>NZ_JAGIPR010000031.1 GCF_017877355.1 Chryseobacterium jejuense | reverse complement strand
TGACTAGTCCTGAAAAAGGTTGACTAGTTTAATATTTCAAATATACTTAAATCAGAGTAGGAATTTTCCTATTCTGATTTTGTTTTTTATAGGTTTTTAATTTCACATTATTTTTCAAGTGTACCTGGCCTGGAATATTATAATTCAAAGAAAAATGTGGTCTCCAATTATTATAATAGTAAATTGATTGATTAAGCTGTTGTGAGAGATTTTTAAAGTCTTCAAAGGTATCGATCAATCCAAATTCATATTTCAGAATACCATTGACTCTTTCGGCTACAGCATTTTCATAAGGGTCTGAGTTCTCTGTCATACTGATGAGAATGTCATTATTCTTCAGCATTTCAGTGTATTCTTTACTACAATACTGCAGGCCTCTGTCTGAATGATGAATTAGAGGATGTTTGTAGACTCGATTCTTTATAGCCTGTTTTAATGCTTTCAACGTAGAGCTTGTCTGTAAATTATCACTCAATTCATGTCCTACAATTTTCTTTGAATAGGCATCGGTAATCAAATGAAGATAATAATTCCTCTCTTTGGTTTTCAGATAGGTAATGTCTGCAACCCAGACTTTCTCTGAACATTCCAACTCTTTTTCTTTGATAATATTGGGGTACTTCCTCATCCAATGTCTGGAATTCGTTGTTTTAAAGTAGCTGTGTCTTCTGGGGATTAAAAGATAATTTGATCTTAAAATCTTAAACAAGCGATCTCTTCCTATATGAAGTTTCTCTTTTTCAAAATCATCCTTAAGTAAGACGTAAAGTTTTCGTGTCCCTATTTTAGGCATCTTTTTACGAATTGATAATACCAATTCTATAATCCTTTCTTGATTATTTGTAAAATCAGGTTGTTTTCTTCTTTTGTAATAAGCTTGTTTACTGTGTCCAAACAATCGGCAGATATCTTCCAGTGAAAGATGCGTACACGGCCTTATTTCCTGGATTGATTGGAACCAGACTTTTTTACAATCTCAATCTTTAACTCACGCTCTGCTATTTCTATAAACTTCCTAAATACCTTAAGCTCTTCTTCCTTTTTTAACAAAGCTGCCTCAAGTTCTTTAATCTTTTGTTGCTGTGGATCTTTCATGGGTCTACCTTTACTTAGTTTTGTTTCATAAGTAAAGGTACCATATTTTATTAACCAGCTGGAAATACATGAATTACCACGAATATTGTATCGTGTCTGTAATTGTGATTTCGTAAATAATCCCCGTTCATATTCGGAGACAACCTGTCTTTTGAAAGCCTCGCTGTATTCCTGTACAGGGAATGCTATTTTTTTTGAATCCATAAGAGTGACTGTTTTTATGATTTTATAGTCAACTTTTTTCAGGACGAGACA
>NZ_JAGIPR010000030.1 GCF_017877355.1 Chryseobacterium jejuense | reverse complement strand
TTGCTATCTTTAACACTAAACTAAACACAGAACATATGAAAACCGAAACAAAGACAAAGGGTTCTTCTTTCCGCCCATCACAAAATGCTGATGGAGTATCTGAAAACCATCATGCAGGGATCAACCGTTTGGTAAAACTTTCACTGGTTGTGGAGGGAAAAATTATTAAGTACTACAAACATTTCACGCTTAAGCAAAAAGCGAGTCACCATCACGAATTCAGTCTTACCCTTGCCCATGATGCATTGGGAGACAGGCAGAGCCATACTCTGGAGGAGGCTAATAAGTTTTTGGGGAAACGTCTTACTGCTATTATTTCCTATAAAGATATAGATAACAGTCCCGAAAGAAACTTCGTAGGACTCATTACCAAAGTAGGGTTCAGCCAGGAAAAGATGAGCCTTGGAAATATTGTACTTTCAGGGTACAGTCCAACAATCTTACTGGATGGAGCACCGCATATCCAGAGTTTTGGAGGTGGGCAACCCGTTAATATGGGAATCATTGCTGAAGAAGTCATCAAACAGGGAATTGACAAAGGACGTTTTGATATCAGAGTGGATACCAATGACTATTCTCAGATTATCTACAGCAGCCAATACAACGAGACGCATTATAACTATCTTGCAAGAATGGCAGAAGCCTATGGCGAACAGTTTTACTATGATGGAGAAGTACTTCACTTCGGAAAACTTCCCCCTCAGAATAAACCTATAAAACTTACTTACGGCAGCAATGCTGATGACATTAGAGTAGAATTAAAAGCTGTTCATACAAAGCCACAGTACTACGGCTACAACAGCAGTAAAAATGAAAAGCTGACTTCCGGTGAAACTCCTGTTAACCATTTGGGAGATCTTGCAAAAACCGCATACAGTCATAACGAAAAAATCTATAAAACACCTGCTCTTCAGGTGGCACCTATTAAGGCGTCCACTCACTTAGATGTAGAAAACTCTCAGAAAAGTACGGCAGGAAGTGAAGCTGTGAGTGTATTTTCAGTTTCAGGATCTACAACGGTACCCTTCCTTCATCCTGGATGTGTGGTAGATATTCACATGAGAAAGCCGGACAGTAATGAAACTTCTTATTTCACCAAAGTGATGGTAACAGAAGCTGTTCATGAAATTGATACGATCGGACACTATAAAGGAAGTTTTGAATCTATAGCCGCCGATACAGGCTTTTTACCCAAACCTGAATTTACGGTTCCTATTGCACAACCTGAGATTGCAACGGTAATATCGAACGCCGATCCTGAAGGACAGGGAAGAGTACAGGTAAGATTCGACTGGCAGATGAATGATACGACTCACTTTGTAAGAATGATGAGTCCTGATGCGGGAGGAACTGACCAGATTACTCAAAACCGTGGCTATGTAGCTATTCCCGAAGTAGGCGACCAGGTAATGGTGAACTTTGTCCACAGCCATCCTGACCGTCCATTTGTAATGGGAGGAATGTTCCATGGTGGAGTTGGT
>NZ_JAGIPR010000029.1 GCF_017877355.1 Chryseobacterium jejuense | reverse complement strand
CGCCGTATAAATTTAATGGTAAAGAGCAGGATGACGAGACAGGTTACTATTATTATGGAGCGAGATATTATAATCCTAGGGTAAGTCTTTGGTTGTCTGTCGACCCACTAGCGGAGAAAATGCCAAGCTGGTCGCCCTATAACTATACTTTCAATAATCCAGTAAAATATACAGATCCAGACGGAAGAGAACCATTTAATGAGTATGATAAGAATGGCAAAATGATTAGTAATTTAGGTGGAAATAAAATAGATTTTTACCATCAAAGAAATGGAGACACTAAAGTAGTTAGTCGACAAACTGGAGCTTCAAATATTATTAAAGGCGGAGAATCTATTATTAGTGGTTATACTCATAGAGGAAAAGATGTAGGATGGGGAACTATAACAGGTGAATATTTTGGAGGAGACGGACCTACTCGTAGTTTGTTTAGCGATTTTAATGATTCTAATGATGGACCTTTTGCTTCTCTAGACAAAGCATCATCTCCGTATTCTTCTTTAGCAAGACAAGCATCATTAAACTCACAAGATCCAAAAGGGTTTGTAGAGATGACATATCTTCAGGCTAATCCTCTAAAAGCAAATTTTGATATGTATGAGCAGATGTGGGGAAGATCTACTGTATCTTGGTACAAATTAGGAGACGAAACACTTTTTTTAATGTTAGATTCAAAATCTCAGGAGTCATTATTTTATAGATTACCAGTAAATAATTTTGAAAGAACCGAAGGAAAAGTAAATAGCTTTGGAAATACATATCAGACTTATATGTGGACTGAAAGCAATTCCGAAGTTCAAAAAAAAGCAATTAACCCAACCTTAAAGAACGTTTTTAAACAGGCTGTAACACCATCATCTATATTAACAAGACCTTGATTTTAAATCGAACATCTTAAATTTGATAAATATGAAAAAAAGTATAAGTTTAATTTTATTACCTTTTTTATTTTCGTGCCAAAATATTAGTAATGAAGATATGTATGGAAAATATTCGCCTGTATCATATAAAAATACATATGATACCCTGACAATTCACAGAGATGGAGTGTACAATAGGGTTATTTATAATAGGGAAGGGAAAAAGTTATTGGATTACGATTCAAAATATAAAATAGATAATCAATCTATAACACTTTCAAAATTTTATCTAAATTTAGACAAAGATTTAATTGCTTTTCCAGAGGATGTAGAAGACACTAATACAACTTATATAACTTCTTTCAAAAAAAAAGATAAAAACATTTTTCTCTGCTTTGGTCATTATGGAGAAAATTGTTATCAAAAGATTCTAGAATAAATAAACAAAAGAGGCTGTCTCAAAAGGACAGTCTCTTTTTTGTATTTCATTGAAAAAAGATTTCGATATTTTGATTTAAAAAAAAATATCTTGAAAAAAAGAAGATATAAGTCAAAAAAGCAGTCTGTTTTAGGCTGCTTTTGACATTTTGTTCAGATTGTGGGCAATTGCAAGTATGCCGATTTCTACCTCGACTTTATTTTTTCCCCGAAGCATGAATCGTTTAAAATTTTTGTTGTGTTTGAGTTGTGCAAAAACAGGTTCAACATCATGG
>NZ_JAGIPR010000028.1 GCF_017877355.1 Chryseobacterium jejuense | reverse complement strand
CTGCAACAGACTTCAATGGCACAACTTTCAAAAGAGTCGGGAGTTGCCGTAGGAACAATGTATTTACATTTTAAAAGTAAGGATGAATTGGTTGAAGGATTATTTCTGCATATTCAAGAATCGTTTGGTAAAGCGGTTAATCTTTCTGACTCAGAAATGAAAGCTTCTTACAAGGATCGTTTTTTTATTTTAGGCAGAAAAGTACATCATTATTATGTAGACAATCCTACGCATTTTTTTGTTGTGAATACCCTCAATTATTCACCATATATATCAAAAGAAATTACAGAATTGGGAAGAACATATTATCAGCAGTCTGTAGACCTTATGGCTGAGGGACTTGAGAACAGATCATTTCAGCCTATTAATATTGTGCTGCTAATCCGATTTATTTATAATGCTGTGATCGCACTGGTTCAGGTACAACTTAAAGATAATGTTGAAGTTACAGAACATATGATAGACCAAAATATAGAAAGAATATGGAAAGCTATTAGGTAAAAAAAAATTAACATAAAAACCGAATGAATATTCATTTATAAATGAATATCATTAATTATTAATGATTTAAAAAAGTTATTTACAATGACAGCACAAGAAGCTTTTAATCAATTAGACCCTAAGAAATGGGCAGAAACCTCAGTAGTGGAAAAACTTCACTTACTGGAAGAAGTACAGAATAATCTGAAAAAGTATGCAGACGATTTGGGCACCTCAGACCAAAAAATGAAAAACACCATCATGGGTGAAGACATTTACACACATGCTGAATCGGTATTTGCAACGGCAGTTCCATTGGCAGGAAACGTTTCGGCCTGCATACAGCTTTACGAATCCATCGCGAAGGGTGAAATGCCAAAACCTTTGAATATTACCAAAGTAAATGACGACACCTATGATGTACACGTATTCCCAATGGATGCCAAGGATAAAGTACTCAGCGGAACACAAAGCGGACATTTACGTGTAAAAGGAACTCCGAAGCAGGTAAATCCTTTAGAAAAGCCAGCCGGGGTAACTGCCATTTTGGGAGCTGGAAATTACAGTTCATCACTCGAAATGGTAAAAGCCCTTTTTTACGATAACAAAGCAGTCATCCACAAACCACATCATCTGAACGAAGAAACTGATGCGATCTGGGAAAAGATTTTCAAACCTATTATTGATTTTGGAGCCTTACGCTTTGTTTCAGCAGACCAAGGACGTGAACTTACAACAATTGATGGTTTAACGGCCATCTATTTCACAGGTGGAACAGGAACGGCCAAAGCAATTATGAGCAATACTAATACCCCTATGGTAGCAGAGTGTGGTGGCAATAACCCTTGCATTATAGTTCCCGGCGACAGACCCTGGACGAAAAAAGAAATGGAACACCAGGCTAATCAGATTGCTACCGTTGCCAAGCTCAATGGCGGTGCTGTATGCGGACGCCCGCAAACTCTGGTGACTTCCAGACATTGGGAGCAGAGAAATGAATTTTTAAATGCTCTGAGAAAAGCTCTTTCTGAAGATACTCCGGCTGCCGGAGCTTATTATCCGGGAACAGATAAAGCAGAGGAAGGTTTCAAAAAAGCCTATCCGAATGCAGAAATCTTAAAACCTGAAAACGGCAGATTCAAACATGCCAATTTTATGCTTATTGCAGACTGTGAAGAGGACAGCTATGCCACACAAAACGAAGCATTCTGCCAAATTATGGATGAAGTCGCATTAGACGTACCAGCCAATGCCAAAGATTTTTTACCAAAAGCTACTGCATTCTGTAATGATAAACTATTGGGTTCATTGGGATGTATGCTTCTTATAGATGAAGACACCAAAAAGGCTCATCAGCATGAATTAGACACCGCAGTAACCCATCTGAAATATGGAGGAATAGCCGTAAATACTATTCCTGTATTTGTATTTTTAAGCCCTTATCTGACTTGGGGTGGAAATGAGCAAGGTAAAGAAATGGTATCCGGTTCCGGTAATTTCGGAAATCTGCTGGGCTTTGAAAATATTGAAAAATCAATTGTTTACGACAAATTTGTATCTCCTGGACATATGCTTCGTACCAACCAGAAAGCATTTGACCATCTTGCAAAAAATATGGCAAGCTATTCCATGGAACCTACCTGGAGAAACTTAACAAAAATGGCCGGAATAGCAATGATAGACGGCTTAAGAAAGAAAGATTTTTAATTTAGTACCTCAATA
>NZ_JAGIPR010000027.1 GCF_017877355.1 Chryseobacterium jejuense | reverse complement strand
GGACGAAAAAAAAAGCTTTTAATTTTATCAGATAAAATTTGTGAGTTAGAATAAAGTTCTTATCTTTGCAGTCCCAATTAAGGGAGCGCAGGAGTAGAGAGATTGAGGTTTTTGAAAGGGTTAAGGTTAGTTAAAAAAAACTTTAAAATTTTCTTTCGGAACACTTGGTCATATCAAAATAAATAATTACTTTTGCACTCGCAAATATGAAGCGCCACTGACAGAGAAGAGTGCTTCATTAAAAAGCGAAAGATATAAAGATCATTGACATACAATATAACAACCAAGTAAGGAAAAACTAAAGCGTTAAAAAACTTTGAGTGAGTCAGACAAACATACAATGGAGAGTTTGATCCTGGCTCAGGATGAACGCTAGCGGGAGGCCTAACACATGCAAGCCGAGCGGTAGAGTCTCTTCGGAGACTTGAGAGCGGCGCACGGGTGCGGAACACGTGTGCAACCTGCCTTTATCTGGGGGATAGCCTTTCGAAAGGAAGATTAATACCCCATAATATATTGACTGGCATCAGTTGATATTGAAAACTCCGGTGGATAGAGATGGGCACGCGCAAGATTAGATAGTTGGTGAGGTAACGGCTCACCAAGTCTGCGATCTTTAGGGGGCCTGAGAGGGTGATCCCCCACACTGGTACTGAGACACGGACCAGACTCCTACGGGAGGCAGCAGTGAGGAATATTGGACAATGGGTGAGAGCCTGATCCAGCCATCCCGCGTGAAGGACGACGGCCCTATGGGTTGTAAACTTCTTTTGTATAGGGATAAACCTAGATACGTGTATCTAGCTGAAGGTACTATACGAATAAGCACCGGCTAACTCCGTGCCAGCAGCCGCGGTAATACGGAGGGTGCAAGCGTTATCCGGATTTATTGGGTTTAAAGGGTCCGTAGGCGGATTTGTAAGTCAGTGGTGAAATCTCACAGCTTAACTGTGAAACTGCCATTGATACTGCAAGTCTTGAGTGTTGTTGAAGTAGCTGGAATAAGTAGTGTAGCGGTGAAATGCATAGATATTACTTAGAACACCAATTGCGAAGGCAGGTTACTAAGCAACAACTGACGCTGATGGACGAAAGCGTGGGGAGCGAACAGGATTAGATACCCTGGTAGTCCACGCCGTAAACGATGCTAACTCGTTTTTGGTTTTTCGGAATCAGAGACTAAGCGAAAGTGATAAGTTAGCCACCTGGGGAGTACGTTCGCAAGAATGAAACTCAAAGGAATTGACGGGGGCCCGCACAAGCGGTGGATTATGTGGTTTAATTCGATGATACGCGAGGAACCTTACCAAGGCTTAAATGGGAAATGACAGGTTTAGAAATAGACTTTTCTTCGGACATTTTTCAAGGTGCTGCATGGTTGTCGTCAGCTCGTGCCGTGAGGTGTTAGGTTAAGTCCTGCAACGAGCGCAACCCCTGTCACTAGTTGCCATCATTAAGTTGGGGACTCTAGTGAGACTGCCTACGCAAGTAGAGAGGAAGGTGGGGATGACGTCAAATCATCACGGCCCTTACGCCTTGGGCCACACACGTAATACAATGGCCAGTACAGAGGGCAGCTACACAGCGATGTGATGCAAATCTCGAAAGCTGGTCTCAGTTCGGATTGGAGTCTGCAACTCGACTCTATGAAGCTGGAATCGCTAGTAATCGCGCATCAGCCATGGCGCGGTGAATACGTTCCCGGGCCTTGTACACACCGCCCGTCAAGCCATGGAAGTCTGGGGTACCTGAAGTCGGTGACCGTAACAGGAGCTGCCTAGGGTAAAACAGGTAACTAGGGCTAAGTCGTAACAAGGTAGCCGTACCGGAAGGTGCGGCTGGAACATCTCATTTTAGAGCGTCTAAAAGACGATAAACAAAATTAGTATCGCAAGATACATGTACTTACTTAAAGTAAGGCTTTAGTTTTTTGTTTGGTTGGTTATATTAACAATACAAAACCCACTAGAAATTAGTAAAGGGATAGAGAGATTTTAGATTATAAATTATAGATTTTAGATTTAAATAATCATTTAAAATTTTCAATTTAAAATTTAAAATTAATAATGAAGTCTCGTAGCTCAGCTGGTTAGAGCGCTACACTGATAATGTAGAGGTCGGCAGTTCGAGCCTGCCCGAGACTACTAATTGAAGGGAATTATAGATTAAAAATTATATATTTTAGATTATAACGCATGTTTCATTTAAAATTTATAATCTAGGATTTAAAATTTCTACTAGAGGGGGAATTAGCTCAGCTGGCTAGAGCGCCTGCCTTGCACGCAGGAGGTCAAGGGTTCGACTCCCTTATTCTCCACAGTTTTGGAATACTGATTTAAAAGTTACGGATAGAGCCAAAAACAATATCTGTTCATCGGTAGGACAAGAAGACATTAAGATCATTGACATTAACGGTAAAGACATCACAAAGAGATAACCGAGCACTTTCGAGTGCCGAGTTTATAAAAATATCGATAGACGTAAGTTTATCAAAAAATACTGAACTAATATAATTATTAGGAAAGAAATCGTTAAGGGCGTATGGCGGATGCCTAGGCTTTCAGAGGCGACGAAGGACGTGGTAAGCTGCGAAAAGCTGCGGGGATTGGCACACACGAATTGATCCGCAGATGTCCGAATGGGGCAACCCG
>NZ_JAGIPR010000026.1 GCF_017877355.1 Chryseobacterium jejuense | reverse complement strand
GAGCAAACCCGGAGAACTGAAACATCTAAGTACCCGGAGGAAAAGAAATCGAAGAGATTCCGTAAGTAGTGGCGAGCGAAAGCGGATTAGCCCAAAAGCTAATTTATGTTTAATAGAATGTTCTGGAAAGAACAGCCGTAGAGGGTGATAGCCCCGTATATGAAAGGCATATTTAAGTGATAAATGAGTAGGGCGGGACACGTGAAATCCTGTCTGAATATGGGGGGACCATCCTCCAAGGCTAAATACTCCTGAAAGACCGATAGTGAACAAGTACTGTGAAGGAAAGGTGAAAAGCACTTCGAATAGAAGGGTGAAATAGAACCTGAAACCGTACGCCTACAAGCGGTCGGAGCCCACATGTTGGGTGACGGCGTGCCTTTTGCATAATGAGCCTACGAGTTAATTTTACTAGCGAGGTTAAGGTATTAAGTACCGGAGCCGGAGCGAAAGCGAGTCTGAATAGGGCGTATAGTTAGTAGGATTAGACGCGAAACCTTGTGATCTACCCATGGGCAGGTTGAAGCTCTGGTAACACAGAGTGGAGGACCGAACCGGTTGACGTTGAAAAGTCTTCGGATGACCTGTGGGTAGGGGTGAAAGGCCAATCAAACTGGGAGATAGCTCGTACTCTCCGAAATGCATTTAGGTGCAGCGTCGTATATAAGTTTATTAGAGGTAGAGCTACTGATTGGATGCGGGGGTTTCATCGCCTACCAATTCCTGACAAACTCCGAATGCTAATAAATGTTCTACGGCAGTGAGGGCATGGGTGCTAAGGTCCATGTCCGAGAGGGAAAGAACCCAGACCAACAGCTAAGGTCCCAAAATATATGTTAAGTTGAAGCAACGCGGTTGGACTGCATTGACAGCTAGGATGTTGGCTTGGAAGCAGCCATTCATTTAAAGAGTGCGTAACAGCTCACTAGTCGAGCGGTCCGGCATGGATAATAATCGGGCATAAACATATTACCGAAGCTATGGATTTGTATTTTAGATACATCTGGTAGGAGAGCATTCTATTTGCGCCGAAGCAGTGCTGTGAGGCATTGTGGAGCGGATAGAAAAGAAAATGTAGGCATAAGTAACGATAAAGCGGGCGAGAAACCCGCTCACCGAAAGACTAAGGTTTCCTCAGCCATGCTAATCAGCTGAGGGTTAGTCGGGACCTAACGCGAACCCGAAAGGGGTAGTGGATGGACAATGGGTTAATATTCCCATACTTGCTCACACTAAAAAGGGGACGGAGTGCCGTACTTACTGGAGACTGACGGAATAGTCAAGGCCTAGCCTTCGGGCGAAGCTGCTGTAGGGAAAGTGCTTCCAAGAAAAGCCGAAGTGAAGCAACCCGTACCAAAACCGACACAGGTAGTCGAGGAGAGAATCCTAAGGTGCTAGAGTGAATCATGGTTAAGGAACTAGGCAAAATAGTCTCGTAACTTCGGGAGAAGAGACGCCATCAGCAATGGTGGCCGCAGTAAAGAGGCCCAGGCGACTGTTTATCAAAAACACAGGACTCTGCAAAATCGAAAGATGCAGTATAGGGTCTGACACCTGCCCGGTGCTGGAAGGTTAAGGAAGGTGCTTAGGGTTAAACCGAAGGCATTAACTGAAGCCCCAGTAAACGGCGGCCGTAACTATAACGGTCCTAAGGTAGCGAAATTCCTTGTCGGGTAAGTTCCGACCTGCACGAATGGTGTAACGATCTGGGCACTGTCTCAACCATGAGCTCTGTGAAATTGTAGTCTCGGTGAAGATGCCGAGTACCCGCAATGGGACGAAAAGACCCTGTGAACCTTTACTATAACTTCGTATTGACTTTGAGTAAGTAATGTGTAGGATAGGTGGGAGGCTTTGAAGCTTGCACGCTAGTGTAGGTGGAGCCAACGTTGAAATACCACCCTTTACTTACTTGGAGCCTAACTTCTTTTAGAAGGACATTGCGTGGTGGGTAGTTTGACTGGGGTGGTCGCCTCCAAAAGAGTAACGGAGGCTTTCAAAGGTACCCTCAGCACGCTTGGTAACCGTGCGTAGAGTGTAATGGCATAAGGGTGCTTGACTGTGAGACCAACAAGTCGATCAGGTGCGAAAGCAGGACATAGTGATCCGGTGGTTCCGTATGGAAGGGCCATCGCTCATAGGATAAAAGGTACTCCGGGGATAACAGGCTAGTCTCCCCCAAGAGCTCACATCGACGGGGAGGTTCGGCACCTCGATGTCGGCTCGTCACATCCTGGGGCTGGAGAAGGTCCCAAGGGTTGGGCTGTTCGCCCATTAAAGTGGCACGCGAGCTGGGTTCAGAACGTCGTGAGACAGTTCGGTCTCTATCTATTGCGGGCGTTAGATGTTTGAGAGGGCTTGATTCTAGTACGAGAGGACCGAATTGAACAAACCTCTGGTGTATCAGTTGTACCGCCAGGTGCACTGCTGAGTAGCTACGTTTGGAAGAGATAAGCACTGAAAGCATATAAGTGCGAAACTCGCCTCAAGATGAGACATCTTTTAAGGGTCGTGGGAGATGACCACGTTGATAGGCTATAGGTGTAAAGACAGTAATGTCATAGCCGAGTAGTACTAATTACCCGTAGATTTATAGCCTAATATGGCGCACGGAAGTGCAGCAAGGTTAGCTCTTTGTGAAAGTTTTTATCGCTTAAAACAGATGTCAGATGTAAGACATCAGATACCAGACGAATAAAAGTCTGAAATCTGAGATCTCAGTTCTGATATCTTATATACAACCTTTAGGGTGGTTTTAGCGGTGGGGCTCACCTGTTCCCATTCCGAACACAGAAGTTAAGCCCACCAGCGCCGATGGTACTGCTAACGCGGGAGAGTAGGCCGCCGCCAGTTTTTATTTTATTTTTAAAAATCCTTTATCAT
>NZ_JAGIPR010000025.1 GCF_017877355.1 Chryseobacterium jejuense | reverse complement strand
GGGCTGAACAATACTGAGAGTGTTGGAGCTATGAAACTGACTTCTGTAATTGGAAATGCAAGCACATTTATCACCGGAAAACTTACCGAGATTATCGAAGGTGATGTACATAGTGAAACCAAGAAAGGGAAGACTGTAGTCAATAGTGAAGGAGGAATAGAAACCAGTACCAACGCCTCAATTAATAAACATGCAAAAAGCACTATTGATAACAGAAGTGGAGAAATAGGAAAATCTCATTAAGCTTAAAACGATGGGTAGATTAAGAATTGTAAAAGGTAAGATTTTTGAAGTCGTAGAGAACGATCTTCATTATTATTCAGAGGCATCTATTACAGAGTCTGCATCAGACGTTTACTCTGAACAGGGGGGAGACGGGATTTCTCACTCTGGTGATCCGGGAACACCACCACCCTCACCTACATTGTCTAAATGTGCAGTTTTTTTTAGACCAACAAAAGAATGGAAAGGAGAATTTGGTTTTGATTGGATAAGGGTAGGCGATAGCAAAATGGAAACAGACGTACCATATAACGGTATTATAGGAAAATATGGAGCTGTTTATGCTACAGATGCTGGGTCTAAATTTACTGCCAATCCCAAAAAATATAATGCAATATTAAAGGATTATAGTACATTTAGTGTTTATAAAGGGACTTATTATGTACCTAATATGACTTTAAATGTTGGAGAAAAGGCCATTTTAGACACTATTATTCATGTTGGGGAAAAAGCAGATAAACTTCACTATGCTTACAATACAGATGTATTTGAACTCATCATTATGAAACAGTTTACTGTAAAAAAAGGAATTAATCATGATGAGGGATCTCTAATCATAAAATGTAAAAAAGCATTTTCTACACCAGAAACCATTAGAGTTATTGCTACAAAAAATAAGTTAAAGGAAAAAGTAGGAGAAATAAAAATTCTTCCTAATAACAACAACAAAAATATTAATATCGTTATTATACCTGTTGAAAATAACGGATATATTGGTCATTTCATACCCAATGAACAACAAGTTTTAACCAATGCTCTTAAGCAATCTTATATTAATCCTTTAATTGAAGCATACAAAACTCCGATTAATGTAGATAGTGCTTGGTTTAATTTTTGGTTTAAATCGGGGGAAAAGCTTGATAATTCTTCTATTGTTAGCATACATAGCCATTTAGATGATGCCTTTTATAAAATTAAGGGTAATAAAGATAAATATAGTAAGTATTATAGGATTTATATGCTTAAAGGAGCTGATATAGCTATAAATGGAGAGGCAGATCATATTGATACCCCAAATAGCTCTGTAGTGGTATTTGATCGTCCTAAAAGAGGAAGGTCAGTAAGTACCATGGCACACGAGCTATTACATGCAATGGGACTTTATCATACGTTTGATAATGACAGCCCATATACATTTGAGTTATATAAAACAGATAACATTATGGATTATACCCATAAAAAGTTAAAAAATCGTTTTTCAACTAATAAATTCCAATGGAAAAAAATCAATCCGAACTTAAAATGAAACTATATAATCTAATCATCCTTTTTATTTTAATTTTTCATTCTTGTGATGGACAAAAAAATAATATTACTTATCCTAAAGAAAAAATTGTGAATACAGAAACTTTTGATATATCCTCCTATGAAAAACTGAAGGATGAGCAATTAACAAAAAATATGCTCAATCCATGGACCGTTGAAACAAAATTAGCCACTGGTGAAAAACAAGAATTATTTTCTTCGGCAGATGGCAACGAGATAACTTATTTTAAAAGCATTACCCCACAAGAACCAGCTTTATTAAAAACAATAAAAAGATTTTACTCCAACGGGAAAATTGCGGTGGAATATGAAACGTATGTGGGGATTTTAAACCCTTATCCCAATGCAAAATATACCTTAGTGGGAGAAACAAAATATTATGATAAAGGTGGTGTCCTGGAAAAAATTGAAAATAATGAAAAGATATTTGAAAATAAAAAAGTGAATCTTCCCAAATTATTTTCCCTACTGGAAAAAGAACCCATACTTGATAACTTAAGTTCAGAAGAACAGAAAAAACTTAAAGAGCTTTTTTTTGAAGAAAAAAATATAGATGAAATAACACCACGTCTTCTCATTCAGTTTTTTCAAGAAAATCTTAAAAAAGAAAATCCGGAAAATCAGTATACATTGAACGGTTTCTTTTTGAACAAAAATGATAGAAATGACAGGGAAAGTTTAGAAATTTCATACACCGATCCAAAATGGATTATAAAAAAAGATTTCTATCCTGTGGGATGGGTTACTGTAGAAGTCAATGCTCAAACAGGGGTTGTATCAAACAAAAAATATCATTTTGAGAATAGGCCCTAATAAAGTAGATCAACGTAAGATATTAAAAAAAATAGGTTCATTTTCTTGAGGTTGAGAAGATTTTTAAATGAAAGAGATAATTATTTATATAGCTATATCAATAATGATATACTCTTGTAGCGGACAGGAGCAGAAAGGAAACATTATTTATCCAAAAGAAAAAATTAAGAATACAGAAAGATTTGATACGAAAAGGTTTGAAAATTATCCTGATGTAGTAAGCATGGAAGATGAAAAAAAGCTTCCCCCTAAAAAAGAGGTATTATCAGACGGAACAATTATAGAGTATTCATTCTGGGATAATAAAGATGATGGCAATAAGAAATACTATACTAAAACGGTTATTTCTCCCCCACCAGCGCTTTTCAAAAAAGTAAAAGATTTTTATCCTTCCGGAACAATTCAGAAAGAGTCTGAAGTTTTTATGGGTGAAATGATGATGGAACCTTTTTATAATAATTTAATTGTTAAAGACTACGACCAGAAGGGGTATCTTGTAAAGACTACTGATTATACTGACTTTGCTAAAAATGTAAAAATTAAATTAAACGATCTTTTGGAGCTCTTACAAAAAGAACCCATGATCAGAGAGGTAAACGAATCGAATAAAGAAAATTTATACGTTAATTTCTTTAATAAAGAAGTAGAAAAAGATAAAATAACCGCTGAGAAAGTTATTGATGAACTGAAATCAAATGACTGCAATGGGAAAATACTTAATGCCCACAGCGATGTTGAAAGAAGAAGTTTAAAAATTTCTTTGGATAAAGATATCTGGTCAGTCACAAAAGATATGTATCCTGGGGGATTTTGGGATTATAAAATAAACGCAAATACAGGTAAAGTTTTGAGTGTTGATTATCGTGCGGACAGCAGACCATAATATTTTACTTCAAAACAATGTAATACATACCCTTAAGGTTAAAATACTGTACAAAAAAAAGACTGTCCCTATTGAAGACAGTCTTTTTTATCAGAAGTAAATTTTGAATCTTTTATTAATATTGTATGAGATTTATAAAAATTGTTATTTTAATACTAATCAAAAACACAAAGTACATGAAAACCAAATTACAAATCAAACATTTTGTGCTGTAAGTAATCAAACCAATTTATAAAATATTGCTATCTTTAACACTAAACTAAACACAGAACATATGAAAACCGAAACAAAGACAAAGGGTTCTTCTTTCCGCCCATCACAAAATGCTGATGGA
>NZ_JAGIPR010000024.1 GCF_017877355.1 Chryseobacterium jejuense | reverse complement strand
AAGTATAAATTCTTAGGCCAGGAATTACAGGAGAATGGTTTTTATGATCTAGGAGCTAGGTTTTACGTACCTGAACTGGGCATATTTGGGCAGCATGATCCTTTAAGTGGAAAGACATTAGATCCTTATGGATATGCTTACCAAAACCCTATTTTCTTTACAGATCCAACAGGTCTAGAAGGTGAGCCTGTACCAGGAGGTTCTGGTCCCGGTAATCCACAATCTATAGGAACAGCAACCAGCCCTATTGATGTAGGAGAAATTGTACTGAATGCTCCAATTAGGGCAATGGCTTCAAGTAGTAATCTGCCTAGTTGTTCTTATTGTTATACAGGTGCAGGAGTAAAAGGGGGATTGCAGAATATGGGAATTCTTCCTCGTCCTCTTTCTCATGAAGAAGCTTTAAGGAGAGTCAGCATGCCGATTCTACATAATGGCTCAGCCCAAATGATGGATAGTGTATGGGATATTCTTGGGATTCTTGCTGCAAATGCTAAACCTGAAAATAGAGAAACAGCGTTGGGACTTGCGGCAATTGCCATAATTACATCTGGAGGAAGAGTTGCACCTGGGATTATAAAGGCAGAGGCTTCTATTGTTAAAACTGAGATGAAAACTCTTTCTCGAGCCGAAATGTCAAATATTTGGGGAGCTGGAATAAATTATGAAAGGAAAACAGTATTGCATCCGGGAACATTAGAAAAAACAATTGAGAAAGCTTGGGGTAAAGATGCGGTTGGAACTTTTGATAATATTATAGAACAAGTTGCAAGTGGTAAAGCGGGTGGTAATATTCACTCTCTTTCTAAGGATTTAAAAGGTTTTAAAGCAATTGATATGCCTGGTACGGGAACTGGTAGAGGAGCAGGGCGTGTTATTTTTAAAGAAGTTTCTAACCAAGTGGAAATCATTGGAGTAGTTAAGGGACATGATTATACTAAAATTTTAAAATAATGGAAAAGTGGGATTTAAAATATTCAATTGCCGAGTTTATTGTGCCTAAGCTTGAGGCGTATAAAAGTGAAGTAGAAAATGATAACATTATGTCTATACCTTTATGGATAGAAGAATATAATTTGCCATTTACTTTAGATCAGAATATAGAATATTCAGAAGAGGAAATAAGTTTAATAAATAAAGAATGGGTTATCATATTAGAAAAAATAATATTCTCATTTAAAAGTTTACTAATCCCCCCAAATGAAATGGATTTTGACGAACTACAAAAGATACAAAATGAAGGAATGTTGTTGTTTGCAAAATATTATTTTAACTTATGGGACTAACTACAATTAGTGATTTTTATCTCATTTATTCAAGCTTCTGGTTCATACATTGAATAATAAAAAACACTGCAATTGTAGTGTTTTTTTATTTTGTTCTCTAAAAACGGCTATATTTAGCAGTATAAAAGTTTATTAGACAAAAGCTACGTTTCGGGAGAAACAGCGCAGATGCCAATGATTACTATACATTTGGGATGAATAAAGACCGGAAACTCGTTCTTCGGGCAGAGCAATTATAAAAATTATAAGTTCTTAGGAGCTACAGGAAAAAGTTTTTTATGATCTTGGAGCAAGATTGTATATACCAGAACTGGGAATCTTTGGACAGCATGATCCTTTAAGCGGCAAGACATTAGACCCTTATGGATATGCTTACCAAAACCCTATTTTCTTTACAGATCCAACAGGTCTAGAAGGTGATCCTGTACCAGGTAGCTCAGGTACTGGCAATCCACAATCCATAGGAACAGCAGCCAGTCCTATTGATGTGGGGGAAGTGATATTGAATTCTCCTGTAAAAGCGGTGGCATCCAATATTCCATCTATAATGCCTTCTAATTGTTTAGTATGTAATGGAGGAGGGATTTCTGCGCCAAAATTACAAAATACTGCAACACCTAATATACCGGAAATCAGAAGATCTTATAAGAACTTCTATCCTTATCAACCGGATAATACCCCTGAGTGGTATACTTTTGGGGGACGAGCAAATTGGGGACTCGGAGGAGCTGCGTTAAGTTTAGAAAAACTTTCGGGACAGACCCGAATTACTACAACAGGTTCATCTATTAGACTATATCGTCCTAATGCGAATGGGAATGTTTTTATTAAGAATCAATACACAAAGACAATGGGATTAGGTAAAATAGGAAATTTATTGGGCAAAGCTTCTTTTTGGGGAGGAGTTGCAATGGATGCAAGAGGAGCTTTTAATTATTACTATAATCCAGAATCAACTAATATAGTACATCCTGCAAAAGCCGGTTTGAATACTACTATAGGAGCGTATGGAACTTGGGTAAATCCTGCAGCAGGAATATTATATTTTGGTGTTGATGCTTTTTATCCTGGTGGCTGGGAAGGTTATGGAAATGACTACCAAAGTATACAATCTGACAATGCAGCCATCATGCCTGGGTTTATAACAGCTCCTTATGGCTCACAAAAATTTTAATTATGTTAATAAAAAAAGCATACCAATATTTATTTTATAAATTTTATAAGATGTCCGATGCTGCTCCTTCAAAATGGTGGAGTGAAGGGAAAGCAAGTATGGCAATAGGAGTGTTAGAGATATGGACAATTATTTCTATTTTGATTTATTATAAAATTCTCATTGATCCATCTTCAAATATCATGGGAACTATTATAGTATGGTTTGTAATAATTACAGGTGTAACTATAACTGATTATTTTATTTTTCATTATAAAAATAAATGGAAAAGTATTATTTCAGAGTTTGATCAATTATCAAAGAGGAAAAATATAATAGGAAGTTGGGTAGTGTTTGGAATAGTATTATTGATTATTGGAAATTTCATTTTTTCATTTTATTGTTTAGACAGGCAAGCAAGAAAAGACCAAGTTGGACCCTATGCTCCGGAAGTTGTTGCAAAAGAAAGAAGAGAAGATTCTTTACAGAAGGCTTACCAAATTGAAAATTTGAAGAAAATATATGGGGAGGATAATAAAAAATAGAAATACAGATTTGTAACCTAATAAGCCATTACAAAAATGTAATGGCTTATACCATCGATAAATAATCTTTAGGCTGCAATTATAAAGACTTTCTGGGAAATGTAAGGTTCAGTTACAGCAAAGCTGATGGAGGTGGAATAATGATTCAGGAAGAAAGCAATTATTATCCCTTTGGGTTGAAGCATGAAGGGTATAACAGTAGTTCTCTTTTAACTGAATTCGGGACTAACTACAAGTATAAATTCCTAGGGCAAGAATTACAGGAAAACGGATTCTATGATTTAGGAGCCAGATTCTATGTACCTGAACTGGGAATCTTTGGGCAGCATGATCCTTTAAGCGGAAAGACATTAGATCCTTACGGATATGCTTACCAAAACCCTATCTTTTTTACAGATCCCACAGGTTTGGAGGGTGATCCAATCCCTGGAGGCTCTGGTCCCGGTAATCCACAATCTATAGGAACAGCAACCAGCCCTATTGATGTGGGGGAGATTGTACTGAATGCTCCAATAAGAGCAATGGCTACCAGTAGTAATCTACCTAGTTGTTCTTATTGTTATACAGGTGCAGGTGTAAAAGGAGGACTACAGGGGATGGGAATTCTTCCTCGTCCTCTTTCTGATGAAGAAATTCTAAGAATAATAAAGAAGCCCGTTCTTCACAATGGCTCAGCCCAAATGATGGATAGTGTATGGGATATTCTTGGAATCCTTGCAGCAAATGCTGAGCCTGAAAATAGAGAGGCGGCACTGGGGCTTGCAGCAATTGCGATAATTACATCTGGAGGAAGAGCTGCACCTGGGATTATAAAGGCAGAGTCTTCTATTGTTAAAACAGAGATAAAGACTCTTTCCCGAGCCGAAATGTCAAATATTTGGGGAGCAGGTCCTCTAAGAATTGACCCTAAAAATTTACCGAAAACTGTAACAAATGATTTCACTGAAATCTTAGCAGGAAGAGGAGTCCCAAGACTTGATGATTTTGGATTACCAAGAACAGTACAACGTAACTCCAAATGGAATGGAGCATTAGAATGGCAAATAAAAGATGTACCAGGTACCGTAGGGTTAAATAGCAGTCGAATTGTTCAACATCCAGATGGAAAATGGGGATTAGTTATCAATCATGATTATAATAAAATTATACAAATACCAACAAGCTCAGCAGTAAAATGGAAATAAATTTTTTATCAGAAGAAAAAACGCTATTATCAACAAAATACATAAAACTGATTCGTAAAAAAGATTTTGACAAAATAGTTATCAAAAGAGATGATATTAAGTCTATCAATCTTCAATTTAGAGAAGTCTCTAAGCAGAATATAATTATTAGAGTTTCGTTTAAAGGCCTTAAAACTTTTAAAAACGATTATTATTTTAATATCTCGGATATTTTAATTAAAAACAGAGAAATTATTCTAATAGGAGTCCTTGACGATCCTTTATGGATATATAATCAGGGATATATAGATAATTTTAAACTTCTCACTGACAAAAAAGAAAAAATAAAATGGTATGAATTAAATGATAAGCAAAAGTATTATTACTTAAGAGGATGTTGCCTATTGAATGGAGTTAGAGAAACAATAGATAACACGAATCCGATTATAGAAATTGACTTGTCAAAAGTCAGAGCAGATTTGGATGTCTATTATGAAATTGGTAAAGCTTTTTTTAATTCATATGGATATTTTGGAACCGAAATAAATTCATTTATAGATTGTTTAATCAGTATCAGTGCATCAATTAAAAAAAGGGAAAAAACACCAATTTTAAAAATAAAGGGATATAAAAACTTTGAGAAATATTTTTCAAACAATATTTTATTTGATGATTTTTACCAAGAATTTAGTAAGAGAGAGTTCGAAATTGTGAATTCCTGACCTGCTGCGCATTCTATGACACGAAGCAAATAAAAATTGTTAAAATTTAAGATGCAAATTTATAAGTATTAATATAAGGAGTTTGTCTTTCTATTACG
>NZ_JAGIPR010000023.1 GCF_017877355.1 Chryseobacterium jejuense | reverse complement strand
ATTCAAAGTACAGACTTGGGCTTTTTTGTCGCTGGAAATGTACAAAACTCATCCCAAGGCTATGGTTCTAAAGATGTCTGGATCACCAGACTGGATAAAGATGGAAAGGAACTGTCCCAATTGATCTTAGGTGGAAAGGGCTTGGACGAAGTTGAAAAGATGATTCCAACAAAGGATGGCGGAGCCTTACTGGGAGTTTATTCCAGAAGTTCCGAAGTTGGTGATTTAGGATCCGGGGCTAGAACTCCTGAAAGTAAATCTTTGACTGGAAGTACTGCTACCTATAACCTGATATCTGCTACCTCAAAACAAAGCAGCAACTTCGGTGAAGGCGACTATTGGATCGTTAAACTAGACAAAAACGGCAAAGTAGAATGGGAAAAGAACTTTGGGGGTAAAGGAGACGATCATATCAGAACATTGGCTTTAACGGCAAACGGTTATATCATCGGTGGAGAATCCCGATCCGAAAGATCCGGAAACAAAACGGTAGGCATTGAAGAAGGCACAGATCTATGGCTGATTGCCCTCAATGAAAGAGGCGATGAGCAATGGCAAAAATCCTACAATTTCAAAAACCGCGATATCCTGATGGGAATGAGTGTGATCCATTCCGCAGATGACAAATCTTCAAAAGGAATTCTGTTAGGCGGTTATACCCAAGCCGAAGGGAGAATAGAAAAAGATGATGAAACCTTCTGGATGCTGTATCTGGATGGCAACGGAAATGAACAGTGGCGAAAACATGTAGCAGGAGAATCCAGACAAAAAGAAGAGCGACTTTCAGATTTGAAACTGAACCGCGATGGCTCCATAATCCTTGCTGGAACGAGTGCGAAGGAACTAGGAAAAGAGAACTGGAAGATTGTAAAGCTGGGTGATAAACAAGTTAATGACCTGATTGAAAAATACGATATCAAAATCTATCCAAACCCTGTATCGGATTATGCTTATGTAGAAATCGGCTTTGATTTTAAAGAAGCTGATATTATGCTGTATGATATGAGTGGAAGACAGCTACAGAACTTCAAAACCAAGAACAGAGTTACCAAGATGAATACCCAGGCTTTGGTACAGGGTGCTTACCTGGTGACTATAAAAACAGATAATAATAAAACAGCGAATGCTAAGCTGATTAAGAAATAAAAAAACATTAATCATGAAGAAAATAATACTTCTGGCATCTGCATTGTCAGGCATTATGATATTTGGGCAAGCCTCTATAGATCCCGGAACAAAAAATGATATTCAAAAGATATTTCCTGCTACTCCTGAAACCTACAGTATGTTTAAGGCAGGAGACTTTCCGGTAGATTATAGGACTGGAAAACTCAATGTTTCCGTCCCTTTATATGAAATCAAAACCCGATACGGGGTAACTATTCCTATTAGTTTAACCTATAATACAGGAGGCATTAAAGTAGATGAAACCTCTGGCGTAGCAGGATTAGGCTGGTCTTTATCCATTCCGAATGGTATTTCAGTAGAAATGCACGGGAAGGATGATCTTGAAAATGGAGTATGGTTTCCCCAGCAGCCTGGGGATTATGCAACTGGGGATTTAAATACCTTTCCACCGGATGTTTTCTACAAAATGACAAGTATTAAAGAAGGGGTCATGGATTCTCAGCCCGATATTTATCATTATAACTTACCCACTGTTTCAGGTTCATTTATCAAAGATTCAAACGGCAACTTCAGAACCATTCCTTATGAGGATGTAAAAATTTCTTATGCGGATAATAAATTTACGATTATAGATTCTAAAGGGGTTATCTATACATTATCAAAAGGGAACTCAACCAGTACTATTACTACAGGAAGCCTTGGAGAATCTTATACTTCTTCATTTATTCTTGGAAAAATTAAATTTCCCAATAATGAGGAAGTAAGCTTTAGGTATGGAAAAAAAATGTCTTATAGTAATATTACTTACAGTTTTACAGATGTTTATATTCCTATAGAACAGAATATTGCAGATTGCGCAAACTCCAGAAAGAGTCAGCATGTAACAACCAATAATATGTACATGGATGATTTGCTTACCGAGATTATTCACAATGATGAAAAACTCACTTTCAATTATGCTAATACTATTCAGGGTGTACAGGGTAGGAAAGATCTGGATGGAGCGGTGTCCGGTACTTATGCACTCAATGAAATTGTAGGAACGTACAAAGATAGAATCATTAAAAAAATGGCTCTTGAACACACTTATTTTGAAACTTATGGCGGAGATCAGCCTTATAAAAATTTCAGGCTGAAATTGAATAAAGTCAAAAACCTGTTGGATAATACAGAATATTCTTTTGAATATGATGAAAATGGTAAACCGTTTTTGGGAAGTTTTTCGCAAGATATATGGGGATATTATAATGGTCAGAGTAATTATGGACTGATTCCCAATATGCAGTACTTCAACAGAAACTATACACAAGGCGGCAATCGTAATGTATATCCTCAATATTCACAGGCTTACATACTTAAGAAAATACAGTATCCTACCAAAGGATCATCTTCATTTACTTATGAAAATAATAATATCTGGCAGACATTGATTGTTCCACAGGAGGAAACAACTCCGAAATCAAATGTAATTGGGGTCTTGAATCCAGGCGCAGGTTACGCCGAAGAAACAGGACCTGAATTTTACCTTAATGAGAATACGAACGTACCAGGAGAAAAGATAACATATCTTGTGGATTGGGTAAACAGTTGTGCCAATAATATGCCGGGAAATCCGGGATCCATACAGAATAGCAATGGATATGGCTACCTGGAAGAGCAGCAGACAACAGGTAGCTGGAAGATAATAGCACAATTTCAGAATGATGCTCAGGGTCCCATTCTAGAAGCCCCGGATTCCCATAATCCTTCTTATAAAAAAAGATTGAGAGTGATGTTACAGTCCAATGATCCAGAAGCAGGTTGTTCTGTGTCATTTTCTGTTTCAATGAGACGGGTCTATAAGACTACGGTTAATCAAAATGCAATTGTTGGAGGATTAAGGATAAAAAGTATTAATGACTTCGATGGCCAGACCAATTATACCAAAAGAACTTTTGAATATAAGAAACCGGGTAACTTAAGTACTCAGTCTTCAGGGAGTATTGCATCACCATTAGAATTTTTAAAAACACATTATAGTGTGACAAGGCCTACTGGGTCCACTCAGCAGATTATGTGCAGCAATTATGCTTTAAGTGCAGATCAGTCAATTAATTCAAGTCTTTCGGGAAAAGATGTGGTTTCTTATGAATATGTCACTGAAAATACCTTGGGAAAAGGTAAAAAGATGTATCAATTCTCTGCAATTGGGGGTAATTTAGATATAACAGTTCCTGATATGGGTTGGAATCCTTATCAGTTTCTGAACAGGAATTTGTTGAATGAAAAATCATTTTCAGAGGGCGGAGAACTGCTTCAGGAGAAAAGTTATAAGTACGAAAACATGCTATTGAAGAATTCATTGTCTTCAGATCATTTACCTAATTCACCTTATAGCCTGGCTCTTTCCACTTCATTTGCTTTCTTTGAATTAAACAGTCAGACTTTCAGCAGAATTAATAATTTTTATGTAGTGGAATCCGGGAAATGGTTACTGACTAAGGCAAACAATAAAACGTATCTTAATAATATCCTTACTTCGGAAACTAATAATACCTATTCCATAAGTGATATTAATAAACCAGTTAACCTTGTAAAGACTGAAACACGTTCGTTTGATGGCTCAACAGCGGAAGCTACTTTCCAGTATGCGATGGATCAAAACCAAGCTGATATGATAAGTGCCAATATGGTAAGCATTCCGATTCAAACCGAAGGAAAAGAGGACGGAAAAGTCATCTCCAAGACAAAAACTGTATATGCTAAAAATGCATCTACCAATCAGATGATCTTACCGGTAGCTGCTCAGAAGTTTGATAAGGACAATCCATCCTCTGCTAAAAATACCATTGATTATAACCAATATGATGCTTATGGAAATGTGCTTCAATACACTACAAAAGGAAGTACCCCTACAGCTATTATATACGGTTATAACAACAGCCTTCCGATTGCAAAGATAGAAGGTATTACTTATGATAAAGCAATGAGTCTGGCTGCAGATATTATTGCAAAATCTAATGAGGATACAGATGCAGACAAAGAGAAGGTATTGATAAAAGCCCTGGATGATTATAGAAACCAGCCTGATTTTGTGAATTCCAGCATTACGACGTATACCTACGATCCGCTGATTGGGGTAACAAGTATTACTCCGTCTACAGGGCTAAGAGAGTTTTATAAATATGATACAGCAGGAAGGCTGCAGTCTGTAGTGGATGCTAATAATAATATCCTGAAAGAATTAAAATACAACTACAAAAACTAACACAAACCATGAAAAAATATTTGCTCTTAAAAACACTTTTTCTGTTAGGGTCATTAGCGCTGCAAGGTCAGGATCTTACACAGACAGAAAATTATGTATACAGCAGGACCTATCTGGAGCCTGTAGTATCTTCCAGTAGTACCGCAAAACAGATACAGCAGGTTAATTATCTTGACGGTCTGGGAAGATCTAAACAGAATATCGCTATTAAAGCCACTCCTTCAGGAAAAGATATTGTAACCCCTGTGGAATATGATGCTTTAGGAAGGCAGATCAAAGATTTGCTTCCATTACCACAGCAAGCCACCCAGAATGGAGGGTTATTTACCTCTCCTGATATGACGGGAGCTATTTCTGTCTATGGAGCCGCTTCAAATTATTATGCAGAAAAGAAGGTAGAAAACTCACCCTTTCAACGGCTTCAGGAACAGGCTGCTCCCGGAGATCCATGGAAGATGGGATCCGGAAAAACCATACAATTTAACTATGAATCCAATACTCATTCTGAAGTCAGAAAATTTATAGTTAATACCTCGTGGGCTATTGTTTCGGGAGTAGCAGTAGGTACTCCTGTGCTAAGTATCTCTGCAGAAAATACAGACTATGTCTCAGGAGGTTTTTACAAAGCCGGAACTTTGTATAAAAATATGATAACCGATGAAGATGGTAATAAGACAACCAAATTTACAAACGGTAAAGGACAGGTTGTTCTGGTAAGAAAAAATGATGGAATCCAAAATGTAGATACCTATTATGCTTACAATGAGTATGGACAGCAGGCTTTTGTTATTCCATCCTTAGCCGTTAAAGCAATTGAAACAGCAGGAGGAAATACAATACCTGCGGAAGTGCT
>NZ_JAGIPR010000022.1 GCF_017877355.1 Chryseobacterium jejuense | reverse complement strand
TCAACCAATTCATCCTTACTTTTAAAATGTAAATACATTGTTCCTACGGCAACTCCCGACTCTTTTGAAAGTTGTGCCATTGAAGTCTGTTGCAGACCCTGTTCTGAAAATAACCGTAATGCTGCCTTTACAATCTGAGTTTTTTTATCTACTTTCTCTCCTCCCATAATTCTCCTAACTGAATGTTCATTCATAACAAATTTAAAAAAATTTATGAATACTCAATGATATTTATTTTTTTATTGCAACTACCATTAAAAGAGATTGTTAATTTGATAGAAAATAGTAAATAATGGCAATGCTGCTTGGTTCGAAACCTTTGATTATTGCGTTTTACCTCAGTATTATTCTTAAATTTAGAAGTGATAAAGTTGGCTAATAGACAACTCTATTTATGTTTTATTTCCAAGATTTGGAAGATATTTTAAAGGATTTATGCATATATTATTAATGTTTATAAGTTGATTCAATTGATTTAATCGTAGTCGACCGGAACAGATTAGAGGGGCGGTCATTATTTAGAGGATTGTCGCTTCTTTGATGGGATAAGCTGTAGGAGTAGTTTATTTTGATCTTATTTTCATATTCTTAATTTTATTAGTTTTCAAATTGGATTTCGATGAAAGAATTTTAAATGTTCTATTTTTTTAGAATATTTTTTTTAATTAATAATTTGAAAAATGTGGAATTATTTTTATTTTAATCTAACCAAAAACATATAAAATTATTATGAAAACATCTTTAACCGACGAAGAGTTTTATGCAGGCTTATTGCAATTGCCTAAACCTACATATCCTTTTCCTAATTTTATTCATCCGGATTTCGAGCAGCTACGTCAGGAGTATTATAATTGGATTGATACAGAATATATTATTCACAGTAAAGAAGCCCGTGAAAAACATAAAAAGCATCATTTATGTGATATTGCTTCACGTGGTTGCCCTTTTTTACAATCTATTGATGAATTGCTGCCTCTCGCGAATTATACGGCAAATGGGGCAATGATGGATGACTATTTTGATAGATGTCCGCATGATAAAATGCATAGTATAATGAATAGTGCTTATGCATTATTAACAGGTGCTGATCCGAATGAGCCAAAAGAAAATGGAATACTACGGTTATTCTGGGTGCTGAGACAAGATGCTCTTAAGGTTGAATTTCCGGAGCATTTATACAAGAGGTTTATAAATTCAGTGAGGGATACTATTAAAGGTTTTGCGGAAGAAAAAATATATTACAGAACCAACTCAATCCCTCCGCTTGCAGTTTACCTGCTTAACAGAGAAGGCACAAGCGGTGTTTTGCCATACTGTGATTATGTGGCAATGCAAAAAGATTATCGTCAGCTTCCTGATGAAATCTTTGATCATCTTTATATTAAACGTTATCGAACACTTTGCTGTTTAATAATCGCCATCCATAATGATATTATTTCCTTGCCGAAAGAGCTTCACAGGGAGGGTGATACTTTAAATCTAGTAAAAGTATTAAAACAGGAATACGGAATATCAATTCAGGAGGCTTACATGAAAGCTCTTGAACTTCATAATGATTATTTAAACGAATTTTTATTATTACAGAATCATTTGCCTCCTTTTGACGGTTGGGATAATATGGTGTCAGATTACATTCAGGATCTTGGGATAATGATATCAGGGATTTATGCCTGGCACACGCATGATACTTCCCGTTATGTTAACGGTGGTTATGTAGAAGGTGAATATACAAATGGAGAATAGTGATGTGATTTTAAAATTTTAAGAGTCATTTTTCTCGTTAGTTCCATCAAGCTAATTTTATAGTAGTAAATAGGAAAGAGATGATAGAAACTATTGGGGGAGGATTCGAATATACATTTAGTTGAGGAATGGAGAGGATCTTTTGACCAGCCAGAGACTTATAATGCACTTATCCCAAGAACGTGGTTTGATTAGGTAAACACAAAAACGATGCATTATGAAGATTAAGAAATCAATTGCTTGGGAATAACTTTAATGAGAACACAGTACAACATAAACGCTCAAATAGAGAACCGACTTATAGAAGGTTTTTACTTTTTGGGACTATCCAGGTATGATAGCTTTGACAACTTATTTACCTCAGTAAGAATAGTGGTTTAACTTCTGTAAAACTTTCGGGCGGTTCCTTTAATAAAACCAGCTCGAAGATACGAATAGCTCGCATTGTAAAGGGATTTGATTTGATTACTAAAAATGGTATTTTTAAACATGAATTCATACATGCCTATCATATTATGAAGGGGCTTCCAAACATAAATTTGTACACTGAGCGTGCTGCTTCCAGGTTTTCTCATCAATATACTTCAGGTTTTGGTTTACCCGTGGATTCTTATATAAAAAATAATCTTGGAAATTATCCTTCATCTTTTTGGTGGGGACATGTAAGAAAATTGGTACCATTATGGATAAAGCACTAAAATATTTTGTTGTTTTGTTAACGATTTTGATCTTCTCTTGTAACCATGAGAAAAAGTCGTTTTCATCAACAAATAATATTGATATTAAATTTAATCCCTGGTTTACTTTTGATTATAATTCGAGAGTTCTTAGGCTGAAATTTGATGGCGAAAATGTGATACAGGATACGCTCCATTTCTCAGAAAGCGAACTCAAATTGATTGAAAGCTCATATTTTGAAAATGATATTGGAGCGATAGAAGGCGAAATTAGACTTGGACATTTTATTGAATTTCCGTCCAGTGCGTATATTATTGAAATTCTACAAAATAATAAGAAGCACAGCTCTATACATTGGGAATCAGACTATAGGAAAGGCAAGGGAAATAGAGAGCAAGGTTATGTAGGTTTCTGCATAACTTTAATGGATATAATAAAAAGTAAAAAAGAGTTTTCGAAAATGACTGAGATTTCACTCGAAAAACAAGCCAAATATTTGGAAGATAATTATAAAAGGAAACAGACTCCTTAATAAACCGAAACTAAAATGCGCAAAACAACATTAATTACGATAGTATCCATATTTTTCACAGCACAGCTATACAGTCAGGAAAACTCTATCCAAAGAATGCCAAAAGATATAATACATTGTTTAAATGAATTTGGAACAGATTTGTCTGGCGCATTGAATATTTGTGAATCTAGATATCTGGACTTCTACTTCGAAAAACAACGAAACGTGTTTTCATTTAAGGGTAAGAAAGTCTATTTTCTAAATGGAAATTCAGGTTCGAAAAGGAGTGACAAGAGAACCTATTTTGATGAAACAAAACGTATCCTGAATGTGGGGTCCATTCCATCTCATTTAATGCAACAACTTCTAGTTTTTTCAGAGGCTGAAAGTAAACAAATTGGATATGACGCAGCAATAATTACAGGTAGCAAAAAATACATCACAAAAGAGGATATTCATAAAAAAATAAAACAAGAAATAAAGTGATTTTTGATGAGGAGACACTGTCTCATCAAGTGTGTAAGTTATAAAAATGCGGAGTTGGAAAGGACTTCGCATTTTTTATTTACTTAACTTTATAAGAGTATGATTAACAAGGAGAAAACAGATTTACTATCGGTAAGAAAAGGTCTTATAACACTTAGGAAGTTTTAAAAATAGCTTGGCTTGACCATCTTGTCTGGGATTATGATCAATTAATATTAGCTCATCCATCAGAAGATGAAAGATAATACAATATAGCAATGAAGTGTTTACTGCTGAAGTTGAAAAATAACTAGTAGACGTATAAGTAGAAAATTAAAATGCGATAATAATGCCTTAAAACAATTTTTTCAAAACTCTACGAGAATTTAATAATAAGATAATCTCAAAAATAATACCTAATTAATCTCAAAAAATGTGTTATAAAAGAGTGTATGAATTTTGTTTCATAAAAAATCAACAATTCCATGGACGATAAAGCACTATGAATTTGAACTTTCAATGAACAAGTATGGTTTCAATATAGTTCATCTTTGTGATAATTAATATATACCATAATTGCATAAAGTGTAATAAATTTTTATTTTAGTATAACAAATATAAATAGTACCAAATTGGCTAGAATTCCAGAGTTTAAACCGGATAATTTCAAAAAAATAATCAATGTCGTTCGACTAGATACCAAAAGTATTTTCAGCGATTTTTTGATTGAACCTCTTACTTCTTTAAATGAAACTGCAGTTTTGCCTTCCGTTCCTCATCGTAAAACGGTGAACGATTTTGTTTTCATAACAAAAGGTGAGTTGTCAAAAATGGTTTGCTCAGATGTATTTGTATTAAAATCTGGAATGTTAATGCTTTTGCCTGCTTATAAAATACGGACTATCTTAAAAAAAGCAGGGAATATTGAAGGCTATTACGGACATTTTTCAAATCATTTCATTAATGATCTTTCATCCCAAAAAAAATTAAAAGAAATATCTAATTATATTGAACTCATTTATAATCCTGTTTTCAGTTTTGATAAGGAAACAACCAATAGAATTCAATATGTTTTACAGCAACTTCTTTTGCTGTATGAAAAAGATACTGGCAATAGTTTATTGAAATCCTATTTAAATACTCTTCTGAATGAAATTGCCAATTTTATCCAAACACTTCCTTTGCCTGTATTTTCTCCTAAGGAAGCATTAATCCAACGATTTAGGAGATTAATTGCCAATAATATACAAAAGACACACAAACTACAGGTATATGCAGAGATGCTCAATATTACAACTAATCATCTTAATAAATGTGCAAAATCAGTAACTGGGAAAACGTCGTCAGCTATTATAAACGAAGCACTTACGATGGAAGCTAAGGCGCTTTTATCATTATCCAATCATACGATTTCTGAGGCAGCTTTTGTCTTGGGATTTGAAGATGTTTCTTATTTTTCACGGTTTTTCAAAAAGCATTCCGGTCTTCAACCTAGTGAATATCGGAAAATGATTGATTTGTCCTAGTCTTTGATTTTTTTGTTCTACAATTATGATTCGAATTGGAAGAAATTTGTATCATAATAACAGTTAAGAACAAAAAATAATGAACAGGATATTTTTGATTAATGCACTACTTCTGTTTTCTTCCAAAATTTTCGCTCAGGAAAATGGTGTTCAAGAAGTAAAAAATCCCCCAATTGTGGTAGAAATTTTACCGGGTACAAGTGGATATGCCGCACAAATGACAGTTAATAAATCATTTCGGAACTTTCATAAATTCGGTATTTTCAGTGTTACCAATTTTTCTTCGAAATGGAGAGAGACCTATTCAAAAGATATGATGAATCAAATTCATCTCACTTATCAGTTCGCTAAAGGGTTTAAGATTTTAGTAGGAACACATTATACACCCAATTCCGGTTTGCGCCCTAACACAGCAGTATTATACACTTATTCATCCAGAACAATATTGTTTTCCCTGATGCCGAGGATTGATTTGTCTAAACATAGCAATTGGGAAGGATTTGCGCTGTTTGAATATAAGCCGCAGATAAATCAGCAATGGAACATATATACTCGAGTGCAAGGGTTGTATTGTGCAGCGGTGAAAAATGGAGATCATGCAAGAAGCTATCTCATGCTGCGGGCAGGGCTGAGTTATAAAGACTTCCGTTTTGGTTTAGGAGCAAATTGGGATGCATACGGCCCGGATAAAGCAACTAAAGAGAATTACGGGGTTTTTATAGCTTCAAACATCTTCAATTAAAAATATTAGAAATAAAAACTGCATTTACTTCAAGTATTACTTCCTACAAATTTTAGTGATCAGTTAAAGCATAGTGGGGCTTGGATTATCATTTCTTTCAGAAGTACTCCATAAGAACATAAATTCAATTGGCATACAAATAAATATTCAAAATAATGAAACATATAATTTTTAAAACATACAGCACGTTCACCGGATTAATTTTACGAGTTACATTGGGCCTTATTTTTCTGCCGCACGGCTTGCAGAAAACCATAGGAATGTATGGAGGTGCAGGATTTACAGGTACGATAAAAATCTTTACTGAGCAGCTACATCTTCCAACAATTATAGCATTTGCGGTAATTATAATAGAGTTTTGTGGAGCTGTTTGTCTTTTGCTTGGACTGGTTACAAGATTCTGGGCAATTGCTTACATAGGTTTATTACTTGGGATCATGTTTTCCACACATTTGGAAAATGGTTTTTTTATGAACTGGTTTGGAAACCAAAAAGGGGAAGGCTGCCAGTTTGATTTATTAGCAATAGGAATTGCAATCGCGTTAATAGTGGAAGGCAGTGGAAAATATTCATTGGATACATATATTTTTCGTAAAAGATCCTTAATATCAAAATAAAGTATTTATGGACTTGCACATACAATCATATTTTGAAAAGATTCAATTTCAAAATGTTGCCCGACCAGATTATGAAACATTGTCGCAATTGGTAAAATTGCAAACTCGCTTTATTCCGTTTGAAAATGTGGATGCATTTACCGGCACATCACCATCTCTGCAAATAGAACATATTTTTGAAAAATTAGTTCATCAACAGCGTGGAGGGTACTGTTATGAGCAAAATCTGCTTCTTAATTATGTATTGGAAA
>NZ_JAGIPR010000021.1 GCF_017877355.1 Chryseobacterium jejuense | reverse complement strand
TTAATACATTCTAATTTGAAAGCAACGCTAAATTTTTCTTTTCTATACATAAAAAATGCCCCTAAAAAGTGTCTAACTTTTTGGGGGCAGTCCAATGACGGGATTTTTCTATTTTTTAATATGAAGACTTACTTTTATTGTTAAACGCAAAGTTTATTATAAGAAGGCTTTATTTTTGGAGAGCAAAGAAGAGTGACTTTGTCGCTGATGAAGCAAGTGATTTAGCTATGTGGTAAAAGGGTAAAAGATAAGGGATAAGAGATAATGTATAGTATAAACCTAACAGGTTTAGTTTTCATCAGTTCCATTCTATTTTAGAAGAAATGATTTTTTTATTTTTTATTTTTAAGATCAAAAGGATTTTTAAAAATGAGTTCTTCATGTTTTCCTTTGATTTCCATTTTACGTTGAAGCAGATTTAAAGCCATTTTTCTTATGAAAAGGTCTTTATCATTCAGTTTCCAATAAGAATCTTCGTGAAGCCTTTTTGGGGGACGGATAAGATAGAATTCCGTGTCCCAGGTATCTGCATTATGGTAAAACTCAATGATTCCGCAATGCTCCGGAATGAGATTGGAATTTACCATTCCCATTGGCAATAGAAAGCTGAAAGCATTACAGACATAGTCTCCACAGGAAATTTTATCGTGTTTCAGAAATTTTTCTCCTGTATCTTTATTAAAGTATGATTTTTTGAAGTCGTTATTAAAATCACTTTTTGAAAGCTTGATCTCAATTTCATGGCTCATTCCTTCCGCATCAATAATAAGCATATCCGCTTCCCAATCAGCCTGGAAATAGTTAGTCAGTACGAGTTCTTTTTCAAAATCGCAGTGGGTATGAATGTATGTGTGAACAAGTTCTTCTATTTTGAGCATGATGTGAATATGTTAATGGTGAAGAGTTAAGATAATGGATAATAGACGAAGAGATAAAAGACTTGAGATGAGAAGAGCAAAACCAACAACTGACAGCTATCAATTTTAAATACTAAACTTTAAATGTTGAATTTCACTCTTAAAACCCGACCATAAATTCCTAAACATACAAATTCCTAACTCACCAGAAGGCTACAACCACGAATATCAGAGTGATCTATTCTTCCAAGCACCTGAAATTTATCGCCTATTATTTTCCCCAAGTCCTGAGTTGCAATGAAAGAGCAGGAATGAGTATTGGCTAAATCAATGATATTAATAGCCCCTGTTCTCCCTTCTTTTTCATAAGAGAAAGGATCTTCAGCGTTTCTGATCTTAATTCGCATCCAATTAGGGCACTTATATTCATTGTTTCCCAGAGAATAAGCCTGAGATAACAACTCTGTCATTGAATATTCTGAGTAAATCTTATCTGTTTTGAAGCCTTCCTGTAAAATTTTCAACAGTTCGTCTTTTGTCATTTCTTCTTTTCTGCCCTTCATTCCACCGGTTTCAATGACGATTAGGTTTTCAGGAATACTTAGAGATTCTTCGCTGTGCGAAGAATGACAATAATCTAAGAAGTCTAATAAAGCAAAGGAAACTCCGAACAGAATTACTTTTTTATCCCGTAACCGGTTTAAAAGATTGAAAAGATCAGAATGATTGTAGAGGAAGTATCCGTTTTCAGGTTTTGCAGATTTTTTCATCAGATAATCTACCATGTAAATCAATGATGAATTCTGTTTTTCCAGATAGCTTGGAAGTAACCCAAGGAAAATAAAATCTTCAGGTTTTCCGATGAATTGTTCAAAACTTTTATAAATACTTTCTTCATACAAATTGGTGTTGGCTATGAAGTGCTTTGAAAGATTCATCTGCGTAGTTCCGGAACTCTGAAAAAATAAGTCCGTGGTCACATTTTTATCCAGAATCTGATGGTTTTTAAACATTTCAATCGGAAGAAAAGGAATTTCCGATACATTGTTAACCTCATCCGGATTGATGTTTAGATAATCTACAAACTTTCTATATATCTCAACATTTTCATACTGATAACGAAATGTTTTCAATGATGCATCCAGGAAATCCTGTTCGGTTTTTATGTTGAATATATTTTTCGGTTCCATAATTTTTTCAATCGTCTTATTACTTCTGTTTAAAGCAATTATTTGGACAAAATATTTTTATTTAATGTTTTTTTAATATCAAAATCTGACTTTGGTAAACTTCTTGCAAGTACTTAATCGGAATATGGATTAAAAACAGAATGAGTCCCCCACTCATTCTCAAATTACCTCTTTTTAGGGGTAATTTTTTTGTTTTTATGACTCGAAAGTCTTCAGTTCAAAGTACTTTTCAAAAACGCCATAGGTAAAATAGGAAATCCAGTCTCCCAAATTGATGTATTTTGAATTTTGTCCTAAATCCAATACCATAGGAAGATGACGGTGCCCGTATACGAAATAATCAATTTTCTCAGTCTTCAGCTTTTCTTTGGAATAAATAATGAGAAACTCTTTATCTTCTCCTAAGAACGCTTTGTCTTCTTCTCCTGAGATCATTTTATTCTTCTGGGAAAGATACAAAGCAACTTTCATCGCTATATCAGGGTGAAGCCATTTGAAAAACCACTGTGCTATCGGATTGGTAAAGACTTTTTTCATTCTTTTGTATCCTTTATCACCAGGTCCAAGGCCATCCCCATGGGCTAGCAAAAACTGCTTTCCACCCATTTCAAAATACTGTTTCTGGTAAAAAACTGTACATCCAATTTCTTCTTCAAGATAATCTTTCATCCAAAGATCATGATTTCCTACAAAAAAATAAATATGGATTCCTCTGTCTTTGAGTTCTGCAATTTTCCCTAAAACACGAACGTATCCTTTAGGCACCACATGTTTCCACTCATGCCAGAAGTCAAAAAGGTCCCCCATTAAAAATAAAACCTGTGCATCTTCCTTGATCTGATCCATCCATCGTATAAATCTTTCTTCACGTACCTTACTTTCTTCAGGAGTAGGTGCACCGAAATGCTGATCTGAAGCAAAGTATACTTTTTTTCCAGGTTCTAAATTAATTGTTGTTTTTAACACCGTGTGAACTTTATGGGATAATAATTATTGATTGTCTTCTGCAAACCATTCTCCATAAGAGTTTTCAGTCTCATGAAGTTTAAGATAAGCCAGAGAAATTCCTTCCGGAAGTCTTGATTTTATTTTGGCAGCAATAGCATACAGCATATTTTCACAGGTTGGCTGGAAGCTGCAATAGATTACCTTATGGCCTTTCTGTTCAAGATCATCACCCAACTCTTTATGGGGAGTAAGTGCATTTAAAAGCACTGCATGATCCCAAACATCTACGATCTCAGATTTTACGATACTTTTGATATCTCCGAAATCAACTACCATCCCATTCTTAGGGTTATCAATATCATTAATCGGTTTTCCTTTTACTGTTACAAACAGTTTATAGGAATGTCCATGCATATTTTTACATTTCCCATCGTAGTTGTACAGTACGTGGGCTGTTTCGAATGTAAAAATTTTTGTAATACGTATCATACTGCAAAGATATGACAAAACCGCTTAACAAAGAAAAGACTGTCTCTATTACAATGATTTTCAAATATATTTTTAATCAATTTTTAAAGATAAATTATTATCCTGCGTTCCGTCTGTGTTAGCCGTATTGTAAGGGATCGTTAACCATCCGCTCTTATTCATCACAAACTTAAAGCCATAGCTCTTTCCTTTTTCAAACTGAGATATCGGTACTGCAACCTCGAAGACATTATTCTTTTTAGGAATCATTTGATAAGATGAATCATTCATATTCCAATTATTAAATGCGCCTGCCACTGAAACACTCTTAATGAATTCCGTACTTGAGTTCTTAGGATATTGATAGGAAAAAACCACTTTGTCATTTTCGATTCTGTATCCATATACTTCCTTCTTCAGATTGGGATGAACCAAGGATTCAGCGATAGTAATTTCTTCAGCCAACATATAAGGTTCCATCAGGTTTTTATCTATAATTCCTGCAATATGATTGACCATTTGGTACATTACAGGAAACCCTTTATTGGCATTATACATGATAACAATAGCCATATTCTTATCCGGAAAAATACTGTAGGCACTTACATTTCCTCCTGAGAAACCATATGATTTTGTCTTATTATTATCTGTAATTTCCCAACCATATCCGAATTCCCAATCATTATTTTTATAGTCAAACGGCTTCCACATCATCTTCTTTGTTTCCGGTTTCAGAAAATCATTTTTACTGAAATGGATGCTCCATTGTAGAAAAGCAGGAAGAGTAACCGCCAGACCATTGGCAGCATGGGCTCTTACACCACTAATTTCAGTTAGCTTCTCATACAGCTTCCTCTCAGGATTATAATTATATTTCCCTACTCTATTAGGGATTTTTTCAACAGAATTGGAAGAAAAAACCACCTGATTTCTGGATTCCGGAAATTGATTTTCGAGAATAAATTCTTCAAAAGCTTTTCCGGTTATTTTTTCAATAATCATACTCATCAACATATAATTCGTCTGATTATACCTATAATGATCTCCGGCTTCAAATTCATTTTTTTCAGTTGACAACCGTTGAATAACTTCATTAAAGGTTGCTTTTTCAGGAAGATCTTTAACATCAGCCATATCCGGAAGCCCTGAAGAATGAGAAAGAAGATTTTTCACCTGTATATTTTGCCAGTCTTTAGGCAGATTATCTATATACTTTGAAATCTTATCATCCGGCGATCCCTTTCCTTCCTCAATAAGTTTAAAAAGTCCAACATTGGCAATTAGTTTCGTAGTAGAATACACCCTGAACATGGACTTAGAACTCACTTTTTCATCACTTTCAAGGTTTTCACGCCCATAATACTGCTGGAAGGTTACTTTATCATTTTTTACAATTCCTACAGCCATTCCAGGAATTTCATTGATTTGGATAACATTTTTTATATAGTTGTCAATGGCTTTTGACTGTTCTGTTGTCTGACTGAATCCTAAAATGGATACATTAAAAAATAGGGCTGCGAGTATGGATTGCTTCATTGTTTGTGGATCTATCGTTGATAAGACAATTTCAAGCTTCATTATGTTACAAAATTTATGAATTTTATCTCTAAATATTCAGCACGTTTTATTTAGGCTTCAACGAATCAATTTCATATCCCAATTCAGCTAAATAATCCAGTCCATTTTGTTTTTCCATCCTATTTCCCCCATTCCAGCCCTTTTCTCTTCCCTTTAAAATAAACTTTTGTATATACTTCGGTTCATTTATATTGACTCTTTCTATTGAATTTGTTATTGTATTCATCAAAAAGATTCCGGAATTTAAGAGCTGTCCCATCAGGTAATCATCAACAGTTAGAAAATCAATAATTAATGGAGTATGCTTTTCACCGCTTAAAAATATCTTTACAGTAAGTGTATTGGTTTCCGTTCCGGAATGAAACTGATCTGTAACAGAATATAAATACTCTATCTGATCTACCACTATTTTTCTTAGTTTAGTCTTCACTCTGCTTTTCTAATTTCTCCAGCCAGTTATTTTCCAACCGTTTTATTTTCTTTGCTTCCATATCAAACAAAACCCAAAGTGTGCTTGAATCCACTACCAGTTCATCATTGCAATAGAACTCTACTTTTCTCGGTTGCTTAGCTCCTTCCGGAGCCTGCGGATAAGTTTTCACTATAATAATATCACCCAAGTAAACCTGTTTTTTATATCGTATGTGATGATCCAGAAGCATCCAGACATCATTTTCATATTCTGTTTTATGTTTTAAGAGATCCCAATGTTCTGCTGCTATTTCTTCTACCCAATGTACATATTGTACGTTATTGACGTGATTATTCTGATCGATATGTTCTTCCGTTACTTTAATCTGTTTTTCATATACCAAACTCATCTCATTGAAATATTTACTCAAATTTAAGATTTAAAATAAAAGGTTTCTCATGAATCTTCATACAAAAAACTCATATTTAGTGTATAAAAAAACGGAACCAGACTGATCTGATTCCGTTTTGCAATATTCAATAGATTGAAATTATTTTTTAGCTTTTACTGCTGCTGGCTTAGAAGCGGTTGCTGAAGCTCCTAATTTTGTTTTTACCTGTGCAGTAATATCTTCACTTTCGTCCGTGTAAACAAGATTACTTCCCTGCGTTGCAATATCAAATACAAAGCTTAGGTTTCTTTCTTTAGACACTGCAAAAATAGCAGTCTTTATTTTCTGTTGAATTGGAGTAAATAATTCTCCTTGTTTAGCAGAAATTTCTTTGGCAGCCTGTGCTCTTGCTTCCTCAATTTTTTTACCTAGATTATCCAGCTCTGTTTGTGCCGCAATAAGTTCTTTAGTTAAAGCTTCTTTATTGGTATCGTTGAATGTTTTTTCTTTATCCTGTGCTACTTTCAACTTCGCCTGATATTCATTGATTAATTTATCAATTTCAGTCTGCTTTGTTTTAGTTAGGTTATCAATAGTTTCTCCTGCTGTTTTTACTTCATTCATATTTTCAAAAATATCAGCAGTATTTACGCTTCCAATTTTCTGTTGAGCATTTACAACATTAGCAGTTAAAGTTAATCCTGCTGCAATAAAAAATAATTTAATTAGTTTCATTATGATATATACTTTTTTTGAAAAATTCACTTTTTTTCAGTGCCCAAATATAATATAATTTTTCATTTACAATCATTCTGCTTTTTTTTATACTTAATGAAGATATAAACCTTGTTTTAAACAGCCATACCTCTTAAAATATCTTTCACAAAAACGCCAACCAACATAAAGCTCTCCCCAAAAACTGAGGAGAGCTCCGAAAATATGTATAATGCAAAAAACTGATTTTTAATGGAACTGTGCCGTTTCTGTAGAATCCTTCATCGCTACGGTAGCAGAAGATCCGTTGGTAACAACATTCTGAACCTCATCAAAATATCCTGTCCCTACAAAAGACTGATGTTTTACCGCTCTGAATCCTTTTGATTGTAAAGCAAATTCACGCTCCTGAAGTTCTGAATATCCAGCCATTCCTCTTTCTTTATAGGCTAAAGCCAATTCAAACATTGCTGTATTCAAAGCATGGAATCCTGCCAAGGTAATAAACTGGAATTTATAGCCCATTTTCGCTAATTCTTCGCGGAAGGTAGACATTTCCTCTACGCTCAGTTTAGCCGCCCAGTTGAATGAAGGGGAGCAGTTATAAGCAAGCATTTTTCCAGGAAATTGTGCATGAATTCCGTCTGCAAACCTTTTAGCCTGTTCCAAATCCGGGTTGGAAGTTTCCATCCAGATCAGATCTGCATAAGGTGCATAAGATAATCCTCGGTCTATTCCCTGTTCTACCCCATTTTTCACCACATAAAATCCTTCAGAAGTTCTTTCTCCTGTTACGAATTTCTTATCTCTGTCATCAATATCTGATGTTAATAAGTCTGCTGCATCAGCATCTGTTCTCGCAATAATAAGACTAGGAACACCCAACACATCTGCTGCTAAACGTGCTGCAACTAATTTATTAATAGCTTCCTGAGTAGGAACTAATACTTTTCCTCCTAAATGTCCACATTTCTTTGCAGAAGAAAGCTGATCTTCAAAATGTACTCCGGCAGCACCTGCTTCAATCATTTGCTTCATCAGCTCAAATGCATTCAGATTTCCTCCAAAACCTGCTTCAGCATCTGCAATAATGGGAACAAGATATTCTTTATCTCCAGCTCCGCTTACTGACTGAACCTGATCTGCTCTTAATAAAGCATTATTAATTTTCTTTACTACAGAAGGCACTGAATTCGCTGGATACAAAGACTGATCCGGATACATTTCTCCAGATAAGTTAGCATCTGCAGCCACCTGCCATCCTGAAAGATAGATGGCCTCTAAGCCGGCATCCACTTCCTGCACAGCCTGATTACCTGTTAAAGCTCCAAGCCCTGCCACATAATCCTGAGTATTTAACTTTTCCCAGAATTTCTTAGACATTTCTGTAGCAATGGTATAATCTATTTTGTAAGAGCCACGAAGTTTTAATACTTCTTCTGCCGTATAAGGTCTTTTTACACCATTCCAGCGTGGGTTTGTCAGCCAATCTTGCTCTAGAGCCTGGATTTGTTCTTGTCTTGTTTTCATAATATTTGGATTTTGTTTGTTAAATTATGGGATTCGAGATTTGGGATTTCGTTAATATTCAGATATTTCTATTCTCTCATTGTCAAACTATATAAAAGGATACGCTTTAAGGGTTAGAAATTCCTCAAAGTTTTCCGAGAATATCAATTCATTGAACAGTTCTTTGGCAAGGTTGAATTTTCCGTTTTTAAAGCGGGATTCGCCAACATATTTTTCAATATTGTCCATTTCTTCGGATTCCCATTGAAGAACCATATTGCGGGTTAATGTTCTGTCATCGCTTAATACCGCTTCATTTTTCAGCCATTGCCAGATCTGCGTTCTTGAAATTTCAGCAGTGGCAGCGTCTTCCATCAGATTGTAAATAGCTGCAGCTCCAATTCCCATCAGCCAGCTTTCGAGATAAAGAATTCCTACATTGATATTTTTTCTTACTCCTTTCTCTGTAATTTCTCCTTTCGGGATTTCCAGCAGATTACTTTCCTGTATGTTGTATTCAAATTTTTTATCGATCTGGTTTTTGAAAGGCATATGCTCATCAAAAATATCCTTAGCCACTGAAACTAATGCAGGGTGCGCCACCCAGGTTCCGTCATGACCGTTTTTCACTTCTCTTTCTTTATCGCTTCTAACTTTTTCAAAAGCAATATTATTAGCTTCGTCGTCATTTTTTACAGGAATCTGTGCTGCCATCCCGCCCATAGCATGAACGTTTCTCTTATGACAGACTTCAATCACTCTTTTTGAATAGGCACTCATAAAGGGCGAAGTCATGGTTACCTGATCTCTGTCCGGAACAATGAACTCTGGAAGATTTCTAAATTTTTTGATATAGGAAAAAATATAATCCCATCTTCCGCAATTCAGCCCGGAGCTATGCTCTTTTAATTCGTATAAAATTTCATCAATCTGAAATGAGGCTGTGATGGTTTCTATTAAAACAGTTGCTTTAATTGTTCCCTGTGGAATTCCCAGATATTCCTGAGCAAAAACAAATACTTCATTCCACCATCCCGCTTCTTTATAATGTTCTAATTTTGGAAGATAAAAGTATGGACCACTTCCCTTTTCCAACAGTTTTTTTACATTTCTGAAGAAGTAAATTCCAAAATCAATCAATGAGCCTGATGCTTCTTCATCATTAATCTTAATATGCTTTTCAGGAAGATGTAATCCTCTTGGTCTTACCAATAAAACGGCTGTCTTTTCATTAAGCTTGTAAGCTTTTCCTGTTTCGTTAACAAAATCTATGGTTCTGTTAATCGCATCGGAAAGATTAATTTGTCCTTCCATCCCGTTTTCCCATGTTGGCGAGCTGCTGTCTTCAAAATCTGCCATGAAAGTAAAGGCTCCGGAATTCAGAGCATTGATAATCATTTTACGGTCAACCGGACCTGTAATCTCTACTCTCCTGTCTAATAAATCTTGCGGTAATGGTGCACATACCCAATTTCCATTTCTGATCTCTTCTGTCTCCTTCAGAAATTTTGGAAGATTACCCTGATCGAATTCTTTCTGAGTTTTTTTTCGTTCTTCTAAAAGTTTTACTCTTTTATGATTGAAATTCTGATGAAGCGCTATTAAAAAATCTATCAAATCAGGAGTGAAAATTTCTTCAAACTGCTTCTTGGCCGTAATTTTTAATTGAGTCTTAGTTTCCATAACATATTGATTTTGTGACTTGATGTTACAAACATAAACAAAAATTTTCACAAACAGCGAACGTTCGCTAAATTTTTTAAAAAATTATTATGCGAATAATCGCATCTAATTATTTATATTTGAGTAATGAATTCAGAAAGCGACTATATCAAAACAGTTTTCGGGCTAAAACTGAAACAACAGAGGCAAAAGAAAAATTGGTCTCTTCAAGATCTTGCCGTAAAAACAGGATTATCAAAATCTTACCTTAATGAGATTGAAAACGGAAAAAAGTATCCGAAACATGATAAAATCATTCAGCTTTCTGAAGCTCTGAACTGCACTTTTGATGAGTTGGTTTCTACAAAACTAGACAAAAGTCTTGCTCCTTTTAATGAAATTCTGCAGTCTGATTTCTTCAAAGAAGTTCCTTTGGAATTATTCGGAATCAACAAGAATAACCTTATCAGTATCATCAGTGATGCTCCTAAAAAAGTAACAGCTTTCATCAATGCGCTGATAGAAATTTCCCAGAACTATAATCTTGGAAAGGAAAGATTCTACTTTGCTGTTTTGAGATCATTCCAGGAGTTATATGACAATTATTTCCCGGAAATTGAAGATAAGGCAGCCCAGTTTACCGAAGAAAATCACCTTCAAATTGATAAAAATTTAAAGTCTGATATTCTGGAGAGTATTCTTACGGAACATTTCAATTATACGATTCAATCTGAAGATTTTGAAAGCTATGGAACACTGAACAACCTAAGGTCTCTGTTTATCCCGGAAAAAAAATTACTGCTTCTGAATAAAAAGCTTGAAAAGGATCAAAAAACATTTATTCTGGCTAAAGAAATAGGCTTCAACGTTCTGGAATTGAAAGTTCGCCCTACCACATACTCATGGCTTGACTTCGGAAGTTTTGAAGAAATCCTGAATAATTTTTATGCGTCTTATTTTGCGGGAGCTTTATTAATTTCAAAAGAACCTGCTATTGAAAAAACCTCAGAATTTTTCCAGCAAAATACATGGAAGCCGGAGAATTTTGCCAGCCTTATCAATAGTTTCACTGATTCACCAGAAACGTTCTATTATCGCCTGACCAATATCCTTTCTGCGGAAATGGGAATTAAGGATTTGTTCTACTTATGTTTGGTTAAAAAGAAAGGCTCAGAAAAAATTCAAATTTTAAAAGAACTGCATCTTAATCATCAGCAGGCTCCTCATGCCAATGCCATGAATGAACATTACTGCAGAAGATGGATTGCTGTGAAAAACCTTCATCATTTAAAGGAAAATGAAACGCTGACAGATGCTCAAATTTCACATTATAAAGATCAGGGAATAAGCTACTTGGTCATTTCCACTTCTCAGAGAAATCCTTTTTCCGATGGCAGCAACAGAAGCTATTGCCTGGGAATCCTACTGAATTCGCAAACGATAAAAAAAATCAGTTTTATAAAGTCTCCATCATTAGAAACCATCAATGTAGGAGTAACCTGTGAATCCTGCAGCATCCCGGATTGTGAGGTAAGACAGGCTCCGCCGGTGCGCTTGGAAAAAGAGCATTTTAATCTCAGCATGAAAAACGCCATTGAGAAGATAAAAAAGGATTTTTGAGTTTAAAGGGTTGAGAGTTTGAGAGTAAAGATTAAAAAACTATTTTATATCTTAGTAAAAACACACTTATGATATTAGACTTACTCTTTCCCAACCGATGTCTTCATTGTAACAGAATTATTGAAGCTGATCTTCTGGTTTGCAATCTATGCTTCGGACAGATCCATTTTACCCATTATGACTATTCCAAAAATAATCCGGTTAAAGAGCAATGCAAACTTTCGTTTCCTGTTAAGAATGCCTATGCTCTTATTCAGTTCGAAGAGAATAGTTTAAGCAGGAAAATCATTCATGAACTAAAATACAAAAACAGGGAAATCATCGGAAAAATTCTAGCACAATGGACTATCGAACGATTGGATTTCAGGGATCAGAAACCTGAGATTTTGGTAAGCGTACCTCTTCATCCCAGAAAGCAGAGAGAAAGAGGCTATAATCAACTTCATTTATATACGGAAGCTCTTTCAAAATACTATGAAATTCCGTTTGACCATCAATTAATCAAGAGAAACTATTATTCTAAAGCCCAAGCGCTGAAGGACAAAAAACACAGACAGGAAACTGTTAATACATTTTCCGCCACCCATCTTATTACCGGAAAACATATTCTTCTGATTGATGATGTTTTTACAACAGGAACTACCGTTTCTTCTATTGCCTGGGAGATTTTAAATGCGGGCGATAACAATGTGAGTGTACTGGTGATGGCGATGGATGTGTAGACAAATTCAAGGTTTAAAATTTTCAGCATACTTCTTCGCTTTTGTGTTCCGATTCTTTTGCTTAATTTTCCGAAAAACAAATAATTATGCCGAATTTGGTTTTATTACACGGAGCTTTGGGTCATTCAGAAATATTTAACTCTTACCTGGATAGCCTTTCCGCCTATTTTACCATTCATACTCCTTTATTTTCAGGACATGGAAGTGCTGAGCTTCCCCCAGATGGAATCAATATAGAAAAATACACTCAGGAATTAACTAAATATTGCACAGAGAACAATTTAACGGATGTATATATTCTAGGACACAGCATGGGTGGCTATGTTGCTCTTTGTTATGCCATGAAACATCCTGAAAATGTAAATTCAGTTATTACTTTGGGAACAAAATTCGAGTGGACTGAAGAGCAGGCTTTAAAGGAAAGTAAAATGCTTAACCCGGATGTTATTCTTGAAAAAATTCCACAATATGCTCAACTTTTAGAGAGGCAGCATGGTTCAAAATGGAAGCAATTACTTCCTGCAATTGCTGATTTAATGATTGATCTGGGGAAAAATCCACCATTGAAAGATCATCTTGCTTCTATAAACACTCCTGTTCAGATTATGGTGGGAGATAAAGATAATATGGTAACACTTGAGGAAAGTACTCATGTTTACAGAAACCTGCCTAATGCAAAATTGGCCGTACTTCCTGAGACAAAGCATCCCATGGATAAAGTACGACCAAATTTATTGTTGAGTTTAATAAAAGATTTCTGGAATCTTTCTTAAATTATCTTTGAAGTTTTTCTCCGTAGCTTAAATCTCCGGCATCCCCTAATCCTGGTGTGATGTATCCTTTTGATGTTAAGTCTTCATCAATGGCTCCTACCCAGATATGAGCATCAGGATATGCATTTTGAACAGTTTCAACACCTTGTCTGGAAGCAATGGCTGCTACAATGTGCAGCTGGGTTGGATTTCCATTAGTTAATAGGTCTTTGATTGCTTCAATCAGGGAAGCTCCGGTTGCCAACATGGGGTCTGCTACAATAAGAGGCCTTCCTTCAATGCTTGGACAAGTAAGATAGTCTTGTTTAATTGAGAAATAGTCGTTAGCGTCGTGTTTTCTGTACGCTGCTACGAAACCACAATCTGCTCTGTCTAGATAATTAAGAATTCCTTCAAATAGCGGAACTCCTGCTCTTAAAATAGTTGTAATTACCGGCTGCACTGCAATTTCCCTGCTTTTAATAGTATCTAAAGGAGTTTGGATTTCAACATCTCTTACTTCCAGTCCTTTACTGATTTCAAAGGCCGCAATTTCTCCGATTCTTTCCATATTTCTTCGGAATCTCATTCGGTCATGCTGAACCTGAACATTTCGAAGTTCATTAATCCATTCATTAACAAGGGAAAAATTTTGCGATAAAATAGTAAGCATGAAGATTTTAGGTTTTTAATTACAGTTAGTAAACATTAATTGCTGCAAAATTACAACTAAAAAATGAAATTGAAGTTTGACAGCGAATAGAATAAGTATATCTATAAAAAATCTGGTAAGGTTAGCCCTTACCAGATTTTCATTAAAAAGTCATTTTATTTTTGTCTGAAATACACTTCAATCGGAACTCCGGTAAACCCGAATTCTTTTCTCAACTGGTTTTCAGTAAATCTCTTATATGGTTCCTTCACATACTGTGGCAGGTTACAGAAGAATACAAACTGTGGCGATGGTGTAGGAAGCTGAACGCAATATTTAATTTTAATATATTTTCCTTTCAATGCCGGCGGTGGTGTATTTTCGAAAATAGGAAGCATTACTTCATTCAATTTTGAAGTTTTGATTTTCTTTTTACGGTCTTCGTATACCTCCATCGCTACTTCTACAGCCTTCAAAATTCTTTGTTTCGTTAAAGCTGATACGAACAGAATCGGAATATCCTGGAACTGACCAATTTTATCCTTGATTGCTTTCTCGAAATCACGCATTGTATTGGTTTGCTTGTCTTCAACCAAATCCCATTTGTTAACAAGGATTACAATTCCTTTTCTATTTTTCTGTGCTAATCCGAAGATATTCATATCCTGAGATTCCCATCCCTGAGTAGCATCTACCATGATGATGACAACATCAGAATATTCGATAGAACGGATAGATCTCATTACAGAATAGAATTCTAAGTCTTCATTTACTTTAGACTTTCTTCTCATTCCGGCTGTATCCACCAATACAAACTCGTGACCGAATTTATTGTATAAAGTCTGGATACTGTCTCTTGTAGTTCCCGCGATATCTGTTACAATATTTCTTTCAACATCCAATAAAGCATTGGTCATTGTAGACTTTCCTACATTCGGACGACCTGCTATAGTGATCTTAGGTAATCCTTCGAAAGGATCTTTGTATTCTGTAGTTGGGAAATCTTTAACAATATCATCCAATAAATCTCCGGTTCCAGAACCTGTAGCGGAAGAAAGTGTGTAATATTTATCGATTCCTAACTGGTAGAATTCTGTTGCAGGAAGTTCTTCTTTGGATGAATCTACTTTATTAATTACAATATAGATTGGTTTATTAGATCTTCTAAGCAGTCTGTAAATTTCGTAATCGGTATCTGTAAGACCTTCTTCCACGTTCATCATAAAGATAATAGAAGTTGCTTCATCTACTGCTAATTGTACCTGCTTACGGATTTCTTCTTCAAAGATATCATCTGTACCTACATCATATCCTCCGGTATCAATTACCGTAAAGTCTACTCCATTCCAGTCAGATTTTCCGTAATGACGGTCTCTGGTAACACCGGCTGTAGAATCTACAATAGCTTCTCTTCTCTCTAATAAACGGTTAAAAAGCGTGGATTTTCCTACGTTGGGACGTCCAACGATTGCGACAATATTTGACATAAAAAATGTTTAATAATCCTTTTTGCTACGCTAAGGATAAGTTATTAATGGGTTACTCCAACTTTTGGAGCCCAATTTTTTTGCAAAGATAAGATTTTATTATTTAGTATTAAAAATTCTCCTCGATCTGAAAATCTTCCATGAAAAATAATTATTTGGAAATCAACAGATAACGCTACACCACAACGATTATGTTAATATTTTTTAATTTTGATTTTTGTATTTCAAATAATTTTTCTAATTTCGCAGCATCAAAACAGACCTATAGTGTAACGGTAGCACTCCGGTTTTTGGTACCGTCAGTCGGGGTTCGAATCCCTGTGGGTCTACAAACCATCCTTTTTTAAGGGTGGTTTTTGTTTTTATTCAAATCTCATTTTATATAAAAACTTGGATTTTGAAATTTTCTCTTCATTTCAAATCTCACTCACAAACAAACCTCTCTCTACTATTTCAACCCAATAGGAATATTAAATAGGATTTCATTTTTATAAGTAATCATTCACTTTTTACCCAATTTACTTTCTAATCAACAATAACTTAGAGAATTTTTTAACAAAAGTTTCCAAAATCAAATTTTAACACAATATGAATTAAAATTCTTACTATAAGTTTTACTTCAAATAATTGAATTTAACTCCACTTAATCGTGATAAAACTCATATTAATTCACCTTAAGATGAGCGTTAATAAATGTTAAAAAGCCCTATTTTCGCGTGATTTTAAAATGACTATTAATCAACAACAAGGAATGAAAAAACTTTATCTCAGTACATGGGCTTTATGCACCGTTTTAGGGGTATCTGCGCAGGAAGTTGTTTGGCAAAAAGACATCAACTCCTCTACTCAGGATTTTTTAAGTCAGATTACCGCGACCATCGATCAGCAATATCTTATTACAGGGAGCTCAATCCAAATTAAAAACCAATCACAGACCTCTAACAGCCAAAAACAAAACAATGGCTACGATTTTCATCTGATAAAACTCAACCAGCAAGGAAATGAAGCCTGGGAAAAGTATTTCTCAGGAAATAACCACGATTACTTATCTGCAACGGTAACCACTCAAGACGGAGGATTTCTATTGGCCGGAACAACCTATTCAGGAAAAAGTTTGGATAAAAAAGAGGATTCCAAAGGTGGATCAGATATGTGGATCATCAGGATTAATGAATTCGGAGATGAATTATGGCAGAAAACGTTGGGAACATCTTCTGATGAGGAAGCCAGAGCAGTTATTCAAAGTACAGACTTGGGCTTTTTTGTTGCCGGAAATGTACAAAGTTCTTCCAATGGTTATGGTTCCAAAGATGTCTGGATCACCAGACTGGATAAAGACGGGAAGGAACTTTCCCAATTGATATTAGGCGGAAAAGGTTTAGATGAAGTTGAAAAAATGATTCCAACAAAAGATGGTGGAGCCTTACTAGGAATTTACTCAAGAAGTTCCGAGGTTCGTAATGCGGGAACTGGAGTTAGAACTCCCGAAAGAAATGCTCTGGCTGAAAAACCTGCTACCTCCAACCTGATAACTGCTACCTCCAAACAAACTGAAAACTTTGGAGAAGGCGACTACTGGATCATTAAACTGGACAAAACCGGAAAAGTGGAATGGGAAAAAAACTTTGGTGGTAAAGGAGACGATCACATCAGAACATTGGCTTTAACTGCAAACGGTTATATCATTGGTGGTGAATCCAGATCTGAAAGATCCGGGAATAAAACAGTAGGTATTGAAGAAGGAACAGACCTTTGGATTATTGCTCTTAATGATAGAGGTGATGAGCAGTGGCAGAAGTCTTATAATTTCAAAAATCGTGATATACTCATGGGAATGAGTGTGATTCATTCAGCAGACAATCAATCTTCAAAAGGAATCTTGTTAGGTGGTTACACTCAAGCCGAAGGAAGAATACAAGAAAATGATGAAACCTTTTGGATGCTGTATTTAGATAGCAATGGAAATGAGCAGTGGAGAAAGCATGTTACAGGAGAATCTAGACAAAAAGAAGAGAGACTTTCAGATTTGAAACTGAATAGAGATGGCTCTATTGTTTTAGCAGGAACCAGTGCCAAAGAACTTGGTAAGGAGAACTGGAAGATTGTAAAGCTGGGTGATAAACAAGTGAATGATCTGATAGAGAAATATGATATTAAAATTTATCCAAACCCAGTATCTGACTATGCTTATGTAGAAATTGGTTTTGATTTTAAAGAAGCTGATATTATACTGTATGATATGAGCGGAAGACAGCTTCAGAACTTTAAAACTAAGAATAAGGTCACTAAGATTAATACCCAGGCTTTGGTACAGGGAGCCTACTTAGTAACGATAAAAACGGATAATAATAAATCAGCGAATGCCAAACTAATTAAAAGATAATTTAATATGAAGAAGAATACAATATCGGTCTTAATACTTCTCTCAACAATTGGGTTGTATAAATCACAGATGAGATGGGAAGATAAAGCAACGATAGATTTTAGGAGAACACAGGTAAACAAACCAGAGGTAGGTTCACTTACGAACTATATTGTTGCAGACGATGACGCTGATCTGAGTACAGGTGTTGTTAAACCGAAAATTTCTCTACTTGGGTTAAAGACGAATTATTTATCGGACGACGTCAGTCTGGTTTATAATAAGGGAAGAGGAATAAGAGTTAATGATATTTCAAGTGATGTAGGACTGGGTTGGGAGCTTTTGGCTGGTGGCGAAATTACTAGAAAGGTTAATGGTTTTCCTGATGATGCAAGAATTTATGCGAATGCAAGTGTACAGAATGAAGGCACACAGCCAATATATGGTCCAAACAATCAGAAATTCACGAACGGATGGTTAGATTATGCAAATTGGGTCCCAAAAATGAATCCTGCAATTCCATATTTATTCCCCGCTAAAGCAGGAAATAATGATGCATTAGGTGGTGCAGTACAAAAATTTGCTCAAGATTTTGTAAACGGAAATAACTATAGTGGTTTTTTTAGATATTTTTATGGACAGCCAATTAATCCAGATGGAGGAGCCAGTTATTCAGGAGGAGTTGCCGCTGCTGATCTGGCTTCTATGGCAGGAATGGGCTGGGATTTTTTCAATGTTGACGGTGAGCCTGATGAGTTTTATTTTAATTTCGGAAAATATTCCGGAAAATTTGTTTTTGATGGGAACAGGGTACCTACCACAGTTCCTCATATCCCCGGCTTAAAAATCGAATCACCTTTTAATTCACCAGCAGCATATGGTGATACATGGATTTTTACCACTCCTGAAGGTATAAAGTATTATTTTTCTAATACACCTGAATATTATGAGGTTTTATACAGCCAAACTCCCACTACTCCATTTTATGATGATTGGGCATATCCTACCCCCAACACTAATGAAGGTATTGATGCTTCTGAGCATATTTCTAAATGGTATTTAAGCAAAGTGGAAGGAGTTAATGGTGAAATAATGGAGTTTAAATATGAGACAACTGCTGATCTAATTTATACAGAAAAAGCAGAAATTAAGGAAAAATTTAGACCTTCATCAGGCAGTAGAAATACACCTCCAAACTACTTTCCAGGTTCCGGCGATGCAGGTTTTGATGAAAGGATCCTTCCAAGAGATGTGGCTTACAGACTTAAGTCTCCGAAGAGAATTTCTATTATTAAAGCCACTGATAATAGTAAAATTGTTTTTGATTATGACGGAGGCATTCGTGAAGATATTGATCAAAGCCAAAATTCGATTAAAAGAAAAAGTCTTTTTACAATAACAAAGCTTGATCCAAACAATAGACAAGTTGAAAAGATTGCGTTAGCACAGAATTATTTTTCAGCAGGTTGTACAGGTAATAATTGCAAACGTCTAAAATTAGTGGCTGTAAACCGATTTGGTACTGGTGGTTCAACATTATCAACAACATTCCTTGACTATTATACCGATGTTGAGCTGCCACCAAGAAATGCATATCAACAGGATTATTGGGGGTATTTCAATGCTAACCCGCTAAATACTTTGTTTCCCATGATAAAAAATTATTTGGGAGTTCAATATGATGGTGCTGATAGAAGTCCAAATGAAGAACGGGCAAAAGCTAATATGCTCAAAAAAATAACCTATCCAACAAAAGGTACAATTGAATATGAATATGAGCTTAATGATTTTGCAGTTTCCCCATTGGGTTTGCAAACAATAACAAAAAATAAGACCGGAGGACTTAGAATAAAAAGGATAAGTAAAAAAGAAAATCCTGGTGCTACGCCAATTGTCAAATCATTCAAATATTTGCTTGAAAATGGTAAGTCAAGTGGTGAACTTTCGCAGCATATGTACCAAAATACTTTAATGGAGGATAATCAAGGGGGTGGCAGGATGCTTGATCGTCAAAAGATTATGACCAATGAGGATTCAGGTGAAACAAGCGTATATATGATGATTTATTCTAATCAAAAGTATTTTCCCTACAATGATCTTATACGTTATTCAAGAGTTGTGGTGGATACTGAAGGTCGCGGAAGTACAGAGTATCTATTAAGCGCATTTAGTAAGTATCAAGATTTTTATAGATCTGGTAAACGTTGGAAGTCGACTGGGTATCCAGCTAGTTTTAAACCAGTAGCTTCAAGTTTTTATACATATTCTGATTCATGGAATACACTTAATCAACCTACGAACGCAACTACTGACAGAAGCTACTTACGTGGTATGATTTTAAGTCAGAAAGAGCGGGATAGTAATGGGAATTTAGTTACGGAAGCTATTAACGAGTATACAGTGAACCCTAGTGGTTTCATTCCGAAAAAAATTTATGGTATTGGTGTATCCTCAGAAAACACCTTTATTGCCGAATCCGCTGAAATTGAAGCTATTGACTTTTTATCAAACTTCCAACAGGGAGATTATGTATACCTAAAAAGTTCAATAAAAAAAGATTATATCAATAATATGATAAATATAAGTTCGATAGAAAATAATAACTATAATTCAAAAGGCTTCTTAAGTAGTATAACTGTTCAAACTTCAACAAATGAATTACTTGATACGGGGTATAAATATGCAGAGGATAAACAAGATCAAAAATTAATAAATGCTAATATGGTTGGGATTCCTTTGGAAACGACCGTTATAAAAAAGCAAAACGCATTAGATGTCGGAAAAATAATTTCTAAATTAGAGATTAAATATGATAATCCTGTCAACTTATTTCCAAGTTCAGCCATTTCATATAATCTGAATAATATTTCTCAGGCTAGTACCGAAGTGACTTATAACCAATACGATTCTAAAGGAAATCTTTTGCAATACACGACCAAAGATGATGTTTCTACAGTTATTATCTGGGGATATAACAAAACTCAACCAATTGCCAAAATTGAAAATGCAAAACTGGAAAATATTGGACAATCTTTAATAGATAGCATAGTTAATGCATCTGACTTAGATGCTAAGCAAGGAACGGATACTTCAGATGAGGATCTCATTAAAGCATTAAATACTTTCAGAAATAACCCAACTTTATCTGGTTATCAGATTACAACCTATACCTATGATCCGCTGATTGGAGTGCGAAGTATTACTCCACCATCCGGGCTCAGAGAGGTTTATATATATGATACTGCGGGCAGACTTAAAGAAGTCAGAGAGCAAAGCAATACAGGAAAACTATTAAAAGAATTTCAATATAACTATAAACCATAATAACTCAAATTATGAAAAAAATAATATTCACTACAGGAACTTTATCCGTTCCATTATATATATCAGTAGATGTTGTCCAAACAGTATCTGCATCACCATTAGTTGATTTAGAAATTGGGTCTTATGATTCTCATTTCAATGTACAGTATTAACCTGCTAATATAGAATAATGCATAAAAAAATATATATAAGTATAGGACTGCTATGGAGCCTTCTTCATTTTGGACAGATTGTTTTAACAACCCCTCCTACTCCTAATACCGAAGTGGCAGATCCTGTAAGTATCCGTATGCTTCCGGGATTCAAATTCAATTCTGTCAACGGAACATTTCGTGCTTACATTGGCGGATCATCCTCTGGTAGTGGAGATACCTATACCCCTATCACTGTAGATTATTCATCTAATAATATTCCAAGCACCGAAAATTATATTTATACCAGACAATATTTAGTGCCCACTACAGTTTCAAACGGATCTCTTCAACAAATACAAAATGTTCAGTTTTTTGATGGATTGGGAAGACCTAAACAGTCAGTCAGTATAAAATCTACCTCTAGCGGAAAAGACCTTGTAACTCATATTCCTTATGACGGATTTGGAAGACCCGTTGATAGCTGGCTTCCGGTTCCTATGGCCTCATTAAATGGGAATATCCAAACCGGAGTAGAAACTAGTGCCAATAGTTATTATCAGTCTAATGATATTAATGATTCCTATCCTTTTGCCCATAAAACCCTGGAGAATTCTCCAATTGATAGAGTTTTAAATCAGAATAGCCCTGGTAATGACTGGAAAAACAAACCTGTTGTTTTTACATATGAAGCTAATATGCAGGAAGAAGTTAGAAAATATACTACTGTTACTACTTGGCCAGACGGAGCTACTTCCTCTGAACTAAGCATATCTGGTACATATGGCGAGGCACAGTTGTATAAAAACACGATAACAGATGAAGACAATAATAAAACCATAGAATTTAAAAACGGCAAAGGGCAGACTCTGTTGGTAAGAAAAGTCATCAGTTCCTCAGAAAATGCAGATACTTATTACGTCTATAATGAATATGATCAACTGGCATTTGTTATTCCGCCATTGGCTTCTGCTTTACCAACTGTTTCAGACTCAATATTGGAGCAATTGTGTTATCAATATAAGTATGATGGTAAAAACAGACTTGTAGAGAAAAAACTTCCAGGCAAAGGTGTGGAAAAAATGGTATATGATAAATCAGATAGACTGATTCTAACTCAGGATGCGAATCTGAAGGCTGCCAATAAATGGATCATTAACAAATATGATAAGTTCGGAAGAATTGTTTATGCAGGACTTTTAACAGGTGGTGATAGAGCAGGCAGGCAGAATCAGATCAAGGATCTGGTTATTACTGAAGATAGAAGTACAACAGGATTTACTCGAAATGGCATTACTGTGTACTATACCGATAGTGCCTTTGTTGGAGAAATACCAACCATTTTAAGTGTCAATTATTATGATACTTATCCTCAGGAAGCACCATCAGTAGCTACGGTTTTAAATCAGGAAGTATTACCACAGACACAGAGTTCAGATGTAAGTACTAAAAGCCTTCCCACAGCCAGCTATACTAAAAACATTGAAAATGACAGCTGGACAAAAGTATACACCTATTATGATAAGAGAGGACGAGCAATTGCTACCCATTCTTTGAATCATTTAGGCGGATATACCAAGACTGAAAGTTATCTGAAGTTTTCAGGAGTACCGGAATATACACTTATTGAGCATAAAAGAACAGCCAATGACCCGAAGGTCAATCTTAAAGAAACCTTTGAATATGACCATCAGGAAAGATTGGTAAGACATTGGAATCAGGTAAATGGTGGAGCTCAGGAACTTCTTGCCGAAAACCTTTATAATGATCTGGGGCAATTGCGAGTTAAAAATGTAGGAAATACCACAGGCAGCCCGCTGCAGAGTATTAAATACGCCTACAATATAAGAGGTTGGATGACCAGGCTTAATGATCCTTCCAATTTGCAGAATAAACTTTTTGCTTACGAACTGCGTTATAGTAACCCAAACAATCAGTATTCAGGTTCTACGAGATACAATGGAAACATTTCCCAGATGTCGTGGATTACTCAAAACGATGCTGTACTGAGAAATTATTCTTATGAATACGACGCCCTTAACCGTCTTAAAGAAGGGCGTTTCTGGGATGCCATGAATTTAGAGAGAGGAGAATATCACGAACAGCTTACCTATGATCTTAATGGAAATATTAAAACGCTTTTAAGAAGAGGAAAGCAGCTTTCAGGATACACCGCACCTGAAGTTATGGATCATCTGGAATACCATTATGAGAATGGGGAACAAAGCAATAAGCTATCCTACCTTAAAGAAATCGGAACCGGGAATGCTATAAGTGGATATCCATTAGCAGATGGAAGTACCGGAAGTACCATCACCTACGATGCAAATGGAAATATGACGACTCAGGTGGATAAGGGAATTTCTTCTATTCAATATAATTATCTAAATTTACCTCAGAAGGTTACCCAAAACTCCAAAGTAACGGATTATATTTACAGAGCAGATGGAGTGAAGGTAAGAAAGGTTTTTGGGCCGGAGACAACTGATTATCTGGATGGCTTCCAGTATACCAATTCAATATTAAAATTCTTCCCAACAGCAGAAGGATATTTTAATGTTGAGACCGGAAAATATGTTTATAACTATACGGATCATCTTGGCAATACCAGATTGAGCTATGTTAAAAATGGATTAGGAACAGAGATTATTGAAGAAAATAATTATTATCCGTTTGGATTAAAACATGAGGGGTATAATACACTCTTGGGGAATTCTGCGTATCAGTATAAGTACAATGGGAAGGAACTGCAGGAGACGGGTATGTATGACTATGGAGCAAGATTTTATATGCCAGACTTAGGTAGATGGGGCGTGGAGGATCCGTTGGCGGAAAAGATGACTCGTCATAGTCCGTATAATTATGCTTTTAATAATCCAATCAGGTTTATTGATCCAGATGGAAGAGCACCTTTAACAGATTATTTTGGTTTAAGTGGAAATTATTTAGGAACTGACGGTGTTAATAATGGAAAAGTAAGAGTTGCATTAAATTCTACTGAAGAAAGTAGAATTACATCTTCAATTAAAGACGGAAAAGTAACTCTAAATTCTAATGCTTATTCAGATGGTCTAATTGATCTTCCTTCAGATAATTTAATTTCCAGTATGGATGTAGCTTATTCTAATATGGAAGCTAGCGGAATGAATGAGCAAGCGATCGCAGTGGGAGATAAAAATGGTTTAGAAGGTTTAGCTACTGTTGCTAGTACGGGTAAGGGAAGTGTAAAAACAGGTTTGGCTGAAAATGAACTTACAGGTAAAGGATATGGTATAACACACAATATTCATACTCATGGTGCAGTATTGAAATTTGATACAAGTGGAAATGCTATTGTTGGTGGATTTAACCCATCTGGAGCCGATAAATCTGGAGCGCTTTTCACTCAACCAAATGCAGTTTTGGGATATGATGTTGCAACTAATACAAGTAAAATTACAAGTGCAGAAGTTACAAGCGCTCAAAGTACTATTGGGAATTTTGTTCCATTAAACCCAGCTAACTATAACAAAATAATAACTTATTATAATAATTCTGGTTCCGTTCATAGTATGAATTATGGTACTTTTAAAAATAATGTTGAAGTAATAAAAGTAGGAGCTGCAATGATTAATCTTTCAAGACCTAGACCTCAATAATATGAAAAAACTTATTTTATTACTATTTTTATTTTTATTTTCTTCCATTAATGCGCAAGAATTAAATTTGTATTCTTTAATTAATAAAAGTTATTCTATTAACAAAGGAGATTATTCTACTATTAATAATAAAAAATTAACTTTTATAATACCTAAGAATATCTCTTTTTTAAAGACAAATTATATTGAGGAAAAATATTCTTTTGAAATAATACCTTTGAAAAATGAAGATGATTTTAAAAATTTTCTTAAATCTCAAAATGATAATACATTTTTATTCGATATAATAATTGATAATATTTATGAAAACTCTTTAGTTGTAACACTAAAAATAATGTCAACTAATTATAAAATGTATTCTGAAGGTTCTTTTCCTTTTTATATTTTTGAAGATGAAAGGAGAGTCCTTCTTAAATACAATAATAAAAGTAAAAAATGGGTTTTCTCTAAAATAATTGAAGTATCAGACGAACCCCATATTTAACTTGGAGTTGGTAATGGTAATGTAAACCCGCTCTCTCGGATTTGTAATCCGTGAGCAGATAAATAAAAGCCCACTGCAATTGCCCTCAGCTGCCGCACGAATCCTTTCGTGTGGCATTTTTGAAGCTATTGATACCAATAACTATACCCACTTGGATTGAGTCATATTGGAGGAATTAAAGGACAGTTAGGGAGTTATAAGAACTACAAGTATAATGGGAAAGAGTTGTAGGAGACGGGAATGTATGATTATGGAGCAAGAATGTATATGCCGGATTTGGGAAGATGGGGTGTTGTAGATCCGCTAGCTGAGAAATATAGGAGATGGTCACCTTATAATTATGCAGTAGATGATCCTATAAATGTGATTGATCCTGATGGTAGATATATTGTTTATATTGCTAAAGATGGTACAAGCTTACAATATGTAAATGGAAATTTTCAATTTCTTAGCGGAAAATTTAAAGGACAAATGTATGATGGACGTAAACATTCTGTTAGTACTTCTCTATTTAGAATTGCAAAAGCATATCGAAAAATAGAGCATTCTGGTGACAAGGTTTTGATAGGAATGCTTAGACATTTAGAAGAGAGTAAAAATACTCATCAAATAAAAGAAGGTGCTACAAATGAAGTAAATATAAATAGAAAAGGATCTGCTAAAAATTATGAAGGTGATGGAACTACGACTACTCATAATTTTGATAAAGCTAAACAAGAATCATTTGAAAAAAATGAAAAAGTTCCTAACTCTGACCTCACAACAGTTGTTCATGAAATGCGATATCAATTTGATTATGATATTGAGAATGCATTTGGAACAAAAGATTCTGATAAACAAACAGCAAGAGATCCCAATGAACAGAGAGCTGTAGATGCAGAGAATTGGGCAAGAGAACTTGAAGGTCTTACCAAAAGAACAACATACGGAGCAGAAAAGATAAACCCAAATCCACCTAATAATATATTACCTAATGATAAAGCTAAAGAGAATGAAAAGCCTGGTTCGTAAAAATCGTAAAATGTAATTAAAATGAAGATAAAAATTAATAGCTTTTACTTTCTGTTTATGCTTATTTTAGTATCTTGTTCTAAATCAAGCATTCAAATTAATGATAAGTTTATTCAAGAAATATCAAAAATAAATGATAATGAGGCCAGTACCATCTCATATATTCCCGATAAAGCTACCAACCTTATATATATAAGACTAAGTGATGGTAAATTGGCAAGCACTAATGCTTTGGAACTTGAAAATGTCTACCAAGATCATTACAAGAATAATTTTCAATCATTTTATATTTTTTTGAAACAAGTTTTGAATCAAAAAACAAGTATTAATTCTAATGATATTTCCAAAAGTGATGTTATAATATTTGATATAGATAAAAAAATTTTCAATCAGTCTACTAGTTTAATAAAAGAAATATATTTAGAAAAGGATAAAGAGATGTATTATCTTTATCCTAAAAATTTATCTTTAAATCAAAAACAAACAATATTATATAAAATGTTTATAGATAATTATTTAATTTCATTTGATGATTATGAAGGTAAATATATAGTAACTAAATAATCCCCTCGCTGGTGACCACAAATAAAATAAAACCGCTGTTCAAACAGTGGTTTTTTATATGTAAAAACAGGCTCTAGTAATTATATTCTTCCATTCAATATAATTATTTAAATTTACCTGAAAAGATTACCCAAAACGCTAAAGTAACCGATTATCTTTACAGAGCAGATGGAGTGAAGGTAAGAAAGGTTTTCGGAACAGAAACAACCGATTATCTGGATGGCTTCCAATATACTAATTCAGTATTAAAATTCTTTCCAACTGCAGAAGGCTATTTTAATATTGAGACTGGAAAATATGTTTATAACTATACAGATCATCTTGGAAATACCAGATTAAGTTATTCTAAAAATGGCTTAGGAACAGAGATCATTGAAGAAAATAATTATTATCCTTTTGGATTAAAGCATCAGGGATATAATTCTCTGTTGGGGAATTCTGCATATCAATATAAGTACAACGGTAAGGAGTTGCAAGAGACGGGTATGTATGATTACGGGGCAAGAATGTATATGGCAGATATTGGCAGATGGGGCGTGGTAGATCCGTTGGCGGAGAAGATGACGAGACATAGTCCTTATAATTATGCGTTCAGTAATCCAATTAATTTTATTGACCCAGACGGAAAAGAAGGTTTAGGATGGGGATTGAAAAATAATGTTTGGAGTTGGGATGCAAATTTAACCGCTCAAAATTATCAACAGCAAGGATTTACAGATTATAAAGATGATGGAAGTATAATTAGTAATTCTCCTATACAAGGACAAGAAGGAGGAGATACTGGACAAACTTATTTAGGGTTTAATGGACAGGCATCTTATATTCCAGCAGACAGTAATGGTTCAGCAGGAATGCTTGGATTATCAAATTGGTTTAGGGATGCTATTTCAGGAACAACTTCTGCCATAGCTTCACAATTTTCAGGAGGATGGAACAGTAATTTTGCAAGAGGTATGGTAAGCGATTCATATAGTGTTGGTTTAACTTCCAATGTTGCTGCATTTTTAGGTGTTGGAACTACTCCTATTAACTTCACACTTTTAACAAGAGGACAAGAGCCAGGATTATATTTTACTCCTACTGTAAATGCAGCAATTGGGGATGGAATTGAAGGTAATGCTGGTATTACTTTTGGTAGAGGAATGTACACAGGAAATCCAAGTACTATTAATTCAGGAATGTTGCAAGGACATACTTTTGGGGCGTCAGGAGGATTAGGCCTTATTGTAGATGGTTCAGTTGGCGCTTCGTATGCGCCAACAGGAAATGGAAATGGCTTTATTGGTATATCAGGACAAATTGGAGTTGGTATTGAAGGTAGCCCTGCATCAGTTATTAATCTACAAGGAAACTATCAATATACTCCAATCGTTAAACCAGTTTTTAAATTTAAGTAGAATGAAAATTAAAAATTTGTGGAGATTATTTCCCATATTTATAATTATAGGTATTATAATTTTCTTTGAAAGAAAAGGTTATTTAGAGCGAGAAAAATTTCATAAAACAGTCATTAACTCACTTATAATTACGAAAAAAAGTAATTGGTCTGGAGGCAGGAGCTACGATTATTTAACAAAAAATAATGTTGTAATTACATTATTGAGTAATAGTCCTATAAAGGTGGGAGATTCCATATCCAAAGAAGCAAATACTGATGAATTTAAAGTCTATAAAAAGAATCAAATCGGAAAGTATGAATTTTATAAAAACTTTGATTTAAAAGATTTATAACAAAAAAATCCCCAGTTTTAAAATAGACTGCACCCAAAAGTTTAGACAAAATTAAACAATATTATTATATGAAAGAGTTCGGTACTGTACCGGACTCTTTCCTTTTAAATTAAGTCTT
>NZ_JAGIPR010000020.1 GCF_017877355.1 Chryseobacterium jejuense | reverse complement strand
CATAATCATTTTTATGATGAAAAGATGTCTTACGATATCAATGGTAATATCAAAACGCTGGACAGGTTTTCAAAAGCACCTTCAGGGGTAGGACCTGCCTTACAGATTGATGAATTGAGGTATGATTATGACGCGTCCGGGTATTCTAATAAAATGATAAGGGCTACTGATAACAAAGCCAATAGTTCGGGATATCCTGCGGGTGGAAATCTGATTGCTTATGATGATAACGGGAATATGCTAAGTATGGCAGATAAAGGGATTTCTTCCATAAAGTACAATTATCTAAATCTTCCCAGGCTTACAGTAGCATCACAAGGAAATACTTCTTATATTTACAGGGCCGACGGCACAAAAGTAAAGAAGCTCTTTGGCACAAAAGCTACAGATTACCTGGATGGCTTCCAGTATGAAGACAGCACTCTGAAATTTTTCCCTACCGGGGAAGGATTTTATAATGCAGAAAGGGATGAATATGTTTACCAGTATAAAGATCTTCTGGGAAATGTAAGGTTCAGTTACAGCAAAGCTAACGGAGGCGGAATAATGATCCAGGAAGAAAGTAACTATTATGCTTTTGGCTTAAAGCATGAAGGGTATAACAGTAGTTCTCTCTTAACTGAATTCGGGACTAATTATAAGTATAAATTCTTAGGCCAGGAATTACAGGAGAATGGTTTTTATGATCTAGGAGCTAGGTTTTACGTACCTGAACTGGGCATATTTGGGCAGCACGATCCTTTAAGCGGAAAGACATTAGATCCTTATGGATATGCTTACCAAAACCCTATTTTCTTTGCAGATCCCACAGGTTTGGAGGGTGATCCAATCCCTGGAGGCTCAGGTCCCGGTAATCCACAGTCCATAGGAACAGCAACAAGTCCTATTGATGTGGGGGAAGTGGTAGTAAATGCTCCAATTAGGGCAATGGCTTCCAATACTGCTTCTGTAATGCCATCTAATTGTTTGGTGTGTAATGGTGGTGGGATGTCTGCTCCTAGACCTCAGAATACTTCGGCTCCAAATATACCTGAAATTAGAAGATCTTATAAAGAATTTTATCCTTACAGACCAGATAACACTATTGAATGGTATGGTTTCGGAGGACGTGCAAACTGGGGAATTGCAACAGCAGCAGCTAGTGTAGAAAATTTATCTGGTCAAGTAAGAGTCACGACTTACGGATCTTCTCTTAAGTTATATCGTCCTAATGCTAATGGAAATGTTTTTATTAAAAATCAATATACTAGAACTATGGGATTGAGTAAAATTGGTAATCTTGCAGGTAAGGCTAGTTTTGGACTTGGAGTTGGAATGGACGCTTGGGGTGTAAAAACTTATTATCAAGATCCAACTTCTCCCAACGCTGTTCATCCTGGTAAGGCAGGTTTTAATACTATTATGGGATATGTGGGACTAAAAGGAGGAATACCTGGTGCCATCATCAGTACTGTTTATTTTGGTGTAGATAATTATTACCCAGGAGGATGGGTTGGTGCATCTGAAACCGCTGACAAAATTGAAAAATATGAACAACAGACGACAGGACATCCATTTTTTAGTAATTCTGCTATAAAATTTTAAATAATGAAAAAAATAAAAACGATATATAATTATATATATTACACGCTATATAAAAATGCGGAAAGATCTCCCACACTTTTCTCCTACAATTTTGTTGCTGATGTATCAATTGATTTTTTAGGGATAATTACTTTTTTTTCATTAATATATTATTTTGATCTTGATCTTGGAAAAGGAGCTTATATAGTCTCTGTAATTGTTATAATCTTATTTAACTATTTCATTTTTAAACATAATAACAACTATAAGAATTATATACAAGAATTTGATAAACTTCCAGAAACGAAAAATAATAAATATAGATTAATTGTTTGGATAGGTATTGGAGGTATAATTTTCAACTTGATATATTCAGTATATTTTATGGACCATCGTGCAAGAAAAAATCAAATTGGCCCCTATGCTCCAGAAATTGTTGCAAAAGAAAGAAGAGAAGATTCTTTACAGAAAGCCCAGCAAATTGAAAATCTAAAAAAGATATATGGAGAGGATAAAAAGAAATAAAATTCTAATATACAGTTACTTTCTTTAGGTAAAAATTTAATTCTGGAGTTGCTATCTTTTTTAATACAAAAATTTTATGCTTCTTATATCACCGCTGCCGCACGAATCTTTTCGTGTGGCATTTTTTATAAACAATTATCTTCGAGAAATTACACAGATAATACCAAAATGAGGCCATCTTCAGTATGGAGTGGGTAATAATATGATTGATTATGATGTGAATGGAAATATGACTAATATGAAGGATAAAGGGATTAATTCTATAGCTTATAACTATCTTAATTTACCCAATCGTTTTTCCATCAGTCAGAATCTTTGGGAAGAAATTTTTTAAAAAAGTCAGGTGCTAAATTGATTTCTAAAATCTGTATTTCCTGACCATCTTATCGCTAATTATACTTTTAAAGTTTAGCTTTTATACTTTGCCCTAATTTAAATTCAATTAATTGTTATTTTGTTGATTTATAGAATGTTATTACATGTTCTTTATAAAAACAAAAGAGCCCTAAAAGAGCTCTTTTGTTAATTTTTATTATATCATTGAAACATTCTTCGCCATTTGGTCATGGTATTTCTACTCAATCCAAAGTGTTCAGCTACTTGCAGATTATTCATTTTATGATTTTTTTGGTAATTAAGGATGGATAGAATATCCGATTCATTGTAGGAACGGAGTTGTTGATTCATCTTTTTGAAATCTTGATCTTTAGTACCAAAAATTCTGTTATTCAGTTCCATAATATCCAGAGCAGAAAGTATTTTTTTTTCCAGTAACTTTTCACATTCTGCTTTCTTATAAGGAAATTTCTGTTCAATGATGTCCGAATAGATTCGTTGATAATTAGGTTGACTCTGTTTTTTCATTATATAAATTTTAAAATTCTAGATGAAGCTATCCAATGGTGAATATTGCTAACTTCTCATTTCCGGCTTGATGCTGTTATTTATTATGTTTTGCAATCCATTTGCATAAAGTAGTATAAGGAATTCCATACTCATCTGTAATTTGTCGTTTAGTCTTTTCTTGCTTCTCTATCAGTTCCAGAATGAAGTCTATCATTTCCCGCGTATAGATATTTTTCCTGAAACGGGGAAGTTTTGAGACATCAGATTCCCGGATTGGGGCAGAAGGTGGAGCGTAGAGTATCAGGTGTTGGGAATAGAGTCTGAAAAAATCATATTCAAGTAGCTTGCTCCATCTCAATAGGATATCGGTGGATAGGCTTTCCTGCATATACATTTCGGAGACTTCTCTCTCTGTACATTTGATGAAATTACAGATACGATGTAAGTCAATCTTATTTTCTTTAACCCGCAGATGTATGAGTTTTCCAATGTGAATATTTCTGAAATTTGAATTCATAAGCCTTATTTCTTTTAAAAAGGGAGAGAAGAGCATCACGGTGCTGTAAATCAATGTCCGAATGATATTGATTCTGTAAATGCCTTCCAATTAAAATATTGTTGACATGGTATTTACTACCATTTTTTATTATTATCTACTTGTCAGTGCCTAAGTATTGTAAGTAGACACAGTGCCAGGTTATGTATAGCTGTGCATGTTGTGTCATAGTATTGCTTATAGTGTTTTAATTATTTAATTCATCCCATTGAATGTCGTAATCCATTGTTTTTAAATTGGTAGACTTAGCTCCGTTCTATACAATGTTTTCCGGAGCTAAGAATCTATCAATTAATGAACTAACTTGTTTTTAATCAGGGCATGTCTGTGTAGATATACAATGCCAAGTCATGGATGAATCACCTTCTTTAAGGGTGTATACCTTCATGCATTTGTTGGTGATGTCATATACCATCATACCTTCCACAGGAGCTGTAATGACAGGAGTTACCCCATCAGCAGCAACAGGTTGATTAGATGCATTGAACTTAACCCTGTTCGGTACAAACCCTTTGGTTTTTGCTTCCATTGCTAACCATCCTCCTTTTCTTACCATTGGCCAGTTGTCTGCACTTCCGGCTCCAGCCCTTCCAAGAGAAGTAATTCCCACTTTTGTAGGCAATTCAGGATTACCGGCTGTAGCAATAGCACCAGGCTTATAACAATAAGTTTTTCCTTCAGCAAACGTGATATATCTTGCAGTATTATCTACATTGAAATCATTCATGAATACCCATCTGCCGCCGGTAAATACTCCAGGGACAGTTTTTACATTCGTTGTGAAAGCGGCATCATCTGCTACAATCATCTGGATATTGTTTCCAGCTGAGAAAGCAGTTCCATAGGCTGAAAGATCTGCCTCGAAGTATAGACCCCCAGGAGTATTAGAGCGTTGAGACAGCCATGTTCTCTGGATTCTCTGCAGCGTATTTCCGGAAACCGCGATGTTGACAAGCGGTGTTGCTGTAACATTGTTATCTCCCAGTAAGAAATAGGTTTTGTCATTCGCAAATCCTGTACGTGCTGCAAGTTGGTTTGGAGAAGCAAAGTCATTGATTGTAGCAACGGTAAGAATCGTTCCAGTATTCACACTTTTTGAGACCTTTTGTTCTAACATTTCAATATCATCACGGGATATTCCAAAGATATTATTGTTGAATGTAGTATTAGCGGCTCCGTTCCACACTATGTTTCCATCCGTATTCAGATAATGGTCTGTATTTACCTGTCCCAGCGTAATACCATATTTGATGGCAAGATAGGAATCTACTCTTCTTCTTTCTGGAATTGTAAGATTACCTTCTCCATAAACAATCGTTTCTCCCAGATTTCCAACAAAACCTCCATTATCACTTCCATTGGAGCCTATTTGTGTAGAACCGAAGGTATGTCCTCCGTTTAGAAAGTCTATGGAGGTATGTGTTCCACTCATGGAAACGACACCTCCGTTGATTCCTTTACCAGTAGTGGTATTTAATAGATTGTGATATACAATACTTGGAATTGTTGTTGACCGTATTCCTCCAGGGTTAGCAAGATATCTATACCCTTCATCGGCTCTCACTCTTTCCGTTCTATTGTCATACATATCGCCAAAGCCATCCCAATAGTTGATACTGCCACTTAATTTAGAATTATCCAATAAAGAGCTAAATATTCTTCCATTACCGCCAGGGTTTGATAATCCATCTTTTGTCAAGATAAAGATATCATAGGTATTATTGCCAAAGGTTCTTACTGATGTATTTCCAATGGTTTGAGTATTTGCCGTAAAGTTAACACCTGGGTTGAAGTTGAAATAATTGGAAGCACCCACCTTGAATTTTGGAAGGGCATTGGTTCCCAGCTGTGCTGAAGTAGTTCCTGAGAACTGATCAGTCCATGCTGTAATATCTGTTCCATCTCCTGTGTTAACGGCGTCTTTATCAGCTCTATACCAATAGGAAAGATTATTCACAACCCCTCCCGGAGCACGTCCGAAACCTGCAAAAGTGAAGAACTGTCCATTACTTAAGGTTACATTGGCTGTGTTGTAAATCACTCCATTGATGGTAACTTCCGTTGCCATTGGGGTAAAGCTATCTGTTGTATCAAACATCTCATCCGGAGATTGTACCAGATACAGGTTTTTAACTCCTTTTGGCCAGGCAACTGTTACTTGTCCAACATTTTTTGTATTCTGGGCTTTCCAAATTGCTTCAAAACGGAAATTCGTTTCACCGTTAGTTCCGCTCGTATAAGCTAAAGGCATTTTCAGTCCTTGTTTCAGATTATTGTCTCCAACCATTAAGAACTGCTGGTTGCTTGGTAACTCAGTATTATTGGCTGCATTACTCTCGGCAAGTCCTGTTGTAGAGATCACAAGCTTCTGACCACTGTTGACACTTGCTGACTGTTTTTGGTTCAATACAGTGACCTCATCTTTTGCAATACCGAAGATATTGTTATTGTATCCGGTATTGTTGGTTCTGTCCCAAATCACATTGCTGTCTGTGGAAAGATAATTTTCACTCAGGGTAACACCGTTCTTTACAGCAAGGTAAGTATTGATTCTTGACTGTTCATTGGTTGTTAAGGTACGTTTATACCAAATAACTTCCATGATGTCACCAGGGAAAGCTCCGGGAGCATCCCATCCGGCTTGACCTACCCTTAGGTTACGACCATAAATCTGGAATTTATTCGTGTTGTTGAAGGTAGTTGTTTCATAAGCACCATTCAATCCTAATCTTTTTTCTCCACCCGAGAAAGTAGATGTTCCTCCGTTGGCAACTGAATTATTTGCTATTGTCGAGAACACATTGGATGCACCTATATTGAAATCTGTAGAGAAATCTGTAGAGGTGATAACATTATAATATTCATAATGTCTTGGTTTTCCATTGGCAATTGAGGCTGCAGGTTCAGAAGCAAAGGTTGCATCATCATCAATTCCCGTAATACGTCCGGTTCCTGCCGTAGTAGGTCTTACTGCGGAGAAAATGGAATGAGAAATATTAGGCAGCTCTCCATTGGTAGGGTTCATTACTGAAGCATTATTATAGAATAATTTCGAAGCGCTGTACCCTGTAGTGTACGGATGGAAGTTATGGGCTTTGTCAGCTGAAGAAAGAGCCCACGTTCCTACGGCAGGAATGTCATTAGCGTTGATGGAATTGTCCTTCCATGCGGTTGCGATATCTGCTGCATCATCAGATCTGATCCAGAAATCTGTTCCGGAAACCCCTCCAGGAGCATATAAATATCCTGCAAAAGTAAAATATTGTCCATTAGCTAATGTTACATTGGCTATGTTGTATACTACACCATTTACGGTTGTTTCCGTTGTCATTGGGGTGAAAGTAGACGTTGCATCAAAAACAGAACTGGAAGACTGTACCAGATAAAGGTTTTTAACCCCTTTAGGCCATGCCACCGTCACAGTTCCTACAGCATTGGTATTCTGAACCTTCCAGATCGCTTCAAAACGATGATTGGTTTCTCCATTCATTCCTGCTGTGTATACTAATGGCGTGTTCAGGATTTGTTTAAGACCATTGTCTCCTGTGATAAGGAATTGTCCTTCTGCTAGGGAGTTGGTGTTGGCAGCGTTGGTCTCCGCCAATGAATTTCCAGCACCTATGATTAATTTTTGACCATCATTCACACTTTGCGATTGCTTTTGGTGCAGAGCAGAAGTATTATCCCTTGCAATACCAAGAATATTGTTGTAATAGCTGCTTGCTAATCCGTCCCAAACTATTGTACCTGTAGAACTCAAATAATTTCTATTTTGTTCTTTGTTCAGGGTTTGCCCATATTTAATAGCAAGATAAGATTCTACTCTATTTACTTCTTCATCGGTTAGTTTATCAGCAAAAACGATCATTTCATTTTGTTGCCCAACTAATTGTGCCCCTGCATCCGCTTTTCCAACCATTAGGGCATTACGGCTTACGTCGGTATTTACATTCGAAATATTGGTATTATAAGTCTGATGAAAACCGTTTAATGTGATATTAACAGCATTATTTCCACTTGTTCCTGCACCATTTTCCCAAGTACCCCCACCGATGTAAGAACCATTGATGGTATAAGTACTTTGAGGGGCATATTCACCTATTACAGGATAGAATAAAAATTTATTTCCAGTAAAGCTGTACAGACCTGGATCATCCATTGCATTGCCGGATCCTGCTATTCCAAATCCAAATAATGAAGATGTTGCACTGGTTGTATTTCCAGCAGAGAATAATGCTCCTTTGCTTTTATTCAACATATATCCTTGTGCATCTGCCGGGGCATACTGCATCCATTTTTGAGTTCCATCATAGGTTACAGTTGGGTTGAAGTTGGCTAATGTTGCGGCATTGGAAAACTTCGGACGATAACCTGCTGTTGACTGTAGAAGAGAGAATGGTTTGTTGTTGAATTCATTCCACTGCTGAACAGTTGCATTATCTGCAGCTACAGTAGTGCCTGCATCTGAGAATAGGTTTGAAACATCATCTGCACGATACCAGGCAGCAGAGAATACCCCACCAGGCGCATAAGCAAAACCGGCAAAGGTAAAATATTGCCCGTTTAACAATGTTACGTTTGTTGTATTGTATACCACTCCGTTCACCGTAACCTCAGTGACCATTGGAATAAAGCTGTCAGTGCCATCAATTGTAGCATCTGAAGATTGAACCAGATACATGTTTTTTACCCCTTTAGGCCAGGCAATCGTTACTGCTCCTACACTTCCTGAATTTTGCACTTTCCATATAGATTCAAAACGGTAGTTAGCCACTCCATTAGAACCAGAAGTGTACGACAATGGCGTTTTAAGACTTTGCTCCAAACCATTATCTCCTGTTATCAGGAATTGCATGTCATTGACTAAACCTGTATTGTTGGCTGCATTACTATCCGCAAATCCTGTTGTGGAAATGACAAGCTTTTGTCCATTATTTGTACTTCCAGATTGCTTTTGATGTAATAAGGTAAGATCATCCTTGGCAAGACCAAAAATATTATTGTTGTAACCAGTATTAATGGTTCGATCCCATATTACATCGCTGGTTGTTGAAAGATAATTCTCGTTCAATGTAACCCCATTCTTTACGGCCAGATAAGAATTTATCCTCGACTGTTCATTCGCTGTTAGGGCACGTTTGAACCATAAAATTTCCATAATATCTCCAGGGAAAGCACCAGGTGCATCCCAGCCGGCATGGCCTACTCTTAGATTACGGCCATATAACTGAAATTTATTAGATCCGGTAAATGAAGTTGTTTCATAAGTACCATTCAGACCTAATATTTTTTCTCCTCCTGATGAAGCAGAAGATCCTCCGTTAGCAATAGAATTATTTGCTATTGCCGAGAAAATATTGGAAATACCATTATTGAATGCTGCAGAAAAATCTGTAGACGTTATAACATTCAGATATTCATAATGCCTTGGTTTTCCATTCGCAATTGAAACGCCGGGCTGGGAACCATATGTTGTTTCATCATCAATTCCTGTAATACGTCCGGTTCCTGCTGTAGTGGGTCTTACTGCTGAAAAAATGGAATGAGATATATTAGGCAACTCTCCATTGGTAGGGTTCAATACAGAAGCTGCATTATAAAAGAATTTAGAAGTGGTATAACCGGTAGTGTAAGGATTAAAATTATGGCTTCTGTCTGCTGGAGATAATGTCACCCCACCCACATTCGGAATATTATCCGCATTTACAGAATGGTCCTTCCATGCTGTAGCAATCATTCCTGCATCATCTGATTTTACCCAAAAATTGGCTCCCTGAACTCCACCAGGGCCAGGAGCTACAACTGTAACGGTAAGATCGCTGGTACTTGTACAAGTACCGGTGGTAACAGTCCATCTGAAAGTATACGTTCCGGAGCTGGTAAGTCCTGTAACATTAGTATTGTATAAAGATGGATTGGTTATCACCGGATCTGGAGCTCCGGCTGGCTTTGAAACCACGGCCCATAAACCTGTAGATGACACTCCCGGATTGTTTCCGTTGAGGGAAGCTTGTGTTGCCCCTATTCCCAAGGTTTGATTGGATCCTGCATTGGCATTGACCTGTGGGGATACGAATATGGAAAATGTACCTTCAGGAGAAGTCCCAGAGCAGGCATATTCTTGATCAATGAATCCGGAATCCACACCTCCAGCATTAGGAACAGCCTTTATTTTAAAGACATATTCTCCCTGCTTATCTAGATTACTTATCGTGGTAGAGGTATTGGTAAATGTTCTTAGATTACTGGATTCGTAAACAGGATTGGCTGCTCCGGCTGGTTTTGAAACCAAGGTAAAGTCATATTTGCCGGAAAACTCCTGAAGATAACTGGTGTTAACTACTCCTTGATATACCGTAGGTAAAGGAACTGTAGCGGTCACAACACCGGAACCAGTGTAACATATTGTAGTATTAGGAACCGTCACATTCGGACGGCTGCCGTCTGAAATATGAATATAATAATCCTGACTATTACCACAGGTTCCATTTTTGATTGATAAATTAACGATGTAGGTTCCCACTCGCCAACCTCCGGCAGGGGGTGTTGCTACTACATTTCTGTTCATCGTTCCATCTCCGTTCAAAACCAAAGAAGGATTTCCTCCCGGAGGGACAATCCCGGAATTGCTAACTGCTGTGGTAAGCGTTGCCGGATCTGAGGGATCAACTTTGAAATAGACAGTAATAGGTGTTGTTTTTCCTGCCATATTGCAGTATACAGCGCCACCGCTACCACTTGCATAGTAAGATTGCATTTGTTCAGGATGGGAAGCATCAATAAAACTTACTAGTTTAGGATCTGTTCCATTGTAATTATAGGTAATCTGAGGAGTAGTGTATGTTCCATTGGCATTGGTGACAGTGATGGTGAATACATAACTTCCTGTAACATTTACACCATTGAAGTACATTGAATTATTCCTTATCTGATAAAATGAAATATTACCTCCAGCCGGCTGGCTGATGACATTTACAGTAACTGTTGTCCCAAATGCCGGGTTTCCGGATGAGTTTGTCGTATTGCTTGCAAACATTGGTGAGGTCCCGCTCAAATTGATATACCGGTTGGTATCTGTTGAAGGATAACATCTGTTATGAGTTGCAGGAAGACTTATTTGAGGATTAGGAATGAATCTGACAATAGCATCATCTTCGTACCAACAGTTTGGATTGTTGATAGAGGTTATCCTTAATACTGCACGATAAGCCGGATCAATGTCATGATCAGCTTTCTTTACAAGGGTCAGGGTAGGGGTTGCCGTTGTCGTATTAGACATGGTTGCATTCGCGGTGGTAGTCTGACTATAGAATTCTTTATTATAAATGTTATAATAAGTCCACGATGCGGTATACCCTGCAGGAATTACTGCGTTTAAGGTTGCAGTACCTGTAAGGGCAGAAACGTTGGTGATGTCAGGCCCTGCAGTAAAGGTAGAGACTGCTCCCGGAGCCGTAATGGTTACCTGTGAGGTTGCCGTTCCTGTCGTACAGGTCTGGGCAATCTGGAATACATAATTTCCGGGAGAGGTCATTCCTGTAACATTGGTATTGTAACCTGAGGGTGTTACAATAACCGGATCCGGTGCGCCGGAAGGCTTGGATATCAGGGTCCATAACGGATTTCCTGATGTACTGCCGCCCGGGCTTCCCGATAGATTGGTCGATGTGCCGCAAATGACGGCATTGGCTCCTGCATTGATGTTGCAGTTCTGTGCCAGAATCATCATATTACCCATAATCAGGAATATGAAGAAAAGGACGGTTTGTTTTTTCATGACTTTATAGTTTTTAGCCGGATTTCCGACAAAGGGTGTTTTTAAAGAATGGGATTAATAAAACTGTATTTCTTTCATTTTTATTGGTTTAAGGTTTCCAAAAACTCCAAACTGTACCGTTATATACAGCTATTTGTTTTTTCATGGTGTCATAAGCCATCATTCCGGGGGCAGGGTTAATGATGTTGAGGTGTGGGCTCGCCACTTTAGGCAATATCATCGCTTTATTAGTATCGGTTAAAACCAATACTCCCGGTGTGCCGTCTGTAGCCGCTGCTGATCCGATGGCTGTTTTTGCCGTTGTAGATTCAATTTTGCTGGTTTGAATCAAAATGTTAGCTGTTCCCGTGTTGTCAACACTTAAATCGGTCCACGTACCGGAATCCTTCAGGTATTTTACTTTGTGATCGGTGGTATCATAAATGATCGTACCGTTCTCCGTAATTCCTGTCTTCGTTTCTACATAGGGAAGTATCAATCCCCGATTTTCTGTATCTGCAAACTCCAAGGATACCGAAGCATTGGTCACTGTCGATTTTCCTATGGCAATCTGAGATTGTACAGTACCTGTTACAGCAAGTAGAATTGCTATGGGTAGAAGTAGTTTTTTCATGATTTTTAATTAGGTTTATATGAATGGAATGTTTTCTTTTTTGATATTGTTATTTCCAAAAAAGGACGGTTTGTTATTCTTACGGATTTACATTCAACGTCAATCCGTTGCAGCTTTGTCCTCCTGCCATTATGTTTACAGAGGTAGTTCCGGAAGCAATAGGAATACCGTTGATGTTGTATACCAGGTTTCCGGTTCCTATGCTGAAGTTTCCGGCTGTAAGGGTAAATGTCAATCCATTCTGGGTGAAACTTTGTGTCGTGTAAGTCCCGCCATTGCCGTCTGTGTAGGGTATTGTAAGTGCACCTGTATATGCAGCTCCTTGAGTAGCTGTTGCTGGGCTGAATGATGCAGACGAGCAAGTAAATCCTGAAACAGTACCGGATACCGAATCCAAGCATCCGGACCACTTTGGAGGATCATCTTGGTATGCTTTTACGCAATGTTCGGACACATCAAAGACCAGCATACCTGGTTGCGGATCGTTGATGGCTGTGGTATTGGATACTCTATTCAGATAAAGAGCCTTATTGGCAGCTCCCAGGTCAAGGTCTGAGCTGGGGTGTGGAGTTGGTGTACCTAAGCCGATCTGACTATAGGAGATGACCCCGAATATGAGTGCAATGCCAGTCATTATTCTTTTAAGTATATTATTAGGTTTCATTTAATGATTTTTTATTGGTTTCAGAGTAAACCAAACCTTAGTATTGAGTGCTTGTTGGCTTCCTGTTTTATAGGAAAGAAGTCATTTGGCAAAAATTATGACTGTTTCCAAAACTTCAACCAGAACATAATACTTAGTAAGGTTTGGTGTCTTTATATATTTCTTTTATTGTCCGATGTTCATCACTCCTGAATGCAACGTACGGATTTAGCCTTATCTACTTCACAATTGCCTATATTAGGTCCGACAACAGAACTATTCATTAAAGTATATGTTTGAGTGCCATTATAACCATCTGCTACCGAATAGACGGGAACGCTTGGATTAAATATTACCGTATCATCAAAACCCTCTCCGGCATAAGTTAATTTTAACTTTTGGGTGGTTGAATATAGACCATTACTGCCGGCAGCCGTAATTTCTGCCTGCCATTCTGTTCTTACAGGTACTTTGAAGCCTTGAGGACACGGATTGTTGGGGGAAGAAGCCAACCATCTGTTTCCTGCTGGTGGTACAGTAGCTGATGTCCATTCACTAGGAACATGAGTAGGTGCTGAAAATATTCTATAAGGATAGGTAGGGCTCCAGGTTGCTACCTGCCCATATACAACTCCTGATTTAAAAGTCCCATAACTTGAATCACTAATATTTCTTTCTAGAAGCTCATGTCCATCGGCCTTTCTACCCCATTGCAAGAGGGAACCCATAGCATTTACATCTGTGGTACTCGTTGCCTGTTGGGTAAGGTTAAATGCCGGATGATCCAGATTAGCATAATTTGCTCCAAGGTTATTGTTTAGCCATATTTTGCCGTCTTCTGCTGTTATGGGTAAGTAAAGGAAATTGTGTTGGTATTTACCATTATTGTCTACCTGTCCAAACATCCTGTCTGGTATGCCAGGTATGTCACGCAGTTGATAAGTAGTGAGTGCCCCAGCCTGGTTGTATGGATATTGGAAAGTCCCTAATAACAATCCCAGATAATCATTCCCTATTCCTGCATTAATGTCTAATTTCTTGGCATTCAAGGTTCCACCAATGGCTTTGAGGGTAGCGGTAATAGAAGTACTGGAGGTTGTAAGGGTTTGTGCAGGCCAAGATAATTGTACTTGTCTGGATATACCATCCTGTGTAAGATTTGCCGGAATGGTAATCGTATTACTCCATGCTGCAACAAGTCCACCACTTCCTGTTACGGTAGCCGGAATGTATACGGTAATGCCAGTAGTGGTGAGGCTTCCCTGTACATCAACCAATGTATCTGTACTGCCATCAGCATTTATTACAGATGTGTTGGCTGGCACTGTAGGCTTTGTGTAAGGCAGATAATCATTATCATATATAGAGGCTATCCAATACTTGCTATTCTGTACCAGTGTAACGGTTCCTGGTAATATACCACCAGGATTACCTGTTGCCGGATTCACCGTAAGTGAGATAGCATTGGCTCCTGAGCAGCTTTGCCCGCCTATAGTAATGTTAACCGAAGTAGTTCCGGCTGTGGTAGGAGTTCCCGTAACGTTATACACAACATTGCCATCTCCATTAGCAAAAACACCTAAAGGGAGATTAAACGTAAGTCCGTTCACTGTAGTGGTTTGTGACGGATATATTCCGCCATTACCACCAGTATAAGGAACGGTTAATGTTCCGCTATAAGTCTGCCCGACAGTGGCAAAACTTGGGGTAAAATAAGCACCGGCACAGTTAAGGTTGGTAACAGATCCGGTAAGTCCTCCGTTTCCAACAATACATCCTGACCATCCTGCCGGATTACCTTGGTAGGCTTTTACACATTTATCAGTAAGGTCATAGATTACCATTCCGGATTGTGGATTATTGATGACTGTAGTACTGGCCACTCTGTTCAGATAGAGCGCTTTATCCGTGGAAGCCAGCTCCAGGGAAGCACTGAGATGCGGGTTTGCAGTACTGATTCCTACTTGTCCAAAAGCAGTGATGCTAATAAGGAATGTTGCTGGTAAAATTGTTTTTTTTTTCATTTTAAGAGGGGTTTAAATGTATGTCAGGATGCATCCTGATGTGTTTTTGTTCTTTCAAGTTTTTTTAGGCTTAGGTTTGTAGTACTGATTATCGCAGTTGTTCCGCTATCCTTACTCAGATTGGTTTACAGTGTGGTATTCTTTACCTTATGATTTGAAATATCATCATCTGTTTTATTTGGGGTCAATACATAATACTGCCTGTTCGCGTCGGATAAGCCCGGCGAAATGGATGAATCATGCTGAATTTTTCGCTGAATAAAAGGATAGGAACTGCCTGATGAATTGAATTAAGCAGTAGCTATTTTGATGAATGGTGGCGGGCGGTTGAAATTTCGGAAAAACTTTAGGTTTGAAAACCATTGATCTTTATGAGTCTTTTTCAGAAAAATGTCCAGCAGATGCACTAATACCGGTGTTTTGTTTTCGGACCCCAATAGAAGGAATTTCATCGTATGCTGATTGGGTCTTACAATCTGCTTATCATGGTCAGAAATAGCCAATAGGGATTTTTCTGATGGAGTATTCCTGATGAAGATTGATACGGCTTTAGGGCTGTTTTCAACTCTTTGAGAAAAAATCTTCTCTTTTTTCTGTTTTCTTTTGTTGGATGCTGTTACATTTTTTCTTTTGAAAGCTTTCTTTATTTTTTCCTTTTTGGAGCTTGGATCATATATTTGTTCCATACCTGAAACTATGGTACCCTCAGATATAAATAATGCAGGTGATGATGGAGAAGGCTCTGATGAAGGAACCTCACGATGTTGACAAACAGCCTGTACGATCTGAAAGTTCATCAACAACAAGATCAATAAGAAAAATCTTCTCCCTCCAAATAAATGTAGAGAGAAGTGTTGGTTCATCATGTTATTTTCAGAATCGGCTATCATTTTGATGCAATATTAGGATTACCACAATGTCTGTACAAGTCTAGTACAGGAATAATTCGGAAAATTTCATATGCTGTTTACTCTGTTTTACAATTTTTGTATACTGTAAATCAGTGCATTGTGTTTTTTTTAATATTCATGTATAATAAAGAAAAATCGTAAGTAGGTATTTGTATTTTTGAGATGCATATTTCATTAAATTTGTGCAAATGATAATCGCAAACAGGATGTGCTATAGGAAAGAATCAATATGATGGGTGTGTGTGATGTATTGAAACTAAAAAATGAATTAGTATGAATTTTTTAACAATAAAAGTATATTAATATATCTATGATAGTTACTAAGCTTCTTTTTTATTTTAATATAAAGGTTGGTGTCGCTGTTGTTTTTACCCTATTAAATTTTCACTCTAAAAGCTAATCTCTATTCCCTAATGAAAAAAAACTATTTATTTTTTATTCTTTTTGCCTTTTACTCAGCATTTGCCCAAAATGTAAAACAGGAGGGTTCTGAACCTATCGCAAAAGATGTGATTATTAAGAAACTGAAATACATCAAAGAAAATGATGATTCCATAGATTTAAAACAACAGGAAAGCATGTTGCTTCAATTAAAGGCAGTGTCAGAAAAACTAAAGTTTGAAAATGGAATCTTATTAAGTGGTAATTATTTGATAAGTGCATATAGTATGCAGGATAAAAATAAGGAGATTGTTGAATTGGGTAATGAACTTAAAAAATTAATTCAAAATAAGAAGGAAGATCCCACCGGAGTCATATCCGGTATATATAGGGGTAATGCATTGGCTTTAATGTATATAGGTCTTGATACTGCCAGTAAAAAGGATGTAGAAATAGCCATCAGATTTGCAAAGACGATAAAGAATCCAGACAGGAAATACCTGAGATTGACTCAATGCTATATGGATCTACATTCTTACTATATTAGTTTGGATCATCAATTCCAAAAGAAAAGATACAGGGATTCAACAGTGTACTATCTTCATAAAGCATTAGAAGTAGGTCTGAAAATAAAAGATGACAACGGAGAAGTATCTAATCAAATTAAATATACCGAAGTCATATTTATCTATACCCGTTTAGGTATTTTTTATCTGGAGCATTCTGATGAAAAAGGTAATCTGGAATTGGCAGAAAAAAATCTTCTGAAAGCAGAAAAACTTCAGGAGGAAACGAAGGCTTTGCCTATCCGCCCACAAACTACGCTTTTGAATCAACTGAGCTGGCTGTATATGGAAAAGAAGGAATATCAAAAGTCTATTGAGTATGCCAACCGTTCATTGCAATTGGAAAAGCGGCAGAGGCGGCCCTCTTCAAGAGTGGAGTCTTTTGAGTTTTTAGCTACCTGTTATATGGAAATTGGTGAAAAAGAGAAGTCTAAATATTATATGAGAGAATATACTAATCTTAAGGATAGTATAATCACTGCGGGTAGGACAAATGCTGATACTACGATAAAGAAAATGGTTGCAGAGGTAGATAAGGGATATAAACAAAATTCTAAAAAACAACTTATTATCATTGGTGTTATCGTCCTTATTGCTATAATAGTGATAATTATCCTTTGGAAAAGAAAAAAAAGAATCATCCACAAGAAATACGAGGAATTGATTACTAAGATCAATGAGGAGGCAAAAGAAGTGAGGGAAACAGAGTTATTGGCCGATCTTAAAAATGATGAAACCAAATCATCCATTGTTATTACTGATGAAACGATAAAAGCTCTGTTAATTAAACTTGAAAAATTTGAGAAATCAGAGAAATATCTTCGAAAGGATATGAGCCTTACCTGGATGGCCAATCATCTCAATACCAATCCAAAATATCTTTCAGAGGTTATTAAGATTTACAGAGAAAGTAATTTCACCAGTTATATCAACGAGCTAAGGATCAACTACATCATCAGGAAGCTTTATGAAAATCCAATATATAGAGAATATAAGATCACTTATTTGGCAGAGGAGTGTGGATATACAACCCCAAAAGTATTTGTGAATGCTTTTAAAAGAGAAACAGGTTTCACTCCATCCTACTTTGTGGAACAATTGAAAGTTTCTGTATAAATTTTCAATCCTTTGCAGCTAATTTCTGAAGGGCACTTTCAATGCTTTTATGTTTTTTCGACTAGTCAGAATCCTGAAAAATACTAACTCAATATAAAATATCATCTTATGGCTAAAAAATTACTTTTGCAAATATCTCAGTTTGTTTGGGGAAGTAGTAATCCGTTTTTTCAAAGATTGTACCCTACTTTTATCTCTTTGTTGTTTTTCTTTTCTTTTTCCATCGCAAACGGTACCACAATTTCATGCCCCGGAAACGAAAATATAGACCAATTAATAAATCAGGCAACCTCTCTTAATAACAACGGAAAAAATAAAGAAGCTCTTGAATTGTTTCAAAAAGCAAATGATCTTGCTAAGGCTGTGGGATGTGAAAAAGGAGAACTGGATGCAATAAAAAATATAATGTTGATCTATTCCCAAGATTATGATTATAAAAAGGCTTTGGAAATATCAGACATAGTCAGAGATTTGGCAGTGAATCAGAAAGATTATAAAACATTATCTATTTTATACAATAAAAGAGCAATATTACATGAGAATCTAGGCTTATACGATGTGAGCTTAAAGGAATATGAAACCGCTCTGAAATATGCAAAACTGATTTCTGAAACAAATCAGAGGTACTATCAGACTTCCTTGGTCTATTACAACATGGCGCCGTATTACCAGGGGCGATCGGATGACAAGGTCTTGTACTCTTTGGAAAAAAGTAGGGAAGAAATTTTAAAAGTAAGTGATAAGAGCAAAGATGTTCCTTTAGAGCAGAAAATTGATATGCTGATATCCGTAAATATGAATCTGGGGATTCATTACAGGGACTCCAGAAATAAAGGAAGGAATGTTAAACAGTCTGAATTCTATTTTATGGAAGCCTTAAAACAGCTTGATATCGTTAAAGGAGAAATAAATCTTGAGACAAAGATAGATTTGTATCAGGCACTCCAGGAGTTTTATCACATGAAAAAAGATTACAAAAAAGCAATAGAATATGGAGAGAGTATGCTGGCTTTGGAGAAGTCTAACAGCATGCCTTATAACCGGAGAGTAGGATATATGGTATTGGCAAAATCTTATCTGGGGATTGGGGATAACCCAACATCTCAAAAATATCTTGATCTTTTTACAAAATTGAATGACAGTATCAATTCTATAGAAAAGGAAGCCGTAGAAGTTCCTGTCAAAAAGATCATTTCAGAGACTAAAATCAACGGAGAGAAAAAGGCAAATAGAATTGTTGTTATTTCTATTGTTATCCTTAGCCTTATAACTGGAGGAATGCTGATATATCGAAGAAGAAGCAATAAGATTATTCATAAAAAATATAAAGATCTGATTGAGAAAATAAGTCAGGAAAACGAAGGAAATAAAATAGAACCAACATTAGAGAAAAATAATGATATAAAATCCTCTATTACAATTACAGATGAAACAGCAAAAGGCTTACTTCTTAAGCTTGAAAAATTTGAAGCTTCAGGAAAGTATCTTCGGAAGGATTTGAGTCTTACCTGGATGGCCAATAGTCTAAGTACCAATCCAAAATATCTTTCGGAGGTTATAAAGATCTACAAAAATCATAATTTTACCAGTTATATCAATGAGCTTCGTATTAACTATATCATTAAAATGCTCTACACCAACCCAATTTACAGAGAGTACAAGATTGCCTATCTTGCAGAGGAGTGTGGATATACCACTCCACGAGTATTTGTGAATGCCTTTAAAAAAGAAAAAGGATTCACTCCTTCCTATTTCGTGGAACAATTAAAAACGCCCGTAGAGGTTTAAATTCTGATTCCAAAGAGCATACAACAAAGACTGCCATTCTATAGTTGCTTTGTTTTAAAGGTGATTGATTTATATTGTTGATTTTTAGTTTTTTACCTTTATTTTTTTTCTTAAAAATATGATCTTTTGAAGTCAAATAATCATCATTTTTATTGAATTGTTTAAAAAAAATAGTGTATGTATCATTTCAATTTGGAATTTGATTAATTTGCATAAAAAACTAAATCATTATGTCCGGACAGAACAGTCTAGATTTTCATAAGAAAATCACCCTTGCAGGATCCCTGATTGCAATAGGAATTGTATTCGGTGATATTGGGACCTCTCCATTATATACACTTAATGCTGTTTTTCACAATAAGATCATTACAGAAGCCATTGCGCTTGGTAGTTTGAGTTGTATCTTCTGGACCTTGGTTTTCCAGACCACCGTCAAATATGTCATCATCACGCTACAGGCCGACAATAAAGGAGAAGGTGGAATTTTCTCACTTTATGCCCTCGTACGGCGGTTTAGCGGCAAGTGGCTGGTGTTTATAGCCATGGCTGGTGGTGCTTTTTTAATGGCAGACGGAATCATCACTCCACCCATTTCTGTTTCTTCAGCGGTAGAAGGAGTTCAGGCAGTAGTTCCCGGATTAAATACCGTTCCAGTCATCATCGGGATTTTAGTATTACTTTTTATGTTTCAACAGTTTGGAACAGATAAAATAGGAAAGGTTTTTGGCCCGGCCATGATCATCTGGTTTGGATTCATCGGTACTATAGGAGTGATGGCAATAGGGGATAACTGGGAAGTTTTCAGAGCCTTAAATCCCTATTATGCCTATCAGATGCTGGTGAATGAACCTAAAGGATTTTGGTTTCTGGGAAGTATCTTCTTATGTACAACTGGTGCTGAGGCATTATACAGCGATATGGGACATTGTGGAAGAAACAATATCAGAATCACCTGGATCTTTATAAAAGTTGCCCTTATTCTTTGTTATGCTGGTCAAACAACATGGCTTTTGAACCATGTGGGAGAAGAAGTTGGAAGCTTAAGCCCTTTTTATCATATTGTTCCGAAATCAATTTTCTGGTTAGCACTATGTATTGCAACATTGGCAACCATTATTGCTTCTCAGGCATTGATAAGCGGCTGTTTCACCTTAATTAATGAGGCAATACGCCTCAATATATGGCCCAAACACATGGTGCTTTTCCCTAGCAATGTGAAAGGCCAGCTTTATATTCCTGCTATTAACTGGTTCTTAATGTGTGGATGTGTGGGAATGGTACTTTATTTTAAGGAAAGTACTAAAATGGAAGCAGCATTTGGACTGAGTGTGACGCTTACAATGTTGATGAGTACCATCTTAATCAATGCCTATCTTCGTATAAAAAGAGTCCCGCTTATATTGAATATATTAATTACAGGGATCTTTTTAACCATTGAATTAAGCTTTTTAGCAGCTAATCTTCAAAAAGTGAAAGAAGGCGGGTGGATTACTCTGTTGCTTGGTTTTTCATTATTTGCCGTTATGTATATCTGGTGGCGGGGAAGAAAGATCAAATTGGATATCCAGTCTTTTGTGAAATTTTCAGATTATCTTCCATTGTTAGCCAAGCTAAGTACAGATGAAAAACTTCCGAAATATGCTACCAACCTGGTTTATCTTACCACTTCGGACTCTGAAAAAAGAATTGAAAAAACGGTGATGGATTCAATCCTGAAATTCGGGCTTCCAAAGCGTGCTGATATTTATTGGTTTGTACATGTTAATATTCTGGATGAACCTTATGCACAAAAATATTTTGTAGAGACCATTATCCGGAATGATGTTTATTATATTCAGTTTGATCTTGGGTTTCGTGAAGATCCAAGAATTGGGTACTATTTCAAACAGGTGGTTAATGACATGATCGAAAACCATGAAGTAGATGTTGAAGACTCTCTGGAACAGGCTTATCAACAGAATAAAATAGGTGATTTTAAATTTATGATTATGGATAGCTTCCTTTCTTACGATAATAGAATGCCATTCTGGAAGAATTTTGTGATGAAAGGATATTATAATCTGCGCTACCTTTCTGTAAAAGATTATATCAATTTCGGACTGGATAAAAGCCATATTGAAACAGAGCAATATCCATTAGTAGTGGTTCCTTTTGCTGAAAATAAACTTGAGCGGAAAGGGTAAGGGCTTCTGTTATATTAGACAGATTCAGTATTGTTTTAAGCTTAGGTTATAGGTTATAGGTTATAGGTTATAGGTTAGGTTCGGGCAAAAATCGAAGATTTTTGCCCGAACCTTTTATCATGCTCTCAATGAAACAATTGATTACCCTATTTTAAATCTACACATTAATATGCTTCACGCACCTACTCTTTATGAGGCATAAAAGCTATGGCATCAACTTCTATCATCATGCCATCCAGTGCTAATCCTGGAACAGGAATTAAAGTACTTGCTGGAAACTTATTGTTTTTCCATACTTTATGCATTTCTTCTGTCCATATCTTGAGTCTCTCCTGATTGTTATCAACAATGAGTACTGTGATTTTTAGAACATCATCAGGCTTCAAATCGTATTCTTTAAGCACTGTTTCTAAGTTTCGCAAAGCGAATTGAACTTGTTGTCTAAAATCTTTAGAGAGGTTGTGATGTAAGTCTTCACCACCACTTTGTCCGGATATAAATACATAGTTTCCGTTACCCAGACTATTGGTAGCATGGGAAAAGGCAAAAGGTGTCGGGTCAAATAATGTTTCCGGGTTCTTATACGCGATACTTGTCATATTTTTTTGATTATTGGTTTTATCATTTTCAGTTTGCAAACAGCTTGCAAACAAAACTATAGAAATTGATGAAATCAGGAGATATTTTCCTTGATATAGAATGTTTTTAAAGTGAATCATGTTTTATGAAATGTTGAATGTAGATATCTGATGAGGTGAATTAATGAGGCAAATTTAGACTCAATCATTTTTCAAAACGTTTACATATGTTGAGAGAATTAAAGATAATAATTCATAATGGCAGCTCTTTCCCAACATATATAAAGATAAAGTAGTCTTCTCTTTTATAGGGATTTTCATTTCAGGCAGGGTAAACGTTTTGCGTGTGACCTCTTTGTTGTACATTAATATTAACTATTTTTTCAAAAAGGTTTCAAATAAAAGCCATTTTTGAACAAAAAATTGATGAAACATTGCCTTTATTAGGACCCCATTGAAGGCAGAAGGTACCGAAGCCATACTTTGGTTTGGAAAGGAAAATCGTATGATATGAATTTGAGTGTTATAAATCCCAAAAGTCGTATGGTAGAAGACATCATTACCATAGCAGAAGAGTGTTTGTAACAAAAGAAGCCTATGTATACTTCTATTGATTTAATAGTTTAGTCTAATTACAGACCACCAGACAAAAATTGAAAGAATCAAATGTACAGTAAACTTTTTAAAAATATTGTAATATCTGTATAGAGATGAAATTACCGTTGTTTTTTATTCAGCTATTTCAGGATCCATAATAAAAAGATACTTTTGTATTCGACAATATAAGATCATAACGGATACTGTTGTCAATTAAAAAACTAAAAACCTAAACCTTAAAACTAATTAAACCATGAACACACTCATTGTACGAATTCATCATAACACATTGTTTCCAACAATGTAAATCTTACTAAGTCCTCACAATGCCTTTAGCATCAAGTCGTATTTTATCAATATGACTTATCGGACTATTTTTTTAAATCAAAAAAAGAGATAATACAATAAATAGGTATTTCGCTATTGATTTGAAGAAAAGAAATGCTCTTAGACCTGTTTGAGAAACTAAAAATCAAAAAATTAATAATAAACCAATCAATTTTTATACGATCATGACAAAAAAACTACTAATCATTGCCTTCACAGGCTTATCAAGTACTATGGCTTTTGCAGCCGATTTATATGTTAGAAATGGCGGAACCGGTGGAGCTTATTCTACGGTAAGTGCAGCTATTACTGCAGCTTCGGATGGAGACAGAATCATCATTCAGCCCAAAACGAACGGTGCTGCCTATGTTGAAAATCTTACCATCAACAAATCGTTAACCTTTGTTTCTGAAACCAATTATAGTAAATATTTTGTTCAGGGAACCATTACCATCAATCCGGCAGCGGGAAGAGTAGTAACCATAAATAATTTAAGTTCAGGAAACTTTACGATTTACAATGTAGTAGCAAGCGGGCCTACAACAGGAGGAAGAACTACCCTCAATCTTTTAAACTGTGATCTGAATAATGTGTATGCTAATCAATCTAATGTAACCACAAACACCTCGGGTTGTATCGTTAGAGGAGCCCTTAACTTTTCCCACGGAAGAGCTACGGCTAATAAAGCTCAGTTTATTACCGTTCGTTCCAGCTCTAATATACAGGAGTCTTACATGGCGACATCTGATGTAGAGGTTTTTGGTAATATCGTTGATGATGTACTGTCCTATACACAACCTTTTTATGATTTTAAATTTTATAATAATTTTAGTGGTCGTATATCTGTTCACGGGATTAAAAATGGAGGTTCTAATGAAATTATTAATAATTCAATCTATAGTACGGTTTCTGGTGATGTAGCTCCTTTGTGGATTAGTCTGAATAATAATACAGGTACTGGAAATATTGCCATTATGAACAATGCTATCTCTTTTGTGATAGGACAGACTAATGCCTGTATTCAAACTTACAGTACCAATGTTAATATAACAGCCAGTTACAATCTATCTACCAATCCTTTTGTAACCGATGGGACTATGACCCAAAGTAACAATTCAGGATCTGTGAATATGAATTTTAGCAATACAGCATACACGGTAACCGGAATGAATGTAAATGCAGGAAATCCTGATGTAAAATACACAGATTTAGATTTAACCAGAAATGATGCGGGGCACTATGGAGGTTCTAACAGCTGGTCTAATTATTGGCCTGCAAATGTTGGCAATAAACCTCAGGTAAATTATTTAGCAACTCCAAGAACTATCAGTGGCGGTACTTTGAATATCAATGGATCTGGTTTTTCTAAATAATTTCTAATGAGATAACAATATGAAAAATTATATCTATAGTATAATCGCTTTGCTTATGGTAATACTGTGTCCGGCACAAGTATTCGTAAGCCAGGCTGAATATTTTTGGGATACCGATCCCGGAACAGGAAACGGTACCCCGGTATTGGCTACGGATGGGAGCTTTAATAGTGTTTTTGAACAACTGATCAAAACAGATATTGTTACCCCAGGTAGCGGTTTGCATAAATTCTCTGTCCGTATCAAAGACAATACGGGAGCTTGGGGCCCGGTTTTTACTAATGTCATTGATATACAACAACCTGTAATCTCAAATGTGATTTCTCTTTCTCAGGCAGAGTATTTTTGGGATACTGATCCAGGAGCAGGAAATGGTACTGCGGTATTGGCTGCGGACGGAAGTTTCAACAGTGTTTTCGAACAACTGATCAAAACAGACATTGTTACACCAGGTAATGGTTTGCACAAATTCTCTGTCCGAATTAAAGATAATACGGGTGTCTGGGGCCCAGTTTTTAGCAATGTTATTGATGTTCAGCAACCTGTAACGTCAAATGTGATTTCTCTTTCACAGGCCGAATATTTCTGGGATACCGATCCGGGAGAAGGAAATGGTACTCCGGTATTAGCCAACGATGGTAACTTTAACAGTACTTATGAGCAACTGACCAAAACAGGAATTGCTTTGCCAGCTAATGGTTTGCATGTATTTAACATCCGTATCAAAGATAATACGGGAGCTTGGGGGCCTGCTTTTAAAAACGTAATTAATGTAGAAACACCAATTCCTTCAGGCTGCTGGCAGAGTATTATTGCAGGACTTAATCACTCGATGGGAATAAAATCAGATGGAACATTATGGGTATGGGGAGATAATAAATATGGACAATTAGGGGACGGAACCACAATTGAAAGAGATACTCCTATCCAAATTGGAACAGCAACGGATTGGCGAAGTGTTAGTGGTGGATATGCTCATACATTAGCCATTAAAAAAGATGGAACGTTATGGGCCTGGGGACGTAACAATTATGGACAATTAGGAGATGGAACTAAAACCGATAGATTTATCCCAATTCAAATCGGAACAGCAACAGATTGGCAAAGTATTCGTACTTCAGGTTTTCAGACGCTTGCGATAAAAAACAATGGAACGCTTTGGAGCTGGGGATATAATTATTGGGGGATGCTAGGAGATGGAACCAATATCGATAGAATTGTACCCACTCAAATCGGAACAGGTACAAATTGGAAAAGTATTGAAATGGGGTCGCAGCATTCCCTGGCATTAAAAACAGATGGAACACTTTGGGCGTGGGGACTGAATTATTATGGACGATTAGGAGATGGCACACAAGTTGATAAATGGGCTCCGGTTCAAATCGGATTCGATACAAATTGGCAAAGTATTAGTGCTGGAAGTGATCATTCTGTAGGACGCAAAACAGATGGTACACTATGGACATGGGGATACAATTCCACTGGGCAGCTGGGAGATGGAACCATTGTTGGAAAATTGGTTCCTACCCAAATAGGAACAGAAACCAATTGGCAAAATGTAGCAGCAGGAATCGGTACTACTTTTGCAAGCAAAACAGATGGAACACTTTGGTCATGGGGGAATAATGCCAGTACATCGTTGGGGCATGGTCCAATTAGTGGAGTTTCGTATTTTACATCCCCTAAAAAAGTTGGTTCCTATTCAGATACGATGGAAATTTCTTTGGGATATTATTATAGCTTAGTAAAAAATATCAATGGAGATTTAAAAGCTTGTGGAGACAATAGTAATGGAAAGTTAGGTGATGGTACTGGTTATTCCAAAAATATGTTTACTTCTATTAGCTGCCCTTTACTTTGTAATCCTCCGACACAATTTTCAACAACAGGGGTTACTTCAACAACAGCTACTATAAACTGGACAGCATCAAGTTCAGCTCCTAGTGGAGGATATACCTATCTTTATAGCACACACCCTATTGTTGGTGGTATTGATGGAACTACTACTTCTACAAAGGCTGTTTTGACGAACTTATTACCCAATACCACTTACTATTGGTGGGTGGCATCCGATTGCAAATCCAGTGAGGGTAATTGGATATCAGGAGGTTCTTTTACTACTCTTCCTACTAATGAAACAGGTTGTTGGCAAAGTGTAAGCTCTGGAAATCGTCATTCTACAGGAATAAAAACAGATGGAACACTATGGGCATGGGGAAATAACGATTATGGACAACTTGGAGTTGGAATTACGGGTGCAAAAAATACTCCAATACAAATTTCAGCCATGAACAATTGGCTGAAAACAGATATTGGATATTATCATACTGTGGCTATCAAAACAGATGGAACACTTTGGACATGGGGTAAAAATGATTATGGGCAATTAGGTGATGGAACTACAACTGACAAAGCTACACCAACACAAATTGGGACAGCAGCAGACTGGGTAAATATTGCCGCAGGAGAATATTATACATTAGCTCTAAAAGCAAATGGTACCCTTTGGGTATGGGGAAGAAATGACAAAGGGCAATTAGGTGATGGTACTAATATAGATAAAAATATACCAATCCAAATTGGAACTGCAAATAATTGGAAAATGATCTCATCGAGAAGTGAACATACTCTTGCCATTAAAACAGATGGAACATTATGGGCATGGGGAGATAACTGGGGCGGAAAACTAGGCGATGGAACAGGAACAATAAGAACATCTCCTATTCAGATAGGAACAGCTACGAATTGGAGAAGTATTGATGCCGGAGATGATCATTCTGTAGGACTCAAAACAGACGGAACACTATGGGCATGGGGAAGAAATACAGGTGGACAATTAGGAGATGGAACTATAATAGACAGAGTTACTCCAACACAAATAGGAACAGAAACAAATTGGCATAGCGTTGGTGCAGGCAATGAGCATTCTGCAGGACTCAAAACAGACGGAACCCTTTGGGCTTGGGGACGTAATGATTATGGACAATTAGGAGATGGAACTAGAAGTATCAGAACTATTCCAACGCAAATAGGAACAGCTTCTGATAAACAAAGTATTGCAGTAGGTATAGGTACATTTGCTATAAATACCAATGGCTTTTTAACAGCTACTGGTATTAATACATCTGGCCAGTTAGGAGATGGTACATTTATTTCTAAGAAAATTTTTGTACCTGTTGCTTGTCCTGTAAGTTGTAATCCTCCTAGCCAATTTTTGTCTTCTAATATTACATCTGCAACGGCTACTCTTAGCTGGACAGCTGCGACAACAGCTCCAAATGGAGGTTATTCGTATCTTTATAGTACGAATTCAGTTCTTGGAGGTATTGAGGGAAAGGTTATTTCTACCACAGCCAATTTAACAAGTCTGTTACCAAACACTACTTACTATTGGTGGGTGGGATCTAATTGTGGATCCAATCAGCCTAATTGGATACCGGCAGGATCCTTTACTACACTTCCTACTTCTGCAACAGGCTGTTGGGAAAGTGTGAGTTCAGGTTCTTTCTATTCGGTAGGAATAAAATCAGATGGTACATTATGGACATGGGGATCTAATGGCAGTGGTCAACTGGGTGACGGAACTACAGTTCCCAAAAATACCCCAATACAAATCGGAACCGGAAATAATTGGCTGAAAGTATCTGCAGGAGATAGTCATACTGTTGCCCTCAAAACAGATGGGACGTTATGGACATGGGGTGATAATCAGCAAGGGCAATTAGGTAATGGAACTACAATTTCCGGTTCTATTCCAATGCAAATAGGAACAGCAACAGATTGGGTAAACATTTCTGGTGGAGACTATTATACATTAGGAATAAAATCAGATGGTACATTATGGGCTTGGGGATATAACGGGAACGGTCAATTAGGAGATGGTACCACCATCCGTAAAACTGTACCGGTACAAGTCGGAATAGCAAATGATTGGAAAATGGTCACAGCAGGTTCTTCGCATACTCTTGCCATCAAGACAGACGGAACACTATGGGGTTGGGGAAGCAGCGGTTATGGGCGATTAGGTGATGGGAATTCAACTTCAGTTGTAATATCAACTCCTATTCAAATCGGAACAGCAACAGATTGGAAAACGGTGAGTGCAGGAAGTTTTCACTCTATAGCATTAAAAACAAATGGAACAGCATGGGGCTGGGGAGATAATTTCGAAGGACAATTAGGTGATGGAACCACAACCCTTAGAAATACTCCAACACAAATTGGAACTGCAACAGACTGGAAGGATGTAGCTACTAACCATTTTAATTCTTCTGTAGGAATTAAAGCAAATGGAACACATTGGGCATGGGGGAGAAATACTTATGGACAGCTGGGAGATGGAACTAAAATTGCCAGACTTGTTCCCACTCAAATTGGAACTGCCACTGATAGAAAAATGATTGCAGCAGGGCCATATACTACACTTGCTATCAATACCAATGGATTTTTATCAGCCACTGGCCGTAATGAATTTGGGCAGATAGGAGACGGAACAATTATTAACAAACCAATTTTTGTCCCTATTGCCTGCCCTACAGGTAATTTAGCTATTACAGAAGTTTCACCAAAGGCAGATTTGCTGAAAGTTTATCCAAATCCGGTACAGGATATCCTGACGATCTCTTATGATCAGAAGATTCTTTTTGTAACGGTTTACAATGCAGCCGGACAGCTGATACTTACTAAAGCAATCAATGATACAAAAGGAACAATTGATGCTTCCGGATTTGTTTCAGGGGTTTATTTGGTTAAAATAAATGCTGTTAATGACTTTGTAAAAACAGTAAAAGTTATCAAACGATAAATTTGATGATTAGGATTGTTGAGGTCTAAAACCTTGGTAACCTTAGTCTTTTCTGAATAGATAGCGTCACTTATTGTTAAGTGGCGCTATTTTTTATATTCTATTTTTCACATGTAAGGCAGTATTATTGTCATTTGTTTTGAATAATATAATTAATTTTTTTCAGTGTTTAGTATAGGTATAGAGATGGAATTTTATTATTTGTTAACTATTTCATGATCCATAATAAAAATATATTTTTGTGGTGAACAACACAAAATCATAATGGATGTTCATGTTGTTGTCACTGAAAACTAATTTACAATATCATGAAAAAAAAATTATTAATGATTGTCTTAACAGTCTTAGCCAGTATCATGGCTTTTGCAACAGGTCTGTATGTTAAAAATACCCAAACCATTGGGTCGGCTTTTACCGATCACCGTGTTATACTTCAACCTAAAACGAACGGAACTCCCAAAATCATTGATGGGTTTAGCCAAGGAAATTGGACATCGGAAGATTTACTTCCTACAACTATAACAGGTTGCTGGCAAAGTTTTAGTGCAGGAAGTGGACATTCGGTAGGTATAAAAACAGACGGAACATTGTGGGCATGGGGGAATAATTTATATGGGCAATTAGGGGATGGAACTGCGGTTAAAAGGAATGTCCCTATCCAAATAGGAACGGCTAATAATTGGCTGAAAATAGATGGTGCATCTAATTATACAGTTGCCATTAAAACAGATGGTACATTATGGTCATGGGGGATGAATAATTATGGACAACTGGGTGATGGAACAACTACTGATAGAAATATGCCAGTTCAAATAGGAACAGCAACCAATTGGCAAAGTATTAGTGCCAGAAGTTCTCATACGTTAGCTATAAAAACAGATGGGACATTATGGGGATGGGGACGCAATAGCTCTGCACAACTAGGAGATGGAACTAATACTAATAGAAGTATCCCAACTCAAATAGGAACAGCAACAGATTGGGTAAGTATTGCTACAGGAGATAATTATACGTTAGCTATAAAATCGAATGGGACTCTTTGGGCTTGGGGCGGAAATTTCTATGGCCAACTAGGAGATGGAACTACAAATGATAAAGGTGTTCCTATCCAAATTGGAACAGCTGCTAACTGGCAAAGCGTTGATGCTGGAAATCAACATTCACTGGGAGTAAAAACAGATGGGACGTTATGGACGTGGGGTATCAATGAATATGGACAATTAGGTGACGGAACTACTACTGATAGAAATATCCCAACCCAAATAGGAACGGAAACCAATTGGCTTACTGTATCTGCTGGATTATCTTTTTCTTTTGCAAACAGAGCAGACGGAACACTTTGGGCATGGGGGCAAAATGCCCATGGGCAATTGGGTGCCGGATCAACTGCATCTACGATTATTACAGCACCTACACAAATAGGCTCCTCTACAGACAATATGCAAATTTCTGCCGGAGAGAATCATATTCTCGTAAAAAAGGGTGATGGCTTTTTAAAAGTTTGTGGAGCAAATAATCATGGACAATTAGGTGATGGTACTAATAATGACAAAAATACATTTGTTGCTATTGAATGTCCTTCAAATTGTACTCTTCCAACACAGTTTTCAACAACTAGTGTTACTTCTACAACGGCTACTATTGGCTGGACGGCTTCCACTCCAGTTCCTGATGGAGGTTATGTGTATCTTTATAGTACTAATTCAATTGTTGGGGGCACAGGGGGAGCTACCCCTTATGCAACAGCAAATTTGTCAAATCTATTACCTAACACTACTTATTATTGGTGGGTGGCTTCTCATTGCGGATCTAGCCAAAGTGATTGGGTACCGGGAGGCTCCTTTACTACACTTCCTACAACTATAACAGGTTGCTGGCAAAGTGTGAATTCAGGATATTTTCATTCGTTTGGAATTAAAACAGACGGAACACTTTGGGCATGGGGACGTAACGATTTTGGTCAGTTGGGCGATGGTACAACAAATTCAAAAAATACCCCAATACAAATTGGAACGGCTACAAATTGGAAAAATGTTGCTGCAGGATATTTTCATTCCGTAGGACTCAAAGCTGATGGAACATTATGGGCATGGGGTAGAAATAGTTATGGTCAATTAGGAGATGGAACCACAACGGACAGAACTACTCCTGCACAAATCGGAACAGCAACTGACTGGATTAGTATTGCTACAGGAATAGGTTACGCATTAGCTATAAAATCAAACGGAACACTTTGGGCCTGGGGATATAATCAGACTGGACAATTAGGGGATAATACAACCATCAATAAAACTGTCCCAATCCAAATCGGAACAGGAAATAATTGGAAAATAGTTACATCTGGTGGGATGAGTACTTTTGCTATAACAACAGATGGAACGCTATGGGCATGGGGAGATAATTTATTTGGACAATTAGGAGATGGAACCACAACGGACAGAACTACTCCAACACAAATCGGAACAACTTCGAATTGGAAAGATATTGCTGCCGGAAGTTTACATTCAGTAGCAATTAAAGCAGATGGAACGCTATGGGCATGGGGCAGAAATGAATTTGGACCATTAGGAGATGGAACTACTATTGATAAATACATCCCAACCCAAATTGGAACAGCAACAGATTGGAAGAGTATTGAAGCAGGTTTTGAACATTCAGTAGGACTGAAAACAAACGGGACACTATGGGCATGGGGAGATAATATCTTTGGGCAATTAGGCGATGGAACAACAACTAACAGGCATATACCTACACTTATTGGAACAGCTACTAGCCTGCAAAGTTTTGCAGCAGGCATGTTTAATACATTTGTTATTAATGCCACTAGCTTTTTATCAGGTTGTGGCTATAATAGCTATGGTCAGTTAGGAGATGGAACAAACATTCAAAAAACAATTTTTACACCTATTGTTTGTTCTACAAGTAGCTTAGCAGTTCAGGAAATTTCAACAAAAACAGATCAATTGAAAGTTTATCCAAATCCGGTACAGGATATCCTGACCATCTCATTCGATCAGAAGATTCTTTCGGTCGCGGTTTACAATGCGGCAGGACAATTGGTGCTGACTAAAGTAATCAATGATACAAAAGGAACAATTGATGTTTCCGGATTCCTATCAGGAGTGTATCTTGTTAAAATAAATGCTGCTAATGATTTCGTAAAAACAGTAAAAGTTATCAAACGATAAGCATTAGATTTTAATGTAACAGATAAGGTTTCTTTAACTTTGAAATCTTTCAAAATAGCGTCACTTATTTTTAAGTGACGTTATTTTTATAGAGTAGATCATTCATATAAATTGTATATTTATTTTTTTTAAAACCATGAAAAAAACATTACTTATTGGCTTACTTCTGTTCAGCCTTTCCTCTTTAGGAGCACAAACTATTGAATCTGGAAACCGCAGTACGACAGGCTATATCAAACCGGATGGAACCATTGAAAATAGCAGCCGTTCCACAGTTGGATATATTAAAAGCGACGGTACTATTGAGAATAAAAACCGTTCAACAATCGGTTATATCAAAAGTGACGGGACTATAGAAAACAGCAGCCGTTCCACTATAGGCTATGTTAAAAAAGATGGCACCGTAGAAAATAGCAGCCGTTCTACCATTGGTTATATTAAAGATGACGGAACGGTAGAAAATAGCAGCCGGAGCACGATTGGGTACGCAAAAGGCATCAAAAAAGAATGGGCAGCAGTAGTATATTTCTTTTTTAAGTTAGATTAGAACTGAAGAATAAACTCTAGGAACCATAGTGTCAATACTCATAGGAGAATACCTGAATGGAAACAAAGACCAATAAAGAAGTACGTGATATACTACTTAACGAATTCAATAATTACTTATTAAGTGAAAAAGCAGGATCCTGGATCAAAGAATGTACACAATTTTATTTTAGTTCAAAAAAGGAAACCTCAAAAGTAAAGCTTACCGTAAATCTGAGAAACGTACTTTTCGGAGGAAGTGGTTTTTGGGAATATAAGGATGGTTTTAGGCAGTTGGTAACATTGAATAAAAATGGTACTTATACCTATTATCAATTATATGATGTCTGGGAGGGTGTCAATATTTTTACTGCGGAAATAGATATTCAGAATTTAAATGTGGAAATTATCCATAAGGACAGTGAATGTTTTAAGACAATTGAAACGGAGAAGAAAACCAACGAAGAAATACATCATATATTACTTAAGGAGTTCAATGCTTATTTGCTAAGTGAAAAAGCCGAATTCTGGATCAAAGAATATTCACATTTTTATTTCAGCTTAAAGAAGGAAACTCAAAAGGCGGAACTTAGCATATGTATAAGAAAGATTGTTTTGGAAGATAATATGTTTTGGGAATCTAGGGATGGTGTTAAACAATTGGTAGCATTGAAGGAAGACGGCACCAAAACTTACTATATTTCATATGATGTATGGGAGGATATGAATATTTTTAGTGCTGAAATCAATCTTCAGAATTTAAATGTGGAAGTTACCCATAGGGAAAGCAGGCTATCATCATTCAATCAGGATGACTTTTTTATTTGAATGAATAGTATTGAACAATCTTGATTGAATTACCAATACTTTCATACAATATACTGCCTTGCAGTGGTCTGAATTCCCTGCCAGGCTTTATGAAGAAGACGATGGGCTGGTTTTATCCTTCAGAGGAATCTCATTCAAGATACCTGGAGGTGAAAATATTTAAAGGATTATATTTCATAAGCTTTGCTGTTGTAGGTTGGCTGGACGTTTTTATTAGAAATGAATACAAAGAAATCTTTTTAGAAAGCTTAAGGTTTTGCCAAAAGAGTAAAGGAATGGAAATACATGCGTGGTGCATTATGTCAAGCTATGTACACTTAGTTTTCAGAAGTATAAATGGGCAGAAACCAGAACTTTTGATTGGTGATTTAAAAAGATTTACAAGCAAAGCACTTGTATCAGCAATCAAAGAAAATCCTACAGAAAAGCAGAACAGATTTTTTATTAGATTTTTTCCTTAAAGAAGGTTCAAAAACTTCAAATGTAAATCAATATCAATTTTGGAGACATGATAATAAACCTATTGAGTTGTGGAGCAATAGAGTGATTAGGCAGAAGATTAATTATGTACATCAAAATCCTGTAGAAGCAGGTTTAGTTTTCCGTGCAGAAGATTATAAATACAGCAGTGCAACAGATTATGCTGATGAAAAAGGACTTTTAGATAATATTGTTGTTTTTAGAATGATTGATTAATAGTATTAAATACCACACGAAAGGATTCGTGTGGTAGCGGGGGGCAGAAAACAGCAGCCGTTCCACCCTTGGTAACATTAAAGATGATGGAACGGTAGAAAACAGTAGGCGCAGTACTATTGGCTATGCTAAAGGCATTAAAAAAGAATGGGCTGCGGTAGTGTATTTCTTTTTTAAGCTAGATTAAGCCTATAAATTAAAACTATCAGGTAAAATAAACTCCAAAGCTAGAAGACTTCGGAGCATGGAAAAATCCGGTTAAATACCTTTTAAATGATGGACTGTATATAAGCCTGTCTGATTTTATTTTTTTTGTGTCAATGAAAAATTATCCAGGTAAACTGCCTGATGAACCCCATTCAATAAAACTTTCAGACCCAAATGGGTATCTTTTTTTATTGAAATATTGAATGATTTTTTATCTCCTGTTATTTTGGAAGGCTTAGCGATTGAAACATATGATTTAGGATCAGAAGTATTGTTGATCGAGAAAATTTCCAAAGTGGTTTCTCCTCCATTATCAGAAATATCAAGAGTAAGCGTATAGTTTCCTTCTTTAATTTTTGGAGTCACTAAATACATATTTTCTCCCGGGCTGTTCATAGAATAAAATATAATCTTTTTGTCACTGGCATAAAGCATGGTCTTTCCACCTGCCTGAGCAGTCCAGCATTTGTTGATATCCTTCCATGTATCAAAATTTTCTACAATTGTAGATTCGGTTTTACATTGTGCTTTTGCAGTTAGAAATCCTCCCATAGTTATTAGCCCTGCTAATACGACTCTTTTCATATGTTATTTTTATTTATTTTATGTAAAAATAAGCAAAAAAAGATTACGCCTAAAACATCCGAGCCAATAGAAGATAAGAGAATTTTAGAAAATAAAGGGAATAGGGATGCTGAGAGTCATTTTGAGTTATATTAATTACAAAAACAAATTGCTTTAAAAACGCAAAGATTTTATATTGTAATATTTTAAGGGAGCAAAGATGGAATCAATTTCATTGATTCTTTCTAAGCGTACGCATAACCACATCGCTTCATCAGCGACATTGTCGCCCTCTTTTGCTTCCTTAAGATAAACCAGTTGAATCACTCATTCTTTGCGTTTCAAAAAAGAGTTATTCAATAAAGGTTGGGAGCTAGAAGAGGAAAGCTGGAGGTTACTTTAAGTTATAGTAATTGGATAGCTATTACAAAAACAAATTGCTTTAAAAACGCAAAGATTTTATATTGTAAT
>NZ_JAGIPR010000019.1 GCF_017877355.1 Chryseobacterium jejuense | reverse complement strand
CTAGCCCCGATAGCAACGGTTACCCCGCAGCACGCGTAAGCCTTAGCTTTGGCGCGAGGAGTATGAGTGGATAGCGGGATCAAGCTCCTGATAAAAAATAATTGAACGATATGATGCTTTCTCACACTTCCTTAATTAGTGGATCTTCTTCTGCCTGATATATCTGTTCAACTATACTAATAGATGCAATAGTCATAAAAGCGGAATTTATGTTTTTTCGATTGCTTACATTTGCATTATATTCTTACTATAATAAGGATGAAATGAATTCATATATGACAGACAGAAAATATAAAGAAACGGTTCATACAGATACAAACCACTACGAATATACTACGGTAACCCACGATAAAAATAAAGTAAGAAGCTACACACTGAAGAACGGACTGAAGGTTTTCCTTGCTCAAAACTTTGATGCACCAAGAGTTCAAACTTTTATTCCGGTAAGAACGGGTAGTAATAATGATCCCGCAGATAATACAGGGCTGGCTCATTATCTTGAACACATGATGTTTAAAGGAACGTCTAAGATAGGAACTCAGAACTGGGAAAAAGAAAAGGAACTTCTGGATCAGATTTCTGCCCTTTATGAAGAACATAAAGCTGAACAGGATGCTGAAAAGAAAAAAGACCTCTATAAAAAGATAGACAAAGTTTCTCAGGAAGCAAGCCAGTATGCTATTGCCAATGAATATGATAAAGCTATTTCCTCACTAGGTGCTACAGGGACCAATGCCCATACATGGTTTGATGAAACGGTTTATAAAAACAATATTCCGAATAATGAACTGGAAAAATGGTTAAAAATAGAAAAGGAAAGGTTTTCTGAAATTGTTCTGCGTCTTTTCCATACGGAACTGGAGTCTGTATATGAGGAATTCAACAGGGCTCAGGATAATGACTCAAGGTTGGTGAACTATGAACTGATGGCCGCTCTTTTTCCAACTCATCCTAACGGGCAGCAAACGACACTGGGCAGACCTGAACATTTAAAGAATCCTTCTATGAAGGCCATTCATAAGTATTTTGACGAATATTATGTTCCGAATAATTATGCTATAGTATTGGTTGGGGATATTGATTTTGAAGAAACGATTCAGTTGGTAGACCAGTATTTTGGCAAGCTTCCCTACAGAGAGCTTCCGAAAAAAACTGCGGTTATTGAGCAACCCATTACCGAAATTGTTGAAAGAACAGTAAAAAGCCCTACCACTCCACGCGTTCAGCTGGCCTGGAGAACGGATAGTTATGGAACAAGGGAAGCAATGCTTGCTGATATCGTTGCGAATATTCTAAGCAACAGAGGAGAGGCCGGTTTATTGGATCTTCATATCAATCAGACTCAGAAAATGCTTTGGGCACAGGCTTTCTCCGTAGGATTAAAACAATATGGCTATTTTTCTATTGTTGCTGTTCCGAAAGAGACCCAAACCCTACAAGAGGCAACAAATATGGTTCTGGAGGAAATTGAACTTATCAAGAAGGGAGATTTCCCGGATTGGATGCTCCCTGCTATTATTAATGACTTCAAGCTTCAGAGAATGAAAGGTCTTGAAACTGCAGAAGGCCTGGCCACTACCCTATACGACATTTATATAAAAGGAAGAAGCTGGGAAGAGGAACTGAATGAAATGGATGAATACGCAAGTTTCACCAAAGAAGACATTATCAGTTTTGCCAATGACTTCTTTAAGCACAATTATGTTATTATTAACAAAGAAAAAGGAGTTAATGATAAGTTATTAAGAGTGGATAATCCTGGAATTACTCCTGTTAAAATTAACCGTGATGCACAATCTGAGTTTTTAAAGGAGATATTATCTGATACAACAGAAGATATTAAACCTGAATTCATCGATTACCAAAAGGAAATTGCAACTGATGAGATTAAAGGGAAAAAATTGAGTTTTGTAAAGAATAAGTACAACGATATTGCCCAGGTTCATTTTATTTTCCCATTTGGAAGTGATAATGACCGTGAACTGGGAATTTCAACTCAATTTCTTCAGTATTTAGGGACAGATGAGCTTTCTCCTGAAGATCTGAAGAAGGAATTTTTCAAAATTGGGGTAAGCAATGATTTTAAAACAACCAATAATCAGTTATTAATTTCCCTGAGCGGCCTGGAAGAAAATATTGAAAAGGGAATTGCCCTTCTTCAGCAATGGATGTATCGTGTACAGCCAGATCAGGATATTTACAACCAATTTGTAGGAACTGTGCTGGAAAACCGTCAGGCTGTTAAAAAGGATAAAAACCGTATCATGACGGCACTTACTAATTATACTAAATTGGGAAGTACTTCACGTTTTACAGATATTATCTCTAAGGAAGAGCTTGAAAGCAGCAAGGCTGAAGTATTCACTGACCGAATGAAGAAGCTATTCAAATATCCTTACCAAATTTTCTTTTATGGAAAAGATTTTGAAGCCTTTAAAGGATATATTGGTGAATACACTGAAAATGAGAGCCTTCAGATTCCTAAACCGAAACAATACCCTGAGCCTGCTACCGGCGGAAATGTATACTTTATTAATTATGACATGGTTCAGATGGAAATGAGCAAAATTGGTAAGGGAAATATGGTTAATCCGGCTTATTTTGGAAAGGTGAATGTTTTTAATGAGTATTTTGGAAGAGGCTTGTCTTCTATTGTTTTCCAGGAGATCCGTGAGAGCAAAAGTTTAGCTTATTCTGCTTATGTTTCTTATGCGGCCAATGCTGAGCTGAATCATCCTGATTATATTACCACCTATATTGGGACACAGCCGGACAAGCTGATGATTGCAGTTGATACCATGAATGAGCTGATGAGTGAACTTCCTGAGGTTACCATTCAGTTTGAGAATGCTAAAAATGCGGCTTTAAAACAGATTGCATCTACCAGAATAACCAGAAGCAATATATTCTTCAATACTTTAAGGTTAAAGAAACTGGGAATTTACCATGATTTCAGAAAAGATATCTTTGAACAGATCCAGGCATTGAAGTTTGAAGATATCAGACAGTTTTATCAGTCGGAAATTCAATCCGTAGACTTTAACACCGCCATTATCGGTAAAAAGGAAAACCTGAATATGGAAGCTGTAAGTAAAATGGGAACCTTTACTGAAGTAAGTCTGAAGGATATTTTCGGGCATTAGAAATAAAAAAGCCGCTCAATAAAGATCTTGAGCGGCTTTTTTGTTTTATAAGCGATGAATGATTATTGATATGTTTACGTCATCATACAATCTCCATCTCCATCCTGATAATCCGGATTAAATCCTTCAGGAAGACTTTGGATCAACTGTTTATTAAATAGATATCTTCTTTCAAAATCACGTTCATAGATCTTTGGAAATGTTTTTGAATGTTCAATTTCTTTATTAAGATCCTGTTGATAACTGGTGAGAGCCTTTATTTTGTTTTTAACAATAAAATAACTCAGAAAATCAATGAATTGCCTCATCCCTGATTTAGAAAACAAATACGGAATTTTAAGGTAACCATCCCTTAAAAGTAACAGAGAACATGTTGTTAAGGAATTCTGATGATCATATACTTTTATCCAGAAATATTTAAAAGTTCCTGCATAGCTTGAAAACAGATATTTTTCATCTTTTCTTTCTCCTTTCAACACCCATGGATACTTTATAGACAGGTTAATTTCATTTGCATTTCTCCTGCTTTGAAAACCGGCTATAAAATCAGTACTTTCTGCATCAATATGATCAAGAATTTCAAAATGAAAATCAGGCTTCTTGATCAAAATATTTTTCATCGAAATTACAGAATTGGCCGTAGAATCCAAAATAGAGAAAAAGGGCTTAAGTACTTTTGTCTTAGGTTTTTTATCGGGGATAATGGTTGCTAAGTCTGTATTAAAGTAAAAGCGCTTCCCTCTTTTAGGAAAAATATACTCAAAAGCTCCTATTATATTATAAAGGGTTTCGGCTTCTATGGTAAACTCCGTAATGGCAATATGTCCTTCATATCTTTCCATGGCTTTTTCCAGAAGTCTTTTTGCTATTTTTTTTCCTCGAAACTCCCCGCTTACATAGAGAGTACTCAACCATGCATATCTTATCACTTTTTCATCGAGTACAAAACGATCAGGAAAACATCCCAAATACCCAGCCAATTTTTCATTATAGAAAGCCAGAATAAGAAGCGTCTGCTCATCTGTTACTTTTGGATTATGGATATGTGACAGGGCACGATGTTCAGTGATGGGAAGGAAATCATACTGTCTGAATTCCCCGGATGATATAAAATCTTCCAGTTGTTTTTTATTGAATGTCTTCAGTTGTATCATTTTCTTATAATCATATTTTTATTGACCAGCATTTTCAATTTGAAATAAGCAATTTCTTTTTTCAGTATTCTTTCTGCACCTTCGCCCATTTCCATTGGAATTCTCTGAAAATTTTTTTTAACACTATCCAGCTTTACACCGGCTGCTCCAAAGCTGCAGTATATTTCTTTATTTTTAAAAAGTTCTTCAAAGAACTTATTTTTCACACCGAAATCGGTGAAAGGAAATGCAAAACTGTCATATAAGAAATCATTTTCCTTTAGGTAAGCAAAGGTTTTATTGATAGACTCCATCTGCTGTTCCAGAGACAAAGTTCCGAATTTTGGATGATCCCAGCTGTGAGAAGATATTCCAAAGCCTCTATGGGTTAGATTTTTCAGCTCCTCAGTGCTCAGATAAGGTCTGTGTTCTTGTAAATAGGATTGAAAATCAACTTCAAGCTTTTCAGCAAGCAGATCCAGAATGTCTTTTTCCTGGTACGTGATCTTTAAGATTTCCTTTTTCAGACTTTCTGTTGTAGCCGTACTACCCATAGAAAGGATGCTGTATATTTCAGTATATATAGACTTTTGCTTTTTCAGAGCTTCTATAATCAGACTGGCTTTGCATCTGAACATGATCTCTTTATTATCAATGAAAGCCGGATTTATAAAATTGCAGGCATAAATTCCTTTACGCTCCAGAATTGGGGCGACAATATCATAAAATTCTCTGAAACCATCATCAAAGGTAAGTAAAGCAATCTTTTTTTGAGACTTAAAGTTCCCGGACGTAAAATCTTTGAATTCCTGCCAGTTTACCCACTGAAAATGCTTTGAAAGACAATCTATATCCGCTTCAAACTGCTTGGTGTTCTTATATTGGATCACATTTCTGATATGGGGAAGATTTTCATCGGAAACACAATGATAAACAGGTAAACAGTAATCCAGCGGAAGGGTTTTCCCGAACTGATCTGTTTCAAAAGCAGTAAATAGATTAATGAGCTGATCCTTCATCCTAAAAATAAAAAGAATCTATTCAAAATGCATTCGAATAGATTCTTTAAAGGTATAACTTTTTAAATTATTTTATCACTTTCATTTCATCAACAAGCCATTTAGCATCTGCAAATTTCTCAACGATGAAAAGGATATATTTTGTATCTACCATGATGTTTCTGCTGAAACGCGGATCGAAATTAATATCACTCATAGTTCCCTCCCACTGTCTGTCGAAGTTAAGACCTATCAAGTTTCCGTTCGCATCAAGGGTTGGACTTCCTGAGTTTCCACCTGTTGTGTGGTTGGTAGCCGTAAATCCTACAGGAACATCACCTGTTTTGTCTTTATAAATTCCGAAGTCTTTTTTGTTGTAAAGATCGATCAATTTCTTAGGAACATCAAATTCATAATCTCCAGGAATATATTTCTCCATTACCCCTGCAAGATGAGTCTGATATCCGTAAGAAACAGCGTCTCTTGGAGCAGATCCTTTGATCTTACCATACGTTACACGAAGCGTAGAGTTAGCATCCGGGAAGAATTTTCTGTCTTTATCTGTCTCCATTTGCTGAGCCATAAACTTCTTCTGCAATGCATCAATTTTTGTCTGAAGTGAAGTATATTGTGGATCTGCTGCTTTCATGTAAGTCTCTTTCATAGAAACATAAAGCTGATAGATAGGATCTTTCTTCAATGTTTTAATCAGCTTATCCTGATTAGAGAATGCTTTATCAATATCTGCAGTCAGTGTTCCTCCGTTTACGGCAGTTCTACCTGTAATGATAGAGTTTTTAGACATATCTTCTACTACAGGGATATTGGCATTTTCATCCTTATACTTGTTGAATCCTGCCGGTAAAAACTGAGGAGCAGTTTTGTTAGTATATAAAGCCAGTAATTTTGCGGTTACTTTAGCGTCAAGTTCTGCGCTATAGTCTTTATAGAAAGAAGTAAGTTTTGTTTTCAGCTTCGTAAGCTCCTTTTCATCCATTCTTCCAGCTTCTACGGCGGCTACAAAGTCATAATAATCTCCTGCAAGCTTCAATGTCTCTGCATTTCTTATCACTTCCGTGTAATAGGCATTGTTTAATGCATAAGGAGCTTGCTCGCTGTAAAGTTTGTTCAGCTGATCTAAAGTTGTTTTAACTTCAGGGTTTTTAGCAACCAGAGAACCTTCATACATTACTTTTTTCTCAACGGCATTGGATTTCTTTAATCCTTCTACTTCACCAATCCACTTTTTCCAGTAATTGGCTACAGATGCATATTTGGAAGCATATTTAATACGTGTTTCGTTATCTACACGCATTTTTTCGTCCAATGTTTTTAAAGCAACATCACGGACAGCAATTCTTGCAGGATCAATATCTGTCATGATCTTTTCTACTGCAACTGCCGGAAGATATTCCGTAGTTCTTCCCGGGAATCCGAATACAAATGTAAAATCATTCTCATTCTTATCCTTGATGGAAACCGGTAAATAATGTTTCGGAGTGTAAGGAACGTTATCTTTTGAATACTCTGCAGGTTTATTGTCTTTATCTGCATAGATTCTGAACATTGAGAAATCTCCGGTATGTCTTGGCCAAACCCAATTGTCTGTATCACTTCCGAATTTTCCGATACTTTGAGGCGGTGCCCCAACAAGACGAATATCTTTATACGTTTCGATGGTATAAGCATAGTACTTGTTTCCATAGTACATTGGCTTTATCATAATCGATTGGAAAGATTCAATTTTCTGAGAGTTTTTATAAACCTCAATATTATTGTTGATCTTTTTAGTAAGCTCAGGTTCTGTAAGATGATCAGTTCCTTCCAAAATCTGGAAACTTACATCTTTTATATCTACGATAAAATCTACTTTTACTCCCGGGTTAGGAAGCTCGCCATTCATATTTTTGGCCCAGAAACCATTTGAAAGAAGGTCATTCTGAACCGTAGAATGTGCCTGAATCTGCCCGAAACCACAGTGGTGATTAGTGAGTAACAATCCCTTCGGGGAGATGATCTCTGCAGTACATCCGCCGTTAAACTGTACCACGGCATCCTTTATGCTCGGTTTTTGAGGATTGAAAATTTCTTTTGCAGAGATTTTCATTCCCAAATCCTTCATTTCCTTTTCATTCAGTTCTGTAGGAATCCACATTCCTCCATATTGTTGTGCAAATGCCATTGCAGCCGGCAAAAGAAATACGGATAAAAGTATCTTTTTTGTCATAATCAAAATTTTGCCCGAATTTACGAAGAAAAATAGGAATAGCCCCCATAAAACGAGGGTAAAAATGTCAGTACTGAATTTTGCTTCACAAATGAAGAGTGAATTGCCGCTGAATATAAAATTGACAAGCAAAGCGAATTGGCTATTCACTATTAACTATTGACATCTTTCCAACTCATTCTCTTGGCTCAATTTTTGATTAAAGTTTGCCAGTTTAAAACATACTTAAATTGATTATTATGATGAAAAACAAAACACTTATCCTTGGAATCGGAGCCGCTTTATTCCTTGCTTCTTGTTCTAAAAAAGAAACACTAGATACCAAAACTTTGGGGACAGATTCTGCAGCGACGGTTCAACCCACTGTTGCAGACAGTACAGTTCATCCTACAACCAGTGCTCAAGGTGATACCTCTGAAAATGCTTTGGATTGGAATGGTACTTACGAAGCAACAGTTCCATGTGCTGACTGCCCGGGAATCAAGACTTCATTAACATTGAATAATGATAAAACGTTCAGCATCACTGAAGAATATCTGGAAAGAAAATCAAAGAATGAAGATAAAGGATCTTTTACGTGGGACGCTACAGGAAGTGTTATCACTTTAAAAGGTAAAACGGCAAATTATAAATATAAAGTGGGTGAAAATAAGTTGATCCAACTGGATATGGAAGGAAAAGAAATCGACGGACCTAACAAGGATCTGTATGTATTCAAGAAAAAATAAAGGGCAAAGCCTTTATTTTTTTGCTTTATTCTAAAACTGATACGCTATAATTTTAGAATCATCAACCAAGTCTTTTATCAATCCTTCATGATGGGTATTCTTTCCTGTCAGTCTCCAGGTTGCTGTAATATTCCCTTGTGTATATTGCTGTTTGATTAATAGATACTTTAAATGATGTTTTTTAAAAAGTTCTTCGCAATGTTTTAAATCTGATGAATTCACTACTCCTACTTTGTATTCCCTAATCTTATTGTAGTTGTCTATAAAGCTTTGCAGATAGGTTAAAGCACTCAGAATAATAAGCACTAACGCTGTTCCTAGAAGGGAAAAGTACACGTATCCGGAGCCTACGGCCATTCCTATGGAAGCTGTAGCCCAAATAGTGGTAGCTGTTGTGATTCCTTCAATCTTATTTTCCCCTTTAAATATCACTCCTGCTCCCAAAAAACCAATTCCGGTGATGATATTCGCTGCAAGACGATCAGGATTTGCAACGCCTATTTTGATGGAAAGGATGGTAAATAGGCAGGCTCCAAAACAAACGAGAATAAAAGTACGAAGCCCGGCTGATTTATTACGATACTCCCGCTCAGCACCTATCAGTAATCCGAGGATCACGGAAATAAAGATCAGTAACAACTCATTCTTAACCACATAATGGTCCTGTAGAAATTCCATTTTCAAAATTTAACAATAGAATAAATTTACAATAAAAAATTTTACGGAACTATTTTTGATGCCCAGACTTTGTGTACTGCTGCTTAAAAAATGGGATGTAACAGAAAACTTTTGTAATATTACACTTTCAAATGGAAAAGTAAATCTTACACCTGCTTTTCAACAATAAATGAGGGCCCGAAAGTTTGATAGAGATTGATAACCCAAAAAACTCATTCTAAATAATTATAATACATTATACAACAAACAATACATTATGGACAAAGAAATTTCTCACTTCTGGCTGGGGTATTTTAAAAATGAAGAAGAATTTTATGCTTTTGTAGAAGAGGATGAAAATTATTATCTGGAAGAGGAAAATGACGATCAATATGTTTCAAAATTTGCAGAATCTCAGAACATCAAATGGTTTGATGACGACTTTATCGAATATGGTTTTGAAGATGAAAGATTAGGATTGGTTGAAAAGTTCTCGGAATATTCTTATGCGGACCAATGGCTTCCTATTTTAGAACAGAAACTTAATGATCTAGGTCTGGACACTCCTGTAAACGCAATCGTTTTTGCCAGCAGATTTATCATTCCTAATCCTGTTTCTGTGGATGGAGAAGAAAACAAACTGTATTATATTGGCGAGATTGAATTTGACGTTTAAATAATACTATCGAAATTAGAATACCTGGCTGTATTTTTCTTTATAGTCAGGTTTTTCTCTAAAACTAATACATCATGGCTATTGCAAAAAAAGGACTCAGAAAGATCATTGTAATAAACGAAGTATTTTATTGGAAAATAAGAAAGAAGGTTTCCCCCGCTGAAAGACATGATGTTACCTATGAAATCCCTGTTCAGCATGAAAGCGAAGGTCAAATTCTATTAATCAACGTGGGTTTCTGCAGAGCTGAATACTATGGAAGGGAGCCTATGAAAATAACACCAAGTCTTATCGAATCCAACATTACTGAGGCCATTGAACTTGGCTGGGAATATAATAAACAGGGAAAAGCCATTACATTGATGGATGGGAAATTGTTTTTTTGGTGAAATAACAATATCTTTCAACGAATTCATGAATATATATTCCTCCTTACAAATTGGTGATTATCATACTAATCACTGTGAAGATCATCTTCTGATCAAAAAAATCAATTCTAATAAAATCGTATGTGCAGTAATGGATGGTTGTTCCACTGCTATGGAAAGTCATTTTGCCTCTACCTTAGTGGGTAAAATACTTCGTAAGATCATCCTCGAAACAGGATATAGAGAGTTGTATGAAAAAAATATTCAATCTGGTATTGATGAACAACTTAAGGAAATCATAAAAAGGCTGTTCGATGAAATTATATTTCTAAAAAAGCATCTGATGCTGGATGAGAAGGAGCTATTAACAACTCTTATCATTTTACTTTATGATGCTACAGACAACAAAGGGATTATTTTATCTATTGGTGATGGAGTTATTTGCATCAATGGAAAAATCACAGAGTTTGATCGTGACAATAAACCTGATTATTTCACATATCACCTTAATGCAAATTTTGAAGAATGGTATGCTTCTCAGGCTCAAAAGATTCTTTTTGAAAAACTAGAGGATATTTCAATTGCTACAGATGGGATTCTTACTTTTTCGAAAATAAAAAATACAGATTCAGAAAGTATAAACTTTATTGAATACCTTATGATTAATTCATCAAATAATGATTCTGAAGAGATGCTTAACAAAAAGATGAAAACACTTGAACATCGCTATGGAATGAAACCAACAGATGATTTAGCTATTATCAGACTTATTAAAGGTTAATCTTCTCTATTAAAAAAACAAAAAACTTCTGCTTATGAGCAGAAGTTTTTATTTTATCTTTAAAGTAAGTTAACCTATTAATGGGCTTCCAGCCAATTATCTCCTACTCCAATTTCCACCAATAACGGAACCTGTGTTTTCAAGGCATTTTCCATTTCGGTTTTGATTAATTTTGAAGCGGCTTCAATTTCTTCAGCCGGAGCTTCGAATACCAATTCGTCATGTACCTGAAGCAGCATTTTTGTTTTTAATTGCTGTTCTTCCAGTTCACGATCTATTTTAATCATAGCAATTTTCACAATATCAGCAGCGCTTCCCTGTACCGGAGCGTTTACTGCATTTCTTTCTGCGTGTCCTCTTACCACAAAATTATTGGAATTAATATCTTTTAAGTGACGTTTTCTTCCCAAAATGGTTTCAACATATCCCATCTGACGGGCTTTGTTCACCTGTTCTGCCATATATTCTTTCAGTTTCGGATAGGTTTCGAAATAGGCTTCGATCATCTGCTTGGCTTCTGTACGGGATAATCCGGTTTGTTCAGCTAAAGCAAAAGCACCCTGTCCATAAATGATTCCGAAGTTTACGGTTTTAGCCTGGCTTCTCTGGGTTTTTGAGACTTCTTCCAAAGGAATTTTAAAGAGCTTCGCCGCTGTAGATGCGTGAATATCTTCTCCGTCCTGGAATGCTTTAATCATATTGTCTTCTCCTGAAATTTCAGCAATCAGACGAAGTTCAATTTGTGAATAATCGGCAGAGATGATCTTCTTCCCTTCTCCGGAAACAAAGGCTCCACGAATCTGCTGCCCTCTCAATGTTCTGATCGGAATATTCTGCAGGTTCGGATTCACACTTGCCAAACGCCCTGTAGCTGCTGTAGTCTGGGAGAAATTGGTATGTACTCTGTTGTCTAATTTATCAATCTGCGACGGCAGTGCATCTACATAGGTTGATTTTAATTTCTGATACGTTCTGTATTCCAGAATATGTTTGATGATCTCATGTTTTGAAGCCAGTTTTTGAAGTACATCTTCCGAAGTAGCATACTGTCCTGTTTTGGTCTTTTTAGCTTTTGGATCAAGCTGCATTTTTTCAAACAGAATTTCCCCTAACTGTTTAGGTGAATTCATATTGAATTCTTCTTCTGAAAGTTCAAAAATTGTTTTTTCCAGCTCTCTCAGATCATTTTCAAGGTCAATACTTTCCTGTGCCAGCCATTTTTCATCTAAAGAAATTCCGGCAAGCTCCATTTTAGCAAGAACTTCCATCAAAGGCATTTCAATATTGAAGAAAAGCTCTTCCAGATTTTCTTTTTTCAGTTGTGGAGCAAACAGTTCATATAATTGGAAGGTTACATCTGCATCTTCCGCAGCATAATCTGTCTGTGTTCTTAGATCAGCATCCCTAAATGTTCCTTGTTTTTTTCCTTTCTTCCCGATAATGGTTTCAATGGAAACAGGTTTATAATTCAGGTATACCTCAGAAAGATAATCCATTCCGTGTCTTCCGTCAGGATTCAACAGATAATGGGCAATCATAGTATCAAACATCGCTCCTTTAACGGTGATGTCATACTGTTTTAATATTTTATAATCGAATTTTAGATTGTGGGCAATTTTCAGTAAATCTTCTTTTTCAAAAAAGGGTCTGAAGATTTCAAGCGTCTGCAAAACTTCTTCTCTGTTTTCGGATAAAGGAATATAATATGCCAATCCTTTTTTATAGGAGAAGCTCATTCCTACCAGTTCTGCTTCCAGCTCATTCAATGAAGTGGTTTCTGTATCAAAACAGACCGTTTTTTGCTTCAGTAGATTGTCTACCAGTTTTTTTTGAGCTTTCGGATTGTCTATAAACTGATAAAAGTGGTCATTATGCTCAATGGAAGATTTTGTAGAGGTTGCCTGATCCAACTCTTCAAAATTAGCAAAAAGGTCAAGTTGCATTACCTGTCCTTTGACTTCTGTTCCTGCCGGAGCAGCCTGTTTTACTTCTACTTCGCTTACTACAGCTGTTTCTGTAGCTGCAGGAGCAAATGCTCTATAGAGGTTTTCATACAGTCTTCGGAACTCTATCTCTTCAAAGACTTCTTTTACTTTTTCAAAGTCAGGAGTTTCAAGATCGTATTGTTCCTGATGGAATTCAACAGGGACATCACAAATAATAGTGGCTAGTTTTTTTGATAAAATTCCACGTTCTGCGGAGGCTTCTACCTTTTCTTTTAGCTTTCCTTTCAGTTGATCTGTATTGGCCAACAGGTTTTCAATACTTCCAAACTCTTTAAGGAATTTCATAGCCGTTTTCTCTCCTACCCCTTCCAATCCAGGGATATTATCCACCGCATCTCCCATCATAGCCAGATAATCAATAACCTGTTTAGGGTCTTCGATCTCATATTTGGCTTTCACTTCTTCTACGCCCAGAATTTCTATATCTCCACCTTTTAATCCTGGCTTATAAATTTTGATTTTATCTGTAACCAGCTGTGCAAAGTCTTTATCAGGTGTTACCATGAATGTGGTATATCCTTCTTTTTCTGCTTTGCAGGCAATGGTACCTATTACATCATCTGCTTCATATCCTTCAACCCCAAGAATTGGAATATGCATTCCTTCCAGAATCCTGTGAATGTATGGGACTGCAATTTTGATGGCTTCCGGAGTTTCACTTCTGTTAGCTTTATAGTCTGCGAAATCATCGGTTCTTACGCTTGCTCTTCCTACATCAAAAACTACAGCCAAATGGGTTGGTTTTTCTCTTCTGATCAATTCGATCAAAGAGTTGGTAAAGCCAAAGATGGCAGAGGTATCCAAACCAGTACTGGTTAATCTCGGATTCCTTATCAGTGCGTAATATCCTCTGAAAATCATCGCGTAAGCATCGATGAGAAACAGCCTTTTATCTTGTGTTGCGTCCATATTATCTATAATGAACAAATATAAGAAAATAGGAGGATAATTTGCTAGTTTTGAGGTTGGATTCCTGAGGCGAGATACAGGGTACGGAGTGGGAAAAGATGAATGGATAGTTTGACTATCTGTGCTGAAAGTTTTTATTTTGGGGGATTTTAACCACCCCGTCAAATCTTCGATTTTCTACCCCTTCGGAGCAATGGTGGAAATCTTTCTTATGAATTAAGGTGTGTTGTAATTAAAGCCAGACACTTTACCTTAACCTCTAATTAGCAATCATGGTTTTCGTAATTCAGCTGCTCCATTTTTTTCTCGTAACTTTCCATGTCTTTTTTTCCTATACTTACTTTTTTAAGCTGTACCGGAATTTGTTTTTTACCCTCTGGACTGATCCAGATCCCATTCATGCTTTCTCCGTCTTTCTTCAAGATCATCAACCCGGTAAAACCTTCTTCTACCATTGCAAACTGTTGTTTCATACCTTCTGTAACGCTAAGCTGTAGCCAATTGCTTACTTTTTCGTAACGATACATTGCATTATAATAAGGATCTCCGCCACAACCATTTTCTACAGATTGTAAAAATAAGGTTACCGGCATTTTTCCGTTCACTGTTCCTTTGTATAGAGAAGAAGTATTCTGTGCCTGTAAGATAGCAACTGACATTGTAAAAGTGAGAATCAATAGAATTTGTCTGAACATTTTTATATAGTTTTTAGTCGTGTATTGAATAAAAAACAGAACAGTACACTCTATGAGTATACTGTTCCATTAGTTTTTTTAAGTTTTGTTGTGCTAGCTTATTTACCTGCTGAAGGCCACAGTCCAGCGTACTGAGAAGTACCATAGTCGATAGTTTCAGCACTTACTACGAAGCTTACCAACATACTGTTGCTGTCGATTGCGTCGAAATCTACTTCATGTTGGATAACGTAACCGTTTTCCCATTTCAAAGTGATTAGTGTTCCTTCTTCGTGAGATTTGTTGAAAACAATTTCTCCTACTGTTGGCTTATATTTTCCGTTCAATAAGCTTTCTAGGATGTCTGATTTTTCAGTAGCTTCTACTGTAACTTTGATTAGAGCGTTAGAAGGGTCTGAAGCTACACGTCCTGATACATCTGTTGATCTTGATACGCTGTAGTTCATTTTTAATAATTTCTGACCTTCTCCGTTGTTGAATTTTAAGATTCCTCTTGAGTTTCTTTCTGCCATGATTGTAAATTTTAATCGTTAGTAATATTTTTGTTATTCAATAATTGTAAGACAAAGATAAAGGCCTTCAGGTTGAAAAAAAAGCTTTTGAACAGAAATCTGAAAAATTGTAGTAGTTCTACGATTTTATGTCGTAATTCTACGACAATGGAGTTAACATAAAACGCAAATACTTATTAATAAATATTTTAACCATAATTAAAAATTCACAATAAAATATCAATTATTACACTTTAAAGGGAAATATCATGTTAAAAAATTGATTTTATGGCTGTTTAAAAATCATCCGAACCTCATGGTTTATATTTCAGTTTTACTGGTGGATTCATCAATATTCATACTGATAAATAAGCTCAAATTTAATGATCGGAATACCAATATATATTCTGAAACTTATTCTTAGTCTTAATTTTTGTGAACTGCAATTCTTTTTGAGTTTCTTTCAGCAGTCTTCTCAATTCTGCTCCTTTCTCTTCATCATATCGGCTTCTGTACTCTATATCATGCAGATAAATATGTTGTGTATTCTTCATACAAAACTTAAAATATATTTTGGAATTGCGTAATTGCGGCGTCTTTGTCTCATAGTCATATGAACAGAATCCTATGATATCCGTCTTAGCATATTTTACATATCTATTATTGTTTTTTTTCAGATAAAGATAATTATCATCAAACCAGATGGTCATTTTTACGGAAATGGCTTTTAGAATCAAATAACATGTTCCCAAATACAACAGGGTGAAAATTGTCATTAAGGAGACACTGAAATCAAATAAAAAATAATACAAAGCACCATATAAAACCATAGAAGGGATGATAACCAACACCGTCCATCCTGTATGAAATGGCAGAACATTTTTTAAAATGAATTCTCTTCTTTCCATATCTATATGCTAAGCTCCAAAGCAAATTCCATAATATACAAGAAATCCACCAAGCAGAAAAAACAATTTGAATCCTGTTTTTATTTTGTCTGCGTTATTAATCACAAATTTTACAGGATTTTTATCCAGATTCTGCGCATTATGTACCTGATGGAACCTAATGAGTATATTATCTAAGATCACTTCTGTAAATAGCAAAACAAAGAAACTATAGAAAAACAGGGAAATAATTCCCAAACAGATATTAAAAAGTTGTTTTTCATAGATCAGAATTCCACGATCAAATTTTGTAGCGTATAATAAAAATGCCAAGGGAGCTATTATAAAAAACAAAAAACCTGCAATGATTCCCAATCCGGTAATACGTAAAGCTTTATTTTTTGGATACAGTACGGGTAGCCTGAAAAGCAGCCATCCAAATGAGACCATAAATGCAATGTATAATAAAACTTTCATCCTAATCGTTTTTCTTTAGTATTACTTATGATCAATATAATAGAAAAATCCGGTCATTAAAAGCATCATCACCACTCCTGCAATCCCTAAAATAAATAAAACAACCTGCCATGGCTGCATTTTATTGATGATTGAATATTTTATTTTTTCTCCTTTTACAACATAGACTCCGAAGTTAGGAATGATGGTAGTATTGATGATATTTCTGAGCTCTTTCTTATTGAAATTTTTATGGATATAAGGTTTCATGTATTGAACAAAGGCATCCACCTCATCAATGTCTTTTTGTGATGAAAAAGGAGCCAGTCCTGTGTCTCCTACTCTTATTTTGATGGTATGATCTGCTGTTTTAATTGTCAGATAGCGTAAACCTGTATTACCAAGATTTTTGATCATCTTAATTTCAGATGCATGGAACTGATAGTTCAGATTTCTAAATGTAATGTGAAAATGATTATCTTTTATATTGATGGTCCAGGTCTTTTCTTTAACGAGTCTGCTTAATTGCTTGAGTGTAATCATGCATACTCCAATAGTCATAATACTGGCAAAAGTCACTGATTTTAGAAAATGAATGTTGGGAAACAGCAGATCGCCGCCAAATAAAATTCCCAGCATGGTACATAATCCGGGAATAATTAATACCAGTGCAAGTTTCAGCTCTGTTTTGAAATCCAAGCCCTGGAAACTAAATACTCTGTCTTTCATTGGTTTTGGTTATCATCGTTTTTTTCTTTCTGCTTAAGATAATAAATTTATTTACTTTGATTTCTCTCCAGAGAATCCAGAATGTTTAAATTTCTTTCACTATATGGATTACCCAGTTTCCGTGATTCTTCCATAAAAAGCCTGCATATTATGCTTCTAATTGTTTATATTCAGTAATTAATTTCAAAATTATTTTTCGCTCGCTCAACTATTGAGGCAAGAAAAGAGTAATTAATTAATTTTAATTAGTTTAAGTTACCAAAACAGTAATAATAAAAAATAAGCAATATCTAAGGCAAATAAGATACCTATAGTTTTATATTGAGTAATTCCTCCAAAGCGATCAATTCCACCACCACCAATAAAAGCATAAATAAAAAAAACAATTAACAATAAAAAAAAGTATTGATTTTTAATATATTGAAAAATATCAAAATAATAAGAAAAGTTCTTTTTCTCATTATTTATACTGAAAAATGGTATACTGTCTTCTGACTTACTTTTCTGATTCACTTCTGAATAAAATGAAATCGTACTGTTTGTCTCCAATTTATTATTATTGAAAAGAATACTCCAGTCAGATATAAATCCTCTGTAATCTCTTTCGTACTTTATTATCTTTGAATTATTATCAGCAATATAGAAGTATATTCTTCTTTTGCTGGCGTGTTTATCAATAATTATTCTTTCCCGATTATTATCTTTAAGAACAGGCTGCACTCTCATTAATTTTAAATTAGAATCAATCCTGGTAACTTTACTTAATATAATACTTGTAAGCACTAAAGGAAACAAAAGAATTATTGTGAATATTATATTTCTCATTATTTTATTGCAAATCCACCATTTACTACCGCACCAACCATTTCCTATACAAATCCTTTTCCCAATCACAGCATCTCTTCCGACAATTAATGTTCCTTTTTAATCCGGAACAGCTTCCCAGACAGCTCCACAAGCCACTTTTATCTAGTCCTCCTTGTAAACCAGCCACATACTGTTCATATCCTTGATTAATCCATTTATTAACAGTAAAAGTTTCGATTTTACTATTTGGTAAATACTGATTGACTTCAGTTTCTTATGCATTATTTTATTAAAAAAAGAAATGGTTGACTCCTAATGCAAATAATGGTATTCCTATTACAAGTCCAATTATGTAACCTATTGCTGATTTTTTCATAGATTAACCTTCGTAGCTATAAAACTTGTTAATTTAAATTATACTTTTTCAATAATTGATCTGCACTCTTATTTCCTAATTTAGAAGATTCATTTAAATACATCTTAGCTTTAGAGTCATCTCTTAGATTCAAATAAGTACTTCCTAAGTTAAACAATATACTTTGCTTAACTGATATATCTGGATTGTTTTTTAATTCTTCTAATGCCAACAATAAATATTTTTCAGCCTCTTTTGGTTTACGCTGGATTAATTTTATGTGGCCTAAGTATGAATAAGCTTGTTTATTGCCTTGCTCTGCTTCATTTTGAAAAATCTGTTCTGCAGCTTCATACTTCCCATTAGTATAATAAGAAATTCCATCCCTAAAAACAGAATCGTTTTTTTTGAAAGTGTCTTTTGCAATAACATAGATAAGGATAGCACCTGCTATTCCAGCAATAATAAAGATAAATTTAAATAAGTTTTTCAAAGCAAAATTTTATTGTTTGATTTTTCATCTATTTTCATTCATGTGTTAGCTAAAAACCATAAGCAAAAAAAAAGACCTTTTGCAGGTCTCTTATTTTATTTTTTGATTCCGTTCCAATGAATCCAATATTTTAAAATTAATTTCCAAATCAGAAGTTCCTAACTGTCTGGCTTTTTCTAAAAATTGCTTGCCTTTTCCAAGATCTCCAGAATACAAATAGCTCATTCCTAAAGAAATCAAAACCTTTTCATAATCTTGAGTTCCTATTCCATAGCCAATATCATAAGCTTTCTGTAAATTTTGAATTGCATTTCTATAATCACCAATTTTTAGGTACGAAGATCCCAGCCCAACTAACACGTCAGGTTTTTTAGATGTATCAACATGATTAAAATTGAAAATTGCCATCTCATATTGTTGTTTATCATAGGCATCCCAACCATCATGATATGACTTTGTGTTGGAATCAGTAAAAAAATTGTCTTTAATAATCACTATTAAAAAGCCAAGTGCAATTACTCCTAAAATTATTTGTAGTATTTTTTTCATATCTTAAACTATTAAGTTGACAAACAAAAGAATAAAACATAAAATCATCATTCCACCTATTTTATGCTCTAATTGCGAGTCTTTATCTTCCTGTAATGAAACTTTAAAAATTTTCTTTGTTATAAAGATGATTATATAAGGCAATACAAGTAAGATAAAAGCAATTAAAATAGAATAATTGTATTTCCAAATATCTAAAAATAAAAGTAGCTTATTTGGTTTCAAATGTATTTTTCTTAATCCAAAATAAGGAATAGGTTCTATTTCATTTAGCTCACCACCAAAAATGTCTGTTCGGTGTCTTATTTCTTTATTATTAATTCTCTCATTATCTTTTTGACGAATATAAAAAGAAATATCTATTTTATTTTTTTCTTTATCAATTCTCCAAAACCAAGTATTGAGTCCTTCAAAAATTCCTGGATACTTTCTACTGATTCTTATTTCATCTTTGACAAAATTATAAGTAACAGTAGTACTTCTACTACTGGAGTAAATTGTTGTTTGGTTTTCAGCTTGAAGCCAATTTTCATGTTTCAAATGGAAAAAATCATAGCCTGTAAGGATTAAAGAATATAAAAAATAAGTTAAGCCAAAATATAGTGTAAAAAGATGGAATTTTGTAGTGTTTATTCTTTTCATAGGACTATGTTCCCATTACTATTAATACTGTTAGACATATCAGACTCACAAAAATTTTGGGTTATCACTGACTAGTTCTTTCATTTATTTATTAAACATCATTTTATATTCTTCTTTAGGCATAAAACGGGATAGATACTGTTGAATAAATATAGAATTTGTTTCGGCGCTTATATGAAATATTTTAGCCTCACGCTCTATATCACTCATATCACCATTTGGCCATTTCCCATTATATTGTAATAAATCTTTTCCCCAAGCAGGTACTGGATTTTCCTTACTTCCATATTTAGAATTCCTAAGCTGAGCTTGATTAACATAAGCTATAAATGTAGTATTATCCTTAACATGCATTAAATCACTTACCCTTTGGCATCCCTGTTGATTATCTTCTAAATAACTAAACATATATAAATTGAAGTACTTCTTTTATTTTTATCATAAAAAGTAAACCATTCAAGAAAAGCAGAATTAGCTCCTCTTTGTAAAGCCACTATATATTGCTCATTTCTATCACCAAGCCATTTATTTACAGTAAAGTTTCGATTTTACTATTCTGTAAATACTGATTGACTTCAGTTTCTTCTGCATTATTTCCTTAAAAAAATAAATAGTTAACTCCCCATGCAAAAAGAGGAATTCCTATTATCAATCCTAAAATATATCCAAATTTTGATCCTTTCATTTACTTTTTAAACATCACTTTATATTCTTCCTTAAGGTATTAAATGAGAAATAGCTTTTTTAAAAATTTTATTTATAATTTTTTATTTGTTCTAAAGAATCTAAAATATATAAATTTCTTTTACTATTTGGATTACCCAACTTACCTGATTCTTCAAGATAAGACCTGGCATTTTTGAAATTTTTCAATTCAATATTGCAAATACCTAGCATATTGGTTAGCAATTTCTTTTCATCATCATTTTTAAATAAATGCTTATCATAGGAAATTTTCAAATATTTCTCTGCATTCTTATAATCTTGCATTTCAAAATAACTATCACCAAGAGCCATAGTAATTTTAGGATATTTATTAATATCTAGACCTGATAAAGTACCTATTGATTTCTGAAACTCTCCATTTTTATATTCTGCCCAACCTTTATCATACAAATCATCATTAGGGCTTGTAAAAATTTTATTTTTTGCAATCGCTACAATTCCTAATAATCCAATAACTCCTAATATAATACTAATATAATTTTTCATTAAACAACAAAATTAATTAACAAACACACTATAAACATGATATATATATAATTTACAGTTTTATTTTGAGTATTAAAATCCTCCAATTTAAATTCCTTATTATCTGTAAGTTTTAAATAAAGAAAAACAAAAAGCAAAGGACAGAATAAAACTATAAATGCAATAACCTTCGAATAATTAAATTTCCATATATCTATCCAAAGCAAAAAATAATTGGCAGGAGAATCTATTTTTCTTAAAGCAAAATAGGGAATAGAAACTGGCTGACTTCTATTTTCATCAGATGTACTATATTCTTGATAAGTTTAATAAATACTCTTAATCTACAGGGATGCCGGCAACCAAACTACTTCCGTTAGGTTCAGCGGCCAAATCAGCGGCCATGCCCTGTGCTATATCGACCCTTGCTGCTTCGGAGAACATAGTTCCAATAAATGGAATAAGAAACAATATTCCCTGTTTATAACTGGAATTTAAATTATTCAAACTAGATTTTGTATTTTCTGTCATTAAATTCTTTCCATCATCTATCATACTTGGATTCATACGTCCGCTATTATAATATGTAGATGCATTTTTCCATTCAGGATATTTACCACTGTTCAGCTCAGCCAATAATTGTTGAGCTATGGGGTTAGCTCTTAATTGCTGACGATTAAGACCATCTAAATTTTCAAGTTGTTGTAGTAGTGCTTTATTACTATTATGAATTCGTGTTGTTGTAACTACTGTTGTAATTTTCCCCATAACACTCTTTTTCTTATATGAAGAGACTTTATACCAAGGTCCCTCCTTTTTCACTTCAATTATATCGCCAGAATCCTGTACAAAATCATCTGGCTTTGAAGGTTTACCCCACAAAGTATTTCCGTCTATATCCTGTTCTTCCGTTTTACCAGTTTTACTATCCGTAACATTCTCTTTATGGTTATTCATTTGGTCATATGTCGTATTATCCTTCACATCTCCCAAATTTTCATTTATTCCTCTTATCGTTCCTCTAAATCCAAAATTAAGAATACTAAAAGCACCATATCCAGCAATAAATCTTCCACCAGCTAGCCAAACTCTACCACCAATAGAAGCGGCACCCCAACCAGAAAAAGAAGCAGGTAAGTAATATCCAGCTCCAGCAGAAGCAACAATATTTATTCCTAATTCAAATCCGTTTTTAATAGCTATAGAGCTTGCGGCATCTTCTGCTGCTGCCTTATCAAAAAAAGGTGTCAGAATTCCACTATTACCACACTTTAATATCGATGATCTTGTAATAGCTGAAGATCCATTAATTTTCACACTATTATGAGCTAAAAACCAATTGCCACCCTTTAGAGGATCAGTACATTTGTGAGTAACAATTGCTATGGTAACACCAATAGCAACAACTGCAATGGCACCCGCAATCACCCAACCAATTGGCCCAGTAGCAAATAAAACAAGCCCAGCTCCAAATGCTAATAAAGAACCGATCATATTGGCAGGAGATTTACATTTAAATTCTTCCATTAGGTTCTTATCATCAACTGTTAAAACTGGCTGATCTGTATTCTGATAAAAAACACTAGGTTTTTCCCTGCTATAGGAGAATTTTTGTGGAGAAGGACTTAATTGATAAGTACAAACTGCATAAACTTTATCTTGTGGAATAAACGAAACTGACATAACATAGAAATTAAAATTAAACTAATAAATAAGCTTACCAACGGCTTCTATCTATACATACAATACTAAAACTATACTTATAATAACATAAGCAAAGCAAATTACAATTGGAAAAGCCTTTACATAAAAATCTTTACTTGAAGTTTTTTTTAAAAACTTTCCAAAAAAACCTTCAATATTAGACTTCATATTCATATCTGGCGACAAAAAATATTTTGTACCTGACTGTGTAGTAACTCTTAACATAAAAGCCTTTCTTGAATTATAATTATAAATATTATAAGTTGTATTATCTGGTAAATGAACTTCATTTCCTTTATCATCTTTCAAATAGAAACTATTCTCAGATTTTATAAAAGAAATTTTTTGCATGGTACTTTTCATCACAATAATTAAAAAACCAAAAACTATACTTAGTACTGCAATGATTAGCTGTGTCTGATTCACAGTATATTTAATATGCAAAGTTTTAATTAATAATATTGCTATAGGAAACAAAATAAATATTGTAATTAATGTTGCCCAAAAAGTATATTTACTATTAAAGGTTGATAATGTTACTTCATTTTTACTCATACTTTTATATCAAATAAATTAATGTTTATGTGGTGTTAAAAATTCTTTTCTACATTTCAATATAGTTACTATTCTCTTTTTTATTCATAGTTTTCAAAAAAGATCTTAAATATATTAGAGTTCTACTTTTTTAATTTTATATTCTGTAATCACCTCAAAATTATTTTTAACTTTTTCAGCTATTGATGCTTTAGCATCTGTTACAAAATTAAAACTCTTATCTATTGTATAAGTTATACGATATACAAAATCAAATTCTGTATAACTGTAATTAATAGCTGGTTTATATATTTTATCATACATTTCCTTGAGCCCCTCTTCAGATAATCCTTTTCTATTTAATGTTCCAACAAGACGATAAGTAGCAAAACGCTCATCCTCAGTAACTATAGACTTCACAACATCTGTTTTTAAATCTATATTTGGAAATAATTGTGAGAATTGACTTAACTCATAATCTTTTAAATTACCTCCCTGATATGCTCTAAAGAAAATATGAAAAAATAAGTTTTTATCCATTGTTTTAGATAAACTTTTCTTTTCCATAAACTCCTTATTCCCAGTTACAATAATATCCTCTGCCTGTTTTGGAGCCTGTGAAGAAAGTTGTTTATAAACCTCATCATTAGTTAAACCAAAATCACGAAATTTAATCCACTTTTTCTCTATTTCATCATGATTAAATATTTTATTCATGAAACCTGTTTCCGAGATATTAAAAGTTATTGGAAACCTTAATTTCTCTAGCTTTTGAGCAAATAAAAACCCTTTTTCATATATAACAGGATCTACAGTGAAATTAAAGTCTGTTAAAGTAACATTAAACACATCTGTATGATCCATTTTCTGGACTAAAAACTCTGAATAAGTACTAGCTGAGAGAGTAATTGTCTCATTATTTACTCTGCTAATATTTAATTGTTCACAACGGTATCTGACACTTTGATTAAAATTCAATTCTTCAGGATTATCCATTTTATTAATAGCTTCTTTATAGGCAATTGGATTGATGACTAAATATTCTAACTGAATAGGCAGTTTATCTGAAATTATCATACTTGCAAAACCACAGTGAGAATTGTGAAAGGACTTTAAATTCTCTACTGAAATTTCATATTTTCCTGCAATTGATTCTAATGTATCTCCTTTATGTATTTTATATTGTGTAAATTTCATTTAATTAATTTCTACTTTTGTTGCCGTAATAGAAATATTACTTGGATTTAATGATATATTAGTAAGTGAACAGCCTGTATCACTTGAATTATCAATAGTTACTGATGAGGAGCCACTTACTGTAACATTAGTACTTTGTAATTTTATACTATCACTTGTTATTTCTATATAACTATTTCCGACTTTCAATGTTACTTTTTGGGCTCCATTTAAATCGATAACACCATCTTTTCCCATTGTCAATACACTTTGTCCTTCTCCCACATCTGTAGTATGTTTACAGCCTACATTTGTTGTATTATTATTTTTAACATGTTTTGTATTGTCATTTCCTACAGTGACCGTTTTGTTATTATTAGCATTAGTCTCAGCATTCCCTGCTCCATCAAAGAACATATTAGCGCCGCCCTGATCTTTAAGATTCATAGATCCTGCGCCATTGTCGTATTTCAATTCTGCGCCGCTTCTTCCGCTAAAGCTCATCACATTATTCCCGGCACCACCACCTGCGCCAATCCCTCCATGGAACATTCCTCCCATTACAAACGGGCGGTCTGGATGCTGGTGTACAAAGTTGATGATTACCTGATCTCCTACTTCAGGAATAGACATGAATCCTCGGTTTTTGCTTACTTTATCACTGCTTCCGGCATCAGGAGACATGACACGGATAAACTCTGTAATATCCGGACCACTTTGCCAGTCAAATTGCACCTGAACTCTTCCCTGATTTTGAGGATCTGTATTGGATACTACTTTGGCAAACTGGGCTTCTGCTCTTGGCGTTTCAAATTCCGGACGTGGGATATAACCCGTATCTGCAGCAATAGCTTCAAATTTACCGTCATAATATCCTCTGGCATCTACCTCATGGGTCACCTCGATAATCATTAGTTTGGTAAAATAAGAAGTTTCATTGCTATCGGATTTACGCATTTCAATATCTGCAGTACATCCCGGATATAAGAAAGGTACGGTGGTAGTTCCGGAAGTGATAAAAACTTCTGAAGCTTTACTTCCCGCAGTTCCCTTTTGAGAAGCATCAATATCCATAAAAGAGGTGGCTTTTATTGGAGCGACTCTTAAAGATGGAGTGGTAAAGGTTTTTTCTGATATTTCGTAAGCACGTCTTGCAATATCCGAGGTATGGCTGATCTTTGAGCTTCCACCCGTCATTTTTTCATTTTTACTACTGTTGTAGCCATAAAAACTAGGGCTTACGTGCTGAGCTTTCATTTTGATCGCAATATCGCTTACACTGCTTCCGTACGTAAGTTTTACTGGTTTTTCCTGAGGTGGGAGTTTTCCAAAATGCAATACTTCACCGTCATAATAAAACTGTTCACCATAAGCTTCTGCCATTCTTGCCAGATAATTATAGTGTGTTTCTTCGTATTGTGAGCTGTAGGAAACATTTCCATGCTGTGCATCTACTCTGAAATCGAATTTATTATGTCCCAGTCCTTCACTGATAACATGATACGCAATACTGTTCAAACTCATCGGCTGGCTTCCTCCAAAACTCTGAATGTGAGGTGCTGCATCCAAAAGTATTGTAGGGCTATATCCTTTAAGAACAATATTTCCAAGACTTCCTTTTTCCTGGCTGAAACCTACTTCTGTGACTACTCCCACGAAGTTACGTTCAGCCCCTTGTATGATATCTTTATATTTAAAAACAACAGTGATTCTTTTTCCAAGAAAATTCTGTGCTTCCTGAAGATTATGGTTTTCTACGCTACCCAGTGTATCATGAGCCAGTGTAAGGCTAAATTCATGATGTTTGGCAGCACTCTGTACCAGCTTAAAATGTTTAAAATGGTTGATGATCTGCCCTTCAATAACCACATCCAGTTTTACCACACGGTTGATTCCGGCAATAATACTTTGAGGAATGGCTTCGGCATTATGTATTTTTGAAGTGGGTTGTTTCGCCCACACTTTCTTTTCAATGATAGAAGGATTGTTCGGAACAAAAGTCTGGTTCATAAACATATTGGCTCCCTGCACAGTGCTCATGCCCTGTTGTCCTGCTTTTACAGCTTTCATCACTTTATCGCCCGCTTTACTCACCTTTTCTTCTGCTTTTTTAGCAACATTTTCCGTCGCATTTTTCAACTGCTCTTTGCTGCTTTTCAGATCAGTCTTTGGGCTATCTACTTTAATTGTTTTGTCATCCTGAAACATAGTGCTTGTGTTTAAGTTAAAAATTAAATAAACTGCTGATTATCCAGCAACAGAATCAAAAAATATAAGGTTAGATCTACAAAATATGCTTATGAAAAAAAATGAATTCTTAAAATCTATTATGTCCTTATATAAAAACAGGACAGCATACTCTTCCGAGCGCACTGTCCTGTACCAATTTTATTTTTACTAAGATGATGAATAGGCTTATTTACCTGCCGAAGGCCACAGTCCAGCGTATTGAGAAGTACCGTAGTCGATAGTTTCAGCACTGATTACGAAGCTGATCAGCATACTGTTGCTGTCGATGGCATCAAAATCTACTTCATGTTGGATAACGTATCCGTTCTCCCATTTTAAAGTGATTAGAGTTCCTTCTTCGTGAGATTTGTTGAAAACAATTTCTCCTACTGTCGGCTTATATTTTCCGTTCAATAAGCTTTCTAGGATGTCTGATTTTTCAGTAGCTTCTACTGTAACTTTGATTAATGCGTTAGAAGGGTCTGAAGCTACACGTCCTGATACGTCTGTTGATCTTGATACGCTGTAGTTCATTTTTAATAATTTCTGACCTTCTCCGTTGTTGAATTTTAAGATTCCTCTCGAATTTCTTTCTGCCATGATTTGTAAATTTTAATCGTTAGTAATATTTTGTGATTCAGTGATTGTGTAGCAAATATAGAGGGTCTTTTTTCGGAAAAAAAACTTTTAACTATAAATCTGAAAAATTGTAGTAGTTCTACGACTTTTTGTAGTAATTCTACGACATTGGATTTAATAACTCCACTTAATTGCTATACAGAAAGGAATTTTAAAAACTCGCAAAACACTGACAGGATGGAATATTTTACACACCAATGAGAAATATTAATATTTTTTAAGGAAAAATTAACATATATTAACTTTTTCTTAAAATGAGAAAATGAGAAAATAAAACACTCAAATTCTTACCTATAAAATCTAAAAATTTATCTCTTTTATTCAAAAAATTCTATTCTTTGTAACGAATATATGAGGCAACCCCGATTTTTATCTTTTTTGGAATACTAAACAGATTAAACATATCAAAAAAAATAACCAAACCGTAAATAGGTTTGGTTACTATACATATTGTTGGTTGGTTTAAGGTTGTACCCCTGCACCAGCTCCTGCGCTTTCTTTGATTGATCTGGTAAGTATTTTATTCTTTCTGAGAAGAAAATCCGGCATCAAGTCGGTAGGAAGATAAAAAGAACTTTCACCTTTTTTCTGCAACTCTTCTGTAATTCCCGGGTTCCAGGCAAGAATTTTATCTACCTCCACATCCAGCTCATCCGCTATTACATTCAGACTAAACCCAGCATTGATCTCTGTTTCTGATAGTGCTTCACTGGTTGCTTTTCTGTTTCCATCTTCAAAGAACACCTTATTGATCCTTGCAGAATTATAATTACTTAATACACTCTGAAGTTCTCCTGTTGCATAGCAGGCATTCAGGTATTTTTTCACGTGATTGATGGTTTCTGCAGGAAGGTATTTAGAGAATTCGTGGTACTGACTGGAGCCTGCCGCCTGCATAGCTTTGGCGACATTTCCTTCACCACAGTTATAAGCAGCCACTACTGTTACCCAGTTATTATATTTTTTGTACAAATTAGCAAGGGAAATAACTGCTGTTTTTGTGCTTTTATACACATCTGTACGTTGATGTTCTGCAAGACCATACTGATTGGCATGAGCTGTCATCAGCTGCCATACTCCTACTGCTCCGGCTCCGGAGGTTATATTTTTATCAAAATGGGATTCAATAAGGGCTAAGTTTCTTAAATGTTTGGGAAGCCCTTTCTGAAGGAGTAATTGTTCAATAAATTCAACAAGATCTTTGTTGGAATTAATGATTCCCTGATATTTTCGCACACTGCTTTCTGAGGTATCTGATGCAGCAAGAAACTGCCCGTTTACTAAAACAACTGTTCCCAAAAGCATTACGCCTGTAAAGATATTTCTGACGATGGTTTTCATCTTAATGTTATTTATAAAGCAAAAAGGCCAATTGATAAAATTCACCTTTTTGCTATTTACTTTCTAATTAATCTACTTTCCAGCTTAATTTTTCTTCTTCCTTATTCCAGTCTACATGAATAGTCTGTCCGGATTTCACTTCTTCTCTTACGATCATTTTGGAAATAGGTCTTGCCAGCTGTGCACGGATTACTCCGGAGATCTGTCTGGCTCCATATTTACTGCTGAATCCACCAAGAGCAAGATTTTTCACTGCCTCATCAGTAATCTTTAAAGCAATTCCTAATCTTGTTAATGAAGTATGAAGTGATTTTAACTGAATGTTGAAAATTCTTTCTGCAATAGATTCCGTGATTGGTGCAAAAGGAATAATCTCTGTAATTCTGGCTAAGAATTCCGGTCTGAATCTTCCTGAGTTTGACATAATCTGCATCAGTGAGGAGGATTCAGGAACTTTTCCTTCTTCAAACTGTTTTACAATCTCTTCACTTCCGATGTTAGATGTGAATAGGATCAAAGCATTACTGAAGTCTCCTTCTTTTCCAAGTTTATCATGTACTTTTCCTTCGTCCATAATTTGAAGAAATACATCAAACACGGAATGGTGGGCTTTTTCAATTTCATCAAATAAAACAACGGTATATGGCTGCTGCCTAATCTTGTTCACCAGCATCCCTCCTTCTTCGTATCCTACATATCCCGGAGGCGCTCCATATAGTAACGCTGCTGAATGTTCTTCTTTAAATTCCGACATATCAAAACGAACCATGGCCTTCTCATCGTTGAACAATAGTTCTGCCATTGATTTGGCAAGCTCTGTTTTTCCGGTTCCGGTAGGTCCTAAAAGGAAGAAAGATCCAATTGGCTGCCCCGGTTTGTTTAATCCGCTTCGGTTTTCAACAATAGCATCGGAAAGGATTTTTAATGCGTGATCCTGACCTACTACCCTGTTCAGTAGAAGAGACTCCATATTCAGAAGCTTTTCTTTTTCCTGTGCCTGAATTTTCCCGATTGGAATATTGGTTTTAGCAGCCATTACAGCAGCCAGTTCAAGCCGGTCTACTTTTTCTCTTTTTTTAGCAGCATGCTGTAAAAGCTCTGCATAGGTATCTTCAATGATCTTTTGGATCTGATCTACTGGCATTGAGTTATCCAGAGCAGGCTGTTCACTCAATGATCCCCATAAAATAGGGCTTATTTTGTCTCTTAATAAATTATAAGTCCAGATCAGTTCGTCTGCTTTATCTTTATTATCAAGGAATTCTTCTTTCAAAATAGCATCATAGCTTTCTTTCCAGCTGCTTAGTTCTTTTTCAGAAAGTTCGTCCAGCATTTTGATGGCTGCCATGGTTCTGTCTAACAAATCAATGGCTGCATCCGGTAATTTTTTACCTTTTGCATATCTTTTGGCTAAACGTACACATTCCGGAAGGGCTGTTTTTTCCACTTCAATACCGTGGTGTTTTTTATAGCCTTCAAGGAGAACGTCAATCATTTTTACACAAGTCTTTTCATCCGGCTCATTTACAGTTAATACCTCAAAACGACGATTGAAAGCCTGTTCCGGCTCAATAATTTTTCTGTATTCTTCCTGAGTAGTTGCTCCGATAACCGTAATTTCACCTCTTGCCAGTTCAGGTTTCAGAAGGTTGGCTACGTTTCCGATGCTTCCTTTCGGATCTAAAAGGGTATGGATTTCATCAATGAAAAGAATTGCTTTTTCAATTTTCTTACATTCATTGATTACTTTTTTCAGACGGTCTTCTATTTCTCCTTTATAAGAGGTTCCTGCTAATAATGCTCCGGTGTCCAGTTCTAAAAGGGTTCCGTTTTTAAGCATTTCCGGAACATTTCCTTTTGTAATTTCAATAGCGAACCCTTCTACCAGGGCTGTTTTTCCAACTCCCGGTTCTCCGATGATGATAACATTCGGTTTGCTTCTTCGGCAAAGGATTTCTACCAACATTCTCAGTTCTTTATCTCTGCCGATAATGTTTTCAAGGGTTCCGTTTCTGGCCTGTGCTGTTCTGTCTACACAATAGCTTTTAATGGATGGAAGAGACAAATCTGTAAAGTCTGAGCCGTTAGAGAATAATGATGCAAAATCTCCATTTTCAGAAACGGTAAACGGAGTATCTTTTCTATACAGGTTGAAGATATCATGTTCTCTCAGTGGTAATGACTTCAGCTGCTGAAGTGAAAATACTACCTGAGGTTTTACAATAGCTGTAAGAATACAGATCGGAGTAATTTCATCCAGTCCCAGTTTTAAACGGATATCATCGGCTTCTTCTATAAGAGTATCTACCGCTTCATCCTGGCCTACTTCATCAGGAAGATGACTGGTCTTAGGATATTCTTCAATACGCACATCTGCCCATTCGTAGAAATAGCCGGGATCTTTATCTATACTTTTTAAAAATTCATTTAGACCAATATCTTTATGCATTAGGGCCTGCAAAATATGCGGACCTCCGTAAGTGCCATTATAATTTTCCCTCGCTATCGACTGAGCAATATGAAATAGCTGTTTTACTGTTTCGTTGGTTACTAGTACTCCCATTTATAATTTTTCTTATATTAATATTTGCGTTCTGTTTACTATTATTTCCAGATGATTTGATGTTCTTTTGTAAACCTGTACTTTTTATTGCTGATGATTCAGAAATCAAAAGCGGTTCTTTTATTTTGCTAAAATTAAATATTTTATTCTAAATATGATAAAGATAGTTAATTCTTCAATTAGAGAAGTAATAACGGTTCTTTTTTATCCTTTCTCCTTTTTTAAATAGATCATAAAATCCCGTATTTCTTTCTCCAGAGCTTGGTTTTCCTTATATATCCAGAAAATATAGCAGGATCAGGCTTACCCACTGAAGTCCGATATAGATATAAAAAATCATGGCTGAAGGTTCTGCCAGTTCGTGTAATTTTTCAACCAGTGTGGTTTTGATGATGTCATAAAAGTCTACATTTTCATCTTCTAAATTCAGTTCATCAAATTTTACTTTGTTCAAAGCATATCCTAAAACACGCTTAAGGATTTTATTTTCTGAGCTGTTTTTAAATTCATTCACCAGCCTTACTTTTGCCAATGCATAATCTGCACTGTTGCGTACAACCACGGGCTGGTTGTTTTTAATTTTGCCAACCACTTTATCAATAAATGGAACTAAAATTGTTTTGGAATGATCCTGAACAAGTCTGCTGATGATTCTTGACATCCCATACTTCGTGGAGAAAATAGCAATGCAAAAGGGAGCTGCAATCATTAACAGATAAAAAAGCCCAGCAGACAAAGGTTTGGCCATTACTGTTACCAACAGAAATGCAAGTGCCCCACTGTGTCCTAATGATGAGCCTAAACTTTCGGCCATTATATAGATTCCCAAAGAAAATGTAATAACCGTTGAAAGGATTCCTATGGTATAAATTTTAAATAAGCTGAAGATAAAAACAGCGGATAGTTTTGAAAAGTATTTAAAATGATCTGTGATTTTGTTCATTAGTGTTTAATTTGATAACATGGTTTTTATTTGTGAAGATAATGGATCTCCTTTATGAGTGGTACAATATAACCAATATTTTTATTACAAAATAATCCGTAATAATCCCATATTTTAGTAGAAAATTTCCTGAGCATCCATTTCCTTTGTATCAGCATTATAGTTTTCTTTTTTAATAATCCGACCACCACGATCAAATTTGTACTTCATGGAATCTGATGCAATAAGCAGCTTGCTTTGTCCCTTTTGTCCGTTGTAATTACTATAAATGCTATATTCATGAGCCACAATATTGATTTCCGAAGGCTGGTAAGAGTATTCTGTTTCAATAATTTGTAAAGGAATTGCGGACTGATCTTTCAGTTTATCCCATGCCTGCTTCTTTTGTTCTTCAATGGACATTGTTGCCCATTTTCCGTTAATTAAAACAGTGGAATCTGTAATTTTATATTCATAGCTTATTGCTTCAACTACCTCCTCTTTAAGATAGGTGTATGTTTTTTTAAGAAAATGGTTGATGATCTTTTCAGGATGATCCTTGTCTATAGTGCCTGAATACTCAAGGGTACTTAGCAGCTTATGTTCATTGTTATAAGTATATTCAATCACATCATTCCGGTTTTGAGTATACTTTTTTATCAATTGTCCCAGGTTGTTGTACTCATAGAAAAATATTTTTGTTTCATCTTTGATTACGTTTCCATTGGGAGCTATTTCTTTCTCCCAGGCATTTTCTTTCTGTATATAGCCATTTTTATCATACACCCAAGTTATCTCTGATTTAAAATTTTCATCGTCCTGCTTTCTGAAAATCAATCTTGATTTTTCATCATACCTATTTTCCAACAAAACTTTATTTAGCAACATTCTTTCTTTAGCTAGTTTCAAAAGCTGCCCATATTTGTTATACTGATACAGATATTTGTTTTTACCTTCCGGAACATCTATTTCCATGGTTTTGATGAGCCCCAGGTTATTCAATTCTATATGGGTAAAAAATTCTCCACCGCCTGTTCCCGCTGCTCCGAGTGCAAATTTGTGAAAATCTGCATATTTTTTGGGTACAATATATTTGAAATCATTGATTTTTAATAATCCTGCAAGATTCATTGCTTCCGGGTCCTTTAGGGTAAGGATATGTTTATCCAGGTCGGCTGTTAAATATAGGCTATGATCTGAAGTTGGGGAATAAAATAGAATGCTATTTCCTTTTTTAGAATAAGCTGTTCTCTGATCCGGATAAAGTTCTGTCTCATTAAATATTTCTACCTCTCTATTGTTCTCTTCCCTCTTCGGATCACCTGAATAGCAACCGATAACCAGGCTAAAACATATGAAAATAAATCCTATTAACAGAATAGTTTTTGAATTGGAAATAGTCATTTAGTTTTTTATTAAGCTTTTGAAGGGAAGGTACTGTTCCCGGTCGCTTCATCATATCCTTGATTCTTTTTCATCTTTTGCCGTTACCAGCTCTGCGTTGTATTGTTTAACATCAACTACATATCCCGGATGAAAGAATTGCACTCCAGTGGCTTTCCAAAATAAATACAAATTACAGATTAGATCAGAAGTTTTAAAATTTTTCCAAATCAGAAAAACTTAAATCCTGGATTTTTGGTAAAGAATTAATTTTTATTGCTTTTTTCCTTATGTTTTTTTTATCTGGACCAAAGTCTTGCTCAAATTCTAATTTAGTTCCTGCTAATAAGTTAATTTCAGTTTCAAAGGTCGTATCTTTTCCATCCCATATTACCCGTGATATTTTTACCAATTCAAAATTATTTTTATTCAGTCTGAATTCATAGCTGCTTTTCCGGTGATCAATATCAGTAAGCATTATTAATTTTCCATTTTCAATAAAAAAATCCGGAACATTATTGCCACTATATTCTCCATTTTTACGGCTAGGGTATTGCCCCTCAATAAGTTTCGTAGAAGAAACAACCAGTTGAAGTTTCTTATTGGGTTGTGAGAGAAATATTTGCAATCTCGATGGTTGCGTCTTATCCGTTATATCCATTTCTACCATAATCCTGTCATTGCATTTATCATTATTCAGATCCCCCACTTCTTCCTGTATCAGAGATGTAAAATTGTTTTTATTAACATTCTGTGAATATAAATTAACATTGAACAAGAGAATGAATATAACAATGGATGATGATATTTTTTTCATTTTTTATTTTTATTGATCAATAAGACTTTGTCAGTAAAATTTATTTAGCCAAAGGATTATCTATTAAAGCACTGGTTATAATATAAACAGAAAAAATCAGACACATTATATAAAGTAATCCTAAAAAAGCAATAATCCGGATCAAATATAAAGCCCAGATATTTTTAATTATTTTTATGAGAATCATATCCATAAGAACAAATAAAATAGTAGTGGGGATACTTATAATCAAACCAAACTGCTTTATTATTTTTACAATGAGTTCTACATTAACAGATTCAATGATACTACTATAACTATATATAAAATAAACAGTTACCATTACATTTGACAGTAAAAAAACGAGTAGCGTTTTGCCAATGACTTGCGTTATATTTTTCATACTTTCTTTCTATATCCTGGATTTTTTCCTGAACTGAATACGTCTTTTAAACTATCTTCCACTTTTTTCCATAATTGGGTATGACTTAAACTATGGGATGCCATAGCCAGATAGGAAAGAGATCCCGGCGCTTTCATAATGTCTTTGGCGAATGCCTCTTCATCTTTTGAAGTCACCAAATAAGCATGGTATTTACCTACAAATTTCGAATACACTTCCAAATTCTTTCTCAACTTTGTAATTTCTGTATCTAATTTTCCAAAAACCAAAGGTTCAAGTACTTGATCAATTGTGATTACTATCAAAGCCAACATAGAAGGTTTAATAAACTGGCTAAATAACCTCATCAGCAAATCTTCCAGCTCCCGGGCCTGTACTGCACCTTGTGCTCCTTTTAAAAAAGCATCAAATTCTTTTCTTTTATTTCTGGAATTATAGGGATCGCTTTCAAATATAGGTACATCTATAATGGACAGTGCTTTGGTTTGCTTTTTAGGCGTCCAGGATGTTTCATCAATACTATCAGTGATTCCTTTATTTTCTCCAAATAAACCTGCTAATAAGTTTAAGAGATAACTATCCTTTGGACTGCTTTTAATGTCAAACAAAATATTTAAAACACTCAGCCCCTGTGTCAGATTTAAATTTTGTGCCCATGTTACTTTATCATGCCCTTTTGCTATGCCTGCATTGTAATTATTATACACATCATAGGTCCATCGCAGAAGACTATTTAAAAGGCTAACAAACGAATCTTTTTCTTTTTGCAGGTTAGAATTTTCAATTTTTAGAGAGTTAATATAGTTGATAAACTCTCTCGTAATCATATTCATTCCCAAAAAAGCTTTTGCCATTTCTTTCCATGCCGGAATTGCTCTTTTCTTATGGCTATTGGGAAGACCTATCCCCTTAAGATAAGTTAAAATAGTATCTTTATCTACATCTTTCAATGTTTCTATACCTTTTTTAAATTTATTCACTTGAAAAGACTTCAATAAGCCTTCTAAATTGGTCAAACTGAAGTCTGCAATCAATTGTTGGGTCAGATCATACTCATTATGAACGTTAATGATCTTACAGTTTTTATGTAATTTTCCATGATTCAACTGATGTTTTTTCTGGAAAAAAGGAGTTGATAAATACGTAATACTTTTAACTTTCCACTCTTTAGGGAATTCTGTAATCTTACGAGGTTTCAAAATACTGGATTTTGCAATCATATCCTTACTGGAGATAAGCTCTGTAAACTGATTAATGACGTTACCACCATGTGAATGACCAATGAGATGCAAATGTACCTCCTGATTTTTCCAGCCAGGATACATTCTTAACAGCAGATCAAATAATCTCTCAGAAGCTTTGATTCTTTCCTTGGTATCATTGTCACCAGACCAACTGAAAAAATCTCCTTCGATATTTAAATCATTAAATTGAGGTTTAAGTTCCTTGATTTTATTCCATAAATTATTTAAACTTTCCTTTGTTTCTTCTTTGGTCTTTTCATCAATATATTTCCAATAGCTTGTATTGGCCTTATGTTTCGTTCCTTCAGTATTTCCAGGGTCTGTAGTTCCAGCGACAAACATAAGAATATCAATAATTCTTCCTTCTCTTTTAGGGGAATCTTTGGGGTCTCCATATTTTACCCCTTTTTCTACCCCTGTCTCAGTTACGGATTCTCCGGCAGAAGTAATAATGTTTTCCCTGGAATACATACTGTGCCCCTCCTGAGATATTTTGGTATAAGTACCTTTTACAATTCTCGTCCTACTCATAGTTTACTGGCATTAAAATTTCTGTAATGATCTCAATTATTATTTTTCACTGATGATTTTACCGGTATTGGCATCCATCTGATAAACAACAGGTTTCCAGGCACTAGGTTCACCAGGAGAGGTTTTCATGATTTCCATCAGCTCTTTTTCTGAAAGTCTTTTTCCCTGCATAATCATAATATTCCAAACAGGGATATCCTGGTCGTATACAATATCATATTTATTGGTTCCGTCATCATTTAGCCTTCCTGCTCCTGTTTTAAGGTTAATGTATCCTTTTTTATCAAGAAAGTTCAATACATCCTGGTACTTGATCTTGCCATAGTTTTGATCTTCATCTACCGTTTTTTCAAGATTTCCGTTTTTGTCATAGTATTCGGATTTTTCTACTTTCACAGTTTCACTGATTCTGGTTTCTTTTTTATTAAGATTCCCGTTAGGATAAAACTCTTTGTAAACATACAGGAATGATGGTTTAGGAAGTAATTCTTCCAAAGTTCCTGCTTCATCCTTTTCCGGAGCAGACATAGATAAAACAGTGTATCCATTTTTCAGCTCCAATGTTCCGTTGCTTTCCTGATATTTTTTAAATAAAGCAAAATCAAATTTTTCAACCATGGTACTCGTTTTATTATTTTTATGAGCCTCTTCTTTTTTAGACTGGCAGGTACATATTACAAAACATAATATGGAAAGGTAAATTAATAATTTTTTCATTACAGCATAATTTTAGAATTCAACACTTTCCATTGCCATTTAAAAACACTTATTCTTGGGATTTGTATATGATGACAATAGTCCATAAGATTATTTGTTTTATAAGCTTCATAGGTATATTTGGCGGGAACATTTCCATCAAAAGTATGAGGCAATCCTAATGCATGCATTAATTCATGGGCAACCGTTTCTTTTGAATGGGTATAGAACTGAACCGTAAAAGTGGTATTAAAAAATGAAAAGCCATTAGTGTATGAAGAAATCTTACCATTCTTCCACCCGGGATATATATCTTCTATAAAAAAGACTTTGAAATACGAATCATACTGACTGCCATATTTATCCCGGAATTTCTCTTCCAGGTAGTCTCTTAAGCCACTAGAGTTGTTTATATAATACTTTCCATCAATCTTTTTACAAAACTTGAATCTGAATGCATTATACAGAAGATTCCCCGTACAGTCAATAGAGAAAGAATTCTGAATAGTTGGAGATACCAACGCCTGATTCAGGCATTCTGTAAAATACTGCTGACTGCCCGGTTTTGGTTTTCCCACTTTAATGACATCATTAATATCAGTTTTTACGGAAATAAAAAGAGCAGAAATCTTTTTGACATGAGCCGCTGAATTAGGATGAATGATTAATGCACCACAGATTTCTCCATCTGCTTTTACATACAGTATCTGCTCTTTGGAAAACTGTTCCTTACAGGCTATTTTCAGATAATTGGATTTGTCATACTTCCCTACTTTAATCACTCCGATCTCTTTGAGGTTTAATGACAGATATTTTTCTGCTTCTTTATCTTTGAACTCAAAAGTTAGCTTTTGAGGTTTTTCTTTAATTTCAATTTTAAGGGTTAACAATGCTGATTTTCCTTTCAGTAATGTCAGAACCGGTATTGGATACAGGTAAGGTGTTTTATTGACTTTCTTCCAGGAAATGGAAAGACTTTTGTAGCTTTTCAGCTTTTTATCATACATATTGGGATCTTTGTGGAAATTGGTATTCCAGCTGTTCCCATTTTTAAAAACTGTAACATTATCAGCCTCATAATATTTTCCCATGATCGTTCCGAACCAGTTATCTCCCAACTGTCCTGAATCGCCTTCTCTTAGCCAGTCAAAGCCAAAATCAGGATTATCTTTATACTTATCATGAGGTCTGAATTTCACCATACATTTAGCCACCACTTTTCCGGCAGATGGTTTTGATGGGTTTCCAAAACTTAACCCATCACTGACCCCGGTTTCAGTAATGGCAGCTCTGGCGGTGGTGATAATATTCTCGTTAGAATACATGCTATGACCTTCCTGAGAAATCTTGGTATAAGTACCTTTTACAATTCTCGTTCTGCTCATGGCTTAGTGGGCTTTTGATTTCTCGCCGCTATTGTTTTGTACTTCTGCCTGTGCGTGTTTATGAACGAATTTTCCGGATTGGATATTCATATCTTTTTCACTCACCTCATTTCGCTCTTTCTTGGTTTCACTATGTACATCACCTTCAATAATCTCGGTAAGTTTTCCGGTGATAAATGTGCTTGCATTTCCAATTACAGAAGTCAGTTTCATAGCTCCAACACTCTCAGTATTGTTCAGCCCTATACTGTCAGATTTATTCATTCCCACCGTTGTAGTCATGTTTTCACCTACATTAATGTTCATATTCTTACAGTTCAGCGTCATGGTTTCCGGTGCAGTGATATTGATGTTGCTTCCCGTAGTATCCAGATGGATCTCGTTACCGCTTTTATCTGTGATGATGATACTTTCATCTTCTGTGAAAACAATTCTATGTCCGCTTCTGGTTTGAATAGATTTTACACGGTTGTCTGCTCCTCCTCCTAAACCAACTCCACCATGGAACATTCCTCCCATTACAAATGGACGGTCAGGATGGCTGTGGACAAAGTTCACCATTACCTGGTCGCCTACTTCGGGAA
>NZ_JAGIPR010000018.1 GCF_017877355.1 Chryseobacterium jejuense | reverse complement strand
CCATGGAACCTACCTGGAGAAACTTAACAAAAATGGCCGGAATAGCAATGATAGACGGCTTAAGAAAGAAAGATTTTTAATTTAGTACCTCAATACATACAATGAGAAAAACAATTTTAATTACAGGATGTGGCAGCGGTATCGGACGCATGACTGCCAAATATTTCCAACAAAAAGGGTGGAATGTGGCAGCCACTGTCCGCTCTAATCCGGAACAAGATAAGGAGCTTTACAGCTTAGATAATGTGCAGGTCATAGCACTGGATGTTACAAAAGAAGATACCATTCAATCTGCAGTACAACAAGCCGTTGAGCGGTTCGGAAAAATTGATGTGCTCCTCAACAATGCAGGATATGGTTCTTATGGTATCCTGGAGGCTACACCTGAACAGGCAATGCGGATGCAGTTTGATGTCAATGTAATCGGTACCTTACTTGTGACCAAAAACATAATCCCGATCATGAGAAAACAGCAGGAAGGAATTATTATAAATATTTCTTCTATGGGTGGTAAAATTACCTTGCCTCTTGGCACCTTGTACCATGGTTCAAAATTTGCCGTGGAAGGACTCAGTGAAGCGCTATCATTTGAACTTGAACCTATTGGAATCCAGGTAAAATTAATTGAACCAGGAATGATCAATACAAATTTTGAGGATACCGTTATGAAGAACCTCAATATAGACCCATCACAGACTGAATATGCTCCATTTCTGGAAAAAGTAATGATTGCAATACAGCAAGCCGGAAGTGGAGCTTCAGAGGCAATTGTTGTGGCCGAAAAAATCTATGAAGCCGCTACCGACAACAAAAAACAAATGCGCTACATCGCAGGGGCAGATGCCGAAGAAATTATAGCAGCCCGTAAACAATTGGATGATGACAGTTACTTATCCCTTATCAAACAAAACTGGGGTTTATAATATGGAATTTTTGCAGGAACTCAGTATAAGGACAAAAGGTGATGCGCTGCAAGGCAAAATAATGGTAGGCATAGGACTTATTTTAGTGCTGTGCCTGCTATTTGGATTCAAATATGAAAATCCTTTATTAAAGGGGATGTTCATTCCTATTTGCCTGCTAACAGCGGCTTCTCTGGGGTATGGAAGTTTTCTTACCTATTCCAGAGCAAAACACCTCAATACGGTGACAGAACAATACCGGCATAACCCAAAAGAAACAGTAAAAATGGCCTTAGGTAAAGCTCAATCCGACCATAAAATTTACATTATTCTAAAAATTGTTTGGAGTGCTTTGCTCATTCTTTCTGTACTTATTTTTTTATTTACTGTAAAAGAATATTACAAAGGGCTTATTCACGGATTATTCTGTTTATTCGTTGGATTTTTATTGATAGAGACATTTTTACACAGCCGATTAACCCATTGTTTTGAAAATGTTTCACGACTTGATAAGGTGAATTGAGAACTCTGGTATTGGCAAATAGCGTATGATAACGATTTCAAAAAATTTTCCAAAAGAATTAAAAATTCTAAATAATTCCTAATTCATACACTATCATACCTTCCACCGCAGCAACGAATGATAGTACCTTCAAGTAGAACAAACTTGCCAAAACAAGTGAGACTTTACGCTTAACAGCGGAAACTTTAGTTCATTTTACTATTTAGCGCCATTCTTAAAAACCTTTAAGTAATTAAATTAATCCTTATATTTGGCTAACGAAACTAAAGCAAATTTTAGTTGAGTTGTTAAGATTTTGTAGCATTATCCATAAGATATTGGAGTTGTGGCAAATTCGTGGCACTTTTGAAAACGATATTTTAAATCAACTGATTTTCAACATCTTAAATCATTAGGTTCGAATCCCTCACTCTCCGCAAGTTGGGAAGCCAAAATAAGCTAAAACGCTGTAAACATCAATATTTACAGCGTTTTTTGTTTTTACGCTAGAGTCAAAAAAAATCAAAATTTAATTCTTGGCCAGAAAGAACATTTGTCACTAAAGCAGCTATTAATAGTAAAAAAATCGGTTTTTCATTTTAATTAATTTTTCAGAGATAGAATTTGGTTGATTTTTGAAAGCATTTCTTTTGCATTTGGATTTGCCTGTTCCAATTCTAATACTTTTTGATAATCTTTTTTTGATAATTGATACTCTTTTTTATTGAAATAAGCTTCAGCCCGGCTGTCGTAAACATTGGCTGAATTTGGAAATTCATTGATATTCAAAGTGAAAATTTTGATAGCAGAATCAATGTTACCGTTATTCAAATATTCATAACCCAGTATATTGAGTTCGCTTTCATCCAAGAAATTGTAATCATCAGGTTTGGTTTTCTTCAGATTTTTGTAATGTTCAATACCATTGTCTACACTTTTCGACAATTCTTTTCTTATTGTGAAGGAAATCGACTCTTTACCTGATTCTAAAGGGTAATTTTTAAATTGATTCAAAGCTGCGATACTTGTAACAATTTCTTCCATCAATTTACCCGTGTTGCCATTGGTCATCACAACAATTCCGTTTCCATCATCTACACTTCCCATATAAAAGCAGACAAAACCATTTGTTCCACCATCATGATGAAAATATTTCGCACCAGCATAATCATTCGAAAATGTTCCAAAATGATTTTCCAATCTTTTCTGTGACATTTCTTTAGACAAAACTTTATCCGATTTTCCTAATAATGATAATTGTGTTTCAATAACATATTTGGCTAAATCTGTTGGATTTGTCCATAAACCAGCAGCTGCTTTTTCGGGATAAATATGATATTTCCCTTTCACTTCTTTATCGTAATTATAGCCTGTTGCCAACCAATTTTCTTTATCTTTTGCCGGTGGCTGGCTGAAAGAACTGTTATTCATCCCCAATGGCTCCAAAATATTTTTCAGTATATAATCTTCGTACTTTTCACCGGTTGTATTTTCAAGAATTAATTGAGTAATCGTAGTTCCACCACCAGAATATTGGTATTTCAAGCCTGGCTCAAATACAGATCTGACAGCACCGGAATTGGAAGGTTTCAGACCGTCAAGCGTTTGAATTGTTGTAGGTAAAGCAGCTCCTTTTTCATACCCTCCGAAACCGTGAACCGATAAACCGGCGGTATGACTCAATAAGTTAGCTATAGTGATTTTCTTCTCCTTTGAAACGTCATCATAAGGGAATTTCCAGGTTTTCAGATGATTATTAATATCATCGTCCAATCCTAATTTTCCTTCTTGAACCAATTTTAAAATCCCTAAACTATTAATCGTTTTGCTAATAGAACCTGCTTGAAACAATGTTTGGGGTGTTGCTGCTCTTTTTTCAGAAACATCTGCAAAGCCGTACGCTTTTGCCCATTCTATTTTGTAATCTTTAATTACGGCGATACTTACTGCATTGACGTTATAAAAAGACATTCTTTCTTTTAAAGTTGATTTCTTTTTAGATTTGTTCCAATGGTAGAAGTCGTTTTCAAATAATTTGATTTTATCATTTATGTTTTGTGCAAACATATTGAGTGATAAAAACAGTATAGCAATCAAATGGATTTTTTTCATGGTTAAATACTCGATGGTATGGTTATTTTGTTATCTAAGTTACTATTAAGACAACTGAGAAAAAAATAGTATTACATTTGAACACAACCCTTTTAGATTCCCTTATGTTTTATTTTTTAAATTGCTTCTGTATTTTCAAAAGCATTTCTTTTGCATTTTGGGTTGTCTGGTTTCAATTCCATGACTATGGATTTTTGGAGGTACAGATATACAGATTCCTGCCAACCATCCATTGAATACCTGAATGTATTAAAATCCAATGGAAAGCCCTATGAATATAAATTATGTTAAGCTTTAGGACATAATACTGCATTTTCAGGCTCTAATGAATCTGTTGAATATGTTATAAATGGATAAAAAATAGAAAAAATAAATATTGTACTCCTGTAATGCAGAAAGGATGTAAAAGCCTCCTTGCATTTCTTTCTTTAAAAAATTAATAGAACTATTCTTCTGCTCTTTTTGAAAGCGCTCTCAAGACCAACAAGCTTATTATAATCAGTAAAGGTCCAAAAAAAACATTACCTGCTGATGATCTTGGAGTATTCACAAGAAGTTCATGATTTTCATCCGGATAATTACTGCCTCTCACTCCAGCATAATTACAACAATAACTTTCACTTCCAACACAACTTCCATTTAGATTATTACTCTCGTCAGCTGTATCAGATACATTTCCAACAGACCTTCCCTGCCCTTTGGTCCATTGAAAAATAAATATGAGAATAAGAACAAAAATGAAATATAGTCTGTACATAAAAAGTAGTCATGGTTATTCCCCTAAAATATAAATTTTTATCATATATAACTGCATCCAAAAAAGATAAAGTAATATCATCGCCTTATTGCTTTTTTAGCAAGCTGCTATACTGAAATGATTTTTTTAAAAAACTTACTGTTTTACCTGAAAATTTTTAAAATCAAAAGGAATTTTCTGTACAGATTCTCCGTTTTCGATGAACAGTTCCAAAGGAATATTTCCTCTTTCTTCTGCGGTCATTGATTGCTTAATTTTATAAAACGTATAGATAATCCCGGTTTTAGGATCTTTCAGGGTAATATTGTTGTAGCTGAAATCCAGTCCATCATCTATAGTGGGCACTACAGGTATCATATCATGTTCTTTATCATTTGTTTTCGCCATCATAAGATCATACTCATTAAAGTCTATCTTTTTACCCTGATTAGCCATATGATTGATAAAGTCTTTAAAAATCTTATTCGCTGACTCTACAGATACAAGGCCAAAATAAAGCCCCGGTTTTTTAGCAAGAACACTCTTATCAATAAGATTTACATCTTTCTTTACCTCTTTTACTTTTCCCAATATAAAGTAAGAATTGTTTTCTCTAGAAGGCTGAAAATATTTGACAACTCCTTTTGCACTTACACTTTTTAATTTTTCTTTTGGGGTTTCATAACGTACCAGAATATTAGCTCTTCTATAGATGTTATAGACATTATGGTTATCTATCAAAAGGTTTCCTTTTTTATCTGTTGCTGTAATGGTATCAAATTTTATTAAATGAAACTTATCATTGGGTTTATCTTCCATTTCAAAACTCAATTCCATAAAATCAAAATAATAACCGGCTCGGTCAAAAATAATTTTTTGCTGGGAATATAAACTCGTGGAAAGAATGATACCCGCTAAAAGAAGTAGTTTATTCATTTTATTTTTACAATTATATCTGATCTTAGATTATTCTCAAAAAGTACGATTTTCCTGATTTACATCAAAATAAAGCGAGCAATGGTTCAAAAGGTATTTTCAAATCTATAAAACTATTAATTTTTTGGATAACATTCATTTTTCTTTATCACTCATTCATTCCAACGGAATTATTTATCCAAGCTTAAAACCCAATACCCAAAATGAATTAACCTACTGAAAATATAACAGTTGTGTACAAGGAAAATATTAAATAAATTTGAGAAACCGCTATATACCATGAATAGGTTAATTAATAGCTATATTGCAGAATTCACCAAAAGCATTGCGAGCAGTAATGCAAATAATAATTGATAATTAAAACTCATAAAAATCCAGGTTATCTGTATTGGGTATTTAGGGGTATAACAGATAAATTGTAACGGTATGGATTTCAAAAAGATCAAATATTTTTTTCTCGCATTTTTAATAGCAGGTTTCATTTTTAAAAGCAATATACTGCCTATAGTATATCAGGTTCGTTCCACCATCGGTCTGATTTTATTAATAGTATATGCTTGCGGAGTCTATACGTTTATTTATCGTCCTATCGCTTCGGAAAACAACCTTAAAAAACATTTATTCTTAAGGTTAGGAATTCTGCTTCTTTTCCTACTCATTGCTTTTATTCCATTAGTTTTTTTAAAGGAACAGAATCTAGGCATGGGAGCAGGATATCTCTACTATTTTGTGATGATAGCATTTGGATATGGTATCCTGATTTATGCCGTTATTGAATCCATTTTATTATACAGGAAGAAAAAATACGAACAAACTGCCATTAACCTTGCATTGGCTCTATCGATCTATTGTTTTGTCATTTTCAGTGGATTATTCGGGTTTTAATTCCTTTGTACAAATTTTTCTTCAGAAAATAATATAAATAAGTTTTGAACAGTTGTTAAACTAAAAAACTCTGTCCCAATATTAAAAATACCAAGGCAATGCAAGTCTCTTCTCTCTGATTAATTAAAATAATACGTTGCAGTAAGATCTCCGTTAAAGTCGGGCTGGTTTTCCTGTTTCCTTGTATTGAGTTCAAAAAGTCTTTCTCCATTTTTATTGCCAGCACGTATTCTTAACGAAAACCATCCGTTTTCCAAATTCAGGCGGATACTATTTTCATCGTTAATGGTTGAAATATCTCTTAAATAGCCAATTCCTACCACTCTCAGTTCATTATTGGAGGTTTGAAATATCCAGCCATCAGACTGTGCAGCCACTTCTTCATTTCCCAATACCCGATCTTCATTAGCAGAAATGCAGAATGAATAATAATCTTCTTCTACACCTATCACAGGAATTGCTATTCCTGATCTTGTTATTACATCTCCATGTTCATTTTCTACAAAATATTTCAGGATATTATTTCCTGGCAGATTATGATCCTGCAGATATTTCGCTAAAAGCTCCGGGCTGTATATGACAAAGCCTTTGAGTTCTGAAAATATTTTCTTCATATTATTTTTTATTAGATTGGTTTAAAATATTGCTTGCCGAATCCGGCTATCTCTCTTTTTCTATTAAATGCTAAAGATCTCATCCCACAAAGGCAAATTCACTAACGTATAACTTATTGTTGAGAATCAATCCAATTCTGCTCTTGAAAACAAATCTGTTATCAGCGTTTCATCTTCACAGGCTTTTTTAAAATCCAGGATAAAATCCTGTAACTTATTTCCTTCCGAAGAATAAGCACAGAACATTCCTCCTTCAGGGTCAAATCGTATACTTTCACTCAGATCCGGTCTTTTCTCAGCCAGAAAAACCTGAGCTAAAGAGCCCCAGTCGTAGCCGTTCCCCTCAAAACCTTCATCTGCCCTGGCATCAAAGATTTCCTGTTTATAACTTCCTGCATCCAGACATACCGAAAAGCTGCTTGCATGTTCTACCCAGAAAAAAGGTTTAATGGTTTCCTTAAAATGATTAATGTCCATATTATTAGTATTTTTAATTCAGTTCTTTTTTAGCATTAACAAATACCTCCTGAAACAAAAGCTTCAGAAAATAGTTTAAAATCAATTGATGAATGGATAATTGTAAATTCTAGTAAATACTGGGGATAAGATACTGCCTGAATAGTTTTTGCTCTTCTCCCGGTTAGAATGTTAAGATTCCCTTTTAGTTACTGTCATATTCTATAAATTTTAATCGTTAATAATACTTTGTATGGTGTGATGGTAAAACAAATATAAAGCGGTTATTTATATTCAAAAAATTTTAAGGCCTTAATCTGAAAATTTGTAGTAGTTCTACGACTTTTGAATAATATTTCAACCATTTTAGATATATAAAAACCGGTAATCAACTCTATTTTAAATTCATACGAACGAAACAACCCATTTATAAAAAACTAAATTTTAACACTAACACGGGAAATAATCAATCCATTTACGCTATCCAAATAAAAATGACTGCAAACTAATCCTCTGCAGCCATTTTATTTTATTGATTATTTTATTTCTGAAGTTCCAGTACTTTTTTCAGATAAACATCATTCTGATCTAAAAATTCCTGATGGGTTGGCCGTATTTCATAGTGTGGAATAATCCCTTGTCCTTTTTTCTGATCCGGAAGATTTTGAGCATCCTGAATCACATGAACAATAGAAAAACCTGTCTGAATTCCTGTATTGGGAAGCTCATACACTAACGGAAGGTGACCGTTATGTTCGTAATATCCGCCAACTGTTTCCTTTCCAATCACAATAGCGTTGGTATAGGATTTTATTAAAGAAGCTAAATGAGACGCAGCTGAAGCCACACGCTGATCTACCAAAAGATAAAGCTGCCCTTTAAACGTTCTTTCATTAGGCAGAATTGAAGAGTTTTTATCATCTCCCCAATAATATTTCCCCTGGATCTGTTTAGGATAAAGCTGTTTCAGGTACGCATTGATTCCGTGTTTATCTTTCACTCCATTGGAAAGGAAAAGAGGAGTAATCACCAGTTTTTCTTCCATAGGAACTTCATTAAACCAGGTATAAGCATAATGACTGTCACGGAAAGGTCTTTGCGTGAGGTAAGTAAACACTTTTTCATAAAGTGCTCCGGTTCCGCCAGTATTTCCTCTCAGATCAATGATAAGGTTGGTTATTTTCTCTCGTTCCAAAGTATCCATCATCTGCTCAAGAAAAGTACTGAATTTTTCATAAGCTGGATCTTCTTTACCTGTTGCAAAATCAAAGCCTCTTACTGATAAACGGTATACATTATCACCTTCTTTGGTAAAACTGTATTTCTCGTTCATCAATTTTTTATCTAAAGTAAGCGAATGTCTTGATTCCTGCAGTTTTTTAAAAGCTTCTAATGAAATTCCTGGCAATGTTACCTCATGAATCCGGTCATTCCTCAGATACTTGATGCTGTATTGTTTATGGGTACCGAATTCTATATAAAATTTATCCAGCATTTCTCTTTCAAAGCCTGTTGTTTCCTTATAAGGCATAGAATAACCATCAGAAAAATAGTATTGAGAAAAACGGTTAATCATTTCTCTTGCAGGAATGTTATTAATGGAAATAATTTCGGCAGCAAGCGGAATTTTATTATCTTTTGAATCCTGGAACAAACGGCCATCTATATTTTTCAGAGTGATGGGAAGATATTCAGGTTTTTGGGTCAGATAATAGGATGCGTGGTTAGGAAGGTCCGTATAATTATGGCAACTGCCTTCAAAACCTGTAAGCTTAGTTATTACTTTATAGAAATCGAAAATATTTTTACTGTTGGCCGCTTCTTCCTCTGCCTTTTGATATAGACTGTCTATCTGCTTTCTGCTTCTGTAAACATACAATCCAGAGTTTGCTTTTTCTCTGATGGAGCGAAAAACCTGTAAGTCTTCTATAAACTGAGATGAAGTAAACTGCCCATTTAAGATAGAAACCGTTTTGGATTCTGTGATGGAAATTTTAGAAGGTTTTGTTTTTTCAACATAGGATTTTGCCCAAACCTTCAATTCATATTTTTTCCCTTTTTCAGGATTATAAAATAGCCGTTCTATGCTTTTTATTCCTCTGGAATCGTCCTGTTCCTTTATTTTTTTACCCTCCATAAATAAAGCTGCTCCAACATTGGCACCATTTGACTGAACTGTTACCCATACCGGGTGCTGAGATTTTGGTGAATATTTCAGCGTATCTCCCGGTTTTAACTCAATATCAGTTTGTGCATATACCGAATTTACCAGCAATAATAAAGGGATAATAAAGGGTTTAGTCATTATTAATTTTTGAATGCCAATATACAAATTAACCTTCATCATTTTAATGACTGTAGATGATTGATTGTACTGAAAATTACAGTTTCACACTCAAATCCTGAACTTCTTCTGCTGAAAAACCAAAAATCTGTGGTGTTTTGACATCTAAAAGATTGAGATAAATATAAAGCTCTGCTCTGTGGTGGATCTCATGCTCTACCATCGCTCTAAGCCATTTCCATATAGAGATTGGATTATTGGCAGGGGTAAGGCATTTACGATTAAGGTCTTCATCCGAAAGTCCCTGAATAATTTCCAGCATTTGGCGATGCTTTTCATTAAAAAAAGCTATGGTATTCTCATATCCGTCTGCCAGGTTTTTCCACATCCCGGATAGGCACTTTCTCTTCCTGAAATGGTTTCACCGTACCTATATCTTTCTATAGCCGCAATATGTCTTATCTGATCTCCAATGGTAAATTTTCAAGGCTTATAAAAGAAATCAAGATGTTCGGGAGGAATAATTTCAATGATCTTATTGGTTCTTGCCCTGATTTTTTCATAATAATCAATGAATGATGCTACAGATGTGATTTCCATGTTGAAAGATTTTGTTAAAGATATTCCGTATTGTGAATATAAAAAAGTCCCCATATTATGATAGGGACTTTTACAGTAATAAACTTTTTAGTTTACACTCCTGATTGAGGGAAAGGTTTTAGTTTTTAATATTGTTTGTATTGGACATTGATATACCTAACTGGGTTCCTATTAAAACAGAATAAAAATAAAAGGATTATTCTCATTTTCTTATTATTGAAAAATTTGTTCATCATAAGAAAAGATTCAACGTTTAATTCATATTGAATACCAGCACTGTCATTTTTGACAATAGAGATTCAGTATCATTATCATAACCAGCAAAGGATGAAGGAATAAAATTAACAATCTGAGCTTTATTGGCATCTGTTGTTTTAGTTGCCCATGCAGTATATTTAACGATATAAGTTTTTGTGATATCTGAAGTCCCAGTAGAATTGTCGATAATAACCTGCTTTTGAAATGATACTGGAAACGGAGCATTTAGTAAGCGGTCATTGGATATTACTATATCTGAAAAATTAGCATACCCTGAAGTTATCTTAACATTATTTTCATCAAATAATCCAAATATGCCTTGCCCTGTTGCTCCTACACCAGCTGCTGCTGCCGACCGGACAGAACCATTAATGGTAAATAAAAGGATCTTCTTTTCCCCTTTTTTTATAGTATAATTAAAAGTCAGGCCGGGAACAGCTAATGTACTTCCTACATTTATGGTAACAGGATTGGCACCCTGCAGATAAACAATATTACTTAATACTCCTGACACAGACTGGGAAAAAAAACTTCGTGATACAGAACTTATATTACCCGCATTGTCCTTTACCAAAAAATCAATATTATCAGAATTTGTACTGGAAACATTTCTGATACGCATGTCGCCGTTTATATCTAATGTCTTTGTTGGGTTAGATGTATTGATCCCTACTTGCGACAATACTACTTGTGATATTAAAAAAAACGGGAAAAAAAATTTTCTTTTCATATTTAAATATTTATTGTTTTATGGTGAGAAATTGAATATTCAGATTGGTTAGTTGATGGATTTAAGATGAAATACACTTTGGAGTGAAAAGTTTTGTAAAACAATAAAAAAAAATGAAAACACAAAAAAATACTACCCCCCAACAAGTACCCTATTTTAAATAAACGTTGAATATCAATACATTACAACAATAAAAACTGATTAAAAAAAATCCCACAACAGTGATATTAACAATATATTCATATTCATAATATGACATAATCTACCTAATAATTCTACATTAGCTTTCCATTACCATTAAAAAATCCCCATCATCATCATAGGGATTTATGTAATAAACTTTTTTAGTTTATACACTTGAAGAGGGAAAGGTTTTTAGTTTTATAATTGATGTGTAAATTAATTAGATATTTTTGATGAAGTACTTTAATGCCTAATATTAGATTTACAAATCCTTTTTGATATTATTTAGTTGATTGGAATAGCATAGAAATAGTTTTCAAATGAACCGGTACTATAGGCCCAGGTATTGGTCGGTCTGTTTTCAATTACAATCCATACGTCCACATTATCTGAAGTTACATTGATAATTTGTGAACCTGCAAGCAATGAAAATTTTCCGTCTCCTGAAACATCAATTCTAGGAAATATAACGCCGGCATAAGTTGAGTTTGCTCCTGCGGGGCCTAATAACTCAAAACCTGTTGTGGTTCTTGCATTTTGGCTGCTGGAAAGATAAGCATGCAACCATATTCTTTGACTTGCTATCTGACTTTCAATCGTTAAGCCCGCATTAATGATCCATTTCCCTTTCGTTAATGATATTTTAACTCCGGTCCCCCTTACTCCTGATCCATTGGAGTTTATAGTCTGTGACGTTGCAGGAAATACTCCTTGTATTGTAGCTTTGGAAGAGTTCAGCGTATTCCAGGTACCTACACCATCAGCATCACTCATTAAAACTTTACTTTCTCCTTGGGTACCATCCGCTATTTTAATGGCTCCCGGATTACTGCTTATTATATCTATTTTTGTAGCAGGAGTAATGGTTCCGATTCCAACATTTCCTGCTGAAGTTACTATAAAATCGTTACTCTGCTGGATTATAGAAGGGCCACTATCACTAGGATTATCCTTAGCTCCATCAACGTGAAATGTTCCTTGTGGATAAGATGTGCTTATTCCAACCTGAGCTTTTACTAAAATGCACAATGCAAAAGGAAGCAGTAGAAATACTTTTTTCATTATTAATTATATATTTAAAGTTTGGTTGTAATTGGAAAGAAAGAGATCTTTATATTCATCTTAAATATTTAGATTTCCATTTTTGATAATAGAGATTCATTAGTGCTTTCAACTTGAGGCAATAAAAGTTTTTCTTTCATATTTATTTTTTTTTAGAGTTAGAAATTGAATATTTCGATTGTTCAACTACAGGTTGAAAGTTAAAAACCACTTTGGTTTGAAAAGTTTTGTAAAACAATTGAAAATATTTAAAAATAGCTAAAAAAACCTCCCCCCAACAACTACCCTATTTATTAAAATAACTGAAAATCAAATATTTAAGTTCTCTACTGAAAATATATAAATTCTATAATAGATTTGACAATAAATACATCTACAGCCATTTTGCTGAGTAATAAAATTATATTTATTCACGTTGTTATAATTCTCAGTAAAATTCCGTAACCAGGTTAAAAAAAAATGAACATTTTTCACTAAAAATTGATATATTTACTATATTCTTTTGTTCTAAAACTGTCATAATGAAATTCCGGTCTTTTATTATTTTGTTGATTATACCTATTTTTTATTTTCCTTCAGCTCATAGTAACAATAATAATATTGATATACTTATAAAGTTATCTGATGACACTAGCTATAAGGATCCATTAAAATCCTTTATATACTCCAAAAGAGCTTGTCTTCTTGCAGAGAAATCCGGAACTTCAAGGCAGAAAGCTTACGCTTACTACTATATGGCACGGAACCTGATTTTTATGGGTAAATACCATGAGAGTTATCCATTTATAAGAAAAGGAAAAGGAGAAAGCGCTGTAAAAAATGATCGGTTTTTAACAGCACTTTTTATAGAATTAACCAGTATCTACTATTCCAGGCTTAGCATGATTCCTCAGGAAATGCAGGAAAATAAAGCAGCATTAAAACTTGTTGATCCAAACAAAAATGCTGAATCAAAACTTTTTGTTTCCAGAATATATATGTGGATGGCAGACTGTTATACAGAAAACTACAAATATGATTCTGCTCATCTATATATTGATAAATCGATACAGCTAGCTGAGGAAATCCCTGAATATCAGTATCTGTCATTAAACCGGATGTTCAGAAGAAAGGCCTACAGTTATTTTTATAAGGCTCAGATATACAATAGGGAACATAAGGAAAAATTGGCACTCCCTTTTATAGATAAGGCATACCATCAAGCCATAGCAGAACAACATACTTTTATATACCCTATTTTGGAAGCGTACGGAGATTATTATTTTCTTTCAAAAGAATACAAAAAAGCCATCAGTTATTATAAAAAAGCCATTGATAATAAGAAAAAATATCTATATCCATGTGCCGACATCAACTTAAAAATTTCCCATTGTTATAAAGAAATAAGAGATATTTCCAATGAAAAAAAATATTTAAAGATATCCTCGGACCAAAGAAGGTATGATGAAAAGATAATCAAAAAAGATATTGTTCGGGTTACAGAAAATCTTTTAAAAGAGGAAATAGAAAAAAGAAAGGCAGATAGAAATAAGAGTATTCTTATTTTCGCATCAGTGATATTCCTTTTCTTACTGATCTTGGCCTACATCTTCTATAAACTTAAAAAGAAGAAAAATAAAATCATTGAAAACAAAAATGATTTGTTGGAAAAGACAAAATATGATCTGACAGTAAAAGAGAAAACCATCACTACATTACAGGAAAAAGTTAACGATTCAGTATCAGAGCTCATTCTGATGGCCAAAAACAATTCGCCTGAATTTTGGAATAGATTTCAAATGATTTTTCCTGACTTCACCGGAAAAATGTTAAAAATCGATTCTAAGTTTAAGACCTCCGAACTTACACTATCCGCCTACCTTTATCTTGGTTTTACAACAAAAGAAATCTCTCAATATACTTTTAAATCTGTAAAAACAATAGAAAACAACCGGCACAACTTCAGAAAAAAAATTAATATTTCTTCAGAGGAAGATCTTTCTCTCTGGATTAAAGAATATATAAAAAACACAGCATTAGAATAAGACTCGTTAAGATATAAAGATCAGATTAATATACCGTTTTCAATTCGTCAAAATCCTTAATTTCTGTGACATTAAGCAGTTTGGTTATTTTGATATTGCTCCAGGTGGTTTCAAATATTTCATATCCTCATTCAGCAGCTTCATTGGTATTGGTTTCTTTTCTTTTTTGTAATTTAAGCAAAAAATTAATCCATTAGCATTTCTCTAAAAATTATCCATGGAAATAATAAAAAAAGACGAAATTACAGAAGAATATTATGATACTATATCTGAGCTTCTTTATCAGCATAACCTGAAAAATACTAAAGAAATTGACAGTATCAACAAACCTTTAGAAATCATCATTCATGATCAGGGAAAGGTAGTGGGTGGTTTGTATGGTCGTTCTATCTGGGGCACTTTGGAAATTCAAAAGCTGGCCATTGCTGAAGATTATAAAAATAATGGATTAGGAAAACAGCTTGTTCATGCAGCAATAGAAGAAGCCAGAGTAAGGAAGTGCAGCTATATTGCTTTAAATACCTTCAGTTTTCAGGCTCCTGAATTTTATGAAAAAGTGGGGTTTGAAAAAATAGGAACTGAACACGATTTCCCAAAAGGCTTTGAAAAATACTATTACAGAAAAACTTTATAAACCTTAATAAAGAGAATTTTTTATCACCATAATTTTAAGATCAGACGATGAAGCAGAACATTTACGACCACCCAAACTTTTTCAGCCGATATAAAGCTCTCCGCGATGGAGACAAAGGATTAAATGAATTATTGGAACAACCGGTAATGAAGAGTTTATTGCTGCCTGTTCAGGATAAAACTATTCTGGATATGGGCTGTGGTCTGGGTCATCAGGTTCGGGAGTTATTGAAACAAAATCCAAAAAAAATTATAGGATTGGATATTTCACAGAACATGTTGAATGAAGCCCAAAGCAGAACTTCTTCATCAACTGTAGAATGGATATGTTCTGCATTGGAGGATTATGATTTTGGTACAAACAGATTTGATCTTGTTATCAGTTCGATGACTTTACATTATATTGAAAACCTTAACTTACTTTTTCAAAAAATTTATAATGGATTAAAATCAGGCGGACAGTTTTTATTTTCTATGGAACATCCTATCTGCACGGCAGCATTAAAGCCTTGGGAAGAATTGAATGGTGAAAAGTACTGGTTAATCAATCGTTATTCGGAGGAGAGTCTCAGAAAACAGGATTGGTTCGTAAAGGATGTTGAAAAATATCATCATCAGTTAAGCACAATTGTTAATGGGTTATTGAAGGCAGGATTTATCATAAAAAACCTTGAAGAGCCAAGCCCGGCTCAAGAACTCTTACAGCTTCGCCCTGATTTTGAACAACACATCCACCGCCCTCCTATTGTGATTCTGAATGTTGAAAAAAATTAAATCTGCATCCATTTTGTGACAATCGTCACAAAGCAGATTGCTACTGATCTGCTAATTTTGCTTGTATAAAAAAATAGTATGAGCAATACAGCCCAAAATATCGCAGAACGGTTTATTCAGTACTTAAATGAGGAAGATTTTGACAAAGCGGAAAGCTGCCTTGATCCTGAATTCCAATTCATAGGAGTACTGGGAACAAGAGAGGGAGCCTCAGTGTATATGAAAGACATGAGGCAGATGAAATTTAAGTATCAGATTATGAAAACCTTCACAGCAGGAGAAGATGTTTCATTCTGGTATATGATTGATATGGGAAATAAAACCATAGAGGCTTCCGGATGGTATCAGATTATGGATGGAAAGATCCATTCTTTAAAAGTAGTATTTGATCCAAGACCATTATTGAACGATTAGTAGTATCTTTAAAGTATAATATCGGAGTTTTTTCAAAAGTAAAGAAATTCAATATTTGTTTTCAGGGATTGTTTGAAAAATAGAAATAACAAAGAACCATTTTAAAATTTTTGAGACAATCTCTTATACAAATCTTCTATATATGTAAAAAGCATCCATTCAACATCCATAATGTACACCAGCAAAATCACATCACCCATTGTTCAGGAATACTGGAAAGATCAGTTTCAGGGCGAAGTTCTCTGCAACAATCCTACTTTCACTTTATTTCTGAATGAAGATCTGGAGGAAGGCAGCCAGATTATGACTCTGGAATTTCCATCCGGAAACACTTGGGCGATCATCAATTCAAAAGTTGCCCGTTATTTCAAAAAAAACAACCTTATCACCCTTGATTTTGACAAGTTTATCAATACTTTAAAGGATAAAGAAATCTTTCTGTATGGAGCAGACTATATTTTTTATTTCCCTGAAGAAGAGAAATCCAACATTTTAAATCTTAATTCACCGGAAAACATCCGTCCTTTAACAGAAGATGATACTGAGCATTTTTCTATGTTTGAATCTTTCTCTACGGAACAAGATCTGGATGGAGCTTTTGTAGAACTGGATCATTGGAAGGTATATGGAATCTTTGAAGAACATCAACTGGTTGCCGCAACAAGTATGTACCCATGGCAGGACACTAAATTATCTGATATTGGTGTCATTACACTAAATCGCTTCAGAGGAAAAGGGTATGCTAAACAGGCTGTTCAGGTCATTTCAAAGGCTGCTTTAGAAGATGGTTATGAACCACAATATCGTTGCCAGGTGGATAATACAGCTTCTGTTGCACTGGCAAAGAAACTTCATTTGAGCTTATTTGCCAAATGGGACTTTATTTCACCGGAATCTATTGAAAAATTATAATTGGGGAACCTTTAAAAGATTAAAGTCTATTATGACAGAACATATTGAAAAAATTCAGACTCTTATTTCCCGATTTGACAAAGAAACTCTTGAAGCTCTTGACAAAATAACCGTTACAAAACAGTTTAAAAAAGGAGAGATCCTGTTACAGCAAGATGAGATATGCAGAAAAAGCCATCTCATTGTTGATGGTGTTGCCCGAAAATTCACTTACGCGGATAAAAAGGAGATAACGACCGAGTTTTTCTTTAAAGATGATATTGCCATTTCCTTTAAGAGCTATATCAATCAAAAACCCAGCAAAGAGGTTATTGAATGTCTCACTGATGTAACCGTAGAAACTGTAGATTACAAAGTTTTTGAAACCGCAAAGCAAAAGTTCCCTTTATTGATGGAATATGATATTCTTCTGACTGAACTATACATTATCTGGCTGGAGGACAGGCTTTTTAACTTCCATGCCCTGAATGCAACAGAGCGATATGAAGAACTTCTGAAAAAATCTCCGGAATATTTTCATCACCTGAAACTTACCCATATTGCTTCTTATCTGGGAATTTCCCTGGAAACACTGAGCAGAATCCGGGCTAAAAAGTGAATAAGAACGAAGCTGGGAGCGGGAGGCTGGAAATACTGTTAGGCTTGACACCTATGTACCTCTTTTGAATTAACAGAAACTAATATAGATTCAGAAACCTCAATAACTCCCCTCTCCCAGCTTCCAGCCTCCAACCCTTCCACCACCACCATTTTTTGATTTTTATCAAAGGAATATCCAATCTTAACCTTGATTTTTGCTGCCAATTATCATGCAGTATGAAAAAAAGAATTATCGGATTTGATCTTGCCCGGGCGTACGCCATTTTCGGGATGTTTATTGTCAATTTTAATATGGTATTCGGGAATCATGATGACTCCTCATTTCTTGGAAAATTTCTGGTACTCTTCAGCGGGCATTCCAGTACGGTATTTGTGATCCTTGCAGGAATGGGTGTTGCCCTCATGACCAACCGGATTCAGGAATATACTCAGGAAGACAGAAGAAGACTTCGCCATACCATCCTTAAAAGAGCAGCTTTCCTTTTTATATTCGGAATGTTATTTTGTTTGTGGTGGCCGGCGGATATCCTCCATCTTTATGGCGGCTATATGAGTATTGGGGCATTGCTGGTATTCATGGATAAAAAGTATTATCTGATTGCCGCCGCAATTGTTATTGTGATATTTCATCTTTTGCTTCTGGTGATTCCGTTTGAAACCGGTTGGAATCTGGTGACTCTTGAATATTCGGATTTCTGGAAGCTTTCCGGATTTATCAGAAATACATTTTACAATGGCTGGAATCCTATATTTCCATGGTTTGCTTATTTTGCGATTGGACTTTATCTGGGAAGACTGGATTGGACTCTGAGACAAACTCAGCAAAAAACCTTCAGCATTGGTCTTATCTTATATCTTATTGTTGAAGGAATTCGCTATGGAAGTAATTTTATGAATTTGAGTACAGAAACCCGCGAATTCATCTATGCAGATTATATTCCGCCTGTGTTGCCTTTTCTCCTGAATACAATTGGTTTTGGGATGATGCTTATTACGGGTTTTATGTTGATCAGTCAGTACATTTCTGAAAAAACCTGGGCGATGGATCTGGCAAGAACAGGACAAATGACTCTTACCCATTATGTATCTCACCTCAGCATTGGCCTTATTGTACCGGCATTATTCCAAGGCAAAAACTATTCGGAAGTCGTTAGTGGAAAAAATACGGTAGAACCTCTCTACATTTTACTGTATTCTGTAGGATTTTTTATGCTCAGTATGTATTTCAGTAAAATTTGGGGTAAAAAATTCAAACAGGGTCCGCTGGAAATGCTGATGCGAAAAATTACAGATTAAAAATATCACGTATACATTTACAAGAAATAGCCTTGTGAAATTCATGTTTTATGGAATGCTTTCAATACGATCAAGAATAAATCTAATTCGTTGTTCTACTGTTACTTTCGGAACTTCAATAATATGATAGCCATATTCTACATAAGTTTCATACATACATTCAAAGGTACGTTCAGCCACTTCCAGAGTTTGCTTTCTTTCGGAATCGTTTTCATAAATATCTTTCCAAGGTGGAAGAATAAAGACATTTCTGTTATACTGCATTTCCCGGGCTGTTATTTCCATTTCTTTAGGAACAGGAATTTTTTCCAGTTTGAGATAACCAATTGTATCCAATATTCCACGATCGAAGAATACAGGACCAGCATCTATTGTTTTAATTATATTCTCATACGTTTTTACAGAAGCCCCAAACATCAATTCTGCAAAAAAAGCTTTATTAATCCAAGGCAGTCCATCTCCATGGGAACTTAGCTGTTCTCTGATAACTTTCCTGCCTTCTTCTGCCACAGTTGTAAATCCATTGTCGCTTAATCCTTCTAGCAAAGTGGTTTTACCCGCCCCAGGGCCTCCGGTAAGAATGTAGAGTTTTTGAATTGTATTGTTATTCTTCATTTTCAATTTTTATTGGGTTAATTTTTTTCAGGATAACATTCAGAAAACGAAATCAGAAAAGGATATTTCTGCTTACAGTGGGAAACAAGAGAAAATACTGAGAACGTAAAGTAAGGTATAAATGAATGCCCGAAAACAGGTATAGAAAATCAGAATATTTCCGGAACAAAGTTATTATTCCGATAGAAACTCTAAGAAATATTGAAACTAACGGAATATCTGTAAAGTTAATTTATTTTTATGAAAATGAATCGTGAAACATCTGCTATTCTTTAGGCGGAAAAATAATTCCTTCATCCTGAATCAGATCATATCCATATTTCATAATAGTTTCAATAACCGGAATTGCTTTTTTCCCTTTTTCGGTAAGACTATATTCTACTTTTGGAGGAACAACAGGATACACTTCACGGTGGATCATTTCTTTACTCTCCAGCTCTCTTAGCTGGCTGGTCAGCATTTTGTCTGTGATATGAGGAATATCTTTTTTAAGTTCACTGAAACGAAGCGGTTTTTCCTGCAATCTCCACAAAATAGGCATCTTCCAGGTTCCGCCAATATGGCTTAAAGCAAATTCAATCGGCGTATAATACAATCTTTTATCGTGGAAAAACTGGGGCATAATACTGTTTTTTATTATTACACTTTCAAAAAGGTAAGTATAGAACTAAAAGGTAAGTATATAGTTTTCTGATAGTCTATTCTGCAAATTTGCACAAAAAAATTATGAAATCGAAAAGAAATCTTTATGTGCTTGCGTTAGGTGTATTCGGAATCACTACAACAGAATTTGGAGTCATTGGAGTATTGCCGGAAATTGCATCTACCTTTGGCATTTCCATTGAAAAAGCAGGCTGGCTTCTGAGTGCTTTTGCTTTGATTGTAGCCGTTTTTGGTCCATTTATGCTTGTTGTATTGTCATCATTCAAAAGAAAAAGTCTGCTGGTTTCTTCTCTGCTTATTTTTGCTGTAGCCAATATTCTCTCTGCTTATATTGGAAATTTTTATGCATTACTGGTAGTCAGGATGCTTCCTGCCTTTTTTCATCCTGTTTACTGGTCCATTGCTTTATCTTTTGCTGAAAAAACTTCCGATCCTTCAGACAAATCAAAGGCAGTAAGTATCATTTTTTCCGGGCTTACACTGGCTACTGTGTTGGGGGTTCCTCTAGCTACTTTAATGTCTGACCTATTTTACTGGCAGTCCTCATTTTTATTAACAGCTGTCATTAATATTGTGGCATTAATTGGAGTTCAGCTTTTATTACCAGCCATCGAAAAAGGAATAGAATTTCCAATGGTATTTGATCTTAACATTTTTCAAAATAAAAACTTATGGATTGGTTTATTGATCGCATTCTTCACCATTGCAGCAATGTATTCTACCTACGGCTATATGGCAGAATTCCTGAAAAATGTAACACATATGAATGGTAAACAAATCAGTATCATGCTCTTTATGTTTGGTACGGTTGGGGTTTTGGGAAATAAAATTGCAGGAAAATACATGAGTAGGATTCCGTTTCAAACCACTTGCATATTTCTGATTGTACTGACAGCCATCCATGTATTGATCTATTATTATGGCAGTTTTTTTGCACCCATGGTTTGGATCATCGGATTCTGGGGGTTTATTCATTCAGGAGGGTTTCTCATCAGTAACATCAATATTACTTCTTCTGTTTCCGGCTCATCAGAGTTCATTAATAGTATCTTTACTTCCTGCGGAAATTTTGCTGTAACCACCGGAACTTTATTCGGCGGATTTTGGATTGCTCATTATGGTATTGAAAATAGTATTGGGGCAAGCATTATCTTTATAACACTCGCTTTGATAATGTTATTTATTAAAGTAAAACTTGTAAAATAAACAGTATGAAATCAGAGTTTCAGATTACATCTCCTAAAAGATTCTGGTGATCTCTTTTTAATCCATAAGGATTTGATTTATTTAATGGGTTTGATGATATACAACTTATTTTGATTGGTTGTAAAGAGCTGAAAGTTGAGACTTTTATCGGAGAAAAACAAATAGGGAGCATATTCTTTCTCCAGCTCAGCCTTAAGCTTTTGAATATCTTTGCCTTTTGTATTATAAAATTTTTCAGTGGTATAATTTTCATTAAAAAACATCGCTTTTTTAAACTTTAAGGTATCTCCTTGTACTAAAAGCTGACAGTACAAATCTCCATCCCAACTTTTTGAAGTATTGGATATCCCACCTCCTGATGCACTGGACGTAAATTTGTTCAATTCCGTTCTTTGAAAATAGACAGGCATAATATTCGGAAAACGGTTCGGATCCAGTTCTCTTCTACCGAAATCCTCTACTCCAAAAAGGTTATTGTTATACCCAGGATTTACCCTTCCATATATTCCTGACGAAAGTTTGACATTGGTATACCACTGATACCATTTCCCATTCATATAATAGGTTATTCGTTCTTCATCCCTATTATTCTCGCCAAAATAATCATCAGCATTCTCAACAATTTTATAATACTGATTCTTCTGTTCTTCCTCGCTCCATTTCAGATCTTCATTCTGAGCAATCATAGGTTTTCTTATTGTATCGCCGTCTTTGATCCAGGTTTTATAGTATCTTTTGTTATAATTCACGATAAAGTCACCAAACAAAAGCTCGTTCCAATTTCCACGGGTGCTTTTATAAGTATAACGATCTATAATGTTTCCATCCTTATCCAACTTATAAAAATGATAATCCATATAAAAACGAGTACTTCCCATTTCACCATCTGTTCCTACTTCTTTCTGGTTTCTGTCTTTCGGAATTTCATTGGTTACAACAATCACATTTCCCTCTGAGCTTATGAAATGCTGAATCGGTGTATAACTTTCCCACATCAGTTTTATTTCATGATGTCCGAAAGTGATGGATTTAGTACTGTCTATATTCTGGTAGCTTTTATATTTTTCAGGCAGTGCAGAACGGTTCATCTTATTGAGCAGATAGACATCCAATCCACCAAAATTGTAAAATAAAACAACAGCTAGCAGGAGAACAGCTCCTATAATAAGCGATATTTTTTTCATTTTAACTTATGATTATTTAAAGATAATTAAATTCCCTTCAAAATACCGGAAAATTCTTCATGATAAGCTATGAATACAGCTAAATAAAGCAGTATTCATTAGAAACAGAAAGGAAATTCTACTTATAATTTGTAATTTGTCAATAAAATTAAAACTCTCAAATACCATTGAAAATATGAAGAGAATACACCATCTCAATTGTGTGAAAGTAGCCATTCCTATGAATGATGATGTCATTGGGCACTGTTTGCTGATTAAAGAAGATGATAACCTGCTGCTGATTGATACCGGAGTGGGTATACAGGATGTAGAACACCCTAATGAAAGGCTTGGTGCTGAATTGATAGAAGCTGTAGGATTTCAATTGGACAGAAAGCTTACCGCTTTTCAACAGATTCTTGGGCTTGGGCTAGATCCAGCTAATGTAAAGGACTGTATTTTGAGCCATCTGGATCCCGATCATACCGGAGGACTTGCCGATTTTCCTAATGCCACAGTACATGTTTCAGCAGAAGAACTTATCAATTTTTACAGTGATAATCCAAGGTATATTGAAAGTCATTTAAATCATAACCCATCCATTAAAGAGTATGGAATATCTGATGAACAATGGTTTGGGCTGGAAGCCAGAAAGGTGAACACTTCCCTGAAGACTGAAATCTATCTCATCCCTTTATTTGGCCATACATTAGGACATTGCGGAATTGCCCTAGAATGGGAAAGAAAATGGATTTTCTATGTTGGAGACGCCTACTATCTGAGAGCTGAACTGGAAGACGAACAACATCCTGCAGGTCAGTTAGCGGAAGCCAGAGCCGACGATAATAACAGACGCCTTGAATCTATGGAAAAAATAAAGATTCTGATGAAAAAGCATCCGGAAGTAGAAGTTTTCGGTTATCATGACCGTGAGGAGTTTATGAGGTACAGTGCAAAAAGTCCAGTTGTGTTATAGGGTAAGGAATCTGGAAGAGGGAGGCTGGAAGCTACTCTCCTTCATTTAACTTCTGAAGATAAATAAATTAAATCCTCTACAGAAGATCACTTTTAATTTCAAGACCAGAATTACTTCCCCCTTCCAGCCTCCAGCTTCCTGACATTACAAAAAACACAAAACCCTCGCTTATTGGCAAGGGTTTGTTTTTTTATATTAATTCGTCGTTCCCATTATGGTTCCTGCATAATTTTTTTAACTTCATTAAATTCACTTTCAATAACCGTATCAGGTTTGTAGGTCAATAGAGAAACAATAATATTAGTTACTAAAGAAAGGATGAATCCCGGAATAATTTCATACCAGTCTTTCAACGGATGCTGAAGATATACCCATGCCAGAACTGTAATTCCTCCTACCAACATTCCGGCAAAACCTCCCTGCCATGTTGTTTTCTTCCATAAAAGAGACAACAAGATTAATGGTCCGAATGCTGAACCAAAACCTGCCCAGGCATTTCCTACCAGATTAAGAATACTGTCTTTAGGATCTAATGATAAAAGCCCAGCAATAACTGCTACCAATAAAACGGAAAGTCTGCTGGCCACCAAAAGCTGCTTGGGTGTTGCTTTTTTATTCAGGAAAGCTTTATAAATATCCTCTGTTAATGAACTTGAAGTTACCAATAACTGCGAAGAAATAGTACTCATTACTGCTGCCAGAATCGCAGTCAATAGGAATCCTGCTATAAATGGATGAAATAAAATACGGGAGAAGTAAATGAAAATAGTTTCTGCTTCTGTTTTTGATCCATCGAATTTCATCATGGTTTCCATATCGAATTTCTGCAGATAAGCGATTCCTACCAAACCAATAGCTAAAGCTCCTGCAACAGTGAAGATCATCCATGTAATCCCAATTCTTCTTGCTTTCACCAGATCTTTTGGTTTATCAATAGCCATGAAACGAACCAGAATATGTGGCTGGCCACAATATCCTAATCCCCACGCCAATAAAGACATAATACTCACTGTAGTAGTTCCTCTGAATAAATCCAGGTATTTGGGATCTTTAGCCTCAATTAATGATAAAGTCTCTCCTACACCTCCAATCTGAATAATGGCTACAATAGGCACTATAACCAATGCCAACACCATAATGGTTCCTTGTACGAAATCGGTAAGGCTTACTGCCAGAAATCCACCCAAAAACGTGTATAAAACCACAACTAAGCTAGTCAGCAATAATCCTACGGTGTAATCCATTCCGAAAGCTGATTCGAAAAGTTTTCCACCGGATACCATTCCTGCTGACGTATAAAGGGTAAAAAATACCAGAATAAAAATAGAAGAAGTAATCTTCAGAAGGTGGTTTTTATTTTTGAACCTGTTTTCAAAAAATACGGGTAAGGTGATGGCGTTTTGAGCAACTTCGGTATAAATCCTGAGCCTTGGTGCCACAATAATGTAATTGAGAAATGCTCCTATTGTTAGCCCTATCGCAATCCACGAGCTGGAAATACCAGACAGATACATTGCTCCCGGAACTCCCATCAGCAGCCAGCCACTCATATCTGCAGCTCCTGCAGACAGGGCTGTAACAGCAGGTCCCATTTTTCTTCCTCCAATTAAAAACTCTTCCGAGCTGTTTGTTGATTTTCTATAAGAATATATGCCTATACCTATCATTAACAACAGATACAACCCCACAGAAATCCCTTCATATACTTGCATATCATTTTTTTTATGAAGCCGAAGATAACCATTTTTTGAAAAATGAAAAGATTCTGCCTACAAGCAGTACTATAATAAAGCAGTATCTGAATATTCCCATAAAAAAGAGAAAGCATTGGTATCAATATCCAATAATTCTGAAAGCCTGAGTTCTTCAGCCGGATCATAAAAGCACCATGAACTTGTGAACTGCTCCAATACTTCTGAATTTAAATATTCTGCTAAGTAATAATTATGTACACCTGCATAATACTTCATATTGCTTTCTCTTAATGAATACTTGTCTATTTCTTTACTAATTCCTGAGCTCTTCTCAGATTATCTGTTGCCTGTAGAATTTTATTTTTCAGAATAGCATTATAATCAGGGTTTTTCAGAAGAAACTGATTAGCCACTTCAAGTGCTTTGGGATCCTGATAGCTGCTGAATGTAGAACGAAGCCAGTTATCCGGGAAAAATATATCTCCGGTTTTCTGAATCTCCTGTAAAATTTCCAAAGACTTAGGAAGATAATGGATAGAAGTCTGTTGTCTTAAGGGATGATGCAGATAGCCCAGTGCTGAACCAACAGCAGATTCGTTGGTTCTGTTCTGTTTTTGCATAAGTCCGTTGAAGAAATCATCACGCACTTTCCGATCTGATGAAGCAGCCTGCATAATGATTTTAAAACGATTTACCCGATCCGGATTTTTAATTTTTGTCAGCTGCTCCTGCAACAGTTCATTATTATTTGAATTTCTTAATGATAAGGCAAGAGCAAGGTTGGTAAAATCTTCATCATTAAGTGATACTCCTTGTGGTGGTGTCTGAGACTTCCAGATCGTATACAGATTATCATACGCCTGTTGAGACTGGAAAATATTCTGATAACCATCAAATACAATTTTCTTGTTATTTTTTGCAGTCTGCACCTGCAATGCTTTCCATAGCCTGTCTTCCAGATTTCCGGATTCCTTCAGTCTGGTGTTTTCAGGTAAAAAATTCCAATAAATAGAAGAAATATAACCTGTAATCAAACGGAGATTCAGTTCTGTAGTTTCTTTAGGCAGCTGTTCTGCAAAAAAGCTCAATACTTCCTGAGTATCAACACCTGAACTGTTCAACATATTTTCATATAACGAAATATAGGCGCTGGCACGATTGATAGGATCTTTTATCAAAGAAAAGTTCGACACGACCATTTTGTCTGTTTTAAACACGCCATACCCTATTCCTGATGAATTTTGTAAGATAAACAGAGGTTTTGCTTTTCCTATTAATTCGGAAATATCCTGTTGCTTACCATCCAGTTTCACATTAACCTTTTCGATTTTGTCGGCATAAAAAAGGCTGATTTCAAATTCCTGCGGCCACAGTTTTTGTTCTTTTCCATATTCCGGTTTTTGGACAATGGTAAAACGTTCTATCTTGTTGCCTTTATATTTTACATTATAATCAATAGTAGGTCTCCCAGGGTCATTTACCCATACTTTATTCCAGCTTTGTAAATCTTTTGAGGTATGCTTGTCAAGAATAGCAATAAGATCCGGCCAACTTGCATTATTGTAGGCATATTTTGTGAGGTATTCACTTACTCCTTTTTGGAAATCCTCCTCTCCGATCAATAATTCCAGCTGTCGCATCATAATAGGTGCCTTGTTATAAATAATCGGGCCGTACATCATTCCTGCGTTCTGCAGATTATCTAAAATCTGACGGATAGGGTTCGCTCCTAATGTACGGTCTACAGAATAAGCAGCCGGGAAATGGGTGGTTAAAAACTTCAGATCATATGTACTTTTATCTGAAGATGCTCCGGTACTTTTATCTGCCATAAAATTGGCAAAAACTTCTTTCATCCAGACATCATTAAACCAATCCATCGTTACAAGATCTCCAAACCAAAGATGAGCCACTTCATGGGCAATCAAATTAGAACGGTTATTCAGCTGATTCTGTGTTGCATTTTTATCTAAAAATAATGTAGAGTTTTGAAATAATATAGTACCAGGATGTTCCATTCCTCCGAATTGGAAATCCGGAATGGCAGCCATTCCGTGCTTTTGGAAAGGATGTTTGATGCCTGTCCATTTTTCATAATAAGCAAGAGAATTACGATACAGCGTGAAAATAGAGTCCATGCTGTTCTTAATTTTCGCAGAATCAGTTTCACGATATAAAATTCTGGAATCCTGCTGGCTAATCTTTTCTGTATGATTTTTAAAATCTCCGGCCGCAAAAGAAAACAGATAGGTTGGAAGTAGATCTGACTGATTGAACTTCAATGTCTTTTGTCCCTGTTCTACAGTGGTATCATTCAGTTTTCCGTTGGATATTGCACTCCATTTTTCAGGAATGATCAAAGTAAGTGAATAATGAGCCTTCAGGTTAGGCTGATCGAAACATGGAAACATGGTTCTGGCACGATCCGGCACAAATAAGGCATACAGGTAACCGTCACGTCTGTTCAGCGCACCATTTCCTGCTAAAAAATTAAAATTAATCTGATTGGATCCTGATTTCAGGTATTGGGCATCAATAACCACATGTTCGTTTTCCAGAACCGGTTTTATCACCTGCCCGTTCACTGATACGGATAAAAGTGATGAAGGATCTTCTTTAAAGTCTATCAGCAATGGAGATTCGTTTTGCTTTTTATACTGAAAACGAAGAACTTCAGTTCCGGAGATCCTTTCTGACTTACTTTCCGGAATTTTCAGACTGAGTTCATATTTAATCTCACTTAATGTACTTTTTCTAAACTGAGCCAGCTCATACGAAACCCCAGATTCAACCTTGGGCAAAGATTTCATTTGTGCATGGTAACCTGTATTGAAAACAACTAAGAATAATGCTAACAGACGTACTTTTTTCATACATCAAATATAAGAATTGGGATTGTGATGCAAAACATTATATTCGGTTATACCTGTTGACTATTTTCAAAATGCCAATGTTTCCCTTTCCATTGGTTTAGCTTCATAAATTCTACAAAATTCAGAATTTCTTTTACTCTCTTTTATTATTGAATAAACAGCTTTACTAATTCACTTTCATAAAGCTTTAAACGATGATCTCACCATACCATAATATTTTTTCATGGAATTGAATATATTTCCAAAAAAAAGACCAAATAACCCTATCAATAAAGACGTTACATAAAAATATCTGATCCTGTTGTTTTATTTATTTATATTAATTCCAGATAAACGAAATTATTTTCACTTACTATCATAAATTATTAATAATTTAGCAGGATAATTTAAAACGAATGGGCATACTCCTTAAACCAATTGATATTGTAGATGACATTTCACAAGAAGATTTCCGTGAAAAATATCTGAAGCCTCGCAAGCCAGTGGTAATCAAAAACATGGCAAGAAATTGGCCTGCATATCAGAAATGGACAATGGAGTATATGAAAGAAGTAGTTGGTGATGTTGTTGTTCCTTTATATGACAGCGCTAAAGCTGATCCTGCAGCTCCCATCAACACTCCCACTACCAAAATGCCATTTGGTGAATACGTTGACCTGATCCAAAGGGAACCTACAGATTTAAGAATTTTCTTTTTTGATCCTATTAAATTTGCGCCTAAATTATTGGATGATTATATCCCGCCTAAGAATCTAATGGGTGGATTTTTGGATAAATATCCGAGTATGTTCTTCGGGGGTAAAGGTTCGGTAACGTTCCTTCACTATGATATTGATATGCCTCATATCTTCCATACGCATTTCAACGGAAGAAAGCATGTTCTTCTCTTCGAATACAAGTGGAAAACCCGTTTGTATAAACTTCCCTATGCAACTTATGCACTGGAAGATTATGATATCTCTAACCCTGATTTTGAAAAATTCCCGGCGTTGGATGGTATTGAAGGGATAGAATGTTACCTTGAACATGGAGACACCCTGTTCATGCCTACCGGTTGGTGGCACTGGATGAAATATCTGGATGGATCTTTCTCTCTTTCTCTTCGTGCATGGGATAAAAGCTGGGCTGTAAAAGCACATTCTTTATGGAATCTTGCTGTTCAACGTAATTTTGACAATTTCATGAAAGGCAGGTATAAAAAAAGATACATGGACTGGAAGGAAAGAAAATCTGTTGAAAGAGCCAATATCGCTCTGAAGAAGGGACTTCCGAAATAAATTACATCTACATCACTGGTTTTATGCGATCTGCAATTTAAAAATGATTAAATTGCATAGTGAACCCGTTCCCTTAATACCTCGTGTATGTTCGAAAAATTGATTGACAGTTTCGAGAAGCTATGTCTTCAGATTATTATTGAAATTCTACTGGTCCCGGTAACTATTTTTAAATTGTTTCAGGATCCCCGCCGTTGTTATGATTTGTCTGTTCATGAAATGGAGAAAGAAGAAACCGAACGATTTCATGATTATCTGTCGCCTATTAAGCTCTCTGTATATACTTCTGTTATTGTATCTGTACTGTTAATGGATTATGGCGGGCAACATAATTTCCTATCGAAGATCAAGGGATTAAGTATGGTAGAAAAAGCCTTATTTATCTTCCTGACAAACAATTTTACGGCAGTAGTATTCAGTGTTGTATTGTTATGGTATAAAAAAGAAAAAGTGAATACTGTGGCTTTCCGTACCTTACTTTTTTCTTTTATCTATACTACTGTTTATACTTCTACTCCTTTTTTTATCCTTATCTTTTCGGTGATGTTCCTTGGACAGACCATAGATGTACAATCCTATATTGACCATCTTGACAAAATTGCAAGTTCCGGAGCCTATAGTTCCAGAGATTACATTTTTTTTATTATTTTCTTTCTGTTTTTTGCCATAGGAATCATTGGGTTGTTTAAACTATTCAAAGCCCTTCATCATATTCTGAAAGAAAACTTCCGTTATCATCCTTATGTGGTATGGTTCTTTACCTTATTGTTTTTTCTTATACAGCTTTATTACGCCAAAGGTTTTGTATAGAAATACAATCTGAACTCAGAATAATCTATTTTTATTCCTGTCATTATATCATGCAATTTATCATCCTTAAAAAGGGAGTTATTAAGATTTAATGAAAACTGTAACCTTTTTTATTGAAACTTATTCAGATTAATCCAGCACAATTATCAAAAATTTAACAATAATAACTTTCCCTTCTATTTAACCACAGATGACCAGATTTTCACAGATCATGATGTATATTTTGTTAATCATGATGTAGCAAAGTAACTATTGAAGTTTAACGAGAAGATCTTTTATCTTTTATCTTTTATCTTTTATCTTTTAATTATCTGTCACGTTTTCTTCACTAAGTTTGTCTTAAAAAGAAATGTCATGCAGGAAAATTACAACAGGCTGCTTACCTATGCCTATAATATTACCGGCTCCTATGAGGATTCTCAGGATTTGGTACAGGATGTAATCGAAAAATATATTTCTTTGGATCAATCTGAGATCAGGAATGAGACTAATTTTCTGATCAAAAGCACCATTAATCATGCGATTAATTTTAAAAACAGACACAGCAAAAAAATGGTCTATGGTGAGTGGCTACCCGAGCCTCTTTCTTTTGAAAATGCAGAAAATAAATTGATTAAAGAACAAACTGCCCGCTATACCCTGCTTGTTCTTTTAGAAAAACTGAATGCAAGAGAACGTGCCGTATACATTTTAAAGGAAGCCTTTGATTATTCTCATCAGGAGATTGCAGAAACCCTCGATATTTCAGTGGAAAATTCTAGAAAGCTCTTAAGCCGTGCTGGAAAGCAATTGCAGGATATAAAATACAAACCGGATAGCATAAACATCTCTGCTCATACTGATATTCTTCAGCAATATCAAATAGCTCTAAGTGAAGGAGATGTTCTCAATATTGAAAAGCTGCTTATTGACGAGATCAAACTGTCCGCAGACGGTGGAAAACGTGTACGTGTTATCAAAGCAGTGGAAGTTGGAAAATCGGCTACAGCACAACTTCTGGCTTATGTACAACAGCAGTTTTTAGGTAAAAAGCCTCATACTTTTCATATCATCAATCATCAGCCTGCAATCTGTTTCTGGCAGGACAGCCGTATTTATAACTGTCACATCCTGGATATTGATGCTGAGGGCATGATCCGTGAAATTTATTCTATTGTAGACCCAGAAAAACTAAAAAGACTGCAATAATCTGTCACGTTTCAGAAAGGCAGTGTGTCTTTAAAGAAAAAAGAATGAACACACTTCTAAGAATCGACAGCAGTTTAAGAACAGAGCAATCTTATTCAAGAACATTAGGGGATTATTTTATTCAGCAATGGAAAATAAAGAACCCACACGGAATGATCCTGGAAAGAGATGTTACCAGACAGCTTATCCCTCACATTACCCAACAGACCGTAAATGCTTTCTTCAGTGAAAATCCTGACACGGAAAGTATTCATCTATCTGACGAACTGATTGATGAATTATACCAATGTAACGAAATTCTAATTACCTGTCCCATGTACAATTATGGGATTCCTTCTTCATTGAAGGCATACTTTGACAGCGTTATCAGAACCAAGAAAACGTTTACAGGAAATATATCTCTTAAAGGGTTGCTTGAAAACAAAAAGTCCTATATCATTTCTTCAATGGGAGGTATGACTTCCGAAACACGAAATCCTTTGGAAAACCATCTGACCTTACTATTAAATCATATAGGAATTACTGATATCTGCTATTTCCCATTGAATGGTACTGTGGTAGATGAGATCAATAATACAGAAAAGATCACTTTACAGCGATCCAAAATTTTAAAACAACTCAATTAACTATGGAACATATCAAACAGACCATCGAACAATTTATTAAAGGTGGTGACAATAATGACCCAGCATTTTTAGAAGAAATTCTTCATGAAAATTATCAGAATATTCAGGATGGATTTTTTGATAAACCGGGAATTTTCATCATCCCTAAGCAGGAATACATAAGCTTCGTACGTAATAAAATATTTGGTGGAAAGCCCCGTCACATTACCTTTCATTCTCTGGAACAGAAAAACAATATTGCGTATGCCCAGGTTTCTCTTGAAAGTTCAGCCTTACGGTTTTCATCTCTCATTACCTGTGTAAAAGAAAATGGAAAATGGCAGGTTATTACGAATGTTCCTTCTATAGAAACTAAATAATTCACAAGCCACGGATGTACGAATAAATTTTTGATTCGTACATCCGTGGCTTACACCAAGAAGCTTTATAATTATTTTCTCAATAAACCGTTTACAAATGTTATCGTTTGCTCATCAACTTTGGATATAACTTTGTGTCATAACAATACCTTATGAAACAGATTATCCAACAGGTTTTCATCAGTATCTTAGAAAATCCTGTATTTGATTTATCATTAATTGAAAAATATTTCTCGAAAGATTACATTCAGTTTGTAGATCATACCCAACTTAATTATGAAGAGTTCATTCTGCATATTCAGAAGCTGAAAGAAAAAGTAGCTGAACAAAAAATTGACTTCATTAATTATGCTGAAAATGGGAATATCATTTTTACCCATCATGTAGCAAAATCAGTATTGAAAAATGGAAGCATTGTACTGCATAAAGTATTGGCTGAGTTTACGATTCAGAAAGGCAAGATTATACGGTGTGATGAATTAACTCTGTTATTGGAAGGAGACTTTTCTGCAAAAAATCTTGGGTCCGAAGTTTAATAAAGTCCTGCACTTCGGCTTCAGTATGAACAAATCTTAAAACAACGTTAATTTTAACTTCAAAGCATTCCCCAAACAGACGTTTAATTTTGTTGTGATTTTTATCTAAATAAAAGAAAGTGAAGAAAATTTTTACATCTGTTTTGTTTTGTGCTTCTCTATTTTTCTATGCACAAACCGGAACTCTTTCCGGAAACATCAATGACGACTCTAAAATTGCCCTACCAGGAGCCAAAATTTCCTTACATCCAGGCAATATCTATACAACATCCGATGAACATGGAAATTTTGTGTTTCTAAATGTTCCTCCAGGAAATTACACCATGAAGGTAGATTATCTGGGATATGGAGCCCATCAGTATAATGTGATTGTAGAATCTGAAAAAAATACGAAGCAAAACATTGTTTTCGATAAAAAAGAAACAAGCATTGCCGAAATAGTGGTTTCCGGAGCTACATTGAAAAACCAGGCAAGAGCTTTGAACAAGCAAAAGAACAATTCCAACATTACCAATGTTATCTCTGCTGACCAAATCGGACGTTTTCCTGATGCCAATATTGGAGATGCTTTAAAACGTGTTCCCGGAATTACGATACAGAACGATCAGGGGGAAGCCAGAAACCTCATCATCAGAGGTCTGGCTCCCAATCTGAACTCTGTAACCTTAAATGGCGACAGAATTCCTTCTGCTGAAGGCGATAACCGTAATGTTCAGATGGATCTTATTCCTTCTGATATGATTTCCACGATTGAAGTTAATAAAACCCTTACTCCTGATATGGATGCTGATGCCATTGGTGGTTCCGTTAACCTTATTACCAGAGCTTCTCCTAACGGACAAAGGATTTCTGCTACCTTAGCCGGAGGATACAACCCTATCCGTGAAAAAGGAAATTATACGGCAGGATTGGTCTATGGAAACCGTTTTCTGAATAAAAAACTGGGAGCCGTATTCAGTTTTTCCTATAACAACAATAATTTTGGTTCAGACAATATAGAACCTGTGTGGAGCCAGGCCAATGACCGTGCTCAAACGGTTTATATAAGCAAAATGGGCGTTCGCCACTATAATGAGCACCGTATCAGACATAGTTTTGATTTGAATATGGATTACGAGTTCAATTCTAAAAATAAGATCTATGCTTCTGCCATGTATAATTTCAGAAATGACAAGGAAAACAGATTTGCTCTCGGTTATAAAATAAAACCGGTTTACAATGCGGATGAATCTGAAATTATAGACTGGAAAGGCAGTATCACCAGACAAAACAAAGGTGGAGATGCCGCTAATGACAATACCCGTCTTGAAAAGCAAAAAGTTCAAAACTATGCTTTACGAGGAGAGCATTTGCTTGGCTCTAAGGTAGATCTTGACTGGTCTATGAATTACGCTACCGCAAGTGAAGATAAACCTCATCAGCGATATATCGAATTCGAAAACAGTAAGATGAACTTCTCACCGGACCTTAGCAATCCGAGAACACCTATGTTCAATCTTCTTGCAGCGGATAATCTGGGGAGCTATAAACTAAGTGACCTTTCTGATGCTAATAGTTACACTCAGGAAAAGGAATTTGGAGCTAAAGTGAATGTACGTTTCCCATTTTCTGTGATTGATGGCCAAAAAGGAAGACTTCGTACCGGAGCAAGACTCCGTTTGAAAGAAAAAGAAAGAGAGAATGACTTTTATGCATTCACACCTACAAGCAGCATGGGAAGCCTTCTGTCTGTACCCACCCAATATCTTGACGGTCATAACTTTCAGCCAGGAAATTATATTCCGGGAACATTTGTTGATCCCGCCTATTTAGGTGGATTAGATTTGTTTAACCCTGCCTTATTCAATGGGAAATCGAAACCTTCGAAATTCCTTTCCAACAACTATAATGCAAAAGAGCAGATTTATGCCGGATATATCCGTTGGGACCAGGATTTCAATGATAAACTTTCCATGATCGTAGGAGCACGTGTGGAAACTACCAAGATTGATTATACCGGAAATTATGTCATGAACGAAAGTGATCTGGTTGGAAAAATCAACAATACCAATACCTATACAAACGTACTTCCGAACTTATCCTTCAAGTATGTTCCGGTTCAGGATCTTGTCCTTCGTGCAGCATTTACCACTGCCCTTGCACGCCCCAATTATTACTCGTTGGTACCTTATCTTAACGTTATTTCAGAAGACGAAATTATTTCAGCAGGAAATCCTAACCTGAAAGCAACCTACGCTTACAATTTCGATTTCATGGCAGAAAAGTACTTTAAGTCTGTGGGAATTCTGTCCGGAGGGATTTTTTACAAAAGCCTGAAAGACTTTATTTATACTTTTTCCCGAAGAAATTATACAACGAATGACTTTGCCAGCGACTTTTCAGGGCAATCCAACCCTATTCCGGCAGGCGATAGCAACTGGAAATTTACCCAGCAGCGCAATGGAGATAATGTAAATATCTATGGTTTTGAAGTCGCTTTACAAAGACAATTAGATTTCATCCCTGGAGCATTCTGGAAAGGTATGGGAATCTATGTCAACTATACTTATACCCATTCCAAAGCCAAAGGAATCACCAATGATGAAGGTACTGAAAGAACAGATGTAGGTTTTCCGGGAGCCGCTCCCCATATGTTCAACGGATCACTTTCATGGGAAAACAAACGTTTTTCTGCCAGAGTTTCTATGAACTACGCTTCTCACTATATTGATGAACTGGGTGGAAAACCTTTTGATGACCGTTATTATGATAAACAGTTTTTTCTGGATGCCAATGCTTCCTATAAAATTACAAGCCAGCTAAGAGTTTTTGCAGAAGCCAATAATCTCACCAATCAGCCGTTAAGATATTACCAGGGTATTCCAAGCAGAACGGCACAGGCAGAATATTACAGACCACGATTTACCTTAGGAGTGAAATTCGATTTTTAAGAACATGAAGAAGATAACATATTATATCGCAGCACTTGCTGTTGTTCCTTTTGTAATGAGTTGCAAAGGACAGACTCAAGCAGGAGAAAAATTAAAGCCAACCGTTATTACAGAAACTGTGGTGCATGATACTGATGATCCGGCCATATGGATCAATCCTAAAGATGCATCAAAGAGTATCATCATTGGAACAGATAAAGATACCGATGGCGGACTGTATGCCTTTGATCTTAATGGTAAAATCACCCATAAAGTATCAGGATTGAAACGTCCCAATAATGTGGATATTGAATATGGTTTTGATTTAAATGGAAAAAAGACAGATATCGCAGCGGTTACAGAACGTGAAACCAATAAGGTAAAGCTGTATTCTCTTCCTGAATTGAAAGAAGTTGGCGAAATTTCTGTCTTCGAGGGTGAAGCAGAACGTGGACCAATGGGAATTTCCATGTATAAAAATCCAAAAACAGGAGATATTTTTGTGATTGTCGGAAGAAAATCAGGACCAAAAGACGGTTATGTATGGCAATATAAGCTTTCGGAAAAGAATGGACATATCACAGGAGATGTTGTCCGTAAGTTTGGAAAATACAGCGGTCTGAAGGAGATTGAAAGTATCGCAGTGGATGATGAACTGGGATATATTTATTATTCTGATGAACAATTTGGCGTTCACCAATATCATGCAGACCCGGCAAAAGGAAATGAAGAGCTTGTTGTTTTTGGACAAGGCGATTTTACATCTGATGTGGAAGGTATATCCATCTATCCTACTTCCAAAGGCAAAGGATATATTTTGGTTTCCGATCAGCAGAATGATTCCTTCAATGTCTATCTGAGAGAAAACCCGGCAAAAGGAAGAATTGCTGCCATCCCGGTTTCTACCCTTGAAAGTGATGGTTCGGAAGTAACGAATGTAAATTTAGGTCCAAAATTCCCCAAAGGAGTTTTTGTAGCCATGAGTAATGGTAGAGTTTTTCATATGTATGACTGGAGGCTTCTTGAAGAGAGAATTCAAAATGCTATAAAAGCAAAAAAATAATTTTTTAAACACTAATATTTTCATAAATAACACAATATTACCATTGTCAGCATTCATGGTTATTTATAATTAAATGTGTGTTTAGATAATTACTCTAAATCATTAGGATTAATAAGGGTTTAAGAAGAATTAAGAGAAGTTTCGCTTGAAGGTTGAAATTTACCCAAAACCGAAAGATTTACTCTTAATTTTTCTTATCCTCTTCAAAATTTTAATGGTTTATTTTTTTAGAATTCTTCTCAACTCATATTTTCACAAACAGCACAATGCTGTCTTCAACACCAGTGAAAATTTGTGCTTCAATTTGTGTTTACGTAATAATATGTTTTCTCAGAAATTCTGCAGTATAGGATATGTTATTTTCCAATAAATCTGCAGGCGTTCCTTCAAACAGAACTTTCCCACCAAATTTTCCGGCACCTGGACCGATATCAATAATCCAGTCAGCCTGAGCAATGATGTCCAGATTGTGTTCTATAACAATTAATGTATTATTCTGGTCTACAAGATCATTAAAAAAAGACAGCAGCTTTTGAGTATCGCTTGGATGGAGCCCTGTACTTGGCTCATCCAGCACAATAATCTGGTTCGTATTCTTCAGTTCTCTGGTGAGTTTCAAACGCTGCCTTTCACCTCCGGAAAAGCTATCCAGCCGTTGCCCTAATGTCAGATAATCCAGCCCCAGCTTTATCAGCAGATCAATGCTTTTGGCAATATTTTTATCGGTAAAAAAATCCTTTGCCTCTAATACCGTCATATTCATCACTTCTACAATATTTTGATGATGATATTGATATTGAAAAACTTTCGGATCAAAACCGGAACCACTACATACTTCACATGGCTGTTCTATATCATCCATAAAAGCTAAATCTATCTTTTCCACTCCCAATCCCTTACAGTTTTTACAGGCTCCTTCACTATTCCGGCTAAAAAGTTTTTCCGAAACATGATTACATTCTGAAAACAATTTTCGCACAGTATCAGAGAGGTTTAAGTAGGTTAAAAGATTTGAGCGGCTACTTGCTGTAAACAAAGACTGGTCTATCACCGTTAAATCCTGATAAAATGCAGGCAGAACATGGTTAATTAAAGTACTTTTTCCGGAACCGGCTACGCCGGTAACAACAGTCATAACCCCTACCGGGATATCGACACTTATATTTTTAAGGTTATGGAGATTAGCATTTCTGATCTCAAGATAACCTTTAGGTTTTCGGCACAAGCCTTTAATAGCAGTCTTTTTCTTAAAATAGGCCCCTGTTTTTCCTTTAGATTTTTTTAAATTGATGAAATCACCTTCATAGATCACTTCACCCCCATTTTTTCCTGAACCCGGGCCCATATCTATGATCCAATCTGCTCTTTTAATAAGATCCGGATCATGCTCCACTACCAAAACAGAGTTGCCTTTATCTTTGATCTGTTGTATAATGTGATTAATATTCTCAAGATCCTTAGGGTGTAAACCAATACTTGGTTCATCAAAGATATAGAGTAAGTCTACGAGACTATTTCCCAAACTTTTCACCATTTTTATTCGTTGAGATTCTCCTCCTGAAAGTGTATTGGTACTTCGGCCCAGTGTAAGATACTGTAAACCTATATCAATGATATTCTGCAGCTTTCCGGAAAGTTCTTTAATAATTACTTCATATGCTTCTGATTCCAGACTGTTGATAAACTCCAATAGCTCATCAATGGAAAATGCTGTACAGTCTGCAATATTTTTGCCTTTGATTTCACAGCTTAAAATCCTTTCATTTAGCCGTTTTCCCTGACAGGATGGACAGGTCTTTGTGACCACCACATTACGCAAAGCATCTTTTCTTGTCAGATTTTCTTTGGAATCTTTTTTAAGAAATGTTTTTTCAATCCGGGGAATAATTCCTTCATATTTTACAGTTTTTCCCCAATTTTCATCCGGATGTTTGGGTTTATGCTCAGGTGCATATAACAGGATGTCTAGTTCCTGGGAAGTAAAATCTTTCAACTTTTTATCATTATCAAAATAGCCAGACTGGGTGTACCTTGTTAAACGCCATCCACCGGGCTGAAAGGTTGGAAACTGAATTGCTCCCTCATTTAAAGATTTTGTCTGATCGATCAGGGTTTTAACATCCACTGTCTGTACAAAACCCAACCCCTCGCATTCAGTACACATTCCCTGCGGATTATTGAACGAAAATACATTGGAATACCCTACAAAAGGATGTCCCATTCTTGAAAACAAAAGCCTCAGAGAAGCATAAACATCTGCAGCGGTTCCTACTGTGGAACGTGCATTTCCGCCCAACCTCTTCTGATTGATGATAATAGGAACATTCAGGTTTTCAATTTTATCTACATCCGGGATTCCGTAATGCTGTAACCGGTTTCTGATAAAACTGTTCTGTGTTTCATTAATCTGCCGCTGTGCCTCGGCTCCTATGGTCTCAAATACCAGAGAAGATTTCCCGGAACCTGATACTCCCGTAAAAACAACGATCTTATATTTGGGTATTTTTATGGAAATATTCTTGAGATTATTCTGTCTCGCATGGGTAATTTCTATGTTTTCCATTTTAAATTATTAACTTTGTTAATAGTTAACCAAGTTAATTAATTTATTCCATGAAACCAATTGAAAAAAATTTTTTTGATACTTTTACCGATTTCCAATGCCTTATTCTCGCTCATATGAACAGAGGAGATATTAACGGAATAACAGCCTCTCATTACAATATCATAGAATTTATTCTTCGTAAAAAAGGATCAACAGGAAAAGAGATATCTTCTGCTTTTAAAATCACACCGGCAGCAGTTTCAAAGCAACTGAAACCTCTCATCAACAATGATTTTATTACTCAGGAGCAGGATGAGACAGACCGTAGAAAATTCATACTTTCCGTCACTGAAAAAGGAAAATTTGTAGTTGAAAACTCTGAAACATTCCGAAAAAAAATTACCCAGCAAACTACAACAATACTTAGTCCGGCTGAACTTGAACAGTTTAATTATCTGTTAAGCAAGGTTTTGAGTGAAATCAAGCTTTAATACTCCAGATTCCTTGTAATTAATCGTATTTTTGAAAGATACTCTTTGTAACACACTAAATTATTAAAAAAATTAATTTCAACTCTATGAATGAACTCATCAAACTTTTTCCGGCTTATGAAGATGTGTTTTATGATGACCTGGAAAACCATAAAAAATATTTTCTGCCTATCTGTTCTTTTAATCTTCAACTGCTTGACCCTTCTAAAAATGAATGGCTTCATATTGTTTCTGTAAAGGAAATTTATGATGGCTGTGTAGGAGAAGGGCGTGAAGAATATCATACTCAATTTACGAAAGCAGATATGCTGGGTTTTGATATTATTGATGGCAAATATAAATTCGATGCAGACTGGAATTATTTTCAAACCTCTACAGAAATCACTCCGGAACAATATGGTGAAGAGTTCTCTGATCTGGACATTGAATATAATATGAATGAAGCCATGTACCAGCTGAAAAAAGCTTACTACAACAAACATGGTAAATTATATGACAAATACTCTTACAGACCTGGGCTAACCGTAGATGACATCCGCAGACTGGAAAGACTTCGCCAGCTAACCGTTGAAGATCTTGAAAAAGATGAAGATTCGGAGTATATGGTTGAAAGAGCAGAGAAAAAATTACATGGTATCTTTGAAGAGCTTAATATTGAGAAAAAGAGCCTTGAAGACAGTGATTTTGGTGGTGATAACCTTATAAACAAACCCACTCTGAATGATAAATCATTAGACTATATAGGCTGTATTGAAGGCTATGATTTTCAAGAAAATGCTGCTGATCAGATCTATTTATTCCATGATGATTCAATCAAAAAAGCAGTGATCTGCTTTGAATACACTTAAGATCTACATCATAATTTTATTAAAAAATGTCAAAAAAATATACTGAATGTTCCCTGCATGGGAAGCAGAAAATAGGTTTGCTATGTACCCATCTTGCCCATAGTCTTTTGGATCGGGTTCCTGTTGGTTTTCATCAATATGACGAAGGTGATCTTGGCCGTCCTGATGCCTGGTGCAATAAGTGTGAAGAAGCTCAGGAAGAGGTTGAAACGGATCAGGAACAGGAAAACTGGTTTACCAATTGTGATTATAAAATCCTTTGTGCAGCATGCTGGGATGAAGCCAAGGAACTGAATGAAAATTAGTACTGGGAAACAGAAGATAGAAGCTGTTATTCTCAACACAAAGATCTCAAAGTTTTTGTAATCTATAATGTAAAAGACCGCAAAGGCATTTCACTCAGCAATGGATAATCATTAAAATTCCTATATGTTTCAGTTTTTTACCAGATAGACACATAGGTTTTTAAAATGTTGGATTATTTTATTTGGCATTCGTAGTGGCTAAAAATGCTATCAAATATCTGCAAGAGAATTTATCACTCCTAATTTTATTCAAATATTTTCCCGGCCCATATTATCTTCTATATGTTCCAAACAGTCTATCCCAAATGGAGGTATAAAATCCAAAGTTTTTAGTTTCATCCACATGGTGCTGGTTATGGAATCTGGTAGTTCCTACAAAGAACTTGTCAAAGCGGGCTGGAAAAAATTCACGGTTCAGATGTCCAATGGTTCCCCAAATAAGGTTAATGAACAGGTAAATAGAAATGGAAATAACCGAAAAATCATAACATAGTAATAACATCAGCATCATCAATCCAAACCCTATGGTTTCAAAAGGATGAAGAACAAAAAGGCTCAAATAATTGGTACTTACATGCTCATGGTGCTTTCCGTGGATCATTTTATAGACAAAAGGTAAATGGGCGGCATAGTGAAAGAAATACATGAAGAGATCCATTAAAAGAAGTAATACTATAACCTCCAGGCTGATTCTCATCCCCGATTGGGTATTTCCCAGTTCAATCCAGCCTTTCTTCCATAGAAAAACACCTATCAGCATGACCATGCTATTACAGACAACGGTAAAAAGGCTAAGATAAAAATCTGATGCTGAAACAGGATGATCTTTTTCCTGCAATGGGCTTTTACGGCAGGTTTTATCTATGAAAAGATACAATCCAATGGAAAATAAATACAAAAAAACATTGCTAATCAGGCTGAACACCATCCATTGTGGCCAGGAAAACTGCCAAAATATATTTAAATAATCAGAAAGTACAGTCTCATTAATATTCATAAAAGCATCTTCTTTCAACTTGATGTTATAAATGTATGAATTTTGAAATAAAATAAGGAAATAAAGCCAATGTAAACATCAGATGGAAGATCATTGAACCCTCTCTGGTTCAAAAAGACAATTCTGTTATCTAATACCCATGATTAAGTTTTAAAAACATATTATTTCTCTCTCGTTTTTCTCTTAATTTCCCGGAGCCTCACCGTTAGTTTTCTTCTTAGATCGTTATGATATGCCCTGTATTTCCTTATGCTCTCTTCAAGATTTTTTTTATTCATAAGGTATTCTTCATACAAATTACTCAACTCAGCAATCTGTGTATTGACGTCAGATGAACGGATTTCAGAATCATCTGCTGCTTCTATCAGCAAACGGTAATACTCTATACGACTGGTTAGGCTGGTGTGGAGTTTTGGTTCTATTCCCTGCATGGTTTTAATTTTTCTTTTTTAATGTCAGTGCATATTCTATAAATCCTTTCCAACAGCTATAGGAGGAACATCGCTCTGATATAAAATCTTCACTCCTTCAGCAGATTCTTTTTGATTTCCAGATTTAAAATAAGTTCCATTCAAAACAGAAGAAATCAAAGTTTCATCAGGATGCCCTAAAGATAATAAAGGCAGTACAGCATACTCATTAACTGGAACCTGTGGGGAAATCCCATTGCTGTACTCACCCACTCCATTGGCATTAAATACTTTATAAATTACCGGATGAATCTGCCAACGGATTTTTTGAGGCTTACGTTTGTCTTCTACAGTGAAGCCTGCCATATCTTTTCCTAGTGTTACCTCTCCTACCTGAGTAACCTGCATATAAGGCTTCAGATTATTGATAACTATTTCAGCAGCAGAGGCCGTACTGTTTGAAGTCAGAATATAAACTTTATTCAAGCCTAAAGCATTTGTGCGTAACGTATTAAAATCAAGGGCTTTCGGGTCATAGGCAATTTGTTGAGAGAATGTTCTTTTTACTTCGCCGCCATTTTTATTTCCTTTAAAAATAATGAATGGAGAAGCAGATGTTATTCCGGAAGGAATCAGAGAACAAAGAGCAGCGGCTGCAGATACTGATCCGCCATAATTGTACCGAAGATCAAGAATCAATTCCTGTACTCCGGCAGCTTTAAATTCTGCAAAAGTTTGGCTGAGTTTCTGCGTCATCCCATCCGGGAAATCATAGACATACAGATAGCCTGCCTTTTTGCCGTTTTTTTCAAATATTTTAGACAATAGCGGTTGTTCAAAAGATAATCCATAATATACCTTAACCTCCTTTTCATCAGCAACAGTATCATTCTTCCAATTTCCTACGGTGAGATCCAGAACGGTAAGATCTTTCATGGTTGAAGTGATAGACTCAGCATTGCTTGCCGTCACTGTTTTCCCGTTAATTCTGGTAATGATCATTCCACGTTCAAGCCCTGCATTAGACGCCGGAGAGTCATTAAGAACTAATTTAATTACTGTTACTACATCTCCATTTGCCTGTTGAATAACGGTATAATCAAAGCCATACATATTCCGGATCGAACGTGGATAACTGGAAGGTTCCTCAGTATTGACAATAAAAGAGAAGCGATCCTGAGGAGCCAGCAGACTTTTAAAAAAATCTTTTACAGGTAGGTGATAATCCGGTTTAGCGGGCATCTGATCTGCCCAGTAATAATATCGCTTCAGACTATCTTGCACCCAAAGATTAACAGATTCTGTACTTCCTTCAGGAAAGACAGGTGCATTTTCATCATTTTCCGTGCAGGAAATAAGGATGATTATAATCGCTATGAACTGAAGTTTTAAAAATTTTCTCATCCCTGATTATAAATATTCTGCCACATCTACATCTCCTTTTACTACCCATACTCCATTTTCTAATTTTTCCTGGAGTACAATCATATTAGCCCCCATATCCTGTTTTATTTTCACCTTAATCATTGCAGATCCTGCATAAGGTTCTGTAGTTCCCGGCTTGTACAATTCAAGATACACCGGAGCCGTTGAGCTGAAAGAACTATAGATTTTTACTGGAGTGAAACTATCTTTTCCGATATTATCAAATTCTGCCAGTACAGTTCCGTTTTCTCTTTTTAAAACGCCTTTTACATTTTTAAGGGATGATCCTGAAAATTCACCCAGATTCGGGAAAATAAATTCAAAACCTACTTTCCCAAAATTAACCTGTGGTTTTATCACCTCAGCCTGCAGGAAGATTCCCGGAAGATTGAAGAAGTATAATTTTTTATATTCCTCTATATTATCATAGGTAATATTATATTGTACAACTTCCTTCCCTGTCTCATTATTATATATTGCCAGCTTGTTGGTTTCTCCCTGATCCATTACAAACTGAAGCGTGGTTTCTATTTTATTGGTATAGGAGATTTCCCCGTCAATAGATACAGGTTCTCCGTTAAACCTCAGCTGAAGTACATCAGGTTTGGAGAATCCTTTTACAGTTACTTCTCCTGGTTTTTGTGCTACATCATATCTCTCCATTACAGTATTGTCTGTACAGGAAAACAATAGGATACATAATAGTAGTGCAAAGATCTTATTCATCTTTTATAGTATTTTGAACTTAAAAAATATTGCCCTGCTTATTGTGCAGGGCAACACACAATTATAAAAAAACTAGTTGGATATGTTCTGGATAGCCTCTTTTTTCAAAACAGCCATCCATTATTGTATATTAAAATTTCATGTTTTGTTTCATGGTCAGTTAAAAAAAGCAGAATGTTTATTTTTTAATAAAATTCAAACGTTCCGTGATTTTTCCATCAGTTATTTCTGCAATATATACTCCTTCTGATAAACCTGCGATATTAATTAATTTTGAATACTGAGTGGTAAGAACTTTCTGCCCTGCTGCATTATAAAGATGAACGGTTGTTTTATTTTCTTTTAATGCGGGGTTAAGTTGTAACTGTAAGTATTCTTTTACAGGATTTTCTGCGATTTTTGTCAGATTTTCTTTCTTTTTTACATCCTTTGTGCTCAAGGTATTTGATGCAGCATAAATAGCCATTTCATCAATATTGATATTCATGATATTATTCCCGCTAGCATTTCTGTTGGCCCACATTCCTATATAAATTTTCTTTCCTGCAAAAGCTGAAAGATCAACAAGATTTTCTACAAACTGAGTGAGGTCTGCCGGAAAAGGATTAGTTGATGAACCCACCTGTATTTTATATGGACTTTGCAGATAATTTCCTGCTCCATCTACTGCCAGGGCCTTAAAATCTGCTAAAACAGGAACTTCTTTTTGAGGTGTACTTACATAGATATAAAGATCCCTACCCACAATAAGATGGGAAGCTCTCTGTCTTCCAATAGAAGAAGTAAGAGTGATTGTTCCAGATGCACTTGTAAGGTCAATCTGTGGAGAAATAATCCAGTCATCTTCAGTCCCAAACCCTGCTGCGCTTCCAGTGGGAACCAGGTTTGTAGAGTGTCTAAGAACACCGGCACTTCCATAGGTTAAAGAGGTACCATTGTGATAAATATTGGCTCCTTGAAGCCACCCGTTATTGTTGCCATTCAGATCATGGAATGTCCATCCCTGAAGATCGGCAGGAGTGTCAAAAGTATTTCCCCATACCAGAGTTTGTGCTGTGGCCAGCTGAGATAAAAACAAAACAGATGATAAAATTATTTTTTTCATGATACTGATTATTAAGATTTTTAAGAAAAAAAGCAAGGAATGGGTATAAGCCGTTCCCTGCTTTTATAGTTTTTTAGTTTACAATTGCAAAATTGTATTTTGTCCAAGCTCCCTGGAATCCACCACAGTTTCTTGGAGATACATTCCAGCTTCCTTCGTTAAAGAATGGCTGGTTCATTCCCCATAATGCAGCTGTACTTCCTGTAAGAAGGTTAGCAGTTGGGATTCCTGCCGTACCATTTCCTGTAACAGAAGTTGTAAATCCGTGTACCTGAATTGAAGCTAAGTTTGAAACTGAAGAAAGCTCAGATCCAGTATTTTCTACTTTAATTCCTACAGGATATCCTGTTACTACAGCATTGTTTAAAGTTAATTTACCATGTCTTCTGATATGGATACCGTTTTCGTAAGCAGCTCCTTGTCCTGCAGCTCCGAATTTAGCTCCAATAATAGTAAGGTTATTGATAACAGGGTTTGTGATTAATGCAGTAGATGTACCTGTAGCATTGTTATCAAGCTCAATACCGTTAGAGTCAGGGCTTCCTCCGCTTACCGTGTGCGATGAATTGTAATCAGCTAAAGAAAGAGCACATGTAATAGTTCCTGTATATCCGTTGTCAAAGTCGAAATTATCATCTTCTGCAGCAAAAGAAATCAGGTTGGAAGCATTTACTGTTCCTCCGAAAAATTCAAAAGAATCATCCTGTCCGTAAGATACCTGGATATGATCTAAAGTAGTTCCACTTCCCACGCCAGCTAAAGTCAAAGCATTAACTTCGTTTCCGGAATTAGCTCCTACGAAATCATAACCTGCAAATTCAATACGAACATATTTCATGATCCCTGCATTATGTCCGGAAATTGTTCCACCAAAATAAAATTCAGGATTATTAGTAGGAAGACCTTCTACAGTTGTTGTAAAAGGTACGTTGGTAGGAGCATCTCCCAAAAGAATCACCCCTCCGAAATCTCCCGCAGTAGCTGTAGTATCTTCATCTCCGTCTAAAAGTCTGTAACTTGTAAAAACGATAGGCTGAGATTCAGTTCCTGTAGCATTGATTTTTCCTGTTTTCGTAATAACAAGGATCCCTGAACCTTCTCCTATTGCATTAGGTTTTGCTTTGATGAATGTTCCAGGCTGGATAGTAAGGGTTGCTCCGTCTTTAACGGCTACCGTACCATCAATTTCAATGACTCCACTCCACGTTGTATTGGAAGTAATAGGTCCACTCACTTTAGTAACAGGAAGTGCAGAAGCTGTAAGATATTCAGCTGAAGTAGATTTCATTTCAAAAGGAGTTGAAGAATCTGCTAAGTGATCGTTCTGGCAAGCTGTAAGAGATAATGCAGCAGCTGCAATTAGAGTTAATCTTTTCATTGTTATAATTTTTGATAGATCCGGTTATTTATTTTATGACCGGAAGTTTTTTAATATTCAGAAATATCCGCCTCTATATTCCTGCGATTTGGTTATTGTTTTCATCCTACAGATCAGGAGGAGCTGAGCTGTCTGAGTTCCCTGTTGAGCCGCTATTTTCCGGGAAAAGGCCATAGCGTTCGGTTTTTGATTGATCCGGTACTGCTGTGCGCATCATCAGTATTATTCCGAAGCTTTTTTCAGGTTTCCGAAACCTGTACGCTTCTATATTGAGAGCTCTTTTTTCATTGTTTGATTGATTAATATTGAATAATATCCTAGAATGTATAGTTGACACTTAACCCGAATATTCTTCCACTGTAAGCACGAAATACAATCTTATCAATATCTTTATCATATTTAGTGGTAGCACCAGGTACAAGTTCCTGCAATTCTCTGGCAGTTTTATTCCCTATATTATCAGTATATCCTAGATAAGAGTTGAAGTTGTTATAATATTCCTTTACCCTGTTGAACATATTCCTTACATTCAGCTTAAGTTCCAAATTCCTGTTTTTTAAGAATTTATATGAGATCTGTGCATCAGCTACAGCATAGGGACGTTGGATTTCTTCTCCGTTATAAGCATATCCTACAGTAATATACTGATCACCTTTAGCATTATATAAAAAGCTGAATCCTAATCTTTCTCCATCATACATTAATCCTACATTATAAGCGTAAGGAGTTTGCCCGTAAAGAGGTCTGTCTACTTCATAGGTGGCATCTTGATCTGTTGTTTTTGCCTTATCTTTAAAGGCAATCACTTTCGTAATATTATAGGTAAAATTTCCATTGATGAAGAGCTTTTCCAGGAAAGGATTGGCTGCAATGAAGCCCAGATTTTTCCTAACTTCTGCTTCAAATCCTTTCAATTTTGCATTTTTAGAATTTCCGTTGTAGAGCTGTAAATTTCCTTCGCCGGTAATGTATCCTTCTCTTTCAATAGGTCTATCAATATCTTTGTAATACAGCCCTGCTGAAAATATTTCCCCTAATCCCGGAAACCACTCAAATTTAAAATCGTAATTATTAACTGTAGACGATACCATATGAGTATTGAATATCTGCCCATTAGCAATCGGATCAAAATAAGGTAATCCGGTACGTTCATTAAACTGGGGACGAATTACAGTCTTACTATAGGCTAATCTCAGATTTATTTTACTGGTGGGACTATAAGTAAAATTAGCAGAAGGCATCCATTGCCATGGCTTATCATCTATACCCGTTTTAGGAAAATTATTGGAGTCTTTAGATTCCATTTGCTGAGAAACTAGGTCATATTGAAAATATTCTGCACGTAATCCCCAGACTAACCTGAATTTATTTTTCCAGCGGTTATCAAACATCACATACATCGCATGCTGCTCAACTTCACCTTCATATTTACCATCTACATACAACGGTCTGGTCTCCCATCCAATACCTCCAGGTGCATAATGAGAACCATCAAACCAATCGGCAAGAGATCCGTACATTTCTAAAATTTTCGGATTCGGAACGTTTCTGTTTCCATCTACTCTCAATAAAAATTTCTGCTGTTGATTGGTATTGGTTTTTGAAGCTCCGGCATATCCTACTTTTATATCATTTTTAAAGCTTCCTCTGTCCATACTCCATTTAAAAGAAGCTCCATAATTATAATCTGTTTCTTTGCTGGCAATATATCCCCTCGCAAAATCACTTGAAGAATTATTAGCTACATGATAATTCAGGATCTCATGTCCTATAAATTTATATAAAGTATTGTATTGGGTATAATCCTTAGTGTCTGATGAAACTCCCGTTCTGGCAGCAAACCAGTTAACTTCCATATTTCCGAACTTATGATTACCTTCCAGCTTATTCTGTAAAAACATCTGATAAACAGGATAAACAGTATTATTTGTAAAAGGTTTGTCTAAAGATGCAATTTGTGAAGGATCATTGTTGGGAATTATTCCGTGATAAAAATAATTGGATGAAGCTTCTGCAGCGGCAGGTGAACCACTTCCGTTGGTATATTCATCCCAGCCTGTAATTCTTGTGAGTGTATTATCATATATGTGGGTATATGAATTACGGAATGAAAACCTACTCTTTCCTAACTGCAACCCAACATTCAACATTCCTGCTACCGTAGAATTATAATTATAGGATGCTCCCGAATTCTTAAAATTATAAAAAGGCATTTTCCCGTTGGCATCAAAAGCTGTCCCGGTAGTATCCAGCCAGTTTCCTCTTCCGGTATGATCTATATCCAGTTTATTCTGTTCATTCCTGATAATAAATGCTCCGGCAAAACCCCATTTGTTATTATTTTTAAGGGCATACGTTCTTCCCAATGCCAATTGCAAATTGGACCCCATATCTCCTCTTGTCTTATACGTTGTGAAATTATCATTCTTAAACTGACTGGATTCTTCAAAGAACATAGGATTATTCCAGTTTATAGCCTGAAGACCCTGTGGAAAATCTCTTGTTCCGTCATCGTACCCGAAATAATCATATTTTCCACGCTTACGGGTCAGGAATTCTTTAAAAGCAGACTGATCATTATAAGAAGTTCCCATGCTTACGGTGGTAAAGTTTTCATTGGGAATATCTTTGGTTCTAACTTCTACAAAACCTCCTGCAAAACTGGCATTCATATCCGGCGTTGCAGTTTTACTTACAACAACACTTTCCACCATTGATGTAGGAATAATATCGAAAGAGAAGTTCTGATTGTAGGCTTCGGTACTCGGCAGGTTGATCCCATCCATCGCTGCAGTATTCCATCTTTCTCCCATAGATCTTACAACTACATATTTATTATCTATAGTTGTAATTCCTGTTACTCTTTTCAGAGTTCCCCCCACATCATTATCAGGGGTTTTAGAAATCTGTTCGGCAGAAATTCCATCACTCATCTGGGCTGCTTTTTTCTGCTGAGCCAATAATCCTGCTTGGGTATCTGCTTTACGGGTTGCTGTAACCACTACTTCTTTGATATCAGTAATTTTATCCGAAGCTCTGTTCAACGCAAATGAAACCGTATTGGTCTCTTTGTTGATGACCGATAATTTTTCTACCCGAAGCGTATTGTATTTAGGTGCTTTTACCATCATATTATAAAGCCCGGAAGGTAAATCCATAGAGAAATCTCCATTATTATCCGTTACCGTTGTTTTCCCTGTAATAATCACGTCTGCTCCCGCAACAGGATTTCCCACTTCATCTACTATTTTCCCTGATATACGCCCGTTTCCCGGTATAGAAGTAGTAGAGCCTTCATATTTTATTGAAATAAGATCTCCATGTAACCGGTACACTACAGGAAGTCCATTGGTAATATCTTTCAGGCAGCTATTGATCGTAGAATTTTCACATTTTGCTCCTTTTACCTTCAGCTCTTTGATATCAAATTTTGAATAGGCCAGCCTCATTCCTGTTTTTCCGGCAAACTCTTCCAGAACTTCAATTAATGGCCTGCTTGCTGGAACAGAAAATGACACTTTCTGAACCAATTCCTGTGCTTCTGCTGCAACAGTAAAAAATAAGGCTGCTATGGTAAAACCACATTTCAAACTTTTCATACGTAAGTGTTCTCTTTTAATTAAGATTATCTGATTATTTGTTTTTTGATCATTATTGTTTCAGGATGTAGGCATTATCTTTTTTCTGAACTTCAAACCCCAGAATAAAGGCCAGTGCTTCTATATTTTCGCTCACAGTTCCTCCTGTAAAATCTGCTGTAATCTTTTTGTCTTCGGCTTCTTTAGGATAATGAATCTTTGTACCATAATTGCCTTCCAGCACTGTAATCACTTCTTTTAGAGAAACATCGTTAAAACTTAAAGACAATAATTTAGGATGCGGCTTTCCTGAAACTCCATCGGGAGCGAATGAAATAATAGCTGTTGTACGGGCAACCCCCAGATTGGTCCATTTCTGATTGGGTTTCAGATAAGAAACAGGTACTCCTGCTGAAGATACTGCCACTTTTCCTTCATAAAGATCTACTGCTTTTTTCTTCCCGGACTGAGAAACTTTGAATACCGTTCCCAATACTTTTGTACTGAAACCCTCAGCATGAACAATGAAAGGATGAGTTTTTGATTTCGCTACGGAGAAAATTGCATCTCCTTTCAAATCCACCATTCTTGTAGAAGCTGGAAATGATTTCTCCACCGTAAGTTCTGCTCCGGGTAATAAGGTTACCACAGATCCGTCTTTAAGATGCACAATCCTGTTTTCTGATATGGCAAAATAAACATCCGGCTTAATGAATGTATGATACGTAAAGACTCCGCCCAATGTTAAAAGCAGAATAATGACCGCTGCAATTTTGTACACATTCTTCTGAAAACGGTTTCTGTATCCTATTTTTTCATAAGGAACAAAATAATGTTCCAGTCCAGCCAGCACTCTTTTTTTAGATTCCTGCAGATGGGCTTCATCCAGGTCTTTTTCTGCATGAGACTTCCATTTCTTTAAAATTTCCTTTTCTTTTTCAGAGATTTTTTCCTCTGAAACTTCACGTGTCCAGAGTCTGAAAACAAAGGCCTCGATATTTTTATAATTAAAACGTTTCATAAAATATTTTATAGTATTCACCGATACTTCTATCAATAAGACTATGAAAATGAGAAACTTCCCCAACACATTTTTAACATTCAGTTCATACTAATATCACCATCTTGAGATTTTTCAATCTATTTTACATTTATTAAACATTAAATTCACAATTAAGGGATATTCATCAGAAATATTTAACCTTACCATAATTAAAGTTCACAAAAAGTTAATTTTCCTTTAGGTAATTTTGTTGCAGCAATATGAGCCTAACAGATTCTACTTTATTAAAGAAAATAAAATCAGGTGACAGACCTGCATTTATGCTGATGTATGACCGGTACTGGGATAGTCTGTACCGTTTCGTTTTCGTGCGGACAAAGGATAAGGAAGTTTCCGAAGAACTGCTTCAGAATTTATGGATAAAGATCCTTGAACATACAGAAATGATACAAACGGATGAGTCAGGAAGTGCAAAAGGCTATCTGCTTCGCCATCTGCATTACCGGATTCTGGATTACTACAATAGCTTTAAAAAAATACCTCCAACATTGAGTATTGATGAATTTGATATCCCTGCAGAAATAGATGCATCAGACACAGAGTATTTTGAAATTCTGGAAGAAAATGAGATCAGTACTTTATTATCCATGATTGATGAAGTTGTTTCTCAGCTTCCCACCACTGAACAGCAGGTATATGATATGAGGATCCGAAGAAATATGTCTGTTCAGGAAACAGCAGAAGCGTTGGGAATAAGCAACAAAACTGTAAGCAATAAACTGAGTAAGGCTCTGGGGGAAATCCGTGAACAGCTCAATCCGGATTATCAGTCTTCCAAAAAATTAATCTCCATTTTAATACTGATGGAAATCCTTACAAAATACTGACTCTAAATAAGATGAAAGTCAGAAGATGGAGGATAGAAGTAAATATTCTGTACATTTAGAAGACAGGCAGCTGAACGGATTCAAAGTTTAGGATTTTAAAATCTGCATGCTCAAAGTTTATGCTTTCGTCATTATTCGTAAAAACAACGGTTTTCATCCCTGCTGCTTTAGCTGCTTTCAATCCGGAATGGCTGTCTTCAATGGCAATACAATATTCAGGTGAGATTCCCAATTGCTGGGCAGAACTAAGATATACGGCAGGATGCGGTTTTCCCTGCTCTTCAAATTCAGAGGAGTGAACGGCATCAAAATAATCCCGAATCTTAAGTTTTTCAAGAACAGCATCTGCAACGCGTAAAGGAGCGTTCGTAGCCAACCCTATTTTATATTCTTTGCTTTTAAGATCTTTAATAAATTCCTGAATTCCGGACATGGTACAGTTCTCAGACTGGATCAGTTCAATAACTCTGGAGACTACTTCCCGTTCCAAAGTAGGCACATCAAGGTTTTCCCAAGGGAATCGTCCATACCAGAAGTCGGTTACCTCTTTCGTAGTCATATATTTCGTCTGTGCAGCCAAATCATCCGTGATCTGAACTCCATATGATGAAAATACTTCCCGTTCTGCTTTTGCCCAGAATCCTTCTGAGTCCACAAGAACCCCGTCCATATCAAAAATTACTGCTTTTAAAGCCATATCTAAGAATAAGTATTAATAATGAAATATATTACTGACTGATTTTATACACGCACCGCTGTCCTCCTGAAATAATGTGGTCTACTCTTTCCACTGTATATTCATTCCCAATCAATGACTGGAAATTGGATAACTCAGCCCGGCAAAATCCCTGACATTCAGTAGCTGCAGCACAAATTGGGCAATGGTTTTCGATCAGGAAATAGTCTTTTCCTTCTTTTTTCCATTCCGCCATATAGCCTTCTTTGCTTCTGGCTTCGGTAAGAACTTCCAGACGCTGCTCTAAAGTTTGGGTCTTTGAAAGAACCTTCTCATAGCGCTCATAAGTACTCTTCTCGCGATCAGTAATCAGTAAATCCAGTGCATTTTCCCCTAACAAATTTTTTACAGATTGTAAAAGCTGAACCGTTACTTCCGCATGAGTATCCGGAAACTGTGCCAAGCCTTTATCTGTAAGAATATAGTAAGTAGAAGGGCGGCCTACTCCTTCACTTTTCATTGTCGGTTCAATCAATCCGGCCTCTGCAAGGTTTAGCAAATGCTTTCTCGCTCCCTCTTTTGTGATGGATAATTCTTTAGCAATCAGAAGTGAAGTGGCTTCCCTTCTCATCTTTAAAAACATCAGAATGCGATCTGCTGCCGGTTTCTTCATTTGACAATATTTAGGTTGTTTTATTTTCCAACAACAAAGATAGTCATTTTCTATAATCTTCAAATACAAAACACAAATAGCTAATTTACAGCAATTTGAAATCGTAAACCAGTCAATCTATAAAACAACTAAAAAGTTGTTTAATTAAAATATATTTCTACCTTTGTCCTACATTAATCAAAAATAAATGCAATGAAACCATTTACACTACCTCAGTTATCCTATGCGTATGAAGCACTGGAGCCATTTATAGATAAAAATACAATGACTATTCACCACCAGCGCCACCATCAGGCTTATGTAGATAACCTGAATGCAGCACTGGAACAAACCAATGAAACCAATCCGGATCTTGATTCCTTACTACAAAGAATCAGCGAATACAGTCCGGCAGTGAGAAATAATGGCGGTGGGCACTTCAACCATTCTTTATTTTGGGAAATCCTTTCTCCACAACCAAAATTAACTCCCGAAGGAAAACTCAATGAAGCTATCATCTCCACTTTTGGAAGCCTTGAAGATCTTAAGGCAGAAATGAAAAAGGCCGGGCTTGGACAATTCGGATCCGGCTGGGTTTGGTTGTATGTAAAATTTAATGGCTCTCTTGCGGTAAGCTCTACTCCTAATCAGGACAATCCTATGATGGATGTTCTTCCGGTGAACAGAGGTTTTCCAATCCTTGGAATCGATGTTTGGGAACATGCCTATTATCTGGCTTATCAGAACAAAAGAGCAGATTATCTGGATTCATTCTGGTCTGTATTAGACTGGGCATCGGTAGAGAAAAAATATGAAGAAGCACTTTCAAAAATAAGATAGCACACAACATTTCAAGATAAAAACAGAAGCAATGGATACTCAGGTTTTCGTCAATAAAGCAGCTGCTTCAGGCATTATTGCTTTTGACTTTTTAGATTATAAGCCTACTACAGAAATTGTAGAATTAGATATTAAAGATCATCTTTTTATGGGAATGATTGTCAAGGAAAAGGAATTTAAAGAGTCCATTTCGGCAGTAGATTATTCTGTGTATCAAAACAAGGCTGTCGGAATTATTTGTTCCACTGATGCTATTATTCCCCCTTGGGCCTATATGCTTCTCATGGAAAAATTATCACCTTATGCGGTTTATGTAGATTTAAACAGTTCCGAAAAGGTATTGCTTGATCTCTGGAAGCGCCGCCTGATCTATGCAGATCTAAAACATTTTAAAGATCAGAAAGTTGTTGTAAGGGCAAGTAATTCTCATGATCCGGCCCTTTATGTATTAGCTACTGAACTTTTAAAACCTTTGGTGAAAAGCCTGATGTATGGCGAAATAGGACTTCCAAAAGTAATTTTCAAAAAATAAAACAAAATGAAAGCAATTATATTCAACGGATCTCTGGAAAGAAGAACAGAATCCACTTCCGGATTGATTTCTGCCTATATATCAGAGCAACTTGAAACACTTGGGATCCGCACTGATATTTTTACGCTCGCAGATTCCGGGATTCCTTTATTTGATGTAACGCTCACCAAAACACCTTTGGCGGTGGAACGAATGACTCAACTATTTCAGGATGCTGATCTTCACTTCTGGCTGGCTCCACTCTATCACGGAAGCATTCCGGGAGTGATGAAAAACTGCCTTGATTGGCTGGAAGTGACCGCTAATTCTTATGAGCCTTATCTAACCGATAAAACTATAGGACTGGTATGCTGGGCAGATGGTTTACAGGCTATGCAGGGAATTAATGCGATGGATGCTATTGCCAAGTCATTACGGGCATGGCCGCTTCCCTTCAGTGTTCCGATTCTCAGAGCTTCATTATTTGATAGTGAAAATCCAAAGCAGATCTCAGCATTCTATACCGGTAAATTGGATAAACTTATCAGCATAGCCACCACAAAGAAAATTGAAAAAACGATAATAAATCACTCATAACATGATAGAAACAGATATACTGATCATTGGTGCCGGCCCTGCAGGGTTATTTACGGTTTTTGAAGCCGGCCTTCTCAAAATGCGTTGCCATATTATTGATGCATTGCCCCAGATGGGAGGCCAGTTATCAGAATTATATCCCAAGAAACCCATATTTGATATTCCCGGATTCCCGAGTGTATTGGCTGGTGAACTGGTTGATAATTTATATGAACAGATCAAACAGTTTGAACCCGGATTCACTCTCAATGAAACAGCTGTACATCTTCTGAAATTGGAAGAAAACCTATTCGAAGTGATTACCGATAAAGGAACAAAACACAGAGCTAAAGCAGTAGTTATTGCCGGGGGTCTCGGAAGTTTTGAACCTAAAAAACCGCCTATTGAAAACATTTCTCTGTATGAAGACCGCGGGGTTAATTACTTTATCAAAAGGCCGGAAGATTATACCGGAAAGCGTGTGGTGATTGCCGGTGGTGGTGATTCTGCTCTGGACTGGACGATACATTTAGCAGAAATAGCTTCCTCATTAACTTTAATTCACAGACGAAATGAATTCAGAGGAGCTCTGGATTCCGTGGAAAAGGTGAAAAAATTAAAGCATGAAGGAAAAATCAACCTGATTACTCCGGCAGAAGTTATCGGTATTAAAGGAGAAGGTTCGCTACAGGAAATTGTGGTGGAAAAAGAAGGCGCTATTCAAACCATTGAAACAGATTATTTCATTCCTTTGTTCGGATTGGTTCCTAAACTTGGCCCTTTAGTAGAATGGGGACTGGAACTGGAAAAAAATGCCATTAAAGTGGATAACAGCACAGATTTCCAGACGAATATCGGTGGGATTTATGCTGTAGGAGACATTAATACCTATCCTTTTAAAATGAAGCTGATCTTATGTGGATTCCATGAAGCGGCTATTGCCTGCCAAAGCATTTACCAGCGACTGAATCCTAATAAAAAGTTTGTTCTGAAATATACTACGGTAAGCGGTATCGAAGGTTTTGACGGAACGAAGAAACAAGCAGAAAAGCAAGTAGTAGCAACAATTGACTAATAACCATGAAAGATGAAATTACAATCACAGTGACAGATCAGGTCGGTATTGAACATACTCTGATCTGCCCACTGGAGATGGGACTCACTTTAAAAGATATCTGTAAAGCCTATGAACTCCCTATGGAAGCCATGTGCGGCGGAATGGCAATATGTGCCACCTGCCATTGTTTTATTCTGAACAATGAACCGTCATTGCCTGAAAAAAATGATGTGGAGGATGCTCTTCTTTCAGAGCTCTTCACTTCCAAGGAAACCAGCAGGTTAGCATGTCAAATCTATCTGACCGCCCAAATGGATGGCCTTTCCATAGAGATTGCGGCAGATTAACAGATTCAAAATACAAGTTTGCACAGTTTATGATGTAATAAATTGTTGGAACTGTTTTAATTAAGTTTAGTAGGGATTTCTAAAACAGTTCAATGTTGAAGGAATCCCTTTTTTACAACATTTTAAAAATAAAGAATATGGCTATTAAAATAACAGATGACTGCATCAACTGTGGTGCCTGTGAACCTGAATGCCCTAATTCAGCCATTTACGAAGGAGCCATCGACTGGCGTTGGCAGGATAAAACGAAACTCTCAGGGCATATCACCTTCCCGGATGGTACAGAAGCAGACGCAGATACCTACAATCAGGCAGTTTCTGATGATGTTTATTATATTGTTTCCGGAAAATGTACAGAATGTAAAGGTTTTCATGAAGAGCCTCAGTGTAAGGCGGTATGTCCGGTAGACTGCTGTATTGATGATCCGGATCATAAAGAAACAGAAGAAGTATTATTGGATCGACAGCAATTCATGCACGGAGCTTAATTCAAAGCTACAAATTACTATGCCTATTCTGCTTTTATAAATAAAGAGGCTGTCTCAAAAGTCAAATAATTTGGCTTTTGTCATTCTGACGAAGGAAGAATCTCTTTGATAAACAAATACATGAGATTCTTCACTACATTTCATTTCGTTCAGAATGACACTTTTGAGACAGCCTCTTTATAATTTCTTTTTGATTTTGCTTACCTATTTCCCTTTAATCTCACTGTAGATTTTCTGAGTATAAGGAGTCTCAATACTCACCTCTGCACCATATTTCAAAACCGCTCCGGCAAACAGTTCCAGTTCATTCTCTTTTTTTCCGGAATGAATATCCAGCTGTAAAGATGTTGGCGTTTCAAAAGGAAATGTAGACGCTTTTTCAAAGGTTTTCTCTATAATATCTTCGGAAAGATGAATTTCTTTTTGACCTGCAATCCGTTTTATTTCCTTCATAATTTCTGTTGCTTCCTGTTTCTGCAGCTCATCAGTACAAACGGTTCCTATGGATGAATTGTACTTAGCAGTTACCAGTCCGAAGCTTGCAATGAAGATAAACTTAGTCCAGATATCTGTTGTAGAATTGTCTTTAAAATCAAAATCAATTTTGCTTTCCTGAAGAAGATCTGTTACCCATGCAATATCAGTGGAAAAATGCTCCGGATCTCTTCCTACAATCATCTTTCCTGCTTTTCCTTTATGTTCCACCGTTCCTCTTTCTTTAATATGAGAAGCTACATAAATACAGGTTGGCAGAATAACATGATTCGGAATTACTTTTCGGATTCTGTCGTAAATATCTGCTCCATTCATCATAGGAAGTAATATTGTATCTTTAGTGATGACCTCTTTCAGCTGTCTGCAGACATTCTCCAGATCATATTCCTTTACACAGATCAGGACAAGATCAGGATTTTTAATATCACTGATATTCTGTTCTATTCCATTCGGATGGGTGCGATCATTGGGGTGTTCCGGTGAAAGTAAAATTAATCCGTTTTCTTTTACTTTATCATAAGTTTCTCCCCTTGCTACAAAGGAAACAGTATATTTTCCGGAAGTCTCATTACTCTGGTTAATTTTAAACCCGAAATATCCACCTACACCTCCTAATCCGACAACTACTATATGTTTTTTGTTCATGAAATTATTTTTAGCAAAGATGGATGACAAATTTCAATCTATCACTTGACAAATGAAAAGAAATGATAATTTGGAGGCTAAGATTGGAAGAAGGAGGCTGGAAGCTGGGAGTTATGGAGGTCCTAAAATAAGTTTTACTCTACTTTTAAAGATTTTCTTGTTATATGAATGAGTTTGTTGGAAATTGCGAAGGCGCAAATGATTTTGGATACTGAGAATATTTTTAAGGCGCAAAAATTTTATCTACGATAAAATTGTACACTGCAGATTTGATATATGCTTAATTAAATAAAAATCATCATAAACTATCCGTATGCAATAACTCCCAGCTTCCCGCTTCCAACCTTTACAAATACTCAATTAAATAAAAAATCATCATGAATACTCCGTCTGCAATAACTTCCAGCCTCCCTCTTCCAGCTTCCAGCCTTTTACTTATTAATGTCTCTTCGGATTCTGCTTAATGAACTGTCCTTAATTCCTAAGTAAGAAGCAATAATCTTCAACGGAACATGTTGAAAAATATCCGGATCTTTCTTCATCAGATTAGCATAACGTGTTGAAGCTTTCTGGCTTGCCATTTCAATCAGTCTGTCGTGAATATTGTGATAATTCAGGACAAAAAGAAGCCTGCTGAACTCTCTGAATTCAGGAATATTGTGAAAGTTATATTGCACGTTTTCCAATCCGGTTTCCCAGAATGTACAGTCTGTAACAGCCTGATAGATTTCTTTGGTTGGCTGCTGTCTGAAAAAGGATAAAAAATCGTTCACAAAACACGGTGCAGCGTAAATATTGGTGGTAATTTCCTCATTATCCTCATTCAGCAGATAGGAACGAACGTATCCTTTTTCCAGAAAATAGGTCTTGGTACTGATGGTATTTTGATCCAGTAAAACAGCATTAGCCTTAACATCAAAAGATTTGAAGGTTTCCGTGATTTTCTCCACCACTTCATCTTTGATACTGAACAGGGAATGGAAATAATTATTAATCGATGATTTATCCATTGGAAATTACAGCGCTATCTATTTTTAGCCGTCTAAAATAGGGATAATTCTGTGAATTTGGTTTAAAATATACATCGAAGATCTGTTGAGGAAACACCCCGCCAAAAATTCTTTGAACTTTTGCCGCCCCTCCGAGGAAGGGGAACGATTATGTCTTCAATTATACTCTCAGCAAATATTAGAAGTTTAAAACTCTTAGCTTAATTTAACAGCCTTTGTCGCCATAAAAGTTGGCAGGAATTTATCTATTAAAAACCTTGGATTTGGTTGCATTTCTTCTGTAAAGTCTTCAATAACAAAACCAGCTTTCATTTGTCCGCCAATCAGATCTGAAAGAGTATGTCCAAATACCAAAGCTTCCTGATTCTCCATTTTCCGGGCAATCTGCTCCTGATCCAGGTCTCTGATATCTGCATAAGGCAAAGTATATTTAGGTCTGATAATTCCGTCTGCCATATCCTGTGGATTGCGTTCTGCTACAAAGACAACCGGATTGAAAAAACTGGACAATAAAGAGCCACCTTTTTTCAATACTCTGTAGGCTTCTCTCCATACAGGATTTACATCTTCCACATAATGATTGGATATGGGATGAAAAACCATATCAAAAGACTCATCTTCAAAAGCGCTCAGGTCTCTCATATCTCCCTGAACGGTTTTCAAAGATAATCCGTCGCGCTCTGCTACCCTTTCATCCTGTCTCAACTGCTCTTCCGAAATATCAAAAACAACAACCTCGGCACCTATAGCAGCCAATACCGGAGCCTGTTGTCCTCCAGCTGATGCCAGACACAAAATTTTCTTTCCTTTAACCTCTCCCAACCATGCTTTATTTAAAGGCTTTGGCGTAAGGTGTACTTCCCATTTTCCTTCTTTTGCATCATTGATGAGTTCTGTACTTACAGCCTGCGACCATTCGTTCTGTTCCAATGCCTGTTTGTTCCATGCTGACTCATTATGGTGTAAAAAGTCAATTTTCTCTTCTTGCATATTATTCTTCTTTTTCATTGGCATCATAAAACATTTATAATGCGTTACATCATTCAAATATAGAGACTTTGCTACTAACCCATATGGGAAACCCTATCTGTTTTCATGAAAACCAATGGAGTATTATTATTCTTTATCTTATTGTAACAAATGTGAAACACCAGCTAGCATCATTATGCTGTAGCAACTCTGCTATTTTTTTAGTCAAAGTCACTTTATCCATTTGAAGTTTGGATACATCAGCCTTTAATTGGCTGTTTTCTCTACTTAACGTTGCAATCTGATTGTCTTTTTTAAGAATTTCCTTTTTTAATTTTCCTGATGCTCCGAATGCATAAAACACCAATAGGATCAAAATAATAATGAATACAATTTCCATGGTCAATATGGGATTATATTGCAATATTAGGCAACGCCCCGATATGTAACTTATGGGAAACCGTAATTATAAAAAATATGATTTCTCTAACTGCATTTATATTTCAAACAGCTTTCCAAGACTAAATGCTAATTATTATTTATATCTTGCTTTTCCATATTCAATCAAAAAATAGATTATTAAAATGAATCACCTTATGTTGGAATCCAAGCGGTTAATCTTGCGAGCATTCAACGAAAACGATACTTCTAATGTACATGAAATGTTATTAAGGCCTGAAAGTACATTATTTAATCCTAGTTCTTACTCTGAAGATATAGCAGAAACCCAAAAGTTAATCGATATCTGGAAATCAGAAACAGAATCCGGACAAAACCAGAAAAAGTTTACTTTTTTAATAGAGACAACCATTCACCATACATTTGTAGGCATTATTGGTATTGATCTTATTAAGCTTCATTACAAAAATGCAGAAACATGGTATAAACTTAGCCCTGACACATGGGGAAAAGGGTATGCAACCGAAGCACTTGAAAGAATCATCCAATTTGGTTTTGAAGATTTAAAACTCCATAGAATTGAAGCAGGCTGCGCTATTGATAATATTGCCTCTTATAAAGTTATGGAAAAATGTGGAATGATAAGGGAAGCACATCGCAGAAAATTACTTCCCTTACAAAGCGGATGGAGCGATAACTACGAATATGCCATTCTTGAAGAAGACTATTTTTCGAAATGATGATCTTTTATTGAGTAAGTTGATCTTAGCTTACCATAACTGTCAAAAGCCTGCCAGGCAGTCAATGCTGCCAAAGTGCTGGCCGCCGCTTCAGTATGTGTAACATTTTTAGGCTTAACTGCTAAATGTTCTGCCGGAACTGCTACGTATTCAGCATAGGCTTTACCGTGTCCGGCAAAATTAACCATCCCAAAGACTTCATCTCCGATCTTACATGAAGTGATTTCACTTCCTGCTTCAACAATCACTCCGGAAATATCCCAACCTAAAATCAACGGATTATATTGAGCTAGACTTTCTGCTAGTGGAGCCTTTCTACCCCGTACTTTAACATCTACAGGATTGATACTGAAGGCTTTTACCTTAACAAGAACTTCATGATCTTTGATGCCCGGTTTTTCAATTTCTTTTTCAACAAGATGCTCTGTTCCACCGAACTGTTCCAATACGATTGCTTTCATAATCTTTTACGTTATACCCACAAAAATAGACTGGTTTAAAGTATTAAAACAGGTATATTTCTTATATATTCAGGTATATTTTAAGCCCACAAATGCGCAAATATTTTTAAAATCCTGTGATATTTTCGGTGTCCTTATGTGGTGGAAAATTAAACTACATAAGCGCATAGACTTTGAGCTACTAATAAACAGGTTTCATTTAGGCATATGATTTTGGTTCAACCTAATTTAAATAATAATTTATCTGGGATTAGGCATATTTTTGTAATTTAATCTGTTAAAGAATATTACTCCCTTTTATTTATTATGGATCGTGACTTTCAGTTTCATTTCATTGAACCAGATCAAAGTATTGCAGATTTTGTAGAAAATCTGGGGACTTTCCATAACCGGTCGGATGAGGCGAAGGAAGTGGTTATTATTCCGGATGGAAGGGTTGATTTATTTTTTATACAATCTTCTTCGGAACCTTTTCAGGTGGCTCTTATCGGATTGGAAACATATCCTGAACAAAGGCAGATTCTGCCACAAACACAGGCTTTTGTTGTCAGTTTTAAACCTATTGCCGTTGAATATATTTTAAATACAACCATTGCCGACATACTTAATACAACAAAAGAGCTTCCCAAGGATTTCTGGAACTTTAAAGCTGATGATTTACAGAATTTTGAACTTTGCTGTACCAAAGCAATACAAAAGATAAAGGAACTTATTCCCCAGAAAACAGATGAGAAAAAACGTAAGCTTTTTAAGCTGATCTATGCATCAAAAGGCGAAATGAGCGTGAAAGAACTGTCTGAAAAAGTGAACTGGAACAGCAGGCAGATCAATCGTTATTTTACAAAGCAACTGGGCCTGTCTTTAAAGGCCTATTCTACGATCTTACGTTTCAGAGCTTCTTTAGAGCATATTGCACAAGGCAGATTATTTCCGGAACTTAATTATACAGATCAGAATCATTTCATTAAGGAGGTTAAAAAATTTTCTGGTGTTGCTCCCAAAGAATTATCCAAAAATAAAGATGACCGATTTATACTATTATCAGTGCTGAAGGGACAGTAATTTTGTCCTGTAAAATTTAAATACAATGCTGATAGACAATATATCAATAGCTATCGTAGGTGGTGGCTCTGCCGGATTGACACTGGCAAGACTTTTACAGCTTAAAAATGCCCATGTAAAAGTATACGAAAGAGACTTAAATAAAGAAGCACGTGTGCAAGGTTCTCCCCTTGATATGCATGAAAATTCAGGACTGGCAGCCATAAGTAAAGCTGATTTACTAGAAGAATTTAAAAAGACATTCCGCCCCGGGGCAGATAAAACACTTATCATGAATGAACAGGCTGAAATTCTATTCAGTGACCATGATACCAAACCAGACGAGGATTTCGGAGCTGAGCATTTCCGTCCTGAAATAGATCGTGGGCCTTTGAGAAATATGTTGCTGGAATCTCTTCAGCAGGACACCGTTGTATGGGACAGTCACTTTATCTCCATGGAACCTCAAAACGAGGGCTGGTTGATTCATTTTAAAAACAGGACATCGGCTTATGCAGACCTTGTGATTGCTGCAGATGGAGCTCATTCCAAGATCCGTCCTTATCTCACAGGTAACAAACCGGTGTATTCGGGAGTTATTATGCTGGAAGGAATTGTTTCGAAACAACATGCTCCCCGTATCAATGCATTGATTAATGGTGGGAAAATAATGGCCTTTGGGAATTCTAAAAATATACTGATGGGCCAAAAGGAAAATGGTGATCTTGGATTTTATGCAAGCTTTAAAGCTGATGAAAACTGGGCAGCAAATTCCGAACTGGATTTCTCAGATAATACAGCCATTCTTCAATGGTTTAAAACAGAATACCCGGAATGGAATGAAATATGGCATGAACTGTTTGAAAATGCTGCTACTCCTTTCATTCCCCGTCCTATCTATGCTATGCCATTGAATCAAAGCTGGGAAACAAAATCAAATATAACTTTAATGGGTGATGCTGCCCATGTTATGCCTCCATTTGCGGGAGAAGGAGCCAATATGGCAATGCTTGATGCCCTGGAACTCAGTGAACATTTAACAGATAGCCGCTATACCTCTTTACAGGAAGCTATTTCCCATTATGAAATCCATATGCAGAAACGAGCTGCAGATGCAACCAAAGAATCTCTTGAAAACGGAGAGCGTATGCATTCTGAAACGGCCTTAGCAACCATGCTGGAGTTCTTTAACGGACATTTAAGATAAAAAACTGGAAGAATAAAATTCAAAATTTCCTTAGGTTGTCACAATATCATTGTTTTATACATCACAATAACTTCCTGCTTCCCTGCTCCATCTTCCTAACTTTATAATAAAAAGGCTGCCTCAACTGAGACAGCCGTTTTTCCCTCTAAAAAAATAAATATTTCTTCTCTCCTTTTAAGATCCTGATTTTGGAGATTCATTTGTGTTTTTGGATTGGTCTATTTTGTGTGTTTTTTTATTCTTATAACTATATTTTTAAAGTTTCATCATTACTGTAACATACACCATACTAAACAAAGCACTGATTTCAGAGTTTTATACGAGATTTCAGCCAATACAACAGCTTTCTTCTGATAACATAATGAAACCCTAAACACTTCAACTGTAAAAAACATTGCTTTATCAGCCAATGCTTCAGGATATACATAATGTACTATATATGAACATCCTGAATCATAGTATCTTTCATTTTCTATCATTTGTGTTTAAAAAAATATGATTAAAAAATGTACTCAACATAATTTGCGGATTAAATAGCTGCCTCAAATATTGAGACAGCTATTTCCCAACTAAATTAAATGCTACTTTTATCTCCGGTAGATTCCTTTACCGGAGTCCCCATTTGTGCTTTATTTTTTAATTAACTGTATTGTAAGTGTTTTATCGTTTTTGATAATCACCACATACTTTCCTTTATATTAGCAAGTTATATCATCTCAAAAACTTTAATCATTCATCACATCACGTTCGAGATACGGTTACAAATCTATATTTTAAATCGAAAAAAGTAAAAAAAACACCTACTACACTTGTACAGCACTAACACACAGCACTGATTATCAAACAACTATAATCAAACAAAAAAAGTAAATACTACTTTTATAAATAGAACATAATAGGAAATGTTTAGATAAAAAATACAAAAAGTTCTTTTGAAATAGTTCATATCTTATATTCTTAGGACTTCATTTCATAGAGCTTCCTAAAATTCATATGCATTAACATCAAAAACACACAAAATAATCAATAGATTGATTTTCAATGTATTAAACACAAAAACATGATCTGTAGTACTCGTGTAGTAGACCTATTTTTTATTATTTGATTAAAAATTTTCATATTTGGACTCAAGACCACTAAGAAAATTCAGGTGGCGAAAAAAAAACATTTCGAAACACTGTCTGATGTGATGCATCAGACAGTTTTTTTTCTACATTAAGTCATCAAAAAACTGATCAAAATATTGGTTTCTGTTGGAAGGTTAAACTGTTTTCTGCTTCTATATTTTTTCTATTGAACAGTCCGGTGCTGGATAGAAGCATAGCTGGGCAATTTTCTTGGAAGTAAAATGAAGTTTCAGCAGAGCACAGAACACCCAATTCACACCGCATAAAGCTTTTCTGGCCTTATACTTCACTTTTCCGTCTGCCGCTAATAATTTTTGTTTAGAGTAGCCAGAGAATCATACTCTCCCAGCGTCCGGAATCTTCCCTTCTTCATCAAAACTGCATGAAATAAAAAAAGAAGTAACAAGTAAAGAAAGACACGGAATATGATGTTTTTATTATCTTAATCTAAGAGAGAGATAATTTTTTTATTAAGAACAACGTTCATTAATCATTTAATACGATCAAAGAAAACATAAATATCTGTTTCTGTGGGAATATTCATTTTTTTCCGGATCCTGTATTTTTTCTGCTGAATGGTTCTATGCTGAACAAGTGTATAATTGGCAATTTCCTTAGAAGTAAAATGCAGCTTCAGCATGGCACAGAAAACCAGCTCTGAAGTTTCAAGGTTAGAGTTAATGGCTAAAAGTTGTTCTATATATCCAGGATATACTTCTTTAAAACAAATAAGAAATCCAGAATCATTCCTTTTGGCCATCTCAATGATTTCTTCCTGCCTGTTATCATGAATCCTGTTTTTCAGGTTTTCAGCCTCAGATCTCAGGTCAGCCTTTCTTTTCCTCAAAATATTGATGATTCTCCACGAATAGACTGCCAGTAAAGAAAGTCCTGCAAGAGACAGAAAAATAACCCATTGAACCTTACTTCTATGTTGTTCAGCATCAGTTTTTGATACTGAAATAAAAGATTCCATATCCTGATTAATGGTTGCCAATAATGCTGCATTGGTCTTATTTTTTGCTTCAGTGTAAGCATTCAGATAAAAGTAAGCTTTTTCTTTATCTCCTGTTATTTCATATAAAGTCCTAAGATCATTATAAATATACTTTGTATACTGAGCAAAAATATGTCTGGTTTTTTTATCAATCTCCAAAGCCCTTAAAAATTCTTTTTCTGCCTTATCATGTTCATTATAATAAAGGTAATATTCCCCCATAATTGTATGAATATTAAGAGCAATAGCATCCTCTTTATTTCTGACAATCATTTTATGATAAGCACTTGTTATATATTTATAAGTTGAATCCTTATTTTTATGCATGTATATATAATCACTTATTGTACAATCTGCAATACCGGTTTTATCAAATTTTCTTGCTTCCTGAAAATATTCCAGAGCAGCCTTGGGATTCTTTTTTTGGGTATAATAATCTCCCTGTTCTATATAAATATTATAAAGAGTTCTCCTTTTTAATTCGGAATCCTCACTTTTCTCAATATTCTTTAATGCCTCATTATTGTACTCAAATGCTTTATCAATTCTTCTCAGCTCAGAATTAAGTCTACCGTAATAATTGTAAAATATAGCTTTATGCAAAGGATTGTCTGATTTTTCCAGAATTTCCTGAGCATTATTAAAAAGAATATTGGATTTTTGATAATTTTCCAGGGATATATTGACTCTCGCTAAATTTATATAACATAAAGCTTTACCATCTTCATACCCTATTTTCTCTGCTATTTTGTAGTATTTTTTATTAAGATCAACCAAAGAATCATATTGTCCAGCTAATCTGAATTCTTCATTTTGCTTCATTAAAGGGATGTCAAAGCTTTTTTCGTATTCCCTGGAATTCGGGTTACAAGACATCAGAATAATGGGTACAATAAAAAGTAAAACGCGGATCATAATGCTTTTTCCTTTAACTGAATTTTTGTATAAATTAAGATTAAAAAATGACTTTTTAAACAAAGCGGTATTACATTTTTTTAAATTGCACATAACAGCATTAGTTCATTATTCTTTTAACTGCTAATTTTATCAAAAAAAACATAAATGTCCTCTTCTCCGGGAATATTAAGTCTTTTCCTTATTCTGTATTTTTTTTGTTGAACAGATCTGTGCTGTACAAAGGTATAATCGGCAATTTCTTTGGATGAAAAATGAAGTTTCAGCATGGCACAAAAGGTAAGCTCAGAGTTTTCAAGATCCGGATTGATTTTTAAAAGAGTATTTATAAAATCCGGATGCAGGTCTTTAAATTTCATCAGGAATGAGGAATCGTTTTTTTGGGCGAGCTCAGTCACTTCCTTCAGCATTTTTGCTCTTACATGGCTTTTCAATTCTTCTGTTTCTTCCTTTAAAGCTCTTTTTCTGAGCCTTTGAGTTTTAATTGTTTTCTGAACATATATACCGGAAACAGTTAATGCAGTGATGGATAGCGCAATAGCCAGAGGCAAATCACTTCTGTGCCAGTCAGACTCAGGCTTTAGCTCGGAAATAAAATTCTCCGTTGCTTTATTCATTGTATCGAGGCGTGCCACATCCAAACGCCCTTCCTCTTCCATATATTTTCTCAAGTAGTAATAAGCTTTACCTCCATCATTCTTTTTTTTGTAAAGCTCTGCAAGAGATTTATAAACATTTTGGATATGTGAAGAATAAGTACGTCTTGTTTTAATATTGATTTCAAGAGCTTTTTTAAGTGCCTTTTCTGCCTGTTCATTATTATTTACCTCATTATAGTAGTATCCCATGGTATAATACACCCATAGAGATTCTGCATCACTTGTCTTTTGGCTGAGCATCTTTTCATCCGCCCGTTTAATATATACCTCTGCAGAATCCGTTTGGTGCCTGAATAGATAGTATTGAGCAACCATACAGTTACTATATGCTGAGTTTTCCAATGCATTTCCCTTTAGAAAGGATTTCAGAGAAGTTCCATACCATCCTTTAAAAATATAATTAATACCTTTATTGATATGAAGCCTGGGAAGAAGTTTTCTTTTAAGTTCTGAATCTTTTGCTTCTTTTAGATATAAAAATGCTTTACTATTATATGTTATGGCTTTATCATGCAACTTAAGATGAGAATAATACAGACTATAATCATCATAGAAAGCTGCCTTATGAAAACCATTTTCTGAATTTTTCAGGTCGTTTTCTGCCTTATTGAAAAAAAATAAAGCTTTCTCATAGTTTCCTGCAGAAATATTTACCTCTGCCATATTAAGATAACAAAGGGCAATTCCTTCTTTATATCTCATTTTGTTTGCTTTTTTCAGATACTCAACATTAAGTTCAATAAGTGCTTCGTACTCACCTCCAAGCTGTAAGTCTGCACTCTTTTTTATCAGAACAGAGTCAAACTTATCCCTCTCTTTGTCCTGAGAGTTCTTATTACATGAGACAATACACCACAATATACCTATGCTCATTGCACAGATCATCATCTCTTTTATGAGTATTGAATATGTTACAATATTTTTAATAATAACTAGTTTTTAATTTACTTTTTTCTTTTCAATGGTATTTTCATATACCTACTTATGCATTTTTTATGGATAAGTTAAAAAACCTGTCAATAATTTGATATTCTCTTTAATTCATGATATAAATATACATAATTTATATCATCAATATCTATATAATAAGACTACCTGAAGTTTAAAGTGTTACATTTTCTGTACAACATTCGAAAAACTATGTATAATTTTAACTTATTAAATATAAAACACTAAACTATATTCACATATTAAAAAAAATAACTTTAAATTATCATCATAAAATCCAACATTAATATTGAATATCGGAAACTTTTATCCTATGAGAGTTCAATGTATCGAACGATCCGTCTGGAAAGCCTTGAACAATTCCCTGAATCCTTTGAAGCCACCTATCAGGAAGCGATGAACACTGAGAAACTCAGAATGGAAACTGATATTGAAAATCAAACTGTTGAAAAGTTTGTCTTTGGTGCTTTTGCTGATCAAAAATATCAAAAGTTACTGTCATGAAATATACAGTATAAAACAAAAAAGAACTACAAAATTGTAGTTCTTTTCATTTGTGACCCGGCTGGGATTCGAACCCAGGACCCATACATTAAAAGTGTATTGCTCTACCAGCTGAGCTACCGAGTCGGCCACCTACTTTTTCAAGTAAATTATTTTTTGTAAAAACTACTAAAAACAGCAGCTTTTTAGTTTGTGACCCGGCTGGGATTCGAACCCAGGACCCATACATTAAAAGTGTATTGCTCTACCAGCTGAGCTACCGAGTCGGCCACCTACTTTTTCAA
>NZ_JAGIPR010000017.1 GCF_017877355.1 Chryseobacterium jejuense | reverse complement strand
AAAAAATCCTTTTAGGAAGAGTATTATGGAAAAAGGCTGATAGCTCTTTATCGCCCAAAACACATGCTTTTATTATTGTTAGTCTCGATGGTAAATCTGCAAATAGAACATATTTTTGAAAAATTAGTTCATCAACAGCGTGGAGGGTACTGTTATGAGCAAAATCTGCTTCTTAATTATGTATTGGAAATTATAGGGTTTCAAAAAAAAATCCTTTTAGGAAGAGTATTATGGAAAAAGGCTGATAGCTCTTTATCGCCCAAAACACATGCTTTTATTATTGTTAGTCTCGATGGTAAAGATTATTTGGTGGATACCGGTTTCGGTGTAACTACACCTTGTTTTCCTGTCCCCCTAATTAGCAATGCAAAAAATATGAATTCTAAAAGCGGGTATCGAATTGTGAGAAACGAGACTTTTTATACACTTGAATACTGGAATAAGGATTGGTTTCAAATGTACAGTTTTGAAAATGAACAAAGTAATGTACAGGATCTAGAAGTTGCCAACTGGTATATGTCAACAAATCCTCAATCGGGCTTTGTGAAAAATTTAATTATTACAAGAGGAGGTGAAAACGGAGTTTATACGCTTCAAAATAATCAATTTAAACACAGAAGCCAGGATGGTGTCGTACTCACCAAGTTATTGCAGGATCCTGAAAAATTGATTTACACTTTACGCAAGGCTTTCAATATTCAGATTGAAAAGGCAGAAACTTATGAAATTTTAATTCGTAGAATATTTGGAACAAATCAGTCAATCATCAATAATTATTCATCCATTTAATTTAAAAAAATGAAATACACATTACAACCGTTGCCTTATGAAATAAGTGCACTAGAGCCCGTTATCGATACGAAAACGATGGATATTCACTTCAATAGACACCATAAAACCTATGTAGATAATCTAAACAAAGCTTTAGATGAAATGGAAATTGAAAATCTTTCATTAGAAGAATTATTCATAAATATTTCAAAATACCCTGTTGCTGTGCGAAATAATGCAGGTGGACATTATAACCATGCAATGTTTTGGAAAAGTCTTTCACCTGTGGCCACAGAACTTTCAGAAGGTTTGTCCAAAGTCATTAACAATCAGTTTGGTAGTTTGGAAAATCTTAAAAAAGTAGTAAATGGAGCTGGATTGAAAGGTTTTGGAAGCGGTTGGGTTTGGTTGATTATCAAAGATGGTGCACTACAAATTATTTCGACACCCAACCAAGATAATCCGCTTATGGATACTGCCGAGATCAAAGGTGTTCCAATCTTGGGTATTGATGTTTGGGAACACGCTTATTATTTGAAGCATGAGAATAAAAGAGTGGATTATTTGGAAAATATTTGGAAAATCATCAACTGGAAAGAGGTTTCTTGGCGCTACCAAACTGAGTTGGACAAAATTTAGTATTGAGGTAATGCATGTAGAATAATATTAAGTTGTTATTGGCAGAAATATCCCTTGGTTTCCCTATTAAAAGCAATAAAAACGAAAAAATTAAGGAAAAGATGTTTTATAGAAAAATAATGATAACTGAATTTGGTGGCCCAGAGGTACTACAAATAGTAACGTGCAACAATTTACCGGAACCAATGTCGGGGCAAGTTAGAATTAAAGTATTGGCAGCTAGTGTTACATTTACCCTATGTACTTTTGAATGTCTTTTTCGACTGTTCTTTTGTAAAAAGTGATCCCCACAATTATTATCTAAAAAATATTTGGGTTAAAAAGCAATGTGATTTCATAGGGAATTGCAGGGTGAAAGGAGTTGCCTCAGGGAAGACAGCCTGCAATTTGCTATGTTTCGGGGGGCAGAAAGCTCTTTTTTGTGAAGGATGGCGCGCTGGAGAAAATGTGCTTTGCCAGTGGGAGGGAGGAATTTAGGGATAAGTGAAAGTAGTGATCAGAACGATATGATATTGCGTGAGGAATGGAAGCGGCATCCTTTTGCCAGGGCAAAAGATAAAGCGGACAGCGCGGTCCTGCAATCATTTACTAAAAATGAAAGTAGGGCACGTCCAATTTTACGGGACACCGATATATAGTTTGTTTTAAATATGTGCTGATAATTTCAATGTATTGTAGATGATTTTAAGTACAGAAAAAAAACTAACCCATTTTTTTCTGATTTTTTACTTGTCGTAATATTTAATATATTAACAAGCCAATCTTAATTTATGATGCATTTAAATACTGCTAAGTCAAACGTTTCCCCTACACAGATACAGTATACTGTTTTCAGTATTAGGATCAATAATATTGAGGCTGTATTGTTATACAAATATTTAAAGATACACCCGGTCGAAAAGCGCTGCATTACGGAAGGCCATTTTGCCTATACTTTTAAAGATTTCAAGCAAAAAAGAGAGTTCGATCTAATGCCGATTTAGAAACAATTGATTGCTTTGGAAGGGTATTGGAGGACCAGGATCTGAATGATCTGCTGTAAAACCTGCTTGACAAAATTTATCAATTGGCAGATATTACCGACAGGGAAGAAAACGCTATAAAAGATTTTCAGGCCTTTTATTATGCTATATGTATTGAAAAATACGCTGATGAAGATAACTACTTTAGTTTTGAAAATTATATGAAGGAGAAAAACCCGCAGAGACTATACGGAAAACCCGGTAAACCAAAGAAATCAATCTTTGGAAGAATAGTGGATTTTTTCAACCTTTAAATGTTTGATCTAATCTGTGCTAGTTAAAAATCTGGAACACTTACAATTGTCTAATGATCTAAGAGATGCCGCTAGAAAAAGCCGCCTGAAATTTATTCAACTGCGGTACTTCGGTTTATATTAACCGAAATGCTACGGCATCCTGGCAAGCAGGCACAGCAAACCAATCGTATTAAAGATAGCTATAGATAGGAAGTTATGTCTGTTGCCCGAGTCTTTTTAGCTCTTTTTCATTATCTCCCTTGAAATGTTGGAGATGCATATAACCCCATTTACGCATTTCCCGAACGATGGGATAAATACTTTCCCCGTATTCTGTCAAATAATATTCGACCCTCAAAGGAACTTCATTAAAAACCTTGCGGGTAATAATGCCATCGCTTTCCAATTCATTCAATTGTTTGGCGATTGTCCGCTCACTGATGGTGGGGAGTGTTTTTTTCATCTCAGTAAAGCGGTTCCTTTTTTTCTTGATCAGGACAATAATAGTTGTTTTGCATTTTCCTTTGATGACCTGCAGGAAAACATCCGATGGGCAGACCGTTTCAATTTTTTCTATCTCTGACATAATTTTATCGTCTGGTAATCAATAAACTATACTTTTATGCAGTATATGGCCTTTTTGTAAGTTATTGTTTATTAATAATTTAATTATCAAATTTACTAAAAATTATTCTTATGAGCAGAACATTCAGGGCCTTGATGGTGAGAGAAAGTGAAGGTGTTTACAATAACGCTGTTGAAGAGGTACCATTCAGCGAAATGGTTGAAAATGAGGTATTGATAGAAGTGGAATATTCATCCGTGAATTATAAAGATGCTTTGTCGGCTTCCGGAAACAAGGGGGTAACGAGAAAATTCCCTCATATACCGGGAATTGATGCAGCCGGAAAAGTGATTTCTTCAAAGTCAGGCTTATTCAAAGAGGGAGATTCTGTTATTGTCACGGGATATGACCTTGGGATGAATACCTGGGGTGGCTTCGGACAATATATTAGTGTTCCTGCCGCGTGGGTGATCAGATTGCCTCAGGGATTAACGTTGTTTGAAGCAATGTGTTACGGTACTGCGGGCTTAACAGCAGGTATTTCGGTACTTAACCTGATTAAATCAGGACTAACTCCGGATAAGGGGAAAATCGTAGTGAGCGGTGCTACGGGAGGCGTAGGCAGTATTTCTACCGCTATCCTTTCAAAGATCGGATATGATGGGGTCGCAATCTCCGGAAAAAATAACAATGATTATATACAGAATACACTTGGAGCATCAGAAGTGATTTCCAGGGAAGATTTTACCTCAAAATATGATGCACGGGCAATGTCAGCCACCGATTTCGCCGGAGGTATCGATTGCGTTGGCGGAAACATATTGTCCGGAATGATCAAGTCTCTCAAATATGGTGGTGCAGTAACTTGTTGCGGCAATGTGGCATCCGGGGACCTGGCTACGAGCATTTATCCCTTTATTTTGAGAGGGGTCAGATTGATTGGTATTGATTCCGTGGAGCAGCCGTTATCCTTTAAAGAGGAAATATGGAGTTGTCTTGCTGATGATTTCAAACCGGATTTTTTATCAGAAATGGTACAGGTCATTTCAATTGAAGACCTGCCGGATGCATTGGAGACAATCCTTAAAGGAGGTGCGGACAAGCGTTTTGTGGTGAAACATTAGCCAACTATATGCTCACAATCGATAATCCGATGACATTTATTTTTTCATAATTTTTTATTATTCTTCTATAGAAAAAGTCTTATAATTGTCATCTTTCGGAAGTTTAGCTGTTAAAATGTACTTTGTTGAACAACCATTGCAGCAACGAAATGGTGTTCAACAAACATTTTCAGATATGTCCATCGGCCTTTGGCCTATTTCGTATAGTTTTCTCTTGCCTGGTTCAGCTGATTGCTGTTACGGGCAATCCATAACCAAAGCGGAGTAACCTGCACCAATAAGCCACGGCCTAAAGTTGTTAATTCGTATTCGACCTTTGGCGGAACTTCGGGATGGACGGTCCGTAAAATGAGCCCGTCTCTCTCCAGTTCGCGCAGGCATTTGGTCAACATCCGTTGACTGATACCCTTAATGTGGTTCTCCAGGTTTGTAAAACGCATTTTACCGTCTATTCCCAAGGCATGGATGACAAAGAGTGACCATTTGTTGCCGACATGATTTAGTATATCATGTTTGAGCTGATCCTGTTCTTTGTTCAGTACCTTGCAAATGTCGTCCCAGGCATTTACGATTTCTTCGTCCGTCATCAGTCTTTCCATAAAGTATATTTAATGCTAATAAAGATAGATTTTTCTGATGAAAAAACTTTTGCAAAAGGAACTTTATAATAAAGATGCATTTAGAAAATAAAATTTGACCTTCATTTAAAATTAATGTGACTAAAACTCAAAAAACTAACATGGATGTAAGTAGCTCACAATGAGGTGTCTTATTGTTTTTGGGGTTTGAAGGTGGTAATTTTGCATATGAAAAAGAATTCATTAGGATAATGGATTCAAATTGTAATTATTTTAATATGGAAAATACATCAGTTTTAATTTTGGGTGCAGGTGAGTTAGGTATGCCTGTTATCCGAAATATATCAAAAAAGGCTAAAAACTATAATAACGTCACAGTAACCGTACTGCTGAGAGAAGCAACGATCAACTCTGAAGATCCGGATAAGAAAAAGAATGTTACAGAGATCCGGGAATTGGGTGTGGAATTGCTCGCGGGGGATCTGTCCGCTCCCTCTTCTGAGCTTATTGATATTTTCAGAAATTACGACGCTATTGTTTCGTGTACAGGTTATGGAACAGGCGCAGGAGGTTTTCAGCTGAAGTTGGCCAATGCGGTTATTGATGCCGGTGTCAAAAGATATTTTCCCTGGCAGTTCGGAGTGGACTTTGAAGTGATAGGGCGGGGAAGTGCGCAGGATCTTTTTGATGAGCAGCTTGATGTGAGAGAGCTTTTGAGATCACAAAGTACCACAAAATGGGTTATTATTTCCACAGGTATGTTTACCAGTTATCTTTTTGAACCGTTCTTCGGCATTTTAGATCTGGAAAATAGATCGATCAATGCTATAGGTGGATGGGATACGGCAGTTACATTGACCACACCGGATGATATTGGGCGGCTTACCGCTGAGATTTTCTTTATAGAACCACAGATCGAAAATGAGATCGTCTATATCGCCGGTGATACGATTACCTACGGAGATCTGGCTGATATTGCAGAATCATTATCAGGCCGGAAGTATGAGCGTACGCTTTCTGATATGGAAGAGATTACAAATGACCTTAAAAACGATCCTACCAATTTTATTAAAAAGTACCGTTCTATATTCGGAGTGGGAAGAGGTGTTTCCTGGCCGCTGGAGAATACCTTCAATGGCAAGAAAGGAATTCCGACAACCTCTGCCAAACAATGGGCGAAAGATAATATTGACTGGGAATCTTACAGTAGATAGCAATCAGAGTATAGATGATTAAATAATCATAATTAAAAAAAGATGACCGAAAAGGGATGATATGTACTTTTTTCGGTCATTTATTTTTATGCTGTATCGTAAAAAATGCAAAGTTATTAGACTCAGTGCTTGTTTAAACTATAAAGAACTTAAGTTTGATGCAGCTGTAAATTTTAACATCCTGAAAAATAAAATCAAACTGGTTTAGTCAAGTGTTATCCAGGGTCATTTGAAGCAGTTCAGAAAAAAGGGACTGATTACAACGAAGGTTTTTAGCTTAATTGCTGAATACATCTTTACTTTTCTCCTCGGCATTTTGGACAAGCATATACCAATAGTCGGCATTTGCAATGTAGTTTGCCGGCCACGCTTTTCTGATATCCTGTTCTTTGTCACTGCGGGGAAAGTATATTATGGATAGCTAAAAGTAGATGTTAAAAGATATGATCTTGCGTGAGAGATAGCAGCGGCATCCTTTTGTGGGCAAAAGATATAGCGGAAAGCGCGACCGATCTGTAGTAGTGGGTCTGAAGCTTAGGTCAGATCGAACACGCCACAGAATAAGGTCTGAATGATTATTGAAGAGATCAGGTGATGAATAAGTGTATAGAGAAGCCATGGATAAAAGCAGTAAAGTGGAATTTATCTGATAATTTCAATTACCGTAAACATGGGTACTATTTTTAGGAGTAAAGGAATAAAAAAAGGCAGTGGCCATCATTGGGAGATTCCTGAATGACAGCCATTGCCTAAATAAATTAGGATATTAAGGTCCTATTCGCAACCCCTAGTCATTAAAAGAGCGGGCATCCATAGGCATCTACTGGCATGCCTATCGGCGTATTAGGACATCTATCCACTGCATCTTCAACACCATCCTGATCTTCGTTGCCAGGTGCTGGAATTGCTAGATACTAGCTTTCGACAAGAGCAATCTCCTCGTTACTGCAATCATTTTCGTAATATGTAATAAGTAAATTTTTTGAAACGTTTTCTTGCATTGTAACATTCTATTCTAAGATTAAACTAGGATATTATGTAATCAGTCAAAAATAAAGACTAAGTGATTAGCTAGATTCTTGTTCACTTTTCTCACTCAATTGTTCTTCCTACGACGTACCTGCCGTAAAGAGCTGGATACATAAAATATTCTCCTGAAATCGGAGTTCCAGCAAAACGATATGCTTTCTGTAGGTTTGCAGATGTAATTGTCGATTTACATTCATCCATCTTTTCGAAATCAATGTGAATTGGAATTAAAACCTGTTTAAGTTCTTTCTGTTTTGTTTTTAGGTCTCTATAAATACTTTTGAAATCGAGTTTATCTTTAATTTCTTGCATTAAACTTACAAACTCTGGTTCGGCACTATCAGAAAAACTAAGAAATTCAACTTCGCCACTACGATCAAAAGTTACTTTCATTAGTGTAATAGTCGTAGCACACTTTTTTTGAAGTTTAGCAGGATATTTTAAGTGTGCTGCGAAGCTTGAATTGAATTTTTCGTAAGAAGGAAATTCATCGTTCTTTTGACCAAAAACAGTGCAATAGCTGAAAATTAACAGGATTGCAATTATAATTCTTATTTTCATATCGATGTTTTTAATTACATTTATTGCCTTTGTGCCCAGTTTCGTAAACGGCTAGAAGTCTGGACCGTTCATTCAAAGATGGTAATTTATTTCCAAGTTTTGCTGCTATGTTAGCCCATGTCTGGTTATTTACGCTATTTTGGAATGCTTCATATAGACCGCCCATAACAACAGAGCACGTATCTGCTACCGGCATATTATAATATGACTTAAACAGCCGAAGATCCTCAATCTGCCGGTGTTTTATTATGGAATTATTTTATATAGAAATTGCAGGCTAGAAAGACTCGCAAAATGTAGAATGCTCTTAAAACCAAAAGATATAAATAGAACAATGGGTAGTTTTTTTAATATTATTTCGACTCACCAAACTCTTACAACCAATAAATTTTCCTGTAAATAAAATCACTTTAAGATTGATAGTTTAATCCTGCACTTAGTTTTACAATTTTTGTGTTGAATATTTTTATTTCAAAACGACAAATGTCAGAATATCATTGTGTGTTTATCTAAAATTTGATATTATATTCATTAAAATAATTATTTAACATTAAGAATTTAAATTAAATTTACGTTGCACGGCTAATATAAAACTACACCATAAACCAGATAAAAATATGAGCACACCAATTAAAGAACAGTTTCCACTTCGTTATTATCTAAGAAGCTATTATGAGCCATTTCAATTTCAATGTTGCCCTCATTACAGTAAAGAACTTGCAAGGGAATTAATGGACTGGGCAACGAAAATAGGAAAATTCAAAAACGAAGCACAGGCAATCCATACGATCGGATGTGACCTGGTATACTGGACTGCTTTATGTTTTCCTTTAACAAAGGATAAAGACAAATTTATTCAGCTGAGCAACTACTTTCAGCTCTATTGTATTTTTGATGACCAGTCAGATGAACCCTGGGGAGAAGGCCAGGGTGACCCCGCAATGATCCAAAAATACTGGGACAAAAATATTGCCGTCATCGAAACATTAAGAGATGGAGCTCCATGGTTGAAAAGAATCCTGCGGGATATTGCTCTGAGAACTTCAGGCCGGCCTTATCAGCGTCTTATATTTAATTATATGAAAAAGATTTTGAAATCAGGGACTCCTTCTTTTCGCAAAAGATATATTGATCGTTTCAGGGAATATATGGAAAATGCAGCTATGCAGGGGCATATGCGTGGAAAAGAAAATGATCTTACTATAGAAGTATATAAACAATACCGTCTCACTTGTATAGCATGCATTACCAGTATATTAATGGCCGAATATCTGTATGAAATACAGTTGACCGATGATGAATACCAGCACTCTGTCATGCAAGAATTGGAAAAAGTATGTACCTGGCAGGTCACATTGACGAATGACCTTTTCTCTCTGTATAAAGAGTGCAAAGAAGGTAAACTGGAAAATGTAAACAACATTATCCCTATATTGGTTTCCGGCGGAATGTCCCTCCAGGAAGCGGCAGAGGAAACCTGCAGCCAGATTGAAACAGCATACCGGGATTTTATAAGAATCAGGGATGCCTGGTACGATGGTGATGAAGCCATATCCGATGACGCGAGAATGTTTGTAAATGCGATGGAACATTTTATGTCCGGAAATACCCAATGGCACCGAATGAGTAAAAGATACCACGGGAAGGACTTCGAAGATGTTGTTACAACTGGTATAATGGAGTGGGGCCCTGGTGGTACAATCTTTCATAAAGACGTACAGATAGGTTCAGAAGCACTTTCAACTGAAACGGTAAGAATATGATTGAAGCAAATAAAGATTTATCACTTATTTAATTTTTGAAAGACAACTGTCGCTATAAAATCCTTAAATTAATCCTACTTTCCCTTAAAAGCAATTTGCATAATAACTGTTGAGATATTTCAACCTATTTAAAATAGACATATTGTTTTTAGCACTATCCAAAAAAAACTTATGCTTTTTTCGCCCCCGATTAAAAAACGACGGTCGATATAGTACATCAGGGTAAAGTACAAAAGGTTCTTTGATCCAATTAGTGTCCTGTTCTTTCTCGATTCTGAAATCTCTTCGGTATTGCATCGGTGCTAGAGAATAATTGGTGAGCTTGTAATTTATTACGATATCATTATCGTTAACCTTGTACACTTCAGGGGCTAGGCAGATTTTTACTTGAATGCTGCCAAATTTCTATTTTCGAAATGTTTTTTTGTAGTGTCTGGTGCGCCACTCAAAGTACTAATTTTATTTGCTTTTGGTGACTAGCAGCTTAACATCATAAGTGCCAAAATCTTTAAATATTTTTGAAAATTATTATTCTTATTTTTTTCATAACATGCTTTTTAGGATGAAGGCAGGCCGACCAAATCAACCTGCTTTAATTATTTTAGTATCAGGATAAACCCTCATGAGGATAGGATTAAACTCGATTTGCTTAAATAACGGGTAGATTCTATGGAGCCCATCGTTTGTATTTTAGGAGGGATTGTCTTTTCCTAAATATACTAGCATAGTTTAAATGTTTAAATTTCTCTTGTTTCTTTTCAAAGTTTAAACCTCATAGGTCAGTTCAGGTACCTCTGCATAAACAAAAGCTTTAGTTGGGGTTCCTGTTATTTTGAAATCTTTTTCGATTGTATAAGCTTCCATATCGGAAGCATTAATTTGATAAGTTGCAAGTTCTGTAATTCTTTCCTCACTCAGATCCTGCATCATCCATTCCCAGGCAAGTTCATCAGGTAGCATGGTAGGCATCCGGTTTTTTGAATTATGAATTTGTCTCATGAGTGGATTTGCTTCGGTAGTTACGAGAGCTACTGTATCCACTGTTTCTCCTGTGTCCTTGTCAGTCCAATTTTGCCAGATTGCTGCAATGAAAAAATATTCCTTTCCCTTAAGTCCAATATGGTAAGGATATTTATCTGCTGTCTTAACCGGTTGATTGGTTTTTTTATTAAGGCGATAAATATGCCGCCACTCGTAAAATTCACTTGAAAGTATTAAGCATCTTCTTTCCAGTGCTGCTTTCCGGAACATTTTTTCACGACCAGTAGTTTCATCTATCAATAAAAGTTCTTCACCTTTGGCATTCAACGTTGTATAAGGCTGATGCCATTTGCCCTTATCATCCTTGTAGCCAAAACGCATTTTTTTTACATTTTCTCTATTTTTTACATACGAAGGAATAAAGCCCCATTCCATCTGGACGATATCGAAGTTGCATTTATCTTCTGTAGGGCGTAAAACGGCGATATTTCCGTAGTTAAAGCCTTCGTGGATATCCTGATCTAAAAAATCATAATTCATTACTGCTTTTTCGAGATCCATTAAGCGAATGAATTCGTCCCTCGATACGCGTTGTCCGTTGTAATAACACATATGATTAAGTTTTTAAATGTTTACTAATTTCCTTGCCGAATAACTCTGCTTCCTTTTGTCTTCCTTGCGGAATACTTGTCCAGATCGTACCATTCCAAGTTTTGGCCGAAGTAATTACTAATGGCGCTCTATAATCATCAAAAACAAGACGGTAAACGGGGAGATGTCATATCCTTTGATTTTACCATTACTTCAGAAACTAAAATGAATTCATTGTATTTTACTTTGCCATTTTATTTTGATGAGGATTTGCAACAGTTAGATATTGAAGAAAGATCAGTTATCTTCCCTCTAATAATTCCTGTATATTATGGAGAAGCTCAGTTGATAAGAGATAAAGGATGGAATAGTTTTGAAACATTTCTTGAAGAAAATGAAGTTGATAATCTTTGGGATTTGAACAGAGAACCTTATGTATGGTAACAAGTACGAAGCTGTTTCAATAACGTTTATAACAGTTTATAGTCATTTCGGGTATTGATTTTCAATGCCCGAAGTTTTAAAAATCATGATAAATAAAATTGAAATTTAAATGAAGCAGTAATCACAACTCACTTTGTATTAGAAAATAAATCAAGACACTATTTCTGTATTCCAAGATTATGATGGTGAGTGACAGATAACTATGATGACAATATAGAATCTTTAATGACGTCCCATTTTCTGTTTGTGGAGGTTTCTTTGGGAATTCCATCGACGGTAATTCTAACATACACTAAGCGCATCGCTCTGTTCTTGACTTTTGGGCTTTTCAAAAAGAAATTGAGCCCATAACTTTGTTCTAACATAATTAAACTTTTTAAGGGTTATTAATGTCGAACTAAAGCCTAAAGTAATCAAGTCGTTAATGTGTTTATACAGGTTGATAACTAGTTTGTTACGTTTTTTTTGTGGCACTTTTTCTTAAATTTCAAAAGTGCCACGAATGTGCCACAAACTTTATGAGTATTTTTGAAAATTATAGCAGTTGCCATAAACAAAAAAAAATCCTGCAAATCATTGATTTTGTAGGATTTATCTATTTTTTGATGCCTTTTGAAAATTTTTGTTTTCACATCTTGCCGGGAGAGAGGTACTTCAATCGAACTCTTAATACCACTTTTAACATTTTTAAATGAAATAAGAGGATAATAGTACAGGATAGGATTGCTTTAGTATTCATATTTAGAGCAATCCTAATTCTCAACTGAAATTTAATTTAGTTTGGGGTTGAAAAGCTTATCTTCTGGTTGAATTGTTATGCTTCCTTCTCGATCTATTATATTGTAAAAAGCCTCATTCTCATACATAACTTCTAATTCTCTTTTTTCCAGATCAAATTCAATAACATCACGATTCTCAAATAATTTTAAAGTCAATTCTTTTATTAAATTTTCGAATAGAATCTCATGCTCTTTTCTTACTTCTTCTGTATACATAGCCTCTGATTCAAGTATAAATAATTCAGATTGTCTGTTAAGATATTCTTCATATAAAATGTCTTCAATTATAAAACTCTTTGTATCCAAATCTAATAATGTAAAAGTCTCCAATGTATAGATTCTTTTCATACTAATCTAATTTTGCCAAGAAGTTACTAAATATTTTTAACTATAAAGTGTATAAACAGATTGCATTTGACTGAATATAAGTTTGTTCCTAATTTCTGGTTATTTTAATTGAAAATAGGAGCTTTTTTAATAAGATCAAAAAATATTCCCATTTATAGAGAATAAACTAATATAATATTTACTACCAATGCAATCCAACTATGGTGTTCTATATTATTAATTTGGTAAATTCGCTTTGACCACCTAACTAACAATTAAATCTTCAAACTGGAAAAAACGTTTGATTAAATAGTCTGTTTTGTTCTGATACCTTCACTTAATTTCTTTCTTAATAGAGATCAGAAACATGAAGATTAAAGTTGGTTTACAAACTCAAATTTTTCTTAAATTTATATTAAATTATTGTTGATGAGAAATGATATTAAAAAGTTGTTTGATTTAGTTTTCAAAGTTGATAAATTACAATTGAATGCTGTAGATATTCAGGAAGTTGAAGAATTAATTAAAGAAAATATCTTGGTTAGAGACGAAGATATTTTAAATGTTAACCTTGAAACAGATTTGATTTTTGAATACTTAATTAGTTATGCAGAAAGTATTCTGAATCTCGAACTTCCCAACGAAATTTCCGATTCACTTTTATTCTATGAAAATTTTTATGAAGAAATAAAAAGACTCAATGGAGCCCCTTTTGCAAATTCCTATAACACTATTATAGAGAAGCTAGGAGCTTTTATCCTATCTAAGCGTAATAATGATGGTAAGGAAATTACGGAATTTTTATTGGGATTAACTGATGAAAGAAGAGAACGAGAAAAACATCTCTATGATTATGAAAAGTATTATTATCATGCACAACTGAAATTAGATAGTGATAAAGAAACTATCAGTAAAGCAATACAGCATTCCAATAGTGATGAAATTCATCGCTTTTACACAGTTAAATATTCAGAAAAATTAGCAATATATAAACCGACTTTTGCAAACGAACTTGTTGAATACTGGAAAAAAGACGAATTTGATTTGCCATTCAAATACCTACAAAAAAACATTCTATCTGCTTTATATAAGCAGGACGTTAATGCTTTTAAGAATGCATTTGATGTTTTTGGAGACCATCCAAAAATTTTAATAGATTTTCTTGCAAATTTAGATTATCAGAATGATGAAGATCTTCAAATTGCAATAACAGTTGTTGAGAATACAGAACTTAAGGATAATTTATGCGGTTCTGAAATAGTCCAATTTTATGCGAAATTATTAGAAGTCAAGCCCAATTCAGAGAGTGTGAAGAATAAAGTTTTCGAGAAATTCTATGAATATTATGAAAAAGAAGATGAAAATATAAAGGGCTGGATTGATCATATATTGATTCACGGCATTGAAAATTTTGAATTAGAAAGATATGATTTTCTGCATTACATCCTAAATAAGACAAAGAATATTAGACTAATAGAGCGTTATTTTTACAATTTCAAAGATCCCAAATATTATTTTCATTTATTCCAGCTTACATATTTTAAAACAGAATTTAGGACAAACTTATCCTTGTTCGAGTATGGAATAAAACATTTTTGGAAAACTAATAAAGTAGAAACGGAGAAACATATTTTAAAATTACTTGCGAATGAAAGTATAATAATGAGAATCGGAGGAATACATTTGACATTAATGGGTGTCTTTCCGGTAAATGTTTTATCAGTTGATATAGAAATAGGGCAATTACGGATGATAGAAGCTTTTGAAAGATTCCCACATAGTATAGAAAGCTTGGTTCCTTTTTTATTGCAATTTAGAAATTCAAAGTATAAAACTGTCAGGGAAGAATCTAAATTGGCTTTGGGGCGATTAATTTTTGAGGCATATCATAAACATATGTACGATACAATTGTAAACCATTTATCCAATTCAACTGCCGATAAAAATTTAAAAAAATATTTTACCAAAGTTTTAGAAAGTTATAATGAGATGTGTGACTTTAAAGGTAAGATTAATGATCTTTCTCCTCATCAGAATGAAAGCAGTCAAATAGATCTATATTATAGGTTAGAACACGAAAGTCGTGCAAAAATGATGGAAGAAATAAAAGAAGGTAAAGGAACCTTTTTGGAACATACTGGAAAAACAACAGTCATCGTCAGAGGTAATGCCTGGAAATTAGATAGCCAGGATGAGGTAAGAGCTTTAGGAAGCCATCAGCATTCTGTTTATTTAGATGGTAGAATTTATAAAAATCCTGATTTATACGAATATATATTAAACTCTAATAAAAGTAAATACGACAATTAATGGATATAAAGCCAATCATAGTCAGAGAATATCTGGAATCTCTTACTGAAAGCGAAGAATTGGACTTGATCTTTCCAATCCTTTTAGAATCAAAAGGATTTACCATTCTATCAAAACCTAACGAATATAAGGGGTTCCCTCAATATGGGAAGGACGTTGTTGCAATAGGAAAAGATGAAGACGGAATTACAAAAAGATTTTATTTTGAGATAAAAGGTGGAGAAGACAGAGATGTAACAACTTCAACTTATCATAAAAAAGACGGAATCGTAGAATCATTAAGAGAAGCAAAACATAGAGAGTTTACTACATCACGAAAAAATTTCTATAATCTTCCATTAAAGGTAATATTGGTTCATAACGGAGAAATAAAAGCTAATATTTCCGAAACGTTTGATGGTTTTATAAAACTGGAATTTCCTGATAGCGGAAATATAGAGTTTGATAGATGGGGAATATCGGAACTTACCAAATTGTTTTCAGAAGATTTATTTGGTGTTAATCTTCTCACCAACAAAAAGAATACAAAACTATTTAACAAAGTATTGATTAATCTAAACGCTAATGACGATATTCAGAATGATTTTGAACTGCTAATCGATGAGTTATTGTTTGAAGAAGAAGCTTGGAACGGTTATAAAAGAACAGTTCCTAGACGATGGAAGCTTATTTTTGAATCGTTAAAATTAATTTCATTCATAATATATACAGAATCCAAAGAATATAATAATTTAGAAATAGCAAGAAAATATGTCTCTTTCGTTGTAATCCGATTTTGGTTTTGGATTCTAAAAAATAAACTGGAAACTGATAAAAAAATATTGTATTATTTCAATCAGGTTTTTTTCTTCTATTATAGACTTTTAGATGAGTATATTGGAAGAACCTTGCCAATAGCAAGAATGAAAGATGGTTTGTTTTCAGAAACGGGCGGACGTTATGAGCAAATAGGTTATACTGTTAGAACGTTTGATTATCTTTTTCATTTAACTTTTTTTCTTAAAACAACCATCTTGTTTGATCCAAATTTTGATAAAAAGCTTGCGCGAAATATCTTAGTAGAGGTTTTAGAAGCTAATAATGTTTCTGCTCGTCCTTTAATTGATATTCATTCTATAACTATTATAAATGTTTTAAATTTTTTCATTGCTCTTGATGATTTAGAAACAGCAAAGAAATATTTGATAGAAGTATGTGGGTATATTACCTTACGGCATAGAGATTATAAAATTTTGCCTGATGCAAATAATAGTATTTCAAATGTTATAAAGTTTACTGAATCAAGGATAAAACCTATATACTATTCAGATTCTACATCTCCTCTTCTTAACGTAATAATGGAGTATATGATAATCCTAGGAGTTGAAGATAGATTTTTCTTTATGAAAAAGTTTATCAATGATAATCAAATTGATTTAGGATTATTTATACCACATCTTAATAAATATTCTGTTTCTTTAGATTTGATAAAAGAAAAGGATCTGGATTTAGATGAGCAATTATTTTCAAAATCGGTAGATGATGGCTATCAATCGGAACTAAAAGTTTCTAAAGTTGATTATGAAAATTTTGAATTGAATGGCGATATAAGTTTTGAAGAATTCAAAGAAAAGTTATTAAATAGGAAAAATGAATTTGAGTTTGATTACAGAACCGATGTTGCAGGATATGGTTTCTTAAGAGATCTCGCCCATTTTCATTACAAAACACCATATTTTCCCGATATGTGGCGGGTAATGTTATAGATTTGCTGTTCTTTGTTGCCCAAAGCTTGTAATTTGATCCAGTCTTTTCTTAATATCTGATGCATTCTGAACGGGAGTAATTACATGTAGAATGTAAAAAGCTAAGAGACATAATATTATTACTGCAATATAAAGGACTAAATAAACCAAGGGATTTTTGAAATCAATATATAGTACTCCCCTCTATTAGGACAATTGATTAAAGTTAGAAATATAACCGTAGATTTATTGACGATGAGGAAGTTGAGCAGAAAGAAATTCAGTGCAAAATTCAAGGCAAAAGTGGCGATAGAAGCCCTTAAGGAACAGAAGACGGTTCCGGAACTGGCAATTCAGTTCGATGTTCATCCCACGCAGATCCAGGCATGGAAGAAACATTTTGTGGAAGAGGGCGGCCGATTGTTTTCGGAGAAAGCGGTTGACACGAAGGCGCAGCAAGCCGAAGAGGCTCGCCTATACGAGCAGATCGGCAAGCTTCAGATGCAGAACGACTGGTTAAAAAAAAAGTTGCAGTGAGTTTCAGTGTTTGCGATAGGCGGATGATGGTTGAGAAAGAAGAGCCGATGGGTATCAGCGAACAATGCGGTCTATTGGGAATCCACCGTTCGGGTTTCTATTACGTTCCGTCCGGGGAAAGCGGACTGAACCTGGATCTGATGGAAACGATGGATCGTTTCTTCCTTGAGCACCCGCATACGGGGGGGTGTCCATGTGTGCCCATGTGTGCCTGAGGGAGGGGCATGTGGTGAATGTGAAGCGCATACGGCGCCTGATGCGCCTTATGGGGCTCATGGCGATATATCCCTCAAAGAAGTTGAGCATACCGAGCAAAGGACATCGCAAATACCTGTACCTGCTCAGGGACATGGTGATCAACCGGAACAACCAGGTGTGGCAGACGGACATCACCTATATCCCGATGAAGAAGGGATTCATGTACATGATGGCCGTGATCGATGTCCACAGCCGGTATATCGTGCACTGGAGCATCTCTAACACCATGGATGCGCCTTGGTGTACGCGAGTAATCCGGGAAGCCTTCGAACTGTGCGGTGCGCCGGATATAGTCAATATGGACCAGGGCAGCCAATACACGGCATACGAATTCCAGGAAGCATTATCGGGCAACGGTGTGCGGATATCCATGGACGGCAAGGGAAGAGCATTGGATAATATATACATCGAGAGGTTCTGGCGCAGCCTGAAATATGAACATGTCTACCTGAAGCCTGCCATGGAGGGGCTGGAGCTTTACCGGGGATTGCAGATTTATATGGATTTTTACAATAACGGAAGGGGTCACGAATCATTGGATCACAGGACCCCGGCGGAAAGTTACACACCGGCGGCGGCATGAACAACAAAGAAAAAAGAACAAAAAAAGAAAGAAAAGGCATGGAAATGTGGAAAACCCTACGGGTTTACACACATTCCCACACCACAACAATAACAACAAGGTTGACTATTGTTCTTAAAATAAGGAGTATTGTGTCCTAACAATGGGGAGTACTTTAATATATGTGGTACCAAATAGGATTATAAAAGCAATTATTGCACAAATAACCGCTATTCCTATTGATACTTTTTTCATAAGTATAGTTGAGTGTGATAATTCAATAATAATCTTACCCTCATCATTAAAACGAAAATAAGGTTTTGCACTTCTGATTATATCCCAATGGTAATTTTGGCCTAACGTATCTTTTAGCTCATATTATTCTGGGATACTCTTATGATTTGTTTTGATACCCGACAAGATAAAAAAGAGATTTTCCTGTATGGTAGGTTCTATAAAACCTGATTTGAAGTCATCCCCGACATTGCTCAGAATACTGTTTGAATCAATGAGATATTGTATTTTCTTAAATTTCCGTTTCAAATATACATTAAAATAATACGGTCCAACAAGTACCGGAATTGCAGAAGTTAAAATTGTGGCAGCAATAGTTAACATTGTTTTAGTATCCATAAAAATTTTGTTTTAAATTATTAAAATTGTAGTCGCAATGATAATGACTAAGAATTCTGAGAGGAGATTTATATTATCCTCTTTTTTTCCATTTTAAGCTGGTATCCATTGAGCAATTCAAAAAGAAATACTCCGCTGCTATGAGTATGTTTTCAATCGAGATTACTCTGTTAGGCGAAAACAATGATTCTTCTCCTCCGATTATGATAGACATATGCTTTCTACTGGAAATCTGTTCAGTATTGAGTAGATCATAAACATCTCCTTTCGTAGAAAATGAACAAATAAAACTTTCATTGCCACCACAAACATGTAATTCAATCTTGATATCCTTTAATATTATTTCGGTAAATTCCTCTTGATCCAAGCGAATGATTAAGTCTTCCAATTGTGAAAAACGTTTGATGAAAATTGTCTCTTTTGTTACGACACCTTGATGCCATCTGTCAAAAATAATTTGCATAAAATTTGTGTTTTTATATCGATCACAAGAAATTGTATCGACTGATTTAAGAAGGTTGTAAAATTGATCAGCTCTGAAAACTAATCTAGCAAAGGTGATTCTCTCAATCAAAATTAAAGCCGACTAAGCGGCTTTAATTTATTCAAATATTTTATAATTAGGAGATTAAATCGGGAACTCACCAACATAATATAAATCATTATATTTTTTTCCAATTTCAGGTTTTGGTAACTCAGCATCTCTATAATAAAACATAGCATTTGCTTCTGTAATATTTAAGGCGTTGCATTTATCTACTATTAAGGGTATAATTTTAGAAGATGGAATTTCATCTAATATGTCCTCAAGAGATGTAGGATCTTCCTTGTAATCCAAACCTATAAAATCTTCTCCATATGATTCGCTAAAAGTTACTTCCTTGCAAAATCCACACCTTTCGAAATCTTCACCTTCTTCACTTTCATAAAAAGAGTCTAAATCAAAATACTCTTCAAATTCTTCTAAACTTTTATCTGTTTTTCCTATCCATACATGGATTAATGACATTCTATTCATTTTTTATAAATATTAAATTATGTGATCTTAATGATGAATAGACATATGATTATTATGATGTCTATTGATTATTTCCATTGCCTCAACTTTAGTTTTAGCTCTACCTAATTCATCCATCATATTAGAATGGAACCATGAACTAGCCTTGCCCGACTGGCCTTCAGGCAATTTCTTCCCAGCTGAATGTGGCCCAGTATGCAATACTCCATCACTATCAGGAACATCTGAGAACCAAACACCTTTGGTCTTAACTGTCAAAGCTTCCAATTCCGAATGTGTAAATTTCAGTTCTTTGGCTTTTTCTGCCATGGAAACTGGAAACATTTCATGATTTTTACCACCACTCATTCTCCTTAATGCGCCTTCGACAGAAGCTTTGTTACTTCTTATAGTTTCGCCTGTTGCATGATTGTCCCACCAGTCAGCAAAAGTAGTTCCCATATCTCCCCAAGGTGTTAAGCCTAGTGGATCAATCCAACAATTAGAATCCGATACATACCGGTAAAGTGCTATTCCACCCTCTAAACCTATTGGATCTTGACTTATATAGTTGCCACTTTCATTATCATAATATCGATAACGATTATAAGCCAATTTAGTCTCTACATCTACATATTGTCCCTGGTACAAAAATGGAACAAATTCATTATTCCCCTTTCTTAAAGAGCCATAGATATCCAGTTCTCTTTCCCAAACCAAAGAACCACTACTGTCATAAGCATGAGTTGGTGTACCAAGATAATCACTGATGATGCTAAATTGCTCATCACCAATTATTTTGCCACAAGGAACAAAACTTCCATCCTGATACAGCCAAGTTATTACATTTTCCGCAGATTCAGACCGCTCTTCAATGTTATTTTCTTCATTTAAGGTCATTTCTGGTGGAAAACTACCATCATATTGCCACTCATGGAGTGGAACATTACCATCCCATAACCATCGGGTTACTTTGTCTTTATGCTCTTTAGCAATACGTCTTCCCAGAGGATCATAGAAGAAATTCACTTCATTACCTTTTGGCAATATAACCTTAGTGAGCATTCCGTTTCCTTTCCATTCATATTGCCAGCCAATACCACTACCCGTAAGGTTAATACCATATTTATGTTCTATGGCTGAAGCATGTACTACTGCCTGCCCAGCACTTTTCCGGAATTCCTTGAAAATTAGGTTTCCTTCGAGATCATAATAATAATTGTAACGCAGATCTTTCAGTAGCTTTCCTCCGGGACCATAGGTCCGGTCTGTGCGATCAGGCGTTTCAAACAGATTTCCAATGGCATCTGGTGCTTTGTAAATCGTTTCGGTTTCTTTACGGTTATCATAGGCACCACTAACAAGGTTGTCCCAGGAATCATAACTAAATGTTGTACTTGCTCCCGTAATCTCATTTATTGTTTTTAGGAGTCTGTTTGCTTTTCCCCAATGGTAGCGTGTTCGGCTTTTTTCAACATTATGATTACTGATACTTCTTCCAACAACTCGTCCCAGTTGGTCACGTTCTGTGATTTGACTGATACCACCAGTGAGCTCCCTTTGTATTTCTAGCCCTGTTGAATCGTATTTCCATTGAGTTTTCCACTCACCAGATTCTATTTCTGCTAATTGTCCAAAATGGTCATACTGACTGCTGATATTGGCACCTAAAGAACTTATTACTGACAAAGTGTTATTTTCCTTATCAAATTCCTTGCTTACCCAATGCTGTCCCTGCTGTTCTTTTAGGATACGTCCATCTTTGCTCCTTTGGATCTTTAAGGTCATATCCTGATTCATTGCACCAATTAGGAATCCGTCTTTATTATATTGATATCCAGCAAAAGACAGGTCATGATGCTGTTCCTTTATGATCTTCCCGGTACCATCATAATCGTATTCCGTCCAACGGTTATCAGGTCGTATTACTTTTTTGACCCTTCCAATTGGGTCACGCTCATACTGACGATGAAGTCTGTCAAATCCCCATTCATCTGTTACATTTCCCATTCCGTCAAGAGCAAAGCGATAGGCTTCGCCTTTCTCATTACTGATACTTTTTACCTGTAGTTCGGTATCATAACCGAATCTTACCGTGCGACCGTTCTGTGTACGGCTCAGCAAAACACCTAAACTACCATACTTAAACTTCACATCATGCAGGTCATCCTTTGCATGAACAATATTGTATGAAGTATCGTACTCAAAATAATGTTCATTTCCATCAGGTTCTTTTAAATAAATAACATTACCTGCGTCATCATGCTTATAGTAAGTTAGATTCCCACGCGGATCACGCTCACGGATTACATTTCCCTGATTGTCGTAATCCCATCTACTATATGTATCGTTTGGATAGGTAATCTGAACAAGATGATTTGTGTCATCATAAAAGAAGTTTACTGTCCGATTCTTATCATCTGTGATCTTCCGAAGGAACCTCTCTTCATACTTATAAAATAATTGATTTCCACTTGGAAGCCTTTTAGATATTATCCTATTTAAGTTGTCATATTCCCATTCGATCGAAGCACCCGATGGGCTTATCACTTTTATCAGATTATGAAATTCATCATATCGGAACTGGCTCTGTTCATTGTTTTCATTTTGAATACTTTTTATCAGTCCGTTTTCCGTATAGTAATACTTTTGCACCAGACCTTCCGCATTGACAACCAGTTCAAGTTCTTGATATTGATTATATTTCTGATGGGTTACCCCACCGTTTTCATCTATAATCTTATAGATCAAGCTGCTTTCATCGTGAAAATACTCAGCAATAAAACCCAAGCTATTTTTGGTGATCGTATGCCCAGGTTTATATTCTGTAAAATATTCCAGTATTCCACCATCGCCCCATGTATGAATACATTTTGCATCATCACCTTTCCCCCTATATTCCCAATAGAAATTCTGCCCAGTCTGGTTGGTAAGCTGCACCAATAAATGTCCATCATAATAGAAATGTTTCTCTGCTCCGATAACATCTTTATTGTACACCATATTACCCAGATCATCATATTGGTATCGGATATAGGTGATTTCTCTATCATTGGCAACTGTAAACAGCCGAACAATTCGTAGGTTCTTATCACTTTCTACCTGAATGAGCCGTCCAGTACTATCTATGATTTTTTTTAAACAGCCGTTGGACCCATAATCCAATGTGATCGAAAAACCTTCGGATGTATTTATGGACGAAAGCATACGATAACCTTCAGTGCTCAATCCACCATTAAATCTATACTGTAATTTATTGGCATCAATCAGCAGGTAGCCTTTTTCGTCTCTAGTAAAGGTTAACTGTTCTTTTCGGCTAAAATACTTTTCCCCAAACTCCACCATTGGGACAACCGTCTCACGACCATCACTCAGACGTAGAGAAGCAAAGCCATTATCAAGATCATACAATCCCATATTATAGCTATGATGCCAGTTATAGCCTAAAGGCCCATTTTCTTCTGCATCGCTATAATAGGTACGCTGCCAGAGAAAAGGAATCGGGCCAGAGAGTTCAATATCTGTATTGGTAGAATATACTCTTCCTGTTGCAGCATCTACAGGTTCACCGAATAATCTACATTTAACAGGTTGTAGAACTTTCGCCAACTTGGGTTTATTCGGTTTTACATGGTCAATAAAATCCTGTAGTTTATTTCCTGCTTTTTTCCATAATTTACCCATTCCTTTCAGTCCAAGGCTCATCGCCAACTGGAAAAGGTCTATCGTTGGTGGTCCACCTGCTAGCACTGGTTTTCCGGCAGAAGTTATAATTGATAACATTGATGTGGGAGCCATTAAAGCAACCTTCGGTTTTGGCTTGGTCACGCGAAAAGGAGCCGGAATCCCGATCAGGTTACAGGAAAGAGCAAGATGGAATTGTGTAGAACAAGGCCCTCCATCTGCAAGAACCGTACTGCTTCCCAAAAACATTTCAGAACTTGCAATCGGTTTTACGATCGGGAATGGAATATGAACAAAAATTCCCGGCAAATGTTGGATTCCTGTTCCTGCATTTGCCACCCACTGCCCATGAACCTGAACTGATGGTTTCATTCCATTGACAATAGCTGTACATATTGATGCCAGATTTGTCGGTGGATCTGAACCATCAGCTGGCGGTGGCGGAGGTGGGGGCATTACGGTTGATATGGCATTCATGATCGCGCTCATAATGTCGAATACCATTCCGATATGTGGAACAGGCAATAATGGCGACGGTGGAAAGATCGTCTCATGAAAGTCTATCCCTATGGCAAGGTCAAAATACTTTGCTACTGGCATACCCGGCATTGCAGGTAATACGCTAGCCATATCCTTTTGTAAGTTGTCAAGCTTTTTCTTTGCATCACCAAAAAGTTCCCCAAAGCCCTTCCTTACGGCAGGAGGAGTCACTGCTTTTCCTATTAGATCTGACATAACTTAGTTTTTTGATGGTGATAATTGATTTGTTGCGAAGGATTTGCCCATTTTTAATGAGGCAGAATCAACACCAGCCTGTGATAATAACGTTTCCCAATCATCTCCGAGCCAGTCTGCGAGCTGTAACTTTATTTCGTTTATTTCTATTGGAGTCTTAAGTTTTTCCCCAAGGTAAAGACACATAAAAGAAGCATGTAAAAAGGTTGACTGCCTTCTCACATTAATATCCAAACATGCCCCTGCTGCTAAGGAAAATATAACATTCTCAAAAGCTTTGTTAAGGTCATTTTTTTCATAATAGATGTGTGCAATAAGCCTGTTCGCTTCCATCACACAGTATACATCCTGCCTTTTGGAAGCCTTTTCCGAAAGGTCTTCATAAATCCATAAGGCACTATCTTTATCTTTATTTCCAAATAATAAGGCAGCTTTTAAGAGCATACAGGACTTCCATACCGGATATCCCGTCGCATCATCATCCTGCATTGCCTTTGAGGATTCCTCAAGTGCCTTATCTGTGTATTCTTCACTTTTTTTTGTATTCTGCAAAGCAAAATATGCCTGTGCTGATACAAGTAATCCGGCGATTTTCGAAGAAATGGTACCAATCTCCCGAGTAATATCCAGTAAACGTTTTACTTCTACTTCAGTTCGGTTCTGTATTTTTTTTGTTGTAGAATCCATAACCACCATGACCTGTTTTCTGAACCGGGCATCAGGGTCTATGGTATTATATCCATCACTTGACTTATTCATTTCATTATTAATGGCCTCAGCCATCTTAAGTCGTGGATAGATATAGTGATATTTTTTACCCTGTAATTTAATCCGTCTTTCCTCCGCAAGATCCATTGTCACAATCCTTAAGTTTTCAGGGACTATTTCTATGACCTGCCCAAACCATTGTGCAACATTGTGTTTGCCCTGTACAGCCAAGGGAAAGTACAGGCAGAAATAGAAATGATTGCTCTGATCTGTAATGCTGAGTCTAAGGCGTTCAAGTTCACTGAACAGGTTCGATGCATTGGGCTCCAAGCTTTCATTGGGTACAAAAGGTTCCTTTATAAGTCCATTTTCCCAAAGTGCAAGATGCAGGTCTTTATCTTTTTTAGGGTGCGGAGCAAACCATGACCTGAATTCCTCCCATAGTTTCTGTTCAAATAATTTCTGATCGCCATTGTATTCCGTTTCAAAACGAAAAAAAATGTCATTGGCTCCGCCTGCAGGAGACTGTTCGATCTGTATGAATTTATCAATGATTTCAACATCGGGGTATTGGGATACCCATACAGCTACCTTCCAGTCATCTTTTCTTTCTGCATCAGCCCATAAGTTCTGGAGCTTATAATATTCCTGTGCGATTGATGATGTTTCCATGTCCTATGAATTAAGCTTTACAAGTCCACCAGTCACAATCGTTTCTCCTGATCCATCTATTGATACAGTCGCTCCGCTGATCTTCGTTTCTGGCCCATTGATTTCAACAGCAGTATTTCCGGTTGCTGTAATGGTTGTAGCTTTTACCTCTGCAACATTTTTTTCCGAACTTAGGTTAACGCCTGCGCCGCCACTTCCAACAGACACCATTGTATCTCCGGTTATTTTGATATTTTTAGCATGGATCGTAATCGTTTCATCGTCGATGGTTATGGACGATTTCCCGTTGGTCAGGGAGATTTTCTTACTGGATACCCCAGAGATTGTATCCTTACCGTCTACGGTTATTACGTTTCCACCTGTTTTATCAACAATAGTGATTCCGCCTCCGTCGTTTAAGCTAATGGTATGTCCACTTTTACTGCTCAAGCTTTTAACATTATTTCCCTGTCCGCCACCGCCACCAGCTCCACCATGAAACATTCCGCCCATCACAAAAGGACGGTCAGGATGCTGGTGCACAAAGTTGACCATGATCTGATCATCAACCTCAGGTATAGCCATAAAACCTCTGTTCTTACTGACTTTCTCACTACTACCTGCATCCGGGGTCATAACACGTATATATTCTGTGGTGTTGGAACCGTTCTGCCAGTCAAACTGTACCTGAACCCTGCCCTGATTCTGTGGGTCAGTATTGGAAATCACTTTTGCGAACTGTGGTTCTGCTTTAGGGTACTGGAATTCAGGTCGTGGCATGAAGCCTGTATCAGCAGCAATTCCAACAAAAGATCCTGTATAATAACCCCTCGCATCTACTTCATGCGTAACTTCGGTCATCATCAACTTTGTAAAATAAGACGTTTTGTTACTGTCCTGTTTACGCATTTCAATATCTGCCGTACATCCCGGATATAAGAAAGGGACAGATGTCGTGCCTGAGGTCGTAAAAACATCAACAGCATTGCTTCCAGCAGCACCTTTTTGTGAAGTATCAATATCCATCATTTTCGATGCTTTTATTGGAGCAATGCTCAGGGATGGAGTTGTAAAAGTTTTTTCTGAAATTTCGTATGCACGCTTTGCAATGTCAGATGTGTGGCTGATCTTGGAAGCACCGGAGGTTAGTTTTTCATTTTTGCTACTATTATAACCATAAAAAGATGGTTTTACGTGAAGGGCTTTCATCCTGATCTTGACATCCTGGACATTACTTCCGTAAGTTAATTTAACAGGTTGCTGCTGTGGAGGTAATTTTCCAAAATGTAGCACTTCACCATCAAAGAAAAACTGTTCTCCATAGGCTTCTGCTATTCTTGCCAGATAATTGTAATGGGTCTCATGATATTGCGAACTATAGGACACATTTCCATAGCTGGCATCAACCCTGATATCATATTTACTACTACCCAGTCCTTCTTTAATAACCTGGTCTGCAATGCTGTTCAGGCTTATTTCCTGTTTCCCTCCAAAACTCTGCGTATGAGGGGCTGAATCCAGTAATATAGTTGGGCTGCAACCAGATAGTACAAGATTCCCCAAGCTTCCTTTCTCCTGGCTGAATCCTACTTCGGTAACAACACCGATAAAATTACGTTCAGGACCATCTTCTACATCTTTATATTTAAATACTACTGTGATTCTTTTACCAAGAAAGTTCTGTGCTTCTTCAAGATTATGGTTCTCGGGATTCCCCAGAGTATCATGAGCCAGAATAAGCTCAAAATCGTGATGTTTTGTAGCACTCTGAACCAATTTAAAATGTTTGAAATATTTAATGGGTTTTCCTTCTACATGAATATCAAGCTTGACAACCCGATTGATTCCTGCTATGGCACTTTCGGGAATTGCCTGTGCATTGAAAATCTTTGAAGTTGGCTGCTGAGCCCAGACCTTATTCTGTACTACAGTAGGAGCAGTAGGAATCAAAGGCTGGTTCATAAAACTTTGCGTCATGCTGCTTGCCGCTTTGATGGTTGACAGCGTTTTATTGGAAGTCGGAATATTCGTTGCTATTTCTTGAATATTTTTAGCAATATCTCCTTTTAATGAATCTCCTCCTTTCTTGGGAAGACTCTTATCGTCTTGAAACATGATGTCATAATTTTTTTCGGTTGTGTTAATCATGAATTGGAATGGCTTCCAAATAGGATGAGACTATTTATGTCAGATCACAGTCAGTAAATCATGGTCTCCGCAGAATATTTACTTTTTTGGCTGGATCGATACAAGATCGGTTAGTGTTTAGTAACGAACTAAAATTCTTTTTAGCTGCTTATGGGAAGCGCTATTTTTGATTGATTGGTTTTTATTTTCATAAGTTTTTTATGGATTTAGTGATGCAATATATTGAGTCTAAATTTCACCCACAAATGAATTAGGAATTATTTTAAAAAGTGTCGTAGTTCTACGATTTTTTGATAATCAGAAAGATAATATGATATTTTTAGTCTTCCTTACGGTAATCCGTAACCAAGTTTTTAATATTAAATACTAGGCTGTATTCTTAAATAAATTAAAGATGTAATTGCAAGAATTATTTATAGAATGATTTTTTACTTAAATTCTGAAATAGAATCATCAAAAGGAGGAGGATTATAGAAATTGTTGATAGAGTTGCTAATTGTTGGTTAATACTTTTCACTTGTGTACAGTCAGGTATAAAATACTATGTATTGTGTATTTGTTGTCGATTAATATTTTATCGAAAATATAAATTTACGATGTGAAAATATAGGGTTTTCCACATTGCGTGAAATGGAAAATGGTTTTGTTTTTTTTTGCAGCGCAAATTTGAATAACTATGATGAATAATTTTATACTAATCACCATAACTAAATAATAAAAAAATATGATATTATACAGAGTAATTGAAATACATCTAAATGATGTTGTATATGTTGTGACTAAAGGATTAAAACCTTTTATAGGTAAAGAAATTAGAATTGTTGTTGGCGATAATCAATAAGAAGATTATATAGACGTTATTAATATATTATTGAAAATAAATCAAACATTTCTGAAAATCGAAATATAGGATATTATTCACGGCATTTAAAATTTAGAGTAGAGGAAGAAAGTTGCTAAGATCTATATGAAACTAATTCTGATATTAGTATTTCTAAGGGCTGATTTTATTGACAACCGAAGAAACTAGATTTAAATATGAATTCAAATAAATGTCTATGTGAAAACAAAAGAATTATAGCGGTATCAGTTAAATGCAAGGTAGCCTAGCTGATATGTTATCATTCTAATTTAAACACAAAGTCCAATAGTCCAGACCAAACAATAACCAAGAATTTAACAGACTGTTTGTGAATTATTTAGCATATAACTTAAAATATTTGGTTATTACAAAGAAGTCAAAGAAGCTAGAAATATTTACGTTAATATATGCGGTATATATTAATTATTTCTCATTTAGCAAATCTGGAAGAGTAGTTTTTAAAGCATCACATACTTTTAATAATGTAGAAAAAAGATAATCCTCCTTGCCATTTTCTATATCGCTAATTTTAGATCTATCCATTTTGGGTATTCTATTAGACAATTGCTCTTGAGTTAACTTTAATTCTATGCGTTTTTCCTTAATTCTCATACCTACATGTTTGTATGCTTTTAAATATTTATCATCCATTGTAAATAAATTTTTGTGGTTTAATTGCCACATTTAAAAAATAATTCTTATATTTGCTTTAACGATTTGATAATTAAGCCAAATGGCATTAATTGACGATATTTTCTCGTTCCGCAAACGACCATAACCGACGAGAGGATCGTGAAATCGCTCCATGTTTAAAAGTTTATTAACTTTGCATATGCATGTGAGCGGTTCTCACGTAAACTTTCAATGGAAATCATTAGTGAAAATTAATGATGGGCTTGGTCGCCCAGCGGATTGAAAGTGTGAGACCGCTCCTTGCTTTTTACAAGGACCTTCTTCATAAGAAAACATCGTTCTATACCAACCATTAAAAAAAGTTAATATGAGAACGAAATTTTTTAAGATTCCGATTAAGGAACCGCCAGCAGGCTAATCCTCTAATTTTAATACAGATTATCATTCCTGTACCTCAAATTAAAATGAGGTAAGTTTTCCTATGGATTACAAAATAACCCAACTATAAAAGCCAATGCTTTTTTAAACTCGCACGTTAAAAGTAGTATTTTGCTGTATAACTACCAAATTCTAATGTTGTAAAGATAAAGTAATAAAGGTATAGGGCTGTTTTTCAGTATATGATATTATTTGTCTCGTTATGAACATTACAATGGAAGTTTAGCGATTGTGGAAGTAATCCTATGATTTAAAATCTTAGTTACTTTATCAACCAGATCTTTTTTTGTAAGCATTGAATAGCTATGATTTACGTTTTACCTGCCTTTTCCAAGGCAAAACCTAATTGCCTTGGAATATAAATCACTTTTATAACTGGCTTGCATCTTTAGTTACTAAAATTGTTTCATTAATAGTTTATCTAAAATTACACTACTTATGAAAAGAACAGACTCTTTGACTCGTATGCCCACCGACCATCAGCTATATGAACTGCTGAAAAAAGGTAATCCGACTTCTTTAGAACATATTTATTCCCGGTATAAAAGACTTCTATTCTGGCTTGGCAGACAAATGCTCGACGATGATTTTGCAGTAGAAACGCTTGTGCAGGATACCTTTCTCAAATTGTGGTTACACCGCGATTCCATTGAAACTCCTAATCATATTCTTGGCTTTTTACGTTTTGTTTTGAAAAGAGATTGTATCTCATATTTCAATGCTCCAAAAAATAAATTTATCCGCTTAGTTGATTCTCTTGAACGTTTTGAGAATTATCAGGATTATCTCATTGGTTATGATCCCCTGCAAGATAAAGAACATCTTCTCCGTCAGGAATCTGATCAAAAAGATTTTAATGAGGTTAACAGCGTTTTAAACGTACTAAGTCCCAAAAGAAGACACTTGATTGAACTTTGTCTTGAATATGGTTTTCAGTACAAAGCAATTGCAGAAGCAATGGGAAGCAGCATAAAAGACATAAGTAACGAAGTAAACAGAGCGATAGATGATCTTCGGAAAATTATTAAAGGAAGTTCTTTCGAACAATCACAGAAAAAAGCTTCAGGTAATGAAGAGCAGCTAGACGAACTTAGTAACCGACAGCTCGAGATATTAAAAAGAAGGTTTGAGCAAAAATCTTCCTTCATAGTAATTGCCAAGGAACTCAAGCTTTCAGAAAAGGAAGTTCACCTAGAATTTCTATATGCTTATCAATTTCTACAAATTCGAAATACTTATCAAATCCCTATTTGAAATGGAAAAATCAACGATTACACTTACCCGAAAAATTCAGCTGCTGATCGACGTACCAAGCAATGAAAAGAACGAGATGTGGGAAAAACTCTACCGTTATCAGAACCGCTGTTTCCGAGCGGCTAATTTAATCGTTTCCCATTTATATGTTCAGGAAATGATCAAGGATTTCTTTTACCTGACCGAGGAAATCCAATATAAGCTGGCCGACGCAAATAAAGATCAAATGGGAATGTTTAACCGTTCGAAAACAAACAGCACAGCAAGAATGGTTTTTGACCGATTCAAAGGGGAAATTCCCACCGATATTCTGGGAAGCCTTAACAATACAATTCAATCAACCTTTTCTAAAAATAAAGCAGACTATTGGCAAGGTCTAAAGTCTTTGAGAAATTATAAAAAGGATATTCCAATTCCGCTTCCTGTAAAATGCATCAGCAAAATGAGATATGATTCTGAAAAGAAGGCATTTTGCTTCAACATGTTTGCGCTCCCAGTTAAAACGTATTTAGGAAGAGACATCTCTGATAAGCGTCTGATCATGGAGCAACTCTTAAGAGAAGAAATAAAGCTTTGCACATCACAGATTCAGCTAAAAGACAGGAAAATCTATTGGCTTGCAGTATTTGAATTTGTAAAGGAAGACCATGCTTTAAAACCCGAAATCATTGCAGAAGCTTCATTATCTCTGGAACATTCTATCGTGGTAAAAGCCAATAATATACGTATAAATATTGGATCAAAAGAAGAGTTTTTGTATCGAAGGCTCGCCATTCAGGCAAGTCAAAAGAGAATTCAAACTGGTATTGCCTATTTGCGCTCTGGAAAAGGAGTCAAACGCAAACAAAAGGCATTGTATAAAACAGAAAATTTGGAGAGCCGGTATGTCAATCATCGGCTTCATGTGTACAGTAGGAAGCTTATCGATTTCTGCATCCGGCAGCAGGCAGGAACACTTATTCTTAAAAATCAAGAAGATAAAATTGGTATTGCAAAAGATAATGAATTTGTACTTCGCAACTGGAGTTATTACGAATTGCAGACCAAAATAAAATATAAAGCAGAAAAAGCTGGTATCGAATTAATCATTGGATAACTAAAAAAATAACGAGGGTGCTTGTACACCCGTAGGGTGAGGTCATGAGCGCTCACTAAATACTTTAGTAGTATATACAACGGCGTGGGCTCTTTTTTTACTTATAATATATAACAGAAGATATAAATATTACGAATTACATCTCCTAAAATACAGTAGAATTTAAAGTCTAATGACTGGTCAGACATAGCGGAAGAATATAACTTAAGTTTGAAGAAGTCAAATCAATAATATTCGACAGCAATTAAGGAAATGGCGGAATAGCTCGGAATATAGTAGGACGATCCGGGCATTGATTTTTGCCCTTCAGGATATTTTCGGGAGCATGACATATTGTCCATGAATAGTTTTGCAAACCACCGTGTAGATTTCGATTGAGCTGGCCACGCATTGGAAGGGGTGAAGTTAGCAATGCATAGCAATCAAATAATGCTTCAATTTAGCTTAAATTGGTCTTACGCGTTTTTTTCTTCTTTTTCTTTTGGACCGGAATTTCTTCAAGCTCCTGCTTATTGGAGGTCCCAAAACTTAGTAGTGAAAGCAGTGCTGTTGCCAGTTCAGCTACCGCAAAGATCTGCTGGAAGGCAGCAAAAGGAATGTGACTGGCAGCGGAAAGTTCCCAGCAGATATTGTTCATTTCCTCTTTCAGTTTACCCTCATCCGATCTGTCAGAGGCCGGATTTTTCATCCGCTCATATTGGATCGTTTTTTCAAGTGTACTAATGACAGAATCAAGATATTTTTTCTTTTCACCAGCAAAAACATCCGAATCAGTTAAGAGTACGGTGTTTTTGCGCTTAAGAAGCATATTATCATTTTTCAGGCTGGCGATTTCCTTTTGTAGCTCAATGATCTGCCTAATTTTAGCGTTCAGTTCATCTGTGTTTTTTTGTAATTCAATGTTAAATAGCCTATAGGCATTTCCAAAATTGGCGATGGTCTCTTCTGTTCTGACCTGCTGCTTTCCAAAGAAATTGATGTTTTTAACGATCAGATCCTGAAACTTTCCTGAACCCAGCTGAGCTTTCATACCGTCTAACTTCTGTTCCAACGCCTGTAATTCTTCTTCTTTCTTTTTAATCTTGAACTCCACGGCTTCCAGTCTGCCGACGGAACCTGATGTACCTCTTTCCATGCTAAGACATTCAGCGGTAATGTCCTGCATCCTAGAATAATGAAAAGACTGGTGTTTTAATGTTTTTCCAGTTTTTAGATCCTGCCAGTCAGCGACAAGATGGGCATGTAGGTTCGGCTTCCATTCGTTGGAATCTTTGTCCCAATGACCTTCATCCTTATGGATGGCGATCTGGAAAATCCTGATCCCCAGTTCTTCCTCAAGCCGTTTTGACAAATCATGTAAATCTTTCATGGTAGTGTCCTCTTTTATGACAACCACAGCCTCACGGATGGGCATGGCGTTGCACTGTAATTTCCGGCCGGATTTCTCTTTACAATAGACTTCTATTTTCTGTATCCTGTCCGTGATTTTGTCCACCTGCCAGTACTTATTTTTGGAAGTCAGTTCCTTTCGGATATAATCAAAAGTTTTCCTACGGAAATTATGGGCTTCCGAATCTGATTTAACTGCCTTAAAATTGATGGATGTTTTCATATTTCCCCCTCTATTTTTTTATTCTGATCGGCAAGCAGTATGCTTGCTGGATAATTTTCAGGAAGCGAGCTTCCTGAAAAGCCCCTAGAAACAGATCCGTCAGGATCTGTTTTGGAAAGCCTCGCAGAGCGAAGTAGAAACTTTGTTGAGAGGGCAGCGACCTTCAAAGTTGCGAATGAGCTCCTAACTTCTGCGGGAAGCTTAGTAAAAAGCACAGCCCTACATTCTTCTGCGCAATCCCTTCGTTGCTTTGTTTTTTACGCCCTTGCACGGCGCCCGTTTTTCTGCACTATCATTTTTCTGTTGAGCAATACCCTCTGTTTTTGATGTAGATAGAGCCTGTCGTTGTCTTTTTTTCATGAGGTACTGGTTCAGGTCCTTATAATCTGAATAGATATGTGAAAAGTCCTTTGCATGGGGGTAAACGTTAAGAATTGTATTGGTTGATTTCTTGCCAGCTTTATCATTATCCAAAAAAAGGTTTATTTCAGTATATCCTTTCAGGATGTCGATTGCCTTTTTAAGTAAACTTGTTGAGTTGAGGACAAGCAGGTCTCCCTGATAGCTGCCTTTCAGTTCCAGAAAGGAGAGCGCATCCATGAAACCTTCCATAATGACTATCTTGCCATCAGGATTTCCATCAGAATGTACTGGCAGAACTCTTTCAGGATATTGCTCTTGATTTCCAGCATTCTGGACTGCTGTACCGATATGAATTATTGAAATGTCTTTATTGAGCAAAGCTCCTTTGTAGTATGGATTGCGAAGCTCCCATCCACCAGATCGGTTTTCAAATCCAATGGCGTAGTAGGGTTTGTCCTTTATTGTGAACCAGATTTCCTTGATATACCGATATATTTTTGATGACAATCCTCTTTCCCAAAGGTATTGCAAAAGATTGGGATGTGAGAGTTTCTGTACCTTATCTATCCTATATTCGGCAGGTATTTTCCTAACCCGTTCAGCTTGCTGGTGAAAAGAAGAAAAATTTTGAGCGGATGCCCATTCCAGAGCGCCCTTAACAGATGTCCCCAGATATTTCTGCACAAAATCCGTATTGGTTCCGCCGATACCTTCGGAAAACAAGTGCCAGACATTGCGGCTTCTGTCAACTTTGAAAGAGGCTTGGGATTCAGCGGTAAAGGGACTGAGGTACCAAGCTTCTTTATCATTTTGTCTGATTGGAAAGTGTCCGAGAGCAAGGAGGACTTCTTCCAATCCTATGGAATTAAATTGCTTACAGTTCATTTCGTGGTATAAATTTTTAGAAAATACCACGTTCTACTTTCTCTGCACTCTTATCGACGTTTATTGGCTCCATTTGGCATCAGGTTTCCTAATGGAAGCATTTAAATGGCTGCTGATAAAATTGTAACAATATACTCTTGGATTAAGGTTTCTATTTCTATCATCCGCAAGTATAAAGAAGGTAAAATTACTTGCTTTACGCTTTTGCTACAATAAAAGCATTTAACAATAAAAGCATTAGGTAAAAACAGCGGACAATTATAAAGCAAGATTTAGGAGCAAGCACCATAAATAATGTGCAAGTTTGTTTTTCGTGTTTAAATAGAAGAAAGCGAGGTGATTGACATGGTTTTCTACGAAATAAGCTTATAAACGTTTTTAATTTATGGAAAGGCGATCATAAGGGATAGTGAGGGAAATACTGTTTCTATAATACTAGATTATAGGGAATGGAATCAGTGCTTTTTGCTTGTAAGGTAATTTTATATTTTTGCAGATTTTTTATGCCGTCTATACTCTACAATGTTACTGAGGTTATTTTAGAGACTGTTAGCACGCACTGTATAAAAAGTCAGAAACAATTTATTAACATATTAAAATACTAAAAAAAATGGTTACTATTATTATCGCAATATGTGCGGTTATTATTCTATTGATCCAGAAAGCGGAAAGTACTGTAAGTAATGAACAGATTCTTGTAAAACTGGAACAGTTTCATTTTAGGGTAAAATCGCAGTTCACGGCTATTGTGGAGGCTCCGTATTCAGAGACGAGACAACGAACAACCAAATGGATTTTCTTTTTATTTATACTTATTGCAATACTTCACTACATCAGTGTCGCTATTTTTGGAGAAAATTCTATTCATAATCTACTAAGCGACCAAAAAGCTTTGGTGTTCACCATGATAATACTGGTTATAATATCTGGGCACTACAATAGAATTGATATGTTTAAGGTAGGAGCTGTGATTGCATTTGCCAGTGCACTAATGATTTATGGTCTGCATAATAATATGGATAAAATACTCGGAACAGAGCTTCTTGTTGCTGAACTTCCGATTGGAATTGCCTGGAAGGACGCAATCGTAATTTTAGGAGGAATAGCAATTTTGACCATGATGATAGTATTTGTGCTGGTGGCCAGACTGATCTCCTTTTTATTGTATCATGTTATTCGGGCACTATTTAAGTTGTGTTTAAAGTTGGGACCAAACAAGCCTTTGAAAACCCTGATCGTTATCGTTGAATGTCTTTCGATAGTTGGAGTAGCTGTGATGAGTGTATTATAAATCTAATTGTACCTGATATGGAAGTTTTCTTTTTAGCGTTGATTATAATATAAACATAGCTAAACAGGAAATCTTCTAAAATGATCGGAATGCTATTTTATTATGAGTTCCCCAAGATCTGGTTGTTTTATTTTGGTTATACTTTTGGAATTAAGAATTTTATGAATTCATTAACATTAATAAGAGGAAAAAATCCCTTAATTAGCAATTCGAAATAATTTTTTTTCATCATTTGTGTTTTTATCTCCGGCCTTGTCCGGGGATTTTGCTTTTAGTAGATATATCTCCAACACATCATATAGAATAATCGTCAGCTGTACAACAACGCCCGTTATTCGCATTTTATAAACCCCTTTAATTATTAGGGTTTATTCGGCAATAAACATCTGGTAAGGTTTTCTTTTCTTTCGTGGGGAGGAAATTCAGAATTTTGTCCAGAAAGGAAGCTAAGAAACAGTGCTTTTTCATTTCCTATTTAAGATTAACTGCTGTTTATCTACAAAGTTTGCAATAGATCATTTCTAGATAAAGTATTATAAAATGTTGCATCAGTAGTTATCAGATCTTGTGCAAGTTTGTTCTTTTTCTTTATGCATATCCATAATTTTTGCTCAACAGTATGTTTGCACTTCCCTTTATAAAGAACAAAACTGCTTACCGTTAACCCTATATCCTTAAAGAAAAAGAGAAAAACATATATATGGATTGCAGCCCATTATAGGTTCATTATATCTTAAACCAATTACATCCTTTCATCGGAAAGGAGCAAGTTATCTTTTGAGCAGCTCAAAACAACTTGCCCTGACGGGATTTTAAACCCGCTCCGAAGTCGCTTTGTTTATTATTTTAAATAGATAAAAAATAAGTCATTATTTATATGGTTGCAGGTTACTGTCAAACTCATCTATAGGATACAATTAGGACAATAAAAGCCAAAAGAAGCCACTAAATACTACTTTAACATAACGGATCATTTACAGGAATAATTTGCTGAAAAATGATTCATTATGTTATACAAAGAAACTGTCAGCAATGAAATGTGGGAACTTCTTCAAAAGCTGATGAAAGATGAAAAACTCAAAGACTACATCTTAGTCGGAGGTACTGCATTGTCCCTTAAAATAGGACATCGAAAATCAGTAGATATAGATTTGTTCGCTACAAAAGATTTCGACTCAAAAGAAATGCTAAACTATTTACATAATACTTATGGGACTGATCTAAATCAAAGCCAGCTATATAATAATACAGTACTTACCTATATCAATGATGTAAAAGTTGATGTCGTCACCCATAAATACCCATTATTAAATCCAATAGAAGAAAAAGAAGGTGTCCGAATGATCTCTAATGATGATATAGGAGCAATGAAACTTCATGCCATCTTTCAAAGTGGAAAAAGAATGAAAGATTTTGTAGATATGTATTTTCTTCTGGACGATAAACCTCTGAAACATTATCTTGAAAGTTATGAAAAAAAGTATGATGGTCATGACTTTTTGGCGGCTTATGCACTATCATATTTCGGTAATATAGAAAGAGAATTTGATGTTTCAATGATGAAAGGAAAAGAGAACAATTGGCTAAAGATATCAGAACGCTTAAAGAAGGCAGTAATCAATCCGGAAATGAAATTTAAACCACCTCAAAAAGGAAGGGGTTTCCGGATGTAATTATTGTTTAATTCAATGAAAATCAGTAAATTTACTCTATGAAAAAGGCAGTTGATAATTCGCTAAAACCCAATCTTCATCACAAATTTTTTTGGGATACTAACGTAGACAAGCTGGATTGGCAGAAAGCCTATCAAGCTGTAATCGGTCGGATAATGGAACGTGGAGGCGAGGATGAAATTGATGAGATTGTTCGTTTTTATGGATATGAAAAAGTAATTAAGGCAATTCGGGACGAAATCTATTTTTTACCTAATTATGCGATTGATCGTGCTTTAAAATTCTTCCCTGAACTTAAAAAAGAAGAAATGTATTGTTATTTAAATCGAAAGGATAAACCTTATCATTGGATTTGATCCTATAACGATTAGGCATATATAAGACAAATCGTGCCTCTAAATACCAATTTAGTAACGAAAGTTTGTTTCTCCTTTAGATTTATGATAAAATCTGAAAGACAGATTTTATCATAAATCTAAATCATAGGATGAAATGGAAAGCGGTGCTGATAAAAAGGAAGAGAACTGGACAACAGACAATGAATTGGACAAAAAGATAGAAGAACTGAAAGAAGATAGGGAGAGAGAGAAAGAGGACAAACTGGAAAAACTTATCATACAGATCATCGTCTCATCAACTTTAAAAGAATACTATGAAAAAAGCCATAAGATACCTAAGGTTTAGTAAACAGGGACAGAGTGTCTGCTCAATAGAGAGGCAGGAAATGATTACTGATAATTGGTTAAAGTTCAATGGTGTGGAATTGATTGACTCTTTTGTAGATCAAGGGAAAAGTGCACGGACTTTTGACCGTCCGGACTTCATCAAACTTAAAGAATTTATTGTTAGGCATCATAACAAAGTGGACTACCTTGTTGTTGACCAGCTTGACCGTTTCAGCCGTATAGCTGATGAAGCAATTACAATGGTAAAGGCGCTACAAAAAACATATGGTATCCAGATCGTCAGTGTAACAGAAAATATCACCTTTGATTATGATACCCCCGGGAGTTATTTTCGGGCAGGTTTACAGCTATTACTCGCTGAAGAGGAAAATATCAATAGGAGTGTAAAAGTAAGAGGGGGAATATACACTGCAAAAACCGTAAAGGGCAGGTATACATACAAGAATCCACCATTCGGATATAGGAAGGAAGGCTTAGAAAAGGCACGCATACTGGTGGTTGATGAATCTCAGGCGAAAATAGTACGTTTCATCTATGATTCTTTTCTGCGAAATACACCTATCTATCTGATAAGAAAACAGGCCGAAGAACTTGGGTTTACAATCAAGGGCAATATGGCTATTGAGCGTGTTTTAAAAAATCCAGCTTATACTGGACTCATCAAAGCCAGTTCACATCAAGGAGCACCGGGTGGACTATTCCCGGGTATCCACGAACCAATAATTGACAGGACTACATGGCAGATGGTACAGGAAAAGATCAAACGGCCAGGGAAGACAAGGACAGTCATTGATGATGAAATTCCTTTGCGTGGCATTTTGAAATGTCATTGTGGTAATCCTCTTTCAGGGGCTCCTTCAAGAGGTAAGTCGGGAAGATACTACCATTACTATAAATGCAAACACAGCAAGCATAATAATATAAGCGCTATTAAAGCCCATGAGCAATTTTCGAAAATCTGTGAGCTTATGAGCCTTCCCACTACCCGTGTAAGAAAGATCAGAACGGAAAGCAGGGAGTCGATTGACAGGGAACTGGAATTCAACTTGAAAAAGGTTAGTGAGAAGAAAAAGCAATTACAGGAGAATGAAGAGAAGCTATATTCGCTTGAAGAGAAATGGATAAAGAATGAGATTAATAAGGATACCTATGACCGCTGGTATTCTATCTACAATGCAGAGATTATAAGCTTAAGAGGAGCTATTGAAAGATTGAGTGAAAATAGAAGTCTTGCATTTGGTATACTGGAAAATAAATTGGATATGTTGACCGATCTACGTTATGTATATGATTCAGCGGAAACGCTTCAAAAACGGGAATTTGTAAGCTTGGTGTTCGACAACAATCTTTATTATGAAAATCAAATCTTTCGAACACCTACCATGATGGAGATATTGTCGCATAATCACCTGAAAATGAGGGATAAAGGACTTCTTATATACGACAAAAAAGAGGATCTTTTATTAAAAGACCCTCTCAGCGGAGAGTGAGGGATTCGAACAAATTATTATGAAAGATCAAGAATTAAAAAGTGAAAGATAAACACAAAGAGACTACAGCATTGGCTTTATATTGAAGGTAGTTTCTCAGATAGAAAATGGCAGTTATACCTAATAGAATGCCCAAAAGGATTAAGGCATAAACGAATTTTTATCCAAAGATACCCTCCAATTATTCCGTTTACTTTTGTTTTTTTTGAAAAATATTCATAGTTGCCAGAAAGGCCATAATAATTTGGAAATATAATTAGAAAATAACTAAATTTTTAAATTAAGCAGGTACAAGAAAATTTAGCCTCCACCTTACTCGGAGCACGCATAAATATGAAGACTGTTCCTTTTTGAGAATAGAAATAGATCATTTCATTTAAACTTAATCCAAAGCTGGTAGACTTTGTAGAACAAAGAGATTAAAAAATGATATTTAAGAATGAAATCTTAAAATGTCGGTCTTGTGACCAAGACGATCGTATCTTCAAACACTTTTATAGATGATTTGGTTCGATTAATTTAAATTAAAAATGAATTATATCCCTCCAATTTATCAAACAAATTCTATTAGACTTTTGTTTAATGCAATTTAGTTTTCAACGCTTGTGGAAATTACTGTTGGAATAGTAAATGTTTATTTGGCTGTTTCGGTCTTGTACTCATAACCGAAGAGATATCGAAACATTTGGTGGAAGATTTGGAAAGAATCGTAGAGTTAAATAATACTTTCCTGTGATCTTAATTAGCATGTCTTCAAATACTGTTAATGTTTTTTGTCTTGTTATTTCTTACGTCATCAATCATAAAGGGTTAAAAAGTTCATTTTTTACCAAGTAATTTTTATTAGGGGTAGATATGATAATATAGATTAATAAAATATTTTGCTATTGATAATCAAGAATATTCCTTGGTTTTGCAGTTTTTTAATTGCTCTTATAACAGTTTTGACACGTAAACCTGTCAAATTCGCAATTTGCTGTCTGGTGATAAATACTTGATACGAGTCAGCCTTCAAGGACTTTAATACCTATATGTAAATACATTTCTTTTTCAAATTCATTCAAAACATACAGGATATCAAATCCTGGACTGGGATTTGGGATAGGAATAAATAATTCAATACTGTTATTTTCTTCAAAAACATAATATTCCCAATCTATCTTTTCTAATAGTCTCTTTTTATTAATAATTTTAATCAATTTTAGCTAAAGATGTAGATGGACAAGCCACAAAGGTAAGCATAGCATTCCTAGATAGAACAGGCAAAGTGATATTGTAACTTTCTCGATCGATAGTAATAGAATGAAAAGAGGTGTTTTTGACTATTATATTAAAGGTGAGCATATAGGATAAATAATGTCCCCTGAAGCTGCCTTGCACAATTTACCTTATTGTCTATTTTGCCAAGAAGTAATACAAGATTTTAGCAAGAAATTTCGAATGTTAAAATAAATTTAATCGATAATGTAAAATATTAAAAAATGAAAGCAAAAAAAATAAGGTATGCTATATTAGCAGTTACACAGTTTACATAAAAATTCAATAAAGAAAATAATACAAATATTGAAAATAGAGAGGAAATACTAGATGGTTCTCCTTTCGTAACCATAGATTTTAAAGATACCCCGTTTCAATTAATTTTTACATGCACCTATGAATTGGGAAGAATCCAAAAAGTGACAAATAATACTAAACAAGAAGAAGCATATAAAACACTTAAAAAATGAATAAAGAAAAAGAAGTAATCAAAATTATTTACTTTTTAACAAGAAAAAACCGTCTCAGTTGTGAGACGGCTTCTTTTCATTAAGCATAAATTTGAAATGCACTATTGATTAATAAAAGGATTTGACCATTTTTTATCCGTATATATATTTTTTCCGGAAAGGGTTTTAAGAAATGCTACAAGTGCTTTTTTTTCTTTTTCCGTGACTCTCAGGTTATTGGCTAGTGCCAATCGTATATCCAGTTTAGGATTCTTGCTGCTTTTTGGCACTTTATTATAATGATCTACAACACCCTCTAAAGTGGTAATAAGCCCCGAATGCATCATCGGTCCGTTGGATACCCCATTGCTGTTTACAAGATCCCGTAAGGAAGGAGATTTCGTAACGTTAATATCAATCCCGTTACTGTTGATTATATTGATGACTCCGTTATTACTGGAAATAGGAGCTATACTGAATTCAGGAGCTCCATGGCATCCGGCGCATCCAAACCCACCAGCTATACGATCACCCCCGACCAGTAAACTCAGCACAGGGATCTCAAGGAAGAGCTTTTTGCCTAAGTTTTCTTCTGCTGTAAAATTCGAGAATGAAGAAAAATCTGAAAAAGACTTGGCTCTGCCCTGATCATATTTAGAATCAAAGGAGGTAATACTTCTTACAAACTGAGCCAACGCATTCTGCATTTTACGTTCAGTAATATCAGAACTTCCATATGCTTTGGTAAATAATTCCTGATAGTAAGGTAGACCTTTGAGTCTGGTAATGAGATCATTCACTGAAAGGTCACCATTACTGCCGCTAAATCCCATTTCTATATGATCTTTAATCGGCATTGTAGTTTGGGTTTCTAAAGAGGAAGCTCTTTCATCCCAGAAAAAACGGGATTCAAAGGAAAATCTTGTATTGACCAGTCTCATTGAATGTCTTCCTGTCTGTCCGTTCACCCCTTGGCTTGCAATGCTGTTGTCTCCGAATGCCAGCTCCTGTTTATGACAACTGGCACATGACACCGTATTGTTAGAGGAAAGATTCTTATCATAAAATAAAACCCTTCCCAAGGTAGCTCCTGCATCTGTTATCGGGTTTAGAAAGGGAGCATTGTCTTGAATTATATACGAAGGAATGTCCTGATCTGAATAGTTTGCCAGATTATTCAGATCAATGTTATTTCCAAAAGTAGCTGTTAAAGCACTGGAGGATCTTTTATAGTTGGACAAAGCTGAAATTTCAGGATCTGCTTCGGAAATGGGTTCATAAAGAGCATCGTTTTGACATGATACTATGCTCATCATTATGAAGAGCATAAGGAATAATTTTTTGTTTCTCATATAAAGGTATTTAAAATGTGTTAATCAGTAGTAATGTTAAAAAGCTTATAAGTACGCATAGTGGAGCGTAGATAAGCGTATCTCTTTGGGAAAATGGAGTATTTTTTATTTTCTTAAAAAAACCGATGTATCTAAAATCTCCTACTGCTCTTATAAAAAACAGGAAAGTGTTTATCCATAAAATAGGGAGCGAAAATCTACTGGGAAAGACAATTGCTGATGCAGGCAGCAAAAAACAAAAGCCTGTAATAAGACAAACGAAAGCACTCGGTTCAAAAAGCGGAATTTCGTTTTCTGTTGTGGGAACTGCCAAATTCTTACCCCATGTCCCTCCCAATGCCCAATAGATGTGCAGAAATGATATTGACAGAATAATAATCAGTAAAATATATCCGGTTATATTCATATAATATTTTCCTTTATTTTTAAGATTTAAGCCAGTTTTGCATAATATTTTTTCCCTTTGGAGTAAGAAAACTCTCAGGATGATATTGCAGTCCAGTAATATCATATTTTTCATGCCTCAGAGACATGATGGTGTCCTGATCATCAGTAGATGTTATGACCAGGTTTTGAGGCAGATTACAGTTTTCCACCACCCAGCTGTGATATCTTGCGACTTCTATATGATCAGGCAATTCTGTATAAATTTTTTCATTTTTGTTAAGTGAAATTATGGAACTTACTCCGTGATAAACTTGAGAAGTATTGATAAGGTGAGCTCCAAAAGCGACTCCTATGGCCTGATGCCCTAAACAGATACCCAATATTTTTTTTGAATGCTTATAAGTCTCAATCAAAGGAATGCATAGCCCGGCATCCTGCGGTATTCCGGGACCGGGAGAGAGGACAATAGCATTATAATCCTGTGCTAGTTCCAGCTGGAAGGCATCATTCCTGTAAACGTCAATTTTATAGTCACCACATTCGGAAATGAGCTGTTTGAGGTTGTAGGTAAATGAATCATAATTGTCTACAAGCAGTATTTTTTTCATAAGGCATATGATGTAAATTCTTTTAACGTGTTCAGAATTAAGGTGATTTTATTGTTTACTTCTTCCAGTTCTTTTTGAGGGTCAGACGATATGACAACGCCGGCTCCGGCGCGGTAAGTCATCACTCCGTTTGCGAATAAGGCACTTCTAATAAGAATACAGGTATTGATATCATTATTAAATCCTATCCAGCCAAGTAATCCTCCATAGTATGAACGACCGCTGCTTTCTATATCATCAATAAGCTGTACCGCCTTGTATTTAGGCGCTCCGCTTAATGTACCTGCGGGTAGAAACTCTTTGACCAGGCGGATCGTATTAAGCTCTGTATTTAGTTTTCCCTGCACCTGGCTTACCATATGGATAACATTATTATAATGTTCTATGGTCTTCAGTTTACTGATCTGTACATCATTTGCATATCTGCTGAGGTCGTTCCTTGCCAAATCAATCAGCATATTGTGTTCTGCATTTTCTTTAGGATCTGCTAGCAGCTCTTTTTCCAGTAATGCATCTTTTTCTTCATGCATTGTTTTTTTGTAGGTTCCTGCGATGGGTTTTACTATTGCCAAATCATCTGAAGAACTGAAATGAGTCTCCGGTGATGCCCCTGCTATTGCATAGTTTTCTTCATCCAGAAAGAAATAATACTGGGCATTGTTGTTTTTCAGCTCTACAAAAAATGTCCACGGATCGCCTGCATAGTTTCTGGAAAATCTTCGGGAAACCACCAGCTGGAATACATTCCCTATCTGGCAGTGATGTTTTGCTTTGTTCACTTTTTCTAAAAACTCTTCCTCCGTGCAGTCTTTTTCTTCTGCGTCGGATACTAAAAATCCTTTTAATCCAGTATTTAAGGTGTCTTTCAGTTGTTCTTTCATTTCCGTGATCTCATCACTTTCCCCATTATAATAGTTATTGATGCATACAACTTGTGAGAGGGTGATATTGAAAACATAAATATATCGGTATAAAGAAAATTTAAAGAGTGGTAACTGGCTGCTTTCTCTTTCGTCTGCATATTTTTTCAGAGAAATATTTTCTATAAGCTGTATAGAATCATAGCTGCTGAAACCTAAAAGACCATTATACGGATGAGAAATATTTTCTGGGGTGTTTTTTTTCTGCCATTCAGCTGTTTTATCCCAAAAATTAAGCTCGTCAGTTTCTATGGTTTCTGTCTTTTCACCTGATCTGTATTGAAGCTCATTCACATTATTTGACTGTAATGAGGCAATAGATTCTGCCGCAATAAAAACCAGCCTGTGGTTGTCATTGTTTACAGCTTCAGAAACTTCAAACCAAATAGAACTTGTGGCTTTCTGCCTCAGAGAGTTATAAAAACTCTTCATATCAAAGTTTTCGGGGTAATCTGAACTTATATGAGAAGAAAAGATCTTAGTTTCTTTCATGGATTTAGTGTATTAAATCATTTATTATTTTACTTAGCAGGGCAGAGGTCTGCTTCGGATACTGGAACATAAAAAAATGTCCTCCCTCTACAGGAAAATAGCTTGTAGTATTGGACGTATGACAGTTCCAATCTTTATAGCAGTCTTTATTATTATACAGCTCATCATTTTCTGCCATGATTACTGCCAAAGGAGTTTCGATGATAATGGATGGCCAGTCTTCAACAGGATTTTCTTCTAAAAGTGCTGTATCTTTTTCCATAATCTCTATCCGTTTCTGCTGTACTCTCTGAAAAATCGGGGCATTTTTGCTTCTTTCATATTTCGTTGGAAGAATATCAAGCAGTAGGGCATTCCGCTTTTCTCTCGGCATCGGCAGTTCTGCAGACTGAAACAGGGGAGCCCGCATCCCTGAAACGATCAATCCTTTTGGCGTATAATCTTCCTGTAGATTAAATAAGATAAGAAGGGCTAAAACAGCTCCCATACTATGTCCCCACAATATAAAAGGTTGATCTTTACTTAGCAGCCTGCTTCTGATTTTATCCGAAATATCTTCTATAGTTTCTTCTAATGTTGAATGAAAAGGTTCCGTACTTCTCATTCCCCTTCCCGGCAGTTCTACATAATGTACCTCCACATCTTCCGTATTCAGTACATTGGATACATTAGACATTGAGGAAGATGAGCCGCCCGCATAAGGAATACAGAACAATAGTGTTTTGTATTTCATCTAAACAGATAATTTACTTTTATCTATAAACATTACGGTTACTTTTCCTTTTGCACAGACAGAACCTTCTGCCGATGCTTTTACATAAATAGAGCAGGCGGGCCCTTTTCTCCAGTCTATACTTACCTCCAGCTGCAGCAAGCATCCTGGTAATACCGACTTTAGAAAATTAATCTGGACATTTCCTAAAACCCCTATTATGGGTCTTTCTGTCGGAGGAAGAGGCCCTCCTTTTTCCCATTCCAGATCATCTAAAGCCAGCATGAGCGATGAAGCCTGTGCTAAAGCTTCCGTAATAAGAACTCCGGGCATAATGGGGAAATCTGGAAAATGACCTGCGAAATAGGGCTCACCCATAGATACGGCTTTTACAGCAGTAAGTTCTTTTCCGGGAATATAACCCGTCACTTTATCTATCAGAAGAAACGGATGTCTGTATTTTAAAATTTGAGTGATCTGATAGGATTCTAACAATGTTTCCATTTATTTTGTTTTTTCTATTATGGTGAGAATTACAGTTCCTGCCTTGTCTGCTGAAAGGACCAGAATGTTTTCCTGATCTGTTTTGTAAATGCTTTTTCCTTCAAATACTGAAACAGCATAGGCTATTCCCAGCATACCTCCGGCGTTGTCATTATCTCCAAAAAGGTTTTCAGGATAAATGACAGATGTGCTCAGCCCATTTTTTCTTAACACTTCTTCAAAAATAGTTTCATCAATTACCGAAGTGCCTCCGGAAAAAATAATGGTATCAAAACTGAATAGTGCTGCCATACCTGAAATATTCTGATACAGAAATGCTTCTGTCGGCAGATCCTCTGTATGGGTTTCAGAATGTATCTTTTTTATTGTGGCTAAAGGTTTTCTGCCTGTTTCAGATAAAGTTTCCCTACGTTCTAAAACCATTGCAATTCCAAGTTCGGTGGAGACTGGTCTGTGCAGGGTTTCATTTCCCCTGCGGATAGACTCCTGATATTCATTTCGGACTTCTGTAGAGGCAATAACTCCGTAATCTGTGATTCCCTGTTTTAGATGGAGGGAAGCAATATCTAAAGCCTGAAGGCTTCCTGCCATCCCTGCACATACACTGAAATTGGGACCTTTTATTCCTGCCTGAATGGCCATCTGACTGGCTGCTGCATTGGCAATGGTGCTTGGAGCTTTCATTGGGCTTACACGGTCCGGACCTTGATTTTTTGCAGTTAAATCAAAGATAAAACAGTCTTCAAGGTTGGAAAGTTCAGTGCCGTCATAAAGCCCGATTCTTTCAGGAGCTTCATTGATTATCGAACTTAAACTCCTGTTATGTATGGCATGAAATGCTGCATTACAGTACAACAATGTTGCTTTGTTAAGGAATCTCTGTCCTTTTGGTTTTAAAAACTTCTGGGGATCATGATCTTCAATGATTAAAGCTTTCGTTTCCGATTCTTTTCGGAAAAAATAATTGTCAATCTCCGTTCCGTATGGACTATTGAAGCCTATTACGGAAATTACTATATCGTTATTTGAAGTGTTATTTGCTATCATATTTACTGAATATTACGCTGCATATATTTCCGCCAAAAGCGAAAGAATTACTAAGAACATGATCTACTTTATTTTCGATTTCTGAGGATGGCTGGATATGAAAATGAGTATTGAAAGCTTCATCAATTTTTTCTGTATTGCGGTTTCTGGGAACTTTTTGATGATGTAGGGAAAGAGTAGCTGTTACTGCTTCCAATGCACTGGCTGCTCCCATACAGTGTCCTAACATGGATTTGATTCCATTAACGTATAAAGAATCTATTTCTTCTCCGAAAACATTGCGCATCGCATTTACCTCATGGGAATCATTGGCTTTTGTTCCTGTTCCGTGGGCGCTTACATAAGTGATGCTCTCTCTATCAATACTGCTTGATTTTATCGCATTGTTCATAGACAGGGTCGCACCGGAACCTTCCGGATCAGGAGCTGTAGGATCATAAGCATCACAGGCTAAGCCGTATCCTTTGATTTCGCCATATATTTTAGCTCCTCTTGCTAGTGCATGTTCCAGTTCTTCCAATACTAAAACAGCAGCTCCTTCTCCTACAATCATTCCATTCCTGTTCTGATCAAAAGGTTTGCAGTTGTCTTTTGACATGGCTCCCAATCTGTAAAAAACGGTGTAGCAGGACCGTGTAAAAGGGTCAGCTCCTCCTGCAATAATCAGGGAAGATCTGCCTTCACGAATCATAGAATAGGCGGTGCCGATAGCATAATTTCCCGCTGCACAGGCTGTAGGAATTACCATATTTGTTCCGCCGAGATTGTAATATTTTGCTATACTGGCACTTAATTCAACCGGTCTGAAATAAGTAAGTGTTTTTGCAGCTTCAGAGGAAAGGTCTTCATGTTTAATTTCCAGATTCCACTGATCTACAATTCTTTCTACAATATCCTGGTTGCCGTTTGTAGTACCCAGAATCACTCCGTAATTATTTTTTTTAGTGAATTTTTCAAAACCGGCATCTTTCAGACCCATGTCTATCGCGGCGGCGGCATAAGTAACGGCTTTGCCATAAGGCTTAAAAAGCTCCAGCAATTCAGTATTCTTATAATTTTTTTCCAAATCTACTTCAGCAGCGCGGGTAACTCCTTTATAGTTGGAGGGCTCCAGTTTTGTAAGGTCTCCGACTCCTGATTCTCCATTCAGGATTTTTTCCCAAAAGGCTTCTTTTTCACAAGCTAAAGGGCTTACTACACCCATCCCTGTAATTACGATTCTTTTCATATGTTTTGTGTTTTTTATAAAGTTAATCCTCCATCGATGATGAATGTCTGCCCGGTGATATAGCAGCTTTTGTCCGAGCACAGAAAGGTTACCAGCTCAGCAACTTCCTCCGTTTTTCCCATCCTTTTCATGGGGATCATCTGATCTATTTTCTTTTTGTCCTGTTCATTCATTTTGGCTACCATTTCGGTATCAATAAATCCCGGGGCAACAGCATTTACCTGTAAGTTGAATTTTGCAAATTCCAGAGCCAGTGTTTTGGTTAAAGAGATAACAGCTGCTTTAGTTGCTCCATAATTGGCCTGTCCTACTGCTCCTCTTACTCCTGAAACAGACGATATATTGATGATTTTTGAATTTTTCTTTCGGATGAAAGATCTTATCACTGCTTTTGTGAGATAATAGGTCCCATTCAGGTTGGTTTCCAGTACGCTGGTCCACATATCGGTGGTCATGCTGAAAAAAGGGGCGTCCATTGTGATTCCAGCATTGTTTACTAAGCCATATAGCGGACCTAATGCAGATTTTTCAATTTCGGTGATTAAAGATTTTGATTGTTCTTCATCTTTTATGTCAGCCTGATAAAGCATAGTCTTACCCGGAAATTCAGCTGAAAGTTTGTCCAAAAAAGCTTCTGCTGTTTCTTTCCCATGATTATAGGTAAATGATACGGATGCTCCCGATGAAAGCAGCTGTTGAACAATGGCTCTGCCGATTCCTCTTCCGCCTCCTGTCACTAAAAAATGTTTGTCTGATAAATCTATTTGCATAATTATTTTTAAATCTTATTGAGTATGGAAAGGTCTCTGCTGCTGGTCTGTATTTTGGAATTAAGGCTGTTCATAAAATCTTCTGCGCTTCCGAAACTGCCTGCCAGGCGATGACCATAAGCAAGAACTTTACTATTAAGTTCAAAACGCTGCTCCTGATATCCTGTCAATGCTTCTTCCAAAGAAATTTTACCGTTAAAATATTTTAAAAGCCAGATGAACAGTTCTGCTGTATCTTCAATAGCCAGGTTCATTCCCTGTCCCGTAATGGGATGGATGGAATGTGCCGCATTTCCCAAAAGGAGTATCCTTCCTTTAAAGTATTGTTCAGAATGCATTCTGCATAAGGGAAAAGTGAGGAAATTGTCCAGTGAATTGATCTGGTTTAACATGTCATCACTTTGGGTAACAAATGTTTTCAGTCGGTTTATCAAAGTTTCTTTGTTTCCGGATTCTTTCAGGTTTTTCCCTTCTTCCATATTAAACCCTAAAACACAGCGGGCTTCTGTATTGTTGATCGGATAGAAATAGGCAAGCCCTCCGTTTTTGTCTACATACAATCGGTTGAGCTCTTCTACACTTGATGTAATAGGGTATTTGTTGAAATACATCACATGATCGTAATAGTCGAAATGGGCTTTTATTCCCGCATATTCTCTTACAATGGATTTGGTTCCGTCCGCTCCGATAAGGATATTGCTGAAAATCTCTTCTCCTGAATTAAGGGTTACATAGACCCCGTTTTCCACTTCATTAATTTTTGAAACGGATTGATTGACCAAAAGTTCTATGGTTTTGATGGCCTGAATTTTATCATAAATCGTTTCCAGTAAAACACTGTATGGACAAACCATGAAATATCCTCTTTCGTTTTCTGCCTTATAATTGATGTGATCGACCTGAATGCCATTATGAAAAACACTGAGCTGATCTCTCACTCTGCATTCCTTATTCATAAGTTCCTGTAGCAGTCCGTGTTTTTCAAGGACATTGATTCCCGAAGGCTTCAAAATATCGGCACCATTCATATTGACTTTAGCATTTTTTTCTAAAATCAGGATTTTTTTGCCTTGTAAACCAAGCAGCCAGGCCAGGAAAATACCGGCAATTCCTGCTCCTACAATGCAAGCGTCATATTCTGTATATTTTGGATTTTGATTCATACGAATGATTCTGTTTTTAAATGAGAGATTAATAGTTCTATACTTTTTCTGTATACTTTATCCGGAATGAAGGAATGATCCATTACTTTATATTTTTTGCATACGTGATCCACCAATTCTTCTTCTGATAAATAATCTTTACGTAGGGCCACAAACTCTATCAATTCGTTACACCCAAGAAGGCTGCAGGCTGGGGCAGATAGGGCCTCCACACTTGTAAGGATACCATTGTGTCCTAAAGCAACAGTCTCGGCACACAAATCTCCCAATCTATTGATGCTGTCTATAAATTGTCTTACATGATCAAAAGCCAACGGAAACCATTTTTTTGTATTGATAATTTCCCCTAAAGAATCCGATACAAACAAAATGTCTTTTTCTTTATAATGAATACTCACAGAACATGGACTATGGCCCGGAGTATAGATTACTTCCCAGATTCCAGATTCCGTTTCTATTTGTTCTTTATCTTTCAGAATGATGAAAGGAATCTGTTGTAAGTCCGCCGGAAATTTTTTAATCTCTTTATCTGAGATCAGGGCATTCAGCTGACGAATCCTTTTTATATATTTTTCATTACGGAAGTTTTTCACCGCATGTTCCGAGGCATATAGTTTTACATGCTTCAGATAAGGATAAAGAGATTCTATAGCTCCGCAATGGTCATAATGGGAGTGTGTAATAAACCAGTGTCTGACTAATGACAGATCAGAAACATATTCTTTCAATTGTGCCAGCAGAGTTTTGGCATCCCGGGTTAATCCTCCTTCTACCAGTATGTATTCCTGATCTTCTTTTACCAGATAAACCGGGTTGGAGATTGTTCCCAAGATGGCTAAAGAGTTGTTTATATTTCCTGTTTTATTGATCCACATGGTATTATGGATTAGAATTTATATAAAACACTTCCCCATGTTGCTCCGGAGCCATATCCCACTATAAGTCCCAGCTTTCCTTCTCTTTCTTCCGGAGGAGTATTCTCCATATATTCACTCAGTGTGATGGGCAAAGAACCGGAAGCAATATTTCCATATTTATGTATATTGATCTGTACCTTATTTCTTGGAATTCCCAGATTATTTATCACTGCATCCAAAATTCTCATATTGGGCTGATGGGGAATAATAACATCTATATCTTCCATGGAAAGATTGTGCTTTTTCAATGTCTGTACCGTTACTTCTGTGAATTTCTCTACCGCATGTTTAAACATGGCTTTGCCGTTCATCCGGAAATAGGAACATTTGCTTTCATCTCCGCTGAAGGTTTTGCCTGATGTACCGGGACTTTCTGTCCAAAGCAGTTCAAAATAACTTCCATCAGCGTGTATTGCAGCATCCAGAATTCCTTTGTTCTGATCCTCTGAAGCACTTAGCACAACAGCTCCGGCACCGTCACCAAGTAATATGGAGAGGTTTCTGCCGTCATCAGAATAGTCCATTCTTTTTGATAAAGCTTCTCCGCAGCATACTAATATGTTCTGATGAGTTCCGGTTGCTATAAATTGTTTTGCGATGTCCATTCCATAAATAAGCCCACTACACTGCGCCCGGATATCAAATACGGGAATTGTATTTTTCAGAGAAAGCATTGGCTGAATCAGGCAGGCCTGAGATGGATCATGGTAATCAGGACTCAATGTATTTACAATCAGCATATCGATATCTTCCGGTAAGAGATTGGCTTTTTCAATTGCTTTTTTGCAGGCTTCCACCATTAATACGCCTGTGCTTTCATTTTCAGAAATATGTTGTCTGGTGAGCACGCCTGTACGGGTTTCTATGAATTCTTCCGTGGTATTCATCCATTCAACAATTGTTTTGTTGTCTATGGTTACAGAGGGCAGAGCATGACCAAATCCGGATATGACAGTATTCATTAGTCGTAGTTTTTGTTCATTACATTATCTATATCCTCTGTTGCGGCAGATTTTTTTCTGAAATATTCCACAGCATCTTCCACCTCTTTTTCAAATCTGTTGTCTCTCCATACTTTCATGTTTTCATCATCATTAGGATCGCAGATTCCAAGTTCCAGGAAGTATCTCATCAAGGGAGCCATAATTCTGGAATTGATTTTCTGACGGTTTTCACTTTCCAACACGGCAGGAATTAGTTTTTTATAATCTCTGAATGCAGGATTCTGAAAGCCGACGCGGGAATACACCACAATACTACAGACCGACATATCAAGCATGCTTCTGAGCATTGGAGCTGTACTTTCCTGTGCTTCTTTCAAAAATTCAGGAACCATATCTATAAACTCACGGATCATATTTTTGCCCCATTCTATATGTCTTGCTTCTTCTTTATGATGTTCTACCGCTACAGCTCTTGATAAGGGGGAAATTTCCTTGCTGTTGCAGTCTTCCATTGCATTGTTTTCTGCCAGCCATTCAATAAGAATGGTAAGGTAGATGGCCTTTAGGGGAAATTCGGACATTGAGGCATTGTGGCTGTATATTTCTCTAAGGTTTAAAGGGCTGGGGAAGGGGGTAATCTGAAAATGGGCCATTGCCTTTTTGAAGACCATTGCATGCACTATTTCTTCTTTGCAGAAATGATGTATGTATTTTACGACTTCGGGAAATTTTTTAAGGGAGCCATGATTGACGATTTTCATATAGTATTCTGACACAAGGTTTTCGAATACGATGAAAGTGTACCACCATGAACCTGTTTCATAGACGGATAAAAGTCTTCTTTCTTCTTCTGTAGCAAGGTCATAATAAGGTGTTCCGTAGATCGCAATATTTTCTCTTTTTTTCAACCAGGCGCTTTCTACAGGTTCGTCCCAAGGATGATCCAGAAGGAGGCTCATCTGTTTTTTTTCGGAAGCTTTATTCAGTTTTTCTAATAAGAGGGTAAACTTTGGGCTTAGTGTTTTTTTCTTTAGATTGCTCATATATTTTGTGTTTTTTCCATATTTAATAGTTTTCCTTGTGTAAATCCGAAACACATTGCGGTTTCATAGCCGGGACCTCCGGACCATGTGCTTACCAGTTTTACTTTGTCATTTGGGAAGTTGCTCAATAGCCCTAAATTGGTTTTTGGAAGCATTTTGTAGGCGAAAGCCGAACCTTTGGTAGCCAGTGTAAATTTGTAATTGGTCTTCGGAGTTGAAGATTCTGTATAGATCAGCTTGTCTTCTATCTGAGGAAAGGTTTTAAGAACTCTTTTGATCAGTTTTTCCTGAATTTTATCTTTTCTCTGATTATATTCTTCTTCGGACAGGTGGAACCAGCGGTCTCCATGATCCAGAACTATAAACTGGAGAATATAGCCGCCTTCCGGGTCTACCCGGTGATAATTGCTGACACTCAGGGTAAAAAGGTCATAATACCGGTCGTTCTCAAAATCTTCTTCTGTAAAGTCATCACCTGTGTCGGACACCAAAAGGTATTCTGGTGAGCTAATTCCCAGTTCATCGGGTGGAACAGAAAGTACAGCAAATACACAAAAATGTCCCCATCCAACGGTAAAGTTTTCGAGAACTTCTTTAAATTCCTGAGACTTTTCATCTTTTTTCAGCATTCTTACTACATCTTCGGGAGGGCAGGTCGCGATGACCCTTTTGGTCTTTACTATATTTTTCCGGGTGGTTACCAGCATATGGTCGCCCATATCTTCCATCTCGTGCACCTGGTTTTTCTTCAGAAGAATTCCGCCGCGGTCTACAAATTCTTTTAACAGCAGATCCGAAATACGCTGTCCGGTTCCTTTCATAAATGCGGGGCCGCCATAGAACATGGCATAAAGGCAATGAAGAAAATAAAATGCATTGACTTCATTGGAAATAGAACCTGAATAAATAGCAATGGGACTGAGTACTTCTACAATGTCCGGTCCTTTGAAAATGGATTGAAAGTAATCACGGGCTGTAATTTTTGATAAGCCTCTGCTTTCTCTCAAAATATCTCTGTTTATGGTATATTCATTCATCAGTTTTCTAAAAAACATATAATGCTGATATCCGTGAGATTCTATATCCTGAAATAGTTTTTCTATTCCTGCCAATTCATCCGGGAAATGGGTAATGAGTGTTTTTTTTATGTCTTCCGGCTCAGAGGGAAGTTTGATGAATTGGTTTTTATACACTACTGTTCCAATTTCTTCATGCAATTCGAATTCGTCCAGTAATGACTGTAGTTCGAGTCTTTTAAGGGTATTCCATAGGTTCCCAACATTTTCTTTGAGTCCGCTTACTTTATGTTGGCTGCAGTCAAAAACAAATTTTCTTTTGTTCCGATAAAAATTGGTAGCATAACCTCCTACTTTATGATGGGCTTCGCTGATGGCAACCGAGCTTCCTTCGGTAACTGCAGAAATACCATACATAAGGCCACAAAGTCCTGCACCTATTACTAATTCATCGACTTCTAAATTTTCAATCATTATTTAGATTATTTTGTTTTATTTTTTCCAAAAGAAATAACCCTCACTTTTTTTAAGTGAGTATTTTTAATTACGGATGTCTGTTATAAACCAACATTAATGGGCTGTATTAATATTGGTGAAAAGTCAAAATCTATTAAAATCTTTGGGCCCGACACGCTGGTAAAAACCCAAAGATTATGTTTTGTATTCTTAAACGGCCAATTCTTCTTCCAGAACGTCTACGATATCTTTCGGCGTCTTCATTTTGATCAGGATTCCTTCATCTAAGCTGATGTCGAATTCTCTTTCCAGCTCAACCAAAACTTCCAATCCCATAAGAGAAGTAACTCCTATTTCATTTAACAGGTCTGTATCAGGTTTAATCATATTAATATCGCATTCTGCAATATCTGCTAAAATAGCATACACTTTGTTGAATAATTCTTGGTTTTCCATTCTATTGTAATTTTTAATAGTTAATATTTTCTGTATTCCATACCTGTGCTCCAAAACCCCATCCGATTCCTGCTCCGGCAAGTACGACTGTATTATTGGGTTTTATTTTCCCGTTTTTTAATGCAAAGTAGAGGGTCATGGGGATTGAGGCAGAGCTCAGGCAACTGTATTTTTCTACGGTGGTTGTATATTTTTCTTTCTTTATTCCTATTCCCATTGCCCACATTCTGATAAGCATTTTTGATGGCTGATGAAAGACAAAATGATGTATATCTTCAAGAGATGCGTCTGCCTTTTCTAAAGCTTTAAAGACAACCTCAGGAACATTTTGAGGCACAAATGTCTGCATTTGAGTGGGGGCATCTTCTCCTAATGTAAAGTAAGGACGGATAAATTCTTTCCCGGGCTTATCTGCCGGGGTTTTCCATTGTAATGTTGCAATATCATTATAGGTGGGAATGCTTTTATAGTGAGAAGAAACCAATTTTCCTTCTTTTTCTGATCTTCCAATGACTATTGCTGCCGCACCATCTCCAAAAAGGGTAGAAGAGGGTAAGGAGAAGTCTGCAATTTGCGTAAATGTTTCTGCGGAACAGATTAGAACGTTTTTGTACATTCCTGTTTTTATGTAATCAGATGCTATTTGCAGGGCTACCAGGAATGATATGCATGCCTGGTTGACTTCCATAGTCATCGCTGAGTGTTTACAGTTCAGTTCTGTTTTTAAATATTCTGAAATTCCCGGGAAAATTCTGTCGTCTTCTTTATCAGACCAACCTGTAATGGTGCATGTGGTTCCTATGATAAGATCTATGTCCTGTGTAGAAAGACCTGCTTTTTCTATGGCTCCCAAAGATGCTTTTCTGGCAAGTTGAGAGCAGGATTCTCCTTTTTCTTTGTTTACCATATATCTTCCTTCCATTCCCCAATTTCTCCACCAGTTTTTTGGAAGATTGGGAATTTCGGAAAATGGAGGCATATCATTGGTGTAATATGTCTCTGGAAGTCCTATGGCTACACTTTTTATGGAGGAGTTATATTTCATCATTTGTAATTTTTAGAACCGAATATTGGGCAAGAAACGGATTGTATGATACTATGGTGAGGGGGTGTTTTTTTAGTTGTTTGTTTTCTTGTAAATGCCACGGAATAGTATTCATGGCTAGTGTATTTTCAGTTTCATGGGATGAGAGGTGTTCTGAAAACCATTTTTCTGTGATCACCGGGGTCTGTTGTTCTTTTAGTTTTAAGAATATATTTTTCAATTCAGAGTTGATGGCTTTTACAAAGGATGAACTGTAATTCCAGTTCAATCTGAAAATATTCTCTTTTTTCAGGGCTTCTTCATTTCCTGCATTGAAGCTTAAACCCGCTTTTGATATTTCTGAGGAAAGAATATGGATATTTTCCAATTCTATTTTGTTGCTGCTTGATTTAAGGAGCAATGCATTTACCCCGTCAGGAATACAGAATCCGTTTTTATCATCCTTAAGGAAATCCGAGAATTTATTTGATTGAATGATCAATGCATATTTATGCTCAGAGTTTGATAAAAAATCAGATGCGATTTTAATCATATTTCCCAAGTCATTATGAAACATTTCGAAAACGAATGCATTTTTTGCATCCAAATGCTTTTGTACTTCATGCCCTACGCCGGGAGCTGAGGTATTTCTCAGAGCAGTAGTATCATATAGCGAAATAGAAGCATTGATAATTATGCCCAGCTCATCTTGCGAAACAGCATTTTTATCCAATAGCTGTCTGCTTAATTCTGAAGCCCAGGCGGATAAGGATTTTTCTTTTTCGATTTCGTAAATCTGGCATTGAAAGCCATTCTGCATTTTACCACGGATACCAATGATATTCATTCCGGGAACTTCGCTTACTGCATCTATTATCTGCATATTTTAATATTAATAATTTGTGTTATGTTAAATTGTTTTCCAGTCTTTTTCTGATTACTTTTCCATTGCTATTTCTGGTTAATTCTTTTATGAAATAAATTCTGGAAGGACGTTTATAGGAGGGGAAGTTTTCTGACAGTTTTTTTTGAATTTCTTCAGAAAGAACATCAGTGGCAATTCCGTTTTTTTCCACCAGATATAATACTGACCTGGCAAGATCATCATCATCCAGGTAATAGCTGATGGCACATTCATTTACCTGCCTGAAGTTCTGTAATACATAATTTTCTATTTCAATAGGATTTACCCAGCGTCCATTTACCTTAAACAGATCGTCTTTTCTGCCGTGATAGATGTAGGAGCCATCTTCATTTTGAGAACACAGGTCTCCTGAAAAATACCAACCTTCTTTATATTTTATTTTATTGGTTTCTTCTTTTTCCCAATATGAACTGAGTGTGCTTTTTGGAGGATAAATGCACAGTTCACCTATCTCTCCATAGTTTTCTATTGTTTCATCGGGCGTGTCGATCCTGCTTATTTTTATATGGTAGCCGGGAACGGGAACACCTAGTGATGAATTTTTACTTTGTTCTTGTAATTGGTGGTTGCACATGAAAATATGTCCTATTTCTGTAGAACCAATTCCGTTGATAATCGTTTTATCAAATACAGTCTCCCATTCTCTGATGATAGATTCCGGAAGGGAAGATCCTGCGGATATAAATAATCTTATGCTATTGAACTCATTTTTTGAAAAGTTCTCGTGCTGATGAAGAATTTCCGCATATACTTTTGGGGTCCCAAATAAAATGGTGGGTTTATAAAGCCTTATGTTTTTTTTCAGATAATCAACTGTGAACCATTTTTCATCAATTATCACAGAAGCTCCTGTGAGCAACGGAAAAAACAGACTGTTTCCTAATCCGTAACCGAAAAACATCTTGGAAACGGATAATATGATGTCTTCTTTAGTAATTTCCAATGTCTTTTGTGCAAATAGATCTGTATTTGTAAGCATAGTATGATGCCTGTGCTGTACTGCCTTTGGATTACCGGTAGTTCCGGAAGTATATTGCCAGAAAGCAACCGGATTATTTTCTGCATATTCAAACTCCAATTCCAAAGAAACGGCAGGGGAATTTTGAGGAGATAAAAATTTCTGTAAATAATTTATTGAACCATATTCTTTTACTGAAGGATTATTTACTATGATGCAATCATTTATAATGTGGTATGAGCTATGTATAGTATGATAAAGCCTAAGATATTGGTGATTATCTATAATAACCCCTGTTGCTTTAGAGTCCAGTAAGATATATTCTAATTCCGAATCCTGAATTAAAGGGTTAAGGGGAACGGGAATGCACCCGATTGATATTAAAGATAAGAATGAATAAATAAATTCCGGTGAATCATTCATAATCAGAATCACCCTATCTCCGCAACCAAATTTTCCTGTAGATCTTAGGCTGGTGGCAACGGTTATTATTTTTTCGGCTATTTCTTTTCCCGATAGGCTGTTAAGATCATAGAGGATTTGGTTTTCATTATTATATAACAATAAATTTTTAATGATATTCCTTGATGTATTCATAGAGTATATATTATCACTCCTGACCTTAATTTTAAAGTCAGAGTATGTGAATGATTAATCTGATTTTGATTTTTCTATCTAGAAAAGATTACTATATCTCCTGATTTATCTACCAGGAAGTATTGGAGAATAAGTGGGTTAATTTTTGTCATTTGTTTGTGTTTTAAAGAGGGATTGTTATTTGGAATTAAATTTTATTTTAATACATCATCGAAAGTTGATTATCTGTGGTAAGATCTTTGCGAAATTATAAATTTACTGCTATAGCTTTATGGGTATTGTGTTATAATTTCTGAAAAAAAGTAATTTTTCTTTGGTGCTTATTTTAGAATTTTTGAATCATAAGACAGTATGGTGTAGGAGTGATGTAGAGAATAATAATATGTTATTAATGTTGTATTATTGATTCTATTTTTTGAAATATGTTGATATTTAACTTTGTGTAATATATAAGTGTTAAAGTTTTGAATTGTTGTAAATGGGATATACCTTACTGTGTATTTCTGTAAGTATATTGAAGTAGGTATAGGAGAAGAGGCTGTCTTTTTTATGGTGTCTTTTTCTGAATATATAACTTTCATTTTTTAATAAATGAAAGTGGATTTTTTATGTGTATAGGTTTGTCAAAGAAAATATTAGCTACATGATAATGATAATATTTCATGTATCTTAATGATCAAAAAAACTATTTTTCTATAAATACTAATATTAAAACTAATGCTTACCTTACCTATGCTTTAGTACTATTGCAATCGAATTCAATTTATACTGATGATTTGGAAAAAATATCTTAAACAGATTGATATACAGAGATAACAAAAGTCAGTCAACAATTGACCGCAGCTTCTACCATAATTATTGATATGAATTACTTACAGAAAAACAATGTAAGGAAAGCTCTTTTAAAAACAACTTCTTTTTTTGTTGTCATCATTGTTAGTTTTACATATAGGATACTCACATCAATAATATATGATAAAATTATAAATGTAGTGCTGTATTTGTTTTAACTAGGGAATAAGGAGGTATGTTATTTTTGAAATATTTTCATTAAATCGGAAGTTATTAACCCTTTGGTTTCCATAAAACTGAAGAATTAAAAGAATTTTATTTATTGTCGAATTTACTGATAATAAAGTGATTTCCTCCCTCTTTTTTTGTTAATATTTCCGAAAACATTACTTATAATACTTTGGATATCTGATTAAAGTATGTAACCTTGTAATCAGAATATTAATTGTCGTTGAAATGAGTTAATATCCCTCATAAAATTCTAAAAATATAAATGACCATTCAGTAATCTTAAATTAACACACAGAAAAAAAAGCCTGATTCAATGACAAATATGTGTTCTAAAATGGATAATTATATTGAGTATACAATAGAATATGCTGTACATATATAATAGTAAATCCAATTCTATAATTCTCATAAAAAACACAAATTCTAACATACAAACAACATTCATGATTTTCGATTTTAAAAATATTCATATTGAAGATTTAATAAGCAAACGTGTTGAGGAAAAGGCATTTGATTCAGTCCGTGTCTGTAATTTTTTAAAATGTACTGACAAGGAATGGGAAGTAATACAATCCCAAAAGTCTTTGGATACCAATATTCTTTTAAGATTAAGCACATTGCTTGAGTATGATTTTTTTAGGCTTTATTCTCAGTATCTGATTTTATACGCTCCTCAGGGTGCAAACTATAATAAAGCCGTAGATACAAAGTCCTCATTACTCTATTACAGAAAAAATATTTATACAAAGGAAATGGTAGATTTTATCTTAGAGCAGTTAGAAAATGGCATTAAGACAAAATTACAAATTATAGAAGAATATAGGATACCGAAAAGTACTTTGTATAAATAGATTAACAAATATAATAACTTAAAAAAAGAAAAGTAAGAAAATATGAAAAACACACCTGATTATAAAAAAAATTACAATGATATGTTAATTATAAAATACCCAGAAAGAAAAGAAGGATTTCAACAATTATTATCTAAATCTGATTTTTCAGCACTTGACATTATTGAAATCAACAAAGTACTTTTTAGCAGAGGTTTTGAAGAAAGTGCAAGATTTAATCAAAGACATCGTTCCTATGATCTTTCAACCATTATCCACATATTAGAATATCAGAAAAAGAATAAATTGAATAATTCTCAACTTGCCAAACACTTTAAATTAAGCAGAAATACAGTGACAAAATGGAAAAGTCATTTTTAATAAGGAGTTTCAATGATTTTATATACTGTATTTAACCCAACTATTTTATAGGATCTTCCCCCTATTTTATTGTACAAATGATGGCATAAAGAAACCCTCTAGAATAATCTAAAAACAACTAAAATGAGAGAAATAAGTAAGATAATGTATAAAGTGTTATTAATGGCAATACTCTATTGGAATATCAGCTTTACTTTTGCACAAATTGGGATAGGAACCGAAAATCCGCAAGGAATTTTACATGTAGATGGGGCTAAGGATAATGTTACTACAGGTAGTCCGACTGATACACAGGTTATTAATGATATTGTAATTAATAAAACAACCGCATTTATTGGAGTAGGCACTCTCAATCCTCAGGTAAAGTTAGATGTGAGGTCGGTAGGTACTGAAAATGCTTTAGGGCTGGGTACTACTACCATGACAGCGAACGAAGCGGGTGCAGGTGCTGTGCGATATGATGTTGCTGATATACCTGTAGGAGCAAAAATCGAAGTTTCGGATGGATCTGTATGGAATAAAGCCTATGTAGCTCCTCAAAAAGCGGTGGTAGTTGTGCGTAAAATTACAAGTCAGTCAATACCACAGGGAATAGCTACTACTATTGGCAATTGGAATGTGGTACGGGATATGAGTAACAGCTTTATTCCGGTTACAGGTGAATTTACAGCTCCGCGTAATGGCACTTATACTTTTTTATTAACCTTTAATTTTAATGGAGTTGTTATTAATGATGGATCCAGAGTTGAGTCTCAGTTTTATAATCCTGTAAGCAATACAATCCTGGCTAGTGTTTATAAAACTTTCGGTCAATCGATGACGGGGGCTCCCGACGATGCAAATTCTGTTCGTTCAACACAAGCCGGAGGTTCAAGTACGGTTACGCTTACCTTAACTGCTGGTACAAAAGTGGTGGCTAGATTATACCATAACCTTACCTCAAGTGCTGTTTCGCTTAGGGTCACCAGTAATTCTTCAGATCCTGCAAATCCTGATGATGGATTTAATAATTTAACCATTATAGAACATTAAAAGATTGATTATGAAAAAGAAATTTAATATTGTATATAATTTTCTGCCTTGTATTTTAATTCTTTCAGCAAGTAAAATGACGGCACAGGTAGGTTTTTTTACTCAGAACCCGGTACATTCTTTGCAGATAGATGCTGCAAAAGACAATGGTACAGCACCAGATGCAGCAACGCAATCTAATGATGTAATTATGACATCAGAAGGTAAATTAGGAATTGGGGTTTTACATCCCATAACTAAAGTAGATCTGAGGTCGGTAGATAATAAAGGACTTATCGGTGTTGGAACTAACATACAAACTTCTTCCGAAGCTGGAGGTGGTGCTATACGCTATAACACAGGTGGTTTTTTAGAATATTCTGATGGTGAACAATGGATTGCCTTGCCACTGACAGCGCCGACTAAGGCGCTTGTGAATGCCAATAAAAGTTCTGCAAAAAATATACAGAGCAATGCTGTTACCTATATCGATGGATGGGTGGAAACGGTAGATTTAGGTACTGGACCGGATGGAGATTTTGATCCCGTCAATGGTATTTTTAAGGCGCCGCGGGATGGGTTTTATTTGGTTTCTTTCAATATTACTTTAGCCAATGGCAATATCCCTAAAAATACATTTTTAGAAACAGCAATAGAAAGCAGCCAGAGCACAGATAATATTCCCATATTTAAAACAGTCAATTCTTATCCGGCATTTCAGGCGGGTGCGGTAAGTAATTATATAAGTGGTAATTGCAATGCCATTTTTAATCTTAAAAAGAATGATACTGTAAAGTTTAGTATTAAACATACTTTAGGTAGTGCAAGAAATACTCTAAATGATGGTAAATTAAATAATTTAAGCATTAGCGAATTGTAAAAAGTATACCAATGATCATAAGACACTATAAAATTAAAAGCGTAGTAACCGCTTTCATACCTCTGCTATTCATTGTAACACAGGCTAATGCCCAAATTGGATTAGGGGTACAAAATCCCACCAATCCTGTCGAAATTAAAACTGATGCAGGCAAAGTAATCATTGATAAAACAGGAAAGGTAGGTGTGTTGCTTGCCAATCCAAAGGTAGCTATAGACCTGCGTGGCGGCTCCAATGGTTCGATAGCGATAGGAAATACCGATAAAACAGCAAGTCAGGCAGGTGCGGGTGCCCTTCGTTATGTTGCAAGCCCGGCAATTGGTGTGAAGGGCTATTTAGAATTTTCAGATGGTACCAATTGGGTTAGTTTTTATCCTAAAGGTAAACCTCGCATTGTGGTAATGGCTAAGAAAACAACACAGGATACCTATGTATTTGAAAGTGCCACACCCTCTGAAATAGGAACTAAATCAGGGATTGTTCAACGACGTTCATCCTATTTGACTAATTGGACAGAAGTATTGGACTCTGATTCTGGGGTTCCAACTACGAACTTTACACCAGCAACAGGTGAGTTCATCGCCCCACGTGATGGTGTGTATTTTGCAACCTTTACATTTGCATTACAACCCAGCCAGGTAAATACGGGTGGTAATAACCAGACGGAGGCTATCTGGGAAGTTAGAAGCCCCGCAGGGATAATTACTCAAAGGGTAAAAACAAATAACGGCTATGCTTCGGATACTGGTGCCAGTCCTAATGTTGTACCTGTAGGTTCGGCATGTACGGTAAGTGTATATCTGAATAAAGGAGATAAATTAAGACCTTTTACTTGGATTACGGTAGGGTTTGATGGAACAATAAGCCAGTTTGATATTTCAGGAAGTGGAGGTTATAATGCGCTCACCATAGTTGAGCAATAAAGTATAGCAAAATATAATATATCTTATGGTAACAAAGATAGATATTTGTTACAAGTTAGAAAATAAAGGTACCATTACTAAAATGGCACCTTTTAGTTTTCATCATTCTTAATTTATTGCAGACATAAAAATATTACTAAAATATCTTGTATTGGATTTTATTTCTGATACAAAGCCTTAAGCTGTTTGATTCTCAAAATTTTCTAAATAAAGCTATTCTGTGAATCGTGCTCATATACATACTATAATAGATATTGTGCGAATGAAATTAAAATAAGTAAGGAGGAGGTGTTTTCCCGAGTCTTGAATACTGGCATTCCTCCATAAGGCCATACTTCATGTAAGTACTCATACGCTCTACGAATCGTTGTATCCATTCATCAGGAAGAAAAGACATAAATTCATTCCGCATAATAGCCGTCTCATGAAACAGTCCGTTCTCATGGGCAGACGGATTTCTTCCCTGCAGTACAGAAAGCATTTGTATTCTTATTTTTTCCAACTCTTTTATTGGACAAAGTCCATAGGTATCATTAAAGACGGCGATCCATATCATCCAGCGGTTGCAGGGTATAATATGTTCGTCGGGAATTGATAATGCTTCAGGAGTCATTCTTGCAGCAGCCATATGCAGCATCTGCAGTTTGTATTTTGCTCTTACCTCTTCAGTCAAAAAAGTGTAAGCGTTATCATACCAGTCATCAGCAGCTTTTTTCATAAGCTCTGTAGGGGCTGAAATACCATCGGCCCAGGGATAGTATCCCGGAGGGAAAAAATCCTTGGGGTTAATTGTTAATTTTCTCTCTGTTTTCATAGGTTTGATGAATAGATTTTTTTAAAATAAATTTGTCAAACGGGTTATCATGGTGTATATATTGAATAAAGCCTGCAGATCCTCGTTGCTCACAATAGGTTCTACAGCTTCCTGTATCCTGTATTGTATAACCGGTTGAAGTGTTTTATTATTCCTTTACAAAAATGCTGTGTGGAATAATAAGATCATCACCCTCTTTACCATATTGCGGGATAATAAATGCTTTATGTTCATATCGGCTGGTTCCCGAGTTATAATACCAGTTGGCACAGCCGCTAACATGCAGTTTAATATGATAAACATGATCGTATGCCGCCTCTTGAAATTCACCAAAATCAGGAAGATTATTATGCAGGTGATCGAGTTCCTGAGCATGGGCGTTATGTATTCTCATTGCTTCTGTACAGGCTTCCTGGTAAGAAAGTTTATACTGATTTCTTAGAACGAAGATAATATTCAGACATTCATGATCTATTTCAATTTCTTTTTTCAGAGAGACAAAGTCGTTCTGAACGGCAATAAGCAAACATAGAAGTTCCCTGCAACGCTGCATAATGGGATGATTATAAACATGAACGGGTAGTGCGTAATTAATAGCAGGATCTGTCAGGTCACCATAAGGCATCATGCCGATTGAGTATCTTCGGAAACTTAGATAGTGGGCAAGTAAAGGATATGTCCTGTTTTCAGCTTGCTTAAAAGGTATTTCTTCTGCTATACCATACATGATGAATTCATAAAAATTGATGGAAATACGCTCTATCCAAAACTGTGGCATGCCATTAGCAAGCCATTCCTTTCTTGCCGCTGCCATTTGGCGCAAAATACCGATTTCATCTTCACGAGGATCTTCACCCATCATCACTTCATACACCCGATCTGCAATGACTTCCAGTTCTTTTGCAGGAGTCATCCCGAAATAGTCATCAAAAAGGGTGATATAGATCATCATTCTGGCACAGGGACGCATACGTTCTATGCTGTCGCAGGTAGGATTCATATAGGTGGCAACTCTCGATAGAAACTGAGGTTTACATCTTCTTATCCCTTCTTCGGAAATAAAAGTATAATCATTATCATACCAGTCTTTTTCTTCATCATCAAAAGCATTGGCAATAGGGCTATTCACTGTAGGCCAGGGGTAATGGCATTTAGGAACAATTAATTCTTCTCTCATGGTTATCGTATTATATTATTAAAAATTAAATTATAGTAGATCGTGTGTTTTAATTATTTGTTCCAAGAGATTTTATGACATTTCTATTCCCTGGAAATATGTTTTACCTCAATTTTACATCAAAATCCAAAGGTATTGTGTCTTGCCTGTTAGTACTTCCTTAAGAATATTTGTTCAGCCGAGTGTATTCCTTTTCAGCATATTGATCACTAGAATGATAACGCAAAGTATCCTTTATGTACCAGGTATTCAATCCTTGAATCATCATTCCCTGATAAAGTACATATTGATATACTTTGTCGTTCCAATCTCCAAAATCTGGCAGGTTTTCATGCAGAGCAACAAATTCAGCTACATCTTCATTATGAATGGATACTACTTTTTGTGTCGCCTCCTCCAATGAGATATTTTCTTCACGCTGTATAATAAGTACCAAATTAATCACCTCTCCTTTTCTAGCAATTTCTTTTTTCAATGAATACACATCATTTTGCCAGCTCATTATTCTACTCGTTAATGCCTGAATTCGCTGGATTACAGGATGAGCAGAAATCTCTTTAGGCAAAACAAATCCAAGCCCAAGTTCAGCCCAGGGTTCATAGGCATACATGGCAATGCTATATTCCCGGAATATCATATAATAGTTCCGCGGAGGAAATGTTCCTGTTGTCTTATAAGGGGCTTCAGCACGCATTCCGTATTTTATATAACGATCCATAAAAAAGGTGAATGTTTCCAGCCATTCGGGAGATGTAACTGCAAGATATTCATCCCTGATCTGTGCCATTATTTTATCATGAGGATGCGCATCAGGCAGTGGCTGATTACCTTTGAGGATACCAATTATTCTTTTATGTATATCATCTACCTCTTCAACAGTACATAATCCGCAATAATCATCAAAAGTGGTAATCCAGATCATGAAGCGATTGCAGGCACTTGCATGCTCATAAGTTGGTGCTATAGCAAGCATCCTTGCGGTGGCCCCGTGTAGGCCCATGCGTTTATAATTTTCACGGGTTTTCGCAGATAAAAAGGTAAAGTCAGTATCCAACCAGCTTTCTAAATCTTCCTTCATTTGATCAAAATGAGGATTTACCAAATCTGGCCATGGATATTCAAAAATTAATGCGTAAGGTTGTTCGAAATGTTTAACTTCAGGTTCCATTTTAATTAGTTTTATTTTTAGTTATTCTATTATTAATAATCGTATTTCCTTGGTTATCAAGGGTGATTGTGCCCGAAAGTTTCTTTTAATTCTGAAAGGTTGGGAAACTTGGTATTATAATGATCAAGTTTGGTAAAAATATTCTTCCAATCACTTAGCATCATATACATAATAATGTACCCAATTAACCACAGCTTCCTGCCATCAATTTAACGGATTGTATAAGAAAATCATTTTTTGCTATTCCTTTATAAAAATACTGTGTGGAATAACAATATCATCACCTTCTCTACCATATTGAGGTACAATAAATGCCTTATGCTCATATCTGCTGGTCCCTGAATTATAATACCAGTCTGCACAGCCACTTATTTGCAATTTAATATGGTAAACATGATTGTATGCTTCTTCTTGAAAGGAACCAAAGTCAGGAAGGGATTGATGCAAATCATCGAGCTCCTGAGCATATGCGTCATGTAGTTTCATAGCCTCTGTACAGGCTTCCTGATAAGAAATTTTATATTGATGTCTTAGAATAAAAATAATATTCAAAGATTCATTTTCTATTTCAAGCTCTTTTTTAAGAGAGGCAAAGTCATTCTGGATTACAATAATCAGAGATAATAGTTCTCTGCAACGCTGTATAATAGGATGATTGTAAATATGAACAGGTAATGCATAATTAACTGCAGGATCTATCAGGTCTCCATAAGGCCACATCCCTATAGAATATTTTCGGAAACTAAGATAGTGGGCAAGTAAGGGATAGGTTCTATTTTCAGCTTGTTTGAAGGGGATTTCTTCCATCATACCATACATGATAAATTCATAAAAGTTAATCGAGACACGGTCTATCCAAAAACGAGGCATAAATATTTCCCATTCTTTTCTGGCTTGTGCCATCTGGCGCAAAATACCAATCTCGTCTTCATGTGGATCTTGACCCATCATCACTTCATATACACGGTCTGCTATTATTTTCAATTCATTTGCAGGGGTCATTCCAAAAAAATCATCAAATATTGTGATATAGATCATTAATCTGGCACAGGGACGCATGCGCTCCATGCTGTCGCATGTTGGGTTCATATAAGTAGCGACTCTCGATAGAAACTGAGGTTTACATCTTTTTATTCCCTCTTCAGAAATAAAGGTATAGTCATTATCGTACCATGCTTTTTCTTCTTCATCAAAAGCATTGGCAATTGGGCTGGGAATAGTTGGCCACGGATAACGGCATTGTGGAAGTATCAATTCTCCTTTCATAGTTATTATATTACATTATTAAAAACTTAGTTGTCATTATTTGTTCCAAGAAATTTTATGGCATTTCTATTCTCTGGAGATATGTTTTACCTCAAAATCCAAAGGTATTGGGTTTTGCCCGTCAGGGGTTACTGCAAAGCCATCCGGGAAGTACCTTTGTGTCCCTCCTTCATAGTACCAGGCATTGCAACCAGTTACCATCAGCTTCATGTGATAGACATAATTTTCCACTTCTTTCTGATAAGGGCTGAAATCGGGTAGGCATATAGATAAAGACTCCATTTCCTTTACAGATTCATCATGTATTCTCAGCCCCTCGATGCAGGCTTCTTCAAATGATATGTTCTGTTCATTTTGTAAGATAAATATGATATTGAATCTTTCCGATTCTATAGTCATTTCCTTTCTTATCGACGCGTAATCATTCTGAATGGCAATAATAGTGGCAAGAAGCATTACCAGGCGCTGAATAACCGGATGATTATAAATGTCGACAGGGAGTGCAAATCCGGTAGCCGGCTCTATCAGGTCACCATAGGTTACCATACCTATAGAATAGGCACGGATCATCAGATAGCGGGCAAGTGATGGATCGGTTTTGTTGAATTTAAAAGGAGTTTCTTCCATGATACCATACGTAATGAAACGATGAAAATTGGTGGCAATCCGGTCGATCCAGAACTGTGGCATTCCGTTGTCCATAAATTCCTTTCTTGCTGCTGCCATCTGGCGGAGTATCCCCCTTTCTTCAGGGTGGGGATCTTCCCTGGTCATTACTTCAAAAATCCGGTCTCTGAAAACTTTTAACTCTTCCAGCGGCATAAGTTCAACATAATCATCGAAAGTAGTTACATAGACTGCAAATCTGCCAATGGGGCGAAAAATATCCCGGTCGGAAGTGGTAGGGGACATAAAAGCCCCTACCTGAACAAGTCTTTGTTTTTTGTATCTTTTTATAGATTCCGGGGTCATGAAACCATAATCCGTGTCATACCAGGTGCTTTCTTCTTTATAAAAAGTTTCACTGATCGGACTGTATACTGTAGGCCAGGGATAAGAAGGCTTCGGGATGTGAATGATGTTTTGCATGATTGAGTTCTTTCGGTTTTAAATTTTTATTATTTGATTAATTATTGATCATATTAATGAGGTTATTATATTTTTCTCGTTTATCCTTCACCTCAGCATTGGTATAGTATTTCGGACATAAACAGGTAGTCTTTATCAATCCAGTCATTCTGCTCCTCATAAAATGATTCTGCAAAAGGAGCAATTTTATAGTCCCATGGGTATTATAAAAAAGGAACATCTGATTGTTTCATATTTATTATAATTAAAAATTTATTCCTGTTGAGTATCTTATCAAACCTGATTCTGGTTTTTATTCAATTCAGTGCTGGTATAGTATTCTGGTATTGTTGATGTATTTTTCTGGAGTTATCCCTGTTGAGCATATTCCGGTCTGGGATATGCTCCCGGAACTTCGTAATGAGGTGATTTCCCCAAATGATACCAGGCACCCAATCCTGAAATCATCAACGTCATATGATGTACAAAGTTTTCTACATCCTTTTGGAGAGGACCAAATTCAGGGAGATTAACCTTTAATTCCATAAATTCTCTTACATAGTCATTATGCATCTGCATAGCTTCCATAAAGGCTTCTTCCAATGAAATTTTGTATTGATGTTTCATCACAAATATAATATTGAGCACATCCGGGCTCATTACCAATTTCTTTTCTATGGATGCAAAGCTATTCTGGATGACCATAATACGGGACATCAGTGTCTTCAGTCGTTTAATAACAGGGTGTTTTGAAACAGAATCAGGTGCAATAAAGCCCATAGATGGTTCAACCGGATCAGCATAAGGATACATAGAGATTGAATACTCTCGCATGAGGAGCAGGTGGCTTAATGTTGGAAATTCCTGTTTTAATTTGTAGGGGGTTTCCTCCATAATTCCGTAAGTGGTGTAGTCATGGAAAGACTCTGCCCAACGCTGAAACCAATTATCATTAACGTAAGGACGGAACTCATCCCTGCTCAATGCAACCTGTCTCAGTAGCCCGATGCCACCTGGTCTGGGATTATCGCCCAGCATTACATTCATAATGTCATCTCTGACGGAAGCTAACTCTTTTACAGGACAAAGCTCATAATAATCCTCATACAGTGTTAGCCAAACCATAAATCTTGCAATGGGTCTCATCTGTTCCATTGTTTTGGTGGCAGGAAACATATATGAGGCTGCTTGTACCAGATTATTTCTTTTGTATTTAATTCTCGTTGCTTCAGGCATGAATTGGTAGTCTCTATCAATCCAGTCATTCTGTTCTTCATAGAATGATTCTGCAAAAGGTGCAACTTTATAAGCCCAGGAATATTGTAAAACTGGTATGTCCAATTGTTTCATTATTGTGTATTTTAGATTAAAAAATATTCTTGCTTAAAATGCTATCGAACCTGGTTCAACTTTTCTTTTAGCTCTCTTGCTTCTGGAAATTCCATGGCATTGTAGCGGTCCAGCTTTGTAGATACATTTTTCCATCCACTAAGTACCATGCTCATATAATGAACCCAGTTGACCACTGCATCCTGCCATATTCCAAAATCAGGGAGAGAGGTTTGTAATTCTACAAATTCTTTCAGGTCTTCGTTGTGAAGACGCAAATCCTCAAGACAGGCCTCCTTTAGGGACATCTGGCGTTCATGCTGAATCACCTTTACAATATTGTAATAAATACTGTCGGTTGCTTCATCTTTCAATACAGATTGTACTTCATTGAAAAAAGTAACAAGGTGGCATGCCAGTGTCTGTAAACGGATGATCACGGGATGCTCGTGGATCTCTTGTGGGAGTACGATTCCTGTTTCTAATTCCGTAAGCTGTAGAAAAGGATAAAGACAGATAGAATTTTCACGCAAAGCAATGCATTCGCTCACACTGGGATAAGCTTTGTTTTTCTTGTATCTTAATTCCGTTTCTAATCCTGTAAAATATCTGCTGATCATTTGGGTGAAACGGGCTACTGACTCCTGCGGGATAAACTCCAATAGTTCTGCTCTTAATGAAGCCAGCATGGGGCCTAAGGGGATTCCTGAGTCCTCGGCATTGATCTCTCCATTCAGTATGGCAATAGATTGGGCGTGTACATATCCTATATCTTCAGGTTCACTTTCTTCATACAGATCATCATTGTATAGGGTCCAGAGCATCAGTCTGCAGACGGGCTTGAATCGTTCGGGGGATGCTGTTGGAAACCATTGTGCCGCAATATGTGCTGTTTTGGTCTTTTTATACTTTTTTCGAAGATCGGGGTTCTGTTCATACAGCCAGAGATATTCTCCATCGATCCACTGATTTTCAGTGAGCTGTTGTAATTGCTCGGCATTAGGGTTTTTTAAGGTAGGGAACGGATACCTGAACTGTTTTCGAAGCAGTTCAAGGGTACTAAAATTTTCAGTATTCATATTGTGATGATTATTGGTTTTGTTTTCATACTAATATACAATCATATTGTGTTATAATTGTATTTCATTTCACAAAAAGTTGAAATTTAATATTAATATTTCTTTAAATATCAATATTGATGCGGAAATTTTAAATACAAAAAAATCATTAAATAGAGTAAGAAATTCGGAATATCTTAAATTGTATTAATCCATTTAATACTTTTTATGATGCCATTTTAACACAAGAAAACCCTGATAATATAAAATTGAAAAAGGAAATAGGGTAGAATCTGGAAAATGTTGATGATATTTTGGAATGCCTCCAATATTTTTTGTCTTTAATGAGATCTGATCTTTGAATAAATATATTTTGTAAATCAATTTTACTTGGCCATTATTTATTACAATCAAGTGTTAAAAGTAATTATATAAAAGCTGAGTTGATGTAATAAGAGGGAAAGAAATTAATAGCATATTCGTAAATATAATCAGTCTGTTGTAATAAAATGAGTATGTTATTATTTCAGAAATCATTCAGTATAGATTTATGATTTTAGTATTGCTCAATGTACCTTCGCCAAAAATTATTGTTTCGAATATCCCTGATCATCCCTTTACAATCCAAGTGTAGTTTTGAATATATTGATATGATCACATTTTCGCCTATCACTACTACTGATAATTCTGAGATATCTTTCTGGAATTTTTAGACATATTAAAAAATACAAAAACACAAAAGAAAATGAAAATATACCTATTGTAATTTCTCAACTAACATCCGGATAGACAGCATTCATACAAAAGTCTATAAAATCAACTACAGGCCTACAAAGAACAAGTGCCTGCAAAATGTATATCTCAAAAATGGAGGTCTATTCAATATACAGACATTTCCGGATTTGATTATATAATGATTGAAAAACGCAGATCTAAATTTCAAAATAACAAAATCAGATTTCAGCTTGTAAAACGCTTATTATTAGCAAGTTGTTTCTTGGTGGTCTTTGTTTGAAATTCAGACTAAAAAAAAATATTTAATATTTATTTTCTATGAAATTAAAACCAACCTATTATGATGTCCGAAAATATACTTTTCGGTCGGCATGGATTATTTTGATGACTTTCAGTAGTTTTACTGCTGTAAAGTCTCAAAATTTGCTGACGGAGAGTTTCAATTATGTTTCCGGTACATTGCTTACGAATGCCAATTGGTTACAGTTTGCGGCAGGAACACCTACGATAGCCGTATCCAATGGAAACCTCCCCAGCACAGGTACTATTGTCAATAATTTTGGGAATAAAGTATCTTTGGCAAGCAGCGGGCAGGATGTGTACCGTAGCTTTACAGCAGTAGCACTTAATACCACAACACCGGCGGTATATGCCAGTGCTGTGGTGAATGTATCTGCCGCACAGGCTACCGGAGATTATGTGATCTCCCTGAATGATATTGCCCGGTTATATATCCGGTCAAATGGCACAGGGTTCAGTTTTGGAGTGATGAGATCCTCCGGAACTGTTGCTTATGAATCAACTGTAAGACCTTTCAATACTAATATCAGGGTGGTTTTAAAGTATGAGCAGGTAACAGGAGCAGCCAATGATATCGTTAAGCTATATGCAGATCCCGCATCAGGAACAGAACCTTCTACAGCTGATATTTCCCACACCGGGACAGCTGCAGATATGACCTCAGCTTCATATATTGCGTTAATGCAGGGAACGGCGGCTAATGCTCCGATCCTTGAAGTTGATGGGATCACAGTAGGTACAACATGGGCAAGTGTTACTTCAGCTATTTATGATTATGGTGATGTTCCTTCCTCTTATGATTTCACCAAGGACGGAGTTTATGCACCTGCCGCACATGCCCTTGTTCCTAATTTTTCATTAGGAAGTGTGCTTCCGGATTCTGAGCTGACTCCTAACAGTGTTTCCTCAGGGGCAGATAATAATGGAGCAAACGGAGATGGTGCCGATGAGGATGCGATCAATATTGCAACCAATCAAATCAGGAAAGGGATACCTTATACTTTAAACGTACCGGTTAGTAATGCATCCGGAACAAAATATCTATATGGCTGGATCGATTTCAACAACAATGGAAAATTTGAAGCCGGAGAATTTGCAACAGTTGCTTTCAGTACTACAGGAAGCAGTACCCAGGTTCTTACCTGGCTTCCGGCACAGACCTCTACCATTGCAGCAGGAGCTACTAAGCTTTATATGAGGCTTCGAACTTCTGACAGGGTATTACAGGATTTTACGACAGCGGCGAGTGGGGGTGCTGTTATTGATGAGAGAAGTATTGGAAACGGTGCTGTTTCCACAGGTAATGCAGCGGACAACGGTATAGTAGCCGGAGGAGAAGTGGAAGACTATCAGATAGAAGTAACCAATGCGTTCGACTACGGAGATGTACCTGCTGCCTTTGAGAATGATAAGGATGGAAATCCTTTGCCGGCATTGCATGCTCCGCTTTCAGGATTTACTATGGGAACTCTTCTGGATACAGAAATTTCTCCAAACAGTGTTGTTGCAGGAGCTGATAATAATGGAACCAATGGAGACGGAGCAGATGAAGATGGTATTACTTCGTTAATGAGTGTAAGCCGTAATGTGGCTTACAGTATCATTGTTCCTGTGAATGTTCCGGGAACCCTGACAGGAACCAAATACGTATATGGATGGTTGGATATAAACGGAGACGGACGATTCCAGATAGGAGAATTTACCACTACTACCATAGCTGTAACGGGTGCTACAAATGCCACACTAACATGGACAGCGGCTCAAACAGCTTTGATTCCAGCAGGAACTTCCAAAGTATACGCAAGGCTGAGACTTTCCAATTTGTCGCTTCTTGACTTTAATTCAGGGAGTAATAGTGCTGTCATTGATGAAAGAAGTATAGGAAATGGAGCTACGGCCAGTAATAATGCTGCTAATGCTCTTATTACTGCTTTTGGAGAAGTGGAAGACTATCAGCTGCCTGTGGATTTATATGATTTCGGAGATGTTCCGAGTTTATATGAATTGAATAATTCAAATGTTTCTAATCCTGCAAGACAAATTTCCAATTCTGGATATAGAATAGGAAATATTGTGGATGATGAACAATCTGTACAAAGCGTAGCAGCTAACAGTGATAATAATGGAAGTAATGGCGATGGAATTGATGAAGATGGTATTACCGGAACTTTACCTGTTATTACTAAAGCTGCCCCTTTCAGTTTTTCAGTTCCGGTAACCGTTGTTACTGCATCTAACATTATAGCGTGGGTAGATTTTAATAATGATGGAAAATTCCAGATCGGAGAAGCAGCTTATACAGCAGCTACGGGTGCTGCGTCAGGATATCAGACGGTTGCCGTAGGTTCTTCTACAAAGACATTTTGGTTTAGAGGATCACAAACGAATTTAATCCCGAATGGGATCAATACGCTTTACGTAAGAATTAGACTTACTCAAGCTGCCGGTTCTGATAATACAGTTACGGCAGGTATGGATGAGCGGTCTATAGCTGACGGAGCCAATACAGGGGTATATACAATTCCTGGTATAGGTGAAATAGAAGATTACCGCTTTGCAGTAATCCGGGATTTAGATTTTGGAGATGCTCCGGAAAGTTATGAAATGGATAAAGATGGCTTTGGAAATCCTGCCAATTTTAAACCAGCAAGAAATTCTGCAACAGATGCTTTGTTTTTAGGCACGCTTTATACCGTAGAGCAAGGTCCTTATTCTGTTGCTCCGGCAGCGGACAATAATGGATCTAATGGTGATGGAATTTCTGATGACGGGCTTTCTCAAGATCAGCTTCACATCCGTACCAATGCTATAAATACATATAATATAGGGGTTCATAATACTACAGGAGTTGCGGCTACATTGTATGCCTGGATTGATTTTAATAACAATGGAAGATTTGAGGCAAATGAGTTTGCTACAGCGCCGGTTGCCAATAGTGCTGTATCTGCAAATATCAGCTTCACTGCAGCACAGGTGAATACGATTACAGCCGGTGTGGGAAAAGTATACATGAGATTAAGATTAATACAACCTAACACCGAAGTAGTGATGGGAGATCTTATTTCAGGAACCAATTCCACAGTCGTTGATGAAAGAGCTATTGCAGATGGACTGAGTACTGGGCTGTATACTTCTGCCTCTCTAGGAGAAGTGGAAGATTATCAGCTGACCATCACAAAAGACTTTGGAGATGTACCGGGAAGCTATGAAAATGGATCTCCTGCATCACAGACCAATAGCCTAATACCAGAACTTACCATTGGAAGCACAATAGACTACGAGCTTACTAGCAATGCAGTAGCTTCAGGAGCTGATAATAACGGAACCAATGGAGACGGTGCTGACGAGGATGGAGTAAGTACTCCTCAAACCATTACAAATGGTGCTCTTTTTACCCTTACTGTACCCGTTAATACAACCGTTACCGGGACGAAGAATCTGTATGCATGGATTGATTTTAACGGAGATGGTGTATTTAACGGAAATGAAGCTTCAGTAGTTTCTGCATCAGTAACTGCGGGTACCACTAGTAACTTTACTCTAACCTGGAATTCCACGAATGCATCACCTTCTGTAATTTCAGCAGGAAAAACCTATGTGAGACTACGTCTTTCAGGAAGTTCGCTTACCAATAGCAACAGTGCTAATACTACATTGATAGATACACGAAGCTTTGGGCAAGGTATCGGCGAAGGAGAGGTTGAAGATTACCAGTTTCAGATAAACAATGCCTATGAATATGGGGATGTTCCTGCTACCTTTGAGGTAAATAATACCGGGGTAGCTGTTCCTGCCAGACAGGTTTCAAATTCAGCATACACTATTGGAAGTACTGTAGACAGTGAGGATACTCCACATAATGTGGCTGCAGGGGCAGATAACAATGGGCTTAACGGAGACGGAGCAGATGAAGATGGAATTACAGGCACCCTTCCTACTGTTGTAAGAAATAAAATATTTAACTTTTTTATTCCTGTAACTGTTCCTGTCACATCGCAAATTATAGCATGGATTGATTTTAACAATGATGGAAAATTTCAGCCAGAAGAAGCAGCTTATAGCAATTTCACGGGAGGAACTAATGCTTACCAGACTGTTGCACAAGGAACGTCAAAGTTGACATTTTGGTTTAAAGAAACTCAGACCAACCTTATTCCTACAGGAATCAGTAATCTCCGTGTACGCATCAGGCTAACTACAAATGCGGGAGCAGATAATACTACCACAAGTATAGATGAGCGTGCTATAGGGGATGGAGCCAATAGTGGAGTATATACAACTCCCAATATAGGTGAGGTGGAAGACTATATGTTTCCTGTAGCTGATATTGCACCTAAGGTTGTGAATGTTCTTAACATTATTGATGGTTCTGGTTTTAATCCAAGAAATCCTACAGCCGATAAAGGATATAATTTAGCTGGCAATAGTCAGGGAATTATGATAAATGCAAGAGCGAAGCTCCTTAATTCAGCCAATTTTGGTACAAATGGTATCGTTCCTTATTCTATTGACATTACGGATGATTATGGCACTGTCGGATCAATTCCAAATGTTGCCACATTAAATGCTTATGATATAATATATATTGGTACCTACAGTAATAATGGTGCATTTACACCTGCTGAAATCAATTACTTATTACAATGGAGTAAACAACCGGGGAAAGTACTTATGGTCCAGGAACAAATGGTTTCCTCTCCTATTTCGACAGCTATGGGCTACTCAATTATCAATGGTAATTTAGATCCTACGACAGCCTTACCAGCAGATGCTACATATGGCACTCATATATTCTCAGGAGTGTTTGGTCATTCAGCCGGTATTAGCCAATGGGGAAGTAGCCAGGGATATTTTAATCCTGGGTGTACTGGTATTGCTCTGGCAAAAAATGCCAACAATTTTGCTACAGTATTATTCAATACTGAATATAGGGATATTCTCGTGGGGGATACTGACTTTTTTACCAATAGTTCTTTTCCAGCACCTCTTGGGCTGATGACTACGGGATATACTATAAACAATGATACAGACAGAGCGTGGGCCAACTTATGGACATGGGCTATTAATGAAATAATTAATGATATAGCTCCTTCTCCATTATATCCTGAAGGTACTGTTTATACAGAACAGGTGCTACCCCTTTGTAATACTGATGCTATCATTAAACTTGAAGGGAATGGTGCCAATGTAATTCGTTGGGAAACCAGTACAGATGGGGGAATAACATGGGTTGCTATTGCTAGTACTGCAATTACGATCACTTATCCTAATCCGGTGAATAACCAGCAGTTCCGGGCTGTTTTACAGAATTCAATATCTTGTCCTATTGGTTATTCCTCTAGTGTAGCAATTACAGTAGGCTGTAATACGGCTTGTTATAAACCTGGTGCTACGACAGGCGGTGCAACATTAATCAGTAGGATTGGTATTACTTCACTGGACAGATCGACTGCACAAGCGGATAACTGGCCGGCAGTCCATAACGGAGCATGGCTTGTATTAGAAGCTAAAACAAAAGGCTTTGTTCCCAATAGGCTGGTCTTTGATGTCTCAGGAAATCCTGCAGGCATACCTCCCGCTAATTTTGCAGAAGGAATGATGGTGTACGATATAACCAACAAGTGTCTGAAAATGTATACCTCAAAAGACGGAGGGCCATTAGGATGGTATTGCATCAGTACACAGACCTGTCCGGATTAATTAGTAATAAATGTTTTTTCCAGAGGACAAGAAATGGGATGGTTCTCTGGAATAGATTTTAATGATTAAAAAAAAACAATGAAAAAAATAATAACAACAATCATTTTATTCACCACGATAGCTGTACAGTCACAGATTGCCATAGATAAAGCAAATGTAACGAATGGTTCTGTTTCTCTCGAGTTTGGTGATACGGAGAACAAGGGAATAATTCTTCCTTATGTTACCTCCAAAAGCGGGATTACAGAAAACGGGACAATAATTTATGATGCTTCAGATTTTAAAATTAAATACCTGAAAGACACCAACACCTGGTTTGACTTAAGCGTGGATCCCACGGGAACGGCTGATCTAAGCATCCAGGGAAGTGATAAAATAGAACAGCCAGGGGCTAAAGTAACTATTTATTCCACAGCAAGTGCAGATGATGCTTTGCAGGGAATTCTTGTGCTAGGTGATACAGATAAGGCAATGATATTGCCCAAAGTTGCCAGCCCTCATCTGAATATTATCAACCCAAGCGCGGGAATGATGGCTTATGATACTGTTAAAAAACAATTGGCGGTTTATAATGGTAAAGTATGGACATTTTGGAAACCATAGATTTTAATTGATACCATCTTCGGTCAGGTAGTTTGGATAGGAAATATTTATCTACAACTCTGCTTTGGCCGAAGTTTTATGCCATGAAAAAAATATAACAGGATTGTTGGAAAAAGTAAAAAATAAAATACAGCTTCTCTATTTGTTTTTAGAAAAAAACTTACACAAAAATTTTTGATTTTATATTAGAATTAGAAAAAAAACAGTAGAAAAATGAAGCAACAGATCATAATGGAATATAGAATTCATAAGATAACCCTCTATGAATGGATCACTAAATATTGGGAATTAGAAGAAAAATAATTACCATAATCTAGTTTGAAAAACACAATTTATAAAATTGATACAATATGGAAGAAACAAGCCCTGATTACAAAATGATCTTCACTGATATCATTACCAAACAATTTCCTCACAAAAAAGAATTATGCCAAAACATTTTAGGAAAAGAAAAGTTATCAACGTTCGATATTATAAAATTAAATAAACTATTATTTGAAAAGGAAAACAAAGAAAAAAATACTTTCAATCAAAAGCATCGTTCTTACGACACATCTACAATCCAGGAAATCTTAGATTATCAAATAAAAAATAATCTAAATAATACAGAACTGGCAAATTACTTTATGCTGAGCAGAAATTCGGTAACAAAGTGGAAGAAGATGTTTAATATGAATCAAAAGGATAAGATGACTTAAGATTTTTCATCTGTACTCGTTCTATCATTTCCTTATCATTCAACATAAACACAAACAAGTCCTAAAAACTACAAAAAATAAAAACATCAATAAAACCAGAATCGAAATTTTCGGTTCTGGTTTTTATTTTAACTGTCAAAAACTCATTGTAAATAAGAGTTTAAGTTTTATGGATATTGCTTTCTGAAGGCTTTCTGAATTTTATAATTGAGTTTGTTTGTTCTTTTTTAGATTTTCTATAAAATAGGAGGGAGTGACCCCGGTTTCTTTCTTGAATACAGTTATAAATACTTGGTGGGATGCAAAACCGCATTCTTCTGCAAGATAGCTTATTTTATATTCCAGGTATTGAGGATCATCATACAGTTTTTGGGTTATATATTCAATTTTCAATCCGTTAATATAATTACTGAATGATTTCCCTTTTTGAATTTTGATGATTTCGGTAAGGTATCTCTGATTGGTATTCAATGAATGGGCGAGGGAGCTGAGATTTATATTTTTCTTTAGGTATTTGTCAGAACTTTCAAACTTATTCAGTTTGGAAAGTATAGAAGCAAGAGTTTCGTCTGAAATAGGTGTAAATGCAGGTGATTTTTTCTCTACTTTACTAGTGTTCTCAGTATTAGATGTATTTACATTGAGCTTTTCAACCAGCTTTTCATAATTCTTCCTGACCTTTCTGTTTTTTTGCCTCAGATATAATCCCCCGATAAAAATGACTGCAATAATTGCTAGTATGGCGCTGGTAAGAATTTTGAAAATGCTGTTATTGTAAGAAATGTCCTTTTGTGTATTGATATCTTTGAGAGTGTTGTCTGTTATTTTTTTCTGGGTGACCGAAATACTGTCTGAAAGGTCGGAATACAGCTGGGTATATTGTAAAGTAGAATCTTTACTCTTAAGGGCATCATAGGAGTTGGCCAGTACCATATAGGCAGTTAGCCTTTCATTGACATGCTTACTTTTCTTTTCCAGCTTCAGTACCTCAGTGGAATAGGAGATTGCTTTTTGGGGCTGTTGTGTATACTCATAAAATCTTCCTAATGCATTTAGGAGAATTATTTTGCTGGGTACTGTTTTAATTTTTTTCGTTTCCAGAATATGTAAAGCTTCCAGAAGGTATTTTTCTGCCAATTCAGGCTGCTGTGGTTTATAAATGCCAGTATAAAACATACCTATCTGGATATGGATAAAAGAAAGCATATAATATTTTTCATCCATACTAAGAATATTTTTATCATTATCAGGTAGCTGTTCTATTTCGTATAAGCTCTTCTTGAAATATGACAGAAGTGTATCCTGCGGGGCTTTGGTAGCCTCGGCATAGCTTGCTAGCTTTAAATAAGTATTTGATGATCTGAAATACTGATGATTTTTTTTGTAATAGGAAAGCGCTATTTGAAATTCATTATAAGCTTCGCTATTCAGCCCTAAATTCCGATAAGCTGAACCTCTAAATTCATGAACCTCTGCAAGAACCTCATCATCATTAAGTTCCTGAGCCAGTTTTTCTGTTTTTTCTCCGTAGGTAAGGGATTTTTCATTATCTCCATTGCCATCAATAAGCTTTTTCATCAGATATTTACAACTGGCCATCAATCCCTCTTTATATCCTATGGCTTCTGATCTTTTTTCAGCTTCTGTATAAAGAGCTATTCCCTTATCCAAATCCATGGCCGGGTTGGCTGGTGAAGACAATTTTGTGGCCAGGATGATCATCTTGTCGATTTCTTTTTTTTTTGCTTCTGAGGTTTGCTGTTTGCAGGTAAAAAAAATCAGACAAAATGAAAATAATAATAGTTTTTTCATTGTTGTGTTTTTATAATTATAGTGGATGATTATTTTAAAATTCCTTTTTGAGAGATTTCGGAAGATAAATCCTAAAATTTTATTTAGTTAGCTTTGATCCTTTTTGTTAGTGGAAACTTAGAAGTATAACAAAAATTTTTCATTATTTTCGATGCAAATATATATGTTTATAAACTTGAGTTCATATTTTCTGATATTTATTATTAATTATTTCCAAATTTGATAACTTTAAATAATGATTAATAATTTGATTATCAGTATTGTTTATTTGTAAAATGTTACATTTTAAAAGAAGGAATTTTTTGTCTTCACTAGAATCATTGGAAAATTGTAAATTACAATTTAATGCTTTGTTTTTTATTATGCTAAATTCTATCCCATAATGTGTAGAACTTATTTTATCATCTTTAAAAATAGGGTATTTCTTATCATCTTTCCTGTATTTAATTAACTGTATATTAGTATTTTATATTTTATATTTTATTGTCTATTGAGAATAAAAAATTATAAATAAGTATTTAAAAAGTTAATTATTTCGGAAATTATTACAGTATATTTTTTTTAGTACCCCAATAAAGATATAATATTGTAACCACATAGTCCAATAAAGACTGATGTCTTAATAAAAAAACATAAATTATGAAAAAAAAGGTTGTCTGCTTTTGCGGTTTCATTATCTGTTGCTACATCGGCTCAATCTGGAAATGTTGGGATTAATACGCCAAATCCGACAGAAATACTTTGGTAAAATTGAGAAATAATTTTCTAGTATAAATAGTATAAAGATCGAATGTTTCAATCTATAGATTGATGTTATGGCCTTTTGAACAATGCGATATTGGACTTTCTACCAATATATAGTAATTGAAGATACTTGAACTTTACAACAATAGTAATCACATTTAAAAAAACAAAAAATGAGTAAGACAATTTTGATTACAGGTGCAGCAAGCGGATTTGGAAAAATCGCAGCATTTGATTTAGCGAAAAAAGGACACAAGGTAATTGCTACTGCACAGGTTTACCCACAGATGAGCGACCTTATAAGAGAAGCAAAAGAACAGGGAGTAGAACTTACAGTAGACAAACTGGATGTTACCAATCCTCGTGATATCGCTTATATTCATGGAAAATATGATATCGATATTTTAATCAGCAATGCAGGAATAATGGAAGGCGGGCCTATTGCCGAGCAGCCAATCGATTTAATCCGTTCTATGTTTGATGTAAACGTCTTTGGCGGGTTGGAATTGGCGCAGGGATTCATCAAAAAATGGATAGACCAAAAGAAACCGGGGAAAATTGTATTTACAACTTCTATGGGGGAACTATGGACTGTTCCTTATGTAGCTGCTTATTGTGCATCAAAGCATGCTATGGGATCTATAGCTGAAGGTTTAAGAACAGAATTGGCTCAGTTTAATATTAAAATTGCGACCTGTAATCCGGGTGTTTTTGGAACAGGATTTAACGACCGTGGGGTAGATACTATTTCCCGTTGGTACAACCCTGAAACTAATTTTACACCACCTTCAGTTTTCGATGGTACTGCAGAATCATTAGCTCATCAGCTGGATCCGCAGTCAATGGCAGACTGTATTGTAGATGTAACATTAGATGATAATCCTAACTTCAGAAATGTACATCCAAAAGAAACGGAAGATTTTGTAAAACAATTGCAGGCAGAAGCTTGGGTTGCTAAAAGTTAAGATATTAAATACTACAGAGATGCGCAATTATTAAAGTAATTTTTGCGCATTTCTTTTTACTGAAAATTAAATAAAAAAATAAAATGAATATCACATATAATGAGGCCACAAAGGCCTTACAGGCTTCCATTGAAAAAGCAAAAGCATTAAATATCCCTGTCAGCCTTGCTGTAGTAGATACAGGAGGTCATCTGGTGGCTTTTGCCCGTTTAGACAGTGTTTATGGAGTAATAGATTTTGCGATTAAAAAAGCAAGAACAGCAGTAATGTTCGGAATAGACAGTGATATTATAGGAACCATTATTTCCGGTGCAGATGTGCATGGATACGGAATGCTGAATTCGAATGAAGGACTGCTGACTATTGCTGGTGGAGTGGTGATCAGAAATCAGGAAGGAAACATCATCGGAGCCATAGCCTCTTCCGGAGGAACAACCGATCAGGATAAAGAAATTGCCGGTACAGGGGCAAGTGTGATTTCTTAGATTGAAGAGATTTAAATAAGGAAAGTTTATGGAAATAATATTTGATAAGCTGGTATACTTATGGACATTTGAGAAAAAGAGAATTGATGAAGAATTTATTTCTGATCACGTTTTAGGTTTTCAGGTGTCAGGAGAGACCCATCTGTTTCATGATCGGGATACGACAGTCATCAAAGAAAATACAATGGTATTCGTCCGGAAGAATCAATTGGTCAGAACGATCAGGTATCCCTCCAAAAAAGAAAAATATCAGTTTATTTCCATTACTTTAGACAGTGAAATATTAAAGAAACATGCTTTAGAAAATGTGATTGCGCCAGACGGGCCATTTACTGATCAACGAAAACTTTTCTTTAAGTCGGATGATTTTTTCTCTTCTTATTTTGTTTCACTTAAGCCCTATATTGACAAAAGAAAAACTGTTCCTGCCTGGCTTGAAGACCTGAAGATCAGAGAATCAATAGAACTTTTGCTGCAAAGTAATCCGGATTTTAAAAACCTGCTTTTTGATTTTTTAAAACCCTATAAAATTGATTTAGAATAGTTTATGGATCATCATTTTATGTTTAATGTACCTCTGAAATCTTTTGCTACACTTACCGGGCGAAGTCTTTCCGGTTTTAAACATGATTTTAGCAAAATTTTCAATGTGAAACCTACACAATGGCTTCGCGACAGAAGGCTTAAAGAAGCGTATTATCTTATCAAATATAAAAATAGAAAGCCGGTTGACATTTACATGAACCTGGGATTTGAAAACCTATCCCATTTTTATTATTCTTTTAAACAGAAATATGGTATTACGACTTCCGAAGTCTAATCGGCAATTAATCAAATTTTAAGTTTCAATAACAATGGATTTTATTCAGCAATCAAATAACTGGGCAAAAGGGGATATCGCTCAAGGGCAAATAATGATAGGGTTTGTAATGTTTTTTTTATTTCCTGTAATTATTCTTTCTATCCGGAGTCATAATGTCCTTTTAAAAGGAATGCTTATCCCCTTAAGCCTTTTGTTGGTGCTCAACCTGGCCTATGGAGGTTACCTGCTGTTAACAAGAGCAAAAAATGTTCAGGAGACCCAAAGATTATATGATAAAAATGCCCAACAAACGCTGGAAAAGGAGTTTCACGACAAAGAAAAAGACGATAAAAGCTACCTTGTTTTTACCCGTATCTGGGCTTCTTTTGTTATCATTTCGGTTGTATTGTATTTTCTATCCGGCAAAGATTACCTGAAAGGGTTGTCACTTGGTTTTATCCTGATGTTTTTCGGTCTGTTGGTTGTTGATACCCATTTTCACTCCCGTTTAAAGGTTTATTACTCTTTTCTTCAGAAAGCCACTCTAGACAACTAACACACAAATGAAAAAAAATGATTCCCTCAGCTATTAGCGTTAAGATTAAACCTGCTAACGAAAAAAACACATATCATAAAAAAACTCCCAATCAGAAATCGGTCTATATTCCAAGACGGTCCTTAAATTTATGATATTAATTATGGGAATGTCTTATATGAGCACCCACTTAACTGCTCAGGATATTGTTGCGAAAAGCTCATTTTTGGTAGCTGGCATAAGTGTGAATATTCCGAAAAATAATAAACTGCTGCTATACGGAGGCTATAGTCCTACCGATAATATTAAGGCTATAGTCTTTCAGCCTAATTTTAAAATAAATAAATATCTTTGAGCATTCAAGCAAGATTGTTATATTTGTTCATGAATGAACATTCAGTTAGCTAAATTATGCAAGGGGAAAAAGTAGATAAAAAAACTCAGATTGTAAAGGCAGCATTACGGTTATTTTCAGAACAGGGCCTGCAACAGACTTCAATGGCACAACTTTCAAAAGAGTCGGGAGTTGCCGTAGGAACAATGTATTTACATTTTAAAAGTAAGGATGAATTGGTTGA
>NZ_JAGIPR010000016.1 GCF_017877355.1 Chryseobacterium jejuense | reverse complement strand
TCGCTGTATTCCTGTACAGGGAATGCTATTTTTTTTGAATCCATAAGAGTGACTGTTTTTATGATTTTATAGTCAACTTTTTTCAGGACGAGACAAACAATAAAAAAACCTCTAAATAAAATTTAGAGGTTTTAAAGAGGTACCTAGCGGATTCGAACCGCTGTAGATGGTGTTGCAGACCACTGCCTAGCCGCTCGGCCAAAGTACCATGTCTTACCATTTTTGAGGTGTGCAAATATAGCTAAATTTCTATACAAACCAAAATTTCTATGTAATTTTTTACTTTCCTAGACTGGTTTTTTTGCTTTTAGTCTGTTTTTCAGACTTATAATTTTTACTATTAATTATTCGTTTTTCTCAAGTTATTAAGACCTCATTGAGTCTGAGAAAATATAAAGCATCAAGAAAGTTGTATCTGGTAAGATTTTTTTAGTTTTAGAATCCGTTGACAAGAAGTTTTAAAGTAGCATTGGTATCAATAACAGCTGTAATTCCTGTACTGTTCAGAAGGATTTTGCTTGGTTTCAGGTTAAATACCTTTCCACTCATCTTTAGTCCCTTATAATATTCTTTATTGAAGGCTTCTTCAATACTTTTTCTAGATGTTTCTTCCAGTTCCTGAGTTGGAATTCCGTATTCCTCTTCAATCATCTTCACAATTTTCCCCTGAAATAGAAGAGAAGCTGTTTTTTGAAGAATATTCATTGTTTTCAGTTTGAATTTGGTGTCAGATAAGACAATTTTTCTTTTGATTTCATCATATACTGGTATTCCTGAAATAACAGCAGTTCCTTTGATATAGCCTTCTGTCTGTGCTTCAATGAGAATTCTGTTATCTACACCGTACACTCTAATATCTGTTACTTTTACTTTGGAATCTCTAATGTCAAATTCCTTATTCAAGAAAGTTTTTCTGGCCATATTGCTGGCTTCCGTAAAAGGAATATTAGCTGTTGTCTGTAGCACAAATTTATCAGCAAGAGTAGGAGAGAAATTAAAATTGGCTGCTGAAGTTACTGTGGGAGAAACAGCGGGCTTATTTCCAGTAAATGTTTCTGAGAAAATATCGATTCCAAGAGTTGCATTGATCTGATTTCCGTAGAATTTTAATGGTGCGATATTAACGCCAACCGGGCTTACTTTCAGCCATGTGTTATATTCTTCTGAAATATTGAAGGGCTGTGCAAAGGTATTCCACGCCATAACAGCATACTGCTGGAAATTCAGCTGAGTAGCCATTTGCTGATCGATGGTTTTACAGAATTTTTCCTGTTGTTCTTTCAAACTTTTTTCAACGATAGGGGTTATCGGAATTTGTATTCTGCCATAGTCCAATACGGGTTTTGTTACCCATCGGAAGCCGTTGGGCTGAGTATTGGTGGTAATCGTCCAGTTGTTTTTAAAAGTAACGGTTGTATTGAAAGACATTACCGTTTCAAAAGTGGTATTCTGATAGGAATACACTCCAAGAGTTCCAATTCCTTTTTCGGCCCAGATCTTTAATGGAACTTCAATCAGAAGGTTTTGACTGGTTCCGCCTACCAGGCGGATAGGTCTGGTTTTCCAGACTTTTACCTTAAACTGATCATTATTATTATCTGTATAAGAATCGTCCTGATAGATAAGATCTTTTACAGAGGCGTTTACCATATTGCTAAGCTCCGAAAGAGGAATGGTTACCGGCATGGTAATGCTGGATTTGATCTTTGGAAAGTTATAACTTGCCAATTGATTATCAACACCTGTCTGACCGAAAGCATTGATGAATGCTACTAAAAATAATATTTTAATGAATTTCAATTTTGTATTTTTTTAATGAAATAAAAATAAGGATTTTAATTTTCCGGTTTAAAGCTTTTTTCCAGTTCAATGCTTGCCCCTTTCATCTCGCCCTGCATAGGCGGTGCTATTTTGGTAAGTTTAAGCTTAATATAGTCGATTTGTGGAAAACGGTTATGTATTTTTGAAATAATTCTTCCTGCAACATGTTCCAGCAGTTTAGATTTGATCTCCATTTCCTGATGAATAATATCATTGATATCTGCATAACTTATGGTATCATTCAGGTCATCGGATTCTGCAGCCTTCCACAAATCGGTATGAAGTTCTGCATTTAAAATATAATAGGTACCAATAATATTTTCTTCAGGTAAAACCCCGTGGTAGGCATATATTTTTACATCTTCAAGATATATCTTACTCATTGCTTAATTTTTATCAAGCAAAAATCGCTTTAATTCTTCAAAATCTGAATTTATTTCTATAGTTTTTTTCTCCTTTTTCATCAGAGCGCTCAGAGATTGAGGAATTTCAATTTCTGTTTTGATGGCATTTTCTACGGCATCAGGAAATTTTACAGGATGTGCTGTTCCGAGAATGAATCCTTTTTTGCCCGGATTTTCTTTAAGATACAGTTCAAGAGAGGCAAAAGCTACAGCACTGTGTGGGTCCAGGATATAATGTTTTCTGTTATAAACCTCTGTAATCGTCTGCATGGTTTTTTGATCATCAATGGAATACCCGGAAATTTTATTTTTCAAAGGATCAAATTCATTGTTAAAAAGTTCAAGTATTCTGACAAAATTGCTTGGATCCCCTACATCCATGGCATTGGATAGGGTAGCTACGGCTTTTTTAGGGTTAAGATTCCGGCTTTTTAAATATTCAGGAATCACATCATTAGCATTGCATGCAGCAATAAAATGTTCTGCAGGAAGACCGCGGAGATGTGCCAAAATTCCAGCACAGATATTTCCGAAATTTCCACTTGGAACACAGATGACAGGAGCCACACTTTCTGTTTGCTGCCATTGTTTTAATGCTAACAGGTAATAGAGCTGCTGTGGAAGCCATCTGGCAACATTAATAGAATTGGCAGATGTCAGAAATAATTTATTGTTGATTTCCTCATTGGAGAAAGCCTGTTTTACCAGACTTTGGCAATCATCAAAGCTACCATTAACTTCTAGCGCGTAAATATTTTTTCCCAATGCTGTTAGCTGTTTTTCCTGAACAGGGCTTACCCTGTTTTTAGGATAAAGAATAACAACCTCAATGCCCGGAAGATCGTAAAATCCATGGGCAACAGCTCCTCCGGTATCTCCGGAAGTAGCGACTAAAACGGTAACTTGTTTTTGTTGGTCTTCTAAAAAATAAGACAAACATCTGCTCATAAACCCTGCACCAATATCTTTGAAAGCTAGAGTAGGACCGTGGAATAGCTCCAGGATAGAGATATCATCATTGATTTTTCTCAAAGGAATGTCAAAACTAATGGTTTCTGCAACAATCTTTCTGAGTATTTCCGGAGGAATTTCGTCTCCCATAAAATCTTTCATACATTGATAAGCAATCTCTTCATCAGAATATTGATGGAGGTTTCGAATAAATTCTTCATCGAATACCGGAATGCTTTCAGGAAAGAATAATCCTTTATCTTTTCCCTGTCCTTTTATTGTTGCAGCTCTGAAATCAATTTTTTCTTCACTGTCTTTTAAATTATAATATTTCATCTGTTTTTAATCTAGTTTTGGTTCTTCAATGATTTCAATTCCTGTCGGATTTATTTTTGAGACATAAACGAAGTTATCGATATTGATTTCGGTATACATAGCTTTCATCAGAGCAGCAATCTTTTCTGCTGTTTCTTTTTTTTCTGCCAGCATGAAAATGGATGGTCCTGATCCTGAAATACCACCTCCCAATGCTCCAATCTGAAGGCTCTTTGATTTAATTTCATCAAATCTTGGGATTAAAATACTTCGTACAGGTTCTATAATGACATCGTTGAGACTTCTGCCAATCAGGGAAAAATCATTTTTCTGAATACCGGCTACCAATCCTGCAATATTTCCCCATTGTTCAACCGCACTTTTCAACGTAATATTTTTCTTTAAAATCTGCCTTGAATCGGAAGTTTTGACTTCAACCTGAGGATGTACGGCGGCAACAAATAAATCAGGGGTGTTCAACGGTATAATATCAATTGGATCAGCAGATTTTATCAAAGTGATTCCACCATAGATGCATGGGGCAATATTATCTGCATGACGAACCCCGGAAGCAAGTTCTTCTCCAAACATGGCAAAATGTACCATTTCATCCTTTGACATAAGATTTCCTAATACAATATTGGCACCCATGGCGGCTCCCGCGGCGCTAGCCGCGCTGGAGCCGAGCCCGCTTCCAGGTTTTATATGTTTATGAATAATGACTTCAAAGCCATTTTTTAGGTTGAAATACTCCTGGATTTTTAAAAGTACCACACCAGCTACATTTTGAGTAGGTTCTTCAGGAAGGCCAAAAGAGTCTTGATGTTTGATGATAACTTCCGGAGTTTCCAGTAACCGGATTTCCATCTCATCATACGGTTCATGAACAGCCATTCCCAGAATATCAAATCCACATACCAGATTAGCTACAGTAGCCGGGATTTTTAATTTTACTTTTTTCATATTTTTTGTTTTTAAATTGAACGGATGATATCTGCGAAAATCCCACTGGCTGTTACTTCAGCTCCTGCACCGGCACCTTTTATTACCAATGGCTGCTCGGAATATCTTAAGGTTTTAAAAATGACAATATTATCTTTTCCATAAAGGTGGAATAAATCACTTCCCGGAGCTACATGCTGTAAACCTACTTTAGCTTTTCCATCTTTAAATTCTGCAGTATACTTCAATATTTTTCCTTCTTTTTGAGCATTGTCAAATAAAGATTTAAAATGACTTTCATAGTCTGTAAGCTTTTCATAAAAATGTTCTACACTTCCTTCCATACAGGCTTCAGGCAGAAAACCTATATTTTCAATCTCTTCAAACTGAAGTGGATATCCGGCTTCTCTGGCAAGTATTAAAATTTTTCTGGCGACATCTGTTCCTGAGAGGTCCAGTCTTGGATCCGGTTCTGTATAGCCTTCTTTCTGCGCCTGAGCTACAACTTCAGAAAATGCTTTGCTTCCGTCATAAGTATTGAATACAAAATTTAATGTTCCGCTCAGAACAGCTTCAATGGACATTATTTTATCACCACTTTTGATGAGGTCATTAATGGTTCCTATTACTGGAAGCCCGGCTCCTACATTCGTTTCAAAGTGAAAACTGCAGTTATGATTTCTGGCGGTATTTTTTAATGTTTTATACTTCTCAAAATCTGATGAAGCGGCAATTTTATTACAAGCCACAATATTGATGCTTCTTTTTAACAAACTGTCATATACTGCCGGAATTTCAGCACTGGCAGTAATATCTACAAAAACAGAATTTCTTAGATTACGGGCAATGATTTCTTCTGCAAATTTTTGAGCTGAAGCTTCAAGACCAGATTCATCCCAATTCATATATTCTTCTTCGGAGATCCCTTTGTCTGTAAAGATCATTTTTCGGCTATTGGATAGGCCGGCAATTCTTAAATTAATAAAATGATTTTCTTTTAGATATTGATTCTGGTCATAGATTTGTTGAATCAATTTTTTACCTACATTTCCTGTTCCACAGATATAAAGATGGATCTGTTTTATTTCTGATTCAAAAAACTCTTCGTGAAGGACATTGACTGCTTTTCTGGCATCTTTTTCAGCAATAACCACACTGATATTTCTTTCTGAAGAACCTTGTGCAATCGTTCTGATATTGATTCCATTATTCCCCAGGCATCCAAACATCTTCGCACTTACGCCACTTCTGCTTTTCATATTTTCTCCTACTAAGGCTACAATAGAAAGATCAGTTTCAATTTTGACAGGAGCTACTCTTTTTAAATTAATATCATCTGCAAAAGAAGCGTTGATGGCATCTTTCGCAGCTAGTATATCTTTTTCATGAATAGCTATTGTAATGGAATGTTCCGAAGACCCTTGTGTAATCAGAATAACATTTATTTTTTCCTGGCTCAGGCATTGAAAAAGTTTTGCAGAAATACCGGGAATTCCTACCATTCCACTGCCTTCTAAAGTAAGAAGAGCAATATTACCCATATTTGAAACCCCAACGGCTACCTGCTGTTGTTCATTTTCTGAAATATTCAGATTGTGGGAAACCAATGTTCCTTGTGCTTCCGGATCAAAAGTATTTTTAATTTTAAGGTTAATATTTTTTACCATCACAGGTTGAATGGATGGTGGATAAATAACTTTTGCTCCAAAATGGGAAAGCTCCATAGCTTCATGATAGGAAATTTCTGAAATAGGTTTTGCATGAGAAGCCAGACGGGGATCGGCGGTCATCATCCCACTAACATCAGTCCAGATCTGAAGCTCTTCCGCTTGTATGGCAGCAGCAATAATAGCAGCAGTGTAATCTGAACCACCACGGCCTAATGTGGTGGTACGACCTTTTTCGTCACTGGCTATAAAACCTGGACCAATGAAGATACGGCTCTGATGCTTGTTGAAATAATTTTTAAAGCTATCTTCAGTTATATTGAAATTCACTTTTGCATGGGTGAAATTACTGTCAGTTCTGATGAGTTCTGCAGCATTCATCCATAGACAATCCAATTCCTGATGCTGAAGTCTGGCTGAAATAATGCTGGATGACAAAAACTCTCCATACGAAGCAATTTTATCTTTGATTCTTGGAGTAAGTTCACCAAGAACAAAAATTCCGTTGTACAGATCTTCCAGATCATTGAAATGTTTTTTCACAAAACTTAGCAGAGAACTTTGTTCTAAAACAGGAATTAGTTCCTTTACAAGGTTTAAATGTTTTTCTTCTGCATTTTTAAGAAGCCGGAGATAATCTTCATTTTTAACGGAAGCATATTCCGCAGCGTTAATAAGAAGATCTGTTACTCCATGAAGTGCTGATACAATGACTACAACATTGTTTTTAGAAGACTCTTTTTTGATAATGTCTTCCACAAGCAGGATATTCTGAGAATTGGCGACTGATGTTCCGCCGAATTTTAAGATTTTCATCTATTATTTATTTGAGGTTAGATAAAGTGAGAGAGCTACTCTTTGAAAAAAAAGTATAGGGTGCCGGAAATAATATGTGAAAATTTACCCCTTTATGGGGTAGTTGTTGTAGTTGTGAAGGTAGAAACAGAAGATACTCCTGAAATAGGTGACTTCAGGATAGAAATATCAGATATGTTTCTTAAAAAACTCATTGTAACGAAACAAATGTACAAATTATTTTGGAATAGCAAAGTTTTAAAATAATAAATTAATAAGTCCTTTTCTAGAGAAATATTTTGTGTAATTAATTAAAAACTTTATATTTATACAACTAACTATAATGAAAATCCAATGAAAAATTCAAAAAAAATTAAAAGAGAATATTTAAAATCAATTAATGGTGGAGGGAATTGGGATTGTTTTGAAAACTGTCCTGTTGGGCCTTATGGTCCGAATGAACCAAGATCATGTGGAGATTATCATGGGCTACCAGAGTGCTGTAAAAAAAGAGTACTGGTAAGTATGGATTGTATAGGTCCATATTAATTCCGTATTAATAATAGAAGAGCATTGTTGTATAACATTGCTTTTTGTTTATCATCTTAAAATTAAAATATTATGAAAACATTGAAAAAATTATCAAGAGACCAAAAGAAAAGCATTAGTGGCGGTGCCACACAGATCCAGATTGAAGCATGCGGTAGTGAGCAGCTTGTATGCTTTATGGGAGGAGGTAAATGGGGATGTTGGCTGAAGCCTGGTGGAAAATGTTATGCTCCAAAGCTGTAATTTGAATCGAATTATAATCATTCAAAATCTTTTTAGTATGAAAAAATTATCAAGAATAAAATTAAAAAATATCAATGGTAAAGGAATGTCTGGTTGTGCAGGATGTCCAACAGGTGGTAATTATGGAGATGGTCCAGAATATACTAATGGCTGTATGGCTTTTTGGGCATTATCTCCTAATTGCAGAAACTGTGTGGATGTAAGTGCAGATTGCTATGGCCCAGACTATTCTGATTATTTCGGGAACTAGATAAAACTACTATTTGATAACATCAAAAAATTAAAACAACCATGAAAAATTTAAAGAAATTAAACAGAAACGAACTTGGAGGAGTAAACGGTTCAATAGGATCAAACTGTAGCAGATGTCCACAGCATACAACTTATGGAACTGGACCTAATGATGCTCCATGCAGCGCTTATCAGGCACTTCCTTTATATTGCAAGGCATGTGTAATTGTAAGTATGGAATGCATGGATGGTGGAGTATCTTAATAGATCTGATTAATCAAGAAATAAAATAGCACTGTAAAAATTACAGTGCTTTTGTTTATTTTATACTTTTAGAAAGATCAAGCATAGCCTCAATAGGTTTCAGTGCTTTTAATCTTAGCTCTTCGTCGATTAGGATCTCAGGAAGTTCATATTTCATACATAAATACAATTTTTCCATTGTATTACGTTTCATATAGAAACATTCTGAACAATTGCAGCTTTCATCAAAAACCAATGCAGGAATCAATTCCTTGTGTGGTGCGCGTTTTCTCATTTCGTGAAGAATTCCTTCTTCTGTTGCAATGATGAACTTCTGGCAATCGTCTTTTTCTACATAATTCAATAGAGCAGAAGTAGAGCCAATGAAGTGTGCTAATTTTAAAACAGCTTCTTCACTTTCCGGGTGTGCAATTAATTTTGCATCTGGGTTGTCTGCAAGTTGCTTAGCAATTCTTTCCATTGAAAATGCTTCATGTACTATACAGCTTCCGTCCCAAAGGATCATATCACGGCCTGTCTTTTTAGATAAATATCTTCCAAGGTTTTTGTCCGGTGCGAAAATGATTGGTCTGTCTTTAGGAAGGGCTTCAATTACTGTCTCCGCATTTGAACTTGTTACGATGATATCACTTTCTGCCTTGGTTTCTGCGTTACAGTTGATGTAAGTGGCAATTAAAGCGTCAGGATGTTGTTCACGCATTTTTCTCAAACCTTCTCCTGAACATCCGTCTGCCAGAGAGCATCCAGCCATCGTATCAGGAAGAACTACTTTTTTAGTTGGGTTAAGAATTTTTGCAGCTTCAGCCATGAAATGTACTCCACAGAATACAATCATATCAGCGTTGGTTTCCTTTGCCTGTCTTGCCAGCTGTAAAGAATCTCCAAGGAAATCAGCGATATCCTGAATTTCTCCCGGTTGGTAATAATGGGCAAGGATTACAGCATTTTTCTCTTCCTTAAGCTTCAGAATGGCTTTTACCAATTCTTCTCCCTGAGGAATCGCTATATCTTTTATATCCAGGAATCCTTTTACAGGAATCGCAGATTTAGCTTTTTCTAATGTTTCGGTACTCATATCAACCTTAATGTTTTTTATTATCAAAAGTTAGAGGTTAGAAATTAGAAGTTAGATTTTGACGAAAGTATATCACTTCCATCTTCTGACCTCCATCTTCTGTCCATTAATTATTGATAAAACTTTTTATTAAACTTTCTATTTCTTTTTTAGCTTCATCAAGATCGGAATTGATTACGATCCTGTCAAATTCGCTGGCATAAGACATTTCTTCTTCAGCCTTTTCAACGCGGGTTTTGATGGTTTCTGCATCATCCGTGTTTCTTAAAATCAATCTTCGTTCCAGTTCTTTAATGGAGGGCGGTTCTATAAAAATAGACAAAGCCTTTTCTCCGAAGTATTTTTTCAGGGAGATTCCTCCTTTTACGTCTACATCAAAAATAACAACTTTTCCCTGATTCCAGATCTTTTCTACTTCAGATTTTAAAGTTCCATAATATTTATCAGTGTATACTTCTTCATATTCTACAAATGCATTTTCTGAAATTTTCTGTCTGAATTCATCAGGTGATAAAAAATGATAGTCCACAGCATGTACTTCACTTCCTCTTGGCTGTCTTGTAGTACACGAGATTGAAAATTCCAGTTCCGGGAAAGTTTCCAGAGAATGTTTTACCAATGTAGTTTTTCCGCTTCCAGACGGTGCTGAAAATATAATTACTTTATCCATTTAGATTAGAGATTTTTAGATTAGAGATATGAGACAGCATCTCATCATCTTTTGTCTATAGGTCTATTGTCTATAATACGTTTAACGTTTGTTCTTTAATTTTCTCCAGATCATCCTTCATCTTCACTACAAGCTTTTGAATTTCGGCATGATTGGCTTTGGAACCTAATGTATTGATCTCTCTTCCGATTTCCTGAGAAATAAAGCCCAGTTTTTTACCATTGAAAGATTCGTTGTCCATTACTTCCTTGTAATATTTCAAATGTTGAGTAAGTCTTACTTTTTCTTCTGAAATATCCAATTTTTCTGTGAAGTAAGCCATTTCCTGATAGAAACGTGTTTCATCTACATTTTCGAATTCTTTCAGAGACTTTTGGTAACGTTCTTTCACACTCACAATTCTTTCTTCTTCGAAAGGAATTACTTCGCTCAGATACTTATCAATGTTTTGAATATTTCTGTTAAGCTCTTCATGTAAATTACTGCCTTCAGTTTTTCTGAATTCTTCAAAACGATCTACTGCAGCATTAACGATTTTTGCTAATGCTTCCCATTCGCCTTCTGTAAGTTCGTCAGGTCTTGAGGTGATAGCATCCGGAAGTCTTACTGCCATTTTCAGATATTCGAAATTAGGACCATCAGATGCAATATTTTTAAGTTCATTGATGTAGGAATCAATTAAACCTTTATTGATTTTTACATCATTAGATTCTTCAAGGTTTTCAATATTGACGTAGCAGTCAACTTTTCCACGGATAATTCTATCGTTAAGAATTTTTCTGATCTCAAATTCTTTTTCTTTATAACGTAAAGGAATTTTGATATTTAAATCAAAGCTCTTGCTGTTCAGTGATTTAATATCTATTGTTATTTTTTTTCCTTCAAAAACATCTTCGGCTCTACCGAAGCCAGTCATTGATAAAATCATAGTTTTTTATTGTTCTACAAAGATAAACATTTAAATTAGCACAGTGAAATCTGTAAAAGATTCTATTTTACGGATAAAATAATGAATGTGCACCGATGAAAAATCTGATTTCTGTAGTAGGACCCACCGGAATAGGGAAGACAAAACTGGCAATTGATCTGGCAAAACATTTCAATACCGAAATTGTTTCTTGTGATTCCCGACAGTTTTTTAAGGAAATGAAAATTGGAACAGCGGCTCCTTCTGATGAGGAATTGGCTGAAGCACCTCATCATTTTATCGGAAATCTATCCGTAGAAGAATACTATTCTATTGGGCAATATGAAGAAGATGCTCTGAAAAAACTCAATGAACTTTTCCAACATCATGACACCGTAATTCTCGTTGGTGGAAGCATGATGTATGAAAAAGCTGTGATTGAAGGTCTGAATGATTTACCTGAAGCCAATGCTGATAATCAGGAAAAGCTTCAAAAAATAATGGAAGAAGAAGGAGTAGAAAAACTTCAGGAAATTTTAAAGGAGTTGGATCCTGAATATTTTGAAGTAGTAGATGTTCACAACCACCGAAGACTTTTACGGGCTATTGATGTGATCTGGCAAACCGGTAAAAAATATTCTGAACAGATTGCTGTTTCTCAGGATTCCAGAGATTTTAATGTGATCAGAATCGGAATTGAAGCCCCAAGGGAAGAATTATATGACAGAATTAACCGCAGGGTTGATATCATGATGGAAAAAGGGCTTTTGGATGAGGTGAAAGGTTTGGAAAAATTCAAAGGATTGACTGCGTTGAATACAGTGGGTTATGCTGAATTATTCAAATATTTCGATGGAGAATGGGATCTGAATTTTGCGGTGTCAGAAATTAAAAAAAACAGCCGCAGGTATGCTAAACGTCAGCTGACCTGGTATAGAAAAGCCAATGATATTTACTATTTATCATTAGGTTACACTCAAAATGATTTCAATAATTTAATTGAATTTCTTTCTATTCAAAATAAATAATAGCATAATATGGATTTTACAGAAATGCTTCATATACTATTGAAATAATCATTATTTTTTTTCGTAATCCGCTTTATATTGGTTTTTTAGACTAAATTTCCTTATTGATTATTTAAGAGATTTTTAAACACAACGTAAAACAATTATGAAGAAACTAATTATTTCGGGTTTGACATCCATGATAGTCTTTTTCACCAGTTGTGAAAGAGTTTCCAGTCAGGAAAATCAACAGGCTGCTGTTGAAAATCGTGTTGTGAATTCAGCCAGCCGTACTGAAAATCCATTAGGAATTCCCCTTCCTTCAGAAATCAGCAGTACAGAAACGGTATGTATTCTGTTGCGGCATGCAGAAAAAGAAAACTTTGGAACTGATCCTAATCTTACGAGTGCCGGTAAGCTCAGGGCCAATGAATTAAAACGTTTACTTGAGAATGTTCATATAGATAATATTTATACAACCCCATATAACCGTACAAGGCAAACAGCCAGTCCACTAGCGGTGAGCAAAGGAATTACGATTAAAGAATATATACCTACTGCCACCATTGCTGCTACTCAAGTATTTATTAACAGCATTCTAGCGCAAAATCAAGGAAAAGTTGTTGTTATTGTTGGCCATTCTAATACCGTTCCTGATATGGTAAAGGTGTTGAGTAATAATACATTGAATGTGACGATTAGTGAGACACAGTTTGATAATATATTTGTTACAAAAAACTCTTTTACGGCGGGATCTGTGTTTGCGGTTCAAAAAAAATATGGACAAAGTACACCCTGATATATCAGCACATCATAGACCTACATAAAAATGCAGTCCTGAAAAAGGACTGCATGTAACAATATAATTTAATTTACTACTTCCAACCGCCGCCCAGCGCTCTGTATAAATCTACAATGCTGCTTAATCTCTGTCTTTTAATGGAAGCAAGATTCAACTCGGCCTGAAGTGAATTTCCCTGTGCGGTAATTACTTCAAGATAATTGGCTGAGCCTCCTCTGTAAAGAAGTTGTGCACTTTTAATTCCATCTTTCAATGTAGTAGTTTGCTCAGTTGCTTTTTGTTCCTGAACTTTCAGATTTTCATTAGAAACCAAAGCATCGGAAACTTCACCTACAGCATTCAATACAGATTGACGGAATGCCAATACATTTTTCTCTCTTTGAATTTTAGCCACCTCAAAATCTGTTTTCAATTGTCTTTTCTGGAAAATAGGCTGGGTAATTCCTCCTAAAACAGATCCAAATAATGAGGCAGGAATCTGAAACCAGTTATCAAATTTGAATGAATTCACTCCGCCATTGGCTGTAATTTTTAAAGCGGGGTACATATTGGCCTGAGCAATTCCTACCATAGCATTAGATTCAAGTAAAACAAGTTCCTGCTGACGTACATCCGGTCTGCGGCTTACCATGGCTGCAGGAAGACCTGCCATGATATTCTGAGGTAGGGAAGTATCAGACATTTCAAGAGTTCTGTTGACTTTATTAGGGGTTTCTCCAACCAAAATACTCAATGCATTTTCCTGAATAGCGATGTTCTGCTCCAATTGGGAAATTAATAGTTCAGTGGCCTGTTTCTGAGCACTTGCCTGTTGAACACCCAATGAAGTTGTGTCACCACTTTCCCACATTTTTTGGGTAATCATTAAGGTATTGCTGCTTAGTTCAAAATTAGATTTTGCAATAGCTAATTGTTTATCAAGCATCAAAAGATTGTAATATCCTTGAGCAATAGCTGCTACAACCTGAGTCTGGATGGCTTTGGAACCTTCATACGTCTGCAGATACTGCATTCTGGAAACTTCCTGCTGGTTTTTAATTTTCCCCCAGATATCAGCTTCCCATGATAAATTGAAAGCTGCATTATAATCTTCAACATGGCTTTGTCCTAAAAATAGGTTTAAGCTTTGCCCGTTCATGCTGTTTTTGGATGGCTTAGAAATCTGAGCCGCTACTCCAAAGCCAACATCAGGGTATTGCATATATTTTGCCTGTTTCAGTTTTTCCTGTGAAGAAGCCACTTGTTTTAAGGCAATTTGAAGATCATAATTGTTTTTAATCCCTTTTTCAATCAATCCTTGTAGAATTGGGTCATTGAAAAACTGTTTCCATTCCAGATTGGCAATGCTTGCTGTATCAGCTGTGGCTGTGTACTGGAATTTTTCCGGAAGCGGAAGATCCGGCTCCGTGTATGCCAGTTTTGACACACACGAAACAGATCCTAAAGCTATGGCGAATGTTAATATAATATTTTTTAGTCTTTTCATAGTTTTTGTTTAATAGACTTTAATGAATTAAACAATGTTGAGGTTTATTGTTTCCCATAGATTACACAGATTTACACAGATGTTTTTGAATAAGAAAACTGGAAATTTTCAAAACTTATGTGTACTTCTTATGCAGATTTTTTTTAACTTAAAAATCACTTAAGTGCTATTCTAAAATCTTATGTGGTTTATAAATCTCTCTTTTTGTATTATTTAATTAATAGTTGAAGCTAAAAGTTCTTCTTCCATCTGCTTTTTAAGAAGTCTTTTTTTCTTTTTGCTTGGCATTTTTTCATGCAGATATTGGAAAACCACATACATTACCGGAATAATGAAAATCCCGAATACCACTCCTGTAAGCATTCCTCCCACAGTACTGTAACCAATGGAGTGATTTCCTTTTGCAGAAGCTCCCTGCGTCCAAACCAATGGAAGCATCCCTACGATGAAAGCAAAAGAGGTCATCAGGATTGGTCTTAAACGTAATCTTGAAGCCTGAAGGGCAGATTCAATTAATGATCTTCCTGCTTTTCTTCGCTGTACGGCAAATTCTACAATCAGGATGGCATTTTTAGCCAATAACCCGACTAGCATGATTAATCCGACCTGTACATAAATGTTATTATCAATTCCTGCCAGCCCTGTGAAGGCAAATACCCCGAATATTCCTGTTGGAATAGTCAAGATAATGGCAAACGGAAGAATATAACTTTCATATTGAGCAGCTAACAGGAAGTAGACGAATAAGATACTTAATAAGAAAATGAAAGTGGTTTGTCCTCCTGTTTTGATCTCTTCACGGGTAATTCCTGTCCATTCATAACCATAGCCTCTCGGAAGTGATTGTTTAGCTACTTCTTCAACAGCTTTGATAGCATCTCCGGTACTGTATCCAGGTTTTGGAGTACCATTAATGGTTACTGCGTTGAAAAGATTGTTTCTGGTTACGGTTTCTGGCCCAAAGGTTCTTTTTAAAGTTACCAATGTTTTCGCAGGAACCATTTCTCCTGATTTATTTTTTACATAAATACCTTCCAGAGAGTTTATGTCTGTACGATAAGGAATATCTGCCTGAGCCATTACCCTGTAGTATTTTCCAAATCTGTTGAAATCCGAAACAAAACTACTTCCGTAATAAATCTGCATGGTCTGCATTAACTCGGTTACAGAAACGCCTAACTGATTGGCTTTATCTGTATCTACATCAATAGTATATTGCGGGTTTCCGGCTGCATACGTTGTAAAGGCAAACGCAATTTCAGGACGCTTCATTAATTCACCAATGAATTGTTGAGTTGTTGTTCCCAATTGTTCAAAAGAACCGTTGGTTTTATCCTGCAACATAAATTCAAAACCGGAAACGTTACCAAATCCCTGAATGGTAGGGAAGTTGAAGAAGAAAGCATTGGCATCTTTTACCTGACTTACTTTTCCTGTTAAGGCAGCAGCAATCTGATCCGGATCTTTCATGTCTCCACGTTTGTCATAATCTTTAAGCTTGATGAAACCTGCAGAATAAGGTGAAGCATTCGCATTACTGATAAAGTTCATTCCATCAGCTACCCAAAGGTGATTGGTTGCTTTTTCTCCGTTAATGATTTTGTCAATCTGTTCCGTGGCTCTGTGTGTTCTTTCCAGTGAACTTCCCGGAGGAGTATTAACTGCATATAATACAAACCCCTGGTCTTCCGTCGGAATAAATCCTGAAGGAGCCTTTTTAATCATAAAAATACTAGCGGCAGTAATCACAACAAGACCTCCAATAGCTACCCATTTATTTTTGATTAAAAACTTAAGGCTGTAAATATATTTTTTGGTCATGTTATTGAAGCTGGCATTAAATGCATTGAAAAATCTTGCTCCAAAACCTTTTTTGTGACCATGTTCACCATGTTCTCCCTGAGGATCATTTAGGAACAAGGCACATAATGCAGGACTTAAAGTTAATGCGTTAACTGCTGAAATCATAATGGCAATCGCCAGTGTAAAGGCAAATTGTCTGTAGAATACCCCTGCAGGCCCCTGCATAAACCCAACCGGAATAAATACCGCACACATCACCAACGTAATTGAAATAATGGCTCCTGAGATCTCACTCATAGAGTTCATGGTGGCATGTTCCACAGGCATCCCTGTTTGTTCCATTTTGGAATGGACGGCTTCTACCACTACAATAGCATCATCTACCACAATACCAATGGCCAGTACCAATGCAAATAAGGTAAGCATGTTAATACTGAAGCCAAATAACTGAAGGAAGAAGAAGGTCCCGATAATTGCTACGGGTACTGCAATTGCAGGAATTAAAGTAGATCTGAAATCCTGAAGGAAAATAAATACTACAATAAATACCAAAATGAAAGCGATTACTAAAGTTTCCACTACCTGATGAATAGAAGCATCAAGGAAATCTTTAGAATTATACATGATAATTGGTTTCACACCTTTAGGCAGGGTAGTGCTGAACTGGTCTACCTGTTTTTCAATCTCAGTAAGGATCTCATTGGCATTGGAACCTGCTGTTTGAAGAATGGCAAATCCGGCAACCGGTTTTCCGTCTACTCTGTTTGTTGCTGTATAGGTATAAGAACCAAATTCTACTCTTGCCACATCTTTTAATCTTAGGAAAGATCCATCACTATTTGCTTTGATGGCGATGCTTTCGTAATCTTCACCTTTGTTCAGCTTTCCTTTATATTTAAGGATATATTCGTAAGTTTCCTTACTTCCCTGTCCAAGACGTCCCGGAGCAGCTTCAAGGTTGTGGTCTTTAATGGCATTCAAAACTTCCTGTGGAGAAAGATTGTTGGCAGCCAGTCTATCCGGTTTTAGCCAGATTCTCATGGAATAATCTCTAGTTCCGAAAACCTGAGCCTGTGCAACCCCGGGAATACGCTGGATCTGTGGAATCACGTTGATCTTAAGGTAGTTTTGTAAGAAAAGTTCATCATATTGTTTTGGATCATCACTGGATAATCCCATGAACATGATCATACTGTTTTGAACTTTCTGAGTGGAAATTCCGGCTTGTACCACTTCCTGAGGAAGCTGGCTCATTGCTTTGGAAACACGGTTTTGTACGTTTACGGCAGCATTATCAGGATCAGATCCCTGCTTAAAGAAAACGCTTAGCGTCATGGTACCGTCATTACTGGAGTTGGAAGTCATGTAGGTCATGTTCTCAACCCCGTTTACTGCTTCCTCAATAGGTGTGGCAACAGAACGGGCCACTACTTCAGCATTCGCTCCCGGATAAAAAGCCGTCACCTGAACACTTGGTGGGGCAATATCCGGAAAGAGGGCAATAGGCAAATTAAAGAGAGACAAGGCTCCCAATAATAAGAGTATTATGGAGATGACCGTTGAAAGTACCGGTCTTTCTATAAATTGTTTTAACATAAGAAGTTTATTTTTTTAAGTCTTCCGTTTCAGAATATTTACAAAGGTTTTGCTCTCAATAAACTGTCTGAGGAAATAGCTTTAGGTTTGATAGAAGCACCATCTTTCAGATTTCCGATTCCTGTGTAGACAATTTTTTCTCCCGGTGAAAGCCCTTCAGAGATAAAGTAATAACTGTCTGTTTTTCCAGAAATTTTGATAGGTTTTCCGGTTACTTTCTTATTCTTATCCATTACATAGACATACGTTTTATCCTGAATTTCGAAAGTAGATTCCTGCGGAATAACCACTGCATTTGAAATCAGTTGCGGCATGCGTATTCTTCCTGTATTTCCAGTTCTCAATGCTCCGCTGGTATTAGGGAAAACAGCACGTACACTAATGGCTCCTGTTGTTTTATCAAACTGTCCGTCTACAATACTTAATCTTCCTTTTTCAGGATAAGTACTGTTGTCAGCAATGACCAGGTCTACCATTGGCATATTTTTAAGTTTTTCTTCTAAAGTAGCTCCCGGATATTTATTTTGGAAAGCAATAAAATCAAGTTCACTTAAAGAGAAATACGCATAAATTTCGCTGATGTCTGATAATAAAGTCAAAGGATTAGGATCAGTTCTTGAGATCAGACTTCCTTTTTTGAAAGGGATTCTTCCTATATAACCGCTTACCGGTGCTGTAATGGTAGTAAATCCTACATTTATTTTGGCGCTTCCAACTGATGCTCTGGCCTGTGCAGCGGCAGCTACAGCAGCTTCATAATTAGCTTTTGCTGTTTTAAGCTGTACATCAGAAACTACTTTTGCAGCAACTAAAGGCTGAAGCCTGTCGACTTCCACTTTAGCTTTCTGTATATTGGCATTGGCTGCCTGAAGATTAGCCTGAGCCATATTCATCTGTTCGCCATAACTTCTTGAATCTATCTTAAATAAAGGTTGTCCGGCTCTTACATAGGCGCCTTCCTCTACATAAATTCTATCAAGATATCCATCAACCTGAGATCTGATTTCCACATTGTTTTTTCCTTCCAAAGCAGTCGGGAACTCTTGATAAGTGGTAGCAGGAGAGGTGATAACGGTATAAACCGGAAGTTCAGGAGCTGGCGGCGCATTATTAGATCCTTCTGCAGCTTTGGTGCAGCTCTGTAAAAGAATTATACTTGAAATAAGTACAATAAACCTTGTTTTTCCAGGTATTTTCATTGTTAGTTTAATTTTTTTAATGAAGTGTGAGATTTAAGTAATGTTTTTCTTTAATAAATGCTGTTTTTTTTCCTAACAGTGTTAATAATTAGTTCAAAAAAAATAACAGAATTTTTAATGTCCGATCAGATCGATTGTTTCCATAATTGAAAAATGTTTTTAATGTATTTAAGTATATGAAGATGTGAGGTGTAATATGTGTTAATTTTGCTAACAGTGTTAATATTAAAAGAAAAAATAAATACCTTTAACAATTAAACAAAATAGAGTTTTGCATCAATAGTTTTTATTTTTAACCAGGAATCAACAGTTGAATGCTATAATTCAGTGTTAAATTTCCTAACGGCGTTAATTTTAGTTCAAAAAAATATTATAAAGACCTAATAAAAGATGAAACAGTTTCATCCAAAGTCGATTTATTCATCGTAGACGGGATATCTCCTGTACGCATCATCATAATGGAAATCATTCCATGTACCGCTGAAAACAGAGCATGAGACATATGACATGCATTATCTGTATTCGAACCGTTTTTCTCAATAATGTTATAAGTACATTCATAAATCAGTTCCTGGAATGAGGAAAACTCCTTTTTCATCTGCCCTTTTCCACAACACTGCATTCCCAGACCAAACATCAGTTGGTAATATTCCTTATTATTAAAAGCAAAGCTCCAATAAGCATCTACAACAGCAACAAGCTGCTCTTCAGGTGTGTCAAATTTTTGTTGTGCCTTTAATAATTCTATATGTAATTTGTGGAAGCCATCTAATGAAATTTCAAATAGAATAGCATCCTTGTTTTCGAAATAATCATACACCACCGGTGCGCTGTACTCAATAGCGTCTGCTATTTTACGCATGGAAAGTGATGCCCAGCCTTCAGATTTAGCCAAAGTGAATGCCGCCTGCAAAATACTTGCACGGATGGATTCTTTTTCTCTTTGACGACGTTCATGTAAGCCCATGATATTCTTTTCTAACAGTGTTAGCAAAACTACAAACTTTTAAAGATATCTTCCAAACGTTATTTTCATTTTTGTTAAAAAAGAAGGTTGTTTAAAATGGTTGGAAGATGAAAAAATGAGAGTAGGAAAGGGCTTCAGTGTATAATTTTAAAATTATTGTAAAAATTAATAAAGTATATAGCCTTACTCGATAAATAGATTGCGAAGAATAACTTCCGTCTTCCAGTTCCCATCTTCCTTACCATATAACGAAAGAAATTTCTATCTTTGTGAAACTAAAGAAAAAGGATATGAATACTCCCTCCAATATGTTGGCATTAGGAACAAAAGCTCCGTTTTTTGAGCTTCCAAACCCGTCAAAAACGAATGAACTTCAGTCTTTAGAAGAACTGAAAGGAGAAAAAGGAACATTGGTTATCTTCATGTGCAACCACTGTCCGTTTGTTCTTCATGTAATTGATAAAATCAATGAATTGTATGAAGACTACAATGAAAAAGGAATTGAATTCATCGCGATCAATGCTAATGATATTGAAAAATATCCGGATGACTCTCCTGAAAAAATGATCGAATTCCAGATCGAAAGAAGATTTGATTTCCCTTATTTATTTGATGAGAGCCAGACTATTGCAAAAGCTTATGATGCTGCATGTACTCCTGATTTCTACTTCTTTGATGATAAGTTGGATCTTGTATACAGAGGTCAGATGGATGAATCAAGACCCGGGAATAATAAGGATGTCACCGGAGAGGATCTGATTATTGCTTTTGAAAACCTTTTAGCAGGAGAACCACAGGAAGAAATTCAGAGACCAAGTATGGGATGTAATATTAAATGGAAATAGTTCCGTCATCGGTTCTTATTTGTTATAATATATAGCTGTTCTTTTTAGGGCAGCTTTTTTATTTCCCACAGATTTTGGTGATTACGCAGATTTTTTTGATGCTATATAATTCTAGGATGATTTTATAACGCAAATATCTGGGAAATCCGTGATCTGTGGGAAATTTACACATTCACCTTATTATGAGCATAATCTTTAATAAACTCTGAAGGTGTCTTTCCTGTATACTTTTTAAACATCCTGTTGAAATAGGTCACATTATTAAAACCACAATGATAACTACATTCAGAAATAGATTTATCCTGAGCCATCAGCAAACAGGCCTTATTGATTCGATATCGATTTACAAACTCTGTAAAGGTGATCTGGGTTGCTTTTTTAAAGAAATTACAAAAGGCAGGTAGTGTGAGATTGGCGAGCTTTGCAACGTCATCAATATTAATTTCCTTGTCGTAATGATGTTCTACATAAGTGAAAATATTTTCAAGACGGGATTTATTTTTTGAGATGATAGTGTAGGGCATGATTTCCTTATTTAAAAGATCATAGTCTTTACACTTTGATAATTCGAAAAGAATTTCAAGCAACAACAGATATCTTTTATAGCCTTCCGATTCCAGCATTAGCTTTAATTTCGGAAGTAGGGCCTTTTTCACTTTATGATGAAAATGAATCCCATATTTTGAAAGTTCAAGCAGATTTTTGATGGATCTGGCTTCTACTTCCTGCGGGGGAAACTGGAGAATCTCTTCCTTGAACTGAAGGACAATTTCTTCATGCGGGTCAATAGAATTTAACCCGAATCCTGAGTGTGGAATATTGGAACCAATCAGAACCAGATCACCATGAGTATAATTACTTTTATGATAACCAACGTGACGGGTTCCGCTCCCGGAAATGACACATACAAGCTCTATTTCCGGATGATAATGATATTCCCATTTGAATTCTGAAATAGGAGAGTTATTATGAATCGTACGAAATGAGCTTTTCTCATTGGGAATTACTCTTTCAAAAGTAACTTTCATTTAATTAATCATATTTAATCACTAAAAATACTAATTATATTAATATTGTTCAAATATTGATTTATTGTGTTAAATTATTGTGAACAGAAATGCTTCTATCTTAGCCGCAAAGAAATAACCTGAATGAAAAACTTCAACATCAAGGCGGTTCTATTTTTGAACTATTTTGTTTTCGCAATTCTTCTGAATTCTGTAGGAACTGTTATTTTACAGGTTCAGCAGAACTTTGGAATTTCGAAATCATCCGCCAGTGTATTGGAAGGATTTAAAGATCTTCCGATTGCCATCTGTTCTTTCATTCTGGCTTCATTTCTTCCTAAAATAGGAATCAAAAAATCTATGCTGATTGCCTTATTTCTGGTGAGTGGTATGTGCTTTGTGATGCCGTTTACCAATGATTTCTGGTTCTTTAAATTATTATTTGCCATTGTAGGAGTTTCCTTTGCTCTGATTAAAATTTCTGTTTTCACCTCTATTGGTTTGGTAACAGAAACAGATAAAGAGCATTCAAGCTTTATGGGATTTCTGGAAGGATTTTTCATGATTGGCGTGTTGGCTGGAAATGTTTTGTTCAGTCTATATATTGATGATCACAATCCAAAATCAACCCATTGGCTGAATGTATATTGGATTTTAGGAGCCCTTTCCTCACTATCTTTTTTATTTTTATTCTTTTCAAAATTAAATGAAACAGCAGCGAAAAGTGAGAAAACCGATTGGGTGGGAGATCTGAAAAACAGCGCAAGCTTATTCAGTTATAAAAAAGTATTGTGCTTTTTACTGTGTGCTTTCCTTTTTGTATTGGTAGAGCAGAGTTTTCAAACATGGACTCCCACATTTTATAAAGAAATTTTAAAAGTTCCTACTTCTATGAGTATTCAGGCAGGAGCTGTTTTAGCAGGAGCTTTTGCGCTGGGAAGATTTCTATCCGGTTTTTTTTCCAGGAAGATCAGTTGGATTTATGTGGTATCATTCTGTGTGATTGGATTTGCGGCAAGTTTACTTTTAGTGCTTCCATTAACTCACAATATCCATATTGACGCGGGTACAAATTGGTTGAATGCTCCGCTTGTAGTATATCTGTTTCCATTAATGGGAGGTTTGTTAGCCCCAATTTATCCAAGCATTAACTCAGTGATATTGGCTTCTATTCCTAAATATTTACACAGTGCAATGTCTGGTTTAATCGTGGTTTTTTCTGCGATTGGAGGAACAATAGGTTCCATCATTACAGGTTTTGTATTTCAGGAATTTAGTGGTCAACAGGCATTTTATCTGTCTCTGATTCCCCTTTCAATGTTAATCACTTCAGCCATTTTCATGAATAAATTAAAAATTAATCCTAAAAAATAACCATGAGTAATCAGCTTTATATTAAAGAAATTCAGGCTCTTTTTGACGCCGTACAAAAGTCAAAGATTTTTGAAGATCAGAAAATGATGACGGATGCAGTTCCTTTATTTCCGATTGCAGAGATCAATGCAAAATATGAGCAGGAAAAAGACTCTGCTGGTTTTGATCTGAAAAGTTTTGTGATGACTCACTTTGATTTTTTAGGAGCTAAAGTGTCTGTTCAGAGAGAAGATCATCTTCCCATTGGGCAGCATATAGAAAAGCTTTGGGATGAATTGACACGCACTGCTTATGAAGAAAAAGGAACACTTTTAAAATTACCAAAGCCTTATATCGTTCCGGGCGGACGCTTCAATGAGTTTTTTTATTGGGACAGCTATTTTATTATGCTAGGGCTGCAGGTTTCCGGTAGAGTGGAAATGATGGAGAATATTGTAGAAAACTGTTCTTACCTGATCCAGAATGTTGGATTTGTTCCCAATGCGAGCAGAACTCATTTTTTAAGCCGTTCACAGCCTCCTTATTTTTCCTTGATGTTGGAACTCCTTGCTGAGACAAAGAATGATGAAGCTATTTATACAAAATATCATGATACTTTAGAAAAAGAATATGCTTTCTGGATGGATGGAAAAGAGGATGCCGAAAGCGGATCAGGCTTCAGAAGAGTTGTAAAAACTCAGGATGGAGATATCCTGAACAGGTATTATGACGCAGAAAATGAACCTCGTCCTGAAAGTTACCTGATTGATATTGAAGATCAGGAAAATGCTACAGGAAAAGAATTTTACAGAAATATAAGAAGCGCCTGTGAATCCGGCTGGGATTTTTCCAGCAGATGGTTGGCAGACGGAGAACATATTCAGACGATAGAAACTCTGAATCTTGCTGAAGTTGACCTAAACTGTCTTTTATGGCATTTGGAAACTACACTGGCAAAATCATCAGCACTTCAGAATCTGAAAGACAAAGAAAATTATTTTACAGAAAGAGCAGCAAAGCGAAGACATATGATTAATAAATACTTCTGGGATGAAAAGACGAAGATTTACAGAGACTATCATATTAAAAAAAACACAAAAACACCGTCTGAACATATTGCTGCTCTTTACCCTTTATTCCTTGGAATTGCAGATCAGGATCAGGCCAAAGCAGTAGCTGAAACTATTTCTGAAAAGTTTTTATATCCCGGAGGGTTGGTTACCACTACCAAAAAAACAGGACAACAATGGGATTTACCCAATGCCTGGGCACCTTATCAATGGCTTGGCTTTAAAGCAATGAAAAATTATGGTTTTAATGAATTGGCTGAAACAATTAAAAAGAACTGGTGTTTCAATGTAGAAAGGGTATACAAGAATACAGGGAAACTGATGGAAAAATACAATGCATTAGATACGGAAACAATAGCAGGAGGCGGAGAATATCCCAATCAGGATGGATTCGGTTGGACGAATGGTGTGTATTTAAAACTACAACAAAACTGAAACTAACAATAAAAAATAGGGCTATGAAAAAAAAATCAATCTTTTTAATCGCCGCAACTGCTGTATTGTATTTCAATAAAGCATATGCACAGGAAACTCCACAGGATTCTGTGAAAGTTTCTTCTATCGATCAGGTTGTCATTACAGGGAACTCTAATCCCAAGAAAAAAATAGAATCCAGTACCGCTATTTCAACATTCAGTGCCAAGGAAATTCAGAAACAGAATCCAATCAGTGCTGCTGCCTTGCTTCAGAGAGTTCCGGGATTTGCCGTGGAAACTTCAGGAGGGGAAGTAGGGAATAACCTTTTTGCAAGAGGTATTCCTTCTGCAGGAGCTTATGAGTTTGTGCAGGTTCAGGAAGATGGGCTACCGGTTTTTGAAGATGGCGCACTTCAATTCGCTAATGCAGATAATTTTTTCCGTGTAGATAATACCGTGAGTCGTTTGGAAGCTTTAAGAGGAGGTTCCGGATCTATTTATGCCAATAACTCTCCGGGAGGATTGATTAACTTTATATCTAAAGAAGGAACTAATGATTTTAAAGGAAGTGCAAAGTTGGAAACCAGTACCTATGGATTGATCCGTACAGATCTTAATGTGGGTGGTGCTTTGGTAAAAGATAAATTATTCTTCAATATTGGTGGTTTCTACAGATCAGATGACGGAATCAGGAAAACAGGATTCAAAGCCAATAACGGAGGACAGATCAGAATGAATCTAAAGTATGTTTTTGATAAAGGCTATGTTAAAGTTTACTATAAAAAGCTGGATGACAGAAATACTTTCTTCCTTCCGATTCCTTTAACGCAGGATGGAGATCAACTGAAAGGATTCTCAGGTTTTGATCCAAATTACGGAACATACAGCTACAGAGCGATCAGTCAATTAAATATTCCACAGGCTGGAGGTGGCTTTTTCAATAGAAATCTGGAAGATGGGATTCATCCAAAAGTAGATGTTTTAGGAGCTGAGTTTAAATATGATCTTGGTGGAAATTTCAGCGTTTTAAATAAAACCAGATATACCAATATAGATATGAACTATACAGGGATTTTCCCGGCAGGAGCCCCTCAAACAGGTGCTGATTTTGCTACAAAAGGTATGGGGATGACTAACTATCAGTACTCGATGGTAAGCAGTGGAGCAGTGGTCGCTCCTCAGTTTGTACAAAAATTGGGGTTCTGGGCTATAGATAAGCAAATGAATAATTTTGTGAACGACTTACAGTTCAACTACAAATTTGACAAAGGAAATGTAACGGCAGGATTTTATAAATCAAACTGGAAATCCCATCAATACTGGAACTGGAGCAATATTTTGGCAACAGCAACAGACAGACCTGAACTGTTAAATCTGGTAGATCCGTCTCTCAGCCCAAGCAGTGTAGGATATTCTAAAACCTATAATGGAGTTTTAAACATGTCTAGCTTACTTAGAGACTCGCAGATTCAGGGAAGTTTAAATGATCTTTATTTAAATCTGGATTATAATGTAACGGATGCATTAAGTTTTAATGGAGGAATCCGATACAGCCGTGACTATTACAGAGGATATAAAGTCAACACCACTACTGCCAATCTTAATAATTCAGGCTTAACGGTTGACGGAACTCATGGTTTTGATACCACCACAGCAGATGATAATATGAATGTTTTGGGAAATCAGCATACGTATTGGTATTATGATATTAACAAAGTCTCCTATACATTGGCTTCCAATTATAAGATTAATCGTGAAAATGCAGTGTATGCCCGTTTTTCTCACGGTTTCAGATCTCCGAATGAAGAAGCATACTATAATAATATAGGAAATCTGAGTGTTGTAAAACCTGTACTGACCAATCAACTGGAAGTTGGGTATAAGTATTATTCCCGCACTTTCGATATTGCAGTCATTCCTTTTTATTCTGCGCTTAAAAATCTTTCATTTACGGATGTTTATTCAGATGGAACTTCAGAGAATAAATTTGCCAATACCACTAATTTTGGGGTCGAAATTGAAGGATATGCAAGATTATTCAATAATATCTTTGAAGTGACTTTCAACGGAACCATTCAGAGCCCAAAATATAAAGATTTTACAGGACGAAATGCCGATGGTACGACTTTCGACTATGATGGAAATGTAGTAAGAAGAATTCCTAAGTTCTATTTCAATATTTCTCCTGCCGTAAATATCACCAAAGACTGGAGAGCCTATGTAAGTATGAATTATTATGGAAAACGCTTCCAGAATGAAGGAAATACAGATGATAACATTCTGCCTTCCTTCACTGAATTTGGAGCAGGAATGTCTTATCAGTTGGGAAAAATACGTTTTGCTATAGACGGAACCAATATCTTTAATACGATTGGTATTACAGAGGGTGATCCAAGGTCTCAAACTGTAGCAGGCAATATCAGAATGGCAAGACCTATTATGGGAGCTGCTGCCAGAGCCTCAATCACTTTAGATTTCTAAACTCTATTTCTTTATAACACGAAACCGTCAGGACCTGGTTCTGACGGTTTTTTTTATTAACTTATCTAATTTTCGTTCAGAGAATTAAGAACTGAACTTTCGTTTATCATAGCTTTTTCAACAGATTGATAAGGGATTTTAGCGCCGAAATTCTTCTTATAACTTTCATTTTCAGCTGATATTTTGGCATCTTGAATTTTTTTCAATGTTTCAGCTGCTGTCAACTCTTTTTGTTTTATATATCTATCAAAACCTATGTAATAGTTTTTATTTTGTTTTGTAAGTTTTAAGGTGATGGGCGGTAGAATAGAATCAATATTTTGTATGACAATGTAGTAATTATACTTTTTATTTATTGGATATGTGTAGCTCAATGCGTCAAAAGGATAGCTGATATTGTTTTTATACTTATTCTTATTGCGTGGAATACTGATTGTCATCCAATTATATCCGTTGTTGTTTTTTGTGAGCTCATAACTGCTTTCGAATAATTTCTTATCATCATTAAAAATGGGCTGAAATTTTTTCTGAGTAGTCATATCCTTCGAAAAATTTATAAAAGCATATGATTTAGAGGTACCATTCATATAACCTAATAAATTAACGGTAATGTCTTTTTTATTTTTATCAAATTTTCCGTAAATATTAATAGGGTTTTCTTCAGCTTTAACTTCAGTTAATACTATATTATCTTCATCAACTTTATTCCACTTTCCGGTTTTCCAACTACCATATTTAAAGAAATAAAATTCATTGTTGGGTAATACAAACAATGAAGAATCCGGCTCCTCATCATCCAGCTTATAGTATCCTACAAATTGGGCATTTACTTTTGCTATGAAAAAAAATAAGATGAAAAATAGCGTATATGTTTTTTTTGATGTCATTTTATTACTTATGAGTTGTTTATAATTATGACTAAAGCTCACCGACTCTACAACCCTCAAACTCCCAAATTCAAATCCTGTTTACTTAAAAAACGGATTATACTGTTTCTCAAACCCAATCGAAGTAGGATTTCCATGACCGGAGAAAACCTGTGTTTCAGGGTCCAATACGAAAAGTTTAGTTTTAATGCCGTCAATTAATTGTTCATAATTTCCTTTATAAAGATCTGTTCTTCCGATGCTGCCTTCAAAAAGTACATCACCGGAGATCATGAATTTCTGATTTTCGTTGTGATACACAATACTTCCCGGAGAATGCCCAGGAACGTGGTAGATTTTAAATTTCTCTCCGTCCAGTTCAAGTTCTTCTCCTTCGTTTACATAAGTAATATCTACTTTTACAGGATCAACAGGGAATCCGAATCTCAATCCACTCGCCTGAAGCATATCAAGAACTTCCTGATCCTCCTGATGCATATTCACTGGAACTTTGAACGTGTCAAATGCCCACTGAAGCCCTAAAACATGATCAATATGAGCATGCGTTAAAAGAATTTTCTGAATGATCAGCTCTTTTTCTTTGATGAAGTTATCAATGGCTTTGGTTTCCTGCTCATTCATATTTCCTGGATCTATTAACCAGGCATTTTTGTTTTCATTATAAAGAATGTAGGTATTCTCACTTGCAAAGTTGCATACGAAGCCTTGAATCTGAAGCATAATCTGAATATTTTTATTCAAAAATACGATATTATTAAGAAAATGGCTATTTTTCGTTATCTTCGTCATAATGAAAACTTTGCGAATACTCTTACTTTCCCTGGGTGGGCTGGTGTATGGACAGAATATCCAAAGCATCCAGTTATTTAATCCACAGACGAATGATGAAACGCCGGTCATTAAGTTCGGTGAACAATTGGTGTTGAGTTTTGATGATCTTACCAATGGAAGCGAGATCTACCGGTATACCATCAAGCATTATGACAGAAACTGGAACGACGATAATCTGTTCTTTACAGAAATTGCCACGGGCAGTATGAACGGATTACTGGATAAGTTTCAATATTCTTTCAATACTTTACAGGCATATACTCATTATAAACTAACTTTCCCCAATGATAAAATACAGCCGAAAATATCAGGAAACTTTGAGTTGATCGTTTATAAGGATTCTGCAGACAAACCACTATTCAAAAGACGTTTCTATCTGGTAGAAGATGCTGCTTCCCTTGGGGTTAATGTTTCAAGGATTGCAGATGCCAAGAATCCCAATATCAATCAAAGAGTAGAAATAAAGGCTCTACCAAAAGTGGGTGATCTTTCTTCCAATGTCAACTCCATGAGCTTGAATGTGATGCAGAATAACAATCCGAATATGGTGATTTCTAATCTGAAACCAAGTACTGTTTTGGGGAACCAATTGCTTTTCCAACAGATGAATCTTGTTTTTCCTGGAGACAATGAATTTTATTATTTTGATAATAAGAATATGACCATCGCAGCAGATATGGTTCGTGCGGTAGAAGTAAAAGATGATGCTAATCATACCTATTTACATCCGATATGGGCATTTCCTTTAAACTATCAATATCAGCCCGATGTAAACGGAGCCTGGTATTACAGAAGAAATGACCTGGGAAGAGAAAGAGATGCTGAAAGAGAAGCAGACTATTCATGGGTGTATTTTTATCTTGAATCAGATCCGGTAGATAAAGATATTTATATTCTGGGTGGATTTAATAATTTTAAACCCAGCAAAGACAACCAAATGCAGTATGATGCAGCAACGAAGCAATATGTTGCCAAATTATTCCTAAAGCAAGGATTTTATAATTATGTTCTTGCAACGAAACAAGGAGATGCACCTTTAGATTTTGGAGAAGTGAATGGTAATTTCTGGCAGACAGAAAATCTTTATCAGGCATTTCTTTACTATGCTCCTTTCGGACGAAATTATGATGGATTGATAGGTTATGGCGAATTCAGGACTCCTGTTAGGAAATAGTTATATAGCTTTATTTAAAATATTCAAAGGCTGTCTCTAATGAGGTAGCCTTATTTTTTTAATAAATATTCCAAATCAGAATAATTTTATTCAATAAAATGTGAAACATGGTTTGAAAAAATAATTCACAAAATATTGATTTCTAAGAAATAATTTCATGTAAAATCTTCAAAATAATAAAATCATTTTTAATTATTTCGCTTTGTTTTAAAATCATTATTATGGTTTGTTTAATGATTTATATTTTCAATTGAATTTTATGTAATGTATATATCGATTTATTGCGAAAAACTTTTATCTTCGTCTCACACTTAACAAATATTATTTATGAAAGCAAAATTTATTCTAGCAGCGAGCATTGCAGCCTGCTCATTCGTTTTCGGACAAAACACTCCGTCAAAAGTAATTCCTGGTAAAAGTGGATTACACGCGGAATTCTTGAGATTTGAAAAAGATGGACCTGCTTTTCAGGGAAGTCCTGTTTTATTTGATGAAAAATCTGAGAGACTTTCACCGGGACAAGCCCGTAAATTAGGACTTGAAACCGATAAGCTAGGCTTTGAAACCCATAGATTTCAACAGACCGTAAATGATATTCCTGTAGAGTATGGAGTAATGGCTGTACAGACTAAAGACGGTAAAATTGTTGGGCAGTCCGGAAAATGGGTGCTTAAAGTTCCATCAGGAGTTGAAAAAAAATCCAATATTTCTGAAAAAATCGCCTTACAAAATGCTTTGAATTTTGTAGGTGCCGAACAATATAAATGGCAAAATAAAGAAGAGGAAGACTTTATTAAAAAAGAATCTAAAGATGATAATGCAAGTTTTGTTCCTAAAGGTGAGCTTGTCTACTATTCAGATCCTACAGATGAAACACTTAAGGACTTGAAGTTAGCTTATAAATTTGATGTGTATGCTGAGAAGCCTCTAAGCAGACAATATGTTTTTGTAGATGCTAAGAATGGAAAAGTTCTGGGAATGGATGCCATCATTCATGAAGTAAATACTCCGGGAACGGCTACTACCGTTTATAGTGGAAGCAGAAATATAATAGCTGATTCTTATGGCGGAAGTTACAGATTAAGAGAAACAGGAAGAAATGGTGGAACAGCAGTGGAGACCTATAACCTTAAAAAAACAACTAATTTTTCGTCAGCTGTAGATTTTACAGATACCGATAATGTTTGGAATAATGTAAATACCAATAAAGATCAATATGCTACTGACGCTCATTGGGGAGCCGAAATGACATTGGATTATTATTTCACAAAATTCGGAAGGAAAAGTATTGATAACAATCACTTTGCTATAAAATCTTATGTTCATTATGGAAATAATATTTTTAATGCCTATTGGGATGGATCAAGAATGCTTTACGGCGATGGAAGCTCTACAACAAACGGTGGAAAACCTTTAACAGCTATTGATGTTTGTGGTCATGAAATTACCCATGGGATGACTTCTAAGACTGCAAACCTTGTTTATCAAAGAGAACCGGGAGCATTGAATGAAGGTTTCTCAGACATCTTTGGAAATACCATAGAACGTTGGGCAAGACCAACGCAGGCAAGCTGGACATTGGGAGAAGATTTCAGCTATGTTATCCGTGATATGTCAAACCCTAATGCTTACCGTCAGCCGGATACTTATCAAGGAACCTATTGGAAAGCTGCGACTACTTCAGGTTGTGCAAGCCCTAGTCAGGCCAATGACTATTGTGGTGTTCATACCAATTCTGGAGTTTTAAATTTCTGGTATTATTTATTGGTAACAGGAGGAACCGGAACCAACGACAATGGTTTTGCTTATAATGTTTCCGGAATAGGATTGGATAAAGCAGGAGCCATTGCTTACAGAACGCTGACAACTTATCTTACTTCTACTTCTACTTACGCGAATACAAGAACATATTCTTTACAGGCTGCAACAGATCTGTACGGTGCCGGAAGTAATGAAGTAACACAGGTTACCAATGCATGGAACGCAGTAGGAGTGGGCGGAGGAACTTCTGCAGCAGGACTTATTGCAGCAGATGCTAATGAGTCTCCTTATACCATCAGCCCAAATCCGGCAACAGAAAGATTTACGGTAGTGTTTAATGGAAAAGCAGGTAAAGGAACTGTAGAACTGGTAAACCTAACGGGAAGAAGAGAACTTTCAGAAAAAGTTAATCTTATTGATGGTGCAAATAGAGTAGAAATACAGCTGCCATCCAATATGCTTCCTGGAGTTTATATTGTAACCGTGAACGGGCAGAAAGCCGGAAACTTAATTAAAAAATAAACTTACTTTAATATATTTCAAGAGAAAGGCCACGGAAATTCTTCTGTGGCCTTTTGTATATTTTGACTTAATAATTTTATACCAGATAAAAATCATTCAGTTTCTCTTCGCAAAGTGTTTTTACTACTTCAATCCATCGGTCTTCATCATTCAGACACGGGATATAGTGGAAATTTTCTCCACCACCATGCATAAACTGCTCTTTTCCTTCCTCTGAAATTTCTTCCAGTGTTTCAAGGCAGTCTGATACGAAAGCAGGACAAACCACTGCAAGATTTTTAACTCCTTTTTTAGGAATGGTTTCCAGAGTTTCATCCGTGTAAGGTTCAATCCATTTGTCTTTTCCTAATCTGGATTGGAAGGATACAATTGTCTTTTCTTTTGGAAGCCCCATTTTAGCTATGACAGCCTCAGTGGTTTTATAACACTGGTGTCTATAACAATAGGCATTATGAGTATCTACCTGACTGTTGATACAATTGGCATCATCAATTTTACAGGTGTTGGAAGGATCTGTTTTGTACAAATGTCTTTCCGGAACTCCATGATAAGAAAACTGAAGAGCATCAAAATTTTCAGGAAGTTTTTCCTTGATACTTTCTGCCAGACAGTTGATATAAATATCTCTGTTATAGAAAGGTTGAATATAATTGATTTTTACTTTTGGAAATTTCTTCTTTCTTACTTCTTCCGCTTTTTCAATAACGGTTTCTGTAGTACTCATTGCATATTGCGGGTACAAAGGAAAAAGTACAATTTCAGAAATTCCCTGATCTACCAGTTTCTGGATTCCGGTCTCAATACTTGGCTCTGCATATCTCATCCCGATTTCCACAGGTACATCTACCAATTTTTGAAGTTTCTTCTGAATCTTTTCAGTAATAACAACTAAAGGTGAACCTTCATCCGTCCATACTGTTTTATAGGCTTCGGCAGATTTTGCAGGTCTTGTTTTCAGGATAATCCCCTGAACAAGCAGTGCCCGAAAGATCCAACGGTAATCAATTACCCTTTCGTCCATCAAAAATTCATCAAGATATTCCTTTACATCATTTACAGCCGTAGATCTTGGTGATCCAAGGTTGACCAGTAAAATTCCTTTTTTATTCAATTTTTTTATTTTAATGATGAAACAGATTGTTCAAAATCCGTTATCAATTCTAATACTTTAGCAAAGGTATTATTTTCAACCGAGCCATCAGACTCAAACTTACCCTTTATCGCCTTGATTAAAAGCTGATGTTTATCATCAATGACTGCGCCAAGGGTTTTTAAAATCAATAATAATTCTTCATGACCTTTCTCTCCACTGGCAGATCCTGTAATGAATGCAACCGGTTTGTCCAGAAAGACATTTGTAGAAACACACCATTCCAACAAGTTTTTTAATCTGCTCGGAATACTAAAAATATATTCCGGAGTAGAAATAATAACTCCTGCCGAATTATTAATGTATTCTCTGATCTTTACAATTTCCTCAGGAGTGTCAACATCAGTTAATGAAGTGTCAAAATGAGGAAGAACGGAAAGATCATCATACATATGAAAATGAATATTGGGGTTCTTTTCCAATACCTGTTCCATCAGTTTCTGATTACTGGAATTCTTGGTAGCACTTCCAATAATGATGAGAATCTTTTTTGTGTTGATCATGAAATATTGATTATCCGTTTACAGCCTCCACTTTTTCTACAAGATCCGGAACGAATTGTTTTAAAATATTTTCAATTCCGTTCTTCAAAGTAGCTGTAGAACTCGGACATCCTGAACAAGCTCCCTGTAAAAGCATTTTAGCTGTTTTGGTGGATTCATCATATTCCATTAGTGAAATTTTTCCACCATCATTTTCTACAGCCGGAGCTACATATTCATTTAGAATGTCAGAAATTTTCTGCTCATCGTCAGTATAATCTCTGTTGATAATCTTTTCTACAGGATTTTCGTGCTTCTGAGGCTCAATTTTAGAAATTTCACCACCATTTTGAAGATAATCTGCAATAAGAGCACGAACGGTAATCATTACCTCATGCCATTCAACAGAATGATTCTTTGTGACAGCTACGAAATTATCAGAAATGAAAACCTCTGTTGCAAATTCGAACTCATTGAAGATAGCAGCTGCTAAAGGAACTTCTTCTGCAGCTTCTTTTGATTTTACTTCTACAAATCCTTCCATAAGCAGTTTGCTGGATACAAACTTCATTACATTAGGGTTTGGAGTCATTTCAGAATAAATCTGATACATTTCTTTTTTCTTCTGAAGATAGATTCTTGGGTTGGCCAATAATTCGTCTTCAATTACATTTTTCAGACTTTCAGCAACATGTTCCCATTCAATAGTATCCTGTTTTGCTACAGCTACAAAATTAGCAGTAATGAAAATTCTTTCTACAAATGGATAATTGAAAAGCTCCTGAGCTAAAGGAATTTCTGAAACATCTGAAGTTCTGTCCAACTCCAAAGACCCTGGAATCAAGTTGTAATCTGCAACAAATTTCATCACTTTCGGGTTTTCGGTTGGTTCTATAAGTACGGTACGCATTTTTTCGTTAAATTTGAGATACAAAAATACGCATTAGAAGTTAGAAGCTGAAAATTGAGAGTTAGATTTTTGCTATCACTGTAATTTAGAAGTTAGATGCTAAAAATCAGAAGGTAGGAAATAATGATTTTCAAATGGGCTTATTTTCAAATTTTCAAATTAAAACTATGGCACTTGTAAAAGAACTTTTAGGGAAAATACCACAGATCGGAGAGAATACATTCTTAGCTGAAACAGCTACTATCATTGGAGATGTTACTATGGGAAAAGATTGCAGCGTCTGGTATAATGCAGTAATCAGAGGTGATGTTCATTATATCAAAATGGGTGATAAAGTCAATGTTCAGGATAATGCAATGTTACACTGTACCTATCAGAAACATCCTTTGAATATCGGAAATAATGTTTCTATTGGCCACAATGCCATTGTTCACGGATGTACCATTAAAGATAATGTACTGATTGGAATGGGAGCTATTGTGATGGATGACTGTCTGGTTGAAGAAAATTCAATCGTTGGGGCAGGTTCTGTAGTCACTCAGGGAACACATATTAAATCCGGAGAAGTTTGGGGTGGAGTTCCTGCTAAAAAGATTAAGGACATCAATGCTCAGTTATTGGAAGGGGAGGTAAACAGAATTGCAGATAATTATGTTAAATATTCATCCTGGTATAAGGAGAATGTGAAGGATTACGAGTTGTAGTTCGGGATACGTGGTGCAAGTTTCGTGTTTAAAGTTTTTGGTTGAAGAGTGTGCTCTCATCTCCAATCTTTAAATCTCAAGTCTGAACTTTAATATATAAAAAACAAAAGCTCTGTCTTCCGACGGAGCTTTGTATATCAAGTCTTAGTATTGATTTGATATAGAACCTTTGCTTTATTTTTTATTTTGATTCTGGTGTAATCAGCCTTGCTTCTCCTTTGATGCATTTAACATATGCAGGAGGCGTAATCACCATACAGTCAGACACAATATTATATTTTTCGTTAAAAATCCTTATTTTGTCAGTATATTCATTGATTCTTGGAAGAATTGAAGCTTCAATTTTTTTAGGATAAGCAATATATTGCTGAGGACCGCCACAGGATTTTACTCCCATGGGAGCAAATGTCCAGTCACTGCCATTCGTACACTCTTCTCCTTTAGCTTCAGATTCAATGGACGCTTTTAGTTTATCCAACTGTGCTTGATCATATTTCTGGCTGTCTTCATCAACCGGTCTGTAGGCAATATCAATGGGAAGATTGGTGTCGAGGTTCTTCGTAGAATTACAGGAAATAAGGGTTAATGGAGTACATAATACTATGACCGGAATATGCAGGAAAATTTTTTTCACAATAGACTTTTTTCTTTTTAAGAATTTTCAAAACTTATGCCAAGGTAAGAAAATCAAATTCATTTCCGTATTTTTGACAACGATGAACAATCATTTTTTTGACTTAATAGAGTACACCAACAGAAGTGTTTTTCTGACTGGGAAAGCCGGAACGGGAAAAACAACGTTTCTTAATGATTTTGTAAGACGAACAAAGAAAAAGCATATTGTTATTGCTCCCACCGGGATTGCAGCAATTAATGCTGGTGGAGTAACCATCCACTCTATGTTTGGATTACCCTTACGAACTTTTCTGCCTACAACGGAAAGGATAGATACCAGTTTGGCGAATAATATTGCCGATCTGATGCCGCATTTCAAATACCGTAAAGATAAACTCAAGCTTTTAAGAGAAGTTGAGATCATTATTATTGATGAGGTTTCCATGTTAAGGGCGGATGTTCTGGACATGATGGATTTTTCTTTAAGGTTTATCAGAAGAAATAATCAACGATTTGGAGGCGTTCAGATGCTATTTATTGGGGATTTGTTTCAGCTGCCGCCAGTAGTGAGAGATGAACATATTCTGAAATTGTATTATGATTCTCCTTTCTTTTTCGATAGTCATGCGATTAAAGATATTCCGATTGTGACGATTGAGCTTACAAAAGTTTACAGACAATCTGATGAGGAATTTCTTGAAATATTGAATGCAATCCGTGATGGTGATGTAGCGAATATAGATTTCGATCATCTGAACAAAAGATATGATCCGGATTTTGATATGGGTAAAGAATCTTACGTTTACCTGTGCTCTCACAACAAGATGGCGGATGAGATCAATCAGGAAAAACTGAAGGAAATAAAAGTGGATCCAAAAACCTATGAGGCAAAACTAGTCGGAGATTTTAAAGAGAATCAATTTCCTAATGATCAGTTTTTAGAACTGAAAATTGGAGCCCAGATCATGTTCATCAGAAATGATATTTCCGGAGAGAAGAAATACTTCAACGGAAAACTTGGAGAGATTATCGGATTGGATGAAGATGAAATCCGCGTAGTTCTGGATGAAAGTGAAAGAGAAATTACCGTAAAAAAAGAAACCTGGGAGCAGAAAAAATATTTTCTGGATACTGATAAAACAATTAAAGAAGAAGTACTGGGAAGCTTTGAGCAGTTTCCGATCAAATTAGCCTGGGCAGTTACGATTCATAAAAGCCAGGGACTTACTTTTGATAAAGTGATTATTGATGCAGGGAAAAGTTTTACGGCTGGTCAGGTATATGTAGCCTTATCACGTTGCAGAACATTGGAAGGTATTGTTTTGAAATCAAAAATTACTCCTGAAGTTATTTTTAAAGATAACAGAATTCTGCATTTCCATAGTAATACGGTCGCCAACGATCATGTGGAAGCTATTTTAAATCAGGAAAAATACGATTACAGTATCAGAAAAGTACTTCGTACAGTTGATTGCATGTGGTTTTTAAATGAAGTAGAGGAGTGGAATAAACTTTCTGCTGTGACTAAAAATATAGACCGTGCTAAAGCCAATCAGCTTTATCTTCAGTTGAAACATGAAGCCACCAATCTTGGGAAAATCTTTGAAAAACTGGAACGTATCATCTTCCAAAAGGTGAATAACTTTATTGAACAGAAAGAGCAATGGTCCGAAATTGAAAGTAAATCAAAAGGCGCAGTTAATTTCTTCTTTACCGAAACCAGAAATAAAATTTTTGATCCATTGAAAGACTTTTATGCTGAAATTAAGGGTGCAAAAGGATTGAAACAGTACAATGAAGAAGTGAAGAGCTGGCTGGAAGATATTGAAGAGTATCTGAACAGTTTAAAGGATATTCACCTGCTTGAAACAAGGCTTCTGGATGAAAAGAATGATAAGGAAGTAAGCATGAGGATTGCTAAAGTCCCATCACAGGTTCTGACTTTCCAACTTTTTGAACAGGGAAAAACCATTGGCGAAATTGCACTGGAAAGAGGATTGGTAAAAGAAACCGTAATAGGGCATCTTGCCAAATTTGCAGAACAGGGATTGCTGGATATTGCAAGAGTGATTACTTCTGATAAAATTAAGGCATTTGAAGATGAGTTTTATAAGAATCCACATGAGACCTTAACGGAGTGGAAAAATGCTCTGCCAAGTCATTTTGAATTTAACGAAATCAGAATTCTGATTAATCATTATAACTATAAAAAAGAAAAGAATTCATAACGAATTCTTTTCTTTTTTATTATTGAACAGGATTTTAAAATTTAAGGATACATCGCATTAATAGTATTGATATCGCCGGTTGTGAATCCTGTCCTATTATAAGTGAAGTTGGTATTATTGGCTCTTTTAATAGTAGGCTGTCCGTTTTTAGAATAGGAATTTGGCCAATACATCATCACAGAATTAATATTGAAAGGTCCTATATCTGTTCCTGAAGTATATTTATTAAAATTATAAGCCTGTCCGTCCTGAATATTATTCCATTGGATGCTTACATATTGATCTCTGTCTTTACGGGCATGTTCATGATAAAGCCCTACAGTATGACCCATTTCATGAATCACTGATCCCACTGAAATATACTGGTCCAGAGAAATAGTCTGTTTTCCACCCTGATATCCGATATGAGCCCATCCATCCGATCCGTTTGAGCTTCCAAAAATAAATTCTACATAATTGGATTGGTTGCTACGCTGAACCCAACGGGCATTCGTTTTGGAATTGTATTCATTAACAGCAGTGTTGATTTTATTCACATTAATAGATCCCATATTACTAGCAATCGTATAGTAAATTGTACGGTTGGGCCATCTTGAAAAAGTAGCACCACCTTTATTGGCTGCGCCACCTTCTGCCAGTTGTTGATCAGAAAGAACGATATCACCCTGGAAAAAATTCATTCCATTTTTTCTTTCATAGGTAATCTCCTGACCATCCAGATGACCTGTTTTAAGGTTAGTGACATTTACTGCTGTAGCTTGGGTTTCGGTTGTAATTTCGTCATTACTTTTACTGCAAGAAGATGCAATTGTAGCCACTACGAGGCTTATTAGTAAAGCTTTTTTTGTGAATGCTTTCTGGGAAAACAAGTCATTGATTTTTTTGTTCATGATAAAGATTTTTTCAAATTGTTATACGAATATAATTATATTTCTCTTTATTATGAATTATTTTAGTTAAAATATAAAGTTCACTAAAACATTTTTGGTTTTAAACTGTTTAGAATAACTAATTTTTTTATTTAAATATGATGTTAAGGTCTTTCCTTATAATCAAAGTAATGAAATAAAATTTCAATAGTTTTTCCCTGAACTCACCAATAGATCCTATTAATTACAAAAAGTAACTAATGCAGTTCAGATGTTTTAAATTTGTATGGTTTTTAATACCATTTAGAAAAAGGAGATTCTTATCATCTTTAAAAAATTAACATCTCAATATGAAAAATTTTGAAATTTCTGTTTTAGACCTTGCACCGGTAAAGCAAGGAAAAAGCATTCATGATACTTTTCAGGACAGTTTGTCCTTAGCCAATCACGCAGAAGGTTTGGGCTATAAAAGATTCTGGCTGGCGGAACACCACAATATGGAAAGCATTGCCAGTTCTGCAACCTCAGTTTTAATAGGCTTTATCGCCAATGGAACAAAAAAGATCCGAGTAGGTTCTGGAGGAATTATGCTTCCGAATCACAGCTCATTAATCATTGCAGAACAATTTGGAACACTGGAATCGCTTTTCCCGGGAAGAATTGATCTTGGTTTGGGAAGAGCACCCGGAACTGATGGTTTAACGGCTCAGGCTTTGGGGCGAAATCCGGCAATTATCAACGAGCAGTTTCCAAGACAGATTCTGGAACTTCAAAGATATTTTTCAAAGGAAAATGCAGATGCAATGGTTCGGGCTATTCCCGGAGAAGGATTAGATATTCCACTTTATATTTTAGGATCCAGTACAGACAGCGCATGGTTGGCTGCCGAACTTGGGTTGCCATATGCCTTTGCCGGACACTTTGCTCCGGAACAGATGGAAATGGCTTTTAAAATTTACAGGGAACATTTTCAGCCTTCAGTATATTCGGATAAACCTTATATTATTGCCTGCGTGAATGGAGTAGCAGCAGAAACTTCTGAGGAAGCTCATAAAATTTCAACTACTTTATTTCAGGCGTTCATCAATATTGTAAGAAATGACAGAAAACCTTTTGCACCGCCGGTAGATGATATGGATGAAATCTGGTCACCTATGGAAAAATCTATGGTTTTACAGAAGCTGAGATATACTTTTATAGGAGATCAGGCTGAAATTCAGGAGAAGCTTAAAGACTTCCAGGAAAGATTTAATGTAGATGAACTAATGATTAATTCTCATATTTACGATCATCAGAAAAGATTAAGATCTTACGAGATTATCAGAGAAGCGGTGAACTCCTTATCCAAAGCGTAATAAACCATTCATATAAATTGGCAGATGCTTATTTTTATGAGTATCTTTGCACACAAATAAAAAGTAAAAATGTCTGATATTAAATTAAATACTATTCCGGAGGCCATTGAAGACCTTAGAAATGGGAAAATAATCATAGTAGTAGATGATGAAGACAGAGAGAATGAAGGAGATTTTCTTTGCGCAGCAGAATTAACAACACCAGAAATTATCAACTTCATGGCGCTTCACGGAAGGGGGCTTATTTGTATGCCGCTTCCTGAGAAAAGATGTGATGAACTAGGGCTTGAAGTAATGGTAAGCAGAAGCAGCGATCCAAAAGAAACTGCTTTTACCGTATCGGTTGACCTTTTAGGAAACGGAACTTCTACAGGAATTTCTGCAGGAGACAGAGCAAAAACAATTTTAGCTTTAATGGACGACAAATCCAAGCCTACAGACTTCATGAGACCAGGACACATTTTTCCGCTTCGGGCTAGAAAAGGTGGAGTATTGAAAAGAGCAGGACACACTGAAGCTGCTATTGATCTTACGCACTTAGCAGGATTGAAAGAAGGTGGTGTTATCTGTGAAATCATGAACGAAGACGGAACAATGTCCCGTTTACCCGAACTTCATGCATTTGCTCAAAAGCACGATATGAAGATTGTTTCTATTGAAGATTTGATCCACTATCAGCTTAAAAAAGGAAATCTTGTAGAAAGATTGGAAGAGAAAAAAGTGAAAACACACTATGGAGAGTTTGACTTTTATGCATTCAGGGAGACTTCTAACGATCAGATCCATTTTGCATTGACAAAAGGAGCATGGACAGTAGATGAGCCGGTTTTGGTAAGAGTACAGTCTTCTGATTCTTATTTTGATGTATTAACGAGATTAAACAATGGTGAAAAACCTTTACTGGAAAAAGTAACCAATATGGTGAACGAAGCCGGAAAAGGAGCGATCATCTTCATCAATAACGTTTCAAATTCTGAAAATACATTAAGAAAACTTCAGCAGTTCCTGAACTATCAGGACGGGCAGGAGCAGCATCCTACTTTAGCATACAACTACAGAGATTATGGTATTGGAACGCAGATCTTAAAAAATTTAGGAATCAATAAGTTTAAAGTAATCACTCAAAACCCTAATATCAAACCTCAGGTTGGAGGATATGATGTAGAAGTTACTGAGTTGGTACAACTATAAAAAGAAAGAATCAATAGTGAATTTGCTTCACTTGAAATGATTTTTAACCATATAAAATAAAAGGTTTAGGATTTTTCTAAACCTTTTATTATTTTTAAGTCATGACCGAGTCTTTACAAAAACATATCAGGGAGTATGTTGATATTTCCGATGAAAAGCTGGAAAAATACTGTAATGCTTTTACGCTCCAAAAAATAAAGAAGAAAGAATTTTTATTAGTGGAAGGAAGCACCTGTGATTTTGAAGGGTTTGTGGTGAATGGCTGCTTTAAGGTTTTTCACAAGGATAGAAATGCGGCTGAACAAATTCTATATTTTGCCATTGAAAATTGGTGGATCTCCGATATAGACAGCTTTATCAACAGAATTCCTTCCAAACTTACCATTCAGGCTCTCGAAGACAGTGAGATTCTTTTGATTTCAAAAAAGGATAAAGAACAATTGTACCTGGAAATGCCGGAAGTGGAAAGACTAATGAGGCTCAAATTTCAGAACTCAATTATTACATTGCAACGTAGAATTATTGATAACTTAAGTAAATCTTCGGAAGAACGTTATATTGAATTCTTAAAGAAATATCCTCAAATTGCTCATCGTCTTACCAATATTCAGATTGCAGCTTATTTGGGAGTAACTCCCGAGTCTCTAAGCAGAGTTCGTAAAAAAATTGTGAAGAAAACTTAATGTGGGATAATAGTTTCCTACCTAAAAATAGCCTTATTTAAAAAGTCACAACAAAAACATCTGTTGTGACTTTTTTATAGTTAAAATCCAGTTGTATACTGAATTATAAAGTTATTTCATCAAAGTTTCTGAAACCATTCAGTAAGTCCTTTACGGACATTCTTTTCTTACCTTCTAACTGAAGTTCCTGTGGAAAATAAGCTCCATCCTGAGTGTAAATTTTGAATTCATTTTTTGAAATATCCAAAGTTCCGGCAGGTTTACTGTGATTGGAAATCTCAAAATTTCCACCAAATATTTTTAATCCTTTCTCCTCTTCACCAATTTTTAAAGTCGTGAAGGCTGCAGGATACGGAGACATTCCCAGAATGAACTGATGTATTGTTTTAGATGGTGCTACCCAATTAATTCGGGTATCTTCTTTAAAGATTTTATATGCATTTTTCGGATGCTCTACCTGTGGTTGTGGCTTTTCTTCAATAGCGTTATCAGCTAATCCATCTAATGTTCTTACAACTAATTTTGAACCCATTTCCATCAGCCTGTCGTGAAGATGTCCTGCATTCTCATCAGGTAAAACTTCAATTTCTTCCTGAAGAAGAATATTTCCTTCGTCAATTTTTTCATTAATAAAGAAAGTAGTAGCACCTGTTTTTTCTTCGCCATTAATAACTGCGTAGTTGATGGGAGCAGCCCCTCTATAATCAGGGAGAAGAGATGCATGAAGGTTGAAGGTTCCCATTTTCGGCATCTCAAAAAGAATTTTCGGCATCATTCTGAAGGCTACCACTACAAAAACATCTGCATCCAGGTTTCTAAGTTCCTCTAAAAATTCAGGGTTTCTTAATTTTTCAGGTTGAAAAACAGGGATATTATTTTCTGAAGCATATACTTTTACAGGCGATTGGTTGATTTTCTGACCACGTCCGCTTGCTTTATCTGCAACAGTTACCACACCTACAACCTGATGATGAGATTGATGAATAGCCTCCAAAGAAGTTTTTGCAAACTCAGGAGTACCTAAAAAAACGACTTTCAATGATTTCATACTGCAAAGATAAGTTTTTGATCCGAGAGTCAGAAGGTGTTTAAGTTTAGGGAGTAGGAGAGTTTTTAGAGATAGGATGAGTTAATAATGATTACATCATACCTTCTTTCCAGACTATGTTTATTATTACTCATTACTCATGATTAAGTGCATACGTCCTAAAATTCAGCATTTTTACTTTTCCGGAGTCTAATAGAAAAATTAAATTTTCCAGAATGCTTTCCTTGGAATGATAACTTAGCTGTACGGAAAGTTCTTCGATGGTGGCTGATTTTTTAGCCAATAAGTTGATGATCTGCTGGGAAATATTTTTTCCGAAAATAGATTGTTTATTCTTTTCACATACAGAACACTGTCCACAGTTTTTTGAATTTTTTTCACCGAAATAAGCCAGAATAAGTTTCATTTTGCAATAATCCTTATCTTCTACATAGAATTTAATTTCTTCCCATTTTTGAATCTTGTTTCGTTGGATGTGTTCAAAAAGCTTCCAATAAGCGCTACTAACAGCTCTTTCATCACGGGGTTTCAGAAATTTAATACTGGATAAAGCTCCGTCTATGTATTCAAGATAATTTTTCTTTTGAAGTTCTTTTAAACGTTCTTTAATTAATGGAACACTTATCTGAATTTTATTGCTGACCTGTTGCTCACTGAACATTACTTTATGTGTAGTGATTCCGGACATGGTACGGAGTAGAAGTTCTATGAAATAGGCATCTTTTTGTGGCAGTTGATCTATTTCATCAGATTTAATAAAAAGCTCCAAAGATGACAGGCTTTTATTGTCATTGTAATAAACGATTTCCTGGTTATGCAGAAAATTGAGAACATTATTGATCTTGGCTTTTGATAATCTGGTGAAATTTTGTATCCCAATTGTATTCAACTGAAATGTTTTCTCAGGTAATTCAAATTCTGCTACCTGAAAAATAGAATAGAGGTAACTGATGATCTTTAAAAATTCGGCCTTGTTGGGAATCTGGTTTTTGAGAATTTGATCGAAGTTCAAAAGCTCCTGTTTATTCCACAGCATAAATGCAAAACTTTCCTTGCCATCTCTTCCTGCTCTTCCTATTTCCTGATAATAATTTTCAAGTGAAGCAGCAGGCGAGTAGTGGAGAACAAAACGCACATTATCTTTGTCAATACCCATTCCAAAGGCATTGGTGGAAATTAGGACCTGATTGTCACTATTGTTCCAGGTGTTTTGTCTTGTATTTTTTTCCTTTGTTGTTAAACCGGCGTGATAATAATCTACATTTTTCAGTTGATTTTTCTTTAAGAATTCTGAAAGCAATTCAGCTTCTTTTCTGGTTCTTACATAGACAATCCCAGAATCTGTATTGTATTTTAAAATATCCAGAACACGTTGGAATTTATCGGAAACTTCTTCTGTAAAGATTTTGATATTATCCCTTTTAAAACTTTTCTGGAATACAGCAGGATTTCTTAGTTCAAGCTTATTCTTGATTTCTTTCAGAACCTTTGGCGTTGCTGTTGCCGTAAGTGCCAAACACGGGATTTCGGGATTATTGCTTCTGAAGCCTTTGATATTCTGATAACTTGGACGGAAATCCTGTCCCCATTCAGAAATACAATGGGCCTCATCAACAGCAATGAATGATAGCTCAATTTCTTCGATGTTCTGAAGAAACTGAGTATTAGTTAATCTTTCCGGAGATACATAAAGCAGTTTGGTAAGCCCTTCTTTACAGCGGTTGTAAATAGTTTCAGCATCATATTCATCCAATTCAGACGACAGGTATTCTGCTTCTATTCCCCGGAATTTAAGCTGATTCACCTGGTCTTTCATTAAAGCTAGTAATGGTGAAATTACCAGACAGGTTCCTTCTTTCAATAAGGCGGGAAGCTGATAACACAATGATTTTCCTGCACCTGTAGGAAGCAGTACCAGCGTATCTTTTTCATTGATAACCGCATTGATAATTTCTTCCTGAGAATCCCTGAAGTCAGTGTAGCCCCAGAAATACTTAAGAGTATCATATTTTAGCTTTTGAAAATCCTGTGGAGAAATCATGATGTAAAAATAAGGAAAGTATTAGGACAAAAAAAGCCACGCAATGCGTGACTTTTATATAATAAATTAATAAGTTTATTATTTAGCTTCGAAGTATACTCTTCTGTTGGCTCTGTTTTTCCATTCAGGGCACTTCGTTGCTGGTTCACACTCAGGATATTTAAGGTCTTTTTCACCTTTACCTACAGCATTTAATTTACCAGACTGAACTCCGTTTTTGATTAGATAACTCTTAACGTTGTTTGCTCTTCTTTGAGATAATTTTTGGTTGTAAGCATCAGTACCTCTTGTATCAGTAGCACCTACAACATTGTAAGCACCGTTTGAAGAATTGATGTAGTTTACAGCGTTGTTTAGAATAGGAGTGTTTGAAGGTAAAATTCTGTCAGAATTTAAATCAAATTCAATTCCTTCTAATTTAGTTTCTGTTTCTACTACCGGTCCTGTAGTGGTAGTAGGACAGCCGTTGTTTTCCACAGGTCCAGGAACTGTTACACACTTATCGTAAAGGTCAATAACGCCATCTAAGTCTGTGTCAAGAGCAACACCGGCACCGTCCACTCTAGCTCCTGCAGGAGTGTCAAGCTGTCTGTCCCAATCGTCACATACTCCATCGTTATCAGCATCACCTTTTTTACATACTTCGATATCCTGATTTTTGTTAGCCAAAACATCTAGTTTGTAATAGATCTCCTGAAGCGGGTCATGCCACATCAAGTGAGATTCGTGCTTTCCTAATTTTACAGAAAGACCTAAAGTTGCGTTGAAGAAGTTATCAGAAACCTGCTCTGAACGTCTGTTGATATCACTATATGCCATACCTCCACCATCGAATTCATCATCGCCGGTAACTACGTACATTAATCTACCTTCAAGGTCGATTCTTCTGTTTATTTTAAATTTAAGACCGGCACCAGCCTGCATAAACATTGAGCCTAACTGGAATGGTTTAATTTCAGTGGCTAATGTTTGTCCTTTACTAGTTTTCTGGTAAGCTCTGTAGGCAATAGTACCAATACCTGCGTATCCGTGAAGAGCCCATCTGTAAGGAGAGTGGTTATCAACCCTTCTCAAAAGGTTAGAGAAGTTGATATCTCCTAAAAGGGAGATTGCGTCATACTGAGTTCTAGCTCCTACAGCAGCAGCGTCAGGGGCAGAGTCTTTGGTATTGAACCATCCTTGTCTTGTTTCACCTCTGTCATATTGTAAGTTGATCCCGAATGCATGGGTAATCGCTTTATCAATACTTACATAAGCTGAGTATCCAAAAAGATTCTTACCATTACCATTTTTGATAGAAGTTAAATCTGCTGATTGAAGTAGTGGAACACCAACCCCTGCAGAAATAGACCAGTCGTTAAATCTTTTTGACTGATTGGTAAATGGGGAAACGTTGGCAGACCCAGACGAGAACGTATTGGGATACTCTCCTTTTGAAACTGCCGTTGAGTCTTGTGCATAGCTGGCTGTAGGAATCGCCAATGCTAAAGCAGCAATTGCTAAACTTAATTTCATAGTGTTATTTTTTTTAGTTAAGTTATTTTAAATGATTTTTTACGCTAAAAAGTGATTTTTGCATTATTTTTTCAAAACAATAATAAATATATCTTGATGATTCTGTATTTATTGCCTGGAAAATGATATAAAGGTATGTAAAAAAAGTCGTAATAGAAAAAAAATAAACCGAAAAGAACAATTCTTTTCGGTTTATGTATTGTATAAGAAATTACTTTTTCTTTTTCTTAGCCGGAGCTTTTTTCACTGGTTTTTTTACAGGAGCATCTTCATAGTCTTTCTTTTTAATAGAATTCCATTCTGAGCTTTCTATAAATCTTACCGTAACTTTTCTGTCTGCTAATCTTTCAGCATCTGAAGCTGAAGCTGGGATTGTAGCTTCTGCAGAACCTACACCTTTTGATTTTAGCACACTTTCATTAACACCTCTGTTTTCCAGAGCCCCTACTACAGCAGCAGCTCTTTCTTTAGATAATCTTAAGTTGTATGCTGCATTTCCTTTAATATCAGTATGTCCTGTTAGTAAGTAGTTTCCTCCGTTCTCTTTGATAATTGAAGCTGCAAGGTCTAATTTACTGTTAGATTCTGGTCTGATGGTAGCTTTGTTAAAATTAAAGTAGATATCCTTAAGGGTTCTTTCTACTTCTACAGCAGTTTGATTATTGTCTTTTTTTACAGGACAACCATTGTTTTCCACAGGCCCAGGAACTGTTACACACTTATCGTAAAGGTCAATAACACCATCTAAGTCTATGTCAAGAGCAACACCGGCACCGTCCACTCTAGCTCCTGCAGGAGTATCAAGCTGTCTGTCCCAATCGTCACATACTCCGTCATTATCAGCATCCCCTTTTTTACATACTTCAATATCCTGATTTTTGTTAGCCAAAACATCTAGTTTGTAATAGATCTCCTGAAGCGGGTCATGCCACATCAAGTGAGAATCATGTTTTCCTAGCTTGAATGAAAGACCTAAAGTTGCATTGAAGAAGTTATCAGAAACCTGCTCTGAACGTCTGTTGATATCACTATATGCCATACCTCCACCATCGAATTCATCATCGCCGGTAACTACGTACATTAATCTACCTTCAAGGTCGATTCTTCTGTTTATTTTAAATTTAAGACCGGCACCAGCCTGCATAAACATTGAGCCTAACTGGAATGGTTTAATTTCAGTGGCTAATGTTTGTCCTTTACTAGTTTTCTGGTAAGCTCTGAAGGCAATAGTACCAATACCTGCGTATCCGTGAAGAGCCCATCTGTAAGGAGAGTGGTTATCAACCCTTCTCAAAAGGTTAGAGAAGTTGATATCTCCTAAAAGGGAGATTGCATCATACTGAGTTCTAGCTCCTACAGCAGCAGCGTCAGGGGCAGCATTTTTGGTATTGAACCATCCTTGTCTTGTTTCACCTCTGTCATATTGTAAGTTGATCCCGAATGCATGGGTAATCGCTTTATCAATACTTACATAAGCTGAGTATCCAAAAAGGTTCTTACCATTACCATTTTTGATAGAAGTTAAATCCGCTGATTGAAGTAGCGGAACTCCAGCTCCTACTGAAATGGACCAGTCGTTAAATCTTTTTGACTGATTGGTAAATGGGGAAACATTGGCAGAACCGGAAGAAAAAGTATTAGGATACTTTCCATCTGTGGCTGCTGATGAATCTTGTGCATAGCTGGCTGTAGGGATTGCCAATGCTAAAGCAATGATTGCTAAACTTAATTTCATCGTGTATTATTTATTTTGATTTTTTTGAAAATACTTTCTGTATTATTTGATTGGACAACCATTGTTTTCAACAGGTCCTGGAACAGTTACACATTTGTCATAAAGGTCGATAACGCCATCAAGATCCATGTCTAAAGCAACACCGGCACCATCTACTCTTGCTCCTGCAGGAGTATCAAGCTGTCTGTCCCAATCATCACATACTCCATCATTATCAGCGTCTCCTTTTTCACAAACTACAAGATCTGTAGTTGCATTTTCTAAAACGCTGGTTTTATAGTATGCTTCCTGAAGTGGGTCATGCCAAGCTAAATGAGAAAGGTGTTTCCCTAATTTGAAAGATACCCCTAAACTTACAGTCCATGCGTTATCAGATTTTCTTGGATTAAGCATGTTATACTCTGTGTAAGCAGGACCACCGCCATCAAATTCGTCATCACCACTAACGATGTACATGGTTCTTGCTTCAACATCAATAAGTTTTGAAACATTATATTTAAGTCCAAAACCTCCTTGATAGTATACAGAACCAATATCCAAAGGCTGTCTAACAAATGAAGGAATTCTTTTTGGATTATCACTCCATCTGTTTTCATTATTGTCATGTAATGACGTTCTGAATGCCTGAAGCCCAATACCCATATATCCGTGGAAAGCCCATCTGTAAGGAGAATGGTTATCAACTCTTCTTAATAGATTAGAGAAGTTAATGTCTCCCATTAAAGCTAACTGGTCAAATTGGGTTGTTGCTGTAGCAACTCCTGCAGCTGCACCCGCAGCACCTGATAGTTGTCCTGTCTGTTTAGTTTCTCCTTTGGTATAGATTAAGCTTAAACCAAACGTGTGTGAGATTTGTTTGTCAATACTTACATAAGCATTGTAACCCCAGTTGGTTTTGTCTTTACGAAGAGATTTAAGGTCAGAGTGAACCATAAATGCTGCACCTCCTCCCACTGAAATAGACCAATCTCTGAAGCGTCTTGCTTTATTGTCAAAAGGTTGTACGTTAGCGGAGCCTGAAGAGAATGTATTAGGATACTCAGTAGAAGAGTTTACTGTAGTACTGCTGCTTTGTGCGAAAGCAGCAATTGGCAAGGTTGTAGCCAATAATAATAAACCTAATTTCATACAATATGTTTTATGTTTTAAATAAAATCTTTTAATAATACTCTGGAAAAATCCCTTTCAAAAAGATGTTTTTTATGAGGGATTTCTAATCTTTCTGATTTAAAATTTAATTCATTATACTTAATGATATCAATATCTATTACCCTGTCTGTGTAACCACCTGATACTTTTGAATCATTAATTCTTCCCATTTCAACTTCAATGTTTTTAATACAATCAAGCAGTTGAATTGGTGAAAGATGCGTGAATATTATTGCTGCAATATTACAAAAAATATTGGAACTGACAAATTCTACGGGATCAGACATCAAAAATTCGCTTATCTGTGAAATTTGATTTCCGGCATCACTTATTTTTTGTAAAGCAAGTTCAATATTTTTTTTTTGCTCTCCAAGGTTACTTCCTAGTAACAAAACTACCTTTTGCTGCGACATATTGGAAAATTGATTGATTTATGAGAAGTTTCTTTAAAAATGTTTTGGCAAATATAGTAGCAATAATCATACTTTGTGCTGTGTTTTTCGTCTTTTTTATTATGATGCTTGTGTTTAGTTCTATGGGAAGTGACAAGTCTGTGGTGGTGAAAAAGAATTCGGTTCTTACGATTAATTTAAAGACCCATATAATAGACAGTCATACTGAAGAACAAATGGATCTGTTCGGTTTAGGCAGCCAGAATAAAAACGTTCTTTTGTATGATGTGCTTGAGGCGATTAATAAAGCTAAAACTGATGATAATATTAAAGGAATCAGTATTGAGACAGATGACCTGAATGCAGGGCTCACTCAAATTGATGATCTTAGAAATGCTATTGAAGATTTTAAGAAAAGTGGAAAGTTTGTATATGCTTACGGAAACGGAGTTTCTCAATCTGCTTACTACCTTGGATCAGTAGCAGATCAGTATTATCTTCATCCTGCGGGAGGTATAGAATTGAAAGGACTTTCTACTGAAGTTACATTCTTTAAAGATTTCGCAGATAAATATGGTATCGGAATAGAAGTGATCCGTCACGGTAAATTCAAATCTGCGGTAGAACCTTTTTTAAGAAATGATATTTCTCCTGAAAATAAAGAGCAGTTAAGCACTTTGTTAAACGATCTTTGGAAAAATACATCTTATAAAATGGCAGCGTCCAGGAAAATTGACACTGCTCAATTCAGAACAATTGTTGACAGCCTATACGGAATGATTCCTGAGCAGGGATTAAAATATAAGCTAGCAGATAAGCTTATCCAAAAATCAGAATATGAAGATATGCTTAAAACAAAGTTGAATGTAAAGGATAAAGAAAAACTGAATAAGGTTTCTTTAACTAATTATATCAGCTCTTTCACTGATGAAGATAAGTCAGGAGAAAAGGTGGCAATATTATATGCATCAGGTTCTATTAATAACGGAGACGAGTATAATGACATTCACTCCGAGAGGTATGTGAAATACATTAAAAAACTTCAGGAAGATGAGAAAGTAAAAGCGGTAGTATTGAGAATTAATTCTCCCGGGGGAAGTGCAAATGCTTCCGACGAAATTTTATTTGAATTGCAGCAACTGAAAAAGAAAAAGCCATTGGTAGTATCTTTTGGTGATTATGCAGCCTCTGGTGGTTATTATGTAGCGATGGCAGCAGATAAGATTTATTCTGAGCCAAATACGCTTACAGGTTCTATCGGGGTATTCGGGGTATTGCCTTATTATAAAGATATTGCGAATAAAAACGGTATCCGTGCAGATGTTGTGGCTACCAATGCTAATTCAATGTATTATTCAGGATTAAACGGAGTAACACCTTATGGAGTAAATATGATGACAAGAAGTGTAGAAGGTACTTACAAAAGATTTGTACATTTCGTTACCCAGAACAGAAAGAAAACATTTGAGCAGATTGATAATGTAGGTGGGGGTAGAGTATGGAGTGGTGTTCGCGCCAAAGAAATAGGTTTGGTAGATGAATTGGGGACACTTAACGATGCCGTGAAATTTGCAGCACAGAAAGCAGGAGTGAAGTCTTACTATGTAGAAGCTTATCCTAAGAAAATGACTCCATTTGAGCAGATCTTCAAAGATCTTAATGAAGAAGATGTTTCTGCACGAATTATCAAAAATAAAATAGGGAAGTCCAACTATGAAATCTTACAGCAGATTACAGACAAGAAATTACAATCTGAGGTAAAAATGGAAATGCCTTACCAGATTAGAATTAACAACTAACTAAATTATATTGTACAAAAATCCCGGATCTGAATTTCAGATCCGGGATTTTATTTTTTATCAGCGTTATATCAGCTTTTCTTCGTGGCCATTCCATAAATCCAGAGGATAACTAAAGCTCCTCCAATGGCAAGAATCCAGCTTCTTGGATTCCAGAACGAGCTAACATCTCCCCAATGGAGAACGTAAACTCCTATAGCTCCTCCTATAAATGCTCCTAGAATTCCAAGGATGATGGTAATTAACCAGCCTCCTCCCTGAGTTCCGGGCATGATCATTTTAGCGATAGCACCTGCAATAAGACCGAATAAGATCCATGTTATAATTCCCATAGTTGCAAATTTTTTAATGATTAATATTTAAAATTGATTTGTTATACTAATATAAGGGAAAACATGATATAAATCATCTTTTCTTGAAGAATGAGTCTACAAATTCCGTACCATTGAAAAGCTGAAGATCCTGCATTTTTTCACCTACACCTATATATTTCACCGGAATTTGGAACTGGTCTGAAATACCAATTACAACACCTCCTTTTGCTGTTCCGTCTAGTTTTGTTACGGCTAAAGCATTCACTTCTGTTGCAGCAGTAAACTGTTTAGCCTGTTCAAATGCATTTTGTCCTGTAGAACCATCAAGTACCAATAAGATTTCATGAGGAGCATCAGGAATTACCTTTTGCATTACTCTTTTAATCTTAGAAAGTTCGTTCATCAGGTTAATTTTATTATGAAGCCTTCCTGCAGTATCAATGATAACAACGTCTGCATTTTGAGCTACGGCACTTTGTACTGTGTCAAAAGCTACAGAGGCAGGATCGGATCCCATTTCCTGTTTTACAATAGGAACGCCCACTCTTTCACTCCAGATGGTAAGCTGGTCAACGGCAGCAGCTCTAAAGGTATCTGCAGCTCCAAGAACCACCTTTTTACCCTCAGATTTGAACTGGTGAGCCAATTTTCCAATTGTGGTTGTTTTTCCAACCCCGTTTACTCCTACCACCATAATAACGTAAGGTTTTTTTGAAGTATCGATATTTCCTGTTCCTGCATGAGGGTTTTCAAGCAATAATCCTGAAATTTCCTCACGAAGAATATTATCCAGTTCGTTTACCCCAACATATTTATCGCGGGCAACACGTTCTTCAATTCTTTCTATGATTTTGATGGTAGTGGAGGCGCCTACGTCAGATGCAATCAGTACTTCTTCCAGATCATCCAGAACTTCATCGTCTACTTTGCTTTTACCGACTACGGCCTTCGTCATTTTTTCAAAGAATCCCTGGCTGGATTTTTCTAATCCTTTATCCAGAGTTTCTTTTTCTTCCTTTTTGAAAATATTTTTAAACCAACTCATAGTTTTAGTCTATTCTTATCTTTTGTTTTTAATTACTGCTGTGGCTTCCACCTCTATCAGTACATCATTCCTGAACAGTTTACTTGCCTCTATAAGGCTGCTTACAGGAGGGTTCTGAAGATTGACGTGTTTATCCCTGACTTTTCTGAAATCCGGGGTTTTTGATATATCTGTGATGAAGATTCCTAGCTTAACAATGTCTTTGCCTGTACCTCCATACTCCTTCAGAATATTTTCAATGTTTTTGAAAATCTGACGTGTCTGTTCTTCTACATTTTCCCCTACCAGGTTTCCCTTCGAATCTAAAGGAACCTGACCAGATAATAAAATCATTCTGGAAGTACCGCAATCAATGCTTACTGATTGTGATAATCCAGGGATGCTGAAAACTTTTGGTGAACTTTTGTATTCTATGGGATCCATTGTTTTCTGGCTGAATGAAAATTGAAAAATAACTGTACTTATTAGAATAAGAATCTTCTTCATATTTCACTGATTAATAATCTGGTGAACAAAGATAACAAAAAAACTACCCAAAATATGAGTAGTTTTTTATATTGTAAATAAAGTATTGATTATTTTTTCAAAAAACCATCCACTTCATCAGCATTCATTACTTTTTCTTCGAAAACGTAAGCTCCTGATTTAGAAGACTTCACCATTTTCACCACTTTAGTCATTTTTTTAGACTGACCGCTTTGTAGGGTTGCTACTACTTTCTTTGCCATTGTAAATTATATTTATAAATTACTTGATTTCTTTGTGAAGGGTAGATCTCTTAAGAACAGGATTGTATTTTTTCAATTCCAATCTCTCTGTAGTGTTCTTTTTATTTTTTGTAGAAATGTATCTAGACATTCCTGGCATACCGCTTTCTTTGTGCTCTGTACATTCAAGGATTACTTGAACTCTGTTTCCTTTTTTTGCCATGATTTATTAATTCTTTTTAATCAATCCGTTTCTAGTAGCTCTTTCAATAGCTTCTTCGATTCCAATCTTGTTAATCACTCTCAATCCATGAGCTGATACTTTCAGTGTAACGTGCTTATCTTGCTCCGGAAGGTAAAACTTCTTCTCTAGTAAGTTAATTTCAAAACGACGCTTCGTTTTGTTATTAGCGTGAGAAACGTTGTTACCAACCATTGCACGCTTTCCTGTTATTTGGCAAATTCTTGACATATCTCGATGTTCTTATTTGTATAATATTTGAGAGTGCAAAATAACGAAGAATTTTTTAGATAGACAAATCTTTTGGAAAATATTTGTAAATAAGTAACTGATTATAAATATTGATTTTTTAAAATATCCGAATTTCTGGGATATAGCAGTAAATCAGTGCTGATATATTTCATACAGGCTTTTTTCCAAGAAAAAAAATTAATATCCTATCTTTGTTTTTAATTAATCTAAATAAAAATTATGAAAAAGGTTTATATTCTATTGTCTATGCTGCCTGTCGGTTTATCTGCTCAAAATTTTACGGAGATACAGACCGGAATGAATAATTTTTATTTCTCCGCTGCTGATATTGCTGATGTGGATAATAACGGGACATTGGATATTGTCGTCAATGGAGCTATAGATTCGGATGGAGATGGAAATCCCGATGCTACCTATAACGAAGTATACAGGAATAACGGAACAACTTTACAGCCTTATACCGATCTTGGTGGAGATGTAACCCATTTGGGAGATATAAAGTTTATCGATTTTAATAATGATGGATTGATGGATATTATTTCCACAGGATTAAGTTATATGGATATTGTCAACTACAAGCATTATCGTTTTAAAAATACAGGAGTTGGTTTTGTAAGAGAAAATGAACTTCCTGGAAAAATATATGGTTCACTGGAAGTTTTTGATTTTAATCATGACGGAAAACAGGACTATGCCATCAATGGAACGCAGTTTGCCCATGGAGGTGGCTTTAGAAATACTGTCGACTTTTATCAAAATACAGGGTCAGGTTTTAATCTGATTGAAAACTGGGCGGATGGAACTCAAAACGGAAGCTTTAAAATAGTAGATCTTAATAATGACCATTTTTTGGATCTTGTTATTATCGGATCGGACATTAACGGAGATCCGGTTTCTAAAGTGTATATCAATCAGAATGGAACATTGGTTCATACACAAGCTCTTGATTCTTTGATTTCAGGAAAACTGGAAGTGGCAGATTTTAATGCAGACGGTTTTCAGGATATTGTAGTGGTTGGTAAGGATGCTAATGACGATCCTTACCTTGCTGTTCTGATGAATGATAAAACAGGCACATTGGTGGTTCATCAGATTCCATCAGAAATCTCTGATGCATCCATAAGTGTGGGGGACTTAAATAATGATGGATATTATGATTTTATCGTTTCCGGTGATGTGAATTATAATGCAGTGGTAAAGACTTATTTATATAACACAACCAATCAGATATTTACAGAGGGTACAACAACAGGTTTGCACAGTCTGGGAGGTCCGGGAATGATACAGTTGTTTGATTTTAATAATGATAATCATCTGGATGTTTTACTAGGTGGATTTGATTGGGCTAACCCGGATATTCCATCTTTAACGAAGGTTTTTAAAAATAATTCTACAGAGCAGAATGCAAAACCAACAGCCCCAACTCATTTGAACATGACGAAAAACGGAACCCGATTTAATTTTACATGGAGTGGAGCAACAGATGATAAAACTCCAGCGAATGCATTACGTTATGAAATTAAAGTAGGATCTACACCAAACTCGCAGGATATTGCCAAATATATTGTAACCACTCCTTCATGGTTCCTGGAGCTTGATCCGTCCATTCAGAATGTATATTGGAGTGTAAGATCAATTGATGCTTCAAAAGTATATTCTGAAGTTTCTGCACAAGGGTCATTGTCAACCCGAGAGAATATGGTCAATCGTGAAAAAGAGTTTGCTATTTATCCAAACCCAACTTCTGATAAAGTCTTTATTAAAGGTGAAAAGGTATCAGAAGCTGAAATCTATTCAATGGAAGGGAAAAAGCTGAATGTAATTTTAAAAGCAGATCAATCTATTGATGTTTCGCATCTCCCTAAAGGAATATATCTATTAAAATTGAAGATAAAAAACGAAATAATCACCAAAAAACTTACTATTAAATAACTAACTGAATCATTATTCTATCTTGAGAGAAGCCAGACGTCCAGCTGGCTTCTCTTTTTTTTATTTCCACAGATCACAGATGTTTGTGGCTATTTGTGTAAACATTAGTATTATTTGTGTTAAAAAAAAAGAATCTGCGTTATCAACTTAATCAACGAGAGTTTGATTTCTCTCAGATTTTGCAGATTATATTTTTAAGTATAAAGATCAGGATGACTGATGTTCAAGCATTATGCTTTCTTCATTTTTGCCTGAATCCTTTTTATAAGGTAATAGAATAATAAAAATCCTAAAGCGAATATTGAAAATCTCGAAAGAAGATCTCCCGCTCTTGAATAGAATGTCATTCGCTCATAAAGATTGATTTTTGAAAACAATGTGGTTTGGTCTCCATAGAAAGTATCCGCTACAATTTCCCCTTTAGCATTGATGTGTGCTGAAATTCCACTGTTAGCAGCACGGGCAATTTCTCTTCTGGTTTCAATAGCTCTTAATTTTGCGTAGGATAGAAGCTGTTTGTGCCCTTCTGTAACACCCCACCAGGAGTCATTAGTCATAATGCCAAGGAAGTTAGCTCCTTTTTTTACGTAATCTGTTACAAATTCTCCATAAATACTTTCGTAGCAGATAATAGGGGCCATTTTTCCTTTGTTGTAGGGATTAGAAAAGGCCATTCTTTCCTTGTCTGTCCCTAACGAAGCTACTGTTCCTCCTAAATTCAGCATAGCATCCCCTAAAAGAGGCTTTAAAACATTCATGTATGGAAAAATTTCAACGCCTGGAACCAGTTTTCCTTTGTGATAGATCTGAGTTTTTTGTTGTGGAGCCAGCTGAATAGCTGTGTTGTAGTTTGCTACCCAAACTCCCTGATTAATTTCATATGCTTCTTTTGGTAAGTTTGCAGGATCAAAAAATAAACGGTGGGAAGAGATTCCTGTTGCGAAAACAGATCCCGGATGTTTAGACAGAAAGTCTTTAGCATTATTTAAAAGTAAACTCTTCTCAATACCGGTTTCAGAGATAGAACCTCTGCCTGGTAGAGCCGTTTCCGGAGCGATATAGTAATCAATTTTTGTTGTCGAATTTTTTTCAGCTAAAGCCAAAAGATCCTGTTCAATTGTTAAACTGTCTTTTGAATATTTTTCAGCATAAGGATCAAGATCAGGCTGCAACATCAGTACATTCACCTGTCCGGATGGTTTTTCATTAAAACTGTTATACTTGATGACAGAAATAATCATCGGAATAGCAATTAAAGCAGTTATAATAGATGAGTTTTTAATCAAATCTTTTTTCTTTCTTCCTGCTTCCCATGTTCTTACGGTATAGAAAATAAGAACGTTGATTAATAAGATCCAGAAGCTTCCGCCGGTTGCTCCTAAGGTATCATACCACTGAATTAGTTTTGGATAATCTGCAAATACGTTTCCTAAATTCAGCCATGGCCAGGTAAGCTCCCAGCCTAAGTGAAATTTTTCAAAACTCATCCAGATGGCAATAAAGAATCCTAATCCCCAATAGGTTCCCTGGGCATTTTTATACCAATGATAACACTGGAAAACCAAAGAATATAAGAGTGAATTTACAAGAACCGGGAATACAACTGCCATCATAGAGTGGCTTCCGTCCGGGTTTTTAGAGCCATATAGCCATCCTGTAGTGACAATATTCCAGATGATAAAACAAATATAGGATAGTCCGAAGATCATCCAGCCTTTTCTTTTATAGTCTGAAAATTTTGAAATTCCATGTTCCATCATCAGAAGAGGAACGAGAGCGAAAAATATAAAAAAGGGAACTCCATAGGTAGGCCAAGAGACCGACAGCAGCATTGCTGAAATAAGTGTTAGTAGAACGTATTTCATTAAATTATTTTAATATACAAATTTAATGTTTTTGAAATGAATATATTAGCATCCGATGTTAAAGAAATTATATAAAATTGTTATTGTTCCTTACACTCTATTTTTGCTTTATCTGATGTTTTTCGGAATGGGCAGATTTCAGTATGATGAGAACATGATTACAGTGGAACCTGTGTTTTCTACCATTAAATTTATTCAGGGTGCAATGTCGTGGAAGGATATTATTATCATTGTGATTGGAAATATTGTAATGTTTGTTCCCTTTGGTTTTCTGGGTTGGGTTTTCCCAGAACTGAGAGACCTGAAATCTCTGGTGTTTAATTTTATTCCGGCCATTACCATCGTGGAAGGACTTCAATATTTTACAAGAATGGGAATATTTGAGGTAGACGATATCCTCCTGAATACACTTGGAGTATATTTAGGATGGCTGTTCCGTAGATGTATTGAAAAACAAATTAGCTATTGAGTTCTTTTGCTCTCTTTTCGGCATTTAAGATTCCGAGCTTTAAAATTTCCTTGAAATTGTTGTCTTCAAAGGTTTTCAAAGCTGCTTCTGTAGTTCCACCTTTGGAAGCTACGTCTTTAATAAGCTCCTCAAGGTTCTTTTCAGAATTATTGATGAGATGATAAGCTCCCAGCATGGTTTGCTTTACAAATAGTTTAGACAGATTTTCTTCAATTCCCATTTCGACTCCTGCCTTAATCATGGCATCAATAATATAGTAAAAATAGGCAGGCCCACTTCCGGAAAGAGCGGTAACACCATCCAAAAGATTTTCATCTTCTAAGTAAACAGATCTTCCGGTACTGTTTAGCAGTCTTTCAATATTGATAAGCTGGCTGAATGAAATTCCATCTGCAGCAGTATAGCCGGTAATTCCCATTCCCAGAAGGGTAGGCGAGTTAGGCATAGCTCTTACAACCAGTGGATGGTTCAGTGATTTCTGAATTTTCTCAATATTAATTCCGGCCATAATGGAGAGAACCATTTGATTTTCCTTTAAAGTAAATTTGAAATTCTGAGCAACCGTTTGGAAATCCTGTGGTTTTACGGCAATAATAATCAGATCGGCATCCAGTTCTGTAACTTCTTCAAAGGTGGAAATTTTTGATTTGGGAAATTCCTCTGCTATTTTGGAAATTTTAGTCTGGCTTCTGGTAATCAGGTGAAGGTTTTCCGGCTTAATCAGTTCATATTTCAAAAATGATTTTGAAAATGATAACCCCATATTTCCGGCTCCCAAAATAGCTATTTTCATGTTGTGTTGATTTTGTAACGAAAATAATGTTTTTTATTGTGATAGGAAAGAGGAGGAGTTAGGAAGATGGAAGTTATTGCGGTGTTGGGTATTTCTGAAGTATTTTTTTATGATATTGAAATAGATATCATAAGTACTTGAGTTATGAAGCGTTTTTAAGAGCATCAAGCTTCCATACAAAAAGGTCCAGCAATTTGTCGGACCTTTTTTATTCCACGGGGAATTCCGGTCTTCTCATTTTATATTTTGTTCCGGAAAGAGCTTCAAGGAAGGAAACCAAAGCTTTTTTCTCTTCTTTTGTAAGTTTTAAAGGCTTTAATAAAGGATCTGTTGCAGGATAAAGCGGATCTTTCTGTTTCACTTCAGGAGATGGATCTATCATGTGCATTCCGCTGTCATATATATTCACAATGCCTTCCAATTCTCCAAAAAATCCGTTATGCATCCAAGGTTGAGTGAGCATCAGATCTCTTAATTGTGGTGTCCTGAATTTTCCTACATCTTCAGCTTTTTTTGTGATATTGTACAATCCAAGGTCTTCATATTTTCTTTTGTAATAAGTCAATCCAATATTATGAAAAGATTCGTCTGTAAGATATTGTCCGCTGTGACAGTTCATGCAGCGCGCTTTTGTTCTGAAAATATGCATCCCATAAATTTCTTCATCAGACAAAGCATTGTATTTTCCCTCCAGGAATTTATCAAAACGGCTTGGCTGGCTTTTGATGGTTTTCTGAAAATCAGCTATTGCCTTTACAATTCTGTCGTAGGTTACGGTTTCATCACCATAGGCATTTTTGAAAAGAGGTTTGTATCCCTTTATAGCCTGTATTTTTGATGGTAATGATTTGATGTCCATGGCCATCTCATGATGGGCTCCGAGTGGGCCTGCTGCCTGCTCTTCAAGGGTTTTTGCTCTTCCGTCCCAGAAGAATAAATTTCTTTCTGCAACATTATAAAGAGAGATTGTATTTCTGTTTCCCAGCAGATGATTATTTCCTAACGCAACATGTCTTCGGTCTGACCAGCCCATTTCCGGATCATGGCATGAGCTGCATGAAATTTGACTGGATTGGGATAATTTAGGATCAAAGAATAGCATCTTCCCAAGAATAACACTGGGTTTATCCTGATTTTTAAAAAATGCAGTGTCTGTTGTAATGGGAGAGAATTCTTTCCATTGTACACCATAATCAATATTCGGTTGGGGCCATTCTGAGATTACTTTTTTATAGCTCTTCACAATATCTTCAATGGTAGGATCCTGAAGATCCAGCAAATCCCGATTTACTTTAGGGGTGAAACTTAATAAAATCAAGATAACACCACCTAGTCCCCAATATATTAGTTTTTTCATGTCTAAAAAGTTATCCCTATGCTTGCACCCGCAAAATTATTGTTTGTATTCTGTATTTTTTGTGTCTGATATTGTGCAGTTACGAAGAGTGCAGGTAGTTTATCCAGCTTAAAATCATATCTCAAAACCATTCCGAAAGTGGTAATCTCACTGGCCTGGAACATGTAGTCCTGAAGTACCCATTCATTAACTGCTGCATTTCCGGTAGTGTTCAAAGCATTGATAGATTGGTTGACCATTCTTTTATAGAAATACGGTTGGAATGTAAACATCTGGTTGTTATTAACCTGTTGTTTATAATCAGCATTGACTCCAAAATAGGAGTATACAAATTTCTGTCCTGAATTAGGATAGAGCCTACGTTCTTTTACTTCTTCATATCCAAAGAACGGAACTGCTGTAATGGAGAAACTGTCCTGATTATACTGATAGAATCCTTTAACAAATGTGGTGTAATTTTCTCTACGATAAGCTTCTCTTTTAAAAATTTGAGTCATGATGGCGGTATTCATCGAGTAGCCATATTCAGATCCTGTTTTTTGGGATGCGGTATATTCTGTTAATAAACCAATACGGTGCTTTTCATTAATATTGAAAAATTTTGCACCTTCCACTTCAAACTGTTCGTTTTTCAGGTCAGAAAGGTTGTGAAACGTGTTTGAACCGTCATTATAACTTTTAATATTGTTGGATTTTCCTATTGAAGCCTGAAGGTAAAAATCTTTTCCCTGTTTGTTGGAGATCTGAAAACCTCCTTTATAAGCAAATTCTTCGAAAGTATTGGTAGGGTGCGTTCCGCCATTAAATAAAGCATTCGAGAAGCCTAGCCCAGACATCATATATACGTAAGGCCTTCCCAAAAGACTTTGAAACTGAGTCGAATTATTTTGAGTGTATTTATTGAATTCACCGAAAACTCCAGCTTCATATTCTCTGAAAATTTTATAGTTCACACCAGCATTTATCCTTAGATCTGAAGTTGTGCTTTTCATCCTTGGATCTTTTGAACGGTATCCCATCTGTGCAGAATAGCTTACCTGCCCGGCAACAGTCCATCGGTTTATTTTTTCAAGATATCCTCCGGAAAACAGATAGCGTTCCAGATTTAATTTTCCACCAACGGAATCAGAGGTAATGTAAGGTGCAATACGTTCGTAATCCAGTGTTTCGTTCCAATTGACAATGCTTGTTTTTAAGTTCTGGTAACCTGCACTTCCCCATACAAAACGGTGAGGTTTCAGCTTTTGAAAAGATTGAGCTTTTATCGTTAATCCTTTACTGCCATTTCCTAATTGTTGACGATAAATATTTTCTTTATTATCCTGATAACCGGTACTGAACTCTGAAAACGAAGAAGTACTATAACCCGACATGGATGCCGGATTATAGTAAAAGTTATTTTTAAAATCTCTTTCCTGATTGTATTGGTTATTGAGCTTTTTAAAAAGACTTAGGCTGTCCTGAGCCTTTATATTAAAAGAAACTCCGATCAATAGCAGGCAGGAAAATATTTTTGTTTGTAACATAATTTGCTGTTAAATATCGAACTGTATTTTAGTGAGCGATACCATTTTTTAAGCTTGGTTGAGAGTCTTTCACAAAGTCATTCGATGAGTTGTTGGTGTCCTGATAAAGATTTTTACCGTTTGTCATCTGTCCTGTTACCTTACGTCTTACCGATTTTCCGAAACGGGTAGGATCCTTATCAATAGTTCCTACAGAAGTCCATCCACCATCAATACTTGCTGAAGTTAAAGTATGGGCAAATTTTGAAGAAACACTGTTGTTCACTCCATCAATAATCCAGGAATTAGGAATCGTATAAGTGCTTTTTGCTGTAACTGTACCGGCACTGTTTATATAAGAATAATCATATTTGTATTTCTGAAGAAAGCTTTCTCTATTTTCATCGAATGGGAAACGGGCGATCACGTAACTTTCAAAACCGCGGTCATGCAAAAAGAACATGTTAAAGTTCATTTGTGAATAAATCACTTCGGCATTTGGAACAGAAGGGTTATCCACCTGTCCTAAAGCCGGATTGTTTGAAGGATATTCAAAATTGGCGTTGTGAAGATCATAAGCAGTGCTGGTCTGCGCTTTATGATTGATGGCATTGTCTGCAATAACAATGAAATCTCCCGGTTGTACAGGATAGTCTATGCCAGAACCGGGAAGTACCATTACTGCTTTTACCGGGAATGATAGATTTACATTATAGGGAGTAGGATTTTTATCTTCTGTTGTCAAAAACTCAGATTGTCCAATGATGAGTTTGTCAGCATACAGTACTTCTTTGGTGTTATTGGTTAATTTAAAGTAACGTCCTGAATTGTAGTTTTTACCTTCTGTTGTTTTAATTCCTGTAAAGAAAACTTCTTCAATGATAAAGTCATCATGAAATTTTTTAATAATAATGGGAATGTTAAGATTCGTTGCAGATAAAGCAATATCAGTTTGGGCCATGGCTCCTGCCGATACTTCTGCATTTTCGGAAATTACGGCACCATTTACAGTGATTTTATAAGAACCATAGGGTAAAGCTATAGAATATGTATTGACATTTTTAATGGTTTCCCTTCTTACAATATTCGTATTTACTTCTCTGAATTCAAGATCCAAACTTTTGTAAGAAGAAATATTTTCACCTGAGAAATTTAATGTTAAAAGTCCTTTCTGAGTAGTAGTTTCTCCGAAATTATCATTAGTACATGACGTTACTGTAAATGTTGTTACCATTATAGCGGCTAAACTTAGTAGTAAAACTCTTTTTTTCATGATATTTTTTTGATATATATTAAAAATTGTAGTTCAATTCCATTCCGAAATACGGTGTATTGGTTCCTTTTCTGTAAACTTTTACATTGTTGAAAGTGTAAGGAGCACTATAATTGAAAAGTCTGTTAACAAATAAGGAAGTGCGAAGCGCCTTATAAATACTTTTAGTGACTTTAAGATTTCCTACCATGGTAAAAGTGTAAATTTTATCCAGATTATCAGAAACCGAAACGCTTCTTACCAACCATTGTTTATAGGTATCTGTTCTGTCTGCTTCTGTAAAGGGATGTATCACTCCATCTACCCCATAATAAGAAATAGGTTCCGCAATTCTTCTGTCATTTCTGCTATGGTCATATAAACTTCCTTGCAAAGACGCGGAAATTATCATATCCAGACTTGGAAGATAGGTATCTATAAGAAGGTTGTAATTGATATTTGAATTCACATTACCATAATCAGATTGATAGATTCCGTAATAAGGATAAGCTTCTGTTCCAATTGAGCCATTAGGTCTGCTAATAATAGGTGTAGAGTTTCTGTATTGAGATTTAAACCATGCTCCGGTAAAGGTAAATCTTGTATTGATTGATTTGATTCTTGGAGATGTGTAACCGAATTCAATACCTTGCTTCAGCGTTTCACTTCCGTTTTCTGTAGTAGAATAGGCGGCAAAAATATTTTTAACTTCATAAGGAACATTTGTTAAATCCGGTCCGTTAGGTGTCCATTGGGTAATATCTACCTTTGTGGCATCATATTGTTTATAATTGTGAATAGCTGTTTGGTCCATGCTACGGAATCCGTTAGTCATGCTTTCTTTAAAGTAAGTCATAAAGAACTCATGATTCCTGTAGGCAAGGTCTAAACGAATTTCTTTCTTTATACTCTTGGCAGCTTGCAGTTCTTTATTTTCCTTTGACTGTACATACGTCATGAAATTTACATATCGGTATTGTGCATCATTGTGGTAATAATTCAGTTGGGTATAATCCCAATATTCTTTGTTTGGATAGAGCATCAACAGAGTAGGCTGCTTATAAAAAAGACCATATCCCAAAGTAACATCAGTTTTTAAAGGATAATCATTAATCATGAGATGAGGTAGGCTGTATTGGAAATTTAATCTGGGCTCAGCAAAAACTTTTTTGCTGACAGCATAAGAGTTGTCGATTCCCAGATTTTTTGATAATCTTAAACCTGCATATAAGGTAAATTTATGCTGATTGATGGCATAGCTCATCTGGTCACCTACAAAAGCAGCCAGCAGGCTTGAGGCCGGGATAGCATTGTATGGTCTTGGTCTTGCAATTCCTGTATTGGCAGACGGAGGCGTTTTCATATCATATTGAAGCCCTCGGCCATTATTTTTTGAATATTTCCAGTCAAGCCCGGCTTCATATTGATGGGTAATTCCAAAAGTTTTCTCTGTTCCGTTTGCCTGGAAGAAGACCGTGATATCCAAAGGCTTTCCTTCTGTGGAAAATTCTGCGATATAGCGAAGATCTGGATAATAACCCACGTTTTCTCCCTGTTCGGTAGCAAGGGAAAAAGATCGAGGTCCTGATAATTGAACCAGTTTTACCTGTTCTATTTTTTCAAACCCTTGACGAATAGCTGTGTTTAACGTTAACTTGTTGAAAAATGAATTTTTATCCAGCTGATAAATAAAATTATTCGTTAAGCTTATTCTTTTATTATTCGATTCATATTTGTCGGTTGGAGGATATCCGTTGTCCGGATCATATTTTTTATTGTCAATATTGGTGGAAAAATCGATGGTTGATTTCCATTCCAAAGGTCTTGACCATAGTGTTGAGATTTTTTTTGAACGGATAGATGCCGTAATACGCTGATAGGTTTCAAAATCATCTGTTGGATTTGATTTTGAATCCAGAAAATCTGCACTGGCACTCATCTGCCACTTATCATTGATTTTAAATCCCTTACTCAGATAATATTGCTTACTGAATCCGTCAGCTTTGAATCTGGCCTGCAGCGGAGCGGCTTTTATTCTGCGTTCAATTTTGATTAATCCTGAAGTCAGATCTCCATAAGCTGCTGATGGAATACCACGGATTACTTCAACTTTTTCAATGTCATTGGTAGAAATCGTTCTCATATCAACTCCCGAAGTAGCTGTTTCTCTATATCTCGGACCTTCAGAGAACTGTCTGTTGTCTACTGAAACCTGCATGTCTGCGTTGGAATTAATGATATTATCATCAACCATGAACTGAACTCCCAGAGATGAGGTATTGTATTTGTCACCAGTATATTCCCCGGTATTTTCACGAAGTGTAGCTTTATTGGTTAAGTTTAAAACTGGTTCCTTTGAAAGTCCACCAGGAAGAAGTTCCATTAAGTCGGAGAAACTGGAAGGCTGTAAATGCTGCATAGCCTGCCTGTTAATCACTGATTTTGTTGTTAAACCTTTGCTTTCCTTAGAGAATACAATTACTTCTTCCAGCTTATTAATGGGCTGAAGCTTAATAGTAATGTGTTGAAGAGAAGTAAGGCTGATGTTCAGTTCTTTTTCCTGGAAATCGGGATGAACGACTTTTACGTGATATTTACCATTGGGAATAGAAATATCCGTATGACCGTTTTTATCAGTAGTTAAAGAAGTTTGATTGATGGTAACAGAAGCCCCTTCTAATTCTTTGTTGTTTTCGTCGAATACAGTAATGTTCAATTGAGATTTTTCATTTTGTGCCTGTACCATCTGTACACTGAAAATGAAAAAGAAAACAAAAAGTAAAGATCTATTCATTTTTATTTATTCTAAATAAGCAGACCGCAAAACTATAAAATATAATAATGCGAGACAATAGTTATTTAGAATAAATTAAAATAATAAAACAAAATTCCGGAAAAAACCCGGAAATCTGTTATATAATCTGAAGTGAAAGTTATATAATATTCACTTCCCGTTCAAGTTCTATCCCGAATTTTTCTTGTACAGAATTGATAATTTCAGTGGAAAAATCAAAAATTTCTTTACCGGTTGCTTCTCCGGTTGCATTGATGATAACTAATGACTGAAGCTTGTGCGAAGCTACGTTTCCAATCTGCTTCCCTTTCCAGCCACATTGTTCAATAAGCCATCCTGCCGGAACTTTTACCATATTGCCATTAGGATACCCCTGGATATTTTCGAACTTCTGCTTTAACTCTTCAAACTGAGCTAAAGGAATGGTGGGATTCTTAAAAAAGCTCCCTGCATTTCCAATTTGCTTAGGATCCGGTAATTTGCTTTGTCTGATGTTAATAACGGCTTGGGAGATATCCTGTATCGTAGGATTGGTAATTCCAAGATTTTCAAGCTCAGATTTAATAGCGCCATATTCTGTTTTAATATGGTGATCTTTCTTAGTAAGTTTAAAGGTAACTTCTAAAATGATATATTTTCCTTTTCCTTCTCCTTCTTGCTTGAAGATAGAATCCCTGTAGCCAAATCTGCATTCTTCAAGATCGAAAGTGGTAAGCTCAAGATTTTCCAAATCCAATACCTGACAGTTGATAAATACATCCTTGATTTCTGTTCCGTAAGCTCCGATATTCTGCATAGGAGAAGTTCCTACATTACCGGGAATTAAAGAAAGGTTTTCTAATCCACCGTAATTTTTGCTCAGACAGTACGTCACAAATTCATGCCAGTTTTCACCTGCTTTTGCAGTAATCAGAATTTCATCTTCATTGAGATCTTTCTCGGAAATACCTTTTAAATTTAGCTTAATAGCAAGTCCGTCAAAATCTTTTGTCAGCAGAATATTACTTCCGCCTCCCAAAAATAAAAGAGGAAGAGTATTTTCTTTTGAAAAAATAAGAGCGTTTTTTAATTCTTCGATGTTGTTTATTTCAACAAAGTATTTTGCTTGGGCATCAACACCAAATGTATTGTAAGGCTTTAAGGAAAAATTTTCTTGCATGTTTTATTTGTATTCTTTTGGAAGAATGTTGTCTAGTTGTTCTTTAAACTGCTGAAGCTGTTTGTAATGTTCCGGATCGGCAAAAGAGTTGACATAGAAATGAGCTTTCTTAGGAGTGCGTATCTGAAAAGTTTCATCAATACCATCTACAGACTGTTGGCTTGGTGAACTTTTTATCTTGTCAAGATCTTTAATATTAATAGGAGAGATGAGCTGCTTCCATGTATCCATATTGATTGCTGAAGCCCATTTCTGGTGCGTTTTATTGGCAGTGGCGCCCTTTTCTGCAAAGACAGAATCTTTGGTCACTTTAATAATCCTGTATTCTCCCATAGTTCCGCCGATATGAGATAGCCTGATAAAGGTTATTTCATTGGTAGAAGCTGAAGGTTGCTTTGATTTTTTAGAATCACAAGAAAAAAATGCCGACAGCAAAAAGATCGGAAATATGAGTTTCAGATATACATTTTTTGTTGTCGGCATCTTATATAATTTATAGGCTGAATTCTTCTCTATACTGTTTTAAAGCATCTTTCAGAATTTCAGCACTTCTTTTAAGGTCTTCTTCTTTCAGTACGTAAGCAATTCTTACCTGTTTTTTACCTAATTCAGGATCACTGTAGAAACCTCCGGCAGGAGCTACCATAATGGTTTCTTTGTTGTTAGAATATGATTCAAGCAACCATTGTGCAAATTTTTCAGTATCATCTACAGGAAGTTCGGCAACACAATAGAAAGCACCTCTTGGCTTAGGGCAGATTACACCTGGAATAGCATTTAAAAGGTCTACTAAAACATTTCTTCTGTGAGTATATTCCTCTCTTACAGCTCTGATATAAGCTCCGTCATTCTGATGAGCTGCTGTTGCTGCAATCTGTCCTAAAAGAACAGGGCTTAATCTTGCCTGTGCAAAAAGGATCGCAGCATTACGGATTTTTTGAGAACGGGTAACCATACATCCGATTCTTACTCCACACATAGAATAACGCTTGGATTCTGAATCAATAACGATGCAGTTTTCTTTTAATTCAGGGAAATCAAGAATAGATATCTGTTGTTTTCCATCATATACATATTCTCTGTATACTTCATCAGAAATGATTACGATGTCATATTTTAAAGCAATCTCAGCAAGTTTCTGAAGCTCTTCACGAGTGTAAAGGTATCCTGTTGGGTTCCCTGGGTTACAAATGATAATTGCTCTGGTTTTTTCTGTGATCTTTTTTTCAAACTCTTCAATGGGTGGCAAGGCAAAACCTGTATCAATTGTAGATGAAACGGCTACTACATTTACATCAAATGTACTGGTAAATCCATTGTAGTTAGCATAGTAAGGCTCAGGGATAATTACTTCATCTCCATCATCACACAAAGTTGAAATGGCAAAATTTAGTGCTTCAGAACCACCATTGGTAACAATAAAGTTATCAGGGGTTAGGTCTGAAAAGCCTAGAGAGTGGTAATATTCTGTAAGGGCATTTCTGTAGTCTAAATTACCTTCAGAAAGTGCATATTCCAATACTTTAAGATCAATGTTCTTTAAAGCATTTAATGCTGTTTCCGGAGTTTCAATATCAGGCTGTCCGATATTAAGGTGATATACTTTTATTCCTTTCTGTTTTGCTTGTAACGCAAAGGGAACCAGTTTTCTTACCGGCGATGGCGGCATATGCAGTGCTCTGTTTGAAATATTCGGCATTGTTCAAAAATTTGTATGACAAAAATAGGATTTAATTTCCCAATAATAAAATTAAGAATAAGAAGAAATGGCCTGTCATCTCCTTTCAGCGGTGATAACTTTATGGATTTTACTATTAATATTAGTTCTATTTTGATTAATTATTGATTTTTTGTTAAAAATAATCTTTTTATATTGATATTTTTCTTAAATTACCATTCAAATGTGAATAAAATGATAATAAATTTATTTTTTAGAGCTTTACCTGCTATTGCTCTTCTTTCAGCATCAGCAATGATGGCTCAAAATTTTCAAAATATGCCGATTACTTCCGGATTTACGGTAGATGTAATTGCCAACGGAGTAGGGTCTTCTTCAATATCTACTACAACAGACGTTGATGGAGTTTCTTTTGCTTTTGTAGCGAGGGATTTTAAACTTACCCCCACCAGCTCTGCTCTTACGTATGGAATTCCTGCGGATGGTATCATTAATTCGGTGGTAGCTTCTACACCTGGTCTAAGTTACCAATTGGGAGATTTAAGTGCTAATAATTCTTTGAAGCTGATTACAGCAGGAGATAATGGAACTCTTGTATTTACTACTCCAATGGCTGCTTTTAAGTTGTATATGCTTTCAACGAGTGGTAGTGGTACGTCCATAGTAAGTGCAACAGTAACTTTTACAGATAATTCAACCCAAACATTTTCTAATATTAACCTTTCGGACTGGTATGGCGGCTCTAATTTTGCTATTCAGGGGATTGGAAGGATCAATAGAGATAATGATAACTTAGAACCTAATAGTACTAATCCCAGATTGTATCAGGCTGTTTTGGATATTGATGCAGCTAATCAGGCTAAACCAATACAAAGTGTAACGATTACAAAAAGTTCCGGTTTCGGAATTCCTAATATTTTTGCATTCTCAGCAGATGCTTATACTGATTGTATTGCTCCTACAACAGATGATGCAACTGGAGTTACAGCCAATAATGCTCAGATTTCATGGACGGTTCCTGCAAGTAATCAGACTACAAGTTATGATATTTATTACAGTACTAACTCAGGAGTTCCAGCAAGTAATGTAAATCCTAATCATTCCAATGTTACAGGAACTTCCTATACTCTGAATAATTTATCTCCAAGTACAACTTATTATTATTGGGTAAGAGCCAATTGTAGTACAGCAACAAGTAAGAGTGTATGGTCTCTTGCTAAATCATTTACAACACAATGTGGTGCAATAGTGCCATCGTATACTAATGATTTTAGTAGTTTCCCTGGCCAATGCTGGGCTAATAACTTAACTGGAGGAGATCCTGCTACAGGGCCATCAGGTACAGATTTTTCTTATTGGGGATCACGTAGTTTTTTAAATGCATCAGCTAACGGACCTTCAGCTTCTATAAATTTATACTCCTCAGATAGAACAGGATGGCTTAAGACAGCATCTTTTAATCTCTCTGCAGGTGGTTATAAAGTGAAGTTTAATTATGGAGTAACACAATATTATAATGCGGATTCTTCAGGAATGGATAGTGATGATGTTGTTCATTTCCTGGTTTCCAATGATGGCGGAACCACATGGACGATTCTGCAAACCTGGGATGCCAATAATGCTCCTTCCAATACTTCTAACGAGTATACATTTGATCTGGCTAATTTTGTCAGTGCGAATACCGTCTTTGCATTTTATGGCAGCACAGGATCGCAGGATGAAGACCTGGATTATAATTTCTATGTGGATGATTTTACGGTTGAAAATGCTCAACTAAGTACTTCGGAGGTGAACCGTCAGGTGAAAAAAATATCAGTTCATCCGAATCCGTTTAAAGATATTCTGTATATTTCAGATACAAGAGATGTTAAGTCAGTCGCTATAACGGATACTGCAGGAAGAGTGGTGAAAACAATTGAAGGTTCTGTGAAAGAGCTGGATCTAAGCAGGCTGAATTCAGGGTTGTATTTTGTGACACTTTATTTTAAGGACGGATCACAATCTACTGTAAAAACGATCAAAAAATAATTTTTTTAATGTAAATAAAGTTGAGCGGCGATGCATTATTGTATCGCTGCTTTTTTATGAAATCTAGAGCATGATACCGGAGAAATGGTAAGTATTATTGTGACTTAATTCTATTGATTTGCGATACTTTTCAGTAAATATATATTGAATAGTAACTTCCAGCCTCCCTCTTCCAGTTTCAATCTATTTCTCTATAAATAATCAATAATTTTTATTAATTTAAACTTCTAAAATTCACTGAAAATGCAAATTATATCAAACTCATTGGAAGACTATCTTTCCAAGATTCCGGCGGAAAGACAGGCGCCGTTTAAAAAACTTTTTGATGTGATTAATGACAATCTGCCTAAAGGGTTTGAAAAAATTTCCAATTACGGAATGTTAGGCTGGGTGGTTCCCTTGAAAACATATCCTGCAGGCTATCATTGTACACCCGGAACACCTTTACCCTTTATTAATCTGGCTTCACAGAAGAATTTTATTGCACTGTATCATATGGGCTTGTATTCCAGACCAGAACTGTTGGATTGGTTTGTGGCAGAATATCCTAAACATTCCAGGAAAAAGCTTGATATGGGAAAGTCCTGCGTCCGTTTCAAAAAACCTGAAGATATTCCTTTTGAGCTGATTGCAGAACTGAGCCGGAAAATGACGGCAGAAGATTGGATGGGTATCTATGAATCTCAGTATAAGAAATAATAAAAGCCCTGGATCATATAGATTTCAGGGCTTTTTTTGAATTGTGGGCGTTTTTAAAGACAGGAAGCGGGAGGCTGGAAGTTATTATTGTGTTCCTGATAGCCTATCGTTTATTATTAAAAATATTTCCAATTTTGAAAAGGTTAATTAATAGGAGTTCGAGTTATTTTCCGACTGAATAAACTTCCATCTTCCTGCCTCTAACTTCCCTTCTTTTAAAAATTAATATCCCAGATTCCGGCTTTGCGTTCAAGCTCAATTAAAGCGGAAGCGTTTTCTGCTAAAAGCTGGAAATAATTCTGACGAAGTTCATTATATGTTCTTTGAGCATTGAGTACTTCTAAAATAGAACTTTCTCCCCGCTGATAACTGTAAGTGATTCCATTCAGGATGCTTTCCGCTTCTTTCAACATGCCGTTATCGAACTGCTGTAGCTGTTTTTGAGCAGAAGTATACTGTTGGTAAGCCTGAGTCACTTCCATTTGTATGCTGTTTTCAACTTGCTTGTATTCTGTTTCTGCCTGAGCATAACCCATTTCTGCAATTTTAAGATCGGCATTCCGGCGATTGGAAAACTTTAAAGGAACACTGATTCCCAATTGTATGGTATTAACAGCAGGAGATGGGGCAATTTCATTATTGGCCACAGTATTGTGTCCGGCTCCGGCACTCAATCCTAAGTCTATCACACGGTTAGCTTTTTCAAGTTTAACACGGCTTGCCGCTGTATTGATATTTTGTTTTGAAGCTAACAGATCTGCTCTTTGGTTAAAAGCCTGGGTGATGAGATCATTTAAAGTGAACGTTCTGTTGAAGGTATTGAGATCTCCAGCAACCTCTTTGCCAGTACTGTCACTCCCGATAAAATCAGATAAGGCAGTGATAGACTGTTGCTGAGCTCCTTCCAGCTGATAAACTTCGTTCAATAAAGAAGAAGCTTCCAATCTGCTTTGCTGAGAGGTCACTTTGGAAATATCACCTAATTTGTATCGGATACTATCGGATTTAGCCAGTTTAAGCATGCTTTGATATGATTCTTTCTGAACAGTTAGTAATGCTTTTGATTTCAAAGCCTCAATATAGCCTAAAGTGGCATCAGCAAGAAGATTTCGTAGATAGTCCTGTAGTTGTAGTTTCGAATATTCGGATTCATTTTTTGCCGTTTCTATTCTGGCTTTTCTTTTACCACCCAATTCAAGCGTCCAGCTGACTGACCCTCCTACCGTGTATCCCATATCCTTGGAAACTCCGTTGTTGGAGGTTTCCATTTCAATTTGAGGATCAGGGAATATTCCTGCGGTGAGGATAGAGGCTTCAGCCATGCTGACATTGTATTTCTGTGCTGCAAGACCAAGATTTTTATCCTTTACATAATTCAGGTACTCACTGAAGTAAATAGGTTCCTGTTCTGTCTGGCCCTTGATGAATATACCTGTAACGGTACATAATACTATGATTAAAAAATTAGATTTCATGAGAGGTTGCATTTTGTTTATCGAAACGGTATTCAGCTAAATAATAAATGGCAGGAAGTACAAACAGAGTAAGGAATGTTGAGAACATCAATCCATACACAATCACGGTAGCCAAAGGTCTCTGTACATCAGAACCGATTCCTGTTGCCAGGGAAGCAGGTAATAACCCTATGATTGCTACGGAAGCGGTCATCAATACCGGTCTGAAACGATCCTTGGCTCCCTGAATGACCGAGGCTTTAAGCGGAATTTTATTTTTTCTTAAGGTGTTGATATGGGAAACCATAATCACTCCATTCTGAATAGCCACTCCAAATAAAGCAATAAAGCCTACTGCAGAAGATACATTAAGTGACATTCCCCTGATATTCAAGGCCAGCATTCCTCCAAATAAGGCCAACGGAATGATACTCATTAAGACCAATGCCTGTCTGAAGGTTCCAAACGCGCCATATAGCAGCAGGAACATAACTGCTAATGCCAACGGAACAATAACTGCCAGCCTTGAATAAGCTCTGTTTTTATTTTCAAACTGTCCGCCCCATTTGATCTGATATTTTTCATGATCGTAACGAATATTTTTTTCAATGCTTTTCTGTGCTTCGTTGATGAATGAAGTAAGATCACGTCCCCTAAGGTTTAATTTCACGGTAAGATGTCTCTTATTCATTTCTCTTGTAATGGTACTTTCTCCGGTACTCAATTTTACTGAGGCAATCTGTGAAAGTGGGATTTTAGCTCCCGAAGAAGAGGCCAGCATCAGGTTTCCTATTTTTTCAGGAGTATTGCGGCTGTTTTCCACATAACGGCAGGAAATATCATATACTTTGTTGCCAATGAAAATCTGAGAGACTGCTTTCCCTCCGAGAGCCGTTTCAATAAGATCGGTAACATCAGAAACATTCAATCCGTACTGGGCAATTTTATTTCTGTCAGCAACAATTTGCAATTGAGGCAGAGGTGGTTCCTGGTCAATGGCAAGATCTGCAGAACCGGGAACGGTTTTTAAAAGAGAAAGAACATTGTCTGCAACCTGCCTTGTTCCGGCGAAGTCATCCCCGTAGATTTTTACCACCAACTCACTGTGAGCACCCGATATTTTATCCATTACTCCATCAATCATGGGTTGAGAAAAACCTACTGTAAAGCCAGGCATTTCCTTGTAATCTTCTGCTAATTCTTTGATGAGGTCTGCTTTGGTTTTTCCTGATGCCCATTCTTTGTAAGGTTTGATGCCTACAGATACTTCAAAGTGGGAAGCAGTCCATGGATCGGTGCCGTCATCATTACGTCCTGCCTGTACCATAATATAAGTAACTTCGGAATGCTTCATCGTTCTGAGACGAAGAGAATCACTCATTTCCTGAGCTTTTTTCAGAGAAATTCCCGGTGGAAGCTGTACTTGCAGCCAAATGGAACCTTCATCAAGCTCAGGTAAGAAGTCTTTACCTACGCTATAAGAAAGAATTCCGGCTCCAAGTAATACAATTCCTGCGGGAATAAAGATTTTTTTTGGTGCAGACATGATTTTGTCAATTCCTTTGCCATAAGCGTTACTTACTTTTTCAAGCCATCGGTTGTGATACAGTTTTCTGGGCTTTCTATAAATCATATAAGCCAGCCCTGGAATCAGTAATAAAGCTACTGCCAGAGCTCCTAATAATGCGTATCCTACAGTAAATGCCATAGGGGTAAATAATTTTTTTTCAACTCTTTCAAAAGCGAACAAAGGCAGGTAAGCCGTAATGATGATAATTCCTGAAAAGAATATCGGTTTCGCAATTTCAGTGGCTTTTTGAATGATCGTTTTCTCTTCCAGTTCCTTGTCTGGATGTTCTTCTCTTTGCCTTAAAATAGCTTCCAGCATTACGATGGAACCGTCTACAATAATTCCGAAATCTATGGCCCCCAATGAAAGAAGGTTGGCCGGAATATTGGTGAAATGCATAAAAATAAAAGCAATAAGAAGTGAAAAAGGAATGGTAATAGCTGTTAGAAGAGCTCCCCGCCAGCTTCCAAGGAATACAATTAATATGATAATAACCAATACAATTCCTTCCGTTAAAGTATGGGATACTGTGTTAAGAGTGGTTTTTACCAGATCAGTTCTGTCCAGATAGGTGTGAATTTTTACCCCAGCCGGAAGAATATTTTTGTTGAGCTCATCTACGGCTTCGTGAACACCAATCAATACCTGCGATGGATTTTGACCCTTTAATAGCAAGACAATTCCGCCTACACTTTCATTGTAGTTTCTGCTTCTATCAGTAAAACCTAGGATTCCTTTGCGTTCAAGATTTCCATATTTTAAGGTTCCGATATCATTTAAAAAAACAGGAACTCCTTTTTCTGTCTTTACAACGGTTTTTCCAAGATCGTCAAGATTTTTAATCAATCCGATTCCACGAACTACATAGGCGAGATCTCCACGGGGAAGCATACTTCCGCCTGCACTGGCATTGTTTTTACTGATGGTCTCAATAATTTCTGCAAGGGAAAGCCCATATTGCTCTAATTTGTTGGGATCAAGCTCTATCTGAAACTGAGTTGTAATTCCGCCAAAATTAGTTACATCTGCAATTCCTGAAACCTGTTTTATTCTGGGGATGATCACGAAATTCTGAAGATCGGTAAGTTCTCTTAAACTTTTATTATCACTTTCAATCACATATCGGTAGATTTCTCCTACGGGCGAGGTTAGTGGATCTAGTCCCGGCTGTGCATCGTAAGGCAGGGAAACTTCGGCCAGTCTTTCCTGAATACGCTGTCTAGCCCAATAATCATCAATTCCATCATCAAATACAATGGTAATCATGGAAAGTCCAAATGTACTCTTGCTTCGCATGACATGCATTCCCGGAATTCCGTTAAGGGCTCTTTCCAGCGGGATGGTGATCTGTTGTTCTACTTCTTCGGCAGCGAGCCCCTGTACCTGAGTCACTACCTGTGAAGTGGTATCTGCAATATCCGGATAAGCTTCAACGGAAAGCTTAGTCCAGGAGTAGTATCCAAAAAATCCTAATAATATAAAGAGGGCCAGTATAAGCCATTTTTTCTGTATGGAAACTGTTAATAACTTTTTCATAATCTTACTTTAATGGGAAACTTCAGTTTCCACATTCAACATTTATTTTACATCCAGTAGATAAATTCCTCCTGTAATCATTATTTCATCACCAGATTTAAGACCTGATGTGATCTTCACCGTTTTTTCAGAAGCTTCAGCAGTGATCACATTACGTTTCATGAATTGGTTTTTTCCGGTTTTGATCCAGACGTATTGATTGTCGTCTTTTTGCATCAGGGCAGAGGTTGGGATGATAATTGTGTTTTCAGAATCGGTGGAGTAGGTGATGGTGGCAAACATGCCGGGTTTTAATGTTCTGTCGGGATTATCACATTGTATTAAAACTTTGATACTTCTTGTTGCTTCATCTACCCAATCATTGATATGGTATACTTTTCCTGTAATGGCTCTGTCCGGATAAGTATTGACTTTTACAGATACCTGATCTCCGTTTTTAATGAACCGAAGATCCTTTTCTTTAACTTCTCCGGAGATCCAGACCTTAGAAAGTTCAGCAACAATCATCACTGGTTCTGCATCTTCACGGAGATACTGTCCGGTAACTACTTTGTTGGAAATAACTTCACCGGCAATAGGAGCCCTTACAATTAAACCTCCGGAACCTTTCCCTTGGCTGTTGTAAATTTTTAATGCTGTGGATGCATTGGATAAAGAAATCTTCTTATTTCTGAATTCTGTTTCAGATTCTTCCAGTTCCTTTTGTATTCCCACCCCGTGTTTTACAAGATCTTGCTGGCGTTTGTATTTCTTTTCTGCCAAGCCAGCTTCATTCAATGCATCGGAATATTCTTTCTGTACATCCAGATAGCCTGAGGACAGCACTTCAAAAAGTGGGCTTCCTGCACTTACTTTCTGTCCGATATTAACAAAAGCCTTTGTAATTCTTCCTGAAAATGGACTGGCTATTTCTGCATAATTATTAGGAATAGCCTCTATGGTCCCTACAGAAGTAATATCATGATTGTATTCCTGATCGCTTACAGTAATGGTTTTAATTTTCTTTAAAACAGGGCTGTTCTCAGGAATGATGACCAGATTGTCTTTCATGGTAATTTCCTGTTCCGGGGTTTGTTGTGGGACATTGTCTTTGCATGAAACTGCAAAAAGAATGATAATGCTTAAGATGATTCTTTTCATGACCTTAATAAAATTGGGTACTGTTGCTGATTTTTGGTTTTGTATTGTTCTTTTTCTTAATGACCAGTTTCTTACTCCGGGCTTCCTTTTGGGTAGATAGAGTAGGGCGTAGAAATATATTCGTGGAAACAATGAAAAAGACGGTAATGAGTGCTTCTTTGGGATAACCGAGAGCACATAATGCTCCTATCGCTGCGGAACACCATAAGGTAGCGGCTGTATTTAATCCCCGAACGGTAAGACCGTCTTTCATAATAACGCCACCACCTAGGAATCCAATGCCACTGACAATGTAAGAGGTGATTCTTCCTGCTGCATCACCACCAATTCTGATAGCGATGAGTACAAATGCTGCGGAACCTATGCAAACTAAGGTATTGGTACGGAGACCTGCATTTTTTTTACGCCACTGTCTTTCGAAGCCTATGCCGGTGCCTAAACAGAATGCGGTTAATAAACGAAGTGTAAATTCAAATGTATTCATAACTTTTCCTTTTTTTATAAAGCTTGTAAGCTGTACGGGAAAAGTGAGTACAACTAAAGCTTTTAAGATTGATAATTACTGTAAGGATCTGCGTCCATGTGCTTTATTTTTTACAGTGCAAAAGTAGGGATAGTGGCTTTTTTCAGCCGTTAGAAAAGCTTTAGAATGCTATTAGAATTTTATTAGAGAAAATGAAATAGAACTTTTTTAAATGGAAAATTATATAATTGATAGTATGATTTGATACTATCGTAAAGGTTTACTAATGGTTACAGATGTAGAATTAAAGCGCTCATCTGTAACCATTTTTTAAGATAAAATTTCAATACATTTGGCAAAAGTCCAGCTTTGTGCTATACTATTATTAATTTTGTAGAATAAAGCTTGTTTTATCTCCCGGTTTCATACCAAAAGTTGTCTTTATAAATTATATATTTTAGAAATGAAAAATTCAAACTTAGCGATTCCTGCTACACTTTTAGCCATCATCTGTGTACAGGGTGGAGCATCCATTGCCAAGCAGCTTTTTCCGGCAATTGGAGCCATTGGAACCGTTACTTTGAGGATTGTACTTTCTGCAATTCTGCTGACCATTATCAATCGTCCAAAATTTTTAGAGTTTACTCCGCAAAAATGGAAGTATTGTGCAATGTATGGAACAGGACTGGCTGCTATGAATCTTATTTTTTATATGGCGATTCAAAGAATTCCGTTAGGATTGGCAGTAACCGTAGAATTTGCCGGACCTTTATTCCTTGCATTGGCATTGTCTCGTAAATTGTTAGATGTTGTTTGGGCATTATTGGCTTGCGTCGGAATATTACTTATCGTTCCCTGGAAGAGCGATCATGTAGATTTGCTCGGTCTTGGATTAGCTTTCCTGGCAGGAATATTCTGGGCTCTCTATATTGTAATGGGCGGAAAAGTGTCTAAAATAATGGATGGAAGAGATGCTGTAACCACCGGAATGTTATTTGCCAGTCTGGTGATTATTCCTTTCACAATATGGGATGGTGCAGTTTTTAATATGACTCCGGCTATTTTTGTAAAAGGTTTGGGAGTAGCTATTTTATCCAGTGCTTTGCCATTTTCATTAGAAATGATGGCTCTAAAAAAGCTTCCTGCCAAAACTTTCAGTATTCTGATGAGTCTGGAACCTGCATTTGCAGCCTTTTCGGGATTAGTTTTTCTTGCTGAAGAATTGTCTTTTTTACAATGGATTTCCATTAGCTGTGTTATTGCAGCAAGTATAGGAACTACTGTTTTCAATAAAAGGGCTGCTTCCCATAATTAAAGAATATTAGTACTTAAGCCATTAAGGGATATTTAAAATACTTCGATAGATCAGAACTCTGCATCAAAATCAATAGTTTTTGATGTCAAATACCACCGTAAAAACAGTCTCATTATTTTCCGAGGTTACTTTTATCGTTGCATGATGAAGATGAATAATTTTCTTCGTTAGGAAAAGCCCAATTCCATGACCTTTTTCCTGTTTGGAAGTTTCACTTCTGTAAAAAGGTTCAAAAATAGACAGCAAATCTTCCTGTGAAATTGTAATTCCTGTATTGATGAAGCTGATAACGAGCTTTTTATGGTCTGTTTTAACATCAATCAGGCAGGTGTGAACCGGAGAATATTTACAGGCATTATCGATGAGGTTATTAAAAGCGACCTGTAATAAATATTCATTTCCCTGTACAACGAGCTGATGCTCTTCTATCGTGCTATCAATATTCAAGGAAACTTTATATACCTGATTTTCCTTTATTATTTTCGAATAAGATTCCAGCAGGATTTCATCCAACCGTATTTCTGAAAAACTGATTTCATTAGGGTCATAACTGGCTTTGGCGAGATCCATTAAGCTATTGGATAATTTCACCATATTTCGGGCATCATCCAGCGCATATTGAATAGTCTGCTGATATTCTTCTTTAGTTTGCTCCTTTTCAGAAGACAATTCCAGTTCTGTGATAATAGCGGATAAAGGAGTTCGAAGCTCATGGGAGATATTGGATACAAAATGTTTTTGAGCATCAAACGAATTTTCAAGCCTTTTCAGCATTCCGTTGAAATTTTGTGCCAATTCATTCAGTTCGTCTTTCTCACCAGTAGTTTTTAAACGCAACTGTAATTTTCCGGCAGTAATATTTTTAATCTGATGAACCATTTCACTTAGCGGATTCAATGCTTTTTTCGAAAGAAATATTCCGGCTAAATAAATGAGTATTAAAATGCTGATAAAGGCAATGATACTGATGGTAAGAAGGTGATGGATTGATTTGTAACCATATTGATCGTATCCGGCAGCAGTTACTAAGTATTCCTTCCCATTATAAGTGTAGACCGTTCCTATAGCCTGCAGATCATGAATAAAAAAACTGATTTCTTTCTTGTTTAAAATACTGGAAAGCATTTTAGGATCTTCCTTTACAAAGTCTACCTTTGAATCATCGTGATAGACCAGATTAAATTCCGGATCATAGATGGCTACCTGAACCTCATTAATGGTTTTTGTGTTGTTTTTGTAAACACGATGCATTTCCTTTTCACTCAATGTACTTTGAAAAAAGAGATTGGCTTTTGCCACCGCCTCATTTCTGAGTTGGGCATAGAATGAGGTTTCCCGGGCTTCACTTGAAGAATAGTATACGGCAATACCATAAAATATCATCAGCATAGCCGTGACAATAGTAAAGAGTAAGGTAAGCCGGGTTCTTATTTTCATGCCTTATGGGTTATTGCTGATGTTCTTCGTATCCTTTTTTTAAAATAAAGCCCATTCCTGCTTTGGTATGAATCAGTTTATTTTCGAAATCTCTGTCAATTTTTTTGCGGATATAGTTGATATACACATCAATAAAATTAGTGCCGGTATCGAAATGAGTTTCCCAAACATTTTCAGCAATCTCTGAGCGGGAAAGCACTCTTTCCGGATTCTCCATCATATATTTCATCAGGTTGAATTCCTTGGGAGTAAGTTTAACTGGGATTCCGTTTCGGCTTACAGATTTCAGCTTCAGATCCATTTCAATATTTTCATATCTTATTATTTGTTCCGTAGGAGAATGTAGAGAAAATCTTTTCATTAAAACTTTAACTCTTGCAATCAGCTCACGCATTTCAAACGGTTTGGTCAGATAATCATCTGCACCGGAATCAAAACCCTCCAACTTGTCATCAGTAGTTCCCAATGCAGTCAACATAATGATGGGAATATGTGGTTTGGAACTTTTTATTTCTTTGCAGAAATCGAGGCCATTTTTCAACGGAACAATAATATCTGTGATAATGAGATTGAAATCCTGAGTTGTGGCCAGTTCTGTAGCTTTTTCGCCATCATAGGCAAAACTTACGTCCATATCCTGTTCCAGAAGACCTCTGCCAATAAGCCGTGAAAGTCTTTTATCATCTTCAACAAGTAAAATATGAGGCATAAGAATAGATAAAGTGTTTAGTTACTATGAAAGTTACTCGATATTCTTCACAAATGTAATGATTTCTATTTTGTAATTTTGATGTGAAATAACAATCAGAATACCCAAAATTAAAATGATTTTCTATAATAAATTTAAAAAAGGAATTGTTGGCGGAATGTGGATATTGATACTTTTGATAATGGTACAATGCAATTCCTATCAGAGTTCTGTATCGCTTCAAAACGGAGATTTATTTTTTGTAACAGCAAAGGAAACAGGATTGTCCGGAGCGATTAATAATGTAACCCAAAAGCAGAAAGCTGCCTCATTTGACCATATTGGGATTCTGGAAAAAGAAGGTCATAAAATGTTTGTTCTGCATGCAGCTCCAAAAGGTGGTTCACAAAAACAGAGTCTGAAAGATTTCATTGAAGATCAGAAAAAAGATCAGCAAAATGTTGTGGTTTATCGTTTGAAACCTGAATACCAGAAATCAATTCCTGAAGCCATTGAAAAAGCAAATTCCATGCTGAGAAAACCCTACAATTTCAATTATATTTTGGATGAAGGTTCTTATTATTGTTCAGATTTTGTGGAAAGAGCTTTTCGGGAAGATCATATTTTTACATTAGAACCTATGACGTTCATGGATCCTAAAACAGGAAAAATAAATGCATTCTGGGAAGATTTTTATGGTAAGAAAAATCTGAAAGTGCCTGAAGGAGAGCCTGGCTGTAATCCCAATGGATTGGCTGGGTCAGAAAAAATAGAAAGGATCGGAGATCTTTAAAATGGTCAGAAAGGAAGCTAGATGAGGGAGGCTGGAAGTTACTATTAGACATATAATTTGTGAAGTATGGGCCTAGAATAATAAGTTGCCAAGTTTGATAGAATATATTATTTTGAATTTAATAATTTAATGACTTCCAGCCTCCAGCTTCAGGCTTCTTAACCTCACATTTTTTCCGAAATTGAATTAAAATGGATCGAGAAGCTATGATGGCTTCTTTTTTTAATATAAAATTTTTAAAAAATATTAGTCTACTAATTTGGTGGACTAATATTTTTTTATATTTTTGTGACAGATTTAAATGCAGAGCGCAATATGATCTGAGTATTAACCCAAAAATGTTTAGCGATGATTACACCTAACCCAAGCCTGCAGGTTTTTCAAAATACACTGAACCTGTCTAAAAAAGAATTGTTATTGGAAATAGAGTTGAATGGCAAAATGAAATTTGAGTATTTAATGAATACCATCCATAATCAATTGGGCATTTGTCACAGGGTGTTGTCAGCGAACGTGGAATATGTGAACGGATACAGTTTTGGTTCGGTACAATTATATATTAATGCCAATTTAGATGACTATCAGCAGCTTGAAGCCTATCTGAATAAAAATAAACTTTTGAATACAACGGTGGAGTATTTCTGCCGAAAGTATTCTTAGGGGAGATTCATATAGTTTTAATTACTCAAAGTGTCCGGTTTCTTTATCGGGCACTTTTTATTTTAGAATGATGGATTTTTTCTCCTGCAGATTTCACGGATTACACAGATATTTTAAATAAGGAGTAAATAGGACCTATAGCAACTTCCAATATCGACAATCATTCAATTGGAGGAGTGAGGATTCCCCTCCAGTGGAGGGGTGGCAAAAATTCTCTGAATTTTTGACGGGGGTGGTCATAAAAAGAACCTTTATTATTCAAAGTTCTATTCCCAAGATTTTATATTGTAAGGATGCAAAGAGAGAATCAATTAAAATTGGTTTGATGAAACTTATGCTAAGGGAAATGCATTTTACCATAAAAAAAGCGCTCAGATCTCTCTGAACGCTCTATGGTAATAAAAATAAGTCTAGATTCTTTCGATATCAGCACCAATAGCTTTCAATCTTCCATCAATATTTTCGTATCCTCTGTCGATTTGCTCGATGTTGTGGATAATAGATTTTCCTTCTGCAGAAAGGGCTGCAATAAGAAGGGCATTTCCGGCTCTGATATCCGGCGAAACCATTGTTGTTCCTCTTAACGGAGATTCCTGATTTAACCCGATTACTGTTGCTCTGTGCGGATCACATAAAATAATCTGTGCCCCCATATCAATTAATTTATCTACGAAGAATAATCTGGATTCAAACATTTTTTGATGAACCAGGATACTTCCTTTAGCCTGAGTAGCAACTACTAAGATAATGGATAATAAGTCCGGAGTGAATCCAGGCCATGGAGCATCAGAAATGGTAAGGATAGATCCGTCAATAAATTTCTGAATTTTATAATGTTCCTGAGCAGGGATGTAAATATCATCACCACTTTGCTCAAGCTGAATTCCCAGTTTTCTGAAAGTATTAGGAATCACTCCCAATTGGTTCCAGTTTACATTTTTGATGGTAATTTCAGATTTTGTCATGGCAGCAAGGCCAATCCATGATCCGATTTCTACCATATCGGGAAGCATCGTATGTTCTGTACCGTTCAGATGTTCTACCCCTTCAATCGTAAGAAGGTTAGAACCGATACCAGAAATATTAGCTCCCATTCTGTTCAGCATTTTACATAATTGCTGAAGGTAGGGTTCACAAGCAGCATTGTAAATTCTAGTTTTTCCTTTTGCAAGAGCTGCAGCCATTACAATATTAGCTGTTCCGGTTACAGAAGCTTCTTCCAATAAGATGAATTTTCCTCTAAGCTCTTTCGCTTTTAAAGAATAGAAGTATTCCTCCTCATCATAGTGGAATTCAGCACCAAGTTCAACCAATCCCTGGAAATGTGTATCCAGTCTTCTTCTTCCGATCTTATCACCTCCCGGAGTGGGCATATAAGCTTCTCCGTAACGTGCTAACATTGGCCCCATCAACATAATAGATCCACGAAGTTTGGCACCGTCTTTTTTAAATTCATTGGATTTTACATAATCGAAGTTTACTTTATCAGCCTTGAAAGTATAGTCTCCATGACCATTTTTAGTAACATTCACTCCGAAATCCCCAAGAATTTCAATCAGCCTGTTTACGTCATGGATGTCCGGGATATTTTTAATTCTTACTTCCTCGTCCGTTAGCAGAACCGCACATAAAATTTGTAGAGCCTCATTTTTGGCTCCTTGTGGAGTTATTTCCCCCTGCAGTCTTTTTCCTCCTCTTATTTGAAATGTTCCACTCATTATTTTCTGTTTTTATGATTGTTATTATGCCTTCTTTTGTTGGGTTGGTTCTTGTTATTATTGTTGTTGTTATTACCGCTATTTCGGTTGTTATTATTATTGTTGTTATTTCGGCTGTTATTACTTGTATAATAAATCTTACTCTTTTCAAGAGATTCAATTCCTGTAAGATCCAACCTGTTTTCAGACAATTCTTTCAAATGTCTGAATATAACATCATCTGTCACGTGTTCTTTATTATAAACATTATAGGACTTCTTCATATTGTTGGCAATAACTTCGATAAGGGCTTCTTTTTCGTCACCTGCTTCCAGTTCAATTGCTTTCTCTATTAGTTGAAGAATACTTTTTCCGTAAAATTTAAAGTCTCCCTGAAGTTTTGGATATTCCATTCTTTTAGGTTTTTCTGCCAATTGTTCCATGGTAGGAAACGGATAAGGAGAGTCTACATCCAAATCATAGTTTGCCAGAATAAAAAGATGATCCCAAAGTTTATGTTTATAATTTTCTTCGTCGCGAAGTTGTGGGTTTCTCTGACCCATAAAATCGATGATTGCCATAGCCATTTCATTCCTTTCCTCTTTGGTAGGAAGTTCTTTGCAGCGCTCAACCAACTGTTGTATAATTCTGCCGTATTCGGGCATATGAAGCTGAGTTTTTTGGGTATTGTATTCCATAGTATGCAAATATATGGATTAAAAGAAAAATTGTTTCGAGAAACTTTAAAATTTATGATTTTTTAATGAAAATTTCTGATGTGATTCTTATATAAATATTATTTAAATTCAAAATATTTCTCCTTATTTTGAATTTGTTTTCAATAAAAATGTAAATTAGTTGGTAGTTTGATAATTAATTATTCCAATGAAAAAAACACATTTTATTCTTTCCCTACTGGCTTTAGCGCTTGTTAGCTCATGCCAGAATAATGATGAATTGAGTACAGAATCTTTGAAGAAGGAAGAAGTACACGATAAAATAGTAAATGTAACCCAACATGACGGGAGACCTTTCAGTACAGGAAGCGAATCCGGATCCGTGAAAGGGAAATTTGTTGCAGGCCCAGGCGGCAGTGTTTTGATGCAGGGGTTTTATTGGGATGTTCCCGATGGGGGCAACTGGTGGAATACTGTTAAAGATAAATTAACGGCGTGGTCCAATGCAGGAATTGGAGCTGTATGGCTTCCACCTGCTTCAAAAGCTCAAAACGGAGCTTATTCCATGGGATACGATCCTACTGATTATTACGATTTTGGAAATTTTAATCAGAATGGAAGTACAGAAACCAGATTTGGATCAAGAACAGAGCTGGAAGCATTGATTACAAAAGCTCATGCAGAAAATATGCAGGTCTATGCTGATATTGTAATTAATCATAATAGCGGTGGCCAATCTGAAGCGAATCCATTTACCGGAACAAATACCTGGACCAATTTCTCAGGGGTCGCTTCTGGAAAATTTCAAAGAAACTACAATGACTTTTATAAAAATGCCTACGGAAACAACGATGAAGGTGCCTTTGGTGGATTCCCGGATTTGTGTCATGCCAACCCTCATGTACAGGACTGGTTGTGGGAAAGAGACGATTCAGTGGCGAAATATTATAAAAATGTAATGAAATTTGATGGCTGGAGATTCGATTATGTGAAAGGGTTTGGGCCTTGGGTAGTCAATACATGGAATTCTAAGATAGGAGGCTTTTCTGTAGGTGAATTATGGGATTCGAATGTAAATACCTTGGAATGGTGGGCTAATAATGCCAACAGTTCCGTATTTGATTTTGCTGCATATTATAAAATGGATGAAGCTTTCGACAACGGAAACCTAAATGTGTTGAATGATGATATGATGTGGAAAAGAAATCCGTACAAAGCAGTAACCTTTGTTGCCAACCATGATACGGATGTTATCTATAACAAAATGCCGGCCTATGCTTACATTTTAACCCATGAAGGATATCCTACCATTTTTTACAGAGATTATGAAGAATGGTTAAACAAGGAAAGACTGAACAACCTGATCTGGATTCACAACAATAAAGCTACAGGAACTACTTCCATTTTATATACGGATAATGATGAATACATTGCAAGACGTAACGGGTACAATGGAAATCCGGGGCTGGTAGTGTATATCAATACATCATCAAATTGGCAGGAAAGATGGATTGACACCAATTGGACTAATCAGCAGATCAAAGATTTTACGGGGCATTCAAGCTGGTATCCGACAACACAGGGAGATAAACGGGTAAAAATTCAGTGCCCACCAAATAGTTACTCAGTGTGGTCGCTTAATTTATGAGTAATGAGTAATGAGTAATGAGTAATGAGTAATGAGTAATGAGTAATGAGTGGCGGTTCAGAGCTCAAAAAAATAATGAGTAATATAATCTCTCGCAGATTTTGCAGATAATGCAGATTCTTTATAGCATAGACATCTGTGAAATCTGTGGGAAATTACACCTGAATAAATTTTTTCTTCTGATGCTGATCCGGAAGAAAACACTTTTGATTGGCCAGTTTCATTCTGTTTCTTGAAATAAGGTCATAAGCCTTATCACTCAGAAAAGCTGGCAAAATTTTACCAATCGCTGAAAGTTTATAAACTCCACCCAAGATATTGGCAATTTGCAATACTGCTCTTGATTTTATGAGGTAATATTGTTTTGGTTTCCAAAGGTATAAAGTGTTGAAAATTTTGGTTTCTAAGCCTCTTTCCGATAAAAATTGCTGTCCGAATTCAGATTGTAATGAAGCAAACATAAATTGGTCTTTCTTATCCCGCTCCAGAATCCACTGAACCCAGAAATTGCAAACGCCACAATCTCCGTCAAAAAATACAATATGTTTATTTTCCCAGTTTTCCACGACTTCTATTTATTAAACATGATCCTTCTTTCTGTATCTTCTTTGGCTAGTTTGAAATATTTAACAAGATCTGAACGCTGTTCATCAGCTAGTTTAGCATTCTGATGTCCCAGATAGTAAGATTCAAGCGGCATTTCTTTTTTTTCAACCATTTCTATGCATTCTTCCAGTTTACGAAGCTGTCTTTGAGGCTCATATACTGCAAAGGTAGAAAAATTAAGTTCCTTTCTGCCTTCATTAATATGATTTTTTACATACCATGAAACAGGTGAAATATTGGTATACCAAGGGTATTGGGTTTCATTGGAATGGCAGTCATAACATGATGTTCTGATAATCTTAGCTACCTTTTCAGGAGTGTTTTTTATTTTCAGAAAGTCCATACCGGGAGTAGGGCGTGGATTGGTTTTATCAATAGGAAAAAATTGAATGATAACGAAAGCTACGAGAATGATAATAAGTATTTTTTTCATGGGAAAAGGGATTCATGTTTGTGAATTATAAAGATAGTTATTTTTTTAATGGGATTGAAAAGATGGGGTGGAAGCTGGGAGAGGGAAGCCGGAGGTACTTGAAGCCGAAGAGGAAATGTTCTGTTTTATAGTGTATGTTGGGGATTATGTGGGATTAGTTTTAGGTTGGAAGCTGGGAGAGGGAGGCTGGAAGAACTGAAATACCAAGTGAGGATATTCTGTTTTTATAGTATTTGAAGGCATAGGGGAAAAATTATTTTTTATGAAATGAAAGAAGCATTAAGATTAGCTAAAGTACTTCTCCGCCTATCATAACTTCCAGCCTCCAGCTTCCCTCTTCCAACTCATCTTCCTTACATTGAGTAATTCTAAATAGAGTAGTGGTGGCTGAATGAATTTAAAAAATAACTAACTTAATACCACAATAGTGTCTTGAGTTTTGATGCTGTCGGAAATGTTTTGTTATAGTTTTTAACTATCATTTAAATAACTATTAATAGATTGTATTTATTAAATGAACGTTGTAAGTTTGTCATGTTCTTACCACATAGGAATTTCTTAAACTGTATTAATCAATATAAAAAATAAATAAACGACAATGGAAAAAGATTTGAATGACATCAGTAAATGCCCTTTTCATAACGGAACAATGAACAAGAGCGTAGCAGGTGAAGGTACTCAAAACAAAGATTGGTGGCCAGATCAGTTAAGAGTAGATCTTCTGCGCCAGCATTCATCGCTGTCTGACCCAATGGATAAAGACTTCGACTACGCAGAAGCATTTAAAAGCCTTGATCTTGAGGCGGTAAAAAAAGACCTTCATGCTTTAATGACAGATTCACAGGACTGGTGGCCGGCAGATTTTGGTCATTATGGACCATTATTCATTCGTATGGCTTGGCACAGTGCCGGAACCTATCGTGTAGGAGATGGTAGAGGTGGAGCGGGAGCAGGACAACAACGTTTTGCACCACTGAACAGCTGGCCGGATAACGTAAGCCTTGATAAAGCAAGAAGATTATTGTGGCCTATTAAGCAGAAATACGGTAGAAATATATCATGGGCAGACCTTTTAATTCTTACAGGAAATATAGCCCTTGAATCTATGGGATTCAAAACTTTTGGATTTGCAGGGGGACGTGCAGATGTATGGGAACCGGAAGCAGATGTATATTGGGGATCTGAGAAAACATGGTTAGGTGGTGATCTACGTTATGCCCATGGTTCTGAAGGAGTAGTAGAAGGTCATTCTGCAGTTCTTCCTACAGATGAAAAAGCAGATGGAGATATTCATTCCAGAAACCTTGAGAATCCATTAGCTGCAGTACAAATGGGATTAATTTATGTAAACCCTGAAGGACCGGACGGAAATCCTGACCCGATTGCAGCGGCTAAAGACATCAGAGATACTTTTGGGCGTATGGCTATGGATGATGAGGAAACGGTTGCTTTGATTGCGGGTGGACATACTTTTGGAAAAACCCACGGTGCAGGCCCGGCAGACCATGTTGGCAAAGAACCGGAAGCAGCCGGAATTGAACAGCAGGGATTAGGATGGGCGAGCAGCTATAAATCAGGAAGTGGAAGAGACGCTATTTCCAGCGGTCTGGAAGTAACATGGACAGAAACGCCAACTCAATGGAGTAATTATTTCTTTAAAAACTTATTTGAAAATGAATGGGAATTAACTAAAAGCCCTGCCGGAGCTCACCAATGGGTAGCGAAAGATGGCGCTGAAATTATTCCTGATGCATTTGATTCTAATAAAAAGCATAGACCAACTATGTTGACAACGGATCTTTCCTTACGATTAGATCCTGTTTACGAAAAAATTTCAAGACATTTTTATGAAAATCCTGATGCATTTGCAGATGCATTTGCAAGAGCGTGGTTTAAATTAACCCACAGAGATATGGGACCTCGTGCCCGTTACCTGGGACCGGATGTACCACAGGAAGAATTGATCTGGCAGGATCCTATTCCGGCAGTAGATCATGAATTGGTAAATGATTCTGATGTTGAAATTCTTAAAGCTAAAGTTCTGAACTCAGGACTAAGTATTTCCGAACTGGTTTCTACAGCATGGGCTTCTGCATCTACTTTCAGAGGAAGTGATAAGAGAGGAGGAGCAAATGGTTCAAGAGTAAGATTGGAACCTCAAAGAAACTGGGCGGTGAATAATCCAGCTCAATTGCAGAAAGTATTGGGAGTATTGGAAGGAATTCAAAATGAATTCAACGCTCAGAACGGAGGTAAGAAAATATCTTTAGCAGATTTAATTGTTTTAGCAGGAAACGCAGCCGTAGAAGCCGCAGTAAAAAATGCAGGACATGAAGTTAAAATCTCTTTTGCGCCGGGAAGAATGGATGCTTCTCAGGAGCAAACTGATGTAGAATCTATGGGATATTTAGAACCTGCAGCGGATGGATTCCGTAATTATCTGAAAACAAAATTCACAGTTTCTACAGAATCTTTATTAATTGATAAAGCTCAGTTATTAACCCTTACTGCTCCGGAATTAACTGTTTTGGTAGGAGGAATGCGTGCTTTGGATACGAACTTTGATGGTTCTAAACATGGAGTATTCACCAGCCGCCCAGGAGCTCTTACCAATGATTTCTTTGTAAATCTTCTGGATATGGGAACTCAATGGAAAGCAATGTCAGATGATAAGGAAGTGTATATGGGAACAGACCGTAAAACTGGCCAGCCAAAATGGACGGCTACCCGTGCAGATCTTGTATTCGGCTCAAACTCTGAGCTAAGAGCGATTGCGGAAGTTTATGGAAGTGCTGATGCACAAGGTAAATTTATCAATGATTTTGTTAAGGCTTGGACGAAGGTGATGAATCTGGATAGATTTGATTTGGCTTAATTTTTTAATCTTTATAATAAACAGGCTGCCTTGAAAAAGGCAGCCTGTTGTTTTTGTATGTATTGATGATGATGAAGATCAGTGGAAACTTTGTTTTTTCTTATTGGTTTCCTTTTAATTTAATAATTTCATCTACTAATATTGGAATTACATTTCTTGCCATAGCAATGAAGTTCTGATCTTCAGGTTTTATTGAAATAAATTCTATATCATAATCTCTGCTTCCTTTTTCTCCGGTCATGATAAAGTTCGATCCGGAATCAAAGTCCCTTCCTTCAATATATAAAGTCCATGGAGATGAGGTTGCTTTATTACATATCTCGATGATGTTTTTTAATTCTAAATCTGTCATTTTAAAGAGTTGGGCTTTATTTTTTGATTAAGCAGCTTTGTGAAGGTGTCTTATCTGTACCTAATAATAGCAATTTTAAAATTACACTTATTTCAGTATTCCTGAAAAAGCTATATAATGATATCTATTATATTCAATTTTATAAGATTGAGTAAACAGAAAGCATATTGATATTAAACATGAATAAAAGAATACTATTACAAAAAGAAATAAGAAGGTAAAAGTCCTATGCTTATTTTAAATAATATTAGATGCAAACTTATAAATAGAGTATTCGCTGTGATCGAAAGACAAATTCCTATATACTAATATTTATAAATTTGCATTTTAATTTTAACAATTTTTATTTGCTTCATCTCATAGAATGCGCAGCGGGTTATTGTTGGTAATTGACATGATTTTATTTTTTGGTTGGTATGAATTTCACTACTAAGAAATAAAAAGCACCCTTGACTGTTTCTTATCTAAAAAAGTAATCATTACTTTTTTATGTACTAAAGTTCTCTTATATTTGAGTTTTCTTTATAATAGAGGTTAGATATGGGGTAATACATTAAAATAAGCACGCTCAGAAAGCAAAAAAATTGTTCGCAAGAAGGTGTTGCTCAGAAGATAGATGCTTCTCGTGAGATTATTGGAAAATATGAACGTAATGAAAACCTACCTTCTATTGAGATGGTTGTTAAAATGGCTAAAGCTTTTGAAATAACTGTAGATTTTTTAATTGGGGAAGGGGAAAATGTTGCATTCGATAAAGAGACCGTTGAACGTATTAACGATATTCAAAAAATGGATCCTGATACCAGAAGTATCCTCTTTAATGTTATTGATACCTATATCCAAAATTTTAAAACTAAACAGGCTTTTAGATAAACAAATTCTAACAAAATGAGCCGGAAAAATTGAAAATATTACTATGAAAAAATATATTTTAATATTCATTACCTTTTTTCTGATAAGTTGTAATTTTAATAGTACATCTCAAAACAGAGAAGAAGATAAAAAAGAGGCTGAAAAAATTACTGAAAGATTTTATTATTTTATCAAAAAGAATGATAAAGAAAATGCAATTGAATTGATTAGTAAAAACCTCTTTAAAGTTACTCCAAAAGAAAAGTTTAGTCAAATCTTAGGTTCATGCTCTTCTGAATGTGGCGAGATTAAAAGTTATTCTTTGAACCATTGGGAAACATTTGTCGTTAAAGGTACAAACCCAAGAAGTGAATATGTTCTTGTTTATGATGTAAATCGAACCATAAAAAATACCAAAGAAAAATTTACATTAAAAAAAGAAAATGATTCGATTAAAATTTTAGGATATAATATTGAATTTTAAGTATATGAATAAAAAAAATCCCCAGTTTTGGACTGCCCCCAAAAAGTTAGACACTTTTTAGGGGCATTTTTTATGTATAGAAAAGAAAAATTTAGCGTTGCTTTCAAATTAGAATGTATTAA
>NZ_JAGIPR010000015.1 GCF_017877355.1 Chryseobacterium jejuense | reverse complement strand
AGCCTTTATTAGATCTGGAAATCTATCATTCTATTTGAAGCTGTTCAACAATATTCAAGGAAAAGCAGAGGACTAATGCGCAGCATAGTTCTTAAATAGCAAAGTCTAAAGTTCACCTCTGCTTTTCTTTGAATAAATTTATTTTATAAAGCAGCAGAATTTTTAGCGAAAAAATCTTTAAACTTTTTATTGGTAAGCATTTTTTCTACAAGCCGGAAAATAGTTTGCTTGTCTTCATCACAGCTGAACTTATTAAAACAATGGAAAATATTTATTCTGGAGTTGACAGCGAAGGTGTATCACTTAGTACTAAAGTAAATAATATTGAATTTGTAAATAGTGTGTCATCAGGCGACTATTATATAGATTTCGTAGACAAAATTGAAGGAGTAAGCAGCCCACTTACGATGGGCAAGGTAAATAACATTGGAAATTCACAATCAAATAGAATTCAAATTATGTCTATATTAGGTTCTGAAACTGGAGAAGTAGCCAGTCATGAATTTGGGCATACTGTTGGATTAAGACATGATGTAGATCCAGCCAATCCACCACACATAAAACAAAGTATGAAATTTGTTAATCTAATGTCTTCTGATACAAATGGGAAAACTTTAACAAAAGAACAATTTAGCGAAATTAAAAAGAATGTACCTACAACTACTAAAGTTGAAACAGAAAACAATCAATCTATATCACCATTTAACCAAGACTAATTATGAAAAAAATTATTTTGTTTTTAATCGTATCATTTTTTTGCCAATGTCAACAAAGACATAATTATACTTTAAGCAAAGAAAACGCAAAACCTAATTTGACAGAATTACAAAAAAAAATAGATATAAAAGGGAATTTTATCAATGTTTTTTTTGAAAATAACTTTGATAATGAAAAGGTTTCTCTGCAATGTGATTCTAAAGAAGTGTTTAACAAAAATATAACAACAGATAATACCACTAATTTAGCAGACTATTACTTACAAAAATCGAGCTGTGAAAAATTTACAGTTAATTTAGGTGATCAGAAAATTCTTTTGAATAAGAAAGATATTACAAACTATAAATATCTGTATGTTAGTAAAAAGAATGACAGTGTTAATTTATTTTTATCGAATACTCCACGGACTTATTACTAATTAAATAATCCACTAGTTAAGGTGGAATTGCTGCCCAGCTGCGCAGCATAGTTCTTAACTAGCAAAGTCTCCAGACTTTGAGCTGTCAAAAACCTAATACAAGAAATAAAAAGAACCCTTGCCGTTGAAAGAGTTCTTTTCTTACACTCAGCTTATATTTAAAAACAAAATTTTATTCTTTAACTTTGTATTTATCAGTACTATGGTATTCCTTAGTATTGAAATTCTAACCTAACCAAAAAATAACATCATGTCAATTACCAATGACGATCAGTTAATCGGAATGCAAAAAGTGAGTGAAGCAGTGGCTTATACCTTGAAAGAGATGACGCAATATGCTCAGCCGGGGATGACTACCAAGGAGCTTGATGAATATGGAGCTAAAATACTTGCTGATTTCGGAGCCAAGTCTGCACCCTATCTTACCTATGGATTTCCCGGATGGACCTGCATAAGTGTAGATAATGAATTTTGTCATGGTATTCCCACCCATCAAAGAGTTTTGAAGGAAGGCGATCTTATCAATATTGATGTTTCCGCTGAACTCAACGGATATTGGGCTGATAATGGCGGATCCTTTGTGATTGGGAAAGATATCAATCAACACCAGAAGTTGGTAGATGCGTCCAAGGATATTCTTCAAAAAGGCATTGAGAATATAAAAGGGGGTATAAGAATAGCAGATATTGGATTTCTGATGGAAACTGAAGCAAAGAAAAAAGGCTTTAAAGTCATTAAAAATCTTGCCGGACATGGAGTAGGAAGAAGTTTACACGAACAACCTGATGAGTTGTTAAATTATAAAAATCGGTTTGATACCAGACGTTTTAAGAAAAACTCAGTAGTAGCGATTGAAACATTTATTTCCACTTCCTCAAATCTTGCTGTAGAATTGAAAGACGGCTGGACTATGGTAGGGAACAAAGGCGGTTATATGGCACAACACGAACATACCATTTTAATTACGGATGGAAAACCTGTTATTTTAACTCAAATGAATGAGATCTTGAATTAAGACATCATTCATTAGATACTGTGAGTTCGAAATAAATAATCATTATCAATAAAATTAGTAGGAAGATAGAAGTTGGGAAAAGAAAGTTATTGACATACGATCATTGATAAATAATCCAATAGTAACTTCCAGCCTCCATCTTCCATCTTCCTTTCCTTTAGAATTGTTAAAGACCAAATACTTTGTTATCTTTATAGAACCAAACCATTTCACAAAATCATCCTGTTATGAAAAAAGTTCTTCTGGCCATTCTGGGAATTCTCATTATTCTTGCTGCTATAGTATTAGTTAAAACTTACACTTATCCTTTTAAGAAAAGCACTTCAGGAGCTGGAGAAGGATGGAAGCCTGTAAAGAATGATTCTGCAGTAGCAAGGTTTTCTGGAGGCATAAAGATCCCTACCGTTTCTACAGGAAGCTTAGGAGAGTTTAATTATGTTCCCTTTGAACAGTTTAAAGAATACCTGAAAACAACCTATCCGTTAGTCTATCAGAATACAGAAAATGTTGAGGTTAATAAATACGGATTAGTATTCAGACTGAAAGGAAGTAACCCCAAACTGGAACCCATTTTATTCCTTTCCCATATGGATGTGGTTCCGCCAGGAGATGCTGATATTAAAAATACTACTGAAAATATCTTCAGACCGGATGATAAGCTGGCAGAGCCTGTTGCAAAGGTGGCTGAAGACTGGGATTTTGCTCCCTTTTCAGGAACAGTGGCCAATGGTAGAATTTATGGCAGAGGAGCTATAGACATGAAGGGGATGCTTTTCTCTTTGATGGAAGCGATGAATAATCAGATTAAAAGCAGACAGATTCCTCAGCGCGATATCTATCTGGCTTTTGGTTTTGATGAAGAAGTAGGCGGACAAAAAGGAGCCATTCAGATTGCCGATTACTTTAAGAAAAAAGGACTGAAGTTTGATGCTGTTTACGATGAAGGTGGACTGATTATGAGAAAAGGAAATGTAGCTGGAGTAGACGCCGATGTAGCGGTAGTAGGATGCGCTGAAAAAGGCTTTCTTTCTGCAAAAATAAAGGTAAAAGGATTGGGAGGACATTCCTCGATGCCACCTATGGAAAGTGCGATAGGAAAAGCAGCGGTCATTATGCAAAGGCTGGAAGATGATCAGATGAAGCCAGTGATCACTCCACTAATTAAAGAGTTTTTTGATAATATTGGTGGAGCAATGCCCTTTACCACCAGAATGGCACTCGCCAACCAATGGCTTTTAAAACCTATATTGATCTCACAACTTACCAAAAACAATACAACCAATGCATTGGTAAGAACTACAACGGCTTTAACGATGATGAAAGGAAGTGACGGAACCAATGTACTTTCTCCGGAAGTTGAATTTGTAGTCAATTTCAGGCTTCTTCCCGGAAATACAGTAAAAGACGTGCGTGAACACATTGCAAAAGTTACAAAAGGTTTTGACGTTGAGGTAGAAGAAATCGACAATACAAGAGAAGCTTCTGCCATATCTCCATCCAATACCAAAGCATTTAAGTTAATTGAGGCAGGAGTAAAAGAAATCTATCCCGAAGCTATTGTTTCACCCTATCTTACCATGGCCGGAACCGATGCCGGTAAATATGAAATTGTAAGCAAAAACGTTTACAGATTCATGCCGATCAGAATCAATAGCTCAGAACAGCAAAGTATTCACAGTACAAACGAATATCTCAGTATAGAAAACTATCTGAAAATGATTCACTATTTCGAGTTTATGATGAAAAATTATGACAAATAAGAGTTGTTACGAAGTTCGTGATTCGGATTTTGTAGAGAATAGAAAGGTCAATTCACTTGCATAGCAAAATTTACTATTGACATTTAATCATTCATGATTGCTGATTTGCTGATGATCGTCTCACATCTTTTGTCTCTTCCTCTTGTGTCTTTAAAAAAAATATAATGCGTCAAGTTTTGTCGCATTACAGCAATAGCTTTGTCATATCAAAATTACAGAGTTATGGAATTGCCACTTTACTTAAACTTTAAAGACTTTGAAAGCCATTATTACGATCATCTTGAAAAATGGTTTGAAGAATATCATAATGCTAGTGAGGCAGATTATCTGAAAACGTTAGCAGGTATGTATAGCCCTTATCTCTATTATAATTTTGCTGATGATAGTTTGCAGGCAGATGCAGCCATTGAAATAAAAGATTGTTTCTTTCCCTATCATGAAAAGATAGGTATTTCCTTCTGTACAGGCTGTGAGAATGGAACATCACCCAAAAAAGGACTGAATCATGTTTTTGAATGGAAAACCATTTCCATGATGGAATATGCGCAACATATTCTGGATAAGATCAACCGCTATTGCTCAAAAAATAAAGAAGCCTTAAGTGGCAGTAAAAATATCCTGGATTACATCAATGATTATGATATTGTGACTTCCAGAGAAGGAGCAGGATATTGTGTGAGCTATAACAGGCATCAGATGACCATTCCTTTCCTTAAAGCTTATCTTCCTTATTATGGACAGACGGTAGATATGGCACTGTATAGGGATTTTATCTTTTCTATTGTACAGATTGCAGAATATATCGATCAGAAGTTAAAAACGATCCAGGCTTTTGAACATACCATTTATGCCCAGTCCAGAGCCGAAGCAAAATTCAAGGTGCAGATGAGCCGTCAGTTCTTGACCTTATGCAATTAAAATTTCACACCACATTCATACTTAATTATATTGCGGAGAATCCTATATTTTCCAACGAAAATCCCAGCCGGAAATGGTTGGGATTTTTTATATATAGAAGGTTAATCAAGATGATCCTGATTTGTTGTTTCTTTCTTTTTATGAGGAATATTCCAGATGAGGTCTGCTGCCAGATAATGAACCCCACCATGACGGATACTTCTGCTGCCTCTGATTAGATCATCCATATAGCCGATATCCACTGTAAAAGGAGAATTTGGAATATTGAACATATAATAAGCCGCTAGCCGCAATTCCCGATATCCAAAAGAGTTCCAATGCTGGTCATGTTCATTGAGATGACTAATGGAAAACAGTGCCTCAGCGCTTAATGCCAGTTTCTGATTGTTCTTTGGAGATAAATTATAAGTCAACTGGCTTTTGATACGGGTTCTCAACTGAAAATCTTCATCTACCTTATGAAAATCCGCATCAAAGAACTTTCTGAATTCCTGACGAACCGTATTTTTAAGCTTCAACTTTTTTCCAAGATCAAAAGTATAAGCATAACGACCATAAATCCTGAATTCCTGTTCTATACCTTCTTTATCATAAGGAGCTTCTTTCTCATACTCAGGCTGTCGGCGGTAGCTTAGCGCATAACTGTATTGCTGATGAGGTGCAAAAGAATGATAAAATTCGTGATTCAACACAAAAATTGCCTGTTTAGCAAACAGATTATCGTTATCCGGAGTGCTTTTTCGCCCAATAGCAATATAGCTCATGGTTTGCTTCTTTCCCAAAGAATCCAGATTACGTTTTACTCCAAAAGCCGACCAGAATGCAGTGTCGGCATCTCCAAGACCAGGCGGACTGATCTGTGCTTTTACAAGGCTTCCCAAACAACCTGTTATACCTAATATGATAAGGATTTTTCTTATACCGGACATCATGATAACTGTTTTACTATTACTATTAATACCTGCGAAATCATAAGGTTAGATAAAAATATCAGCGATTCGCAGAGAATATATTTTGTCATAACAAATGTATAAGGCTTTATGAATAGAATGTTTATTCAAAAATCTTCAATACTGTTTAAAAACATGACAAAATAAGGGCTTGATTTAGGAAAGATTTGGGAATAACAACCAATCATAAAAATGAATGTAAATTTTATTCAATCCCGATTTTTTCCTTTGAACAGTCAATGTAGATTTTTTGGTTTAAAAAGATCTTATTACCCAACATTCCGGACATTCCTGAAAATTTCATCAGCATATATTGAGTTGGGGAAAATCCCTCTACATAAGTTACTTCATTGAGGGGTAGGCTTTTATTTTTAAAACTGATCGTATGATTTGTCTTTGTTGTATAAGTAACTAAAATATTGGGCCTCGACTGGGCTTTTTCTACCATAACTTTTGACTGAGGTAATCTTAAACTTTCCCAGTTTTCTTTATTGGTCAAGAGTTCATAAGCACTGGTACCGGAATCATACAGAAATTTCTCGTCTTTTCCCTTTAAATTGCCCTGAATAATAATTTTTCTCTTTTTAAATTTAAAATCAATAAGATGATTATGAAATTCATCCGGTTCTTTGGATAGATTGAAAACAATACAATTATCTCTGAAATTAATCAGTGTTTTTCTATCTTCAAGTATATCAGCGCCAAGAGTACCAATGATTTTTACAGGATTATCTTTGTCTGAAGGCTTTCTTGTATTGGATATTTTAATCTGATCGGAAGTGAAGTTCATTTTTCCGATGTAAAATGAGGTTATAGCCCGCTCATTCCTGATAGAAATCCCTTTTAATGTTGATATTGCTCTGCTGTAAAACTCGGTATAAACAGCTCCTGTATCAAATTGAAGATAGTAAGTGGTAGTGTCTTTAGGAAAATAGATGGGCACAAGTAATGCATTTTTATCTTTTCCAATCCATTTGATGGGAATAGTTCCACTCTCATTATACACTGTTAAATAATTCTTTTCAGGAGTAAATTTCCGGTCAAAATAAATGTATCCTCCCAGAGTCGTAATGATGAGTAGGGCTAAGACGATGAAGCCAGTTCTCTTTATTATTTTCATGCTGATTTTTTGTACAAGATTCGGAAATCCTGTATTGGTTTTGCGTAAAAACAATGCGACAATTTTACGACAGTTCTATGTCTTTTTTTATATAAAGTTGGTTTTCAGTTTAATAATTAAATCCTGTGTTGTGTTCAGACTGATTCCATTTTTGATGATAATGAATAGTTTCAAGCATAAAAACAGGAGTAAAGGAATCATAAAAAGTGGAAATTTTAAAGAAAACAGCTTTTGAATAAACGGGCTGATAATCATGAGAACAGAAAAAATTACTGAGATAATGATCTGGATGCAGATAATACTTTTTCCCAGTTCTTTGTTTTTGGAATCCTTTGTTTGATAAGTTAAAATTGCAGGAAAAATAATTCCTCCATACGGAATAACCAGCCCGGCCAGAGCAGATAAATTAATCTTTTTAGCTCGTTGGATATTAGTTTCTTCTTTTGGGGTAATAATAAGATCTTCCGGTTGAATGTTCAAAGCTTTTGCAAGTGCTTTTAATGTAAAACCCTTCAGAATATTTCCAGCTTCAACTCTTTGAACAGTCCGAAGAGAAAGTCCTGATTTCTCAGCAAGATCATTTTGAGTCATATTCATTTTCTCTCTCAAAATTTTAACCTGATTTTCCATGATTTGATCGCTATGGGTTTTATAACCATGGGGCTAATTTAGCAAAAACAGGTAAGCCCAAGATAAATTAAGGAGTAAATTCATCATAAGATTAATTGTGGATAACTTGTTAGTAAAATATGGAAAACTCAATATTTCTATTTTGAATATTTTCCAAATCCAATGTTAAAAGGAGATTGCGAGGATATAGTAGAAAGTGTAGCATAAGATTATTGATGAGAATGGGTGTATGAGTATCGTTTTTAAGAGGTTCTTTTTAAAACTAAAATAATGATTTTTGTCTTTTATTTAGAATAATTTAAATTAATATTGTGGGGGAATTTGTTTATCCTTTATTTTGCATCTTTATTTATAATTATTTTAAATAAGGCTGAAAAAAATGATACGATCAAGCGAATGTGAACTTCTGATGAAGTCGATATCCTATGCCCATGAAACAAGGCACGAGAATGTTTTATCGGGTAAAATGATAAAATGGTCTAAGCTATTTCTGATTTTCTTCTTTTCCTTACTAAGTATAACCCAACTATCTGCACAGGAGCTGCAAGGCGGAATAACCGGTAAGGTTAATATGGTGGATGGACAGCCTTTAAGAGCAATATCCGTTTCATTATTGGAGGCAGATCGTCAGACCTTAACGGATGATGATGGGAACTATAGTTTTACAAATATAAATGCAGGTTCCTATATTGTAAAACTACAAATCTTAGGATCTAAAGAAATACGTATTCCTGTTGAAGTAAAGGCTGGAGAAAGCACAACACTGGATTATCAGTTGACTAAAGAAAACATCCAGGCAATACAGGAAGTAGTCATTATGAAAAATGTCAACAGGTTTTCTAAGAAAGAAAGTGGATTTGTCGCAAGACTTCCTTTAAAGAATCTGGAAAATCCTCAGGTGTACAATACCGTAACCAAAGAACTTTTTCAGGAGCAGGTGGCTGTAGATCTTGGAAGCATCTCTAAAAATGTACCGGGAGCAGGTGTTCCTATGATTGCCAACCAGGGAAGGGTAACATTCCGTTCAAGAGGGTTTGAAATGGAGCCTAATGCAAGAAATGGAGTAGCGGGAGCTGCCTTTTCAGTGATTGATCCTGTTAATCTTGAACGTATTGAAGCTATAAAAGGACCTTCTGCAACCTTATTCGGGAAAAATGTGGCAAGCAGCTATGGTGGAGTGTACAACCGTGTAACCAAAAAGCCTTATAACAAATTTGGTGGTGAAGTAGGATATGTTGGCGGAAGCTGGGATTATAACCGATTAACAGTAGATGTAAATACTCCTGTTAATAAAGACAGAACAGTACTTTTCCGTCTCAACGCAGCAGGAACCTTTGAAAAAAGCTTTCAGGATTTAGGTTTTACCAATTCATTGGCCATTGCACCAAGTTTCTCCTATCAGATCAATGATCGTATGTCGCTTCTTCTGGATGTAGAGTTTAATCAGGCCAAAGGAACTTCAGTGGTACGTTTTAATCCTTATACAGGAAGTAATAAAATGCAATCTATTGCCGATATGAAATTCCCTTACTATAAAAACTTCCTCGGTGATGACCTTGCGTATGAAACGCAGATGATGAATATCTTTGCCCAGCTCAATTATAAAGTATCAGAAAACTGGACATCTCAAACGATCATATCCCGAGCAAGATCAACAATTAATGGTTATATTTCTGCAATCAACGGAAAAACAGATTCTACAGCAAGTGCTCAGGTGATGGTGGGAACCACTTCATTTATCGCCACAAATATACAGCAGAATTTTATCGGTGATTTTCATATCGGACGTTTCAGAAACAGAATGGTGGTAGGGTTAGATTACTATAACAACTCTAATCATTTTGACCGTTATCATACCAATACCAAGGTGTTTAATTTTGTTCATCCCTCTGCAGATTTTAGAGTAAACCGAAATACAATTGATGCTCTTACAGCAACTTCTGCAGTAAGAAAAGAAAATAACAGTGATAATACATATGCTGCTTATGTCTCGAATGTTTTCAATGTAACAGATCAGCTAATGGTAATGGCTAGTTTGAGGGTAGACAGGTTCCAGTTTAAAGGAGTTTATGATATTACCACAGGACAGATAAAAGGAGGTCTGAGTAACAGTGGAACACAGGCTGGACCCTATGCGCAAACGGCACTCTCTCCTAAATTAGGCCTTGTTTATGAAATAGTAAAAAATAAAGTTTCCCTGTTTGGAAATTATATGAATGGTTTCAATAACGTGAGCGGAGTAGATATTAATGGAAATTCATTCAAACCAGAATATGCCAATCAGTTGGAATTGGGAGTGAAAGGAGATATTTTCAATCATAGATTGGTAGGGACATTGAGTTATTATAATATCCGTGTTGATAATATTTTAAGAACCAATCCGGATGATATCAACTATTCTATTCAGGATGGAGCGCAATTAAGCAAAGGGTTTGAAGCAGAGTTAACAGCTAATCCTTTTGATGGATTGAATATCGTAGCGGGATATGCTTATAATGACAGTAAGTTCACCAATGCCAATCCTTCCGTTAATGGATTAAGACCTGCATTATCAGGTCCTGCGAATATGTTCAATTTCTGGGTGAGCTACAGAATACCACAAGGTAAATTAAAAGGCGTTGGAATAGGTGGTGGTGGAAATATGGGATCTTCTTCTTATCAGACCAATACACAGGCTGCTAAAGTGATTATCCCGTCTTATACAATGTTTGACCTTGGAATTTTCTACGACCAGCCCAAATATAGAGTAGGACTAAAGTTTGATAATATTACCAACGAAAAAACCTGGTCTGTACGTTTAACACCACAGGCACCAGCCCGTTTCCTGGGAAGTGTTTCCATAAAATTCTAAAACAAGATTTAATAATTGATAATAAAAAAGTCCTGGATCTAGAAAATCCAGGATTTTTTCATTTATAATGACTTTAAGCTCTTTATTTTATTAATGATGTTTATTCAATGGCCGTCTGAAATAACCTTCATCCTCCATCTTCCTCTTTCCATTTTTCCTGATTAATTCAAAAACAGCCTCTACATTTGATTATATTGATTGATTTTACCTGTTCTTATGCTCCTGTTCTGCACATGGCATCCCACGTCGTCCAGAAATGAGCATTAATAGCACCAATAAGAGGGTTGGTACTGTCTGCAACAATTCCTACCATGGAAGCACAATTGGAATTGCATCCTATTTCATTATGGCTTCCTGTCTGAGGAGGAATCTGTCTCCATGTGCCAGTTGAACCACTTAGTAATTCAACTTTAATTTCGAAAATCCCTGAAAGATTGGGGGTCTGAATTTGCTTTGTCGGATTGTCACTCGAAATGGAATCGCTCCAATTTCCCTGTGAAAATGTTACACGCCATTTGGTGATCATTTTAGCAGTATCATGTTGAGGGGATAGATACACCCAGAACTGTGCTCCACCGCCCAGTTGTAACTGGCCGGATGAATTTGCATTTACGCTTGTTGATGTCATAGTAAAATTGGTTTTTGTGGTTATTTTATAAATCAAAGTAACGAAGAACAAAACAGAGGCTGTAGAGTATAAATAACCAATTGTACATTTGAGTAGAAATACTTAGATGAAAGGAAATTTCAGAATGAGTTTAAAAAGTTTTTGAATAGTCTTAGCATTCATACAGACAGGTGATTTTTTTGAAACGCAGAGGTTTATTACTATATGCTGTAGATTTTAGAGATCAAAGATGAAATCAACAAAGTTGATTCTTTCTAAGCGGGTACATGAACCACATCGCTTCATCAGTGATGAAGTTACATCTCTTAGTTTCCTTAAAAGTATAAGGCTTTTATCATAAAACTTTGCATCAAATTAATGCGTGGATTCTTGACAACCAACTATTTAAAAGGGAATAAAAACAAAAAAGTCTTAAGTGTAAAACCTAAGACTTTTCTTTGCAGAAAGGAAGGGATTCGAACCCTCGATACAGTTACCCGTATACTACCTTTCCAGGGTAGCTCCTTCAACCACTCGGACACCTTTCTTTTTGAGATTGCAAAAATAGGATATTTTCTTTAAATACCAAATTTTTATTACAATTTTTCAGCAGTAATTTCACCACAAAGGCTTTGGGTAAAGTTATCCGCAAAACTTCCGGAATAATTCGGATTGTCAATGAGGTGCATCGCTTTTGTGATAGCTGTTTCCGCAGTCATGTCCCTTCCGCTAATAGCTCCGATTCTAGAGAAAATATTACTGTTCTCATATTTCCCGAACGAAATCCCACCAGAAATACATTGGCTTACCACTACGATCTCCGTACCATTATTTCTGATCTCCTGAAGTGTTTCCTGAGTTTTTTCACTGCTGAAAATAGTTCCGGAACCGAAAACCTGCAGAATCAGGACCTTCATTTTAGGAATTTCTCTGAAGTGGCTCAGATGCATTCCCGGGAAAATTCTCCAGAACAGAACATCCTCAGAGATATGTTCATCAACATGAAACTCAACTTCCGGATTACAACGGAAAAGATTGTCTTTGATAATATTTAAATGAACACCGGATTGTCCAAGAATAGGGTAGTTTGGGCTTGCATAAGCATCAAAATATTCAGCTGAATATTTTAAAGTTCTGTTTCCTCTTAATAGTTTATATTCAAAATAGATCGCTACTTCCTGGATAACCGCTTCATCATTTTCATACAGACTTGCATAATACAGACTGGTCAGTAAGTTTTCCTTGGCATCAGTTCTCAGGTCACCAATAGGCAGCTGCGAACCCGTCATAATCACAGGCTTTCTCAATCCTTTTAACATGAAACTTAATGCTGAAGCAGTATAAGACATGGTATCTGTTCCGTGAAGAATCAGAAACCCGTCATAATCATTATAGTTCTCATGAATGTAGTTGGCAATTACTCTCCATTCCTCAGGTCCCATGTCCGAAGAGTCCAGTGGTTTGGCAAAAGGGTGTACGAAAACTTCACATTCCATAAGCTTCATTTCAGGCATCTTTTCGAAGATATTACCAAAATCAAAGGCACGGAGACTTCCGGTTTCATAATCTTTTTCCATACCGATGGTTCCTCCGGTATAGATGAGCAGGACTTTTCTTTTCATGTATTATTTTTAATTAAGAATGTAATCCCGGTTAAGGATCATAGCCCAAAATTACGTTAATTTGCAAAGATTTGAAAATGAATGGAACACTTAGGGTAAAATTTTATAAGAATAAGATAAATCCTAAAGGTTACATAAGGCTACTGAAAAAAATAACTAAATGCAGATGAAAGATTTAGCGCAAACTTATGAATATTTAAAACAGTTTTTAACAGAGGAAAGATTATCAAAAATTGAACACTTTTCACAGGAAAGTTCAGATTTTGTACTTCCGGTGGTAGAAGATATTTATCAGTTCCGGAATGCCGCAGCCATTGTACGTTCTGTAGAAGCTTGTGGCTTTCATAAAGTAGTGGCTTTGCAGGAAGAATATAGTTTTGAACCCAACCTTCGGGTAACCAAAGGAGCAGATACTTGGGTTGAAGTTGAAAAACTTCCCCGAAATATGGAGTCTTTTCAGGAAATTAAAGACAGAGGCTACAAGATTGTGGTGGTTTCACTGGAAAATAATGCTAAAATGCTGCCTGAATACGAGATTACAGAACCTATAGCTTTGGTATTCGGAACAGAAATGGAGGGCGTTTCTCAGGAAATTCTGGATTTTGCAGATGAAACACTGGCGATTCCGATGTATGGTTTTACACGAAGCTTTAATGTTTCTGTTGCCGCTTCCATTTGTATGTACGAATTGAAACAAAAACTGATAAAATCTGGTATTGATTATAAATTAGATGAAGAAAAGCTTTTGAGAATGAAAATTCTTTGGACAGTAAACTCTATAAGAAGCGGACAACAGATTTTTGAGAAATATCTGAAAGAAAATAATATTGATTGGGAATAATCAATGAAGAGTATAGAAAAAGGAGGTTGAAAAACCTCCTTTTTTATATGATTGTTAACTATCTATGAGTTGGGATATGTGATCTGAATACAAACTAAAGGCTTGCGAACGCAGTTCCGAAGTGGAGTGAAGAATTTAAATAAAGAAAGAGATTTTTCCTTCGTCAGAATAGTCAATGACAGCAGACATAAAATAATATAGATTTTCAGATCTAAATCATATTATAATAATTCCAAGCTGCTATAAATACGCCTGCTGTTTCGGTTCTTAACCTTTGATTTCCTAATGAAACAGCTTTGATTTTGTGTTCAGCCAGAAATGCAATTTCTTTTTCAGAAAAGTCACCTTCGGGACCAATTAGAAAGGTTACCTCTTCCATGGTAGGAATGCTTTTAAGTTCCATTCTTTCCAGATCTTCATGACAGTGCGCCACAAAAGTGTGGTCAGGATTTATGTTTTTTAGAAAGTCAGAAAGCTTTACCGTATCATTGATAACCGGAAAATGAAATCTCAAACTTTGTTTAGATGCTGCAATAGCCTGTTTTCTGATCTTATCAATATTGAGATTTTTACGTTCTGTTTTTTCTGTAGCAATAATGCTTATCTCAGAAATCCCCATTTCTACAGCCTTTTCCACAAAAAACTCTATACGGTCAATATTTTTGGTGGGCGCTATGGCAATATGAAGTTTAGGAGTAAAACCCGGGAGATCATTTTTAATTTCTGAAACTTCAATACCTGCTTTTTTTCCTTCTATAACAAGTTTTCCTGAAGCAAGAGCTCCATTTCCATCGGTCACATAGATTTCCTCTCCTTCCTTCATTCGAAGAACTTTTACAATGTGCTGTTGTTCCTCGTCGTTGATGATGACTTTATTGCCTGCTATTTCTCCGTAAAATAATTTCATATATCCTGAGTTAAGAATGCAACGCCTGTTTTTATGGTTGTGTAAATATCTGTATCACATTCGCGGTAGCTGCACATATATATTTCTTCTATCCACTTATTGTTAATGAAAATCAGATTTAAATATTCCTGTTTTCTTAGGTTGTTTTTAATGGATAAATAATCTCCTTCTTTTGGAGTATAAGGAAAACTAAAAATGTTTTCAGAATTTATTTTTTCAATAATTTCCTCTTTTATATCCTGAATATATCCTGTTTCAGAGCTTGATGGAAAATAATCAACAGCATCTTCTGAACTTTCACTTTTTCCTGTAATGGTTTCTAATACCCAATAATATTTCGAGTTCTTTTTAGAATGCGTTCCCAGTACTTTTTCTTCTAAGAGTATTTTCATAAGTCATATTTTGCAGTAGCAGAAGTTCTAAGATCCGTAAATTCACCTCTTTCGAATTTCAGTTGTGCTACCATGGCAATCATGGCTGCATTATCAGTAGTATATTCAAATTTTGGAATGTAGATATTCCATCCTAATTTTTCTTTGTTGTCTTCCATAGCCTTTCTTAATGCAGAATTGGCAGAAACTCCACCTGCAATGGCTACGTCTTTTACATTAAGTTCTTTGGCTGCTTTTTCAAGCTTATTCATCAATATTTCAATGATGCACTTTTGTACAGAGGCACAAAGATCATTGAGGTTTTCTTTAATGAAATCAGGATTCTTTCTTACTTCTTTCTGGATAAAGTATAAAACGGATGTTTTAATACCACTGAAAGAGTAGTCATAGTTTTCCAGTTTGGGCTTATTGAATTTAAAAGCATCAGGGTTTCCTTCTTTGGCAAGCCTGTCAATGATAGGGCCTGCAGGATAATCCAGATCAAATATTTTCCCGATTTTATCAAAGGCTTCTCCGGCGGCATCATCAGTAGTTTTTCCAATGATTTCCATGTCAAAATAATCCTTAACCAATACAATCATAGTATGTCCGCCACTTACGGTAAGACATAGGAAAGGGAAAGGAGGCGGCACAGGATTTGCATCCTCGATGAAATGGGCTAAAATGTGAGCTTGAAGATGATTAACTTCAATTAACGGGACATTAAGACTCATAGCCAGAGACTTAGCAAATGATGTTCCTACAAGAAGTGATCCTAAAAGTCCGGGGCCGCGTGTAAATCCTATAGCAGAGATTGCATTTTGTTGTATATTTGCTTTGGTAAAAGATTTTTCAACAACGGGGATTATATTTTGTTGATGGGCTCGCGAAGCCAATTCAGGAACCACGCCTCCATATTCTTTATGGATAGCCTGGTTCGCAGCAATATTTGAAAGAATAGAATTCCCCTTGATGATAGCTGCTGAGGTGTCGTCGCAAGACGATTCAATACCTAAAATTATAGAGTCGCTCATAATAATGGCAAAGTTAGAGAATAATAACGAGAATGAGAATAAAAAATCAGTAGCTGAAAACCTAGGGGATCAGGTACAGAAGACTGTTGAAAATGTAGAAGAAAAGGTACGGGAAACAGTAAAAGAAGCATCTGAGCTTGCTTCAGATGCCATTAGTCATCCTGTAGAAACTGCTGAAGAGTTTGGTAAACAGGCGATGAAAGATGTCACCAGTTACACCTGGTGGGCAAAGCTTCTTCTTATTCTTTTTTGGTTAGGAATTGTTCTTATTGGGGGTATCCTTATTACCATCAACCTTCCTGTTACTAAACAATGGGCAGCAGATCAGGCTCTGAAGCTTGTAAATAATGATTTTAAATCCGGATTTTCTACAGAAAGTGTAGATGTAAACTATTTCGGAGATGTTACCATAAAAGGATTAAAAGTAAAAGATTATAAAGGGGTGGATTTTATTCAGGCTCGTGAATTTCGTGCCGATTCAGACTGGATATCTCTTGCAGTGAATGCCATTTCCGGGAAAAGCAATTCTTTAAGTTTTAATTCCCTTACTTTGGTTAATGCAGATGTTAAAGTTATTACTTATAAAGGTGACAGTATTTCCAACTTTGTCAGATTTACAGAATTATTTGATGACGGGAAGAAAAGAGATCCTAAAAAGCCTCCTTTTCAGCTGAATTCAAGAGTACAGATCATCGATTCTAAAGTATCTATTGTTAATCAAAACTCGGATGGAGATCACGGAAAGTGGCTTACCGCAACAAAATTTAATTTAAAAGCACCCAATGTTAAGATTGTAGGTCCTAATATTACAGCGCTTATTAATAATATGTCTTTTGTAACCTCCAGATGGGGGAAATCTCATATTGTAGATACCTTTTCAACAGAACTGTCTTTAACCAAGCAGTTTTTGTCATTAAAAGACCTTACGTTAAATACAGATCATACTTTGCTGCAGGGAGATGTTAAGTTCAATCTTCATGATGGTTCCTGGGCTGATTTTGCAGATAAGGTTCGCTGGGATATGAATATTAACCAGGGAAGCCAGGTAAGTGGTTATGATATCAGTTATTTTGTGACCAACTGGGATAATATCAAGCCGTTCAATCTTTCCGGGAAAATGACGGGGCCTTTAAATAAATTCCATTTAGAGAATTTCCTGATCCGAAATCCTGATGTGAATATTGCCACCAAAACCATGAAGGTGGATAATCTACTTAATGGGAATTTCTCTATTGAAACCAGAGACCTTTCCACTGATTTTACCTATAAAGACCTAAAGGCGATGATGCCAACATTCATTTCCAGCAAAATGAAGAATTTTGCAGATGATTTTGGAAAACTGAAATATAATGGAACAGCCAAAGTAAATCCTGACCAGGTGTATGTAGAGAATGGAAATCTAATGACGGGAATAGGGCAGGCAAAAATTTCTAAACTTTCCTTAACAGGTTATAGTACGGCTATGCCTAAATATTCAGGCCGTCTTGAGGTAAAAGATCTTAATACCTCTGTGATTACTAAAAATAAATCGGTTGGGCTGATCTCCGGTAATTTTGATCTCAACGGGCAGAGTTTTGATGTGAATACGATGCGTCTTACCACCAAGTCTCAGATTACCAGCATTGAAATTATGGATAAGGTCATCAGTAATCTTTATTTAGATGGATTATTAGATCATAAAAAATATAACGGACTGATTACTGTAAATGATGAACAGGCCAAAGCAACAGTCAAAGGATTAATAGACTTCAGTACGTCTAAAATCATGATGGATGTGAATGCTGATGTTACCCAGCTGAACATGAATTATTTCACCAATAAACCCGGAAGTCAGATGGTAAGCGGACAGGTTGAAGGTAAAATGTCTATGTCATCCATCAATGATCTGACATTAGATGTTAGTGCCAATAATCTTTACTTTGCCACAGCTACACAGAAATACAATATTCCTTCAGCAAAATTAAAAACCTTTATTGAAGCAGGTGGACGTGTTATTGATGTGGATGCACCGGGAGCAGCAAACGGGAAAATATCCGGAAAATATAACTTGGGAGATCTCGTAGGAATGGTAGAAAATGGAGTAGGAAGAATTCTTGTGGGGCCACCACCAAGAAAATTATACAGAGGACAGAATTTTGCTATGAAATTTGATGTTCAGCAAGGATTAGTCAACTATTTCTTGCCGGATCTTAAATTACCTAACGGAGCGATGGTGGAAGGTGAATATGACGGGGATTCAAATAACCTGATCCTGAACCTTGATGCTACTGCCCTGAAATATATTATGACCAAAGAAGAGGAACTTACTGATGCTGATAAAGCGTTGGTAGCCTCCAATCCGGATTATCAGATCAACAACAGAAAAAATCTCAGCAAAGACAGCGCTATGGTAGATAGCGTTAAAGTCAGGATTAACACTGCAAATCTTGCCCAGCAGCTGTATGCAAGAATCAATAGATTAGAATACAACAAAAATATCATTAAAGATTTCGAACTTAAAGGGAATAACGAAAACGGAAATACCCTTCATCTTGCCACTGTATTCAAACATGGAAGTCCGGATGATGAGATCAATGAAAAACTTAAGGAATACGCTATCAATGTAGATCAGTCTACAGATGCAGCCGGTGATTATGTTTTCAGATTTGAACCTACTGAAGTTAAATTCAATGAAGTTTCCTGGGCCATTGATACCAGTCCGGAACTGAATCATTCTATTACGTATAGGAGGAATACCGGAGATTTTGATATCAGGAACCTAAGGGTTTATTCTGATAAGAGTGCATTATTTATAAAAGAAGCACAGTTCAAATCTGCAAAGGACTTCTATGTAGATGCTGATATCAGTGATTTCGCGATAGAAAAACTACTGGAAATGCAGTCTGGTGGTAATAGTATGGATATAAAAGGTTTGGCTAACGGAAGTGTAAAGATTAAGATGGATAAAAGCACTTTACAGCCTTTGGTAGATCTTACGGTGGATGATATTAAAATGAATGGAAATGACATGGGAGATATTTCCATTTCAGCAACCAACGGTTTCTCACTGAACGTTTATGATATTGATATAAAGGTTCATTCAGCAGGAGTTTTAGGAAATAACAGTTTAAACCTTACCGGTACTGTTAATAATAATACAGCATCTCCGGATATTGATCTGACGGCGGAAATGCGTGATTTTGATCTGGCATTTACCCAGCAGTTTGTTCAAACTATTTTTGGAAATCTCAGAGGTAAGGCAACGGGAGATCTTAAGATTAACGGAAAGCTTAATAACCTTGATTATAGTGGTGATATCGCTTTGAAGGATTTTGGATTAAAACTTCTGTTTACAGGGGTAGACTATTCATTTGATGATAACGTGATCCAATTAACCAAGGGGCTTGCCATTCTTAACAATATTGAAGTACATGATGGAAGAACCAATTCCAAAGGAAATATTTCCGGGGCGATAAGGTTTGAAACACTTTCCTCTATGGGGATTGATCTGATCATGAGGGCAGATAATCTTTTGGTGCTAAATTCTACACAGAAGGATTCTGACCTATTTTGGGGAAGAGTTTACGGTCAGGGTGATTTATACGTATCCGGTCCTGTATCCGGTCTAAGTATAACTACTCCTAATATGAGAGCCCTTAACGGAAGTACGTTTACTTTTAACTCGAGTTCCACTTCAAATGTTGAAGAGTTCAAGATGCTGAGATTCCTGAAAGAAGGAAAAGACGGCTTGGTAACACTGGAAGAAAAGAAAAAGACAGGAGCCAATATGAATATCGATTTCAACTTGGCAGTAGATAAAGGGACCACGGTAAATGTATTGATTGGGGATGATGTAGGAAGTATTACTGTAAAAGGAACAGCAGATCCGCTGAGGTTCCAGATGAACCGACAGGGAAATATTGCCATGAATGGTACCTATAAGGTTGATAACGGAACATTCGTATCCAAAGCGATTCTTAACAAAACCTTCCAGATCCAAAAAAACAGCAGCATCAGATGGGATGGTGATGCGATGAAACCGGCACTGGATATTACAGCCAATTATGTAAGAATGGTTTCCAATGCAGGGGAATACCTGAGTATGGGAAAACTACAGCCTATAAGTATTTTGTTGCAGGCTAATATTACAGAATCTCTCATAGATCCTAAGGTAGAATTAAATGTAACGGCAATGGATGTTTCCAGCCAGGTGAGAGAAACTTTAGCCGCCAAAATGAGCCAGGAAGGAGAAAAAGTGCTTCAGTTCGGTTCTGTTCTTCTATTGAGTACCTTCAATGTTTCCAATACCGGAGGAGTAGATGTGAATATGGGTAATGTTGCAGAATCACAAGGATATAATATGCTTCTGAAACAGCTTGGATCGGTTCTTAATACAATGAGTAATGAATTCCAGATTGACCTGAATTATGTAAAAGGTGACCAAAACTCCAATATTGGAGACAGGGCCAATGCAGGGGTAAGCGTAGCCCTTTCACCTAGGGTGAATATCAAGACAGGATTGGGAATTCCGCTGTCCAAAACAGATGCAAGTGCTACCGGAGCACAGAACAATTATCTTTCAGGAGAAGGGTCTATAGAGTATGATTTGTCTAAGAAAAATGACGGTACTTTGGTGGTAAGAGGATACTCTAAGCCTACGAACATTGGTATGATCAGTACAAACGGAACTGCTAATCAAGCCTATGGAGTAGGGGTGATGTGGAGTAAAAGCTTTAATTCTTTGTTTAAAAAGAAGAAAAAAGACAAAAAAGTATCCCCTGAGAAAACGGAAATAAAAACAGATTCTACAAAATCGAATGCTAAATAATCGGAATATTTTAATGATTTTTATCATCCGTGTTAATTATTGTTAATATTTGATATATATTTTTTAGTTAAATTATTTTTCGTAAATTTGCAAAAAATACATAGATTTTTTAAAGAAATTGTAATTTAACTAATATGAACTATCAACTGGACGAAATAGACAAGAAGATTCTTGATTTCTTAGTAGAAAACACAAGAATGCCTTTTACAGAAATTGCTAAGCAGATGGATGTTTCTGCTGGGACAATTCACGTAAGAGTGAAAAAGATGGAAGATGCAGGTATTATTTTGGGATCATCTCTAAGCATCGATTATGGTAAGCTGGACTATCATTTTACAGCTTTCATTGGAATTCTTTTGACAAAATCAAACCGTACTCAGGAAGTATTAAAAGAATTGTCAGTTATTCCTAACGTAATTGAAGCTAGCGTTATTTCCGGGAAATATAATATTTTCTGTAAAGTAAGAGCTAAGAATACGGATGATGCTAAAAGAATTATCTATCAGATTGACGACATTCAGGACGTAATGAGAACTGAAAGTATGATCTCTATGGAAGAATTCCTAAGCGATAAAAATAGACTGATTAACGCAATCTCTATTTAATTCAAATTTTAAACGAATTACTATAAAAGAACTTATGAAATTTCTCATAAGTTCTTTATTTTTGTACCTATGGAAGAATACAGCTATTTTGATGAGGATCCGAAGAAAGGATGGGGATTTGTACTGGCATTTGCTGCCTTAATGTTGTTTACCGTAATGGGGCTGGGAATAGATGTTGATGAATATCTTCAGCATGAATATCTTGAAATCCCGAGATGGTATTTTTATGTCATCTTTTCAATCGATGCAATGATGATGATTGGTCTGGTGCTGATGTTCTTTTATAAAAAAATAGGAATCATTATGTTCCCGGCTTTATTGGTACTGCATTTCTTTATGCACAACTACTATCTGTCTACCTTCCTGTATACAGATGTTACCAATCTTTTCCTGTTTACAGGTTTTGGAATGCTGGCCATTATTCCGAAGTGGAAATTTTTTAAATAGGAGGTTATTCAATCTCTTATATCTGTATAAAAATAGCTTTTAGACATCGTTTAAAAGCTATTTTAGTTTCTGTAACTCATAATGATGAATGGCTTTCTGTTTCAGCGGATTTTTACTCCATTCTTTCCATTCATTGGTGTAAGGATTGTAACCACACTTTAAAGGCTTTGATATATCCAGGTTTTCCGAGCTATAATGAGATCGTTCCGTATACGCCCTACAATCTGTACAGATGTAGCGGAATTCGCAGTCTTTGCAGTCTTCTATGCTATCTTTAGTAATATTCCAGTACCTTTTGAATCCAGGCTGGGCTAAAGCTTCCTCAAGACTTATATTTTGAATCTTCCCAAAACTTTCCTGCATTAAAGGACAATTTTTAATATTCCCTTCAATATCTATACTGATCTTCTTATGCAGACAGGAATTGTGATTGAGAGCTTCCAGCACTTTGGGGAGATTGGTATTGAAATACTTCATATCTACCTTCCCGCAGGATGATATTTTTATAGGCTCTGTTACGAACTTCAGATTGAACTTGAAATCATCCTTTATTTTGAAAGGCTTATGAAGACACTGAAAGAAAATAAGACTATAAATCCTTTCTGTCCCATGATTCAGTTCCTGTATGAATTCCAGATCTATTTCGCTGTGAAAAGGAGAAATGATTTCTATACCTGATAGCAAAGATGAGGTGAAGGTATAATCTATACTGATAAGTTCCTCTAATGTTAACGGTTTTGAACTATAAATTACCAAATGTCTGATCTCAAGATTCTCTACAGAGTTTTTAAGCCTCTTTAAAAGGCTTATATCTGCCATTTCGATAACGAGATCATTAATGAGGTTAGGCTCGAAATATTCGTAAGATAAGGGCGGAAAATTCCGGTCCCAGTCATTCTCTGTAATAAACCCATATTCGTTTTCCAACAGGATTTCTAAATATTCCTGAACAATGTCCTGAGATTCTCTATCATAGGTTTCCAGGATTTCTTCAATGGATTTCTTTTTTAATTCCTCAATCAGATCATAAAATTCTAGTGGATAGAGCTCGGATGTATTTCTCTGAAGATCTGAAACTAAGATCCTATGGGCTCCTTTCGTGATGAAAATTGTGCTGAATATATTAAAATATCTCATAAGAATCTTACCAGGAATTTGTAAGGTTTAGATTGTTCGTAAAAATCGGTCTGATATTTTTTACTTGCTATGGTTGTGTTTACAATAGACTTCCCTCTTTCTTTGTTTTTCACAATTTCCATGTAGTCATAAATAAGAGGAAGCAGATGTTTTTCTTTGGGTGTAAAGTTCTTTTTCATAAATAATTAGCGATTTCTTTTTCCAATGAATAGTTACAGATTACCGAGTGGCCCAGAAACTGACCTATAGCATTCACTTCTAAAAAATAGAATGTATCCTTGTTCTTGATGAGGTCTAATGAACCGCAATTGAGATCCAAGGACAGCATCAACAAATGAATTTTCTCTTCAATACTTTTGGGAAGCTGATAGGGGACATTCCTGTTGGGCTTTTTATGATTATACTTTCTGAAATCAACTTTTGTCTGCTCATCATTTTGTGAAAAGATTGCGGTTGACCAAATTTTCCCGTTTAGGTAAAAGCTCCTGATTTCAAAATCTTTTTCAATTTTTCTCTGAAAGAATGTGATAAAGAAATTTCCTTTTTGAGGTTCTTTCACTATTGATGTATACATCATTCCGGTAGAGTCCTGGGTAATATTTTCTGCTCTGGGATTTCCGCCAATGGTTTTGATGATGGTTTTATTGAATTCTACTTCATCCGTATTATCTGCCAGAAAATAATCCGGGACATTTAAACCTGCTTTTTTTGCCTGTTCCAATACCAGAAGTTTATTTACATCACTATTGCTTTCTTTATTGATATGCCTTTTAGACTCTAATGTTTTTCTCACATAATCTTCCAGCCAGTGCTGATATTCATTCATATTGAGGTTGATAGATTCATTTTCATAGCGTAGTCTTCTGAAATTTAAACCTCCGTTTCTGTACCATACACTGTTTATTTCATCAATGTAGAACCTATTTCTATAACTTACCAAAAGTAATCTCTTGTGCTCTGTTTTAATTTCAAAAACTTCATCTTCATGTACACGAATGAACTCTTTATTCATTGCCAGAAGATATTTGATCACTTCATTGGTTGTATTTTCTTTATTTTCAGAAATAATAAGAATCATTTTTGTTGCTTCTTAAGTTTATCAAAAAAATCCTTTGCAATTTTCATAGAGGTTTTCATCCTTGGAAATCCTATAGCTGCACGGTTTTTATCAATTCTTGCAGAATCGGCCGCACTAAGGTTAGCTTCACTGTAACGCATGAATATTCCATACATCGTTACTCCATTATTTACATATTGATATTTATCTACCATTTCGATATAATCTCTTGGGGTACATTCTCCGGATTTTACATAGGGTAGTAATTCCTTTTTGAAGTATTCATAGTATTTTGTATAAGCCATATGGTTAAGCATAGTTCCCATAGACATTAACGTTCTGTTATCTCCCCAAAGTCCCATTTTTTTCATTGATGGATACCCATAATTTTTTAAGGTCCATATTAAAAGCTTGGCATTTTTGTTATCATTCATTTCAACGGTTTCCTTAATATGTCTGTTGTATTGATCTCTTTTAAAAGCGATACTGAATGAATCTACTAAAACCTGGTTAAGACCTCTTTTCCACTGCTCGAATTTTTTTTCTACCTGTATACTGTCTATTCCATGTCTTTTATATAATTGGAAAAAATCATGTTCAGGTCTCCAGTAGGGACCAGTTTGTGTTATCAATTTATCCAGACTTTTAACTCCACCGAAGTTGCGATGGTATTTATCAGCCATTTTAAGATAGGTTTCAAATTCAGTAATTCTCTCATGCTGGACAGGGGGATATTTCCTGAATAATTTCTTGTATTGTTTTATAGTCACCAAGGTATCTTTATGAATCCTGTGAATACTATCTATGGTATAAACTTTATTATAATAATCGATGTAATTAAGTTCTCTGTTTTTACAAGAAAAGACAGCTAAGCTGATTATTAATAGAGTAAATAGGTAATGCCAGTACTTATAATTTTTCATAAAGTTTTTGTGTTGGTTAAGGTCAATAAATATAAATCTAAAATCTGTGATAAAATCAATTTTTGAATTCTGATCTACATTTTTATCATTCAGCGTTTTTATCTATGAAAAACTATTTATTTGGCTTACAGATAATAACTATTTTAATTTTAGCAACTTTAACTTCGGGTATGTGATAAACTTTATGATAACTAAAAAATTAATGTTTTTGTTGCTTCTTAAGTTTATCAAAATAATCTTTGGCAATCTTCATAGAGGTTTTCATCCTTGGAAATCCTATGGCTGCACGGTTTTTATCAATTCTTGCGGAATCTGCCGCATTTAGGTTTGACTCATCATAACGTATAAATATACCGTACATCGTTATTCCATTATTCATATACTGATATTTATCTACCATATCAATATAATCCCTAGGAGTGCATTCTCCGGATTTTACATATTTCAGTAATTCTGTTTTTAGGAATTCATAATATTGTGTATAAGCCATATGATTAAGTATGTCTATCATTGGCATAAAGACACCATGGTTTCCGGTGAGTCCTATTTTCTGTTTTGATGGATATCCATAATTTTTAAGTGTCCATAGTAAAAGTTCAGCATTTTTTTTATCATTCATTTCAACAGTCTCTTTGATGTGCCTGTTGTACTGATCTCTTTTAAAAGCAATGCTGAATGAATCTAATAAAACCCGATTAAGACCTCTTTTCCACTGTTGGTACTTTTGTTCCACTTGTATACTATCTATTCCGTGTTTTTTATATAGTTTAAAAAAATCGGATCCAGGACGCCAATAAGGTCCAGTCTGTGCAATCAATTTATTCAGACTTTTTATACCTCCAAAGCTTTTATGGTATTTATCTGCCATTTTAATATAGGCTTCGAATTCTCTAATTCTCTCATTTTGAACCGGAGGATATTGCCTAAATAATTTTTTGTATTGTTTAATGGTGGCTAAGGTATCTTTATTCACTCTATGAGTACTGTCAATGGTATAGACCTTATAATAATAATTAAAATAATTAAGTTCTCTGTTTTTACAGGACAAAGGAAGATAGCCTACCATTAAAATAGCTAAGGAGACTATAAAAGTATTATTTCTCATAAGGTATATTATTTAATGGTAAAAGTGAATTATTCAAAATATAAAACTCTCTTGGGACTAAATTCAGCCCCAAGGAGTTTTAAGATTAATGAACTGTTATTAAATTCTAATAACTAAATTTTCTATAATCCTTGACAGCCAGTTCCTACATATAATGTACTCTGAAGATCTTTACCATTCCAGGTTTTTTTATCATAACACGTTGCATTTTCTGAAGCTGTGTATGTATTACCACCTTGAACTAATTTTAAATCTTCTCTTTGTAATTTCTTGTTTTCTGTAGAAGAGAAGTTTCTCTTCATTCCAACTAATTTTTTCATTTTTGATATTTTTTTGTTGATTAAATTATAGTCTGCCATCTCATCCCTGGCATTGGGTGATGTATTCTTATGTTCAATTTGTACTGTACACATACAACTTAAATACAGAATTTCATCAACGTTGATGCTTCAAAACTAAAAAATAATTTTATCACTTAATGGTGATAAAATTTGTAATTTATTTGTAGATTTTATTACGAATTATCCTATTGTGTACAGATTTTCATTTATTTATCCCATTGAATTTTAGGTCGTTTTAATTGGAATTGTGAAAACTTTAAAATGATATGAATTATTGCTTGAGAAGAAAAGGAAAAAATAAATTAATGAAAATCGATAATAGTATTATCTTTTATTGTACATAAATCATGCACAATCCTCAATTTGCATGAGCGCTTTTAAACTATACAAAATTGAATAATCATTTATGGTGTATTTAATTGGTAAAGAGAATTATCATCAGATCCAAAATGTGTTTATAAGCTACTTTAAATAATTCGTGTATTAATGACCAAAAGAATAGTGGTGTTATTCAGAAAATATTCGCTGGAAAAAGGTATCCAAAGCTATATTTTCATCCAATCCGAATTTTTTTTTCAGACGGTATTTGGTCATTCTTACACTTTTAGGTTCCACATTCAGAAGGTTGGCTATTTGTTTAGTATCCATTCCAAGGTAGAGGTAAGCACAATATTTCAAGTCCAGCGGTGTCAATTTCTGTTTGGCTTTTTCATTAATATTTTTGAAGAAGTCAGGATGTAATTCCTGAATGGTAAACCTGATCTTTTCAAAATCATTATCCACTCGATTTTGTTCTTTTACAACCTGGTTGATATTAATATCTGTATCCGAAAGTTGGGTCTGAAGCTGTTGAAGCACTTCATTTTTATGCTGAATATGGAGCTGACTGGCAAGGACCTCACTTTGAAGTTTCTGCTGCTGTAAGGTGAGAAGTTCCTGTTCAACCTTTAATCTGGCCTGTTCTTCTTTCTGAAGTTTGACCATCATTTCGGCTTCGTGTTTTTCCGTATTTAGTTTTTTTTCTCGTATTATAGAGTAACGCAATTTATAATGATAGGAGCGGAACATAAAAAATGCTCCAATTAATCCTATAATTCCCAGTCCGATATACAGGAGTTTTTCCTTTTTAAGACTCAATGTTTTTTCTGTCAGAGCTTTTAACTCAGCTTCTTTTTTCTGAGACTGAAATTGGGCTTCCAGCCTTTTTGCGGTTTCTGCCTGTCCTTCATTGTAAAGAAGATTGTTGTATTCTGTTACTTTAGATTGGTATTCATAAGCCTTTTGATAGTTTTTCTGTCTTTCATACAGTTTGGAAAGATCAGTGACTACATTAATCATTACATGATAGTACACAGGTTTCTGAGTCAATAGAATCTGTTCCGCTTTTAAAAGGTATTTTTCAGATAAGGCGTCATTGTGGTCACGTGTTGCAAGGTTACTGAGAATTCCGAGTGCACCCGCCTGGATTCCCTGATTTAAAGTGGTATGTTGGGTAAGTGTCAGAATTTTATTGGAGTTATCCTGAATCTCTTCACGAATTTCCGGAGTAATAACCGGATAGCTCAGGTAGTAATTGGCAAGGTTTAATAAAGCTAATGCATGAGCATGGGCTGAAACCTGCCCTGGAAACTGTTGATAAAGAGAAACTGCTTTTTTACACATCTCTATAACAAGCTTTAAATCTTTTAAGTCTCCGGTTTTTTCATAAGGAAAGTAATAACAGACTGCCATGGCAGAATAAGCCGAACTCAGCATATTTTTATTCCCAGATTTTTGAGCCAATTCCACTGCTTTCTGAGCATACAATGTGGCGTTTTTTGCATCATTCCATTCAGAGTGGATGCCGTATAGAAGATAATTGAGTTTTGCGTTCAGCAGAATTTCTGAAGGAAGTTTTTCAACCTGTGGAAGTGTTTTCTGAATAAGTTTCATGGTATTTTCAGATTCTCCCAGAGTATTATTATAGTAGATATTCAGATAAGAAGCATATAGTGAAGCTGTTTTATCAGTTGTTTTTTGAGCGGCTGCCTTAGCATCATCAATAAGCGGTGGAACCTTATCGTATTGAGATTGGTTGAGTTTTATGATTCCATTCTGAACCAAAGCCTTTACTTCTTCCGTATAATTATGTTCATTTTTGGCCAGTTTTAATTGTTCCTGAACATATTTTTTAGCAACAGAATATTGGTCACTGACTCTGTAATATTCTGTAAGTTCATTATAGATTTTAAACTTTTCCTCAGCAGAATTGTTGCTCTTCAATTGATTTTTAAGACCATCAATGAATGTATTTTGTGCCGGACAAAGAATACAGATAAAGAATATAAAGTATAAAAAAGAGAAGTGCAGTTTCATGAAGTGAAAGTACAAAAATTGCAGACACCCATCAATGATTCATACTAAAAAATGAAAATGCAGTAAAGGCTTAAATGGTTGTTAATTAGTTGTTTGTGATTAATTGTAGACGCTTTGTAGACATTCGTTTTTTGAATTGAAGTTGTTTTGTAGTAACCAGGAAAATTTGAATTATGTTTTTCCGTTGCAATTTTGGACAAGGAAAAAAATCAAAAATATTAATTTAAAAAACTTTATCATGGACAATAAAACATTATCTATCATCTCATACATTACCATTGTCGGATGGTTGATTGCTTTTATAGCAGGAAAGGATAAACCAGACCGTCTTTTAAGATATCACCTTAAGCAGTCTCTGGGAGTGGTTATTCTTTCTTTTATTTTACCAGTCATACTTGGAATTCTAATTTCGGTTACTCATATCGGGATTCTGGGAGTGATAGGTATTTTACCATTAGTATTGATGATAATTGGAGCCATTAATGCTGCTAATGAGGTTGAAAAACCTTTACCATTGATCGGAAAAATAGCTGAAGATCAATTTTCATTTATCGGCTAGAACTTCAAACGTTTACTGGTATGGAAGAATTTAAACATGTAAAAAGAGAAGGAACAGAATATTTTGTCAAGCAATACCTGTCTTTACAGCATATTATAGTGATTGCCTGGCTTCTGATTTCGATTATTGTGCTGGTTAATACCAGTTATCTGAAGACAGGAATCATTATGTTGATATTTTCATTGTTGCTCACAATTGTTTCCTTTATGCCTCCTAGTGTCTGTTTTGATCCTGTATCAAAGTGTCTTACCCTACTTAATAGAGGATTAAACCGTCGAAAATTTATTTATGATCTTAACGATTTTGAAGGATTTGAACTGCGAACAATGTATATAGGTATTATTCCTTTAGGATGTTATTTATATGGGAATTTTAAGAATGTATCCCATTTCAAGCGCCCGGTTATATCCCAATCCTTCACTAAGAAAACCATGCAGGAAGTGGTTAATGAACTGGAGGATCTTAATATAAAACACAACACAATACCTATTTAATTTTTTAATATTAGACTATGAAAAAATCATTGCTCATTGCGGGAATACTGAGTGTTGGTTTTTCTCTGATTTCCTGTGATAAACTGGAGAAGATTAAAGAAAAACTTTCACAAAGTGGAAATAGTACACAAGTAAACCCTTTCAATGTTAATTCAGGAGATGAAAACAGGGATATAGTTTCCTTTAATAATAAAGTGGTGAAAATGGATGAAGCCCAGGCAGAATTCATTAAAAACTTTCAGGAATCACTGACTCAAATGGATGAGTATGTAGAAAACGTTACAGCCAACCCGCAATTTTCAGGAATGTCTCCAATATTTACACCTACCATCATGATGTGGATCAACCAGGAGATTAAAGCTCCAAATGTATTGGGAAAAGACTATCAGGCTCTTGTGGATAAGATGAAAGACACAGCCACCAAGTTGCAGACCCTTAAGAAAGATCTGGAAACCTATAAAACAGCAGAAGACTGGAAGGATGATAAAGGAAAGAAAATCACTGAAATCAGTGGAAAGGCCAGAAAACTTATTCAGGAGAACCGTAGTGCAGCGAATGAACTGTTTTCCCAACTCTCTCCAAAAGCAGATAAGGCTGAAATGGAAGTTCTTAAAGACCATCCATTAAAAGATCACATCATTCAATCTAAGGAAGCAATGGAACTTACGCAAAAAATCATTGATGATTCTTATGAAATTAATAATTTGAATGCTTACAAACAGAAATTTGCCCAACAATATCAGCAGATGGAAAAACTATACACAAGGAATATTGATGAAAAAATTCCCTCTTCTGAGAAGCAGAAAGAAAGCAGCTATACTGCACTTAATAATGCCTTGAATGATTTTCTGGGTAAGATGAGAATTGTGCAGCGAAGTCTGAATGAAAACAACAGTGAACTGAATCACGATCTTGATGACCTTGAAAGTGAAGCGGGTACTGTTCTTAACCGTTACAACAATTTTGTAGATTAATAAATTGATAACCATTACAATATAATACTATGAAAAAGACACTAAGCATTATCATGATTATTATAGGTTTTTGCCTGATAGTTGTTATAAAAATAGGTCCATCTAAAGAGACTTCCTGGCTGTTCACCTATGGAGACTTGATTCCAATGCTCATTGCAGCAGTAATTATAATTCCCGGTTGGATCATGTATAAAAAAAGCAAGTAACTTTAAAATTATAAAATAAGCTAGTCATAATCATGAAACTGGCTGGACTATTAATAAATATAAGTATCTGGTTTGGCTGAATAAGGGTAATTTTACCGCCCATTTAAAAAAAAGAAACGAAGCATGGATTTTGAGACGCTGAAACAAAAGATAGAAGCAGCAGCAAAGAAAGCTTTTTTAGAAATGTATGAAAAGCATGGTGCTGAAAATATTTACAGTTTTGCATTGTATAGTGATGAGGGAGCAATGACCGTTTGTCCTTCTTCCAATACATTAGAAACGCTTAAAAATAGGGATGAGGATGATGCTGTCTATTATAAATACGAACCTGCTGAATGGACATATGAAATGGAAGGTGCAGATCAGGAATTTAATGAGATCTGTACCAGCCTGAGAACAGAGCTTGATAAGTACGAAAATGAATATGAAGATGATGAGTGGTTTCAGGGATTTCAGACCAAGCTTTACGCTATCTGCATTGAAGTACTGGAAAAGCTTAAAAATGAAAACTTTTTTAAAAATATTATTGGGAAAGATATTTTCTTGATTTTTACCGTTTCAGATTATGAATTTGAGAAGCAGGATCTGAAAAATATAATTATCAGACTTAATGATAATGAGCATAAAAGTGAATATCTGGATTGGATGGAAACCTGGGGCAATTGAAAGGATGAAGAAAAAAACACATTTAATTATATAATATGAAGCAGAATAAAATAATTGTCTCAGACACATCTTACAACAGTAATGATCCTTATGATTTGATCCTTTCCAATATTTCAGTGGTGAATCTCCTGAACGAAGAAGGATTTGAAGTGGAAAACATGCACGAAGATTCTATTATCGGCTATTATCTTGATTACTACCTGGCGCAATATTCCAATGGGAATTTTTCCCAGTTTGTATGGAATTCAGGATGGTCACCGGAGCTCAACAGAAATATTGAAGAGGGATTAAGAAAAATAGGGGCGCAAAAACACCTTGCTCTTTTTCTTGAGCAAAGTTCAATAGTAGAAAATCTGGAAGAAGGAGAATTAGAAAAATATCTGAAAAGCGAATATTTTGGACCCAATAAAACCAGAGATAAACTTAAAAATAGTTCATTTTACAGCTTAGAAGAAGACTTAATTGTATTACATTCGCAGTGGTTGAGAAATCATCAGGATTTACAGGTTTTGCCTCTTGAAGAAATGTTTTCAGAACTAGAAAAACTAGTAGGTAGAAAAATTAACAGATCATAATCTTTTAAACAGAATCAGTCTATGGAAGACCTTAAAAAACTCAATATTGAATTTAAAAAATACCTGGAAGAAACCAGTGTACAGCTTACAGAAGACCTGATTCATCTGTTGAATGGAGAGAATATCAGTTATGTTGATAACAAGGGAAAGTCTGATATCAAGGCATTCTATTTCGAGTATGAATATGAATATCTGGATATTGTATTCTGGGGAGTAGATAGAAAAGGTAACATTGCTACCAATACTGTTTCTTTGCCCTCTAAAAAGGACGGCGGTGCTGAAAAAGACGGAGATTGGAATGCTCTGATCCCGGAAAAAATATGGAATATCTTCTCAGATTTTCAGGATCATTACGAAGGAGATGATTTTGATGATATTCTGGATGAATATGATGATGAAAAATATAAACTGTTTGAACAATGGTTTTCTGATTGCTGGAAGAAAGCATCGGAACAAACTGAAATAAAAATGGATGCCTATTTTTCTATTCATGATACTTATTTCAGAACAGACTTAAATACCCTGAAAACCATTAATGAAGATGAAATAGCACAACGGTACCAACCATAAGAAGATTAATCTTTAGAATATCTAAATCATTATATAAACAAATTATTATGAACTCATACAAATTTTACAAACAGGAAGGAAACCAGTACATTTTTAAAAATCAACCGGTTTTTGTTTCTGTTTTATGTCTTTTCTTTTTAATAATAGCAGGACTGGTCTTTAAGGATGTAAGAATCCTCAGCCTTATTCTCATTGCGCTAGTAGTGCTTATTGCTATCAATTTTTTTACGAAGAAATTGATCATCGATATGGATAGAAAAACGATTACCGGGAAACATACCATCTTTGTTCCGGCCAGAACCTATGATTTAAAGGATTTTACCAATTTCCACGTGCTGGCAACAAAGTATATGGGCTTTATTACCACTAATGTGATATTGTCTATTTATTTTGAAGTAGATGGAAAAGAAAAACATCTGACCATCGGACAGGCTCTTACGCACAAAGGAATCCAAAAAATGGTGAATGAAACAGAAGACATCATGAAAATTAATGAGCCTGGGAATGAATATAACAGACCGTTATAAATTTGAAGAGAACGGCAGTGAAATCAGTATAATGCCCAATTATAATTTTTTGAAAACTCTGGTATGGTGTCTGGCATTGGGAGCTATTGCTCTTCCTGTGATTATCTATTACTTTATGGATAAAATGTCCGGAGATCAGTTTAAAATAGCTTTGATGATATGGGCAATTTATATGATCTATTTTCTGTTTGACCTTTTTTTCAGAATTCCTGTTAAATATATTTTTGATAAATCAGAGAAGTGTATTTACAAAAAATGGCTCCTCTCCAAAAAGATCATGACCTTTGATGAAATGACTTATTTTATCAATGATGAAAGAGGCGGGTATTATTATTCTATTGGAAAGAAGCGTAACCAGTTTGTGAAAAATTATAGAATCAGCAATTACTTTTCAGGCTCAAAGAAATCTATTGAGAGAGAAGATGATTATATAAAGGAAATATTATGTCCAATCCTGATTGCTGTTGGAATTCCTTTCAATGAATCGGAATAGTAAAAAAACAAAATAATTAGTAGGGTAGAAGCTACAACCATGACAACTATAGGTATAACCATTCACCTCCGCCGCTGGAGGGGTGGCAAAAATTCAAAGAATTTTTGACGGGGTGGTTATTAAAACATTGTATAAAACTCCAACATTGAATGAGTGATTATTCAATAAAAGGCTGCGGGCTGTTTCGAAGAAACAGCCCGCAATTTGTTTATAAAAAAATGACTTTAAGTTAAATTTAGTATTCTTTATTATTTGTAAAATTGTAATATTTCATTTAATTAATTCAATGAAATTCATTTATTGTTGATATTTTTTTATTAATATTTTTTTTATATATTTGATATGGTAAAGTTGAATAAGTTTGTTTTACTTTAGATGTTACACCAAAAACTATGACTATGAGAATCAATAATTTTTTACCTTTTTTCTCATTTCTATAAGAGAGTCACTATTGAATGGATTGTACCTGGCTGTTTAATAGGTTTATTTTACCCTTAATTTTAAAAATAATTAACCTAAAAAAATACTTAATACAATGATTAAAAAAGTTAATTATTACGCGTGGTGTTAGTTGTTTTTTTAATCAATTTGTGTACAGGTAGGTATTAGAATTGAAATTACCAGAAAGTTTTCAATGTAGCCGATTTAAAACATGTTCTTTCCAGATGGTAGGATAATGCTTGTATCTTATTTTTATTTCACTCAGAATTTATATTTAAAATTTGAGTGAAAAAGCAAAAACTAAAACCCAAAATCTTTATAGTATGAAAAATTATTTATTAGCAGTTGGTATCCTTAGAAAGGCAATGCTGCTACCTTTATTGGTGTTCATTACGAACACGCTGGTATATGCACAAAAGGTGTATGCAAGCAGCCAGACTTATCAAATTTCTGAATCTTGTGATGAATGTTTTGTCAAAAACCCAGAAAATGCAGTCGGGCCCGATGAAAACAATTATGCTTTAATATCCTTGAAAATGCTGGACCTTGGTGGGAAAATTGAGCAAACCCTGATTTTCCCTTCAGTAACAACTAACAACAAAGTTGTGATAGGTTTTAAGTTCAATATATTTTTCTCTTTGGATGGAGTTTTTGTAGAAACCTTTAACGGAAATATTTCAAATAATGATTCTATTGCTGTCGGCAACATCTTTATTCAAGATATTTCCCTTAACAACATTGGGAAAGGAACTATAGAATTTTCAACCAACAAACCTTATGACCGAATTGTATTAAGGTATGAACCTGGGCTATATACTCAGCGTAATTATATACTCTATTATGCTTATCAGATTGAGAAACCACCAATATCAATACCAGCCAGTGAACAGCAAGTTTATGTAAGCAGCCAGAGTTCTCAAACTTCTGGAATTTGCGTTCTTTGTTCCGTTCAAAACGCAGAAAATGCAGTTGGGCCTGATGAGAACAATTACGCGCTCATGAATATTCCATTGGGGGCGCTTGCGAGTGTTGAGCAAAGACTGTCTTTTCCTTTGGTAAAAACAAACTCAAAAGTGGTCATCGGTATTGGCACCAACCAGGTTGGCTTATCGGTACAATTGCTGGGAGGCGTTTCTGTGGAAACCTTTAATGGCAACGTTTCAAACAATGATTTTAAGATTGTTAACAATGAAATCCTTAAAATCGGAGCCACAGATTCCACTAAGGGGAGGATAGAAATTACCACCACCAAACCTTACGATCGGGTTGTATTGAAGCTTAGCTCTGCAGTAGGTCTTAATGGAGGACTTAGGGTCTATTACGCTTATCAGCTTGATAGAGTGTATGCAAGTAGTGAAACCCATAAGCTTCCTCAGGGTTGTAACTGTTCAATCCAGAATCCGCAGAATGCTGTAGGTCCGAATGAAATCAATTTCTCTAAATTGATCCAGAACATCAATGAGAATGCTGAGACCGTAGCTAGTCAATCCCTTCGCTTCCCTGGCGTTAAAACCTATACTAAGCTTGTGATTGGTATTAGCAGTGACAGTAAACCTATTGCCCAGGTATTTAATAATGAGGTTAACATCGTTGTATTCGGAGCTTCTGGTCCTACATATCTTTCTGGTGGACTAAAAACAGATCCTCAAAACCCTAATAAAGGGACCATAGAATTTATAACTTCCGAACCATATACAAGTGTTGATTTTGCTATGAAACAAACTTTATATGCTACACATGATTTAAACATCCATTATGCTTATCAGGAAAATGTTTATAATCCTGCAGCGGTAACTTCTGGCAATGCTATGAAAACTGTGCCTGCAGAAAAAGTCTTAACCTTATTTCCTAATCCTACCAGGGGACAGGTTACCTTACAGGGAAATATCGATTTTACAGATGCCGATATTTTCATCAACAATACTTTCGGGAAAGAAGTGTTCCGTTCAAAATTCAGGGCTAAAACCATTGATTTGCCGGCAACATTACCCGGAGGCGTCTATATGCTCAGTGTGCAAACCAAAGATAAGGAAACCTATACGCATAAGATTATTCTGACAAGGTAAGCTTAATGATACCTAGAAAAATAGGATTAAAAAAAGCTTTTAAAATGTAACACTAAGGCAATTCATGTAGAGGCTATAGCTCCTGTTATAGTCTCTATTTTTCAAAAAAACTAACCCCCAAAATCTTTATAGTATGAAAAAATATTTATTAGCAGGCTGTATCCTTAAAAGAGCAATACTGTTATCTTTATTGATGTTCATTACGAACACGCTGGTATATGCAGAAAAGGTGTATGCAAGCAGCCAGGCTTATCAAATTTTTGGATCTTGTCTTGGGTGTTCTGTCACAAGTCCAGAAAATGCAGTCGGGTCCTATGAAGACGATTATGCTGTGATATACATGGATGAGATGGAGCCTGGTAATAAAATTGAGCAAACCCTGATTTTCCCTTCGGTAATAACTAACGGCAAAGTTGTCATAGGTTTTCAAATTGAGGATATTTTAACTTTGGATAGAGTTTTTGTGGAAACCTTTAACGGAAATATTTCCAATAATGATTCTAAGGTTGTGAGGAACATCTTTATTCCAATTCTTTCCCCTAACAGCATTGGGAAAGGAACTATAGAATTTTCAACTAACAAACCTTATGACCGAATTGTATTAAGGTATGAATCTGGACCAGATACTCCGCATAATTATGCACTCTATTATGCTTATCAGATTGAGATACCACCCATACCCATCAGTGAACAGCAAGTTTATGTAAGCAGCCAGAGTTCGCAAACTTCTGGAATTTGCGTTCTTTGCTCTGTTCAAAACGCGGAAAATGTGGTTGGGTCTGATGAGAACAGTTACGCGTTCATGAATATTCCACTGGGAGCGCTTGCGAGTGTTGAGCAAAGACTGTCTTTTCCTTCGGTAAAAACAAACTCAAAAGTGGTCATCGGTATTGGCACCAATCAGGTTGGCTTATCGGTACAATTGCTGGGAGGCGTTTCTGTGGAAACCTTTAACGGAAACGTTTCAAACAATGATTTTAAGATTGTTAACAATGAAATCCTTAAAATCGGAGCCACGGATCCCAGTAGGGGGACGATAGAAATTACCACCACCAAACCTTACGACCGGGTTGTATTGAAGCTTAGCTCTGCAGTAGGTCTTAATGGAGGACTTCGGGTGTATTACGCCTATCAGCTTAATAGAGTCTATGCAAGTAATGAAACTCATGAACTTCCTGAAGGTTGTAAATGTTCAATCCAGAATCCTCAAAATGCTGTAGGTCCCAATGAAATCGATTTCTCTAAATTGATCCAGAATATCAATGAGAATCCTCGTAAAGTAGTTAGTCAATCCCTTCACTTCCCTGGTGCTAAAACCTATACAAAGCTTGTGATTGGTATTAGCAGTAACAGTAAACCTATTGTTCAGGTATTTGATAATGAGGTTGAAATTGTTACAACCGGTGTTTCTGGTCCTACATATCTTTCTGGTGGACTAAAAACAGATCCTCAAAACCCTAATAAAGGGACCATAGAATTTATAACTTTTGAACCATATACAAGTGTTGGTTTTACTATGAAACAAACTTTATATGCTACACATGATTTAAACATCCATTATGCCTACCAGGAAAATGTTTATAATCCTGCAGCGGCAACTTCTGCCCATGCAATGAAAACTGTGCCTGCAGAAAAAGTCTTAACCTTATTTCCTAATCCTACCAGGGGACAGGTTACCTTACAGGGAAATATCGATTTTACAGATGCCGATATTTTCATCAACAATACTTTCGGGAAAGAAGTGTTCCGTTCAAAATTCAGGGCTAAAACCATTGATTTGCCGGCAACATTACCCGGAGGCGTCTATATGCTCAGTGTGCAAACCAAAGATAAGGAAACCTATACGCATAAGATTATCCTGACAAGATAAGCTTAATGATACATAGAAAAATATGATTAAAAAAAGCTTTTAAAATGTAACACTAAGGCAATTCATGCAGAGGCTATAGCTCCGGCTATAGTCTCTATTTTTACATGAGATTTTTGAATACCCGTTATTTACAAATGTATTACAGGTATTGTTAATAATGTTTCAAATTTTTAAGCAATTATACTCTCTGTTTTGTTAATTTTTATTTAACTAATTTTATGATTTGACATGCTAGTTGTTAATAAAAGATTAAAATTCAAAAAAGTATGAAAAAAATCTTAGTGATGGCTGCCATTGCAGCATTTGGAGTGGTAAGTGCTCAGAAAAATACCTTGCTAGTAGGTGGAAACATTGGGTATAGTAATAACAACAACAAATTCATGGGTAACAAAGTTTCCAGTACTGAAGCGTTTACCTTTACTCCAACGGTAGGTTATCAGTTCCACAAAAACTGGACAGTAGGGATCAATTTTGTTATTACTTCCGGGAAACAAGAGGAAGGTTCCAATAACAATGCCTCTAGTATAAAAACAAATGAGTTTGCTATTGGCCCATTCGTTCGTTATGCAGTTCCTTTAGGTGATATTTTTGCTGTTTATGGAGACTTAGGTGCTGGTTACCAATATCAAAACCTGAAAACAACGACCTTGGGCTCTACCAGTGAAGTGAAAGCTAATGGGTTTTATACCAACTTTACCCCTGCATTGTTCATCAACTTCAAAAATGGATTTGGATTAAACTTCAATATTGGTGGGATTAAATACAGTCATTTAAAGGCAGATGGCATTGATGCTACCAATAGTAATTTTGAATTTTCTTTCGGAAAAGAGATTGGAGTAGGAATCTCTAAAAACTTTGGATTGAAATAATTTTTTTAACAATAAAAACAAAGCCGTCTCACTGAGACGGCTTTTATCTTATCATTTGAAAATACTTTATTAGTTCGCTAAAATTCTTTTTACAGCTTCTTTTACAGCTTCAGCATCAATCTTATACTTCTTCATCAATTCAGCAGGTGTTGCAGATTCTCCGAAAGTATCATTTACCGCTACGAATTCCTGTCTTGTAGGTCTTTTTCTTGCAAGCATTCCTGCAACAGACTCTCCTAAACCACCAAGGTAGTTATGCTCTTCAGCAGTAACGATCTTTCCTGTTTTTTCAACAGATTTTAAAATGATCTCTTCGTCTAAAGGTTTAATAGTGTGGATGTTGATCACTTCACAAGAAATTCCTTCTTTTTCAAGCTCGTCAGCAGCTACAAGAGACTCCCATACAAGGTGTCCTGTTGCAACAATTGTTACATCAGTACCTTCCTGAAGCATAATTCCTTTTCCGATTTCGAAAGGCATATCTTCAGGGATAAATACAGGAACAGTTGGTCTACCGAATCTTAAATATACAGGACCTTCAAAATCAGCAATAGCAAGAGTAGCCGCTTTTGTCTGGTTGTAGTCACATGGGTTGATTACAGTCATTCCAGGAAGCATTTTCATCATCCCGATATCTTCCAATACCTGGTGAGTAGCTCCATCTTCTCCTAATGTAAGACCTGCGTGAGATGCACAGATTTTCACATTTTTTCCAGAATAAGCAATAGACTGACGGATCTGGTCATATACTCTTGAAGTAGAGAAGTTAGCGAAAGTTCCTGTGAAAGGAATTTTTCCAGTGATGCTAAGACCTGCAGCAATACCCATCATATTAGCTTCTGCAATACCTACCTGAATGAATCTTTCAGGAGCTTTTTCAATGAATTTCTCCATTTTTAAAGATCCGATAAGGTCTGCACAAAGTGCTACTACATTAGGATTTTTGTCAGCAAGCTCAGCTAATCCGGCTCCGAATCCTGAACGCGTGTCCTTTTTTTCTGTATATGTATATTTCATTTTTATTTTTATTAATCGAGATGTTAACTGATGGTTAGATATTAGTAGTCAGCAGGAGCTTCCAGGTACAATTGTTTGAATGCAGTATCCAATTGCTCATCATTAGGAGCTTTACCATGCCAAGCGTGAGATCCCATCATGAAATCTACTCCAGCACCCATTTCTGTGTGAAGGATAATGGCTACAGGTTTTCCTTTTCCTGTTTCAGCTTTTGCTCTTTCAAGAATACCGATTACAGCTTCAAGATCGTTACCATTCTTTTCTTCTAAAACAATCCATCCGAAAGCTTCAAGTTTAGCATGAAGATTTCCAAGGCTTAATACATCATCTGTATCGCCGTCAATCTGGCGTCCGTTGTAGTCGATAGTAGAAATGATGTTATCTACTTTTTTAGCCGCAGCAAACATCAGTGCTTCCCAGATCTGACCTTCCTGAAGTTCACCATCTCCGTGAAGAGTGTAAACAAGAGATTGATCTCCGTCCATTTTTTTACCTAAAGCAGCTCCTAAAGCTACAGAAAGACCTTGTCCTAAAGAACCTGAAGCAATTCTGATTCCTGGAAGACCTTCGTGAGTAGTAGGGTGCCCCTGTAATCTTGAATCAAGCTTTCTGAAAGTACTCAATTCCTCTACCGGAAAGAAGTTGAATCTTGCCAAAGTAGAGTAGTACACAGGAGAAATGTGCCCGTTTGATAGATAAAAATGATCTTCATTCTTGCCTTCCATCGTAAAAGGAAGATGATAGTTCATCACCTTTCCGTAAAGTGCTGTAAAGTACTCTGTACAGCCTAAGCTTCCTCCCGGGTGTCCTGAATTTACAGCGTGAACCATTCTTAAAATGTCTCTTCTGATCTGTGTAGTAAGAGATTTTAACTCTTCAATACTTTTACTCATTATATCTGATTTATTTGCACGCGAATTTACAATTTTTTACCGGCTTATGGAAATGCAAAAATCCGGATTTTTATATCCGGATTTTGGTCGATTTGAATATTCTCCTGCTTTTAGCAGCCTTCGTTGATGTAAACTGTAACTTCTGTAACAATATTATTAACAAATTTAAATGTTAACTGTGTTCCGGCATCATAGTCCTCAATATTAAAGTATCCCGCATCTTTAATGCGTTTACCATTGTCATCAACCTCCGGACGAACACTAAATATAGGATAGTTTTTGTAAGCATTGATAAGTTCATCTCTGGTACTTCCCACACCCATTCCGCTTTTGGTTCTGAATTTTTTACTGGTGGTTGTCATTCCTGCGATTGTAACGGCATCAGGTTTTGCATCGCCACCATAGCCTTGGAAGATTTCAATATTGATAAGCTCTCCATTGTATTTCACCCCATTTTTTTGTTCCCCATCAGAAATTTTCAGTTTAGTCCCTGAAATTTTTTCAACCTCACTTTTTTCCATAAAGATTTTGTAAGGCCCTATTCTCAACGTGGACAATTCAAAATTTTCCTGAGCCGCCAAAGAACCGAACGTTAACACAAAGATGAAAAATGAAATAATTTTTCTCATAATTAATAAATATATTTTTTGAAATTTTTATTTTTTTCTTAATGTTTTATTGATTGCATTTTTAATCATTGGTTCCATGATTGCATACCCTGCAGGAACCGGATGGATGCCATCTTTTGAAAGTCCTTCGCGCATCCCGCCTTTTGCATCACGCATCGCAGTATTATAATCTACAAACATGAGTCTGTTATTGTTCGCATACTGCTTTAATCTGTTGTTTAGGGCATCTACTTTTTGGGGGGCGTCCGTTATTTCTTTACGCCATGGAAATGCAGCAGCGGGTAATACGGAAGCAATGATTACTTTAATTCCGTTGTTTTGAGCAATATCAGCCATAGCTTTGATATTATTAAAAGTAAAATCAGCATCATAAATGCCTGTATTCTGAGCAATATCATTAGTTCCTGCATTAATGATCACCAGCTTAGGTTTTAAAGCGATAACATCATTCTGAAAGCGTAACAACATCTGTGACGTAGTTTGTCCGCTGATTCCTCTGCCCGTATAATTGTTTTCAGAGAAAAACTCCGGATGACTCTTTACCCAGCCTTCTGTAATGGAATTGCCCATAAAGACAACATCCACATTTTTCTTTGAATTTAAAATGCTTGTATTTTCATCTTTATACCTTGTAAGATTGGCAAAATCAATAGCATTCTGTGCGTTTGCAGATGTACCTGCAAACAAGCTGAAGGCCAGAAAAACGAATAATTTCATTACTGATATTTTGGGGTTATTATGGATTAAACGATTCTTAAATGCTGCTTATCCTTCACCATCCATAATCCAATAAAGGTCAATAATCCATTAAGAACAATCAGCTCCACACCAATTCTGTAATCCGTATAAGAAGTAACTGCAAAATTGATTAAATAAGTGATGATAGGGGCTAGAATTGTTACCATAAGAATAGAGTACTTTTTGGAAATCTGAAACTTAGTGAAAATCCCGAAAGCAAAAAGTCCTAATAGAGGTCCATACGTATATCCTGCAATTTCCATAATCAGGTATACAATAGATTTGTCATTCAGTGCTTTGAACACCATGATTAGGATGAAAAACATAACAGTGAATGTTAAATGCACTTTCATACGAAGTCTTTTCTTTTCTTTTTCAGTTTTGGTTTTATCTTCGTTAAGGTTTAACAAATCTACACAATACGAGCTTGTTACCGCTGTTAATGCTCCATCCGCAGAAGGGAATAACGCTGAAATCAATCCGATGATGAAAATAACGGAAATGGCCATTGGGAAATACCCATTAAGAGATAAAGCAGGGAAAAGATCATCTCCCATGATATTCTTGATGTTTCCTGCAGCATCTTTGAACCCGAAGATATTGCTCACAGGATCAGTTCCCGTAGTTCCGTATTCTGCACCATGCTGTAAGGCGAAAAGATAAAGTAATCCTCCTAAAAATAAGAAAGCAAGATTAACTAACAGAAGGGTTCCTGCGAAAGTTAGCATGTTTTTCTTTGAGTTTTTAAGATTGTCTACAGAGATATTTTTCTGCATCATTTCCTGGTCCAGTCCGGTCATGGCAATGGTAATGAAGATTCCACCCAGAATGGTCTTTAGGAAAAATGTCTTGGAGTTAGGATCAAAATTGATGAAGTGAGTATAATTTTTCTGCCCCAAAATCGTGTATGCTTCACCAAAAGACAGATTTAGATTGGATAGAATATAGACAATACAAGCCACTAAACTGATAATCATGAAAGAAGTCTGCAATGTATCTGTAATCACAATGGTTTTTACGCCCCCTTCAAAAGTATAGAGAAGAACCATTAGCAAAAGAATCATGGAAGTTACCCAAAATGGAACTCCCAGTCCTTCAAGAAGGAAAATCTGCAACACATTTACCACCAGATATAATCTTGCTGTAGCACCAATAGCTCTTGAAATAATAAAGAATATGGATCCGATTTTATGCGCTTCCACATTGAATCTTTTCCCCAAATACGTATATATGGAAGTAAGATTCATCTTATAATACAGTGGCAAAAGGATGGCTGCAACAATAAAATATCCTATAAAGAAGCCAATTACCATCATGTAATATTCAAAACCACCATAAATATATTCGGAGCCGGTCATTTTGCCAACAGTTCCCGGAACTGAAATAAAGGTAACCCCACTTAAGCTGGTCCCTATCATTCCGAATGCAACGAGCCACCATTTACTTTTTTTATTACCGATAAAGAAGGACTGGTTGTCAGAATTCCGGCTGGTGAAATAAGAGATCACCAAAAGGCCGATGAAGTAGATAAAGACAAACAGCAAAAGGATAGTTCCTGGATTCATGCTTAGATTTTAAATTTTAGCAAATATATAAAAAAGAACCATCGTGAATCGTGAATTTAGTTCAGAGACAATTTTTATACAATTACTTTTTGAAAGAGATCTAAGCTCGGGATAAAACCTATATTTTTCAGAAAGGTTTGAAGCTGGAAGTTATGGAGCTCATAAAAGCAATTATTCTCTATACTTTTCACCATTTTAAATTTTTGGTAATTATATACAATTTTACACTAATGCGGTTATCTTATTATTATGATTCTGTCATTCTGAATGTAACGAAGTGAAATGAAGAATCTAAGCCATATTATGAGATTCTTCCTTTGTCAGAAATCGAAGATTCGACGTAGTCAATGACAGTGGTGTAAAATTGTATATAGTCACCAAATTGTTTATAGTGATAACGAGTGGCAGTTCGCTTCATCAAATCGATTGAAAATCGATTCTTTCTTAGCTCCCTTAAAAATAATCCGTGCTGTAAATAAAAACTTTGCGTTAAGAAAGAGCCTAAGCGTTAAAAATAAAAATATATGCATGAAAAAAACCTTCCAGATCTGCTCTGAAAGGTTTGTATTGTAAGGGTGGAAACAGTGATTAATTCACTAAAACATCCTGCAATTCCTCACTCTTTTGGAAACTGGCTTTAGCAAAGGGACAAAGAGGAATGATTTTCTTCCCGTCCTTTCTTGCAAAATTTACAGCAGCCAAAAGCATTTCCTTACCTACACCTTTTCCGTTGTAGGCTTCTTCCACCTCCGTGTGGTCTATAATAAATCTTTCTTCTCCTGCCCAGGTATACGTCATCATTCCTGCGCGTTTTCCATCTATGAAAGCTTCAAAACTTCCGTGTTTCTCGTCGTTGTTTTGTTTTACTTCGATCATGTTTTATGAGAATTTAGTTAGTATTTCTATATCGTTGGTTAATATTTTATGTACGGGACAGGCATCAGCAATGGTATGTAGTCTTTTCAACTGTTCATCATCCAAAACTCCATCAAAGCTGATATCTCTTTTGAAGATCGCTTTTTTTGTCAAGGGATAATTTTCAAGTTCTACTTCTACATGGATGTTTTCCACATCCCATTCCTTCCTTTCTATGTACATTCTTAGGGTTGCTGCAGTACAGCTTGCCAAAGAAGTAGCCAGAATTTCCATGGGATTGAAACCTTTGTTCTGTCCGCCTTTATCTATAGGTTCATCGGTAATGATTGTATTTTCTCCCGCTGTTACCTCTGTATAATATTTTGTTTTTCCTAAACTTGCTTTTACCGTTACTGCCATTATTTTCCAGTATTGAATTTATAACTTAATGCTCCAGATGGGCATTGATCTATCTGATTTTTTAATTCTTCAGGGGTTGCATTTTCTGCTTTTATCCAGGGTCTGTCTTTTGGATTGTAGACTTTGGGAAGCAATTTTACACATACAGCCGAGTGGATACACTTTTGAGGCTGCCAGATGACAGTGATGTCGCCGTTAGGATATTCGTGTGTTTCCATATTAATTGTCTTTTAATGATTTTTCGATTCTTTGGTCCGGAATCAGCCATATAAGAGCCACTATATAATAAAAACCTATGGCAATATAAGGATAAAAAAATGAAGTAGCGATTCCTAAAATATAAAAAATAATAGATATATTCTCCTTATACTTTGCGTGTATAGCCTCCTTCAGCTTTGAGTTTTCACCTTCACATCGGATAATAACATTCTCCAGAATGCTGTAGGCAATTGCACATAATACGAGGACAATACCATAGGTTGCTACAGGGTTTTCTGCAAAACCGGTAGTGCCAATCCATTCTGTAGCAATAGGCATCATGGAAAGCCAGAATAATAAATGAAGATTGGCCCAGAGAATACCTCCGTTTACCTTTTTCACCGCCTGAAATAGGTGATGATGGTTATTCCAGTAAATACCTACATAAATGAAACTGAAAATATAAGCTAAAAATTTAGGTAGAAGCGCTTTGAGACTGGCCCAGCTGCCTCCTTCAGGTACTTTCAGTTCAAGAACCATGATCGTAATAATGATCGCCAGAACCCCATCACTGAAAGCTTCTAGTCTTCCTTTAGTCATTGTTTTTTATTAGATTTTTAAAATTTTCAATCTTTGTTTTCAGTTCACCGAGCATCTCAGGATTAATCACTCCACTTTCAAGATCAAAATTCTCATAGAATTTCGGCAATGAAAAAGTATCCTTGATGTCTGCAGCAAATTGAGGGAAGAATGTCTTGGCTGTATTCATAACGTTTCCGCCGCCATACCCTCCGGGAGAAGTACTCATAAGGAGCATCGGCTTGTTTTGAAACACCTTCACATTAATCCTTGATGCCCAATCAAAAACGTTTTTAAAAGCGGCACTGTAAGATCTGTTGTGTTCTGCAAGAGAACAAATGATAACATCACATTCTTCAATGACCTTTAAAAAATGGTGAGCTTCATCCGGAAACCCTTTCTTTTCAAGATCCACAGAGAAAACAGGCATTGTGAAGTCATTCAGGTCAATGAGGTTGATCTCTTCTTCCTGAAAATCCTTTAAAACAAACTTTACCAGTTCTCTGTTAATAGAAGTAGAGGAGCTGCTTCCTGCAAATGCTAATATTTTCATGGTTTTCTGTTTGGGGAGATTATTTTCTGTTTAAAATCGCTTTGGGTAGCGGTACATATTCTTGTTCATCACCCGGAACCAAAGGAAATGCATCATGATTCTGATCATTCCAGTTTACTTTAGCCTGATTGATTATTTCCTTGTCAGAATTCACAAAGTTCCAGAAGATAAAACGTTCTTCATCAAAAGGCTCTCCTCCGAAAAGATAAACTGTACCGTTTTCGCTCATATCAAACTCACAAAGCTTGGTATCTTTCGCGATCATCAGTTGTTTTGATCCATAAGAGTTCCCTTCAGTAGTTACCGTTCCATCCAGAACATACATGGCAGATTCTCCATAAAGATCTTTTCCAATGCTTATTTTCTTAGGTTCTTTGGTTTTGATTTCGATGAAAAATAATTTACTGTGTACAGGAACTGGAGAGATTTTTCCGAATGCTTCTCCGGCAATTAATTTATATTGAATCCCATCTTCCTCCCAAACCGGAATTTCATCCGCTTCAATATGATGGAAAGTAGGTTCAGATTGTTCAAGATGTTTGGGAAGACCTACCCAGATCTGGAATCCGTGAAGTCTCTTGTCGCTGTGTCTTAAATATTCAGGAGTTCTTTCAGAATGTACCACTCCTTTTCCGGCCGTCATCCAGTTAACAGCACCGGGTTTGATCTCAAGAGCGCTTCCAATACTGTCTCTGTGAAAAATAGAGCCTTCAAGCAGATAAGTCAATGTAGATAATCCGATATGTGGATGTGGTGGCACGTCAAGATTTTGATAATCCTTTAATTCTGAAGGTCCCATATGGTCGATAAAAACAAAAGGCCCCACCGCTCTTTTTTCACGGAACGGAAGAAGTCTTCCTACCAGGAAGTTCCCGATGTCTGCTGCTTTTTCTTCGATGATAAGTCCAATATTTGACATAATGATGTAATGCTTTTAATGTTAGTTTAAATAAATGTTGATGAAAATTTACAGCTTATCGTATCCGTCAAACTTTTCATCTACAATACGTTTCCACTCCGGATGCTTTTTGATAAAGGCAAAAACGTATGGACAGAACGGAAGAAGTTTTTTACCGCTTTCTTCAATATAGTGTAATGTTTTTTCCACAACAGCAGATGCCGCTCCTGTTCCTCCAAGTTCCGGATCAGCTTCAGTGTGTATTAAAGCAATCTGGTGTGTGGTTTCGCGATAATCAATGAAGGCATAATGTCCATTAACTTCTATTTGAAATCTTTTTTCGGTTTTTACAAGAGGTATGTTTTCAAATTCAGGTTTCATAATTTTTGTATTAAAAGTTTATTAGAGGTCTTTGGTAAAGAAATTAATATTTTTTATGAGATAAAAATTGTTGAGAAAACAAACCTTATAGATTTCAATAACCTATAAGGTTTATATCCTCAAATATTCCTTGGCATTAATCTTTTACACTTTACCCCGATTAATGATATATAAAGTTAGTAAAAAAAGAGCTCATTTAAGATTAAGGAAAATTTAATTCTATCCTTTTAATCTTCAAGATATCCGAATTTTCCGGTATTGAAATCCTCAAAAGCCTGCATGATTTCCTCTCTGGTATTCATCACAAAAGGTCCATGAGGAAAGATTGGCTCATTAATAGGTTCTCCACTGATGATTAAAACAACCGAATCTTCCTGTGCTTCTATGGTGAAGTTTTCTCCTTCATTTTTAAATAATGCAAAATGATCTGATTTAACATGCTCTTCCCCATTGATGGTAATATTCCCTTCAATAACCAAAGCGGCAGTATTGAAATGGGCAGGAAAATTAAATTCTGCTTTACCACCGGTTTTAAGCTTTGCATTCATCATGTTAACAGGGGTGAAAGTAAACGCAGGACCTTTGTGTCCATCAAATTCTCCCGCAATAACTTCTACATATCCATTTTCACCAAGATCAACTTTTTCCATCTTAGAATTTTCAATCGCCTGGTATTTTGGATTACTCATTTTATCTTTTGCCGGAAGATTTACCCAAAGCTGAACCATTTGAAAGATTCCTCCTTCTTTAGCCCATTCGGTTTCATGATATTCTTTATGAAGAACTCCTTTGGCAGCTGTCATCCACTGTACATCACCTTCTCCGATAATGCCGCCGCCGCCTGCACTGTCATGATGCTCTACTTTACCGCTATAGGCTATGGTTACTGTTTCAAAACCTCTGTGTGGATGAACTCCTACACCTCTTGGTCTGTCAGAACCATTGAAATGAAATTTTGAATTATAATCAAGCATAATGAACGGATCCATTCTCTTCATATCTAATCCATGTACGCCCGGAATAAAATTATGAACTCTAAAACCATCACCTACAAAGTGAGCAGGTCTTGGAGATACTACCATTTCTACTTTTTTAGTTGCCATAATATTGTTGATTTTATGTAAACAAAATTACCATACTTAAAAGGCTGATGCATTGATCTGTGATAAGTTCGTATGGGAGTAGAAAGGGAGTATGTAAAGAGGTTGAAAAAGCTGTAATCTTTACTTATTCATCTTTCGATTTCATATTCTTTCCATCTGAAATATGCAGTCTTCTAAATACGAATCCTGATAAGATGGTTAATATTCCTACGGTAAGAAAGGTGTATCTGAATGCATTGTGAGTTTCACCCTGGATGAGGTCTGAACCTTCAAATAATTTTAAAACAATCAGTCCGAAAGCAATTCCAAAGCCAATAGCGAGCTGTTGGTTAACAGATATTAAAGAATTTCCACTGCTGGTCTGGAAATTTCGGAGATCTGCAATGGAAATGGTATTCATAGATGTGAACTGGATAGAGTTGAAAAATCCAAGTACTGCAATAATGGGAACAAACCAATATAATGAAGTATGGATATCAGGAATAGCCAGCATACAGATCAAGGTTCCGATGATAAAAGTGTTGAGCATTAATGTTTGTCGATATCCATATTTATCCAGAATTTTGATAACAGATGATTTTCCGAATATAGCAGTCAGAGCCATCGGAGCAATAATCCATCCCGAAGTTACGGCAGACTGTTTATAAGCAATCTGAATCATCAGTGGAAGAAGCAAAGGAACAGAACTAATTCCTAATCTTGTTGCCAGATTTCCTACAATGCCCACACGGAAAGTCCTCACCTGAAAAAGGTTTAAAGGAAAAATAGGATGGCCTCCTTTTTTGGCGTGTTTATAATAATAGTAAAGAAACAGGAACCCAAGGATAAATACAATGAGAACCGGAGAGATATTCTGCATATCTCCGAACAGCTCCAGTGAAATAGAGAGCAGGAGAGAGGCTGCAGCGAAAATTAAAAAACCTTTTAAATCAAAATCTACATCATCAGATTTATAATCAGGCATGAATTTTAATCCTAAAATAATCCCTAAAAAACCAATAGGAATATTAATTAAGAATATCCAGTGCCATGAAAGATAATCTACCATATAACCTCCTACCAACGGACCGAGAACAGGCCCGATAAGAGCAGGGATAATCGCGAAGTTCATGGCTTTCAGTAATTCACTCTTATCAAAGGTTTTAATGAGTGCCAGTTTTCCGACTGGTGTCATCAAACTTCCTCCAACGCCCTGGATGACTCTTGAAATAACAAGATGGGTAAGGTTTTGGGATAATGAACAGAATAAAGAACCTAAACTGAATAATATCAATGAGAAAATAAATACTTTCTTGGTTCCGAAACGGTCTGCCAAAAATCCACTTGCCGGCATAAAAACGGCCAATGTCAATACATAACTGATAATGGCGTTCTGCATATTCAGCGGAGACTCGTGAAGATCCTTGGCTATGGATGGGAGAGAAGTATTCAGGATGGTTGAATCCAGCATTTGCATAAAAATAGCAGTAGCCAGAATCAGGGGAAGAATTTTCTTTATGGATGTCTGTTGAGGGTTTGTTTCTGTCATTTTGTATAGGCTGGAATAATCAAAAATGTCCAGACTTATTTTATTTGAAGAAAAGTGCTTGCTTTAAGCAATTTGATTCTTAGATAAAGAAATCCATATAAAATTAAAAAAGTCCTGCGAAATATCACAGGACTTTTTGATTTATTTTTTAGGTTTTTCTACTCCTTTCCATTCGTCACCAGCTTTTCTATACTGGCTCAAAGTGAAATTTTTGAAATCCTTTGTTTTATATTCAATATTATCGGTATTCTGCTCGAAAGGCATGATGTAATAATATTCTACGTCTGTTTTATCAGATTTGTTCCCCTTTTTTACAGTCGGAACATATTTTGAAAATTTATAGCTTGGAAGATACTGTCTTAATCTTGTGTAGAAGGATTTGTCCTCTTTTTCATTAGGAATAATATCTACAATATTAAGATCATCTTTTTTCTTATCCACCCAAAGATAATACGTTTTTTCCTCTCCTAAATTTCTGTTGAAAGAATTGAAGGCAAACAATTCCTTAGGAACCAGCTCTTTGATCTTTTCAGGATCTACCTTAGTGTAGAATTGTCCTTTTGATGGATCTACGTAAGTCTCAAGGTTGTACATTAATACAGAATTGTTTTCAAAGTTTTTATTTTTGAAGTATTGATTTAAAGATAATTCTGCAGTAGCTCTAAGCTCTTTATCTCTTTTATCCAGTTTTTTTGAAGGATTCTGAGGGTTTACTTTTTTTACAAATTCATACAGCACTACAGGCTTTATATCCTTAAGGTGAGGATAGGTTTTAAGCTGCTCAGCTTTTACCAGCCAGTAAAACTGTTGATAATAGTCATCCTTATCAGCATCTTTCACGCTTTTATAAGCTAAAGCAAGCTTTTTTGAGTTCAGATATTTGCCATATTTTCCCTGTCCAAAAGCAAAACTGATGGATAATAAGGCAAATAAAACAGTAAGGTTTCTTCTCATTTTTTTATAATTGATATTTTCGTTTTCCAAATATAATTATTTATTAGATATTATTTTTGATTGTCAGTTAAATTATGCCATATTGTTATAGTTAATTCAAAAAATAATCCCGTATTGCTACAGGATTAATAAATTATTATGATGAAAGTTAAAAACAAGAGGGAAAAGTATGTTGTTTTTAACGGTAAATATCAATAGTGAATTTTGCCTTGCAAGTGAATCGTGAATGGATTTAGCATCACGATACCTTTAAACCTCAAACCTTAAACTTTGAGCATCTAAAATTCACCATTCTCCCTCACTCTAAAACCTTCTCACTCTCAAAATCAACTAATACGAAGTTTCGTGTACCTTAACTGATCTTCCACTTGGATCATTCATCTTTTTGAAAGCTTCATCCCATTCCAGGGCGATAGGAGTGGAGCAGGCTACAGATGGAACAGATGGAACAGTAGCCGCTGCAGTTTCACTAGGGAAGTGCTCTTCAAAAATAGTTCTGTATCGGTATTCTTCCTTGTTTTGAGGGGTGTTTAGCGGGAACCTGAATCTTGCGTTAGTCATCATCTCATCTGTAACTTCTTTCTCAGCAACTTCTTTTAGAGTATCAATCCATGAATATCCTACACCATCTGAAAACTGTTCTTTTTGTCTCCATGCAATAGAGGCAGGAAGGAGATCTTCAAAAGCTTTTCTTAATACCCATTTTTCAATTTTTCCTTCAGATACATTAATCATTTTATCTTTTGGATTAAGCATCATGGCAATATCCATAAATTCTTTGTCTAGAAAAGGAACCCTTCCTTCTATTCCCCAGCTCATTAAAGCTTTGTTAGCTCTCAGACAGTCGTATAGGTGAAGTTTTCCAAGTTTTCTTACCGTTTCATCATGGAATTCTTTAGCGTTAGGAGCTTTATGGAAATATAAATACCCACCGAATAATTCATCAGAACCTTCTCCTGACAATACCATTTTAATACCCATTGATTTGATCACTCTTGCTAAAAGATACATCGGGGTAGAAGCTCTGATGGTTGTTACATCATAAGTTTCCAAATGATAAATTACATCACGTACCGCATCCAATCCTTCCTGAACCGTAAAGTTAACCTCATGGTGTACAGATCCGATATGTTCCGCTGCTTTTTGTGCTGCAGCTAAATCAGGAGATCCTACAAGACCTACAGCAAAACTGTGTAATCTTGGATACCATGCTTCCTGAGTATCACCGCTTTCAATTCTTTGTCTGGCAAATTTTGCAGTTATTGCTGAAATAACAGAAGAATCTAATCCACCGGAAAGCAATACTCCGTAAGGTACATCACTCATCAGCTGTCTGTGAACAGCATCTTCAAGGCCTTTTCTCAATTTGGAAATATCCGTTTCGTTCTCTTTTACGTGGTCAAAGCTTTCCCATTCTCTGGTATACCATTGCTGAAGCTCAGCTCCGTCTTTGCTGTATACCAAATGTCCCGGTAAGAATGTTTCAATGGTTTTGCATATGCCTTCCAAAGCTTTTAATTCAGAAGCTACATAATAGTTTCCGTTTTTATCCCATCCCTGATACAATGGGCAGATTCCCATGTGGTCACGGGCAATGAGATACACGTCATTTTCTGTATCGTATAATGAAAATGCGAAAATCCCGTTCAGTTTTTCAACAAAGTCTTTTCCATATTTTCTGTAAAGCGCCAGAATAACCTCACAGTCGGATTGAGTCTGGAACTCATAATCGGTAAATTCTTCTTTTAATTCTCTATGGTTGTAGATTTCACCGTTTACGGCTAACACTACTTTTCCGTCTTTAGTAAATAAAGGTTGCTTTCCGGATGTTGGATCTACAATGGCAAGTCTTTCATGAGAGAAAACTACTTTTTCATCCTGAAAAACTCCACTCCAATCCGGTCCTCTATGACGGATCTTTTTTGACATTTCCAAAACCTGAGGCCTTAATGTCTCGGTTTTCTGCTTGGCGTCAAATAAACATACAATTCCACACATATTTTTATTATTTATGTGACAAAAGTAAAGGTGATGTTTATAAATGACAATTAAAATTTCAAATAAATTAAAATTTTCAATTAATTAATTTATTTGAAAGAAAAATATTAACTATTTAAGAGAATTGTGATGTTTTTGATTAATTTTTTTCGTTAGGTTAAAATACATGTAACCTCTATACAAAATAAAAATGACATATTTCTTAATATATGGTAATTTATTATGCGAATTTTAGTCCTTACTTTGTGGCTCGAAATAATTTTTTTTCATCATTTGTGTTTTTACCTTCTTGCAATTCTCATGCAAGAAGGTTTTGTTTTTATAGGGTTTTAACAAGCCCTTTGTTAGTAAATTAAAATCCTGTTTTTCTTACTAACTATACTATTCAGACTTTGAAATGATTTTCCGGTCTTAAAAACAGGAAGAAGCATTGTCAGCCGGTGATGTCATGAGTAATCGTTTTGTGGGAATTTTGTTTAGAATAAGAATATATACTTGGCATCCTTAGAACTGTATAGAAGCAGATAAGGTTAAGAAGATCGCCCAAAAGTTAAGTTCTTGTATTCATACTATAATTGGCTATAAAGTAATTGAGTTTATAAAACTACTTACAGCATCAAAACGGTTAATCTATAGAGTTAGTAGAGAATAAGCGTGAAATGTTACATATTTGTTTAAAAAAACAAAAAAAACTACTCAAAGGAGTAGTTTTATATGTAGAGTTGTGTGGTAAAGTGAATTAAGAAACTCTTTCAATCAATGCCATATAGAATCCATCGTATCCTTCGCTTGGCATTACCTTCTCATCCTTAATCATTTTGAATCCAGGGTTGTTTTTAATGAATTCATCTACCTGAAGGTTGTTTTCAGAAGGTAAGATAGAACAAGTAGCATACACCATCTTTCCGCCTTTTTTAAGCATTTTGGAGTAATCCTGAAGAATCTGCTGTTGTTCTTTTTTGATTCTGTCAATAAAGTCCTGATCAATTTTCCATTTACTGTCCGGGTTTCTTTTCAAAACTCCAAGACCAGAACAGGGAGCATCAATTAATAGTCTGTCTACTTTATCATGAAGACGCTTGATGACCTTGTTGTCAGAGATCATACGGGTTTCAATATTGTGAGCTCCGGCTCTTTTAGCACGACGCTTCAATTCAGCCAATTTCCACTCGAAAATATCTAAAGCTACAATCTGACCTTTGTTTTGCATTAATGCTGCCAGGTGAAGTGTTTTTCCTCCTGCACCTGCACACGCATCCACAACTCTTTGTCCTTCTTTTACATCAAGGAAATATCCGATCTTTTGAGAAGAAGCATCCTGAACTTCAAATAATCCTTCTTTAAAAGCTGTAGTAAGGAAAACATTCTTTTTCTCTTCCAACTGTACCGCATCAGGATAGTTTTTGATAGGGAAGGATACAACCCCTTCATCTGAAAGGTCAGAAATAAGTTCTTTTGTCGTTGTTTTTAATGAGTTTGTTCTTAAAACAGTAGGAGCCTGCTCATTCAAAGCAAGCATTTCTCTTTCCCATTTAGCACCCAATTCTTTTTCCAATGTTTCTGCCAACCAGTCCGGGATAGAATATTCTATTGCTTTTGTAGGAACTGTATTCTTTTTAAGCTTGGTAAGAATGTCTGCAATCTTAATTCCGTCAAATTCTTCAAACTTTTTATAGTTGGTTTTGCTCCAAAGAAGGTAAGCAATGATAAGTTTATAGATATTGTTGGGTTTTACTCCTTCACCCATATAATATTCAAGGCGTTTTTTCCAACGGATGATATTGTAGAAAATCTCAGAAACAACAGCTCTGTCCTGGCTTCCCCATTTTCTGTTTGCCTTTAAAAGTCTTTCAATAACTTTATCGGCATATTTGTTTTTCTCAAAAAATGTTTCCTGTAAGGCATCGTGAATTCCGATTGCCAAGTTTCTGTGAATAAGTTCCATAAGTTTGCTTCGCTGTTTGAATCTGCAAAAATACGAATTAAAGTTGAGAGTTAAAGATTGAGTTGGAGAGTTTGAGCGCAATAGGGTTTTAGAGTAGTAGAGTGAAAGTGTTTTTGAGCGAATAGCTGGTTCATAATATTTATGAATTTTTATACCCTATACATTTTAATGCAGAGTTCACTAAATATTTTTTTATTATTCTACGTGTGAGATCGATCGCTATGGCGTTTTATTCAGTAATGAATGAGTTAATACCTTAGCTGAATGAAGTGCCTTTGCGAACAAAAATATAAATTTAATCAACAGACCTGGTAAGTGTTATCGTGTAAAATCTAATGTTACCGATTGAGGTGAAATTATACCTAATAGTTAATTCGTTGTGTTTGCTAATTTTTTTTTAATGCAGACTTTGTAAAGATTTTTCTAAAGATTCATATTTTTTTATTCGGTTATCATAGCCTTTCATTCAGAGATGAATGAACTCATATCTTTGCTTAAATGAAAATTTTTTACAGACAAAATATACATGGTTTATCAATATACTTTATTTTCTTTACGGTAAACTAGTTAATTTATTGTAATTCACATGTTGGTGTAAAATTAACGAGTGATGTTTTGAGTCTGATTTTGATTCATTCTTTGAGGGTTGTAGGTCGTTATCAGCTGTTTATTATTTCCTATACTAACCTTTATCTCTTGACTTCAACCTCTAAAAAGCCCTACCTTTGCAAAAATTAAAAATATGAGTGATACGATACTTTGTCCGAAATGTAGCTCTGAGTTTACCTACCCGAGCGATAACATGATGGTATGTTCTCAGTGTTTCTACGAATGGAATCCTGAAGAAACAGCTTCTGAAGCAGCAAACGAAGGAAAAATATTAGATTCTAACGGAAATGAACTTCAGGATGGTGATTCTGTAGTCGTTGTAAAGGATCTTCCTGTAAAAGGAGCACCAAAGCCGGTAAAAGCCGGAACCAAAGTGAAAAATATCCGCCTAAGACCAGGAAGCGATCACAATATTGACTGTAAGATTGATGGTTTTGGAGCAATGGCTTTAAAGTCGGAATTTGTGAAGAAGGCATAATTGCCATTGACTTTTGATATCGGTTAAAGACCATAAAAAAAGGAAAAAATTGGACAGTGTAATCTTTCAAAGACTTAATTGCAAGATTGCTAATGTCCGTCTAAAAGGCAGAAAGAGAAATAACCAATAATTTCCTTATGCTGTGGAAATACAAATGTAAGAAAAAGTTTAATAACAGATTCTTATGTTTGTATTTTTTTTATTGATAAGTGTAAGTATATGTATGAGTTATGTGCTTTTGTGTAAGCTTGTAAAGGCTATGCTGGGGCTTAAACAGTAGAAGATTGCTATCTAAGTTCTATGCAATTTAAATAAATGAAATATGGACAGAACCCTGTAGTTTATCATCAGTATATACCACCAATTCCTTATTTCTTGCTTTCATCTTATTCCAATAGTAATTTCCTGCAAATCTGCTTTCCAAAACTTCGGCTTCGATACCATTTTCAGACACTTCTATTCCTTTTGGGTAATAGAAAAACTTTGAAAGTTGGAAGTCTTCAGCTTCGATTTCGTTGAAGATATTCACCTCACCAAATAATTTGGCAACATAGGAATTGTATGGATTTTTGTAGGTTTCCTCCGGACTGTCATTCTGAATGAGTCTTCCATTCTGAAGAATAACAATCTGATCCAGCCATGGCATGATGTCCTGAAGTTCATGGGTAGAAATAACCAGAGAGATCTGATGTTCTTTCACATATCGGAAAAGTCTTTCTCTAAGCTCAATCTTTCTTGGAAAATCAAGGTTGCTGAAGGGCTCATCAAGAATAAGCAGTTTAGGCATCACAGAAAGTGCTCTTGCGATGGCTACTCTTTGTTGCTGTCCGCCACTTAAATATTTAGGAAGTACATCAGCAAACTCCTGAAGACCTACTACTTCAAGAAGTTCTATGATGGTTTCTCTTTTTTTTGTTAAATTGATATTCGAAATAAATTTACCTACATTTTCAGCAACGGTAGCATAAGGCATCAGGTCAAAATTCTGTGCTACAAACTTCATTTCAGCTTCTCCGGGAACAAGGTTTCCTTTGGGACCCAATAGTTGGGTTCCATCAAAAATAATCTCTCCACTTTCCCAATTAAGCAGTCCGTATACAAGGCTCAAAAGGGTAGATTTTCCGCATCCACTTTCTCCTGCCAGAGCAATGATTTTATTGGCCTCAAATCTTAAATTAAGGTTTTGAAACAACGGTTTTTCTTTGGTGTGAGAGAAGAATAAATTGTTTATTTCTAAAAGCATATTACAAATGTAAGGTTTTTATGAAAACATAATTTTTTTTATTATATTAGCGGGAGTAATAAAAATAAATCAAAAATGAGAAAAAAACTGTTTTCGTTAGCTATTCCTGCTTTATTCGTTGCTGCTGTAATGGTTTCTTGTAAAAAAGATAAACCGCTTACCAGTGACAGTAATGAGGTGACTACAACCAAGGATGGTAACCAGTATACTTTGGATACGCTAAACAGTAAGGTTGAATGGAAGGGATATAAAGTATTTAAATCTGAGAATACGAGCCACTTCGGAACTATTAAGTTTGAAAGTGGAGATGTAACGGTAAAGGAAGGAAAACTTGAAAGCGGTAAATTTGTTGCTGATATGAATTCCCTGACCTCTGTAGACTTGAAAGACAGTCCGGAAGATATGGGGAAACTAAACGGTCACCTTAAGAGTGGTGATTTCTTTGAAGTGGAAAAATTCCCAACAGCTTCTTATGAAATTACAAAAGTTACTCCAACCACGGAAGGTGATTATAATACTCTTTTGGATGGTAATTTAACGATTAAAGGAATTACAAAACCTGTTCAGTTTAAAGCAAATGTTTCTGTGAAAGACGGAGAAGTAAGCGTTGCTACTGAACCTAAGGATATCAAAAGAGAAGAGTTTGGTGTTAAGTTCCAGGCTCCTGCTGAAAACGGAGTGATTAAAGACGAGGTAACGCTTCAGATCAACGTTAAAGCTTTAGAAAAGAAATAATTTTTTTATTTAAGTGAAATAAGTGATTGAAGTCTGCCTCCCGAAAAAGAGGCAGATTTTTTTATGACGGACTTATTATTCAACTTAAAAGTCGTATTTTTGCAAAACATTTTGAAAGGGTAAAATAATGATAGAAAAGATAGAAGAACTACTGATCGAAGTAAACGGCTTCAATGCTACCTCTAAGGAAGAGATAGAGAACTTCCGTATTAAGTACAACGGTAAAAAAGGAGTTCTGAATGATTTTTTTGAAAAATTTAAAGAAGTTCCTAACGACCAGAAGAAAGAATTTGGGCAAAAGATCAATACTTTGAAGCAGGCAGTTGCTGTGAAATTGGAAGACTTAAAAAGTACTTCTGCATCTTCTGTTGTAGTAGAAAAAGAAGATCTTACAAGGCCTGCATTTCCATTGGAATTAGGGTCAAGACATCCCATCAACCTGGTTAAAAACAGAATTATTGAAATCTTTAAATCAATTGGATTTGCAGTAGCAGATGGTCCTGAGATTGAAGATGACTGGCATAACTTCACCGCATTGAACCTTCCGGAATATCACCCGGCAAGAGATATGCAGGATACGTTCTTCATTGAGCAGAATCCGGATATTCTTTTGAGAACGCATACTTCTTCTGTACAGACTCGTTATATGGAAGAAAATCAGCCGCCAATCAGAATTTTATCTCCAGGAAGAGTATTCAGAAATGAAGCAATTTCTTCACGTTCTCACTGTATCTTCCACCAGATTGAAGGATTATATATTGATGAGAATGTAAGCTTTGCAGATTTAAAGCAAACAATCCAGTTCTTTACGACTGAACTTTTCGGAAAATCTAAGATCAGAATGAGACCTTCTTACTTCCCATTTACAGAGCCGAGTGCTGAGATTGATGTATATTGGGGACTAAACTCTGAAACTGATTACAGAATTACCAAAGGAACCGGCTGGTTAGAAATCATGGGTTGTGGTATGGTAGATCCTGCTGTACTAAAGAATGTAAATATTGACTCTGAGAAATATTCAGGATATGCATTCGGAATGGGTATTGAAAGAATTACAATGCTTCTTTACCAAATGAGCGATATCAGAATGTTCTTTGAAAATGATATAAGAACCTTGGAGCAATTCAAGACATTATAATAAAACAAACCTCCGGAGCTCCGGAGGTTTTTGTTTTTAATTACTGACCTAAGAAACAAAACGTAATTAAAAACGGATCTTATTGAAAAATTTACACATGTCTGTTTCTTATATCCATACTTCATGTGAAACGAAGTATTGACATAGCAGCCTCGTTGCTGCTTCTATTATTAAGACAACTTGAATTGAAGATCTATTACATTCAAAATAAAAAATGCCTGTAAAAAATTACAGACATTGATACATTAAAAAAATTGGCTATATATGTTTACTTGGTAAACTTTAAAGGATATTTTACATTCTTGTAATCGTCAATACTTGCTTTAAGAGACCCTACTGCTAATTCTGCTTTCAATAGCATCGGTAAGTGATTGGCATCATTGGAAACCCACATTGTTACCCCTTCTTTCTCTTTAAATACTCTTCCGCTTTTTACAGACGGAATAATTTTTAAACAATTGATTGTGCCGAATTTTGTTTTTAAGTTCTCAGTTCCTGTAACTCTAAGCTGGAAAGGGAACATCTCATCATCAATCCATACATTCATATTGATTACTGTTCCTACTTTTAATTCATCCGGACTTTTGCTTCTTAAATAATAGAAACATGAAAGCATATCCTGAACACCTTTCACAGACTTGATTATCTTTGATCCATTGGCAGGTGTTTTCTTGTCAGTTAAAATTAAAGTATTGTTATCGTGATTGAAGGCTGTTTCAAAATGCTGACGGTAGCCTCCTTCACGTACATTTCGAACATAGTAGCTTGGCAATCCGCTTGCACTATCAATAAAACTTTCATAGAGATCTTCTACTTTGAAGAAAGCCTTTACAGCACCTGTAGTTTGTCCGGTACCTTTTACATACAGGTGAGGAGCACCTTTGTAGGTGGTCTTTTTAGTGATAAGGTTGGCAGTTCCTGCATTTAAGAAGCCATAATGGATTCTAAGCGTGATAGATTCGCCATCTGCGATGTTATCAATCTGGGCAGACCCTAAAAAGAATATGAATACTGCAAAAAGGTTTAAAATTTTCTTCATGATATGACATTTACAAAAACACTGCCAAATTTAATATCTTAAATAATAGATATTTGACAAATCTCAGCTTTTTATTTAGAATCAATTAAATATGCTTCGCATTAAAATTAGTAAATTTGCAGTTACATGTATAATTAAATTATCTTAAATTATGATAACCACTGATATATTGATCATAGGGGCAGGACCTACAGGACTTTTTGCAGTTTTTGAAGCGGGTCTTTTAAAAATGAAGTGCCATATTATTGATGCACTTCCACAACCGGGAGGGCAATTGGCTGAACTTTATCCTAAGAAACCTATTTTTGATATTCCGGGGTATCCTTCAGTGAATGCTGGAGAATTAGTGGATAATTTGATGGAGCAGATCAAGCAGTTTCAACCTGGATTCACTTTAGGTGAAACCGCTGTTTCTTATACAAAAGTTGATGATGAGTGGTTTGAAGTGATTACCAACAAAGGAACAGTTCACAGATGTAAAGCTATTGCTATTGCGGGTGGATTGGGAACTTTTGAACCAAGAAAACCTACTTTCGAAAATGTAGCTGATTATGAAGAAAAAGGACTGGAATATTTCGTTAAAGAACCTGAACACTTCAGAAATAAAAAAGTAGTAATTGCCGGAGGTGGAGATTCTGCCCTTGACTGGAGTATCTTCCTTTCCAACGTAGCAAGCGAAGTAACTTTGATTCACAGAAGAAATGAGTTCAGAGGAGCTTTGGATTCTGTAGAAAAAGTTCAGGATCTGAAAAACGAAGGGAAAATTAAATTAATTACTCCTGCTGAAGTTACCGGTATCAGAGGTGACGGAAAAGTAGAAGCAATCACTGTACAGAAAGATGGTGAGGATGCTTTTGAAATTGAAACAGATTACTTTATCCCATTATTCGGATTGACTCCAAAATTAGGAGAGATCGGAAACTGGGGATTAAATATTGAGAAGAATGCGATTGTGGTAAACAACGCTCTTGATTATCAGACTAACATTGATGGTATTTATGCAATCGGAGATATCAATACGTATCCTGGTAAATTGAAGCTGATCCTTTGTGGTTTCCACGAGGCTACTTTAATGTGTCAGAGTGTTTATAACAGACTGAATCCTGGTAAAAAATTCGTATTAAAATATACTACCGTAAGTGGAGTAGACGGATTTGACGGAAGCCGTAAAGAAGCAGAGAAGGCTGTTGTGAAAAAAATTGACTAATTTTGCAGAATTATGTCAGATATTAATATTAAAATCACCGACAGAGAAGGTGTAACCCACGATGTTATTGCTCCAACGGATATGTCCATGAACTTAATGGAAATTATCCGTTCTTATGAATTGGCTGAAGAAGGTACTATTGGTGTATGCGGCGGAATGGCGATGTGTGCTTCATGCCAGGTTTATGTAATCAATGATCCTGGTCTGGAACCTATGGGAGATGAAGAAGATGCCATGCTTGCTGAAGCTTTCCACGTGAAAGACAACAGCCGATTAGGATGCCAGTTGCATATTGCAGATGCTATGGAAGGGCTTGAAGTGGAAATTGCTCCTTATCCTTAGAAAATATTTTTTAATCTTAATAAGAAACCCGTTCGAGTTTTCCGGACGGGTTTTTGTTTTTATGAATTTTTTACTTTTATTTCTTTGCCGGCTGAAACTTCGGGTGTCCTACCTGCCATAATGCAAAAGCGAAAATATCAGAATATTCTTTGAAGACTACATCCAGGTCACTCGTAAAATGACCGTTTTCGTAATTGACATACAATAAAACAGGTTTATCAGATGCTGTACTGTTTTGTAGTGTTGCTGCAAATTTTGCTGGTTCCCATGGGGTAATTCGTGAGTCATTCATTCCAGTACGGACAATCACTGCAGGATATTTCACTCCTTTTTTAACCTTGCTTTGTGCATCCATTTCAATAAGATATTTAGTATCCTCAGCATTTTTTAGACTTCCTACTTCCGGAATCTGATTAGCTCCATTGGCTGAGTTTTGAGAACGAAGAACATTAGTCATTCCTACTTCAGCAATAGCAACGGCAAATAAATCCGGTCTTTCTGTAATGGCTCTTCCAATAAGAACACCTCCCATACTTACTCCGTTACCAATTAATTTTGAAGGAGAAGTATATTTTTGGTCAACAAGATATTCTGAACAGGCAATGAAATCTTTCCATGTATTAGGTTTTTTAGCTTTCATTCCGTCTTTATGCCAGTTTTCACCTTTTTCTCCACCTCCTCTCACATGGGCGATAGCAACAACTACACCTTGCTCAAGCAGTACAGACAACCTATTTGAAAAGCGTGGAGTAGAAGAGATCCCATAACCGCCATATCCGGTGATGTAAGCAGGTGTACTACCATCCATTTTCATGTTTTTAGGATAGATAACAGAAAGAGGAACCATAGCACCATCATGGCTTTTTACTTCCACTTCTTTTACTTCATAGGATGCATTATAATCCGGGTATTTGCTGTGCCCATTGAAATATTTACTTTTAATAACTTTCCCATCCTGAGGAGTATATTCATAGAATGTATTCGGGGTAAGCCAGTTGCTGTTATTGCACTGTAGATGATCATTTTCACGGGAGTTAAGGGGAGCGGAAGTATTGACTCCGTTAGGTAACGGTACCTTTTTTATAGCTAATGTTTTAAGGTCAATTTGATATTTATCCTGAGTAATACCATTGTTTAAAGCATAGAATAAATAATTTTTAGAATTGTGGATTGACTTGATTACGGCATTACCCTCCGGAACGATAATTTTAGCATTATCAAAGTCAGGGTTTGACAGGCTCGTAAGTCCTATTTTGTAATTCGGTGCATTTTTGTGACTAAGGAAAAATAATTGATCTCCTTTAATAAAGGTTTGAGTAATATCGTCTGAAGCTTTTACAATCTGTTTCCATGTGATTTTTTTATCCTTTAAAGCAGAATAAGGAGCATAGAATTGAGGACTTTCCGATTTGGTAGAACCTATATTAAGGAAAATGTATTGATAATCTTCAGAAAACTCAATCATTGGAAATTGCTCCGTTAGCATATTGATTTCCGGATTTGCCTCTCTTGATGCCAGTACAATATCCTGATCAGAATGGGTTCCCAGCTTGTGCAGCATTGCTTTCATTTCTTTCAGAAGCATATTGCTGTTGGGATCTCCGGTACTCATCTTGGTGTAAATAATAGATTGGTCATCCGGGGTAAACTCAAAGTTGAACTCACTCCAGATAGGACTCAGTGTATCGTCAAGTATTTGTTTTGTTTGTAAGTTTAAAACCTTAAGCTCACAAATTTCACCACCGGATTGCGAAAATAGTAACGCTATTTTATTGCCTTTGGAATCTATTGAGAAATTAGTGATCTGAGCATTCTTTTTATACGTTTCGGGATCAAATATCAATGTTTCTTTTCCCGTAGAAATATCTCTGGTATACAGCTTGGAAAGCTTCTCGTTCTTTTTTGTTTTAAGATAGAAATAAAAATTTTCCCTTTGTTTCGCATAGCTGTACGAGTCACCTCCCATTTCCTGAACCTGCTTCATACGATTATAAAGGGTCTCACGATTAGGGATTTTATCAATAATAATATGGCTGTAGTCTGACTCGGCCTTAAACCATGTTTGTACATCAGGGCTTTTCAGGTCTTCCAGCCATTGATAATTGTCGGTAATCTTTGTTCCAAAATAATCATCCGTTACAGGTTTCTCTGGCGTTTTTGGGTAACTATATTGTGCGAAACCGATCTGGCTTAAAAATAGGCAGCCTGTTAGAAATACATTTTTCATGGCATTATTTCTTTTGATAGTGATAAAATTTTAATTACAAAAATACTAAACTATGTCTAAGAAATGATGATAGATATATAAAAAGAAGGAATACTCTAAAAATATTCCTTCTTTGTATAATTAAACTTCCTCTTTAGAAATCCACTTTCCAACAGTAGGAGCTTTATAATTTCTCATTTTTTCCAGAAGTTCATCTATATTGTCACTGATGAGAAGCATGTCTCGGTTTACAGCCTTTAAAAAACCTTTATTTACCATATTTTCAACCAAATTAATCAGGTCATTGTAGAATCCGTCAATATTCAAGATACCAATAGGCTTTTTGTGAAGACCAAGCTGTGCCCATGTAATCATTTCGAAGAATTCTTCCAAAGTTCCATAACCGCCAGGAAGAACGATGACACCATCACAAAGATCATTCATTCTGGTTTTTCTCTCGTGCATGGTTTCCACAAGGATAAGCTCTGTTAAGTTTTTATGGGCAATTTCCTTAGATTTTAAAAATTGGGGAAGAACACCGGTTACTTTTCCATTTTCACTTAATGCTCCGTTGGCTATTGTTCCCATTAAACCTGTTTCAGAACCACCATAAATAAGCTGTATACCTTGTTTTGCTAAAGCCTGGCCAAGCAAAAATGCCTGTTCTTCATAAATCTTATCCGACCCGAAACTTGAGCCGCAGAATACTGTAATATTTTTCATATTTAAATGGTTTTGGGAACCATTAAGATATTTTAAGTGATTAAGGAAAGTTAAGAAAATATCCGGGATATTTTTGAGCGGGATACTTTTCAATCCGCTTGTGGATTCTTAATAATCTTAACTGCTTAAAATACCTTAATGGTTTAAATTAAAATTAAAAATATCCAAAATCTAAGACTTTGGATATTGATATAGCATTTTATGCTTTATTATTTTATTTTGGTTATTTCCCATGTACCTTTTGTGCCAAAGGAAATATATAAAAGCATATTGGTAAAACTGATTCCTGCTTTAATTTTCCACTGTCCGGAAAAAGAATCCTTCATGTTGGAAGTACCAGTGTAATAGATAGGGTGGTGCTTTTTGTTTTTAGCTTCTATCTTTTTTCCATTCTTAAGCAGCATGGTTCTTACCGGCATTTGTTTAATGAATTCTATATGATCTCCATTAAGTTTTCCCTCAATAATTCCTTGTCCTTTGGTTCCAAATTCAGGGTCATCATCCTGTACAGTTCCTATAAATCTTTCACCGTCAAACTCTGTGATCTCCAAAAGAAATTGAACATCCTTATTGTTGAATTTTGAGTTTTGCTTGAGGTTATACTTATATTTTCCTTTCCAGGTACCAATCATGACTTTTGATTTATTTCTGAGGAATATTCGCTAAAATATCTTTCAGGAAGCTCCAGAACTTCTGAGCTGATGGAATGTTCGCTTTCTCATCAGGAGAGTGTGCCCCTCTGATAGTGGGGCCGAAACTTACCATTTCCATTTCAGGATAGTTAGCTCCGATGATACCACATTCTAATCCAGCGTGACAAGCTACTACGTGAGGTTTTTCATTGAATTTCTCGGTGTAGATCTTTTCCATGATCTGTACGATTTCAGATCCTGGTCTTGGTTTCCATCCTGGATATGAACCGCTGAATACTACATTCATTCCAGCCAATTCTGCTACAGACTTCAACTGTTCTGCTGTAGAATATTTAGAAGAGTCTACTGAAGATCTTGTAAGGTTAAGGATTTTTAATTCTCCGCCTTTTAATTCAACTCTTGCCACGTTATTAGAAGCTTCCACAAGGTCTGCTACATCAGGACTCATTCTGTAAACTCCGTTGTGAAGAGCCTTTAAAGTAAGGATTACTTTTTTAGAATCTGCTTCTGAGATCGCTTTGTCAGAAGAAGTAGAGTTTTCAATATTGATCTGAAGACCTGCTTCTACAGATGCAAATTCTTCTAAAATTTCTTTCTTAAGAACAGTAACTTCTTCGATGAACTCCTGAGCATTTCTTACAGAGATCATAGCAACACCTTCTCTTGGGATAGCATTTCTTAATCCACCACCATCAATAGAGATCAGTTCAAGATTTTGCTTTTCTAATCCTTTGTAAAGAAGTCTTCCCAGAATAATATTTGCGTTTCCGAAACCTTTATGGATATCCATTCCTGAGTGTCCCCCCTGTAATCCTTTCACTTCAATTCTTACAGTCTGCCCTTTTGGAGCTTCTTGTGCATAGGTCTGAGTGATGGTAACGTCAACACCTCCGGCACAACCTATGTCAATTTCATCATCCTCTTCCGTATCAAGGTTTAATAGGATTTCTCCGGTAAGCTGTCCAGGTTTTAAACCAATAGCCCCTGTCATTCCTGTTTCTTCATCAATAGTAAATAAAGCTTCCAATGCAGGGTGTGGAATATCTGAACTTTCAAGGATAGACATAATGGTAGCCACTCCTAAACCGTTATCAGCACCTAAAGTAGTTCCTTTTGCTTTTACCCAATCCCCATCAATTTCCATTTTGATTCCTTCTGTCTCAAAATCGAAATTAACGTCATTGTTTTTCTGGCAAACCATATCCAAATGCGACTGAAGTACAATAGATTTACGGTTTTCCATTCCTGCAGTGGCAGGTTTTTTAATAATTACGTTTCCTACTTCATCTACAGTAGTTTCTAAGCCCAGGTCTTCACCAAATCCTTTGATGAAAGCAATTACTTTTTCCTCTTTTTTAGATGGTCTTGGAACTGCATTTAATTTGGAGAAATTTTTCCAGATTATTTGCGGCTCTATGTTAGATAATGCCATTGAAATTTATTTTTCTCAAATTTACAAAATAAAAAATGCTTCCGTAGAATACAGAAGCATTTTTATGTGTTATAAAAGAATGAATAAGCATATTTTTCAATAAGCCTATTCATTTTTTGTTGTTAACATCCACATTCTCCATAGATTGGTGTTGTAATAACACTGCCGTCCGGTTTTTCAATCGTTAGGGTACCTTCAAAGAGTAGGGCTTCTTCACCTTTAATCTTTTTACCTTTTACAGAGATTTTGTAATCATTATTTTCTATTTCCTTAGTCAATTCTTCATCTATTTCCATATCACTTGAAGAGATCAGGTTCATAGCGAGTCTTTTACCATCCAGGTTCATATACGCTGTTTTTCCGGCATCGTCTGCATAGATGTATTTTTCAGCTTCAAAATCAGTCTTGTTTCTTGCAAAATAACATGAACATTCTTTGATTTCTTCAGGGAATGAAATGGTTTCAATCTGAATTTTTCCGGAAGGAATACTAGCTGTAGCAGAATCTTTAGCAATGCTTGATGAATCAGTGGTAGCGTTTGCAGACACTGTTTCTTTGTCCTTTTTACAGGCAACTAAAAGAAATGCAGAAAATAAAATGATTAGGTATTTCATGGGGTTGTGGTTTTGAAATTTTAGCCTCTTGCTCTTTCAAGAAGGGTCATCATTAATAAGGAAAGAATTACTAAACTTTCTTCCTCATCATCAATATCGATCAATCTGTCTAATTGGAATCTTCTTCCAAAGAATGAAGGCATTTTTTTTAGTTTGAAGTATGCTTTTCCATCAATCCCGGTAACAGTATAAGATGGGTTAAGGAAATATCCTGTAAACATTCCGATGATAGGAAGTTCTCCTACAAAGCTGTCCCAGAATCTTACCCATGCATTGTCTTCCTGTACCTTGAACTTAGGCTGGTCGTTAGCATCCAGGATATCATAGCTTGATTTCCAAAGAGAACGCATCCCTTTTCTTGCTAATCTACCATAGTTTTTGTTGTCTACAATATCGTTTAAAGAATAAGAGGCATTAAAATCAATCCATTTATTGGCTCTGATTCTGAAAAGTTCTTTTGATTTACTTTCATCATTGAAAACAATAACATCTTCTTTAAGTTTGAACATTTTCTGACGTACGTATGCTACGTAATTCCCATTTTTGTCAGTAATATTGAAGTCACTGGCTAATGTCGAAATTTTAAACTTGAAATCCAGTGGATAATTTAGGTTGTTAAGTACCATGTGTTAGTTTATTTTTTTCATATTTAATTTGAGCCGCAAATATAACGGTTTTTTTATAGTTATGGAGTATGGGGATAGAATAGGGAATTAAAATATCGAAATGAGACATTGTGGGAGTTGGGAAGAAGAGATGTAGAAATGATGATAGACGAATAGATAATAGATGGGAACAGTAAAAACAACAGGTAACCTAGGTTTTACATGTCAATAGTGAATTTTGCTTTGCTGGTGAATAATGGATGATCATTGGTTACTAAGATTGATAAGCGTAGCGAATTGACATTGAGTGTTCCTTTTCAATACGTCAAAAACTCCCCTTCCGGATAGATCATTTTCCTCAAATAATGCTTATTTTTGTACCTATGGATTACCCAAGTAAAGTGTTGGCAAAAGCAGTTGATGAAATTTCAGGGTTGCCTGGAATCGGAAGAAAAACAGCTTTGAGATTAGCATTACATTTATTAAAGCAGCCCAATTCCAGAGCGGTGAGCCTTGGAAATTCCCTGATTAATCTTGTCAATGAAATAAAATACTGTAAAGAGTGTCATAATTTTTCTGATTTTGACATATGTGACATCTGCGGCAATGAGAAAAGAAGCGGTGAGCTGATTTGTATTGTTGAAGACGTACGGGATGTGATTGCCATTGAAAATACAGGAAAATATGGTGGGAAATACCTGATTCTAGGAGGTAAAATTTCTCCGATGGAAGGAGTAGGTCCAAGCCAGCTGAATATTCCAAGTATTGAAAGAAAACTGAATGAAGGGAAGGTAAAAGAATTTATCTTCGCGTTGAGTGCTACCATGGAAGGGGATACCACAGCCTATTATATCTACAAAAAGTTTAAAAACTTTAACGTGAATTTTTCAAGCATTGCAAGAGGAATCTCAGTAGGAGATGAATTGGAATATGCAGATGAAATTTCACTCGGAAGATCTATTATCAACAGGTTACCCTACAACGAAAAGGATTAATATGAAGCTGTCTATTATTATTGTTAATTACAATGTTACCCAATTACTCAGAAATTGCCTTTTATCTATTCAGAAATATGTAAGAGAAGTAGTATATGAGGTGATTGTGATAGACAACGCTTCTACAGATAGCTCATGGCGGGAGCTTATCTCAGAGTTTCCTGAAATACATTTTATTCCTTCGGAAATTAACGGAGGTTTTTCAAAGGCTAATAATCAGGCAATACAAGTTGCAAAAGGAGAGTATGTATTGCTTTTAAATCCTGACACAGAGTTTGAAGGTTTTTATATGAAGGACCTTTTAGATTTTTCGGATAAACAGCCGGATTTCGGATGCCTTGGAATACGGATGCACGATGCAGAAGGACATTTCCTGCCGGAAAGCAAACGTTCGGTGCCGGATATGTTCAATTCTTTTGAAAAACTGTTCACCAATTTTAAAAAAAATAACTCCAAGTCTTATTACAGGAATGATCTTGAAGAAGATGCTGTAGCTGAAGTGGAAGTAATGACAGGTGCATTTTTACTTTTAAAGAAAGGGGTTTATGAAAAGGTAGGTGGATTGGATGAAGCCTATTTTATGTACGGTGAGGATATTGATCTTTGTTATACTTTAATAAGAAACGGGTATAAAAATTATTATTATGGCCAGGCTTCTCTTCTTCACCACAAAGGAGAAAGTACAGTGAAAAATGATGTTTATCTGAACCGTTTCTATGGTGCTATGCAGATCTTTATCAATAAATATTATAAAGAATCAAAACCGATGCAGTATTCCTTCTTAAAAGCAGGTCTAAATCTTCGTTACCAGATTGAGAAGGTAAAACTGAAGTAAATAGGCTGGAAGCTGGAGGAGAGAAGTTGGAAGACGTGGATGAGTGAAATACTTATCATCTGCTTTATAACTTCTTTACATTATACATTAAACTATGGAAATATAGTACAATAAAAAAACAACTCAATTTGAGTTGCTTTTTATATGTAGAAAAATAATCTTCTTATTTAGCCGGTGCAGCTGGTACTGGAGCCGGAGTAGTGGTTGTTGAAGAAGCCGGAGCAGATTGTTTTGCCGGAGCTTCTTTTTTAGTAGGTTGTTGTTGAGCCGGAGCCACTTGCGACGGTTTACCCGTAATAACAACGCTTAAAAGGATAAGAACGATGATAGTTCCGCCTAGAGTCCATGTTGCTTTTTCCATGAAATCATTGGTTCTCTGTACTCCAAACTGTGCAGAAGATGCCCCCCCGAAAGTACTGGAAAGACCTCCACCTTTTGGGTTTTGAGCCATAACAACAATCACCAATAAAACACTGGCAATCATAATAAGAACCATCAATAGTGTAAATATAGTATCCATTAATTCTGATATCTTTTTGAATGGGCAAATTTAATCTTTTTTTACTGAACAACAAAAAAAGATATCGGTAAATATGGCAAAATCGCAAAAAAATAAAAATCAAACAATGATTTTAAGCTTAAAACAAAGGAGAAGACAAATAGCAAGATAGGAATGTTTATAACAGATGCCTGAATTGTTTTAAGTTTTCTCACTGATTTTGCAGATAACACAGATTCTTTTATTACATAGATTTTCTACATGAGAGAAGAAACAAAAAAGACCATCTCAAATTGAGATAGCCTTTTTCTATAAAATTGTTTTGTTTATTATTTAAAGTCAGAATCTTTAGCCTGATTAAGCTGGTAAGACTGTACAGCCAGATTAATTTCCATGCCACCCATATTCTGGATAATGGTGAATGGAAGTTTCACTCCGGATACATCTTTATAATCAGAGAAGTTCGTAGGCATAGAACCTCCTTCTCCAACTTTTATTTCACCGGTTTTTAAACCTGTTTTTACGCTGTAATAATAGGTTTGTTTTGGTCCTTTTACTACATAAGAATCTTCATTGTTATATTTTTCGATTCCTGCTAACTTTAATTCTGTGGATTTAGCGAAAGTAAGCTCCGGGAAAAGTTCCGGATCTGCCATAGAAGCTTTTTGCTTATCATTTAAAGGCATTTTTTGTCCCTGTGCTTCAGCATATCCGTCTTTACCATCAAAAACAATCTTTTGAAGAGTATTGCCCATCATTTTCATTTCCATCATCATTTTTCCGCCTTTCCCCTGAATAAGCTTCATACTCATATCCATTCCCTGAACTTTGGTAGTAGCATCAGCTGTAATGGAGGTTACTTTCTGAACAGCAGCCAAACCACCAATAGCATTGATGTATTTATCCGCTACAGAACCAATGCTTACATTCGCATCAACTTTCTGTGCTGTAGGTTTTGCTGCCGGATTGGCTTCTTTATCAAAATATTTTACCGGATACCCTAATTTTTCCAGCCCTTCGGAAATGTCAGATGCTTTTCCTGCAATGAAGATTCTGCTCTGGTTCGGTAGGATTGTCGCTTTTACAGTGTTAGAAACATCTGCAGCAGTAACTTTATCAATAGATTTTAGATAATTGGTGTAAAAATCTGCAGGAAGATCCTGAACTTTTTGATTTAATGCAAACTTAGCGATGGTTTCAGGTTTTTCTAAAGACATAATGAAGGAACCTTTCAACTTAGCCTTAGCATTTTCCAGTTCTTCCGGTTTAACTGTAGAAATGGTGTTCAGTTCATTCATCATTTCCTTTACAGCCTTATCCGTAACTTCATTTCTTACACTGGTTTCCGCTGAGAAATCAGGGGAATACTTGCTGGCATTCATGCTTGAATAGGCACCGTAAGTGAATCCGTTCTTTTCTCTGAGGTTCATAAAAAGTCTGGCTTCACCGCCACCACCAAGAATATAATTGGCCATCGTAGCAGGGAAGTAATGTGGATCTTTCATCTTAAGGTTGTTAAGATTGCCGACAGACAATACAGATTGCACAGCTGATGGAACATCAACCACATTGATCTCTGTTTTGGAAACATTAGAAGCAGGCTCTAAAGCGGCAAACTTGGTGTTTGACTTTTTCCAGCTTCCAAAAGCTTTTTCCACCAAAGGCTTAATCTGATCGAATTTTACATCTCCAACAATTACTAAATAGGCATTATCAGGAGCATAGTATTTATTGTAAATATTCTGAATATCCGCCAATTGAATTTTATTGATAGATTCAATAGTTTCAAATTCACCTCTTGAGGTATTTTTTCCATACATCAAAGCATTGGATACTCTTTCAGCAATGGAGGAAGCATTTTTTTCATCAGCTTTTAATCCTTCAATGATTCTTTCTTTTCCATTTTTAATTTCTTCTGCTGAGAATTTTGGATTTACGATGGCATCTGCCATTAATCCCAATACTTCAGGGAAATATTTTGAAAGAGAATTCGAAGAAGCTCCGTTGGATGAGAAGTTGATGTTAGCTCCCAGAAAGTCTACTTTTTTATTAAACTCATCCTTGCTTAGATTGGTAGTTCCGTTATCAAGCTGTTCTGCCATCAATTGGCTTACCCCAGCTATATTTCCTTCGTAGTAAGGAGGTCTGTCCATAGAAAGAGTAGTATTTACCCTTGGAAGTTTGTTATTTTCAACCACCATTACGGTTAACCCGTTACTGAGTTGAAAAGTTTTTGGTTTGGCAATGTTAATGGCAGGAGTAGGTCCCGGTTTAGGCATTGCATTAAGGTCAATTTTTTGGGCAGAAAGCATTCCTGCAAATAAAAATGCCGCTGCTATATAGGTGAATTGCTTTTTCATGGGTAAATTATTTTTTCTCAGGAACGTAGTTGATGATGATTCTTTGGTTGGAATTAAGATACTTTTTAGCAGCATTTTGAATATCCTGTTTGGTGATAGATCTGTAGATATCAATTTCCTTATTGATGAGGTTGGTATTTCCCATCAATACATGGTTGGTAGCTAAAGAAGCTGCAATTCCCTGAATGCTTGAGTTCTGATTCACAAACTGGTTTTCAAACTGGTTCTGGATTTTTTGATAATCCTCATCAGAAATTAAAGTCGTCTGAAGTTTTTTAATCTCTGCATCAATATCAGCCTGTAAAGTCTGCTTAGAAGTTTGTCCCATCGGAATAGCGAAGAATGCAAAAATACTGTAATCTTCAAGCCCCTGATTGAAAGCCGCTACCTGAAGTGCTTTTTTGTCCTGATCTACTAATTTCTTGTATAAAACAGATGATTTTCCATTGCTTAAATAAGAAGAAAGCATATCCAAAACATACGCATCTTTTTCTTTATTGGCAGGAGTTCTGTAAGCGAAAATATAAGCCGGAAGCTGAATGTTCGGATCAGTGGCAGTCACTTCTTTTTCCTGAGTGATAGGAGTATCTTTAGGGAAATCTTTTGGAGAGATAGTTCCTTTTGGAATGCCGCCATAATATTCTTCAATCCATTTTTTAGTCTGTTCAGGTTTAATGTCTCCTGCAACCACTAATGTAGCATTGTTTGGAATATAGAATTTTTTGTAGAAAGCCTGGAACTCCTCAAGTTTTGCAGCATTCAGGTCTTCCATAGATCCAATCGTTGGCCAATTGTACGGGTGATTGGTAAACAAGTTCTTCTGAATTGTTGAGAAAAGGTTTCCATAAGGTTGGTTATCCATTCTTAATCTTTTTTCTTCCTTTACCACTTCTCTCTGAGTGTCTACTCCAACTTGATTGATAACTGCATGACGCATTCTTTCAGCTTCCATCCAAAGTCCAAGTTGTTCGTTATTGGAAGGGAAAGTTTCGTAGTAATAGGTTCTGTCGTTGGTTGTATTGGCATTATTTTGTCCTCCGTTTGAAGAAACGATCTTAAACCAATCGCCTCTTTTGATATTAGGAGTTCCTTCAAATAAAAGATGTTCAAAGAAGTGAGCAAACCCGGTTCTTCCTTTTACTTCATCTTTTGCTCCTACATGATACATAACCCCCGTAGTTACTACCGGAGCCGAATTATCCTGATGAAGAATTACGTGAAGACCATTGGGAAGATCATACTCTTCGAATTTAATTTGCTGTGCATTCAGCATGAGCCCGAAGAAAGCTACGGCAGCAGCAGAAAGAAGACGCTTTTTCATAAAGTTAGAAATTGTTTATCAATTAGTAGAAAAAGTGAATTAAATGTTACAGAAATAGAGTGAGAAGTTAAGGCGAGAATAAGCAATAGTGAACAGTCAATCCGCTTCGCTTGTCAATTTTATAAGCCATAACAATTTACCATTCACTTGCGAAGCAAAATTGCCTATTCACGTTTAAGATCGGTTGAGAACAAGATCAGTGGCTCATTCAGCATACTTCTTTGTGCCATTTACCATTCACTTGTGAAGCAAAAATTCACCATTCCCATTTCATAATTTGAATTCTCCTCTGAATACCTTAATTTTGTGTTCCCAAAATTTTTTTGCAGTATGGACTATTTGAAAGGACTCAATGAATCACAATATGAAGCCGTTACCTCTTTACAAGGCCCTCTGATGGTACTTGCGGGAGCAGGTTCCGGAAAAACACGTGTGCTTACGATGCGTATTGCCCACCTTATCCATAATGGAATAGACCCTTTCAATATCCTGGCACTTACCTTTACCAATAAGGCAGCTCGTGAAATGAAAGAACGTATCGCAAAGGTAGTAGGAGACAGCAATGCGAGAAGTCTTTGGATGGGAACATTTCACTCGGTTTTTGCAAGAATTTTAAGAATTGAGGCTCATTATCTGGGCTATCCTTCCAATTTTACCATTTATGACCAGCAGGATGCTTTGAATGTGATTAAAAAAGTATTGAAGGATATGAATATTGATGCTGATCTTTATAAACCTAAAAAAGTTCAGGCAAGAATTTCAACCTATAAAAATAATCTGATTACCGTTAAAGCTTATTTCAATAATCCGGAACTGATGGAGGCTGATGAAAAAGCCAATATGAAATTTATAGGACAGATTTACCAGAGATATGTTGAACAGTGTTTCAAAAACGGATCAATGGATTTTGATGATTTATTGTTAAAAACCAATGAATTACTGACTCGTTTCCCAGAAGTATTGGCAAAATACCAGGACAGATTCAGATATATCATGGTAGATGAGTACCAGGATACTAACCACTCTCAGTATCTTATTGTGAAAGCATTAGCTTCCAAGTTTGAAAATATCTGTGTGGTAGGGGACGATGCCCAGTCTATTTACTCTTTCCGTGGAGCTAATATCTATAACATCCTGAACTTCAAGAAAGATTATCCGGATGCAATTACAGTATCATTGGAACAAAATTACCGTTCTACACAAAACATTGTAAACGCAGCCAATGTTGTTATTGCAAAAAACTTACAGCAGTTTAAGAAAAATGTTTTCAGTGATAATGAAGAAGGAGATAAAATTAAAATTTACCGTTCTCTTTCTGATGCTGATGAAGCGAACTTTGTAGCCGGAAATATCTGGGAGCTTCGTAACCGCGACCAGAGAAAATATAGTGATTTTGCTATTTTATACAGAACAAATTCTCAGACCCGAGCATTTGAAGATGCCCTGAGACGTAAAAATATTCCATACAAAGTATATGGAGGTCTTTCATTCTACCAAAGAAAGGAGGTTAAAGATTTAATCGGTTACCTGCGTCTTTTAATCAATGAAAATGATTCGGAAGCATTGATGAGAATCATTAACTATCCAACCAGAGGAATTGGAGAAACAACGCAAAATAAATTGATTGTTTTTGCAGACGCTCAGAACCTTCCTGTATCAAAAGTTCTTGATAATTTACCCATATATGCTCCTCAATTAGGGTTAAATAATGGTGTTTTAAATAAACTGAATGACTTTTGGTCGATGATTAAAGCATTCCAGGTCTTGTTGAAAACGGAAACAGCTTACAGTGTTGCTATGGAAGTAGCTAAACGAAGTGGTTTAATTAAGTTTTTAAAAGATGATCAGACTCCGGAAGGGATTTCAAGAGTAGAAAACGTTCAGGAATTAATGAACTCGATGCAAGGATTTATTGAAGAACAGATGCAGCTGGAAGATGGAGATCCGAGTCTTTCCAATTTCCTTGAGAATATTGCCTTATCGGCAGATACCCAGGATAAAAATCTGGAAGATGATATGGTTTCCTTGATGACGATTCACCTTTCCAAAGGTCTTGAATTTCCTGTAGTTCATTTGGTAGGTCTTGAGGAAAATCTTTTCCCAAGTTTCATGAGTTCTGCAACCAGAGAAGATCTTGAAGAAGAAAGAAGATTGTTCTATGTGGCGTTAACCAGAGCTGAGAAGCAAGTGTTTTTCTCTTATGCTGTTTCCCGTTTCCAATGGGGGAAAATTACTGATGCAGAACCATCAAGATTCCTGAGCGAAATTGATGATGAATATATAGAATTCCTTAACCCGGCGTTGGAGAAAAGATTTATCAATAATTCAGGGGTAAGATCTAATATCTTTGATGAACATCCATCAGAAGGAAAATCTTTCAAAAAGGTAGAGAAAAAGACACTTAACAGAGGGGAAGATAATTCAAAACCAGCTCCGGAAGCTAGAAAACTGAAACCGGTGAGCACTGCCAAAATTATCAATCCAAGTGGTGCATCGTCTCAGGATATTGAAGTGGGAGATAAAGTGAGACACGACCGTTTCGGAATAGGAGAGGTTGCTTTCCTGGATGGAACAGATCCTCAGAATATCAAAGCAAAAGTAGTATTCATACACGAAGGGGAGAAGAACCTGATTTTGAAATATGCTAAACTTACCAAGATTTAAGTTTGAAAAATAGCTTTTTAAATAAGATAAACGGATTCATTTTTTGAATCCGTTTTTTTATGAAATTTCTTTAAGTTATTGGAAAAAATAGTAATTTTAATAAGGGATAGAAAGAAACGATTATCATTTTTTACAAAAACAAAGTCTATTGTTTTTGTAGACTAATAAATATATTTTACATTTGCACCTGCAAAAAACATAAATGTTTAATCAAATTGATGAAATGATATGAGTAATAAAAAGACTATTTTTTCAGCTTCTGTTTTATTTTTCCTGGGAGTTTTTACCTATGGACAGGAAAAAGACAGTATCAAAACCAAAAAAGACAGTGTTAATACCAATAAAGTAGAAGAAGTTGTTATCCTGGGATCCAGAGCCGGAGCAAGATCGAAGGCAGACAGCCCGGTTCCTGTGGATGTATTCAATCTGAAGGAAGCTTCTGTGGTTCTTCCGCAGTCTAGTATCGGACAAATCTTAAATGCCATTGCACCTTCTTTTACTTCTACCATTCAAACCAATTCTGATGGAACAGACCATTTGGATCCAGCGCAGTTAAGAGGTTTGGGACCGGATCAGGTTCTGGTATTGGTTAATGGAAAAAGAAGACACACCTCTGCATTAGTCAACGTAAATGGAACACCTGGAAGAGGAACTGTAGGAACAGATTTGAATGCTATTCCTTCTTTCGCTTTAAATAGGATAGAAGTCTTAAGAGACGGTGCAGCCGCACAATACGGATCTGATGCCATTGCCGGGGTAATGAACCTTGAACTGAAAAGAGACACAGGAAAACTGGCTGGTCAGATCAGCTACGGTGGGAATTTAACCCCTACAGCTAATGACCATACAGGAAATTTTGATGGACAGAATATCCAATTGGACCTTAACTATGGTAATAAGATCGGGACTAAAGGTGGTTTCTTCAATATTACCTGGTCTTCCCAGTTCAGAAATCCTACCTACAGAGCCGGAACGGAATCAGGAACGCTTTATAATGCTTATAATGCTATTGAGCAACGGGCTCTGAAAGATGGAGTAAACCTTTCTTCTCTTTTTACTGATATTGGAAATACTCCCAATTCACAGCAAATCATCAACTACATTCATCAGTATGCTCAGGGAGTAAATTATTTTACTCCTGGCCAATTAGCCGGCATACAAGGAGCTACTACTATTCAGGATATAAAAGATGGAGCAGGGAATGTTCTTCAGAAAGGGCTTCAGTCTTTATTGAATTTTGATGTTACTGATCAGGAGCTTGCATACAGAGGACAGACAAGAAAAGACTTCAATATGCAGGTAGGGCAGTCCAAGCTTAATAACCACCAGCTTTTCATTAATGCTGAGGTTCCTGTAAGTGACGACTGGAAGGTATATACTTTTGGCGGATACAGTTTAAGACATGGGGTTTCCGGAGGATTCTACAGAAGACCGAGAGAAAGCAGAACTTTTACAGGTCTGTATCCTAATGGCTACCTGCCACAAATAGGAACTGATATTCAGGATATTTCCCTGGCAACAGGTATTAAAGGAAAATGGGAGGGCTGGCATATTGATTTCAGCAATACTTTTGGGCAAAACTCCTTTATGTACAATATCAGAAATACAGGAAACACTTCTTTGCGTTTTGCTTCACCGAATGAATTTGATGCTGGTGGATTAAGATTTACTCAAAATACGATCAATTTGGATTTCTCTAAAAAATATGATGTATTGGAAGGTATGAATGTGGCCTTCGGGGGAGAACACCGTTTTGAAAACTTTAAAATGACAGCTGGTGAAGAAGCATCTTATACCACGTATGATGTTTTGGGAAATCCATGGAACAATACTACGAAAAGACCTACAGATTTCTTTGGACAGGCTCTTCCGGGAGGCTCACAGGTATTTAGTGGATTTAAACCTGAGAATGCGGTGAACAAAAACAGACAGTCATTAGCGGCTTATGCAGATGTAGAGTTCAACTTTACCAACTGGCTTTTGGTGGATGCAGCTGCGAGATATGAAAATTATTCAGATTTCGGATCTACATTCAATTATAAACTGGCTTCAAGAATTAAAGTCGCTCCTAATTTCAATGTAAGATTTGCAGGATCTACCGGGTTCAGAGCACCGTCTATTCACCAAATTTATTATAATGTAACTTCTACTTTATTTACTGGTGGACAACTTCTTGAAGTGGGAACTTACAGCAATGACTCACGATTGGCAGGACAGTTGAATATCCCAAAACTGAAACAGGAAACCTCAAAATCTGCAAGCTTAGGATTTACGTATAAAATTCCATCTGTGAATTTGACCTTCACTGCTGATGGATATTTTACAAAAATTGATAACAGAATTATCCTTACCGATCAGTTCTTAAAAAAAGATGTACCTCTGGAAGCGCAAATAGAGTTTGAAAAATTAAATGTGAATGCAGCTCAGTTTTTCACCAATGCCATTGATACGGAAACAAAAGGGGTGGATATTGTTATTGCTCATAACGCAAGATTTTCAGGTGTAAAACTGGATAATAATTTTGCCATCAATTTGAATCAGACTAAGCAGGTTGGGGAGATTCATTCAGCGGGATTATTAAAATCGCCGGCTCTTGAAAAGATTTATTTCTCCGAAAAATCAAGAGTATATCTGGAAGAAGCTGTACCTAGAGTAAAAGCGAGTCTTTCTCACACACTTACATGGAAGGGTGCAAGTTTCTACCTTAGAAATACTTATTTCGGAAAAGTAACCGGAGCAGACATTATTGATGCGAATGGTAATGGTATTCTTGAACCTAACGAACACCAGACCATAGGAGATAAAATCATTACAGATATTTCAGCGGCTTATCAGTTTACAAAAAATGTAGGATTAACGATAGGAGTCAACAATCTGTTTGATATTTATCCTACCAAAAATCTACCGGCTTCAAGTAATAACGATCAGTTTATTTACTCACGTTCCACTTCACAGTTTGGACAGAACGGGCGGTATGTTTTCACAAGACTTAATTTCAATTTTTAATGAAGTTTTATACTTATAAAAAAACGGAACCAACTTTTTGGTTCCGTTTTTTTTACTGGTTGATAAGATTAAATATGATTGGTGTAGCCTCTCTATTTTTTACTCCCATGTTCTTAAATCATAAGCTGCTTCCCAAAAATAATATTCCATTCTGGATGCAGCGATGAAGGCTTCTGTCATTTTTTTTCTGGTTTCTTCGGTGCTGTTTTCAGCTAATTGATCACAGATGTCAATAGCCTGATCTACTGCAGCTGAAAATTCTTCTCCTGCATAAGTAGCGATCCATTTTTCATAAGGATTGTTCACCGTATTTTGAATCTCATAAATATAATTTCCAACTTCACGATAAATCCAGAAGCATGGAAGGACTGCTGCAACCGCAATTTCCACAGATTCCAATGCTGCGGTACTTCTCAGAAAGTGAATATAGTGATGGCAAGCCGGTTGTAAAACTCCTTTATCCACTAACCCAAAGTCTTTGAAGTAGGATTCATGAAGAGCATTTTCCACAACGATAGCGTTTTCTGCAAAACGCATAAAGGCAAGTACATCTTCAAGATCAGGTATTTTTGCTGCAATAAGGGACAGGGTTCTTCCAAAGTGTTCCAAATATAGAGAATCCTGAGCCATATAAAAACGGAACTTTTCCTGTGGCAACCTACCATCAGATAGTTCTTTGATGAAAGGCATAGTAAGGATAGATTGATAATGTTTTTCTATAGCATTCCAGGTTTGTTCAGACCATTTCATTTTTGATAAGTTTTTGTGGGTTAAAAAAGTGATTCAGTGGCCCGTTTCCATGACCTGTTTGTACATCTGTCCCGCTTTCTATAGCTTTGTAGATATATTGTTGCCCAAGAGAAACCGCTTCGTATAAGGTTTTACCCTGAGCAATATATGCAGCAATGGCAGATGAAAGCGTACAGCCTGAACCATGGGTATTATTGGTATTAAATTTCAGTGTTTCGAAAGAATGAAAATTTTCCTGTTCATCATAAAAGAGAGAGGTAATTGTTGAGGTCTCTTGATGTCCGCCTTTAAGAAGAATAGTTCTACAGCCTAGTTTTTTAATCCTAATTCCTGCAGTGTATAAATCTTCAAGCGTTTCTACTTTCATATCTGCTAAAATGGCAGCTTCATCCATATTGGGAGTGATGACATCTGCAATAGGAAACAACCTTTCAGTGAGTGCCGTGATGGTTTCTTCTTCAATCAAATGATGCCCGCTGGTGGCAACCATGACAGGATCAAAGACAATAGGTATTTTAGGATATTGGGCTAATGTGGAAACAATGGTTTCTACCAGCTGGGGAGTATGAACCATTCCGATTTTTATAGCATCAGGAACAATATCGTCGAGAATTGCTTTTATCTGATCAGCAACTGCTTCTACAGGAATAGGATATATTTTTTGTACTCCCTGGGTGTTTTGCACAGGCAAAGCCGTTAGTACTGAAGTGGAATAGCAGCCTAAAGCAGAAGTTGTTTTAATATCAGCCTGAATACCGGCACCACCGCTTCCGTCGAAGCCCGCAATAGTTAAAACTGATGGGTATTTGTATTTTTTCATTTTACAATTTCATTTTTTAATTCATAAGCTGCTTTTTGAGGATCATCAGCACTGCATATAGCAGAAACTACTGCGATACAATCAGCTCCGGCATTGATAACTGCCCTTGCATTTTTAAGATGAATATTACCTATGGCTACCAAAGGTTTTTCTGTAAGCTGTCTGATTTGAGAAATACCTTCCAGTCCCCATTCTATAATAGTATCTGTTTTAGTTTTAGTTTTAAAAACAGGACTTATTCCCAGATAGTCTGCCACTGTAGTTTGTTCATTGTCGAGCTGAGCCAGATGTTCTATTGAGTAACCGATCATTTTATTTCTGATCAAAGGACGCTGTCTTAGATTCTGAGGAGTTGCATCGCTGTTCCCAACATGTATCCCTGCTGAATTTACTTTTTCAGCAACGGTTATATTATCGTTAATAATAAGTGGAATGCCATATTTATTCGTAATTTCAATAAGCTGCATAGCTTTTTGAAGGAATACTTCAGGACTATCTTTTTTTTCGCGAAGCTGTATCATATCTACACCTCCTAATATGGACTGTTCTGCGACTTCCAGAAAGTTTTTTCCCATACAGTCTTCTTCAGAAATTACCAGATATAATGAGTAAGGGAAAGGATTTACATTCATGATTTTTCTATTTTTAAATGGCTTGTAAATTCTTCTTCGGTCATGTTATATAATTTATCAATCAAATTGACCTGAAGGCTGCCGGGGCCTTTACTTTCACGAACAGCCAGTTCACCTGCTATTCCCAATAATGACATGGCCGCAGCAATACCTGCTGCTTTATCTTCTGCAATGGCGATGAATGCACCTGCTAATGCACTTGCAGAACATCCCAGCCCCGTTACTTTGGTCATAAGGGAATGTCCGTTTTTAATTTGTATAGATTGATCTTGGCTAAGAATAATATCTGTTTCACCGGAGATACACACAATGGTATTATATTGTTGAACCAGGATTTGTGCAGCTTTCACGGCATCATTACTTTCTGCTGTACTGTCTACGCCTTTAGTTACTGTTGTATTGATCTTAGCAAGAGCAATAATTTCAGAAGCATTGCCTCTGATTACGGTAGGATGAAATTGTAACAGTTGATGTAAAATCTGATCACGGAATGAAGTTGCTCCTGCTCCCACTGGATCAAGTACCCATGGTTTATGAATGGCATTCGCTGTTTCTGCGGCCATCAGCATAGACTCAGACCAATATTCATCCAGAGTACCGATATTAATAACCACAGAATGAGCTATATTAATCATTTCCCGGATTTCTGATTTGGCATGTGCCATAATAGGAGAGGCTCCTGCAGCCAAAAGAGCATTGGCTGTATTGTTCATCACTACATAATTGGTTATATTGTGAACAAGAGGAGATTTTTGTCGTACAAGCTGAACTTGTTGCCAGAGATTTTTTTCCATTGTTATTATTAAAATAAAAATAGCTTTAGGAAAAAATCCGGAACAAAAGACATAAGAAATCATGTCATTTTGCTTTTCCCTACGTCGGTGTAAGCCGTATCAGGTTCAAAGGGACTCTCTCAATTCTTTACAGAATACCCCTAAAGCAAAACAAATGTATAAAAATTATCAGAGGAAGCAAAAGTCTTTAACAGATTTTGCAGAAAGCACATTATCTCTCTACCAGCTCTTTCACAGGTTCTCCATAATGGTCAATTTCTGTTGTGTTAATCTGCAGCAGCTGATACCACTTTCTGAACGCTCCTATAAATACAATAAGCATAAGGATCATTGCGGTTACGGCTAAAGCAGCAAGTAGATACTGTCCTTTGGGAATATAGATAGAAGTTACCTGAATATAACCTGCCCAGAACGTAATTCCGGCCATAAAAACTCCCGGAACGGCTGAGCATAATGCATATTTCCCTCTGTTCATTCTTATCAGCATTGTTGTACAGACAATAAGACCACAGGCTGCCAATAGCTGATTACTGATTCCGAATAATGGCCAGATACTGTTCACATTTCCTGTATATACCAGATATCCCCAGGCAAAAGTAAAAAGAACACTGCTGATAATAATTCCCGGGATCCAGTTTTTATCATTAAATTTTGGAATTACAGAACCCAGCATTTCCTGCAGAAAGAAGCGGCCAACCCTTGTTCCTGCATCAATGGCGGTAAGGATAAACACGGCCTCGAACATGATCGCAAAATTATACCAATAGGCTGTAAGCTGATCCATATAAGGAATTTTATTAAAGATATGAGCCATTCCAACGGCCAGGGAAACTGCACCACCGGTTCTGCCATAAAGGTCAATTCCTATTTTCTGTGAATAATAATCTATATCTACTCCATGTAGAGAAGGATGTGCTGCCAGAAATGAATCATAAGCTTCTTTAGGAGTATTGATGGCAAAATAATCACCTGGCATTAATGTACAGGCAGCAATAAGAGCCATTAGTGCTACAAAACCTTCTACAAGCATAGCTCCATATCCTACAAAAAGAATTTCTCTTTCTTTATTAAGCATTTTCGGAGTAGTACCCGTAGCAATTACAGCATGAAATCCGGAAATTGCCCCACAGGCAATGACAATAAAAATAAAAGGAAGTACCGGCCCGCCAATAATAGGCCCGCCACCGTTTACAAAAGCTGTGATAGCAGGCATCTGTACAGTGGGGTGAATAACAATTACCCCGATAGCCAGCATAATAATAGTTCCTATTTTTAAATAAGTGGAAAGATAATCTCTCGGTACTAAAAGAAGCCATACCGGTAATACAGAAGCTATAAAACCATATAATGGAATGGCAATGGAAATTGTTTTAATATTCCATGAAAATAAATTGTTTATGGTTGGATTTTGCATTAATCCATGCCCGCTGATAATCCCGGCAATTAATAGAATCCCACCTAAGATACTTGCAAACAGAACACTGTTCTTTTTATAGCGCATAATCAGTCCCATAATGATCGCAATAGGCATTGTAATCACTACTGTAAAAAGAGACCAGGCAGCTTCATGCATTGCATTGATGCATGCCAGAGATAAACCAGCCAGTGTAAGAACCAGAATGAAGAGTATGGCAAAACCTGCTACGGTTCCGGTTGCTTTCCCAATTTCTTTTGAGGCAATGGTAGCAAGACTCTGGCCTTTATGTCTCACAGAGGCAAAGAGGACAACCATATCATGAACTCCGCCTCCCAATACACAACCTATCAGTATCCACAGGGCACCGGGAAGATACCCGAACTGGGCTGCGAGAACAGGTCCTACTAATGGCCCGGCAGCAGCAATAGCCGCAAAATGATGTCCAAAGAGTACATTCTTATTAGTAGCAACATAATCTTTACCATCTGCAAATTCTACCGCAGGGGTCACATTCTGATCGTTAAGCCTGAGAACTTTATTGGCTATGAAAATACCATAGAAGCGATAAGCTATTGCAAAAATAAGAACGGATGCAAATATGAGTGTAAGAGCATTGATATTATTTAGAGAGTCCATATTGCTTGTTTTTTTAATGAATAATTAATTGAAATATGATTTTTGTTATGAAAAACTTAAACAATAGCCAAGGTAATTATTTTCAGTTAAAAAAATATTAATATGTATATCAATCTAGCATATTTATTGTTTTGTATTTATTTAAATATTTGATTTGTATTACTTTGTGTTTTGTTACTTTGAATAATGTATATTATTTCTTCTGTGAAATAATAAAATCAATCATTTGGTCTGTCATTTTATCCAGAGTCTCTTTATCTGTAGTAGAAAAGCTGTGAACTCCATTTTCAATAATGATTAAAGATGTCTGTATGTTTTCTCTTTTCAACTTTCGATGCAGTTTTTTTGCCTGATTTAAAGGAACTATTTTATCCTTATTTCCCTGTACAATTAAAGTAGGAACACCTGTTGAAGTATAAACAATCGGGGATATGGTTTTTAAATATTCTATGGTTCTATCCTGATCTTTATTCAGATCATAGCCTGAAATTCCTTTTACAAGCCCTTGCTGCAGATCAACGATCTTTTTTGAAATCATTTTAACCAGAGAAACCGGAATCGTTCCTAATTTGGTATGGAAAAGCTTATTCAGGTCTGCCGGACCATAATGATCGATCACATAATTGACTTTTGAAGAATATGAAGAAAGTTCAGGACTTCCCATAAAGGTGTTGTCTGGGCTATATGCAGCCATCAGTGAAAGGTGTGCTCCTGCAGATGTTCCAAAAAGTCCAATATTATTGGTATTAAAATTATATTTTTCTGCATTCTTTCTAACCCATCTTACGGCATCCTTAGTATCTTCCAATGGCAAAGGGAAATGGGTATTCTCATTAATAAGAGTATAATTGATACTGATGATAGCATATTGCCTGCTGGTGAGTTTTTGGACGGTATTTTCAACGTAATCATCTGCATGAATTTCCTTATTACCTCTTATCCAACCTCCACCATGAACATAGATCAGTACGGGAATTTTTTCAGCAGAAGCATTTTTCGGCATATAAAGATCCAATGTAATGGGGTCTCCTTTTTTGCTGGTTTTGTATACAATGTTTTCAGTAAGTGCTGTGATCTCAGGAAGAAGAGTACTTTTTACATGCTTACCCTGAGTGGGAGCTTGTGAAAATGTTTGTGAAAAAAATAAACATGAAACGCTTAAAAATAAAATAAAAAACAGGTTTGTGAAAAACCTGTTGATTGATATGTTGTTTATAGATGATTGCATAAAATTTTTTAAAGGAAATTATTACTTTACTAACTCTTCAAAAAGTTTACCAAAAGTAATATTCAGATCCTTAGATTTTCCCGGATGAGGTCTGGAAGTTTGTACAACGGCACTTCTTACAGCGGTCAGCCAGCGGAAACGTTCTGGGACATCAAGCAGAGCAATAGGTCCGCCATCCTTGTCTCCATTGGCTATTTTCTGAAAGCTTTCAAGGTTTTGAATAATATCGTCATAATCCAGTTTGCTGTGCATCAGCTTAAATTTATCAGGACATAAGTAGAATTCTACCCGGATGAATTTCTCCTTTTTAGAAAACATAACCAATCCGATATTGAAAAATTCTTCTCTTTCAACTTTTGGCACCAAGCGTATTACCGCATATTCATATATTTTATCCTCTTGCATTTTGGGCTTCGTTTACAAAGATTTGAGAATTTTCTAATCTGGTTTTCAAAAATTGAAAATAAATTTCACGGATTTCATCAGGCGTTTCATCCGCATCATTCCAATGTAACCAATCTTCAGGAATAGCATTGACAATATCTCTGAAAAGTGTTTCATTCAGTATTTCATGAGCAAACTTATCTGCTTCATCAAGCTTGCTGGCTTTAGGAAGAAGGACATGGTCTTTCACATATTTGAACGGAGTCTTTGCCGCAGCATCAAAATTTTGCCATGAATGGTGGAAATAGAACGAAGCTCCATTATCAATAATCCAAAGTTCTTTATGCCACATCAGCATATTCGTATTCTTAAAGGTACGGTCAATATTGGTAATGAAAGCATCCAGCCATACTATTTTTGAAGCCAGAAGCGGATCAACACTCACTCCGGGATCATAAGTGATGGAACCTGACAGATAGTGCAAGCCGAGATTCAAACCCTCGGAATACTTTAATAAATCCTGTATTTCTTCATCTGCTTCCGTTCTTCCAAAGTCTGCATCAAGGTTAATGAAAACCAGTTCAGGAATCTTTAATCCTAAAGCTTCTGTAATCTTTCCCCCTAAAAATTCGGAGATCAGCATTTTAACTCCATGACCAGCGCCACGGAACTTTAAGACATATTTAAAATCATCATCAGCTTCTGCCAAAGCAGGAAGTGAACCTCCCTCTCTCAATGGCAGAATGTAACGCATCACAGTTACCGTTCTTAAATTCTGCATGAAGCAAAAATAAGGTTATTTTTTTATAATTTTTTTAATGAATTCTTTTTCTCTCGCTTTATATTGAGATATTACAACGCAAAGTGTAATACCAAAAACAGTGGAAAAGGAAATTAAAATAAAAAACTGAAATTTTTTTACAAATTTTAAAGTAAATTAGTGTTCTGGACCGATAGAATAACGAATAAAAGCAACCTGTTTTATGAATTTGATTAGTGAAAAGAATATTTTTTTAGAAAATAAAGTAACAAAAGGTTTTCTTGCTGATGCTTTTTATAAAGAGACTGAAGAAAAGTTACCTTTAGTCATTTTTGTTCACGGGTATAAAGGGTATAAAGACTGGGGAGCGTGGGATTTGATGGGCGAAAAATTTGCAAAAGCAGGTTTTTTCTTCGTGAAATTTAATTTTTCTCATAATGGAACCACAATAGATAAGCCTCAGCATTTTGCTGATCTGGAAGCTTTTGGAAATAATAATTATTCTAAAGAATTGTCTGATCTTGGGGTTGTTATTGATCATTTTATTCAGAATTCACATGTAGATCAGGAAAAGGTTATTCTGATGGGACATAGCAGGGGAGGAGGAATTTCCATTATTAAAACTGTTGAAGATGAAAGAATCAACGGTTTGATTACGTTGGCAAGTGTAGATACATTGGATCGCTTTCCAACAGGTGTTTTTTTTGAAAACTGGAAGAAAGATGGGGTTTACTATGCTTTAAATGGACGTACTCAACAGGAAATGCCCCATTATTATCAGTTTTATGAAGATTATGAAAAAAATATACACCGTTTTGATGTAGAACGGGCAGCAGAAATGGCTAAAGCTTATATGTTAATTATCCATGGAACGGAGGACGAAGCTGTAGAGGTAAAACATGCAGAGCATCTTCATATTCTAAATCCGAACTCAGCGCTTTTTCTTATTGAGGGTGGAAATCACACTTTTGGAGCGAAAGAGCCTTGGAGTGATTCCAATTTGCCGGATGATCTAAATAGCGTAACAGAAAAATGCATTGACTTTTTAGTTAAAAATATAAAATAGAAAACCTCCGGGAACATTGGAAATAAAGTAAAATATTTAAAATAAATCGGTTATAATCACGTTATAATAGATTAACCACCATACTAAATATTATTATGAAAAAAATTATTACGGGCGCATTAGCGCTGCTATTATTGGGAACTGTTGTTTCCTGTAAAAAAGAAGCTAAAACCCAATCTTCTGTAAGTACAGATACACTGGCTACCGTACTACCAAAAGATTCTAATGTAACTCCAAAGACGGATTCAGTAACGGTTACAACTCCTTCAACCGGAGCTACACTTGAAATTATCACCAAAAATGAAGAAAAATATCCTCACGATGTCAAATTGTTTGAAGATAAAAGCTTTGCAGAAAGAGTGAAAAAACTTGTTGGAAAAGAATATGATATGATGCTCAAAAACTTCAATGTGGAGGGTCCTATTGTATCTGATAACGGGATTTATAAAATTCACGGATGTAAACAACATGATTGCCCGGGATATGCAACGTACATTTATTATGACTCTAAAAATGATAACCTGAATGTTTCCATTGATAAAGACGGTAAGGTAACAGACTTTGCAGAAAAAGGAAAAATTACTGTTTCAAAAACATTGGAGACTAAATAAATATTTAAATTATATTGGGGTAATAAGATGCCTTAATAGTAATAAAAAAGGAGTGAAACTTTCACTCCTTTTTTATTGAATACATTGAAATTATTTAATTAAGATCTTCCAGGCTTCTTCAATATTACTTTCCAACAAAAGTTTTTGAGCGTCCTGATGAGTATTTTCATCTGAATAATATTCTCCGGAAGGTAATACTTCAACATTCGCCAGCATTCCTAAATCATTTCCTGTAAATACTTTGCTGTATTTGATAGCATCCGGTAAAAGATCAAAACCAATTCCTTTTGTTACCAAAGGTTTAGGAACTTCAAAAAGGCTGTTCTCATTACTTCTTGAATACCAGTTACTACCTAAACGGGCTACCATATCCAGTTTTTGCTGATCCAGATTTCCGGCTTCATTCAGGTATTCTTCTCTGATATGAATCTTCTGAACTTCGCAGATTACAAGATTTCCAGCTCCACCTTGGTTGCCTAAAGATTTTACCTCTAAAACTTTACATTCAAAGTTTACGGGGCATTCTTCAATCAATTTAGGTTTCACAAGATCTGCATCTCTCATGGTAAGACCAGATTTTATAAACTCATTAACTCCTGTTTCATATTCTGTAGAAGCTAAAGAAATTTGCTGTACAATTGGAAAGTTTACTGTTCCGATAACAACTTCCGGAATTTCCAAAACATTTTCAAGGGTATGTTTCGTGGTATTATCACGTACTCTCCTGGATGGTGAGAAGATCAGAATCGGGGGAACCGTACTGAACATATTGAAAAAACTGAATGGGGATAAGTTATGATTACCGTCTTGATCCACCGTAGATGCCAATGCGATAGGACGTGGTGAAACGGCGGTCTGCATGATGGTCTGAAGCTGTACAGAGGTTAGCTCAGAAGGAATTACTGTTTTCATATTTTATAGCTACAAAATTATATAACCACAAAAGTCACAAAAGTTTTTTAAGTAAATAGTTTTGATCTTTAAAGTTCAAAAAAGCATATCGTAATATTTATTAACAAAAGTTTCTTGTCCATTATGATAAAGATTTTTTACATTAAAATTCACTAAGATGCCTTTAGGCTTCTTCATTAAGTTGATATAGTTTAAAAGTTGAGCCCGATGGATATCATTTAATTAAACAACTGATTTCAGTTCAATGACAATTAAATCTTCCACTAAAAAATCGCAGAAGAAATCACATTCAATTTCTTTTCCTTTATAATTTACAGGAACTTTCAACTCAGATTTAAAATTAATATTTCTTAATTTGAATTCTTCTTTCAGACATTTATGGTATACACTTTCTAATAAACCGGCGCCCAGAATTTTGTGAACTTCTATGCAGGCGCCGTTTATCTTATAGGTCAAATCAGTTAAATATGACTATGTAATCATAAATTCTTTTGTGACTTTTGTGGTTCAATCTTATTTTTAAAGTGTTGGGATAATTTTACCTGAAACTTCACCGAAGCCTACTCTCACCCCATCTTTTTCAGCCCAAGCTGTCATGGTAACCGTATCATTATCTTCAATGAATTTTCTTTCTTCACCGTTGCTTAATGATAAAGGATTTTGGCCTCTCCATGTTAATTCCATCAAAGAACCGAAAGATTTAGGATCACTTCCTGAAATGGTACCGCTGGCATACATATCTCCCACTTCCATGTTGCATCCGTTGATGGTGTGGTGAGCCAGTTGTTGGTTCATATTCCAGTACATGTATTTGTAGTTGCTTTCGCAGATCAGGTTGTGCTCTCCGTTTTCAGGCTGTATGTATACTTCAAGGTTGATATCGTAGTTTTTATCACCTTCAAATTTTAAATAATCTAAAACTTCAGGATCCTGTGTAGGGGAAGAGGTTCTGAATGGTGCCAAAGCCTCAAGAGTAACGACCCATGGAGAAATAGATGAACCGAAGTTTTTCGCAAGGAATGGTCCAAGCGGAGCATATTCCCAAGCTTGAATATCTCTTGCAGACCAGTCGTTGAATATTACCATTCCGAAGATCGCATCTTCAGCATCTTTAGTAGAAATACTTTCTCCCATCTCCGTATTTTTGTTGACGATGAAAGCCATTTCCAGTTCAAAATCCAATTGTTTACATGGTCCGAAAACCGGTTTATCAGCATCAGCAGGTTTCATCTGACCTTTTGGACGGTTGATATCCGTTCCTGAAACAACAATAGAGGAAGCTCTTCCGTGGTAACCTACTGGTAAGTGTTTCCAGTTAGGTAATAAAGCGTTGGCAGGATCACGTAACATTTTTCCTACGTTGGTAGCGTGTTCAATGCTGCTGTAGAAATCCGTATAGTTTGGAATGTGAACCGGCATCATCATTTTTACCTTATCAAGGTCATAAAATGCCTCTTCAATTGTTTTTTGGTCTTTTGATAATATTGAACCTTCCTGTAATAATGCTTGGATTTTTGTACGAACTGCATTGGTAACAGGTTTGCCCAATTCGATAAATTCATTGATCGTGTAGGCTTCAAAAACATTGTCGTCCATTCCTTCAATGTCTTCAAAATAGCCAAGATCATGAAGGGTGGCAAGATCAATAACCTGATCTCCGATTCTTGTGCAGCATCCGATGTATTCTTTGTTGAATACTGCTACTCCGAAAGGAATATTGTGTATAGAAAAATCCGAGTTTGAGGAATAGTCTACAAATGATTTCATAAGTTTAGATTTTAGTTAGATTAAAATATCATCCTGAGAAACTTTCCCCTAAGATGTTTATTTTGCCTTTTTTGAGTAGGAAGCTTCATCAATCCATCGATCTCTGGTATTAACATCAATGAGGTAGAGAATATTGTCCTGTTGGGTAAGCAATAGCGTTTTGGTGACAGGCATTGGAATTTTCTTGCCTTCAAGTACATCTGCCCTTAAGGAAATGATGTTCTTTTTTCTGACAATATCACCGCTAAAAACATTAGAGCTGCTTTCTCCGGTAGCTTTATCATCAAAAACCTCCACATAGGTTGCATTGTTCCCTTTGAAAACAATAAAATCTCTTTCCGTATGGTCTGCTTCATCTTTAATGAAAACAAACTTTTTGTTGTCGATATCTACCTTTTCAAGATTCTGATTGATACCTTTTCTTGCTTCAAGTCTGTCCAGAATTGCATTCAGGGATCCGTATTGTGCTTTTACACCTAAGGTTCCAAAGAATAAAATTCCAATTAAAAGTTTTCTCATTATGCTGTGTTTTATAAAAAAGTTTTGTCAGAACCCTGCATCCTGACAAAACTTAATATTTTTGGTTGTAAAATTAAAGATTTCCTCTTCTTTCCTGCTCTCTTTCTAATGCTTCGAACAATGCTTTGAAGTTTCCGGCACCAAAACTCTGTGCACCATGTCTTTCAATGATTTCGAAGAATAGAGTAGGACGGTCTTCTACAGGCTTCGTAAAGATCTGTAACAGATATCCTTCTTCATCATGATCAATAAGTATACCTAAGTCCTGAAGTTTTTTAAGATCTTCATCAATATGGCCTACTCTTTCAGGAACCATGTCGTAATACGCTTCCGGTGGAGCAGAAAGGAACTCTACACCACGTTTTTTAAGCTGAGTTACGGTATGAATAATATCTTTTGTTGCTACAGCGATGTGCTGTACACCTTCTCCTTCGTAGAAATCAAGATATTCTTCTACCTGAGATTTCTTTTTACCTTCTGCAGGCTCGTTAATAGGGAATTTTGCATATCCGTTTCCGTTAGACATTACTTTAGACATCAATGCAGAATATTCTGTGTTGATCTGCTTATCATCAAACGAAAGGATGTTTACAAATCCCATTACTTTTTCATACCATTCTACAGTAGGAATCATTCTGTTCCAGTCTACGTTTCCTACGCAGTGGTCTACATACAATAAACCAGCTTCTTCAGGCTTGTAGTCGCTTTCCCATTTTTCATACCCGGGCATGAAAGCTCCGTTGTAATTTTTTCTTTCTATAAACATGTGAACAGTTTCTCCGTACGTATAAATTCCGGACATTCTTACTTCACCATGCTCATCAGTTAAAGTTACTGGCTCTAAATAAGGTTTTCCACCTCTTTTAGTAGTTTCTTCGAAAGCTTCATATGCATCATCTACCCAAAGTGCCAAAATTTTTACTCCGTCACCATGTTTTTTTACGTGTTCGCTGATAAAAGAGTCAGATTTAAGCCCTGTTGTAAGTACCAATCTGATTTTTCCCTGTTGAAGCACATAAGATGCACGGTCTCTAACTCCTGTTTCGGGACCCGCATATGCTACAGACTGAAAACCGAATGCGGTTTTGTAATAATGGGCAGCCTGTTTTGCATTTCCTACATAAAACTCAATATAATCTGTACCGTTAATCGGTAAGAAATTTTCTGCTTGAGCAATTTTCTCGGCAAATGTAAGTGTTGACATATTTTCTCTTTTACTTTTATTTTATTGGTATGCAAATTACAAAATTCTTGGATATAGCGAAAATATTACGGTCTATTCATTGAATATATTTAACATAAAGTTCAAGAAGTGTTCACTTAAGTATATTTAAGTTTCTTAAGTTTGAAATAAGCTGCCTACATTTGTAATACAAAAAACAAGTGAGAAAAAAAATATTTCGAACATGAAAGCCACAGAGATTATCTGCGGCTTTCTTCTTATGATACTGTTTCTATTTTTTTGTTTAATCTTCCTGCATCCGGATTGTAATTGTCCCAGATTTTCCAGGTATTATCAATCTTTTTGATGAAATAAATTTGTGTACTGAGTTGGTTGACAAAGTGTTCTTCTCCGGTTTCACCTACTTTAAATAGAAGATTCCAAAACTCCTGAGCCTCTAGTATTTTTTTGTCTGGTTCATCAGTAACAATGTGAATGTCAAAAACTTCATAGTTGGAACGATTGTTTTTTGTGACCAGATGAAAGTCTTTATTGCATAGTTCTTTACTGAATTGTGAAGCTCGTTCTAAAAACGGAGAATCCTCAAATACCAAGTCCTTAAAAAGCTCTGTATGGTGGCTTGGGAATTGTTTATAAAATTCAAAAGCCATAGCACAGTAATCATACACCATCTGTGTGGCCAATGACAGATCGTCTGAGCTATGTTGTTTCGGGTTCTTGTGCCTTACGGAAAGGATATAGTCATTAAGGTCTTTGTAGCCCAAAAAAATGCAAATTTTATCCAGCGTTTTTAAGAATCTTAAATCACTGTGGGTTTTATCCTGATAATCGTTTTCAAAAAAACGCTGTAAGGTAACGTGTGAAATCGTATTCCCGATCTCAAATTTTTTACCTCCTTTAAGTTCTTCCGCATCAGATAGTTCATCTTTAATAATTTCAGAAAGAATAATATAATGGCTTCTCTTCCATTCATTCACATTCCCCAAAACAGAATTCCTTACCTTCGAATGCTTTACAACTTCTTCTCGTATCGAATTATATATAGTCTTCAATTTCCTTGTTTTAGAAAGGTTTTTATCAAAAATACTGCCAAAATATTAGGGCTTTTTTATGATTTCTTGGTATAAGTTAAAGATATATTTTTAAATTCTAAATAAAAATTAAAGTTAAAATATATTACTATTTGATTATCAGTGCTTAAACCTTTCGAAAGCAGCTCTTTCAAGCATTTTCCTATCATCAGGATGAGCAATACTAATGAGCTCCTGTGCTCTCTGACGAAGGTTTTTGCCATACAGGTAGGCAGTTCCGTATTCTGTAACCACATAATGGATATGGCCTCTTGTGGTAACTACACCTGCACCTTGTTTCAGGAAAGGAACAATCCTTGAAATTCCTTTTTTGGTTCTTGAAGTGATGGCAATGATAGGTTTTCCGTCCTCACTTAAAGCAGCTCCGCGCATAAAGTCCATCTGACCACCGATTCCACTGTATTGTAAGGTGCCGATAGAATCGGCACATACTTGTCCGGTAAGATCAATTTCAATCGCAGAGTTAATGGCTGCCAGTTTTTTGTTCTTCATGATATTGATCGGGAAATTAACTTCACTTACATCTCTGAAAGCAAAGACCGTATTGTCATCCACATAATCATACAACTTTCTGGTTCCAAAACAGAAGCTGGTAATGGTTTTATTGTCGTTGTAGCCTTTGTATTTATTATTGATTACATCATTCTGAATAAGGTCTATCACTCCGTCACTCAGCATTTCTGTGTGAATACCAAGATCTTTGTGGTTGTGTAAACATTTTAAAACGGCATCAGGAATAGTTCCGATACCCATTTGTAGTGTAGAACGGTCTTCAATAAGTTCAGCTACATTTTTTCCTACCAGCATTTCTTCAGGGCCGACTTTGGAACTGTAATCTACCGTGTGAAGCTCTTCTTCATGCCAAACCAGTTTATGAATTCTGTTGATGTGAATCATTCCGTCACCATGAGTTCGCGGCATCCTTGGGTTAACTATTGCAATAATGATTTTCGCAGTATCTACTGCTGCTCTTGCAATATCCACAGAGGTTCCTAATGTACAGAAACCATGTCTGTCCGGTGGAGAAACAGTTACCAGTGCAACATCCAGTGGAAGTATATTTTTTCTGAATAAAATAGGAATTTCACTTAAAAATACAGGAACAAAGTCACCTCTGTCTGAATTTACAGCATCCCGAACCGGCGTAGATACGAATAAGGAATTGATAAAGAATTTGTCTTTGTACTCTGGTTTTGCAATTTCTATATTTCCCTGTAGGGTAATAGAAACCACTTCTACATTGTCTAATCTATGAGCCTGTCTTGCCATTTCATCAATCAGATAATTGGGAGTACATGCGCTGCCGTGGAAAAACACACGGTTACCGCTTTTTATCGTAGATATCGCTTCTTCTGCGCTGATGTAATTATTCATATTTTATCGTTTTATTATAAAATTCCTGACTAATTTCTATTTCATAAAGTGTCTAACCTCTCTTAAAGATACCTTTAAAATCTCTATTTATTTTAAATATTGTAAGTGATATTAAAAGACTTTTATCATAGTAAAGAATCACATAAATTTAATAAAAAATAAAGGATCAAATGCATACCATCTGATCCTTTTATTGATTTTTCGAAGCCAGTAAAATTTGCTAATTGGAAACTTCTACTTTCTGTTTCATGCTTCCGGTTTCGGAGAATCGTAAATGCCAGCTGAATGCCTCTTCCAGCAAGTGCGGAGTATGCCCGCCACGTTCACAGGCTCTGTCAAAATAAGACTGTAATTCTTCTTTGTAATCCGGATGAACACAATTATCTATGATTTTTTGAGCTCTTTCTCTTGGTGCTAATCCTCTTAAATCAGCTAATCCTACATCGGTAACCAAAATATCAACGTCATGTTCTGTGTGGTCTGTGTGAGAAACCATGGGAAGGACGTGTGAAATCTTGTTTTCTTTGGAAGCTGCTTGCGTCACAAAAATGCTTAAGTAAGCATTTCTTGCAAAATCTCCGGAACCTCCGATTCCGTTCATAATTTTTGTTCCGCCGATATGGGTAGAGTTTACATTTCCATAGATGTCAAATTCAATGGCAGTATTGATGGCTATTACTCCCAATCTTCTGATCAGTCCGGGTGTATTGGAAATATTCTGAGGTCTTAAAACAAATTTATCTTTATATTTTGAAAGGTTCCCTAACACTCTTTCATAGCACTCCTGAGAAACCGTAATAGACGATGCAGATGCAAAACTTAATTTCCCGGAATCGATCAGATCAAAGGTGCTGTCCTGAAGAACCTCTGAGAACATGGTTAAGTCATAAAAATTACTGTCTTTAAATCCTGTAAGCACTGCATTGGCTACTTTACCGATACCTGCCTGAAGGGGAAGTAATCTGTCTGTAAGACGTCCCAAGTGAACTTCATTTTCAAAGAAATTAAGAAGATGTTTGGCAATAGCGGTTGTCTTTTCGTCCGGCTCTGCAATATCTGCCGGGCTGTCTTTAAGGTTGGTGAAAACAATGGCTTCAATTTTATTGGGATCAACAGGGATACTTTTTCTTCCGATTTTGTTCCACGGGGCGACAATAGGGATAACATTTCTGTAAGGGTAATCTTCAGCCTGATAAATATCGTGGATGCCATAGACTTCTTCCGGAACTTCCGTATTGATTTCAATGATGACTTTCTTAGCCAAAGCTGCAAACGTCACTGAATTTCCTACTGATGTAGTAGGAACAATACTTCCGTCTCTTTCAATATAGGCAGCTTCAATAATAGCTACGTCAATGCTTTGAAGATTTTTGGTGTGAAGAAGTTCGGCACTTTCACTTAAATGCTGATCGATGAAGAGAATTTCACCTTTATTGATTTTGTTCCTTAAAGTAGGGTCTACCTGAAACGGCATTCTTTTCTTTAAGACATTAGCTTCCGCCAGTTTCCCGTCTGTGCCGTGTCCCAGCGAAGCCCCGGTCATTAAAGTGACTTTAAGATCTTCTGTTTTTCCTCTTTCAGCCAGTGCCGGCAAAATAGCTTTGCTGTCACCTGCTTTTGTAAAGCCGCTGGACCCAATGGTCATACCGTCTTTAATCATTTTTACAGCATTTTCTGCTGTAGTTACTTTTTCGTGTAGACTTTCTAATCTGATTCTTTCTAACATGTAATATTGATTTTTATTAAACCACCATTACTTAGGATGCGTCATGAAAAATAATGATGGTCATATATGTGAACCATACCTTACAAATCTACGAAAAAAGACGCTTTAAATAAAGGATTTAAAGCGTCTTTTATATGTATTCAGTAATAGTTTTATCTGAAATTCTGTAAGTTCTTTAGTTTTAAATAAATCTATCTTCTTTTTAACCACATAAGCTTTTATTTTAAACACTTTAGTTCATCTAAGTAAGTTTTAAAAAATATTGAATATAAGTGCACTTCAGAAGAAAATCTTCGATTTTCAATACGTTAGGTGTTCTTTTTTGAAAAGCATTATTTTACTTTATGAAACTTAAGTGTTTAAATCTTTTGTGGTTGAAATTAATCAGTTAAGAGAATTTCGTTGTAAAAGCATCTTATTCTAACCATGAAGTTTTGTAAGACGGATCTTCCACTTTTAAAGCTTCTTCCGTAATTTTTAACGGACGGAAAGGGTCTACCATTACAGCATATTCTTCCGTGAATTTTTTACCAATACTTCTTTCCATAGCTCCCGGATGTGGCCCGTGAACAATTCCGCCAGGGTGAAGAGTGAAGTCCATTAAGTCGATATGATTACGGCTCATGAAGTCACCTTCTGTGTAGAATAATACCTCATCAGAATCAATATTCGAGTGATTGTAAGGGGCAGGAATAGCCATTGGATGGTAATCATACATTCTTGCGCAGAATGAACATACTACAAAATTATGGGCTTCAAAATTCTGGTGAACCGGTGGCGGTTGGTGAATTCTTCCCGTAATAGGTTCAAAGTTTTTGATATTAAATTTATAAGGATAGAAATAGCCGTCCCAGCCTACAACATCAAATGGATGTGTTGCATAAATAAAGTCGGTGATCTGGTTTTCTTTTTTTACTTTAATTAAGAATTCTCCTTTTTCATCCTTAGGTTCTTTGAAAGTAGGAGCAATAATGTCTCTTTCGCAGAACGGGGAATGTTCCAAAAGCTGCCCGAATTCATTTCTATATCTTTTCGGAGTGTAAATAGGAGAGTGGCTTTCCAATACAAAGAATACAGTATTTTCAGATTGTAATTCTACCTGGTAAATAGTTCCTCTTGGAATAATAAGATAATCGCCGGTTGCAAATTCAAGGTCTCCCACAAAAGTTTTTAAAATTCCGGTGCCTTCATGTACGAATAAAAGTTCGTCGCATTCTGCATTTTTGTAGAAATAATCCATCGATTTTCTTGGCTTTGCCAATCCCATTTTCAGATCATTATTCATCAAAAGAATCTTACGGCTGTCCATGAAATCATCTTCAGGAGTTACATTCATTCCTTTGAACATTCTTGGTGTAATGTTTTTATCCACCGCAATTTTAGGAGTTACATCTCTCGGTTCCCCGATTGATTTTATCTGTGTAGGGCGGTGAATATGGTACAATAGAGAAGAGATCCCATGAAAACCTTCCGTTCCGAAAAGCTGTTCATAGTAAAATTTATCTTCCGGAGATTTAAAGACTGTATGCCTTTTTAGTGGGATGTTTCCCGATAGATGATATCTCATTTTACTTTCATATGTAGTTTCTCAAATTTAATCATTTTTCATGAATTGGCTCAATCAAATATTTATTGTGAGTTTTGTAATTCAAAAATAATTGTTAGATTTGTCTAACAATTATAATTTCATGAAGCGAATATTATTTTCTATTACTTTTTTATCCTCGTATTGTTTTGCTCAGGAGACAGACAGTTTAAGTCAACATACAAACACTGATTCTGTAAAAGTTTCAAAAAAGGAGTTTAAGACCAGTAATATTGATGATGTAGTGGTTACCGGAACCATAAAACCGATGAGCAGATCCAAAAGCCCTGTAGCGGTGGAGATCTACAGTCAGAAATTTTTCCAGAAAAACCCTACTCCAAGTATTTTTGAAGCCATTAGTATGGTAAATGGAGTAAAACCACAATTGAACTGTTCTGTATGTAACACAGGAGATATTCACATCAATGGCCTGGAAGGGCCATACACTATGATTTTGATTGACGGAATGCCCATTGTAAGTTCTCTTTCTACAGTATACGGACTGAGTGGGATTCCAAATAGTCTTGTAGATAGAATAGAAGTGGTAAAAGGTCCTGCTTCTTCCATTTATGGTTCTGAAGCAATGGGGGGTGTCATTAATATTATCACAAAAAATGCTTTAACAGCTCCCAAGCTGAGTGTAGATATGATGACCAGCTCATGGGCTGAGAATAATCTGGATCTTTCCACCAAGTTTAATATTGGAAAGAATGCCGCTTCATTATTAAGTTTAAACTATTTCAGTTTTCAGGAAAAGATAGATCAGAACAAGGATAACTTCACAGATACTGCTTTACAAAGCAGAATTTCGGTTTTTAATAAATGGAATTTTAAAAGAAAGGAAAACAGACAGGCCAGTTTTGCTTTAAGATATTTGTATGAAGACCGTTTCGGAGGCGAAATGCAATGGAATAAATCTTTCCGTGGAAGCGATGAGGTGTATGGTGAAAGTATTTATACCAACAGAGCGGAAGTTTTCGGGTTGTATGAATGGCCAATGAAAGAACATATCGTTACTCAGTTTTCCTATAATTACCATGATCAGAACTCTTTTTATGGGGCTAATCCGTTTAATGCCCTTCAGAAAGTAGCTTTTGTGCAGACGTATTGGGACAGAAATTTCGGAAAACATGACATTACAGCAGGGGTAACTTTTAAAAGAACTTTTTACGATGACAATACTCCGGGAACATTAGCTTCTGACGGGGTGACCAACGCACCCATGAAATCTCCGATCTGGGGAGTATTTGTCCAGGACCAATGGGAGATTAATGATAAAAATACCTTGTTATTAGGATACCGCTATGATTACGATAAGGTTCACCATTCCATACATTCTCCAAGATTTGCATGGAAATTTTCACCAAATCCATATCATACTTTAAGATTCAATTTCGGAACAGGGTTCAGAGTAGTGAATCTGTTTACAGAGGATCATGCTGCATTAACGGGTTCCAGAGAAGTTATTGTAAAGTCTGATCTTCTGCCTGAAAGATCTGTAAATGGAAATGTAAATTATATCTGGAAAATCCCTGTTGGAAATCGTATGGTGAATCTTGATGCTTCTGCATTTTATACCTATTTCAGTAATAAAATTGTTGGGGATTTTGATTCTGATCCGAATAAAATCATCTATGACAATCTTCAGGGATATGGAATTTCCAGAGGAGCTTCATTAAATGTAGATTTTAGTTTTTCATTTCCGTTAAGCGTCAATTTAGGAGTAACGTATCTTGATGTTTATCAGAAATTTGATAATGAAGATCAAAAAACACAGCAACTTCACGCTCCAAAGTGGAGTGGAACCTATAATTTAACCTATAAATTCCCGAATAACCTGACTTTAGATTTCACCGGACAGTTTTACGGGCCTATGAGGCTGCCTGTTTTACCGAATGACTACCGTCCTGAGTATTCACCATTCTATTCTTTAGCGAATATTCAGGTTTCAAAGAGCTTCAAGTCCGGATTTGAAATCTATTGCGGGGTGAAAAATTTATTCAACTTTACTCCTAAAGATCCCTTAATGAGGCCTTTTGACCCATTTGATAAACATGCTGATGATCCAATTAGCAATCCAAACCACTATACTTTCGATACCGCATATGGTTATGCTCCTATGCAAGGCATCAGAGGGTTCTTGGGAGTGAAATATATACTGAAATGAGAATTTTAGCTTTATTTTTAATGTTTGTGCCCTGTCTTTGTCTGTCTCAGATGAAGACAGGGACTTTTTCGGAAGTGGAGTATCTGCAAAAAGAATCTCCCAAACCCATGGTGATCCATCTTTATACGGATTGGTGTGCCGTTTGTAAAATTGAGTCCTTTAAGCTGAATAAGGATAAAGATTTGGTAGAAATAATGAACAACCATTTCTACCTGATTAATTTTGAGGCTGAAAAAACCAGAGAGAAAATCAACTTTCAGGGACAAGAGTTTGAGTATTTATCCAATGGAAGTTCAGGAATTCATGAGTTGGCGTTGGCTTTGTCTAAAAATAAGGAACAGCCTGTTTATCCTTTGTGGATTTTTCTGGATAAGAATCAGAATCTAGTATATTATCAGGAGGGATTGCTTACTCCTGAAAAAATGAAGCAGAAGTTGTTGGAGATTTCGGCTTTGTGATGGGTTGCAAAACATCTAAACTATCCAACTTCAGCATCTATTAAAATGGCCAATTGTATACACGGTTCATCAGACCTGTTACTCCATGCATGGTTTGTTCCTCTTTGGATTACAATATCTCCAGGTTTTAAGAGAGTTTCCCCTTCTTCCATAATCAGATAAAGTTCACCGGACAGAATGATGATATAATCTAATGTTGGAGTGTAATGCATCATCGGATGAGGTTCTCCTTCCTTGGATTGAACTCCTAAGTCTTTATCCGGGGGAACGACTACATATCGGAAATAGGTTCCATTTTTAGGGGTTTGTGGAAATCCTGTGTTTGGAATTCTGTTTTCAACATCTAAAATTGCCGGCATTGTCTGGGTATTCCAGATGTCTGAAATAATCAGCCCCGGGAAATGTTCTATGGCATTTTCAACCTGTTGATCTTCTACGATAATTGATTTTCCGTCTTTGATTCCGGTTACGATGCGTCTTGGTATTTTATTCATGGGCTTACGAATTTTTCATGATGAGTTTATGACCTTGGGTTTGGTTGTTTTTAAGGATGGAATGGGCCTTAAGGACAGTGTCCAAAGAAAGAGTTCCTATTATTTTATGTTGGGAAGGTGAGAGGGTACCATTTTCAATAAGTCCTGCAATTTCTTCCAGACTGTTTTTATAATATTCATACTGTTTTACCATGCTGTAGGCGTAATTGGAGATAGTCATAATCAGAGTGCCTTTGTTGAAGAGAAGTTCATGAGCTTCTTTGGTAACAAGAGCTGTGACATCTACATAAGTTCCGTTGATCTTTAATACCTCAGCCATGACTTCTGCCATATAATTTCCAACCAAATCAATTCCAATATCAAAAGGTTGATGCTGATTGGCTTTTAAAATATTTTCTGCAAGATTTTCTTCCCTGTAATTAACAATCTGGTGTTCTTTCAAACCAAGATTCAAAAACATCTGCTTGTTTTCTTCACTACCAACCGTGATGATGAAGTTTTGAATACTGTGGGCCAATAAAATTTTAATTAAAAAAGACCCGACTCCGCCGGCTGCTCCGGTGATAAGAATCGTTTGTTCCGGTTGTAATTTCAGTCTTTTAAAAATTTGTAGGGAAGTCAGTCCTGCCGATGGAATAGAAGCTGCCTGTTCGAAGGATATATTTTTTGGTTTGAGCGCAACAATGGCTTCCGGAGCTGAAATATATTCGGCATAAGTTCCATTGCTTCCCATGGAACCGCTGCCACAGAATACTTCATCTCCAATGTTGAACTGAGTGACATCTGCTCCTCTATCTACAACGACTCCTGATAATTCCCGCCCTAATATGGGTGAACTGATTAATTTTCGTTCTAGTTCATTTTCCAACATTTGGTAATCAATGGGATTGAAACCACTTGCTTTGATCTGAATTAATACTTCATTCTTTTTGACTTGAGGCTTTTCAATAAAAGCATCTTCGAGCTTAAAATCTTTATTTAAAATAACTGCTTTCATAGGTTGATATTTATTTTTTAAGGCCATATGCCATTGCACTGTCTCTATCAGTATTTGTGTTTGAGAGAAATCCTGGCGATTTCATATTGCTTATTTGATGTACAAATGTAAAACGGGAATAGTTTATATTTGCTACTAGTTAACAAATGGTTACTAGTTACCTTGATGAAACTATTATGGCAAAAATTATTGAAAACGGAACCGAAAGAGAAGCAACCTGTACAGAAGAATTATTTGCAATGCGCGATAGCCTGGATGTATTGGGCGGAAAGTGGAAACTGATGATTTTAAGATACCTGACTAACAGAACGGATCAACAGATTCATTTTAAAAAGCTGGAACGTGGGATTGATGGAATTTCTGCAAAAATGCTGAGTAAGGAACTGAAGGAATTAGAAACCAATCTTCTGATTACAAGAACGATCCAGGATACAAAACCTATTACCGTTACTTATGCAGTGACAGAATATGGAAAATCTGTATTTCCGGTAACAGAGACGCTGGTAAATTGGGGATTGCTGCATAGAGAGAAGATCAAGGAATCGATGAGCTCTTCCGAATCTTAAAAAGAGCAAGAAAAAATCCTCAGACCCAGTAGAGTAGAGGATTTTTAGTCATCATAAATGAATGGCCAAATTACTTTTTATCTAACCATCTATTGACCAGTTCAGAATGCTTTTCCACCCATTTTTGTGCAGTGGCTTCTTTATTTTTACTGTGTTCCATTTGGATTAGAAGATCAGACATGGTTTCATCATCAAAATGGAGTTTAGAAAAGAATGCTGCGAGCTCCGGATGATCTGTAGCAAAGCTTTTTCTTGCGTAGGTTTTAATCTGTTCTGCTTCACCAAATATTTTTTTTGGATCGTCGAGAAACTTGAGTTTCATTTTACCAAACATCCAGTGGGGCTGCCATCCTGTTACCACAATCCATTGTTTACGCTGTATGGCGTTCTGTAATTCAGTGATCATGGCAATGGTAGAGGAATTGATCTGTTTGTAATTCAGTTTATAATCAATAATAGCTTTATCTGTTCCTGTTGTTAATCCTGCACCCTTTTCAATTCCAATGATTCTGTGATTGAACTGTTCCTGATGCTGGTTAAGGTCTTCAATAGACTGAATGGGAACATATTCCGGAACTACCAATCCTATGCGGCCATTGTTATAATTCGTTCCAATATGTGTTAATTCGGGAAATTTGGCCAGCTTTTTAGCATGAGTGTAAGGAAGCCAGACTCCCATGAAAAGGTCTGTATCTTCATTATTCATTGAAGCCAGAATCATATCTGTGGATGCTTTCTGAATAATGACATGATAGCCTTGCTGATCCAAAATGGCTTTGGCAACATGGGTCATAGCAACATCTTCTGCCCAGCCATCTACCATTCCTATGGTAATATATTTGGAATTTTTTATGTTTCCACATGAGTTTAATGCAGTGAACACTGCTATTAAAATGGGAAAAAATAGATATTTTAATTGTTTCATCTTATTGTTTTTTCTTTACAAATCCCTGGGTAATCCTGTCGAGGATAATAGCTAAAATAACAACGGATAATCCGCTTTCAAATCCCAGTCCGATATCCAGATTATTAATTCCTTCCAACACTTTTTCACCCAAACCGCCTGCGGCAATCATTCCGGCAATCACAACCATAGATAAGGATAGGAGTATGGTTTGATTGATCCCTGTTAAAATAGTTTTCATTGCTAAAGGAAGTTCCACTTTAAACAGGATCTGACGGCTGGTTGCTCCAAAAGCACGTGCGGCTTCTACAATATCTTTAGGAACAGATTCAATTCCCAGTGTTGTTAAACGTACAGCAGGTGGCATTGCAAAAATGATTGTTGCAAAAGCACCGGGTACTTTTCCGATGCTGAAAAACAGGACAGCAGGAATCAGGTAAACGAAGGCAGGCATAGTTTGCATTAAATCCAGTAAAGGGCGGATAATTTTTGCTGCGATTTTGTTTTTAGCAGCTAAAATTCCCAGAGGAATAGAAAGGACAAGTGCGGTAATGGTTGCTACGAAAATAAGCGCCAGTGTTTCCATGGTTTCTTTCCATAATCCCATCAAAAATATCAAACTTAATCCTGCTGCTGTAACAATGGCGATACCTTTTCCAGCTTTCCATAATGCTAAGAGGGTAATGAAGAGGATGATTACATAAAAAGGAGTATTTATCAATACCCATTCAATCCCCATGATAGAAGCGTTTCCTATATGTTTTATAACATCAAATACTGGTTTTCCGTTTTCTGTGAGCCAATTGATTGCAGTTTCTACATATTGACCTATATCTATAATTTTATTCATCTTATTGGTTGTTTGCGATTTCTTTTAATTCAATGATTTCTTCTTCGTTAAATTTGGTAGCTTCTATGACAAGAGATAATTGGGTGACAAGACCTAAAAATTTATTGTTTTCATCTACAACAGCAATGGCAGATTTATTTCCTGAAATTAATGGTAACATTTCTTCTACTGTCACTTCGGGATATACTGAAGGTACATTGCTATTGATAATGGATTCCACTGTTGGCTCTTTCTTTTTTGCAATTCTGACAACATCATTAAGCATTACAAAACCAAGAAAATTATTTTGGAAATCTACAACGGGTAAGTTTTCTAACCCTGTTGCTCTCATTTTTCTTAAAGCACCTTCAGGGCCGTCTTTCCTAAAACGTACTACTGTTGCTTTATCGAACATCAAAGATCTTGCGGTGATAATTGTTTTACGGTCTACCTTCTCTACGAATGCTTTTACATAGTCGCTTGCAGGATTGGTTAAAATATCTTCGGCTGTTCCTATTTGTTCTATGACACCATCTTTCATAATGACGATACGGTCTCCTATTTTAATGGCTTCGTCCAGGTCATGAGTAATGAAAACAATGGTTTTCTGCAAGGTGTTTTGCAGTTCCAGCATTTGATCCTGCATTTCAGATTTTATTAAAGGATCCAGTGCAGAGAAAGCTTCATCCATAAGTAATACTTCGGGATCATTGGCTAAAGCCCTTGCTAATCCTACTCTTTGCTGCATTCCTCCCGAAAGTTGTGAAGGATACTGATTTTCGAAACCATTTAATCCAACAATATCGAGTGCTTTCTGTGCTTTTTCATCGCGGGAAGTTTTGCTTTCTCCTCTGATTTCAAGTCCGAAACCTGCATTATCTAAGATGTTGTGATGAGGAAGCAATCCAAATTTTTGAAATACCATGCTCATTTCTGTTCTTCTTACTTCCAGAAGTTCTTTATTGTTTTTACCGGTAATATCATCATCATTGATATATACTTTTCCTGAAGTAGGCTCATTCAGTCTGTTAAGACAACGCAGCAAGGTAGATTTTCCGCTTCCGGATAGTCCCATGATGACAAAGAATTCACCTTCATAGATCTCAAAACTCGCTTTGTTGATTCCTACAGTACACCCTGTTTTTTCAAGAATTTCCTTTTTGGAAAAACCTTTGTCTAAAAGTTCCTGTGCTTTTTCTTTGTTTTTACCAAAAATAATAGTCAGATCTTCAACTTTAAGTTTTACTTTTCTACTGTTTTCATTTTTTTCCATATTCAGAATTTTTTAATTTATAATTGATACACCATTTTGTATATCATTACATGATTAAACATTTAACATCTGTTGTTCTTGGTGACGAGTGTACAAAATAATCTGCCGAGCTTATAATGATAAAAGCTGCAAACAAAAAAATAATAGCATAAAGCCCTGTGGCCTTATGTTTATTTTAAATATTTCAATAGATTTTACTCTAGAAAAAGAGTGTCATGTGTAAAAAGAAATTAATCTTTTACATGGATTCTACAATTAAATTACTGATGAGGTAATAAAAGATATGTGTACAGAACAACTTGAATTCCTACATTTCATCAAAATGCGGATCTATTATAAAAAACCTGTATATCAGTTTTTTACAACGTTGCAAATTTACGAATTTTATTTTAAATGGATTTTTTTGGACCTAAGAAGCTGGTTTTAAGTCAGGTTATAGAGCGAGATACTCATGATAAATTTCCTCTTATCATTAAAGATAAAAGTGATTTGATAATGCTGATTTTTTGGAGAAGATCCTTACAAAATAATCAATGAAATTACTTCAGTAAAACAGCAATGATAGCCAATATTGCAGGCAATGCCTGAACAAAAAATATCTTCTTTGTAGCAGAAATGGCTCCATAAATACCCGCCACAGCCACACATCCTAAAAAGAATAATGCTATATTATCCTGCCATTGCGGATCTTTAATCAGAAAAGACCAGATGAGTCCGGCAGCTAGAAAACCATTATAAAGCCCTTGGTTGGCGGCCAATCCTTTTGTAGGTTTGAACATTTCCGCAGGCAGAGCAGCTTTGAAAACTTCTTTTCCTTTGGTTTCCCAAGCGAACATTTCCATCCAAAGAATATAGAGATGTTCCAGTGCCACAACGGCGATCAGAATTTTAGCAACGACTTCCATTATTTAATGTTTTTGAGATTGTAAAACTAAAAAAATAAAGTTAAGTTTGAGTATTCAATTCTAAAGATGGATAATTTCAAGGCACATTTAAATAAATTCATTACAGTAACAGACGAAGAGTATGTTTCAATTTTTTCATTCTTTGAAGTATTGAAGGTGAAGAAGAAGCAAAGTCTGATGCTGGAAGGTGAGGTTTGCAGAAATATGTATTTTGTGGTGGAAGGTTGCCTGAGAAAGTATTTTATTAATGAAAAAGGAGTAGAACACACTACTCAGTTTGCTATTGAAAACTGGTGGATTACTGATACTTTTGCTTACGAAAGGCAGCTGCAGACGGATTTTAATATTCAGTCTGTGGAAAAATCTACCATTCTTGTCATTGATTCTAAAAGTCAGGAATTATTATTGGAAAAGCATCCCGTCATGGAAAAGTATTTCAGGATTATTTATCAGAGAGCTTATGCGGCTTCCGAAAGAAAACTCCGTTATCTGACTGAGTATTCACGGGAAGAGTTATATATTCATTTCAGTACATTATATCCTTGGTTTATTCAAAGAATCCCTCAATATCTTATCGCTTCATTTCTTGGTTTTACCCCAGAATATCTGAGTGAAATCAAAGCAAAATTACGTTCTTAAACCAGTTTAAGTTTTTTACGGATCAGAAGTCGGAAATTTGTCATGTAATTAAAAGAGAATGCAATGACAGATACACAACATCAGTTTCCGCAGTTATTTTTAAGACTGGCTCTTTCTGTAACCATGCTTTCTGCAGTGGCTGATCGATTCGGGTGGTGGAGTCCGGAAAATTCTTCATGGGGAAATATGAAGAGCTTTGAAGAATACACTAGATCATTAACTTTTTTTCTTCCTGAAGCTTTGAGTACTTTCTCAGCTTATGCAGCCACATCTTTAGAAATTTTATTTCCATTGATGCTGACGGTGGGCTTTAAAACGAGAATTGCAGCCTATGGAAGCTGTATCTTATTATTGATTTTCGCAGTATCAATGACTATTGCTTTAGGTTCTAAGGCTCCACTCAATTATTCAGTTTGGGTAGGAAGTGCGGCAGCTCTTTTATTGGCTGTTCAGCAACAATATTCTTTTAGTATAGATCAATTAACCAAAAAATAAATATAATGAGTGCAAGATTTAACATGGCCACTACAGATGCCGCAGCGTATAAAGCAATGTTGGGATTAGAAGGATACTTACAGAATACTTCTTTAACCCATATTCAAAAGGAATTAATTAAAATCAGGGCTTCCCAGATCAATAAATGTGCTTTCTGCCTTGATATGCATACCAAAGATGCCCTTAAATATGGGGAAACAGCTCAGAGAATCTTCATTCTGGATGGGTGGACAGAAGCTAAAGAGTTTTTTACAGAAGAAGAACAGGTGCTTTTGGCAATGACTGAGGAAATTACTTTAATCAGCCAAAAAGGATTAACAGATGAGACCTATCAAAAGGCTAAATCATTCTTTGATGAGGCTCAGATTGCTCAGATCATTATGGCGATTATCACCATCAATGCATGGAACAGAATTGCGATAAGTACCCATCTGCCTATTGCAAAATAGGGAGGAGGTAAGTAAGATGGGAGGAGTAAGCTGGAGGTTAATGCTGAGGTTTACCATACAAAAAAAGAGCTTTTCAATAGTGAAGAGCTCTTTTTGTATTAAAAATCATTGGGATTATTTAATCTGAATTCAAAGACTTATAAGTAATCAATTCACTGATATAGTACTTCCATCCTCATTCTTCCAGCTCCCAGCTTTTATATTAAATCTTGCTTAAAGCAGCGTTGATGAAGTTCAGCTCTTCCTGAGAAAGGGTGATGTCCATTGTTTTTGCATTTTCAATAGCTTGCTGGGCATTTCTGGCTCCTGCTAATACTACTGTAATTGCCGGTTGTAGAGTAGTCCATCTTAATATCAGTTGAGAAAGGCTGGCTTCTTTTTCCTGAGCAATCGGTTCAATTTTTTCTAAGAAAGTTTTTACTTTATTTAAATCAAACTGAGAGAAATACCCGTTTCTGTGGTCGTTGTCTTTTAGCTTGTTATCCTTGAAATATTTACCTGTTAAAAGACCTCTTTCCATTGGGCTGTACACGATAATTCCGGAATTGTTTTCTAAAGAATAAGGTACAAGATCATTTTCAATAGCACGGTTCAGCATACTGTAAGAAACCTGGTTGCTGGCTAATTTCAATGTTCTGTTAGCTTCTTCCATTTGTACAACACTGTAATTGCTTACTCCGGCAGCACGGATTTTTCCCTGTTGGATTAATAGTTCCATAGCTTCCATTGTTTCACTGATAGGCGTTGTACTGTCTGGCCAATGAAGCTGTAAAAGATCGATATAATCTGTACCCAGTCTTTGTAAGCTTTCTTCAACTTCTTTGATGATGTTTTCTTTAGAAGCGAATTTATAAACCGGAATTACTTTTCCTTCATCTTCAGCATCAAAGAAAAATTCTCCTTTTCCGTTGTTGCTTCCATCCCATACCAAACCTAATTTGGTTAATAGCTGGATTTTGGAACGGTCTCTTCCTTTTATAGCTTCACCAATCATTTCTTCACTTAATCCGAAACCGTAGAAAGGAGCTGTGTCAATAGAAGTTACACCATGATCTAATGAAGCGTGAATAGAATTAATAGAATCCTGTTTCTCATTACCACCCCACATATTACCACCAATAGCAAAAGCTCCGTGTGTGATGGTTGATAATTCTAAATCTATGTTTCCTAGTTTTCTATATTCCATTTTCTTATTTATTTAATTCTTTTAAAATTGCTTCTCCCACGCTTTTTGCAGATTGTGGATTCTGTCCCGTAATGACTCTTTGATCTGTTACCACATGATTCTGCCAAAGTCCTGATTTTTCAAATTTTGCTCCTCTTTCTTTTAATTTGTTTTCCAGTAAGAAAGGAACAATATCTGTTAATTTTACAGCAGATTCCTCTTCATTGGTGAAAGCATTAATCTTTTTACCATCTATTAAATATTTTCCATTATTCAGTTTGATATTCACCAAACCTGCTGGGCCATGGCATACTCCTGCTACAATCCCACCGTTTTCATAAATTGTTGAAGCAATAGAAGCAAGTTCAGTATTATCTGCTAGATCCCACATCGCTCCATGTCCGCCTGCATAAAAGATGGCTGAGTATTCTTTTGGATTTACCTGTGATGGTGTTAAAGAATGATCGATTTTGTTTTTGTATTCTTTGTTTTCCCAGAACTCTTTGTTTACAGGATCCTTTAAATCAAATCCATCTACCGGTGGAGTTCCGCCTTTCGGACTTACAAAGTCAATTTCATATCCTGCTTTGTGAAGAACTTCCCAAGGGTGAGAAACTTCTCCCAAATAGTATCCTGTATCTTCTCCTGTACTGCCTTTTTTATCATGGCTGGTTACAACGAATAATATTTTCTTTTTCATACCCATAGATTTTTGGTGTTGTGCCTGAATCAATCCTATCGTCAAAAGACTAAAAAATAATAGTGTCAGTTTTTTCATTGTTAAATAAGATGAGTGATATAAATTTGTGGTGTTTCCTGAAGTTTTTCATCAATCAAAGCTCCGAAAGCTTTAATATAAGGCTGTTCATTATGCTGTGCTAATCCTTCTTCACTTTTCCATATTTCGTAGAAGACAAAATGATTCTTGTCTTCAATTCCCTGATGAAGATTGTACAATTCGCACGCTTCTTCTTTTCTTGTTTCCTGTACCATATTCTGAAGAACGTCCAATACTTCTGAACGATGTTCTTCTTTGGCTTTTATAATAGCTGTAAGATGAATTTTCATAATTAAATAAAATTTTCAATTGAGTTATAGATAGGTTTCCAATCCAGTTCTGTTCTGGCTTTATCTGCGCTGCATCTGCTGTTGGAAGCAAAGCCGAAATAACCTCCTGCAGGACCAAAATTGTCAACAGCTTCTTGTATGTTCAAAGATTGGGCAGATTTAAGATTGTATTTTTTACTGATGATTTCTGCAATGTTTTTTAGGGAAGATGAACCATTTTCAGCATAATAAATAGAACCGCCTTTTGCTTTTTCCAAGGCAAGTACATACAGATTGGCCAAGTCTTCAATATGTAAGTTAGACCAGATATTTTCACCATCACCAAAATAAACTCCATGTCCTTTTTTCTGGGAAAAATTAATAAGAGCAGGGACCTGGATGCTGTCTTTTTTTATCCCTAAACCTTCTCCATAAACCATTGTAGGAACAATAACGATACTTCTTATGCTTTTGTTTACAGATTGCAGAACATAGTTGTTGATCATGACTCTTGATGCCATTTCAAGTCTTGGCTGCAAAGGGAAATCTTCTCTGAAGATAAAATCACTTTTTTTACCATTCTCCTTGCCGCCGAAAATAGCAGAACCTGAAGTGAATATAAAAGTTTTATAGCTTCCTTCTAATGCTTTGATAAAACTATCCACAGCATAAGCGTCATCTGCGGAGTCAGCATTATGGATAACAGCATCAACACTGGAAACTGCTGATTTTATAAGATCTTCATTATGTATATTTCCTATAATGGTTTTGATTCCCAATGATTCCAGTTCCTGCACATGAGCTTCATTACGGACCAGTCCTGTTACTTCATAATTTTTGTCAAGGAGTTTTTTTGCTATAGTTCCGCCTATATAGCCAGTAATACCTGTAATCAGTACTTTTTTCATGATACCAGTTCCTTTTTTAATTCTTTTTCAAATGCATTTTTCACGTGTTCTCTGTAAAGTTTCATATCGCGTTCTACATTAGCATTCTTTTCTACATCATGGAAGTGGAAACTTTCCATTTTTTCTAATGATACAAAGGCATTCATTCTGTGGAAACCAAATAAAGGTCCTTCATCTACACTTTTCTCATCAAAGAATTCTCCCGGAAGTGTAAAGGCTGTAGCAGGAGCATTCCAGCTTGTTGTTACCATATATTTTCTTCCGCCGAGCATTCCTCCTGTGCCGTAATTGATATCAGGATTGGCTGCATTTCTTCCGTCACTCATATAAATACCTTTTGCGTGACCAGCGGTGAATACTTCATCAATATATTTTTTCAATCCATTCGGAAGCTGGAACCACCAGATGGGAGTGTGGTAAATGATATAATCTGCCCAAACAAATTTTTCTACTTCTTCATGTTTATCATAATGTTCACTTACGTTGGTGATTTTTACTTCTACATTATCAAATTCTTTAAGAGCAGCTAATGTATTTTCTGCGATGGTCTGATTATATTTTCCTCCGGAATGTCCGAAATTCTGTCCTCCGTTGATGATTAATATTTTTTTCATTTTTTATGATTGTTTAAATTTTACTATGCAAAGTTACCTCGGACAGGTGTATAATAAAAATAATATAAATTATAGTAAAGTATCAGAATATTTATATAATGTAATTTGAGTGAATGGTGAATAGTGAATTCACTTCGCTTGTCAATTTTTTATAATCAACAATAATTCATTATTCATTTGCAAACAAAATTGACAACTGGCTTTATTCGACAAAAACTGATGATCAATAATGATTATCTCATGGTGAAATGTCATGTTATATCTGAATTGAAATTCCCTTTTGTCTTGTAAATTTGATTACCAAATTGAGAGACAATGATACAGATAGCAGTTTTCAGTGATGTACATGGGAATCTTCCGGCATTGGAAGTGGTGTTGAAGGATATTGAACAGAGAGGAATTCATCAGAAGTTCTGCTTGGGAGATCTTGTAGATTTTGCCCCTTGGGGAAATGAAGTGATAGAGACAATGAAGAGTATGAATATTCCTTGTCTGCTGGGAAATCACGATGAAAGAATTGCTTTTGATCTGTCTGTTTTTCCCTTGTCTAAACATTCTGAAGAAGAAACGAAGGCGAGATTTATCGCTATAGATCATTCTAAAAAACATATTACAGAAGAAAATAAAAAGTTTCTTTCCGAACTTCCTTTTCATTTGAAATTAAACTATAAAGTAGGAAATAAGCATTGGAGTCTTCAGTTATTACATTCCAGCCTGGAAAGTAATGATAATTATTTGTATGAATCGGAAAATGATGAGGTTTTTATGAAGATGCTGGAGAATTCAAATGCTGATCTGATCGTGATGGGGCATACTCATTTATCGTTTACAAAACAGTTTGAAAATAAAAAATGGGCTGTCAATTGCGGTTCCGTAGGTCGCTCCAAGGAAGGAAACAGGTTGGCTTCTTACCTTGTACTTACTTTAGATGATGAAAAGATGATTCCTGAAATTGTACAGTTGAGTTATCCGCTTGAAGAAACCGCTCGTCAGATCGAGAAAAGCGGAATTCCGGATTATTATGCATCATTTTTAAGAAATAAAAATATATTAATATTATAATTGTTTCATAACTTTGCATCAGAATATTAATAAATAAGTCATGGTCAATTTAGAATGGTATCGTACTTTTAAGGCGATCTATAAAACCGGGACGTTAACAGGTGCAGCGGATGCCTTATTCATTTCACAGCCTGGAGTGAGCTTGCATTTAAGTTCACTGGAAGCGTATGTAGGGTATAAATTATTCGACAGAACGGGTAGGAAAATGATGCCCACAGAGAGAGGTAAAGTATTATTCAATGCTGTAGCAGAGCCTCTTACCAAGCTGGAGGATGTAGAGAAAAACTTTCAGAAATCCACAGAAAAAATGACTCCAACAATCAGTGTGGGAATGTGTTTTGAAACTTTTCAGACGACTCTGGAACAATACGTTTCTTCATTACCCTTTAATCTGATTATCAGTTTTGGAGAATATCCTGAAATGCTGGATCAATTAGATAAAGGGATTCTGGATCTTATCATCACTCCAAAAAAAGGATCTTCTCCCAATATAGAACATGAAGCTTTTTCATCTGAACAGATTGTTCTTGTAGGAGGTAAAGATATAGACCTGGAGGGTTTCAAGAAAGTTTTAAAAACAAAGGATTCAGAGCAGATCGAAGAGTGGCTGAAGAAAGAAAAATGGTACGGAACTACCGGTGATATGGAACATCTTTTTCAATACTGGATATTAAATTTTGGACATAAACCAAACTTCCGCCCTAATTATATAGTTCCCAATCTCAATTCCATCATCCGTTGTCTTAAAGGAGGCGTAGGGTTAGCCGTTGTTCCGGATTTCTTATGCAAAAATGAAATCGAAAGCGGAGATGTCAAACTGATCTGGGAAGGAAAGAAAAAGCTGGAAAATACTTTATATTTCGGATGCAGGAAAAAGACCAATTACCAAACGGAAATAGAACATATTAAAGGATTATTCCGTAAGATGATGGGTAAGCAGAATCATATCCCGCATCTGTAAACCGTTTTCATAAATCGGGGATGGGTAATTTTCAATAAAGAAATCTTTACGTATTCCCATTTTCATGAAACCGTTTTTCTCATAAAACCTGATCTGCTGAAAACCTGTATCCGAAGTTCCGACATTCAGGACTTCATAATGACTTTCACGGGCAATTTCCTTGGCTTTGTCAATTAAAATACTACCAATTCCTTTGCTTCTATAACTTTCAATAACAGCAATATTTTTAATCTCCAGTTCAGTATCACTGTTTTTATATAAAGCCATAACGGCAATATTTTCTGTTCTATACCATAACAGATAGATGTCACATTTGAAAATATACTGATCAATAGCTTCGATGGTTTCATCTGCCAATAGCAATAAGGTGTAAGGAATTTCTGAATCCTTTTCAATCCTGTTAAAAGTATACTTTTCCATAAACTTTCTTTTCCTGTAAAATGATTGGAGTTTTATACAAAAATAAGGAAAACATCTTTGTGTCTTAGCATTTTCCAACCTATCGTAAGTGCTCATTAAATAACACTTTTTAACAAAAAACAGTAAAATTGGTAAGTCGGTGTTCCGTTTTTTTATCGCAAATTTGTTTCATCACTTTATATTAATAATTAAAATAAAGATTTATGCAAAAGAAAATCTATACAGGGCAACCTGTAGTAACTTTAAATAATGGTGTGGATATTCCTGCTTTAGGCTTTGGAGTATGGCAGATGGAGGACCTGAAAGAATGTGAAAATGCCGTTATTAAAGCCATTCAGACAGGATACAGAATGATTGATACAGCAGCAATCTATCAAAATGAAACTGCGGTAGGAGCTGCGGTAAAAAACAGTGGAGTAGACAGAGATGAATTGTTTATCACTTCTAAAGTTTGGGTTCAGGATCATGGATATGAAAAAGCTAAAAGTGCCTTCCGGAGAACGCTGAACAGACTGCAGATGGAGTATCTGGATATGTATCTTATCCATTGGCCGTATGGTGACTTTTTGGGAACATGGAAAGCTTTGGAAGAATTATATCAGGAAGGCAAAATAAAAGCGATTGGTGTCTGTAATTTTACTGTTGAAAAATTAGAGGAATTAAAAGAGAACTCAACGATTCTTCCCGTAATTAACCAGATTGAGCTGCATCCTGTGTTTCAGCAAAAAGAATTACAGGTTTACGACAGAGAAAATAATATTGTAACACAACCGTGGAGCCCGCTTGGCAACGGAAATGCAAACCTTTTAAGCAATGCTGATTTGAAGACAGTTGCCGAGAAATATGAAAAAACGGTTGCTCAGGTAATTCTGAGATGGCATTTACAGGAAGGTTTTGTTGTAATTCCGAAATCTGTGACACCATCAAGAATTGAAGAAAACTTTAATGTATTTGATTTTGAGCTTACAGAAGATGAAATGAATGTTGTCCGTTCTTTAGATACAGGAAAAAGATTATTTTTTGATCCAAAAGATCCTGAATGGGAAGAGAAAATGTTGAATGCTGTAGCGGATATTTAATATCGCATGTGGATTTATGCTAAAAGTTTCGATGAAGATAAAAATATGGTCACCTTAAACAGTGACTATATTTTTTCGTACTCCAAATATGATGGCTTTTGTGAAAGACTTTTAGTTGCTGAACTATTGGTTGACCAGGATTTTAATTTCATTTTTCAGATGAGAGCTTTTGATCATAAGAAAATAACAAAAAATAATTCCGATTTCTTTCAGGAAAGAGGTGAATTATTCGGAAAGATCTTTGACTACTTTGAAAAGCTTATAGATTTGGATGTTAAAGGATTAAAACAGAATTATAATTATATCACTTTTGATATTTCAGATTTTGGTTCCCAACAGTTTCTTATTAATTTAGATCAGGGGGTGGAAATTAGTATTAGAGATGGTTTACCTTTGGGATGCTTTGAGACAGAAACAGAATTATTATTGTTTGAATTTAATGAATATATGAAAATTTGGGTAGAAGAGAAATATCAGACTTGGATATAATAGATGGAATGCTGGTGAGTAATGTCATATTCTGGTGAAACTGAGATCGTCTTATTTTTTGTACCTTTTTAATTAAATACTTTCTTATGCTTTGGCCGGATACAATCAGTAAAAAATTGGGAGTACAATATCCTATCATTCAGGCTCCGATGTTTGGAGTGAGTACTGTACAGATGGTAGCTGCAGCAGCTCGTGCAGACTGTCTGGGTTCTTTGGCATTGGCTGATCTTTCAGCAGAGGAATCCATTGGATTGATTAGAGAGACAAGAAAATTAACGGATAAGCCTTTTGTTGCTAATATTTTTGTACATCACATTCCTGAAATAACAGAAGCTTTAAAAGAGAAATTTATTAAAACCAGACAGTTTTTAGAACAGTTGGCAAAAGAGAATGATATTGAGGTTAGCTTTCCTGATCTTGAAGATCTTAAAGTAACACCTTACCATGAATTGGTAGATGTAATCATTGAAGAAAACTGCAAAATATTAAGCTTTACTTTCGGAAATCTGGACGATCAAAGTATTCAGAAGCTGAAAGAAAATGGCGTAACACTTATTGGTACGTGTACTTCAGTATGTGAAGCGTTGATGTTAGAAAAATCCGGAATTGATATCATCTGTGTGCAAGGAACAGAAGCTGGAGGGCATAGAGGAACTTTTGATCCTGACAATGTTCCGCAGATTGGAGGATTATCGTTATTATCACAAGTTTATGATCATGTAAAGGTTCCGTTAATCTATGCAGGCGGAATTTATAACGGGAAAATGGTAAAGGCTGTAAAGGATTTGGGAGCACAGGGATTTCAGGTAGGAAATCTTCTATTGGCTTCTCAGGAAAGTGCTTTGCAACCTTTTGAAAAAGAAAGGCTCAAAAAGGTGAGAGAAGATGAGATCATGTTAACAAAAAGCTTTTCAGGCAGGTATGCCAGAGGAGTTAAAAATAAATATATTGAGGCTGTGGAAGGCTCAGAATATATTTTACCTTATCCTTACCAGAATAAACTGACAAATGCCTTGCGTAAAGCTGCAAAATCTAAGCAGAATACGGATTTTGTGGGAATTTGGACAGGGCAGTCTATTCATCAGTATAGTGAACTTTCTACAGAGGAAATCCTGAAAAATCTCATATTTCAAATATGAGGGAAGTAATTGAAATTGTATTATCTTCGGGACTTAGATACAATTTAAAACTTTAATCATGAAAAAAATATTTCTGGTACTTGCCGCATTTTCAGCAATTGCTTCGTGCAGCAGTGATGATAGTACGCCGGAGCCTAATGTTATTGGAATGTGGAAAATTGGAAAGTCAATAACTTATCAAACCAGTACACAGGAAAATATAACTAACGAGCCAAAGGGATGTAGTGTAATGAATACGATTGACTTTACGGAGTCTGATGCAAGAGTAGTAGGGTATGCTGCTAACGATAATAAATGTATTGAGGATCATATTGTTACAATGAAGTATACCTATAATCCCAAGACAAAGCAAATGATTTTTTATGATGATATGAATATTCCTTATACTGTTACAGAGCTCACCAAAACAAATATGATTATTGAAGGTAAGATGAATGTAGATATGGATGGTGTTGTTGATATTATCAAAACTTATTTCACCAGGGTTAAATAAAATAAAAATTCCTTTCAAAGGCTGAAAGGAATTTTTATTTTATATCGAGTTTTTAAATTCGATTATTTCGTCAGATCAAGTCCGCCAAAGTTTCCTGAACTCATCATCAGATAAACTCCATCAGTTTTATCCAATGTATTCCAGAAAGCGTGAAGATCTTCAGCATTGGTGAAAACTCTTAGGTTGTCATTCTTGAACTTTTCTTTAATAAATTCCGGAGAGATAGGTTCCATTCTTTTGATCTTTAAAGCATCTTCAGAATAGAAAACAATAGCTTCATCCAATCCGTCCATAGCATGGTCATACTGCTCTAAAAAGGCAGGATTTAAGCTTGAATAAGTGTGGAGTTCAAGGAAGCCATACTTCTTTTCATTTTTAAACTGTTCCTTGAATGCTTTTACAGCAGCTTTTACCTTACTTGGAGCGTGAGCAAAGTCTTTATACAATGTTCCTTTATCTTCTCTTTCTACCTTTTCAAGACGTTTGGAAGCTCCTTTAAAGCTCATGATTGCTTCATAGAAATCCTCATCCATAATTCCCATTTGCTGGCAGATGTGTCTTGCTCCTTCCATATTCAACAGGTTGTGTGCTCCGAAAACAGAAAGTGGAACATCTCCCATTTCAGTTTTTAAATAGACTTTCCCGTTGTTGATCTCGTATTCTGGTGTTCTGTAAGGGATCTTTCTGAAATAGTTTTCAGCATTTTCCACTACTTTTACTACTTCAGCATCTTCTTCATTGTATACTAAAACACCACCAGGGGTAATGCTTGCTACAAATTTTCTGAACTGTTCAATATAATCATCAAAGGTTTTGAAAACATTGATATGATCCCAAGCAATCCCGCTCATTAAGGCGATATTTGGTTGGTATAATAAAAATTTTGAACGCAGGTCAATAGGCGAAGAAAGGTATTCATCACCTTCTAATACCATAAAATCATTATCCTGAGTAAGTTTTACCATACAGTCGAAACCTTCCAATTGGGCTCCTACCATAAAGTCTACATCTTTCTGATGGAAATTCAGAACATGAAGAATCATGGAAGTAATGGTTGTTTTCCCGTGTGATCCGGCAATAACCACTCTTGTTTTATTTTTAGACTGTTCGTATAAAAATTCCGGGTAAGAATATATTGTTAACCCTAATTCTTTTGCCCTTGCCAGTTCAGGATTGTCCTGATGAGCATGCATTCCAAGAATAACAGCATCAATATCCGGAGTTATTTTTTCCGGGAACCAGCCCATTTCCTGAGGTAATATTCCTTTTTTCTCCAATCTGGATTTTGATGGTTCAAAAATAGCATCATCTGAACCGGTAACCTGATATCCTTTATCTTTTAACGCAATGGCAAGATTGTGCATGGCGCTTCCGCCAATGGCAATGAAGTGGGTTTTCAATTGTATTTACTGTTTTTTAACATTAGTATTAATGATCTGTTGGAAGGCCTCAAGAATGTTATTCCAGTTAGTCTGATAATTAGAAATAATCATACTGGCATCCGACTTACTGCCTTCGTTAGGCCCTTTTTTAATATTAATTGAAGTAGAAATATTATCGTATAATTTCTTACGATCTTCCTGTATTCTTCTGAAATTATTTTGGGAAAGAACCTGTTCCAGTTTCTTCAGATCTTCATTTGAAATTTTAAAATCCTGTTTATGTTTTTTCCCCTGGCCCTCAAAGGAGTAGTGTACATTGTTCCCTTTGATAAGCAGATTTTCATATACAGGAGCAACGCCGCCACTTTTCGAATAACTGATATCAAAATCCGAATATACTTTTTGGCTGTTGCACGAAACTAATACTATGATAGCGAATAAAATTCCGATTATTCTGTTCATAACTTAATTATTTGAGTCCTTTTGTTCTAATTTTTTAGCTCTAAGTTCTTCATCATAATTGTGTAGTACATTGAAGTCTTCCGTCTGCTCAATGGCAGTCATGATCTTCAATAGAATTTCCGGTGCTTTTTCATTATCATAATCGATATCCAGAGGAGCCTTGAATTCCATGGTAGGTTTTACACCGGTTACCTTTACACGGAGTCCTTTTTTATCAAATGCTCTTCTGAATCCGTTGATCTTGATCGGGATTACAATAGGACGCTGGTTTTTTACCAATTTGGCAGTTCCTCTTCGTCCCTGGGCAAAGGCTGATGTTGTTCCTTGAGGGAAGGTTGCTACCCAGCCATTATCCAGTGCTTTCATGATATTGTCTACCTCGCTCATGTCTACCATTCTGTTGACATTTTTTCCTTCTGCTCTCCAGGTTCTTTTTACGGTTACAGCTCCTGCAATTTTAAAGATTTTAGGGAGAATTCCTTTATTCATGGTTTCTTCTGCTGCTACATAGTAAAAATCAATCTTTGGATTCAACAGGTAGATCGGATTTTTAATCGTATTTAAATATCCATTATTTACGGCACAGAAAGCATGGTACATTGCAGCTACATCTGCAAAATAAGTCTGATGGTTAGATACAAACAACACATTGGAGTCCGGAAGATCCACAAGGTGCTCTGTTCCGGTTATTTTTAACTTATTAAAGCCGTTGAATCTTCTGTAGGATACAACTCCTAAAATAAAAATAATAAACCTTTTTAAAAAATAAGGTGTTCCGAATGCATCGGTGAAAATATTTTTCTTCGCCATTTTTCAATTAAACACGGTAGTGCAAAGTTACATTTTTTTCAGCAACTGGCTGAATTCACTTAATATCATTGCTGTAGCACCCCAGATAATATATCCGTTGAAATTGATGACAGGAACTTCACTTCCGCCGGCACTTGGAAGTGCCATAATTTCAGGGGTATCCGACAGATTTAAAAAAGAAGTGATCGGAAACTCGATGGTCTCCACTGCTTCAGTCTGCTGAAGAACGAAGAGAGGATTCTTTTTAGTATACGAAATATAAGGATATACGTAGAAATTACTTGGCGGAACATAGATGGGAGACATTTCCCGGATAATTCTCATATAATGTTTATCTATCCCAATTTCTTCTGAGGTTTCACGAACAGCAGTTTCAGCAAAATCCTGATCCATTTCTTCGCGTTTTCCACCAGGTAATGAGATTTGCCCGCTGTGTCTGTCATGTTCATTAATCGTTCTCTGGATTAAAGGAAAATACCACTCATTATCCTTCAGATACAATACAATATTCACTGCTGCAAACTTGGGATTTTTTGCAAGTACTTCATCGTATGTAAAAACGGGACGGTAGGGAGGAGAAAATATTCCATGAGCGGGTTCGCCGGGAAGCTCTACACTTTTTATTTTCCTTAATAAATCTTTTCCAAAATTTTCCATAGCTCAAATTTAACAATATATTCCTGAAGAAATAAGGGCCTTAACATTAATTAACCAATAGAGAAAGTTTGTCAATAGTGAATTTTGCTTCGCAAGTGAATAGTAAATTGTTTTTGATTACAAAAAATTGACAAGTGAAGCGAATTCACTATTCATCGTTGAATTCCTGTAATTTCTAGCTCAATACTGTATTTCTGCGTAACTGAAATCCGTGACTTCATAAATACCAAAAACGGTGAGCCTGGGAACCAAAAATGGTGACTTTTATAATTTACACTTTGATGGTGGTTTCTCACTTGCCTATAGCATATACCTTTGTCTTACTATTAACCAATTAATTTTTACTAAGATGAAAAATTTACTTACAGGTGTCTTTACACTAATCGCCATGAGTTTCGGTTTCGCCCAGTCTAATATTGATGTGACTACCCAAATTGGAAACCTGAACGTAGCTACTGTAGACCAGACAGGTCTTTTGAACATGAATTCTCTAACACAGAATGGGAACCGTAATACTGCGGATATTGATCAGGTAGGTATTATCAATATGAATACTGCCGTGAGTAATGGAAACAGAAACTCGATAGATGTAGATCAAATCGGTATCGGAAACTCAAATAATGTGAGCCAGACAGGTAATCGAAATGATGCTTCAACCTGGCAGCTTGGTCTTTTTAATTCAACTCAACAAATTCAACTTGGAAGAAGAAATGAAGCTTCTTCAGTACAAATAGGGGTGGGGAACGGTGTATTCCAATATCAGGATGGAAGAAGAAATGATGCTTCAGCTATTCAGGTAGGTAGTGGAAACATGGCTTATCAAATCCAGACAGGTAGAAGAAACGAAGCCGATGGTCTTCAGATAGGAGCTAATAATCTACTTGTTCAATATCAGGCAGGTAATGATAATAGTGCCAACCATACTCAAGTGGGTAGCAGTAATATAGCACTTTCAGCCCAAATTGGTGATGATAATACAGCTGTAGGACTACAGGTAGGTAGTGCAAACCAATTATATCAAGTTCAATTAGGAGATTCTAATACTGCTATTGACCTTCAGGTGGGTAACGGAAACTTCAGCTGGGTAACTCAATCCGGTGATGCTCATTTCCATCTTGGTACTCAGGTGGGTAATGGAAACTCTATGGTTATCAATCAATCGAACTAAACCCTTTTTAATACTGTAATCTTTAAAATTGAAAGGAGAACCCACACCTGTAGCTTCTCCTTTTTTAGCCTAAAGCTTACATCTACCTGGAAATTATGATTTTATATGAATATTTACCAGGTGTGTTTTCTCTCATACTCTATTAATTTTTAATTTAAATATCAATGCCATGTTTAATTTGAGATGGAGTGTTTTAGCTCTTGGTATGGTATTGCCATTGCAAGCTCAGGAAATCGACTGGGATAAGGTCAACAGTAATACAATCTTAAACCTTATTACCAGACAGAATATGGAAATGAATGCGAGTTACTCTAATATCATTCAGATAGGTAACGATAATAATGCAGAACTTTCTCTTAATAACAAAACAATTATTACTGTAAAGCAGCTTGGAGACTATAATGCTCTTTATTTTATCAATTCATTCGCAGAGAAGGAAGCCAAGGCTGCCATTATTACACAAGGAAGTAATAATATTATTGATGTTACGGGAAGCAATAGCATTTCAGATGGTATGCAGATCAATGTAAAAGGAGATAACAAAACCGTTTTCATGAGAAATTATTAAATCACAAATGATGAAACTTTTATCTATCCTGAGTTTGAATACTTTTTTTGTCTTCCTGTCTATCATGACTTATGGACAGGAGGATAAAAAAGTAATGGCAAGAATCGAGAGTACTACACTGGAAAACCAGATCAGAATAAAAGCTGTGGTTGTTAATAATACAGCCGTCTATAAAGAACTGAACTATTTTTTAATATCTATAAAAAAAGGAAATGGGGGAAATCTCTCCAACAATCAGCAAAACGGTAAGTTTTCTGTAAACCCTAACCAAGTAAAGATATTGTCTGAGATCAGTGTAAACCTTGAACCAAAAGATGCTTTAAAAGCTTTCCTTTATATCAGAGATGAAGAATCTAAAGCTTTGGTAGCAAAAGATAGCCTTGAACTCAATAGTGATCTTTTTAAAAAGAATACAGCCAAGGCAGAAGATGATGCTGTTTATGAACTTAAAGGTCTTACCATTGATGAAACTAAAACCAAGGTTGGAAAAGACTTTTACGATATGTTCTATATCCAGTATAGCCAGCTTCCGGACAAAAGCAGCAGTGCTGTCACTATTTCTGAACTTCCTCTTCGCGGAACAAGCGGTCAAATCAATATTCAGATGGATGATAAAATAATATACAGTTTTATGACCAACCCGGGAGAAGACTATTTAAAAGAACAGTTAGCTTCCAGCTTAAAATATATCAAGGAATTTACAGCAAAGAAAAACCTTATAAAAAATGAATTTATCTATTAAAAACGTCCGTTATGAAAACTTTAGTTATTATTTTGATTTTTATTGCGGGTATTTTCCAAGGGAAATCTCAGCAACTCGTTTATAAGCCGATTAACCCAGCATTTGGAGGAGATACTTTTAATTATCAGTGGCTTTTAAGCTCAGCCAATGCACAGAATCCATTTGATGAAAAAAAAGACTATACTAATCTGCTTGACCGTATGAATTCTCTTGATAGCTTCACCCAGAGTCTGAACAGACAAATCCTTAGTGAACTTTCAAGAAAGCTTTTTGAAGACCAGTTTGGGAGTGGAAATATAAAACCGGGTAATTATCTTTTCGGATCACTCTACCTTCAGATTACCAATACCAATCAGGGACTTTTAATTAATATTTTGGATACCGGTACAGGCGATCAGTCCGAGATCGTAATTCCAAAATAACATAGAAACTTAAAACCAAACTTATCATGAGAACTTACACTTACACCAGAATCTTTTTCTGTAGTTTTCTGCTATGTATTTTACAGGCTTGTAGTTCAATATTCGGTTTACCTTCGGATCCCGAAAAGCCAACGATGGGAGAGGTAACCGCTTCCACAGCAGAACTTAAGAAACTACCCCCGCCTAAAGAAAAAATAGTCGTAGGAGTCTATAAATTCAGAGATCAGACCGGCCAGTACAAACCTTCCGAAAATGGCAATAACTGGAGCACTGCGGTACCACAGGGAACCACTACCATTCTCATCAAAGCCTTGGAAGACAGCCGTTGGTTTATTCCTATTGAAAGGGAAAATATAGCCAATCTGCTCAATGAAAGACAAATCATCCGTTCCACACGTCAGGAATATATAAAAGATGCTGATAAAAACACTCAATCACTTCCTCCACTTCTATACGCCGGAATTCTTCTGGAAGGAGGAGTAATTTCCTACGATAGTAATATCCTCACAGGCGGTCTTGGAGCCCGTTATTTTGGAATTGGAGCTTCCACACAATACCGTCAGGACAGGATTACCATTTATCTTCGAGCCGTTTCAACTCTTAACGGAGAAATCCTCAAAACGGTTTATACTTCCAAAACCATTCTTTCAACCAGTGTTAATGGCAGTTTTTTCAGATATATAGATACTGAAAGGCTGTTGGAGGCTGAAGTGGGATTAACCCAAAACGAACCTGTTCAGTTAGCCGTAACTGAAGCTATTGAAAAGGCAGTGAAATCCCTTATTGTAGAAGGAATTCAGGATAAAATATGGGGAAAGGCCATAGATGATACCGTCGGTTATCAGGCATTACTCAATGAATATAACAAAGAACAGGAAGATAATACCGGAAGAGTAATTGGAAACAGATTTCCTGACAATTACAGACAGAAAGTTTCCGTATTTGCGAATGTAGAGGCTCAGAAGGTGAAAGATGATTATGTAAATCCTAAAATGAATATAGGTGGGAAAGTGGGACTTAAATATTTTCTTACTCCTAACTTGAATGTGGAGGTGAATGGAAACTATTTTACTCTTGAAAATGAAAACATTGTAAAAAGAAACTACTTCGGCCCTGAAGTTAATCTGGAATATCTTCTTTTTCCGAAATACAGATTCAGTCCATATATTTATGGTGGGGCAGGGGCGTTGTACTCTAAATATAAACCTCAGTACAAAGGACAAGTCGGAGGCGGACTGGAATACATGATAGATCATAATTTTTCACTGAGAGCTTCTGCTCAATATGATCTTGGCTTTAAAGATGATTGGGAAGGGCTGGTGAATGGAAAAAGAAAAGATCAGGCCTTACGCTTTGCATTGGGAATCAACTTTTACCTTGGAAACAAATAAAAACACGAATTATGAAAACTTTAATCAAAATACTCAGCATATTCATCCTAATTTTTTGTCTGTTTTCATGTAATGAAGACCTTGTAGAACAGGCTCAGACAGGAACGTTAAAAGGAAAAGTAGTGAAAAGAGGCAGTAATGTGCCCCTTGCCAATGTGAAAATCTTCACTAATCCTACCACACAAACTGTTTTCAGTGGTACTGATGGTTCTTTCGAAATTGCTGCCATGCCGATCGGTAACTATTCGGTAAAAGCAGAACTTTCGGGATATATTACCAATTTTCAGTCTGTTAATATGCAGAATCAAAATCAGGTGGTAACGGTGGTGTTTGAAATGAGTGATGATACATCTTTGAATTCTCCGCCTACCACACCGCAGCTTCTAAGTCCGATAGATAATGCAGTCAATCAGCCATTAAGTGTTGAGCTTACCTGGAGTGCAACAGATCCGGATACAGCAGACGTTTTAAAATATAGTTTAACAATTAAAAATAATCTTGACACTAATGTGATTCAGGTTAATGATTTGAAAGTAAATCATTATACACTTTCAAATCTGAAGTTTGGTGTAAGTTACTTCTGGCAGGTGTCTGTTTCGGACGACATTCACCAGCCAGTTTTAAGTCAGACCGGTAAATTTACTACCAATACGGTTCCTGCCAACAGATATCATTATGTAAGAAAACTGAATGGTAACTTTGTTATTATGTCTAGTGATGAGCAAGGCGGCAGTTTTCAGTTCACAGACTCGTCTTATAACAGCTGGCGACCACGGAAAAATAATAATGCAGGTCTCATTGCTTTTCTCAGAACTGAAGGTGGAAGTACGCATATTTACACCGCAAATCCTGATGGTTCCAATCCTTTTAAAGTAACATCAGTTCCTGTAGCAGGCTTTAATAACTACGAAATGGATTTTGCCTGGAGTACCAACGGTAAGGAAATTATTTATTCAAATTTCAATAAGCTTTATCGGATTAATAAAGACGGAAGTGGCCTTGCTCTGGTATATACTACTCCGGATGGAAGCATGATTTCAGAATGTGACTGGAGCTATGATGGAAGTAAAATTGCTTTGAAAACTAATGACTACAACGGATACAATACCAGTATTTATGTTATTGATATGATGGGAAATGTTCTTAAGACCATAGTGTCCGGATCTGCCGGAGCCAGTGGAGGTTTGAATTTCTCCGTAGATGGGAAGCTTCTTCTGTTTACCCGTGACATTTCAGGATATCAGGATGGAAGCGGAAACTATCGCCAGTTAGATTCTCATATCTTCATTTATAACTTATCCGATAATACGGTGAATGATATTTCTTCTGAAAGCGAAAAAGCCATGGGTACCAATGATCTGGATCCAAGATTTTCACCCAATAATGCTCAGGTCATCTTTATGAATACCTCCAATGATAATATTTCACAGAGAAATGTAATGGTAATAAATCTAAACAGCAGTATGACAGATCTTTCACGATCCTCCCTTTTCAGTAATGGCGAAATGCCGGATTATGAGTAGGATAGGGAAGGTTTGATGAATGCCAAAGATGGCAATGGTGAATTTTACATCGCAAGTGAATACTGAATTTTCATGGTCTACAAAAAATTGACAAACGAAGCCAATGACCATTCATTTCTAATACTCTACATTAATAATCAGTTGTTTGCCGGACTTTTTATTAAAAGGAATTTGGGATCAGGCAAAAAAAAATTCCAGGCCGTAAGGTTTGGAATTTTTTTAGCGTAATGATCTGAAGTTGTCAATCAGTCTACAATATGATTTTCAATAGCATATTTTACGACTCCCGCAGTATTTTTTACGTTGAGTTTCAAGAGAATTTTTTTTCGATGTGTTTCTACCGTATTGATACTTATAAAAAGTTTTTCAGAGATGTCTTTGCTACTGAAGCCATCACATATCAGTTTTAGAATTTCCATTTCGCGACGGGTAAGGGGATCTTTGATATGGAAATTTCGTTTCTCCTGTTCATTACTGATGAAGCTGAGCATCCTTTCCTTAGCATGGTCACAAATATAAATTTCATTCAAGAGCAAAGCATTAATGGCTTTTAGAAATTCATCATACCTGCAGTTTTTATCCAGATAGCTTTTAATGCCTTTATTGAAAAGCTTTCTGATATCTATTACATCATAACAACTGCCTATGATAATAATTTTGATATGATGATGTTCTGTGATGATGCTTTCCACAGATTTACATATTTCGGTAAGCATAAGCATATTGGAACTCATGACAAGCATTTCAGGAGGCTTATCTCTTAATTGTTTGGAGAGATTTTCTAAGGAATTGCAGATATTTATGGTATTGAAAATTTTGCTCTGCATTAATAATTTTGATAACCCTTCCGTGTATAACATGGGCTCATCGAAAATAGTTAATCTTGGTTTCATCATGGTTAGTTTTGTTTATATAAAAATATGAAAAAAACTTAACATTATGAATAAAATTAATAAATAATTTGAATTTTTTATGATTTTTATTATTGTAAAATATTATTTTTATTGATTATTTTATAAATAAGTCTCTTTTTATTGAATTCTGATTGTGAAAATTAGAGTTATTATAGACGGTTATTTAATACTATTGGTGTTTTAGAGTTTTTTTTAAATGTATTTTTATTTATTTAACTAACACCGTAGGGATATGTTTTACAGTAAAATTAACGGAGTTGGCAATAAAGCAAAATTCATTGGCTTTATGATGAAGCTCTTTAGCTTTTTCCATCATAGATTCATCAGAAACAATAACGGTAGGATATAGTGTTACTTCTGTAAAATGCCCGCTGCCGTTAGCCGTTTCTTCCATAATTCCGGTAGCTTCATCAATATAATCCATAACAATAATCCCTGCTTCAGAGCAAAAATGAAGATACCAAAGCATATGGCAGGAAGAAAGGGAAGACAGGAATATATCTTCAGGATTGTGTTTCGTGCTGTCTCCCCGGAAGGCTGGATCAGACGAACCTTCAATGACAGTCTTATTTTCTACTGAAATAGTATGGCTTCTTTCGTAGTCTCTGTAACTGCTGGTTCCATTTCCTTTATTTCCCGTCCATTGAATGGTGGTTTTGTAGTGATGATTTTTCATAATGATGGATTAAAAGATGCTATGATTAAATTTAACAGAGTTGGTTTTTTTAGCTTGCTGTACAATATCAAAAAACAAATCCAATGCTTTCAAACCTGAAAATACGGAATCTAAGCCTTTAATATGGGTACCAAGGTAATAAAAAACCTCTGGTGAAGCAGAGGTCATATTTTAATTCTTAATCATTTTCTTGGTGGTGATACTTCCGTTTTCAAAAGTAACTTTAGCCATATAAATCCCTTTTGGTAAATCCGAAACAGGAGAACCTGAGTCTTTTATGATTTTTGCTATCTTTCCGTCAGAATAATAAATTTCAATCTTTCTCACTTTTTCTTTTGATTGATAGATCAGGTTTTGTTTTACAGGATTTTCAAAAGAAATAGTATGAGTTGCTTTTGGAATTTCTGTTGTTGATAAAGTACCATTATTAATCAGATATTTTGCAATGCGGCTATTTCCTTTTACAATAATATGATTGCTGTTAACAATCATTTCAGTTATGGTAGATAAAGGGGGAGTGAGGTATGGCGGATCAGCATAATTGGGTTCTATATAATAACCAAAGGTAGAGTTCATAGACCCATTTTGATTAAGTTTTGAAATAAAATAATTAGTTGTAAATAGAGTGTTTTCTGCGCTTCCGCCAATATAGTAATATCCGTCTTTTTCATTAATGCTTAAAATTCTTGGACCTGAAGATAAACCAAGACTGGTTTGTAAATTGTAATTAAATGTATTGTCAAGGCTTCCATTCTGGTTTATTCTGAACATCTCATTATTTTGAAGGGTTGAGAAAATAATCCTATTATTGCTGTCCATGAATACATCACCAACATCACCTATCCCGGAGCCATTTATGCTTATTTGCACGGTCCCATTATTTCCAAAGCTTGTGATGGGCTGCCCGTTAGGATCAAATTTTTCAACGACACTGATATTATCACTGAAGCTGAGAATATTTGATTGATTATCTAACATGACAAATGTTCTGCCTGTGATATTTCCTTGTGTGGCTACAGATCCGTTGTTACCGAAAGTATTATCTGTATTTCCATTGGCATCTAAACGATAAATGGCATGGTGCGGATTTGATCCTCTCTGGATACCATGCAGAATGATTTTATCACCCTGTAGGATAAATTCATAAGAATTATAGTAATCATCATGATCCGCATTGATTGACGGTGAAATACCATTTGTTCCAAATGTAAGATCTATCTGACCATTGGGAAGCATTCTTATTATTTGAGCACCATCCAAAAAGCAAAAAATTAACAATTTTCCATCCGGTTGTATTTTTAGTTGGTTTATATAAGGCTCAGAAGGTAGTTTTACGGTTCCGTTATTTCCAAAAGTTGGATCCGGAGTTCCGTTTGAGCTAAGTTTGGTCACAAATCCATGAGTAACTCCTGTAGCAACATCTACATTATAAGTATAATAAATGTCTCCATTAGCATTCTGAACCATCTGGTAATTGTTCGTTATAGAATTACTGGGAATATCAGCGACTCCGTTCGAAGCGAAAGTCGGATCTTTAGAAATAATCTGTGCAAAAGCAGTTTGCGCTACAAGAAGCAGCACGATGAATAAATTCTTTGTCATTGTAGTGTATTTATTTTTAAATTGAGAATAAAAAGGATCAGCTCACAATAAGCAAACCCTTTTTATCATTCGAATGTTGATTATTAATTCTTGATTAGTTTTCTCGTAGTTTCCTTACCATTGGCGAATCTAATCTTTACGATATAAACTCCAGTTGGAAGATCTGATACATTGGAGTTGTTGTTTTGAATGGTTTTGATTAGTTTACTATTTGTAGAATAAATTTCTATAGATTGTACAGTCTCTTTTGTATCGTAAATTAATTGTTGCTTAATTGGATTTTCAAATGAGATAGGGGTAGAACTTACTTTGGAAAAGTCTGCAGTAGCTAGAGTCGCATTATTATTTAATAGAAATTTTACAATCTGTTTTTCTTTCGTTGCAAAAATACTTCCATCATTGATAATCATGTTTCCAATACCTGAAGGGCTCGTACCGCTTTCTGAATAATAATTAAAAATAGGATCTACAGAACCTGTTGAAGTAAGTTTAGCTATCAAAAAAGTATCTCCGTTTGCTCCTGTTATCCATGAGATATAATAACTGCCGTTTTTCTCGGTGACAGGAAACGATAAACTGCCCTCATTGAAAGGGGCTGTAGTGTTATTAAATACAAAAGAATTGTCGCGGATTCCATTGGGGGTAATTCTGAAAATCTCATTGTCAATATTAGCACATACAATATAATTATTACTGTCCATGATAGCGGAATTGATGAATCCCGGGCTGGATGAGAATGCTGCAACCCCATTGTTTCCAAAGGTTAATAATACCTGTCCGTTGCTGTCGTATTTTTCTAACGCACCATAAGGATAAGGGCTGTTGTTGATCGTATTGCTGATGAGACTTACAATATTGGCTTGATTATCCACAAAAACAAAACGACTTTTTGTATTAATGGATCCATTATTTCCAAAAGTCTGATCGATAGATCCGTTTTCATTTAATCTGTAAACTAGAGAATGATCTAAAAGGTGGTAATTGCTGTCGAAAGCGTTACCATATACTATTATTTTATTATTTTGAAGGTGAAATCCAAAACTGTCTACATTAAGACTCATCCCGATATAGGGAATCTTAGCTGTGCCATTGGTTCCAAAAGAGGAATCTATCTGCCCGTTAGGAAGAATTCTTGTGATGGCTGTGCCATCTTCATAGAAGCCTAGCATGACAAGCTTACCATCAGCCTGTTTTTTAAGAGTAGAAGGATATCCGGATGATATATAAGGAATGCTTACTTCACCATTGAATCCGAAAGAAGTATCCACTGTTCCATTGGCATTTAACCTAGATAAGACAACTTCAGTAGTAGCGCTTTCTTTTATATAGGTAAAGTAAAGGCTTCCGTCTGAATGTTGAACAATGTTGTTGTAGTAAGAATTAGATGCCTCTGCAATGGTATACTTTCCATTAAAAGCAAAACTGTTGTCGTAAGATGTAATTTGGGCAGAAATACCCTGAGTTACCAGGGTAACCAGTAATAGATTTTTTTTCATTTTGTTTGAGTTTTATGTTATTTGTTGCAAATATAATAAAAAAACCTCCAGTAAAAACTGAAGGTTTTAAATTTTGTTTTAATTAGAAAATTCAATCAATTCTTCTTTTTTGGAATTGTAAATTTTGTATTCTAAATATTTAAAAGAATCCCTTGGAACAATGGTTACCCATTTTTTGTACTTCATGAACCATTTCATTTGGATACTTTTAAGAAGGCCTTTTGTTAAGTAGGCTTCTACAAACGGGTGTACATGCAGGTAGATTTTTCCTTTCTCTTTCTGCAGAATGTTTCTTAGCGTTTCACCCATTCTTTCCACGATAACAATTGGAGCTACAATTTCTCCGTCTTTGTTCGGGTTTTCTTCTTTGGTTTCGATCTGTTTTTCCGGACGGTTTCTTTGTCTGGTAATCTGGATCAGACCGAATTTACTAGGAGGAAGGATTTTGTGGCGGGCTTTGTCTCGCTTCATTTCCTCTTTTAGATGTTCGAAGAGATCTCTTCTGTGATCAGAATTGATCATGTCGATAAAATCGATCACAATGATACCTCCCATATCACGGAGGCGGAGTTGTCTGGCAATCTCAGTGGCTGCCATTTTGTTTACTTTAAGAGCGTGTTCTTTATTGACAGCGGTTCCGGTGGTGATATTATTTCCGGAGTTAACGTCTACGACGTGAAGTGCTTCTGTATGTTCAATAACAAGATAAGCACCTTTGGAGCTTGGTATGTTTACGTGTTTTCCGAAGCTCTGTTTAAGCTGTTTTTCAACATTGTAATATTCCAGAAGTGGAATATGAGAATCATAAAACTGGACAATATTTTTCTTTTCAGGAGCAATTACTTCAACGTAATTGGTCATTTCATTTACCATTTGCTCATCATCGCAGAAGATATTCACGAAATCCTGATTAAAATTGTCTCTTAAAATAGCTGAAGCTTTGTCTTCTTCGCTTAAAACTTTAGACGGAACTTTGTTTTTCTGGATATTTTTAAAAGTGCTTTCCCATTTCTGAATCAGCTGATTCATGTCATTATGAAGGTCGGCTACTTTTTTTCCTTCGGCTACAGTTCTGATAATTACTCCGAAACCTTCAGGCTTTATACTGTCGATTAGAGTTCTTAGTCTTTCCTTTTCCTCAAAACTTTTGATTTTTTTAGAAATGGAAACCTTATTGTCGAATGGAATTAAAACCAAAAAACGTCCTGTCAGTGAAACTTGGGTAGAAATTCTGGGACCTTTTGTAGAAATAGGTTCCTTGGTGATTTGTAAAAGAACAAGATCGTCTTTTGCAATAACTTTGTCTACCGTTCCGTTTTTATCTATTTCGGGTTGTATCTCGAAATTTTTTAAGCTTGAAGAGTTTTGTTTTTTAGAGATCGTATCTTTTAAAAACTTTCTGTAGGTAAGATATTGTGGTCCCAAATCCTGGTAATGCAGGAATGCATCCTTGTCATATCCAATATTTACGAATGCTGCATTCAGGTTGGGTGCCAGTTTTTTTACTCTTCCAATAAACAGATCTCCAACTATAAAATCGCTTTTGTCCTCTTGCTCATGAAGTTCACATAGTCTTCCGTCTTCCAGCAGGGCAATCTTTGTAAGATCATCTTCATGCGAAACTATTAGTTCTTTCTTCATTTTGTTATCAGATAAAAATTGTTAAGATTTTAGGAAATTGGTATTGTTCTAGATTAATTCATCTATTAAATATAAGGATTTAGAATGAAAACCATTATATTTTTATTAAAATAATATTTGAAACCATCCGTTTTCCGCGGAATCTTATAGTTGCAAACAAAAATATAGTCGGTGAACTTTAAAAATTTAAAACCACCAACTATATTATTATATTGTAAATCTCGAGAAAAAGAGATTATTTTTTCTTATGTCTGTTCGCTCTTCTTCTTTTCTTTCTTTTGTGAGTCGCAACCTTGTGTCTTTTTCTTTTCTTTCCGCTTGGCATAATTTTAATTTTTTAGTAACTAGTTAATATTCAGTTAATGTTCTTATTTTACTGCAACTTTCGTTTTTACTTTCTCAACAAAAGATTTTGAAGGTTTGAAAGCAGGAATGTTATGAGCAGGAATCTCAATCGCAGTGTTTTTAGAAATATTTCTTCCTGTTTTAGCAGCTCTTGTTTTAATGATAAAAGATCCAAAACCTCTCAGATAAACGTTATCCCCATTATACATAGAAGTTCTGATCTCCTGCATAAAAGCTTCTACAACTTTCTGTGTTTCATTCTTTTCTGTTCCCAACTTATTTGAGATGGTGTTTACCAATTCTGCCTTTGTCATTTCCTTATTTTAATTTTAAATTTTAGGTGTGCAAATTTAGTTAAAAAAATTGAATACTAGCAAATTAGTGGCAAAATATTTTTTGTTCAAATAGTTGAGCTATTAACGTATATGCTATATTAATGCAGGTTGAAGATAATTTAATAAAAAAATAATATTGCAGTTTAATGATGAAAAATCATCAATAATGATAAAAAAACGGGATGTACAACCATCAACTTACCAGAGCTTTCTGTTGCACTCTCCATATCCCATAATCCCTACATACTGGAATTGTAGTACCCATTTTCCACACAGAAACGGATAAGATGAAGTTTGGTTTTTAATCCTAATTTTTCCGTTAGGCGGTTAATGTAAGTATCAATTGTTCTTGTACTCAGGTTCAGTTGTTCGGCAATTTCCTTATTACTGAAGCCTTCGTAGCAGAATCTCATAAGCTGTATCTCAGCCGGAGAAAGCTCTTCCTGTCCTTTCTTCTGCCTGTCCATATATTCCTGTACGGCAAGCGGCTGTTGTTCCCATTCTTTTGAATAGGCCTGATAATCAAACTCATCAGAAGCTATACTTCCTTTAATAATGTCCTTAATAATGGTGCTGTTCTTCTGGCAGTAATATATATTAGGAATTCTCGACAGAATCTCAGCCATATCTTCCTGGTAAGTCCCAGAATAAGTGATAATAGGCGTTTCTGCGTTGTTTTTCCTTATATATTTAATCGCTTCAATTCCACTCAATACCGGCATAAATAGCTCAATAATGAATACATCTTCCTGTCTTCTGTAAATTCTGTTTACAAGCTCGTGGCCATTGTTACAGTCGTTCAACAGCATATAGAAAGGGTTTTCCATTAAGGTTTTGATCATTATTTTTTTAAAATAAAAATCGCTGTCTGCTATAGAAAAACGCACGGTATTAGATAATATTTTACTCATTCTTAATATCGATTTGGCGAATGATATTTAAAATTCAGAGGCCTAATTTATGAAAAACTTATGAAAGAGAAAATTAATATTAATTTAAACCGGGTTTTCACGAAACCGGAGCGGGGAAAATACGTATTGTGCATAAAAAAATTTTTTTATACTTTCACAGGCCAAACAAATCGCAAATATATGTCTTCTAACAGGGAAAAAAAATTGAACAAATCTGACGTCAGAACGGGCATTTGGAAGTTTATTCTTTCTTTTGCTGTCTTGTCTATGGTCTCTTTTAGTTGTTTGTACCTCTTCTTTAAGAGCTATGATATACAACGTGAAGGGATAAGTCGCGAAGCTGAAGCTTACAAGGAATTAATGCGCAGAAGTGATCTGCTTAAGCTTAGTGTGGATGATATTTACGAAAAAATGACCCAGCTTGATATGAACAAGGTGGAAAATGAGGCTTTTCTTAGAACCAATATTATGGATAACGTAGGAAATGTTAAAAGTGTTATGGGGAAAGACAGTATCACAAGTTTTAAACACTACGCTGCATTAATGAAGCAGATAGAACCTATGCTTGCTTTAAAGACTAAGATTATTGGGGTAGATTTCAAAAAGAAAACAGTACTAAGGGATCTTGATGAATGTATGGGGAAAGTTAATAGAGCCAATAATGAGCTTAGAAAAGACCCTACAAGAAATTTCACAGGAGGTAGAAGAAGATAAAAAGATAAAGATATGCAAGGACAAATTACACTATCTAAAAAGGAAAGGCATTATCAGTTTTTTTATTTAATACTGATGCTTGTGGCTGCCATGATATTTTTGGGAATCATCTTCTTAAAAGGATTTGACTCTCCGTTTTCTGATGAAGATGTAAGAGGAATTCAGAATCTTGAACAGAAGGCTGAATTTGAACAACACCAAAAAATTATTATTCCGATCATGGACAGTACTTATACCATGATTACGAAGCTTACCGATGAGGCTCCACAGCCTTTTGTGGAAAATAATATCTTTGTGGGAGTAAATGATCTGAATGATTACTTTAAACGTAATGAAAATATTATTGATACCCGAAAAGATGCCTACCCGCAAATTGCTAGATTCTATAAAATGTATTACGAAGATAAAAAGGTAATTTCTACCACTTCAGAAGATATCAAGAGGTTTGAAAAGCAGGTGGAAGAATGCAGAATAGGGTTTAAGGATAAGCAGGATAAGATTTATCAGCGTAAGAGTGATTTGAAAGCTCGTACTCAATAAACTAACCAATGAATTTAGGAACTTTAAATAAAACACATCACAATTATTAACTATGAATTATTTTCAAAAGAACAAGAAGAACATTATTATCGGTGTTATTGCAACCTTGCTCATCGCAGCACTTGTTGCATTATGGCTGCAGAAAAAAGTGATCCACTCTGCTGATGATATTGTTGCAGTAGTTTATCCATCTACATTGTCGGTAGGAGATACCCTTTTATTTGAAGATAAAACCCAGTTTGCAAAAACCAAAAGATGGAATTTTGCAGACGGAACAACTTCTGATAAAAACAGTGGGATCCACTTCTATAATAAACCTGGATATTATCAGGTAAGTTTGATTGTCGACAACAAGTACACAAAATCCTTTCCGGTAATGGTAACAGCAAGAAGCGTTAAACAGCCTAAGGACAGTGTAAAGTCTAAAACAGTTATAGAAGCTCAGACGCAGGCAATGCAGAATGAGAACGTACAGTTTCGTGCTGTTTCCAACGCGGCACAGTTTGCATGGAAGTTTGGAGAAACAGGAAATACGGATTCTAAAGATAAGCTGGCTATCTATGCTTATAAAAAACCTGGAGATTATTTGGTGACCCTATACACAGAAGAAAGCCAGGAGCCTATCTATCACCGTATCAAAATTCTTCCGGCTTATAACTCTTTAGAACAGGAAGAAGTATCTGTAGAAGATTCTTATGCGAAAATTGATAACGATTTCAAATATCATTTACAGCAGATTGCGAACGGTAACAGTTTTAATATGCATTACAATTACCTGTTAAAAACTTACCTGTGTAACAATGAAAACACAGTGGTAAAAGTAAACGACAGCAAAGTAAATAACTTCTACATGTACTGTGCAGGTCTTCAGTTTGACAAAAATACGGTGATCCAGACTGTAAAGGTGAATTTGGATGATACACAGAACTGTGTAACGAAAGTAGATATAAACCAAAGCAAATAATATCGTCCGGTTCTCCGGATGTGCCAATCATAAAAAGATAAAATAGGATGAAAAATAAATTTCCTCTAGCAGCATATTATATAGGATTATCAGTATTGTTGACGAGTTGTCAGGTAAAACTGCCGTCAAAAAAAACGCCTGAGCCTTCTCAATATGGACAGGTAGATAATTCAACAGTTGTCAACGGATATCCTAAAAAATCCGTTCCATGGATCGTTATTTCAGACAGATCAAGAAATACGGCTTATTTGGATAAAGATGATGAAAAATCATATAAAGAAGTGAAATTTCTGGAGCCTTTAATGGTTCTGAAACATAGAGACGGAATGGTAAAGGTAGCGGAATATGTTCCGGATGCCTTAATGAAAAAAGTCTCCTCAAAATCCATTAAAACGTATGGTTGGATCCATGAATCTGACCTGCTTTTATGGAATCATTCCCTGAAAAATGAAAGAACAGGATATCCTGTAAGAGTAGCCGTAGTACCTAATAACAGCGAGGTTATCAGAAGTGCTGAAAGATACTACAAGAATGACTCTATCATGGTGTTCAACTCACCAAGTCTTATTGAAACAGCCAATGTTAAGATCCCTAACGGACAGATGGTATATGTTTACAAGCAGGCTGAAAATAACAAAAGATTCTTGGTAGGTAAAAAGCCGTCTGTTGATATCGATAGTATTGGTAAGAGCCTTTACGGATGGGTGAGTTCCAACGTAATTTCTACATGGGGTGAGCGTTCAGCAATCAAACTTAAAAATACAACAGGGATCACCGATACTGAGTTAGGAGTTCGTGAAGGATATCCAGGTGCATCAGGATCGGATGCAGACAATAAGACTGCTATTCTTCTTACAGATGTAAATAAGAGAAAACCTCTGGAAAATATCTTCCCGGTAACCCTGGCTTTAAATGAAACTCCAACTCCGGATTCCAAAACCAAGTATTTTACGAATATCCTTGATTACAGTAAAAACTATGTATTCAACGTGTTGGGAGAACCTATCTATTTCGATCGCTATAAAGAAATCACAGATAGAGATAAAAACATCAATATTGTTTTTGCATTGGATATAAGTGCCGGAAATGCACCTTATGCACCTATTGTAAAATCATTATTACAGGATCTTCAGCTTAGATTTGAAAAACCATCATACTTCAATAATGTAAAATATGGGGTGGTTTTATATAAAAACAACACCTGTGGTAGCAATACTGCGGTTTCCAACCTAAGTAGTGACTACAGTAAGATTACAACGTTTATCGATCAGAAAACGAATGAAATGAACTGTGCCAGCAATAATGGTTACCAGCCGGTAGGAGAAGCTCTTTCTGCAGCTGGAAACCTACTTGCCAATGTTCCGGATGAAACCAATATCGTAGTCACTGTAGGGACATCTGCTAACCAAAGTGGAAATATGTACAGTGTAATCGGTTCTCTTACTCAGGCTCAGGCAAGATTGATTATGTTCCAGACCAGCGCAAGATCTTCAGATACTTACAATGATTTTGTATTGATGGCTGAAAACGTGGTAACCAATACTGCTAAAAATATTGCTGAGCTTAAAAAGCAAAAGATCATTAACCAATCTGATGTTCTTACCAAGAACAACTTCAGCCTGATAGAAGGAGATGCAGGATTCTTCTCTTTAGCTTATCCTAAGCAGAGTATGTCTCAAGGATTTGTAATCTTCCCTAAAAAAGGAGATGTAGCCACACCTGGATTCCTTAAGAAGTCAGTAGACAGCCTTATTGCACAGGTTACCCTGGATAATCAGAATATTGATAAGTCATTGAATGAATATTTCCACTCTTCAGTAGGAGCTGGGAAAACAGATGTGGATTTAAAGTATAAATATCTGTATCCAGGACTTACTAACCCTGTTTCTGCAGGAATCGCCGCACAGCTTATCAACTATGGAAACCCCTTCCTTGTAAAAGGATATTTACCAAAAGAGCTGAAAGAAATTACTCCAAGTATAGAAAAAGGAATCCTTATTTCCGAGTCGGAATATGATAATCTTAAAGCTTTCTATTCTGAAGTATACAGAAATACAGAACCGGATAAACCAGGTTTCAGTCAGTCCAAAGCGATCAAGGAATATGTAAGACTATTAAAGAAATACAATCCAACGATTAAATTCTTAGATAAAGGAGATCTTTATGAACTTCCAATGTCTTATGCCATTGGAATGAGTACAGGATTCGATCTTTCCGAAGAAGAGATATTGGCTAAGTTCAAACTTAAAGGATGGAAGAAATCTAAAATAGTTCGTAATGAAACCGTAAGAACTTATTTCCATCACTATAAGGATCTGGCAGAAAGAATGCTTAATCACAGAAATAATCCGGCAGTGAAAATCCAGCAAAACGGGCAGACGTTCTATTGGTTGAACGAGTTCTTTACTCCGACAATGGCTCCAACAGAAGCACCGGAATATACTAAACATTAATTGTTGGTTTTATCATTATAAAAAGCAGAAGTAACTTTACTTCTGCTTTTTTGTTTAAGGTATCCGGGATGAAAATTTTTAGATTATTTTAAACAATAACCCCTCTCCTTATTTTTTCGGTGTGAAATTTTAAGGTGGAAATATTGATTTTTTTGAATTTATTTTGACAATTATTTCTCATTCAAGTGTAAAAGTGTATTTTTTCCTTACTTGGAGATAAATTTTAAAATGCTTTATTAGTAGTAGTTATGGGGATATTCATAAATCTAATGTCGTAGAATTACTACAAAAAGTCGTAGAACTACTACAATTTTTCAGATTTATGATGAAAAGTTTTTTTTAGAGAAAAAGACCTTTTATATTTGCTACACAATCACTGAATCACAAAATATTACTAACGATTAAAATTTACAAATCATGGCAGAAAGAAATTCGAGAGGAATCTTAAAATTCAACAACGGAGAAGGTCAGAAATTATTAAAAATGAACTACAGCGTATCAAGATCAACAGATGTATCAGGACGTGTAGC
>NZ_JAGIPR010000014.1 GCF_017877355.1 Chryseobacterium jejuense | reverse complement strand
TCGCCGTAATAGAAAGACAAACTCCTTATATTAATACTTATAAATTTGCATCTTAAATTTTAACAATTTTTATTTGCTTCGTGTCATAGAATGCGCAGCGGGGAATAATTAACCATGCACAGTTAAATAATCCTACGTCTTTTCCTCTTCCTAATTTATTGTTGATACGCTGGCTTCCGGCATAATAATGCTTGGTATAAGACAGTTCATAATTAAAAACCACCGCCCAAAGGCAGTGGCTTTTTCTTTATCTAGGTCATTGTCTAGCTACTTGTTGTCATGGACACGAGCAAGATGCTCGCGCCAGCGAGGGAGATTTTTTTAAAATCAGCTATCATATATTATTTGAAACAGATTAGTCTTATCAATGATTATTTGAATATTTTTTTTATTGACCAATATAAAAAGGTTATTAACAAAGACCCTCCTACTATTATTATCCACCAATAAGGCAAAACCCAAAAAATAAAATATTTTATAGAGTTCATAAGATATGATAATGAATTTTTAGAAGGATAAACCTGTTTGAAGGCACTATCTGTAAGTCCTAAAAAATAGGCAATTACTGATAATACTATAATACTTATAATAAATACCTTGAAAATAGGTTTTTTCATATTATATTATTTTGCTGATTTTCCAGATTGAACATTTCCATTTTGAGGATTTAATTTTTGAAATTGTGCATTCCATTGATTAGGAGAGTAGTTTTTGCCCCTATAATTAACACCTTTAAATGTATCATCTTTATTTAATAAAACTTTAAATCTAAAACTGGACATTGGTCTATCATTATCTCCTGCTAAAGAGGTAAATGGAGAGCCATCCGCTCCAGAAGCTCCCAAAAATATAGAATTTCCTTTTGTATCTGTTATGAATGTTTCATTTGAGGGAAACTTATCTCCATAAACTTTTCCTTCAATATCAAAACTTTGCCCTTTCACTACATTTGAAACATTAAAACTCACATTTGCATCAATATCAGGAGATGCAGCTCCCCATAATAAAGCTTTATTTTTCCCATACATATGTACATAAAAGGACTGTTTATTGCCACTATAAGCATTGCTTCCTTCTACATTTGTGGGAGAAGTGGCACTACTAAATTTAGTTCCCAACCAATCAGAATGAGTTGTATGAGGGGTTATATTCATACTCCTATTATCTAGATTAATTTTTGCCGTAGCAGCAATTCTATAAGTATCTGATTGACTTGTTGAAAATTTTCTATTATCTCCATCTCCTTCAAATCCACCACCAAATCTATTAAATGGTGCAAAACTTCTAGTTTGCATGAAAAATGATTGTTTCCCATTTGGGTCTACATATATTACAGGATTCTGATAACAATAAATATAAGGATTCAAGTTTCCAGAGTTATACACACCTCCATTATGTTGACCATCTCCATAAAATTCACTTTCCATTACAGGATTATAATTTGCCAATGGGTCTACTCCTAACCACAGACTGATACGAGGATTATAGTACCTCGCTCCATAATAGTAGTACCCGGTCTCATCATCTAGCTCCTTTGCATTAAACTTATAAGGTGTATTGTAAGAGTTCTTATGATTCTCTACAAATACCTCTCCGCTTGGGAAATACTCGATATTTTGGGTTACTTCACCATCTAAACCGGTAATAAAAGAACTGCTGCCTAAGTGGTCAGGATGGTACCAGTAGGTATCCTTCTCTTCCACTCCTGCATATGAAGGTACACAATTTTCTGTATATCCTGCGTTTTGTCCATAATTAGGAGGTGGGGTAATTCCATTGGCTACCATAATCGCTAAACTTGCAGAAGTGTTGGCTTCCAGTTTTTCTTTGGCTACTGCTTTTTCATTGATGGAAGACACTCCGGTTCCATAAGGAATAATGAACCATGCACAGTTAAATAATCCTACATCTTTTCCTTTCCATAACCTACTGTTGATCCGCTGACTCCCTGTATAGACTCCTAAATTCAAAAATTCGTGACTATAAAGCTAAAAAATTATATCAACTCTAAATACACAAAAGCCACCGCAATTGCGGTGGTTTTACTTTTATCAGCTCAAAGTTCCTTACACCCTTGGTCCAAGACTTTGCAGCGGGGAAATTTATCCTGCTAAAAAAAATTCAGCAACTATATTTTGCAACTTATTCATTTTTTAAAATATAATTATCAACCTCAATTTCAGCACCTAATTCACTAACCATATTTAAAAAAGATTTATTAAAATATAATACTACACCTTGTTCTTCTGCTATTTCTAATATAATATCAAATTTTATCGTAAGGCCATTAGTTTGATCTACATAGTCATTTACAATTATTACTTTCTCTTTAAAAATAGAGACAAGCCTATCTGAAATTTCTTCAAGATATATCGTATCAGAATATATCGAATATTCCCATGCTGACTCCTCCCTCTTTTTATTTTTTTTATTATTGGGAATCACCTCTCCTTCTATCCAAATGTTTGTAGGAACTATGCCTATTAATTTTGTTAAATCATTTGGGTCGAAAAAACATCCAAATATTGAAAAAGTAATCTTTATATTAGTATTATAATCCATAATTTGCTAATCATTTATATATTCTCCTGTATGTATTGGCTCTCCCTTTCCCCCTTTTTTAAGTATTAAAACTTCGTTAGTATCAGTATGCTTATATAGGTCGTATTCTGATATTTTTGTTTTTTTACCTAAAAATTCATATTTCAATTCATGAGCATCGATTCCAGCTTTCTTCAATAGATTAGCAGTTAAAATTTTAAAATTCTTTCCACTACTTCCCAACAAGGCTAATCCTTTAGTATCTATTTTACCTTTTTTCAAGGAGAACAAAATAGCACCTGCTGTAGCAGCTATTTCAACTTTTTCTTTCCCAGAAGCATTATTGAATCGCTCTTTAACATCATCAAAATCAATGTCACCCAATGCTCTTAATTGGTTTCCAACACCTTTGAAATTATCCCATGTTTCATCTAAACTGGCAATGATCCCCTCTCCATATTTAGCTTTACTTGCTGCTATTTCTTGCTGAGACTTAACGTGAACATTAAGAGGAGTTATATTCTCAGCAGTTTTATGGAGAACATCACCCGCATCACTAAGGAATGTTTTTGTATTATTCCATGCTTTCTGCCATTCCACTTGCTTCCCATTCGGGTCAATATACTTAATTGGATTCTGATAGCAATAAATATAAGGATTATTATTCCCAGAGTTATAAACACCTCCATTATGTTCTCCATCTATATAAGCCTGATCATTATACAACGGATTATAGTCCGCTAATGGATCTACATTCAACCAAAGACTTACCCTAGGATTATAATATCTCGCTCCATAATAATAGTAACCTGTCTCGTCATCCTGCTCTTTACCATTAAATTTATACGGCGTATTATAAGAATTCTTATGGTTTTCTACAAATAACTCTCCGCTTGGGAAATACTCGATATTTTGGGTTACTTCTCCATCTAAACCGGTAATAAAAGAACTACTGCCCAGGTGGTCAGGGTGATACCAGTAAGTATCTTTCTCTTCCACTCCTGCATACGAAGGTACACAATTTTCTGTATATCCTGCGTTTTGTCCGTAATTAGGTGGTGGGGTAATTCCATTGGCTGCCATAATCGCTAAACTTGCAGAAGTGTTGGCTTCCAGTTTTTCTTTGGCTACTGCTTTTTCATTGATGGAAGACACTCCGGTTCCGTAAGGAATAATTAACCATGCACAGTTAAATAATCCTACATCTTTTCCTTTCCCTAGTTTGCTGTTGACACGCTGATCTCCGGCATAATAATGCTTGGTATAAGACAGCTCATATTTCTGAGTTTGGGTGTTGAAAATTAATCTTGCCACAGCCATTCCATTAGGATACAGACTATAATCATTTTTGGTGATGGTCTGGGAAGTTCCGTTAGATCCTGTGATCACTGCTGTAGAGAGAACATTTTTAATAATTCTTTCTCCTCCTGCATCATAGGTATAGATTGCTGAACCGTCTACTTCCGGTGTGGAAGGATTCGTATCTACAAAACGCATACGGTTTTCTTCGTCCCACAGATACTTGGTTTTGGGTTCTGTTGCATTGCAGGTTTGCTGTGCAATGGCCGTAGGGTTTCCTTTTTTATCATAGGTATAGTTCTGGAACTTCACCTGCGGATTGTTGACGTCACAACATAGGGCACCCGACACATTAGGTTCGTCTACGATAGTTGTTGGAGCATGTGGTTTTGTTCCTTCGTATCGGTAATTTAAAAGATAAGAAGTAGCCTCAATATTGTTCCAGACTGTTCCGGTACTGCCCATAGCTCTTTCATGCTTCTGTGTTTTGCTCATCACATTATGCATATTGTCATAAGCCATTGTCACCGTATAACGCTGGCGCTCTTCCTGGCCTTGTGGGTTCATACCCCGCCAGTTTCCACTTGCAGAAGTTAATCTGTATAAATCATCATACCCATACGCATGGTTGGTACCTCCTCCTAATAATCCGGCCTGTGACACAGGGGCATTGTTATGGATTTGTAATACGTTGCTCACTACATCATATTGATAGAGGTTTTTCATGAAGTAACGATTCGTAGGAGTCTGGGCATTCAGCTTCAGCAGCCTTCTTCTCTTCGTTTCGTATTCATAGCTGGTTGTGGTTCCGTTTCCGTATTTCAGGAATACCCTTTGATCAAATTTATCATAGCCTAATTCATTGATGATATTTCTGGCAAATCCATCTTTTACGGAAGCCATATTCCTAAGGTTTCCGGCCAGGTTATAATTGTACGTTACTTTTTCTCCGTCCGGATACGTAATTGTTTTCACACGGTTCCAGGTATCATATTCCCATTCAGTACCAAACCAATATACTCCTGCTCCCGGAGCTGCTACAGAACGACGTTGATGTGTCAATTCGCCTAATCTTCCATATTTCAGGTATTGGGTACCGGTAGCATCCGTCTGATACCATAATCTACCCACCGCATTATTATCCATTGCTGAGGCATCCATTGCCTGACCATAATAATATTTTACATTATTTTCAGGATATTTCGGATAATTGATCGCTTTTAAACGCTTATAATCATACTCATAAGCAGCAGTTTCATTTTCCGCATTGGTTCTGGAAGTCATATTGCTTGCAGGGTCATATACGAAAGTTGAAGTACCATTATCCGGATGGGTCATAGATGTTCTTCTTCCCAGATCATCATAAATACTGGTGGTCAGGTTATTCTGTACATCTCTTACTTTCAATAATTCTCCAATGGCATCATGGGTAAAGCTGGTAAAAATATCGCCTGTATTGGATGGTTCATGTACTGTTGTCGTACGACCTTTAATGTCCGCATATGTAGTTTTGATGGTTCCTAATTCATCCGTCATCATGGTACGAAACATCTTTCTTCCCTCACGGTCGTTTCCAAAGCCATATTCTACTTCAGAAATCAGGTCTTCATCCGGTAACTTAGTTGTAAGTACCCTATCCAACACATCATAGGTATTGATCGTAGGAACAATATTATCTACTGTTGCATCATAAGTATTCACTGAAGCTTGCGATTCTGTTGGATAATATGTTTTCAATGCTCTACCAAAAGCGTCTTGCTCCGCTTTTCCAGACACTACATACTTCAGTCCTTTTTGATAAAGATCCGCCGTCTTCTTCACCTGGATAGGGCTTCCTAAACCATCTGAAATACTTACGGTATTAATGGTATTATTAGCATTATCCGGATCATAATGACGGGTTATAGCGTAAGACTGAGCTCCTGTTGCATTCAATGGGGCATCAGTGATCGGTTTATATTCAAACTGTATGGTCCAAGGAATGTCATTGAACATTTCATAAGGTCCGGTGATTTCGGTTGTTCTTCCTGCTGCATCATATGCATATTGCGTTGGCTGCAAATTCATATCTTCGGTAAAGACAGGCACTCCGAACCGGAAATCATATTCTGATGTGCTGCTATATCCGAAGGCATCTTTTACCTTGGTTGGATACGTTGCTACATTAGCATCATAAGTATATTCATGGAAGAAACGTTGCCCTTGATAATTGGCAGGTCCGGTTGCTTTTTTAATATTTCCGTAGCTATCATACTCATAATTGTTGACAGGATTTCCAGGACCTACCATTGTAATAGCCGTAACATTACCTTTACCGTCATACTGAGCTGTTCTTTCTCTCACTACTCCCGGTGCGGTTGATTTTACGCTTGTTGGCAGGATAAGATAATTGGAAACATTATCTGTAATCTGATATGTCACATCAGAAGTAAGGACTTCATTAACTCCAATCTGGATGTCTCCTAAATCTTTATTCTGTTTAAGGTTACCATAATTATCATATACCATTTCTGTAGAAGTAGATTTACCTGCTACAGCCTGACCTTCATAGAAACTGTAAGTGGTTTTATCTAATGCCGTAAAGTATCCAAAATTCGTAAGCCCTTTTTCTGCTTCTTTAGTCAGAACATTTGCTAATGCTATCGTAGAGTTATTAATTGTTCTTAAAGAAAGTGTATTAATCTTCTCCGTCCATTTATTTCCCGCAGCATCATACAATACCTCAGACAATAAAGCTCCTTTTAAAAAGTATGAACTATTGTTAAAGGTCTGTAATGTATAACGGTATATTTCCGTAGCCGCAGCTCCTCCGTTTCCTGTATTGATCTGGTTGGTTCTTACTTTCTCAAATCCGTAAAAGGTTCTTTCCCTTCTGCTATGGTAAGGATTTTCATAAGTAACCGTAATTTTAGAAAAGTCAGGTTTAAACTGGCTGTCTCCGGTAAATCCGTCATTGGAGACCACAGAAGTCATAATCCATTTATTTTGAGGAAGATCGTACGTATTTCCTGTTCTTTCATAAGAAACTTCCCAAGTTCCTCCCATTGGAGTCGTTACTTTCTTAAGGAGATTCGTAGTACCTATTGTAGAATATTGTACCTGTGCACTTGTATTGCTAAAGTTACCGTCTCCATCCGCCTGTGATTTTAATAAATCCGGGAAACCGTCTCCATTTAAATCTAATATTTGCTGCTTAACGTTACTATCTCCTTCTCCAAAGCTTGTACTAGGGTTTATAGAAATCTTAAGTGAATTTCCTGTAGTTCCAAGAGGAATGAGAATGGACGCTGTAACTCCAACATTCATATTAAATCCTCGGGAAATATCCTGTTGGATATTGGATGAAGCATTCCACGGTATGGAAACAAATTTATTTCCTGTATTAATCTGCACACTCAGATTTCCGCCTGAATTGGTTACTAAATCTGCCAAACCATCATTATTGATATCGATCAGGGATGTTTTCTGATCAGTAAATGTTTCAGATTTTCCTGCACCAAAAGCGATACTTCCATTAAACATACTTACCCCTTTTGGTAAACCGCTTGTTATAGTTCCTCCGATAGATGCCCCAGCTCCAAGATTCGTTGAAGTGGTAGTTCCATTTCTGAAGTTACCATATGAAAGGTTTTCTGCCGGAGCATAAGAATATCCGAGATTAAGCTGAACCTGTCCGCTTTCCGCTACTCTATCTAATAATCCGTCTCCATTGATATCGATATAGCTGTAATTGGAATGATCTTCTCCATCAGATGATCCTCCTGAGAAATTAAATCCAGGTTCAACGGCTTTTAATGCATTTTTATTACTGGACTCATTGGATTTACCTGATAACGGATAGTTTTGTCCAACCCCAAATCCTGAGTTAGAGTGATCTGTTCTATGCGAATTATCATTAGCTCCCAGCAAAGTATTACTGGCAAGCATACCGATCATGTTGGTATACTGAATCATATTTCCGTTCAATACATCCGGATAGCCATCACCATTCATATCAAAATAATCCAACATATTAATTGTTTTCCCGGTGGAAGTTGTTTTATTCAATGAGAAAACAGAAAAACCTCCCGAAATTCCGGTATTGGTATTCGTGGTTTTCGATTGCTTCACAGGAGCATTAAAGACTCCAGGGGTATTTGCAGATGTTGCTTGTGAAAGCAAACTCATATCATTCATTCCCATTCGTGAAGATGAAATATCTATGCCTTGTACATAAGTCGTTTTACTCATTCCAATATACCTCTGAACATAATCAGAATTGCCTGGAGTATTAAAGTCTCTTCCGTTATAGGCATTCATCATGATAAAAAGTCTGGAATTCAAAGGTGTAGAATCGTTCTCATCACTAGGAGGAACTAATTTAACAGGGTCTATTTGCTGGCTTCCATAATCGGTAAGCTGATCCTGTAGTTGACTGCAAGCAGTAGGTAATGTACCATATCCTCCATGATAAATAAATTGTCCCCAGCTTCTGTACATGGCTCCAAATCTTCCATTATCAGTGGACAAATCCGTACCGGAACCTTCCTTGTATATTTTATCAGTATCTTTTCCATACACATTGATACCATGGGTTTCAAATACAGTTGGGGCAGCAGGATTTACATTCACAGATTCACGAATTTCCACCTCCATATTAGGAATTGTTCCATCCAATCCGGCATCAGAAGTGAGATCGGTATAACATTCAACATAATAATCATTCCAACGTATGATTGGTTGAGAAATAGAGAGTTCCTGCATAGAATTCACACTGCCTGTCCAATTGATCGTAGTAATAATCGGGTTTACAAAATTTCCACGCTGCATTACCCTGTTTCTTACGATATAGGTATATCTCCCGGCTGGTTTACCGGTTAACTTTGCATAAAGTGAATAATTTCCGTCACGACCACGCATATCGATCCATGGTTTAAATGTAGCCGTTGTATTATTTCTTAAATTATAAAATTGGAAATCCGGAATGATAGGAAGTTCGATATCATTTCCTTCATAATTGATGGTCAGTTTTAAATTATTAAATTTTAAATTTTCCCATTTTTCATTTAAATTAGATTGTACCTGAAAATATACAATATCATTCTCAGTCAGGGCACCTGTATTAAATTGCAGCGTTTGACTTCCTGTAGTTGTAGATGGATATTGCTGGCTTCCTATGGTTGTTACCGTACCATCTGATTGTTTTTTTACAATTTTAACGGTAATATCTTGTACTGTAAGAGGTTTGTTAAAAGTTCCGGTAATAGTACCCGAAGCAGCATTCACAGGAACACCTGTACCATTTTTACTGCTTACTAAGCTCACATTATCCATTCTACCAAGAGGGGTTTCTGAGGAATCTCTATACCAATCTGAAAGTGCTCCCGGATACGGATATGATATTGGTGTTGATAGATAAGTAATACCTGCCACCATTTCAATAAGATCTCCTACACCATTATCCCTTGAGTTTACCCTGAAATAAAGATAATCTCCTTGTTTTACCTGCAATGAAGACTGGCTGATATTGGCGCTGCTTGTAGCTCCACTAAGAATGGTGAAAGGCGTAAGGAAATTTGAAGTGTTGGTTTCCGGCTTAAAGTGTTGTACACTTATTTTTACACCATCCGGGCTAGATGATGGATTCTTTAGTTTCATCGAACCAGATATTCCGATCATTCCGTCAAACGGTGCCCTCCAGGCTTTAACAACATCATGCAATGGAGAGTTTTTATAGTCTTCCAATATCTCATTACAATCTACAGCCGGTGTACTTATTGCCGCACCTTTCATAATGGGATTGGGAGTTAATGAAACATCTGAACTGTACTTTAAAACTCCATTTTCTACTCTTCCGAAGTAAACCTGCCCATTACTTACAATATCCTGAATCCCGTCACTGTTGGCATCTGTAAAATAATTATAAGTCAGGTCTTTTGTTTTGGATGTTCCACCGGAAGCCCCTACCTGGAAAAGAGCTGAAGCTGTTGCTTCTAAACCGAAACTATTCGTATAACTTTTTGAATAAGAAAATGATTTTGAATTTTCCGGTGTTAATAAATTACTACCAAATGCATCTGTATCCGGACCTTTCTTTCTATATTTAAAAGTAGCATCCGGGGAACTCCACTCATTCTTCAGAATCTTATCCGGAAGCCCATCACCATCCACATCGGTGATAGTCAATCTTCCTCCACCTTCTCCTTCTGTATATTGATAGTCTCCCCCAATGGTTGCACTTTTAGTAAGTGGATTATAGGCCTGAGTATCTCCCACTTTTGCCAGACCAAATGTAAGAGCGCCACCAACCGTATTATTTTTTGAATCACCATGTCCCAATAATGAAGAACTCTTGATTCCTGCATCATTAGCCACACCGTCAATGGTGGTTTCCGGTGCATACTGAGAGGTTTCTATGTTGTTAAAATACTCTACTCTATTGGTATAAAATACTTGATCATCTGCTTTTTTCTCTGTAATAGTTTCTAAAAGAGATTTAGTAAATGCTCCTGTCTTATATTTAAATTCATAGCTTCTTACCTTATTATTTCCATCATAGAATATCTGGATATTCCCCAGTCTTTTTGAAGTGACTCTTACAAACCCAAGTCGTCCATCTACCTGTACATCGTCTCTTTGGGCTGTATCATATCCAAAATTTACAGTATATTTTTTTAATGAATTATTGGCATCGTTAAGGGTATATTCTATGGTACTGATATACATCTCTTTTCCTCCGTTTCCAATGGCTCCTGAAGCGCTATATTTCGGAGTATCATAATTATATTTTACATAATTCCCATTAGTATCAATGGTTTTGTAAAGTGCCCAATGGCCAATATTATTAGTTCCTTCCTGTCTCAGCACTGCATTTTCCACTACTGCAGTTCCATCACCTCCAAAAAGGTTTCTGGTACCATCCTTGCTGATGACTTCCCACCAATAATTAGATGGGCTGCTTCCGTGTCTGATAATTTTATTGTATGCCCCTTCTATTCTTGGGTAGAACTGTCTTTCCGCCATTCTGTCTTTATCAAAACCTTCTGTACGATTGGGCAAAACAAATTTATCTCCGTCTTTAAAGGTCAACTGTTCACTTCCAAAAGAATATATTTCAGTTTCCTTAGCTCCATCATATCTTGGTACTCCCCATCTTGTATCAATGCTTATAGCAGGAACGGAAAGGTCCCAGCCTAACCCCATCCAGCCATTACCTCCTTCACTGTTATAATTGACAGATAATGAGGGCTGCATTCCTTGTCTACCGGCAGGAAGTTTAATAGGGAAACTTGTATTTACCGTTCCCATATTATTGGGAGAAGGAGCTCCGATGCTCACAATTCCCGCAGATGGATCAGCAGCTTTAATATCTTTAATGGAATTAGGAGCATAACTTCCTGTTTCAGGAGATTCAGGAACTTTGATAATCCCTGCAACCATATCCGTAAAGTGTGTTGTTTTGGAAACCAAAATCTGCTTCTCAGCCATTAAGGAATCCTTTTCTAACGCCATCCATTTTTTCTGAATATCATCAAAATAAAAAGCTTTGATATCCTGTTCTGTATATCCTGTAGGGATTCTAGACTTATCATAAGCCATTGTTACCTTTGCAGGAATACTGAAATGTTCTCCGTGTGGAAGAAAACGATAGGCGAAATGTTCTTTGGTGACATTTACGAATTCCGGTGTTGTAGCCGGGATATCAATATCCCTCAAAGGAGTCACCGAAAAATTCTTTGATGTTTTCAGGGTTCCTTTGTTGAATTCAAGGCCTGCTCCTTCCCAATGTAATTCTCCGGCTGCTCCGGCTGCTATATTCTTGATTAATGCCGAAGCGGCCGTTTTTTCCGGTTTGTAAAAAGCAGGAATCGATTTATCAATTCTGATACGGACATTACGAACCTTATACGTATAATCTGCTTCAGAAGGAATGGTAAATGTAACCTTATTTTTTCCCTGAATAATTGAAGAAGCTGATAATGCTTCCGAATGGAAAGTCCATTGGTTATTTTTTTCGACAGCATTGCCTCCGGTAGCCAATTCGTCATTGATGTATTTGCTTACTCCGGAGGAATGGGTTACTCCATACAATTCATATTCCAGCCAGGCGGAAGAATTTGATTTAACTGCATTATCAACGATTACGGTAAAAATATTATCGTAAACCTGATCTATAGGATGTGCTTCATCTTTACCAATAACACCCTGTTTTATATCTGAAATATAATATCTGGAGCTATTTGTATAATTGGCATTAAATGTTGTTCTCTCAATGTTAATACTTTTTGAAAATACTTCAGATTGTGATGCAACTTTATCTTTATTACCTGACACTTCTGGCGAAGGTTCTGATGCATCGGGTAAACTTTTTTCAACTGAAGAAAAGGTAAATTTAGGATTTTTTGATACTATACTTTTATACTCCTTATTTTCCGGTTGCCTCTCTTCTTTAGTCAGGAAAAGATGATTGGCCTGGGCATGTATCTGCGACCATGAGATAAGAAAGATAAAGGAATTAACCAGTTTCTTCTGTTTTCTGATTATGTTAAATAATGATGTCTTCATAGTCGTTACTAATTAATGATTAGTTTAAAAGTTTTTTTCTGAGTAGAAGTTTCCACGATCACGATATATGTTCCTCCTACAAGAAGTGAGTCTTTAATTTCATAGAATGATTTACCTGTTTCACTTCTTTCTTTAGCCAACCTTCCGGACATATCCAAAATTTTGATATGAATATCTTCGGCTTTAGACAAGCGGGCACGAATCGTGAAGTTTTCTCCGGCACGTGTAGGATTAGGGAAAATAGTAATACCTGTTTCTAATGATTGAGTTACCATTACTTTGCTTATTTTCAGACATCCATCTGAAGTAGTAGTCTTAATGGTATATTCTCCCGGCTCGTAGAGCTTAACATCAGGACGGGTACTTGTAAATCCATTATCCGAAGTCCATTGATAGTGGGTTCCTCTGTTATCAATATTTTTTGAAGCATCCAGTTCTATGAATCCGTTTTGAGGAAGCACATAACTTTCAGCAAACCCTGTATCAACGGAAGCAAAACTGTTAATCTCAAAATTGAAACGAGAAGATGTATTCGTTTTATCCAGAATTTCCATCGTATAACTTCCAGCTGCAAGGTTATTAAAATCTACTTTGGAGGTTTGAGAAGTTTGATTTTGTACCAACATATTATCTTTGGTAAGATAGATTTTATATGGTGCTGTTCCCCCTTGGATGTTAAGTTTCAATGCTCCAAAACTATTATTACAACTGCCTTGTATAATTTCTTTTGCTAATAATAATTTTGAACCTAAAGCAAAGGTAAATACATCCGTCCCTGAAAAATCTTTGTCGAAGACTACGTCCTTGAAATGAGCAAATCCTTTATCATCAATCGATGCTACCGGATAGGTTTCCAGATCTGTATTATTGAAATCTCCCTTTCCGGACCTGTCAATAATCAATGATATTTTTTCCCCTTCAGGAATTACAGGGATGATATCTTTAATGTAAAAAACAACTTCTGTTGGGAAAGATTCGTTTTTCTTTTCACCCGATAATCGTATTTTCCATTTTCTTTTTAAAAGCTGCTGGCCTAATACTTCTCTACCTAGCTCTAATCCATCCCTGCTATTTCCCCAAACTAAAAAAGTCTGATCGGGTAATTGTGCCGTATTTGTTTTATTGTTAACGGCTAATTCTTTACTGGCAATGATTAACCGTTTATTTTCTGAAGTACTGGTAGATTGTTTCTGATAAAGCCCAGAATATTGGTCTATGCCAATACCGGCCACATTTTCAGGATAATCTGTATAGTCTTCTTTTTTCCATACTTTTATGCTTTTTGAACTTAGATATTCGGTCATAGGAATGGTAACTCCATATTTTATAGCTAAATATGAATTGACTCTATCTCGTTCATTTTGAGTTAAAATTTTGCGGTAAATAAAAAATTCCGGTAATTTTCCTTTAAAAGCATTCCAGTTTCTTGTTCCTGCATCTTTCCCGATATAAATATTACTTTTTCCTGAGCTTCCCAATACATACCCTATTTTTTGGGAAGGCACATCAAACTTGGAATACATACTTAAGGAAGCTGTACTATCCAGTTTTTCAGGATCTATAGCATTGATCTGTTCATTATTATATCGAAAGAGATTGCCGGTACTGTAATACATTTCCTTTTCCCCTGAAAAATCCGTTGAAAGCAAAGCGCCTTCTTTGTTTGTATTTTTATTCTGGTAGATCATGAACAGGTTGACCTTATTCAAGGTTTCCATCACGTAAGGGATTTTCAGAAAACTGGAAGTTCCGTCAAAGTCCAGTGCATCATTATAGTTAAGCAAACTGTATTTGGGTTTATTCTTTTCTGTTTCTGCCGAAATCGCATGTTGATTATTACTATAATCTGTATATAAAAGTGTTGCCGTCCGTCCCATATCCGACTTCAGCCAAAGGCTTACTTCTCCTACCCCCCCAGGGCTTTGGGAAAACGTAAAGGAACTGAAAGACAGAAAAATGATTCTATATAAATAATTCATGGTCTCCTTTATTTAATGATTAGTTTTTTACTTATTTTCTGGGTTGAAGTTTCTACATAAAGAATATATGCTCCTCCTGGTAATCCTCTTACGTTTAAGGTTTTCATAAATTCTCCATTTGGGAAATTCTGAGAGCTTTCCTGGCGAATTACTTCCTTACCTGACATGTCATACAGCATTATCACGACTTTAGAAGTCTCTCCTAATCTGAATTTAACATTCACCTCTTCATGGGCAGGATTAGGATAAACTATTATTTCATCCTGTTTTACAATCTCCGTTTTTTTTGCCGGAACAGAGGCTGCTATTTTATTGACCGTTCTTGCCATTGATTGTGCCTTATACAGCAAAGGGAGCTCTATATCTCCACAATCCGGATCGATATATGCTAAAAAATCGGCCCCCGGCTCCGTTTCAAAACCTATTGTTTTACTCCCTCCTGATGCATCAGGCAATAATTCTATAGATTTGGATGCTTTGTAAGTAACTTTTGCTGGACTCTTAATAACATTGGATGCTTTGATCTGTTTGGCTGTTCCTGCGAAATTAGGAGCATCAATATTGTCTTGTTCTCTTACCAATACGTACAAATCATCAGAATAACAGAAAGATACTCCGGAAAGGATCAGAGAAAAATTCTGGTTTCCCTGCTGAAGATTTCCTTTATGTTTAATGATCACCTGATATAGTCCATCGGGGTTTTCAATCTCCACTTTTTCGATATTGTCTACTGAATTGGCAGAGTTTCGGGTTGCAGCAGCAGTATAGTTATTAATTCCGCCCAGCTTCCAAGGATAAAAAGTCTGTGTATTCCCGGAGTCATCTTTTTTAACAATGGTAATATCCAGATCATTGATTAATGCTTTGGCCTCATCATCTGTAACCGTGTTTCCAATGTTTCCGGCTGGGTCTGTCCATGCTAAAGTAGCAACAAACGGCTGTTGATCAGATTTGGTAGCTACTGCATAGAGCCTGTATTCTTTACCATTAACCAGATTTTCTTCCTTAACTAATGTGCTTTTATTGTTGCTATAAATCAGCTGGGCTGCTCTCTCTGTATCCATCAATCCCCAACCGTAAACGTAATCGGGGCCTAAAGTGCCTTTATCATTGGCTGTATGAGCCAGAATAGCTCTCACAGAAGATGACCACATATAATTAGGATTAAGGGTTTTCCAGTATTGCTGTAATAGTGTAATTCCTCCGGCTACGGAAGCAGATGCTGAAGAAGTTCCGTTATAATATCCATAAGCAGAATTATAGGTTTCGATGGAAGAATAAACATTCTCTCCCTGAGCAGCAATATCCGGTTTGATCCTTCCATCATCCGTTGGTCCATAACTACTGAAAGAAGAAATTCCAAAATCAGAATCTCCATTCGGACTGATGTTTTCATTGACTGAAGTAACAACCAGAACATTTTTGGCAATACCACCACCCTCCAACAGGTCATACCCCTGTTTGGCAGATACCTGAGGAACAATGGAAGGATCTAAAATTCGTGCATTACCTACTGCTTTTACAATTTGAAAATAGGGAGCATTATACATGATATTATCCCAATCCTTTGCTGTTGTATTGTACTTTCCAAACTGGTACGTTTGCAGATATATCGGATCAAATCCGTAGCTATTATTCGCAATGAGCATTCCACCCAGAGCCTCTTCGGTCATTTCTGTTGCATCATTCACCCAGTCATAGGCTTTGGAGGTTGCGTCATAAGCAATACCGGTAGCATTAGGATTGCTGATATTATTACCAATCAGTGTACCGGCAATATGGGTACTATGTCGAGAGATGGTCTGATTCTGATTGACATGATAAGTGATTTTCCCTATCAGGAGCTGATGATTCACTCGTGGCTTTGAATAATCCCATTGCCCTATAATCATTCCCTGACCGGAAATATTAACACCCAGACCTTGTCCAGAATAGAACCTGTTTGCCTTAATCCGTTTGGAAGGATTAGCATTTAATGTCGTATAATACATCGGACGTCCTTGTTCATCTTCATTGATTAACTGCTTAACATTCTCTTCTTCCACAATAATCTCTTTAAACCCTTTCGATTTCAATCGGTTAATGGCTTGTATCCTCTGTACAGATAGTTTTTTCTGTACAGAAAGAATACTTCGCAAAGCAGCTTTCTTTTCAGCAGGAAAGTCTTTCTCCGTTACCTGTGCCATGACATTTGAATATTGGAAAAATAAGATCGCAATGCCCAGACTATATTTATAAGTTACTGTTGATTTCATATGAAAATATTTATTGTTTTTTAAAAGCCATATACAATCGCATCATCTTCATTCATGCACTCATGGCTATTTCATATTTTAAAATTTTTATGATCATCATGTTCCGGTTTTTCTATACGTTTCTGAAGTTTATCAATGATTTCATTTTGATTAATAATCTGATCATCTAGCGCTAAACTTCTTTGAATAATATTGCCATTACTCTTGTTCAAGTATATTGTTTAAATAGTTGATTTATTTTTTGTTCTCCAGGAGTTCTATTCGGTGGATCAAACGCTCTATCAGTATCTGTTGCTTTTTATTTTTTTCCTCTTCCGCTTGGAGTTTTTTATCCTGTTCGATAGAATATAAAGTCAGTTCTTCAATTTTTCCTAATAACTTGGCATCCATTGCTCCAAGGTCTATTCCATTTTTCACAACTTCATCCGCCGATGGAATGTTGGGCAGATGCCCTTTATCCTGAATATGCTTTTCCACTTCAGACAGTGGCATCAATTGGTAACCTTTTTTGAATACATAGTCTGCCCAGCCATTAGCCGAAGCGATATCTACTTTCACTTTTTCAGTTTTAATCCCGTCTCTTACAAACAGCTTGTATTTTTGTCCGTCCGGACCAACTCCATCAGCAGGAAGCCGATAAGAAAACTGCCCAATTCCGATGATACCATTGTTTCCGATAATCCAGTTTCCGATATTCAATTCATTGGTAGGTTGAGTGTTGAATGGAATAATATTATTTCCTATATAAATATTTCCTGTGGCATTATTGGCATCGCGTGCGTTATTGGAACCCAATGCAATATTATTGCTTCCTATATAGGTATTTACAAAAGAATCCTGTCCTACTACAGTATTATAACCCCCGTTATTCAATCTCATTAATGCAGTGGAACCTATTGCTGTATTTTTCGTTAAAGCAAGAGAAGCTACACTTCCCCAAGAACGGAGAGCCGAATTACCAACCGCTGTATTATAATCACCAGTGATCATCCCTCCTAAAGTATTTACTCCAACGGCAACATTATTATTTCCATCAACAGCAGATTGCATAGCATTAATTCCTAAGGCTGTATTTATACTTCCTTTAGTATTGTTGGTCATTGTATTATACCCTAATGCCGTATTGGAACTTCCGGTAGTATTTGAAATCATAGATCCCAAACCTACTGCTACATTGGCATAGTTCATGACAGGACTTTCGGAGGGATTTTCATTTCCACCTCCTATATATAAGTTGTAATTCCAGGTTTGTGAGTTCGTATTATAGAATACAAGTCTTCCGCTAGGTGATAACTTTATTTTTTCAACACCGTTCGTTTTAAAAACCAAAGGTTGATCATCTGTTGTTCCTATAAAATCAGTAGCAGAATTAGTCCCTGCATTCCCTGTTGTATTCCATGTCTGGGTTTGCGAATAGCTTAGAACATACGCTAAAATGGATAATGAGAATAAACACTTTTTCATAATAATAAGTTTTTTAGATTATTTTTTTATTTTTATCATTTTGTACCTTTAATATCTTATTCTCTTCCTGAAGTTCTTTAATATCCTTACTCATTTGAATTTGATACAAGGTCAATTCTTCAATTTTTTCTAATAATTTGGAATTCATTTCCCCAAGATCCAATCCATTTTTTACTACCTCAGCAGCAGAAGGAATGCTAGGCAGATATCTTTTATCCTGAATATACTTTTCGACTTCTGATAAAGGCATTAATTGATAGTTTTTTTGAAAACATAGTCTGTCCAACCATTAGCTGAGGTTATGTCTACTTTTACTTTTTCAGCACTGATACCATCTTTTACAAAAAGTTTATATTTAGAGCACTCTGTACAAGAAAAATTAGAGGTTCCTAGTCCCAGCTTCCCGTCAGCTGTGATTCTCATCCTTTCATCGTTATTTGTTTTGAAAACAAAAGGCTGGTTGTCCGTTGTTCCAATAAAGTTAGCCGCAGGATCAGTTGCGATATTCCCGGTAAGGTTCCAGCTGTTTCCTAAACTACCTTCTGAACCTTCGGTTAATATGACTTTGCCTTGAGCATCAACGCTGAGAAGTTTGGTGTTGGGTGTTGTAGTGGAAGCGGAGGTAAGATTTAATCCACAGTCATTAGTTACTCCACTGGTTATTTCCAATTTAGAAGAGGGATTTGAAGTACCTATCCCAACATTTCCTTTGTCAGGAGCAATAACAAATTTATTAAAGTACTGATATCCTTGTACATCACCAATATAAGCACGTACTATAGCCTCTCCCAATTGGGAGCCATGAGTTTCTTTAAATGACCAAAGTATTTCATTCTTGTAACGGCCAAACAGAACATCTGGTGGCCGCCATGACATTCCAGAAATATCATTATCATATACTGCCGGATTACGGAAATTGATATACTGATTTTCAGGATTATTGTTTTTACCCTTTAGCCAAAGAAGTCCTCCCGCAGGAATACCTGGCATTTGTATAGCTTCTGGTGCTGAGGTACCTATCCCTATATTTCCATTTGATATTATATCCATTACTATGGTGCCATCATTTACAAAAAATGCACGTCCTGCTCTTGTTGTAGCTTGATATTCTACTAAACCATCACTTACTCCAAAGCCTGATCGATTGTTGAATTTATTAAAGTATAAATCCAATTTTAAATTACTATTTGATCCTGGAATATTACTTCTATATGTTCCGCCCAGTGAAACATTTAAAGGATTGGGTGTATTAGTACTGGTATTGGAATCAAATTGCCCATTTCCCTCTGCGGTAAGTAAATGTGATGGATTATTGGTTCCAATTCCCACGTTGCCTGTAGTAGAATTTATGGTAGAGCCTACCACTCCATTAGGAGTACTTATTTGTGCCTGCACAAAAATAATTCCTAAAATGCTTAGAGAAATAATCGTAAGTAGTTGTTTTTTCATAACATAAGTGTTTTTTTATCACCTTGTTTCATTATTTCCAGCAATCCGGTTTCCGATATTTACTTCAATAGAAAATTCTATATTTTCCAATCTATATTATTCTCTAATATAGATAATAGCTTATACTTCGAATATGTTTTCCATATCAGAAATGTTTAACCTGCCCATTAAGAGAGATTAATATGAATGCTAAAAAAGTAATTGGATGGATCGAAAGATCTTACTCGTTTTAATTACTTAAGAATAATTATTGAGCAAGGCAATGCTTATAGACTTTTGCTTTTTCATAGTGTTTTTGTTTGAATCAAATCTATAGCAAAAGATATTTACATCCAACCCTTCCCATGAAAAAAAACATCATAATTAATAAATAAAACCAGTTAAAACATAAAATATTTAAGTATAAATAAAAATTATTATTTAACAATTGACTTAAAATCAAATGATTGTAAAATAAATCCAATTTTGTATCTTTGATATAAATAATTCTTTACTATGAGAATTTTTACACCCTTTTTATTTCTTTTTACCATTTCATTTCAGGCCTTTATTCTTGGGTCTTTCAATAGTATATCTTCTTCTTTGGAAAATAAGATAAAATATGTCTGTAGTATATATAATAGTACTGTAAATTCTTCAAAACATCAGATAAATGGTCCAATGCTATGGGATGATGAATTGGAAAAAGCACATCAGGAAAATTCACATCTAAAGCAATCTCATATCCAGGAAAGGAGGTTCTATACAGTCATTATTATAGCTTCAATCATTGCTCTACTAGGCCTTATCTATATGGTTTACAGTATCTATAATGAAAAAAAGCATTATAAAAATCTTTATCTTCAGAGCCTTAAAAAACAGGAAATAAAAAAACATTACGAAATAGAATTAAAAAATGATGATCATATTTATGAACTCTCTGACATTAATCCATTAATAGTAGAAAATATTCTTTCCGCCATTGAAGTTTTTGAAAAGGAAAAAAAATACCTTGTTAAGAATGCGTCGCTTATTAATATGGCTAAAGAATGCGGAACAAATACCACCTATCTTTCGAAAGTAATCAATCACTATAAAAAGCAAAGCTTTACTTCATATCTTAATGAGCTAAGATTAAACTATGCCATAGAACTATGGAATAACAACCCTAAACTACGTCATAAAAGTATCCAAGGAATTGCAGATATGACAGGGTTCAATACTGCACAAAGTTTCTCTAAAAAGTTTCAGGAACGATATAAAATACCTCCAACTCATTTTCTTAAAAACCTTAATCAGAAGAATAAAGCCAGCTAAAGGAAAGTCAAAGTAAAATGTTCTTAAGCTCAAAAAATTAAAAAAGGTTCTGTTTATTTTAGTAAACAAAACCTTTTTCTTTAAAACTTATTGGCAATAAGTGATTATTCAGCCTTATTCTTCAACATCATCAGAAGACTATAAGCTCCTTTCTGTACTATCTTTTTACCTTTTAAGAAGTCTGCTTTCAAAACTTCTGTAAACTGATCGTCTGAAATTCCGGTTACAACAGGAATCATCTTATATTTTGATTTTCCAAGATCCTCGAAAACATAGTTCTTATTTTCAAAAGAAACCACAGCATCATTCGGAAGTCCCTGAGTATATCGGTTGCTGATATTCACTTCCGCATTCACATACATTCCTTTTACAAATTCTGAATTGACAGATGATAGTTTAGCGATAGCCGTTGCAGAACCACCTGTTTCAATGCTTGGAACTACGCTTACAATTTTAGCACTGGATTTCACATCAGGCTTATGATTGTTGTACACCATAATTTCCTGCCCTACTTTTATATCGTTAACATCGTTTTCAAAAACCTTTAATTCTAAAAGTAATCCAGCTGGATTAATTAACTCAAATAAAGTATCTGCCGGATTAATATATTGTCCGTTATTCACAAGAATCTTGCTTACAAAGCCACTGAATGGCGCATATACATTAATTCTGCTTCTGATATTTCCAGTGTTTAAGCCTTTGGCATTGATTCCGATGATTCTTAACTTTTCTTCAAGGCCTCTCAATGTCGCATTTAAGGTTGAATAATCTGCCTGAGCGGTCTGCATCGTTTTATCACTGCTGGCTTTGCTGGTATTAAGGTCTTTCTGACGGTTAAAGTTCAGTCTTGCGGCTTCAAGCTGTGCTTTGGTTACCAGATAATCCTGCTGAAGCTGTATGAATTGAGGATCCTCCACTACAGCCAATACCTGACCTTTGCTGAAGTGGCTTCCATTAATCACATGGATAGATTTGATATGTCCGCCCATAATACTTGAAACTGAACTGATATGGGATGGAGCAATCTCTGCTTTTCCATTCAGACGCACCAGTTTTTCCATATTTCTGTCCTGAACAGACGTTGTGGTAATTCCCACCGACTGAATCTGCTGATTGGTAAGATGAACCGTGTTCTCTGTACCTTTTGCAAATTTTGTGTTTTCATAGACTGTTTTCTCCTCTTCTTTCTTGCCTGAACATGATGATAAAGCCAACACTAAAGCCAGACTGTATATTGATATTATTTTGAATTGCATGACGCTGTTATTTTGAAATTAAGAAATTAAGTTCTGCTCCTATCTGATTCAGTCTGTCCAGACTATCGATATAATCTGCCTTGGTTTTTACGGCCTGATTGACCAATATTACCCAATTCAGATAATCAATTTCTCCTAAATCCATTTGTTTTTGGGCTGTTTTTAGGATCGTTTCAGATTTTGGGAGCTGTTTCTGTTCATAATTTTCAATGATTCTCTGTTGATTCATATAGTTGTTCAACTGTTGCCCTAACCTGTTTTTAAGTTCAATTTCTTTTCTTTGATACTGATTTTCAGAAATAGCGATTTTGGCCTGTGCTGCTTTAGCTAATGCTCTCTGACCTTTAGTAAACAAAGGTATTCCTACTCCTACCTGAACTGAATTAAAACGGTTGTTATTAATGTTTTTCATACTCTGATTGGTGTAGCCGATAAGAAGCTCCGGAAGCAGCCTGCTTTTTTCAAGCTGTATTTCAGCCTCTCCTACTTTAATTTGCTGTTGCAGATACTGAAGTTCAGGATGTTGCTTTACCATTTCCTCTGAGACCTGAAGTCCTACATTCATTGTTGGCTTATCAGCAATAGGCTGGTAAGCTGTTTCAGACTGAAGAAGCAACTGAAGCTGCAGTTTTGCAATATTCAGATCATTTTCAAGAATGTTCAGTTGTATTGTTATCTGTTCTTTTTGAATTTCGGCAGTAGATTCTTCTAAAATATTGGCTTCTCCCTTTTTTAATCTTAAACCGGCCTTATCTGCGAAATTAGTATACAGCTGGCTGATGTATTCCAATACTTTTTTCTTTTCCTGAAGGACTAAGATCCTATAAAAAACGTCTGTAACTTCTTTGGTAAGCTGTGTTTTGGTAAGGTTCTGATTGATAATACTTGCTGTCCATTCTGCATCCAGCATCTGTTTTCTCTTGGAATAAACGGTTGGAAAACTGAACCTTTGAGAAATCCCGAATGAATTATCTGTTTCTTCACCCTGAATCTGTCCGAACGCTCCTGTAACTTCCAATTGAGGAATGTCCAGATAGCTGGCTTTTAATTTCTCCTGATAATCAGAGATTAATTTTGAATCTTTAAGCGTTCCGTTTTGTTGATATGCCTTTTCCAGCGCCTGCTCAAAGGTGATGTTTTCCTGAGCCTGTAAGCTTCCAAAAGAAACCATTAACAAGAAAACAGACAGTTTTTTATAGTTTATTTTTTTAGAGAATTTCATTTTATCTTTATTAATATGTTCAAATAAGACGTAGAGAATAGGTAAAACAAATAGAGTTAAAAGTGTTGCTAGCATCAATCCACCGATCACTACAGTGGCTAATGGTCTCTGTACCTCCGCACCTGCTCCATTGCTGATGGCCATTGGAAGGAATCCTAATGAAGCTACAAATGCAGTCATCAGCACCGGACGAAGCCTGATTTTTGTTCCCATCAATACAATTCTGCTGGTGTTGGTTATTCCGTTCTTTTTCAATCGGTTAAATTCTGATATCAAAACAATTCCGTTAAGTACGGCAACTCCAAATAAAGCAATGAATCCAACCCCCGCGCTGATGCTGAAAGGCATTCCTCTTAAAGCAAGAAAATACACGCCTCCAATTGCTGATAATGGTATTGCAGTATAAATGAGTAAACTGTGTTTTACAGAACCAAAAGCAAAGAATAACAGTAAGAAAATCATCACTAAAGAAATAGGAACGGCAACCCCTAATCTGGCTTTGGCCTCGTTTAAGTTTTCAAAAGTTCCTCCATAAGCAATGGTATATCCTGGTGAGAATTTCAGATTCTTCCCTACTTTTTGCTGGAGTTCCTCCACAACAGTCTGAACATCTCTTCCCTTTGCATTAAATCCTATAATGATCCTTCTTTTGGTGTCTTCTCTTTGGATCTGGTTTGGGCTGTCTTTAAGTTCTACTTTTGCCAGTTGAGATAGCGGAATTTGCTCTCCGGAAGCCGTAGGAACCAATAGATTCTGTATGCTGGTAATGTCTTTTTTATAATCATTATCCATACGAACAACGATATCAAACTTTTTCTCCCCTTCATATAAAGCACCTGCCGTTTGTCCTGCGAAAGCCATATTAATCACTCTGTTGATCTCGGCAACAGAAATATTGTATCTGGATAATTCGGAGCGGTTATAATCAATAACGACCTGTGGAGCGCCTTCAACAGGCTCTATGTAGAGATCCTGAGCGCCTTTTACCGTATTGATGATACTTCCCAGTTTTTTGGCATAGGTGGTAAGACTGTCAAGATCTTCTCCGTAAATTTTACAGACGATATCTTGTCTGGCACCGGTCATTAGTTCATTGAAACGCATCTGTACCGGGAACTGGAAGCTGGTTGTTAATCCCGGGATAATGCTTAATGCCTTGCTCATTTTTTCAGAAAGTTCAGGGAATGATGTTGCGGACGTCCATTCTTTTTTAGGTTTTAAAACAATAATCATATCTCCGGCATCCATAGGCATGGGTTCTGTCGGGATCTCTGCACTTCCGATCTTTACAACGATCTTCTGTACCTCCGGAAACTGTTTTAAAAGAATGCTGGAAGCCTGTGTGGTTACCTTTTTGGTCTCATTAATATTACTTCCCTGAAGAATCCTCATTTCAACAGCAAAATCACCTTCTTCCAGAGATGGGATAAATTCTCCACCCATTCTTGATAAAGTGAAAATAGCACCGGCAAAAAGAACAAGAACACTTAGAATGATTGTTTTTCTGAATTTCAGGGCTTTCATCAGGAACTTTTGATGTCCTGTTTCCACTTTGGCCATTACCCTGTCAGAAATATTGTCTTTTTCCTTTTTCTTTCGGCTTAATACTAATGAACTCATCATAGGAATGTAAGTAAGGGAAAGAATAAATGCCCCAATTAATGCAAAAGCTACCGTTTGTGCCATCGGTTTGAACATTTTCCCCTCAATTCCCTGCAGTGTAAAGATGGGAAGGTATACAATAAGGATAATGATCTGCCCGAAAACAGCACTGTTAACCATTTTTGTGGCAGAACTGGAAACCTGGTCATCCATTTCCTTTTTACTCAGCATATTGTCCTTACCAAAGTGCTTTTTATGGGCTAACTGGTGCAGAACAGCTTCCACAATGATAACAGCACCATCTACAATAAGACCGAAGTCTAAGGCTCCAAGACTCATCAGGTTTCCTCCAACCCCGAAGATGTTCATCATAATAATGGCAAACAACATGGCTAAAGGAATGACAGAAGCAACCAATAATCCGGCCCTGAAGTTTCCAAGGAATACAACAAGGATGAAAACTACGATTAAAGCTCCCTCCATCAAATTGGTTTTTACCGTACTGATGGTATTGTTAACCATTTTAGCACGGTCAAGGAAAGGCTCAATCACAACACCTTCCGGTAAAGATTCCTGAATCTTTTCAAGTCTTTGCTTAATATTGCCTATTACTTCGTTGGCATTTTCCCCTTTAAGCATCAATACAATAGCTCCGGATACTTCTCCAGTATCATTATAGGTCATGGCGCCATACCTTGTCGCATATCCAATCTTTACAGACGCTACATCCTTAATGTGGACCGGAATTCCTTCTTTGGTTTCAGCAACCTGAATATTTCCTATATCCTCTTTTGTTCCTAAAAGACCTTCACTTCGGATAAAAAGAACCGTTTCTTTCTTTTCGATATAGGCTCCACCAGTATTTTGATTATTATTTTCTAAAGCAGCAAAAACATCGTTGATATTGATATTAAAAGCCTGAAGTTTATTAGGATTAATGGCAATTTCATACTGTTTAAGCTTTCCTCCGAAACTGCTTACATCTGCTACTCCTTTGGTTCCCAGTAATTGTCGTCTGACTACCCAATCCTGAATGGTTCTCAGTTCCGTTTCGTCATATACATTTTCATAGCCTTTCTTGGCTCTCACCACATATTGGAAAATCTCTCCCAATCCTGTAGAAATAGGCCCCAGTTCAGGTTTTCCAATTCCGGCAGGAATATTGTCCTGAACGAGCTGTAAACGTTCCTGAACCTGTTGGCGGGCCCAATAGACATCTGTATCATCATCAAAAACAACAGTTACTAATGACAATCCAAATCTGGATAGGCTTCGAAGCTCTGTAATTCCGCTGATGTTGCTGGTTGCCTGTTCAATGGGAAATGTTACAAGACGCTCAATATCTGCAGCTCCATAAGAAGGCGCTGTAGTGATAATCTGTACCTGATTATTGGTGATGTCAGGCTGAGCATCAATGGGTAGTTTGGTAGTTTCATATACTCCGAAAAGAACTAAGCCTATAGTGAACAGAGCAATGATGAGTTTATTCTTTACAGAAAACTCAATAATTTTGTTTAACATGAAAAAATTATTTATAGATAACCACCAGCGTTGTATATGCGCTTAGCTATTCTTTGAAAGTTGAAAACCATCAAGATTTTATTTGTAGAATTTCAAACATTATAGATTTCCGTAAAATATACGGTGTTGTCTATAAAGAGCATTTTACAGTAAAAACGGTAAGCAGAATAATAATAATACGCTACTGATTAATTGATAAGCAATAAGAATAGACCACCTTAAGTAAAACTTAAAGTATTCATTTTTAATTTTAAATCCATTAAGAAAGCCGTGGAGGCTGGAAAATGTTGGAAAGGTAAAGGTTTGAAAAGTCTTTTTCCTGATAGATGCTGTTCTTCTGTGGAATTCTGATTTCCTTAGGTTTCTTAATTTCAAAGGTATAATCAGGAAGCTGTGCATGTACTGTAAGGACAATGGGCGGATTGATAAATGGCAGTTTTTGATCCAGATCCCAGTCAGCATCTTTTTTATGGTTGTCATAATGTTCCATAACGAATTCTGAAAGATTTCCTTCATATTCCATAAAATGTTCTACAAACATAGGCACCTTCAGAACTTCCCCCATATTGGTGGTAGCCAGTACATACATCATTGAACATATTATGGAGAACCATTTTAACATCCCTGCAAATATAAGGCTTAAATTTTTCCTGAGAAAAAAGAGAAAGATTAATTTTTGTTTAATTAAAAAGGTTTTTTGACTGTTTTGCTTATAAATTAAAGTTTAGATTTAAGCCTGCTTAATGTTTCCTGAGAAATATTGAGGTAGGAAGCTACCATTTTATTGGATAGCCGTCGGACAATAATTGGGTTTTCAGCCAATAACTGACGGTATTTTTCTAGTGCATCCTGAACTAGGAAAGACATCAGCCTTTTGGTATTCGTTACATAAGCTATTTCAAGATAGATTCTGTAGAATTTTTCCCATTTTGGCACAATTTCCAGAAGATGATAAAAGTCTTTGTGGGTAATGTAATAAACCTCCGTCTCTTCTACAGCCTGAATAAATTCTTCAGATGGTTCGGAAGTGATAAAGCTTACCAGAGCAGTAGCAAACTGATTTTCAAAAGCAAAATAACGGGTAGACTCCTGCCCTTCTTCATTGATGAAAAATATTCTGAGACAGCCATTAGCGACAAAAAAGGTTCTTTGGCTGGTCTGGCCATTGGTGAGAAGTAGCTCGTTCTTTTTTAATTTAATAGGTTTAAAATAAGACAGAATGGTTTCCATCTCTTCATCAGTTACCAATATTTTATCTTGAATATATGAAACTAATTGTTCTTCCATGTAATTAAGTCAGTCATCAGCAAATGTAGTGATAAATGCTTTATTAGTCCATGTTTCCACCGTGTTTTTAAAGTTCTGCTCTTTTGATTAATAGTTAAGAGTAGTCATTCATTAGCTTAATTTCTATATTTATTCCGCCTTAAGGAGCCAATCTACTATCACTAAGCACTAAGTTTGTAAAAACTTTAAGTTATTTAGAATTATTATTAATAATTAACAGCAATGAGACTATAGCTAAGATGAGTATTCATCGGGAGCTGGAAGAAAGAAATTTGAAATTACGATTTGTTGATTAATGAAGGGTTAGGTGTAATTGATCTTGTAGAACTTATTCATTTCATTTTCTCTATTTCAACTACCTTTTATAGCAATACCACATCTTTCTTTTAAAAATTTACAATCATAATAATGGAACAGCAGAGACAGCTTATTTTGAACGGAAATATGCCGAAAGTAATGTGCCAGATGTCTTGGCCGGCAGTAATTGCCATGGTTCCGCTTTGAGGACTGATGAGAGCATTGCAGCCTGTCACGGGAATGAAATTTGGGGCTGAAAAATATGAAAGAAGTATCAAAGCATATCGGATTTTCTCCTTTACAGGGCTCATGGTTTGGTTTTTCTTCTTTAGAAAATGCACGGCCGGCTACTGTGATAAGTATTTTAAGACAGCTGATATTATACATCCATGCTCTTCTCATTATTCCCATGTTGTACGGAATCCGAAGTATTTATATGGTGAGTCCCATTATAGAATGAATCGTGTTTGGTGGAGTAATTTACAAGATATGGCTTAATTTCAAAATGTTAAGGAAAATCAAAATATATTAGTAAATGATAATTTTTAATTAAAATAAATAATTTTTAAAAAAAATCCACATACCATGCGTTGCATAATATGAATTTTGCTTATATTTGTGAATCGAAATAATTTTTTTTCATCATTTGTGTTTTTTTAAGGTCTCCAGTCATGGGGGCCTTTTTATTTTAATAAGCTGTATAATTGGAAATTTGCTATTGATGTAATAAATGAACAAAAGGGGAATTATTCATTAAAATAAAAGTTGTAAATGCTTTTATATAGATATTTTTTGGTGAATTTTAATTATTAATAAGTCCCTTTTCCTTGACCTAAGTTAATGTTTTTCATAAAATCCGTAGGTCTGAACTGCATTACCGCCTGAAAACTTCTGGTGTACGCCTGCACACTCTTATACCCTACTTCATAAGCCGTTTCTGAAATTGTTAGGTTTCCTGAACTCAAAAGTTCAAGGCTTTTAATAATACGGAGCATCTGCTGATATTTGCTCAAAGTAAGGCCTGTTTCTTTTTTGAATATACGCTCCAGGCTTCGGGAAGAAACCAAAGCCAGTTCACCAAGGTCGTCTATTTTTATTTCTGTATTATAATAATGATGAAGGTGTTCAATCACTTTCTCCAGACGCTTATCTTTTGGAAGACAGATGTGGAGCTTCAGGGAATGTTCCACAAAATAAGGAAGCTCATTAAAAAGCGCTTTTAAAAATACAGTTTCACCGGAATCCTTTTTCATCAATTTGGACCATTTTTCGGCATATTTTATCATTTCCCTTAATACAGGAGGAACAGAAAAGACATTCACCTCATCATAAAAAGAATCTTTACTGTCTGTATCTGCAAACATAATCATCAGCTTGATCTTTTCAGAATGGGAATTCGTTTTATGTATGGCCTTTGAAGGGATCCAGGCCGCATAATTCTGGGGAAGAAGATAAATCTTTTCTTCAATCGTGATATACTGAAATCCACTTTCTACATATACCAATTGACCCTTTTCATGCTGGTGGAGAACATTATCATGAATCCAGTTTTCTTCAAACCATACAAAATAAGGTTTATTAAGCTCATCTATTTTGATACTGTCGTTCGCATTCATGTCGTTTCAGGTTAAAACTTTGGCAAAATTAAACAAAATTACTATGCTACTTTTGTACAAAAGTTTTATTATAATGAAGAACGAAGTAAAAAAGAATGCTTCTTATGTTTTAATGCTTCTGAATGTGCTGGTTGTAATATTGATTTCCAGCAATCTTCGGTCACCGATTGTGGCCGTATCTCCAGTGCTTGGTGATGTAAGAGATGCGCTGAAGCTGGATAATTTCCAGGTGAGTCTTTTGACCTCTATTCCACTTTTTATGTTTGCAGTCTGCTCTGTCTTGGTCAGCAGGTTTTCCAATAAGTTCGGAATCAGTAAACTGTTAATGTATTCGTTGATTATTTTAAGTTTTGGATTGTTCCTGAGAATTTCAGGTTCTCTTTGGCTGTTATTTGCAGGCTCTGTATTTATCGGTTTGGGAATTTGTATTGGAAATGTAGTGACTCCCGGATATGTTAAGAATAATTTTCCGAAGCAGATTGGTTTAATGACGGGGATTTTTGCTGTTTCTATGAACCTTACGGCTGCTTTGGCTTCCGGTTTCAGTGTAAGAATTGGAGAATGGACAGGCTTCGGATGGCGTGGATCTTTGGGAATTTGGTTGGTTATTGCTGCTTTGGGATTTGTAGTGTTGATTCTTGAAATGATATTTAATAAGAAGAATCCTACACAACTTAAAACGGCGTTGGGAACTTCCGATTTTAATATGTTTAAATCTGCCCAGGCATGGAATATCAGTGTTTTTATGGGGTTACAGTCTTTGTTTTATTACTGTATGGTGGCGTGGCTGCCTTCATTCCTTACCGATTATAATATGTCTGGTGAAAGTTCGGGATGGGTGCTTTTTGTTATTCAGATTACTATGATTCCGATAACATTCTGCTGTCCGATTATTGCCAGTAAAATGAAAGACCAAAGAATTTTGATCCTTTTTATATGTGCTCTGATGTTTGGAAGTACCATGATGTTTGTCTTTCTGAAATCTCAATGGATCTATGTGAATGCTGTCATTATAGGGATTTCTAATGGGTTATCTTTCAGTTTATCCATCTTGTTTTTCTCTACAAGAACCAAAAGCAGTATCAATGCAGTAAAGATTTCCGGAATGGCACAGTCTGTAGGTTATCTGATTGCTGCATTTGGTCCTCCGGTATTTGGAAAGCTGCATGATTGGGATATTTCCTGGAATACCTCATTTTACTTTCTGAGCATTGCGGTACTAATAATGCTCTATTTCGGACTAAGAGCAGCAAGGAATAAATATGTAGAAGATTAATGATACTTAGTTTTAATTTTAAATAAAATGAGGCTTTTCTGTATGAAAGGCCTCATTTTTTATTGAAATAGATATATTTTTAAGTTTACGAAACCAGTTTTTTTAATAAAGATCTATTTCTTCCCCATTCTTTGGAATAAAACACTGAGTTTCATATCCTTTTTTATTAATCTTTTTCTGGATAAATGTCCTATCTTCTTTGCAATGACTTACCGCTTCTAGATGTTACAGAAATTCTTTAAATGAGTTCAGTAAAGATGAGTTGAAAGAATTAATAAAAATCTTGAAAAATGCAGAACAGGAAATTTAAAAGAGCTTGTTTTTAATCATAATTTATCAGCCTTATAGATTTGAAAGTCTATGAGGCTGATGTTTTTTGAATAAGAAATATCCTAACCCTGAAACTGATCCAAAACCTCCAGAATATTCTGATACACTATACCTAGTTCCTCAGAAGAAATACAATAAGGAGGTACCAGATAAAGAACGTTTCCTAAAGGACGCATAATGATTCCCCTCAATAAAAACTCATTATAAAGTCTTTTCCCGACCTCATTGAAATAAGAAGTCCCGTGCCCGGTTTTAAAATCAAAAGCGAGAATGGTTCCGATCTGGCGTGCATTTTCAACTTGCGGATGTGAAGCGAGTGCTTTGATAAAGTCTGAATGTTGCTGAGAAATACGTTTGATATCCATTTGGGTTTTTTTTTGAAGTAATAATTCCATACTGGCTAAAGCTGCGGTACAAGCTAAAGGATTAGCGGTAAAAGAATGTCCATGAAATAAGGTTTTATACTTATCATCAGACCAGAAAGCGTCATAAATGGTTTTGGAGCAGGTGGTGATTCCCATAGGCATGGTTCCGCCTGTGAGCCCTTTTGAAAAACACATAATATCCGGCTGTTCGGTAAGATAATTAGCAGCAAAGAGTTTTCCGGTTCTTCCAAATCCTGTAAAAACCTCATCCTGAATCATTAGAATTTCCTGTTCCCTGCAGAACCTCATCAGGTTATTCAGGTCTTCAGCCTTATACATCAGCATTCCTGCTGCTCCCTGAACTAATGGTTCGTAAATAAAGCACGCCACCTCATCAGCAATATCTTTAATCTGAGACTGCAAACTTTCTAGATTTTCAGCATTGGGAGTATCAATGAAAACAACTTCAAACAGTCTGCTTTCAAAAGGTTTGGTCCAATAGCTTTTTCCGCTTACAGACATCGCTCCAAAAGTGTCACCATGGTATGCATTTTTAAAAGCAAGGATTTTGTTTTTTTCTTTTCCCTGATTGTGTGCATACTGAATACACATTTTTAAAGCTACTTCCACAGCTGTAGAGCCATTATCAGAATAGAAGACCTTTTTCTGGTTGGAGGGTAAAAGTTTTAGTAGATTCTCTGAAAGCTGTGTGGCTGGTTCATGGGTAAATCCAGCAAAAATAACCTGTTCCAATGTATTAAGCTGTTCAAAGATACGTTGAGCAATATAAGGGTGAGAATGTCCATGCAGGGTTACCCACCATGAAGAAACTACATCCATGTATTTTTTACCTTCATTGTCGTAAAGATAAAGCCCCTTTCCTTTTATGATAGGGATGATTTCATCTGCAGTTTTCATCTGGGTATAAGGATGCCAGTTGACAGCTTTATCTCTTTGTTGAAGATTGGGTGGTGTTATTGTATCCATGTGTTTATAAAATGTATTGATGACTTTTGAAGTCTGGTTGAGATTTTCTGTTTTTAACGCAACGTCCGCTAAAGGCTTTACAATGATGCTGTATGACTTTTAAGATTGCAAAGGCGTTTCACTCAGTCAGGATTAGTTGATATACTTTTCTCTGCTAAATGCAATGCCCTTGCGAACGAAAAACATGTATTTTCATTATGCTTTTCTGCGATCTTAGCATTTAAATCATAAAATCAAAGGCTAAGATATTCAGTAAGTAGCTCCTGAATAAACATCAAAATGCTCTGTATTAAAATCCAGAAACTCATAATTATGATTTGTAATTGGTTAACAGCAGGTTTCTTTTTTCATCATGGGTTTTAATCCAAGGGTCTGTAGCATTTGCATGTCTTCAGAAACACCCGGATTAGGCGTTACCAGCAATGTTTCTCTTTCTCCAGTGAAGATAGAGTTAGCACCAGCCATAAAACACCATGCCTGTTCTGTTTCAGTCATTTCTATACGTCCGGCACTCAATCTTACCATAGAAGAAGGCATCACAATTCTTGCAGTGGCAATCATTCTTACCATTTCCCAGGTATCTACTTTCTCATTATCTTCCAAAGGAGTTCCCTCTACCCTAGCCAATGCATTGATAGGAACAGATTCCGGATGTTTAGGCATAGTGGCTAATGTTAGCAACATAGAAATTCTGTCTCTGTGGGTTTCTCCCAAGCCAATAATTCCGCCTGAGCATACTGTAATTCCTGCTTTTCTAACATTGTTAATCGTGTTGATTCTATTGTCAAATGTTCTGGTAGAAATGATTTCTTCGTAGTATTGCTCAGAAGTGTCAAGATTGTGGTTATAAGCATATAATCCAGCTTCCTGAAGCCTTATAGCCTGTTCTTCGGTAAGCATTCCCAAAGTACAGCATACTTCCAAACCTAGATCATTCACTCCTTTTACCATATCAATAACTCTGTCAAAATCACGGTTGTTACGAACTTCACGCCATGCTGCAGCCATACAGAAACGGGATGAGCCACTGTCTTTAGCTTTTTGAGCATGAGCAATTACCGTTTCTGTTGGTAATAAAGCCTGTACTTTGATATTAGTGTGATAACGTGCTGCCTGACCACAATATGAGCAGTCTTCGGGGCAGCCTCCGGTTTTGATGGATAACAAAGTAGAGATCTGTACTTCAGATGGATCATGCCATTCGCGGTGTACCGTTGCAGCTTTATAAATAAGCTCCATAAGCGGTAAGTGATAAATTTCCTCTATTTCTTCTTTCGTCCAGTTGTTTCTGATTGTTGTTGTTCTATCCATTATCATAGTTTTGTTATTGTTAATTGTTTTGCAATAGTGGTGATATGTTCTTTATCCGAACTTTCTATTTCAGGTATTTTGATAATTTTTGTTTCTTTTGTAATAAAGTTTGAAATAACTCTTTCAGTGTCTTCGGGGAAATCTCCATTGAAAATCAGGTATTCCAGCGTGATTTTTTTTTGTTGTAGGGCCATGATCGATAATAAAGTATGATTGATGCAGCCTAAATAATTTCTCACGACAAGAGCTGCCGGAAGTTTTAGTTTCTCAATAAGGTCAATCATAAAAGTATCATCTGAAAGCGGAACCATAAGCCCACCTGCTCCTTCCACAATCAGAGCATTTTGAGTTTCCGGAAGTTGAAAATCATCAAGGTTGATCTGTTTGTTTTCCGCTCTTGCAGATTGATGTGGTGAGGCAGCCAATTTGAGACGGTATGTTTCCGGATGACAAATTGTATCATCAGTCCAGGCTTTTATTTTATGGCTATCTGTGTAGTGCAGATCTCCTGATTGTACGGGTTTCCAGTAATCAGCTTTAAAATATTGTACTAAAATGGCAGAACAGACTGTTTTTCCAATTTCAGTTCCTATTCCTGTTATAAATAGTTTCATTTGAAGTATTGAGTTAAGTGATGCGTGGTGTTTTTTTCTTAAATAAAGTCTTTAATAATTTCTGTAAGCCTTGTAATCTCCGCTTCCGTATTAAAGCTGTGAAGACATATCCGGAGTCTTTCGGTTCCTTCTTTTACCGTTGGACTGTAGATGGCATAAGTTAAAAATCCTTCTTCTGATAATGCTTCATGTAAAGATTTCAATGTCTGATTGTTGGGAATGATAATAGCCTGAACCGGACTTGTTTCTGAAGATGGAGACTCTAATCCCTGACTTCGAAATGTTTTTATGTTTTCCTGAAGCAGTATGGATAATTCTTTATGGCCTTCCAGAAAATCATAGCCTGTTTTGATGCTCATCCATTGAAAATCCTGTGCGGAAGTGGTATAGATAAATGGAGAAGCGAAATTCACCAGGTAAGATTTTACAGTCTCATTACAAAGTATTGCTGCACCATGAGCTCCCAAAGCTTTGCCATATGTGATGACATTGGCTGTCACCTGATTCTGTAAACCATATTGATCTACCAAGCCATTTCCATAAACTCCGAATGCATGAGCTTCATCAACGATTAAGTCTGCCTCATATTGCTTTGTCAGCTTAGCAATTTCACGAATTGGGGCTAGATCTCCTTCCATAGAATAGAGGCTTTCTATAGCGATATAACAATGTCCTTCCTGTTTTTCTAAGATACTTTCCAAATGCTCAATATCATTGTGTCTGAACTTTAATTTTCGGGCATTCGACATTTTACAGGCATCATGTACGGAACGGTGAATCTGTTCATCTACAATAATCGTATCATGACGGCCCGGAAGTGTTGAAAATAAAGCTAAATTAGCATTGTAACCTGATGGAAACAACAATGCAGAAGAAAACTGATGCTTCTCAGCAATGAAATTTTCTGTAAAAACTACTACCCTGCTGTTTCCACTAATCAGTCTGGAACCTGTGCTACCTGAAAGCAATTGAGGATTCTTATTGATCTTTTCCAGCAATATATTTTGAAATTCTTTGCTTCTCGCTAATCCCAGATAATCATTGGAGTAGAAATCAACACCTTCAACCTTTTGCTTTAAAGTTCGTAATATCCCTGCCTGCTTTCTTTTGCAGAGTGCTTCCTGAAAACGATTTATGTTTTTAAGCATAATTCAGTTGAGACACTTCTTCTTTAATCGCATTGATCCATTGTTGATGCAGCTCTTTTTCAATCTCTAAGACCTTATCTGCGTGCAGCTGCCAGTCTTCAGAAAATTCATTAAGTTGATTAATCATCTCTTCCAGATGTCCTTCTTCTTCCAGAATAATAGATTTTACCATAATTTTAGATGATTCTTTTGTAAGGATCTCTTGGTAAACAGGATAAAGTTCATCTGCGCGGACTTCAATGGCATAGGTTACAAAAAGGTAGGCTGCATATTTAAGGTCTTCTTTTGTAAGCTGAAAAGCCTCCTGAAGGTATCTGCAGGCTTTAATATCCAATGAATGCAGATATTGTCTGGTTGCAACCGGAGCAAGCAATTCTCTGCTTTCATACGTTTTACACAGTTCCGGATCTATTTTCCCGATCTGTTTTTTGAGATAATAAGCATGGCGATGCTCTTCAGCGGCGTGTTTAAGCTGGATTTGGGTAACCAGAACCGGATGTTCACACTTTGATATTTTTCTGGCACCAGCATTTTCCATAAAAGAAAGAGTGTTCAGCCATTTGGCATGAGTACTGCCGTCCTGTACTATTCTTCTGAGCAGATGATGAAATTCCATAGATTTTTATTTTGATGTCAAAAGTAGTATATTGCCGGATGGTTCTATGGTGCCAGTTTTTATATTATGGATAGTCCGGTTAAGATTCCTTATGAAAGTTTTATTAAAATTGATAGAAAATCAGAAACTTCTATCTATCTGCAAATAGCCAATCAATTGGTGAATGCTATTCAAAGAGGTGTTTTACCATTTGGCACTAAACTTCCGGGAACCAGAGCCTTCAGTGGAATTCTGGATGTACATCGAAATACAGCAGTGGCAGTGTATGATGAGCTGTCTGCACAGGGTTGGGTAGACAGTTTCCCTAATAAAGGAACTTTTGTGATTGGGAAAGATCAGGAAAAGCCAGTAAAAGTAAAGGACTTTGAGGAAAATAACCTTCAGAACTATCCTAAGAATACCGGTTTCACATTTAAAACCTCTAATATCTTAGATAATCCTTTTGAGCACTCGGACTGTGAGTATGTCTTTAATGACGGTGTACCGGATATCAGACTTACCCAGATCGGGCAGCATTCCCGATATTACAGTTCCATTCTTAAACGGAAGTCCAATCAGAAAGGACTTGGGCATTATAACCATGACGGAAGTGAATTTTTTAAAGAACATTTGTCTCAGTATCTCAATTTATCCCGTGGATTACCAATCTCTAAAAATAACCTTTTGATCACCCGAAGTACGGAAATGAGTATTTATATTGTTTCCGAAATCCTGTTGTCTGCTGGTGATACTGTTCTGGTGGGTGACCTGAGTTATTTTTCCGTTAATATGATTTTTCAAAAAGCAGGCGTTAGTATTGTTACCCTTCCGATTGACGAGGATGGAATTATCGTAGAAAGTGTTCGGGAAGCCTGTAAAAAACAGAAAATAAGAATGCTTTATCTTACTCCGCACCATCATTACCCCACAACAGTGGCTTTAAGTGCCCAGCGTAGACTGGAATTGCTAGAACTGGCTCATGAATATGGATTTGTGATTCTTGAAGACGACTATGATTATGAATTCCATTATGATAAAAGTCCAATTCTGCCTTTGGCGAGTGCTGATACGAACGGAATGGTTATTTACATCGGATCTTTCGGAAAATCATTGGCACCTGGATTCAGAACCGGCTTTATTGTGGCTCCTGAAAATCTGATGGTGGAAATGCGGAAACACCTTGGAATTATTGATCGTCAGGGTGATATTTTGATGGAAAGAACATTGGGAGAAATGATTGAAGAAGGAGAAATCAATCGTTATCTCAAGAAGTCCTTAAAAATTTATCAGGAAAGACGGGATCATTTCAGTGGTTTGCTCAAAGAAAATCTTGGAGATGTAATTACATTTGAGAAACCTTCCGGAGGTCTTGCCATCTGGATGGAATGGAATATTCCCATTAATCTGATGCAGCTGAGCCGGAAATGTGCTCAGGATAATCTCTTTATTCCAAAAACTCTTCTCTATCAGAATAAAAATCTTACTGCAATGAGATTAGGATTTGGAGATTTGAGTTTTGATGAAATGGAAAAAAGTATTGAAATTCTTTCCCAGAATATTCTGCATTTTCGATGAAAAATAATATAAAAGAGGCTGGAGAAAATGTCATTCTGGAGAAAATGTGATGAAGAATTTTTAATTGTTTAGTTTTTAGAGATTCTTCGCTTCTCTCAGAATGACAAAAGTCTATTTTTTAACTTTTGGAGACAGCCTCGATAGATCGTTATCCTTTTCTGATGGAATGTTTTTTCTTGGGTTTCTTCTTTTTTCGGTTGAAATATATGATGAATCCTGTAATAGGAAGTGAGGTAGCAATAATCCCAGCTAACAAATAAATAATTCGCCCGAAGATTCCGAAAATACTTCCGGTGTGCAGATCATAATTCCTTTCTCTTAAAGCAGTCCCATGTCCTATCTTTTCATCTTTATAGAATTGATGTTTTAAGATTTTTCCTGAATACTGGTCAAAATTATATTGTTGATTCTGATATTGCTTATTTCCATACGTCAGTTCTGCATAGTAAGTACCTTCCTCTGATCTTGGAAAATTAATCATTGCTGATTTTTTATTAACCAGATCTTTTTCCACTTTTTGGCCAATGCTGTTCAACACAATTTCACGTTTCGTAAATTCTTCTGAAGGTATGATGCTTTTGGCTTTCTGCTCAGTAGGAGTCTTTCTATTCAAGGTATTTTTCACCCATTTATCTATGTTTTCAAAATTCCAGATCAAAGCAGAATAAGAAATGAGAATTAAAGGAATTACGGCATAAAATCCTAAGACATTGTGAAGATCGTAGTTAACCCTTTTCCAACTTGCTGAAGTTTTGAGTAAAAACATTCCTTTCAGCATCTTTTTACTCATCTTTTTAGGATACCAAATGATTAATCCTGATAAAAGAATAACGGCTAGTATTAAAGTTGAGTATCCTGTAATAGCTTTTCCTATTTTTTCTCCTAGCAGCAGTCTTCTGTGAAGATCCAGCACAATTTCAAAAAAATCATATTTGGCATCTTCCACTTCCTGAACTTTTCCTGTGTAAGGATCAATATAAACCCGGTAATAGTAAAGATAAGTTCCCCAATAGGTTAATGCATCATTATCCATTTTAAGAGTTCGGAATACATACGTCCGGGATGGATTAGAAGACATTTGAACTCTTTTGATTTTCAATCCGTCAGGAAGAACTTTTTCAGCTTGTAAAGAAAGTTCAGAAAGAGATAGTTTTTTGCTTCCAATGTTTTCTGTAAAATATCTTTTAGGATATATTAGATGTTTTAATTCTTCTTCAAAAGCAAGAATACATCCGGTAGCGGCCATTATCACAACTACAAGCCCGGATGTTAATCCGAGCCATAGATGTAATTGAAGGGCAGCTTTTCTAAGTGTAAGCTTCATGATTAAAATTTAAGACTTACCTCGGCAACAAAATTTCGAGGCATTTGAGCAACAATTACTCCCTGTCCTGCAAAATATTGTACATTCCCAAGATTATTCATTTTAAAACCTATTCTGTATCTTTCTTTCTCAAGAGAGACAGAGGCATTGATAAGGGTATAAGCCGGGAAAGTAAACTTCCCTGTTGTTTTTTTATTTTCGCTGAGCTGATGACCAACACGATTAAGCCCAAAGCCCAAACCTAATCCCTGTAAACTTCCGGATTGAAGAGTGTAACTTACCCAGGAATTAAATACACTAGCTGGACCTGCAGAGCCTGGGCGACGGCCATCAAATTCCGGATCTGCTTTAACAGATTTACTGTCATTGTAGGTATATCCGGTCATAATATTTAATCCCTGAAGAGGATTGGCTATGATTTCTAATTCAATTCCTTTGCTTCTTTGTTCTCCATCCTGAATGGTTACTCTATACTTCTCTCCATTTCGGATGACTTCAATATCTCTTGAGATATTATCAACCAGTATATCATAATACCCTACTGTGAAATTCAAACGATTTTTCCAAAGGTTTCCTTTAAAACCAATTTCCCATTGATTGGCTTTTTGTGGTTTCAGATCTCCGCTATAATCAGCAAGTTCTTGATTAACCGGCGGTGTGTAGCTGAATCCGTTCATATAGTTACCGTAAACAGATAAACGGTCTTTAAAGATCTGATAAACAACGCCCAATTTAGGTGATAATGCAGTTTGAGTGAAATCCCCTGAACGCTGGTTATTATTGAGATTCAGCTGTCCCTTACTTTCATAATGGTCTACACGTAAACTCAATAAAGTTGTCAATCTGTCAGTAATGTAAAGGGCATCAGAAAGGTAAGCACCATAGATATTACTGGATGTTGTAGTTCTGGTAAGAGGAGCGGTAGAAGTCTGTATTTTTTGTAAAACAAGATCTTTTGAAATAAATCCGTAATTAGCTTCGGAAGTCTGTCCGTTAACCTTATCGTATTTAATGATAGGTGAATGATTGTTGTTCAGAGATTGGTTTAAATAATCTAAACCGATAAGCACTTTATTTTTGATTTTTCCAATATTGAATTGTCCATTGAAGTTCTGTTGCACACTTGTAGAAGCTGCTTCAGAGTTCTGGGCCTGTACATTACGTTCAAGCATTGCATCAGTGTCTTTCTCTCTGATGAATTGATATTGGTATATACCTTCCGTTTTTCTGTAGTTCCTTGAAATGAGGGTTTGTGAAGTCCAGTTATCGGAGATTTTATAGTTAACCTCAGCTTTTACATTGGTAGAGGGAGCTTTTAACGTCATATCATTATTGGAATACGATCTCTTCCAGTCAAAGCCAAGTTCATCAGGAGTATGTGCCAGAAATGCACGTCCTCTTGGAAGGAAGATAATAGGAGTATTGGTTCCTTCATAATTGTAAATCTGAGCACCAAGGCTGAATTTAAGTTTATCATTTACCTGATAGCTTAGTGTTGGTGAAACAAAAAATGACTTTCTGAATTCCGAATCTCTGAATCCATTTTGGTATTGGTAAGCAGCATTTAAACGGAATAAAGTCTTTCTGGAATCTGTAACAGGCCCATAAACATCCACTGTTGCCCGGTTTAGATTGTAGCTTCCCAGCATATAAGAAATTTCACCACCAAAATAATCTTTAGGTTTTTTGGTTACAATATTAATAAGACCTCCAAAAGAAGTAACAGCGCCTCCGTACAATGTTCCGGATGGTCCTTTAATCACCTCAAGGCGTTCAATATCAGAAGGGTCAATTTCTCCGTTGGTAGTAGCAGGAACCCCGTCTACCATGGATATCTTTGTAGGAAACCCTCTAAGACTGTAATAGAAGCTTCCATCACCGGAACCCCTGCCGGGACTTCCCTGCATTTTTACCATTCCGGGAACATTTTTAAGGACTTCAGAAACATCATAGGTAAGCTGTTCCTTCAGGATCTGTTGATTGATGCTCGTGTAAGCTTGTGGATTTTCCAGATTTCTCAGCGGCATTTTTGAAATGGAAATACTGTCTTTATCCAAAAACTTATTTCTGCTGAAGGCATAGACTGTAATTCCTTCAATAACGTTGCTTTGTGTAGGGGCGAAAATGGTAGGTATTTCATAAATATCTTTCTCAATCCTGATTTTTTCCTGCATAAGCTCAATATCATTTAAGACTACCTGAAGAGTGTATTCTCCAGGGGCTACATTTTCGAAGTAAAAATCACCTTGATTATTGGTTTTTGCCTGATAGGATGTATCAACAAGTCTTAAAACAGCATTTTTTATAGGAAGTTTCTCAGAGGCCAGGATTTTCCCATGGATGCGTTCACTTTGTTGGGCCGAAAAAGTAGCCGAGAATAGAGTAAGAGTTAAAAGTAATATAGAGGTTTTAAGTATTTTCATGTTATCGTTTTTATAACAGTATATTGTTTTTCATTGGTTTGAATTGTAATTTCATAAAGTTCTTCTGTAGTGTTTAAGTTTAAAATTTTCCATGTATCATTTCTTAGGATTATCAAAAATTGAATTACATAAAACAGAGGAAAGATTTTACCTGTTGCTTTATGTGGAAGAATAATGGAGTTATTCATATAAGTTTTATAAAGTAATTTAAGCTGGATAAATGAAGTTAACTTTTCGTTTTATTGAATTTATATAGAAGAAAATCAACGGATTGAAGTAGGTTTTTGTAAGAAAAGTTTTCATTAGTTTTTTTATTTATTCTTATTTGGAATAATTAAAAACAAAGATAAAAATAAATAACAATAACTCTAATTTTTTAATTAAAATATCTGCAGTTTCGGAAATTTTGAAAATTCTAAGATTGTTTAGAATAAAAAAAAACCTTTTTAAGACAATGCTTAAAAAGGTTTTTAGGGTAAGATTTGTTATAGTTTGCACTATTTGAAATACTTGTCAAATAAGGTCAGCTGTTCAGATAATGAACGGCTCCAATATTGAGTATCGTGGGCTCCTAAGGACTCTGTATAAAGATGCTGTATCTTCTGTTCAGTAAGTTTAGCATGGAATTTTCTGTTTTGCCCGATCATTTGAACGTCTTCCGTTCCACAATCGAAAATATAGTGTTGTCCGGCGGCAGCCATTAATTTGATCTTGCTGTCTGTAAGGAAATTAGAGTTTAAAGATTCAAAAGGGCCTAATACTTTATTTACCATATACGTGTTGTACCCTTCTCCAAATGAGTTAAGATCTAAAGCGCCACATGAACTCCCTACAATCCCAAATGTTTTGTTATAGATAACACCAATGTTTGCAGCTCCATAACCACCCATACTCCATCCCAGAATTCCACGAAACTTCTTTTCAGCTTTTACCGGATAGTTTTTATCAATGAAATCAACAAGTTCTTTGCCGATAAAGGTTTGGTATTGGGAATCTTTAGCAATCGGACTGTCTACATACCATGAGCTGTAATTTCCATCAGGCAACACATAAATGGTTTTGTATTGCTGAGCTTTCTGAACCAGATCAGGAATGTCCTCCTTTATAGTTCTGTCCGGATTACCGCTGAAACCATGAAGAATATATACTGATGGATAGGTGGTATTGGGTTGTACATTGGGAGTGATGATAATGGTTTTGATCTTTTTATTCATCTTAGGACTGAAAACTTCCTGATGAATGATCTTTTGTGCTGAAAACTGTGCAAAGGCAGCCATAACAACAACGATGTTGATTAACTTTTTCATGCTTTAAAATATTTAATTAATAATGGGCAGACTTTAAGTACATCTTAAATAAATTTATAATCTTTTATTTAAATAATGCCGTACTTGCAATCTTTTGATATGACAAAGTTGCTCCTGAAAAAACAGAAAAGCCTCAACAAATGTTGAAGCTTTTGTTAATTTATTTCCTTTTTTATACGACTGAGCTGCGTGGGAGTAATTCCCAAGTAAGAGGCTATTTGATTCTGTTTCAATCTATTGTGAAGTGGTTTGTTTTCAAGCAATAATAAATACCGTTGTTTTGCGGTTTCAAATTTTAAAGAAACTTCTAGAGGTTCCTTTTTGACCACCCAGTTTTTCTCCAGATACCGGATATGAAAAAGAGCAAGGTCATGGTGTTTTTCCAATAGTTCACGGTATGCCTTTACTGGATATTTAATTACTGAGCAATCTTCCAGCGCAATAATATTGAAATCACTCGGTTCATTTTTGATAATAGCCGATGTGGAAGCCACAAAGCTGTTTTCCTCAAAGAAAATTTTATAAATGCTGTTTCCTTCATCATCAGTTGTGTAATACCCTATTAATCCGGATTGTAAGAAATAATAATACCTTGCCATATTACCGGATTCCAGAAGAATATCATTTCTTTTATACTGTTCTTCGCTGCAAATAGCCATCATAGCAGAAGTAGTGTCCTCTGATAATGGATAATAGCTGTTGATTTGTTTTAAAAATTCAGAACTGTTCATTGAGCTTTATGTATAAATAAAATAATTAGGCATTCGTGGCGATAAAAGATCTGCATAATCTCCATGATCTGTGAGAGAAATAAATCTTAGTGACACTTATCTTCAATCCAGAATTTTCTTCATCATCAGATCTGTCTGTTCCTCATCTCCAAGTCTGAAAATATGTGTATCAAACTCAACGAAGCCATTCTTTTTATAGAAGTTCAAAGCCCTTAGGTTTTCTTCCCAGACTCCCAGCCACAGATATGATTTTTTGAGATGTTGAGCGGTGTTTAGTGCCTGATCATAAAGAAGCTGACCTACTTTTTGACCATGATGGCTTTTCTTCACATAAATTCTTTCAATTTCAAGGCTGGTTTCGTCCTGTACCTCTGTCTGTGCTTTGCCAGTATTAACTTTCAGATAACCAACCGGATCGTCCTCTTCCCAGGCAATATAAAAAAGAGAATCAGGATTATTCAGTTCAGCGGTTACCTTTTCTGTATTGAAGCTTTCTTTCAGATATTTTTCCATGGCTTCTTCAGTATTGTCTTTTGAGAAAGTTTCAGAAAAAGTCTGAATACCCAGCTTCTGGATAATATCTGTATCTTCAGCAGAGGCTTTGTTAATAATAATTGATGCCATTTTTTTAAAGTTTTATGAAAATAATATTTTTTTGAACGCTTCAGAAGCAAGATGCACCTGTACACTCCAGTCGTCGGCAGCATCGCTTCCAGCATCATCAGAAATGTATTTTAAGCATAGAAACGGAATGTTTTCTTTTTGTGCAATTAATGCTAAAGGATAGGCTTCCATATCTACAATATTGTAATCTGTTTCCGAGTGATTCATTTCGAAACTGTCACCACTTCCACAGATTCCTTCTTTAAGACTGTCCATTTTCAACCCGTATTCCAAAACAGGGGGAACTCCGGATAATGGGGTTTCATATAGTTTAAAACCCAATCCTCTTACGTCCATATCTCTCTGGATAAATTTAGTACAGCAAACCACTTCTCCTTTATGAAAACCTTTGCTTCCTGCAGAACCCAGATTAACAATTAATTTTGGTTTTCTGAGGTGAATTTCTTTAGTAAGTTCTATCGCTGCATTTACCTTCCCGATTCCTGTTATTAATTTATTCTTCCCATCAAATACTGTTCCTGCTTCAGAATCCAGTGCAAAAACAAAAAGACTGTCTGCAATAGGAAAATGAAGTTCATTATTAATTTTTATCATTGAAAAATATAGATTTATACTGTATTACAAAGATACAAGAGTTTTTACTGTATTTTGGAAGAATTATACTGTTTGTATTTTATTGTTTCTTACATTAAGAACAATGAAAGTACTATACCCTATTATAAAAATAAGCAAAGGGATTTTAAATACTGCATAATCAAATGATTCAATAGGAACCTGAATCATTCTGCCAATAAGTGGGGAAAGCATCAAAAGAAAACTTAAAATGGTTATTAAGGTTTTGTTTTTCCATTTCGTGAAATTTAATATAATACCTAAGACGCCAAGAATCGCAAAAATTTGGTCAATATTTCCAATATCAAACATGGTAAATAAAAGCCAGCAAATAAAAGGGAGTCCCATCATTTGACCCATCAAAATAATGAATAAATAGGAAATAATTGAAAAAAATCTCAGAAAGGTAATTGTTTTCATATTAATATCTTAAGCAATACCATGAGTTCGTAACTTGTCGTGATATGGTTTTGTAATATTAATATTCACATTAAGATAGCAGTCTCCTCCATCATGAACATACAGTTTTTCATTTCGCCAAGTATCATCGGTATATCTACAGAAACAAAAAACTTTAACAATTTTTTCTCCCTTTAAATCTGTTAAAACAGAATATTGCCGGAAATAATTTCTTAAATCCAGCCTATACTCTTTTTTCTCCTTTTCATTATATTCATTGACTGCTTTAATTAAATACTCATTTACTATTTTTAACTCTGATGGGCTCAGCTCTGCTTTGTTATTAGTATTATCATCAAAAACAGCAATATAATTGCGCTCTTTTAAAGTGTCTGACTCTATAAAAGAGATATATTCGATGGGGTTATTTTGCTCTTCTGTTTTTGTTTCTTTATGATTTGTACATCCTATGGATAAAACAGATAAGAAAAAGAATAGAGAATGTTTCATTAATGAATTGCCTTTTAATAAAATTGATATTTTCAAATATAAATATATTCATTTTACCTTCAAAAAAAGACTTATAGTATATTTATAAACCCCAAACTAAAATAGCTTGGGGTTTATATGATTAAATGCTGCATCCGTCTGCATCACAGGAAGCTCCATTGCTTCCCGAGAGATCTTTAAAAGAACTTACAGTCTCTTTATAAGTCTGCTGCAAAGCGTTTTCAAAAACTTCTACAGGCTGTGCCCCTGAAACTGCATATTTACCGTTCAGAACAAAGAAAGGAACACCTGAAACTCCATTGTTTCTCGCTTCCATAATATCCTGATTCACTTCGTAATCCAATTGATCGGAAGTAACAGCTTCTCTGGCTTCTTCTTGAGGAATGCCTAATTTTTCAGCAAGGGAAATTAATACTTCGGTATCTCCTACATTTTTACCGTCAATAAAATGAGCGATAAATAATGCTTCTTCCATTTCGTTGGATTGGTTATGTTTCTTAGCCAAATGAAGCAGTCTGTGAGCGCTGAAAGTATTGGTGATTAAAGTCTTTCCAAAATCAAAATCAATACCCGCTCCTTTTCCCATTTGGGTAACCTGAGCCAGCATCTGACTTGCCTGAGCTTCACCCACTCCTTTTTTCTCTCTGAAATATTGAATGGTATCTTGAGTGGTATTAGCATCTAACGTTGGATCAAGCTGAAAGCTCTTCCACTCTACTTCTACTTCATCTTTAAATGGTAATTTTTCTAATGCCTGTTCAAAATTATTTTTTCCGATATAGCAAAACGGACACATTATATCCGACCAGATTTCTATTTTCATTCTATTTAATTTTAATTCGAATTGAGTATAATCAAAGATACGGATTTATTTTAATGTAATAAAATTTGTTACATTTATTCCGGACAACCAGAAATAATCTGTTCTTTTTTTTCCACGATATTCCTTGCTATCATCATCAGAAAAGCAAGAATCCCGAAAATAAAGCCTATCCAAGGTGTATATTCCACTCCTTTGGTGATAATGATCCACCCACCGATAGTAGTTCCTAAAGTAACTCCCAGATTCCCAAATGAAGTAGCCAGACTGTTTGCAAATTCCAAAGCATCAGGAGCTGCCGAGATCATATAAGTAGAGGCATTCAGAAAGCTCGGAGAATAAAGGAAGCCCCAGATTCCTATCACAAAGATAGTGGCTAGTAGGTTTCCATCTGAAACATACAATAATACAGGAATAAGAATTGTTCCGGACAGGAAGAATGCCAATGTTGTGGTGACATTTTTATTAAGCATTTTACCCGCAATTTTATTCGCAATAACCCCAATAATTCCGAATAGAAATAACATATAGCTTACCATTGAAGTATCCATTCCTTTAGCTTTCCCAAGATAATCTGCAAAATAACTATACGTGGAAAACCAGGCACTGATCATAAAAAAGTTAGTAAGCGTACTCAAAATAAACGGCGGCTGCTTTAAAATTCTGATCTGGCTTCCGTATGACTTTTTCTCTTTAACGGGCATTGAGGGAAGAAGAAAATGAATGGTAACCAATGCTACCAAACTCACTGCAGCCTGTATCATAAATGAATATTCCCAAGAATAAAGTCCTGAAATCCACGTAGCAAAAGGAACCGTAGTAACCATCGCTATAGCCACACCATTGAAAACAATACTCATCAGCTCATTTTTCTTACTATTATCTACTCCGGATGTCGCTACAGACAGCGCTGTTGCAATATATACAGGCTGTAAAAATGCAGGAAGAATTCTTACTAACATCAACAGCCAAAAAGGTGGGGAAAATGAAGAGATAATTCCGGTGATCAGAAATATAAGAATGGAAGTTGTCATAATCTTTTTACGATTGATTCCCGAAGTAAGTAAAGTCATAAAAGGTCCTGTAAGAGCAATTACCAAAGCAAAAGCACTTAAAAGATACCCGGCTTTATCTATGCTGATCTTATAATATTCTGCCACTTGTGGAAGGATTCCAATGATTCCAAACTCTGTAGTAATCACAGCAATAAACCCCAAACATCCGATATAAGCATATTTTTTCATGATTATTTCTTTGGATGGATTTATTTAAAATGCTGCTGAGCAAAATCTGCCATTTCATTAATGGCCAATTGAGTTTCTTCCAACACCTCTCCCATATGCATAAAGCCATGAACCATATCCTTATAGAAGCTTGTAGTAAGGGGTACTCCGGCGTTTTGCATATTTTCGGCAAGATGTCTCGCATCATCCGCCAAAGGATCATGTTCCGCAATAATAATGAGTGTGGATGGAGTATTTTTGAAATCCTTTATTAAAACAGGAATTGCCAGTGGGTTGTTGCTTTCCTCTTTGGGAAGATACGAGTTCCAGGCATCCACTCCACCTTGCTTATTGAGAACCGGTCCATTTTCATAGATTTCCCAGGTTTTTGTATTAAGCTGATTATCCACGGCAGGATAAATCAGAACCTGAAACTTAAAGAATTCTCCAATTTGAGTTGAAACAGCTGTTGATAAAGCACCTCCGGCGCTGTCTCCTATGATTCCTATCTGATTTTGGTCAATTCCTAAGGATTCTGCATTTTCTATTACCCATTGAACAGTATCAAGACAATCATTCAAACCTGCTGGAAAAGGATGTTCCGGAGCAAGGCGGTAATCTATAAAAATAACAGCAGATCCTGTTGCATTGGCTAGTTTACGGACTACCGCATCATGGGTTTCATAACCACCGGCAATAAACCATCCGCCATGAATATAAACAATGGCTGGAGACTTCTGAACGGTTTTTCCCTTTGGGCGATAGATTCTGATCGGAATTTGATGATTTTCCATAGGAATATCCATTTCTTCAATCATAGCTATGGCTTCTTTTTTACCACTAAGCTGTAAAGACATTGCTTCAAGGTATTTTCGGGCATCATCCAAAGGATTTTGTGAGTTAAAAGACTGTATTTTTTCTAAATGGTTTAAAATCTGATTGATTTTAGGAGTCAACTGCATTTTGTTTTAATTTTAAGTTAATATTGTTTGCAGTGAACAGTAGCGCTATTGTTATTTATCTGCTTTTATGAGGACAAAATTAGTTTTCATGCCTTACATTTGCACTATATACAGGCCAATGTATGGTACTAACAAATTTGTAAGTATGGGTAAGATAAAAGAGAATTCAACCAATAATATCAACAGACAATATATTCAGGAATGTGATTTGAGCTATGCTGTATGTAAGATCGGCGGAAGATGGAAATTGTTTATTCTGAGTAAATTAAAAGACAATAAACTGCGCTTCAGTGAACTTAAAAGAGCTATTCCGGGAATTACGGAAAGAATGCTTACGCTTCAGTTAAAGGAACTTGAAAAGGAAGGATTGGTAAAAAGAACAGTATATGCGGAAGTTCCGCCCAGAGTAGATTATGAGCTTACCGATATTGCCAGAGAACTGATTCCTATATGGGATGCATTAAATACTTGGGGTGGGAAGCACAGAAAATTTATTACTCAACAAGAGGATTGTAACGAATAATTAAGAAGAATACAAACTACAAATATTTTTTATCGCCACGAATATACGAATGACTATATTCACGTGTAAAACCTATGTTTCTCTTAAAAAAATAATTATCACATAAGTACTTGGAATATTGTTGCATAAAAACTGCATGTTTGAATCCTGGCAAATTCAAAATGCTCTTGCACCTTTGCGTTTTCCAATATAGTTTATGACTTATTGACTTTATTACAAAACAAGATATGAGCAATTAAAGCCAAAACTCCAAAGATAGTTCCTACAGCACAAACACCTGTCCATTGTGCTTTCTGCCATGCCAAAGATGCCAGCCAAGTTCCCAGTGATCCGCCAATGAAATAAGAAACCATATATACTGTATTCAGTCTGTTTACGGCATTGGATTTAATTAAAAAGTAATTGGTCTGGTTCATAATATGGCTGGATTGCACCCCAAGGTCTACAAGGATTACTCCTACAATTAAACCCCAATAAGTTTCTCCGGCAAAATAAGTAAATCCCCAGCTTCCAATAAGAATCAGCAGTGAATACAATATGATACGGTTGATATCTAAGTATTTTTGAAGATTTCCTACTTTTGCTGCTGCTAAAGCACCAACAGCTCCAGCAAGGCCAAAACTCCCTACCACAGATGAACCAGCGTTAAAAGGCGGTTTTTCCATATGAAAAACCAATGTTGTAAATAAAGCACACATAGATCCGAAAGCCATAGCCCCCCGGAAAGATGCCAGCTGAAGAATCGGTTGTGTTTTAGCAAGATGAGCTACGGACCGCATCAATTCTTTGTAGGTGCCTTTGAAATTGGGAGATAGTTCCGGAAGCATTTTATACACAGCCAGCCAGACTAAGATCATTAATCCTGCAGCAATTCCAAACATGGCTCTCCAGCCCCATACTTCCCCTACAATACCGCCAATGAAACGGGAAAGAAGGATTCCCAATAAAAGTCCGGACATTACCAATCCAATATTGGCCGATTTCTCTTGATCTGACGACAATTCAGCTGCAATGGGTACAAACAGCTGAGGGATTACAGAAGTAGCTCCAATCAATAAACTGGCTGCATACAGCATCCATAATTGGTTAGCAAAGGTCATCCAAAGCAGAGATCCAAAAACAAGAAAAAGATCAATCAGTATTAATTTTTTACGGAAAAATTTATCTCCAAGCGGTACAATCAGTAATAATCCTAGGGCATACCCAATCTGGGTAAGAACGGAAATTTTGCTGGCAGCAGCTTCAGAAACGTGAAGATCTTCTGAGATTAGTGCCAATAAAGGCTGGTTGTAATAATTGTTGGCCACTACAAGTCCTGAAATAATAGCCATTAACCAGACCACTGCTCTGGAAATACCATTGGTAGAATTCACCTGCATCTTAAAATTTTTATTGAATAGAAATATATCCTGATGACTGAATGTTTTGGATCTATTTTTTTAATGACCTCAAAGGTAGGCATTTTCATAAAAAAGACAGATTGATTATGATTGATTTCACCTGTAAGTGTTATATGTTTTTTTCTTATAACCTGCTCCAACAAAGAGTTTTTTTTAAATATTATCCAATTTTATCTTTACATTTGTAATAACACACATTTATTTTTATGGATTATATGGATTCCAGAGAACAGATCTTACAGAAATCTGCCGAAGCAAAAGAACTTTATCTTCCCCATATTTCAGTGGACCCGGTTGTTTTTGGTTTTGACCAGAATGAGCTTAAGGTATTACTGGTAAGAATGAATTACAAAAAACAGTGGCTTTTGCCGGGTGGTTATGTAAGAAGAGATGATGATCTGGATGAAGCAGTAGTAAGAGTGCTTAAAGACAGGGCGGGTGTTACTGATGTATTCCTGGAAGAATTTGGTGTTTTTGGAAGAAGAAACAGAAGTCAGCTCTATTTTGATGAGTTTGATGAAACCCTTTTCCAAAAACAGAGATTCATTTCCGTAGGATATTATGCGCTTTATAATTCCTCTGAAATTAACCCTGTAGCTGATGATGTGAGTGAAGCCTGCGAATGGGTGTATCTGCATCAGCTGTCCGAAATTGATTTTGCAATGGATCACCGTGAAATTATTGAAAAGGCATTGCTTACTTTACGCGAAAAAATATCTACCAAACCCATTGGATATAATCTGATGCCGGAAAAGTTTACCCTTCCGGAACTACAAAAACTATACGAGGCGATATTAGGCAAATCACTAAACCGAGGGAATTTCTACAGAAAAATTAAAAATCTGAATGTTTTAAAAAAGCTTGATGAACAAAAATATGTAGGCGCTCACAGATCTCCTGATCTTTACTCCTTTGATATGGAAAACTATGAAAAAGCTCTGGAAAATGGTCTGAACAATTGGTAGAGGTTCTTTCATTGTTTTTACCGATGATATCTATTGATGAAAAACCTTTTGGGTATTGGAAATATTCAGGAAATTTGCATCATGAAAATCATTCCACTCAAAGAAGGTAATTTCTCTGCAAGTAAAACCAAAGATTTTACCCTTTTAACAGAAGAAAACTTTGATGCCGTTACCGGAATAAAAATGTCCGTTCAGCCTTTTCTTATCATTACTGAAAACGATTATATCCTCTTAGATGCTGGCATTGGCTGGAAAAATGAAGCTGGAAGCACCATAGTTTCAGAAATTCTTGAAAGAGAAAATATACGTCCTGAACAGATTACAAAACTCCTTCTCTCTCATCTTCATAAAGATCATATTGAGGGTGCAGTAACCCTTACAGATGGTGGTTATAAAGCAACTTTTCCTAATGCCCAGATTTATATCCAAAAACGTGAGTTGGATTTTGCAATGGAAAATAAAGGAAATCCTTCTTTTAATTTTGATATTTTAGAAAAACTGATTCAACTGCCTCATATTATCTGGATGAATGATGACAAAGGGCAGATCAGTGATGAAATTTCATATGAAGTGGTAGGTGGGCATACCCCATTTATGCAGGTGTTCTGGATCAGGGAAAATGAAGAAACGGTTTTCTATGGAGCAGATGATCTTCCACAAGCTTCCTATTTGAAATACCATCTGGCCTACAAAAGTGATTTTGATGGGAGAACAGCAATGGAATTAAGACTTTTATGGGAAAAAGAAGCCCGGGAAAATAATTGGAAACTCCTTCTTTATCACGATCTGGATAAGGCTATTATTGAAGCTTAAAAATAACAAATGGGTTAAATTTCATTAACCTATTTACAGATATCATTCCGGATATTTATTGTAAAGATTCATAAATATCCGGAGTGGTTTAATTGGAAAGTTCCAGCTGGTTTTCTACGAATTTCAGATGTTGGAGATAGTTGTAGCAGCCTTCAAAATCAAAATATTTTTCTTTTAATAATGCTGCCTGATACCGAATAGGCAGGTATTTTCCCCATTTTGAAAAATCTATGACCTCAGGGGTATTTTCCAGTAACTCTATGAGAATCTGATCCATATTTTGGTTCCTGTCAATCCCTTTTAATATAATTTGCAGTTCACTGCTGCTGTGGTCTTCTATCTCAAAAAGGCTTTCCTCATTATGGAGAATATTTTTGACCTCTAATGCATTTAAAATAAAACGCAAAGTCCTGTTGATTTTTGAACTGGTGAAGGAATAAAAGCTAAGGCACTCATTACTGGTTAATAGAGGTCTTTCAATTTTAAAATCATCAATAGCAAAAACGGAAAACTCTTTTCTTAAATCATATATAGCTTCACGGCCCATCTCATCCAAAAAGTCATATTCATCTTTTGAAATCAGTATTTCGAGCATTTTTTCTCTGATCCGGTAAGCAGTATCGGCAGGATCACCAAAGAATGTCGGTTTATTTCCATCTTTGGCAGGCATCACTTCTATTTTTTTTGTTTTAAAATCAATATCAATAATACTCCAGATCTTTGCAGACAGGTATATATTTTCACTTTCCCTTATTTGTGGAGATAATGGCAGTTCTCCAATTTTGACGCCATTGCTGGAAACTTTAAAGAAAATCTGAGTTTCAAAAAGGCTGTAAAAATCTCTTCTGTTCACTACTTCTTCTCCTTCTATTCCTATAATCAGGTCATTGCCTAACTTTTCTAAAAAATCCAGAGCAGTAAGATGGATAATAATCTCTTCTATTTCTTCTTTTTTGATTTTTGAAAAAGCAGAGTTGCCGGTTACTTCTTCCAACAGTTTGGATGAAGATATTCCTGATGTCCCTTTAACAATAGACAAAATCTGGTGAACTAAAACATCGTAAGGCTTTTCATTGATGGCAATGGGTTCTATATACTGTTCCTGATATAGCAGCCAGCATGCTAATGACTGTAATAAACTCCATTCGTCTGTAGCATACAAAAACAGGTTACTTGCTTTGCCTTCACGTCTTCCGCTTCTTCCAACTCTTTGGATGAGAGAGGCAATACTATGAGTGGCATCAATCTGTACTACTTCATCTACATTTCCGATATCAATTCCCAGTTCCAAAGTGGAAGTACAGGAAATACAAAAATTCTCAAGCGTGGAATTTTTAGCAAAAAACTCTACATATTCTCTTACTTCTTTATCTACAGAAGAATGATGTGAAAAATAATTTTTATGTCCACCAACCCTTTCTGAAATTTGCTTTAATTTTACAGCAACTTCTTCTACTCTCCCTCGTGCATTGGGAAAAATAAGAACTTTACTTTCTCTTGTTCTTACATATAAATCCTTCAATAAAGGTAATGGTAATTCATTTACAGAGCTTCCAAAGTATCTGAAAACAGCATTAATTGGTTTGGGGGTGTTATCTCTGATAATTGTGGTGTCCTTCGGATCTCCAAGAAAGTTTTTAAGCCCTATATATTGATTGGCATCACTTACTGTAGCAGAAAGCCCTACAATACTGAACTTTTTAATATTCACGTTTTGAAGCCGGTTCAGTAAAGACTGCAGATGAGTTCCACGGTCTGATCCCAGAAATGAATGGATCTCATCAATAATAATATAATCTAAAGTAGAGAATAAATACTTGATATTGTAGGGTTTATTCACAAACATGGCTTCCAAAGATTCCGGAGTAATGAGAACGATGCCTGCCGGACTTTTCAGCAATCTGTCTTTAGCACCTTTAGCCGCTTCTCCATGCCACTTTGTTACCGGAACGTCCAGATACTCACAAAGGTTTTCAACACGGATAAACTGATCGTTAATCAGAGCGATTAAAGGAGAAATATAAAGGACTTTTACCCCAGGTTCCCTAAAATTTACTTTTGAAAGAATAGGCAGAAAAGCAGCCTCAGTTTTACCTGAAGCTGTTCTGGATATTAAAACATAGTTGTTATCTGTAGTAATAATTTTCTGAATGGCAGCTTCCTGTATTTTTCTCAGGCTCTCCCATTTCTTATCGCGGATGTATTTTCTGATGGGTTCAGAAAGCAGATTGAATGCTGTCATAGTTCCTCAATACTGTCTAAAAGGATCAGATCATTTGGTCTTTCATCGGAAATTTCAATGTCTCCAAAAAGTCTTCCTTTGTCCACATCAGGATTTTGTCTGATGATATTCAGGATATTTAGAAAGTCCCTGATGACTTCTCTTGGAGTAAGAAATTCTGCAGCTCCCGGTTTATTGAACATTTCCTCCATAAAAGCGGAAATTTCCTCATCCGTAATATTCAATTCTGTTTTGTAGTTAAAATCAAAGATCAGTTTCAGTTTTTTAAGCAAAACAAATATTTCATTATGATTCAAAGGCATCAGTTTGATAACCGGCTGGGCAAAATCACGGAACTCATACGTTTCAAACTTATTGCCTTCCAGTCTTGATTTTAAAGCCTGGTAACTGAAAAGCCCTCTTCTTTCGTTTTCAAGGAATTCCTTTGTTCCTGCAAAATTGATGAAAAGATTGGATACTTTTCCCTGGAAACAGTCATTGTAAATAGATAAGATTTTCTCATAATTTTTCTCACGGGAAGCTGAAACCGATATTTTGTAAAGATTGATGGCTTCATCCAGATTAATCATAAAACCGCTGTAACCCATGCTTACAAAAAGCTTACAGAAGTTCTTCAGCATATCATAATAGTTAGAATCATTGATGATTTCCCTTATTCCAAGATCCTGGCGGGCCTCTGTTTTGGTGGTATATTCACCTTTGAGCCATTTCAAGGCATTTCGGCGCATCAATTCATCCCCTTTTATGTAACCTTCATAATATTTTATGATGGCAGAACCGAAATCAAACCCACCTACTTCAGTTATTTCATTCACCGTTTTCATTATGGAATTCTGAATCAGTTCTAAATATTGGTCATTTCTTATTTCCATTAAGGGAATATGATGTTCCTCTGCTGTTTTTGAAATAACCTGCTCAATCCACTTTTCCAAAAGAGTTTGTAAAGCTCCACCTTCGGGTTTGGTTTGGATGGCAATATTATCCATGATAGCAGAATAAAGAATCACACTTTTCCCATCATTGGCATACAGCCTGTTATCGGGAGTAAAATCTGCATTGGCCACTACAAACTTCTGCTTTAAAGCTACCGTATTTAAAAGATGAAGCATAAAAGATTTTCCGCTTCCGAAATCTCCGATCCAGAACTTTACAAGACTAAGTCCGTTTTTAACATCTTCAAGGGAACCGATGAAAGCATTCACTTCATCAGATCTTCCTACAGTAATATGTTGTACTCCAATTTTAGGCACCACACCACTTACCAGAGAGTTGATAATGGAAGTTGCTTCTTTGGGTTTGATATTGTCAATCATTGTTTAAAAGTTTTTTATAGTAATGGGTGTTAATAATAAAATATTCATCCTCTTCTTCAATCAGAATATCGTCCAGAGCTTCATAGCAGCATTCGTTAATAGAATCTATGGTAGAGCCCGTAAACAGACCTTTGGTTTTGATAAAACATTCAAAATCAGCTTGAAGTATATTAAAGCTTTGCTTTTCAAACCGATCAAGAATTTCCTTTTGAATAGCTGATAAATTCAATTCATCAAGGTATTTTGAGCTGTGAGACTCCTGGATCAGGGGAATGGTGATTGTGACTTCCTGTTGATTGGAAACTTCTTCTGCATTTACAGAATCTTCATCCTCTTCTTCATTAAGAATTTGTCCTAAAATATCCGCCGTTTCAGAATCCAGGGCCTGAATATTTTTAATGGCTTCGGGATCAATGGTAATTCTTTTTCTTTTAGGAACATAAAGCTGATTCGCCTTTTCAATAGCGCTGCCCAGGTTTCTGTCCGCAATAAATTCACTAAGGATCTTTTCAAAATCAGACAGTTGTTCTTTTGTGGAAAATAAGCTTTTTTGGACGGTTTTGTTCAGCTGTTTCTGATCAAATTTCGGAGAATTCAGATCCTTATCAAGGTAATGGATGTAAAACCTTAATGCACATGTCTTATCATGTTCTGCAACAAACTTCGAAGCTTCAAAAAATATGGCATCAACAGAAGGATTTTTGACATTGACTTCCGTAAGCCTGAAAATTTCCCTTTCAAATGCTAATGGGTTGGAATAATCATCTTTGATTTCGTCAAATTTGGTTTTCCAACGGTTCGTATTATTCTCATTGAGGATAATATTCGTTTTATAATCAGCATCCAGAATCTGATGCTGGTTCTCCGTAAAAAAGATTTCCAGCTTTGAAACTACCTTTTTATTGTACTGATGAAGGATATCCGGATGGTTATAATTAAAATCAGTATTGATCTTTCTTTTGATACCATATACATCACGGACATTATTTTCACATAATTTCAGAATGTGATTGAAAATTTCAGTCTGTACAGACTCATAGGTATAATTGTAGTTTAAACTGTCTTTCCTGTAATTGTAACGAAGGCACACAATAATTTCCGAAAGCTCGTCAACAACTGTAGGATAAGATTTATTAACCGGTATACAGTGTTGATACAGGTATTCAACAGCTCTTATAAACTGTTTCAATATCTGAACTTTACAATATTCTATTTCATTGAAAATATTGCCGGAAAATGACATTTTATCCAGCATTTTGGTCTGATCTTCATTCAGTGACAACTTACGGGTATATTTTTGCCCTATTTTCCATGAATCAGGATTACAAGTATTAGATTGAGAATCCGGAACAGAGGTTATACTTCCAAAATCAATTGGCATTTCTCTGTTTCCTGAAACATCTATAATGGAATCATCAATTGTATTATCATTCTGCATGATGGCTCTTAGTAAAATTGAGTTTATTAGTTAATTAGTTTTTCTGATTCATCAATCAGTTATCTAATATAATAATATTGTCTCAAATGTACTGAAGAGGAACCAATATTCTTTACGGTTTTCCGTAATGCAGAAGAGGTAAGGCTTCCTTTTTTCTTTAAAATGCTTCGGACTCCTTAATTATAAGTCAAGCTGCCTCTGAAGCTCCTCCAAATATTTTGCAATGTGTATTCCATCTGCCAATCCGTGGTGTGCTTCTATAGAAACCGGCATGTACTTTCTGCCATCACGGATATTGAATTTACCAAAAGATATTTTCGGTACCGATTCATCATTATTAAAATTGGTAGGGTGAAGAATCGCACTAAACGAATTCCAGGGAATGGTTGTATGTCTAACATGATCTTTTCCTAATCTCTCATTGCTTAATCTAAGGCCTGTAGAATGGTGTACCCCTTTGATTTCTTCCTGCAGTGCAGCGTTAAACGTTTCAAAGTCCTCTGAAAAAGGAGTAAAAGAAAAACCGAAAGTCCCATCCGGCCTGGCAATTGTACTTCCTGCATGAACGGTATCAAATTGAATTACTTGTCCATCAATAATCCTCAGCTTTAATTCATCCACCATATTAATTGCAATCATTGATTTATGATAGTAATAGGCAAAGAAAGAATATCCGTTTTCTTTAGCTTTGTCATAGGCTTTTGTACAATCTACTTCGGTTGTAAAACCAAAGTATGGGCTTGCCATTTGAGAGAAAAATTCAAAATGCTCCTTTCTGTTCCATTGCTCGAGGTCTACGATCTTCATTGATTTTTAATTTACTGCAAATTTCTGCAATTTTTCCCGGTTTTAACTAGTAAAATGGGTGTTAATTTTTTATTAACAAAAAAATATTTAGAAGAAGATAGCTTAAGTTTGATATGCATGATTCTTGATATTTATTAAAACCGGATAGATTCTATCTTATTTCACATTAATGAAAAATTCATCAAATACCCATCATCATGGAAGTACAAAACATTCAAGGAAGCCAATGGTCAGCAAGGAAGGTAGATCAGATCTATATTGTCAGCCTTAAAAATTACTCCAATATTGTAGAAGCTTTAACGGATTTTGTTCAAAATCAGAATATTCATGCAGGAGAAGTTACCGGAATAGGTGCTGTAGGTGAAGCCACTCTTAGGTTCTTTAGTTTTGAAACAAAAACATACATTGACAAAACCTTTAAAGAACAGATGGAAGTGGCCAATATCTCAGGAAATGTTTCCGTAATAGATGGAAAGCTTTCACTTCATATTCATATTACATTGGGAAGACAAGATTATACAGCTTTAGCCGGGCATCTTTTAGAAGCAAAGATTCATGGTGCAGGGGAATTTATCTTTTATCCTTTAGATACAAGAGCTGTAAAAATAAAAGATAAAGAAACGGGAATCAATTTCTATGATTTTGATAAATAGGCTCCCTCATTCCTTCTGAAAGCAGTATTTTTGAGGAAATATTTGTCAGATGTTTGAGGTATTACTTTCCCATATTCAGAATAAAGTTGATATTACAGATGAGCAGAAAAGTCTGATTCAATCGTTTTTTACTGTAAAAAAGCTGAAGAAGAGGCAATATCTGTTGCAGGAAGGAGATATCTGCAGATGTCTTTCCTTTGTGAGTAAAGGTTTGTTGAAATCTTATTTTCTTGATGAAAAGGGAAATGAACATATTAATATGTTTGCTTTTGAAGGCTGGTGGATCTCTGATTTCAATAGCTTTATTCATCAGGAAAAGGCTGTCTTAAATATTGATGCTGTAGAAGATACAGAAGTATTGATGATTACTCTGGAAAATTATGAGAAAATGATGCAGGAAATCCCTGCAATGGATCGTTATTTCAGAATTCTCTATCAAAACAGCCTGGTTACCAAAGATTACAGACTTATTGTTTTCAACGGATATACTGCTGAAGAAAAATACCTGCAACTGGCACAGGAAAAACCGGAAATGATTCAAAGGATTCCCCATAATCTCATTGCATCCTATCTTGGATTGGCTCCTGAAACCATCAGCAGAATCCGTAAAAAGAATTCCCTGAATAATACTTGATCCAGATCAACTCAAACCCATGATCCAAATCAAGTGTGAAAGCCTGTAACTCCCATAATTTTGCTGAAGAAATTTACAATACTTATGGAAAATACAGGAAATATTGCTTTGGTAGTAGGTGCTACCGGAATTACAGGAAGCAATCTTGCAGAAGAACTTATTGCACAAGGCTGGATAACTTATGGACTATCAAGAAATCCCAATAACAGCATCAAGGGGCTTCATTCTGTGAAAGCAGATCTGTTGGATGAACAGAATCTTACGGAGGCATTAAAAGACCTCTCTCCCACTCATGTTTATTTTACAACCTGGATGCGTAATGATACCGAAGAAGAAAACATTCGTGTTAACAGTATGCTTGTAAGTAATTTACTGAACGTTTTATCTCCTAAAAAATCTGTACAGCATGTTGCTTTAGTAACCGGATTGAAACACTATCTGGGTCCTTTTGAAACTTATGTTAAAGCAGGTAAGCTACCAGAAACACCGGTACGGGAAGAACATCCAAGACTTCCGCTTCCCAATTTTTATTATGCTCAGGAAGATGAGATCTATAAAGCTTCGGAAAGGGACGGTTTTACATGGAGTATCCACCGTCCTCACACTGTTGTTGGATATGCCGTGGGAAATCTCATGAATATAGCCTCAACATTAGCCGTATATGCCAGCATTTGTAAGGAAACAGGAAGGAAATTCATCTGGCCGGGTTCTGAAGCGCAATGGAATGGCATTTCTGATGTTACTGATGCCGGAATATTAGCTAAACAGCTGGTGTGGGCTTCTGGTACAGACTCTGCAAAAAATCAGGCTTTCAATATTACCAATGGAGATGTTTTCCGATGGAAATGGCTGTGGAAAAGATTGGCAGATTGGTTTGGTGTAGAATCAGAAGGTTTTAACGGTACCATAAGGCCACTGGAAAGAGAAATGGGAAACGACCAGGAAATTTGGAAAGTCATTGCCGAAAAATATAATCTGAAAGAGAATCATTTAGATCGTTTATCTTCAGCATGGCACACTGATTTAGATCTTGGAAGACCGCTTGAAGTGATGTGTGACCTGTCAAAAAGCAGAAAACTGGGTTTTACTGCTTATAAAAGTACAGAAGATTCTTTCATAGAAGTATTTAAAAGATTGCGGGCTGAAAATATAATCCCTTAATTGCTGCTATTTTATGAGCCACGGATGCACGAATAAAAATTATTCGTGCATCCGTATCCCTAACCAAAACGGTATTCAACTTTATCGCAGATAAAACCTTTACCACTTAAAAACATAACCTTACCAAAAATCTCCGCCTTTGCGTTTCCAACAATAAAACCTTGAATTATAATAAAATCAACAGTTTATTGTAAATTGGTTAAGTTTTTGAAGCATTTTATCCAAAACAATCATACCCTTGAAGCTAATCACATTGACCCAAAAAGGAATTTACTGTCCACAGGGAAAGTTCTATATAGATCCCTGGCGGCCCGTAGATATGGCAGTCCTTACTCATGGACATGCCGATCATGCCCGTTGGGGAATGAAAAAATACCTTTGCCATCATTTTACAAAACCTGTTTTATATCAGAGAATCGGAAAAGATATAGAATGTCAGGGCGTGGAATATGGGGAGAAAATTAATATCAATGGAGTAAATGTTTCATTGCATCCTGCCGGACATATTATAGGTTCTGCACAGATAAGATTGGAATATAAAGGTTTTGTAACCGTTGTTTCCGGAGATTATAAAGTTCAGGATGATAGCCTGAGTACTCCTTTTGAACTGGTGAGATGTAATGAATTTGTTACAGAAAGTACTTTTGGCTTGCCTATTTATAACTGGCTGGAAGTAGATGATTTAAATAAAAAGCTTCAGAATTGGGTTTTGAAAAATCAGGAAAATAACAAAACGTCGGTTTTTATCGGGTATTCTTTAGGAAAAGCACAACGGATTATGAAAGCCGTGGAAGGACTGGGGAAAATATATGTTCATGAGTCTATCGGCAAATTAAATGAAGCCTTTGAAGCCGTAGGAGTTGATCTTCCGGAATATACCGTTGCCAATTTCAGAGAGCGTCCGAAAGATATGGAACACGAAATTGTGATTGTCCCTCCTGCTTTGCTTGACAGTAATATTATCAAAAAAATTCCTGATCCGGCTACAGCAATATGTTCAGGCTGGATGCAGGTGCGTGGTGCCAGACGATGGAGAAGTGCCGATGCAGGTTTTGCCATGAGTGATCATGCCGACTGGAAAGGATTATTACAAACTGTAAAAGCGACAGAAGCGGAAATTGTACATGTGACACATGGACAGACAGAGGTTTTTTCAAAATATCTGAATGAAATCGGGATAAAAGCAGATGTTATAGAAACCCTGTTTGGTGAAGATGAAGAAGTATCAGAGCAGGAAACCCTTGAAAATCCAAAGCCATGAGACATTTTGCAGACCTTATCAACGCTTTGGAAACAACCAATAAAACCAATGCTAAGATTGATGCTATCATTGATTATCTGGAACGTGCTCCGGATGAAGATAAAGTGTGGTTTATTGCTTTATTTACAGGAAAAAGACCCAAAAGGAATGTCAATACGAACTTAATGAAGGAATGGGCATTGGAAATCACAGGACTTCCTTTCTGGCTCTTTCAGGAAAGCTATTCCTCAGTTGGAGATCTTGGAGAAACCCTCTCATTGATTCTCCCACCACCACAGGAAAAGATTGAACGAAGCCTTTCCCAATGGATGAAGGATATTGTTGATTTACAGGATAAAAAAGAAACCCAAAAGAAAGAATTCGTCTTCCAATCTTGGAATGGCCTGGATTATACTGAACGTTTGATTTTCAATAAATTAATAGGTGGAAGCTTTAGAATCGGAGTATCAGATAAAACTCTGATTAATGCATTAACCAAATTCTCCGGGCAGGAAGCCAGTACATTAACTCATAGTTTAATGGGGAAATGGAAGCCTGATAAAGTTTCTTTTAAAGAATTGATCTCTGCAGAAAATATCAATCCGGATAATTCCAAACCTTATCCGTTTTGTCTTGCGTATCCTTTGGAAAAAGAGCTTCAAGTGCTGGGAAAGCCGGATGAATGGCTGATAGAATATAAATGGGATGGCATTCGTGGACAGATTATCCGGAGAAATGATGAAGTATTTATATGGTCGAGAGGTGAAGAACTTGTTACGGAGCAGTTTCCTGAGATTACTCAAACTGTGATGGCGATGAAAGGCAATTTTGTTTTAGATGGAGAAATACTTGCAGTAAAAGAAGGTAAGGTTTTAAATTTTAACGAATTACAGAAAAGATTAAACAGAAAAACTTTAACTAAAAAAATGCTTTCTGAAATTCCTATTGAGGTTTTTGCTTACGATCTGTTAGAACTGGAAGGTAATGATCTGAGAGAAAAGCCTGTTTCTGCAAGAAGAGCAATGCTGGAAGAATTATTATTGAATGAAACCCCTGAAAATATCAGACTTTCAAAAAGTATAGATTTTGAGAAATGGGAAGAACTGAATGAAATCCGGGAAAACTCAAGAAGTGTAAACAGTGAAGGACTGATGCTGAAACAGAAAAACTCACCTTACCATGCAGGGCGTAAGAAAGGCGATTGGTGGAAATGGAAAATCAATCCTTTTACCATTGATGCCGTTCTGATTTATGCCCAAAAAGGCAGCGGCAGACGAAGTGCCTATTACACAGATTATACTTTTGCTGTAAAAAATGAAGACAAATTAGTAACCATTGCTAAAGCATATTCCGGATTAACTGACAAAGAAATTATGGAAGTCAGCAAATTTGTAACGAAGAATGCAATTGAAAAATTTGGTCCTGTAAGAACCGTAAAAGCAGAACTGGTGTTTGAAATTGCCTTTGAAGGAATCGGATTCAGCAACCGTCATAAAAGCGGTGTAGCACTCAGATTCCCAAGAATTGTAAGATGGCGGAAAGATAAAACGGCAGATGAGATTGACCATCTGGAAGAAATCAAAAAATTAATACAATAAGTGGCAGCCTTTGAACATAGCAACGGGTTAACCATCATTCAGCAATGGATGAAGGATAAAGACATGTCCCCTTTTAAATTTCAGACTGATACATGGCGGAAATTTGGAAGTGGATACAGTGGTATGGTAGTGGCTCCTACAGGATTCGGTAAGACCTTTTCTGTTTTTTTAGCATTGATCTCAGACTTTTTAAACCATCCCGAAAACTATAAAAAAGGGCTTAAAATGATCTGGATTACTCCACTTCGATCTTTGTCTAAGGATATTGCTAAAGCGATGCAGGAAGCGATAGATGAGATTGGCCTTGATTGGGCTGTTGGTGTAAGAAACGGAGATACAGATCCTAAAGTAAGGCAGCAGCAGGTAAAAAAGATGCCTGAAATCCTTGTGGTTACTCCGGAAAGTTTACATCTTCTTTTAGCTCAGAAAAATCATGAAATCTTTTTCAGGGATATGAAATGTGTGGTGGTAGATGAATGGCACGAATTATTAGGCTCAAAACGCGGTGTTATGGCAGAACTGGGAATATCTCAGCTCAGAAAGTATGTTCCGAAACTACAGATCTGGGGGATTACTGCTACCATCGGGAATTTGGATGAAGCCATGGATGTTTTGATTCCATATGACATTAAAAAAACAAAAATAACGGCCAAAGAACATAAAAAGATCGACATTATTCCGGTTTTTCCGGACGAAATTGAAATACTCCCTTGGGCTGGACATCTTGGGCACAAACTGGCAGATAAAGTAGTTCCCATTATCCTTGAATCGAAATCTACCATTGTCTTTACTAATACCCGAAGCCAGAGTGAAATGTGGTATCAGTTACTTTTGGATGCCTACCCTGATTTTGCAGGGCAAATTGCCATTCATCACAGTTCCATTGATGCTCATCTAAGAGTCTGGATTGAAGAAAATCTGAGCTCCGGGAAATTAAAAGCGGTTGTTTCCACCTCATCATTAGATCTTGGGATAGATTTTAAGCCCGTTGATACGGTCATTCAGATTGGTTCCGCAAAAGGCGTCGCAAGATTTCTTCAAAGGGCAGGCCGTAGTGGGCACTCCCCTTTTGAAACTTCCAGAATTTATTGTGTTCCTACCCATTCATTGGAATTAATAGAGGTTTCTGCCTTAAAAGAAGCTGTAAAACAAAAAGTTGTTGAACCAAGAGAGCCTCAGGTTTTGTGCTTTGATGTTTTGGTTCAGTTTCTAATGACTTTAGCCGTTGGAAACGGTTTTTATCCCGATGAAGTCTATGAAAGAATTAAAAAAGTATATGCTTTCCAGGAAATGATGGAGGAAGAATGGAAAAGTATTCTTGAGTTTCTGACCATTGGCGGAAGTGTTTTAAAAAACTATGAAGAATTCCATAAAATTGTGGTGATGGAAGATGGTTTATACAAAGTAACTTCCCGAAAAATAGCAATGCTTCACCGGATGAATATGGGAGTGATTGTCAGTGATGCCATGCTTAAAGTTAAATTTATTTCCGGAGGTTATATAGGAATGATTGAAGAATATTTTATTTCAAAACTGAAAAAAGAGGAAAAATTCATTCTGGCAGGGAGAACACTGGAAGTTGCTATGATTAAGGACATGACGGTTTATGTGAGAGCTGCCAAAGGAAAAGCTCTGGTTCCAAGTTATCTGGGCGGAAGGCTGCCTTTGAGTTCCAATCTGGGCCATTTTTTAAGAGAAAAACTTTCACATGCCTTAAGTCCGAAAGCTTCAGAAAAAGAACTTAAGTTTCTGCATCCGCTGTTAGTCAATCAGGAAGAAAACTCACACATTCCAAAAGAGAATGAATTTTTGGTAGAAATGATTAAAAACCGCGAAGGTTATCACCTGTTTCTATATCCTTTTGAAGGCCGTCTGGTACATGAAGTGATGGCTGCACTCATCGCCTATCGCATCTCAAAACTAGCTCCTATCTCCTTTTCAATGGCGATGAACGACTATGGATTTGAATTATTCAGTGATAAGGAAATTCCGTTGAATGAAGAAAACTTACAACAAATATTAACCCGGGATAATTTGATGAATGATGTGATTGCCAGTATCAATTCAGCAGAAATGGCAAGGCGGAAATTCAGAGATATTGCTGTGATCTCCGGAATGGTGATTCAAAACTATGCAGGAAAACAACGTTCCAATAAATCATTACAGAGTTCAGCAGGCTTGATCTTTAAAGTATTGGAAGACTATGATGCCGATCATTTTTTAATCAGACAGGCCTATACCGAAGTTTTTAATATGCAGCTGCAGGAACAAAGATTGGTAGAAGCCTTTAAAAGAATTGAAAAATCTACGATTATTTTAAAACATTCCCGTTCTTTTACACCTTTAAGCTTCCCAATTAAAGTAGACAGTCTCAGGCAGACACTTTCCAGTGAAGGCTTGGATGCCAGAATTAAAAGAATGCTGAAGCTCTCCAATATAAATGATATCTGAAGAAAAGTCAATCAGATGTTTTTCAATACATTGAGTGTTGTATTTCAATCTTATTGTTAGCCTAGTATTCTTACGGAATTTTCTTGATAAGTTTAAATAATCACCGTAACTTAGAGTATAGCTTCTTAGAAGTTTAAAATAAAAAATACATAATGGCAAAATTGTTTTTAGTCCGTCACGGACAGTCACTCTGGAATCTCGAAAACAGATTCACCGGATGGCAGGATATCGATATTACAGAAACAGGAATTGAAGAAGCGAAAAATGCAGGAATTGCCTTAAAAAAAGAAAAAATAGACATTGCCTTTACTTCAGTTTTACTCAGAGCGAAACATACCCTATCCATTATCCTTGATGAAATTGGAAACCCCAATATTCCCATTGTTATGGATAAAGCTTTGAATGAACGTTCTTACGGAAATCTTGAAGGTCTTAATAAAGCAGAAACCGCACTGAAATACGGAGATGAGCAGGTGCATACCTGGCGAAGATCTTTTGATGTGGTTCCTCCGGGTGGTGAAAGTCTTAAAGATACCTATAACAGAGTGATTCCTTATTTTGAAAAAGAAATTGCTCCCTTGTTGAAGAAAGGTGAAAATGTATTGATTGTTGCCCATGGAAACAGCCTTCGTGCCCTTATCATGTATTTGGAACACTTATCTCCTGAAGAAATTCTGGAAAGAGAAATTGCAACCGGAATTCCAATTACCTATATCTTTGATGAAAATTTTCATGTAAGCAGAAGAGAACCTTAAACTTTAAACCCAAAACTTTGAACTAATTTGTCCGTGTTTATTGCTACCAAAGAAACCATCATTCACAATGAGGTTTTTATCTTAACCAATCAGCGTGCTGTGTTCTGGGAAAAAGAAAAAGCCTTACTCCTTTCCGATCTTCACATTGGAAAGACCGCTCATTTCCGTAAAAATGGTATTGCACTGGCGAATCATATCATGAAAAGTGATTTGGAAAGGCTATCTGCACTCATTGAATATTTCCAGCCTGAAAAATTTATTGTAGTGGGTGATCTTCTTCATGCCGGTGATAATTCTGATGTAGATGAGTTTTGCCAATGGAGAAATCAATATCCTGATTTACAGTTTCATCTTATCGAGGGAAATCACGACCGTATCTCAGAGTCTTTGGAGAAAAAGCTTTGCCTGGATTTTAAAGCATCTTTATTGGAACTGGGAGCGTTTACGTTGATCCATGATTTTGATAAAGAGAGATCCGGTTTTCAGATTACTGGTCATATTCATCCGGGGATTGTTTTGAATTCTGCTGTGAAAAGCATCAGGCTTCCCTGTTTTGCCCTTAGTGAAAACCAGCTGTTACTTCCGGCATTCAGTGAGTTTACAGGCCTAGACACTAAAAATCTTCCTAAGAAAAGTAAGTTTTTTGTGTTTACGGATGATGGGATTTATGAGGTGTGAGGTTCGTTATATGGTATTATAGTATATAAAAATCTTTTCTTCACACTTAAAGGAAAAGAGTTAAATTTGACTAAATAAACAAAAACATCATGAATAGAAGAATTATAATTAAACACGGTTCTGTTGAACACATTGTGGATGTTCCAAACGATAGATTTGACAAACACAAAGAAGTCATTAAACAATGTATTAAAAATGAAGGTAATTGTTGGATAGTACCAAGCGAGGATGGAACTGAAAGATTCTTTCCTGCTGAATTACTTCGTAATAGTGTAATTATTTTCGAACCATCAGAAATTGATTTAGAAATTTTTTCACAACGCATTTAAGCTAGCCCCAATTAAGGGGCTGTTTTATTTATATTTCATTAAGCTCTTTTCTCATCAAACCGTTTAGTTCATCCTTGATTTGGTTAATGACTCTTCCCTTTATTTCTATTTCATCTTTCATTGCCTTCATTTTTTCTTCATTTTGCGACATAACTAGGACAGGCATTGCGCTCATCATCTTATCAGATTCTTTCATTAAATTTTCATATCCTAATTCCATTAATTGTAAATGATTAACAACATCTTCGCTTGCCATTAATTTAATTACGCTCGTTTCCTGCTTTAGTCGAATAAATTCTTTGTAGGATTCCATTGTAATTGCTTGAATTTTTTTCGAAAAGACAAGTGTCGCCTTTTTTTGACTACTTTGAGTATCTCCAAAGTTCCTGTTGAACTCATGGATATAATCTCTTAGCTTTTCTTGTGACTTAATATTTTGATCGGCAGAAAAAGTATCTATCATTTTGAAAAAAGCTACATATGAATCTTTTTTTCCTTCGTACTGGTGTTTTCTTCTTGAAATTTCGAGCTGATGATCTCTCTTTAACTCTTCTAATTCTCTATTATAATCTGCTTTTATACTTTCTGTTTCTTTAACTAATCTTTTATTATCATTCAGTAAAGCTCTTCGTTTAGATTTTTCATTTAAATAAACGGCAATTCCAGTAATAAATGCGCCAATAACACCAGTAAAAATTCCTTTATATATATCAGGTAAAACAGATAACTGTTCAATCATAATTATTATGTTTTTCACAAATATAACAAAAAGCCCTCTCAAAGAGAAGGCCAATAATTTTAAATCTTGTAAAAGAATATTGTTTCTTTTACAATGCGGAATCTTAAATTGTACCACCCAGCATTTTTCGCTAAATTTTGATATTGGTTAGTATTTAAACCAAATAATTCAGCAATTTCTTCATAGGGAAAACTCTCTCTTCCCTCTGTTTCGATCACTTTGATAATGTAACCATAAACAATCTCCTTCATATGAAAGTTTTTTTAATCACTGGCAAAACACCATTATCTCTAATTTAATGATTTCCATTGAGAAAGCAAATAGCTGCATAGATTTTTTATAGCGAAGGTTTTTTTTATCCAAAGAATCAGCAATTCATAAAAACGGGAAATACATAGTAAAATATCATCTGTTAATTAGTATTTTTACCACTTAATATAAAACAATTACTATGAAAAAACTAATCATTTTAGCAGCAAGTACAGCTATTGCATTTTCTGTAAGTTCATGCTCTGACCGAGATGAAAATGTTACTCCGCAAGAGTCAGCTATGAAAATTGGTGCAAATTTAAACAAACAAGGAATAAAAGTAAATTCTACTAAAACAGAATCATCTACTTCTAAAATTACACCACCCATCCAAGGTGATAATCCAGACGAGACAATTGATCCAACAAAACCGGACAGACCAAGATAGTAAGGTTATATCATTAGCTTAGTCAAATCAACTTGTTGATTCCTTCTTTGCTCCCTAAAATAAAGCAGCATAATAATAAAAACTTTGCGTCAGATTAAAAATATAAAAGAGCAGATCATTGATCTGCCCTTTTCATAAAACCTCACTTCATGTATTTACTTCAATCTAACATATTGTGTCTGGAAATATAATTTAATGTGTGCTATGGACCACCCAGTCAAAAATTCTTTGAATTTTTGCCACCCCTCCAAGAGAGGGGAAAGTTCAGTCCTTCAATTGGGATATTGGGTAAGATTGAATATTAGTTTGCTTTTTTGCTTAAACGAATACTGATGATGGTTATTAAGATTGTAATCACTAAGAATAACGCACCAATCCATGGAGTGCTTCCCAATCCTAATGATGATGTTACAATCAACCCGCCTGCATACGATCCAATTGCAATACCAATATTAAAAGCTGCAATATTGATTCCTGATGCTACATCCTCAGTTCCGGGAAGTTCCTTCTCAGCAATCTGTACTACTAAAAGCTGAAGACCGGGAACCGTTGCAAAAGAAAGTGCACCCAGAAAGAACAAAGTAATAATACTCAAAACCGGACTGCTTACTGTAAAATAGAATGCCAGTAAGGTTAATCCCTGGGCAGCAAACATCCATAAAAGAGCCTTCAAAGGATTTTTATTGGCTACTTTCCCCCCAATCAGGTTTCCTAATGCAATCGCAATACCATATACTAACAGAATAAAAGTGACGGTGGATTCCTGAAATCCTGTTATTTTCTGTAAAATAGGTGACAGATACGTGAATACCACAAATGTTCCTCCATAGCCAGTAGCAGTCATTAAAAAGGCAAAAATCAAACGTTTATTCCCTAATACTTTGAACTGACTTTTGATAGATGCTGTTTTTCCGTTTTTTAAATTATTGGGAACCAAGAGTAAACTTGCCACCAATCCTATCATTCCAAGAATAGAAACACCAATGAAAGTAGCTCTCCATCCAAAATGCTGTCCTATAAAAGTTCCCAATGGTACTCCTGTTACAATGGCCAGCGTAAGCCCGGCAAACATAATGGAAATGGCAGTTGCTCTTTTCTCCTCCGGAACCAATGATGCTGCAATAGTAGAGCCTATGGAAAAATAAACCCCGTGGGCAAATCCGGTTAATATTCTGGCCAGTACTAAGGTGATAAATCCGGGAGCAATAGACGCTAATCCGTTTCCAATTACAAATAATAACATAATGGAAACCAAAAGCATTTTACGGGGAATTTTCCCTGTTAATGCCGTTAAAATTGGTGCCCCAATAGCAACTCCTATTGCATAAAGACTTACCAGTAATCCAGCTGAAGGAATCGTAATCCCAAGATCACCCGCAACAGTAGGAAGAAGCCCTACGATTACAAATTCTGTAGTTCCAATTCCAAAGGCACTGATCGTAAGTGCCCATAATGCAGCAGGAAGGCCTTTGCTTTTTACACTTCCTGATGCAGTATTAATTTGTATTTCTTTTTGATAATTCATTGCATTGTAATTTTGTTGATGTTGACAATGCAAATTTCCAATGAATAATTGTATTATAAAAATTATTTAAATTGTATTAAATTATCAGAATAATAATATTTTAATTTTCTTTTTCATTCAGCCATACTACTTTTTGCATGGACGAATGTTCTTTTCCGATAATATCTCTGTAAAGTTCCGGGCGTCTTGCATTAAGATAGCGGTATCCTCCTGCCTGGGTAAGTTTTTCAGGAATAATAAAAGCCGATTCAAAACTGTCTTCAAATGAATGACACTCCGCAATAACGTCTCCAAAAGGATCAATAATCATTGAGCAGCCGTTCTTAAGCTGATCATCATCCATTCCAATAGGATTTGAAAAAACAATATAAGCACCATTGTCGTAAGCCCTTGCTGGAAGCCATTTCATGAGCCAGTCTCTCCCTTTCATTCCGTTAAATTCCAATCGTAAAGAGGTAGGGTCTTCTACCCTGTTTTCCCAAAGCTGAGGATCTACAAAACCAGCTCCTGGTCTCGTGGAAGGCGTACACATGGTAACATGAGGCATAAAAATAATATCTGCTCCCAGAAGTTTAGTAGCTCTTACATTTTCAATAATATTGTTGTCATAACAGATCAGAATACCACATTTCCAGCCCAGAATTTCAAAGACACAGTATTCATTACCTGGTGTGAGATGGGGATTGATAAAAGGGTGAAGCTTTCTGTACTTGGCTTTCAATCCTGTCTCATCTACACATACATAAGCCTTGAAGAGATTGTTATTTTCATCCTTTTCAAAAAGCCCGGCCAGAATAACAATATTGTTTTGTTTAGCAATGTGTTGTAGTCTTTTAATGCTTTCTCCATCAGGAATAAGTTCAGCAATATCAAGTAGTTGATCTTTGGAAAGGGTTCTGGCAAAAGTATATCCTGTAATGGAACATTCGTGAAAAGCAATGACATCGGAACCTTCTGAAGAAGCCTGTTGAGACAGTTTTTCTATAACCCCCAGGTTATATTCTTTATCACCACTCTTGTTTTCAAATTGTGCGGTTGAAATTTTAATATTCATTATTTTTTTCAGCAAATCTATATCAGTTTGCCAAAGAAAAATTGTATAAAACCGACATGAGAGTTACAGTTCAATGAAGTTGACGGCCATTTTATTTTCAGTATGGGCATACTGTCCGGGAGTGAGACCTACATTCTTTTTAAACTCCCGAATCAGATGGGATTGGTCAGAATAACCGGCATGATAAGAAAGTGTAGTTATATTTTCATCCCAGATTCCTTGATTCATAAGGCTTAAAAAATAATGAAGACGAATAATATTAGTATATTTTTTAGGAGAAATGCCCAGATAGTCTTCAAACTTTCTTTCCAGATGCCGTTCAGAATATCCTGTAAAGTTTTCCAGATCTCTGGATGATACAGAACCTTTATGCTGTAGAATATATTGCTGAATAGCTCCTATAAGTTGATAATCAGCTCCAATCTCTTTCGATATAAATTGTGAGAAAAAAATATTCAGATCACCAATAACCGTTAATGGATCTGTTTTATAAAAAATCCTGTCTTGGAAAGGAGTGAATTTGTCCTTTAATACATCTTCCACAGAAATAATCTGATTCTTAACTTCTTTTGCAGAGGTTTTCAGAAGCATATTTAAAAAGTAAGGTTGAAAAACCACTGCTATAAAGGAAAAATTACCTTTTGAATAAAAATCTTTATAACTGTTCAATGTTCCATAAAAAAAAGAAGCCGGTATATGCTCTTCCGAATGATGAGAAAACAGATTCGTATGAGCAGACAAAATCAATCCGCTGCTGCCATCAGTAAATAATCTGACGTTCTTTATATCCTTTCTATTATTTTCCAGAAAGATATAATGCCGGATGAAGGGTGCCAGATGTTTTGGGGGTGAAATCTGCATATTCAAATGTACATAAATTTTTACCACAGATGAGACAGATTTTTATGCTTTTTTATTAGCCACGAATACACGAGTAAAAAATTATCCGTGCATCCGTGACGATTAAAAATACTATAATTTTCACCAGAAATTTCGCAGAATATTAAACGATTAAGATTAATGAAGGTGTTAAGAATCATTAAGCATACTCCTTCATGAAACAGTTTCAACTCTTCTTATTCTTTTAACATCTTAATGGTTTAAATAAGCAGCATATAAGGAAAACATTTGCTCCCTTTAGTTTTCTAATATAAATCAGTTTCTTATTTCATTGAGAATCTTTTTCAGTTCTTCAGTTTCAATTTCTGTCAATGGTTTTAGAGGGTTTCTTAAATAACCACTTTCTTCTCCCAAAATATCCAATCCCGCTTTAACCGCTCTGGGTAATCCTTTAGCCACAATAAATTTCAATAACTCTACCTGTTTGTAAAAAATATCCTGTGCCTTATGCAATTCGTTCTGCTGAATTGCCTCATAAAGATTGAGATTAAGTTCCGGGATCAGATTGGGTGCAGCGGTACACCAGCCTGTTGCTCCTGCAGAAAAAGCTGCTAAAGCCAATGGATTGGAACCATTATAAAAAGCCACATCTTCCCCCAATTCTTTTCGTAGGTAATGCATTCTCTGTACATCTCCCGTACTTTCCTTAATCATGGTTACATTAGGAATTTCAAGGAGTCTTTTCAAAAGAGCGGGAGACATATCTACCCCACCGGTTGCAGGATTATTATACGCCATAATTGGAATAGAAATTTTGCTGGCTACAGCATCATAATGAGCTATAATTTCATCATCAGTCAGCTTCCAGTAGCTCATGGGAATAATCATAACAGCATCAGCACCTGCTTTTTCTGCAAACTGCGCATGGTGGATCGTTTTTTCCGTAGTCAGGTTAGAAACTCCTATAAGCGTTGGAATTCTGGCTTTTACCTGCTGTACAGTAGCTTCAGTTACTGCTTCCTTTTCTTCGTCTGATAAATAAGGCATAACGCCGGCACTTCCCAGTGATGCAATTCCGTGACTTCCCGAAATTACTAATTTTTCAACCATATCTTTAAAAAGCGGAAGATTGATGGTATCGTTTTCATGAAACGGAGTAATAGGATATGCAATAATTCCTTTAAATGGAACGTTTTTCATATTTTCTTGGTTTAAAATAAAGATTTTTTTGTTGTAATGGAATTAAAAGTAAACTGACAGAAAGTAGTAAACCGGGGGTATTTTAAAATAAAAGATTTACTACTTTCCACCAGTTGAAGATTAAAGGTCTCTACCCTCTTCTTCTCTCAGGGCAACACCTAAGTTCTGAAGTTGAGGAGCATTTTCGCAGGCAATATATTTGGCAGGTTCCGTATCACTCATGTTCTGGTGTTTATGCCATGCCCATGATGGAATGTAAACGGCATCTCCGGCTTCCCAATGTACTCTTTCGTCTTCCACTTCCGTCCAGCCTTTTCCTTCAAGCACAAACAATACGGTTTCATAAGTGTGACGATGTCTGTTGGTTTGTTGTCCGGGTAGCAATCCGCCAATCGTCATGCTTACATTTTTGCTTGGAAGATCCACAAAGAAAACCGGATGCTTTCTTTCTGTTGAAAACTGATTGTGCTCTCCTGCATTTTCTACATTTTTATGAATTAAATGAGCCGGTTTTACATACTTTGGTCTTGCATACGTTTCGTGAAAGTCTTTTGAACTAAACTGTTTCTTGTCCATGATTTTAAAAATTTAAAGATTTTGTGCTTTATTGCCTGACAAAATTATTTTATATTTGGACTGTTTAAATGATTCAGTTTTTATATAAATAGATAGTCCAGATGTTAAGACCTTGGAAATTAGAATTCGAAATTGATAAAAAGCTTGATAAAGCCGTTTATTTACAGATAGCAGATACTATTATTGCAGACATCCGTTCCGGAAGGCTAAAGCCCGGTGATACACTTCCCGGGAGCCGGAATCTGGCAGCGATGCTCAAAATCAACAGGAACACAGTAGTAGAAGCTTATGAGGTATTACTCAATGAAGAATGGGCAATTTCCAAAGAAAGGAAAGGAATTTTTGTTTCTGAAAGTCTTCCTGCTTTACATGAAAAAAAAGTTTACAGAACATCGGATACATCAGATGAATTAATGATGTCTCAAGGAATGATGATTACCTTTGATGATGGCCATCCGGACAGTAAAATAGCTCCTGTTACTGAATTGGCAAGAGCCTACCGGCAGATTTTCGGGATTAAAGCAAAATGGCAAATGATGGGCTATGGAGATGAACATGGGGATATAGAATTCAGGAAAACAATCTCCCAAATGCTGAACCATCAGCGAGGAATGCAAATTCATGAACATGAAATTTCAATTACCAGAGGAAGCCAGATGGCAATGTTTCTGACAGCCCAGAGTCTTTTAACTTCCGGAGATTTTGTCATTGTAGAAGATCCGGGTTATCAACCGGCATGGCAGGCTTTTGAGTACTCGGGAGCAAAACTTCTGCCCGTATCTGTAGATGAAAATGGAATTTGTGTAGATAATATAGAAGAACTTTTGGCTCAGCATAAAAATATAAAAGCGATCTATATTACACCTCACAGACAATATCCAACGATGGTAACTTTAAGTTTATCAAGGCGTTTAAGATTAATAGAGCTTGCCAATAAACATACTATTACGATCATTGAAGATGATTATGATAATGAATTTCATTTCGGTTACCGACCTATTCTGCCTATTTCAAGCTTTCCTGAACTCAATAATTATGTATATGTCGGAACCTTAAGTAAGGTGGTGGCACCCGCATTGAGAATTGGATATCTGGCCACTAAAAATCAGAATTTATTACAAAGAATTGGAAGCTTAAGAAAGATTATTGATGTACATGGAGATGTAATTATGGAGCAGGCCGTTTTGCAGTTAATCAAAGAAGGGGCTGTAAAAAAACACATCAGAAAAGCGACAACTCATTATAAACACAAAAGAGACTTCGTATACGGTATTTTGAATAAGTATATGAAAGATGTTGCCCACTTTACCCTGCCTGAAGGAGGACTGGCCTTTTGGATTGTCCCAAAAACAATACTGGATTGGGATAAAGCTACTTCATTATTATTGGAGAAAAATATTAAGATCATTCATCCAAAACAATACAGTCGAAATCATGTCAATGGTTTCAGGTTAAGCTATGGTTCCATCTCAGAAGAACAATTGGAACAAAGTATACAGATTATTGCAGAAGTCTTTAAACAACTTTCTTAATAAAATTCTCACAGATTTCGCGAATAATGCAGATCTTATTTGTTTGTTAAGTAACTGGTAATTTTTCATCCACAATCATCTGTGTTAATCTGTTTATCTGTGGTTAAAAAATCTGCCCAGTGAGAGATTAAATAATCTCCCAACAAAGCATAAAAATAGCGCAAATATTAATCTATTTGCGCTATCAATTTATTATATATTTTCCAGTGAGATCTGTGAGCTCCGCGGGAAAAAGTTACTCTACTTCAAAAACAGCCTGAATTTCCACCGAAGAATTTACAGGAATAGAAGAAGCCCCAAATGTTGCTCTTGCATGTTTTCCTTTATCTCCAAAAACCTCCGCTGTAAGATCAGAAGCTATATTCATCAGATCAGCATGTTTGGTATAATCATCTTTTGTATTAAAGATGCCCGTAAGCTGCACACATTGTTTTACCTTGCCGAGATCACCGCCAACAGCTTCATTAAGAACAGACAGAACATTCAGCATAGTAACTCTGGTAGCATCTTTTACCTGCTGTTCAGTAACATCTACCCCTAACTTTCCGGCATTGAAAATTTTTCCATCCTTTAAAGCAACCTGATTGATGAAAACAAGGTTTCCTGAACGTACAAATGGCTGATAATTTCCTGCAGGCTTAGGAACTTGTGGAAGAATAATATTTTTTTGTTTTAAAACTTCATTAAAATTCTGATGATTTTCAACAATGGCAGCAGTCCTTTTCGGACGTGTATCTTTTAATGCCAACGATACTTTTGCAAAATTTCTGCCTTGAAGCTCCGCCAGAGCTCCCTCTCCTTTTGTAGGACGTTCAACATCCTTCAGAGAAGCCATAGTGGTAATTCCCAGTACTGAATTTCCTTGTGGAATAGCTTTATTCAGCTCTTCAGTTCCACGGATTCCATTAGATACCAGTATCATTCCATGTACGGCAAGACTGTTCCAGAAAGCCTGAAGAGCCAGTTCTTTTCCCGCACCGCTTCCTGCAGACATAAAAACAGTTGCCGGAACTCCTTCCAAAGCATGATTGGTCCAAAGCTGAACAGTTTTAGATAAAAATTCACTCATTCCGGTACTGATATTTCCGAAGTAAACCGGTGATCCAAAAGCAATTCCGTCATAGTCGGTTAGCTCGTCTACTGTTGCAACCGGTAACCCTTTCAGATTTTGATTCTGTGAGGACTTAACCAATTTGATATAAGTAGTAGCATTATTCTCGCTCTCAATACCTTTGGCAATTTCTTTTGCCAGTTCGTAGGTTCCGCCATTGTCTGAATGGATAAGAACCAGTATTTTAGCTTTATGCTGTGCCATAATCTGTGTGGTGTTAAATAGTAAAATTAAAATAAAAAAAGAACATATTTTTTTCATTCTGAACAGGATATAAATTAATGATACAAAATTAATATTGTCGTTTTTATTAAATTTGCCAAAAAATATATACAAAACGACAGCATGAAATGTGGACTGATTGAAAAAACACAGAGCCAGTTTGTAGACACCATCGAAAAAGAAGCTTATGTATGGCTTGAAAAAGACTGGAAACACGACGACTACGAGCATGTTCATAAACGTGCACAGCTTACTTTTGTGGAAGAGGGTTACCAGTATTTTCATATTGATCAGAAAATCTATCTGGTTCCTCAGCATCACGTGATCTGGGTTCCGTCCGGAAAAGCACATAAAATTACTTCAGAAGCAAAAACAGTTAATCTGATGGTCTTTTTATTCAAATCTGTTTTTGAAGAAGACTTTTATCAGAATGTTCATGTATTTGCTGTTCCTCCTGTTTTGAAAGAAATGCTGCTGTATGCTTCAAAATGGAACCAGTCTTTGGATGAAAACGAAGAACAGGATATTTTCTTTAAAGCCATATTAAAGAGTCTTCCGAACTTTTGCAAAGAAAGTAATGGGCTTGAAATTCCTATTCCTAAGGATACAAGATTAATTCCTGTCTGTAATGATATCAATTCCAATTTTAAATATAATCTGGATATTGATTCCCTGGCGGCCAAAGCACAAATGTCAGTACGAAGCCTTCAGCGAAACTTTAAAAATGAAACAGGAATTACCTTACAAAAATACCTTCAACTGACCAGAATATTAAAAAGCATTGAACTTATTGATACAAAACAATATACGTTAAGTGAAGTAGCCTACAAAGTAGGTTATCAAAGTTTATCTGCCTTTACTTCATCATATTTCGCGGTGATGAAAGCTAAACCTAAAGTACTTAAAGCCTAAGGACTATTCTCAATATTTAGATCCGGATCTTATTGGATGAAATGACTATATAGAATAGCAAAACCCGTTTTCATTGATGATAACGGGCTTAAACCTTATAATACATGGGTGCTAATCCCTATTTTGCAAATCTTTTAGTACCTACAACGCATAGAATCACTCCAACTGTAATTCCCAACATGCCTATGCTTACCTGTTCGTGAAGAAGGTATGCCGCTAAAGCAAGACCGAAAAATGGTTGTAATAGCTGAAGCTGTCCTACAGTGGTAATTCCACCCTGTGCCAATCCTTTATACCAGAATATAAACCCGATAAACATACTGAACAGGGAAATATAACCTAATCCAAACCAACCTTTAAAGCTTATGGATTCAATATTGGAAGGGAAATAGATAAAAAATAAAGGGAGCATAATAGGTAAAGATATAACCAGAGCCCATGAAATAACCTGCCATCCGCCCAATGTTTTAGATAGTTTTGCTCCTTCTGCATAGCCCATTCCACACAGAATGATGGCCACAAGCATCAGAATATCTCCAATTGGAGAAGCGGAAATACCCTGAGAAAAAGCATAGCCAACAACTAAAAGGCTGCCAATCACAGAAAACATCCAGAATACAGGATGTGGTTTCTCTCCACCACGGAAAACCCCGAAAATAGCAGTAGCCAAAGGTAACATTCCTAAAAATACAATAGAATGAGCAGAGGTAAGATACTGCAAGGCTAATGAAGAAAGTAAAGGAAATCCTATGACACACCCTATAGCAACCAGTACTAAGGAAAATAACTGATGTTTTGCCGGGCGTTTTTCCTTATAAATCAATAAAACGGAAAGCGCTAAGATTCCTGCAATCACTGCACGGGCAATTGTTGCAAATATAGGATCCATTTCCATCACTGCAAGCTTGGTGGCTGGCATAGAACCGCTAAATAGCAATACGCCTATGAAACCATTGATCCAGCCGCTTAAAGCCTGGTCTTTTGAAATTGTATTTGTCATCATTTTGATAAACTTTTAATTATAAGGACAAAATTAAAGAGGAAAAACAAACAAACACAGTATCAGTTTTGTATATTTGTATGAGTACAGTTAAAAAAATGAGTAAAGAATTTTTATATACAGAAATAGCAGATGGCATCGCCTCCCAGATCAAAAGCGGAGTATTAAAGGCAGGAGATAAACTTCCGTCTGTAAGAATGCTATGCAGTGAACATCAGGTAAGCATGAACACCGCTAAACGTGTTTTTCTTGAGCTGGAATCTCAATCTCTTGTAGAATCTAAGCCACAATCCGGATATTTTGTAAGCCAATTGTTGTCTGTAAAGCTTCCGTTGCCTGAAGTGAGCCGTCCTTCTTTGATTGCCAATAATGACGAACCTGATGAGCTTATCAGTAAAGTCTATGAAAATATGGGTAAAAAGGATATCACCTTCTTTTCCATTGGAATTCCATCCGGAGATCTTCTTCCTCAGGCCAAACTGAAAAAAGAGATTGTACATGCTATAAGAGAATTAAAAGAAGGTGGAACAGAATATGAAGAACTACAGGGAAACCTGAAGCTGAGAAGAATGATTGCTGTACGTTCATTACAATGGGCTGGAAATCTTCATGAAAATGATCTGATTACTACAAATGGCGGAATGAATGCCCTATCTTTCTGTTTAATGGCCTTAGGGAAACCAGGAGATACTATTGCTATTGAAAGTCCATGTTATCCAGGGATTCTTCAGCTGGCCAACGGATTGGGATTAAAAGTTTTAGAATTACCCACCCATCCTACCACCGGAATAGAAATTGAGGCCTTAAAAAAACTGATTCCCAAAATTGATTTGTGTTTGTTGATTCCTAATTTTAATTCTCCTCTGGGAAGCTGCATGCCTGATGAGAATAAGAAAGAAATTGTAAGAATCCTTTCAGAAAATAATATTCCTTTGATTGAAGATGATGTGTATGGAGACCTTTATTTTGGCTCTACCCGTCCGAAATGCTGCAAATCTTTTGATAAAGATGGGAATGTGCTGTATTGTAGCTCTATTTCAAAAACATTGGCTCCGGGATATCGTGTAGGCTGGATTGCGCCTGGAAAATATAAAGATAAGATCTTAAAGCTTAAACTTTTGCATTCCACATCTTCTATTTCAATTGTGAATGAGGCTGTTGCTAACTTCTTGAAGTCCGGAAGGTATGAAAAGCATCTTCAGCAGCTTAGAAAGACGTTGCAAAGTAATTATCAGAATTATGTACAAACCATCGCTGAATACTTTCCGGAAGGAACCAAAACCAGTCGCCCACAGGGAGGATTGTCCTTATGGGTAGAATTTGATAAGAAAATCCGTACTACAGAGCTTTATGATCTTGCCATCAAACAGAATATAAGTATTGCTCCCGGAAGAATGTTTACTTTCCAGAAACAGTTTGAAAACTGTATGAGACTTTGTATTGGACTTCCTTGGTCAGAAGATACGCAGGCAAAACTCAAGCAGATTGGACAGCTCGCTAAAAAGATTTATTTGAAGTAAGGAAGATGGAGGCTGGAAGATGGAAATGTAAAAATAATTACTTCCATATTTATTCATATTGCAATTGTAAAGAATACTTTAACAATAGCATCCGAAGTTCTTATGTGTTCAATATAACTTCCTACTTCCCTCTTCCAGCTTCCATTCTATATTATTTATTATCCGGAACGAAGTTCTTTCTTGCCAGTTCTTTCCTTACACGGCTTAAACTTTCCGGAGTAATACCAAGATAAGAGGCAATCATCCATTGAGGAACTCTAAGAAGCAGATCAGGATACATTTTAATAAATTTCATATATCTTTCCTCTGCCGTTTCTCCCAATAAAGAATTGATCCTGTTTTGAAGACTTCTGATATGTTTCTGAAGCAGAAAATCGCTACGCTCAATACTGTTCGGGAATTGTTCTACTAATTTATTGAAGAAATCAGGATGCAGAAACAAAACTTCAGAATCTTCTACTGCTTCTATATAATAATTGGATTTTTCATTGAAATAAAGACTGCTTCGGTCAGAAATCAGCCAGCTTTCAGGAGCAAACTGTATAATATGCTCCTTTCCGTTTTTATCAATAGAGTACATTTTCAAGAGTCCTTTTTCTACAAAGAATATATGTCGGCATATTTCACCATACTGAAGAAGAAACTGATTTTTAGGAATCTTTTTTACTTCATAATGCAGGCTGCAGGTGTTCACATTTTGAAGAGGAACATTTAAAACTTTGGCTAAATAATTATTAATATTCTTCATTATACAATCTGGCTTAAAGAAATGTCCTGGTGCGAAGCGCTGTTAACGGGCTTTCCGTTTTCAATAACAATCAGCTGTGGGCTTTCATGCCTTATCCCGAAATCCTCAGCAATTTTATTGGAAAGAGATCGGTGAGCTAATAAATCAAGAAAATATACTTCTACCTCCTGATCAGAGTTCTCAACCTCCTTTTCAAAATTTCTCAATACAGTCTTGCTGATAAAACAGCTTGTTGAATGCTTGAATATTGCTATTTTATGTTGATAAGAACTTTCAATGGCTTTTTCCAGGTCTTGTTCAGACTTTATATTTTTCCAGAAAGATTTTTGATCAGAGGTTTCATTATTATTTCCACCGAATATTTTATCAAAAAAACTCATACATTAAATTGTTTTAAGTGATGATCTAGATGTTTATATTCTAAAAATTCCCAGTCTTTTTCAGTCATGTTTCCGAATAATCTGTGTCTATCAGGTAGTTTTCTGTTTTCACAGGCTTCCCGGAATTCTTCCAGCGTTTTCAGTAGATTGGTTTTTGATTCATCAAAATCACACTCAAAATTAACGATTAGTTTTTGAAAAGTAGGCATGTTTCTGGGAATTCCGTTATTGAAAACATACATTTCCAATTTTGTAACGATCCCTATGGTCTCAAAGAGAGGATTAATGGAAGGAAGTTCAATTTTTCGCAGGGCGACCTGAAGAACTAGATCACAATGTGTTAGCATCTGGCAGACATCCATTTTTCCCCATTTTTTTTGGCTGTCTGCAGATAATTTCGAAATCCTTTCTGTAATTTCCTTATAATATATTGGATGAGTCAAGTACTTTTTTACCAACCTTTTTCTTTCTTCAGGTTTTCAATATGGGCAAAATGATGGTTACAGTGCCAGACATATAAGGCAAGGTTGTCCCTTAAATTATAATTTCTGTTATGTTCAGGATGATGAAAGGTTCTTTCAAACTGTTTATTGGTAAGACTTTTAAGAAGTGTTGTCCATCGCTGGTGAGTTCCTTTTAATATTCTCATGGCTGGCTTTATCGGCATGTGAATGCTGTCTTGAAGTTCAGCCCATTTAGCTTCATCATAAGGTTTGATGGTTGGGTTATCTTCGGTAAGCGCTAACTTAAAACGGATAAAACTGTTGGTATGGCTGTCAGCAATATGATTAACAAGCTGTCTCACTGTCCACCCTCCTTCTCTGTAAGGCGTATCAAGCTGTTCGTCTGTAAAATGTTCAATGAGATTCTTCAGTTTTCCAGGAAAGTCTTTAATTTCTTTAATATAGGTGTCTAAAGTGGTATCACAGATGTTTTCCGGTGCTTCAAACGGTCCTATTGGAAATTTTTTGTTCTCAAGATCATTCATAGTTCAGGTTTTTAACTTTTAATTATTGTTGGTTTGTATGGTCATCCAGTTTTGGGCAAGCTTTTATCCGATTCTGTAAATTTATTAAAATTCGAGAAATTTGAATATGAAAAAAATGTTAATTGTAATGATTATAGTAAGGAATACAAAAAAGCTCCAATTGTGTATAATCGGAACTTTTTATTTTAATTTATTTTAGTAACCATGCAGGTTAATTCCTTCTGTTCTTTCCAAAGGTACTTTTTTACCCATTTTCTTTTGAATTACTCTAAAATGCTGCAGCTCATCATCTGTCAGAATATTAATGGCAGTTCCTTTTTCGTTGGCACGGCCTGTTCTACCAATTCGGTGAATGTAATCCAAAGGAGAACGCGGCAGTTCATAATTGATAACACAAGGCAGATAATCGATATGAATTCCACGCCCGATTAAATCTGTAGCCACTAAAATTTGGGCTCCATCAGATTTAAATTCTTCTAAATTATTTCTTCGGGCACCCTGGGACTTCTGACTGTGAATAGCCACTGCCTTAATTTTATTCTTTTTAAGTTTTTCTACTAAATTGTCAGCAGATCTCGTAGATGAAACAAATATCAAAGCTTTTTCAACTTTCTTTTCCTTAATGAGATATCGTAAAAAAGGCCCCTTATTTTCCGGAGAAACATGATAAGCAAACTGTTCAATATTATCAATCTCAACTTCTTCTTTTTTAATTTCAATAATTGTTGGATTAATAGATAAACGTTCTTTCATTTCAGCAATTTTATCATTTAAAGTTGCTGAGAATAAAGTCGTCTGTTTCATTACAGGCATCAAAGCAAAAAGCTTATTCATCTCCTCTCCAAAACCTAACTGAAACATTTTATCCGCTTCATCAACTACCAAATGCTGAATTTCTGAAATACTCAGCGCATTATGATCAATCAAATCTAATAAACGTCCTGGAGTTGCTATAAGGACTTCTACTCCAAACATTCCTTTCATCTGAGGGTTGATAGAAACTCCACCATAAACCGCCATAGTTCGTATTTCACGTTTCAAATTTTCTGTGAATGCTCTGAAAACGTCGTCAATCTGAATAGCTAATTCACGAGTAGGAACCAATATTAAAACCTGGACATTACGCCCTTTCTTGGCTTCTGTATTCTGTAGCTTTTCTAAAATAGGCATTACAAAACAAGCTGTTTTTCCGGAACCTGTCTGTGCAATTCCCATAAGATCTTTCCCTTGCAGAATAACAGGTACGGCTTGTTCCTGAATGGGAAAAGGCTTCAAATATCCCAGTTTTTTAACAGAACGAATAATATTGTGTGATAATCCTAACGATTCAAATGACATAAAAACTATTTATTTGCTGCAAAGATACGCTAAAAGGCTGGATGATGGATGATGGATGATGGAAGTAATGATGGTCAAAAAAATGATGATACTCCTTTTAAAGCTGACAGTTCGTTGTTGTATCACTAAAAGTAACTTCCAACTTCTTTCTTCCAGCTTCCAACCTTTAATTTTTTTTGCCGTTTTGTCCGATAATTCAGTTTTGGACAAATTTTTGCCAATTAGTTTTGTAAATTTATCAAAAATTCGAGAAATCAAAATATGAAAAAAGCATTAATAATAGTAGATGTACAGAATGATTTTTGTGAAGGCGGAGCATTAGCAGTACCGGAAGCCAATGAGATTATTCCTTATATCAATCTTCTGATGGAAGAAAATGAATATGACCAGATCATTTTAACTCAAGATTGGCATCCTGTGGGACATAAAAGTTTTGCAAGCAGCAACGGACGTAAGGTGGGAGAAAGTATTATTCTGAACGGTGTACCGCAATTTATGTGGCCGGATCATTGTATTCAGGGAACTTTTGGGGCTGAATTTCATAAGGACTTAAACCAAAGCAAGGTTACTCATATCATACAGAAAGGAAAGAATATTGAAATTGATAGCTATAGTGGTTTTCAGGACAATAATCATTTCATGAAAACCGGATTGGATGACTTCTTGAAATACCATGATATTCAGTTAGTGGAAATCGTTGGATTAGCAATGGATTATTGTGTAAAATTCACAGCTCAGGATGCTGTAGCAAACGGATATATTACCTGTCTTCACTTCAACGGAACCAAAGCTGTAAATGTAAAACCTGATAATGGCAGAGATGCAATCTATGAAATGATTGAAAAAGGAGTAACCGTACTTGGATAACATAGTAATGACATCCTAAAATGTATAAAAATAAAACAGTATCATCACTGGTACTGTTTTATTTTATTGACATTAATATATCACTCCTGATTCAGTATAGTTAATTCTGACAGAAAATCTTTAGGTTCAATATTTCCAACTGCAAATTCATGTTCCAGCAGTTTGATTTTTTCTGTTTTTGTATAAGAACGGTTATAGATTGTTGCTAATATACTTTCTTCATCATGATGAGGATTAAGAAGATGTTTTAAATCACGGAACGCACTATAATATCTCACACCCAATACTCTTTGTGACATGGCATTGAAATGAATGTTGTCAGCATTAGCTGTAAGTCCTTTTGCCGTAATAAAGTAACAGTTTGCATGAGTTTCCGAAAATCCTTCCAATGCTTGATTAATTAACGGGTATGAAGCAAAATACTGCCCAAAGATCCCTTCGGATAGGAAGTTTCCTAAACCTCCTATCACTAGAGGAACTTCCGGAATATTTAATTCCTGACGTAATGCTTCCATGATTACAGAAAATTTCTCACCATATCTCTCAGCTTTTTCCGGAGAACAGTCATTTTCGCCCTGATGCCAAAGGATATCTGCAATCTGACTTGTTCGTTGTGCAAGTTTGGCCTGTGATACCGCATTTTCAAATAAAGCTCCACTTATGGTCCAATCATCAAGACTGGTGCCTCCATCAGCACATGGAATCAATCCTATCTCCTCATGCTGATGGTCGAGTCTCCAGGACGCTGCAAATTAATAATATAAAAAAGCGCAGAAAGCTAGTTTCTGCGCTTTTTATTTTTTACACTTAAAATATAATGATTTCAATCAAAGCCTGAACCGGAGTTCATAGCTTATCTTTATTTTAAAGCATTTTAAGGTTATTTACTTCCAGTTCTGTAAGGATTCTCCAGTGACCTCTCTTAATGTTTTTCTTCGTTAATCCGGCAAACATTACTCTGTCTAAAGATTCTACTTCGTATCCTAATCTTTGGAAAATTCTTCTGATAACACGGTTCCATCCGATGTGGATCTCAATTCCGATCTCATTTTTAGGCTTACCTTCAATGTATGAAATTTGGTCAACTACTGCTACCCCTTCATCAAGACGGATTCCTTCTGCAATAAGACGCAAATCTTCACCAGTCAGCTTCTTATCCAAGGTTACATGATAAATCTTCTTAGCATCAAAAGATGGATGCGTCAGCTTTTTAGTCATGTGTCCGTCATTAGTCAATAAGATAACCCCTGTCGTAGAACGGTCTAGTCTCCCCACTGGGAACAATCTGTAAGGAGAAGCATTTGCTACAAGATCCATTACTGTCTTCCTTGCTTTATCGTCCTTAGTAGTAGAAATATACCCTTTTGGTTTGTTAAGAAGAACATAAACCGGTTTTTCCGGTGTAATACTTTGTCCGTCAAAAACAACTCTGTCGGTTTTCTGTACCTGATATCCCATTTCATCTACTACCTTTCCATTTACCTCTACAAGCCCTTGTGTGATAAGCTCATCAGCCTCTCTCCTGCTGCAGATTCCGGAATTAGCAATATACTTATTAAGACGGATGCTGTCTTTATGAACATCTTTTTCGATTTTATTCAATCTTCTCTTTTGTACAAAAGATCTTGTCTTGTCCTCACTTCTATCATCTCCATTAGATGGTCTTCTACCATATTTTAAGCTGCCTCTTTCATACTTATCTCTGGCATCGAAGTTTTTTCCACCTCTCTTAGGTTTTCCAAAAGATTTCTTTTCGTAGCTTTCACTTTTATTCGTGATATAAGCCCTACTTTCAGATTTTGATTCAGAATCATCACTAGAGGTATTAAAACTTCCGGTGTTTTTCTTGAAAGGTTTCTTTTCAAATCTTGAGTTGGATCCTGAATGTTCGGGACCTTTTCTTGCCCCATCTTTAGAGAAAGGCTTTTTAAAAGGTTTTGATCCTGAAGAATTTCCAGATCTGGAAGCACGAGAATCATCAGAACTTTTCTTGGTTGAAATTCTTGGTCTCTTTGGTCTGTCTGAATTATTATTATCTCTGCTCATTCTAAAAATTTCTGCAAAGATAGTAATTTAGTTACGAGTTAAAAATTAAGAATCATAACTTTGCAGTATAGTTTACATTTTAACCTTACATATTTTCGAAAATGATAACAATATTAAACGATAATTTTTCTCAGCTTAACACCTTTCTTCACGAGAAAACATTCAGTAAAATTTTTATTTTGGTGGATGAAAACACTCATGAATACTGCCTTCCCGTTCTTTTAGGCAATATGGAGACAGATCTTGGGTTTGAAATCCTGGAGATTGAAGCAGGAGAAGAAATGAAGAATATCCAGACAGCCAATCAGCTTTGGGAAATTCTTACAGAAATGCAGGCAGACAGAAAAGCATTGGTTATTAACCTGGGGGGCGGTGTCATTACAGATATGGGTGGTTTTGTAGCATCTACCTATAAAAGAGGAATTAAGTTCATTAATATTCCTACTACCCTTTTATCTATGTGTGATGCCTCTATTGGCGGGAAAACAGGAATTGATCTGATGCATTATAAGAATATGGTGGGAACATTTGCTTTCCCTGAACAAATTTTTATTTATCCTAAATTTTTACAAACATTGCCTTTTAAAGAATTAAGAAGTGGATTTGCTGAAATGTTGAAACATGGCCTTATTGCAGATAAAGCTCACTGGAATCAGCTGATTCAGCTTCATAAACTTGATGTGGAAGCTGTAACCCCTTACATCCAGAATTCTATGGATATTAAACAGGACGTTGTAGAAAAAGACTTCCATGAAAGCAATATCAGAAAAACCCTTAACTTCGGACATACAATAGGTCATGCGGTGGAAAGTCTGTGTTTACAGCAAGAAAACCCTATTCTTCATGGTGAGGCTGTTGCAATGGGAATGATTTGTGAAGCCCATCTGGCATATCTTGAAAATCTTATTTCAGAAGAAGATTCAAAAACAATCATTGAAAACATCCAGAGATATTATCCTTATTTAGATATCAGTGATTTTAAAGATGAAGATATTACAGCATTGCTTTTAAATGATAAAAAGAATGTGGACAGTAAGATTAATTTCTCTCTGCTTACCGGTATTGGTGAATGTAATTATGATTACCAGTGCAGCCAAAAAAACATCATTGAATCATTATCTTTTTACCGAAAACTGAATGATGCATAACCGGTGTTAGTGAATTATTCTATTTTTTAAATGATTGTTTTAACAAAATTGTCAATTTAGATTACTTCTAAACAAATGTTTAATTAGTTTTTTAATTAACTGTAAGCCAACACTGTAACAACAAAACCACTTGTTTTTCAGGTGGTTTTGTTATTGATTTTATCCTCAGAATTATTTTTTGGCAAGCAATTTGAAAGATCTCCAGCGTTCAACAGAAATGTGGACAAGTAGTAAAATTTAAAATTAAGAAAGAGTAAAAATTAAAAATTTAAAGTTATGAAAAAGTTAATTTTAGGATTAGCAGTAACTGCAGGAACATTAGCGTTCGCTCAACAAAAAACTTCTTCTAGCCCTGTATCATTTGGGGTAAAAGGAGGAATGAACGTTTCTTCAATTTCAAAGACTGAAGGCTTAGATGACCAAAAATCTAAAATCGGATTCAATGCTGGTGTATTTGCCAACATCCCGGTAGCGTCTTCATTCAGCATCCAGCCAGAGGTATTGTACTCTCAGTATGGAGAGAAATCTGACTATAAGTTAAACAACAGTACAACCATCTCAAATTCTACTAAGTTAGATTATATTACAGTACCGGTAATGTTCCAGTACAACGCACTTCCTAACCTTTATTTAGAAGCTGGACCAGAGTTCGGATTCATGGTAAGTGCTAAGAACAAAGTTAAAAATGAATCTACAGGTCAGTCTTCTACAACAGACAATTATAAAGATAACCTGAATACATTTAACTTTGGTGTTGGTTTAGGAGCAGGATACTACTTCACTCCAAACTTTGGAATCACAGCCAGATATGTTGCCGGTTTAACGGATATTGCAAAAAACAGACCTAGTGGATCTGATGCAATCAGAAACAATGTATTCCAGGTAGGATTAGCTTATAAATTCAATTAAGCTTCTTAAACATTCAGTAACAAATTTTATATTCAATAAAAGATCAGGTTAAATTTTTAATCTGGTCTTTTTTTATTATAAATCTTAAATTATGTTAATGAAATATAGTTGCTTTTCTATGGTATGAATTTAAAATTACCATCCATAATGCCCTATTATAAAGATAAATAATATCAATATGCCTTTTTTGGCACGCAATTTGAATATAAAGAAATTGTTAAACAAAACTTAAAAACTATTAAATAAAAACTTATGAAAAAGATTCTTTTAGGCCTAGCATTAGTAGCAGGTACTTTCTCTTTCGCACAAAAAACTTCAAGTAATACAGCTTCTTCTCCAGTGAGATTTGGAATTAAAGCAGGTCTTAACGTTTCTAATATTTCAAACTTCGAGGCTAATTCAAAAGTAGGATTTTACGGTGGGTTATTTGCTACAATTCCAGTAGCTCAGGATTTCTCTGTGCAACCGGAAGTAATTTATAGCGGTGTAGGAGCAAAATCTAAATATGACAGCAGTGATAAAGTTAATTTAGATTATATTGCTGTACCGGTAATGTTCCAGTACAATGCTCTTCCTAACTTATATGTAGAAGCTGGTCCTCAATTTGGATTCCTAGTAAGCGCAAAAGGAAAAGATAACTCTGGATCTTATGATATCAAAGACGGAATGAAAACTTTTGATTTCGGACTTGGTCTTGGTGCAGGATACTACTTCACTCCTAACATCGGTGTTAACTTGAGATATGTTGCAGGTTTAACAGATGTTGTTAAAGACAGAATCGGTGGTGACTCTGCTAAAAATGGAGTATTCCAAGCTGGTTTATCTTATAAATTCTAAGCTTAACGTTTAGCTTTAAGAACAAAAATTATAACCGGATTATTTATGTAATCCGGTTTTTTTATATCTAAATCTCTATTTAATTTTTTTGGCAAGGAATTTGCGTATAGAGTATTAATTATATCAGTTTTAAGAGGATCTTTAAGATACATTTTGTACTTTATGATTTCAAAATGAAAGGGTAATTTAAAAATGATATTACATATTGATTTAAAACAGAGAAATAGATAACGGAAATACAAACTATATTTCCATACTAAATAGAATACATTTTGATTTCAATAGAAAAAGCCAGGTTTACTTGTTAAATCTGACTTTTTCGCTTTTATATGACTTTTATCAATTTTATCTCTTTGGCGGGAATTTTGCTGCAGTGTGAAATGAAAATTTAAATTAATAATCATGAAAAAATTATTCATAGGAGTGGCATTTGCAGGAAGCCTTTTTATAAATGCGCAGGAAAAAACTAAGTCATCTTCTCCTATTACTTTTGGGGTTAAAGCAGGATTCAATGCAACCACTATTTCAAGGAATGACGAAAAAGATGGCTATTATGATAATGATCAGAAAATGAAAGCAGGTTTTAATGCGGGAGTATTTGTAAATATACCAGTAGCAGAAAAATTCAGTGTTCAGCCTGAGCTTCTTTTCAGCCAGTTAGGGTCAAAATCAGAAGCAAGATATAGAAATTCTGAAGGAAATCAAACGGTTACTGTTGAGGCAAACGACAAAATAAACTTAAATTATCTTGCTCTACCAGTTATGGTACAGTATAATATTCTTCCTCAGCTTTATGTAGAGGCAGGTCCTGAATTTGGGTTTCTATTAGGGGGTAAATCAAAAGGAGATGTTACCATTACTGAAAGATCGGGAAATTTCACGTCTTATCAAAGTGAAAAATATTCAGACAAAATAAATATGGATCGTTTTAACAGATTCAATGTTGGAATAGGTGTTGGTGCTGGATATTATTTTACACCACAATTTGGGGTAACAGCTAGATTTACTGCAGGACTTACCAATATTATGAAGGATGATTTTGACGCTTTTAAAGCAAGAAACAACGCTTTTCAGGTGGGTGTAGCATATAAATTCAAATAGATATTTATTATTTTTCGATGTGAGCCAGGCATTTTCAATGCCTGGTTTTTTGTTTTGGATGGAAGTGCTGAAAATTAAAGTTTTCATCTTTAGAAAAGATAATTATTCTCAATTAATGTATATTTCAAAATACAATAAATTTAACATAAAATTTATCACAAATATTCCATATGTATTGAAATATTTTACATAAACAAAAGATAATACTTCTTTTTTCCAATTGCAAAACCTCTAAAAAACAGCTGTATATCTATGTTTTTTAAGTTTGGCAAGCATTTTGCAAAATAAACCGCGAATGGTTGAAAGACCATCAAGTAGTAAAAATTAAAAAATAAAAATTATGAAGAAGTTATTTTTAGGACTGGCATTAACTGCTGGTACATTAGCCTTTGCTCAGGAATCAACAACTGTAAATACATCACCTCTTAAAAAAGACGCTCAACCTGTAAGATTCGGTATTAAAGCCGGAGGAAACTCAGCGTATTTCAGTGAGCAAAAATTCGGAATGAACAGCCAAAAATTAGGTTTCCATGCCGGAGCTTTTGTAAACATTCCTATCTCTAAACAATTCAGTTTTCAACCAGAGGTTTTATATAACCAAATGGGAGCAAGAGATGTAGCCTATTCAACAGAAACTACTACAGGAGCAACTACTGTAAAAACTAAAGGAGAAAGTAAAGTAACAATGAACTATATTTCAGTTCCTTTAATGGTTCAGATGAGACCTACAGACAAATTCTATATTGAAGCGGGTCCTGAGTTCAGCTATTTTATCAACGGAAAAACTAAAGGGGAAGCTACTGTAGCAAGTACCACAGGAGGTGTAACTACAACAACAAGCAGCTCTCAATCTGATGACCTTAATAAAGATGCTATCAACAGATTCAACTTTGGTCTAGGTCTAGGTTTAGGATATGATATTACCAACAATATCGGAATCAGTGCAAGATATACGAACAGCTTGACAAAAATTGAGAAAAGCAGACCAGCTGCAGAAAATAACAACAGAGTTTTCCAATTAGGTCTGAACTATAAGTTCTAATCAATAATAAACCAATTTTTTAACTCCAGATGCAGATTTCTGCATCGCATAAAATAGCCGGAAGAATTTCTTCCGGCTATTTATATTTTGGTTAATTAGCTTTTGTAATACTAATATCCACTTGTTGTATAGTTTTAATATTGTGCTGTCAACTCTAGTAAGCTCATTGAGATTCCTCCTTCGTCGGAATGACAGACCCCATAATTATTGAAATATTCTGGGATCATCGCTAATCACACCGTCTATTCCCATGTTTTTTAATTCCTGTAATCTTTCTTTGGTATTAACGGTCCAAGGGATTACTTTCATTCCTAATGCATGACATTCCTGTACAAGTTCAGGGGTTACTAGCTTATGGTCCGGGCTATAAATGGTTGGAGTAAAGCTTAAAAACTTCATATCTCCTGCTACTCCATTCAGGTGGTTTGGATATAATTTAAATTTTTCCACCGGAATATTTTTGAAATTGGCCCGTTGTTGCTCTAATTTCTTATCATCAACTTTCTCTACAAGTAAAGCCGTCATTATTTTGGGGTACTCTTTATGAATGATCTCAAGCGTTCTGGGATCAAAAGACTGAATAATAACTCTATCCTGAATTCCTTTTTCTATAATAGTCTTCATCATGAGGTCTACAAATTCTTTAGGCTCCGGATGAAAAATATTATCAGAAAATGGGCGTGTTTTGGTTTCTATATTATAATAAGGTAAAGGTCTTTTCAATTCACGGGAATAAGATTCACATGTATCTATGATATCTGAAAAAAGAGGTTTCTGTACCTTCATTTTCTTTTGATCCGGGTAATTGTCGAGCTTCTTTTGTCCTACGTCAAATGTCTGAATTTTTGCATAAGGCATATCGTAAATTTTGTAGTAGAAACCGGAATCTTTCGGAATATAAGTTCCATCTGGCTTGGTGATTAATTCAGGAGAAAGGAAAGCATCATGAGAAAGAATTACTTTTTTATCCTTTGTGATGGCCAGATCCATTTCCAGGGTCGTCACATTCATTTTTAAAGCGTTTTTCATAGCCGGGATTGTATTCTCCGGATATAGAGATTTTCCCCCACGATGAGCCTGATTATCGAAAGACTGGGCTGAATATAATTGGGAGGCAATAAGAAATATACCTGATAAAAATGCGTGCTTCATACTCCTGAAAATTTTAATCTGATAAAATTAAAACTTACTTATGTACTGTATAATACCGGAATATTAAGGTTATGCTACATTTAATATAGTTTGGTGTGAATAGAGGAAGAAGTTTTTGAGATTCCTCGGTTCCCCGGAATGACATCATACAAAAAGAGCCAGGCATTTTTTTACCTGACTCTTTCTATTTTATGTAAGAAATATTAATTAAATAATACTGTTTCTTCTCCTTTTCCTACCGGATATTCTTCTGTGAAGCATCCAAAACAGTGATTAGAAGAACCTAAAATTTCTTTTAAGTTGTCTATGCTTAAAAACTCTAAGGAATCTACTCCTAAATAGTTTTTAAGTTCTTCTGTAGTCATGTTTGCTGAGATCAGATCATCTTTTGACGGAGTATCAATTCCCAGATAGCATGGAGCAATAATTGGCGGAGAAACACTTCTGAAGTGAATTTCTTTTACTCCAGCATCTTTAAGAATTTTAACCAATCTCTTGGAGGTTGTTCCACGAACAATAGAGTCATCAATAATAACTACCCTTTTATCTTTCATTTCTGAAATAATCGGGTTAAGCTTAAGGTTCACTACCCTTTCTCTCATCTCCTGTGTTGGAACAATGAAACTTCTTCCGATATATCTGTTTTTAATCAAAACAGGACGGAAAGGTATTCCTGAAGCTTTTGAGAACCCAATGGCAGCAGGAACTCCGGAATCCGGAACACCAATAACCAAATCAGCTTCTACAGGAGCCTGATCCCAGATCTTCTCCCCTGACTTCTCTCTGATCTCATACACATTGATATTTTCTAAGGTAGAGTCAGGTCTTGCGAAGTAGATGTATTCAAAAGAACAGATTCTCTGTTTTCCTTTAGCTTCATCCATCATATAAGAATGAAGTTTTCCAGGCTCATTTTCATTGGTATAAATAATCTCTCCAGGAAGAATATCACGTACATACTGAGCTCCTACAGCATCTAGTGCTACAGATTCAGAGGCTACTACATAAGAATTTTCATTAATAGCTCCTAAAACTAATGGTCGAATCCCATTGAAGTCTCTGAAAGCAAAAAACTTATTTCTTGTCATTCCTACTACGGAATAAGCCCCTTCAATTTTCTCCATAGTAGCTTTAATAGCTCCACGAAGTCCTAAATCAAGGTTTTTCTGAATTAATCTAAGGATCACCTCAGAATCGGAAGTTGCTCTGAAAACTACGCCTTCAGCTTCTAATTCATTTTTTAATTCTTTTGCATTGGTAAGGTTACCGTTATGCGCTATAGAAAGTATAATCTGGTCATATTCGTTTTTCGCGAAAAAGGGCTGGAAGTTATATTTCTTTTTATCTCCTGCAGTGGTATAACGGGTATGCCCAATTGCAGAATTTCCCATAAAAGTTTCAGGTTCCTGAATGTCTTTATAAACGTCTAAAACCAATCCTTCATCTTTCATGTTTGTAATTTTTCCGTCTTTTAAAACGGAGATACCACAAGCTTCCTGACCTCTGTGTTGCAACGCAAAAAGCCCGAATTGTGAAAGAGAAAATGTATCCAGATCTTCATCTGAATAGAGTCCGAAGATTCCGCATTCTTCATTAGGAGCATCTAGTCTTTCCTCTTCCTGAGTTCTGAAAAGATTTCTCCCGTAGACTTGGTTTTCAAACTGTTTTAAATATTCACTTTTATGAATGTCTAAACTTTTCATTTCTATTTTTTCTAATTGTAGATCTTAGAAGCCAGATTTCAGACCTCAGACTAAAAGCTAACTTCAAATTTTAATTTTGTTTTAACTAACAAAGTATTTTCAGTACCAACATCTGATATCTGATATCTGAAATCTGGTATCTGAAATCTTATTTCTCTAAAAGATTTTTAAGACGGTTGTAGATCTCAACATATGCCTCAGTTACTTCTCCTAAGTCTCTTCTGAATCTGTCTTTGTCAAGCTTCTTCATTGTATCTTTATCCCAAAGTCTGCAAGTATCAGGAGAAATTTCGTCAGCAAGGATAATCTCACCTGTAGACGTTTTTCCTAATTCGATTTTGAAGTCTACAAGGATAATGTTGATCTTATCAAACAGCTCAATAAGGATATCATTAATGTCTGAAGATAATTCATACATTTCATCAAGTTCTTCATACGTAGCAGCTCCTAAGAAAACAGCATGGTGATCGTTGATAAGCGGATCTCCCAATTCGTCTTTTTTATAGCAGATATCGAAGATGGTTACCGGAGACTTGATTCCTTCTTCCACTCCTAATCTTTGTGCCATGCTTCCTGCAGAGTAATTTCTTACTACCATTTCCAAAGGAATGATAGAAACTTTTTTTACCAACTGCTCTCTTTCGTCTAGTTTTTTAATGAAATGAGTTTTGATCCCTTTTTCATTTAAATATTCAAAAATAAGAGTGGTAATGGCGTTGTTCATTTCCCCTTTCAGGTCAACCTGCCCTTTCTTTTGAGCGTTAAATGCTGTAGCATCGTCTTTGAAACGTACTACTACTTCATCAGGATTATCGGTAGCAAATACCTGTTTCGCTTTCCCCTCGTACAACATTTCTTTCTTTTGACTCATAATTTTACTTTCTAAATTGTAGTTAGATTTATTGATTTATTTAATTATTATTCCTGTTAAGACAGCCAGTCCAAAACTCAATAATGTACCAATTAATACATATTCTGTAAGTTTTCTCTGTTTTGCCTGGGCAAGGTCGCTGAATCTGAAAACAGATTTGGCAGCTACCATGAAACCTACGCCTTCCCAGTGATTCACCATAATAAAGGTAAATACCAGCAGACGTTCTAAAATTCCGATATATTTTCCGGCACTTGATAAAGATTCGGTTTGAATAGTGTTGGGACCATCCGGAGCGGGTGTCCAAGATGATAAAAGGAGTTTGATAAAAATAGAAGCCGGCGTTGTCAGAAACAAAGCTGCCATTAGTATTTTTAAAAATTCCTGATTTTGTAAAAAACTGAAATCAAATTCTCCGAAATAAAAAGATACTCCTGCAATTACTAATATATGCAGTAGCTGGTCGATAAAAAACCATCTTTTCTTTGTTTTGATAGTCTGGAAACTAAGTTTAGCAGCGTCAATAAGAAAATGAGTAACACCTACTAAAACAGCAACCCACCAAAGCTGCAGATCCCAAAGAAAAATAAAGCTTAAAGCAGTGTGAATCAGAACATGGAAGTATAAAAACTTACTTTTTAGTTTATAGTTCTCCTTATCAGCAACCCATGAATTTGGCTGAAGTATAAAATCTCCGAGTAGATGTGCCAATATGAGTTTGATAAAGATCATGTTTATAGTTCGGATATTTTCTTTCTGAAATACTGATTGGTTTCCACGATGAGCTCATAGTTGGCTCGTTTCAGTCTCTGGCTGATAGAAGACTGTGAAATAGCAAATCTTTTGGCAAGATCTTCCTGAGTTATATCCTGGTTCATAATCATTTCATGAATGATTTCTGAGGTAGCCATAGTCCAGTTATCAAAATCCTTGGATGACCATTTCAATAAAATATTAAGATCCCTGTCAACAGAATCGTTTGATGTTTTAATCGCAACAGTGTGCCCGTCATTCTTCAGGTCATTCAGAAGTCGCCCGGAATTTACATAAGCGGTACCATTAGATTCGGTGATCTTTTCAGAAGAAAAACTTTCTTCACCAATGCCTATGGCCATTCTTACATCCAGATTTTCCTGACTTTTAATAAGAGATTTTATGGCTAGAAAATGCCAGAAAACAGAGTCAATACTGCACTTGAACTGAAACTCATCTCCCCTGTAGATTTCCCATGTGCCAGGAGCGCTTCCCCAGGTTTCGAGAAGATTTTTAAGCTTGGTAATCCAAACTTCAGTGTCTGCATGCTGTGAATTTATAATATCACCGGTAATGACCGCTATCATACTGCAAATATAAGCATAATTACTTATAAATAAAAAATATAAGCAGAAACACTTATAGATATTAATTATTAGTAAATCTGCTTATATCGATTATATAGTAACCATAAGGTTTTTAAGGCTTTAAATGAAATCAGAAAATTGTAAAAAGATTAAATAAAATGAAAAACTCTCATAATGCGTTGAATATTAACTCAACTTTTTTAATACTTTTTTTATTCGAGGAGCTGTTTCCTGCTATCCGCTCATACTCCTCGCTCCTGTCTTTTTCCTCCGCATGCTGTGGGGTAACCGCTGCTATCAGGGCTAATGATTCTTAGCAAACTACCCTTTACAGGGTTTGAAACCTTGTCAAGGGTAAAGACTACAACCTCTTAAAAAAATAAAACCTAACAGGTTTCAAAAACCTGTCAGGAGGGTATAATTTAAAAAAGTAATAAGTATTCTTTCTTTATTTCTTAATAAATTGCTGAGTATGATCATCCAGCCTTAAGATATATGTTCCCGTAGGAATTCCCTGCACAGAAATATTTTTCTTGTTTCTGAACGGATCTTTCTCGGTAAGGATCACTTTTCCTGAAAAATCAATAATCTGGACTGTTTTTATCTTTTCAATTTCTCCATTTACAAAAAGACGATCATATACCGGGTTTGGATATATTCCTAACTTTTTATCTTTGGATGCAATAAGTTCTGTAGTAGATAGTGTTCCACCAAGATTCTGGCAATAATCTACGGGATGAATATCCCATTCACTGATATTGAAAGTATTTGCAGGCTGACTAATAGTAGCCTTTCTATATAAGGAAACATCTTTTAAAGCTGATGAATTGTTCTGCCCTACAACTCCCAATGCATCTACTGTAGTAGATTTATATCTCAATTCAAGATAATTATATCCATAAAACGTCATCTGAGGAGCAGCAGTTACAAATTTTGCCTGGTCTTTGGTAAAGCATGAAAAAGTAGCGGATGGGTTCAATACCACAAATGTTTCATTATTCTGAATAGTTCCTTCCATTTCAAAAGGAGCAGGAAAATAAAGACTGTTATTCTGTCCTTGTAATTGAATAGATAGTCTGTAATTATTTAAATCTACAGGATGGCCTGTTTTATTAGTGATCTCAAGAGCTCTGTTCTCATTAGTTGATCCTTCCAGATATTTTGAAATAAAAAGATCCTTAGCGTAAACATCTGTAGCTAGAGTTGTTATAGGCACTGTGTTGCTGTCAGGAGATTGGAGATATCCATTATCATATGCTTTTACAGTGTAATTATAGGTTGTAGAAGGTGTAAGATGATCTATACTGATAGATGTTCCTTTTGTGGAAGCCACTAAAGTACCATTCTGATACACTTTATAGCCCAAAACATCAGCATCAGCACTTGGAGTCCAGCTTAAGTTTGTGAAATAGGCACTCGTTTGTGTAGAAGTAAGATTAGAAGGCGCCTGAGGGGCAATAGCGTCCGGTGTTTGGCTCCAGATAGCATTTACCCATCCCGGATTATCTATAAAAGGATTTCTGTTTTTCTGAAGAACATACACTGCATTATTCCTATTGATTTCTCTGAGAGAAACAGGATCTTGCTGATGCCACTGAATTAACATAGCAAGATAGGCTGGTTCAAGCGCTCTCTCTTCGGTTCCGTCAAAAGGATTGGTGTCTGAAACAGGATTAGCATTGGCATTATACTTAAATGTTCCTAATTTTCCTTCATATCTTAAAGCAAAATACAATACGGATCTTGCTACATCACCCTTAAACTCGTCAATAGGTTCATATACATACCCTGTATAAGGAAGGTTAGGAATAGCGCTCTTTCCTATCTTAGAAGTATTTGTAAAGGTAGCTAAAATGTTAGCAGGAACTGTGCTGGAAATTCCATAAGGATAATTACTTCTTAACTGATTAATTTTAGCATCAGCAGGAATCACATAGAAAAGATCTGAATACATTGGATAGTTACTGTAAAAAGTACTTTGAGGCATCATATGTTCCCTGTTGTATCCTGTACCTTCCGCACTACCTCCACCCAATTGACTGCTTGTATATTCATAAGCGTCCGGTCCGTTCGGTATTTCAGAATAAATATCTAAAAGAATAGTTGTGTTATTAGCTGGTGTATAATCATAATAGACATCAAGATCCGTTTGGTTATAAAGATTCGGAAGATGATTGGTATAATGCCAGCTGACAACCTTTTCCGAGATAATATCATGAAGCTTAGATTTCAGGGCATAGCCGCTTAATCCGGTGGTACCGTTATAATATCCGGCAGGAGCCTGCGCAAAGATATAAGAAGAAATCAAAATAATAGGAAGTAGAATTTTTTTCATGCTGTAAAATTGGAGGGCTAAATTAGTAAAATAAAATACGTAAAAGATTGAATATTTTATTAAGAATACATTAATTCTCACAATATAAAAAATTGGAAACTAAAATATTGGCTATGATAATATTATGGATGTAATAATTTTTTTTAGCATTCCGTCAATTTGGTTATCTTTGGGAACTAACTATTATCAATATGAATACAGAGACAATTGACAACATCAAAATGATAGCGGAGACAGCTAGAGAATTTGCAGAGAAGAATATCCGACCGAATATTATGGAGTGGGATGAAAGCCAGACTTTTCCAAAAGACTTATTCCACCAACTGGGAGAAATGGGTTTTATGGGAATCGTAATTCCTGAGCAATACGGCGGTTCCGGTTTAGGCTATCATGAATACGTTACTATCCTTGATGAAATTTCTCAGGTAGATCCGTCTATTGGTCTTTCTGTAGCAGCGCACAACTCTCTTTGTACAAATCATATTTATGAATTCGGAAATGAAGAACAGAGAAATAAATGGCTTCCTCAGTTGGCTTCCGGAAAAGTAATCGGAGCTTGGGGATTAACAGAACACAATACCGGTTCAGATTCAGGGGGTATGTCTACCACTGCAGTAAAAGATGGTGACGAGTGGATCATTAGCGGGGCTAAAAACTTTATTACTCACGCTATTTCAGGAGATATTGCTGTGGTAATGACCAGAACAGGTGAAAAAGGAGCTAAAAATAACTCTACTGCTTTCGTTTTGGAAAAAGGAATGCCTGGATTTACTTCAGGAAAAAAAGAAAATAAATTAGGAATGCGTGCTTCTGAAACCGCAGAATTAATTTTCGATAACGTACGTGTACCAGACTCTCACCGTTTAGGAGAAGTGGGTGAAGGTTTCAAACAGGCTATGAAAATTCTTGACGGTGGTAGAATTTCTATCGCTGCGTTAAGTTTAGGAACAGGAAGAGGAGCTTATAAAGCAGCTTTAAAATATGCTAAAGAAAGACATCAGTTTGGAAAATCAATTTCTGAATTCCAGGCAATCAATTTTATGCTTGCTGATATGGCGACAGAAATTGATGCTGCAGAATTGTTGATTCAAAGAGCTGCAACGTTGAAAAATGCTAAGCAGAAAATGACAAAAGAAGGAGCAATGGCAAAATTATATGCTTCTGAAGCTTGTGTAAGAATTGCCAACAATGCTGTTCAGATCTTCGGAGGATACGGATATACAAAGGACTTCCCTGCTGAGAAATTCTACAGAGATTCTAAGCTTTGTACTATTGGTGAAGGAACTTCTGAAATCCAGAGACTGGTGATTGGAAGAGATATTACAAAATAATTTTAACCCTCATACAAATGATTAAACAGGCACTTTTAGATGAATTTCTGCACGAAGCTGAAAACACTAGAAAAATTTTAAAAGCAATCCCTGACAGCGCTTTAGACTGGAAACCGTCTGAAAAAAACTGGACAACCGGCCAGTTGGCTTCTCATATTGCGGAAGTTTATAATTGGTACGCTCCTACCTTTAACCAGGATGTCTTTGACATGGGAAAATATCAGTATGACAAAGGTGATATTTCCAAAGCTGAAAATATTGTAGCAAAATTTGAAGAAAATGTAGTTAAAGCACAGAAGGTTTTGGAAGACTCTGATGAAAGCACTTATTTTAACGAATGGAAGATGGAAATGAATGGAAATGCTCTTTTCCCTGCTTCACCAAGAATTCAGGTAGTAAGAGGTTTTCTTTATAATCATTTGTATCATCACAGAGGTGAATTGGTTGTTTATTTAAGATCAACCGGAAATAAAGTTCCCGGACTTTATGGCCCTACTGCTGATGATAAAATGTAACTGAAATTATTTTAATTGATAATGAATGACATGCGTAAATTACGCATGTCATTTTTTCATTTTGGGACAATGTTAATTTGAGTATATTTAATGTATTGCATAATACATTAAATGAATATTCTAAAATTTTCTTAAAAATTTTTGTTTTTCGTAATATATTTTTTATTAATTTCGATATACCATAATAAAAACAAATATTTAATATGAAAAGACAATTAACCCTGCTTGGGATGCTTCTTATTACAGGAGTTTCATTCGCACAGACTGACCGCCTTTGGTCTCAGGAATTCTCAAAAACCTCTTCAGAGACCTTTGAAAACAAATTAGGAATCAGAAATCCTAGATTATTCAGCCTGAATATTAATGGTTTGAAAAACGCTTTAGCTAAAGCTCCAAAGAGACTGGCAGCTGGCGAAAAATCAGAAGTCATCATTTCATTCCCGAACTCTGATGGCAGAATGGAAAATTTTAAAGTAAAAGAAAATTCCAACTTCACTCCTGAATTAGCTGCAAAATACCCTGACATTAAATCTTATGTAGGCCAGGGACTTGAAGATCCAAATTCAACTGTGTATTTCAGTGTTTCCCCACTAGGGCTATCATCCATGGAAATTTATGGTGATAAATCAGCAGTATTCATTGAGCCTTATGCAAAGGATCTTTCTACGTATGTTGTTTACAAAAAATCTGACAAAAATGATGATCTTAGTAAATTTGAATGTACTGTAATAGATGTTGCTAAAAAAGGAGTATCTACAAGCATTGCAGCCAGACCTAATGCTGATGATGCTAAATTGAGAACATTCAGACTGGCATTATCCTGTACAGGAGAATATACTGCGTATTTTGGAGGAACAAAAGCACAGGCGTTAGCTGCAATGAACACTACAATGACCCGTGTAAATGGTGTTTTTGAAAAAGATTTTGCTGCAAGAATGGTTCTTATCGCTAACAATGACGCGGTTATTTATACCAATGCTTCTACAGATCCTTATTCTGCTGCATCAGGAATGAGCAGCTGGAATTCCCAATTACAAAGTACATTAACTTCTGTTATTGGAGAAGCTAATTATGATATCGGACACTTATTTGGAGCTTCCGGAGGTGGTGGAAACGCAGGATGTATCGGATGTATCTGTACAAACGGCTCAAAAGGTAGCGGTTACACATCCCCTGCTGATTCCATTCCATCAGGAGACAATTTCGACATCGATTATGTGGCTCATGAAATGGGGCATCAATTCGGTGGAAATCATACCTTTTCTCATGGAAATGAAGGCACAGGTGTGAATATGGAACCAGGCTCGGGATCAACGATCATGGGATATGCGGGAATTACCAGCCAGGATGTTCAACCTCACTCTGATGCATTTTTCCACGCTGTAAGTATCCAACAAATTACCAATAATATCAAAGCTAAAACCTGCTCAGTAAATACAAATACAGGAAACTCTATTCCAACAGCCAATGCAGGTTCAGACTATACAATTCCAAAAGGAACTCCATTTGTACTAACCGGAACCGGAACTGATGCAGACGGGGATTCATTAACTTATATCTGGGAACAGATGGATAATGCTTCTTCTTCTCAAACCGGAGCAAGTTCTGCAGCAAGCGCAACAAAAGCTTCAGGTCCTAACTTCAGATCATGGGCACCAAACACCGTTCCTACAAGATATTTCCCAAGAATGGCATCTGTTTTAGCAGGTTCTACTACTACTGCAGGCACAGAGATCACTGTGGAAGCACTTTCTTCAGTAGCCAGAACATTAAACTTCAGATTTACCGTTCGTGATAACAAGGCAGGAGGTTCAGGAAACAATTCTGATGATGCTGTAATTACAGTAAACAGTACTGCGGGACCTTTTGCGGTGACATCTCAGAATTCAGCAACAACTTATACCGGAGGAAGTTCTCAAACCGTAACATGGAACGTGGCAGGAACTACAGCCAATGGTGTAAACACTGCTAATGTAGACATTCTTTGGTCTACTGACAGTGGAAATACATGGACTACTTTACTATCTGCAACTCCTAATGATGGTTCACAGGCTGTAACAATTCCTAATGTTTCTACCACTACAGGAAGAATTATGGTAAAAGGATCTAATCACATTTTCTTTGATGTAAATAATTCAAATATTTCTGTAAATGCAGGATCCGGAACACCTGATACGGTTGCTCCTACTGCACCTACCCTTGCTGCTTCAGGAACCACTTCTACAAGTACAAACCTTTCCTGGTCAGGAGCTACAGATAATATAGGGGTTACAGGGTATGATGTGTATATGGGGGCTTCATTAATAGGTTCTACAGCTTCTACTACTTATACAGTAACAAGCTTAACTCCATCCACTACTTATAGCTTCTCTGTGAAAGCTAAAGATGCAGCAGGTAATGCTTCTTCTTCAAGTAATACAGTGAATGTTACAACACTTGCCGGCGGAGGAACGGTTACTTACTGTTCAGCTTCAGCATCCAATACGGCTGATGAAAGAATCGGTAATGTAAAATTCGGCACCATCAACAATACTTCAACGGGAACAGCTGGTTATGAAAACTTTACTTCTATTTCCACCAATGTAACAAGAGGAACTGCTTATACGCTTTCTATCACTCCGGTTTGGACTTCTACGAAGTATAGTGAAGCTTATGCTGTTTATATTGATTATAACGGAGATGGAGACTTTACAGATAGTGGTGAACTTGTTTGGACTAAAGCTGGTTCTACAACAAGCCCGGTTACAGGATCAGTTACGATTCCATCAACAGCAACTCTTGGTTCAACAAGAATGAGAGTGATGATGAAATACAGCTCAATTCCTACTTCATCTTGTGAGGCTTATACATACGGACAGGTTGAAGATTATTCAGTAAATATTGTTTCTTCAGGAAGAGGAGAACTTTCTAATACGAAAGATTTGATGACAGATATTAAGTTATACCCTAACCCGGTAAAAGATATCATGCATATCTCCAATACAACATCCGAAGATTACAAAATCTTTGATATGGGTGGAAAAGTTGTTGACTCAGGAAAACTTCAGAGAGGATCTGTGAACGTAAGCAATTTGATTAAAGGAGCTTATATGATCCAGATTGGAGAGATCTCTAAAAGATTTATTAAAAACTAGTCACCATAAAAATTGTAAACGATGTGAAACTGCTCTATTTATAGGGCAGTTTTTTTATGGGTTTATATTCAGGGAGTTGAATATTTTCTTTAATCACTATTTTAAATTATTCTAAAGAAAAATAACATTTTAATAAAATTTTTACTAGTTTTGAATGATATAAAAAAATTCACTGCAATATGAAAAAACAATTATTAATGATGGGGATGCTGATATTATCTGGCGTTTCTTCCGCGCAAACAGATCGCCTATGGTCTAGAAAATCTAAAGAAGGTTTATCCTCTGTTCATGAGAATATGAAAAATATTAACAACCCAAGAATTTTTCATCTGGACATTAATGGATTAAAAAGTGTGCTGGCAAGAACGCCTAAAAGAGCAACGGAAAAATCATCGGTTATTATTTCACTTCCCAATTCATCAGGAAAAATGGAACGTTTCACTGTAACAGAAAATTCAAATTTTGATCCTGAATTGGCCGCTAAATATCCGGATATTAAATCCTATATCGGCCAGGGATTAGAGGATAAAGCATCAACGGTTTATTTCAGTATTTCTTCATTAGGTCTATCCTCCATGGAAATTTATGGTGATAAATCGGCTGTTTTTATTGAACCTTACACCAAAGATCTTTCCACTTACGCTGTTTATAAACGTTCTGACAGAAAGAGTGATCTGAATAATTTCGAATGCAAAGTGCTGGAATCTGCCCAAAAAGGAACCTCAAATGCAGTTACCGCCAAAAATGCTGATGATGCTGTTTTAAGAACATTCAGATTGGCACTATCTTGTACAGGAGAATATGCAGCCTATTTTGGGGGGACAAAAGCTGATGCTCTGGCTGCTATGAATAATACATTGACACGCGTCAATGGTATTTTTGAGAATGATTTTGCGGCAAGAATGGTTTTGATTCCCAATAATGATGCTATTGTTTATACAGATGCCAATAACGATCCCTTTTCTGCATCCTGGCAAATGAACAAGTGGAATTTTGAGCTAATGAACGACCTGAATTCAAAAATAGGGAATGCCAATTTTGATATTGGCCACTTATTCGGTGCTACAGGCGGCGGCGGAAATGCAGGATGCATAGGTTGTTTATGCAGTGATGATATGTCAACTTATGTTTATCAGGGAACTACTTATCCTGAAAATTATAAAGGAAGTGGATACACTTCTCCTTCTAATGGCATTCCTTCAGGGGATACATTTGATATTGATTTTGTGGCTCATGAAATGGGACACCAGTTTGGAGGAAACCACACATGGTCAAATAGTACAGAAGCAGGATTACAACCCGTAGAACCTGGTTCCGGATCTACAATTATGGGTTATGCGGGAATTACGCTTTATGATGTACAAAAACATTCAGATCCGTTTTTTCATGCCCAAAGTATCGAACAGATCACAAATAATATTAAAACAAAAACATGTTCTGTCAATACACCTACAGGAAATACCGTTCCTACAGCTAATGCCGGAGCAGATTATACCATTCCTAAAAGCACGGCATTTGTACTGACAGGTTCGGGAACTGATGCTGATGGAGATTCACTTACCTATATCTGGGAACAGGTGGATCATGGAACATCTTCTCAAACAGGAAGTAATTCTGCGGCTACAGCTACTAAAACCGCGGGACCAACATTCAGATCATGGGTACCTACAGTTTCTCCAATAAGATATTTTCCACAAATGGAAACTATTTTAAAAGGAGCTACAGAAACAATGGGAGAAGAGATCAATGTTGAAGCATTATCTTCTGTTTCAAGAGATCTGAATTTCAGATTTACCGTTAGAGACAACAGATTAGGGGGAGCCGGAAACAATTCTGATGACGCTAAAATCACAGTGAATGCTCTTGCCGGACCTTTCCTTATCACTTCTCAGAACAGTGCCCTATCTTATGTGGGTGGGAGCTCACAAACAGTAACCTGGGATGTGGCAGGAACAACGGCCAATAATATCAATGCTTCCAATGTAGATATCCTTTGGTCTACAGATAATGGAGAAACCTGGGCTACTCTACTGGCTGGAACGCCTAATGATGGTTCAGAAGCTGTAGTCATTCCTAATGTTGCAACACATTCAGGGAGAATTATGGTAAAGGGAAGCAATCATATCTTCTTTGATGTTAATAATGCCAATATTTCTGTAACCACCAGCGAGTTATCTACTGCAGAAAATCAAACGGCAGGTTCCACAGAAATTAAACTGTATCCAAATCCGGTGAAGGATATTTTAACACTTTCAAATACCAGATCAGAAAGATTTAAAATCTATGACATGTCCGGAAAACTGGTCATTGAAGGCTTTCTTCAAAACGGAACAGTAAATGTAAGCAACCTGGTAAAAGGAAATTATGTGATCCAGATTGAGAAATTCTCAAAAATGTTTATCAAAAAATAAGACATTTCAGATATAAATTGGAAAGACTACTCATATGAGTGGTCTTTTTTATTGAGTTTGATATTTTATTACTTAAAACACTAATATTCATGTAATTAATTTCAATAATTACGATTTGTTAAAAATAATTTTACATATTATTATATTTTTGGTTAATTTTATCACTCAATAATATTCTTTTATTGTGCCGTTACCAGTTTGTATTTAGGGGAAGCTTTCAATAGCTTTTCTAACAATGAATTATTCTATTATTTTGGTTCTTTTTTCGATGTGAGAAACAATTCACACAGTAGAAATCAAACATTTTTATAACGGTACACAAAAAATAATCTTTCTATAGACAAGCATTAGCATTGATCTGCATCCCTGAAGATACCTATTTAAATTTTACATAATTAAAATTTTTTATATGAAACATTTATTTAAGTACTTCTTTATTTTGGCCATTGCCTCTTTTTCTATGGCCTGCAGCTCTGATGACAGAGAAGAAGAAATCGTTATCCAACCAAGTCCGGTTAAAATTGTATTTTACAAAGATGCTAATGATTTTGCGGCAACCTATGATCCCGGCAACAAAGTAAACCCAACAATCAGAGCTCAGGCATTTGATTTGTACAAACAGGGAAACTGGAAGGAATTGGAAAAACTATTTCAGGCCAACGACCTGAACAGTGGATGGCCCCCTGCAAACGGCGGATATAATATTGTGGATGATGTTGCCATACAGGCCGGACAAAAATATGACAGATATAGCGGTGCTGTCGGAGGCTATAATGGAACCGGAAATCCAACGTTAGGTGGAAACTTTACCAGCCCAATCATCAATGGGTATGTGTATACATTCGCCGAAAGAGCATTAAACCAGCCTGAAAATAAATATGATTTCTATTATCAAATAGATGTCCTTAATGCATTGCCTTTTAAATCTCAAACGGCAGATATTATTCCCTGGTTTAACCAAACCGGAAACGGAAAACAGACCATGTGGAAAATTCCTATTGATATTAATACCGGATATCCGAAAACTTGGAATAAATTAGCAGAAGAAGGGTATATAAAAATTACCATTAAGAAAAGTCCAAGCGGGAAATACACTAACCTGGAGGGAACCGTTATTCAGAACTAAATTAAATTCAGATGTATTCAATATCGAAAAAGATAAAGATTGGTAAAAAAGCTTTGGTCCAAAAAGACAGATTCATCAATGATGAAACCATTCCGGCTGCAGTAACCCAATTTACCTGCTGTGAATGCGGCCATGAAAACACAGTTGAAATATCTCCCTACCAATCAGGGTTTCCAATTTTTCAAATCTATAATGAAGACAAAGTACTATCAAGATCTGAGTTATTAAGAAATCAAATGGTTACTGAGACTTCGCAGAGAATGCAGCATTATGGAGAATTAACTGTTAATGATCTGCCTACCTTATACTTCGGAACACACTGTACATCCTGCAGCACCAATTATATCTGTATATTTAGCTATGGAGAGAAACAGCCAAGTTTAGAAATATTAAATATCTCCGGAATCTGGGAATATCAGGAAATTGAATGATTGAATATCATCAGCATATTTTAAACCCAAACTACAACCACAGCTCTATAGCTGTGGTTTTTTATTGCTCTTAAAGTAAAGGTTCGTAAATTATATCAATATTGTAGCCTTGGCTAGAAATTATTAATGTGAATTTTAAACCACAGATTAACACAGATGATTATACATAAGAATATCTTACAGACTATTAATATTGCAAATAATAAACCGGCCCAACATTTTTAAACACAAACATCTGTGGAAAATCTGTGATTAAAAAAATAAGTATTTCCAATAATCATTCATTTAATGATTCTTATTTTTCATCCTACATTTCACCATTAACAAATCGTTTTCTATCTTTGTCATAAATAAAAAATTTCATGGATAAAATTGATAGTTTGAACCAAGTAGCAGAATTCCATACTACTTTCAAAGCCCCTATTCTAGACACCCCACAAATTCCTTCTCCGGAAAGATGTAATCTTAGAGTAGAACTTCTACAGGAAGAACTTAATGAACTGAAGCAAGCGATTGCGGATAATAATATTGTAGAAATTGCAGATGCTCTTTGTGATTTACAGTATGTTTTAAGTGGTGCTGTACTGGAATTCGGACTTGGCAACAAATTTGTAGAGCTATTCAACGAAGTTCAGCGTTCCAACATGTCGAAAGCATGTGATAACGAAGACCAGGCTAATGAAACTGTTGAATTCTATAAAGAAAAAGACGTAGAATCTTTTTATGAAAAATCTGGTGAAAAGTTCAATGTCTACAGAAAAGCAGATCATAAAGTATTAAAAAACAAATACTACTCTCCTGCTGATCTAAAGTCAATTATTGAGAAATAAAATATGAAAAAATTTATTACAAATATTGTTGCCGCTTCAAGTTTATTTTTAGCTACTCAACAGCTTAGTGCTCAAAAAGTAGTGGTTAACCGTGAAGTTACTACTGAAAAAGACGGTAAAATGCTTCTTGGGCATCAGCTGAAAGAACAGTTTTTAAAAGCTCCCTATGCCGATTGGTACGTAAAGGAGCATGATGAATATACTCTGGATCAGAAAGCGATCAGTGAACTGAAAAAGAAAAAATTAGGGACCTATGATATTGTCGTTTTTATAGGAACCTGGTGTGAAGACAGTCACAGAGATTTTCCAAGATTAACAAAGATATTGGAAGAAGTAGGTTATCCGGAAGGAAAAATGACGATTATTGCTGTTAATCGTAAAAAAGAATCTCCTAGTGGAGATGAAACGCTTTACAACATCCAAAAGGTTCCTACCATTATCGTGAAACAATATGGAAAAGAACTAGGCAGAATCATAGAAATGCCTACCAGCGGATATATTGAAAGAGATTTAGTTGAAATTCTGAAAAAGGATAACTCATCTGTAATTAAAGAAATTTTTAAATAGATTTGAGAAATTATAAACCAATTTTATCGTTTGTAGCCGGTGCCGGTGCTATGGTACTTTTGTTTTTTGGGCTTAAATCCTGTCTGAATCTTGGTAAGAAAACGGAAAAGTCAGATTATTATATTCTGACCAATCAGATTTCTAAAATGAATAAGATGGTGGTGATAGAACAGAACAATTCTACCATGCAGAAAACCAAAATGGGCTATGAATTCATGGGTAAGGAAGTTTCAAGTAACAGCATCATTACCTTTACAAAGACCAATGCTCAGGTTTCTTATGATCTGAATAAAATGAAGATTGAAGTAGATTCCATCAACAAAAAGCTGGTCATCACTGAACTTCCTGATGCAGATATCAAAATTACGCCTAGCGTTGAAATTCAATCTCTGGATGACTCTTTTTTTAATAGAATTTCTGAAAAGGATATTAAAAATGTAACGGTAAAGGCTAAAGAAACTGCAATAAAATCTATAGATCAAAACCAGTTGAGAACCGAAGGGCGTAAGCAATTAATGGAAAATCTTGATAATATTTTTGTTTTGGCAAAAGCTTTGAATTATACTATAGAAGATAAGACCGGAAAGATCGGTATTCTTGGACTCTAAAAATAATTCAAGCAATGGACTCAAAAGGAAATAACAAAAAAAAGGAATCTGCTAACTCAGCAGAAACCAAAAGACAAAATCAGGATTTCCAAAATATTCCTGCGTCATCGGAAAAGGTTAATCCCCCTGATATTAATAAAGAAGACATTCAGAAAGCGTCCAAAAACAAATCAGGAAAAACGGATAATACAAAAGAGTAGAATGAGTCGTTAAGATCCATTTTTCTAAAAGGATTAAAACATTTCAGGAAATAAAAATTGAAAGGTTCTGTCTCATACGAGGCAGAACCTTTCTTCTAACTATCTATCTAAGTGAACTTTAACCTAATTATACGATGGTTGATTTTCCGATCTTTACATTCTCAAAATTATAATAGGACTTTTCAGAATATTTAATATGATCTGCAATAAAGCTTCCTACTTCACTGGTAGAATAATATTGCTTTGTATTAAGATCAATCGTCACATATTTGTTTTCAATAGCATGCTCTACAGATTGTCTAAGCTTGTTGGCAGCAGGCTGTAATCCAAGATGATCCAGCATCATGGCCACACTTAAAATGGAAGCTATAGGATTCGCAATTCCTTTTCCTTTTGCCTGTGGATATGAACCGTGGATAGGCTCAAATAATGCATTCTTCTCTCCTACTGAGGCTGATGGAAGCAATCCGATAGACCCTCCGATCACGCTTGCTTCATCAGAAATAATATCTCCGAACATATTCTCTGTTAAAATAACATCAAACTGTTTCGGATTAAGGATCAACTGCATGGCTGCATTATCTACAAACATATAATCTAGCTGCACATCCGGATATTCCGAAGCGATTTCCTGGCAGATTTTTCTCCACAATCTGGAAGTATCCAATACATTCGCTTTATCAATTAATGTCAGTTTTTTATTTCTTTTCTGTGCCTCCTGAAATGCCATGTGGGCAATAGGAAGAATATCTTCTCTGCTGTATTGGCATACATCGTAAGCATAAGCTCCTTCGGGATCTGTAAATTTTTCTCCAAAATAAATTCCGCTTACCAGTTCTCTGAAAATCTGGATATCCGCACCTTCAATAATTTCTCTTTTAAGCGGGCTTTTTTCAATCAGGGAAGCATATGTTTTTAAAGGACGGATATTGGCAAATAATCCTAATTCCTTACGAAGTTTCAACAAACCTTGCTCAGGTCTTACTTTAGCTTCGGGATTATTGTCAAATGCCGGATCTCCTATCGCCCCAAAAAGCACAGCATCTGATTCTTTACAAATCTTTAGTGTTTCTTCCGGCAACGGATCTCCAGTTTTAAAAATAGCTTCCGCCCCAATCAGTCCATAATCGAATTGAAATTTGTATTGAAAAGCTTCAGCAATCACATCCAAAATCTTGATGCTTTCACTGATAATTTCCGGTCCGATTCCATCTCCTGGAAGAACTGCGATTTTAAAATAATTGTTGTTCATTTGTTTTTTGTGTTTTTAGTTCAAATTCTGTAATCGCCTGTTTTTTGCTGATTAAAAAATCAATATCGTCATAGCCGTTCATTAGGCATATTTTTTTATAAGAATCAAGCTCAAAAGTTTCAGTGGTATCTTTAAAGCTGATGGATTGTAATTCTACATCAATCGCAATTTCATTATTTGGGTTTTCGTTGATTCCTTCCAAAATTTCTTTTAAAAATTCTTCAGAAACTTTTACTGGAAGAAGTCCGTTATTTAAAGCATTTCCTTTAAAAATATCGGCAAAATAGCTTGAAACAATAACCTTGAATCCGAAATCTGTTAATGCCCAGGCGGCATGTTCACGGCTGCTTCCACATCCGAAATTATTTCCTGCCACTAAAATTTCACCACTGAATTTAGAGTTGTTGAGAACAAAATCAGGATTAGGTTCGTTGGTATGAATATTATATCTCCAATCTCTGAACAGATTCTCTCCAAAACCCTTTCTGTCAATACTTTTTAAAAATCTTGCCGGAATAATCTGATCTGTATCTATATTTTCTGCCGGCAATGGAACTGCACTGGATTTTATTATAACTAATTTTTGCATGTTTTGTTTTTAATTTAAACTTTCAAAAGCGGAAATTCTGCCTTCTATTGCTGCTTTGGCTGCAGTAAGCGGACTTGCAAGGATGGTTCTTGAGCCCTGCCCCTGTCTTCCTTCGAAATTCCTGTTTGAAGTGGAAACACAATATTCTCCTTCCGGAATTTTATCATCATTCATGGCCAGACAAGCTGAGCATCCGGGCTGTCGGATCTGGAATCCAGCATCATTAAAGATTTTATCCAGTCCTTCTTCATAAATTTGTTTTACAACCTGCTGAGAGCCTGGAACAATCAAAGCTTTTACAGCTTCAGATTTACTTTTTCCTTTAATATACTGAGCTGCAGATCGGAAATCTTCAATTCTTGCATTCGTACAGCTTCCTATAAATACATAATTGATTGGTATGCTTGATGGAGTTTGTCCTGCTTCCAATCCCATATATTGTAAAGCTTTCGCTTCAGATTCATTTTGTGGTGCTGGAATTGTTTCATGAATTGAAATTCCCATTCCCGGATTGGTTCCATAAGTAATCATCGGATAAATATCGGTCGCATCAAAGAACAATTCTTTATCAAAAACAGCTTCATCATCAGTTTTCAGGGTATTCCAATAGGCTACTTTTTCATCCCATTCACCTCCTGTTGGCGCGAATTTTCTTCCTTTCACGTATTCAAAAGTAGTTTCGTCCGGAGCAATCATTCCGCCTCTGGCTCCCATTTCAATACTCATATTGCAAACGGTCATTCTTCCTTCCATAGACATTTCTTCAAAAACATTTCCGGCATATTCACAGAAATAGCCTGTTCCGCCATCTGTTCCTATTTTTGAAATAATATAAAGGATAACATCTTTAGACTGAACATTTTTGTTAAGCTTACCATTCACGGTAATTCTCATCGATTTAGGTTTGTTAAGCAGCAAACACTGGCTGGCAAAAACCTGAGCGACCTGGCTGGTTCCGATTCCAAACGCGATAGATCCAAAAGCACCATGCGTGGAAGTATGGCTGTCCCCACAAACAATGCTCATTCCTGGCTGTGTAATCCCAAGTTCAGGAGCAATAATATGAACAATCCCCTGATACTGATGCCCTAAGCCAAATAGTTCAATATTGTTTTTCTGGCAGTTTTCAGTTAACTGCTGAACCTGATTTCTTGATAATTCATCACGGATTGGTTTTTCCTGATGAAGGGTTGGAACATTATGATCGGCAGTAGCTACAATTTGTTCCGGTCTGAATATTTCCAGATTTCTGGATTCTAATTCGGCAAAAGCCTGTGGACTGGTTACTTCATGGATCAGATGCTTATCAATATAGATGACCTGTGGCCCGTCCGGAACAGTATCTACTACATGAGCATCCCAAACTTTATCAAAAAGTGTCTTTTTATCGTTGTTCATTTTTACTTTATCTTGAATTAAATCAAACCCTTATACTATTTTTCTACTGCATGTTTCCATGATCAATGCCAGATCCTCATTGCCTATCTCTTTCTTAAGGTCTGCTATTTTTAAGAATTCCTGATACAGATAATCCAACTCTTCTTTAGTGACATCATGGCCAATATGTTTAAAACGGTAAGCCAATGCTGAACGGCCACTTCGGGCTGTAAGTATGATGGATGAGGCATTTACTCCTACTTCAGCCGGATCTATAATTTCATAGGTTTCCCTGTTTTTGATAACACCATCCTGATGAATTCCGGAACTGTGTGCAAAAGCATTAGCCCCTACAATGGCCTTATTAGGCTGTACAGCCATTCCCATCAGGTCTGAAACCATAGTACTCATTTCATTTAACATTCTGGAATTAACATCTGTATGCAAATTCAAATGTTTATGTTGCTTCAGAATCATGACAACCTCTTCTAAGGCGGTATTCCCTGCTCTTTCTCCCAATCCGTTGATTGTACATTCAATTTGACGTGCTCCGTTGATAGCTCCTGAAATAGAATTGGCAGTAGCTAAACCTAGATCGTTATGACAATGGCATGACAAAACTGCTTTTTCAATTCCCTTTACGTTTTCTCTCAGGTATTTAATTTTCTGTCCATATTCTTCCGGTAAACAGTAGCCTGTAGTATCAGGGATATTCAAAACTGTAGCACCAGCTTTAATTACGGCTTCGCATACCTGAGCCAGATAAGCATTATCCGTTCTTCCGGCATCTTCTGCATAAAATTCTACATCTTCAACATAGTTTTTAGCATATCTTACGGCTTCTGCAGCGCGTTCTATAATATTCTCTCTGGTTGAGTTGAATTTGTATTTGATATGTGAATCAGAAGTTCCGATTCCGGTGTGAATTCTTGGTTTCTTTGCAAATTGTAAGGCTTCAGCGGCAGTATCAATATCTTTTTTGTTAGCCCTTGTCAATCCGCATACCTTTGCATTTCTTACGAGTTTTGAAATTTCAGCAACAGATTCAAAATCTCCAGGGCTGGAAATCGGAAATCCTGCTTCTATGATATCAACGCCCAGCTCATCAAGCTTTTCAGCAATAATCAGTTTCTGTTTTGTATTCAGTTTACAACCAGGAACCTGTTCCCCATCTCGTAGTGTGGTATCAAAAATTTCAATTTTTTCGGAATTCATAAATGAAGTTTTTTACTTAATTTTGGTTCAAAACTACAGCTTGCAATATTTTTTCACTTTCAGTTTTTCAGAAAATTACAATATTCAACAGTTGAAGAAACAAGTATATATTACTGATATTTAATTATTTAAAATTTAAAAATTTACAATGGCAGAATTGCAGAAAGATTTTTTGTTTGTACTGGTAAAGTCATTGACGACTTCCGAAAAGCGACAGTTTAAGCTGTATGTAAACCGTCTCGGAATTAATGTAGATGCTAAATTTTTACTTCTTTTTTCTGAAATGGATAAAATGAAGGAATATGACGAAAGCATCATTCTTGAAAAGAAAATATCTACCAAACAACAGCTCTCCAACCTTAAAGCACACCTCTACAAGCAGATATTAGTAAGCTTACGAATGAACCCTAGCCATCAGAATTACAGAATCCAGCTTCGGGAACAGTTGGACTTTGCCAATATTCTGTACCAAAAAGGGCTTTACAAACAGGCTTTAAAAATATTGGATAAAACCAAACAAACGGCTTTGGAACTGGATGAAAAAAGTATTGCTTCCGAGATTATAGATCTCGAAAAAGTAATTGAATCTCAGTTTATTACACGAAGTATTGAAGGACGAGCAGAAGAGCTTATCAGACAGTCTCAGGAGTTAAGCAAACAAAACAGGTATACTACAAAATTATCCAATCTTTCTCTGAAATTATATAGCGAGATGCTGACTCATGGTTATGTAAAAAATGATTCTGACCGTGAAGAAGTTTTAAACACTTTTAATGCTGAAATTAAGAATATCAGGTTGGATAAGTTGAATTTTACAGAGAAGCTTTGGTATTTTAAGGCTCATGTCTGGAAAAACCAATTGCTGCAGGATTATAAATATACCTTGAAATATGCTTATCAATGGGTAGACCTGTTTCATAAAAGTCCGGAGATGATTTTCAGCCATCCGGTTTGGTATATCAAAGGAAACACCTATCTGTTAAAAATCCTTTTCCTATATGGAAATATTGATATTCTGGAAGAGAATTTCAAGGAATTTAATACAAGGGTTACCGCTGAAAATTTTGCTCAGAATGAGAATCTTCAGTCTCTAATTTTCCTTACGCATTATAATACACTGATGAACATTCATTTTGTGAAAGGTGAATTTTTCACAGGTACAAAAATTATTCCTGAGATTGAATTGAAAATGGAAAAACTTCGGGAAAGAATCGATGAGCACCACTTTATGATTCTTTATCTTAAAATGGCTGCCATGTTTTTCGGAAGTAAAATGTATAAAAAAGCCATTGAATATTCAATGAGAGTTATAGAATCAAAGGGTAATGTACAGGAAGATTTATTGTTTCATACCCGGATTCTGATTTTAATGTCTAAATACGAATCCGGAAATGATGAAGACTATGATGAATTCATTGCATCTACGCTGAAATTTGCTAAAAAGATGAAAAAGCCTGAAGAGTTTCACTTTGAGAGTATCCAGTTTTTTAAAAATCTGAATAATCAGGTACCAGATCAAAGACAGAAAACATTTGAAATTTTTGATAAAAAGCTTGAAGAGTTTTCTACAAATGAGTATTACAGAAGATCCTTATTCTATATTGATATTCATGGGTGGATCAAATCTAAGGTTCAGAATGTGGATGTAATTGAGATTATCAAGCAGAAAGTGAGGTATAAAAGGAAAAGTTAGTATGGATTTTTCTCGCGCTGATTTTGCAGATTGCGCAGATAATCTATAAGAACATTTAAAAATATACAGCATTAATCTAATGTGTCCTTTAGTTTGCAAAAAGAAACTAAAGGGCACATAAAATTATCATGTAAAAAAATGGTATTCAATGCGTAATTTGTTAAAGTATCCGATTAAATTCCATTAATATCTAGTTCGTAAAACTTTCTATGAAGTGTAAAGCGTTTCTTTGGCTGATCTTTTCTACAAGCTCAGAAGAGAATCTTTTTTCAATCTCTCTATTAATAGATGGATAGACTGATGCATTGGAATGTTCTTCAAAGAAAAACGGGTGACGTGATGTGTCCGGATGATCTTTCCAATAAAAATAATCCGCTCCGTAGGCTATACTGTTTTCTCCACCCAGATCAAGCCCGTATTGAATATGCTCATAAAGCCTTTCAGGATGTTCAATATCTACATAATCCTTGATGAAGTTTAAACCAATCAGACCATTTCTTTTAATAACTTCTTTGGCCAGTTCATCGGGAAGATTTCTGTTGTTTTTATATACTGTTCTGTAATTGGAATGGCTTGCCAGAATAGGAATTGAATAATTTTTCTGATCTATATAAGTGAAAATATCATAAGCCAGCTGATCACTTGTGTGCGCCAGATCTATGGCTATTTTTCGGTCTGCAATATAATCAATCAACACTTTTCCATCTTCTTTTAATCCGGCAGTGGCATTATTTCCGCCTCCAAAACGGTTTTCTAAATGGTGGGTAATTCCGATATAAAGTACTTTCTGAGTATTTTTAATAATGGTTTCAAGGTTTTTAAATCCTGAGTCCAGGCTTTCGTTTTCATCACAAAAAGCAGATGCATTTTCGATGGAAGCAATAACTCCTACCCGGTTTTCATTCTCAGGATTCTTATAATTTTCATGTTCAAACAGGAAAAAGTTTTCATTTTTGATGAGTTCTGAGAATAATTGGCTTTGCTGAAGTCCATAAGTGGTACTTCCTTCGCCGGTTCCTGCATACATAGCCATTACCTGAAGTTTTACATTTCCTTCCTGTAAATATGGCAGCGAACATCCGAGTTCTTTATCGTCAATTTTTGAGCCTTTTTTTAATAGATAGTACAGTAAATCACAGTGTAGATCAATATTTATATCCGTCATTGTATTCATATATTTCGTAAATTTCAATTATCTTGTTTTTTTAATGGTCTCTATTTCTTTGTTAATATACTCTATATTGCTGTTCTCAAAAACTTTTATAAGTTCTGGTACAAAATCACCAAATGTCTTATATCTGCTTCTATTCGCATCATATTCTTTTATTTTTTCTTCTAGTTGAGGGAGAAAGAGAAAATAATTATTCAGGTGATATTTTTCCAGTTTCTTCGCTCGTTCATCATCATTTTGAATTTTCGCTGTTTGAATTTCACCTAATCTTACCAAGTGTTCAACAACACAGGTTTGATAATCAGCCACGCCACTTGTTTTGGTCATGATCTCTTTTAGATTTGATTTTTCAAATAGATCTTTAAATTTTTCCAGTCTTTCTTTATGCCGATAGACTTCTTTATTAACAAAAGAATGCCCAAATTCATGAACGGTTAAAAACCTCGCCTGAAACTGATTATCATATCCAAACTGCCCTTGCTTTTCGACCCTCATAAATGGACTTGCTATTTCATAGATCGTTTTATTTCCGGATTTATCTTTCACATCTGTCCCTATTCCACGCCCTTCGTTGTCATCAATAGGCCACATCATCATAGGGGAAATAAGAACAATATACTTACGAAAGCCTTCTCCATAAAACGCCTCCATAGCTGAAGTGAAATTCACGGGAATTTGTCTGCTATATTCAGCTATAGCACCTTCATAAAAAGCTTTATTTTCCTGAAAGAATCCCCCTATTTTTTCCTGATTATAAAATAGCTCAAGCTCTGCAATATAACTTTTAATAAGGCTTGTAACTTCCTCATTTTGTGCTTTGGTCAATGTGTTGCTTTCAAATTTATAGTTATCATACCAACCCTTTAACGGAAATTCGTTATAAGACAAAAGAGGCTTCATGATAGCATCATTTCCAATGCCGTATTTTTGTATTAAGGTATCATTGATTTTTGCTGTTAGATAAGCAATTTTAGAGTTCTTCAAATGTCCATATTTCTCTAATGCTCTTTTAACGATAGGCTGATAGGTAGAACAGTTTTTAATTTTGAAAAGTTCAAAATCCTTATTTACTTTCCGATGGTCTGCAGAAAGGATTTCCGCCAGGAAATAAGTATCTATATTTTTATGATAGGATACTGTAAATTTTGATCCTTTTTTTTGAGAAAAAGAAAGGATCAAAAATAAAAGTGCAAAAAATGTTATGAGCCTTTTCATAGGTTTGAATTAATTCTTTAATTCAAATATACGTTAATATACCATTTTAAATAAAAAATGCGTATTTTTGCATCTTAAAATTTTTTAGTAAACAATGATAAAAATTACACTTCCAGACAATAGTGTCAAAGAATTCGAAGGAGCAGTAACTGCTCTAGATGTGGCAAAATCTATAAGCGAGGGATTGGCTAGAAATACCATTTCCGCAATTGTTAATGACAAACAAGTAGAAATAACCACACCTATAACCACGGATTCTACGGTACAACTTTTGACCTGGAATGATGATCTTGGAAAGAAAGCTTTCTGGCATTCTTCTGCTCACCTTTTGGCGCAGGCTATCCTTGAGTTTTATCCTAATGCTAAGCTGACTATTGGTCCTGCTATTGAAAACGGTTTCTACTATGATGTAGATTTCGGGGATGAAAGTTTATCTGAAAAAGATTTTGAAAAGATTGAAAAGAAAGTTCTAGAAAACGCTAAGAAAGGTTCAACTTTCTCTTTATACCCGGTTTCTAAAGAAGATGCTTTAAAAACATACGCAGATAACCCTTACAAAGTAGAATTGATCTCTAATCTGAATGATGGAGAAATTACTTTTGTAACCCATGATAACTTCACAGATTTATGTCGTGGAGGACATATTCCTAACACAGGAATTGTAAAGGCTGTTAAGATTTTAAATGCTGCAGGAGCTTATTGGAGAGGAAATGAAAAGAACCCTCAATTAACAAGAGTATATGGTATTTCTTTCCCTAAACAGAAAGAACTTACTGAATATCTTGAAAGATTGGAGGAGGCTAAAAGAAGAGACCACAGAAAGCTTGGTAAAGAGCTTGGAATTTTCGCATTCTCTGAAAAAGTAGGTGCCGGTTTACCTCTTTGGTTACCAAAAGGAACTGCTTTAAGAAGAAAATTGGAAAATTTCCTTTCAGATGCTCAGAAAAAAGGAGGGTATGAATTCGTAATGTCTCCACATATCGGAGCTAAAGAATTGTATGTAACTTCAGGACACTGGGATAAATATGGAGCAGACAGCTTCCAGCCTATCAAAACTCCGAATGAAGGAGAAGAATTTTTGTTGAAACCAATGAACTGTCCACACCACTGTGAGATCTATAAGACTTCACAATGGAGCTACAGGGATTTACCAAAAAGATATGCAGAATTCGGTACTGTATACAGATATGAGCAGAGTGGAGAGCTTCACGGATTAACAAGGGTTCGTGGATTTACTCAGGATGATGCACACTTATTCTGTACTCCTGATCAGCTTTCTGAAGAGTTTGAAAAAGTAATTGATTTAACACTTTATGTTTTCAAATCTTTAGGGTTTGAAGATTTTGTGACTCAGGTTTCGTTAAGAGATCCTGAAAACAGAGAAAAGTATATCGGTTCTGATGAAAACTGGGAAAAAGCAGAAACAGCAATCATCAATGCAGCAGAGAAAAAAGGTCTTAAAACTGTAGTTGAATATGGTGAAGCAGCATTCTACGGTCCTAAGCTTGACTTCATGGTGAAAGATGCATTAGGAAGAAAATGGCAGCTTGGAACTATTCAGGTAGATTATAACTTACCAGAAAGATTTGATCTTCACTATATCGGAAATGATAATGAGAAACACAGACCGGTAATGATCCACAGAGCACCTTTCGGCTCTATGGAGCGTTTTATCGCGATCTTATTGGAGAATACTGCGGGAGATTTCCCTCTATGGTTGAGCCCGGATCAGTTTATCATTCTTCCAATCAGTGAAAAATATGTAGATTATGCAAAAAAAGTTTCACAATTTTTGGAAAATCACGATATTAGCGGTCAGATTGATGACAGAAACGAGAAAACGGGTAAAAAAATCCGTGATGCTGAATTGAAAAAGATTCCTTTCATGCTTGTAGTAGGAGAAAATGAAGAGAACGAGGGCACAATTTCTGTAAGAAGACGTGGCGAAGGAGATCTTGGAGTAATGAATCTGGAAGATTTCGCAGCTTACTTTAAAAAAGAAGCAGCTGTTTAAGTAAAAATAAAATTAAGGTATTGAGAGGTATATGATTAAACTCTCAATACTTTAAATATAAATAAGTAATTAACCAATAAAATTATAATACAATAGCACAAAGATTTAACAACAGGGGCCCACAAAGACGTCCTGTACAGGAGGACTTACACTTGATCAACGATAAAATTCGTGTGAGAGAGCTTCGTTTGGTGGGCGATAACGTAGAGCCAGGAATTTATCCAATTGACAAAGCAAGACAGATTGCTGCAGAACAAGAATTGGATTTAGTAGTAATTTCTGATAAGGCAGAACCTTTTATTGCAAGAGTATTGGAATATAAAAAATTCTTATACGAGCAAAAGAAAAAACAGAAGGAACTTAAAGCTAAGCAAGTAAAAGTGGTTGTAAAAGAGATCCGTTTCGGACCTCAGACTGATGACCATGATTATGAATTCAAAAAGAAGCATGCTGAGAAATTCCTTGAAGAAGGTTCTAAATTGAAGACCTACGTATTTTTTAAAGGACGTTCGATCATCTTTAAGGATCAGGGAGAAATCTTGCTTTTAAAACTTGCTCAGGAACTAGAGCATGTGGGTAAAGTAGATCAGCTTCCTAAGCTTGAAGGAAAGAGAATGATTATGATGATGAGTCCTAAAAAACCAGCAAAATAATTAAGTCATTATTTTACATATAAAAACCTCAAATTACTTTGAGGTTTTTTTATATCAAAATTTTCACAGAAAAGTTCATAAGAAAAGAAAGAGGGGTTATGTTGACATCATTTGTATTAGTCCCCCCTTTCTTACAGGTTTTAGTAGTTTTTATCCTTCAAAATTGCCACAATCATGCTCTTTAAAAAGCGGTAAAGCTTTTTGGGTTGTAAAATACCTGGCTACTCTTTTTTTGTCGAGTTCGAGTTTTTTGCCTTCTACAACCAGCTCATAAACGGGTGCTTTATCGATTTGTGTTAAAATATAAGTTCTGTCTGATGTTTTTAAAACCGTTTTGTTTCCTTCGCCGGAAACAGAGAAATCATTAATTTCAAAGGCATCCTTTTCATCACAGATATTGGTCCATTTAATTTTATTCTTGGTGATAGAAAAGCTTGCTAAATCACAGGAATAGCAGTTACCGGAGAACTCTATACCATATTTTTCATACACATTTTTGCTTTTTGTTTCCAATACATCAATAGGAACCAGTTCTGAAAAATCACCCGGTATTTCTACTTTTGAAATAGTATTTTTTTCCGGGGTAAGTTTAGAAACTGTATCTGTTTTTACAGCAGTAGAATCAACATTGTTCACTTTTTTTTCCGTAGAAGTTGAACAGGATGCTAACAAAACTACTGCAAATGAAAAGCTGGTTATTGTTTTTTTCATCTACAATCAATACTTAGTTTTAACAGATGTAAAATTGATTAAAATATACGATTCAATATATCCCTGTTTTCAGCCATTTATTGCCAATATTCAGAGGTTTTGTTGGCCGCTGAATTGAATACTGATACATTTGCCCGAAAAAACAGAACAATGAAACCTATATATTATTTTTTCATATCATCTACAGTAGTATTGATGGGATGCAATCCGCAGAATAAATCATCAGAAAATCAAAAAGCAGAAACTGAAGTTTCTCAAAAGATCATCACATTTGCTGATTTCAAAAAGATAAAAGGGGTAGATAATGTACAGGAAGTTCCTTTTCAGTTATTTACCAAGCTGGATTCTGTACGGTTTTTTGTGAGCCCTAATAAAGAGGCCGCCCATTTTAAAACTGCATATAACAAACTGGATAATTATTATGGATTTGAAGAGTTTGATGACTTCTACTCTATTCATTACAGCATTAATAATACTATTTCGAACAGCATTGAAGCTTTTGTGTTGAAATCAGAATTCACAACCTCGTTTGATTTGACTTTGAAAGGTATAAACCTGTATGAAATCAGAAGCAGTACATTGAAAAAGTCTCAGGATTTTAAAAATAAATCATTCAGTAAATATGGCACGATAACTGAGGTTTCTGAACAAGAATTTAAAGCTGCTTCCACAAATAAAATTGATGAAGCTCTGGTAAAAAATCCACAGGTTAAATTAAAGGATAATAATTGGATCTATACTGAAAATTCAAAGGAAACGGTGATTACACAACATGAGAATGTATCTACAGAAGACGGAACATTATCCAATGAATATATAGGGCAATCTCCTTCCCTGCATCTGGAGGTTTTCAAAGAAAATCCGGCAGAAACTACTACAGATGTGTACTATTCTTTTTATAATGTAAAGCCAACAGCAGGTTTTTCTTTATTTACAGGTGGATATCCCCACATTCTTCCTGGTAAAAACTGGATATCCCCACATTCTTCCTGGTAAAAACTGGATATCTTACATTGGTTCAAATAATGATGTAGGAAGTAATTTTGATATCAGTACTTATGTAGAACAAAGTCATACTCAGGAAAACCTTTTATATGTAAACTTCACCAACTTCAAAATTGGCGATGAAGCAAAAGCTTTTTGGGCGGATGATGAAACCTTTTATGCCGAAGTTTATCCTACCAATTCAGCTTCATCAAATGGCAAAAAGCAAAAAGCGGCTTTCATAAAAATTAAGCTGAAGGCTGATCTGTTTCGAATGAAAAAAAAGTATTACAACCCTTATAGCAATTGGCCCCACTAGGAAAGAAGTAAGATAAAAACCCCTGAAACCAGCCAGTGTTTATGGAGGTAAAGTCCAATATCTTTGCATCAGTTATTTAAAGATATACCATGAAGAAAATAAGTTTAGCGATTCTTTTTTGTTTACTAAGTTTTATAACTTTCGCACAATCATTAAAGGTCGTTATTAAACAGGACGGAAAAGTAATTGAACCTGTAAATGATGTTTATGAGTTGAAAAAATCGCCTTTTATATTTGAATTTACGGCTGCCAACCTTGAAGGTTTTTTAGTTGGAGCAACAACAAATAAAGATATTTATGCAGGAGCTTTAGGAGTTTTCAATACTGAGGTTCCATGGTTCCAAAGTACAGGGATGGCAGAGGAACTGTATAACAAGGATAAAGAAATGTTTTTAATGGATTCTGCCCCATCTTATTGGTATTATACAGGGGTGAAAGATCACAGGTTCGATAAAAATCCCAAAGGTAATTTAAAACAATGGACGGCTGCGCGTACCATCACAAGGTTTTATGACATCATGGTGGATCAGCCCGTTAATTTAAAAGATGTTGATGGCAGAGTTTATCTGTTAATGTATGAGCCTGTATATAACGAAGAATATGATTTAACAGGAAAGAAAAACCTGTTTCAGGCAACACTGAGATTTAAAGATTAATAATTGAACACCTAATTTTAAATTTATATAGAAAAGGTCTGCTTTTACGATGTAAGCAGACCTTTTTGCTGGTATAAATATGAATCAGTTTCAAAAAATTGAATGCAGATTATTTACGCTGAATTTTATAGACGCAAAGGTTTTATTTTTAGAAACGTATTATTTTAAGGAAGCAAAGCAGTGAATCAATTTCATTGATTCTTTTTAAGCGAACATTTAGCCAGCTGCTTTGTCTTTGTTATCCTTTTAGAATATTTTATTCGATAATTAAACCGTATTCTATGGCCAGTTTAATGGCTGAACTAAGATTAGAGGTCTGAAATTTTTCAATAAGGTTTTTTCGGTGACTTTCTACGGTGTGTGGGCTGATGAACAGCTTTTCTGCCATCTGATTGGTCGTCAGTCCTTTTGCCGCTTCAGCCAGAATTTCTTTTTCTCTTCGTGTCAACTTAGGAACCTGATTCAAGCCGTCTGGTGATTTTTTCTCTAAAACAGAACGGGTTTGTGAACATAAGAATTGGTTACCGGCATATACGGTATTAATTCCTTCCAGGATTTCAGAAACTGAAGCATTTTTCTGAATGTAGCCTAAAGCCCCTTCTGCTAAAGTACTGTTGATTACAGGTAATTCATTGTGAACACTAAGCATAATGATCTGAAGGTTTCCGTATTTTTTCTTTAGAGGCTTTATAAGTTCGATGCTGTTGATATCTGCTAAATTGATGTCTAACAATAAAATATCAATAGCTTGCTTTTTCAAACCTGCATTCATTTCTGAAACATTTTTAAAACAATCTACAACGTCTATATTATCGTTATTTCCTAAAATATTTTTCAACCCTTCCAATAGAAGCGGATGATCGTCTGTTATGGCTACTTTTATCATATTTAATGAGTAGGAATTTGAAGTTCTATACTGGTGCCAATATTCAATTGGGATGTGATATTCATCGTTCCTTTTAAAAACTGGACTCTTGATTCTATATTGTGAAAACCGGCTGTTTTTCTAAAGTCTAAATTGGCGAGCTCAAAACCTTTACCATCATCTTCTACTGTAAGATGTAATACGTTGTCTTCTTCACTGATCTGAATGATGATTTCAGAGGCTTTGGCGTGTTTGATGGCGTTGTTTACCAATTCCTGAATGACTCTATAGATCAGCAGTTGTTTTTCTTCTGTTATGGAATTACTATAATTGATAAATTCTGTATGGATGTTTAATGCACTGTTGGACATACGTGATGCAAACTCCTGAATGGCCGCTACCAAACCGTATTTCATTAATAAATCGGGCATTAAATTATGGGCTACCCGTCTCAGTTCTTCTACAGCACCATCAATCTGGTTGATTGATTTTGAAATTCCCTCCTCTATATTTCCGGATTGATGCGGATCTAAAATAGACAGTTGGAGCTTAGTTCCTGAAAGCAATCCGCCTAATCCGTCATGAAGATCACGGGCTAAACGGCCGCGCTCCTGCTCCTGCCCTTCAAGCAATGCGGTAAGTGTAGATATTTTAGAGTTTTGTTTCTCTTTTTCCATGGCCAGAGCATGCAGTTCATCTCTTTGTTTAATCGATTTTACACGTTGTTTATAAGCATACAGCAATAAGAAGATTAAAACAATGAAAATGAAAATAAAAACAATATAGTAGGTATTGATCTTTTCTTTGAATGCCAACAGCTTTTTATAGCTGTCGATATCGTTATTCTTTTGTTGGGTTTCTAATTTAGCCAAACGAAGCTGCTGCTCTTTTTTCTCAGATTCCAGTTCTGAAAATTTTAAACGTTCCCGTTGGTTTTCCTCTACCAGTTTTAAGTTATTATAGACTTGTTCACGTTGTGCACGAAGGATATTGATCAGCTTAATTTGCTGTGCTTTTTTATCGCTTTCCAGCTGTAGTTTTATATACTTTTGTTCCTGTCGTTCTTTTTCAAACTGTGATTCTAATCTTTTCGTGATATCCAGTTTTTCCTGATCGTAAATGCTTTTGTATTTATCAACATAGCTTTTATAATAGGTCAGTGCTTCTTTGTAATTGCCCTGTTCTTCGCTAACCCGGGATAAAGACTCCAGAATAGATAGTTCAATATTATGATCTCTCACCGGGCTTTTTCCGATTTCCATAGAGGCTTTCAGAAAGTATGATTTAGCTAAATCGTAATTTTTATTCTGTATGGCCAATTCTGCCAATATTCCAAATGAAGAAGCAATGTGAATAGGATCACCGGTTTCCAGACTCACCTTGTTGGCTAGTTGAGCGTATTGCATAGCCTTCTCCGGGTTAAATTCGGTATACAAATTAGCTAAATTGATCGCAGCATAGGAAAGATTGCTCTTATTGAGCATAGATTCTTTATTTCTATTGAAAGTTGCAATAGCCTGCAGGTAAAACTGCTCTGCTTTATTTCTAAACTGTATATCCGATGGATTTTGAGCATATTTCTGTTCATACACATATCCCATTCGCATATAGGCATCGAAGATCAGACCGGGATCATTTTGTTTGGATGCTAACAATAGAAACTGTTTGCTGTATTTTTCTTCCAGTTGATATTCATTCAGGTTAGAATAAATAGTGGATAGTTCTTTGGCTACGTTACCAAATCTTCCATACAGTGTAGAAGTTGTTGGTGAGTTTTCGTAATAGTTAATCGCTTTCAGGTAGGCAGCCACAGCATCTGTGGTTTTATTATTACGGACCAAAATCCAGCCTTTTGCGTATTCCAGATATCCTTTAGCTTCGTTGCTATTTGTTTTTAAACTGTAAGTTCTGGCCAGATCCAAACTTTTTGAAGACTCAGCTTCTTTATTGTCTAATCGGTAGTTCATTGCCTGAACAGCATATAAAATAGTGGCATATTTTCCATCGGTCTGTTTTGATGCAATGGAGATATTGTGAGTTAAAATCTGATAAGATTTTGGTTTAGCATTATGAAAGAATAAAGCAGTGGCATATTTGGGTGCCAGATTCAGCTGCTCTTCTGTTTGGTTTGAAGCATTGTTATACTCTTTCTCCAATTTGCTTAAAACCTCTTGTGCCTGAGCAAAAAACGGACAAATAAGTAACGTAAATATAAATAATAACCTGTACCTCAAACCCTTTTCTTTATTAAGTTTTATTGTAGTAAAGAACGTAAATATAAGTAAAATACTTCTACTCTATTTTGGAACGATCTTGTTCAGTAAAAGATTTTCATTTCTGAAGTCTTTTTTCATTTTTTTAATGTCGAATCTTTATTTAGACTACAAATTTTATCATGTTTATCCTTGTCAAGGTTTGAAAATTTATTTAGCTATTCTCACTTTTACATTCAACAAATTCACGTAGCAACTCAGAATCTACATTTATTGCTAATGCCGAACGTAATGCTACATCAGGATGCTCATCTACCGATACAATGAATACAATATTCTCAATCTCTAAACCTAAAATATTAACTAATGACTCTTTAGCTTCTTTCATTCCTACTATATAAAACTGTATGTTTTTTTCAATCTCTTCTTTTTCATCAGCACCATTTTGAATTTTTGGCAGCATTATATCTCCAAAATATTCTCTCATATCCTTATTAAATTGATCTAAGAAATCATCAGCATACATACCATCATCAACAGTAATCACCCATTCATCAAGTTGCCACTTTAGTTCAATATCTTCTTCTTTTTTTAATTGATTATGTGCAGCAACCGCCATATATGAAGTTGTACAAAATGAATGGGCATGAATCGTCATTCCATATATTTCATCATTATTTTCTGTGCATTTTTTGTATAAGTACGAAAATTGGTCAACTATTCTACTTATTAGTTTCTCAAGATTTCGCTTATGCCATTCTTCCATTATTTATGTTTTACATTCAGATAGGTAGATATTTCATTGAGCCATTTCAAAACATCATCATTATTTTCAAAATAAATATTCGAAAGATGAGATATTCATCATTAATTCGTTTTATTAGCCTTGTCAATGTTTGGAACCTTGACAAGGCTGTTTAGTTATTACTTCCTGCACTAAAACAAGCTGTGACCTTCTAAACACCCTATCTAATCCATTACGGTATTATCCTTTTTATAAGGCTTATCAATTAGGTTATCTCCACCGAAGTGAGTTTCTTCTAAAGTCAGGATCACCAGGATGCCCAGAAACGGGAAATTAACATTCTTTTTCATCATAGTTTTTATAATTATTGAGTCAGCTACTCTATTCCCAATAAGCAAATTTTGTGTTTAATTTTTCAAATGCTGTTTCCTGCTTAATGAGCTTTTCAAATTCATCAAAAGTGAGTAACCCTTCCCTTTTAAACTCGCTCCCGTTAGGTTTTCTGTAGGTATATTCAAAAATATCACGTTGGTAAAGATTCTCCAGAATTTCAACTTGTTCTGGTTTTAAATACTTACGATGTGTCTTTAGCTGATTATGTAGATTTTGTTTGATTTCTTCTTCGGAATCCTCATAAAACATAGAATCTTCATCCATTTCAGTTAAAGATTCCAAAAGTTGTCTAAAAATAAAATCCTGAAGATTTTTAGCTAGAATTTCAGCATCTGAGTCGTGCCGAAAAAAAGTAATGGGAACTTCCCCATTTACCTGCATATCCAATTGAAAAACATACATATCACCAGCTCCATTTCCGGCAAAAGGAACCATTCGGTATTTTGGGCTGATGTCGTAAATCTCGTGATGAATCATTTCCCTAATTCCCTCACGATAAGAAATTGGCTCCCAAATTTCGATATCGTTTCCAAATAAAAGCAAAGGAGGATTTTCTTTTAGCGTAGAAAAAGGAACATTAGTATCCCAATCGTCAATGATCATTCTATCATCATATAACTGCTTATAAAGCTCTGGATAAGTAAAATTAAATTTCTTCTCTAAGTCTTCTAATGTATTCATACATATGTTTTAAACAGTTTTTCTAAAGATATCCGGAACTTCCCAAACTATTTTTTTCTTTTTATACTTAACTTTCTCGTCGGTCTGAGGGTTGTAGCTCAATACTTCGGGATACTTGTTGTTTACAATATTATTGATAATGCCCTGCAGCATTGTGTTTGTATAGGTATATGCAGAACATTCGGTATACAATCTCCAGAATATCAGTACTGCAATCCCTTTATCACATAACCGGCGTTGTAAGATCTGAGCTGCATATTCCGGTTCATCTATAAAATAGGCAATGTTGAATAGTTCAATCGCTGATTCAGCCTCTCTGATGTTCTTTTCCCATTCTCTGTCAAACCACACATCTACATCATCCTCTTCGTAATATATATAGGTTTCTTCGCCATTTGTTTTTTGAAAAATCCAGTCCGGAATGATGAATTCATCCTCATACAATGGTGCAGGGTCAAACTGAATCTCTGTTTTTTGATAAAAGTTATTGGGATAGTTCTTTAAAAGTATTTTTAAAAGGCTAAACACCTCATTTTGGGATACATCTTTGAGCGTTTGATCTAATTTATATTGCTGAAAATCCTGTGGCTGAGCCAGCCAGAAGAGTTCTAAAGCAGTGGCTTCACTGCAAATGGGGCTTTCTGCAATCCACTGTAAGATTTTTACACCATCATCCCAATTGTGATGAGTGGCAAGATAATGCAACTCTTCTGAAGTTTTTAATTCTTTGAATTTTGACTCATCCAATTCACTTTGTGCAATGCCTTCATAGAAATTATTGTTAATAAACTGTTGTTGCTCTGAAGTAAGACTCATATTTGATAAATAATTGATTAATAGCATTTTTAAGTTCTTAACTTAGATACCTTTATTTAATGATTTACAATTTCATCGCTTCCAAAATCGTTTTCAATCCACCCATGAAATCCCATGCACATTCCATCACCATCAAGGGTGTTGAGTTCCTCGATTATTTCGTCATCTTTATAGAGGACAATATTGGTTTGCATGGCTAAGCGATAGTTTTCATTTTCCAACGAACCAAAAATTCCGTCCATTTGCATCATCATTCCGTAAATAGTGTTGTCTATGGCTTTTATATGAGCTTCCCGAAGTATGTTGTCTGCTTCTGATGGGATTTTGTTGATGGCATATTTCCGGATATTTTCGAAAACAATATATCCGGCCCCGTTTTGCATCCACAATTCACGATCACGTTCATCCGATGGTGGGTTTGCTAATTCTTTTTTCATATTATTCTAATTTATTTCAGCATCACTTTCAGCAGCAAATATATCAAAAGCCAATGCAGCATCACCAATCTCAACAATGCGGTCTTTGTGTACCATAAAACCCAGATCATGTTCAATATCCCATGGGCAGTTAAAACTAAAACCAATGTATGGATAATCGTCTTTGATTACAGACGTCACATAGAAAATAGTTGGTGATAATAGACTGGAAAAACCTTTGATTGTTTTTATATCAGGCATAAAATCTTTTTTGTAATCTTCAGTGTAACCATAAGCTTTTTGGAGATCAGGATATATTTTAAGAAGCTCTCCAAGCATATTTTGCAATATTTCTTTCTGGTGATCTTCTAAATACAAAATTCCTTTTTCCTGAAAAGCTGAAGGTTCTTCAATGATTTCACCATCATCATCTAAAAAATGATAGCAAAGCTCACCTTCTTCCTCAAAAAACGTTCTCCAGTAATCCAATTCAATATAATAATCTGTTTCCGGTTCATCTTCATCAATCTCAGAATTTAAATCTCTTGGATTTTCAAGATGCCTGTTGAAAAATTCGTAACAAAAAGGAGCTCTTTCAAAAATATAATCAGGGTTTTCAGCATATGAAAGATTGAAAAATTCCAGTGCTTTTTCTTCATTTCCACATTCTAAACAACATTTCCCTTTGTAGTAATTTCTGATATAGGCCTCATGCTTTTTAGAAGAGGTATGTTTATCATCTTCTGCCAGCCAGCGCATCATATTATCAAAATCTTTTACCCAAATGTACTCGTTAGTCATTCTTCCAATGTAAATGCAACCTTGATGAATATTGTATTTTTCATCATCGGCTTCTTTCCATTTGTTTTCAATGAAAGTGATGAGTTCTTCTTTGGTAATATTTGATTTTTTGAGACTTGATTTTTCCAAGTACAATCCGATCTCTTCTATTATCGTTTCAGCATTTGACATAGATAAACGATTTAATTTTCCTTTTTAAATTTGACCTGCAAGATTAGCACTTTTAAACAGATAAACTATCCAATAGTTCTTTTAATTTTTTATTATTCTTTTTATTGATAGGAGACCAATATTGATTCGTATCACATGCTCTTTCCAGAACATCTCTATCATCTTTCTCCATTTGAAGCAAAAATTTAGAGATTAATAAGCCTCTGATTTGTGCCAATGTCTGATTCACTCTTTCATTAACAATATAGTCACTAAGGGTTTTGTCGTGCTTCTGATCTTCTTTCTCTATTGAAAAATGACTTTTTATTTTGTCGAGTGAAACCACAATCCGGTCAATATCTACTATTATTTTAATAGCTTCTTCTTCACTCAGTTTTATTTTATTATCGCTTTTGGCCATGATTTTACTTTAATATCCTTCTATAATCGCTGGTTATTCCTCCAGTGTGCATTCATTATTAAAATGTTTCAGCATTTAGATTTTAGCAAAGAAATTAAACGTTTGTTGAGCAACTAGCTTGGATTTTGTATCTGATGGATCATTAATCTGTTCTTCATACAATTCTATTCTTATGATTTTAATATCACTCGGAATTTTGTAAATTCCATCCTGTGTATAATTATATCCCTGTACATTTGCACTTTCTTTCCCGGGCTTCTTTTTGATTTCCACATAATACTTAAGCGTAATAGTATTCCCACTTTGCTCTCCCCTTTCAAAACGGATTTTTCTCACCTGATGAATGGAATGTCCACCGGAACTGATATTTCCCTGTATACGAAACTGTAGTACTTCAGCATTTTTAGAAAGCATGAAAACCATAGGACAAAGACGCTCTGTAACCGTCTTACGAGTTGTATAGGTATGCATTTTACCTGTTTCGGGAATTTCTTTTGTAACCCGGTTGGGTTCTGAGTAAATAGCAGAAACCTGCAATTTCTGAGCATTGCCTTTACAGCCCAATAGTGTAAAAAGTGAAGTTAAAATCACGAAATGTTTCACCCGCTTATCTTTAATAAATCCTGAAATTAAAGGTAATAAAAGTTGTTACATCAAAATATCCCTGATAATAGTGGTTTTTCACCTCTAATCTGATATATCAAAGCATATATTAAATCAGTAACATGCAGAAATAAGTAGCTGCTAAGCTGGCTACAGTAATTCCGGAAATCAGGAATGCAAGAAGATAATATAAGCCATTTTTATTTTTCTTTCGTAGGGAATTCATTATAAAAATAATGAGCGTACATAAAAATCCGGCTCCGAAAAAAATCATCAAAGCAGCAAGAAATAATGCTCTTTCCAAGTGTAAATCTGCGGATGAAAGCATGTTTAAATATTTAGAAGATTTGAAGTTGGAAGCTGGAAGAAGGGAGTTATAGAAGTCATATGGAATAACCGTTTATCTTTTTTTACTTAATTGTGTTGTGGCTGTCACTAATTATAACTGAAAGTAGCTTCCAGCCCACTTATACATAATTTTTTTCACCAACTCGGTTTAGTAAAAACTTTACATCATTCTTTATATTCCTTTCCGGAGTAAATATCAATATAGTAGTAAATTGTTTGCTCTGAACCAGACTTAATACTTACCAACCCCTCCGAGTTAATAGATTTATAAGCTTTAAATCCTATATTTCTTTTACTCTTGTTGTCAAAAAGTATATATGATCCGTCTTGCTCTTTCTGAAGGGCATAAATTTGTTTTTCAGTATCCAAAACTGATATATTATAGTATTCAGGCTTTATTTCCCAGGCTTTTTCATGACTATTCCACAAGCCCATGGTTTTCAATTGTTTTTCGTTTTCAATTCGGATAAGATAGGTGTCATTCATCCCTGTATAATAATTTATTTTACCGAATTTCCAGTTTTTGTCAACGTATTGATTGGGTAAAATCATTTTTCTATCAGGCCAAACAAGATTCCCAACCTGATCTAAAACTTTAAAATTGCAGGAGCCAATGGAATCTGTAACATTTCCTTTGGTATCGATGTAAAGCCAGTCGTACGCCCAAATGTCATGATCGTAATTAAAAACTCCTAGTAAAAAATAAGGTGAATTGGTGATGGAATACACTAAAGAAGTATTTTTAATGAAATCGATTTGCGAAGCTGTTGCCTTTGTAATTTCCTTTGGGAATACCTTTTCATATTGTGGAAAAGCATAGACATCCTTGGTTTTGTTATCTGTTAAAAGTTTAGGAACTTCTGGTTCATAACGTTCTTTATTAACTTCTTTCAACGTTATGGTTTCTTTCCCCAACACCATTGAAAGTGTTTCTGTACCTTTCAGTCCGCCGTAAATCGCTTTTTTATGATTCAATTCATACATTGAAAAGTTTGGATTGGAGCCTTTGATAAATCGTTTGTTTTCTAACAGCTCTACAATATTATTTTCGATTTTATATAGACTGCTTTTTTTGATTTCGTAAAGTGTACCATTCCAGAAAACATGGTTTTGATCTACAGATATAACATTGAGATAATAATTATCTTCTAAGTACGGAACGTCTTCATGAAGTAAGACTTGTTTGCTTTCTAAAATGCCAATTTCTATTTTACGGTATGTCTGTTCTTTTTTGATACCACCACCTAAGATATTCCAATCCCATTTCCAGGCCGGCATTTTCTTTTCGTATTCAATGTCCTTTTTATAAAATGTAAGTCCATTAATAACATTTAGATTAATTTCCTCAGCAGAAAATCCCAACATTATTTTTCCACTTTCATCTATAACGGCATATTCATCTTTTTCATTCATAACAACGGCAAATCCTGTAGTAGTAAACAGTGATGCGGTTTGATATTTTTGATTAGTGATGGGTTTCAGACTTGTTTTATCTACATAAACAAAATTATTCTGCTCTGTTAAATAGGGAACACTATTGATGGTCTTTGTTTTTGAGTAAATTAATGGCAACTTATCTTTTTTTTCCTGTGTACAGGCTATAGCCGAAGTCAACATAAAAAGGATACTGCATACTGTTGTTTTCATACTCTGAAATATATCTCAATATTAGAGAGAAGTACAGTATAATACAATCCCAATTATCAGCCATATTTTATGTTATGCAACATTTTCATAAGGCATAGGCTTTCTATAAGCGTTATTGAATTAACGTTAATGATATATTGGGTTTATTTTTATATTTCGTTCAATAATTATCTTATATCAAGATATTGCGAAAATTTTCCACCTACATTTGTGAATATAAAAATTAAACAATTAATAAAATAAAAAATAATGAGCACACTCACATTAAAAGACGGAACAGAAATCTATTATAAAGACTGGGGAAAGGGACAAATTATTTTCTTTCACCACGGATGGCCCTTATCAAGTGATGATTGGGACGCACAGATGTTTTTCTTTCTGGAGCAAGGTTACAGAGTAATTGCGCATGACAGAAGAGGGCATGGAAGATCTCAGCAAACACCTTACGGACATAATATGGATACCTACGCTTCAGACGTGGCAGAAATTGTAGAAGCATTGGATCTGAAAGACGTGATTCATGTTGGACACTCTACCGGTGGTGGTGAAGTAATCAGATATGTTGCAAAACATGGTAACGGAAGAGTTTCCAAAGCCGTTTTAGTAAGTGCAGTAACCCCTATCATGGTTCAGAATGAGAATAATCCGAATGGAGTTCCTATTTCTGTTTTTGATGATATCCGAAACAATACAGCGAATAACAGGCAGCAGTTTTTTATAAACCTTACCTTCCCTTTTTACGGATATAACAGAGAAGGAGCAAAAGTTTCTGAAGGTATCCAGAGAAATTGGTGGAGACAGGGAATGAATGGCTCCATTAAAGCTCATTACGATTGTATTAAAGCATTCTCTGAAACAGATTTCACTGAAGACCTTAAAAGTGTAGAGGTACCCGTTTTGGTAATGCATGGCGAGGATGATCAGATTGTCCCGTTTGAAACCACAGGAAAAGTGGCTGCCACTCTGCTTAAAAATGGTCAGCTGATATCTTATCCCGGCTTTCCTCATGGCATGCCAACCACTGAAGCTGAGACAATCAATAAAGACCTTTTGGCATTTTTTCAATCATAATGTAATTGAACATATAGAAGCAAACTACAGATAAAAATATCTGTAGTTTTTTATATTTTTCGTTATTTTGCAGTCGTTATCCTAAAAAGTTTAGGAAACTCTTAGTATAAATACATTAACCATGAGACTAGGATACCTATCCTTTTTTTTCATAGCAGTTATCCTTTTTTCTCTCGGATGTTTCTATTATTACCCTTTCTTTTCTGATGACAGTTTAATTTCATTACGCTATGCGCAACGTTTTATTGAAGGTAAAGGTTTAACCTGGAATGATGGTCATCCGGTTGAAGGGTATTCCAATTTGCTTTGGGTTTTAGCCGTATCCCTATTGGGCAAATTAGGTGTGGATCTTATTCTTGCTGCCCGAATTATAGGCATTTTGTGTTCAGTGGGAATATTAGGAAGTATTCTTTATTATTTTAGAAATAAAAATATACAAAGGGAATATATTTTTCTTGCTGTTGCATTGTTGGCTACTACTCCATGCTTTGTCGTCTGGGCAATTGGCGGATTAGAACAGCCTTTATACGTACTGCTGCTGACCTTAATTTTAATTGAAGTTTCCAAGATCGTTAATGATTATCATTTCAAAACTATTTATCTGTTGTCATTTTGGCTGGGACTTTTAGCACTTACCAGACCGGATGGTTTTTTATTTACCCTACTTACCTCAGGGTTTCTATTAGCAATATATAGAAAGCAGAAAGATCAGTTCATTAAAATAGGTTTTGCCACAGCAATTATTCCATCACTGTTTTTACTGGGGCAACTTGCATTTCGCTATAATTTTTACGGGGAATTGGTTCCTAATACAGCATTGGTGAAGGTAAAAGTAACAATCCATCATGTTTTACGTGGTGGCTTTTATAATATTAAAGCTTTCTTAGCTACTTTAGTATTATCAGGATTAGGATTAGGATCTCTTTATTATCTTTTAAGAAACAGAAATCTTTTCGGATATTATTTATCATTGTTAACTGCTGCCTGGGTTGGATATGTGACTTTGGTTGGCGGTGATATATTTCCTGCCTTCAGACATTATTATGTTGTCCTTATCCTGTTTGTTTTTTCCATTATTTTTGGATTACATTATTTCAAAAAGATCAATCTGACTTCAAAAAAAGTAAGCTGGAGTTTTGTTTTTCTTTTAATAGTAAACGGGTTTATCCAATCTCTAATTATTGATAATAAACGTGCTGTGGATGAAAGATGGGAATTCAGAGGAATGAAACTGGGAGAAACTTTAAAGAAAACATTCCCTAATCAAACACTGGTTGCCGTTACTGCTGCAGGCTGTATTCCTTACTCGTCTGAGTTGCCTACTATTGATATGCTGGGCTTAAATGATTATTATATCCCAAGACATCCACCTAAAAACTTTGGAAGGGGATCTTTAGCCCATGAATTAGGGGATGCCAATTATGTTATGAAGCGAAATCCTGATATTATTATATTCAATATTGGGAGCGAACCCAGATTTAATATTGGTGATCAGCTGAAGACAAATACGATTTTCAATAACAATTATATTAAGGTAAAAGAAAAAGAGGAAGAATATCAATTATTCTTCAATAAATACGGGAAGAATACAGGTATTAAAAACAATGGAAATCAATTAATTATTCCAGGATATCTGTTTCAGAATTCATCAGATAATGTGAATGTTTTTTCCAATAATAAACTGTTAAAAACAATGAGTAAAGGAAATACTTACACTCTATCTATAGATGATCTTCCATCCGGAGATTGGAAAATATCAGGTTCAGAAGAGAAAAATGTAGATTTCAATGCTGATATTCGGATGAAAAATGGACAGTTAACCATTGAAATTACTCCAAAAAATCATATGTTTTTAGAAAGTCTTGTTCTGGAAAGGAAATATTGATATTTTTTTCGTACTTTTGCAAACTATTATTCCTAATGTCTTTAGGGAACCATAAACAGATATTGATAACAAAAACAATAAAAAAGCAAAACAATGCCAAAATTAAAAACGAAATCAGGTGCTAAGAAACGTTTTGCTCTTACTGGAACAGGTAAGATCAAAAGAAAAAACGCTTACAAAAGCCACATCTTAACTAAGAAAGAGACTAAGCAGAAGAGAAATCTTACTAGTACTTCTTACGTAGCTAAAGTGGACGAGAAAAGCGTTCAACGTCAATTAGCAATTAAGTAGTTTTTATAAATCTATATTCGGTTTATAAGAATTCAAAAACAAATTCAAAATTTCAACCCTGAAACGGTGCAAATAAGAGTAACATCAGTTGCCGCCCTTTTCAAAAAAAACAATTTAAATTATGCCAAGATCAGTAAATGCGGTAGCTTCAAGAGCTCGCAGAAAGAAAATTTTTAAGCAAGCTAAAGGTTTCTTCGGTAGAAGAAAGAACGTTTGGACTGTAGCTAAAAACGCGGTAGAAAAAGCAATGCAATATGCTTACCGTGGTAGAAAAGAGAAGAAAAGAAACTTCAGAGCACTTTGGATCACTCGTATCAACGCGGGAACTAGAGAGCACGGAATGTCTTACTCTCAATTTATGGGAGCTCTTAAAAAGAACAACATTGAGCTTAACAGAAAAGTTTTAGCAGATTTAGCAATGAATCACCCTGAAGCTTTCAAAGCTGTTGTAGATCAAGTAAAATAATGTAGAATACTATTTTTGTTATCAATATAGTCCCGGGTTTTTATCCGGGATTTTTTTTATGTATACACCACATTTTTTTACACTGTTCAATACTTTTCACCCTAAATGTAAAATATAAAGCTGAAATGATATTTAGATGAAAATAAAATTAATTTTAAGATTAAATAACATCACAGGTTATATCATTATTAAAAAAACAGTTGAATACTGATAAATAACATCAATTAGCAAAATAAAATCACCATTAATTCTTATATTAGCAACTGAAAATTAATTCAATTGAATAAATGAAAAAAATAGCTGTTTTTTTGTTTACCTCCTTAGCGTTGCAGAATATCGGGGCTCAGAATCTTATTCAGGCCTATAAGACCAGAGCGGATATGGTTTCCCAAACAAATATCACAAACAATCTTACTGATTTTGAAAATCTTGGAGTAAAAACCACAGGCTCGCCTGTAAATACCAGTACGCTGAACTGGCTGAAGAACAAATATACTTCTTATGGATATACGGCCAGCCAGATTGAAGAAGACCCTTTTACTTATACAAATTTTAACGGAAATAATATCAGTTCTAAAAATTTAGTAATTACTAAAACAGGAACTGTTTATCCAGACAAGTATGTAATTATCTGTGGGCATTATGATACAATCGTTGGAGCTGGAGTTAGTGATAACGGTAGTGGTACCTCTATTCTTTTAGAAGCAGCAAGAATATTAAAAGACATTCCTACTGAATACTCTATTAAGTTTATTCATTTTTCAGGAGAAGAACAAGGACTGAAAGGCAGTTATCATTATGCTGATAATATAGCTTATCAGGGAAGTACGCGTACATTGGATATCAAATTAGTATTTAATATTGACCAGGTAGGTGGTCAACTGGGTAATACCAATAATACTATTAAATGTGAAAAAGATATCAGTGGAATGTCCGGAAATAATACTGCATCTGCTACTGTAACTCAGGAATTGGCTGTATGTACAGGCCTTTACTCTCCTCTTCAGACTTCTATTTCCAATACTTATGGTTCAGACTATATACCTTTTGAAGCCAAAGGGTATACAATTACCGGTTTCTATGAACATATCCGAAGCGAAAATGAACACACTACAGAAGATACTTTTGCCAATATAGATCCTGTTTATGTCTTCAATGTAGGCAAAGCAGCTGTGGGAGCATTACAACATTTTGCGGTAGCTTCTACTACAAATAATGTTCTTGGAATCCAGGAAAGTACAGGACAAAAAACATCAGAGACTGTAAATATTTATCCTAATCCGGCAAAGAACCTGTTAACGGTGGAATTGCCCCAAAACATTAAGCAATTCAGTATTGAAATTTCCGATATGACCGGAAATACAGTGCTTCGTTCTGAGAATCAAAACAAAATAGATACTACCCCTTTGATTAATGGAACATATATGATCTCTGTAAAAACAAGCAAAGATCATATCATTAAGAAGATTATCATTGAAAAATAACCAATATATGATAATGATGAACTGGTCTCAGTTCCTATAATAATGCATTATTTAGCCGTATAATAATCACACGATGAAAAAAATCACTTCTTTTTTATTAATCGCTATAGTTTCACATAGTATCAGCGCACAAAGTTTTATTCAAGCTTATCAAAACAGAGCTGATGCGGTTTCTCAAACAGATATTATCACGAATCTGCAGGCATTTGCTAGTTTGGGGTTAAAAAAAACAGGAACTCAGGTTAATGCTGACGCACTCAATTGGATTAAAACCAAATATCTTTCTTACGGATATACAGCCAGCCAAATATCGGAAGACACTTTTCCTTATTTGAATACCACTTCAAAAAATTTAATCATAACAAAAACAGGAACAGTTTACCCTAATAAATATGTGATTATTTGTGGACATTTTGACAGCATTGCTGGTTCAGGTGTTAATGATAATGGTAGTGGGACCTCTATTATTTTAGAGGCGGCAAGAATTTTAAGAACAATACCTACAGAATATTCCGTTAAGTTCATTCATTTCTCAGGAGAAGAGCAAGGGCTTTTAGGCAGTTACCATTATGTAAACAATGTTGTTTATCAAGGAAATAATCGTGTCCTGGATATTAAACTGGTTTTCAACCTGGATCAGGTAGGAGGTGTAATGGGAAATAATAATAACACAGTATATTGTGACGAAGATATGGGAGGCCTTCCTGGTAATAATGCTGCTTCTGCTACCATAACTCAGGAGTTAAGAAATTGCACGGCATTGTATTCCACTCTTCAGACCGCTGTAGACCCTGCCGAAAATACAGATTATATTCCATTCGAAGAAAGAGGTGAGATTATCACAGGTTTTTTTGAAAGGATCAGAAGTAGCTACCCACATACCGTTAATGACACTTTTGCCAATACGGATCCGGAGTATATTTATAAGATTGGAAAGGCAGCTGTAGGGGCACTGCAACATTTTGCTGTTGCTTCTACACAAACATTAGGAACTCAGGAAACTATTTCAAAAAACACTTTAGAATCTATTAAAATCTACCCTAATCCGGCAAAGGATTTCATCAGTATTGAATTTCCAGATTCTAAAATAAAAAGTTTCAGTTTTGAGATCACTGATTTTGAGGGGCGTTCTTTATTTAAAACATATAATGAAACTAAAGTTAATATTTCAAGCCTGGAAAACGGTGCTTATGTTGGGATTATAAAGGCCAACGACAAGACTGTAGTAAGGAAGGTTATTATAGCCAAATAATTTTATCTCATTAAAAAGATTTATTAAAATACTTAGCCCTTTGAATTTCTTCAAAGGGTTTTATTGGTTAGTATTAACATTAACCAGCATCAATAGTACTGCTCTGCTATTTTTTAAATTTTCTGATAAAATTTTATGGATACCATAAAATTTTAAACACTTCGTTGTGATTTATTTACTACATTCGTAATACCATTTAAAAATTAAATATATGAAAAGAATTACCACTCTTTTATGCGCTTCATTAATTGCACAAAGCATTAGCGCTCAAACTTTTATTCAGGCTTATAAGGACAGGGCTGATATGGTAACCCAAACCAACATTACAACGAATCTTCAGGATTTCGGTAATTTTGGGATTAAAAAGACGGGATCTCAAGCCAATACCAATACCTTAAACTGGATCAAAAACAAGTATCTTGCTTATGGTTATACAGCCAGCCAAATTACAGAAAGCCCTTTCACTTATGGATCAGTAACTTCAAAAAATTTGATTATTACTAAAACCGGAACCCTTTATCCTAATAAATATGTGATTATCTGTGGGCACTTTGATACCATTAACGGACCAGGAGTTAATGATAATGGAAGTGGTACATCTATTATTCTTGAAGCGGCCAGAATATTACAAAATGTACCAACAGAGTATTCTATTAAGTTTATTCACTTTTCCGGAGAGGAACAAGGGTTGATTGGAAGTTCGCATTACGTTAATAATGTGGTCTATCAAAACGGAATTCGTAAACTGGATATAAAGCTGGTCTTTAACCTCGATCAGGTAGGTGGTGTAAAGGGAAATAACAATAATACGGTGTACTGTGACGAAGATCAGGGAGGTCTTTCCAGTAACAATGCTGCTTCTGCTGTGGTAACACAACAGCTCAGAAACTGTACTGCCCTTTATTCTCCGCTTCAAACAGCTGTAGATCCTGCTGCAGATACTGATTATATTCCTTTTGAGCGGAAAGGTGAAATCATCACCGGTTTTTTTGAAAGAATAAGAAGTACTTTTCCACACAGTTCCAAAGATACTTTCGCCAATGTAGATCCTGTGTATGTTTATAATATTGGAAAGGCCACAGTGGGAGCTTTACAGCATTTTGCAACAGCCTCTACAACGGTAGCAGTGAATAAGTCAGCATCACAAAATGGATTAGAAAATGTGAAGCTCTACCCTAACCCAGCCAATAATATCCTTAATATTGAATTACCGGATAAAACAGCCAATTTCAGTTTTGAAATAACCAATGTATCAGGAAGAACCCTATTGAAAGTGAATAATGAAACTAAAATTAATGTTTCAACCCTGGAGAGAGGCGTTTATGTGGGAATTTTAAAAGTGGGAGATCAAACTCTTGTTAAAAACATTTTGATTGAGAGGTAAATCTATATTTCAAAACAACGATAGCATATCCCCCCCCGGCAGTACGCAGGGGGGTATTGTTTATGAGCTCAAAGTCACAGACTTTGCCTTTACTTTGATGTAAGTAAAAAATAAAATAAATTTATTCAAAGAAAAGCAGAGGTGAACTTTAGACTTTGCTAGTTAAGAACTATGCTGCGCATTAGTCCTCTGCTTTTCCTTGAATATTGTTGAACAGCTTCAAATAGAATGATAGATTTCCAGATCTAATAAAGGCT
>NZ_JAGIPR010000013.1 GCF_017877355.1 Chryseobacterium jejuense | reverse complement strand
TGTTTTGGTGTCTGTTGGGTTGGGATGAATTGAATAATGTAAAATGAATTGTCTATTGGTAGAAATTTGTAGATTGTAAGCGGGTTTTAGTTGTCAGTTTCGCATATGATCCTCCTTCATTCGCATAAAAGTAGCGTCTGTATCGGTTTTGGAATAGGAATTTCTACCTTCTAATAATTCTTGCTGTTTTTTATACTTCTCTAAATTATCTGCCCAGTTTTTCTTAGCATAATTTAGTTTCTGACGAACTTTTGAAGCTACTTTTTTGTCTTTCAAAACCTCATTGATCTTTTCGATGGTTTGAGTTACTTTTTCAGAATCTACTTCTTTAAAATCAATACTTTCTGTATTTTGAAGCTCGTCTTTTGCAACTGTTTCTGCATAGTTCCAAAGCTCTTCTAATTGCTCTGCAATCCTTTCTTTGTGTTTTTTGACAGCTCTTCCCCAAACAAAAGTATAGCGATTGGCATTGGCTTCTATCTTGGTGCCATCTACAAAAGTGGTTTCCAGACTTACCAAACCTTCCTTTTCCAAAAGAAGAACAATTTGTGTGAAAATGGCTTTAATCTCACCTTTCAATCGGTCGCTACGAAACCTGTTTAAAGTATTATGGTCGGGACGGCTCATCGCTGAAAGCCACATGAAATGAATGTTTTCTTTAAGTGCCTGTTCCATTTTGCGGCTTGAATAGATATTACTCAAATAACCATAAATTAAAACTTTTAAAAGCATTTTAGGATGGTAACAAGAGGTTCCACCAGGTTTGTAGGTTTTGATCAGGCTTTTAATATCCAAACCATCAATAATGCCTGAAATAATTCTCACAGGATGCTTTTCATCTATCAACTCCGATAAATTCGGAGGAAAAAGCAAGTTTTCTTTGGGATTGTAATCTTTAAAGACTACTTTTGAAGAAGTTAACACACAGCAAATTAATCAATTTGCAACTATTAGGAAAGCGAAAGCTTTCCTTTTTGCATAAAAAAGGCTATCTCTTTTGAGACAGCCTCTTATCGAGTTTTTGTAGTGGTCCCACCTGGGCTCGAACCATGTACATCTGGGTTATCACCCAGTATCTCTAACCTACTGAACACACAGTATATATAATTCAATTATCAAGAATACTCTTTTAAGGGTCTGCCTAAAACTAGGCCTTTTAATCTAAAAACTCCTAACATAATAGAATATAATTAAGAAATCAAATTATCATGATAGGCTTTACAGAGCAATATTTACAATCTTATATGACAAGTAGGAGTCTTCTACCTTCTTCTTATTTAACAGTATTAAAGTTCCATTTTCCTTAATCTTATCAGAAACATAGTAGAAGTCTTCAGGCTTATTCATGTCTTGCATCAAGAATGTGCCTTTATCTGTAGTATTAATATATTGCACGCCAAATCCTGTAGAACCTTCTGGCATTTGAAATAAGACATAATAACTTTTATAAAAAGTATCATATTCTATTGAAAGAATTTTGCCGTAAGGTTTCTCAAAGAGAACTTTTTTAGTTTTAGCATCTTGTGCTACTAAATAAATGTCTCCTTTCATATAGGTGATTTTATCTGTTTGAGCTTTAATAAGAATTGTAAGAAAAAACAATAATAGTAATGTAGCTTTTTTCATGGTATATAATTTTATGGTAAATTTTCTTTTGGAACTTGATATGAGTTTAAAAACTCAATAACTAGTTCTGCATCTTTTTCTGACAGCCCCACTCTATCATCTATCTGAAGAAAATGTTTCTCCTGAATATCTAGAATATCATCTTCATCATCAATAATAATAAAGTTCTCTAATCCTCCTTTTAATGTTTTGTGGTAATCTCTTATCCACTTAAAGATTTCTAAACCTCTTGGAGCTAATTCAAAAGTGGTTTTGTAGTGAAGTGATTCTGTTACACCAATAACTTTTCCTTTAATACCTACTATATTAAAGAGCTCATTAATTTCTTCTATACTCTTTAGCAGTCTCCAAGCTGATGATAAGACTATCTCAGCTTTTGTATTGTCAATTATCCTATTGAGAGCATGAATATTATTGCTATCAAAATGGGAAGTTTCATTTTGATGGATAGCTAAGTTTTTACCTCTATAGTAATCAGCATTATTTAGTACCCCATCTAGGTCTAGAAAAATGATTTTCATTTCTTTTTAGTTTTAAGTTTGAATATCAAGAAAAGAAACCCTATTATTCCTAGGCTAATTAAGACCCATTTGATAATCTTTTTAGTTTCATATTCCTTCTGCATCTGTTGAAGAGTTATTTCATCAGGCATTGCATAGGGATTAAGACCTTTTGCTTCTGCCATTTCTTCATACTGGCTTGGATAAGCTTTAATATTTTGAGATCCACTTCCATATAAATCTGTATTTGATTTTGCAGTTTCCTCTGTTACTGTACTACCTGAACTATTAGCTTTTTCTCTTAATTCACTCCATAACTTTTCTTTAGAAGTAGCTTCATCATTATCTTTATCCAAAGTTGAATTGTTTCCTATCTTTAATACCTGTTGATAGTTTCTAAATGATTTTACTTTTCCATCTTTAAAAGTGATCGTAGCTACTCCATTCTCTCCATAGCTCCAAACTTCTTCTCCAAAAACATCATAATCTTGAATACTATGTGGTTCTCCCTGAACTTTTTTCACATCTGATTTATTAGAACCAACATTTATGTACTGCTGTGCATAAATAACAGCATTACAACTTACTAACAGTGTTAATAATATTCTTTTCATGTTTGAAATTTTCGCATAGATACAAAATAAAACACAATGTAACGTATACGTTCCTTTAAAATTCATAACAAAGGTCAAATTTTGACTAATGGATAGAGAGCAAGAACTTATAAAGTTTGGAAAAAGAATTAAGCAAATAAGAGAATCTAAAGATTTAACTCAAGCTCAACTTGCCCACAAGATTGGGAAAGACAGAGAGTCCATTGCCAGATTAGAAAGAGGTGGAATTAATCCTACTTATTTATACTTAATGGAAGTTTGTGAAGGACTTGAAATAAGTATGGAAGAATTAATGAAGTTTTCAACTTTAGATATTTAGCTATTAATCTTATTTTTATTTGATTGGTCCCCATACATGAACATTAAAAATTAGCTATAATATTATATCTTAACATTAAGCATATCATAAAACTTCTTATGATTTAGCAGATATTTTAGATCTTATACATTCTTTTTTATCTTTACATTATTCCTAATAGAGCCTTAATATTATCTTTTATTAAGTTTAAAATGAAATATTTTTAAGCTTAATATTAAAGATTTATAATAAACCCTCATCAGCAAAACTATAATAAGATTCTTTATTAATAATTAGATGGTCTAACAGCTTAATCTCTAAAAAACCGCAAGCTAATTTCAATTTACTTGTAATATCCATATCAGCCTTACTTGGTGCTAAACTTGTACTTGGATGATTGTGAATTAATATGATATGAGTAGATATAGATTTTAAAGCTATGGAAAGAATTAGCCTTATATCTACTACACTCGAAGATATACCTCCCTTTGATAAATTATAGATACCAATAACTTTAAGTGCATTATTAAGAAACAAAACTTTAGCTTCTTCACACATTTCAATAGTATCTAGATTCCAATTGTTGAGGGCTAGCATATATGAGGATTCACTAGTAGAGATAATAGTCTCTATTATGTTAGGAGAATAAGAAACTTGTATTTCTGATACCTGATGGTCTTGCATAAATAAAAAGGGTTAAGTGGGGAATTAGAAAATAAAAAAACTTCCAACCTCGTATTTACACATTATAGTATACAATACGAAAGTGGAAGTTTTATACAATAGAGTTATGTTGAAACTTTAAAACTAATCTGCTAGAACATGGTCATATTTCCCATTCGTAGAAAAGTTTTCCAGATCTGCCTCAAAGTTATCAGAAGTAGCTCTGTTAGCTTTTATTGAGCTAGAAGGAACAATACTTTCGGGAATATACACGAACCTATGTTGCATAATAATTGATTCTCCTGTTTCTTTGATAACATATTCATAAGGTTCACATTCTTCTTTCTGAACACTACCCTGAAGCTCTGTACCAATTAAAGCCTTACAGGTTTCTTCATCAAATGTAGATGAAATGAAAGTCTTTTTGGCTGTAGCATAATACTGGTTGGTCTTTTGGCTTAATACCATTTCAATTCCTCCTTGAACTTCGAGTACACAAAATGTTGTACCATCCTCTTTTTGTCTTGCTTTGTAGTTGATAATTCTTACCATTGTCTTTAAGTTTTTGAGTTAGATTTTCACCTTTCCTAAGAGATATGTTCAGATTAAACTATGGTTGAAACAATATATAGTCTGCCTGAAATTTCATTTTCTATTAGAAACAGTACGGGGAGGTTCCCCTTACTAAAATAGGTGGGGGTGTTTCTAAAGGACTATCATGCTTTCTTAAAGAGAAGGCTTTTAGAAAGTAAAAAAATTATTTTCTATTTTCAAATCTCCCTGCATTTGATATTAACTAAAAAAAACTACTTTTATAAAAACTTATAACTATGGCTAAAATGAAACCTTGGTATGAATTCCAAGAAATTTTGAAATCTTATTTTCAACTATTGGGATGTGATGCTCAAACTAATGTAACTATTCAAGGAGTAAGAACCAATCACAACATTGATGTTTTAGTGAAGAGCAAATATTTAGGACATGACTTGACATGGATTATTGAAGCTAAAAAATGGAAACATAGAATATCGAAACTACATGTGTTAGGATTAAGACAGATAGTGGATGATATAGGAGCAGATAAAGGATTCATTATTTCTGAAAAAGGTTTTCAAAAAGGAGCAATAGAAGCCTCTAAGAATTCCAATATTTCATTACTAACTTATGAAGAACTTCAACAATATTCTGGTAGAATAATTCAAAATGAAATCTTAGAAAAGTATTTAGAAAGAATAAATTTATTATTGTGTAGATATTATTCACATAATAAAAACATACGTATAAAATACAATTTAAGACAAGAGACAGGTGGCTATGACCCAAAATTCAATGTATATTTTATTTTAATGGCATTAGTAAGATCTATTAAAGCAGGACTAGAAAATGCTTATCCAATAATATTTGAAACCTATCTTGATGTTAAATATGGAGAAAGATCTGCGGAAAACTATTTTGAATTAATAAACTGGTTAAACATTAATTTTTTAGTAGTTGAAGAAAAGTTATTTATGACTGAAATTGAAATGCAAAAGAATGGTGATTATAGTCCCCAACTACATTATTTCCCACCTGATAAAAACATTCATATGCAAATGATGAAAGTAATCAGATAATAATACCATAATTTTCAATATTTTTAGAAAAACTTATAATCAATGTACATAGAAGAAAATACACTTGATGACTTACTACATGAACTATTACCTAAATTTCTAGATATAGACACATCTATTAATAATACTAAAGGAGATAATTATGAAAAGTTAGGAGTTTATATAAAGCTAAAAAATCCAAGAGCAAGGGTAAGTGCTACCCAAACTAAAAACATTGCTATAAGCCCTATTGGTGAATTACTATGGTATCTCTCTGGTAGTGATGAGCTAGAGTTTATTAAATATTACCTTCATATTTATTCAAAATCCTCAGATGATGGAACAACAGTAAGTGGAGCCTATGGACCTAGATTAATTTCCATGCATGGCTACATAAATCAAATTGAAAATGTTATTAAGCTATTAAAAGAAAGACCTAATACAAGAAGAGCAGTAATACAGATCTTTGACGCTAAAGACTTAATTAACATTGATTCAAAAGATATTCCTTGTACTATATCATTACAATTTTTAATTAGAGAGAAAAAATTACATCTTTTTGCCTCAATGAGATCCAATGATATTTTTTTAGGACTTCCACATGATATTTTTTGCTTTACAATGTTACAAGAAATTATTGCTTGTGAACTAAATGTTGGATTGGGAGAATACAACCATTTTGTTTCTAGCTTACATTTATATTCAAAAAGTATAGAATTAGCTAGAAATTATATTTCAGAAGGATTACAGTCAACAAAATATGTAATGCCAGAAATGCCTTCACAAAACGTTTTTACTAACATTAAACTATTATTGGTATATGAAAAAGAAATACGAACTAATCCTAATTTTGATATTATGAATTTGCCTGAAGTTGATGACTATTGGAAAGACATGATAACTTTATTAAAAATTTATTCTTTAGATAAGAATAAAAATAAATCAGAGATCAATAATATAAAATCTTTACTAAAAAACAGTTTATTTAAACAATATATTGAAGAGAAATTCAACCTAACTACAGATGATTAAGATATTAGAAGAGATATTTAAAATATTAGAAGAGGAGGAGGATATTATTGATTTAGGCATTATAGAATGGAGTACACCCATACCCTATTTTGGTAATTTCAATAATGCGAAAATTGCCACAGTAGGTATTAATCCTAGTAATAGAGAGTTTACTGATAGTAATAATGAGGTCCTAAAAAATAGTAGGTTTCATACATTAGAATCTTTAAACTTAGATAATTGGAATGAAATCAGTGAAATTCATTTGTCAAAAATATTGGACGCTTGTAATCAATATTTTGAAAACAACCCTTATAGTCAATGGTTTAACAAATTAGAATTTCTACTATCTGATACTTCTTATTCCTATTACTTTCCTTTGAGTAATGTATGCCACTTGGATTTAATCCCATTTGCAACATTAAAAAAATGGTCAAACCTTTCTATAAAAAATCAAAAGAATCTTCTAAATAAATGTGCAGATATATTAGGAGATATTATAAACGAATCAAAACTTGAATATATAATACTAAACGGCACAACAGTAATTTCAACTTTTGAAAAGGTATCTAGTATATCATTAGATAAAAACTTACAAGAAACTTGGCAACTAAATAGAGTTAATGGAGCTCCTGTTTTAGGATATTCCTTTACTGGAATATTAAATAAAATTGGAAATGTGGATTTAAATAGAGAAATTAAACTTATAGGATTTAATCATAATATTCAGAGTAGCTTTGGTATAACAAAGCATGTAATGCTAAATATTAAGAATTGGATTAATACACAAATCACATCGTAATTATGAAAAATACAGCACTTTATCTATCATTAGAAAATAAAATCAATACATATAATTTACAAAATGGTAATATTTTATCAGGAATACTTGATCCCATTAAAAAAGATGTATTTATTAGACAATTAATCGATAGTATTAGGAGAGTTAAATATGTTGAAACAGTAAGGAGTAGAACAATATCTCCTGAAAGAGCTGATCCAAACAATAATTTATTTGACCCAATAAAAGGCGCGTGTTATTTATTCCAACAAGGAAACTTTGATGAGGCCAATTGGTTAATATTTTTATCAACTCATTTTGGAATTGACCCAGTGAATGGGTGGAAAATAACAAAGAATTTATATGGTAAATTAGGGCAAGATGGGAATAATAAATGGTCATGGGGAAATGTTTCAAATAACTTAAACACTTTTCTCACTTGGCTGGATAATAATTCATTGCAAATTAAGGATAATGCAAAATTTGGAAATCATAGAAGATATCAAAGTATATCTGCCACTAGTAATGCGGGAACAGGCGCAACAATAACTAGTTATGTTAATTTAATCGGAAACTCCCATTCTAGTTTTTTTTCTAATATAATTGAAGATTCCCCAACTCCAAGAATACTCTTCAATAGATTATACAGAATCTATAAGAGAGATATTAAAGGATTTAGTAGGCTGGGAACGTTCGATTTCCTTTGTATGTTAGGAAAGTCAGGAATTTTAAATATTGAACCAGATACACCTTACTTAAAAGGTGCTTCAGGACCATTAACAGGAGCACGAATGCTTTACAACTTAAATGGACAACAAGGAAATGCATCCTCATTAGAAAGTTATTTAATTAACCTTGAAACACATTTACAACTAAGTTTTGGAATGCAGGTTTTAGAAGATGCATTATGCAATTGGCAAAAAAATCCTGCTCAATATATCTATTTTAATGGTTGATATGATTTAAAGCTTCATTAATTTCTTCCCAAGTATATCTTTTTTTATATCCATTAAGATAGCTTGGGCTTATTATTTTAGAGTGCTGCATTTGACCAACAATAATACCTGGAGAAACCCCAGCTCTAATAGCAAGCTCTAAAATTTTTCTTTTATCACTTTTTAATGAATATAATTCCTTTCTTAAATTAAGGTGAAGTAACATTTCGGCTGCAAATAGATTAGCTTCTATTTCTTCATCTGCAATCAATTCCAAATTATTTTCTGATTCAATTCTTAATGACTTATGACTATGTAAAATCAAATGACCTGCCTCATGAAAAAATGTAAACCAAAACTGATCGTCAGAAAGATATCTAAAACTCAGGATAAGTAGAGCCTTATCTTCATTTATGAATTTAGTAGCTCCGCTTGCAGTACATTTTTGTGGGGTTGGAACAATTACAACTGCAACACCACAATCTTCACAATAGCGTATTAAGTCTGGTAAGAATTGTTTGGGGCTTTTTTTTCTAGTCAAAGGTTTTATTTTATCTTCTAATGTTTCAATAAATAAATCCTTATTCCATTTTTTACACTTATAATTTTCTGCTAGTATTTCAGCTCTTCTGATCCATGAAATTATAGACAAGTTTTCAGAAATAAAAGCATTTGATTTTCTGAATGCAACAGTATTTAATAGAAAATCATATTTAATTTTAAATTCTTGAAAATTATCAACACTAAAAAAATCTAAACAAGATTTGTAAATATTATTCTTATTTTCCACCCATCCAAACTTCAACATATCCTTATAAGGAATCTGTTTTAACCAAGTGCTAATTTCATCTATGTTTTCCAGATTTTTTTTATATTGTTGCTCCCTACTTAACCAAAAAGACTTTGTGGAACCCAATACAACTTCTAGTTTATCAGCAAGATTTTCATCTATTGATAATTGACCTTTTAAAAGTAAATTAATAGTTTGCAAATCTTCATTCATTCTTTGAGCAAAATCGTTAATACTTACCTCTCTCTCTGATAATACATCCTTTATTGTACTTCCCGGAGGAGTTGCCCAATTAGGTGAAAATGGAAGTGTTTTGTTCATTATGAATGTCTATTATTTTAATTCTAGTAATTTTAGTCCAATCAAATTCTTCAGATACTTGAAGGTTTAAATTATTAACGACAAAAATAAGTTTATATTTTTTATTAAGATCTATTGTAAAATATACTTTTTTGTCTACCTTAAATTCTGTTGGGTTTCCAAGTGGGATTTCTGATAGATTCTTTGCTGCCTCAAAATCTGACAATCTGTTTTTCAAACTTTGAACAATCTCTATTCCCAAATGTTCAATCGCAGACTTATTATCTTCACAAATTTCTCGTAATTTTTTATTTTGAAAAGAGATTATCAACTGTATACTAATTATTTATTCAAAAATACTAAATAAAAACTACTCTTCTAATATAAACCCTACTTTTTGTAGGGTTTATTTTTAATTCAAAAACCAATGATAATCAGAACCATTATTGACTGCTTTCCGAATACCTTTTGAAAATTCAAAAGCATTCGAACTCCTATCAAGAAAAGTATCTATATAACTACTCTTGTTAGCTTGGGTAAAGAGATTATAGACATCCCAAAGGTTAATATTACCATTTTCTTGCCTACAGAAGTTCTTATCCTCATAATAATGTTTAGCCATAGTATTAATATGGCTGTCATTAAAGTTTAACAAAGGAATATTCTGTTTTTCAAGCTTAGGCAAGTGTTGATATAATCTACTTTTACCTATAAGTTGAGCAAATTGATGTTCTGAAAGATAATCCTGTGTAAGTTCTTTCATTTCCATTAAATGAAGCTCTGCATTATAATTTTGCATTACTTCTAATACCTTTGAATATAAATCATTTGTACTACCTACTCTAATATCCTCCACAAAGCCATCACTACTCACACACAAATTCATACAGACTTGATTTTGAAAACCTATGAAGAATTTGAACTTTTCTAAAGACTTTTTATTGTAAAGATTTTCCAAATTATAACTGCGTACTCCACCAATTGTGAGTGAAAGCTCATTACCATTTACTATATCATTTATGCTGGACACTTTAACTATGAAAGCCATTCTTTCATAATAAATAGTCTTTTCATGCTCTAACAGATCTTTTACAGGCTTATGGATTGCAGAAGGTATTCTACCTTTAATTTGATGAGAAACTCTTATTTCAGGGTTACTTATAACGTGATTAGGAAATACTCTCTGAACAGCAGATAAGACAACCTCAATAAACTCTTGATGTGTGATAGTTTTCTCATTGTCCTTGCTGAATACAGGGATAATACAATCATTCTGTAAGTGCTGTAATGTAGCTTCTGACGTATTAGCTAGGATAAAAGAACTTGGCTGATTAGTTTCTGTTAAAACAGAAAAACTCTGAACTTTTGAATTAGACATTAAAAAAGCCTGAACAGGTTCTTTATGTTCAGGCTTATCAGGAATTCTATTTATTCTAGTTGGATAAAATACTTCAACATTTTCAAAATCATTATCCATAAAGATGCCTTGTAATGATTTTCTTTCAAGTATCTGGCTCTCATTTACATTCTTTAATTCAAGGGAATCAACAGAGGAATCATTCCTGTTATTTATATATATTATGTTAGGAGTTTTACTGAAACTTTGAGTGTCCATTTTTGCTAAAATTATTTGGGGTATTTAAATTAATGAGTAAAGATTTCCTAGCTTCAAAATCAGGTCTTAAACTCTCCTGATACCGTGGAAACTGCCTGTATAGGGCTAAAAGCTCTGTTACAGACTTGCAGTTTTGAATAGTCTCATATACTTCCTGTTCTGTAGCATTCATTAGATTCTGACTAGGAGAACATTCAAAAGCATCACTTGGATCTATCTTAGGCATAGAGTTTCTTCCTGTAGAATTTGGAATAATTTGAGATGGATTAATTTTTGAGCCTGAATTACACCACTCTAATATCATTTTACCTGTATCAGAAGTAATAAGAAATTTAGGCTTATTCATAAATAATCCTGTTCTGTCCTTTGAAGCCTTAGCAAGATGATTCTCATTAATAAGCTCAAAGTTAATAGTTAACTCATACTCAAAGCCATCTCGGGTGATTTCTTTAGTTCCATGCTTTACAACTTGAGTTTTACCATTACTCCCTATATCAAGAGAATAATCTATTTTCCTTCTGGTTGTAGTGATTATATGGCAATTTGACTGCAATATCTTATTAATAAAGGCTTGGTGGCGAGGTGTTACATTAGCCCAATCTTGAAATCTTCCACCTAATTTCTCATGAATTTCTAAGCAGCCACCAGAGCCATTCCATTCATGACTTGCAGAATCTATAATAATAACTTCCATTCCTGATTTCTCACAAAGTTCAATAGCCTGAATATATCTTTCAGGACTATAAGGAGCATGTAAATCCAGTACATTATAATTTCCTATGTCTGAATACAGAGAAGCAGAAGAATTTTCTGTGTCTACTACAGCTATTTTATTCCAATCCTGTGTCATTCCATAAGCTAATAAAAGTGCTGATTTGGTCTTTCCAAATCCGGAAGCTCCTGACAGTCCTAGTCTAAGCTTCACTTGTTGTTTTTGTGATTTTTTTATTTCCATAAAGCCGTTTTTTAAGTTTTGGAATATATGTTGAATTAATTATAAAAGATTAAAATGGGAAAAAGTTATATGCCACTTGCTTTGAAATAAAGCACCTCTTAGGATTTACACCCTAAAGGCACAGCACCCTCAAGAGAGGGGGTAATGGAAATAACTCCATTAAAAGTGAACAATGTTCCTACAGTTCACTTAAACAGAATTAACAGCCCTAGTGCAGGAACATCACTAGAAAAAAATGGCTGGGCTAGAATACCTAGATTAACTTTGTATTTACCAAAAAAGTTGGATATTGATTCCATATTGAGGAAAAATAAACCTGATTTTATTTATAACAGGGACAAGTTTGTCTATATTCTACATCTTATTTATGCTATTCCAGCTCAAAAAAAGAAAGCTATTGAAGAGTACACGGGATATACTTCTATTAGCAAAAAAATTTTGGGTAGTATAATTAAGGACTATAGGAAGTATATTGATTATTTAAAAGAACAAAACATTATTGAAGAAGACAACTATATTGTTGGTTTAAAATGTGGAGGATTAAGATTTTCTGAAAAATATAGAAGTAAATTAAAACCTGTTGATATTACGAAATGGACTTTAATTAAAAATCTTCAGTATCTAAGAAAAGAAATCAATCAAAAAGCAACCACAGAATTATATTTTCTAAAAAAATGGCTTGAAAATTTAGATGTTGATATATCAAAAGCTAGAGATTACTTATCTAGAGAATTAGCCAAAGATGAGCTAAATGGAATTGGGCATTCTCTTGTAAGATATAATAGCAGACTACTTCCTATCGAGAGACTTTCTGCAAAGAATAATATCAGTTTCTTTGTAGATAATACAGCAGGAAGACTTCATACACCTATTACCCAGTTAAAGTCTGAGTTAAGGAAACATTTAAAATGGAAAGGTAAAGTCTTATATAGCGTAGATATTTCAAATTCTCAACCTTATCTTCTACAATCACTTATGAATGTAGAATTATTTGAGAGATGCAATATGACTGATAGAATTAATGCTGTAAATCCTGCCATAGACACTGCCAGATTAAAAAATTTAATTGCTAGTATATCTTCTAAAAAAGATGTAATTAGTTTTAATCAAATCGTAACTTCTGGTAGGTTCTATGAAAACTTTGGAAAATTACTCAAAGAAAATGGAGAATTAATTGGTATTCCAGATGAGAAGATAAAAGAGAAGGTAAAAGAAATCATTTTCACAACCTTCTTTTCTAAAAACACTGCTATTAGGTACAGAAATGTTATTAAACTTTTTAAAAGGACTTTTCCTAATGTATATAAAGTTATAAGTACTATTAAAAAAGATCAACATAATACTCTAGCAGTCATTCTTCAAAATCTAGAAGCTGATATTATTCTTAATAATGTTTGCAAAAAATTGGATAAGAAACATCCCGAAGTTCCTCTATTTACATTGCATGACTCTGTAATAACAACAGAAGACAATGTTGAATTAGTAGAAAAAACAATTCAGCAAACTATGAAAAAGTTCTTTGATAAAAAGGTCTCTTTAAAAATTGAGAGGTGGGAATAATCCACCTCTTTTTCATTTTAATTTCTCATTTAGCCTAAACATCTGCTCACTAACTTTTTTCTGCACTACCTTAGCATAATGTTGCTGGGTTATAGTAATTTTTGAATGCCCTAAAAGTTGTGATACAATCTCCATAGGGACATCATTAAAAAGTAATACAGTTGTTGCAAAGGTTCTTCTTGCTAGATGATGAGTAAGCCTTTTATTTATTCCAACTATATCAGCTATTTCTTTCAAATAAACATTAAACTTTTGGTTACTTAACTTAGGAAGAACTCTCTTTTCATCAACATAATCATATTTATCAATAATTCTTTTACTTCTAGTAAGTAGAGGTATTGTTAACAAATGCTGAGTTTTCCCTCTCATCATATTAATCCATTCATTACCATCAAATCCCTTTATAATATGGGATTTTTCAAGATTAACCATCTCACTATAAGCCAAACCTGTATAACAACAGAATACAAACATATCCTTAACCATCTGCAATTTTTCAGCTTTAAATTGATATTCCTCAAGCTTAGCTAATTCTTCTTCAGTTAAATAAGTGATTTCTTTTTTAATATGTTTTACTTTATAGTTAGTAAAAGGTTCCTTATGTAAAATATCTTCTGAGAGAGCTACCTTGACAATTTTCCTGAACCTTTGTATCATCTTATTAGTAGTAGCAATAGCTAAAGACTTTTCCGTTTTTAAATAAAACTCATAATCTTGAATAAATTTCAAGTCTAAATCTTTAAAATGATAATCAGCTTTGTTGAAATGAGACTTTATAAAGTCTTTTAACAACTCTTTCGCTTGTTTAAACTTCCATAAGGTTGCTATAGAATACTCCTTCCCTATTAGTTTTTCAACTCTTATATTATGTTCTTGAAAAAGCTGAAGTATAGTTTTGTCTTGCTTAGGAATATCTCCTTTGTATTGTAAGTAAATATCGTTAATATCAAAATCATTTCCACTAACCTGTAGAAATAAAAAAGCCTGATTAATTTCATTCTTAATCAGACTTAGTGAAGTATTAATAAATGTATTTTCTTCATTAGGAGGCTTAATTAACTGTTGTTTACTATCCCATTGTTTAGAAATAATAAATAATCCTGTAGAAAAAACCTTTCTTTTTCCTGAATAGGTTAACCTACACCTTAATGGAGCTTTACCTTTTGTATTCACATTGGTTTTATCTATCACAAATAGTATATGTAATTTATTGTAATTCATTTAATTAATAAATTTTAAAGGGTGTGCCTTTTTAATGATTAAGATGTGCCTTTTTATATGCCTTTTGTCCATCAGAAGGAACTATAGACACTAAAATTATTGATAAAATGCAAGTATAAAAGACTGAACCATAGTATAGAAATAAAAAAAGCACTCAAATTGAGTGCTTTTCTGTGGTCCCACCTGGGCTCGAACCAGGGACCACCTGATTATGAGTCAGTCAAGTATATTTATATTTCATTTTCATTTGATTTCATTAATTTGGTTTTCAACAATTTAGACACCATCAATCTTACATTTATTTATAATCATCTTCATTCCTTTAGAAAAATTGTTGCAGTATTGTTGCAGTATAAACCTTAATTATAATTAAGGCGTAAAGATAGAAGCGCTAAAATTCATGTAACTTGGCTTTACATAATTTAAAATTTTTGAAAATGAGAATATTGATCTAAAGTTATTTTTAATATCATTTAAATAAAGTTCTTATATACTCTTTATACTCAATAAACTCTTTATCATTTGGATTAATAAATACTACATATGATATTTTCCCATACAAATGATAAAGATAATTTCTATTTTTGATATTTTTAATTTCTTTATGGACTTCAAGAGTCTTTGTTCTAATATGAAAAACCTCTTGCCTCAATTTTAGTCTCTCTTTACGAGGAACTTGATTTTTTTCATTTACTACAATTCCTGTCACAATCTGTCTTTGATTACGCAACATTATTTTAGTTTTTTCATTATTTAGCTCAAGTCCCTTTTCTTTAAGTCTTTCTATAATTAGCTCAATAATTTCTTTTTCATCAAAATCTCCAGATAATGAAATATCATCAGCATAACGTGTATATCTTATATTCTTACTCGTACAATAATCTGCTACAAACATATCAAAATCAGACATAAATATATTAGAAAGAAATGGACTTGTGGGAGCACCTTGGGGAAGTTGATCGTTTAATGTACATAATTTGGAAAATAAATCTGAAATTATTTCCGAATATCCTAACTTATTAAAAATAATATAAACCTGCTCTTTTTTAATTGAAGAAAAAAAGTTCCTGATATCTAATGTCACTAATTTTTTTTGATTCACATGATATCTAGTATTTTCAATAATAGTAGTCTTTTTTTTATATGCCTTTGCAAATGCACTAATTTTAACATTGTACAAAATCTCACTAAGGATATAGTTTTGGATCAGCTTCAAATTAGGAAGGGGTTCAGAAATTTCTCGAGGATTTCCATTTCTTTTAGCTATTGTGAAACTTCGGTAATATGATCTTGAATAAATGGCAGCTCGCTTAATATAGGTTTTACGTACACCAACAAGTTTTGAAAAATGAGATGTATTAAAAATAATAGGTAATCCATTCTCTATTAGAGGTTTTGCATAAATTAAACATTCATTAACCTCTGTCTCTGTAAGACCTTCTTTAATGGCTTTTTTCGTGAATTTTTCTTTATAGATATTATATTCCATTTTATCTTTAATTGAGCGAACCAAAGTTCGCTCAAATTGGAATAAACTTTTCAAAAGGTCGGAGGTACACGGAGGCCTTTTGAAAAGTTGATGAGCTTGAAATTCAGTTCATTTACAGATTAATGATTCACTAATCCGGTATGTTAAACATACATAATTATTTTTTAAGTTTTATTTTGAATGTCAACTCACTACTTCTTGGAACAAATATATCATTTTTTTTTAATTTTTGAATCAAACTTTTTTCATCTGGTTTAATCCATTCTTTTTTGTTTGTTTTTTTATAAGTTATTGATAATTCCTCAAATTTTTTATTACCGCTATCCGAAAGAATAATTGAATCTTCTGTTTCTATTATTAATTTTTCAATTGCAATATATTTCAATAGTTCTGTTATTTCAGAATAGTTTAGCCCCTCAAATTGAAGTTCACTTATACTGGTATTGTTTTTAACCTTTAATAGTATAAGATATAGATGTTTCTCATTCATATTTTTAATATCTTGGGAATGGTGCCTTTTTTACTAAATTATGATCATAGTATTCATGCCAAAAAATTGGAAAAGTATTGTTTGGAGTTTTAATCAATGATAATAATGCTTCTGACTCCTCATAACCTAAACTAAATTTTGAATTAAATTTTAATTTTCGTTCTATTAACTTCATTAAACTTTTTCTTTTTGTTTGCTCATCAGCATAATAAAAATCTGTAATTCCTTTTCTCTCAATGTGAGAATAATATGTTTTAATTTTCTTATTAGTTATAATTTCCAAACCTTCATTTTGAATGGCGATAGAAATCAATATAATTTTTTCTAAAGGGATACTATATGATTCAATTTGCTCGATACAAGATTTAAAAGTTTTACCTGAGCCAATAAAATCATCTACAAGAATTAAATATTCAGTATCTTTTAATTTTAGTTTACTCAATGTTTTATAATTAGTAATAATACAATTACTCCCTTTTTCTATATGATCTAGTTCCTCAATATAATTAATAATACCTACTACTGGATAAATAAGGGACAATCCGCTTTTTAATTTATAGCTATCCCATGGTTTAACAACAGGAAAAAAATAGAACTTAGTTGCGCTTGAAATGATACTAGAATCAATTTTTCTAAATATATCAAGTATCTTTTTATCATATTGATTATTACCTATCCAAGTAAAATTATTCAATAGCTCAAGGACAAGATTAACTTCATTTTCATTAAGCTTATTCATTAAGTTAAATAATTTCTTTTCTACCGATTCGTGTAATGGGTTTTCTCTCCATTCTTTCACATCAATAATTTTTTGAAATCGAATTAATTGTTGAGGTGTCATTTATAATATAATGTACAGATTCTTAATTTGCTATTAAAGTTATTGAACAGCTTTAAAAATTCTAAAGGTCAACAACAATTTAAATAACTTGTAATTTCTACCGCTAGCCAATTTACTTAAATTTTTAGATATATACATTTATCTGCAAATTGAAAGAATTTTAATTAAGTATATTCCTTAGTTTTATCATTAGAAGTTCCTTTCTTCTTTCATAATAATTACTAAAGTTAACAAGACTTAGGTCTATATCTGGAATTAAATGCGATTTTAGAAACTGGCTTCTGTTACCCATATGTGTCTCTTTAACAATCCACTCTTCAAGAGTTTTATTACTTTTTGACATATTTTCATTTGCATCCAGCATTTGTAAATTATAAATTGAATTGTAGGTATGCCAATCAAATTTCTCCTTATCTGAATCAGATAAGTCTTTAAATTGGAATATTGGATGAATATGGTCTTTGTGAAAATTATTATTTTTGTAATCTAAATCAGGATATAATAATGACAATATTGAAAAAGCGTATTGATTATCCATTTGAGTCAATAATATCTCTTCAATAAACTCATCACCAATACTTAAATCTTTACGAATATATTTAAATATAGATTCACTTGGAAAGGTAAATATTTCAGGCTTAATTTTTAACTCATTAATATTTTCCGTGAATGTTTTTCTTATTTGAGACAAAACGGAATCCGAAGTCCCCCCAAATAAACGTTTAATTAATACTATATGTAACCATTTTTTTATCTTTTCTCTGTCATCTTTATATTCTATTTTAGTACTAAAATCTCTATATATATTTTTATGATACAGATAATAAATGATAGGAATTATAGCATTTTTTGATGTCAGTGTATAGTCTGTAAACCCAAAAGTTTTTACTAAATCAAAAGCTGATAATATCGAATCACGAATTCTCTCCCATTCAGCTTCAAAATCTTTTGCATTTTCTTTTGAAAAATTTGTAACATTAAATTTTATATCTTTACTATGCAAATATAGAAATGATTTCAAAATCAAGTCTTTTGATATAGAAAATCCTTTATCTCTAATTATATCAACCAGCTTATGAATTTCTTTTCTAGCATCTTTTTGAGTCCAATTTGCTACCGCAATTGACATTAATAAATCTGAAAAATTTAAAGGCTCACCTCCGCTATTAATCCTTATAAAAATATTTAATGCTTTATCTAACCTTTGATCACCTTCTAAGAAATAATTAATAATAGGTTTTTCCACGATAGTTCTTCTTAATTGACGAAGAGCTTTTCTTGAAAATGAATTCTCAAGCTCCTCTACAAAATTGTCGAAAACTTCATCTTGAGTATAGTTTAGAATGCATCCTACTTTAAACCATTGGTCTGTTTCTGTACTATAAATCATAGCTTCAGATGTTTCCTCTTTTTCTAAAAACTGAAACTCATAAATTCTGCCGTCTTCTTCATCTTCAAGTTCCTTAGAAATATTTAGATACAAATGGCGTGTGGGGATACTCCATTCCGTGTCTTCCCATTTTCTTCTATATTCTTTATATGCATAACTCCCTTTTAGACCAATATACAATGAGGTTAGCCTTTGTTGACCATCAAGAACGGCATTAAAAGCACTTATTCCATTCGTAGATATTTCTTCATTATGAGTCTTATATCTTTCTCTATATTCATTTATAAATTTGTAAAATCTATATCCCTGTGCTGTTTTCTCTTCTACTTTCCAAAAGAGAAAAGAACTAATAGGATAATTTCTCATTATTGAATCAAATAACCACTCAATTTTTGAATGCGTCCAAATAAACTCTCTTTGTATAGCAGGTAATAAAAACTGGTTATTTTCAATTTTGTCTATAGCTTCTGAAATTGTAATTGGAATTTGGAATGACATAATTTATTTTTAATTGCGAATAAACTTCAAATATAGAAAGTTTTTAAGTGTATTAAAGTATGACAAAATTATTATGGAAAAATGTATTATTTTACATTCACTTAACTTCATAATATGATTAAAAATTCTTATCACCTCACGATAAGCATATAAATTTCAAACAATTAAATATTTTATAATAAATAGTAGTGTACAATAGACGAAAAAACCTGCTAATAGGGTCTTCCAAAACTCCTTATCTTTGAAAACTATAGGTATTGGTCTATAATCATCCAAAGGACTTTTAAAACGATCACCTTCATTAATAAAACGAATCAAACTACCTAAAACGAGACTTAGGAAAATAGAAATAATTAGCAGTACTGGTACTGCAATTACCAATAGTAAAATTTTCATATATCTTTGGATTTATACAATAAAATAAATTGAGGGAGCATCAGTAAAACTGAAATTCCAAAAGAAGGAATAATAAACAGCAAACTAATAATTATACTACAAATTAGACTCATTATCCATTTACTTTTATATTGTTGTACTGTAAATTGGTTTGTTAGTCGTAGTTGAATATTATTACCCAGATTATATATTGGTCTGAACAATGCTCTAAGAATAAAGTAAAAAAGAAAAATGGCAACGATAGTCCCAATGATTCCCCCTACTCTTCCAGACAATGATATATTTCTATTTTTTTCTAATTGCATAACAAATGCTATTATCACTATTGTAAATACAAGTAAGCGAAAAATTGACTTTCCTATTGTTGCTGACAATTTTCCAAGTTTTTTAAAATTATTCATTTGAGTTATTATTTAATTACAAAAATACAAAGTTATCACTATTGATAACCATATCAAATCGGAATGTTATCAACTTTGATAATTATTTCATCAAAGTTTGGATAAAGAATCTCTTCAAATACTTATTAGCAAAAGAATAAAACAGATCAGAGAAGAAAAAAATATTTCTCAATCTGATTTAGGCGCTATGTGCAATTTTGAAAAATCAAATATGAGCAGAATAGAATCTGGTAGAATTTCGCCAAGCCTTATTACTTTATACAAAATTTCAAAAGCTCTTAATATAGAATTTCATGAACTGTTTAAGTTCGATAAATAATAATTCTGGCTATTAATACTATCTGAAAGTAATTCAAGTTCTAGAAATGCAATAGAATTTATACTTATATAAATAAGATTATATAAATACATTACTAATCTTGAATTATAAAAAATTATCTTCTTTATTGAGGCTATAATAATTATTTTTTGAAATAATCAAATGATCTAAAAGTGTTAAGTTCAGTAAATCACAAGCCTTGCTTAACTTCTCAGTTATGTTTTTGTCTGAATTACTTGGCGTGAGGCTTCCACTAGGATGATTATGCACTAGTATGATTTGTGTAGCATGACATTTAAGTGCTACACTTAGAATAATTCGTATATCTACTACTGAACTGTCTATACCACCTTTGGAAACATCGAAAATACCCAAAACGAAATTTCCTTTATTCATTAAAATTACTTTACATTCTTCTTGAAACTCTATTATATTTAAATTCCAATTTTTAATAATGAAGTGGTATGCATCCTTATGACTTGTAATTCTGATTTTTTCTTGATTAGGAGTGATATAACTGACCGATATTTCCATCAATTTGTTCATATAATTAAGTATTATTTAAGATTAAAAAAGCTAAAGCACTGAAATATTAAACTAATTTTGATTTCCTTTGGCTTTAAGTCCAGATTCCAAAAAATAAAAGCTTTATATAATTTCAGCGCTTTGACACTTTACATTTTATTTAAGTTATTACACTCCTGTTAATGCATGCTTCCCACTTCTGGAAAAGAATTCAACATCAGAAGTAAAGCTATCACTTACCTGTTTATTAACATTATTGTTTGCTCCTGGTTCTTGTACCGAGTATACAAACCTATGATGAAGGATGATCACATCTCCTGTGTCCTTAACAGTATACTCGTAGGCTTCACATTCCTGCTTGATAATACTTCCCTGCATTTGAGTTCCTATTAAAGCCTTACAGGTTAATTCATCAAATGTTGATGATATAAACGCCTTTTTGGATGTAGCATAGAATTGCCCTGTGGTTTGGCTCATAACCATTTCAATACCTCCCTGAACTTCCAGAACATAGAATGTAGTTCCATCTTCTTTTTCTCTTTTTTTGTAGTTGATAATTGTCACCATTGTTTTTTATTTTTGAGTTAGATAAAACACCAGGAACAAAAGAATTGTGAGCAATAGTACATCAGCTATCACCTTGATTGTATTACTGCCTCCGAAATTTTCTTTCTATTATTACTGATGGGGGGATGTTTTCCATTCCCAAGGATGGGTGGGGGTATCCAAAAGGGGGATTTGAGTATAAATAATCTTATTATTGAAATTTATTTTTTTAAAAAAATCTCAGAATGTAATAACATATGGAATTGAGGGAAACCGTAAAAAGAATCTTATAATTTTATTTTTCTTTGTAGATTACATTCTACTCTATTATAAGTGATTTAATTAGTGTAATTTATTACAATATTTAAGTAATAAGTCAACAAATACAATTTATTATAATTTAAAGCTTATATCTTGTTTACTATGAAACCAAATGTTTATGCACTTTGCCCTTGTGGAAGTGGAAAAAAAATAAAATTTTGTTGTGGTGCTAAAAGTACCAACAAAAGTTTTGATTTTGAAATCTATATAAAAAATAACAATTCAATTGAATTATTACAAATATTTGCACTGCTTCAACTAATTCCAGAAAATAGCTCAAAAATAATACGCATAGAAAAAATTCAAAATCTAATAATCCAAAATTTAAATACAAATAATGGAAAAGTTGATTTAAATATTCTTGAAAAGATTATAAAAGAAAAATATCCAAATTCATTTGAAGAAGACCCAAATGAGTGTTGTTTTTCAGAAAACATTATGTTTTATAATGGTAATAATGTAGTATTTCCTGGTATAGCAAATGGAACAACGGATATTAATCAGAATATTTTAAATACTTTATTCTTTTTTAAAAATAATATTTCCGAAAATTGTAAAAGAGCCATTTATGAGGGAACAATCTTTCTTTTGGAAATTCATAATTCTATAGCAAATAAACTCGAAATAAAAAGGTTTCAATTTACTGAAAACTTTAGAGGGAATATTATCTTTCCACCAGAAAAATTTATTGAAAATAATAAAAAATGCTTTACATTTTCAGAACAAGATATTAAGAGCATAACAAAAAAATGTAAAATTACAACAGATATAATAACCGAATTTATCACGAATTATGAAAACTGCTCCGATTATGATTTTGACAATCTAGAATTAACAAGAAAACCTTTTATATATTTTGATGAAAAATATCATTTAGTTTTACCTTCCTCAGAAATGTATGCTCTGAATACATTTATCAATAGGAAACTTAAAGAATTTGATGAAGTAGATAATTTCAAAAATGCATATCTCAGATTTTTTAAAAATGAATCTGGAAAATTGTTTTCAGGAATGGGATGGAATTTATTGAATGCCCATGAATGGTTCGATCTATTTCAATTTGACACTGATAAGTTTGCAATTGTTACTTATAATATTGGTACTACAGAATCTTTGGAAGATAATATTAATAAATTTATAGAAACGCAAAAGGCAGAAGATAATTTTATTTTTGTTACTGTAACTGGAGATTTTGATGCTGAATACCCCAAATTTACGCAACATAAAATTATTGAAAATGCAAAATTCCAAGTTGCAATTTCTTTATCAGATTTACAACATTTCCTTACTCTTTATAATCCTAATAAACTTAGTCTTTGGAAATACTTAGTTGCTGAAAAAAAATGCTATGAGAACAATGTGATGATTCTTCCATATTTTTCTTTCTTAACAAGATACTATTGGTATAGTGAAAATGAAGGCTCTTTCTTTCCAGCAGATCAACCAATTCCAACTTTTATTCAATTTGATTTTGAATTACAAGGTAACCAAATAATAACAGCTCTACAAAAAAATGATAAACATTTAATTCCATATATCGGAGACGAAGGTACAATGGGTTATATTCCAGCATATAAAACAGAAACGTATGCCCCAATTTATACTTCTGAAAATATTTTCAGAGGAGATTTAGAAATTATTTTAGAAAAATATAATTTTCCAATATGGATTACCAATTCTAAGAGTTACGATATAACAGGAAAGAATTTTGCTGACTCAGTTGCATATTGGTTGAACGACTTTTATCCATCTCTAAAGTCATACTTTCCTTCAAACATTAAGTTTCCACTAAATATTGAAATTGGTTTTGATGAAAAATTTTATTCTGCGACTTCATTAGATATTGAGAATAATAAAAATACAAAAGTCAATTTTAAATATACTATTGACAGATTGTTAAATAAAATTATTATAAATATTCCTGTAACATTATTTAATTCGTTGAATAGAAAGGACAACTATGGTGAAAGAATATTGATGGATCTAATACTCAATTTGATTTCATTATTATTAAAAGATTACGGTGTAGAAATTACAGAAAGAAATATAAAAGAAATTCTTTCAACTCATATGCCTTTGAGCATGAGAAAAATGATAGTAACAGGAGATACAAAAGACGATATAAAACAGGACAATAGATTTATTCCTAAAACAAGGTACATTGAAAAATCAGATAAATCACTTATTATAGAAAGTATTATTGAATGGAGTAAACTTAAAATTGGAAAGAAAATTACCTCCAAAGATGAGAAACTAAATATATCTTATAAAGTCATTAATACTCTTATAGCTAAAATTAGTAGTTCTCTTAAACTTTATAATACAATTGAGCTTCTTGAGTTCACAATGTTGAGACATGAAGCATTACTTAATGAAAATTCATTTAAAAAAATAAGGCTGGTTACTTATTTTGAATGTTTTAAAAATTATGAGGATGCATTTAATAAATTCATAAACGAAGAAAGTAAAAATATTAGAACTGCATTAGCTACAAGGAACTTAATAGAATTTATTGTAGCGGAACCAAATAAAGGAATTAAAAAACCAAATGATAATGATATAGATTTTTTGGTGGCCTTATTAGATGAAATAATCTTTTGGGGAAGTTTAGCAGATTCCATCAAATTTGATTTAGATAATCCTGAAATGGGATTACTTGCTTCTGGAAGAATAGGAATAAATTATGATTTTTATGAAAGAATAAATAATTTCACAAATGAGCATAAAAAAGATGAGCACTATGAATCGACAGCTTTTTTTAGTGAGGAAAATCAAACGGAAGTTTCTGAAACATCTCTGCCAGAAGACTACTATGATATTGTTGATAAAGCTTTTGAAAACGATTTAGGTATTACAATACCTGTAATTAATGCTATCTTTTTCTTTTTATCTCATAATAGTCTAAACGAAGAAAATTCGGTGAGCATAATTAAAGAAAATCAATTTAAGGAAATACTAAAAAAAGAATGTAAAATAGGTGAAAATGAATATAATTCTTTAATTGAACATTTTGTCATTACTCCAAGAGGAAATATTCTTCATCCACCTAAGACCTATCAATATTCTGATATACAACCATGGAGATATAACAGACCTCTTTCTTATCTTCTAAAACCAATTATTAAGATTGATAATAAATTTATATATAGTGCAAGACATTTGTCCGCTGCATACGAAAATTATCTTGCTAAATTTATGGAAGGGGCAATTAAATATGACAAAAAATATAAAGAATTAAATAAATTACAAGCTAACAGAAACAATATTAAGGGGAAAGAATTTAGAAATGAAGTTTATTTATGGTTATCAAAAAAAACATCTTTAGAAGTTGTACCATATGAATTTAAAATCACTCAAAAAATTGCAAATAGAGAATATGGAGATGTAGATGTCTTAGCATTTGATAAAATAAATAATATCATATATTCCATAGAGTGTAAAAATACAAAACAAGCAAAAATAATATATGAATATTATACAAACTCCAAAAATTATATTGATGACAAGTTGCCATTGCATGATAATAGAAGAATCTGGCTTGAAAATAATTTAAATAAACTATCTGAAATTTTCAAGTATGATTTTTCTGATTTCAAAGTAAAGTCTATACTCATTTCATCATATCAGTTACCTTTAAATCTTATAAAGGATATTGAAAATGTCGAAATTTATTCATTAAGTGAAGTAAAAAGAAAAAATATTTTTAGCAATGAAACTATATATTGATTGGAATGTTCTAAATGGAATCAAAAATGGAAGATTTGAGGAGTTGGAAAAAATAATACGACAACCAGAAAAATTTATTATTATTTATTCCACTTCACATATTTCAGATATTGCATCAAGCTATTCGGATGATAAAGTAAATAAAGAAATACAATCTGACTTAGAATTTCTATCTGAAATAACACAGGACCTTTGTATTTTCAATAATGGCAAGGATATAGTTATCCAGCATAATGAACCTTTTCATTTATTTGAGAATGAGCTGGATAGTAAAAGTCTAATGGATGATTTTTCGTTTGATAAAATATTCAATTCGATTGGTGATGATAATAAAGATTCCGAATTAATTGCCCCTATTAAAACATCTTTGAAATCATTCCCTCTCGATAATATTTTTAAAGATGCAATGGAAGATCCTCAAAGCTCAGACTTTATGAATGCGATGTTTCCTGGTTTAAAAGAAAATCCAACTATGGAAGGGCTTTTTAATTCAATGGGAAAGATGTTAGAAAACATCAATGAAAAAGAAGGATACAAGGATTTAAAACATCCATTTAAAAATCTGAATATTAATCAAGGAAAGCTTAACGATCCTAACAATAACCCGTTCGAAGTTTTAAAAGAGACCTACAAAAAACTAGGAGTTGAAAGCCCATTAGAAAAAGATTATATGGATGAAAAACATGCTCCTAAATGGTTCAATGATTTAAGCTCTGCATACATTAATTTGGACATGCACGGTTTTTATTCAGATAAAGTCAAGGTTACTGACAAAGAAAAGAATACTTTTAAGAATACCACTCAAGATGCATTTCATACAGCATTTGCTTCAACATGTGATATCTATATTACTAACGATAAAAAGAACTATCAGAAAGCAAAAGCTGTTTACCAAAAGAAAAATATTTCCACTCATGTTTTAAAACCAGAAGAATTTATCAAATTTTATCAAGAAAATATTGAAAATGTAGATTTTACAACAAGTTGGAACAAACTTAGTGAAGTATTACAATCAGGGAATTTCTATGATATTTCAGACGAAAATAACCCTGATGATTGTTACCAAGTTCATTTCTCAAACTTTTACTATTTAGGCTACTTCAATAAAATATATCTGTTCAATTCTGATTCTGATAAAAATTCTTTCAGTATTATGTTTGGAAAAGAGCTTCCAACAAATTGTTTAGGAGTATTTTATAAAGAAATTAAAGAAATGGTCAAAATTATAGTTGATCATTTAGGAAGTGATAGTAGTGATAAAGGATATTTTGATGAATCAGAAATTGATGAAAATAATCATTGGAACGGTAGAGTTTGGAAAGTTGGAGAATTTCAATATAGATTAGTTCAAGATAAAAGATATTTTCAATTTTATTATGATTTTAATGTCTCCTCCTCAGTTAGTAACTCTTAAAGATCTTTCAAGTATATAAAATAAGTATTCATTAAATTTTAATTCATTACTTAGTTATCTATTAATAATTTATATTATTTAATTAAATTACTATTTTTACAAAAACTATAATTATGAAGCACAAAATTAAAAACAACAATGCACTTTAATTTCTGAAGGAAACAGAATTTAGAAATGTCTTTCTTTTTGATTTTTTTAAGAATCATTTACACCTATATCAAACTTATGTCAATAACAATAGTTAAGCAAGGAGTTACTTTTACTTCTTTTGAGTTTTATAATATATTTTTAAAAGAAATAGCTCTGTTTTATAAAGACAATAAACAGGAAAAAATCTCATTTTCTTTAATTGATAATAGAGATAATGATATTCCATATAATAAATATAGGATTGATGGAAACACATTACCCTTACTATTAAATATATTTGAACAGCTATCATCTTATCACAAAGAAGGGGTAGGCCTAAAATTGCAAAATATAATCGGTCACGATAAAAATTTAGGTACGCAGGATCTTATATCTTTTTTAACCAACTCCAATTTTTTTAATATAGCACAAAGGCAAGATCAAAATTACTCAAAATTAGAACCTTCATATCCTATTATTGATATAGATAAAAATTTATTGCCTTCTAAGAAGTTAGATTCAAAATTTGAAATAGACTGTTTTTCGTTAACTCAAGATGATAGTTTAAGATTTGAATTAGAGGGGCTAAATGATGAAGAAAAAAGAGATAAGCTTGTAGAATATTATATGTTTAAAGTAGAAAAAAAATTTTCGAAATTATTTCCCGAACTCAGTATCAGCAAAAATTTTCTTCAAAATACAACGACTATAATTGACTATAAAAAATTTTACATCCATGTTTTGCCTGAACTTATAACCAATGGAGTTTTGCATTCAGGCGCGAATACTTTTGCATCATTATATAAAGACTTGTACAAAACTAAAATATCGGTTTCAGATAATGGTATTGGATTCAACCAATCAATGGATAATAAGAAAAATTTAGGATTCTACAAAAGAAATAGATTAAAAGAAGAATTATCTAAAAAAAATACTTTTAATATTAACCCTAGTTATCTTACACACCTTCATTCAATCTTCGAAACATTATATTTTTCAATGTTAAAAAATAGACTAGGCTTATTTGATCTAATCTGCAATGTAATTCTGATGTTAGACGGAGTTTTCAGAATTCATACAGAAAACACTCAATTAATTCTATCTAAAAGAGTTAATGATACTATTGTAAAACTTTATAATAAAAGAAAACAAATAATAAAATTACACGATGAAAAACTTTTAGAAAAAATAAGTGATGAAGAGCTAAATTCACAAATGGAATTATTATCATCTCAAGCTTTAGGGCTTTTTGTAGATTTTTATGTACAAACTCTCGGAAAATACACTAGAGATGTTAAATTTTCTTCAATCCGTTTTTTTCCAGTAAGATTTAAGGGTGTCCATATAGAAGTTGAAATTCCAAATTAATAATCATGATCATTTCTAAATTAATCACAGAAAAATATATTTACATTAATTTGCATGCTGAACAGGTTATTACTGCAAATTATTTGGAGTCTTCAAGAGAAGGAATTTTTGTTACAGAACTAAATCTTACTACATTAAAAAATGTTGTAGAAGATTTATCATTACTGACTAATGAAGATAAAAGAGATATTTTAATTTTAGATTTTAATTTTTTAGCCTTTTTACAACCAAACTTAAAAAATATTTTTATAGAGTTAAAGAACGCTGGATACAAAATTATTTTTTTAAATATTGAGAAGAAAATTATTGAAGAAAACGGATTTGATATTGTTACAAATACCAGTAATGAATATGAAGGCTCAATGTTTAAAAAGTTTTACTTTTTTGAAGGCAATGATCCTTCTACAATGTCTGTAGAACTTGATATTGATAGTGTTTTTTATAAAAAATTTAAAGAAATATTAATTGCTAATAAATGTAATGAACAGAATATAAAACATACCTCATCATTCGTTTACATTTCGTCTTATATTGATATAAAAAAAATCATCACATTTCAAAGAAATTTTATTTTATACGCTATTTATAAATTAGCAATCAAAATTTCTGAAGAATTTCTAAAAAATAAAGAAACAGCTCCCAAACTGGTTTGTCAAAGTTTAAATGGATCATTTATAGCTTCTATTTTATCAACATATTTAAATCTTGACATTGTAATTTTCGATAAGATAGGTCCCGTGAATAAACTTTATTCTCGTTTGAACAAAGTAATTGAAGAAGATTGCGAATATATAGTAATTTCTGATTTAGTGTGCCTAGGAACTGAAGTAAAAATTGTCAGAAATCTAATTCAATTTTTAGGAGGTAAATATCTTGGAAGTATTGCACTTATAAAAGTTGAAACATTACATAAAAGTCATATTGATAAAATTGATACAACAACAGCAGTTTTTTCTATTCGAAATAGTAACAATCTAGAATTAGGATATAAAATATACACTAACCTTGAAGAGACAAATTAAATGAGTAATCCTATAATAATACATATTTCTGATTTACACATATCTGATCATACAGAAATTTTCAAAGAAAAAAATAAAAACAGTTTACTTTCTTCTAATCTATCAGATCCAGCTAATAATTCATTTATAGAAAAATTTATTTCTACAATAAAAAAGGATTTTCCTGATAGTGATCTAAACCTCTTAATAACAGGTGACATTTCAAATATTGCTGAGAAAATCGAATATGATGCCGCAATTGTATATATTAATAAGATAATAAATGACTTATCCATACCTAAAGAGAAAATTTTATTATTGCCCGGTGATCATGACGTGCATAGAGATTCTATTAAAAATTTACTACGAGATAATTCTTCACCTACTAATGAAGAAATAAACAAAGTTAAATTTTCAAACTTTTCAGAATTATACTCACAAATTATGGGGTATGAATTTAGCCATAATGATCTGATTGTAAATCAAATTGAATTGCCAGAAAATATTTTATTACTTGGTTTAAATTCCAATTTATATATTAATCAGCACGGTGGCTTAGGAAAAATTGACATTTTAGATTTTGATACGAAAATTGAAAACATAAAAACACGACACCCTGATAAAGAAATATTTATAGCATTCCATCATAATATAAGTGGTACTTATGAAGACAAACAATCAGGTCAATGGGATCCTGAAAATAGAAAATATTTTATAGAATCTATTAGTAAGCATGATCTCAAAATTACATTTTATGGAAATGAACATACTCCTCGCTCGGGTAAGCTAGAAGACCTATTTTATATCAGTGAATCAGGTGCAATTGCAAGTAAATCACCACTAGGAACTTTTAGATGTTATGAAATTATTAAAACTGAGAATAAAACAGTTTTAAAAAACCATTTATATCATCTCGCTAGTTTTAATACAATTTTAGAAACCAACGGTGGAAACTGGAATCCCATTACCCCTCCCTCTAGACATAAAACAGAGATTGATGAATTTGTAATTTTGGACAACACCAACACCGTAGCACAAACAGAATTTGATTTAGGAATTCCCGAAGCAGCTCCAGAAGAATTTGTAGAAACCACAAGTGATGAACCAGAAGAAATTAACCAAATAATCACTTATAAGGGTGAATATTCAGATAAAATATATGAAATAGTAAAGAAAAAAAAACTATTTCATTCGGGACACTTTCATTGGAGTGAGACTTCACGAGCTCATAACTGGATTGACATAACTAAATTACTTGAGGATAAAGATGATTTATATACAGTTAAAAGTTCTATAATTGATATAATTGAAACATTTGACTTAAGCAAAAATTGTGATCTAATAATAGGATTAGGCTATGAAGGAAACATAATCTCTTCCAAGGCAGCAATTAAATATAATGTTCCTTATTCGTCTCTACCATATTCATATAGATATAATGATCATCATGATTTTGAGAAAAAATTATACTTCAAAAATGATGAAAAGAAATATAAAAATGTGATAATAATAACCGATGTTGTAAATGATGGAAGGACCATTAGAAAACTTATGAAAAAAGAAAATAGAGAAAAAGCTTTTTTCGATAATGTTGAAAAAGTTACAGTTGTATCATTATTCTATTCAGGTGAAAGAGAATTAAATATCGATGTATTAAATACAAAAGATAAAACCTTTCCAGAAAATTATGATTGGGAAAATGATTATACTGATATCGACAATATTGATTATTATACTGTTGCAAAATTAAAAGTTGAAAAATGCCCTTATGCCAATAATAATTATGAAACAGAATGTGTTATATACAAAGATAAATTAGATTGTGTACATTTATTTTATGACAAGTCTAAAACAACATAAAAATAAAACTGCCCTTAGAAAAAGGGCAGTTTCTTTAACTCAAAAACCAACAGTAATCAGAATTACCATTGAGCGTTTTCTGAATACCTTTGCTAAATTCAAAAGCGTTCAGATTCCTATCTAGGAAAGTATCTATATATGAGGACTTATTAGCCTGTGTGAAGAGGTTATATAAATACCATAAATTTATCCTCCCATACTCCTGCCTACAAAAGTTCTTGTCTTCGTAATAGTCCTTTGCTATTGTATTAATGTGGCTGTCATTGAAATTAAGTAAAGGAATATTCAATTTCTTTGGCTTTGGTAAATGCTGGTACAACCTGCTTCTCCCTATAAGCTGTGCAAACTGATGTTCAGAGAGAGAATCATGGGTAAGCTCCTTCATCTCCTTTAAATGAAGCTCTGCATTATAATTCTGCATTACATCCAATGTTTTGGAATATAAATCCTGAGTACCAGATACTCTCATATCTTCCTTGAATCCATCTGTTGATACACATAAATTACAGCATATCTGGTTCTGGAAACCAATGAAGAACTTCATTCGCTCCAAAGCTTTCTTATTGTAAAGATTTTCCAAATTATAGCTTCTGACACCGCCTATTGTTAGTGATAGTCCATTTCCATTTACTATATCTGTAATACCAGGAATTCTGATGATGAAGGCCATTCTTTCATAATAAATGGTTTTTTGGTGGTCTAGTAAATCTTTTACATTTAAGTGTATAGCATCTGGTGTCCTACCTTTAATCTGATGTGATACCCTTATCTCAGTCTGCATGGGAAATACCTTTTGTGCAGCATTCATCACCACATCAATAAATTCCTGATGAGCAATCGTTTTTTCATTATCTTTACTGAAAACCGGGATAATACAGTCATTCTTTAAATGGTAGAGATTGACCGCTTGTGTATTGGCTTCAATAAAGGGCTTATGTTCATATTGTATCACTTCCATTGGTTTGTGTTCCTGGTGAACTTCAATTCTTTGAGGAGAATTATCCAACGTCTGATACTCCTTACTATGCACTATCTCTTCCTGTTCTCTTGATTTTGTTTCAGTTGGAACAGTACCTGGAACAAAATAATCCTGATTTGAATGGTGGGCTGTGTCATTATTCATCCTGCTTTCATATAAAGAAATCTCTTTAATACTCTGTGCTGGTCTGAGTTCAAATGCTTCTTCTAGTGTAGCAGGTTTTATTTTATTAATGGTGTCCATTGGTTGAAAAGTTTTGAGGATTGGATAATTTGATTAAAAATGATTTTCTGGCTTCATACTCAGGCTTTAATTCCTGCTGATATTCCGGGTACTGTTTGTAAATAGCCAAAAGTTCTGCAATCGTATTGCTGGTTTTGATTCTATTGAGAATACTTTCTTTGCCGGTATTACTATTAATATCATGTTCTTTAGGGAAGCGCTCATCACCAGGACCAAAATAATCTGTTGAGTTCGGAGAATCAATAGAGGGTTCAGAAGAGGTTGCAAAACTTGCAGTTTCTGCAATACCGGAATTACACCAGTCTAAAATAAGTTGTCCTGTGTCAGAGGTAATAATAAATTCAGGTTTGTTCATAAATAACCCTGTGCGGTCCTTTGAAGCCTTACAGAGGTGATTTTCATTCACCAGTTCAAAATTAATAGTCAATTCATATTCGAACCCTTCCCTTGTAATTTCTTTTGTTCCATGCTTTACTACCTGGGTTTTACCATTGCTTCCAACATCTAAAGAGTAGTCTATTTTTCTCCTGGTGGTAGTAATAATATGGCAGCTTGATTGCAGAATTTTATTGATAAATGCCTGATGTCTTGGCGTGACATTAGCCCAATCTTGAAATCTACCTCCCAGCTTCTCATGAATATCAAGACATCCACCAGTACCATTCCATTCATGGCTTACAGAATCAATGATTATTACTTCAATTCCTGATTTTTCACATAGTTCAATTGCTTGAATATACCTTTCAGGAGAATAAGGTGTTTCTAGGTCAAGTACATTGTAATTTCCCAGGTCTGAATATAAGGAAGCTGAGGAGTTTTCTGTATCTATAACAGCTATTCTGCTCCAATCCTGTGTCATTCCATAGGCTAGTAGAAGTGCTGACTTCGTTTTACCGAATCCCGAAGCTCCTGATAGTCCTAATCTGAGCTTTACTTGTTGTCTTTGTGATTGTTTTAATTGCATACGTTTTAAAATTTAATGGTTAATATTCTTTGTTTAAATGTTAATTTTTTAAATGAAAAAAGGTTAATCTCATATTGAAATTAACCTTCGGCTATTATTGATTCTTTTGTATCTAATCTTATAATTCTATTAGTTTGTTTATTTCCTGGTCCAAATCTTCATTTTCAAAATCTTTAAGATAGGTCATCGTAATTTGAACGTCACTATGGCCCATCATCTCTGAAATCTTTGAAACACTTGTTCCTAAATATTTCAGTATAGTTGCAAAACTATGTCTGGCAACGTAAGAGGTAACAGGTTTTTCAATACCTGCCAATTTTCCAATTTCTTTTAATTTGGAATTGTACCTGCTTAATACCTTATGTTTCCTATTAGCAATCTGGACAGGTGTCAAATCATCTTTCAGTAGAATCGGAAATACATATTGACTGTTTCTTCCCTGAGCTTTGTATAGATCTATTATCTCCTGCATGGCAGGATTAATCTCGATACTAAAACTGGCTTTAGTTTTAGACCTTACGTAATAAATCCTACCGTCCTGAATATCTGTCCATTTAAGCTTCATCATATCAATAAAGTTCATTCCCCTTGCGTAAATAGAAAACATAAAATAGTTGTATGCTTCAAGTAGATGTGGAGACTTGGATAAATCAACATCTCTGAGCTTTTTAAACTCCTCTATACTGAGCGCCTTTTTATTATTTACTGATTTGAGCTTTGAAACTTTATAAGTCTCAAATGGGTAATTTTCTTTCGTTATAAGCTTACGTTTTATAGCCTTGTTGACCAATGCTCTTAAATGTCTCATCTTAAAGCTTATTCCACCGTTACCGTTCCCTCTCTCCCTTAAACTGACTTCGTACTTTTCCAGCAAAACAGGAGTTATATCCTTAATTCTTAATTTTTTACCTCCAAAACTCACGAAAGAATCTCTGGTATCCTTATATGCCTTCGCATTTCCAATCCTTCCTGACCGAGTTAGTTCATCAATAATTTCATCAAAGAACCCAGCTACAAGAACATTCTGTTCCATTGTTCTATTTTTGAACTTATATTCAAATTCATCAAGATCGAAGTTTTTGCCCTCGTTCTGAAAGTCCCTTATAATCTTATTAGCCCTTGCCTTGAAGCTGATAAGCAAATTATTTTCGATTTTATAGTCTGGATGCCCTTTCAGGAACTGCTCATTTTCAAAGTGTTCTTTCTTACATTTTAAGCCTAAAGCGATATTTTTTCTTTTTCTGTCCTTGATAATTCTAAGGTATACTGTATACAAATTATTAGACATAGGTCTACTGTCAAGTATAAATTTGATACTTGTGTTCATAATTTATTAATTTTAAAATTGAAGAAATAACTGCCCAATGGGACATTGGTTATATTGGGCAGTTAGATTAATTTAAATGTGTTTGAATTTGCAGAAACTGCAACTTTTACATCCTTTACATGAAATTTCTGGTTCTTCTATAAAGTCCATGTTTTACTGGAATGATGACCTTTCTTTTTTTCCATTGCCGAAGCTTATCATCTATAGTTCTTTCCGGTATATCATGTTTCTTTCCTAATTCAACAGCTTGCGCTCTGGTAAATGGATTACTTAATTCAAACAATAACTTTTCATCATTTTCTGACAATATACCGTCATCAAATGAATTATATGTAACCAATGAATGCTTTAAAAATGTTTTCGTTATTCTCAATGCCAGTATAAAATCCAGATTGGAGCATATCAACTCTTGGCGTTTCATACCAGGAGCTAAAATATTGTCAATATTGCGTAAAGCTGTCAATATCATGGCTATTCTGAATAGAATAAGTCCATGCCTATTGAGGTTAGAGATAAAAGACTGTGGATGAGAATCTAATATTACCCCATGCATAACAGTAAGCTCTTTTAGAAATTTTTCCACTTGATTCTCAGTGAATTTAAGCTCGACTTCTTTTCTAGTAGGATCTGCTAATGCTGCATAAAGTTTAAATACTATTTTCGCTTCTTCTTCAAATACAGCATTATTGTTCCTGGTACCTTTAGAAAATACATTCTTAAACTGACTGATTTCATCAAACGTATACACTATAAATCTAGAATACAAGCCATTTTCCTTGGATTTAATCAAGGTTTTTAATTGCTCTGGTGTTCCACTCATCACCAGAGACAGCTTTGGCTCTTTAATATCTTCGAAAATTTTCTCCACTTTTCTACTTATAGATATAGGCTCGTGGTGGAAGCACTTTCTCAATATATCAGAATAATTACTCCAGTCATTATTGAGCATATTACTCATAGTATCTGCCTCCGATTCCATAATTAACAATCCATGATTAGATGCTCCCATATAGGTATACATTTCTGCCGTAGAAATATTTGCAGGCAATATTTTGATTTCTAACGATGGACAATCATCAGAGTCTTTTTCTTTTGACTTCTTTTTTTCTTCTTTACAGTTCTTCTGAATATTAATGCTATCTTTTAAGACTTTATCATGAATTTCATCAATTAAAATCCTTGATTTATTCATCACTCCTTTACCTGATGCTGCCGGAGCAATAATCATTACATACAGATTGGAATAAATTTTATCTCCATCATAAACTCCATACAGATTCGGTAAACAAGCGCTTAATACTCCAATAGCTGATGTTAATATTATATCTCTTTCACGTCCTGTAAATGGATTAGTAATATTTTGCAATATTTTAGGAAGTCTACGATATACACCTTCTTCAATCAGTTCGTTGATCACTCCGCCGTTTATTTTAAGCTCTTCCATAATCATATCCTTTTAATATTTTAGCACTGGTATTTTTAATAACCTCTGGAATAATAAAATACCCACGATTATCATTCTTCATCCTATCATCATAAGGAGGATTATTTTTACTTTTTGGTGAAGTATCCAGAAAAAAACCATTCGAATAAAAAACTAAGTAATTGACCAACACGTCAGCTAATTTATAGTCGTATTTACTACTTGAAGGAAAAATTGAAATTTCAGTTTTTTCTGGAAAATAAGAAATACGAATACCTCTATTAGTTTTTTGATCTACTTCATAATGAAAACTATTAGCTGCAACCTCCGTAATCGAAATTTTTTCAACAGTTCTCAAAATTCTTTTATTAAATTCATGAAAATTCACTTCATTTTCATGTTTTATTCTATAATTTTCTAATTTCTTATACATCTTTTCTCACTTTTAATTTGTTCAATAATTCTTCTTCTAAAAGCTCCTTGCTTTTATTCTCATTTTGAAGCATCCAGCTATCCAAGTCTGTTTTCTTGAAATAGATTTTACCACCATTGGGCTTAAAATACGTGATTGTTCGCTGGGATGTTAGTTTGTAAAGTAAACTTGGTGATACATCTAAGTATCCGAGTGCTTCTTTAAAGCTTAAAATTTCCTTTTGGGAAGTTGTTTCCATTTTGCCTATATTTATAATGCTGCTTGTGCGCACAATTTGCATTGGTTTGACACAGCAATATTAGTACATGTAAAAAGTGGAAATCAGAAAGTATGAGTGAGGTGTGAGAAAAAGTGTGAGATTATCTACAAAGATAATTTCTCTTGGAAAAAGCTTTCAATAAGGACGTAGTCTTTACTCGATTTATCCTTAGTTCTGTTTTTAACTGCATATAAATTCTGAGCTGTTATGATAGTTCCTCTTTTAGTAATAAATCTTCCTGATTCTTCTATTGACTTTGGAGTAAGATCATTAAATAGCCTTTGTACTTCGTTTAATATTTTACTTGCTATAGTGGTAGGACAATTAAAGCGTATTGTTTTGGATGTGTCCAAATCATTTAATGCAGAATAAAAATCGTCATAAGAAGTAATATCTTCATTTAAGTAATCATTATCAATTAAAAATTCATAGACTTTTTCAATGTCTGACTTTTTAACAAATGGCTTAACTCCAAAATAAGAATTAGTATTCTGCTTATCAGAATGATGAAAATTATATTTAGCAGATAAATAGCTTTTAATTTCTTCAAAAAGGAAGGAGCAAATAGGAAATAGCTTGAATAACTTGGATTGATGATCTTTTATATAATCGAAAGTGATAAATACATTTTTAAAATATCTGTTTCGTTCATTAGATGAATATAGGTAAATTGAATTATCAATATCTACTTTTAGAGAACTTATTAACCGCTCTAAATACTTTTTTAACTCAGTTTCAAATCTAATCCATACAAATTCTGCTTTATCTGAATGATAATATTCAAATTCTCCTTTTTCAGAGTCGATTGAATGATAAGATTCATCTGGGTCTAATTTTTCCTTTATAAACTGGTCTTTTAACTTTACGACATTGGAGTATGTCATAAAGTTTTGGAGTTCGTTTAGTGCTAAAAGTTTCTCCTTTTCCATTTAAAGCTAAAATACAAAAATGTTGCAGTATTGTTGCAGTCAAAAAATAAAAAAAACACCTACATTTCCGTAAGTGCTTGATTTAAAAAGTGGTCCCACCTGGGCTCGAACCAGGGACCACCTGATTATGAGTCAGGTGCTCTAACCAACTGAGCTATAGGACCTCAAAACTTGGTTAAATTTTGTGTTTGCAAAAATAGTAAAATTTCTTTCACTACAAAATTTTTTATTGCTTTTCTTGGCAAAGTTCTACCAGCACACCATTTGTGGATTTCGGATGAAGGAACACAACTAATTTGTTATCAGCACCTTCTTTAGGTTCTTCAGAGATAAATTGAAATCCTTCTTTTTTTAATCTTTTTACTTCCTCCACGATGTTTTCAACCCCAAATGCCAGGTGATGGATGCCTTCCCCCTTTTTTTCGATAAATTTTGAGATGGGACTTTCAGGATTGCTGGCTTCCAAAAGCTCAATTTTACTTTCTCCGGTTTCGTAAAAAGAAGTTACCACTCCTTCCCTTTCTACAGTTTCCTGTTTGTAGGATTCTTTTCCTAATAGTTTAGCAAAAAGTTCGTCAGAGACACCTAAAGACTTTACGGCAATACCGATATGTTCTAGCTTCATAAATATTAATGAATATAATTAATTCGTAAATTTGATACGATCGCTGAATTTCAAAGTATCAATTCAAACAAAAGTACTAAATTTGCAGAAATTATGGAAAGTAACAGACAAAGAAAAGTAGCACAGATTATTCAGGAAGACTTCGCAGAACTTTTCCGCAAACAGGCTGCTGACAGCAAACAAAGTATATTGGTATCCGTTTCTGATGTAAAAGTAACGGCAGATTTAGGTATTGCTAAAATTTATTTAAGTATTTTCCCTCAGGAACACCGTACAGCGGTAATGAAGGAAATTGAAGAAAACAAACCTCAATACAGAAACTTTATTGGCCAGAAAATGGCAAAACAGGTACGTATCATTCCGCAGCTTAACTTTTACTTAGACACTGCTCTTGATGATGTAGAAAAATTAGAAAAAGAATTAAGAGGCGAAGGTGACAATCCTGTTTTATAGATCTTGAAGAATATTGCATTTTACATAGCATCCAGATACCTTTTGGCAAAAAAAGGCAGTACCGCTGTTACATTTATCACGTGGCTGGCAGTAGGTGCCATGACGGTTGCTGTGACTGCAATGTTCGTTATTATTTCAGTTTTTTCAGGTCTTGAGAATCTGAACAAAGACTTAATTTCTAATCTTCATGCTGACCTTACCTTAAAAAGCGCATCAGGTAAAACCATTAAAAACCTGGATCAGGTTAACAGGATTTTAAAGAGCAATAAAGAAATCAACAGCTATTCCCGTGTTATCGAAGAAAAAGTATATATCAGCTTTAACGGAAAAGGTGACATTGCCTACTTACGCGGTGTTGACTCTGCCTATGTAAAGGTAAATCCTATCAATAAAGAAGTATTTTATGGAACTTATCCAAGTTTCAAATATTCTAATGAAGTATTGATGGAAAATAGTCTTGACAATCGGTTATCCATTCCGGTAGATTCTTCCAATCACTATGCAACTGTTTTCATGCCTAAGCCTGGAACCGGAATCATTAATAAAGAAGAAGATATTTACAATAAAAGAGATATCCTGGTAACAGGTGTTTTCCCTGGTAAAGACCAATTGGACAGCTATATCATCTCTCCTATTGAGCTTACCGAAGAATTATTAAGTCTTCCAAAAAAATCAGCTTACCAGATTGTTATCAAATTAAGAAACCCTGAAAATGCTGATGCTGTAAAACAAAGCCTACTATCTTCTCTTGGTAAAAATATTGAAATCAAAACCAAGGAAGAGGAAAATGCAGCCTTCTGGAAAATGATTAATACTGAAAAGCTATTCATCTACCTGATTTTTGCACTGGTTATTTTCATCACTACCTTCAATCTTGCAGGAGCTATTATCATCTTACAGCTTGATAAAAAAGAACAGGCAAAATCTCTTATTTCTTTAGGGTTTCCTGTAAGCCACCTGAGAATGACCTATTTCTATACCGGACTTCTTATTGTTATTTCCGGAGTCATTACCGGTTTAATCTGTGGAACAGCTTTATGTTATTTCCAGCTTTACACAGAATTCTTTAGAGCAAATGAAGTATTGCCCTTCCCTGTCAAAATAGTGGGTAAAAATTATCTTATTGTTGCCCTCACAGCTTCTATATTTGGGATTGCTATTTCATGGTTCTTCTCCAAGATCAGCAAAGAGTATATTACTAAAAATTAATATATTAAGTTAATAGATTTAACTCCTAAAAACTTTTCCAGTTTCATTTTTTTGTACCTTTACGCCCCAATTTTAAAAAAATGAAACGAATTTTATCTTTTTTCTTATTAAGCTATGCATTCATTAATGCATTTGCACAAGCACCTGCTGGTTATTATAATGCAGCAAACGGCTTAACAGCTGCTCCTCTTAAAACAGCCCTTAAAGGGATCATAGAAAGCGGACATGTGGATCATGGATATGACGGACTATGGACTGCTTACAATACTACAGATCGCGACTATTTCTATGAAAATGACGGTACTGTTTTAGACATTTACTCGGAAAATCCTACAGGACCGGATCCATATAACTATACACCAGGGTTAAAGAAATGTGGCAACTATAACGACGAAAGTGATTGTTATAATCGTGAACATATCGTTCCTCAGAGTTTATTTGGAAAGAAATCACCAATGGTGGCAGATGTTCACTTCATTCGCCCTACAGATGGAAAAGTAAATGGGATGAGATCAAATTATCCATTCGGAAAGGTAGGATCTCCATCTTTTACTTCTCAAAATCAATCTAAATTAGGTAACTCAGTATCTCCAGGATATTCAGGAACTGTATTTGAACCTATTGATGCATTTAAAGGAGATGTTGCCAGAATGATCTTTTATTTTGTAACAAGATATGAAGATAAACTTTCTACGTTCACTACGGGTAGTATGCTTGGAGGATCTGCTTTTCCAGGTCTTCAGCCATGGGAACTTCAACAACTTTTACAATGGCATGCTATGGATCCTGTATCTGCTGCAGAAATTGCGAGAAATAACGCATCCTATACATTTCAGGGAAATAGAAATCCATTCATTGACAACCCTGCTTATGTTGATTTAATCTGGGGAACTCCGGTTGTAGATAACCAAGCTCCTACAGCACCAACTAATCTTACTACCAATACTCCAACTTCAAACTCTATTTCATTAAGTTGGACTGCATCAACGGATAATGTTGGAGTAACATCTTATGACATTTATGTTGGTTCAACATTAAAAACATCTGTTTCTGGAACATCAACAACTGCTACAGTAACAGGACTATCTCCACTTACTTCATATACATTTTATGTAATAGCTAAAGATGCATTTGGAAATACATCACCACAAAGTAATATTGCTCCAGGAACTACTCTAGACGGACCAGTAAATGTTGGTAACTGCGGTAATGAGGACTTTACTAATATCCCTGCAAATGCAAGTGATTATAAAACCAGAACATGGACAAACAATAATGTAAACTGGACTGCAACGTTTGCAAGAACTGACCAAACTATTAACGGAAAAGCAATAACACTTCAAGGAGGAGATCTAACTAGCTCTAGTGTTCCTGGTGGTGTTCAGATATTAACAGTAACAACTCAACGTAAATATAATGGTGGTGATGCTAACCTGAATGTTTTTGTAAATGATAATCTAGTAGGAACTGTTCCTTACAGTGCAACAGCAACAACAACCCCCATCAATGTAAACGTTACAGGAAATGCTGTCATTAAAATTGTAAACCCTAGCAATGACAGAGTAGCAATTGATGACCTTAGTTGGACATGTTATAGCGGATCATTAGCAACTTCTGAAACGAAGAAAGATAAATCAGAATTCACCATCTATCCTAACCCGGTAAGAAATAATGAACTGTCTGTAAAAGGTGAAAACCTTAGCAAAATTTCAAAAGCTGAAATCTATGACTTTTCAGGAAAAGTAATTGAAACACTTGTTAATCCTTTCAAAAACTCAAATAAAATTAATCTTAAAGGTTTAGTGAGGGGAACTTACATCTTAAAAACAGATAATTTCTCTACTAAATTCATCGTAGAATAATTATTACAAAATATTTCAAACTAAAGGCCGGATTTATCCGGTCTTTTTTTATAATTTTGATGTATGGATTCCAATAAAAAATTAGGATTAATAGGCCGAAATATTTCCTATTCCTTTTCTAAAAAATTCTTCGAAAATAAGTTCCAAAAGCTTATGCTTAAAGGTTTTTCCTATGATATTTTTGATTTGAATGAAATTGATGAAGTAGAACACCTATTCTCCTCACCGGAATTGTTAGGCTTTAATGTTACCATTCCTTATAAAGAACAGATCATCAGCTATCTTGATGAATTAAGTGATGAAGCTGAAAAAATAGGTGCCGTGAACTGTGTTTTAATTCAAGACGGTAAAAAAACAGGATACAATACAGATGCTTTTGGTTTTGAGAAAACCCTTTTTCTTCACCAAAAACCATCACAAGACAAAGCATTAATCCTAGGTAACGGAGGAGCAGCAAAAGCAGTAAAATATGTTTTGGACAAGCATAATATTCCATCCCAGACCATTTCACGAAGTACAGAAATCAATTTTGAAAATCTGGATAAGGAAACCGTACAGGAGCATAAAATTATTATCCAATGTACACCGGTAGGCACATTTCCGAATGTTGAAGACTGCCTGAGCTTTCCATTTGATGCACTTTCCCCGGAACATTTGGTGATCGATTTAATTTACAACCCCAATTATACACAGTTTATCATCAACGCATCTGAAAAAGGAGCCAAAACGGTAAACGGTTATTATATGCTTGAGCAGCAAGCAGAAAAAGCTTGGGAAATTTGGAATTTTCAAAAAAAATAACATAAATTAGTACTTTAATTGTCCTTATAGCTATATTTAAAGGATATTAACGCCACTCACATAAAAGATTTGCTATGACTACAGAAAACAATCTTTCTGAAAACGAAGAAAAGAAAAATCCTAACGAAGTATCTCAGGAGACATCGGAGAACACAGTTTCTCATGATGCCAATTCCCATGAAGATGATGCTGAGCACCTGGAAGAACATGAAGAAGTTGAAATCTCTCTGGCTGATGCCCTGAAAGAAATGGAAAAACTCATCAATGCACCTAATGCTGGTGAGAACTCCAAAAGATTCATTCAGCTAAAAGAAAAAGCAAGTCATCACATCCATGATGAAGTGGAAGATAAAAAACACGAGTTTGCAGAAACGGGAAATACTACTGAAACGTTCAGTTATGAGCATCCCTCACAGGCTAAATTCTCTGCTTTAGTCAATATTTTTAGAGAAAAACATGACGAATTCCAGAAAGGACAGGAAGAAGAACAGAAAAAAAACTTGGAGCACCGTCAGAACATTATTGAAAGATTAAAAAATCTATATACTAATTCCGAACCGGGAGTCAATCTTTTCAAATCTATTCGAGAAATTAAAGAAGAATGGTCAAAAGCCGGACAGGTTGCCAAATCTGAATTCAAAATCCTTAACAACAATTATTTTCACCATCTGAACCAGTTTTATCAAATGCTGGATCTGAATAAGGAATTTTTGGAGCAGGAATACAGCCACAACCTTGAAAAAAGACAGCACATTATTGCCCGTGCCCAGGAGTTGGAGAATGAACCCGTTATTCAAAAGGCTTTAAATGAACTTCAATATCTCCATAAACTTTGGAAAGAAGAAGCAGAGCCTGTGGCAGAAGAGTTCCGTGAAAAAACCTGGGAAGAATTCAAAGAAATCTCCAATAAAATTCACGAAAGAAAGTCTGAACTTTCAGCATCTATTGAAAAAGAACAGACGGCTAATCTTGAAAAGAAAAGTCAGATTATTGCTGAAATCAAAAAACTTTCAGAACCTTCTGAAACCCCTAACCATAATTATTGGCAAAGTGCCATCAAAAGAGTTGAAGATCTTCGTTCTGATTTCCTGAAAACCGGAAGTGTTCCAAGAAAACTATCCAATCAGAACTGGAATGATTTCAAAACAACCCTTAGAGGCTTTAATACTACAAAAAATAATTATTATAAATCCTTAAAAGGTTCTCAGCAAGCTAATCTGGAAGAAAAGTTAAAACTGATCCAGACTGCTCAGGATAATCAGAGTAATGAAGAGTGGGATATCGCTGTTCCATTGTTCAAAAAGCTTCAGGAAGACTGGAAAAAAATTGGGCACGTTCCAAAGAGCATGACCAATAAAATCTGGGATGAATTCCGCGATGCTTGCAATGCCTTCTTCAACAACTATAGAGAAAAGAGCAACACTTCTACCGACAACTGGAAAGAAAATCACAAAAACAAGAAAGCCCTTCTTGACGAATTGAAATTGGTTTCCAATGACGAAGGAAGCATTGAAAAAATAGAAGCGATTAAAACAGCATGGAATAATATCGGAAAAGTTCCAAGAGATAAGATTGCAATCAACTCTGAATTCAATAAGACTTTAAGAGAGAAACTGAAGATCAATAAGATCAATGAACTTGAATTGAAAGAAGAAGGATTATCTGAAAATCAACTTACCGATAAGGCCAGAAAGATCAAAAACCAGATTTCTGATCTTGAAGCTGAAATTGTTAAACTTGAAAATAATCTTTCATTCTTTAATAAACCATCAAGAGAGAATCCTCTATTAAGAGATACTTTTAACACCATTGATGAAAAGAAAGCTCATTTGGAAACTTTAAAACAAAATCTCCACAGTATTATTGCCGGAGAATAAATCTTAACAAAATACATAAGGGCGGAGCAAAGCAATTTGTCTTCGCTTTTTCTTTTTATACACTATGAATAACGACGAACTCTATATTAAAAGATGTATTGAGCTAGCTCAGAAAGCTCTCGGTAAAACCTACCCTAACCCTCTTGTAGGAAGTGTGATTGTTCACAACGGCGAAATTATTGGAGAAGGATACCATCACAAAGCTGGAGAAAACCATGCAGAGATCAATGCCATCAATTCAGTAAAAGATAAAAGTCTCATTCCGGAATCAACTATTTATGTTTCTTTGGAACCGTGTGCTCATTATGGAAAAACTCCGCCATGCGCTCTAAAGATTAAAGAACTCGGCTTTAAAAAGGTAGTTATTGGTGCCATGGATTCTCACGATAAAGTTAACGGAAAAGGGAAAAAGATCATTCAGGATGCAGGAATAGAAGCTATTTCTGGGATTCTTGAAAAAGAATGTATTGAACTAAACAAAAGATTTTTCACCTATCATGAAAAGAAAAGACCTTATATCATCTTAAAATGGGCAGAGTCCGGTGACGGATTTCTGGATAAAGATTTTAAACCAACTGCTATTTCCAACACCTTGGTTAATCAATTTGTTCATCAGTTAAGAGCAGATGAACATGCTATTTTAGTGGGAACGCAAACTGCTTTAACCGATAATCCAAGTCTGACTGTCAGAAATATTGAAGGCATTAATCCTGTACGAGTTTTAATTGATTTTGAGCTGAAAGTCCCTGAAGATTTTAAGATTTACAACCACCAAGCCAGAACATTAGTTTTAAATGCAATTAAAGATACAACTGAAGACCACATCCAATTCATTAAAATAAAAAAAGAGAATTTCCTGTCTGATTTGATGGAAGTTTTATACAAAGAGCAGATTCAGTCTATTATTATTGAAGGTGGCCGCTTTACATTACAACAGTTCATAAATACTGGTCTTTGGGACGAAGCCATCATTATTAAAAATGAAAATCTGAAATTAGAAAACGGAACAAAAGCCCCGGAATTTAGCCATATCGCTTGCAAAACAGAAAATTATAGGGATAATACCATTTCTTTTTTTAAATCAAAATAAAGCTTATTTATCACTTCGAAATGAAATAATTTCTTTACCTTAGTAATATCCAAAAAAATATTACCATGAAAAACATAAAGAAAATTTCAAGACAGAGTTTAAAAAAAGTACAGGGAGGTATAGAACCTGAATGCTGTTCATTTTATCCGCCTTCATTACAGCATTGTTGTGCAACACCGTCAAGTATGAGTTGCCCACCACCTTGGGCAGATGGAACATTCCCATGTTAATATTAAATAACCATACAAATTAATCAAACTAAAAATATTATCATGAAAAATTCAAAAAAAATATCCAGAGCAGGATTGAAAACAATTCAGGGAGGTGCTGTTTTTGTAACATGTACATTGCCTAATGGACAACCAACAAGATGTAGAGACAGATGTCCTCAGGATTTCTGTGGCCCTACAAGCTATATGTGCCTGATTCCAATGGACCTTTGCGGAGATGGAATTTAAAAAAGATTTTATGAATCCAAAGGGAAGTGGTTGACACAAAAAATTATTAAAAAATAAAATACTGAAGAATCTGCCGGAATTCCGGCAGATTCTTTTTCCGATAATGGTATAAATTTATAAAGCATTTAATATTTTTGCATAAATAAAGCCGGAATACAAATGACGTTTGAATACAAAACCATTGAGAAACCCATAGAAAACACCTTAATAAAAGAAAAAGGAAGCAAATTTATCGGATTTGCTTTTCCGGTTATTAATGATAAGGAATTAAAAGCTGCATTGGAAAAAATCAGGGAAGAACATCCAAAAGCAACACACCACTGTTATGCTTTCAGAATGGGATTGAATGGGGAAAATTACCGTGCTAATGATGATGGTGAGCCTTCCGGAAGTGCAGGACTCCCCATTTACAATCAACTCTTAGCAAACGAAATAACCAATGTTCTTGTTATTTCAGTTCGTTATTATGGTGGAACTAAACTAGGCGTTTCAGGTTTAGTAAAGGCTTATAAGGAATCTGCGAAGATCACATTAGAAGAAGCCAATATTATTACAAGGGAACTGGAAACAGAAATTGAGATCCAGTTCAACTTCAATCAGCAAAACACCATCTTTACTCTGCTTTCAAAGTTTGACGCTAAGGTTGTTAATTTTGACGCCAATGAAAACTGCATCCTTACAGCCTCATTAAAACTGGCACAAAAAGAAAGCATCTCAGAAAAATTATCCGAGATGCAGTATGTTTCATTTGAATTTAATGATTAATCCCTTCTTCCACCGAGAAGTAAAGATCCCCAGTAAAGAAGCTGAGCTAAAGACCCTAAAGCCGCTACAACATAAGTTCTTGCTGCCCACTTTAAGCTATCCTGAACTCCTACAAATTCTTCAGCAGTTACAGTACCCGTATCTTTAAGCCATTTCATCGCTCTGTTACTTGCGTCATATTCTACCGGCAATGTTACAAAAGCAAACAAAGTGGTTACTGCAAACATCGCTACACCAATTGCCAGAATCGCTGTATTTCCGTTAGGATTCTCTATTGTTCTCGTGGCTGCCATTATCGCAATACCTGCAATGAGAACAAACTGCATCAGATTGGAACTTATATTAACAACAGGAACCAATTTTGAACGTAAGTTCAGCATTGAGTATCCTACTGCGTGTTGTACGGCATGTCCGCATTCGTGAGCTGCTACAGCTGCTGCTGCTGCATTCCTCTGCATGTAAACGCCTTCAGAAAGATTTACTGTTTTATCTGCCGGATTATAGTGGTCCGTTAGCTGTCCGGGAACTGATATTACCTGAACATCATTAATCCCGTTATCTCTCAACATTTTTTCCGCTACTTCTTTTCCCGAAAGGCCATTTCGAAGATGTACGTTGGAATAATATTCAAATTTTGATTTCAACCTGGATGAAACCCACCAGCTCACCAGCATTGAAATACCAATAATGATATAATAACCCGTCATTTTATTTAGATTTTGTGTTCAATTTTTAAGCATAATGATATAAAAACTGTGCCAAAGTATACGATTTTATTATTTATATTTGTCACTAAATTACCATCAAAAGTTATGTCTAAGGTTTCAATTATTGAAGTAAAAACAGCTGATCATCTCAAGCAATTCGTAAGATTTCCAATGGATTTATATAAAAATAATCCATACTATGTTCCATCCTTTATTAAAGATGAAATGAAAATCTGGGATGCAAAAGAAAATCCTGCATTACAATATTCCGAATCCAAACAGTTTCTAGCCATAAAAGACAACAAGATAACAGGAAGAATTGCGGTAATTATTAACCATAAAGAAGAAAAAGAGTTAGGCATCAAAAAAGTACGGTTTGGCTGGATAGATTTCATTAATGATCCAGAGGTTTCGAAAGCCTTAATCCAAACTGCAATTGATTACGCCAAAGGACATAATATTGACAAGATCGAAGGTCCCATGGGATTTACCAATCTTGACAAAGCAGGTATGTTGACAATGGGATTTGATAAGCTGGCTACTATGATTGGAATTTATAATCATGCCTATTATCCGGAACATCTTGAAAACCTTGGATTAATAAAAGAAAAAGAATGGGTAGAATATGAAATGAATTTTCCGAAAGTACTGCCTGAAAAAGTAGAGAAATTCAGTGGATTGATTGCTCAAAAATATAAACTTAGTGTTCTTAAATTCAAATCAAAAGAAGAGATTCTTCCTTATGTAGAACCTATGTTTAAACTATTGGATGAAACCTATAAACATCTCTCTACTTACACTCCAATTTCGGACGAACAGATCAAAACCTACAAAGAAAAGTACTTCCCGCTTATTGATAAAAACTATGTAATCTGTGTTGTAGACGAAAACCAGCAATTGGTTTCTTTTGCCATTACCATGCCTTCCTACTCAAAGGCTTTACAGAAGTCAAAAGGCAAACTATTTCCTTTTGGATGGTGGCATTTTTTACAGGCTGCCAAGAAAAATGACCGTGCTAATTTTTATCTTATCGGAATTCATCCTGAATATCAGAGACGTGGAGTAACCGCTATTATTTTCAAGGAAATCTTTGTCCGATTTACAAGTATGGGAATTAATTTTGCTGAAACCAACCCTGAACTTGAAGAAAACAAAAGTGTACAGCTTTTATGGCAGGACTACAACCCTGTAAATCATAAGAGAAGAAGAACATATTCACTTGTGATAAGTGATAAATGATGAGTGGGTACAATCTCACTCATCCACTCTAAAATTCTCCCACCCTCAAATCCTCACCTCCCCATGAAGCCACAACTTATCATTTTCGCTGTTTTAATTGCCGGATTTATTGCGTACAATTTCTTTTTCCAATCGCAAGACAACCGAACAAATACAGTGATTAACATTGTTTTTGCGAGTCTTCTTTTTGGATATATTGCATTTATGGCATACTCTCTTCTAAAAAAAATGAAGAAATAATCCGTTATTTTTATTGATTCTAAATTGTAACTTTTCTCTATTTTCACCCGACTTTTAAGCTGATAAATTTCATGCTTTCTTGTTTATTCGTTAAATTTGCAAATTGAGATAATAATGCAAAAATGAATTTACCTGAAAGTTATATTCCAATCCTTATCCAGGCAGGTGTAGCAGTGGGATTTGTCGCTGTTTCATTACTGGGAGCACATTTCTTAGGTCCAAAACAGAAAAAAGGAGATTCTGTAAAAAACCAAAGTTGGGAATGTGGGGTTCCTAGTGAAGGAAACGCAAGAACACCGTTTTCTATCAAGTATTTCCTGACTGCGGTATTGTTCGTACTATTCGATATTGAAATCGTATTCTTTTATCCTTATGCGGTAAACTTCAGAGAATTCGGTATGGAAGGATTCCTGGCTGTGCTTACGTTCGTTGCGATATTCTTCGTGGCGTTTTTCTATGTTTGGAAACGTGGTGCACTAGATTGGGATAAATAAAAGCAAATTATGAGTTTTGAATGATGGATTTTGAATCAATAATCCAGCATTTACAATTCAAAATCTAAAAACAAACAACATGTCAGATAAAAAACCAGTAATAAGAACAGATGCACCTGCTCCCGAAGGCTATGAAGGAGAAGGGTTTTTCGCAACAAAACTGAGCAGTGTAATCGGGATGGCAAGAAAGTTTTCACTTTGGCCATTGCCATTTGCAACCTCTTGTTGTGGTATTGAGTTTATGGCTACCCTGAACCCTACTTATGATGCTTCAAGATTTGGTATGGAAAGAAACTCTTTCTCTCCAAGACAAGCGGATATGCTGATGGTTTGCGGAACTATATCAAAGAAATTAGGACCAGTCCTAAAAGAAGTATATACTCAGATGGCTGAACCGAAATGGGTAGTAGCTGTTGGAGCCTGTGCTTCCAGCGGAGGTATTTTTGATTCCTATTCTGTACTTCAGGGAATTGATAAAATTATTCCGGTGGACGTTTATGTTCCTGGATGCCCTCCAAGACCTGAACAGATTATTGAAGGCGTAATGCAGGTACAGGCTTTGGCAGAAAGCGAAAGCATCAGAAGAAGAGATATGCCTGAATATCAGAAATTATTAGATTCTTACAACATAAGCAACTAAACGGAAATGACAAACGAATTTGTATTAGAAGCAATCACCAGAGAATTTCCGGAATCTGTTATTTCAAGTTCAGAACCTTATGGAATGCTGACCGTTGAAGTGAAGAAAGAAGATATCAAGAAAATCATTCATTATCTTAAAGATTCATCATTGGAATTTAATTTCCTTACGGATATCTGCGGTATTCATTACCCTGAATTCCCGGAAAAGGAAATTGGTGTTGTATACCATTTACATAATATGATGGCCAACTTCAGATTACGTCTGAAGATCTTTATGTCCAGAGAAAACATTGAAGTAGACTCACTTGTTGAGCTATATGCAGGAGCCAACTGGATGGAAAGAGAAACGTATGATTTCTATGGGATTAAATTTAAAGGACACCCGGATCTTAGACCTATTTTGAATATGGAAGATCTTGGATACCACCCAATGCTGAAAGAATATCGCCTTGAAGATGGTACAAGAACCGACAAGGACGATAATATGTTCGGAAGATAAAAAGCGAATGGCCAATGGCAGCTAGCCAATAGCCAGAAGCAAATAGCTAAAAGCAATCATTATGAAAGATAACTCATTATCTAATATACTAAACCAGTACGAAAGTAAGGAACAGATTGACGGACAATTATACACCCTCAATTTAGGACCTACCCACCCTGCCACTCACGGGATTTTCCAGAATATCTTAACGATGGACGGAGAAAGAATCCTTCATGCTGAGCAAACGGTAGGATATATCCACAGAGCATTTGAGAAAATTTCTGAAAGAAGAAACTATTCTCAAATCACTACCCTTACTGACCGTATGAATTACTGTTCTGCTCCAATTAACAATTTAGGCTGGCACATGACAGTTGAGAAGCTGATTGGCATTGAAGTTCCAAAACGCGTAGACTATATGCGTGTTATTCTCATGGAACTAGCGAGAATCGGTGACCACCTAATCTGTAACGGGGTAACCGGGATGGACTCAGGAGCGATTACAGGACTTACCTATATGTTCATCGAAAGAGAACGTATTTATGATATGTATGAGCAGATTTGTGGAGCAAGGATGACTACTAACATGGGAAGAATTGGAGGATTTGAAAGAGATTTCACCCCTAAGTTCCATGAGTTATTGAAAGACTTCTTAAAGACTTTCCCACCAAGATTCAAAGAATTCTGTACACTATTAGAAAGAAACAGAATTTTCATGGACAGAACCATCGGTACAGGAGCTATTTCTGCCGAAAGAGCATTAAGCTATGGTTTCACTGGTCCAAACTTACGTGCAGCAGGTGTAGATTACGATGTAAGAGTTGCACAGCCTTATTCTTCATACGAAGATTTCGACTTCATTATTCCTGTAGGAACTTCAGGAGATACTTACGACCGTTTCATGGTTCGTCAACAGGAAATCTGGGAATCACTAAAAATTATCAAACAAGCATACGAAAACCTTCCGGAAGGACCATTCCACGCAGATGTTCCTGATTTCTATCTCCCTGAAAAGGCAGATGTATATCAGAAAATGGAAGCGCTGATCTACCACTTCAAAATCGTAATGGGAGAAACTGATGTACCGAAAGGAGAAGTTTACCATGCGGTAGAAGGAGGAAACGGAGAATTAGGTTTCTATCTTGTGAGTGACGGAGGAAGAAGCCCATACAGACTTCACTTCAGAAGACCATGTTTCATCTACTATCAGGCATATCCTGAAATGATTACAGGTTCTGTAATTTCAGATGCCATTGTAACGATGTGTAGTATGAATATTATTGCGGGAGAATTAGACGCATAACTGGAATTATAAATTTTGAATTATAAATTATAAATTGATTTTAGACCGTTATTCATTTAGAATTTAAAATCTAAAATCTAAAATTTCAAAAATGAGCGAAACAATAGCTTTTAAACCGGAAAGTTTAGCACAGGTACACAAAATTATCGCAAGATATCCTGAAGGAAGACAAAAATCTGCTCTTCTTCCTGTACTTCACTTGGCACAGAAAGAATTCGGAGGATGGTTAGATGTTCCTGTGATGGATTATGTTGCCGGACTATTAAGTATCAAACCGATCGAAGTATATGAAGTGGCTACTTTCTATACAATGTTCAACATGAAGCCGGTAGGTAAATATGTTTTGGAGGTTTGCAGAACAGGACCTTGTATGGTTTGTGGAAGCGAAAAAATTCTTGATCATATCAGAACCAAACTGAACATTAAGGACGGAGAAACTACCGAAGACGGTATGTTCACCTTAAAACCTGCTGAATGTCTTGGAGCATGCGGATACGCACCCATGTTACAGCTTGGAAAGTTCTTTCATGAAAATTTAACGATAGAAAAAGTAGACGAAATCCTTGAACTTTGCAGACAGGGACAGGTTGCTTTAGACTAATAAAGATTTTGAATCCTGAATTTTGGATTTAAACTCAGTTAATTTTTTTAATAATTATAAAAAGCTAGAAGCCCACAGCCGATAGCGAAAAGCATAATAAACAATGAGTAAAAAACTTTTACTTAAAGACGCACATATAGAAGGTATTCGCTACTTTGAAACGTATCGTAAACAGGGAGGTTACACGGCAGCTGAAAAAGCCTTGAAGATGACTCCTGACGAAATTCTTGAAGAAGTAAAAGCTTCAGGACTAAGAGGTCGTGGTGGAGCTGGATTCCCAACAGGGATGAAATGGAGCTTTTTGGCAAAACCGGAAGGCGTTCCAAGACACCTTGTCGTAAATGCGGATGAATCTGAGCCTGGAACATTTAAGGACAGATATCTGATGGAGTTCCTTCCTCACCTATTGATTGAAGGAATGCTAATTTCATCTTTCTGTTTAGGTTCAAATGTTTCTTATATCTACATCCGTGGAGAATATTCATGGATTCCGGATATTTTAGAAGAAGCTATTGAAGAAGCTAAAGCAGCAGGATTTTTAGGTAAAAATATTTTAGGAACAGGTTTCGATCTTGAAATCTATGTACAGAGAGGTGGTGGAGCATACATCTGCGGTGAAGAAACTGCATTGCTTGAATCTCTTGAAGGAAAAAGAGGTAACCCAAGATTAAAACCGCCATTCCCGGCTGTAAAAGGTCTTTGGGAGAGACCAACGGTAGTAAATAACGTTGAGTCTATCGCAGCAATTGTTCCAATCATTGATATTACAGGTGCGGAGTATGCTAAAATTGGTGTAGGTAGATCTACAGGTACGAAATTAATTTCTGCTTGTGGAAACATCAACAAACCGGGCGTATACGAAATCGATATGACGATCACTGTAGAAGAATTCATCTATTCTGATGAATATTGCGGTGGTATTAAAGACGGAAAAAAATTAAAGGCTTGTATTCCTGGAGGAAGTTCTGTTCCAATTGTTCCAGCTAATTTATTGTTGAGAACAGTGAACGGAGAGCCAAGATATATGAACTATGAATCATTGGCTGATGGTGGTTTCGCTACCGGAACAATGATGGGTTCAGGAGGTTTCATCGTTTTGGATGAAGACCAGTGTATCGTAGAACACACAATGACTTTAGCCAGATTTTATCACCATGAAAGTTGTGGGCAGTGTACCCCTTGCCGTGAAGGAACGGGATGGATGCATAAGATCCTAAAGAAAATAGAGAAAGGAGAAGGAAAAATGGAAGACATCGATCTACTTTGGGATATCCAGAGAAAAATCGAAGGAAACACCATCTGTCCATTAGGTGATGCAGCAGCTTGGCCGGTTGCAGCAGCCATCCGTCACTTCAGAGATGAATTTGAGTGGCACGTGAAAAACCCTGAATTATCTCAGACCCAAAATTATGGATTGGCACATTACGCAGATCCTATTCCGGCTGTTGAAAAGAATGCATAGGTAAAATGAAAAAGTTATTGGTTGTCGGCTTAATGATGTCGAGTTTTGTTTTCGGACAGAAAAAAGATTCTATACTAGTAGAAAATAATGCAAACCTGTTTAAAACTCCTGTTTCTAAGAAACCGGAACCTTTAAGCAAAAAAGGACAGATGTTCTTTTTTTATGGATGGAACAGAGCAGCGTTCAGTAATTCTGATATTCATTTTAAAGGAAATGGATATGATTTCCAACTGAATAATGTAACGGCTCAAGACAGGCCTACAAAATTTGGAATTGTCTATTTTGATCCAAGCTGGTTTACGGTAACACAGTATAACTTCAGAATAGGATATTTTATTAAAGATAATTTAGCGCTTGTTTTGGGAATTGACCACATGAAGTATGTGATGGATCAGGATCAAACCGTTAACTTTAAAGGACACATTTCAGATCCTGAATATGCAGCCATGGTACAAAACGGGCAGGTTAATCTTGCAGATGAGAAGTTTCTTACTTTTGAACATACGGACGGACTTAATTATGAAAATTTAGGTCTTGAAAAATATCAAAGTCTTATCAACAAGAAAAATGTTGATTTAGTTTGGTCTTATGGAGCCGGTATCGGATTTATGTTCCCAAAAAGTAATGTAAAGCTTTTTGGAAATGAAAGAAGTGACCGTTTCCACGTTGCAGGTATGGGAACTGATGTAAGAGCCAGTCTTAACTTAGTACTTTGGAACCATGTAATGGTAAGACTAGAAGGAAAAGCAGGTTATATCAATATGTGGGATATTAAAACCACATTAAATAATAAACCTGACAAAGCCCAGCAGGATTTTGTTTTCGGACAGATTATGGGGGGAATTGGATATACATTTAATACAAAGAAATATAAATAACAAAGCCTATTGCTTAATGCATAAAGCTTAAAGCATACAATATGAGCGAAGAAGTTAAAAAATTCAAAATAACGATAGACGGACAGACTGCTGAAGTTTTGCCTGGTACTTCTATTTTGGAAGCTGCAAGACAAATTGGTGGTAAATCTGTACCTCCCGCTATGTGTTACTACAGCAAATTAGAAACCAGTGGAGGAAGATGCAGAACTTGTCTTGTAGAAGTTTCTAAAGGATCTGAAGCAGATCCGCGTCCTATGCCTAAATTGGTAGCAAGTTGCAGAACGAATGTAATGGACGGGATGGAAGTTAAAAACCTTACTTCTGAGAAAGCTCAGGAAGGAAGAAAAGCGGTTACTGAATTCTTATTAGTAAACCACCCGCTAGACTGCCCGGTTTGTGACCAGGCTGGTGAATGCCACCTTCAGGATCTTGGATATGAGCATGGAAATCTTGAAACAAGAACAGAATTCGAAAGAAATACTTACGAAGCCGATGATCTTGGGCCACACATCAAGCTGAACATGAACCGTTGTATTCTTTGTGCTAGATGTGTATTAGCAGCTAACCAATTGACGGGTGAAAGAGAACACGGTATTCTTTTCAGAGGAGATCATGCGGAAATTTCCACCTATTTAAATAAAGCTTTAGATAATGACTTCATCGGAAACATTATCGACGTTTGTCCTGTAGGAGCATTAACAGACAGAACATCTCGTTTTGCAAGCAGAGTATGGTTCACAAAACCAATGAATGCTACTTGCAAATGTGATAAATGTTCCGGAAAAGCTGTAGTTTGGATGAAAGGTGACGAAATTGTAAGAGTTACTGCAAGAAAAGACCAGTGGGGTGAAGTTGAAGAATTCATTTGTGATACATGCCGTTTCGAAAGAAAAGGATTATCAGACTGGAACATCGAAGGTCCTAGACATATCGACAGACACTCTGTAATTTCATTGAATCACTACGAAAAGCCGAAAGATGAGCTAAGAGTTTTAGACAATCCTATGGCTAAGGAAATCAGTGAAAAAGACGAAAATTTATAAAAATTATAAATTTTAAATTATAAATTTTAAATGAATTCATTAATCTATAATTTAAAATCTAAAATCTAAAATTCAGAATGGATTTACTTACATTTAAACTTATACTTGTATTAGCACTTTTCCTGCTATCGTTAACGATTGCAGCCTACTCTACCTGGGCAGAAAGAAAAGTTGCCTCTATCATGCAGGATAGAATTGGTCCTAACAGAGCTGGACCTTTCGGATTACTGCAACCTCTTGCTGACGGTGGAAAATTCTTCTTTAAGGAAGACTTTACGCCAGCCAATGCTGAAAAATTCCTTTTCGTATTGGGACCGGCTTTAGTAATGTTTATTTCATTAATCACAGGAGCAGTTATTCCTTGGGGTAAAAGTTTAAATATTGCAGGTACTTCTTTTGATCTTCAGGTGGCTAACATTGATGTTGGTGTACTTTTCATCATCGGAATGGCTTCCATTGGGGTTTACGGAATTATGATCGGAGGTTGGGCTTCGAACAACAAATATTCATTACTGGGTGCTATCCGTGCTTCTTCTCAGATGATTTCTTATGAATTGGCAATGGGATTAGCGCTTCTTTCTATCATTATGATGTCTGGAAGCTTAGATTTAAAAGTAATCACGGAAAGCCAGACTACTGGAAAACTATGGGGAATTATTCCTTGGGTTTCCGGAATGAACTGGAATATTTTCTACCAACCAATTGCTTTCCTTGTATTTTTTGTAGCTGCTTTAGCAGAAACAAACAGACACCCGTTCGATTTACCTGAGTGTGAATCTGAATTGGTAACAGGATACTCTACAGAATACTCTTCTATGAAGTTAGGTTTATATATGTTCGGGGAATACGTGAACATGTTTATCTCCAATGCTTTCATGGTTGTTCTTTTCTTTGGAGGTTACAACTATCCTGGTATTGAATGGGTAACTCAGAACTGGGGAGAAAACGTTGCAGGAATCTTAAGTATCGTAGCATTCTTAACGAAAACTGTAATCGGAATTCTGATCTTCATGTGGATCAGATGGACGCTTCCAAGATTCAGATACGACCAGTTAATGCACTTAGGATGGAAAACATTAATCCCGATGGCATTGGTAAACCTATTAATTACAGGAGCTGTAATTTTAGCATTTGCAAACTAAGAGATAAGAATATATTTTTAATGCTGGATACAGGTTCAGCCTAAAAAAATTAAATAAATGAAACTTACAAACAGATCAAAAGTTGTTTCCAATAAAGAAATGACCCTTGCTGAAAAAATCTACCTTCCTGCAATCTTTACAGGGATGGGGATTACATTTAAGCATGCTGTAAGAACCGTGATAAAAGGTGCTCCCGCAGTATATTCGTATCCGGAAGTACAGAAGCCAAGAACTACCATCTGGAGAGGTCAGCACGTTTTGAAAAGAGACGAGGAAGGCAGAGAAAGATGTACTGCTTGCGGACTTTGTGCGGTAGCTTGTCCTGCAGAAGCCATTACGATGACTGCTGCTGAAAGAACTAAAGAGGAAAAAGGACTTTACAGAGAAGAAAAATATGCTTCAGTATATGAAATCAATATGCTAAGATGTATTTTCTGCGGTATGTGTGAAGAGGCTTGTCCTAAATCTGCCATCTATCTTACAGACAGATTGGTAGATGTGGAAACCAACAGAGGTTCTTTCATTTATGGAAAAGATAAATTAGTTGAAAAAATAAATGAAAGGATTGACATCACGACAAGACAATCCGAGAAACAAAAAAATGCGGTAAAATAATGGATCAGTTTTTATTTTTCTTGGTGGCGTTTTTAGCAGTGGCAAGTGCAGTTTACTTTGTATTTGCTAGAAATCCTTTATATGCTATTTTGTCATTAATTGTTACGATGTTTTCAATTGCCGGAATGTACATTCTTCTGAATGCTCAGTTCCTTGCAATCATCCAGATTATAGTGTACGCAGGTGCCATCATGGTACTTTTCCTTTACATCCTTATGATGCTTAACCTTAATAAAGCAGACGAAAGTAAGAAGGGTAATACTTTAAAATTTATTGGAGTTTTTACTGCAGGTCTTCTTTTAGTAGGAGTTTTAGGAGTATTCAGAGGAGTTCAGCAAAACCAAATTGTTGTTGAGAATGTAGACAGAGGTGTTGGTCTTACTAAAAACCTGGGTAGACTTTTGTTTAATGAATATGTTTTACCGTTTGAGCTTGCTTCCATCCTGATTTTAGCAGGTATTGTAGGCGCGGTATTAATCGGTAAAAAAGATTTATAAAATTATGGGAGAAGTAAATACATTTATACAAAGCATCCCTTTGAACTACTTCATTATCCTTTGTTCAGTATTGTTCTGCTTAGGAGTGATGGGAGTATTGCTTAGAAAAAATGCTATTGTGATTCTGGGCTGTGTAGAGCTTATGCTTAATTCTGTAAACCTTTTATTGGCTGCTTTTTCAGCATACAAAGGCAACGGAGACGGACAGCTTTTAGTGTTCTTCATTATGGTGGTTGCTGCTGCTGAAGTAGCGGTAGGTCTGGCAATTATTGCTATGCTGTATAGAAATACCCGTTCTGTAGATGTGAGTATATTTAATAAATTAAGAGGATAAGAATGGAGAATTTAGTATATGCAATAGTACTTTTACCACTTTTAGGGTTTCTTATTAACGGTTTATTCGGAAAAAATCTTCCAAAAATATTGGTAGGTTCTTTGGCAACGGCAGCAGTATTCGGATCTTTCTGTATTGCTGTAAGTCTTTTCATGAATTTCAATTCTGAAAGCCAGCCTGTAATCGTAAAAGCTTTTGAATGGTTTAGAGTAAATGGGGTTCAAATCAATTTTGGATTCCAGATCGATCAGCTGTCTTTAATGATGGTAATGATCATTACGGGTATCGGTTCACTGATCCACTTATACTCTATCGGATATATGAGTCACGATAAAGGATTCTATAAGTTCTTTACTTACCTGAATCTTTTCATCTTCTCAATGTTACTTTTAGTGATGGGAAGCAACTACCTTATCTTATTCATCGGATGGGAAGGTGTAGGTCTTTGTTCTTACTTATTGATTGGATTCTGGTATACGAACGAAGAATACGGTAAAGCAGCAAGAAAAGCTTTCATCATGAACAGAATTGGTGACTTAGCATTATTGATCGGTATCTTTATGATTGCTGCTCAAACCAATGCTGTAGATTACCTTTCAGTAGCAGAAAATGCTTCAAAATTTGAATTAGACGGAACAGTGATTATCTTTATCACAGCGAGTTTATTCATCGGTGCTACCGGTAAATCTGCTCAGGTTCCATTATATACTTGGTTACCGGACGCAATGGCCGGACCAACTCCTGTTTCTGCGTTAATTCACGCGGCAACGATGGTAACAGCAGGGATCTATTTAGTAGTAAGATCAAACTTCTTATTTACTTTAGCACCAACGGTACAAGGAGGAATTCTATTAATCGGATTCTTAACTGCGGCTTTAGCGGGATTCTATGCACTACGTCAGAACGACATCAAAAAAGTATTGGCATACTCTACCGTTTCACAACTTGGATTTATGTTCATTGCTTTAGGACTTGGAGCTTATACAACAGCTATGTTCCACGTAATGACGCATGCATTCTTTAAAGCTTTACTATTCTTAGGAGCAGGTTCTGTAATCCACGCTATGAGCAACGAACAGGATATGCGTTTCATGGGAGGTCTTAAAAAATACATTCCTCTTACGCACGCTACATTCCTTATCGGAACATTAGCGATCTCAGGCTTCCCTTTATTATCAGGGATGATCTCTAAAGACGAAATTTTAGTAGCAGCTTTCGCTAAAAATCCAATGTATTGGGTAATCTTATTTGTTTTAGCGGCAATGACTGCAACGTATATGTTCAGACTATACTATCTGACTTTCCACGGAGAGTTCAGAGGGACTGAAGAGCAAAAACACCATTTACATGAAAGCCCATTTAATATGACATTACCATTGATCGTATTGGCTATCCTTTCTGTAGTTGGAGGTTTCATCAACTTGCCACACTTCATCGGTCACGGACACTATGCTAAACTGATGGAATGGTTAAAGCCTGTTCTTACAGAACAAAGCTATAGCCAGATGGAAGCTACTCTTTCAGGAGTAGATTTCAACACTGAAATGATCTTATTAGCAGCTACAGTTCTTATGTTCTTCTCTGTATGGTTTATCGTTAGAAATACCTACGTGAAAAAGAAAAAAATGGCTGTGGCAGAAGAAAACTATACCGGATGGGAAAAGCTTTCTGCTAAGAAATTATACGTTGACGAACTTTACAACGCATTGATTGTAAAAACTGTTGAAGGATTAGGACGCGGAGGAAAGATGTTTGATAAGGGTATCTTAGACCGTTTTGTAAACTTTGTAGGTGATGGTGCTGAAGACAGCGGAAAAGCTATGAAGCGTGTTCAAAACGGAAATGTAGAGACGTATATTCTTATCATGTCTTTAGCTGTGGGAATTATATTAATTGTTAACTTTTTATTACAATAATAATGTCTTGTTTATTATTAACATTATTACTATTACCTCTAGTAGGTTCGGGATTAGTTTTTGCGTGGAAGAGTAATTCCAGCAAATATTTGGCACTAGGGATTGCATTGGTCCAAATGCTTCTTACGTTCTATATACTATCGGATTTTGATTTTACTCCGACAGTAGACAGCGTATTGCAGCATGAAATCAATTATCCGTGGTCACAATTTATGAAGAGCTCTCTTCACTTCGGTATCGATGGGATGAGCATGCTTCTTTTATTGCTGACTAACATTTTAGCGCCAATCATCATTTTATCTTCTTTCAACGAAAGTGTAAACTACAGAAATACATTCTACGGATTGATTCTGTTGATGCAATTCGGTCTTGTAGGAGTATTTACTTCTTTAGACGGATTATTGTTCTACATTTTCTGGGAAGTCACTTTGATTCCAATTTGGTTTATTGCCGGACTTTGGGGACAAGAGAATAAAAGGTTTGAATTCACTACGAAGTTCTTCGTATATACATTCGTTGGATCTTTATTTATGTTAGCCGGATTGATCTATGTGTACAACCACTCTGCATCATTCGCTTTAACAGATCTATACAATGCACAACTGAATGAAACACAACAGACTGTGGTATTCTGGTTCATTTTCTTTGCTTTTGCAGTGAAATTACCAGTATTCCCTTTCCATACATGGCAGCCTGATACGTATACCTACTCTCCTACTCAGGGATCGATGTTGTTATCCGGTATTATGCTTAAAATGGCGGTTTATGGTGTAATGCGTTATTTACTACCAATCACTCCACTCCCTATTGCAGGAATTTCAGGACAGATTGTTATCATCCTTGCTATCGTAGGAATTGTTCACGGTGCATTGATTGCAATCATCCAGACAGATATGAAGAGAATCATTGCTTATTCATCTTTCTCTCACGTAGGATTGATGGTAGCGGGAATCTTTGCTTCTGCGGTAGTTACTTTAAGAGGAACTTTCAATGTAGAAGGTGCTGAAGGAGCATTGGTACAAACTTTCGCTCACGGTATCAACGTGGTGGGATTATTCTACTGTTGTGATATTTTATACAAGAGATTTAAATCAAGAGACATCAGACAAATGGGTGGTTTAGCTAAAGTAGCGCCTAAGTTTGCAGTGTTGTTCCTGATTATTATATTAGGTTCTATGGGAGTTCCATTGACCAATGGATTCATCGGAGAATTTATTCTGTTAAAATCAGTATATGATTTCAACGGAACAGCAGCAGTAATTGCCGGTCTTACGGTAATTCTTTGTGCGGTGTATTTATTGAGATTCTACGGAAAAGCAATGTTCGGAGAAGGAAATGCAGAAGTTTTAAGCACTGCAAAAGATTTATCTGGTGTAGAATTCTCTGTATTGGCCAGTTTAGCGGTTTTTGTGATCTTACTTGGTATTTTCCCACAACCGGTAATCGATATGGTGAGTAGTTCAGTGAAGTTTATCTACACAGCGATGGCTAACTAAAAAATTAAAAGATTTAAAAATTAAAAAAATAAGAGATTAGAAAGAATAAAGATAAAAGACGAAGAGATAAGAGCCCGGAACATTTGAACCGGAAACTTTTAATTCTGAATCAGAAACTTTAAACTTCAAATCTCACATCTCAAATCTATATTATGAGTGTTTTAATTATTGTTTTCCTAACGGCAGTTATTGCGTTATTTTCAGGAGTTTTCGAACAAGGAAAATTCGCAAGATACATTGGGATTTTGGGTTTAATCATCGCATTGTACGTAAGCTTTATGCCTGAATGTTCGTTCTTCGATCAATACAAGCATATGTATGAATACAGTGCTAATACTGCATTATTCACTAAATTATCCATTGTAACAACCTTATTGTTATTCTTCTTGGGAGGTTTTGCATTCAGCAATCACAGAAGCCACCAATCAGAATTATATGCACTGATGTTATTTGCATTATGCGGAGGAATTGTACTTTTCGGATACCAGAACCTTGTAACGATGTTCTTAGGTATTGAAATTCTTTCTATCCCGTTATATGTAATGGCTGGTGCTAACAAAACTGATCTGAGATCAAACGAAGCTTCAATCAAATATTTCTTAATGGGTGCATTCGCAACAGGTTTCTTACTTTTCGGAATTGCGTTCATCTATGGAAGTGCTGGAAGCTTTGATTTATATAAGATCCACGACTTTGGAGTAGCAAACACTGGGAACGTAATGTTCATATTAGGAGTATTGCTTATCCTTTGTGCATTGGCATTTAAAGTAGCTTTAGCACCTTTCCACATGTGGAGCCCTGATGTATATGCAGGATCGCCTTCATTAATTACAGCTTTCATGGCGAGTGTGGTAAAAATTTCAGGTTTCTTCGCATTGTTCAGATTAATGACAATCGGATTTGCCGGAGTTACCCACGAATGGATTAATGTACTTGGAGTATTCTTAATCATCACTTTATTGTTGGCAAACGTTATGGGTCTTGCTCAGACAAATGCAAAAAGAATGTTGGCTTACTCTTCAGTATCTCACGCAGGATACATAGGATTGGTATTCTTCGGAATGACAAGCCTTTCTACTTATAACTTAGCGTTCTATTTATTCGCTTATGCTCTATCTACAGTAGGAGTTTTCATGTGTCTGATCTGGGTAGAGAAATTAAAAAGAGAAACTTCTTTCGGAGCGTTCAAAGGATTGGCAAAAACAGAACCTTTATTGGCAACAGCAGCAACCATCTCTATGCTTTCAATGGCAGGAGTTCCGCTAACGGCTGGTTTCATGGGGAAATTTGCTTTATTCTCTCAGGCGATGAACGGAGCAGCTTTCTTAGTATTGGTAGCAGTTTTAGGTTCTGCCCTATCCATCGCTTACTATTTAAGACTGATTATAGCTATGTTCTTCTTTAAAGAATCAACATTCAAATCATCAGAAAAGGTAACACTTACTTACAATATTGTTGCAGTATTTGTAATTGTAGCAATTATCGTTCTGGGTATCTTCCCGGATCTGTTTGCAAAAGTATTCGGACTGTAAAAAGTTATTCATACAATATCAAAAACCTTTCAGATGATCTGAAAGGTTTTTTTTGTGTTGGTGAGTTTAATAGATAGGGGAAATGGAAGTAAACACATATCTATATTTAATGTTTGTTTTACTTGAAGAAAGAAGGATATATTCATACAAGCAGAATAAAATCAGAATAGAAAAAAATTCTCACCAGATTAAGTATATCCAAAGTATAAAATTACTCCCTGATTTCAGGGATAATTACTTTATTAATAAACCTTTCACATGATTTGGAAGGTTTTTTTGTGAGATTTTTTCTAAATTACACGCTGAGAAATGAATCTCAGTATTTTAATAATCATTAATCACCAATCACATGATTACTTATATGACACTTCCAGGCGATACTTTGGAAAAAATTGCATCTGATCTGAAAGTAGAAAATCCAATATATCTTAAAGAATTTCATAACAAGCATTGCGCTGTATATGACAGGCTTGCAGAACCGGTGAAAATGAACCCAGGAACGCTGCTTCTTATTCCCTTTGGTGATGAAATCAGTAAACTCAATCAAGAGATCAATAAAAACGGAGATAGTTTATACTACCATCCGCCTCATGGAAAAATACCCCATCCAATACCTTTACTAAGTGGAGTTTACACAATAACACTTCAAAAGCTCGAAAATGGAAGTGTCCAGACAAGCTATTCATACCAAACTGAACTCAAATATCTGAGAGCTGAGCAGGATGATCATTTCTTTTCATTACAAATATTTGGTTCTCATAAAAATGGAACAGAATCAGACAGTAAAGTTTCAAGCTTATCAAAAGCCTCTGCAGCAATATTATTTCCTGTAGAAATCAGGGTAAACAAAACTGGCAAAATTACAGAGACGAAATTCTTTCATTCAGAAACAGTTATCAAAAGTGAACTGGATGCTTTAAAAAAATATTTTACAGATGAGCTTTCTGCATCTTACATTGATCACCTGAAAAAAACGGCTGAAGACAGTCATCAGATTTTAGTAAGCATCAGAAATACATTGCCTGTTCAGTTTCTTTTTGGCTCTTTTTACAGAGCAAAGTATAAAGACTGGACAGACTCTGATGTCTACCATGAATTTATTCCATGGCTATCAACTGCCTCTCCTATCCGTTTTGAGCTTTATAATCGTATTTTTCCTAAAGATCAGGACAATGATATAGTAAGGATTAAACAATTTGGAAATTCCTGCGATTACAGAAATCTGAATCAGCTTTATGATAAAGATTACGAATATCATGAACAGTCTCCTATCAATGAGTATTCAGTTGCCTGCCGTCATGAAGCTGAATATACTCTAAATCTTACCAGTTTGATGGTTCAAAAGGTCACCGCACAATTTGAAATTCAGATTGGAGATGTAACAGAGCAGAATATTTTCACAATGGAAAAGCAATTAAAATAAATTAGTATCTTTGATACAACACCAATAAAACCACACAATATGTCCGAATCCGCATCCCCACATGACGGAAAACACTTTGTCATTCAGAAAGGGAAAGCACAATGTAATCAGGGAGATCAATTCCCACAGTTTAAAGTAACTACCCATCAGAAACATTATTGGAATAATGCAGAGGGGCAGGCTGATTTTTTGGCTGTCACCGAACAAGATCTTCAATTTAATCCTCAGGGCCCAAGCTTTGGAAAATGTAAATTGAAACCAACATCAGGAGGATATCTTCCTTGTGCTTACGCTCCTGCCGGCATATGGCAGAAAACTTATGACAAAGTAAAAGTGATGGGCAATAGCTGTGTCACAGAGATGTCAGAACTGATGTGTTCTACTGGTGGAAAAATTACCATTATGGAGCATGGGCAATCCGCCTCAATGAGCAAACAGAATGTAAAAAATGCTGATCCACAAGAGCAGCATAATATCAATCCTTTTGTAAATTTAAAAGAATTTCAGAAGGAGACAGAAGATGATGAAGTGGATGCTTATTAATTAAAAACTTTTCAGCCATGTCTAAACAAGGAATTTATAAAATATCGGGAAATACAAAACCAAAGGTTGGAGAACGTGTTACCTACAAAATTGATGAATGGTATCCTGCTACTCCATTAGAAAAAAGAAACCCAGCACTCGTCACTTGGCACCTGTTCAAAAAAGTAGATGGAAGATTTGTTCCCACTAATATCAAGAAAACAGGAGTAAGCAGTTTTACTTTTAATACAAATGCTTACAAAGATACCTTCAGAATTGAAGCCTATCTTCACAATCCTGAAGGAAGAACTCCCATGGCCTTAGAGGTACAACCACAGCCTAGTGATATCCCAAGAATCAATAAAGTTGAATTAAAATATATAGATGATACCCCCGGAACAGTTTTTAGTTTTACGGAAAAACTGATTGCTGAAGCCAAATGTATGAATCTGGAAGGGCAATATCTGATGTTTACTCTTTGGGAGGATGATTCCAGAGATTCAGGACATAATAATAGCAATCAGTCTATAGAGAATAAAAGAGCCAAGGTCATTAACGGAACTGCCAGAGCAGAATTCATGCTGACGAAAGCCCTCATGAGAAAAGCTATGGAAGGAGAAACCGACCCTCAGCAACTTGAATTCTATGTAACTGTGGAGTATTATTCCAATAGAAAGCATGCAACCAATAATGTCAATGTAAATACTCCTGGGGAATTGCGTCCTCCATCAGGACAACCACAACCACAACCACAACCACAACCACAACCACAACCACAACCACAACCACAACCATCACAACCTCAGCAACCTCAACAGCCACAACGACCTCAACAGCAGCAGCCTCAGCCCCAACAGCCACAACCTGCCCCAGCTCCGGCACAACCTGAACCTGATCCACAATCAGCTCACGGGAGTGCTCATAATACACAGCCACCTACCCCTGCAGCTCCTGGAGGAGTTTCCCCTTCCACAGTTAATCCTGTAAATATTGAAGAACTTCTGGATGCTTATTTTGCTAAAAAAGAATATATCAAAGAAACTGGTGAGGAAGATGGCTCCCATACATATACCTTCGGAGGAAGCAAGAGTGGTAACAAAACCTCTACTGCTGAAGAGAAAAATAAAGTGGCTAAGACTATTCTTGGTAAAATAAAAGATAGCCTGAAGTCTCAAAAGAAATATACTACACTGGAAGTAATTACAGCAGCATTAACTGCTGAAGCTTATGGAAAAGATACTACAAATCAAAAGACCGTTACCTTTAAAACGTTCAAACTGGGTGTTGACTTTAAGAAAGTAGACAGTGCCCCATTAGATAGTAAATTGTACCTGGTAGCCAGAACCATGCTTCTTGACGGAAAACAGGTGACTATCTCCATCAAAGAAAAAGATGGGCTTATTAAAGGTGCTCCAGATGCTGTTCTTCCTGTTTTGGAAATTACCGAAGAACAGATGGAACAAAAAACACCTGCCGGACAAGCTGTTCCGGGAACTGAAAAAACAGTATTCACAGGAATCGTAAAAAACAATATTGTCCAAATTCCAATCCATCTCCGCCCGAAATCCGAAGAAGAGCTGAAACAGTGGCAAGATAAGATAAACAAAGGAAAAGAAGACGGAACTTACACCTATACATTTGGAAGTGCTACCAACATAACTAATGAAACCCAAAAGGCTTCCATAGCTAAAACCATCCTCTCAAATGCCCAGAAAGGAAATGCCAAAAATCCTAAAATAGAAAACGGCAAAACGTCCAGCGAAGAAGAAATAAAAAAAGTTTTAGTCATAAAAAATTATCAGGCCGGAGATACCATTACCTTTAAGCTCCTGAAAAAAGTACCGGAATTCCTGTACCTTCATGCTAAAGCTCAGGGGCAAAAGCAGCATGATAAAAAGTTTCTGAATAAAGAAGGAGCTTATTTCCAGATTGGGAATAAGTGTCCGAGATGTGAAGCAGAGATTACATTAAAACTCATAGAAGATCTTTTTGGAGTTCATCCAGCCTCTACTGCTTATAGGGAAGAGATCGCAAAATATCTCAACCAGTATATCCAACAAAGAAAGAATACAGATAAACCGATCCATTTAGATACCTGCTTACGGAAAGCCCATTTCTTTGCTCAGGTTGGAGCAGAGACACTAGGAATCAATACATCCTGGATTGTTGAAACCGATGTCAATCCGTATACTCCAACAAACATCCGAAATAAAGGTATATTTGGAGATAGAAGTGGTAAATTAGAAAGAAGAGGACAAATTGAAGAGTTTTGTGCACAAAGACCACAAATAAAGTTATTAAATTTCCTATATGCTGCTGAGAATGGAAAAGGTAATGGAAACGGAAATGAGGCAAGTGGAGATGGATATAAATTTAGAGGCCGGGGTCTAAAGCAGTTAACAGGAAGAGAAAACTACAGAAAAGCATCTCTTAAACTTAAAGAAATATTCCCGGATGACTATATTGATTTAGAGGCCAATCCTGATAAAGTAAAAGAAGTAAAATATGCAGTTCTTTCTGCTCTTGCTTATTGGGAAAACAATGAAATATGGAAAGTAGCAGACGAGATAAAAAAATCTGATGATGATAGTATTCAAAAGATCAGAGCTAAAGTAAATGGAGGTATTGCTGGATGGAAAGACGCTAAAAAATATTTTGAAAAAGGAATAGAAGTATTTAAAGTTAATGAGTGTAGTCCTGTAGAAAAGGTTCCTTCAGATGGCAAATGGCATGATCCTGTAGATAATCCAAGATGCTCATTATATATGCAAAACGGAGGTGATGTTGAACCTCTAGGCAAAATATGGGGATTATTTGGAACAGATATTAGAAAAGAAGTAGGTAGACCTCATACAGGCCTAGATTTATTCGCTAAAACAGGAACCAATATTTATGCTTGTGTTGACGGAACTGTATATCATAGATGCTGGCATGGAGGTTATGGTAATACAATAACTATAAAAGTAGATGATCCAAAAGCATTTATGGCCATGAAAAAACAATATACCAAGCAGACATCGAGAGAACAGGAACATGGTCGCTATTGGAATGAGAATGGAGATATTTATTTGTTTTATGGTCATCTGGATTCAGTAAAGGAATTTACATTTGGTCAAGCTATAAAATCTGGTGATATTCTGGGTACTACAGGAAGATCTGGCGTTACTGATGGAACCAGAGCTCCGCATTTACATTTCGAAATATTTTGCAATTATAAAATGCAAGTAGGTACAGACTATCGTATGAATCCTGCATATTTCATTAGTTATAAAACTTATGAAAATCAGTCAGAAGCAGAAAGAAAAGAACAAGAACAAGAGAAAAACAGAGGAAAGATTAAAGAAGTTAACGGAAAAGAAAAACTAACACATTACAATCAATCAACTTTTCAAAAATAAAAAATGATTACAAAGCACCTTAATATATTCAAGTATTTAATAATTTGCATCTTTTTGTGCTCCTGTACAAAAAGCTCCAGCCAGACAGCCACTAACGCAAATAATAGTAAGATAAAATCAGATACTTATGAAACAGTTGATTTAAAATCAATTATTTCTAAAGAAGATGATCAAATAGTAGTTCATCAACTGAAAAATAGTATCATTCCATTAGTTATGTACACGTTTAAAGGAGGAAACTCTTTTTTAGAAGTAAATGATCATATCATACAATTTCCTATAGCTTTTGACTTTATTCATTCAGAGAATCTTGATACAACGAAAGAAATTCTATTATTTAAACGAAATAATAAGTATGACATTCTATTACCTACATTCAGCGAAGGATTTACAACGTTTACCCTTTTAGAATTTTCTCAGGATGGAACTTACAAATATTTGGGTAATCATACCTACAATAATGATATTTTTAATAAAATTAAAAATACACCTCCTGAAAAACGTATTTATTTTTTGAAACAGGGTAAAACCAAAACTCCAGGAATTTATGTGAAACAAGGAAATAATGATCTGCTATTTTCAGAAATATCTTATCCTGAACCCGACCCAATTGCAAATGAAGAAATTGAAAAAATCAACTTCTATAAAAAAGGAGGAAGCTCTCAGAATTTAAAAACTTATCCCTCAGATTTAAAAGGAATGTGGGGCGTAATCTGTGAGAATGAATTAACAGTACTGAAAATTAATAAAAACGAAGGCTTTTTATCCCTATATGACTTCAATGCTATTTACATCAACCTAAAGGTAGAAAAGTCATCCAACAAAAAAGAATATCTTTTGAAGTATGCAAGTGTAGCTTCTCAGGAAGATTATTATAAGGAGAATTTAAAAATTATAGATGACGAGATCTCAAAAGATAAGGTTATTGGAAAACTGATTCTGCAAAACAGCGGGAAAGCAGAACTGCAATGGATTGGTTTATATAATATGAAAAAACAAAAATTAGAATTTGTAGGCAATGATTTTCTTCTCATTAAAGAAAACGGTGGTAAAACACCATTAATTCTTGAACCCTGTAAATAAAAATGATAAAAACACAAATATTTTTTATTATCTGGCTCATATTATTTTTCTCCTGCAAAGAAACAAAACAGGAGGTCACCCAATTTGAAGTAATGAACTCTGATACTTCAGCTATAAAGCATAATGCTCAATCTCAAAATGATATTCCAATAGCTATTACTTCCAACGAAGTGGTTTTAGACAGTCTTATTTTTGATTTTAACAATGATCAGACAAAAGATAAAGTTTTAATACGCGCCAATTCAAAAGAAAAAGAGATTATGGGTGATGAATATTTTAATAATATTGATTCATATTATAGGACATTAGATATTCTTGTTGGTAAGAACAATGAGAAACACACTCAGATCAGCAGTAACAAGAACATTATTCCTTGTTTAAGATGCAATGAACCCATGGAAGCTTATTCTGATTTCAAACGTATCGGCAAAAATTCTTTTTCAGTAGATGTAATCCAAAAAGCAGAAAGTTCTATTTATCAGTTAATATTTGAATGGAAAAAAGATAATTTTTATTTGGCTAAAATAGGAGTAAAAAGCTTTTATGATGAAAATGCTAAGATGATTAAATTAAAACACAGTATCAACATCAACGAAGCAATGACTAAAAATATTTCTGATTATATAAAACAATAACTAGTTTCTCTAAAGATAGACTCAAAATTCTGGAAACAATGAGATTGACTTATTTAACTTTTATATTGTCTTTGTTTGGCTTATTATTAAATTGTAATAATACCAAATTAAAAGAATCTGAGCAAGACACCATTCCTTCATATCTAAAAGGAACCTGGGCTGTAATTTGTAAAAATGAATTAACAGAACTGGAGATCAATAAAAACGAAGGGTATTTATCTCTATATGATTTCAATGCTATTTACATCAACCTAAAAGTCGAAAAGGTATCCAACAAAAATGAATTTCTTCTAAAGTATGCAAGTTTAGCCTCTCAGCAAGATTACTATAAGGAGAATTTGAGAATTGTAGATGAAGATATCTCAAAAGATAAGGTGATTGGAAAACTTATTCTGCAAAAAAATGGAAAAGCAGAATTGCAATGGACCGGATTATATAATATGAAAAAACAAAAGCTAGAATTTGTGGGCAATGACTTCCTTCTCATAAAAGAAAACGGTGGTAAGACTCCTTTGATTCTTGAGCCATGTAAATAAAATTGAAAAATATTATTATCAACCAATTACTGCTTATAACTCTTTTTTCCTGTAAGAAAGACAACCATAAAGCAATTGTTCAACCCACAGAAAATATAGTAGCTACAGCTCAGAATAACCCAACAAAATCTATAAGAGCTTCGAATCATTGGAAAGGACATTATCATTTTGAAGCATCCAACAGAGATCAGATTAAAACGAGCTATGATATTACGATCAAATCAATAAATGATATTTCAATCCAGATTAATGACGGTGGAGATAAAGAATCCTATTCTCATATACGGGCGGAAAAACTCAATGATGATAAAATAAAAATCATTTTCAACCCTTCTTTAGAGGATGAAATGGGAATTATTTACATCGAAAAATCAGATAATACTTATTTAATTTCCGGTTACCCAATCTATTTTATTAACCCGGGAAATAATGAAATGCCTTTAATAAAGGAAAAATAAATACTTTTGGTTTATGATAAAAAATGTAGTAGCTGTATTAGCCATAATTTCATTAATGAATTGTAGCTCTAAAGAAGTAAAAAAAGACAACCAGCCAACAGCTGAAAAAGCAATCATAAAAGATACTACAGCAAAACCCCAGCAAGTTGTTGAAACTTCATCTCAGGATCAGGAAGATCATTTAAAATATAATACACTTGGATTGGCTGTAAAGTCCGGAAACATTGAAGAAGTTGACAAACTGTTAAAAAATGGTGCCGATATTAACAATGCTGCAGAAGATGAATACTATGCCTATGGAGCATTGTATATTGCCATTAATACAGGAAATGAAAAAATGGCGAAATTTCTTATAGACCATAAAGCAGACCTCAATACTCAGATCAATGATGAAGGATATTCCCTTCTTGTAGCAGCCATTAATTCCAAGAATGTTAATATCGTGACTCTATTGATACAATCAGGAACAAGGGTAGAAACTTTTACCGATCCCGAAGGAAACAAAAAATTTATTCCCATTTTGGAAGCCACTCAAAGCAACCAACCCAGAATTGTTACGTTATTACTTGAAAAAGGAGCAGATCCACATGAAATGACCTTTGAAGGCTTCTCTGCCTATAATTACGCCAAAGAGAATAATAAAAGCATCTTTAATTTATTCAAAAAATAACCCATTGGATTATATGAAAACAAAAATAATTCTAACATCCCTGTTCATAATTTCCATTCTATCTTCATGCAAAAAGAAAACGCTGGAACAAAAAATAGAAAATCTTCCTCCAGTCCAAACTACAGCTGCAACAGCTCCTTCCAAAGAAACCATAACGGATATGGAAAACAATTCCTTCACTCTAAGCTGTGGTTCAGGATGTGCTGCTACCTATACTGCTGAAGATATTTCCCAGAATAGAACCTCTTTAAAAGTAAAGTTCAAAGTAGACAACTATTTGAATGATGAATTGGCAGAAACCAACTATGAAACCTATCTTTTTTACTACCATAATACTGGGGAAATTGATAAAATCATCAATGAGGAAACCCAAAGAAACATTCTGGATGATTATATCCTTAGTGCTCAGGAATCATTCAAAGAATTTGCTTTATCACTCGTTAAAGATAAGAGGATTGAAATCCCTCTATCAAAGCGACAGGACAACTCCGTCAATACAAAATAGAAAAGATCGGTTTTATCTTTCGATCATGTAGAAATGATTTCTCGCTACAAATATTTTTTAAAATTAGAACATAAACATGCAATGTGCTATTCTTTTTGATTATTTGTTCAACAAAATAAAATAAAGCAGTTCTAAAGAATCATTTTCACCAATCCAAAACAGAGTTGGAAATAGTCTTTTTTTCATAACTTTACTCTAAATTTCAGCAGTTGACCAATCTTTACAAAAAAGACTCTCCCTTTCAGGTTTATATATCATTCAAAAAATATTTGGATGTATTGGAACATATCCGTTATAATGACCGTCTGGAATACAGGGTTAATTATGCTGAATCTTTAATAGAGAAGACAAAGAACTTTAAGGAGCTTAAAGATGGCTTTCAGGATATCAGCCTTTTGGAAAAAAACGAAGAGCTCATCAAGCTTCTTCTTGCTGATCTCTTCCCTACCGGTCTTACCCATAATGAAATAAAAGCAGCAAGTATTCCTCTTTCCAACATCACCTTTAATTATACCGAAAGATTTAAGGGAATACTGAAAGATGCAGGAAAAGACTTTGAGATCGAACTCAGAAATATTAGTGATAATGAGTTTTATGTATTCTGTTGCTGCCTGATCCTTCAGTCTTATTTTAAAAAAGACATTAAAAGCTCCATTCCTTTTTATTATGATATCCCCAATAAACTGGGAATCATGAAACACTATAAGATTACAGTAAATTCAGATTTTACAGAAATTTTTCCTACAGAAGAAGCCAAAATTCCTTCTGATGATATCCTGGATATGCTGTTGGAAAATCTGGATGATTTTAAACTGTGGAAAAAGTATTTTCCCTCTCAATCATGGATACTGAAAGGTTTTACTATTATTTCTCTTGTAGATTGCACCTCTGAGGTAGCATTGTCTGATCTTAAATCAAGCATGATAGAAATTGATCCCGAAGATTTAAATCCCAATGAAAATCTTACTGAAATCTTCAAATCTTATTTTGATGTAGCTGAACTCAACTTCGGGCTGATGACTTTCAATAAGAAGGAACAGAAACTTGATAAACTTCCTATTTATGAAAGTGTCTTAACAAATCATATCCTTGACTTCTGGATCAATGCTTTTGATGAAGAGACCAGAATAAATACTTTCAACAACTTAAGTCATAATTCAAAACCCATTGTGGTTTCCAATGTGAATAACCTGGATGAAAGTGTCAGGCAGCTTCCATCTTTTACTATTTTAAAGGATAATAATGTTAACAGTTTCATGGTAATTCCTATCATGAAAGACAATGATCTGCTTGCTATCATGGAGTTCACCTCTCCTATTGCCGGTAGTTTTAACGGGTTAAAACTCAAAAAAATGGAGTTTTTCTCAGACATGATTCTTTTCTCCCTAAGCAGGTTCTATTTTGAAAAAAATTACCAGATAGAAGCTATTATCCAGCGTGAATACACTTCAATCCATGATAGTGTAGTATGGAAGTTCAGAAATGAAGCTGAAAAATATTTCACAGCTTCGCTTGGCAAAAAAATCTATACTTTAAAACAGATTTCCTTTAAGAATCTAACACCTTTATTTGGGGTATCTGATATTCGTTCTTCCTCTGAAAAACGTTTTAAATTAATGCTTCAGGATCTCAACCAACAAATTGAGTGGCTTATTGATATTCTGACCTTGACAAATTCTGATTCAGAAAAATTCACATTGGCTCTTGATATGTTTGAGAATGAACTGAACAATGAGATCAAAGCTGATACTGAACAACGTTTTCAGAGATTATTGAGAGAAGAAATTCATCCTTTTTTACAAGCCAAGCTGGAAATGAGATCATCCCGGGAAGTAAAAACAAAAATTAAGGAGTATTTTTTACAGGTACTCTCCCAAACCGATCTGTTCTATAATCACAGAAAAAAACTGGACGATTCTATAACACTTCTCAACAGAAAACTGGCCGATATGCTGGATGAAAACCAGATCAAGGCCCAACAGATCTTTCCTCATTACTATGAAAGATTTAAATCTGATGGTGTAGAGCACAATCTATACATAGGCCATAACATTTCTCCAGAGCTACACTATACTTCAAAAGTTGTACACAAACTAAGATACTGGCAGCTGAAGACCATCTGCAAAATGGAACTTGAGTTTCAAGTCTTTAAACAAGATCTTCCTATTTCTTTGGATATAGCTTCTCTGATCTTTGTGTATAATGAAAAAATAGACATCCGTTTCCGAATGGATGAAAAGCGCTTTGATGTAGACGGAGCCTATAATTCCTACTACGAGATCATTAAAAAACGCTTGGATAAAGCCCATGTAAAAGATTCTTCAGAGCGTATTACAGCTCCCGGAAAAATTACCATCGTATATTTTGGTATGGAAAATCAAAAAGAATATCTGGAATATGTTACCAAACTTCAGAAGAAAGGCATTCTACAACATGATATAGAATTTCTAAAAGTAGAAGATCTTCAAGGAATTACAGGATTGCTCGCATTGAGAGTTTCTATCAGCCAGAATTATTCTGTTAAATAAAACCGGCTTTTTTATTTACACAAAAAATACTCTTTGAAATAATACCATTTTTCAGCCAACATACAAATTGGCTGAAAATCATTATTATTTTTATTTAAAGGCTAAGAAAAGCAAATCCAAAAGATAACACAGAAATAATAATTCCTGCCATAAATATCTTATAAGTAATGGATAAAAGCTTATACTTTCTGTTAAGTACCTTTCCAAGATAATACAGGTCCTTCACCATAGAATCATAAATATAATCCCTGTCTTTGATGAGATCTCTCATTGCATTATGATAATCATCAAACAGCATCTGCTGGAAATTCCCAAAGAACAATAGATTCACTTTTCTGTTGGTAACATCCTGAGTGGTAAACGTAGTCTTCGTTACATTGGGTTTTGTAGACAGGATCGCAAATATAATGGTAAGAACACTGGATAATAGCAATATAAAACTCGGCAGGATCAGGTGAGAATTTTTAGGAGCATCCAGCTTTGGCACCAGTACCGAAAGACACACTGAAATAATAATCGCATTTACAGACAGCAGGATATTCGCTTTACTGTCTGCAATATCACTCAGCCTTGTATGGTTGTTAAGCGTTACCCTGAATAAGGTATCCACACTTCTGTCTGATTTTTCTTTATCTTTTTTATTCTCAGATTTAGGATCAGTATTATCTTTCTTCTCCTCTTCTTTTCCCAGCTTCTTCTCGATCTTCTTGATATTTTTCTTTTTTAAAGGTTCCCAATTTTCATTAGCATAATCGGTATAAAAAGTATGCTTGTTTTTAAGCATATCAAGATTTCCGGCATTCCATTCTTCATTAGAGAAACATCTTACATTGGTAAGCTCCCACTCTTTTCTTAAGGCATCAGAAATATCACTGTAATCATGACCGGCAAAATGACTGAAGTCTGCATCTTTTACAATTTTCTCCAGTAAGTTCTGAGGAACATAAGTAATTTTAGTGGCCAGAATCAGCTTTTCCACATCTGAGATATAGCTTTCCGGATAATTTTCCTGATGAAGAAAGTTCTTCATGATCTCCACTCCCCTTTCTTCATGGTTCATGGCACATTCTATATATCCTGTATCATGAAACCATAAGGCCACAAGTACTTTTTCCTGATCTTCTTCAGAAACAGGGGTATGCTTCATAATCTCCTCGGCCTTATTCACCGTATAGGCAGTATGAATAAAATTATGATAAAAATATACTGAAGATAACTTATCTTTGAATAAGATTTCAACATAATTTTTAGCGTTGTCTAGAATGCTCATTTCTGAATTTTTGTTAATGTAAATTTATGAATTTATCCTTTAAAACTCATCTAAAAAATACTTCTATTGTTCTGAGAACAATAATGTCCGCCGGAGTCATGTATTCCTGCGCAACATATAACGTACAAAAAGGCAAAAACTTATTCGAAGTAAAAGATTCCGAGATAAAATCTGAAAATGATTTTAAACTTTTCCTGATTGGAGATGCCGGAAATGCAGATGAACCACAAGCACAGAAAACGCTGAATTTACTTAAAGACAAGCTCGATTCCGCAGACAGTAACTCTATGCTGATCTTCCTTGGAGATAACATCTATCCCAACGGAATGCCTAAAGAATCTGATAAAGGCTATGCTTTAGCCAAACAAAAACTGGAAGATCAACTGGCTATTACTAAAAATTTTAAAGGGAAAACTCTTGTAATCCCTGGAAACCATGATTGGTATAGTGGCTTGAGCGGATTAAATGCTCAGGAATCATTGGTGAAAAAATATTTTGATGATAAAAAAGCCTTCCTGCCGAAAAACGGCTGTCCTATTGATGACATCAGCATCACTAAAGATATTAAACTGATCGCCATTGATACAGAATGGGCAATTACCAACTGGGACAACTATCCCGGAATTAATAAAAGCTGCAACATCAAAACCCGTGAAGACTTTTACACAGAATTTAAAGATCTTATCATTAAAAATCAGGGTAAAAAAATTATTGTTGCTCTGCATCATCCGATTATCAGCAGTGGAACCCACGCAGGATTTCATTCAGCGAAGTCGCACCTTTTTCCTCTGAAAAGTAAAATACCAGTACCGGGAGTGGCGAGTCTTATTAATATTCTAAGAAGCTCTTCAGGAATCAGCCCGGCAGATATTAACAATCAGCACTACACAGAGCTAGCTAACAGGCTGAAAAGTATTGTGCAGGATAAAGATAATGTCATCTTCGTTTCCGGACATGACCACAATTTACAGTATCATGAAGAAGGAAATATGAGACAGATCATCAGTGGTGCAGGTTCTAAAACAGATCCTTCTACCATTGCTGAAAAAACAGACTTTTCCTATGGAGGAAACGGCTTTGCTATCCTTAATATCAGAAAAGACCAGAGTACCGATGTGGAATTTTTTTCCACAAAAGATGCTAAACTTCAGAAATTATCACAGATTTCCGTTATATCCAAGCCTGATGAATTTGTGAATAATTTTCCCAATACATTCCCAGCTACATTCTCTTCCAGCATCTATCCGGTTCAGCTTACCCAGAAAGGTGGTTTTTACCGATGGCTTTGGGGAGATCACTACCGAAATTATTACGGAATTCCTATTGAGGCCCCTACGGCCAATCTTTCTGAGCTAAATGGCGGTTATATCCCTTTCAGAGAAGGAGGAGGGAATCAGTCTAACAGTTTAAGGTTAAAAGCTAATGACGGACAGGAGTTCGTGATGCGTGGTGTGAAAAAAAGTGCAGTACGGTTCCTCAACAATATGGCTTTCCAAAAAAGCACATTGGGAGAAGAACTTACCAATACTTTCCCGGAGAAATTCCTTTTGGACTTCTATACCACCAACCATCCTTTTACTCCGTTTACCATAGGAAATATGTCAGAAAAGCTGAATATTTTCCATAGCAATCCGAAGTTATATTATATTCCCAAGCAGCAGGCTTTAGGAAAATATAATCAAAACTACGGTGATGAAATGTATATGATTGAAGAACGTTTTTCTTCAGATCCTAAAACATTGGCCTACCTCGATAATGCAAAAGATATCGTCTCCACTGACGATGTCCTGAAAAACCTGACCAAAAACTATAAATACTCCGTAGACAGGGAGTCTTATATCAGAGCAAGATTGTTTGATATGCTGATTGGTGACTGGGACAGGCATTCAGATCAGTGGAAATGGGCAGAATATGAAAAAGGTGATAAAATCATCTATAAACCGATTCCAAAAGACAGAGATCAGGCGTTCAGTAAATATGACGGGTCGGCATTCAGACTGATCATGAATGTTCCGGCTATCCGACACATGAAAACCTTTACAGAAGATATCAGCAGCGTAAAATGGCTGGCTATGGAACCTTATCCTATGGATCTTGTCTTTTTAAAAAGTTCTAGTCAGGAAGAATGGGAAGCTCAGGCAAAATACATTCAGGAACATCTAACCGATGCGGATATAGATGATGCATTCCATAACCTTCCTAAAGAAGTTCAGGATAGCACCATAGCAGAGATCCAGAGAAAACTTAAAATAAGAAAAACAAAACTGCAGAAATACGCATCCGATTACTACAATGTCCTGCAGGAAAAAGTTCCTTTGGCAGGAACTGTGGAACCTGATAAATTTGTCATTTCCAAAAACGGACATTCCGTACGTGTACAGCAATATAAATTAGGTAAAAACAAAGATAAAAACGAACTGGTTTTTGAAAAAACGTATCATGATTCAAAAACAAAAGAACTTTGGATTTATGGGCTGGAAGATGATGATATTTATGAAGTTGTGGGAACCGGCCGCCCTAAAATGAACATCAGACTGATTGGCGGTTATAACCATGATATCTATAATGTGGCAGATGGAAGAAAAGTAAAAATCTATGACTTTGCATCTCAAAAAAACACCTACAATGCAGGAAATACTACCAAAAATATTGCAGATGATTATGAGATAAACACCTACAATTATAAGCATCCAAAATACAATGCATTCGCAGGATACCCTAATTTGGATTATAACCCAGATGACGGGGTTATCGTGGGTGTTTTGGCTAATTATACTGTGAATAACTTCATCCGTGACCCTTTTACCCAAAGACATAGTTTAAAAGCCAATTTTTATACTGCTACTGCCGGGTTCAGCCTTATTTATAAAGGTGTTTTCAAGAAAGCAATTTCAGGATGGAATTTTAATATTGATGCAGCTTATACTACCCCAAGATTTTCACAGAACTTTTTTGGACTATCCAATGAAAGCCCGTATGATAAAGAAGCTACGGAAAGAGAATACAACAGGGCAAGAATTTCCAAATTTAATGTAGCCCCTTCCATCTCGAAGAAGGGCTGGATGAATTTTAATCATCAGATGCAGCTTACTTTTGAAGATAATAAAGTACAGAGAAAAGACGGACGCTTTATCAATACTTCCCCAGATGTAAGATCTGAAGTTTTTGACAGCCAACAGTTCTTAGGTGCTAATTATACTTTCAGTTATAAAAATGCAGATAACCCTGCCTTCCCAACTCTGGGAATGGAACTGATGCTGAATGCCGACTGGAAAGCTACATTTTCCAATTTCAACAGAAACTTCCTTACCATAAAAGGAAAATTTGCGATTGACCACAGAATTGATAAAAAAGGGGTTTTCGTATTTGCCAATGCCAGCAATGCCATGTGGATCAATAATGATAATTTTGAATTCTATCAGGCTGCAGCTATCGGCGGTAACAATGGTATGCGTGCCTTCAGAAATGAAAGATTCTCAGGAAGATCTTATTTTATCAATAATTCTGAGATCCGTTGGAATTTTGGAAGAATCAGAAATAATATTATCCCTGCCAATCTGGGAATCCTTGTAGGCTATGATATTGGACGTGTATGGAATGATGGGGAGTACTCCAGAAAATGGCATCAATCAGTAGGGGCCGGGATTTGGCTAAGCGTCGTGGAAATGATGTCTGCCAGACTGAATTATTTCTATGGCGCAGATGGTGGACGAATCTCTGCAGGTATAGGAATGAAATTTTAATTAAAAAATATTTACCTACAAAAGCTCAGGAGTTTCCTGAGTTTTTCTTTTTTAACGAACATAATAGTTTTATATTCAATACCTTTTTATACTTTAGCTGTAACAAACAATTATAAAAAAGCACACAATGAAAACACTAATTGCTTCTATTAATATCATTTTAGTTTTATCAAGTATTCATTGCCAGAACCAAAGCAAAAATGGAAACATTGAAAAAAATGCAAATGTAAGTATGCAACAGACAAAAATTGAAAAAATACAGTTAACAGAACAAACCAGAGGTTTCCATACAACAATCACCTTTACGCCAAAGTCCAGAACAACTTCTTTTAATGGTGAGGAAAATAATAAACCTATGTCTTCTTCTGACTGGGAACGTATCTCAAAACAGGCTGCAGCTATTGATTTATCTAAAATATCAACTCTTGAAGCTCCTACTACAGGACGACATTCCGATCAGGCTATGATTGCCAATCTTATTATCACAAGTAATGGCACACCTTATACTTCTGCAAGTTTTGATTCCGGTAATCCGCCAAAAGAATTGAAACCGCTTTATGATGAATTTCAAAGGAAACAATAATAAAAATGAAGCTGTTTATAAAAAATCCCATGGAGTTTTCCATAGGATTGTTAGTTTATATATTGCCTTTTCAAAATCTATGGCTTAAGCGAAAACTGGTATACATTTCCTCCTTCGTCTTTTCCTTTTTCGTCTGCAATCATTAAAGTCTGGTCATTAAGAAAAACAATCGCTTCTTTCTGTGAATTATGATTTAATGGAATCTTATTAATCTTAGCAGTACTGAAATCATCAGCGTTAAATCCTGTAAGAACATGTGCATTTTTGTGGGTTAACAGTACAATCTTATCTTTTGTACTGTTGATGGTTGCTGAAGTAATAGCTGCATCATTATATCCACCCTGCAGCTTTAATTTACCAATCAGTTTAGCTTCAAAATCTCCTTCTTTATTAGGAACTTTAAATACAAGGAAAGTTCCGTCAAAGCCTTTGCTTCTGTTCTTGGTGAAAAGATAGAAGTTACCGTCCATTTCTACAAATCCTTCACAGTCATACAACAGGTTTGATTTTTTCGGTGGAAATTCTGTCTGCCCTTCATAGTGGAACTTAGTGGTTTGAACAACTTTTGTGGTGGTTTGGGTAATATCTTTCAGATCGGTTTTTAAAATAGCCAGATCTGTTCTGTTGTTATCATTATTTCCGAAATCTCCGATATAAATATTCCCTTGAGCATCTGATATAATATCTTCCCAATCTGTATTTTCAGCATTCTCAACCGGAACTTTAGCCATCATCTGCCCACTGTCATTAAGACCGTATACTGCATTTTTATTTCCTCTGTCCTCTATGACCCAGATTGTTTTTTTATCTTTTGACAACGTAATCCCGGAAACTTCCTTTAGTTTTTTAGGTAAAGAAAACTGCGGCTTCAGATCATCACCCTGAGCAGGTGAATTCTGAGCTTTTGGGTTACAACTTAATAAAAATATAGCAGGAAGTATAAGAAAACGTAGCATATTTATTTTTTATTTTTTTTAACTGAATATAAGTAGCATTAATTGTTCCAATCCGGAAATTATGATAACTGTTTTGCCTTTTCCCACAGAACATCCATTTCTTCAAGAGACATGTCTGCAAGTTTTAAATCCTGTTCTTCGGCAAGGCCTTCCATCTTCTTGAATCTTGAAATAAACTTCAGATTGGTTCTCTCCAACGCAGAATCCGGATTAATTCCTGAAATTCTTGCATAGTTAATCAATGAGAAGAATACATCTCCCAATTCCTGCTCCTTTTTATCTAAATCTGTTTCCGCATGGAATTCCTGAATCTCCTCATCTACCTTTTTCCAGGCATCTTCAGCATCATGAAACTCAAAACCAATACCTTTTACCTTATCCTGAATTCTATAGGCTTTTACTAAGCTTGGAAGGCTTTTCGGAACTCCTCCTAAAATAGATTTGTTTCCTTCTTTCAGTTTTAGCTTTTCCCAGTTCTGTTTTACTTCTTCCTCATCTTTCACTACAGTATCTCCATAGATATGAGGATGGCGGAAGATCAGTTTTTCATTCAGTGAATTGATAACATCTGCGATATCAAAACTTCCTTTTTCTGAACCTATTTTAGAATAAAAAACAAGATGAAGTAATACATCTCCCAATTCTTTTTTAATCTCCTGCAAATCTTCCTGTAAAATGGCATCAGAAAGCTCATATGTTTCTTCCAGGGTAAGATGACGGAGAGATTGTAAGGTCTGCTTCTGATCCCACGGACACTTTTCACGCAAATCATCCATAATATCCAGTAATCTCCCGAAAGCTTCTAATTTTTCCTGTTTTGTATTCATAAGTAATTGGAAATTCAATATTATACAAATGTAAGGGTTATTCGGACATCATTACAAACGTTGGGAGTGAAAGTTATAAAATACGAGGTTCGAGACAGACTGAATGTTTAAACCTAACAGGTTTCGAAAACCTGTTAGGTTTTTGGAATATACCTTTTGTAAATTCTTTGTTCCACCCAGAATGATATCAACAATATTTATCAATTATTATAAACAAAAAAACCTCATCATTTCTGACGAGGTTTTATATGGGTAAATTCAAAAATGAATTATCCTTGTTTTCTGTGCGTACTTTTCGGAGCTGATTTTGCTGCTGAAGTAGCTTTTACTTTTGGAGCGGCCGGCTTTTCTGCTTTTGGAGCTGCTTTTTTAGCATCAATATCTAAGCTTACCTCTTCTGCAGGCTCACCATCTAAAGTTTCAGGTTCTGCCTTCACGAAACTTTCAGGAGTGATGTATCCAGCTTTCTGAAGAGTGTTGTACCACTGAGCCAACTTCTTGATATCAGAAGCATATACTCTTTCAGTATCGTAGTTAGGAAGAGACGCTAACATAAAGTCTTTTAAATCCGCATCTGAAGATTTGTGAGAAATTGTTTCTTTGTAATCGTTGTTTTTTGCAATATTTTCAAAAACCTCGAACAATGGAACTTCTTTTTCAAATGTAAACATTGCGATATTATCTAATAAGCTTACCTGGCTTGAGTTTCCAATGCTTACTTTTTTCTTGTTGGTAACATCTTCAATGATGAATCCGTTTCTTAATTGAGAAACTAATTTGTAAAGTCCTGGCTTTCCAGAAATTGAAATTATTTTTTCTAACAGCATAATTTTATTTTTTGTAAATTCTGCAATCAGCATTAAGCTTTTTGCTTTTTATTATTTCTTTTAATCCTTGTTTAAATTATTTCGGAAATCTCATTTTGTAACCGATGCTTACATCCCCCTGAGAGATTTTTGACAGTTTTCCTTTTACCAGCTTCTTCTTCAAAGCACTTAGGTGATCGGTAAACAGAATCCCTTCAATGTGGTCATATTCATGCTGAATTACGCGGGCTCTAATATCGGAAAAAGTTTCTGTATGTTTCACAAAATTTTCGTCATAATATTCAATAACGATTGTGCCCTTTCTTTTCACATCTTCTCTTACATCCGGAATAGAAAGACAACCTTCATTGAACTTCCATTCTTCCCCTGATTCTTCAAGGATTCTGGCATTGATGAACACTTTTTTGAATTCTGCCAATTCATCCTTAATATCCTCATAATCCTCATCTTCCGCAAGAGGAGTTACGTCTATTACAAATAAACGGATATCCAAACCGATCTGAGGCGCAGCAAGACCAATTCCATTTGCACTGTACATCGTTTCGAACATGTTATCTATCAGTTCCTGTAATCCGGGATAATCTTTTTCTATATCTTTTCCCACTTTTCTCAAAACAGGATCCCCAAAAGCTCTTATCGGTAGTATCATCTTAATCTTTGTTCTAAAAAATTCTGCAATATGATGGTTGCACTTACTTTATCTATTAATCCTTTTTCCTGTCTTTTTTTCTTGTTTTTTCCACTTTGGGAAATAAAGAATGAAGCCATTTTGGAAGTAAACCTTTCATCAAAACGATGGACTGCAATATCCGAAAATTCTTTTTTAAATTCTTCAATGAATTTTAAAATATCGGTTTCCACCTCTGAAAGATTTCCTTTCAAATCTATGGGAAGCCCAATCACTACTTCATCCACCTTATTTTCATTGAAATATTTTTTTAAAAACTCCATTAAAACACGGTTCTCTACAGTCTCCAGCCCACTGGCTATAATCTGCATATCATCCGTTACAGCGATACCGCAACGGGCTTTTCCGTAGTCTATTGCAAGGATTTGTCCCATAAGTCTGCAAATTTAGTAAAATTTACTGATTTTATTCATTACGCTGTTTTTTTCTATAAATCATGTTTTATTCCATATTTTTTTTTATAATTTTAATCTTCCAAAAAACAGACTATATGAAGAGACTCATCCTCGTAAGACATGCGAAAAGCGACTGGCCGGAAGAAACGGAGGATTTTGACAGACCCTTGGCAGACAAAGGCCTGCAGGATGCTATGAACATGTCCAGATTCCTTAAAAACAATAATATTTCTATCGATTATTTTGTATCAAGCCCGGCAGTACGTGCTTTGAATACGTGTAGAATTTTCAATCAGGCTTATCAGCTGGATTGTACTACGAATGAAAAATTATACAATCCTTCGGAAAGAAATTTCGAATCTGTAATCTATGATCTGGATGATAATCTGAGTTCGGTTGCCCTTTTCTCCCATAACAATGGAATTTCCAATTTTGCCAATTCCATCTCAGAAGATATTTTCCATTTTCCTACCTGTGGTGTAGCCGGTTTTGAAGTAGATTGTGATTCCTGGTCCGAATTTGACGGTGCCAAGAAAAAACTGCTGTTCTTTTATGAGCCAGGGAAAATATAATTTTACACCAGCTTTCAAATGTGCTTCAATAACCTAATTTATTTTACAAGCTTCATATTGCTTTCTCTGAAGGGGTGGCAAAAAAATTATTATTTGACGGGTGGTTAATAGCTCACGATTTCGCAAATTGTGCAGATATTATTCATTTATATGTTTCTACATAGAATCATTATTATAAGTATTTTGAAAATCTGCGAGAATAAAAAAGAACGGACTCTGGTCCGTTCTTTTTATATCTATTACTATTTTGCTTCTTATTTTCTCTTCAGATCCAGATCATCAAAATCAAAACTGAAATCCGTAACATCGGAAATTGCTTTTAATTTTGCAGACTGAGCTTTTCCGCTTTCATCATAATCGAATATGATATATGCATCGGCATCATAGCTTCTATCATCCCATTTAATGATGAATGAGTTATTGGAATATGGAAGTAGCTCCCCTTTTAATCTTGGTGAATTTTTACATGAAATTCTGTAAGTACTTCCCTGCTGAGCAATTTCTACATCACCAAACCAAACGTCACTGTATATTCCTGTAAACTGTTCCGCTTTTGGCTGCAGTGCTTTTTCTTTTTTAAATGCATCAGATTTAGCGAAAGCCTCTTTCTTTTGTTTATCGAAATCTGCATTCACTTTTACCATTCTGTCTCCATACGTTTTCAGCCAGTTTCTGTCTGCTACTCCAAGATAAGAATCTTTAACTGTATTGGTAATAGTGTTGAACGCTGCTCCTGATTGTTGATTCGTTAATACAACAATTCCTAGTTTAAGATCCGGAATTAGGGTAAACTGTGTTACAGTCCCTATTAATCCTCCTGTATGCTGTACTTGCTTGTGCCCTTTTACATCGCTTAAGAACCAACCTAAACCGTATCCGTAGAAACTTGTGTCATAAGGATTTTTAGCCGCTACTTTATCCGGAATCTGTAAGCTCCAAAGTTGTTGCACATTTTTGTCTGAAACCAATTTCTTACCGTCTTTCGTCGTAAAATTATTTAATAGACATTCTGCCCAAGTCGTCATGTCTTTAATATTACTCATAATTCCTCCAGCAGCATTTCCGGTTTCATTCCAATCGTGTGGAACAGCAATGGCTTTTCCGTCTACAGGGGCATGGGCGTCAATTTTGTTTGTTGTAGCTTTTGCTCTGTTGTAGCTTCCAAAACTGGAAGTCATTCCTATCGGCTTCATGATTCTTTGCTCGATAAATTCTGCCCAGCTTACTCCGGAAATTCTGTGGATGACTTCACCTGCAACAATGAACATAATATTGTTATAATCTAAAGTAGTTCTGAAAGGATTTTCAGGCTTCAGATATCTTACGTTGTGAACAATGTCATTAACCGTTAAGCTTCCTCCTTCCGGAAAAAACATCAGATCACCCTGTCCCAGCCCTAATCCGGCTCTGTGTGTAATCAAATCTTTGATGGTCACATTTTGAGAAACATACGGATCATACATCTGAAATTCAGGGATGTATTTTGAAACTTTATCATCCCAGTTCAGTTTTCCTTCATCTGCAAGGATAGCTAATGCAACACATGTGAATCCTTTGGAATTGGAAGCAATTCCTACCAGGGTATTGTCATCCATGGGTTGTTTGGTAGTAAGAGAACGTACTCCAAACCCTTTGGAATAGGTAACTTTTCCATCTTTTACAATTCCTACCGACATTCCGGGAACGTCAAAGGTTTTCAAAGTATTTTGGATCAGGTCATCCAGTTTTTTCTCTTCAACCTGTGCATTTGCCAATCCTACGGTTAAAAGAAAAATGAAAAAAGAAAATTTCTGTTTCATTATTTTTTAATTTTTCCAAATTTAGTAAATAACATGCGTCCGGAAGAGGAAAATTATGATTTATGTGGAGGGAAGCTGGAAGAGGGAGGTTAGAAGTGCTATTAGGCTTATAATAAAGGGAAGTTACTTTAAACTTAATGTGTTTTTTAGACTAAAGTGTAATTATTTTGTTTACGATAACTTCCAGCTTCCAGCTTCCCTCTTCCTAACTTTAGTCCACAAAAAAACCGGAAGAAAACTCTTCCGGCTGTCGTTAAATCAAATGATCTTATTGTACTAACAAAAAAAAGAAATTATTTTTTAGAAATGACATTGACTCCCATCAATCGTCCACTTCCTTTAAGTTTAAACTCAACTTTTGTATTTTTAGAAACAGGGTCATAAGAACTTAAACCTGAAAAGTTATCAGCCTTATTATTAGACATAAAATAGATTCTGTTTTTATATAAGAATGGATTTTGATAGTTATAGAAATTATCCACAGGAATATCAAGTTTTACAGCTTTCTTCGTCTGAACATCAATCTCATTCCAGAACCAGATATCATTTCTATAGCCTACTCCATGCCCGCCACTATAATAAGATGCTGCAGATGAAGGTATAGTAGTATAGATTTTATTATTGTGGGCAAAAATTCTATTAAATTCTGCTGGATGTACATAGTTCTTGATATCGATTTCAAAACTCGTATCAAAGGTATTTTGCCCGTTCTTTATTCTAAGAATTTTAGATGAATAGGCTGATTCCTGAGCTTTCATATCTGACGCAGCTACCATATAGATATCTTTGGTTACCTCATCAATACTCCATAGAACATGGTCTGTGAAAAGCCCAAGGTTTGTAGCATTAGGATATTTGGTAACATTTTCCACTTTTTTCGAAGTTAGGTTATAGATTGCAACTGCGACTTCTTTTATAACAGGTTTTATCTGCCAGTTTGATCCTTTTTTACCAATTTGTAAGTCAAGATATAGTTTATCATCTCTCTTGATTAAAATTAACTGTCCGGCAGCCTGATATGCAGTTTCTCCCGGTTCAAGAACGGCAGGATCAATAGTTTGAGCTAATGAAGAAAGATCAATTTCTCCTGTACGCTGCATCGTTCCCGGATTAAAAGTCTGGATCTTAAGCATTCCTCTTGAGCCATCCCAATAATATCCTTCAGTATCACTTACTACAAGATAGTTAGGTTCAAAGCCATTATTTTGGGTAGCAATGAAACCTTTTGAAGAAATATTTCCGGCATTATCGGCTGTAAGTTTAGAAAAACCTTCTTCCGAAGATGCTGCACCGCCAAGTCGGTAAATATTTTCTCCGAAAGCTTTTCCACCTGCAGAATAAGCAATCTGATAGAAAGGTTTTTTATCAGCTAATGAAAGTTCTCCCTGAGGAAGTTCTGAGAATGAATAAATATTTCCGCCCCATCCGGCTGTACTGTTATAGATGACCCAGCTGTCTTTAGTTTCTGTTGTTGGTTGTTTTTGCTCTTCAATATTGTCATCGCTGCTGCAATGGGTAAAAAGCAAGAGGCTTAATGCAGATAAAAGTATTGAAATCGGTTTTGATTTTCTCATGATTATAATATTAAAAAATTGTATACGTTAATTTCAGATGATAAGATCTTGTGGGTTTCTGTGCGTTATAATTATCGTAGAGTCTTTCGTTCGTAAGATTATTAACGCTAAAATTAATGGCCAGCTTAGGGTCTGCCAGGAAATAGGTAACTCCTACACCTACATCCACCATGCCCAGCCTTCCATCATTCGGGATCAAAAGATCACTGGAAGCAATAGTAGCTTTGGAAAACAATCCCGGCTCAAGGTTTTTCGGTACAGGATAGAGCAAGAAACGATGTACATAATTGATGTTATAATACAGCTCCACTTTATCCTTCATATTGAGAATATCTGAAAAATTCAGTCTTAGATAATGGTTTCCAAATAAGTAAGGGATATTCGGCTGTCTGGCATCTTCCCAGATACTTTCAGAACCGGAAAGATTTTTAAGCCTTATATCCTGGTAGGTAACATTGAACCCTGTCTGAATATTTTTTATAGGCTGGTAATTAATTTCATATTCCAATCCAAGGATGCGATTGTCATAATAATTCTGATACCTTCCATAAGGATTGTCCGGAATCATGAATATTGTGTTTTTCACATTCCTGTAAAAGAGATTTAAACTTGTATTCAGCTTATAATTTGATGAAGTATAATCCAGAACAACATTGACGTTATCACTTTTTTCCGGCTCAAGGTCAAGATTTTCTTTGATTAAAATTCCGTCTCCGAAAATTTCGGTTTCATCAGGAAGACGAACTGCTTTCTCATAGGATAATTTCAGGATAAAATTTTTAGGTTTATAGCTGATTCCTGCCATATATCCTAATGCATTTTTATTCCGGTCGGACTCCCATGTGAAATTATATTTATCCGTAGTATATCCTTTGGAACTGAGAAAATAATTCTTTACCCCAAGCACCGTTTCCATTTTGCGGTCAAGCCAATGAGACACCAATCCTAAAGCTGCAATATTTTTATTGTAAATGGCCGGAATTTTAAGGACATCTTCTCCGTCTACGTTAATAGCTCCATAAGGATCACTCCCTTTTCTTCGCTGATAGAAATACACATTTCCAAATTCCAGACTATGATTATTATTGATTCGGAATGCAGCATTAAGCCTTGTATGAAACATATTGTAATTCATCTTCATATCATTCCCTTTATTAATCTCACCAACACTGTTTTCATTACTAAAAGTTGATTCTCCCAACCAATTGTATCTTCGTCTGCTGATATCCACAAAAGAATTGTTATATCTGGCAAAGGCTGTCATCAGGTCTAATTTAAGACGGTTATCAAAGAACATTTTTTTATACTGAAGATAACCTGTCACATTATTTTCCTTGGCAAAAGCTTCTCCGTAAGGTTTTCTCATTTCAAGATCATTTTGAATCTCCTTATAGAAATGAGAATAGATAAATCCAACTCTAAAGTCGTTGGCCCAACTTTTATTTCTTACACCAGTATAAACTTCCATATAAGAAGCTTCGGTATCATCATGAAACCTTTTAGCTTCCACTTTTTTAAGATTGGCTGTTTCCGGATCTATAACATCGCCCAGAATTTTATAATTGTTTTTGGAAAACACGTAGCTTGCCTGAGTTCCTATATAAAATAAACTGTCTTTTTTCCCTGTAAATACTGCATTAAGATGAGATTTATAAGTACTGAATGATGCCATCTCATTGGATATTTCCAGGTTGTCTTTTTGTATAGGTTTTGAAATAAAATTAATCCCTCCTCCTAAAGCATCCGATGCCAGTGAAATAGGCATTACTCCTTTGTATACATCTACCCTGTCCAGCATATTGGGAGATAAAACATTCGGATTAAAGCTATGTCCGTAAAATTCAATCGGGACTCCATCCCTGAAAATTCTGACTGCTTTCCCCTGAAGACCTCCAAGATTAACCTGAAATCCGGAACCAACGCCTCCTTCTGTACGAAGCTTAACTCCTGTGGCCATATTCAGTATTTCACCAATATTGTTGGCCTGGCTTTTTACCGCCTGCATATCAACAATCTTAACACTTAAAGGAGTTTCTTTAAGTTTCTCCAGTTTCCTTTTGCCTCTGATATATACCTCATCAATCCGGTTCGCATCTGAAATTGCTATTTCATACTTCTGGCTTGACTGACAATTGATATCCAGTGTATCAATATAAATAACTTTATTCCGATACAATAAAGATACTTTTACAGGACCATTCGATACCTCTGCAAAATCAACAGTTCCTTGTTTTGAGATTTTTTTCTTTTCGCCGTTTATCACCACATACACATCATCGTGGTTATAGTTTTTGATGTTTTTAACAACTAAAGTAATTGGACAGGCAGCCAATGCTAAGGAAGAAAATACAGAAATCAGAAAAAATATACGCTTCATAGTCTATATAGTTTCTAATGCTCCGAAATGTTGGAAAACAATATTTTTTTCCAATGGGTAATATTCGTAACCTAATATTTTATTGATAATGGTTGCATTTCGGTAAGGTCCCATTCCTAAATCTGCGGTGACAATCCCCTGTGAGTCTACACAGCCGTTCTGCATAAATATTTCATTATCATTCACATCAACGGTATAGTTTTCTGAAGATAGTAGTGTTCCATCATTTTGACTCTTGTTCAGGCGGCCCTCAATAGGTTGTAAAAAATGAGGAACTTCATATCTGTAGCCCGTTGCCAAAATAAGATAATCCGTGTTTAATGAAAAAGGTTTTTCTTCTTCAAGATGTCTCATCTTTAGTGTATAATTTTCATCATACTCCATATCTTCCAGCAAACTATTGGTCAGTATTTTTACAGGAAGTGGCTGTTCTTCTTTCATCTGCTGATGATAAAGCTCATCATAAATGGTGCTTATCAGTTCATCATTAATCCCCTTATACAAAATATCCTGCTTGTTGATCACTTCTCTTCTTTTTGATAATGGAAGTCTGTTGAAGTAGGAAATATAATCCATGGAAGTAAATTCATACGTGAATTTTGAATTTTCCATTGGGAAGAATCGGTCAGCAGCTGTTACCCAATTCAGTTTTAAGTCTAAATCCGGTCTGGATGAAAGAAGATCAAAAAATACTTCACCTCCACTTTGCCCGGAACCCAATACAGTAATGGTACTGCCTTTCTTTAAGTATTGTTTTCTGTGTAAATATTCGGAAGAATGGAAAACATGTTCTTTAGAAAAACGCTCTGTTATTTTCGGAACATTAGGAATAGAGCCTACTCCTAAAACAATTTTATCAGTGAGATACACTTTCTTTTCACAATTAATAAGATCTATAACAGAAACTTCGTAGCATTCATGAATTTCACTATAATCTATTTCTGTAACGGTATGACTGAAATTGAGATTTTCAATTTGTGAGGCTACCCATTTACAGTAAAGGTTATACTCCATTCTGGTAACATAAAAGCTTTCCTTAAAACAGAAACGGAAAATTTTACCTTTCTCTCTTAAATAGTTGATATACGTAAAAGGACTTTTAGGATTTACAATCGTTACAAGATCTGCAAGAAAAGGAACCTGAAGCGTTGTCCTATCTATCATTAAACCGCTGTGCCATTCAAATCTTGGTGCTTTATCAAAAAAAATGGTTTTCAGATTATGCTCTTCCAACAGAGCAGCAAGACTTAGATTGAATGGTCCTATTCCTATACCAATGATATCATATTTCATAAATTATCTTTTTCAGTATTCAAGTATTATGTTGTAATGTTTATTTTCAGAACCGAGTTTTTGAAGATGTCTTCAGTCGTTTCATAGAACTTCTCACGGTCAAGGAAAGTCAGATTGGATGTTTTATAAGGAAGAGCCAGCGATCTGTTGAATTCACATCCTACTTTGGTAATCAGATTATGAGTTCCTTTATGAGATGCAGAGGCCTCACCTATCATTCTTGTCAGTTGTGGGAAAGAGAAAAAGTACTCCATACACATGGCCAATGCGTTCATTGAAAAGTTTGGAATTTTTTCCTTTGCAGGAGCGATCAGCATGTGAAAGCCGTAATCTCCCGGATTAAATCGATAATATTTACCCACTTCATCTTTTACGGCCCAGTATAGTTCCAGGGTAAAAATAGGATTGCCATTCAGAAGGCCGATATAAGGATGAGAATAATCTACCCCCATGTGTTTGATATAGGCTTCTTCAAATTCCTGCTGGTCCACATCCATTTCCCAATACTTTTTAGCGTACTCCATATTAGACCACTCATGCAGGAATTCCATATCCGTTTCAGGATTAAAAGCTCTCAGGGTGATTTCCAAAGTCCCATTATTGAAATATCTTTTATGCAGGATTTCCCCATAATCAGGTTTTATCAGTTTTTTGGAATAATGTTTAGGATTAATCAGGAAATTATGTTGTCTGATATACTCTTTCCAGATATCTTCATTCACACTGTAAGTCTGTTTCAGGAAAAGCCTTGCCTCTATAGTTTCATAAATAAAATTCATGGTATCACCATAAACTTCTCTCAAAGAATCAATTTCAGTATCTACAATCTGATAAAGAAGCTCCTCCTCAACAGAACCTAAATATGCCAAATGCCTTAGCACCGGATAAAGGTTGTAATAAACCACATGGGTTCTTATAAAACTTTCAGCCTTTTCAGTTCTGATAGCAGATGCGTCAGAAATATATTCATCAAAACTAACATTTACTTTATCTGCACTTTGATTGATAAATGTATGCTCAATATTGCTGTTATAGATGACTCCTTCTTCAATATACTTTCCTACTGCTGTTTTCAACAATGAATGGGTATATTCCGAAAACCATTGGATAATAGCAGCCTTCTTATCATAATTTGACTCTAATGCAATATTCTTCGAAATAAATTCCAATAGATTTTCATTTTCGTATCCGAAAAACTTAAAAATCGTTCCCGCTTTAAAAGAATTGATACTTTCTACCATTTTATGCCCTTTGTCAAAATACTCATCAAATTCTTCAGAAAAATATTTGATATAGGCCTCTTCCGGATTTTCTACGGTTGTATTTCCACCATAAACAAGAGAAGTAATAAATCGATACGCTTCTTCAGCACTAATCTTCACGACTTCGCCCATTTTCTTTTCTCTATACCCTACCTCTTCGCCTATATGATGAACTCCGGTAGTAGAAAAATGCTTTACAGGAACAATTAAATAAGATTCTTTACCTGTAATATTAATTCGGATGAATTTACTTTCAGAACAACTGTTCATGAACGTTGACAACTCTTCATCAAACTTTGGTATAAGGTCAAAATAATACCAGTTTTTGCTCTCCAATAAGTATAAACCGACACTCATTATTATTTTTGTTTAGATTAAATAAAATTAAGACAAATATATACATATTTCCATCCAAACAAAATAATTATTTAAAATACCGAAAATGAACAATTTAAAATACTGATTTACAACACATTAAAATTAAAAACACAAGCTAATTAATCCACCAAAAAGTGAATACACACATTTTCCCTATCCCCATTTTTAGTAACAAGAATCAATTTTCAACGTTTCAGAAAAAAACTTTTAAGAATTAAACAAAAAATCAGTCAGAAAACAGAAAATCTCTCAATCCGATATTTTATAGAAATTGTAAGCTGCTATGGCCAATTTTATATTAAGTGGAAAACTTTCAGTCTTATATTGAAAAGCTTAATTTTGCCGATATTTAAGTGTAATCATTTTAAAAGTATGAAAAAGTTGATCCCCTTTCTTTTGTTGTTATTCTTCGCAAACGGTTTTATAAAAAGCCAGGACAAAACCTCAGACCCTTTTCTTTTACAGACATGGAAACTGACTAAGCTGGATAATTATGTCTACACTTACGAAAAACAGAATATTTTTAATGCCAAAACTCCTGGTTTAAAGTTCAGTAAAAACGGAAAAATCATTGGAAATTTAAGTAAATCAGCCAATGGTTATGATGCTAAGGAAGATTTTCCTGGAAAAGCTTCAAAGTTGGAACGATATATTGGAAACTGGAAAAAGGTTTCAGATACTACTATTGCCATTGTATTTTCTTCAAATAACAGTATGGACGGGACCTTTGTGATATCAAGGCTTACTGAAAGTGGGCTGAAATTAAGAAAAGTCTTCAGTGCTGACATTGAAAAGAAGCTTGATTCTATACGAAAGACCAAGAATATTTCTTATTAACTCACAATGGGCTTTACAGAAATGATAAAATTCGACCGAAGTCATGTTTATCAAAGCTTCTTTATATTTGCAATCTAAAACATTAAAAATGGCAATAAACAGATTATTCGCTTTCTTTATACTGATGGTGAGCTGTAATTTATATTTTTCACAAGATGTAAGCATTAAGGATGATAAGGTTCTTCTGAATGGAAAACAAATTCTAAAAACAGAAAAGATTAATGTAACGCAATATTCATTCTTCTCGATGAAAGATGACGAAGAAGTATTGATGTACAAATACATGGATAATGAAACGCCAAGATATGTAAGTGACGATTACTTTATCCTGAACTTTTTAACAGAAAAGACCAAGGTAGAGTCTACTGACCTCGCAAAAATTGCCAATTTTATGAATTCTAAAAAAGGAATGGAAAAGCTGGTAAGATGGCTGCTTAAAGAAAGAGTTATCAATCAGGATGGTGAATTAAATTCTGAACGGGTAGCCATATTTAAAGAAAAATACGATGAGAATATTACCCAAAGAACCCTTAGATAATGACAAAAATACTACTTCTCTCCGATTCTCATTCTTATATAGATGACAGAATACTGGAATATGCAGCTCAGGCAGATGAAATCTGGCATTGTGGAGATTTTGGAAGCATGGACGTTATTGAACAACTCGAAAAAATAAAGCCATTAAAAGGCGTTTACGGAAATATAGATAACTCAAAAATACAGTCTGAATTTCCGGAAGTCAATCGTTTTTTCTGTGAAAAGCTTGAAGTTTTAATGATTCATATCGGTGGATATCCCGGAAAATATACTCCATTAACCAAAAAAGAGATCACTGAAAAAGCACCTAAATTATTTATTTCAGGGCACTCTCACATTTTAAAAGCCATGTACGACGAAAAGAATAGTCTTTTACACCTGAATCCGGGTGCTTGTGGAAAACAAGGCTGGCACAAAGTGAGAACAATGATGCGTTTTGTAGTGGATGGTGAAGAGATAAAGGATCTGGAGGTGATTGAATTGGGTTCAAGAGTATAAGGAAGAAACCTTGACAGGTTTTAAAAACCTGTCAAGGTTAAATACAATAAGAAAATGAAAATTGGAGATACAGTTTCTGTAGTGGATGAAGATTTAAGCGGAGTCGTCACTTCCGTAAAGGGGAATATTGTGGTTTTTAAAGATGAATATGGCTTTACCCATCAATATCCTAAAGAAAAACTGGTTCCTAAGAATGCTGATCTTTATGAAAATATCCGTGTAGTAAAAAAAGCAGAGCCTAAAAAGGTCATTTCTAAAAAGCATCAGAAAAATCATTTGGTTTTAGACCTGCATTTTCATAATTTGGTAAAGAATCCCAATGACTATGATAGCTTTGAAAGACTGTTTATCCAAAAGGAAAAACTGATTGAAGTTATTGAGTTTTGCAGAAAGAACAATTTAAAAAGGCTGGAGATTGTCCACGGAATTGGTGATGGAACCTTACAGTGCATGGTTCGGGATGTTTTGGAAAGCCAGGTTGGTATCGATTTTTATAATAAGGAAATACTTCACCATCAATCGGGTGCGGTAATGGTAGAATTTCACTAAATTTGCAGGAATTGAAATATGAACGTACTTAATTTACTTTTTACCAAAGACGGATTGATCTACCAGATTGTGAAAAACAAAAACATTCTGGAGGAAAAGTCTTATTTTGTTACTGAAGAAACACCCGCTAACCTCATTGAGGAAAAGCTGGATGAGGTTCTTATCAAACAGCGTTTTGATGAAATCCAGGTAATTTCCGCTCTGAATCATTTTACATTGATGCCGGAAGGTTTTTCTGACCACGATTCGGGATTTGACCTAATCTCATTCAATGCGCCTGCTGATAGAGAGAAAGAAGAGTTGATGCTATCCATCAATAAAAAATTCAACATTCAGTTTTATTATACTTTTCCAAAGAATTACTACAAGAAAATAAAAGAACTGGCCATACCGGTACATTTTAATTTTTCAGGGGAAAAGTTTTTAAGCTCTATCCACAATAAAAATAATAAAGAGATTCATATCAACCTTTATCACAATCAGTGTGAATTTTTTGCCATTGATAATAAGAAGATCATCCTTTATAACAACCTGGATGTAAATTCTGAAGTTGATTTCCTTTATTTCGTCATGTTCACGTTAAGCAAAATAGGTTTTGGAATCAATGAAACCACCTTTTATGCTTATGGTGAAACGACAGAGAATGAAACGTTTATTTCCGAGCTTCAGAAGTTTGTAAAAAACCTGAAGATCGTTTTTGACAATATTCCTAATAAGAATTTTATACTTAATTAGGTTACAGTCCGCAGGTAAAAGGGAGCAAAACCCAAATATCATCACCTGCCATCTATAATCTATTACATAAACCCTAATACAACATGTTCAGAATAATATCAGGCAAGTGGAAAGCCAAAAAAATTGCCGCTCCCAAAAACTTTGATGTAAGACCAACCACAGATTTTGCGAAAGAAGCCTTATTCAGTATTTTGGAAAATAAATACGATATGCAGTCGATTTCTGTATTGGATCTTTTCGCAGGAATTGGTTCTATTTCATTTGAGTTTGCTTCCAGAGGATGCCAGGATGTAACTTCTGTAGAGATGAATCCAAAGCACACGGCATTCATCAATACTACAGCCTCTGAACTTGATATGGCTCTTCAGATCAATGTACAGAGAGGAGATGTATTCGACTGGCTGAAAAAATTCAGAAACAAAAAGTCTTTCGAAATTGTTTTTTCTGATGCTCCTTTTGAAATGGAAGAGAAAAAATATTACGAATTAATTTCTTTAGTTTTGAATAATAAGTTCCTGAAAGAAAACGGAGTTCTTATCGTAGAGCATCAAAGCCGTATGAAGCTGGAACACCCTAATTTAGTAGACACCAGAAAATACGGAAACGTGAGTTTCAGTTTTTTTGATCCGAATAAAGAAGATAATCAGGAACTTTAGTTCTTGGTTATTTTTTTTGAATTATCAGGAGCAGCAATTCCCCACTGGGTAATGGCTTCCAGAACAGGCAGCAATGTCTTTCCGAAATCTGTTAAAGTATATTCTACCATCAAAGGTGGTTTTTCTGTATATACTTTTCTGTCAATGATATTATCTTCCTCCAACTGTTTGAGCTGAAGACTTAATGTTCTTTCTGTAATGGTAGGTATTACTTTCCTTAACTCATTGTATCGTTTCGCTCCGCCTATAAGGTGATGTAAAATTACAGCTTTCCATTTTCCCCCTATAAATCTCATCGTTACACTTGTACAGCAAGGGTAAGATTTGTTATCTATTATATACATTTTTATACTATCCTTTTTAACCGTTATTGCAAAGTTAATAAACTTAAATTAATTTTGTAACTATAAAAATGATAGTATAAAATTATGAACTTTTTAAACAAAATGAAAACAAGGTATACTGTAAAAAAGTATAACCCACAAGGCAATATTAGCGAAGAACAGATTTCTCAGCTGAAAGATATTCTAAACCTGAGCCCTTCCTCCATCAACAGCCAGCCATGGAATTTTATCTTTATCAATCGTGGTGAAATGAAATCACAATTGGCAGAAGTTTCTTTCATCAATAAGGAAAAAGTAATCGACTGTAGCCATCTGATTATTTTCCAGGTGATTAAAAACCCTGAAGATTTTGAAAAACAAATTGAAGAAAATCTGCCTGAAGGTTCTGTGAACTATTATAGAACCAGAGTAAAACCTAAAGGAGATGCTTTTGTTAAATCCTGGTTGGGACATCAGGTTTATTTATCATTAGGAGTGTTCCTTTCCGCTTGTGCAGACATGGAAATTGACTCCACACCTATGGAAGGAATAGAACCGGAACTCTATGATGAGATTCTGAAAAATGATAAATATGAAACACTTTTCGCAGTTGCAATTGGAGAAAAGCTGGACACAGATGCTAATCAGCCTAAATTCAATCCAAAATCAAGATTGAAAGCTGAAAAAGTAATCCTGGAAGCTTAATTTTAATCACAAATTCCCCAAATTTCTTTCACAAGAAACAGTAACAAGGTATTAATTTTGCTCTCGCTGATTAAGCTGATAATGCAGATTTTCACGCAAATAAACGCAACCACCTGTGCAAATCTGTGAGAAATAAAAATGCTCTGATTATGCAGATTGAGTAATTGAGTAGATGAGACAACAAAATAATCTGCGTAATTTTAAAAATCTGAGAGAAAAATATTTAGAATTTTTGCGCCTTAACGTTTTCCAACATAATGCAATATTGAGATTGCTTCGCTACGCTTGCAATGACGAGATAGAAAAAAGTCTGCTTCTCATGAGGCAGACTTTTTATTTATAATACTTTAAGTTCTAAATCTATGGTTTTACCGAAGAATTTCTTAGAGATCTTTTCAAAATTCTTGGTAATATCCGAAAGATAGAAATGATAATTCGGTTTAGGATTATTTTCATTCAGAAGATTGTATTTATCAAGAATGATCTTCAGATGATTGGCTACAATATTAGGAGAATCAATAACACGAACCCTATTTCCGTAATACTGCTTAATCTCATCAATTAGCAATGGATAATGGGTACAACCCAGAATTAATGTTTCAATATTCTTCAGTTTGCTATTGCTCAGATAATTGTAAATAATAGCATGGGTAATTGGGTGGTTTTTGAACCCTTCTTCAATCGCCGGGACCAATAAAGGTGTAGCTAGTTCATCAACTTTTATCCATTTGTTCTGTTTCCTGATACTCTTTTTATACAATCCCGAATTTACCGTAGCTTTAGTAGCAATAACTCCCACATTATTATGAATCTCATAAGCTACTTTTTCCGCCACAGGATTAATAACATCTATAACAGGGACCTTTCCGGCAACCAGTTGCATTACTTCATTTAAAGCATTTGCTGTAGCCGTATTACAGGCAATTACAATGGCTTTACAATTCTGCTCCAGCAGAAAGTTAGTAATCTTTGTAGAATATTCTATAATCGCTTCTTTTGACTTTTCGCCATAAGGAAGGTGTTTGGTATCTCCAAAATAGATAAGATCTTCATTAGGCAAAAGCCTTTTGATTTCTTTGGCTACAGTAAGACCTCCTACTCCGCTATCAAAAATACCGATAGGCTGGTTAGGGGAAAGATGCGAATAATCTTGTTTCTTAGTTTTCAAATGAACTGAAATTTTATACAAAAATAGTGAATTTATATAGTATATTGTACTAAGTTTTAAGAAGCATCGATGTCAGATACAATATTTAGTTTTATCAACAGAGATGTCATGCTGAGCGAAGTCGAAGCATCTCTTTCTCATTTATACCATAAATAAATCCGAAGCAATTCCATCGGCCATAAACCAATGTTTTTCCGGAATTTTCAAATGTTCATCTTCAATGATCAAAATACCCTCTTCTATTTTCTCTTTGATTTCGTTTTGGAAGTGCTCCAGAAGTCGATTGTCGAATTTTTCTCTTAAACTGTTCAGATCTACTCCCCAAATGGTTCTCAAACCAATCATAATCATTTCATTAAACTGATCTTCCTTAGAAAGAATTTCTTCTTCTTTGGCTAAAAGTTTTGTACTTAGTTTTTTAATATATTGCTGATTATTGGCTACATTCCAGCTTCTTACATCAAACCCGTTATAAGAATGTGCCGAAGGGCCTATTCCTAAATATTCCTGATATTTCCAATAGGATGAATTATGCCTGGAATAAAAACCTGGTTTTGCAAAATTGGACACCTCATAATGTTCAAAACCGTGATCTTTTAAAAAGTCTGACAAATAATAGAACTCTCTGTTCTGTTCTTCTTCTTTCGGACTTTTAACTTTCCCTTTTGAAATCCAGTTATCAAGAGCAGTCTTAGGCTCAACAGTTAAAGCATAGGAGGAAATATGAGGAACTTCCAGAGCAATGGTTTTATGTAAATTCTCTTTCCATATCTCTAGATTAGAGGTTGGTGAACCATAGATTAAATCTATACTTAGATTTTCAAACCCAAAATCCTGAGCACGTTTGATAGATCCTTCTGCTTCTGAAGCTGTATGGGCACGATTCATTAGTTTAAGATCTTCTTCAAAAAAGCTTTGTGTTCCAATTGACAATCGGTTAACAGGTGTTCCTGCCAGTTGCTTTAAGAAATTCTTATCAAGATCATCGGGGTTGGCTTCCAGCGTAATTTCAATATCTTTTTCAAAACTGAAGTGATGTAAAACCTCATCAATTAAAGAATTAATTTCATCTACCGAAAGAATAGAAGGAGTTCCGCCCCCAAAATATAGAGATTTTAAGCTTCGGTTCTGTAACTCACCTTTTCTAAGCTGTATTTCAGATTTCATGGCGCGAAGCATTTCATCCTTAAAATTAAGAGATGTTGAAAAATGAAAATTACAATAACTGCATTTTTGCTTACAGAACGGAATGTGAATATATATCATAAAAAAAGCTCTGAAAAAATTCAGAGCTCAAATTTATTTAAATTAAATTGATTAATATCTATATCCTCGAACATTAATAAAGTTATCGAAATTATAACCTAGTCCGATCATGAAGCTGTTTCCTCCATAGGTTTGAATATCAGACAAACCAAGGTTATAAGTAGCTCCAATCATAAATTTGTTGAATCTTACTTTAACAATTGGAGCAATTTCCAACTGCTGGCTGTCGAATCTGTTCTGAGCAGCTCTATAACTTACCCCCACAGAGAATGCATTAACTTCGTTAGAGAATGTAGCCATAAGGTTATAATCCATTACTCTTGTTGAGTTCGTGTTCAGGTTGATCATCATTGCAGGAGTTAACTTGATATTATCAGCAATATTCCAGTTATATCCTAAGTTTAAGAAAAACTTGATTGGAGAAGGCTCCCATCCATTTACAATAGGTTTATCGTTACCTAATGCAATATCATTTACGGAAACACCCCCGAAAAGGTTTCTATAGGTAGCAGCCAAACCGAAATTGGCATAAGCCATAAAAATATTCTGCTCATTACCTTGTACTAAAGGATCTCCCTGCTCTTCAACGTTGATTTTTGTATAGTCAAAATTTCTGTTGTACAAACTAACACTTGTACCGAATGAGAACTGATCTTTTCTGTCTCCTTCACTACTTAGAGGAATAAAATATGAAGCACCCGCTGTAACACCTCCTGCAGATTCAGCTCCATTGCTGTCTCTGAATACGGTAAGACCGGCACCTACTCTATCGAAAATGTTTGCATTGATTCCCACCGATTGTACATTTGGGGATTCGCTGAATTTTGAAAATTGCTTCTGATAAATGGCATTGAGCTGTACGTAGTCTGTTTTACCGTACTGAGCTGGGTTGAACAGAAAATCACCATCCAAAAGATACTGTTGATAATATGGTAGTGATTCTTGTGCTTTGTATGCATTTGACAAAAGAGCTAAACATACGATAGCATATAGTTTTCTCATAACAAATCTTGATTTCAATTCAACAAATATAAAAAAAATCTCAATATATTTTTAGTTTTCTAAATAATTTCTCCATTTTTTTACGGCATCCGCCATATCTTTGGGCATTGGGCTTTCAAAATATAATTCCTTTTTTGTTGTTGGGTGTATAAATCCGAGGGTGTGTGCATGCAATGCATGTCTTGGAAGAATTTCAAAAACATTTTTAATAAATTGTTTATACTTCGGAAGGTTCACTCCTCTTAAAGGCGTATGTCCTTCATAGCGCTCATCATTGAATAAGGTATGCCCGATATGCTTGAAGTGTGCCCTGATCTGGTGCGTTCTTCCTGTTTCAAGCTTACATTCTACCCATGTCATGTATTTGAACCTCTCTAAAACCTTATAGTGGGTAACGGCATGTTTCCCATGACTTCCATCCTCATAAACAGACATCTGCATTCTGTTTTTAGGGTGTCTACCAATATGTCCTTTAATAGTACCCTCATCTTCCTGAGGATTTCCCCATACAAACGCCCAATATAACCTCTTTGTAGTCCTGTTGAAGAATTGCTTTGCCAGAAAACTCAAAGCATATTCATTCTTAGCAATCACCAATAATCCGGAAGTATCCTTATCAATTCTGTGAACAAGCCCTACTCTGTCAAGATCAGACTTCTCACCATTATTTTCAAAATGATAAGCCAGGGCATTCACTAATGTACCATCCCAATTTCCATGTCCCGGATGAACTACCATTCCAGGTTCTTTATCTACCACTACCAGATCATCATCTTCATAAACGATATTCACAGGAATATTCTGTGGAACAATCACATTTTCCCTTGGAGGGCGGGTTAGTAATATGGAGATCTGATCTCCGGGTTTCACTCGATAATTCTGCTTTACTGCAGTACCATTCACTATAACGTTTCCGGCTCTGCAGGTCTGAGAAATTTTATTCCTTGAAGAATTCTGGCGGTGTATTAAAAGAAACTTATCAATTCTTATTGTCTCCTGTCCGGGATCAACAGTGATATTAAGATGCTCATATAAACCTTTGTTTTCCTCATCAATATCGATATTATCAATACTATTAGAATCCAATAATTCTTCGTCTAAAAAATCTTCGTTATCTTCTGACATTGTATTTATTTTTTTACAGAAAAGGCTTCAACATTTTGCAGTTGAAGCCTATATTTTTACAATTAATCTCTATTTATTCTACGACTACTTTCTTAGCCTTTGGCTTTTGAGCAGGCTGCTGTGTAGAAGTTGATGCTGCTGGTTTTGCAGCGTTTCCTGTAGCTGGAGTACCGGTAGAAGCTTTAGGTTTATCTGTTGTTGTACTTGCAGGTTTAGGAGTTGTTGACTGAGGCTTTGGAGTCTCTGTTTTCGGAGCTTCTGTCTTTGGAGTTTCTCTTCTAGGCGCTGGTGCAGGTACTACCGGAGCATCATAGCTTGGTTCATTATGCACTTCCTCATATCGTACCGGTGGCAGAGAAGTATCAACCTTCATTCTGTAAATCGAATTCAGCTGTTCCACTTTTGCTCTCAGCTCTGCCGGAGTTTTCTTACTTGCCCAAAGGTCAATCTGCATTCCCTGGTCACGAACATCTCCTGAAGCAGGATCCTGATAGTAAATAATATCAGATTCATCCTTACCTCCATCTTCATACTCTACTAATCCTACTTCGAACATACTCTTCGCAATTACCGCTCTTGCTTCTTTTACGGAAAGTCCTACTACATTAGGAATAGAAATATTCCTCATCGGTCCTGATCCTACCACAACATCAATGACTGAGAACCTAGGAAGACGTGCTCCCGGATTTACAGCATTTCCTTTATATAAAATTCTTAAAAGGGCATCTTTTTGGATACTCGGTTCATAAATGGTATCTCCAATTTTAAGACCTACCTGATCCAATCTCTGGAATGCCAGCCCTGAATATTTATTAATTACATCCGGAACAGCAATCTGAGCCCATGTTCTAGGGTTAACTTTAAGACGTACAGTTCTTCCATCCTTTACACGGGAACCCGGTGCAGGATAAATTTGTAAAACCTGAAATGGTCTGTATTTAGGGTCATAATTAGCACTGTCTACTTCATATTCCAAACCTGTATCATCTAATATTTTAACAGCGTCATGTACAGATTTATTAACTACATTGGGAACAGGAATTTCCTGACCGTGATTAGTATGGTACTCTAACCAGCGAAACGTAAGCCATACAAGACCCACGAAAACACCGATTGCCACTACTAAATTCACTAAAACTTTCCAATTGAAAAGTGATTTAAGCATACTTAAAAATACTTTAATTATAACCGCAAATATAGCTAATAATTTTAGAATGGACTTTTTATTTAACACAATTCATTTTTGATTTTAAAATTTCCCGATTTCCCGTATTGCATTGCATAAAATGTTTAAATTTGCCTTAATTGATACTATATGGTTATGAATAAAAAAAGTGTTGCCGTAGTAATGGGAGGCTATTCTGAAGAATATGTTGTATCCTTAAAAAGCGGACAATTGATCTATGATTCCTTAGACAGAAATCTCTATGACGTATATAAAGTAGTAGTCCTTAAAGATGAATGGTACTTTTTAGGAGAAAACGATAAAAAATACCCAATAAACAGAGGAGATTTTTCTGTCACCTTAGATAATGGAGATACATTGAAGTTTGATGCATGCTTCAATATCATTCACGGAACACCTGGTGAAAATGGTATTCTACAGGCTTACTGGGATGCCATAGGTCAAAAATATACAGGTTGTGATTTTTACCAGAGCGCCCTTACTTTCAATAAAAAAGATACGCTTGCCGTATTGTCAAAATATGGAATACCTTCTGCTAAGAGCATTTATTTAAGAAAAGGAGAAAAAATTGATGTGGATAAAATTGTAGAAGAATTGAATCTTCCGGTTTTTGTAAAACCAAATCAATCCGGATCTTCACTGGGGATTTCTAAAGTAAAAGAAAAATCTGAACTTATTGCTGCTACAGAAATTGCGTTCAAAGAAGATCATGAAATCCTTATTGAAAGCTTCCTAAATGGAATGGAAGTTTCTGTAGGGGTTATCGATTTTAAAGGAGAAACCATTGTTTTAGGAATTACAGAAATTGTTCCAACCAATGAGTTCTTCGATTATGAAGCAAAATACGAAGGAGCTTCTGAAGAAATTACCCCTGCAAGAATTGACAAAGAAACGACTCAAAGAGTGGAAGAAATTGCTAAAAGAGCATACAATTCCCTTGGTATGAGTGGTTTTTCACGAAGCGAATATATCTTAATGGATGGTATTCCTTATATGCTTGAAATGAATACCAACCCGGGATTCTCTCCTGCAAGTATTCTTCCTCAACAAGCCAAACATTATGGAATTTCCATTATGGATCTTTGTGGAAATGAAGTTGAAAAAGCTTTAAATAAAAAAAATAGATAATAGATGTTGAAAATTAAAAGTTAGATAAGAATATTACCATTTAACTTCATAATTTTTGACGCACAATTATAAAACCAGACAACATGAAAATTGCTGTTTTCCCGGGATCATTTGATCCCATCACTTTAGGACATTATGATATTATAGAAAGAGCGGCACCGCTATTTGATAAATTAATTATTGCCATCGGACAGAATTCTCAGAAGAAATACATGTTTCCTCTTGAAAAAAGAAAGGAGTTCATTCAAAATTCTGTAGCAGAATTCCCCAATGTAGAAGTAGACTCATTTGAAGGCTTAACAGTAGATTACTGCTTTGAAAAGAATGCTCAATACATCCTCAGAGGCCTGAGAAATCCTGCTGATTTTGAATTCGAAAAGGCAATCGCTCATACCAACAGAACATTAGCTCACAAAAAACTGGAAACCGTTTTCTTATTAACCTCATCCGGGAAATCATTCATCAGCAGCAGCATCGTAAGGGAAATCATTACCCACGGTGGCGAATACGAACTGATGGTTCCGGACTCTGTAAGGGTTGAAAGATAAAAAGAATTATAATTGATAAGCGATAGATGATAATTGATACAATGGCCAAGAATTTGCTTAAGCAGAAAATCACTCATCAATTATCATTTATCAACGATCATTTATAATATATATGCACGAACAGTTCAATTTTGCCATAGAAGTACTTGGAACCATTGCGTTTTCCATGTCAGGAAGTTTTGCAGCTATGCAGAAACGGCTGGATCCTTTTGGCGTTCTTATTATTGCCTTTGTAACTTCTGTAGGTGGAGGAACTGTAAGAGACCTCTTGCTGGATATTCCCGTATTCTGGATGCATGATCTCTTGATGTGTGCCCTGATCATTATTACCAGTGTTGTTTCCATGGTATTCAAATCCCTTGAAAAAAACTTTAAGGTCACCTTATTCATCTTTGATAGCTTTGGGCTAGGTCTGTTTACCATTATCGGAATTCAGAAAGGGCTTAATGTTGGTATCCATCCTCTGATTTGTATTGGTTTAGGGACAATTACAGGTTGTTTCGGAGGAATTATCCGGGATATATTACTGAACAGAATTCCATTGATTTTCAGAAAGGAAATCTATGCTACGGCATGTATTGTAGGTGGAGCTGCATTTTTATTGATGACAAAGTACACTCCGTTATCCTATACTTTTGTACAGATCTTTACGATTTTACTGATTGTAGCCATCAGAACACTTGCCGTGAAATACCAATGGCAGATCCCTAAATTCTATGGTTATGACCAGACTTCGGAAATGTAATTACATAGATTAGTAAGCATAAAAAAAGCACCTGAATCAGGTGCTTTTTTGTTTTATCTGTATGTCTTATTAGAAGAATTTCCCTCTATTTCTCATATTAGGATTATGCATATGCTTTTGCATGGTTGGCATTTTCAACTGATCCTTCATCATTTTAATCTGATCCGTCATCATTCCAGCGCTGTCTAATCTTTTAGCTTCATCCAATAGCTTTTGACCTTCCTGCTTTCTTCCTTTAGAAATAGCTGCCGCAGCAAGATTTAAAGTAGCCATTGCTCTGTCGTGCTTCATATTCAAGCCGTATTCCAAAGCCTTTTTCATTAAAGGCTCTACTTTTGTCGGGTGATCCTGAGCTTGTGTTAATCCTAATAAATAGTGGAAATATCCGTATTGAGTTTTATGAAGTTGTCCTTTATAGTCAGTAATTTTTGTTAACCATTCTGCAGCTTTCTCCATATTTTGTTTTCTCAATTGCCAGAACGCCAAAAGAATATACTCGTTTTTAAAGTAAAGTACGATTGGGAATGCGGCAAGAAGAAAAACAACAATTCCCCATCCTAGATTTCTTGTGAAAATCATCATATAAAGTCCTAGAAGGATAAGAAGTGCTGCTACTGCAATTTTAATGTTCTTATTCATTATTAAATTTTAGAAGTGCAAAGATAATAAATTTAAAGGTTAAAGTTCAAAAAGTCAATGGTGAATGGTCAATTCGCTGCGCGTATCCATTTTTATATCTGGCAGCTATTCACGATTCATTTTGCAGAGCAAAACTTGACGATTGATTCTTAAGCTTCTTTTTTGATTCTTTCAAACGTCTGGAAACAAAAATCATAGCCATTCTTTTCGTCTTTTTCATGGCAGATTTCATGGGTCTTTTTCCAGATCTTCTCATCGATTTTCGGGAAGAATGTATCCGCTTCAAGGTCAGCCTTTACCAGAGTAACCTCAAGTTTATCCACAATATCCATTGTTTGTTCATAGATGTTTCCACCTCCGATGATGAAAACTTCCTCATCAATCTTTTTAGCAAATTTCATCGCTTCTTTAAGGCTTCCCACGATAAGAATTCCTTCTTCAAACCAGTTTTTCTTTCTTGAAACAACAATATTAGTACGGTTAGGAAGTGGTTTCCCAATACTCTCATACGTTTTTCTTCCCATAATGATCGGATGCCCGGAAGTAAGGTCTTTAAAATGTTTTAAATCTTTCGGAAGATGCCAAAGCAACTGGTTTTCAAAACCAATCTCGTTCTTCTCTCCCATTGCCACCACTATTGTTGTCATTCAAATATAATTTTCTACAAAATTAGCACATAATTTGTATATTTGATTAGCACAAAAAATTAAAAAAAAATAAACTATGAAAAATAAAGGATGTTTGGGCGCCGGAACCATTGGTATTGCCCTCCTTATTATTGTTGCAGTCCTATTCTTTTGGGGAAAAAGCGGATATAACAGCTTTGTAGGCAAAGAACAGACTGTTAACGCTAAATGGTCTAATGTAGAGACTGTATATCAGAAAAGAGCTAACCTTATTCCTAATCTGGAAAGAACAGTAAAATCGTATTCAAAATTTGAGCAGGAAACATTAACACAAGTTGTAGAAGCACGTTCTAAAGCAACTTCTATCAACATTGATCCTACTAATATGACAGAAGCAGATATTGCTAAATTCCAGGCTGCACAAGGAGAATTATCCGGTGCGTTAAGCAGATTAATGGCTGTGGTAGAATCTTATCCTAATTTAAAAGCAGATCAGCAGTATATCAACTTCCAGAGAGAGTATACGGCTATTGAAAACAGTATCAGAACAGAAACTGTTTATTATAACGATGCTGCAAAGGATTACAACACCTCTATCAAGACTTTCCCCAATAATATTTTGGCGAATTTCACCAACTTTAAAGAAAAACCTTATTTCAAAGCTGATGCAGGCGCTCAGAAAGCCCCTGAAGTATTCAAATAATAATGGGTAATTTCCTTACAAATCAACAGATCGCTTCCCTGGTGGAAGCGATTCAGTCAGCAGAAGACCATTCTACAGGTGAGATTAGGGTACATATTGATTCTAATACGGAAAACCGTGATGCTAAAACAGCATTTAAAGTTTTCAAAGAGCTGTCTATGGATAAAACTACCGACAGGAACGCTGTGCTTTTTCATGTTAATTTTGAACAAAAATACCTCACTATTATTGGGGATATAGGAATTCATGAAAAGGTACAGCAATCCTATTGGGATCATCTGCATGACTATATCACTTCTGAATTTGCCAAAGGAAATTATTATCAGGCATTGAAAAGTGCTATTCTGGAAACAGGCATTGAACTTAAAAAATATTTTCCTGTTGAAGGAGAAAATCCAAACCAACTTCCGAATGAAATTACATTCTCTTAAAATAGTATTTTCATTTTTACTGATCTGCTTTTACTCTTTTGTATCAGCACAATATACCATTCCTCAAAAACCAGCGGTTTTATACCCTGTTTTTGATGAAGCGGGAATTCTTTCCCAACAGGAGAAAGATGAACTTAACAATAAGCTTATCAAATTTGCAGATTCCACTTCCACAGAAATTGAAGTTGTCATCATTAAGTCTACCAAAGGCGAAGATGTCAACTTTCTGGCAACCATGTTTGGTGAACAATGGAAGATCGGAAAAAAAGGAGTAGATAACGGAGTGGTTTTCCTGATTGCTACTGAAGACAGAACCATGTCTATCCAACAAGGACGAGCTGTAGAACAATATCTTACAGCATCCGTTGCTGGGCAGATTCTGGATTACATCGTTACTCCTAACTTCAAAAAGGGACTTTGGTATGAAGGCATCAATCGGGGTACCTCAGCCATTATGGAAGCTGTTCAGGGCAAATTCAAACCTGCTCCTACCACAGCGCCATCCGGTGATGGCAGTGCCCTTAAAGTTCTTATTATTGCCTTTGTCATTTTTATCATCATTGCTATTCTCTTCGGAAACCGTGGCGGTGGCGGCGGTGGTCGTGGTAATTATGACGATGATGATGATGTTATCATCACCCGAAGAGGACGCAGAAATTATCCTGGTGGGTTCTTCCCATTCCCAGGAGGTTTTGGAGGCGGAGGCTTCGGTGGTGGCAGTTCCGGAGGTGGAGGCGGCGGCTTTGGTGGTTTCGGCGGTGGCGGAAGTTTCGGTGGCGGTGGTGCATCCGGAGGATGGTAATCTTAAAAAATTATATTTATTTATAAACAGATCAGGTCTTAATGGCCTGATTTTTTTATTTAAAAACTTAAAATAACTACATTTCTTTGATTTTAATTAACATTAAATCCATATTCTCATATTAAAAAATTAACAAATCAACACAAAACCTACCTTTTATTCAATATTTTTTTAGTATTTTTACTAAAAACAGGATTATGAAGAAGACGCTGGTAGTATTTGCACACCCTTATCTGGAGCACTCCAATTCGAATGTAGAGCTCATCAATTTCTACGTTCGTCACCAGCATTATACCTTAAGAGATCTTTATGAAGAATATCCTGATTTCCATATTGCTGCCTTCAGGGAAAGAAAACGTTTAGCCAATTATGATCGCTTTGTGTTTCAGTTTCCGTTGATCTGGTTTGGCATGCCGCCCTTGTTAAGATTATGGATTGATGAAGTTTTTGATCGTGACTGGCTTCAGCCCGGAAAACATAATCCACTTGAAAATAAAGAAGTTTATATTCTAGTCACTACCGGAGGAAAAGAAAGGTCTTTCAGCAAAACCGGAACCTATCAATACACCGTAGATGAACTGATTAGCGGATTGATTGTTTCATTAAAGGTTTTCAAGGCGGATATCAAACTTATCAAGATCGTTTATGAAGCCAATAAATTGTCAAAAAAAGAAATTATTCTGCATAAAAAAGAGTTTACAGAACTTCTCAATCAATAATATATGGAGTCCAGCTTAGCGATGAACACATTAATTTTTCTGGGTGTAGCCATTATCATGGTTCCACTGGCCAGAAAATTGGGATTGAGTTCAGTAATCGGTTATATTTTAGGAGGAATTATCATTGGTCCATATGTCCTCCGGCTTACGGGAAATAATGTTAATGATATTATGCATGCCAGTGAATTCGGAGTTATCATGCTTCTGTTCATTGTTGGGCTGGAACTGGAACCACGGAAGTTCTGGGAAATGCGAAAGAAAATCATGGGGCTGGGGCTCACCCAAATGCTTCTGACCATTTCATTATTGATTGTTGTGTTCATTAGTGTAGGCTGGAGAATAGATAAGGCTATTGCGGTCGCCATGTGTTTTGCACTGTCTTCTACAGCTATTGTATTGCAGACACTGCAGGAAAAAAATAATTTTAAAACAACAGCCGGAGAGGCTTCATTTTCCACCTTATTATTTCAGGATATTTCGGTCATCCCTATTTTGGCTATTCTTCCGATTATTGCCAACTATAAGGCCAAGCATCATGATAATGAAATTCAAATCCTCATCCAAAAACTTCCTCAATGGCTTCAGGCAGGAACAGTAATTCTTGGAGTTGCTTTATTGATTTTATTGGGCAGATATGTGTTTGTCCCTTTTTTACGCTATGTTTCCAAATCCGGAATGGCAGAACTGTTAACAGCTTCTTCCCTATTCCTCGTCATTGGGGTATCTGAACTGATGATTGTTATTGGGCTTTCTCCTGCATTAGGAGCTTTCCTTGCCGGGGTAATGCTGGCCAACAGTGAGTTCAGACATGAGCTTGAAGCGCAAATAAATCCTTTTAAAGGGCTATTGCTGGCCGTATTTTTTGTCAGCGTGGGATCAACAATCAATTTTAATATCATTCAAAAGGACCCTTTATTTATTTTCAGTACTGTATTCGCAGTATTGGCTGTAAAGTTTTTGGTGTTGTATACCATTGGTAAATTCTATAAAATAGATACTCCACAAAGTCTTTTTTATGCCTTCGCTCTTTCGCAGGTAGGAGAATTTGCCTTTGTACTGATTAATTATGCTTCGGATCTTTATCTCTTAAGTCTGGAACTGAATGCCCAACTGATGGCTGTTACTGCAATTACCATGTGCATCACTCCTATTCTACTTATTATTAATGATAAATTTATTACTCCGAAATTTATACGTGAAATTCCTGAAGAGGAGCATGATTACAATATTCTGGACAGTGATGTGAGCCAGAAGAAGATTATTATTGTAGGTTTTGGACACTTTGGAAGTACTGTAGGACGTCTTTTAAAAGCGAATAAAGTATCAGCAACGGTTTTGGACAGAGATTCTGACCGTGTGAAACTTTTAAGAAGCTATGGTTTTAAAGTTTATTATGGTGATGCTAAAAGGATTCCTATTCTAAGAGCTGCTGGAATTGAGGATGCTGAAATTCTGGTATTATGTCTTGATGATCCGGATGACAATATGTTTATTGCAGAGCTTGTTCGTGAACATTATCCGGAAGTAAAAATCTATGTAAGAGCAAAAAACAGAATTGACGCCTATGAATATCTTAATAATGGAATCAATCATATTTATCGGGAAACATTGGGAACAGCCGTAGATATGGCTGTAGATGTACTTCATGAAACCGGAATGAGAAAATATGCAGCAAGGCGTCTCGGGCAGAGATTCATGGCTATTGATAAGGCTTCCGTCAGAAAGCTTGCAAAGATGACAGAAGACCAAGATGTTGCTTTATTCAGTACAAAAGAAATCCTCCAGCGTGAGGAGGAATTATTGGCTTATGATAATCTTAATTTTGATACTAAAAACTGGGAAGAGTCCTCATCCACTGAGGAAGAAGATGAGGAAGAGTCCCAGGATTGATTTATTGGATGTTTACGCTTCCCCCACTGCTTTCATCTTTAGTGATGTTTTTAAGATCTCCTTTTTTAGCAATATCTACATTTCCCCCTGAAGAGGCTTCTGCCTTAACTGAAGATACGGCACTGATCTGAATACTGGCTCCACTGGATGCATCAGCTACTACATTATCTGCAATAACGTCTTTAGCTGAAATGCTACTCCCAGAAGAAGAGCTGATTTCCGCATGTTTAGCTTTTCCGGAAATATCGATGCTTGATCCTGATGAGGATTCTATATCAAGATTTACAGCCCATATTTTTCCACTGAAATTACTGCTGCTGCCTGTATTAATATTGAAATCATTAGCTTCAAGATTTCCAGAGATACTTCCCGCACTTGATGCCTCAATACTGGTTTTTTCCTGGGTAAATTTATCTTTTACATTAATGCTTGCTGCAGATTCTGCTGTAAGTTTTGTAAAGTCTCTGGTATAAATTTTTGCGGTAACTTTATTAATATTCATCACTCTGATCCCTTTCTTATAGTGAATATGTACTTTTCCCCCTTCATTTTCTACCAAAATTTCATCAATGATATTTTGAGGTGCTGAAATCACTATTTTTTCTGTGTCAGATTTTATAATTTCTGCATCTATTGCCTGAGAAACCTGAATTTCATCAAAATCTCCATTGAATTCTCTCTGCTGAATAGGTCCTGATTCTTTATTAATTACTTTCTCTACCCAGCCATTATTTTCCTTATTTTTTTTCTCATGTCTTTCATTACATGAGGCTAATACCACTAAGGCTGAAAAAATAAAAAGAGTTCTTTTTTTCATGTTTATTTTTTTTATAGATTATTTTTTTGATTATAATTTAATAACAACTAAAATATAAAAAATATTACATCTTCTTCTCATTATCCTTTTAGTCTATACAATTTAACAGCTGGAAAAGATTTATGAAAGCGAAGGTTTTATTCCTGTTTACATAAAAATGTTCAAAACAACCGTTTTATTAAATACATAGCTCAAAATATCCACTGTAAGGCAAGTTTTTAATATCTTTATGCTTTAATAACAACTATATTTATGAAGAATATTTCATCGGTATTATTAATTTCTGCCTTGGCGTTCAATCAATCTTGTACTACAATGAAACAGACCGATACTCAACAGGAACTTCCTGCCCCTGATCCATCATTATCTTCAAATCCTTTCATGAAGAAGAGTAAGCTTCAGTATGAAGCTCCGGAGTTTGACAAAATTAAAAATGAACATTTTAAACCGGCTTTTGAATTCGGGTTAAAGCAACATGCTGCCGAAATTGAAAAAATTGCCAATAATCCGGCTTCTCCTACTTTTGAAAATACTATCGTTGCATTAGAAAAAAGCGGTGAAGTACTGAAAAGAGCACAAATTATTTTTTCAAACCTTACCAGTGCAAATACGAACCCTACTCTACAGGCTTTGGATGAAGAATATGCTCCTATTTTTGCAGGGCATTCTGACAAAATGTACCTGAATGAAAATCTTTATAAAAGAATCAAATCTATCAAAGAAGACGGACTTGATCCTGAAAGCAAAAGATTGGTACAATACTATAAACAAAACTTTGAAATTGCAGGTGCTAATCTTTCTGCTGCAGATAAAGAAAAATTGAAGCAGATCAATCAGGAATTAGCTTCTCTTTCTACTCAATATGCTAATAAATTATTGGAAGCTAGAAAGCAAGGAGGTGTATTCTTTTCTGATGCCAAGGAACTGGATGGGCTTTCTGCTGATGAAATTGCAGCGGCTGCAGCTGATGCTAAAACAGCAGGACAACCGGGTAAGTATCTTCTTGCCTTACAAAATACAACTCAACAGCCTCTTTTACAAAACCTGAAAAACAGAACAAGCAGAGAAAAATTATTCAAGGCTTCATGGACAAGAGCTGAGAAAGGTGATGCTAACGATACGAGAGAAACTATCGAAAAGCTGGCTAAGATCAGACTGAAGAAAGCTCAGATTCTTGGTAAAAAGAATTTCGCAGAATGGAAACTTCAGGATCAGATGGCGAAAAACCCAGAAGCGGCTACTAAACTAATGAATCAGGTGGCTACACCAGCTGTTGAAACGGCTAGACGTGAAGCGAAAGATATCCAGGATCTTATCGATCAGCAAAAAGGTGGTTTTAAAGTAGAGCCTTGGGACTGGAATTTCTATGCTGAGCAGGTAAGAAAAGCTAAATTTGATCTTGATGAGAGTGAAATTAAACCTTACTTCGAAATCACAACAGTTTTAGAAAAAGGAGTTTTCTTTGCTGCTGAAAAGTTCTATGGACTGACTTTCAAGAAGAGAACCGACCTTCCTGTTTATCACCCGGATGTAGTAACTTATGAAGTTTTCGATCATGATGGAAAATCTATCGCGATCTATTATCTGGATTTCTACACAAGAGATTCTAAAAATGGTGGTGCATGGATGAGTAACTTTGTAGAGCAGTCTTATCTTATGGGAACAAAACCGGTAATCGTAAACTGCTACAATTATCAGAAACCAGCTCCGGGAAAACCTTCATTAATTAGTTTTGATGATGTTTCAACTATTTTCCATGAGTTTGGACACTCTATCCACGGAATGTTTGCAAGCCAGAAATATCCATCTCTTTCAGGAACAAATGTACCAAGAGACTTTGTAGAATTCCCTTCTCAGATCAACGAGCACTGGGCACTGGATCCGATGGTCATCAAGAACTACGCAGTTCATTATGAAACAAAACAGCCTATTCCTCAAGCTCTGGTAGATAAAATTAAAAAAGCAGCTACCTTCAACCAAGGTTATATGACTACAGAATTGATTTCTGCAGCTGCTTTAGACATGGACTGGCATTCTGTAACGAATGACAGCCAGTTGATCCCTGTTTTAGATTTCGAAAAACAATCTTTAACAAACCACGGGTTTACTTTAGCAACGGTTCCGCCAAGATACCATACGCCTTATTTTGCACACATCTGGGGTGGAGGATATTCAGCAGGATATTATGCTTATCTATGGTCTGAAACATTGGATAATGATGCATGGGAATGGATCAGTAACAATGGTGGATTAACAAGAGAAAATGGTGACCGTTTCAGAAGATATATTCTTTCTGTAGGAAATTCTGTAGACCTTAACCAGGCATTCAGAGATTTCACAGGACATGATCCGGACATCAAACCTTTATTAAGAAACAGAGGGTTTATTAAATAATATAACAGGAAGCATTCTTTTAAGAGTGCTTCTTTTTTTGATTAAAACCGAAAATTACCAGATAATTTGGATGATAAGTTTTGGCTAAAGCCAATGGACTGATTACATTATTTTAAAACGGGATAAACATTTTTCTATTGAATATATTTGTCTAAATATTCAATTTAAAATAAGAAACTAAACATCCGATTTGTCATTCTGACGAAGGAAGAATCTCAACATAGGTATTCAAAAATTATAGTTTGGATTCCCACAAAATGACAAAGGCTCTGAAGTATATATCCGAAAGATGATCTCCAAATCTTTAGAATAAGTTTCGGCTAAAGCCGATGGAGTGAATACATTATTATAGAACAGGCTAAAGCCCGTTCCTATTGATATTTATTCTATTTTTGCAGCATAAATTTTTAAATAAAAAAGATGAATTGTCCCTGCTGTTCAGGAAAACTTTACGAAGAATGCTGCAAGCCTTACCACACCGGAGAGAAGCATGCTCCTACCGCAGAAGCATTAATGCGTTCTCGCTTTTCCGCATTTGCTATCCCAAATGGGGAATATTTAATGGAAACTACCCTTCCGGGAAAACGAAAGTATCATAACAAACGGGATTTACAGGAGTGGGGAGAGATCAATGAATGGACAAAACTGGAAATCATTCAAACGCCTGCTTTAAACCAAGTAGAGTTTAAGGCTTATTATACAGACCAGGATGACCATCCGCAAGTGCATCATGAGCTTTCTGTTTTTCAGAAAATGCATGAGCGTTGGTATTATGTTTCAGGTGATTTTTTAGACTAATAATATGAAAAAGAATTTTATGTACACCTTGCTGTTTATGCTTTGCAGCTTTAGTATTTTCAAAGCACAAACTGCAGAGGATAAAAAGGAGATTTCCACTGCTGTAACCTATATTTTAAAAGGTTTCCAAACCAAAGATGGTGATATTATGAACAAATATGTGAACCCAACCTATGGTGTTGGTGTCCTTTTTAAAAGTGGTGGAGATCTTGGATTTGTTTTAAACGAGGAAGTTGATTTCAATATGCCATTAGGCTACATTCAAAAGGCTTGGAATATCAGAAATCAGTTTCCGATGCAGTTTGATACTGCTTTTGAATATGATTTAAACCACAAAAAGTGGAAAAAAGAAGGATTATCAGTACAGTTTAATTCTAATGCTGTGAATGCTTATGCGAATAAATTCTTATCACAGTATTCTGTAAAAGATCAGGAAATTTTTAAAGTCAATTTCAATTCTAAAAATGTAGTTTTTGTAACACTCGCTGAGAATACTAAGGAAAATGCGCCTATTAACGGATTCAGATTTGTCATGACAAAGATTGAAGGGAAGTGGTTTCTTACCTTTATTGATGTAACGGAGTATGATGCGGAGTAAGAATGTGGGATAAACCACCCCGTCAAATCTTCGATTTGACACCCTCCGCCGGAGGGGAATGCCAAGCACTATTTGACTATTATTACTTATAAGAAATACCCCACAGAACATTCTGCGGGGTATTTTCATTTTATTTAAGCTTTGGATCTTTGCGAAAACCCAATCAACAAAAATATGTCCGACAAAATCGGACATTATATTATTTTTTAGTGAGCCTCAGTTCCGTCAATTCCGTGAGCGTGACCGTGTGATAATTCCTCTTCTGTTGCAGGACGAGTGTTTAAAACTTCTACCTGGAAATCTAACACTTTACCAGCCATTGGGTGATTAAGGTCTGCTACTACAGCTTCCGGAGTTACTTCTACTACAAAAGCCTGGAAGTTATTTCCTTGGTTGTCTGATAAAGGTAAAATTGCTCCAATTGGAGGTGTTCCTGATTCTTGGAACATTTCAAGTGGTAATTGTGCAATAGCATCAGGCTGTCTTTCTCCGTAAGCTTCTTCAGGCTGAATTACAAAAGCAGCTTTATCACCAGCTTTCAAACCTAGGATATTTTCTTCAAATTTTGGAATCATCATTCCTACACCGTACAAAAATGTAAGGGGATTTTCTGCTGTTGTTTCTTCTACCAGAACTTTAGCTCCATCTGCTTCGATTGTGTGAAGTATATACTTTACAGCTACAACGTGATTGTTTTCAATTGTCATATTTTCTTTTTTTGTCGTGATTTTTCTTCACGATTAACACTACAAATATAATGTTTTTGAAATGATTTCATTAGGTTGAAAGCCTACAGATAGAAAGAAGGAAGCTATGAAAGGCATAAAGAACAACTACTACTCTTTATTCATCCCAAAAATATTTTCATGAACTAGCAGAAGTTATAAGACCAGCAGAAACTTCCAGCTCCCAGCACCTTGTTACTTCTTATTCCTAGACTCGTCTCTTTTTTTCTGTCTTAAAACATACAAATACAAACTTTCAACTTTCGCCCTTGCCCAATCTGTTTTTCGTAAAAACTTCAATGATGAATTGATACTCGGGTTATCTGTAAAACATTTGATATTGATTTGTTTTCCCAATTCCTCAAACCCCTGATAATATTCTACCAGTTCTTCAAGAATAGCATCAAGCCTCTTTCCGTGTAAAGGATCTTTTGATTTTTCTTCCATAACGCAGTAAAATTAAAACATTTTATCAGACTTAGCGACTAAAATTGTTTCAACTCTTAATCTTTAGTATTTTTGATGAAGCTATTTCTTACCCATAAAACTTTCGTTACCCAAAATATGAGCAAAAACAACGAAGCAAACAGGAAAAAAAATAAAAATAAAATTGACCAGAAAAAAAGGAAAGCACAAAATGCAGAAACAGAAAGGAAAGCACGTTTAAAACAAATTCATCAGGATTTCAAAGCAAAAGAAACTGATGACAAACCATGAAAATCGTTTATTATTAAACCTAATGACCTTTAGAAGCCTATATTTCCTTTAAATAATGATTAACTTTTTATGAAAATTCTACACACAGCCGACTGGCATTTAGGAAAACGACTGGACCGCTTTTCCCGACTGGAGGAGCAAGTTTCAGTGATGGAAGAAATCATCACGATTGCTGATGATGAGCATGTTGATATGATCCTTATTGCCGGCGATCTGTTTGATAATTTCAACCCCGCTGTAGAAGCCGTTGAGCTTTTTTATAAAACCCTGAAACGTTTATCACAAAACGGAAAACGTCCTGTAATTGCTATTTCAGGAAATCACGATTCTCCCAACCTCATCGATGCTCCGGATCCATTGGCCAGAGAATGCGGAGTTATTCTCATAGGTCATCCCAAAGCGGAAATTATCCCGTTTGGAACAGAACATTTTAAAATTACCCATTCAAAAGAAGGGTTTATAGAAATGAAGATCAATACTATTGATTTTCCTGTAAGACTATTGCATACTCCTTATGCCAACGAGATCCGTCTGAAAGAATATTTAGGAGAAAATAAAGAGGAGGAGATCAATAATGTACTTTCCAGAACCTGGAAAGATCTTGCAAACCAGTTCTGTGATGAAAATGGGATCAACCTTCTGACTGCGCATTTATATATGAATAAAAGAGGCGGTGATATTTTAGAAGAGCCTGAAGGAGAAAAACCGATCAAAATCGGGAATGCAGATCTTATTTATTCCGATAGTATTCCTGAACAGATTCAATATACGGCTTTAGGCCACTTACATGGTTTTCAGAATATCGGGACAAAGGAAAAACCGGTAATTTATTCCTCTTCTCCCCTATGCTATAGCTTTAGTGAAGCGGGACAGACAAAATATGTTTCTATCATCGATGCTGAACCGGGGAAACCTGTTTCGTATGAAAAAAAGATATTGAAAAGCGGAAGAACTTTAGTGAGAAAAACGTTTACATCCGTTGATGAAACAGTTCAATGGCTAGAGGAAAACCCCAATACATTTATTGAACTGACATTAGAAAGTGAAACTTTTTTAACCGCTGATGAACGTAGATTGATCTATCAGTCTCATACTGGAATTGTTCATCTTATCCCTAAAGTTAAAAACCGTGAATCCAGTGAAGAAATAAACCATGAAATTAATTTAAATCAGAATATAGAAACATTGTTCAAGGATTATTTTAAATCAAAAAATGCAGGCCAGGAAGCCAATGAAGAATTGATGAAATTGTTTAACGAAATTTTAAATGCTTAAGCTATGATTCCTGTTCAATTAACGATTGAAGGTTTGTATTCTTATCAGGAACGTCAGACCATTGATTTCAAAAATCTTACGGAAGCTGGATTATTCGGTATTTTTGGAGCTGTAGGTTCCGGAAAATCTTCGGTCCTCGAGGCTATTTCGTTTGCTTTATATGGTGAAACGGAACGTCTGAATATGCGTGACAAAAGAGCGTATAATATGATGAATTTAAAATCAAAATCGTCCTATATTGAGTTTGATTTTATTAATTATGAAAATAAGCTTTTCCGCGCCACCAGAGATTTCAGACGAAATTCTAAAAAGTTTGAGGATGTAAAACCTTATTCTGTAACGTTCTATGAGAACATTAAAGGGAAATGGGTTCCTTTGGATCATTCCAATGCGGAAGAGATCATTGGTTTAAGCTATTCCAATTTTAAACGTACCATCATTATTCCTCAAGGACAGTTTAAAGAATTTCTTGAATTGGGTGCTGCAGACAGAACAAATATGATGAAGGAGATTTTCAGTCTTCAGCGTTATGATCTGCAGAATAACGTTTCTGCTTTGAATACCAGAAACCGATCAGAACTGGATCAGCTTGAAGGCCAGCTCAAGGGTTTTGAAGAGATTAGTGAAGAAAAAATTCAGCTTCAGAAAGATCTTTTGGGAGAGGAACAGAAAAAACTGATCCAGGCCAATGAAAATTTTGAAAAGGTTTCCCAGACTTATCAACAACTGAAAAATTTAAAAACCGATTTTGAAAGCTTACAACAAAACCGGGTGAACTTCAACAAACTTTCTGAGCAGAAACCTCAGATGGATGTGCTTGAGGCTCAAACAGAGCTTTATGATCGTACATTCAGAGCTTTCAATCCATTAATTACTGAAAAAAACAGGCTTTCCAAAACTGTTGCTGAAAAAAGGAATGAGAAAGAAAGTCAGATCAAAGCTGTACAGGAAACAGAAATTGCTTTTAATCTTGTAAAGGAACAGCTCACTGTTTTGGAACCGAAGTTCAAGGCTTTGGAACAGTCCAGAATACAGGAAAATGATTTGAGACTTATTGTACAGATCCTGAAATTTTATGATGAGATCAAAACACTTAATGAAAGAACTCAAAAAGGCTCAGAAAAGGTAGCAGAAGTAGAAGCTCAAAGGGATGTTATTCAGAAAAAGATTACTGAACTCTCTAAAAACATTGATATTTTAAAGGAGCAGAAGCTTGATACCTCTTTACTTTCCAATGTAAGTAACTGGTTTATTCAACAGAAAAACTTCAAAAAATCACAACAAGAGCAAATTGAAAAAACTCAAAAGCATCAGAAGCAAATTGAACTGATTGCTGAGGAATTAAAACCTTTTGCTCTTCAGGAAAACTTTAAAGCTGATTTCAATACTAAAAAAGAAGCTCTGGAAGCTCAGAAAAAGGAACTTTCTCAAAAGCTTGATCATCTGAAAATTCAAAAGGAACTTTCCCGTTTTGCGAATGAACTTCATGATGGAGAAGCTTGCCCGCTTTGTGGTTCTCAGGAACATCCTCATATTGTGGAATTTCATGATGTGAATACCGAATTACAGGATATTCAGGGAAAAATTAAGACGCTTGAACAGGAAACCCATCAACTTCAGCAACAGGAAACTGCCGTTGAAAAAATTCTGGACAGAAAGAAAATCTTTGAGGAGCAGCTGATCTCTGAACAGAAAGTTCTTCAGCAGATCCAAAAGGATATGGAAGGCCATTTTCAACAGTTTACTTGGAAGCAATTCAGTCCTGATCAGGAGGATGATTTTGAGAAAAAAAGATCTGATTCTTTCGCTGTGGAAAAGAAGATTGAAGAAACGGACAAAATGATCAACCTGGAGCGAGAAACCCTTGAAAAAGAAAGTAAAGTTCTGGAAAAATATAAAAATGCTCTGGAAACGTTCAAACTGGAAGAGGCTACAAAGCAGAAAGAAATCAATATCAGCCGTTACAACATTAAAATTCTGGAGTGGGAGCATTATGCACAACAAACGGTAGCAGAAGTTGAAGAAGTTCATCAGAAATTAGTACAATCCAATACGGAAACAGAACAAAGCTATCAAAAAGCGACTCAACAAGAAAAGGATCTCGCTCCTAAACTTGCGGAGCAGAAAGCGATTGTCAACCAGTCTGAAAAACAGATTGCAGAACTTGGAAAAGAAATTTCAGAGAACCAGCAAACTATTGATAAGGCTTTAAATGAATATCATTTCACAGCATTTCATGAGGTGGAAAATATTTTGCAACTGGAAATCAATATTCAGGAGACAAGAGCCAAAATCCAGCAATTCAAAATTGATTTTGAAACCCTGAAGAAAGTGATTGAAGGACTGGAGCTGAAACTGAAAAACCTTTCCTTTGATGATGAACAGTTTTCATTGACTGAAAAACAGTTTGCAGAAGCCCAAGCTGAATTGAAGCAGATCAACGACTCTGTTGTGACCCTGATTGCTGAAAAAGAAAGGTTAGAAAAGGAATACAAGAAAAAAGAAGAGCTTCTAAAGGAATTAACAAAGCTTCAAAAACGTTCTGAAAACCTGAAACTGATGATGAATCTGTTTAAAGGTGCCGGCTTTGTACAATATGTTTCTTCTATCTATCTGAGACAGCTATGTGATCATGCCAATACCCGCTTCCATAGAATGACAAGAAATCAATTAAGCCTACAGCTTAATGAAAATAATGATTTTGAAATCATCGATTACCTCAACGAAGGCAGAAGCAGAAGTGTGAAAACGCTTTCGGGTGGACAGGCATTTCAGGTATCTTTAAGTCTTGCTTTAGCCTTGGCAGAAAGTGTTCAGTCTAATGCTCAGGCCGATAAAAACTTCTTCTTTATTGATGAAGGTTTCGGAACTCAGGATACGGAATCTGTAAATATTGTATTTGAAACGCTTACTAACCTGATGAAGGAGAATAGAATTGTGGGAATTATTTCTCACGTAGAAGAACTTAAGGAAAAGATTCCTACAGCACTCAATATTATTAAGGATGAGGAAAGAGGAAGTCTGATTGAAATTATCTAATTTTTAAACCACAAAAACCACAAAAGCTTTATTTTAATAAAACTTTTGCGACTTTTGTGGTTAAATAAAACCTGTCATTACAGGTTTTGTACCAATGGTTTTACTTCTTTCCCGAAGAGTTCAATAGACTTCATCATGATGTCGTGAGCCGGATCACCAATATCCATGTGCCCAATGAATCTTGTGATTCCAAAGAGCTCTTTCATATAAGCAATTTTATCCGCTACTTCAGCCGGACTTCCGATGAATAATGCTCCATCCTTACTTCTTCCGCCATCATACTGCAATTTCGTGTAAGGAGCCCAACCTCTGGAGGAACCTATCCTATCCATCTGAGATTTATAGTTATGGAAATATCCGTCTACCACATTCTGATCGTCACTTACAAAAGTATGTGAATGAATAGCAATCTGCATTTTAGACATATCATGCCCTGCTTTTTGATATTCCTGTTTATAGAATTCGATCAGGTTTTTAAACTGAATCGGCATTCCTCCAATGATGGCTACTACTAAAGGCATTCCTAATTGAGCTGCACTTAAAACAGACTGTGGAGTTCCTCCTACCGCTCTCCAGATGGAAAGTTTACCATCATTTTTTGCTCTTGGATACACCGTCTGGTCTTTCATAGGAGCACGAAGCTTTCCGGACCAGGTCACATTTTCTTCAGAATTGATCTTTAACAACAAATCCAGCTTTTCATCAAACAGTTCTTCATAATCATTCAAAGAATAACCATATAGCGGGAATGATTCAATAAAACTTCCACGTCCTACGAATATTTCTGCTCTCCCATTGGAGATCAGATCCAATGTTGAAAAATCCTCATATACTTTTACCGGTTCAGATGAGCTTAAAACCGTAACTCCACTCGCCAGTTTTATATTTTTTGTGATGCTTGCCGCTGCTGCCAATACCATTTCCGGTGAAGAAACAGCATAATCCGGACGGTGATGTTCTCCCATTGCAAAAACATCTATTCCTACCTCATCCATGAACTTCACCTGCTCCAGAATTTCATGAATCTTAACTCCTGCATCTCTATATTTTCCGGTTGACTGGTCAAAAGCCAAATCACCGAACATTCCTATTCCTAATTCCATATTGTTGATTTTGATTTTATATAAGCAAATTTACAGCTATGAAAGCGCAAATGCATTGATGTTTGATAAGATCGGAATTCGATTCAAACTGATTAAATAAAGAGATATCTTTTGTTAAGTATGTAAACTTATCTATATTTGGATCTAATAACTTTATGAAAATGAGACATTCACTGGTATTCTTCCTTTTTCTAATGACTAACTTTTATTTTTCACAAAATAAAACGGAAATATATGTGATCGGAAATATACATGACAGTGTACCGAATTACCACCCTGCCATATTATTTGCAATGCTTGAAAAGATAAAACCGGATATCACCCTCCATGAAGTTGACAGTAAGGGAATGCAAGAATATGAAACTAATAATACCTCTAAAGAAAATGAGATCACTGCAACTAATTTGTACCTTAAAAAATATCCTGGAACATTAAGATTTCCTTTTGATTTTGAAGGCAGAAATCAGTACCGGAAAGATAGAGGAATGGTTCCTGCAGACAACCTGTCTGTAAAGTTGATTGACAGCTTATACAAATCTAAACAACTGTCATCTGCCGAAACAAAATTATATGAAGATTTTCTCAATACTACCAAGGAGCTTATGAAGATCGCAGAATTATCTCCTGAAAATTTCAATAATAAAACAACGGATAAAATTTCTGAAAGAAGACAAAATGCACAATATTTAGGGTTAATAAAGATCACAGACCAAAGGCCTGAATTTGCTAACAGATATGTGACAAAGCCCAATGGTGAAAAAATAAGTTATAGGGATGGGTTTAAATTAATGTCCGGGTTTTGGGATCTCAGAAATCAAACTATGGCAAAAAACATTTATCATATAGCTGAAAAGTATCCTCATAAAAAAATTGTTGTTTTAACAGGGTTCCTGCATCGTTATTATCTTTTAAAAGAACTTAATAAACTGAACAAAAGAAACTATGTCATTAAAGAGTTCTACGAATAATATAGTCCCTATTTAACAGAAATAGGTGTTTCGGGTAAGCGCAGAAGTAAAAGATCATGTTGTTTTTAAGACGCAAGAACATTTCGACTTCGTTCAATATAAGATTTTCAGCAAGAAAGATCTACACAAGTTATTTTGTACTACAATATTCTATGTGCCTATGTGGTTTAAAAAAATATTTAACCACATAGACACATAGCTTTTTTATGCATTAATAAAAATCATTCGTGCATTAGTGGCAATTATAAAGCTGTATACAATTTTATCGCAGATAAAATTCTGGGGCCTTAAAACAGCATCATTATTCTTTGCGTCCTTACGATTTCCAACAAAAAACCCAACCAAATGGCTGGATTTTGTTATTATTTCTTCAGATACTGATCAAAATAATCTGTTATTTTCTGCATCAGGTGAACTCTGTCTTTTCCGATCACATTGTGTGGATGTCCCGGATAAGCAAAGTAATCTAATTGAACACCATTATCCACTGCTGATTTGATGAATTTAATGGAATGCTGCCATACCACTACATCATCTTGTGCTCCGTGAATCATCAATAGTTTTCCTTTCAGGTTCTGAACTTTATCCAAAAGATTAGCCGAAGCATATCCTTGTGGGTTTTCCTGTGGTGTATCCATATATCTTTCTCCATACATGATTTCGTACATATTCCACTCAATTACCGGTCCACCAGCTACTCCTACTTTAAATACATCCGGTTTACGGAGCATGAAACTTGTGGTCATGAATCCACCGAAGCTCCATCCGTGGATACCCATTTTATCACCATCTACATAAGGAAGTGATTTCAGGTAATCTACCCCTTTCATCTGGTCATTCATCTCTGTTGTTCCTAAGTTTCTGAAAACAGCCTGTTCGAATTTCATTCCACGGTTGGCAGAACCTCTTCCGTCCATTGTGAAGATAATATATCCGTTTTGAGCCATATATTCATACCAAAGATTTCCGGAAGCAGGGAAGCTATTTGTAATCAGCTGTAAGTGCGGTCCGTTGTATAGATAAACAATGGTAGGGTATTTTTTGTTCGGATCAAAATTTGTTGGCAAGATGATCTTTCCATATAAAGGGGTTCCGTCATCAGCCTTTAATTCTACATTTTTAATTTCCGGTCTCTGATAATTCTTTAATGGATTTTCAGACGTAAGAATATTGGTTGTTTTTAAATTCGAAGTATTAATAATATTTCCTACTCTGGGTGTATTTCCATTACTGTAAGCATCATAGATATAGTTTCCATCATTACTTAGGACTCCAAAATGCATTCCTTCAGCAGCGTCCAATCTTTCCATCTTGAAGTTTGCCCAGTTGATCTTATATAAATGTCTTTCCAGAGGAGTTTCTTTGGTAGAAGTAAAGAAAATCTCTTTTTTCTTTTCATTAAATCCCAAAACCTCAGTTACCAGCCAATCTCCTTTTGTGATCTGAGCTACCAATCCTTTTTCAAGATTGTAATGAAACAGATGATTATATCCTGTTCTCTGGCTCTGCCAGATGAAATCCGTATTTGAATTCGGGAAGAAAGTAAGTGGATGCTGTGGCTCTACATATTTGCTATCTGTTTCTTCAAATAAAGTCTTTACTAAAGTTCCTGTAGCAGCATCATATTGGTTCATCTTCATGTGATTCTGCCCTCTGTTTAGTACCGCTACAAAAATATATTTTGAATCAGGACTCCAGGTAACCGCTGTCAGGTATTGGTCTTTTTCACCCTCAATCTTCAGGAACGTTGTATTCTGAGTTTTGATATTGAAAACCCCTAATGTTACCTGATGAGAGGTTTGCCCAGCCATTGGGTATTTGATGTTATGGTTTACAGCAGGAGTTACAGACCAGTCAATGATTGGGTAGTCTGCCACCATGGTCTGATCCATTTTATAGAATGCTATACTTTCAGAGTTCGGTGCCGGGAAAATTCCGGTATCAATCCCGAATTCATTTCTGTGAACAGTTTGACCGCTGATGATATTCTCATTAGCTTCATTGGTTACCGCTATGGTTTTCCCATTTTTATTAACAAATAAATTATTCTTTGCGGTAAAGGCAAAAGTCTGCCCGTCACCAAACATTTTTACATTAGCTGCGTCCTGATCTACCGTAGCTGAATTCTTTATTTTCCAATCGCTTCCTGACTTTTCAATCCAGAACATCTTACCATTGGTATTGAAATATCCGTTAGATACTCCTGTAAACTTAATAGGTGGAACAGATTTTAGCTTATTATCCGCAAACTGTCTGTTCAGCTGTGTCAAGGATATCAGAGTATCCTGTTTGTTTGTTTTTAAATCTGTAGCCAGATATCCGCCTTTTACGGACTGAATATAGGATTTCCCGTCTGCAGACCATGAAAACTGTGAAATATTTTTCACGGCAAGGTTCGTTCTCATCCCATTTACAGCCTCCGCCATTGTAAACTTCTGAGTCTGGGCAAATGCTGAGCTACCCAAAACAAGCATCAATAAAGAAAATTTATGTAATTTCATTGTATAAAATTGAATCCGTCAAAAATAAGAAATAAAAACCATCCGTTAAGAAACGTTAAAATAAAACATTCATAAAATGGAATTCATCCATCAATAGAAATTATTTCTTAACTTAATAGTTGGATTTTGTGGTGTTAGTTGGGGAAACACGAAGACGCAAAGTTTGTTTAAAAAGGTATATTTTTAAGCTGAAAGGATTTTATCTGAGATACATTGATTGAGAATATTAAAATGGAAAGCTGAAAGGTTAAATAAAAGAAAAGTTCATCATTCAAATGAGGCTATTTCATTTCTTATCCTATATCAATGACTCGTATATGCTTTCTGTTCTAAATTTGCATCATTAATAATAACAAAAACATACAAAATTACAATGGCAACAAAATGGATTTTAGACCCAACGCATAGTGAAATTACTTTCAAAGTAAAACACATGATGATTTCTAATGTAAAAGGAAGCTTCAGAACTTTCACAGCTGAAATTGAATCTGAAGACGAATTCTTTGCAAACGCTAAAACTACAGCTACTATCCAAACGGATTCTGTATTCACTAATAATACTGACAGAGATAATCACTTAAAGTCTGCTGAGTTCTTCAATGCAGAAGCTCATCCAACCATCACTTTTGATTCTCAGAACCTGAACAATGAAGTAGTTGGAAACCTTACTATCAACGGGATTACAAAACCTGTAACATTAGATGTAGACTTCGGTGGAATTAATGTAGACCCATGGGGAAACACAAAAGCAGGTTTCTCTTTTGAAGGAAAAATCAGCAGAAAAGATTTCGGACTGAACTGGAATGCAGCTCTTGAAGCAGGAGGTGTAATGGTAAGTGATGATGTAAAAATCGTTGGTGAATTACAGTTTGTAAAACAAGCGTAATTGATAACATACATTATAAAGGGTTCAGGGATTTTTACTAAAAAAACCTTGGACCTTTTTTTATTAATATTCAATCCTTATGAACCTCAACGATCTTCAAAATATAAGTGAAAGTTTCAACAACACACAGAGAATGCCGGTTTTATTCCTTGGACATGGCTCTCCTATGAATGCTATTGAAGAAAACCAATTTGTACAGGGATTCCGCAAAACAGCCACTGAGATTCCAAAACCGAATGCCATCCTATGTATTTCGGCACATTGGTATACGTCGGGAACCTTTGTTACTGCTATGGAAATGCCCAAAACCATCCATGATTTTTATGGATTCCCGAAGGAATTATTTGAAGTACAATATCCCGCTCCCGGAAGTCCGGAACTGGCCAGGGAAACAGCTGAACTTTTGCTTCCTGTAGAAGTAGAGGAAGATCACAATTGGGGACTGGATCATGGGGCATGGTCTGTTATCAGACACTTATACCCTAATGCCGACATTCCGGTGATCCAACTCAGTATTGATTATACAAAACCTCCACAATACCATTATGACCTTGCCAAAAGGCTGAATAAGCTTCGTGAGAAAGGAATTCTGATTATAGGAAGTGGAAATATTGTTCATAACCTGCGTATGATCGATTGGAAGAACATCAATACCGTTGGTGCTGGTTGGGACTGGGCGATAGAAGCCCGTGAAAAAACCAACAATTGGCTTCTGGATGGCAATTTTCAGCAGATTATTGATTATCATAAACAGGGAACTTCTTTACAGTACGCTGTTCCTACGCCAGACCATTATTTGCCTTTGATTTACACCTTAGGATTGAAGGATCAGACTGAAGAATTAGTATTATTCAATGATGAACTTATTGGAGGGTCACTGAGTATGACAAGTGTAAGGATCGGATAAACAATTCTTAATCAGCTCTTTTTTTATCACTAAAACTTTAGTAATATTGTTGACCATGAAAACGATATTACTATTTTTTTTATTCACTTATTCCGTTTCTTTTGCTCAAGTTATCAAAGGTACTGTGGTAGATGATACTGAGCATAGGCTGGACAATGTAAGCATCTATCTTGACGGAACAAAAACGGGAACACTCTCAAAAGAGGACGGAACTTTTATCCTTCCCCTTTCTACACAAACCAACGGCAATATTGTTTTCCAGAAGGAAAATTATGAAATATTCAGCACAGAAATTTCGGAGGTTGTCAATAAAAACCTAAAAGTTGTTTTAACTAAAACGAATGTTATTGAAGAGATAGTATTAATTCCCTACACTTCCGAAGCCTATACCAATTATATCAATGTCTTTCTCCGTAATTTTATTGGAGATGACCTCGAGAATGTAAAAATAAAAAATCAAAAGACACTAAAATTCTCTTATAACAAAAAGAAGAAGCTGCTTAAGGTAAAAGCACCTAAAACTTTAATCATTGAAAATAAAAATCTAGGATATGAAATTGAGTATAATCTGATTGATTATTCAACAGACTTTAATACGAATATCACCAATTATATCGGAACAAGTTTCTTTAAGGAAACAAAAAATACAGATAAGGTTAGAATTAACAGAATGAATGCCTATGAGGGAAGTTCACTTCATTTTTTCAGAAACATTTACAATAATACAATCTCTGAAAACGGATTTATTGTAAATCAGGTTGTAAAAATTCCCAACTCAAATTACCCTACTGAAGAGGAACTGAATACTTTAAAGGATTTCATGCTAATGACAAGATCTTCACAGGTAATTAATATTCCTGAAAACATCAAAGCTATTTCTCAAAAAAAGAGCAGTCAAAAACCTTATACGCTTGCGATCACCAAAACACTGATCCCCGATTATGATTATGTGAAAAGAACAAACGGGCAGGTTTTCTTTGGTTTTAAAGATATTCTTCAGGTTAATTATGTCAAGGTACCTTATGAAAATATTAAGAACAATCAGTTTATCAGGGGTAAATCCAGTAGAAACTTATCTACTTTTCTATATTCGGAGGAAGGAGAATCTTTTGAAGTTTCAAAAGACGGAAATATTACCACACCCGATCGGCTTACTACCCAGGGAGAATTTTCGAAAAATAAAATTGAAAAAATGCTTCCTTTGGATTATCAGCCGGGAGATTAAAGATTAGTATAAAAAAGAAGCCGGAAGTCATTAAAAAGAAAAATAAATTGTTATCTACGATTTGATTGAGATGAGTCAATCAGTACATCAGACTCCAATATTTCCTTTCTTTCAGCCTCCAGCTTCCTCTCTAAAAAATTATTGTACAGCCTTTAAAACATTGATGTTTCCATAGCCATAGCTTGAATTAACAGTGGGATAATACGTTGCCGACTGTCTCATTTTATTCAGTACCTGATCTCTGGTCCATGATGGATTTTTAGCCCAAACCAGCGCTGCAATTCCCGCAGTGGCCGCCGTTGCCACAGAAGATCCACCCACATAATCAGCCTCCCCGTTGTAATAACTTAAAACCGGAACTGTATTTCCTGACGATCTTTCCATCTGGAAGGTAAAATCAATCTGGCTTCCAGAGTGACAAACATCACATTTTTGGTTTGAAGTACCTTCTTTTACCCCTGTTATCGCTTGCGTTTCAGACATTGAAGCTGGGAAAATAACGCCTACAAAAGTTGTAAAGCTGGTAGATGTTCCTCCTGCACAGAAAATCAGTTTTCCTCTGGCATAAGCATATTTCACTCCATCCTCAATTTTTCCTACTGAAAAAATATGCCCCATAGACATAGAGATGATTTTTACATTGGTATTGTTTCCTAATTCTGTAAATGCCGTTTTCACTCCGTTTTGCTCACTGGAAGTTTCCAATACAACATTTTCAGCAGCACGATAAGCAATAAGATTTGCATTATAAGCTACTCCTACCGGAAGTCCTGCATTATTTCTAGGAGCAGTCATTACGGAAGCCATTTTAGTTCCATGCCCACACTGATCCGCTGAACCATCGGAATTATACACCCCAAATTTACTGATCGTTCTTCCTGAAGAGGCTCCATTATTAAAGCTAGATCCTAATAAAGACTGATCCGGAGAAACTCCAGTATCAATAAGACCGATAGTTACTCCAGCTCCGGTACTGTAACTCCAGGCATCAGGAATATTATGCTTGGCAAATGCCCATGGAATTTTTGCACTTGGTGTGGTGGAAGTATAATCTACTGCACTTAAAGTGGCTGTAGAAAACCCACAGCCTGAAGAACCGCTACCTGAAGATTTTGAGGTGGTATTGTATTTAGCTTCGTTTTCGAAATAATGATAGTCTGCAGGTTCTACATATCGGATGGTTTTCATCTGGCGAAGAGCTGTTATTGTTTCCTCTTTTTCGATGGTAACATCCATCTGGTTAAGATATTGGTCGGAATTCAAAAGAAATCTTGCAGATCCTTTTCCTTCAGATTTTGCAATGACATTTAAAATCTCTTCTTCCATATTCTTGTTATCCGGAGATTTACTTCTGTCAAAATCATCTTTGGACGAACCAAATCCAATAGACACCATTCTGTTACCGCGGAAAATAGCACTCCAAAGAAAATGATCGGATTCATTCTTCCAATTGAAAGTTCCATCCTTTTTTATGGCCTCATTAATCCTTTCATTGATCTGTTTTTCTGTTAACGGATTTTTTTGAGACATTTCAGTGTTTGAACTCTCATTGCGAAGTTCTTCCTGTGTACAGGAGTTTAAGGCAAAAAATAATGCCAGGAAAAATACACTTTTTTTCATATGTTATAATTTTGATTGGAGTCACAATATAACACTTTCATGAGAATTAAAAGTTTTAAAAAAGTGAATTTAGCATTATATGAATATTAATTGGCTGCTAAATCTAAATATTTAAAAGAGTGCATTTTAATAAATATGGGTAAGAATCTTAGTGGAGGCCGGAACATCCCCGTCAAAACTTCGACTTACCACTCCTCTAATTTCATTTTTTTTCCTATTTCAATTCTTTTTCAAAACAAACACTGCCATCCACATCAATGTACTGCCCATAATTAGGAATCCTTTGAAATCCACTTTTTTCATAAACAGAAATGGCATTGGTAAGTTCCTTAGAAGTCTCAAGAACTGCTTTTTGATAGCCTAATTCCTTAGCCCAATTTTCCAATTCTTTTACAATGGAAGAACCTAAGCCTCTTTTTCTAAACTCAGGATTGGTGAACATTCTTTTGATTTCAACAGTATCTTCTGAAAGTTCCTTGAAAGCACCACACGCTGCCGGAACTTCATCAATGTAAACAACAATACAGTTTTTAATCTTATCTATTTTATTAAATTGGGCAAAAAATGCATCATCATCTCCGTTATGTTCGGCAAGGTTGGCATCAAGAGATTTCACAAGAATTTTAAAATCTGAAGAATTGGAATCGGTTCTTTGTATTATCATTATTTTTTCATTAAAATTTAAAATCTACATCTTGTATTTTACATAGATAATATTGATTATACTATCTTATTATTCAATCTGCGAAATCAGTAATATCTACAAGAGTAAAATAAAAAAGCTCCCTTTCGGAAGCTATTCATTTTTATTAGATCAGTTTACAATAAACTTTCTTTCTCTGATGAGCTCCGCAATTGCAAGCATATCCTGACCAATCAATCTGTCATCTTCAAGCTTAGCAACTTTAGAACGAAGAACCGTGAAGTTTTCTTCAATGATCTTAGAACATTTCGAAGGTCTTCTGAATTCCAATCCCTGAGCTGCAAACATTAATTCAACAGATAAAATATTAACCAGATTTCCAAGAACCTGATTGAATTTTCTTCCTGAGATACTTCCCATGGAAACGTGATCTTCCTGTCCTAAACTTGTAGGAATAGAATCTGCAGATGCCGGGAAACACAATGTCTTATTCTCTGTTACCAATGCTGCAGATGTATACTGAGGGATCATAAATCCTGAATTCAATCCTGAGCTTTCTGTTAATAATCTCGGAAGTCCGTATTTTCCTTCCAATAGTAAATAACTTCTTCTGTCTGAAATATTTCCTAGTTCAGCAGCTGCAAGGGTTGCATAATCTAATGGTAAAGCCATCAGCTGCCCGTGGAAGTTTCCTCCAGAGATAGATTCTTCTGCACTTAATACAATTGGGTTATCTGTTACAGAATTCAATTCTGTTTCTGCCATATGTTTAAGATGTTCAAACGCATTTCTGCTGGCTCCGTGAACCTGTGGCACACATCTCATTGAGTAGGGATCCTGAACTCTTTCACAATCTTCATGAGCTTTCATATTTTCTGATCCTTTCAGGAACTTAAGCATTCTTGCTGCTACTTTTTTACTTCCTTCAAATGGTCTGATATCATGAAGTTCTTTTTTGAACGGACTTGCAGAACCTCTGTACGCTTCAATACTCATTGCAGCAGTTATATCAGCAAGATCCAACAGATATTCAAATTTCTCTAAGCCTTTGATTGCATGTGCCAAGATAAACTGTGTCCCATTAATCAACCCTAATCCTTCTTTTGGACCAAGAACTAATGGTTCAAGATTATGTTTTTCCAATACTTCCATGGTATCCGAAACGTTATCTCCTTCCCAAACCTGTCCAAGACCTAATAAAGGTAATACCAGATGTGCTAAAGGAGCTAAATCTCCGGATGCACCCACTGATCCTTGCTCAGGAACTACAGGAATAATATCTTTTTCAAGCATCAGGATCATTCTCTCAATCACATCAAGAGAAACTCCTGAAAATCCTTTTGATAAAGCGTGAACTTTAGCAATCATCATGATTTTAGAAAGTTCTTTTTCAATTGGCTTTCCTACCCCTACTGCATGGGAAATAATCAGGTTATACTGTAACTGAGCGGTTTCATCTGCTGATATTTTAGTATCGCACAGTGGCCCGAACCCTGTATTGATCCCATATACACATCTGTCGGATTCTACAATTTGCTGTACGTTTTTCTGAGATTTTAAAATTTGGTCTTTGGCTGCTTTGTTCAGCTTGGCTTTATTAGGTTTTTTACATATTTCCAGAACATCATGGAAAGTAAAAACATCTACTCCGTATATCATTTCTAAAAAATTTTCTTAAAATTACGCATTTAACAATAATTAGAGAAACTTAATTTCACTGTTCTATCTTTTTATCTGAGGAAGTAAATTAATTTGTTATTTTTACCGCAGAAATTAAAAACTATACTACATGAGACTGAAAACTTTACTGCTTGCATTATGCGTTGCAGGGACCACTTCCTTCGCCCAGAAAATAAAATATTCTAAAGAAGACATCAAAAAAATGGAGGCTTACCTTTTCAATGAGGGTTTTAATACGCCTTCTCCTAAAAAAACTTCCACCATTATTCTCAAAGACGGTACTTCCTACAAAGGATTCTGTAATAAAATTGAAACTAAAAAAGGACAGATCTATGAAGTAGCCATTAAAGACAGTATTACTAAGAAGTCAGCCAATTTCAATGCAGATCAGATCAGTGAGATGTATGTATATCCAAGTAATGCGGAAAAATTCATGAAAGTTTCAAGATACATGGGAAATATCCGAAATTACAGTACCAAGAAGCTCACGAAAAGAACCAACAATGACAGGATCTATTTTGTAAACCAAACTGTTTCTCTAAAAAATAAAAAGGACGACAAAGAGTTCTTGATGCAAGTGATTAATCCCGGTTTTGATGATATCATTTCCGTGTATCATGATCCAAGAGCCAAAGAAACAGGTGGATTTGCAGTAATGGGTGGTCCACAGTTGGGTGGTGGTGTTATCAAATCCTATTATGTAAAGAAAGGTGATAAAGTAATGTGGCTTCACAAAGATGATTTTGAAGATAATTATGATTTTCTTTTTGGTGATAATCAGGAATTCATGAAACTTTATCCTAAGAATTCTGTTGAATGGGATTACTTCAGTTTTCTTGTCAACACTTATACCGAAATGAGTAACGGATAAGCGTATTCAATATAAAATTTTAAAACCTGTAGAGCATTCTGCAGGTTTTCTTCTTTTAAAGAGAAAGAATCCTTAATTTTGTTATATGAATCCTTCTTTAGAACTACAGCTCAAAACTTTACCTTCCGAACCTGGTGTTTATCGTTATTATGATAAAAACGAGCAACTCTTGTATGTGGGAAAAGCTAAAAATTTAAAGAAAAGGGTTCTCTCCTATTTCAATAAAAATCTTTCCGGATACAGAATCAAGATTATGGTCGGTAAAATCCAGCGTCTGGAAACGACCATCGTAAACAGCGAATATGATGCTCTTTTGCTGGAAAACAATCTTATTAAAGAACATCAGCCGTTTTATAATGTCATGCTGAAAGATGACAAAACCTATCCATGGATCTGTATTAAAAATGAAGATTTTCCAAGAATTTTCCTGACCAGAAATGTTATTAAAGATGGTTCGGAATACTATGGTCCTTATGCTAAGGTACGTCCTGCAAAGATCTTGCTTGATACGATCAAACATATTTATAAGCTCAGAACCTGTAATCTGAATCTTTCGCCTTCTAAAATTGCAGACGGAAAGTATAAGGTATGTCTGGAATATCATATTAAAAACTGTGAGGGACCTTGTGAAGACCTTGAAAGCAAAGAAGATTATGATGATAAGATAGATGCCATCCGTGGAATCATTAAAGGAGATTTCCGAAAAGCAAAGGAATATCTGGTGAATCAGATGATGAAGCTTGCCTCCAATCTTCAGTTTGAAGAAGCACAGATCATTAAGGAAAGACTGGATATTCTGGAAGATTATCAGGCTAAAAACACCGTAGTAAATCCAAATATTGATGATGTGGATGTTTTCGGCATGACTAGTGATGAAACGGCAGCTTATGTCAATTTCTTTAAAATAAGAAACGGAAATATTATCCAGAGTTTCACTACAGAAATCAAAAAAATTCTTGAAGAAAGTGATGAAGATATTCTGGAAGAGGCTTTAATTGAGATCAGACAGAAATTTAGCTCTGATTCGAAAGAGGTGTTACTTCCTTTCCATTTGTCTGTGGAAATTCCAAATGTAAAGCTTATTGTTCCTAAAGTTGGGGATAAGAAAAGAATCGTGGAACTTTCGGAAAAAAATGCAAAAGAATATCGTCTGGAAAAATTAAAGCAGGTTCAGATTATTGACCCGGAAAGACATACCAACAGGATCATGGCTGAAATGCAGAAGCTTCTCAGAATGCCTGTAGAGCCACGACATATTGAAGGATTTGATAACTCAAACATCCAGGGAACCAATCCGGTTTCTGCCTGTGTAGTTTTTAAAGATGGAAAACCCAGCAAGGCTGACTATAGAATTTTTCATCCTAAAACAGTGGAAGGTCCCAACGACTTTGCAACAATGGAGGAAGTGATTTATCGCCGGTATAAAAGAATGGTTGATGAAGGCGAAAGTCTTCCACAGCTGATTCTTATTGATGGTGGAAAGGGACAGTTGTCTTCTGCTGTCAAAAGTCTGAGATTATTGGGATTGTATGGGAAAATTACCATTGTAGGGATTGCTAAAAGACTGGAGGAAATTTTCTTCCCGGAAGATTCTATTCCTTTATATCTTGATAAAAAATCTGAAACTTTAAAAATTCTGCAAAGAGTACGGGACGAAGCTCACCGATTTGGGGTAAAACATCACAGAACAAGAAGAAAAAATTCCACTATAAAATCTGAATTGGAAGAAATTCCTGGTGTAGGAGAAAAAACCATTGAATTACTGCTGTCTAAACTTAAGTCTGTAAAAAGAATTAAAGAAGCCAATCGGGAAACCCTGGAAGAGATCTTAGGGAAAAGTAAAGCGAAAGTGATTTGGGAGTTTTTCAATAACAATGGGTAGTCTCACTTAGCATATCAATTTATTTTTCACAAATAAATGAACTTTTTTTTATAAAATTCCAATTTAAAATCCATTTTCTCAATAAGAGACAAATACTACAAGAACACACACTAAACACCTATTAAACTCAATAAAAATTAAATATATTTAAAATATTACACAAATAATATTATTATATATGTTTTTTTCATAAATTAGCACTATTAATCAAAAACAATAACACCATGAAAAAACACTCATTCTGCAAATGATAATGCATTATCATTTACTCCTATTAGGATTCTACCTTATTTTTACCTTTTCCTTCCTTATAATTTTTTACAAATAATAGCTTGGTAGAGTCTTAGTTACCCTAAAAAAGAAAAAACACATCAGCATACTTCCAAAAAAATAAGCTCTTTTAAAGAGCTTATTTTAGTTTTATATGAAGTAAACTACATTATTTTCCAGTGAAGATCTCTTTGGTGTATCTTCCATCAGCCTGTGGAATATCAATGATAATATTTCCATTTTCAAAATAGCCAATGGTAACATTATTATCAGCAAGCTTCACAATAAATATATCATTTTTTGAAGTTGTTTTAAAGATCGCAAACGGTACAGAACTCCCTGATTTTGCCAGAATAAACTGATTAGCATCAATCTGAATCTTCTGTACAACCACTTTCCCATTGGAATAAGTCCCTGTAGAGGATCCTGTAGCAGGAGCAATCACAGCTGTTTCCGGAGCAGAACTCTGAACAGTATTGGCAGAAGTAGTTGAAGCTTGAGTCTTTGCAGGTTGTAGGGCAACAGGATTAGATACACCTACATTTACCAAGGCCATATTCAGAGCTTCTGCAAGGCCTTCTTCAAATTCCTTTATATCTGATTGGCCTTTAGATTCAAGAATAACCTTATTGCTACAATCCTTTATCACTAACATTAGTTTATTTGTAAACATACTTTTTACATTCAGAACTTCAGCATTCAATATATTACAAGGATTTTCCTTAGCCTCTCCAGACCACTGTTCCTTATTTACAGGTAAAACCACATACTTCTTACCTTTTAATGCTTTTGCTAAGGCTTCTTCCAGTCCATAACTATTTCCTTTGAAGCTCTGAAACTTCTCCGGAATTGACACATACTTATAATCTGAAACTTTTTGCCCAAAAATAGCTGTTGAGCAAATTGCCAACATTAATATTGATAATTTTTTCATATCCTTCATTTTAATCATTTCTGAATGCTCCCATATCCAGTTTAAGCGAGAAGAAATTAGAATAGAAATTAGAACCTCCAATACCTGAATTCGTAATAGCATAATCCAGCGTAAGTCCTCTATATCTGATCCCAATCCCTGCACTTGGCTGGAAAGAAACTTTTCTTTTTAAATCTTCTATATCTGTAATAGACTGGAATCTGTTGATCCCTAATCTCACAAAAATCATTTTCTGATAGCCTAACTCAGCACCTGCATAAGGGCTGATACTTGCAAAATCAGTAGAAATCAAAGATGCTGTCTTTGCAAAATCCACATTGATTCCTGCTTCTGGCAATACATAAACACTGCTGTTAATTTCAAATAACTTACTTGCCCCTACATTCAGCTTAGGCATTGTAAGCTCCATTTTATCTTTTGGTGCCGGGTTGAATTCTTCACCGTTTACCACTGTTGACAACTCTTTCTGGTTAATACTCCAAAAGTTAACAGTAGTGGTAATATCTCTAACCATTCCCCCGAATTTCCATCCGTTTTCACCTTTATAAATGGCCCCCACATCAAAACCAAATCCATAACCATTGGCAAATTTACCTACATTTCTATAGACAATTTTAGCATTTACCCCAACATCAAGATTCGGGTTTCCTCCCGGACGGAATGCATATGAAAGGATAGCGGCATAATCAGACTGAGAGAATTTTGTGATTTTATCGTAATCAATATTCCCTTCAGCATCAATCATCTGGGTGGTGTTCAAAATATTATCTACCCCAAGTCTTACTACTGAAACTCCAAAAACCCCTTCTTCCATTACTCTTGCATAGGCTAGATAATCATATTTTGCTATGGATTCAAAATATTCGGCGTGCATTGCTGCTCCCTGCCAGTCTTTTTCAATAGCCATTAAACCTGCCGGATTCCACATAGGAGAATACACATCATCCTGATTAGATATTACAGCACCTCCCATTGCTAATCCTCGGGCTCCTGCTCCTATATTTAAGAATTCGTTGGAATACTTCCTGATAATCTGAGATTGAGACAGCCCATAGAGCAGTGAAAATGCAAGTAAAAAATATTTTTTCATCATACAAAATTGATGCTAGTTAAAGTTTTTAGTTTTCCTGGCCTTAATTAATCCATTCGCAATGATTGCCAGTATCATAACTCCGGAGGCAATATAAAATATAGGACTCATGTGTTCTGATTCCCCAAAGATAAAAAAAGCTAGTATAATTCCGTAAACAGGTTCCAAATTAACTGTTAAAATTAGAGTAAAAGGCGATATATACTTCATTAAATTCACTGATTCCAACATCGGAAAGGCAGTAAAAACACTGGCTAACAAGCATATTAACGCTATATCACGGTAGTTTATTTCATTCATTTGAAAAATTTGACCTGAAAACAAATAAAATAACATTAAAATAAACCAACCACAGAATATTTCATAAAATATAATGTTCCCGGAACTCGTTTTACCAAACATCTTACCATTAAAAACAGAAAATATTGTCCCAAAAATAGCACAAAGAACACCATACATGATGCCTTCCTTATATTGAAATTCTGTTTTGAAGATCAATAAAATACAGGCTACGATCACTACTCCCATTACTACTTCTGAAATATCGATTTTTCTTTTAAAGATAAGCGGCTCCAAAATTGAGGCAAAGAGTGTGGATAACGATAAACAGCTTAACGCAATGGATACATTGGAAACTTTAATCGAATAAAAAAAACAATACCAATGAAGTGCCATAGCCAAACCTATTGCTGCCAGCTGAAAAAATATTTTTTTAGAAACCTTTATACTTTCTTTTTTAAATATCCTTATGAATACAAAAAGAAAAATTGCAGCAAAGAGCATTCTGTAAAATACAAGGATCTGGGCATTGGCATGAATCAGTTTTCCTAAAATTGCAGTGAATCCCCATAAAAATATTATTAAATGCAATCTGAAAAGTGCTAATTTATGCATAACCTATCCTCTTTAAAATTTTAACAGGCAAATTTACAAATACCCATCCCAAATATTGATAAAAAGATAAAATTAATCTGAAAAAATAATGGTTCAGTAAATATGAAAGAATTCTTTAACTTCAAAAAATAGACAATAATGAATATCATCTCAAATATTCATCATTCATCACTCATTGATTATACAGAAAAAACCCTGAAAATTGTTTAAACTTTCAGGGCCTTCAAATAATAAACTATTAAAAAAATAAACTAGGAATAGAGTATTTATCAGAGGATTTCACCCTCTGTTACTCTTATGTAAAGTTAGAAAAAATATAAATTATTTAAAAATATTTTTTAGTTAAAAATTTCACAATTTACTAATAACCAAACTATTAAACATCTGTTTTACTTCTACTTCATATTCCTCATAAAAATAGTATCTTTAAGCGTAAAAAATTGAAAATTCTATGGACATCGAATTCAACAAACGAGAAGATCAGAACAGATTAAAATTATCAGAGATAAATCGCTTGCTTACCGACATCAAAAAAGGAGGCGGTGAAAAGAGGCTTCAAAAGCTTCGTGAGGAAGGAAAAATGACAGCAAGAGAAAGGATAGATTATCTTCTTGATAAAGATTCTGATTCCATAGAAATAGGTGCATTTGCAGGCTATGAAATGTATGAGGAACATGGAGGCTGTCCTAGTGGAGGTGTAGTAGTAATGATGGGGTATGTTTCTGGAAGACAATGTATCGTTGTTGCCAATGACGCCTCTGTAAAAGCAGGAGCCTGGTTTCCAATCACAGGAAAGAAAAATCTGAGAGCACAGGAAATCTCCATGGAAAACAAACTTCCAATCATCTATTTGGTGGACTCTGCAGGAGTTTATCTTCCAATGCAGGATGAAATTTTCCCGGATAAAGAACATTTTGGAAGAATTTTCAGAAATAATGCTAAAATGAGCTCTATGGGGATCATCCAAATTTCTGCTGTTATGGGAAGTTGTGTAGCTGGAGGAGCTTATCTACCTATCATGAGTGATGAAGCTATGATTGTAGATAAAACAGGTTCTATTTTCCTTGCAGGAAGCTATCTTGTAAAGGCTGCCATTGGTGAAAGCATCGATAACGAAACATTGGGAGGAGCTACTACTCATTGTTCAATTTCAGGGGTTACTGATTATAAAGCTAAGGATGACAAAGATGCCCTAGACAGAATCAAAAACATAATGAAATCTATCGGAAGTACTGAAAAAGCAGGTTTCGATAGAATAGAAAGTTTTCCACCCAAAGAAAGCCCTGATAATATCTTCGGAATTATGCCTGTTTCCAGAGCAGAGCAGTATGATACTTACGAAATCATCAAATGTATTGTAGATAACTCCGAATATGAAGAGTATAAGCCAGACTACGGCAAAAGTATCATTTGTGCTACGGCAAGAGTAGATGGCTGGTCTGTAGGAATTGTAGCCAATCAGAGAAAATTAGTTAAAAGTGGTAAAGGAGAAATGCAGTTTGGAGGAGTAATCTATTCTGATTCTGCGGATAAAGCAACTCGATTCATAGCCAACTGTAATCAAAGAAAGATCCCTTTAATCTTCTTACAGGATGTTACCGGCTTTATGGTAGGTTCAAAATCAGAACACGGTGGAATTATTAAAGATGGAGCTAAAATGGTAAATGCTGTTTCCAATTCTGTAGTTCCTAAGTTTACGATCATTACAGGTAATTCTTACGGTGCTGGAAATTATGCTATGTGTGGAAAAGCTTATGATCCTAGACTGATTGTAGCATGGCCTTGGGCAGATCTTGCCGTAATGGGTGGAGCACAAGCTGCTAAAGTATTAGCACAAATTCAGGAATCTACACTGAAAAAACAAGGTAAAGAAATTTCTGAAGAAGAGCACAACCAGATATTGGATACTATTTCAAAGAAATATCAAAAACAAACCGAAACTACCTACGCTGCTGCAAGATTATGGACTGATGCCATCATCAATCCAACAGATACTAGAAAATGGATTTCTATGGGAATAGAAGCTGCTAACCACTCTCCTATTACAGAGAAATTCAATTTAGGAGTAATTCAGGTCTGATTAATAAACGTATAAATTAAGACGGCTATCTCAGTTATTGAGATAGCCGTCTTAATTTATACTATTCCGAAAAAGTTATTAAAACTTTAGGTTTCATCTCTCCCACTAAATTATACTATTTATTGTAAGTTCAACCAAACTGATTGTTGCATTAAAATCCTAGGATAAAATGTACTTTACTTACAATAATACAGCATTTAGGTGTAAAATATTTATATATAAGTTTATGACCAAACATAAACACTCCTTTTTGTCATCCCGTAGGGACCCAGACAATGGGATTCGTAATTTTATTCTGCTGCTCATGGATCGCTTACCGTATAGCCTTATAACGGCTAAAGATCCATACAGACATCGATGATTATCTGCTTTCAGTCGGTAAATATTATTTCGACGTAGTCAATAACACAAACGGTAAGACTATCAGAAGTAATGATACTAAGAATTTATCCGTGAAAAAGGAAAAGATTAAAGGAGAGTATAGAATGGAAAAATTAAACAGCTAAAGAATAAAGTAAAGAGTATCACATGGAAAGGATTGTAATGAATATTACTTTGAGAACCATTTCCGATTACTCATTACTGATTGCTCATTACTCATTGTTTGGGTATTCTTGAGTTGTGGA
>NZ_JAGIPR010000012.1 GCF_017877355.1 Chryseobacterium jejuense | reverse complement strand
CCATGATGTTGAACCTGTTTTTGCACAACTCAAACACAACAAAAATTTTAAACGATTCATGCTTCGGGGAAAAAATAAAGTCGAGGTAGAAATCGACATACTTGCAATTGCCCACAATCTGAACAAAATGTCAAAAGCAGCCTAAAACAGACTGTTTTTTTGACTTATATCTTCTTTTTTTCAAGATATTTTTTTAAAATCAAAATATCGAAATCTTTTTTCAATGAAATACAAAAAAGAGACTGTCCTTTTGAGACAGCCTCTTTTTTATTTCCCAAAATCACAACGCTGAAATATACGCTTAAACTTCTCTGTAAAAGCCTTGCTGTATTGGTATCTGAGTTGTCTTTGGCTAAAGAGTTTACATAAATTACCATTTTCGTTAATCTTTATTATCTCTCCAAATTTTATCAAATATTTTTACCTTAGCCCTTCCAAAAGTCTTCTATACCTAAATATGAACGTATAAAAACTTATTTTACCGATCTTTCTCCTTTATCTGTTTCAAAGGTATAATTACTAAATAATCCAGCTTTAAAAAGTATTTAAAGTAACCCAAATTATATTTTTGTCATGGTATTGAACGCCTTCTTTAAAAAATAGGACTTTTTTTTAAAGAATATATAACAGAGGTATAGATAAATTTTATTGAATCGTAGTTTTACTACACTTTTTTAAGTTTTTCAAAATTTGTATATGTGGTATTATTCATTTATCTATATTTGGTGATATAAACACAAATACCACAGTATTAATGAGAAAGAATATTTCCAATTCTGAAAAGATTTCAGAGAACCATATAGCAGGCATTAACCGTGTGGTTAAGCTTGACATTGTGGTTGAAGGGAAATCTATAAGTCATTTTAAACACTTTCGTTTACAGCAAAGTGCCAGAACACACCACTATTTTGAACTGACTCTAGCTCATGATTCTTTGGGTGAAATACAGAACCATAACCTTGAAGAAGCCCAACAATTTTTAGGAAAGCGAATTACAGTAACTTTTAAATATAAAGATCCTGAAAACGAAAGTCCTGAAAGAACATTTGTAGGAGTGATTACAAAAGTTGCATTTAGCCAAGAACAAATGAGCCTAGGTAATATTGTACTTAAAGGCTACAGCCCAACAATTCTGATGGATTCAGCTCCACATACTCAAAGTTTCGGAGGTAGTCAATCTGTAAATACAGCTATCATTGCAAATAGAATTATTAAGGAAGCATTAGGGACGAGTAAATTTGATTTCAGAATAGACACCCAGAATAAAGGCTACATTAACTACAGCTCTCAATATTGTGAAACTCATTACAACTACCTTGCAAGACTTGCAGAAGCTTATGGAGAACAGTTTTATTATGATGGGTACATACTACATTTTGGAAAACTCTCTCCCGCTGAAAAGCCTATACAGCTTATTTATGGAAGCAATATTACAGATGTACAAGTGGAATTAAAAGCAGTTCATACAAAACCTGAATACTTTGGTTACAACAGCAGTAGTCATACTAAAATGCTGGGCTCTAATGACAACATAAAACATTTAGGGAATTTATCAGCAAAAGCCTATGAATTGAATGATAATATTTTCAAAACAAGGTCACTTACTCCCACTCCCATTAATGCTAATATGTTTCTGGATGTGGATGATTCCCAAAAAAGTGCAAGAGGAAGTAAAGCCGTAGAGGTTTTTACGGCTTCAGGAAATACAACAGTTCCTTTTCTGTTTGTAGGTTGTGTAGCAGATATAGAAATGAGAAATCAAAACAGTAACCAAACTTCACACTTCACAACCCTGATGATAACAGAGGTAAGCCACGAAGTGGATGCTAGAGGTTATTATACAGGAAGTTTTGAAGCTATAGCCGAGGGAACGGGTTTCATGCCAAAACCTAATTTCATAATGCCAAAAGCAGAGCCACAAGTAGCAACGGTTATCTCCAATATTGACCCTTTGAATCAAGGGAGAATACAAGTGCAGTTTGATTGGCAGTTGAATGATACCACTCATTTTATCCGAATGATGAGTCCCGATGCTGGTGGAACAGATGTTATAAACCAGAATAGAGGTTTTGTGGCTGTTCCGGAAATTGGAGACCAAGTAATGGTTAACTTTGAATATCACAACCCAGACTTTCCATTTGCTATGGGTGGAATGTTTCACGGAGGTATAGGCTTAGGAGGTGGTACGGATAATCGTGTAAAATCTTTACAGACCAGAAGTGGGCACAGATTAGTGTTTACAGAGGATGAAAGTATCTTATTGACTGATAAAAGTGGTAACGAATTGAGATTTGATACAAAGGGAAGCAATATCAACATTACTGCTCCTGAAACCATAACCATAAAATCAAAGAACCTGAAATTTGATATTGAGGAGAATATTGAAACCAAAGCAGGAAAGAATATGGATACCAATGTTGGGCAGAACATTAAAATTATTGCCAAGCAGGAGATAAGCCAAGACAGTGGAAAGAAAACTATTATCAATGCTGGAACTAATACTGAAATATCAGCAAGAGCTCACCTAGACCTGTATGGTAAAGAAAAATTCATAGGTTATACAGATGGACAAACAGAGTTCGGAGCAAAAGATAGAATGCATGTATATGGAGCAAACTCATTATTGACTGCTAAAGATAAGATTGAGTACAAAGCTCCTCAAATGAATAAGCTCCCTCAAAATGGTGAGTTTGATTATACTAAAGAAAAGCAAATAGTAAGTGCCCAATGGATGGATGGTGATATGAAGGAGGTTATTGATACGGCTTTCATGGGGGAAAAGATAAGTATTTTGGTATATACTCGAAATTATGATGAAGGAGAGACTATTGACGTTGATGTCGAACATGATTATAATAATGAGAAAAAGAAAATGATTTATTCAGGAACTGTAAATAGGGAAGGGTTTGCAGAGTTAAAAGAAAAGGTTGAGATAAAAAAGAAAGAAAAAGAAGATACGAAAGAAACTAATATATAATTATTATGTCTGGAACAGTAACAATAACGGGTATAAATGGAAGTGTTAACTTCCAACATTTGAAAGTAAATATCGCTCCATTCAAGCAATATATATTGGTTTCTGGATTATTTTATCCTGATGACCATAACAATTATAAGCTTTCAGGCTCTTTTGATAAATACGTTCAAAGCTATGTGAAGAAAATCATCCAAAGCCAAAAGGGAAATGATTTTATTATTTATGATGTTAATATTTTAGAAGGAACTATTACTAAAACTGAATATTTTGCAAACTCATCGCCTAAGAAAAGCACACTAACATTTGATAAGGTAATCAATAGTGACTATGTGACAGCTAATAATAGCATTCGATTTGAGAACAATAATAAAAAGATAGTTTCAAAAACTGATATTTATAAATTGATTGAAGATATAGGAACAAATAACCCTAATACATTACAGGAGGTTCATGTCTTTTCTCATGCATATTGGAATGGTCCAATTTTAGTAAATACAGATAGTGGAGGAGGAGATTGTGATATGAGAAAAGCTGACTTTACTTCAGGGACGATTAATGCTACAAATTTTAAAAATGCATTTACAAATTCTGGATTTATGAAAATCTGGGGATGTAGCTTTCCTGTTGCAACAAATGCTCTCTTTTCAAAGTTTAGGAATAACAAACAGTATAGTACTACTAAAACAATATCTGATTCTACTATTTTTAGTTTTGTACCTAATACATTTTATTATCATCCTAGTGGTTCGTTACCTGTTGATTTGACTCCTCAAATCAATGGCATATTAGGTACAACCTATAAAGTAAAAGACTCAATAAAGCTAACATTTTTAGAAATAAAGAAAATACTAGCATATAATTACCTTAGTGTATATGCAGGAGTAATTGCAAAAAAAATAGGTATTAAGGTTATATCTGCTTTACCAGCAACTTATGCCAATATAGACCCAACATTTCATATTGCACCAAGTACAATGGCAAATGTAACACTCTATAAAAAGCACTTAGATATTAAAATTGAAGATGGAAATTACGGTCTCTATGATGAATCAACGGTTCAAAGGTTAGAAGCAATTTAATAGTTAAAAAATGAAAAAAATAATCTTATTTTTTGTTATATTATTGAACATTTTAATAAATGGACAAATAAAAAATATTTATACTGGAAAAGTAGATAGTATTGTGATAAAGAATTTTTCCTATTATGATAAGGAAACTTCTACAGTCAATGATACTAATGAAAGTAACTCTATTCAACTACTGAATAGTAAAAGATTGAAAGAGAAACAAATAGTTTTACTTAATGGACTTTTAAAAGCAAAAAAAAGCTATTTGCCTGAGAGAGCTTTGTTATCACATTTTAATAAAAAAATTGAATTCTTTCTTAATGGTGGTAAAATACAGGATATTACAATTTCAACATTGACTAAGAATATCACAATCTATAATAAAGAAAAATTGGTTTATAAAGCTAAAATGTCATCTTATCTGGAAAAAGGAATTTTAAATATTGAGAAATAATGTCCTGGCACATCACTGATACAACCCAGCTAAAATGTGATAAAGGAACTTTACCAGCTCCGCTCACAGTAACTAGTCAATCCTTTATGAGTATGGATGGAAAGCTACAGGCTACCGAAGAGGACAAACAGCCTAACACTAACATTAAGCCTTTTGGAATGTGTAGTGTTTTGAGGTCTTCCTGTACACCTTCACCGATTAAATGGGACAATACCTCTGATTTTGAAATTGAAGGTAAAAAAGAGTTGTTAGACAGTTCTACATGCCAATGTTCTATTGGCGGTAAAATCTCTATTGTACAGTCGGCTCAGAATTTTGTTGAAGAATAGACAATAATCAATCCGAACTCAGGTTAATTTAAAGGCAAGAGTATAATCTCTTTGTATACGTTTTTCTCTTTTAAATTCTTATTTTTTCATAAATAAGTCAATTAATTGTCAACTTATTGTAGGATGGGACAATATATTATACTGTAAAGATAAATTCTTCAGCCAAACAATCTAAAATAGACTTTAGTCAATACTTCTTTTTGAATCTAATTCAGAAAAATCTAAACTTTTTACTATTTCATCGGATAAATAAGCCTTTTCGTCGATATAGGGTTGTTTTCTTTTGTACCACTTTCTATTTTTGAACCATAAATTAAAACTATGAAAAGAATAAGTGTTATTTGTGGATTTTTGATGAGCATGTGGTTATCAGCACAAAAGATAGAGGTACTTAATTTTGCTACCTTTCATATGGGGGAAACACCGGATGCAGCAAAGGTTAGTTTTGATCCGAAAAGCGAGAAAAGTCAAAAAGAAGTTTTGGAAATTGCAAAACTGCTTGCTGAATTTAAACCAACAGTTATTTGTGTTGAGCTTCTTCCGGCTGAGAATGAAAAGATCCGGAATGATTATCAGAACTTCTTAAAGAATAAAAACTTTAAAACAGCTTATGAAGGCGAAGTTTCGCTACTGGCCTATCAGATTGCAAAAATAGCCAACGTGAAAAAAATATATGGAATTGATGAACAGGAAACGGGCCAATACAATTATAGACTAGGGGAACAACTGAAAGATCAGGTAGATAAGATCACATATAAACGTTTTATAACCACATTTATTGAAGGATTTGGAAAACATGAAAACCTTTCTGTAAAAGAAAAACTTATTGATTATAATAAAGAATCCACTTTACAGGAACTGATTACGGCTAATGCTGATATTTTGACTTATGTAAGTACCGCAAATAATTTTGAGGGAGCGGATGAAGCTGCCAAATATTACAGAAGAAATCTGAGAATGTATTCTAACCTTAATCAGATTCCGCTTTCTGAAAACGATAAAGTCCTTATTATTTCCGGAGCTACTCATGCTGCATTTTTCAGTGAGTTTTTAAAACGAAGTCCAAAATACCAGACTGTAGATGTATTTAAATATCTGAAATAAATGATTTGAGAGGGCAATTAGTCCTCTCAAATCATTTTTAATTATCCTATGTTTTAGAAAAATTATGTTAAACATATGTTTAAAAAAGCGTAAAGAATAATTAAAACTCAGTTAACAGCCTTCTTCCACGGATACCGTTGCTTTGCAGAAAAAAGTAATGATGGAAAATGAAAATAACAATCTACTTAACAGAAGACGTTTCCTTAAGAATTCACTGCTGGCAGCCGGAGGGCTTTTTATTGCTCCTCTGATTATAAGTTGTAGTGATGATGATTTTACTGAGGGAGGAATGGCTCCCAATGATCTTAAAAATTCAGGCTTTGATACCGGAGTTGCCAGTTTTGATCCTACAGCAACAGGAATTATTCTATGGACAAGATATTCTGGAGGAGCTGATGCTGAGATTACCTGGGAAATAAGCAGAAATAGTAATTTTTCTGAGGTTTTAAGAAGAGGAAAAGCTAGTGCTTCAATGATCAATGACTTTACTGTGGCGGTAGATGTACAGAATATTCCATCCAATACCAAATACTACTATAGATTTTATAACCTCAACACCAAAGAAGCCAGTGTAACAGGAGAAACCATTACCTTACCATCCCAAACAGATTCCGTTAATGATGTGAAAATGGCAGTGGTATCATGTTCCAATTTCCCTGCAGGACTTTTCAATGTATATGGAGCAGTTGCCAAATCTGAAGCTGATGTAGTAGTACACCTTGGCGATTATATCTATGAATATGCTCCGGGACAGTACGGAACCAATCCATACACCAATCAACTGGGCAGAGCTCATAAACCTGCAAAAGAAATCCTAAATCTGAACGATTACAGAGAAAGATACAGACAATACAGAAGCGACAAAAATCTTCAGTTGGCTCATCAGAAAAAACCTTTTATCTGTGTGTGGGACGACCACGAATTTGCAAATGATACTTATAAATCCGGAGCAGAAAACCATCAGCCGAATGAAGGTGATTTTGAACTAAGAAAAAAGGCAGCTTTCCAAGCATACAGTGAATATATTCCGCTTAAAACAGGTAAAGATCTTAGAATTTACAGAAGCTTCAACTTCGGAAATATTGTTTCCCTTTACATGATGGATACAAGGGTGATTGCAAGAGATAAGCAATTAGAGTATTCAGATTATTTGGATAATGCGGGAAACTTCGATCAGGTGAAATTTAAAACTGCTTTTTTAGATTCTAACAGAAAGCTTATTGGAAGTGAGCAAATGGCTTGGTTAGGCTCCCAGATCAATGCTGATACTGCAAAGTGGAAAGTATTAGGACAACAGATCCTGATGACCAAAATGATGGTTCCTGCAGAGTTATTAATGCTGCTTAATCAGATTTTAGCAGAAATAAAAAAGCTAGGAAGCGCTCAGCCGGCTACCATGCAGGCTCTTCAGAGTACGATTGCCCAACTGATGGTTTTAAAAGCCAGACACAAAGCTCAGGATCCTACCCTTACCCCACAGGAAATAGCAAGAATTACGACTACCTTACCTTATAATCTGGATGCTTGGGACGGATATTTCATGGAAAGAGAACAGCTATATTCTGTCCTTGCAGGTAAAAAAGTAGTAGTGCTGGCAGGTGATACACACAATGCATGGTTAGGGACACTTACCAATGCACAAGGGAAAATGATCGGAACTGAGTTAGCATGTAGTTCTGTTTCTTCACCAGGTCTTGAAGGTTATCTTGGAATCACATCAGATCCTAGTCAGGCAATTGCATTGGCTCAGGCATTTTCATCGCTAATCGATGATCTGGAGTATGCAAACCTTTATAAAAGAGGATATCTGCATGTGAAATTTACGGCAGGAGAATCCATTGCAGAATGGAGATTTGTAGACAATGTTACCTCAGAAATTTATAATACGACTACAGAAAAAATACACACAATCTCATAGTTTTAAAAAACATATCTTATTTTCAATTTTGTACAGAGCTTCAGGGAACACTGGAGCCATGGGAATCTGTGCAGGAGCTGGATATACAGCCAATGCAGCAATCATAGAATTAAAACGGTGGGAATGATAAGTGCTGTAAATATCGGATCTATGTTCAGAAACGGATGGGAAAACAAAGTAAAAGAGGCAGATGCATTGCCTTATTTACTGGCAGGTTCCAATACAAGAACAGCTGATGCCGAAAGTACAGAAGTTCAAACTAATCCACTGGCACCTATGAGATAAGAAGATGCACCTAATGAAGAACTAAGAGAAGCTTGGGAATATTATCACACAGACCGTTGTCAATACCCTACAGCACCCGGTTTTGCTACAACAAGAAGCTTAACTCAGATTATCTCTTATGATGCGTACAACAAAGCAGAAGCCTTCTTTACCCAACCATTTCTGGCTATTGTAGGAAGTCTGGCAGGAAGCGCATGGATGAGTGATGATTTGCTTGAGCGTGCAGTCTCTACAGATAAGAGAAAACTATGTCAATGAAGCTGTAGGTCAGTTGGTGCCATTTTTTCAGCAAAAATTAGCTTAACAAAACTTGATTGAAATAGGTTGCCTCAAAAATCAAGAAATAGACTTTTGTCATTCTGAGAGCAGCGAAGAATCTCTAAAAAACAAATAATTAAGGTTCTTCATTACTGAACTACGTTCACAGATTTGTAAGCCTGTATCAGAATGACACCTTTGAGACAGCCTCTTTTAATTTATCATCAACTCACAAGAGTTGATGATTTAAAAATGAAAAATTCCTGAACAAAATCCCTATAGATATTTTTCGGTTAAGTTTGAAAACCAGATAAAAAACAATCATATTTATCAAAAAATATATAAATTGGTTTAAAAATTAATTGAGAAACAAATGGTGGAAAATTTTATTTATTATCTGGGGCTGGTTCTGGTCATTATTGGAGCTATAATGCTGGCCAATCGATTAAAAGTAGCTTATCCTATTATATTGGTGATTGCCGGCCTGCTTATTAGCTTTATTCCTGGTTTGCCACCCATAAAAATTGATCCTGAACTTATATTTATTATTTTTTTACCCCCATTATTATACGAAGCCGCTTTTGCCGTTTCATGGAAGGAAATCTGGAAACTGAGGCGGATCATCACCAGTTTTGCTTTTATTGTCGTTTTTCTTACAGCTATATCGGTAGCTTTTGTTGCCAATTCATATATTCCCGGATTTTCATTGGCATTAGGCTTTGTGTTGGGAGGAATTGTTTCTCCGCCTGATGCCGTGAGTGCGGGAGCTATTTTAAAATTTGTAAAAGTTCCTAAAAATCTATCTACTGTTTTAGAAGGCGAGAGTCTGTTTAATGATGCTTCTTCATTAATTATTTTTAGGTTTGCTATGGTGGCTGTAGCTACCGGACAATTTATATGGCAGGATGCAGTGGTAAGCTTTGGATGGATGGTATTCGGAGGATTGGGAATAGGTCTAGTACTGGCGTTTATATTTCTCAAAATTGAAAGAATATTTCCCACTGATGTCAATATGGATGCCATACTCAGTCTGATAGCTCCTTATGTGATGTATATTGCTGCTGAAGAAGTTCATTCATCCGGTGTTTTGGCAGTAGTAAGTGGAGGATTATTTCTTTCCATCAGAAGACATGAAATTTTCCGAACCTCAGAATCAAGGCTTAAAGGTTCCAATGTATGGGAAAGCTTTGTCTTTCTGATTAACGGAATTGTGTTTCTATTAATCGGATTAGATCTGCCGGAGATTATGGTAGGTCTGAATAAAGAAGGAATAAGCCTTACAGATGCGATTACTTATGGCTTACTCATTACAGCAGTTCTGATTATCGTCCGTTTCTTATCCTCTTTTGGAGCTGTTTTCATAACCTTAATTATGCGAAACTTCATTAATGTAGCTGATAGAGATCCGGGAATGAAAGCACCAATACTCATGAGCTGGACAGGAATGCGCGGAGTAGTGTCACTGGCCGCAGCTTTATCAATTCCTGTCGTAATGGAAAACGGGCAGCCTTTTCCCCATCGTGATCTCATTCTCTTTATTACCTTTATCGTGATTTTAGCAACCCTTATCATTCAGGGGTTAACATTACCGGTATTGATAAAAAAACTTAATTTATCTGATTCCGGAAGAGGATATCTCTCTGAAGAAGAATCAGAACACTTTTTAAGAAAAGAAATGCGTCGCATTGCCTTAAAATATCTCAACGAAAATTATAAAGAAAGAAGAAACGAAAATGAATATTTCAACAGGCTGATGGATCGTTGGGAGCAGGAAGACAAAGAAAATTCCGTACATAAACTGTCTGATGAAGCCAAAGAAATTTACTTTGAAACGCTGGAACAGCAGCGCATCTGGCTTCGGGAAGAAAACAGAAGAAATCTGAATATTGACGAAGAATATATAAGACATTATTTAACAAGGCTGGATCTTGAAGAAGAAAGGCTGAGAATGTAAAAAAATAAGGAAATGAATTTAGTAAAACAGCTCGGGCAGTTTCCTGATGAAAAAAGAAAGGAATACTTCAGCACACTTCCCAATTATGCCAATGGGAGATTTCAGAATATACTCAACACACCAGCTTTATTGGAAGGCGAAAGTATGACCAAAGCCCTCTTTAACAGTTTGTGTAAAGTGGAAAACACATCACCAAAGTCTACCCTTCCATTTGTTGTCACGGATTTAAAAAAACTTTCTCTGGAAGAAAACGTGTTGGTATGGTTTGGGCATAGCTCATATTTTATACAGGTTGATGGCAAAAAATTCCTGATAGATCCTGTTTTCAGTGGGAATGCCTCACCAATGCCCGGGTCTATAAAAGCATTTCCGGGTGCAGATTACTATAAGCCGGAACATATGCCGGATATAGACTTTCTATTGATTTCCCACGATCATTGGGATCATCTGGATTATAAAACCGTACAGGAATTAAAAAGCAGAGTAGGAACAGTAATTTGTGGATTGGGAACAGGACAGCACTTCGAATACTGGGGTTGGAAATCAGAAAAAATCATTGAAAAGAACTGGTGGGAAAGTATCGATATTGCAGAAGGTTTCAGAATTACCCTTACACCGGCAAGACATTTCTCCGGAAGGCTGCTGAATAGAAATATTTCACTCTGGACTTCCTTTGTACTGAAAACACCTACCAAAGACCTGTTTTTAGGGGGTGATAGCGGTTACGGAAATCATTTTACAGAAATAGGAAATAAATATGGTCCGTTTGACCTTGCTGTTATGGAATGCGGCCAGTACAATGAAAAATGGCCCTACATTCATACATTACCGGATCAGCTTATCGGAGAAATACGGGAATTAAAAGCAAAAAACTTTATCCCTGTGCATCATTCAAAATTCAAACTTTCTCAGCATGCATGGTTTGAACCCGTAGAATTGGCCGCTAAAAATGCAGAAGATAGTAACCAACCCATTACTTTACCTGTTATAGGTGAAAAAGTAGATATGGACCAGTTAGGAAATGTAATTTGGAAAAAATGGTGGGAAGAATATTGGTAAGAAATGAAACTATTTTATATCCTGCCTGAATTAAAAATGAAAAACAACTGTTATTCTGAATGAAGCGAAGAGGAAAGAAGAACCTCTTACCGATTTTCAGGTATTCTCTTCAAAATGAGAACAAGTAACTTATTGAATCAATAAAATTAAAAACCTGCCCATAATGGACAGGTTTTCCTTATTATAAAAAAAATAATCACTACTGAGGTTCTTTGTGAGAATCCTTAGTATGTATGATATCGTAAAATACAGTCGGCTGGGTGGCATCAGGAGTAATTCTGTAAGTAAACGTAGTTTCGTTCAGTACAAGAATCTCTACAGTACGGGTGAAAAGTACATTACCATTAGCATCTACAGCAACCAAAGTTCTGGTCTTTCCATCAGGAGAAATAGTCCATGTTCCCTGAGATCTTAGTACATCATTTAATCCGAAGATTTTAAAAGTTCCATTAGCTTTGAAGTAAGAATATCCTACATAACCAGCTACACTTGCATTGTCTAAAGCTACATCACTACCACTATTATTTTTGGCTCCTGTAGTCTTCCATGGAGTAGAAGCTAAGGTAAGCTGTCCGTTTTTAGGCTCTGCATGGGGAGTTCTTGTATGGATAATATCATAATAAATAGATGGGTCAGCAGCATTAGGGCGAATTCTGTACGTAAATTCATTTCTGTTTAAAACAAGAATTTCAACATCACGTTTGAAAATGGTTGTTGCATCAGGATTTAAAGCTGTAATAGTTCTTGTTTTTCCCTGAGCATCTACAGACCATATTCCTCTTGATCTCAATACATCAGTTAAGCTGTAAATAGCAAAGTTTCCGTCTGCTTTAAAATAAGCAAAACCTACATATCCGGCTACGCTGGCATCAGTTAAGGCTACATTAGCCCCGTTTTTATCTTTAGCTCCCGTAGTTTCCCATGGAGTAGAAGCCAGAACCTGTGAGGGAGTCTGTTGTTCAATAATAATTTCGTTGTCATCGCTGGAACATGAAACGAAAGATGCAGATAGAAGAATCGCTGCAGAGAGATAACATAGTTTTTTCAGTGTATTCATAAGAGTATTTTTAAGTCTTTGCAAACTTATCTCTAATACACCTTAAAAGTGTTGTATAAAATATCTCTTTTGTTGTAAAAAATATAACCGATATTCTGTTGAATTGAATAATATGATATTACCAGCCTGTCACCAAAAGATTTCTAGCTGCTTTTACACTGCATTTCTGATATTTTGAATAGGCCAATGCTGCACGGCTTCTGATCTGTTCTGCTGTTTCATGATTAATATATCCCGTTAAAGCATCATGAAGAATATAAGCTTCGGGAGCCATCAGATGAGTTGTCCATACCAAAGGATTAGCTTTTGTTTCCTGTAATAAAGGGGAGAAAAACTTTTTACTGTAGCAAGCTAAGATAATGCAATCCCTTGTTTGTCCATCCCTATTTTTAAAAGATTCTGAGAGCTGGAAATCCATCAATCCATCATGGCCTACATAAGAAACAAGTTTAGCATTTCCGTAAAGCCCAATTTTGGTATTATTAACGGAAAGTACATCCTTCATCTGCCCTGAACTGCTGTAGAAAAAATCCTTTGTACAATTTTTAATATACTCACCATCATAAGCATCAGCAACCAAATAATAGTTTTTCTTTGAAGCATGCTGGAAAATAAGCCTTTCCATTCTTATTGAATCCTTCTTTTCAGATTTTAAGAACTTCCAATCTTTACTCTTTTTGAAATAAGTCCTGATCCCATAACCAGCTCCCCAATATAAATTCTGATCAGGATCCTGTCCATTTCCTATTTTTTCAGGAACCGGAACAATGCCCTGATATTTATTGTCACATAAAGCAACCAGAACATGGATAGTTTGGGTGTTTTTATCGAAATTATCAACACTCTTCAAATGTTCCGTATCTTTTTTCACTCCAAAAATATTCACAGTCTTTTCTTTGCCTTTACTTTCACAACTTTGAAAAAATAAACAGCAAGAAAAGAAGAATAAAATAATGGAAAGTTGATTCGATATTTTCATGACGTTGTGCATTTTCTTTAAAAGTACAATAAACAGTCAGTACAGACAATTATTTATCCAATTTTAAAGCTAAGGCTTTCAGTAATTTATATTCTATTTTCCTCAGATCTCACAGATTACAGTAGAAAAATCTGCGTTATCTGCCCAATCTGAGAGAACGTTATCTTTAAAAGCTTTATTTTTGAGTATGAATAACAGAAACCGCGGAAAAAATACAGGCGATGATGCGCTGTTCGGTTCAGAAAAACAGATCAGTAAGCTAAAATTTGCTGTTCAGGATATGCAGTATTTACTCACAAGAGGATATGCAGAAAAAGCAGCCTCTGATCTTGTTGGAAACAGATACAGACTAAAAACACGACAGATACAGGCACTGCGTGGCGCTTCAGCATCCGAGGGACAGATTCATGACAGAAAATTGAAACAACAGGATATTTCAGATCTGAAAGATAAAACAGTTTATCTTGACGGTTTCAATGTATTGATCTTATTGGAAAGCCTGTTGTCAGAAGCGTATATTTTTGAAGGGGTTGATGGTTGTTTCCGGGATCTGTCCGGTGTTCACGGAACGTATAAGAGAGTAAACCAAACACAAAGAGCAATAGAACTTGTTGCTATATTTTTTCAAAAATCTCAGGCTCAGAAATTGGTCTGGATTTTTGACCAACCGGTTTCTAACAGTGGAAGAATTAAACAGATCGTTCTTGATTTTGCTATTGAAAATCAACTGAACTGGGAAGTTGAATTACAGTTTAGTCCGGATAAATTTCTAGCGGAAAGTTCAGAGGTCATTATTTCTTCAGATGCCTGGATTCTGGATCACTGCAAAGAATGGTTCAATCTCATAAGCTACCTCCTCAAAGAAGAAAACCTCTTCGTTAATCTGATACAATGTTATGATGAATAAAATTGAACAATATATTCCATGGATTTCTGAAAGCTGGAAGGAAAAATATGAAGCTATTTTATCAGAAGAACATCTGAAAAACCTGTCACAGCATATTCAACAATTTCAGGATAAGACTTTGGAGTGGAATCTTCCTTATTTCAATGAAGAAATTGAGATCAACAGGGATGAAATCTTTAATCAATTTATCAACATTTTTAATAGGAATGATACTGATGAGGTTAAAGCAAAGCAGTTGGAGTCCATTCCATTTGAAAACTGGCTGATTGTTTTAGGTCAAAGACTTACTTCTGCAAGTATCCGTGATGAAAATACAGTTCCACCACTGAATTCAGTCTTGATAAAAGCCTGTAAAGAACCATTTAACGGAGAAATTACCATTGCCCAACGCGCTTGGGAGAAACATACCGGAAGAATGGGCGATGATGACTTCTGGGGTGAAGTGAAGGGAAATAATCAGCAAAAGCAGGAAAAAGTAATGATGAAAATTCAGTACATCCTTGAAAATAAAACGTGGTGGAATGTCTTCTTTCATTATAAACATGAACTTGTTTTTGAAGTCAGAGAAAAAGAAGGCCACGGTATCCGCTGGAGCCACGGTGGAACCCGGCTGATAGGTTTTCTGGAAAAATTTATCAATGAATAAAAAGGCTGGAAGCGGGAAGAAGGAAGCTGGATGTTACTTTTTGTCCTATAACGTCTAACAATCCTTTTATAGATTTCTTCTAAAAAATATAATTGATCCTTATGACCTCGTAACTTCCATTTCACAGCTTCTAACCAACATTTTTTTTTCACTACGCAAAAATATTGCGTTCCTGATTGATAATTTTGCCCGTGTATTTCAAACGTACCATAACAAAAGAATCTAGCCCAAAACAAAACGAAAACTGGGAAATTAAAACCCATACAAAATAAATAACGCTAATAGAGATTGAAAATGTTAGAAGCGGAAAGTTGCTTTTAGTCATATAATTACGGTGAGCTACAAGAACAGGAATATTAAAAACAAAAAAATAATAGCCATTCTATGACTTTCATAACCTCCATCTTCCAACTCCCATCTTTCAGCATAATAATAACACAAAAATTTAAAACAAATGAATACATACATTGATATTGGCATTAACCTGACCAATAAACAGTTCTACAATGAACAAGAAGAAGTAATTAATCGCGCTCTGGATAATGGAGTAGACTATATGATTCTCACCGGAACAAGCGTTCGCGGAAGCAAAGAATCTGCAGCAATAGCAGAAGATTATCCTGATGTTATATTTTCAACAGCGGGAATTCATCCCCATGATGCAAAATCTTTTAATCATGAAAGTATTAATGAGCTTAGAAAGCTGTTGAAACAGGATCAAGTCATTTCAGTAGGTGAGTGCGGATTGGATTTCGATCGTGATTTCTCACCAAGACCTGTTCAGGAGAAATGCTATAAAGCCCAGCTGGAACTGGCAATAGAAGTTGATAAACCTCTTTTCCTTCATGAAAGATCTGCTTTTAAAAGGTTTAATGAAATGACAGATGACTATCTTTCCAAACTGCCAGAAGCCGTTGTGCACTGCTTTACAGGAACATTAGATGAAGCGAAAGTATATCTGGACAAAGGATTTTATCTGGGGTTTACCGGAGCCATCAGTGATGAAAAAAGATTTAAACATTTAGAAGAAGTCATCCGATATGTTCCTCTGGACAGAATGATGATTGAGACAGACGCCCCCTTCATGCTTCCGAAGAATATGCCGAGAATGCAGAACAGACGAAATGAACCTTCCTTTCTGCCCTATGTAGCACAGACGATTGCCCATTTGAAGAAGATCAGCATTTCCGAAGTTGCCGACGAAACTACTGAAACCGCCAGAAAATTTTTCAGACTATAAAAAAGAGCTCTACTGATTCAGTAAAGCTCTTTTTAATTATAATGTTGAAAGGTTAATAGGTTAATTTGCCTTTTATCCTTTTCTTATAAACTCTTGATGGCAGACTCCAATGCCAATTCCATCATTGGCTTCAAAGCAGTTTCTCTTTCGTCTGCAGAAATTTTTTCATGAGTTGGGATAATATCAGTTACCGTTAAGATAGTAGCTGCATTCTTACCTAGGTACTGAGCATTCGCAAATAATCCGAAAGCTTCCATTTCTACTGCAGGACAGTTATATTTGGTAGCAATTTCAGGAGTGTTAGGATCTTTTCTGTAGAAAATATCACTACTGTGGATGTTGATCGCTTTAGCATCAATAGATAATTCTTTAGAAGTCTCATTGATTGTATTGAAGATATTTCCCTGGTGAGAAAGAATGTCTTCTTCAATTCCCCATGCATATTTAGCATACGTACTTTCGCTGGCAGCATTTTCAATATTTAAAATATCAAAAAGCTTAAGGTCTGTATTGTAAGCTCCACAAGTTCCGATTCTGATGATCGTGTCTACTTCATATTCTGTAAATAGCTCAAAAGAATAGATCCCGATACTTGGGAATCCCATTCCACTAGCCCCTACAGTGATTTCTTTCCCTTTGTAAAGACCTGTATAATAAAAGATACCTCTGGTTTTGCTTACCAGTTTTGCATTTTCTAAATAATTTTCAGCAATATACTGTGCACGAAGCGGATCCCCCGGCTGCAATACTACTTTAGCAATTTCTCCTTTTTTTGCACTGATGTGAATACTCATAATGTTATTTTGAATGGCACAAAGATAATAACTTTTATATTGACATCATCATTGTAAAAAGTGAAATGAAGAAGCCAATTTATAAGAATGTAATGGGTAAATAATTGTATACAAGTATTTTGTTTGCTGCTTTCGAACTCGAGACTTAGGATCTTTGTTTTTTAGTCTGTCTCAAAAAATCCTCCTGCCAAGATGAAAAAATAAAACAGGCAAATACAGAACAAAGATAGAATAACAGAGAGCGGATATACCATCGTTATGCAGGCTACTTTTACAGTGTTAATCATATTAAAGTTTTAAAAGATGAAAATAGAACATATTGCAGTTTGGGTGAAAGATCTTGAGAAAACCAGAGCATTTTACCAGAAATACTTTGGAGCTGTTTCCAATGAAAAATATGTGAATCCAATGAAAAATTTTCAATCCTACTTTCTTAGCTTTGAGAATGGTTGTCGTCTTGAAATCATGACCAGACCGGATATTTCCGAAAGCGGAAATTCCTACGAATCCCAACAGTTCGGGATCATCCATTTTGCATTCTCCGCAGGAAGTAAGGAAAAAGTAAATGAGCTTACAGAAACCTTAAGAAAAGATGGTTATACCATTGCTGGTGAACCCAGAACAACTGGAGACGGATATTTTGAAAGCGTCATCCTCGATCCGGAAAACAATATCATTGAAATAGTAGCCTAACCTGTCATTGCGAGGAGCACCAGCGACGAAGCAATCTCTTTATTCTTCTAAAACTTCTACTGTTGGAAAAACTAATGGGCGCTAAGATTAATACAACAAGGCTATTATAAGGCGCAAGAAAATCTAAGATTTTCAGCAAGTATGCAGTTTTTTGCCACGGATGCAAGAATGATTTTATTCGTGCATCCGTGGCTTTTTACAAGTAATTTTAGCAGCATACAATTTTATCACAGATAAAATCCTAGCGCCTTAGCGTTTTCCAACATAAAAACATTTTCCACAATCCTTTCAAAGTGAAATTCTTGCATTCGTGGGCATAAAAACCGTATTTTTTTATCAACATTATAATTTAACATCAATCCTATTCCTAAAAGTTTTATTCTCAACGAAATAATTCTATTTTTGTTTCATGATGGAACCCAAATCACCATTTTTAGATACAATCTTTCTGCTAAGGAAGAATGAATGCATTACTCTTTTTTCGAATATACCAACCATTTCTCCGAAAGAAGAGGAGGAAGCAGAAATGTATTTTGAAGCAGAGTTTGAAAAAGAAAGACTTGAATTTCTGTCCGATCAGCTAACCTGTAATAATGCAACAGCTGTTTGGGCAGCAAAAGTGCTGTATCACAGTGCACAATTATATCTGATAAGAGAAAGTAATGCTGATAATTTGGAAAATCTCATTCCGAAATGTAAAGGAACAAGAGACGTTTCTTCTATCTTGTCTGCCGACTTATGTTTAAGATTCCTGCCAGAAGTTATCACGGTTCTTAATTCAGTAGATCCCGAAGATCCGCTCATTAAAATGCTTGAAGCTATCCTTACAGAATTCCATTATTCCGGAATAGGATATGATCTTGATCTGAGCAATGTGCACTGGGAAGACGAGTTGAGAGACAAAACTTATAAGAAATTATATCTTGAAAGAATTGTTGAAAAAAAAGACTATAAACTGGCGGAAATTCCGTTCATCAATAGACTGCTTATTGCAGAATTTGGAATGCACAAAGAAGCATTCTGGAGAGAATTAAGAATAATAACTGAAGAAAATCAATGATGCAGAATATCAATACACTCAATACAGTTCTGAACTACGTAAAGGATACTTTTGTAGGTAAAAATGATGTCGTAGATCTGCTGGGAATCTGTCTTTTGGCAAGAGAGAATGCCTTTTTGTATGGTCCTCCCGGAACTGCAAAGTCAGCCATTGTAAGAACCTTGTCTAAAACCGTAAAAGACGGAAAGAACTTTGAATACCTCTTGACCCGTTTCACTGAGCCCAATGAAATTTTCGGGCCTTTTGATATCAGAAAATTGAAAGAAGGTGAACTTTTGACCAATACGGAAGGAATGATGCCGGAAGCCTCCATGGTTTTTCTGGATGAGATCTTCAATGCCAATTCCGCCATTTTGAATTCACTTTTGATGGCTCTTAACGAAAAGATCTTCAAAAGAGGAAAAGAAACAAAACATTTACCTGCTTTGATGTTTGTGGGAGCAAGTAATGTTCTTCCGGAAGATGAAGCCCTGAATGCATTATTCGACCGTTTTCTGGTAAGAATCAACGTGGATTATGTAAATCCTGAACTCCTACAACAAGTACTTTTAGCAGGAAGAAAGCTGGAAAATGAAGAAGAAACAGAAGTTCCGGAAATTCATGCCAATGAGATCAGAGAATTACAGAACCTGTGCAGAACGATAGATTTAAAACCTATCTACGAAGTCTATCTGAATACCATCATGAGCCTGCGAAATACCGGAATTGCCATTTCGGATCGTAGAGCCGTGAAACTTCAGAACCTCATTGCTGCAAGTGCTCTGATTTGTGGAAGAAATGAAGCCGTTCTTTCAGACCTTTGGGTTTTAAAACATATCTGGGATACAGAGGAACAGATTGAAATTCTGGAGGGAATTATTAACCGAACTATTGAAAAAGACGATCACCTGAATTCTCATCCACAAGCAATGCAGAACAAAACTCCCAATCCGGAAGAGGTGATGAAGGATGTAAAAATCCTTGTGGATAAATGGAATCAGGGACAACTAAGCTTTGAGGAACAAAACGTAATCAAAGATAAATTAAGATACCTGCAGACACGCTGCGACTGGATTAGAAACCCCGAACAAAAACAATACATTCAGCAGGAAATTGAAAGCTTATGGCAGAAAATTCTTCAGACAATATAAAAGAATTCTGGGCAGAACTTCCCCGTACCGATGAAGATTATCTAGGCTCTCTCCGGGACTGGAAGAATGTTCATATTGCAACGGATGATGAAACCATATGGCTGAAAGGCTTTACAGATGAACAGGCATCAGCCTCTGAGCTTCATCAGTTGCCTAATTTCTTACTGTATGAACTCCGGGATGGTCTTTTATTTAAAAAAGAAGCTCTGGTTCCCAGTGGAAAAATGAGAACAGCATTGCTTTGGATGCCGATTGATAAAGCATTACGCCTTACTTTTCCAGCTTCCAATCAAAACTATTTCGGAATTAGTGAGAAATTTCCGGTCAGGTTAAAAGAAAGCAATGAAGAGCATCCGGTCATTGCCTTGCTCAACAGAATTGATGACTGTAAGGAAAGCATTGTAGCATTACCAAAATTCAGACTGGAAAAGATAGAATGGATTGTGATAGGAGAAAAAGCGCTTTTTTTAGGAACTCCGTTACTGAGTCTACCTGGAAAAACCTATTGGACAAAAGACGGGCATCTTTTACCTTCCGGTTTTGATTTTGAGTTTAAAAATTTGAGTACCTTCCTACAGCAGAAATATAATAAAGAGTCAGACGGATGGCTGTTATGGGACGAGAATGGAAATTACCTTTCAATAAAGAAGACAGATTTTCGTCCTTTGTCCGTAAGTTCATTCCGTCTTACTGAAAAATCAAGAGAATGGAATTAAAGGTATACTTCCAGTCCTATGAAAACTATTTCTGGGAATGGAAAACCGATGAAGATGTTCCCGGAGATTTCGGGTATCATGAAAACAACCTCCTCTCCATACCCGGAGTAGGAGCCATTGCTTATAGACCTTATGTGATAGGAATTCTTAAAGAACTTCAGCCGCAGGGATGGCCGCCATTCGGGGCTTTACTGATGGTTTTATATGCAATGCAGGAAGGATACACAGACTTTTCCAGCCCTTTAAGACATACTACAAAACTTTATAGTGTTGATAACTTTGAGTTCAATGCAGAAAAAGAAATTGAATTTCTCGAAAAAATAAAAGCACTTCCTAAAGTTTATAAACAAAAGCAGAACAAGATAGTACTGCTGCAGACTTTATTTAAAGACAGCCCTAACAGAATATCTTCTGTTACTTCTGAATTCAATCTGAGAATTTACCTTAAAAGAGCTCATGAACTTTCTGTTTGTGCAGAAAAACAACCGGCTCAGCAAAGTGTTTTAAACAGAGACTTAAAAGCTCTAAACCTTAATGATAGATTCCCAACTACACAATCCATCATTGATGCCATGAAAGGTTTAATTGAAGAACCGGAGCTGGATGATGAGGTGGTAGAAGAATATGCTACTGCAGATACCAATAAAGACTTTATCAGAGAATTGATTGAAGAACCCAAAACATTTCTGGTAGGTAGCCTTATCAAAAGAATCTGGAGTGGGCTTAAAATTCCTATGCGTCATCTTTCTCCCGGTGAACAGCCTATTGGAGGAATTTCTGATATGACCAATAAAGGAGACTTTCATAGAATGCTTTTGTCAGAATTTGCGAATGAAGACGATGTATTTATGAGCCGTGTGGCGAATCATGAAGCTTTATACATCCAAAGAGAAATACCACCTGAAGAAAATATTTTTGAAAGAATTATTCTGATTGATACTTCCCTTAGAAACTGGGGAACGCCAAAAGTATTGGCTTTTGCATCAGCCATTGCAGTGATTAAACATCCGAAAGCCCACTCAGAATGTAAAGTGGTAGCTTTAGGACAGGCAGCTGTTCCTATTTCTTTGAACAAAGTGGAAGCCGTTATTGAAAATCTCAATCAAGTCAGTCCGGTGCTGGAAGTTTCAGAAGCGTTAGGAAAGTTTTTTAATGAAGATTATCCTCAAAAAGATATCGAAGTATTTTTCATCACCCATCAGGAAAATCTTGAAGATGAAAAGATTCAGAGAATCATTCATCAAAATAGAGACAGACTTAAATTTTTAGTAGCCACTACTTCAGATGGCGAAATTAATTTTTATAAACATCATCAGGGAGCAAGAAAACATATCCAGAAAATAAAACTTCCTCTTCAGGAATTATGGGCTAATCCACCACATCAAAAAATTGCAGAAAGTAATCCAAATGGAAAGAGAACAGATCTTCCGTTGAATTATCCTATCCTGTTTCCAACGCCTGTTAATCAAATATCCCAGTTTTTATACGAAGGTGAATTCTTTATCCTGAGTTCAAAAAAACAATTGTTGAAAACTTATCTTTCTGATAATTATTACGACAGGCATTCCTATGATTACTATAAAACCTATCATGGCTGTGAAGTAATGTTTGAGAATGTTTCCGTAAAGCCAACCGGACAGTTCGCACTGGCAAAAAATAAGCAGCAGCATTTCATTCTCTGCCAATATCAGCCGGACAAAAAATTAGTATCAAAACTTAATCTGAATACAAGAGAATATTCTGAACAGAATATCACCGGATTGAATATCTCGGAAGCCTACGAACTGATTTATTTTGGAAAAAGCTTTTATCTTCATCAGTTCGATAATCCTTTACTGTATAAAATAAATATCGAAGGAAATACTTCTGTAGAACCTTTGGATAACAAATACGATGATATAGATAAAAACACTACAAAAGTAAATGCCGAAGTAGCCAAACTGGACCGAAGTGGCTTAAAAATCATAGGGAATTTTAATAAAGTAGGGATCAATGTTCATCATAATCTGGTTTTTTCAGGGAGTGAAGTAAGCAGTGTGTATGAAAATACCCTGAACCTTTACAAAAACAGGTTTGAGATCAAGGTTTTTGCAGAACAGAATAAAAATAAATATACCTTTCCTGACGGAAGCGAAATCATTGCAGATTCACGCGGAATACTTACATTCAGAAGTAGTAACAAAGGAATTGAGGAATTTTATATGCCCACTACAACGTATGGCTTCCTTGCCTTGGCTACTTATACAGAATTTGGTGGATCAGAATATTACCTTCCGGAACAGACTCTATTGAAGGTGAGAACCATGGATGAAATGTATAATCAGTATTTAAAGCCGTTTATAGAACAGATTTTGGATTATGGAGCTTAGAATAAAACCTTTCCCGAAAAATATATACCCTAAAAAAGGCCTTTTAATAAAAGGGTCTTCACCTGTGGTATGGCTTCAGGAAATGGAAATTTTAGGAATCAGTCTTACTCAGGTGAAATCTTATGCGGTTCCGGCCAATAGTCCCAATGTGTTGTATGGATGCTTTCTTGTGTTCAACGACCATACTCCTCAGGAAATTGGAAAAAATGCTTATTTCCAATGTGTGGATAACAAATTGTTTATTCCGGAAAATACAACGTTTTATCCAAAAATTAATACGGAAGATTGGAGTACAATAGATTCAGATTTTCTTATCATGCACCCTGAATTTGGATTGGTGAAATTATCAGATCAAATTAATTGGATCGAATTGATTCAGGAGCCAGAAAAAATAGAAGAAACGGTAAGAAAACCATTAAATGGCGTTAAAATCCCGAAAACCATAGAAAGCTATATGGTGGAAATGGATGATGAAAAAATGTTGGAAGCATTACAGAAACCCCAAACCGAAGAAGAATGGATGAACAGCCTGCCATTTGACCTGAAGAAAGTAATGGCCGGCAACAAAAAAGAAATTGAAAAATATTTAAAATACATTGAAAAATATCCTGAAAGAGCTATAGAATTAGGCGTTCCTTTAGATATTATGGGAACCTCCAGAGGCGATGGGTTGGGTAAGTTCACCTGGCTGGAAGGGTTATTTGGTGGTGGAGCAGTTGGCAAACAGGAAAGCACCAGCACACGGAATTTCCGTAGAATATTTTGGGCTGTTATTGTCATTGCGATTGTTTTAAAAATAGCCTTGCCATCTGAAGATAAACCTCTTCAGGAAGAAAATGCTGTTTCTTCAGGAAAGATTGTAAAAGATGCCGTAAAAGCCCCTTCAGATATGATTGCTTTTCAGTCAGGAGTTTCTGAAATAGATAAGAAGATAGACTCTCTGTATTACAATAAAAGGAAAAACCTCTCCAATGAACTTCTGAATGCAGGTCTTCAGGAAAGTAAAACGGAACAACAAAAAGAAGAATATAAAAAGAAAGGCGGAAGGAATGTCAATGAAATAAGCCATGATATTCAGGAACTTAACAATAATGAGCAGCAGAGCAGGGATTCCCTTAAAATAATTTATACCAAGAGGATCACCAGACATATTCAGGAAAGAAGTGAAGTACTGAAACGTAAAATTTCAGATTCTTTAAAACAATATACCAAAGGAAAACCTGTAAATGGAGAGGTTGTAAAATATCTTTTAAAAAGAAAGCAGGTTCTGATGCAGGATTCCTTAGGAAAATTATACGGAACTATTGATATGGCTGATATGTCACCTCCAACAGCGATCAAAGATTCAAAAGTAAAAGGAGTAGAATCCGGTAATAGTTCAATTAAAAAAGAGACTCCCGTTTCAGATATTTTATACATGGTGATTCTTATGATTGCGGGGGTAGGATTATATTCTTTCCTGTTTAAAAATAAATCATTAAATCTTGGTGGAGATAACGTTCCGGGCTGGGTGAAATTCCTTTTGACCGCTATTCTGGTAGCCATGCTGGTGTATCTGTTCTATCCATTGGTCAAGATGTTTGGCTACAACTGGTTTGTGTGGATACTGGCTATTGGCGTGATGTTGCTGCTTTACCGTTTGTTCAGAGATGATAAAACCATTTTAAAATCCGATGATGATGAATAAACAGAAATTTATAGACAAGTTTATGGCTGCCTTCGTTCTGTTAGCCATGTTTAAAATTATCGGAATTGTGGCTCAGCTTTTCCATGAGAGCTTTTGGAGTGTTGTTGGGACTTTAGCTATTTTTCTGATTGTAGCATTTATCATCCTCATGGTGATTACTTCCTTAAAAGATAAAGAACAAAATAAGCAGAATTCAAGAAGAGGCGGCGCAGGAGGAGGAAACTTCTATCTGGAAAACTCATTATTTGACAGAATACGAAGCAAATATGAGGATATTGCCCAAAAATATATAGAAGAAAAAGACTACAAAAAAGCTGCAAAAGTTTATATGAACCTGCTGCAGGATTATTATAGAGGAGCAAAAACACTGGAAGACGGCGGATTTTACAACGAAGCAGCGGCGGTATATCTTAAAAAACTAAAAAGTAAATCTGATGCTGCCCATTGCTACGAAAAAGCAAAGCAATATAAAAAAGCCATTGATCTCTACAAAGAAATGGAACAGAAAGAAAAAGTAGGAGACCTTTACAGGGAAATCAATGATCTGAAAAATGCCCATATCTATTATCAGATGGTAGCAGACGACTATACCACCAATAATCAGATGGTGAAAGCTTCGCTGGTATATCGGAAGAAAATGGAAAAGCCTGAAGAAGCCCAAAAAGTATTATTAAAAGGCTGGGAAGAAGATAAAGACGCCTTCAACTGCCTCAATAACTACTTTGCGAATATTTTTGACGTTAAAAAGCTGGAAACAGAAATACAGGCTATGTATGAAAAAACACCCGCTTATAAAAAGCTTACTTATCTGGAAGCCATGAAGTATGAGTTTAAAAAAGATTCTAAATTGCAGTCTGTTACACGGAAAATAGCCTACGAGATTGTTGCTGAAAAAGTAGAAAACCGCTCAGAAATTGTGACCGAGCTAAAACATTTTAATCCCAATGATGAGGTAATCTTAAAAGATATTTCAAGATTTAAAACCGGAAGAAATAAAATGTTCAATCATTAAATGCGATGGGAAGTATTGGTCTTCTCATGAATGAAAGTTATTAAAAATCTAATTTATTACGGTCCTCTCAATAACGTCCAGCTTTCCTACCATCCCGTTTCCTGATAGTTTTTCAAAAGCTTTCCATAAAGTTTTTGATTTCCTTCATTAATCTGTATTATTGGATGAAAGATTCGCATGGCTCCATCTACAGGATCCAAAGGTGGAATTCTGGTTTTTTCAAAAAGTCTTTCTCTTTTGATTTCTATGGCTCCAGTTGAAATCCATCCCACATCCACAGCATTCATGAATATCCTGTCCTTTACAAAATCAGAGGCCGAAGTTTTCGTGAGCATATTCAAGGCTGCTTTAGTCATATTTGTATGTGGATGGAATTCATTTTTACTTTTATAGCTGAATTGCCCTTCTGTAGAAGTCACATTAATGATATGTTTGTTTTCAACACGGCTTTTTTTCATCAGAGGTTTCAATGTAGAGATCAGCAGATAAGGTGAAATGTGATTAATGAGGTTTACTTCGAGAAGTTCCTCAGTCCCGATTTCGTCCATCAAGGAATTCCAGCTGTTTTTATCTCTAGAATCTTTTGGTTGTCCAAATCTGTTAACAGGGATTTCAGATCCTTGTTGAGATAAACTTAAAAGATCACTATCTTCTTTATTCACTGGAGTTTTATTTTGAATCACATGATAATGTCCATGAGATAAAAGAAGCTTTTCTTTCAATTGTAATGGTTGATAATATTCTGCGTCGTATTTGATGGTTTGAGCGGCATTGTTGATCAGAATTTCAATACTTCCAAAATTGTTGTAACAATATTCTGTAAATTCCTGAACCGATCTGATATTTCTTAAGTCCAAACCATAGAGAAAAAGATACTCCTTCCAAGTTTCATAGTCCTCTTCTTTCTGAAACTGTTCAAATGCCAGTGCTGGAAACCTTGAAGTAACAATAACTTTAGCCCCGCTTCTTAAAAATTTTAAAGCCACAGCATATCCGATTTTTACCCTTCCGCCAGTGATAATTACAGTCTGGTCACTGAAATCATAAGCTAGATCTCTATTTTTATAATTTACATCCGCACAAGCAGGACAGAGTTTATGATAAAAAAAATGAACTTGATGATAAGGCTGATGACAACAATAACATAATTGAGGTTTTTGCAATAATGAATAAGATTGAGATTCTTCTTTAGTATGAGAATATAAAGTTTTATTTTCCAGTGCTTTACCTACAATAGCTGATTTTTTAAGAATTTCGAGATCCGGATTTCTAAAATGTAGTTCTTGATTGTCTCTATATTCCTCAGGATTTTTACTGATATTTTTCTGAGCCTTTTTACGAATAGATGAGATCAGAGTTTTGAAACGCCGATTATCGGGATTATGCAATGGGTTTTTCTGAAGTGCTTCCAGAACCTTTAAACAGGTTTCCCATTCTTCATTACTGAATGGATATTGCTCCATAATATAATTTTGTGGGGGAGGAGGATTCGAACCTCCAATTTCAACGTTATCAGTGTAGTGTTTTTCCAGTTAAACTATCCCCCGTGTTGGTGAACAAAAGTATAGTTTTCCGTATTGAAAAACAATTTTTCATATCTTTGCACCAGAAAATTATGACAATACAAAGAGCACATATCAATGCAGAACTATGCGAAAGCCCATCAAAACTGGGATTATTTGCATATGATGGGACGATATGGAATGAGGCAAAATGTGCTGACTTTGGAAATTATTTACTGTAAACCCGTAAAAATTTAATCAAAATATTGCAGAAACGTCTCGAAAAATCGAGGCGTTTTTTGTTTTTTAGGTCAGAAATTATTTAGAATGAAAAAAAATAACCATAAACATGAAAATTTTTTAATTAACAATGCAACTTTAATACAATAAAATAGAGTGATAGACAACCCAATGAGAGACAGTCATTTAGGTAATTAAGTTATCTGCAAAATATTGCGGACAGAAATCACTTACTCTAAATTTTAACTTTAACTAATTGATTTTCAATAATTTATATTTTGAATTTATTTGCAGGTTAAAAAAAAACATATTTACTTTGCAACCGAAAATTGAAAGCAACAGGTTTTCAGGATTCAACAAAAAATAATTTAAAAACAAAACAAAAATAAAATGAAACAATTGCATAACATACTCAATCAGTATTCACAACTATTCGGACAGGAGCCGGCAGGGAGAGTGTGTAGCTATGATAGTGAAATTGTGGATAAAAGGTGCTTATATACGTGGATCAGCTAATGATCTTTCACGTCAGAATATAAATGAGCGCCTCCCAAAAAGAGGCGCTTTTTTTATGGTTTCTTTAGCTTATTTGGTAAAGCGCCGGTCTGTGGAGCCGGAGAACAGGGTTCGATTCCCGGAGATACCCAAAATTATAAAATCTCATAGCTCAATTGGTTAGAGCACCGGTCTTTTAAACCGGGGGTTGAAAGTTCAAATCTTTCTGGGATTACCAAACGGCTCCATAGCTCAACTGGATAGAGCATGGGTTTTCTAAACCCAGGGTTACAGGTTCGAGTCCTGTTGGAGTCACAAAAGGAGAGTAGGCAAATATTGGTTTGTTGCGGCTTACTGCTAATAAGTTCTATGACAGTAGTGAAGGTTCGATTCCTTTGCTCTCCGCAAAAAAAAGGTCTATTGAGGTAATGGTAACCTGCCCGACTGTCTCTTGGGCACTGCGAGTTCGATTCTCGCATAGACCGCAAAGATTCATGGAAATTTCTGCTTCGGCTGTCTCCCGAAAAAGAATGTTGAAGTGAATCTGCAAAACTGGAAAGATAACGGTGGTTGTTTACCCGTCTTGGACGCGGGAGGTCGCAAGTTCGAATCTTGCTTTCCAGACGAAATGATAAGCAATAAATAATGAGTAGAAACTTAGGTTTTATCATTACTCATCACTCATAAAAGAGGCCGCGGGAATGGTGGAACGGTAGACACACTTGATTTAGGATCAAGGCGCTGAGGGTTCGAATCCCTCTTCCCGTACAAATGATTTTGTAGCTCAATGGTAGAGCGCTGGTCTGTTAAACCAGAAGTTGAAAGTTCGAATCTTTCCAGAATCGCAGTAACTGAATGTTAATTGTTTCAGGAGAAAAAATAAAAGTTTGTCGAGAGCAGAAGATCTTTACACCAAAACATGAAAATACAGACAAGCTTTTTTCTTTCTCAACAAAACAGTTGGTAGTTAATGTAAATATGATTAATAAAATTTTAGGTAAAAATAAAGTCTGTCAGGCGCAGAAGTTCAAACAAAAAATATGGATAGACTTTGTTTTTTTGAATAATAGGCATTAAAAATTACTCCTATTAAAATCTGATGGTTCGCCGAAGTGGAAGAGTCGGGGCGGTCTGCAAAACCGTTGCGTAAGCTGAGTGGGTTTGAATCCCATAACCATCTCAAAAGTAAGCTGAAAATTGGAATGTTACAGAAGATGATCAATCATCTATCAATAATCATTCATCAATTATAGCTTAAAAAATATCCTTTATTAAGAAAAGAAAACGTCTGTCGAGCGCAGAAGATCTTTAAGCCAAAACACAAAATACAGACAGGCTTTTTCTTTTTATAAGTAATGGGCAATAAGCAATGAAGGATAAATTACTCATTACTCATAAAGAAATCCGGAAGTACGCCGAAGTTGGAGAGTCGGGGCAGACTGTAAATCTGTTGCTTCATTGCTGAGTAGGTTCGAATCCTACTACTTCCACCCAACCGCTGATAATGTAATGGCAGCATGCAGGAAATGTACTCTTGTTGTTTAGGTTCGATTCCTAGTCAGTTGGTCAAAAAAGAAAATATAAAAATGCTCAATATAATTTTCTAAAGAAAAGCTTGTCAAGCGTAGAAGTTCTTTTTGTTAAGCAAATTTAAAGACAAGCTTATTCTTTTTTAATGAGGAATAATGAGCAATAAGTAATCAATGATAGAAGAGTCATTTTATTATTACTCATCACTAATTACTCATTATTTATAAAAAACGCTCTATTCGTCTAACGGTAAGGACGCCTGCCTTTCGAGCAGAAAATAAGGGTTCGATTCCCTTATAGAGTACTGGATGTGAATAACTGGTCAATATTAAATTGATTTTAATACCATGAAAGTTCAGATTAAAAAAATTGGCCAGTTGCCATTCACACAAAATGAAGAAAAGAAAAAAAGGTTGTCAAGAGCAGAAGATCTTTAGTCAATAAAAATAGACAGCCTTTTAATTATGAGCAATGAGCAATAAGTACTGAATGATAGAAAAGTAGTTTTCATTATTACTCATTACCAATTACTCATTGCTCATAAAATAGGGAAGAGTGGTGTACTCGGTGTGCACGTTAGTCTGAAAAACTAAAGGTACAGGTTCAATTCCTGTCTGTTCCGCAAAAACATGAATGATAAGTAATATAATGAATCATCTTTGATACTTGACTGTTTTTAAACATTACTCATTACCAATTACTTATTACTCATGAATTAATCTGATTCATAGTGTAATGGGCAGCACACAAGATTTTGATTCTTGGAGTTTAGGTTCGAGTCCTAATGAATTAACAATGTTTACTCTGATATTGTAATGGCAGCATCTCAGTCTCCAAAACTGATAGTACTGGTTCGAGTCCGGTTCGGAGTGCAAAAAATGAATAGTCAATAGTTAATCCGCTTTGCGGTCAATTTTAAAATCTACTATTGAACATTCACAAATTAATTGTCAACAATCATTTATCAATTATAAATTAAAGTATGTAGAAAAAATGGAAACGCAACAACAAACATGGCAGAATATGAATGGAAAAATGTTCCAAGACTCTATCACACAGCTGGTAGAAAAAGCCATTATTCGCGAACAGGCAAACGGACATCGTCTGAAAGTATGTGTGGGATCAGACTCTCACGTATATGGAGAAGCTATTAATTATGCTACGGCAGTAGTATTTATTCGTGAAGGAAAAGGAGCGTTTACCTTTATCAGAAAAGAAAGAGAAATACAGAGCATCAGTATCAAAGAACGAATGCTGAATGAAGTCAACAAATCCGTTGAAATCGCTTACGCGATTTGTTCTGTATTGGACACTTATGGAGTAGAAATGGAGGTACACGCAGACATCAATACCGATCCGGATTTTAAATCCAATGTAGCATTAAAAGATGCCATGGGATACATTCTGGGAATGGGATATGTGTTTAAAGCAAAACCTTATGCCTTTGCAAGTTCCAATTGTGCAGATATGATGGTGTAATATATCACGTATTAAAAAAATAATACAACAAAAAACTAAAAAAATGACTTACAATAGAATAGCTGTTATCGGCTTACATGAACAGGAATATCAATATATACGACAACATTATGATGGTCTTATGATCTGGCATCAATCTATTCCGATGATTAAAGTAGTAGATGGAACATTATATGTTGAAAAAGCTCAGGGAGTAGGAATGCTTCCGGTGGATAAGGTTGTTTATCATGGAATTTTTGAAGATGATCTTGATCTTATCGCTGGGTTGACAATCTGGAACGGTCCATGCTTTCCAAATGCATACGGAATGTTAGAATGCAGATTGAAAATTCCTTGTCTTGCTAAAGCAATGAAGTATTCAAGATTTAATTCGCAAAGAGGTTTTATCTCTGCAGGAGCTTATATAAATACAGATACCGAATTGGTAGCAAAATGGGGAAATTGGCACTGTGGAGAAAACAAACATAAATTCACAGGAAGCTGGGAAAGTACAGAAAACAGTGTACTGGAGCCTTATTTTGAAGGAGATGCTGTAAGAATTTTAAACATTGGTGAAAAATCCTGGCAGATTAAGCTTGAAGGAGAAACATGGCTAAAATCCATACATCCTGACGATGCCCAATTCATGGAAATTGATACAGACCTTCTACAGGATACCTTGATGTTAAAAGATAAAATAGGAATGGATGTGATTGCGAATGACTATATCGTTCAGAAAAACGGTCATAAACATTTATTGGAAATTAATCATATTCCTAATATTACAAGGTTCGAAGAAGTGAGATTACATTTTTTGAAAACCGTTGTAGATTGGATTCATGAGGATTAGGTGAAAAATAAAACCATGGAAATGACCAAAAGACTATTATTTCTGGATGATATAAGATATCCTATTGAGGCATATCATTATACCAAACAGGATATTTTTCTCAGAAGAGATTGGCATATTGTTCGGAATTACGATCAGTTTGTCAACAGGATACTGGAAAAAGGACTTCCGGAAATGATTTCTTTTGATCATGACCTTGCAGATGAACATTATTTGAAAACAGATACCGGTGAATTTGTGGAAAAAACAGGTTATGATTGTGCAAAATGGCTGATAGAATACTGTATGGATCATTATTTAGACTTACCGAAATTCTATAGCCACTCCATGAATCCTGTAGGAAAGGAGAATATAGAAAGACTTTTAAAAAACTTTAAAAACTTAAAAAAATGATTTTCAAAACATATAACTCTATAGAAAATGCTTACCAAACCCGCATGATCGATCAGATCAGGATGCAGGGCTTTGGGGATGAGGTTTTCATCGTGCAGGAAAAAGTTCACGGAGCTAATTTCTCTTTCTTTACCGACGGAAAGGAAATTAAGATCGCCAAAAGAACAGCTTTCATTGAGAAAGAGGAGAAATTTTACAATGCACATCAAATTTTGGAACAATACAGAAAAAATGTAATTAATTTGTTTCAAAAAGTGAAAACAATATACCCGAATGTTGAAACAGTAGTGATCTACGGTGAATTGTTCGGTGGCGGTTACAAACATAAAGAAGTAGAACCCATGAAAAATGCAATAAAAGTGCAGGCAGGAATTGAATATGCACCTTTCAACGATTTTTATGCATTCGACATTAAGTTGAATGGGGTTACTTATTTGGATACAGATATTATCAACTCAATTTTTGAGGAGACAGGATTTTTCTATGCAAAAACGTTATTTCAAGGAACTTTAGAAGAAGCTTTGAGATTCCCTAATGTTTTCAATTCTAAAATCCCAATCTGGTTAGGACTACCGGAAATGAACAATATGTGTGAAGGAACTATTATCAAGACTCTAAAAACCAGATATTTTGGAAACGGAGCCAGAGTCATTCTAAAAAATAAGAATGAAAAATGGATCGAGAAGTCTAAAATGGTTAGAAAACAGGAAAAAACGATTCAAAAAACAGTTCATTTTAGCGAAACTGCTCAAAAGATCTGGGAGGAAATTCAAAAATATGTAACGGCCAACAGACTGAATAATGTAATGAGCAAAATTGGCGAATTTGAGCCCAAAATGATGGGTAAAGTCATAGGCCTTTTTGCACAGGACATTTTAGAAGATTTTGAAAAAGATTTTCCATCGGTTTTCATAACAATAGAAAAAGATGAACAGAAAAGGATCAATAAAAAGTTGAATTCTTTAGTCATTGATTGTGTAAAAGAAGAGTTGATGACTCTTAAAGTATAGTTTCGGTAAATTTTTACCGGAACTTTTTTATGTATAACCCAACCACAACCTTCAAAAGGATATTTCAAATTTATCATTCTAAATATAGACTGAGAGTCTGGGAATAGAATGAAGAATCTCAAATATTCAATTTTTACAAAAATCTCAATTGGAGATGTGAAAATTCCCCTCCTCTGGAGGGGTGGCGAAAATTCAAAGAATTTTTGACGGGGTGGTTTAAAAAGAAAAACAATGTTACAAGCAGAAATAAAAAGTCTTTTAAAAGAAGACATCAGTATATTAATAAAAGTTCCCAATTCAGGAAAGCATTATTTATGTGATTGTGGGGAAGCCAGTTTGTTGACGGTAAAGGAGGTACAGACCCTATCAGTAATATTCATCAGTCATACCCATATCGATCACTTTACGAACTTTGATGGCATTTTCAGACATCAGATTGGAAGCGGAGAAAAAGTAGTCATCTGTGGACCGAAAAATATTCATCAACAAATTGAAGCCAGATTAAAATCCTACACCTGGAATTTAATAGCTGAAAATGCTATTGAATATGAAGTTCATGAGATTGTTTCCAAAGAAGAAATTAATGTCTATACCCTTCGTCCTCCTTACTGGACGCAGGAATTTGTGAAGACTCAGAATTTCCTTTTTGAAGATGAATATGTACATGTTGATTTTGCTATTCTGGATCATAAAACAGATTCTATTGCTTATCTGTTCAAAGAAAAAGATTCAGTGACTTTTCATGAAAATACTTCTGACTTTAAAAAAGGAAAATGGATCAGCGAATTGAAAAAAGCCTTTGAAAATAATATTTCTGACCAGGAAATTGAAATAGAAGGAACTTTATATAAATCCTCAGATCTATTTCATTTATTAACCAGAAATGAAGGTTATAAATTAGGTGTTATCATGGATCATGCAGTGGATGAAGACAATTATAAGAAAATAAAAGCTGTTTTCAACCAAGCTGATATGGTTTATATTGAAACCTTTTATAAAGATACAGATCAGGAATTTGCAAAGATCAATTATCACAGTTTTGCTTCTGCGTCAGGAAAAATCATGAAGGATTGCAAGGTGAAAGAAGCCATTCCGATCCACTTTTCAAGAAGATATACTGAAAACGATCAACAGGAAATTGAAACTGCTTTTTATAAAGCATTTAGAAATTAAAAAATCAAGATTCCACCCTTCACAAAAATTTAAGTTGAAGACGTGATATTCCCCTCTTCTGGAGGGGTGTCAAATCTGTGATTTGACGGGGTGGTTCTAGAAACAACAAAAATTAATAAAAATGAAACCCGATATATTTTTTACAGCAGACCATCATTTTGGTCACGAAAATATTATAAAATTTTCCGAAAGACCTTTTGAGTCACTGGAGCATATGAATGAAGAATTGATTAAAAGGTGGAATGAGAAAATCAATCCCGGAGATACAGTCTACCATTTAGGAGATTTAAGCCTTGGAAAACCGGATTTTACAAAAGAAATCTTAGATCAGCTGAATGGAAATATCCATTTGATTAAAGGCAATCACGAAGGCGCAGCTCTAACATATCCTAAACGGTTTGCTTCTATCAGGGATTATCACGAACTGAAAATTGATGAGCCTGATAATAATAGCGGAAAGCAGAAAATCATTCTCTTCCATTACGCCATGCGTACATGGAATGGCTCACACCGCGGAGTCTGGCAGTTATACGGACACTCACATGGAACGTTGCCGGATGATGAAATGGCATTAAGCTTTGATGTAGGAGTAGATTGCCACAATTTTTACCCGATTTCCTACGAAGAAGTGAAGGACATAATGAAAAAGAAAAAATGGACACCACTATTTGGGCCTCGGGAGTAATTTTTACTTACTCTCATGAATACGTTTTATTACAACCATGAAAACAACTAATCAAATCATAATTGTCGATTTGGAAGCTACCTGTTGGGAAAACGACAGGATTCCAATCGGACAAAAAGTCGATATCATCGAAATAGGGATTTGTAAGCTGGATCTTATATCCAAGACTATTTCCCAAAAACAAAGTATTTATGTTATTCCCGAAAGATCAGAAATCAATAGCTTTTGTACAAAGCTAACGGGAATTACACCGCAACTGATAGAAGAAAAAGGAATTTATTTTGAAGAGGCCTGTGAAAAGATCAGAGATGAATACAATCCTAAATTGCTCACCTGGGCCGGCTACGGAAACTTTGATGGAGAGCAAGTCATCGAACAAAGCGATTGGCTCGGAATAGGAAATCCTTTTTCGGGACAGTATCTAAATGTAATGTATGAATTCAAAAGACATTTCAGATTGCATGAATCCATAGGCTTAAAAAGAGCACTGGATTATCTGAAAATGGATTTCGAAGGTAATCATCATAGCGGAGCAGACGATGCTTATAATACAGCCAAAATTCTGAATAAGATTTTGGCATAATAATCTGGATGGAAGTGGAAAATAAATGACAATAAATAACTTCCATCTTTTAACCTTAAATAAAAAAACAGTGAAAACAACAGAAAATATACTCATTATAGACCTTGAAGCCACATGTTGGGAAAACCGCCCGCCAAGAGGTCAGGAAAGTGAAATCATAGAAATCGGAGTTTGTATTATGAATGCAAAAACCGGTAAGATCTCAAAAAATGAAGGGATTTTAATAAAACCTCAATACTCAAAAGTAAGCCCGTTTTGTACGGAACTTACTACCATTACCCAAAATATGCTTGATAATGAGGGAATTATGCTGGATGATGCCTTTGATATTCTGAGAGCAGAATACGATTCAGAAGAATTAACCTGGGCAAGTTATGGAAATTATGACCTGAATATGCTTCAGGACCAGGCCAGAAGATTTTATGTGGATTATCCGTTAAGTGACGACCACATCAATGTCAAAACATTATTTGGACAGATTCATCCTACCGTAAGAAAAAGTGTAGGGATGCAGAGAGCATTGAATGAACTTGGGTTTAAACTTGACGGTACCCATCACAGAGGAGTAGATGATGCAAGGAATATTGCCAAAATCTTGTATTGGTGTCTGCAGAATAATTAAAATGCGAATATTATAATTGATAGCAAGAGACTGTTCCTTGAGGTTCAGTCTCTTTTTTATTGTATTTTTATTTTATAATTTACCTTTGATAAAAATTGTATCCCTTGGAGGAGCTTGTCGAATTACTGGAACATACCAACAGAAGCGTATTCTTAACTGGAAAGGCAGGAACAGGAAAAACAACTTTCCTGAATGATTTTGTAAAGAAAACACGCAAAAAACATATCATCGTTGCTCCCACTGGGATTGCAGCCATTAATGCCGGTGGGGTAACCATACATTCTTTGTTTGCCATTCCATCCCGAACATTTGTACCTACTACAGAGTCTGTTGATCCTAATTTAGCGATGAATATCAATGAATTGTTTCCACACTTTAAATACAGAAAAGAAAAACTGGATCTTTTTCGGGAGATTGAGCTCATTATCATTGATGAAGTATCTATGCTGAGAGCTGATTTATTAGATATCATGGATCATTCGTTAAGAAGGGTAAGGCGAAATCAGTTGCCATTCGGAGGAGCACAGCTGTTGTTAATTGGAGACTTATATCAATTGCCACCCGTAGTAAGAGATGATTCTGAACGGATTTTATCAAAATACTACGAAACTCCGTTTTTCTTTTCAGCCAAAGCTTTGCAGAATATACGTTTAATTACAGTAGAACTCACGACAGTCTACCGCCAGCAGGATGAAGAATTTCTGGAAATATTGGATGCTGTCCGGCATGCAGATTTCCACGAATTGGATTTTGAAAAACTGAATTCCAGATACAATCCTGATTTTGAGCCTGAGCATGAAACCTATATTCATTTGTGTTCTCATAATCGTATTGCAGATCATATTAACCAGAAAAAACTGGCAGAACAGGAGACAGAATCATTGTTTTACAAAGCCTCAGTGATTGGTGAATTTAAAGAAACCCAATATCCGATTGATGAAACTTTGGAACTGAAAGTAGGCGCTCAGATTATGTTCATCAGAAATGATTCCTCTCCTGAGAAAAACTTTTATAACGGGAAGTTAGCCGAAATTTCCTACCTCGATGAAGACACCATAAAAGCTGTGTTGGATGAAAGTAAAAAAGAAATAACTCTGACTACTGAAGTCTGGGAACAAAAAAGATATACGCTGGATGCTGATAAAAACATTAAAACAGAAGTGCTGGGAAGTTTTGAACAATATCCTGTTCGGTTGGCCTGGGCAGCTACCATTCACAAAAGTCAAGGACTAACATTTGACCGTGTTATCATTGATGCCGGAAGGTCTTTTGCCAGCGGGCAGGTATATGTCGCATTAAGTCGTTGCCGAACCCTGAATGGGATCGTTTTGAAATCTGAAATTTCACAGAATGCCATATTCAAAGACCATAGGATTGAAGAATTTCAAAATTCTACCAATGTGAATGACGGTTTACTCCAAATCATTGAACATGAAAAATATGATTATACATTGCATAAAGTTCAGATGACAGTAGATGCAGGCTGGTTAAAAGAAGCTGTAATGAACTGGAAAGAGATAGCTTTTACTGCGGGGATACCAGATCGGGAGAAAGCAAATATTTTATCTGATGATGTTGAAAGGGAAAGTGAACATCTCTTTAAAGTGTCCGAAAAATTTAAAAAAGTCATCCATTTGAAATTAGCTGATTATATAGCCGGAGAAATTCTATGGAGTGAGTTGGAAGAAAAATGTCGTGGTGCTGTCAACTTTTTCTATAAAAATGTTGCTGAAAAAGTTTTATTGCCTTTGAAAAACCTTTACACAGAAACGATAGGAATCAAAGGCTTAAAAGCCCTCAATGAAGAAACAAAGAAATTTTTACATGATCTGGAGGAATATATTGAAAGACTAAAAGCCTGTTGTCTATTAGATATTCCTTTATTTAACAAAGAAATTGAAATGGATACTTCCATAACAGTTGTTAAAAAACCAACCCATATAATCACTTTTGAGTTATTTGATGCAGGAATGCCGCCTTTTGAAATTGCTGAAAAAAGAAATTTCACCCTTGCAACGGTATACAGGCATCTTACAAAAATGGGTTTAACTGAAGTAGAAAGAACTTTTAAACAGTAATTGGTATAGGGTAATAAGGAATGTCTTTTCCATAATCAAGATGGTAAATAATAGTGGGTTAGTCCGGATGCATTTTGATGTTTTGATTCATATATTTTTTAACAGATAGAATTAAATCCTGTTTATAAATAGCTGTATAATGGTTTTATTAACTTAAAGTTTTGTTAAAAAATTCACTTTTTGGGGATAATTTACTGCCTGTCAGTCATTTTTTTATATTTTAGCCGCCAAGAGTGAATTTATGTTTATTGACGAAGAGTTTAAAACTATATATTTAAACTATAAAATCAAGGAAATCATTCCTTTCCTGAAGAAGCTTACACCCAAAGATAAAAAAGAAGTTGCTGCCATTTTAAAGAAACATATCAATAAAGAATGGGGGCACAATACAATATCGGTGTTGGCTGCTTTGGCATGTAGTAAAACGAAGGATGAATATGAAAAGATGAGACCGGGATTTTATTCTATTCCGGTAGAACTTGTTGATGAGCTTTTTGAGAGCCACGTTCCTGATTGGATTGGAGAAAGCTACTTATTTCTTAATGGATTCGATTATCTGAAAGTATTGGAATGGGAGCAAAAAGGTTATCTTACCCTTCACGATGAAATTTGGGCATCATTGCTTTCTTCATCATCAAGAACAGAAGAAATACTGTTTGCCTATCCGGCAACGTTACAATCTCATATCTGGTTTTTGTTTGACCATGAATGCAGCATAACATCTGTTTATAGTGACAGAAGCTGGAAAGATGTATTGAAAAACCTTGTTCAGGAAAAGAAAATAGATCGTTCGAGAGTACTTAAAGCAAGTCTTGCGGCGATTAACTTTAATTTTTCAAAAGAGCATAATACATGGTTCCTTGAGTTTTTTGCTTATATGGAGCCTACCCATAAAGAAATTCTGGAATTACAGGATGAACTGTTTATGATCTTTTATTCCACACAACATTCGCTGTTTCCTGGTGTATTAAAGATTATCAATCCGGTCATTGCAGAAAAAAAAATTAAAACAGAAGACTTTTTACAGGCTACTGCATCTTTAATGACTCTTCCAACAAAGAATATTGTTAATGCATTGCTTCAGGCACTGGAAAAAATAGCAAAAGACAATAAGAAATACCATGAAGCGGTATGTTTGTTTCTGATGCCTGTCTTTTTGAATAAAGATAAAACGCTTCAAACTAAAGGAGCAAAAATTATTGTTAAATATGGAGATCCACAATCAGAAAAGATAAGAAGGGAACTTATATTTTATACAGCCTCATTTCTTTCTGATGCTCAGACTTTGCTGGAAAAATTCATTACAGAAAACGAAGACATTAAAAATAAACAAGAACAGAATTATGAAGCTGCTTCATGGCATGTATCACAGCATATTACTCCTGTAGAGTCCATAGATGATTTTATTTTCCTGGCTTCTCAGATCTTCAATAACAATGAAACCTATCACATTGATTTGTTTCTGGATGCTCTCATTAGATTCAATGATGAATTTGAGGAAGAACATTTTAATCAGCTTGAACCTGCTTTTAATACAGCATTTAAAAGGAAAGATACCGTAGGGTTTCAACATTTGATGGCGACCTTTGTTATTAATTATGGCTTGCTGAAGCAAAAAAATAAATCAAAAGTATTATCGGAGGCTTATTTAGGGTTTCCAACACTCGAAAACTGGAGTGAAAAAAGAACCCCTCTTATTTTCAAAGCTTATCATCAGCTTTTGTTAGGAATATTTGAATTTTTAAAAGAAAATAAACAGCTTCCACTACTTTCTGTTCCGGAATATACACCTTGCTGGATTACCATTAATACTCTTGTAGATAAATTAAAAATCTATCAGCAGCAAGGCAGGAAACCTATTCCTTTTGATCTTGAGATTGCCGTGCTCCGGGTAGAAAAAGAAAACCTGAAAAAAGGAGAGCAATATGCAAAAGAACAGCTTAATGAAGAATATTACGATTTTCTAAAGCCAGTTTTTGAACAGAACTATTTTAAAAATTATTACGAAAAAGAATTCCTTGACGGCAGTTTCGACTGGAAATTAGGGTATAAGAAAATCTATAAATGGAATAGCACAGAAGAAGTTCCCCAGTCATTAATATCTATTGAAAATAACAAAGAATTGCCAGAAAATGCTTCATTTTTGGACCATCTTTTTAATTCTCATCATACGATCTACCAGGATGATCTGATTCGGACTTTATATACAGCTCCTTACTTTTCAGGATCTTTAGCCGCGAGAAAATACAATGGTGATTTGTCCTGTTCTGCCTACCAATATGATATAAAAGGAAATATAGAATTCCTTGATGCCTGGATGAAATTGAATCTGCCGTTTCAGTCTGTGCATTATTTAGTAATGTCTGCAGGATTGTTTCATAAAGATAAAACATTCTCTGGTATAGCTTTTGAAGCCTTTATTAATAAGGTTGTTTCAGAAGATTTTAATATTCATGAACTGGGAATTATAATTGGTAAAAAGATCAATTTCGAATGGGCTCCTGTGAAAAGGTTTACAGATGGGCTATCCGGATTTATTAATCTGACTACCAGTCATAACCAGGCCTTTGAAAAACTGTTGATATCCATTCTTTCAACAGTAGAAAAACCGGTTTTTAATCTTAAAAAGCTATTAGAGCTTTATTATGAACTGCTGAATCAAAACAGAACCAAAGTAAATGAGAAAATTGCTGAAGTTCTTAAAGAATGGGAAAACGAAAATAACCTGAAAAAAATTATACATCAAATTAAAACACATGAAAGAAAGACTTTATGAGATTCTTAATGAGGAGAGACTCCATGAGATTGTCCCTTTTTTGAAGCAGCTTAGTGCAGAAGAAAAGCAGACATTAGTACCTACAATAAAAAAAATGGATCGTGAGATCAACAAGATCATCATGACCAAAAATTCTTACCATACAGCTGGTTCTGTAAATCAGCATGCCATTATTGATATTGCATCATTTGTTTGTATGGATCAAAAGAACTTTGGTAAAAACTACTGGAGTCTTTTCCGCAATATAGAACAGACAGAGCAGATATTGGAATGGGGGTGCCCGGATTGGTTCTCCGATTTTATCAATGATTCTATTGATGCAGAGTTTACAGCGTTTAACTATCAGCATATTTTAGGATGGACAGAAAAAGGCTACATCCAGCCAAAACCTGAATTACTTGGTCATCACTTAAGTAATTATCCTGCTGATCTGGACCAGCACCCTGAAACACTCAGCACCCATTTTTGGTACCTGTGCGAATATCCATCGAAATCATTACCCTTCCAGAAAGAATGGTTTCCATTAGTACAAAAGCTTGTCACTGAGCAGAAAATTGAAAGAATAAGATTTTTAAAAGAATGCCTTCTGGCTTCCAACAGAAATTTCAATAAGAACGTGACAGGATGGTTTATGGATGCTTTTACCGCTTTAAAACCAACAGAAGATGAGTTGATCGAACTTCAGGATGAATTAATGGCTGGGTTAACATCTGTACAGTCAAAAGCAGTCAATACCATTCTTATACATTTGAAAAAAATGGTAGGAAGTTCTGCCTTTAAACATGAAGAATTTGCCCACTACCTTCCCAATCTGCTAAGTATGGAAGTGAAAACCGTGGTGATGAGTAGTCTTACTTTAACGGAAAAAATATTCCAGCATAGAAAAGTTAATCCTGAGATCTTGGGGTTGGCTTTAACATCTGCATTTGTAAGCAAAGATGATGGGATACAGTCAAAGGCAGCCAAAATTATCCTGAAATATATTCCGCCATCTGAAACAATAAAGGAGTCTATTTCCCACTATTCAGATAATATATTAACGAATGTACGCTCCCTTTTAGAAACTTATATAGAAGAAGAACCACAGGAATTGGAAGCTGTAGTTTCAGAAAAAATAATCCTGACTACTGAAGAAAATAAAGTTAAAGTAATTGAAAGTTTTGAAGATTTAATGTTCTTCCTTCCTTTGGCTATAGAAGATCCGTACAGCCATCACTGTGATACTGCTTTGTCCGGATTTGCCCGTTTTGCCAATGACGTAGATGAGGAATCTGTAAAGCTGATAGAACCGGTATTCCTGAAAGCCTGTAAAACCATTGCAAAATGGGAAGTTCCGTATCTGAATGTCCTGTTGTGTAATCTCATCATTAATTACGGATTGAATTTATTGGAAAAATATCCGGTTCAGCTTAAAAACCTGAACAAAATATATGAGAAAACCTCTAATGAAGAGACCACAAGGGAAGCCTATTCAAACTATCATAAAAAGCTGGGGCCAATAGCGAAAGTGGGAGCAGGCAGCCCTGTTATGAAAGCTTTTAAAGAACTTGCCATATTTACTGATGAAAAAATAAAAGCAGGAGACAGTGTTCCTTTACTGTTTGCCATTACCCATGCTCCTTGTTGGATATCTCCTGTTACATTAGTGGAAAGACTGGAAGTTTATCAGAATAAAAATATAGAACCTCATCATCTTGATATGCAGCTGGCCCTTCAGCGATGTGCTCTGGATAACACATCCGAAGCATTACAGCTGGCTGAAAAAAAATTAAAAGGAGAGTACAAAGATCTTCTGCTTTTCTTCTTTGGTAAAAATACAGAGCCAAAAGGAAATTTTGAGCATCCTGCATGGTGGATGACAGCCGGAATTACACGCTCTCCGGAAAAGGCGTTCAAAGAGTTCAGTGGTTTTGGATATGATGCGGTTCCGGCAGAATTCTTTTCAGGAATTTATCAGTGGAAAACTATTGATAGTAAGAAAAATTCATATTATCCGGCTGAGCTGAATATTGTGATTCCAAAATATCATTTTGAAAAAAGAAAAGATCCGTTGCTTCTGGAATATTTTATTGCTGAACCAAGAGAGCTTTCAGAAACCATTGGCATGATGTGGTGCTTCCCGAATACCTTGGGCAGTGCTTTGGCAAAAGTGATTAAGAGCTGTCTTTTCTACTCCGGTATTGCAGAAGTTTATGAAAGAAATCTGGTGTTGAATACAGCTCAGGCCCTTTACAAGGTTAAAAAACCTTTGGATGAAATGGGATATCTGTTCCTGGGAACTATTTTCCTGGATGGTGACAAAACCATTCGTGGAACGGCTGCTGAAATCTGGCTGGAACATGTTTCTCATAAGATGATAGACAATACCCGATTAGGAAAAGTAATTGGCACCCATGAAAAATTGGAGTGGGCCCCTGTAAAAAGATTTACAGATCTTATCCAACATCAGATGCTGAATGTTAGTAAAAATCATAATATTGCTCTCGAAGAATTAATTTCCAATATTCTGCTTCAGATGGATAATCCTGTTACCAATCTGAAGAAACTGCTGGAAGTATATCATGAAATATTGGCTTTAAACCAGTCCCAAGCCAATAAAAAAGTAATTGAAAAACTCAAAGACTGGAAAGAAAACTCGAGCCTGAAGAAAATCTGCAATCATCTTCTAAAAAATTAAATTTATGGAAGATATGCTTACTTATAACTATTCAAGGTCATCCTCCTTCGTAAAGAAGGATACACTTGAAGAACTGTTTCTTGCGCAATACAGCGAGATACAGAAAAATACTGATGTTCCCTGTTTTTTTTGGGGGAATGTAGGTCAGCCTTTTATATTAGCCCGTTGTCTGATTACACTTTCCAATATTGTGAAATCAAGTTTCAGTTTGTCACCATTTCAGATGGCACTTTTGAAAGATCCAATTGTAACTGCAGGAAATGAGAGACTTCGTTTCGAAGGATTTTCTCACTGTGCCGGTGTATATGCCCGTGTAGATGTTCTTCCGGATGGATTAAATGGTGAGTTTTTGGAGAACGGAACAACTAATGTAGACTTTAATCAGCCTATGATAACCGCTTTAGGAAGTATTCGTCCTAACGAAAATATTATGCTTTCTGTAGGGGAAAAAGAAGTTGAGCTATACAAGGAAGAAAAAAAAGTGGTGGAAAGAAAAGTTCCATTGCCGGCAAAATGGATCAAAGGGCTGGGAACCGTTCAGATCTATCTGTCCGAATCAGAAAAACAACATACTTTTAATAAGATTCAGACCCAGCAGCTGTTTAGAGGAATGCCAAAAGGGGTGGTGAAGTCCGATTATTACCTGATTGTGAGAGGAAATAAACCGATGTTTTCTCCTGTAAAATCTGCTGATGCAGTTTGCATTGGTGGGCTTCATAGGCTTCGCTTACTGGAGCCTCTGCTTCCGTATATTGATTCCATGCAGGTTTTTCCACACCCAAATATGAAATCTACAACCTGGCAATTATATATGGGAAATATAAGATTCAGTTTTTCCTTATCAAGAGAAAGCTGGCGTGGTTTCTCCGGAGAAGGAGCTGTATTGAATAGTTTAACCACTGAGGTTCCTGATGAGTGGATTGATGCCTTGGATAAGTATGCTTATGCCAATCAGTCATTCAATGCAACCGTTCTGGCACTGGAAGAAAACCTTAGTTTGAGTAAGACAGAGAATCTGACAGGAAGACTTGCAGCGATGGGATTATTAGGGTATGATCTTGATGAAAATGAATTTTTCTACCGTAGATTACCTTTTAAACTAAGCCGTATTTTAGGGTTAAATCCTCGCATGAAAAATGCAGAAAAGCTTATTGAAGATGGAAAAGTGGAAATTTTAAACAATACCAAAGAAAGAACAGAAGCTAGAGTAGAGGGTACTGGAGTACATCATACGGTAATCCTTGAAGAAGATAAAGAACGCTGTACCTGTGAATGGTTCAGTAAATACCAAGGCGAAAGAGGTCTTTGTAAGCATGTTCTGGCAGTGAAGAGAATGGCGAATTTAGTTCATTAAAATATGGATTCCGGCAAGCCCTTTGGGCTTGCCGGAATCCATTGGAATAACAATAGAATCAAATAAACTTTTATTTTTTATCTCCTGGTAACAAGACAATAATGGCAAGCAAAGGTGCCAGTTAAAATGTAGCATATAAGGCTAAGGATGTATTTATGGATGATCTGTAAGGTCATATTTCCTGTTTCGACTCTGATTACTTCAGCCAGATATTTGGTGCTGATTCCCAAGAAAGAAGAATAATCCGCGACTGTCTTCCAATCGGTTAAATGTTGATCTGCCAGTTTTTTGAATTCATAAGTAAGCTGATAATTGCGGTTCATGTTCTTTTTAAAACCTAACAGATAAAATTCACAGGCTCTGTTATATTCATATAATATTTCCAGAGTAATCAGGCATATTCAGACACAGTAAAATGATATAGCAATTGTTTTTTGCGGAATTTCAGCCAGAAAAGAGCTGGCATCTAGTGTTTAAAGGATTTCAGAATTCCTTTTGAATTTTATTGACGATTCATCCATTCTTCATAAGAAAGAACACCTAGTTCAGGTTTTCCATCCCCTTCAAGAATAGAAATGAACTCTAACTGATTACCATCCGGATCATTAAAATAAATAGCCAATGCGGGCATCCATGCAAATACCATAGGCTCTACACTTCCGTTCTTCAGAAAATTATAGGGCCTTAAATTCTTGTTCTCTAAAAACTTCACAGAATAATTCAGAATATCTTCTTTTGTACTCGTAAATGCAAAATGTCTGGTCTGAAGGTTTTCTTTCTGCTCCCATAATCCAAGCATAAACTCCTTTTCTTCCCCAATCCACATAAAGGCTATAGACCTTGTTTCATCTCTGTGGGCCAATCTCAAACCCAGTACTTCAGTGTAAAACTGAATAGCACTTTCTAAATCACTTACCTGAACATGAGTTTCATATAATCCTTTAATCATAGTTTTAATTTTAATGTACACAAAGCTATGAAACAACAGTATAAAAGCCTGATAATACCTATTTCTTTCATGAAAATGAATGATAGAAGGATTGGATAAAAGATAAAAGGTCTTGTCGTTAAACAACTACTATCCGTGCATATATCCATGCGGATATCAACATCAATAGGAGAGGGCTTTAGCCTGCTTAAATAAATAAAACAAATTCATTTGGTTTTAGCCAAAACTTTAAAAAATCTGCGTTATCAGCCAAATCAGAGAGAGCTTTAACCTCTTTCTCAATCAATTTTAAATTAATTTTTTTAATCTACGCAGAAACATTGCGCAATACTGTTATTACTTTGCATCAGAAATCAGAGAGAAGCGCTAACTCTTCATATGTTTAACAATAAAAACAGTAACTCATGAAATTTAACTTTCTAAAAAAAGAGAAAACAAGGGTAATCAACCACGAAGGTGCAAAAGCATATATGATGACACCTGCAGAAGAATTGTACAGTGCTGTGGTTACAACAGGACTGTCAGATCTTACTTATGAAAAAGGAAATGACAGATTAGAGAGAATACAATCTCTGATTCAAAAAAACGATCCCGAATTTGTGGCGAAGCTGGCCGTATATGCAAGAAAAGATATGCATTTGCGTTCCATCCCCTTGGTTTTGGCTACAGAATTAGCCAAGGAAACTTCCGGTACCGATCTGGTGAGCAGAACAGTAGATGGTGTTATTCAAAGAGCTGATGAAATCACTGAACTATTGGCATATTATCAGCTTGCGAATGAAAGAACAGAAACCAAAAAACTGAACAGGTTATCAAAGCAGATCCAGAAAGGTCTGGTGAAATCCTTCAATAAATTTGATGAATACCAATTCGCAAAATACAACAGAAAAGGAGACGTAACTTTGAAAGATGCTCTGTTTCTGGTTCATCCAAAAGCAAAGGATGAAAACCAGCAGACGATTTTCAACAAAATTGTATATGATATTCTGGAAACTCCTTATACATGGGAAGTAGAACTTTCAGTATTGGGACAACAAAAGTTTACTGATGAAGCAGAAAAGAAACAGGCGTTCAAAACGAAGTGGGAAGAACTGATCTTTAGCAATAAATTGGGCTATATGGCCACTTTGCGAAACCTGAGAAATATTCTTGAAGCAGGAGTTTCTCCTGAGGCCATGAGTAAAGTGTGCAGTTATCTGTCAGATGAGAGAGCAGTGAGCAATTCAAAACAATTACCTTTCCGTTTCCTGGCAGCGTACAGAGAATTGAAAAAGATCAATTCGCCTTATCTGTCCTCTGTTTGGAATGCCTTGGAAGAAGCGGTTCTGGTAAGTGGCCAAAACATCAAAGGTTTCGGATTCAATACTTCGGTAGTGATTGCGGCGGATGTTTCAGGCTCCATGCAGAAATCGGTTTCTCCTAAGAGTAAAATCCTGTTGTATGATATCGGTTTGCTGATGTCTATGATTCTGCAGTCAAAGTGTCAAAATGTGACAACAGGAATTTTCGGTGACCGATGGTTACGTGTTCCAATGCCAAAGCAAGGTATTCTGAACAATGTGGATGCTTTCTATAAGCGTGAAGGTGAAGTAGGCTATTCTACCAATGGATATCTGGTAATTGAAGATCTTATCAAAAGAAAAGAAATTGTAGATAAAGTAATGTTGTTCACGGATACTCAAATGTGGGACAGCAGCGGAAGAGGAAACTCTTTTGAAGATACTTGGAATAAATATAAGATGATAGCACCAAATGCTAAACTTTATATTTTTGATTTGGCGGGTTATGGCAGACAGCCAATTGATGTCAAAAGAAATGATGTATATCTTATTGCAGGCTGGTCAGACAAGATTTTCGATGTATTGAATGCTCTGGAAGATCAGAGATCAGCCATTGAGATGATTGAAAAAGTAGTGCTGTAAAAGGCACTGCTTTTAAAAATATAATATGTATTAGTATCTTTAGGAGCTTATTCCCGCTTTCCGCTATATCTTTTTCGCCTGTCTTAGGCTAATTCAGAAAAAGGATGTCGCTGCAATCGGGGCTAGTAAATGAAGAGATATAATATGATAGAGCTTATTAACACCATTGAAATTAATCCTTTAAAATATTCCAAAGAAGACTTTGAATTACCCCGAATCGCTGATTATACCAACCCTGAAGAATGGTTTTTGAAATGGACAGAAGCTGCTTCCAGACTTACCCTCAATTGTAATGAAATTCAAAAAGGTTCCAACCTGGTCAATATTGAAACCATTGATGATGAAAGTTTACACACCATTGTAGCCGCAAAACTTACAGAAGTAGAATTTGATGATCCTGATGACATTGGATTTGTACTCTCTTTTGATGGTGGCATTGTATTAAAAAAAGATGATGAGGTTCTTATTGAGCCAAGCTGTTGTGGTGATATTGAGAATATAGAAAATTGGGAGAAAGTTGTAGAGAACAGATCTTCCGAATGGGCAGAAATATGGATCGGACATCCGTGGGTTTTCTTTAAAAGAGAAAACGGAATCATTAGTTTTTCAGACTATACAGAAGCGAATATTACTGATGTAGAAAATGTGAAAACAAAATTTGAAGTGGAAGAATCAGTATTTAATGAGGAATTGGAAAAAGTAATGTACCACCAAATTCATTTTAAAAATAGAATTTCAGATATTTTGAAAAAAATGAATATTGACAATGCCGAAAGAATTTCAGAATTTATGTCTGGCATTAAATAAAAATATAAAACCATGAAAAATCTGTTTGATAAAGTAGAACAGGATCTGAAGGAAGGAAAAAAGAAGAAAGCTTGTGACAGATTAAGAAACTTAATCAATCAGTTTCCGGATGACCTTTCCTTGAGAAAGAAATTAGGGCAGATTTATTATGATGCAGATTTTCTGGATGAAGCCGGAAAATTCTGGATATTATCTGAACCCGAAAATAAAGAAATGGAAAAAGCCGTTGCGCTTTACAGAAAAACATTAAGCAATTCCGGAAACGCTATTTTAAAAGATATTGTCTTCAGAGGAGATAAAACCCAGCTTAATGAGTATGTTAGGAAAATTTTGACAGAATTGGAACAGGATAGCTTAGAGAAGACAAAGCATATTCCTGATTTTAAACTTAAAAACAGAGCGAAAGGAAATTATTCTATACCTAAAAACAAACAAAGCTTTTTAACAACAGTAGGTTTATGTCTATTAGTAGGATTTTTTATAGCGCTTCCTATTTTAGGAATTGTGAAGCTTTTAGAATTGATATCTTTATTATTTTCCTATTAAAAATCCAACTACGTAAAAAGAATGCGTACTTAGTAAATAAGTTTGCAGTGTTAATAATACCGGTGTCGTAAGAAAGGCCTACTTCGATTCCAAACTGACAGAGCCTTTCGTCAAATTACCCGGTAAAACAACCAATGCCGTCCGTAAGAGTTTCATCGTCAAATTCCAATTGAAACTAATTACTCTTACAATACCTTGCTTGGTTTTTATAGAAAAATGAACTGCGTAAAAAGAATGCGTAGTAACTTTATAAATTTGTAACATCAACTAATAACCATGAACAACTATAAATCAGATCTAAAAGAAGCAATGTATTGAGGTTAATACTCAATACTCATGAAAAAAATTAAAACATTAAGACAAATCTTCGGAACCAATGAATATGAATTGATTGATTTTCCGATGAAAATTTCCGGAGTACAGATTTCCAGGCTTCAATACGGAAATGACTTAGGGTGTTCATATTGTTTTCCACATGGCTTAGAAGTGGTGAATGCAAAGGAAACGAAGTTTCAGCGAAACTGGAAGAAATACAGAAAAACCCAATGGAAAAAATAAAGCAAGTGCCGTAAAACAGAATTACTTCGTGGGGTAACAGAGGTGCAGGTGCAAGTCCTGTTCTGCGAAAGCAGATAGTGTAAAGTAGTACGTTGTTAATAGGAGTCTGTTTAGCTGATTGTCTTGCTTTTTTCAAGTGTCGTTTAGGAATTATACTTGAAACTAAGACAAATGAAAAAATAAAAAACTAAAAATTAGGTGTCGTTTAGGAATCATACTTCGAGATTGAATAAACATTGGGTCGCAGGTTCGAATCCTGCCTTTTCCCTAGAAAAGGAGAGGTAGCTCAGCAGGTAGAGCAAATGCATGAACGATTCTAAAAATATTACCCTGATTTGTATAAAAGAGTGCCGTAGAAAAGGCTTACTTCGGTTTAATTTGGTTCGATTCCAGAAAGATCATAAAAGTGGTCTGTACATGTCTTTTCAAACTTTGCCTCTTTTTTTAAAAAAATTAATACAATGAATATACCTGAAGACTTAACAGAATTTTTATACTGGGTGAAAGAACGAACCGAGAAAATTTGGTCTGTAAATGATGAAAATTGTCCTAAAGGATTTTATGGTGCCAGATGGCAAGGACTTTCTGAAGAACAGATTGATCAGATTGAGAGAAAATATGATGTCAGTTTTACAGCTGAGCACAAAGAATTTCTAAAAATTCTTCATGCTATCGACAAAAAAGAAATTGTTGAATATGAATATGAAGGAGAACTGATTATAGAAGAAAGTACATTCTTCTATAATTGGCTTGCTGATGAAAAGGAAGTTGCGGAAATAATAAAAGGCTCTTATAATTGGATGAAGCACGATGTTGATGAAAAAAGTCAGGTTTGGCTGAAGTCATGGGGGATAAAACCAGCATCTTTGGATAAGAGAATAGAAATTTTTGAAGAATGGTTTTCTCATGTTCCGGCTCTTTTACCTTTGAGAGGTTTCCGATATATTGTAAGCGATGAAAATCTTAAATGGAAGCCAATTATTTCTATGGGGTCTTCTGATATTATTGTTATGGGTTGGGATTTCAGAACTTATTTATTAAATGAGTTAAGGAATGATCTTGATATTCATATCGAAGTCTTTGATGAAGAAGATCAAATGTTTTATCCGGAACTTATTGATGAGGTTCAGCAAATATTTGATGAAAATTTTAAACATGATGAAACCAAAGATATTCCTTTTCTGAAAGAAAGAATTCTCTATTGGTCTTGCGGCTGGAGTAGTTTTGGTTTAAGGTACTACCCTGAAAATGCCAGAGTTCATCCTATCGTTAAAACCTAAATAGCTGAAGAAGTAAAATAAAACAAACAAGTGCCGTAAAATAGTGCTACTTCATTCATCACGACGGGGGCACGGGTTCGAATCCCGTCTCTTCCACTACAAGAATAGGAAGAGTAGCTCAGCTGGTAGAGCACGACATCACTATTTGCCTGTTGCCTTGTTTATTATAAAAAAGCCGATAAGTTATTTATCGGCTTTTTTCATAGCATGATCCAGCTCTTTTTCAAATATCAGTTTCCATTTTGAGAGAGTAGTTCTGCTGATCTTATATTTTTTAGACATATAACTGGTAGAATACCCGTGTTTCCTTTGATATTCAAGAAGTTTAAGCATCGTTTTTTTGTCATAGGTCTTCAGTTTTTGGTTGTTTCTTTGGCCTTCCTTGGAAGGCTTGAAAAGCCTGTCATTAAATTTCAGCACATCTTCACTGGTATCAAGCTTTCCTAAAAGTTCCTTTATTTTGGGATCTTTTAACTTATCCGGATACTCCATCTTAAGCATGTCCTGGTATATCTTTTTATAATTGGGACGCATTTTTTATCAATTTATCCGTTAATATCACTTTTCTGAAGCCATCTGTGAAGCGTGCTTTTAGGAATAGAGTATTCCTTAATCACATCACTTTGGGTCATCTCTCCTGAAAGAATTCTTTTCATAATGAATTCTTTAATTTCCTGAGTATAAATGTTTTTTCTGAAGTAGGGGATTTTATCCGATTTCTGCTGATTTTTATTGGGTGCTGCCGGAGGAGCATATAAAATCAAGTGAGAACTGTAAAGTCTGAAAAAATCATATTCCAATAATTTGCTCCATCTCAGGAGAAGATCCGCATCTATTGATCTGCTGGTGTACATTCCTTCTACGGCTCCTTCATCGATGTCCAGGAATTTACATATCCTCTCCATGGTTATTTCATTTTCATCAACCCTCTCCTTAATAAAACTTCCAATATGGATCTCTTTGTATAACATTTTTATTTAATATTATCTATATTATTAAAACTTATGCATAAGAAAACGTAAAATAGGCAATATATATTATTATGTATTATAAAATGTAATTCACTTCATTTTGAAATCGAAGGATTGGGATACTATTCAAAAAACCTTGAATATCCGTAATGAGACTATAAAAGTCTTAGGAAATTGTGTAGGACAGCTTAATTTTAAAAGGATTGTTTAATCTACCTTTAGGTATATGCATTATTTCCAATGGTTTTATGGCTCATCTTCTCTTTCAATCTTCTTTTTCTTCCATTTGTGTAAATAATATATCACCTATTAAAGTTGTTTCATGCAATTCTATTTACGTTAAGCTTTTGTGTTGAAAGGTTGTATGTGTATTGACAACCAGTTTTTTATGTTTAGAATATCTTGTTTAGTACCAAATAATCTGCTTAATTGCTTTCAAATTTAAACAAAAATTAAAAACGAAGACAGAGAGAAATATAAAAAAGTTTCTTTATGGGCAAATTTTAATTAAAATTAACATATTATGTAAACAGATGTGTGAAATAAACTAAATATACTAATACATAATAAAAAGTTGAAAAAGAAAAAATTGTATACCACTCTGCAAGTATATACCTTTGCAGTTCAATGAAAAATACTATCAGTTTATTCGGTTTTTCGAAGAAAATAAATTACAAAAATGAATTGCTGGCAGGCTTTACCGTAGCCATGACCATGATTCCTGAATCTCTTTCATTTGCAATTCTGGCTGGACTTTCTCCACTCACGGGATTGTATGCTGCATGTCTTATGGGATTTGTAACAGCTGTTTTGGGGGGGCGCCCAGGAATGGTTTCAGGAGGAGCCGGTGCCACAATTGTTGTCCTGATTGCTCTCATCAAATCTCACGGAATAGAATATCTTTTCGCTACAGTAGCTCTTGCCGGAATTCTACAGCTGTTTGTCGGAATCTTTAAACTGGGGAAATTTGTCAGGCTTATTCCGCAGCCGGTGATGTATGGTTTTCTAAATGGTCTCGCGATCATTATTTTTATGGCTCAGATTGAGCAGTTTAAAATCACAGATACTAATGGAGTTGTAAGCTGGCTTCAGGGAATACCTTTATATATTATGGGTGGTTTAACGGCCCTTACCATTGCTGTAGTCTACTTCTTCCCAAAGCTTACGAAAGCTGTTCCTGCATCGCTGGTAGCTATTATCGTAGTATTTGCGGTAGTGCTTGGATTCAATATTCAGACAAAAACAGTAGCAGATATTGCCCATATTAGCGGAAATCTTCCGAGTTTTCATCTTCCGCAGATTCCATTTTCCCTGGAAACTTTACAGATTATTTTCCCTTATGCATTAATTATGGCTGGTGTAGGTCTTATTGAATCATTGCTGACCTTATCTATGGTGGATGAAATTACCAATTCCAAAGGAAATACCAATAAAGAATCTGTAGCTCAGGGATTAGCCAATATTACCAATGGATTTTTCGGCGGAATGGGCGGTTGCGCAATGGTTGCCCAGACTTTAGTGAACCTTAATGCGGGATCCAGAGCCCGATTATCAGGAATTATTGCTTCCATCATGATCCTATTAATTATCCTGTTTGGAGCACCTATTATTGAGAAAATCCCGATGGCAGCTTTGGTAGGCGTAATGATGATGGTTGCTATCAGTACTTTTCAGTGGGTTTCCATCAGAATTGTAAATAAAATGCCAAAGTCAGATATATTTGTGGGGATTACTGTGGCTTTAATTACTGTACTACTACATAATCTTGCCCTTGCTGTTTTAGTAGGAGTGATTATTTCCGCTTTGGTTTTTGCATGGGATAACGCGAAAAGAATTCGTGCAAGAAAGCATATTGATGATAATGGTGTCAAGCACTATGAAATATTGGGTCCGTTGTTCTTCGGTTCTGCAACAGCTTTTGCAGATAAATTTGATCCGATGAATGATCCTGATGAAGTAGTAGTAGATTTTAAAGAAAGCCGAATTGTAGATATGAGTGCAATAGATGCTGTAGATAAATTGTCAAAACGATATAAGCAGCTGGGAAAAACATTATTCCTTCGTCATCTCAGTGAAGACTGTCGTAAAATGTTGAAAAATGCTGAAGCTGTAGTAGAAGTCAATATTCAGGATGATCCAACGTATAAGGTGATGCCGGAAAAGTAAAAAAGAAAATCAACAACATTGAACCTTAAACTTTAAACCTTGAATTTAGGTATAACCAGACAAGGACTGTAAGAAAAATCTACAGTCCTTGCTTGTTTAGGTTATTAATGTATTAGCGATAAAATCAGGTACTAGAGCATAATGTGATAATTTCATGCTGATGGAAGCTCTTCCGCTGGCCAATGTTCTAAGATCAGAAATATATCCGAAAGTAGATGCCAATGGAACTTCCGCTGCAAAAATCTTTCTTCCTGATTTCTCGTCAATAGAGGTGATAATTCCTCTTCTTCTGTTGATATCAGCAGTAATTGCACCCGTGTATTCCTCAATACTCTGAATTTCAATCTGCATAATGGGTTCCAGAAGCTTAGGACTGCTTTGTCTTGCAGCAACTTTGAATCCATCTCTTGCAGCAATTTCAAAATCCATTGCAGCAGAATCCTGAGCATGGAATGATCCGTCCAAAAGAGTAATTTTCATACTTTCTAAAGGATACCCTTTTAATGGACCTTGTTCCATAGCTTCTCTAAAGCCTTTTTCAACAGAAGGAATAAATTCACCAGGAATAACACCACCTTTAATCATATTAACGAATTCCAATCCATGTTCGTTATCACTTCTCGGTCCGATTTCAAAACTTATATCCGCAAACTGTCCGCTTCCGCCGTTTTGTTTGGAAAGTTTCTCTCTATGGAGCTTCGTTTCCGTTAAAATCTCCCTGTATGAAACCTTAGGTTTGCCTTGGTTAATCTCAATACCATGATTCAGTCGGATTTTTTCCAAAGTAACTTCCAGATGAAGCTCACCAAGTCCACTCAATAAAGTTTCTCCGGTTTGTTGGTCTCTTTCAATCACTAGGGAAGGATCTTCTTCCTGAATTTTGGCCAGCACCAATCCAAAGTTTTTCTCATCACCATTGTTTTTGGGCTCAATTGAAACTCTGATAACTGGCGCAGGAATCGTAATCGCTTCCAGTAATACAGGTTTTTCTACAGAAGATAAAGAGTCTCCGGTTTTGGCATCCTTTATTCCTGTTAATGCAACAATATCACCTGCTTTACCTTCTTCAACGGATAAAGTTTTATCTGACTGCATCTGTAAAATTCTGGAAATTCTGAAACTTTCTCCGGTTCTTACGTTCAGTACCATATCTCCAGATTTTATCTTTCCGGAATAAATACGAAGCATTGCAAGTCTTCCGATATGTTTATCAATAATGACTTTGAAAACCAGTCCTGAAAAAGTTTCCGTTTCATTTCTTCCCAATTCAATGGTTTTCTCTGTTTGCGGATCTTTTCCTTGTATATCAGCAAGTTGATCCGGAGCAGGAAGATAAGCGACTACAGCATCCAGAAGCGGCTGAATACCTTTATTCTTAAATGCAGAACCACAGAGAACAGGAACGGCAGCACCTGATTTACAGATCTCCTGTATAGCTTTAACCATCATCTCATTATTGATTTTATGTTCTGAATTCATGAAAGTTTCAAAGAAATCTTCATTATATTCAGCAAGAGTTTCCTGTAACTTTATTCTGTATTCATCAGCTTCGGCCTTGTAATTCATTGGAATTTCCTTTTCAATGATGGTTTCTCCATTTTCATCTATCCAGTATAAAGCTTTCTGTTGTACCAGATCAATTACACCTTCAAAATTGTCTTCAGCTCCAATAGGAATCTGAAGAGCAAGGGGAACAGCATTCAGTTTAGTTCTGATCTCTTCAAGAACAGCAAAGAAATCAGCTCCTATTCTATCCATTTTATTGATGAAACATATCTTCGATGTTCCATGTTTTTCAGCCTGGAACCAAACGTTTTCAGTTTGTGGCTGCACTCCGGATGAAGCACAGAAAACAGCAACTACACTGTCCAGAACCCTCAATGAACGTTCTACTTCCACAGCAAAATCAATATGCCCGGGAGTATCAATAATGTTGATATGATATATCGTATTATCCTTTTCCCATTGCGTTGAAACCGCAGCAGATGAAATGGTAATCCCTCTGTTTTTTTCCTGAATATCTTTATCCATGGTAGTATTTCCGTCATCTACATTTCCAATTTTATGAATAAGCCCTGTATAATAAAGAAGCCTTTCTGATAAAGTTGTTTTTCCTGCATCTACGTGTGCTATAATCCCTATATTTCTTGTGTTGTTTTTCATTTTGTTTGATTTAATTTGTTGATTTTTAGTTCCCTGATGGAAAAGCTGACGGAAAAAATGGCCACAACAAATACTCCGGATTGATGAATGTGTCAAGCCAGTAATTGAAAAGAATAATCTTATGTGTGGTAATATTTTTCGAAGCCCGCTTTAACAAACAACAGAAACTTTCTGAATTGTTAAAGGCTGAAAATAGGGCAGCAAAAAAGACCTATCCGAATAGACAGGTCTTTTATATATTTTTGGTAATAAAGATCTATAGAACTATTCAGATAAATATTGAGTGCTGCCAAAGAACACAGCTCTGACAGGGTTACTTAAAGTTATAATATTTATCATTTTTGTTGACATTGTTGATTTTTAATCGGTTGCGAAATTATAATTTTTTTTTCATTTCCAAAGAATTTTTTAAATATTTTTTTCAAAGTAAAAGTTAAACACTCTTTTGTAAGAAGAAACCAGCTGGTATGAATTCCTCCTCAAATCATAAAATATCTTAAAACAGAGGTGTAAAGTAATGCAGTAATGATAAAAATTTTATCTTTGGGAAGAATAGAGAATTAAACACTTTTTGATGATGAATAAATTTTAAATCTTTTTCAAGAAGCTAAATAAAACTTTTAACTTAAAACATATTGAAAACAGATATCGACATTCATAACCACTGTCATTTTTCTTTTGACCTGTGGCTCACCTTAATCAAATCTCACCCTGAATTTAAAACAAAAAGAGTTGAGCTGTTCTCCTCGTTTTTTAATGTAGATGCACCAATAGAAGTGGTTGCAAGAACCGTAAAATATTATGATGATCTTTGCAATACCATTAATGAAGTTACAGGGGGAAATATAGATACTTTCGAGATTTATCTCATGATTTTGGGGGCATTGAATATAGATGTAAAGCTTTTAAACAAGGAAAAGCTGAATGAATTTTATGTAAAAAGCGAAGAATTGTTTTTAGAGTATAAGCCTGTTGTTATTTTTGAAAATATTCATGATTTTTTTGATGAAATTAAAAATCAGGGTAAAACTATCAATATTCTGAGTAATACAGGCTTTATCAAAGGAAAAACAATGAGAAAGTTTCTGATCCATGAAAACCTGGATCAATACATCGATTTTCACATTTATTCCGATGAAATTAACTGTTCAAAACCGAACCCGCTTATTTTTCAGGAAGTGAAGAATAATCTTAAAGATCAGGATCTTCCACTGCACCAGATTTTACATATCGGCGATAATCCTGTGGCAGATTATAAAGGAGCTACAGACTTCGGGTTCAGCGCATATCTACTTAAACACTAACCATAAACATGAACAAAAGATACAGCTTACACCACATTCATTCAACGGATGAGTTCACTTTCTTACCTGCAGAATACAGCTATTTCAAGTATGGCGATAAGTCGTATGCTGAAAAGTTTGCAAAAGAATTATTCGACGGATTTATTTCTGAAAATGAAGAACTTTTAAATACAGATAAAGAAATCGTAGTGCTTCCAAGCCCTTACATGGCGATTCCTACAGCTTCCAATTTTTTATGCTTTTACTTTAAAAAACATCTGGATTATTATCTGTTTCAGAAAGAAAAAAAATCAAGTATTTTATCTAAAATCAATAGAAATCATACCTATATAACAGATTACGGGAACCTTAGTTTTGAGGATCGTAAAAATCTGATTGCCAATGATACTTATTACATAGATAAAGATTTTTTAAGAGGAAAACTTTGTATTTTTATAGACGATATAAAAATCACAGGAAGTCATGAGTATACTGTGAACAAGATCCTAAATGAATATGACGTGAAAGCAGACTTTATGTTCCTGTATTATGCAGAACTGATGAACTTTGATCTTGATCCTACAATTGAAAACTTCTTCAATTATTACGCAGTGAAAAACGTAAAACACATTGCAGAAGTAATGAATAAGGCCAGTTTTCAGTTCAACACAAGGATTGTAAAATATATTTTAGGCTTAGATTCAAGTAATTTTGACTATCTTACGTCTAAAGTAAAAAAGGAACAGATGGATCTCCTGCTGGAGCTTGCCATCAGTAACAATTATCATTTAATAAAAGAATATAAAAATAACATCAATACTTTAACGCAAACGGAATTATATTATGGCTATTAACTTACAAAAAGGACAAAGAGAAAACATCAACGCACCTAAATTCACTGTAGGTTTAGGATGGGATATTAATAATGCTTCTACAGGAACTGCATTTGACCTTGACGCTTCTTTATTTTTACTAGGAGATGATAAGAAATTAGTTTCAGATAATCACTTTATTTTTTATAACAATACTGAATCTCCGGATAAAGCAGTCATTCACACAGGAGATAACCTTACTGGAGAAGGCTCAGGTGATGATGAGCAGATCAAGATCGATCTTACAAAAATTGATGATGCGGTAAAGGAAATTACAGTTGTAGTAACCATCCACGATGCAGATGCAAGAAGACAGAACTTTGGACAGGTAAGAAATTCTTTCATCAGAATTTTCAATACAGATACGAATGAAGAAATCTTAAAATACGAATTGGATGAAGATTTCTCAATCGAAACGGCAGTAGAATTCGGAAGAATCTACAACAGAAACGGGGAATGGAAATTTGAGGCAGTAGGAGCAGGACAGAGAGATGGCCTTGAGAAATTTGTATCAATTTATCAGAAATAATCATGGACAATCAAGAAAATCAACCTATAGATCCACTTGGATCAATTGAACCTCTTAGAACATTTGAGCCGACACCAATGGTTCCACCAACGCCAGCTCAACCTATTCAGAATGCAGCACCAGCAGTGCTTGTAGATAGAGAGGGGAATGTAAATCTAACTCAGTTACAGTCAGAAGAACGTCATAAATATGAAGTTCTTGCGAACTCTATTGACGAAGCTAATCCGGGATCTATCGTAAATTTTGGAGCAGAACTTCAGAAAACGTTAACCAACCAGAGTGATAGTTTCTTAGGAAATGTAAGAAGATCAAACTCAGGAGAAGTTGGCGGATTAATCAATGACCTTTTAGTAGAGCTGAACTATGTAGACGTAGAAGAGCTTAACACAAACAAAGTAAAAAGCTTCCTGAGCAAGTTACCATTCATGAAGAAGGTAATCACTCAGGTAGAAAACCTGTTTACAAAATATGATAAGATCATTAACAATATTGAGCAGATCTCATATAAAGTAAATGCTGGAATCATTACTTCTACAAAGGATAATGCAGTTCTTCAGACCATTTTTGAAAGCAATGTAAACTCTATCAAACAAATTGAAGAGCTTGTGATTGCAGGAAATATCAGAATGGAAAGAGCGGCAGTAGAGTTGGCTCAGATGGAGACAGCCCCTCAGAATTTCCAGGACTATCAGATTGCAGATAAGAGAGACTTCATTGCAAGGTTAGACCGAAGAATGGCTGATCTTAAGGTGGTACGTGTGATTATGATGCAGTCTCTTCCACAGATCAGATTGGTTCAGAATAATAACGTTTCTATTGCTGAAAAAGCACAGACAATTCTTACCACTACGCTTCCTTTATGGAAAAACCAGCTTTCGCTTGCCGTTGCCATGTACAGACAGCAGCAGAGTATTGAGATCCAGCAGAAAGTATCTGCTACTACAGAAGAGATCCTGAGAAAGAATGCAGAACGTCTTGGTCAGAACTCTGTTAATGTAGCGAGAGCCAATGAGCAGACGATTGTATCTGTAGAAACATTGAGAGAAACAACTACAATGTTGATTAATACATTAAATGAAGTGAAACAGATCCAGAAACAGGGAGCTGATAACAGAAGAAAACTGGATCAGGATCTTCAGACATTGGAGCACGAACTGAAAGCGAATGTCAGAGGTTAATTTATAAGGTACTACGGTGGGGGAAGATGCAGCAACCATATTGTCACAGAGCAAAAGAAGGTTAACAAGGCTTAAACTTCTGGCTAATTTTTTTGAACATATTGATATAATATCCATTTACATCAAAACAGATATTATACACAATCTGTTCCAGGAAAATACGGCTCTTGATTATAATAAACTGGAACTTTTCCACCTGCAGTATACCGACAGCCTCATAGAACTTTTGACGAAGATAAAAAGACAGAAGGAAAATGATATGCTGGCGGTCCTTAATGAAATTGACATCAACAAAAAATATATTTCAGGCTTTGAAGAAAGGCAGGCAGACAGTTTTCAGACCGATCGGAAAATGTACAGCGGTATATTTTCACAACATCTGAAAGCTCTGTATAAAGACCTTACAGAAGATATTTTCACAGCCAACTGGGATAATATACTGTATTTTCATAAAAAGTATGCGAAGGAATTTTACAGGTTGGAAGCAGATGAATCTCTGCTGAAAGCTGAGTCTTTTCCGGCATATCAGTACAAAGATTATTCTATTGAAAGGAAACTTTTGGGAAGGCTGAACATACAGGGATTTAAAGTCCGTTTTGTCTGTGGATATGCTATCGGGACCCATGAATATGAACTTTTCAAGATCTTTCAGTCTGATGATTATTTTATTTTCAGTGTAGATGATAAAAAGCTTTATCTTTTCGACAAGGAACTGGATAAGCTTGATGTTTCTGAAAATCAATCCAATCAGAGTATAATTATTGACCAGCTTAAGAATAAAAACGAAGAGCTGGAGAATACTATGAATGAAAGAAAACGCAACTTACCTCCAGAGGTAGAAGGCGTCTTGAAAGATTATATCAGAAACCTCGAAAACATAGACATTATGAGCAAAATATTTGCCTTTGATGAAGAAACAAATATTCTGCGGGCAATGCTTAATTTGAACCTGAATAATCAATAAAACGAAATTTGAAACAAGCGGATACGCACATTTGCTTTTCGCGAAAAATGTAAATAACAACTAAACATAAAAAGATGGCTATTAACTTACAAAAAGGTCAGAGAATTAACCTTAAAAAAGAAAACGGAGCTGAGCTTTCCCAAGCTTGTGTAGGAATCAACTGGGGAGCAATTGAAAAAAAAGGACTTTTTGGAACTAAAAAAGAAGCAGTAGACTTAGACGGAAGCTGTATTTTATATGATTCAAACAAAAATGTTACTGAAGTAATTTATTTCGGGAACCTGAAATCTAAAAACGGTTCTGTAAGGCACAGTGGAGATGACCTTACCGGTGACGTAAACGGAGATGACGGATTGGATAACGAAGTGATCACTGTAGATTTCAGTAACCTTGAACCTAACGTAGATCACGTGGCAATGGTACTAAACAGTTATAAAGGCCAGGATTTCGGAACCATCCCTTTTGCTTCTATCCGTATCTATGAAGGAACACCAACCAATGTAAAAGAGGTTTTTGCTAAATATGATGTAGCTAACGATGCTTCTTTCAGAGGACATGTTGCTATGGTATTGGGCGTTTTCTACAGACGAAACGGTGAATGGAAATTCAACGCAATTGGAGATCCTACAGCGGACAGAAAGCTGGAGCAGACGATCCAAACTGTACAGATGAATTATTTATAATCGTTTATACATCAAAATGTAAATAAAATAGCAATATTTGTACTTTGTACATCTATTGCTTTTATCATATAATAACATAACTCAAGTGGAACATCAAAGTATTTTAGAACTGCACCCGGGATTGGTCTGGGGATTTGCGATAACAGTTGTTATCATGCTGCTCCTGGATTTAGGAGTATTCAACAAAAAAAGTCATGAAGTCTCATCCAAAGAAGCGACCATCTGGTCAATTGTGTGGATCTCACTTTCCATGATCTTTTCAGGAGTCGTGTATTGGGTTTTCAATACAGACGGAACTCCGGAAAGTCATGCTATAGCGGTAGAGAAATTTACACAGTATCAAGCTGCCTACTGGATTGAAAAAGCCCTTTCTGTGGATAACTTATTCGTATTTATCCTTGTTTTCGGGTTCTTTAAAGTTCCGAAATACCTTCATCATAAAGTATTGTTTTGGGGGATTATCGGAGCATTGATATTCAGAGCGATATTTATCTTTGCAGGAGTAGGACTTATTAACCTTACTTATCTTCCTGAAATGAATATTTTCGGAAAAGCAGTACAGATCAACATAGTGATGGCCCTGTTCGGATTGTTTCTTGTGTACGCAGGAATCAAATCATGGGGTGATGGTGGCGATGATGACGATGAAGATTACAGCAATACAGCAGGAGCAAGACTGATCAAAAGTTTCTGGAAAGTTTCTGACAATTATGATGGAGATAAGTTCTTCACCATTCAGAACGGGATCAAAATGGCTACACCATTATTAGTAGTAGTAGGTGTTATTGAGTTTACAGACGTTCTTTTCGCAGTAGATTCCATTCCGGCGATCTTTGCGATTTCAAACGACCCGTTTATCCTGTACACATCGAATATCTTTGCGATTTTAGGTCTTAGATCATTATATTTCCTATTGGCAAACTTTATCCATATGTTTAGCAAACTTCCTTATGGATTAGCGATTATCCTATCATTCATCGGAGTTAAAATGCTTATTGCACCATGGATTCACATTTCTTCCCCAATTTCATTAGGAATTGTTGGTGGAGTATTAGTGATCTCGGTTCTTTTATCCGTTATCTTCCCTGAAAAAGAAGAAGAGGAAAAAGATAAATTGGAAGAATAATAGTATCATTACGATATATAAATTGCCCCCGAGAGTTTATCTTGGGGGCTTTTTTGTGAAGAGAGGGAAAGGAAGCCCTTTTAGAGAAATAAAGAATCATCTGCATTGTAATGAGATCATCATAATAAGAATACCCGAGTTCGGGATAATAAAATTAAGGATAATAGGCTGGAAGCTGAAAGAGAGAGGCTGGAAGTTACTATCGGAGCTACAATTTCTGAAGTTGCCATAAAATTTGATGAAGCAGTCTTTAAAGGAATAATAAATGATAGGGCTGTAAGTGGTTTTTTTTACCTCAACTCACTTTCCTCTCCAAGCTTCCCTCCAAATAAAATAGACAGACAAGTTTGTCTATTTTATTTTTTTCTACTATCTTTGCCTTATAAAATAAAATCAATATGAAATCTCCAAGAGAAAGAATTGTAGAAACAACGTTTGATCTGTTTGCAAAGCAAGGATATAATTCTACAGGAATCAATCAGATCATTTCTGATGCAGGAGTGGCCAAAGCAAGCTTTTATCTTCATTTCAAATCCAAAGAAGATTTATGTGTGGAGTTTCTTAATGTAAGACATGAATACTGGTTCAATCAGCTTCATACTTTTACTGCCCAATCAGAAGATCTCCATTCAAAGATACTCAAGGCCTTTGATTTTCTGATATATATGAATGAGAGGGAGAACTTCAGAGGCTGCAGTTTCCTGAATATTTTATCAGAAATCCCGATGGATAATGTTAAAATTTTAAACGTAATTCAAGCCCATAAAGCTGATCTCAGAAATTATTTTCTGGAATTACTAAAAGATGATACTCTTTCCGATCATATCTATATGCTTTTTGAAAGCAGCATTATAGAAAGTCAGCTTTTTAAATCGAATGAACTGATATTGAAATCAAAAAAAATAGTCACCAATTTAATCCCTTAAATAAACAATGGAACAGAAACATCCGCTTCCGCCTTTCACACTTGAAACAGCAAAGCAAAAAATTCAAATGGCAGAAGATGCCTGGAACAGTCAGGATCCTGAAAAAGTCTCCAAAGCCTATACTATTGACAGTGAGTGGAGAAACAGAGATACATTTGTCAAAGGAAGAGAAGAGATCTTCTTATTTCTGCAGAAGAAATGGGAAAAAGAACTCAATTATAAGCTTAAGAAAGAATACTGGGCACATACAGAAAACCGTATTGCCGTTCGTTTTGAATATGAATACCAGACAAAAGAAGGAAATTGGTTCAGAGCCTATGGAAATGAAAACTGGGAATTTGATGAGAACGGATTAATGGCTAAAAGATACGCAAGTATTAATGATCTTGCTATAAAAGAAGACGATCGAAAGTTTAGATAAAAGAATAAAACCGAGAGTAAAGATTCAAAGGTTTTTCCTTGCCACGAATGCACAAATTATAAGTGTATTCGTGGCTTTTTTAATTTAATAGGTGTAATACAACTAAAAATAAATAGTTGTATAACTGCTACACTTTTAGATATTTATGAAAAAAAATATTTTCCAATAAAATAATATTTCTAAATTTGGAGAATTATTAATTTAAAACACACTTTATGAAAACACACATTTTAAATTCAGAGCTGTCCAGGCTCCTCATTGCTTATGATACTATAGAAAGAAACAATAACACTTAATTTCTATACCATGAGCAGGACGAGAATTGTAAAAGGGACTTATACTAAGATTTCTCAGGAAGGACATAACATGTATTCCAATAAAAATATAATCACTACCGCAGGGAATTCAATTACAGAAACAGGAGTAAAAGATGGGGTTAGTTATGGGGAGCCAAAAGACCCTCCTAAGCCTCCGATGATTGATTATCCTGAGCCTTTTTTTAATGGTGATATTATTTTTTGCAATGGATATCTGAGTAATCCCCAGAAAAATTTTGAATCCTATCTTAATGTAATTACTGATAAAGTTCCGGACGATCCAAAGGTAAAGCCATTAAGGGGAGCCAATATGAATGAAAAGAAAGTAACCGATGACGAGGATATCATGACCAATGATGAACTCGAAAAAATAAATGAGAAAGGAGGAGGAACCCTGTACAGTGAAAAAAACTATAAAGATACAGAGCATTTTCGTTGGCTGTTTGCTGCAAAGGAACAGTTTGAAGGGTATTGGGAAGGTTATGACAACGTTTCCGGGAAACTATACTCTCAAATATTCAAAGAGTATTTTCATGCAAAGGGGAATGCCCATTTCATTAACGGATCCCATGGATTGCAGTCATCCGGTGCACACCGTGTAGAACATGGTATTGCTCAGGGGTATGCCTGGGCAAAAAGAAAATGGAATATAAAGGAAAAGTCTGAAATTGATAAAATTAAGGATAAAAATCCCGGCGCTCTAAGCTACTCCCCTCAATATAAACCTGTAACCATTGTTGGTCATAGCCAGGGAGCTGCCATTGCTGCAGGGGTTGCTTTAGGGATAATTTATTATGCTAATGAACTGGGTTGGGAGGAAATGCCTATTAATATTTTATTTTTAGGAACTCATCAGCCACAGGGTTTATATGGGCAGGATTATGAAGGTTTCAAAAAATACTATTTTGAAGATTTTATCAATGAATGGGTGTTGGAATGGGTAGGAGATATCTTTTCCAAAGAAAAAATGTATCAGAACCAGGGGATTTATGAAAAAATGAATGAACTCCTTGGAGGCTCTTACTGGGGAGGGCTTATTGAAAGGGCAGTACAATTTACTTTCCCGAATGACAGAGCTTTATTTGTAACCCGGATGGGAGATATTCCATATGTAAAAAATGCATGTAGTGAAAAGGATAATTTATATATAGAAAGCTGGGGATTCTATAAAGGGGAAAGCCGTGAAGGTTTCTTTTCTGATGGCGATGGTTATCACTTTCCCAAAAGGCTTCTTGATAAAGCATTCAATCCGGATGGAAACCCCAATGAAAAAGGTCACACTTTCAGGAAATGTGCGAAAGAGTATTGGAAGGCCTATCACTACTATAAAGACTATCGCAATGAGATAAGGGCAAATCCCAAAAAGAAATATGCTGCTGCCTTGTATCCAATTCCTAAAATTGGAAGAGTGTTACCTTTATGGTTTCAGGATATTATGATGCAGTCCATTGCTAAAAAAGAAGGTATAAAAAAGAAAGTCTATATGGAGAGTGAACTTTACCGTCGTAAGCTTCATGCTCTGCTTGCCTTTGCAAAAGTACATGAAATGGAATTGCAGGCTCATTTTGCTCCGGTAGGTCTCATGTTTAATAAAGGTGTTTTATCAGATTGGGAACAATATCAGGATCAAACCATTTGGGATAGAATACAGGATGCAGGAAAAGATATTTTTTACAAAGTCCACTATTCTGATCAGGGGCAGGAAGATAAAAAGAAACAGGAAAAAGAATATGTAGAAGGCGAAGGAAAAAATAGACTGATAAAGACCAGTATTGCCAATACTCCCGGAATAAAAGAATGGGTAGATAAAGCGAAAGAAGAGCTTAAAGTTGAAAAACACTGGTATTCTGATATTCTGGATTGGTGGAACGGGAATAAGAAATATGATGGTTCCGGCTGGGGACATGGAGCAAGACAAGGGTTTGCTGAAGCGATTGGTCTTACAGATGGTAATATTGATAGTATTGTTGAGGCAGGGCTTTATTCAATGCTGCAAGCCGGAGAAGTTGATGTTAGCAATAGTGATAGATTGATTAGAGATATAAATGAAGATTCAGCAGTAATAGATAGGGAAAAATTAATTGCAGAACAAGTGATAAATCATCCTGAGTATCTAAAAGAGGAGTTTAGCTTTATATTTATTCATCCTAATCCTAAAAAAGGTAATGGAATTCAGCTTGGAGGAAAAAGATCTACTGAAAAAAGTATGTGGGAACAATTTAAGAATCCTTTTAGTACTAAATATCTTAAAACATGGAAAGTAGCAATCAATGAATTAGCTTGGTTATTACGAAGTATCTCATTGAAATCTATGGTTTACGTCAAAAAAGATGGATCAGTTAAAATTAAACATAACTTTGAGGATCAATTTGATTTGCGCCCATCTTCCAATGGAGAAAGAGTTATTGAGTATGACGTTGCATGTATTATATTAGGATTTCTTTATCACGACATTGCGGGAGGAAATGATCGGATGAAGATAAAAGGAAATTGGCAGAATACTTATTCTAAAGAACAAATTGATTGGAAGGTCAATTCAATTAAAAGAATTGAAGATGCAATGAATAAAATGGAAGATAAAATTGAACAAGAGCGTTTAAAATGGATTCGCGATACAAGATAAATTAATTGACATGAAAAAAATAAGCTTATTGCTAATATTTGTAATACTATTGTTAGGTTGTAATAAAGTAAAAAAAATGGAACAAAATATAATTTCTGAAAATCCTTATTTGACAGCTAAAATTGATAAATTTTATTGGGAGACATTGTCGGATGATACTAATTTAGTCCCCTTAATAAAACCATATCAGCTTATGCAGGTAACAGGTTCAGAAGACTGGTATCTACCTACACAGAGTAAGGACAGGTTTAACTTTAAGAATGGATCTTTCGTCGATTTATTTAGTCTTTCTACTGTTATTGAATGTAACATTAAACCCCCATATATTTTTGGAATTGATGAAGAGATTACTTCAATTCACCCTGATACCAATAAGCCATTTGCTATTAAGCCAAGATTGTACTTTATCATAAATTCAGAAAGTAATAAATTGGATGTATATGAAGATGTTGAATTATATAAGAATCAATTAAATAAATTAAATCTTCCTGACAGTTATTCAACACCTGATTATTTATTTGAACAATTTAAAAATAATCCTATTTTACCATGGTTTCCAGAGGTTGTCAAAAAGCAATTGGAAGAAGCAAGAGTAAGAAAATAAAAGGCAAAGTGAAGAATTGTATTTCTATTTTGCTTTTAATAATTTGTCTTTTTAGCTGTAATAAAGTAAAAGAAAAAATGCATGTACCAGATTATTCATACAAAGATGCAAAAATTGATGAGTTTTATTATGTTATTGAAACTGATGGAAGCAGTAATATAATTCCCTTGATAAAACCTTTTGATATGATTAAAGCTGGCTCTCCTCAAGAATGGCAATTGGCAACCTATGATTTACCTAATGAGTTAGGGAATGTGATTGCTCCTATTATATCTATAAATGTTTATCAGACCTATATGTATGGATATAAACCGTTCGAAAAGGATGAAGAGGATTCTAAATTTGATTCACCCGAAAAGTGGTTTATTCTTAATGCAGAAGATAGAAAGCTTACTTTTTTTGACAAGGAGCTTGATTTCAAGATGGAAATAAAAAAACTGAATCTTCCAGATCACCTTTTAAATCCTGACGCAGTCTTTGAGGAATATAAGGATCAACGTATTTTACCTTGGTTCCCCGAAAATATTAAAAAACAATTGGGAAAAGCAAAAAAATAACATTATGTTGGAAATTATCATTTTATTCGTTCTTACCGGACTTTCATTCTTATTTATGCTGTATGCTCTCTTCATGCTAATCATAAAAAAGAAGAAGTCTTTTAAATATCCTATTCTTATCAGTCTGGTTGCATTTATTTCTATAGGATGTTTTACTTTATACCAAACCGCTACCAAAACCTACAACAAAATAGATGATTTGCTTGTAAAAGGAGCTTCTAAAACAGGAGAAATTACAGGGAAAACGGTTACAGCTTTTGGAAAATCAGCTTATGATGGAGTGGGAACAGTTTTGAAAAATAAAACAGAGATACAGCCATCACTTAAGCAAAAGGGAATTGAGGTAGGTAAAATTTTGAATGAAGAAAATAATATGTTACAGGTTTACATAATATTTAATAAAGATTACAAAGGAAATGTAACTGTTAGAGTTAAAGATATTAATAATGAAGAGATAGGGAGATCTACAGTATATATCGAGGGGAAAACAGGTCAAGCCGATTATAAATCATTCATATTTAATCAATTGACAGATATTCCTGAACAATCAACAATTTTTATAGAGTAAAAAAGTAATTGCCAATGCAGATTTTACGTTGTTATTGTTGTTTATGATTTATTTTTCGACTGTAATAAGGTAGGATTTATAATTTGATTATTAGATACTTATATGAAAAAGCTAAAAACAAAAAAGAATATTGTAATAATATCCTTTTTTGTTTTATGGATGTTCACAATTGTAGTAAAACTTTATATTTATGCATCTCAGAGTAATTATAGCTAATTTTTTTTCCCATGCAGTAGCTTATTTATTTTTCTTCTTGTCTGGACAGATATTTTATAAGCCCCATCTCGAAGTTTCTGAATTTTCCCAACAGGCTGAAAAATGACCTTACTTTCAAAAGGATTAAATGAAAGCAATTCATTACTGCAATCACGAGGATCCAGTAAAGAATTCTTCTCTATTTTAACCTCACCAATTTTAATGTACGGCGAATTTTTCCATTCTACATTTAGTTTATTGATGGGCTGATCTTTAAGATCATAGCAAAGCTGAATCAGAACATCAGCTGTAAAATCATTCCTCTGAAGATAATTCTTTAACGCTTTTTTTATGTTCTGCTTCTTATCCATATTCTTATTAACGGATTTGGGGCTCAGCTTTATCTTCATCATATAATCTCCCAGCCGGTAAGCACCTACAGAATGATAATCAAATGAAAGAATAAAATCATTTCTCTTACTGAATAACTTGAAAGTATTCCTGATAAATGAACCTGTAAAAACAGATGGAATGGCTTTTATTATTTGTGTAATCAGAGAAAATAAACTGCTCCATTTCTTGATATAAAAAAGATTGATGGCTGTAAAGAGTTTTAAAAACGTAGAAACAGAATTTACCGGGAACAATGGAAAATTAACCAATGGATAATTGGAAAGCAGATTATTGTTTTCATCCCTGATCTGCACAGCAAAACCATAAGCAGGAATATCCCTTTTTGAATTTTTAATTTTGAACTGTGCATTGGAAAGCCTGATGAACAGATCAAATTTCTCTTTATCAAAAAAAGGTTTCAGAAATTCAGGAATATTGGGGTCTACCAAGAAGATTCCTTTTGAGACAGCATAAGTCTTTGCATGGGCATTTCTGGTAGCGTAATTGACATCGCTAATAGACGAAGATTGCTCAACAAAATCGGCAATCGTTTTTTTATTGATCTCCAGAAGTTTCTTTTCCTCTTCATTAAGTTCATCAAACTTCTTGTTATATAATATCGGATTTGGCATTTAGTTTTTAAATTCAATTATAACGCCAAGTTTCGGAATTTGTGTTAAGGAAATATTACAATTATTTGAATTTTGAGTAAGCAGGATACGGGATGCAGAAACATATAATTTTCCGAAATTATATGGATTTGTGATTGGTTTATTTAAGTTGTTGATAATTAGTGTTTAATGTGTTTTGTCAAATGTTTGTGAAAAGAGATTTTGCATCCAAATTGACAACTATTTAAGATGATAAACTTCGGATTTCTATTTTTCTGCTTCCGGTTTTCAATACCAAAAAGCCTTATCTTTGTAAAAAATTATAATATGGGAGTAGCAGATTTGTTATTTAAACGTAAAAAAGAATTAGCTGAAAAGAACCTTAAGGACGGTAAAGAATATATGGAAGAGTATGGTAAGAGAGAAAGTGTAGTTCAATTACCAAGCGGCTTACAATATGAAATTATCACGGAAGGTGATGGGGCAAAACCAGGACCCAAATCTACCGTAAAATGTCATTATCATGGAACTACCATTTCCGGGAAAGTTTTCGACAGTTCTGTAAAAAGAGGAACTCCGGCATCCTTCCCTCTAAACAGAGTGATTTCAGGATGGACAGAAGCCCTTCAGTTAATGACTGTTGGAAGTAAGTGGAGACTGATTATTCCACCGCATTTAGCATACGGAGATCAGGAGATCAGCAAAGAAATCGGACCAAACAGTACCCTTGTTTTTGAAGTAGAATTACTGGGTATTAAATAATCCGGCTTAAAAATAGATTAAAAAATTACCTGATTTCAGGTAATTTTTTTTATTTATACTATATTCGTATTGATGAATTATATTGAAACAGATTGATGATTTCTGACAATGATTCAGCTATGACACAAAAATTGGTTTAAATGAAAAAGATCTTTTACCTCTTTATTGTTTTCGGTTTGTTGACTTCTTGTGTTTCCAAGAAGAATCAGCTTATTCAACAGAACATACTTACTTTGAAGGATAGCTATTGTAAGGCTCCTTTCAAATATAACTATAGCGATAAAGTCCCTTCTTACAATTCGGATTCTATTTTAGCAGCCAATAAAGAGCTGAAGGAAATGTTTTCTGATCAGAGTATTCTGATTTTAAATGCATTGGATAATCTGGATGAGGTTCATGAGATTATGGACCTTAAAAAGGATTCATCCCTGGCTTCTCAGGTTAAAGTTTTGAGGTTAAAAACTAAAATCAATAGTAAAATTACCATTGCGCTTACAGAGTTAGATGCTGTAGCAGCTGAATTTGATTGCGAGGGCGAAAGAGTAGCCCAGATTGGAAACTATGTGGATAACCTCAACTCTTCCAGAAACAATAAGCTCATTCTGTATTCTATTATTACAGGAGCTGCAGCTTCCATTGCCGGAGGAATAGTTGGAGATCAGAGCTGGAGCAATGCTATTGATATCGGTGGAGGGGTCCTTGGAGCAGGTTTCGGTTTAGCAACCCTTAATCCGAAAGGGAAAAAAGTAGAATTTATTCACCAAAGAAACCTTCTGAGAGATATCTGGAAAGGAAAATTAGAATCTCCGAACTTCCCACCTTTTATTTGGTATATGTATACCGAAAAGAAATTCTCCAATAGGGAAGAGCGTTCTATTATCGGAAATATGAAAGAAAGATGGCTGCATTATCAGTTTGATGATGATACAACAGCTGCAGATCAGTCCGTTATTTTCAGTGATGGTGGATATTACAGGGCAGACGACCTTCATAACCGTGCGGCTATGCTTAATCAGATGCAGTCAGCTACACGAACAATCAATCAGAACATTAATTATTTACTGCTGGATTTGGATAAATTAATCCTTTAAGAAAAATTAATTGTAATAAATTTTGTTACAATTAAAATTTGTGTATCTTTGCAAAGTAATTACAATGAATAACACAAGATTTGCTACGGCAATACATATCATGACCTTATTGGCGAAAAGTCCTCAGGAGTGGCTCACTTCTGACTGGGTTGCGGGTAGTATCAATGTAAATCCTGTCATTGTACGTAAAGAGATCAGTGTCTTGAGAGAAGCAGGTTTAATTATCAGCAGACAAGGGAAAGAAGGTGGAAGTCAGCTTGCAAAAGAGGCAGGAAATATTACAATTTCTGAGATTTACAGATCGGTGAAAAATACAGAAGTATTAGGAAAGAAAAATCAAAATCCTAATCCTGCCTGTAGCGTAGGGAAAGAAATTAACCGTCATTTAAATACATTATTTGAAGAGACAGATCAGTTGGTAAGTCAGTTTTTAGGAGATAAGTCTTTGCAGGAATTCGCAGATCAGTTCGAATAAAAATTTTTTACCCTTAAATGTAACAAAATTTATTACAATTTAATTAAAAAATAAAATAGTATGAAAAAAGTAGCAGTAATTGGTGCAACCGGATTTGTAGGAGCACACATCGTAACAGAATTGGCAGACAGAGGATATGCAGTAGAAGCTTTAGTAAGAGACGCATCAAAGGTAAAAACACAGGAAAATGTAACAGCAAAAAGCATTGATGTAAACAATGTAGAAGAATTAGCAGAGGCTTTAAAAGGAAGTGATGCCGTAATCAGTGCCTTTAATGCAGGATGGACAAACCCAAATCTTTACAATGACTTTTTGAATGGTTCTGAAAATATTGAAAAAGCTGTAGAAGAATCAGGAGTAAAAAGACTGATCGTAGTAGGAGGAGCGGGAAGCCTTTATACACCGGATAATGTTCAGATTGTAGACACACCGGATTTTCCGGATGCTTACAAACCGGGAGCAACAGCTGCAAGGGATTATCTGAACAAAATCAAAGAAAATAATAATTTAGACTGGACTTTCTTCAGCCCCGCAATAGAAATGAATCAGGCTAACGTAGGAACAAGAACCGGAAAGTACAGAACATCACTGGAAACTCCTGTATTTGACGAAAACGGAAGAAGCCAACTTTCAGTAGAAGATGTAGCCGTAGTTCTAGTGGATGAACTAGAGCAGAACAACCACGTTCGTGAACGTTTTACAGCAGCTTACTAATTTAAAAAGAACAAAAATGTTAAAAAGAAAATTATTATCATTAATGGCTATTTTAGGTTTCATAAGCATATTTGCAGGGAATCTGAAGGTTAAAGTCTATAATCCTGGAACCAAGGCTATTTTCCCCATTACTTCTACCATTATTTATGGTGATAAGGATGCCATGCTTATTGATGCACAGTTTCAAAAGCAATATGCAGAACAGTTGGTAAAAGAAATCAAAGCAACCGGAAAAAATCTGAAAACGGTTTTTATCTCTCACAGCGATCCGGATTTCTATTTTGGGTTAGATGTGATTAAAAAAGCATTTCCTAACGTAAGAATTATTTCTACAGGACAAACGGCTTACCTTATTTCCGCTTCAAAGGATGATAAACTAGCAGTTTGGAAACCACAATTGAAAGCAGATGCCCCATCAGAAATCATTGTTCCGGAAGCAGTAACTGCTGTTCCTGATCTTGAAGGAAATAAAATTGAGATCAAACAGAATCCTGAGGATCCGGCTCACAGCTTTCTTTGGATTCCGTCTATTAAAACTGTTGCAGGAGGAATTTCAGTATCCGTAGATTCACATCTTTGGATGGCAGATACTCAGAATGTAAAAGCCATTGATCAATGGATCGGACAAATTGATGCGATGAAATCTTTAAAGCCTGAACAGGTAGTTCCATCACATTTTGCAAAACAGTCTTTGTCTCCTGTATCTTTGGATTTCGTTAAAACGTATCTTGAAAACTACAGAAAAGCCGTTACTGAAAATAAAACTTCATCCGCAATCGTAGATTTTATGGTCAAGAAATACCCGAATCTTCCCGGAAAAGATGAGTTGGAAATGGGCGTAAAAGTTTTCCTTGGAGAAATGGATTGGGATTTAAAATCACCCTATCCGGCAATTGGTCAAAAGGTAGAAGTTGATTTTGGAACTGTAAAATTCCTTTTAGATTTTAAAGACAACAAAACAATGACATTCACAGGGACAGCAGGAAACTCAAAAGATAGTACTGATACTGTAGAATATACAGCTGTGGAAGTAGCCAAGAATATTTTTATGGTGTACTGGCATGAGCCTCATTTAGGATCCAATGTCACGCATATTCAGGATTACAATAAAAACATAGTGTATTCCAATATTGCAGGACCAGACGGTACATTTACCCATCCGAAAGGAACACTTAAGATTTTAAAATAAAAATATTTCCAAAAGTACATGCAGTTATTGTATGTACTTTTTATTTATTTGAATTTCCCGCAGAATACACAGATACGCAGATCTATCCTTGTGAGAATTGCATTTATGATATTTGTGCTCTTCGTGTTTGAAAAAAGGATCAAAAAAGCTAACCACTAAATAATATCCTCAGAGCTTCATCAAATCAGTTTACTGATTCCCTCTTTGCTTCCTTAGAATTAAGCAGAAAGTATCTTAAAACTTTTCATTAAAATCATTTTCCGCAGAATACACAGATCTATTAGTGTGAGAATTACATTTGTGATATTGGTGAAATTATTAATGTTCTTCATTTTTGAAAAAAGGACCACAAAAGCTAACCACAAAATAATATCCTCAGAGCTTCATCAAATCAGCTTGCTGATTCCCTCTTTGCTTCCTTAGAATTAAATAGGAAGTATCTTAAAACTTTGCGTTAAAATCATTTCCTGCAGAATACGCAGATCTATCATTGTGAGAATTACATTTGTGATATTGGTAAAACTATTAGTGTTCTTCGTATTTAAAGAAAGAGCGTTCAAAAGCTTTGAATTGAAATAAGCTCTCATAGATCTATATTAGAAAAATCTGCATAATCTGCAAGAGCATGAAAATTTTACAAAGTCTATCTTTTAAAGCTCAAAAAAGCTGCCTCATAAGAGACAGCTTTCTTTTATAGATTCATAAACAACCTCGGATTTACCGGAGTATTGTTCTTATGTACTTCATAATGAAGATGAGGTCCGGTAGATCGTCCGGAGTTTCCAGATTTAGCAATTACCTGACCTACCTTTACTTTATCATTCACTTTGGAAACAAGTTGTGATAAATGTCCGTAAAGCGTAGCCAGTCCGTTTCCGTGGGAAACGATTACACAATTTCCGTAACCTCCTTTTTGTCCGGAGAAAATAACGGTTCCTGCGGCAGCGGCTCTTACCTCAGAACCAAATGCAACGGCAATATCTAATCCTTTATGGAATTGCATCTGATCTGCTTCAGCTGGAGGATTATTTTTTTCCATAGGAGCAGCTTTAGAAGTGGTAGTTCCGGCAATAGCTTTTGTGGCAGGAGCTGAAGAAGCGGGAGCAGGAGCTGCTTTTGGAGTCACCATCACTTTTACTTCTCTCTTATTTCCATAGCTGTCTGTTAATTCCACAATTTTTTCAACGGGTTCAGCCTTTACTTCCGGTTTTGGAGCTGAGGCAGCAACAGGTTTAGCTTCTGTAGCAGCGCTTGATTTTACCGAAGCAAAAACAGTTTTAAATGGAATAGGATTTTTTCTGATACCGAAATTAGATGAAATATATCCATCTGTAGGCATTCCTAATGGAACCTGCATCAGTTTTTTCTGTAGGTCCATCAGATATTGGCTATATCGGTTGGCTTGTTTGGAAAGATAAATAGAATTGGCAATACTGTCCTGATCAAGCATCATTAGCTTTTCATTGGAGATATCCTTAGACTTCAGGAAAGAATTCAGTTGGGTAACTGTTTGATCTACCAGAGTAAGATCAGTTTTCATTTTCAGATAATCTACACTGTCTTTCTCAGTGTTTATTTTTACAAGGTTTACTGCGTAGGTTTTGTCATCCCTCTCCGAGAAAAGTTTGGCAATGAAGATACCTTGTACAAAAACTACTAATAAAAGTCCTCCCAGGAGAATGTTTACGTTCTTCTTGCTGTTTAGAAATTTTTTCATATTTCCTCTCTTAGAATATTTAAAACGGTTTTAAGACTGCAAATTTAATTAAAAATAAGTTTTGTTGGTTATTCTTAATTAAAATTCAGTTTTTTCTGTATCTAACGCTTAATTGCATATTTAATTGTGCTGAAGCGTTATTTTTTTCAGAAAGTGGTTTTTTATCATGCTTTAAAGTATTCTGTTAAATCTTTGTTTAATATATTTGCAGTTCACATTCCAATTATGGCTAAAAAGAAAATTATTTCAGAATCTTCGAATCCAAAAAAGACTAAAAAGGATGTTTCTGTAGGAGTAGTAGGAAGCGGAAGTTTTGCAACTGCTATCGTAAAAATGCTTGTTGAAAATTGTAAAGTTGTGCACTGGTGTGTAAGAAGTGAGTTTGTAAAAGGAGCTATTGAGCTTCGTGGGCATAACCCGACTTATCTTACTGCTGCTCATTTCAATCTGAAGAGTTTAAAGTTGACCACAGATATTAATGAACTGGTTTCTGCCTGCGATGTTATTGTTTTGGCAACACCTTCCATTTACCTGTCCGATACTTTGGATAAGATGACTTGTGATTATTCGGATAAAATCTTTGTTTCTGCAATTAAAGGAATTATTCCTAAAGTAAATGATGTGGTAGCGCACTATCTGCGTGATGAGTTTAAAATCGGTTTCAGAAATCAGGCTGTAATTGCAGGACCTTGTCATGCTGAAGAAGTGGCGATGGAAAGACTTTCTTACCTTACCATAGCTACAGTAGAAGATGAAACTGCAAAAAAACTTGAAGGAGTTTTCAGTTCAGATTTCATTAAGGTACAGACCAGTAAAGATATCCTTGGAAATGAATACAGTGCTATCCTTAAAAATATTTTTGCTATTGGGGCGGGAATTGCAAGTGGATTAGGGTATGGAGATAACTTCACTGCTGTGTTTGTATCTAATGCCATCCGTGAGATGGAAATTTTCCTTGAAGCAATCTACGAAGCACCAAGAGATGTAAATGAAAGTGCTTATCTGGGAGACCTTCTGGTAACGGCTTATTCACTGTTCTCAAGAAACAGAAACCTTGGAAATCTTATTGGGAAAGGATATACTGTAAAATCTGCAATCCAATCAATGAATATGGTAGCAGAAGGATATTATGCGGCTCAGTCTATCTACAAAACTTCAAAGCAGAAAAATCTTAAGTTACCGATTATAGATACAGTGTATGCTATTCTTTATGAAGGTAAAAATGCTGAAAAACAGTTTAAGAAATTAACTGCGAAATTGAACTAAAAGAAATTTTAAAATATTTAAGCTCCGTTATACTTCTGTATGACGGAGTTTTTTGTTTTTTAACGCAGTGTTCGCAAAGATTAAAATTGAAGAATTCCAATTTCTGTACGAAGTGCCTTTGCGACCGGAAAATAAGCAATAATGAAGGGTTTCTTAGTGGTCATAGCGTTTAAAAAGTTTAAAAATTAAGCAGATATTCTAATGTCAGTTTAGCATTCAAATCTGATGGGTTTGATAAATCAAATGAACAAAATAAATTGATACTTTCCATCATATCAACTTGTGTAATTCATAAGTGTTTTTAGGACAAAAATTAACGTGTTAAAATCGTTAAACGCGTTTCTCTTTTTAAAACTTTTCCCGAAATTTGAACTAAAATTTAAAATTATGTCACAATCGCTTACAAGCAGAACACCGAAACCTAAATACGACGTTGTACTGATAGGGGGCGGAATCATGAGCGCCACTTTAGCAACGCTGCTTCATGAATTTGATCCAACACTTGAAATTGCTATCTTCGAAAGACTAGGAAGATTTGCCAAAGAAAGTACAGCAGCTTGGAACAACGCCGGAACAGGACACTCCGCATTTTGTGAGCTAAATTATACACCGGAAAATCCGGATGGCAGTATTGATATCAAGAAAGCTGAAAGTATTGCAGAACAATTTGAAATCTCAAAGCAATTCTGGGCGTATTTATTAACGAAAGGATATATTCAGGATCCAAAGGATTTTATTAATTCCTGTCCACACATGAGTTTGGTATTTGGAGAAAAAGATGCTGAATATCTTAAGAAGCGTCATGATAAAATGTCTGAATCTGTTCTTTTCTCCGGAATGGAGTTTTCTAAAGATCATGATAAGTTGAGAGAATGGATTCCATTGGTAATGAGCAAAAGAAACAAGTCTGAAATAATGGCGGCTACCAAAATGGATATGGGAACAGATGTTAACTTCGGAACCTTGACCAGAAAAATGGGAAGACATCTTTTGGAAGATTCAAAAGTTGAAGTATTCCTATATCACGAAGTGAAAGATATCAGCCCTAAAGAAGATGGTAAATGGGAAATGAAAGTGAAGGACAGAATCCATAACCATAAACAGGAGGTGAATGCTGATTTTGTATTCATAGGTGCCGGAGGATATGCACTTCCGTTATTGGATAGTTCTGACATTAAAGAGAGTGAAGGGTACGGAGGATTCCCGGTTTCCGGACAATGGCTGGTAACGCATAATCAGGAATTGGTAGAGAAGCACCATGCTAAAGTATATACGCAAGCAACAGTAGATGCCCCGCCAATGTCTGTTCCACATCTTGATCTTAGAATTATTGATGGGCAGAAGGCTCTTCTTTTCGGACCTTTCGCAGGGTTTTCAACAAAATTCCTGAAAGAAGGAAGTTATCTGGATTTACCGGAAAGTGTGAATACCAAAAATTTAAAATCTTTATTTGGAGCTTGGTGGCATAACCTTCCTCTGACTAAATACCTTATTCAGCAGGTAGCGATGACGAAATCTCAAAGAATGCAGCATTTAAGAGAATTCATCAAGGATGCTAAAGAAGAAGATTGGGAATTGAAAGTAGCAGGTCAAAGAGTTCAGATTATTAAGAAAGATGATAAGCTAGGTGGTAAACTGGAGTTCGGAACTGAAGTAGTAGTGAATAAAAACGGTACCATTGCGTCTTTATTGGGAGCTTCGCCAGGTGCATCCACAGCTGTACAGGCAATGCTTAATGTTCTTGAAAAGTGTTTCCCTGAGAAACTGAATGGAGAATGGAAGGCCAAGCTGCTGGAAATGGTTCCGTCATACGGACAAAAACTAGCAGATAATCCTGAGCTTACTGAAAAAGTAAGAGAATATACCAAGGAAAAACTGGAATTAGAATACTAAATATTAATAATGAGCAATGAATAACAAGCAATCCAAAAGCATTATTCATTGCTCATCACTTATTACTTATAAAAGGTGGAAGAAATAGTTATAAAGCCGGTTATAGCAAAAGAACTCCTGGAGTCTCTTCAAACAAAGATAGAAGAAGAGAAACAAGTGATTGTACACTGTTGCTTTCCTGCATCCCCATTTTTAGGGAATTTAATCAGGATCTGGCATTCAACCTATCTTTTTGATAACCAGTCTGAGCATAGAAGTAAGATGATTCATGCGGAGAATATTTCAATTTCTCCTTATTGGACGCCTGTACCATTTATGCAGGATTTTTGGTTTACACTTATATTTTCAGGGCTACCGAAAGACTGTAAAAGTTTTGATCTTAAAGAAGTTATTCCTGAAGAGGGAGGTTTCTTTGTAGAATCTATTAAAAGAAATTCCTCAGATGTTTATCGTGTGAAAATATCAGAATCTTATTAGTATGAAGGTAAGGGACGAAAAGCTGGAACAAATTATTCACTGGGCAGAAAATAATCCGGATATCCGCGCTGTTCTTTTAACCAGTTCATTGGTAAATCCCTATGCTCCTGTAGATGACTTTAGTGATCTTGATGTAGAACTGGTTTTTCAGAGTAGAAAGTTTTACGAAGACCATAATGAATGGATTAAGCTTTTCGGAGAACCAATTTCTATGGTGGAAGAAAATGATACTGCTTTTGATGGAAAACATGCCATGAAAATGGTTTTGTACAGAGATCATATTAAAGTTGATTTTAAACTTTATCAGGTATCAGAATTTTCTGAAGAAGTGAAAGAAGAAACACTTCCGGAAGATTGGGATCTTGGATATAAGGTTTTAGTAGATAAAGATGGGCTTACAAAGAATTTGAAGGCTCCAACTTATCAAACCATTATGATTCATCAGCCAACAGAAAAAGAGTTCAAACAATTACTGAATGATTTCTGGTGGGATACAACCTATGTGGCAAAATGCCTTAAACGTGGCGATATTTTCTATGCTAAATTCATGTCTGAAAATATATTGAGATCAGATTATCTGGTTCCTTTAATTGAATGGTATATTGCAAGCTCCCATAACTGGAATAATATAACCACCAACAAACATGGAAGACTCTTCAAAAAATATCTTTCTGTAGAATTATGGAATAGAGTAGAAGCAACCTTCTCAGGAAGTGATATTGAGGAAAATTGGGTTGCCTTGTTCGCTTTTGCTGATCTTGTTCATGACTTTGGAACTGCTTTGTCAGAAAAACTGAATTTTGAATATCCTCTTCAGCATGAAACTGACATCCGAAATTACCTTACAGAAGTAAAGGCACTGCCTTAAGCAAATTCATTCTTCCTGATTAGATTTTCAATACAATATTCTGCAATGGCTGTAATCGTTACAAACGGATTCACTCCAATGGTGCCGGGAATTAAAGATCCATCTAATACATACAGATTTTCATGATCTTTTAGCTTTCCAAACTCATTGGTAGCTTCTCCCAATACACATCCGCCGAGTGGATGATAACAAATATCCGCTCCAAAACCATTGTTGAACAGGAAGTGGCTTCTGGTCCCACCATTTGCATTGTTCATTTTTCGGATAAAATACCTGGCGTTCTCTCTCATTTTGGCCGTGTTGCTTTCGTCCCACTTCAAAGTAATTTTCTTATTGATTGTATCATAACTTACTTCTCCTTTTTTATCCACTCTGTTGATAAGGAGATATAAAGCTGTAGCAACATCCATTCCCATAGGTAAAGGAGCAATTTCTGTGAAAAAAGGATGTTCTTTATCATCCCAGTTATCAATTCCACCCACCGGAATGGTTGATTGTTTAGAACCTGTTCCACCGGACAATGGTTTTACCCAGTTTCTTCCAGTCATAAAATTACCGTTGTTTCCCCAGTTCTTACCAATGTTTTCATGAACAGGAAGATGATTAAGGGCATTAGAATGCAATAACAGCCGTAAAGTTCCCATGGTTCCCGCTGATAAAATCAGTTTTTTACAATCAAAAGCTTTGTCTGCAACTACTTTTCCAGAGGTGTCAATTTGCTGAACATTGAGGGTGTAGCTTTTATCATCATTGAGTTTGATATGATCTACACAATGAAGATCCAGTATTTCAAGATTTCCGGTTTCCATAGCTTTTTTCAGATAAGTTTTATCTAAGCTGTTTTTACCATGGTTATTTCCATAGATCACTTCTGTATTAAGGGCAGAACGTGGAACTTCATTTAAATATTCCTTTTCCATATATTTAAAATCATATACATTGGGTACCCGCATGGTTTTAAAACCGGCTTTATGGGCTTCTTCTTCACCTACTCTTGTGAATTTATAATAAGGACAGTCTTTTAAAAACTGTTCATCAATAACATTTACTTTGAGCTCTTCCCGAACCAGAGGAAAGTAATGAGTGTAAAACTTTTCAGCGTCAAGATTGGGGAAAACTTCTTTGAAATAGCTTTCTTTGGGAGTTACAGCCATTCCTCCATTAACCAGCGAACCTCCGCCAACACCTCTTCCCACCCAGATTTTAAGATGTTCAAAATCCAGACGGTCCAGTGTTCCGGTAAAAGGAGTGAGAGAGAATAAATTCATGAAAGGAGCAATACTTTTCTTTTTCAGCCATGCAGAACTTTTTCCGGGCTTTAGAAGGTTGGAGTATGGAATACCTGCTTTTTCCCAGTTAAGACCCATTTCCAGAAGCACAACTTTTTTTCCCGCTTCACACAGGCGCAAAGCTGAAACAGCACCTCCGTATCCACTTCCAATGATAATAATTGGTGCATCTATAGTTTCTTTAATCTTGTTGTTTCTTCGTTCAGCTGCCTGAAAAAGATCTGATTGTAGAAAATAAAAACCTGAGATAGCCAGTATACCTGTTTTAATGAATTTCTTTCTGTCCATGGGCTTTGCTGCTCAAAAAGTATGCTAGATTAAAAGGAACTTATTTTATTTAAAACAGATTATACTTTTTTAGTACATTTTTAACTTTTCATGCGCTGAAAAATTCATAGTTTTACTTATAATTTAAAGTTCATGAAAAAATATATATTGATATTTTTACTTCTTCCTTTATTTACCTTTTCTCAAAAAATGGTTTCAAAAGAGGTAATGGAAATCAAAAAATTTCAGAAAAATCTTGATGCAGAATATCTGGATCCTAAACAAACTCCATTACGGGGAGATAATTTTAAAAATTTTAAAGGGCATCCGTTTTTTCCTTTTAATCTAAAATATCGGGTGACTGCAAAATTTGTTAAAACCAAAGATGCACAGCCTTTTGAACTGCCAACGTCCTCAGGTAAAACAAAGTCTTATAAAGAATATGGTAAAGCAACATTTGAACTGGATGGAAAGCCTTATACATTGACTTTATACCAAAGCCTTGACTTGATTAAACAGGATAAATATAAAGATTATCTTTTTCTTCCATTCCGTGATGCTACCAATGAAAAAGAAACCTATGGTGGCGGAAAGTATATGGATTTGAAGATTCCGAAAGGGAATACCATAGTTCTGGATTTTAATCAGTCTTATCATCCGTTTTGTGCTTATAATGCCTACGATTATAATTGCCCTATTGTTCCTGAAGAAAATAAACTTCCTGTGGAAATACGTGCAGGGGTAATGTATGAAGATATTTACCATCATTAGTTATGATTAGATTAGAATTTTTTAACCCAGAGAAGCATCTTTCAGGAGTTAGTTATAGTTTAGACGAAAATCAGTTGCGTTTTACCGCTTCTGCCAATCAGGCTTTACAAAATATTGAGGAAAGGGATGATAATGATGCATTTCCCATTACAATCTTGGAAAATGATGTTCCGGCAGGATTTTTTGTTCTCGATTTTGGAAAAGATAAATTCGAGCTTACGGATAATCAAAACTCTGTTCTGGTAAGATCTTTATCTGTAAACCCTGAAATGCAGGGTAGGGGAATCGGAAAAGTGGCAATGATACTGGTAGATGATTTTGTAAATGAAAATTTTAAACATTGTGATGAAATTGTTTTGGCAGTGAATCAGAAAAATGATTCGGCTTATCACATTTACTTGAAGGCAGGATATATCTATGATGGTAAAACCAGGATTGGAAGGAGCGGCCTACAATATCTGATGTATAAAAAGATTTAAATTATTATGACAAAAGAGGTAAATGAATTTGAAAAATAGTTTTATTTCCAGCTCTCTTTATCTCTAGATTATTCAAATATCTGTTGTATCACTTCCAATGATGCAGGGGTTTTAAAATCTGTAATATGGTAATGATAGTATACCAAAAGACTGTCCAGGAAATCTTTTCTTAGAGAAGAATGTATTTTTACACTATAAAGATTTTCAGCAGTGAGAATATTTTTCCAAATCTTAGAAATTTCTTCACTGAATAGCTGATGGGAGGGAACTGTAGAAAAAGTTCCAGTTTCCGGATCTAAAAAGTTCCCGTCACCTATTAAGGGAGCAACTCCCTGTACTTTTAGTATAACGAACAGAAACAACAAATGACACTGATAGTTTTGTTGTTCCAGCTCAGCAATAAACCTTTCAATACTGAAAAATATAGTAGGGTTTTTATTTTCTAGTCTGAGGACCTGATTAAGAAAGTCTGAAATAAAGAATATGACAGTACCTGCCTTGATATCGGCATAAGCATCATTTCCTTTTATTAGCTCAAATTTTGAGATTGTGGGTATTCCATTGCCTCTTACAGGGCTAATGGAGAAGTTCAGCTTATTCAAGGGCTGCAGGAAGGCTTTCTTTTTATTTTTTCGGGAATAAATTCCTTTTAGAAAATAAGACTGAAAGCCATCCTCCTGAGTAAAACAATGCAATACAACATCATTTTCCCCATATTTGATGAATGAAAGTAAAAAACCGTTTTGTGTATTCATTAATTGACCACGCCTATTTTAGCTGTCGCTTTATCAGAACCGTCTTCATTGGTCATAAGTACAAAGTAAATTCCCGATGCTACTCTGGCACCTCGCTGGTTGTTAAGATCCCATTCATAAGTTCCTCCTCGTGCTACTGCAGAATGTACAACATTTCCTGCAGCGTCAACGATTCTTATGTTGGTTTTTTCTGCTAATCCCTTAATGGTAACTTTCCCTTTGAAATTAGAATAAACCACAGGGTTAGGATACACCATTACTTCTCCAAAGTTGGAGGTTACATCTGTGATATCTCCCTGATAAGTTACAATACCGTTATAGGTTACAAAATATACTTTTCCTGTTTTTTTATCTACTTTTATGTCGGTAACAGTATTGGTAGGAAGAGGGGAGTTTTCCATGGTAAAATGTTTGATGGTCCTTTGACCATCTGCAGAAAGGTAATATACACCACCTCCATCTACAGACACCCATTTGTAATTTCCTCCGTCTGTCTCTATCTGAAGAATACTGGAATCTCTGAAGAGCTCTTCGCCAATTCCGTTTTGTTCTATAATTATAGGATTAACTTTAGGCTCAGGAGCTTTTATTGCAGTAGCAGCATTAGATAGTACTCTTACTCCTTTGTCTGTACTAATCCATACATCACCGGATTTGTCTGCCGCTACGGATAATGTTCCGGAAGCAGTAGATGGAAACCCGTTTTTTTCATCTAATATATAATCGGTATCATCAGAAAAGTTGAGCGGATCTTTATAATCATACACCCAAAAAGCATTTGTCCTTGATAAAGGTATCCATAACATATTTTCATAAATGATAGGTTTTTGTACAGATGCACTTTTAAAATTAGATATTTTTAGATTGAAATCATCTTTAGCCTTGTCATAAACTGCCACTGCGGGACCCGCGCTATTATATGAAAATACAGCGAAAATATTGTTTTGAGCGTCAGTTGTAAGACCTACCGCTCGTCTATCTCCACCAGTGGCTTGTACTGGATAGTATTTTACAAAATCAAAGTCTTTGTTTGAAGCATTATATTTCAGTTTATAGATTCCCTGAGCATTCATTGTATAGTTTGCAAAGAGAACTTCACTATTATCAAGAGGATTAAGGATAGCATCTAATACATTGATAGATCCCGTAAAAGTTTTAAAGTAAGAAGGATAGATCCATTCTGTACCATTAAAATAGTAAAATACAGGTCTTTTAGGGTTATTTATTGGAGTATTGTATCTTGCCACCCTTGCTCCAGTGGAAACCAATAACTGATTGTTATCGTGTATGCTTATTTTATAGGCAAAATTAAATTCTGGTCCGGATGGTCTATAAGTATGATTACTTTCATCCTTTATTCCTGATAATACGGTTCCGCCAAATAATTTTCCGCCAGCCATCGTAGCGGTATTACATTGCTCTCCAAAATCTGTAGCATTCGAATTGGTTCCGTTAAGACCAAAAGTATATACTCGGCTGTCCGTAACTACAATATTATTTTCTGTTACAACAACATCCTGAATATTTCCAAGGTTAATAGGTAACTGAATAGGAGCTCCATTATTATAAATGAATGCAGCGGTAGCAGAAGAAAAGGCTAATTCCGATTCGGAATCAATATGTTTGAAGGCTCCCGGAATTTCAGTAACCCATGTAGAATATGCCGGGAAAGTATTATTTATTTCATGGCTCTTCAAACCTGAATTAGTAACAGAGTATACCTTATTTCCGAATATGGTAGCTTCATTACTGGCCTCAAATGTTCCTCCATTCAGGAAAAATACAGAATCAATGAATTCTTTCTTTTTTATGTTAAATATTGAGACTCCATAACCTACGGAAATTGTAGCTCTATCTCCTGTGATAGAGATATGATTGATTTTTTTATTTCCGTTATACCCAGTAGCGATAGGAATATCAACAATGTATTTAACCTCATTAGGAGTAACCACATCTATGGCTCCGTTTTCATAACCAATAACTCCTGTTTTGCTTTTGGGATCATAATCGAAAGCTGTTATACCTATATTATGAAGACCATTTGCTTTAGACAACTTCGTAATTTCTCCTGTTGATATGGTATAGTAGAATATCCCGTTTTCTGTAGCAGCTACTATTCTTCCATTGTCTTCCTTCATGGCTAAGACATTATTATAGGAAAAGAGATCTGCCCATTTTTTTGATGAAATGACCTGAGCTTTTGTAAACTGCAGGGAGGCTAAAATACCAAGAGAAATTAGAGAGAGTTTTTTCATGTTATGCTATTATGCTGCTGTCTATTGCCTGGTTGTTCCAGGAAATATGCTGTACGTTTTTGTTTGTATCAAAATAAAAATCTATTCTACCTAAAAGAAGTCCTGCCCATCCCACTTGGTTTACAAGAACGTTTTTGCCCTGTCTGTTAGTGAATGTCTGAGGTTCCGGTAAAAATGTATGGGTGTGTCCACCAAGGATAATATCTATATTTTCTGTGCTGGCGGCTAAAATTTTATCGCTTACCTTATTCGGTTCATCCTTGTAATCGTATCCAATATGCGAAAGGCAAATGACAAGATCACATTTCTGGTCTTTTTTCAAGAAGTTTGAATAGTGCTGGGCCACATCAATCGGATTAGAATATACGGTTTCTGCATATTGCTTTTTACCTACAAGACCATCTAACTGGATTCCTACTCCAAAAATTCCAACTTTGATTCCGTTTTTGTTGAAGATCTTATAAGGAGATGTTTTCCCATCCAGAATAGTGTTTTTAAAATCATAATTGGAACAGATAAAAGGAAACTTTGCATTGGGAAGAACCTTTAAAAATCCTTCAAGTCCATTATCAAAATCATGATTTCCCATGGTAGAAGCATCATACTTCATCATAGACATTAACTTGAACTCCAGTTCGCCACCAAAAAAGTTAAAATAAGGGGTTCCCTGAAAGATATCTCCGGAATCAAGAAGAAGCACATTGCTTTCCTGATTTCTGATTTGCTGAATTAAGCTGGATCTTCTTGCAAACCCTCCCTGGTTGGGATTCTTTGTATAGCTTGCATCGAAAGGTTCTATTCTGCTATGCTGGTCATTAGTATGAAGAATGGTTAGCTTATTTGCAGATTTTAAATCAAGAATTTTTAATTCTTCCGCCATCATCATATTGGGAGCTAAGGCCATTGCCAAAGACCCACCACCTATTGCCTTTAAAAAACTTTTTCTATCCATTACTTTTTACCGATAAAATTTAAACGAACATCTGTAGGAGAAACAATTTCAGGATTTCTCTTGAAATAATCAATGTATAAATCTCTAAGTTTAACTCCTGTAGGAATTGCTTCCCCTTTTGAAAAGAACTTCATATTATCACCCCCTAAAGCCAGATAGTCTGAAGTAGCAATATAGTAGTCCTTGTTAGGATCTACTTCTTTTCCGTTAATTAACGATTTGGTTAACTGTCCGTTTTTTGTTTCAATATATAATTGAGAGACCGGATTATTGACCTGTGTTTTGGCATAGTATTCAAAAAGTCCCGGTAAATCTGCACCTTTCATTTTTACAATGATGAGTTCATTTTCGAAAGGCATTACCTCAAAAAGGTTTTTCAGCATGATATCACCTTGTCCAATTGTAGTACGGATTCCTCCGATATTGATTAATGCGGCATCTACATTTTGTTTAAGGTGGGTTTTTGTCCATTCATTACCGCCCTCAAGGGTGTAGTCTGCTAAAAGATTTCCCAGATTGCTGTTATCCCCTTGTTTAGTAAGGTCTGTATTGGTGTGTGAGATTTTTTGATTCATCTCTTTATCCAATTTCTGTTTATAAGGTTCAATAAATTTTACAAACTCCTCATCATTCTTTAGCTCATTATTAATAGAAATATTTTTCTGGGTCTTTACATTCGCAAGTTGCGGCACAGAAGCCGTTTTGCATGCTGTAAGAGATGCCAGAGCAATTCCTAGTAACAAGAATTTATTTTTCATATGCTGTAAATTATTTTTTATAAAGGTCATATGCCATCGCTGGTTATTTCGGTGTTTTTTTTAACAATTTAGATTATAGCGATTTCATAATATCTTTTAGTATATGCAAATATAACTATATGTATAATAAAACATTATTATTTATTACAAATTCTTATTGTAAATGATTAAATTTGGCAAAAATAATTCGAACAGATGAGCATTTTAAAAGGAGTAGGTGTTGCATTGGTAACACCCTTTAATGAAGATTTATCCGTTGACTTCGACAGTTTAACAAAACTGATTGATTATAACATTGATAACGGAACCAATTATTTGGTAGTATTAGGAACTACAGCTGAGGCTGCAACGCTTTCTGATGATGAGAAGAAACAGGTAATTGAGCATATCATTAAGGTAAATAATAAACGTCTTCCTTTGGTTTTAGGAATTGGCGGAAACAATACTCTTGAGGTCAAGAAACAGATTGAAGAAGCAGATCTTTCTGCATTTGAAGCAGTACTTTCTGTATCTCCATATTATAATAAACCTAATCAGGAAGGTCTTTACCAACATTATAAAGCTTTAGCTTCTACCGGAAAGAATATCATTATTTATAATGTTCCTTCCAGAACTGGACAAAATATTGATGCTGATACTACGATTCGTCTTGCAAAAGAATTCCCGAATCTATTCATGATTAAAGAAGCTACACCCAATATTTTACAATACTTTGATATCCTTAGAAAGAAACCGGAAGGATTTTCTTTGGTTTCTGGAGATGATGAGTACACACTTCCTGTAACTTTAGCTGGAGGTGATGGCGTAATTTCTGTAATCGGGCAAGGGTATCCAAAAGAATTCTCTACAATGGTACAATTGGCTTTTGAAGGAAAGGTAAAAGAGGCTTATGAGATCCACAATAAACTGGTAGATATTACCCGTCTTATTTTTGCAGAAGGTAACCCTTGTGGTATTAAAGTAGTATTAACTGAAAAAGGAATTATTAAGAATTATCTTAGACTTCCTTTAGTTCAGGCATCAGAAGGACTTTATGCTAAAATTAAAACTGAAATGGCTAAGATTTAATAACCTGCCTATTAAACATCACACAATACAACAAAGTGAAAAGTTCAGGCTTTTCACTTTTTTTAATCATAATCCATAAAATATGAAATTAATACAAGCAACAGGGAAGGATATTCCTCTCATTCAGGACCTGGCTAGAAGATCGTGGGAAAATGCTTATGCAGAGATACTTTCGGAAGAACAAATGGAGTATATGCTCTCTGAAATGTATTCGGAACAGGAAATTGAAAATCAACTCCAGAACCCCAATTATCATTATTATTTGATTGAAGATGAAAGTAGTCATTCTTATGAAGGGTTTATTGGATACGAACACAATTATGAAGATCAAACTACAAAACTTCACCGCATTTATCTGATTCCGGAAAGCAAAGGAAAAGGATTTGGGAAAGAAGCACTTCTGTTTTTAAATGATAAAGTTGCTGAGAACGGAAATAAAAGAATCATCCTTAATGTGAATAAAAATAATGCTGCCAGAAACTTCTATGAATCCCAAGGCTACAAGGTTTATGGTGAGGGCGTTTTCGATATCGGGAACGGATTTGTAATGGATGATTTTTTAATGGAATTTCTAATTCACTGATTTTTGACTTAAAATTTTGTAACTTTATCCCGTAATTCTATAACAGGTGATTTCTTTTTTTGAATCATCTTTGTTTCAGAACCAAATCACTTATAACAATACATTCATATGCTTGGTTTTGAGCTGACATAGCTTTTTATCAGTATATTTTTTTCATCCTTAGTGTTTAAATTCCTGTATTTTCGGATACAGGAGTTTTTGCGTATTTATATTAAGTTAAAAAAATATTTCCTATTTCACATTTACTTGAAATAAATTATTATATTTACTAAAAAAATAGGCTTACTTATACTAGGATGAAAATGTATGTTAAATTTGATTTCAATGCCCTTTGTAAAAAGGTGTTGGACGAAAAACTGAAGGAGCACGGGCTGAAATACCGGTTGCTGAACTTCGGTGAGGTAGAGTTCTATGAACCCTTTACACAAGAGCAACATAATCTTTTCAAGAAGAATCTTGGGGATTATGGTATTGAGATCATAGAAAGCCAGAAGACGGCTTTGGTACAGAAGATAAAAGATACTATTGTAGAACTTGTCTTTTCTGAAGAGATTATTCCCGTAAAAGCATCCATTTATATTTCTGAAAAACTGAATCATAGCTATGGATATCTTTCCAATCTGTTTTCAGAGGTTGCTTATACTTCCATAGAGAATTTTATTATTCTCCAGAAAATAGAGCATGCAAAAGCTCTGATTATAAGGAATAAGCAAAGTCTTACTGAAATTGCGCATAAGCTGAATTATTCCAGCGTGGCACATTTAAGTACACAGTTTAAAAATACGACAGGAATTACACCCTCACAGTTTCAAAAGATCATAGGAAAAAGAAGAAGAGCCCAAAGCATGGTAATAAATCCTAAAATGCAGTATGAATAAAGAATTTCTGAACGTAATTGTAGCAGATAATGATGAAAACACCTTAATTTTTTTTAAAAATATATTTAAAGAGCTTAAGATCTCTATAAAAGTTCAATGTTTCAACAATGGACAAAATTTGATGGAGTATCTCAACAATAATGATACTGTAGTTCCTGAAATCATTTTTATTAATTACACTATTCCCGGAAAAGACAGCATGGAATGCATTGATGAACTGAAAGCCAATCCAAAGTTTAGCAATGTAGTGACAGCCATTTATAGTGAAGAGATCTCTGAGAATGAAATTGAAGAAACCTTTGTAAAAGGAAACAATATCTGTATAAGAAAACCTTCCGATTTTGGAACATTAAAAAAGATACTTACAGAGATTATTACAATAAACTGGCAATATCATACTTCAGGATTGAATAAAGATAATTTTATTCTAAAGTTATGATAAACAGGTTGTTTTTGTTTTCCATTTTAAAAGAATGTAATGTTATTCATTGTATAATATTCACATTAAAGTGAAAATTTTATAACTAATAACTGAAATAATATAAAAAAGAAGACAGTTAATATTCAGACATTTGTAAATGTAAACTTAGTGACACAAATTAGATTATATACATGAAGATACAGATGAATGAGAAGTAATTGTTTCTACAGTAAAAATATATAAATCACGATGTAAACAAAATGAGTTATATTCATTTCCAATTTTAAAGCATAGAAGATCTTTAAACAAAACGGTACAATCATGAAAACTCGAAATAGTTGGAGATATTTTTATTCGTTTCATTCCCTCATCTCCACTAGACACAGTTAGTTTTTATAATAAGCAAGTTGGAAAAATAATTCATTTTGTTTTTTATAATTTATTTTAATAGTGATGACTTATCTTCAAATAATATTATAGATATTTTCACACCACACCACACCACATCACAAAATATTAAGTATAAGCTATTAAAATAAATTTTTTAAGCAGACCAAAAAAGTAATTTCTTCTAAATAACAGTTTTATAAGGGAACCGCAGGAAAATTTTTCTGCGGTTTTTTTTATGAAATTTTACCCCACTTATTTTTTCCTTTATAGTACTTTATATAGTAATTTTTAATAATCAGATTGTCTTGTCTTGTCAGTATAGGATCAGCTTCAAGGATTTTGTCAACAGTATTTTTGGTAGTCTTAATAATGGCAGAATCGTTCACCAGATCCAGCCTTTTAAAATCAACCACACCACTTTGCTGGGTTCCTAAAATATCACCGGGACCACGAAGCTGCATATCAACCTCAGAAATTTTAAAACCATCATTGGTTTCAGTCATTGTCTTGATACGGGTTCTGCTTTCCTTCGATAACTTATCGGAAGTCATCAGAATACAATAACTCTGCTCTGCACCTCTTCCTACACGTCCTCTGAGCTGATGAAGCTGTGAAAGACCAAACCTCTCAGAACTTTCAATAACCATTACTGAAGCATTCGGAACGTTTACTCCTACTTCAATAACGGTAGTAGCTACCATTATCTCTGCCTTTCCTGAAGCGAAATAAGCCATAGCAGTATCCTTTTCGTCCGGTTTCATCTTCCCATGGAGCATGGTCACATTGTAGTCAGAGAAGAAATCCATGACGTGTTCCAAGCCTTCCATCAGATTTTTGTAATCCAACGTTTCAGATTCTTCAATTAATGGATAAACAAAATAAACCTGTCTTCCTTTCTTGATTTCATCTTTACAGAAATTATACACATATAATCTATCTTTTTCACGCCTGTGAGCAGTGATAATTGGTTTTCTTCCCACAGGCATTTCATCAATTACAGAAACATCCAGATCAGAATAAAAGCTCATCGCTAATGTTCTTGGAATAGGGGTTGCGGTCATCACCAGAATATGAGGCGGAATCTTATTTTTAGCCCACAGTTTTGCCCGTTGTGCCACTCCAAATCTATGCTGCTCATCAATAATAGAAAGCCCAAGGTTTTTGAATTTAACTTTATCTTCCAGAACCGCATGAGTTCCCACAAGAATAGAAAGTGAACCATTTTCCAGCTCTTCGTGAATAACCCTTCTTTCCTTTATTTTGGTGGAACCAGTCAGCAATCGGACATTGATTCCCGTTTTTTCAAGCAAATCTTTTATCCCATTATAATGCTGCTGGGCAAGAATTTCAGTAGGAGCCATCAGACAGCTTTGGAAACCATTATCCATGGCAATAAGCATCGTTAATAAAGCAACCATTGTTTTTCCGGAACCTACATCACCCTGTAAAAGCCTGTTCATCTGAATAGGTCTTTTCATATCCATCCGGATTTCCTTTAAAACCCTTTTTTGAGCCCCGGTAAGTTCAAACGGAAGGTATTTTTCATAAAAATCGTTGAAATGATCGCCTATAATAGGGAACGGATTACCATAAGACTGTGTTTTATGATGAAGCTTTTTTAAACCATATCCTAGTTGAAAAAAGAAAGATTCTTCAAATTTTAATCTAAAATCTGCCTTATCAAAGTGTTCCTGATCCTTAGGGAAATGTACATTTAGAAAAGCATGCTGGCGTGACATAAAATTGAAGGTTTTCATCAGATATTCCGGGAAATTTTCCTCAATAAGATTCGGGATTTCCCTGCAGATATTTCTTAAAGCATTTTGAAAAAACCTCTGATTGAGCCCTCTTTTTGTTAATTTTTCAGAACTTGGATAAATGGGTTTTAAGCGGGTTTCGCCTTCTTTCTTTTCCTCGGCCTCAATTTCAGGATGTGGCATGGAAAATTGGTGGTTAAATACATTGATTTTCCCGAAAATATAAACCTCACGGTTAATGGGAAGCTGTTCTTTCAGCCATTTAGAATATTGAAACCATACAAGATCCATGCTTCCTGTATCATCATTGAATTTAGCCGTTAATCTCTTGGTTTTTCCGGTCTGAATTTCCTGAACCTGAGTAATTCTTCCTTTAAACTGAATTTCCTGGCTGGTTTCCTCATGAAGCTGAGAGATTTTATAGAGCTTACTTTTATCCAGGTAACGGATAGGGTAGAAGTTCAGCATGTCTTCTACAGTCGATAATCCTAACACACTTTTAATGAGTTTGGCTCTTTCCGGACCTATTCCTTTTACATATTCTATGGAAGTTTCTAAAGTCATTTCTTATCTGAGATTCGGGAATCGAATATGGGGTGAAAAACAAAGGTTCGAATTTCGGTAAAATAAAAAAGACTTCCAAAAAAAATTGAAAGTCTTAGTTTATATAGACCATTAAAGTTTTAAAACTTAATGCTGATTAATCTTTTATTTTAGATTTGAACTTTTTCTGATAATCTTCCCATTGTTCTCGAGTACGGATCTTTTTAAAAAGATCTTTTGAGATCAGTTCCAGGTAAGGTTCCAGTTCTTTGGCAGATAATTCTCCCTGAAGAATCGTGATAGGATCACCGTGTTCATCCAAAAATACGGTACTTGGAACAGCTCCTACATTCATGTATTGAGTAAATTCATGCAGTGAATTGCGTCCTTGTTTCTGTTCTGTATTAGGATTTGAAAAAGTTCGTCCGAAAATTTCAATACTCTTCTTTTCTTCTGAATTAAATTTTACAGGATAAAAATTCTCATTTAAAATTTGAGAAAGTACCTGGTGACCATAAGTTTTTTTGTCCATGATCTTACAGGGCCCGCACCATTCTGCATAAAAATCAATAAGAATCTTTTTAGGATTTTCTTTCTGTGCTTTCAGAGCCTCTTCAATAGTCATCCATTTAGTCTGTGCAAAACTAAAATTTAATAGTAATAAGAGAAGTATGCTTAAAATTTTCTTCATAATTTGATATTTACGTAAAAATAAGCATAATTACTTATTTTTTTATTTTACTTCCTGCATTAATTTTTTCACAAACGGAGATATCAAAATTAATACCACTCCGGCAATTATAGCATACAATCCCAATTGTTTATATCCATCAGTATAAGTGATAAGTTCATCATAATTGGTAGAACCTTCCTTAGCTGTAGCAAGACTTGCCCCTATGATTCCTGCAACATACTGTCCGTATGCTGATGCAAGGAACCACATTCCCATCATCATTCCTTGGAGGTTTTTGGTAGAAAGTTTCGTCATAATGGAGAGCCCGATAGGAGAGAGGCATAATTCCCCAAGCGTAATAATTAATAATGCCAGTGTAAAGAAGTTCAAAGAAGTAATACCTTGAAGGTCTGCAAATAATCGGGTGGCAAATAAAACGTAATATCCCGCTCCTAAGAAAATAAATCCTAATCCGAATTTAATAATTGTATTGGGTTCAATCTTTCTCTTATTCAACCAAATCCAAAGAAGACCAACTAATGGAGCAAGGAAAATGATGAAAAAGGCACCTCCTGAGTTATTCACACCATTCGGATCCAATCCGAAAAGGTCTTTATTAAGGTTTTTTGCAGCGAAAATACTTAATGAACCTCCACTTTGCTCATATATTCCCCAGAATATAATCGAGAAGATAATAAATACTAGGGCAGCCCAAAGCTTTTTACGTTCAGCAGCCGTTACTTTAGACATTTCATAGAATAAATAGATCAGTGTCAATGGCCCGATAGTCCACATGAAATAATCCGTATATTCTGTTCTGGCAACCATTGTCATAATGATTGGAATGAAAATTAAAGACAGAGCATAAACTCCATACTCTTTCCATTTTGGGATAGGAGTGCTTTTTGTTTCTGCTAATGGATGCCCTGGCTGTAAACCAATAGTTCCTAATCTTTTTTGTGTAAATACAAAGTTGATTAAACTGATAACCATTACTACAGAAGCTAATCCAAACGCAATATGCCATCTCATTTCTTCAGCAATCAGGTTGCTTAGGACTTCTCCTTTTCCAATAGCGATACATAAATAACCACCTAGTAATGCTCCAAGGTTAATTCCTGCATAGAACAGGGAGAAACCTGCGTCTGCTCTTGAGTCATTAGGCTTATAAAGCTGACCAACCATTGACGAAATATTAGGTTTGAAGAAACCTGTCCCCACTACAGTAAATGCAATTCCAAGGAAAAAGAATTTATGAGGATCGGTTGCCAGAATTAAACTTCCGAGAATCATCAGAAGTCCACCCCAAAACAGAGATTTTCTGAATCCTAAGATTTTATCAGCAAAAAGTCCCCCTATAAAGGTAAAGGCATATACGAAAGCCTGTGTGGCACCATATTGAAGGTTCGCTTCTTTTTCGTGGAAGTTAAGCTGTGAGATCATAAAGAAAACCAGCATTCCACGCATTCCGTAGAAACAGAAACGTTCCCACATTTCAGAGAAAAATAGACTCCATATTTGCCTAGGGTATTTTCCTTTGAAATTTTGTATTTCATCTAAAGTTAAGCTCATAATGATAATATGATTGTTTTAATTAAGGGTTTTTATTGTCCTGATCCAGTTCAAAACGAATTCTGTCCTGATCGATGATTTGTTTTAATTCTTCTTCTTTTGGGAGGTACAGCAGGTATTTGCTGGCAAATAAATTATTTTTATCATTGAGAACCGAATACTTTACAATGGTTTCATCCTTTTCAGAACAAAGTAAAATACCAATAGTTGGATTGTCTCCTTCGCCTCGTTTCAGGTCATCATACATTCTTACATACATATCGATTTGCCCAATATCCTGATGAGAAAGTTCTCCGGTTTTCAGGTCAATGATGACAAAACATTTTAGAATGTAATTGTAGAAAACCAGATCAATATAAAAATCTGAGGTATCTGTGGAGATATGTTGTTGTCTGGCTACAAAAGCGAATCCTTTTCCAAATTCAAGTAAAAACTTTTGGATATGGTCAATAATGGCAGTTTCAATTTCTTTTTCAGAAAACTGTTCGTCTGCCTTTATGCCAAGAAATTCAAAAATGTAAGGATCTTTTAAAACACTGTGGATGTTTTCAGCTGAAGATTTTTTATGTTTTAAAACTCTTTCGTAGGCGAGTGAGTTGATTTGTCTTTTTAAGTCCCTTGAACTCCAATTATTTTGAATTGTTTCATCTATATAATAATTGATTTTCTGAGTATTATCTATTTTAAAGAGGAGTCTGTAATGAGTCCAGCTCAATTGTTGACGCACTGAGTCAACAATTGGAAAAGCCATATAAAACTTACGCATATTGGAAAGATTTGTGTAGTCAAATCCTTTTCCAAATTCTAAAGTAAGCTTCTGAGAAAGTTTTTTTAAGGTATATTTTCCGTATTCAGCACGTTCTTTTCCCTGCTGCTCATCTTCAACAATAAGTTTTCCAATCTGCCAGTAAGTAAGCAGTAGCGTAGAATTCGCTATTCGAAAAACCTTTTCGCGCGACTGTCTAATGATCTCCTTTACGGATTGGAATAAAGAATCTTCGGAAATTTCCATCATACGAAAATAAAAAAAACCTCCGACTTAGCAGAGGTTTTATTCATATTTTGTTAATGCAATTAGTTTACACCGTGCATCATTTTCTTTAAGATAGGTGAAAGTAAACCTAAGATTACAGAAGCAATACCACAAAGTACAACGAATACCATGAAGAATTCAAATAAATTGTGAATCTCAAATCCTACGAAAGTAGGGTTGTGTAATGGTAATTGAGCTTTTTCAAATGCAGCAACCTGCTCAGTAGTTAAGGTTACTTTTTTATCTAAAACATCCTGTAAGTTTACTCCAATTTCCTGAGCTTTTTTAAATTTATCACCTGTAGCAGGGATCAATGCTCCTAATGAACCTGCTAAAGCATACCCAGCAGCATTAGAGATGAAGAAAACACCATATAATAAGGAAGCAAATCTTTTTGGTGCTAATTTACCTACCAAAGAAAGTCCGATTGGAGATAAACAAAGCTCACCACAAGTTTGGATAAAGTATAGAAGCATTAACCATTTGATGGCTAATAAACCTGAGTTTCCTAGATCTTTTACATTGTGTGCAATGATGAAATAAGAAAGAGCTATTAATGCTAGTCCCATTGCCTGTTTGAATGGAGATACCGGCTCTTTTCCTTTTGCTCTTAATTTATCCCAACATAAACTGAAAGGAACAGCCAGTAGAACTACGAAAATTCCGTTGAAAATCTGAACCATTGAAGGTGGCATATTCCATCCAAAAATGTTTCTGTCTGTCTGGTTATCTGCAATAAATGTTAATGAAGAACCTGCCTGTTCAAAAGCAGCCCAGAAGAAGATAATGAAGAATGAAACAATATAAATTACCCAGATTCTCTGTCTTTCCACTTTATTTTCAGCAGAAGTCATAATCAGGAATGCAAGGGAAATCCCTGCTGCATAAATGAATGGATAAATAATTCCTTTAATCATTTGGCCCATTTCCACCGAGTTAAACCCAAGTTGTCCTACCAGTAGATATCTGAATACAAAGAAAAGAACAGCAAAGATACCTACCGTGATACCTAAAGACATCCCTGAGAATTTAGCTGTCTGAGATTCTCCTTCTTCGAAATCTGCAGTACTGTTATTTTTTGGTAACCCTCCGATAGGTCTTCCTTCCGGAGTTACAACGTATTTGTTTTTAAGGATAAAGAATGTTATAGTTCCAATTAGCATCGCAATTGAAGCTGCTAAGAATCCCCATTTGAAAGCAAAGATATCTCTTACTCCGGTTGTAGCATCTTTTACGTCTCCTACGTAAGGACAGATAAACTGTCCTAAGAATGCTCCAATGTTGATCCCCATATAGAAAATGGTGAAAGCAGAGTCCAGTTTAGATTTTTCCTGTTTTGGATAAAGGCTTCCCACCATTGAGGAAATGTTAGGTTTGAAGAATCCGTTACCAAAAATGATAACAAATAATGCCAACCACATAATCATTTTAGCACTTCCAAGATCCGCAGAGAAAGTTGAAGCACTAATGAATAATAAAAACTGACCAATCGCCATAAGAGATCCACCTACGATAATGGCAAATCTGTTTCCTATATATTTATCAGCAATAAACCCTCCTAGAAGCGGAGTTAAATAACATAAAGCTAAAAATCCACCATAGATAATCGCTGCGTCAGCTTCTTTTATCAATAAGGAATTTACCATAAAGAGCGTTAAAAGTGCTCTCATTCCGTAAAAGTTGAAACGCTCCCACATTTCCGTTCCGAATAGAACCCATAATCCTTTCGGATGTCTGGTGCTCTTATTCTCTACCAATTCATCCGGTTTCGGACTTATTGCTTCAATATTATCCATTCTATTGTTAATTTTTGTTAAGACTGACAAATATAGTTTATTTTGGGTTTTTGGCAAGGTTTTAATTTTATTTTTAAATAAAAAAGCTGCGGACCTAATCCGCAGCTTGCTATTCTTTATAAGATCAAGGTTTAATGCCCTTTTTCCTTCATAATTTTATTTAATCTTTTTAACATTGAAAGGCCTAAAAGTGTAGCAAATATTAACAAAGCGAAATTCACAAGGAAATAATTCGTCTTGTTTTCATAGCTGTACCATGTACTTGCCAGAATTCCTGAAAGTTTGTTTCCTACAGAGTTAGCAAGGAAGAATCCACCCATCATTAAAGCTGTAATCCTTGCAGGGGAAAGCTTGGAAACGAATGAAAGTCCCATAGGTGAAAGACATAATTCCCCAATGGTAATTACTCCGTAACTTGCTACCAGCCATAAAGGAGAAACCTTTACAGAACCATTATCTCCAGCCATTACCGCTAAAACCATTACCAGACACGATAATCCGGAAATGAATAATCCTAAAACAATTTTGGTAGGTGTTAAAGGTTCTTTTCCTTTTCTTCTTAACAAAGCCCAGAATCCTACCACAACCGGAGTTAATGCAATTACCCAGAATGGATTAATAGATTGAAATAGCTCCGTATTGTATAAGTAAACTTTATTTTCAGGGTTTTTCTCAAGAGCAGCACGCTGTTCCGGAGAGACATTTTTAAAGTAAACATCCTTTCCTGTTTCTTTTTTAGTGTCTCCGTTATCATCTTTTTGAGAACGGAACTGGTTGTCATATACAGGAACTTCTTTGTCTTCGTAGCTCTTTCCGTCAACCATATAGATTCCTTCCAAAGGCTTTTCCAAAGATGCAGGAACGCTTCTGTCTGTATAATAGTTAGCCCATCTTGTTAAAGCAGTTCCGTTTTGCTTGAAAACCGCCCAGAAGAACATACTGATAAGGAATACAGAAAGTAATGCTCCAATGGATGCTTTTTCATCAGGCTTAGCCTTAAAGTAAAGAGAAGCATAAAAGTAAATAACAGGAACACATGCAAAAATAAAGGCATCTGTACTGTCACTTCCAAAGATATTATTAGGAATAAACCAACCAATACCTCCGGCAGCAATAGCAGGAACAAACACTTTAAGCATGATTTCAGAAAGCTTAGTATCTCCTTCCTGTACAGGCTTCATCTGAGCAGCATGGATGTAATGCTTTCTACCGATGGTAAAAATAACCATACCAATCAACATTCCAACTCCAGCAGTGATGAAGGCTTCACCCCAACCGAATTTATTACGCATAAATGCAGCAATAATGTTACATATAAATGCTCCGATATTGATTCCCATGTAGAAAATGTTGTACCCGGAATCTTTGTTGGCTTTATAAGGCTCTTCAGAATAAAGATTTCCTAAAAGGGTAGAAATGGTAGGTTTAAAGAAACCGTTTCCGATGATAATTAATGCCAGAGAGGCATAAAATAAAGGTAAATCCTTGAAAACACCCATTCCAATATATCCTGCAGCCATCAAAATACCTCCAAGATAAATAGACTTAATATATCCTAAAACTCTATCGGCTAAGAAACCACCAATAAAAGGAGTCAAATAAGTTAATGCGATATAAGTTCCGAAAATGTCATCAGCAGTTTTGTCCGGCAGGCCCAGACCTCCTTTCATACCAGTAGGTTCAATGACATACAGAACAAAGATTCCAAGAATCAGGTAGTACCCGAAACGCTCCCACATTTCTGTAAAGAAAAGGTAAGGCAGCCCTTTAGGATGTTTTGTCTTCATATATTCAAATTTCAATTGCCCAAAAATAGGTTTTTAATTCCAATTGATAAAATAAATAATATAGTCCCAAATGATTAATGAAATAAATATAAAAATCCCTTTCAAAATATTGAAAGGGATGTATAATTCAGAATATTATAAGTTATTTAAGATAAAATCTGTCATTTTCTGGTACAATTGCGGTCTTGTCTGCCCACCGTAAATTCCGTGATTTTTGTCCGGATATGCCATAAAGTCAAACTGCTTTTTATTTTGAATCAAAGCTTCGGATAATTCCATAGAATTTTGGAAATGTACATTATCATCAGCCGTTCCATGGATTAAAAGGAATTTTCCTTTCAATAGTTTTGCATATTCAGTAGGAGAGTTCTTATCATAGCCATCAGGGTTTTCCTGAGGTGTTCTCATGAATCTTTCCGTGTATACAGAATCATAATATCTCCAGTTGGTTACCGGTGCTACGGCAATACCCATTTTGAAGACATCGGCTCCTTTCGTCATCGCTAAGCTTGTCATATAACCTCCAAAGCTCCATCCGAACATTCCAATTCTGCTTTTATCAACATAAGATTGGTTTCCGAACCATTTTGCTGCGGTAATCTGGTCTTCAATTTCATATTTTCCAAGGTTCATATAAGTAACTTTCTTATATTTTGTTCCTTTGTAACCTGTTCCACGTCCGTCTACGCAAGCAACAATATATCCTTTTTGTACAAGGTGGTTGAACCACATGGCATTTCCATTGTCCCAAGAGTTCGCAACCTGTTGAGATCCCGGTCCGGAATATTGGAACATAAACAATGGGTATTTTTTATTAGGATCAAAGTTTTTAGGCTTCATTACCCAAGCATTCATTTGATCACCTACAGCATTAGGGATGGTGATGAACTCTTTTTCAACAAAATTATCTGCTTTTAGTTTCTGAAGTTGATCATTATTGTTTTGAAGTTCTTTCACTGTTTTACCATTTCCGTCTTTCAAAACATAGGTGTGAGGTTTTGCAGCTGTAGAAGAGGTTTCAATGAAATAGTTATAGTTTTTGCTGAAATTTGCAGCATTATTTCCTTCAGCATTGGAGATCAGCTGAGACTTGCCATTTTCGATATTTACTTTAGAAACGACTTTATTGATGCTTCCTTTTTCTGTAGTCTGGATGTAGATTTCCTTAGATTTTGGATTGAAACCATAATAATCTGTTACCTCCCAATTTCCTTTAGTAATTTGTTTTTTAAGTTTTCCATCTTTATCATACCAATATAAATGGCGGTTTCCATCTCTTTCAGAAGCCCAAAGGAAAGAATCATCATCAAGGAATTCAATGGTAGGACTGTCTGTTTCAATCCACTTATCATCAGTTTCTGTAAATAATTTCTGTACTGCTCCTGTTTTAGTATTTACCTTTAAAATATCTGAAGCATTTTGAATTCTCTCCGAAGTAATCAGAACCATTTCATCTGCTTTCGCAGTCTGGAAAACATTCTGGATATAATAGTTTTTGAAAGAACCTAGGCTCAATGGTATTACTTTTTCTGTATCAAGACGATACAGCTGTGCAGAAACTACAGAATTTTTTTCTCCGGCTTTAGGATATTTGTAGCGCATCTCTGCAGGATAAAGATTTTTTCCATAAATGGGAATATAAATCTCCGGAACCTGGCTCTCGTCAGATTTTACAAATACAATAGCATCAGAATTCTTCGTCCACTCATACTGTTTTGCATGTCCGAATTCTTCCTCGTAAACCCAGTCTGCCAAACCGTTAAGAATAGCATTTTTCTTACCGTCAGTAGTAATTTGAGTGATCTTTCCGGATGTTAGATCCTGGTAATATAAATTGTTATCAGCAATAAAAGCTACTTTTGTGGCATCAGGTGAAAAAGCAGGCTCCTGAACTGGCTTTCCGTCATTTAAACTAATTACTTTTCCTGATTTTAAATCTTTTACTTCAAACTTTCCAAGGAAAGAATGTCTATAGATAGGCTGGCTTTCTTTCAGTAAAAGAATTTTAGACTCATCATCAGAAAATATATAGCTTTCAAAACTTCCATCTACAATATTTCCTTCTTTTTGAGAGGTTTTGTAGGAGTATTTTGCAATTCCTGAAGGCTCGATAACAAGATAGTTTTCCCCGTTTTTCATAGACGTAATCCCGGCAATGCCTTTACCACGGTAGTATCCTGAGTATATTTTGTCTAAAGTGATTTCCTGTGCTGACACATTATGAAATGCCGCTGCTATAGTAAGAGTTAAGAGTAGTTTTTTCATTTCTAATTTTAATGCTTCCAAATTTAATGAATCTTACTTACATAACCATATAAAACAAAAATCAGGATGAAGTGTCCTGATTTACATGAAATTTCTTCCAGTCCTCCAATCCACCAGATTCTAAGTTTACATATTTGCCCGTCTACACATCTTCTCATTCCCGGTAAAACACCTCCTTGTACTTCTTTTAATTGCACTCTTGGAATTTTTTTTAATTTTTCATGGTATATATTGTTGATTGGACATTTAGGGTAAAAAAACATCTGATGACGAAATTTTCAAAAAAAAGGCAATTTGGCAAAAGAATTGAATGTATATAACTACCAATCAAATCAAAAAGAATAATTATGGAAACGAATGCATACAACCAGAAACTGAACCGTTATGTATTAAACGACCAAATTGTTTATACAGGTTTTTCAAGCTTTGAAGACGCTCAGCAATGCGCCAGCAAAAAAGGGGGAATATTAGTGGAAGTGATGTTTAAAGACGGAAACGATAACCCAGAAATTATAGATGAAGCTGGTTTGATAGAGAAAAAACTTCATTACTATGTGTATGCAGGCGATGAGTATAAATTTATCCATTCATCTGATCCCGGATTTAGAAAATATGCAGACGAACTGCAGAAAATTAAAGCAGATAATGACAAAACAAGTCCGGATGAAAGGTATTTTGCCAATTTTGAGATCGAAAATATAGAAGACCCGATTATTGTGCTCAAAAATGATCATTTTCAATCGGTAACATCAAGAGAACGTTCAAAGTATTTGAAACATGCCAGAGTTTATGAACTAGGGGTATCCCTGCCAAAATCTTAAAAATTCTTATCATGAGCAAAACCAAATATTCAGATAAAGCTCAGGACAAAGTAGGAAAAGTAATGCACGAATTCAAGGAAGGAAAATTGAAGTCTTCTTCCGGGAAAAAAGTGACAAACAGAAAACAAGCCATAGCTATTGGTATTTCTGAAGCAAGAGAAGAAGGCCTGAAAGTGCCACCGAAAAAGAAAAGTAAATAATTTCAATACAAAATACCCGGAAAATTTCCGGGCATTTTTATAAGGTAAAGCAAATAGAAGCTAGCTATTTGTTTGATTATAAAGTATTCTATAATATTCATCTGCCATTCTATCACTGTTGAACTGATCTTTTACATCGTTCATGGCATTGTGCTGAATTTTTCTCCATTGGTCCGGATGATCGTAATACATTGGAAGAATTTCGTTTTCAAGGATCTCATATAATGTATTTAAATCATAATTGTCCTGTTCGTAGATACTCATATTTAGATAATCTGCCTTTGGAACAACAAAAGAATTTTCTCCATGCCTGGCAAATTCCGGGATCCAGCCGTCATCTGTAGATAAGTTGACAGATCCATTCATCGCAGCCGTCATTCCTGAAGTTCCGGATGCTTCTCTTGGAACCCTTGGATTGTTTAGCCAAAGATCAGAACCCTGTTTTAATGATTTACTTAAAGAAAGTTCATATCCTGTAAGAACAGCCATATTTTTATGATTTCTACTTTCCTCCACCAAAGTATTGAAGGTGGAAATTGCTGAATAATCCATTGGATAAGGCTTTCCTGCCCAAATGATCTGTACGGGATATTTTGGGTTGTTCAGAAGTCTATAGAATCTGTCTTTATCATGTAAAAGAAGGTCCGCACGCTTATACCCTGCAAATCTTCTAGCCCATACAATAGTGAAAACATTAGGATTGAAAAGGTTTCCGGTTTGGTCTGCAACAATGCTGAACAGCTTTTTCTTTAAATGCTTTTTACGGTAATCGAAAACGGTATCATCATTTTCATCTTTCGCATTGTAAAGTGGCTTGTCTGCCCAATATTTAAACTCCTGTGCGTTGGTAATAGAAGTGATTTCACAGATTCCTGGATATTTATTCCACATGGTACGGGAAACCACTCCGTGAAGCTGAGAAACACCATTGGCAATTCTTGCCATTTTCAGAGCACAAAGAGAATGATTGAAACGGTCATCATCTGTACCACTAATAGCTTTTACTTCTTCCATGCTATAGCCGGAGAAATACGTCATATCGTAGCACAATTTGAAATTATGTTTTTCATTTCCTGCTTCTTCCGGAGTATGGGTGGTGAAGACCAGTTTTTCTTTAACCTTATTCAGGTCTCCATTGTATTTTCTTAACAGGTAAAATGCTGCCGGAAGTCCGTGAGCCTCATTTAAATGGTAAACCTCCCTCTCGATGTTCATTTCATCCAGTAATTTAGCACCACCTTTTCCAAGTAAGATATATTGAGCCAGTTTAGTAGATTCATTAGCATCATAGAGCTTGTGGCAGATAGTCTTTGAAACATGATCGTTTTCAGGAACATCTGTGGACAAGAAAAACATGGGTGCTGTATTGAAAATTTCAGGATCAAGATACCATACCTTTACCCAAACAGGAGCACTATGAATTTCAATTTGAAATTTTATTCCCGTATCTTCAAGAAAGCTGTACATTTTTCGGGTCCATATAGGCTGAAGAGTCTGATCGTGGTTTCTTGCCTGATCATAATATCCGAATTTCCAGAGAATACCAATTCCGATAAGATCCTGCTTTAGGTTATAAGCACTTCTCATATGAGATCCTGCCAAGAATCCAAGTCCTCCGGAATATATTTTCAACACCTGCTCAAGGGCAAATTCCATTGAGAAATAGGCGGTTTTTTTTGAATATTGGGGATTGATGCTATAAGGTATTTTAAAATTCCTAAAATCCATAGAATGTGGGTTTGTGTTTGAAAAGGCAAAGGTATTAATAATGAAAATAAACTCTATGTTAAATAATGGATAAATTAATTTAAAAAGTAAGCATTGAATAGTTTTTTTACTTATCTTTAAGAGTGTAATTTTTTGATTATCAAAAACTTTTAACGGTGAAAGCCAATGGTTGCATGTGTTTAATTCAATAAAAAAAATCACACATGAAAAAGACGTTTTCTGATGAAGATCTGATAAAGAATCTGAGTTTATATTACCTGAATCGGCATTTGAAAAAAAAGCCCATAGAAAAGTATCACCGTACCATAGATGAGTCTCCGCTTCATGATCGTGAAAAATACCGAAAAAAATCAGAGATTCTTCTTCTCAACTCTTTTATGCACCATTTTCCTGATGTTAAATTTGAAAACTTCACCTGCGAAAGCCCAGACTTTATCGCAAAACTAAACGACAAAAAAATTGGAATAGAACTTACCGAAGTTATCAACCATCTGGAAATGAAAAAAGTGGAAAGCACTTTGAATAAAATGTTCCGTCAGGCAGAAATATTATTAGAACAGGAAGACACTACGAAATATCGTGGTGTTTATTTTTTAGAATTCCACCCGAATATAAAGTTTGATAATCTTGAAGAACAGGCGGAAAATATTATTAATATCTATAAAAGCATTAAAAAAAATAAAGGAATAGGCTGTGTAAAAAGTGTGAGGAAATCTTTTCACCGTAGAAATGTTTTCATCACCCACGAGTACAGTATGAATCTTTTTGATGAACTCTGCTCAGATAAAATTCTTGATCTTATTGAAAAGAAGAACGAAAAATTTCCTTATTATGATACTTCAGTGGATGAATGCTGGCTGGTTATTGTTTCTGATATGAACTCTATTGCCTCAAGATATACATTTATTCAGGATAAAGACCATCTGAAAGAAGTGAAAAGCCCTTTCCATAAAATTTTTCATCTCGAAAATCTCTGTGGGAATATTACAAGTATAAAATAATAGTTTAAAAATATTGACTTTGTAATTAAATATGGTATTTATTTTAAATATCATATAAAATACTGCTTTTTATTATTTGTAATTAAATAATAGGTATATTTGGTATACGTTGGATATTAATCTGACCCAAAACGACTTAACCATAAAAACAAATATATCTATGAGAAAAATTTTACTATTTACCTTTTTATATATTTCCCATTTCTTATACTCTCAGCAAGATTGTGCTACGGCGCTGGCTGTTTGTGGAAATTCGAACCTTACTTACAGTCCTTCAGGGTATGGTAATATCAAAGAAATGGTAAACTCCGGAACCTGTATAGATACATCTGGAGAACATAATTCTATCTGGTATAAAATTACGATTGCCACAGGAGGTACTTTGACATTTAATTTGGTGCCCAATAATCAGGATGCGGATTATGACTGGGCTATCTTTGGACCTAACGTAAACTGCGGAAGCCTGGGATCTGCCATACGTTGTAATGCTGCAACAGTTGTTGGAGTAGGTGCGGCAACTGGATTAAACATGACAAGCACCATTACAAATGCGGCTGGAGGATCAACAACTCCTTATTGCCGATATTTGGATGTTTTACCAGGAGAAACTTACTATTTATTTATTGATAACTGGGTGAGCAGTACGAGCAGTACAACAGCTCCTTTCTCTTTAACATGGGGTGGAACAGCTGCGTTGGCATCTCCGTTCACAGATCCTGCTATTCAGCCTAACCCTTTTATACCACCGGGAATTCCAGCAGCTAATCCTGCTGATCCAAGAGAAGTTATTATCTGTGGAAACCCCGTTATATTTGATTTTACAACGTTATCCGCAGGTATTGTTAATGGAAATCCTGGTTTTAGCGTAAGTTATCATACCAGTGCTAACGATGCATTAACAGTGAATAACCCTATTACAACTCCTTTATCAGTAAATACTACAACTGTTTATTATTATAGTATAAGTTACACTGATCCAACTAATCCGAACAGTCCTCTTAATAAATGTAAACAGACGGGTACGTTTAAATTTAAGGATGGGACTATTGCTGTAAAAGATGCCACATTAATAGGATGTAACAATAACAATGCAGGGACAGCTCTTTTTGATCTCACATTAGCAGACCTTACAGCATCAACAAATGTTTCTAAAAAATACTATAACAGCATGTTTGATCTTAATGCTGGAATTAATGAAATTATCAATCCTACAGCATTTACTTCTGCAGAAGGAACTATTTATGTAAAAGTAACTTCCGAATATGGATGTAGCGGAATAGCAAAGATTACTTTAACATTTCATCCCATTGTTGTTGTTTATGAGGCTACACTTACAGAATGCTTCTTAGAATCCAATCCGAGTACCGGATCTTTTAATCTTGCAAACGCTCCGGTAACAACTCCGGACAATACTAAAAAATACTATCCATCTGAAGCAGATGCTATCAACCAAACCAATGAAATTCTGAATCCAATGACTTATATTGCTCCTAATGGAGTGGTATATGTTAGAGTTACCAATGGTAGAGGATGTTATGCTGTTGTTAAAGTTACTTTAGTAGTAACCCCGCCAAAATATTCTGCTGTACTTAAAGATAAAACGATATGTATGGAAAGTAAAACCACTTTGGATGCCGGGCCTGGGTTCAAAAGCTATCAGTGGAGTACTGGTGCAACTACTCAAACTGTTACTGTTGGTGTTGGTGTGTATTGGGTGAAACTCAAAACCGGAGATTGTTATACTATGCAGACAGTAAAGGTAATACCATCTGAGCTGCCTGTTATTTCCGATATTGAGGTGGGCAATAATACGATAACAGTATCTGTAATAGGAGGTACACCACCTTATAAATATTCGTTGGACAATATTACCTGGCAGGATTCCAATGTTTTCACCAATCTTCCAAGAGGAGAATATAAGATCTATGTGAAAGATGATTATAATTGTACTCCTATAAAAGTTGAAACTGTTGTTCCCAATCTGGTTAATGTTATCACCCCCAATGCTGACGGTGTGAATGATGTGATTGATTATTCCGCATTATCCGGTAAACAAAATCTTGTGATTAATATTTTTGACAGATATGGAACCAAGATTCATCAGGCTGATAAACTTAACGGCTATAGGTGGGACGGAACGGTGAGCGGAAGAAGAGTGCCTACGGGAACTTATTGGTATTCTATCTTATGGAATGAAAATAATACCAAGAATACCCCTGTTAAATTTATCGGTTGGGTATTGGTTAAAAATCGGGAATAATGATATAATGTAAATAAATAGCATAGATAAAACCACTTCGGAAGAGGTGGTTTTTTTATTTGATTTTTTTTACATTAGTTATCAAAATAAAAAGAATGAAAGACCTGTTTGTAAAACGCTTTGAATATTATAAATCCCTTGGAGATAAATCATTTAGCCAGTTATCAGATGAACAGATTTTCTGGCAGTATAATGAAGAAAGCAATTCCATTGCAGTCATAGTACACCATATTGCGGGAAATATGCTGTCAAGATGGACTAATTTTCTTACTGAAGACGGAGAAAAATCATGGCGTCACCGTGATGAAGAATTTGTGAATACTTTTAAATCCAAAGATGAGGTTCTTGAATTCTGGGAAAAAGGATGGAAATGTTTTTTTGAAGCTTTAGATCACATCAATGAAGAAAATCTTTATTCTACAATTTATATAAGGGGAGAGGCGCACCCTGTTATTGATGCTGTTTTAAGACAACTTGCTCATTATCCATATCATATCGGGCAGATTGTTTATATTGCTAAAATGATTAAAAATGAAGATTGGAAAACATTGTCTATTGCCAGAAACAAATCTCAGGAGTTTAATACTGAAATGAAAAACAAATTTTCCAGAGAAGAACTGGAAGGGAACTCATCACCCGTATGTTTTCAAAACAGCCCTGAAGTAAGGAACGAATATAAACAATAGATTGAATCAATCTTGGATTATTATTAAAATTACTATCTTTGCACCCATAAAATTCAGAAGTAACACATGTCTACTTTTCAAAGAACTGCCGCGTATCATACACTTGGCTGCAAATTAAATTTTGCAGAAACATCTACTATTGCCCGTCAATTAACAGATGCAGGTTATGATAAGGTGAGCTTTGATGAGAAGGCCAACGTTTATGTAATTAACACATGTTCAGTTACTGAAAACGCTGACCGTGAGTGTAAGCTTCACGTAAAAAGAGCAATGAAAGCCAATCCGGATGGGCTGGTGGTTATTGTTGGATGTTATGCACAGTTGAAACCTGAGGAAATTTCACAGATTGAAGGAGTAGATCTTGTGTTAGGAGCTAAAGAAAAGTTTAATATTCTAAGCTACCTTGATGATTTAGAAAAGTCAGACAACGAGGGAATTGTTCATTCATGTGAGATTGAAGAAACCGATTTCTTTATCGGAAGTTATTCTATTGGTGACAGAACAAGAGCATTCCTGAAAGTTCAGGACGGATGTGATTATAAATGTACTTACTGTACCATTCCATTGGCAAGAGGGATTTCTCGTTCAGATACCATCGAAAATGTTCTTAGAAATGCTTCAGAAATTGCAGCAAAAGATATCAAAGAAATTGTTCTTACCGGAGTAAACATCGGTGATTACGGTAAAGGTGAGTTTGGAAACAAACGACATGAGCATACATTCCTGGATCTTATTTCAGAACTTGATAAAGTAGAAGGGATTGAAAGAATCCGTATTTCTTCCATTGAACCTAATCTTTTAAAGGATGAAAGTATTGAACTGGTTTCTAAAAGCAGAAGCTTTGTTCCTCACTTTCATATTCCACTACAATCAGGAAGCGATGATTTATTGAAAAAAATGAAACGCCGTTACCTGACTAAACTTTACAATGACAGGGTAAAAAAAATCCGAGAGGTAATGCCTGATGCTGCTATCGGTGTGGACGTTATTGTAGGGTTCCCCGGAGAAACAGAAGAAACATTCCTGGAAACCTATAATTTCCTTAATGAACTTCCAATCACTTACCTTCATGTATTTACTTATTCTGAAAGAGAAAATACAGAGGCCGCTGCAATGGAAGGGGTAGTTCCGGTAGCTGAAAGAAAAAAACGTAATAAAATGCTGAGAATTCTTTCTGAAAAGAAAAAAATGGCATTTTATCAGACTCAACTTGGAAAAACGCTTCCTGTACTTTGGGAGCACGAAAATAAGGATGGAAAAATGTTTGGCTTCACAGAAAACTATGTGAGAGTCCAGAAAGACTTTGATCCTGCATCTGTAAATAAAATCGAATTTCTAAATTTAGAAAAAATCCTGTCAGATGGCACAGTTTCTGTGCAATCTTCCTACCAAAATTTTTTAGCAAAAGCATAGGCTCTTTGCAAAATTTCCACTAAATTTATTTTTAAACTTTAAATACTACATTCATGAGAGATAAGTTTTTATCTTGGGGAATTGTATTAGTAGCTGCTACGTGGATTGTAGCACTACTGATAAAAGCGCATTATTGGATACCGACGCTGCTATCCGCTATCTATGCATTGGGTGTTTACAATGCTTACCAATCGAAACATGCTATTCTGAGGAACTTCCCGGTGCTGGGATACTTTAGGTACTTTTTCGAAAGTATTTCACCCGAAATGCAGCAATATTTCATTGAAAGGGAAACTGACGGGAAGCCGTTCCCAAGAAATCAGCGTTCTGCAGTATACAGACGTGCTAAAAATATAAGTGACACGGTAGCTTTTGGAACACAGTTGGAAGTGAATCACAGAAAATATGAAGGTATCAAGCATTCTATTTATGCAAAATCCCCATCAGAAGAACTTCCGAGAGTTTGGGTAGGAGGAGAACAGTGTACACAACCTTATCATGCTTCTTTATTTAATATTTCAGCAATGAGTTTTGGAGCATTAAGTGACAGAGCTCAGATTTCACTGAACAGAGGTGCTAAAAAAGGGAATTTCTTCCATAATACAGGAGAAGGTGGTATTTCGCCTTATCACCTTGAAGGTGGAGATTTATGCTGGCAGATTGGTACAGGATATTTTGGATGCCGTGATGATGAAGGAAAATTCAATGCGGAATTATTTACAAAGTATGCAACACTTCCTAACGTGAAAATGATTGAGATCAAATTGTCACAAGGAGCAAAACCAGGTCACGGAGGGGTGCTTCCAGGAGTAAAAAATACACCGGAAATTGCAGCTATTCGGCACGTAACACCTGGGATGACTGTTATTTCACCACCATCACATACTGCATTCTCTGATGCTGCCGGACTGTTGAGGTTCGTACAGGAATTAAGAGAACTTTCAGGAGGAAAACCTGTTGGATTTAAACTTTGTATTGGGGATACTAAAGAATTTGAGGATGTCTGCGTACAAATGAATGTTTTAAAGATCTATCCTGATTTTATAACCATTGATGGAGCTGAAGGAGGAACAGGTGCTGCACCACCGGAATTCTCAGATGGAGTAGGAATGCCTTTGGAACCAGCTCTGATATTTGTCAACAGAACCCTTAATAATTATAATCTGAGAAATAAACTTAGAGTCATTGCCAGTGGTAAAGTTCTTACAAGTTTAGATATTTTAAGAGCTGTAGCAATGGGAGCGGATATGTGTAACAATGCAAGAGGATTTATGTTCTCATTAGGATGTATCCAGGCTTTAAGATGTAACTCAAACAACTGTCCTACAGGGGTTGCAACTCAGGATAAAATGTTAATCAAAGGATTAGATGTTACGGATAAAAGTGAAAGAGTATATCATTTCCATAAAAACACCCTTCATACCTGCAATGAACTGATTGCAGCAGCAGGAAGAAGCTCTTACGAAGAAGTAGATGCTACCATGTTTATGAGAGGAGATGAATTTGACCATCTTGCAGATCTGTACTTCCCGGATATTTTAGGAAACGTAAAACAGAAAACAAGATTTTAATAATTAAAAAAAGCAGCTTTAAAAATTGTTTAAATACATAAAAAAGTCAGATTAGAACATTCTAATCTGACTTTTTTATGTTTAAGATCTGGTAGACTTGAAAAACGCTACTATTTGCTTTGATAAATTTTTACGACCTTGAAAATAAGGTGCTTTTAACTTCAAAATTCAGACTGGTGATAGTCGGCTTTCAAGACTATTTAGCAAATAAAAAACCGTCTGTGATAGACGGCTTGTTTTTATTTATCTTTATCAAGTCTTACTTCAGTCCCATATATCTGGAAATTGAAAACAAATGATTTGTTTCTGTAAGAAATTCCAAAGTAAGGATAGTGAGGGTTTCTTGCAAATGCAGCTCTTGACGGAACAATAATTACACCCTGTAGATTATAAGGGGTTGAATTTGGTAAATCTTTAAAAGCTGTAAACTTTTGTAATGCCTCTCTGAAACCAGCTATTTCAAAGTAGGGTCTTTCTTGTTTGTTATCTACTCTCACACTCTTCTTTGCATAATAATATGCTGGGTCAACAAATGGAATGGTAACACCATCTATAGTGTTTAAGAATGGTGATTTGGCTGAAAATACAGGAGTTCCATTGTTATCAATAGCCTGGTAAGCATCAGCTCTACCCATTATTTTAATGATATCATCGTCTCCAATTATCTTATGTTTGGTCGGATCAGGATCAGGTTGTGCTCCTTCTCTCATAATATAGATTGTTCCGGAAGGAAGTTTTGTATACTTTAAATCTGATAATTTTGTTTCTTTATCATCAGAAGTGTCTGTAGCGCTGAAAGGTTTTATATTTCCCTGAGCATCCAGATAGTTCTCATTCATGAACTTCGTAATAGCCTGATCGTCATAGGTATTTTGAACATTGATGTCTTCCGGCTCCTGATACGTAGGTACTTCATCATCTTTTTTACATGCAGTAAAACACAAAGATCCGGCAAGGATATATAAAAATATTTTTTTCATTTCAAAAAACTTTAATTACTTTACAAATAATATAACGGCAAAAGTATAAAAAAATATGAGAATAGATAAATTTTTATGGAGCATTCGCTTTTATAAGACGAGAAGTATTGCAGCTGAGGAGATTAAAAAGAATAGAGTTTCTATGGGAACGTCTGCCGTAAAATCATCTAAGGAGGTAAAAGAAGGGGATATTATTAAAATCCGAAAGAATCAGATTGATTATAAAATAAAGGTTTTACAGATTCCTAAAAGTAGAATGGGAGCCAAATTGGTTCCACTTCATATACAGGATGTAACAGATAAGGAACAATATGAACTTCTGAAGCTTCGTAAAATGACCCAGGATTATTACAGAAACAAAGGAGAGGGAAGACCTACAAAGAAAGACAGAAGGGATATGGATGACTATGTAGGCAACGATATTGATGCTGATTTTACAGATTGGGATGATTTCTTCGGAGAAACAGGTAACGAAACTGAAGACGAAGATTAAAATAAAAAAGCTCTAGAGATAGAGCTTTTCTATTATTTCTTTAACAATATCTTCGGGTTCTTTGCCATCAGTCCCTACACTAAACTGAGCTTTACTGTAAAATTGATTTCTTTCAAATAAATGTTTGGCAATAAACTCCGGAAGGTCTTCATCTGAAATATTGGCAATTAATGGCCTTTTTTCCTTTTGTTTAGAAAGTCTTTCAACCAATGTTCCTACGGAAGTCCTTAAAAAGACGCTCCTGGAATTATGATTGATGATCTCCATATTATTATAGTAAACAGGAGTTCCGCCCCCAAGACTTAATATTACATTCTCTTCTGAAGCTAATATTTCTTCAAGAGCCTCTCTTTCCAGTTTTCTAAAGTGAATTTCTCCTTTTTTTTCAAAAATTTCAGGAATGGTTAATTTATTTCTTCTGGAAATTTCTTTATCAAGATCTATCAGTTTAAAATCTATTTTGTCGCTTAATATTTTGGAAATGTGAGATTTGCCACTTCCCATGTATCCAATTAGTGAAATTATCATGAATTTTTTTTAAACAAATTTGCGAAAAAGTTTTGAGATAAAGAAAAAAGTCATATCTTTGCACCACTTAAAACAAGGGACATTACTTAAATGAAAACTTGTTTAACAAGTGGCCGACTCGGTAGCTCAGCTGGTAGAGCAATACACTTTTAATGTATGGGTCCTGGGTTCGAATCCCAGCCGGGTCACTAGCAATAAAAATTACAAATTTTGTAATTTTATTGCCTGCGTGGTGAAATTGGTAGACACGCCATCTTGAGGGGGTGGTTTCCTAAGGATGTGCTGGTTCGAGTCCAGTCGCAGGCACTGCAAAGAAAATTTATAATTAAGAATATTAATTCCTAATTGTGGCCGACTCGGTAGCTCAGCTGGTAGAGCAATACACTTTTAATGTATGGGTCCTGGGTTCGAATCCCAGCCGGGTCACAAGTTTACTGAAAAGTAAATTTTTTTCATATTAATATTTTGTGATTTGGTGTTTCAAAGGCTTCCTTCCGGAGGCCTTTGATTTTTTGTATTTAATCTAAAATAAATAAAACTCTGACCATTCAAATGATCAGAGCTGTATTTTATTAAGGAATAACCTTTGTGAATATATATTAATCCAAATGCATATTGTCAATTAATCGGACTCCATCCACAACTACTACGATAAATGCTCTGAACTTTCTGTCTTTATAGAAGAAGTCGGTTTCCTGTAATGTGTTTTCATCGGCAATCAGGAAATATTCCAATTGCATCCCTTGCTGATTGTCAAAAATATCAGTTACTCTTTCTTTAATTTCAGGAATACTAACCGTTCTGAACCAATCATTTACTTTCTTTAAGGTTTCATAAATGATTTTTGAAGCTTCTTTGCGGTCTTCATGAAGTCTTTGGTTTCTTGAGCTTAATGCCAGTCCGTTGTCTGCTCTGTAAATAGAAACTCCTTTTATTTTAACCGGGAGATGTTTTTTATCAACCATTTTCCTGATGATGGCCAGCTGTTGGAAATCTTTTTCTCCAAAATAAGCATTGTCAGGCTTTACTTGTCGGAATAATTCCTCTACAACAGTTCCTACACCGTCAAAGTGTCCCGGTCTGGATTTTCCTTCCATTTCATTTTCCAATCCATCAAAATCATAGCGTTGGCTTTCTGCTTTTTCAGGATAAATATCAGTAACTTCAGGAATGTAAACAGCGTCTACCAATCCAGATTTTTCCAGAATCAGGATATCTCTGTTGATATCTCTCGGATATTTTTCCAGATCCTCAGGGTTGTTAAATTGAGTTGGATTTACAAAAATTGAAGAAATCACAAGGTCATTCTCCTTTTTTGCTTCTTCATACAGGGAAAGATGTCCCTTGTGCAGAGCTCCCATCGTAGGAGCAAAGCCAATTCTTTTTCCCATTTCCTTCTGTCTTTCAATGAAATCCTGAAGGGTTTTCCTGTTTTTTATAACTTCCATAGTTTATTTTAATACTTATTCAAAAATACTAAAAATATCATATAATAAAATGTGTTTTTACCAATTTGGGAAGGTGAATTTTCGTAAAAAAATGTTAATTAAAATAATGTTGGATGTTTTTTTGTAATTTTGCACATTAAAGCATTTTTACAAAAATTAGATAGAAAGTTTATGCCGAATCAAAAAATACTGTACATTACTACAGAGATGTATCCGTACCAAGAAGATACAAATATGGCCGCTGTGGTAAACAAAATGGCGCTTAAGATGCACAATGAAGGCAATGATGTAAGAGTTTTTATGCCAAGATTTGGACAAATAAGTGAGAGGAAATTCCAACTTCATGAGGTGATCCGTCTTTCAGGGATGAATATTATCATCAATGATCTGGATCAGCCACTTATCATTAAAGTAGCGTCTCTTCCGGGGGAAAGACTGCAGGTTTACTTTATAGACAATGAAGAATACTTCAAAAGAAAGCAATATTATTTCGATGATGAAGGAAATCCTTTCGACGATAATGACGAAAGAGCTATTTTCTTTGCAAGAGGAGTAATTGAAACCATCAAGAAACTGAACTGGGTACCGGATGTTATTCATTTGAATGGATGGATGTCTTCATTTGTTCCAATTTATCTTAAGACTTACTACGAATCAGATACTTATTTCAAGGATGCGAAAATTGTTCTTTCCCTATACAATGAGAAAGAAGCTGATCTTGATAAAAAGATTGATGAAAAGCTGAAGTTTGATAATATTTCAGGATTAAAAGCGTTAGATAACCCAACAATCAAAAATTTCGTTATCGAAAGTATGAACTACGTAGATACTGTTGTAAAAGGAGATGAATTCCTTGATGAAGACCTTGATAAGGCTTTCAATGAAACAGCGACTCAAAAGTCGGAGTATCTTGACGTAGATTCTATAAATCAACTTTATTAAAAAACACATTTTTAATGACTCATACTCTTAAAAGGACTTTCGCCATGCTTCTATTGGCGGTTTTCGGAAGTGCAATCCTTTATAACTGTGAACCCGATCCGGATTCTCTTGGGCAACAACTCTTTGATAAAGATGCAGCAACAGGTGCTGAAAAGCCATATGATATTATAGCCTATAATATTAATAATAATGATTCTATCAAAAGTGATTGGGCGCAGCTTGTCTCAACATCAGGAACTCGTGTAGCGGTTCTGGGGGCATTTAAAGAAGGGCAGTTTGGGATGCAGAAAGCATCTTATATTACTCAGTTAAGGTTGCCGGATGGTTATCAAATTGGAGAGAAACCAGTGGTAGATTCTGTTGTTTTGGTGATAAGAACTCCGGCGAATACAGCAGATGATACTTATTACATGGCTGATAAAGTGGTAGCACCGGCTGCTTATGAGAAAAATGATTTTCCTGTTGGTGATGAGAAGGTGACTGTTTCAATAGAGAAGAAAACTTACCCTACTCGTAAATACGGGAATGCTGAGACAATTAAATCTATGAAAATTAATGTACATAGAGTTAATGAGTTCTTAGACTCTGGTAAACCAGAATTTACTTATTCTAATAAGAACGTAACAGTAGGAGACTTACTTGGATCTGCTACTTTTGATGGAAATGTAAGCACTGTAACGGCTACTAGAAAATCAGACAACACAGTTGTCTTTGATGGTAAGCTAGGCTTCAGAATGAATCTGGATAAAGATTATTTCCAACAAAATATCCTTAATAGAAGAGGAGATGATGTGCTTAAGGATGCAGCTAACTTTACAAGATATTTCAACGGAATTAGACTTTCAGTACAAGATAATGATGGGTATCTTTTCCAGTTTTCACCTGATGATATGGAGCTTCGTTTGTATTACAAGGCTGATAAAACAGAAAACGGTACGGTAACAAGACCACAGCAAGTACTTGCGTTTGATCTGGGAAATAGAAATACCCGTTTGGGACGTTATGAGTATGACAGATCAGATTCTGAATTTGCCAAAGCTACAAAATACAATGAAACAACAGGTGATGGGGTGCTTTTCCCCCAGGGAATGGGAGGTCCTTATGTAGGATTGAAAATTCCAGAATCTACAATTGTAGAGTTGAAAAAGAAATTTAATACAGATAAAGCAGGAATTGTAGGGGCTAAAATCAGAGTATTTATAGATAAAGATAAAACATTTGCTAATGCTCAGTCTGTAGCTGCCGATCGTAAATTTATCCTTCTGCCTAATGAAATTTCTAAACTTGATGAAAAGTTAAAACCTATTTTTACAAAAGATATGCTAAAAGGGTTTCCAATGTATTATTATGGTAAGACAACTATTAAAGGCGAGGAAGCAAAAGGAGAATATGAATATTATGATTTAGTAGTAACACAAACTCTTAAGGATATTGTTGAAGATAGTAGCGTTGTGGCAGCAGATAAGGTACTCTATCTTTATTTAGGAGCATTTATGAAAGGTCAAAACGATAATATTGTTGGAGCAAATTACACAACTCGAGCTACTGATATGAACAGAGTTGTTCTGATAGGATCAGATAAAACTGAGAAGAGAGTTCAGCTTAAGGTTACTTATTCAACAGCCAATAATAAATAAAATACAATAAACACAAGACAAAATAAATATGTGCGGAATAGTAGGATATACAGGTTTTCAGGATGCTTATGAGATCGTAATTAATGGTCTTAGAAGACTTGAATACAGAGGATATGACAGTGCCGGAATTGTTTTAGAAGGTTCAAACAACAAATTTGAAGTAGAAAAAACAAAAGGTAAAGTAGAGGATTTGGTGAATATTTCGAAGCAATTAAAAGGAACAGCCAAAATTGGTATGGGACACACCCGTTGGGCTACCCATGGAGTTCCGAGCGACAGAAATTCCCACCCGCATTTGTCAAATAATGGAAAAATAGCACTAGTGCACAATGGTATTATTGAAAATTATGATACCATTAAAACAATGCTTACTGAAAAAGGGTTTACTTTCAAATCGGAAACAGATACTGAGGTATTGGTAAACCTTATTCAATATTTTATGGATCTTAACCCGGAGATCGATTTCCCTGCAGCGGTAAGATATGCTTTAAATGAAGTGTATGGAGCTTATGCTATAACAGTACTTCACGAAGATTATCCGGGAGTATTGGTTGTAGGAAGATTAGGATCTCCTTTAGCGATCGGACTTGGTGATAAAGAATATTTTATTGCTTCTGATGCTTCTCCTTTTGTAGAATTTACAAAAGAAGCTATTTATCTTGAAGAAGGGCACATGGCTACCATTTCTTTAGAAAATGGAGTAGATATCAGAACCATTAATGAAAACTCTAAGATTGAGCCTGAAATCCAAGAACTTAAATTAAGCTTAGAGCAGATTGAAAAAGGTGGATATGAACACTTCATGCTGAAAGAAATCTTTGAACAACCTAAGTCTATTCATGATACTATGAGAGGGCGACTTATTGTAGATGAGGGAGTTATCAAGATGGCAGGAATTTGGGATCATGTAGAAAAGTTCAAAAATGCTAATAGAATTATTATCATTGCTTGTGGAACTTCATGGCATGCAGGTCTTATCGGGGAATATCTTATCGAAGAATATGCAAGAATTCCGGTAGAGGTAGAATATGCTTCAGAATTCAGATACAGAAATCCTATCATTACTGATAAAGATGTTGTAATTGCGATTTCTCAATCAGGAGAAACTGCAGATACAATGGCTGCTTTAAAACTGGCAAAAGAAAAAGGTGCATTTATCTATGGTATCTGTAACGTAGTAGATTCATCTATTGCAAGAATTACAGATGCTGGTTCATATACCCATGCAGGTCCGGAAATTGGGGTTGCTTCTACAAAAGCATTTACAGCACAGCTTACTATCCTTACTTTAATTGCATTTAAATTAGGTAAGCATAACGGAAATTTAGGAAACGCTGAATTTATGAGCTTAATTGCAGAGCTTAATGCTCTTCCTAAGAAGATTGAAGAAGTATTGAATACTACTCACGAGCTTACTCAGAGTATTGCAAAAGATTTTGTGAAAGCTACCAATTTCCTTTACTTAGGAAGAGGGTACAATTATCCTGCAGCCTTAGAAGGAGCGCTGAAGCTTAAAGAAATTTCTTATATCCACGCAGAAGGGTATCCGGCAGCAGAAATGAAGCATGGACCCATTGCTCTGATTGATGAGAATATGCCAATTGTTATTATAGCGCCTAAAAAAGGACACTATGATAAAATTGTAAGTAACGTTCAGGAAATCAAAGCAAGAAAAGGGAAAATTATAGCTGTTGTTAACAAAGGTGACCGTCAGGTTAGCGAAATGGCAGATTATGTTATTGAAATTCCTGAAACCTCAGAATGTTTCTCTCCAATTGTGGCTTCAGTGCCGTTACAGCTGCTTGCCTATTACATTGCTGTATATAGAGGAGCGAACGTAGATCAGCCAAGAAACTTGGCGAAATCTGTAACTGTAGAATAAAAATTAGGTGTAAATAAAATAAATTTAGATTTCTTCCGTTATTTCAAAATAAATCTTAAAAGTTTCTTAAAAAAATTATATATTTACGGCTTAATTATAAAAATTAACATGAAAAGGATATTTCTTTTATTATTGTCTGCGTCGGTAGCATCGGTATCTTGTTCAGGTGGTGGCAGCTCTTCTGTAGGGAAGCCAGGAACAAAAGGAGAATTGATACCAAGAGAAAAAACGAAATCATTTGTTGCGGAACGACCATACGGAATGGTTGCAATTCCTGCAGGTTCATTTGTTGCTGGTTTAGCAGACCAGGACCCAACAAATACACCTGAAAAAGCATCATTGAAGACAGTTACTGTTTCTTCTTTCTTCATGGATGAAGCAGAAACTACCAATGCAGAATACAGGGTATTTATCAACTATGTAAGAGATTCTATCGCAAGAACTCTACTCGCTGAAGCTGCCGGAGAAGGTGGTGACGAAGGCGGTCGTAGAGGAGCAAGCATAGGAGATTATGCATACCTTGCTAAAAAAGAAGAAAATTTAACACCTTATCAGGAATATATGGAAGGGCAGGGTGGCCGTGAAGACGGTACCTATGATGCAAGCAAAAGATTAGACTGGAAAATTCCTTTACACTGGAGCACTACAAAGTATCCGGATGTAGAATACGCAGAAGTTCTGGAATCTATGTATCTGCCTGCTTCTTCAAGAATTGGAAACGAAAGAATTTTAGATGTTAGTAAGCTGAAGTATACTTACCGTTGGGGAGATATGGATGCTGCACTTGCAGATAACGAAAGAGGAGCGAATTACCTTAAAAGCCAGAGTATCGCGATTTATCCCGATACTACGGTTTGGGTAAAAGATTTCCACTTTGCTTACAATGAGCCATTATTTGAACAATATTTCTGGCACAAAGCTTACAAAAACTACCCTGTAGTTGGTGTTACCTGGGATCAGGCAAGAGCTTATTGTAACTTCAGATCTAAATTGAAAACTGACTATAACGAAAGTTTAAAAAGAAAAAAACAAAGACCATTGCAGTTCCGTCTTCCAACAGAAATCGAATGGGAATATGCTGCAAGAGGAGGTATGCAAAATGCCACTTACCCTTGGGGAGGTCCATATTTAATGGATGATAGAGGTTGCTACTTAGCTAACTTCAAACCTAAGAGAGGTAACTACATGGAAGACGAGAAAAAAGGTACTTATACATATACAGCTCCAGTTAAGAAATTTAAGAAAAATGGATTTGGGTTATTTGATATGGCTGGAAACGTTTCTGAGTGGACAGAATCTGCATATAACAACTCTTCTTATGGATTCTCTTCTACATTAAATCCTTCTACTAAAGATAAAAAGGATACTAAGAAATCTGTAAGAGGTGGATCTTGGAAAGATATAGGATACGCCTTAATGACGGGTGCTAGAGATTGGGAGAGAAAAGATTCAGCAAGAAGCTATATCGGATTTAGAACTGTACAGGACATTCCTGAGGCAGCTGTTAAGCCAAGAAGAGTTAACAGATAACAAAACCAAAACAATTATTTTTCAATACAATTTTATTTAACATTAAAAAAACTAACTCAATATGTTTAAGACGAAAGATGCTTGGATGAATTTCTTCTATTCATTCGGTGCTGCAATTGTAATTCTTGGAGCTTGGCTTAAAATTACTCACATTACTTTGGGACCAATTAACGGTAATATTGCTCTTACTGTAGGGCTTATTACAGAAGCGATTATCTTTATTATTTTCGCTTTCGACCCTCCAAAAACTGAAGAGTCTTATGCTTGGGAAAATGTTTACCCTGAATTATTAGATAAACATGCTAACCCAAACCCATTACACTCAAATGTAACAACTAGAAATACAGGTAACCACTTTGCAGAATTAGAAAATTCTCTTTCTACTAAATTGGATAAAATGCTTGAAGATGCGAGATTAGATGTTCAACTATTCGAAAGACTAAGAACAGGAATCGATAAATTTTCAAGTTCTGTAGATCAAATCAATCAAACTGTTGACGTTTCTGCTTCTACTCATAAATATAACGATCAGTTGAACAAGGCTGCTCAGCATATGGAAAGTATGAATGCATTATATGCGATGCAGTTGGAAAGCGGTAAGAAACAAGCAGAATTTGCTACTAAATATGTTTCAGACATGCAGAAATCTGTTGAACATTCTGAAAAATTCAATCAAGAGCTACAAGGTTTAACATCTAATCTTAATAACTTAAATAGAGTTTATGGTGGTATGCTTACTGCTATGAAGTCTTAATTCCTAACCATTTCTGAACTTAAACTATTTAATCAAAAAACAAAGAAAAGAGAATGGCACAAGGAAAACAGACCCCTCGTCAGAAGATGATCAACCTGATGTATCTGGTGTTCATCGCGATGATGGCCCTAAACATCGATGCAGAAATCATCAGATCATATTATGACTCTACAAGAGCATTAAATGAAACAAGAACTTTAACAGAAAGAAAAAACGAAAAGATTTTTGAAAAAACACTGGAAGCTAAAGCTCAACAGGTTCCGGATACTTACGCAAAACCTTGGGAAGATTATAAAACATTAAAATCCAAGATTGATGCGTTGGTAAAACACGCTCAGGATATCAAGGATTTACTAAAAAAACAATCAGAGTTTCATGATAAAGATCCTAAAACCGGAAAAGAAATTGACGTAAGTGAAAATTTTGCTGCATTAAACAACAATGAAGCTACTACAGAATATTTCTTTAAAGAAGGAGATGAAAATTCACCATCAAAAAATGCATTAGATCTTAAAGCAAAAATTGATGATGTTAGAAATTATATTAATACTACTTTTGGTAAGAATCCTCAATTAGTGGATCTAGTTGAGAGAGCTAACAAATCTCTTATTGCAGAGTATCCTAAAGGAAAATCTCCGAATGAGAAAACTTGGTTCCAAAATAAATTTTATCATCAGCCACTAATCGCTGCTATATCTAATTTGGAAATTATCCAAAATGATGCCAGAAACGTACAATCTGATGCATTAGCCTTAATGCTTCAGGAAAAAGTGGATGCTAGTATCAAATTTACAAGCTATGAACCTATTGTTTCAGGTCCTACAGATATTCAGGCAGGTAAGCAGGCTGAAGTAAAAGTAATGTTGGGTACTTATTCTAATAGTAATAAGATCAGTATCTCTGGAGTTAGCAAGCAGGAAAATGGTAAAGGGATCATCCCTATTTCAGGAGCTGGTATTGGTGAACATAAACTAGCCGGAACTATTACATTAACAGATGCTTCAGGTAAGCCACAATCTTTCCCTTGGACGCATACTTATAATGTAATTGCAGGACCTAGAGAAGTAAAACTTGAAAAAGGATTATTACTTTCTGCTGATAAGATGAATGTAATGTATAGAGGATTGGAGAACCCTGTATCAGGATCTATCTTAGGTGCAGATAACTCTAAACTTTCATTATCAGCTCCGGGAGCTTCTGTAAGAAATACAGGTCCTGGTAAGTGGATTGTAAAACCTTCAACAGGAACTACAGTGAAAATTACATTATCCGGAGTAGATCCTTATGGAAAAACAGTATCTCAGGTATTTGAATATAGAATCAAGAATGTTCCGCCACCTCAAGGTCAGATGAGAGGACAGAATGTATTGTCGATGCCGGCAACTTCTATTCCGAACCAATCTGTACAGGCTGCTATTCCTGACTTCGACTTCCCTGTTTCGTTCAATGTAACACAATTCATGGTAAGAGTACCTGGTAGAGCAGCACTATTAATCCATGGGAATACATTAAATGATGCAGCAGGATTAATCAAGAATCTGAGAACAGGAGATGTAGTTTCTATCTTCGATATCAAAGCAACAGCGCAAGGATTGGAAGGTCAGCAGATTAAAAACATTACTCCTATAATTATTAATGTTCAATAGGACTAAAATTGTAATTTATTATGAAAAAATATATTAGCACCCTTTTAGTATTAGTCTCGGGATTTGCATTTTCCCAGACTATTCTGAACGCTTCTTCTCCAGAAGAGTTTAGACAGATGAGAGCGGAGAACAAACAAAAAGTTGGTGATACTATTATTGATAAAACAGTAAAGCCTCTTGAATATGGATTTGTTGAAGACAAAGACATCCTTAAGAGTATGTTTGTTTGGGAAATCATCGATATGAATGATAAGATCAATCAGCCATTTTACTATGATAATCCGGATGGTCTTCTTTCTACCCCTACAAGATCTCTATACCAGTTACTGTTAGATGCAGCTTTAAGTGGTAAAATTGAGCAGGTGTATGATGATGAAAACTTTACGGTGAAGCTTTCACCGGAAGGAATCCAGAAAAGATTGGAGAACGTTAGAATCAACGATGCAGCTATCGATATTCTAAACTCTGGAAGACAATTAACCGAACAGGAGAAAAAAGAATATACCGACGTATTTAAGACGACTACTGAGAAAGTAAAAGTTCTTAAAATTATGGGTATGTGGTTCATAGATAAGAGAGACGGACAAATGAAATACAGACCTCTAGGTATTGCAGCAATGGGACCAGACCCGGCAGTACAGGGAGTTATAGGACCAGATGGGAAGCCAATTGCTAGCAATGATGACCTTATCGACCTATTCTGGATTTTCTATCCGAATGCAAGAGATATCTTAGCAAACAATTATGTTTACAACAGAAAAAACTCTTCTGCAGATCTATCTTTTGATGATATCATCAATGCAAGAAGATTCTCTTCTGTAATCTACAAATCTTCAAGCGGTTTAGGAGACGGTACTATTAAGGACTATATCCCCAAAGATGCTGATGATCAGTTAGAAGAAAGTGACAGAATTAAGTCGCAGATCCTTGAAATGGAAAATGATATGTGGAATTACTAAATTTCATTTGATATTTATACAAAACCTGAGTATTTTTACTCAGGTTTTTTTATTATGAGAAATGTAGATTATATTATTGTAGGAGATGGATATGCTGGGCTTTTTTTAGCTCATCAGCTAATTAAAAACAACAAATCCTTTGTAATTTTTTCCGAAGGAAGAAAAAGCGCTTCGCAGGTTTCTGCAGGGATTATCAATCCTGTGGTTCTTAAAAAGTTTACCACATTTTGGAAGGCTCAGGAACAAATTGATTTTCTGAAGAACAGTTTGAAGGAGATAGAATCGTATACTGGAGAAAATTATTTGATTGATGCATCTATTCACAGAATTTTTCATGATGAGAACGAACAGAAGCTTTGGCTTAAAAAATCTGGAAATGAAGAGTTATCGAACTTTTTGAATGAAAAATTTGAGTCTTTAAATGTAGTAAAAAACGATTTTCTCACAGGAAAGGTGAATCAGTCTGCCAGGTTGAATGTTAATGGATTTTTTACTGGTTTATTCAATTATTTTGAAAAAAATGGTTTTCTTATCAGTGAAAAGTTTGAGTATGCTAAGTTGAACCCTTCAGACGCAACTTATAACGATTTTATTTTCAAAAATATTATTTTCTGTGAAGGAATGGGAGTAAAAGATAACCCTTACTTTTCAGATATCACGGTGACCCCCAATAAAGGACACCACATAAAAGTCGAACTTTCTCAACCTATTCCGGAAAATATAACCATTAAAAAGAAACACTTCCTTTTTCCAACGGGGAACGGACTTTATTTCTATGGTGGAACTTATGATCGTGAACAGCTTCACCATCATATTGATGAATCAGCAGTGAATCAGTTAGTCAATGGGTTGTCAGAATTCTACCCTTATGATTTTGAAGTGAAAGAAGTAAATTTTGGGTTTAGGCCTACGGTAAAAGATAGGAGACCAATTATTGGAAGACATGAAATTCATAGCAATCTATATGTTTTCAATGGGTTGGGAGCAAGAGGAATTCTGAACGGTTGTTACTTTGCAAGAGACCTGTTCCGTTTTATTGAGGAAGATATTCCGTTGCATGAAGAAGTTTCACTGAATAGATTTAAGTAATTTTCATCAGAATGTAAATCTTAAAGACTATAATTTATGAATGAAAACCTATTAGGAATCATTGCAGGAGTACTCACTTCCATATCTATGATTCCACAACTTATAAAAGTGATTCGGGAGAAAAACGTGGAAGATGTTTCCCTGCTTATGCTTTTGATCCTTATTTCCGGATTATCTTTATGGGTGTGGTATGGTTTTGTAAAAGATGAACTTCCTATTATTTTGTCAAACTCATTTGCTGTTTTAGTGAATATCAGCCTTTTGATTTGCTATATGATATACAACAAAAAGTAAAAAAGACGTCCCCATAGAAGGACGTCTTTTTATATTAAATCTAATTATTTTTTTTCTTATTCAAGAACAAATTTAGCTAAAGGAGCCATTCTTGCTTTGTTCAATGTTAGCGTATTTCCGTTCACAGAATAGTTGTCAGCAGCAAGGATCGCTTTTGTAAACTGATTTTCAATATCAAGATCTTCGCAAGCCATCATAGTAGACATTCCTTGGTTGAATTTGATTCTCATGATGTCCTGTTTGATCTCAAAAGTACCTCCTAATCCATTACATCCTGCATTACCTTCATATCTCATCCCATTCATATCAAGTTTGAAATAAGGGTTGCTTTTTGGATTTTTTAATTTGATCGGCTGACCATTAAGTTCCGTTAATTTCCAGGTCTTTCCTGTAATATCTGTTGTAGGTTTCTGTGCAGTCTGTGTCTGGCAAGAAACAAGAAATACAGCTAGGAAAAGAGCGGATAAATAGTAATACAAGCTTTTCATAAATTTTAAATTTTAATTTTTCTGTTTGTACATAAGCTAATACGATGCCATTTTTGCAGGACCGGATTCTTTTTTTACCTGTTTAAGATGGAAAAGCACCATATCTACATTCTTCTTTAAAAAAGTAATATTTCCCTTAATTTCAGAGTATTGGTACTCCTCATTTGAGGCTGTATAATCCGGTAAAGCATCACTTTTTTTAAGGTCATAAGTTTTACCGTTTAAATGTACAGTTGCTGTATTTTTAGAGCGGTTGATCGTTACTTCTATTTTTTCTCCATAGCTGTCAACATAAACATTTTTTGAAATGTCATCTGTATTTTCAGGAGTTGCAGCAGTAACGGTTTCAGCATCTTTTCCGGGATGTTTACACGCTGTTGAGGAAAGAACGGCCAATCCCAAAAGGACTGTGGGTAATAATTTTTTCATAGTGATAAGTGATTTTAAAGTGTTTCATGAATTATGGTGTTAATACTATATAAAAATACAAATATTTTTAATAAATATGTGTTAATTTTTCATAAACTAATATTATATTTTAAACATTTGAATTTTGTTCATTATTTTTAAAACATTCTTCAGTGAAACAAAAACTGATTATTTATAGTAAGAAATTTGTGATTGAGAGGCTTGCTGTTGTTTTTTTAACCGATTTATTATCAGTTGGGTAGAGGAAAGTTTTTTCATTGTTCATTTGTTGTTTAAATTTTCAGGAAAAATAATTCAAAATTCAGAGAATAACAATACGCTTGTATTAATAATTTGAAATCATGATAAAGTTTAGTTCTTTAGGTTTATATTTTCCCTGAATCGTAAGTATGTTCGAAATAAAATGTTGAAAAACAAAACATAGCTCAATTGAAAAAGAAAGAACCGAAGTGTATTATTGATAAGAGGCTTTGTTGATTGATAAATATCTGCTTTTCATAGTATTTAATATTTGATAAGATTTTAAATTCAGGTTATTTAAAGAAGCGTTAAACTTTGTTAATCTATTATGATGATATAACAATCTAAGTGTACATTTGCGACTTCAAAATGAGAAACTTTATAGTATATTTTTTAACCGGTCTTTTTCTGCTCTTTGTAGTAGAAAGCAGATTGAATGTTAAAACACTACGAAATGACTATTCCGGTCATGTTTCTCATCATCTCCCTAAAAGAGCCAACAAGCTGAATCAGACCTATGAGAAGCTTACTGTGCAGCAAATGGCAGATTCTGTAGATAATTCAACTTTAGAACTTGCAGAAAATGATTTTCAGCTGTCTGATGTATTTCAGGCTATTATTGTTTTCGCTGGGGTTTTCAGCTTGGTTTATATTTTTGGATTAAAAAGCAACAAGCAGTTTAAACCGGATATTCACGGGTTTATTTGGGGGCTTACTGCCAAAAAGTTTATTCTGATCCGTTCCATTAGAATTTAAAATTTCATTTTTCCTAATGAATTTCTACCTGATTTCAGGTGGGAATGCTTTGCGTTGTGTATGTTGGTAATCATCACTCTGTACTATTCTTTATTACCATTTATTTCTATTTAAAACATTAACGATTTATAAAACTCTAGAATTATGATAAAAAGAGTTGCCTCAGGTATTGCGCTTAGCGTCCTTTTACTGGCTGTAAGCTGCAATAAGAAAAAAGAGGAGAAAGAAGAAGTAACTACTTATCCGGTAACATCACCGGTAGTAATGGATACTGTGATTAATAAGGAATATGTAGCTCAGATCCAGTCTGTAAAGAACATTGAAGTTCGGGCTCAGGAAAAAGGCTTCCTTGAGAAAATTTTTGTCGATGAAGGACAGTATGTACAGGCAGGGCAAACCCTGTTCCGTATTATGCCTAAACTTTATCAGGCGGAATTGCTAAAGGCAAAAGCGGAAGTAGAACAGGCTTCTATTGAACTGAAAAATGCCACTACATTAGCTGGAAACAATATCGTATCCAAAAACGAAAAGGCTATGGCTAAAGCTAAGTTGGATGCTGCCAACGCAGAAATGAAACTAGCGCAAATCCACTTGTCTTTTACCGATATTAAGGCTCCGTTTTCAGGGATTATCAACCGAATTCCTTTAAAATTGGGGAGTCTGGTAGATGAAGGTGATCTGTTGACTTCCTTATCAGATAATACAAGTATTTACACATATTTCAATGTTTCTGAGCCGGAATATCTGAGCTATCAGACCCATGCAGCAGATAGAGGAAGCAATCAGGTATCTCTTATTACAGCAAATGGAGAAACTTATTCTCAAAAAGGAGAAATTCAGACTATTGAAGGTGAATTTGACAATGAAACCGGAAATATTGCTTTCCGTGCTAAGTTTCCAAACCCGGATAAGCTTCTGAGAAACGGAGAAACCGGAAAAGTGCAAATGACAATGCCGGTTCACAATGCTCTTATTATTCCTCAGAAAGTTACCTACGAAATTCAGGATCAGAAATATGTATTCGTTATTGACAAAAACGGCACAGCGAAATCCAGAAATATTAAAATTGCTTACGAACTTCCGGATTTGTATGTGGTAAGTTCTGGAATATCAAAAGGAGATCAGATTCTTTTGGAGGGCGTTCAGAAGGTGAAGGATGACCAAAAAGTAAAAACAAAATTCCAGGATCCTAAAAAGGTTCTTCAATCATTGAAATTAAAAGCAGAGTAATGGTCTCTAAAATGAAGTAGTATGTTTAAGAAATTCATCCGCAGACCCGTTCTGTCTATTGTAATCTCATTGATTATCGTGTTTATGGGAATTCTGTCATTGGTAAAACTTCCGGTGACTCAGTTTCCCTCAATTTCTCCACCTAAAGTAAATATTACCGCAGAATATCCCGGAGCTAACAACGAATTATTGATTAAATCTGTTGTTATTCCTTTGGAAAGAGGATTAAATGGAGTTCCGGGTATGAAATATATGACCTCGGATGCCGGAAATGATGGAGAGGCATCCATTCAGGTGGTATTTGATCTGGGAACAGATCCTAACGTTGCAGCAGTAAACGTTCAGAACCGTGTATCTTCCGTGGTTAATAAATTACCTCCTCTGGTAGTTCGTGAAGGGGTGAAAATTACCCGTGAAGAGCCGAATATGTTGATGTACATTAATTTGTACAGTGACGATCCTAAAGCTGATCAGAAATTCCTGTTCAATTATGCAGATATTAACGTAATGTCTGAATTGAGAAGGGTGAGTGGAGTAGGTTTCGCTGATATTTTGGGAACCCGTGAATATGCAATGCGTATCTGGCTTAAACCGGATAGATTAACTGCTTATAACATTTCAGCAGATGAAGTGATGGAGTCTTTAAATGAGCAGAGTTTGGAAGCGTCTCCGGGAAAAACCGGGGAAAGTTCAGGAAAGCGCTCTCAGTCATTTGAATATGTATTGAAATATCCGGGTCGTTTTAACAATGAAAAAGATTATGGAAATATCATTTTAAGAGCCAAACCGGATGGAGAATCCATCAGATTGAAAGATGTTGCTGATATTGAATTCGGAAGTTCGATGTATGATATTTATTCCACTCTTAACGGAAAACCTTCTGCAGCAATTACAGTAAAGCAGTCTTATGGTTCCAATGCCAGTGACGTTATCAAAAACGTAAAAGCTTTAATGGCAGATCTTGAAAAGAATACTTTCCCTAAAGGAATGCATTATGATATCAGCTATGACGTTTCCAGATTCCTGGATGCTTCTATGGAAAAAGTAATCCATACTTTATTTGAAGCCTTTATATTGGTAGCTATTGTAGTATTCCTTTTCCTTGGAGACTGGCGTTCAACCTTAATTCCGGCATTAGCGGTTCCGGTATCATTGATAGGAACATTTGCTGTGATGTCGGCATTTGGTATTACATTGAATATGATCTCGCTCTTTGCCCTTGTCATGGCAATTGGAGTCGTTGTTGATGATGCCATTGTGGTTATTGAAGCCGTTCATGCCAAGATGGAAGAGAAAAATCTCTCTCCTTTAAAAGCTACAGAAGAAGCTATGCATGAGATCAGTGGAGCTATTATCGCAATTACTTTGGTAATGGCATCTGTATTCATCCCAATTGCGTTTATGTCCGGGCCTGTTGGTGTATTTTACCGTCAGTTCTCGATTACCATGGCATCGTCCATTATTCTATCGGGGGTTGTGGCTTTAACTCTGACACCGGCTTTATGTGCTTTAATCCTGAAAAATAACCACGGAAAAGCTAAAAAGAAGACACTGATTACTATTTTCCTTGATAAATTCAACAACCTGTTTACGAAAGGTGCCGGGAAATATGAAGGAATGCTGAAGAAAACGGTTACTAAAAAGGGAATCACATTGCCGTTATTATTGGCATTTTGTGCCTGTACATTTTTCCTGAGTAACTCTCTTCCGTCAGGGTTTATTCCTGCTGAAGACCAGGGAATGATTTATGCGATTATTCAGACGCCTCCGGGATCTACCTTGGAAAGAACCAATCAGATTGCTAAAGAACTGTTGAGAGAATCTGAAGATGTTGACGGAGTAAAATCTGTTTCTTCACTGGCGGGTTATGAGATCTTAACAGAAGGAACAGGATCCAACTCAGGAACCTGCTTGATCAACCTTAAAAGTTGGGATGAACGTAAAGAATCTGCAGCTGAAATTATTGAAAAGCTGGAAGAAAAAGCCAAGAATATTCCGGGGGCCAATATTGAATTTTTCCAACCACCATCTATTCCTGGTTATGGAGCTGCCGGAGGTTTTGAACTTCGTTTACTGGATAAAGCAGGAAGTGGTGATTATCATAAAATGGAGCAGGTGAGTAATGATTTTGTGAAGGAGCTGAAGAAACGCCCGGAACTGGGATCTGCATTTACCTTCTATTCTGCAAGTTTCCCTCAGTATATGCTTCGTGTGGATAATGATCTTGCAGAGCAGAAAGGGGTAACCATTGCAAAAGCGATGGATAACCTGTCAACACTTATCGGTTCAAACTATGAGACCAGTTTTATCCGTTTTGACAGACCTTATAAGGTGATTGTTCAGGCAGGGCCTCAATATCGTGCATTGCCAACGGATCTTTTAAAATTGTATGTTAAGAATGATAAAGATCAGATGGTACCGTATTCAGACTTTATGCATCTTGAAAAAGTATATGGATTGTCTGAGATTACAAGACATAATATGTACAATTCTGCAGAGGTGAGCGGTACTCCGGCACCGGGATACAGTAGTGGGCAGGCTATTAAAGCGATTCAGGAAGTTGCGGATAAAACTCTTCCTAGAGGGTTTGGTATTGACTGGGCTGGGATTTCTAAAGATGAAGTGAGCCGTGGAAATGAAGCGGTATTTATCTTCCTGGTGTGTCTTGGATTTGTATATCTGATCCTTGCTGCCCAGTATGAAAGCTTTATACTTCCGTTACCGGTGATCTTATCTCTTCCTACTGGTATTTTTGGGGCATTTTTATGCTTAAAATTGTTAGGATTGGAAAATAATATTTATGCTCAGGTAGCCATGGTAATGCTTATTGGGCTTTTAGGAAAGAATGCTGTATTGATTGTTGAATTTGCCGTACAGAAGAAAGCAGAAGAGGGAATTTCTGTGGCAAAAGCTGCTATTGAAGGTGCTGCCATTCGTTTCCGTCCGATTCTGATGACATCATTTGCCTTTATTGCCGGATTGATTCCGTTAGTGATTGCAACAGGTCCCGGAGCCATTGGAAACCGTACCATTGGAACCGCTGCAGCCGGAGGGATGTTGATAGGAACTGTTTTCGGACTGATGATTATTCCAGGATTGTATTACATTTTCGGAACCATTGCTGAAAAATCGAGGCTGGCAAAATATGAAGAAGAAAATCCTTTAACAGAACAAACTGAACCTTATGAACACGATGGAAAATTCGAAGACTAAAAATATAATAACAGCCATTGCCTTATCTCTTGTGTTAGCAAGTTGTAAGGCGCCAATGGCGACCGTCATAAAAGACGAGGTAAAAGAAAATATACCTCAGAACTTCAATCAGGAAGAACAGCAGGATGCAAATAGCAACAGCGGAACAACTCCCTGGAGACAGTTCTTCACGGATCCGAATCTGGTAAGCCTTATTGAAACTGCTTTAAAGAACAATCAGGAGCTAATGATCACTCTTCAGGAAATTGAAATTGCCAAAAGTGGAGTTTTAGCAAAGAAGGGAAGGTTAACACCTACAGTTTCAGCTGGAATAGGGGCAGGACTGAAAAAAGCAGGTCGATATACGAGTGAAGGAGCAGGAGATGCTACCACACAAATAGAACCTGGCAGAGAAATGCCGGATCCTCTTGGAAACTTTGAAGGAGGTTTAATGGCCAATTGGGAAATTGATATCTGGAAGAAATTAAGAACAGAAAAGGAGTCTGCGGTAGCTCATTATCTTTCTACAGTAGAAGGGAAAAACTTCGTTCTGTCTAATCTTATTGAAGAAGTGGCTGATAATTACTATGAATTGTTGGCTCTGGATAATCAATTGGATATTATTCAACAGTATATCAAGCTTCAGCAAAGAGCATTGGAAATTTCCAAAATTCAGAAAGAAGCTGCTGCTGCAACGGAATTGGCGGTGAAGAAATTTGAAGCTGAATTGGCAAAATCCAAAGCTTCAGAATATACCATCCGCCAGCAGATTACGGAAAAGGAGAATGAGATCAATGCGTTGTTAGGAAGATATCCACAACCGATTGTCAGAGCGAAGGAAAATTTTATGTCAACAATGCCGCCAACGGTGTATACGGGAATTCCGTCACAATTGCTGGCCAATCGTCCAGATATCAAACAGGCAGAATTGGAATTAAAGGCTTCAAAACTGGATGTTGAAGCAGCAAGAAAAGAATTCTATCCATCACTGGAAATTTCTGCAACCTTGGGATTGGAAGCATTCAAACCATCTTATCTGGTGAAAATGCCGGAATCTATCGCTTATAATCTTGTAGGTGAGCTAGCTGGACCATTAATTAATAAGAGTGCTATCAAAGCTAACTTCCAGACTGCTGATGCTAAACAGGTACAGGCATTATATGAATATGATAAAACGATCTTAAATGCTTATCTGGATGTAGCTAATCTGATGTCGAAGATTAAAAATATAGACCAGTACTATCAATTGAAATCTCAGGAAACAAAAGCCCTGGATCAATCCATTGATATTGCGAACCAGTTGTTCAGAAACTCCAGAGCAGACTATCTTGAGGTTCTTCTGAATCAAAGAGATGCTTTAGATGCTAAAATGGAACTGATAGAAGCGAAACAAAAACAGCTGAGTACCGTAGTAGATATTTATAAAAGTCTGGGCGGAGGCTGGAAATAAAGAAACATCATAATTCAGTCAATAAACAGTTAATGTTTTGAGGGTTGGCTCTTCGGAGCTGGCCCTTTTTTGTTTTTATTACGTCGGGTTCTGTCGCTTTGAAGGGATAGCTTTGCCTTGAATCATTAAAATAATTAATTATGACATTAGCTTCGATTAGCGAATTAAAAACTAAAAATGGAAATACGGATGCTGACTTCTATACCGTAAGAGGGTATCATGCAGCCAATGATGGTGGTGGTGGTGAATTTTATTGGGATGGGGCATATTCTGGTGTCGGAAATAATGGGACTATTATAACTGTTGGGGGGATAGGTGCCTGGAGAAGATCGTATGAAGGGCCGGTAAATTTATTATGGTTTGGAGCAAAAGGAAATGATAGTGATGATGATACGAATGCTTATGAAGCAGCTGCAGATTATTGTAAGGAAGAAAAGAAATTTTTATTGATACCCGAGGGGAAAATATTTCGAATTGCCAGTGTTAAAATAATTAATTGCAGTATAACAGGTACAGGTACATTAAGAACGATCACTGCAGATGCTAAGATAGCAGTTAAGCTCAAAGGTGCTATTGTAGAAGGTATTACAATAATGGGTACTGGAGCTGGAGATAATATTATTGGAGGAGGGTTGTATGTAGACTACAGTGAAAATTGTCTTATTAGAAATGTAAAAGTAAATAATGTTCAGGGGGCAGGAATTACGGCTGCGGGATCTTCTTATGCTCATATTGACCATTGTACAACAACTACAACAAGAGGGCAGAATGGAGATGGTATTATTGTGATGTCAGCTTCTGGCTGTAAAATTACAAACAATTATTGTACGGATTATCAGAGAGTTGGTATTGTTTGTGATAGGAATTTTGCCCAAAGTGAAGAGGTTTATATTGCCGGAAATATTTGTAAAGAAGGACATAATGCTCTTGGAAATGAATTTAATGGAGGAATTTGGGTGGAGAAAACACATGGTGCTCAAATTGTGAATAATTATGTAGAAAACCACGATAGTAAAGGAATTATTGTAGCTCCTGCTATTGAAGGGAATGAGATTTACACTTATTTGGTTCATGGAAATACGATTAAAAACTCACGTGATGGAATTAATATTATTTCTGGGAGAAATGCAAAAGTTATTGTAAGTGATACTTTTATTCTTGATTGTAGTCGTGGCATTGAAGTGGGAAACACAGATACTGTCTCCCTTTCAAATATTTATTTCGGTGATAGAGTAAAGCAGCTCGAAAAAGACACTTTAGTGAGTATCGCAAATGATACACCAAAATCTACTGATGTTACTATTCAGGGGTGTATCAATGATGCGTCTTTTGATCCAGAAATTTCCCCAATTACTTTTCCTGAAGTTTACGGGATGCATTGTAATGTAACAGTAAGAGACTGTAAAGGAAACTGGGCCTATAGAAATTTTTCTGCTGCCACTATTTTGGGGTCTATTAAATATTTTAATACTTTATTTGATCTTAATAGCCTTGGGTATACACCTAAAACACTTCTTTATCTTACCAATACAGATCATGAACAGTTATTTGATAGCTGTGAAATTCGTTTACCTGTAGATATGGATATCCGTAGCCAGTCTCCAACATTAATTTTTAGAAATTGTCGTATGGAGTCTTCGGGACAAATGAATCTTCGTATTGGAGAATATGGGTCACAGAAGGTGATTATAGATAACAGTACATTTAAAAATATTACCTTCCTGAATCCAAAATCGAATTTTGAAATGGTAATCAAAAACAGTGATATCAATAATTATAGTGCTAATGGATTTCTAGATACACCTTTTGGACAGCTGGGGGTTTTGGAAGTATTGAATAGTAAATTTATTTCAGCAAATTCTGCGGTTCCTTTTAATCTACCATTAAATGTTAACTATTCTTTGTTTAAAGGAAATATTTTTAAAGCTTCAGCTTTGTTTTCAAATATTACTACTGTTCCTAAAATTAATGATAGTAATTCTTTATTACAATAAGAGAAAGTATAAACATAATAATCAATAAACAGTTAATGTTTTGAGGGTTGGCTCTTCGGAGCTGGCCCTTTTTTGTTTTTTGTTACGTCGAGTTCTGTCGTAATGCCGTAGTAGATTTGTAGAACCAATGAAGGATCATAGAGTCGCAATGAAATTTCCTGATGTTTGGAAATAATTTATATTAAATCACATTAACATGACTTGTGTGAGCGAAAAAAAGTTAAATTTGTGAAAATTTGAAAAACTAATTATTAAACTCAAAAATAACACGGGAATGAAAAAGATTTATCTCAGTGCATGTACTGTATGCACCATTCTGGGGCTATCTGCCCAGGAAGTTCTCTGGCAAAAAGACATCAAATCCTCTACTCAAGATTTTCTAAGCCAGGTGACTACAACTATAGATCAGCAGTATCTCATTACAGGAAGCTCTATCCAGTCAGGAAGCGGGAAGACGGAGGCTGGAAGCAGACAAAACAACGGCTACGATTTCCATTTAGTTAAATTGAATCAGCAGGGAGAAGAAGCCTGGGAGAAGTATTTCTCAGGAAATAACCATGATTATTTATCGGCAACAGTAACCACTCAGGACGGTGGTTTTCTTGTAGCAGGAACGTCATATTCCGGAAAAGGGCTGGATAAGAGAGAGGATTCGAAAGGCGGATCAGATATCTGGCTCATCAGAATTAATGAATTCGGAGATGAATTATGGCAGAAAACCTTGGGAACTTTTTCTGATGAAGAGGCCAAAGCAGTCATTCAAAGTACAGACTTGGGCTTTTTTGTAGCCGGAAATGTACAAAACACATCCCAAGGCTATGGTTCTAAAGATGTGTGGATCACCAGACTGGACAAAGACGGAAAGGAACTGTCCCAATTGGTCTTAGGTGGAAAAGGCTTGGACGAAGTTGAAAAAATGATTCCAACAAAAGACGGCGGAGCTTTATTGGGAATTTATTCCAGAAGTTCCGAAGTTGGTGATTTAGGATCCGGGGCTAGAACTCCTGAAAGTAAATCTTCGACTGGAAGTACTGCTACCTATAACCTGATATCTGCTACCTCAAAACAAAGCAGCAACTTCGGTGAAGGCGACTATTGGATTATCAAACTGGACAAAAACGGAAAAGTAGAATGGGAAAAGAACTTTGGGGGTAAAGGAGACGACCATATCAGAACATTGGCTTTAACGGCAAACGGTTATATCATCGGTGGAGAATCCCGCTCCGAAAGATCCGGAAACAAAACGGTAGGCATTGAAGAAGGTACAGACCTTTGGCTGATTGCTTTAAACGAAAGAGGCGATGAGCAATGGCAAAAGTCCTACAATTTCAAAAACCGCGATATCCTGATGGGAATGAGCGTTATTCATTCGGCAGATGACAAATCTTCAAAAGGAATTCTGTTAGGCGGTTATACCCAAGCCGAAGGGAGAATAGAAAAAGACGATGAAACCTTCTGGATGCTGTATCTGGATGGCAACGGAAATGAACAATGGCGAAAACATGTGGCAGGAGAATCCAGACAAAAAGAAGAGCGACTTTCAGACTTGAAACTGAACCGCGATGGCTCCATAATCCTTGCTGGAACGAGTGCGAAGGAACTAGGAAAAGAAAACTGGAAGATTGTAAAGCTGGGTGATAAACAGGTGAGTGATCTGATAGCAAAATACGATATCAAGATCTATCCAAATCCGGTATCAGACTATGCATATGTAGAAATCGGTTTTGATTTCAAAGAAGCAGATATTATGCTGTATGATATGAGCGGAAGACAGCTTCAGAACTTCAAAACCAAGAATAGAGTGACTAAGATGAATACCCAGGCTTTGATACAAGGAGCTTATTTAGTGACTATAAAAACAGATAATAATAAAACAGCGAATGCAAAGCTGATTAAGAAATAAAAAACATTAATCATGAAAAAGAACATAACCAGTTTGTTTTTCTGCTTATCCTTGGGTACAGCAGTAGCACAAACTACAGGAAGTAAACAATCTACACTTCCCAATATTATTCCTCCATCCTCAGAGTCCTATAAATTAGGAGCCTTTGGAAATATCCCAGTCAGTTTGTTTACGGGGAATGCCAACGTGGATATTCCATTAACAAGTTTTCAAACCAAAAACATCAGTCTTCCTATTAAGCTCAACTACTTTTCTAACGGAATTAAAGTAGATGATATGAATGGATCTACAGGACTGGGCTGGAATCTTATTTCAGGAGGAGTTATTACACGAGTTATTCGGGATCTTCCTGATGAGGACTATGTGAGCAACGTCACAATTCCAACCAATATAGATGCGTTGGGACCTAATCATCCTACTGTAATGCAATTCTTTCAGGATGCTGCAAATGATAATATAGATACTGAACAGGATCTGTATATGGCAAGCTTTGGCGGTATGCAGATTAAATTTGTCTTTGATAGAAGAGGAATGCCTGTGGTTTACTCTCAAAAAGATGTTATTATTGAAGGGAGAAGTGGTGGCCCGTCTTTTACGATCACCACAGATGACGGGATGAAGTACTATTTTACCGATCAGGAGGTTACTTCAAACCGAACTGCCGGAGCTGGGCATTCTTTGATATCAATTTCTACATCAGCTTGGTATCTTACAAAAATAGAGGATGTATCCACTGGCGAAATTGTATTTATTGAAAATACAGATGGTGGTTATACCACTACTATAAGCCAGTCTCAAACATTGTCCTATACTTCTCCTAATGGTGGACCTATGTATTCTTCCTGTGGTAATGGGACATTTATCATGTATCCTACTGTAAGTCCGCTAATCAGCCATAACCAAACTGTCAATGGAAAACAGATTAAAAGAATATATAGTAATAACCCTGCCTATGGAGAAATTATTTTTGACTATCTGCAGTCAGGAGGCAGTGAGGATTATAAACGGCTGCAAAAAGTGACCAAAAAAGTAAACAACAGTATTATTAATAACGTTGCATTAAATTATAGTTTAACAGCAAACAGTAGATTATTTCTCAGTTCTATAGTAGATAATGTGTTAAATACTACCTATGGATTTGAATACAATCAGCCGGATGAATTTCCTCCACGGCTTGCCTTTAACAGAGATAGCTGGGGATATTACAATGAGGTCAATAGCAATACGAATCTGGTTCCGCAGATCCCCAACGTGCTCGCATGGAGTTCTTATGTAGGAGCAGGAACAGGTGTCGTTCCTGACAAAACAGCTATCGGGATCTTAAAAAAAATCGTTTATCCAACCAAAGGTTTTACAGAATTCTTCTATGAAAATCATACGAGAATAGACAAAAATGTACTGCTTGAACCAGCACAAACAAAAGGGGTTCAAATAAAGGCGACGACGACTGAGGACAGTGAAGCACATATAAAAAATTCAGTAACATTTACACCTATTAAAACGGAGGAAATTCATTTAGGTGGGGGCGCTGGTTTTAATACTAACGATTGCCCGGGATCTGCTCAAGCTGGTAATCATCATAGAGCTAAAATGACGTTACAAAAATCAAATGGTCAGTTTCTTGAACTTTATAATAAAACTGATTCGGGAATGCTCTATAGTATTGGAAATACGGCAACCCTGCCTCTTCATACGGGCCCCTTTTTTGCGCTTGTTAACAAAGATGAACCACTGACGCTGAGACTGGAGACTTTATATTTCTGTGTACGCTCTATAGCATCGGCAACTTATTCGTTCAAAGATGCTGTGTATGGTGATAAGGAAGTCCCTATTGGCGGCTTGCGGATAGCCAAGATTGTAGATACAACAGAGAATGGGATTGCAACTACCAGGAAGTTTCTTTATCGGGATCTGAATGAGCAGACAAGTGAAGCTGTTGTTTTAAGAACACCGGAATTTCAAGAACAGCTTGATTATTACAAAACCTGCTATGTCAATAATCCACATACGGGAGGCAGCGTTCCTGTTGGGGTGGAGAAGTTTCCTTATTACACGATAACTTCCACTAATATCAATCAATTGTATGCTACACATCCAAATGTATTTTACAAAACGGTTCAGGAGATTACAGAAGGGAAATCCAATATTATTCATAAATATTCCGCAGCCTCTGATGATTTTGGTAAGGTATTAATAGGAAATAATATAAGGAACTCTGTGTGGTCAAATTTGGGTTGGAATAATGGGCGGGAACTTTTCACAAGATATCTGGATGGTAATAATAATCTGGTACGCACTGTTGAAATGAATTATGAAGAAGATCAGAACAGGAAATATCAGGTAGATGGTTTTTCAATCCGTAAAAACTATGATAATCCAAATCCTAAGAATGTTACTTATACCTGCAATGCCCAGGATGTTATAACAACAATTCCATTTACCACCTGCTCAACCAACCATTCTCATTATTATATTACTACCGATGGTTATAAAAATTGCCATGCTTTTGGAGCCAATAATGTGACCACGGAATATAAAGGCAGATGTTTTGGACGACAGCCAGGAGAGGTAGTAACATTTGATGAGCAATTGGATAATCTTGATATAGTACAATATAAAAACATCTCTCATTTTGAGTACTTAAAATCACAGAAAACAATAGAGTACCTGAAAGGAGCTGCCATGAAAACGGAAACACAGTATTTCTACAGTAATCCTAAACATAGCCAGCTCACAGGACAAAAAACAATTCTTCCGGATCTGTCTTCAACGGAAATCAACTATGATTATGCACATGAGAAAAACAACCAGTTATTGATAAGTAAAAATATGGTTGGAATTCCTTTGGAGACAAGAGAGCAGGAAACCGTTGAAAATATTACCAAATTAACTTCCCGCGAAGAAACCATTTATCCTACTGCATTACCCAATGCAGCGACGGGAAATCTGGCGCTTCCATTATCAGAATATTCATTTGATAATTTGAACGTTTCACAATCCTACAAAGATGTAAGTTTTGACAAATATGATGAGAATGGAAATATTGTGAAATATACCACTAAAGATGGTACTCCGGTTACTATAATCTGGGGCTACAAAAAAACAAAACCTATTGCTAAGATTGTAGGGGTAATATATGGATCAATAGATAATCAGATTGCAGATATTGTCGCTAAATCTGATGAGGATGCCGCTGATCCTACTAAAGAGGCCGCACTCCTTTTAGCTTTAGACAATTTTCATCAATCAGGATTGGTGGTCACCACTTATACGTATGACCCATTAATTGGCGTAACTACTATAACACCGCCTTCTGGTATCAGGGAACAGTACATTTACGATTCAGCCAACCGGTTAAAGGAGATTCAGGTCAGAGAACGGGATACTGCCGGTAATTATGTTGTGAAGACCGTCAAAGAATTTAAGTATAACTATAAACAGTAAACACATTATGAGAAAGATAAAATTATTAGGTCTGCTGCTTACAGTTACAGCAGCCTATGCCCAGAGTACATCAGAAAATTATATACAATCCAAAACCTGTCTAAGTGGTGATTGCAGTAAGAGAGCAGAAACCGTTACTTATTTTGATGGTTTAGGAAGGCCAAAACAAGTTGTAGGGGTAAAAATGACCAATACCGGAAAAGATTTGGTCACTCCTATTACCTATGATGGTTATGGAAGGCAAACAAAAGATATCCTTCCGGTGCCTGCCAATTCGCAGAATGGCGCCATCCATACGGGCATTGTTAATGAGAATACAGCAAATGCTTACTACGGCGTTGCTAACGCTTTTGCCGAAAAAGAAATTGAAAATTCTCCTTTGGACAGAGTGTTGCAACAAGCTCATCCCGGAGATGCCTGGAAGATGGGTGCAGGGCACACAGCCCAATATAAATATGAGGTAAATGCATCGGGGGAGGTTAAGAAGTTTATCACAAATACTACAACCAATACAGTCGGAGCGATTAATAATACCGTATCATCATTCCCTACAGTAGGTTTATATGATGCTGGAATTTTATATAAAAATGTCGTGATAGATGAAGATGGAACGCCTGTGATTCAATTTACCAATAGTCGCGGACAGGTTTTGTTGATACGACGTACCGACGGTACACAAAATGTGGATACCTATTATGTTTATAATGAGTATGGACAACAGGTATTTGTTATTCCACCAAAAGCAGTACAGCAGATTGAACAAAACAATAACGAGCTAACACCGAATATTTTAGAAACGCTTTGTTATCAGTACCGTTACGACGGAAGAGGGCGACAAGTAGAAAAGAGATTACCTGGCAGAGGAGACTGGGAGTCTGTGGTGTATGATGGTGCTGACCGTCCTGTACTTTCCCAGGATGTTAATCTTAAAAATAACGGACAATGGCTGCTTTCTAAATATGATCGTTTAGGCCGGGTTGTTTATACCGGACTTCTTTCTGGAGGAAGCAGATCGGATATGCAAAATCAGATTGGAGATCAGGTTATACATGAAGCAACAACTACAGATGCATTTACCAAAAATGGTCAATTAGTGTACTACACCAATAGTTTTTTTCAAAACTTAAGTACTGTTTTGACCGTTAATTATTACGATTCTTATCCTAGAGATTCGAAAGAACCAACAATTACTAAGATTCTTGACCAATTTGTGATGACTTCTTCAAGGTCTTTAAATGGAGGAATAAACACACTCACTTTTCCTACAGCCACTTATTTGAAAAACATTGAAGATGATAGCTGGACGAAAATCTATTTTTACTATGATACCAAAGGAAGAAAAATTGGTGAAAGAAGTTGGAACCATTTGGGAGGCTATACCAAAACAGAATCCAGGCTGGATTTTGCAGGCCAGCCGGAAGAAAGTTATACCTATCATCTCAAGAATCAAGGGAGTACAGAAGTTACAATTAAAGAAAGATTTATTTACGATAGTCAGAATCGTCTATTAAAGCATTATCATCAGGTTAATACAGAACCCGAGGAATTACTTGCTGAAAATACCTATAATGATATTGGTCAGCTTACAAATAAGAAAACGGGAAATACAACTGGCACACCATTACAGTCGATAGATTATAACTACAATATTAGGGGGTGGATAGCCAAAATGAATGATCCTGCCAATCTGAACGGAAAACTGTTTGCGTATGAGCTAAAATATGAATCCCCGGGTAATGGAGCCTTAGCAAAATATAGCGGTAATATAGCTGAGTTTGACTGGCGGTCTGCCAGCGGAAATTACCTGAGAAGATATGCCTATAAATATGATAAGCTAAACAGGTTGTTGGATGCGTCTTATGTTGAACCTTTCTCCACTGCACCTTTAAATGAAAGCTACTCAGAGAAGGTGACCTATGACCTTAATGGGAACATTCAAACTCTGAAAAGATACCAGCCTTTGGCAAATGTACCTATTCTGATAGATAACCTTAATTACCAGGTCTATGATGGAAACAAGTTGAAAAAAGTGACCGATGAGAATAGCAACCCATCAGGTTATCCAACAGGAGGAAATATGATTGATTACGATGCAAATGGAAATATGATTAATCATTTGGATAAGGGTATTGCAGGTATCTCATATAATTTTTTAAATTTACCTACGAATGTAGGGCTTGGCGGTAAGAATAGACTTAATTTTTTATACAGGGCAGACGGCATCAAGCTAAAGTATACTTATTCCTATTATATTCCGCAAATCAATTCGGTACTCACCAAAAATACTGAATACCTAAATGGATTTCAATATGAGCAGGTAGAGGGTGGGGCATCATTGTTGCAGTTTTTCCCTACTTCAGAAGGGTATTACGATTTCCAGAAAAAGAGGTATATTTATAACTACCAAGATCACCTCGGAAATATAAGGCTTGCCTATTATCGTGGAAGCAATAACGAAGCTGTAACAGACCGGGAAACAGGGTATTATCCATTTGGAATGGAATACGCCGGATATAACCCTACACAACTGCAAAGCTATACTTATGGTTTTCAAGGGCAGGAAAGGCAGAAGGAAACAGGCTGGAGTTCTTTTAAATGGCGAAATAGTATACCTGAACTGGGAAGGTTTTTCAATGTTGATCCATTGTCAGAGAAATACCCTACATGGTCTACCTACGCATTTAGTGGAAACAGAGTTGTAGATGCGAGAGAATTAGAAGGTTTAGAACCCCACGTGTTATTTAATACAAGAGAGAATGCAGCAGCAAATTTTGGAGAACAATATAATGGAAAGTCGATATTAGATAAACGTGAAATAGGAGCATTAATTTATTTTAAATATGCGGATGGCAAAAAATATTATGCTTATAATAATCCTACAACAGGTGAAGCTCATGGTATTCCGCAAGGCCTAAATATGAAACTACCAAAAGGTGTAGCTGCTTCCGCTTATATTCATGCTCATGGTAATGAAGATAAAGAATATGATGATGAAAACTTTTCAGGAGATCCAAGTGGTGGCGGAGATAAAGGGGTTGCAAACAATCTTGGATTAGATGCGTTTCTTGTAACTCCTGGAGGTCAATTAAAATATTATGATTTAAGTTCTAATACAGAAAAAACATTAAGAACAAATATGCCAAGCGATCCTACTTCACCAGAAAGAAAGAATAAAATTAATCCTAAAGAAAGCCCTAGGCCTTCTTTAGGAGATTATAGGGCTAAACCTAAGCCTTTTCCTAATTTGGTTCCTACTTCTGATTATCTTCCCAAACCTGTTTTAGATGACGGTTTAAAGTCAATAGAAGCTATGCGGCAAAATCGAGAACAGACACCATTGATAGACCGAAAACAATTACCACGTCACCAATAAATAATTTAAAATGAAATATTATACTTTTATATTGCTAGTTTCCCTTTCTTGTTGTGAACAGAGAATATCTAACAAAAGTGAAAAGAATATTACTGATAAAGAGATTGCAATTTCTGTAGCTGAAAAAAAATGGAAAGAAGTTTATGGAACATCAGTAATAAATAAACAAAAACCATTCGTCGCAGAAAGGAAGAATGATAGTATTTGGACTGTGCATGGGAATTTTCCAAAACCACCGGTAATAGGAGGTGTTGCTTATGCAGAAGTAAATATAAAAACTAAAGAAGTGGTTAAATATACCCATGGAGAATAAAAATACCCGCTCTGCGAAGTTTGTAACTTCGTAGCAGATAATAAAAAAACACCGCTACGCATTCTATGACACGAAGCAAATAAAAATTGTTAAAATTTAAGATGCAAATTTATAAGTATTAATATAAGGAGTTTGTCTTTCTATTACGGCGAATACTCTGCTTATAAGTTTGCATGTAATATTATTTAAAATAAGCATAGGATTTTTACCTTCTTGTTTCTTTTTGTAATAGTATTCTTTTATTTGAATGTCATATTTAATAGCTGTCAATGCACACATTTGTAGTAAAGATTTCATTTTTTTATCTGCAAGATGATTCACTTTTGTTCTTCCTTTTATACTTGAACCCGAGGAGTATTGAAAAGGAACACCCCCAGAATAGCAAGCGAATTTTCTCCAGTTTTTAAATGCTGTAAAACCCTTTGTAGCAATGATAAAATAGAGGGATGTCTGTTCCCCAATTCCAGGAACTGATTTTATAAGTTCAGCTTGTTTGTGGAGTTCATTATTGGCCTGAATAATTTCTTTTATTCTTTTTTCAATTTTCTTGATGGCCTTTTTTATATCGTGAACTAAAATTTTATTAATGATAAGAACTTCGCGTAAAACATCTTTGTTTATAAAGGTTTTATTTTCATTTGTAGCTTCTATGAGTAGTAATGCTTTTAAGGTTTTCTCTCTTTCAGCATGGAGAAGTTTTAATTTTTGTAAATCATTTCCTGCTATAGTAAATAGCTTTAACTTATCAAGATTTCTAAAACTATATAAGGAG
>NZ_JAGIPR010000011.1 GCF_017877355.1 Chryseobacterium jejuense | reverse complement strand
GCGCCGATGGTACTGCTAACGCGGGAGAGTAGGCCGCCGCCAGTTTTTATTTTATTTTTAAAAATCCTTTATCATTACGATAAAGGATTTTTTTTGCTTTATACTATACCCAACGAATAAAGCAGATCTAATCCACAACTCAATCCAACGAAAACCATAACCATGCTCATAGCCGCCTATCTTTAAGTTTTGGCTAAAGCCATTGGAATTATTCTTCATGATAAAGTGGACTCCCTTCGACTAAGCTCAGGATTACTGCCCGTCCCTATTGAATATTAGCTATATAAATACCTTTTCAAGTCAATTTATCATTCTTTTGATGACAGATATTCCTTGGTATTATTACTATTCTTTTTTCCCATAGCCTATTGTCACTGAGTACTTCTAATCTTCGACTTCTGTAAGGATCCTTAGCAATTATAGGGCTATGAAATAAGCTATCCATAATCAGTAGAATAAAATTATGAATACTGTCTAGATCCCTACGGAATGACAAAGAGTACAGTTTGGTTACAAGCTAAGGTATCATACAAATATTCACCATCATTATAGATTACTCATTGCTTATTACTCATCATAATAGGTCCTTCACTAAATTAACAGGCAAATACCCATCATTCATCAATTATCACTTATCATTCATACTTCATTCTAGCCCCGATAGTAACGGTTACCCCACAGCATAGGTTGGTGAGCGGGGGCTAAGCTATGAGAACACTGGCGTGAGGAGTAGGAGTGGATAGCGGGATATAGCTCCTGAAAATAGTTTGAAGTAGTACTGATGCTTTAGAATACTTCATTGTTTGAATTAATTTATTATAAATTTTATTCAAATCCTTACTTTTTTTTGTTTTTTTAATGGGTAAATTATGTAACTTAGTCATATTATAATGATTATGAATCTAAAATATACATTCTATGAAAAAACATTTATTCCCTCTATTTTTACTGTTGCTAGGTGTGAATGCACAGGCTCAACAAGATTTTTATGCAATTACAGGAAAGGAGACACAGTCTATTAATTTTAATGATTTTCGTGTAATAGACGCAACGAATGGCACTTCGGGTGAGAAGGTTTTTACTGCTGATTCATCTTCAAAGGTTTTTTCCCAGACCAGGAGAGGTTTAGTGACTGAGGACAAAAATTCTTTTAATAATTCTCAGGCGGTGACGATGGCAGCATTGGCATATGATTCATCAAATAATAATCTGGTGTACATGCCTATGTTTTCTTCTAATATTTATGTTTTAAACCCTCAGACTAAGGAAATTACTTTAGTAGAAAATAATGTTGTGCAGGTAACATCTTGTGATATTAATTCTCATATTACGAGAATGACTACGGGATATGACGGAAATATTTATGCGGTTAATAATTCTGGAACACAGCTTTTACAAATCAGTAAAAAAGGTGGACAGTATGTAGTTAATGATCTTGGAATCATTAAGGATAATGCTTCAAATGGTAAAAATTCATTTACTACAATAGAGACAGGATTTGGAGGAGATATGGTTGCTGATACAGATAATAACTTTTACATTTTTGCTGCTTCAGGAAATGTTTTTAAAGTATCAGCCAAAGAATTAAACGCAAAATTTGTGGGTAAAATTGCTGGAATTCCTGATAACTATTCTGTGAATGGTTCTGCTGTGAATGCACAAGGAAAGGTAGTTATTGCAAGTGCTAAAGGCGCTCCTTTATATGAAGTAGATCTTACTACTTTACAGGCTAAACAGCTTCCGGGAGAACAAAACCTGCATATTTATGATTTGGCCAGTAAATATTTTGTAAACGACAGAGTTGCTGCCAATAATAAGACGTTAACTAACCTGGATATTTATCCTACCAGAGTTGATGAACAGTTTGTAAATGTTCATGTTAATAATAAAAATGTGAAAGGCAATATTAAGCTGAACGTTTTTGATATGTCCGGAAAAAATGTAATGAGCCAAAATCTGTCTGTTAAAGACGGAGCATTGGATGAGAAGGTTTATTTTAAGGGATTGATTAACGGAGCTTATATTGTAAGTATAGCTGATGAATCTGGAAAAGTAATACTGAATAAGAAAATTCTTATTACTGAATAATCGGCTAAAAAGAGATCTATAAAATTAGAGTTATCATAAAAGCCTTTTCAATCTGATTGAGAAGGTTTTTTAATGATTATTTGATATTCAACAAGTTTTATTTTTCGATATTAAAATGTACTTTTATAAAAAAATATAGATGAAGCTATACTTTAATGTAGGATATATTGTAAAATCCGGAGAAAATCTGCAGTTGGTGATTCGTGAAGAAGGTACTGCAGCTCATATCCATACGATGTTTTGTGCAGAGAATGGTTTGTGGAAATGTGAAGTGGATTATTTTTCCAGATCTATTTCCTATCAATACAGAGTTGTTAATGAAAAAGGAAACGTTTTAAGAGACGAGTTTGTTCAGCATCATCTTAATTTCCCACATAACTATAAGGAATTTATCATTTTTGATGAATGGAATAACAAAAACTTTCCTGAGAATTATTTAAATAATAAAATTCTTTACAACAAATTACATGACTTTAGTCCGGAGAAATCAACAATATTAAAAAAACATACTCATTTATTCAGACTGGAAGCTCATATTTATAATAAGGATTGGAGAATTGTATTGTTTGGAAATACGGCATCTTTAGGAAACTGGGATTATAATAGAGTAGTTCCTTTGTATCAGACTGATTTCGGTCTTTGGGAGGTATCTGTAGAAATTCCTGAAGATCAATATATTGAATTTAAATATTGTATTTACGATACTAAGGAGAAGAGAGTAATAGATGTAGAAACCGGTGAAAACAGATTTACAGTTGCTAATCCGTTGCCGGATGTTTTACAGATTGTTTCTAACCATTATTTCAGATTTAAAGGATATCAGATGTATCATGATGCCGGGGTTGCCGTTCCTGTATTTTCTTTAAGAAGCGAAGACGGTTTTGGAGTGGGGGAATTTTCTGACATCAAAAAACTGGCAGACTGGACAAAGGAAACAAACCTTGGAATCATCCAGATTCTTCCTATTAATGATACCACAGCAAATTATTCGTGGACAGATTCTTATCCATACGCAGCAGTATCTGTTTATGCTTTACATCCTCAATATATTTCATTAGAAAAACTTGACTTCCCTTTACCGAAAGAATTAGTTAAAGAATATAAGGCTGATAAAGAGGTTTTGAATGCTCTTGACCTTATCGATTATGAAAAAATGATTGAAGGGAAATGGAAATACCTGAAAGCTGTTTTCCATGCAGAAAAAGATAAAATCTATAAGGACAGAAACTTCAAAAAGTTCATTAAGGATAATGAATACTGGCTGGTTTCTTATTCTGCATTCTGTGTTTTAAGGGATAAATACAAAACGCCTAATTTCAATGAGTGGAAAACTCATAAAAAATATATCGCAGGAAAGATCTCACAGTTTTTTACAACCAAAAGTAAAGATTATGAACTTTCAATGCTTCATGCCTGGGTACAATATCAGCTTCATGTTCAGTTGAAGGATGCCGTAGATTATACCCACAATCTTGGAGTTTCTTTAAAAGGAGACTTACCTATTGGAATCTACAGATATTCTGTTGAAGCTTGGACTGAACCGGAACTCTTCGGTATGGATTTCCAGGCTGGAGCACCACCGGATCAGTTTACAGAGCTTGGTCAAAACTGGGAATTCCCTACGTATAACTGGGAAGCCATGAAAGCAGATGATTACAGATGGTGGAAAAACAGATTCAAAGCATTAGAACAGTATTTTGATGCTATGAGAATCGATCATATTTTAGGCTTCTTTAGAATATGGAGAATGCCTATCTCTGCCGTACAAGGTATTTTAGGATATTTTTATCCTGCTGTTCCTATTGTTTTGGATGAATTTAAGGCCTGGCAGATTCCGTTTAAATTTGATAGATATTGTAAGCCATTCATTAACAATGAAATCTTATGGAAACATTTTGCTACAGATAGTGGAAAGGTTCTTGTATTTATGGACCGTAAGGAAGACGGAAGCTATTCTTTTAAAGAAGAATTTGATACCCAAAGAAAACTGGTAGATTTCTTCAAGAAAAATCCATATGGCCCGCTTGAGGAAAAATTGATTTCCCTTTGTGCCAATGTTTTGTTTTTACCGGAAGAAAGAAACGGAGAAACGGTTTACCACCCAAGGTTCAATGTTTATAATACAGAATCTTATCAATATTTACCGGAATCTGAACAGAAAAGTATTTATGATCTGTACCACGATTATTTCTTCAGAAGACAGGATCATTTGTGGTATGAAAAAGCAATGGAAAAACTTCCGATGATTCTGAATGCTACGAAAATGCTGATTTGTGGAGAAGATCTGGGTATGGTTCCTGCCTGCGTACCGGTAGTAATGGATGAACTGGCGATTATTGCTCTGAAAGTTCAACGTATGCCTGCAGAAAATATCCCATTCTATGATCCAAGGCATGCCAGCTATATGAATGTGGTTACTGCTTCTTCACATGACAGCTCAACCCTGAGACAATGGTGGAAAGAAGATTCTGCTTTAACACAGAGATATTTCAACCAGCAATTGGTTCAATATGGAAAAGCTCCTGTAGAATTGACTCCTGATCTGGCGGAGATCATTATGAAACAGCATTTATATAATGAATCTATGCTGGCTATTTTCCCAATTCAGGAATTTCTGGCTACAGATGCCAAACTTACCAATCCTAAAATGGATAATGAAAGAATTAATAATCCTGCTGTTTTCCCACATTATTGGCGCTATAGAATGCACATAAAGCTGGAAGATCTTAAAAACCAGGATTTTTTCAATGAAAAAATTGCTCACTGGATAAAAGATAGTGGTAGAATGTAAATTTAACACCTGAATATCAGTTAATTAAAAATATTTTAAAAGAAGTTTGATCTAAAGATTTAACTTCTTTTTTTTATTTGTATCAAAAAGATAGAATTGAGATATTCTGCTATATATTAACCAATTAACGACTATAGAGATGAAAAAAATATTTTTGGGATTAGCTTTTGGGTTTGGCGTTTTAACGTCTGCTCAGCAGTATCCGAATAATGGTTGGGGTGATGATGGTTATTATCAGAATGGAGCAGGCTATTATGGCGACGAGGATGACAGAAATTATTTCCCTGATGATTATTATTATAACTATCCTCAGGACTACTATCCAGGTGATTATTACCAAAGCTATTATAATGATTACAGAAACAGTGTTATTAATATTGATTGGAACGGGTTCTTTATACAAAATAGATTAAGCCGTTGGCAGGTAGATCAGATCATGAGACTGAATAACCTGTACGCTAGTTTTTCAGCATGGGATAATTTTTACAGATATAATCCGGACAGATGGTATTACGATAGGTTCTATGCGTTGGAAAGAATTATGGGACCAAGGGTTTTTGTAGTTTTTCAGAATAATTATTATAGAGGAGCGAGTCCTGTTGTATACTTCCAAAACTACAGAAGAACATATTATGCTCCAAGATATACTGTAATGCCAAGATATAGAAATATCAATATCAATATTTACAGAGTAGACCGTTCAAGGTTCAGAAGAGCTGATAACCCTACTTTTGATATTGTAAGAGGCAGCAGCAGACCAGATAATGGCTTTAGAAGCAATAGCTCCGGTGGTTTTAGAGGAAGCTCTGACAACAGTGGTTTTAGAGGGAATTCAGATAACGGAGGTTTTAGAAGTAATAATTCTGGCGGTTTTAGAGGAAACTCTGATAACAGTGGATTTAGAGGTAATCCAGATAATGGAGGTTTCAGAAATGATAATTCCGGAGGTTTTAGAGGAAACTCTGATAATAATGGATCCCGCGGAAACTCAGATAACGGTGGTTTCAGAAATAATAACGGCGGATTTAGAGGTAATAATGAAGTGAGACGGGAAGCGGCTCCTGCTCCATCAAGAGAAAGTAATGGTGGATTCAGAGGCAATAGTGGTGGTTTCAGACAACAAAGATCTGAAAATTCTTCACCAAGTCGTGGTAACAATGGAGGCTTTAGAGGAAGCTTGGTAAGGAATTAATTTTCATATATTATATTTAAGTGGTGTGAAGGACAGGTTTTTATAATCTGTCCTTTTTTTTGTATTTTATTAATTTATTTTTATTAAAAATTAACATTATTTATGAATATGCTAATTTAACTTATGGTTTAATACTGAATCAAAAAGGTATAATAACAATTAATTAAATTTTAAAAAGATGAAAAAATTAGTTTTAGCAATAGCATTTATCGGAATGGGAAGTTTTGCAATGGCACAACAGACAACTCCACAGGACAAGGAAGCAAGAAGAGCAGAAATGCATCAGAAAATGCAACAAAAAGAACAGGAACATCTTGCACAGATGCAGAAAGATCTTAACCTTAATGCTTCACAGGTAGCACAGGTAAAGGCATTACACGAAACAAGAAAAGCCGAAATGAAAGCTGAATTTGCAAAGAATAAAGAAGTGAGACAAGCTAAAATGGAGGAAATGAAGACCAAAAGAGCACAAATGGATGCTGATATGAAGAAAATCCTTACTCCTGAGCAATATGATAAATGGCAGGCTGACAGAAAAGTTAAAATGGAAAAGAAAAGAATGGCTATGAAGGATCGAAGAATGATGAAAAAGCCGATGAATACAGCCGCTCCTGAAGTAAAATAACAATTTGTAATTTTGATTTTTTAATGTGTAAAGGATGGGATTTTTTCCATCCTTTTTGTATTAATTTTCTGTAAAACTTTTGATTTCGGGCTTTTATTCCCTATTTTTGAATATAAATTTAATACTTATGGTTAGCGAAAAAATTGCAAAATTAATTAACGAACAAATTGCCCACGAACAATATGCTGCTCAATACTATCTTTCAATGTCTGCCTGGTTTTCAGGAAAAGATTTAGATGGAATTGCCAACTATTTCAGAGTGCAAAGCAAGGAAGAGTTGATGCATGCGGATAAAATGTTTGATTATTTAAATGATGTAGGAGGAGAAATTATCATTGGAGAAATTGCAAAACCTCCACATGAGTTCGATAATGCAACAGATATTTTCGAGAAGGCATTGGCACATGAGAAAATTGTAACTAAGAGTATTTTCAATATTGTAAAGAATGCTAACGAAGAAGGTGATTTTGCAACAACATCTTTCCTACAATGGTTTATCAACGAACAGGTAGAAGAGGAAGCAAGTGCTTCGCAATATGTAACAAAGATTAAGATGGTTTGTGATAACCCATCTGCATTATATCTTTTCGATCAGGAATTAGCACAAAGAGTGTTTACTCCTAATCCGGCTGTTTAAGAATCAAATGTTTTCAAAAAATATAAACCGCTTTTCAACAGAATAGCGGTTTTTATTTTTCATGAAATTTCATAAGTTGTACTCAATATTGAATCTTATTTTCATCTTTATTTTATTTTTCGAAGTCTTCTTAGTATGAAAATTGTTTATAAGTCTTTAACTTTACTAATTTATAGTACGAAAAATAATTTATAAAAAATAGTAAGACAAATGATAAAAACAATTGATTTTCATATCAGAACTTTCTTTATTGTGCTTTTATGTTTTCATTTTGGAAACATCCAGGCTCAAGAGAAAGGATCTTCAAGGGTGTTATTGGAAAAAGAACGAGATAAAATCCTTGTTAATGGTCTGGATAATCCAAATGAAGCTTTAATGAAACTTCAGGATTTACAAAATCGAGCATTAAAAGTAGAAGATTTATATTTTGCAAACAATTGTGAAGCTATAAAAGCATTAATATATTATAATATTTCAGATTATCCCAAAGCCTTAGAATATGGAAAAAAAGCGATGGAAGAAGCAAGGTCTAACCATTATATGGACATTGAATCTATTGCCATGGGAATTGTTGGAATGCAGTATTCTAAAGTAGGGCTAAAAGAAGAAGCAATAATGATGGGGAAAAAAGCTATGACATTAGCAGAGAGTAATAACAGCCCTGATTATATAGCAGCTCAGTATAAAGTAAGTATTTACTATAATCAGATTCTGAATGAATGTGATTTTGAAAAATATAAACTTGAAATGCTAGAATTAGATAAAAAGACTCTGCTGCTTGCCAAAAAGCTTAATAATAGACAGTACATCCGGAATGCACTTATTAATATCACTGCAGATTATGTAGCCAATAAAATGTATGAAGAAGCCAAAAAGGTGAATAGGCAACTGTTAAAAAACTATATAGGTGAATCTGATTATAGTGATATGGTTCTGTATGATAGGGCTGGAAATCTTTATATAGGTACTAGACAATCAGATAGTGCTATCTATTATTTATATAAAGGGCTTTATTTGTCTAAAAAATTAAATTTACCAGAGGATAAAAGTAATTTTTTAAGACAATTAAAGGAAGCTTACCGTTTGGAAGGGAATTCGGAGAAAAATGAGAATATTGATAAAGAGTACACTAACATAGTTGACCAGCAGTCTTATAAGAAAAAAGAAGCACTTCAAACATCTGTAAAAAATATTATAAATGAAAACCAAAAAAAACAAGAGAGAAAAACTAACTTTTTCAAAACTACAGCACTTATTTCTTTTATTGCTATTATTTTTCTTTCGGTTGTTTATTATATATATTATACCAGATTCAAGAGACAGAAGTTGAGCGTAGAAGCTCAGCAAAAAACCATTAAAGAAAAACAGGAAAGTATTCAACAATTGCAAAGCCAGTTAAAAAAACATAATACATTAGATGATATTATCCAATATGCAGTGGAAGACAATCCTGTTTTTCTTAAAAGGTATAAGGAAATCTATCCGGATTTTTTTGAGAAACTATATTCTTTAAGTTCAGAGCTTACTATTGATGATCTTAAATGTTGTGCTATGTTGCATCTCCATTTTTCAACCAAGGAAATTGCATCCTACACACATACCTCAATACGTACTATTGAGAATCGAAAGTTTCGGATTAGGAAAAAAATTAACATGCAAGACTCACAAAAAGATTTAAATGAATTTTTGATTAGTTTGTAAAATATTATTTTTAATTTGTTGTTTTTCAGTATTTTGTAAAATGGGAATAAGGAGTGAGTAGAGATTAAGTACTGTTTTATTTGGGATTTATATCTTCTGAATATAATTTTGTTATCCTAAAGCATAAAAATCTTGTACAGATTTATTGAAGTTATTTTAAAAATACACATGATGAAAAAAAAGTTATTGACAGGAATGATATTTTCTGCAGCGATGTCCTACGGTCAAGTAGGTATTAATACTCCACAGCCTCACCCAAGTTCTGATCTTACTCTTGCTTCTGAAAATAAAGGATTGCTTCTGAACAGAGTCATTTTAAAAAATACAACCAATGCAGCACCACTTGCAGGACATGTGGCCGGAATGGTTGTATATAATACTGTAACTGATGGAGATGTAACTCCAGGTGAGTATTATAATGATGGAAGTAAATGGGTTCGTACGGAAGCATTAGAGTCTTGGTTGGCAGCAGGTACAATGGTAAAAGCCTCTGAGAGCACACAAAATATTTATAGAATCGGTAAAGTAGGGATTGGAGATTTTAGTTCTTCTAATGAAATTCTTGTCGCTTCTTTACAGGTTAAAGGAGCTATCAGAGGAGGAGAATACGATAGAAATGAAATCCCGGGGAAAAACAGTATTGCGGTAGGAAGTGCTGGAAATTCAGCCAAGGGAGATTCCGGGGCAGCATTTGGCTTTGGAAATAGCGCAGGTGGAGATTATTCGCTGGCAGCAGGATACGGAAATTATTCTTCTAATATAGCTACCGTTGCTCTTGGACAGTCCAATAGGGTTAATTCTCAGTTTTCTGTTGCGATAGGAAGCAATCATACGATTGGTAAAACGGTTTTAGGTGGTTCTGTTGCTATTGGAACACAAAATACGGTAAATCATGATAATAGTATTGTATTGGGAGGGCATGGGACCAGTACTAAGTCAGAGCAGTTGGTATTTTCGAGTTTTATTGGGGGAATCAGATTTCAGGATAAAGTTACTTCTTCTACTAATTCAGGAAATGGAATTCGGGAGTATGCAGACAATGCAGCAGCTCTGGCGGCGGGGCTAGAATCGGGTACCCTCTATAGAACCGGTGATGTTTTAAAGATTGTACACCAGTAGAAAAAAAAAATATATTTATTAACACACGATGAAAAAAAGTAAAGTATTATGGACAGTGGCCATTTTAAGCATTAATCATGTTCTTTTGGCTCAAGTCGGTATCAACACTCCTAATCCTCGAGGGGTATTACATGTAGATGGGAAAAAAGATAATCCTGCAACAGGAGCTCCTTCTGCTGCTCAGCAAGCTAATGATTTTGTTGTTACGTCCTCTGGTAGTATCGGTATTGGAACCACTGCTCCCTCTGCAAAAATAGAAATACAAACAGGAGGTACTGCCACTGTTCCAACCCCTGGTTTTAAGCTGGTAGACGGGAACCAGAAAGAAGGGAGGATGTTAATGTCTGATGCTAATGGCCTTGGTACATGGCAATCTTTAACGAATAAAAATATAACTGTTTGGGAAATGGGTGGAAATACTACCCTTAATATGGATAATACAAGTAACAATACATTCAGCCAGGAAAGAGGAAAGGGGAGTATAGTATATGACAATTTAGGGGCTACAAATGATGTCAATTCCATAAATGTTCCCCCTGGGAGGTATCTGATCTTTATAACACATGATATAAGCGGTTTTGAATATGGCCAATTCCAATTAAAATCTAACAATAATAATATATTCAATACTTTTTATGGAGAATGGCTGAATGGGACAGCATTTGCCAATCTGACAGCTCCTGTAAATAATTTAACAGTGTGGTTTTTAGGATCTGGATATAATCCCAATACTACTTATTATAAAACTGAATACAATGCAATAAACCATTATATAAAGCTTGTTTTCTTTAGGTTGGGAGAATAAGTAGGATTGTATAAAAAAAATATTTTTTTATACAAGTTTTTCAGGAATGTTTTTGAAGGAATTATAATTTGTTGTGTTTAAACACTTGACTTTAAAAAGTGATTTTGTGAAATTTCATTCCTGATTTTTATTTTTTTTAACAAATATGCAAAATTTTAAAAATATACATATCGGAGAACTTATTCAAATTAAGTTAAGAGAAGAAGAGATATCTATGGAAAGAATCGTCAATTTTATGAAGCATACAGAACCGCAAGTGAAAGAGATGTTTCAACAGGAAAATTTGTCTACAGATATTTTATTGAAGTGGTGTAAATTATTGGAGTATGATTTTTTTCGTGTTTATTCCCAACATCTCATTTTATATTCTCCCCCTAGAAGTATAGGTCTTAATAATGACAATAAAGAGAAGAAAAAGTCAGTTCTGCCGGAATTTAAAAAGAATGTTTATACAAGAGAAATCATTGATTTTATAGTAGAACTGATTATCGATCATAAAAAAACACAACAGAAAGTTGTGGAGGAATATCGAATTCCAAGAACAACATTATACAAATGGCTGAAAAAATATCCAAACAATGAACAGACCCAATTATAAAAAGATTTATAAGGATCTTATCCAACAAAAATATCCGGAACATCTTGACGAATGCCAGAAAATTTTATCTCAAAAGGATTTATCATTTTTTGATATTATACAATTGAATTCTATTATTTCAAAAAACTCACAAAAACAGGATAGGGAAAATCAGAGGTTTCGTTCATATGATAGATCTACGATAGTTGAAATTCTGGAATATCAAAAGAAACATAATATCAATAATACCGAATTGGCAAGGTATTTTAAGTTAAGCAGAAATACTGTTACCAAGTGGAAGCAATATTTTCTCATATCATAACAGCTACTTATTATTAGTATATAACCATCCATGAAACTCAATGTAAAATACATTTGAAAGATTAATCAGAACAAATTTAAATAGCACAGAAGTGTTTAAAGTAGAATAACAAGAAGCTTCTAATTGGACTGTTTTTTATTTTGTAAGTTTATAGTAATTAAAAGAATATGAAAAATATAGAATATATACGATTACATTATGTTGAAAAATATGATTTACTTCGATTAACAGCTATTGATATTGATTTTTTAAATTTTTTATTGAATGAAAAGCTTATTCCAGCGGCTTCTTATGTTGTTGAATCGGAAGTCAAGATTCTATCTCCTTTAGGCGATGAAACAAATGAAAATATAAAAGAAGAATATTTTGGGAAACATATTTTATCATTGATAGAAGGTTTCAAAAAAAATACATTACAATCCACAGAATTCAAACAAAGATTTAAAGAGAACTTTAAGAATGTTTTGCTAGAGCATAAGGACAGGAATTTTGCATATGGAAACATTTTTGATGAAAATAGCAATTTGATTGAGGAACTTTTTGAACATTATTTTGATAATGAATGGGACCATTACTGTAATGGGATATACGGAATTTGTACTTTGAATGCAACTGAAAAGGAAATCGTAGAAAAGGAAATTATCGTTAAAAAATTAATTAATTTTAATAAAAAGTTTTCTACATCTCAGTTGGATAATCAACAGAAAGAAGAATTGATAGAACTCAATAAAGAATTTAATGGTGTAACTCGGCTTTTTGCTCCATACCAAAGGGAGGTTAGCAGTCGTGGAAAATATTTAGATATGATCCTGAAAAAAAACAATCTTTTTTGTGAGATAAAAAATTACTAATTATGATTTTGAATCACAATATAAAACCACTATTACAATTCTATGGAGTAGTGATTTTTTGTCGACAGATATTTTTATTTCTTATTTTTTATCATTGTGCGAAATCCCAGGTATACTCCCAGTATGGCAAGAAATAATACATAAAAGGTACTCCACAGCATGAGCATCCTACCTGCTCCCTTTTTATCATACATTATTCCTCCCAAAACAGCTCCAAGACTTATGGTGATCAATGTATAGCTTTGCATGGTGATTGCTTCTTTTCTTGTAATATTAAAAAAATTACTCATTAAGTTGGGAATCATCAGGGTAAGAAGGATAGAACACCCTGTAAAAATCCAGGTGAGCAGGATCGAAAAACTGATATCCGGAAGATGAAATTGAAAGATCTTTTGCAACGGTATTTTTTCGCTTAAGGTCTTCTTTTCTTTCATTTCAATGAAAACAGGAGTTTCCTTGGGATACCTGCGGAGAAAAATGGTAACGATACCAAATAGCCCACCCAGAATGAAAGGATACCTCCATGCTCCGTTAAAAACCTCTTCTGTAGAAAAGGATGTATTGATAAAAAGCGTAATAGCAGAACCCAATAACACTCCCATAGAAAGGCTGGCAGTAATCATGGAATCAGCTAATCCTACCCGGTTTCCCGGAACATGTTCAGCTACAAATACCCAGGCTGCGGGAATTTCTCCTCCAATGGCAAAACCCTGTAAAATTCGTACCACCAGAAGAAGTATAGGGGCAAAATACTCGATTTGTTGGTAAGTGGGTAAAAAACCTATGGCCAATGTTGGAAATACCATCAGAACGATGGATAAGAAAAATATTTTCTTTCTCCCGAAAAGATCTCCGAAATGTGCCATGATCATTCCTCCGACAGGTCTTACAAAAAGCCTACAGCAAATGTACCGTAGGTATTCATTGATGCCCAGAAAGAATCTAAGGTGGGTGGAAAGAAATGCTCTCCAATTATTTTTGCGAAAAAAATAAATACCACAAAATCATAAAACTCCAGCATTCCTCCGAAAGAAGAAAGTATTAATGTTCTGATGTCATGGTTGTTTAATTGCCTTGGTTTTGTGAAAAAGGGCATTTCCATATAGATTTGTCAGTATATTTAAATCTAAAATACATAAAATTATAGAGTATGATGATTTTATTTTGATACATAAAATTAATTCCTGATACAAAATTAGGGTACTGATATGTATTTTATTTTTATTCGAAATCGAAATCAGAATTGGAAAAAGGATTACTATAAAATGAAAATTTGTAGTAAGAATTATTTTCGATGCGACTTTTTGGAATCCATGTTTAATTAATCCCATGAATGGGTTAAGGTTAAATATTAGCTTCTTTTTTTTAGCTTAACCTTTTGCATCTTTGATGGGCTCGGATGTTTATTTACTCTGCCTTTGCCTTTGTATTCTAACAGCCGCAATAAAAACAATAGAACCTATCATGATACTCAAAAAAGCAGATTTAAAAAGACTTTCTGTAGGCATATACCTAAAACCTTCCTTGGTTACAGGAGGATCAATATAATCGAGAATATTAAATATGACAGTTCCGGATAAGGCGATCATAATGACGCTTATAAGAAATGAGATAAGATAAATTTTCATGGTTAGATCATTAATACTTGTGTTAGTTTTTAAGGGTAGCAATGATTTTACATTTTCCAGTAGTTTTTATATGACGAAAGATACAATTTAATCTATTGTCTTAGGTGCTTCAATGAGTATTATATTTTGGTTAAGAAAATAGTATTACCATTTTGGCGCAAGAAATTGTATTGTTGACCAAAAATATCACATCCTGACTTTATGATATTGAAATCTATCAGAATAAAATAAGATTTAGAGATAGATTATCTGTGTTTTCAGAACTTTTTTACCCAATCTTTCCAAAATATTTTTGTATCCCTGTACCTGTTCTTCATCCTTACCTTTCTCTTCACCTGTTTTAAAGTCGACAATGATATAGCCTTCTTCACTTTTCAGAATACGGTCAGGTCTTGAGATATGGCTTTCCCCATTTTCAGAGATCATAATATCCTTTTCATTGATAACCTCCCACTTTTCATCAAAGAATTCAGAATACGTTTTGACAATTTCCTGTAAAGTAATTTGTATTTCATTCTTCTCTTCCAATGTAATCTGACCTTCCAAAGCGTAGCCTTCCAATACTTTGTTAATATCTTTTTCAGTATTGATTTTAGATAAAAGCTCGTGTACAAAAAGCCCGATTCTTACTTTCTCGTTTCGTACCTGATAGTTTTTCGACGGAGTAGCAATTTTGATAGAAGTACTCTTTTCATTGACGTTTTTCAGATTCTGAATGTTCTGAGTTTTAAAAGATGAAGTCTTCGTTTTTGAATGTTTCTTCAGCATTTCCGGTTGTACTTCATATAGATCAAATGAATCAGCATTTTCAGTGTTTTTGGTCTGAATAAATTCTAATAGCTCAAGATTATTAGATGTTTTATTAGCTTTCTGAAGATAAAAAAATAACTGTTCAACAGGTCTTGTTGTTGCTACATACTGCAAACAGAGCCTGTCAATAAGGTTTTTATATGAATTCTTTTTATTGAACTTCTGAATTTCCTCATCATACACCTCCAGATTCTTACTGAACTGGTTGATGTTAACGGATTTTAAAGCATCACTCTCATTCGTCTCAAACCAATTGGTAAATTCGCTGTCCCGGTTTTTATTCATCATGGGAATAAAAACGATAGGAAATTCCAGTCCCTTAGACTTGTGGATCGTCATAATTTGAATGGCATCTATATTTTCAGAAGCCTGAATGGTGTAGGACGAAGCTTCTTCATCCCAGTATTTTAAAAATTCTTTGGTACTTGCACCAGCATTTTGTGTAAAATTGAAGAGCATTTCCAAAAAGTTAAGCAGGAAGTCCGTTTCCTTATTTTCTACAGAGAATTCATTGATGTAATACTCTATAAAGTTATAAAGGTTGAATCTCGGAAAATGATCCTGCTTCAGCTGTAATGAATATTTCTGTTGTAGAAACTGAAGAATTTCTTCATGACCTTCAATATCCAGAATTTCCTTCATTTCCAGCGTAAAATCTGCCATGTGAATTTTCCCCAAGGTATTCAGATAATACATCATCATAATAAGACAAGGCTTATTCTTCGGATTAATTTCCCACCTTAGAAACTCAATAACTGCCTTTAAGGTGTTGGAAAGCTCCAGCGTAAGACCTTTATCAGAGATGGTTTTAATATTGGTTTCCTCACCATGATAATTGGCCTTTAAATTTCCAAGTTTTTGAGAATAGCTGAAAATATCAAAATTTCCACGGCATAGAATCGTAATATCAGAGAACTTAAATCCATTGTCCAGACATTCCTGAATATCTTTCCGCATGCTCTCTGATGTATCATCATAAAATTCTTCATTGGTAAGATTTTCGATCAGGTTTACTTTTACACGTCCGTCAATCTTAGATTTAGGAGTTTGCTCAGCATCCGCCCCGAAAATATTTTTATGTTCCTCTTCCAGTTCCAGAGAATGATACTGATATAATTCATTGTTGAACTGTACAATATTTCTGGCACTTCTCCAGTTATCTTTAAGAACCAGAAGATCCGCTTCCTTAGGAGAAAATTCCTTTTTGTTGATGATATCCAGCATCAGTTTACTTTCTCCCCCACGAAACCTGTAGATACTCTGTTTGGGATCTCCTACCAAAGTAAAAGAAGTATACTCAGTGGAAACACTATGATCTCTCAACGGAACAAAATTCTGCCACTGCAATTCCGATGTATCCTGAAACTCATCAAAGAAATAATGCTGAAACTGTGCTCCTACCTTTTCATAAATAAAGGCAGACGGTTCGTTTTTAAGATTTTCATTGATAAGAATATTAAACTTTGAAAGGAGAACAAGATCATTCTCTTCCTCAATTTTCTTCAGCTCATCCTGAATATCCTTATTAACCTTTAAAGGAAGCAAGGCAGACAAAACTTTTTCTTTCTTCTGAGTTTCAATATACAGAAGAATAAGTTTCATTCTGTTTTCAATAAGCTGATCCAGAATTTCAAAAATTTCAGCTTCTTTATGTTTAGATTTTGAAGAGGCTCCTTTCCTGTAATTGTTGACTACAGATTCTTCCTGTGTAGTAGGAAACGGAAAACCAGCTCTTTTCTGTTGGTGAAAATCAATCACTTTGGTAAAGAAACCTCCGATTCCGTTTTTCCCCTGAGCAAAATCTTCAATCTCAATATTTCTGGATTTGAATATCTCAATAGATGCCGTAGCAAGTTCTGTCGCCTGTTTTTTATTCAGAACAATCTCTTTACGAAGTGTGTTTTTGATGTTTTCATAATTGGCATCATCAAAACTATCATTGTTTTTCAGGTGCTCATAGTGAATATCTTTTACAAACTCCTTTGCCGAATCATAAAGGTTTTTGTTAAGATTGATCCTTTCATTGTTTTCAAGGCTGTAATCTACATAATCCATGAAAGAATTAGAAATCGTATCATTTTCACCAATCTGATCCAGCATTTTATCTACCGCTTCAATAAGAAACGGTTCGGCTTCAATTTCAAGATTGAAATTTTTTGCCAGTCCCAATTCATAAGAAAAGCTTCTCACCAATCTTGAATTAAAACGGTCAATCGTCCCGATATTTAAAGTGGAGTAGTTATGAAGAATATGATCCAGTAATCTTTTAGACCGATGATGCAGTTCATCAATAGTAATTTTTAATCCCTGTTCTTCAAAAGCCTTCTGAATATTTTTAAGATCAGCATTCTCTGCATAATTACTAGCTGAGAAATTTCCTAGCCATGACAAAATCCTTTCCTTCATCTCGTTGGCGGCCTTATTCGTAAAGGTCAGGGCGAGAATATTCCTGATCGATTGCTGTTGATTAGGATAACGGAGACAGATCATCAGAAGTCGCTGAACCAGGGCGTATGTTTTCCCGGATCCGGCAGAGGCATTGATGACTGTATAAGAATTTTGCATTGTAAAAAGAGAATTGAGACTGCAAGTTAGCTAAAATTTAAAAGAAAATTTAACAATTCAATCTGCGTCTTTAACAGTTTCAGAAGCAAAAGCCAGAAAGAAATATTAAAAGGCGTTAACGGTGGTTAAACTTATGTAACAAATTAAAAATAATTTTAGCTTTGCTCTATAAAAAATAACCTGTGAAATTCAAACTACTTCTTTTCTTATCTCTGATTTTCTTCATTCATTCCAATGCCCAAAGTTATATCTTCGGAAAAGTAGTTTCTGAGAGTGGAGCTGAAATGCCAGAAGTCAGTGTAGTCAATATCCGGACCGATGAAATGGTACTTTCAAACGGAGATGGTCATTTTATGATTTCCGGAAGAGTAGGAGATGAATTGAGATTTATAAAAGCAGGATATGATAGAGATGTGAAAAAGGTATCTCAGGAAAACGTACAGTCACCTATGAATATCAGCCTTGTCCGGTCAACCATTCAGATTCCTGAAGTAGTAGTTAAGCAGGGGCTCACTGGAAATCTGAAAATAGATTCAAAGATCTACAACAAGCCTAAAAAGGTAGAAAAACTTTTGGCTGATTTAGGGAAGTATATGGTACAGAAGTCAGATCCAAGAATACTTGCAGCAAAACCCGGTGAATTTGTACAGCCAAAAGGAGAAGGATTTATGATTGGAAAAGCAAACAATAAATGGGATGATATTGATTTTATGAAATATATCAGAGCGAGTTTAGGAGATGATTATTTTACCGATCTTAAAATTGAAAAGCCATTGATAGATCATTTTATTTCATATGTATTTGCCGGTGGTTTTGAAAGAAAGAAGATTTTAAAATATGGCTTCTGCAGTGATGAAGACCTGAATAGATTTCAACGTTTTGTTCTGACAAGAATATCATCTTACCGTGCAACAAAGACTCAAAGATAACCAAAATGAAAACTTATAAAAAAAATCTATCCATGAGTTTGCTCTGTGTGTCTACTGTAGTATTCTCGCAGCAAAAAGTAACAGGACTCGTTGCAGACAATAGTAATGTCAATATCAATCCGGTATTAATCATTAATGTTTCAAAAAATATATCTGTACTGAGTGAATCCTCAGGAAAATTTGTGATAAATGCTGATGAAAATGATGAAATAAGAGCAATAAAAGAAGGATATTATCGTGCCAGTAAGAAGATTGCAAAAGAAGACTTCAATACACCTGTGCTGATGATTCTCCAAAAAGCAGTGATCCAGATTCCGGAAGTACAAATTGCCTTCAGGCCTACCGGAAACCTGGAAAAAGACAGTAAACGCCTCAATGAGTCTCAAAAACTAAGGTCTTTAAAATCGGATATGTCAAAATATATGAGGAGTCCTTTAAATGAACCTCTACCAGATAAATCCATTTCTAAAACCTTTACAGGTCATGATTACAAAGTAGGGCAGGTAGATGTTTTTGGCATCATTGGTAAGGCGGTCAATCTAATTACTAATGTGAACAAACCCAAAATTACCAAAGCTAATTATATGGAGTTTCATGATTTTATGGTACAGCTTAAAAATGAAGTAAACTTAGATTTTCTGAGAAAATATGGGATGGAAGATGAACAGATTGATACATTTCTACTGTATGCAGAAGAAACAAGAGATCTTTCAAAAAAATTCAGAAAGGATTTCAATAGGAATGTATTAGAATTTGAATTAAGATTAGCTTTTTTAGAATATCGCAAATTAAATAAGCTTGATGCCAGATAAAATACTGGTATTTTTATAGATAAAAAAACAATTGGATTACAATTTAAAAAATAGAGTAAGTGTGTATTGGAAAAGAGGATTTATTTTCCTTGTGATGTTGTGCAGTAATCTTTTGTTTTCTCAACAGATGATAACAGGGCGGATTATTGATGAGGAAGGAGGAAGTTTGAGTGCTGTAACCATTGTTAATATATCTACGGATAAAAAAGTATACTCCAATTCACAGGGAATATTTTCCATTGAAGCCAACCCCAATGATGAACTGAGGTTTGTGAAAGAAGATTTCAAGAGAGTTTCCAGAAGGGTTATTTCAGATGGAACTAATGCACAATTGTTAATAACTCTTTTTCAAATTCCCAAAGATGTCGGAGAAGTGAAGATTGTAAAAAAGCTATCAGGTGATCTTGAACAGGATTCCAGAATCGTTGCGAAAGCAGATAAAGGGGAACAGGTAAAACAGGCTGTTGGTCTTCCTGAACCTGTGGGAAAGATGCGGGAAAAACCGGCAGAAGTGAAAAGTGTTCTTTTACCCATGTTACTAGGAAACCTTAATGTACAGGGAGCTTATGATCTGATAAGCGGTAAGGCAAGAAAACAGAAAAGACAATACAGATATGATGATCTGCAGGAACATATTGCCTGGGTTCGGAGCAGAGTAGAGGATGATTATTTTGTCAAAGCCGGAATTCCCGCCGATAAAATTTCGGAATTTATTGAATTTTCATTTTCAGCGAAACCTCAGGTTCGTACCTATGTAAAAGCCAGAAATCTGTCGGGAGTTCTTTTGAGGATGGAAGAAGTAATCCCTATTTTTATTGAAAGGCTCAATAATAGTCATAAATAGATCAAGCTCAATTAGTGTTAAAAAAATCTTAAAATATTGGAATGGAAATTGCTGCAATAATCTCATAATTAAACCAAATTCACACATTTTATGAATAAAAACATTATTGCAGTAGCCATAGGAGCTTTGGGTTTTGTTCTTGGCCTCGGTTTTTTGGGAAATGCAATCAAAAACAGAAATAAATCTGAAAATACAATCGCCGTAACAGGTTTAGGATCCAAACAGTTTACTTCTGACTTAATTACATGGTCAGGAAGTTTTTCTAAAAATAATTCTGAATTGAAATCAGCGTATGATGAATTAGCCCTGGACAGGAAAGTCATCAATGATTATCTCATTTCAAAGGGAATAAAACAGAATGAGATTGTATTTTCTTCTGTGGATATTCAGAAGCAGTTCAGGAGTTATAATGATTCCAATGGAAATTATGTACAGGGCGAATTTTCTGGTTACAACTTATCCCAAAATGTATCTATCGAAAGTAAGGAAGTAGGTAAAATTGAAAACCTTTCCAGAAATATCACTGAAATTATCAACCGCGGAATAGAGTTCACCTCTTCTTCGCCTTCTTATTTTTATACCAAATTGGCCACTGTAAAGCAGGAAATGATTGCCAGTGCGACAAAAGACGCTAAGGAACGCGCTGAAAAAATTGCAGAAAACTCCGGCAGCAGTTTAGGAAATCTTAAAAAAGCCACCATGGGAGTCATTCAGATCACAGCTCCCAACTCAAACGAAGACTATTCTTATGGCGGAACATTCAATACATCTTCCAAAGAAAAAGAAGCCAGTATCACCATAAAACTGGAATACGAAGTGAATTAGATACGATCAGTTTAACAATCCATAGAAAGAATAAAGTACAAACATGTGTGAAAATCTGAGCAATCTGTGGTTAATACTGCTATCCCAATTAACCCTTCATCCTCAATCAAAAAATAACGCCGGAATATTTCCGGCGTTCTATATTAAGGATAAACAGTATCACAAATTTCAGTTTTAATCTCCTCTACGTTTTCAGGAGAATAATTGGCCAGCAGCCATAAGTTCAGAGACTGTTTCCCTTCTCCATAGCTTGGCTGTATATAAGTAGTATCAATCAAACCGAAGTTATTTCTCTGATAGAAAGAATAACGTCTTTTAGCATCATCATTCAGATCTTCAGGTTCAATTTCCAGGATAATTCTCGGATAGTTTTCCAATAAGTGCTGCATGATATGAGATCCCAGTTTTTTGCTTCTGAAAGACTCAAACACTTCGAAATGTTCTACAAAAACAAAAGAACTTAGCTCCCATAAGATGAGGTAGCCTATTGCTTCAGATTCGTGCATGATAGACATGAAACTTACTTTTGGATTTGAAAATAAATTCAGAAACTGTTCTTTATCTCTTTGTTCGTCTACAGGAAAAGTACTGATATAAGAAGTATAGATCTCCTGAACTCTATGATCTTCAGCAGAAGTAATTGGCAAAAATTCCATAATCATTATAAATCAAAGACGCTTGGTCTTCTTGTGATGAAAATATCTTTAATCCACAAAGTAAATGCCAAACCCAGATAAATCAGAAAGAAAAATCCGGCCGTAGCAAAAGTAGAGTAGATGAAAAAGACCCTTAATTTGGAAACGGGAATTCCCAGCTTAGCACCCATTCTTGTCAGTACACCAAACCATTCTCTTTCCATTTTATGACGGATATTACTCAGCATTTCAAGATTCTTTTAAAAGTTTAAATCCAATACTGCAAGTTAAGCAATTTTTTTTGTCACATGAATTTTTATAGTGATAAATAAGGCTCTGGCTTTCGAGGGCATTAATGATGGGTACTCCAAGATTTTTCCAGTTCTGGACTACTGAGTTTTTTTCAGCAGTAATATTCTGATAAAATTCCATGATCTTATCCGCAATTTCTTCACTGTGATATTTATGGTAAGTATATTGTAAAGGAAGAATGGTATTCAGAATGATGAGGTCAATAAAATCCTTACTCAACACCTTGGGCTGTACTTTTGAAATGATTCCGAAATTAAAATGACAATCCCAGTATTCAGAAGCTTTCACCGATTTAAAAAGATCATACAGCTCTTCAATATTTTCTGCATCCATTACTTTTGAAAATAAATTCTGATGTTGATAAAGGTTTGCGAGTTGAGACAAACGTATTGTTGGAAAATTAGGTGGTCGTAATCTTAAAAATTTAGGATGGAATACCAGATCTGAAATCTTAAACTTTGCTTTTAGAAAATCAAATTCCCGTTTCCATATTTTCATTTGCCCGTCTTCAGGACTAGTGAGCCATCCGGAAATTCCAAACAAGAGTGCTTCAAGCTGTAAGGAATTCTGCCTGATCTTATTAATTATACTGTAATCCACGCTTTCTGCAATTTGTCTGAAAATATAAGCGTTCACTTTTAATCCGAAAGAATAAGCAAGGCTGTGGAATAAAACCGCTTCAAAATTATTTTTGTACAGAATTAAGCTTTGCTCAAGCTCATGAGACTTTTCTTCCAGTTTTTTCAGAATATTTCCTTCATGAAAATTCACAGGAATTTTATCTTTATTAAAAATATTTTCACAGGCAATAAACTGGTTGCTATGGATTAATCTTTCATATTTCCATACTATATTTTCATCAATATAATGTTTCAGTTCGAGAGTCGGAACTTTCTGATCAGTAAGCATACTAATTTCAGTATCATGTTGAAAAACAATATGAAGAATAATGTTCTGGTAATTCGGATCCTGAGAATGATTATGGAAAATCCAGTCTGAAGAACGGACATGCAGCTCTATATTTCCGGCAAGAACTACGCCGTTGATTTTGATTTTAGCATCCAGAAAATCCGGACCTGCATCTTTGTTCCATTTTCCGAATTGTATGATCTCAACAGAATTTCCTTCAACATCCTTGAAGTCAAAATATTTAAAAACCTTATAGTTCCAAAGATATTGAAGAAGCTTCTCCGTCATAGAGCTATATATTAATAAATCCATTCAATAGTTTCCATTATGAAATAGGCAGCAGGGATTGTTAAGTTTTTTACTCGATAGTATTCTGGTTATCTTTTAATCTTGAAAGTACTTATAACAGCTTTATGATCTGTTGGTATCATATCCCCGTGGAAGATAGACTGCATAGTGAGTATAGTCCAGATGAGCAGAGTATACGGCTATTTCCCGTCCCTTAATTTCAGTAATCAATTTATTTATGTATACTGTGAATAGCATTGTCCTTACTGAATTCTTTGATATGATATCTGCTCAGAATAGCAGTTTCATAACTTGAAAAAGAAAAATACTTCATGCCCTTTTTTCTAATGCCTGCAGTATTCTTTCGTAAAATGAGGTATTGTTATAGTTTCTCACCTCTGACATGGTAACAAAATCAGGATTGTGGGTTGCTATTTCATTGACAATAGCATTAAAACCTCCTGTTATCATAGTCCCTTCCTGTCAAACGTTGAATTGCATAACACTAAAAGTAAAACTGGTATCAGAGGTTGCTGTTTCTTCCGGCTGGTGGCATGAGGAGATTCCGGCTATGCAGAGAAGACTTATTATAAGGCTTCTTATAAACAGAGTGGAAGCAATTTTTTTTCTCATCATTTCAGTAATTGGGAATAAGTATTGCGATCAAGATAAATATAAATATCATGCTTTGATGAGTACGATGTTGAAGTTTTTCAAGCAGCGTTCTATATATGTCAATATGTAGAAAGATTATTTTTTATTAGGTAATTTTAAATCTGTTCTTTAATACTTTTCCTTATTTTGATTAAAAGACTCTTGTTAATGCCTAGCTCAGCCATATTTTATTTCTTGTGTTTAATTTAAATTCGGCATGGAATGCCAGGTTCCCTGAATCCAAAAAGTACCACCGGCATTTCCGGCATTAATGGAGGTAATACCATTTGTCGTTGTAAAAGTGAAATTGAAAACCTGCGGTAATGAGCTAGGCATGGTTATAGTAAGAGTAAAACTGTTGGCTGTTATATTTGTAACAGTGCCGGTTCCTCCTGATGATACAACAGGACTCTGAATAATAGTCATTGTGCCCCCTACTTTATACAGAAGTGAAAATGTTATTGCCGGGAGACCTGAAATTGAAGCGCGCCCTGTGAAATCGAGCCTCGCTTCTTTACTGCCTGTTCTGATATTTGTCCAGTTATTGTTGGAGTCTGACCACCTGTATATTCCTGATGAGTATAAGATATTTAAGGCACTTGAATTGGTTAGTGTGCCGTCATTGGACGTTACAACCACCGAATTAGGATATAATGTTGAATTATTAGTTGTTCCGGTTAGATTTCTAACTCTTGTATTTCCATTTACATCTAATGTTGCGGTTGGTGTATCGGTAGATATTCCTACCTGGGCAAATGACAGGCATGGTATCATTGATAGCATTAAAATAATTTTTTTTTTCATTTGTTTATGGATTTGTATTGATTTATTCAAGGAGAACACGATAATGGCTTTTGGAGCTTTAGATCTATCAGTTCTCATATTCTATAAAATGGGATAGGCAAAATTCGGTAATTTCCTATTTATTTTAAAATTTCTAGGTACAACATAGATACAACATATGTTGCCATAGTGTAGCTTCATAAATACTTCATAAATATTTATACATCAAAAAATCTTCTGCAAATACAGAAGATTTTAAAGTTGTTATTTTGATATAAATTTTAAAGAGTGTAATGTAAATATTTATACTTTCGTCAGCTCTTCTTTAAAATTTTCTATAGTTGTTCTATACATTTTTTCATAGATAGGAAGAATGTTTTTCAAATCGAATTTTATAGCCTGTTCTTTTGCATTTTTCTTCATTTTGGCTAAAAGTTCATCATTGCTTAATAATTTGATAGTGTAGTTGCTCATCGCTTCTACATTTCCGATTTCTGCTAAATATCCCGTTTCTCCCTGAATATTTACCTCAGGAATTCCTCCTGCATTAGAACTGATAACTGGAGTATAAGCCGCCATTGCTTCCAAAGCCGCTAAACCAAAACTCTCCTGCTCTGAGGGAAGTAAAAACACATCGGAAAGCTGAAGAATTTTATAAAGATCATTTACTTTCCCCAGAAGGCGGATTTTTGAGATAAGATCCGGGTTTTCTTCAAGGAATTGATTCACTTTTTCCATATCAGGACCTTCACCAATGATGATAAGTTTAGATTTTACCTTTTTCTCAACATTTTTAAAGATCTGTAATACTTCATCCACACGTTTTACGGGACGAAGATTCGATACGTGGATCAATATTTTTTCATCAGGATTTGCAAACTGAGTTCTCTGGCATTCCGTACAGTCGTCAAATTCAGAATTATCAATAAAATTGGTAATCACCTGGATTTCCTTTTTGATATTGAAAAACTGAAGCGTATCTTTTTTCAGGCTTTCAGAAACCGAAGTAATCGCATCTGATTGGTTAATAGAAAACTCTACTGCATGTTTATAACTTGGGTGCTGCCCTACAAGGGTAATATCCGTTCCGTGAAGAGTAGTGACCAAAGGAATATCATTATTGTCTTCCCGTAGCATCTGTTTAGCTGTAAAAGCCGCATATGCATAAGGAATGGCATAATGAGCATGTAGCAGATCCAGTTTATATAGATTAACAACCCTGTAGATCATTGAACTTAGCGCAATATCATAAGGTTGATACTGAAAAAGCGGATATGTCTGAACATTTACTCTATGAAAGAAAATATTCGGATTGGTAATGTCTAATCTTGCAGGAAGAGCAGAGCTGATGAAGTGTACTTCATATCCTTTGTTGGCAAGAGACATTCCCAGTTCTGTTGCTACAATTCCGCTTCCACCATAGGTTGGGTAGCAAAGTATGCCTATTTTCATTAGATTATTGTTGTTTTTGATGTTGTTTTATTTTGTGTTCATCGGGGAAGCAGGATTAAGGTCTATACCCATTCCCGGCTTCAGTTGATCGTTAACCAGTACAGGAAGTCTGCCCCAAATTTTTGTTTTTCCATTTAATGCATCTGCTGTTGCATTCATAGAATCGTCATTGTTTTCATAAGATACCAGAACTGTGGAAACTTTTGACAGATCAATATCTTTTAAAGCATAGGCGCTTCCGAATACATTAAGAATCACATTCTGATTTTTAGTAAGATCAGCAAGAACCTGTTTAGATTCTGAAGATATTTTATACGGCTTATAAGCTGTTGAATTATCCTTGTGGAAACCAACAACTACTGTAGATCCCGCTGGAATGGTATTGATCTCACTTGCCTTTTTGATCATAATATTAGATCCCATTCTATTAGCGAATGTCTGGTAAGGAGCTTCTTCTAAAGGAACATAATAAACTTGTTTTCCGGATAGAGGAAGCAGTTTTTTTTCATCCTTTAATAACGTTAATGCATTAGAATAAAGATTTTGAACCAATGTTTTATGAGAATCATTATTCAGGTCAGCATTGATATTTTCCGGATTTTTCGGAGTGTACTGGGTAAGTCCTAAGAAATATTTTGTTAAAAGAATCTTTTTTACACTTTCTTCTACTCTGGATTGAGAGATTTCTTTGTTATCAATGGCTTTCTGAATCAGTTTTTTCCCTTCAGAAACTCCCTGAGAGAAAAGCATAATATCATTTCCAGCTTTAAATGCCATAGCATCCAGTTCTCCTGGTTTGTATTTGTTAGCAACAGCGCCCATATTTAAAGCATCTGTTATAATTAATCCTTTATAGCCAAGTTTATCCTTCAATAATCCTGTGATGATATTTTTAGAAACAGAAGCAGGAATACCTTTTCCGGATTCTAAGCTTGGAACGTATAGGTGAGCTACCATAACCCCGCCAATACCCTTATCCATTAAAGCTTTAAATGGAGCCAGCTCTGTTGAGTTAAGTCTTTCCATATTATGGGAAACCACCGGCAGATCAAGATGTGAATCCGTACTGGTATCTCCGTGGCCAGGGAAATGTTTAATGGCTGCTAAAATATTATTGTCCTGAAGTCCGTTAGAATAGGATAGAGCAGAGCTGATCACATTATCCACTTCAGAGCCGAAGCTTCTGTTACCGATGATAGGGTTGTTCGGATTGGTATTTACATCCACTACCGGAGCAAAATCCCAGTTGATCCCCATTCTGTGACAATCCTCAGCAATTTTAGCAGACATCTGATACACTAAATTTTTGTCCTGAATAGCTCCCAAAGTCATGGCCCATGGAAATTTATGTGCTGTTGCAATTCTCTGGAATAAACCCCATTCCGCATCCATTCCGATCATCAAAGGGATTTTGGATTTTTGCTGGAATTCATTCACCAGGTTGATTTCTCTTGCGGCATCATCCTGCATCAGGATTAAACCTCCGATTTTATCATTAGCAACAATGTTTCTTACCTGATTGATATAGTCTTCTCCTTTATTGGTATAAAGAGCAACAATAAAAAGCTGCCCCAGTTTTTCATCCTGTGAAAGATTTTTATAAATTTTTTCAACCCATTGCTGAGCCTTTTTCAGATCTTCTTTCGAAGTATTTTTAGGCTGATACTGGGCATTAATCCTAGGACTAATCAATGCTGCAATAAAGAGTGAAGTATATAATAATTTCTTCATGACTTTTTGAATAAGAACAAAAATACAATTAAAAAAATTGACAAAAACAAAGATTTTGAAATTTTTGGTATATGATTTGAATACGCAATATAAATAATAACTAAACATTTATAGAAATGAGAAAAATTCTTCCACTTATATTATTAGCCGGTGTCGGATTTCTTACATATAGTTGTGATAATAGTAATGATGATCCGGTTGTGGTAAACCCAGGAAAGGATAATGATACTTTTCCAATTATGACGGATGCGACTGGATCATTTACAGCAGCAAACAATTATACATTAATATCTGATATCAATATTCAATCTACTGATGTCGTTCTTGTATATAAAAAAGAAGATAATCTGTGGCAACAAATTCCCAAAACATATTATCTTGATGATGTAAATGGTTTGCCAACAAATAGAGAACTGGATTATAACTTTAAGTTTAATAGTAGTGTTGTAAATGTTGAAACAAAAGCAAATTTTAATCAGGGAACACAAATGACATCCGCAGAAATTTCTAAATATTTGACAAATCAAACATTTAGAATTGTATTAGTACCTGCTGATCCAGCTAAAAAGTCTGCAAAAGCAGCTAATAGTGTTGATTTAAGTGATTATAATGCGGTAGTAAAGTATTATAACCTTGATGAATCAAAGATTAAAACAATCAATGCTCATTAATTACGAAATATCTTTTCAGTTTTTTATAATTAAAAAAGCTTCGGGAGTATCTTCCGGGGCTTTTGATTTTTATATAAGTTGAATGATAGAAAAGTTCAAAATGATCAGATTGAAAGTAATAAACGATAGTATCTTTAATGATCTTTTAAAAGCTGTTAAAGATCTTTTGATGAGGTAGGTGGACCAACCCTCTTTAATAGAATAAAAAAACAACAGGAATGAATTAAATCAGATTCCATTTTAATTATAAAAGAGATTACATGGTTTTTATCAGGTTTTATACTGAAATATATTCCGGTCTAGTGAGACCTAATAAAAAGCTTCAGAGTGAATTCTGAAGCTTTTATTTTATCTAGTTATCATTGTCATCGAGTAGATGTCCAAAGAAATCTTTTTTGGTTTGCAAATAGCCTTTACTAATTTCGTTGGCCGGAATTTGTAAAGGAATCCTTGAGTTGAGATGAACATTGCTGTCTACCACATATTTTACCTTTTCAGGATTATTGGTCAAAAGGTTGACATCTTTTACATCCAACAGATTAAGAATGTCAATGGCTACACCAAAGTTTCTATCATCTGCAGGAAGTCCCAATTCAAGATTGGCCTGTACGGTGTCAAGTCCTTTTTCCTGTAATGAATATGCCTTTAATTTATTGATGATGCCAATATTACGGCCTTCCTGACGAAGGTAAATAATAATGCCACCGTTTTCGTGGATATATTTCATTGCTGCATCCAATTGCTGGCCGCATTCACATTTTTTTGAATGGAAGACTTCTCCTGTAATACATTCTGAATGGAAACGGACATTAACAGGTTTTGAAAAATCTGTATTGTCTGCGATAATTGCCATGTGAGGCATCCAGTCATTTTCATTTTCGGAGAAAGCGATCATTCGGAAATTGCCGTGCTCTGTAGGAACATTGGCTTCCGCCTGAATTTTAATCATTGATAGTTCAATTAGTTTTTAACTTCCTGGTAGAGCATCTTCAATTACAGAAATATTGGTTTTTAAACGTACCAAGTATCTGTTAAGAACTTCATCATCATCCTTTTCAAGGCTTTGTCTTTGCTTTTGAATTTTTTTGTATGATTTTTCGAAGCTTTTCAGTGCTCTGCTTTTACCTGCAGAATTATTGGCATCAATAGCATATAAATAATTCTGAAGGCTGTATTTCAAGCTTGTGACTTCATCATTAAGCCCGTTGTTTTTAAACTTAGGGAAAGTGGAGATGATATTTGAAATCTCAGAAGCATTTATGTTTTCCTTGATATTGATATTAAAACTCTTCTTTGAACCTCTATCAGAATCAGAGCCTTTTGTATCGCTATAAAAGTTATTTGACAGCGGAGAAAGGTTAAGCTTTTCCGTTGCACAGGAAGATGTTAATATTAGTAATACTCCAAAAAAAACTAGTCTTTTCATTTTTGTTGCCCTTTTTGATAAAGGATTGGGTTAAGACTTTCATCGTTATACATTTTCATTTGTTTGTATACTTTCATCTTAACATTACCGTTTTCAATATCAGCAAGCAACTGATCTATAGAAGTTGATAGATCTTCCTTCTGAATAAGCAGAACATCCAGTTTAGCCTGGCAATTGTTTCTGTGTTCTTCAGAGGCGGATTCTCTATTGGCTTCTAATGACATATGATAAACCTTTAAGGAAAGAATGGATAATCTGTCTACTGCCCAAGCGGGAGTTTCTGTATTTATCTTTGCTTCAGGTTTAGGAGTTATATTTTCAAACTTATTAAGGAACCAGCTGTCAATATATTCTACCAGATCAGTTCTTTTCTGATTGGAGGCGTCTATTGTTCTCTTGAGTTGAAGAGCTTCAGCTGGATCAATATTTTCATCTCTAATTATATCTTCCAGATGCCATTGAACGGTATCAATCCAGTTCTTTGCATACAAAATCCGTTCCAAACTATCTTTTTCGAACGGGTTATTAATTAGAGTGTTAACGTCATCAGACACGTGATAGTCTTCAATAGATTGATTGAAGACTTTCCATGCAGTCTCGGTAAATTTCATTAATTCTAAGGAATTTTAGTTACTTGGAGAATTATTGTTTGTTGAAGACGATTTGTTTTCAGAACCTGGTTTGTCTTCTTCTTTTACCGCATCTTTAAATTCTTTGATTCCTGAACCAACTCCTCTCATTAGTTCCGGAATTTTCTTTCCTCCAAAAAGCAATACTAAAACGATCGCTACGATAAGGATATGCTGCCAAGATATGGCAAGTATTGTTAGTGTATTCATCTCTTAAAATTTTTGCAAAGTTACACTTTTTTTAATATGAAATCCAACCTAATGGATCAACTGGTGTACTTCCATTCCATACTTGGAAATCAAGGGTGTAAGCACCGTCAAAATCCTGAGCGACAGTTCCTACAGGAGTTCCAGCAGATACCTGTTGTCCTTTGGAAACACTTACATTTCCTAAGTTGGAATAAATGGTAAAGTAGCTTCCGTGTTTAATGATTACAGTCTTTGTACCATCATTGTTAGCCAGTACTGAAGATACAGATCCCGGATATACAGATTTTGCACGGGTACCTGATGGCACAGAAAGCTTGATACCATTATTTTCTTCTGTAATATTTTTAAACACAGGGTGTGGCTGTCTTCCGAAACGGTGAGTAATTCGTCCGGCTTTGTCTGTAGGATATCCTAATCTTCCTCTGTTTTCGGCAAAACTGCTTCCTGCGGAGGTAGTAACTCCATAGCTTGTCATAGCCTTAGATTCTGCCGCTTTTTTGTCTTCTTCTTTTCTCTTGGCTAGGGCCAATTCTGCAGCTCTGGCTGCAGCTAGTTTATTTGCAGCTTCTCTAGATTTGGCTGCTGCCTCATCAGATGCTTTTTTAGCCGCTATTTTTCTTGCTTCATCTTTTGCATTGGCTTCCGCTCTTGCTGCTTCTTCATTACGCTTTCTTTCTTCCTCAGCTCTTCTTGCTGCTAATTCAGCTGCTTTTTTAGCTTCCGCTTCAGCAATTCTTCTTTCTCTTTCCAAAGCTTCCGCTCTTGCCTTAGCTTCCGCTTCAATTCTTGCTTTTTCTCTTTCCGCAGCAAGTTTTGCTAAACGTATTTTTTCGGCTTCTGCTTTTCTTCTGGCTTCTTCTTCCGCTTTTGCGATTCTGATCTCTTCAGCAATAATTGCTCTGATCTGTCCTTCAAGAGCTTTGGACTGAACTTGTTTTTGTTTCAGTTCACCAGTAAGTTTTACTTCGTTCTTTTTAAAATCAGCTACCAGTTGCTCTTTTTGAGCCCTTTCCGCATTAATTGTTGCTAAATCCTTCTGTTGGTTTACCAGAAGATTCTCTTTCTCTTTTACAGAGTTTTGTCTTTGCGTAATGGTTTTTTTGATTTGGTTAGCAGCATTTGTAATTTCAGCAGCTTTTTTATCCTGATAATCTGAATACTGTTTTAAATACTGTACTCTTCGAATACCTTCACCCAAATTTTTAGAAGAAAGAATGAAGGTTACTTTATTCTGTACCCCTTTATTTTTATAGGCATTTACCAAGACTTCAGCATAATTCTTTCTCAGAACTGCCAATTCCTTATTCTGACGGTTAATTTCAAGCTGCTTCAGATAGATGTCATCTTCAATAAATCTCTTTTCTTTTTGAGTATTATTATAGACCTTTTCTCTTAAGACTAACTTTTGATTAACGTTGGTAAGGTAGGCTATGGAAAGTTTAGATTCGCTTCTTGTTTTAGCTAAATCCGTATTTATTTGTGCAATTTGTTTTTTAAGTTCGGCATTCTGCTTCTGCAGTTGTTCTTTGTTCTGCTGTCCCTGGTGCAGTCCAAACATAAGAACACCTATTAAAAAGCTAAATTTTTTAATCATTTAATCTCAATTTTCTTATAACTGGATGGTACAGAATAAGGTGTTTCCATCCTCGAAAAGTCAAATTTCGTATTTTCCAGTAAAATTTGACTAGATTTTGAACCTTTTATAATTATTTTAACATTTTGCGGAAGGCGAATTCCATTGTATTCATTCCAGTCACTGTAAGATATTTCTAACTCATCGGGAGATAAAACGTCTTTTAGATTGACACTCAGCAAATCATAATTGGTGTCATATTGAAGCTCAATTTTGTACTCTCTGTTTTTTTCATCGGTTACAATTTTCTGGTTTATATTAGAAACCATTTTATAGCCCTGTGCATTTTGAGTGAGTGTAAACTGAGAATCGTTAATCTTTACAAAAGTTCTTCCCAGCAGGATTTTCTCCAGTGCTTTATAATCAATAAAATTAACATTCAGCAGATTATTAAGATAATCAAAATCTGAATCAATATAAGTTTTGCTGGTTTTATCCTGCCCTTTTATTCCATCCGGAGTTGCAATCCCTCTGGCTACATTCAGAAAAAGAGCTCTAAGGTTCATCCAAACTTTTTTATCATTTTCAATATAAACCGTAGCATCTAATGTAGGTATGAAACTCCCTGTTTCTACACGAACTTTACTGTCTATCTTAATTTGTTCAAATTTTGGTGGGATCAATACATGTTCGTAAAAGGTAAGTTTATCTCTCACCGGTTGGTTTACGTCTTTTGGATTTCTGTTATCTTCAGCTGTTTTGATACTGTCCTGAGTATTACCTGTATTACTTTTTACAGCATTACGGGTTTTACAGGAGGATAAAGCAAGAAGCAATAAAAGAAGTGGGATCCAATTTTTCATGTATTTATCTTTTTTCGGTTAAAAAAACACGGTGCAATATTAACGCCAAACCACACAAAACATTCTGTGTGGTTTGGTTTTATCTTATTTAAGTTAAAGAGTTTCTAATCTCATTTATTTGGAAAGAAAATCTAACACTGAATAATCTCCCAGAGAAATTTCTCTTGCTACTCCAAAATACTGAGCAGAATTACCAATCATAGAATTGGAAAGATTTCCGTGGTTGATTCTTGTATTTTCCTGAACTAGAGAGTTTTCAATATTAGAATTTACAACAGTGGTGTTGTTTCCTAACGAAACTCCAGGTCCTACTTTAGAGTTGGAAATTTTTACATTTTCTCCAATGAAACATGGTGGAATGATTAATGAATTTTCAATCACTGCAGATGCAGGATAGTTAGCCATTTCAGCTGTTTCGTAGGCAAGAATCTTACTGTTGGTTTCTACTGTAGCATTTTTGTTACCGCAGTCCATCCAGTCGTTTACTTTTCCCAGTGTGAATTTAGCTCCTTTTGATCTTAAGTTTTCCAGGGCTGTAGTCAATTGATATTCTCCGCCATTTTTAATATCATTATCCATGATATAGTTGATTTCTTCCATCAGTTTTTCAGCGCTGTTGAAGTAGTAAATACCAATAATGGCAAGATCTGATACAAAGGTTTTAGGTTTTTCAACGAAATCAGTAATGAATCCATAGTTATCAAGCTTTACCACTCCGAATGCGGATGGATCTTCTACACTTTTTACCCAGATTACTCCATCGGAATTTTTATCCAGTTGGAAATCTGCGCGGAAAAGAGTATCGGCAAAAGCAATAACCACATCTCCTGTCATTGACTGTTCAGCGCATTTGATGGCATGAGCAGTTCCAAGAGGGTCGTTCTGATAATATATGCTTCCTTTTGCTCCCAGTTTTTCGGCAATCTGAATTAACGATTTTTCAATCTCAGAACCAAAGTCTCCGATGATAAAAGCTACTTCTTCAATATTTTCTCCTGCAACTTTAGCGATATCTTCCACTAATCTCTGTACGATAGGTTTCCCAGCGATAGGAATAAGTGGTTTTGGAACTGTTAATGTATGTGGGCGTAATCTGGAACCACGTCCAGCCATTGGAACAATAATTTTCATAGATGGTATAACGATGTTTTTTGTTTAAATGTAATGTATTTTGGACTAAATATAATAATTAAAGCATTTCCAAAAAGTAATACTTATCACATTTAGCAGTTTGTTTAGTTTTTTAAAGCTTAATAGTCATCAAAAGAAGGACCAATTTCTAAGTCTTTTTAAGAACTTTGGATATTATAGCTTTTTCTTTAAAGGCTACAAGGCACAAGAACAAGATAAGAAATAGATTTCCTACCAGGTAGTTGGTTCTGAACTCATAAAAAGAGAGTAAGGAAAAAGTAATGGTGAATGCCAGATACATTACTATTTTCCCTGTATTATAATGAATAGGATATTGTTTCTGGCCCCAGATGTAGGAAATAACCATCATGGAGGTAAAGGTTATTAAAGCCGCCATGGCACTTGCCCAATATCCATATTGAGGAATGAACAGGAAGTTAATTAAAATAGTAATACATGCTCCGATAATTGATATGTATAATCCAACTCTTGTCTGATCTGAAAGCTTATACCATATGGAAAGATTAAGATAAATTCCTAAGAATAAAGCGCCAAGCATCACAAAAGGAATAATTTTAATCCCTTCATAATAAAGAGGATTCCCCAGGTATTTCTCTGATATCCACTGAAGGTTTACCATAAGACCCATATAAATTATACAGCTGCAAATGACAAATATATCCATTAATACAGCATAGGTTTTATGGGAGTCTTTATTTTTAAAACTTGAGAAGAAATAGGGTTCAATACCCAGTTGATAAGCCTGTCTGAAAACGGTAATGAAGGTTGCAATTTTATATACAGCACCATATACACCAATCTGGTGACGAGCTTCTTCTTCAGGAAGTAAATATTTCAAAAACTGTCTGTCTAAAGTCTGGTTTACAATACCTGCCAGTCCGGCAATCATAACCGGCCATGAATAATTCATGATTCTTTTCCATAAGTTGAAATCAAATTTTGAAAAACTGAAACTGAAGAATTCTTTTCCAACAATTAAAAGAGTAATGATACTTTGTATAAGGTTTGCCACAAAAACATATCCGATACCGAAATCAGGATTGTATTTTAAACCCAATATTCCTTCAGGGTGTTTGGGAAGCCATTTTATAAAAAATAATACCAATAAAAAATAGATGGATGAACCTGCTACTTTTGAAAGCATATATTTAAAAGGTTTGCCCTGAAGTCTTAGAATTGCTGATGGAATAGTGGCAAAAGCATCCAATGAAAGAATGAACAAAAAGATGACCAGAAAGTTTACCTGATCTGGAGTTTCAAAAGCCTGTGCCAGCTGATATCGGAAAACATATCCTAAAATGAGATAAATAAGACCTATACTGATAATACTTACCGAACATGTTGAAATTAATGTTTTCTTGTCAATGTTTTCTTCTTGTGCAAAACGAAAGAAAGAAGTTTCCATACCGTGAGTAAGTAATACTGTAATTACACCAGCAATAGAATACCAGTCTACAAACGGAGATGAGGCTGCAGGTCCAAAAAAAGAGGTGACGATTGGGGCAATAATAAATGGGAAAATTCTGACTAATACAGAACTTAGTCCATATACCGCAGTTTGACCTAGTAATTTCTTATACAATTCGAAAAATTTTATGCAAATGTAAATATTTAGAAATTGATTTATTACCAGTGGTATTAAAATTCATTCATAAACCTTAATTTTGCTTTTTAGAGAATTTAAAAGCAAGATGTTATCAATTAATAATTGTATTTATTCATCAGCCCTAATTGGCAACTGACCTTTTTTTACTCTCTGATTTCTAATCTAAATTTCTAAAAAGTAAAATGAAGACCCTAATCAAAAATGTGAATATCGTGAACGAAGGTAAAATCTTTGAAAGCGATATCTTAATAGAAAATGACCTGATTTCTAAAATAGCTTCCGGTATTTCTGAAGATGCAGATCAGATCATTGATGGTTCCGGACAATACCTTCTTCCGGGTGTGATTGATGACCAGGTGCATTTCCGTGAGCCGGGCCTTACCCATAAAGGAGATATTGAAACCGAGTCAAGATCAGCAATTGCTGGTGGGGTGACCAGCTTTATCGATCAACCTAATACTGTTCCTAATGCTGTTACTCAGGAGTTATTAGCTGATAAATATGAAATAGCTTCTCAAAAAGCATATGCCAACTATGGTTTTATGATGGGAGGAACCAATGATAACCTTGAGGAAGTGTTAAAAACAAATCCGAGAAATGTTCCGGGAATTAAATTGTTCTTGGGATCATCTACAGGAAATATGTTGGTAGATAATCCAGAGACCCTGGAAAATATTTTCAGCAATACAAAAATGCTAATCGCTGTTCATTGTGAAGATGAAGCTACCATCAGAGCCAATACTCAAAAGTATATGAATGAATATGGAGAAGATATTCCTGTGAAGTTCCATCATTTAATCAGAAGTGAGGAGGCTTGCTACAAATCTTCTTCGAAAGCTATTGAACTAGCACAGAAAACCGGAGCAAGACTTCACGTTTTCCACCTTTCAACCGCTAAGGAAATGGAGTTATTCAGAAATGATATCCCATTAAAAGATAAAAAGATTACGGCAGAGGTATGTGTTCATCATCTTACTTTTACCAATGAAGATTATGATACCAAAGGAGGTTTGATCAAATGGAATCCGGCTGTGAAAACCCAAAAGGATAAAGATGCGCTTTGGGAGGCATTGTTGGATGACAGAATTGATGTTATTGCAACAGATCATGCACCTCATACTGCGGAAGAAAAAGATAATGTATATACAAAATGTCCGTCGGGAGCGCCATTGGTTCAGCATTCATTAGTAGTGATGTTGGAGAATTATAAAAATGGTAAAATCTCTCTTGAGAAAATTGTTGAGAAAATGTCTCATAATCCAGCTATTCTTTTCAGAGTAGAGAAGAGGGGGTTTGTAAAAGAAGGATATAAAGCAGACCTTGTTTTAGTAGATTTAAATGCAGACTGGACGGTATCCAAAGATAATTTACTATATAAATGTGGCTGGAGTCCATTGGAAGGAATGAACTTGCATTCTAAAGTTACCCACACCTTTGTAAATGGACACCTTGTTTATGACAATGGAAAAATTGCTGAGGAGAAGTTTGGAGAGAGATTGCTTTTTGAAGTGAAAGAGTAAGACTATTATAAAATTCAATAGAAGCGGGCCTTAGCTCGCTTTTTTATTTCAAGTATTCCATTGGCTTTAGCCAAAACATATTAATATTGTGATTGGGGCAATGCTATGTAATATTTTATTTCTCGCAGATCACACAGATTACGCAGATTTTAAAACACAGCCATCTGCTTAATCTGCGAGAGATTATTTAAAATTCTGAGAAAGCCTATTTTTTAGCTTTATTCCCCATATAAAAAGTAAGTTTTCCACCATTCATAATTTCAGCATGCTTTAACGTAAAGTTCTTAATCTCTTTTCCATTTAAAAGAATCTTTTGTACATATACATTTTGTGAACTTTGATTGATGGCTTCAATTTCAAAAGTTTTTCCGTTTTCTAAATTTAAAATTGCATTATCAATGGCTGGGCTTCCGATAGCGTAATTTTCCGAACCGGGAGCTACCGGATAAAAACCTAATGAACTTAAAATATACCATGCACTCATTTGTCCCGCATCGTCATTTCCTCCTAATCCATCAGGAGTTGCTTTGTATTGCATTTCAAGAATATGACGAATCTGTGATTGGGTTTTCCAGGGTTGGCCTGCCCAGTTATAAAGATAAGTGACATGGTGTGCCGGTTCGTTTCCGTGAACATACCCACCAATAATTCCTTCTCTGGTAATATCTTCAGTATCTGCGAAAAAAGCATCGGATAAATGCATAGAGAACAGCTCATCCAGTTTTGACGCAAATTTCTTTTTTCCACCCATCATTGTGATCAGTTCATCAGGATTGTGCGGAACAAAAAAACTATAGTTCCATGAGTTTCCTTCAATGAAACCCTGTCCGTGGGTACTTAATACATCAAAATCTTTTTTGAAGCTTCCATCAGCCAGGCGCGGGCGCATAAATCCAATAGATTTATCAAAATTATTCTTCCAGTTTCCAGAGCGATTGATGAATTGATTATAGATTTCAGTTTCTCCTAAATGCTTTGCTAATTGAGCAATAGCCCAATCGTCATAGGCGTATTCCAGGGTATTGGAAACTGAAGTTCCATTTTTTTCAGCAGGAATATAACCTAAGTCAATATATTGTCCGATACCTTCATAATCTCTTTTATTGGCTGTTTCCACACAGGCTTTAAGAGCTTCTTTCGGATCACCATCATAATTCCCTTTGATAATAGCATCTGCAACTACACTTACGCTATGATAGCCACTCATGCACCAGTTATCATTGGCATAATGTGACCAGATGGGTAGCATTTTCATGGAAAATTGATTATAATGAGCCATCATTGATCTCACCATATCATTATTCCGTTTAGGCTGGATAATATTAAAAAACGGATGAAGTGCCCGATAGGTATCCCAAAGAGAAAATGTAGTATAGTTGGTGAAGTTCTCAGCTTTGTGTATATTCTGATCCAGTCCTTTATATTCTCCGTTTACATCCATATAGATTGTGGGGTTGATGAATGTATGATACATCGCAGTATAAAAATTGGTCTTTTGGGTATCCGAACCTTTAATGACGATTTTATGTAATTCTTTGTTCCAGTCTTCCTGTGCTTTTGCTTTGATCTGGTTAAAAGACAGACTTCCGGTTTCTTTTTCAAGATTTTCCAATGCGTTGGCCTGACTTACGGGAGAAATGGCAAGTTTTATTTCAATAGCTTCATTTTCATTCGTATCAAAATCAAAATACATTTTCAGGTTCTTTCCTGCTATTTCCGGAAGGTTTTTAGTCTGGTCAAATTTTCTCCAAAATCCTTTGTATGCTTGCTTTTCATCATAACTTTTCTGGCCATAGGATTTGAATGGTTTTGAAAACTTCATCGCAAAATAAACAGTTCTGGTTCTTGCCCACCCATTGGTTTGCCTGTAACCGGTGATCGTGTTGTCATTTTCCACACGAGCGTAGGTCCATACATTTTTCCCATCATAATTGTAAATTCCGGCCATCAGATCTAAAATAATATGAGACTGGTCAGATTTAGGGAAGGTATATCGATGAACCCCAACTCTAGGAGTAGCTGTTAATTCCGCCAAAATATTATGATCGTCAAGTTTTACCTGATAGTATCCGGCTTCTGCTTTTTCGTTCTGATGTGAAAACCTGCTTCTATACCCGTTTTCAGGGTTGGAAGCTGTTCCGGGATTAAGCTGAAGTTTCCCCACAGTAGGCATTATCAGAAAATCTCCGAGATCAGAGTGTCCTGTACCGCTGAAATGCGTAGAACTAAATCCTGTGATGGTTTTGTCTTCATAGCGGTAACCCGCACAGTATTTGTAAACTTCACCATTGTATTTTCCATTAAGTTCATAAGAGACAGTATCGGTTTCAGGGCTTAATTGAATGGCTCCAAAGGGAACGGTAGCACCAGGGTAGGTGTGTCCCATTTTTTCAGTTCCGATGAGTGGATTTACATATTGATACAGTTTTTCAAATTTTTGAGCTTTACTATATAGACTGAAAAACAGCAATGCAACAAAAATAGAAGTCCCCGGATTTCTCATAAGCGAATAGATTATTAACAGATAAAATTAATTAAAAACCAAAGAATAAAGCACTTTCGTTTAAATTTATAGACCATTTTATTTTTCAGAGAACCGAAACCCTATTCCGTGTAGATTTTCGATCATGATATTTTCCTCATTCACAAATACCTTTCTCAATCTTGAAATAAATACATCCAGACTTCTTCCCATAAAATAATCATCATCTCCCCAGATTGCCTTCAAAATGTCCTGCCTTTTCACAACGGTATTTTTGTGACGGATGAAATAGTGTAGAAGCTCAGACTCTCTTTGAGTAAGAGTAATGGTATCGAGGGCGTTTTGTAAAGTGTAATTTTTAGGATCAAAATCATAGTTCCCCACTTTGTATTTGGAGGGATGGATACTCGTTTTTCTTGTCCGTTTTAGAAAAACTTCAATTTTCAGAATTAGTTCTTCAATACTGAAGGGCTTTACCAGGTAATCATCTGCACCTATTTTCAACCCTTTAATTCTATCTTCTTTTAATGCTTTGGCGGAAATGAAAATAATAGGGATTTCGGTATTCTTATCACGGATGTATTGAGCGAGTTCAAATCCGTTGACTCCGGGCATCATGATGTCTAAAAGGCAAATGTCAAAGCTTTGTGTATCGAATGCTTCCAATGCGGATCTTCCATCAGGATAGCAAGAGATATTATAATAGCTTTCCAGGCTATCCTGAATAAGGAACGCTATTGTTTCATCATCTTCTGCATACAAAATTTTAGACTTTTCCATGGCTTGCATATTATAAATTTAAAAGGGTAAAAATAAAGTAATAGTAATTCCTTTATCAGTATTGTTTTCAACAGAAATTTTCCAGTTATGCTGCTGAACGATCTTTTTTACATAGAACAATCCTAGTCCAAAACCGTTTACCTCATCACTTTTTTGAGTATTTACCCTATAAAATTTATCAAAAATATGAGGAATGTTTTTAGATGGAATCCCAATTCCATTATCTTTAAATTTTAAATATAAGCCTTTGGAATCTTTAGAGTACGAAATGAGAATGTTTGGGGTTGTATCGCAATACTTGATGGAATTGTCAAGAATATTGTACACGATATTGGTGAAGTGAAATTCATCTGCTATAATGGACGTTGTATTTTCAATCTCTATCCGGATCGTAAGATGTTCATTCTTTTGCATAATCGTTTCTGCAATTTCTGTTATGAATGGTAATAAAACGATTCTTTGAAGTTTCAATGATAATCCGGAAGCATCGTTTTTAGCAATATTCAATATTTTTTCGATATGATTGTTCAGTTTATAGCTTTGATCACTGATAATGGAAGTGTAAGTCTTAAGCTTAGGGTTTTCTTTTATTAGCTGCTGCTTGGTAAGCGCTTCGGAGGCTAAAAGTATGGAAGATAACGGAGTTTTGAACTCATGGGTCATATTATTGATAAAATCTCTTTGAAGTTCGGAGAACTTTTTCTGTTGAATGATCGTATATATGGAATATACATACACCAGAAGAATGATTATAAGGGCAAAGGTAAGTAAATACCAAAAGCGTAATGAATTGACCAGATAAGTGGCTTTATCCGGAAAACGTATAGAAAAATAATAAACAAGGTTTTTATGTTTCGGAAATTTTATTACCTTATTATTGGTACTTTTCTGATGGGTGGATATATATTTCCCATAGATCATTCTGTCGCTACGGCAATTATAGAGCGCATACACATAATTGGTATTGATTTGAAAACGGGTGAATTCAGTTTTTAAATAATGTTCGAGTACTGCAGGATGAAAATCATTGTTGATATTTACCACATAATAGTCATTGGAAATATTCTGTACAGGACTTTCAGTAAAAGATGTTTTTCCGCCGGATAATTTTTCCGCTACTTCCAGCAAAGCGATATTGACTGTCTGATTAAACTTTTTATCTTCAAGGTTATATGCCTGGCGGGTCCATAGAAGTTGTGCCACCAAAATTCCGATGATAGCAACAAACCCAAGGGTGATGATAATATTAAGTTTCTTGATCTCCATTTTCAGAAGCAATATTATCCAAAAATATCTATTTATTTTTTGTCATTAACAACTTATTAACAAATGTTTGAGAGCGGTTAACAAGCCGGATCACTAATCACCTTTACATTTGCTATATCAAAAAGATCATTACCAAGTTACTCTTTAACTATTAACAAAAAATTGTACTCATGAAAAATTTAAAAATTACTGCTCTTTTAGCTGTTTTAGCATGCTCTCCTTTTTATGCAGGTATATTTCCTGTTGAAAATACTTCTGTTGTAAAAGTAATAGCAGACGTTGTTAAATGGAAGTCCGAATCTATTGACGTGGGAAACATCCCTCAGGGGAAGCCCAAATTGATCAGATTTGAATTTACCAATACCTCTTCAAAGCCGATTGTAATAGAAAATGTAGCACCATCATGTGGCTGTACAACAGCAGACTATACAAAAACACCAATCCTTCCCGGAAAAAAAGGATTTGTTGAAGCTAGTTATAATGCGGCAAGTCCGGGAATGTTCATGAAAACAGTTAATGTTACAACAAGTGACAGTAAAGCCCCTAAAACGCTTTCATTCAAAGGAGTAGTTGTTTCCTAGTTATTATTTAGAAATGTATTGAGAACAACCCGCACATTGATTGTCGGGTTGTTTTTTTGTTAAATGGGGATAATGATTTGCACAGTTTTTTAAAATGATGAAGAGAATAACTATTTATAACATCATTTCTCGAAGTATTTTAAAACTTTGCATTTTAATATTTATTATTTTTAAGAAAAAATATTTTATGAGTCTATATACACAACCGATGTTGCGCGAAGGTGCACTAAAAGATAAAGTAGCGATTGTAACAGGTGGCGGAAGCGGTCTTGGAAAAGCGATGACCAAATATTTTCTTGAATTGGGAGCCAATGTGGTGATCACTTCCAGAAATCTGGAAAAATTACAGACTACTGCAAAGGAACTGGAAGCAGAAACAGGCGGTAAAGTGCTTTGTGTAGCTTGCGATGTGAGAAATTGGGATGAGGTGGAAGCGATGAAGGAAGCAACACTGAAAGAATTCGGAAAAATTGATATTCTTTTGAATAATGCAGCCGGGAACTTTATTTCTCCAACAGAAAAACTGACTCATTCTGCATTTGATTCTATTTTAGACATTGTTTTAAAAGGAACAAAAAACTGTACACTTTCTGTAGGAAAACATTGGATAGATTCTAAAACTCCTGGAACTGTTCTGAATATTGTAACCACTTATGCATGGACGGGCTCTGCTTATGTTGTTCCATCTGCCTGCGCAAAAGCCGGGGTATTGGCAATGACAAGATCACTGGCCGTAGAATGGGCAAAGTATGGAATCCGTTTCAATGCGATTGCTCCCGGACCTTTCCCAACAAAAGGGGCGTGGGACAGACTTCTTCCGGGAGATCTGCAGGAAAAATTCGATATGAAGAAAAAAGTTCCCTTAAGAAGAGTAGGAGAACATCAGGAGCTGGCAAATCTTGCGGCTTATCTTGTTTCTGATTATTCTGCTTATATGAATGGTGAAGTAGTAACTATTGATGGTGGAGAATGGCTGCAGGGAGCGGGAGAATTCAACATGCTTGAAGCTATTCCAAGTGAGATGTGGGATGCGTTGGAAGCAATGATTAAAGCAAAAAAATCAAACTAACTTAATTAATTTTAAAAAAATGCCCGGATTTGTAACAATTCCGGGTATTTTTTTTACCTATACATTAATTAGAAATAATTTTTCAAATGAATTTAAAACTTCCAACTCTTGTTTCAGCTATTACGGTTTTCTTTTTTTCAGGAACTGTATCAGCACAGGAAACACCAAAGTATGATTATATAGAAGCATTTAAACCATTCTTCTATCCTCAGACAGGTACGGAAACCCGCTCTGCAAGCGGACAACCGGGACATGCCTATTGGCAAAATGCAGCAGATTATCATTTGAATATCAGCTTGAATGAAAGTAAAAAAGAGATTACAGGTACTGCTGAAATTAAATACACGAATAATAGCCCTGATAAGCTTAGCTTCCTATGGTTACAGCTTGACCAAAACCTGTTTGCGAAAGATTCCCGTGGAAATGCCGTTGTTCCTTTGTCAGGAAGCAGAAACGGAGCTCATGGAGAAAGTTTTGAAGGGGGATACACCATTAAAGCTGTAAAAATTGATGGTAAAGAGGTAAGATATACCATTACAGATACAAGAATGCAGATTGATCTTCCTGGTGAACTTAAAGCAAGAGGAGGAGTTGCAAAAATTGCTATTGAGTATTCTTTTATTTCACCGGAATATGGATCAGACAGAATGGGAATACAGGATACAAAGAATGGTAAAATCTTTACCATGGCACAATGGTATCCGAGAATGTGTGTGTATGATGATGTAATGGGATGGAATACGCTTCCGTATGTAGGAGCGTCTGAATTTTATCTGGAATATGGAGATATTACGGCCAATATTACGGTGCCGGCCAACCATTATGTCGTAGCGTCAGGAGAACTTTTGAATGAAAATGAAGTATACACTAAAGAAGAAACAAACAGATGGAACCAGGCCAGAAACAGTGATAAAACAGTAATGATTCGTCCGGAATCTGAAATGGGTAAAAATAAATCTATAGGAACAAAGACCTGGAAGTTTAAAATTACACAAGCCCGGGATTTTGCATGGGCATCATCTGCCGGTTTTATTTTGGATGCAGCGAGAATAAATCTTCCCAATGGCAAAAAATCATTGGCTATTTCTGCTTATCCTGTAGAAAGTGCAGGTGAAAAAGCATGGGGCAGATCTACAGAGTATACTAAAGCAGCCATAGAACATTATTCCAGTAAATGGTATGGCTACACATATCCTGCAGCAACCAATGTAGCTGGAAATGAAGGTGGAATGGAATATCCGGGAATTGTTTTCTGTCATATGGATTCGAAAGGAGAGGAACTTTGGGGTGTTACAGATCATGAGTTTGGGCACAACTGGTTTCCTATGATCGTAGGTTCTAATGAGCGATTATTTGCCTGGATGGATGAAGGATTTAATACATTTATCAACGAAATTTCAACAGAGGCATTTAATAAAAGAGAGTATTACAGAAAAAAGAGTCTGGGACAAGCTGGGAACTTTTTTATGAATGATAATCTGGAGCCTATTATGGTGGGCCCGGATAATATGAAGGAAAGAAGTATTGCTGCTTTGGCTTATTATAAACCGGGTGCCGGATTATCTATTTTAAGAGAATCCATTTTAGGTCCTGAAAAATTTGATAAAGCTTTCAGGATGTATATAGATCGCTGGGCCTTCAAACATCCTACTCCGTGGGATTTCTTTCATACTATGGAGAATGTTTCTGGAGAAGAATTAACCTGGTTCTGGAGAGGATGGTTTTTCAATAAATGGAAAATAGATCAGGCAGTGAAGAGTGCTAAATACATTGATGGAGACTTTAAAAAAGGTGCTCAGATCACTGTTGAAAATATCGGACAATTACCAATGCCTACGATTGTTCAATTGAAATTTAAGGACGGAACATCCAAAAATGTCAAAATACCTATTGAAGTCTGGAAGCGAAATACCGAATGGACTTTCAAAGTGGATTCTAATAAAGAAATAACAGAGGTTAAGCTAGATCCTGATTACCAGATACCTGATGTTAATCTGAATAATAACAGTTTGGTATTATAATCCCTGTAATTTTGAAAAGTATATTTTAACTTAAACTTAGGTTAAGGAAATTAAAGGCTGGAAGCTGGAAGAAAGAGGCTGGAAGTTCTTTTAGTTATAAGAACCACTCCATTATACAATTAAATTGCCATACAAGAGAAAATAATTATTGTTTATGAATTTCAGAACTTCCAGCTCCTGGCTTCAAACCACCGGTAATTCTTACCTCAAATTGAAGTTAATTTAACATTATTGTGATACAAATAAGACTTCTCTATCATGGAGAAGTCTTATTTTTGTCTCAAATTGATAAAATAATTATGAATTTCAGATTTTCAATGATGTTCCTGGTACTTTTTGTATGGGGATTTTCGCAGGACCTTACCGTAATGAGTTTTAATATCAGACTGAATGTTGCTTCAGATAAGGAAAATGCATGGCCAGAAAGAAAACAGGATGTTGCGGGTTTATTAACCTATTATCATCCTGACTATTTTGGTGTTCAGGAAGCGCTTCCGGAGCAGATGAAGGATATTAAAAATGAATTGAAGAATTATGATTATATTGGAGTAGGAAGAGATGATGGTAAAGAAAAAGGAGAATTCTCTGCTATTTTTTATGATACCCAAAGGCTGGAAGTGGTGAAATCAGGGACGTTCTGGTTATCTGAAACTCCTGAAAAACCTTCAAAAGGTTGGGATGCAGCATTGAACAGAATCTGTACCTATGCTGTTTTTAAAGATAAAAAATCAAAAAAGGAATTCCTAGCGATGAATCTTCATTTCGATCATATCGGAAATGTAGCCAGAGTAAAGTCTTCAGAACTTATTTTGAAAAAGATCAAAGAACTTAATCCTAAAAATCTGCCGGTAACAGTAAGTGGAGATTTTAATCTTACAGAGGATACAGAACCGGTTAAAATTCTTTCACAAAATATGAAGGATACTTTTTATCATTCGGAAACGAAGCATTATGGTCCTGTAGGAACCTTTACGGCTTTTAATATTAATGAAATCCCTAAAGAAAGAATCGATTATATCTTTACAAAAGACTTTAAAATAAGATCTCACCGCCACATTAATGATAGAAGAGAGAACCTTCTATATCCGTCGGATCATTTTCCGGTTATGGTGAAGCTTTCTTTTTAAAAGCTAATTGGTTGGAAAATTAATTTCAAATCCAATTCCTCTGAGGGATTGGATTTTTATTTCCGGATCATTACTAAAATACTTGCGCAGTCTGCTGATAAATACATCAAGGCTTCTTCCTGTAAAATAATCATTGGTTTCCCACAGGTTATCCAGAATATTATTCCTTGTAATGGTGGAGTGATTATGCTTCAGAAGGTACAAGAGCAGTTCCTGCTCACGAACAGTCATGCGTACAGTACCGTTGGGGTGGGATAGCAGAAGTTTTTGAGTGTCCAAAGAGTATTCCCCTATTTTCACCTGAGACTCTGTAATGGGTGGTATGGTTCTTTTCAGAATGTTTCTTATTCTCAATACCAGTTCTTCAGGATCACATGGTTTGGCAATATAGTCGTCAGCCCCTATTTTTAATCCGGTTAATCGGTCAATTTTCTGGTTCTTTGCCGTTAAAAATAAAAGCGGAAAGTCATTTTTCTCTTTTAGTATTATTTTAGCAAGAGAGAAACCGTCAATATTAGGCATCATAACATCCAAAATACCCATCTGAAAAGAAAAATCAGTAGAAAGAAATGGGATGATATCTTCAGGATTTTGGAACCAGCTGACGTCAAAATCTTCCAGTTCAAGATATTGTTTAAGGATGGTTCCGAAATCGGAGTCGTCTTCTGCCAGTAGAATTTTAGTCTTCATAAGGAATGGTTATTTTAAAAGTACTTCCAGTGCCGGGTTGGCTGGAAACATCAACCTTGCCGTGATAGGATGTAATGATTTCCTTTACAAAATACAGCCCAAGCCCAAGCCCTTTGCTGTTATGAATATTATTAGCTTGTATTCTGTAGAACTTTTCAAAAATGTTCTTCAGTTCTTTACTTTCCATACCTTGACCGTTATCAGAAACTTCAATTTTCAGATGTTGAGCAGAATTACTGGTATTAACTGTTACAACGGAAGCTCCGTATTTTATACTGTTTTCACAGAGATTCTTTACCACCGTTTCCATAAGGTTTTTATCAAAAGGAAGCTGTCTGGAAATTGTGTTTTCAAACTTAAACTCTATCTTCGGATAAGTGAAGGCCAGATCCTGAACAAAGAAGTCCCAATTTTCAGGTTGTATAGAGGTCATTTCCTCCGGTGTTTCATCCTTGTGAAGCTGTAACATCAGGCTTTCCAGTCTTGTAATTTGTCGGTCAATTAATGGAAGAGTGTCTGGATTCCAGCCTTTTTTCAACGTTTTGGATGCTATTTTTAAGGTGGCTATTGGGGTTTTAAACTCATGTGAAATGTTATCCACAACAGTGTGGAGAACTTCTACCTGTTTTTGTTGTTTGATGAGGTTCTTGACAGTGAAAATATACAATAGAAGAACACTTGCAAGCAAGATGATACAGCAGATAATTAATAGAATAATCTCTCTGAAAACAAGACTTTTTATATTTTCAATTTCAATTTCTGTTTGGGTATCAACATGAAATGAATCCATTCCATTAATAGCATTTTTCCCTGTTGTTTCTTGAGTAGAGGATGTTCTCCATGTTCCGATGCTGGTAATAGCTGGTTTTCTAACCTTATCTTTTGTTTCATAAAAGATAACCGGTTGTTGTATCAGTTTGATACTGTCCGGAAGGTGGAGAAGCTGAATATATTGAATTCTTACACAGATGATATATCCGTCTTTTTTTCGGCGCTCATTGATGTAAGCTGTTAAATTCTTACCAGAATGTTTTTTTTCATTTACCAAATATTTTAAAAAATCCTGTTTACTGAGATTTTTGTTATAGTATCTGATAATATTCTTTTGCAGAGAATCGTCTTTTGAATCTTTAGCAGAATGATTATTCACCACCTGATCGGTATAGACTGAGATACCCTTATCTACGGATCTGTATATTTCCCTTTCTTTAACCTGATAGGTTTTATACATAAAATAAACCTGAATTCCCAGCAGAAAGAGGAATAGTATGGTAAAAATATAAATCAGGTTTTTGTTATTAGATATCATCGAAACAAAGATAAAACTTTAGTATTTCACTGAAATCGAATTTTTATCATTAACCTTTCATTAACCTTATAATTTATATGGTTTTTCTTAATTTTAAAAGATTAATAGACTATTTTTATGAAAAAACAGATTGCCTTTTTTGTGATACTGATGGGGATCATTACGAATGCGCAGACCTATCGGTTCATCTATGAGCTTCAATACAGACCGGATCCTCATGATGCAACTTATGATAAAGAAGAAATGGTACTGGATATTAACCCGGAAGAAGTAAAATTCTATGAACTTGAATTTCTGGTAAATGATTCTCTGAATATCCTTCATGGTGGGATGTCATCCCAACATACCAGCCTCTCAGAACAAACGATCATTCGGAAAAGGAACTCTAATAAAAATAAAAATTATTTTCAAATCAGGATGATGCCTTATTATTATGTTTTTGAAACAGAGGATAATATTCAGTGGAAAATAGAGACAGAAACTAAAAAAATCAATAACTATAATCTGCAGAAAGCAACGGCAAACTTTGGTGGAAGAAACTGGACCGCTTGGTTTACTCCGAATATTAATATTCCTGAAGGTCCTTATAAATTCAGAGGGTTGCCAGGATTGGTTTTGTATGTGGAAGATGATAAAAAAGACTTTATCTATTCTTTCTCGCGGAATGTTAATCTACCAAAGACATATGATACAAAAGGTTTTCTCGAAAAACATTATTCATTGGATCCCATCACTATTAGTTTTAAGAAATGGATAAAACTAAATCTTGAGTTTTATAACGATCCCTATGCGAGAATGAGAACAGAGTTTCAACCGGATTGGAATGTCCGAATTGAAGGTAAGCAAATCAAAAGTAAAGAAGAATTTGCAGGGCTAACCAAACAGACACAGGTGAATATAAAAAAATATTATAACCCGATAGAACTGGATAAAGCAATTCCTTATCCATAAAAAATAATTCCTATTGACTTTAAAAGCCTGAATGATCCGATTCAGGCTTTTCCATTTTTTAAGCAAAACAGACGTTAACCCATCATTAACCTTTCGTTAACCGAAATTCTCCTGCTCAATATGGAATTTTGCCCTGTAAAAATAAGGTATAGTCCTGTTTTATATCATTTTTAAAAATGTAATCATGAACAAAACTCTTCTTTTTCTGTGTCTTCCCATGATGATGCTGGCTCAAAAACAAAAAATTGCAGGAACGGTAATGAATACCGAAAATGAAAAACTTTCAGCAGTAAATGTTGCTCTGTATAATTTCAGAAATGAATTAATTAAAGAGTTAAAAACCGATGGTGGTGGAAGTTTCACTCTTGAAGGTATTAAAGAACAAAATGTAAGGCTTGTGGTGAAGAACGATGGATATTTTTTATTTGAAAAGAATCTTAATCTGGAAAAACCTGAAGCTTTACAAATTATTCTCAGAAAGGAATTCCAGGAAATAGAAGGAGTTGTGATGACCAAACGGAAACCACTGGTGACAAGAAAGGTAGATCGTCTGGAGTTCAATGTGGAAAATAGTAATATTTCATCACTCAATGCATGGGAAATCTTAAAGAATACACCCAGTGTTACGGTAAATAATAATATGCTAATCGTGAAAGGAAGTACAGGAATTCTGGTTACAATTAATGATAAAAAAGTAATGCTGACCGGTGATGAACTTAAAAATCTTTTGGAAAATACACAAGGAGACGAGGTGAAATCTATAGAAGTAATTACCAATCCACCGGCAAAATATGAAGCTTCGGGAAGTGCCGTGCTAAATATCGTCATGAAAAAGAATAAGATTGAAGGCTATCGTGGAATTCTGTCTTCAAAATATGTTCAAACACAGTATGCAAAAGCAGTTTTCGGACTGTCGCAATATTATAAGAAGGATAAGCTCTCCATTATGGCAAGCTATTATAAAGGGATGGGAACTTATTTCCGGGAAGGATCCGATTATGTCCGTTATCCCGAAAGTGAGACTATATGGATAAGCACAATGAATAGGAAGGATAAAAACATTAACCAGAATACCCTGAATTTTAATGTGGAATATGAGCTGGACAGTTTAACCAGCTTAAGCCTCAACTATTCAGGTTTTTTTTCTCCAAAGTCCTATGGAGTATACGATGTGCCTACATTAATTTATAACAGTCAGGATATTGTAGAATCTCATTATAGAACGCTGAATGATCATGAATCAAGTTCCATTAATAATTCAGTAAGTTTTCAGATAGATCGAAAACTGAATAAAAAAAGCAATTTATCCTGGATCAATTATTTTACCGGTAATAATTCCAGTAAATACCAGAATGTAACTACTGATCTGGATTTTGTAGGTCAGCTTCCAAGAAAAGATCATTTTCTGACTCAGAATGAGGCTGATGTTCAGTTGTATTCCACCCAATTGGATTATCAATGGAAAGGGGAAAAGCTGGAAGTAGAATCCGGGGCAAAATATAGCTTTGTAAAAACAAACAGCAAGCTTGACTTCTCTGATAATGAAAATGGATTCATGGAATTCAGACCTGAAAAAAGCAGTATTTTTGAATATAAAGAATATAATTTCGCTCTATATTCTTCCTTATCTTATAATATAGGGAAATGGAATTTTAAAGGAGGTCTTCGTGCTGAAATGACAGACCTTGAAGGAATTGTTTCGGAGCCTTATAACCGTAATAAAAATAATTACTGGAATTTCTTTCCAACCTTTTACGCTCAGTATACCACAGAAAATAAACATGAATTTGGGTTTTCTTATGGGAAAAGAATCAGCAGGCCTTCTTACTCATGGCTGAACCCGGCAAAATCTTATTATAATTTGTTTTCTTACTTTCAGGGAGATCCTCAATTAAAAGCTACTATTATTCATAATCTTAATCTTACCTATTCCTGGAAAGATTGGAATCTGGATCTGTATTACCGTAAAGAATTATATCCTTCTATGGAAATATCGTATCAGGTACCAGAAGCCAATAATGTAGTTTATCATTTTACGAATATTGAAAAAGGACAGGCATTTGGGTTCAGTCTGTATAAAAATTTTCAAATAAAGCCTTGGTGGAATGTTGTTCTCTCTGAAAATCTGGAGCGCAATGAAAATTATTTCAACGGAGTGGATGGAATGTTGCACGAAAATAAAGTATGGAATTTGAGATCCAATATTTCTACCAGCTTTACTTTGGATAAAAATAATGATTGGAAAATGGAGTTGGGACATCATTATAATTCTCCGGAAGTACAGGGCCCTTTCAGAATTTCCAGTAGTTGGTCTGCCTATTTCGTGATGAATAGAAAGTTTTTCAATAAAAAACTGGAGGCTGCATTTATTGTGAATGATATCTTCAGAACCACACGTCAAAAGATCGTTACCAAGTATGCCAATCAGGATAATTATTTTCTGGATTATGCAGATACTCAAGGGTTCACATTGTCGTTGAAATATAATTTTGGAAACCAATCCGTAAAGAATGCCAAAACAATTAGAAAAGCATCTGAACAGGACAGGCTTTAACCTGAGTTTGGGTTAGGGAAACTAAGATTGAGGGCTGGAAGCTATTTTAGTTATCGTCTTTATAGTCACTATACAATTAAATTGCCTTAAAAAAGAGAAAGTAGCTGTTGTTGATGACTTCCATCTTCTGGCTTCTAGCTTTTTAGAATATTTTAAATTAAAAACCAATTACCATAAAACTTTATCATAAAAGAAATTCTCGCTTGATGTTACATTTTCGCTATTTTTGATACTTATCTAAAAAAGAGATTATTATGAAGAGAATTTTTTCCGGAATGCTGGTAGTTGTTTCATTATTTCAACTTTCTGCTCAGGAATTGTATATGCCGAGAAATATTAAGAGAGCTTATGAAAGAGGAACCCGAGATATTTCTGGAGCACCGGGCAAGAACTACTGGCAAAATAAAGGAATTTATAATGTTGAAGTAAAAGTAGATGCTAATACAAAGACTGTTTCAGGAAAAGAAACGATTGTTTATACCAATAACAGTCCGGATAATCTCAATGAATTAGCCATAAGATTTGTAAATAATCTGCACAAGCCGCAGTCTCCAAGATCAGGATCCGTTTCTAAAGATTTTCTGTCTGCAGGGCTTAAGATCAAATCATTTATTGTAAATGGTGAAAAATACGATATCAATAGTGATGATTGGGGAACTGTTGAAAAAATAAAATTAAAATCATCTTTAAAATCAAAGTCAAAAGCTGAGGTTAAGATTGAATGGGAGTATCCCCTTTCTGTACAGAGTGGAAGAGAAGGGCAGATTGATCCTGAAACATTCTATGTAGCTTATTCTTTTCCTAGAATTTCTGTGTATGATGATTATAACGGATGGGATATGCTTCCACACTCAGACAGGCAGGAGTTTTACAATGACTTTAATGATTATAGCTTTGCCATTACAGCGCCAAAGAACTATGTAGTATGGGCAACCGGAGATTTCCTGAATCCAGAAGCGGTTCTTCAACCTGAATATTTAAAAAGATATAAAGCTTCCTTGAAAAGTGATAAGCTGATGCATATTGCTACAGAACAGGAGATGAAGTCCGGAAAAGTTACCCAGCAGAATAAGTGGAATGTGTGGAAATTTAAAGCCAATCACATTACAGATTTCTGTTTTGCATTGAGTAACCATTATGTATGGGATGCAGCAAGTGTTCAGCTGAAAACCAAAAGAGCAAGTGTTCAGGCGGGATATAAAGCAGGAGCGAAAGATTTTGAACATTATGTAGACTGGATGCGTTATAACCTGGATTGGTTTTCCAAAAAATGGCCAGGAGTAGAATATCCCTATAATGTAATGACGGCAATTCAAGGGTATGCAGATATGGAATATCCGATGATGATTAATGATACCAGTATTCCGGATGACCTTCAGGATGCCAGACTTACTGCAGATCATGAAATTGCACATACTTACTTCCCTTTCTATATGGGGATTAATGAAACGAGATATGCCTTTATGGATGAAGGATGGGCAACTACCTTAGAATATTTGATTGGAATTGATGAAAATGGTGAAGAAAAAGCTAAAGATTTTTATAAAAACTTCCGTGTAAAAAAATGGATCAATGATCCTTCAGCAGAACAGGATCAGCCAATTATTACAATGAGTACGCAGGTAAGTGGTTCCGGATACGGAAACAATTCGTATGTAAAATCATCACTGTCTTATCTTGCATTAAAGGATTATCTGGGTGATGAATTATTCAAAAAAGCATTACATCATTATATGGACAAATGGAATGGAAAACATCCGGTGCCATGGGATTACTTCAACTCTATGAACACAGGTTCCGGGAAAAATCTGAACTGGTTTTTTCAGAATTGGTTTTATACCAATAATTATATTGATTTAAAGGTTGCAGGTGCATCTCAAATGAATGATTTGCTTACAGTGAATGTAGCAAATGTAGGTGGGTTTGCTATTCCGTTTGATACAGTATTATCTTATGAAGACGGAACTACGGAGAAATTACATTTTTCACCGTCTGTCTGGGAAAAAGATCAAAAATTAACTGATCTTGTGATTCCGATTAAGAAAAAAGTAAAATCTGTAAAGCTGGACGGGGATCTCTTTATGGATTATACTCCGGAAGACAACAGTAAAACTTTATAAACGTAAAAGCCTTCAGACTCTGAAGGCTTTTTTATTTTAAAAATAGGCGGTTAATCTTAGACCTAAAGTAATATAATTGATTTTTTCTTTAGCAATCAGATTGTTCAGTTCCTGATCTAGCTCAGCGCTTTCCTTAATCTCATCGCTGAAGTGATATCGGATCGTAGAGTTAATCTGATTGTAATCTGTATAGAAAGTAAGACCTAATCCCGGATTAAACTTATAAGTCATAGAAGCTCCTGTATTCCAACGGAAAGCCGGTTTGGGTTTGTATCTGGCAATCTGAAGCTCGTGGTTAGGAGTGTCTATTTCATTTCCTTTTACAAATACTTTTCCACTGGCAGTAGCAGCATACCCGCCGGTTATTTTTAAAGTAAGTTGCCATTTGTCTGAGAGTTCATGAGAAAAATAAGGCCCAATTCCTGCAGATAGGAAGCCCATAGATTGGGTTTTAATTTCATGGTCACCAAAATCCTGTTCGTCATCAAAGGTTATTCTTTGAGACTTAATAGGGAAACTACTGAAGGTGACATCTGCTCCCACACCCCATTTTTTTGAAAAGAAATAAGCTCCTTCCAGCCCGCCTTCAAAGCCAATTTGCTTTTTGTCATCCAATTCCGATTCTTTCAGGAAGTTGGTGGTACCCAGTGCTGTACCCATTTTTAGAGAAAGAAAAGAGGGGTAATCATTTCCCTGTATTCTTGATAAGATACTTAAATTATCTCCCTTGTTTTTATAAATTTTATCAATAAAAAAATAACCCAGTTCTGTTGATATAATCCCAATCCCGGCACCGGCAAGGATATCTGGAACCCAGTGTCTGTTATTTAAATTTCTCCCAAGTCCTGTAATAGTGGCAGAACCATATCCTGCAATACTGTAGGCAGGATTTACCATCCCATATTCTTTATGTAGGAAACTGGCATTGGTAAAAGCCATAGCAGCATGTCCTGATGGGAAAGAATTATTTTTAGATCCATCCGGACGCTCAATTTTTGCAGTATATTTAATCGAATTGACTAAAATTGCCATTATGGCTAAACTAGCTCCATAAGATAAAGTGGCTCTTCCAATGTTGTTTCTTCCTTTTACACCTCCGAGTTTTAGACCGTAAACAGCTACGGCAGGAGCATATTGAAGATAATCATCATATTTAACTTTGAAGTTAGGAAGGTATCGGTTTCTTACCTCACGGATATTTTCTTTTTCTCCCCATGTAGCTGCTGCTGCAGTAAAAAGAATGGCGGGAGCTACAGATTTTTTTACCCATTCCTTTTTGAAAAAAGGAGTAGATTCCTTTATCGGTAAATTGGTATTCATTAAAGCAATATCTCGTTGAAGATTTCGAGGCTGAATTGTATCCTGTGCCTTAATACAAAATAAGTGCAATAGTATTCCTGATGCTAATGCTATTTTTTTCATCTTAGTTAATGGTACTGAAATTAAATCGCGTAAAAATATAAAAAAAATCTATCCCAAAAATTGAGATAGACTATTTTAATGTTTTTATAATATTTCAGCTGATTTTGTTGATTATCTTAACCCAGCTCTTGGTCCGGATGTGGATACTACAGCTTGCATTCTTGTTTTTTGATTAGCAGAAAACATAAACATTGCCTTATCATCTACATAATCCATATAGTTCATGAACATCTGAGAACGGCTTACACCTCCACAAACTCTGTTCAAAGGATATGTGGGAGTTCCGTAGTTAGGACCTGGAGAAGTCGGTGTATCATTAGAGTAATCTGTCTGACAGCCTGTATTAGATGATCCCCAAAGGTGTGGAAGGTTCAGATAGTGTCCTACTTCATGTGTTACTGTTCTTCCTAAGTTGAACGGAGCCGAAGCACCGGTTTTTCCTATATACTGATATCCAATTACAAGGCCATCATACCATTGCCCTGCATGTTCCGGATAATAAGCGTAGCCTAAAGTTCCGGGCTGGCCCTTATCGTCAAGTATTGAATTGACAACCCATATATTCATATTTTTAGTCGGATCAGTAGCAGTAATACCTCCTGTGCTGGCTTCTTTCATCTCTTCAAGATCAGATCTCCAGGCTGTTTTTGTACTCTGTTTACGGTTAGTGGCTATCAACTTGAAACGGATTTTTACATCACCTGCCGCTGAAGGTTGAAACGCTGAAGGAATTTTAGTGATGTCGGAATTGGTAGCGCCATAATCAGCATTCAGTACCGCAATTTGCTCTGCGATTCTTGCATCGGAAACATTTTGAGTTGAGGTATTATAGATCACGTTAAAAACAACCGGGATCTCAACTGTTCCATCTGCGAGTACTTTTCCCACTTTAAGATTTTCTGCAAATTTTTCGGTTCCGAATTCAATATCGGCTACTTTTTGCTGAAGCGCAGGATTTTTCAGAAGCATTGCTTGTCTTATTTCTTCTGATGGACAGCTTCTTTGTGTAACAGTTAATGCAGTAGGAGAAGCTTCTGAATTCATAGGTGAATCATTTTGGTTGGTCATGCTGTCATTATTACAGGCAGACATTAAACCTAGAGCAAGAGCTCCAAATAAGAATTTTTTCATATCGTTATAATATAATTGTGGTTGAGAATGTGAAATTATATTATTTAAAATTGATATGCAAATTATTTAACGAAATAATTAATAAATGTTTATTTAATGGTCGTTTTACTTATGTATATGATAATATAATTGGTATTGTTTTGAATTTTAATTATTTTTAATTAATTGTTTTATATTTCACGCCTAAGTGTATTTAGGGGTGAAAATATTTTTATGCTTTTTTATTGTTTGTAGAATATTTTTAACACTAAATCAGTCCTCGAAACGATCATTAAAAGAATGGTGACAGCTTCAGATTTTTTGCTTTTTCCCAATGATTATATGTCCGGAATAAAAAAGAATAATGCTTCCGTTATTTCTAGTTTGAAAAATCAGTTGATAAATACAATAATATTTCTGAATGTAAGAGGAGAGTAGAGGCAAAAAAAATCTATCTCAATTTGAGATAGATTTTTAAATATTTAATAACTGTATTTTTTACTAGTAAACTCTTAATCCTGCTCTTGCACCTGAAGCTGCAACCACAGACTGCATTCTTGTTTTTTGTCCCGCGGAGAACATAAACATAGCTCCATCATCTACATAATCCATATAGTTCATAAACATTACAGATCTTTGTACTCCGCTACATGTGTTGTATAAAGGGTATGTAGGTTTTCCATAATTGGCTGTTGTTTGTGTAGGGGTATCACTTACAAGGTCATTTCCACAATTAGCATCTCCCCAGATATGTCTTAGGTTTAAGTAGTGTCCTACCTCATGCGTTGCTGTTCTTCCCAGGTTGAACGGTGAAGAAGCTCCTGTTTTACCAAAATATGGTGCTCCAATGACAACGCCGTCATTCCATAATCCTGCAGATTCTGGGAATGTAGCGTATCCAAGAATGGTACGGCCCTGGCTTGTCATTTTTCCTACGATCCAGATATTTAAATAATTGGTAGGATTAGTTGCATCAATACCTCCTTTAGATGCTTTTTTCATGTCATCATTGGTAGCCCAACTTGTCTTGGAAGTAGATTTTCTAACCGTATTTACCAGTCTGAATTTTACTTTTGTGTCGCCCGAACTTACCGATGTGAATTCAGAAGGGATTTTACTGGCATCACTGTTTGTACCTGAATAATCAGCATTTAATACTGCAATTTGTTCAGCTATTCTTGCATCAGAAACGTTTTCTGCAGTAGTTTTATAGATTACATTTACCACTACAGGGATTTCTACGCTACCGTCAGCAAGAACTTTTCCAAATTGCACATTCTTGGCAAAGTTTTCTGTGTTGATTTCCAAATCAGCAAATCTTTGTTTGAGTTCAGGATTGTTTTTCAAGGCCTCCTGTCTTATTTCTTCGGAAGCACATCCTCTTTGTGCTAATCCGGCAGCCAGTGCTGGCTCTTCAGCTGGAGCTTCATTTTGATTGGTAACGTTATCATTGTTACATGCTGTCATTAGACCGAGCATAAGAGCTCCAAAAAGTAGTTTTTTCATATCAATATTTTTAAAATTGAGGATGTGAAATTATATTATTTGGAATTAATATGCAAACTATTATTTAATTTTTTTATTAAATTAACACTTATTAGTTTATTAGTTTAATTATATCGCATGTGTTTTGGTTAAATGTTATATTTTTGATAATTCAATGAATAGCTTTGAAATTTTATTTGTTTTGTGTTTTTGTGTGTAAATAATAAATCTATTAAATTGTTTGAAAGAAAAATTTTTACTTTGAATTAGTTTGCAAAGCCATTCTTAATAGCGAAAACAGCCAGGCCTACTCGGGTTTTTAAATCCAGTTTTTCACATAATTGGTCACGGTAGCTTTCTACTGTTCTGGGACTGCAGCACATTCTGTCTGCAATTTCTTTATAACTCAGTTCTGTTACTGTGTATTTGAGAAATTCTTTTTCCCGTTCGGAGATTTTTACAGTAGTTTCTATGTCATTTTTATTGAGATTGGAGAATATAATCTTTGAGGCCCATTCAGGATAATAGAAACCATCTGTATTTAATCTAGTAAGTGCTATTTCCAAATCTTTTGGATGGGTGTTTTTTAAAAGATATCCTTTTGCACCATTTTTAATCATTTTAATAACACTGTTATCATCACCTTGCATGCTGAGTGCCATAACTTTGATTTCCGGATGATTTTTGGTAACCCAGGCAGCAGTTTCAAAACCATCCATAATCGGCATACTGACATCCATAAGAATGATTTCAGGAATTGTGTTTCCTTCTTCAAATTTTTGAATCAGATCTTTGCCGCTTTCACAGACATAGATTACTTCAAACTCACTGAAGTTACCAATAATCCCTTCAAGGGCTTTTGCAATAAGTATATGGTCGTCAACAATTACAATTGTTTTTTTCATGGCTGTTTTTTTAAGGTAATATTGAGTTGGGTGCCTGCATTTTTTTCGCTCTCAAGAAGGAAATCGGCACCAATGATTTCAGCTCTGTTTTTCATATTGGTGAGACCAATCCCATTAGATTTTGTCTGGGTGGTATCAAATCCGATTCCGTCATCACGGATGGTGAGTTCCCAAAGTAAGTTTTCGGAAGTATTTAAACTGATGAAAATATTTTTGCATTGAGAGTGTTTTATGCTGTTCTGGATAAACTCCTGAGTGATTCTCAGCAATAGATTTTTATGGACAAAACCCAGATCCAAATGTTCAAAATTATGTTCAAAACTGATAAGACATCTTTTCAATGAATTGGTATTATCAACCTCCTCCTGTATCAACGTTACAATTTCCTTTTGGCTGATGTTGTCATCTGTTAATGTTTTTGAAAGGCTACGCAAATCCTGCAGAGATTGGTTGATAATCTGTGAAACCTGGTCAATTCTCTCGCTGGCTTCTGGAACCTTGTTCTCATAAAGCATTTGCTGAACATATAAACTCACCAAAGTCAACTTTTGTCCGATATTGTCATGTAGTTCTCTTCCAATTTGCTGCATGGTGGCCTGCTGGATCTCCAGCTGGGTAGAGAGGAGTTCTCTCTGGTGAATTTCGTTTTTCATTTCCATCTCATTAAGGTATTCTTTCTTGCGCTGCCTGTAGTTTCTGATGTAGATGGCCACAGCAACGGCAAACATTACAAAGAATGTATTAAAAAGAATGATCGTAATTATTAATTCTGCTTTCCCCATATAAATGCACTTGCAAATAAAATATACATGATAGTTCCGGAAATCTGAAAATAAGCAAAATATAGATCCCATATATCTCTGTATTCCCAAAGAAGAGACATGAAGGTCATAAACGGGAGTGTTCCTATATAAAAAAGAGTATTACCCAGATTGATATAAAACATTCTGTTGGTACTGAATTTTAGGATTTCCGTTGAATTGACTTGTTTATAATATTCCATAACTACCAGAACCATCAAAAATATACAACCTAAAGTATAATTGAGAGCATAAACAACTTTTCTTTCTACAAAAAGTGAAAGTTGTGGAATAAAAGCAGCAAAATATAGAAAAGAAAAGATGTAGAATAGTTTGGGTTTCTTCAGAGATTTTATTGCATATAACCAATAAAAGAAAATAAACTGCAATGGCATTACAAAATAGTTGTAAAAAATAATTCTATCGATACGAAGCTTCTCCTCTGCCCACTTCACAGAAGATTCACATAGGAAAATAGCAATAAGATACAAAGCGAAAAGTTTCCAATGCAGTTTTTTTTCACGGTTAAAATAAATAATGGATACTAAAGCAGCAATAGCCTCTCCAGTATACATAAATTGTGAGAAAAACCTTTGGAATTCAGTCATAGTTTATAATAAGTTCTTTTAATTAATACTAAAGCATTCCCATTGAGCTTGCCGGAGGTGATAAGGTTCCCTGATTTTCTCCGATGCCTCCAGGTTTTGGGCCACGTGCATTGAGTGTAAGGTTTCTCAGTTTATTATTTGGTAATGAGTTGAAGTCGAAATGTATAATTTCTCCGTCTTCATTTTCTTTTTTCAATGTAGGGACCATTATGAGGGTGTGTCTTTCGGAATACTCCTGGGGAACGGGATGGCTTTCCATGATGTCCCAATTCTCGATTTTCGGATAGGCGGCGTAATAAAACCTGACCCCTAAATCTTCCTCAGTACATTCAGAATTCATTTTTCGGGCTTCGTGTTCTAATTGGTTAATGAAGTTTTTCAACTTGGTAAGATCAAACCATATGGAGTTGGAATCTGTTATTCCCATAGTTTCATTAATGGCAATCATTTGGTTTTGGCGGTAATTGTCAATAAGAGCTTTGATAAGATCATTTGACATTGCTCCTGAGCCTGAAGGCTCGTGTTCATTAGTAGATTCTGTTTTCATAACTTAGTTTTATAATAGAGCATCCGTGTTTCCGCAAATTTCGTAAAAAAATATGGGAGTAAATAGAATAGGGAATAGGGAATTATACTGTTATTTTTACCGTGTTTTTACGGATTGCTTCCTAATTAAAAAAAAGATAAGATAAAACTAAAGTTATAGGACATAAAAAACGGAGAAAAATTCTCCGTTTATAGTTAAATGCATCCATACTTTTTAGGATCCCTGCAGACCAATCCTGCAGTACAGCAAAGGCCGGTAGGACAGTTCCAGAACTCATCACATGCAATCATTGGAGGAAGTACTCCGCCTTCAATTTTCTTTAATTCCTGTCTTTTTAACTTTTTCATACTGATTTTGTTATTAATTTGTAAGGTAAAGATAATGTATTTCACGTTATAAAGAAATATTTATCATTTAGTATTTCTTTTGAGATACTAATACTTCTTATGATGGATTTATGAGCATGCTTTTAAAAAAAAAGACCGCTTGAGGAAAGCGATCTTTTTTTAAATTTTTGATAATCTTATAAAACTCGTAATCCTGCTCGGGGACCGGATGCAGAAATTGCAGCTTGCATTCTGTTATTTTGTTGTTGTGTAAACATGAATAGCGTTGTTTCATCTGAGTAATCCATATAGTTCATAAACATGACAGAACGTGAAACTCCACCACAAGTCTCATATCTAGGATAGGATGGTACGCCGGAATGTTTGGTGATCTGTTGAGGGGTGTCATCCACAAAGTCATTTCCACAGTTCGCATCCCCCCAAATATGTCTTAGATTTAAATAATGTCCTACCTCATGTACTGTAACTCTTCCTTGGTTATGGGTTGGGTCCGGACCTCCTTCTCCTACATAATCATCCATCATAACAACACCATCATTCCAAAGTCCTGCATCTTCCGGAAAAGTGGCGTATCCTAAGACGTATCCGGACTGATAAGGCATATAATCTACAACCCAAATATTTAAATAGTTGTTAGGATCGGTAGAGTCCATCCCTCCTGTAGATGCTTTTTTCATTTTATCATCTGGTGCCCATCTGGAAGTTTTTGTTGATTTTCTGTTAATGCCAGCCAGTCTGAATTTAATTTTGGTATCTCCCGCATTCACTGGCTGAAATTCGGTAGGAATCTTAGAAATATCGACATGACTAGATGCAAAAGCTTTATTAAGTACATCAATTTGAGAATTTATTCTGGCATCTGATACATTGTTGGCAGCCTTTGTGTAAAGAACATTAAAGATCACCGGAATTTCTATACTTCCATCTGCCAAAACTTTACCCATTTTTTTCTGCTCAATATAGTTAGCGGTCTGGCTTTCTATCTGAAGCATTCGCTGCATAGCGGAAGGGTCTTCTGCAAGATGTTTCTGTCTTAGAATATCAGAACCGCAAAAGGCTTCTTTGCCTGCTGTTGTATTGACTTCTTCCACGTTTGTGTTTTCTGGGGTAATGTTTTCGGTTTCATTACTATTACAGGATACTAAAAGTGTAATCAAAACACCTAAAATTGTTTTTTTCATAAATCTCGTTTTTTTTATAAAACGAATGTATGGTAAATTTTAATATGAAGTATTTATTAATTTGATATTTTTTTTATGTTAAATGCATTTGTTTTATGTTTTTAATGTTTATTTTGTATATTAAATATGTTTTTATAATAAATAAAACATTAATAATATTTAATACGTAGGATAATTTTTTGAATAATCAGCAATTGCTTGAAAATTATTATTTGTAATAAACAATTTGTGTAAAAGTTCTTATACAAAAAATAAGTGCCGCAGATTTCTCTACAGCACTCATTTACAAAAATTAATGTATATGAAAAAAAACTACTTTATTCTTTTATTGTTCAGTAGGTCTGAATACTAATCCTGTTTCTACAAAGTAATCCAGGGTAATTCTGTCACCATCATTTACATTTCCTGCAAGGATTTCTTTAGACAGTTTATTTAATACTTCCTGTTGAATTACTCTTTTTAGAGGTCTTGCTCCAAATGCCGGATCATATCCTTTTTCCATCAGATAATCTACCGCATCCTGAGTGAAAGTCATGATGATGTTACGTTTTGCTAACATCTCATTAAACCCTCTCAATTGAAACTGAACGATTTTTCCAATCTCTTTCTTTCTCAAAGGTTGGAAGAGTACAATCTCATCAATTCTGTTCAGGAATTCCGGACGTAATGTTTGTTTCAATAAATCAAAAACTTCATCTTTGGTTTTATCCACAATCTCATCCTGGTTTTCCTCAGTTAAATTTTCAAAATTCTCCTGAATCAGGTGTGAGCCTAAATTCGAAGTCATAATGATGATAGAATTTTTGAAATTCACTACACGGCCTTTGTTATCTGTTAAACGACCATCATCTAAAACCTGTAGCAGAGTATTGAAAACATCCGGGTGAGCTTTTTCAATCTCATCCAAAAGAACCACGGAATAAGGCCTTCTTCTTACTGCTTCAGTCAATTGTCCGCCTTCATCATATCCAACATATCCCGGAGGCGCACCTACCAATCTGGAAACACTGTGACGTTCCTGATATTCACTCATATCAATTCGGGTCATGTTATTTTCGTCATCAAACAAGAATTCTGCCAATGCCTTTGCAAGCTCCGTTTTACCAACACCGGTTGTTCCTAAGAATAAGAAAGACCCAATTGGTTTTTTATCATCACTCAATCCTGCTCTGTTCCTTCTGATGGCATCTGCTACAGCCTCAATCGCTTCATCCTGACCAACAACTCTGTGGTGGAGTTCTGCTTCCAGATTCAATAATTTGTCTCTTTCAGACTGTAATAACTTGGTTACAGGAATACCTGTCCATTTTGCGATCACTTCAGATATATTTTCAGAGGTTACTTCCTCTTTGATAAGCTCATTCTGATGATTTTGCATTTCAAGTTCAAGCTTTGCCAGTTCATCTTCTTTTTCACGAAGTTTTCCGTATTGGATTTCCGCTACTTTGGCATAATCTCCAGCTCTGGAAGCTCTTTCTGCTTCTAACTTCAGAGATTCAATATCTTTTTTAATCTGGGTAAGATCTTCACTTTTCTGTTTTTCTTTCAGCCATTTGGCATTAATCTCATTTCTCTGTTCAGAAATCTTCGAGATGTCTTCTTTTAAATGGTCTATTTTAGTTTGGTTGCCCTCTCTTGAAATTGCAGCCAACTCAATTTCCAACTGCATTAATTTTCTGTCTAACACATCAAGTTCTTCCGGTTTGGAATTGATTTCCATTCTAAGTTTAGCAGAAGCCTCGTCGATAAGGTCAATTGCTTTATCCGGTAAAAATCGGTCTGAAATATATCTTTGGGACATTTCCACGGCAGCAATAATCGCTTCGTCTTTGATTCTTACTTTATGGTGAGCTTCATATTTATCTTTAATTCCACGAAGGATAGAGATTGCAGACTCAGTATCCGGTTCTTCCACCATTACTTTCTGGAAACGTCTTTCCAATGCTTTATCTTTTTCAAAATACTTTTGGTACTCATTTAAAGTGGTAGCCCCAATAGCTCTTAATTCACCTCTTGCAAGGGCAGGTTTCAAAATGTTGGCCGCGTCCATCGCTCCTTCACCACCTCCGGCACCTACTAAAGTATGGATCTCATCAATGAAAAGAATAATCTGTCCGTCAGATTTGATGACTTCATTTACTACAGATTTCAGACGCTCTTCAAACTCACCTTTGTATTTGGCTCCGGCGATCAGTGCTCCCATATCCAATGAATACAAGGTTTTATTCATCAGGTTTTCAGGAATATCACCACTGATGATTCTGTGAGCAATTCCTTCAGCGATAGCCGTTTTACCTACCCCTGGTTCCCCAATAAGGATAGGGTTGTTTTTGGTTCTTCTGGAAAGGATCTGTAATACTCTTCTGATCTCTTCATCACGCCCGATTACCGGATCCAGTTTTCCTTCAGCAGCTAACTCGTTGAAATTTTTCGCATATTTATTTAAGGATTGATAAGTTTCTTCTGAACTTGCAGAAGTAGCTTTGCTTCCTTTTCTTAATTCTTTAATGGCTCCTTCCAGTAATTTCTTGGTTACACCCATGTCTTTCAACATTTGAGAAACTTCGGAGCTGGTTTCTATAAGAGATAACCATAAATGTTCAATCGTTACATATTCGTCTCCCATTTTTTTAGCAATGTTGGGCGCATCCAGCAATACTTTGTTTGCCGATTGTGATAGATAGATATTTCCTCCCTGTACTTTTGGGAGTTTTTCTAAATTTTCACGGTTTCGCTCTCTTACTAAAGTGGCATCTGCTTCAGATTTCTTTAACAGGAAAGGCGATATATTTTCATCCACCTGAAAGATCCCTTCAAGGAGATGTTGAGGTTCAATACTTTGGTTGCCAAATTCCATGGCTACTTGTTGTGCTGCCTGGATGGCTTCTTGTGATTTTACAGTATATTGGTTTAAGTTCATATTTTCTATATTTTTGGTAATGATTCGTTCAAAGTTTAGTTTTAAAAAACATCAAGAAACTAAATTTTCAGGCTTAGTTTCTTAATGCCTATCAATTATTTAATCATGTAATCGATGACTGTATCGCAAAAACTGTTCAATTATTAAATTTACAAAAAATATAGACAAAATTTCCGGATTATGTATTTTTAACGATAATTTAACGAGACAAAATTTCCGATTCTTCAAAATCTTCTTTGAAATTGGTGAACAATTCGTCAGTCTTGAATTTGAAAGCCGAGAAGAGGGATTTGAAAATGAGTGAATTTGCTTAGCTGAAGTGCTTAATTTATTTCAGAATAACTACTTTTGCATTTTTACAGATGGAACTTAAAGAAAAACAAAGGAAAATATTAAACGTAGCCGTAGAACTTTTCAAGGAGAAAGGGTATATGGGGAGCTCGGTAAGAGATCTGGCTACAAAGCTTAATATCAAGGCAGCATCATTATATGCACACATCCGTTCGAAGGAAGAAATTCTGGAATGGGTTTGTTTTGGTATTGCACAAGAGTTTTTCGATGAGCTTCAGGAAGTAAAGAATACAGATATTGTTCCAAGGGAAAAACTGAATTTATTTTTAGATAAACACCTATCTGTTGTTCTTAAAAACCGTGATGTTACCCATATTTATTCCATAGAATGGAGACATCTGGAAGAAAGGCTTTCTGAGTTTGTAGAACTGAGAAAAAGTTACCAACTGGAAGTGGAAAAGTTAATTTCTGAAATCTATCAAGCAGAAAACTGGGAACTGAAATCACCATCATTTACTACAAGATTCATTCTTCATACCCTGAATAATTCCTATTTCTGGTTCAAAAGAAGTAGTGATTCTACCGATGAAATTACTGATGAGATAAGGGAAAAGATCCTTTATGGGCTTTTAGGAAATCAAAAGTAGTTAATATATTCTCTGTCATTCTGACGAAGGAAGAATCTCTATAACTAATCAATAGAAACTGTTAGGCTATTGACCTATTACCCTATCACGACTATAATATTTTATATAGATTCCATGCTCTACTTCGTTCTGCTCTGAATGACTTCAGTTAAAATATAAATCGATGATTTTGTAATCACTTGTATGCGCTTTTCAACTGAATTTTATCATTAATTGAGTGCTTAAAATTTTTACAACTTTGTAGTTAGCTCCTGATAGTCCTGGATCTATTATTTAGAATCGTTCAAAATATGACGAAAATCATAAAAATTTTGCCAGCTACCAAAATCTTTTTAAATTTACACCTAACAAATGTTAGTTAGTTTTATGGATTTTTCAGTTGAATATCTGGAGCTGGGTCAGTTGAGACAGCTTCAATCCGACCGGTTAGTAAATCTCATGGGTTATCTGAACGAGAAATCGGAGTTTTATAAAAGAAAGTTTGATGAATTGCAGATATCTCCACAGGATATAAGGAGCATTGAGGATATCACGAAACTTCCAATTACTTACAAACAGGATTTAAGAGATCATTACCCGTTTGGTTTATTTACAGTTCCTAAAACTGAACTTCAGAGAATTCACTGTTCAAGCGGAACTACGGGAAAACCAACCGTGGTAGGATATACTAAAGAAGATGTAGACCTTTTCAGCGAAGTCGTGGCAAGATCACTCAACGCAGCAGGTGCAAGACCTGGAATGCAATTGCATAATGCCTATGGTTATGGGATTTTTACAGGCGGATTAGGGCTTCATTATGGAGCGGAAATACTTGGGATGAGTGTACTTCCCATCTCAGGAGGAATGACAGCCAGACAGGTAGACCTTATTGTAGATTTTAAACCTGAAGTGATTTGTTGTTCACCATCTTATGCTTTAACCATTGCTGATGAATTTGCTAAAAGAGGAATCTCTGCAGAAGAAATCAGTCTTAAATATGCAGTGCTAGGATCTGAACCTTGGACAGAAATTATCAGAGGTCATATTGAAGAAAGATTAGGCGTTCATGCTACCAATATTTATGGTTTAAGTGAAATCATCGGGCCGGGAGTTTCTATGGAGGATTTTGAGGAGAAAGGAGGTTCCTACATTTGGGAAGATCATTTTTATCCTGAAATTCTGGACCCTATTACAAAACAGCCGGTTCCTTTCGGAGAAGAAGGTGTATTGGTGATTACCACTTTAACGAAAAAGGCAATGCCGCTTCTGCGTTACTGGACGAATGATATTACAAGCCTTTATTACGACGAAAATGCCAAAAGAACGATGGTGAAAATGAAACCTATCGTTGGCAGAGCAGATGATATGCTGATTGTAAGAGGTGTAAATGTATATCCAAGTCAGATTGAAGATGCATTTTCCCATGTAAAAGGAGTAGTTCCTAATTATTATCTGACCCCTGTTGAAAAGGAACAGATGTGTGTAGCCTTAGATATTGATGTTGAAATTGATGATGAGCTGGTCAATGCACAAAAAATAGAAGCAAATACCGATGATTATTTTAATTTTGTCGGAAGCTTCGGAAAAAATATTGAAAACGAAATAAAAAAGAGAGTAGGGATTACCACGAAAGTGAAGGTTCATGCTCAGGACAGTTTGCCGAAGTGCGAAGGTGGAAAAATTAATAGAATACTGAAAACAAATAAAGATATTAGATTATAGTTCATAAAAATGATATGAAAAATAAGATCATAGAAATTTTGCAGTATACTTTAAAAAAAGGTACTGGAAAGGAGTTCCATCATATCATGGAGAATATAAGTGTCCCCTTGCATGTTAATAATGGAATTGATGTCGTTTCATATGGAAATTCGCTTCATGATCCAGATTGTTACTATTTGATCCGTTCTTTTGAGAATGAGAAAAAGATGTATGATGATTTAGAGGCTTTTTATTCAAGTGATGAATGGAAGAATGGTCCTCGGGAATCTATTATTAATAAGATCGAGAATAGTATGAAATCAGTGATGCAGATAGGAGAAAATGTAGTGGAAGAGCTAAAGAGAAAAGATATATAAAAATAATTGTTGAGCAGAATATGTTTCTATCTGTTTATGAGAAATAAAGATTGTTCAATGTTGGAAAAAAATAGAATACTAAAAAAATAATGAATTCATTTTATAAACTTAAAACTGTAAAGGTTCAGAAGGATACTTCAGACGCTGTGAATGTAGCGGTGGAAATTCCTGAAGAGCTGAAAGACAAGTTCAGGTTCAAACAAGGACAATACCTTAATTTCCGAATGATGATTAATGGAAATGAGGAAAGGCGTTCTTACTCTATCTGTAATGCTCCAAGTGAAAAAAGCAACACGCTGGAAGTTTTGGTGAAATTGCTGGAAAACGGAAAAGTATCAGGATATTTCAATGAGCATCTTCATATGGATGAAATGCTGGAAGTAATGCCTCCAATGGGCGGTTTCAACACTTCTTATCACCCGACTAACGTAAAAACATATGTTGGTTTGGCTGCAGGAAGCGGAATCACGCCGGTTTTATCCAATATCAAAGAAAGTCTTTATCAGGAGCCTAACAGTAATGCTTATTTGTTCTACAGTAACAGAAGCATGAATCACATTTTAAGAAAAGCTGAAATTGATAAGTTGGTAGAACAATTCAATGGAAGATTTAAAGTAGTGTATCTGGTAAGTCGTGAAAAACACGAAGATCCAGTTTTTGAAGGAAGAATTTCTCCTGAAAAGTTAGATCAGTTGTTTGAAAGATATACAGATATAGATGTAAAAGAATCCACTTATTTTATCTGTGGTCCTTCGGAAATGATTAAAGGAATTGCAGACTATCTGAAAAAAGATAAAAAAGTTCCTGCTATTCAGGTTTTATTCGAATATTTCACCGCTCCTGATGAAGAAAATACAGAGGAAATGAGTGATGAATTCAAAGCAATTGCCAATATTGAAAGTATGGTAACGGTAATCATTGATGACGATGAATATTCGTTTCACCTTAATTCCAAAAAAGAGAGTATCTTAGATAAAGCATTGAAAGACAATCTTCCTGTGCCTTTTGCATGCAAAGGAGGAGTTTGTTGTACGTGTAAAGCGGAAGTTTTAGAAGGAGAAGTTTTCATGGAGAAAAACTATGCACTTACCGAAGACGAAGTAGCCAGAGGTTACGTTCTTACCTGTCAATGTCACCCGACAACGAATGTGGTGATGCTTAATTATGACGTGTAATTAATGTACCAATGTACCAGTTTACCAATGTAACAATTATTGCTAGACTGTTAAATTGATTCATTGTTACATTTTAAAATTTTAAAAAAATTTTAATTATGGATTTAGAAAAATTTGTTCAATACGTTCACGAAGAAAATAAAGTAGAACCAAAAGATGTAATGCCTGATGATTACAGAAAATTATTGGTTCGTCAGATTTCACAGCATGCCCATTCTGAAATCGTGGGAATGTTACCGGAAGCCAACTGGATTTCCAGAGCCCCTTCATTAAGAAGAAAAATGGCACTTTTAGCTAAAGTTCAGGATGAGGCAGGTCACGGTTTATACCTTTACTCTGCAACGGAAACTTTAGGAGACGGAAGTATCAGAGCAGACAGAGATGCTACTTATGATGATATGCTGGAAGGAAAAGCAAAATATTCAAGTATTTTCAATTATCCAACACTAAGCTGGGCAGATATTGGTGCTATCGGCTGGTTGGTAGATGGAGCTGCTATTATGAATCAGGTAATGTTAATGGGGAATTCTTATGGTCCTTATTCAAGAGCGATGGTAAAGATCTGTAAAGAAGAATCTTTCCACCAAAGACAAGGATATGAAATCTTAATGGCACTTTGCCGTGGTACCAAACAACAGAAAGAAATGGCCCAGGCTTCATTAAATCGTTTCTGGTGGCCGGCTTTAATGATGTTCGGACCGAATGATGACAGCTCGCCAAACTCTAAAATTTCTATGAATTACAGAGTAAAAAGAGAAAGTAACGACAGTCTTCGTCAGAGATTTATTGATGTTACCGTTTCTCAGGCTGAGTTTCTAGGATTAACCATTCCGGATAAAGACCTGAAATGGAATGAAGAAAGACAGCATTACGATTTCGGAGAACTTCCTTGGGGAGAATTCATGGAAATCTTAAAAGGAAATGGACCCTGCAACAAAAAACGTATAGAAACCAAGAGAAAAGCTCAGAGAGAAAATTCCTGGGTAAAAGAAGCAGCGATTGCTTTTGCAGAAAAACAACAAAAAGAAGTAATATAATAATGTAACAATATACCAATGTAAAAATGTAACAATCAATTTGTCATTCTGAGCAAAGCGAAGAATCTCATTGGTAAACTGGTGCATTGATACATTGTTAAATTAATTTGACTATGGCAAATTTAGATATGTGGGAAGTGTTTATTCAGACTAAACCAGGATTATCTCACAAACATGTTGGAATAGTACAGGCGCCAACAGCAGAAATGGCTTTACAGAACGCAAGAGACGTTTATACAAGAAGAAAAGAAGGAACTTCTGTTTGGGTAGTTCCAAGTAAATATATCGTGACTTCGGAAGGAGTGGATAAAGAAGCTTTCTTTGATCCGGCTGATGACAAACTATACCGTCACCCAACTTTCTACGAGATTCCAAACGACGTAAAAAATATGTAATATGAATAAGACCTGGAGATAATAGACGAATAGATAAAAGACTTTATGGTCTCTGTCTATCTAATTATCTATCCGTCTACCATCTATTGGTCTCCAAATCTATTAAACAATGAACCCATTATATAATTATTTATTAAAATTAGCAGACGACAGTTTCATTATGGGACAGCGTTTGTCTGCGTGGTGCGGTGAAGGTCCTTATTTAGAGGAAGATATTGCATTAACGAACATCGCTTTGGATGAACTTGGGCAAGCGAATAACTTTTATGTTTATGCTTCAAGAGTAATCGACAATGGTAAAAGTGAAGATGATATTGCATTTTTAAGATATGAACATGAATATGTAAACGCACACTGGACAGAGCTTCCCAATGAAGATTATGCTCAGACTATTTTAAAGGTTTATGTTTTCTCAATGTATCAGAAACTGATGTATGAAGCATTATCAAATTCAGCGAATGAAGAATTGTCTGCTATTGCTCAGAAATCATTAAAGGAAGTAAGATATCACTATACTCATGCTGCATCCTGGATGAAAATCTTTGCTCAGGGAACAGAAGAAAGCCGTACGCGTGTAGAAAATGCAATTGAAAATATCTGGGAATATACAAAAGGATTATTTGCTAAATCAGAAGGTGAAGATGATCTTGTTGTTTTAAATATCGTTCCGAATGTTGATGAATTGTATCAAGAATTCGTTGCTGCAACAGAGAAAGATTTCCAGAGCTTCGGACTAGAGTATCCAGTCAATCTGTTTATGCAGCCTAAATCAAGAACAGGATATCATACAGAATATTTCGGATTTATCCTTTGTGAGCTTCAGTATATGCAAAGAGCATATCCGGGATGTACATGGTAAATTCTGGAATGTAACAATGTAGCAATTTATCAATGTAACAATCTTAAAATGAGATATTGATAAACTGTTCTTTGTTGATTTTGCTAAGTGAAATCTTTGCGTTTAAAAAATTAGAAAAAAGATTGAAAAATCCTTTAGAAATATTAGAATTAGTTCCCGATCCAGAAATTCCGGTGATTAACATTGTGGAGTTGGGAATTGTAAGAGGAGCAGAAATCACAGGTGATAATTCCTGTGAAGTAACGATTACTCCTACGTATTCTGCGTGTCCGGCAATGTTTACCATCGAAGAAGATATCAAGAAGATTATGAAGGAAAACGGATGGGAAGCAAAAGTAGTCACCAAAATGTTTCCAATATGGACAACCGATTGGCTGACAGATGAAGCGAGAGAAAAACTTCGTGCTTTTGGAATCACACCACCAGAAAAAGGTGCAGATGAACATCATATCGGGAAACCGAAGAAATGTCCACGTTGTGGTTCTGAGCATACCAAACAGATCAGCAGATTTGGGTCTACCTTGTGTAAAGCCTCTTATCAGTGCTTAGACTGTCTGGAACCTTTTGATTATTTTAAATGCCATTAAGAAATGTAACAATATAGCAATCTGATAATGTAGCAATCTCATAGTATCAATAATGCATTGCATTGAAATATTCACGTTCTAATTGGTAAATTGTTACATTGTTATACTGTTAAATTATTATATTTATCTGAATTTAAATAGAAATTTTATGTATACACAACTCGATATTGAATCGCATTTTGACGGGAAACTTAAAATCGCATACCTAAATCAGCCTGAAACGATGAATGCGCTTACAAAGCCATCTTTAGGGGACCTGAAGGACTTTATTAAAGAATGCAGTGAGGATGAAACCGTAAGATGTGTTGCCATTTCTGGAAGAGGAAGAGCTTTTTGCTCAGGTCAGAATCTTGAAGAAGCTTTTGCAGTAGGTAAAGAGCATCACGATCAGGACATCATCAGAAAAATTGTGGTAGACTATTATAACCCATTGGTAATGGAGGTTACCCGTTGTAAAAAACCGGTTATTGCTTTAGTAAACGGTCCTGCAGTTGGTGCTGGTGCTATGTTGGCATTAATCTGTGACTTTGTGTTAGCCAATAACAAAGCTTATTTTGCTCAGGCATTTTCAAATATCGGTTTAATTCCTGATACAGGAGGAACCTATTTCTTACCGAAACTTTTAGGCAGACAATTGGCGAATTATTTAGCTTTCACAGGTAAAAAACTATCTGCCGAAGAATCTAAAGCTCATGGTCTTGTAGCAGAAGTTTTCACAGAAGAAGAATTCGGACCAAAATCAATGGAAATTCTTGAGAGAATGGCTAATATGCCAACAGCAGCTCTTAAGCTAACGAAAAAAGCTTTCGCTAGCTCTTACACCAATACTTTAAAAGAGCAGTTGGAGCTGGAAGGAGACCTACAACAGGAGGCGGCAGAAACAGAAGACTTCATAGAAGGTGTAAATGCCTTTTTGCAGAAAAGAAAACCTAATTATAAAGGAAAATAAGATTAATATAACAATTTATCAATGTAGCAGTTTACCAATCAATATACATGCTTAGGCAAGATTCAATTTTTTGATAAAATTGTTACATTGGTAAACTGATACATTGTTACATTACTTTTTTTAACTATGAATATTGGAATTATTGGGGCAGGAACCATGGGCGTTGGAATTGCTCAGGTGGCTGCAACAGCAGGATGCAAGGTCGTTTTATTCGATGCTAATGCTCCACAAATAGATAAAGCACTTACAGGTTTAGAGAAAACCCTTCAGAAATTAGCTGAAAAAGGAAAAATTTCTCAGGAAAAAGCCGCAGAGATCAAAAACAATATTGTAAAAGGTGAAGCTTTGCAGGATCTAAAAGATTCCAATTTGGTTATCGAAGCGATTATTGAAAACAAAGACATCAAGACAAAGGTTTTTACAGAACTTGAAACTTATGTTTCTGAAGACTGTATCATCGGTTCCAATACATCATCCATCTCTATCACCTCTCTTGGTGCAGAACTAAAGAAACCGGAGCGTTTTATCGGAATTCACTTTTTCAATCCGGCTCCGTTGATGCCTTTGGTGGAAGTCATTCCATCATTATTAACAGAAAAAACGTTAGCTGAAAAAATATACAACCTCATGAAAGAATGGGGAAAAATGCCTGTTATTGCTAAAGATATTCCAGGATTTATCGTTAACAGAATTGCCCGCCCATATTATGGTGAAGCTCTAAGAATTGTTGAAGAAAATATCGCAACACCGGAACAGGTAGATGAAGCAATGAAAACTCTTGGAAACTTCAAAATGGGACCTTTTGAATTGATGGACCTTATTGGAGTAGATGTAAACTTTGCGGTAACAACAACAGTTTACAAAGATTATTTCTATGATCCTAAATACAAACCGTCTCTCCTTCAACAGAGAATGTCTGAGGCTAAACTTCACGGAAGAAAAACAGGAAAAGGCTTCTATGATTATAGCGAGGGAGCAATAAAACCGGAAGCGCAGAAAGACGAAGCTCTTTATCAACAGATCTTTTTAAGAATCATTTCCATGCTGATCAATGAAGCTGTTGAAGCTAAAAGACTGGGAGTTGCGAATGATGAAGATATAGAACTGGCAATGCAGAAAGGAGTAAACTATCCTAAAGGATTATTAGGTTGGGGGCAAGAAATTGGATATTCAAAAATCTCCGAAACCCTTCAGAACCTATACGAAGAATATCAGGAAGAAAGATACAGACAAAGTCCTTTGCTGAGAAAATTGTAATATGAAATTATATAAATATAGAGGTGCTGCAAATTTTGATAGAGATTTACAATCCATTATTGAAAATCGTTTTTGGTCATCAAAGCTAGAAGATTTGAATGATCCCAGCGAAGCACTTTATAATGTTGATAATTTAAGAAGGGAAGCAAATTTTGGGCTTAAACTTTTTGATTTTTTTAAACTAACAAAATTTGATAGTCAAAAGGTTGAAAATTTGGTTGATACCCAAGTGAAGCTTGTCGAGTTATTTAAAACTTATGGTGTTTATAGTCTTTCCAAAAATAATTTAAACGAATTAATGTGGGCACATTATTCGGAAGGTCATAAAGGCTTTTGCGTTGAATATGATTTTGAAACATTGGAAGATTTGGATATTAAATATAATTCGAAAGAGAAATATTTAAAAACTCAAGTGCATTTGTTGAAAACAAATTATTCTCAAAATGTTTATAAAATAGATTCTATGGTTATTAATCAAAATCATAGAATAATTATTAATAGTCTTTTTGGAAATAAATCAAAATGTTGGGCATATGAAGATGAAATGAGAATTATAACAGGATTACCGGGAAATCAAGGATATAATGAGAGATGTTTAAAGTCTATAATCTTTGGTTTTAAAATGTGTCCAGAGCATAAGGATAAAATGATCAATAATCTTTCTAATAGAGGAATTAATTTTTACCAGGTTAGTAGAAAAGCAGATTCATACCAATTATTCTTAGAAAAAATTAAAGTATAAATATTATAGTTGATTTTTACATTAAAAAATGAATATAGATGAATTCAGAGCAGAGCTGGAGACAAGGCTTTTAATTGAGAAACAGTATTTAACTCAGGAAGCTTCCTCTGTAAATGCTGAGGAAAGGTTTGAGCTGTTAGGAAAGTTTAATGAGAAATATAAAGAGCTGATCAAAAGATTAGCCAACGAAAATGGAATTGATTTAAATGAATCATATCCCTCTGAAAATTCATCAGACTCAGAAAATCTTTCATACGAGCAAATCATTCTGGGTAAAACGATGAGTGTTTATGACAGATTATCCGATGAGCTGTATGAAGAAATATCAAACATATAATTAATAGAAATGAATCCAAGACAAGTAGCAGATTATATGTTCAATCAGGATTATTTTTCCCAGTGGATGAATATCAAGATGATTGAAGTAAAAGAAAATTACTGTTTAATAGAAATGCCCATCAAGAAAGATATGATTAATGGGCTTAAAACAGTTCATGGCGGGGTTACCTTTGCTTTTGCAGACTCTGCGCTGGCATTTTCTTCCAACAATACCGGAGATGCTGCCGTAGCACTGAACTGTATCATCAATTTTACTAAAGCAGGAAAAGAAGGTGATATCTTCAGAGCAGAAAGTGTGTTGGTGAATGACACGAGAAAAACAGCCGTTTATGATATTCAGATTACCAATCAAAATCAGGAGCTGATTGCAAAATTTGTAGGAACGGTATATAAGATCGGAAAAAAAGTAACTGAACTATAAGTTCAATGTAACAATATACCAGTATAACAATGTACCAATAATGAAATAAAATTAATTTCTAACACAAATGATAAATTTCGAGAATAATCCATTAATTGAGAAAACTGTTCAATTTTCGTTAGATATAATTGAATTTTGTGAATTGTTAGAAGAAAAAAGAAAATTTGTTATAGCAAAACAACTATTACGTTCCGGAACAAGTATAGGTGCAAATGCTTTTGAGGTACAAAATCCTCACAGTAAGAATGATTTTGTAAATAAAATTAAAATTGCAGCTAAAGAACTGGAAGAAACTAAATATTGGCTATATCTGTGTAAGCATTCTAAAACATATCCTTTTGAGGAAAAATTAGAAATTCAGATTACAGAGATTGGAAAGATTATATATAAAATATTAAGTACAAGTTTAAATAAAAATCAATCAATCTAGTATTGTTACACTGTTACATTGCTAAATTGTTATATTAAAATAATTATGAACAACGTATACATCATAGACTATGTCAGAACTCCCATTTCAAAGTTACAGGGAGGGTTATCAGAAGTAAGAGCAGATGATCTTGCTGCTATTGTTATTAAAGAAGTGGTGGCAAGAAACCCTGAAGTTCCTGTGGAGGAAATTGAAGACGTTATTTTCGGATGTGCCAATCAGGCAGGAGAAGATAACAGAAACGTTGCAAGAATGGGGCTTTTATTAGCTGGGCTTCCTTATAAAATTGGTGGTGAGACAGTCAACAGACTATGTGCTTCCGGAATGTCTGCTGTAGCAAATGCATTCCGTTCGATTGCAGCGGGTGAGGGTGAGATTTATATTGCAGGTGGAGTAGAGCATATGACGCGTTCTCCTTATGTAATGTCAAAGCCTAGTGCTGCTTTCGGAAGAGACAGCCAGATGTATGATACCACTTTTGGATGGAGATTTATCAATCCGAAGATGAAAGAAATGTATGGCGTTGATGGAATGGGTGAAACTGCAGAAAATCTTGCAGACATGCATCAGATCAACAGAGAAGATCAGGATAAATTTGCCCTTTGGTCTCAACAAAAAGCTACTAAAGCTCAGGAAAGCGGAAGATTGGCAGAAGAAATTGTGAAAGTTGAAATTCCACAGAGAAAAGGAGATCCAATTGTTTTTGAAAAAGATGAGTTTATTAAACCAACCTCTTCTATGGAAGGGTTAGGAAAACTTCGTCCGGCTTTCAGAAAAGAAGGAACAGTAACGGCGGGAAATGCTTCCGGAATGAATGATGGAGCAGCTGCTTTAATCTTAGCCAGCGAAGAAGCTGTAAAAAAATATGGTTTAAAACCAAAAGCAAAAATTCTTGGATCTTCCGTAGCCGGTGTAGAACCAAGAATCATGGGAATCGGGCCTGTAGAAGCAACTCAAAAACTATTAAAGAGATTAAACCTGTCTCTTAATGATATGGATATCATCGAACTGAATGAAGCCTTTGCAGCACAGGCATTAGCCGTAACAAGAAGCTTAGGTTTACAGGATAATGATGCAAGAATAAATCCAAATGGAGGGGCGATTGCCATCGGTCACCCACTGGGAGTTTCCGGAGCAAGAATCATTGGTTCTGCTGCCATGGAACTTCAGAAACAAGATAAAAAATATGCATTGTGTACCCTTTGTATCGGTGTCGGGCAAGGATATGCAATGGTTATTGAAAAAGTATAACTTTTTAAATAATGTAACAATGTAACAGTTTACCAATATAACAATATTGATCTATTGCTAGACTGCTACATTGTTAAATTGGTACATTAAATTTAAATTTTATGAACATCTACTCATATCACGGAATCCGTCCCATTATAAAACCATCTGCTTACATTCATCCGCAGGCGGTGATTATCGGGAATGTGGAAATTGGTGAAGAAGTCTATATCGGTCCGAATGCGGTGATCCGTGGCGACTGGGGGAAAATTATCATTAAAGATGGAGCCAATGTTCAGGAGAACTGTACGCTTCATGTTTTCCCGAATATAGAAACCATTTTAGAGGAATCCGCGCATATTGGACATGGAGCGATTATTCACTCCGGGCATATCGGAAAGAACTGTTTGATTGGAATGAATTCTGTTGTGATGGACAAAGCTTATATCGGTGATGAAAGTATCGTTGGCGCTTTAGCATTCGTTCCTGCTAATTTTAGATGCGAACCTAGAAAATTGATTGTAGGAAGCCCAGCAAAAATTATCCGTGACGTTTCTGATGAAATGATACACTGGAAAACAGAAGGAACAAAACTGTATCAGGAGCTGGCAAGAGAAGGAAAAGAAGCTATTTTACCATGTGAGCCTTTTACAGAATATGTTCAGCAGATTCCAACCAAAATTGTGGATTACAGTATCTGGGATGATGTAAAATAATGATCATTTAAAATTAAATATGATTAAAAAAATTGTACTTGCATGCAGCATAATGTTTGCGGTGGGTAGTATGCTGTCAGCACAGACGGTTGCTACAAAACCACTTACAATAGGAGAAGTGAGGACGATTAAGTCCAAAACGTTAAATGAAGACAGAACGTTGAATATTTATCTTCCACATGGATATGATAAAACGAAATCATATCCAATCATCTATCTTTTAGATGGAAGTATGAATGAAGACTTTATCCATGTGACAGGATTAGTGCAGTTCTTTAATCAGATGTATTCCATGCCGGAAACCATTGTGGTGGGAATTGCGAATATAGACAGAAAAAGGGATTTTACTTTTCATACAGATTTGAAGGATTTACAGAAAGATTATCCTACAACAGGACATTCAGATAAGTTTATCACCTTTTTTGAAAAAGAATTGAAACCTTATGTTGAAAGCCAGTTTAAAACAACGGAGAAATATCTGTTCGGACAATCTCTTGGTGGGTTGTTAGCAACGGAAATTTTATTGAAGAAACCGGAAATGTTCAACAATTACTTCATCATCAGTCCAAGTTTATGGTGGGATGATGAAAGTCTTTTAAAGCAGGCTCCTCAATTACTTGCAAAATCTGCAGATACTAAGAAATTCGTTTACTTTTCTGTAGGAAAAGGAGAACATCCTGTAATGATAAAAGATGCAGAAGGTCTATATGATGTTTTGAAAAAAACAGGCAAGAAAAACTGGACAGTAGAATACAAAATGATGGAAACAGACAACCATGCAACCATTCTTCACAGAAGTTTATACGAAGGATTGGTGAAAATGTTTCCATATCAGGAACCGAAATAAATTATAAATGTAGCAATATACCAATGTGAAAATGTAACAGTCAATTGTCATGCTGAGCAGAGTGAAGCATCTCAGTATTGGTAAACTGTTAGATTGTTACATTGTTAAATTAAATATTTTATGGAAAAACTAAAAAACTATATCTACGGACAATGGATAGAAGGAACCGGAACCGGAATTCCTTTATACAATGCTGTAACAGGAGAACAGGTAGCTATTTCTGATACAGAGGGGCTTAATTTTGAACAAGCTCTTGATTATGGTAGAACGGTAGGATACAAAAACCTTTCTTCCATGACCTTCTACGACCGTGGAGAAATGTTGAAAAAAGTAGCACTTTACCTATTAGAAAGAAAGAAAAAATATTACGAATTATCATACAAAACAGGAGCAACTCATGTTGATTCCTGGGTAGATATTGAAGGAGGTTTCGGAACTTTTTTTACCTATTCAGGATTGGCGAAGAGAATGCTTCCTAACACTCCGTTTTGGGTAGATGGTGACACGCAGAAGATTTCTGCCAACGGAACTCATTTGGGAACTCACATCCTTACACCAAGTGAAGGCGTTTCTGTACAGATCAATGCCTATAACTTTCCTGTCTGGGGAATGCTGGAAAAATTATCCACATCATTATTAGCAGGAGTACCATCTATCGTAAAACCATCTCCTTTCGGATCTTATCTTACCAATGTGGTATTCCAGGATATGATTGAAAGTGGTGTTTTACCCGAAGGTGCAGTACAATTGGTTTGTGGAGAACCCGGAAATATTCTGGATTATGTTCAGGATGGAGATTCTGTATTGTTTACGGGTTCAGCCACTACAGGAAGAAAGCTAAAGTCACTTCCATCTGTTGCAGGAAATGCTGTTCGTTTCAATATGGAAGCAGATTCCCTAAACTGTTCAATTCTTGGATTGGAAGCAAAACCGGGAACTCCGGAATTTGATTTATTCATTAAAGAAGTTCGTAACGAAATGACCACAAAAGCAGGTCAGAAATGTACAGCCATCAGAAGAATTATTGTTCCTGAGCATTTAATGGGTGATGTTCAGAGTGCATTATCTAAGGCTTTAGATCAAACAAAAATCGGAAACCCGTTAAGCAGAGAAACTAGAATGGGATCTTTGGTAGGAAGGCAGCAATATGAAGAAGTTGTAAGAAAAGTAAATATCTTAAAATCAGAAACAGAACTTGTCTATGATGGAAAACATGAGCTGGTAGATGCCAATTATGAAAATGGTGCATTTATGAGCCCGAAACTATTCCTGAATGACAAGCCTTTCGAAAAAAATATCTCTCACGATGTAGAAGCTTTCGGGCCTGTATCTACATTAATGCCATACAAAGATGCTGAAGAAGCGGCTGCACTGGCAAAAAGAGGAAAAGGAAGTTTGGTAGGATCTATTGTTTCGCATGATGAAAAATTTATCGCCGAAACTTCGTGGAAAATGGCTTCTCAACACGGTAGAATCTTTGTGTTAAACAGAGATAATGCCAAAGAAAGTACAGGTCACGGTTCACCGCTTCCGACATTAATGCACGGAGGTCCCGGTAGAGCGGGAGGTGGTGAGGAAATGGGCGGTCTGAGTGGTCTTCATTTCTTCTTACAGAAAACAGCTATTCAGGGATCTCCGGATGTATTGAAAGCTATTACCAAGATTTATCAGCAAGGTGCTGAGAAAAAATTCTCAGATAAACATCCTTTCCAGAAATATTTTGAAGAAGTTGAAGTTGGAGATTCTTTAGAAACAGCAGGAAGAACCGTTACTGATGCAGATATTGTAAACTTCTCAAACGTTTCATGGGATCACTTCTACGCACATACAGATGCTACAAGTTTAACAGGAACTATTTTTGATAAAACGGTTGCTCACGGATACTTCATCCTTTCAGCAGCAGCAGGATTATTTGTTTCCGGTAAAAAAGGACCTGTAATCGCGAATTACGGATTAGAAGAATGTAGTTTCTTCAAACCAGTATACGCGGGAGACACTATTACGGTTTATTTAACAGCAAAAGAGAAAATCAACAGAGGCGTTAAAGGAAGAAATATCCCATCCGGAGTGGTAAAATGGTTGGTTGAAGTAATAAACCAAAGAGATGAGGTGGTTTGTGTAGCAACAATCCTGACCTTGGTAGCGAAACAATCTCCTTTCATTGATCTGAATGTGAAGAACGTTCAAAAGATATTAGGAGGCTTAACAGAAAGTACTCCTGCATTATGGGGGAAAATGTCTCCACAGCAAATGATTGAGCATTTAGAACAAGGAGTGTTGGTAAGTTTAGGTGAACCGGAAGCAGAGAAATGCTTCACCCCTGAAGAACATCTTGAAAAATGGCAGGATTCCCTTTACAATCACAGAGCCATGCCGAAAGACTTTACAGCTCCGTTCTTACCACAGGATGGTTCGCTTCCGGAATTAAATCATAAGAATCTGGAAGCCGCCAAACAGTCATTCGTTGATAACCTGAAACGATTTGTAGTGTATTACAAAGAAAATCCACAGGCAGAGCATATGAACTTTGTATTCGGAAAACTGAATAAAGAAATGTGGGAACTGATGCATAAGAAGCATTTTACCCACCATTTCGAACAGTTTGGATTAATTTAATTCAAAATATAAATGTATAGTCCCTTTAGGTTTTTACTTAAAGGGATTTTTTTAATCGTGTCAAGGTTCAAAACCTTGACACGGTTAAATTTAATAGCTTTCTAAGGCTAGCTTAAAAACACAAAGATGGCGGATATCAGAACAACTTCGATTGAAGCAGATTGTTTTTGCCATATTTATAATCGTGGTATTAACAGAGAAAATATTTTCGAAAATGTTATCATTGTTAATATTGCTGGATTACGATATGAAATAAATATTTTAATTATTAAATTGGTTATATTTGTTATTAAATAGAAAACATGTTACATTATGAATGAATTATTATAAAAAACTAATTGACATAATAAATACAATTACGAATTTATTATGTAAAGCCTATGACTATCTTATCATAAATAATTACATCCGATTATTTACAGTTCTGTACTCAACTAAGATCATCATATCATTATTTTAATCAAAAACCATGAAATCCTATGAAAACAAATTTTATTACCAAATTTTATTTTCTCATTGTATTATTTATTTTCTCAATTTACTTTGGAAAAAATACAATATCCGTCAATAGAACTATTAATGACAAAAATACCTCTCCCTTTAATTTTATTAACCAGCCTTCCAGTAATATGCACGAAGGGTCTGTTCTTTTCAATACATTTACATACGTAAATGATCCAATTGATTTAGACTCTATTTTAAATGAGTTAGGCATACTTAATCTATTACCTTTTTCCGAATATCAACAATTATTAAGTATCATAACGAAAGTAAATACATGCTTAATAAATATGGATCAAAATTTGATACGTCAAAGTATTGCTGTCAATCTGAAGCTGCTTTTGCCTCTGTACAAAAAGATAATTACTGAGGTCCGCATAGCCATGATGTCTACTCATTCTGACCCTATACCAATTATTTATAATTTACTATCAACTGGTTTAACTAAGGCTTTGATCTCTAAAATCATCATTAATCTTAGCGGTATATTCAGCCCTCAAGAATTAGGGTGTTTAATAGCGGTATCACAGGAGTTATTGATAATCTGAAATGATTTGTGATTTATTACAAAGAAAATCCACAGGCAGAGCATATGAACTTTGTATTCGGAAAACTGAATAAAGAAATGTGGGAACTGATGCATAAGAAGCATTTTACTCACCATTTCGAACAATTTGGATTAATTTAATTCAAAATAAGAAATATAATAAAGCAGCATTTTAGAAATAAATTGCTGCTTTTTGTTTGTGAAATCGTAACTTTTATAATACCAGATAATTATACGAAGTATTTGATTGGGAATGACTACCTTTAATAGGCGAAATCCGAAAAGCATATAGAGTAGGAGAGAATATCAAAAACTAATTGCTATGAAAAACTTAAAAAGACTTTCAAGAAATGAATTGAGATCTCTTAAAGGAGCAGGGCCAATATGGAATTGTACTCCTCATTCTTGTCCTCCGGGAGTCTGTTGTATTCCCGGAAGATGGCCAAACCTTGGAGCTGCATGTGTTATATGTGCAAGTTCTTAGTTTAATTAATCTTTAAAATCTAAAATACGTAAAGCAGCATTTCATAAGATTTGCTGCTTTGTTTTTATAATATTTTGTTAAAACACTCTGCTATATTGGACAGCATTGCATTTATTCGTTATTTTCAACATTAAAATCAATTCAAAAAAAATATTTAAGAATGAACGAAAGCTGGATGCAAAAATGGGAAGAGGTAAAAGACAAATTGATATCTCCTGTAGATATTGAGACCTATTTTACCTCAGATGAAATCATGGATCAGAAGATGGAGGTCATGGAAATAGGAAATGTTTCCCTGCCATCAGGAAAAGTAATCGTAAGAGATCCTCTTGTATATTTGAACAAAAGAGAACAACCTTTTTTTGTTGAGACTCCCAAAGGAAACTTTCCTGTAACCATTGCTGTTGTAAAACTGGAGGATTGGGGAGATCGGTATGCCGCTGCAAAAGTAGAGTTTACTAAAGGAAAGCCCGTTCTTTACAGAGAAGCATTAATTGGCATTGAAAATATTGACGATACTAATGAGGATGCTTTTTTTGGATTTAATGTAGATGCCGGTTTAGCCTGTATTACTGATCCTGAAGTTGTTCCTTATGTGGATAAGTTTATCGAAGAACTAGATGTAGAGAATATTTACGACGATTATTTTGCAGAACTATTTGCGAAAAGTTATAAAGATAATCCAAGAAATCAAAGAGATCTGGGAGACTGGATTAATTGGACAGTTCCTAATACGGAATATCAGATCCCAATATTTGCAAGTGGAGTAGGAGATGGAGTATATCCGGTTTATTTTGCTTATGATGAACAAGGGGAATTATGTGGATTATATATTCATTTTATTGATATTGAATTAGAGTTGTCCGAATATGATGAAGAGGATGAAGAGGATGATGATTCAGGTCAGCCGGATAATTTTGTTTTTCTAAAATAGTTTCCATGAATAAAACCTTTGCAGAACAGGTTATTGAATTCAATGAAAATCTTACCTATTCAGGAAGTCTTCCCGATGGTTTCGAAGTATTAAATCCGTATTTGGATAATCCGGAGACAATGCAGGTGATGCAAAAGTTTTATCATAAATATTATAACGATTCCAACAAAAGAAAATTTATTATCGGAATTAATCCCAGCCGTCATGGAGCAGGCGTAACAGGAGTTCCCTTTACGGATACCAAACGGCTTGAAAGTGTATGTGGAATAAAAATGAAATCTGCCCATACCCATGAAGTTTCCTCCGTATTTATGTATGATATGATTGCAGACTATGGTGGTGCAGCTTTGTTTTATAAAGATATTTACATCAACTCACCATTTCCTTTGGCCATTGTCAGAAAAACAAAGAATGGGTGGCTCAATGCGAACTATTATGATGATGAAGAACTTTTCCGGGATGTAAAAGATTTTATGATTGAATCATTAAAAAAGCATATCAGCCTGAAGCTGGATACCTCAGAAGTCTTTGTTTTAGGCAAAAAGAACGCTGAATTTATTTCGAAAATCAATAAAGAAGCTCAACTTTTCGATACAATGACTGTTCTGGAACATCCACGCTATATCCAGCAATACAAATCAAAAGAGAAACAGCTTTATATCGATAAATATATTTTAGCATTAAAAGATAAAAATCAGTAATTCCGGTGATCCTGTTTTTTATTAAATTGTGAACATGAATGTTTTCCCTAAGAACACAACTTTTTTCCGGTGCCTGAGGCTTTTGCGAAAAATAAAAGAAGTGCAGAATTCTTTAATACTACCTGGAATAAAATTATAGGAACATCAGAACTTGTTTTTACCAGAACTATTGAAGGACGTAAAATTTTATTAAAACTTAGATTTGAAGCCCTTTTAAAAAGAAACGGAAGAATAGAGCACCTTCATAAGTGGACAAGATAAATAACAAATCCCTTAAGATAATTAAGGGATTTTGTCTGCATGAATTAGAATTTTTGAGGGAACAAGTTCGGACAGAACTTATAAATATTAGTTTTTAATAACTTTAGTTGATTCAGTTGGTGTTTTGATAAAATAAACTCCTTTCGGGAATTCCGAAATATTGATTTCATTAGAACCCTTCTGTATTAGCACTGTTTTCAGTATTTTACCATCCATACTGTAGACTTGTGCTTCTGAGTTACTTTCTGCTTTAATAGAAAGAGGTCCGTTGGTTGGATTAGGATAAAGAGTCAAGTTTTTTTGAGTGCTTTTAGTTTCCGAGGTTCCTAATACAATATTGCTGTCTTTTACCCATGTAAAGGAGTCAAACCCAACATATCTGAATCCACCGTTTGCTGTAATACGAAGCTCATCAATTATAATATTTGAGTAATTTTGACCATTTAAGTTAGTCATATCAATTAAGGTATAACCATTGGTAGCCCCTAAACTTGTTGCAAACCCATTTGTTTTTGTTTGGGTAAATTTTGTTATACCGCTCAGTTTTCCAGTTATTGTAATAGATCCCTGTACATTGAGATCAAGGTTCAGTGCAGAAAGATACATCCAGAATTTATTTACTTTAAATAAATTAGAAGTGGTTCTAATACTAAAGGATGGTGGAGATTCAGTATTATTGGAATTATCAATGTAACGATTGTCGTTTGCTGTTCCATTCCAGCCTGTCCCTGGAAAGTTTGATTGGACATCAAAAACACTTATATGGGAAATGATATTAAAAATAACCCCGTTATCAGTGAAGCTTGTACTTCCATTTGATTCTGTCTCAAATTGCTCTGTACTGGTCTGCCCGAATGAAAAAATTGAAATGAGCAGACTACAAATTGTAAAAATAGTAGTGCTTTTCATGATTTTTGTTTTAAATATTAGGTTATGAAATTGATTAATCACGTGGAGGATAAATTCCTTCAACACAGATGATATAATTTAGTCCTAAATAAGGAGGCATATTATTCATAGGTAAATTTTGTCCTACAAAAGCGATGCTCTGACCGTTAATAATTGTGTCTGGATTTGCATTATTTGCAAAACTTGGGACAACATTGAAGTCCCTTCCAACTTGTGTTCCTGTTATAGCTATAGATGTTGTAGCTGTAGGAGTAGCTGTATTGGCATTTTTGTTAGCCACTTTAAGCTGAAAACCTCCGGCAATATTTGGAAGATTGGTTGCTAGCAAAGTGTTTTGGGTTGTTCCGGCCATTACCCCCAATGGATAGTATTCATTAGCGGTTACATTTCCTACTCCTAAAGCTATTCTTCCTTTTAAATTAGGAAGTGCAAATGTTGTTTTTCCATCACCACCGTAGGTTGTTCCTAAAATTGAAAATACTGCTGAATAGTTGGAGATACTCAGTAACCTTCCGTCACAAAACATCCATCCTCTTGGTGCAAAATTTCCTGCAAATAGTTTAACGATTCCAATGTATTCGTCCATGGTAAATATTTTTTAGCCTTTAGTTTTCCTACTCTATTGATGGCTTTTCAGATTCCGCCGTTTATTGTTTTTTTTCTAATTCAAAGGAACAATTAATAATAAGGCTGTAATAGAGTATAAAACACCAAATTGGAGACTAGGTATTTCTACCTAAAGAGATATTTTCCTACTCCTTAAGAATTAAATCAGATCTTTTTAATATGACACCTGATAATTAGTTGTTCAATAGTAACTTCCGGCTTCTCTCTTCCGGCTTCCTGCCTAAAAAAATGTCTCCATTAAGTTTCTCTAAAAGCACTGTATTTAGTATTTTTGTAAGAATCCAATAAAAATTAAAATGAACGAATTCGTAGTATCAGAAATTAAAAATAATATTGCCGAAATCACTTTCGGAACCCCAAAAAGTAATGCTCTGCCGGGAGTAATTTTAGAAAAACTAGCGCAGACTATTTTAGATGAAGCATCTAAAGATGAGGTAAAAGCTATTTTAGTAAAAAGCGAAGGTGAAAAAGCATTCTGTGCTGGAGCAAGTTTTGATGAACTTCTGGCCATTGAAGAGTTGGAAACTTCTACGAAATTTTTCGGCGGTTTTGCTAAAGTTCTGAACGCAATGAGAAATTGCGGAAAGATTGTTGTAGTAAGAGTTCAGGGAAAAACAACAGGCGGTGGAGTAGGTATTGCCTGTGGTGCTGATTACTGTTTTGCAACAAAAGATGCTGCATTAGCACTTACAGAGATCAATTTGGGAATCGGACCGTTTGTAATCGGACCTTATGTGGAAAGAAAGATCGGAAAATCACAGTTCTCAGCAATGGCTATTGATGCCGATTTTAGATCTGCGGAATGGGCGGAACAACATAATGTATATCATTCTGTTTCAGACAACATTCAGGAAATGGATGAGAAACTTGAGAAATTCTTACAGACCTTGGCATCAAGAAGCAGTGATGCCCTTGCATTGATTAAAAAAGTTTCGTGGGAAGGAACCGATCATTTTAATGAACTGATGCCGGCAAGAATTCACATGAGTGCCAGCCTCATTTTAGAAGATTCTGCAAAGAGAAATATTGAAGCCATTAAAGAAAGATTGAGAGCCAAATAGGTTTTTATTCCATCCAAAAATAGCCAGCCGTTGATTGTTTCAGCGGCTTTTTTAATTCATATTCTCATCATGATCAAGAGAAAGAACTTCCTTGCTGTACTTTAAATAGGTTACCATTACTTTTGTTCCTGTCTCATATTCATAATAAACCTTTTTCTCAACAGGAAGTCTTATCTTTTCTTCATTGTTGCATCCTGCAAAAGTGAGGATGTATTCATCATTTTCCGTTTTATGTTTGGGAATAATGATACTTTTTAATCTGTTTTTGCCATTTTCAATATCCTTTTTCCATCTTCCTTTGAAGTATTGATAGATAAGCCAATGGATAATTAAAAAAAAGAGATAGAGTGCTACTGCAGCAGCAATAAATAAAATGTAATGGTAATATTTGAAGTTCTTAAACTCATTTTTCAAAAAAAAAAGCGGCGATAAGCGTTGTTATCATAATAACAGCAATTACAACACCCGAAAAATCTTTAAAAAAATCTCTTTTATGGGTCGCTATCATATTTACTTCTTCCTCGCTTAAAGGAATATTTTCTTGTAAGTATATTTGAGAATAATCAATTAAAACTTTTGTCATAATAAGATAATTAAAGAGAGTAGCTATTCTTTTATTTATTTCTATGAATGAATTATGATCGGTTCTTTGGCTTATATGTTTTTGATAATTTTAAAGTTAAGAATAATAAATAGAGCTTGATTAAAAAATCATTTTAACTGAAAAAAATATTTTGCAGATTAAAAATAAATTATAACTTTGTAATTCAAAGTTCTTTTTATGGATAAGAAAAATTATCACGAAGATTTGTCCCATATCCGTTCCATGATGGAGCGGTCTTCCAGATTTATTTCTTTGAGTGGCCTCTCCGGAGTTGTAGCTGGTGTAGTAGCCCTTTTAGGTGCAGGATATGCCTATTTTGCTATGGAAAGTAAAAAAGTGGAATATATTAACGGGAAAAGGCTCAGCTTTACACCTGCATTGGTTCAGGAGCTAATTATCACCGGGCTGGTGGTTTTAGTACTGGCTGTTTTCAGTGGATATATTTTTACCGCCAATAAAAGTAAAAAGAAAGGATTGAAGATCTGGGATTCTACTACAAAACGACTTTTAATTACCTTTGCAGTTCCATTAGCTGCCGGAGGAATCTTTTGTGCAGCCCTTATTTATCATCATCTAATAGTATGGATTGGCCCTACTACTTTGATCTTCTATGGATTGGGATTGATAAGTGCTGAAAGATACACCTTGCCGGATGTAAAATACCTGGGATATTGCGAAGTAACTCTTGGTTTATTTTCCTTGTTCTTTCTTGGTTGGGGATTATTTTTCTGGGCTGTAGGTTTCGGTATTTTGCATATAGTTTATGGATTGATTATGCATAAAAAGTACAAATAGAATGTCTAAAACCTTAAAATATATTTTAATTGGTTTATCCACAGTTCTTGGACTTTTTATTGTAGGAGTATTTATCTTTAAGTTGATGGTATTTGCAGCTTTTGGAGGTTTTGATAAAGACTATTCTGTTACAGAACTTGAAGAAGAGTATATACAGAATAAAGCTGAAATTAATGATTTGATTCAATACTATTATACAATCAAACCTTCAGATAAAGTAGTTGATATAGAGTTTAAAAATGATAAGGTTTTGGAGAGGATAACAATTACTCCTCTCAGTAATAGTAAGCAGACATATCAAAATTGAGATATCAATGTTGCTGATTTAACAAGATCAAAACTAAAGTCAGAATTGAACTGGACAGAAGATGAGATTAAAATATTAAAGGAAAAGTTGGATAATGCAAATTGTATTTCTATTAAAGACGGAGAACCTGTTAAAATAGGTTTTAAAAGAAGTGGGTTAGGAATGTATTCTTTTAATGTTTTTCAAAAACGGGATACAGACAGGAGTATCTTTAATGATGGGTGCCAGTATATTCTGCGTAATCATAATTTGGCCCTTGAATATGGAGGTGGAGCAATAGGCCAACAGTGTTTTCCCAATAAATAAATTAAAAATGATCAAAATAAGTCAACTCAATAAAGAATTTGAAAGTCGTGTAAGATTGGGCATTATGTCTGTTCTTATGGTGAATGACTGGGTTGATTTCTCTGAAATGAAAGGATTATTGGAGATTACTGATGGAAACCTTGCCAGTCACAGTAATGCCCTTGAAAAAGTGGGGTATATTGAAGTGAAAAAAGAATTTGTAGGGAAGAAACCTAAAACCTCTTATCGAGTTACCCAGAATGGGAGACAGGCTTTTACTGATCATCTGGATGCCCTTGAAAAACTATTGGGACGGTAGTCCTATATTTTTTTGAAATTCTACTTTGTAATTCAAAGCTCTTTGTATTAAAATAAAATTAATAATAATAAATTATGAAAGACCAGGAAATTATCAACCTAAGTAAATCAGTATTTGGACTGTGTTTTATCATCGGAAGTATTTGTCTTCTGGGAGGATTATTCAGGCAGGAATCATTTGCTGTTGCAGGTTATCTGCTGCTGCTTTTTGGTGCTCCTCTAAACTTATTACTTGTATTAGTTTTTTTGATCTGTGGATTAGCCAACAGACCCAGATTAAAAACCTATGGTAAAGCAATTGGTATACTTTCCATCAATATTCCTATTGCCGTTCTCTATACTGCAATTGGCCTTTATATATTTTCTGATGGAAACTGGTAGACTATCTATCCTAATTAAGTTGAAATCTTGCTTTTAAAATACATACACTATGAAAAAAATACGTATTCAGTTTCTGCTTTTTGTGTACGATAAAACGCAAAAACTCTATAGAAAATACTTTAAAAAGAAAAAAAGACAATGGCAGTTCAATGAAAGGCAGCTGTTGGAGTTCAAGGAAGATTCGTTGGGAAGAAAATTAGGTGAATTCTACCATAAACATGGGTTCTCAATGATTCCCAAGATGGAAAACCACGATGTTCACCATCTGATTACCGATTGTGGAACCAATTTCGAGGATGAAATTGCCATGCAATACCTTTTGCTGGGAAACGGAAAACTTAATGCACATCTTTTGGCAGCTATTGTACTGGGAACCCTTATCCTGCCGGAACATATGAAGATCTACCTTAAGGCATACCGAAAAGGACAGAATATGAGAGCCTTTCATGAATGGGATTTCGAAGGCTTGCTGTGGCAAAACTTTGAGCATCTGAAAGACTTTATCCAACAGAAAGATATTATTGTTCTACATTAAAACTATTGATATGGAAAAAATAAAGTTTAGCGCAACCGGAAAAAATACTTTTCTTATTTCATTTGGTCTGGGAACATTTCTGTTTTTATTATTCTTTATCACTCAGAATGAATTTTTATTATTGTCCGGGTTTATATATGTAGTCTTTGCAATACTTGTGAATATCCTTGTTTTTTTACATCAGCTGCTTATATTCCTGTCAGACATTTCCGGTGAAAAAACCGCAGGGAATTCTGCTCTCCTTTTATTGGCCAATATTCCCATTGCAACCATATATTTTCTAGTCATTTCCAATTTTTTTTTACTCAACTTTTAAACTTTATATCTTATGAAAACACATCACTATATATTTCTTACAACAGCCCTGTTTGTTATCTTGTTCTACGATCAGGATATGGGGCTGAATTTTGGAATCCTTGGAATTCTATATGCCATTTTGAATTTCTTTAAAACACCAGAAAAAAACAAAACCAGAACTTTTTATATTCTCACAGCTACAAGTATATTCTCAGGAATTGCATTTGCATGGTACGGAGACTTTCCTTCATTCCTGGCAGTGGCAAGTTCACTTCTTTTGCTTGCCTGTAAATCAAGAAACAGGAAAATGAAGATCCTGTTTCTGATTCCTGTTTTTATAACAAATTGCTGTACCTCAATTTGTAGAATTTTTATGTTAGATAAATGGCTGCCTCAAAGGAACGTTCCGGGAATGTGGCAGAAGATCATGGCTTTTGTGCTTATCCCCTTAATTCTTATATCCGTTTTCTTTGGAATTTATGCAGCGGGAAGTGACCATTTTGCAGCTCTCTTCACGGATTATGAATTAGATATCAACCTTTGGCAGGTTTTCTGTCTTTCCGTTTTAGGATTTTTTATTGCTTTTAATTTCTGGAATTATGCTGTTGAAAAATTGATCTACAAAAATCATCACTATTTAGATAATGACTTTCATAAAAGTGCTCAGGAACCTAAATCAACCTATTCGTTCCTTGATCTTGATGCTGAAAGAACGAGTGGGGTAATATCCTTCTTTTGTCTGAATATTTTGTTGGTCTTTTTCATTATCACTTATAATTATGAACAATTTTATGAAGTCTCAAAAACACCGGTTCAGCTTTCGGAAGAAACCCATGAGCGTGTTAATGCTGTAATTATGTCCATTGTAATGGCTATTCTGGTCATTATGTTCTACTTCAAATCAGGATTTAATTTTGACCCTAAAGCCAGGTTGCTTAAAATTCTGGCTAAAGTCTGGATCATTTTGAATGCTATCCTTATCCTGTCTGCAGCTGCTAAAAACTATGAATATATTGTCAACTACGCCTTCACATATAAAAGGCTGGGCGTTTTTGCCTTCCTTCTTTTATCTCTGGTGGGACTTGGTTTAACCTTCATTAAAATTCAAAGACAAAAAAGAAATGCCTTCCTCTTCAATACCATGGCATGGTATCTTTATGGAACCATTTTGATTTGCAGCTATATCAACTGGGGTGGTTTTATTACTTCACAGAATATGAAACGTGACGATTTTGCAGTTAATTACCATTTTGGTTCAGTTAATTTCAGTGAAAAGAGCCTGATGAGATACGCAGATGAAAAGAATAATCAAAAGCTTAAAAGAGATCTTCAAAATAAAATTAAGGCAGAAAAATCCAAGTCTTTCCTTTCAAAGATCATCTATTATCAAACCATCAAATAACAAGAATACACAATGAAAAAGTTAATAGAATCTTCAAGATTTAAAATGAATGTTTTGCTGGTATTCATGACTTTGTTTTGTCTCAGTCTCTCTATTTTTAGGTATTATATCAGTGAAACAAAGGTGTTTTTCTTTCTGAATTGGAACCTTTTTCTGGCATGGATCCCTTTATTTCTAAGTACTTTTATTCTGGCATTCAATATTAAAAGTAAATTATCCATCGTCCTGATTATTATTGTCTGGATTTTATTTTTCCCCAATTCACCCTATATTCTGACTGATCTTTTTCATTTAAAAGCAAGAAACACGATTCCTATCTGGTATGATTTGATCGTAATCCTTTCCTATGCCTGGACGGGATTAATCTGTGGTTTTTTAAGCCTTAATGATATTGAAAAACTCTTATCTGGTTACAGTAAAGAAAGAATTATTAACGGAATTGTAGTACTCTTTCTGTTTATGAGCAGCTTTGGAGTGTATTTAGGGAGATTCCTGAGATGGAACAGTTGGGATATTCTGAACAATCCTTTTGGATTATTCAACGATATTGTAGTGAGGTTTATTTATCCGCTGGAGTATACAAAAACCTGGGGCGTTACCCTTTTAATGGGAATTATGCTCAATTTTATGTATTTCACCTTTAAACTGATTAGAAATAATAATGAAAAGCTTGTTCAGCCTAAAAATTAAGTCTGTTAAAAAGAGTTGGAACAATTTTAGCATTTAAAAAGGACTGATTAACCAGGATTGTGTTGAAAATGATGGCACATTTTAAAAAGATATTTAAATATTGACAATATCCAATAAAATATGGCGTCAAAAGTATAGAAAACCACAAGGACTTCCATCTTCCAGCCTCTATCTTCCATCTTATTCCACATCCTCAAAATTAATTATTATGAAAAAAAGCTTATTGTTAATTCCATTGATTATTATTTCCTGTAAAAAAGATCCGGCTGTAACAGATATGTCTCAAAAGGACTCTACCATTGTAACGGAAATGCCGGACTCTGTCTATAAAACAGATTCTGCAGCATTGAGAAAGAAAGATTCAATTATTAACAATGCTCCTGCTACTAAGGAGATTTTACGTAAAGGTGTGATGAGAAGTGAAAAAGAAGGCCAGATTGTAAGAACAGCAGATGCCTCCCAGCTTCCTTTCACATTAGGAGAAGAATTTAAAAATAACGATCAGGAGCTTATTTTAAAGCTTACTAATTTTGAACAGTCTAATATCAAAGCAAAGATTTTAACTAAAGAGAAGGATTTTAATATCAGATTTAATCAGATAAAGCTTCCCAATGGAGATTATGATGGTCCTTTCGGAAGAGAGATCACTTATGAAATTCCTGAAAAAGGAGAAGTATGGCTGATTATCGGAAAAAGTAATATGGCTTCAGGGAACACTAAGGGACATTTTACAGTGAGCATTGAATAAAATCAATCAATTTGGTACAGTTTCTGCAAATTAACATCTGAAGTTTAAATTTAAAAATTATGAAAAATATCGTTCTAACAGCAATGGCCGCCTCAGCTGTACTTGTAAGTTGCGGAACCGTACAGTCGCTGGTTCAGAATACATTTCCCTATACAGCGAATGTTTTAGTTTCCACAGGAGTGCCAGCTGATAAAGAAGTTTCTTCAACAGCAACTGCTACCAATGTACAAACGTGGTTCGGAGGAAATAATAATGCCCAGATTAAAGATGTAAGAATCTCTGACGCAAAAATTTCCGTAGCATCTCCTTCAGGAGGAAATTTAAGTGCATTTAAAACCATTAAAATATACGTTTCATCCAGCGGAACAGGAGAGAGACTGATAGCATCCCGTTCCAATATATCTACCAATTCTTCCAGCATGAGTCTGGATCTGAATGATACAGGATTCCTGGATAGTATTGTAAAAAGTTCAGGACTTACCGTAAGAACAGTTTATGAATTGAAGAACCAGACATCTTCAGACATGAATATTAAAGTAGCCCTTAATTTCAGCAGCGTTCCTGCGAAATAATTGTTATAAAAGTTGAGAATAAAAACTCCTTTCCATTGCTGAAAGGAGTTTTTTGTTTTTAATAGAAGTTGAGATAGAAGCTGGGAGCAGGAAGAAGGAAGTTATCAAGGTCATAAAAAATAGCCGTTATATTTTTTTATCTTTTTAGAGATTACTTTATCATACTTTTGGTTATTATACAACTTAAAATAGCTTCCAGCCTTTTACTTATAATTTAGTGAATTTTTCTACAACTCGTCTTGAGCCTTCATTGATATTGATGATATAATGACCGATTGGGAGATCAGATATATTAATTCTTTCACGTGAAGAAACCGTACTTTTTATCACTGATCTTCCATTCATATTGATAATTTCAATATCCAGCTTTTTATCTTCAGCATTTTGAATAGCGATATAATTACTGGATGGATTAGGATAAATTTTCACTTCAAGAGCAGGTAAAGCTTTAGCAGAAGCTGCAGACTTACCTTCCAGTTGTAAAATAGCATTTCTCACATTCGGAAGCGGGCCAATTTTCTTATTTACATCAGTTCCTCCCTGTGGAATTCCTGTAGAAACCAAAAGGCTCCTCATAGCAGCCGGAGTTAAATTCTGTCCTGTAGTCTGACGGTAAAAAGACTGAACAAGTACTGCTGCAGAAGCTACAATAGGAGTAGCAGAACTGGTTCCACTGAAATAATTGTAAGTTCTGTTATTATCATTATCATACTTTGCATAAGATCCATATCCTGCAGCCAGAACACTGCTTCCCCATCCCTGTACATCCACTCTGCTTCCATAAGTACTGAAGCTTTGTTTAGAATGGGTAGTGTTAGGAGTTCCTGCACCTACAATAATTGCACCGCTGTTTCCTCTTGCTCTGTAAGTCGCATAGAAAGGATCATCAAGATCCTGGTTTCCATTTCCTGCAGCCGCAATGATGATAATTCCTGAATCTGTAGCCGCCTTTGTAAGATCCCAGATTACACTGTTATACTCGGCAGGGCAATATTGCCCGTCTTTTCCACCGGTCTGCATTTCATATAAAATAATATCCCCCGCCTGAGACGCATTGATGGATCTGCTTACCGCTGCAGCTCTGTTATACCCAACAGTAGTCCATTCCATATATCCTTTGATCTCTGAAGCGTTGTAAACAGCACCTGTGAGCCCTATATTATCTTTTACAGAGCCTAAAATGCTTACCACAGCTGTCCCATGATCCCGGTAGTTGTTATTAGCTAATCCTGAATTGGGAGAATAGCCAGGCTCCAATTGAATAGAATTCTGGTTGGTTAACATTTCGTGGGTTTTGTAGAAACCATATTCTACATCGCGGATACGGATGTTTTGTCCGGTAATTCCTCTTGACCATGCGTATTTTGCATTGATTCCCGGGTTGTCATTCAGATAAGTCTGTATGCTTTCCAGATCCGGAGTTGCTACAAACATATTAACCAAAGGCGGTTCAACAGGTGTGCTACTCATTACTGATACATATTCTATTTCCGGGAATTTTTCAAGAGTTTGAGCCAGCCTTTGAAAAGTATCATCATCCTGAACAGGAACATTGGCTTTAAATATTCTTTTCAGCTTTTGAACAGACTCACCGGAATTTCCGTTCCGTTTACTGCTGGCGATCATTTCGTTAATTTTTTCGTTGTTGAAACCCAGATCATAAGTAAAGGATATTCCGTTTTCCCTGGCAAATCTTTCCAGTTCAGGATTTTTACTGAGTGCATCCTTGTCTGAAGAGAGACCTTTTGAAAAACATACATAGATCAGATCATTTTGTTTAGCGCTGCGATCCGATGGAGATTGTCCAAATGAAAGGAAGAAACAGAACACCAATAGGGTAAGGAGTTTGATTTTTGTTTTCATATTATTTTTGTTAAATGGTTGTGAATTAGATTGGATAATATCAAAAATAATAATAAAATTAAATCAAATCACGTTTTTGTGAATTTATTTTATAATCAAATTGCTTTTGCCTTTGTGTAAAGGATTTGGTTTGGTTTTTATAAAAAAATACCTCTCAGTTTTGCTGAAAGGTATTTCTTTATTTGGATGTAATGATGATCTAAACTCACTAATATTCAAATAGATTTCCATTAATTTTATGATAAAAAACCTGCTTTTTATTCATGATTTTATATTCAATTCCAATGCTGTCTTTATTGGCATTAACGAGCTTTGCTTCCTGGATAGGTTCATTTCGTTCCTCACTTGGGATATCGATTGATGAGCGTTGTAAAACCTTTTCTAAAATTTCAATGTAAGGAGTTCTACCCATTTCTTTTTCAAAAATACCTTCCTGTTTGTAAATCGCTATTTGCGGTTTAGCTAATGCTCCCGGACGATGTCTCTCAATTCGATAATTATCGTCCAGTTGAATCCTCTGGTAGCTGTCAATGGTTGAAAAATAACTGACAAGAGCAAAAAAAGGAATCATCATGGGCAGAATACTCAAAATAATTCCGGCAACCAAAAGTCCAAAATACGCTTTAATTGCTTTTTTCTTCCAAAGCCGAATGATGATAAAAACTGTCATTGCCAGCCAAAGCCAACTCATAATTTTATCTGTGTAATATCCGGCATAGCTGTATTTATTAAAATTTAAAACAACTTCACTCAGGAAAATGAAGGTCACCACAAAATAAGCGATGACAATATTTTTGTTCTTCATGCGTGTTCTGTTATCAGCTTTTTGTAATCGAATCCATAGTGATAGTTACAGGCCCGTCATTGATTAATGAAACTTTCATATCTGCTCCGAAAATACCACTTTCAGTTTTCAATCCGGATTTTGCCATTTCTTCTTTAAGATAATCAAATAAAGGAACGGCTTTATCAGGTTTGGCTGCTTTAATGAAAGAAGGGCGGTTTCCTTTTTTATAATCTGCAATCAGAGTAAACTGGCTGATGCAAAGGATTTCTCCGGAAATATCTTTTACAGAAAGATTGAGCTTATCATCCTCATCACCAAAGATCCTCAGATTAAGTATTTTCTGTACCAGCCAATCTGCATCTGTTTTTTCATCATTCTCGTCAATGCCTACCAGCAGCATTAAGCCTTTTCCTATTTCCCCAACGGTTTTTCCATCTACTTTTACACTGGCTTCAGAGACTCTTTGTATAACGATCTTCATTTTTTATTCTAATAATAAATATTTAAAGTTTTGCTTGCAGGATCATAATTATAAGAAGTATAAGTCTTAGGAGGAAGAGAGGTTTTGGCCCCGTCCAATGGCTGACCGGTTCTTAAGATCCATTTGGTACCATCCTTTGGACATAAAATTGCAATATCATCCTTTACTTCAAGGGTAGTATCATTATCGGGACATAAATGAGGAGCATTTCGATCATAAACCTTAAATGTATTTCCAACACGAACTATGATTAACCCTCTGGTTCCGGATTGTTGTTCATTAACATAAATCCAGCCATCATCATAATTTAATGCGTTATATGCAGGAAGGTTTAAATTTAAAGTAACATTGATTGGATTGTTTGGAAAGCAGTTCACGGTATCTTCTCTGCTTCCACATGAGTTTATGGATAAATTACTGAAAATCAATAAAATGAAAATAGATAATATCGAAAAAGTTTTTTTCATTTCAATTTAAATTTTTATATATTTGTAGAAATTAAACGATTATAACACGTAAAACATTGTCCGGCAAATGTCGGATTATTTTTTTATACTAAAACTAAATTTTGAAAATTATGGCAAGCTATGTAACAAAGGAGGGCCTTGAGAAAATGAAAGCTGAGCTGGAACAGTTGGAAACTGTGGAGAGACCAAAAATTACTCAGCAGATCGCAGAAGCTAGAGACAAAGGAGATTTGTCTGAAAATGCAGAATATGATGCGGCTAAAGAGGCTCAGGGGATGCTTGAAATGAGAATTTCTAAGCTGAAGGATGTTATCTCAACTTCTAAAATTATAGACGAAAGCCAATTAGATACTTCAAAAGTTTCTATCTTAACTACAGTGAAGCTTAAGAATAATGCAACTAAACAAGAGCAGGTATTTACATTGGTACCAGATAACGAAAGCGACCTTAAAACAGGAAGGATTTCTGTAAACACTCCAATTGCGAAAGGATTATTAGGTAAAGTGAAAGGTGAAACTGCCGAAATTACTTTACCAAACGGAAACAAACTTTCTTTTGAAGTATTAGACATTTCTCTATAGTCTGATAACACCTTTCATTTCTAAACTTCTAGTATTTAATCTCTAACTTTTATCACAATGAGCACTATATTCACAAAAATCATCAATGGCGAAATACCCTCTTATAAAATTGCAGAGGATGAAAACTTTATTGCATTCCTGGACGCAATGCCTTTGGTGAAAGGACATACTTTAGTAGTTCCGAAAAAAGAAGTGGATTTGATTTTTGATCTTGAAAGTGAAGAATACAAAAACCTTTGGGGATTTGCCCAAGAGGTAGCCAAGAAGATCAAAACTGTAATTCCATGTGTAAGAGTAGGAGTAGCGGTTGTAGGACTTGAAGTTCCACATGCTCATATCCATCTTATCCCTTTGAACAAGATGGAAGAAATGAACTTCAGAAATGAAAGACTAAAATTAACGAACGAAGAATATACAGAGATTCAAAACTCAATTATTAATTCTTAAAACACAGAAAATCGTAAAAAAGAAATTTTTTACGATTTTCTTTAACATATACATATATATTATATAATATGAATCCAAACCAATGTTCATTCTGCGGAAGAAAAAGAAATGAAGTACAAATGTTGATTTCTGGGCAGAACGGTTTTATTTGTGAAAATTGTATAGAGCAGGCACACGTTATTGTAAAAGACAGTGCTTCAAAGTCAGGACATTCACCTGCAGACCATATGGAAGATCTTAAAAAGCCCAAAGAGATTAAAGGATTTCTGGATCAGTATGTCATAGGACAGGATCAGGCTAAAAAACAACTTTCCATAGCGGTGTACAACCATTATAAAAGATTACTTCATGCTCAGGAGGAAAACAGAGAAGTAGAGCTTGAAAAGTCCAATATCATCATGATAGGAGAGACCGGAACAGGAAAAACCTTGCTGGCTAAAACCATTGCAAGAGAGCTTAATGTTCCTTTCTGTATTGTAGATGCTACTATTTTAACTGAAGCCGGATATGTAGGAGAAGATGTTGAAAGTATTCTTTCAAGATTATTGATGGTGGCAGATTATGATGTGGAAAAAGCAGAAAAAGGAATTGTCTTTATTGATGAGATTGATAAGATTGCAAGAAAATCAGATAACCCAAGTATTACAAGAGACGTTTCCGGAGAAGGAGTACAGCAGGGGTTACTGAAACTGTTGGAAGGAAGTATTGTAAACGTACCACCACAGGGAGGCAGAAAGCATCCTGATCAAAAGTACATTCAGGTGAATACTCAGAATATTCTGTTTATTGCCGGAGGAGCGTTTGACGGAATCAAAGAAATCATTGAAAGAAGAATGAATAAGCATGCTATTGGTTTCAGTTCCGAAAAAATCAATAAAACCGATGAAGATGAATATGTATTAACAAATATTAATGCAATTGATTTACGTTCATTCGGATTAATTCCCGAACTTTTAGGAAGATTTCCAATCATCACTTACCTCGATAAACTCACAAAAGAGACGCTGGTAAGAATTATGAAAGAGCCTAAAAATTCAATTGTGAACCAATTTGTAGAACTTTTCAAAATGGATGGCACGAATTTGGCAATTACGGATGGAGCAATCGAAAAAATTGTAGAAGAAACTATTGAAAAAGGATTAGGGGCAAGAGGGCTGAGAGGAACTACAGAAAAGGTCTTGGAAGACTATATGTTTTCAATCGGAGAGGAAAAAGAGATTGTATTAACTGAAGATAATATTTTGATTAATAGATAAAAAAGTTTTTTTTTTAAAGAAAAAAATAATACCTTTGCGGGTGAAGATTGTATTAACACACAAATAATTTATACAATGAGAAAAAGTTTATTTGCTATAGGTCTTTTAGCAATTAGTTACTCTGTTCAGGCGCAGATACTATGTCATGTTGACACTAATGCTAATATGTATGTGAGCGAAGGCACCCTAGTTTATAGTGGTGGAGGTGTACAGACAAAAGGCACGGGTCTTTTGGAAATACGCGGAAATGTAATGGTCGTAGGATCAGGCACAGACGCTTTTAAAACGATTGATGCCGCCGGCGCAGATAAAGGCGACGGAGGGAATATCATTTTAAAGCTGAATACTCCTGCTAGCTACGCTACATCTACGTATGGACAGTTGTACATCGATGGATTATCCCAGTCCAATGTTACTGGTGTTGTAAATAAAGAATATAGAACTGATAAGCATGGTAGTGGTGATTTTTACCAACAGATTGCTTTGCCTTTCTATGACAAATTATTAGGTAGCCTTTCTTCGGAGCTTAATAAATCTTTCAGCTCAACCAGATATTCCAAGAATGAAATCTTAAAATGGAACAACGCTACTGTTGTAAGTGACACACAAGCGCCTTGGAGCATGGCTACACAGCCTTTCGGGTACTATATGTTAGGGTCTAATAACAATAACCTTGACCTTAGTAATCCGCCTGCTGCTAATAATGGCGTTTATAACCTTTCAGGTAAAGCATTCACCAATCAGCCCATCGTTAATTTAGTTGATGCTGGTAATGGTGTGGCTTTCGGAGTAAATGGTACTAACATGAATTCTTATGGTGAGAAATATGAGTCTTATTTATTTGACCAATATGAATCTACAACAAGTTCTTGGACAGGTACATATGGTAAGAATATCTATGAATTTGGTAACCCCTTCTTAACAAATCTGGATTTGTCAAAAATCGGATATGTTGAGGGAGGTACAGTTACGGATGGAAATAACATCACCAATATCTGGGGTGTTCAATATTCGCCAGGTGCTGTACAATATGTTAACGGGGTAGGAAGTACATTTACTAATCCTTTGATTATGACTTATGATAGTAATGGTAGGCCAATGGGAGACATCAATAATGTTATGGTGAAACCTATGGGTGTTTTCATTATTAAATTAAGAGATAATACTCCACAGACATTAAACTTCAATACTCTTAGAAGATTTAGCAATACAGCCAGATTAGATGGTACAGATTATAATGTTACTGCTAAAAAATCATTCGGTAGTAATACTGGAACCTTGAAGCAATTGGGTGTAATTGGTTTAGATGCTAATGGTAAAGAAATGGGTAGAACTTACTATGTTGTTTCTGCAAATGCTACAACAGGACATCAAACATCTGTTGCTACTACAGGACAGGCTGCTGCTGGTGATAACATGTTTGTTACCTATGAAGAAAAATTAACAGGAGGTATTGATCCTAATTATAATGCACAGTATTCATTATATATTAATGAAGCTAATGAGAAAGACTACTTAGGAAAAGAGATCGTATTAAATAGTTTTGACTATAACGAGCCTAATCATGTTCAGCAAATTGTTTCATACAAATTTGAAGTAAGAGAAAATACTAACATGATTCCTGCAGGATCTCATCAGTTATCTTCAGGAACAGGATTCTATTATAAATCAGCTAACGGTAATGTAGAGGAGATAAAGCAGGGTGCAATTATTCCTGTAAACTCTAAAACTTATGGTTTATATTACGGAGCTCCTGATAAAGGTTCATTAGCAACTAAGGAAGATAAAACGATAACACTTTCCAGAACAATGGTTGTATATAACCCAGCAATTAGCAACTATATTGTTAGATTTGATAAAAACTGGAAAAAAGCAGATATTGAAGTTTATGATATGAGTGGTAAACTTATCATCTCTAAGAAAGCAGTAGATGCATCTAAAGATTTCGTAATTGAACTTGATGGTTCAGTGAGAAGCTCTTATGTTGTAAAAGTGGTTTCTGATAAAGGAGTAGTAGTTAACACCAAAATCTTAAAATAAATAATATGAAAACTATAAATAAACTAGTATCCGCTCTTTTGCTTTTTGTGGTATCATTTGCTTATGCAGAAGAAAATAATACAATCCCCCCGGCTCCAGATGCAGTAGCAAAGGCAGGTAGTGGAGGAGGTGGTCCAGGTGCACCAACATCGCCCATTGATATGTATCTATATTTGCTTGCTGTAGTAGCTATTGTATTCATTGCATTCTACACAAAAAAGTATAAAAGTATAAAAGCATAAAATTTTATTAAAATAATAAGAAACTCTCTGATTAGTCAGAGAGTTTTTTTATTTTTACTCTATGAAAAAGATTTATACACTATCTGCGGTTTTAGCTGCATTTGCACTGCAGGCTCAGTTTACTGTTACAGTTCAGACACCGTCAGATTTTAAAGATCAGGATGCCATTCTATATACACTAAACGGTTCAAAAGATATTATTGTTACCAAAGAACAAAGTAAGAATAATATATGGACGTTTAAATATCCAAATAATTATATGGGAATGATGAAGATTTACTTCCCTACCACTAATAACACTGTAAGCTTTATTTCTGAAAATAAGAACGTAAATATCAAACTTGATATTCAGAATAATAAAGTGAAGGATGTTACTTATCTGGATGAAGCCAATGAGCTAATGAGCAAACAACAGGAAGGTTCTCAAAAGAAAGAACTTATTCTTCCTGCATTAAGCCAGATTAAAGAATACTATAAAGATAACACAGACTTTGGAAAAGCTTTGAAAACAGAGATTGACAGGCTTTCCGGTACAACCACTTCCTTTGATGCTGCTAAACATCCGTTTATTAGTTATTATAATACCAATTACAGTAAGTTCCTGGGAAATCCGACAGATAGTACTAAAAAACCGGATCAGGAGGGAATTATTAATTTCCTTGACAAGTCTAATGATATGCTTGAAAGTTCATCCTTGCTGAGACCTGTATTAGTTGCTTATCTGAATTCTGGGGGGAATACGAATGTTACAGCTTCAGTAGATAAGCTTTTAGATCGTTTAAAGGTAGAAACTCCAAGAGGGCAGACCGTATTATCTGAGCTAATCGACATTTTTGATGTTTATCAGATGGATGATTTTAAAACTAAATACCTTGGATTGGCTAAAAATCTTAAATGTACCATTAATGATAGATTGGCTTCCACATTGAAATCCAATGCAAATATTGAAATGGGAGCAATATTCCCTAATAATAAGTTCCAATCGGCAACAAATACCACTGCGAAATCAATCCATGATGTGAAGGCTGATAAGAAGGTTATTGTCTTCTGGTCATCTACATGCTCACACTGCGAGACTGAACTTCCGAAGTTATTGGAAAAATACAACGATTTAAAAGCAAAAAATATTCAGGTTATTGCCCTGTCTTTAGATGTGGATAAAGATGCTTATTCTAAAAAAATTGCTGCATTTCCATGGATTAATGACTCGGAATTGAGAGGATGGAACAGTAGTTATGTAGATACATACAATGTTCATGCAACCCCGACGTATTTTATTTTAGATGCTAATAACAAGATAATCAATAAACCAGATCATGTTGGGAATGTTTTAGAATATTTTAAGTTAAAATAATTTTGGAGGTAAAAAATATTTTTCTATATTTGCACCACCAAAACGGCGAGGTAGCTCAGTTGGTTAGAGCGCAGGATTCATAACCCTGAGGTCACGGGTTCAATTCCCGTCTTCGCTACAAAAACCGCAATCATTAGTAAATGGTTGCGGTTTTCATTTTTATAAAATAGCTTTCATTTTTCAGAATAGCTTTCCCTTATAGTTGTTCGCTCCCCTTAGAAAATGTCATCTGAAGACTTCAGTTTTATTTTAATTACCGGCATATTTTATTCTGTATGTTTCATGTAAAAGATATTTTGAACTTTATTTTCGGCATAGGAATACAGATAAAAATATTTTTCTATATTTGCACCACCAAAACGGCGAGGTAGCTCAGTTGGTTAGAGCGCAGGATTCATAACCCTGAGGTCACGGGTTCAATTCCCGTCTTCGCTACAATAATAAACCGCAACTATTTGATTATCAATAGTTGCGGTTTTTAATTTGTACGGTAGATTATTTTTAACTTAAATTCAAAAGTAAAACATCTTAAGAAATGCCATGTTTTTCAGTATGTCCTTTGTTAGTAACTTCAATTTTTCCACCTGTTCCGCACATACAAAATGAATCCTCTGTAAGAATTTTGTAATTGTTAATAGTATCTTTCTCTGTAGTCTTTTGCCAAACTGTTGGAGCAGGAATACATGGTAAATATCCACCTGAAGTAGGTTTTAACTTGCATTGCCCAAAAGGTTTGATATTTACATTTACCTGTTTATCCTGTTCTGTAGCAATATGTTTTCCTTCAGCCGTAGAGAAGTTCTGACTGGTAACACTTAGGTTACTTGGTGTTGTTCCCTGGTTACAGGATATTTGGGCAGTATCAGTGATTTTTTGTGACATTAAAGTTATTTTTTCTCATATAACACTTCAGCAGAATCATTATGTTTTCCGTTTATACACGTAACTTTCAATACCTCTCCATTATTACCATCTATAATGATGATTATTCTTGCTCCAAATTTACCTTCATATTTTCCCCTATAATTAATAATATATAGTTTTTGAGAACCTCCGTCGTAATTTTTATCTATATGGGTATAATCAGAGAATAAATCAATTTCGTTCTTTTTACAGTAATCAATAATGTCATCTGCTGTTATGGTGTATCCTTTGTCCATATCTGTTTTTTTGATAAGTTTTCCAGAGTCATCATATTCATATTTAATTCCTATAGGGCCACCGCCGTTTCTAAAATTCACCCATTTATGTTGAATGATACCTTTAGTTGAAAATTCTTTATGGATAGTAAATAAAGAGTTTTTTGGCGTTGAGTCGCTAAAATAACCGCTTTCATTATCTCCGAAAATACTTACATCATTTCCGAATTTATCCGTATAAATCAAATTTTCTGATTCATCTTTATTTTTATTAAAGTATTTAATGTCAAAATGTTCAGTTTTATCATCGATTAATTTCTTGTAGTCGTATTGAGTATTCATTGTATTGTGCTTTATTGAGATTGGGGCTTTAGCTGTTTTTTTATCCTGCGAATTACAGGATGAAATAAATAATGTAAAGCAGATATAAAGTAGTTTTTTCATTGTTTAATAAATTTTTAGATTCCAGCATCTTCATTATCTAATTTATAAAAATATGAGATAGTATTCTATTCTTTTTCCGATCTACTTTGTAAGATTGCCCATTGCCAGTGATAGGTACTGATAACAGGTAGCCCTTGTAAATCGGAATAATCCATTATATTATCTGTAATGTACTGTTCAAAAGTAAATTTCGAGTCATTATCAAAGCTATGATATAGTCCCATTGAATGGAATACTTCATGTGCAATAGTACTATCATTAAACCCAGCTTTGAAAACGAGTATTGTTTTTGCCGCAGGATCATTCATAGTTCGACCAATTCCTGCAATATGTGGGTTCTCTTCATTTATGAAATATACTTTGTAGGTATTCTGATATTTTTTCTTTCCATACTGTTTATAAAGCTCTTCATTTAAGTAGTCGGATAAATTATCTCCTATGGAGTTTTCAATCCATTTATCACTTCCTCCTTGTGGGTTATTAATTATATTGGCAATTCTATTAAAATTCCTTTTTCTATTATGGACTTTTTTAGTAACTGGATCAATATCCACATGAAACTTTAAAGTGAGAGGGTTTTCAAAGAAAGGATTAATTAGGGCTTGATTCATATATTTTTTTAACTCAGCTTCCCTTCCCCTTGGTATACCTTTTCTTACGCCATTTCCAATATTAGTCCAAACTTGAATGAATACTACCTTTGCTTTAAATCTTTTCTTGTTTTGAGCAATGCGAAGTTTTCCTGCTAAAGATTTTTCTTCTGTTCCTTTAGAATCCTTATAAGTGGCAATAACTTTAATCGGCTGTTCGCTTTTAAGTTCTTTTAAGCAGGTTATTGTTATTTCTATTTCATGTTTTCCTACAGTAAGAGGAAGAGGTTTATTAGCTATGGTTAGTAATTTATCATTATATTCAAACTCTAACTTTTCAGGCTTTTTTTGAATATTTATAATAGTTCGTAGCGTGGCAGTGGTATTGCTGTAAGTTGATGTTAGTGTTGTTGGGATAACCTTTCCATTAGGTTGTTTGATGTTTTTTACAATGGTTTTAGGATATAAAGTTATCCACGGTACACAATAGTTTACCATCACTTTTTTTCCCTTTTTATTTTTAACACTATACGCATGAGGGTTAAAGTTTGACATTAAAGAGATAAAGTCATTTTTGTCATTGATAAAAAAACTTACGGGTGGTTTACCGTCTTCATTTTCATAAACCTGAAATAAAGCACCACTCGAATCCCTATATTTCCCAACTTCTTTTCCATAGTAAACATCGCCAGGGATTTTGGTATCTCCAACCCTGACCCAGTCAAAGCCATACCCTTTTCCTCCCCAATCATTTTTAGGTCTAAAGCTTACCAAGCATCTTTCATCTACATAAACAGGAACATATTTGTAATTCTGTGGTTTATTTGTTTGGTTATTTCCTTGTTTACCATGCATATCTACAATGCCCTTACTATTTACAACTGTACTTTGATCTGAATGCATAAACAACTTTTGAGTTCCTGCCACATTGGTTTCCTTTGCTTCAATTTTTATCTCATTTTCAGAATTAAATACAGCTTTACCTGCTTGTGTATGAAAAAACTCTGTAATATTTTGCAATAAGGTTGGAGTGTTGACAAGCATTTTTTGTAAAATAGTGAGTAATGCTGTATTTACGACACTCATTGTCAGGTTGTTTCCTACATTCATTTCCAAATTATTACCGGCTTCAAATATGATATTGTTAGGCGCATTTATCCTGATATTTCCCTCTCCATCCAAATGTATAAAATTGGTACTTCCATCTTCTGTACGAATGCTTCCCTGTCCTTCGGTGTCGTTTAAAATGAATTTATTTCCACTTCTTGTCTGAAAAGATTTTATGTGGTTATCCGTTCCACCGCCTAAACCTATCTTTCCATGAAACATACCACCCATTGCGAATGGAAAATCAGGATTGTGATATTCAAAACCTATCATCACCTGATCTCCAATTTCGGGAATGGCAACAAAACCTCTATTCTGACTTATCGTACCTGTACCTCCAGCGTCAGGACTCATCATTCTAATAAAATGAGTGTTATCATTTAACTGCCAATCGAATCTAACTTGTATTCTTCCTTGATTCAATGGATCAACATTGGATATAACAGTTGCAACCTGTGGCTCGGCTTTAGGCATCACAAAAACAGGTTTCGGCATAAAACCTGTTCCCTCTGCAATAGCTTCAAAACTTCCCGTATAATAGCCTCTTGTATCTACCTCGTGATTTACTTCTGTAATCATTAAAGTTGTAAAATGTGAAGTTTGATTACTGTCTGGCTTTCTCATTGCCAAATCTGCTACACAACCTATATAAAGGAAAGGAACTGTTGTTTTACCTGAAACAGTGAAAACTTCTACTGCCTTACTTCCTCTTGCACTTCTTTGAGAATCATCTACATCAAGGAACATATTAGGATTTAAAGGAGCAGGAGTCAATGAACGGGTTTTAAATATATTATTATTGAGTTCATAGGTTTCTGATGACAGCTCACCTAAATGCCTGATGTTTTTATCAATACCTAGCATTTTTGCATTACTACTGCTACTATACCCAAAGTATTCAGTTTTGGTATGTACAGCATTCAGTTCTATCTGTATATCACTAACATTACTATTATTAATAAGTTTGATAGATTTTTCATGAAATGGCAACTTACCAAAATGAAGTATCTCACCATCATAGTAAAACTGTTCCCCGTAAGCTTCTGCAATTCGGGCAAGATAGTTATAATGTGTTTCGCAATACTGTGCACTGTAATTGATATAACTATTGTTCTGGGTGTCTATTCTAAAATCAAAATCATTTGTACCCAATGCTTCTTTAATCACTCTGTCACCAATAATGGAAGTATTTACAGGTTGATTACCTCCAAAGCTTTGAGTATGTGGAGCAGAATCCATCAGAATTGTTGGGCTATTTCCTTTTAGCACAATATTTCCCAGACTCATTTCTTCCTGACTAAATGCAACTTTCATAATAACACCAATAAATGTTCGTTCTGGACTTTCATTTTCAGGATCTTTATATTTAAATGTTACGGTTAATCTTTTCCCGAAAAACTGTTTTGCCTGTTCAAGATTATGGTTTTGTGCTTCACCCAAAGAATCGTGTGATAGGGTGAGTTCAAAGTTATGATGTGTTTTTGCACTTTGTTGTAGACGGAAGTGTTTAAAGTGGCTGATAGGTTTTCCATCAATCACAATATCAAGCTTCACCACACGGTTAATACCTGCTATATGATTTTCTGATATTTTATCTGAATTTGAAGTGTTTTTTTTCATGAGGATTTGTGTGTTTTTTAATATATCACCAAATGTAGATAAAAATAGTGCCAAAATTGAGTTTTTTTGACACTGTTTTAAAAATTGTAGTAGAACTACGATTATCTAAAAAAACTATAGTTTCTCAGCAGTTGTAAAAAATTTATTTTCGCTATTGTAAAATTCAAGAATATTGTTATTTAATACAAAATATTCTCCTTGGCTTACATCTTCTTTATAATTATACCTCACTCCATTTTTAGAACTTATTTTTTCAACTTCATTATCCATAGATTCTCCATTCTTAAAAGTAGTTCTAATAAATGTTTTTCCGTTATTTCCGTAAATAATATATAAGGAAAATGTATAATTTTTTCCCGTCTTCGCTACAAAAACTGCAATCATTAGTAAATGGTTGCAGTTTTCATTTTTATAGAATAGCTTTCATTTTTCGAAATTGCTTTCGCTCATTGTTACTCATTCTCCTTAGAAAATTTCATCTGAAAATTTCAGTTACTCCTATTTACTGTTTTGTATTCCTAATGTAAAGATGTTTCAATAGGAAAAATATGGGCATAAAAAAGCCGTTTCCTTGAATTGAGAAACGGCCACATTTTATTTGTTGTAAAGCTTCTATTAAGCCTGATAGCCTAATAGCTTTCTGATCTGATAGAAGAATCTTTCAATAAGTCTTAGATCCTCAGTTACAATTTCTGCACTTCCTCTAAGCTCTTTATCAAATTTCAGATTTTTATTATAGCTTGTTTTTAATCCTTTTGGTAACACTACATCTACATAGTAATTTCCTTTATCATCAGGAATAAGTGATATGTTCTGAACTTTTCCTTCTACAATTCCATATTCCTGGAAACGGTAGTTATCCAGTTTGATTAATACTTTTTCCCCAGGAAGAATCTTTCCGGAGTTTACCGTAGGAACAGACATTCTGCCTACTAATTTCTCCTTATTCTTAGGAAGGATAGATATAATAGCTTCTCCTGCTTTTACGAACTGATTTTCGCCGAAAAACTGCTGGAAGCTGGCAACACCATCCGTAGATGAAATAACAAGGTAATTTTGCTCCCAAAGTTTTAGAGCCTTTCTTAGTTGTTCAAAAAGCTGTAAGGTTTGTGAAGAATAATTAATTTTGTCTTTCTCGGTATTAATTACTGTTCCGCTTTTGGTTTTGTTAAGATTGGAAATTCCTTCTTCAGCCTGCGAAATAGAAATATTGATATTTTCAAGATTCTGTTGAGCCTGAAGATATTTGATCTTTTCACTTTCAAGTTCCATGGCAGAGATCACTCCCTGATTGAATAGTTCCTGAGACCGTTGGAAATTTTTTCTTGTAAGATCATATTTGGCGGATTCCAGGTTTTTTTGCTGTTTTAAAGTGGAAATTCTTGCTTTGGACTCAGATAAACTGAGGTTCGTCGCCAGATTTTCAGGAGCATAAGGCTGTAATCTTGTAAAAAGCTCCTCATCCTGAAATGCTTTTGCAAAGCTGTTGTATTCTCCTTGCAATTCTCCTAATTTGAATCTGGAGGTTTGAGCAATAGGAAAAGAGCTAAGCTGATTAGGAGATATTGAGTCTACCAGTTTTTTTAGTGCTATAACATCTTTGTAATTGGCAGCAGACAACATCACCATCAATACATCATTCTTCTTTACTTCCTGATGATCTTTAATGAATATTTTTTCAATCTTGGAATTGATTCTTGCTTCTAATTTTTCCGGTGGATTCTGAGAGGTTACTATAATAGGAGCTGGTACAAATTCCGGATATTTTATAATGTAACTCATTGCAAAAATGAGCAGGATAATTACAAATATAACCGTGTTTCCCCAGCGAATCATCCAATTAGGTGGCTGGGTAAGGATATCTTGTACACTTTCTGAGCGGAGTTCAATATTGTCTAAAACGTCTTCTTTCATTGTTTTCTGAGGTAAAATTTTCTCCCAATATTTCAGGGGGAATATAATTTAAATACGTGGGCAAGTCCCGTCATACCATGATGGTGGTGAAGTGTCTGCGTCTGGTGGACATTCAAAATGATGCATACGACATGGCATCCAGCTACCAAGACACCATGATCCGCAACAGTTGTCATCCGGAATTATTACACCTCCACTGATAAAAACTAAATCTTTTCTGGAAAGTTTTTTTAGATTTTTCATAATTAATAGATGTTTTTAATTTCCTACTCTATAAGCTTTTCGGATTCCGCTATATGTTGATTCTCTTTGGTTAATTTCCTAATTCAAGCTGGTTTCTCACCAATCGGTAATATTCACCACGAAGATCTACCAATTCGGCATGGCTGCCTTCTTCTACCACTTTTCCTTTATCCAGTACAATAATCTTATCAGCATGTTTTACAGTAGAAAGCCTGTGAGCAATAACTACTGCTGTTTTACCTCTAAAGAATTGTTCAAGGTTTTCCATGATGATCTTTTCATTATTGGCATCCAATGCAGAGGTAGCTTCATCAAATAAAATATATTCGGGAGATTTATAAACAGCTCTCGCAATGAAAAGTCTTTGCTTTTGTCCGCCACTTACTCCAACTCCTTCATTTCCGATTTTTGTATTATAACTTAACGGGAGGCCTTCCACAAATTCTTTAATATTGGCTATTTCTACTGCACGTCTTAATTTCTTTTTATCAATATGATCTTCACCAACGGCAATATTATTAGCAATTGTATCATTGAATACATATCCTTCCTGCATTACAACTCCACAATGGTCTCTCCAGAAGCGAGGAGAAATGTTCTTCAGTGCAGTATTCCCGATTTTGATATCTCCATGGTCTGGCTCATAAAACTTCATCAGAAGTTTCAGTAAGGTTGTTTTTCCACTTCCACTGGCTCCAACAATTGCGGTAGTTTTCTGATACGGAATAGTAAGGTTCAGGTTTTCAAAAACCGGGACATCGGATCCGATGTATCTGAATGACATATCAGTAATCTCAATATCCTTTTGTGGAATTTCCATTGCATATTGTTCATCCTTATTTTCTTCATCTTCTTTGTCGTGAATTTCACCCAGTCTTTCAAGAGAAATTTTGGCATCCTGAGTTTGTTTAATGAAATCAATAAGCTGAAGAAGCGGGCTGTTAAGCTGTCCAATGATATATTGAACAGAAAGCATCATCCCTAAGGTTAAGTTGCCGCTTAATACCAACTTTGCAGACAGGAAACTTACCAGAATATCTTTCATCTGATTAATGAAGTTCCCTCCTACAGATTGCCATTGCTCTAAAGACAATGATTTTATTCTGATTTTAAATAATTTTACCTGCAGAAATTCCCAATCCCATCTTTTTTGCTTTTCAGCATTATGCATTTTGATTTCCTGCATTCCATTGATAAGCTCAATTACTTTACTCTGTTCCTGAGAAACCTGGGAAAATCTTTTGTAATCAAGTTCTTTTCTCTTTTTCAGGAAGAAACTGATCCACCCGATATAGGCTATTGCCCCTACAAGATAAACGATGAAAAGTCTGTAATCATAAAACAGAAGGACAATACTGAAGATAATCAGATTGACTAATGAAAACAGAGTGTTTAATGAAGAACTTGTAAGGAGCTGCTCTATTCTATGGTGGTCATTAATCCTTTGCATAATATCTCCGGTCATTCTGGTATCAAAGAAGCTGATAGGAAGCTTCATCAGTTTGATAAAGAAATCGGAAATAATCGAAATATTGATTCTGGCAGAAAGATGGAGAAGAATCCAGCTTCGGATGGTCTCAATACCCATTCTGCCGAAGAATAGCATAATCTGTGCAAGCAGGACAAGGTAAATAAAGTTAATATCCTGATTCTGTATTCCGACGTCTACAATACTCTGAGTAAGAAACGGGAAAACCAGGGATAGTAAACTTCCTGCAAGAAGTCCTACTGCAAGTTGAATAACAAGTGATTTGTATTTAAGAAGATATTTGGAAAGAAAAGAAAAGCTGGCTTTACTTTCTTCATTGTCAAATTCGGTTTGAAAGAAGGCCGGTGTTGTTTCCAGTATAAGGGCTATCCCTTCCTCAGTGTTTTCGCTGGCATTTTCCCCAATCCAGGCTTTGATGAATTCCTCCTGATTATAGGTAATCAGTCCGTAGCTGGGATCAGAGATGTATACCTTGTTATTTTTATCGACCTTATAAACAACCACAAAGTGATTTTTATTCCAGTGTACGATACATGGAAGTGGAACTTCTTCTACAAGGGTTTTAAAGTCGACCTGAACTCCCAATGAACGGAAACCCAAATTCTCTGCAGCATCACTTAAGCCAAGAAGGCTGCTTCCTTCACGGGTAGTTTCAGAAAGGGCACGGATTTGTTGCAGGGATATACTTTTACCGTAATATTTACTTACAATTCTAAGACATGTAGGTCCACAGTCTTTAGTGTCTGGTTGTTTATAAAAAGGAAATTTTCTCAAAACTAATAATCATTATAAAATGCCGTCATATTCTGACGACATTTTTGCTTTATTCAATATTATAATTCAATGAAATGGCAGGCTAGTAGTAGCACCATTTGTTACATGCATTTATAGCTCCCTCCTTAGGTGGATTAATCTTGGATTCGCAATAGCTCGCTTCGCTTTGAATTCTTGCACATTCCTGAGTAATGCCGCCTTTCAATATTCTTAGGCCTTCTCTTGAAAGTTTTTTTAGATTTTTCATAATAAATAGTTTTTGGTTTTCCTACTCTTTTATAGCTTTTCGGATACCGCTTTTATTTTTCCTAAGATAGTGAATTTTGAATCACTGGTTATGATTAAATTTCGTCGTCTTCTATTAACTCATCAACAAAAAATACGATATCTTCTCTGTCATATTTTTCCGGGAACTGATAGCCGTTAATTACAAGGATTGGCGTGAAGTTAAGTCCTGCATTATTGTTTTCCAGGGTCATTTGAGTCAATGAACTGAGGTTTTCTGATGTAGGAACTCCTCCGGACAGCATATTGATTTTGCTTTCATCCCTTGTTTCGAACCATTCTTCTACTGCATTCAGGAATTCATTTTCCGGTTTATTGTTGTAGATATAAGTTAGATCTGAAATTAATGCATTGTATTTTTCATTAGATCTTTCAGGAGTATAATTGAATCTCATTTGTAAGGAAACATCTTCAGGGTATTTCTTTAAAAGACTTTCTGCCAGTTTATGACCATCTTTACAGAAACCACAGTAAGGATTTGAAATAATGGAGATACGAAGCCTTGCATCCTTTTTTCCTACTGAAAATGTCTCAGTATCCTGAAATTCTATTTTATCTCTTTCTAATAACTGACTCTTGAATAGTTCATAATTCCTTTTGAACCTAAGATTTTTAGCATTGGTTTTTTGAAGTTCTTCTTTTTGCTCAAGCAGAGTATTGAAATACATTACTGCAGAAAAAATAATTGCCCATAAGATAACCGTAAGTAAAAGGGCAGCAACTCCAAAAGTAAGATTCTGGAAAAAGAAAGCGCTGATAACTAATTGCCCAACCAGGATAGAGATAATTAACAGACAAACTCTACAAAATGTTTTTTCAACAAAAGCCTGAATATAGAGAGAATAACCAATGGCAAGTATTGAAACGAAAGTAAATCCTTTTACAATATAAGCTGTAGCCGGTAAAAATAATCCTAATATGGCTAACCCTGTAAAGTAGATGAGTGAAAAGTCTGAAAACTTTAATCCTAAAATACTGGTTTTATCTTGTTTGATAATCCTGTCACATGAATTTGCTGTTTGAGTTGCAGGAGCAGCTCCACAAATACTTCCTATAACAGTAGATGTATTTCCAAATTTCTGGTTGAATAACTCCAATGAAATATAAACTCCGGCTAATGAAAGAAGGTTAAAGATCGCTTCAAGTAGTCCCTGATATATAAATGAGTAAATAAGAATAACTGCAAAAACAGCATATAAAATAGGCTTGAAATTAAAAGCAGTTTTATTTTCTATATTTTCTGTCTTTTCAAACAGCAGTACAAAGTCTGTAGAGTTTTTATAAAGTTCCTCTTTGCCTAATGTTTTTGCTTTTTCAGAATAGACCGAATAACTGCTTCCCGATTTTTTTACTAATGAGAATGCATTATCAACAATAGCAATAAATTCTTCAGGAAGTTCGTCCCAGTATTCTTTATCAAGTTGATAAGCATCATTTTTTACTCCCAAAAAGTTTAAGGTATCACTGAAAGCCAATGCTGACGGATAATTGGGATGAGAATTGAACTGGAAAATAAATTCCTGTTTATCAAGTTTTAGGTAGTTAATTAGTTTATCAAAAATCATATTAATATTTTCATCTAAAATACACAGATGTTTTAAATTAACAAAAATATTTTTCTTTTATTAGTGAGATATAAGGTGCTGTTGGTAGATTTGATTTGAATATCAATATTTTATTTTACAGGATTTGGCTTGAAAAGCATTTTTTATTTGGTATAAATATAAATCTGAAGTAAAAATATCAAATAGAAGTTTTCTTGTTGGTTTGGATTCCATTTTCCCACAGATGGATATATAAGGGTTTTCATGGTTAATGTTTACATTCATAATTAGCGCATCTGTGGGATTGGAATAACATATTCGTGTTCTACCTTTTTAATTGGGAATATTTTCCATGGTGTAATGTTTCATAGCCTTTTGCTTCAAAGGATTTTTACTCCAGTCTTCCCATATTCCTGTATAGGGGTCATATCCACATTTTAAAGGTTTTGAAATATCAAGGCCTTCTTTATTCTTGTGGGTTCTTGCTGTATAAGCGCGGCAATCGGTACATACATAGCGAAACTCGCAATCTTTACAAATTTCTATTTTGTCCTTAGTGAGGTTCCAATATTTTTTGAAATCACTTTCTATCAGAACTTCTTCAAGACTGGATTGATGAATATTTCCAAATTTTTCGGGCATTAAAGGGCAGTTTTTTATATTTCCATCTCTATCAATTCCAATTTTTTTGTGTAAACAAGAATTGTGATTGATTGCTTCAAGAACTTTGGGAAGATTGGTGTTGAAATATTTTAGATCTATTTTTCCGCAAGCGGATATTTTGATGTTTTCATGGTTAAAGTTGATACTAAATCTAAATATTTCTTTGGTCTTAAAAGGGACCTCGTTGCAATTGTAAAAAATGAAATTATAAATTCTTGTAGTTGATTGATTGAGGATTTGAAAAAACTCTTTATTTAAAGCATTATGAAATGGAGCGTATATTTCTATACCTTCTAAAACAGAGCCTTTAAACTTATTGTCGATATCCTGACATTCTTCAAGAGAAAGCTCCTTAGTAGAATAAATTACCAAATGTTTTACTCCTAAATTGTTTATAGAGTTCTTTATTTTATCGAGAATAATGACATTGTCAATTTCAATGAAAACATTTGAGACCTTGCTTACTTCTTGAAACTCATAGGACAATGGAAGAAAATTTCTATCCCAATCCTCATTCGTTATAAAACCGTATTCTTTTTCAAGCAAAAAGTCTATATATTCATGAATGATCTGTTTAGATTCATCATCATAATTTTTTAAGGTGTTTTCAATAGAATCATTTTTCAGCTCCTCAATAATATCATACAATTCCAAAGGATAAAGATCAGAGATCTTCCTCTGAAGATCAGAGATCAGGATTCTTCCGGCTCCTTTGGTGATTAAAATATTACTGAATAGGTTAAAATATCTCATAATAGTCTTGTCAATGCTTTTATTGGTCTTTCCCTCATAAGGTAATCGGTTTGATAGGTTTCGCACTCTACATAGTTTATGTTAATACTGTTTTTATCATTAGATTTTTTAGTGCCAAGCTTTTCAATAAATTTAAAGGTAAGAGGTAATTTATTTTTTTCTTCTTTAAATAGTTTTTTCATAAATATTGTGCTATTTCTTTGTCTAACGAGTAGTTGCAGATTTCTGATAGCCCTATGAACTGGCCCGTAGGATTAACTTCCAAAAAGTAGAACGTGTCTCCACTTTTTATAAAATCTATCGAACCACAGCTTAAGTCCAGCGACTGCATGAGCTGATGTGTTTTTTCTTCAATATTTTCAGGAAGCTGATATCGTACCTTTCTATTTGGTTTTTTATAATTATATTTTCTGAAATCGGTTTTAGTTTGCTCATCATTTTGAGAAAAAATAGCTGTAGACCACATTTTACCATCCAGATAAAAGCTTCTTATTTCAAAATCTTTTTCAATTTTTTCCTGAAAAAATGTGATGAAAAAATCGTCTTTTTCTTTTTCTTGTACTACCGAAGTGTAAATGATGCCATTTAAACTTTTATCAACAGAATCTAATATTACATTTTCTGTAATAGGCTTTGTAATGGTTTCGTTGATAATGACTTCATCAGTGTTTTCTGCTAAAAAATATTCCGGAACGTTTAATCCTGCTTTTTTTGCCTGTTCCAGGACCAGAAGTTTATTGACGTGATTGTTGCTTTGTTTATTAATGCTTTTTTTTAATTCTAAAGTTTTTATCACGTAGTCTTCCAGCCAATGTTGATGTTCATCCATATGGAGGTTGGCAGCATTATTATCATAGGATGAGCGCTTGAATTTTAATCCTCCTCTTCTGTACCAAGTACTTACAATCTCATCCAGAAAAAATCTGTTTCTGTTACTTACCAGATAAATTCTCTTTTTATCTGTTTTAATTTCAAAGAACTCATCTTCATGTGCACGAATAAATTTCTTTCCTATTGCTGAAAGATATTTGATGACTTTTGTAGTCGTGGAGTCTCCGTTATTCGATATGATGAGTATCATCCTGTTTCAGTTTTTTAAAAAAATCTCTTCTTATTTTAGCGCTGTGTTTCATGCTTGGGATTCCCAGACTTTTCCGGTTACGATTGATCTGTGCACTGTCTTTTACAGGAATCATATTAAAGCCATAGAGTGTGATTTTTTTATGGGATCCTAAATAGGTATCATCCATCCTTGCATAATCACGAGGAGAAAAGTCTCCTGATTTTACATATTCCAGTAATTTTTCTTTAATAAAAGGATAGTCTTTTTTAGACTCAACCATATGAGTGATAAAGGTTGGCATAGGAAACCATCCTATTTTTTGAGGTGTTGGAAATCCATGATTTTTAAAGGTCCATATAAGAAGTTTTGCGTTTTTCTCCACATTCTTTCTTGTCAATGCTGTATCAAGAGGGCGTCCTGCCTGATCTCGTATCAAAGCAATCCTGAAAGAATCAACCAGCTTTTTATCTAGTCCTTGTTTCCATTCTGTTATTTTTTGTTCTACAGATGTATTGTCTATCCCATATTTATTAAAAAGAGGCATATACTTTTTATATTCGTCACCATAAGGAGCTATCAGAGATATTAATTGATAAAGACTTTTTTTTCCACCAAAGTCTTCATGATACTGATCGGCTAGGGTAATATAAGTTGCATATTCTTCAATCCGATCCTGATTTTTAGGATCATATTCTTTGAAAATTTCCCTATACTCTTTTACAGCTAGTTTAGGATTATTGGCTAATCTGTATATGCTGTCGATCTCGTTTACTTTATTATAATAAGTAATATAGTTCTTTTTACAAGATGTAAGGAATAATAAAATGACAAGAGATAGGCTGTATTTTATTGATAGTGAATTTTTCATGAATATTCAATTTAATAATATGGATAAAAAAGGAGGGAAATATCCCCTCCCTTTTTCTTTGTTCATATACTTAGCAAACTTCTAGTCTCCCAATATAATCACCTCCATTAGATGTATAATGATCGGCTTCGTAGCATCCTGGTGTTGTAACTGCTGCACTAGATTCGATAGCATAAGATTTTAAACTACCATTAACTGATTTTAAATCGTCTCTTTTAAGTTTTTTGTTTTCTAAAGAAGAAAAACCTTTCTTCATTCCTGTTAACTTTTTCATTGTTAAAATTTTTTTTGAATTAATATTTGCTTGTCATATATCCCTGACATGGGAAGGTGCTGATCAGCATTTATATTTATGTTTTGTACTGTACACATACAAAAAAATAAATTTTGTGTTTTTACCTGTAGCAAACATACAGAACTGCAAATCGTAAAAAAAGTCTTGAGGTTTTAGATTTATAAATTTACATATATGAATTTATAAAAATATAAAAATTAATTTCTTGTAAATTAATTAGTTATGGTTATTTTGAGAATCGTTTAAATTATCAATTTCTTTAATGTACATAGAGAGTGTAGTACCTGTTTTTTTCTTAAAAGCTAAAGAAAATGCCTGTTCATTATTGTATCCTAACTCCTCAGCAATGACAGATAATTTGTAGGAACGGAATTTTTTATCTTTCACTAATCTATTTAAAGCAAAGTCAATTCTAAGATCATTAAGGTAACTCGCAAAGTTTTTTCCTTTATGAGTATTGATTATTTCTGATAAATAGGCAGTGTTTGTTTTTATATTTTTTGCTAAGCTGGCTAAGGTAACACCCTTGTTTAAGAAAAGCTCCCTGGATTCAAATATTCTCAATTCTTGTAATATAAATTGAGTAACTTCTTCGGATATGACTTTAGAGGTTTTATCATTTTGTTCACTTTGTTCAGGAATCGCTAAATGAATTATTTCAATATCATTAGCTTCTTTTTTTTCATCAGTATTGCCCTCTTCAATATTTCTTTTTTCAACCAGACTGATTAAATCCTGAGCAATTTTTCTCTGCTCTTTTTCTGTTTTCTTGGATTTATAGTATAGATATATAATAAATAGGAGTATTAATAAAAGTACACCCACAGAAATATAAAGTACTTTTTTTCTGATTTCTAATTTCTCGATGATATCTTCTTTTTCCTGCAAAAGATTGGGGGTGTCATACTTCTTAGGTAATTCGGTAGATAAATATTGAATCTGTTCATCGAGTTTTTTGTCAACTATAAGAAAACGGTCAATATAATAAAGTTGCTTTTGTTGATTATTATTTGCCTTGTAATAGTCTATAAGATAAGTATAGACTTCACGAAGATCAGGAAAGGTGATATTGTATTTTTGTACATTGGAATCAAGCTTAATATAGCTTTCTATAACCTTTTCCTCGTTCTTTATTCCCTGATAAGCTTTACCCAAATTATAAAGGGCATAATTAGCATTGATATTTTCATTATTGTTGGCGAAATAAGTATAGGCGTTCGATAACTTTATTATGGCAGTATCATATGCTTTCAATTTAAGATCATAAGTTCCGGCTAAATAAGAATATAGATCAGGATCATATTTATTCTTACCAGTGAAAATAGCCTTTTGTCCTTCTTTAATTAAAATATTGGCAGAATCTAATTTGTTAATCTCAAGATAACAGCTTATCAGAGCTATACGCATTTGATTGTGTTGATAATCATCTGTGATTTTATTTCCATTATATAGATAATATCTGAATGTTTTAGCTGCTTCTGTGTTCTTGCCTATGTAGCTATTGATGTAAGCAATATTCATATTAGCATAGGCCGTTTGCTTTTCGTCGTGTTGCTCTTTTGCGTATTTAAGTCCGAGAATATAATTATCCAATGCAGCTTTTAAATTATCCTGCTTATAATATAGATTTCCCTTGGTCAAATAGGTTCTGGCAGGGTATAGATTTCCTTTTATATTTTTTGTGATGATCGTTAAACTATCAAGATATTTTAGAGCAGTCGGATACTCTTCATAAAAATGTACCAGGATATAGCCTTCTGCTATTTCGAGTGTGTTTTTTTCTTTTTTAGCCTTTTGTAGATAATATGTGGCTATCTGCTTGGCATCTGAAGTTTTATTATAATCATAATAATCATAAAACTTATTCTTTAGTTCCGAATAAGTAAATTCATATAAATTATCAAATTTATTATTTTGAGCATCTGCTAAATTGCTGGATAATAATAGTATAATCAGGACTATATATTTCATTTTTTTGTAAATACAAAACAAATTTACATTTTTATTTAAGAATGTCCGTTTTCTGAAATAATGATCATATTGAGCCGTGTTTTTGTGAAATAATAACGCGTAATTATTATTAAATCAGTTGGTTGTGTTTTGTTGGAATCTCTTGGGTATAGAAGTTCGTATGATATGATATTAAATCGGTAATCAGATTATTATTTAAATATTTTTGAAATGGAAGTCTTCATCGTTTATCAATAATAAATCTCATGTTGGTGTTTGTAAGTGGTTGGTATTTATTGTTTTGGGTGTATTTTTCATGATGTGAATTTATAAATTTATAGTATGTTTTTATTGTAAATTTGAAAAATATTCTTTTATTTGTGTTTATAATTTTACACATAATTTTAATGAAAAAAATAATCAAACAAGAAAAAAAATTATCGTTAAAAAAATTACAGATAATGAAAATTAGCGATATGAAAACAATTAATGGTGGCTATGGCAATCAGATAGCAAATTTTAACACCGGAGAGGAACCACCAACACAGATTCCACCAAATACAATCATTGTGAGACCATGAAGCAAATAATTTTTATCATTATTTGTGTTTTTTATATCTCTTTGAATGCTCAAAAAAACAATCCAGCTCCATCCGTTCCTGTAACGGATGAATATTTTGGAACCCAGATCGTAGATGAATATAGGAATTTAGAGGATTTAGATAATCCTTTAACAAAAGAATGGATGAAAACTCAAACAGAGTATACCAATTCTATTCTTAATCAGATTCCTAAAAGACGCTATTATTTAGAAAAAAGGTTAGAGTTTGATGAAAAACAGGGGTATTCTACATCTGATTTAAAAATTACAAATAATGATAAGTATTTTTATTTGAAGAGAAGAGGAGATGAAAAAGTAGCTAAACTTTATTATCGGAAAGGATTTTTAGGAAAAGAAGAACTCCTTTATGATCCTGCTAATTTCAAAAGCTCTGATGCAAACCATGAGTTTGTTATTAATTATATTAGCCCTAATTCCATTGGGGATAAAGTGGCTATTGCAATGGCTGAAAAAGGGAAAGAATTGGCAGAGGTTATTATTATGGATGTAAAGACCAAATACATTCACCCTGAAATTATTACCAGTACAACTCCTGCTAATATAGGAGGAATAAAGTGGCTGGACGATAGTTCTGGATTTTTTTATACATACTTCCCTGTTAATGATTCCAAATCTCCCAATTTTTATAAAAACACACAAGCCATTTTATATAAAATTGGAACAAACCCAAAGGAGTTAACCCATGTTTTTTCTGCTAATCATAACCATGAACTAAAAATAGATGAAAAAAAATCTCCTATTATACTAGATTCTAATGATAAGTATTATGTAGGGATGTTGGTTGATAATAATTACTACAGACAAACGTTTATAATTTCCAAACAAGATTTACTGCAGGGTAAAAAAACATGGAAACCTCTTTATAATAAAGAAGATAAAGTTAGGTCTCTACAACTTGTGGGTAATGATGTATTTTTTTTATCTCAATATAATTCTCAAAATTACACCTTTTGTAAAACCAATGTTGAAAAACCTAATTTTAGAAACCCTGAAATTTTAATTCCGGAAAAGAAAGATGAAGTTATTGGGCAATATAAGCCCACTAAAGATGGTATTTATTACACAACAATCAAAAACGGAGTAGAGGCGAAGCTATACCTATATAAAGATGGTAAAGATATTGCAATTAAGCTCCCTTACCCATCAGGAGCTATCAACCTACAAGGAAAAGGAGAGGGGTTTTCAGATATTTGGATAAGTTGCTCCGGATGGGCAAATCAGGAACAGCGTTTTAGATATGACCTAAAAACAAATTCTTTTTTTGCTGAAAACATCGCTCCTATTGTAGAATATCCCGATTTTAAAGATATTGAAGTTAAAGAAATCACTGTGAAATCAAGAGATGGTGAAGAAATTCCATTATCCCTCATATACAATAAAAATGTAAAGCGAAATGGTGATAATCCTGTATTGATAGATTCCTATGGTTCTTTTGGAGTATCTTACAATCCATACTTTGCCCGTATTTACCTATTATGGGTAAATCAAGGAGGTGTTATGGCTATTGCTCATGTAAGAGGTGGTGGAGAAAAAGGAGAACGTTGGCGTTTGGGAGGGTATAAAGAAACAAAACCCAATACATGGAGGGATTTGATAGACTGCACAGAATATTTAATAAAAGAAAAATATACATCAAAAGATAAAGTGGCGATTTGGGGAGCGAGTGCAGGCGGAATCACAGTAGGAAGAGCAATAACAGAAAGACCAGATCTATTTAAAGCTGCCATTTTAGAATTGCCAATAACCAATACATTAAGAGATATACTTACCATTAGTAGTAATGTGGATGAATATGGAACATTAAAAGACCCTAAAGAATTTAAAGGTCTATTAGAAATGGATGCTTATCATCATATTAAAAAAGGGGTACAATATCCTGCAACATTTATAACAGGAGGAATTAATGATCCAAGAGTACTTGCTTGGGAACCTGTAAAATTTGCGGCTAAATTAATGGCAAATACTGCATCAAAAAATCCGGTTTTACTTAAAATAGATTATGAGGGTGGGCATGGAAATAATACAACAGTTGCTCATGGGCATTCAAACCTCTCAGATATATTTGCTTTTGCCTTCTGGCAACTAGGGCATCCTGACTATCAGCCAAAAGGAAATGAAAAAAAATAAAAATCTTGTTGAAAATACCATTGAAGGATAAAATGAAATCAATTATCAGATTTAATCATCCAATCAATATAATACAGCTTAAGCAGTTATCAATCTCTGTGAGAAAATAAGAAAATGAAGAAGTTAATATTTATTATTGTTGGTATTTTCTGTATTTCAAATATAAACGTTCAAAAAACAAATCTAGCTCCACCTGTTCCCGTAACAGATGGGGAATTTGGAAGAGAATTGAACTAGAAAATAAACTCCTGTTTATCAAGTTTTAGGTAGTTAATTAGTGTATCAAAATCATATTAATATTTCATCTAAAATACACAGATGTTTTAAATTAATAAAAATATTTTTCTTTTATTAGTGAGATATAATCGATAGTTGGTAGATATAGTTTGAATATCAATATTTTATTTTACAGGATTTGAGTTGAAAAATATTTTCCTATTATATTTTTTTGTGCTAGCTTTAGTACCTTGGTAAAAAAAATCAGGCCCCTATATTAAATAGGTAGGCCTGATAAAACATTCAGATTTAGAGAATGTGTAATTGATATATTTAATTAGTTATTAGTTCAGAGATCTTTGTATGATTAATAATCAAAATTTCATCAGATATTTCTTTTAAGTTTTCCAAGTGGTGGCTGATTATAAGAATTGTTTTGTCAGATTTTAGTTTTTGTATTAACTCATAAATGAATTTTCTATTTTCTTTATCCAAAGAGGAAGTAGGTTCATCTAAAATTAAAAATTGAGGGTTGTGATATAAGGCTCGCATCCAGCCAAGTAATTGTTTTTGACCTCCAGATAAATTAATTCCTTCTTCGCCGACCAGTGTTAAAAAACCATGAGGTAAGGAATTTATAAATTTATCAAACCCTAACAACATTATCTGATGTAATTGAGATTCATTTATCTGCTCACTAAGAGTAATGTTTTCCAATAGGTTTCCATTAAATAATTGAATATTTTGTGGTACAATACTTACTAAATTTCGCCAGTTAATTATTGAGATATCTTTTAAATTTATATCTTTATTTATTATTACCTCTCCATTTTCTGGGAGATAGTTTTTTTGTAAAATTTCAGTTAATGTGGTTTTTCCACAGCCACTTTTTCCTAATAAACATGTTATATGTCCTTTTTTAAGAGTAAACGATATTTGATTAAAAAGCCTACTTCTACCATTGAATCTAAAATCAATATTGTTCAAGTCAATAGATTTAATTGATTCAATTTCAATTCCTTCTGTTTTTTCTTGTTCCAATGAAGAATATTCAAACATCCTGTCAAAAGCTACTTTTGCCTCCTGTATCGGGATCGTAACCAAAGCCAAGTTAGTGGTTGAAGCTAGTAATGAACTTGAAATTCCGATAATGGCCATTAGTTCTCCAATTTTGAGGGTGTTGTTTAAAACATTGTATGATGAGAACCCTAAAATAATGAGAAGAAAAATAACCATAACTAATCCAGAATAGAATGAGATCGTTAGGTTAAGTTTTCCAAGTTCAAAGATTTTTGTTTGAAAGAAACCAAAAATAACATCATTTTTCTTTCCAAATAAATGTTGCTTTGAAAAGCTTTTGATCACATCTATTCCTTTTATATTGTCAATATAGTTTGATTCATTAATACTATAAGATTGCATTACATTTCTTTGGGCCTCGACAATTTTTTTATTGAAACTAAAGATAATATAGAAGACAACTGGGGTAATCATAATACAAACCAATGCAAGTTTCCACGAATAAAAAAATAAGAAGCCAAGTGATACTAGAATACCTAAAATATCAACAACACTATTTGTAATTAATTGCTTTATGACAGTTTGAATTCTTTGGGTATCATTGAGCCTTGCTACAAAATCACCAATTTTTCGAGTGTCAAAAAATATTTTTGGAAGGTGAAGGAGTGTGTGATAAAATCTTTTATTAATTCTCTCATTAAATGATTTATTTTGTTTAATAATATATAATTCTCTTAAAGCTTGAAGACCAACTCTTGCAAAAAGCAAAAAACCAAGAAAAGATATGCTTAATAATAGGAGTCCATTTTTTTTCTTTGGTAAAATATCATCTATCAATTTTTGCGAAAAAATAGACATAGACATTCCTAATAGTGTAAAAACCAATCCAAGGAAAATAATGATGTAAATAGTCTCCTGATCTTCTTTAATAAGATTTTTTATCCATTTTTTTTTCTTTTCCTGAGTTTCTGCTATTCTCTTAAATTGTGTATTAGGTTTAAGGGTCAAACAAGTTTTAGATAGCCATACTTCTTCTAAATATTCTTTTGTCCAGTATTCTAATCCTTTTGCAGGGTCTCCGATATAAAATTGATTATTTCCAGAGTCATTGTAAGAATAGCAAATAACATAATGTTCAAATTTTTGATCTATAATAACATGTAAAATTACAGGCTCCCTATGTTTGATGAGAGCATCAATATCAGCTTCACAACCTTCAGCATCAAAACCAATTTCACGGACACATTGATATAGTCCCAACAGGGTAGTTCCGGTTTTTCCTGTACCACTTTTTTCTCTGAGGGTTTCCAGTGAAATGTTTCCTCCATAATATTTGACCAAAGATTGAAGGCAGCCAACACCACAATCTGTATGGTCTTTTTGAAGGGAGAAAGTATTTTGTATAAGTTTATTTTCTTTCATTTGTTGATTCTAATAATAGTTTTTCCAGTTTTGTAGCTCCGGAATACCTTTTTATAAGATGGTTGTTTTCGTCATAGACCAAGAAATAAGGAAGACTATTCATCCCTAATTTTTGATAAAATTGAGCCATTGCGTCATGACACAAACGTATATTACTTTGTTTATCTAAACCATATTCATGAGCAAATTGCTTTATTTCTTTTAAAGGTTCACTGGCTACCCAAATCCATTGGATATTTCGATATTGGTTGTGTGTTTTAGATAATTCTTCTGCTTCTGCCTGACAATAATGACATGTTGGACTGAAATAAATGATCACTTTAGTCTGGTCATTAACCAGATCCTGTGACTTCAATAAGGTATTGTCTATTGTTTGAAGACTGAACACAGGAATGTTTTTTAGCGCATTTATCTTCTCTTTCTTTTGCTGGAAACTTAGAAAAAGATAGATCATAACTCCAATGAGTACAATAGGAATAGTAATGATGGATATTTTTAAAAATTTTCTGTTTTTCATTTTAAAGCTGCATATTTAATATCATAAATGAAACTACACCTGTCCAAAATAATAGTCCGAAACCGTAAGTAAGTGCTGTTAATCCAAAAGATTTTGGAAAACCTATTTTTTTATCTGAAAGTTCCCAGATTCCCCAAGCCAGAATTCCCCAATAGAATAATTCAAATAAATTCACTAATTGTAAAGGATAAGCAAGCCATTTTTCTGTAGATATATATTCTTTTATATTCAATAGAGATATAGGATAATAGGTTTGGAGATTTTCCAGTGTATAATCTGTATCAATCCAATAGAAATTAACAAACTTATAAAGCCCTGCTATAATAAAAACAGATTCTGCAATCAAAACGAGGGTTATTAAATCTGAAAATTTTATGTACTCTAAACCGGGCAAATCCAATAGCTTAATAAAATTAAGACAAAAAGCAACTAACAAAATTTTAATTCCTGTAAGTAAAGGAAGTAGTGTGTAGCTTACCCACCACCATTTTTTTTGACTTTCCATATAGTTTTGTACTGCTTCATTAGGATAGTCTTTTGCAAGAAAATCAAATATTTTTGAACTGGTTGTTATATAGGTTTTGTCTAAGTAGGTGAGTAAAAAATAGCATAAAATGACACCTACGAAAAGCATAAAGTTTTTCATAATTAAAATAAAAATGTGGATATATTTACAGTATTATATTAATAAGAATGAAAAGAGAGATAGGTGATTTGTTATGATTTATCTCTTTATCTTCATAATAAGTGAAATGTATTATTTATGTAGAGAATTTAATAAATAATAATATGGATTAAAAGATTTTTCTTTTTTAACGGAATCAATATTTACGCAATTTTAGATATGATTGTAAGTATTGTTTGAATTGTAAGGTTAATAAAGAGAGGTTTTTAGGCCTCTCTTTTGAACCAATTGAATAATAGTAATTCCTTTTTATAAATTATAAATTATAAATTATAAATTAGTTTACATTTTGTAAAGAAAAAAACCTAAAAAGAATATTGTAAGTCCACAAATAAATGAAAATATTATATTTTTAAAGGTTATATTTTTACTTAAATTTAAAACTAAAAGGCATGATATTCCAATAATAAAAGAAACTGTATAAATCTTAAAAGATATTGCTGATATATGATATGCTATATATAAAATTGGAATATATAATAAAATAATTAAACTCCTTTTTTCATTAATTTTTATTGAATTTATCATAACATTATAATTTATTTATTTTTACCAAGATGCAACCCAACAGGACCATGCAAGATTGTATCCAAAAATTGGGTTAATTGCAGTGGCTATAAGGGCTCCGTTCCAACAGTCTTTAGGTGAACCGCCTGTGACAGACTCCATATTTTTACTCTCTAACTTTTTCATAATATTAATTTTACATTGCATAGAGATAACAACCAATAGCCCAGATTGAAGCTCCTACTGCAACCGCAGGAATGAAAGCTCCAACTCCTCCAGCAACCATAGCTGTTAGATTACATTGATGGATACTACCACCTTCTAAATTTTCCATTTGTGAAACATTTAACTTTTTCATTTTGTTTGATTTTAAATTTAATATTTTTTTTTGTCATATAATCCCTGACATGGGATTTTTTGCTGATCAGCTTATATTTAGACTTTGTACTGTACACATACAAAAAATAAATCATTGTGCTTTTACCTGAGACAAAGATGCATGTGCTTTTTTGCTAATACAACAAAAGTATGTCGAAATTGATCAAATTTAAGGCTTTAACTATACGTAATTGACCAAATTCGATAAAACAAATACGGAACAATGTGTTGATTTGCAATTGATTAAATGTAATAAATGACTTATCAATAGAGAATAAGTATTAGAATTTGTATTTTTGTGATAGTAAATACACTATGCAAAAAAAAGCTTTCTTATTTATTTTTTTCCTTTGTCAAAATTTATTCTTTTCACAGAGTATGGAAGGTTTTCATATACCAGACTCTTTAAGAAAAAAAAGCTTTGAACAATTGATCAACGATTACAATAAAGTTCTCAGAATAGATAATGAGGCAGCGGAAATATATGCAAATGTCATTCTTAGTAAGGCAAAAAAAGAAAAGAATAATGATCAGATATATGATGGTTATTATAAATTAGCTCATGCAAAAGGATTGAATTCCGAAAATGGACATCCTTATGCAGACTCTTTAATAAAAATAACACAAAAAGCTAATACAAAAGAATACCCTGCAAAAGCATATATTATCAAAGGAATTTTACTGAATAATGAATTTAAATATAGAGAAGCATTAAATCAATATATAAAAGCACAAAGTTTATCTAAAAATAAAAATTTAGACCAGTTTTACTACATAAAAAAACTAGTTGGCGTTTTAAAGACTGCTACTGATGAAAATGATGAAGCACTCCCTCTTTTTTTAGAATATTACCAATATGAAAAGAAAAAAATGCAAGCCAATGATAAAGACATTAAAAGTTATATAGGTTCAATTTTTTCTGTATCAAATTCTTATAGTAAAAATAAAAAATATCAGGAAAGCAAACTTTATAATAAAATAGGTATTGCCGAATGTAAAAAATATAATGAATATAGCCAATATGTTTATTTTATTATGTCTGAAGGTATTGCAGAATACTATCTGAAAAATTATGTTATTGCGTATACACATTTAATAGGAATAGAAAAAGACCTTTTAAAAAATAAAAACTATGCGAATTTATCAATTTTATACTATTATTTAGGAAAAATTAATTATAGACTTAATAAAGAAAACGAAGCAATACAATATTTTATAAAATCTGACTCATTATCATTCAAATCTAATGATTTTGTACCAATAGTAAGAGATCAATATGAAATTTTAATTGATTATTATAAAAAGAAAGGAGATGAAAAAAAGCAATTAAAATTCATTAATAAACTCTTTTATGCAGACAGTATTATTAACAATAGTAAGCAATACTTATCCAAAGAAATTTATAAAAAGTATGATACTCCTATTCTACTAGAGAAGAAAGAAAAAATAATATCTGATTTGAATAATAGAAATTCAATATTATATTGGTTTTTAGGAGCTGGCATTTTAGTTATTTTTTCCTTAATATATGTATATAAAAGAAGAATTAAAGAATACCAAAAGCAAGCAGATCTATTAATTAAAAAGTCAACATCTTCTATAATTTTATCTACTCCATCCACTGAACCCCAAAAACTAAAGTTTTCTTTAGAAGAAAAAACTAAAGGTTTATTACCAGATGATAAATTACAGGATCTCAAAACAAAATTAGAGCACTTTGAAAAAAGTAAAAAATTTCTGCGAAAAAATATTACTACAGATAATCTAGCAAAAGATTTAGGAACAAATCGTGATTACCTATCAAAATCTGTAAATGAATTGAAAGGAAAGAATTTTTCACAATATTTGAACGAACTGAGAATTAATTATATTATACAAGAATTAAAGGATAATGAGAAGTTAAGAAAGCATACTATTTTATCAATTGCTAACGATATAGGATATAATAACTCCGAATCTTTTGCAAATGCTTTTAAGAAGATCACCGGTACTTTACCTTCTTATTATATTAAATTATTACAAGAACAAGTCGAAAAGCAAAATGATTGATAAAGAGTATTTTGTAAAATTTTGTATAAGAAATTGATCAATTTCGATATCATTGTTTTTGATGAACGAAACAAAGCTATTTAATTTGTAATCTTAAATATAAATTTTAATACAAATGAAAAAACAACAAAAAACAGAAAAAAAAATGTCATTAAAAAAATTACAGTTGGTTAAAATTACAAATGGTTTGAATTCTATTAAAGGGGGAAGTGCTGCTCATGTAGGAGATGATAATCAAACAATTGTAGAACAGACGCTTGGTGGTAATAACGGATAACCTTTTTGAATGAAAAAAATCTTCTTTATATATTTTATCTTTTGTTTGCAGTTTGTTTTGTGCCAAAAAATAAACTTAAAACAAATTGATATTAAAGACGTGTCAAATACAGAAAATATTGTAAAATATTTAGCCAATCAACTTAAAGATAGATATATCGAAAAAAAAGATAAGGGTATTTATTATGATGATCTTTTCAGAATAAATATTATTAATGAAAATTATAATTTATCACTTTTACAGCTAGACTCTTTTAGAAATATTACAATGATAAATAATTCTATAGCAGCTAGCGCAATGGGAAGTCAATTTGAAATTTATATTAATACTGTTAAACGAGCGCCTAATAAGAATAATTTTGATAAAATATATGAAGAAGAATTCAAAAAAAAGTATGAAAAGTTACCTTTAAAATCAAAAATTATTCTATCCCAATATTTTATTTATGATCCAATATCCTTAAAAAGAGATATTAATGAAATAATTACGAATAATATAAAACAGGATAGTATTGACATGTCAGATGCTATAAAATTATGTAGAAAATACAATATATATGATGTAGGAAATAAAACATTCAAATTAGGAGCACAGTTACTAAAAAATTTAGAAAAAGAGGTATTTACAATATATGATAGTATAAAAGTTACTACAAAAGACAATGGAATTCTTACATTAAGTGTTGTATTAAATAATAAAGCTCCAAAACCTCAAAGCACAATACTTATAAATACAATATATTCAGATCCAAAAAATATTAATGATGCTAAGAAGTTAGCTTCGGATAATTATATTGGAGTCATTTTAAATACTAGAGGAAAATATTTAAGCAATAATAGGATAGAACCTTTTGAACATGAAGTTGAAGATATCAATGAAGCGATCAATTGGATTATAAAGCAGCCTTGGAGTAACGGAAAAGTTGGAATGATTGGTGGAAGCTACTTAGGATTCAGTCAATGGGCAGCTACAAAAAAACTCCATCCGGCGTTAAAAACGATAATACCACAGGCTGCGGTAGGAATAGGTACAGAAGATTTTCCTATGAATAATAATATATTTACATCTTATGCCATACGTTGGTTAAATTATGTAGTGAATTCAAAAATGACTGATTATGCAGATTTTAGTGATGTGAAAAAATGGAACTCCACATACAAACAATGGTATATCACTGGGAAGCCATTTAGACAACTTGATTCTATAAGTGGAAAATCTAATATCATTTTCCAAAGATGGCTTAATCATCCAAGCTTTGACAGTTACTGGAAAAATATGATTCCTTATAAAAAAGATTTTTCTAAAATTAATATTCCAATATTAACTATTACAGGATATTTTGATGCAGACCAATTGGGTGCATTATATTATCTCAAAAATCATTATAAATACAATACAAGTGCTGATCACTATCTAATAATTGGCCCTTATGATCATTCTGGTGCACAAGGATATATAAAGAGCGAACTAAAAGGATATACAATTGATTCTGTTGCAAATATAGATTTTAATAAGATTTGGATTGAATGGTTTGATTATATTTTAAAAGATGGTAAAAAACCTTCTTTCTTGAAGAATAAGATTAATTATCAGGTTATGGGTACTAATCAATGGAAAAATGTAAATTCAGTAGAAAACCTTAATAAAAATAAATTAAAATTTTATTTGGAAAATAATGGTTTATTATCAGATGTAAAAATAAACGCTAAAAGTTTTTCATCACTAAAAGTAGATCTCAAAGACAGATCTGATGTGGATGAATTATTAAATTTAAAGAATGATGTAGTTGAAAATAAAATATACACTAAGAATAGTCTAATATTCACAACTAGCACATTTGATAAATCTTTTGAATTTTCAGGTAATTTTTCTGGAAAATTTAGATTTTCAATCAATAAAAAGGACGTAGATGTTTATGTATATTTATATGAGCTCATGCCCAACGGAAAATATTTTTTATTATCAACTTATTTAGAAAGGGCTAGTTATAATAAAAATAATGAAAAACGAAATTTACTTACCCCTAATAAAAAGGAAACAATATCAATATCAAATAATAAATTTATAAGTAAAAAAGTAGAAAAAGGGAGCAAGCTTGTTGCAGTAGTTGGTCTAGTGAAAAGTCCATATTATCAGATAAATTATGGTACGGGGAAAGACGTAAGTGATGAAACTATTCTTGATGGAAAAGAACCACTGGAAATTAAATTTTATAATGATAGTTATATAGATGTTCCTGTTATTCAGGAATAGTTAATCAAAAAAAACACCAATTCTAGATTCAATTAAAGGAGGCAACGGTGAGAATAATAGTTTTAACGAAGAAGAAACCATCCTGATTACCAGTTGCCAAAAGAAAACACAAAAAAGTAATGCCTTGTTTTCCTGATCAGTTTTTGACGAATATGTTGTATATATTCCTTTATTTTGTAAATAGAATATAGTTAATCAATTAGTGATATGAAAGTAATTAATAGGGAGATGCAATTAGACGGTTATACCGACTCACTATTAAACCTAAAATATAAAATGGTGGACTGAAAATGAATTTGTAAAATGAAAATAAAAATATTTGTTATTATCTGTTTATTATCTATTCTCATTAACGCTCAAAAAACAAATTTAGCTCCCTCAAAACCTGTTACTGATAGGTATTTTGAAACTAATATTGTTGATGAATACAGAAATCTGGAAAATGTAGAAGATGTTCAAACTCTTAATTGGATGAAGTCCCAGACTGCTTACACCAATTCTGTTCTTGATCTGATTCCTAAAAAGAATTATTATTTAGAGAAAAGACTGGAGATTGATAAAAGGCAAGGTAATTCTGTATCTAATTTAAAAATATCAGGTAGTAATAAATATTTCTATTTAAAGAAAAACGGGGATGAAAAAGTAGATAAATTGTATTATCGGGATGGATTTTCTGGTAAGGAAAAATTGCTTTATGATCCCGCTAATTATAAAAGTTCAGAACTCAATCATAATTTTGTTATCAATTATATAAGTCCAAGTTGGGACGGTAGTAAAATTGCTATTTCAATGTCTGAAAAAGGAAATGAATTGGCAGATGTAATTATTATGGATGTTAAAACAAAATATATTCATCCTGAAATTATTACTAATGGTGCTCCTGCTTCCTTTGATGGAATAAGATGGACAGATGATAACAGTGGTTTTTTCTATGTGGCATTTTCAGTGACAGATTCTAAGTCTAAAAATTTCTATAGAAATACTCGGACCGTTTTATATAAAATAGGTACAAACCCTAATTCTATTCGTGAGGTTTTTTCTGCCAAAAATAACCCTAATCTAAATATAACTGAGGATCAGTTTCCTATGATTTTGAACTTTGACTTAGATCAGGATTATTATCTAGGAATGGTAGTAGATTATCAAACTTACAGAAAAACATATATCATTAAGAAAAAAGATTTATTGGAAGGTAAGAACAATTGGAAGGCTTTATCTGATCCAAGTGATAAAGCAAAGAATTTAGACATACGAAAAGACCAGATTATCTTTCTATCAAGCTATAATTCCCCTTTTGTTAAGCTTTGTAAAACCAATATTAATAACCCTGATTTCAAAAATGCAGAGGTTTTAGTCCCTGAAAAGAAGGATGAAATCATTAAAAGTTATCGAGTAACCAAAGATGGTATTTATTATACTACTACCCGAAATGGAGTAGAAGCTAAATTATATTTATATAAAGATGGAAAAGATAATCCTATCCAAATTCCTTATCCATCTGGAAACATTGGATTAGAAAATAAAGGTGAAAAGTTTTCTGATATATGGATAACATGTTCTGGTTGGGCAAATGATGAACAACGTTTTAGCTATGATGTAAAAACAAATACTTTCAAACCAGAGAATCTTGCTCCTGTTGCAGGATATCCTGAATTTAAAAATATTGTAGTTAAAGAAATTACTATAAAAGCAAGGGATGGTGAAGAAGTTCCAGTTTCCTTAATTTATAATAAAGACATCATAAGAAATAGCCAAAACCCACTATTAATTGACAGCTATGGATCTTATGGAATATCCAGTACTCCTTTTTTTGCAAAAACTTATTTATTATGGGTAAATGAAGGAGGTATGGTTGCTATTGCCCATGTAAGAGGAGGAAGTGAAAAAGGAGAGCAATGGCGTTTAGCAGGCTTTAAAGGAACAAAACCTAATACATGGAGGGATTTAATAGACTGTACAGAATATTTAATCAATGAAAAATATACCTCAAAAGAGAAAGTGGCTATTTGGGGAGCCAGTGCTGGAGGAATTACTGTAGGCCGGGCAATGACTGAAAGACCTGATCTTTTTAAAGCTGTTATTGCGGAAGTAGGAGCATTGAATATGGTTAGAGATGAAGCAGCAGTTAATAGCCAGCCAAAAGAATTCGGTTCTGTAAAAGATCCTGAAGAATTTAAAGGGTTGTTAGAGATGGACGCTTATCATCATATTAAGAAAGGGACAAAATACCCTGCTACTTTTATCACTGCAGGAATGAATGATCAGAGAGTAACTCCATGGATGCCTACAAAATTTGCAGCTAAATTAATAGCAGATAATACTTCTGATAGTCCCATCCTATTGAAAATTGATTTTGAAGGAGGGCATGCTGGTAATGTACCCATAGCACAACGATATGCTAACATCGGAGATATGTTTGAATTTGCATTATGGCAATTAGGACATCCTGACTATCAACCCAAGACAGAAATAAAAAAGTAAATGTCTCGTTTTCCCTATCAATTTTTCGATGAATATATTGTTCGTACTCCTTTATTTTCAAGCAAAAAATTTCTTGAAGTAATAAATAAAGACGAAATTTCAGATGAAGAATTAAAAAATAAATTTGCTGATCATTCAGAATTTCTGGAAGCCATTTATTTGGCTTCACCTGATTTGCACGAGGAAATTACCAGATGGCTTCACGCAGAAAAATCACTTTCACAAAAAGAACACCAAAAATTAAAACATACTTTATTAAAATATTATAGCCGAATGAGTACCCGTTGTACTCCATTCGGCTTATTTTCTGGAGTTGGGCTGGGAAAATTTAATGAAGATTATAAAAATAGAGCATCACATGAAGATAATTTATACGCAGACTATTTAGTTAGGGATACGAAATTGGATATGTATTTTCTGGTATCTCTGGTTCAATACTTTGTAAAAACGCTGGAAATAAGAAATAAGCTTTTATTTTATCCTAATAATACGATTTATAGAGTAGGAACAAAAATCCGATATATAGAATATCAATATTTAGGTGGGAAAAGGGATTATATTATCTCATCGGCCCCGCTTTCTGATGAATTACAAGATGTATTACAATTTTCAAAACAAGGAAAGACGATACATGAACTTACAGAGATTCTGATTACGGAAGAAATAACCCAAGAAGATGCATCAGAATTTATAGATGAGCTAATCGATAATCAGGTTCTCACAAGCGAAATTGAGCCTAATGTTTCAGGAAGAGACTTTTTAGATACTATAATTTCTGTTTTACAAAGACTTAAAGTAAATGAAGCCAATATTTTAATTTCTATAAAAAATAAACTGGATAAATTAGATCAAAATATTGGTAATTCCATTTCAAACTATGCTGACATCGAGAAACTCATTGCATCTTTTGAGATAGAATATGAGCAAAAATATTTGTTTCAAACCGACTTATATCATAAAGATAAAGCTTCCTTATCTCCCTATTGGAAAAAAGAGCTTAAAACAGCCTTTAGCTTTTTGAATAAAATAACTTTACCTTCAAAAGATATCCGTTTAGAAAAATTTAAAAAGGACTTTAATGTACGATTTGAAGGTCAGGAACTACCCTTGCAGTATGTTCTTGATTCCGAAATCGGTCTTGGTTACAAGCAAAGTACCTCAGTAAGGGGAATTCATCCTTATTTAGATGACTTAATACTTCCAAATTCTGAAAAAAATAACAATCTAAGTATTGAACTTAACCCGGTTCAAAAGGTTCTTAATGATAAATTACAGGATGCATTATTAGAAAACCAGTATAAAATAGAGTTATCGGATGATGATTTTGAAGGATTAGATGAGAAATGGGACGATCTACCCGATACGATTTCTTTTATGACGGAGATTATTTCAGACAATGGTAAAGAAAAATTATTCTTAAATGGGTGTACAGGAAGTAGTGCAGCAACACTATTAGGGAGATTTTGTTCTGAGAAATCTGAAATCCATAAGTTAACAAAAACTATTGCTGATAAAGAACAAACACTGAATCCCGAGTGCATTTTAGCAGAAGTGATTCACTTGCCTGAAGCAAGAATAGGGAATGTGGTTAGAAGGCCTACAATAAGACCTTACGAAATTCCTTATATGGCGCAGTCTGTTGTGCCGGAAGAAAGTCAAATAGCTGTGGATGATCTTCATATCTCACTGAAAAATAATAGAATTGTTTTACGATCTAAAAGGCTTAATAAAGAAATACGACCTTATTTGACGAATGCCCATAATTATTTTCATAATACCCTGCCGGTTTATCACTTTCTTTCTGACCTTTATTCCCGGGAAATAAGAAATGGATTACATTTTAATTGGGGTGGGCTAAAAGATATTTACAAGTTTTTTCCAAGAGTAGAATATAAAAATATCGTCTTTTCAAAAGCTTCCTGGAAGATCTTTGATAAAGATATTGCTTTTTTAGAAGAGTTAATCTTAGACAAAGATTGCTTTTTGTCTGGATTGGAAAACTGGAGAATTAAAAGAAAAATTCCTGCATGGATACAATGGGTAGAATCGGATAATACTTTAACACTGAACCTTGAAAATTATGATATGGCCATGCTTTTTATTCACACCATTAAAAAGAAAAAAACAATCATGATAGAAGAGTTCTTGTTTAATGAGAATGACAGTTTTAAGCATGAATTTGTTTTTCCAATGTATAAATTAAAATAAATATTGATGAAAAGAAAGTTTATTCCGGGAAGCGAGTGGTTGTATGTTAAAATTTATACAGGAGTAAAAACAGCGGATATTATTTTGGAGGAAGCTATAATACCTTTATTGCAGCAACTTCGGGAGGAAAGCTTAATAAAAAAATGGTTTTTTATCCGGTATAATGATCCGCGGGTTCATCTTCGGCTCCGTTTTGAACTTTCAGACCTTAAGCATTTTACTAAGGTTCTTTCATTAGTAAATGCTTATTTGCAGGAATATAGAGATTCCGGGGAAATATCGGAATTTATAATAGACATTTATCAGCGGGAAATTGAGCGGTATGGAGAAGCAACTATGGAAGTTGCTGAGTTTTTATTTTGGAAGAGCAGCGAGAGTATACTTGATGACTACCTTCATTTTGATGATGAAGAAAAGATAATGGTAACGCTTTTTTATGTTGATAAAACATTAGAATATTTAGATGTTTCACTCCATGAAAGATTAGATTGGATAAAAGATAATAATATTGCTTTCAAACAGGAGTTCAATGCAGATAAAAAGCTGAACAATCAGTTAGATAAAAAATATAGAACATTTATTATTAATTATCTGGAGTTTGTTGAGTCAGAGGATTATATTCCGTTCAGGGCTGCTATTCTAGATAATATTCAAGAATCTAAAGAAGTCCTGCAACACATAAAACATGATTCAACTTCTATTCAGAGCTTTTTTTCCAGTGTGTTTCATATGCATATCAATAGAATGTTTGTTTCAAATCAACGACTGTTTGAAATGATTATTTATGATTATTTGTTCAGATACTATAAGACACTTGTTTTTAAAAGTAGCGGAACTCTATAGTATTGGTAAATTCTACTGTATCATCTCAATCCATATACCATTATTTGAATGATTATTTTTGATTCAAACTAAATTTCAATCTCTTATAAAAGTACCTTTAAAATTTTGTGAACCATAAGGAGTGGAATAGTAGAGATATTTTAAATTTTTAGAAGAATAACTCTAATTTTGCTCTTGTTTAAAATACAAGATAAATGGAATATTTTATGTTTAAACAAACATTTGATTTTGTATATTTTTCGCAGTTTAAGTATAATTTGTTTATTATTTTAATAGTATATGCGAGGCTTGATTGTGATTCATATTAATGTGTGTCAAACTCAAAAAAACTTAAAAAATCATAAAGTTTTCATAAAGTTTAAAAAAAGGAAAGAAATGTTTTTGTATTTATGAAATATGTCGTACTTTTACATCGCCTTGAATGAGGGAACAAGTCAAGGTAATAAATTTTTTTTCATCATTTGTGTTTTTAGAATCGTATCGCCTGATACGATTCTTTTTTTATGTCTATTTTTCGTAGTTGAGAAGGAGGTCTATAAAATAGGAATAAGTCACTGAACCCTCCTGTTGATTGCTCTTCAGGAACAGATTATTAGTGAACCCAAAGAAGTTATCCAGCCAGCCCTGATGTCTGAATGCGAATCTTTTTTCATAAGCACGATCTCTTTTCATTCCGGGAGAATAATTTCGGATAACAGATTTTACAAATTCAGGATCTTCTTCAACAATATATCGTAAAAGACTTTTTAAGGTAAAATATTCGGTGCTGTATCGTAAGTCTTGATTACTGGAATGAATTCCCATTAGATACCCAATAAAATTAGCCTCTTGTTCTCTGGCAAAACCAAGCTGATGAGAACTTTCATGAGCTGTTGTAAAAGGGATGTAGGTGTGTGGTAATTCTGCGTTATATTGTGCTTCTGCCGTAAAAGGATTGTAGTATCCCAATATGCCGGTAAAGTTCATTACTTTTTTAAATAAGCTAGGTTTAATAGCAAGAACCTGAGTCGCCTTTTTATCCGAAATATAGTGTGGAAGTTGGGCTTGTTGGAATAGGATTTCCTGTTGCACAGCTTTCAGATTAGTAACAATGAAGATACCATTATGGTCTTCATGTACTGATGCACGGGTGAGTTTACATTTTTCCAGATACTGTAAGGCTAGTTTCTTCGCTTTACTTATTTCAGGAGCATCCTGTCTGGAGAGTTTTTTAATGATTGGAGTCTGGAAATACAACATTCCCCAGAATATCTGATAGGTAAAGTAAAAGATGTTTCCAATAATGAGGATTCTTAATAGGGAAGTATTCCTGCTTTTCTTCTTGCATAAAGCAATAAGGCTGTATAAAAGAACAATTCCCAGTAATAGATAGATAATGTCTCCTACTGAAAAAGGAAGCCAGCTAAAGGCCGTCTGATGAAGTTTTTTCTGGAGTTCAAAGAATTTCTCAAAAAAAGAAATCATCAGTAAGGATTTTGAGAAACCATAAAACAAAAGAAATTGGGCAAGTAATACACCTGCCCAATTTCTCTTCTTTTTATATATTGTCTTTGGTATATTAATGACCATTGCCTTTAGAAATTTTATCCAGATCAATGCCTTGGGCTTTCAGGATGCCGCTCACACGGATCGCATAGAATGCAAGATAAGCAAAACAAATAACCCCTACGATATAACTGAAGTGAATATTCGTAATATCTGCGATATATCCTTGTATCATACTCACAATTCCTCCTCCCATGATCATCATAATAAGGAATCCAGAGCCCTGATTAGTGTGTTTTCCAAGTCCGTTGATTGCCAGTGCAAAGATACATGGCCATAAAGTAGAACAGAAAAGCCCTACGCTGGTAAATGCATATACAGATACCATTCCGGTAGTAAACATACCAATTAGCAGTGCCGCAATTCCTGCTACAGAGAAAATTAAAAGCATTCTTGCCGGGTTTCCCTTGCTTAAGATATCACAGATGATCATTGCAATAATGATGAATCCATATACATAGAACGGGGAAAGATCATGGTTCGCAATAGCATTTACAAATAAAAATACACCGAACGCCAAATAAGGAGCTAAGAATCTCAAGATCTTTTTGAAACCGGCAGTCACGTCAAATGCTTCTACAGCACCTGTCCAACGGCCAATCATTAATGATGCCCAGTATAATGAAATATAAGGAGCTACTTCTTTTGTTTCAAATCCCAGATTTTTTTCCATATAAGCAGGAAGGTTACTTGCTGTAGAGACTTCAACCCCTACATAAACAAAGATAGCAATCATTCCCATTACCAATTGAGGATACTGGAATACGGAAGTTCTATGTTCTCCCAGGGTTGTGTCGTCAGTATTCTCGGTGTTCGTTGGCGTTACCGCAGGAAGCGAAGAAAATTTAAGCATTAAAGCTACAAGAACAAAAGCTGCCCCTAATATAAGATAAGGGATTTTCACACTTTCTACACTCGCTTCCGTATTAGCTGCACTAGCAGATCCAAAAATGGCAAATGAAACAATAAGAGGTCCAATAGTAGTCCCTAAGTTATTGACACCTCCCGCCAGTGTTAATCTTTGTGATCCTGTTTCTGTAGGACCTACCTCAATAGCTAAAGGGTTGGCAACAATCTGCTGAAGAGAAAATCCTAAACCTACAATAAATAATCCTGAGATCATTAATGGGAAAGAATGCATATTGGCAGCAGGGTAAAACAGCAGGGTTCCCAATGCAGAAATCAAAAGTCCTACAATAAGGCCGTTTTTATACCCTATTTTGTTGATCAAATCCTGTTTCAGGCTCTTTGATATAATCATATAAATTAAAGAACCTACAGTGTACGCTACATAAAAGCATATCTGGACCAGCATACTTTCTGTTTGAGATAAATTGAAGGCTTTTTGAAAAACTGGGATCAGAATATCATTACTGGCTGCTACAAATCCCCAAAAGAAGAATACAGTAACCAACGGAATGAATTGAGCCCAATTGGTTTGTTTAGAATAATTTGACATATTTATTATAGATTTCGCAAACAAATATAACTAATTCTTTTAAATAGAATGCTCCATCAAGGTTTTTTTAATCACTTGGTAAGCTTCTGATTTTAAGGTTTTTGGAGAATCAGTAGGTTCTATAATTCCATTGAAATAGACTTTTACTCTTCCTGGATAGCCTTTAGAACTGTCAAAAGGAAACATTTCCTTAAGCCCGATAAAGGTATAAACAGCAATAGGAGAGTTGTGTTTTGAGGATAGCATAAATGCACCGTCTTTAAAATCATCCAGAATAATAGAGGTATCATCCGGAACACCACCTTCAGGGAAAATGGCAATACTGTTACCTTCCTCCATTTTTTCAGCACATCTGCGGTATACATCAGCACGGCTTTTAGCACTTGTTCTGTCTACCATTACACATATCCTTTGATAAATGGTTCCGAAAATAGGAATCTTAACCAGTTCCTTTTTTCCTACAAAACAAATCGGGTGGTGCGGAAAAAGAATGCAGGTGAGCATGATGTCCATAATCGAAGTATGGTTCGAGATGAAAACATACTCTTTAGTTTTGTCCTTTTCCTGTTCAGAAAGCTTGATGAGATCATATCGGAAACCCATACCGTAAAACATGCCAAAACACCAAAAACGGACGAATTTATAAGCGTATTTATAATGCTTTTTACTAAAAGATAAAATATAAACGGGGATCCCAAGAGTGGTTGTTAGAACAAATGCTAATAACAAGAGCCAGAATCTCCAGAGATAATTTAAAATTTTTGCCACAGTTTAACCGTTAAAAATTACTTTCTTTTTTACCGAATAATTAAGAATGGAAACCAGCAGGATTGCTGCAATCTTGCTTATCATTTCCGGACTCAAGGTATAAAAAATTAAATTGATATTATCTTTAAAGATGAAACTGTAAAATATCTGGAAGAAGCCAAGGCTTAATAAAGTGGAGATGAATGAAACTCCCATGAAATAAGCAAACTCCCTTTTCTTAGAGTGTTTTCCTCTTTCAAAAACAAACCAGATGCTCAGGAAATAGTTGCTGATAATTCCGCAGCTGGTAGAAAAAATGTTGCTTAAAGGATAATGTATACCATGAAAGTTAGTTTCTTGAGCAAAGAAGTGAGGCAGGTAAGTACTGAATATTTTGAAGCTGCCAATCTCAACAATAGCACTTAGTCCTCCGGCAATAATGAAGAACAAAACCTGTTTCTGGCGTATGAGTATTTCTTTCATTTAATTAATATAAAAAACTGAAAATATATCTTTTATTGTATTGGAAACTAGAATGTTTTATAAGAGAAACAATCAGTTGTCCTTGCAATCCTATGTATTCATAATGCTTTTCAATTATTTCAAATCAGGATTCTTTACAATATGAATATGCAAATTTATAACTATATGTTAAACACTGAAAAAAGTTGTTAAAATATTTTTTTAAATAAAAATTATTTCTAATTTTAATAACCGGAATGATGTTACTATAACCTGATAATAAATTCATTTTCAAATTCTTGTGATAATGGTTTTTCCTATCTTGTAATGCGCAGTTGAAAGCATACTACTCTAATTTTTTATGACCAATTGATAATAATATTTGTATGAAACGTCAAAACAAATACAGAAAATTCCAGCTTCAACAGAAAAATATTGAAGCACTGGAAAAAGAAAACTCCCGCTTCAAACGAGTGTATTCTGAATATGAAAATATGTCCAATGAACTTTGGAATCTTGAAAACTCCAATGGTGAACCTGTCCCTGATGATTTCATTAATGCTATGGTGCTGCAGGCATCCTATCTTGAAGATGAAATTGAAGACTGGCTTCTGCAATTCAATGAAAAGAAAACTAAGATTCAACATTAATGATTTTAGACAGCTTCCAGATTGTTTTAAAGGCTAATTGAAGATAAATTCATAATTTAGCACCCTTAAATTAAAATCTAAAATATGGTTGCTATTGTAGATAGTGGTTCTACTAAATCGGATTGGGTAATTCTTGATGACTTCAAAAAGGTTTTTCTTAAAACTGAAACCATCGGATTCAATCCAAATTTTATCAACAGAGAACTTATCACTCCTGAAATTCAGAAGAACAGCAACCTGATGTTGGTAAAGAATTCAATCACTAAAGTCTTTTTTTATGGCTCAGGATGTGGCGTGGAAAAAAACCGCGAAATCATAGAAGCTGAGATAAAAAAAGTATTTGGAAAAGCTGAAATTATTGTTAAAGAAGATCTCATGGCTGCTGCCTATGCTGCCTATAAAGGAAAACCTGCAATTGTTTGTATTTTAGGTACAGGATCAAACTCATGTTATTTTGATGGAGAAAATCTTAAGATTGAATTACCGTCACTTGGATTTCTGATAGGAGACGAGGGTAGTGGTAGTGCAATCGGAAAGCAGTTAGTGCGCAGATATTTCATGAAAAAACTTCCTGCAGATCTTCATAATGAATTTGAGGCAGATTATAACCTTACCATAGAAGATGCATTGAAAAATATGTATCATGCTCCAAGACCAAATGCTTATTTGGCTGATTTCAATAAATTTGTTGTCGAAAGAAAAGATCACCCTTATTTTATGAATATGGTTTCCGAAGAGATGAAAAGTTTCTTCGAATATCAGGTGATGCCTTATCAGGAAGCTTATAATGCTGAAATCAATTTTATTGGCTCCATAGCTTATTATTATGAAAATATTTTACGCGCTGTAGCTGAAGAACTTAATTTAAATGTGGGACATGTAGTTCAGAAACCAATTGAAAGCTTAGTAGATTACCACATTAAATATATACTCTAACAAAAAATAAAACGTATGTCAAGTAACAACAATCGCGACGAAAAGAATTTTAGTCAGGCCGCGTTAGATTATCATAAAGCAGAACCCAAAGGGAAAATTGAAGTTATACCATCCAAGCCACACTCGTCTCAAAGAGATTTATCATTGGCTTATTCTCCCGGAGTAGCGGTTCCTTGTATGGAAATCCACGATAAGCCGGAAACAGTCTATGATTACACAGGAAAAGGAAACCTTGTAGCTGTAATTTCTAACGGTACTGCTGTACTTGGATTAGGAGATATTGGTGCAGAAGCATCAAAACCGGTAATGGAAGGGAAAGGACTTTTGTTCAAGATTTTCGCTGATATCAACGTTTTTGATATTGAGATTGATGAAAAAGACCCGGATAAATTTATTGAAATCGTAAAAGGAATTGCTCCTACCTTTGGAGGAATTAACCTTGAAGATATTAAAGCTCCTGAAGCATTCTATATTGAACAAAGATTAAAAGAGGAATTGAATATTCCTTTGATGCACGATGATCAGCACGGAACAGCAATTATTTCTGCTGCGGCATTAATCAACTCATTACAGATTGCCAATAAAGATATTGATAAAGTGAAAATGGTAGTGAATGGGGCCGGAGCAGCTGCCATTGCTTGTACCAAACTTTATATTTCATTAGGACTGAAAAAAGAAAATGTTCTGATGTGTGACAGTAAAGGGGTAATTAACCATAAGAGAGAAAACCTTACTCCTGAAAAATTAGATTTTATTGCTCAGACAGATATTGAAACATTGGAAGATGCTGTAAAAGGCGCTGATGTTTTTGTAGGATTATCCAAAGGAAATGTGATGACTCCTGAAATGTTGTTAAGTATGGGTGAGAATCCTATTGTATTTGCCTTAGCGAATCCGGATCCTGAAATTGCTTATGATCTGGCTCTTTCAACCCGTAAAGACGTTATTATGGCGACAGGAAGAAGTGATTTTCCTAACCAGGTAAACAATGTATTAGGATTCCCTTATATCTTCCGTGGTGCATTAGACGTTCAGGCTACAGGAATTAATGAAGACATGAAGCTTGCAGCAGTACATGCAATTGCTGACCTTGCAAAAGAACCGGTACCGGAAGCCGTTATTCTTGCTTATAACGTTCAGAATTTGCAGTTTGGAAGAGAATATTTCATTCCAAAGCCATTTGATAACAGATTGATTACAAAAGTATCAAGTGCTGTTGCAAAAGCTGCTATTGAAAGTGGTGTAGCAAGAAAAACTATTACTGACTTTGAAGAGTATGAGCACCAGCTTCTAGACAGAATGGGCAGAGACGAAAGATTGGTAAGAATGATGCAGAGTCGTGCAAAATCCAATCCGAAGAGAATTACCCTTGGAAATGCTGAAGAATATAATGTATTAAAAGCTGCTCAGATTCTTTATGAAGAAGGAATTGCTTACCCAAGTCTTTTAGGTGATAAACAATACATCAAGGAACAGATGGAACGTTACGGGATCAACCTGGATATTCCAATCATTGATCCAAGTGATGATGACCAGAAAGAAAACAGAAAGAAATACAGAGAAACGCTTTGGAAACTTCGTCAGAGAAAAGGAATGAACGAGTACAAAGCTAAGAGATATGTTCGTCAGAGAGATTATTTTGGCCCTTTAATGCTGAAGCATGGAGATACCGATGGTCTTATCGTAGGATTCTCTAAAAATTATACTTCCGTATTACGTCCTGTTTTAGAAGTGATTGAAAAAGACAAAGGAGTAGATAAAGTTGCAGCAATGATGATGATTCTGTCTGAAAAGAAACCTATCTTCTTCGCAGATACATCTATCAATCAAAATCCTACGGCTGAAGATCTTGTGAATATTGCTAAAATGGCAGAATTTACAGTAAAATCTTTTGCTATTGAGCCTAGAATTGCAATGCTTGGATTCGAAAACTTTGCTGCCATCTCTGAAACCTCTAAAAAAGTAGCAAAAGCGGTAAGTATTCTTCATGAGAAATATCCTAAGATGATTGTTGATGGTGAAATTCAGCCGGATTTTGCAATGAACGCAGATCACCTGAGTGATTATCCTTTCTCAAAATTGGGAACAACACCAGCCAACACATTCATCTTCCCGAATCTTGAAAGCGCCAATCTTTCTTACAAAATTCTAAGAGGAATGAAAGTAGCACAAGTGATTGGGCCAATCCTTATGGGATTAAAACAACCGGTACACGTTCTTCAGATGCGTTCAAGCGTAGATGAGATCGTAAACCTTGCAACTATTGCCGTTCTTGATGCGCAGAGAAGAGAAAAGAAATCATAAATGAAAATATAAAATTCGGTTTCCAGTACCGAGAGTAAACCAGACGAGTATCCGTCTGGTTTTTTGTTTTGTAAATGATAAGATCAGATTTCCGGGAAAAGAAAAGTTGTAAACTTATTTGTTTTCAGTGTTTTAAGGATGTGGATGGGTTAATAATTTACTTTTTCTATGATTTTAGTTTGAATTATATATTGATTTTACGGCGTAAAAATGTAAAAAATATAATAATATTTAGTTTTTAATGAATGATTGTTGTTTTTTTTTAACGTGATGAGATTATTTAATATATTTGATAAAAGCACAAGACTTACTAAAAACACAACATACAAATGCATGAAAAAATAAAAAGATATCCAGATGGATAATACCTTTCGTTATAAATGTATGGATAGTAGACATGATGATGTTCCTTATTCAAAAAGGAAATTTTAAAATGTTTTGTTATTCAGACTTCTATAATTCCTGTAACATTTTTTGAATTTTTATGAAGTAACAGATGTCCTCATTCTGTTAAGAGTTTGTATTGTTTTTAGTGGGTTCCCCTTAGAACACATCTATTAGAAACACTATGAAAAGAAAAATATTTGCCACATCGGGATGCCTGCTACTTCTCATGATGGGATCTCAGCATTCTGCACAAAAAATTAATTTTAAATCCCATGAGTTGTCTTCCAACGGTTACCTAAGAACAGGATTCGGTTGGTCAGATGGAGGCCAGATGGTCAATTTTATCACTCCTGATAATATGCATAAATTTAGAATGGGGAATGAAGCCAATCATTATGCGGAACTTCAGTTTAATTACCGATACAAAAATAAAGATTCTGTAAATCTGTATGAGGTTACTTATATGATGGCAAAGTTTATTCCCTTTGGAAGTGATCATTATAAACAGTTTCCAGAGACGACCCAGCTTTATGGTAAGATAAACAAAGTCGTAAAAAATGCCAATATATGGGTTGGAAAAAGATATTATGATCGCAGAAATGTAGAAATGCTTGATTATTTTTGGATCAATTCCGCTCAAAATTCTCAAATAGGTATAGGGCTGGAAAATTATCAGATCGAAAATTCAGGGAATATGAATCTTGCATTCATGAGATTTAAATATGGAAATAATGATTCTCATTCCTATGTAACAGACTTCAGATACCTGGATATTCCAGTTTCAGGGCATTCTAAGGTTAATCTTTTAGGACAATATAGCGTTAAAACTGAAGATGATATCACTAATATCCCCAAATCTACAGGATACGCAGTGGGTGGATGGTGGACTTACTCTAAAAAAACGATCAGTAATACTTCTACACTCATATTCAGAAAAGGAAGTTCAATCACAGAAAGTACCTATTCAGGAAAGACAATATCAGAAAATATAGGGAATAAAATAATGTATAATCTTGATAAAGCCAGTTCTATTGATGTGATCAATAATTTTGTTTATGATGACCAGAGAAGACATGCCATACAGGCATCACTCACATATCAATACAGCGATTTTGGAGGAGGTAATATAGTTGAAAATGAGATAATTATTGATAATAAGGTGTCGAAAAATTTGTTTAGCGTAGGCTTTCGTTATCTATATTATATCAACAAGCATTTTAATCTGGCATTAGAAGCAGGAAATGATTATATGAAAAATAATAGATCAGGAGTAGAAGGGAGTTTGCAAAAAGTTACATTTTCCCCTCAGGTTTCCTGGGATTATGGCTACTATTCCAGACCGGTTTTAAGGCCATTTATTACCTATGCACACTGGTCTGACAGTTTTGTAGGAAATACCGGAGTATCCGATTTTAATACCCGACTTATTAATAAAAATAATGGGATATCATTTGGACTTCAGCTTGAAGTATGGTGGTAAACCTGTTTTTTTGCATTGTGCTATGTTGGTAAATAGAGTAGGGAACTATATAAAAAATCTAATTATAAAATTAAAAAGACTCCGTTTAAGCAGTTTTTTTGATCATATGTAAATACTAAGAAAAATGACTTTAATATTATCGCTTTATGAGATCTTCTATTGTTCTTATAAATTGATTGAATATTGCTTCAAAATTTAAGTTAAAAATCATTCGTACGTGAAATGAAAATATTAATTAGTTTAAATTGCTATATTTGGGAGTTTTAAAAATTAATAATGATATTTTCTTTACAAGGCACTGTTCAAGAACTTACGCCTACTTACGCGGTAATTAATGTGCAAGGAATTGGTTACTACGTGGGAATCAGTTTAATGACCTCACAAACGTTGGTTTTGAGCCAGCCAACCTTTTTATTTATTCAGCAGATCATTCGTGAAGATGCCCATCTTCTCTTTGGATTTAATACTCGTTCTGAAAAAGAAATGTTTAATCTGTTAATAAGTGTTAATGGTGTGGGAGCGGTTTCTGCTCTTATTCTATTATCAACATTGAGCCTTGACGAGATCGCTTCTGCAGTACTTTCGAAGAATAGTGCGCTTATCCAGAAAGCTAAAGGTATTGGTGCAAAAACAGCTGAAAGAATTATCGTTGATCTTAAAGATAAAGTACAGAAATTCAGTGGTGCAGCTGATAATATTTCTGTGCTGGTGGATAATAAAATCAAGGAAGAATCGTTATCTGCATTAGAAGTTTTGGGAATTCCTAAGCGGATGAGCGAAAAGATTGCAGACAGAATATTGAAGCAAAATCCAGACATCTCGGTTGAAGAATTGGTTAAACAAATTTTAAAAAACATTTAACATTTGGTGGCGAATAATAAACATTTTAAAATATTTTTGTTCCTGTCGTTCCTGTTTATGTCTGTAAGTGCCTTTGCACAACAGGCAAAAGATACAACGATCATACGAAAGCAATATGAAGTAGCAGACCCCACGAGATATGAGGCCTATTTCGATATAAAAACTGGGATGTACTATGTATATCCCAAAATTGGAAACACAATTACCGGTCCTCCTACTGCCATGTCTCCGGAAGAGTATAAAGAATATGTACTCGCCCTCCAGACCAGAGCATACTATAAGGAAAAATCGGAGAAATATAATCTCCTTTTTAGAAAAGACAAAAGTGATGCCAGAAAGAAAGGGCTCATCCCTTCAGTAATGATCAACAACAAATTATTTGAAACCCTGTTCGGGGGCAATAAAATTGAGATCATTCCTTCCGGATACGCATCCATTGACTTCGCAGGACTTTACCAGAAAATAGATAACCCGCTGATCCTACCACAGAACAGGACCAGCTTTACTTTTGATATAGACCAGAGAATCCAGCTTGGATTACTCGGGAAAGTAGGGGAAAACCTTCAGCTAAAAGCCAATTATGATACCCAAAGTGGTTTTGCCTTTGAAAACAGAATGAACCTTGTATGGCAGGCAAAAGGAAGCTGGAAAGATCTTCAGCAGAAAGGTCTTGGAAATGTCGATAAACCTAATGAAGGTGGTGAAGATAAAATCATTAAAAGAGTAGAATTCGGTAATGTAAATATGCCGCTTTCCACAAGCTTAATCCGTGGTTCACAATCATTGTTTGGGGTGAAAACAGAATTCCAGCTAGGAAAAACATTTGGAACCGTTGTTCTTTCCCAACAACAGGGTGAAGCCAGAAATATTGTAGTACAGGGTGGTGGGGTAATGAATAACTTTAAAGTCAATGTAACGGAATATGAAGAGAACCAACATTACTTTTTAGGTCACTACTTCCTGGATAAATATGATAATGCTTTAGTTAATTATCCACAGGTCAATTCCAAGATTAATATTACCAGGCTTGAGGTTTGGGTTCTGGATCAGGGAAACAGTAATTTAGCTTATCAGAAAGGAATCATAGGGATCAGAGATCTCGGTGAAGGCGGTACTGCTGGAGGCGTATTACCGGATAACTCCGTGAGTGGATTATATGACGAAATCTCAGCAAAGGCAGGGACAAGAGAAGCCGGTAAGGATTATAATGGAGTTTATCAGGGGCAATCATTTGCCGGATCACCTCCTTATGTAAACGGTGAGCATTTTATCTTTAATAGTAAAGCAAGAAAGCTGAATTCTAATGAATATACATTCCAGCCACAATTAGGATATATTTCATTGAACCAGAAACTTAATGATCAGCAGCTTCTTGCGGTATCCTATTCATATACGGTAAGTGGAAGCAGTAAAGTATACAAAGTAGGGGAGTTTTCAGAAGAAAGCCCGGTTTTGATTACGAAGGTATTGAAAGTAAACAACAGTGTAGATGTATCTTCTCCGATGTGGAAGCTGATGATGAAGAATATTTATTCTTTAGATGCAGGCCAGGTTTCTCCTGATGGGTTTATCCTTAACGTATATTATAAAGACCAGAAAACCGGAGGTAAGGTAAATTACCTTCCGGATACATCTGTTAAAGATGTAAATCTATTGAAATTGCTGAATTGGGACCGTCTTAACATGAATGGTGATATCCAGAGTAATAAAGATGGAACTAGAGGAGACGGTATTTTTGATTTTGTACCTGGAGTTACAATCAGACCGGAAACCGGCAGGATTATCTTTACCAAAGTACAGCCTTTCGGGGATTATATGCAACAGGTATTAGGAACTAATGATCCTCAATATGTTTTCCATGACCTGTACGATCAGATAAAGCCTACAGGAGGGCAATCCATTGTTCCTCAACGTTACACCATCGAAGGTCGTTACAAAGGGGTTCAGGGACAAGGTATTTCCCTTGGAGCAGTAAATGTGCCTCAGGGATCTGTGAAAGTTTCTGCAAATGGAGTACAGCTTTCCGAAGGGGTAGACTATACTGTAGACTATATGCTTGGTACAGTTACGATCATCAATGAGAACGTAAAACAGTCTGGACAGGCTATTAATATCTCATTGGAAAACCAGCTTACTTTCAATACCCAAAGAAAAAGATTCCTGGGATTAAACTTGGAAAGAAGATTCAATGAACACTTTATTTTAGGAGGTACGGTTATTAATTATTCAGAATCTCCGCTTACCCAAAAGGTAAACTTTGGGCAGGAAGCTGTTAACAATACAATGGCGGGGATTAATATGATGTATAATAATCAGGCGCCTTATCTTACACGATTTACAGATAAGCTTCCATTGATAAAGACTGAAGCTCCATCCAATATTAACTTCAAGATGGAAGCTGCATACCTTCTTCCAGGATTGAATAATGCAACGAATAACCAGTCTTATATTGACGATTTTGAGCAGACAACCTCTAAAATATCTTTAAAAGAACCTGCAGCCTGGAGTCTAGCATCAAGACCGGAAAAAAATACAGAACCCCCTTTCAATATCCCGCCAACAAGTGATGATATTACAAGCGGTTATGGAAGAGGATTATTATCATGGTATTATATTGACCCAAGATTCTGGGGTGTTGGAGGGAAAGCCCCTGGAGGAATTACTCCACAGTCAGTTTCCAACCATGCATCAAGAAGGGTAATGCTTTCCGAAATTTATAATAGTAGAGACTTTGTAGCGGGAGATCAAACCTTTACCAATACTTTTGATATCTCTTTCTACCCTAAAGAAAAAGGACCTTATAATGTTAATCCGGGAACAGAGCCAGCTCTCAGCAGATGGGGGGGGATTATGAGACCAATCAGTGTTCCTAACTTTGTAAGTTCAAACATTGAATACGTTGAATTTTGGATGATGGATCCTTACGCTGATGGTAATACACTTGGAAGCAATCCGAAATTATTATTACACTTAGGGAACGTATCTGAAGATATTCTTAAAGATGGGAAAATGTTGTATGAAAATGGTATTCCTGCACCAGGAACGGCATCTGCTACAACAACTTCCAATTGGGGAGTACAGCCAAAACAACCGCCAATTCTATATGCATTCTCTACTGAAGGAGATGGAAGAAAAGCACAGGATGTTGGATATGATGGTTTAAGTTCAGATCAGGAGGCAATGAGATTTGGAAATACCTTTGTGAATCCGGTAACCAATATTGTTGACCCTGCTGTGGATGACTTTGTATTTTATTTGTCAGATAAATTTACAGGCAGCCAGGCCGCTTCATTGGTTGAACGTTATAAATACTTCAGAAACCCGGATGGAAACTCTGAAGCAAATTCACTGAGTGTATCTTCACAGACTCCGGATGCTGAAGATATTAACAGAGACTATAACCTGGATCAGATAGAAAGCTATAATGAATATCCAATAAAATTAGATCAGGCCAGCCTTTCATTAGGTGGAGATAATAATATCGTTGATGTTAAAACAGTAAAAGCAGATTTCCTGAATGGGCAGTCTGCAGATGTGAAATGGTACCTGTTCAGAATTCCGGTTTCCAAGTTTGATAAAACACAGGGAGCTCATAGTGAAACAGTACTTAATAATGTGAGGTTTGCAAGATTAATGCTTACAGGATTTGAAAACACGTCTACTTTGAGATTCGGTACCATGGACCTTGTAAGATCAGACTGGAGAAAATACCCTAAGAGTCTTGCCACTTATTCAAATGTAGCATTAGACCCAGCTCAGAATGAAGGAGTAACAATAGATTCAGAAATAGGAAAACTTGAGGTGGGTAGTGTGAATATAGAAGAGAATGCTCTTAACCAGCCACCTTATGTATTGCCTCCTGGAATTGACAGACAGGTTTTAAGTGGAAATGCCGGGGCACAAAGACAGAATGAGGCTTCCTTATATATGAAAGCCAACGAGTTGACGCCTGGTAAAGCACAAGGGGTATTCAAAAATACTAGTCTTGATATGAGAAGATACAAAAAGCTAAAACTTTTTGTGCATGCTCATGACCCATTCAACAGAGATGTTAATGTAGGTAAAATGGATAAAAGAACTAAATTCTTTATTCGTTTCGGAAACGATGCTACAGATAACTACTATGAATATGAAGCATCTTTGAAGCTGACTTCAACTTCGGCATCAGCTCCTATGGAAATCTGGCCAATGGAAAATGAAGTGAATCTTGATATTCAGAATTTTGTTGATGCCAAGATCCGAAGAGATAAAATGTATGCTGATAAAATTATGCAACGATTTCTGGACCCGAACTTTGAAGAAGGAGATAATTATAAAAGAATATATGTCAAAGGGCGTCCAAGTTTAGGAAACGTAACCACTATCATGATTGGTGTTAAAAATGGCACTTCTAGAGAAGATCCAGGAACATCTATGGACAGAATTTTATGGGTTAACGAAATCCGTCTTTCTGAGATTGAAAATGATGGCGGGTACGCAGGAAATGCAAGTTTAAATTTCAATTTAGGAGATTTTGCAACCGTTAATACCAATGCATCATATACCTCAGTAGGATTTGGAAATATTGATTCTAAACCGGCAGAAAGAAATCAGTCTACCCAATCGGCATTCAGTATCAATACAGCGATTAATGTAGATAAACTTTTACCGGAAAAAACAGGGATAAAAATTCCACTGAACTATTCTTACTCGCAAACAATAGAAGATCCAAAGTATAATCCTCTGGATACCGACGTTGAATTTAGTAAGGCTCCCAACAGAGAGCAGCTGAAAAAAGTGGCAAGAACGTATACACAGCAAAGAAGTATCGGAGTTGTTAATATGCGTAAAGAAAGAGTGAATCAGAATAAAAAGCCTAAGTTTTATGATATCGAAAACGTTTCAATAACTGCGGTCTATAATGATGATTATTTCAGAGATATTTATACCAAGAGAAATTACAGACAGTATCTGAGAGGGTATATTGATTATAACTATACTTTCAAACCATGGGTGATAAAACCTTTCAATAAAATGATTAGTGATACTGCAAAATCTACTAAATATCTGAGATGGGTAAAAGAATTCAACATTAATCCTATTCCAACAAGACTATCTTTCAGAACAGAGATTGACAGAAACTACAACGAACTAGAGTTTAGAAACATTGAAGCTATTTTAGGAGGGAATACAGCTGGAGATATGAATGCGATCAGAAATAGAAACTTCTACTTCGGATGGCAATATGGTTTAGGATTCAACTTTACAAAATCATTAAAGCTGGAAATCAACTCTGCAACGAGAACACTTAATGATAACCTCGATGTAAATACGATGAATAATAAAGCAATTTTCGGGAATGTATTCAGAGCAGGTAGACCGGTATTGTATAATCACAGAGCTCAGCTGAACTATAAACTGCCATTCCAGTATTTGCCTTATCTGGACTTTATTGATGCGGAAGTAGGATACGGATTTACGTATAATTGGAATGCAAGAAGTACCGCATTATACGGAATGGTGAATCCGGACAATAATAAAGTGGAAAGCTTAGGTTCTATTGGCCAGAATACCAATGTTATTCAGGCTACTGCAACAGCAGATATTCCTAAATTCTTCGGACAGTTTAATTATTTCAAAAATATTAATACCAAACTTCAGAAGCGTAAGCAGGAAATGGATTCCCTGAACAATGTATATACAAAACAATGGGAAAAGAACCGATACAGATATAAGAAGTATAAATTCAAAAATAAGCTTACCCCACTTCAAAGTGCAGCGTTTTTCCTTACTTCATTCAAGCAGTTGGATGTAAGTTATACAGAAAATAACGGTACAGTGCTTCCGGGGTTATTATCAGCTCCTAACTGGTATGGTTCCGGACAAACATTGGGTGGTCCTACCATTGGATTCCTGTTAGGATCTCAGGCAGATATCAGAAGAACCGTCATGGAAAATGGCTGGGTAAGTGACTCTAATTATATGACTGATGCCTATGTAAGAATGTCAACCAAAGAATTGAGGGCAAACTTGCAGGTAATGCCGATGAATGATTTCAGAATTGACCTGAATGTATTGCATAATTTCAATAGCAATTTCACACACTCTGGCTTTAATTATGTCAATGGAGGTATTCCTAATCCTGATTTTACATTTGCAACGGATATGGTGACCTATTCAAATTCAACGATGCTTCTGAACTCATCATTTAAAGATGGTGCAGCAATATATCAGGCAATCAGAGAAAATGCAATACAGCTTTCACAACAGTTAGGAGGTCCAAATGCAGAAATAGGAAATGATGGTTTTGCGAAACATTATAGTATTGCGAATGCTTATGTGCTGATTCCTGCTTTCAGAGCAGCTCTTGAAGGGAAATCTGTTTCTCCGATAGGTAACCCTAAAAAAGCTGGAATGCCGTTGCCAAACTGGAGGATTACCTATTCAGGGTTAAAGAACATTCCAATAATTAGCGGGCAGTTCACCAAGTTTGATATTTTACATGGTTATACAGCAACCTATACAGCAACAGGAATTCAAAGTAATATTGATTACCATAGTAACCCGGGAGGATATTATCAGACAGTAGATAACGCAGGTAATATTAAGCTGAATGATGGAGATAAGATTAACCCTTATACTTTCGCTCAGGTAGGTTATGTAGAATCTTTCTCACCACTTCTTGGGATAGATGTTACCATGAGAAATAATATGCAGTTCGGATTACAGTACAACAAAAACCGAATGATGGTATTAGGATTGGTAAACCATACGCTAACCGAGGATTCCAATACGGAATATGTCGTAAGACTAGGATACATTGTCCGTAACTTCAGGTTAGGTACAGCCAACGTCAGAGGAAGAGGAACCAGAGGAAAAGGAAGTGACCTTAATATCAGAGGAGATATTTCATTAAGAGATAGTAGAACTTCCATTATGAATATCCTGTTGAATGATTCACAGATTACAGGAGGGCAGAGACTTCTTAATATTAAGCTTTCGGCAGACTATAATGTCTCAGAAAACTTAAACCTGAGAGTCTTCTACGAACAGATGACCTCGAAGTATAAGATCTCAACAGCCTTCCCGCTGTCTACGATTAGAGCAGGGATCTCTGCAACATTTACATTCGGGGATTCCGGCGGCGGATTCTAGAAATAACATAAATTTTATAATAAAGCCTCTTTCTGAAAAGAAAGAGGCTTTAATTTTATTTAATAATCCACGGTATTTTGAATTAATTGTTATCTTCGCGGAAAAATTTTGAATAAGAAATGAAAAAGCAATTATTCGCTTTTGTAATGATGTCATCTCTGCTATCAGCACAACAAGAATTTACTGAACTGAAGATTAAAAACTATTCTCCGACTGTTGTTTTACAGAGAAATACTGACACAGGAGGATTCACGCAAGGTATACAATCTAGATTGTTGGATGGTACTAATAATTGGTTTTTTGGAAATTTAGGGACTCAATATTGGTTAGTTTCAAAAGGGAATCATGAAAATCCTATGTTAACTATAAGTGAAAATGGAAATGTTGGTGTGGGAACAATAAATCCTCAAGTCAAATTTGATGTTGCAGGAGGGATCAATATTGCTGGTGGATTCCCTATCCAGCTGGTGGGGAATGTTTCAGCCCATGGTTTGAAATATAAAAGGAATAATAGTGATAACTCTTTATTGGATGGTCCTTTTCTTTATGGCTGGACAGGTGGAGGTTTAGGAATTAAGAAAGATGATAATGAATTCAATGTTTTGAGCTGGAAAGAAAATGGTAATGTTGCTATCCAAGGTAAGTTAGAAGCAAAAGAAGTTAAAGTTACCTTAACGCCAACAGCCGATTTTGTATTTGATGAAAACTATGAGCTACCCAAGTTAGAAGCCATTGAAAAGCATATCAAAGAAAAGAAACACCTTCCGGAAATAGCTTCTGCAAAAGAAATGGAAAAAGAAGGTGTGAATGTGGGTGAATTCCAGATTAAGTTATTGCAGAAAATAGAAGAGCTAACTCTCTATACAATAGAGCAGAACAAACAACTTAAGAAACTTCAGGAGAATAATGATAAGTTGATAAAAGAAGTCAATGAATTAAAATCTAACAAGAAGTGATTTTATAACGGAAAAAGTGAACCTTTGCCTACAGATATGACATGTGAATATTGACTTTAACGGGAAAAAGTTCAAAATATTAGACGTTTATTCATTAGATGGTAAGAAGATCATAACAAAAGATCTCTCATCCTTGAATGCTGTTCAGGTTAACTTATCTCAGTATCCTGCCGGGATTTATATGGTAACCCTTATAGATTCAGCTGGAAAGAACTATCCAAATAAGATTATAAAAAAATAATTATTTGAACTAAATCGCTGCATTTGCAGCGATTTTTTTATTTACAGCCAAAATTTAATGAAGATGCCTATTAAGGCTTTGAACCTTTTATAATTTTGAATACATTTGTAGAAAATAAAAATTTAAAAATGAACACACCATCAGAATTAAAGTACACTAAAGATCACGAATGGATCAAGATTGAGGGTAATGTAGCTACAATCGGTATTACAGACTTTGCTCAGGGAGAACTTGGAGACATCGTTTATGTAGACGTAGATACAGTAGATGATGACCTTAATGGCGGAGACGTTTTTGGAAGTGTAGAAGCAGTAAAAACTGTTTCAGACTTATTCTTGCCTATCTCAGGAAAGGTGATCGAATTCAATTCAGAATTAGAAGACCAACCGGAATTGTTAAATACAGATCCTTATGGAAACGGATGGATTATCAAGTTAGAACTTGCTGATGGAGCAGATCAGTCAGAATTACTTTCTGCAGAAGATTACCAAGCGATCATTGGATAAAATTTCAAAAATATTTAGTAAGATATTGCCCATTTATTGGGCATTTCTTACTTATATGCTTCTCAAACCAGGAGAAGAGAATCATGAATACTGGTTTATGTTCAGCGGTATCGATAAAGTGTTGCACGTAAGCATTTTTGCAGCTTTAGGATTTTCTTTCATTGCTGCATTTCCTAAAATTAAATTCTTTTACTTTTTTCAGATCATCCTTATATATGGCTTCCTCACAGAGATCCTGCAGGAAGAAATGGGATTGGGAAGATCCATGGAAACATTGGACATTGTTGCAGATACGGTGGGTTGTCTCATAGGATACTCTGTATATAAGCTTTTTATCAGGCGTTTTTTCTAATTCCATCATTTGAAAAACACTCTTACTTAAATCAGGACTCCAGCACCTTGCCGTTTCCTTACCTTCTTTTACTTTTTCTTACTTTCCAGCACCCAGGCTTTCAAACTCTCGAAATTTATCAGGAGCTTGATCCCGCTATCCACTCATACTCCTCGCGCCAAAGCTAAGGCTTACGCGTGCTGCGGGGTAACCGTT
>NZ_JAGIPR010000010.1 GCF_017877355.1 Chryseobacterium jejuense | reverse complement strand
TCGCTGTATTCCTGTACAGGGAATGCTATTTTTTTTGAATCCATAAGAGTGACTGTTTTTATGATTTTATAGTCAACTTTTTTCAGGACGAGACATAAACAAAAATAAGCCGTCTCATTGAGACGGCTTATTGTATTTATTTATCTGAATATTATTTCAGCTTTTTCTTAACAGCTACTTCTTCGTAAACTTCAAGAATATCTCCGATTTCAATATCGTTATAACCTTTTAAGTTCAATCCACATTCGTAACCTTTTGTTACTTCTTTTACATCATCTTTGAAACGCTTCAAGCTTTCAAGTTCTCCGTCAAATTTCACAATACCATCTCTTAACAAACGTACTTTAGACTGTCTTGTTACTTTTCCGGTAAGAACCATACAACCTGCAATTGAACCAACTTTAGAAATCTTGAATACCTCACGGATTTCAACATTACCAATTACCTGCTCCTGAATTTCCGGAGAAAGCATTCCTTCCATTGCTTCTTTTACTTCATCGATTGCTTTATAGATTACAGAATAGGTTCTGATCTCAATTTCTTCACGGTCTGCAAGTTCTTTCGCATTAGCACCGGCTCTAACGTTGAATCCAATGATAATTGCATCTGATGCAGCCGCTAAGTTGATATCAGATTCTGTGATCTGTCCAACACCTGAGTGAAGGATTTTCACGCTGATTTCTTCTGTTGATAATCTTTGTAACTGGTCAGAAAGTGCTTCCACAGAACCATCCACGTCACCTTTAAGGATAATATTCAATTCTTTGAATTCCCCTAAAGCAATACGTCTACCTAATTCCTCAAGCGTTGTATGTTTTTTCGTTCTGATAGAAAGTTCTCTCTGAAGTTGTTCTCTCTTGTTTGCAATAGCCTTACCTTCACTTTCGTCAGCGTATACACGGAATTTATCACCAGCTGTTGGCGCTCCGTCTAAACCTAAGATCGTTGCAGGAATTGAAGGTCCTGCTTCCGCAAGGTTCTTCCCTCTTTCATCAAGCAAAGCTTTTACTTTACCGTGATTTTTACCTGCTACCACATAGTCTCCCACTCTTAAAGTTCCGGTTTGTACTAGCATTGTAGCTACATAACCTCTACCTTTATCTAGTGATGCTTCAATAACAACACCATTTGCAGTACGATCTGGATTCGCTTTTAATTCAAGCATTTCGGCTTGTAATAAAACTTTCTCCAATAATACATCTACATTATTACCAAATTTAGCTGAAATTTCCTGCGCCTGAACATTTCCACCCCATTCTTCCACTAAAACCGGAGGGTTTAAACCTGAAAGTTGCTGACGGATGTTATCTGGGTTAGCATTTGGCTTATCAACTTTGTTAATAGCAATAATCATTGGTACCTGTGCAGCCTGTGCGTGGGCAATTGCTTCTTTCGTCTGTGGCATTACATCATCATCGGCTGCAATTACAATAATCGCAATATCCGTGATCTGTGCACCTCTTGCTCTCATCGCTGTAAACGCTTCGTGACCCGGTGTATCTAAGAATGTAATTCTCTGACCATTTTCCAATTTCACATTATAAGCACCGATGTGCTGGGTAATACCTCCGGATTCACCTGCAATTACGTTAGTTTTTCTAACATAATCCAGTAATGAAGTTTTACCGTGGTCAACGTGCCCCATTACAGTAACTACTGGCGCTCTTGATACTAAGCTTTCTTCTGTATCAATTTCATCTTCCGATTCTGTATCTTCAAGATCTGCATCAGAGAATTCAATTTTATAACCGAATTCATCAGCTACTAATAATAAGGTATCTGCTTCCAGTCTTTGGTTCATGGTAACCATTACCCCCAGTGAGAAACATGCAGAAATTACTTCAGTTGGAGAAACATTCATTAAGCTGGCTAATTCACCTACTGTAATGAATTCTGTTACTTTAAGAGTTCTGTCTTGTGCTTCAAGCTCTTGCTGACGCTCATCCTGCTCTCTTCGGTAAGTTCTCTTATCTTTTCTGTGTTTCGCGGATTTAGATTTACCTCCTTTATTAGTAAGTTTTTCTAAGGTTTCTTTGATCTGGTTTTTAACTTGTTCGTCAGTTAATTCAACTGGCATAACTCTCTGACCAGGTCTGTTGTTTTGCCCCCCTTTTTTGAAGCCACCACCAGCTTGACCACCTGGACGGTTTCCACCTTGGTTATTCCCGAAACGGTTTCCGCCTTGACCACCTTGACCTTGTGGACGATTTCCTTGTCCACCTTGTCCTTGACGGTTTCCACCTTGTCCACCACCATTATTATTGTGAGGACGGTTTCCACCCTGGCCACCTTGGTTATTTCCAGAGTTTTGATTGTTTCCACCTTGGCCTTGGTTATTCTGACCTCCACCACCTGGCTTTTCAATTCTCTTTCTTTTCTTTTTAGCACCAGCACCTGGTTTTGGTGCAAACTGAGTTAAGTCAATTTTTTCACCTACGATCTTAGGACCGTCCAGTTTCTGATAAACAGTTTCAATTTTTTGAGGTTCCTGAGATTCAGGTTCAGCCTCCACTTTTGGAGCTTCTATTTTTTTCTCTTCTACCACTGGTTTTGGAGTTTCTTTTACAGGTTCAACCGGTTTTGCTTCTTCTTTTTTCTCCTCCATTTTTGGTTTGTCTTTTTTCACAGGTCTATTTCTAGATTCTATCTGAGACAAATCAATTTTATCCAAAACTTTAAATTCCTGCTTTTCAGGAGCAGCTTTAACTTCCGGTTCTTCTTTCACTATTACTTCTTTCTTTTCTTCAACCGGTATTGCTACAGGAGCAGCAGGTGTTTCTTCAACCTCAGGCTTAATAGGTTCTAAATCTATTTTACCTAAAATTTTAGTTTCTGGTTTATTTGCTTTAGCTCTTATCACTTCAGGGGTTTTCTTCTCTTCAATTTCCAGCTTTTCTTCCGGAACTTTAGTGATCACCACCTCATGGGAAGCCTTTCTTTGTTCGCCATCTTTGGCAAACTCAGCTTCCAATGCAGAATATGCCGATTCTTCCAATTGAGCGTTAGGATTGCCTTCAACTTCGAAACCCCTTGACTGTAAAAACTCTACTAATCTGGACATCGAAATATTGAATTCCTTAACCGCTTTATTTAATCTAATTTTTGGCATCTATATTATTTACTGTTTTTTAATTTTTAAAATTAAAGTATTTCCTTTTTACTGTCTTATTAAGATTTATTTCACATCTTAATCTTCAAATTCTTCTCTCAGAATACGTTTAACCTCTTCAATTGTTTCTTCTTCAAGGTCAACCATATTTAAAAGACTCTCAGTTTCTTTATCCAATACTGATTTTGCAGTCGTAAGACCTACTTTCTTAAACTCATCCAAAATCCACTGCTCGATATCGTCATTAAATTCTCTCAATTCAACATCGTCATCCTCGCTGGACTCCCTGTAAACATCAATCTCATATCCTGACAACCAAGAAGCCAGTCTGATATTTTGTCCTTGCTTTCCAATTACTTTAGAAATCTCTTCAACAGGAGTATATACTAACGCATAGTTAGCATCTTCGTTGATATCAATTTTATTGATGGTAACATTTCCTAAAGCTCTCTTCACCAAAATCTCAGGGTTTTTAGACCACTGAATAACATCGATGTTTTCATTTCTCAACTCTCTTACTACTCCATGAATTCTGGATCCTTTCACACCCACACAAGCTCCTACAGGATCAATTCTGTCATCATAAGCATCTACTGCGATCTTCGCCTTTTCTCCCGGAATTCTCACTACCTTTTTCAGAATGATAGTTCCGTCTTGGATTTCAGGAATTTCCAGCTCTAATAATTTCTCTAGGAATTTAGGTGCAGTTCTGGAAATAATAATCTGCGGTTTTGAACCTTTAAAATCTACTGTCTCAACAATAGCTCTGATATTCTCACCCTTTTTAAAGAAATCGGATGGGATCTGGTTTTCTTTTGGTAAAATGAATTCATTTCCTTCGTCATCTAACAAAATTACATGTTTGTGACGGATGTGGTGGATTTCACCCACAACAATTTCACCAATTTTATCTCTAAACTGTTCGTACAGCATTGCATTGTTATGCTCCTGAAGTTTTGTAGCCAGGATCTGCTTTAGGGTAAGAATATTTCTTCTTCCCAATTGTGCAACAGGAATTTCCATTGTAAAGTCTTCTCCTACTTCGAAGGTAGGATCAATCTTCTTCGCTTCAGAAATTTCAATTTCCAAATCATCATCTTCAGACATTTCGTCCTCTACAATTGTTTTATTCAAAAATATCTGAAAATCTCCTTTATCCGGGTTTACAATCACGTCAAAGTGGTCATCTGAATCGAATCTTTTTCTCAAAAGTGTCTTCAGTGAATCTTCAATAATTGCCATAAGATCAATCTTACTGATCCCCTTTTCGTCTTTAAAATCACCAAAGGATTCAATCAACGCTATATTATCCATCTATTCTTTTTTCTTTTTTAAAATTTAATTACTACTAATGCCTTTTTGATATCAGTGTAAGGAATTTCTTTTTCCTCTTCCACATCCACCTTTCCTTTCCCGATGTCTTTCGGTTTACGGTAACGTAAAACAAGAGTGATCTTCTCTTCGTCTACTTTTGACAATTCTCCTTCAATTTTAGAAGAATCCTCCAGCATCACCTCTATCTCTCTTCCTATATTTTTATTGAACTGTCTTGGCGTCACTAATGGCTCGCTTAATCCTGCAGACATCACCTGAAGGCTAAAATCATGCTCTTCACGATCCATATTGAATTCTATAGCACGGCTTGCGTCAAGACAGTCCTGCAAAGAAACTCCATTATCTCCATCTAAAATCACTGTAATATCATCCCCTGCAGAAATCTTAAGATCAATAAGGAAAAGATCTTTTCTAACCTCAAGGAATTCATTTAATAATTCTTCAATTCTTTTCTTAAACTCCATACATTCTTTTATCTTGATTTACAGTACGAAAAAAGGCTTTCTTGCGAAGCCTTCCCATTTTTTCCGTAAATCCATTGCAAATATACGCTTTTTTTCCAAAAACGCAAAATTATCTTATTATCAAGCAAATAGAACAAAATTCATTTACATTAAATTAAACAGGCACTTGAAGGTATTTTTATTATTTTTGTCTTTGAATTTAAAAAAACAAACATTTTGAATATAACGATTGTAGGAACAGGTTATGTAGGGCTAGTTACAGGAACTACGCTTGCAGAACTTGGCAATTCAGTATACTGTGTTGATATTGATGAAAAAAAAGTAGAAGGTATGAAAAACGGCATCGTTCCCATCTATGAGCCGAACCTTGAAGAGATGTTTCTTAGAAATATCCAATCTGAAAGATTATTTTTCACTACCAATTTAAAAGAAGCTTTAGACAAAAGTGAAGTGATTTATCTGGCATTACCTACTCCTCCAGGAGAGGATGGTTCAGCAGACCTTTCTTATGTATTAAAGGTAGCAAATGACATTGGAGAAATGATGACCGAGTACAAGGTTGTTGTGAACAAAAGCACCGTTCCTGTAGGCACTGCAGACAGAGTAAGAGAAGCTATATCTTCTAAAACAGACATTCCTTTTGATGTTGTTTCTAATCCTGAATTTTTAAGAGAGGGTTTTGCTGTTGAAGATTCTATGAACCCTTCAAGAGTAGTTGTAGGTGCTAGTTCTGAAAGGGCTAAAGATATTATGGCTAAAATTTACCAGCCATTTACCAATATAGGAATCCCAATTATTTTCATGGATGAGAAATCATCTGAACTTACAAAATATGCTGCCAATTCATTCTTAGCGGTAAAGATTACCTTTATGAATGAAATCGCCAACTACTGTGAAAAAGTGGGTGCCGATGTAGATAAAGTAAGATTAGGAATGGGTAGTGATGACAGAATCGGGCACAGATTCCTGTTCCCGGGAATCGGATATGGTGGAAGCTGCTTCCCTAAGGATGTAAAAGCCCTTATAAAATCTGGAAAACAGGAAAATTTCAACTTCCAGATCCTGGAAGCTACAGAAAATGTAAATACTTCGCAAAAGGTAATTCTTGTCTCTGAAATTGAAAAATACTTCGGAGGGAATATTGAAGGAAAAAAGATCGCCATGTGGGGACTTGCCTTCAAAGCCAACACAGATGATATCCGGGAAGCATCTTCTTTAGACAACATTGCTCTTTTATTAGAAAAAGGCGCAATAATTGTAGCTTATGATGCAGTTGCCGAAGCTAATGTTCAAAAACTTATGGGAGACAAAATCCAATATGCTAAAGGAATGTATGATGCTCTGGAAGGTGTAGATGCTTTATTCATTGCTACAGAATGGCCTGAGTTCAAAAATCCTAATTTTGAGCTTATGGCTAAAAAAATGAAAAATAAAGTTATTTTTGACGGAAGGAATATGTATCCTTTAGAAATTCCAGAACAAAACGGATTCTATTATAAAAGTATAGGTAGAAAAACAATTACAAAATAAAGAAAAGAAAAGAAAAGAAATGAAAAATATCATTATTACAGGAGGAGCAGGATTCATTGGATCCCATGTTGTGAGAGAATTTGTAAAAAACAATCCGAAAAGTACGATCATCAATCTTGATGCATTAACCTATGCTGGAAATTTAGAAAATCTGAAAGATATTGAAAATGAACCTAATTACGTTTTCGAAAAAGCAGATATTACAAAACCTGAAGAACTAAGAAGAGTTTTTGAAAAATATAATCCGGATGCTGTTGTGCATTTAGCTGCAGAAAGTCACGTTGACAGAAGTATTACAGATCCGATGGCTTTCATCAATACGAATGTAAACGGAACAGCCAATCTTCTTAACCTTTGCAAAGAATTCTGGACATTAAACCCGGACCACACCCATGGAAGATTTCCAAATGAAAAAAGAACAAACCTGTTCTACCATGTTTCAACAGATGAAGTATACGGAAGTTTAGGAGAAACAGGGTTCTTCCTGGAAACCACTTCTTATGATCCGCAATCTCCATACTCTGCATCCAAAGCTGCTTCAGATCATTTGGTAAGAGCTTATGGAAACACCTACGGAATGCCGTTTATTGTTTCAAACTGTTCAAATAACTACGGACCCAACCATTTCCCTGAAAAATTAATTCCACTTTGTATCTCCAATATTATTAATGAAAGACCATTACCAATTTATGGGGATGGAAAATACACAAGAGACTGGTTATTTGTCATTGATCATGCAAGAGCCATTCACCAGATATTCAATGAAGCTAAAACCGGAGAAACTTACAATATCGGAGGATTCAACGAATGGCAAAATATTGATCTGGTAAAAGAATTGATTAAGCAAATGGATGCTAAGTTAGGTAAACCTGAAGGGCACTCTGAAAAACTAATCACTTTTGTAAAAGACAGACCTGGTCATGATAAGCGTTATGCTATTGATGCCAATAAATTACACAAAGATTTGGGCTGGAAACCATCTGTAACATTTGAAGAAGGATTAGGTAAAACGATCGACTGGTACCTTGAAAACAAGGAATGGCTGGAAAACGTAACCAGCGGAGATTATCAAAAATATTACGAAAACCAGTATAACTAAAATAATGAAGTATATTGTATCATTGCTTTTTGTAATGTTTTCTTATCTGATATCTGCGCAGGAGCTGCCAGCTCCGCCAGCTATGTCCAATTCATCAAAGCAACAGCTGATAGATGAGTTTATAGAAGCATCTCACTACCAAAAAGCATTGATCAATTATGCTAAAGAATATCTTGAGCTAAAAATGTTCGATTACAGTGTAGATCCGCCAAAAGAATTACTCACTAAAGAACAGGTTCATACCATCATCAGCAATTTCAATTTTGATGATTTTAAAATTTCGTTATATAATTCATTCTCTTTTATATCAGAAGACCATTTAAAAGAGCTGATAAAGTTTCATAAAAGTATTGGTGGCCGATTGTCCAAAAACAACTCCGCTCTTTTAATGACGCCTGCTATTGATCTCAATATCAAAAATCAGATGGACTATGCAACAGAGAATACCAAATAATAAAAAAAGATGAAAGGAATAATATTAGCCGGAGGATCCGGAACAAGACTTTACCCTCTAACCATTGCCGTAAGCAAGCAATTAATGCCTGTTTATGATAAACCTATGATTTATTATCCGTTATCCACGTTACTTTTAGCTGGAATTAAGGATATCCTCATTATTACGACTCCACACGACCAGGCTGGATTCATTAAATTATTAGGTGATGGTTCTCAGATTGGCTGTAATATAGAATATGTTGTACAGCCAAGCCCGGATGGACTGGCACAAGCCTTTATTCTGGGTGACAAATTTATAGGTAATGATCCTGCAGCACTTGTTTTAGGAGACAATATCTTCTACGGTTCTGAAATGGGGACTTTATTAAAAAACAAAACCAATCCGGATGGAGGTGTTGTTTTTGCTTATCACGTTGCAGACCCTGAAAGGTATGGGGTTGTAGAATTTGATGATAATTTCAAAGCTGTTTCTATTGAAGAAAAACCTTTAAAGCCTAAATCTAACTACGCAGTCCCAGGATTATATTTTTACGATAACAATGTAGTGGAAATCGCTAAAAATATAAAACCATCTGAAAGAGGAGAACTAGAAGTCACCGATATCAATAATGTTTATCTGAAAAATGAAAAACTTGAGGTAGGTGTTCTAGATAGAGGGACAGCATGGCTGGACACAGGAACTTTTGACTCTCTTCACGATGCTTCTGAATTTGTAAGTGTTATTGAAAAAAGACAAGGCTTCAAGATTGGATGTATTGAAGAGATTGCTTTCAGAAATAAATTCATCAACGAAGAAAAATTACTGGAAACAGCAGTAAAATATGGAAAAAGTGGCTACGGTCAGTATTTGAAACAACTCGTTGGTCAATAACCATATCATTTATAAATCTTACAAACTATTGGCTTTATAGTCAATAGTTTTTGTTCATAATAACAAATATCAATATATTAGTTGTTATTTTTTAGTTTTATGTAAACAAGAATTTACAAACTAGGAAATCCGGTAAGAATTAATTATTATAAATTTGTAAAAACTTACACAGATGAATGAACCACAGCAAAAGTGGACAGAAACCATTGAAGCGAATCATTCTTTATTTGACTTAAAACTCAAGGAAGTATGGCGATATAAGGATCTTATTTACATGTTTGTAAAGAGAGACTTCATATCAAGCTTCAAGCAAACCATTTTGGGACCAATCTGGTTTTTTATCAATCCCATCTTTACAACGATCACTTACCTGATTATTTTTGGAAGATTTGCGAAGTTACCTACAGATGGAGCTCCCGGTATCATATTTTATCTTTCCGGGGTCACTTTATGGAATTATTTTTCCGGAGCACTGCTGGGCACTACAGCAACCTTTACAGGAAACGCCAATATCTTTGGTAAAGTATATTTCCCAAGATTGGTAACACCCATTTCAATTGTTATTTCAAACCTGATGCGTTTAAGCGTTCAGTTTATCTTATTCCTGATTGTATGGGGATATTATTTTATCAACAATGAAATTTCTCCGAACTGGTGGGTCTTAGCAACTCCTTTTTTACTCATCCTTATGGCTCTTTTTGCCCTGGGGGTTGGAATGATATTTTCAGCACTTACTACAAAATATAAGGATTTAAGTATGCTTTTGACATTCGGTATAAGCTTATATATGTATGCTACTCCGGTAATTTATCCGGTATCTATGCTTCCGGGGTATTTCAAAAAGCTAGCAAAATTCAATCCATTAACGGGTATTTTTGAATGTTTCAAATATGGTTGGCTAGGAGTGGGAGATTTTTCTCCGGTAATGCTGGTGGCCAGTACTGTTATCATTCTGATTCTTCTTGTAATAGGAGTTATTACCTTTAACAAAGTAGAGAAAACCTTCATGGATACGGTATAGTTGAAGATAAAAACACTAGAATAAAAATTTAAAACTGAAAAAAATGCTAGCTTTAAAGGCAGAAAACATATCAAAACAATATCGCCTGGGAGAAGTGGGAACAGGAACTCTTTCTCATGACCTCAACAGACTTTGGCATAAAGTAAGAGGCAAAGAAGACCCCTATTTAAAGATTGGCGAAGCCAATGACAGGACCTCAAAAGGAAATTCTGACTACGTATGGTCACTCCGTGATATCAACTTTGAAATTGAGCAAGGAGATGCTATAGGAATAATAGGGAGAAATGGTGCTGGAAAATCTACCTTGCTAAAACTTTTAAGTAAAGTAACCAAACCTACCACAGGCAAGATCTATACAAACGGTAGAATAGCATCTCTATTAGAGGTAGGAACCGGATTTCACCCCGAAATGACCGGTCGCGAAAATGTATTTCTAAATGGTGCTATTCTGGGCATGACCCGAAAAGAAATCAAACGTAAATTTGATGAAATCGTAGATTTTTCAGGAGTTGAAAGGTATATTGACACTCCTGTTAAAAGATATTCTTCGGGAATGTATGTACGTCTTGCATTTGCAGTAGCAGCTCATCTGGAATCTGAAATTTTAATTGTAGACGAAGTTCTTGCTGTAGGAGACGCAGATTTTCAGAAAAAATGTTTAGGAAAAATGAATGATGTTGCAAAAGGAGAAGGAAGAACAATCCTTTTTGTAAGTCATAATATGACCGCTGTAAAAGAGCTTTGCAACAAAGGCATCCTTCTCACTCAGGGATCTCTAGAGTATGAAGGAGATATGCTGAGTACCATTATAGAATATCAAAAAAACAGTGCGTCTACCTCTCATTATCAATATAATGGAAATCTTGATGAGGCCATAGGAAATGAGAACATCAGGATAAAGGAATTTTCAGTATCTGCCCAGCAAGGTAAACTTATTGATATTAATTCCGGGATAAGAGTTAAACTGGTTTTCCATAATTACCGTCCCAATATCAATCTTGATGCAACATTTGAATTAAGAAATTATGAAGAACTTATTGTTTTCCACGTGGGAAAAATCCTTACCAAAAATCAGGATTCTCAGACTGGAGAATACTCTATTGAGTTCGATATTCCTGCAGGATTATTAAATGCCGGAAATTACTACTTCAAACTATTTTTTGGAAAGGACCAGACTGAAGCCTTGTTTATTCTTGATAATTCTGTTGGTTTTGAAGTTGAGAATGTAAAAGTGGGAAGCAAAATGCATATATACCCTGGGATTACAAGACCTAATTTTGAATATAATGTAAAAACGCCATGATACCTCAGATAATACAGTTTCCAAAAATATATGATAAGCGGGGGAATCTTTCATTTCTAGAACACCCTAATCAGCTTCCTTTTGAAATTGCCAGAACCTATTGGATCTATGATGTTCCGGGAGGAGAACTGAGGGGCAGCCATGCTTTTAAAGAACAACAGGAAGTTATCATTGCTTTATCGGGAAGTCTTGATGTTGTCATACATGATGGAAAGGAAGAGAAAGTCTATTCACTCAACCGTTCTTATTACGGATTATACATTCCTAAAATGTATTGGAGAAGGCTGGAAAATTTTTCCACCAATTCTCTGGCGCTCATTGTTTCTGATAAATCTTATGATGAGAATGACTACATAAGGGATTTTGAAATATTTAAACAACTTACAGATGAAAGATAAAGTTTCAGTTTTTGATTGCAGTGTAATCGATTTGGGTAAAGTTGGTTTTGATGAGGGTAATCTAACAGTTGTTGAAAATGATTCCCACTTCCCTTTTGATGTAAAAAGAGTCTTTTATCTGTATGATATTGCAGGAGGAGAAAGCCGTGGAGCACATTCCCATCAAGAGTGTCATCAGTTTTTGATTGCCGCAAGTGGAAGCTTTGAAGTCTCTTTGGATGACGGAAAGTTTAAAAGACAGGTATTTCTTAACCGCCCCGATCTGGGTCTACACATTCCTCCGGGAATTTGGGCTTCGGAAATGAATTTTTCTTCAGGGGCTATTTGTTTGGTTTTAGCATCTCATCATTATAATGAAAAGGATTATGTGAGAGACTATGATACTTTTTTAAAAATACAAAATGAATTATAAAAAACACTCTCTGGCAGATGTCCAGACTGAAAATATTGGCGCAGATACAATGATCTGGCAGTTTTGTGTCATTTTAAAAAATGCTAAAATTGGCGGCAATTGTAATATCAACTGTAATGTTTTCATAGAGAATGATGTTGTAATTGGGGATAATGTTACCATAAAGCCGGGAGTTCAGGTATGGGATGGAATTACTCTTGAGGATAATGTTTTTATTGGTCCTAATGTAACCTTTACCAATGACCTGGTTCCACGTTCTAAACAATATCCAATAGAATTTAGCAAAACGCTCGTAAAAAAAGGGGCTTCTATTGGAGCTAATGCAACGATCATTGCAGGAAATACCATTGGAGAAAATGCTCTAATTGGCGCAGGAAGTGTTATAACAAAAGATGTTCCGGCCAATACAGTTTGGTTTGGAAATCCTGCAAAACAAAGAGGAACCATTAATAATAACGGAGAAATACTATATACAAACGCTAATGATTAAGTTCTTAGATCTTCAGAAAATTAATTTAGAATACCAGCAGGAAATAGAGGCTAAACTTATTGATGTCTTCCGTTCCGGATGGTATTTGATGGGTAAGGAGCTATTTGGTTTTGAAGCTAATCTTGCCAATTATATCGGTGCAAAGCATACCATTGGAGTAGCCAATGGATTAGATGCCCTTCGCCTTATTCTTCGAGGTTATATTGAGTTGGGTGTGATGAGTCCCGGTGATGAAATCATTGTTCCATCCAATACCTATATTGCTTCCATTCTTGCCATTTCGGATAATGGATTAATCCCCGTTTTGGTAGAACCGGAAATCAATACTTACAATATCGACATTTCCAAAATTCAAGAAAAGATTACTCCTAAAACGAAAGGAATCCTGCTTGTACATTTACAGGGAAGAGTTGTCTTTTCGGATCAGCTTAAAGAGCTTGCTCACCAGCATCATCTTAAAATCATTGAAGATAATGCCCAAGCCATTGGTGCTGAGTGGAATGATATAAAATCCGGAAACCTTGGAGATGCTGCCGGATTCAGCTTCTACCCAGGTAAAAACTTAGGTGCTCTAGGAGATGCCGGTGCTGTTACAACTAACGATGATGATTTGGCTAAAACGATCAGAGCATTAGCTAACTATGGCTCCAATCAGAAGTATGTCAATATCTACAAAGGATTAAATTCAAGATTGGATGAAATTCAGGCTGCGGTTTTAGATATAAAATTGAAATATATTGATCGTGAAAATGAGAGCAGAAGAATTATTGCCCAACGTTTCATCAATGAAATTACACATCCTGACATCATTCTTCCTGAATATCCTGAAAATGAAAAGGAACATGTATGGCATGTATTTGTCATCAGATCATCAAGAAGAGATGAACTTCAGGCATATCTTACAGAAAATGGAGTTCAAACCCTGATTCACTACCCTATTCCGCCTCACCAACAGGAAGCCTATAAAGAATGGGAAAACCTTTCATTCCCTATCAGTGAAAAAATACATCAGGAAGTTTTAAGTCTCCCTATCTCTTCGGTAATGGAGGAGAAAGACCTATCTACCATCATTAAAGTTATAAACAAGTTTTAAATGATAAAAAGGAAAAAAATTTTATTTGTAACCAATTCATTACAAAAAGCAGGATCTGAAAAATATACTTTTGAAATCGTAAAGCATATAGACAAATCGCTGTTTGATGTGGAGGTATTAACCACTGCTGATGTTCATATAAATAAAAAATTTCCGCACATTTATTATTTTGAACTAAAAAAATTAGGGATAAAGATCCATACCAACCTTTATAGACCGGGAGAAATTCAAGCGAATTTCATGAATCGTCTTCCTTTCAAAAAAATTTCAAACTATATCCTGTTCAGAATTAACAGATATAGAAGAAGCAGCCGGTATCATAAAAGGCTCAATAAACTTCTTAGTTCCTTTGACGCTGTAATTCTGGTGGATGCTTTATTCTTTCATCATATAAAAAATAATCTTAATCCTAACATTTATTTTGAAACCCATTTGATGTGCCATCAGGCCCAATTTAATCATGATTTCAAAATCTATGAGGCCTATGACAAAAATTCAACCGCATATAATTTTGTATACGCTGATGAATATCAATTAAAAGAAATAGAGGCTCAGGAAGTAAGAATAAAAAACACCTTTGGATTCCCGTTATCCATTAATGTTCATGATTTAACTCCTGTAGAATACCACAAGATTATAGAAAAGAAAGAACTTAATATTGGGGTCTTTACAAGAATCAACAGAATTAAACCTATTGATAAAATCCTGGAAGCTTTTGAGGTTTTAAAAAATTTTAATTCTGAGGTAAAACTTAAGATCTTTGGTCACATCCAAGATCCTGAGTATCATGAAGAATTAATGGAAATTATCAAAAATAAAGGACTTATTAATCATATCTCATTTGAAGGCCATGCTGAAAACATGTTGGAAAGCATTAAAGAAAAGAATGTTTCCCTTGCCTGGATTGTTTCTATCTATGAATACGTAGGCTATGCAGCCACTGAATTATGCATGAACAACATTCCTATTATTCTGGACAATATTGATGGAAATAATTCGATAAAGCCTATTGATAATGAAACATCTATTCCGCCTTATTTTTACACCCCTTCAGAATTAGCAAAACATACTCATTATATTCTATCCAACAACAAGTTAGAAGAGTTACAACAGTTGGAAACTGATAAATTCTTATCTCAACATGATCTTGAGAAGAATATAAGCCATTATGAACAGTACCTATTAAACACACTGAAAAACCAAGAAGCAAAAATTCAATAATTATGACTGCCAAAGTATCTGTTATCGTACCTTGTTACAATCAGGCCCAATATCTTGATGAATGCCTTCAATCTGTCCTTGATCAGACACATCAAAACTGGGAGTGTATTATTGTGAATGATGGCTCTACAGATAACACAGAAGAGACAGCAAAAAAATGGGCTGCAAAAGACCCTCGCTTCAGTTATGTTTATAAAGAAAATGGGGGGCTATCCTCTGCAAGAAATGCAGGACTTGAAAAAGCACAGGGAGATTACATCCAGTTTTTAGATAGTGATGACATGATTCATCGCGAAAAATTCTCAAAAAGTCTGAATCATCATTCAGAATACCCATTAATGGTAAGTCAATTTACCATTTACAGAAACCATACCCATGATCCCGGTTATAACCGTGTTGAAAAGGAATACCTGTCTTTTGAAGGGATCGTATTCGGATGGGATTTAAAATTCAGTATACCGATTCACTGTTCACTGATATCTAAAGAATTACTTAAAGGATTCCTTTTTGACACCTCCTTAAAAAGCTGTGAAGATTGGCTGATGTGGATTTACGTCACAAAAGATAATCCAAAGATTCTTCTGGTAGATGAACCACTGGCCCATTACCGTAAAGAAGACAATAATAACAGTATGTCTTCAGATCTATACAAAATTCTTCATCAAAGAATAAAGATCCTCCCTATTTTAAAAAAATTATATGGTGATGATGTTCATGATCGGTTAGCTTACCACATCATTGATGTACGTTCCTCTCAATTTATTGAAATGAGATCTGAATTTAATAAAATAACAGGTGGCAGATTTATATCCGGCTATCTGAATTTCAAAAAATATTATTATAAACTTTTTCAAAAAAAAAGCAGACATTGAGATTGAAGCAGCTTTGCTTAAGATGATGTTTGATAAAAAGGAATTAGGGAAGCATCAACCACACTACTCAGAAATTTTACATGGCAGGGAAAGAACTTCCGGAAGAATACTTTAATGTATATCGTAATTATCCATTTTATTAAAAAAACTAAACTTTGCAATAAAAAAGAACCTTCCTACTTCTACTGTATAAAATTTCAAAAAAGTTTTAACCTGCAAAATTTCTCTTCTGATAGATAAAATTTTAATACCTTCAACCGATGAAAATATCCGTGTCCCTCTGTACCTATAACGGTGAAAAATATATAGCAGAACAGCTGGAAAGTATTCTCACCCAAAAGCAACCTGTATATGAAATCATCATCTGTGATGATGGCTCTACCGATGATACTTTAAGGATTATTTCTAATTATGAAAATCAGTTTCCGGACATTATCAAAGTATATCAGAATCCGGAAAACCTGGGTTATGTAGGCAATTTTGAAAAAGCGATGAGCTTGTGTACCGGAGATATTGTCTTCCTTTGTGACCAGGACGACCGATGGTTTACAAATAAAACCTCTGCAATTGTTGAGATTTTTGAAAAACATCCCAATATTGACATTGTATGTCATAACATTAAACTTTTCGGTGAAGCCATCAATCCTTCAGAAGCAATTACCTATTGGGATTTGGATTCTACCAGCCCAAGTGCATTTACACAGCCACAAGATATCATCAAAAGAATTTTATACCAGGGTAATATATTTCCCGGAATGAGTATGGCCATCCGCAATATTTTTCTGAAGGAACATCTTCCCCTGAAAAAAATCAATCCGGTTATCATTCACGATTATGAGCTTTTGTTACTTGCTGCCAATAAAGATGCCGTTTGGATGGAAGAGCAAATTTTAGGAGAATACCGAATACACCCAAAGCAAAGTATCGGCTACAAAACATTTTCCCATTTTAAATCTTCTGAAAAACAAATAATCTCACGAGAAACCTTATTTACTGTATTTCAGAGACATCCATTTGTAAAGAAAACAATTAAAGATCTCAGCTTAAATACCGATCTTGAAAAAGAGCACTCAATATATTGCCTTGAACAATATAAAAATTATCTCAAAAACATTCCTTTTTTGGAACAGAAAATAACCAAGCTCAAAATGAAATACTATTTTCATATATTTGATTACCTAAAATAAATAATTCATATTTTTCAGATATGAATTATTATTCCCTCTATAGCACAATTAATGAAACAACTAACATATGATTATTGGCAACGGTATTATAGCAAATGCTATAAAATCTTATGACAGAGAAGACATTATTTTTTTTGCATCAGGAGTTTCAAACTCCCTGGAGACAAGAGTATCTGAATTTGAAAGAGAACTTTCTCTTTTAAAAACAGTGCATGAAGACCACAGAAAAAAGAAACTGATCTATTTTTCTACGCTGAGTATACATGACCAATCCAAGCAAAAGAGTCCCTATGTCATTCATAAAAAAGAAATTGAAAATTATATAGAAAATAATATTGACCATTACCTCATCCTGAGAATTGGTAATATTGTAGGAAAAGGTGGAAATCCAAACACTCTTTTTAATTTTCTTAAAGCACAGATTAACAACAACAATGAGTTTACCCTGCACCTTAAGGCCAGAAGGCTTCTTTTAGACATTGAAGATATTTGCAGGTTTATTGAATCTCAAGGCCTTCAAGCTCATAATAAAACCATCAATTTCTCCTTTCCCTATTATTATGATTTAAAGGAGATCATTAATGCTATTGAAAAAGAAACCGATAAAAAGGGACTTTATAAAGAAGCCAATGAAGGTGATTTCTACAAAGTAGATTTTGACGAAGATATTGTAACTTTTTTCTCTGAGAAAACCCCGGCAGGATATTTAGAAACCTTAACAAGAAAGTATATTTAAGATGGCTAATATTTATGTTATTATTGTCACTTATAATGCCATGAAATGGGCAGAAAGATGTTTTACCAGCTTAAGACACTCTTCTGTTCCGGTGAAATGCATCACTATAGATAATGGTTCTACTGATGGAACACAGGAATACATAACCACCCATTTCCCAGAAGTAGATTTTATACAGTCTCCTGAAAATCTTGGATTTGGAAGAGCCAACAATTTAGGAATTGAAAAAGCCTATAAACAAGGCGCTGATTTCTTTTACCTAATGAATCAGGATGCATGGATCTATCCGGATAGCTTTCAACAGATTTTAGATGTTTATCAACAATATCCGGACAAGAAGCAGATTGGGATACTAAGCCCAATGCACCTTGACGGAAGCGAGAAAAAACTTGATCTCCATTTTGAAAACTACCTTGCCAAAGACCTGAGAAATAACAGAATGCTTTCAGACATTTATTTTGGTGAAACAAAAGCCTACTACGAAATTGGTTTTGTCAATGCCGCACACTGGTGTATTCCCAGAGGTATCATCGAAAAAGTAGGTGGTTTCAATCCCTATTTTTTCCATGGCGCTGAAGATTATGAATATGTAAACCGGATAACTTATTTCGGACTTAAAATAGTGGTATGTTCCCAAAGTAAAGTGACACATGACACTATACAGTCCTTTTACAAACAAGAACCTAAGGACAAAGAAGAGCTGCTAAAGAATAAGAGACTTTCCATGATTATGCAGCGGGAAACAAAATATCTTGACCCGAATTACCATTATGACAGCAAAAGAGAGAAAAAAGCACTCTTTTCTTTTGCCTTAAAAATGGGAGCTAAGGGAAATAGGAGTGAGTATAAATTCTATATGGAGCAATATAAATATTTCTCCGGAAAGTTTAATGAAATTGAAACAGCCAGAAAAACAGCAATGACGGCTCAACATCCGTTCCTGAATATTTAAATAAGAATGAATATGGAAAAACTCCCCATAAGCATCTGCATTCTGTCCTGGAAAACAGGTAAAACACTGAGAAATACATTGAAATCGTATAGGAAGTATGGCCTTCTGAATATGATGGATGATATTGTAATTCTTTTTCAGGAAGTAAGTGAGTCGGATAAAAAGTTGGCAGATCAGTATAACATCAGATATATAGGGCTAAAAGAGAATATCGGAATCGGAAAAGGGATGAAAATGCTGGCAGAAAATGCTGCTTGCGAAAATATTCTTTTCCTGGAGCATGACTTTGAGCTTGTTGAAGATCAGAAAACCGTATTTTCCCGTCTCAAAAGCGGATTGAAAATGCTTGACAATGGTTTTGATGTAGTCCGCTACCGAAGCAGAAATACACCAGGCTATCCTCTTATTTCCATCAGACATAAAGGAAATGAACTGAATTATTATGATGACTGGCATGAGTGTACCTCACCTCATCTCCTGGAATCCTTGCACTGGCTTGATCCTGCAGTAGAATTCCCTGATAAAATACAAAAGCAAGGGGAATACTTTATTACCACCTCACGTTGGGCCAACTGGACCAATAATCCTTACCTTGTCAGAAAAAGTTTTTTGCTGGAGGCCATTATTCCTTTCTCAGGAGAAACAGCTTCTCTGGAAAGAAATATTGCCGCCTGGTGGGTAAAACAAAATTTCGGGATTGCACAGGGAGAAGGGCTTTTTAAACACAATGACCTTACCAAGTATCCGAAGAAAACCATTATTCAGAAGGTCATAGGAAGACTGAAAAATATATTTAAATAACACACCAAAGATGAAAATTGTTTTCCATGAGGATGAGCTCAACTACAGAGGAACTTCCATAGCTGTATATGATTACGCAGATTTCAATGAGAGATATCTGGGCAACGAATCTATAATTATATACAATAAAAATTCAAAGACCAATCATCCATTAGGTATTGAAAAATTTGAAAAAAGATTCCGTGTACATGGTTATTCAGACTTCAGTGAAGTGGATCAAATTATCCGTGAGGATAATATAGACCTTTTTTATGCTATTAAAAATGGAAATATAGATGGTATAGACACCAGGGAATGTAAATCCGTAATCCACAGTGTTTTTAAACATTTTGAACCTCATGGAGACGTATATGCCTATGTTTCTGAATGGCTGAGCCAGGAAATGACCGGTTCAAAATATCCTTATGTCCCTCACATGGTCAATTTTGATTCCCAAACCCATGAGGACCTGAGAGCAGAACTCAATATTCCTCCAAAGGCAAAAGTATTTGGATATTATGGCGGTCATATCAGCTTTAATATTCTGTTTGCTCAAAAAACCATTGAAAAAATAGCGTCAAAATATAAAGACATCTATTTCATTTTTATGGGGGTAGATCCATTCATCAAAAAGAAATGGTGGAAATCTTCCCCTTCTAACATTATATTTCTTCCGCCAAGCTCAGATATTATCATGAAGCAGAAGTTCATCAATACCTGTAACGGCTTACTTCATGCACGGGAAAGAGGAGAGACCTTCGGAATTACCGTTGCTGAATTTGCTATTATGGGAAAACCAGTGATTGCTTTTGCCAACCCTCCTGAAAAAGCCCACATCACTCATTTACAAGACCAGGCTTATTATTATAACGACAGTAAGGAGCTGCAGGATATTATTCTGGATGCAGACCTCACGTTATCAGCAAAAGAACTTTATGAAAAATTTCTCCCTCATCCGGTGATGGATACTTTTAAAAAAGTTTTCATTGATTAAAAATGCTACAAAAGACAGCTTATTCCTTTTTTAAAATCCGATAACAAATACCAATGAAAACGAAAATAGTCAACTATATCATAGGTTTGATATTTCTCATTTACTATTGTATCTGTATTTACAACAGCTATCTTCAGCTTGTATTTCATAAAAACGGCTGGTATCTTGGTGAATGGCTTATTAATTATCAGGATGGAGGATTCAAACGCAGGGGGCTTTTCGGAAGTCTGTTTATTTTTCTCAATGAGCTTACCCATATCAAACTCGAATTTATTGTATTTGCATTTGTAGTGATAGTCTATGCTGTTTTTTTCACTCTGTTGATCCAACTGTTCATGCAGAAGAAAAATACACTGCTCACTGTAAGTATTTTACTTCTTCCGGCAGGAATGGGAATGGTATTAAAAGATCCTACCATTATTGCAAAAAAGGAAATCCTGATTTTCCTATTATATCTGTTCTATTTCTTACGACTTGAATCTCAAAAAGCAGTAAAAGATATTGTCGTTACCTTCTTTATTATTATCGCGATACTGAATCATGAAGCAGCATTTTTTTATATTCCCTTTGTAAGTTTCACCTACTTTCTGAAGAACAACACCTCTTCTTTTACTAAAATTAAGAAAATAATATTCTATCATTTAGCCCCTGCAACTATTGTCATGCTGCTGCTTTATCAGTTTGGATATAGTATAAGTACCTCCAACTCTATTCAGTTTCTGCAGGAACATGGGTTAACGTTAGTACTTAAAGGTATTTATGGATATGATCCCAATTATAATGTTCTGAACTTCTATAAAGCTCATGCATATGGTTATCTGACATACTTTATTAGTTTATTTTTAGCATCCGTTACATTTTACATCTATTGCAGGTCAAACAAAATCTGCATCAGCAAAAAGTTTCTCGCGGTACAGGTAATTTTCCTTATTCCTCTATTTTATATTGCATATGATTGGGGAAGATGGATCAATATTTTCTTTACATTGTTAACCATCTTCATTGCCGGTGAGCAGCAATTAACAACTACCCTTAAAAAAGATAGTACAGCTGCCATATTGATTGCATTTAATTCATTATGGAAAATGCTGCTTTTTACAGCAGGCTTTCTTACCTTCCCGGCTATTGATTCCATTATAAAAAAGCTCTATTACTTTATTTATTTTAAGCTATTTTAAAATAAAAAACACACTCCTTGTTTAGAGAACAAATATGAAAACAAAAATAATTAATTACCTGATTGGCTTAATCTTTATCATATACTACTATGTCTGTATTACAACCTCTTATACCCTTATCATAGTTAAAAAAGGTGGCTGGTGTTTTGGTGACTGGATTATCAATTATCAGGATGGAGGATTCAAACGGAGAGGTCTTTTTGGAACCTTATTTATAGGCATTAATGAACTTACTCATATTAAACTTGAATATATTGTATTTGCATTTGTATTTTTACTATATACCGCCATTTTTTATCTTTTAATTAAACTCTTTTGGAATGAAAAGAACAATATTCTGGTCATAGCCTTACTTCTGCTTCCGGTAGGTTTTGGAATGATCATAAAAGATCCTAATATTGCTACAAGAAAAGAAATGTTGTTCTTCTTCCTGTACCTTGTCTACATCTTATGTCTGCGTTCAAAGATTATTATTAAGGATATTACCATTACTATTTTTATCATCATTGCTCTTTTAACACATGAAGCAGCATTCTTTTATTTGCCATTTGTTGGATTAGCCTATTTTATGAAAAATGAGGGTTTACCATTTGATAAACTCAAAAAAATAGTACTTTATCAGCTTCTCCCTGCAACTGTCATGATGCTCCTTCTTTATAAATACGGGATCAGCTTAAGAACAGAAAATACAATAGCTTTCTTTAAAGATCACGGACTTATTCTTGAAGAAATGGGAATTTTTGATTACGATCCCAATTATAATGTCATTGATATTTACAAATCTCATCTTTATGATTATCAAACCTATGGAATAAGCATATTGTTGGGGGCATTAACAGTTTATATATACTGTAAATTCAATAAAATTAAAATCAATACCTGGTTCCTGATCATACAGGTTCTATTTTTAATTCCATTGTTCTACTTAGCAGTAGACTGGGGAAGATGGGTGAATATTTTCTTCTCGCTTTTAACAATATTTATTGCTACTGAACCAAGAGCTATATTAAGCAGAAAACAAGAAATTATTGTGGTCGTATTAATTTTATTTAATCTTTCCTGGAGAATGATGCTCCTCACACAAGGATTCTTAACTTTCCCTAAGTTTGATGCCTTTCTTAAACAAATCTACTATTTTTTGTATTTTAGAATCACGAATTTGTTGTAAGGTTACCGACTATTCATTAGTCCAGAACAAAAAATATTAAAAAAAAATGCCTGATATTCATATTATTATTGTTACCTATAACGCCATGAAATGGGCAGAACGGTGCTTTACCAGTTTAAGGAAATCATCTGTTCCTGTAAAATGCTTTGTAATAGACAACGGATCTACAGATGGAACCCAGGAATACATAAAAATGCATTTCCCGGAAGTAGATCTCACTCAGTCTGAATCTAATCTTGGATTTGGAAAAGCCAATAATATAGGCATTGAAAAAGCTTATAAAGATGGTGCTGATTTCTTCTATCTGATGAATCAGGATGCATGGCTCTATGAAGACAGTATGGCAAAGATGCTGGAAGTATATAACAGCCATCCCAACAAGGACGAAATTGGTATTATAAGCCCTATTCACATCGATGGTTCAGAAAAGTATCTTGACATCTTTCTGGATCAGTATATCGCCAAGAATTATGAAAAGACAAGAATGATCTCTGATCTGTATTTTCAGACTTTAAAACCTTATTACGAGATTCATTTTGTAAATGCCGCTCACTGGCTGTTACCGAAAAAAACCATAGAAACCATTGGAGGCTTCAATCCTTATTTTTTCCATTATGGAGAAGATGATGAATATACCAATAGGATTCATTTCCATCAAAAAAAAGTACTCCTTGTTCCCGGCAGTAAAGTGGTACATGATGGCGTACAGTCTATTCATAAAATAGATTTAAATAAATATGAGGACCTCCGTATTGAAACCAATATCATGAATCCGGTTCTTCCCAATGCTTTGCAGCAAGAAAAAAAACATCTCAAACAAAGTATGGTCAAAAACCTGATGACAGGTAATATCAACAGGTATAAAGAGCTGTCCAGAAAATATAATAAAATATCTAAAGACAGCGAAAAATTAAGCAACTTACGAAATCAATTGATTCAATCAGGCCCTAGTTTTCTGAATCTGTCGTAAATTAGCTGTACAATAATTGAAAAATTAATGATGAAAAATAATATATTATGTGTGGAATAGCGGGAATTATAAGCAGTAATGCCAGAAATTACCAGGAGGAAATCCGAAAGATGACAGATTCATTAGTTCATCGTGGTCCGGATTCTTCGCACTATGAATTTTATGAAAATGCCGCACTAGGCCACCGCCGACTTTCCATTATAGACTTGTCTGACAATGGAAAGCAGCCCATGTTCTCCAATACTAAAAATGAATGTATTGTACTCAATGGGGAAATCTACGGTTATCAGGACATCAAAAGACAATACGCAGAGTATCCCTATCATGGAGGTTCTGATACGGAGGTTATTCTTGCCATGTATCAGAGAAAACAGGAAAAGCTCATCCATGATCTTCCGGGAATGTTTGCATTTGCTATTTGGGACGAACAAAAGCAACAGTTATTCTGTGCCAGAGACCGTTTTGGTGAAAAACCTTTTTACTATGCCATTGGGAAGAACAATGAATTTATATTTGCCTCAGAAATTAAAGCCATTTTAGCTTCTGGGCTTATCCAGCCTAAAGTAAGTTCCCAGGCACTCTCCCACTATCTTCAATATGGATATGTAAGTTCTTATCAGAGTATTTATAGCAATATTTATACACTTCCACCTGCACACCAACTGATATGGAAAGACGGAAAATTTACAGTTTCCCGTTATTATAGCTTACCCGCCAAAGACAGGGTAATAAGCCTTTCAGATGCTAAGGAAGAATTTCTGCATCTGTTGAAGAATGCAGTAAAGAAACAGCTTATTGCGGATGTAGAAGTAGGAAGCTTCCTGAGCGGAGGTTTAGACTCTTCCTCTGTTGTAGCTCTGGTAGATGAATTTTTACCTCATCAGACCACTATCAGCTTCGGATACGATCACAAAGACAATGAGTTGAAATATGCAAAAGAAATTGCCGATAAGTACAAAACCAATCATATTGAAGTCCATGAGAAGAAATCTGACCTTGTCACTTCTTTACTAAAAATATCTCCATTTTTTGATGAGCCTTTTGCTGACGCTTCCTTTATCCCTCACTATGAAATATGCAGAGCAGCCAGAAAAAATCTTACAGTTGTATTATCCGGAGATGTAGGAGATGAATTATTCGGAGGGTATCATTTCTATACCGTTGAAAATAAATTAAAGCAGCATTTCAGCTATAAAAATATCATTGCCCAATTTGGATTAAAGTTATACCAGCAAATAAAACCAACTTCGTTCCTTAGCCGGAAAAACGGAGAGTTTTCATCTATTATGGATTTCCATCTGAATGATGTAAGAAATGCATTTAACAAGAAAGAACGTGATCTCCTTGGGGTTTCTGCAGATTATCTGCAGACTTATAGTTTTAATCCTAATCCTGACTCCCTTAACGATATTATGAGAGTAGATCTGGAAAACTATGTTCCTGCCAATATGATGGTGAAATCTGACAGAATGGCTATGGCAAATTCCCTGGAAGTGAGAACGCCATTCCTCGATCTGGATTTTGCAGAATTTTGTATTCAATTACCGGATCAGCTGAAACTGAATAACAATAATGATAAAATCATTCTTCGCGAAGCAATGGGTTCTTATTGGACAGAAACCATCAGAAAACGCCATAAACAAGGATTTGGACTTGGAGTAAAGAGCTGGTTTGCAGAAGAAAACCTGATGAATTTTTCAAATGATCTGCTAAAAAACCCGAACCATAAGGTATTTAATTTTATTGATTTTAAAGCAGCTCAGAATTTCCTCAACAAGGATGAAAGGCACTGGAACCTTTTACAGCTTGCATTATGGGCAGATAATAATCAATCCTATTTATAAAGCAATAATTATTTTTAAACACAAAGCCCAAAAAAATTCCTATGCCCAATTACTTAAAGTCCCTTCAAAGTATATTATTTAAAGAAACACCTATCCGCTTCCTCAAAAGAAAGCTGAATATTTCGTATCTTGATAATCGTAAGCTCTTTACCATTCATTATAATAATAGAAAGACCAAGATTTATCTTAATAAAAAGTTTGGTTTTGTTGATTTCTATATTTTTGAGAATGGTATTTATGAAAAGTATATCATTGATGACATAAGATCTGTTCTTACCAAAGACAAGGTATTGCTGGATATAGGAGCCAATATTGGGCAACACAGCTTGCTTTTAGCACCTTACTGCCAACAGGTTTATTCATTTGAACCTATTCCCGATGTATATCATGAGTTTAACGAGAGCATTAAAAAAAATAATTACCAGAACATCAAGCTTTTCAACATAGCTATTGGAGGTTCCTCTGCCGTAAAGCCATTTAACTATGTTGCCGGGCATGCAGGAATGAGTTCGTTTATCGAAACCAAGAATCCTGGAAAAAAACTGATTAATGTGCAAATAGAGCCTTTGAAGAAAATGATATCCGATGTAAAGTTTGATGTTGTGAAAATGGATGTTGAAGGGTATGAAGCCGTTGTTATTCTGGAAAACAAAGATATTTTCTTAAAAAACAGGCCAATTTTCTTTATGGAATTTTGCCCGGCTGCGATTGATGAGCAGGGAGATCATACCTCTAAGGACCTGCTTCAGTTCTTTTTTGATAATAATTTTAAAGTATACAGTAGAATACATGAAAAAGAATTCTTTGCCATCAGCCAGGAACTATTCGTTAATGATAACTTAATTATTACACCCTTTTAGGTTTATGAAGATCTCAGTAATTATTCCCGTATACAATGCAGAAAAATATATTTCGAAAGCTGTAGAATCGGCTTTACAGCTTGATGAAGTTTATGAAATAGTTTTAGTAGAAGACCAATCACCAGATAATGCCCTTCAGGTATGTCATGAACTGACACAAAAAAACAGTAGGGTAAAACTTTTTCAACATCCGGATCAGGGAAATCATGGTGCTGGAGCCAGCAGAAATCTGGGAATTGAAAAAGCAACCGGCGATTTTATTGCATTTTTGGATGCAGACGATTATTATCTACCCAATCGATTTGATGCTGAAAAGGAACTTTTCAAAGATCCGAAGGTAGAAGGTGTATTTAATGCTATTGGCACCGAATACCTGACTGAAAAAGGAAAAGAACAGTTTCTTTCCAACGTTAATGATAATGAGATCCTGACGGTTAGTTATCCGGCAGAAGGAAATGAAGTGTTCAGAGGATTACTGGGGCTTACCCCTAAAAGATTCGGTTCTTTTTTCCATCTTAATGCCCTTACTATCAGAAGATCATCCCTTGAAGCAAAGAAATTAAGGTTTAACGTAAATCTCCGTTTACACCAGGATTCTGACTTTATTATAAAACTTTCCCATCACTGCTATTTAAAATCAGGGATCATAGACAAGCCTGTTGCGATAAGAGGCGTGCATGATGATAACAGGATCTCAAAAATTGTAAGATACTCTCCACAATATAACCAAAGACAGGCGATTTACTGGAACTCACTTTACGAGTGGTCTCAAGTTTCCTCGCTGGAAACTGATGCTTCCAGCCATATTTATCTTCAAAACAAAGCATTTGAACTGGCCTCCAAAAAAGGAGTTTCAAAAGCAATGGGATTATTGGCTGCTATTATAAAAAATCCCAATATCCTGAGGACAAAATATAGATTTACTTATTTTCATTAATAGCTTACATCAAGCTCCTTTCCTTCCAAAATCAGGTAAAAAAAATGGAATAATAATTTCCCATAAAGGAGAGTTTTATATTTTTTTCCACCCTAAAAAAGAATTTATTATTAAAAATCATCACTCTGGTTACGTCTATGATGTTTACTATCATTTTATAGAAAAAAAGAAGATCTTAATAGCTTAAAATAAAATTAAAAGCTTAAATTTCGAATTCAAAAGGTACTAATAAAACGCAATTGTAATTCTAAATTTATTGTAAAAAGGAGAAGAAATGAGGATCTCAGTAGTTATTCCCGTTTATAATGCAGAAAAGTATGTTTCTCAGGCAGTAAACTCTGTTCTTCAGTTTGATGAAGTGCACGAGATTATTCTGATTGAAGACAAATCCCCGGACAACGCATTACAGATATGTCAGCAACTAGCCGAAAAATATGAAAAAATAAAGCTTTATCAGCACCCAGATAAGAAAAACCATGGAGCAGGCCCAAGTAGGAATTTGGGAATTGAAAAATCCACCGGTGACTTCGTTGCCTTTCTTGATGCAGACGACTATTTTCTACCCAATAGATTCGATGCTGAAAAAGAATTATTTAAAGACCCAAAAGTAGAAGGAGTTTACGGAGCTCTTGGAGTACATTATTATTCCGAAAAAGCAAAAGAACAATATTATCAGCTATTTGGAGACAGACTCACAACTGTTTATAAAAAACATGATCCTAAAGATGTTTTTCCTGGTCAACTTCATATGCTGGGACCTTTTGGGCTCTTCAGTATTGATACTTTAACGATACGCAGAGAGGCTTTAATGAGCAAAGTAAAACCTCTATTTAAACCCCATTTAAGACTTCATGAGGATACAGAATTTCTGTTCCGCCTTTCTTATTATCTCGATCTTTATCCTGGAATTCTGGACAAAGCTATCGCGATAAGAGGTGTACATGAAGACAACAGAATTACAAAAGTAGACCTGCGGGTCATAGATCCTTCTGTCTCCAGGGCCATGCTTTGGAAAGAGGTTGGTCTTTGGTCTCAGACTGAAAGCGAGATTTCTGAAGAGGTAAAAATTCACATCAAAAGGATGCACAGAAGTTTTGAAATTGCAAAAGCTCCATTCCCCAAAAAATGGGGAATGATTATTAAATATTTCTTTACCGATTATAAAAGCATAAGGTCCGGCTTATACAATATCAATTTCCGGCATTCATTGATATCTTAAAACAATAACCATAGACTTTCGAAATTTAAATTAAAACGCAAATTCAAAAAAAATCTTTGCAGATTCTTTGTTAAAGTCATCTGAAAACACTTTGTTCGGCAGACTTTTTGAATCAGAATTTTAATAAAGAATACATCTATTTTTTAATACGAAAAAATTCAGACATAAGTCTTTATAATTAACTATCTTGCAACGCTTTTGCACGCACAAATGATATAAAAAGTTAAGTAAACAAAAAATGAAAATTTCAGTAATTATTCCCGTTTACAATGCCGAAAAATATGTTTCCCAAGCGGTGGAATCTGCTCTGCAGTTTGATGAAGTTTGTGAAATCATTCTGGTGGAAGACAAATCGCCGGATAACGCATTAGAGGTATGTAAACAGCTTGCCGAAAAATATGACAGGGTAAAACTTTATCAGCATCCGGATAAAGGGAATCATGGTGCAGGTCCTACAAGAAATTTGGGAATAGAAAAATCCAGCGGGGATTTTATTTCATTCCTAGATGCGGATGATTATTTTCTTCCTAACAGATTTGATGCTGAAAAAGAACTTTTCAAAAGACCTGAAGTAGAAGGCGTTTATGGAGCGCTTGGGGTACATTATTACACTGAAAAAGCAAAAGAACAATATTATTCTTTATTTGAAGACCGATTAACCACCGTTTATAAAAGACATGAGCCTAAAGACGTGTTCCCAGGGCAAATCTATATGCTTGGAAGCTTTGGACTCTTTAGTATTGATGCTTTAACAATACGTAGGGATTCTTTAATGAAAAAAATGGATTTTTTATTTAAATCCAGTCTAAGACTGCATCAGGATACAGAATTTTTATTCAGACTGTCTTATTATCTTAATCTTTACCCCGGAATTTTAGATAAAGCTATTGCAGTAAGAGGTGTACACGAAGACAACAGAATTACACTGGTAGATTCTAAAAAGGTAAATCCGGCAACTACCCGCGTTCTATTATGGAAAGAAGTGGATGCATGGGCTGAAAATGAAACAACGCTTCCCGAACATATAAAGCTTCACATCAAAAGAATGTATCGCAGCTTTCAGATTGCTAATTCTTCTAATTCCAAAAAATGGGGAATGATCCTGAAGTACCTTCTAACAGACTATAAAAGCATCCGGTCTGGGATCTATAACATTAACTTCAGGAATAATTTATTCTAATCTTATCCTATTTTCCTCTGTTCGCCATAATAGAGTCTGCAATCTGCGCAGTAAGCTTCTTACTAGATTCTTTATACATATGATTTCCATCGGTATAATCATAATCCGCATAATTTTTTGAAAAATCAAACACCTTAACATTCTGCTTATGGGCTATATCTTTCAATAATTTACTGAAATGAGGATATTTTTTATCCTCAATGGCTGTGAGTGTTTTGGATGTTGGTATACGAACAATATAGACAGAACCTTTTGTTCTTAAATAATTAATAATTTCATTAAAAGCTTTTAAACGAGCCGGCGACAGTTCTACCGCATTCGCCAGAATCTTATAATCCATTTCCTTTACACGGGTTCTTGCAGCAACAGAATCTGCATTCATATCTATACTGATTTCCATCCAGCCATCGTCATGAAGAAAACTATTTGATCTTCCCGCCTCAGCTCTTTCAGTATAAATTTTAAACCAGCTTCTCGTATAGTGTTTCAACAGATATTCATAATTGGGAGACCTGTCGTAAAAATGCATATCATTCAGAGGAGAATGCTCTTCAGGAAAATCTTTTTCGCTTTTAATATTCTTATTCAATGAAAGATTCCACGGGCCAACTGTTAAAATAAAAATACCATTTTTGGTTTCAGGATCTAATTTCCTTTTTAAGGCTTTAAAATAAACCTGACCATAGGGAGACTGCACAATATTCAAAGAAAAGTTATCAAAATTGGCAGAAAGCTTATTTTTTAAAATTTCGGGAACCACTCCCTGAGAGCCACGGGAATCCCCAAGAATAATATTCTGTGGTTTTTTAACCGCAAAATGCATATAGTTATCATCCGTATTACCATCTGCATAAAATCCAAGAATTGCGAATACAATAAGTACTGCAACAAAGTAGGGCACTATTTTAATTAAAAACTTCTTCATGCTAAAACTGAAAATAGATAAATTCATTATTCCCGAAGTTGGCATAACGGAGAATAATATAAATAACAACAAGATAGAAAATACGTCTTATCCAAGGGTTGAATCTTTTAATTTCCAATCCGTGGAATTTTTCTCTGTTAATCCATTCTACCATCATCATAAATCCTGTCAGGACCAATACTTTTACCGGTAACGGGTGTGGAATGGAAAGCAATTCACGGTTAAAAATCCTGCCTATATAGTGAATCGCCTGACTTACAGATTCAGCTCTGAAAAAGATCCATGCAATACAGGTAATCAGAAAGGTAATCAGAATTTGAAAACATTCTCTAAAGGATGGCAGAAACTTACCCTGAGCCGCTACTTCCATATTCTGACGGTTTTTATTCATAATAAGCAAAGGCATAAAGTACAGAGCGTTGAGGCCACCCCAGATCATAAACGTCCAGTTTGCCCCATGCCAGAACCCTGACACCAGGAAAATAATAAATGTGTTTCTGATCTTCATCGAAAGTCCACCTTTACTTCCCCCTAATGGAATATACAGATAGTCTCTGAACCACGAAGAAAGTGAAATATGCCATCTTCGCCAGAATTCAGCAATATCTCTGGAGAAATAAGGAAACGCAAAGTTTTTCAGCAATTCTATTCCGAATAACCTGGAAACACCTAATGCAATATCAGAGTATCCGGAAAAATCCCCATAGATCTGAAAAGCAAACAAAACAGCTCCTATCACAAGAGTTCCGGGACTTTCTGTTTGATAATTGTTAAATATTTCATTCACTAGCGGTGCACAGTTATCAGCAATTACCATCTTTTTGAAAAATCCCCACAGGATTTGCCGCATCCCATCTACTGCCTGCTCATAGTTAAACACTCTCTGCCGTTGTATCTGAGGCAATAGATGGGTGGCTCTTTCTATGGGACCAGCCACAAGAAGAGGAAAATAACTTACAAAGACAGCATAGTCTGTGAAGCTTCTTTCAGCTTTTATTCTTTTTTTATAGACATCAATCACATAAGACAGTCCGTGAAATGTGTAAAACGAAATTCCTACCGGAAGTATAATATTGAGCAACCAGACATTTACTTTGAAACCGAAACCAACAATAAGGTCTGCAAAACTCTCAACAAAAAAATTATAATATTTGAAGAAACCTAGAAAACCAAGATTAATAACAATACTCAGAGTAAGCCAGAATTTAGCTTCCCTGTTTGTCTTGCTGTTCTCTATTTTAATTCCTGAAACGTAATCCAGTCCAATGGAAAACATAAGTAAAAAAAGGAATCTCCAATCCCAACAGGCATAAAAATAAAAACTGGCCAATAGCAGCAACCTGTTCTGTTCCTGAAATTTCCTGTTGAAAACAAACCAATAGAGACAAAATACTATTGGTAAAAAAATAAGAAATCCTATTGAATTGAATAACATATTCTGTTTTTAGAAGTTAATGACATTATACTTCCCTGCGGCTTTGTGACTTCAGCTTCAATGTTATACCTGTTATAAACCAATGTAAATTCTGAGTTATTTACTGAGAAAATACGCTTCATTTTTGAGGGATTATTTATTATTTCAATCATTGGGAGTGCTTTGAATTACATATTTTTCCTTATTTTAATTTTCATGGACATTTCAAGAAATAAAAACAAAGGATTTAAGTTAATAAATTTACAATTCTTTTAACGAAAACTCTACATATTCTGTTTTTTCAATATTAAAAGGAATCTCAGAAAATTTTCACCATCAATGTGATAAAATATCTCTGGCTACTACTGCTGAAAATGCTTCCACTGATTTTTCATCCAAATGCACCTCATCCAGCCATTGATACTGATTCTCCAATGTATTGTAATTGATGTAGGAAACCTTTGTTTTAGAAGCAACAGCCTTCATACGACTATCAAAATCCGGGAACGCTTTATTTTCTATTGAGTAAGGTTCTTTATTCACAGGCATTCTTACTATAATCACCTTCCCGTGTTTACTAAGAAACTCAATTGTTTTTTCAAGATACAGAATCCTGTTTTCAGATGTTTTCAAACCATCTATTCTTTCCTGAAGCAACCTCATATTTTTTTTGTTGGACATCTTCTGTTTTTCCGGAGCAGTCTTTTTTATAATTTTCAGATAATATCTTCCGTTATCCAAAATAACAGGAACTCCAACTATATTTTTAGGGGGTACTATTTTTTTGTTAAGTTCATGGGTAATGGAAGGTTCATAGCTTTCAAACAAATATTCAATATTTGGGTTTATAGCAACCATTGAAGTCTTTGCAACACTTTTATCATTTTCAATATAAAATTCCGGGCTATCCGGTTTCTTTTTATCTACCATTAAAGCTGTTGGTTCTACGGTAACAATAAAAACACCATCCTTGGTTTCCGGTTTTATTTTTTTCTCAATTGACTCCAGATATTTAGGCCCATAGGGAGAATGTGCCCAAGTAAAGGAATAATTATAGATACGTGTATTTAGAAATTTTTGGTGTAGAATACTGTCAAGAATAACAGGATCCATCACCGCAGCCCTGGAACTCCCCAATATAAAAGAGTTTTGCTGAGGAGAGGTAAATCTTCTATAAAAATCATCCGAATTTTTTGCTAAAAAACAGACAGCATATCCTAATACCAATAAAGGCAGTACAGAAAATAGTATCAATTTTAAAAGTGATCTTTTCATAATTCAAATTATACTTGAGCTTGCTGAATTTTGTCTATAGTTTCTGATAGCATATTAAAACATGGCATATATAAACCCTTTAGGAGCAATATAAAACAGAAAGACCAAAAACACCAGAACATAATAAAAGCCCCATCGCAAAACGATATTTTTTTCTACAAGAATTTCCTTAATAGCATATTCTTTATCCCGATTCCCCCATTCTAACAATAACATAAATAAGGTGACTATTATAATTTCTTTCTGGATTGGGAAATTGGGTAACTGGAAAAATGATAGTGAGAAAATTCCCTGATAATATTTCGTAGCCATTTCCATATCTTTTGAAAAGAAAAGGATCATCAATAAAGCGAAAAGAATAAATGTTACAGGAATGTTCTTCACTTCATCCTTTGTTGGAATGAAGTTGTTAGATGCCTTAATCTTTTTATTCATTTTTCCATTCAGAATCAATGGAATAAACATAACACCACTTACCAATCCATGAACAATATAATGCCATTCGGCGCCATGCCAGAAACCTACCACCAAAAAGTTAATGATAATGGCCATAATCAATCCATACTTATCATAATCCCTGAAGTGAATAGATAGGGGGGTAAAAACATACTCAGTAAGCCACGAGGTTAAAGAAATATGCCACCTTCTCCAGTAGTCGGCAACATTCTGTGCAAACAGCGGATAATTAAAGTTCGGCTGAATTTTAATACCCAGCAGCTTAGAAATCCCAATAGCCATATCTGTATATCCTGAGAAATCTGAATATAACTGGATAAAATACAATACAGCTCCGATAAATAAAGCGCTTCCATTTAAGGTATGATAGGACTCAAATAGCTGAGAAGTAATCCCTGCAATATTATCTGCTACCACCAATTTTTTGAAAAGACCCCATAAAATCTGCTTTAATCCGTCTGTAAATTGAGATGAAGAAAATTCTCTTTTTATTTTCAGGTTTTTCAAAAACGGTGTGGCTCTGTCAATAGGTCCGGCAATGATACATGGAAAAAAGGCAATAAAAACGGCATAATCCAGCAAAGATGGAATTTCCTTCAATTTATTATTCCTGATATCCAATAAATAGCTTATCATTCTGAACGAATAGAAACTGATTCCTATCGGGAAAATAATCTTCAGCAATCCTAATTGATCCTTCACTCCAAAAAGATGCAGGAAATCATTAAAATTCTCAATGAAGAAATTAAAATACTTAAAATACAGAAGCTGAATCAGGACAATAAAAACACCCGATCTTAGCCACAACACCTTAGATTTCTCCTTTTGAGCAGATTTTATTTTATTCCCAATAAAATAAGTAACCCCTGTAGTAACAACCAGCAATGATAAAAATTCCCAACTCCAGCTGCAGTAAAAAACATAGCTTCCTATGAGCAGAATTATATTTTGAATCTTCGAGGTTTTTCCGCAGAGATAATATATAAAATAGAGCGCAATAAAGAAAAATATAAAACTGTATGAATTAAGCAGCATCCAATCTATCTTATTTTGAAGTTATAGAGTCTATCATTTCTCCTACATCATTCCAGCTTCTGATTTCCGATGAAGTAAAACGTATTCCAAAGGCTTTTTCCACAGCTACAATTAACTGAATATGAGAAAGCGAATCCCATTCTTCAACATCTTCCGCTGTGGTTTCAGGAGTCAGTACAATTTCATCATTATCCAGTTCTTCACGAAAGATACCAGTCAGTTTACTTAGAATTTCATCTTTATTCATAATGTTTCAATATGTTTATAATTTGTTATTAATATATACGTTTTTATATTTGTAATCATCTACGGCTAATATCCATCTATCATTCTGCATGGTAAACCCAAGCCTTTCATAGTGATCTGCAACCATTTGATTTTTAGCTGTAGGAATATATTCTCCTACCACATATTTGTATCCGTTATTTCTGGCGGCTTCTACAATGGTATTCAGGGTAAAATCTTCCATTCCTCTTTTCAGGACACGGCAGCTCATCAGCCATGTATCAATGAAGAGTGTTTCAGTATCTTTTCTTTCCATAACAATAACGCAGATAAGCCCATTATCACCATATTTATCTTCTAATGTAAAGGACATTGTAAAGTGATTTTCGGAGTTTATTAAATGGTCTACATCCTGCTCTGTATATCGTATTGTTCTCAGATTAAATTGATTCGAACGCTGCGTTAGCTGAGAAACTCTTGGTTTTGAAAAATTGTTGAAAGGCTGCACATCAGAGACCATATTCATGCTTTCAAGAAAATCTTCCACATTGGTGAAACTTTCCAAAGCAATGGTACGCTGTGCTTCTACCTGATATTGTTTTGTTCTTTCAGTATCATTCTCTGAAAAACTGGCAGTCTCAAAAAGATTTAAACTGTATAAATATTCCAGATATTCGGCTGGATCTTCTGGAAGCTCAGGTACACAGACTTCCGGAAGATTTTCTCTCACAAGGTTTCTTTCAAACGGATTATCATCCAGGAAAACCATTGAATCAAATCCTATATTTAAAATCTGCTGGATTTTTCTGATATTATCTGCTTTATTCTCCCAATTAGCTACAAATACCGCTATATCGTCCAACTTAAGAACCATATCCGGATGTTTTTCAAAGGGTTCTTTTGCTTTATCTTCATCATTCTTACTACAAACAGCCAGAATAATCCCTCTTTTTTGAAGTGCTTTTACCCAATATTGAAACTCTGTAAATGCTTTTCCAATTCCCAGGCTTCCGATTTGTATTTTTTCAAGACCATCATCACCAATAATTCCACCCCAGGTTGTATTATCAAGATCCAAAATAAGGCATTTCTTAAATTTTCCTTCCAAAGAAGAGATAATACTTACCATATGATGAGCAATAACAGGAAGCACATCTAGAGAAAGAACCATTTCCGTATTGATATAGATATTGGGAGAAAACATAAAATCCCGACCCCATTTATTTTGAATGGAAAGTAGATCAGCAATAAAAAAATCATCATTCTTAATGGCTAATTCTGCTGAAAGAAGATAGTTTAATTTATTTTGCTGAAAAACAAAAGAAGATTCTACTTTACTGGAGAAATTTCCAAAAACCTGGTTATTAATTCCCGGAAAATTACAATAAATTACTCTGCTTTTTATCCTGCTTTGGATAGTACGATAAAGTTCATCAATATAACTGATCTTATTTTCAGCAAAAACAGACTCCGAATTATACGATTTATAGTACTGACCCAGCAATTTGTGAGAGGATTCAAAAATAATAGTATAATCTGCATTAAATTCGTAGTATTCTGAAGAAGGATCCAGAATCTGGCGGGATATCTGTCCGAAATCGGCTTCAAAGATTTCAAGATTAATCCCTTCAGAAATAGCAGTTCCTTTTAAAGCAACATTCAAAAACTGAGTGGCGGTATCCCCTAGTAAGGCGACTTTTACATTCTTTAATCCCTTAGAATCTTTACGAAGTTCTTTTTTAAGCTCCGAAAATGTTTTATACATAAATATTCTTTTTTGTTAAAACATCAATGGATACTCTTCCGGTGCTGGCAGCACTGTTTTATTATTTTTTTTGCAGATGGATTGCAATACCAGATTTTCATCTGGAATATAGATATCGGGAACTTTTCTCATTTCCATAATTGTGTTGCTTTGTTACAAAAATAAAGATTTTTATCTGATCTTCAACCTTTTCAGATAATCTCTTAATGGCTTTTCAATAAATTGATAAAACAGAATACAGGTTATAATAAGAACTACGATATAAATTCCAAATACAATATCAATGGAAAAATTATAATTGCCCCACTTTAACACCTCCCTCAGGATATAAAGAACAGGGATATGGGTAATATAAACAGCATAGCTTGCTTCCCCTAAATATTCCAGAGGTTTCAATGAAAATATCCTCGTTAGTGCCCCATTATTTTTGGATATCAAAATAATAAGAGGGATAAAGAGGATTGCCATCAGTCCATTATGGTAGAACAGCGGAACAAAAATTAAGGACAATAATAAGAGTCCGAAAATAATAACTACCGGTACATCATAATTCTTCTGACCTGAGTTTTTCACGAAATATAATCCTGCAAGATTTCCCATCAGAAATTCATTGATATGCATCAGTGGAAAATAATACAGAAGCTCGTGGCTCTCCGTATGTGGCCCTTTATAATAAGATGAACCTGAATAAAGGTTGCAAAATACCTGTGTTATGATCCAAATAATAACTGTTACTACCCAAATACTTTTATTTCCTTTAGAATAAAAATGATTATACAACAAAGGAAACAACAGGTAAAAAAGAAACTCTACAGAAATAGACCAACCTGGAAAATTCAGAATCATTGCCTCACCCGGAATCCAGCTCTGGAACCCAAACAAATATAAAAATCCTTTATAGATACTGAAGCTGGAATATCTTGTCACCAAATACAGCAGAAGCCCCAGTACATACAAGGGATAAATCCTCGCAAACCGATTTTTATAATAATCAAAATATTCAATCTTATCTTTTTTGTGGTAAGCCACAATCATAATAAAACCTGAAAGAATGAAAAAGTAACTTACTCCTACATTGGCGTTCAGGAATATATTTGAAATATAATCGATTTTATATAAAAACAGATCTTTATTGAAATGGGAAATGACAATAGCCATAGCCGCAAGAAATCTGGTAAATGTAATCTGACTTATCTTCATAAAAACCGTCTAAACAGCTGTATCATAAATTTATAAACACATTTTTATCCAGAAATCTTATCTATAGGATTCATAGTATTTCTTATCAAATCATTTAACAAAAGGGGATTCTATCTTTTAATAAAAATAGCCCTGCCTGGAATTATTTGACAAAAACACCAATGTATTTTCCTTCGTACTCTACTATGGTAGTTTCAATATTATTTTTTTCACAAAAATCCTGATATGAAGAATTATCACCAATATCATCACTGATGAAAACACCTCCTTTTTTCAAATGATTGTAAAGCTCCCCATACGCCCACGTCCTTCCATTATAGCTCTTATCAGAATCATAGTGAAGAACATCAAATGCAGCATTTTCAGCAAAGATCTTGGGCAATGACTCCCTGTCTGCAAAGCGGAATAACTTCCAATTACCTCTAAGATTTTCAGGAACCACATATCCTACATACTGATCTCCATCCTGAGCCAGATAAGGCATATCTGAACTGTATAGCGTTCCGTTTCTTTTTACCAATGATAAAAGGGAAGCCAATGAAGACCATCCGTAGGCAACTCCTGTTTCCACAACATGCTGAGCATTCGCAAACTCACATGCATAGTAAATCAATTCCAAAGCGCCAGGGCCACCCATTTTCACAGGACATTCCTTTTCTTTCTGAGCTGCATTAGCTAAAATTTCCTGATAATCTTTACGAAAAGCATCTATTTCAAGCCCAAAAAGCTTTGAAACTGCTTCTTTCTGTGAGACTGCCCTTTCGGCTGCCCAGGAATTAGTCTTTTCTTTTCCCTTAAAGGCATTACCTCTGTTGACTGTATTTTTAATAATTTTCCGGCCCAATTCCGGATAAAGATCGGGTCTTTTCAGATATCCGATAAATGTTTTGAGAACTCTTGTTATTTCACCCACTGTGTTTTCTTTAATTAAAGCAAAAATAAAGTTTTTTTTTTCATTTATATAAAAACAAATTATATTTGTGTAACGCAAGTGAAAAAAGCATTACCCTATCCCAATTATGAAAAATGCCAGTTTATCATCACGATTTCATTTTTCAATGAACAGTTTTCTTTCAGTTTATTTCCTGAAATATCCGTCAGCAACAACTGATAAAAATACCAGGTCCTTTAGTCATGATGACCATACAGGAGCTAATTGTCAACATTCTTTATAAATCAATATGAAGTTTTCCATACTTATTGCTCATTACAATAATGCCACATTATTCAGAGATTGCTACGATTCTCTACTGAAGCAAACCCATCCCGATTGGGAAGCCGTTATTGTGGATGATGCTTCTTCAGAAGATGAAAAAGAGCTGGTAAAAGCCATCATTGCAGGCGATGAAAGATTTAAGTTTTTTGAAAATGAAAAGAACAGTGGTGTAGGCGTTACAAAAAGCAGATTGATAGACCTGGCTACCGGGGAAATTTGTGGTTTTGTAGATCCTGATGATGCCCTACTTCCCAAAGCTATTGAAAAAGCCATTCAGGTTTTTAAAGACAACAAGAAAGTAGTACTCACCTATTCCCGCTTTATGGGATGTGATAAAGATCTACACCCTATTGCCCCTTTTAAATCCGCAATGCAGGTGAAGAACGGTGATCCTTATTTCTTCAATTATCCCAATCAGATCAATCATTTTGTCACATTCAGAAAGGATGTTTATGAACAGACAGAAAAAATGAATACTGAATTAAGAATTGCAGAGGATCAGGACCTGTATTTAAAAATGTATGAAAAAGGAGATGTTTATTTCATAGATGACACCAATTATCTTTACAGAGCCCATGCAGGAGGTATTTCCCAGAATAATAATAAGGGTAAGTCTTATGACTATTTTGCTCAGGTCGTCTTAGCAACCATGAAAAGAAGAAATCTTACCAGCATCAACGGAAAAAAGATCCCGGAAAAATATACCAATCATCAGGAAATCTTTGCTCTTTTAGAATATCAGCATGGAATTTGGTACAGGATAAAAAAAAATATAGCCATTACTTTACAAAAACTTTTCAGATAATGTCAGAAAACAAGAAAATACAGGTTCTTTTCAGGCACCGCTCTATGGAAATGGGAGGGGTGGAAAAAGTGGTATTAAGCATGCTCAACAATCTGAATCCTGATAAATTTGAATTAACCATATGCCTGAATATGAATCAGGGAGAGCTTCGAAATGAAATCCCGAGCCATGTAAAAAAGGTCTACCTTACTGAAGGCAAAGAGAGTTTTTCCAAAAATCCTTTCATCAATAAACTTCAGCTGGTCCGCAGAAGGCTAAAACTGATGCAAATATTAAAAAATCCAAGAATTGCTGACCGTATCTTAGGAAATAAAAAGTTTGATGTAGAGATTTCCCCCTCTTATGCTACATTCTCCTCTGTAAACAATTCCAGCAATAAATATTCAAAAAAAATAGGCTGGTTTCACTCCGAGATCAATTTACCTGCCTTACAGCCTGCAGTTCCGGAGATCATAGACAACTTTCAAAAGTTTGACCATATGATCTATTGCTCACAAAGGATCAAAGAAATGATGCATCTGTATTATCCGGATTTAAAATATCCTGCAGAAAGTGTAGTCATCAACGCTATCCCTATTGAAGAGATTAAGAAAAAGGCAGAAGAAAAATTAGAAGACTTCCCTCAGGGACCCGTTTTTGTTTCCGTAGGCAGACTTCATCACAGAAAAGGGTATCACAAACTTATTGATGCTCACAAAAGATTGATAGACGAAGGCTTCCATCACAGCATTTTAATCCTTGGAAACGGAGAAGAAATGGAAAATCTGAAAGAACAAATCAATACCAATAACGTTCAGAATACATTTATTTTATGTGGCAATAAAATGAATCCATATCCTTACATTAAAAAGGCAGATTATTTTATTCTTCCTTCCGAATCTGAAGCATGGCCACTTGTAATTGCTGAAGCATTGATTCTTCAAAAACCGATTATTGCAACGGATACCGGCGATGTTGGAATCATGATTAAAGACCGCGAAACAGGATATCTCATCAAATATGAAATTAACGAAATGTATGAAGCCATGAAAAAGTTCCTTTCTGATCCGGAATTAATCTCCAACATCAGAAAGAACCTTCTTACCATCGAAGATCAGTTTGATAATCAAAAAATATTCAATGCCGTTGAGCAGATCCTTGAGAATCTTTATCAACAAAAACAAGGTGAATGATGATTATTTAATTATCATCACTCATCTTCAAAATTTTCCAGCCCAATAATACTCATCAGATCGGAAACCGTTTCCATATTTTTAAACTGATCCGGATCAAGCTGTTGATTAAAGTTTTCATCTACAAAAGCAATGACGGAGAGTAAACTTATGGAATCATAGTTTTCCAGCTCCTTTAGCTTAGTATCCCGGTTCAGCATTTGTTTTTCTTCTAGTTCTTCTTGCAGCTTTTCTAAAAAGACGGAAGTTTTCATATATTTTAAATTTTGTGATTTGAAAATTAAAAGTCTATTATAGTGGCTCCCCAGGAATACCCTACTCCAAAACCAGCCAATAAAATCTTATTTCCTCTTTTCAACAGGCCTTTATCCAGCATATTTTTCAGAGCAATTGGAATGGTTGCAGAAACAGTATTTCCCGTTGTCTCCATATCAATGTAGAATTTTTCGGTGGGGATCTTCGTTTTTCGTCTCAAATAATTCAGCATAAAAGAATTAGCCTGATGAAAAACGAAATAATCAATATCATCCATGGTAAGCCCGTTTTTATCCATAGTTTCTTTAATCAATCCCGGGATCTTTTCTATGGTAAAATTAAAAATCTCAGGTCCGTTCATATAAAGATTCTCAGGATCGAATTCATGATTTGGGTTTACTATAAAATCTGTCCTGAAACCTCCTTTTTTTACAATTAGATTTTCAGCTCCACTGCCATCAGTTCCCAAACAAAACTGATAATTGCCTACATGGGTATCTTTCTCAATAATTACCGAAGCGGAGGCATCTCCGAACAGGCAACGGTTGCCTTTATCTTTTGGATGAATATGTTTGGTATAGGTTTCTGCAGTAATTAACAAAATACTGTTAGCAATTCCTGAGGCAATTAACCCTTTAGCAAAAGCCAATCCATACACAAACCCGGAACACCCCAAATTGAAATCTGTTGCTCCAATATTTTTTTTCAGCCCAAGCTTATCCTGTAAAATACAGGCAGTGGTTGGAAGGAAATAATCTGGACTTTGGGTACAGAAAAGAATAAAGTCTATTTTACTTCTATCATAGTTCTCAAAAACCTTTTCTGATGATTGTATAGCCAGATCCAGCACCGTTTCATTTTCTGCAGAAATATGACGCTGCACGATCCCTACTTTTTCCCGGATTCTTTCGGAACTCCATTCTGGGAACTCCTTTTCCAAATCCATATTAGTAAGAACCAATTCAGGCAAATAATATTCTATTTTAGAAATTCTTATCATATAAATTCTTTTCTTTGTATGAGAAAAACAAATTTAGAATAATGATATTTATATATCGTATCATATTAAAAATTCATACCACTTATCAGTACCTTATCAAGAGAATTTATCTCAAAATTTGTATTGCTAAAGGATTAAAGGTAGGAAAAAATGTTCGTTTTGTAGAAGTTCCCGAATTAGGGACAGAACCTTTTTTAATTGAAATAGGTGACGAAACAACACTTTCTAATAATGTTAGATTCATTAATCATGACGGCGGTTATAATGCCTTACATTTTTTCGAAAAATATAAGGATGTAAGAGCTTTCGGGCGCATAAAAATTGGAAAACAGTGCTTTATTGGCGCAGATACCATCATCATGCTAGGATCAGAAATAGGTGATAACTGTGTATTGGGAGCAGGTTCCATTTTAACTTCCTCTATGCCGAACGGAACGGTTTATGCAGGAGTTCCTGCAAAATTTATTTGCACTATTGAAGAATATGGAGACAAAGCATTAAAAAACAATGTCATGTATCCAAGAGAGCTCGAAGCAGACAGACCTAAACTTGAAGCTTATGTAAGTGACCACCTTCCTCATACTTATAAACCTATAAAAAAATAAATGTCTGAAAAAAAGAAAATTCTCATTAGAATCGGTTCCCTTCGCCATGGTGGTGCAGAAAAAGTTCTAGTCAACTTTCTTAAAAACCTTCCCAAAGATAAATATGAAGTTGACCTTTTGATTAACCTCTATACAGGAATGTACATCCAGGAAGTTCCGTCTTGGGTAAAATTGCATTATCTCTTGAAAGGGGAAATGATTACCACCAACAGACCTCATGAAATTCCGGTAAAGGCATTCAGGGTATTGTATCAGAAAATGTTCCTGATGTTCCCTTCCCTTCTCTATACATTTATACTAAAGAATAAAAAATACGATGTAGAAATAGCGGCTATCCATGGGATGTACAAAGAAGTATTATCCAGCCCGCAAAAGGATTCCAAAAAGATTGTATGGGTCCAGAATGACATCTTTAATCTGAAAGAATATACACCTGACGTAATCAGACAGTTTTTTAAATTTGACAGAATCCTGGTCATTTCCAACAAACTTAAAGAGGAAATGCAGAAGCTGGCTCATAATGAAAAAGAAAAACAGGCTGTTATTAAGATATTTAACCCCATTGATTCTCAGGATACTCTCCAGAAAGCTGAAGTGGAAATTAATGACTACCCTTTTTCCAATGATCTTCCAACTTTTGTAACCATAGGTACAGTATACCCTCAAAAAGGATATGACAGGCTTTTGGATGTTCATAAAAAATTAATGGATGAAGGATTGAAACACCAGATTATCATTATTGGTGATGGATTTGACTTTGAAAATATCCAGGCAAAACTTAATCAATTGGGACTTCAGGAGACGGTAAAAATGCTTGGCTTCAGAAGTAACCCTTATCCCTATCTTAAAAAATCGGATTTTTATGTAATGTCATCCCGACATGAAGGATTCCCCACCATTATTGCAGAGGCTCTTATCCTGAATAAACCTGTAGTTTCCACAGATGTTTCGGGAATCAAAGACCTGCTTCAGGATGGAAAACTAGGTCTCATTACTCCTAATTCTGAGGACGGAATTTATGAAGGAATGAAACAGTTCTTAACTAACAGTGAGCTTTCCAAACAATATGAAAGGGAAATAGCTCATACAGATCTTCCGTTTGTGCTTGAAAAATCAGTGGCACATCTTCAGGAAATCATTGATAATGTATAAAATATTTCGTTATGCCAGAGTATACAGCCATACAGAAAGATTTTTACAGGGAAAGTGGTAAATGGCTTTCCACCTTTGGGATTTGGAAAAAGTGTATTAATCCTAATCTTCATTACCTCTATATCCTCAGAAAAGCTCAGAAACATCAGAAAAAATCTGTTTCCGGCTTATTCTGGAGATTTGTTTTAAGGCATTACCAGATCAAGTACGGATTCCAGATTTATCCTGAAACACAAATCGGAGAGGGTTTGTATTTAGGGCATTGGGGCGCACTTGTTATCAACCCTAAAGCGAAAATCGGTAAAAACTGTAATATTGCCCAGGGCGTCACGATCGGACAGCAGAACAGAGGAAAAAATGAAGGCTATCCTGTTATTGGTAACGAAGTCTGGATAGGTCCAAATGCCGTTATTGTCGGCAATGTGAGCATAGGCAACAATGTTTTGATTGCACCCAATGCGTACGTAAATTTTGATGTTCCTGAAAATTCTATGGTTATGGGAAATCCCGGCAAGATTTATGCGGCAGAAAATGCCACCCAAGGATATATCAATAATAAGATATTTTAATTCGCTTCAAGATTCTTTTTATTAATATAATAGGCTACCAGCAAATTGGGAAGCCAGCATAGCCATGCTACGGCAAGATAGGAGTTATGAGGATCATGGGTAATACTTTGCAGCAAAGGATACCAAAATCTTAATGTTACTGCGGCAAAGGTACATGCATAGCTGTAAACCATACACTCTCTGTGTTTCATCACGTTGCCTTTTCGGATCTGAACAACTCCTGCAAGCGTAGTCATGAGCCATACCAATCCCAAAAAAATAAATCCGACAGAGGATATCATTCCTCCATTGGCATATATTCCCATATAGATCCCAGAAACAGAACTTATCAATACAGAGACAACATAGGATTTCCCAATTATCCTGTGAAGGTGCAGATGCTTATTTCGAAACTTGCTGCCAAACTGACGCCAGCCAATGAAAAGAGAGATTCCTCCAAAAATAATATGGGCAAAAAATGCAAATTTCCAGATTTGGCTTTGGAGAATTTCCAGAGATTTGGATCCCAGAAAAGTATTTTTAGGTTCAACAAAAGCATAAATTAAAGGATAGGCACCAATCAGCAATGCTAAAATACAGATGATAATAAATAAGAGTTTCCTCATGACCATTGATTTTTTCTGCAAAATTGGACATAAATAAAGGTTCAATTGTTCCAAAATGAAAGATGAAACCTATATTACATCACTCATTATGTGATACTTACTATTCCAGAGTGAGATTTTGGCTTTTTAGAAACTCTCTGGGAGAACAATTCATGTATTTCTTAAAATTTCGGTTAAAAGATGTCTTTGAGTTGAAACCACTTTCAAAGGCTAGTGACAAAATCGTGTATTTTTGATTTTCAGGAAGGCATGCTATTCTTTTAAATTCCTCAATTCGGTGACGGTTGATATAGTCATAAAAGTTTTTGTTCTCCACTGAATTAATTACCTGGGATAATATATTGGGGTGAACATCCAGCAATTGCGCCACATAATTAAGGTTAAGGTCAGGATCTTTATACAGTTTTTCTTGCGCCATTTGCGCTATCAGTTTTTCATAAACATTCTGTATAATGGTATCTCCAGGAGAGTTTTTTTTATACTTTACCAACTCTTTTTCATCGGATCTTTCAGCAGCAGGTAAATCCAAAATACCAACACGGCTGATTCCAAAATAAGCCGCTACCAGAATAAACAGAACCACCATTGAAAAAATAAGAATATCATTTCTTATGATAACGGCCATCCATATCAGCGCAATTCCCGTAATAAGGTAGTATGACCAATTCAGGTTAATTTTTTCGGTATTGGAATATTGATTGGAAATTAGTTTCTTATATTTCCTTACTGCAAGAAGGCTTAAGCTGACATAAACTACTCCAGAAAAATTCATTAAAACTTTAATAGCATCGCTCAATCCTTCATATCCTTTTCCTTTATTCTGATAAACCTTCATTCTATCATCAGGAGACAGCATCAAGAATTGAAGCAAAATCAGATAAATTATCAGAACAGGAACCCAATTCAATAGCCACGCCTTTTTACCTGGATTCCTGCCCGTTACAGATAAAATATACAAATACAGCATAGGCCCATGCATAAAGGGCAAAAGCAGTTCGTATCCGAGGAGGTAGGGGTATTTTAAATAACTTTCTGAACGTAATAATATGAAAAAAACAAGATGAACACCGATTATCAAAAACCAGATGGCCAAAAGAAAATCCTGTGTCTTCTTTTTCTTCTTTCCCAAAATGAGTAAAGATGAAAAACAGGCGATAAAAATCCCTGCCCAATACAATATTTCCAGATCAAAATCTGCCATTAAAACTATAGGGTTAAAATCAAAGTTTGAATTTATTCATTTTTCTACAGTAAATGACTATTTATTTTCAATAGGTATATCCAGTTTCGTTTAAAAATCTAAAAAATTAAAATATTTTAATCTTCAGATTTTATTTTATGATTTATACTTTGTAATTTTATCTTAGTTTTTAAACGTTTGGATTATGGAAGAACCCTTATTCACGGTAAGGCAAAGTATATCGGAATATTAGACATGATTTTAAGCATATTTTAATATTAAACTTTGTTAAAAGTGGATAGTTTTTCTGCAAAAAGTATATTTTTGCATAATTATTGATTCGGTCTATTGATTTCGAAAATAATTTAAACGAAATAAATAATTATAAGCCTTTTAAAATTTAAAATTATGTCACAATCGTACGAAGTTATTTTTGAGAACAATAAGAAATGGGTAGAATCTAAGGTTTCAGATGATCCAAACTTCTTCAAAGAGCTGGCAAAAACTCAACACCCTGATTATCTTTATATAGGATGTTCAGACAGTAGAGCTACAGCGGAAGAACTGATGGGCGCAAAACCCGGAGAAGTTTTTGTTCACAGAAACATCGCTAATGTTGTAAATACTTTAGATATGAGCTCTACTGCAGTTATTCAATATGCTGTAGAACATCTTAAGGTAAAACATATTATCGTATGTGGACATTACAACTGTGGTGGTGTAAAAGCTGCGATGACTCCTCAGGATTTAGGATTATTGAATCCTTGGTTGAGAAATATTCGTGATGTTTACAGATTACACCAGGCAGAACTTGATTCTATCGAAGATGAAGATAAACGTTATGACAGATTGGTTGAACTGAATGTTCAGGAACAATGTATCAACGTCATCAAAATGGCCTGCGTACAGGAAAGGTATATTTTAGAAGAACAACCTGTTGTACACGGCTGGGTATTTGACCTTAGAACGGGTAAAATTATTGATCTTGAGATTGATTTTGAGAAAACCTTAAAAGACATCCAAAAGATCTACAACCTTACCAGCTCTGATTGGGTAATGAGCAAAAAAACTAAATAGTTTTTCTAAAGAAGAATGTAAAATGAAATTCTGGAGTATTATTGTATTAACGTTTTTTCTGAATTTTACAGCGCTACCAAGCATTGCTGCGGTAGCGGGCTGGGACATTCTTAGAACGAATATAATAGTAAATGAAGAAGAACCACATTCTCACCCCTCTTCTTTTATTGTTTACGAAAAGACGCTTCCAAAACCTTTAGATGTTTTCGACTATCTGAAGTTTTCTGAGCCTGCACCTCAGTCTATGTCTTTTGTACTGGTAGATGATTCCTTTCATCTATCTCCTTTACTTAGTATATTTTCTCCGCCTCCGGAAGCTTAATTTTAAAGTAGTAGTTAGATTTTTATAGTTATTCATGCCCTTTCAGGTAGTGGATAAGCTGTTTATGCTTTAAAATTAATTTTCCAATCTTTTATAATTGATTATTTAAGAATAAATCAATCGGTTATAATATTTTCAAAAATATCATGAAAAAAACATCATTATTAGGAGGAATCAAGGAGAATTTCCCTTCCGGACTCGTTGTATTCTTAGTAGCACTTCCATTGTGCTTAGGAATCGCTTTAGCATCTGGAGCACCACCATTATCCGGGGTGATTTCCGGAATTGTAGGTGGTCTTGTTGTAGGATTTCTTAGTAATTCAAACATATCGGTTTCCGGGCCTGCGGCAGGTCTTACCGCTATTGTACTTACCGCAATTACCGATCTTGGAGCTTTTGAACTGTTCTTATGTGCCGGAATCATTGCCGGTTTAATTCAATTGATCTTAGGCTTTGTGAGAGCTGGTAGTATTTCCAATTATTTTCCCAATAACGTTATTGAAGGAATGCTTGCAGCCATCGGTATCATTATTATTTTAAAACAAATTCCTCACGCACTGGGATTTGATAAGGATTATGAAGGAAACCAATCTTTGTTCAGCAATGGACTGAATTTCAATTATTTTACAGAACTATTTGGAGCTATTCATCCTGGAGCTATTCTTGTAACACTAGTATCTGTAGGAATTCTTATTGCATGGGATAAATTTCCGGCCCTTAAAAGAATGAAAATGCTTCCTGGAGCTTTAGTAGCAGTAGTTGCCGGAATATTGTTAAATGAATTATTCAAATTATCAGGCAGCTCTTTAGCTATTGGTACAGAACACTTAGTATCATTACCTGTCCCGAAATCACTGGATGATTTTAAGAATCTGATTACCATGCCGGATTTTGGAGGTTTTACCAATCCTAAAGTATGGATCGTGGGAGCAACTATTGCCATTGTAGCTTCTATTGAAACATTACTTTGTATTGAAGCTTCGGACAGATTAGATAAGCAAAGAAGAATTACAGATACCAATCTTGAGCTTAAAGCACAGGGAATAGGAAACTTAATCAGTTCATTTATCGGTGGACTTCCAATGACTTCCGTAGTAGTGAGAAGTTCTGCCAATGCCAACGCAGGAGCTACTTCTAAATCATCCGCAATGATCCACGGTGTTCTTCTATTGGTGTGTGTACTTACCATTCCTTTTATTCTGAACCTGATCCCACTGGCAACTCTTGCTGCTGTTTTGATCCTTGTAGGTTATAAACTGGCAAAGCCTGCAACCTTCAAACATTTCTGGCATCTTGGAAAATTCCAGTTTGTACCATTTGTGGCAACAGTTGTAGCTGTTGTAGCAACAGACCTGTTAAAAGGGGTTGGAATTGGTCTTGCAATCTCTGTATTCTATATCCTTCAGGGAAATATGAAAAGAGCTTATTATCTGAGCAGAGAAAAGCTGAATGATGCAGATGGCATCAAGATCAAACTGGCTGAAGAAGTTTCATTCTTAAATAAAGCAGCCATCAAAAAAACATTGAAAAACATTAAATCTAACTCTAATGTAATTATTGACGCAAGAGAAACTTCATATATCGCGACAGATGTACTGGAAATGATCCAGGATTTTGCTAACATCCGCGCAAAAGAAGAAGATATCAATGTAGAACTTCTAGGCTTTAAAACTTCATACAAAGATTATGAAAGAAGCGAAGATTCTCACATTTTGATTACTCACAAAAGAGCTATGTAAGCTCAAACCTATTTTATTTTAAACTTAACAATTCAACAAACAACTAAAATTATATGAAAGCACATACATACGAAACTCAGTCTACCATTACTCCTGAAAAAGCATTAGAATTTTTAAAGGAAGGAAACCTAAGGTTCGTTAATAATCTTAAAGCCAACAGGGATCTTCTGGAGCAGGTAAATGCAACCCGTGAAGGACAGTGGCCTTTTGCAGTAGTTTTGAGCTGTATAGACAGCCGTACTTCTGCAGAATTGATTTTCGACCAGGGATTGGGTGACGTTTTCAGTATCAGAATTGCTGGTAATTTTGTAAATCAGGACATTTTAGGTTCTATGGAATTTGGCTGTAATGTGGCAGGTTCTAAACTGATCGTGGTCTTAGGACACACTAAATGTGGAGCTCTGAAAGGAGGTCTTGATGCAGCACAGATTGAAGGTATGGGTATGGACAACCTAAACCACCTAATCAATCATTTTAACCCAATTATCAATGACATCATTGAAGAAAATGAAGAACGTTCATCAAAAAACAGTTCTCTTTTAGAAAGACTTAATCACCAGAATGTAAAAAGTGCTATAGAAGACATCCGTAAACAAAGCTCAACACTTAAAAGGCTTGAAGAAGAAGGAAAAATTAAGATTGTTGGTGCTAACTACGATGTTGAAACAGGCGCAGTAAGCTGGTTATAGAATAATCAAGAGTCTCAAGCTACTTATTAAAAAAGTATATAACATAGCTCAGATAAATTGATTGGAAATTAATTTAAATGCATAGCAGAAGGCCATCGGAAATCCGATGGCCTTTATTTATTCTTATAAAAACTGAAACAGAAAAATGATGAACTACTTCCCGTTAAATCCGGACATTGTATTGTTGATTCCTGCAAAAACAAAGGAAAGACCGGCTTTTGAAAAAGTATCGATTCTTTCTGTAAGCTTTTCTGTTTCTTCTTCATTCCATGTTCCTAATACATAATCCACCTGGCGCCCTGCAGAAAAATCTGCTGAAATTCCAAAGCGAAGTCTTGCGTAGTTCTGAGTCTGTAAAACTTCATTGATATTCTTAAGCCCATTGTGACCTGCATCCGAACCTTTACCTTTCAGTCTCAGAGTTCCGAAAGGCAGTGCCAGATCATCTGTTACAATCAGTACATTTTCCAAAGGGATATTTTCTTTCTGCATCCAATATCTCACAGCATTACCGGATAAATTCATATAGGTATCCGGTTTAAGAACAAAAACTTTTCTGCCCTTATACTTCCCTTCTGCCATCCAGCCGAAGTTAGCAGTATTAAATGATACTTCTAGTTTTTCAGCTATTTTTTCAGCAACTTTAAAGCCTATATTATGTCGTGTATTTTCATATTCCGAGCCTTTGTTTCCCAGCCCAACGATTAAATATTTCATCAGAAATTTTTTGCAAAATTAAGAGATAAAAAATAAAAAACTCAACCTTAGGAAGATTGAGTTTAAATATTGTTGAAAACTTTTCTATTGTGGTTTATAAATATAGTTTACACCATAGCCTTTTGTCATGTAAGTCTGTAGATCATATACATAATTTGTACTCATAACAATAGGTTGTGGAATATTTGCCGTAAGATCTGTTACTGACCATCTCTTAGGGCTATTTGGAGATAGAATTAAACTCTCTTTAATACTATTTTCAGTAGCTAATAATCGTGAGATTTTATATACCTGTGGCAATAGAGTAAACGGGCTGATCTGCTGATCGTAAGCATAATACTCATAGCCATATTTTTTTGTAGGAGCACCATACACAATTGGGTTATTGGATGTTACCGGTCCAGAAACATTAAGTACTTTGGACACATTATCCCCCACATAAGTAAACTCTGATTTTGAATATTCTGCATAATTAATAGGACCTCCCATAGTTTCCGTTCCTTTTATTGTAGTAATAGACTCCAATTTTGAAGTACCGGCATTATACGTTAAGGTATGGATGTATTTTTCTGAAGCGAATAAGGTTTGAGGTCCAGGTTTAGTGGAAGGTGGAACCGGAGGTGGTCTTCTGAAAACCGAACGGGTTTCAGAAATTGACTGCAGTCGGCTGTTATTTCCATAATTAAACTGTCTATCATAAGATATACTGTCTTTATCCAGTTTTCCGTTCCCATTAAGATCAAGAAAACCTCTGAAGTTGATTTGACTGATTCTGTCTCCGCTGTACATAATATCAGTAATAGAAGCACTGTCTGTGATAACTCTGTTCACAAGTAATCCGCTGTATTGATATTCTGCCAGAGTAGTTTTATCCGTAATTTCTTTATATAAAGCTCTTGGGCCACTCAGTCCGCCTGTATTATTCAGATCCAAAAGAGGATTCCCGTCTTCATCCAATAAATCTTTGCAGGAATGTATTGAAGAAAAGCCTGCAATTAATAAGATAAAATAGAAAATTTGTTTCATTTCCTGGTAATTGATTATTTTTTCACAAATATAATTTTTTTTTGCATAAAAATTATATAATTATTTATATTCTGATAAGATTAACAATAATAGTTCATCTATAAATTTTAATAGATAAACTTCAGATTCTGAGGCCTGTCATCACAATTGGATGTGGATTTCGATATTCTCGTATTGTATGAAGTGAAGCCAGCAAACCAAACGGAACAATACCGGCAATCACATTAAGAAAATAGTTTTTTACCATATATTTTTAATTTGTTCAAATATAATTCAATTTTGTACAACACAGAGTATTTCAATCAACAAATTCACAAAGAATAGAACCAATAAATAAAAAAATCTAAAAACATAACGCTTTTAGATTCTTAATTATTATATGGATATGAAAATTAATACGGCTGTAGTACAGATATTGTTAAAACAGACTGTGCCATATCATTGTTCAGAGCATTAGTATCTACAGCTCTCCCAATCCCAAGTGTTGTATTGTTTAAAGTCCTGTTTATACAAGCCACTTTCACAGAATATTTATTTTTACGAGGAAGGTTCTCAAGTGTTGCATTAAGGTTAAAAATCTTATAGGCTCCACTGTCTCCCTGTAATACATCCGTTCTCACTGCTTTAAGTTTATCATCTACAAAAACGCCACAAGCAAAACTTGCTGATGCAGAACCATAATTTACTTTCTGAGCCATAGTTTGAAATGAGAATGTTACTTTGTTTGAATCATTTGTTACAGAAAAAGTATCAATAGCCTGAGGTATCACCGTCCAGTTTCCTTGCAAATTATCATCTTCATCATAAGGAATAGGATCCCCACTACTATAGAACGAAATCCCCGTTTGATCTGCAACTGTATTAATAGAGAAGAGAGACATGCTTCCCTGCCCATCAGCAATTTTAATGCTTTTCCAATCATTTGCAGTCATTTCCGAGTTATTATGAAAGATATCTCCGGCATTACCAGCCGATCCCTTCAATAAATCAGTACCAGCAGTTCTTAACTCTTTTCTAATACTGATATCTCCATTCACATCCAATTTATTAACAGGAGTAGAAGTGTTAATTCCCACCTGAGCCTTAAATAATGCGATAATCAATAGAAATGGAATAAAAAATATTTTTTTCATAGTTGCTTTATTTTATTATCGGATTAAATACTTGTGGAACTTCATATACCTCTACTTTCAAAGATGATTGAGCAATAAAATCATTAATATTATTATTTGTATTTATTCCTATTGCCAGATTTCGATTAGTTGAATTTCCGTATGATGCAAGTCTTGAACATGCAACGCTTACGGTATGATCTCCTTTAGAAAGATTGGTTACAAAACCTATTTGATTATGGGTAAGGAAAGGAAATTGAGCACTACTCGCTTTTAAATTACTTTGTCTTAAATTAATTAGCTTATCATCTACAAAGATCCCACATGCGTAATCTATTGATGTATCAGTTGTTCCATTAGCTGCAAAATTAGCTTGTACAACCGTTTCAAACTGAAAATAAGCTTTACTCTCAGTACTGAAAACACTGATCTTCTGTGATAAACCATTAATCTTCTTAAATCCGCTAAGACTGGAAAAATTAGCTCCTTTTGTAAAAGTTGCTGCTTTGGAAGTAGTTGTAGCAGGTTGCTCTGCATATGAAAAAGTAACTCCTATCTTATCTGAAAAAGAATTATTAAAAATCAGATAAAATTTATTGGGTTCATATTCAGGAATACGAAGGGTTTTCCAGATAGGAGGATATCCTTCTCCCTGAGAAACCAATAATTGGTCATTATTTCCCAAAGAAAGCGTATTATCTGTTACATCAAGTACAGCAATTTTATCTCTTAAATTCAAGTCTCCATTTACATCTAGTTTTGCTTTCGGAGATTCCGTATTAATACCCACTTGGGCTGATAACATCAATCCCGAAGCAAGAAGTATTGTCGAAAATATATTTTTCATCAGTTGGTTTAGTTAGATTTATAAGTTACATATTCAATGACATCAATCTTCATATTAGACTCCAATGTAAATGCATTGGATGCCCCATTAGAACTTTGAACATCACGTCCTATGGCAAACTGAGAATTTGAATTTGAAGTACTAATTTTTCTACAAGCAATTTCAAGGTTCTGTATTCCAACCGGAACATTAAGTTCTGTATAATTAAGGGTAAAGATATAATCCTGAAGCCCTGCTTTTCCGCTATTATTATTTGAAGCCACTCTATCTGGACGCATAGCTACAAGTTTATTATTTCTGAAAACACCACATGCAAAACGGACATTCTCAGAAGTGGTAGATACTGGAGCTTTCATTTCAATTCCGGCCTGAAACTGATACGTAAGCCTGTTTTTACCATTTTTAATCGTAAAGGTATTTTTAAGACCGTCAATTTTCACCCATTTACCTTTCGAAGTGTCATTGATATCATCTCCTACACTATTTTTGGAAACACCATCTCCCTGAACACCATTAGAAAGAGCGATAATGCCTGTCTGATCTGATGACAGGTATGAATTGATTAATTTATACTGTCCTTCTTCCATAAAAGACACGTTCAGGGATTTCCATACTGGAGGTAAGCCTTCTCCCTGAGAAACCAATACCTGCCCGTTCAACCCTGCACTTCCTGCTTGGGTTGAAGTTCCGCCTACTCTAAGTTCTTTTCTTAAGGTGGTTTTACCGTTTACATCAAGTGTAGATTTTGGCTTCGGGGTCCCGATTCCCACCTGTGCGTTGGCATAGAAGGATAATAACCCAGCTACACAACTAAATATAATTTTTTTCATAATAAGGACTGCAAAGGTACAAATTACGAATCGTAAAAAAAACCACTAACAATACTTAAACCTATAGAAATAAACACATTACGCAATAGAATTATTTATACAAAAAAGTAGAATTATTTCTACATCCATGCCCGTAAAAAGTTAAAATAAAATTACACACCCACTCAAACCACCATTAAATCGTGGTTTATCTACCTGTATTTTCTCATTAAAAAGTGACTTTAACCCTACCTAAAAGGGCTTAATTCTCATTAAAAGGAATATTAAGAAGAAAAAACATGATAAGAATCACAAAAAAACCATATAAAAATTCATTCTTTTTATATGGTTTAGTATTGTTTACAGAAAACTTGTTAATTTTTGAGCACTATATTTTAATTATGTTCAATGATAGCTTTTAGTAAGATATTTACCTCATCTACATTTTTCACTCTTTCTTTTCTCATCATCAGCTGATTCCCTTCCTTACCGGCTTTCTCCTTGAGCTGTGCTTCAGCAGGATTTTTTGTCAGATAATTAATGATATGCCTAAACCTGTCTGTCTGATAGAATTTATCCTGAGGATTGCTTGGGAAGTATCCCAAGAATACCCCATTTTTCATTACAATCTTCTCAAACCCTATATCAGCAGCCAGCCATTTTAAGGAAACACTTTTCAACAGATTCACAGCTTCTTTCGGCAATGCCCCAAATCTGTCAATCAGCTCAAGTTCAAACTGATGAAGATCTTTTTCATTATTAATCTCTGCAATTTTCTGATACAGCAACAATCTCTCTTCTGTATTAGAAATATAGAAATCTGGAAGCATCAGCTCCAAATCTGTATCAATATTAACATCTCTTACAGATTTGAAAAGTTTTTGTCTGTCTTCTTCGTTTTCAAATAAATTTTCAAAATCAGCATCATCTTTCAATTCTTCAAGAGCTTCCTGCATTAATTTCTGATAGGTTTCAAAACCCATCTCGTTGATAAACCCACTCTGCTCTGCACCCAATAAATCTCCCGCACCACGAATCTCAAGATCTTTCATTGCAATCTGGAAACCACTTCCAAGATCAGAAAACTGTTCAATAGCTTCCAAACGTTTTCTGGCATCAGCAGTCATCATATCATAAGGCGGAGTAATTAGATAACAGAACGCCTTCCTGTTGCTTCGCCCTACCCTTCCTCTCATCTGATGAAGATCTGCCATTCCGAATCTTTGAGCATCATTGATAAATATTGTATTGGCATTTGGAACATCTACCCCACTTTCAACAATGGTAGTAGAAACAAGTACATCATACTTTCCTTCCATGAAATCCAGAACATTTTTCTCCAACTGTTTACCTTCCATCTGGCCATGTCCTGTAATTACCCTTGCATCAGGAACCAGACGCTGGATAAGTCCGGCAATATCTTTAAGGTTTTCAATCCTGTTGTTAATAAAATACACCTGCCCATCTCTCTGAATTTCATAAGAAATAGCATCACGAAGTATCTCTTCACTGAATCCTACCAGTTGGGTATCTACCGGTTGCCTGTTGGGTGGTGGAGTTTTAATGACAGATAAATCTCTTGCCGCCATCAGAGAGAACTGCAATGTTCTTGGAATCGGGGTTGCTGTTAATGTAAGCGTATCCACATTATTTTTAAGGGTCTTCAGCTTATCTTTCACAGAAACACCGAACTTGTGTTCCTCATCAATAATCAATAATCCAAGATCTTTAAATTTAACCGAACTGCTCACCAGCTGATGCGTTCCAATAATAATATCAACTTTTCCGTTTTTCAATGCATCCAGAGTTTCAGACTTCTGCTTAGCCGTTCTGAACCTGTTAACATAGGCAACATTTACCGGAAAATCTTTAAGTCTTTCCTTAAAACTTCTGTAATGCTGAAATGCCAGAATAGTAGTCGGAACCAATACTGCCACCTGCTTACCATCTGTTGCCGCTTTAAATGCAGCACGAATTGCCACCTCGGTTTTACCGAACCCTACATCTCCACAAACCAGCCGGTCCATTACCGTATCCGCTTCCATATCTTTTTTCACATCTACAGTAGCTTTTTCCTGATCCGGAGTATCTTCGTAAATAAAGCTTGCTTCCAGCTCATTCTGTAGGTAAGAATCTGGTGTGTAAGCAAATCCTTTTGCCGTTTTTCTTTGGGCATATAATTGTATAAGGTCAAATGCAATCTGCTTTACCTTAGCTTTTGTTTTTTGTTTTAACGACTTCCAAGTTGGAGAACCAAGTTTGCTTAACACAATCTCTCTTCCATCCGGTCCGTTATATTTGGAGATCTTATGTAATGAATGAATGCTCACATATAATAAATCTCCGTTTTTATAAGTCAGTTTAAAACATTCCTGAATCTTTCCATCATTGTTCACCTTCACCAATCCCATAAACTTTCCGATTCCATGATCGATATGGGCAATATAATCTCCTATCTTCAGGCTCATCAAGTCTTTCAGAGTCAGCTGCTCTGATTTCGCAAAGGTATTTTTCGCCTTATATCTCTGATAACGATCAAAGATTTGGTGATCGGTATACACTAACAATTTATGTCCATTGTCTACAAACCCTTCATGCAGTTCAGATTTAAAGCTTTTAAAAGGAAGTTCATGCTCAAGTTCTTCAAAAATAGATTCAAGCCTTTCTTTCTGTTTTTCCGTTGAAAATGAAATCCAGGTATCAAATCCATCTTTCTGCTTTTCTTCCATATCTTCAATCAAAAGTTCAAAGTTTTTATGGAAAGAAGGTTGCGGAAGCTGCTCCATTTTAATTTCAGCAATATCCTTTAATCCTTCAATAACAGCATTTCCAAAGTCAATCGTTCTGAATTTTTTATAATCAAATAAAAACTCCTGATCAGAAATAAAGAGTTCCTGCGGAGCTCTATGAGCAATATCTTTACTTAACGTTTCAAACTTTTCCAGGGACTTTTCATAGAATGTTTTAATCTTCTGCATTCCTATCATTCCGTTTTTGGAAATCACATAGCTTTCCTTAGGCAGCAGCTGCAGCAATGAAACCCTGCTTCCCGTAACCGAGAAATTCATATTAGATACCAACTGAAAATCTTTCACTTTATCTACCGAAAGCTGAGTTTCTATATCAAACGTTTTAATACTTTCCACCTCATTACCAAAGAACGTAATCCTGTAGGGCTTTTCATAGGAATAAGAGAATACGTCCACAATTCCTCCTCTAACAGAAAATTCTCCGGGTTCTGAAACGAAATCAGTCTGCTGAAAATGATAATGATTAAGCAGTTCATCCACAAAATCAAAATCCAGCTGATCCCCTACTTTTATATGATGAGAAATAGCTTTAAAATCTTCTTTCTTCAATACCTTTTCTGATAAAGCTCCGGCATAGGCAACAATTACTTTTGGAGATCTCCCGGAATTGATTTTATTCAACACTTCAGTTCTCAACACAAGATTAGCATTCTGTGTTTTTTCTACCTGATAAGGCTCAAGGTGAGTAGCTGGGAAGTACAGTACTTTTTCTTTCCCAAGCAAGTCTTCCATTTCGGTATTGGCATACAATGCATCTTCTTTATCATCTACCAGATAAAGAATATTTTTTTTCTGAACCAAAAAAAGCTCAGCCACAAAAACAGAAACTGAAGATCCCGCACTTCCCTTCACGGCAATATGCTCACTATTTTCTAATTGGGTAAAAATTTCTTTCCCGAATTCTTTTTGCATCAGATCCGGAAGGAACTTTTCGTTGATGGATTTTAACTGCATAAATAGTAATGGTATAAACGACAAAAGCGATTTCGGGAGTTTTCCGAAATCGTTTAATACTATACAAAGGTAAGAATATTTTTTTCTTTGAATCCCAACCTATCAGACTTTCAGATTTAAAATGAATTACTTAGCCATTTAAATCTTAATTTTTTATTAATTTAATTAATTGCGTGTTAAAAAAACCCGAATATTTTCTCATGGCATAGTGTTTGGGACTTTAAATAAACCAAACATTAATTAAAAGTAGTATTATGAAAAAAGCAATGAAAATTCTAGGATTGTTGATGCTGTTTGTTTTTACAGCATTATCTTTTTCGTCGTGCAGCAAGGATGATGATCCTGCAGACAACGACTTTTTTGCAGGAACCTACAAAGGGAGCGTATCTTATAATGATGGAGGCTCTACCAATATTAGTACCGATGCCGGAAGTGTATTTGTAACAAAGATTGCCAGTGGCACGAAGTACAACTTCACCTTCTCAAACAGTATTCCAAGTCTAAACGGAATAGAATTCACTAAACAAGGAGATAACACTTTAGTAATGGTAGGATCTACTGCAACATCTTATATCAGAATTGATAATAATACATTGAAAATTTTATACATCCAGGATGGTAAAACATGGACAGCTAACTGTACACGTTAAATCATTCACTAATTATGTAAAAGCCTGTTCTCTTCGCCGAAAACAGGCTTTTTTTATTCTTCAAAAAATGACTTTAATTTTTTTTTAAGCTGTAATAAACTTTAGTTAAGTTTAAAAAACCAAAATTTTTAGCCTGCTTTTTGTATATCTTTATTCAACAAAAAATAAACAATATTCCTATGAAAAAATTATTATCAGCAATGTCATTAGTTTTAGGATTAGGCCTTGCTACTGCTCAGCAGACTGCTCCCGCTACCCACACTACTCCTGCCCCTGTAAAAACTACAGCCACTAAACCAGCAGAAGTAAAAGCTGCAAAACCAATGGTTGCTAAAACAGCGAAACCGGCTCAGCCTGCCCCTGCTGCTAAAATGAAAAAAGACGGAACTCCGGATAAGAGATACAAAGAAAACAAACATCTGAAAAAAGATGGCACTCCGGACAAAAGGTACAAAGCAAACAAATAAGCATAACATCAACATATAGTTGTTATTTTCATAATCAAATTTCGAGAAAAGCCGATGGGATTTATTTCATCGGTTTTTTTTATGTCTTACCTTCTAAAAATGGTTCCATAGTTCTCTACTTATTTATAAATTTGAACCATGTTAAACTTCTTCAAGAAAAACGCGGCGCTTATCTGGGCAAAAAAACATGTTCAAAAGGCGGAGGAATTCAAAAAAAATGCAGAGAAAAACCAAGAGAACCTATTGATTTCACTTGTCATCACAGCTCAAAAAACACTTTTCGGGCGGGAGCATGATTTTGAAAACATCCGTTCTGTAAAAGATTTTCAGGACAGAGTTCCTGTGTCCGACTACGAAGATTTAAAACCTTACATTGAAAGAGTAAAAAGAGGACAGGGGAATATTCTTTGGACGGATACTCCTGAATATTTTGCAAAAACTTCAGGAACAACATCTGGATCAAAATACATTCCTATATCTAAAGAAGGAATGCCTTATCAGATTGCAGGAGCTCAAAGTGCCTTATTCCATTATATAAGCAAAAAGAACAATGCGGATTTTGTTAACGGAAAAATGATTTTTCTGCAGGGAAGTCCGGAACTAGAAGAAGTTTTCGGGATTAAAACCGGAAGATTATCCGGAATTGTAGCACACCATATCCCTAACTATCTTCAAAAAAACAGATTACCAAGCTGGGAAACCAATATTATGGAAGACTGGGAAGCGAAAATAGACAAGATTATTGGAGAAACAGAACATCAGGACATGACCTTGATTTCAGGAATACCACCTTGGCTTATCATGTATTTTGAAAAACTGACTGAGAAACACGGAAAAAAAATAAAACAGCTTTTCCCTAACCTGCAGCTTATTGTTACAGGTGGAGTAAATTATGAACCTTACCGCGATAAAATGGAAGATTTACTGGGTGGAAAAGTAGATATTATTCAAACATTTCCTGCATCTGAAGGATTTTTTGCTTTTCAGGACGACTATACGAAGGAAGGACTTTTACTGCTAACCAACCATGGTATTTTCTATGAATTTATTCCATTGGAGGAATATGGAAAACCCAATGCAAGAAGATTAACCCTAAAAGAAATTGAGCTTAACAAAGATTATGCTCTGATTTTAACTACCAATTCAGGGTTATGGGCTTACTCCATTGGTGATGTTGTGAGATTTATTGATAAAAATCCTTACAGAGTTCTGGTTAGCGGAAGAACCAAACATTTCACATCTGCCTTCGGAGAACATGTAATTGCTTTTGAGGTAGAGGAAGCTTTGAAAGCAACTCTAGAAAAATATCCGGCACAGATTACTGAATTCCATCTGGCACCGCAGGTTAACCCAAATGAAGGTCTTCCTTATCATGAATGGCTGATTGAATTTGAAAAGGATCCTGAAAATGGGGAAGCATTTAGAAATGAGCTGGATCAGCAGCTTCGAAACAGAAACACTTATTATGATGATCTGATTTCCGGAAATATTCTTCAAAAGCTTCATATTACAAAACTGAAGAAAAATGCCTTCCATGAATATGCAAAGTCTCAGGGAAAGCTGGGTGGGCAAAATAAGACTCCACGATTAGCCAATGACAGAAATATCGCAGATTTATTAGAAATTTACAAATTTTAGAGATATTTTTTCAATTCCAAAAACGTATATTCGAAAAAAATTATAAATTTGAAAAACTAAACGAAAATAATGAAAGCATCTGTACTGTTGAAATCGTCTTTATTAACGTCTTTATTTGTGATTACGTCTTGCGCTACTACAAAATACAGCGAGGATATTTCAAAAAACAACTATTCCAATCTGGAAGCCGGAAAAGTTTACAAAGTAACCATGAGAGACGGGTCTCCGAAACAAAAAATATTATTCAGAAACATTGTTGGAGATAATCTTGTAGGTACAGCTGGAAAAAAAGACAGTACAGAAGTAATTATTCCTAAGTCTAAGGTAGCAGCTGTGAAAGACAGAAGAAAAGCAAGAATTGCGACAGGCGCTACTATTATCGGGGCGGCAGGTGTTGCTGCTATTGTTCTTAGTTCTTCAAGAGCAGACTAAAATAGATTTTATCTTTTGATATACATTTAATATATCTGTTAAAAAACGAAATACAGATAGCCCTAAATAAATTTTTAGGGCTATTTTTGTTCATGATTTCCTTTACCCCTTTACAAACTTTACAAAATATTGAGTTCAGAAATCTTCTTACCGGGAGATTTTTTATTGTTTTAGCTTTCAGAATGCTTGCCACTTTATTGGGATGGTGGGTATATCAATTAACCAAAGATCCTTTTTCAATTGGTCTTATCGGACTTTCCGAGGTTATTCCTGCTGTTAGCTGTGCTTTATATGCCGGACACGTTATTGATATGAATGAAAAAAAGAAGCTGTTGCTGATCTGCAATTACACCTATATTTTTCTGATCGCACTTCTTTTAATTCCCGCTTTCTTCAATGTACAAATGCACTTTACAGGACACGAGATCACTTATTACATCTATGGAGTTATATTTTTCACCGGAATTGCCAGAGCTTTTATTGGCCCTATTGTTCCTTCTATGATTCCTAAAATTGTAAAGAAAGAGAACCTTCCGAACGCTGTTACCCTTAATCAGGCTACATTCCTTATCTCTTCTGTATGTGGACACGCCATCGGCGGACTTCTTATCGGATATATTGGAGTACAATGGACACTGGTTGCGATTTTATCACTGATATTTATTGCCTCTCTGTTTTTCTGGCAGCTCAATAAACAATATTCAGAATATAAAAAAGAGACTGTAAATGTTGTGGAGAGCATGCGTGAGGGGATCTCCTATATCTTTAAGACAAAGGAAATTCTGGGAGCCTTATGCCTAGATATGTTTGCTGTACTTTTTGGAGGGGCCGTAGCGATGATCCCGGTATTCGCAACAGACATCCTGGATTCAGGAGCAGAAGGATTCGGTTTACTGAATGCCGCTTCTGATATTGGTTCTATGTGTATCATTACTCTTTTATCTATTGTTCCTTTACGAAAAAACCAGGGAAAAATTCTTCTTGCAGTTGTTACAGGGTTTGGAATCTGTATTATTGGATTTGGGTTATCCAAACTTTACTGGCTTTCGTTTATGTTCCTGGTATTAAGCGGAATGCTTGACGGCATTTCTGTAGTGATCCGAGGAACGATTGTACAACTTAAAACACCGGACCATATAAGAGGACGTGTATTGAGTGTGAATTCCATATTCATCATGTCCAGCAATGAAATGGGACAGTTTGAAAGTGGATTAATGGCTAAAGTATTGGGAGTGGTTCGTTCTGTAGTATTTGGTGGATGCATGACCGTTCTGATTGCTCTGATTGTTGGAAGCACCAACCCAAAGCTAAGAAAGATGCAATATTAATAAACTTATCATCAATTGATTTAAAGACACCTAAATCAATTAAAATTAAATATATACAAAATAAGGACAGAAGATTTTCTATCCTTATTTTCATTTTATACTTGATTTATTTTAAAACAATCCACTATTCCTATTTCAAATCAAAAACCACAAACATCTTTCCATTGCAATCTTCACATATTATAACCTAACAATAAAAATACAGTATTACAAAACAAGAACACACATTATTTAAATATATATCAAAATACATCACCAAACATTAATAATTTCATATATTTGCTACAAATATCCCCTTTATGAATAAAATTTTATTTATTTTAAGCTTTTTCGTGACCGGTTTCTGGGCAAGCGCTCAGACTTTTACCGACAAAGCTTTACAACAAAGCGCTTCACAGCTCAACACCACCAATACCGAAGGTGATTACGACAAACTATTTAAGAAATTTACAGAAACTAATACTTCTGAAAAATGGCAGGCTTTTTATTATGCCGCTGTTTCTATGTATCTTAAAGCGGAACTTTTATCAAAAAAATCTACTGCATCAGCTATTCCTGCAAGTGTTACAGCCGAAAAATTTGCTCTTGGGGGATCACTTTCTCAACCTAACAATCCGGAAAACAATATCCTTCTGGGACTTATTACATTGCAAAGCATACAATTAGGAGTTTACAATGATCCGGCAAAAGCGACACAAGAGGTTTTAAAATATATTGCAAAAGCAGAAAGTTCTGATCCGAACAATCCAAGATTAGCGATCCTAAAAGCAAAATCAGCTGAAAAATCTGGCAACATGACCGAAGCTGAAGCCCAATATCAAAAAGCAGCAACAGGATTTACAACCTTGAGCTCTGTACCTGGATGGGGTAAGCAACTTATCTCTGGAAACAAATAATTTACTTTAAGTATTCAATTTTAAATCGGTCAAAAAAATGAAAAAATATCTACTGATTTTTCTAATTTTCATCACCCAAATGGTTTTTGCACAACAGGACTGCATCACTGCTATCCCTATATGCAGCGACGCAGAAATCTCATTAAAGCCTAATGGAAGCGGAAGCGTAAAAGAAGGAAGCGGTTGTTTAAGCAGCGAAAGTAACTCTATCTGGTTCACCTTCAGCATACAAACAGCAGGAACATTAACCTTCCTTATTACCCCTATGGGACCCAACGCTTACGACATTGATTATGATTTCGCATTATATGGACCCAATCACGACTGTAACAACATCAGAGAACTCCCTTTAAGATGCTCCTATGCTGGAATGGGCAATTTAATAAGCAGACCCCTTACCGGTCTTAGTATGACCGCCACAGATACCACAGAAGGCGGTGGCGGAATTGGCTTTGTAAAATATATTGATGTACTTCCGGGAGAAGTATATCATTTGCTTTTAAATAACTATTCCACTGAAATTGCACCTTTTAAATTAAGCTTTGGCGGAACAGCAACATTGCTTACCCCATTCGATAATAATTCATTAAAAATTTACCAACCTTTCCCATTCTTAAAACCTGGTGCAAAAAATGATGGAAACATTGACATTTGTGGCAATCCTGTAACTTTTGACTTTGCTACCCTATCAAATCACATCAGAAACAACAATCCAAATTTTGTTATAAAATATTATCGCAGTGCAGCTGATGCAGCGAGTGATTACGATCCTATAACAACTCCTATTCCTGTTAATACTACTACTCAATATACCTATTCTATTTCTTACGCTGACCCTACTAAACCTGTCACCTTTTTAAATCAATGTAGGGAATTTGGAGATATCAGGTTTTTTGACAGATCATTCAAACTGACTGTTGGGGAAATTACCTCATGTAGTAACAACAACTCAGGAACAGCTCTATATGACTTATCATCAGCTGATATAGGACTAACTCCTAACCTTAATGTAAAGTACTACCCTTCAATGTATGATCTCGATCATGCCATCAACGAAATAACCAATCCTTATCAATATGTTTCGGCAGAAGGATCAGTTTTTGTAAAAGCAACCAATGAATATGGATGTATTACCATTACAGAAATTAAATTAAAATTCCACCCACTGGTAAAAGCTCTTCCTGATCCTACAATAACCGAGTGTCACCTGGAAACAAATCCTTCTATGGGTATGTTCAATCTTGACAACGCTCCGATTACAGTACCAGCTGATGGCACGAAGAAAAAATACTACCCTTCAATGGCTGATGCAGTAGATGCTACCAATGAAATAACAAATTACAAAACCTATATGGCACCTAATGGCGTAGTATATGTAAGAGTATATGATGACCTTGGATGTTTCACTGTTGCTAAAATAACACTTCAAGTACTTCCTCCGGTAAAATCCAGTGTACTTCAGGATAAAATCATCTGTATGGAAGACAAAACCACTCTGGATGCAGGACCAGGATTCAAAAAATATGAATGGAGCACCGGAGCAACCACCCAAAGCATCAGTGATGTAGGAGTAGGAACATACTGGGTAAAACTAACATCTAAAGTTCAAGAATGTACTACTATTCAAACTGTAAAAGTATATCCTTCTGAACAGCCGGTTATCTCCAGCATTGATGTATCTACTACGAACATCACTGTAGATGTAACAGGCGGAACACCTGACTATAAATACTCCATAGACAATGTTGTATGGCAGGATTCTAATGTATTTAATGATGTCCCAAGAGGTAATTATAAGATATATGTAAAAGATGCCTACGATTGTGATCCTATTATCATTGAAGCAATAGTTCCAAATATTGTAAATGTTATTACACCAAACGGAGACGGTATCAACGATGTTCTTGATTATTCTGCAATTGCAGGTAAGCAAAACCTGACATTGAATATTTTCGACAGGTATGGTGTAAAAATTCACCAGGCTGATAAATCTAACGGATACAAATGGGACGGAACCATTGCAGGTAAGAAAATACCTACAGGCACTTACTGGTATTCTTTAACATGGAATGAGAATAACAGCAAGAAAACCCCATTCAAATTCTCAGGATGGATCATTGTGAAAAACAGAGAGTAACCCCCTCAATCATATCATAAAAAATCACCTCAATGGAGGTGATTTTTTTTATCAACATACCCAATCCCCTATTAACCGCATTTTCACAAAGACTACTAATAATTTGTTGAATACTATTTTTTAAATATTTTTTAAATAAACTATCTTTGCACCATGGCGCAGAAAGAAACATTATCATCCCTTACCCACGGAAACTTTGCAAAAGAGCTATCTATTGCGGATGGGAAAATGCCTCCTAATGCAGTGGACTTCGAAAGACTTGTTATCGGAACTTTTTTGATTGACAAAAAGGGTCTTGACCATTCCATTGACCTCCTTACTCCGGAAGTATTTTACGATCCCAGACACCAGGTTATTTTTTCTACCATCTTAAAGCTTTATGAAGGTAATCATCCGGTAGATTTAATGACCATTATCCAAGATCTTAAAAAAGAGGACAAACTAAGCCAGGCAGGAGGAGACCATTATATTATTGACCTTACCATGGGAGTAAGTTCATCTGCCCATATTGAATATCACGTTCGTGTTATTCTTGAAAAATATATTTTAAGAAGTCTTATTAACGTTTCCGCGAATGTAATTGATTCTTCCTATAAAGAATCAACTGATGTATTTGAACTTCTGGATAAAGCAGAACAGTCTTTCTTTGAGATCACCAACGGAACGATTAAAAAAGGATTTGATACCGCCAACTCATTGGTAAAACAAGCGATTGACACCATTAAATCTTTAAAGGACAAACAAGGACTTTCGGGGGTTCCTTCAGGATTCCGGGATGTAGATAAAGAAACCGGAGGCTGGCAGAATTCCGACCTTATTATTATTGCAGCACGTCCCGCGATGGGAAAAACCGCATTCCTTCTTTCGATGGCAAGAAATATTGCAGTAGGTCACAAAATCCCAATGGCTTTATTCTCTCTCGAGATGGCTTCGGTACAGCTTATCACCAGGATGATTGCTTCTGAAACAAGAATTTCATCCGAAAAATTAAGAAAAGGAACTCTTGACGACGAAGAATGGCAAAGACTATTCTCCAACGTATCCGAATTGGAAAATGCTCCTTTATATATTGACGAAACTCCATCACTGTCCATTTTCGACTTCCGTGCAAAATGCCGAAGACTGGTAATGCAACACGGAGTAAGACTGATAATGGTTGACTACCTTCAACTGATGACCGCTGGTAGCAGCGGAAAAGGAGTTGGAAACCGTGAACAGGAAATTTCCATGATCTCTCGTTCATTAAAAGCGATTGCAAAAGAATTGAATGTTCCGGTAATTGCACTTTCCCAGCTTTCGCGTAGTGTGGAAACACGTCCCGGAAAAAGGCCTCAGCTTTCAGATCTAAGGGAATCCGGAGCGATTGAGCAGGATGCAGATATCGTATCTTTTATTTTCAGACCGGAGTATTATAAAATCACCGTTTGGGATAATGATGAGGAAGGACAGGAAACTTCTACAGAAAACCAGGCCGAATTAATTATCGCAAAGCACAGGAATGGTGCTACAGCTGACGTGAGATTATCTTTCTTAAAACATTTTGCAAAATTCGGTGATATTGAAGCTGCCCTTGACGGCGGTATGGGAGGCGGCTATCCATCGAACTTTGGTGAACCTAGTGGTTTTGACAAAATCAAAACAACTATTCAGCCTGGAGCAGCATTTGATCTTCCGGACAGTTCGAAACTTTCAGGATCTTCTATGAATGATTTTGATGATGATGATGATTTCCCGTTTTAAATAATTCAATTTTATAAAGCAGATTTGAGAATCGAAATTTATACAGACGGTGCATGCAGTGGAAATCCCGGAAAAGGGGGATATGGAATTCTTATGCGCGTTCCTGAAAAAAACTATCAGAAAACTTTTTCTAAAGGCTTCCGAAAAACCACCAACAACAGAATGGAACTCCTCGCTGTAATTTCTGCTCTGGAAAAGCTAAAGTCAACAGAAAACGACATTCATGTGTATACAGACAGCAAGTATGTAGCGGATGCTGTTAATCAGAATTGGATTACCGGATGGATCAAAAGAGGGTGGAAAAATGTAAAAAACCCTGATCTCTGGAAAAAATTCATTGAGCTTTATAACCAACACAAACCTACTATGCATTGGGTAAAGGGACACGCAGGCCATTTCGAAAATGAACTTTGCGACAAATTAGCAGTAGCAGCTGCCAGTTCTCCCAATCTTGAAATTGATACTTATTTTGAAGGATTAGATAATAATTCTCTCTTTTAATTTAATTAATACAAATCCGAAATAACGCGTACAACTTTTACTACTTTATCATAATAAATATTATTTTTTGAATAATAATTAATTTTTTTAACGAAATTAACACAAAATAACCATTTATTACTTGGGATTTAATATATTTACCATGAATTAAATTCTCAGTGAAATGAATAAAAATTTATTATTTTACTTCTCAATTATTTTACTATCCCTATCTGGTGCATCTTTCGCCCAGACCTATCAACTCACCGGAAATCCCATTAACACTACAGGCTGGACTGTTGTGCCCAGCGCTACCACAAGTGGTGATTTCATAATGCTAACTGATGATGTAGGAAGCAAATCCGGAGCAATAAAACTTAATGATCCCATTAATCTGAAATACTGCGATAAATGGAAAGTGGAATTCGATTTCAGAATTAATGGAAATGGAATACCAGGATTTGGAAAAGGTGATGGATTTGCCTTTTGGTATCTTGCCAATCCGCCTGTAACAAGCCAACAGGGATCAGGATTAGGAATTCCACAGAATGCAATTGGTTTTATGGTTGGTTTTGATATTTACAACAATACAACCAGTGCTCAAATGAGCAAAGTACACATTGCCTACGGGGTAGTTCCCAACACTACAGACACTAACAATATTGAATTTTTCAACACTCCCGGAAGTTCATTTCACTCCGCAGACCTCAACGCAACCCAACCTTTTGTAGGAGACACCTATAAACACGTTGAAGTAACAGGTGAAACAGATCCCGCTAACCCTACAAGCTGGATTATTACCGTAAAAATGGATGGAACAACTATTACCTCACAATCATTCGCTCCTTCAGCCGGAGCTGCTACAATGACCCAGGGGTACTTTGGTTTCTCAGCATCTACAGGTGGAGCTTCAGCAAGAAATTCCATTAAAAATGTAAAAATATACACTGATAAAGTATCAATTCTAAAAAACTTAGCAACCCAGTCTTTCTGTCCCAATCCTACTAACGGATATGGCAGTGTAAATTTAACCGATTTCAATGCTCAGTTTGTTGCTAATCCTGGAAATTACACATTCAAATATTATCCTCAAGGCAGTTCTACCCCTATTTCCAATCCTTCCAATTATGAATTTAACACCAACACCACAGTAATTATAGTTATTAAGGATAACGCCGGAGTACTTTGTGACAATCCCGATGGAAAAATTCAGTTGGACCTGGCTCCTTTTAAAGCTAATGACAAAACACTTACTGAGTGTAATAACAATAAAGCGGGTACCGCTACATTCAATTTAAATTCCGCTAACATAACAGATGTGCTTGGTGTTACAAAGAAATATTACAAAACACTCAATGATTTAAATTCCGGAACGAATGAAATTTTATATCCGGACACTTATCTATCTGCACAAGGAACCGTTTATGTAAAAGTAACTACTCCGCTAGGATGTACAGGTACAGCAAAAATTAATCTTACTTTTTACCCTGAAACAGCAGTAAAAGAAGCCACCATCCAATCTTGTTTTATTGAAAACAATGTACTTAATGGCGTGTTCAATTTAACAACGGCCAATGTTACTTCACTTACTACCGGGATCATTAAAAAATATTACACCACCATTACCAATGCTATTAATGACACCAACGAGATTGCCGATATTTATCAATACACTTCAACAAGCACAGCTGTATACGCAAAAGTAACGGACACTAACGGATGTTTTGCTATTGCCAAAATTAACCTTGTGGTACTTCCACCTGTTAAATCTTCACTTCTTAAAGACAAAACCATCTGTATAGAAAATAAAACCGATTTGGACGCAGGCCCTGGTTTTGATGAATACCTATGGAGCACTGGAGCTAAAACTCCCGCTATTAAAGATGTAAGTGTAGGAACCTATTGGGTTAAACTCAGAACAGGAAACTGTACCACTACACAAATTGTCAACGTACAACCGTCTCCCAATCCTGTAATAGCCAGCATTGATATCCATAACAATACAATTGTAGTTAACGTGGTAGGTGGAAAACCACCTTATCAATATTCACTGGACGGAACTCATTGGCAGACATCCAATATTTTCACAGGTCTGGCCAGAGGAGAAGTAAAGGTTTTTGTAAAAGACTTTTATAACTGCTCCCCTATTGAAGTTCAGGTTACCGTTCCTAACCTCATCAATGCCATCACACCTAACGGAGACAACAAAAATGACTTCATTGATTATTCTGCTTTGGCATACAAGAAAAACCTAATCTTCACAGTGTATGACAGATATGGAAACAAGCTGTATGAAGCTAACAAAATAAGAAATTACACCTGGGATGGAAGGGCTTATGGTAAAAAGATTCCTTCCGCTACTTATTGGTATACGATCTCATGGAATGAAAACAATAAAAATAACACTGAAACAAAATACTCAGGTTGGGTATTGGTAAAAAATATGGAATAAACATTAATACAAATAACAACATCACAATCCTTCCACTATGAAAAAAAATCTACTCTTTTTTCTGCTGGGTATTTTATTATGTCTGTCAGGAAAAATGTACTCACAAACCTATCAACTTACCGGAAATCCTGTAAACACTACAGGTTGGGATCTTGTTTCCGATGCTGTTGTAAGCGGAGATTTCATAAGACTTACCACAGACCAAACAAGCAAGTATGGAGCTATAAAACTATCCACTCCAATTACCTTAAGTTATTGTGATAAATGGAAAGTAGAATTTGATTTCAGAATAGATGGAAACGGTACAACCCAGTTTGGGCGCGGAGACGGTTTTACATTCTGGTATCTTGCTAACCCTCCAACAGGATTCGTATCAGGAGGAGGTCTTGGGATACCCGCCAACGCATCAGGATTAATGGTTGGTTTTGATATTTTTAACAATACCACTGAAGGCCAGATGAGTAAAGTACATGTTTTATATGGCACAAACAATACCACCGGCAACAATATAGAATTTAACAATACTCCCGGAAGTACTTTTCACTCTCCAGATCTGAATCCCACTCAGCCATTTGTAGGCAACAACTACAAACACGTTGAAGTAAACGGAGAAACAGATCTTACTAATCCTACCAACTGGATTATTAAAATTAAAATAGACGGAGTGCTTATTGCCGATCAGTCATTTGCCCCTTCCGGGAATGCTGTAGGGATGACACAAGGATATTTTGGATTTTCTGCAGCAACAGGAGGGGCCAGCGCTCGGCACTCTATCCAAAATGCCAAAGTTTTTGTAGATAAAGTTCCTATTTTAAATAATACCATAAAACCTTTCGTTTGCACCAACCCTGCAACTGGAAGCGGCACTGTAGACCTCACTTCATACAATACCCAATTTGTAAACAATCCTGGAAATTATGTTTTCACCTATTACCTATTGGGAGTTGCTACTCCTATCGCCAACCCTACTAGTTTTCAATATACAGGAAATACAACCATTAAAGTTGTTGTTAAAGATCCCTCCTCAACACTTTGTGATAATGGAGACGGCATTATAGAACTGAATCCGACCCCGTTTGCAGCAACCGATGCCAGTCTTACTGAATGTAACAATAATAATGGAGGAGTCGGCATCTTTGATCTCAATACTGCGGCAGTAACCACATTAACGGGAGTTACTAAAGAGTTCTATCCGAGCATACACGATCTGAATGCCAGCACAAATCAGATCACAACACCCACTGCCTATGTCTCTCCTCCTGGGATTATATATGTAAGGGTTATTACGGCACAGGGATGTATAAGCACTGCTAAAATCACACTAAATACCCATCCGGTTGTAACCGTTTATGACGTTCCAATAGAATCATGTTTTATAGAAAGCAATCCATTAACAGCCTCTTTTAATCTTATTAATGCTGCCGTTGTTCCAAACCCGGCTGGATTTACAAAAAAGTACTATCCATCTATAACAGACGCCCTTAACGGAACCAATGAAATAACTACCCCGGGTGCCTATATTGCTCCCAATGGGGTAGCCTATGTTAAAGTTTTCAATGCCACCGGATGTTTTTCAATTGCTAAAGTTACTCTAACAGTCAAAGCTCCGGCTCCGTCCAGGGTTTTAAAAGACAAAATTATTTGTGTAGAAAGCAAAACAACACTGGATGCCGGCCCAGGATTCAAAAGTTATGAATGGAGTACCGGAGCCACTACACAATCTATTAAAGATGTGGGCGTTGGTATTTATTGGGTAAAACTAAAAACCGGGGAATGTATCACTACTCAAACAGTAACGGTATTTCCAGCGGAAAGCCCCGTTATATCCAGTATAGATGTTTCAGGAGAAACCGTTACTGTACATGTAAACGGCGGAATGCCTCCTTATCAATATTCAACAGACAATATCACCTGGCAGGATTCTAATATATTCACTAATGTTACAAGAGGAGTTGCCAAAATATATGTAAAAGACAGTTATAATTGTGAGCCTATTATGATTAATGTCACTATACCTAACCTCATTAATATCATTACTCCTAATGATGATGGCATCAATGATTTTATTGATTACTCAGCACTGGCTATCAAACCTAATCTTGAAGTTAATATTTTCGACAGGTATGGTGTACAGGTTTTCAGAGCGGACAAAAGCAATGGATACAGATGGAATGGCACAGCTAATGGCAGAAGGGTTCCTACAGGAAGTTATTGGTATTCCGTTTCATGGAATGAAAAAAACAACATGAACAGAACAACACCTATCAACTTTGCAGGCTGGATTATTGTTAAAAACAGAAATTAATCACGTTTATCATTCATATTAGAAGAGTCACTCCGTTATGCGGGGTGATTTTTTGTATTAATTTAAGAGGATATATTTCATTTTAAAGCCCCTTTATTCATATTCAATTCTTAAATTTGTGCTATGAATTATTTGGAAGCTTTAAGCAGAAGATATTCTGTGAAAAAATTTAATAATCAAATTATTCCTCAGGAAATCCTTCATAACATTCTTGAGTCAGGAAAACTGTCTGCAAGCTCTCTGGGACTTCAACCTTATAAAATTATCATTGTTGAAAGTGAGGAAATGAAACAAAAACTGATTCCTGCTTTTTATAATCCATCCCAGATTTCCACATGCTCTCATCTTGTTGTGATTATTTCAAAGAAAAACATTGAAGAAAATTATATCCAAGGATATTTTAAACATATTTCTGAGGTAAGAGAAACTCCTCTTGAGAAACTTGATCCATTCAAGAGCAGCATTAATCAGCATATTAATCAAAAAACACAGGATGAAATTTTCAACTGGGCAGAAAAACAATCTTATATCGTATTAGCCAATCTGATGTATGCCGCTGCCATTGAAAATATAGACTCATGCCCTATGGAAGGTTTCAGACAAGATCTGATAGAAGAGATCCTGAACATCAATCCCGAAACAGAAAAAGTAACCGTTACCCTCGCTTTAGGCTACCGTTCTGAGGAAGACCACTTCCAACACATGAAAAAAGTAAGAAAACCAAACGAAAAATTGTTTAAATTTATTTAATATTTAAATGATTGTACCTAAAGCAAGCACATGATAAAAGCGGATGTATTAGTAATCGGTTCCGGCATTTCCGGACTTTCTTATGCCATTAAAGTTTCTGAACAACTCCCTGATGCCAAAATCATTATTGTAACAAAGTCTGATGAAGACGAAAGCAATACCAAATACGCACAGGGCGGTCTTGCTGTAGTGACCGACTTTCAGAACGATAATTTTGAAAAACATATAGAAGATACCATGCGTGCCGGAGACGGTGAAAACAAACGTGATGTTGTAGAAATGGTAGTAAAGGAAGCCCCTGCAAGATTCAATGAAATTGTAGAATGGGGAGCCCAATTCGATATGAAAAATGGTAAATTTGCACTGGGAAGAGAAGGAGGCCATACCGAAAACAGAATCGTCCATCATAAAGACATTACAGGTTTTGAAATTGAAAGAGCATTATTGGAAACGGCCAACAACAGCCCGAATATTGAAATTCTAGACCACCACTATGTAATTGATATCATTACACAGCACCATGTTCCGGGGAAAGAACTTAATGAAGGAGATATTCACTGCTACGGTGCCTATATATTGGATGAAAAATCCAAAACCATCAAAAAAATCACATCCAAAATCACACTGGCTGCTACAGGTGGAGCCGGACATGTTTATAAAAACACAACCAATCCTTCTATTGCAACAGGAGACGGAATTGCTTTCGTAGCCCGTGCAAAAGGAAAGGTTTCCAATATGCAGTATTACCAGTTTCATCCTACGGCCCTTTATAGTAAGATTGACGGAATGCTTTTCCTTATTTCTGAAGCAGTAAGAGGAGACGGTGCCAAATTAAGAACCAAAAGAGGTGAAAAGTTCATGCAGAAATATGATGAACGTGAAGAATTAGCCTCCAGAGATATTGTAGCCAGAGCCATTGATAATGAAATGAAAATTTCAGGAGACGAATATGTAGGTCTGGACTGTCACGAAATGAATCAGGAAAAATTTCTTGAACATTTTCCCAATATTTATAAAAAATGTAAAGACGAAGGTATTGATCCCTTCACTCAATTAATTCCTGTTGTCCCTGCCTGCCACTACCTGATGGGTGGTATTGAAGTAGACAGAGACGGACAGTCTTCCATCAGAAATCTTTTTGCCGTAGGAGAGTGTACAAATTCCGGATTGCACGGAGCCAACAGATTAGCTTCAAACTCTTTACTTGAAGGATTGGTTTTCGGACACAACGCTGCCATAAAAACAGTATCTCTTCTTAATGAAAATCTATTCAATTTTGATGATTTAAAAGCGGTTCCGGAATGGAATGAAGAAGGAATGAAAATCATGGATGAAATGGTGATCATCAGCTACCTTAGAAAACAGCTTCAGGAAATGATGAGCGATCTTGTTGGAATTGTGAGAAGTAACAGACGTCTGAACATGGCTTTACAAAAACACCAGGAAATTGCAGCAGCCGTTGATGAAATCTACCACTATTCTATTCTTTCTCCACAATTATCAGAATTAAGAAACTTAACAACTGTTGCCAACCTCATCATTACCCAGTCTATGGAAATGACGGAGAATAAAGGTGCATTTTACAATAAAGATTTAGCCTAAAAGCATAACACAATGAAAAGACCAAGCTACGTTACAGATAAAGCATTAAAAACATTTATAAAAAATGCCCTTGAAGAAGATATCCAAGATGGAGATCACTCTACCCTTTCCACGATCCCTGAAGATCTTCAGCAAAGCGCTAAATTGTTAGTAAAGCAGGATTGCATCCTCGCAGGTGTAGAATTGGCAGAAATTATTTTTAAAGCTTTTGATAAAAAACTGAAGGTTGAAACTTTCATCAAAGATGGTACCCCTTGTAAAGTAGGAGATATTGCCCTTATTGTAACCGGAAGCGCCAGATCAATTCTTTCCACCGAGAGGTTTGTTCTTAACTGCATGCAGAGAATGAGTGGTATCGCAACACTAACTCATGACTGGGACTCAAGATTGGTAGGAAGTAAAACCAAACTTTTAGACACCAGAAAAACAACCCCAAATTTCAGAATGTGTGAAAAATGGGCAGTGGCTATTGGCGGTGGAACCAACCACAGATATGGGCTTTATGATATGATTATGCTTAAGGATAACCATATCGACTACAACGGAAGCATCACCAATGCTGTAAAAATGGCTAAAGACTATGTTAAAAAGACAAAGAGAAAGTTAAAAATTGAAGTGGAAACCAGAAATCTGGAAGAAGTTCAGGAAGCCATCCACGCAAAAGTTGACAGAATCATGCTTGATAATATGGATGTTAAGACCATGAAGAAAGCTGTAAAAATGATCAACGGTTCATGTGAGTCTGAAGCATCAGGAGGAATTACCCGTGATATGCTTAAAGAAATTGCATCTACAGGAGTTACATATATCTCTGTGGGAGCTTTAACACACTCGGCTGAGAATATAGATTTGAGTCTCAAAGCCGTGAAATAGCGTTGAATTTTTAACAAAAACACCCCCCCTTTATTAAAAACTCAATAACATGACTTTTTTCATATAAAAAATCATTTTTCATTGATAAAGCTAACAATCAAGCACTTAACACTATTAAGACAGATTAAAAATTAACATTGAGTTAATAATAGTTAAAATATATTTTGCGAATTTTGCAGAAAATTAAATCTAATTATTACTAACGATTATGAAATTAATCAACAAATCGATGCTAACTGCAGTAATTACTTTATCTACGGCTAGCGTCTATTATGCACAACAGGTTCAGGACTCTACAAAAATCAAGTCCAATGATATTGAACAAGTTGTATTAACTGGTGTTGCCGATATCGCTAAAGATAGAAAGACTCCAGTAGCAGTTTCAACAATTAAAGAAGCACAAATTGTTGAGAAATTGGGTAACCAGGAATTTCCTGAGATCCTAAACACAACTCCATCCGTTTATGCTACTAAAGGTGGAGGTGGTTTTGGAGACTCTAAATTAAATATTAGAGGATTTAACCAAAACAATATTGCCGTAATGGTAAACGGTATGCCAGTAAATGATATGGAAGGAGGATCAGTATACTGGTCAAACTGGGCAGGACTATCTGATGTAACTTCTGCAATGCAGGTACAGAGAGGTCTTGGATCATCCAAATTAGCAATTGCTTCTGTAGGTGGTACTGTAAATATTCTTACAAGAGCCGCTGACAAAAAACAAGGAGGAATAGTTTCTCTAGCAGTTGGAAATAATGACTATGTAAAATCTCTTTTCGCTTACAATACAGGAAAATCTGAAAAAGGATGGTCTTCTTCATTCTTAATGTCCAGAACTGCAGGTTCTATGTACGCAGACGGAACTAAATTTGAAGGATATAACTACTATTTTGCATTAGGATACAAAAAGCCGGGAGGTAACCACGATTTTCAGTTTACAATTACTGGAGCTCCTCAATGGCATAATCAAAGATCATATGCAATTGCTATTTCAGATTATATAAAATTCAACCCTGATCACGATGGAACTCCAGACAGACAATATAACTCAGACTGGGGTTATCTGAACGGAAGACAATATTCAGCAAGAGTAAATTATTATCATAAGCCGGTATTATCCCTAAACTGGGACTGGACAATGAGTGAAAAGTCAAAACTTAACACTGTATTATATGGTTCTTTTGGTAGAGGTGGAGGAACAAACACTACCGGTTCTGCTAATGGAAAGAGCTTAAGTACTTTTAGAGATCAGACTACTGGATTATATAACTTTGATAATGTATATGCAGCTAACCAAGCTTCTACACCAGATAAAGGAGTACTTATCAGAAACGCATCTATCAATTCACACAACTGGTTTGGTTTAATTTCAAGCTTCAACCACACCATCAATGATAACTTTAAGTTCTCTGCGGGTGTTGATGCAAGATACTATTATGGATACCACTATCAGGCAGTAACTGATTTATTAGGTGCAAGCGGATATATTGATAAAAGTAACAAAAACATTCCACCTAACCTAGTAACAGCAGTGTCTAAGCCAGAAGCTAGCTGGAATCCATTCGGTGGGAAAATCGATAATCTAAATAATCAAATTGGGTACAGCAATGATGGTGAAGTACTTTGGTACGGAGCTTTCGGTCAGTTTGAATATACAAACGATAAAATCTCTGCATTCGTTCAAGGATCAGTATCTAACCAAGGATTCCAGAGAATTGATAACTTCATTGTTGATGGAGTTACAAAATCGAAGAAAGGAGAAATCATGAATACTAAAACTGGTTTCAAAAATCTATTCGGATATAACATCAAGGCTGGAGTTAACTACAATATTAACGAACAACACAATGTTTTCGGGAATGTTGGATACTATGAAAAGCAGCCATTCTTCAATGCAGTATACAGAAGTAACGAGAACATCGTTTCTCCGGATCTTACGAATGAAAAAATCTTTGGTGTAGAATTAGGATATGGATTCAGATCTGCAAAATTCAATGCCAATGTTAACGTATACAGAACAACTTGGGATGATAGATACCTTAGAAAACCAAATCTAAGAGATGTTGTTGCAGGGAAGACAGCTTATGTTGAAATGAATGGTCTGAACGAAATTCACATGGGAGTGGAAGTAGATGCTAACTATACTCTTAATAAGGTATTAACCGTAAATGGTATGTTCTCTCTAGGAGATTGGTACTATAAAGGAAATGCTACTGCTACTCTTTTTGAAGACAGTACAAACCAACCACTTAACTTCCCTGGAAGTACAAGTAACGAGGCTACATTATACTTAGACAAAACAAAAGTAGGTGATGCTGCTCAGATGACTGCTGCTTTAGGAGCAACAGTAAAACCTGTCAGAAACCTAAGCTTCGATGCTACTTGGAGAAATACCAACAATCTTTATGCTAGCTTAGATGCATTCAACTTCAGAACTCAAGCTGCAGCCCAAAAAGGTACATTAGAATTACCTAGCTACAATTTGTTTGACTTAGGTCTTTCATATAGAATCAACCTAAACAACAAACAACAGTATTTCACGATCAGAGGTAACGTTTATAACTTATTTGATACAACATATATCGCTGAATCAAATACAAATACTCACGCTAACCTTACAGCACAGGAATATGCTGAAATCAAAGGTGGAACAGTTGCGGGTCTTGCTAAAGAATATGCGGCTTACCAAGCAGCAGGTAATTACAAAGGAATTAGCCAAACTAACCAGGTATTCTTCGGATTCGGTAGAACTTGGACTGCTACTCTATCATTCAACTTCTAATTATCACAATATTAGATTTTATAAATATGAATCCCGGCTTTAAGCCGGGATTTTTTCATTCCAATAATAGATATTATAGGGGTTGGGCTATAAAAATAGTGATTTCCAATACCTATTCTAAATGATATAAATATCCCAAAAACGATGAGCTAAACCCTTCGATAACCCTAAAATGAGCTATTGCATCCTAATTAGAACACTCTTATTAAACTAAAAATCAAAGATTTTCATTTTTGTTTATATTTAATAAAAAAAATTATGCGATTATTTTTGAAACACACAGTATGCATGTTTCTGATATTACTATTTGTAATTTCTTGCAAAACAAGCAGTAAATTTACTTCCGAATCAGTAAATATCGGCATGACCAAAGAACAGGTTATATCAAAATTTGGAAAACCTTACAAATCAGAATTCAAAGGAGATAAAGAAACCACAGAATTGCAAGAGTCTTTATTTTATAAAGAAAATTTCAATATGGGAAATAGCTCAATAACCAATATTTTAATTTTTAAAGGCGGAAAATTAGTTGCTCTTAAACAAGGTAAGGAATCAGAAAGTAACCCACCCACCATTGTAACACAACATCCTTAACATACATCTTTTTCCTAATTTGACTTATATTTTTATGAAGTTATTATAAGAATAGTAAGGAATCTACACTAGAACAAAAACACCTTCTTAGAGCATGTATTTTAACTTTTTAAAGAACCTGCTCAACAATAACATTATTCCAACTTCTAATTATCACAATATTAGATTTTATAAATATGAATCCCGGCTTTGAGCCGGGATTTTTGTTATCTTTGTGTACAAAAAAAATAGATTATGGATTTTTACAAGATTTTTCTTAGTGCACACAAAGGATTCGGATATTTAGAACTACTTTTAGTGGCATTATTTACTATTGCACTTTTAGCTACAATGTTCGGTTTCAGTGGAAAAGTGAACAAATTTTTAAAGAAGACCACTCTCTTCACAATGATTTTCTTCCATGTTCAGTTTCTATTAGGAATATGCTTGTTATTCATATTTTCACCAGGTTTCAAAGCTGCATTAGATTCAGGAACATTAATGAAGGATGCCTACAGCAGACAGACATTTGTTGAACACCCATTTTCTATGCTAATTGCAGCAGTATTAATGACCATCATCAACAAAAAAGTGAAATCAAACGATACAATTTCCCTGGGGATTACCATTATGGGATTAATTGCAGTAGGTTTATTTGCATTTGCATTTCCTTGGGCAAAAGTCTTTGGAGCTTAAAAACAAGACAAAGAAATTATATATGTTATAATTTATAAATAGTTTAATCTTAAATTTTTAATTAAATCAATGAAAGTAGCTGTAGTAGGTTCAACAGGAATGGTTGGACAAGTTATGCTTAAAGTTTTGGAAGAAAGGAACTTCCCTGTAACAGAATTAATTCCGGTAGCTTCCGAAAAATCTGTAGGTAAAAAGGTGAAGTATAAACAGAAGGAATTTACGATTGTAAGCATGAAGGACGCTATAGCTGCCAAACCGGATATTGCTATCTTTTCTGCCGGAGGTTCTACTTCTCTTGAATTTGCCCCTTTATTTGCAGAAGCTGGAGTAACAGTTATCGACAACTCTTCAGCATGGAGAATGGATCCTGATAAAAAATTAGTCGTTCCTGAAATTAATGCAGATGTACTGACTAAAGAAGACAAGATCATTGCAAATCCGAACTGTTCTACCATTCAGTTGGTAATGGTTTTAGGACCTTTGAACAAAAAATATGATTTAAAAAGAGTAGTTGTTTCTACTTACCAATCTGTAACAGGTACAGGGAAAGCTGCTGTTGACCAATTAAACGGAGAAATTAACGGGGATGATTCTGCTGCTAAAGTATATCCATATCAGATCTTCAAGAATGCATTACCTCATTGTGATGTATTTGCTGATGATGATTATACTAAAGAAGAAATTAAATTGATGAAAGAGCCTAAGAAAATTCTGGGTGACGATACATTCAATTTAACGGCTACTGCAGTAAGAGTTCCGGTTCAGGGAGGCCACTCAGAAAGTGTAAACATCGAATTTGAAAACGAATTTGAGTTAGATGAAGTAAGAAAAATTTTATCTGAAACTCCTGGAGTAGTCGTAATGGATGATGTGAAAAACAACCACTACCCAATGCCGCTGTACTCAGAAGGAAAAGATGAAGTCTTTGTAGGAAGAATCAGACGAGACCTGTCTCAGCCGAAAACGCTCAACCTTTGGATCGTAGCAGACAATCTGAGGAAAGGAGCAGCAACAAACGCTGTACAAATTGCAGAATATCTTGTAGCAAATAACTTAGTATAAACTAACAAAATAAAAAAGAGTCTCAGAATTGAGATTCTTTTTTTTATCAAACACATTTATGAGTACCCACAAAGAAAAAATAGGATTCCAGAAAATCATTGCTGCATTTGGAGTTATTCTTTTTGTAGGAAAGATTATTGCATGGAAGCTCACCAATTCCGATGCTGTGTTTTCCGATGCCATGGAAAGCATTGTGAACGTCATCAGCGCATTTATGGGATTGTATTCGCTTCATCTCGCAGCAAAACCGAAAGATGAAGACCATCCTTACGGTCATGGAAAGGTCGAATTTGTCACTTCCGGTATTGAAGGTGCCTTAATTGCCATTGCCGGTCTTATGATTATTTATGAAGGTATACACAGCCTTATTGTAGGGAAAACCCTAAGCAAAATTGATTTGGGAATCTGGATCATTGCAGCTACTGCCATTATCAACTATTTGCTGGGATATATTTCTATAAAGAAAGGCCAAAAAGAAAACTCTTTGGTTCTTATTTCCTCTGGAAAACACCTTCAGTCTGATACCATCACTACCCTTGGAGTGGTTGCCAGTTTAATAATTGTTTATTTTACCAAAATTTATTGGCTGGATTCTGTTGTTGCCTTGATATTTGGGTTGTATATCATATTTGTAGGTTACAAAATCGTTAGAAAATCTTTGAGTGGTATTATGGATGAACAGGATCCGGAAATACTGCATCAGATCATCAAAATCCTTGAAGAAAACAGGAGAACTCAATGGATTGATGTTCACAATATGAAAATCCAGCAGTTTGGAGCCTCACTGCATATTGATGCCCACATCACCCTACCCTGGTATTATGATCTTCGGGATGCCCATAACGAAATGGAAAAAGTCATTATTCTTTTAGCCAATAATATCAAAAGAAGCATTGAATTCAATTTTCATATGGATGACTGTAAACCTATTTCATGTCCGGTATGTCAGATAGAAAACTGCCCTGTTCGTCAAAAGAACTTCATAAAAAGAGTGGAATGGACCGCAGAAAATGTAACAAGTGTGGATAAACATACTATAGAATAGAAAGTAAAAAGGTTGAGAGCACAAAATACAGGAATATTTTTAGTCCTATTTGTTTCCTCAACCTTCTTTTTTATCTCCCATCCATGTGTTTCCTGTAATAAAACATCGGAACGATCAGAAGTATGATTAAAGGCTGAATCACAAACCTTCGCATATAAAAAGAAAATAGATACCCTATTTCGAATTTATTTTGAATACAAAACAAATAAATAGGAAACGCAATCGCAAAAACGATAACCATCATTAAAGCACCTTGCATTGTCCATTGCTTATTTCTAAATAGCCCTTGAATAATAACACAGGAAAATAACAGATTAAGGATAAATCTGAACAAATGCCCTCCTATTAATTTCCCCCATTCAAACGCCGGGAGACTAATGTTTTTACTACCCTCATGAAAATAATCCAGAAACGGATCATAAAATATTTTATTTTCCGCCACTCTGACTCCTATCAGACCGCAGATTCCTAAAATAACAAGAAGCCAGCTAAGAATTTTCATGTTTTAAAGCAAAGAATTTAATCCAGATTAACCAAAGTAAAACAACACTGCCGTAAATAGCTGCCGGGAAAACAAAATCATGGAACATTTTACCATATTCTTTGTGTTCTGCCATTACAATATTCAATCCTACAATCCGTAAAAGATTCATAATATACAATAAAACCAGTCCTGCCAGAACAAAAATAAAGGTCTTTGAACCTTTATAAAAAGCAAAAATAAAGGACACAAACAAGATCATGACAGAAATAGCATTACACCCTTCAACCATTCTTGTTACATATTGCTTCTTTACATAAAACCACACCTGCTCGTTACTCACATCGTTGTAAAGTTGAGAGGGATAGCCTAAAACATTTTGAACCGCATTTACCTGGTTGGCAATAATTGTAGAAAAAGGATCTAAACCGGAATCCTTATTTGCATTCAGATAAAATTGATACGCAAAAAGCAACACCAAATAGATAATGATGAAGCGCAGTAAAATCCCTAACACCGGCTTAAAGTCCTTTAACATACTACAAAGATAAAAATTAGGTTGTAATAACCTGAATAAGAAGCAAGAAAGTTAAAATATAAAGCAGAAAGCCCGATACAGAAAGTATAAAGTCCTTCATTAAGTGATAAATGATGGGATTCTTTTAACAAAATCATTCAAATCCAATTCATAGAAACAAGTTTCATCCACTATTTTCACCTTCAGTTCTCCCCTCTCCCAGCTTTCCACTTCCATCCTAAAAACTATTCATGTTAAATTACTATATTTGTTTCCATATTAATTATGACTTCTGAAAACGCAAATCGATTTTTTGAAAGCCAATTAGGCAAAAAATCCACTGAATTCATCACATTAGCTCAAAGCGGTTCTGCGAGGGTCAACTTTCTGGCCATAACCGATAATGAAAAATACATCATCACCTACAATGAGAACCTTCCGGAAAATGAAAGTTTTCTTTATTATTCCGAGGTATTTTCTGCGCTTAATCTTAATACTCCTGCTATTCTTGCCATCTCAGCAGACAGGAAAATGTATGTACAGGAATTTTTAGGAGCACAAACTCTGTCAGAGGTGATTACAAGAGAACGCGTATCACCTCATGTAAAATCTTTGGTAGAACAAACCCTTGAAAAACTTTTCAGATTACAGATCCAGACACAGGATAAAATTGATTTTTCCAAAACATTTGAATACGAAAGTTATGACGAGCTTCCGGTGATTCATGATCTGTATTATTTTAAAAATTTTGTAGCTGATGTTCTGGAGCTGGAATATAATAAATCTACCTTACTGAAAGAATTTAAAAAAATTGCAGCATTGGTAGAAAACCTTGAGCCTAAAGGCATCATGATCCGGGATTTTCAGGCAAGAAACATTATGGTCAATGAAAAAGATGAAGTTTCATTTATTGATTATCAATCGGCAATGAAAGGCCCTTTGATGTACGATGTCATTTCATTTCTGTTTCAGGCTAAAGCAGATTTTCCTGAAAGCTTTAAAAATGAAATGTTGGATTTTTACATTCAACTATTTGAAGATCAAAAAACTCAACATCAACTAAAAGATTCGGTTAAACCAATTCAGATGATGAGATTCTTACAAGTCTTAGGAGCGTATGGTTTCAGAGGTCTGATTCAAAGGAAGCACCATTTTATGGCAAGCCTTGAAAAGGGGATCCGAAATATCACAGAATTTACCTCATCCTGGGAGAATATCAAATACTATCCGGAGCTTAACAAAGTCATAGAACAGTTGACTTCTTATAAAACAGAACAGAAGATTAAAGAAATATTAAATTTGAACCATTAAGCTGCTTTAAGGTTTTAAGAGGATTAAGAGGATGACCAAAAAAGAAATTACACAGCTATCATATGAAATTACTGGCTTTGTTATTAAAATCCATAAAATTCTTGGTCCAGATCTTCTTGAAAGCGTTTATGAAGAATGCTTAAAAATTGAGCTTATTAAAAAAACCATTCATCAATGAATATTTCAGGGAACTTCCTGACTAAATTTTGATTTATCAAAATCTTAACTTACCTTAAAAACTTAAAATATCTTAATGGTTTAATCCAGATAATAAAAATAAAGAAGAAAATGCTACACATAGACATACACAGTTTTTCGTATAAAAAAGGAGGAATCCCTAAAGACAACTCAGGAAACGGGGGCGGTTTTGCCTTTGACTGCAGAGGAATTTTAAATCCCGGAAGAGTTGAAGAATATAAAACTCAGACAGGAAATGACATCGGCGTTCAGGAATATCTTGAAACCCAAACTGAAATGCCCAAGTTCTTAGAACTCATAAAATCTCTTGTATCTATCAATATTGATAATTACCTGGAAAGAGGATTTGAAAATCTTCAGATCAATTTCGGATGTACTGGCGGACAACACAGATCTGTATATTCTGCTATAAAAATCGCTGAATTCATCAGAGAAAAATACCCTAACGGAACTCTGATAACTATTCATCACGACGAACAACCACAACTGAATCAATAAAGGATAAGCGATCATTGATAAATGATAAAGTAATCCTTTAATTTTAACGCTCATTTATTAATGTACAGAAACATTATCATTCATCTATTATCATTTATAAAATATGAAGGCTCTTATTTTCGCCGCCGGAAAAGGCACCAGGCTTAAGCCATTTACAAACCATCATCCTAAAGCCTTGGCTAAAGTAAATGATATTCCCCTTCTGGAGAGAAATATCAATTATATGAAAAGCTATGGAATAAAGGATTTTGTGATTAATATTCATCATTTTGGAGATCAGATTGTTGATTTTTTAAATAAAAATGATAACTTCGGCTGTAAGATTGAAATCTCTGACGAAACCAACGAACTATTGGAAACCGGAGGCGGCTTGATTTTTGCCAGAAGATTTCTTGATCATGGAGAAGATTTTTTAATTTTAAATGCCGATATTTTAACTGATCTGAATATTAATGAATTGGTAGAATATCACAAAAAAATAAAAGATTTTGCTACTTTAGCGGTATCGGACCGTGAAAGTTCGAGAAAGCTTCTTTTCAATGATGATATGGTGTTAAGAGGCTGGCTGAATGTGCAGACAGGAGAACAGAGGCTAGCTGAATTCAATAAAGGGTTTAAGGCTCTTGCTTTCAGTGGAATTCACTGTATCAACCCTGTTATCTTTGAAAAAATAAAAAGAAAAGGCAAATTCTCTGTTATGGAAGAATATCTGGATCTGATGCAGACTGAACATATACATGGTTTTCTGCATGACAGCATTCTTATAGATGTTGGAAGACCAGAATCTGTAATAGAAGCCGAAAAACATTTTAAATAATTTTTGCAAATGGAAATGGATGGAATTAGGGATGAAAGCCTGGTAAACCCACAATTAGACTTCAACGAAACAAAGCTACACAATAGTTTCAGACAAAAGACATGGGATGAAACACTTACCAAAGACAGCTGGATGGTCTTCAAAATCATGGCTGAATTTGTAGATGGCTATGAAAAATTGGCCAAAATAGGGCCATGTGTATCTATATTCGGTTCAGCACGTCTGAAGCCGGAAAATAAATACTATGAAATGGCTGTGGAAATTGCAGAGAAAATTACCAAACTAGGTTTCGGAATTATTACCGGTGGAGGCCCCGGAATTATGGAAGCCGGGAACAAAGGAGCTTTCAATGCAAAAGGAAAATCAATAGGACTTAATATTGACCTTCCTTTTGAGCAGCATTTCAATCCTTACATCAACAAGTCCTATTCCATGAACTTCGATTACTTTTTCGTGAGAAAAGTAATGTTTGTAAAATATTCTCAGGGCTTTATCGTAATGCCCGGAGGTTTCGGAACTTTAGATGAGCTGACTGAAGCCATGACTTTAATTCAAACCAATAAAATTGGTAAATTCCCGATCGTTTTGGTAGGAAGTGAATTCTGGGGTGGATTATTAGATTGGTTCAAAGCTACCCTGCTTAAAGAAGGAATGATTGCAGAAGATGATCTTGAACTTTACAGAGTGGTAGACACTGCTGATGAGGCAGTAGCACACATTAAGGCTTTCTATGATAAATATTCTGTGAACGTAAACTTTTAATTGGCATATTATTTGTGAACTATAACTAGCAAGAATGATTGTAAATCTATTAATTAAGATGAAAAAACTTTTATATATATCAGGAATTTTAACATTTTTTGTGTTAATGAGTTTTATGTATGTAGACTTTTTCTCTTCAATGACCAAAGTGGATTATATTGATGGAAGCAAGACATTGAAGTTTACCACAAAAATGAATACAAGCCATATCTCGGACGCTATTAAGATCAATCCTAACACAGCAGGATTTGAAGCTGAAGTGAAAAAATATGTGAACAATAATTTTGATGTATTTGTCAATGGTGCTCCCAAAACAATTACCTTCACGGGAAGTCAGATCAGCGGAGAAACTGTATGGGTATATTTTGAGACCGGCGGGGTTTCAGATATCAGTACCTTAAAAATTAAAAATACAATCCTTTTAAGCACTTTTCCGAAGCAAATCAACCTGGTAAGTATTGCCTATAAAGGCAGCCAGAAAATGATGAATTTCCAAAGAGGAAAAGAAGTGAATGAGGTTTCTTTTTAAATAAATAATTTTGTAATATAAAAACCACTGCCAATAGCGGTGGTTTTTTATTTTCTATGATTACTGTTTACTCATTACATATATTCTTACTTCATATTCAATATCACTTTTATCATATTGAAAAGGTATTTTTTCCAAAGACCAGCCTTGAGGATAATCACCATATTCTTGTTCAATATGATATTTAACAAGAGAATCTGTTACATCAAATTTGTCTAGTATTACGTACCCATTTTTAATATTAGTAGAATCATAGGCTACAAGATATCGCCCTCCTAATTTAAATTCTCCATTGCGATGGCCTTTCCTTACTTCTGATCCATATTTAAATCTATAATCATATCCGTATCCATTTGGTTTTGCATTATAATATTCAGATGTTACTTTTCCTATGGTATACTTTGTATTTTTAAGCATCACCTCTTTGGGTGGCCCTATATAGACAAATTTATAGATGTATAGAAACCAAGCTAAGAAGCCAATAACTGCAAGTATCATTTTCGTTCGCTTTGTCATATTTATTTAAAAATACATTGTTATAACAATAAATTAGGTAACCAATACTAAAATATGGGAAATATTAATTAACCAAAAAAAATGTTCAAATTACAACATAAAAAAACCGGCTCTTGCGAACCGGTTTACATTTATATAAACAATAATTATTGTCCTTTGATTTTGAAGTCATCTACTTCCCATGTTGCAGCAGCAGCTGTTGTAGATGTATATTTGAATGCGATTCTTACATTCTTACCTAAGAAAGCACTTAAGTCTATATTTCCAGAACTGATCCAATCTCCAAATGCGTTGGAATTCGTATCAAGTACTGCCGGAAGCTTAGTCCAGTTAGTAGTTGCCACATCTCCAGTGTAGTTATCAGTAGCATATACCTCTAAAGGATTTCCTGTATATCTTACATCTGTAGTAAATGTTACTATAGCTTTAGATTTCCCTACTAAGCTTACAGCTTTAGAAATCAACCAGTCTTCATTAGCAAAATTGTTACCTGCACCACCTGCATTACCATTCATCATGGCATAATAATTTGTTCCGTTTCCTTGGTTTGATGTATTCCAGAATTGGTTTGGTCCTACTTTATTAACGGCTGTCCACTCTGTATTATTAAATCCGCCTGAAGCGAAATCATCCTTATACAGAACAGGAAGCGGAGTATAAATGCTTCCATCACATCTAGGATTAGTTAATTGAAGATCCGGAAGTTTTGTGAACCATAATTGATATATACCATTGAATACACTTAAAATAGCATATACATCACCTTTTCCTCCTGCTACTTCAATAGTACTTGCTGCTTTTCCTGCAAATATAGCTCGACCGCTGGTTCTCAAGGTAATTGTCTTTCCTGAACAGTCTTCCAATGTTCTGTTAGAAACAGCTGTGCCGTCTGCATATGTTTTACCTAAATCTCCGTTAATGAACTCAAGGTCTTTAATTTTGACCCATCTTCCAACATCTGCTGTTGTTAACTGAGAAATCGTTCTTTCAGAAGCAACAACTGCTCTGGCAGGTTCATTGGAATCATATAAGTGTTTGTATATATTTTCTTCTCTGATTCTGTATCCAATAGTAGATACTGATTCATTAGACCCCAGCTGTAATTCTCCGGAAACATTTCTTAAATACAATCCTTTAAGTTTAATATAAAGATCTTTTCCTACTTTAAATCGTGCATCCTGGAACAGGTCTGTCTTATTGATATTGATCTTAATTCCTCCGGTTGCATCCTCTACGTATAGATATCTGAATAAGTTTCCAGCCTCATCATTAGCAGTAACCTGAGCTTTTACATAGAAATCTCCTGTAATCTCTGCTAACACCAATCCTGTTGTAGGTAATGAAGCTCCAATTTGCTTGATATCTGCAATCGTTTTAGCAGTAAGGTTTGCATTGCTGAATCTACAAGGGTTTTCCTGAATTTCATCCTGACGTGGGAAGTGAGAATCTGTAAGCTCACCATTTTTCTTGCCTTCCATATCAAGATCAGAAACTTTATTGATATAGAACTGGTAAGTTGTATTGGAGCCTGATTGGAACTTACTGAATATCCCTTTAAAAGTTCCTTGTCCAGCTGGAATATATTGATTTGCAAAAGAAGAATATCCACTGTTTCTTACCACTGCAGTGTTTTTATAAACTTTGGCCAATTTGTCCCAATTCTGACCAATTACCTTATCCACAGTCTCACCATTAGGTGCATAGTTAGAGCATAAAGCTTTAGCATCAAATTCTACATTATTCAGCTCCACAAAACAACCAATTAGGTCTTCATTAGCTTTAAGATCTGCTATAGAGATTACTCTTGGAGTAATTTCCCCTCTTGTAGTACAAGATCTTGAAATTACACTTGGAGCTAATTTCTCAGGAATTCTGGATACTCCATTTGCCGCAGATTCGGCACCTGTCTTTACCCCAAGCTGAACTACGCCACCGTAAGTACCAACTGCAAGACCATTAAGTTTTACATAAATTTTAGATCCCTGAGGGAATCTTGTATAAGAACTTACCATATCCACACTGATAGTAAAACCATGAGTAGGATTTTTCAATGCATCCTGAATATAGATTGTTTTATAGATATTCCCGGTTTCGTCCGTAGAAGAAACATATCCTTCGATAAACAAATCATCACTTGCATCATTAGGCTTATCTGCCGGAAATACATAAGCAGCTCCTGAAGGATTATTTTCAGTAAACTTCTTTTTTAACTCACTTAGGGTTACATTAGCCTTAAAATCGGCAACACATGCATAACCTTCAAGATTGGGCTCATCATATTTATCATCGTGTACACATCCTACAGTTATCCATAGAGAAGCTGCCGTGATAAAAATATATTTTAAAATTGAATTATATTTTTTCATTGTAGTCTTTATTAGAATCTTAAATAAACATTAGTAAAGAAAGTTCTTCCTCTGTCATACCAAAGTTTTGGTCCGAAATAAGGAGTTGCTCTTTGTGATTCTGCAAGGGCATCCGTAAAGTTAGCGGCTCTTCCCTGTTCAAATCCACCTGTTACATAATTTCTGTTATTTAAGATGTTATTCACAGAAATACTTACTCCAATTCTATATTTTCCAAATTGGAAAGATTTACCGGCATTAGCGTTCAGCATAAATTGGTCATCAAACTTCTTCTGAGCAGTAAGCTGCTGAATAACTTCCGGTGTAGCTCCATCATAAATAAGACCTCCTGAATCTGGAATTGTATACATTGCTGCTGTTTTGTTCAGTGCAGAGAAATCAAGATACTGGTCCATCAAATAGTTAGCAGAAGCTCCTACCCACCAGTATTTAGGTGAATTGTATTTCAAGCCAAAAGAGAAAGCTTTCTGAGGAGTACCTGCAACTTTATAATCTTTTACATTAGCCGCACCATAACTTCTGAAACCGTTAAGGTCATCAACTGAATATACTTGCGGAGTGTTTGTAAATTTGTATTCACCAACACTTGCTACCCCTACAGCATTAATAGTAGGTGTAATTTTCACATCGAAACCTAATTCAGCTCCGATATATCTCTTATCAGCTCCACTCATAGCCTCATTAATCAATGTATTGTATGATCCTGAGTCTGTAGAAACCGCTGCATAATATCTTGCTAATTCAGTAGAATTACTGATTGTAGTGTAGTATCCGGATAATCTTAATTTTAAGATCTGTCCTCTCATGATATAACTGATATCATTAGAGTTGATAATCTGATTTTTAACACCAGGAGTTAAGAAATCTGAAACCCTAGGGTTGATATAGATTTCATTAAGCGTAGGTGCCAGGCTAAAGAAAGCCCCGTTATATACGATAAAGTTTTTACCGTTGATTTTATAGGTAATTTTACCTTTAATACCAGCGTCTAAAGCATTGTATACTGCACTTTTTCCTTTAGAATTATTTGTAAACTGCGCAATTCCGCTTCTGTAGTCTCCATTTCTATAAGACTCAGACTGTGATGCAAATACGGAAGCTACCACATTCCATTTGCTGAAATCAATTTCAGTAGAAACGTTTAATGAATAATGATTTCTTGTCAACTGATAAGAATATTGAGTTCTGTCTCCTACTCTTACTTTAGTATTCTCATCATCAAGGTTATATCTTACGTCATTATTAAAAGGATTAAGATTATTAGCATAGTTTGCTCCTAATAAATCATTAATTCTTCTGAAGTTGTCTGATTTTAAGTTCTGGTAGTTAAAGTTAATATTTAACTTCCAGTTATCTTTCAGTTTTGTATCAAAGTGAGAGGAGAAATTGAAAGTTTTATCTTTATTCACATCATCAATCAATGTATAAGATGCCCCTCTTTCAGAACCATCCATATTCGTTTTATTGATACGGTTCGTATTATAAAGATAATTCCAGTCGATCTGAGCCTGTTGTCTGAACTCATCAGCTGTCAGAAGACCGTAGCTTGGTAATTTTCTGTAATATGTAGGGTTGGGATCAGCAGCGTGGAACCAGTCTAATCTACTTCTGGCATCGCTACCAAACTGATAGGAAACCGTATTGATCCAGTTAGAGTTCTTACCTATTTTTAAATAATCCGTTAACATGAATACCGGTTCATACACATTTCTGATTCTGGAGTTTCTTTTTTCTCCATCTTGCCACCCCCAGTATGAGTTATAGTTTTTACCCATAAGATCATAAACCTCCTGAGTATTTGGAGCATTGGAAGCCCTGTACGTTGGAGATCCAAAAGCAGTTAAGTTAAGGGAGTGCCTGTCACTGAATTTCTTTTCAATAGAGGCAAAATAAGCATAGGCATCCTGATATACTCCATCAATAATTGCTCTATCTCCCCATCTTCTACTTGCTGAGAATGTAAATGCCCAACCATTTTTAGAAAGACCTGAAGAATAAGTAGCAATGGCTCTGTGTAAGTAACTTCTGTTTGTAAATGAATAGGCTAATGAAGTTTGTTTTCTGTAGCTGGATGCTCTTGTATTATAATAAACAGCACCACCTAAATTACCAAAAGTATATTCTGAAGGGGTGATATTATCAACGTTTTCATAAGGATATCTTGTTACATCATTAAGGCCTCCCCAGTTATTAAAGTCTACTTTCCCATCATCATTTTTAGACATTGATACCCCATTAAAAAGTACGTCCTCAAATCTGTTGTCTACTCCTCTTGGTCTGAACCAGTAAGCACCAAGTTCAAAAGCAGAAACATTCTGGAAAGCATCTCTTCCTGAGCTTAAAAGTCCTACAGTAGGCTGCATGGATGAGCCTCCATCTTCAGTATCATTTGCAGAGTCGTCAATAACTATTACTCCTGCATCTGATCCTAAGTTGTAATTAAGTGTAATAACACCTAAATCTTTTTTCTTCTCATCTGCAGTAACATCAAACTCTAAGATTTTAGACTCAAAATTTGGTTTTGTTACTGTAATAAGATAGTGGCCAGGTTTTAAATCCACAAACTGGAAGTATCCAATTTTATCCACAGATGTGTCATCGGTGGACTGTGCTAGATCTACTTCTGCTTTCTCTAAAGGCTTACCATCCTGATCTTTAACATACGCAAAAACAGTAGTTTGTGCAAAGTAAAAAGAGGCAGGCATTAAAGTAAACAAAGAGATTAGGGATAGTTTTTTAATCATAATAAACTTATTTTTAACTCCTTCTTTATTTAAGGGGCAACAAATTTAGGACTATTTTCATTAACTCAAACATTTTTAGCTATTTATTCTATTAATTTTTCTTAACCCGCATTCATTATCCTAAAAATATGGGGTAATTTTAATCAATCACAAAAAAGGGTAATAGATTTTAGGAAAAGTACTCAACAATCATGATAGAATATTTTTTATCCCAAACAAACAGCCTATTTTTTAGCATTATATAAATAATAAATAACACTTCGCAATATCAAAATAATGAATGATACTACATTTGTTTCAGACTTTCCATCTCAACCTTAACCTTTTATTAAATTAAACTCAGATTATTTTAATCTTTATTCTTATATAAAATTAGTAATTTTACCCCCTCAATTTTTGAATATACTAAGAATATGAAAAAATATTTAATCATCGCCGCCTTATTTTGCTTTGGTTCTGCTTTCTCACAACAGAGGCAGGTAAAGAGAGCAGCTGTAGCATTCCTGAACGTTGAAAACCTTTGGGACACTATTCCTTCCGCAGATTATATTGATGGGACCCTACCGCGTTCCAACCCTAAATTCCACAGAAGTGTACCCGTAGATTCTCTTAAATATCTTGAAACAACAGAAGATTATAAAGGGGAATGGAGTGATGATCTTTTAATTGGAAAAAAAGTTATCAGAAAACAGTTTTTATCTGAAGATTTTACAGCGAACAGCCCTAAAAGATGGGGTACAAAATATTATAACCAAAAACTAGCTAATGAAGCTAAGGTTATTTCCGAACTTGGAAGACAATACACCAACGATAACCCTGCTATCTGTGGATTGATTGAGGTGGAAAACAGACAGGTCATTGAAGACCTTATCAAACAGCCGGCTTTAGCAAAAAGTAACTATGGAATTGTACATTTCAACTCTTATGATGCCAGAGGAATTGATGTAGCCATTATTTATCAGAAAGGAAGATTCTCTGTTTTAGATTCTTATAAAAAAGAAATTAAAATCTATGATGAAAACGGAAAAAGAGAATACACCAGAGACATTGTGATAGCTATCGGATTATTAGATGGAGAAAAAGTAGGACTCTTTATGAACCACTGGCCGTCCAGAAGAGGCGGAGAAGCTATTTCCCTTGCTAAAAGAAATACAGCGGCTACTGTATTGAAAGAAGAAATGGACAAGGTAACGGCTGAAAACCCTGGTATTAAATTATTCTCAATGGGTGACTATAATGACGACCCGGTAAGCCCAAGTTTGAAAAAACATTTGGCAGCCGTGGGTGATCCAAGTGAATTATCTGATAAAACGCCTTATTATAACTTAATGTATAAATTATATAAGGCTGGTGTTGCTTCTCTTGCTTATAGAGATGCTCCAAACTTGTTTGACCAGATTGTTGTTTCAAAAAACCTTTATTCTCCTGAAAAAATTACTCCTACTTATACTATTTTCAAAGCTGAGATCTATGCTCCGGCTTACCTGGTAAACAAAGAAGGACAATGGAAAGGATATCCTTTACGTTCTTGGGATGGTGATAGATTCACCGGTGGATACAGTGACCACTTCCCTGCGGTTTCCGTAATTCAGAAAGAATATATTAAAAAATAACACAGAAAGGCACTCTTATTGGAGTGCTTTTTTAATAAATAATTGAGTCATGAGAAATTTTATTCTACTACTGTTTATTGCTCTTATTCCTTTCAGTTGTCTTTCACAGCAAAACAATTCTAAAAAGGATAAAGAACAGCATGAGATGAAACCGTCTAAAAATGATGACGGAGAATGGGATCTTACTGTTATGGATACCCAATTTGATTATTTTCTCAATGCCATAGCTAAACCTATCAGCCAATATTCAGAATCTTTTCTGAAAACAAAAAATACCTTCCTGGTAAATGAATGGAACAGCTATTACAACACCGGAAAATATAGAAATATCATAGAATCCGGAATAGATTATAATCCCAGAGAAAATTACGGGATAAAATTCGAGTACAAGCTTTACCAAGTATTTTCTTACGTAAGCTGGAAATATGGATTAAAAATGAATGGATTGTCCGGAAGCGAGGTAAGATGATAAACCAATCCTTCTAATACAAAAACAAAACATATTAACAAAAAAGCTCATTTAAAAAGAAAAACAAAAATAAATTCTCTAATTATTTAATTTTTAAAAATATTTTTAACATTCTATTCAGGTTTTAATATATTTGTATACCACTGAATTTTTATATTTCAGTGTCTACTAACCATAACAAAATTTAAAACCATGAGAAAAACATCTTGCACCGCATGCTTTTCAGCCATGCCATGTTCTATCCTACAGACATTTTACTCTGTAAACATCAAATCACCGGATAAGCGATTTAATCAATTCTCAAATTAACAATGCTAAAATCAATGAAATATGAGAAATACAATTAAACTTATCCTGTTTTCAATTCTATTATCCTGGAAACCTCTCTACTCACAAACAGGAAGTGATATCATTTTCTGCCTGGACAACAGTGGTTCCATAAGTGACGTAGCTTTCAATCAAATGACTGTTTCTACCATGAAACTTATGGAACAGGTTTTAAAGTGCAATCGTGATAATCGGGTTTCTGTTGTTCATTATGGAACAGACTATATGGACATGAGTCCTTCTCTTCCACGAATCTATATAGAATCTAATTTCACCAGTGATCTGGCAACAGCCCAAGCGTTCTCAAGAAGATTAAAAAACGGCGATCATTTTCATGATGCGGTTAACTTAATAGGAGCAGCTCTTGATCATTACCCTCATCCTGATATTGTAAGCCCACAAAAAACCCTGGATAAACATCGTGAGAGACCATTAGTGATCGTCTTGTTCTCTGATGCTGAAAGAGCTAATGGTAACTTAAGCAGTGGTTCTTATCTGGTTAATTTCAATCCTCCAAACGGACTACATGAAGATAATGCTTTTGCAACCTTTACAAAGTTTAAAATGGACAGAAATGCGAAGTTTATTGTAGTACACGTAAGCGATTATTCACCATACATAGAAGCAGCAGCCAATATTGCAAGCCGCGGAGGTTCATATAACGGACCTATTGAACAGTATAATGATGACCCGGACCATAATCTACTCCCTAGATTTTACCTGAATAAGACAAATTTCACTTTAACTAACACAGAAATAGCAGAACTAAGCAATAGCATCTGCAAAATGAACACAGCTTATGTTGATTTCACCTATCAGACCCGCTCTTGTAAAGAGCCTATGGGCTTTCCGTTACATGTAAATGGGAATTATGCCATTCCACAAGGAGCAAGTATTGTGAACTTTCAATTATCACTTTTAGATATCGCAACAAGTGCTGTTTATCCAACATCTGCTGCGGTTAATTTCCCTAATCCTAATGAGTTTGAATTTACCGTAAATCAGGCAGATCTTACCAACCCACCTTCAGGGCAATATAAATTTATCATTGAGTTTGTTTATTCCTTGGGAGGTAATAATGATGGTGTTCATGCCGAAAACAGCATCAACTCTTCATATGATTTCATGTACTGTGAGAATTTGCGTACTAACACAAATATTTCCAATCCTGCAGCTAAATTTGCAAAACCAAAAGATAAAGAGTATCATATTGATCTTAATGCAGATCCTAACAATACGAAATCCATGCTTAAAGAAAAAGTTCAGCAGAAAAACATCCAGGTTTCACCGAATCCTAACGATGGGGTATTTATAGTATCGCTTGACAAAGTACGTTCAGGATCATTACACATTAATGACATCAATGGTAAGGTAGTCTTTGAAAAGACTTTTAGCAATGAAAAAGAAATAGCTGTTGATATTCACTCATTACCATCTAATACATACATTGTAAAAGTAAATTCAGGGAACGAAGTGTTCACACAGAAAATGATAAAAAGATAAATTTTAAAAATATCAAACTAAAAAAGGTTCAGAATTTTCTGAACCTTTTATTTTTATAATAGCTGAAAATTATTTGTTGAATAATTCTTCTACTTTATCCCAGTTTACTACAGAGAAGAATGCAGAAACATAGTCAGGTCTTCTGTTTTGGTAGTTTAAGTAATAAGCGTGCTCCCAAACATCTAATCCTAGAACCGGAGTTCCTTTAACGTCTGCTACAGGCATTAATGGGTTATCCTGGTTTGGAGTTGAAGAAACAGATACAGATCCGTCAGCATTTTTTACTAACCAAGCCCATCCTGAACCGAATCTTGTTTTAGCAGCATCAGAGAAATCAGTTTTAAATTTTTCAAAACCACCGTAGTTTTCGATAGCAGCTTTTACGTTTCCTACCGGCTCATTGCTTCCACCAGGAGTTAAAATTTCCCAGAATAAAGAGTGGTTGAAGTGTCCTCCTCCATTGTTTCTTACCGCTGGTTTATCAGTTCCAGTCTTGCAGATTTCTTCAATAGTTTTTCCTGCTAGATCAGTTCCTTCAATTGCTTTATTTAAATTGTCAATATACGCTTGGTGATGCTTCGTATAGTGGATCTCCATAGTTCTTGCATCTATTGTAGGTTCTAATGCATCGTATGCATATCCTAATTTTGGTAATTCAAATGACATAATCTTTATTTTTAATGTTATACTTCAAAATTAGCCAATATTTAAGGTATTATCAAAGATTGGGGATTACTTTAATAAATCTTTAACATTGATATATTGATTTAGAATGAATTAAATTCTATTTTTTTTCACCATGTAAATTATTAAAACTAAAAAGCACGAATCCTGAGACTCGTGCTTTCTATTTAACAATATTAAATTTATTTATTCATAGACATCAGGAATTCTTCATTGTTAAGAGTTCCTTTGATGTTTTTACTTACAAATTCCATTGCTTCTATTGGGTTCATTTCAGAAAGATATTTTCTAAAGATCCACATTCTCTGAGAAGTTACTTCATCCAAAAGAAGATCATCTCTACGGGTACTTGAGGAAATTAAGTCAATTGCAGGATAGATTCTTCTGTTGGCAATTTTTCTGTCTAGCTGAAGTTCCATGTTACCTGTACCTTTGAATTCTTCAAAGATCACTTCATCCATTTTAGAACCTGTATCAATAAGTGCAGTTGCAATAATCGTTAAAGAACCACCTCCTTCAATCTTTCTTGCTGCTCCGAAAAATCTTTTCGGCTTGTGAAGTGCATTAGCATCCACCCCCCCAGAAAGAACTTTACCTGAGGCAGGAGTAACGGTGTTGTATGCTCTTGCTAATCTAGTGATTGAATCCAGTAAAATAACTACGTCATGCCCACATTCAACCATTCTCTGTGCTTTTGCCAGAACAAGGTTAGCTACTTTCACATGTTTTTCAGCAGCTTCATCAAATGTAGAAGCAATTACTTCTGCATTTACGCTTCTTTCCATATCAGTAACCTCTTCCGGACGCTCATCAATAAGAAGAACCATCATGTATACTTCCGGGTGATTGGCTGCAATAGAATTAGCAATATCTTTAAGCAACATCGTCTTACCTGTTTTAGGTTGTGCAACAATCATTGCTCTCTGTCCTTTTCCAATAGGAGCAAATAAATCTACAATTCTTGTAGAAATTGTAGAATCACTTCCCGCTAGATTAAATTTCTCTTCAGGGAAAAGCGGAGTAAGATATTCAAAAGCTACACGGTCCTTGATGAATGCAAGGTCACGTCCGTTTACTTCTGTAGGTTTTAATAATGAAAAATACTTCTCACCTTCTTTTGGAAGCCTTACAATACCTTTTACAGTATCTCCGGTTTTTAACCCAAAGTTTCTGATCTGTGCTGTAGAAACGTACACATCGTCAGGAGAAGAGATATAACTAAAGTCTGAAGAACGTAAAAACCCGTAGTTATCAGGTAAAATTTCCAACACTCCTTCAATGCTTACCATTCCGTCGAAGTTGAACTCCTTCTTATGGTCTTGATGTTCCTCTGCCTTTTCAGAATGTCTGTTTTGATTCTGATTTTGGTTAGGATTCTGGTGCTGGTTTTGATTTTTATGCTGGTTTCCACTGTTCTGTGGATGGTTGTGTCCCTTTTGAGGTCTGTTAGCCTGTGGTTGTTGTTGAGGGTTATGAGGCTTTTCTTCTGCCTGTACAGGCTCTTGAGGTTCTGTGTTTTTAGGAGCTTCAGGTTTTTCCTGGGAAGTTTCTATGTTTCCTGTATTGGGAGAAACTCTTTTTCTTTTCTTCTTAGCTGAGTTAGCTGCAGATGCTTCTTCATTTGTTGTTGCTATTACTGCTTCAGCTTCAGGTTCTTCTGCTTTTACTTCTTCAGCAACCGGCATTGTTTCTTCTACTTTTTCCTCTACTTTCGGTTCTTCCGGAACTTTAGCAGTTACCTTAGGCTTTGCCGGGGCTTTCTTTGGAGCAGCTTTTTTTACAGGAGCCTTTGCCGTTTTTTCTGCTGGGGCTTCTTCAGTATTGGAGCTGGTTTCCGTGGCGTTGAAATAATCTTTTGCAACTTTAGGGTTGGAAGCCTGAAAGTCAAGAATTGCAAAGATTTTGTCATTATCATTGCTATTTCTTGCAACTTTAACGCCCAAATCCTTCAAGATTTTAGTCAGTTCCGTTACGGATTTTGACCTTAACGTTTCTATGTTAAACATATTTAATGTAAAAATGTAATTAATTGTGAGTAAGAAAAGTAAGTCCGGTGACTTTGGTTTTCAAGTACATTGTATAATGCAAATCTACACTTATTTTTGAATTGTGCAAAATTTATGTTATTTTTGCCAAGAATTTAATATTCAATGCTACAGAGAATACAAACTATATGGACCTTATTAGCAGTTTTAGCTGCTGTTTTCCTTTTTATAACAGGACAGGATGTTGTGATTTCCGACAGTATTCCTGTACTTAATATAGGATGCATTATCCTTGTCATTATTGGATCATTAAGTATTTTCAGTTTTAAAAACAGAAAAAGACAAATTTTGCTGAATACCATCAGCATCATTATAAACGCTTTGTTGATTGGTGTATTGGCGTACTGGCTGCTAAGCTTATCCGGAGGAATTCAGTTTCCTGAGAAGGGTATTGAGCCGATTTTCCCATTAATCGCGATGATATGTCTGCTTATAGCAAATGTATACATCCGTAAAGATGAGAGGCTCGTGAAATCTGTAGACAGACTTCGATAACCTTACAACGATTTTTTGAGTGAGAACAGTTCCTTTTAGGAGCTGTTTTTTATTTGTACCCATTTGTATTCTGCTATTCCAAACAGTAATCTACTCAGATGAATTAATTTATGTAACTTCCCTGCAACATTTTAATAAAAAAGACGACAGATCCAATAACTTTTAATTAAAAACTATGAAAAAGCTAACGTATCTTACTTTATCACTATTCTCTATATCTGTTTTTGCACAGGAAATTTCAAAAGAAAGGGTAAAAACCGTTATTTCCACTTTGGCCTCTGATGAGATGAAAGGCCGTGAAATCGGAACTCCTGAAAATGAAAATGCAGCTAATTATATTGCCACTCTTTTTAAAGAAAATAATCTTAAATACTGTACAGGAAATTCGTACCTGATTCCTTTTGACTATAATGGTAAAACAGTTTATAATGTTTGTGGTATAAAAAAAGGTAAATCTGATAAAACTCTCGGATTTTCAGGACATTTTGACCATATCGGAACCAACAAAAAAAGTGGTGACAATATTTATAATGGCGCTGATGATGATGCCAGCGGAATTACCACATTAGTAGGCATCGCAGATTATTTCAAAGATAAAGATCCTGAGTTTTCTATGGCTTTCATGGCTTTCAATGGAGAAGAAAAAGGAATGCTTGGGTCAAAAGCTATCTCTGAGGATAAAAATCTTGACAAAATATACAAAAACATGACGGCTCTTTTCAATTTTGAAATGGTTGCCACAGAATCACAATGGGGAAAAAATGCATTATATATGACTGGAGACGGCTTTTCGGATCTTGATGAACTCTTCAATACATATGCTGTAAATGGTTTAAAAATCAATACTGATCCGTATGCAAAGCAGCAACTCTTCTATCGTTCAGATAATGTCAGCTTTGTAAAAAAGAAAATCATTGCTCATTCATTTTCAACGGTTGATATGACTAAAGCAACTCACTATCACCACGTAAATGATGACATCAACATTGTGGATGTAGATAATATGACCCAAATCATCAATAATTTTGGAAAGACATTGGAGAAACTAGATCCTAAAAATTTTGCTCCCCAATATAACGATCAGGTAAAATTCAATTAATTTTTGACCTTCATACAACAACCGCCTATTTGGCGGTTTTATTTTGACTTTATCTGAAATTCTGATGTCTTTATTCTTCAAATTTGTAGTGTTTTGCACTTCTTTTCCACTTTATTTCAGCATGTTGTAACAAAAACCTTCATTTTGAAACTTATCAATTAAAGTAAAACAGGATTAAGAACGTCTTATCTTCTAATTTTACGTAATTTTGCTATCCAAATTTTTCATTGAATGAATGAGTATAAAAAAATTCTGAGGTTCGCTAAGCCTCATCAAAAATATATCTACGGAAGTTTATTTTTCAATATTCTATATTCTTTATTTCAGATTGCTTCCCTGGGGACTATTTTACCGGTTTTAGGAATGCTTTTCGGCACTATCGGATCAGAAAAACAAGAGACAGAACCTGTTTATTCCGGTGAGATCATAAATTTCTTCTCTTATGCAAAAGAATATTCCACTTACTATATACAATCTTTAGTTGCTGAGCATGGTTCTCTGAAAGTTCTTGCCTGGTTGTGTATCATTACAGCCTTTATGTTCCTTTTAAGAAATATTTTCAGATATTTAGGAGCATTACTTTTGATCAATTACCGTGTAGGCGTTACCAAAGATCTACGTGGTGCAATGTATAGAAAAATACTATCACTGCCTGTTTCATTTTTTACAGAAAGCAGAAAAGGAGATATGATGTCCCGTATGTCTAATGATGTGGGAGAAGTTGAAGGAAACATTCTAGGTAGCTTAGTTGAGCTAATCAATGCTCCTTTTATGTTGATCAGTACTTTGATCTCTTTATTTATTGTAAGCCCAGAAATGACTCTTTTCTCATTACTGGTACTGCCTGTAATGGGAACAATGATCGCCCTGATTGGGAAAAGTCTTAAAAAAGACTCTCATGAAGCACAGCATGAATTGGGAACTATTTTTTCTATTGTAGATGAAACACTGAAATCTTCAAAAGTTATCAAGATATTTAATGCTGAGAAGATCATGGATAACCGTTTTATGCAATCTATGGGAAGATGGATTTCAAGCTCAATGAGTTTGGGAAGAAAGAAAGAATTAGCATCGCCAATGAGTGAATTTCTAGGTTCTATTACCTTCTTGATTATTGCATGGTATGGAGGAAAACAAATTATTGTTGACCAAAGTTTATCTCCTGCAGGTTTTCTGGTATTCTTAGGAATGTTCTTCCAGATCTTACCTCCGGCAAAAACCTTATCAACATCCATTTCCAATGTACAAAAAGGTGAAGCTTCTTTGAAAAGAGTATTGGAAATCCTTGATGCTGATGTAAAAATTGAAGAAATTGCTGAGCCGGTTTCTATTTCAACCCTTAACAGAAATATTGAGTTCAAAAATATTGGATTCTACTATGATAAAGCCAATCTGATTCTTAAAAACTTTGATTTAACGATTCCTAAAGGGAAAACTGTTGCATTGGTAGGACAGAGTGGTAGCGGAAAAACTACTATTGCTAACCTTTTAGCAAGATTCTATGATGTTTCTGAAGGACAAATTCTTATTGATGGTGTAGACATTAAACATTTAAAATTGCAGGAATACCGCCAGCTTCTGGGAATGGTAACTCAGGAATCTGTATTGTTTAACGACTCTGTTTACAATAATATCCTGATGGGTAAACCTGATGCTACCAGAGAAGAAGTGATTGCAGCGGCGAAAATCGCTAATGCAGATGCATTCATTACGGGACTTTCTGAAGGGTATGATACCAATATTGGAGATGATGGAAATAAACTTTCCGGAGGCCAGAAACAAAGGGTTTCCATTGCAAGAGCTGTATTGAAAAATCCACCGATTATGATCCTGGATGAAGCCACTTCAGCGTTAGATACAGAGTCTGAAAGATTTGTACAGGACGCCTTGGAAAAAATGATGGAGAATAGAACTTCACTTGTGATTGCCCATAGACTTTCAACCATCCAAAAAGCAGACTGGATTGTAGTCATGGAAAAAGGAACCATCGTAGAACAGGGAACCCACCATGACCTTATTGCTAAAAAAGGCATGTACAACAAACTGGTTGAACTTCAAAACTTTGACTAATTATTTTTAAATCATTATAAAAATGAATCCTATACAAGAGTATTTCTACAGAATCGAAGAGCCTGAAAGAAGTACTCTTCTTTTTTTACGGGAAACCATTCTGGCTTCAGATCCTGAAAATATTACAGAAACCTTCAGCTTTGGACTTCCCTTCATCAAATACAAAAAGAAAATGCTGTGCTATTTTTATTACAGCAAAAAATATAAAAAACACTACCTGAGTTTTTATCATGGTGATAAGCTGGATTATCCGGAACTTACACAAGATGGAAGGAAGAAGTTTAAGATTCTTTTAATTGATGTGGAAGAGGATTTACCAGTAGAATTCATATTGAGCTTACTGGATGAAGTAAAACCGTATATTAAAGGATAAATCTATTTTCTTTTTTCATGATTTGATCCAAAAAAATATGGAATACATTACTTAAATTCATCTGTTTGTAATTGTAAAAAAACACCAATGTTATATTTCTATATCATCAGTGTTTTTAAGGTTGATAAATCTATTATCTATTATCAATTTTCTATTTCAGGCCTAAATACAATATAACTTAAACAATAACTACCTGTAAGCTTATCCATCGTGTTCCATCACTTATGATTTTCCACTGCGAATAATTCAATCCATACAGAATCTGATAGTTATTATTATTACTTCTTATATTATACGCATTAGGTTCGGAACCAGAACCGTTGCTAATCATGGGATAATTTGTATAAACGTTAGCTCCTGTATTTGTTCCAAATCTATCACTATCATTAATAAAGTGCAAAACCCTGCCTGGGCAAGTTGTCGGATCTGGCAATTGTAAATTTGAAGTAGTATTAATAAAAGGAGCTGTATTATTAATATTAGCTGTAGAATTTCCTCCTGTCGAAGCTGTAGAAAACCTCAATAGCAAAATATAATCATCAGGTTGTACCACATAAGGAGCTGCAGGTGAATAGGTACCTGTAATTACTTTAAGACTTTCTACAACGCCAAAAGAAGAATATCGCACGTTGTACCATTTATTTGTTGGTGCATCATAGAAATATAGTCCCACTGATGTCACATTTACCACTTTATCTATAGCAGCACCGTCCAATGTTGTAACAAAAACAAGTGTACCATTTTGGTCACTAGTGTAAACGTTGTTTTTTGCTGAAAGTTGTGCTCTGGTTAGTCTAGGTACCGTTAACCCATCAGGGACTGAGGCAGATCCTGCTTTACCTTCAATATGAAGGGTAGATTTTGGCTCGGTTATTCCAATCCCTACGCTTCCGGCCGTTATAGTCTGACCAAAAGCAATGCTACTACATGATAAAAATATCATGGGAACTATTCCATTTTTTTTCATAGTGTATTCAATTTTTATTTGTTCTAAAATTATTCATTAAATAGTGAAAACCAATTATGACAATATATTTATCATAAAATTAAATAAAACATATCATATAAGCAAAAATATCAAATAAATTCCTATAACAAAAAAATATTCATACGCAATACTACTCATGAGTATTAAAACTCGCAAAATATTAGGATAATACTATATTTTAAGGATAAAGTTATTAATATTAATATCGGAACTAATTCCTAATTTTTTACGAATTCTGTATTTCCGACTCTCTACAGCTCTTACACTACAGTTTATACATGACGCTATTTTTTTGGTATCAAAATTCAGCCTCATTAAAGCACAGATATATAATTCAGAATATATAAGATTAGAATTAATATTTAAGATGTTGGGAATGAAATCAGGAAAATACAGCTGAAATTTTTCAAAAAAAAATGGAGAATCATTTTCGGCAAGTTCTATAATTTCTGTTATATTATCTTCTGTCAAATTATTAGTAATGATCTGTTGTTTCATCAATTCATGATTCACTTTCTGAAGAGCTCCAATGGTACTATCCTTAATCTCGGTTTCTTTCATCAGACCATAGATAAGGTTATTCTTTTGTGAAATAAAATAAATGTCAATTATAAATGTAGTAATCACAAAAAGGATATTAAGAAGCTTTATCACTTTAAAATCTTCCTGTTTAATAAACTTACTTTTAGGTAGAAAGTCTATTTCAAAATACATAGAACCAATAAAATTGATTGTTATGAATGTTACAATTAGAAATATAAAAAAATAATCTTCCTTATAATTAAAAAAGAAAGGAATAGCAAATAGAAGTGAAAAATAAAAATATTCAACGCCTGCACCTTTCCCGCTGAATACATAAAAAAAACTAACTATTAAGGTGAGGATGATAAATACAAGGGCAATAATTTTTTTCAAAACATTCCCGAATCGTGCTATCTTTCCTTCAATCATTATCAGAAACAACCATAAAAAAGTAATCATGATAAGACCTATAGAAATAATAATATCTCCAAAGAATAGAATAATAAATACTGAATAAAACAAATCTAAGAAAAAAAGAAACAAAAGGTAACGATTGATAAGTGCTAAAAACTGATGCTCAAAATCATTACCAGTCTTCTCAAAACTGTAAGTCATTATTTTGGAAAGTATTTTTTTTATCATATTCTAAATCTCTATTACAAAAGCTCAATGATCAATTTTAATCAATCGCACAACTAGGGTTTTGCATATTTAAATATATAAAAAAATAAAAATCTGTGTAAAAAACTTATCAGTTTATACATTTTGAAATAAAAATACCTTAAATTTTATATTTATAGATAATCTTCCATTTTGCCACTGTATTTCGGCTCATCCTAAAATGAAGTGCAGTAGCTGTATTACTAAGCTGGTTCTTCCTTTGATAATCAAGAATCTTTACAATAGAGTTTTCATCATAAGAACGAAGTTTTTGATTATCAATTTCATTCAATAGTTCTTCTTCACCAAAGATTAGCGTATTGAGGCTAAGAATATCCAATGTGGTTTGAATACAGTTAATTTTATCACGGATTTGCAAATCATTTTTTTTGTCAGGAAACCTTTCGATAATAATATCAGTATATATTTTCTTATAATCCGGATATCTATTTCTTTCTATACTTTTTTGATCCATCTGTATAATGTTGTTTTAGGTATTCTATATTTAATAATTACTTCCTGGGTAGTCATTTTATTTGTAAAGATTTTATCAAGTATAAAACTTTTGATTTCTTTAGTATATATGTTTTTTTTGAATATAGGAAGATTGCTTTTTTCCGATGCAGACATATTAGTAGGCGGCGCATAAAGAACTAAATATCCAGTGAATAATCTAAAATAATCATATTTTAAAAGCTTACACCATCTGAGCAAAAGATGAGTATCAATACTGCTTTGTTGATACATCTTTTTTATATCAGCTTCATCGCATTTTAAAAATTTGGTTGCTCTTTCTGTAGAGATCTGAAGTTCTTCCATTCGAATTTGTAACAGTGTACCAATATGGATTTCTTTTAAATTCATTTTCAACAGTTTTTTATGTAATACATTTTAGATTCTCTTAATCCTCTAACAAAATTATATTTTAAGAAGCCAAAATATTAAGTAGATCTTATAAATACCATACGATATGGTACGCAATGCCACTCATGAGTAGAAAAACTCACAAAATGTTTTTCTTTCATTTAACCTAAACAGTTGAAATAAAAAAGGAGAAAACCATTTAAGATTTTCTCCTTTTTATTATGTAACAGTTATAAACTAATTTTGTTTAAGTTTTGCAATAACATCTAAACCTCCTTTGGTAATGTCTCCGATCTTACAGATGATTTCAGTATCCAAAGGCAGGAATACATCCATTCTTGATCCGAATTTGATAAATCCGAACTCATGCCCGGCTTTCGCCTGATCTCCTTCATTACAGTAGAACACGATCCTTCTGGCTACGTATCCTGCGATCTGTCTGAAAACTACTTTGTGGTTGGTTTCAGTTTCAATAGCTACTGTTGTTCTTTCATTCTCTGTAGATGACTTTTCATGCCATGCTACAAGGTATTTTCCAGGATGGTATTTCTTATAGATCACTTTTCCGGTTACCGGGTATCTACAGATGTGTACGTTCAATGGAGACATGAAGATGGAAACCTGAATGGCCTTTCCTTTAATGAATTCATTTTCTTCCACTTCTTTGATCATTACTACTTTTCCGTCAACCGGCGCTATTACATTCTCTCTGTGATCAAGAATACTACGGCTAGGAACTCTGAAAAACCAGAATATAAGGCTGTAAATTACCAACAAAGGTATGATGATCAACAAAGACCATATTTTAAGGAAATAGATGGCTAAAGCTCCCAATACAAAAAAAAGTATTGTTGCTACCGTAATCGTTCCTTTTGATTCTCTATGCAATTTCATGAGACTAAATAAATTTTTCTAAAATAAAGTACAAATATACGACAGGAACGCAGATAATAAAACTATCCAGCCTATCTAATACTCCGCCATGTCCTGGAATGATGTTTCCACTGTCCTTCACACCGAAGTTTCTCTTCAGCTGGCTTTCTACCAAATCTCCCAGTGGAGCAAAAGCTGCCACTAAAAATCCTACAACCATCCAGTTTCCTCTCAGTTCAGGCTGATAGTGCTCTACAAAATAAGACAATACCAATGTAAGAACAACTCCTCCTATATAACCTTCCCATGTTTTTTTAGGAGAAATCTTAGGAGCCATCTTATGTTTTCCAAAGAACTTTCCTACAAGGTAAGCAAAAGTATCACTGCTCCAGATCAGGATAAAAAGGAAAAGAACTTCCAGAGAGAAACTATCGCTATAACTGGAAAACTTTGGTAATCCTAATGCAAAACTGAACGGTAGAGCCACGTAAATGACCGTAAAAATCAATTTTCCGCTGTCAAAGTATAATTCGTTAGGAAACTTAAATAAAGTGACTACAGCAATACCAATTAAGGCAAGAGCTAGTATCTCACTCAATCTGAAATCAAAAAAGAAATCATGATGGAAGTATCTTTTGGAAAAAACATAGAATATAAAAATAACCAATGGATACACGATCCATTTTTCATATCCTTTTCCAAATTTCATGATCTTTACACATTCCCAGGTTCCTACTACCAATAAAAGACTTATCAAACCATAGTAAAGATACTGTTGCTGAATAAGACCAGGAAGAATGCTGTTGATAAGTTGCGCCCCTAACGGAGTCGAACAAAGAATGATAATGGCTACATAAACGAGACCTGAAACGGTTCTTTGAATGAGGTTTTTGTCCAAAATTTAAAATTTAGTAGTGGGTGCTTAATCTTCAAGCAGCAATAAAAACAGTTTTGTATTGGAATTCGAAGAACTGTCCATTTTAGACTGGCTTCCGCTGATGGAAGTAAGGTTCTTGATATTTCCGTTTCTTTTTATTTTCCCCATGGCATCATTCAGGTTGTTTACAATCTGTGAAACATTGGCAATGATGATAATCCTATCCGGTAGCCTTGAAGAATGATAATGAAGAATATTATTGTGTGAAAGCATAATTCTGCCATCATACGCAATCAGATATTCACAAGTGATAAATGCAGCATCATTGGATGACTGCAATTCTGACGTATAAGGAGATTTCACAACGTTTAAGAAGTTCTGAAGTTCCTTATCCCAACAGAAAAGATTGTTAATACCTTCTATTTTGATAATTTGATTTAAAGTTTGTAGAGCCTCCGCTTCATCTGCACAATAATTAAAAAATCCCCCCGAATGCGTAAATAATTGCGCAAACTTATAGTCGAGATCCGCATTTTTTAGCGAATCCCCAAGCTTCTCCAGGCTCTGGTTTTCTTCTTCTTCAGGCTGGTTGGTAAGTTTGCTTACAATCCTCTTGAATAAATTCAACTTAATCTATTTTTAGTCAACTTTATACAAAAATAGAAAATAAATTACAATAGATTCCAAAATATCTCCTTAAATATGAAAAAACCTGACAATTTTAAAGTTGTCAGGTTTTATATTTCCTATTTTTTAAGGATTTTAAAGCTGTGTTGGGCTTTCTGGAGCCTGTATTTCGCTTTCCTCCTCTTTTTCTTTAATCTGAGGCGTTTCCAACACTTCAGGCTGATCTTTTTCAGGAATTGTATTGGTAACCGGTTTCTCTGTCAATTCAGGATCCCAAGCTCTTTTACCAAAGATTTCTTCTAAGTCTTCACGGAAGATCACTTCTTTTTCTAAAAGCTTATTCGCTAAAGCATCTAGTTTATCTTTATTCTCATCCAAGATTCTTACAGCTCTTTCATATTGATTTTCGATAATCGCTTTGATCTCTACATCAATTTTTGTAGCAGTTTCTTCAGAATACGGCTTTCCGAAAGAATATTCAGACTGGCCTGAACTGTCATAATAAGAAATGTTTCCGATATTTGGGCTTAAACCATAGATCGTAACCATAGCCTGCGCTCTTTTCGTAACAGTTTCCAGATCAGAAAGTGCTCCTGTTGAAATATTATTGAAGATCACCTGCTCTGCTGCTCTACCTCCTAATGTTGCACACATTTCATCCAACATCTGTTCAGTAGTGGTAAGCTGTCTTTCTTCCGGAAGATACCAAGCGGCACCTAATGAGCGTCCTCTTGGGACAATGGTTACTTTTAAAAGTGGTGATGCATGCTCAACCAGCCAAGAGATTGTAGCGTGACCTGCCTCATGATAAGCCACTCTTCTTTTCTCAGATGGCTTAATCGCCATATTTTTCTTTTCAAGTCCACCAATAATTCTATCTACTGCATCCAGGAAGTCCTGTTTTGTAACAGAGGTATGGTTGTATCTCGCTGCAATCAATGCTGCTTCGTTACAAACATTAGCAATATCCGCTCCACTGAATCCAGGAGTTTGTTTTGCTAAGAAATCTCTATCTACATTATCATCAAGTTTGATTTTCTTTAAATGAACATCAAAAATGTCTTTTCTTTCATGTAATTCCGGAAGGTCTACATAGATTGAACGGTCAAAACGTCCTGCTCTCATCAAGGCTTTATCAAGGATATCTGCTCTGTTGGTAGCCGCCATTACAATCACATTCACATCTGTTCCGAAACCATCCATTTCAGTAAGAAGCTGGTTCAAGGTGTTTTCTCTTTCATCGTTTCCGCCTGAGAAATTACTTTTTCCTCTTGCACGTCCTATGGCATCAATCTCATCAATAAAGATGATCGCTGGAGATTTAGCTTTCGCCTGAGCAAAAAGGTCTCTTACTCTTGAAGCTCCTACTCCAACAAACATTTCCACGAAATCAGATCCTGAAAGCGAGAAGAAAGGAACTTTAGCTTCTCCTGCAACAGCTTTTGCCAATAAGGTTTTACCTGTTCCCGGAGGCCCTACCAATAGTACTCCTTTGGGAATTTTACCTCCTAATTTTGTATATTTTTCAGAGTTTTTCAAGAAGTCTACCACTTCCTGTACTTCTTCTTTAGCACCTTCCAATCCTGCAACATCTTTAAATGTTACCTGAATTCTTTCTTTTTCATCGAAAAGCTTAGCTTTAGATTTCCCGATTGAGAAGATCTGTCCGCCAGGACCTCCGCCGCCGCCCATCTTTCTGAAAAGAAGGAAGTAGAATAATCCCAAGATAGCAATCCAGATTAGTGCAGATACAAGAATATCTGTGAAAGGACTCTTACCTGTTCCATAATCTTTAGCTGTTTTAATAGCCGGATTGGTTGCTTTGATCTGTTCAAATTTCTGTAAGAAAAGTTGAAGATCTCCATATTTTACAGAATAATCTGCTTTTGGAGCCATATCTAAAGCTGAAAAAGGATTATTTTCCTTTCCGGTTTTGGAAACCATTGCTGACTTTGCTTCTTTGGTAAGGAAAACATCAGCTTTCTCTATGTCTTTGTATATAATAATATTTTGGACTTTCCCCGCCTGCATTTCTCTAAAGAAACCATCTTCATCTATAGTTTTTGCTGTATCTCCACCAAGGAAATTGGAACCAAAGAAAAGCAAAAGAGCTATGATTGCAATAGGAAAGAACCAATTGAATCCTTTGTTATTCATTTAGACTTTTTAAAATTTTTATTATTCATTTTCAATTTTGGTAATGACTGCGTCACCCCAAAGTTCTTCGATATCGTAATATTCACGTACATCTTTCTGGAAAATGTGAACTACTACTGAAACATAATCTACCAATACCCACATTGCATTTTCAGTTCCTTCAACGTGCCAAGGTCTATCTTTCAGATCATTTCTCACTTTTTTCTCTACACTTCCTGCTAATGCTGAAACTTGTGTATTTGAGTTACCGCTACATATTACGAACGTCTCCGCTACTGAGTTTTCAATGTTTGAAAGATCGAAGATCATAATATCTTCCCCCTTTACGTCTTGAAGTGCTTCAACGATTTTATCTATTAGTGCTTGTTTTTCTGCTGTTTTATTCATTAAAAAAATACTATAATCTGCAAATTTATTGTTTTTTCTTTACTTTAACCTTACTTTTACCCCCTTAATGTCTTAAAGTTTTCTTAAATGAGCCAACTCTTCTATCTGAAAGAATGTTCTTCTACTAATGACGAAATATCAAAGTTTTTACTTTACGAAGATTCAGATTTTATAGGATTGCATACTTTCAATCAAACTAAAGGCCGTGGCCAGTATGGAAATACCTGGACTCCTACCGCCGGAAAAAATCTGGCTTATACGCTGGCAGTGAATACTCAAAACATCTTGTGCTCCCACTTTATATTCAATTATTATACCGCAATACTTGTAAGGGATTTCCTTGCCAATTTGGCTGATAATGACGTAAAAATCAAATGGCCGAATGATATTATCCTTAAAGGTAAAAAAATCGTTGGAATTTTGATTGAAAAGAAAAAAATTAATCAAAATAATTATTTCATTATCGGAACGGGAATTAATATTCTTCAGGACAAATTTGAAGAAATATCGAATGCTGGTTCACTTCTAACGCAGACAGGGAAGGAATTTGATCTTGAAGAGCTTAGTTTAAACCTTCATGAATTCTTGTCAGAGAAACTGAAAAATATTCCTTCTGACCAGGAAATTCTAGACAACTTCAATAAAAACTTATTCCGAAAGGATGAGATCTCAGTCTTTGAAATTGAAAAAGAGAGACAAAATGGCATCATCCGAAATGCCGATAAAAAGGGTGAACTTTGGATCGAATTGGAAAATGATGGTCTGCGTTCTTTCTATCACAAAGAAGTAAAACTTCTTTACTGATTCGCTCTTTTGATATAAAGATATAGAGTAAGCGGAAGAAATACCAAATTAGGCAGCCACATCGCCAAAGCTGGTGACAAACTCTTATTCTCTGAAACCACCTTTAAAGCTTCAAATGAAAAGACAAAAAGGAAGGCCAATGAAATTCCGATAGCAAGATTAATCCCCAAACCTCCTCTTTTCTTTTGAGAAGAAAGGGAAAGAGCAAGGAAAGTAAGAATAATAATAGAAACCGGCATTGAAGTTCTTTGATGAAGCTCATTCAGATAAGAATTCAGGTTACTGTTTCCTCTGGCTTTTTCTCTTTCTATGAATTTTAAAAGTTCCGGTGTGGTTTTATTTTGTCCTAAAAGTTCATTCGGGAAAAGTTCTTCAGGAGAATGGCTGTAGTTTTTTCTAAGCTCTATCCCATTATTCAGTTTCTCTGTATTATCTTTATTGATGGTTTTTTCCAGATAATTATTTAGAACAAACTGTTTTTTGTCCTGATCCCAATATACTTCACTGGCTTTTAATTCGTACACCATTTTTCTATGGGTATCGAACTTTTGATATACAAAGCTGGATCCTCTTTTTTCTCTTTTATTCCAGGAATCTACAAAGATATATTCAGTTCTGCTTAGCTGTGAAGAGGCTGGAGCAGTTCCAAGAATTTTTTCTTTATTAGCAGCATTATAAGTATATGCTTCCAGTTCATTTTTCTTGATATTTGCCCAAGGGAGCACCAAATGATACACCACGAGTGCCATCAATGCAATCAGAATCGAAGTATAGAGATAAGGTTTTGAAAATCTATGGAAACTGGCACCACTGCTGATAATAGCCACAATTTCAGTGTTATTGGCCATTCTGGATGTGAAATAGATCACAGTGATAAATACCAGGATGGAAAGGAATGTCACCACAAGATTAATAATCCAGAAAGGATAAAAATGAATCAGGAAATACCCAAGATCTAATTTGGGATCAAGAGCTTTTGCATTTTCTATCCTTGGGATCTTTTGCTGAACATCGATAACAAGTACCACTATAGACAATAGTACCAGCATGAAACTAAAAGTTCCAAGGTATTTTTTAATGATATATCTGTCTACAATCTTAAGCATATGTCTTTTACAGTCTTTGTCTAAGAACAGGTACTACAGAATTTTTCCACTCATAGAAGTCTCCTGCTATGATGTGCTCTCTTGCTACTTTTACCAGATCAAGGTAAAACGCAAGATTATGAATTGAAGCAATCTGTTTTGCCAGATATTCTTTGGATACAAACAGGTGACGAAGATACGCTTTTGAATATTCATGATCCACAAAGCTGGTTCCGAATTCATCCAAAGGCGAGAAATCACGCTTCCATTTTTCGTTTTTAAGATTCATTACCCCTTGCCATGTGAAAAGCATTGCATTTCTGGCATTTCTGGTAGGCATAACGCAATCCATCATATCAATTCCTAATCCGATAGATTCAAGAATATTCCAAGGAGTTCCCACTCCCATAAGGTATCTTGGTTTTTCTTTTGGAAGGATATCTGTTACTTCATCAGTGATTCTGTACATTTCCTCTTCAGGCTCTCCTACAGAAAGCCCTCCGATAGCATTTCCTTCAGCTCCTGCTTCAGAAATTACTTCTGCAGAAATTTTTCTTAAGTCTGAATAAGTAGATCCCTGAACAATTGGGAAAAGTCTTTGCTTATGTCCGTATAATTCAGGATTGTTATTAGTCCAGTCAATACATCTTTTCAGCCAACGGTGGGTAAGCTCCATAGATGATTTCGCCTGGTTGTAATCACATGGATAAGGTGTACATTCGTCAAAAGCCATGAAAATGTCTGCTCCAATCTGTCTCTGGATTTCCATTGATCTTTCAGGAGAGAACATGTGATAGCTTCCGTCAATATGAGACTTGAACCTTGCTCCTTCTTCGGTCATTTTTCTGTTACTCGCTAACGAGAACACCTGAAAACCTCCTGAATCTGTAAGAATAGGAAGATCCCAGTTCATGAATTTATGTAGACCACCGGCATCCTGCATCGTTTCCATTCCTGGACGAAGATAAAGGTGGTAAGTATTTCCCAAAATAATCTGGGCTTTAATGTCTTCTTTTAATTCTCTCTGATGAACTGTTTTTACACTTGCAACAGTTCCTACCGGCATAAAAATGGGAGTTTCAATCTTCCCGTGGTCTGTAGTAATCTCCCCTGCCCTAGCTTTTCCTTCAGAGGTTTTTTCGATATTAAAAAATTTCATTTGTACACTTTTTTAGCTCACTGCGATCAGCAATTATCATTGTCCGGGCAAAACCCGCTACATCATTATTTATTTTTGAGGCATTCCTAATTCAGCCTTTTTCAGCTTATCTTTTACATATTGATCCGCCTTGGGATCTTTCTTCAGTAAAATTTGCTGTGCATCATTTGCTATGCCTTCCATTTCTTCTTTAATCACATAATATTTAAAACTTTCAACAAAGTCATCCGGTTTTATATTATGAGATTTTAAAATAAACCTTGTACCAGCTTCCATATTTCTGTTCTGATACATAAAGTTAACCTGATCGTTCATCACAAGCTCTGCAACAACTTCTGCCATCACATCCTGATCGATCAGATTTTTAGGCTTATCGATATAATCACTACATGAAAAAAGCCCCAGAAAAACAAAAACAAGAATCAAATTTTTCATCTGCTTATTTTTATAATCTATTGATGATTGACTTCCATTTTAAGTTTAAAACACCAAAAACAGCTTCATGGATAATTCCACCGTTCATTTTGCTTTCTCCTAAAATTCTATTGGTAAATATAATAGGAACTTCTACAATTCTGAACCCTTTTTTAAAGGCTCTGAATTTCATTTCTATCTGAAATCCATATCCTTTCAATCTTACATTATCCAACCCGATTTCTTCCAATACTTTTCGTGAAAAGCAGACAAAACCGGCTGTGGTATCATGGATAGAAAGTCCTAGAATAAATCTCACATATTTTGATGCAAAATAAGATAACAAAACTCTTCCCATTGGCCAGTTCACCACATTCACTCCTTTTGAATAGCGGGAACCGATGGCCATATCTGCATTCAGGCAGGCTTCAAAAAGTTTAGGTAGATCATTAGGGTTATGCGAAAAATCGGCATCCATTTCAAAAATATAGTCATATTTATTTTCGATCGCCCACTTAAACCCATGAATATAGGCTTTCCCTAAGCCATCTTTAATATGTCTTATCGAAAGGTGCAGATAATGTGGATATTTATTCTGTAATTCCTTTACTACATCCGCTGTTCCATCTGGAGAAGAATCATCCACTACTAAGATATGAAAGTCATCCTCCAATGCAAAAACCGCGGAAATAATATTTTCAATATTTTCCTTTTCGTTATATGTTGGGATTATGACGAGTTTTTTCATTTCAGTTTGCAAAGATAGTTTATTTAACCTTTTTATTTTATACAAAATAATCTATAATTTTGCAAAAATCTTTTTCAAAGATTCCGGGATTAGACAAAAATTGTTTTCTACAGTTTTGAATGCTCCATATCATCAATGAAAAATAGATTGTAATATTAAATTTAACAGATGAAGCAATAAAGAAATTCTATGCCAAGTTGTGTTATTTATAGTTAAATAAAAAAATAAAAAACTTAAAATTTGCCGTCATCACCAAACTACATCAATCATGTAAGAATACCTGAGAATAACGATTGGGTAATTTTTATACTTATAGGCTGTATCTTTTTATATGTTTTTATGATGAACATTATAGAGAGAGATGCCAGTCTTAAAGATTTTCTGCTTCAAAAGTATTTTGATGCAAGCAATAACCTTCCGAGCTGGATTATTACATCCTGTGTAATTACACTTACTTTATCCGTACTGATCTCTCAGTATATTCCGGTAGTTCCTAAGTTTATTGCAGATCTGCAGATTTTGGGATACCAGCTTAATAAGTTTGGGTACACCTTGCTGGCAGTTATGTTTTTTTATCTGATAAAATCAACATTAGGTTATTTATTCTATCAAAGTATAGGGGATGGAAAAAAATGGACTATTTTTTATTTCACCTCCACCAAATTCTATTTTATCCTGTCTTTTTTGATGATAATTTTGTGTGTTACCCATTATTACTTCCCTATAGACAGAAATAAAACCTTCTTATATTATTTCTTCTTCTTTTCTTTTGTATTCATTTTCAAAGTTTTTTTCTATTTATTTCACAAGAACAAGATTCTTCCGGAGAAATGGTATTATAAATTTTTGTATATTTGCACGCTCCAAATCACACCATTATTACTGCTTTGGAAGCTGTTATTTTTTTAATAAAGTCAAAGATGAGAATAAAGTCTATATTGGTTTCTCAACCAGCGCCTAGTGAGTCTTCTCCATATCTGGATATAGCGAAGAAGGAAAAAATAAAGATTGATTTCCGTCCATTTATCCACGTCGAAGGGGTTGACAATAAAGAGCTCAGAACTCAGAAAATAGATCTGACGCAATATACCGGTATCATTTTTACCAGTAAAAATGCTATTGACCATTATTTCAGACTTGCAGAAGAATTGCGTTTTGCAGTTCCAGATACAATGAGATACATCTGCCAGTCGGAAGCAATTGCCAATTATCTTCAGAAGCACATTGTGTATAGAAAAAGAAAGATCAGCTTTGGGGAGAAAAACTTCTCAGATCTACTTCCTCTGTTCAAGAAGTTTCCTACTGAAAAATATCTGTTGCCATCTTCAGATGTTTTAAGTCCGGACATTGTAAAAACTTTGGATTCTGCAAATATTGAATGGACAAGAGCAATTATGTACCGTACTGTATGTAGTGACCTGACTGATATCAACATTCAAGATTACGATATGTTGATCTTCTTCAGCCCACAAGGAATCAAATCTCTACAACAGAATTTCCCTGACTTCAAACAGGATGAAACAAAGATCGGAGTTTTCGGTAACACGACTTTGGCTGCAGCGGAAGAAGCGGGATTAAAAGTAGATCTAATGGCTCCTACGAAGGAAACTCCTTCTATGACTATGGCCCTAGAAAAATATATTAAAGCGCTACACAAATAGTCTTTAATACAAAAAAATAAGCTCAACCATCTTTTCAATACAGGAAAGATGGTTTTTTTTTAACTACATTTGAACAAAAATTAACATTAAATAGCACGTTCTGATAAAGCATATCAGGCCCTGCAAAAAAATAAAATATTCTGATGAAAGCTCCACAGGCAAAAAAAATAGAAAAAATACTAGAAACCCACGGCGACAGAAGAATTGATAATTACTTCTGGCTTAATGAAAGGGAAAATCCGGAAGTTATCCAATATCTTGAAGAAGAAAATGCTTACGAAGAATTCATCATGAAAGACACCGAAGAACTACAGGAAGAACTCTTCGAAGAAATGAAAGCCCGTTATAAAAAGGATGATGAATCCCTTCCCTATTTCTTTAATGAATACTGGTACATTGTACGCTACGAAGAAGGCCAAGAATATCCTATCTTCTGCAGAAAGTATGAAAGCCTGGATAACGAGGAAGAAATTGTACTTAACGTTAATAGGTTGGCAGAAGGTGAAGATTTCTTCGAGGTAGGAAGTGTTGCGGTAAGCCCTAATAATGAATTGGCTTCTTTTTCTTCAGACAATGTAGGACGAAGAATCTACTCTTTAAACTTCAAAAACTTAAAGACCGGAGAAATTCTTCCCGATAAAATTCTGAACACTACAGGAAAAGCCGTTTGGGCTAATGACAATCAACATGTATTTTACATCAGAAAAGACAAAAGCCTTCGCGCATTCCAGGTTTACAGACACAAACTAGGAACTGATGCTTCGCAAGATGTCCTGATCTTCCATGAAGAAGATGACACATTTGATGTAAATGTTTTCAAAACAAAATCCCTGCAATATATTTTCATTGCAAGTTCAAGTACAATTTCTGATGAGCATCATTTTATCCCTGCAGACAATGTTTTTGCAGACTGGAAAGTGATTCAGCCAAGAATAGATGACCTTGAATATTCCGTAGAGCATTACAAAGATGAATTCTACATTATCACGAATGCTGATGACGCTACGAACTTCAAAATTGTAAAAACTAAGATTGAAAACTGTGGTATGGAAAACTGGGTAGACGTCATCCCTCACCGTCCTGAAGTTTTATTGGAAGGCTTTGAAATCTTCCAGGATTATCTGGTTCTTGAAGAAAGAGAAAAAGGACTGCTTCAAATCAAGATTATTGATGAAAAAACTCAAGAGTCTTATTACCTTCCTTTCTCAGATCCAACGTATACAGCTTATATCGGAATTAATCTGGAATTTGACACCGAAGTTCTACGCTACGGCTATACTTCCCTTACTCAGCCTGGTTCTACATACGAGTACAACATGAAGGACAAAACTACAAAACTTCTGAAACAGCAAGAGGTTTTAGGAGGTAAGTTCTTCCCGGAAAATTATATTTCCGAAAGAATATGGGCAGATTCCAGAGATGGGGAAACAAAAATCCCTATTTCTCTTGTTTATCATAAAGACACAAAGAAATCAGCAGATACTCCACTTTTATTATATGGATATGGAAGTTATGGACATACTGTTGACGCCAGCTTTTCAAATGTAAGGTTATCCATCCTTGATCGTGGCTTTATTTATGCCATTGCTCACATCCGTGGTGGTGAATATCTGGGAAGAGAATGGTATGAGGATGGAAAGATGCTATTCAAGAAAAATACCTTCTTTGATTTTATTGATGCCGGAAAATATCTGGTTAAGGAAAACTATACTTCATCCAATCATATGTATGCCATGGGTGGAAGTGCCGGAGGTCTTTTGGTAGGAGCGGTTGTCAACTACGAACCTCAATTATTCAACGGTATTGTTGCACAGGTTCCTTTTGTGGACGTTGTTACTACTATGTTAGATGACACTATTCCATTAACAACAGGGGAATATGATGAATGGGGAAATCCTAATGACAAGGAATACTATCATTATATGAAAGATTATTCTCCTTATGACAATGTTGAAGCCAAAGACTATCCAAACATTCTTATCACAACAGGATTCCATGATTCTCAGGTACAATATTGGGAACCTGCAAAATGGACTGCAAAACTTAGGGAACTGAAGACAGATGACAACATCCTGATCTTTAAAACAGATATGAGCTCAGGTCATGGAGGTGCAAGTGGAAGATTTGAATCCCTGAAGGAAGACGCACTTGAGTATGCGTTCTTATTGAAGATAAATGATCATCGATAAATGATAATTGATATGGATTTCATGAACGACTATAACCAGATCTTTTCAAAAAGAACTAAAACATTAACAATTACAATTATTAATGAGTTGTCTGAAATTCCATATTCCGATAAGATATCAAATATCAGAAAACAAATTTTCAGATCTGTCTCATCAACAGCAAGCAATTACAGAGCAATGTGCCGGGCACGGTCCACAAAAGAAAAATACTCTAAGATATGTATTGTTGTGGAAGAAGCCGATGAAACCTTATTTTGGATGGAATTAATAGATGAACTTCATTTACTTAAAAAAGATAAAATGGAATACCTTATTAATGAAGCCAGCGAAATTTTAAAAACAACTTCAGCCTATAAAAAGAAACTAGGAGAAGAACTTAAACGTTAAACAACATCAATTATCAATCATCATTTATCAATTATATGAACGAGTCCGAATATTGGAAAAAAATAGAACAGTTCTTCGAAGATAATTTCGAAACCGAGAAGAACCCACCTATTGAGACTTTACTGTTTTTAATAGGGCTACAGGAACTTGGCAGCGGGCAACAGAAATATACAAAAGAAGACAAAGTAAATCTCATCCATATTGCTGTTTGCAGATTGCTTGAGCCTTTTGGATATTACAAATTTACACACTATGAAGATGGGTGGCCACAGTTTGAAAAATTGGAAGATCTTCCGGAATTAAAACCTAATGAGCAGACCTTGCTTATGAAAAAGGCAATTATCCAGTACTTCCAGGAAGAAGAGCTGATTTAAATTCAAAACTGCGGTTATTTAGAAATTTGACAATGAAACCATACCATCATTACCAAAACCCACCTAAAATACTGCATACCTTATACAAATAGAGACAAGCCAAAAACTTGTCTCTATTTTTTTTAAACAAAAATAGCGCAATCATTTAAAAATTATTCTAATTTTTTATTTTTGGTTAAATTTTTAAACAATTTCATTCCCAGACGCTTACAGTCATTTTTTACGAATTACATATTAATATTTTATAAATATTTAGAATTTGCTAGGCATATTCTATATTAGAGTTGTAATTTAGAGGCTTCCAGACCACATTCTTTTGACCTACTACTATGGTCAATTTCCCTCAGAATACTATGGTCAATTTCTTCAGTCTTACACTTTATGTACAGTACTGAAAAAAAGACACAACCAAATGATATCCCGACTCACCGTGAGCCGGGAAGGATAAAAATTTGAAAAAACACACAAAAAATTAATGACTGAAAAACTATGTATTTCAAAAAAATTCTTCTGAATAAGACAGATTAAAATTTAAATAGAAATCAAACCATGAAAAAAATTAGCACTTCTTTAATGTTGCTCATTGTCAGTATGGCCTTTTCACAAGTAGGTATTTCGAAAAACCCAACGGTTGAAATCCACAACAAGGCCATTTTACAGGTAGACGGAAAATATGAAGGAAAAAATTACGGGATGATGCTTCCTGAAGTATCAGCACCGGAGAACCTTCCATTATATAGCACCACCACCCCAGATACTGAGATGACAGGAATGATGATGTTCGAAAAAACACATGCTACATTTTATTCCTATGACGGAGAAAAATGGAACAATGAACCTACCGCTGCCGAATTCAAAATGAAACAGTCCAGATTTTTATCCAATGCTGATGAAGAGACAAGTGTTGTATGTATCCTTCTTGGATGTGGCAGACACGTAGGATTGGGCTTCAGTGCTGCTGTTGACGGTAAACAATCCTATAATAACCTTAATATAACAAGGGAAACTGCAGTAGTGGCAGGAGGAGGGCTTTATGGAGACAAAAGCTTTGATAATGCCAAATTCGTCATTAATGAAGCCGGTGTTTATGACATTTACCTGAATGTCCCTTCCAAAACAGGAGGTGCCGTATCCCTGACAAGTGGTCCTCAATATCAACTGAGAGCCTACCTGAAACAAAGTAACGGAAGTTACAATGAAGTAAAACTTACCACATTCTTCCCTGATTATTATGGTATTCTGGGAATTGGCGGGGACACCAATACGGCAGCTTTCACCACCACAAGAATCCGCTTGAATCCTGGAGATTATATTGTTTCAAGAATACATTCCCCATTGGCAACAGTATCTGTAGTGGTTACTCTTACCGCTGCAGCCAATGCCAATATCGCCAAATACTATCCAAGAGAAATAATGTTCACCAAAGTAAGTGATTAAAATGATCAGAAAAACGATTACGCTCCAAGTTTTTATTGTAACAGCAATAAGCACACTGGGATTTGCTCAGGTAAAAATGGGTAACAAACCTGAAACAGTTCATCCAAGAGCAGCTTTACAGGTAGAGCACAATTCAAAAGGAATTATGCTTCCTGTTGTTGAAAACCATACTGAACTTCCTAATTATAATGTAGCACATCCGGATCTGTATGAAAACAAACCTGAAGATAATGGTTTGGTATTTTACAGCAAGGAGATTAAAGATGTAGTAAAATATGATGGTTACAGATGGATTGCTGCCACAGAGAGAAGTATCAAAAATTATAAAAATGTAAGTATTCTGGGATCCAATTCATCTGATGTATCTGTTGCCAATGTATTGGGAATTACAGGACGTCCTACCCTCCCTTTTAATATTTTAAACGATTTTGATAGAAATAATATAAATAATTTAGGGGTTACGGTAAATGCTAGTGGAGAAATTACAATTCCTGCAGATGGTTTTTACAGAATTAACCCATCTATAAAAACAAGCAGTGCCGGAGGACTTTCTGTGGGAAATGCAGCTACCATTGTTTCATTACAGGCTCTATATGCCAATGCCGCTGGAGAAGGATGGCAAAAAATTCATGAAAACAGTTTTCTGCTTTACGGATTGTTGGTAACAGGCGGCAGTTCAAACTCTGTGAACAACTTTTCCACAACAAAATATCTGCATGCAGGAGACCAGATCCGAATAAGAGCTGGTATTCAGGCTGACACAGGATTAAATGTGGGTGCTGGTGTGAATTTTAAAATGAATGATAAAGATACTTTTATCTATATAGAAAAATTGAACTAAGATGAGAAAGAAAATATATATCGCTGCACTTCTAATAACAGCCAAGATGGCATTTTCCCAGGTTATCATTGGTAGTGCATCCAATCCAAGTCCCAATTCCATGTTCAGTGTTGTGAACAAAGAAGATAATTCAGCACAATCTAAAGGGATGATGATCCCTACGGTAAACAATGAAACAGAATTACCCCTGTATAATGCCAGTCAATCTAATCGTTTTGATAAAGATCCTTCTATGCAGGGTATGATTATGTACAGAAAAGATATTCAAAGAGTGGTAGTATATGATGGAGATCAATGGAAACCTACTTTTTATGAAAGTGGAGGAAGAACGACCCGTGCCAGTATGAACCCGACAACCGCTGAAAGTGATTTTCCAACTGTAGGATGTATTCTTATCGGATGTGGACAAAAAGATGTTCCTTTTGGATTCTACAATAACACATTGGATGGAGATAAACTTGGCATTATTGATCCTCAGGGAGCGGTAAACAGCGACTTCAGCAATTTCACATTCAAGGAATCCGGATTTTATAAGATTCTTATCAGCTTAAAAGTAAAAACTTCAGGGATCCACGTGAGCCCACCTGTGATTTCGTTCAGGGCTTTAAAAAATGAAGCTATCCTTGCCCGAAATGATGTTCCTTTAAATGAAGCCATCCTGATTACAGCTGGGGCCAACAGAGTGGGAACAATGGAGTTCTTAGCCATGTTCGACAAAGGAGACAAACTTAAAGTTCAGGTTTCTGGAGGGGTTTCTATCCTGACGGTTGCCGATGTTTACAAAGTTGTTCCAACAGACGGAACTTTTATCAGCATAGAAAAACTATAAGCCTGAAATAACACGAAACATTTTTTATTCATATTTCATTACATCGGGTACTTCAATTGAGGCACCCGATTTTCATTTTTTATAAAAGTAAAAATCTATCATCCAATGATTTCCTTAAGCTGACTGAGCCCCATTTTAAAACCTTCTTCAAACCCCATATCCAGCATTTCCTTCATTACTTCTTCAGATTGATAGTGAATATTAACCGTTACTTTTGTTCCTTCCTCTACTCCCGTGAAACCAATCAACCATTTTGATTTTGGAGCATCTTTGTTCACATCCCCATTTTCATCACAGAAAGCACTCGTCCAATCAAAACTTCTATGTTCTATGATTTCTCCGTATTGGGATTGAGAATATCCTTTTTCTCCATTCGGACCTACCATAGCATACAACCAGATTCCGCCTTCTTTAAAATCCTGTTTTACCGTTTCAGACTTCCAGGGTCTTGGCCCCCACCACTGATCCAATAATTCGGATTGGGTAAAATAGTTCCACACTTTCGAAACATCAGCCTTGTAAATAACCATTACATAGACGCTTTTCGAATCAAAATCTTTGTTGAAAATGATATTAGATTCCATAAAGTAATAATTTTGATTAAAGGTAACTCTTTATTTACAGAAAGGACTTTTCCTATGACAAGTAAACAATAATTCATAAATAATTGTTAAAAAACTGTCTTTTAAGAAAAAAAACATAATTTTTTGGCTCGTTTTTTGTTTACCTAGTCTTAAAACAATTAATTTTAACATTCATTTTTCCAAAACATATATAATTAAATAATGAATAATAAATTCATCCCAATAATTTCGGTGTTTATGACGATCTCACTTATTGTCTTCGTTACGCTCCAATTTTATTGGTTGAAAGGCTATTACGGAGTACTGGAACAGGACTTTTCAAATAAAGTTTATTCCGTTTTGGAAAGCACTTCAAAAACAATTGAAGAAATTGAAGCTGATAAATATCTAACCAAGGATAACAGAAGTACCATTCTTGCCAACAGCAAGAATCCTTCGCTTACTACCATTCAACAGGTAGAAGATTCCGGAACGCAGAGACAGATTATCTATTCCAAGAATATTATTTCGAATGCACAGCTTCCTATTTCTAAAAAAGGAGATTCTGTAAAACTGACTACTCTATATACGGATGAAGCTGCTTACAAAATAAAAAGAGATACCACCAACCGCGAAATTCTCACCTCGGATATCAATCAAGATATTGAAACCGGGGATTACGCTGTAAAAGAATTCGTAAAGGTATACGGAAACAATTTACCCATTGCACAAAGGGTGAGCCCGGCTACTCTAGATTCAGTGATCACAAAAGAATTGAAAATCAGAGGAATTACTGCCAAGTTCGGATATGGAATTGTTGATAAAGACAACAAACTTACCAGTATTGCCAATAAAGCCTACAAAGAAAAAAAAGACAGCAATACCTATAGCTATCCTCTTTTTACTGATAAAAAGTACAATACCTTATATAATCTGGCTGTAGTTTTCCCTAAGAAAGAATATTCTTTAGCGATGAACAACTGGCCGATGCTGTTGGGAACTTTCCTTTCATTGCTTACGATTCTTGGGATTTATATTATTTCCATTAATTATATGATGAGACAGAAAAAATTGGCTGAAGTGAAAACAGACTTCATCAATAATATGTCTCACGAATTCAAGACACCGCTAGCAACCATTTCCGTGGCAACTGATTCATTAGCAAATGATAAAATTGCTACCAATCCGGATAAGGTAAAGTATTATTCAGAATTGATTAAACAGGAAAATCTAAGGATGAAAAAGCAGGTGGAAAATGTTCTGAACATGTCTAAGCTTGAACGAAATGAGGTAGAACTATTTCTGAAAGAAACTAATGTAAGGGAATTGATTAAAAGGACAACAGAATCCTTCAATCTGATTGTACAGCAGAGAAACGGTAGCCTGACTCAAAAATTCAATGCCACTCATTATAATTTTAAAATTGATGAATTCCACATCTCGAATATGCTGGTCAACTTATTAGATAATGCCAACAAGTATTCTCCTGAAGCGCCGGAAATTCATGTGGAAACCAGAAATGAAGGGCACTGGTATGTTATCGAAATATCAGATAAGGGAATGGGAATGGAAACTCAGAATAAAACAAAAATCTTCGAGAAATTCTTCAGAGAAGAGACAGGAAATATTCACAACGTAAAAGGACAGGGATTAGGTCTTTCCTACGTTAAAAAAATTGTAGAACTGCACAAAGGACAGATTATTGTAGAATCCAACAAAGGTGATGGAAGCACATTTACAATCAAGCTGCCAATGAGCTAAGATATAAAAGATAAGCAATGAGTGATAAATGATAATATATTGGTGATAAAAAATATTTCGTATCAATTATCAACTCTCATTTATCCATTATAAAATAAGAAACCAAAAAAACAAAATATAAGAAGAGAGAGTGAGGCAGTTCATTCTTAATTGTTAATTATTAATTAGTAAAAGTTATGAGCAACAGAATATTATTAGTAGAGGACGATCAGAGTTTCGGAGCGGTGCTTAAAGATTATTTAACCATCAATAATTTTGAAGTAACCCTTGCCACTGATGGAGAACAGGGATTGAAAGAATTTACAGAAAATGAATTCGACATCTGTATATTTGACGTAATGATGCCTAAAAAGGACGGATTTTCATTGGCGGAAGATGTGAAAAAAATTGATAAAAATACTCCGATCATATTCCTTACTGCAAGAAATATGAGAGAAGATATCCTGAAAGGGTACCAACTGGGAGCTGATGACTATATCACAAAACCATTTGATACAGAACTTCTTTTATACAAGATCAAGGCGATTCTTCAAAGAAGCTCTACGCTGGAAAATGAAGAACAGGAGCAGTTCAAAATCAGCAATATCTTCTTCGATTCTATGCTGAGACAACTGAAGGTAGGTGATAAAGAATATAAACTTTCTCCAAAAGAAAATGAGCTATTAAAGCTTCTTTGCATCCACAGAAACGATTTCATGCCAAGAGATCTTGCGCTTAGAAAGATCTGGAAAAAGGAAAATTACTTTACAGCAAGAAGTATGGACGTGTATATCGCTAAGCTTCGTAAGTTATTGAAAGATGATGAAGGATTGGAAATTATCAACGTTCACGGAGAAGGATTTAGGCTTCTTGTAAAAAATTAATCTAAAAATCGTATTATAAATATAAAATTAGCAAAACAATTGAAAATGTTTTGCTAATTTTGTTTCATACCCAATCAAGGATATGAAGAATACATTTTTAGGTTTGATCTCTGTATCAATATTAGCTGTCTCTTGTAAAAAAGATGAAAAAGCAACTTATTTAAAAGAAGAAGCTGGTTCGCAACAGCCTTCTGTAGCTCTAAACAATGCTCCAAAAGCTTCACTGATGGATCAGGCGGGAATCCAATCCAATGCGGCTCCAGCTGCAATGGCCACTGCTTCGGGAATGAATCCTGCGCACGGGCAACCGGGACACCGATGTGATATTCCTGTAGGACAGCCTTTAAACAGCCAGCCAACAGCAACTCCTGCTTCTCAAAATATCAGTGTAGGAGCGAACAATACCATTCAAATTGACCCTGGTAAAGCATCCCCAGCGAAAGTAACCATGAATAACAGTGCTCAATCAGTGAAAACAGCTCCGGGAATGAATCCGCCACATGGACAACCGGGACACCGATGTGACATCCCTGTAGGACAGCCTTTGAGCAGTAAACCGGCTGCGGCCCCTCAATCTGCACAAAACAATATACAGGTTACTCCTACACCAACTCCAGTTCAGGCAAAGGCTCAAACCGCTTCACAAAATCTGGCTATGGGAGAAAAACCTAAAGTGAACCCAGCTCATGGAGAACCTTGGCACAGCTGTTCTCTAAAAGTTGGTGATCCTTTGCCATAAATTTTGTATTTTTGTAGCTATGAAGCTATTTCACATACTGGCAATAGTATTTTGTTTGGGAATTTTTCTGGTTCCTAAGGATAGTTTCTACGCTCAATCTATGCAGGAAACCTGCTGCAAAGCAGAATCCGGAAAGAAGAGCGACTGCTGTAAAAATCATTCCTCAAAAAAAGAGGGTAAAGATGATGCTACAAAGTCATGTAATGATGATTGTTGTTCGTCATGTGTTGCCTGCTTTACTTTTATTGAGACTCCTTTTTCAAAAAACCTGCGTCTGGAACTGTCTTATTATAAAGCGAATAAGAATCCTCAGTTTCAGTATTCAGACCCTTACCTTTCCGACCGATTAAAGGAAATCTGGCAACCTCCTAAAATAGGTTAATTAAAACATTGTGAGTTCGTTATACATTGTAATGAACCGTATTTTATTTAATCTAAACTTTAAACAAATGAAATTATATATTTCCAGGTTAATACTTGGTGCATTATTCTTATTTACACAATTTATATCGGCTCAAAATCTTCAGAAAAATCAGTTCAAAGTAAAAGGGAACTGTGAAATGTGCAAAACAAGAATTGAAGGAGCCGCAAAAAAAGCAGGTGCAAAAACTGCTGTTTATTCTGTTGATCTCCAAACACTCACTCTAGAAACGGATAAAATTTCTGCTGACGATATTCTGAAAAAAGTAGCGGAAGCAGGTCACGATAATGAAAAATTCAAAGCTTCGGATGATGTTTACAAAAGTCTTCCTGGGTGTTGTTTATATGAAAGAGATCTACAGCCAACACAAGCAGAATCTCACCATGAACATCATGCCAATACAACAACTCCAGCTAAAAAGGACAACGAGTTCTATGTAAGAGGAAACTGTGCATCATGCAAAGCCAGAATTGAAAAAGCGGCTAAAGGTGCAGGAGCAGACTCTGCGGAATGGAATGCCGAAAAGCAAACGGTTTTTTTACATTTTGATGCTGCCAAAACCTCATCGGATAAGATATTGAAGGCTATTGCGGATGCAGGACATGATAACGAGAAATACAAGGCTTTAGATTCCACTTATAATGGTCTTCCGGGATGTTGCCTGTATGACAGAGATTTCACTTTTGGAGAGGCTAATCCAAAGGTTCATTATGAAGAAGAGACGAAACATGAAAACCATAAAGATCACGCAGCTCCCGCTGACAATGATTCTCACAGCAAACATGAGAAGAGTATTGACGGAGTTGTAGTAACAGGTTCTAAAGCAGCTACATCTTTAAGCAAGAAAGAAGCAGGGCTGGTTTTTAATATTGATAAAAAAGAGCTGTTAAAAGCGGCATGTTGTAATTTATCTGAAAGTTTTGAAACCAATGCAACCGTAGATGTTTCTTTCAGCAATGCCGTAACAGGTACAAAGCAGCTGAAAATGCTGGGATTGGATCAAAAATATACCAGCTTAACGAAAGAACAGCTGCCTGAGATCAGAGGATTAGCTTCTGCTTATGGGTTGAATTTTATACCGGGAAGATGGATTGAAAGTATTCAGTTAACGAAAGGTGGAAGTACGGTAACCAATGGTTATGAAAGTATTACTGGGCAGATCAATACTGAATTATTGAAGAATGCTAAGGAACCTGAAACTTCTCTCAATCTTTTTTCGGATTTTAACGGAAGAGCTGAAGCGAATATTACCCATGTTTCTCCCATTAATGATAAGTGGTCACAAACTTTCCTTCTTCACGGAAACGGAACTTTCGGGAATACAGATATGAATGATGACGGTTTTCTTGACAGACCCAAAGGAACACAGATCAATGCAGCTTATCTCCTGAATTATAATGACCTTGAAAAGTCAGGATTCGGGTCTCATTTTGGAATTAATTTTATCCGGGATGAAAGAACTGCAGGACAAATTGCCTTCGACAAGAAACTAGCACAAGATAAACAACCGGCTTATGGTGTTGGAATTGATATTTCAAGATTTCAGATTTGGAACAAAACAGGATATGTTTTTAAAGGAAAGCCTTATCAAAGTATCGGTTGGATGAACCAATATGTTTATCACCAGCAGGACAGCTTCTTTGGACTGAGAAATTATTACGGAAAACAGCATACCTATTATTCAAATTTAATTTTTGAAAGTATTATTGGAAACACCAACCACAAATATAAAGCGGGAGCAAGTTTCTTGTATGATGGTTATGAGGAGACTTATTTAGTGGATAATATGAAAAGAAACGAAATTGTTCCGGGAATCTTTGCTGAATATACTTTAACAGGCTTAAAATATACTTTAGTAGCGGGAACCCGAGTAGATTTCCACAACCTGGCAGGAACTCAGTTTACACCGAGAGTGAATTTTAAGTACGACTTTACTCCACAGACTATTTTAAGACTTTCTGCAGGAAGAGGATTTAGAACGGCGAATGTATTTGCAGAGAGTCAGCAGTATTTTGCTTCTAACAGAGCAATCAATATCCTACCTAACGGAGGAAATATTTATGGTTTAAAGCCTGAGATTGCATGGAACTACGGAGCAAGCTTACAGCAGGAATTTAAGCTTTTCGGAAGAAAATCCACGATCATTGCTGACTTTTTCAGAACAGACTTCCAGGATCAGGTATTAGTAGATTTAGACCAATCTCCCCAGCAGCTTACATTCTATAACCTGGAAGGTAAATCATTTGCTAATTCATTCCAGACCCAATGGGATTTTACGCCTTTCAAGAACTTTGATGTAAGACTGGCTTATAAATATTATGATGTACAGGCGGATTATATTGGAGGAAGAAGAGAAGTTCCTTTTATGGCAAAACACAGAGGATTTATAAACCTTGCCTATGCAACCAATAAAAATGACAAAGGTGGTTTCTGGAGCTTTGATACCACTTTAAACTGGGTAGGAAAACAAAGACTTCCTGATATGTCAGACAATCCTACAGAATTTCAGTTGCCAAGATATTCTAATTCTTATGCGGTATTGAATGCACAGATCTCAAGAAATTTCAACAAAAAGATCAGGGCTTATATAGGGGGAGAAAACCTTACTTCTTATTACCAGAAAAATGCAATCATCGATTTTAGAAATCCTTTCGGAAATTATTTTGATGGCGGAATGGTCTATGCACCGATTATGAAAGCGAATTTCTATGTGGGACTGGATGTGACGTTTTAAGAGCGGGAAGATGGAGGCTGGATGATAGAGGTACTGTTTGACAGTTTATTTAATTGAAATCCTCATAACTTCTCTGTTTCAGGATATCCTTGAAAATATAAACCAGTATCAATTTGATACTGGTTTTTTATGATATTAAAACTTTCCATAAAAAAACCTTATAGGTTTAATTTTTGTCTGTCCCATTTTCTGTGAAGCATTAGATCAATAGCAGAAATAATCCTTCTGAAAATCTCCAGGAATTTCTCTCTTCCAGCATCCAGCTTCCTTACCAAAATAAAAAAACAGCATCATAATTGATGCTGTTTTTTTATTTTATCTTCCAAAGTCATCCTGTACTCTTACAATATCATCTTCATCTGAAGGATTGGATGCATCAGTATGCTGCCATATTTCAGCTACGATTCCCCAGCCTGAAAGACCTATTAATCTGTGTCTTTCTCCCTGCTGAAGTTTTACCTGATCTTTTGGTTTATATTCTGCTACTTCTCCTTCTTCATCTGTAGTACTTCTTTTGATTCCTACTGTTCCTTCCACTACCTGCCAGATCTCTGCTCTTCTGTGGTGATACTGCCAGCTTAATCTTGCTTCTGGAGCCACAATAAGAATTTTCGGGCTTAGCTTCCCTCCTATTCTCAGGTTTTCCACATCAATTCCATCAAAGTACTGATTGGCGAAATCCTGCGCCTGTGCCTCATCAATCACAAAAAAACCTCCCCATGGTCTGGTTTCGTCTTTTGCTGCAATGGTAAACCCCTGGCTTTGTAGAGTCTGTTCCACTCTATCGAATATTTCTTTTTTTTCCGTGCTCATATATCTTGTTTCTCTTAATTAAAATTATTGATCTGACTATTCTTTTGACATGGAATATGGAAAATCTTTTTCCTGTGATCCTCTGTCTGTATTCGGCTTACTGTCCATTTTAAAATTCAGAACTGCACCGTTCATCAAATTTTTATGGCTCAACCAGTTTTTGGAGTACAGCTGTCCATTTACATTCAATGATTGCACATATAAATTTTCAGCACTGTTTTCAGCTGCCTTTACTTCAATTTTCTTGCCGTTTTCAAGATGGATGGTGGCTTCCTTAAACAACGGAGCTCCCAATACATACTGATCTGTTGCCGGCGTTACGGGATAAAATCCTAATGCTGAGAAAATATACCACGCAGAAGTCTGCCCATTATCTTCATCTCCGCAATAGCCATCCGGAGTAGCCTGATATAGCTTATTCATCACCTGTCTTGTCCAATATTGGGTTTTATAAGGTGCTCCTGCATAATTGTACAGATAGATCATATGCTGTATAGGCTGATTCCCGTGGGCATACTGTCCCATATTCATAATCTGCATTTCTCTGATCTCATGGATCACTCCACCATAATAGCTGTCATCAAAAACCGGTGGTAATGAAAAGACTTCATCCAGTTTGGCTTCAAATTTCTTTTTACCGCCCATCAATTGGGCTAAGCCTTCAATATCCTGGAAAACTGACCAGGTATAATGCCAACTGTTTCCTTCTGTAAAGGCATCACCCCATTTAAAAGGATTGAAAGGTTTCTGGAAATTACCATCTTTATTTTTACCACGCATCAGTCCTGTTTCCTTATCGAACAGATTTTTGTAATTATACGCTCTTTTTTTGTAAATATCAATTTCTGAGGCAGGTTTTCCTAATGCTTTTCCTAGTTGATATATTGAAAAGTCATCATAAGCGTATTCTAATGTTCTGGCTGCATTCTCATTAATTTTTACATCGTAAGGAACATAGCCTAATTCATTGTAATATTTTACACCTGCGCGGCCCACTGCTTCTATAGGTCCTTCGTTATTGGCACCATGTTTTACGGCCTGCCAAAGGGTTTCTACATCATACCCACGAAGTCCTTTGATATAAGCGTCTGCCACTACGGAAGCTGAGTTATTCCCAATCATAATATCGGAATATCCAGGACTACTCCACTCCGGTAAGAATCCTCCTTCTTTGTAAGCATTTGCCAATCCTTCCTGCATTTCTACATTGATACTTGGATACACCAGGTTCAGGAAAGGATATAAAGCTCTGAAAGTATCCCAGAAACCAGTTCCTGCAAACATTTTTCCGTCTGCAATTTTCCCGTTGTATGGGCTCCAGTGCTTTATTTTACTCTGAGCATCCATCTCATATAATTTCTGTGGAAAAAATAAAGTTCTGTACAAAGAGGAATAAAAGGTTCTCATCTGTTGATCTGTTCCTCCTTTTACTTCTATTTTTCCTAAGGTTTTATTCCAGATATTTTTAGCATCGGTTTTTACCTGTTCAAAATTTCTGTTTCCGATCTCTCTTTTAAGATTGATTTCAGCCTGTTCAAAACTGATGAATGAAGAGGCTACTTTTGCGTACACTGTTTCTTTATTTTTCAGTTTAAAGCCTACTATGGCTCCGGTGTGATCGCTGGTAATTTCAAGCTTATCATTAACAAGTTTATCATCTTTCCAGGTTTTTGTAAGCTCAAAGTCTTTATCAAACTGAACCACAAAATAGTTTTTAAAATTGTCATACTTCCCGGTAGAATATCTGGTGGTATAGCCCAGAATTTTTCTTTCTTTCGGTAAAATTTTGATGTATGAACCTTTATTCAGGGCATCAATAACTACATATGCACTGTCTGTTTTAGGAAAATCAAATTTGAAAAAAGAAGCTCTTTCTGTAGGCGTAAATTCAGTAGTTACATTGATATCTGCTAAATAAACACTATAGAAATAAGGAGTGGTAACCTCAGCTTTATGGCTGAACCAACTTGCCCTGTCGTCTTCTTTAAATTTTAGTTTTCCCACTCCCGGCATAATGGAGAATGCTCCATAATCATTCATCCAGGGAGAAGGCTGATGGGTTTGTTTGAATCCTTTTATTTTATCTGCATCGTAAGTGTAGGCCCATCCGTCACCCATTTTTCCGGTTTGGGCCGTCCAGATATTCATTCCCCATGGAAGTCCAACTGCCGGATAAGTGTTTCCGTTGGATAATGAAGGTTTGGACTGGGTTCCCATCAATGGGTTTACATAGTCTACGGGAGATGCGTTCTGACCAAAAACCAGGGCCTGTAATAAAAGAAAGCAAGTAGAAAAAATAGACTTCATTGTATCGTTTCGTTTGTTAATTTATATAAGCTTTTTTAGTGCATAGCTAGCAGCTCCCAAAATGGCTGCATCTTCAAAGATGGCAGAGATTTTAACCTGCAAGTTAATATTATTCGCTGTTAGATTCTGAATAAATCTTTGTTCAAAATGAGGATAGGCTTTTGCTATATTTCCTCCTATAACTAAAACTTCCGGTTTGTAATGGTCTACATATTTCACCACAAATTCAGAGAAAGCATCTGCATATTCATCGAATATCTGTTTCTGTATTTCCAGAGGTTTATCCAACAGGTCTTTCGTTCCTGATATCTGCTCTCCTGTAAGTTCTTCGTAACGTTTAACAAACCAACGTGTGGCCAGATAATCTTCAAAGATGGATTCTTTAAAAGGAGAATCCCAAAGGTCTTCATCTGTAGCCAATTCTCCGTTATAGAAAGTGGTTCCTAATCCTGTTCCGAGAGTGACTCCAAAAATCTTTTGAAAGCCCTGCACACAGCCTCCGAATACTTCGCCTTCCATAAAGGCTGCCGCATCATTAACAAAGTGAATCTGCTTTGTAGAAATGGATAATCTTTGGGCCAGTTCATCTTTTATGTTGACATGAAGGATATCAATAAACTTCCCCTGTTCCATCAGCGATATTCCGTTTTCATAATCGAAAGGCCCCGGCATGGCAATTCCTATTAAAAGATCTTCTTTCACCAGATTATAGGCTCCTTTTTCAATGGCTGAAGTCCAGGCGGAGAAAATTATTTCTTTGTTATCAAAGGAATTAACATATTCTCTTACGTACGTTGAAGTGATAATTTCACGTTTCTCAGGATCTACCTGCGCCAGTGTAATGTGCGATCCGCCAATATCGATTCCTAGTATATTCTGCATCATTTTTTATTTTAAATTCAAGCTGTTCCGTTGTATTGAAAAACAGACAAACAAGAAGATACTGCTTGTCTGCCTGCTTTACGATCTATGATCTATTTTTCAGATAAAATCTTCATACAATGAGTTTTATTTCACAATGATTTTACCTGATGATACTTCTTTATTTTTTGAAGATGTGATTTTGTAAATATAAGTACCAGTGGCCAAATCTTGTGTATTCACTGTATTATTATTTTGATTAAGATCCTGTTTTTTCAATAGCTTTCCTGAAATATCATAGAATGAAACCTCGCTGGAATTATCGGCAACCGTAAAGTGAATGTCACTTCCTCGTTTAACAGGATTTGGATAAACAGTATTACTCTCTTTTACAGACTCAGCATCTCTTACTCCCAGAGAACCATTACAAGGAACTTCTGTTTTCCAATTGGTATTGGTCATATTGACTAATGTTGCAAAATGAGTATTTGCGGTTGCATCCAGGGCTCCTATTCCGCTACCTTCATCCATTTTCCAATTTGCCTCCAGACCTTGTGAGCTAGCTGCCACATTACAGCTGTTATCCATAATCTCCTGAGCTGACAATGCTCTTTTCCAAACTCTGAATTCATCCAAAGAACCGTTTAATGCGCGGGAATTGTCATAGTTTCTTGCTAAATACATAATGCCGTTTGCTGTAAAACTGCCAGTAACTTGTGTACTTGTATCAAGGGTTCCGTTAACATAAAGCTTCATCGCTGTTCCATCATAGGTTGCTGCCACATGGTACCATGTATTGGTGTTGAATGCTGTATTGGTATTAATTTTCGTCTGAGAGGAACCGAAACTCAGGATAAACTGAAGTTTGTTATTGGCCAGGTTACCGTCCCCAAACCTAAGCATTGCAGAGTTATTATCTCCTACTTCAATCCCAAGCACTGATGAAATATTAGGAAAGGCGCTTTTAAATGCATTTACTTTCACCCAACCTTCAATTGTTAGTGCATTTCCGCTCAGGTTAAATTGTCCGGCATTCAGATAATTTGTACTTCCATTGAATGAAAGTGATCTTGGACCAGGGCTTGTAACCGAAGCAAAACCACTGTTGAATACTCCTTCTGCTGAATAAGTACTTACTGTTCCGCCATTACATGCTGCCTGTACTTTCCATACATAGTTTGTATTAGGGGAAAGATTTTGCAGTGAATAATTATTGGCGTTAATATTCTGAACCTCAGTCCAGGCAGTAGCTGCTGCTGTTTTGTATTGTAATGTATAAGAAGATGCTGTTCCCGCATCCCATGACAATTGAGTTGAATTTCCTAGATAGCTTCCTGATACCAATCCTGAAGGCGTTGCACATCCGTTTCCTGAATTGAATCTTGGAGCAAAAAGATAAGTACTTGTTAATGTTGAAGAGCAATTAGACTGTATTCTCCAGTCATAATCCGTGTTCATTGTCAGATTATTGATGACCACATTGCTTCCGGAGTAATTGCTGGCAACATTAGTCCAGGTTGTTGAATTAGCAGGTTTATAATCGATGTTATAAGTTTGAGAGCCATTAGACACCCAGTTTAATTTAGCAGAAGTTCCTGTTACATTGGTTACATCCAATCCTAACGGCGGATCACAGGCTTGCCCTTGGCTCCATGAATAGAGCTGTCCACTTAATTGGGTATTTTCATTATAAAGAATATTAGATCCGGTGCTCAGATAATTAGCCATATCTGTTCCTCCTAAATCATACCACATGAACACACCATACTCGTCATTTTTGGTACTGGTTGCTGATGAGGAAACTATAGATGCAGGAGTAGACTGAGGATTTGTATTTTGTATCCAGATTGCCGCCGGAGAAAGTTTTGTTTTATCAAGGGGCGGAACACTTGGAGCAACGTAAGTACCATACATGGCATTCCAACTGTAATTGATATAGTTTCCTGCTAAGTCTCCATTATAACTTTGCCTTGAGGTAGCCGGGCCATAATAATAGAAGGTAATCAGTTTATCAGGCATTGCGGCTTTCAATTCCTGTAATAACATGACAAAAGAGCTGTTATTAGGCTGCCCTGTTCCGTTATTTCCGTATCCTGCATATTCATCATCCAGGTCTACACCATCCAAACCATAAGTGTATACCGTATGAGCAACCTGCAGAGCAAAGTCTTTGGCTGCTTCACGATTAGGGAAATTGGAGATTCCGGCTCCCTGATGGTTTCCTAAAAGATCCAGCAATACTTTAATCCCTTTTTGCTGTAAAGGTTTTACATAGGTATTTACATCGTTCAGTACTTTGGTTACATTGTTATTGCTTGAGATATAGGCTCTGCTTTTAGAAACATCATAATTGATATTGGCTGCAAAGATAATGGCCACATCAAAAAGCTGCCTGTTGGTATTCTGCAAAGTATAAGAACCCGCATTCAGCATGTTGTTGTTATTGACTTCCACATAACAAACACCCAAGGGGTTAAGCTGCTGTGCTTTCATTTGAGGGGCAGCCTGAAACATCAGGGCCATCAGGGGAATAAGAAAGGAGTTTTTTTTCATTGATATTAATTTTATTAGAATAGGAAAAGCCATTGGGCCGAAGCCCAATGACTGATTTATTATTTTACTATTAATTTTTCGGTTTGTTTTTCACCTCCATTTTGAGATTCAAACTGAAGGATATAGTTTCCTGTTGAAAGCTCTGATGATTCATAATGATTATCACCTGTACTCAACGATTTTGTGCCTACAACTCTTCCGTTAAAATCATAGATAGTTAACTTTCCTTTATTGTATCCATCAGGAACGGAGGCTGTAAATGAAGAAGATTTACTGACAGGATTCGGATATAATTTAATCTGATTCTTAGTCTGAATTTCTCCTGAACTTATTCCTCTCTGGGCAGCTGCAGTTCTTGATACTATTGAAGTTGCCGCTGCACATGGCAGATCTGTTCCCCAATTGGAGGCATCCACTCCTGTTAAACTTAAACTAACCCCATTTCCAGAGCTATCCTGAACGGCAGAACCGCTTCCTTCATTGAATTTCCAATAAGCAGCTAGAGAAGTAGCCGGAACAGATACATTACACATATTCTGACTGATCTCCGTTTGACTTAATGCACGCTTCCAAACTCTAACCTCATCAATTTTACCATTGAAGTTTCTGGAAGTATTATATAGATATCCTACATTGAATGCTCCATTAGAGCTTACATTTCCGGTTTGTGCTTTGCTTGCATCCAAAACCCCATTGATATAAAGTTTCATAGAACTTCCATCATAAGTTGCCGCTACATGGTACCAAGTATTGGCATTCAAAGCTGTAGTGGAAGCTAGTTTTTGCTGTACATTATTGATACTTAATACAAACTGAAGCTTGTTATTCGCTAGACCGGCATCTCCTAATCTTAATAATGCTGAATTTGCATCCCCTGCTTCTGTTCCCATAATGGATGAAATGTATGGAGAAACTGATTTGAAAGATGAAGGTTTGATCCAGCCCTCAAAAGATAATGCTGAACTACTTAAATTCATATTTCCGGCAGCTCCAGATTCAGAACTTCCGTCCAAAGAAAGAGCATAAGAACCCGTAGGTGTTGTTGTTCCTGATCCACTGTTGAATCTTGGAGCAAACATATAGGCACTTTTTACACTGCAGTTTGTTCTGATTCTCCAGTCGTATTCAGTATTGGCTGTTAGTCCTGAAACAGTTACTGATGTAGAGCTAACTGCTGTGGCCACACTCGTCCATGTTGCTGAAGAGGCCGGTTTATAATCAATATCATAAGTATTAGTTCCAACTGTAGACCAGTTGAGTTTTGCACTTGTTCCGGTAAGATTGCTTGTGTATAATCCGATAGGTGCATCACAATTGGTGCCCTGTGTCCATGATTGTAAAGTTCCGCTTAACACTGTTGGCTCACCATATAATGTCTGAGTGCCTGCTGAAAGCTGTGATGTCTGATTGGTTCCTTTAAGGTCATACCAAAGATATAATCCATAGCCTCCGTTTTTCGTTTGAGTAGCCAAACTTGTTGTGGTAGAATTAGACGTATTTCCCAACCAGACTGCCGCAGGAGAAATCTGAGCTTTGGTAAGGGGTGGAACGTTCGGTGCTGAGAATGTTCCGTACATCGCATTCCAGCTGTAATTGATATGATCTCCTACTCTGGCACCGTTCCATGAAAGCCTTGAAGCAGCATCTCCATAATAGTAGAATGAAATAATTTTATCCGGCAGTAATGCTCTTAATTCCTGAACAAGCATAACGAAGGAACTGTCATTAGGCTGCCCGGTTCCGTTATTCCCATATCCTGAATATTCATCATCAAAATCAATCCCATCCAGACCGTAAGTATTTACCGTATTGGCCAGCTGTAATGCAAAATCTTTGGCAGCCTCACGGGTAGGGAAATTACATATCCCGGCTCCCTGGTGATTTCCCAAAATGGTTAGCACCACTTTCATTCCTTTCTGCTGTAATGGTTTTATGTAGGTATCTGCATTGGTAAGAACCTTGGTTACATTATTGTTAGAGTATAGATATGCTCTCCCACGGCTGGTATCATAATTAATATTAGCCGCAAAGATATTCACCACATTGAACAGGTAACTATTCGATGTTTGCAGTTTATACGCTCCTGCATTCAGGATGTTGTTGTTGTTCACTTCCACATAGCATATTCCTTTAGGATTAAGCTGTTGTGCGTTAAGGAAAGCACCAGACTGTAGCGCCATGGCCATCAGTGCGGTAAGGATTGATTTTTTTTTCATTGTATAATTTTTTTAAGGTGTTTTGGTGTGTGGATTTGATATAGCATTCTCCTGATCCTTTCTTTTTGAGGAAAGCATCTTAAGTAAATAAGCCATATAGATTAATGGGTTAGGTCAGTAGCTCAGGATTTTCGTTAAAGGTTTTCCAAAGCAATTCTCCAAATAAAGTATTGGCCCAGGCGAACCATTCTCTGGTGAATTTTTTGTCGTTGTCTTTATGGAAGGATTCATGCATAAAGCCTGTCCCACCGTGCGTTTTCTGTAAGGTATCTATACACCATCTGATCTCACTTTTATCTTTTGTAGTGAGCGCTTTCATAATGATACTCATTGGCCAGATCATATCCAATCCAATATGTGGACCTCCTATCCCTTCTGCCAGTTTTCCTTTGAAAAAGAATGGGTTATTTTCCGACCAAACAAATTTTCGCGTATTCTGATACACAGGGTCGTCCGCTTTAACCGCATCCAGATAAGGCAATCCCAGCAAGCTTGGACAGTTCGCATCATCCATCAGGTTGTAACTTCCGAAACCATTGACTTCAAAAGCATATATTTTTCCAAATTCAGGATGATTATAAATTCCGTATTTTTTGATGGCTGCATCTACCTCATCAGCAAGGCTGTTGAGTTGTTGAGCCAGAGTTTTTTCATTTTTAATCTGAGACACCATTTCTGCTGCCTGACGTAAACTTACTACTGCAAATAAGTTGGATGGAATCAGAAACCCATAGATCGTAGCATCATCACTTGGACGGAACATAGAACTGATAAGACCTACCGGCTTTGTCGGATAGCCATATCCGCCCATAGGAACTCCATCTGTAGCCCATGATGTTGTACGTTCAAATTTGTAAGGACCTAAGTCTTTTTTCCTTTGTTGTTCAATGAAAGTCTGTAAAGTAAGTTTAATTCCCTGCAACCAGTTAGTATCGAAAGGTTTCGTATCTCCTGTTGTTTTCCAGAAGTGATATGCCAAACGGATAGGGTAACACAGAGAATCAATTTCCCATTTTCTTTCGTGAGTTCCCGGTTTCATATCAGTATGGTCATACTCTTTCCACTTGCTGATCTTTTTGTCATCGTTGTAGAACGCATTCGCATAAGGATCTTTAAGGATGAAAGTTGTTTGCTTGTGGATAACTCCGGAAATCAATTTGTGAAGCTTCTCGTCCTTCTTCGAGAACTGCAGATAAGGAAAAACCTGTGCAGAACTGTCACGAAGCCACATGGCATCAATGTCTCCTGTAATCACATATGTATCCGATGTACCATTGGTTTCACTGTAGAAAACAGTAGTATCTAATGTATTTGGAAAGCAGTTTTCAAAAAGCCAGCTTAGCTCTTTATTGTTTACTTTCTTTTTAAAGGCTGCAATAGCATTTTCTACGGATTCACTGGTAAAATGTCTTTTATCTTTAGGAACACGGACAACAGGAAAACCTTCCGTAGCCAGGGTTTTTGCAAAAATATTCTGAGTAAACAGCAATCCGGCCCCTGCCATTGCACTTGTTTTAATAAAATCTCTCCTTTCCATTGATACTTTTATTTCGTTTATTTTTATTAGTCTTTATTTTACAGGTTTGCTTCCCATTACAAATCTCAGCTCACCCCCGTTCATGATATCACTGTGGTTCAGTTCCCAGCTTTTATATTCTTTCCCGTTAAGGAACATTTTCTGTACATAGATGTTTTTATCTGAAATTTTATCGGCAATCACTGTAAAAGTTTTTCCGTTTTCCAGCTGTAATGAAGCTTTCGGGAATTGAGGAGCTCCAATGGCATACACAGGTTTTCCCGGTGTCACAGGATAAAATCCTAGTGAAGAGAAAATATACCATGCTGACATTTGTCCGCAGTCTTCATTATTCACAATTCCGTCGGGCTTGGCAGCATACATATTATCGCGGATGTATTTTACCATTTTTTGTGTTTTATAAGGGCTTCCTGCATAATTATACAAGTATGGAACATGATGTCCCGGTTCATCTCCAAATCCTAAAGAACCGATGAATCCTGAAATATCAACATGCTGCTCTCCTTCCATGTGAAGGGCTTCTGTAAATGTTTTATCCAGCTTTTCTTCAAATCCTTTCTTCCCTCCGTAGAGATTCATCATTTCATCAATCTGATGGGGGACAAAGAAATCATAAGCCCAGATATTTCCGGAAACCCAGTGTGGCTGGAGCTTCTTCCAATCGTTAAGGGCAAAATCTGCTAAGAATTTACCATCCTTCTGTCTTGGCCAGAAATGATTATTTTCTTTGTTAAACGTATTCAGGAAGTTCATTGAACGTTTTCTATACACTTCTGCTTCATTTTTCTTTCCTAATTTTTCAGCCAACTGTTGGATACACCAGTCGTCATAAGAATATTCTAAGGTGGCAGAAACAGAGGCTCCGTTTTCTGAAGGTGTGTAGCCTAATTTAATATAATCGTTAAGACCTCCGCCTCCATCGCTGCTGCTCATTTTGTCTGTCAGAGACGCATCTTTCATAGCAGCAAATGCTTTTTCAGCATCAATTCCGGGAACTCCCTTTGAAATGGCATCCCAAATTACCGATGTACTGTGATAGCCCAACATACAGAAATTGTCATAGCCGCAAAGTTCCCAGATCGGCATGTGATCCTTGCGATCGGTATATCTGCTGATAAGTGAATTGGCAAATTCTTTAGTATGCTTCTGGTCCATGATGGTTAACAACGGATGAGTTGCTCTGAATCCGTCCCAGTAAGAATAGGTACTGTAGTTTGTAAACCATTTTGTATTCATATTTTCCTGGGCAGCCACATAATCTCCGTTCACATCCATATAAAGATTCGGAGCAATAAAAGTGTGGTAGACTCCTGTATAAAAGATTTTTCGCTGATTATCCGTTCCTCCGGTCACCTGAAATCTTCCGATAAGGTCCCGCCATGTTTTTTGTGCCGTTTCTTTAGCTTTGGCAAAATCCACGTTTTTGGCTTCCGTATCAAAGTTTTCCTGTGCATTTTCTGTACTTACCGGAGATAAAGAAACCTTTACTTCTATACTTTCATTGGCTTCTGTAGAGAATCTCACAAAGGCTTTCGCATCTTTAGCCAGAGCAATTTTTTCGTTATCTTTTATTTTCCCTTCAGCATAAACTCCATAAGATTTAAATGGTTTGGAAAACTCCATCACAAAATAAGCAAATCTCTTTCCGCCCCAGCCGTTACTATAGCAATATCCTTTAATTTTGTTATTGCCTTCAACACTTACCAATGTGTGATAAATATTTCCGAAGATCTTATTCGTAGGATCAATAATAATATTAGCTTCATCAGTCTTCGGGAAGGTATATTTATGAAATCCTACTCTTGGAGAGGCTGTCAGTTCTGCTTTTACCCCATAGCTGTCCAGCATTACAGAATAATATCCCGGTGCTGCAAACTCTTTATCATGAGTGAATGTTGAACGGTATCCTGTTCCAGGTTGCCCTTCTGATCCCGGAACCATTTTTACCTGCCCTACAGTGGGCATTACTAAAATATCTCCAAGATCTGCCCATCCTGTTCCGCTAAGGTGATTATGACTGAATCCCATAATCGTTTTGCTGCTGTAATGATATCCTGAACACCAGTCCCAGTCTCCACTTTTAGTATTCTGATCCGGACTCAGCTGAATCATTCCGAATGGTGTTGTGGCTCCCGGAAATGTGTGCCCATGCCCTCCTGTTCCAATGAACGGGTCTACCCAGGATAAAATATCATTTTTATTCTGTTGGGCATTGGTTATAGAAATCAGAGAGGTAAAAAAGCAGATCAACAATTCTTTTTTCATGATAAGAGGTATCAGGGATTTTTTAAAATTTAAAAGTTTGTTTAAAATTATGAAAACCATTATAAACTTCCCAAAAATGGGAAAAATAAACGAATTTACACGCCTTTAGAACTTACATCATTCACTTATATTGAATTCTTTTTCATAAAATCAATAATTTCTGAAATATATCCGAAAGCAATCGCTACTACGGTATCAGCAGCTCCATAATATACAGTCACTTTATCGCCTTCTGTTAATGCTGCACAAGGGAAAACCACGTTAGGCACATCTCCCGTAAGTTCATACAACTCAGCCGGAGCCAATAAATAGGGTTTTGTTCTGTACAATACTTTCGTAGGATCCTCAAGATCAAGCAAAGCTGCTCCCATTGAGTATCTGAAACCTCTGCAGGTATTGATCACCCCATGATAGAACAATAGCCATCCTTCTTCTGTTCTGATAGGAACCGGACCACCACCAATCTTTGTACACTGCCATGCACTGTCCTCGAAAGGTGTTACTTTCATTACACAACGGTGTTCACCCCAATATTTCATATCAGGACTATAACTGATATAAATATCTCCAAAAGGAGTATGCCCGTTATCACTAGGACGGCTCAACATGGCATATTTTCCATTAATTTTTTCCGGAAACAACACTCCGTTTCTGTTAAAAGGAAGGAACGCATTTTCACACTGGAAAAATTCTTTAAAATCAAAAGTATATCCAATTCCAATGGTAGGTCCGTTGTAGCCATTACACCATGTGATCCAGTAGCGGTCTTCTATAAAGGTAACACGTGGATCATATTTATAATCGGATTCAATCATATCGGTATTTCCCGCTTGCATTTCAATAGGGTCATGATTAATATCCCAATTGATTCCATCTTTACTGAACCCTGCAAAAATGTTCATTTGAACGGCTTTATTATCGCAACGGAATACCCCGGCAAATCCATCTTCAAAAGGAATTACGGCACTGTTGAATACACTATTGGACGTTGGTATTGCATATCTGTTAATGATCGGGTTTTCGGAAAACCTCCACATGATATCATTACAACCTTCCGGGCGATCCTGCCAAGGGATCATTACTGATTGAGCTGTCATAAAGTATTTTTACTTTTATTTAAAATTTGTTTATTAATTGATTGGTTCTTCTTTCTGATTTTCTGAATAAGGGAAAGGAACAAACAAGGTTACAAGGAATGCCGGAATGGTAGCAATCAGCACCCAGATAAAGAACATTTTATATCCGATCCAGTCACTAATCATTCCACTGAACATCCCCGGAATCATCACTCCAAGGTTCATAATTCCTGTAGCGAAGGCATAATGAGCTGTTTTATGTTTTCCGGGAGCAATCTGCTGCATCATATAAAGCATTAACCCTACAAAACCGAATCCGTAACCGAAGTATTCTACTACAACAGCAATTCCTACGGGTAAAAGATCAATAGGCTGATAATAAGCCAGTAGTGCATATACCACAAATGGGATATTGAATGCACAGCACAACCATATCAATGATTTTTTCAATCCGCGGGCTGAAATAAAATATCCAGCCAAAACAGATCCCAGGATGAATGCTGCAGAACCGTAAGTTCCATAGATAAGCCCGATATCTGATGTTGATAATCCTAACCCTCCTGAAGTTCTTGGTGCTTTAAAAAACAAAGGGGCAATTTTGATTGCAAAACCTTCTGCAAAGCGGTACAAAATAATGAACAAAATACACCACAGGATTTTCTTTTTGGTAAAGAAAGAAGTAATGACCTCCAACAATTCTTTACGGACATTTCCTGCCGTTTTTGCATCTTTTTGTTCTTCTTTGTTTTCTTTTGGCAGAATGAAATAGTGATACATCGCTAATGCAAAAAATAATAATGCATAGATCACCATAATCATCATCCAGGCATTGGTAACGCCTTTTGTTTTTTCCAACACTCCAGCAACATAGACTAAGGCTCCACTGCTGATAATCTTGGCAAGGTTATAAAAAGCTCCCTGCCAGCCAATATATCTGGCTTGTTCTTTATTACTAAGAAAACCAATATAGGTTCCGTCCGCTACTACATCATGGGTTGCTCCACAAAACGCAACTACTGCAAAAAGAGCAATGCTATATTTGAAAAAGTCGTGCAGAGGCAGACTTAATGCAACTAAAGCAAATAAAATTCCTATGGCAAACTGGGTAGCAACAACAAAGAATTTTTTGGTTTTATAGATCTCCAGAAAAGGGCTCCAAAGTGGCTTCAATGTCCATGAAAACATAATAAGAGCTGTCCAGAATGTGATCTGTGAATCCGAAACACCCATGTCTTTATACATAATTCCTGAAACCGCATTAATGGTTACAAAGGGCACACCCATTGCAAAATATAATGTGGATATCCAGAGAATAGGCTGAATCCGACGGGTTCCGGAGTTGTTTTTTCCCATATTTAAAAATAAGATTCTAAAGAAAAGAGAACATCTCAAGGTTCATTCCGGCTAAAAAACGAAACTATAATTTTTTTGGAGATCCTACGCCTATCTCCTGCCCGAATGATTATCCTTTATGAGATGTCTCTGTATTTTTGAAGTGATTTGATTATTTCTTATCCCACCATAACTTGGTAGCTCCGTTATCCGGGCCGCCTAATTGCTGAACTGCCTGTGCGTAATTAAAAGTCGAATTTTTTGTATCATTTGTGAACGGAATTCTTCTGATCATCTGATTGGTATCAATTAATCCTCCACTATCATTTTTTCTGACTTTGAACAAAACTGGGTAGCCTGTTCTTCTTTGTTCAGCCCATGCTTCAGGACCATCCGGGTAAAGAGCTAACCATTTTTGAGTGATGATTCTTTCAAGTTTCTTTTCGTTAGAATCACTGTTGTTCCAAGCAATTGTAATGGTACTTAACTGAGAGTCTCCGGCAAGGATATTATTGGCTGCATTTTTAGGATCAATATAAGGAGCTTCTGTTGAAACATTATCGGCAAGATAATTAGCTACATCAGAACTTTTTCCCCATTCTCCAAAAGATTGAGTGATACCTGCTTGGTAATTAGCCTGTGCATCCCCTGCGCCTGAGTAGCCTCTCAAAGCCGCTTCAGCTTTTAAAAACCAAGTTTCAGCAGCAGTAAATAATTTGAACTTTCCATCAGTCCCGGAGAAATAATCTCCACTGGCAGCTCTTGCTGCAGGTTGGGAATAGCCTCCATAAGTCGGTTTCCCATTGATTAAATCAATTCCTTGACGTATTCCTATATATTGTGGTTTACCTCCTACAAAAGTTGCAGGATCTGTTGCAGGATTAGCATACGCAGAAAGTCTGGGATCTTTGAAACCATTCATATAAGCCATTATTGGAGCTCCTATATAACAATCACCATACGAATAGACAATAAAACTTAATTCATGCTGTCCTACACTAATCAATGCATTGTCTGTATTATCAGAGATTAATCCTACAGGTGAAGCAAGGGCCTCCTCTGCGTATTTTTTTGATTTTGCGGGATCAGCATAACTCATACGCAAAGCAAATCTCAGCTTAAGAGAGTTGGCTAATTTTGTCCATTTGGCAATATCTCCACCATAGATTAAATCTGCCTTTTTCATCACACTTTTATCTTCTATACTCTCTGTTTCTGCAGTATTTTGTATTTTTTGCAAATCAGATATGGCAATAGTAAGGTCATTAATAAAATTGTTATAAGCGTCCTGCTGAGAATCAAAATCTGTAATCCCGTTTGCATTGGGGGTATCATATTTGCTATATACTACAGGTCCATGACGGTCTGAAACTCTTGCCGCTGTAAGAATTTTTAATATTTTTTTAACTGCAAAAGTTGCTGTGAAATCTATCCCGGGATAATTGTTTTTTGCAGCGTTATCAATGATAATAGAATTATTAAAAGTATCTTGTTGTTTCGAAATGATCCTATTGTTCCAGTTATCCATCATTAGATAAGTAAGATTATTGGTACCTCCATTAAATTGTGATGCCGTACTAAACATTCCACTATACATATCTGCATTGAGATTGGTGCCTAACTGATAATCTGCCTGAAAACCTCTTTGCATGGCTTTCATAGGGTCTACAATTGCCTTAAAGTCTGCATAAAAATTTTCCGGACCTCCAACTTTCTCTTGATTAAACTGTTCAAAGTCTCCGGTACAACTGGAGGCAGAAAGAAGTACTGCCATTCCAAGCATATAGGTTTTTATATTAATTATTTTCATTGTAGTATTGTAATTTAGAAGTTAGCTTTTAGTGATAATCCGATAGATCTGGTAATAGGTATACCAAAAGAATCCACTCCTACACCACCAGGTGTGTTTCCTGAAACCTGTTCAGGATCAAACGGTGCTTTTTTATAAAAGAAAAATAGATTTGTTCCTACTATACTTACCGTTGCATTCCTTAGATAGCTGGACTTAATATCAAAAGTGTAGCCTATAGATGCCTGACGCAGTCTTACCGTTGTTGCGCTATAGATATAGGCTTCATCAATTCCTGCTCCTTCCTGATTTGCTCCTACCGCTTTATAATAAGCTTGCGCATCTGTTAACCCAGTATAGGCAGCGCCTGCATTTGGTGTTCCTGGTGCATATACAGCATTCGGGATAGATACTCCACCTGCATCCCTAGCAGAAGCACTGTTCTGGCTTACCCCAAGCATATCATTTGCTTTTTCTGTAAGAGACAGAACCTGGCCTCCAAATTTTCCATCAATAAGAAAAGAGATCCCCAATTTCCCAATATTAAATGAGTTATTAAACCCTAACATAAATTTAGGATTCGGATTTCCCAAATAACCAATCTGTTTATCTGCCATAGGTTTTCCATCAGCATCTACTAAAATTCTTCCTTGGTCATCTCTCAGGAACTTAATACCATAGATATCTCCGAAAGACCCACCCACTCTAAGTTTTGTATAAGCTCCACCACCAGTAAGTGCAAGGAGTAAATCTTCTTTAACTTTTAATCTATCAGGAAATAATTCTACAATTTTGTTTTTGTTTGCAGAACCATTTAAACTGGCCGTCCAACCCAATTTTTCTGAATCTAAGATTTTATAGGATAGAGAAGCTTCAAAACCTGTATTTTGTATCTTTCCAGCATTTACATAGTATGAACCAGACGGCAATCCTCCTAAGTTAGAAGAAATTGTAATAGGTAAAAGCTGGTTAGTAGCATTTGAATTGTAATAGGTGATATCAAAACTTAAACGGTTTTTAAACAATCTTAACTCAGTTCCAACTTCAAAAGTTTTATTGAGCTCCGGCTTTACAAATAATTCTTTGAAAGCAGGATCCGTCACAAGTGAATATTTAGGATATATAATCTGACCGGCATCAACAATATATCCATAAGCAGTATTATATGGATTTGTTGCGGTTGTTAAATTTGCAGGCAATCCTAACCCTACAGTAGCATAAGACCCTCTTATTTTCCAAAAGCTAATGGCTTCAGGGAGTTTAAAGATTGAGGATAATACAGCATTAGCACCCACAGATTCATAATCATATCCACTGGTTCCTGTATAAGCCAAACTGGAATCCCAGTCATTTCTAAAAGTCATGTCCACAAAGAACATATTCTTATATCCCAAAGATGCACTTGCAAAAACCGACTGAATCTGCTTTTTAGTACTATAAATTATATTATGAAAGCCATCTCCGACACCCCTGTTTACATTCCATTGCAGGTTACTTACAGTAAACAAATTTGGAGCTGCCAAATAAGCATTATCAATTTCTGTTACTGTACTTCTTGAAGTATTGATACTTCCACCTACTGTAAAATCTAATGAAATATCTTCATTTAATTTGGGGCTCCCTACTAATAACATATCACCATAAGTAGAAGAGTTTTCGTATTTGTTTTGAAGAAATCTTCCATTTTCTCCGTTGCTCGTTATAAGATTTGGATCTGAATATGCTGAAACACCTCTTTGGCTATCAGTAATATTCCAGCTATAGTTACCTCTTACTCTTGCTGATAACCACGGATTGATTTGATATGCCAACGATAAAGCACTATATGTATTTTTGTTATTAACCGTTACTCTATTTCTATTTAAGACCCAATAAGGGTTTTGTGTTGCGGGATTACCATTAAATTTTCCATCTGATCCTATAGCCCACCAATTCTGAGCAGGTAATAATCTTTTTTTGTCTATAAAAGAATAGTTACTATTATTATATTGATCAAAGTCTACGCCTCTAGGCAACCAATACAAACTCACTAAAGGAGAGAAAGAAATACCAGGAGTCTGTCTATTGATACTGTTTTGTAAAGAGCCAATAAAATTAGCATCTAAGGTTAATTTATCATCCAGATATTTACTGGAATTTCTAAAGGAGACATTGTACTGATCAAAATACGAAGAAGGAACAATCCCTTTATTAGTGGTATTTCCTATCGAGAAATAATTCGTTGATTTTTCGGTTCCTGACTGGAAAGAAAGGCTATTAACCCATGTTGTACCAGTTTGTAGAAAATCTTTCAGATGATCCTTAGAAGCTCCTTTCGCACCCCAGCTTTCATTGGAAACACCAGGAGTTTGTCCAGAGACTGAGGGGTCATAAGACAGATAACTATGCTGTAATTTAGGAAGACTATATGCCTGATCTACTGTAAAACTAGTATTGTAACTTATAGAGCTTTTACCTACTTTTCCTTTTTTAGTTGTAATCAGAATAACACCATTTCCCCCAATAGAGCCATAAAGTGCGGAAGCGGAAGCTCCTTTTAAGAAGTTGATGCTTTCAATGTCATCCGGATTGATGGAACTTAAAACGTCTCCTGCGTCTGGCATTGTAGAATATTGGCTTGCCTCAGCAGATTTTCCAACACTGTTAATAATGGGAATACCATCTATTACATAGAGAGGCTGACTACTACTTGCTGATTTATTACCTCTCATTAAAACCCTCACCGAACTTCCTACACCGTTAGTTCTATTGATCTGTACATTGGAAACTTTTCCGCTGATAGAGTTTAAAAAATTGGGGGTTTTCACTTCTGTCAGTTCATCCCCACCAATTTGCTGGCTGGAATAGGTCAAAGCGCGGGCCTGCTTTTTAATCCCCAAAGAGGTGACTACGACCTCCTGAATATCGGTTGTCTTAGTAGTGTCGGCCGCTTTTTTTTCCTGTGCAGTAGCAGAAAGGGAAAAAACAAATAGAACCGGTATAACTGCTTTTCTCATAAGGTTTAGATTAGTTAGATTTAATTGAGAATCAACGACATTACTTTATATTTTAATACCCAAAAGATTATTGTTTTTTTAGCAATATTTTGCGGTTTATGTATTAAATTATTTAAAGTTTTGTTAAGATTTAATTCACATTAACAAATCTAAATTTTGTAACCAGTCTGATATAATACTATTTTATCATAAAACGATATTATTTTTTCAGCGCATTAATTTAAAAGCATGTAATAAACTAATTAACAATAAATTAAAATAAAATTTCAACAATCAAAAAAAGAGGAATTATCTCCTATTCTTCAACGTTAAATACGATAGTAAAATGAGAGACATAGAAATCTCAAAGAATATAGAGCAGAAAAATGAGAAGGACGTTATTCAATTTTTTTTACTCCCTTAAACTGTTCCCTGAACTCAGTTGGAGTGGTCTTTTTAATAGATTTAAAGACTTTATTGAAATTAGCAATATTATTAAACCCGGCTTCAAAAGCAATTTCAAAAACAGTAAGGTTTTTTTCCATCAGCCAGCGGGCTGCATAGCTTATTCTGATTTCATTAAGGTAATTGATAAAGGTTTTTCCCGTTCTTTTTTTAATAAATCTGTTGAAGGTCACATTACTCATATTGACCAATGAAGCTACATTGTCCAGGGTTATTTTATTTTCAAAATGCTTATGAACAAAATCATGGATGACCTTCATCTTATCATTATCATCAAAAGTTTCAGAATCGATGCTGTAGGAAGACAAAAGTATCTTATCCTCTGCAACAGCTAATTCATTGAGAATCTTCATAATTTCTATAAATGACTCAAAGCTGTTCATCTTAGAAAGGTTAAGAAACGAATCTTTTAGTTTTTCAGCCGTTGCCGTAGAAAATAAAATTCCTTTAATCGAATCCTTAATCAGATTATTAATAGGTTTCAGGATGTTTTTCTGCATCAGTGCCTGATTAAAAAAGTCCTGATTAAACTGTATGGTAATTTCGTGAGTCTTTTTGTACTTACATCTGTAATTTGCCCAACAATGCGGTAAATTGGGACCAACCAATACCAGCTCTAGATCTCCAATCTCCCCCGTATGATCTCCAATCATCCTGCGATATCCTTTTCCTTTATATACGAAGTTAATTTCAATCTCCGGATGGTAATGGTAAGGAAAATCAAAAGACTCTTTAATCCTGTCAAATACCAGAAAACTATCTTCTGGAGATAGTGGAGTTATTTCTCTAAGAATATTTTCTAGTCCGTTCATGAAGGCATTTTGAAAAAAGGTTAAGATATCGTTCGCAGTACAATTATTTGTAAATTTGATAAAATAATATCAATGTAAAAACATATTGACTATTTTTTTCACTTCATTTTGGTATGTATATCAGAATAAAATCCGGCTTATGTAATTTAATATGCTTCAAACAATGCTTTTTCGTATCTTTATACAGAACAATTTTTAATCAGGAAATAAATTTTTACATCAACATCAATTAATATTAATCAAAACCCAATAGTATGAGACGTAACGCAACTGCCGTTTGGAACGGTACCATTAAAGAAGGAAAAGGACATATTACAACCCAAAGTACCACTTTAAACCAGACACAATATTCTTTCAACAGCCGTTTTGCAGATGGTGTAGGAACCAATCCTGAAGAATTATTGGCAGCGGCCCATGCCGGATGCTTTACAATGAAATTAAGCGCTGAACTTTCCCAAGCCGGTTACGCCCCTGAAGAATTAACTACTACTTCAGTTATCACCCTTGATCCAAATATTGGAAAAATTACAAAATCTGAGCTTACTCTTACCGCAAAGGTTCCAGGAATTACTGAAGAAGAATTTCAGAAATATGCCAAGATCGCAGAAGAAGGATGCCCGGTAAGTGCAGCATTCAACTTTGAAATCACTTTGAATGCGACTTTAGCTTAAAAAAGCATACCTGCTAATACAATAAGTCTGAGTTCTGAAAAGGATTCAGGCTTAATTTCAAAATAAAATATACCACTTGGTATATTTTTGTATATTTGCATTTTAATTAAGCATTTAAAATGTCAAAGGCAGAAAAGACAAAACAATTTATCATTGAGAAAACAGCCACTTTGTTCAATACCAAAGGTTATAATGCTACATCCCTGTCAGACATCACCCAGGCCACGGGACTTACCAAAGGAAGTATCTATGGAAACTTTGAGAATAAGGACCAGGTAGCTATTGAAGTCTATAAATACAATGCCGGATTGTTGAGTAAAATAATGAGTCATTCGCTTGGAGACCAGTATCCAACTTCAACAGATAAACTGCATGCTTTTATAGCATTTTACAGAAAAAACTGGCGCGCTGTCTTTTCAAACGGAGGCTGTCCATTGATGAATGCGGCCACAGAAGCTGACGATTCTTTTCCAGCACTTAAACAGTATGTTCAAAAATCATTTACGTTGTGGACAGAAAAAATATCTGCAGTCATAACTCAAGGTAAGAAAGATAACGAATTGAAAACTTCAGTGAATGCTGATGAATACGCGTCTCTATTTATTATGCTTATTGAAGGAGGAATTTTACTTTCAAAAACAATGGATAATGAACTATTCCTGAATCAAGCGCTAGATAAGGTGAAAGACATGATCGATCATGAACTCACAATTCTTCCATCATAAATTGTACAATATGGAAACAAAAAAAGTGGCTATTGTAGGATACAACAGAATCCCATTTGCCAGAATGAATACCGCCTATTCCGAAAAGGGGAACCAAGATCTTTTACTGGCTGCTCTGAATGGATTGATAGATCGTTATCAATTAAAAGGTAAATTACTTGGCGAAGTTGCTGGCGGTGCCGTCATCAAACACATTTCTGAGAGTAACCTCATCAGAGAAACCGTAATGAACACTTCCCTGAATCCAGCAACTCCTGCCTGCGATCTTCAACAGGCTTGTGATACCGGAATTGAAGCTGCTATTTATATTGGGAATAAAATTGCGCTTGGACAAATAAAAAGTGGTATTGCCTGTGGTGTAGAAGCCATGAGTAACATTCCTTTTGAATCTTCTCCCCGCTTGAGAAAAGCTCTATTAAAAGCCAATAAAGAGAAATCTGCATTTGGAAAACTTAAACAGTTGTTAAGTCCAAAATTGAAGGACTGGATGCCTATTCCTTACAAAGGACAGGAGCCTAAGACAGGCCTGGTGATGGGAGAACACACCGAAATAACAGCAAAATATTATAAAATTTCAAGAGAGGAACAAGATGAACTGGCATTTAAAAGTCATCAGAATATGGCCAAAGCATATGATGAAGGATTTTTTGGCGATATGATAACTCCTGCCTTTAACCTCGAAAAAGACAATAATCTGCGTCTCGATACCAGCCTTGAAAAGCTTTCTCAACTCAAACCTGCTTTTGATAAGCAAAACGGAACTTTAACAGCGGGAAACTCAACCCCTTTTACAGATGGTGCCTCTGCAGTTTTATTAGCCAGTGAAGAATGGGCAAAAGCCAATAATCTTCCTATTCTGGCTTACATTACATTTTCAGAACTTGCAGGGATAGAATATGTAGAAAACCAACAGAATTTATTATTAGCACCTGTTTTTGCAGCTGAAAGAATGTTGAAAAAAGCAGGAATGAATCTGGAAGACTTTGATTATTACGAAATTCATGAAGCTTTTGCTGCTCAGGTTTTAGCAACCATTAAGATTTGGGAAAATGATGATCTGGCTAAACAGTTCGGATTGGAAAAAGCCCTTGGAAAAATAGACCGAAGCAAACTTAATGTAAAAGGTGGCAGTCTTGCAGCAGCTCACCCTTTTGCAGCAACAGGCGGAAGAGTAATAGCTACCTTAGCCAAACTCCTGAATGAAAAAGGAAGCGGAAAAGGCTTTATTTCCATCTGTGCGGCTCGTGGACAAGGGGTAACAATGATCTTAGAAAAATAATTTTCAGCTATTTTTATGGATAAAATATTCATTATGCTATAAATAATACACCTGTTTATTCGTCCATAGCGAAAGAAAAATGATAATATTGCAAACGGAAAACAAAATGATCAAGAAAAGCAGTGAAATGAAACATGGGTAAAAACACTTTACCTCATAAAAATCTAATCAGTTTTAAATAATCAACTAATATGAAAAGAGTTGTCATTACAGGATTGGGCGCAGTGACACCCTTGGGAAATAATGTCGAAGAATTTTGGTACAACAGTATTAACGGAGCTAGCGGAGCGGGATTAATCACTCATTTCGATTCAGAAAAATTTAAGGTACACTTTGCCTGTGAGGTAAAAGGTTTTGATCCAAAGCTACATCTTACCCACAACGAAATTAAAAGAAGTGACCTTTTTACACAATATGCAATGTACGCTTCAGCAGAAGCAATACAGGATTCAGGCTTAGATCTTGAGAATATGGATCCTTTTGACTCAGGAGTAATCTGGGGAACAGGACAGGGTGGAATGTGGACTTTTGAAAAGGAAGTAATGGATTTTGCACACGGTGATGGAACCCCACGCTTTAATCCGTTCTTTGTCCCTAAGTTTATTGCCAATATGGCTTCAGGAATGATCTCCATGAAATATGGACTTCAAGGAATCAACTACACAACAGTTTCTGCATGTGCTACAGGAAATACAGCATTAATGGATGCTTTCAACTATATCCGTCTTGGAAAAGCGAAAGTAATCATTAGTGGTGGTTCTGAAGCAGCTATAACTCCTGCTTCAATAGGTGGTTTCTCTATTATGAAGGCTATGTCTACGAGAAACGATGACTTTGCGACAGCCAGTCGTCCATATGATGCAGACAGAGACGGTTTCGTAATGGGTGAAGGCGCAGGTGCATTAGTTCTTGAAGAATATGAACATGCAATAGCAAGAGGCGCAACAATCTATGCAGAATTAGCAGGAGCAGCAATGACTGCGGATGCTTATCATATGACAGCACCTCATCCGGAAGGAGTTGGAGCTATCAAAGCCATGCAATTAGCTGTAAAAGAAGCAGGTGTAAATATGGAAGATATAGATTATATTAATCCACATGCCACTTCTACTCCATTGGGCGATTTAATTGAATTAAAAGCAATTAACAACGCTTTCAAAGGGAATAAAAAACTTGACATCAGTGCAACGAAATCAATGACCGGGCATTTATTAGGTGCCGCAGGAGCTGTTGAAGCTATTCTTTCTATTAAGGCTATTCAGAATGGTATTATTCCACCAACCATCAATCTTCACAGTATTGATGAGGGTATTCCGAAGGATATTAATATTGTATTTGGAGAAGCTAAGGAAAAAGAGATCAATTTTGCATTGAGTAATGCTTTTGGCTTTGGAGGGCATAATGCTACTATTGTTTTTAAGAAATTTTCTTAATTTTTAAAATAAAATTCTGGCAGGTTTTTATATCTGAAATTTAGTTAATAATAAATTCTTACTTAGTCAGAAGGACAAAAATACCGGAAGATTTTTAATGAAAATATTTATAATCCTTGTGTTTTTAAAGCACAGGGATTTTCTATGTGTAAAAGTTTTTTGTAAGTTAGTTCCATTACAAAATATTTTATGAAGAAACTTCACTATGTATTATTAATTCTCATTTCAAATTTTATTTATTCTCAGAATAATTTTGAAATTGATCTCAGTTCAGATCCGTACATTAATGACAGTCTCATGTTGGGAGCACCAATGACAAGAAAAGGATTTGGAGATCTTTATACATTTAAAATACAAACGAATAAAAATATTTCTGATTTTGCAAAAAAGGTCAAAATAGATTATTCAATTTATTATTTTAAAATTCACAAGAAAAATATTATCTGTGGCTTTATAGAATATCCTCAACCTGTAGCTTTTGGTTATATAGGAAAGAAAGGTGAAGGAGTTTATAATACAAAAATATTTTTTTTAGAAAAAGGAAAATATAAAATTGATTTACCCCAAAACATTCATAATCTAGAAGTTAATATAGATTCTCCAACCAACAAAGAGTATAGGGCTTTACAAAAATCATTGGACCAGTTTTATATAAAATCAAAAAGCCCACATCAACGTGACAGTTTGATAAACATGGACAAAAAACAGGAGTTTTTAGGAGAATATATCAGGAAAAATCCCAATTCGTATGTCGCCTTATGGGAAATTGTGAATGATTATACTTTTGAAGATTACCATCCTGCTTACTTGAAAAACCTGAATTTATTTTCAACAAAATTTAAACAACAGAAATTATACAAAGGTGTTGAAACTCGTTTAAAAGCTGAACAGTCTACATCCATCGGACAAAAAATACCTGATATTTATTTTGATAAGCAGAATAAATTGACTTCTGAAAGCTTTAAGAAATATAAATTAACCTTTATTGACTATTGGTCTACTACTTGCGCTCCCTGCATAAAAAGTATGCCTGAAATTGTGAAGCTATATAACGAATATAAAGGTCAAAATGTAAATTTCATCACGATTACAGACGAGCAAAAACCCAATAGAATAGAGGTTGCAAAGAATATTTTAAAGAAAAACAATGCCAATTGGATTAATTTCTTTGATGTAAATAAAGACTTCCAAAAGAAAGTAAACGCTACAAGCTATCCTCTCCATTTTATCATCGACGAAAACGGAAAAATAATTGCCCGAATCAGTAATAACATTGAGGAAGCCAGAACTGTTATTAAAGAATATTTACAATAAGTTTTTCAAAAGAAAAAAGCAGTCATTTTTTGACTGCTTTAAATCTTATGCTTTTAACCATTCCGAAGAGGAAAGGTAATTTTGATCGGGATAATAGATGAATAATAAATTTCTACCTTTTATCGTATTAATCATAGATTGCGAGAGCTCTCTCGGTACAGCAGGGCAACCCCAGCTTCTTCCGATTCTTTTATGCACTGCTGCAAATGTATCACTTACATAGTCTGCTCCATGCATTACAATCGCTCTTCTATATGCTGCATCATTGAATCCTTTATCCATTCCCAATAATCTCAATGAATACCCGTTGTCTCCCTGATAAGTTGCATCCGTGATATAAAATCCTATGCTGCTCTGCCGCGAACTTTCCGTGTTAGAAAAATTCATAGCAAATTCTTCGCCTGTATTTTTACCGTGGGCAACTAATGAGTTGAACAGTACTTTTTTGTCGTTAAGATCAATAACCCAAAGTCTTTTGCTATTGGAAGACATAGAAAAATCGCAAACAGTTAATAAATGCGACTCATCCGTAAGCAATCCTGCTTTCTTTAGATTTTCAAATCCTGTTAATGCTTTGGAAAAAACTTCGTAGTTCATTTCATGGTCAGGATCAAATTCAATTGTTTTGTATAATGCTTCTGCCGAAGATGCTGTTGCTGCAGCACTCTTCTCAGATTTCGTGTCAGTTACTCTTTTTGTTTTTGTTGTTGTGATACTTACACTCTTTACTTCTGCTCTTGGAGAAATGTAGAATGAAGTTGTCACCATGTAAAGAAGGCCTATTACGCCATAAAATCCTTTCATTCAATAATATATTAGTACCAAATTAGTGGGGCAAAATTATAAAAACATAGTTATCAGCCACTTATAAGTCTAAAAAGTTTAACTGAATTTAAGAAACTTTAACGGAGGGTCTCAGCACGTATCTGATTATAAACCTCTTCTATTTTTTTCCAATAACTCCTATTTATCTTACCATAGATGGGGTAAAGACATTTGACCGCTAAAATATCCAACTTATTTCTTGTTTCCATCCATTTCATAATATTTTTAACCAATATCAACTCATCAAATCCTGCCCACTCTCCTGCTGGAATCAAAAGGTTTGAAAAGAAAACTGGAAAAACCTCATATTGATCAATTCCTTTGATTTCTTCAAAAGTAAAAGAACTTTCAAAAAAGGATGTTGCCATGTATCTGAAATCTAACTCCTGAAGCTCTGTATCGAGATATAGTTCTGACAAAGTGACCCAGACTCGTTTTCGGTTTTCCAGACTCAATTCTTTCATGGCCATGAAATAAAGCTCATTATTTTTGGGAATCTCCTACAAATTCCAAGCTAATAGAATTCATACAATACCTCAATCCTGTAGGTTTTGGACCATCATCAAAGACGTGTCCCAGGTGGGAGTCACATCTTTTGCAAAGTACTTCTACCCTTTCCATTCCATAGGCAGTATCTCTTTTATAGTAAACCCCTTCCTTATCCGCTTCAAAGAAACTCGGCCATCCACAGCTGCTTGAAAATTTTGAAGTGGAACGGAATAAATGATTACCACAAACGGCGCAATAATAATCTCCTAATTCATCAAAATCATTATATTTTCCTGTAAAAGCTCTCTCTGTAGCAGCTTCCCTTGAGATTGCATAAAGATCCGGAGCCAGTATTTTTTTCCATTCATCATTGGAGATATTCAATTTTGCAGTATCGGTTCTTGAGTAATATGGATTGTTTTTTGCTTCTGTATTTTCCATAGAAGTAATTTTAATAGGTTGCTGTTTCTGCGTACATCCCTGCAGAACAATTAATATAATGAGTGAAACTAAAAATTTCATTGTAATTCTGAACTCTTAAAGTTAATTGCAATATTTAAAGCAAAAGCTTTTATTAAGATTAAACAGTTTCATAACCAAATTTAGTAAATTTGAGAATATGAATGACGAAGCAAAAAGAAAACAGCTTAGAAAATATAAGGCATTTGCCACAGGACTTTTTGTTCTGATGGCTCTTATTTTCATTGTTACAACTATAATGCAGAAGTCCAGTTCTTCTCATTGGATTGGGTATGTACGTGCTTTTGCCGAAGCAGCCATGGTGGGTGCTTTGGCCGACTGGTTTGCCGTAACGGCTTTATTTCGTCATCCGCTTGGGCTTCCGATTCCTCATACCAATCTGATTGAAAACAGTAAGCAAAAGCTGGGAGATAATCTGGGAAGCTTTGTAGTCAGTAATTTTCTTTCACCTCAAAATATACGGCCGTACATTCAAAAAATAAAGGTTTCCGGTTTTGCCGGAGAATGGCTTGCCAAAGAAAAAAATCAGGATATTCTGATCCGAAACCTGTCTGATATTGTTCTTGATATTCTCAATAAGCTTGATGATTCTACGGTGAGTCAGTTCATCAGTAAAAAGGTATCAGAAATGACGGATGATATTAAGCTCAACAAGGTGGTAGGAAACGGGATCCATTATATTCTGGAAAAGAATGACCATCAGAGGATTATTACCAACCTTTCAAAACAGATTAAGGAATACATTATTCAAAATGATGAAATGATTAAGGACCGGGTAAAAAAAGGAAGTTATACTTTCATTCCATCTTTCGTTGATAATAAAATTGCGGATAAGATCGCGGATGGTTTATCTGTTTTTTTCAAAGAAATAGAAGAGAATCCGGAACATGAAGTCAGAGGATTGATTACTCAAAAAATCTATGAATTTTCTGTGGACCTTAAAGAAGATCCTAAGTGGGATGAGGAATTCAAAACCATTAAAAACGGACTTCTTAAAAATGATAAGCTTGAAGAATATTCTAATGACATCTGGGTTTCCATCAAGAAAACACTAATGAAAGAACTCCAGGAAGACCATTCTGCTTTGAAAAATTATCTTTCCAAAAACCTGAATGAGTTTTCACAAAACTTAAAAACAGATGAAAACCTTCAGAATAAAATAGATCATTGGGTTCGGGTAACGGCTTATAAATATATTCTCAAAAATACCCATCAATTTGGGAACCTCATCAGTACCACTGTGGGCAACTGGCAGGGTAAAGAGTTAAGTGAAAAATTGGAACTGGAAGTTGGAAAAGATCTTCAGTTCATCCGTGTTAATGGGACTTTAGTTGGTGGTTTGGTAGGATTGATTATCTATACCATTGCTCACTTTTTTATTTAAAACAGCAATATCCAGCTATGAAAAAGATTTTCACTCTATTATTATCTTTCAACCTGACTTTTTTCTTCTGCCAGAAAGTTGAATTAAAGCAGGTTACAGACTCTTCCCAGATATTTAAAGGAGAAATTGCAGGAGTTCCTGTTACATTACAGCTTCATTATAATGGCATTCCGGATTGTAACTTATATCAGCATTTTGTAGATGGCTGGTATTATTATGATAAATATCAGAAGAAAATTCCATTAACCGGACTTTATGATTATGGGAAACTGTCATTATATAATTTCGGACCGAAGCATCAACAGAATTCCAAACAGTTTAAAGAAAAAATCAACTCGCCGCAGGATGTGGAAAAAGTAGCTGAAATTGCAAAAACTCTTACTCCAAAAGAAACCATCTTATTTGGGCAAGATCAAACTCAGGAAAACCCTATTCCTGGAAGTTTTTATATTGAGAATAAAGACAAAGTTCAGCCTGCAAAGCTATTTACCGGTAATGATATGATCTACCGCTACAATAATTATCTGATTTTACCCAATAACAAAAAAATTAACACCTTTGATGTTATTAATCTATATGGCGGAAATGAACTGATCTCTTACGTTTCCGGCGAGAAAGGAAACCGAGTTTTATTATATTTTGACCATTCCTCCAACCTAAATGCATGTGGAAGATGCGGAGCCAGCGAAGGAGAAAAAGGCTACAGGGCTCTTTATTTTACCAAAGACTGGAACTATAAACGCTATGAGGAATTCCTTACCGAAAGCTGTCTGGAAAACATGTATGATACAACACAGATTAAATCAAAGGATGGCAAAACGCTACAGTATAAAATAAGAAAATCGGATTCTTTTCCGGCTCATACATTGACCGTTGATCTTAAAAATGCATCTGTAATAAAATCAAAATAAAAGAGAGCTCATTTTCTGAACTCTCTTTTTATATTATCTAGGCAATCTGCTTGCTCTTTTTAAAATTTCTTTGTTGATTTCGTTAATTAACTCCGGGCCTTCGTAGATAAATCCGGTATACAATTGAACCAGACTTGCACCCGCATCTAGCTTTTCAATGGCATCTTTTGCTGAGTGAATTCCTCCTACTCCAATGATCGGGAATGCTCTGTTACTTTTATCGGAAAGATACTTAATCATTTTTGTACTTCTCTCACGAATAGGTTTTCCGCTTAATCCCCCATTTCCTATTTGCTCTAAAACTTCAGAAGATGTTTTCAGCCCTTCTCTGTTTACTGAAGTATTGGAAACGATTACTCCATCTATTTTTGTTTCTGCAATCAGCTCTACAATTTCGTCCAACTGAGTGTTATTAAGATCCGGAGCAATTTTAAGTAATATAGGTTTCTGTACAGATTTTGACTGATTGATTTTCTTTACTTCCGTGATCAGCTCACGAAGGTATTCCACATCTTCCAGTTTGGCGTGGCTTCCTACATTCGGACAGCTTACATTGAGTACAAAATAATCTACATAAGGATGAAGACCTTCAAAACAATCCAGATAATCCTGTGTATAGTTTTCAGGTTTTGTATCTGTATTTTTTCCGATATTTCCGCCAATGATTATTTTCCCTTTGTTAGATTTTAACTTTTCAATAGCAGCCTGAAGACCATCGTTATTGAATCCCATTCTGTTGATGATTCCTCCATCTTCAATAAGACGGAATAATCTTTTCTTAGGATTTCCAGCCTGAGCTCTTGGGGTTACCGTTCCAATTTCTACAAATCCGAACCCTAAGTCTCCCAATTCGTTGAACAAAACCGCATTTTTATCAAAACCGGCAGCCAATCCTACAGGATTTTTAAACTTCAATCCGAAAACTTCTCTTTCCAGACGTTTGTCTTCAATAGGTTTTGGGAAAAATAATTGAGTAAGAAATCCAAAATTCTTAAGCATCGAAAAAGTAAAGTGATGCACTTCTTCGGGATCAAATTTGAAAAGAATCGGACGAATGAGCGATTTGTACATTGAAAAAAAGTTTTACAAAATTACTCATTTTAAAATTAACCATAGATTAACCTATGATATTTTATCGAAATACCTGATATATAGCATCTATAATACAGGAAGATCTGATTTATCTTTAAAGCATCCTTGACAAGGATTTAGGATTTGCTTTTCTCTTTGGTTGTAAATTAAGAGTACTGAGTTAAATCAAAATTCAGAATGTCTCCTACTTTTTTGAACTCTTCATCTATAGTAGCATTTACGGTAATTCTTTCGTTAGAAATAGGATGATTGAAAATCAATTGATGAGCATGAAGGGTCATTTTGTTAATGCCAAATGTTTGAAGCCACAACTTATTCTGCTTATTGCAGCCATGTTTGCGACAGCCTAAAATTGGGTGTAGAATATGTTTAAAATGTTTTCTCAATTGATGAAATCGTCCCGTTTCAGGAATCGCTTCCACTAAACAGTATCTTGAAGTCTGATGTTTTAAAAAGGGTAAAGCGATTTCTGATTTTTGCAAAAGATGATAATAAGTAATAGCATTTTGCTTGACTTCATTTTCATTAATCAAATCGTAATCGATGGTTTCTTCTTCTTTCGTCCAGCCTCGCAGTATGGCAATATATTTTTTTTCCACTTCTCTGGTTGCAAAACGGTCGCTCATGATTCTAAGGGTATCTTTATCTAACGTAAATAGCAGCACACCTGAAGTTTTTCGGTCTAACCGATGTACAGGAAACACTTTTTGTCCAATCTGGTTTCTCAGTTCCTGAATAGCATAGGTATCTGCTTCTCCGGCATAAAAGGATTTATGAACCAATAATCCACTGGGTTTATTGATGGCAATAATATGCTCATCACGATAAAGAATTTCTAACATGGGGCAAAAGTAGAAATTTTTCTACTGATTCTTATTTCAGATGAGGAAACCTTCAACCTTTAATGGTAGATTTATTTTTACCTTAACGGGTTTTTGAAACCCATTAGAGTTTACTAGCCCTGATTGAGCGGTATGTTTGAACTTTTTTCTTGAGTTTCGGGGGGGGGGGGGGGGGGGGGGGGGGGGGCGGGGGGGGGGGGGGGGGGGTAGAGGGACACGCGGGGGGAAGGTGAAAATAATTAAAAAAATAAAAATTTTTAT
>NZ_JAGIPR010000009.1 GCF_017877355.1 Chryseobacterium jejuense | reverse complement strand
ACTCCTGCGCTCCCTTAATTGGGACTGCAAAGATAAGAACTTTATTCTAACTCACAAATTTTATCTGATAAAATTAAAAGCTTTTTTTTTCGTCCTTTTCTTTAGTAGAATAAATCTTTATGCTTATCTAAAAGCTCTTCTGCGCTTACCGAATCTCTTTCGTTTTTCAGTGGGGCAAAGATAGAGACTTATACCATATCACACAAATCTATTTAACATAAAATTTACAGCAGCATAGAAATTGTGGGTAAGTTTTATATTTAACTTACTGATAGTTTTATATTTATGTAGTTATTAACACTTATCAACAATAGTGGAATTGTTTTTTAAAAGGTATGGAATGTCGTTTTGAGGGGGATATAAAGGGGTTTTATACATATAATAAGATGGGCTACTTTTTATATACTACTATTATATGTAGAATATGCGAGCTTGGGCTTTTGTAAATTTTAGCCAAAGCCAATAGAAGAAGATATATTTTTATTTGAGCGGACTCCCTTCGACTAGGCTCAGGATTATAGCCCACTCCTAGTGATGGACTTCTTTGGATGATATGATGGATTTTCTTTCGAGTTGATAAAAGATGAATATCTAAAGTATACATATATATTATATTACTAAACATAGATTGGATTCTCTTGGGTATTGAATTGATGAAGGGAATAACATTCTTTACATTCTTACTGGATAACAAAGATTGCGCAAAACAGAATGGGAAATAAAGAGACCAAATGATATAATGCTTATTACAAAGGGGCTGTTATAAGAAATGGTTAGAGATCAGTGTTTCTTATCTTCCCACTGATCGCACGGATTTGCACGGATTTTCATAGAGAACCGGAGATAACTGGATAACCACCCCGTCAAAAATTCTTTGAATTTTTGACACCCCTCCAAAGGATGGGAATGATAGAGGACATTCCTTATGGATAATGGTTAATATTACTAATTAATGACACCTATTCTCTATTCCCCACCACTCATTACTCATTACTCATTACTCATTACTCATTACTCATTACTCATTACTCATTACTCATTACTCTGGTCCCCTACCCTAGCCCCGATAGCAACGGTTACCCCGCAGCACGCGTAAGCCTTAGCTTTGGCGCGAGGAGTATGAGTGGATAGCGGGATCAAGCTCCTGATAAATTTCGAGAGTTTGAGAGCCTGGGTGCTGGAAAGTAAGAAAAAGTAAAAGAAGGTAAGGAAAGGGGAAGAGAGGAGAGAAAAGGAGAAGAGTAGAAAATGCATACACAGATCACAGAATACCTATTTGAATTAGGCTTTTCTCAAAGGTGGACAAAAAAAATTCCGTAAGAAATCCTAATTGATGGGACTCTTACGGAATGATTGTAAAACCGAAGTTTATATTTTTAGTTCAGAACGTAGGATGTTCCGTCTCTTCCGTCTTTTAACTCAATGCCTTCAGCAAGCAGTTTATCTCTGATCTGGTCTGAAAGTTCAAAGTTTTTGGATTTTCTTGCCTGATTTCTCAGTTCGATTAAGACTTTAAGGGTCTGATCTAGTTTTTCATTATTGTTCTCCTCTATGGTCTGCAATCCTAAAACATCGAAGATAAAGGCATTCAATGTTGACTTTAAATCTTCAAGATCTGCTGTTGAGATTGTTTCTTTACCATCATTTAAAGCGAAAATGTATTTTACGGCTTCAAATAAATGAGCAATCAGGATTGGAGAGTTGAAATCATCTGTTAATGCATCATAACATTTGTTCTTCCATTCTGTAAGGCTGAATTCTGACTGTTTGTTATCATCAGGTGTAATGGAATTCAATACTTTCACAGCTTCCATCAATCTGATAAATCCTTTTTCGCTGGCAATCATGGCGTCATTGGAAATGTCTAACACACTTCTGTAATGTGCCTGCAGGAAGCAGAAACGTACAATTGACGGGTGGAAAGATTTTTCAAAGAAATCATTATCTCCTGTTACCAACTGCATTGGAAGGATATAGTTCCCTGTAGACTTACTCATACGCTGAGAATTCATCGTCAACATATTGGCGTGCATCCAGTAGTGTACCGGAGCGGCTCCATTGCAAGCTTTTCCCTGAGCAATTTCACATTCGTGGTGAGGGAATTTCAAATCCATTCCTCCTCCGTGGATGTCAAAAGTTTCACCCAGATATTTTGTGCTCATTGCAGTACATTCAAGGTGCCATCCCGGGAAACCTTCTCCCCAAGGAGAGTTCCATCTCATGATGTGAGCCGGAGATGCTTTTTTCCAAAGCGCGAAATCCTGTGGATTCTTCTTCTCCCCTTGTCCGTCAAGATCACGGGTATTCGCAAAAAGCTCTTCTATATTACGTTTTGAAAGTTCACCGTAGTTCAGTCCTCTTTTGTTGTATTCCAAGACATCGAAGTATACGGAACCGTTGCTTTCGTACGCAAAGCCTGTATCTATTAATTTCTGAGTAAGTTCAATCTGTTCTACAATATGCCCTGTAGCTGTGGGTTCGATATTGGGAGGAAGCAGATTAAACATCTCAAGAACTTTGTGGAAATCAACTGTGTACTTTTGTACGATCTCCATTGGTTCCAGCTTTTCTAATCTGGTTTGTTTTACGAATCTGTCGTTATCTACATTTCCGTCATCAGTAAGGTGTCCGGCATCCGTGATGTTTCTTACATATCTCACTTTATATCCTAAATGCATTAGGGTACGGTAGATAAAATCGAAAGAAAGGAAAGTTCTTACATTTCCCAGATGCACATTGCTGTACACTGTAGGTCCGCAGACATACATTCCTACATTTCCTTCTAAGATGGGTTTGAATATTTCTTTTTCCGCTGTAAGCGAGTTATATATTTTTAGTTGCATTTATTTTTTATTAAAAGATTCAATAGTTTTAAGATTCAAAAATTAGTTAAAATAAAAATCTGTCACAACAAATAATTGTTGTGATAAAAATTTTATGTGAAACTTTTTTAAATTTTATCATAATTAAATCGCTTTTAAATGATGCTGCAAATGATCTACGTAATCCTTAATGATAAACTCCAGTGTAAACCTTTGGAGTTCGGTTTTAGTAGTATCGCAAGTTCTTTGCAGTGCTTCATCGGGAATATTTTCTACAACATGAACAATCTGCTCATTCAATGCTTTCCAAAGATTAATTAATTCGGAAACTGGAACATTCTGATAGTTTTGGGCTTTCACCCAAATATTTTGATCGTATACGATATTCTCGTTCTCTTTATATTGAGTAACTACAAATCTACGGATATTTGTAAAAGCACTGTCACAAAGATGACCAATTATTTCTTTTTTGGACCATTTTTCCGGTACAGCCTTGTGATTCCATTCTTCATCAGAAATTGCCTGGAATCTCTGAAGTTCTGCATCTATAATATTCTTAAGTATCTGGTAGTTCATTGATATTAGTCTAATTTTGCATGGCTTCCCACATAATGTAAGAATTCCTGTCTTGTAATTGGATTTGTTCTGAAGATTCCGCTCAATTCTGCTGTAATGGTAGAACTTGCTGTGTCTTTAATTCCTCTACAGTTTACACAAAGGTGTTTTGCATCTATGATACAGGCAACATTTTTTGTTCCTAAAGCTTCTTTCAGAGCTTCTACAATCTGCATTGTCAGTCTTTCCTGAACCTGTGGTCTTTTTGCATAGTAATCCACAATTCTGTTAATTTTTGAAAGACCGATTACTTCTCCATTTGAAATATAAGCAACGTGTGCTCTTCCTATAATCGGTAAAAAGTGGTGTTCACAAAAAGAATATACGGTGATATCTTTTTCCACCAGCATCTGACGGTATTTATATTTGTTGGAAAATGTAGAGATACCCGGTTTATTTTCCGGAAGAAGTCCACCGAAAATTTCGTTCACATACATTTTGGCAACACGCTTTGGTGAGTCTTTCAGGGAATCATCAGTCATATCCAGACCTAATGTTTCCATAATCTCTCCAAAAAGCTCAGTGATTTTTTCAATTTTTTCCTGTGGCGATTTATCAAAAGCATCTTCCCTTATAGGCGTATGTTCTTTTCCAGTGAAAATATCATCGTCGTTATCAGTAAAATCAACCATTTTTATTTAATTTGCAGCAAAAATACGGATAATATTGTTTCATCTATTTTTTCCGAAAAGTTTTTATTCATTTTTTGGATTAACAGAACCTCTATGATTTCTATGGTTATTGAATACTTTTAAATCACAGAGATTTCAGCTAGATGAAATCATTATCTTTTATAACCTACTCTGATTAAAAACTATATGATTATTGTTGAAGAAGTACAAAACAAATACCACAAAAGGGAATTTCTGGAATTTCCCGCGCAACTTTATCAACACGACAAAAATTATATCCGCCCTTTAGATAAACATATTGAGGAGATCTTTAATCCTGAAAAGAATAAGTTCTTCAGAAATGGAGAATGTAAAAGATTTCTATTTAAAAAAGACAATAAGACGGTTGGAAAAGTAGCTGTTTTTATCAATAATTATTATGAACAGAAACAACCTACCGGAGGTTTTGGTTTTTTTGACTGTATTAATCATCAGGGGACAGCAAATTTTATTTTTGATCATTGTAAAAACTGGCTTCAGGAAAGAGGTATGGAAGCAATGGATGGGCCTATCAATTTCGGAGAGAGAGATAAGTTCTGGGGGCTTTTGATTGAAGGATTCATTGAACCATTGTATGGAATGAACTATAATTTCCCTTACTATAAAAATCTTTTTGAAAATTATGGGTTGAAGATCTATTTTGAACAGCTTTGTTTTACCAGACCTGTGTTTGCCGAAGTTTCGCGCATTTTCACCATTGCTCATGAGAAAAACAGAAGGAATCCTGCTATTTCTGCTCAACCTATGAAAAAGAATAACCTGCCTAAGTTTGCGAAGGATTTTACAGAGGTTTATAATAAGGCATGGGCTGCTCACGGAGAAGGAAAGCAACTGGAAGAAGGTAAAGTGCTGAAAATGTTCAAGACCATGAAACCTATTATGAATGAACATATCTCATGGTTTGTGTATGAAAATGATAAACCTATCGCCATGTGGATCAATCTTCCGGATCTCAACCAATGGTTTAAATACCTCAACGGAAAGTTTGGAGTTTTTGAAAAGCTTAAGTTCTTGTTTTTAAAACGATTTAAAAAGAATGAAAAGATGGTTGGGCTTGTTTTCGGTGTAGTTCCGGAATGGCAGAGGAAAGGGATTGATGGGTATATGATCTGGGAAGGTACACAGCATTTGAGAAAGCATACGGATTTTACGATTACGGAGCTTCAATGGATTGGTGATTTTAATCCAAAGATGATTAAGATTGCCGAGACTCTTGATACTACTGTAACCCGAAAACTGGCTACTTACCGTTATTTATTTGATAGAAATAAAGAGTTTGAGAGACATCCAATTCTTTAGTTAGGAAGATAGAGGCTGGAAGATGGAAGTTATTGATATTTTTTCATTAACTAAAGATTCAGTTTGCTTTTTTCTGGAGGCTGTATATTATTTGACGCAAAGTTTTTATTAGCTTGCTGTTGTATCTTTGAGGGAGCAAAGGCGGAATCAATTTCATTGATTCTTTCTAAGCGAATGTATGGCCTACGGCTTTTTTATCCTTGTTTTATCTTTAATAAAAATTCTGTACAGATTATTAAAATAAAAACCCTGCCGATTAAGACAGGATTCCTTCATTTTTGGTACTTTTATTAGAATAGCTCACCGGCTACTTTTTTAATATTATCACTTTTACCCATTGAGTAGAAGTGTAAAACAGGAACTCCAAAATCGAGAAGCTCTTTACACTGGGCAATGGCCCATTCTACTCCGATTTGCTTTACGGCTTCATTATTTTTTGCGTTCTCCACTTCATTGATAAGCTCTTCCGGAAGATCTATTTTGAATACCTGAGGCAGGATTTTCAAATGTTTCTTGGTCGCAATTGGTTTAATTCCCGGAATGATTGGAACGGTAATTCCCATTTCTCTTGCTTTCTGAACGAATTCAATATACTTTTTATTGTCAAAAAACATTTGGGTTACAATATAATCTGCTCCGGCATCTACTTTTTGCTTCAGCCATTTCAGGTCATAATTCATGGAAGGGGCTTCCATATGTTTTTCAGGATAGCCTGCTACTCCGATGCAGAATTTATTAAGTTCATCACAAGCCTGTTCTTCATTGTGAAGGTATTTCCCTCTTCCCAGGTTGTTAATCTGATTCACAAGATCCATCGCGCTGGCATGTCCGCCCTGAGTGGGTTCAAAATACTGATGCCCTTTCATGGCATCTCCTCTTAAAGCCATCACATTATCGATACCAAGGTACATACAGTCTACCAGAAGATATTCTGTTTCTTCTTTGGTAAACCCTCCGCACAATAGGTGTGGAACGGTATCTACATTATATTTATGCTGAATGGCTGCACAAATTCCCAATGTTCCGGGGCGCATTCTTGTGATACGACGCTCCATCAATCCATTTCCTTTATCTAAATAAATATATTCTTCTCTTGAAGTAGTAACATCAATGAATGGAGGTTTGAATTCCATCAACGGATCGATATTCGTATATAAGTCTTCAATACCGATTCCCTTTTGTGGTGGAACCACTTCTAAGGAGAATAAAGTTTTTCCGTTTGCGTTTTTTATATGTTCTGTTATCTTCATATCAATTTTAATCTGCTAAATTTGGTGACAACCATTTTCTAGCTTCCTGGATGCTACAACTTCTTCTGTCAGCATAATCCTTAAGCTGGTCTTCTGTAATTTTTCCTAATCCGAAATACTTGGCATGCGGGCTTCCGAAATAATATCCTGAAACGGCTGCAGTCGGGAACATGGCTAAGCTTTCTGTAAGGTATACTCCTATATTTTCTTTTACTTTTAAAAGATCCCAAATGGTACTCTTTTCCAAGTGGTCTGGGCAAGCGGGATATCCCGGTGCCGGACGGATTCCTTTATATTTTTCTGCAATTAATTCTTCATTGCTTAATTCTTCCTGAACGGCATAGCCCCAATATTCTGTTCTTACTTTTTTATGTAAAAATTCGGCGTAAGCTTCTGCAAAACGGTCTGCCAGAGCTTTTACCATGATGGCATTGTAATCATCATTGGCTTTTTCATACTCTTCTGCTAATTCATCAGTTCCGAAACCTGTAGTTACACAGAAAGCCCCCATATAATCAGTTTTTTCTGAACTTTGTGGAGCGATAAAGTCGCTTAATGCCAGATAATCTTTTCCTTTTGATCTTTGAGCTTGCTGTCTTAGGGTTAAAAACTTAACCTGTTCGTTATTGTTTTCATCAAAAATTAAGATATCATCCGTTTCGTTGGAATTGGCTTTGAAGATTCCAAAGATCGCTTTTGCAGTTAATAGCTTTTCATCCAGAATTCTATTTAAAATAACCTGAGCATCTTTGAACAGTTCCTTCGCCTGTGCACCTACAACCTCATCTTCTAAGATATCCGGGTATTTCCCATGAAGATCCCAGCTCCTGAAGAAAGGAGACCAATCGACGAATGGTAATAATTCTCTTAAATCCTGATTTTCGACTACGGTTATCCCTAAATTGTTCGGTGTGAAAATATCTTCGTTTTCCCAATCTATTTTGAAACGGTTTTTTCTTGCTTCTTCAATGGAAACATAATCTTTATCAACTTGTCTGTTCAGGAATTTCTCTCTGAAGTCTGAATAGTCGTTCTTCAAATCTGAAACATATTCTTTATTTCTGTCTCCCAATAATGAACTTACCACGTTTACGGCTCTTGAGGCATCATTAACGTGAACAACAGCATTTTTATATTTTAAATCGATTTTCACTGCTGTATGTGCTTTCGAAGTAGTTGCACCACCAATTAATAAAGGAAAATCAAGATTTTGTCTTTCTAATTCTGAAGCGATATACACCATTTCGTCCAAACTTGGGGTAATCAATCCGCTTAATCCGATCACATCTACTTTCTCTGCAATAGCTGTCTGGATAATTTTTTCGGCAGGAACCATTACTCCAAGATCTACAATCTCATAGTTGTTACAGCCCAGTACAACGCTTACAATATTTTTTCCAATATCATGAACGTCTCCTTTTACGGTTGCCATTAAAATTTTTCCATTAGCAGGTCTCGATCCATCTTTTTCAGCTTCAATATACGGTTGTAGGTAAGCAACAGCTTTTTTCATTACTCTTGCCGATTTTACTACTTGTGGCAGGAACATTTTTCCGCTTCCGAATAAATCTCCTACGACTCCCATTCCGGTCATCAGATTAATTTCTATGACATGAAGTGGTCTTTCTGCCAATTGTCTGGCTTCTTCTACATCTTCTTCGATAAAACGGTCAATTCCTTTTACTAAAGCATAGGTAATTCTTTCCTGTAATGGATTGTTTCTCCATTCCAGATCTTCAGTCTTTTCTTTTTTGACTGATTTATGTTTTTCGGAATAATCAAGAAGTCTTTCTGTAGCATCTTCTCTCTTATCAAGGATTACATCTTCTACAAGCTCCAGCAATTCTTTATTAATCTCATCATAAACCTCCAGCATGGCAGGGTTTACAATACCGATATTCATTCCGGCCTGAATGGCATGGTAAAGAAATACGGAGTGCATGGCTTCTCTTACCGTGTCATTTCCACGAAATGAAAAGGAAACATTGCTCACTCCTCCACTTACAGATGCATAAGGCAGATTTTGTCTTACCCAACGTGTAGCTTCAATAAAATCGATGGCATTTTTTCTGTGCTCATCCATTCCTGTAGCTACCGGGAAGATATTTAAATCGAAAATGATATCTTCTGCCGGAAATCCGATCTGATTCACCAAAATGTCATAAGATCGTTTCGAAATTTCAATTCTTCGTTCAAGATTGTCAGCCTGCCCTACCTCATCAAATGCCATTACAATAACTGCAGCTCCATATCTTTTGATCGCTTTGGCGTGTTTGATAAATTCTTCTTCTCCTTCTTTTAAACTGATGGAGTTTACCACACATTTCCCTTGGGCAACCTGAAGACCTGCTTCCAGAATTTCCCATTTGGAAGAATCTACCATGATAGGGATTCTTGCAATATCCGGTTCTGATGCAATAAGGTTGAGAAATTTAATCATTGATGCTTTTCCATCAATCAAACCATCATCAAAGTTAACATCCAGAATCTGGGCACCTCCTTCTACCTGATGGCGGGCAATGTCTAATGCTTCAGAGAATTTCTCCTCTTTGATCAGTCTTAAAAATTTTTTGGAACCGGCAACATTAGTCCTTTCACCAACGTTGATGAAATTACTTTCCGGCGTTATGATAAGAGGCTCAAGGCCTGATAATCTTAAATATTTCATCTATTTTATTCTTCTAAAATATAGTAGGCATTATTTGCATTCTGCCTTAATAAATCCCTGTGCTTGCCTAAAGCGGTGAACAGTGGAAATCTTTTATATGCCAAGCCATGTTCTTTAGCAAATTCTTCTATCTCTTCCGTGATCTCATTGTAATACATATAACTGTAATTGGGGAAAAGATGATGAGCTACATGAAAATTAAAATTCCCTAATACATTTCTTACCAACCAGTTATTTTCTTTCAAATCATTGGTCACTTCCAATTGATGACGAAGCCAGCTAAACGGAAGTCCGTTATCTTTATTCAATCTTGGAAAAGCATTATCAGGAAGCGGATGCAGAGGCAACAAAACAAACAGTGCAAAAATGCTTGCTGCAATTACCTGTAGAAACCAAGCTCCTAAAGCCAAACCGATTGATACTTTAAAGAACACGACAGGAACTACAATCTGATAAAAAAAGTAAAACAGCTTATAACTCACCATTTTTACTTTTTCTACAACAGGTATTCTTCCCTGGGTTTTCAAAATCACTCTTTCTTTATCAAAGAAGTCTCTGAAATCTCTTATGAACATCCAATTGAACAAATACAACGGATATACTAAAAAGAAAAACCTATGCTGATACTTCTGTAATCCTTTAGCCTTAATCCAAGGCACTATTAACAGCAAACCACTCTGCTCAATATCGGTATCCCATCCATCCACATTCGGATAGGCATGGTGACTTGCGATATGTCTTTTCTTCCAGATATAGGAATTGGCTCCTATAAAATCAAAAATGTGAAGTACCACTCCATTCAGTCTTTTACTTTTAAATATGTTGTTATGGGCGGCTTCATGGATCAGATTTAAATAAATTAAAACCAAAGAAATTCCCATTAAAACAAAACTCAATATATAAACCCAATGTTTTTCGGCATTCAATACGGCGAAAAAATATAAACCTACATAGATCAATGGTAGTACCACCGCTTTAATCTTAATATAAACATCCCTGTTTTCAGAAATAGTTTCTACCCGTTGGTTCACTTTCTTTCTCAGCTCATTAAACAATTTGGTATCATCTGAATCTTTTAAGTAACTCGGCTTTTCCATTATAATTAAATTTTGCAACCTACTTAAAGATAATATTTATAACCGAGTCTTTATTCTTGATTTTAATTAAAAAAATCTATCAAATCATACAAATTCCTTCAATTTTCTTGGTTGATATTTTTCTACCAGCTCAGCAATGGCCTTAATATGTTCGGGAGTAGTACCGCAGCATCCTCCGATAATATTAATCAATCCTTTTTCTACGTATTCCTTGATCTGCCTCGCCATATCTTCCGGTGTCTCATCATATTTTCCAAAGGCATTTGGTAACCCTGCATTCGGATACGCTGAAATATAAAATTCTGAATTATGGGCCAGTGTTTCCAGATAAGGTGTCAACTGATCTGCTCCTAATGCGCAGTTAAAGCCAACACTTAATAAATTCAGATGAGAAACAGAGATCAAAAAGGCTTCAGCTGTCTGCCCGCTCAGTGTTCTTCCTGATGCATCGGTAATGGTTCCTGAAACCATGATCGGAATTTTTATTCCTCTTTCGTCCTGAAGTTCATCAATAGCAAAAAGAGCTGCTTTGGCATTCAGTGTATCAAAGATGGTTTCTACCAATAGAATATCCGAACCTCCATCTAATAAAGCTTCACATTGCTGCTTGTAAGCGACTCTCAGTTCTTCAAAAGTAATGGCTCTGTATCCCGGATCATTTACATCTGGGCTTAAACTTGCCGTTCTGTTGGTTGGTCCGATAGATCCGGCTACAAATCTCGGTTTATCCGGATTTTTCACGGTGTATTCATCACATGCTTTTCTGGCAATTTTTGCAGACTCATAGTTCAGCTCGTACACCAATTCTTCCATATGATAATCTGCCATTGCAATGGTAGTTCCAGAGAATGTATTGGTTTCAATAATATCAGCTCCTGCTTCCAGATATTTCTTATGCACTTCTTCAATGGCCTGAGGCTGCGTAAGGGAAAGCAGGTCATTATTTCCTTTTACAGGATGTTCCCAGTCTTTGAAACGCTCGCCACGGTAATCTTCTTCTTCGAATTTGTAACGTTGAAGCATAGTTCCCATCGCACCGTCCAGTACTAGGATACGTTCTTTGAGGGCTTTGTTTAGTGATTCTATATTTGTCATGTCTCTTATGTTGATAGGATGACAGGACCTCGTCCTATCTTGGGGTTAAATCGCCCCGTTGGGGCTCATTGTGATTAATCTAAGGCTTGTTTTAAGTCTGCGATGATGTCGTCTACGTTTTCTAAACCTACTGAACAACGAACTAATCCTGCTGTGATTCCTACTTCGTTTCTTTCTTCATCAGAAAGCTTAGAGTGTGTGGTAGATGCCGGATGGGTAACAATAGTTCTTGTATCGCCTAAGTTGGCAGAGAGTGAACACATTTGGATCTTATCTAAAAAGCTTCTTCCTCCTTCTATTCCACCTTTTATTTCAAAAGCAACAATGTTTCCACCAAGTTTCATCTGTTTTTTGGCTACTTCATAGCTTGGATGGGATTTCAGGAATGGATATTTTACCAGTTCTACATTAGGATGACTTTCTAAAAACTCTGCTACCTTCAATGCATTTTCACAGTGCTTTTCTACACGGATTGCCAATGTCTCAAGGCTTTTTGACAATACCCATGCATTAAAAGGAGACAAAGCAGGTCCTGTATTTCTTGCAAAAAGATAGATTTCTCTGATCAAGTCTGCTTTACCTACTGCGATTCCGCCTAATACTCTTCCTTGTCCGTCAATCAACTTCGTTGCAGAATGTACAACAACATCTGCTCCATATTTAATTGGCTGCTGAAGATAAGGCGTTGCAAAACAGTTATCTACAATAAAGATCAGGTTGTGCTTTTTAGCAATCTGTCCGAAAAACTCCAAATCCAGTATTTCAATTGCAGGATTGGTAGGCGTTTCCAGGTATAATATCTTTGTATTGGGTTGAATGTATTGTTCAACATTCTCTGCATCTTCTGCTTTGAAATAAGTAGTTTCAATATTCCATTTCGGAAAATACTTTGTGAATAAAGTGTGAGTAGATCCGAAAACCGACTGACAGCTTACAATATGATCTCCTGCACTTAACAAAGCTGCAAATGTAGAATAGATGGCTGCCATTCCTGTTGCAAAGGCATATCCTGCTTCTGCACCTTCCATTTTAGCAATCTTTTCAGTAAACTCAGACACATTCGGGTTGGAGAAACGGCTGTACAGGTTTTTAGGTTTTTCTTCAGCAAAGCTTGCTCTCATATCTTCAGCATCCTGAAAAATAAAGCTGGAGGTAAGATATAATGGTGTGGAGTGTTCATCAAACTGAGATCTTTCAGTTTGGGTTCTTATTGCTGATGTTTCGAAATTTTCCATATAGTTTTAATTTGTCAATTTACCAATGTATCAATCTAACAGTTTAACAACGAGACTCTTCTATTTGCTCAGAATGACAATAACCATCATCGGTAAACTGTTACATTGTTAGATTGCTACATTAATTTTATTTTGTTTCGCTTAGTCTTAAGATATCTCCGAACACGCCTCTTGCTGTTACCTGTGCTCCGGCTCCGGCTCCCATAATTACAATTGGATTTTCACCATAACTTTCTGTATAAATCTCAAAGATTGAATCTGAACCTTTCAGTTGTCCTAATGCTGAACTTCCCGGTACTGAAACCAGTTTTACATCAAGCTGTCCTTTTTCTTCCTGTAAATTTCCATGCAGATCTCCTACATAACGCAATACATGACCAGGCTCCTGATTCTCCTTGATCTTCTGATATTCTTCATCCAATTCTTCTAATCTTGAAAGAAACTCTGATTTTGAAACTGATAATAGGTTTTCCGGAACCAGATTTTGAATATTGATATCTTCAAATTCATTGATTAGGTCTAATTCTCTTGCCAGAATCAAGAGTTTTCTTGCTACATCATTTCCGGATAGGTCTTCTCTTGGATCCGGTTCTGTATATCCTTTTTCCAAAGCTTCATTCACAATTGTTGAGAATTTATCATCTCTCAAAGAAAAATTGTTGAAAACATAACTTAATGTCCCGGAGAAAACTCCTTTAATTCTTGTGATATTTTCTCCCGAAAGGTGTAATAATTTGATCGTATCAATTAACGGAAGACCTGCTCCCACATTAGTTTCATACAGATAACGCCTGTTGTTTTTATTCAACGTATATCTTAGTTTACGGTATTCTTCAATGGGAAGGGTGTTGAAAATTTTATTGGAAGAAACCAGATCGAATCCGTTTTCTGCTAATGCATGATAGTTCTTAACAAAATCCTTGCTTGCGGTGTTGTCTACCACAATCAGATTCTCCAACTGATTTTCATTGGAGAAGTTAATTAGCTCCTCAACGTTGGATGGCTGCTCTGCTGTTAAAACCTCATCAGTCCAGTTGGTATCGAAGCCTTTTTTATTGAACGCTATTTTCTTTGAATTGGCTACAGCAACAACTTTAAGGTCTATTTTTTTACGTCTTTTAATCTCTTCTGAAGATTCCAGAACCTGCTCAATTAATGTTTTTCCAACATTTCCATGGCCAATGATGGCCAGATGAACAGTCTTTGGCTTTTTGAAGATCTCAGATTCTATAATGTTTCTTGTTTTCTCATCCTGCGAAGACGTTACTACGATGTTTACTCTGTTTTCACCGGCAACCTTATTTAAAAGCAATGGGAAAACATTGTTTCTCGCTAATTCAGCAAAGACTTTATTGGAATCTTCTGCTACAAAACCGATCACAGAAACATTGTTGATACTATATATTTGGGATACTTTCCCTGATTTTCTTTCTGCTTCAAATTCATCAATAAGACAAGCTACGGCTTTCTCAGCATCATTTTCGTGAACTAAAATAGAAATTCCATTTTCTATGGCTTGCTGAGAGATTACTCCTACACTGATACGCGCTAAAGTAAGCGCTTTGAAAATTCGTCCGTCAATCCCGATTTCTCCTAAGAAATCTTCTCCTTCAAATTTGACAATTGATCTGTTCTTTAAAAATTTTATTTCGTTAGCATTTTTCATGACTCTATAAAATGTTTTTTATGATATTATTTAATTGTTGATATTCCATTAGGAAGGCATCATGCCCGTGTATAGATTGGATCTCGTGATAAGAAACATTCTCCTTTTTCTTTTTCAGACTCTCAAAACACATTCGGATTTCAGAAGCTGGGAAGAATAAATCTGTATCTACGGAGATCATATGCATTCGTGCTTCTATGTGCTCCAGATATGTTTCATCAGTATTTATATTCATCAGCAGATGATTCATCAGTTTGTACGCTTGTAAACTAAACCTTTCGTTTAATGCATTACCATGATAAATCAGCCAATCTTCTGATTCCAGGCGTTGTTTTTCCTGATTGTATTTATTTTGAAATCTGTCGTTAAGTGATTCCGGAGTTCTATAGCACAACATGGCATGAATTCTTGCTTTTTGTAATGGCTCATCTTTATCATTCAATAAAAATTTCTGAACCAGACATTGTGCATGCAGCCAATCATGAGTTCTATAATCACAGGCAATGGGAATAAAAATTTCTGCCAGCTTGGGTTGCTTAGCTAACATTTCCCAAGCAATTCCTCCTCCAAGGGAGCCTCCAATAATGGCGTATAGGTTTGTAATATGTAAAGCTTCCAACCCTTTCAGAAATATATTGGCTATATCTGAAGGGGTGAAGTCTTCATAATCTTCAATTAAAAAATGATCGTATCCGTTTCCGGGAATGTTGAAACACAGAACAGTGTACTTATTGGTATCAACCACCTGATTTTCGCCAATCAATTGCTTCCACCAGCCTTTTTCTCCGGATACGTTTGAATTCCCGGTAAGGGCATGATTGATTAAAATGATAGGGGCTGTAAACAGGTCCTTCCCGAAAAGCTCATAGCTTAACGAGATAGGGTATTCCTTTTGGGAATTGGTTTGATACGAAAGATTAATATAGTTTAGTTCTGTTTTCAATTCTATTATATATTTTAATACAATTGAAAATGCCACAGGAAATGGCTGAAAAGAACTTCAGTGAGTTATCTGTCCAAAATTATTTTGGTAGAACGTAGCACCTTCTTTGCTTGCGCAAAGGGTTGCTAAGGTTTCATAGGGTCTAATCCCTCAACCTTTCTTGATAACATTTTCAATATTTGAATGAACGAATGGTGCAAAGGTAGTTCTTTTCTTTTAAAATCAAAAAAAAATTAATTTAATATTAAAAAAAGCCCTTAAACACTAGTCTTCCAAACCTATATTAATTATTCTTCAGATAAAAGGAATTGGAATTATTTTACAAAAAAACTAACTTCGTATTGAAAAATGATGAAATATGATCGCCGAAAAAGAAAGATTACAAGATACCAAATGGAAAAACTGGGGACCTTATGTAAGCAACCGGCAATGGGGAAATGTACGGGAAGATTATAGCCCGAACGGAAATGCATGGAACTACACCAATCATAATAATGCGGAAAGCTATACCTACCGTTGGGGTGAAGAAGGTATCGCAGGAATTTCTGATGTAAAGCAATTGTTCTGCTTTGCTCTTTCATTCTGGAATAAAAGGGATAAAATCGTTAAGGAGCGTTTCTTTGGATTGAGTAATCCACAGGGAAACCACGGTGAAGACATCAAGGAAATTTTCTATTATTTGGATAATACACCTACTCATAGCTATATGAAGATGGTTTATAAATATCCGATCAATGAATTCCCTTATGATGAACTTGTTGCTGAAAACGGCAGACGCAGCAAACAGGAACCGGAGTATGAGATCTTTGATACAGGAATTTTTGATAATGATGCCTATTTTGATATTTTTATTGAATACTGTAAAGCCGATCATAATGATATTCTGGTAAGGGTAACCGTTTGTAACCGAAGCCAGCAGGATGCACCGATCGTAGTAGCACCCACAGCATGGTTTCGAAATAACTGGAAATGGGGCTACAATAGCTATAAAGGAGAAATGAATGCTTCACATGACGGAAGTATCAATATTGGGCACGACAGTATTTCCATCAAAAAGTTTTATTCAAGAAATAGAAATGCTCAAAGTGTATTTTGCGAGAATGAGACCAATACTCCAAAGCTTTATGGAGCTCCACAGGCAGAAAACACTTATTTTAAAGATGGAATCAATGATTTTATCATCCATCACAGCAATACGGTAAATCCTGAGAACAAGGGAACCAAAGCCTCTTTCTTAATTGATGAACTCATTGGAGCCGGGCAATCCCATATTTTTGAATTCAGGTTATGTCCTGATGAAAGCGATGAGCCTTTTGAACGTTTTGATGAGATTTTTATAACAAGACAGGCTGAAGCAGAAGAGTTTTATAATGAAGTCCAAAACGATACCACCAATGAAGATGAAAGGAATGTTCAAAGGCAGGCTTTTGCCGGACTTTTGTGGAATAAGCAGTTCTATCACTACAATATTGGAAAATGGCTGAAAGGTGATCCCAACTTTGAGGCTCCAAGAAACTTTAATGATTATGTAAGAAATACAGAATGGAACCATCTTCACAATAAGGATATTATTTCAATGCCTGATAAATGGGAATACCCGTGGTATGCGACCTGGGATCTTGCTTTTCATTGTGTTCCTTTATCCATCATTGATGCGGAGTTTGCTAAAGGACAACTTTTACTCCTCACCAAGGAATGGTATATGCATCCTAACGGACAGCTGCCAGCCTATGAGTGGAATATGAGTGATGTGAATCCGCCTGTACATGCCTGGTCTTGCTTCAGAGTTTTTAAGATTGATGAAAAAAATAATGGTAAACCCGACTTATTATTCCTTGAGAAAGTCTTCCAAAAACTTCTTTTGAATTTCACCTGGTGGGTCAACCGAAAGGATAAAAACGGAAAGAATATTTTCGGAGGCGGGTTCCTTGGATTGGATAATATCGGAGCCTTTGACCGAAATATGGTTTTAGAGGATGGACAGCATCTGGAACAGGCAGACGGAACAAGCTGGATGGCTATGTATGCGCTGAACATGATGCGAATTGCCATGGAACTTGCCCAATATTACCAGGTATATGAAGATATGACCATCAAATTCTTTGAACATTATCTTTATATCGCGGAAGCCATGGAAAATCTGGGTGAAGGAACAAAAGGTTTATGGAATGAAGAAGATGGATTTTTCTATGATGTTCTCCAACTAGGAAACGGAAATAGTGTTTCTTTACGATTGAGAAGTATTGTTGGATTAATTCCTTTGTTTGCCGTGGAAATCGTAGATCACAGACTCCTGGAAAAAATGCCGAATTTCAAAACCAGAATGGAATGGATCTTAAAGAATAAACCGGAACTCACCAAACTGGTTTCTCACTGGGATGAGGAAGGACAAGGCAGAAAACACTTAATGAGCATTCTCCGTAAAAACCGACTAACCAAAGTATTAACAAGAATGCTTGATGAGAAGGAATTTTTAAGTTCTTACGGAATCCGGGCTATGTCTAAGGTATATGAAGAGAATCCTTTTGTGTTCTCTGTTCATGGTCATGAAAATGTTGTGTATTATACTCCTGCAGAAAGTGACAGCAGAATGTTTGGTGGAAACAGTAACTGGCGCGGGCCTATCTGGTTTCCTATTAATTTTCTGATTGTAGAAAGTTTACAACGCTTCCATTATTATTACGGAAACAGCCTGAAAGTAGAGTTCCCTACCGGAAGTGGTGATAAGAAAAATCTGGATGAAGTGGCTCAAAATATCAGTAAAAGACTTTGCTCTATCTTCTTAAAAGATGAACATGGACAACGCGCCTTCAATGGTGGAAATCCAAAGTTCAACTATGATGAGCATTTTAGAGATTATATCACATTCTTTGAATACTTCCATGGAGATAATGGACGTGGTGTAGGTGCTTCTCATCAAACAGGATGGACAGCTACTGTGGCGAAATTGATAAAACCAAGACTTACCTTCTAATGAGCAATCAGTAATAGGTAGTGAGTCATAAAAAAGAGGCTGTCTCAAAAGTGAGACAGCCTCATCTATAGATTTAAATTTTTTCTCCGTTCACAAATACTTCGTAACCAATTTCTACGTTGGGTTCCAATGTCTTTGATACGGAACAGTATTTTTCGAAAGATAATTCTGCTGCCTTTAAAGCTTTCTTAGGATCAATTTCTCCTTCTAAAAGGAATTTCACCTTAATGGATTTGAAAGGTTTTGCATCATCTACCTGAACTCTCTCCCCTTCTACTTCTGCCTGAAAACTTTTAATTTCCTGGCGCTGCTTCTTTAAAATAGAAACTACGTCTATTCCACTGCATCCTGCTACTGCCATCAGTACACTTTCCATTGGAGAAACTCCTTTAGCTCCCGGCTGTGAAGTATTGTCTAAAAGGATAGAATTTCCCTGTCCATTTGTACATTCAAATAAAAAGTCGTCGTTGATTCTATTAAGTGTTATTTTCATTGTTTCTTATTATTCTTACAAAATTATAAAATTCCTCTGGCTTTTATCTCCAAATATTTATTGATAACGTCGATGTTCAAATTCTCAGGAAGTGTATATACTGTATAAATTCCGTATTTGCGGAGTTCCTGAATAATCAGCTTCTTTTCAAATTCGAATTTTTCAGCAACAATTTCATCATAGATCTCCTGCATACTTTCAGGATTCTTATTAATGAGCGTCTGTAGTTCCGAGTTTTTGAAGAAAACTACTACTAACAGGTGGTTTTTAGCAATTCCGCGAAGATATTTTAACTGACGGTTTAGCCCATCCAGCGTTTCAAAATTAGTAAATAACAGAATCAGGCTTCTTTGATTAATGGAATATTTTACATCCTGATACAATCGGTTGAAATCACTTTCATAGAAATCTGTTTTAATATTATAAAGCGACTCTGATATTTTCTTAAGCTGTCCGGATTTATTCTCAGCAGCAATTTTATTTTCCGCTTTTTTGGAGAAAGTCATCATCCCTGCCCGGTCTCCTTTCCTCAGAATAATATGAGACAAAGCCATAGTTGCATTGATGGAATAATCCAAAAGACTCAATCCTTTGAAAGGCATCTTCATCGTTCTTCCTTTATCAATCAGCATAAAAATACGCTGTGATTTCTCATCCTGAAATTGGTTTACCATCAGACGATTCGCTTTGGAAGTCGCTTTCCAGTTAATCGTTCTGATGTCATCCCCCGGAACGTATTCCTTGATCTGTTCAAATTCCATGGTATGTCCCAGCTTTCTTACCTTTTTGATACCTCCCAACAGGAATTCACTCTGCAAAGCCATCAGCTCATATTTTCTGAGGTGGATAAAAGACGGATAAGCCGGCAGCATCGCATCTTTCTGGAAACTGAATCTTTTCGAAACAAATCCTAAAGGTGATGAAACATAAATATTCAGACTTCCGAAATGATATTCTCCTCTTTCCTTTGGTTCTAAACTATACTGAAAGAAAGTATTTGCTCCGGAATTAATCGTCTTTTCAATCAAAAAGTTTCTTTTCTGAAACTGAAACGGAATCTCATCAATAACTCTGGTGGTGATCTTAAAGTTGTAATTATTTTTGATATCAATCTTTACAAAGTTTTCGTCACCATTGGAAAGCTTTTCTGGTAATATTCTTTGTGCCTGTACAGCATTTTTTTGATTAAAAATCAGCAAATAATCCACCATGGCAGCAAGAAAACTTATCAACAGTGCAATATGGCTCACCCACATCAACACCGGAAAGAAAAATGCCAGAACATACAGTATCCCCACTCCAATGAGCGTGAAGAAGAAACGGGTATTGATGTATAAGTTTTTCATTGTTTAGGTTGCAGGTCGCTGATTATAGGTTTTAGGTAGGTGCTCATTCACTTTATGTAAATCATTATTATTGTGGTGAGCTAATTAAGCCATTCAACATTTTCATTATTTCAATAATTTCTTGATTTAATTTTAAATAATCTTCTTCATTTAAAAATTTGAGATTTTTTGAAATTATTAATTGTGTTTCCACTTCTGCGCAGCTCCCTCTTGATATTTTTAAAAACTGTAGATAATCCAGTTTACTTCTTCTTGAATTTCCCTCAGCAATATTGGAGGGTATAGAAACTGCAGTCCTTCTGATCTGTGATATTAATCCATAGACTTCATTCTTAGGAAAGACTTCTGTAATTCTATAAATTTCAGTAACAAAATCAATAGACTTCTGCCAAACTAAAAGATCTTTAAAATTTGCCATATGTAATATTTTGTACTTTAATTAAACTATATACTTTATCTACTGCCACCTTCTACCTATTATCTACTACCTATCTCGGAATTTCTATTCCCTCTAAGATTTGACGGATAATTTCATCTGCAGTAAGCCCTTCCATCTCTCTTTCCGGAGAAACAATCACTCTGTGTCTTAAAACAGCATAACTTGCCTCCTTGATATCTTCAGGAGTCACAAAATCTCTGCCCCTTAATGCTGCAAAAGCTTTGGAAGCAGTAAGAAGTGCCAGCGAGGCTCTAGGTGAAGCCCCCAGATACAAGAATTGGTTTTCCCTTGTGTTAATGATAATCTTAGCGATATACTCCATCAGTTGAGACTCTACAATGATTTCCTTTACCAAATGCTGGTAGCCCTTCAGCTGTTCAGCTGTTATAACATGGTTTATGCCTTCTGTTTTATCTTCTTTTTTGCTTTCGTGCTGATTTTTAATGATCGCGATTTCCTGCTCAAGGTTCGGATAGCCAACATTAATTTTGAACAAAAATCGGTCTAGCTGTGCTTCAGGAAGTCTGTATGTTCCTTCATGTTCTATTGGGTTTTGGGTAGCTACCACCAGGAATGGTTCCTCCATAATGTAACGGGTTCCATCCATTGTGATCTGTCTTTCCTCCATGACTTCAAATAATGCAGCCTGAGTTTTTGCAGGCGACCTGTTGATCTCATCAATCAATATAAAGTTGGAAAAAATAGGTCCTTTTTTGAATTCAAATTCAGAGTTCTTTACACTGAAAACTGAAGTTCCCAGAATATCTGAAGGCATCAGATCCGGTGTAAACTGAATTCTGCTGAAACCTACATCAATGGTTTTGGCCAATAGTTTTGCTGTAATTGTTTTTGCTACTCCCGGAACACCTTCAATCAGAACATGTCCGTTTGAAAGTAATGCTGCCAGAAGGTGTTCTATCATGTTCTCCTGTCCTACAATTACTTTTCCAATTTCTGCTTTTACCTTATCCAGGCTTGCACGAAGTTCTATCATATCAATTCTCGACTGAAATTGATCTTCGTTTTTATTTAGATTGATAGAAGATTGATTTTCTATGTTTGGGTTATCAAGATTTTCCATAATAAAATTTAATTTACCAATCTAACAATATAGCAATGTAACAATTATCTCTATTCATTAGGAGTAGCCTTTATTATCATTGGTAAACTGTTATATTGTTATATTGTTACATTATTTAAGTATTTCGTCTAGTAATTTATTGATTCTTGCCAGATCTTCTTTCATGACACTGGCATATGGATCCTGTGCTCTTTTGATAAGACTGATTGCCTCATTAATCATCTCCATTGGTTTTCCTGTTTTCAACTGTAGCTTCTTGGCAAATTCTTCATCTATGTTCTGAGTATCAATCAGAAGATCCATTCTTACTTTATTCAGAAAATATTGGGCTTTTTTCGCCATCATATCATGAAAATCGCCTTCCTGAAGATAGAGATTTCCAATGCTTTTCACAAAATCCAGTGATGTATTTCTTAATGGCTCTATAACAGGTACAATTCTCTGTTTTCTTTTCGCATTAAAGAAAATAAAGAGGACCAGTCCCCCCAGGAATACCCACCATGCATATTTCAGCGCCGGATTTCCCAGTACGAATCTCATGAAGAAACGTGAAGCCTTCGTATTACTCTCCACAAACCAAACCGTTTCCCGATCCTGAAGATAAGAGAATACATCTTGAGCATATTTTACATTTCCTGGTTTCAACAGATAATAATTGGTAAGGAAAAGCGGCTCGCTATGAACATAGAAGTTACCTTTTCCGAATTTTACTTTGATAAAGTTAGCCTGATCTGTATTTTTCTTCTCTACCGTTTTTCCAAGTACTTCCACTCCAGGTTTAATAAATGAAAAGCCTCTTCCTGATGGAAATTTATCCAACTGAATGAAATCATTCTTGTATTTTTTATCCGTAAGCTTAAGAACATTCTCTTCTTCAAAAGAAATCTCCGAATCATAAAATCCTATACTGTCTGAAACTTCTTTAGGCATCTGACTTATCACCAGCATGGCATCCGATCCTTTTGAAACCTGATCCATCACTTTTTTCCAGGATTCTGTGTCAATATCAGTTTCAATAATGACAATATTATGAGCTCCTTTTTTATGTTGATTATAATATTCGTAGGGTGCCTGATTGATCTTCTTCAGGTTATTTTTAAAAAGATCTTTAGCTTCGTTATCAAAAACAAAAAGGCCAAATGGTGATTTCTCGTTGACGTCAAAATTTTTACGCCAGTCTGTGGTCTCTTTTTTATTCACTTCAAGCAATGCCAAAATAACCATCACAACGATGAAGATCACAGCATATATTCTGAAAGTCTTATTCATGGTTAATGGAGTTATGGTTTGAATGCCTGATATTGATTTTTAAATTTCTGATAACTTTGCTCATCTATATTGAATTCACCATACCATACATAATCGAAGATATAAGACAGGTCGAAGAATTCATTTTTAAGATGGGGCGCTTTTAGTTCTGCCACATAATCTTTATTGGTCTTTTCAGGATTCCAGTTAATCAGTTTTTTATCATTTAGTTTTTTAAGAATGAATAAGAACTGATAACGTACTGCAGAACGATAATCTCCTGTAAGCTCAAATTTTGCAATACTTTCAGGGAAATTAATTTCATGGATATTTTCATGGAGTTCCTCTACATTCAGATTTAGCTTTTTATTCTTTTTACCGAAAATAAAGTTCCCATCTTTTCCAAGGATATATTTAATGATAAAATATAAAAGAAATCCTACCAGAATAATCGCAAAAAGACGCACAAGTGCTACCGTTACTTTGGATGATTTTTCGAAAACCGTTTCTCCGAAAATACTCCTGAAAATACGGTCAACTTTTCTCAGCAGTTTCTGCCAGAAAGATTCTCTGGGTTTTGATACGGTATAATCAAATTCATTTCCTTTATATCTTGATGGAACATTCTTCTTAAATTCTTTAGGATACAGCTGATTTTCTGAAACCGGATTCTTCATCAGTACAGAATCTGCCCGCAGCATATTATGATAATGCCCCGTTGTATACAATGAATCTGCCATATAATCATCATCCTGAGCTTTAACTAAGCTTAGGGGGAAGACTAATAATATGAAAAAAAGAATCTTATTCATTAATTCCAATAGTGTCTATTTCTTCCAATTCCACTTTCTGATGAAGATCTGTTCTGCTGTCATAATACATCAATCCCGCATTCACATACAACAGATTGGAAAGGAAGAATGAAAGCAGCATCGAAATCCCATAAAACACAAAAAATGCTATTCCAAAAGCACCTGTGAAAGGGTTTTGTTCAAAATTTCCATCGGGTGTATTTGTGAGTACCGAACCATAGAAAAAGATCATCGGAATATAGGTAAATACAGAACTGACTAGTGACATTATAATAAACATCACAAATGATGCTCCCCAATATTTCCAAAAAGGTGATTTTTCACTTCCGTTAGGATAAGAAAACTGTGAACGGATAGAACGGCTCAGGCTTTCCATAAAACCTCTGTCTGAATTAAAATAATCATACATCAGAAATGTAATCACATTAAATAATGTAGGATACACAATCATAACAAGAAAAAATCCGATAAGTACAAAGATCAGAAGATAAGAGAATCCTACCACAAATAATGATAAAGGAATTACAATAAATGTCATCCCAAGGCATAACTTGGCAATTCTACCTATATTCTCTTTAAAGTCACCTAAAATCTCATCCGTCTTTATACTCTTTGCTCCGTTAGCAACCCTTTTCAGATAAAAAACCGGATAAAGATAATTGATAATCGCCAGGATCATAAAAAGCAAAAATGTAAGAACCCCTACCCCAATTAACATTCCGGCATTCTCTGAGAAATACCGTTCAAAATAATAGGTATCTCCACCCAGATTGGAGCCGAAAATTTGAGAAAAAAGTTCTTTATATCCGAAAATAAAAACAGTTACCATTAAAATCAACAGCAGGCCATTGATAAGAATGTAGTTTTTAAAATAATTTTTTCCGTATAATTTGAAAAAGTTGATACTGTCACTGATGAAAGTTCCAAAATCTCTTTTTTTATAAAATTGTATCATTGATGTGTTTATTAGTTTTTTTATTGACAATAGCTGGATATACAAAATAGTAGAATCCTATCACTGCCAGAGATCCCAGAATAATAATCAGATTCAGGATGATAGGCATTTTTAAGGCATGCCTTGTAACATACCCTTCGATAATTCCTGCACAAATAGTGAAAGGAACAGTGCTTAAAAATATTTTAAAAGAGTCTTTAAATCCTTTTTTAAAAGAATTAAATCTTGAAAAAGTTCTTGGAAACAAAATGGATGCTCCTAAAATCAATCCACACATAGCTTCCACAACCATGGCGAATATTTCAAAGACCCCGTGAAGCCAGATTCCTCTTGCACTATCTTTTAATGCTCCATAATCATAGAAAAAGTACTGGAAAGATCCTAACATTACACTGTTGGAAAGCAAAGCAAATAGAGTTCCCACTCCGCCAGCAATCCCATAAATATATAATTTAGCACCTACCTGGATATTGTTGAAAATAATTCCAATGGTTGTTCCCCAGGTTGTTCCACTCTGATAAACTCCAACTGCATTATTCTTTTTAATATTTTCGATGGTTTCATTTACATAACTTTCCCCAAGAATGATATTCACAAAATCTTTATCATACATCGCAGAAAGCACTCCTATGGAAGTAAAAAGAACAAAAAACAGAAAAGCATACAGTAAATATCTCCGATACTGATACACCAGCAACGGCACCTCTGTTTTAAAGAAATACACCAGTCTGTTTTCCTCTACTCTCTTGGTTTTATAAATCTTTTGAAAGATTTGGGAAGATAGGTGATTCAGATAAACAGTAGTATTACTTTTAGGATAGTAAGTCTGAGCAAAAGAAAGATCATTGATCAGGTTTATATACAATGAAGACAGGTCATCAGGATTTTTTTTTATTTTCCCATCAATAACCTGTTCTATTCCCAACCATTTTTCTTTATTTTGTTTAATGAAATAAACTTCTCTCATAATTGTAAGGCTAAAATAATAAAAAATATGTCTCAGATCGCGATAAATACCTCACAAAATGTAAATATTAACTTCAATACAGCAAGTGTTGGAGAAAGAATGCTTGCATTTATCATTGATCTTCTGATTAGGGTTGCCTATATTGTTATCGTCCTGTATTTATTTTTCAACATTCTGGACCTGGGCTATTTACTTAATGGCCTTGATAGTTGGTCTGTAATGGCCGTTTATATTATCCTTACTTTTCCTACTTACATTTATCCTCTTGTTTTGGAGAGCTTAATGGAAGGACAGACTCCTGGAAAAAAACTTATGAAAATCAGAGTGGTAAAGATTGATGGATACCAGGCCAGTTTTGGAGATTATATGATTCGTTGGGTATTCAGGCTGGTTGATGTATCTTTTGCCGGAGTGGTAGGTTTAATTTCAATGATTGTTTCCAAAAACAATCAGCGTTTGGGAGATATCGCTTCCGGAACCGCTGTGATTTCTTTAAAAAATAACATCAATATTTCTCATACTATTCTTGAGAACATCAACGAAGATTATGTCCCTTCATTTCCTCAGGTGATTGCTTTGAGTGATAATGATATGAGAATCATCAAGGATAATTATACTAAAGCTGTGAAAGCAGATGACCGTCAGATCATCAGCAAACTTTCCGATAAGATTAAAAGCATTCTGAAACTGGAAATAGATCCTACTAAAATGACGGAAAGGCAGTTTATCAATGTTATTATTAAAGACTATAACTATTATACTGGAAAGGATAATTAATGCACTTGTCAATAGTCAATTTTGCTTCGCAAATGAAATGGTGAATAAGAAACTCTTGAAACGAATACATTTTATCAGTCCTCATAATTTTTGTATCTTTAATAACAATAAAGCCCTTTATCATGAAATTTGAAAACAACAGATCCGGAAACGGCGGAGTTCTTACCCTGAATAACGAAATAAAAGAAGTAGGAAGATTAACCTATACCATCTTCCCGGAAGATCAAAAACTGATTATTTCTTTTGTTTTGGTACATCCTGAATTTGAAGGAAGAGGAATGGGAAAATATTTAGTGGAAGAAGCCATCAAATTTGCCAGGGAAAATAATTGGAATGTTTACCCTCACTGCTCCTATGCCAGAGCCGTCATGATGAGAATGAATGGTGTGGAGGATATTTTCTTAAAGAGCTAAGACATCCTTTACAAGGATCTCTTCAATATTATCCGGATAATCTACTGTCAGATGGTAATCTGATGCAACCCACTCCATAATCTCCTGCAGATTTAAAACCTTAGAATTAGGAATGCCCATCTTATCAAGAGCACAGGCGTTACATTCCTGTTCATACTGGTTATGAATAGGTATCACAAATAATTTTTTATCCATGAAAAGTGCTTCGGCAGGAGTTTCGAAGCCGGCATTGCACAGAATACCTTCACAGCCTTCAAAATATTTCAGGTATTGAGTTTCATCAATAGGAAATACTTCAACATTTTTCACTTTAACCTGTACTTTACTGTATTTTGAAAACACTTTCCACTCTACCGGAATTTTCCGCAGAACTTTAATTATATTTTCATCTGCAAAACTTGGAAGATAGACAAGATAATAGCCTTGCTTGTAAGGGTTAAGATTTCTGATCTTTCTTCGAATGACCGGTTTTTTAATCTGTGGATGATAATTTTCAAAATGAAATCCAATCTTTCTTTCGCTGGGAACATAATATTTTAAAATCATTTCACCCAGAAAATCCTTTTTTTCAGGTTTAGGGGTTTCCGGAAAACTCATGGATGCCTGATGACTCAATTCGATCATTGGCAGTTTCTTCAATTTTGAGGCCCAGCCTGTCAAAGGTTCGTAATCATTGATGATAAGGTCATATTGGAAAAGTTCTAAATTTCTTATTGTTTTTGCTGCATCAATGAATTTATTATCGGTAAACGTTTTTCGGTATGATAAACCGCCCGTTTTGTTATAAAGAAGGGAAATACCCCTATATTGAAAATCAATGGAAAAATCAGCCTTTAATTGCGATTGATGCCCACTGATGAGTGTATCCACCGAAGCGTACTTTTTGAGTATCGGAATAATCTCCTGTGCTCTGGCCACATGACCGTTTCCGGTACCCTGAAATGCATACAAAATTTTCATTAAGTAAAATTGGTTACGATTTTTAAAAGCTCAGAATTATCCATCTCCTGTATTTCTTCTGCTTCATCATCTTTTAGTAAATGTTTATGATCGTCATAGTAAAAGATCTTCCATTCTTTATCATGATATTCCAATGCAGACAGATTTTCAATCCAATCCCCGGAATTCAGATAAGTACAGGATCCTTTTTTATTAACAACCTCCCGAATCTGCGGCTGATGAATGTGTCCGCAAACCACATAGTCATATTGATTATCAATGGCCAGTTCAGAAGCTGTAAGTTCAAAGTCTCCAATGTACTTTACCGCTTTCTTTACATTATTTTTAATTTTCTTCGAAAATGAATATTTTTCTTTACCCATTTTCTCTAAAAACCAATTCACTACATTATTGATGATAATTAAAAGGTCATATCCCTTTCCACCGAGTTTGGCGATCCATTTGGAATGCTGGACTGATGCATCGAAAACATCACCATGAAAGATCCAGGTTTTCTTCTGGTCAATAGTCAGACAGATTTTATTACAGACTTTAAGTTTTCCCAGTTCAAAGTCGGTAAACTTACGGAACATTTCATCATGATTGCCTGTGATATAATAAACATCCGTATTCTTGGTCGCAAATGAAAGGATCTTTCTGATCACTTTCAAATGAGGTTTAGGGAAGTAAGACTTTTTGAATTGCCAGATATCAATGATATCACCATTCAAAACCAAAGTTTTAGGCTGTATAGAATTGAGGTATCTCAGCAATTCTTTAGCCTTACATCCATAAGTTCCCAAATGAACATCCGATATGACAACTAACTCAACGTTTCTTTTCATCCGTATATTTTTCAGCTTTTAAATTTGCTGGACGGAACGCCTGTTATTTTCATTATCGAAAACATGGTAAGGCGTTTCATAGTTTTTTACAAAGAAACTAATTGAAAGTTAACTGTATATGAATGCTATATTATTTTTTATAAAGAGTTCATTAGCTCTTCAGTAATTTCCATATTATGGTAAACGTTTTGTACATCATCATCATCCTCGAAACGCTCAAGCATTTTCATATTTGCTTTAAATTGTTCTTCGTTTACTTCTTTGGTATTGTTTGGAATTCTTTGTAATTCTGCACTCTTCGCTTCAATTCCAAGCTCATCTAATTTGTGAGATAAAGACCCGAAATCTTCAAAAGCAGTTGTAATCATTACTTCTTCTTCATCTTTTTCTACATCTTCAGCTCCACCATCAATCATTTCCATTTCGAAGTCATCCCACTCCATTTTCACTTGAGCTAAATCGATTGTAAAAATTCCTTTTCTGTCGAAGATAAATGCAAGCTCACCATTTTTACCAAGATTTCCGTCAAACTTATTGAAAATAGCTCTTACGTTAGCTACCGTTCTTGTAGTGTTGTTTGTAGTACACTCTACAAAGAAAGCAACACCTCCCTGTCCGTATCCTTCATAAGTAATTTCTTCATAGTTTTCAGCATCTGCACCACTTGCTTTTTTAATTGCTCTTTCTACGTTATCCTTAGGCATGTTTGCCCCTTTAGCGTTTTGGATACATCTTCTCAATGCCGGGTTAGCTTCTGGATCCGTTCCCCCTGCTTTTACTGCCAATGCAATATCCTTACCTATTTTAGAGAATGTTTTGGCCATTTTATCCCATCTGGCCATTTTAGAAGCTTTTCTATATTCAAATGCTCTTCCCATTTTTAAATTTTAAATTTTCAACAAAATTACTTAAAAGTCAACAAAAAAAAAATACCTCCAAAAAAATTGGAGGTATTCATTATTTAGAAAAATTAATTATTTTTTCTTTTTAGCAGCAGCTTTTTTCTTAGCTGGAGCTTTTCCTTTTTTCACTACAGTCTTCTTCACTACTACGTCTAGATCAGATTTCTTAAGTGCATCCCAAGCAGCACCGTTGATAGCCTCAACAACTACTTTTCTGTCAATCATTCTGTCAGCGTCAGAAGCTTTTGCAGAAACTTGAGCATCTCTAGAACCAACACCAGTAGATTTCAACTGATTACCGTTAACACCTCTAGCTTCAAGAGCACCTACTACAGCAGCAGCTCTTTCTCTTGAAAGTTTCAAGTTGTAAGCAGCAGCACCTTTAGCATCTGTGTGACCAGTTACTAGGAATGTTCCGTCGTTAGATTCTTTAATAATCTTAGCAGCCTCATCTAATTTACCGTTAGATTCTGGTCTAATTGTAGCTTTGTTAAAGTTAAACAAGATACCTTTAAGAGCACCTGTAGCATCTTTAGCAATTACATCTTTTGGTTTAGGACATCCGTTGTATTCTGGAAGACCTGGAACAGTAGGACAAGCATCATCTTTATCTAAGATACCGTCACCGTCTGTATCTGGCCAAGGACAACCTTTGTTTTCAGCAGGACCTGCAACTGTAGGACAAGCATCATCTTTGTCGATAACACCATCACCGTCTGTATCTGGCCAAGGACAACCGTTGTTTTCAACTGGACCAGCTACATCTGGACATTGATCGTCTTTATCTGGAACTCCGTCACCGTCAGTATCAGGACATCCCTGGAATTCTGGTAAACCTGGAGTATCTGGACAAAGATCGTCTTTATCTAGGATACCATCCTTATCTCTATCTCTGTTTCCGAATCTGAATAAGATAGATGCAGAAGCTTGCCAGAAGTTAGCAACAGTAGACTTATCACCTGGAGTTGATACATAATCTCCTTGGATACCAAGACCAAAGTTTTTAGTTACCCAGAAGTTAGCACCAGCACCTGTAGCTACTGTAAAGTGGTTAGCTTTACCGTTTTCGTTACCATCCTTACCATTTGCAACAGATTCTCCTTTGTAGTCATTTCTTGGGAAAGAAAGAGCAGTGTAATCATGTCTTAAATAGTTAGCACCAACTCTTAAGTAAGGGTCAAACCAAGATTCTTCGTTCCATAAAAGACCCGCACCGTGAGCCTGGAAACCAAGACCTGTCATTAGGAAAAATTCTTTCCCCATGTTAAATCTTTTGTTTTCAACATTCCCTACAGAAGTTTGCCAGTCAATAACTAAACCTTTTCCAACGTTTCTAGCAACTGTTAACTTAGATAATGGAGGTGTAATAGAGAAGTTGTTCAAGTTGAACATTCTCTTCGTTAGATTATTAGCAGAGAACGTATTACTGAAACTTGACTGTACTGCTTTGTGGTTTTCCGCATGAGCACCAACTCCGATTAACCACGGATTGTTGGTAGTCTGGGCAAAGACAGTAGAGGCAACAGTAAGCGCCAATGCTGAAATTCCTAATTTTAGATTTTTCATAGAATTAAATGATTAAATAATTGATAATGCAAAATAAATATAATTTTTCTTTATAAACAAAGTTTTTCAAATGATTTTTAACTTTTCTTTAATATTCTGTCCAGGTTCCGCTTATTTTCTCTATCTTTTATGGCCTCTCTTTTATCGAAAAGCTTTTTCCCTCTACCCAGCGCTATCAGCACTTTTGCTTTCCCTCGATCAGTGATATATAATTTCAAAGGTATAATCGTATTTCCTGCATCCTTTAACTTTTTTTCAAGTTTCTGCAATTCTTTTTTGTGCAAGAGCAATTTCCGTTCCCTTTTTGTTTTATGATTGTAAAAAGTTCCCAATTTATACTCATCAATCATCATGTTGATGATGTATAACTCCCCATCAATAAACTGACAGAACGATTCTGTGATAGATGCTTTAGAAGAACGCAAAGATTTTATTTCTGTACCTGTCAAAACCATTCCGGCCTCGTATTCTTCAAGAATTTCATATTCAAAGCGGGCTCTTCTATTTAATATACTAACTGTTTTTTCAATCTTCATCATTTTAAAATTTCGTTAATGAAATATATAAAAAATATCATACATTTAAAAACTTGACTATTATATTATTACAAAATACCCAAATTCTTTTTGTATTTTTGCGCCAAATTTACAAAACTATATGTTAACAGTATCTAACTTATCTTTACAATTCGGGAAAAGAGTTCTTTTTGACGAGGTAAATATTATGTTTACCAAAGGAAACTGCTACGGGATCATCGGAGCAAACGGGGCGGGAAAGTCTACATTCCTTAAAATATTAACAGGAAAGCAGGATCCTACGACAGGTAACGTATCTCTGGAACCAGGGAAGAGAATGTCAGTTTTGGAGCAGGATCACTTTGCTTTTGATCAGTATACTGTTCTTGAAGCTGTATTAAGAGGTAATAAAAAATTATTTGAGATAAAGGAGGAAATGGATGCGTTATACGCAAAAGAAGATTTCTCTGACGCAGATGGAATTAAAGCTGGGGAGCTAGGTGTAATCTATGATGAAATGGGTGGATGGACTGCAGAATCTGATGCACAGACCATGCTTTCCAATGTAGGAATCAAAGATGATATGCACTGGCAAATGATGAGTGAACTTGAGAACAAGGACAAAGTAAAGGTTCTTTTGGCTCAGGCACTTTTCGGAAATCCTGATGTACTAATCCTGGATGAGCCTACCAATGACCTTGATATTGATACAATATCTTGGCTTGAAGATTTCCTTGCTGATTATGAAAACACTGTAATCGTAGTATCTCACGACCGTCACTTCTTGGATACGGTTTGTACACATATCGGAGATTTAGATTATGCTAAGCTTAACCTTTATACAGGTAACTACTCTTTCTGGTACCAAGCATCTCAGTTAGCAACAAGACAAAGAGCTCAGGCTAACAAGAAAGCTGAAGAGAAGAAAAAAGAACTTCAGGACTTCATCGCTAGATTCAGTTCTAACGTTGCTAAGGCTAAACAGGCTACTGCAAGAAAGAAAATGATCGACAAATTAAATATTGACGACATTAAGCCTTCTTCAAGAAGATATCCTGCCATCATTTTTGAAATGGAAAGAGAAGCTGGGGATCAGATCCTTGATGTAAAAGGTCTTGAAAAAACAAAAGACGGAGAATTATTATTCTCTAATATTGACTTAAACCTTAAAAAAGGCGATAAAGTAGCAGTACTTTCTAAAAACTCTCTAGCAATCACTGAATTTTTCGAAATTCTTGCTGGAAATGTTGAGTCAGACAAAGGAACTGTTGCTTGGGGAGTTACTACGAACCAATCTCACATGCCTTTAGATAACACCAATTTCTTCCAGGAAGATTTAAGCTTGGTTGATTGGTTAAGACAATTCACTAAAAACGATGAGGAGCGTCATGAAGAGTTCGTAAGAGGATTCTTAGGAAGAATGCTTTTCTCTGGTGATGAAGCATTGAAATCTTGTAAAGTACTTTCCGGAGGTGAAAAAATGAGATGTATGTTCAGCAGAATGATGCTTCAGAAAGCTAACGTTCTTTTATTAGATGAACCTACCAACCACTTAGACCTTGAAAGTATCACGACTTTGAACAACTCATTGTCTAACTTTAAAGGAAATCTTTTATTGGCGTCTCATGACCACGAAATGTTGTCAACTGTCTGTAACAGAATCATTGAACTGACTCCAAACGGAATTATTGACAGAGAAATGACTTATGACGAATACCTTGCTGATAAAAAAGTAAAGGAATTAAGAGAAAAAATGTATTCTTAGTCTGATACATTCAACAAATATAAAAATACCTCAAAGCAATGCTTTGAGGTATTTTTGTTTAAACAATAAATAAAATAATTATTTTGTAAGTTTCGTTGTTGGAATAGCTACCGTTCCCGGATCTTTCCATAACCCGTCTTTTTCTGCTCTCTTTTTAATCGCCTGAGCTCTTTTTTCACTGTCAGGGTGGGAGTTAAACATTTTTTCAAAACCGGATTGTGTACTTCCTTCTGATAATAAAGCTAATTTCTTGAAAGCGGTATAAGCACCTACTACATCATATTTGTTAGTTTTCATAAAATCATAAGAATAAGTATCTGCTTCAGATTCCTGCTTTTTGCTGTGAGAAGCATCTAAAAATGCATTGGCCATTTTCCCTATCTGACTGTCATTAAGAGTAGCTACCGCACCAGATGCTGATGAAGCTGCATCTAATGCTGCTGCTTTTAGATAAGCAGATTTCATGGCATCTTTTGTATCCTGATTTTTAACGTGACCAATTTCATGACCAATTACAGCCAATAATTCGTTATCCGTCATAATATCCATCAGAGAAGAGAATACACGTACACTACCGTCTGCACAAGCAAAAGCATTGATATCTTTTACTTTATAAACTTTATAGTTCAGGTTCAGACCGTCTTGTGTTTTGTGTTTTCCAAACAGTTTATTCAATCTTACAGTATAAGGATCTTTCGGTCCTGCTACAGCATTGTTTTTATCCATCCAATCTACGGATTCTTTGGATAATTTGATAGCATCTTCGTTCGTAAACGTTAAAGCTTTTGCACCATTTGAAACGATCCCGGCAGCTTTTCCGAGATTAATTTTCTGGGCATTTATCGAATTCATTGCCCCTAAAATTGTAAGGCATACGATAATTTTTTTCATAGTCATTTAAATTTGGAGGACGAAGGTAATCAATTTTTAACAATTATTAAGTCAAAACTTCGTTCCCTATCAATCAAAATGCTATTTTTTTTCCTTATTTTTGTGAGCATGAGTCAAAAATGGATTTATAAGCCCGAACCCGATGAGGAAGTTGTGGACGGACTAAGTTCGTCACTTGGTTTTGGTACTTTTGAATCTAAACTTCTCGTTCTAAGAGGAATTGACAATTATCAGAAGGCGAGAGAATTTTTCAAACCAAACCTTAACGATATACACAGCCCGTTTTTAATGGCAGACATGCAAAAAGCTGTAGAGCGTATTGCCACTGCAATTGAAAATGGCGAAAAAATATTGGTATATGGCGATTATGATGTGGATGGAACCACAGCAGTTGCTTTAATGTATCTTTACCTCAGCAAAATTGTTGAGAAAAAATATCTGGATTACTATATTCCGGACAGGAATTCTGAAGGATACGGAATTTCTACAGAGGGGATTGATTTTGCTAAAGAGAATGGTTTTTCATTAATCATTGCTCTAGACTGTGGAATTAAGGCTCTCGATATGATTAGTTATGCTTCCAGCCTGGAAATAGATTTTATTATCTGCGATCACCACCTTCCCGGTGAAGAGATTCCTAATGCTGCCGCTGTACTGGATCCTAAAAGAAGTGACTGCCGATATCCATTCAAGGAGCTTTCCGGATGTGGTGTAGGCTTTAAACTTTGTCAGGGACTGAATACCATCTATAAACTTCCGGATGCTGAGTTATTTGAACTCACAGATCTTTTGGCTATCTCCATCGCCGCTGATATTGTTTCAATGACAGGAGAAAACAGGGTTCTTGCAAAAATGGGATTGAAAACCCTTAGAAAAACAAGAAATCTTGGACTAAGATTATTAATTCCTGAGGATAAACTGTCGCATTTTGAAATTTCAAATATTGTTTTTGAAATTGCTCCTAAAATAAATGCTGCCGGAAGAATTTCCCATGGAAAAGCGGCTGTAGAGCTTATGGTTTCTGAAAATCTGAAACATGCGAACCAGATCGTTAGTGACATTATGGACCTCAACGATGAAAGACGCGAACTGGATATGAACTCTACTCTTTCTGCTTTGAACCAGATTATAGAATCTCAGCAGGAAATGAAACATACCACGATTGTTTATCACCCTGAGTGGAACAAAGGGGTAATTGGAATTGTAGCTTCAAGACTTATTGAAACATATTATAAACCTACACTGGTATTTACAGACGGAAATAACGGTGAAATGGTAGCTTCTGCAAGATCTGTTTCAGATTTTGACGTTCATGAAGCGCTGGATTTGTGTTCTGAATATTTCCTTAAATTCGGAGGACATCATGCTGCAGCCGGACTTTCTATGGAGAAGGAAAAATTTGAAGCGTTCAAAATAAAGTTTGAAAAAATTGTTTCTGAAAAAATTCAGAACCATCAAAAGGAGCCTTCCATTACGATTGATTCAGAAATTGAGGTTGATGATATCAACAGAGAGTTTATCAACTTCCACAGAAAACTGGCTCCTTTCGGACCTCAGAATATGAAGCCTATCTTCACTCTAACTGACCAGAAACTTTCGGGTTATGTAAAAACCATGGGGAAAGATAATAATCATCTGAAGTTTTATATTAAACAGGAATCTACAGGAAGAAATATTGAATGTGTTGGCTTCAAACTAGGACAATTTGTAGAGGATTTTAAAAATAAACGTTTTGACCTTGCTTTTACTCTGGAAGAAAATCACTGGAAAGGCAATGTGACTCATTATCTCAATATAAAAGATGTAAAGTTTAGAGATTAGATAATCATCATTAATACGATTACTTATTTCCTGCTACCTAACTAATATGAAAAAAATCGGTCTATTCTTCGGATCTTTTAATCCGATCCATATCGGACATCTTATTTTAGCTAATTATATTCTGGAAAATACGGATATGGATGAACTATGGTTTGTAGTGAGCCCGCAAAATCCGTTCAAGGACAAGAAATCTTTGTTAAAAGACCACAACAGATTGGATATGGTACAGCTCGCTGTGAAAAACTATCCGAATATGCGTGCTTCCAATGTAGAGTTTTCTCTTCCGAAGCCAAGTTATACCATTGATACCCTTACTTATCTTCATGAAAAGTATCCGGACTATTCTTTTAGCCTGATTATGGGAGAAGACAATCTGGATAGCCTTAACAAATGGAAAAATTCTGAAGCTCTGATCAAAAATCATCATATTATTGTTTACCCAAGAGTATTTGAAGGAGAAAAGAAAGATTCTGAATACCTTCAGCATGAAAATATCTCTATGATAAAAGCGCCTGTAATAGAACTTTCTGCTACTGAAATCCGTAATATGCTCAAAGACGGTAAGAATGTAAGACCTATGTTACCGCCTGAAGTTTTTGAATATTTGGATGGTAGTAATTTTTATAAGTAATTTTGCAAAACCAGAAATCAGAGGTTAGAAATTAGAAACTAAAGTCTCTTAGCTTTTAACGCTCTACTTATCATACAAGAAATGGACTTCATCGAAAAATTTTTCTCAAAATATTCCCAGGAAAAGCTTATCAAATGGTTTAAACAGATTTGCCTTGCAGAGGCCATTTCGTGTATTTTACTGTATTGTGTTGCTATGATCTGGATTCGGTATGATGAAAATCTGTATTCTATTATTTTTATCAGCGTTGTGGGTAGTTTACACGGATTATTTTTTACGCTTTATCTTTTACTCTGCATTCCTGCAAGAAAAATTTACAACTGGGATGATGAAGATTTTGTGTTTGCCCTATTAGCTGCATTTTTCCCCTTTGCTACGGTATGGGTAGATAAAAAACTGGCTAAATTCGACAGAGAATAAAATTATTTTTCATAAAATTTCATGTTTTGCTGTAACAAATTTATTGTTACAGTTGTCTTATTATACAGAAAGTTCAAGCAAATATTTTTTTAAACATAAAATTTAACAACTGAAAACCAATAAGTTAAAATTGTTTTATATTATTTTTAAGTACTTTGTATTGCATGATACTAAATTTATTACATATCTTTGCAATGTAAAATAACAAACCATACAAGCTATTAATTAAAAAATAATAATCATGAAAACTCAAATTCTCATTGCAGCTCTATTCTTCAGCGGACTTGTTACGGCTCAGCAGAAAAAAGACAGTTTGAAAGTAAATGCTATTGAGTCCGTCAATATAAAAAAACAGGTTTTCAAAAAACAGGGAGACCGTCTTGTTTACGATGTAGCAGCCTCTCCTATTGCTAAAGGCACGAATACTTTTAACCTTTTGAAGCAAACTCCTATGATTTCAAGCATTGATGGTAAGACACTGAAGATTCTTGGAAAATCTGATGCTGTTATTTACATCAATAATAAAAAAAGCAATATGGATGCTGAGGCATTGATTGAAATGCTAAAGTCTACTCCATCGGAAGATATTCAGAAAATTGAAGTAATTACAGTTCCCGGAAGTGAGTTTCAGGTGGAATCTAAGGAAGGGGTTATCAATATTGTAATGAAGAAGAACAAAAGTAATGGCTACAATGGGACTTTGAAAATGCAGAACGAGCAGGCATATTACAACAACCCTAATGCAGGAGGATCTTTTAACTTCAGACAGGGAAAATGGTCAGGAAATTCTAATTTCAGAATGGGAAGCTGGACAGAAAGACAAAATTATACCCTTTCCAATGGAGACCCTACCTTCAGAAATGAGTCTCATGGTACTAACGATGATCCTAATAAAAACTTCGGTGGTGGGTTTAATGTTGATTATGAGATCAACAAAAAACAGAGTTTGGGACTTTCTTATAACATGAGATATAATAAAAGTTTCAATTCTATTCTGGATATGACGAACTGGCAAAATGGACAACTTGCCGACAGAACAGTGAATCATGAGGATGCGCAGACCAGGAATCACTCTTTCAATTTAAATTATGAAATAAAAACAGATTCTATAGGCAGTAAACTTACTTCTAATGTTTCTTATTTATGGTTTAACAGAGACAAAGTAAGCTTTAATGAAAGTATTCCATTAGGCCTTGATCCTTCAAGTGAAAAGTATAAAAAAAATTACTCTGCTTTACAACAATCTGTACCACAAATCATCAACAATTATGCAGCTAACATAGACTTTCTGAAAAAAACAACAAAAGGAGCAACATGGTTAATGGGAGTAAGCTATAATTACACCAATACGGATAATGATACCCGACAGGATAAATTAATAGGTGGTGAATTTGTAATGGATACTAAACAAACAAATCATTTCATTTATAAAGAAAATATTTTAGGAATCTATCTCAACTATGAAAGAAAACTGACTGAAGAGTTATCCGGAAAAATTGGAGCCCGCTATGAAATGACAAGAAGTACCGGAGATATTCTTGGAAAAACAGGATTTGAAAGAAATTATAATAACCTGCTTCCTTATCTGAATTTAAATTATGCCATCAATTCGGATCACAATTTAAGTTATACTTTCTCCAGCAGAATCAGAAGACCGAGATTCTGGGAACTGAATCCATCCAGAACATATTTCACTCCAACCAATTATACTCAGAATAATCCGTTTGTACTGGCTGCTAAATTCTATAATCAGGAGTTGAACTATATGTACAAAAATGCATTCTATGCCAATCTTAGTTATACAATGGTAGACGATGCCGCAGCTTCTGACCTGCTTCCTTTACAAGGAATTTTAACGACTCCTCAAAAGGATGAAAATGGTAATTATCTATACGATTCAGCTGGCAATATGCTTATGGACAAAATAAGATTCCTGAGATATATCAGAACCAATTATGGAAAGAACAGAGAAATCAGTTTAACGCTTGGGATGAACAAATCCTGGTTTAAAGATATCTGGACAACCAACTATTCTGTGAACCTTGGATATATTACTTACACAGGTGGCGTATGGCAAGATCCAACGTCTCAACTAGGGCCGTACGAAAGTGAAGAATTAGAACCTTATATCGTTGATGTTAAAAACTACAATATGTCTGCAACCATCAATAATATTATTCGCCTTTCTTCTAAAAAAGACTGGTTTTTAGGAGTTAATTATTATTTCGGAAGCAAAGTAGCCATGGAAGGCGGAACAATAGGGGTAAGACAAAGCTTTGACATCAGTGTAAAGAAGATTATTGGTGACTGGACCATTGTTGCAGAAGGTAACGACATATTTAATCAGAGTTTTTACAGAGTTAATGGTGTACAGCCTAATGGAAAATATAATAATATAACCAATTTCAACTATCCACGATTAATAAGCATTGGAGTAACCTACAATTTCGGAAATCAGAAACTTAAAAAAGCAAGGGAAATGAAATCAGCAAATGATGCTGTAAAATCAAGAACCTAATCTATAAAAACTTATCTCTCTTAACCACTCTTAATAAAAACAAACATGAAACGTATACTTTTGTCAATAGCAGTCATATTCGGAACCTGTGCTTTTGCTCAGGAAAAGAAATCTGACTCGACAAAGACTAAAAATATAGAAGGTGTTACCATCACAAAACAGGTTTTCAAAAAACAAAGTGACCGTCTGGTATATGATGTTGCCGCATCTCCTATTGCGAAAGGAAATACCACTTTCGATATTCTGAAACAGACTCCCTTATTGTCTTCAACGGATGATAAAACATTAAAGATTGCAGGAAAGAATAATGTATTAATCTATATCAACGGGAGAAAATCCAATATGGATGCTGAATCATTGGCCCAGTTCCTGAAAAATACTCCGGCAGAAAATATTCAGAAAATTGAAGTAATTACAGTTCCCGGAAGTGAATACCAGGTTGAATCTTCGGATGGGATTATCAACATCGTTTTAAAGAAAAAAATGAGTGATGGTCTTAACGGAAACATGAGATTCTCTAATACGCAAGCTAAATACAACGGCAGCCAGGCAAGCTTTTCAGCCAATTACAGAAAAGATAAACTGGGAATAAGTGCCAGTCTTAGTGGTGGGGAAAATATTGAAGCTCAGACCTATACTCTGAGAAACAGTAGTGACGGGGCATCCAACGAATCAACCGGTGATATTAATGATCCCAACAAAAATATTGGTGGCTATCTGAACATTGACTACCAATTAAATGATAACAGCAACTTAGCATTATCCTGGAATACGTGGGCCAATAAAAGTTATAATTCAACGGTAAGTCTTTTCAATACTATTATTAATAAAGACGGAACCAACTACACATGGTCTAAAAATAAAGAAGATGCAAGAAGTTATAATAACTCGCTCAACTTAAATTATGAATTAAAAACTGATTCATTAGGAAGTAAGTTGAATGTAAATGCAGCTTATCTGAATTATAAAAGGTTCCAGTTTACTGATAATATGACGTACAAATCCAATATCAACAAAGATGTATTGGGAGAGAGTACACAATTGTTACAGGATCTGCCTCAGATTATCAATAATTTCTCCGGGATGGCAGATTACATCCAGAAATTTAAAAATGATCTAACCATTTCCATTGGGGGAAATTATAATAAGACCAAAACAGATAACGATACCAAAAGCGACACTTATTTTATAGATCCGGCAGAACCAACAAAATCAGCTCCCAACCATTTTATCTATGATGAAAATATCTATGGTTTCTACCTGACTGCAGAAAAGAAATTTTCAGAAAAATTCTCTGGAAAAATCGGAGCAAGATATGAGATCACCAACAGTTTGGGAACTTCGGATAATCCACCTGCAGGAGCAGAAGTTCTTAAAAGGATTGAAAGAAACTACAATAACATTCTGCCTTATCTAAGCTTTAACTATGCGATTAATGATAAAAACAATCTCTCCTATTCATTTTCAAGCAGAATGAGAAGACCTAGTTTCTGGGAAATTAATCCGGTAGTGAATAAGCTGACAGATGACAATTACACTCAGAACAACCCGTTTGTAAAGGCTTCTTCTACCTATAACCAGGAGTTGATGTATATGTATAAAAATTCTTATTTTGTAGTTTTAAATCATTCTTATATTAAAGACGCGATCACTCAGGTTCCTTTACAGGGCTATCCTAAACACCCTGATGGGTCAACAGGTGAAAATCTGGCCTTACGATATATCAGAACAAATTTTGGGGATAAACAGGAAATGTCTGCCATGGTAGGAATTCAGAAATCATTCTTCAAACAGTATTGGACAACCAATTTCAGCGTAGGAGTTCAGCATAACAGAAATAATGGAAGCTTGGATATGGATCCTACTACAGGAGACCGTTTCATAGATCAGAAAGGTGATCCTTTCATCTACATCAATAATACCAATTCTACCAGCCTTTTGATCCAGACCAATAATACTATTCGTCTTGATAAAGCTAAAACATGGTTTTTTGGGGTTAACTTTTTCTACATAGACAAACAACAGATAGAGCTGGGTATGTTACGAGGTTTAGCAAGTTTAGATCTTAGTATAAAGAAAAACTGGAACGACTGGACCTTCGCTCTTAATGTAAATGATGTTTTAAGAACCAATATTGTAGAAATTGATGATTATCAAAGCAATGGAAACTACAATTATATCCATCAGAATCAATACAAAAGAAACTTCACAGTAAGCCTTACTTATAATTTCGGAAATAAAAAACTGAAAAAGGTAAGAGACATTGAAGGAGCTTCCGATTCTATCAAGAGCAGAACAAGATAAAACTATCTTTCTTCATATTCAATCAAATTATTTTGTACAGAAACCTGTTGATTCTTCAGCAGGTTTTTTATCTTTAATTATATGAAAAAGAGATTAGTATTTATCATCTGTTTTATCTTTCTGCTATTGACAGCCTGTAAGGAAAACAAGATTAGTCTTGGAAATAATATCAGCTTTAATAAAGAAGAAAACATCCATTATGGAAATAATGCGGAACAGGTTATGGATCTTTATATTCCCAATAAAAAATCATCCCCAAAAAAAGAAGTATTTATTATTATTCACGGTGGTGGCTGGCGTGGCGGGAATAAATCCCAGCTTACCTTTTTTACGCTTTCTATGATGCAAAGATTTCCGGATCACATTTTTGTCAATATGAATTACAGGCTGGCTTCTGCTACACAATATGCTATTCCCAATCAGACAGATGATATTAAAAATGTCATTACCTATCTGAAGAAGAGGTTAAACGATCAGCCTAGGCTTATCCTTATGGGAAACAGTGCCGGAGGGCACCTATCAATGCTTTATGCTTATCATTTTGATGCTGATAAAGACGTAAAAGCAGTTATCAATATTGTGGGCCCTGCAGATCTTTCAGATGAAGGTTTTAAGAGCTATGAAGAATATTCTTTTGTAGAAAAGCATCTGGTTGATCCTAAAACCTTACCTGTAAAAACCTCAGCAGTTAATTTTGCAAGTCCTGCACATTGGATTAACACAACCTCTTCTCCTACTCTTTCTTACTATGGAAAAACAGACCGTGTGGTTCCTTTAAGCCAAAACAAAATTCTGGATTCTGTTCTGATTAAAAACAATGTTGCTCATGAATCTTATGAATTTAACGGCGGTCATCTGGATTGGGATAAACAACCTAACAATACTTTTCTTATGGATAAGATTGAAGCTTTTCTTAAAAAAACAGACAAAAATAACACGTTCTGATCATTCAAAACGTGTTATTCTTTTATGTTTTTTAATTTGATTTACTCAGATTTTGCAACAGCTGTTCTTTCTGAAACCCCATTGGAATTGAAGGCTTCAATCTGAAAATAGTAAGCATCTGTTCTGTCTGCCCCAGTAAAGAAATATTCATTCTTTCCGTATACCATAATGCTTCCGTACATTTTATCAGGAGATTTTCCCCAATAGATTACGTAGCCATCAGCTTCAGGGTTTTGTTGCCATTTCATCCAAATACTTCTTCTTTCACCATATTTTTTAGGATCAGATCTTAAAGGTACAAAGCCTTCTACTTTCGCAGGCTGTTTTCCAGCACCTTTTCCAAACACTCTGAAACCGCTTAATGCAAATTTTCCCGTAGGCATTTTAAGGTTTTCCATTTTCAGGAAACGGGCTTTTGCGGGCTGCTCAAGTTCAATATAATCATGAGGAACATCTTTTGTGTTTTTGCTTTTATCCACAATTACATCCCATTTCTTCCCATCATTGGAACCATAGATCTTATATTGGTGCATTTTCCCTAGGGTTTTCCCCATGAACTCGGCATCCTGATCAGCATAATTGATCTGAATGGCGTTGATGGTAGAAACTTCACCAAGATCGGTTTGAAACCACTCTCCGGAATTTCCTGTTTTAGCACTCCAATAGGTCTTAATGTCTTCATCTACAGCATAATTGGGCTGATAACTTCCTAAAGTAGATGAAACCTGAACCGGTTTATTATAATTCAGCAACATCCACCCGGCAAAAAGACCCTTTGTAAAATCCTTACCCTGTGCATACTGCGGAAGGTAAGTAGGATAATCACCATAAGCAGTGTTACAATACATCACATCATCCTTATCAAAACCTGCCGGCCAGATTCCCAGCCTTCTTTCAAAATTATTTTTGGTAGAAATAAAGATAGTGGAAACGTGCCACCAGTTTTTATAATTGTCTTCAAAAGTTGCTCCGTGGCCGGCTCCTCTTGCAAATCCTCCCGGTTTATAAGAGAATGGATTATGCTGCTGATATTCGAAGCCTTCCAAAGGGCTCTTGCTTACATAGACTCCATCAGAATATCCACTGAATTCTGTTGCCGGAGCACCATACTGCATATAATATTTCCCGTTATGTTTTGTCATCCACGCTCCTTCTACAAAAGGCTGAAGAAAAACATTGTCATTATATTCTCCGAAACGTTCCCATCCATGGTCTTCAGGTTTTAGTCTTAGAATGGGTTTTACGAAACCTTCAGACTGAAGATTTTTCACTTTTACTTCTGTTCCCAGCAATGGCCATTCATTACTTGAACCCCAATACAGATATAGTTTATTCTTATCTTCATCATAGTGGAATGCAGGATCCCATGCTCCTACTTTTAAAGTATCCACAGCTATTTTCCAGTCGTCTTTGGTTGGGTTTGTACTTTTCCAGATTGGAAAATCCTGTTCCCATGTAGAACCATAAACATACAGAGTATCTTTCATAGCCCAGACAGCCGGAGCATTAAGATCATGGATGTATTTATTATCTCTGAGAAATTTCCTTTTTACAAACTTCCAGTCCAGCATATCATCACTGTACCAATAGCCTTCCTGATTGGTAGAAAAGAGAAACAGCTTATTCTTAAAATTAACAATCACAGGATCTGCAGTGGCGCGATGTTTTCCCTGTTTTGAAAAAACTTCAAAAGGAGTATAGCCATAATCTATGTTGATAGGATTACAAAAAGTTTTCTGCTGGGCACCTACCATTAATCCAAGAAAAATGGCTAACAAGAGAATATATTGTCTCATTTTTAGATTTTAAAGATAATGGCAAAGTTAACCAACTTTTTTTGGTTTTCTCCAGATAAACCCATCCAGAAGATAGAGAGGAAGCTATGGAATAACTATTAGGCATAAAAAAACCGTTGTAAAATGGATATACAACGGCTTATCTGGTTATGATTTAACTTATATACAAGCTATTCGGGAGCATCTTCCAAAGCTATTCATACATTCAGGCCATTTGCAGCCACCTCCGTCAATTGGAACACTACCTCCTTCAATTTTTTTTAATACTTCTCTGTTCAGCTTTTTTGCATTAGATTTAATTTGATTTTTCATAATAAGATTTTTAGTTGATTTGATACTGTACCCAACTGTAAAACAATTACTTCAGTTGGCTTTTTATAAAACTAGTAATAATTAATGAAACCTCCAAGCATTATTCTCTCTTCAATGAAAAAAATAATTAGGATTTTTTTTGTTTCTTCCAGATAAACCCATCCAGAAGATAATGAGTAAGCTGTGGAACAACTAATAAAGGAACCAAAAACGGAAGTAGATTTTCAGAAACAGAAAGATCCAGTGAAAAGTGTTCATTCCACACCAGAGTTTCCCACAGAAACTCTTCCAGTAAAGCTAGGCTTAAAATGATTCCTACAAATAAAAAGATTCCGGAAAAAGGTTTAAAAATCTTCATCCAGCTCAACTGCTGCTGATCTTTCTGTTTAATCTCACGGATATAGATCAGGGCAATATAGGGAATACCATGAGACACTACATTCAGAAAAGTAAAAAGAAGATCATTATTAAAGTATATGATTCCAAAATACCAGGAAAGGAAAGTTCCGGTGATAAGTGCTACTTTAGGAATATTGATGGTTTTAGTCTTTATAGCTCCTACTATTGTTTTGATGATCCAAACTGTTACAGTCAGAAGATATAAAACCGAAATAAGGCCAATATAATCGGGTAAGTTTTTAAGCCAGTCAAATTCATTATCCACAAACCAGGTAAAAGCACGTGGAGTTTGAAACCAATACAGCATTGGAAAAATAGTAGCAGCATACACTGCAACCTCATCTATTTTCTTGCTCCAGTTATCCGGTTCAAAACGAGCATAGATTCTCATAAAGCCGTACTGTTGGCGGATAAAGTGAAAAACAGCAATCAGCGCCAGCACAGACCAGAATGTCAAACTTCCAAACTGAAACAAAGCAATACCCAAACACCAGCTTATGAATGGTACCCCAAAATAAAGCCGTTTTCTCTTCTGCAATTCAGCTTTTACGAAATACGTTTTGAATAATGTGGAGTAGACATGTGCTACATCTACAAAAACAATCAGAAAAAGCCATGTATAAAAGGAATAATGATTTTCCAATCCTTGAATCTGTTTCTGAAAGAGAAAAATAATCAGCAATACCAGAAAAGGTGGGGATAAAATAAACCACCAGTCAGTTTTCGCATTATGTATCCAAGGTTGTTTCATCTGTAGATAGCTATTTATTTTTTAAGCTTTGTTAGTTTAAATCAATCAGCCTTGTCAAGGCTTTTTCTTGAGATCATATGCCAATCCTGAGGACTTCAAAACATTTGTGCTGCTGTTCTTATTCCCTGATAAAAAGCTTCCTCAAAAATAGAAATTCCTGAAAGATCCGAATGGGCAAAGAATACTTTTCCATTAATAGGTTCTTTCGCTGCTTTTGCATTTTTACCAAAAATCTGATCCGGAACGGGAGCAATCATTGCATGTCCTATTTTATGAAACTGCATTTCAAGGATAAAGTCTTCAATCAACGGATGTGCTTTCTTCAGATCTTCTAAAACTAAACTTTTAAGTTCAGTTTCTTTCATTGCATACAGCTTCTTCCTTGCTTTTTTACAGTCATTTGTGGAGAAGCTTTTATAGTAAGTAATCACTTTTTCACCCATGATCTGGTTGATATTCTGATGCTGATCAAAAATATATCCTAATCCGGAGGATCCGTAAATGACATTATCCCATGCTAGTTCTTCCTCTCCCCCGAATTCATTTTTTAGAGTAATGGTTGTTAATAACCAGGGAACATAATGAAATGATGATACTTTTCTGTTATTAAAAATTCTTTCATTGACGAATTGTGGTGTAGCCAGTAAAACTTTATCAGCAATAATCTTTCTGGTCTTCTTGTGAGCATTGTCAAAACTTAAAACTTCAACCTTATTATCACCAACCTCAATATTAAAAACTAAATTACTAGTTAAGTTTTTTTCTTTCGTATACTTTGAAAGATACTGAGTTAGCTTTGCATTTCCTTCCGGCCATGTGAATACCTGATCCTTATATTTTTTACTCCAGTTGTTTTTTCTTCCTGAAAAATAATGAATTCCAGCCCAGGCGGAAACATAATCGATTCCTAAACCGTAATCGTCTCTGCAGGAATAATCCAATAACCAAAGAAGTTCTTCAGACTTGAAGTGATGTTGTTGTAACCAATCTTTAAAAATAATTTTCTCAAGGTTTAGAACCTCATCTTCCCTGCTGGAATCATGAACAGGAATAGCAAACCAATAATTTCCCTGAGCATCTTTCTTTTGACGAAAACCATCCATCATTTTAAAGAAACGATCAAGCTCTCTCTGTACTTCTGAAGAAATTCCTTTTTGGGGAACAATATCATTCTGCCAAGAGTTTTTATAGAACAGTCTTTCCTGTTGTGGAAAAGTCATCTGATACTCATCCAAAATAGGTTCTCCGCTCTCTTCTATTCCCTGGCAAATACCACATTCCATAAGAAATTCGATGATCTCGGTATTTTCTTTATTAGGTAAAGGAAGATAATGCGCTCCCAGAGGGAATTTTGAAAATTGATTCTGCCCGTTGGAGGAGTTTCCACCCAAATGATTTTCCATTTCCAACAAAAGGTAATCATCCTCGTGATGCTGGCTGAAAAACCTGCAGGCAGAAAGCCCGGAGATTCCGCCACCTACCACAAGATACTTAGTGTGGATAACTTCAGAAAATTGTGGAAAATCCTTTGCCCACAACCGATGGCCAAGAACATGATTGGTTCCTGTTATTTTCAACAGCAAAGATTTAACCTTTTTTCCGCAATACTGCAGAAAAGGAAGCATCAATCCGCCCAACACTATTGTTTTCAGGAAATCTTTTCTACTGAACTTTCCCCCACTCTTCATCGAAATAACGGACTAATATCTGGTTATCCAGACGGTTAACTTCTACCTCATTAGCTTTCATATCTTTACTGAAATATGATATTTTTGAGAAATCATAATCATAGTATTTCAGGTTCGGAAGCCTTCTGTAAATCTTATTATTCACAGGCTCAAAGGAAGCCATTGAAAAACCCCATTCCCCAAATGACGGAACGTAAGTATGATATGCCGAAGTAAAAGGAAAAATCTGATTAAGCGTTTTCTCTATGCACCAAAATGATTTCGGAGCAAAATAAGGAGAGGTGGTCTGTACTACAATTTTAGTATCCGGGGTAGTGAGTCTTTCAAGCTCTTTATAAAACTGCAGGGAATATAGCTTTCCTAAGCTGTAATTGGACGGATCCGGAAAGTCTATAATGATGACATCAAACTTCTTTTTGTTTTCTTTTACCCAGATATAAGCATCTTTGTTGATAACTTCCACCTTCGGATTAGACAAAGCACTTTGATTCAGTCTTCGCATGGTTTCATTGGTTTTGAAGAAATCTGTCATTTCTCCATCCAAATCAACAAGCTGAACCTTTTTTACCTCTTTATATTTCAGTACTTCACGTGCGGCAAAACCATCTCCTCCGCCTAAGATCAGTACATTATCAATATTTTTAGCCATGGACATTGCCGGATGAACCAATGCTTCGTGATAGCGATACTCATCCGTTGAGGAAAACTGCAGATTATTATTCAGATACAACCTGAATTCACGATTATTTCTTGTTAAAACAATCCTTTGATAAGGAGAACTCTTTGTATAGACAACATTTTCCCCGTAAAGTTTCTCTTCAGAATATGACAAGATCTTATCAGAAAAAATGAAAAGTCCAATCAGCAGAATAAATGCAGCAATTGATTTTATTTTTAATGAGAAAGGTTTTGATAATTCTTTCTTAAGATAAAAGCACAAGAATATGGCAATGGAGATATTGATAAGCCCGAAGAACAAAGGGGTCTTCACAATTCCCAGTTGCGGAATTAAAACCAAAGGAAAAAGAATAGAGGCCAGCAGAGCCCCGATATAATCAAAGGCGAATACATTTGAAACTAAATCTTTAAACTGAACCCTATCCTTCAAAATATTCATTAGAAGCGGAATTTCCACGCCTACCAGACATCCCGTAAAAAAAACAAAAAGGTAAAGTACACTTTCAAAATGTGCGAGCGTATTGAATAAAACAAACAGTACCACTGAGCTTACTCCCCCAACAATTCCGACCAGAATTTCAATCTCTACGAATTTATCAATAAGGTTTCCCTTAATGAATTTGGCCAGATAGGAACCTACTCCCATAGAAAACAGGTAAACCCCAATGATAAAAGAAAACTGCTTTACAGAGTCTCCTAAAAGATAACTTGCCAATGCTCCCGCCACCAGTTCATAGATCAATCCACATGTCGCAATGACAAATACAGAAAATAATAAAAGCAGCTCAAGAGGGATCCTCTTCTTATCCATGAATTGCCGCGCTTATAATCATTGAAATTCCGATGATAAATGCTCCGAAAACGATAGCTAACGCTATATTTTTATTTTGAGCAATCTCATGCCATGTTTTTTCCGGAGTAAGTTTTTCAATGATGAAATAACATATGAGTAGAATAGCGATTCCTAAAAATGAGTAAAGAACCGAGTTTAATATTGGTAAGAAATTGATATTGTCCATAGTTTTTATATTTTATTTGTGATAGTATCTGTAAAACCCTGCTCTGGAATGGCTTTTTGTAGTTCCATCGCGATATTTTTCTGTTTTTACACAGTCACAGAATTGGTTTCCTGTAAATGTAAGATAAACAAACAATCCCATAAAAAAACTACCAATCGCCAATAACAGCCAGTTGCTTCTGATATAATTAATTATTCTTTCCATGGTTTAATTGCTAGCATAAGGTGAGTTGGAACTGTTACTCCATTTTCCTGATTCGAAAGTACGTTTCATCCAGTAGCTCAATACTGTAAATAGGATGAGACAAACCAGAACAATCCCAAAATTCCAGAAGGAAACCGGCAGCCAGGTGGCTGTAATATTTACGGCTGGGTTTTTCTCAAAATTGACAGGATCACCATACTCCTGAGTCATATTGAGAAGTATAGAATCTAATTTCCCAGTCTCTTTTATAGTATTCTGAAGGCCGGTCCTCAGTATGATTTCACTTGTCAAAACTTCCAGATCATTATAGGTCCTGATTGTTTGATCTTTATCATTTTTGAGAGAGAAACCTCCTTCATTATTTTTAAGAATTGAAAAATCTGCATTCTGAGGTCTATAGCCGGATTTAAACGGATCTTTAGTTCCTCCTTCTTTTTCTGCCGAGATCAGAAAATGGTAAGTTCCTGCAGGAATACCACACAAATTGAAATCTTCTGTCTGGCTTCCTTCACTCCAGCTTTCCCCGCCTTCATATCCTGAATATTTTTCAATATCCTTGGAAGCATAAATGATTTCGTTCGTTTTCTCATTCACAAGGCTGAGCCCGATACTTGCCCAGGAGTTATCCACATCAGAAAATGCATGTACTTTTAATGGGGCAGAGCCACCTGAAAGGGTAAAACTTTTACTCATCACTTCCTTATCCGTAACATCTGCAAAATTGATGTTCTGTTCAAATACCGTCTGATTGCTTCTAGAAGTGACTACATACAGCTGCAATACACATATCAATAAGGCTGTAATTGCCATAATATTGATACACTGCTTAACATTAAAGAGAAACGGCTGAACAATTCCAGTTCCGGAGCGGTAAGGCAAACCTTGTATTCCGAATGCTTTTTTAATTTCAGTTCTTGAAATATGATTGCCTTTAAAAAACTGCACTGATTTTCCATATTCCTCACGGGAGATCATTTCAGTGCCATTTACATATTCTTTGTAAGTAGCCAGTCCAAACTGCAGCTTATCTTCAAAAAAACCTGCAGCTGCATACACTGTGCAGGGAGTGGTTTCATACCATCTGTAATTCTTGCCATTTGCTTCAGCATAATATTTGAATTCTTTAAAAGCAAAATCTACAGGGCGAAGAAAAACCCAGTGTCCGTCACTTTCACTGAGATAGACATTGTTTCCGGCACGGTCTTTTAATGAATATTCTCTCCAAAAGATATCTGAACCATATTTTTTAATAACAATATTAATCACCCAGTACTCCGTTCCATAGAGTATTCCTTTACGTCCAACTTCCAAAACAACATTTTCCACAGGTTTTTTAACAATCTTTTTCTGGGTAGAGTGTCCTACAGGAATAAGATTGTTACAATGGCTGCAGATAAATTCTTCAATGGCAAAATCTATGGCCATTTCGTTGTTGTTAGTCCGGCAAAGGGGACAAATGTGATCCATTTTCTATCTGTAAATTTTGTGTTTCTGAATGGTATTAGCTTTAAAATACTGAACAACCTCATCTGCAATCTGCTCTACTTTTACGGTATTATCCTGAGTATAATTACAAAGGAAAACATCGAAGGTAAGCTGTTTAAATTCCGGCCAAGTATGAATACAGAGATGCGATTCTTTAAGGCAAACTGCCGATGTGAAACTCTGATTTTCAAAGACATGATTGGTAATCCCTACAATCTCTACTTCTTTAGCTTTCAGGATACTTTCTGTAAAAGCAAGAAAACCTTTGCTGTCCAATAACAAATCTTCTGACTCTGTTTCCAAAGTCAGAAGAATATGTAAACCTTTATTTGATAATGGGTTCAATTAATTTTTTCGTAAATATATTATTTTTTTGGAAGAAAAACTTCTGCGAGCATACATCTTGCACTTCCACCTCCGTTTACTTCAATGGTATTTAAATCAGAATAAATAATTTCACAATACTTTTCAATAGCAGCTACCTGTTCTTGATTTAAAGATTGGTAGGCAGTCTGGCTCATCACAAGGAATTTTTCTCCCTCCTTATTCTGAACCTGAAGCATATTTCCAGCAAACTGCTGCATTTGCTCTTCTGAAATTTCAACGATTTCTTTTCCTGAATTCTTGATGGTTTCAATTACTTTTTCTCTTTCCAACTCATCGTCAATACAATCAAGGCAGATCACTACAAATTTATCTGCTACACACATCATGACATTGGTGTGATAAATAGGAAGTCTTTCTGTACCTACGGTCTGATAAGAATGGAAAACTACTGGTGTGAAACCATATTTTACACAGAATTCTCTGAATAAATTTTCATCTAATCTCAAAGATACCGAGCCGTAAGCAATCTTATTATCGTGATCGAAAATCATACTTCCTGTTCCTTCCAGAAAATGTCCCTGGGTTTCAGGAAATGACCAATCATCAATTTCAGTAATATCAAATCCTTGGTCCTTGATGCTTTCAAGAATATCATCTCTTCTTTCCACTCTTCTGTTGGAAGCGAACATAGGATATAAAACCACTTTTCCGTCTTTATGGAAACTTACCCAGTTATTAGGGAAAATAGAATCTGGTGTATGAGGGTCTAATGTATCTTTTATAGTAATAACATTGATTCCTTTTTCTCTCAGTTTCCCAACGAAGGTATTGAACTCAGCCAAAGCTTTTGACTGAATATCGGAACCTGTCTGTTCTACCTGAAAGTAATTATTTTTCGCAGTTTCTGCGTTGTAACCGAATGCAATCGGTTCTATCATTAATACTGTATCTGTTGTTTGCATTTCTTTTAAGTTTGAGGGTGCTAGTGCATGAGAGTTTGAGAGTCGTCAGTATGTTGTATCAATTCTTTTACTCGGTATCGAATGAAGAAAATGAACACCATTATTTTTCTGACTGATTAATCATATTCACTAACATCCCTATTATTTGATTATACTGATTATGCAAATTGTTAAATTGCTTTTCATTGATATAGTTGCAGGCATAGGCAAACTGACACCATGTCTGTGTTTCCCTTGCCTCCCCTTCAGAGTCTATAGGTTTAGCGATAAAAGATTTTTCATACCGTCTTTTTCCCCAAGCTTCACTTACATTAGCTGTTACAGATCTTGATGATCTTCATATCTGGTCTGTAAGAGAATAAAGCTCTTCTTTTGGGAACGTCTTCGAAAGTTCATAAATCTGCTGTGCAACCTCAAAAGGTTTTGGATAGACTTTTAGGTCCTGATGAAATTTAATCGTTGACATAATTATTTATTTAAGATTTAAAAATTATATTCAAACTCTCTTACCCTAAAACTCTTCTACTCTATAACTCAACTACTCTCTTATAAGGGGCATTGTAGAACATCTCAGTAGACCACCCATTTTAGAGATTTCTCTGTAAGGAATTTCTTCTACAGTCATTCCCCATTCGTTTCTTAAATGATTGTTCATTCTTGTAAATGTTTTGTCGGAAACTACAACATCGGGAGAGATAGAGAAAATGTTCGGGAACATTTCAAACATTTCTTCATCATTGATGTGGAAACAGTTTTCTTCTCCGAAAATATCGATGATTAGACGGTAGTCGCTTTCGTCTACAAATCCGTTTTTATAGATAATACATTTATCTTCACCCACCGGGTTGAAAGTACAATCCAGATGTAAGATTCCCTCAAAAGGAACTTTATCGTTTTTCTTCAGTTCAAGATCAATGATTCTTTTCTTTGGGAAGTATTCTTTTAAAATTTCAATGGCATACTCGTTGGTTCTTGCCGTTTTATAGTTTCTGTAATCTTCGCTGAAGCAGGTTCCGATGAAAATAAAATCATTCCATACGATAACATCTCCGCCTTCGATATGGGCAGTTTCCGGAAGATTAATGATCTTTCTCCAGGCAACTTTCTCGAAAACACTTTTATATGCTTCCTGTTCGTCCGCTCTGTCTGCAATTACGTTGGAAATAATCATTTTATCATCAATCACAAAAGCAACATCTCTTGAAAAGACCTGATTATAATCTTGAATGATGCTTGGACGAAGTACTTCAACGTCATACTTTTTTAACACCGCTTCAAAAGCGTTCATTTCATTAATGATATCCTCTTCTTTAGGATAAATGTTGTGTTCGATTGAGTAATATGACTTGGCGTCATAACTTTCATCTAGTGTGGGAACCGGTCCCAATGAATTAGGCTGGCCTAGAACTACTGATCTCAGCCTACCCGTTTCGTTTTTAATGTTTAGTCTCATAAAGATTTATGCAATACTACAAATATAAGTAAAGGTCTCTATCTAGAAAACTTTTGGATTATTTTATGCCTGAAATTTGGTCTCCGTAAACACCCCCTTTTAGCAAAATTCTCCCCCTATTCAATAAACTGTAGTATAAAGCACACAAAAACATCTACAACCTACTATATTTCATCTACATAAGGATGAAAAAAAAGATTTTTTTATAATTTAATTTCCTACATTCGTGATATAATTTTCGCGAAATTATATGTATTAAAACTGAACTATTAACATCAAAAAACAAAGTCATGAACAAGAACAATCCAGTGCTGAAAAATGCACAAAAATTAGGAAGAGAGCAACAAAAATCCGTTATGGGAGGAGCAATCGCTGGCAGAAGATGCTGCGAATGGGATGACGTAACAGGAAAATGTTTCATCTGGACATGCGACAGATGTATGTGCCCATAAAACCTTCAAGGCCGTTTCTACGATTTGTGGGGCGGCTTTTTTATTATATTCTCTTCACCATAAAAATTTTCTTTTTCATATTCCATGAGCTATAATAAATCTCATTTTTTATTTAATAAAATTATGAAGGGACTATTTACTTTAATACAATTTATTATATTTCATACATATAATGATAAAATTTTATTTTTAAAACAAATAAATTCATATATTAGTGATATAATTTTATGAAAAATTATATTGTTTAAAACTTAACTATTAACATCAAAAAATCAAAATCATGAACAAAAACAATCCAGTGCTTAAAAACGCACAAAAATTAGGAAGAGAGCAACAAAAATCAGTAACCGGAGGAATTGGTATCAACAGACCAAGATACTGCTGTGAGTGGAATGACGATGGAAGCTGTAGAATTTGGACATGTGGTAACTGTGTTTGCCCATAAAAATAATAAACCTGCTTTTCCAAGCAGGTTTTCTTTTATCTTGCTCTGTTTTCTTCTTCTGTTCTCTGAATTTCTTTTGCCTGATATTTTGACCCTCCAAAAACATAGCTCAGCGAGAAGAAAAAACGGCTGCTATCCCACCAATGCCTCAAACGGTTGTCCATAATCTGTTTATGTCTGAACTCCAGACTCTGGTCATTGGAATCAAAAATATTATTATACCCCAACTTTGTATTCAATTTATTATCCAACCATGATTTCTGAAATGATAGGTCGATACTATAGCGTGGTTTAATAATGTAAAGACTATTTCCAGTTTTGGATTCATAATTTGCAAATAGATTAACTGTGTATCCTTTGGGTAAAGTAAAGACCTGGTTCAGTCTTATTTCATAATTATAGATATCCAGTGCAAAAACTTCATCAAGATAAGGTCTGAATTCATCATTATAATAGCCTGTAATCTGCCCCGTCATATTCCACCATTTTGTAATTTTCACAGGGAAACTTGTTTCAAGAATGGCAAAATTCCTGTAGGGAAGATTGGTTCCAAGATATTCCAATACATTCGTCTCCGGGTTGTATAGCGGATATCGGGTCATTACATCCTTTTCTTTTCCGACAGTAAAGCTTGTCACCCAGTTTTTATAACGATAGACTGCTTTAATCTGGCTGGTAAAGGAAGGCTGCAAATATGGATTTCCTATCCAATAATTTAAAGGGCTGAAATAGTACCGAAAAGGGTTAAGCTGGGAAAAAGCCGGTCTTGTTATCTTTCTGCTATAAGACAAGGAAAGTTCGCTGGACTTATTGAATGTGTAATTGAGACTTAAAGAAGGTAACCACTCAAGATAGTTCCTTTTGACAATAGAATCAATACTCACTGCATTTGATATACTGCGGGTATTTTCAAACCTTAGCCCTGCATTGATTTTAAGATCTCCAATTTCCTGACCGTAAGTAAGATATCCAGCCCATATTTTTTCTTTATACAAAAAGATATTACTTCTTGTTGGATCAGGAACAAATTTATTTCCGGAAGACAAAGTATCATATCTGATATTATTATGGGTATCTGAACTGTTGTATTTAATTCCTACTCCTAGATCTGCATTCCCTAATTTTTGTGAAGCATCAGCCTGTGCGAGGTAGATATTAATTTTATTTAAAAGGTCTGACTTCCAATAAGACAAAAGATTAGTTGTAGATTGATCTCTATTGATAAAATCATCATCCTGTCTGTTTTTAACAGAGAGATAATTTGTTGAAATATTAAGTTTAAATCCTTTATTGAGAAAGGAATAATCAGCTGTTATTCCATAATTATCCTGATTGTAATGTATAGGGTTTTCATTAATTGTGTTAAAGATTGTTTGAGTCTCAGTTTTATCAACAGCATAGAGTGATCCATTTCGGATACGGTCATTCTTCCTGAAATTACCTCTTAGATTGAAACCTAATCTGTTTTTATCATTTAATCTAAAATCTGCCCCAGCCTGAAGACTGTAAACTTTTCCCTGATCTTTCTGATAGGTATTAGTTCTCATGATATTGGTATTGGCCAAATGTTGCAAAGCATGATACCGGTACGTTGAAATCCCGTCATTAAATCCTGCCTGCACGTTGTAAGTTGCTTCTCCTGTATGGTAAGAAATATTAAATGTATTTTCCCTGTAATTGAATTTATTAACATATACATTTCCATTGTAACTGGCTTTCAAGCCTAGATTTACATTTTTTTTAAGCCTTATCTCAATGATTCCTTTAAATTCTGCATCATATTTTGAAGAAGGATTTGTATTCACTTCTATAGATTCTACCATTTCAGGGGATAACGATCTTAAGTATGCCTGCAACTCTTGATTGCTCATAACAATTTGTTTTCCGTCAATGAAAATAGCTGGAGAGATTCTTCCACCAATAAAAATTCCGTCTTCCTGATCCACAGAAACACCTGGAGTTTTTCTCAGAACATCCAAAAGATGGGTTGAAGTTTTAAAGTCTTTATTTCCGGAAACGGTCATTACCAAATTTCCATCATTGAGCTTTATCTTTCGTGAAGTGGACTGGATAACCACTTCAGAAATAGTTGTTGTAGACGTTTTAGTCTCAGTGAGAGAATCTGCACTTTTTCTTTTTGCAATATCCTGTGCCTTTCCAAAAAAAGATAAGAATAACAGCAACAATAAGAGCCATAATTTGATGATCATAATTTTTAATTTTATGAAGTCAAATGTATTAGCTTACCAAAAAAATCAGGTTTTGGAATTTAAATTCCGCAGTACGAAATTATAAATTCGAACTCTGAAACCTTGGTTCAGTAAAGGTTTGTGACTGTTTGTATAAAAGAGGTGTTGTATTTTTTATTTTTTTGAATGTTGAAAAGAAAGTAGATTTAGAATTAAATCCTACTTCATAACCAATCTCTTCAATCTTCAAATAGGAGCCATTTTCTATTTTTTCACAGGCTTCATTGATTCTGTACTCATTGATATAAATGGAAAAGCTTTTTTCTAAATTATCATTCAACAGTTGGGAAAGCTGATGAGCAGACATGTTCATTCTGGATGCCAGGTCGTTCAATTTAAGATTTGGATTTTTATAGAGTTCTTCAGCCTCCATAAGTTTTTCTAATCTGGAAACAAAACTATCTGCCTGTTCTTCTGAAATCTTTTTATTGGAATATCTATTATTGATTTCTTTTATCGGGACCTGTTGATATTTTTTATTAAATAAAATTAAAAAATTAGCATACAGAACAAATGAGAAAACCAAACTTCCCCCGGCACAATAAATCTGCACCCAACCCGTAGAGATCAGTTGATAGGTTAAAAATATGATAATATTGCTCACAAGAACCGGAAGAACAAATTTATTGGAACTTACCATATTCTGTTTTGAAAAAATATAGTATTGATAAGCGGTAAGAAATACAAATACCGACCAAGCAGTATAAATAAAAGTTCCAAAATAATGATCCCAAGTAACCGGAAAAAATAAATACAGCAATCCGACAGCACCTAAAATAAGGGTTAGTATTCCGAATGTTTTTTGGCAGTTTTTCCAATCAAACCGATCATTTTGAAAGGAAGATCTTATGTAATAATATAAAGCAGGCCCTGTAAAAAATAATGCGGACAGCCCCAGATGCGGAATAATCCTTGGTAGGTCAGGATAGAAATACATACATACTGAAATTCCTACTCTTGAACTTAGCATCAATAGAAGAAGTCCTAAGAAAAAATCCGGGAGATATTTCAACTTTTTGATAAACAACAGGTAAATTCCAAGCAAAAGCCCATTGAAAGCTCCTACAGCACTAAAGAAGAATAATATCTGTTGTCCGAAGGTCATTGGGTATTATTTTTTACAGTAGTAAATTTAATCAAATTATTATATTCGATTTTGTAAATATCTGTAAAATATTAAAAATTGGTGACTAAGTATGTTCTGTATCATCTTTTGATCCCTTTTCCAACCTTTTCAATATCAATGTCCGTAAACGTTCTTCATGATCATCACCCCATTTCCCTAATGTGGCAATTACTGGAATCAATGTCTGCCCAAATTCCGTAAGTCTGTATTCTACTTTTGGAGGTACTACAGGATAAACTTTCTTAATGACAAGATCATGTTCTTCCAGTTCTTTCAGCTGAACATTCAATACTCTGCGGGAAGCATCAGGAATTTTCCGCTGCAATTCACTGGGTCTTTGAAATCCTTCATTAATAAACCATAGCAAACGAATTTTCCATTTGCCATAGAGCACCTCAGCAATCAGATCAAGCCCGCAGTTCAGATTGGGTGGGATTTTTCTTTCATACATAAAACAAATGTAAGACAATGAAATGAGATCACAATAGGGGATTAATTTATCCCTATGCAATTCGTAAGACCGTACTTGTATGAGCTTGCCATACTCCTGAAATTTGTACAAAAAAGAAATAATGACAGAACCATTTAATTTCAACAATGAATTATCAGGTAAAATTGCTTTGGTAACAGGTGGAACAAAAGGAACAGGAAAAGCTATTGCTGAAAGATTATTGGCAGCTGGTGCCACTGTAATTGTCACTGCAAGAAATCAACCTGAAAATATGGATGACCAAATTCATTTTATTGCAAGTGATCTGAACCAGGTAAAAGGAACTGAAAACCTGGTAAAAGAAATTCTTTCATCCTTTGACAGACTGGATATTCTGATCAACAATCTCGGTGGCTCAGATACACCTGGTGGAGGTTTTGCTGTTCTTCGTGATGAAGATTGGGAAAATACGATTCAAACGAACCTTCTTGCTCCAGTTCGTTTAGATAGAGGATTTCTTCCTCAGATGCTGGAGCGAAAGGCAGGAGTGATCCTTCATATTGCTTCAATTCAGGGAAGGCTGCCTTTATTTGATTCTACATTACCCTATGCTGCTGCCAAAGCAGGACTGATCAATTACAGCAAAGGTTTATCAAAAGAAGTTTCTCCGAAAGGAGTTCGTGTGCTTGCCGTCTCTCCAGGCTGGATCATGACTTTATCTTCAATCCGAATGATGGAACGCATTGCTAAGAGTTCAGAAACTTCAATTGAAGAGGCTACTCAAAGTGTCATGGATGCATTGGGTGGAATTCCCATCGGTAAACCTGCCCAACCTGAAGATATTGCCGAGTTTGTTGGCTTTTTAGTTTCCCCGCGGGCACAATATTTAACTGGAACCGAATATGTAATAGACGGCGGTACTATTCCTACTGTTTAATCATTTAAAAATAACAATATGAACTTACCTCACATTTTACAGGAATTTTTAAAGTCACAGGAACTTTTTGACAGTATTTCTTTTTCTAATTGTTTTTCTGAACAGGCAGTCGTATTTGATGAAGGAAAAATATACACAGGAAAAGAAGAAATAAGACAATGGAACGAAAAATCTAATAATGAATACAAAACCTTGTTTGAGGTAAAAAGTTTTTCTGTGAAGGATAATACAACCATTTTAAAAATTAAGATTTCCGGTTTTTTTGATGGCAGTCCGATAGTGTTGAATTTTCATTTCCAGATTAAGGACAATCTTATTACAGCTTTAGCTATTACTGAATAAGTTATAAAAATAAAGAATCCCAAAGCAAGCTTTGGGATTCTTTTATGGTATAAGCAGATATTATCTGCTTGCAATGTCGATATAGTTTCTTTCCTGAGCACCTTGGTAAACCTGTCTTGGTCTTCCGATTGGGTCTCCTTTCAATCTCATTTCTTTCCACTGAGAAATCCATCCCGGAAGTCTTCCTAACGCAAACATTACGGTGAACATTTCTGTAGGAATACCTAACGCTCTGTAAATGATACCTGAATAGAAGTCTACGTTTGGATATAGTTTTCTTTCTACGAAGTAATCATCTTCAAGGGCTACTCTTTCTAACTGCATTGCAATATCTAGAGCTTTATCCTGGATACCTAATGCTTTAAGGATATCATCAGCAGCTTTCTTGATAATTTTTGCTCTTGGGTCGAAGTTTTTGTAAACTCTGTGTCCGAATCCCATTAGACGGAAGTTATCAGCTTTGTCTTTAGCTTTAGCAACATATTTAGATACATCACCACCATCTTTCTCGATAAGCTCAAGCATTTCGATTACAGCCTGGTTAGCTCCACCGTGAAGTGGTCCCCAAAGTGCAGATACCCCAGCAGAGATAGAAGCGAAAAGGCCTGTGTGAGCAGAACCTACCATTCTTACTGTAGAAGTAGAACAGTTTTGCTCGTGGTCAGCGTGAAGGATTAATAATTTATCTAATGCATTGACAACTACCGGATCGATTTCGAAATCTGCGTTTGGTAATCTGAATGCCATTTTGTAGAAGTTCTCTACATAGTTTAGGTTGTTATCACCGTGGTTTAATGGTAAACCTTGAGTTTTTCTGTAAGTCCAGGCACAAAGGTGAGAGAACTTAGCGATCATAAGCTCAGCAGCGTGATCCATTTCTTCTTTAGAGTTTACGTTAACTGCCTTCGGGTTGAAAGCTGTTAAAGCAGAAGTCATAGAAGATAAAACTCCCATAGGGTGAGCAGAACGAGGAAAAACATCAATGATCTTTTTCATCTCATCTGCGATGAAGTTATATTTTTTAATGTTGTTGTCGAAAGAAGTAAATTGATCCTGAGTAGGTAATTCTCCATGTAATAAAAGATACATTACCTCAGTGAAGTTAGATTTCTCAGCAATTTGCTCGATTGGATAACCTCTGTAGAATAATTCTCCTTTATCTCCGTCTAAGTAAGTGATGTCGCTAATAGTAGCTCCCGTATTTTTGTAACCTAAATCCAGAGTGATTAAACCTGTCTGGTCTCTTAATTTTGAAATATCAATCCCTCTGTCTCCGATAGTACTATCCACAATTGGATATTCATATGAATTACCGTCGTAATTCAATATTACTTTGTTGTCTGACATTATTTATTTATTTTTTTTAAATATACCACTTTCCATAAAATACGGCAAACAAAAATTATCGCTTGCCGTTATTTATAAATTCAATTATCTTTTAATTTTGAATGCTTCTAAACCTGGGAAAATTGCAGTTTCACCAAGAGCTTCTTCAATTCTCAACAACTGGTTGTATTTTGCCATTCTGTCTGATCTTGAAGCAGAACCTGTTTTAATTTGACCACAGTTCATTGCTACTGCTAAATCAGCGATAGTAGAATCTTCAGTTTCTCCTGATCTGTGAGACATTACTGAAGTGAACTTATTGTTCTGAGCCATCTGTACTGCTGCCATTGTTTCAGAAAGAGAACCAATCTGGTTTACTTTTACAAGGATGGAATTAGCAATACCTTCTTTTACTCCTCTTGATAATCTGTCAACATTAGTTACAAATAAGTCATCACCTACTAACTGTACTCTGTCACCGATTTTATCAGTTAACATTTTCCATCCTTCCCAGTCATCTTCCTGCATACCGTCTTCGATAGAGATGATCGGATATTTAGCAGCTAATTCAGCAAGGTAAGAAACCTGCTCTTCTCTTGATCTGTGAGCTCCTTTATCTCCTTCAAATTTTCTGTAATCGTAAGTTCCGTCTTTGTAGAATTCCGAAGCAGCACAGTCTAATGCCAACATAATGTCGTCACCAGGCTTATATCCTGCTTTTTCAATTGCCTGAAGCAAAGTATCCAAAGCATCTTCAGTTCCGTTGAAAGTTGGAGCAAAACCTCCTTCGTCTCCTACAGCAGTAGAAAGACCTCTTCCTTTAAGAATTGATTTAAGGCTGTGGAAAATTTCTGTTCCTTTTCTTAATGCATGAGAGAAAGAATCAGCTTTTACAGGCATAATCATAAATTCCTGGAATGCGATAGGGGCATCAGAGTGAGAACCCCCGTTGATTACATTCATCATTGGAACAGGAAGCGTATTTGCATTTACACCACCTACATATTTGTATAGAGGCATTCCCAGTTCTGCAGCTGCAGCTCTTGCTACGGCTAAAGAAACTCCAAGGATTGCATTAGCACCAAGATTTCCTTTGTTAGGTGTTCCATCAAGATCAATCATGATCTGATCAATATAGTTTTGTTCAAAAACCGGCTGCCCAACTAAATTCTCTGCAATTACTTCTTTTACATTTTCAACAGCTTTCAAAACTCCCTTTCCTTGGTATTCTGAACCTCCGTCACGTAATTCTACGGCTTCATGTTCTCCTGTAGATGCTCCTGAAGGAACAGCTGCACGGCCCATTGCACCATTTTCTGTAAATACATCCACTTCAATGGTAGGATTACCTCTGGAATCTAAAATCTGTCTTGCTTCTATGTAAGAAATTGCACTCATTTTTTATTTTTTTAGTTTAGACAAATTTAATCAAAATTTAACTTTCAGGGGTATTTCAGGGGATTTTTTTGAGATAAATCCAAGTTAAATTTTAGTTAATTTATATTATGATAAACTCTTAGTTTAAAACCATTAAAAACCTTTTTTGAAATCAAATCAAAAAAGGCTTTTTTTCTTTAAAATATAATATTGTTATTCAATCTTTTTTTCTTCAGGAGTATTTATAAAAACACTCTTCCTTTCCGAATCTAATCCCCAATTAAGGCCTAAAAAGGAAATAAGATTATCTTTCTCACCATAATTTTTACCAAATGCAGCATTAATATATATTTTATCCGAAACTTTATAGGCAATCAGTCCATTGGAGCGAAATGTGTTCTCAATGTCATTGATACGATAAATATATTCCCATGAAATAGAAAATCTTTTATAGGTAAACTCTGCTTTACCACCGAAATCATAGTTTTTAGTTCTAAAAAACTGTTGATTTGTATCCAGAGTTGTTCCATCATCAAGGTATCGAATTATGCCATAAAAATTAAGCTTCTTTTCTATCTCTGGCTTCTTTTTATTTGTAAAATCAAATCCAGTATTCAGCGTTAACCAAAATCCTAACTTTCCAAAATGGTTGCTTGAAAATTTATTATCAGAAAAAAAAGTACTATAACCACCTGCAAAATCAACAGAAAGCAATGGTGATGCCTCTAAGAGACTTTTGTAATAATCTACATTTTTGAACCCTTTACCATTATCTTCATACTTTTTTAATAAATTATTTAAACCATTTTCTAATAGTTCTTCACAATCTGAATCATTCAAATCGTTATCAATACACTTTTGTTCAAGCTCCAGCTCTCTATCACTTAAATATTTACTAATCAATTTCAGCTGAGCTTTTTTCGCAGCGTCTTCTTCTATTATTTTTTTGACATTATCCTTTGTACGAATCTTAATTAAAGTTCCTCTTACACTTACAGAAAATGCAGGGTTCTTGATATTATCATCTGTATTTAAAATTAAATCTCTCACAAACCCTAACGAGAATGAAGCCCTGTTAATCTCATTAAAAATATTTTGTTTATATATTTTTCCGTCACCTTCTTTTAATCCTGCGTATTTAAGTGAATTCATTTCATTGGAACGTAATATCCAATACGGAGTAATTTCAAAGGCATAAGTATCCGGGATTCCCTCATTTTTTTTAAATGAGTTTACCAAGCTTAAAGCAATCCCTTTTTTTGATCTCGGAGTTTCCAATTCGGAGGGAGAAATTCCCAACAGAATAATAGACGGTGGATTTGAAATGGCAAGTTCTTTAAGTTCAACATCAATTTCCTTTATTTCAGTTTTTTTGTCTTGTGATCTATATTGATGTATAACTATAAAAGTCAGCATCATTAAAACTATCTTTTTCATGATCTTTATTTTATGGTTATTACTTTTACACTGATAATTCTTTTCATAGAGTCCAGATCAGCCTTTGTGTTTTTTTCAAAAGGAAATATCCTATTTTCCTGTCCAAACAAAGTATATGTAATGGTCGCATGCTTCATAGCATCGTCCAAGACATTTGCATTAATACCACTAAAATCAAAGATGTGACGAATTCGTAGTCGTTTACCTTTTATAACATTTACATGGATTACATATTCAGATCCATCATACAAATCATTGCTTGTCGCTAAGTATCTTACATTTGTATTTAGCTGAGCTTCGGTAGAGATAGTGATTTCCAAAACATAATCTGTATCGTCTTCTGTTAGTTTAAAAGTTTTTGTAGACTTTTTTATTAAGGTTTTCATGATTATTTTTTTAAGTTTTATTTATTTTCTGGGTGAAGGAGACAAAAGACCTGCTAAGGCCCCTATTGCCCCTGAAGAAATGGTAGCAAAGATCGTTACCAACTGACTGTCTGGTTCTCCTTCACTCCAAAAGGAAAGAAGAATGAGCCCTGCTATGATGGCTATAATAGATAACCCTAGCATAATCACTATAATCCTGTAGATCCAATAATCTGTTTCTTTGGGGTTTATTATTTCCAAGTTTCTGATTGCCTCTACAGGATTAATTTTAAATTTCTCCTGAAGATCACTGTCATTTTTCAAAGCAGCTTTTAAATCTTCAATGCTGTTGTTAACTAAAGTTTTCATGGCTATCAAGTTTTATTACCTCAAAGGTCTCTCTAAAAAACACACCTGTCAATTACACAAAAGGGTGATTGTAAAAACAAAAAGCAGGATTAGAAATGGTGCTGTTAATAAAAAATCAGAGAAAAATTATAATTTTACTTCAAAGGTCAGGCTAGTTCCTGAGTTTGTAGAAAGGATATTACACTCTCCTTCTTCTTCACTCATTCTTCTTTTCATATTTCGAAGTCCGTTTCCTTGTGATTGATTATCAGGAATACCTATCCCATTATCTTGAATAGTTATTAAGAGTTTATTTTCGTTTTGGGAGAATGAAAGTTTTAAAGCATTTGCCTGACTGTGTTTATATACATTATTAACCGCTTCTTTTAAGCATAAAAAAAGGTTACGTCTCAGCTCTGTAGAAATTGGAGTATCAGAAATAATACCTTCACATTCTGAATGAAGAATCACTTTTGTTTTCTTTAAAAAGCTTCCAGTGTACAATATAGCATAATCAACAAAGCTTCCCAATGTATCATTTCCTGAATTTAGGCTCCAAAGCATTTCACGCATAGAAGTATTCATTTCTTCAGAGGTTTTCAGAAGTTCATCTATATCGCACTGTAAATCGTCATCAGTAGCTTTTTGTTTCAGGAATTCTGCCTGTAGTTTAAGAGCTGAAATACCTGCCCCTAGATCATCATGCATATCATGAGAAATACGTTCACGTTCCTGTTCTATCACTTTTTGTTTTTCGAGTTCTTTCTGGAGAAGCTGATTTTGGTGCTCTGATTCTTTAAGTTTTTGTTCTTGTAAAAAAAGTAGTCTCTTTTTGTTAAACAGATAGGTTATAAAAGCCAGACTTATCACTATAAAAACAATGATTATACTTATTAAAAGTATGGTAAGTTTAATCTTATCCGGCATAATTATTTTTTTTCCATTTAAAATAGGCACACGTGTATAATATAATACAGATATAATTTCCTGCTATAAACAATATCTTACTAAAGTTTAAAATACTTTTATTTGAATCATTAAAATAATACATAGGAACTGTTCTTAGAATAAAAAAACTAGCCCAAACAATTTGTGACAGACTGATCCAGTATAACGGGTTGTTGATAATCTTTTCACCATCAAAATAATAATTCTTTTTTAGCAGCCATGACAATGAAATAGTGATATAAAAGAATGAAATAATGAAACCTAATCTTATATCAAAAATATTATTTAGAAGATTTATTTTCAATGTATAAATAAAGGAAAAACAAAATATTGAAAATATAATTAAAAGGATATTCCAACGTCTTTGATCCCAATATAAATACATAAAATATAGCATAGAAAATATGATATAAAAATTAAATCGAATGGCATTCGGCTCATCTATCTTTAAAAATTTTTCTGCAAAACCCATTACCACATCCACTAATAAAGTTGCTAACAGATATATAAAGAAGAAACTTTGGGAATAAAATTTCTTCTTTATTCCCAAAGTAAAAAATAATAATGTAAGAGTTAATAAACTGCAACAATATAAATAATAAAATATGGTTAAGGCCATAAACTGGTTATATCAGAAGGATTGCTAAGAGAAATTACCTTGTTTCCACCATCTTCAGTTTCAAAACAATATTGCATCGCGATGGAAAGCCTGCCAAGCCGTTTTTTATATTCAGCATCAAGAACCGAATCTTTTATTCTTTTAAAAATAATAAAACTTATTTTTATATATTTAAAATGATCCCATATAGCAGAATAATATTTAGAGGAATTAAAATTAAATAGAGCTATATCATCTTTTTCATAAGATACAATTCGGGTATTAACCATATTAGTCTTTCCATTAATATAATCTCCAAGTCCCAATTCATAATTTTTCTTTTCATTAAGATAGTCAATCGGGTTTGTTGATTTAACCAGATTATATACTTTCATTCCTCCACTCTGAATTCCATCCAGACTATACACTTCATCCCCTGAATCAAGAGATGCAATAATGTCTGATAAATGGAGCATTAAAGAAATATTGTTTTCTCTTTCTATAAAGCAAAAATTGACATTTCTTTTTGAAGACTTTAAAATAATATCGATAAGTGTCTTGTCAACTATAATAGAATCAATAAAAGAAGTTTCATCTTTATTTTTTAAAAGTTTAAATTCATCTGTTAATTTGATAAAATCACCTTCAGGAATAGGAGTTACAGCAAAAGCCTGAAGAAGAATTTTTGGCATTTCTTCTATCGCCGGTTCAAAAAAAAGTTCTGATAGTTTGGTTTTCATAATGTCTCAGTTTTTAAAATTGTTAAATTTATTAATAGCCTCCACTTTATTACTGACGTGGAGTTTTCTGTACATATTTCCAACATGTTTTTTCACGGTATCTATGCTGATACACTTTTTATCAGCAATTTCTTTGTAAAGAAGTCCCTGTGAGAGCAATTCAAGAATTTCCTTTTCCCGTTCCGTAAGTTCATCTCAACCTTTAATTTCAGGAAGTTTTTTTTCAAAATGCTGCAACACTTTTCGGGCAATAGAAAAGCTCATGGGAGCACCGCCATTATAAACATCCCGGATTGAGGAAAGTATTTTATCCATGCTTTCTCCCTTAACAAGATATCCCATGGCACCAGCTTTTAAAGAATTAAAAATCTTTTCATCATCTTCAAAACTAGTACACATGATGAACTGGGTTTCCGGCATTTCTTTTTTGAGTTTTTCAATGATTTCAATGCCTAGCATATCCTGAAGCTGGATATCCATCATTACAACATTGGGAGAAAGATCGGGAAGGTTTTTCAGGGCATCATTACCATCGAAGAATTGGGCAACAACTTTCATATCCTGTTGATAATTGATCACCTTCTTCAACGCATTGTTGTAGTTTTTTTCGTCTTCTACTATGGCGATGGAAATGCTCATGTCTTTTTTATTTGAAGCAAATTTCAACAGAAAACAGATAAGAGTCAATTACACTTTTGGGTAATCTTAGGATTTGAGTTTAGAATTATAGATAGTTTTTAATCTTATTAAAATTAATTATTTTTCCCTTTCAAAACCATATTTTTTTTAATAAATTTTAACAAATCAATCTATCATTATACTGATAATGATTTCGTTACTAAAACCCGGGGATGATTTTCGTATTATTAAAAGAAAAAGGAAAATTATTTGCGTAAAAACCAGCAAAAATTGATCATATTGTAAGGCATGATTTTTGTAAAATTAAAGGGTAAAAATCATATTGAATATCAAATAATATAATCATGAAAAAAAGTCTTTTAGCACTGGGCGCTGTCCTTACATTAACTGTAATCAGCTGCAAAAAAAGTGAAAGTGGAAATAAGAGTATCATTAAAACAGACAGCTCAGAAACGGTAGTTACTGATAACAACGGAAAAGTTGATTCTGTAACCCAGAGTTCATCAACAATTGACGTTAACGGGCAGAAAACTGAAAAAACGGATTTTGTATATAAAGCCACTGATGGAACCTTGGTAAAAGTAATATTCAAAAATGATCCGAAAGAAAGTACAGTTGCCATTACCAGCAACAAAAAAACATTCACGCTTACTAAAGCAGAGACCAAAGGGGATGAAACCATCTATAAGAAAGATGATATGACAGTAAGAGTAAAAGGTGACAGTCTTCACCTTGAGCAAGGTAACAATATTATTGAATTAAAAAGAACCAAAATATAAAATCAAGCCGTTCCTCCCATTGGGACGGCTTTTTTATTTAAAATTGTTCAGATGGAGCAAACCAATCTGTATAATACAAAAAACCATCCGGAATCCGGATGGTTTTCTATTTATATCTGAATGAATATTATTCTTCAGTTTTTTCTTCAGTAGTGTCAGCTTTAGCTTCTTCTACTTTTTCTTCTACTACTGGAGCATCAGCAACAACTGCTGCTTTAGCTGGTGTAGATCTTCTGCTTCTTCTTGTAGCTTTTTTCTCTTCAGCATTAGGGTTGTAAAGCTCGTTGAAATCTACTAATTCGATAAGAGCCATATCAGCAGCATCACCTGGTCTGAAACCTGTCTTAATGATTCTTGTATAACCACCGTTTCTTTCAGCGATTTTAGGAGCTACAGTTCTGAATAATTCAGCAACCGCAAATTTATTTTGAAGGTAAGAGAATACTACTCTTCTGTTATGTGTAGTATCTTCTTTTGCTTTTGTTAATAGAGGCTCAACATATACTCTTAAAGCTTTAGCTTTAGCTACAGTAGTGTTGATTCTTTTATGCTCAATTAGAGAACAAGCCATATTAGAAAGTAAAGCACTTCTGTGAGAAGCTGTTCTTCCTAAGTGATTGAATTTTTTACCGTGTCTCATTATTAATTATTTATCAGCGTCTAACTTATATTTTGCAACGTCGAAACCGAAGTTAAGACCTTTTGAATGCACTAATTCTTCTAGTTCTGTCAAAGATTTTTTACCAAAATTTCTGAATTTCATCAAATCAGACTTACTGTAAGAAACTAATTCTCCAAGAGTTTCTACTTCAGCTGCTTTTAGACAGTTAAGGGCTCTTACAGAAAGATCCATATCTGCTAATTTAGACTTAAGTAATTGTCTTGTGTGAAGAGTTTCCTCATCATATTGGATAGATGCTTTTACAGCTTCAGTCTCCAGAGTGATTCTCTCATCAGAGAATAACATGAAGTGATAAATTAATATCTTAGAAGCTTCTGTTAAAGCATTCTGAGGGCTAATAGACCCATCAGTTTCAATATCTAATACAAGTTTTTCGTAGTCTGTTTTTTGCTCTACACGATAATTTTCAATGCTGTACTGCACTTTCTTGATTGGCGTGAAAATAGAGTCAATTGCAATAGTACCTACAGGTGCATTGTTTGACTTATTTTGTTCTGAAGGAACATATCCTCTACCTTTTTCAATATTGAAAGTAATTTCGAAAGTTACATCAGTATTTAGGTTACAAATCACTAAATCCGGGTTTAAAACCTCGAATCCGTTGATCGATTTTCCTAAATCTCCAGCAGTAATAATCGTTTGACCTGAAACTTTAGCAACAACCTGCTCGTTAGCCTGGCCTTCTGCTGAAGCTTTTAATCTAACCTGCTTTAGGTTAAGAATAATTTCGGTAACGTCTTCGATTACTCCTGGAATAGTTGAAAATTCGTGCTCTACACCTTCTATTTTGATAGATGAAATAGCGTATCCTTCCAGAGAAGAAAGCAACACTCTTCTCAAAGCATTACCGATTGTAAGCCCGAAACCTGGTTCTAAAGGTCTGAATTCAAATTGACCTTTAAATTCATCAGAGTTAAGTAAAATTACTTTATCGGGTTTTATGAATTGTAAAATTGCCATATTATTGGGTTGAGCAAAAATTTGATTAAAAAATTATTTAGAGTAAAGTTCGACGATAAGGTTCTCCTTGATGTCTTCCGGAATTTGGATTCTTTCAGGAGCAGAAATGAAGGTACCTTCTTTCTTCTCATCGTTGAATTGTAACCACTCATAGTTTGACTTAGAAGCCAATGCATTGGTAACAACTTCAAGAGACTTAGACTTTTCTCTTACAGCGATTACATCACCAGCTTTTACCAAGTAAGAAGGGATATTAAGAATCTCTCCGTTTACAGTGATGTGTCTGTGAGAAACTAATTGTCTTGCACCAGATCTAGTTTTAGCAAACCCTAATCTGTATACAACATTATCCAATCTTGATTCACAAAGTTGTAATAGAACTTCCCCTGTTACTCCTTTGCTTCTGTGTGCTTTTTCAAATAAGTTAGCAAACTGTCTTTCTAAAATACCGTAAGTATATTTAGCTTTTTGTTTTTCAGCTAACTGAACTGCATATTCTGATTTTTTAGCACCTCTTCTTTTGTTAGGACCGTGTTGTCCTGGCGGTTGGTTTTTTCTCTTTTCGAAGTTTTTGTCATCTCCGTAGATTGCAGCACCAAACTTTCTAGCAATCTTAGTTTTAGGTCCAATATATCTTGCCATAATGGGTAAATTCTAAAAATTAAACTCTTCTTCTTTTTGGTGGTCTACATCCGTTGTGTGGCATTGGAGTCACATCAACGATCTCGCTAACTTCAATTCCTGAATTGTGGATAGATCTGATAGCAGATTCTCTACCTGCACCTGGACCTTTCACAAACACCTTTACTCTTCTTAAACCAGCTTCGTGAGCTACAGCAGAGCAATTTTCAGCTGCCATCTGAGCAGCAAATGGAGTATTCTTTTTAGAACCTCTGAATCCCATTTTACCGGCAGAAGCCCAAGAGATAACCTCTCCGTTTTTATTTGTTAAAGAAATGATGATGTTATTGAAAGAAGCCTGAATATGCGCTTCACCAATAGCTTCAACTTTTACTTTTCTCTTCTTAACTACTTTAGTTTGTTTTGCCATAATTCCTAACGATTATTTACTAGCTTTTTTCTTGTTAGCAACAGTTTTTCTCTTTCCTTTACGGGTTCTAGAGTTGTTTTTCGTTCTCTGGCCTCTTAAAGGTAATCCAAGTCTGTGACGTATTCCTCGTTGGCATCCTATGTCCATTAATCTCTTAATGTTCAATTGCACTTCAGATCTTAATTCTCCTTCTACTTTTACGTTTTCTGAGATATAAGTTCTGATGGCAGCCAATTCATCGTCATTCCATTCGTTGACTTTTTTGTCTTCGCTGATACCGGCAGCTTTAAGGATTTCAGAAGAAGTATTTCTTCCAACTCCGTAGATGTAAGTTAAACCGATAACTCCTCTTTTGTTTTTTGGTAAATCAATACCTGCAATTCTCGCCATAATTTAATTAACCTTGTCTTTGTTTAAATTTTGGGTTCTTCTTGTTGATTACGAACAGTACACCTTTTCTGCGTACGATCTTGCAATCAGCGCTTCTTTTTTTAATTGATGCTCTTACTTTCATTTTGATAGTATTTATTTTTTACAAATGCCAAATGGAATGAGAATTCCATTTGGCTACTTGTTTTAATATCTAAATGTGATCCTCCCTTTTGTTAAATCATAGGGAGACATTTCTAGTTTTACCTTATCACCAGGTAAAAGTTTAATATAGTGCATTCGCATTTTACCAGAAATATGAGCGATAAGTATATGCCCATTCTCTAGTTCTACACGGAACTGAGCGTTCGAAAGTGCTTCCGTTATAACGCCGTCTTGTTCAATATGTTTTTGTTTTGCCATAAATTAATATCCAGTCGTTCTAGACAGTTTAGACTGCATTAAGCCATCATAATGATGATTCAGCAGATAAGTATTAATCTGTTGAACAGTATCTAAAATTACACCTACCATAATTAATAGTGACGTTCCCCCGAAAAATAGGGCAAACGCATCTGTCTGAACAAAGCTTCCATGCACAATTGCTGGAAGGACTGCAAAGATAGATAAAAAAATTGCACCTGGCAAGGTAATTTTTGATAAAATATCATCTAAGTAATCTGCTGTCTCTTTTCCGGGTCTTACTTTCGGTACTAAACCTCCATTTCTCTTCAAATCATCAGCCATTTGGTTCACCGGAATTGTAATTGCAGTATAGAAAAACGAGAAGATAATAATTAATAGCGCAAACAATACATTGTACTGCCAGCTAAAAACATTCTTGAAACCTGCAAGAAAAGTGTTAGACTCATCGAATTTTGTTAATAGTCCTGGTACGAACATCAATGCCTGAGCAAAGATAATCGGCATTACACCAGCAGCATTTACTTTCAATGGAATCCATTGTCTTGCGCCCTGCATAAGATTCTTGTTTACACCTCCTCTTGCTTGAGCCCTGCTTACATACTGAATTGGAATTTTTCTAACAGCCACCGATAAAATCACTGCTAAAAGAACAACCAACATCCAGAATAATACTTCAATAAGGATCATGATAGATCCCATTCCTCCTTTTCCGTTCTGCACGGCCATCTCCTGAACGAATGCCTCAGGTAATCTTGAAAGAATCCCCACCATAATAAGGATAGAGATACCATTTCCGATTCCCTTATCGGTAATCTTTTCACCTAACCACATTGCAAACACTGAACCACCTACCAGGATAACAATACTTGGTAACCAGAACATGATTGAATTTGGTTCTACAAAATATGCAGATTGGAACTGAGCATATGGTAAGAATAATTGAGTAATAGAAGTTAAGTAAGAAGGTGCCTGTACCAGACAAACCCCAATCGTTAACCATCTTGTAATTTGGTTCAATGTATTTCTACCTGACTCTCCATCTTTCTGAAGCTTCTGAAGATAAGGAATAGCCATCCCCATCAACTGAACAATAATAGAAGCAGAAATATAAGGCATGATTCCTAACGCCATTACAGAAGCGTGGCTGAAAGCCCCCCCCGTAAACGACGAAAGCAAGCCAAGGAGACCTGCTCCTTGCTTGTTACCGCCTTGATTTTTATAATGCTCTAAGAGATCTCCCACCTCTGCAAGGTTAATTGCGGGAAGTGAGATATAAGATGCGAATCTATACACAAGGATAATACCTAAAGTGAAGAGAATTTTATCTCTCAATTCTTTAAGACTCCAAATATTTTTAAGTGTTTGTATAAATTCTTTCATTAGTAAGTATTATAAGGTAATTGCTTTTCCACCTGCCTTAGCAATAAGCTCTTCAGCAGATTTAGTGAATTTGTCAGCAGAGATTGAAACCGCAGATTTCAATTCTCCTCTACCCATAATTTTCACTAATTCGTTTTTAGAAACTATCCCGTTTGCTACTAAAACTTCTTTCGTGATATCTCCAGTGATGGATTTGTTCTCGATTAAAATTTGGATAGTATCAAGGTTAACTCCTCTAAACTCTTTTCTGTTTACGTTTTTGAATCCGAATTTAGGTAATCTTCTTTGTAAAGGCATCTGTCCACCTTCGAAACCGATCTTCTGAGAATAACCAGCTCTAGCTTTCTGACCTTTGTGTCCTTTTGTTGAAGTACCTCCTTTTCCAGTACCTTGTCCTCTACCAATTCTTTTTGAATTGAATGTAGAACCTGCTGCTGGTTGTATATTGTTTAAATTCATTTTAAATTCTCTTTTATAAAATTATTTTTGAACTTCAAGTAAGTGACCCACTGCAGCGATCATTCCTAAGATAGAAGGAGTCGCTTCATGTTCTACAACTTGGTGAAGTTTTTTTAATCCTAATGCTTCAAGCGTTCTCTTTTGGGTTTTTGTTCTACCAATAGCGCTTCTTACTTGCTTTACTTTAATTGTTGCCATTGTTTATATATTAACCGTTAAACACTTTACTTAGAGAAACTCCTCTCATTCTTGCGATCTCTTCAGGTCTTCTGATATCTAATAACGCTTTGAAAGTAGCTTTCACTACGTTGTGAGGGTTAGAAGATCCTTTAGATTTTGAAAGGATATCGTGAATACCAGCTGATTCCAATACCGCTCTTACCGCACCACCTGCGATAAGTCCTGTACCGTGAGAAGCAGGTCTTAAGAAGATATCTGCACCACCGTATCTAGCAGTAGTTTGGTGAGGAATAGTGTGGTTCATTACTGGAACTTTAACAAGGTTTTTCTTAGCGTCTTCAACTGCTTTAGCAATTGCAGAAGCAACCTCTTTAGATTTTCCTAAACCAAAACCGATAATACCTTCTTCGTTTCCTACTACAACAATAGCAGAAAATCCGAAAGCTCTACCTCCTTTAGTTACTTTTGTTACTCTGTTAACAGCTACGAGACGATCTTTTAATTCTAATCCTCCCGGTTTTACTCTTTCTATATTATCTAGTCCTAACATATTTTCCGAAATTTAATGATTAGAATTTAAGTCCACCTTCTCTCGCACCATCAGCTAGAGCTTTTACTCTACCGTGGTATACGAAACCGTTTCTGTCAAATACAATACTTTCGATTCCTGCAGCAACCGCTTTAGCAGCGATAGCTTTACCTACAGCAGCAGAAATTTCAGTCTTAGTACCTTTAGCGTCTACACCTTTTTCTCTAGAAGAAGCTGATGCTAAAGTTTTACCATTTTTATCGTCGATTAACTGAGCGTAAATTTCCTTATTACTTTTGTATACAGATAATCTTGGCAATTCAGAAGATCCAGAGATTTTCCCTCTTACTCTTCTTTTGATTCTTATTCTTTTTTCTAATTTACTTAATGCCATAATACTTATAATTTATTAAGCAGATTTACCAGCTTTACGTCTAACAATTTCTCCTACGAATCTTACACCTTTTCCTTTGTATGGCTCAGGCTTTCTGAAAGAACGGATCTTTGCAGCTACCATTCCTAGAAGTTGGTTGTCGTGAGACGTTAAAGTAATAATTGGGTTTTTACCTTTTTCAGTCAATGTATCAACTTTTACTTCGCTAGGAAGTTCTAATACGATACCGTGAGAGAATCCTAAAGCTAACTCAAGTTTTTGACCTGCGTGTGAAGCTCTATATCCTACCCCTACTAGTTCTAGTTTCTTTTCGAAACCTGTATTTACACCAACAATCATGTTGTTGATTAACGCTCTGTATAAACCGTGAAGCGCTTTGTGTTGTTTAGAATCAGATGGTCTGTTAACATTAAGTTCACCATCTTTTTGTTCTAAAGTAATTCCTGCTGTAAGCTCTTGAGAAAGTTCTCCTTTTGCTCCTTTTACAGTTACTACACCGTTGTTTTCAGTGACTGTAACTCCAGCTGGAATTGTTATAATTGCTTTACCAATTCTTGACATTTTCCTCTGATTAAAAATTAATAAACATAGCAGATTACTTCACCGCCTACTTTCTCTTCTCTAGCTTTCTTGTCAGTCATTACTCCTTTAGAAGTAGAGATGATAGAAATACCCAAACCGTTTAGTACTCTTGGAAGTTCAGTAGAACCTTTGTACTGTCTTAAACCTGGTCTTGAAGCTCTTTGGATAGACTTAATAGCAGGTTTGTTAGTTTGCTTATCGTACTTTAAAGCGATTTTGATCACTCCTTGAACAGCGTTATCTTCAAACTTATAGTTTAAGATATACCCTTGATCAAATAGGATCTTAGTAATCTCCTTTTTGATTTTCGATGCAGGAATTTCCACCACTTTGTGGCCTGCGCTTTGTGCGTTCCTTACTCTTGTTAGGAAATCTGAAATTGGATCTGTTACCATTTTTCTTTTATAAATTATTGGTTAAAGAACAATCAGTTTTGAAAAGACTTGAAGAGAAAAATATCAGACTTCAGAAAACTTCGGTCTGATATTATTATTCTTTAGTATCTCGACAACTTAATTGTCCCGATTTTTAATTAGTAATTATTACCAACTAGCTTTTCTTACACCTGGGATAAGACCGTTGTTAGCCATTTCTCTGAAAGTTACTCTGGAAATACCAAACGTTCTCATGTATCCTCTTGGTCTACCTGTTAGTTTACATCTGTTGTGTAATCTTACAGGAGAAGCATTTTTCGGCAATTTTTGAAGTCCTTCGTAATCACCAGCTTCTTTAAGAGCTTGTCTTTTAGCAGCGTATTTAGCAACTAGTGCTTCTCTTTTGCGCTCACGCGCTTTCATTGATTCTTTAGCCATTTCTTAGTTCTTTTTAAATGGTAAACCGAAGTGAGTTAATAATGCTTTAGCTTCTTTATCTGTTTTCGCAGTAGTTACGAAAGTGATGTCCATCCCTTGGATTTTTTTCACTTTGTCAATTACGATTTCAGGGAAGATAATTTGCTCAGTAATACCTAAGTTGTAGTTACCTCTACCATCGAAACCATCTGCTTTGATACCAGAGAAATCTCTGATACGTGGTAAAGCAGAAGAAGTAAGTCTGTCTAAGAACTCATACATTCTGTGAGCTCTCAAAGTTACTTTAGCACCTACAGGCATTCCTTTTCTAAGTTTGAATGCAGCTTCGTCTTTCTTAGAGATCGTACCTACTGCTTTCTGACCTGTGATGTTTGTAAGTTCTTCTACAGCATAATCGATAATTTTCTTATCTGCAGTAGCGTCTCCTAAACCTTGTGATACAACGATTTTCTCTAATCTAGGTACTTGCATGATTGACTTGTACCCGAATTCTTCCATCATTGCAGGAACAATTGTCTCTTTGTATATTTTCTTGGGTCTTGCTATAAATTCCATGTTAATTCAAATTATAAAGTTTCACCCGTTTTTTTGTTGATTCTTACTTTCTTATCTCCTTCGATTTTGTAACCGATTTTGATAGCTTTTCCGTCTTTACCAACTAAAGCTATGTTTGAGATATGGATAGAAGCTTCTTTTTCAACGATTCCTCCTTGAGGGTTAGAAGCTGAAGGCTTAACGTGCTTTTTGATGATGTTAAGGCCTGCAACAATTACTCTAGGGTCTCTTCCTTCTTTCTTGATCACTTCAATAACTTCACCAGTCTTACCTTTGATATCTTTCTTACCAGTAGTAATGATTACGTTATCTCCTCTTTTTATTTTTAACTTTGACATTTCTTTAAAAAATTTTAAAAATTAAAGTACTTCAGGAGCTAATGAAATGATTTTCATATATTCTTTGTCTCTCAACTCACGAGCAACCGGTCCGAAAACACGTGTTCCTCTCATTTCTCCTGCTGCGTTTAGTAATACACAAGCATTGTCGTCAAATTTGATGTATGAACCATCTTTTCTTCTTACTGCTTTTTTAGTTCTTACTACTACAGCTTTAGATACCTGACCTTTTTTTGCATTTCCTGATGGTGTAGAATCTTTGATCGTAACAACGATTTTATCACCAACTGAAGCATATCTTCTTCTGGTTCCTCCCAGAACTCTAATAACTAGTACTTCTTTAGCACCTGTGTTATCAGCAACTTTTAATCTTGATTCTGTTTGTAACATTATTACTTAGCTTTTTCAATGATTCTTACTAATCTCCATCTCTTGCTCTTGCTCAAAGGTCTAGTTTCTTGGATAAGAACTGTATCACCTTCTGTGCATTCGTTGTTCTCGTCGTGTGCAGTATATTTTTTCGTTTTCAAAACGAATTTACCGTACATCGGGTGCTTTACTCTTGTAGTTTCACTAACAACAATAGTTTTTTCCATTTTATTGCTGGAAACCACTCCGATTCTTTCTTTTCTTAAATTTCTATCCATTGTAAAATGAAATTATTGTTTGTTAGTTAACTCAGTGTTTAGTCTTGCGATTGCTTTTCTCAAATCTCTGATTTGAATCGGGTTTTCAATTGGGCTGATTGCATGAGCCAATTTCAATTTAGAATATTGAGCTTTTGCTTCAGTTAATTGAGTTTGAATATCACCCGCGCTTAAATTTTTAATATCAGCTTTTTTCATTGTATTCAAAGATTATAGAGGTTTAACAAAATCGTTAGCAACGATGAATTTAGTAACTACTGGTAATTTTTGTGCAGCAAGTCTTAAAGCTTCCTTAGCGATTTCGTAAGGTACACCTCCGATTTCGAACATAATTTTACCTGGTTTTACTACAGCTACCCAGTATTCAACAGCACCTTTACCTTTACCCATACGTACTTCCGCTGGTTTCTTTGTAATTGGCTTATCTGGGAAGATTTTGATCCATAGTTGACCTTCTCTCTTCATATATCTTGTCGCAGCAATACGAGCAGCTTCAATTTGTCTTGCAGTGATCCAAGCTCCCTCAGTTGCTTTGATCCCAAAAGTTCCGTAAGCAAGTTGACTACCTCTTTGGGCATTCCCCTTCATCTTCATCTTGTGAACTCTACGGAATTTGGTTCTTTTTGGTTGTAACATAATTTCTAAATTTTAGATTTTAGATTTTAGATTTTAGATTTTTTTTAATTTTAAAAAAGTAACGGTAATTTAAAATTCAAAATTTCTAATCTAAAATTTTAATTATTATTGTTATTGTTGTTGTTTTTTCTAGGTCTTCTGTTGTCTCTGTCTCCTCCTCTGTTTCCTCTGTCTGACTGACCTCCTTTTTTCTGTTGTCCCACTAGTGGAGAAAGTTCTCTTTTACCGTAAACTTCACCTTTCATGATCCAAACTTTAACCCCTAGTCTACCGTAAGTAGTGTGAGCTTCTGCCCAGTGATAATCGATATCAGCTCTGAAAGTTGACAATGGAATTCTTCCTTCTTTGAAAGATTCTGATCTTGCCATTTCAGCTCCGTTCAATCTACCAGAGATTTGAACTTTGATACCTTCAGCACCCATTCTCATAGTACTTGCCATTGCCATTTTAACAGCTCTTCTGTAAGAAATTCTGTTTTCAATTTGCTTAGAAATACTATCAGCAACTAGTACAGCATCTAATTCAGGTCTTTTGATTTCGAAGATGTTGATTTGAATATCCTTACCTGTAAGTTTCTTCAATTCTTCCTTCAATTTATCAACTTCCTGACCTCCTTTACCGATGATAAGTCCCGGTCTAGCAGTAGTAATTGTAACTGTTACTAATTTTAGTGTTCTTTCAATATAGATTTTTGAAATACCACCTTTAGATAATCTAGCCTCAAGGTATCTTCTGATTTTGTAGTCTTCAGCGATTCTGTCTCCATAATCGTTTCCACCAAACCAGTTAGAATCCCATCCTCTGATGATACCTAATCTATTACCAATTGGATTTGTCTTCTGTCCCATACCTTGATTAATTTTCTTTATTACCTAAGATTAATGTAACGTGGTTAGATCTTTTTCTGATTCTATACCCTCTACCTTGTGGAGCTGGTCTTAGTCTCTTCAATTGTCTTGCACTATCCACGAAGATTTCTTTAACGATAAGGTTAGCTTCCTCAATATCAGCACCTTCGTTTTTTGCCTGCCAGTTTGCCATAGCAGAAAGAAGTAATTTCTCTAACTTGTTAGATGCATCCTTCTTTGAATATTTTAGGATATAAAGAGCTTTATCTACCTGTTCTCCTCTAATGATATCAACTACTAATCTCATTTTTCTTGGAGAAGATGGGCAATTATTTAATGAAGCTTTTACAACGTCTTTGTTAGCTTCTTTTCTTGCGATTGAACTATCTTGTTTTCTTGATCCCATGATTATCTGCTTCCTTTGTTTTTGTTACCACCATGACCTCTGAAAGATCTTGTTGGAGAAAATTCGCCTAACTTGTGACCAACCATGTTTTCTGTAACATAAACTGGGATAAAAGATTTCCCGTTGTGTACAGCAATAGTTTGTCCTACGAAGTCCGGAGAGATCATCGATGCTCTAGACCAAGTTTTGATAACTGTCTTCTTACCAGACTCTATATTTGCCTGAACCTTCTTATCTAAAGTATGATGAATGAACGGTCCTTTCTTAAGTGATCTTGCCATAATTATTTTCTTTTAGATACGATGTAACGGTTAGACACTTTGTTTTTCTTTCTAGTTTTGTAACCTTTAGACGGCATACCGTTTCTAGATCTTGGGTGACCTCCTGAAGAACGTCCTTCACCACCTCCCATTGGGTGATCTACTGGGTTCATTACAACCGCTCTTGTTCTAGGTCTTCTACCTAACCATCTGCTTCTACCAGCCTTACCTGATACAGTCAATTGGTGATCTGAGTTGGAAACTGATCCAATCATTGCATAACATTCAGTAAGGATCATTCTTGATTCTCCTGAAGGCAATTTGATGATTGCATATTTACCATCTCTAGAAGTCAATTGAGCTGAAGAACCAGCACTTCTTGCTAAAATTGCACCTTGACCAGGCTTCATTTCAACACAAGAAATTACAGTACCTAATGGAATGTTTTTCAACTTCATTGCGTTCCCTACATTTGGCTCTACGCTGTCACCAGAAATTACTTTCTGATCAACTTTGATACCGTTTGGAGCGATGATATATCTCTTCTCTCCATCAGCATATTCTAATAAAGCGATAAATGCAGTTCTGTTTGGATCGTATTCTACAGATTTTACAGTTGCTTCAACGTTTGGTTTGTTTCTTTTGAAGTCAATAATTCTGTATTTCTTTTTGTGTCCACCTCCGGTGTAACGCATGGTCATTTTACCAGTTTGGTTACGTCCACCTGACTTACTAATACCAACTGTTAGAGATTTCTCTGGTTTGTTGGTAGTAATTTCTTCAAAATTGTTTACAATTCTGAATCTCTGTCCCGGGGTGATAGGTTTTAATTTTCTAACAGACATTACTATTATTTATAATTAATAATTAATTTACAGCAAAAATATCGATAACCTCACCTTCAGCAAGTTTGATTACCGCTTTTTTCAATTTATTTGTCTTTCCTACTTGAAGACCTTTTTTAGTGTACTTTGAAGAAACCTTCGGAGCATAAATCATTGTGTTAACGTCTGCTACTTTTACACCGTAAGCTGCTTCAACAGCTTTTTTGATCTGGATTTTATTCGCCTTAGGTTCAACTAAGAAAGAATAAGTACCTCTTAAATCTGTAAGGTAGTTAGCCTTTTCTGAAATAACTGGTTTAATAATAATAGACATGACTTATTTCTTTAAATTTTCCTGGAATTTTTCAACTGCACCTTCGAAGAAAATGATCTCACCTGCATTTACTAAATCGTAAGAACTGATTTCGTTGAAGTTCATTACTTTAGTTTTAGGTAAGTTTCTTGAAGATAAATACACATTCTTGTTAGCTTCAGGAAGAACGAATAAAGATTTTTTACCGTTAAGTTCCAATGCGTTTAATACATTGATGAAATCTTTAGTCTTAGGAGCACCAAAGCTCAAATCTTCTAAAACTTTAATGCTGTTGTCTCTCATTTTCTGAGATAAAACAGATTTCTTAGCTAATCTCTTAAGAGCTTTGTTCAATTTGAATCTGTAGTCTCTTGGTTTTGGTCCGAATACTCTACCTCCACCTCTGAAAGTTGGAGATTTAATATCACCATATCTAGCAGATCCTGATCCTTTTTGCTTCTTAAGCTTTTTAGTAGAAGCCGTAATTTCGCTTCTTTCTTTTGCTTTATGAGTCCCTTGTCTTTGTGCAGCAAGGTACTGTTTAACTTCTAAGTAAACCGCGTGCTGATTTGGCTCAATTCCGAATACTGTTTCGTCTAGAGTTACTTTTCTTCCGGTCTCTTTTCCTGATGTATTTAATACTACTAGTTCCATTTTCTGATAATTACATAAGAATTTTTAGCTCCCGGAACAGCACCTTTTACTACTAAAAGATTTTGTTCTTGATCAACTTTTAACACTTGAAGGTTTTGAACAGTTACCTGCTCACCTCCCATTCTTCCAGCCATTCTCATCCCTTTGAATACTCTTGAAGGGTCTGAACCAGCACCGATAGAACCTGGAGCTCTAAGTCTGTTGTGCTGACCATGAGTTGCCTGCATTACACCTCCAAATCCGTGTCTTTTAACAACACCTTGGAAACCTTTACCTTTTGAAGTTCCTGTTACATCTACATATTCACCTTCGATGAATAGATCAACTTTCACTTCCTCTCCTACTTTAGCATCTGTGAATCCATCGTGGAATTCTACTAATTTAGCTTTAGGAGCAGAACCAGCCTTTTTAAAATGACCAGCTAACGCTTTACCAACGTTCTTCTCACTCTTGCCATCGAAACCTAATTGAACAGCTGAATAACCGTCAACTTCTAAGGTTCTGACCTGTAAAATCGAGCATGGACCAGCTTGAATAACTGTACAAGGAATGTTTTTCCCTTCTTCGTTAAACAAAGATGTCATACCGATTTTTTTACCAATAATACCTGACATTGTTTATATTATAATAAAATTTATCCTTTATTTTTTCCATTTTTCGGAAGTCTGAAGTGATTTCTACTTTTGATATAGGCACACTACGCTCCTAAAATGAGTGTGCAAATTTATGAATAATTTTGTAACCGACAAATATTTTGAGTAAAATATTTTGATTTTTAATCAATTAGCAATTTCAGACAGAAAACTATCCGAAATTTTGAAAATACTCTTTGAAGTTCAAAAGAAAATCATTAATATATTTTTTTCTCATATCGGATTTCCTTACGACGAGATAATGCTTTCTTTTCAAACCGTTACTTCCAATCTTTTTAAACTTCAGTTCATCAGATAGCCTGAAGGACTTTAATGCCCATTTCGGCATACAGGTAATCCCCATATTAGCCAACACCATTTCCAAAGCAACTTCCGTTAAAGGGACTGCAGAGATCTTTTCCGGCAATATTCCGTTTGGGTTCAGAAATTCCTCATAAACAGAGACTGTTTTTAACGGAAAAGAGTGGATAATCAGATGAGCATCCTTAAAATCATCAGCCAACAGATATTCTGAATTATTCAGAGGATTTTCCTGATGAATAAAAGCAAAAATTTCGTCTTCAAAGATTTCAATGCTTACCAAATCTTCATTTCCGGAAGGTTTTGAAGTAACAACCGCAATGTCTATTTCATTAGACATCACTTTCACTACAGGTTTATGAGTAGCTTCCAAAACTAAATCTACCTCAATTTCAGGGTACAGCACTTTCATTTTCTGAATAAATAACGGCAACCCCTGGTAAAATGAATAGCATTCTGTACTTATTTTTATAGTACCCGCTGCTCCTGCCCTTATCTGCTGAATAGCATTCAGACCACTTCCAATACTATCGATCACTGTACATGCCGTTTTATAAAGCACACTCCCCTCTTCAGTTAACTCCCATTTATTCCGTGCTCTGTAAAACACCTTAAAACCAAGCTGGATTTCAAGATCCTTAAGCTGATGACTTAATGCCGACTGTGTCAAAAATAGTTTTTCAGAAGAACCGGCAATACTTCCTTCTTCCGCAATTGTTTTAATAAGTTTTAAAAACTTGATTTCCATAGTGCAAAGTTAACAATATAACAAAAAACAGTGCCTGAAAATATTTCAATTACAATTGCAGAGCATTCAATTACAATCTTAACAGAAAAAGATACCAGAGCATAGTTTTGCATTATTAAACAATTTAAAATTATGCAAGAACAAATTGAATTCTACCAGAAAAAATTAAAGTATGAGATGGATCCTTCAGATCTATATGACGCTTTTCAAAACAGCACAGACTATATAGCAGTGGACACACGAAGACCAAACGGCTATAGCAAAGAGCATATCCCATCCGCTATTAATCTTCCTCACCGCGAAATGACAGAAGAGAGCACCCTGCATCTTGACAAATCAAAAATATACGTTTGCTATTGTGACGGAATAGGTTGTAATGCATCTACAAAAGGAGCTTTAAAGATGACCAAACTGGGATTTAAGGTTATTGAATTAATGGGCGGTATTGAATGGTGGAAGTTTGACGGCTATGCTACAGAGGGAGCTGAGCCTACCCATGGTTCCGCATTCGTATGTGCCTGCTAATCCAAATGAGAAATATGAGAATAAGATTTGCTGAAGAAAAAGACCTGAACTCTATTGTTAATCTTTGTAAGGCTCATGCACAGTATGAAAAGAGCTATTTCAATGAAGAAAACAAAAAGGAACTTCTTTCTAAATATATTCCTGATCCGGATTCCTATATAAACTGCCTGGTTGCCGAATCCGGTACTGAAATAATAGGATATGCAACATTTTTCAAACAGTTCTCAACCTGGGATGCCGCCTATTATATGTATGTTGACTGTTTATTCCTAAAAGAAAATGCAAGAGGAAACGGAATAGGAAAGCAAATAATGGAAGCCATAAGAACTGCTTCAAAAGAAGAAGGCTGCACTATAATCCAATGGCAAACCCCGGATTTTAATACAAAAGCCATTAAATTCTATTCAAAACTTGGAGCAGAAAGGAAAAACAAAGAAAGGTTTTTCTGGAAAGCATAAACCAACTCATTTCTAATTTAAAATAGGGACTTTCTAAAACCAGACAGTCTCTATTTTAATTTAAAACAGCCGAATAAGGTAAATACAGTCTATTTTACAATAACCGTAACTCCTCTTTCTTCCAAAGCTGACTTATCTTCCCTACCAATGCCATCATCTGTAATCAGGTAATCTACTTCATCCAGCGGAGCTATTTTACCAAAACCTTTCTTATTCAATTTTGAGGAATCTGCAAGGACCACTGTTTTATCTGCACAATCAATCATGACCTGATTAAGGTGAGCTTCGGCAGCATTGGAAGTACTGATTCCAAACTCCAGATCAATTCCATCTACCCCAAGAAAGAGTTTATTACAAGAAAACTGCTTAAGAATACCTTCCGAAATAGATCCTACAATTGAAGTTGAGCTTTTCCTAACCTCACCTCCTAATTGAATCACATTAATATTAGGATTGTTACATAGCTCAATAGCCACTCTCAATGAAGAGGTTAAAACAGTAAGCGGACCGAAGTTCATCAACATCCTTGCAAGATAGTGCATGGTAGTTCCTGATGCTAATATGATACAGTCATTCTCCTGAATCAGCGGCAGCGCCGCTCTCGCAATAGCCTGTTTAGCTTCTACATTAATATTCTCCTTCTCTCCTACATTTTTTTCGTAAGCATACCTTACCTGCTTACTTGCTCCTCCATGATTTCTAAAAAGAAGCCCCAGACTTTCGAGATAGTTCAGATCCTTTCGTATCGTAACCGAAGAAACATTTAGTTTTTCGCACAGATCCTGAACAAGAACATGTCCTTTTTCATCCAGCTCTTTTAATATTTCATCATGCCTTGGTATCAGTTTCTCCATTTTATTCATTTCATCAAAATTACCGTTTTTTTTTCAAATGTAGATTTTTATTGTTTTTAAAAGTCACATGCAACCATATCATCCTCAGTGACAAAGGGTGTTTTTAAATCATAGTGATTTCATATTTTAAAATTTCATTTATTTTCTTTTTGCTTTCATTTTTAATTTATATATTTGAAAACGAAACATAAACGAAACATTTATGAAACGAAACGAAGAATTTAGTAAATTAACCGATGTAAAAGAATGGGACTTTATTGTCATAGGAGGAGGAGCCAGTGGTTTAGGTTCAGCATTAGACGCAGTAAGCAGAGGATTCAAAACTTTATTGCTTGAATCTCATGACTTCGCGAAAGCAACTTCCAGCAGAAGTACCAAACTGGTACACGGTGGAGTAAGATATTTAGCACAGGGAGACATAGGTTTGGTGAAAGAGGCTTTAAAAGAAAGAGGTCTTTTAGCCAAAAATGCAGCACATATTGTAAAGAATCAATCTTTCATTATTCCTAATTATACATGGTGGGGTGGAATCTATTATAAAATAGGTTTGTCTGTATACGATTTCCTTGCAGGAAAATTAAGTTTGGGTAAAACGAAATACATCAGCAAATCAAAAACCATTGAAAAGCTGCCTACTATTGAACAAAATCACTTAGCAAGTGGTGTTGTTTACCAGGATGGACAGTTTGATGATGCAAGACTTGCAGTCAACTTAGCTCAAACCATTATTGAAAAAGGAGGAAGTGCAGTAAACTACGTGAAGGTTGTTAATCTTCTGAAAGATGATAAAGATAAAGTAATTGGAGTGGTAGCTGAAGATCAGCTTTCCAAACAGCAATATCAGATTCACGCAAAAGTAGTTATTAATGCTACCGGTGTTTTCACCAACGACATCCTTAATATGAATAATCCTAAACATGGTAAACTTGTAGTACCAAGTCAGGGGATTCATTTGGTATTGGATAAGTCATTCCTGAAAAGTGATGATGCCATCATGATCCCCAAGACTTCAGACGGAAGAGTTTTATTTGTTGTGCCTTGGCATGACAGAGCTTTGGTAGGAACTACGGATACTCTTTTGGAAAACGAAAGTTTTGAGCCTCGTGCGTTGGAAGAAGAAATCAGCTTCGTTTTAAATACAGCAAGACAATATCTCTCTAAAAAACCAACCCGCGATGATGTAAAATCTGTTTTTGCCGGACTTCGTCCTCTTGCGGCTCCCAAAGATGGTAGTAAGAGCACAAAAGAAGTTTCCCGAAGCCATAAGGTCATTGCATCTGACACTGGATTAATTTCAATCATTGGCGGAAAGTGGACAACTTACCGTAAAATGGCTGAAGACACGATTGATAAAGCCATGCAGGTACATTATCTGGGCAATAGCACTTCTAAAACAGAAAACATGTCTATTCATGGAAATGTAAAACCTGAGCAAGTAGACAGAACGAACCATCTATATGTATACGGATCTGACATTCCTGCAATAAAAGCTTTACAGGAAAGCAATCCACGCTTTACACAAAAAATACATCCTGACCATCCATTCACCGTAGCAGAAGTAGTTTGGGCTGCAAGAAATGAAATGGCAGAAACCATTGAGGATGTATTGGCAAGAAGAGCTCGTCTGTTGTTCCTGGATGCAAGAGCAGCTATAGACAGCGCGCACAATGTTGCGAGAATCATTGCTGAAGAAAAAGGATATTCTGAAGAATGGGCTCAGCAACAGGAAAATGAATTCATTGAATTGGCAAAAGGATATCTATTAACTCCTTATTCACCTAAAGTTATCAACCTTAATTAATCACCATATGAATGAAAAGTTAATCCTCGCTTTAGATCAGGGAACTACTTCCTCCAGAGCGATTCTATTCAACCACAGTGGAGAGATAAAATATGTATCTCAGAAAGACTTCAGACAAATATACCCTACCCCAGGTTGGGTAGAGCATGATCCTAATGAAATCTGGTCATCACAAATCTCCGTTGCAGCCGAAAGTATCGCCAAAGCTGGCATTTCCGGACTGGAAGTAGCCGCTATTGGGATTACCAACCAACGTGAAACAACAATAGTTTGGGATAAAGAAACCGGGGAACCTATTTATAACGCCATTGTATGGCAGGACCGAAGAACCTCCAAATATTGTGATGAACTGAAAGATCAGGGGCACGCAGAAATTATCAAGGAGAAAACAGGTCTTGTTTTGGATGCTTATTTTTCTGCTACCAAATTAAAATGGATCCTTGACAATGTAGACGGAGCAAGGGAAAAGGCTGAAGCCGGAGAACTATGCTTCGGAACTGTTGACACCTGGCTAGTATGGAAATTAACCCGTGGAAAAATGTTTATCACGGATGTTTCAAATGCCAGCAGAACCATGCTTCTGAATATCCATACGCTGGAATGGGATAATGATCTATTGGAACTATTCAATATTCCAAAAGCTATTCTTCCCGAAGTAAAACAAAGCAGTGAAATATATGGAGAGACAGCCACTACCCTGTTCTCAACCAAAATTCCGATTGCTGGAATTGCAGGAGACCAGCAGGCTGCCTTATTTGGACAAATGTGTATCACTCCGGGAATGGTAAAAAACACTTACGGAACAGGTTGTTTCCTATTAATGAACACCGGAAAAGAAGCGGTTATTTCAAAAAACAATCTTCTTACCACAGTGGCCTGGAAAATCAACGGTGAAGTCAATTACGCTTTGGAAGGAAGTGTATTTGTTGGAGGCGCAGCGATTCAATGGCTGAGAGATGGGCTTAAGCTTATCAAATCTTCGGAAGAAGTAAATGAATTAGCAGCTTCTGTTGAAGATAATGGTGGGGTTTATTTTGTTCCTGCACTCACTGGTTTGGGAGCTCCTCATTGGGATCAGTATGCCCGGGGAACAGTTGTAGGGATCACCCGGGGGACAACCAACGGACATATCGCAAGAGCTACGCTGGAAGGAATTGCATTTCAGGTCTATGACATCGTAAAATCTATGGAAGCAGACTCTGGAAGACCAAGTCTTGAACTGAGAGTAGACGGAGGTGCTTCTGCAAGTGATCTTCTGATGCAGATACAGTCTGATCTTTTCGGATTTAAGATCACAAGACCAAAAACACTTGAGACCACTGCCCTGGGAGCAGCCTATCTTGCTGGTTTAGCAGTGGGATACTGGAAAGACATCAATGAAATACAATCTCAATGGGTTGTAGACGAGGATTTCAATCCGAAAGTGGATAAAGAAAAAGCAGATAACATGATTCATTTCTGGAACAAAGCTGTAAAGCATTCTCAAAACTGGATTGAAGATTAATTCACTGACCTTAAAAATACACATATGACTCCATTTATCGCAGAAGTGATCGGTACGATGCTTCTTATATTGTTAGGCAATGGCGTTGTAGCCAATGTTGTCTTGAAGGATACCAAAGGAAATAATTCCGGATGGATTGTTATTACTACCGCTTGGGCATTAGCTGTTTTCGTGGGAGTAACTGTTGCAGGGCCTATAAGTGGTGCTCATCTGAACCCTGCTGTTACCATAGGCCTTGCTGTAGCAAAAAAGTTTGAATGGAATCTCGTTCCTTCTTACATTGCGGCTCAGATGATTGGAGGTATGTTGGGTGCCTTTTTAGTATGGTTATTCCATAAAGATCATTTTGCCATTACAGAGGATGAAGGTGCAAAGCTGGCTTGCTTCAGTACTGGTCCTGCGATCAGAAAAGTTTCATCTAATCTTATCAGCGAAATTATCGGAACATTCGTACTGGTATTTGTTATTTTTCACTTTTCGGATCCGAGTATTAATGTACAGGCAGATCCTAATGCAAAAGTAGGATTAGGTTCTATAGGAGCCATTCCTGTAACATTCCTTGTTTGGGTGATAGGACTTTCTTTAGGAGGAACTACCGGATATGCTATTAACCCTGCCAGAGATCTTGCTCCAAGAATCATGCACGCCATTCTTCCGATAAAAGGAAGCAGTGACTGGGGTTACGCATGGATTCCTGTGATAGGCCCTGTTATAGGAGCTGTTATTGCGGCTTTATTATTCATAATATTAAAATAAAATACAGATGATGAAAATATTAAAAGGAATCTTCTTGCTTACTTTAGGTGCAGGAAGGTTATTTTCACAGGAAAGCAGTGAGCCTAAGGAAACCAAAGAAGGGAGACTCGATTTTACGGCCAACATTCAGAACAACCATTTGTGGAGAGGACTAATTATTACAGACAAACCTGTTGTGATGGGAAATCTTTCTTATGCACTGGATGCGGAAAAGAAATGGAAAGTGGGTATCTGGGGAGCATCTGCTCTTGCAGATGATAAGGACAATACGCATTATAAAGAGATCAATTACTATGTTCAATATTCTAACGGACGTTTTTATATTGGATTATGGGATCTTTATAATTCCCGAAATATCAATACTGCCGTTGCTGCGGATGACATCTTCAGTTATTCTCAGAGAAGAACAGCACATATTATTGATTTAAGAACTAACTATACTTTTGGGCCTTCATTCCCAATTAATATTGAAGCAGACATTATGTTGTATGGAGGTGCTAATGCAGGAGAGGTGATATTAGAACCAGATGGAAGCTATAAAAAGAACAGATATTCTACCTATGTTCAGGCTAGTTACCCTGTCATTAGCGGACAAAAAGTGAATCTGGATGCTTTTGTAGGTGCAGGATTTTCATTGAATGGGAATACCTTTTTATATGGGAATGGCAAAAACAACTTCGATATCGTGAATATCGGGGTAAAAGCCGGAAAAGTTCTTAAGATTACAGAACACTACAGTTTACCTGTTTCTATGATGGCCATGTGGAATCCTTCTAATAAATATGCGAGAATTCAGCTGGCTGCGACTGTTTTTTAAATCAGATTTTTAAACTAAATTATATAGAGACCACTCTTTTGGGAGTGGTCTTTTTGTTTGTTTAAAATTACCGGGATTCCACTATTTATGAGTTCAGCAGATATCTTTACCTTTGAAAAAAAAAGAATATGAAAAAATTTTTCAGTTTAATCATTCTATGCATCAGTATTTTTAGTCTGGCGCAGGTAAAAGTTCCTTTTGTGGGACATAGAAGTTTTGATATTTTGGAAGGCTATAGCGGGACGGGAACTCCACATTATTATTTGGATGTAAAGAAAAATGGAGATGTACATTTTGGATATGTTCAGGTAAATCAAGCTAATGGAAAGGAAACAAAAGAAGAAGTAAATGCAGGTAAATATGCTCCGAATAAAGTAATGAAAGTACAGTTTAAAAAGTATGACGAAACTTTCTTTGTTAAGTTTGATAAAAATAAAATCTTGATGACTGACGAAAAAGGAAATATCCAAAACCTTGATGGTTGTTGTTCCGCCCGAGAAAGTGTAGATAAAGAGACTTGTACTTGTGAAAGTGAACTGTATGAATAAAACCTAGCCACTCCTTGGAGTGGTTTTTTTTTGTTATGAAACCACCCCGTCAAAAATTCTTTGAATTTTTGACACCCCTCCAATGGAGAGGAATGGTTATACGAATTGTTGGGGTTTGTGGGGAAGGAAGTTTGGGATTATGGAATTTGTCAGGAATAAGGAATCACCGGGATTTTACGGTTTATAGTTTGTATAAATATCTTTACTTTTGAGGAATCAATTATGCACACCACAGTATGAAAATACTAAATATTTTTTGGATCTTACTTTTTATTGTCTCCTGCAGTAAAAAGGAGAACCATCCTTACACATTTTATTATTGGAAAACAAATCTGAAACTGAATCAGGAAGAGAAGAAAGTTTTAGATCAGGCAACTGTTCCTTACTTATATACAAGATTTTTTGATGTTGATAAATCAGGCGGAAAATTTCAGCCTGTTGCCGTCATCACAAAAGATCAGAGTTTTCAGACTGATAAGCAGATTGTACCCACTGTTTTTGTCACCAACCAAACGATGCTAGGGATTTCCCAGGACGAAATTAAGTTTCTGGCTGAGAGCATTCATCATTTGGTTCAAAAGAAAGCGGAAGAATATCATTTAAAAATAAACAATGAAATCCAGATTGACTGTGACTGGACTGCCGGTACACGGGATGATTATTTTAAATTTTTGAAGGAGCTCAAAAGAATTTCAGGAAAAGAGATCACCTGTACGTTACGCCTTCATCAGGTTAAAGATAAAAAGCAGACAGGAATTCCTCCTGTTGACAAGGTTTATCTGATGTGCTACTCCACTTCTTCCCCACTGGACAAATCTGACAAAAATTCTATTCTGGATGTGAATATCCTGAAAAGCTACCTTTCAAAGCTAGAAGACTATCCTATCAAGAAAATTGAAGTTGCTCTGCCTATTTATTCATGGGGGATTATCACCAATCACCTTGATAAGCATAAATTGATTAATGCTTTGTCTAAAAAGGATCTTGAAAATCCCAACTTTAAAAAGATCTCCGAATATGAGGTTGAAATACTGAAAGATGGCTTTTATTTCGGAAATTATCTGAACAAAGGCTTTACCATAAAGATAGAAGAAATATCAAAGGAACAATTAGAAGATGTAACTCATTTTCTTCAGAAAAAAATACCGCATTTTAATATTATTTATTATCAATTAGATAGTAAATTTGTGTTAGATCGAAAATTTTAAATCTACCATAAATTAAGACAGAGAATAGAGACTCAGTATCTTATGCTATTTTCTGCCAGCACCATTGATTACAAAACAACTATATAAAAACTAAAAAACACTACAAACCCTATGAAAAAGTATATTCTTTCACTGGCGGTTGTATCTCTTTTCTATACGAATTCCAACGCCTGTGCGTGGTCGGATCCGGATTATGAATACTTCAACCTTTTTACGCAGAGTATTATTAAGGATAAGTCTTATCTTCCTTTTCTTCATACCTATTCTTCAAGATTCTTTGGTGATTATAATCCATCTATGATTCCTGACGATAATATTGAAACATGGAAAAAATATTTCAACAATCAGCTTAATTATGCCGAGACACAAAGTCTGGTGTATAAGGTAAGCATGAATGACCTGAATGCTCTTAAAAATGGGACTCCTACCCACCCACTGTTACAAAAACTGGGAATAGGATTTTACTCAAAATATAAAGAAGGAATTGATTATTTGATTGAGGCCAAATATCTGGAACCTTTCATGAGCATCAATTATGTTGAAAGTGAAAATTCGTTTTATTATAACAGAGACGAGAACAGGAAAAATGCCACATCTCTTGATTATCATAAAACAATCGCCGCTCTTACTTCTTTGTATAATGCAGCCAGAAATCCTGAGATCAAGCAACGTTACGGATATCAGCTTGTACGTCTGAACCACTATACCAGAGACTATGATGCCGCACTACAGGCTTTCAAAACATATGTTGAACCTATCAAGCTAAAAGGTACAGTATATTATATGGCTCTCGATCAGTTGGCTGGTGCTCAAAGAGGATTAGAAATGAATGGTGATGCCAACTGGAATTTCTTTCAGGTATTTATGAACAGTAAAAACCGTAAGGAATCTGCTTTTATCTCTATGAAACTTTCGGATACGGCTTCTTTCAGTAATATTATGAAAAGAGCTAATACGAATGAGGAAAAGAACATGGCTTATTTCCTTTTAGGATATGAAGATTTCAACAACCCTATTCCTATTATGGAAAAGATGTTTGATATCAATCCTGATTCTGAAATCCTGAAGGTAATGGCAGTAAGAAGTATCAACGAACTGGAAAGAAGTTATCTTCCGACCTATTATTATACTTCCGATGCCTACGGCAGAGTGTCTGTTTATAGAGGTAATACTGAAAACAACACTTCAAAAGATGCCACTTCCGATAAAAAAACAACGGAAGTAAAAGAGGTAAAAGAAGAGAAAGTATCTTTCTGGCAGAAAATTGTAAGGTTCTTCAAAAATCTTTTCGGAGGTTCTAAATCTGATGCTTCCGGTGATGGAAATAAAGCAGATCAAAGTGATGATGAGTTATTGAATAATCCTAACAGAATTCCTTTTTACACTACAGGATACAGTGGATATGAGGATAACACAAAGGATTACCGTGATGACCTTGAAAAATTCACTTCAAAGGCTAAAGAAAAGTCAAAAGATGAATATTGGCAGATTGCCGATGCTTATCTTAAATTTTTAAAGAAAGACTATAAAGAAAGTACTGAGATCCTAAACGATATCAAAACAACTAATCCTGAATATCTGGAGGAAATTAAAAGGATGAAGGTTCTGAATGATATTGTTTCGCAGCCTAAAGTGGATGCTGCTTTTGAAGATCATCTAATGAAGGATTATGCTGAATATTTTGTGGAAAAAGAAGTTAAAAAAGATACGGCTAATGTCAACAGTGATTACGACTATTACGGAAGTGCACCTTCCACAGCTGATTTCTTAAAAGATGTAATGGCCAACCGTTACTTCCTTCAGGGAGAAGACGGAAAATCCTTCCTGATGAATAATAAGCTTTCTGACCTTCAATATAACCCGAACTCAAGTCTGGTAAAAAGTGTTGAAGAGTTTTACAGAAAGCCTAACAAAACCCAGTTTGAACAACAGATCATTGCTAAAAATATGGACAGCGTAGGAAATGTTGACGCTTTCTTCAATACCATCTATGGTGACAGAGCTATGAGACTTGCAGATTTTGAAAAGGCTAAATCTTATTATGAAAAGGTTCAGAAGTTTGGCGGAATTCCAAGAGAGAATTATGACTGGACTGAGAAAGACGGTCAAAAGATTACCCAAAAACAATATACTTCTTCTGAATATAATGGCTTTAATAATATTCCAGGTCTTGTTTTCGGACATAATGCATGGGAAAGCTACCAAAGCCCAGATGCTGAATCTATGAAATCTGAAGGTTACACCGAATTCCCTTTCATTAAAGATACTATGAATAAACTGGAACTGACGGATGTTTTGATCCAGCTTAAGAAAATCGGAAGCGGTAAGGATGAAAAGGCTGCAAGAGCTAATCAGCTTATCGGAAACCTGTTATACAATACATCAATTTTAGGATATTACCGCCATGTGTTTGTTATGGATATTGATAACAGCAACGGAGGAAAATACTACTTCTGGAATAATGATAAAGGCAATCCTTACAAGTATTATTATAAGAACTTCCTTGATACTTCTTATATTGAACCGGATAATTTTGATCTAGCGATCAACTATTATCAACAAGCGCTTAAGCTTTCGAACAATAAAGAAGAAAAGGCTAGAATCCTGTTCCAGATGGCAAGTGCCGAACAGGGTAAATATTACCAGTATGAAGCCAAGGCTCCGAAAGATTTTGATTATTCTGATCCGAAATGGTCTGAAAAAGAGGATGCCCACCAAAAGGAAATGGACAATCTGAAGAATCAAAAATACAGAACGTATTTTGCTCAGCTGAAGGCACAGTATTCAGATGCTGAAACTACCAAAAACCTGATGGGAAGCTGTAGTTATTTCAGCTACTTCATGAGATAGCCGATATAAAAAACGAATAGACAAAAAGTTATTAACTTCAAATAAAAAAGGAATCGTAATGATTCCTTTTTTGTTGTTTTTTGTCTCATCATACTTTATATTCTATCATCTATCCTGATCCCGTGACCATAAATTGATTAATGGAATATCTATTTTCACTCCTACACTGAATATAGTAGCATCGAATGTTTTATTGTTAATAAGTCGTCCATCATCTGTATATACGGTTTTTAACGGAAGAAGCTTTACACTCCCAAATAATACAAAAGGGCTATTTCTTATACCATAAATAAGACTCACCGAAGGGCTGAAAACTTCAGAAAAATGAACATCTTTCGGATAATCTTCTGTAGAAGATACTAAATAATGGTTCACTATATTTCCCAAATCAATAACATCAACAGTAAAACCAAAATTGTCTGCCTTCGGTCCATTTGAGGACCATGTAAAGGCCACTCCAATTGGGGCAACAATTTCACCAGTAAACTGTTTCTTCAAAGAAGTATTTCCATTCGTTAACAACCCTGAGAAGCTTCCTCCTACATATGCATTCAAGTCAATAGAATGTGCCATTCTTCTTTTGAGTTTATACGAAGTTGGAGGTAGTGCATGTGAATCGATAACATTTGCTAATTCATGTTCATCTTTTGCAGATAAAACATCTCCGAAAAATGAAGTGAGCTTGAAGAATTGATCCTGATATTTAAGTTTTAATTTGTCTATGGTTTTATTATATTTTGACTGTTGGAAATAAGCAGTTCCCAAACTTTTTAAAAGCGCAACCGTTTTTTCTTTGTCATTAACACTAAGCAAGTACAATGTATTGACTAAATGCATAGCATCTATCTTATCAATCTTTGCTGTATCAGATATTCTGGTAATTAATGAATCAAAATCTTTATCAAGTTCCTGCAACATTAGATAATTATCATTTTTAACATCTGATATATACTTGAAAAACGGTTGTACTTTTGAGATTTGACGGAAATTAATAGTATCTAATTTTGGATTTCCTATAAAGTTTAACTTAAGCCCACTGCGTTCATTAAAACTATATCCCAACGTTAGTATTACTTTTTCATTTAAATCCCAAAAAGTGATGCTTTTTGTTTCTATTTTAATTTTTCTTTCTTTCAATTTAAAAGAGAAACCTGCTCCCAATGTACCCGTATCAGTTTCTTGTCCTACTTTATCAATAATACTCATTACCTTTTGGGCAGCAGCTACAAAATTTTTGATTTGGATTTGTTCATATATTTCAATACCATCTTTTAAGATCTCTATTTGTTCTGAAAGCTCGATAGATGAATTTCCTGTTACTAAATATTGGTTAGCATCCATATTACTAATGATTTGCTCTGTAATCCTCCAGACACTATAAAAATTATAATTGGACCTTTCCTCTTTCTCCTTATTACCATCTAAAATAGCTTGTGAATCTTTATTTATTTTATCAAACTGGCTAAGGGTAATTAGAAGGTTACCCATCCATTTAGAAAGGTTGCTTTTATTATTTTCCTTATTCTTATAGTCTGAAAATTTAATATGTTTTAGCTGTGACCCATATTTAATTTCTATTAACTCTAACAGTACATTCCATTGATCCATTCTTAAGCTGTTAATTTCTTCAAAGGATAGGAGCCTATAGGAACTTTTATTATCCATTACATCCACTACAAAGAGCTCATTGGTTAAAACGTATAACAATGATATTGAATGATTAAGATATTTTTTTATTTCATCTCCATTACCATTGTACTTAGGATTCATATAAAAATACCGCACAATATCTCTATAATTATATCTTTCAGAAATCAATCTATTCAAATCAGCACCGAAATTAATACTCGTGAGAAGCTCTTTTCTACTCTTAATATCTTTGACTAAGAACTCCTCTACCCACTTACTTCCAGCTATATTCACAGGCATCCTTATAAAATCTGAAGAAATTGCGTAACGCCATGAACTACTGAAATTAGGAGTTTTATAGTCTTCAAGTCCCGCAAGAAGTTTAGCTGTTTCGGGAAACGCTTCAAAAACAAGGGGATTATTGAGTCTCTCTCTCACCTGATCCATAAACCAGATCAAAGTTTCCTGTTTCGCTCTGTTGGCTAGAAAAATAGCCATTGCCTCTATCATCTGAGATTCTGATGGTATATTGAAACTCTGAGCAGAGGTCCTTTGCTGTGCGGCCTGAACAATTGAATTTATATTGATTTGGTTTTGAGAGGCTTCGAAATTATTATTTAAGGGTATTACAATATCTACATCCTTTCTTTTATCAACATATGCATTTGCATATTGCCTTACATTTTCTTTATATAATTCATTCTCTTTCGCTAAATCCTCTACCTTTTTACGATTACTATTTAATTTTTCTTCTACCTTCGATAAATTAACTTCTTTAAATAACTTAAATGAATCATTCTGGAATTCTTCTGTTTTTTTAGTATTCAACAGGCTTTCAAAAATTTTAGCTTTAGGACTGAATTTCTGATAAAATTGTATACTATCTTTAATTATAAGGAGAGTTTTAATTAGTTCCAATTCTTCATTCTCTTTATCTAATTCTGCCCCTCTTAATACTAAAGATTTAAAATCTTTTTCAAGGCTGTTAACCTTTTCTGTCTTGTTACTGTCAATGTATTTTTTATCAAATAATCCTAAATTGAATTGTCTGATTATATCACTTCTTGTCAACTCATTTAATGTATTTCTATTAACAAGAAAATTACCTATATAACTTGTCTTAGTAGGATCACCAGTAGATTTATAATCTTTTGCTAATGAGTCAACTTTTGTTTTTCCTAAATTTGATATCAGGCTACTGTATATTTCATTAATTTGATCAGATGTTAGATTATCAGAGTTAATAACCTTACTCAGGTAATAAAGATTATAAATCTTCAATTCTTGGTTTTCCTGTGCGGAAACAATTGAATTTAGTCCCAATATCAATATGAGGGCTAAAAGGTTAAATTTCAGTTTCATGGCTTTTGGTTTTTCAGTTTTAGTTTAACATAAATTTACAACTTATATTGAATAATAGCATCCTTATTTTTTAATAAAAAAAGAGAATGAAAAATCATTCTCCTTTATTCTTTTGCTCTTGCTTTTGCAGCCATTCCTCATGTTTTCTTTTGAAGAATTCATATTTATAATCCTGATTTCTCTGTGCAGCATCTATGGAATGGGAAGTGTGGATATCTGCATCTTTCTTGGCAAATTGAGCCAGATTCTCGTAATAATGATGAAGTTGATCCAGCTCTGCTTCGGTAAGATCTTCAATATCTACTATTCTATTACTTGCTTTTTCATGAGCCGCAATGATTTCGTTTAGCTTGATCTGTATGGCTTTTGAATCTTTGTTCTGAGCTTTTTGAATGAGGAAAACCATTAGAAAGGTGATGATGGTAGTTCCGGTATTGATAACCAGCTGCCAGGTTTCGGAGTAATCAAAAAAAGGTCCTGTAACTGCCCAGGCTACAACCACAAATGTTGCTCCAATAAAAGCATATTGGCTTCCTGTAAATTTTACTGCCCAGTTTGAAAATTTTTCAAAAAGATTATTATTCTTGTGATCCATAGGTCAGATTATTTTATATTAAATGTATAAAATTAACCTGAACGTGTAAAAGAAATATTGAAATAAAGATAGAAGAGTATATAACAAAAAAACATTAAGATGATTGATTCATCTTAATGTTTACAAAATTAATTTGATATGAATAAATTAAAAGTTAATACAAATTTGAGAAAGGAATCTGTAGTAATTCCTCCTTTCTAAACCAGTATTAATATCGTTATTTCTTACTTTGAATCCGAATGAATACTCTCCTTGAGCAGCTGCTTTTCTCTGCAAATCTAAAATCACTTCTCATATTCTTTAGTAAGAACATTTTTTATTGTATTTCATCAACATTTTTTTCAACTTTTCCATTGGGTTTAAAAGAAATAGTTTGCTCCGAACTGATATCTGATTCCATCGATTCTGAAACCAAAATTAGCAGCAGGATCACTGGTATCATTACGGATATCTTTATCTAATAGATTGTACACACCAAATGTGAAACGAACATGTTTATTCAGTCTGTATACAGTTCCTAAATCTAATAGGAAATAAGATGGGATTGGGTATTCCTGTGCTTTCCCTCTGCTTACTCCCGGCTGGCTCTCACTTCTGTAGTTTCCTCTTGACCAGAATTCGAAGCTGTCATTGGCTTTCCATGATAGGTTTACATTGGCCATGTGCTTAGGGATTCTGGCATATGGTTTATTGTACAATGCAGGGATTTCATCAGATTTAATCTTTGTATCCGTATAGGTATAGTTTGCTTTTAATACGATATCCTTTGATACATTTACCCCAAGATTCGCTTCAAGTCCCATGCTGTTTGCCTTACCAAGATTTTCTCTTGTTGAGATAAAGTCATAGATATGATTATACAGGGCTTCAAACTGCTTACATTCTTCTGTATTGTTACATTTTCTAACTTCAACCAGCTTGTTTTTAAAGTCTGTGTTAAATCCTGTTACACTTAGGTTAATCACCTTCTTATTATCTTCAAACATTACTGTTAGTTCCTGATTGAAGCTTTTCTCCGGTTTAAGATCTTTGTTTCCGATGATTACTCCATCCTGAGTTCCACCACCGGTTACCTGTCCCCATCCTGGATTTACAGCTCTTAATCCCGGAGCTTTATATCCCCATGAAGCACCTCCTTTGAAAGTAAAGTTGTTAGTAGCACTCCATACTAAATATCCTCTTGGCGTAAAATTAGAACCATAGTTCTCATCATTATCTAAACGTGCTCCTGTAACCAAGTGTAGTTTATCAACCAATTTCCAGTTTCCTTCTGCAAAAGCAGACCAGTTCCAACGAGTCAGCTTGGTTACTACTTCCCCATTTTCAGACTTCATTTTATTTCCTAAGTCATTCAGTCTTTCATATCTGTATTCTGCACCAAAGCTGATCACATGATCTTTAATGTTGAAATTATTAAGACTGTACGCCGAGAAAGTTTCATACCTCATATCCCTGTTCGGGTTGTTAGTATTGTCATACTGGATGTAAGAATTTGTATGGAAGTTTGAATAATCTCCTTTATGACTTAATGCCAATACATTTCTCTCGTAGTTGTTACGTGAACTTTTTGCTTTAGGTCCCAATGAATAACCCGGATTCTGGTTTCTTTCCTGACGGTTATAATCGTAGCTTAGCTTAAATGTATTGTTTGTATTTGGAGTAAGGCTGAATTCTGTACCAAAAGCTTTGATTACTCTTTCGGTAAATCCACCTACAAATTTATCTTCATTTCTGTCCGAATAGCTTCCTGTAACTTTCATTTGAAGAAGGTTTTTCACTAAAGAACCGGCAGCATATCCATCAATCTGGTATGTATTTCCTGATTCTTTATGAACTTGCTGTATTAAGCTTGTTCCAACAGATCCTCTCCAACCGTCACTCAGTTTCTTAGTGATGATATTGATTACTCCGCCCATTGCATCAGAACCGTATAGTGAAGACATTGGCCCTTTTACCACTTCAATTCTTTCAATGGTTTCCAAAGGGGGCATCCATCCCTGCTCAATACCAGGACCGTCAGAGTTTGGTCTTGTCTCTCTTGTGTTGATTCTTTTACCATCGATTAAGACTAATGTCTGGCCAGATTCTGCACCTCTTATTGAGAAATCACTTGTACTTCCTCCTCCTGTAACGAAAACACCCGGAACATCCTGTAAAGCATCTGTAATATCTCTATAGGCTCTTTTTTTAAGATCTGCCTGGGAAATTACAGAAATAGTTGCTGGAGTATCCTTGATCTTCTGAGCATACCCGGAACCCGTTATTACTACTTCATTAATATGGTTACTTTTTAACGTGTCTTTAGTTTTCTGACCGCTTAATAAAGCTGATCCTAAAACAAGCAAGGAAAAAGATACTGTTCTAAACATCAATAATTTTTTTGTAAAATTATTATTTTTAATAATTCTAAATAAATAAACTAAGGTGAGATATGTCACCTTACCAATACCCACTAATAAGAGATCAATAATATCACTACAATTATGGTAAAAATATATCAACAGAGCTCTCCAGCTATTAAAGATAAACTCTCAAGGCTATCTCATGATTATCAATAATAAAAAGCAAAAAAAAGCAAATTAACATTGGGTAAATTTGCTTTCAAATGGCTTGCATACCTTCATTAAAAGGATTGATAGGAATAAAAAAATCCGTCCCTAAAAAGGAACGGATTGTATAATCATTGCAAAGTATGCAGTTATCACACTTTAATTTCAACGTCTACACCTGAAGGAAGTTCTAATTTCATTAGAGCATCAACAGTTTTAGAAGAAGAAGAGTAGATATCCATTAGTCTCTTGTGAGCTGATAATTGGAACTGCTCTCTTGCTTTCTTGTTTACGTGCGGAGATCTCAACACTGTGAAGATTCTCTTATTCGTTGGCAATGGAATTGGACCGTTTACAACAGCACCAGTAGCCTTTACCGTTTTTACGATTTTCTCAGCAGACTTGTCTACCAAGTTGTAATCGTAAGATTTTAGTTTTATTCTGATTCTTTGTGACATTTCTTTAATTTAAAAATTAACCTTTTGCTTTAGCTATGATTTCTTCAGCAACGTTTTGTGGAGTAGCTTGGTACTTCTCTAATTCCATAGAAGAAGTAGCTCTTCCTGATGAAAGTGTTCTTAGAGTAGTTACATATCCAAACATTTCAGAAAGTGGAACAGAACCTTTGATTACAACAGCTCCATTTTTCTCTTCCTGACCACTGATAGTACCTCTTCTCTTGTTAAGGTCACCAATGATGTTACCCATATATTCTTCCGGAGTTACAACTTCCAGTTTCATAATAGGCTCCATAATTACTGGCTTAGCAGCACGTCCCGCTTCTTTAAATCCTAATTTAGCAGCCATTTCAAAAGAAAGAGCATCAGAATCCACTGCGTGGAAAGATCCGTCTTTAAGAACAACTTTAATACCTTCAACTTCGAAACCAGCCAAAGGACCGTTCTTCATTGCAGCTTTAAAGCCTTTTTCAATTGCAGGAACAAATTCTCTAGGAACGTTACCACCTTTGATCTCATTGATGAATTCTAAACCAATTTTACCTTCGTCAGCAGGTCCTAGTTCAAATACAATGTCAGCAAATTTACCTTTACCTCCAGATTGCTTTTTGTAAACTTCTCTGTGGTTGGCAACTTTTGTTAAGTTTTCTTTGTACTCTACCTGAGGTTGTCCTTGGTTTACTTCAACCTTGAATTCTCTCTTCATACGGTCTACAATGATATCTAAGTGAAGTTCACCCATACCAGAGATGATCGTTTGTCCAGAAGCTTCGTCAGTTCTAACAGTAAACGTTGGATCTTCTTCAGCCAATTTAGCTAGAGCGTTACCCATTTTATCCTGGTCAGCTTTAGTTTTAGGCTCAACAGCGATACCAATTACCGGATCAGGGAAAACCATCGATTCAAGAACGATTGGGTTTTTCTCGTCACACATTGTATCACCAGTTTTGATAGATTTGAAACCTACCGCAGCACCAATATCACCAGCTTCAATATATTCTACTGGGTTTTGCTTATTAGCGTGCATCTGATAGATTCTAGAGATTCTTTCTTTATCTCCTGAACGAGTGTTCAAGATATAAGAACCTGCATCTAGTCTTCCAGAGTATGCTCTGAAGAATGCTAATCTTCCCACGAATGGGTCAGTAGCAATCTTAAATGCTAAAGCTGCGAACGGCTCGTTTACGTCTGGTTTTCTTGTAATTTCAGCGTCTGTTCTTGGATCAGTACCTTTGATATCATCTTTATCCAATGGAGAAGGCAAGTATTTACATACTGCATCCAACATAAACTGTACTCCTTTATTCTTGAATGAAGAACCACAAGTCATTGGGATAATAGATAAATCGATAGTAGCTTTTCTTAGAGCTTCGTTGATTTCCTCTTCAGAGATTGAATCCGGATCTTCGAAGAATTTCTCCATCAAAGTATCATCATAATCTGCAACAGCTTCAACTAGTTTCTCTCTATATTCAAGAACTTCATCTTTCATGTCTTCAGGAATTGGCACTACTTCGAAAGTAGCTCCTTGTCCTGCTTCATCCCAGATGATCGCTCTGTTTTTAATTAAGTCTACAACACCTTTGAAGTCTTCTTCAGCACCAATTGGTAAAACGATTGGAACTGCGTTAGATCCTAACATGTCTTTAACCTGGTTTACCACGTTAAGGAAGTCAGCACCTTGTCTGTCCATTTTGTTTACGAATCCCATTCTAGCAACTTTGTAGTTGTCAGCAAGTCTCCAGTTTGTTTCAGACTGAGGCTCTACTCCATCTACTGCTGAGAATAAGAATACCAATCCATCTAATACTCTTAAAGATCTGTTTACTTCTACAGTGAAGTCAACGTGTCCCGGTGTATCAATGATGTTGAAGTGGTAAGGTTTAGTATCTGCTAAAGGTTTTCCTTGATCTGTTGGAAAATTCCAAGAACAAGTAGTTGCAGCAGAAGTAATAGTAATACCTCTTTCCGCTTCCTGCTCCATCCAGTCCATTGTAGAAGCACCATCGTGAACTTCTCCAATTTTGTGGTTTACACCTGTATAGAATAAAATCCTTTCTGTAGTGGTAGTCTTACCTGCATCAATGTGAGCAGCGATACCAATATTTCTTGTAAATTTAAGATCTCTTCCCATTTCAGATTAGAATTTGAAGTGTGAGAAAGCTTTGTTAGCTTCCGCCATTTTGTGAGTATCAGATTTCTTTTTGAAAGCTGCACCTTCTTCTCTTGAAGCAGCTACAACTTCATTAGCTAATTTCAAAGCCATAGACTTATCATTTCTCTTTTTAGAGTAGCTAATTAACCATTTCATTGCCATAGAAATTTTTCTATCAGCTCTGATTGGCATAGGAATCTGGAAGTTAGCTCCACCTACTCTTCTAGAACGTACTTCTACGTGAGGCATAACGTTAGTTAATGCATCTTTCCAGATTTCTAGTGCAGTTTTTTCAGTTTCCCCTTTTTTAGTTTCTACGATATCTAGTGCATCATAGAAAATTTTGAATGCGATTGACTTCTTACCGTCAAGCATTAAGTTGTTTACGAATCTCGTTACCAATTGATCATTAAATTTCGGATCTGGTAACAACGGTCTTTTTTTCGCTTTTGTCTTTCTCATTGCTTTTGTACCTTATTTAATGATTATTTTTTCTTTCCTTTTGCAGGAGCAGCAGCTGCTTGTCCTGGTTTAGGTCTCTTAGCTCCGTACTTAGATCTTCTCTGAGTTCTTCCATTTACACCAGCTGTGTCTAATGCACCTCTTACGATGTGGTAACGTACTCCCGGTAGGTCTTTCACCCTTCCGCCTCTAACCAATACTATCGAGTGCTCTTGAAGATTATGTCCTTCGCCCGGGATATAGGCGTTAACTTCTTTACCGTTAGAAAGTCTTACCCTTGCAACTTTTCTAAGTGCAGAGTTAGGTTTCTTAGGTGTAGTTGTATATACTCTCGTACATACACCACGTCTTTGTGGACAAGAATCAAGGGCAGCCGATTTGCTCTTCTTGGCAAGCGTGGCTCTTCCTTTTCTTACTAATTGTTGAATAGTAGGCATTTAATTGCTTTTTATTTTAGGGTGCAAAAATAATAATATTTTTTTAATTGACAAGCAGTTATGAAGTTTTATTTTACAAGAAATTTTATTCATTTGTTTCCAAAACCACTGAAAACCTCCATTACTTTTATGTTATTGAATCATTTTAAGTAATAGAGGTTAGTATCAAAAAATCAAAGTTTTATTTAAAGGCATCCTTTATTATTTTTCCTTTCATGTATTGTGTAGGAACTCCTAAAAGTTCAGCCATCGTACTTGCAATATCAATTTGCTCATAATTTCCTGTGCTGATGGTAGCATTCTTTTTAAAATCTGGCCCCATCGCAAAAAACTCAATATGTCTGCATCCTGCACAATCGTCTCCATGTTCTGCAAAACCTCCGTTAGCATCTGTATGTCTGCCATGGTCATTAGAAACAATAAGTGTAGTTTTATCTTTATAAGCAGGCAGTGACTGGATATAATCCCAGATTTCTTTGATGGAAGCATCTGTTGTCTTAATTGCTTTGATGTATTCATCCCATTTATTAGCATGACCGTAAGAATCTACATCTTTAAGGTTGATGACAATAACATTCGGACTGTATTTCGCCATAACCTCTTTGGTTTTTGTTATCGTAACAAGGTCATCACGGTATCCTGATCCGTTTCCGCTCACTCCACAATCTACACTAGGCTGGAATTTTCCTTTCCAGTCTGCCAATTTACAATCATTCAAAACTTCCAGTTTATCTTTAGAAGCAATAACCCATGCTTTTGTTTTATCTGCTCCGGTGAACTTAAGCCACTGTTGCATTACAGATGGAAAGCCAGGTAATTCAGTCCCGTTATTTTTGATATTTTCATAGACACCTGAACACATGGCACTATGTCCAGGGTTTGTATTTGTATTCCCGTTGTTTTTAAAATTACTAATGAAAACACCTTGGTTCAATAAACTTACTCTATTAGGAATATTTTCTTTATTGGCTGCTTCCCAGGTTTCAGAAATACGAGGTCCGTCAACAACAAGAAGAACTACATTTTTAGTTTGATATTTGGCTTCCGGTTTTGTAGGCAGAGTTGGCGTCTGTGTTTGTGCATCTATATCGTTACTGCTGCATGACAACATGAATACTGATAAGATAGAATATAGGAAAAACTTCTTCATTGCTTTTTACTTTACTAGTATATTTCGAGTGCAAAGCTAGAAAACTCAATCTTCGGGTTCATTAACAAATTGTTATCTATTCCTTAAGAATTTAAGGAAAAATCAACAAAACGGGAAATAAATACCTTCTGAAAAGAAGACTATAACTGGTGTCTATTCTATTATCGTAACAGTAACATTCTTATTCCAATTAAATTTTTTGATGTTTTGTTTCAGTTCTTCCAGATTCTTCGTATTTATAGAATATATGGAAACTTCCAGTCTTGCGACTGTTATCTTGTCTTCAATTTTTAAAGTACCTGCTTTTTTCCAATAAGAAGGAACATAGCCCTGCATCCAGCCTTCATATACAACAGCAATATCATATTGATGATCCAGACAATATTTACTAAGAAAAATTCCAAACTTTTGGTCAAATGCTTTTTTATTTTCATTAAAATGAATTGTTTCTACAGATCCGAGACCGGCAATATCCAATAAATGAATATTTGTATAGTAACTGACCGCTCCAATATCATTAGCTACTACCTTAGAAGTATTATAAAACTGATGTAAAAATTTTGCAGACTGCACCTGCTGTTCATAAATATTCTTTCCACCATTACTCATAATAGGATGTGCAACCCAGCATTTATATAGCATAAGGAAAACATTAGCCGCAATAAACAAACTCACCAGACTCTCTTTTTTAATATAATCAGTAAAATTGAAGAACAGTTCTTTACATCTTGGTATTAATACCATACAAAAGCCTGTAAGAATATATGCTTCATATCGCAAGAGTCCTTTTAAATCAGCAAACATAGCATGACAGATCATCACCAGTGAGAATACAATTAATAAAAAGTTATCTTTCAATACTTCTTTTACTGTTTTCGTTTTAAAGTCTCTGGAAACGAACACTAAGCATAACAAAAGAGGGAAAATTCCTATTTTATAAAAACTGATATTCAGCAAAAGATTATCCAGCAAAATGACCTTAAGCTGTCCTAATATATTTGCATCAAGACTTAATTTTGTTCCTTTTACCACTACTGAATTAGGAAAGAAATAACCATCCTGCTGATAATTGCAAGCACAGAATGCTATAATAGGTATGAACCCCAACAATAAAACGAATAATGCTTCCTTCCATTTTCTGACAAAAGCAAACATAAAAGCCAAAATTACAAAGTAAAACATGCTTTCGAAACGGACTAATCCCATTAACAGCAAACTGAAATAAAAGCCAAATACAGCAAGCTTCTTATCTTTATAATGGGAAAAACAAAAAATATTAACAACAAACAGAAACACCTGGAAAACATGTTCCATCCCTGAAAGAATATTCAAAGGAAGCACAATAAAGAAAGCAGTAAAAAGTACGGCTAAAGCTGTTTTTTTAACTTCTTTAAAAACTTCAGCATAATATTCAGAAAGAACATAAAGTATTCCAATGCTAAAAATAACATTGAAATACAACGGAATCTGATCATTGTTTCCAAAAATTTTAATCAACACACTCAGCATGTAAGTAAATAATGGAGAAGAGGAAGTAGAAGAAAACTGATATTTTGTCATTCCCCATACTTCATACAATGCAAAATTCTTGGCCATGGCAAGATGAATGTAGGCATCATCCAATGGATAGATGTAGTGTCCCTCAGTTTTCAGAACAGAATTGATATAATACAACAGACAAACTGAGAAAAAAAGGATAAAAGACAGTAAGAAACTGCGCAAACCTATATTTCGGACTACTTCCATTTTAAGAATAAATATAAGATCTCAAAGATAATAAAACTTCAATAAGAGAAAACATGGTTGTTACCGTCTAATCTTATATAAAATAAGTTTGAATCCATTTAATCATGGTATCGTGTTGAAGATGCAAAAGAATAAGCAAATAAAATACTCCAGAAAAAATTAGATATGAGGATTTCATCTGATTATTATTGAATGACATAGTTCCAGAAGTATTTGCATTTAATAAGGATGTAAAAACAATAAATAATAATGTAGAATAAATATAGTTCCACCTCATCCAGTCAATTCCAAGATAATATAAAGGAGTTACCCAGAAAAGGCAGATGATATTACAACAAATATAGGTGTATAGTGATTCTCTTTTAAACATATAGATATAAAATCCTATTTGAAAAATCATTATAAGGAGTTCTATAACATGAACTAAAAAAGACAATTTATACTGAAGAACAAAATTAAAATCAAAGTAATATTCCAGATCAAAAATATTTTCTTTCTGAAAAACCACCCCCCTGCTTTTTAAAATAGATAAACTTTCTCCCTGATTAACACTTCCTCCCCAAAAATAAACGACTCCAATACATATGAAAGCAGTAATAACTAAAGACAAGATATATCTGACATTAATTTTTTTCCATTTGGAATAATGAATCCAAATCAAAAAAGGCAAGAAGAAAAATCCCAGTTCATGTATAAAAAGAAAAACTATATAAAAAAACCATAAAAGAGCATCATTGAGCTTAGATTTTTTTTCAAATGAATACCAAAGCATAATGAGAATTAATAACATCTCTCTCCTGCCTGCATTTCTTATAGTTAGTGCTGGAAATAGCAAAATGTAGGGCGAAACCATTATACATAAGTAAAAAAGATCTATTGTATACCTCCTGATGCACAAAAGTGTGCCATATAGAATCATAGAAAGACCTAAGATTTGAAAAATAAGAATTTGATATTGTAATTTCAATCCCGTCACATCCTGTATATAAAACAACACATTCCCCAAAAGGCCTCTTCTCTTGAACCCCCCATCTGTATAATTAATTAACCAGTCAGAAATAGTCCAACCCGAAACCGGGTCTTCGGCCATAAAATATAGAGCTATGAAAACACCTATATAAATTAATATAACTCCAATACTGAAATATTTCACTAGAGATTCTCTTTTATTTTCGGGAATGGTTATAGCTATATCAAAAAGCATATTGTATAATTTTTTGCTGTAAATTTTATATTTGGCAATATTAATACTTCCAAACTATTTTAAAAAATTTTCTTATAGTTATCATCTATTGATATCTCAGGATATTCGGCATGATATTTCGTAACTTTGAGATATATAAAAAATAAACTTATGAAAAACGCGAGTATTATAGGACTTAAGGAAACCGACTGCAAAAAAATAGCAGAAAAATTAAATGTACTTTTAGCCAACTATTCTGTATTTTATCAGAACACAAGAGGTTCTCACTGGAACATCAAAGGAGATCAGTTTTTTACTCTTCACCCGAAGTTTGAAGAACTTTATAATAGCTTAGTTTTAAAAATTGATGAAATTGCAGAAAGAATCCTGACATTGGGAGCCACCCCTGCACACAACTACTCTGATTATTTAAAAGTAGCCACCATCAAAGAAAGCAAGGAAGTAACTGATGGAACTAAAAGTGTTGAACAAATCCTAAATTCATTCAAAGTAGTAATTGATCTTCAGAGAGAGCTTTTAGATATTACAGATCAGGCTGGTGATGAAGGGACCAACTCTCAGATGAGCGACTACATTACCGAGCAGGAGAAAGAAGTTTGGATGTACAATTCTTATTTGGGGAAATAAACCCGTAAGATCATCAAAATATTTCAAAAAAATCGCCTTACATTTAGGCGATTTTATTTTTAATTTCTATATTTGCGTTAAAATTACACATATTATGAACGACGTAAGACTCAACTCTATTTTAGATAACGATTTCTACAAAATAACCATGCAAAATGCAGTGGTAAAACTTTTTCCTAGTTCTATTGTTAAATATGAATTCATCAACAGAGGGAAACACCATTTTCCGGAAGGTTTTGATGTTGCTTTAAGAGAAGCTGTTAATAAAATGGCTGAACTTAAACTTACTAAAGATGAAAAGAAATTCATGGCCAGAACATGTCCTTATATTGATCTTCCTTATTTGGATTTCCTGGAAGGTTACCACTATGATCCGTCTGAAGTGAAAATTCGTCAGGAAGGTGGAGATCTTTCTGTAATTGTTGAAGGACTTTGGTACAGAACGATCCTTTGGGAAGTTCCTCTGTTGGCATTAATCAGTGAGCTGCACTATGAGATGAACCACATGGAAAGAGATTCTAATGAAGTAGTGATGAGTAAAACTATTGAGAAGGCTGATTCCTTGGGCCGGCTTGGTGTAACATTTGCAGAATTCGGGACCAGAAGAAGACATTCTTATAAGGTACAAAATCTGGTAATGGAGGCTTTAACACAGAAAAAAGATTCTACCTTCATCGGAAGCTCTAATGTCCATTTTGCAATGAAGTACGGAGTGAAACCTATCGGAACTCATGCTCACGAATGGTTTATGTTCCATGCTGCCGAATATGGTTTTAAAATGGCTAATGAAATGGCTTTGGAACATTGGGTAGATGTTTACAGAGGTGATCTGGGAGTTGCTCTTTCCGACACTTACACTACGGATGTTTTCTTCCAGCAATTTGATAAAAAATTCGCTAAGCTATTTGATGGTGTACGTCACGACAGTGGTGACGCTCTGGAATTTGCAGATAAGACCATTGCCCACTATCAGAAAAATGGTATTAACCCGATGTTTAAATATATCATTTTCTCTGATGCTTTAAATCTTGAAAAAGTAGAAGAAATTACCAACTACTGCAGAGGAAAAATAGGAATTTCTTTCGGTATAGGAACCAATCTTACCAATGATGTAGGCCTAAAACCAATGAATATCGTAATGAAGCTTATCGGAGTACAAGCTCCTAATAAAGAATGGATCCCAACCGTAAAACTTTCTGATGAACATGGAAAATATACCGGCGATCCAAAAATGATAGAGCTTGCCAAGGAATTTTTAAGAATAAAAGATTAGAATTTAGATTTCAGACATAAGATGCTAGATATCAGATTTGAGATATTCACATTATAATTAACACATCTATGAAGTTAAAAATTTTTATAATTCTTACTGTTTTGATGGCCACTTTATCCTTCGCTCAGGAGAAGAAAAAAGAAAAAGTAAAATTCAATCAGGAACTGGCTACTTCACTAGGAGCAGACCAATACGGAATGAAGCCCTATACTATTGTAATGCTGACAACCGGCACTGCAAAAATTGAAGATAAAGCTAAAATGGGTTCTTTAATGAAAGGACATATGGAAAATATTGGTAAACTAGCCAACGAAGGAAAAATTGTAGTTGCTGGTCCTTTCCTGGAAAAGAATAAGGAAAATTATCGTGGTATGTTTATTTTCAATACAAAATCTAAAGAAGAAGCTGAGCAATGGGTAAAAACAGATCCCGCAGTTCAGGCAGGGGTTTTCAGTTATGAAATCTTCTCTTGGTACGGCTCTGCTGCATTACCATTGTATCTTAAACATCATGATGAAATTTCAAAAGAAAATCCTTAAATATAAAGCAAAATCCCTCAGTTGAGGGATTTTTTATGATTAGTCGATACAGATAAACGGCTTTCTTGGGGGATAGCAACAATAAGGATTACTGCAGAATGTATAGCCGGCCGGGCAGCCTCCATCTACTGGTGTTTCACAGGCTGCTGCTGCACCTCCTAAAACAGTTTTCAACTCTTTTCTGTTTAAGTTTTTTAAATTTTTCATAGTTATTTAGTTTAGTTTGAATTTCCTACTCTTTAAGATTTTCGGATCCCTCTTTATTTCTCATTAACTGAAAATAAATATACAATTATTTTTTTTAACAAATTACAATCCAAATAATTACATAACAAATCAACAATAATATCTCTTGTTTTAATGAATTAATTTAATTATTTTAGCCTACAATAAAATAATTTAAAATACTGATTATAAGTATTTTATAATCGTTATAAAAATAAAAATTAATCCCATGAAAAAAACAACCTTATCAAAACTTTCGAGAACAGAACTGAAAGAAGTATTCGGAGGGTATTTACATCTGGCAGAATGCCCCGGAGGATGCCATGGTGAAGCCATGATCAGATGTCCTGACGGATCAACCACTATGACTAATTATATATGCATGGGGGGAAGATGTGAAGTAGCCGCAATGTGCAAACCTATAGTCATAGGGCCAATTGATCCTATTGATCCAGAGCCTATTTTAATACCTTAATATTGGATACATACAGTGAGTCATTCCGGCTCACTTTTTTATTATCTTTAAATAAATAAAACCTACCATGAAAACCATTGAAGAAGTTCTGAAAAAACTTGATGAAATCATTATCTGGTGTAAAGAAAATAAAAGCCCCGCCGGATATTTTGCCTGTACTTATCGCATTATGACCGCACAGGTTTTAAAAGGAATTCAACAAAAGAAATTTGAAGACAATCCACGAATGACCATGCTGGATATCGCATTTGCACAACGCTATATTGAAGCATGGGAAAGTTACAGTAAAGGTAAAAAGTGTACCCATTCATGGTATATTGCCTTTGAAGCAACCCAAAATAATGATCTTCTGATATTACAGCATATTTTTCTTGGGATGAATGCTCATATTAATCTAGACCTTGGAATTTCTGCAGCGTCCATTGTACCCTATCGAAAAATCAATCCATTAAAAAAGGATTTTGAGAATATTAATAATGTGATTGCATCCATCAATCAGAAAGTACAGGATTCTCTGAACAAAATATGTTATCCGGTGCAACTCATCGATCAGCTTTCCAATGGGAAAGACAATGCTGTTCTGGACTTTGCGATTTCCAAAGCAAGAGAGACCTCATGGGCAACAGCTGTTATTGCATCCAATACTCCAAATTTTCTGAGAGAGCAGGTTATTAACATCGTAGATTATGCTGCAGCAAAGGTTGCTACCCAAATTTTAAATCCAAAAATTCTTACCTCTACCCTGCTTAAAGAACTTAAGAGGTGTGAAAGCAATGATATTGTAAAGAATATTGAAATCCTGGAATTAACTAAAACCACATAAACTAAAACAAAAAGGCCGGGATCTTCCTCACGGATCCCAGCCTCATAATGAACAAATAAAAAGAAACTATATGGTTTCCTTATGCTTTTTACGATAAGCATAATAGAACACAATCGGTAATATGGTAAATGAAAGCAGCATACAGATAATTAATCCGCCTACAATCATAATAGCCAAGGGTTTTTGAATTTCAGAGCCCATTCCGTTAGACATAGCTGCCGGAAGAAGCCCCATAGATCCCATCAGTGCAATCATCACTACCGGACGAATTCTGCTTTTTACCCCATCAGAAATGGATTCTTTAAGCGACATTCTGTTCTGAAGATTTTCTTTCATCACTCCAATCAGAACAATCCCATCAATAGTAGCCACTCCGAAAAGGATAATAAACCCAATTCCTGCTGAGATTCCGAAAATGGTTCCTGTAAACCAGAGAGATAAAAATCCTCCTATGAACGCAAAGGCCAATGTAATGGAAGAGATTAATGTATCTTTTACATTTCCGAAATTGAAATACAACAGCATCAGAATAAGCACCAGTGAAATAGGAACTACCATAGCCAATTGCTTGGCAGCTCTTTCTTTACTTTCAAATTCACCAGCCCAAGTCATTTTATGGCTTTTCGGAAGTTTTACTTCTTTATCCACTTTTTCTTTTGCTTCTTTAATGGTACTTCCCAGATCGCGCCCTTCAATATTGAATCCTACTCCAATGTATCTGCTGTTTCCTTCGCGATAGATGAACGATGGTCCTGTATGATAATCAATGGTTGCAATTTCTTTCAACGGAACCTTTTTATTATCCTGGGTCGGGATCAGAATATTTCCCATTTTTTCAGGAGTATCCCGGTATTCTTTTTCGAATCTCAGCATCACATCAAACATTCTTTCCTCTTCATAAAACTTGGTTGCGGCCTGTCCGCCAATCGTCATTTCAATTACCGCCTGAGCATCTGCTGTAGAAACCCCGTATTTTGCCATTTTGGAATCATGAAGCTGTATTCTGAGTTCCGGAAGCCCTATATTTTTAAAGACATTTACATCTGAAATTCCAGGAACGGTTCTGATGGAATTCGCTACCTGATTGGCATAATTTTCAAGTTGGAACAGGTCATTCCCAAATATTTTAATCACCAATGGTGCTTTCACTCCAGCCACATATTCTTCTACGTTATCCTGAATCGGCTGACTGAATCCAAAGTTGATTCCCGGATATTTTTCAAGGGAAACTCTCATTTGCTCGAGAAGTTCTTCTTTCGAGATTTTCTTCTTCCACTCATTTTCCGGTTTCAACTGAATATTAAATTCAATATTAAAGAATCCTGTAGGGTCTGTTCCATCATTGGGGCGACCGGTTTGTGTCATTACAAATTTCACTTCATCATACTTCATCAGAATATCCTTCATCTCTTTGGTTAATCGTACAGATTCATCCAGATTTACACTATTGGGGAGAGTAGCACGCACATAGATGGCTCCTTCATTCAGCTTAGGTAAGAATTCTGAACCGTAGTTTGAAAACCTCCAGCCACATAAAGCAAGTAAGGCAGCAAAACCGATCATAAACCCTTTTTTATGACGAACACTGAATTCATAAATTCTATAGATATTCACTCTGAAGAATCTGGAAATAAAGTTTTCTTTCTCCTCAATATTTTTGGTTAATAAAAGCTTACACATTGCCGGAACATAGGTTAAACTCAAGATCAATGAACCCAAAAGTGCATATCCCAATGTAAATGCTAAAGGAGAGAACATTTTTCCTTCCACTTTCTGGAAAGAGAAAATGGGCATCAAGGCAACAATCAAAATCAATAAGGCAAAGAAAATATAGCTTGCCACACTTCCTGCACTCTTCTTGATGATTCCCAGCTTGGAAATCTTATTAAACCTTCGGAGTCCAATTTTCTTGGCCTTCAATTCGAGGGCAACAAATACATGTTCAACAATAACCAATGTTCCTTCCAATAACAATCCAAAGTCTAGTGCTCCCATGGAAATAAGGTTCGCCGGAAGCCCTTGAATTTTCAACATGATAATCGCGAAAAGGAATGCCAACGGAATTACTGACGCCACGATAAACGTTGTTCTCCAATTGTACAGGAAGATGAATACAATAATGGAAACCAGAATCACCCCTTCAATCAGGTTTTTAGAAACAGTATGAACAGTTGTATTCACCAGTTCTGTACGGTCAATGATCGGAACAATCTGAACATCACCCGGCAATTCTCCGCCATTCAATTCCTCTATCCTGTCTTTAAGCCTTGCAATCACTTCACTTGGATTTTCACCACGAAGCATGATAACAATACCTTCTACTACATCATTTTCTTTATTGTATCCTACTTGTCCCAATCTCGGTTTTGCAGACACTTTAACTTCTGCAACGTGCTTCACCAAAATAGGAGTAGTACCTTTTACTTCAATCTGAATATTTTCAATATCCTCTTTTTTCTCCAAAAGACCAATCCCCCGCACTACATAAGCCTGATCTCCTTTTGCCACTACATCTCCGCCTACATTAATATTACTCTTCGAAACCGCTTCATACACATCCAGGGGGGAAAGGTCATAATTGTGTAATTCCGTAGGATTAATTTTTATTTCATATGTTTTTTCCTCACCACCGAAGCTTACCACATCTGCAACACCGGGAACTGCCAGTAATTCTCTTTCAACAACCCAATCCTGAATAGCAGTCACCTCTTTAATTGGTAACTTACTTTTAATAATATAACGATAAATTTCACCGGTAGCTCCTGATGGCGGTTCAATGTTGTACTCTGCTCCTGCAGGAAGATCTACATTACCAAGTTTATTGGAAGCATATTGCTGTGCATAGAAATCATTCACATGGTCATCAAAAATGACAGTAACCACAGATAATCCGAACAAGGAAATAGATCTTACCGAAGTTTTATTCGGAATGGCATTCATTTCCTTGGAAATTGGCAATGTGACAAACTTTTCTATCTCTTCTGCACTTCTTCCCGGCCATTGGGTAATTACTCTTACTCTTGTATTGGTTACATCCGGAAATGCTTCAATCGGAGTATGTATATAGGAATAGATACCCCCAGCCAACAACAGGAAAGTCCCTAAAAGAACAATCAATGAGTTTTTTAAAGAGAAGGAAACTATATTCTGTACAAATTTTCGCATTACTTCTTAGAGGTATTTAATTGGTTTTTCAGGTTCTGATAAATCAACAATCCATTGGAAGCAATTACATTTTCACCTTGTTTTAAATGACCTTCTACATAAATATATTGACTGTTAGAAGCAACTTCCGTTACAGGTCTTATTTCCAGCTCACAGTCTTTTTTATACACGACTACATAACTCTGATTATTATCGAAGAGCAAGGCTTTTGCAGGAATAGCCAATGCCCTTTTATTTTGTGCATTAACAGGTAAAACAACATCTGCAGACATTCCCGGTCTTAGCTTCATTCCGTGGTTATCCATAATAATTTTAGCTTTTAATACTCTTTCATTTTCATTAAAAACCTGAGAAATATTGTTGATCTTTCCTGCAAAACTATCATCCGGATACGCTAAAGTCTTCACCATTACAGGCTGATCCACATATACATGTCTCATATTGGTAGCGTACACATTCGCCATTACCCAAACCTTATCCAGATTGGAAATGGTAAAAAGCTGATCACCACCGGCAGTTACAGGCATTCCTTTAGAAATATTCTTGCTTACCACATAGCCATCTGCAGGAGCTTTAATCTGTAATGTGCTTCCACCGGCAGAATACAGCTGCATATTCTTTTGAGTTTTAGAAATATTAGATTGAAGGATTGTTACTTCAGCTCTTGCTTCCTGAAGATCTTTCTGGGAGGCAATATCATCTTTGTACATTGCTTCTACAGAGGCCAGTTTTCTTTTAGCCACAGCAAGCTGAGCCTGTAATGTCTGGGTATCATCCTGCATTTCGTTGACAGCTGTACTTTTTACAGAGGCCAAAACCTGTCCTTTTTTCACATAATCTCCAAGGGAAAAATAAGTATCAGTAACTACTCCATCCACAAGGCTTACGAAGGGAACCGTTTTATCAGAATTACTTTCCACTTCTCCAGTAAGAGTGATACTTTCTTCGATAGGAAGCATTTCAGCCTTAGCCAGCTTAATATCTTTTTTAAGTTCCTGACTGATACAATACCCTTTTTCAGCTTCGTTGGCTGGTTTCTGATCTTTGCAGCCCGTAAGGGTTACCAAAGCGGACAAATAAATAACTGCAATATATTTAGTAGTGTTCATTTTCATAAGTAGATGTTCATCTTATTTAAGGTCATTCTTAATGCCCAATTATAAATCCTGCCCTACAACATATTGCAGGTTCTCATAGTATTGATTAAGCTCTTTTTTAGTATCCAGTATGATCATTTTATTACCAATGTAGGTATCCAGAAAGTCCATGTATTCCAGCATGCTGATATTTCTGAGTCTGAAATTCTTTTCATGACTTACCAATAAACCATCTAATGTAGACTCGTAGGCTTCATCAATTTCTTCGGAAACTTCTTGGGTACGGATATAGTTTCTGAAAACAGAAACAATCTCATTCTCAGACTTCAGCTGATTTTTACGGGTTTCATTTTTACTTTTTTCAATTTCGAATTTAGCTTCCTGAATATTTCCTTTATTTCTGTCGAAGATGGGAAGGTCTACTGAAACGCCTAATCCAATAAAATCTTTCATGATGTTACCACCACGGTCATAACCAATAGAAACCGCTACATCCGGAGTTTTCATAGCGTTTTGAATTTCAAGGTTCTTAGCAGCGTGCTTCTCTTTATTTTTAGTAATCAGGATATCAGGACGGTTTTCCTTTGCTTTTTCCAGCCACTGGGTCAGTTCAATTTCTGAAAGCTGCTTTTCAGGCATGGTAAATGAATCTGAAATCACAAGATAAGAATGAGAAGGAATCATCAGTAAAGATTTCAGTTCTGCCTGCTGATCTTCTATTTCCTGCTTCAATGACACAAGCTTTTTCTTAAATTCAATTTCCTGCGCCTTTAAACGGATATACTCAGCTTTACTGATATTCCCAAGGTTTAATTGGTTATTATAAGATTTAGTTAGTTTCTCAATAGAAGCGATCTGACCCTGATAAATCTTCTGCTGTTCCTGATTATATAAAATCTCAGTAACTGAATTTCTTAAAGTCTTTTTAAGTTCACGCAATACTTCCTGCAATTCGTATTTTTCGCCCTCTACTTCAATTTTCTGTAATTCTATATTCTTTCTTCGCTTGCCTGCTGTCTGAATTACCTGTTCTATTTCGGCAGAGATCTGAGTATTCTTCCCCCAGTTTCCGATCAGCGCAGGCTGTTCTTCAATATCATAGGTTCTCCAGAGATTAACTTCACTGATACTTAATTTAGGATTAGGCCAATACTTAGCCTGAAGTGCTCTTGCTTCTGCCTGAGAAATTTCTAATTTTTGGGCAATAATATCAAGGTTATTGGCAAGAAAGATTGTTTCAGCCTCCTTTCTGCTGATCTTCAAAGTATCTGAAGTCTGCGCTGAAAAGAAACTGAAACAATGAATATAAAATAGTGTAAAAAAAATCTTCTTCAAGGTCTCTTATTTTAAGACCACAAAGCTATCCTCCTAATATTAGAGTCAATTTCGAATGAAATTAAAATTCAATTAGGTCAACATTAGAGTTTGATTAGAATAGATTGGGATAGATTTTAAAAGCTCTCTGATTTAGGAGATGACGCAGATTTTTTAACACAAATTACACTAATACTTTTCACAAATAACACCATTTTATATTACGTGAAAAATTTATCCACAATCCTCTGTGGAAATCTGTGCAATCCATGGGAGATTAAAATTTAGAAGGAAAGACAAGCAGAACATTCGTACCCACGTCTACTTTAGAATCAATTTTCAAAATAATATGATGATGATCAAAAATACTTTTAGATAAAGACAGCCCAATACCACTACCCTTGATCCCATCCACATTTTTTCCTCTGTAGAATGTATCTGCAATTTTAGCAAGATCATCTGCAGGAATTCCTTTTCCCTGATCTTTCACTTCAATATTCAATTGATCTTCATTTTCTGATAAAATGATTTCAACAGGATGGTCATAAGAATATTTTATTGCATTCTCTACAATATTATATAATGCCAGATACAAAAGCGTTTCATTACCCGGAAATTCCAGTAAAGACGGCTTTGTTACCTGAAGCTGGATCTTAATGGCGGAATTATTTTCTTTGGCTTTAACATCCAGTTTTTCATAAATCTTCCAGATCAACTCATCCACTCTTACCTGTTTATGGGAAGATTCAAGCTTTGTCATCCCGGACATCAGCAGAAGGTTGTTGAGAATATTTTCAATCTCATAGACATTATCCAGAGATTCTTTGACTACTTTTATATATTCTTCTGGAGTTCTGTCTTTTTGCGCGAATACTTCCAGATTTCCGGAAATAGCAGCTAATGGAGTTTTAAATTCGTGAGAAACATAATTGATAAAATTCTGTTGCAGCAACACATTTTCAGAGATTCTTCCCAAGAGTTTATTATAAGATTTAATCAGATCTTCAATTTCATCATTCGTATTAGTGGATGTAATAGCGGTAGAAATATTATTATAATCTACCTTATTAATCCGTTCCACCACATTCGAAATCGGTTTATACACCACCTTTGAAAGATATCGGCTTAAGAAATAAATAGCTAACAGCCCCATAATCAACACAGAAAGCATAATAATGGAAAGCCTCCATATCTGTGATTGAAATGAGTCATTAGGGGATTTTACAAAAACAACAAAGTCTCCCTGATTATCAGGGTAGAAAATACCATAATAAAACTGATTATCAGACATAAACTGAGTGTCCTTGTTATTTCTCGCAGCCTGTAAATGAAAAGGTCTAATATTTTTATCATTCAGATTTTGCCCAAACGTCACTTCATTATTCTGATTATAAACAGCTACCTGATTATTCTGGATAAGATGTTTATACTCCTGTTTAATCTGGGCGTGCCTGTCTTTGGGTAATTCGTCTTTTTCAAGATAATAAATGGCGGAAATCAGAGCTGTATTCCTAAGTTTTTCAAAATAAAAGATCTTCGTACTGTCATAATAGGCAAAAAATATCACCGCAGATGTGATGATAGAAACAATGCCGAACGAAAGGCTTGAAATAAGGGTAAATCTGTTCCGAAGAGTCATTCTAATCTTTAATTAAATATCCTGTACCTTTTACAGTATGAATAATTTTCTGTTCAGATTCATCAATCTTGTTACGAACATAGGAAATATATACATCCACCACATTCGTTGAACTGTCAAAATCTATTCCCCAGACGTTATGCAAAATCTGGGTTCTGCTCAACACTTTATTTTTATTTTCCATCAGGAAAGTAAAAAGCTTATATTCAGTAGGAGAAAATTCAATCTCTTTATCATTTTGGGTAACCTTGTGAAGATCTGTATCAACTGTAATATTGCCACAGGACAGTTGATTATCCTCTTTTTGATAACTCAGTTTATTCCGTCTTGTTAATGCTTTAATTCTTGAAATCAGTTCTTCAAAATGAAAAGGTTTGGATAAATAATCATCTGCGCCAAGGTCCAGCATTTTAATTTTATCATCCGGGCTGTTCAATGCACTTAAAACTAAAATCGGAGTATAGTTTCCTTTAAACCTTATAATTTGCGTAAGCTGCATCCCATCCAATCCCGGAAGCATAATATCCATCAGTATAATATCAAAATCATAGGTATGAAGAATTTCTCTGGCTTTTTCACCAGAGTCTGCAAGCGTCATCGTATAGCCGGCTTCAGAAAGCCCTTTCAACAGGAAGCTGCTAATTCTCTGATCGTCCTCTACCAATAAGATATTCATAATATTTCTGAAATTTCCAATAAATATAGGGATTCTGGTTGAAGAAAGGAAGCAGGATTTTTCAAGGTATTAGTTATAATTTGAAACTCTATCCGGAAATTCAATACTCAGCATTAACTTCCAGCCTTTTTTCCTAATTTTGAAGAATGGAGATGACCTATTTAATTATTGGATGTATTGTTGGTGGAGCCTTGGGAGCCATTATTTTATATTTTGCTCTGAAATCGTCTACGGTATCAAGAAACGCTTTCGATGAGTTAAACTTCTTACATATTAAAAGCAAATCGGATCTTGAAAACTCAAACACAAAAAATCAGGAGCTGAATCAACAACTCAATAAAGAAAAGGAACTCAATATACAGCAACAGGATCTTCTGAATGATCTGAAAAATGAATTTGCCAAGCTTTCTGCTCAACACTCTTCACTGAATAATCAGTTTCAGGATCAAAAACAATTATCCTTAAAACAGGATTTTCAGATTGAAACCCTTATTGCTGAAAAACAGGATTTTTTTGCTAAAAACGCTGAACTTTCTGCCCAGAATGAAAGTCTTCAAAAATCATTGAATACCCAGAAAGAAGAGATCACAAAAATACAGGACGAATCCAAGCTCCAGTTTGAAAATCTGGCCAATAAAATATTAGAAGAGAAAACCGAAAAGTTCACGACTTTAAATCAGAATAACTTAAAAAGTATACTTGACCCTTTTCAGGAAAAAATTACCGATTTGAAAAACAGAGTGAATGAAGCCTATGAAAAGGAAAATAAAGAACGCTTTTCTCTTGCTGAAAAAGTAAAAGAACTTGCTGAATTGAACCAACAGATTTCCGAAGATGCTAAAAAATTAACCAGAGCCTTGAAGGGTGAAAGTAAAACCCAGGGAAATTGGGGTGAAATGATCCTTGAAAGTATCCTTGAAAAATCAGGACTGGTAAAAGGCAGAGAATATTTTCTGGAGCATGAACTCCGTGATGAAGATAACAAGGCTCTTTTCTCTGAATTTTCAGGTAAAAAAATGCGTCCGGATGCTGTGGTAAAATATCCCGATGAGAGAAATGTCATCATCGATTCTAAAGTTTCGCTTACTGCTTTCACAGAATTGGTGGATGAAACAGATCAGGATATTTATACCATGAAACTAAATCAGCATTTGGGATCTATCAAAAATCACATTACGCAGCTCAGCCAAAAAGCATATGATGATTATGGGAAATCTCTGGATTTTGTCATGATGTTCATTCCAAGTGAACCTGCTTATATTGCAGCAATGCAGGCAGACCAAAACCTTTGGAATTATGCTTATGAAAGAAGAATTCTGCTATTAAACCCAAGTAACCTTATCACTTCTTTAAAACTGATTGCCGATCTATGGAAACGTGAATATCAGAACAAAAACGCCTTGGAAATTGCAGAAAGAGGAGCCAGATTGTATGATAAATTTGTAGGGTTTGTTGATAACCTTGAAAAAGTAGGCCGTAATCTCGACCTTGCTAAGAATGTTTATAATGATGCCTACAAACAACTTTATACAGGGAATGACAACCTTGTGATCCAGACTCAAAAGCTGAAATCACTTGGAATTAAAAATAAAAAGGATCTTCCTCAGAGCCTTATTGACAACAGTAATTTGATAGAATAAAAATCGAAACGCCATGAAAAAATCAAATCTCATCCTGTTAATATGTCTTATTCTTTATCTTGCTTCACTTCCTTTCACAGCAGTGTATGCCAAGGGTCATGAAATGAGTGGACTAGCCTGCGCATTGTTAGGCTGGGCAGAAATGGAAGGTGGCGGAATAGCCTGGATGGCTAACCCTCTGCTATTTATTGGAGTATTTTTTCTGTTATTAAAACAAGTAAAAATATCAGCAGTTATCAGCCTTATTGCATTTGGTCTTACTTTTTGTTATTTATCGGTCGCAGAAATTACAGTGAATGAAGCAGGGCATAAATTTCCCATAACAGGATATGGACCGGGATATTTTCTATGGATGGCAAGCTGCTTCACATTGTTACTGGGCAATATTACGCTTATGATTACATCAAAGAAGGTTCAGGATCAAAATCCGGGAAAAATAAATAATTAATTCAATAAAGTGACTGATATGTTTTCTCTTATAGCATCTTCATATCCTACCTCAAAATCAGTTAAAGAGATATTAATTTCTTCTTTGGCAGCAGGAATTCTGGTATATCTTTTTCTGATTATCTTCCAGCCTTTTGGTACGGAAAATTTTCATCATCCTTACAAATACCTTATTCTTTTTCCTTATACGCTTATTTTTGGAACTGCATTTTTTACTTCGAATCTTTGTGTCTCCCGATTCAAGGATTGGAATATTGCATCAGAGCTCCTAAAAATAATAGTGATTCTATTTCTCGGGTCCATTCTTTCTTATTTTTATAATTCATTGTTCATAAGCCATGTAACACTTAGTTTTGAAAACTATGGTTATATGTTTCTTTATTCTCTGGCTTTAGGTATACCTATCTCCGCTATTTATATTTTGTCAAGATATATTTATTTAAAAAACACTCATGAGAATATTACCAGAAATATGGCTCCGCAACCCATTGAAACTCCTTTAAATTCAACAAAAACTATTCTTAAAATTTCAGTGAATACTACTGAATTGATAATTCCTGAAAGTGAGTTCCTATGTGTTCAGTCTATGGAAAATTACTGTACATTATACTACTTGGACAACAATCAGGTAAAAAAACTATTGTTCAGAATAAGCCTTTCCAATATATTGATACAGTTACAAACTCCTGCTATCAAAAGATGTCATCGTTCTTATATTGTTAATCTTGGAAAAGTAAAAGATCTCAAAGGAAATGCTCAAGGTTACAAATTGATCCTTCCGGAAATGGATTTTGATATTCCTGTATCCAGGAGCTTTATATCTATTATAATCCCCCAACTACAGCAGCTTAAAAAATAAATGCTTGTCATTGGTCACTATTTCTTGATATTCGTCACATTAAATTGATCTCCTTTCCGAAAAGCTACATTTTTGCTCAAAAATAATTAACATGAGTAAAAATATTCGCTTCTTTTTGATCTTTATATTAGGGTTTATTGCCTATTACGCCTCTGATCTATTTTATTTTAAAAGCATCCAGCATTTTACGAAAGAACTATTTCACAGTAAAGCTATTGCCCATGTATTGGCCTACTCCATTACTTTGATTCCAATAATCATTACCTTGAAAGTATTATTTCCCCAAAAGAAAATCTTTGATCTGCTTTCTTTGCATCAATCTGCTATTAAAGGTTTTACCTTAGCTTTTATCGGAACCTCACCCATGTTGATCGGCTATATCATACATTTTAGAACAGCCAGTACAATCAATGTTGAATCACTATTCATCAATACCCTCTCATCTGCTTTTTTTGAAGAAATAATATTCAGGTCCTTTCTTATTGGAGCCTTATATAGATTCACAAGACTGGGTTTTCTTTCATCTCTTCTGTTGGGATCATTATTATTTGCACAGGTTCATTTATATCAGAGTCAAAATACAATAGAACTTGTTGAAATATTTGCCATTACATTTTTGGGTTCTATATTTTTTACCTGGATATATTTTGAACAAGGTTTTAATATCTGGGCAGCCATATTTCTTCATTTCTTCATGAATCTGTATTGGGAAGTATTCAATGTATCAGAGAACGTTTCCGGAAACCTATATGGAAATCTTTATAAATTTTTATCTATAATTCTAATTATAGGTGTTGTAGTTTACCTTAAAAAAAAGAAGAAAAACCCATTTCAAGTCACATGGAAAAACCTTTTTATAAAAAGCAGAGAAGTACAATCATAAATTTTGCATAATTTTGCAAAATGTTGATAGAAAGTTTTCAAAACGAAAAAATAAAAAACGTCACTAAGCTGCTTACTGACAATAGATTTCGTAAAAAATCAAAGGTTTTTGTTGTAGAAGGACAGCAGGAAAATGCCAGAGCCTTACAATATGATTTTGAGCCTGTAGAATTCTTCATCTGTGAAAATATCTTTAAGGAGAAACTTCCTGAGGGAAAAATCCATCATGTGAGTGATAAAGTCTATGAAAAGATAGCTTACAGAGGTAGTTCAGAAGGGATTATCGGAGTATACCAAGCAAAAGAAACTCCGCTTTCTTCTTATATTCCCAAAGAGAACTCTACTGTTATTATTGTTGAAGGCGTAGAAAAACCTGGTAATCTGGGAGCTATTCTGAGAAGCTGTGAAGCATTTGGTATTGATGCATTGATTGTTGCGGATGGAAAAACCGATTTTTATAATCCGAATGTTATCAGATCCAGCGTAGGATGCCTTTTTGGAATGGAAGTTTATCAGGCTGAAAATGAGGAGACCTTGGAATTCCTTAAGAACAACAGCTTCAATATCTATACAACATTGATGGATGAAACAGCTGAAGATCTTTATAAAAGAGATTTCACACAGCGTTCTGCAGTATTATTCGGAACAGAACATTCCGGATTAAGTGATTTCTGGATTGGAAAAGGTAAAAATACATTAATTCCAATGGCCGGCAGTATAGATTCTTTGAATTTAAGTAATGCAGTAGCGATAACCTGCTATGAGTCTTTGAAACAAAAGAAAGGATAGAGACAATATTCGAAACTGGTTTGATGATTTTCTACAAATCAGAATTATTGTTTTGTTCTATAATGAGCTTGCTTCACCTTCAGTTCGCAATGACTGGTTAAAGCTGAAGTTGATGATAAAGCATAAAAAAACCGTTTCACTGGGTGAAACGGTCCTTTTATTTTTAAGCTTAAGCTAAAATTATTTCTTAGCAGCATCTTTAGCAGCGTCAGCAGCTCCTTTAGCAGCTTCAGCAGCTCCTTTAGCAGCGTCAGCAGCTCCTTTAGCAGCATCTTTAGCAACTTCAGCTCCAGCAGCAGTAGTTGCAGCAGCAGCATCTTTAGTAGCTTCTACAGCAGTAGTTGCAGCAGAATCAACAACTTTAGCAGTAGAATCAACTACAGTTGCAGCAGAATCAGCTACAGTAGCAGCAGCAGAATCAGTTGTACCTTCAGTAGCTGTAGCGTCAGTTTTTTTACAAGCAACTAGAGAGATTGCAGCGATAGCAGCTACGAATAATGACTTTTTCATAATAAATTAAATTTAATTTTGTTAATATTGTTTTATAAAATTTTCTTCTGTTCTGTTATTTGAACAAGACAAAGGTATAGCAGTTAGAAAGTTTGTTTATGAAAAATAATTGTAATACCTTTGTAAAATAGTTTTACAAAAAAACATAACTGATAATCAACAATTTAATTATTTTAAAAAAATTGACAGATTTAGATCTATTACACTTTGAACAGCTAAAAAAGGATGTCCAAGGTCAATATTTAAAAGAATATACCCCTTCACAGGATGACATATCTAAGTGGAAGGGTATAGATATCATATATTTTCAGGAAGATTTGCGCAAAAAAGCGAAAGGTAACATCAGCGAAAAGTCATTTTACACCTATTTCAAAACTTCACCAGTCACTAAATTACCAAGAATAGATATGCTCAATTTATTGAGTATTTATGCGGGGTACGACTCATGGTATGAATTCAAGAAGCAGCATCTTTTTGCTGGAGAATTATTGCAGGAAAATGAAAATCTGGAAGAAGAAGAGATCAATGAACTGGAAAAAATAGTTTCTTCAGCCCCAGAACTCCAGAAAAATGAAATTCAGCCTAAAAACATTGAAATAAAACCCACTGAAAACACTGATTTACAAAAAACAAATACTGATAATCAAGAAGTTAATAAAAAACAAATTACATCCAGTGAAGTTGAAATTACAACCATTCCAACTAAGAAGAATTTCTTAAAAAAGAATGCCTGGGCAGTTATTACTTCCGTTTTAATTGCCATAACGGGTCTATTGGGATTCAAAGATGTCCTTTTTTCAAAAACTTATACTTATTGCTTTATTGATAAAGACAGAGGAACCTTTGTTATTAACACCTTAGACATTATGATTATCAAGGAAAATGAATCTCCTTTGATGTACAAAATAAAACCTGGTGAATGTTTCGCTTATTCAACCAAGGATAAAAACCTGAAAATGAAAATCAGTGCAGCGTTTTATGAGCCACTGGAAGTAAGCAGAAATCTTGAAAATGCTCCTGAAGAAGAAAAAATTGAGCTTAAGCCTGATGATTACAAAATGGCCGCTTATTATTTCTCAAGAAAAGATATTACAGGAAACTCAGAAGAGCAGGTAGCCCTTATTAAGCAGAAAAGAAATCAGCTGGAAAATCTAATCAGCAACAATGCTGTTATCTACCAGGTATATGACAATAACACCTATGGTATTGAAAAAATAGACAAACAAAAGTATATCACCCTCGTTACTACTCCTACTACATCTCTGAAAAATCTGAATGTAATAGAAATGAAAAAAGACAACGGTAAGATCGTATCCATTAAATTCAAAATTGCGACTACAGATGAAAAGAATAAATAATTTTTTAATCCTCACTATACTTCTGACTTTATTTGCTGCCTGTAATAAGAAAACAGAAGCTAGCGACCTAGATAAACTAAGAAACAGCAATAACACAAGAAGTTACCCGGCTGTACAAATGGATAGTATGCAGGCTATTAATTCTATTACCAAGCAGAAAGTTCAGGAGCTTCTAGATCTATCTACTCTCTATGTTAGCGGTAACAGAAATACTGAAGTAGACAGTTTTATTTATTCACAAATGGAGAGTTATTTCCACAAACCGGACTCTCTGACCTTCAAAAGGATGTTTAAGGAACTGGATAGTATGAAAGTGAAGGCTGCAAAGGTAAACGAGCTGAGTGTTTATAAAGAATTCTATAAAAAAGACACCTTAGACTATGCTAAATTCAATGTAGAATATTTTGATGATAAGAATAAGTCTTTGGGAAGCTTTGAAAAGAATGCCCAATATATATTACTGTCAACCTCCAAAATGAAAAAGGAGTTTAAATTTTACTTTTTAGATTTTTATTCCAAACCGCTAAAAAAAGACAGTACTTCTGTAGGCGTAACCAAATAGTGGAGGGGAATATCATTTTCCCAGACATCATCAATAGAATCATCGGGGTCAAAATAATTGACACCGATTTTTTTTGTCTCTGGAGATAAGCTTTGGAAAAGTCCGTCATAGAAACCCTTTCCATATCCTACTCTATTCCCATTGCGGTCACAGTATAAAAGCGGAGTAATCACATAATGAAAATAATCTTCTCCGGAATCTTCATTGGAAACAGGTTCAGAAATTCCCCAACTGTTTATTTCAAATACAGTGTCATTGAAAACCTCAATAGTAATTAGTTGATCTTCTATAACTTTAGGCACATAAACGCGTATATTTTGTGCTAAAAAATAATTGATGAAGATTTGAGTATCAATCTCATTAAACTTCTCAATCGGAACGAAAATATGAATTTTCTGTCCTGCATAAGGCTTAAAGTAAGTAATGAAATTCTGAAAAATCTTTTCAGATAAAAAGAAAGCCTCATCACAAGACAAGGCTTTTCTTTGTTGCATATATTTTTTTCTAAGCTCAGTTTTCAACATAACAGTTATATTATTTTTACTGAACAGTTTCTTTATACATTATGCGTTTTCAGCAGGTTCAAGAATTTTATACAGTTTATCTGACAAACGAACTCTAAACGGAATTTCAAATGTGATCTGATCTCCCAGTTTTGCAGTTTCGCAAGGACCTCCATTTGCATAAATCTGAGTAATTATAAATTCCTGTTCACCAGTTGTAGGACCGGAAATCAATACTTTATCTCCTACTGAAACTTCTTTATTTTCAATTAAAAACTGTCCAATTTTTGATTTTGAGAAGTAATGTTCTGCTTTTCCAACCAACACTTTTTTAACAGCTATTTTCTGACGAATGTTTTTGGTTTCAGCTTTTGCTAAAGGAGTTTTAGGCAGATCACCTGAGTTTTTAAACTTCAAAGCATCAGATTTTCCTTTTCTGAATACTTTATTTCCAACTTGTAATCCTTTTCTTAATTTCAGCTGCTCTTCCAAAGGTAAATGGATGGTATCTAAACATTCTGTAGAACAACAGTTTTCCATTGCCGCCTTACATTCATCACACTGAATAAATAACAGGTGACAGGCATCATTAGCACAATTGGTATGATTATCACAAGGTTTTCCACATTGGTGACACTGAGAAATAATATCGTCTGTGATTCTTTCTCCTAAACGGTGATCGAACACAAAGTTCTTCCCAATGAATTTACTGTCTATCCCTTCTTCTTTAATCTGACGGGTGTATTCAATAATTCCTCCTTCCAGCTGGAATACGTTTTTAAACCCTTGGTGTTTGAAATATGCACTGGCTTTTTCACAACGGATCCCTCCAGTACAATACATCAATAAGTTTTTATCTTCTTTGAAATCCTGTAATTGTTCTTTGATGATTGGTAAACTTTCTCTGAAGTTTTCTACATCAGGAGTAATAGCACCTTCAAAGTGTCCTACTTCACTTTCATAGTGATTTCTAAAGTCAACTACAATGGTGTTAGGATCGTCAAGCATATTATTAAATTCCTGAGCTTTTAAGTGAACTCCTTTGTTGGTTACATCAAAAGTATCGTCATTAAGACCATCAGCAACAATTTTATTTCTTACTTTAATGGTCAATTTTAAAAAGGAATGATTGTCTTGCTCTACCGCTACATTCAAACGAATTCCTTTCATAAAGTCATATACTTCTAACGTATTGCGGAAAGCTTCAAATTGATCTGCAGGAACGCTCATCTGAGCATTAATTCCTTCATGGGCAACATAAATACGGCCAAGCGCATCAAGGGCGTTCCAGGCTACAAATAGGTCGTCACGAAATTTTTTGGGATCTTCAATTTTAGCGTACGCATAGAAAGATAAAGTAAGACGTTCCTTACCAGCTTCATCAATAAGTCTAGCTCTTTCTTCTGCGCTTAAGGTGTTATACAGTTGCATGCTATAAACGTTTTAAGTGAGAAAAATATTTTTGCAAAGATAAACATTTTCAAATTAATGCCTCTTCATTAGCTTAATGATAATTGACAGCTGCCGGTGATGAGTAATGAAAAATACTTTTTATATTGTACTTAGTTATGGCAACATTTTGTCATATTTCATTTAATTTTATTTTAAGTTTTGTTAATATCAGGCTTAACAATTATGACATAATGTATAAAATGACATAATAGCCGTTAAATTTTAGTTAAAATTGAAACATAGCATACTAATTGATTACCTATTTAACATTAAATTTGTTTACTCAAAAACATAAAAAGAAATTAATTAATAAACAAGAAAGATATACAATGAAGAGTACTTTAAAAAAACTATTACCATTTGCAGTAGTCGGAGTTATTTCTGGGGCTACTACCGTTGGAGCTATACAATATTTCGGACATGACTCCAATAACGGAGATCAGTCATTTTTCACAACATCAGCTCCTAACACATCATTTGCAGGTATGAATACCGGAGCAGTAGGTGATGACTTTGTAAAAGCGGCTAAAACAACTGTTCCTGCTGTGGTTACCATTAAAAATTATCAAAGCAGAACAGCAAGCAGAGCTACTGAGCAGGATCTGTTCGATTATTTCTTCGGAGATCCGTTTGGTGGAAGAGGCCAGCAAAGACAAAAGCAACAACAGGCTCCGGACAATATGCCTTCAGGAATGGGTTCCGGAGTAATTATTTCTCCTGACGGATATATCATCTCGAACAACCACGTAGTGGCAGGTGCTAATAAACTTGAAGTTGTCCTGAGCAACAAAAAATCATATATCGCAACTTTAGTGGGAACTGACCCCAACACAGATATTTCTCTATTAAAGATTGAAGAAAAAGGACTTCCTTACTTAAACTTTGCCAACTCTGACAATATTGATGTAGGACAATGGGTATTGGCTGTAGGAAATCCATTGGGATTAAACTCTACCGTAACTGCAGGTATTGTTTCTGCTAAAGGAAGAGGAATAGGTATCTTAGGAAGCCAGGGAAAAGCAAGTAATCCTATTGAGAGTTTTATTCAGACAGATGCTGCCATCAACCCTGGTAACTCTGGAGGAGCTTTGGTAAATACTAATGGGGAACTTATCGGGATCAACTCTGCGATCCAGTCTACAACAGGATATTATCAAGGGTACGGATTTGCCGTTCCATCCAATTTAGCCAGAAAAATTGTTGAGGATATCAAGAAGTTCGGTATCGTACAAAGAGGATTCTTAGGGGTTCAGTCTTTAGACCTTTCCAATGACCAACAGGTTCAGGCCTATAACAAACAATTCAAAACCATGATTAAGTCTGGTAGCGGAATCTATGTAACAGGATTTGGGGATAACAGTGGCGCAGAAGATGCTGGACTGAAAAAAGGAGATATCATTACAAAAATAGACAACTACGATATCACTGATTTTGCTGATCTTTCTATGTCTATTGGAAGCAAGCGTCCTGGTGATAAAGTTCAGGTAACCTATTCAAGAAATGGTAAAGAAGCTACAACAAATGTAACTTTGAGAGACCAGAAAGGTGGGACATCTACAAGAACTAAGGCAGATCTTAGTGTAACCGAAAAAATCGGAGCTGAATTTGATCCTCTTACTGAAAGATTCAAAACCGAATATGGTCTGAATAGCGGTGTAGTCACTAAAAACGTATCTGAAGGAGGAGAAATGGCTAAGATCGGAATCGTAGACAACTATATCATCATTGAAATAAATGGCAAGCCGGTAAATTCACAGAAAGACATCGAAAGCATATTGAGTAAATACCAAGGAAATGTACAGGTGAAGTTTGTGGATGACTATGGAAGAATGTACACGAAAGGATTTAAAATGCCTTAATCAACAACTAAACAATAGTTATTTTCATATCAAAGAAAAACGCTGCAAAGATTTGCAGCGTTTTTTTTATTATTTATTTGGGTTTATTCATTTTCTCAGCGATTCTTTTCTTCTTGTTCCGCTCATAGATCACTTCTACAATCTTACCCCCAATCCAGGAAAACGGAAAAAAGGTAAGGAAGATTGAAATCTTATAAAATGTAGGATGATAAGGAAATATAATTACATCCAGCATTGCGATAAAAAGCATAATGAAACCAATCAGAATAGCATAGGCCACTTTAGCGTATTTAACAATGATTGCGGTTGCTACTCCACCAATGGTAGTTCCCAGTCCGGAAATAAACAAAAGAAAGCCGAAAAAGGCCTTATCGTCCTTCATACTGAAAAGAAATCTCTGCCAATGCTCAAACGGAGCAAAAGCTTCGAAAGTAACCCATTGCGGAAAAGCTCTTATACCAAGAGTAATAATAAGCCCTGTTATCCCAAGGCCCATCAATATCGCAAATGTATTTCTTATAAAGTTCATTAATCCTGATGTGCGATCATAGAAATTTCAATATCCACATTTTTAGGCAGACAAGAAACCTGTACAGTTTCACGTGCCGGGTAACTTTCTGCATCTAAATAAGAAGCGTAAATATCGTTCATTACAGCAAAATCATCCATGCTCTTAAGGAAGATGGTTGCTTTTACAACGTTTTTAAAAGTCATTCCAGCTTCTGTAAGGATTGCCTCAAGGTTTTTCATTACCTGATGCGTTTCCTTTTCAATTCCTTCTACCAGTTTACCCGTTGCAGGATCTACAGGAATCTGTCCGGAGATGTATAAAACTCCGTTAGCCATATTAGCTTGTGAATAAGGACCGATAGCCGCAGGTGCATTAACTGTATTGATTATTTGTTTCATATACGGATATTTATTTTTTTGTGAAATTATCTTTCATTACCAACCAAAAGTTAAGCAATTTCATGATAATCTCGTTAGATTTATTTTGGATGCAAATATAAAATTTATATTGTCAAATGCCAATCTGATATTAGAAAGGTGCATTTGGCTGGGTAAAGCTTCTGTCCTTATACTTCAATGCATCACTTAAGATATTGGCTTTGATCCCAATAAAGAAGTCATATACCTTATATTGTCCAAATGGCACCCAGTTAAAATTAATGGTAAAACTTCGCTGATCTCTTGAAAAACCAATTCTTGTATACGCCAATTCTTTAGTCACTAAGTCATAATGGGTACTTCCCGTAACGTTCCAATAAGGAGTAAGCTTAATACTTCCATCAAGACCTAGAGATGCAATTTTATTTCCAAACCTGTTAGTTCCTTTAGAATAGGCATAATTAGCATTAATATTCAATGTCCATGCCTGATCGAAACGTGAGTAGTTATCATCATCAAAATAATAATTCTCATTTCTTACTTCTCCTTTTGAAGAATATTTCTTAGCATAATCGGTTTTCTCTCCAAAGATTTCGCTGCTTAAAGGGTAAGATAACTGAACATTGAATCCCTGTACTCCAAAAGCTCCAAACTTCTCTGTTCTGATTCCTTGATCTTGTCCTGGAATGAATTCAATTTTATATGGATCAAGAGAAAGGCTGGTATTAACTGTAAGTTTATTATTAAAGAAAGAAGACTGTCCATTAATAGTGAAAATAGACCAAGGGTGATCTTTAGCAGCAAAGTTGTAGCTTCCTGAAAGGTTTAAAGACTCAAAGATCTTCACTTTTTTTACTCCGGTAGAATCACTTTTAGATTTCACCTTCATTTCGATATTGTTTCCGATATTGAAACCTAATGCACCCACCAAATTGTTTGATGGACTTCCAATAATTCCTTTTTCAAAGATGGAATAAGGAGTAAGCGCTCCGGTTGCATTATAATAGTTCTTATAGTATCCGAAATTAGGACTTGAAAAATCCGGAGAGTAGGTAAACCCAATACTTGGAGTTACCATGTGTCTCACCGCTTCTACAATAGATCCTTTTTTGAACTTCATCATCCCGTACAATGTTGTCTGAAGACTTGCAGTAGTTGAAAATGAAGAATATCCTGCGAATTTTTTATTGATTTCATCTACCGTTACATTCTTTACAGGGTCATAATATCTGTTTAATGTTTTTGTAGTTAAAGCATTATCAATATTAGCACTTAAACTGAATGTAAAATATTTAGCCAAAGTAGTATTGGTAGCTAAAGCGATATTGTTCTTAAGCCCAGTCTGCATTTTATCCCACATTTCTTTTTTGAACAACTCATTTTCCTGAGTATTCACAAAGTTCGTCAGGTTAAAACCAGTATTTACAGTAATATTTTCAAGAAGTCCCTGTCTTACTCCGGATTTCGATTTAAACAGATAAAACTGATTAACCGCTACATTCATCTGTGGAAGACGAAGATCTGCCAATCCTGTTGCAAAGTTTTGTGAGTAAGATGCCGTTCCTGTAATGGTTACCGGAAGTTTCAGAAATCTTTTGGTAAGGGTTATCGTTGAGTTCTGCTGGGTTCTTAATACATCAGGTACTCTGACAGATCCATTATTAGATCCACTATTCAAAATATATTGATTATTGAGCGTATTATTATAAAACTTTGTACTTACAATATCTACAGAAGCGCTGAATGTAAGAAAAGGATTCGCTTTTGAATCCTGGGAATGCGTCCAGCTGATACGATAAGTACTGTTTTTTGTATAATCATCCAGTCCTTTGATTCCTCTTATCATAGTTCCTAGATCAGCATTAAAGCTTCCGGAGTAACGGTATTTTTTCTGATAATTCATCTGTGGCCGGAGGTTCCAGCTTCCTTTGGTATAAATATCTGCGAGTACTTTAAGATCAAAATGTTCCCCAATCGGCTGATAATATCCAATACCATTAAGGAAAAATCCTACATCTTCTCTTTCCCCGAAACTCGGAATCAAAATACCCGCTGCTCTTTTATCCGAGAAAGGAAGAATTGCAAAAGGCATGATAAGCGGTGTAGGAACCTGCTCTATATACATTTGAATAGGTCCTGTAACGATTTGAGATTTATTTTTTGATTTTATCAGCTTAATATTGGAAGCCCTCATGAAATAATCTGCTGCCGTATCTTTTTTCTTAACAAAATATTCATCGGTGGTATAGTCTGCTTTTCTCATAGCAAACACCGAATCATTGTATTTTTTTGTTTTTTGGGCTATAATTACTCCTTCACTTTCCTCTGTTCTTGCATTGAAAGCAATAGCCTGTTTGGTTTTTGTATTATAGCTGAATTCGTTGGTTTCGTATTTTTTCCCAGCCTGGGTAGTTACTACAGGCTGTATGATTTTTCCTAAAGAATCTAATTTTCCTCTGGCATAGATCAGGTTTTTATTATCATCAATGGAAATATAATCTGCATCAATCTGCATATCCTGATACTTTACCTGGGCATTCTTATTAAGGAATGTCATCTTTTTAGGGATATCTCGCCGCTGATCGTCTGCTTTTGTTTGAAGTACATCATCTAAAGCTTCTTTTTTTGCAACAATGGTATCCTTTTTGGAAATAGTATCTTTAACCAGATTTTTAGGCAATTTTTCAGGAGTTTTCTGTGCTAAAAAATTGTTAAAAATTAGGATAATTAAAATTTGTAATATATTTTTGAAGACGGTTTTGGCCAATTTTGTTCTATATAATTAAGGCCCAAAATTAATATAATTTTTATAACTGTAAGATGCGCAAACAAAATTTTAAAATAATTTTATCATTTCTCCTTCTCCTAATCAGTAACTTTATTTTCTCTCAAAAGAAGTTTACACTAGTTCTTGATGCGGGACACGGAGGAAGTGACCATGGAGCCAACAGGACTTATTCAGACATTGGAAGAATTGCAGAAAAGGACATTACTCTCGCCATTACCTTAAAGGTGGGAGCCATGCTTGAAAAAAACAGAGACTTCAAAGTAATCTATACCCGAAAGATTGATGAATATCCTTCTTTATCCGACAGAACCAACCTTGCTAACAGAAGCAAAGCAGATCTTTTTGTATCCATTCACTGTAATTCTTCTGCAAGACCTACAGCTTATGGTACAGAAACTTATGTACAGGGACCCAACCAGAATAATGAAAATCTGGAGGTTGCCAAAAGGGAAAATGATGTAATTTTTCTGGATGAAAAGGATAAGCAGATCTTCGGATCTTACAACCCCGATTCTCCGGAATCTTTAATCGCGTTAAAGCTGCAACAAAGTAAATATCTTGAATCCAGTCTTCTTTTAGGTGGATTGGTAGAAGATAACTTTGTGAATAAAGATAAAAGATCTTCAAGGGGAGTATTCCAGAAGAACCTTCACGTTCTCCGTATGAATGCCATGCCTTCTGTTCTGATAGAAACAGGTTTCATCAACCATCCGGAAGAGAGCCACTATATTGCCTCCGAAAAAGGACAGAATGAAATTGCAGAAAGTATCTACAACGCTATCATTGACTATAAAAAAGCGGTTGACAGAAAAACAGGAGGGTCTTTTACCATTAAAAAGCAAGAACCGGAAAAACCTGCAGAAACTCCGTTGAAGAATGATTTCAGAATATTACTGATGAGTTCTCCTACGAAATACAATGAGAATGATCCTGCGTTGAAAGGGCTGAATTATGTTCTTACTCTTAAAGAAAACGGACAATACAAATACTATTACGCAGTAACCAATATGGCTTCTGTGAAAGATATTAATCTTAAAACAGCTAAAGATGCCGGGTTCAGGAATGCATTTGCGGTAGGATTCATGCCTAATCAGAGAATAAACATGGGATATTATACGCTGGAAGTATATACCGGAGAAAAACTGAATGGTAATTCATACATACTTCAGAACCTTAAAGATGTAGAAAGAGAGAAAGACAATGGCGTGTTCTATTACACCTATGGAAAGGCTTATACTTTGGAAGATGCCGTAAAACTACAGAAGGAGGTTGAAGCCAAAGGTATTAAGAATACGGTGATTCAAAAAGTATATAAATAATCAAAAAATAATTTTGAAGTTTCAAAAGGTTTTTCTACTTTTGCAACCTCAAAATTTGGCCTATTCGTCTAGTGGTCAGGACTCAAGATTTTCATTCTTGCAACAGGGGTTCGATTCCCCTATAGGCTACAAAAAAAGGAGAAATGATAGTTATCGTTTCTCCTTTTTTATTTTAATACAATCAGATATTATTCTGGTGATTCGATATTTTTTGCATAAGACCTGCTTCCTCATAAAAAATCATCCTGGTAACTGCTTTTAATAGCAGTCCCCTTTTATTAGATTGTAAAGCCCATTTCTCTACTAATAAACTTAGTATAAAATACCAATACTCCCCTTTATCCTATGTATTCTGTCAATATTTTTAACTAAGATTTAAAATCAAATATGAAAATCCCGAAATAATAGCACACTGGTACTGAACAACTTATTATTATTCAAATAAAAATATCATGGTTTTTACTCTAAAAAACCAGTCTGTATACGTTATATTTCACAAAAGTCTTATATTTGCAAAAATTTTTTAATAAATTTAACCATAATTGGTCAAACAAATATGGTGACACTGATGAAAAATATTATTGATAACCCACAGTCTGTAGGAAACTACAGATTATCAAATTTTATATCATGCCGGATTTAAAAATACAAGAAGCGAAATTGCTTTTTAAGAAAATCCACTCTAACCCAAAAAGTTACGATTTACAAATCAATGAAGACGGGATTACAGGCAAGGATGATAAAATAAATTTCAGACTTTACAGGACAGGAGAAAGGGTTGCTTTTGAGGTAACAATAGACGGACTTACTTTCACCAATACCACTGGAGAATGGAATAACGCACTGATCATGCTAGGGAATACGATCAAAAAAATTGAAAAAGAACAAGAAAATTTAAAAATAGAACAAGCAATAGATAAGCTTAGAAAGTACCTTTCAGAAGAAAATTAATTTTTTTAAAAATAAATTTGGTAGTTTCAAAAAAAGTTTATAGTTTTGCACTCACATTTGAACGATATGGCAAATCATAAATCAGCATTAAAGAGAATCAGACAGAACGAAACTAGAAGACTTCGTAATAGATATTATCACAAGACTGCTAGAACAGCATTGAAAGCCTTAAGAAATGAGGAAAACAAAGTTGCTGCAACAGAGCAACTGCCAAAAGTTATCGCTTTATTGGATAAATTAGCTAAGAAAAATATTATCCACAAAAACAAAGCGGCTAACTTAAAAAGCAAATTAACAAAGCACGTTAATAAATTAGCGTAAAAGTATAGCTGGCCCGTTCGTCTATCGGTTAGGACCTCAGATTTTCATTCTGGTAAGAGGGGTTCGATTCCCCTACGGGCTACTTAATTTTTAAAAACCACTTGTTTTATAGTGGTTTTTAAAAACAAAGTGGAAAGCTAATACTTAAATAAATCTAACCGGCCCGTTCGTCTATCGGTTAGGACCTCAGATTTTCATTCTGGTAAGAGGGGTTCGATTCCCCTACGGGCTACAAACTAAGAGTTGATACTTATAAAAACAAAAAACTAGCACACTATTTCGGTAGTGGAAGATAGAGGGCCCGTTCGTCTATCGGTTAGGACCTCAGATTTTCATTCTGGTAAGAGGGGTTCGATTCCCCTACGGGCTACTAAAAAGGACTTTTTCGAAAGTCCTTTTTTTGTTTTCATACCCTTCCCTATCTCAGTCTCTATTTATTTTCAATAGCTTTAAGGCTCTACAGCCATTCTTATTTTGATCCGGTATATCTGACTTAATTATTTTGTGGAATATTAAATTTCATTAAAAATATCACCGGAAATAGAAATATTATTTTCTGCATCTTCTTTAATTCCTTAAATTTGACTAAAACTATTCATATAAAAAATAATAACATGAAATTTAATTTACTCTTGAGAGATAAATTCTCTTTTCAAGCTGCCTTAGTTGCATTCTGTTTATTCTCCACTCAGTTTCTATTTGGCCAGGACAGAATTTATGCTCATGCTCAAAGTTCTGGCGTATTTGGTGTAGCCTGTTTAGGATGCCGTGTAGATAATCCATTGAATGCTGTTGGAGGTAATGAAGATGATTATTCCACAATGGTATTGGGAACTGCATTATTAGGCGGGATTCAGCAAACATTAATTTTCCCGGATCTTAGAGCCGATACAAGACTTGTTGTAGGAATAGGAACAGATAACATTCCTTTATCTGTACAACTCTTAAGTGGTGTAACTCTTGAAACGATGAACGGAGGTACATCTAACGAGGACCGCAGAACAATAGACATTAGTCTTCTAAAATTAGGAGCAACTCCTAATAGAGGTACAGTAGAATTTAAGCCTACAAAACCTTATGATGGAATAAGAATTGGCCTAACCGGAGGGGTATTAAGCCTTGGAGGTGGATTCAGAATTTATTACGCTTACCAGGATCCATTGATTCACTTATTGGCTCATAGCCAGAATGGACAGGTCACCCTGAGCGGAAATGTTAGTGTAGAAGGTTCTGAAGTTTCTTTAACGAATACTTCAGGAAAAGAAGTGTATCGTTCAAAGCTTAGAAGCAATACATTTGATTCTAATCAGCCTGGAGGAGTTTACATCATGAATCTTCAGACTAAGGAAGGAAAAACATATTCTAAAAAAATCATTATTAAATAAATGTGACCAGTCCTGCAATAACGATACAAATTAAAACATAAAAATAAAAAACGGCAGTCTTTAAAAAGGCTTCCGTTTTTTTGTGTCTAAGGGTATATAATCCATTAATATATCATTAAAAAAAATAGATTATATAAGTTAAATTTTAGTATATCACAAAAAACTGAAATAAATTATTTAACATAATTATTTTATTTATAAATTTACACAAAACTAAAAAATCAAATTTTTAATATATGAAAACTAATTTATTATTGAGTCCACGCAGTATTAAGACTGCTGTTTTTGTTTCTTTATTGTTTCTAGCAAGCAACATGTCATTTGCACAAATTGTAAAATATTATGCAAACGCCCAAGCGAATCAAGTATATGGCGTATGTATAGGCTGTGGGGTTGTAAATCCATTGAACGCGATTGGTCCTAACGAGAGTGATTATTCCGTTCTACAGGTTTCCATCGGCTTACTGGCGCGTACTGAACAAACATTAATTTTCCCTAACAGTACCTACACGAACAAATTGGTGATTGGGATCGGTTCTAACGGAACACCTCTAAGTGCACAAGTATTAGGGGGTGTATCTATTGAGACATTCAATGGAAATGTTTCTAACAATGATTACCAAAACCTTAACAATGACATTTTAAAGCTTGGGGCTGGTGATCCAAGTAAAGGTGAAATTGAACTTACCATGAACAAACCTTATGACCGTATTAAGATCAATGTAAATGGTGGATTATTGAGTTTAGGTGGAGAGTTTAGAGTATATTACGGATACCAATACAGAGATCCTTTCATTAGTTTTATGGCTCACGGCCAAAATGGTCGGGTTACTCTGGATAAAAACTTAAAAGTAGAAGGTTCAGAGGTTACTCTGATCAACACTTCCGGAAAAGAGGTATTCAGCACCAAATTAAATTCCAATACATTTGAAACCAACCAGCCTGAAGGGCTATATATTATAAAACTTCAGACTAAGGATGGGAAAACACATTCAAGTAAGGTTTTACTTAAATAATTAAACATGCCAAAAGCGGCAGGCTAAAAAAAGCCTGCCGCTTTTTTTCTATATATACTACTAATACAACATTATGATTCATTGACAATAATAAAAAACTAATACCTAAATCTCAATATATGAAAACTAATTTATCATCAAGGCGTTACTTAATAAAAGTAATTTTATCGAGTACAGTTCTGCTTCTTATGAGTACATTTTCATTTGCACAAAGCAAAATTTATGCAAGCAACCAAACCAACCAAATCTCAGGAATATGCCTGATCTGTAGTGTAGAAAATCCGCAAAATGCAGTGGGAAGCGATGAAAATGATTATTCATCTTTCAAGATCGGCATTGGTATTAATGGTAAAGTAGAGCAAACTTTATCTTTCCCTGTCATCAGCAAATTAAAGGCAATTATTGGTATTGGCACTCCCAACAACAATCTCGCTGTATCCACATTGAAAGGAGTTACCATTGAGACTTTCTTGGATAACACCTCTAATAATGATAAGGTATCTGTTAACCATGAAATGCTCAAAATCAATAGCTCACACCAAGGAAGTATTGAAATCAATCCCACTAAGCGTTTCAATCGTATCAAAATCGTTTTGGACGGTAAGCTTCTTGACCTGAATGATGAATTCAGAATTTACTATGCTTATTTACCTGGCTTTTTTACGGAATGCGGGGTTCCGCCACTTAACCCGCTTTATTATTATTCCTTTAATGGAAATACTAATGATGCGATATCGGATATGCATCTTATAGGTAGTACACCCAACACATTCCAAAATGGGCTAGTATGTGGTCAGGCTTTAGAAGCTTTAACAACTGAGAAAAAATTTCTGGCAGACAAACCTCTTCCTCTCCCTAACATGGATAGCCCGAAAACCGTTTCATTCTGGGCTCGTGTTGAAAATTCCGGACATCTTAGAATCGGAGTTCCCGGAAATGAGATCATTATAACTCCGGAAACGGCAAAAGCTGCAATGTATCCATACCCTATAGGGGAAAATGATCTTATTTACGCTCAGGGTGATAATGCTCCAGGCCAGCTGAATCACTATGTGGTAGCATATGATTATGATGATAAAAGCACAGATCATGCGGAAGACGGAATGTTGTGTATTTACAAAAATGGGGTTCTTATACAGTCCACAAGCTCTTTGAATGTATCTTGTATTGGTCATAGTTATTCTTTTGGAAATGATGAAGCATTTGAACGCAATATCAACCTGGTTCTTAACAAGGCCCTCATTGATGAACTTATCATCTATGACAGAAAGCTAACCCCCGAAGAAATCCGACTGCTATTTTGTTCTTATGAAAAACTTCCAAGCTGCCCACCGCCATCAATCGTATCTAATCCGGATAAAATATATGCCTCTGGACAAACCAGCCACACCATTGGGTTCTGTGGCGGTTGTTCAATACAAAATCCTCAAAATGCAGTAGGAGCTAATGAGGAGGATTATTCTTCATTAATAATACCCGCAGGTGAAACCGGAAAAATAGGGCTGTCTTTAATTTTTCCAGCTACTACCACCAGGAAGTTCAGAAAAGTAGTGATTGGTATAGGTACCAGTAATTTATCGCTGCAACAATTAAGTAAAGTTTCTGTGGAAACATTTTTGGGAAATACGTCCAATAATGACTTAACTTTCATCACAGATAGTATGTTAAAACTTGGAACACAATTAAACAGGGGAACTATAGAATTCATTCCTCAGAAAAGTTTTGACCGTGTCCGGATATATCTTAATAATGGGCATAGTGATATCATAGCAATATATTATGCTTACCACGTCTCCACTCCACAAATAATATGTGGTACTCCACCGGCTAATCCTATCGCCTATTATCCTTTTGAGGGAAATCTCAATGATACGATCTCGGGATTAAATATAGTTAATCATAATACACATCTATCACTTGATTATGTAAAAGGGTTTTCCTGTGGCAAAATGCTTGTAATTGGTAATCCTCATATAGTTAGTGATAGTCTTTATAAATTCAAAAGTCCGGAATTCCCTCTTCCTAATACTGACTATGAATTGACATTATCTTTTTGGGCTGATGTTAAAACAGCATTAATTCCGTCTATTCAATTAAATGCGTTTGGAAAGACACTATCAATGAAATCTCAAAAAATACATTTTGGTACTGATTCTTCAACTCTTCCTGGTTTCAATCACTATGCACTACGTTATACTCATGATAACGTTTGTTTATACATTAATGGAAATATTTCAGACGGCCCCGCTGCACAATGTTTACCTCGGGAAGTTTTTGAATATCAAAATAAACAATTCGAAATTTATACAAGCTGTTCTACACTTGACCAATTTATTATTTATGACAGGGCCCTGTCTAAAGAGGAAATTGAAAATCTGGCTTCAGTTTATGGAACTCCTGCAGTTTCATCTACATCATCATCTACAGCAATGAAAGCAACTCTCCCTGAAGAGCAGCTTACCATTACTCCTAACCCAACTACGGGACAGATTACTTTGGATGGAAACATTCTCCTTCTGGATTCTGAAATTTCCATCAGAAATACATCAGGAATGGAAATGCACCGCTTTCAATTCAGATCAAAAACTTTTAATGTACCTTCTACTCTGCCAGGTGGTGTTTACCTGCTTACCGTGCAGACTAAAGATGGAAAAAAGTATACCCGTAAGTTTATCCTGACAAGATAAATTTGAAAATCATTTAAGATCAGACAAGGCAGGTTACATCAACCTGCCTTGTCTATTTTGGTATATACATGCTACATTAAGCTGCAGAAAGTCTTCAGAAGCGGAATACAGATCAGACAACTCTTTTTTAATTTCTAAAAAATAGACATACGCCTTAGATGCAACAGTTGTAATATCCATCGTACTCTGGCTCCAGACACACTACATGCATTCTACAACCTCAATAACTGAAAGGGTGCAACCTTTGTATTTTTTATCACCAACGTTGTATAAGTTTTCGAATTAAAACTTAAAATTTTCATCTTTTTTATGGCAACACTAAAAAAATACATCCGATTTCTCAAAAAAACCCGGCCAATTCCTGGCCGGGTCAGAGTGAAACAAAAATTAGCTATGCTAAAATTAATTTTTAATCAGCTTTTGCTGATATACCGCTTTATCAGTTGTCGCATTTAGAATGTACATCCCTTTTGGTAACATGCTTACATTTACCTTCCCATTATTGTACTGGGTATTGATAAGTTTGCCTGAAACATCATAAATGGCAACACTTACTACTTTTTCCTGTGTTTTGATATACAGCACATCAGTAACAGGGTTTGGATAAATACTGAATCCTATCTTTTTAACCTCTGCAGTCGCTAATGTAGAAGTAATACTGTTTACTTTAAGTGTACTTTCCACCAATTTACCGTTCGAGTTGAAGCTGATTACAATATCAGCTGTTCCTGAACCTATAGGAGTAAGCACCAGCTCTTCATTAATGTTGATATCAGCAGAAACTACCGATGGGTTGCTATTTGACTTAACAGATTTCACAATAGAGGCTCTAAAACTATCTTCATCAGAAACCAATGTTTTCAAATCAATAGTTGTAATACCAGATACAGTAACCTGCGAGGGGAATGTATTGCTTACTACCGGAGCAGTATTATCCGGGAAAACCGCTACTGAAGGGAACCAGTAATAATCATTCAACACTTTGGTATCAATAAGAGTTCCGCTTGCATTAAATGTGTGAATCCAATTCTTTTGGAAATGAGCTCCAAATCCGCTTTCTGTGGTACTCGCAATAAGATTTCCAGTAGCAGGATTTACACGAAGCGCGGCTCCATAAGGTACTTGCTTATAATTTCCAGTCTGTCCTGGCAGCGTAATAAATGTTTCATTAAATACTTTGCTGGTTACATCAAATCTTGCAATCTGACTTCCCGCTTTCATCCAATATAATGTATTCTCTGTATTACTTGCCGTGAAACTTCCTGCATTCCATGCTCCCCAAGAGCCTGAATAGGATGAAGCTGGAATATTATAATACTGCAGAGCAAAAGTAGCAGGATCAATATTGGCTAACTTCTGATTCTGAATAGCCCAGATACTTCCGTCTTTAGCCTGAACAATAGAATGGAAAGAACCTGCAATGGTATTGATTATCGTATTGGTATTAGGATCAATAATCTGAATTCCTGCGGTTTGATTCACCGCAAAAACATATTTTGAAGTACGGATCATATTTCCGATCTGTGCTGTGCCTGTTCCGTTAATTACACTTCCTATCTGCAGATTGTCAATATCAAATAAATAGATTCCTTTAGATGTTCCGATATATCCTTTATGTTCATTAACCCCAAGGAATGATCTTCCGTCTGCATCCCCGATCTTATCAAATGTTGCAATTTTCTGTAAAGTCTTTGCATTGGCAACTACCAATCTTCCTCCTGGTGTATACTGAGTATCTCCACCATCAGCAGCCTGCTTGGAAACAAAATAGAATTTATCACCATAAATGGTTCCGTGTGACGTAGTAGCTCCGAAAGCATGGTTATTATTTACGCTACTGTAAGCACGATAGTTGATCTGCCCATTGTTATCAATAAAATTAACAGAACCATTGCTATGCCCAAACCAATCTTCATTGACCATAAAAAATCCATTGGTAAAGTTCGTAGTGCTTACATAAGGAGAAACCGGTGTTAGAGTAGATATTGGCGGAGTTTGAAAAGCAGGGCTATAATTCCATACATCCCATGATCCGTTTTGAAGGATACGTCCCGTAAATCCTGTACCTGAAGGCGAAAAGTCAGTATCTGCCGGATTTTTCACCAGATAAGACCAGAAACCATTATTCCAGCCAGATACCCAATGGTCATTCACATCTTTTGCTGTGTAATCATCGAAATCGTAGGCTGTAGTCTTGATAACTCCATCCATCGGATATAAAGGGTAACTTGCATTTCCATTTTTAATAAGTGCATTAGAGTCCTGCCCGTTCAGGTCAAATCCAATTCCACCTACAGCAGTACCGTATGGAGTTCCGGGATACAGTAGTGAAAAAAATCTGTGATCAGCTTTTGCAATTGCCTTAAGCATATCTTCTCCTGTAGCATTACCATCCCATCTAAAACCCCATACCAGAGCATCAGGATTTTTGCTGTCATTCCACTGCACTACAAATGCTGCCTGATTGGAACCTGTTCCTACCCAGTACTGAATATCAGAAAAACTGATAGTGGTAGTAATATTAGTGGTAGCTAAAGGAGTATTTACCGAAATATCATTCCGGGGTACTCCCTGTACTTTTATCTGGGCATTCGTAAAAAATGCAAACAGAAAAAGCACGGTAAAAAGGTAAAACTTTTTCATTCTTACTAATTTAAATATATGTTACGTTTGTTATTTTTTCAGATGTAAATCGTAAGCTCCTGCCACTTCTGTAGATACTTCACCCAGCCAGCCAGCTTCCTGGTTTACTCCTGTGTATACTTTCACAAAATCGATTCCCGGAAGTTTTACATATTTTCCGTTTTTGTCAACAGCCCAGGAAATATCAATATTGGAAGCTTCATCATTGTTGGGAGCATTATCTGCATATCCAAAATCATAAGATTTTCCTACCCAATAGTTCCCTGTTCCGCTTTGGTCATAATAATTATTTTTAAGTCTGGTTCCTGTAAAACCATAGGAAGCATCTGACAGCCATAATGGATAATAGCTTTGTGCATGGAAGGCCATTTTTGTTTTAAATCCTGTATTTCCGATATTATCCTGCCATTTGATATATTCCACATCAGTTTGCCAGCTATCGTTTCCAGGAACAGGAGTTTTATTTTCATCAGGTTTGAAATAAGTAATACCGTAATTTTTCAGGGTTTCATTTTTAAAGTATTCACTACCTGCAATTTCATACCACTCATTATCATCCGGTTTGCCATTTTTGTTTTTGTCATAAGCTACCATTATAATTCCCGGCTCACAGTTTCCTGAACGGGGATCATTGGCAGAATTTCCAAAGAATGCATTTCCCAAGACCTTAAAGTCTCTTCCTTCCATATTCGGAATCGTATGGTCAAAACCAAATACAACATAACCTCCGTAACCTCCCAGACTAACCATTGATGGGTTAGAACCTACAAGATATCCATTGACTCTCTTAAGCATATCAGCCTCAGTATTGCCCAATTCATATTCAGGAATCTCATTCGTGAACTGGCCAACTGCCGGACGAAAATCAAATACTTTGGATATATATTTGCTCAGGGTTCCTGCTTCCTTGGTTACAACAATTTTGGTTTGAAATACTTTATTAGCTCCTACCTTTAATGTCAAAGGATAAGTAGCGGTCTTTGTACTGATGAATTCCAACTCGGAATTTTCTGAAATAATAGAATCTTTAATACTCCAGGTAACTTTTCCGGAAATATCAGTAGGAATACTCAATACTCTGAAACGTTCAATGGTATAAGCTGTATCTAATTTAAATGTAGGCGGTATTACTTCCGGATCGGTAGGAACCGGTGCTGCAACCTCATCATCGTTCTGACAAGAAGCTACGATACCCGCCAAAAGAAGGGATAAAAACCCGGTTGTTAAATACTTAATTGTTTTTTTATTCATGTCTATCAGTTTTGTTTAATTGTATAAAAAAGCGAAGTGGGCAGGGATATTTCCACCTTCGGTTTTCCATTTAAAATGTCCGTTTTTATCAAAGCAGTACACAAATCCCATCGACACATAGTTTCGGGCATCTGTAATATAAATATCTTCTGTAATGGGATTTACGGCAATTCCGTACGGAGTTTTAATGATGTCTTCATATTCCTTATCAATAATTCTGTTGGAAATAATCTGCTCAGTCTTTACATCTATGATTCCATATGTTTTTACGTAGGAATGAGTATTGTAATTGAATTCGTTTCCGTAGTAATACAGCTTATCATTCACGATGGTCATTTCGCTGACAGCAATATGAAAATCTTTTTTTATCGTTCCTGTTGTTGCATCTACCAGATATAAATTGGAAGGAACGCTATAATAATCTCCTCTTGAAGTTACATAGAGATCTCCGTAATTGTCCTTTTTAAGACGGTGAAGGTTGACGGCTACATCAATTTTTTTATTTTCTGTAAAAGTATTCAGATCAATTACTGAAACCGTTTTGTCGTAATTCGGAACCATGTATCCTCCAGAATTAGCTACAAATAACTGATTCCCTACGATTTCCATTTCTTCAGGCTGATACCCTACGGTTACGTTTCTTTTGATAGACAGAGATAATGTGTCTATTTCCACTACTTTTCCTTTGGGAGCTGATGGATTGATATCTACCGGACCGGCATAGCTGCTGGCATACGCATTTCCATCCTTGAATGTTAAATATCTACAGTTCTGTAAATAGATAGACTTGATATGCTTGGCTGTTTTAGCTTCCAAAACTTCGATGGTATTGGAAACATTGACCACAATGTACATCTTGCTGCCATAGATTTTAATATCATTTCCTACATCACCCAGCTCTTTTAAAACGTTCGGGTTGATTTCGGAATAAATATTCCTGAAATAGGTTCCTTTGGTATAATCAAAGAAGTCAAGGGTACATTTATTACTTCCCATGTTCCCTTCATTCAATACATAGAATCCTTTTATGGTTGTTTTCTCAACGGGATTAAGCCCTTCCACTACTTCCATGGGAATGATCGTATCATCTGTACGGCAGGAAGTAAGAAAAATGAATACAAAAAATAAAAAACACAGGTTTAGCTTTTTCATAGGGTAAAGTTTAAAGTGAGTCTGAAATTTCTTCCCGGCATGGGATAATTCAGTACGACATCATAATATTGGTTAAAGACGTTGTTCATTTCAAGGTTTATTTTAAAAGGATGCCCCGCAAGGCTCAATTTTTTCTGAACAGAAAGGTCGTGAGTATACCAAGGCTGAATATAGTTATACCGGATATTATCCAGCTGTCCGTCATATCTTTCACCAACATAGATCGTACTATAATTGAAACTCCAGTCTTTATAATCTGCCATTAGCGTAAAGGATCCGCTATGCCTTGGTGTATAAGGGATTTGCTCACCATAATAGGTTTCTTTAAACCCATTAGTGATTGTCTTATCTTTAGCACTCTGGTAAGTATAAGCCAATAATGGTTTAACTTTCACATTCCCAAATAGTAATTCCGTCTGAACATTCACATCTGCTCCCATAATTTCAACTTTTCCAAGATTGAGCATCATCCAACGAAACATGTTGGTTGTAGGGATGGCCACAATCTTATCTGTCACCCTGTTATAATAACCATCAACCTTTACATAAAGTCCTTTAAATACACGCTTATCATATTTTTTCTGATAGGTAAAGCCAGCATCATATTGATGGGTAAACTCTGGGCGTAGAAAAGTATTTCCAACACTGGTATAATACAGATCATTAAATGTTGGTAGTCTAAAGATATTTTTATAGAAAGCCCTAAGAGTAAGTTCCGGTATTGAAGCCGGCTGATAGCTCATGAAGAAAGCAGGTGTCCATTCTCTTCTGTCATCAGGTTTGATATTCATTTTGACCTTTTCCGAAGTAAATGTGCCTAAAAGGCTTCCTAAAAACTTAAATCTGTTCCACTGGTAGGTTGTGGCTAATGCAACTAAGGTTGTATACCGAGTAGGAAAAGAAAAATTTATTAAATCAGCATCCATATTATTGTACTGAAAATCTCCATTCAAACTGATATCCCAATTAGAATTTACAGAATATATATTGGAAGATGAAAGATAAACTTCCCTCTGGATATAAGTGTTTTTTGCAGGATAATGTGCCTGAGATAATACCGTATCATTAAAATAAGTATAGTCGTAAGCAAATTTTGCCTTCAGCTGTGTTTCAAGCTTAGGAAACAGTTTTTTCCTGAAATTGGCCTGAACAAAATAATTTTCATCCAGCATTCTTGCTCCTCTTGCTTTAAAGCGATTTTTCACAATAGGGGCAGGAATACCTCGGTTTGAAATATATCCGTAGCCACGGAGGTTCCAACTTCCATTATTCAAAGTTCCATTCACAGATGTTTCAAAACGTTTTGCTTTAATATCTGAATCATATCTTTTAGAAATGGTATCAGAAGCAGTTGTACCATTGGGATATTTCCTTCCATAACGAAATTTGTAAAGACCATCGCTCTGAAGAAATTCTGCACTAAAGCTCGTTGCTATCCGTTTTGAAATCTTTTGCTCCAATCGGAAAGAGGGATTAAATAAATCTATAGAAGCACTTTTGGCTCTTATAGTAAGATTGGTTTTTCTGTTTCCCGTAAATACAGGTGTCTTGGGCTGTAAATAAATTGATCCTGATGATCCGAAGTCTTTTGCCGGTTGAAAAATCTCGCTTTTCTGCCCGTTATACAAAGAAATTTCTTCCAGATCGTCCAGAGAATATCTTCCCAGGTCTACCAATCCGTTTTGGGCATTCCCCAATTGAATTCCATCATAGAATACCCCTACATGCTGGCTGCCCATACTTCGGATATTGACAGTCTTCAAACCACCCATTCCTCCGTAATCTTTAATCTGGAGTCCTGAAAAGTACCTCAACGCATCAGCTACCGAGTGGCTGTTTAGCCTTTCAAGCTCTTCCCCCTGTAAAGTCTGGGCCGGAAGGATTTCTTTAAAGTTCTTTTTGTAAATATTGACCGCCTTTATGGCTTCTTCTTTAATGCTGTCTTTTTTCTTGGTTTGTGAAAACAAGAATTGTGATGTTAACACACTTATTGTGAAAACAATTTTATGAAGTTGAGATGTAGTCAGTTTTGCCACCATTAGCTCATTCAGGGATAATGATGACGCTAATGGATATAAGAAAAGCAATGACAAAGCACAGCTGTTACTGCACAGAATCATTGTAGTCCTAAGCTTTATTCCACGAAAGCGTCAAACGTTTAATTTATTCTGGCAGGTCTTCTGACTTACTCCATTTTTGAAATCCTTCCCATTCCTAAAAACAGTGGATATATTCTTCAAAAACTTTGGTTTGGAGCTTACAGCAGCGGGTCTGTTCCGGATTTTCACCGGATTCCCTTTTAAGAGCCTGTTACGGCTCACCAAATTTCGGCAAAGATATAAAATTCCCGCCAGATACAATGTCATGCAGAATAAAATGATTATCAATGCGTAAACATGAAAAATGCCGTTAGGTTGTAACGGCATTTAAACAATCAATTTCTATTGAATTTTCTATTTTATCAATGATTATTTTTTCACAAATTCACGGTCGCTTAAAGTTTTCATAAATAAGATAAGATTATTCTTTTCCTGTTCTGTGAGAAGAATTCTGTTTCCATTGTTTTTAAAGACAGGATCAAGATTATCAGCATCCAAAACACCTTTATCAAAATAATCAAGAACAGCTCTTAAAGTTGAAAATTGCCCGAAGCTTCCATAGGGAGCCGTATATTCTACATTTCTTAATGAAGGAACTCTAAAGCTCATATAATCCCTCCGGACACCTGTAACTCTTCCACGCCCGGCTTCATTACTATCAGGGTTTAGAGGAAAACCAATATTTCTGAAGCTCTGATCGGTAAAAAGCTCTGTACTATGGCAGCTTACACATTTTTGCTGAAAAGTAAGGTAACCCTCTTTTTCGTTTTCTGTAAAAATTTCTCCTTCATTGCGTTTTACTCTATCGTATTTACTATTAGCAGAAATCAGTGTATACTCATATTGCGCAATACTTTTATAAATTCTTTCCGCAGTAACGGTTTCATCTCCAAATGCCTTTCTGAATAGATCTTTATACAAAAGATCATCTTTTATTTTCCCAATCACCTCCAAAATAGAAGAACCCATTTCTTCATGAGTGATAATAGGTACCAGCGGTTGGTTTTCCAGTTGAAGAATATTCCCGTCCCAATTATAAAACTTCATGAACATCATGTTCTGAATAGCCGGTACATTCCGTAAGCCTACTCTATTCTGAATACCTATCGCCTGAGCATTATTATCAGCAAAAGCATATCCCTGAATATGACAGCTGGAGCAGGAAATGGTATTATCAGCACTCAATCTTCTATCCTGAAATAATCTTTCTCCCAACTCTGCTCCATATTTTGTAGGCCTATTGGAATTCACCGAATTATTGAGTTCCGGAAAACCAAAAGGAATATTGAGTGATAATTGTGGATTATCAAGCGAAACTGGCTCATAATGATCGTTATTACAAGATACTATCAATATGAAAATCGCTAAAATGCTTAGTCCTTTTTTCATTGCAGCTGAGATGAAACTAATTTTCAACACTACTTACAGAAAACATTCCAGAAATATCACTGGAACTGTTTCCGCCCAGGTTATCCACAAATTTTATCATTTGGTTCGCTGTATGAATATTCGGAGTGGCATTACCATCTGATCCTGTTCCTGTAACCAATACAATGGTGTTGATTTTACCCGTCAATAATTTATCGAAATCTGCTTTAACAGTAATTTTAGGTGCTTTGTTATCTACTATTGCATTTTTAGGCAGATCTAAGGTAACGTCTCTGTATGCATCTACTCCCTGAGTGAAATTCCCTTCAGATCCTTTTATAGTACTTCCTGTATGGATAGACATCTGCTTGCTATCCGCTCCGTAGAAACCTTCAATTTTTGTAAAACGATAACCGGCTCCCCATTCCCACATCATTTGTGTATCATTAGCTCCTGCGGTTGCATAGAACTTTGGAAATCTCACCTGATCCAGTACATTCAGTTCTCTTTTTACTCCCAATCCGAATTTGATCCTTTTATACTCTCCGGCTGGTATATTACTTAAGATATAGCGAAGGGTCTCCGGTTTTGATTGATCTATTACTGTAGCGCCCTGATCCAGATTATTAATGTTATAAGGGACTTCATTACCATCTGCCTTTATCAGACGAATGTTACTGATTACATATTTAAGTTCTGAAAAATGATGAACCTGTCCTTCTGCAGAAGTATTTGTGGTCGCAGTGGCAGAAGTGGATCCTCCAAGAACAATGATAGTATTTTTAAACGTATTATTGAATTCAAGGGTTACATTATTAGCTACAGGATTATCATCGCTATTCTGGCAGGAAATTATACCCAGTGAAAAAGCTGATAATAGCAAATATTTTTTTAAGTTTTGCATTGTAAAAATTTTAGTGGTTGTTTTAATTAAAGTTGTTGTCCTTAAAAATTAAATTGTAAAGAGGTGTAGATATTACGGCCCATTCTTGGGATATTTCCCCAATCTGCATAGGTGCTGTAATATTTATTCAACAGGTTTTCTGCGCCTAGCTGAAAAACGGTTTTCAATTTTTGGATATTGAAAGTATAGTTCACGGAGAAATTCCAGACAGCATAAACCGGGGTCTTATCTTCTCCATATTCCGGACTGTAATTACGTTGGATGAAATCTCCATTTACAGAAGTCTGAACTCCCAAATTATGGTGGGTAAAATGTAAGGATGTCAGATAGCTTAAAGGTCGGATGAAGGGTAGATTCTTTCCATTATCATCTCTTCCACGGGCATAAGTTAAAGTTCCCTTCCAATGGAGTTCCGGTAAAATGCTATAACTGGCATTCAGAGCCATATTAAAAAGTGTTGCATGATCCAGTGAAGTATATGCCTTCACTCCTACCGATTGATAATTCATAGGACTTCCCAGACTTACAATTTTTCCAATGATATAATTCTGAATATAGAAGTAGTTTACTTTGGCTTCAATACTCATTTTTTCATTTTTAAAACCTGCGCTGGCATTGGTTTCATAAGAAATTTCATTTTTTAAATCAGGATTTCCGATATAATCATACCTGTCAAAACTATTGTAGATATAATATCCATAGCCTTCTGAAACGGAAGGTGCTCTATGTCCGTAGCCGGTTCCTACAGAAAAGCTAAAATGATTCTCTGTCAACTGATACCCTGCATGTAAACTTGGAAGAACTCTTGTTTTTTGCTGAGGTGCTCCCGGATGAAAAATCCAGTTGAATTCTACATATTTTGACTCATTCTCATTCAGTCCTAAAGATCCTCCAAAGCTCAATCTGCTTTTATCTGATATTTCCCAGTTGTTATTCATCGAAAGCCCCGCAAAACGGGTAGTTACCCAGGGCCAGCTATAAGCAAACATCGTCCTGTTCTTCCTATCCTGTGGGTACATTCGCATTTCTGCAATGGATGTATTATTGTACATATTGAGTTCTATAGCTGAGGTATACCTTTCTTTTTTCAAATTGATTGAAGAAACTAATCCATACGTGGTACTCCATCCCGGCATATCCATGTGTACAAGATTTTCAGGACGTCTGGTATCATCCATATAATGTTCTATGGTATTATAATAAATTTTGGTATCCCAGGATTTAACCCAACCTTCTTTAAACAATTGCCTGTAGGAAGCTGATGTAATCATTGCCCTGGAAAGCCACAAATCCATTGTTAATGCAGGAAACCCTACATTTTTCGCCATATCGAAAATTGCATCTACTCTTACTGAAGATAAAGGACTCGTTTTATAGGTTATTCCAATTCCGGTATTGAATTTATTATATTGTGAATGGTTGACCTCAACGTCATTTCCGTCATAATAATTTTCTGCTCTTCTGAAGGAAATACTTCCATCCACAACAAGTTTATTCCCGGAATAGGAAATATTACCAAGATTGAAAAACTGTTTATTATTGAACTCAAAGCCTGTCTGATAAGTTCCATTCCATTTCTTTTCAAGACCAAAAGGGGTACTTTTTCTTTTCAGATCAATGCTTCCGGCTACTGTTGCACCATGCAGACTCCCTTCCTGACCTGACTTTATATCTATCCCTGAAAGATTATTGCTTTCCAGATATGAAGTCACCGGGTCCATTTTATCGGTACATGCTCCAAAAATCCGCATTCCATCAATGGTAACAACAGAACGTTCCGTACTCATGTTATTGAGTAGAGGTTCCCAGGCATATGCTCCCCGTTTTATAAAACTTATTTTGTCTGAAGATGCCAGAAATTCGTCCACTGAAACTGACATTTTCATATCGGTCTCCATTTTCTTTTTGTTTCCTTTCACTTCTACCTTATCTAAAAGCGTAATACTGTCTTTTCGTGCTTTTCTGTTTTGAGCATGTATTATAACTCCCAAAAACATCAATATTATTCCTAACTGCTTCATGAAACTAGAATAAGGTGTCAATAAAAAGTTCACTTTTAGCTCCCGGAACCCCTGGCGTAAAATCAGTAGAAACCTTAGTTCCCTTAATGATTTTTCCATTTTGATTAAGCATGATAAAATTTAAGGTCCAGTTTCCCGTCATAGTATAATTAACAACTCCATGATACAAACCATCATTTCCCTGGATCAAATCCTGATTATTCGGAGAAGAATGATTACCCATGGATGGTTCCGGCATTCTTGGATCTAATTGCAATGTATAGTCCTTTACCTTTGAATAGGAGAACTGTGAAGGATCAGGAAAGCTTCCTGCAGAAGCAGTAGGTTTATTGTATTTATAAATCCCTGCTACCAGTTTATTTTCTGCCACATTAGGTTTTTGAGGAGAAATAAGTGCTATATAATACTGTTCACCATCATTCCCTGTAAACGAAGTCATATTAAGATTTTTATTACTCTGCTCATTCACAGCAACATCTTTGTTGACCGTATACATTTTTTGATTCACCGTGAAACTCAGATAAAGTTTCCATTTCGCTGTGGTATTGCTTATATCAGTAAATACAGAATATCCTGAATAATATTTACCATCCGGTTTGTAATCCAGAGTGTATTGGTAAGGACATGAAGTTTTATTCCCATCAGCTTTTGTTATGATAGGTAAAAAAGTTACATCTGAAACATTGATATTTTCGTTCGTCTGAGTATCAAGAATTTTTAATCTGATTTCATTATACCCTTGATAAAATGTTCCGTTTAAAGTCTCGATGCTTATTGTATAACCACCTGTATTTACAGTGGTGGCTTCTTTAAATTCGTAATGTTCCGGAACAGCTGTATTGATTTCGCTTTCATAATCAGTTTTGTCGAGAGTGCATGAGACCACTATCAACAGTAAACTCATTATGAAAATTTGATACATTTTCATTGTTGATTTTTTAGTTGAGTGAATACAATAGAAATACTTTGAATGCTGAAACATTCAGTTTTTTTTCCACAAAAGATTTTAGAATACTTAAGGTATTTTAAAGTTATCCACAGATTGTGGATAAGTACAAGTAAGCCTTCTGAAAATCAAAAAAATTCAAACTTTGTGAACTTTCTACGCATAAGTTTTCAAGTTTATCTAAGTGCTCTTAAATAAACTTTTGTGGTTAATTTTCTATAGGAAAATGCTAAAACACCGGTGGTTTGAAAATGGGTTTCAGAAACAGAAAAGAATAGGCTGTTTCGTCAATGAAATTAGTATTGGAAACGATTATTTTTCCAGTGTAAGTGATCTTTGTAATTTCAGGCAGGGTATACATATCAAGAATTTTCTGTCCTGAATTTTTCACTTTATTGAAAGGAGTAGATTCTGTATCAGTATTGGTTTTTGCCAGCTCCTTACTCAGATAACATTTTCCGTTACAATGAAGCTCCGGTTGGCTTTTGTTGACACAGAGTGTATTAACGATATAATTATAATTTACAGCATACTCAGCCAGTGGTACCAGAGGTCTGAACACCATATAGCCAATAAAGAGTATGCTGTAAATTAGTTTCATAAATTATTTCTTGCTTAAAGCTTCATCATATCTTTTACTCACTTCTTTCCAGTTCAGCACATTCCAGATGGCTGAAAGATAATCTGCTCTTTTGTTCTGATATTTCAAATAATAAGCATGCTCCCAAACGTCAATTCCAAGGATTGGAGTTCCTTTTTCTTCAACGATATCCATCAATGGGTTATCCTGATTGGGAGTAGAAGAAACAAAAAGTTTTCCGTTTTTATCTACAGAAAGCCAAGCCCATCCTGATCCGAAACGGTCTGCACCGGCTTTACTCATCTTTTCTTTGAAAGCCTCCATACTTCCGAAAGTTTCGGTAATAGCCTTTGCCAGTTTTGCAGAAGGCTGGGTATTCTTCTCCGGAGTAAGGATAGTCCAGAAAAGTTCGTGGTTATAATGCCCACCAGCATTATTTCTTACTGCAGGACTTAATTTTGAAGTCTCAGAAAGAATCTTAATTAAAGTTTCTTTTTCCTGTGGAGTTCCTGCAATCGCTTTATTCAGGTTGCTTGCATACGCTGCTCCATGCTTTGAATAATGGATCTCCATGGTTTGCGCATCTATTGATCCTTCCAATGCATTATAAGCATAAGGTAAAGGCGTTTGTTTAAATTGTGCCAGTGTAAACTGAGCCGCGAATACTGCTCCTAAAGCAGCTATTTTCATAATCTTCATAATGTTTTGTTATATGGTTTAACATTTTTTTTATTAAAAGATGGAAGTTAGAGGCTGGAAGCTGGAGGTAATGTAAGCTATAATTGTAAAGGTTATCTTTTTTATACTTCTTACTTTATCTACTATTAGAAGACGAACATGAGTACAGTAAACTCTCAGTGCTTCCCTCTTCCCTCCTAGTTTAATAACTTCTTAATATCCTCAATCAGGATCTCTCTGTCCGGATGATATTTTCCGTTCAGTCTTGGTACTTTTCCTTCCGGATCTTCGTAATTCAATCCAGAGTAATAAAGGATAGGCATATTTTCTTTATTGTATCTGCAACGAATGTTACCTTTCTCATCTACAAGGGCAATCATTCCGCTGTGATTAAGACTTTCGGCCTCATCTTCTTTATCCCCTACATAGATATTGAACTGATCTGCAAGTTTGCCTATATAGGTTCTGTCACCCGTCAGGAAATGCCAATTAGGAGATTTTGCACCTATTCTTTGAGCATGTTCCTTTAAAGCTTGTGGAGTATCATTTTCAGGATCAATACTGATGGAGACAATCCCAAAATCAGGGTTGTTGATCTGGTTTTGAACTGCTTTCATATTCGTATTCATCACCGGGCAGATCGTAGGACATTTACTGAAGAAAAATTCTACCAGATACACTTTTCCCAGCATATCTTTATTGGTGATTTTTTTACCGTTCTGATCTGTCAGTTCAAAATCAGGAACCTTCATCACCGTATAAAGGCTCTTTTTAAAATAACTCATTCCAACTCCTATCCCTAAGAACAGTAAAGCAAAAACTGCAATCGGAGTAATGATCTTGCTTTTGTTATTCTTCTGATTATTTCTGGACATAACTTTCAGGATTTTTCTTGAATTCATCTTTACAATACGAACTGCAGAAGCCATACACCTTAGCTTTATATACCGCAGTATCTTTTAGGGAACCTGCCATTTTCATGTGACAGATAGGATCTTCTTCATTCACCACCTGAACATTTTTTATATTTTCTCCGGAAGAATCCATATTGCTTTTATGTTTTACCTGGGGTTCTTTTGCACAGGAAAACAGGGTTATTGACAGCAGAGCCGTCAAAATAATTGGAGATTTCATTTAATAATAAATTGAAATTAATACTATTGAATACAATTATGGGGCTAAACAGTACATCACAATAACTATATGATTACCTGAAATCATATAAAACCCTATTAACAAAGTTTTTTAGGTTAATCTGTAACGAATTGTTTACCTGTTTTTTAGATCAAAACTAAAATATTAGTTCAATGTAAAATATTAAACTAAAGGTGGATGGAATATCCTTGAAAAATAATCTGAAGAATGGGAATCAAAGTAATATGAATCTTGAGTTTCATCTTTTAATTCAGTATCTTTTTTATCTGAAAAAGAAAGGATCTCATGAGAAAGGAAGACATCCAGTCCGGCAATCTTTATAGTCTGTGAACTACTAGATTGCTTTTCTGTTTTTGCCAGTTCTTTTTTTACATAACATTTTCCTTTACAGGTAGACTGAGGGACTTCCTTCTTTTCACAAAGGTTTTTCACTATATAATCATAATTTACCGCATAGTTTATCAATGGCAGAACAGGACGTACTGCAACTGTAAAAATGATAAATATGGAAATTAATAACCTCAATTCTTCAGTTCTGTGTTACAAATATACTACTTCAAAATTGTTTTCTGTTCTATTTATGATGAATGTCATTGATGGTTTTGATTGGCCTCTTATGTTTTGTTGGAATACGCAAAGACGAAGATAATTTTTAGGATTATGTTTTTAAGGCGCAGAAACTTTAATAAGATTTCTTTTATATTTAACTACAAATGATTGTGGATAACAATCTGCGTAATCAGCAAAATCTACGAAAAATTTTAACTATCCTCAATAATCTGTTACCTATGGATTTAACAAAACTGTATCTGTTATCATCCTAATATTATGACGAACTTTGATAATAAGATTTCCTAATTTAGGAAAAAAGAATTATGACTTCGTTTCCTTATCAAAACAAAAAAATTAGTTCTTTATAAAAGTTTAATCTTGTTAAGTTCTGCTGTTTTATCGGCAGAGCTTTTTATTTGTAATTGTGTTGGAAGACATAAAGACTCCACTGTAAACAGCAGAGCCTTCATTAATATAATATAGTTGTATGTTTCTTTGGGGGTTAAAATTTCATTCTCTGAATTCTCACTGCATTTAAAATTGCCAGTAAAGCAACTCCCACATCTGCAAATACGGCTTCCCACATTGTTGCCAAACCTCCGGCACCAAGTACAAGAACCACAGCTTTTACAGCAAAGGCAAGAATAATATTCTGCCAAACGATCTTTTTCGTTTGTTTCCCGATATTAATGGCCATTGGAATTTTACTTGGCTTATCATCCTGAATCACAACATCTGCCGTTTCAATGGTAGCATCACTTCCTAATCCTCCCATCGCGATTCCTACATCACTTAAAGCAACTACCGGAGCATCATTTACTCCATCTCCTACAAAGGCTACAGTTTGATTTTTTGCTTTGATCTCTTTTACTTTATTCACTTTATCTTCCGGTAAAAGATCTCCGAATGCGTTATCAATACCAAGCTGATCTGCAACGTATTTTACTACAGTTCCTTTATCTCCACTTAACATGGTAGCTTTTACCCCCATTTTATGAAGATTATCAACGGTTTCTTTGGCATCTGCTTTAATACTGTCTGCAATCGTGATATAACCTGCAAACTTTTTATCATACGCTATTGCGATTAGAGTGTATACAATATTAGCATGGTTGATATCATATCTGATACTGAATTTATCCATCAACTTAAAGTTCCCCACCAGAAGTTCTTTTCCATTGACTGTTGCTTTCAATCCATGTCCGGCAATTTCTTCTACATTTTCCATTGGAATGGAATAATTGATATCTCCAACATAGTTATGAATAGCTGTAGCTACAGGATGAGTACTTTTACTTTCCAGCAGATTAACCAGCTGCATGATTTCGTCTTTATTAAACTCAGAACTAATGCTTACTTCCTGAACTTTGAAGACTCCTTCTGTCATGGTTCCGGTTTTATCCATCACTACATTCTGAATCTCTGCAATACTATCCAGAAAGTTACTTCCTTTAAATAAAATACCATTTCGGCTGGCTGCTCCAATTCCTCCGAAGTACCCTAATGGAATAGAGATCACCAAAGCACAAGGACATGAGATTACAAGGAAGATCAATGCTCTGTATAACCAATCTCTGAACTGATAATCACCTACAAAGAAGTAAGGTAAAAAAGTAATTCCTATGGCCAAAAATACAACAATCGGAGTATATACTTTTGCAAATTTTCTGATGAATAATTCAGTAGGTGCTTTTTGCGCCGTTGCATTCTGAACTAATTCTAATATTTTACTTAATTTACTGTCTTCATAAGCAGTAGTTACCTTCACAAGAGCAATACTGTTCATATTAATCATCCCTGCCAAAACCACTTCGCCTTTATTCTTGGTGTCCGGTTTACTTTCACCGGTTAAGGCAGCAGTATTGAATGATGCTGAATCTGAAATCAGTTCTCCATCTAATGCCAGCTTTTCACCAGGTTTCAACTGAATGACATCACCTACTTTGGTTTCTTTTGCTTTAATCGTTTTAGGTTGATTATTGTTCATAATCGTAACCTCATCAGGTCTCTGATCCAGTAAAGCTTTGATATTTCCTTTGGCTCGGGTTACTGCCATCGACTGGAAAACCTCTCCTACTGCATAAAAAAGCATTACCGCAACACCTTCAGGATATTCTCCAATAGCAAAGGCTCCAATGGTAGCAATACTCATCAGAAAGAATTCTGAAAATACATCTCCTTTGATAATACTTTTATAAGCATCTTTCAGAACTGGAAATCCTACAGGAATATAAGCTGCCAAAAACCAGACTAAGCGTACCCATCCTGTAAACCAGACAGGTTTTATATAATTGTCAAAAGCAATTCCTAATAATAAGATCACAAAAGATATAATCGCTGGGAGAAACATCTGAAAAATAGTCTGATCTCCTGAGTCATGAGAATGATCGTGTTCGTCATGGTCATGCCCATCTCCTACTGAATGATTATGTTGATGTCCTTTTGTTTCTTTTTCCGGGGTTGTACTGCAGCATTTTTCCATAACTGTTATTTTTATACAAATTTAGAGGTGAGACTGATGCAATGCTATTGCAAACTTTCGAGACAATTTTCACAGATTCCTTTGGCAAAAAGCCTTATTTCATCAATCCGGAAATTGGTCTGTATATTTTCCGGAAAGGAAATATCTTCTTTACAGGTGGTCTGCTTGCATATTTTGCAATAGAAGTGAAGATGCCAGTCTTTATGGGTTTTCTCATCACAGTCATCATCACACAACTTGTATTTTGTAGTGGTATTCTCCTGTATGCTGTGAACAATTCCTTTTTCTTCAAAGGTTTTTAAGGTTCTGTAAATGGTAATCCTATCTGCATTCTCAAAGTGATTTTCTATTTCAGACAGAGACATTGCAGCATCTTGTGAGCTTAGAAAATCATACACAAGAATCCTCATGCTTGTAGGTTTGGTATTTTTATCGATGAGTTTGTTTTCTATATCATTTTTCATTGTTAATCTTTTAAAATATTACAGATGTACTTCATTTTCCTCATATCCTTCTTCTTCAATCTGAAAAGTGGTATGACTTATTTTAAAATTCTCAATCGTTGTATCTGTCAATGTTTTTAATAGTTGATTCTGGGAAGCTCCACTCTCCTTAACAACATGAGCACTCATTGCATTCACACTGGAGGTCAGCGACCACACATGCAGATCATGAATATTTTTTACTCCCGGAGTTTGCTCCAGAGATTTACGAAGTTCGTTGATATCTACATCAGCTGGGGTTCCTTCCAGTAATATATTAATGGCCTCTTTCAACAGTCTCCACGTTCTTGGAAATATTAATAACCCAATGGCAGCAGAAATCAACGGATCGGCGTAATACCAACCTGTTGTCAGCATAATCACTCCGGCAATCATCACTCCAACAGAAGTTAACATATCAGAAAGTACTTCAAAATAAGCACCTTTCATATTCAGGCTTCCTTCTGAATCTTTTCTGAGGATCATCATTCCGACAACATTAACTAATAATCCGATTCCGGCTACAATCAGCATTGATTTGCTCTGTACTTCAGGTGGATTCTGAAATCTTTGATACGCTTCAAATAATACATATATTGAAATTCCTAACAGGACAACGGCATTGATAACTGCTGCTAGTATTTCGGTACGATAATATCCGTAGGTTCTTGAAGGATCTGCTTTTTTCTCCCCTATTTTAATGGCTATAAATGCCAGCAATAAGCCTACAACATCCGTCAGCATGTGTGCTGCATCGGCTAATAACGCAAGACTATTGGTTACAATCCCGCCTATTACCTCAGCAATAAGATAAGTCCCGCTCAGGCATAGTACAATCAGCAAGTTTTTTTTATGTCTGCTTGCTGCTGAGGGAGTCTGTATTTGTATTTGGGTGTTTTCCATAGCTCATGAATTAATTACATTTCATAATAGGATGTATTTTCTTTTTTAGGTGGAACATTTTGCTCCCCAATCATTTGCCTGATATTGATCTCTATGGTTTGTGCCAAAGAGGTTACCGGAGTATCTACAGGTCTGTTTTCGAATGGGTCCTGCATCATGATAGAGGTCTTTTCGATGGTGATAAACACGATCGGAATCAGGAAAGTAATGAGAATCTCTATAGCCAACTGGGAATCATCCAATCCAAACGGAAGTATGATAGCAAATACATAGATCAGCGTATGAACCAGAATACTGTAAGACCTTGGAAAAACTGTATTCTTCAGTCTTTCACATTTTCCCATGCTGTCACAAAGTCTGGTAACCATGTCATTGAGTTGCATCTGTTGAAAATCTGTCAATTTTGAAGTTCCAGTTTCTTTAAGCTGTCTGGAATGAGCATCCAAAAGAGCATTCGGAACGTTGGCAGCCTGAATCTGATTTTCTTTCAAATAGTTCTGAACTTTATCTGAAAAAGGCAATTTTCTCAACGATTCTCCTAAAGCATAGGTCCAGATAATCTGTCTCTCTGCAAATTCCTTAACCGTTTTATGATCTTCAGCAGGTAAAAACTGAATAACCAGCCTTACGAAACTTCGGGAATCATTCACAATGGCTCCCCAAACGGTTCTTGCTTCCCACCATCTTTCATAAGACTGAGAGGTTCTGAATGCCAGCAGCAATGATACTGCTGTTCCCAGAAGCGCAGGAATATTAAGGGGTAATGAAATTTTTTGGAACCATGGTAACATATCCAAAAGTCCTATAGCTACGGCAAATATCCCGATGAACAGAATCTGAGACTTTATTTCACGGATAAAATACCAGACTGATATTTTTTTGTTTAATAACATAATGAGTCATGTATTAAATATTGTAAGATACTCTTTACTTTCCCTCAGCCGGTTTTCATACTTCAATATAATAAGCCCGTAAACAGCTCTAATTTACGTATAAAAATCAACATTTCGCTGATTCTGATCTCCTTCATTAATGTTCGTGTTCTCCTGAATTCACTAATTTGGCATTCACAAAAAAGGCAGATTTTACAACGATTTTAGCATTATCCGGAATATTCCCGACAGGAGTAATGGCTGTATATCCCATGTCTGAAGTTCCTTTCACCACTTCTACTTTTTCAAAATTTAAAGTTTTAGGATGAGGTTTTCCTTTTTCATCGTGTTCTTCTTCTACTTTTTTATCAGTTTGAATAAATACGTAGAACTTTCCGTCTGCTTCTACAATAGCTTCGGTAGGAACAGCAGGAGTAACACTTTTATCAAGGCTTACGATCCCGGTGATATTCATCCCGTCAATCAGTCCTGCTTTATTTCCGATCACCTCGCAGTGCATGGAAATGGTTTTGCTCTCATTTTCAAAGGAAGAACCAATACTGTAAATCTTCGCATCATATTCGGTTTCCGGATTATTGGTTAACTTGAAATGAACAACCTGCCCTACTCTCATCTTTGGAAGATCTTTTTCAAATACCTGCAGATCCAGATGAATAGAACCATTATCAATTACTGTAGCCACAGGAGACGAAATATCTACATAGCTTCCTATCTGAGCGGTAATACTGCTGATGGTTCCACTAATCGGAGCTGTAATAACCAAACCGGATCTCATATTCCCGTTGTTTACATTTCCGGGATTGATTCCCATCATCTGAAGTTGTTTTAAAAGAGATGCTCTCTTGGTTCTTAATGTTTTCAGCTCTGCATCGGCACTTTGAAGATTCTTCTTGGCTCCGGCATCGTTATCAAAAAGCTCTCGTTGTCTTCTGAATTCCTGTTCTGCATAGGTAATTCTGCTGTTGGTAGTTAAATAATCTTCCTGCAGCTGGATGTATTCCGGATTGGCAATGGTGGCAATCACCTGACCCTTTTTCACAATACTTCCTACCTGGATGTTTATCGTTTTGATGATTCCGCCATACAAAGAAGTAATGGTTGCTTTATTGCTGTTCGGTACACTTAAAAGGCCATTGGCTTTGATGGTAGAAGTCAGCTCTTTCATTTCTACTGTTCCTAAAACAACACCAACCGATTTCATTTGCTCTTCCGTTAAAGAGGCGATGGTTTGTGGTTCTTCTTCATGTGCCTGTTCTGTCTTTTCAGGAGCTTTTTCTTCTGCCGCAGCTTTCTTTCCGCAGCTTATAGCAAACAGAGAGATGAATACAAGGGCTATGATATTATATTTGAATTTCATATTTGAATTTTTATGGATGCTAAGGTCTTTTACAATCGACTTCATATTATTTATTAATGATTGAATTAATGGTTACTACAGCTTGATTCACTTGTTGGATAGATTCCAGATATTTTAACTGAATATTGGTAGCTGTCTGCAGGGCAAAAAGATATTCCACATAGGAAATTTCTCCCGTTTTATAACCTAACTGGGCTGCTTTTACAATTTTTTCAGCATTGGGTAACGCCTGATTGGTATAATAATCATACTGCTGTATATCCTGCTGGTATTGATTAAAAGCATTTTCCAACTGAGCGGTAAGTTGCTTTTTCTGCATCCTTGCATTGGTTTCGGCTACCTGCTTATCATATTCCAGCGCCTGCATTCTTGCTTTAGTAGCTCCAAAAGTCAATGGAATAGATACACCAACAGTTGCCGACTGAAAACGTTTTCCTGAATCATAAAAATTCTCTTGCCCGTTGATGGTATGAAAACCTATTAATGACTGATTGGTATATCCTAAGCTAAAATCCGGTAACCCTGTAGCTTTTTCAACTTTTTTATTCTTCTCCGCAATTTCCATTTCGTTATAAAATGCTTTTACAGTAGGGTTATTGGCTACCACGGCACTATCCAATACATTTTCTGCTTTTAAAGGTTCATAGTTTGTATTGAATGGAACTTCCAGATTCTCGGAGGTATTTAAAAGTGTTTTTAAATTTTTATAGGCATTATTCAAATACACTTCATTCTGTCTTAAAAGCAGTTCTATTTCTCCTTTTTGGGTTTCCGCAGTATTAATCTCAATCTTCTTGATATCCCCAGCTTTAAATCTTACGGTTGCAATTCTGATAAATTCTTCATAAAAACCAGCCAGATTGGTCAGCTTTTCTTTATTGTACTGAAGATATTCAATCTGATAATAATAGGTACGAACATCTTTCACCAGTTCATTGGCTGTGATCTCTTTATCAATCTGCTTACTTTTAATCGTCTCATTGATGAGTTCCTTTCTCGCTTTAAATAAGGTTGGAAAGGGAATACTTTGTGAGATGGCAAATGACTGGTCAAATTTCGGGCTGTTGTATTGCCCCAGCTGAGCATCAAAACTTAATTTGGGAAGCTCCTTGGCGGTAGGCCTCAAAGCTTCTGCTGATTTAATGCTTAAATTCTTCGACTGCAAGGTTAAATTATTATCCATCGCCATTTGTACAGCCTCCTCAACGGATATTGGTCTGGATTGAGCCTTAAAAGTTTGTCCCAACATCATTAATCCAAAAATAAGAACTAGGGTCAATGACTGCATATTTTTATTCTTTCTTTTCAAAATCTTTGTGTTAAAAATGATATACAACATTGGCAGCACAAATAATGTAAGGAATGTTGCGGTTACCAAACCTCCTATTACTACAGTGGCCAAAGGCTTTTGTACCTCTGCCCCAGCTCCTGTAGAAATGGCCATTGGTAAAAATCCTAAGGAAGCTACTGTTGCGGTCATCAGAACGGGTCTTAATCTGGTTTTGGTTCCTTCAAAAACTCGTTTTAAAATGTCTTTTTCTCCTTCTTTTTCCAACTGGTTAAAAGTTCCGATCAATACGATTCCGTTAAGTACCGCGACTCCAAATAATGCAATAAATCCTATTCCTGCACTGATACTGAATGGCATATCTCTTACCACCAGAGCAAAAACACCCCCGATAGCACTCATTGGAATGGCTGTAAAGATCAAAGCGGCCTGCTTGAATGATTTAAATGTGAAATACAGCAGCATGAAAATAAGCAATAATGATACTGGAACTGCTATCATCAGACGTTTACTGGCTTCCTGAAGATTTTCAAACTGTCCGCCATAGGTAAAATAGTATCCGGATGGCAATTTTACTTTATTCAATTTGGCTTGAATATCTTTTACCACACTTTCCACATCCCGTCCTTTAACGTTAAATCCTATTACAATTCTACGTTTTCCCTGTTCACGGCTAATCTGAGCCGGCCCCAGTTTATAACTTACATTCGCAACTTGCGACAATGGGATCTGAGCTCCGGTGGCTGAGGTGATCATCAGGTTATTTACATCTGAAATATCTGTTCTGTGAAGGCTATCCAGGCGGACCACCAGATCAAAACGTCTTTCATTTTCAAAAACCTGCCCAGCAGCTTTTCCTGCAAAGGCAGTACTTACCGCATTGTTGACATCTTCTATATTGAGTCCGTAATTGGCAATTCTTGTTCTGTCATACTGAACATTGATCTGAGGAAGCCCGCTTACTCTTTCAATCTGAGGAGCAGTAGCCCCATCAACGGTTTGAATAATCTTCCCCACTTTATCGGCATATACCGCCAATGAATCCAGGTTTTCACCAAAGATCTTCACGGCAACATCCTGTCTGATCCCTGTCATCAATTCATTGAAACGCATCTGAATAGGCTGGTTTTTCTCAAAGAATACTCCTGGAATGGTTTCCAGCTTTTCACTGATCTCATCAGCCAGTTCGTTGTAGGATTTTTTTGTTTTCCATTCGCTTTGTGGCTTTAATACCACAATCATATCAGTAGCTTCAGGTGGCATTGGGTCTGTAGGAACTTCGGCTGATCCGGTTTTCCCGACTACCATTTTCACTTCATCAAACTGTTTGATAATTCTGGAAGCCTGCATAGAAGTTTCGATACTCTGGCTGAGCGAACTTCCCTGCGGTAATATACAGTGGAAAGCGAAATCTCCTTCCTGCAATTGAGGAATAAACTCACCACCCATATTTTTAAAGACGAAAGCTGCAATCACAAAAACGGCTACTGTTGCTGAAACAATAATATATTTTACTTTAATGGCTTTCTGTAATAATGGCTGATAAATCTTTTGCAGAAAATTCATCATTTTATCTGAAAAAGTTTCTTTGTGTGATACTTTTTTAGACAAGAATAGAGCACTCATCATCGGAATGTAAGTCAATGAAAGGATCAATGCTCCAAGAATGGCGAATCCAACTGTTTTAGCCATTGGTGTAAACATTTTTCCTTCTACACCTGCTAAGGTAAGAATCGGGATATATACAATCAGGATGATAATTTCCCCAAAAGCAGCACTGCTTCTGATCTTTGATGCGGAAAGGAATACTTCTTCATCCATTTCAGACTGCGTTAACGTCCGCATTGATTTCCTTACACCTAAATGATGCAAGGTGGCTTCTACAATGATAACAGCTCCATCCACAATTAACCCGAAGTCTATGGCTCCTAAGCTCATCAGATTGGCACTTACTCCAAACACATTCATCATTCCCAGCGCAAATAATAAGGAAAGCGGAATAGCTGAAGCTACAATAAGACCGGCTCTAAGATTTCCAAGGAAAACCACAAGAACGAAAATAACGATTAAAGCTCCTTCAATCAGATTCTTTTCAACAGTACTGATGGCTCTTCCCACTAAGTCTGTTCTGTCCAGAAATGGCTCTATCACCACATCATCCGGAAGTGATTTCTGAATGGTAGGAATTTTTGCTTTGATATTATTCACCACTTCATTACTGTTCGCTCCTTTAAGCATCATTACTACTCCACCTACGGCATCTACTTTTCCGTCATAGGTTAATGCTCCATAACGCACCGCACTTCCTAAACGAACGTCAGCAACATCTTTAATGAAGATGGGAACACTTCCCGTTTCATTTTTAACGGCAATATTTTTAATATCTTCCAGTGAAGTTACCAACCCGATTCCACGGATGAAATAAGCGTTGGGCTTTTTATCAATATAGGCTCCTCCTGTATTTTGGTTGTTTTTTTCAAGAGCTGTAAAGATTTCGGTAATGCTGGTTCCCATGGCTTTTAGCCTGTTAGGATCAATGGCTACTTCGTATTGTTTTAACTCGCCTCCAAAACTGTTGATCTCAGCTACTCCCGGAGTTCCGTTGAGCTGCCTGCGAACAATCCAGTCCTGCATGGTTCTTAGCTCCTTAGCATCATATTTTTTCTCACTGCCTTTTTTAGGGTGAAGAATATATTGGTACACTTCTCCAAGTCCTGTACTTACAGGAGCTAATTCAGGAATCCCTACTCCTTTGGGGATTTCCTCCATTGCATTTTTTAACTGCTCATTAATAAGCTGTCTGGCAAAGTAAATATCAACATTTTCTTTGAAGACTACTGTAATTACAGAGAGTCCGAATCTTGAAATACTTCTTGTTTCCTGAATATCCGGAACATTGGCAATACTTTGCTCAATAGGAAAGGTTACCAGTTGTTCTACTTCCTGCCCTGCTAGTGTAGGACAAGCGGTAATGATTTGAACCTGATTGTTGGTAATATCCGGTACGGCATCTATAGGTAATTTGGAGGCACTCCAGGTTCCCCAGATGACCAATATGAGTGTCATAATACCAATAACAGCCTTGTTCTTGATACTGAATTTTATGATTTTATCTAACACGATTTTTATTTAATTTTATTGAAAATATAAGCGTACAGCATAGAATACTGCAGCAAAAATATCCTGAAAACCTCTGCAATGGTATTGCAAAGTTTCAAGTAGGCTTAGAAAGCATAACTTTCTAACAATCAATACAATTAAATTTTAGGGGGCTGCCAGATAGGATCGTATACCTGATAGGCAAAGTCGTTTTTATGAAATAAGATCTTCTTTGAAAAATAAGCAGGAATCTGCTCAGGGAGTTCCAGTAACGGATCCATTTTAAAGGCTGAAACCGTCATCTGACAACAACTACAAGCACACAACGGTGAACAGATATCTCCTTTTTCAGTAGAATGAGTCTCAGAAATACTTAAAGAAATTCTTTTATTTCCTGAATTTAATGGATGAGACACGTCTTCACATGGCATCAATGATAACGCCATGAAATAAATTGCCAGTATCCATCTTAACAAGTTCATTGCTACAAAGGTAAAGTTTTTTTCTAAAATGGGTGAATCTTCAAAGTTTTAAACATGACAAAAATCATTTTTTTTTCATCCTTACAGGTTTTTCAAAAATTACATTTATCACTCAACTGTTATATATTTTTAAGAAAATGCCATATTTATTAATTATATCAATCAAAATAATTAATAATTCAAAAAAAACATATAAAACCCAGAATAATAGAACATTAAATATGATTTTAAATAAATAGCTATTACCTTTGCAAAAAATAAATAACCATTATAAAAGTGATAAAACAATTCACAACTTCTCGGAAATATTTCCATTTTTCAAGTTCAAAAATAACTTTATTTACTAATATATGAAACGAACATTATTGGTTGCCGGAATGGTAGCTTCAAGTCTTATCTATGCACAAAATGCAGCAGGTTTAACTGTTCATGACACCAGAAACATCAATGATTTGCCTTCTGCCTACAGTCAGGAATTTAAAGCTGAATTTAAATCCAGAGATATAGTAGGTGTTCCAGGAACAGGAACCTATTCCGGGATGTTAACAATTGCCCCTTGGCATGACAATACCGGAGATAAACGCTATCAACTTAATTTTAATGACGGAGGTATCTATTATCGAAACGCCTTACCAACAGATTCTCAGTGGGGAAGCTGGAGTAAATTGATAACACAATCCAATGATGGAAAAGTGAAAATTGGCAATAATGATCCCAGTACAAACACTGCAGCTATGTTAAGAGTTTATGATAAGAATGATGTTCTAATGGAAGTAGCCAACTCATTCGGAGTCTTCCAGATTGCTAAAGCAGGATGTGATGGTTGCTATGGAGGGATGACCGGTGATACTGTTTTAAGAAATATGGGAAAGACCCATAATATTATCATAGCTCAGCCTAATAATGGTAATGATGGAAGCTCCTACGTTGGATTTCAGGATGCTTACCGTGGAACATGGATTAAATTCCTCAATAACGGGATTGCTAAGTTTGATGGAAAGATTCATGCTAAAGAAGTTGAAGTAAAAGCTAATGTTTGGGCGGATTATGTCTTTAAAAAAGATTATCAATTAAAATCTTTAGATGAGGTAGAAAAACACATTGCAGAGAATGGACATCTTCCTAATATTCCATCTGCTGATGAAGTTCTTAAAAATGGGATTAATGTAGCAGAAATGAATGTGAAACTTTTGGAAAAAATAGAGGAATTAACACTTTATTCTATTGAACAAAACAAGCAGCTGAAATCTCAATCTGACAAAATTGAAAAATTGGAACAGCAGGTTCAAAGCCTTTTATCAACCAAAAAATAACTATTTATGAAAAGAAAATTATTTTCTGCGTTTTCTCTATTGATTGGTTTTCTAGGGTATTCCCAAACCGAAGTCTATTTTAAATATGATGAAGCCGGAAACCAACGATACAGAGGAACAAATGCTGCCGCTAAAAAAGCACCTGAAGAGCCCGCAAAAAAAGAAATTGAGGCCGCAAAAACTGCTATTGCAAAACAAGAGCCTCAAATGGATGAAAAAACATTTCTGAAAAACATCAGATTATATCCGATTCCTGTCAACGATTTTCTTACTATAGACTGGACTGAAGAAGTAGATAGTCTTATCGAATCTGTTTCATTGTATCAGCATAGTACTACTCACTGGAAGTTTCAACAACAGAATATTCCGGGCCTAAACCGTCAGGTAAAAATCAATATGACTGGATATGACTGGGGAGTATACATCCTTAGGTTTACTTTAAAAGACGGAAGGGTCTTTGGCAGAAATGTAACCAAAAGATAAAAGAATCAATTATTATTTAAAAAACAACTAATACAACAATGAAATTATTTTCATCATTGATATTATCCTTGTGTTCGGTGTTGGTTCTTTCACAGACCATACTATATCAGCCAGAAACTGCATCCCGTACTGTTCAGGATCCGCAGTCTGTAGTTATGGCACAGGGATTTCACGCTACATCAAATGTTTCAAATCCATTTATAGCAAAAATAGGTCCTGCCACAGGAAGTTCAGGCGGTGGTCCAGTAGATTCAGGAGCAGGAGGTAATAATCCCTCTGGAGCCACAACATCAAAAGGACAACCTTTTCATGATACCAAGGGTAATATAGACGTTTCAGGATCTGGACAACTACAATTTACACTCCCTATTGCTCTGCCACCGGGAGTAAAAAACATTGCTCCACAAACCAATCTTGTATACACTAGTGGCACAGGAAATGGCAGTGCCGGATATGGATGGAACATATCAGGAATCTCCTCTATTTCAAGGGTAGGAAAAAACGTTGAAAGCGATGCAGAAACAAAAGGAATTAAACTAGATTATTCAGACCGTTATAGCTTTAATGGACAAAGATTAATCTTAAAAAATGGAGAATATGGAAAAGATGGATCTGAATATGTAACAGAAAAATATTCTAATGTAAAGATTAGATCTATAGGATCTATTAATCCAGCACAGGGATGGCAAGGTCCAGAATATTGGGAAGTCACTTTTGAAGATGGTTCACAAGCCTGGTTTGGTCGTAATTCGAGTGCAAGAACCCCAACGGAATATAATATAAGCGAATGGAAAGACGCGCAAGGAAATTATATTTCTTACGAGTATATATTAGAAAACAATATTGCGGCCATAGATAATATAAAATGGGGTGGAAATAAAACATTAAATACCCCTCATTTTAATAACATTCAGTTTAACTATTCTACACCAAGGACCTTAAATGAGCAATCTTATATAAATGGTATAAGATATACTCAAACTATGCTCTTATCGGAAATTAAAGTAACTTCAAACGGTAATCCGTTTAAGAGATACAGTATAGAGTATACAAATAATGGAACAAGTTACCAATTTGCCAATAAGATTACAGAATACAATGCAGATGGAGTACCTTCAGATCCTGTCATTCTAAAATACCCCGGCATGGTAAATTCTTATGCTGCGGCATATGATACTGAGCCAGATCCTTTTAATAATGTAAAATTTGTAGGAGACTTTAATGGTGACTCTTATCTGGACTTCTTAATGAACAATGGTACCGTAAAGCTAGGTGCCCTTAATGAAACTTTCACTTCCATTGCTACAGGTAAGACTTTTGCAAATAATGCAAAAGTAGTTAATACATTATTAGACGAAGATGGACAGATATATCATGGTAACGGAGTAGTTGAATATAGTGACAATAAAGTTTCAGGTTATATTTTAAAAAATAATGCATTTATAAAAGTATTTGAAAAACCAATTACGCCAACAGCATGTACAAACTGTGCCGTTATTCTCAATGAAGGTGATATTGATGGTGACGGAATTTCTGATATCTTCCTTACTTTGCAAAATGCAGGTTCAGGATTTGGCTTTGTAGACAGACTTATCATAGATCTGAAAAATCCCAATAATCCACTTTTAAAACATTCAATAGACTGGGGACTTGATGAAAATCTATATACAGATCAAAAACACATTGATGTAGATGGTGACGGAAAAATAGATATTATTAATGTATCAAATACTACATATACAGTATTTGAATTTGTAAAAACATCTTCTGATCGATATACTAAAAAAATCAAATTTTCAGGATCCTTACTGGAAAATAAAGATCCTGAATTTCCAGTCTTATATGGAGATTTCAATGGAGACGGAAAACTTGACTTTGCTATTCCTATTACAGATTACGCTATTCAGAAACCTGACGATTGGAGGTTTTATATGGGAACAGAAAAAGGATTTACCCCTTACTTAAAGAAAGAATTTTTCACCTATAGGAAATTCCAGAAAGAAGTAAATGGGAATTATGCAAAATTTGCTAAACAATATTTCTTCTCTGTTACTGATATGAACAAAGATGGAAAGTCTGATGTGGTTCAGGTTTTCTCATACAATCAGATTAACATGATGAACGCAAATGGCTCCAGAGATTTTGGGTATGTTGTAAGCGCCAAGATTGCTAATGGTTCTGACATTGACGGAACTCCTAACTTCACTCCCAACTGGTCATTCCAGAGTCCTAAGTTTCAAGTCCCAGATCTTCTTGATCTGACCCTGTTTGCCCCTATGACTAATCCTGTCAAATCTGGTAATAATTATTACAATGTTTTTATATACTGGAAAGATATTCTACACAAAATCCAAGGGCCAACTCCAATTGCTCAACTGGCAAGAATAAGTTCAATTAAACAAGGAGGAATCACTACTAGGATAAAATACTTAGAAATGGTTCCGGATAACATCAATAATCCTGATTTTTATAAGAAGGATAAAAAAGTAGTATATCCATATTATTCTTTAAGCAGAGCCGATCAAATGTATGCCGTCTCACAGCTTGAGCAAGACGGCAGAAAACAAGATTTCAGATATAGAGGCGTTACAGGAAACATGCCAGGGAAAAGAATGGTTGGATATCATCAGACTGCAAATTCCTCATGGTATGCCAACGGATTTGAAAAAACAAAAATTTGGTCAGGAATAGAGATTGATCCCTTAAAAGATGGTGCTCCTGTAAAATTATGGTCAATCAGAACTAATGACGAATCTAAAATTTTCCCTGCGGATCTTTCTGAAAACAATACTCAACTATTAACCTTCAAATCTACATCCTATCAATCTACACAACTTGTCAATGGACAAGCAGTATCTGTAGTATCTGATGATGAAAAACCGAAAGTTGTAAAAGTAGTACTCCCTTTAAGAAGCAGAGAAAAAGACTTTTTAACAGGTACCATTACTTCAAATGGTACTAGCTATGGAGATTATTATCTTCCAACCAGTACTACATCTATTGTAAATGATGACTTAGCAACTACTCGATCTTCATTTGAGTATATCCACAATCCAACAGGAACAGGAGCTGATTATTATATTGGCCGTCCAAAGTCTAAAACTGATATTATTTATGCTTATGGTGATAATAAATCTGTTAAACAGGAGTACACGTATGAAAATAATTTATTAAAAAATCAAAAAAATTGGAACAGAGATAATACAGGATACCTTCAGGAAACTTACAGCTATGATGGATTTGGAAATATTATTCAAAAGGATGTAGCAAATAGCATAGATAATCAAACCCAAACCAGCAGAACAGAATATGATCCAAAAGGAAGATTTGTGATCAAAAAGATTGACAATCTAGGATTAGAAACTAATATCGTTTATAATGATTGGGGACAGATTGAAAAGCAGACAGATCCACTGGGAAATACCCTTATCAATAAGTATGACCGTTGGGGAATGCTTCTTACCTCAAAAACTAATTTAGAAGGTACAACCAGTTATCAGTATTATAGGGATGACGACTCCAATATTACCATAACTCAATATGACCCTGACAATGATATATCTAAAAAGTATATCAATAAAATTGGCCAAACATATAAAGTATCCAATAAAACATTTAGACAGGGACGGTTTATTGCTAGAGATACGTATTATGACCTTCTTGGAAGAATTGTAAAAGAGTCCGAACCTTATTATGAACAAAGCCTAGACCCTTCTAGCTGGAATACAATGGAATATGATGATTCTGTATTTCCTGCTAAAGTTAAAGCTAAGTCTTTTAATGGGAAAGAAACAGAAACTTTTGTTACCGGTTTGACCACTACTGTACATGAAGTCAACGGATATGGAAGGACAAACTCTCAAACAACAGACGCTCTAGGAAATGTAATTTCTACTACAGATAAAGGAGGAACAATTGTTTTTTCTTACAATGCTGCCGGAGAGCAAATTAAAGCTCAATATGCAGAAAATATAGTGGTCACAAAATATGATCCTTGGGGAAGAAGATCTGAATTTAATGATCCTTCCAATGGATTATATAAATATGAGTACGATGGCTTTGGTCAGCCCACTAAGATTATTAGCCCAAAGGGAACTAAAGAATATACTTATAACGCTTTAGGACAGTTAATCACACAAAAAGAATTTTCTACAACAGACGGTGGAGCTGCTACTGATAAGATTATTTCTTTCACCTATGATAATAAGGGTAGACTCATTTCAAAGGCTGGAACATCTAAAGGAAAGTCGTTTAGTTCAAATGCTTCTTATGATCCTCAAGGAAGGCTTTTATCATCATCTGAAAGCAGCAATGGTAAATATTTTATGCAGAAAGGAATTACCTATGATGATAAAGCGAGAGTAGTTTCTTACGAGAAGCACTTATATTCTTCTGGTGTACTTACCAAAGTACAGATAGAGAATGTATACCATCCATGGAATGGAGATCTATATCTGGTAAAAGATAAGGAAACAGGTAAAAATCTATGGGAGCTAAAAGAAACAGATGCTAAAGGAAGAGTATGGAGAGCTAAACTGGGTACTTCTGAGCTCAATAGTTTCTATGATGATAATGGCTTCTTAACAAGAGTCAATCATTCTTCCTCTGTAAAAAGTGGAATCCTTCAGCTTTCATATTCATTTGACGCTCTTAAGAATGAACTCACAAGCCGTACAACCGGAGGAGATTTCAACATTACAGAATCTTTTAGTTATGATGATAACAACCGACTGACCAATTGGGCCAATCCGATAACAGGGATTAAAGACCCTCTCGCTATACTTAATGTTTACGATACTAAAGGAAGAATTCTTGAAAATGACCAGATAGGAAAAATTAAATTTGAAAACTCTGCTAAAATCTATCAGCCAACAGGAATGACCCTTAATGCAGCAGGAATGGAGAATTACAATAATGATCTGATCCAAAGCATTATTTACAATGAAAATAATGATCCTGTATTTATTGATGGAGAAAAAGGAGATGTTGCATTCCAATATGGATTAACAGCCATGAGGCAGAGAGCTACCTATGGAGGGAACTTTATTGCTGACGGAGAAGGTAAGTTCACAAAATTCTACAGTGAAGACGGAAGCTTTGAAGTGGTAAAAGATAATACTACCGGAAAAGAAAAGCATATTTTATATGTTGAAGGTTCACCTTATGAAAGTAACATAGTCTATTTAAAGAATTATGATGAATCAATAGGCTCGTATAAATTTTTGCATAAGGATTATTTAGGTAGTATCTTAGCAATAAGCGATGAAGCTGGAAATAAACTCGAACAGAGACATTTTGATGCATGGGGGAACCTCACTCACCTGCAGATAGGAAGTGGAGCCATTATAACCGACAAGCAGCAATTAGCAAATACTGATTTGTTAATTAATAGAGGTTATACAGGCCATGAGCATTTTGCTGAAGTAGGACTCATTCACATGAACGGAAGATTATATGATCCGTTATTGCGAAGATTCTTAAGTGCAGATGAAAACATTCAGGCACCATTCAATACTCAAAACTATAATAAGTATGGGTATGTACTGAATAATCCTTTAATGTATGCCGATCCAAGTGGAGAATTTATTTGGATAGCTGTAGGTGCATTAGCTGGAGCTTATTTCACAGGCGTAAAAGCTAATGGCTCATGGAATCCTACCCAATGGAACTGGGGAGCTACTTGGGGCAAAATTGCAATGGGTGGTGCTATTGGTGCATTTACAGGTGGGGTAGGCGCTGCCGTAGGGGCTTCTGCCGCCACTGTTGCCGCTACTTCATGGGGAATATCAGGCGGACTCTTAGGTGGTGCAATAGCTGGTGCAACGGGAGGTGCTGTAGCTGGTGCTATTAACGGGTTTGCAACTGCAGTCATGTTTGGCGAAAACGTATTAAAAGGAACTGCAATGGGTGGTTTATATGGAGCTGCAATAGGTGGAGTTGCAGGAGGAATTTCAGGAGCAGTAAACCAGGTTTTAAAAAATATACAAGCTGCTAAAATAGGTGCCCCCCAAGGAACAATTTTAAAAAATGCACCTATTGCTGAAAATAGAAGTGCTTGGACCTTGAACAATACTGCCAAGGTGCCTCCTAAAACAACCACAGTTGGAAAAGTATTGAAAGTAGAAGTAGGTGAAGTAATAAGACAACCAGATCCTGCACCAGAAATAGCTAAAAAAATTAACATTAATGAGTGTCTAGATTGTCAAAATCCTAGGTTTATTTTTGATTCCAAAGGAAAGGGTTTAGATTTAAAATATTTTAACAGTTTAACTGAAAACTCTAACTCAAATATTATTGCAGGAGGAAAGGGTGGAGCTAATATAGTTAAAATGTCAGGCCCACCTAATTCATATACTAACTTAAACAATGGCCATGTTGTTGTTTATGGTCCACAAGGAAAACCTATTTTTGATATTAGTGCAGTGAGAGTAAAAGGTATATTTTATAATACCACCCCAGATGGGAGAGTAATTCCTAGTTTTGGTAACAGCACTAAATTTGATGGATCTACACCCCAATCATTAAAAGATTTTTTTGGATTATGATAGCACACAAAGGAACTATAGAAGGAAACGATTTAGAGTATGATTTAGCATACATAGGGCACACCTTAACAATCGAACAAATAGTATTTGTTATGAAAGCGATGAGCCCTGATTTTATTGAGATCAATAGCAATATCTACTTGCATTCAAATTTTAATGGCTACGGTGAAGAAGATGGAAATCGATTTGATAATACTCCACAAGGAAAGGAAAAGTATATAAATAATATTTCTATCTCAGATGTGTTTTATTTTTCTGAAGACACAAAATCTCACAAATCGGAAGCTCAAAAGGAATTAGGATTATATATGCTGGAATTTTGGAAGATGCGGCTTTATCATCTATTTCCAGATAAAAAATTTGATTTTATTTTATCAGAAAATGGATTATATGACGAAAATGGTATTTGTATTACCTTTTGTCAAAGTATATAAAAATTAATTACAAACAGAATATCTTTATTGATACAATGATAAATGGCTGCCTTATTTTTGAGGCAGCCATTTTATATGAAAAAAAATACTCCCGCTGCGCATAGTCTCAGACTTTGAGCCAATAAATAAAAGTAATTTTATAAACCTTATCCAAAGTCTGGAGACTTCGGAGAGCAGGATATAAGAAGTTTGAACCCAAAATATGTTAAACGTTGGTGGTAACCTTTTTAATGAAAATATGAAAAAAATAAAATTAGAATATAACTTCTGTGTATTTTTATTTGCTTATTTAAATCAAGCAGACTTATCATTACACAGAGCAGGATGGACAAGTATCAGAGAATTGAAAAATTTTTATTCAAATCAGGTAAATCCTAAAGAAGTAGTGAATTTTTTAATATTAAATGCTGATATAAATGTTAATAAATTAGAATATTATTACGGAATAAAAGAGTATGGTTTTAAAAACATCATACTTTCCCGAATAAATTTTTTACTAGGATTTCCTGCTATCTTTCTTAAGGATGAAATTTATTACATATGCAAAAAATTATTAGATTTTGCAGAGATGCTTGAAAAAGATACTGAGGTTCATCGATTGGAAATGGAAAAATTACGAATTGAAATATCAAAATTCTCTTTAGGAATGCTTAGGTATAAAATATCTCGTAAAGATTATAATAAAGCATTAAAAATTGAACATTACTTGCAACACGATGGGCTACAGGACATTAAAATCAAAGAATTCATAAAAAAGCTTCCTGATTCCCCCGCTGGCAAAGTCTTCAGACTTTGAGCCAATAAATAATAGTAATTTTATAAACGCTTTCCAAAGTCGAGAGACGTCGGAGAGCAGGGTTCTTTGACGAAAGTGATGTTTGTATTACTTCTTGTCAAAATATATAAAGGGTTCAATACAAACAGAATATTTTTATTGATACAATGATAAATGGCTGCCTTATTTTGAGGCAGCCATTTTATATATAAAAACCACCGCAAAAACGGTGGCTAAAAAAATCAAATCTAATTATTGGACTGTAGATTATAAATTGGGATTATTTTCAATCTCTTTCAGAGGAATACTGAATAAATAGTAATTACTGTTTGGTACAAACGGGGGCTTGTTGGGAAGATCAAAAACAAGGAAGTTTACTGTTGCTTTCCAGTATGGATTAACTGTCATGAGACAACAAGTGACGGTGGAAATTCCGGAAGTGATCAGGAAGGCCAGTTCACCAAATTTTATTGTGAAGATGGTAGTTTTGAGATTGTCAAAGGCAACACCACAGGAAAAGAAAAGCATATTCTTTATATTGGAGGAACTCCTTATGAAAGTAATATTGTATTTTTGAAAAACTATGCGGAAAATACCGGATCTTATAAATTCCTGCATAAGGATTATATCGGAAGTATCCTGGCGATCAGTGATGAAGCTGGAAATAAATTAGAGCAAAGGCATTTTGATGCTTGGGGGAATTTTACACATTTACAAATAGGAAACGGAGCTATTATCACAGATAAAAATATAATTGATACTACTTCGTTATTATTAGAAAGAGGTTATACAAGCCACGAGCATTTTGCAGAGGTGGGAATCATTCATATGAATGGAAGGTTGTATGATCCGCTACTTAGAAGGTTCTTAAATGCTGATGAGAATATACAAGATGTATTTAACACGCAGAACTACAACAAGTATGGGTATGTAATGAACAATCCCCTGATGTTTAATGACCCAAGTGGCGAATTTATTTGGTTCTTAGGAGCAGCATGGGCAGCATCTCACATGTTTTTAGCAGGAGTAATCACAGCTGCAATTATTGGTACAGCTGTTGGCTTGGCAGCATATTCTCTAGGAGTCGCTATAAGTGGTGGTAAATGGCAGTTAGGAGGAGCGCTGAAATCTATGTTCTGGGGAGGTGTAAGCGGAGCGGTCACCTTTGGTATAGGAAGCGTATTTACTCCGGCAGCAGGAACGGTACTTACTTTAACAGATAAAGTGGCAAGTGCTATGGCACAAGGCCTGGTACATGGTTTTGCACAAGGTACTTTATCTTTAATGCAGGGAGCTAATTTTACTCATGGTTTTGCGAGTGGAGCTTCAGGAAGCTGGGGAGCTTCTTTATTTGGTGGTCTTGCAGGTAGTTTTGCAAACAGTACTACTGGGACAATATTATCTGGTGCTATGTTGGGTGGTGTTGCTTCTGAACTGACAGGTGGAAACTTCTGGGAAGGAGTAGTGATTGGAGGAATGGTTGCAGGACTGAATCATGGACTGCATCAAATGGATGGTGGCCCTAAACCTAAAAATAAAAAAGCAAATGTAAGTATCGTAAAAAAACCAAAAGATATATTGGCTATTATACAAATTTGATTGGTGATGATATTGCTCTTCAAACTTCAGAATCTACGTCAACAGGTAGTGCAAATACGGTACTTACCTATGAAAACAAATCAACAGCACCTAAAATTACATTTAAAATGCCATTATCCTTATTCGGAGGTATGGTTTCCATAGGGCTTACATACGAGAATGGCAGCTTTACAGGATTTGCTGGTGGATTAGATACTCCTTGGATTTCAACTAATGGAGGATTTTCAAAAAATTATTGGTTTCAAGAATTTTCGTATAAATCAGGGATACAGTCAAATTCGATAGGCTTAGAATATCATGTAAATCCGAAGCCGGCACCTCAATTAAAACCATTACCATTACCTTTACCATTTCCTGCTCCAGTTAGAAGTTGGGGATTTGGATTCGGATTATAAGTTAAAATATTAAAATAATGAAAAGAAAAAATATATTTTTAATAGTAGTAGTTATGCTAGCGGGTTTATTTATATTATTTAGACCAGATATTTTTATAAAAGAAATCTTTGCATCCAAGATGACTATGGAAATACCTAAAAGATATTCTAATAGTATACCTAAAACCTTTATTTCTAGTCATGTTTATACTTTAGATTATTCGGATAGTCCATCAGTAAGTTTTTATAGAAATGAAAAAGCTGACTTTATTACTGCCCAATATAAAGGTTCTTTCAATACTAAGATTATATATTCTAATAATGCTTTTGAAAGTTTAACCAATAAATTCTCTAGTGCATTTGAATTTCAAAATTCGCTTGTTAGATATTTTAATAAAAATATTACAAATGAAAAAGTAAGAGTTGTTAATTTAAACGGAAATTACACAATAAAAAATACTGTTGATAAAAATATGACTTGTATATTTTTTACAGGTGATTTTGAAGTCTTTATGAATAACAAAAGGGTCATTTATTATAAATCATCAGATAAAAGTTCCGTAATTATTAAGAAATATGAATCATTTATACAATTATATATTATAAATGACGATAATGATGAAATCATTAACAAGTTTTTGTTGTAAAATAGTATGATGACTTATTAGCATTATTCAAATTAAATTGATAAATCCAAACCACTGCAGGGTTGCAGTGGTTTTTTATTTATAAGTAAGAGAAATAAAGAATTATTGAAAAAAATTGTAAACTCTAATACCTCGGATAATTTTATTTTAAAGCAATATAAAGAAACTGAACTATAGCTAGATTCATATTTTTGAAAATACGATCAAGTACCTTTATTATTTTTAACTAAAAAAAGCCACCGCAAAAAAACGATAGCTTCCCTTTTTAAGAATTTAAAAAACTAATACTATAAATTCGGATTATTCCCCTCGCTGGAGCGAGCTTCTAGCTCGTGTCAAGAATAAAAATAAAACCCTCATCATTGCAAGGGTTTCGTTTTTACATTACAACTATTTTCTCTATTTTTAAAATATGAGCAGAAAATCAAGAGGTGTTAGAAATAAATGTTAATTTGTGATTGAGGGCACGATCGAGATGCTCGCGCCAGCATGGGGAAAATAGATTTGATAATACCCCACAAGGAAAAGAGAAATACATGAATAATATTTCTATATCTGATGTCTTCTATTTTTTTGAAGATATAAAACCTCACGAGCCGGAAACTCAAAAGGAATTAGGATTATATATTCTGGAATTTTGGAAGATGCGACTTTATCATTTATTTCCAGACAAAAAATTTGATTTTATTTTATCAGAAAATGGAATCCTTGATGAAAGTGATATTTGTATTACCTCTTGTCAAAGTATATAAAAATTCAATACAAACAGAATATTTTTTGTAACACAATGATAAATGGCTGCCTTATTTTGAGGCAGCCATTTTATATATAATAACCACCGCAAAAGCGGTGGTTAAAAAAATCAAATCTAATATGGACTGTAGATTATAAATTGGGGTTATTTTCAATTTCTTTCAGTGGAATACTGAATAAATAATAAGGACTGTTAGAAACAAACGGAGTCTTGTTTGGAAGATCAAATACTGTATAACCTTTCCCATCCACCGTTTTTACTGTTCCATTAGGGCTTGTTATCTGAACTTTGATTGGCTTTCCTTCTGCATCTACGAATGGTTTTCTTTCCACGGTCCCCTGCGTTCTGATAATATCGGAAAGCGAGAACCGCTATTGTCGTTGGCGCTATTGTAGAAGCTTCAGTTTATATATTAAATTCATTGATTACAGGGCAGAGCATTAACTTGTTGAGAATTTTCAAATCCACTATATTGAGAGCTGTATCGGGGGCTGTAACCATTGGAATAGGCAGCATATTCTCCAGTGCTGGAGGATGTATTACCGCTGCAGCACAGTTGATGAAAGAAACTGTTGGACAAATAGGATTTGTCATGATACAGATAGGAACTCACGCTATTCCACAAAAAATATTAAGTGCCGTACAAGGACAATCTTTTGTAACTGCTGCTATTTCAGATTTCTTAGGTAACTTAGGAGCATCAGCTTTTGGAGCAATCGCTCAAGGAGCTGCCAATAGTGCTGAAGGAACTGTACTTCTTGGAGCGATTTCTGGAGGTAATTTCTGGGAAGGTGTAGTGATTGGAGGATTAAACCACGCAATGCATCCCACAGAAATGCAAACTGAATCCATATAGCGAAGGAGATTGAGACTGTCCTACTTGCCCTAAAAATGCAAAAATGGGGATATATACGTAGAAAAACCTTTTCCAATTTTTGATAAAAATACTTGGCGTAATTTTGGAGAAAGCAAAAATTACATCTATTATGGAGGAAAGTGGAGCGAGATGAAATATATAAGAGGTGGCATGCCTATTGGACCAGCTAGTACAGGAAAAGGTTTAAAATTATTACACTCAAAAGATGCAATAAAATGTATAAAAATTTAATTATTGAACATCAATCAAAATTAACAAAGTATATAATAAATCCTCAAAAATATTATAATGTGGGGCTCTTAAAAAAAGCACCTAATGATTTAATAAAAAATAAAATCATTCAATCTCGTGTTCATCATTTAGGATATGAAATAAAAACGTTTCATAAGAATTTAAATAACTTACTCAATGGAAAATAAAAAAGTAGAATTAAAAAAAGCAGATTTTAAGAAACTTATTGAGGCTTTAGTCAGTGAGTTGGAAAAATTAAATGATTCAGACTCTTTTGCTTTTGACAATGACTTGTATTGGAATATTATCGATGAAGAATTATACGACCCATATAAGGATCCTACAGAATTGACAATGGGAAGCTTAGTTGAGGATTGGGAATTTTTGCAAAAAGTTTTAGATGGAAAGCGAGAGATGATAGACTATGATTTATATAAACTTGCATCTCTTTTAAGATTTTTGGGGAAAAGTATGATTATTACAAAAGCTCAGAATATAAGTAACTCATAATCTATAAAAAATAATTTTAAAACAGACACCGTTGCTTATAAGGAACGGTGTCTTATCAAAAAACCACCGCAAAAGCGGTGGCTAAAAAATCAAATCTAATATGGACTGTAGATTATAAATTGGGATTATTTTCAATCTCCTTCAGTGGAATACTGAATAAATAATAAGGACTGTTCAGTACAAACGGAGTCTTGTTTGGAAGATCAAAAACGGTGTGCCCTTTCCCATCAACTGTTTTTACTGTTCCGCTAGGTGTTGTTATCTGAACTTTGATTGGCTTTCCTTCTGCATCTACGAATGGTTTTCTTTCCACGGTCCCCTGCGTTCTGATAATATCGGAAAGCGAGAATCCTTCTCCAAATAATTCTTTTCTTCTTTCAATCAAGATTTCATTTACCACATCATTTTGTGCTAATGATCCTGTATAAGCATTAGCATTTCTTGCGAACCTCAACTGATTTAAAACGGTTACTGCCTGAGTTACATTTCCGTTTCTAGCCTCTGATTCTGCTTCAATCAGGTACATTTCAGCCGCTCTCATATAGACAATATCTGCAATAAGAGTAGACTTAAATTTGAATTTAGCATATCTCAGCAGTCCTTCTCTTCCCGGAAGACCATCCCATGAGAATAATTGAGATCTGATATCATTGGAATCAAACAGTTTTTTAAAATAAGGATCTGCCATAAAACTGTAGTAATAACTTCCTGATGAAGATACATCCAGGTAATGGAAAGCATAACTTGCATCTGACATCTCCTGAGTCTGTGCATGTCCCCAGATCCATTCTCCGTTATTAATGTCATTGAATCCTTCTTTATACTTTTCTGGAGTCATCAACGCAAAACCTTCTCTTGCTGTTTTAGCAGCTGCTGCAGCTTTACTCCACTCCCCTGTATTCAGATATACTCTTGCTAAAATACCGTTCACTACGTTACGGTTGATTTTATCTTTGTTATTTCTGGTATAGTTCTTTAACAAATTATCCGCATCTGTAAGGTCACTTTTAATCAAAGTATAAACATCTTCCAGGCTGGATCTTTTCTTAGCAGCACTACTTGTTGTGGAAGGTTCCGTATAAATTGGAGCCACCAATGCAGACTTGTCTTTAAGGTAACTGAATTGATAAAAGCTCGCAATATTCAGATAACAGAAAGCACGCAATGCTTTTGCCTGACCTTTTACCTGGTCTTTTTTTGCCTGACTTCCCTCCGAAGCATCAATTTTAGCAATAACATTATTCATATTATTGATGGTAGAATATAACATCGTCCAGATAAACAAAGGACGGCCAACTGTATTATTCACCATTTCCGTGAAATCATAAGTAGACGAGAAACCATATTTATTGGTTAATACAGCTACATCACTGCCCATTGCATCACTTGCTCTTAAAACAGTTGAGTATCCGATATTGGCAAAGGTAGTTCCGTCATTATTGAATTTTGCCCAGGTTCCGTTGATAACTGTTTCCGCACTTTCAGCTGTTTTGAAAACTTCCACACTGTTGGCTTGATCTGTAGGAGCAGTATCCATCTCACTTTCACAACTTGAGAGCGACCATAATCCGATTAAAGCAAAAGATAAATATTTTAGATTTTTCATTGTTCAAATTTTAAAAGTTAGAATGTTGCCTGAAGACCAAAAGTAATTGTTCTCATCGCCGGATACCTGTAATACGTTGTTCCATCCAGCGCCTGTTCAGGATCCATTCCTTTATGTTTATAGAAGGTCAGAAGATTCTCCGCCTGAACATAAATTCTGAATTTCTTCAATCCGATGGTTTCAAAATAATCTGATGGCAATGTATATCCTAAACTTACATTTTTAAGTCTCGCATACGTACCTGAATAAAGGAATCTTGTAGACTGTGAGGTCCAGTTATTCGTTTTTGTGCTTAAAGCAGGAACATCTGTGTAAGGATTTTCCGGAGTCCATCTGTTCAGCATTTCTGTACCCCAAGCACGTCCACCTAAGTTTCCGCTATGTAGGATGGAAGCATAATCTGTATCCAGAATCTTTCCGCCAATCTTGAAGGTCAATAAAGCTGAGAAGTCAAAATCCTTATACGTAATACTTGTACTCACTCCCCCTGTTAATTTAGGCAAAGCAGAACCCTGTAAAATCTTCGTAGCCTTAGCATATTCTGAAGTTGTTCCTTCTACCAGATTTCCGTTAGCATCCTTCGTAATGGTTTTCCACAATGGTTTTCCGTTACTTGGATCTACCCCAGCCCATTCCTGAAGGTAAAAATCATATACAGAACCCCCTAAGTTTAACTGTTTAGTTGTTCCTACAACAAGCGGTCCCCCAGGTAATTTTGTAATTTTATTATTTAAAGTACTCAGGTTAATGTCGACATTCCATTGGAAGTCGCTGGTTTTAATGGGTGTTGTAAACAATGAAAATTCAAAACCTGTATTCTTTATCGTTCCAACGTTAGCCGGATAGTCACTAATCCCTAAAGACGGTGCTACCGGTACATTAAACAGGAGATCTTTACTTTTTCTTTCAAAATACTCCACGTTACCCTTAATTCTGTTATTAAGGATCGCAAACTCCAACCCTACATTCAGGTTAAGATTCGTTTCCCATTTCAGATTAGGAGTTCCTACTTTTTCCAATGTTTTTCCAGGCTCACCGGCAAGAGGTGAATCTCTATATAATTCCTGATAAGCATAATACAGTGATGAGCCGTTTGGTTTCAGTAATTTATCATTCCCTTGTCCTCCATAGCTTGCACGCAATGTCAATACATTGAAGAAGTTCAGATTTCTGATGAACTCTTCGTTTGAAAGTTTCCAGGATCCTCCCACAGACCAGAATGTCCCCCATCTGTTATCTTTTGCAAATCTTGAAGAACTGTCTGCTCTTGTTGATGCTGAAAAGAAATATTTATTGTCAAAATCATACTCAACCTTTCCAAGGAAACTTAGTAAACTCAGTTTATCACTATTTCCACCGAAATTAACTAATAAAGAAGCTGCATCAGGCTCATAATAGTTAGGCAGTGAAAAACCTTGTCTGCTTCCGGAAATGATCTGGTAATCATATTTATAAAATTCATGACCTCCCAATACATTAATATGGTGTTTTCCAAATCTCTTATCGTAAGTTAAAATATTACTGGTGGTATAAGAAAGGGTTCTGCTATTGGATTTTGACACAGACCCTCCAGTCTCTTTTCCTTGTCCAAGAAGTGGATTTGTATAATAATGTTCATTATAGCTAACCACATCAACAGAAAAGCTTGATCTAAACTTCAGCTCAGGAAGGAATGTCAATTCCATAAATCCTTTTCCTGAAAAGTTATCAATCTTATTTTCATTTTTATCCAGTGGTAAGCTTGCTGCCTGGTTTTGATTCTGAAGGGCCGCAGTAGGTCTGTATTTTCCAAAATCATACACCTTGTTTCCTTCAGCATCCAATACATAAGAACCGTCAGGGTTTCTTTCATAATAAGGATAGAAAGACGGAATGGCTCTCGCAGCCTGAATAATATTACTGGCTTTGGAATCTGAAGAACTTGGAGCCTGCTGAATGCTGTTTGTATAACTTAAATTAACCCCAACATTCAGCCAGCTTTTAACCTCAGAATTGATCTTTAATCTGGTATTATATCTTTTAAATCCGGACTCAATCGCCATTCCTTTATCATCAAGATATCCTAATGAAAAGAAATAGTTACTTTTTTCACTTCCTCCGCTGATATCCAGATCTACCTGATTTCTGGAAGCCACTCTCTGTAGAATATCTCTCCAGTCATCATTCCATAAAGCTCTTGCTCCCGGCAATAGTTTTCCGTCTGTTCCTACAGGTTTTGGATAATTAGCACCATAAGGATTAATCCCCAAATTAGAAATAATATTATCCGTCGCCATCTGAGCTGCCTGCTGAGCATTGATCAGACCGGATTGATAACCATTTCTCATAGCTTCCCAGTACAGTTGAAAATATTGGTCTGTATTTACCTGTTCATAATCTTTTACCGCTCTGCCTGAGAATCCCTGACTGATATTTAAATTTACTCTGGCTTCCCCTTTTTTACCTGACTTTGTGGTAATGATAATAATCCCGTTAGCTCCTCTTGAACCATATAAAGCACTTGCTGTAGCATCTTTCAGAACACTGATAGATTCTATATCGTTAGGGCTGATGGCATTGATATTTCCGTCAAAAGGAATTCCATCCACAACATATAAAGGCTCACTTGAAGCACTTACCGACCCCACTCCTCTAATTCGAATGGTAGAAGTTGCTCCAGGCTGTCCTGAAGCACCGGTAACCTGAATTCCGGGCACTTGCCCCTCCAATGCTTTCGTTACATTGGTTACAGGTCTGTTATTGATTTTATCACTGGAAATGGTTGCTACTGAACCGGTGTAGCTGTTTCTTTTTGCCTTTCCATAGGCTACCACCACTACTTCATCAATTTCCTTTTCTTTAAGTGTATCTTTTTTCGGTTTGGAATTCTGTGCACTTACACTTACAATTCCCAGGAAAAATACAGCAACTGGCGGAATCCAAACTTTAGAGTTAAATATATTTTTATTAATCATAATCAATTTTGTTTACCATATATTAAAATTTTACCCTTTACTGAAAAGTCAGCAAAGGGCATCGATAAATACGATAAACCAAATGCTTATTTTTCCTTTAAAGGCTGAATTTAACACCTTACACAATGCAGGTTGTCAAGATATCATTGGGTCAGTTCCCTCCATCTTTCTTTATAAGCCGATCGAAATATGTTTGCAAAGCTATAAACTTTTAGTCTATAAAACAAGTAGACTTATTGTTTTTTCATAATAATTTTTCAAAAATTAACATAAGTTTTTATTAAAAGTCATTGCAAAAAGGAATTGCAGCGATTATCATTTTATCAAACATGACAAATATCATTATTAATAATTCAATGAAGAAAAGCACTGAATTCACAGAAGTTTTTGATTTTTAATTAAAAAAACTTTTTAATTTTATAGAATGAAAGTTTTGATTATAAATGGGCCTAACCTGAATCTTTTAGGTACCCGGGAACCTGAAATCTATGGAAATGTTTCCATGGAAACTTATATGGATAACTTAAAATCTGAGTTTCAGACTCATGAATTGAGCTACTACCAGTCTAATATCGAAGGAGAGCTTATCAACAGGCTTCAGCAGGATGATTTTGATGCAGTAGTAATTAATCCGGGAGCTTTCACCCATTATTCTTATGCTATCGCTGACTGTCTGAAGAATATCCGAAAGCCTAAAGTGGAAGTTCACATCAGCAATATTTACAAAAGAGAAGAATTCAGACAAAAGTCTGTTACAGCAGCTAATACTGATGCGGTTTTATCCGGATTTGGAATGGATGGGTACAGATTGGCTATACTGAGTTTAAAGTAAAGCAATAATGAATCGCCCTGATTTATACAGAATACAATATTTTGCACGCAGATTTAACAGATTAAGCAGATCTTAACATTAAGAGTTGGTAGATTTATAGTGCAAACATCTGCAAAATCAACTTGATCCGCGAGAGATAAAAAAAAAGCCTCATCAATGATGAGGCTTTTCTATTTGTATTATATCTATGATTAGATAGTTTGTTCCTGTAATTGAGGTCCTGAAGCAATTAATCTCTTACCTTCTTCAGTATCACAATACTGCTCAAAGTTTTTGATATATCTTGAAGCAAGATCTTTTGCTTTTTCTTCCCATTCTGAAGCATTAGCATATGTATCTCTAGGATCAAGGATACCTGTAGAAACGTTTGGAAGTTCAGTAGGAATCTCAAGGTTCATGATTGGAACCTGAGTTTTAGGAGCATTATCGATAGATCCGTCAATGATTGCATCAATGATTGCTCTTGTATCTTTTAGAGAAATTCTCTTTCCAGTACCATTCCAACCTGTGTTTACCAAATACGCTTTAGCACCGTGCTCTTTCATTTTTCCGATCAATGTTTTAGAGTACATTGTTGGGTGTAATGTAAGGAACGCTTCACCAAATGCCGGAGAGAAAGATGGCTGAGGTTCAGTAATTCCTCTTTCAGTTCCTGCTAATTTAGAGGTATAACCGCAAAGGAAGTGGTATTGAGCCTGATCTTCATTCAGGATAGAAACCGGAGGAAGTACTCCGAATGCATCTGCTGAAAGATAAACAATCTTTTTAGCATGTCCTGCTTTAGAAGGCAATACAATCTTGTTAATATGATAGATTGGGTAAGAAACTCTTGTATTTTCAGTGATAGATCCGTCTGTATAATCTGCTACTCCATTGTTAACAACAACGTTTTCAAGAAGTGCATCTCTCTTAATTGCAGCGAAGATATCTGGTTCTTTTTCTTCTGATAAGTCGATAACTTTAGCATAGCATCCTCCTTCATAGTTGAATACTCCGTTGTTATCCCAACCGTGCTCATCGTCACCGATAAGGTATCTTTTCGGATCTGCAGACAACGTAGTTTTTCCTGTTCCTGAAAGACCAAAGAATAAAGCTACATCACCTTTCTCTCCTACGTTAGCAGAACAGTGCATTGAAGCCATCCCTTTTAATGGAAGGTAATAGTTCATCATCGCAAACATCCCTTTTTTCATTTCACCTCCGTACCAAGTACCACCAATAATCTGTAGTTTTTCAGTAAGGTTGAACATGATAAAGTTTTCAGAATTCAATCCCTGAGCTTCCCAGTTAGGGTTTGTTGTTTTGGAACCGTTGATTACTGTGAAATCTGGTTCTCCAAAGTTTTCAAGCTCATAGTGAGAAGGACGAATGAACATATTAGTAACAAAATGCGCCTGCCATGCTACTTCAACGATAAATCTTACTTTAAGTCTCGTATCTGCATTCGTTCCGCAGAATGTATCTACTACATAAATCTTTTTAGATTCAGCAAGCTGGTTCAGCACTAGTTCTTTACAAGACCCGAAAATTTCTGCTGTAGTAGGTAAGTTTACTTTACCATCCCAGAAAATTGTATCTCTTGTAACATCATCCTGAACAATATATCTGTCTTTAGGTGAACGACCTGTGAAAATTCCTGTTTTTACTGATACCGCGCCCGATTCCGTAAGTTCCGCTTTCTCAAACCCCTGATTTTCAGGAGAAACTTCAGCCTGGTATAATTCTTCATAAGATGGATTATACACTACTTCATAGTTTCCTTTAATCCCTAATTTCTCTAAATCCTGGATGATTTTAGTGTTTTTCATTTTACTTATATTTTCTATTTCTTTATTGACTTCAACAAAAATAATATTAATTATTTGTTAAAGGTGGTTTAAATATACTGATATAAGTCAGAATGACAAATAAAAAAAAGGACGTGTAAAACACTGATTATAAATTAATTAAATCAGGCCATTCAAAAACAGTAGTAAAACCTTTCTCCCAAAAATAGTCTTTAAAGCCCCCAAATTTGGCACTCATCACGAAATCTCCGCCCCAGGCCCCCAAACTTTTGACAAATACAGGGCAGTCTGAGAATATTTTTTCTTTAACTGTAGGAATTTCAATAAAATCGGAAATTTTACGCTCATGAATCATCATTAACTCAGAAAATTTTTCCAATTCATTGCATAATAAAATTTTCTTTGTGATATCTGAAAATTCATTCACTAATTCCTGAGACTTCTTTTTTGATTTATAAAGGTTGATTCCTTCCCGGCTATCCTGTTTCTGATTTAGATGAATAAAAATCAGTTCATTTTTAAAGGATGGATTAAAATCTACTTTCTCATATCTGATCTCCGGTTTGCTCTGAAAAAGAACTGCAGACTTTTCTTTAGCAACCGCAATATCATAACCACTGCCTCCTAAACTGATTGTATTTAAGTAAAATGGATCAATATCCGCCCATTCTGCAAGGTTGTTCATTAATGTAGAACTGCTTCCAAGGCCAAAATCAGCAGGAAATTGAAGGTTGGTTTTTAGATGGTAAGTAAAATCGTTTTTGAATTTTGTAGCAGAAAGCTTCTGAACGTTCTTTAATGTCTTTACAATAAATTCAGCGCTTGATGGAATATTGGTTTCCAGAATCTGCCATGTCTTATAATCAATAACAGCTTTCAACCAAGGTTTGTTCTGATGAAGAGCTTCCCAAAGAATTAAAGACTGATAATCATCTTTTTCTTCAAAGAAAAACTCTTGTCCTAGCTTGGTGGGTACCGCTAAGACAAGAGCTCCATCAATTGCGAAATATTCTGAAGTAAGCATAAGCTTTCCCGGTGAAAATATCGCGCTCATATTTTTTATGAATTAGATTGCAGAAGCAGAGTCTACAGATCCGTCAATTTTTTTGATTAATCCCTGAAGGGTTTTTCCTGGTCCAACTTCCACGAAGTTAGATGCACCGTCTTTAATCATATTCTGTACAGACTGAGTCCATTTTACAGGACCTGTAAGCTGATCGATAAGATTTTGTTTAATCTCATCAGGATTCGTTACTGCTGTAGTGGTGATATTCTGATATACAGGGATAGTTGCCTTTCTGAATTTTGTATTCTCGATAGCAGCTGCTAATCTTTCCTGAGCCGGCTGCATCAATGGTGAATGGAAAGCTCCGTTTACCGGTAATAGTAAAGCTCTTTTTGCTCCAGCTTCTTTTAATTTCACACAAGCCTCCTCTACGGCGGAAGTTTCTCCTGAAATTACCAATTGCCCCGGACAGTTATAGTTTGCCGGAACCACAATTCCATTGATCTGTGCACAGATTTCTTCAACTTTAGCATCTTCAAGACCTAAAATAGCTGCCATAGAACTTGGATTAGCATCACAAGCTTCCTGCATTGCCTTTGCTCTTTCAGAAACCAGTTTCAAACCGTCATCAAAAGATAAAACGCCATTAGCTACCAATGCTGAGAACTCTCCTAAAGAATGTCCTGCTACCATTTCAGCTCCAAGACCGTTTACTGCTTTTAATGCTGCTACTGAATGTATAAAAATTGAAGGCTGGGTAACCTCTGTTTTCTTAAGATCCGCATCCGTTCCGTGAAACATAATGGAAAGAATGTCGAAACCTAAAATTTCATTGGCAGATTCCATCAGATCTTTAATATCTTTTCTAGAATCATACAATTCTTTTCCCATTCCTACGAACTGAGAACCCTGCCCTGGAAATACAAGTGCTTTCATGTATTGAATTAAATATTATGCAAATATAACTATAATGTTAACAATATCCTTTTAAACAAAGATAAATCATCTAAGGTACCAATCGGATTACTCTGTACCCTGTGTTTACATAAGCTCCGTTTGCTTTAGATTTTACAAACTCGAATTTTGTTGCAAGCTGAGTCTGCACCTTATTCATCTGTTTGAAAATTTCTCCTTTTTTATTTTCTCTTGTCAACATATCATTAACAACATCAAAACCTACGATAGCATATTTTGGAGGAGTCTTGCAGTATTTACTTTTATAAGCTGCCAGAATCTCTTTTTCAAAGTTACCGTCTGTATTGATCTTTCTGTCCATCAGATATACCAGACTTGCCTGGCTCAAATCATCCACTTTCTTTTCAAAAACCGGAGAATAGAACATACTGAATGCTTTTACTCCCTGTACTTCTTTAGAAAGAGCAATCACTTTATTAGCAAAAACTTCTCCCATATCCTCATTGGCTAAAACAGCAATTACCGGAGCTGACTGCCCTGTCATCATGTTTTGATCCAGCTGAATATCTGCCGGAGAGTTTACAATAACGATATTAGGATTCTTTACTGCTTTTTCAAGCCCTGATTTAATGTAGTTTGCATTTTCTTTTTTAGCGTCTGCCACTACATATATTTTTTGATCTGAATATACTGCTTTAACTTCTTCTACAAGTTTATCTGCATAGGTTTGATTATTTGTTTCAACGATAATCAAATTGTTATAGTTGTATAACTCCGGTGTATTGGCAAATGGTGCTACTACAGGAATTTTTTGATTTTTAGTAAAATCTAATACGTCAATTACATTGGACTTAAAGAATGGACCAATAATAAGATCTGTATTTTCAGGATTGATCTGTGTAAGAGAGTTTTTGAAAGAAGCTTCATTTCCGGAATCTACAATTTTGACATCCAGTTTCTGACCTCCTCTTGCATTTCTTTCAATAGCAAGTTTAGCACCTGTTAAGAAATCAAGAGCCATGCTTCTGTATTGAGTTTCGTTAGTACTGTATCCAAAAGGAAGCATCAATACTACACTTAATGCATCTCCGTTTTTCTTACTATATACCGGATCCTGCTTTTTGATTTTCAAAACCATTCCGGCTTTCAATCCTTTTGAAAGATCTGGGTTAAGAGCGATTAATTCATCAATACTTACTCCAAACTTATTCACAATAGAGAACACTGTATCTCCCTGCTGAACGGTATAGGTAACGTAGTCATCACCAACTACAACATTATTGGAAACCGTTGAAGAATTCTCATTCCCTGCATCCATTTTTGCTTTTGAATTGGTTGTTTCAACTACAGTTTCTGTATTTGATCTTTTTATTTTGATAGTCTCACCAGGTTTTAATCCTTTTTCTTCCAAACCTGGGTTTAAAGCATAAAGGTCCTGTTGGCTGATTCCAAACTGTTTTGTAATTCTGTAATAATTATCTTTGGCCTGAATCACGTAAGTTTCTCCTTCTACAGCAGGCGTAGGTGTAGCTGTTACTGTTTTTTCAACAGGAGTTTCTACAGGTTTTGTTACCGTTGTTGTTACGGTAGGCTGATCTCCTCCATATTTTTTGATGCTGGTAAGAGGTAATGTGATCTCATCCCCGATCTTCATGTGAGAATCCAGTTCAGGATTCAGTTTTCTCAGATCTGTTTCAGAAATTCTGTATTGTTTTGTAATCCCATAGATGGTCTGCTTAGGCTGTAAAATAATTTTACCCACCGGAGTTCCCGCAATTGTTCCTACTTTTTCAGGTGCAGCAGTTTTAGGAGCAGCCGGAGCTGCAGCTTTTTCTGTTTTTACGGTTAAAACATCTCCGATAGCTAGCTTACCATCTTTATGTTTAGGGTTTAGTTTCAGCAATTCATCTACAGTTATTCCATATTTTTTTGCAATGTTGTAAGGGTTATCACCTTGCACAACGGTATGCGACTTTTGGGCTGAAACCCCCAAAACCATACATAAACTGGATAGAATAAAAAACCTCTTTATCATATTCGATAATTATAATTTACAAAAATACTTCTTTAAAATTAAATGGCAACAATTATTAATTTGGAATCTTGAACCACCATCTCTTCCAAACAATTTTCAAGCCATGGATAGCCTTCGTCCGAAAAGAATACACTAAAGTTATAAACTCTTTCCTGCCATATTTTGGAAGGATGTACATCTAAAAACAGATTTTCAAGCCTTTCCAGTAATTCACCCTGCTTTATTTTTTCTGCATGAAGAAGACGTTTCTTCATTCTTTTAAATGATTTCAGCTGTCTCACTTCTTCTGCTTTCACCATATTTCCAAAGGATTTTTCAGTGGTTTCCGCAGATACTTTTAATTCAGCAAAGCTGTTGGTCAAAATTTCTTCTTTTTTATCCAGTAATTCTAAAATAGAATTATCTTTTAAAATCTTGCGATTGGTAATCACTGTAAAATTCTGGAAGAAATCTTCTATTTTAAGATCAAGTTTTTCAATTTTTCCCAGTGTTTTCTCTTTCAGGAAAAGCATGGAATTTCTTGGAATCAGGATGGGGAACGGAATATGTAATTTTGAGAAATAATCTTTCAGTTCCAGCCAATACATAATTTCGGCATTTCCTCCGATATAGGCAAGATTCGGCAATACTTTTTCCTGATATACCGGGCGCATTAAAGCATTCGGACTGAATTTTTCCGGATGATTTTCAAGCTCAGTGATGATTTCTTGTTCTGTAAACTGAATATCTGTATCTACAACAAAATATTTCTGTCCATTAAAATCGATTCTGTCTCTCGTTTCGGAAAGATAAAAAAGATTAATTTCACGAGGATTCACCTGAACTTTTCCATATTTATCAGTCAGGAAATCTACTTTCTCTTTTGAAGTTTTCTGTAAACTGAAATTTAGTAGCTCATCTTTAAAAACTTCTTTAATCTGTTCTTTAAGGCCCTTTGAATCTCCATCCAGAATCAATAATCCAAATTCGGAAAAAAGGCGATTCACCAAAATCTGAATTGCTTGTGTCAAAGTATTTCCAACCTTATAGGCCTCTTTCAACATTAAGATCAATTCTGTACCGAAAACAGAATCTTTAAATTCTTTTTCAAATTCAGAGATAAAGTAAGTATCACTAATCTTAATTCTACCTACAGGTCCACCGGATTTCTCATTAATTTCATAATAATTATTCTCCGTTTTAAAGTGGTTAATCTCTGCAAAATCATGATCTTCAGAAGCCATCCAATATACCGGAACGAAATTAAAGTCAGGAAAATGCTCCTTAAGAAAGGTACAGGTTTTTATGGTCTGTAAAATTTTGTAGACAAAGAAAACCGGCCCCGAGAATAGATTCAACTGATGTCCGGTTGTAATGGTAAAAGTGTTTGGTAACTTCAGATTTTCAAGATTCTCTTTTTGTTTCGAAGAAAGATTAAGATCTGATAACTGTTTCTCAAAAACATCAAATAATATATTCCTCTGCTCTGATGAAAAAGAATCTTTTTTTAAATGAATCTGCTGGCTAAAATGCTCTACAGAAAATGTTTTATTTTCAAAACCCTCAATATTCTGATTCAAAAAATCTTTTACTAATTGAGGTATGCTTTCTATATCATTAAATGATATTTTATTAATTGTTTTCAACCTGTATCGTTTTTAGTTGAACAAATACCACACGATTCCGATATTCAGTCTGAAATCATACACCGGATAATGTGGAAATGCATAAGCTTTATTATTAGAAATAACGGTTCCTATCTGTTGACCTTCTATAAAAAAGAACATTTTCTTCACCTTCATATTAATGTATAGATCCGCAATAGGCTGCCCTCCAATAGAGAATGAACTGGTACCAGGAAGAACATACTCATTAAGAACCGGGAAATATTCTCTGGAATTAAATTTAGAGAAGTAATATACTTTAAGTCCTACCTGTATTTCTGCCGCCTTTTTAAATGCCAGAGTCTGATAAAAGAAGTTAGCTCTTCCTACAAAACTTGGCATTGGAAGCAGATTTTTATTGGTTAATGCATTTTGGAAATGCAATCTTGTGTTCAAATGGAATTTCCCGTAACTAAAAGTAGCATCTCCTCCAATTTGGGAAATGTTCAGTGAGTTCTCACTTTGTTTTGGAGCGTAGTTACTGTCAAAATAAGTATAATTGTCAATTCTGAAGTAGTTGGCAAAAAGTTCAGTTTTAAACCATTTCAAATTAATGCTTCCTCCAAGCTCCATTACTGATTGGTTCTTGGCATTTTCAAGATAATAATTGAAGTTATTATAAACAGAAGTATTTAATAAATAATTGAATGAAGGGTAAGCACTCTGGAAGTTTACTTTTGCATTCACAAAATAATCTTTTATCGGCTCAAACTTCAGATTATTTGCTGTTCTTAGATAACTTTTAAACTGACTTCCGTTTGAAAACTCAAGAAATGAGTTCAACTGAACTTTATCCCAAAGTTTTACCTGCATGTTCCCTACCGCCCCAATTCTGTTTTCTTTAAGTTCATTAGGAAAAGGTACCCCATTAAGTGCTACAATATCATTGATTCCAAATTTAATCATCTGATAACGAACTCCTGCATCTAACTTGAATTTTTCATTATTAAAAACCAAACTCAAGGTATTACTCAGGTTGCTGGAATATTTTTTTGTTGTCAAAGGGAATCCACTCACTAACTCCGCAGCGGTATCATACCAATAATCTTCCAACCCTCCCTGATTGTAATAATATTTATTGCCCTGATGAAAAATTGTATGTCTAATACTGAATGGAAACTTCGCAGCATTGAAAGGAGTAAACTGATGGCTCAGATAATATCTTCTGTAAGCAAATTGTGAACTCGTTGAAGCCAGGTTAACCTGAGCATTCTGTCTGTTTTTATAATTGCTGTCTCCACTTTGAAACAGATTATCTTCAGTAATTCCCCCACTCTCCTGATTGTTAACATTCTGATGAAGATAATGGGCAAACAATTCATAGTTTCCGCTTTTCGAAACATAGTGTCCTGAAAATAGGGTATTGTTGTTCGCAGCCAGGGAATTTCTGTAAAGTCCTTGTGAACGAAGTCCCATATATTCAATGGCAAAATTGAATCTTTTTCCAATATTTTGAGTATAGGTAGATCTTAGTGCAGCCCCATTTCTCATTGCATTATGATAAATAAATGTTGCTGTAGGTGTTTTCACATCGTAGTACTTCACATCATTTGCTCCCAGAATCATATAAGATTTATTGGAAGGTAATAAGGATAAATTCTGTTCTGCATTCACTTCAAATACAAGAGGATTAAATCCTGATCCGATATTGGCAGGCTGCACTCTTCCGAAGTTATCATTATTGTTGTATTGTGAAAAAATATAAGTTTTATCAAAAGTCATTACTGTATCAAAAACTTTCTTTTCTGAAAATTGAGTCTGATATTGGTAATCATTGATAGTAGGTTTGAAAATTTTCAAGGAATCTTTCTTCCCGGAGTCTATGACCAGAGTATCTTCCGGCTGCTTGGTTTTTTTGGCATCTTCTGTTTTAACAACCTGTGCACTGGCCGCAAAGCCAAAGAAAGTGATTATGAAAAGGATATACTTCATTATTCATTATTGTTCAGCAAAAATAAGAAATAATAGTAAATAAAAAACCCCTGCTTAGAAGCAGGGGCTTTTATAATATAATTATTGTAAATTAATATTCAGGGAATTGCTTCATACTAGGATTAGTTTGAATTTCTCCCAGAGGTATTGGTAAAGCCTTCATCTGCTTATTAGCAGGTGTCATATTAGTCCCCGTTTGTGGATTAACAATATTTCTACCATTTCTCTTTAAATCAAGATATCTAAACCCTTCTAAGAACAATTCTATATCTTTTTGAGATAAAATTTCATCTAACAATGCTGTTCCTGTTAGTGTAAAATTATAACCAGCATCCCTATTAGTCTTAACCCAAGTATTAAGCTCAGTAAGAGCAAGAGTAGGGTTAGTATAATAAAGTGCTTCTAATTTATTAAATACAGCTTCAGTTCTTCTGAAAACCATTACATCTTTATCTACTGCCGTATATTTCAGCACATCCACAGGCTTAGGGTTATCAGAAAAACCAGCTAATGGCCCTTTGTACCAATTATCTTTTCTAATATCACCAGCTCCTAGCTTATTAAGGAATGCTAATGTTGCAAAATTTTGCTTATATCTACCTCCAGAATACCAAGTAGCAGTAATACCATCATTAGCAGCAGGTATATCTGTTCCGTTATATTCAACTTGGAAAATAGCTTCCCCTCCAGTATCCGTTGCATCATTTTTAAAGAAATTCGCTACACCACTCTTGTCAAGAATACTTCCTGCACTTAAAACTGATTCGGAATATGTCAAAGCTTTATTATAATCCTTAGTAGCAAGATAATACCTTGATAATAATATATTTACCGCATCTTTGTTTAATTTAGCCACTCCATTTCCAGTGCCAATAGAAGCTTCAGCCGATTTAAGGTCACTTAATATTTGAGCATAAACTTCTGCAACAGAAGCCCTTGCACTTTTAACATTTGGATCATATTTTAACACTAAAGGAACACCATATTCTTGATTTCCTGCTCCATAGTTTTCAGAAAAGAAACTAACTAGTGTTAGATATGACATTGCTCTAACAGTTCGAGCTTGTGCATATAAATTAGCTGTATTTCCTCCACCCACTTTAGGTTCATGTTCTAAAATAAAGTTAGCATTTGATATCAATCTATATAGAGAATTCCACAAAGAGCCAAAGTCACCATTGTTGACATTATAACCTGATAAGTCAGATAATCTTGTCCATGCAAAACGGTTAGAATTATTAGCTATAACAAAGGCATTGTCTCCCATTAGTTCAGTTATGGTTGGGATTAAAGCCGAATAATTATTCTGCACTATACTAATCCCATTTATTGACACATTGTTAGTTTGCATGTAGTTATATAAACCATCAACTGCAATATTTAGTGTTTTCTCGTTGGTAATAGCTTCTGTTAGTGGTGGATTTGCTTCTGGATTTTCAACTAGAAAATCATTACTACAACTTGAAACTATACCTGCACCTGCAGACATTAATAATAATGATACTGCAAAAATTTTTATATTCTTCATTTTACTTACTAATTAAAAATTCACAACTACTCCCATTACATACTGCCTAAGATTCGGCTGCGTTTGGTCATAAATACCCATATTTGACGCAGTGTATCTGTTGGCATTAGTATTAGCTTCTGGATCAAAATATAAATCTTTATCGAAAGCATATGTCCATAGATTCACTCCTCTAAAATATACATATACACTATTAAGTCCATCAATATTTAAAAGATTTTTAGTGAAAGTATATCCTAGCTCAATATTTCTAAGTCTGATGTGATCTCCATCAAACAGATAACGTGTTGAAGCTGTAGTTGAATTTTTATTCCCTTCATATCTAAATTTAGGTCTTGAAGCTCCAGGATTCTCAGGAGTCCAAGAATCAGTTAATGCAGACTTGAAATAGTTAATGTTAATATACTGTCCATCCCCATTATATAACCATCCCCATTCGTCATATACTGAATATCCACCTTGGTAAGTAAACATAAAAGATAGTTTGAAGTTTTTATATTCAACATCATTTATTAAACTAGCAATGTGTTTTGGCATTGCACTTTTGCCTGTAAAGGATTGTTTAGCTTTGTTAATGTCATTAGTTGTAGCTGATCTTGTATCATCAGTATACCATAATGGGTCTCCATTCTTAGGATCAACACCAGCCCATAATCTCATATAGTATTCAGTTGGATTATGTCCAGTAAAGAAAGCTTTTCTACCCGCAATAACCGTAGGTAACTGATCTCCAGCAAGTTTCGTAATTTCAGCTTTATTATATGAATAACTTCCTTTAATATCCCATCTTAAACTCTCATTAGAAACTCTAAATCCTAATGTAGCTTCAATACCTTTATTATATGAATCTGCTAAGTTTTTAATAACTGTACCAATACCTGTACTTGCTGGGTTTGGAACCTCAAAGATTTGGTTTACATTTTTATTATTATAAAGATCTAACGTTCCATATACTGATCCTTTTTTACCAATTTCAAAGTCTAGACCAATATTCGTCTTTTTAGACGTTTCCCAATTTAGACCATCTCTAGTCGCTCCTGAGGAAGTAATATAACCAGCATTTGTATTTAAGTAATTTCCTCCATAGTTATATAAAGCTAATTTATCATAAGAAGAAAGGGCCTGGTTTCCATTCTCACCATAACTTGCTCTAATTTTAAGGGATTTGAAAATATTATTCAATCCATTTATTTTTCTACCTAAGTCTACACTAGCACCAACTCCGAAGAAAGTCCCCCAGTAGTCTGTAAATCCAGAATAACCATCTCTTCTTACTGAAGCTGAAATAGAAACAAATTTATCATAGGTATAGGCACCTCTTAGTACATATCCTATCAAACTTCTTTGATCACTATCGGAAGAAGCTCCTACAGGGTTAGCTGCTACAATCGCCTGCTTGATTCTTGTTCCTGCAGGGAAACCTTGGGCAGAGAAACTATTGAAGTTAATTTTACTTTGTGTAGCCTCCATACCCGCGGAAGCACTTACATCATGTTTTTCAGCAAATGTTTTACTATAGTGAATAAAGTTATACCAGTTCCATGTCTGTCTGTTCCCTAAACTTTTTTGTAAAAGTCCATTACCATTTTTATCTCCATCAAACGTACCGTCACCAAAATCAGGATTCCAATAAATATATCCATCTTCATTTGTATAATCTAAACCAAAGTTAGTTGCATATGTAAAATTTGGAAGAAACTTATAATCTGCGGAAACAGTAGTTAACACCTTATTAAAAGTAGCTTTTGTACTATTCTCATTCTGAAGACCAATAGGGTTAAATTCAGGATTTAAGAAATATAAATCTGTGTTATAACTACCATCAGCGTTGTATGGTTTTTGTGTAGGAGATAAAAGTTTACCTGCAAACACCGGGTTTCCAAACGAAGAAGCATCTGTTGGACCAGACTGAACTGTTCTTGATAGCATTGTACTAAAAGTCATGCTTAACTTTTCACTAGCTTTCCAGTTAGCTTTTAAGTTGGCATTATATCTGTCAAATTTAGCAGATCTATCAAGACCTTCTTGTTGTAAATACCCTAAAGAGGCATAAATTGTAAAATTCTCTTTTCCCCCTGAGAAGTTAAAGTTATATTTACTAAATGCTGGATTATTTCTTTGAACTAATTTTCTCCAGTTTGTATCTGTTTTACCATCCCACTGATATTCATCAATTGCAATCTCTTTTCCTTCAGCTAAAGATGAAGCAACTCCTCTATTGTAAAGCCCTAATCCTAAAAGAGACATGTGCTCATCAGCATTGGCAAATACCATCTTATCAAATGCGACATCTGAACCACCAATTTCAGTATGGAACTGTAAATTAGCTTTTCCTTTTTTACCAGATTTTGTCGTAATAACAATTACACCTGCTGCACCTCTAGATCCATAAAGAGCTGTTGCAACGCCATCTTTTAAAACCTGAACATCTTCAATATCAGAAGGGTTGATTAAAGATAAAGCATTAGAAGTTGTTAACACCCCTGAAATATCTCCAGATGGGATTGGAACTCCATCAATTACATACAAAGGATCATTTCCTCTCGTTAATGACGTTAATCCTCTAATTAATGTAATAGTGGCTGCTCCAGGTTGTCCTGAACTCGCTGTAGTGGTCAATCCCGTAACTCTCCCCTGTAAAGCATTATCTATAGATAAGGCAGCTGGCTTTGTTAATGCATCTCCAGAAACTTTAGAAAATGATCCAACAGCCTGCTCAGGTGTTACTTTAATACCATAAGAGCCAGTAATAACAACTTCATCAATTGCTTTCTCTGTTATAGTATCTTTCTTTGCTTTTTGTGCAAAAGCTGCTTGCCCCAAAAAGAACAATGCTCCAGCACTTAATACACGTAGTTTAACATTCATATTAACAAATTTTAATATATTTTAGAGGCAAATATGTTAATAAATATTAACACTAGCAAATTTTATATGCACAGATTAGTGATTTCCATTCACAATGCAACACAAATACCCCCTCCAAAACAGAAAGATTCATAATATTTACCCATATTTACTATTGAAAATAAAAAATAAGTGTTTTAAAAAGGGATTTAACAATTAATAATTCGACATAAAAAAAATTATTTATAATGAATCTAAATTATAATAGCGCTAATTTTCAACTAAATAGATGTTTAAAATAAAAAAAATCAATCAATTTTAACAATATACAAAGTTTTATATACCACATGACCGTTTTCCATTTTTCACCTAAAAACCCTATTAAGCAACTCATTAACTATCCTACAATATTATTGCCAGCAAAAAATATTTTAACATATTCTCATTTTAGAAATAGATTAGAAATCCAACAAATGTGCATTGAAAACAAAAATTTCTTATTAAAGAGTTTCGATCTATTTTAAGAAAAGAAGCTTCAATAAAATGAATATAATGACTAGTCCTGAAAAAGGTTGACTAGTTTAATATTTCAAATATACTTAAATCAGAGTAGGAATTTTCCTATTCTGATTTTGTTTTTTATAGGTT
>NZ_JAGIPR010000008.1 GCF_017877355.1 Chryseobacterium jejuense | reverse complement strand
GTAAGGATCTTTAGTAACTATAAGGCTATGCAGTAAGCTTCCGTAAATAGCTGAATAAAATTACGAATCCCATTGTCTGGATCCCAACGGGATGATAAAGAGTGAAGAGCACTAACCATCTAAGGGATCATAGAAATATTCACCATCATTATAGATTACTTATTGCTCATTCTCCAATGTAAGGAGTATTCATTTATCTTATAAGAAAAGAGTCATTTGCTATCCATTATTCTTAAGCTTTTTTAGGCCTAAAAATGGGTTATTATACAAATTAGCTAGTTTGGAGTTTCATAATTTGAATTGTAACAAAAATAAGGCTTATTTGAAGTTATAGAGAAGAATATTTAAATTGTTTAGCAGTTTTGAAGAAGCAGAACACTTTATACTTGGTTAAGAAATAGTTTATAGATTTTGATTTTTTTATCAGTATTGAATAAAGGCCTTTTCAGAATAAAATTCGAAATGAAAGAACATTTGTGATCGTATGAAGAAAGGTTACCTGAATTCACCAATTTTTGACCTTGGGTTTAGAATTGATTAAATGATTTTAAAATCATTGTCCCAAGATTATTGAGTAGAATTATAGAAATAAAAAAAGACCTACATTTCTGTAAGTCTTTTTTGCTCCTCCTGCTGGGCTCGAACCAGCGACCCTCTGATTAACAGTCAGATGCTCTAACCAACTGAGCTAAGGAGGAATGTCCTTTGTTTTAAGTGGTGCAAATATAATAGGAATATCCGTACCAAGCAAGTTTTTATCGCTTAATATTTGAAGAAAATTGCTATTGTTTTATTTTTCAATAAATTAAATTTCATAAAATAATTAAAATTTGAAATACAAACGATAAAAGCTGTTTTTAAAGATACTATTTCTAGGGAGAAGATATCCTTTATTTCAATAAAAGTGAGGCTGTAAACTTGTTAATGAATATGGGACAAATAAAGTCTTCCGATCTATTTTTAGGACTAAACTCATCTGGCTTATTCCTGGAGCTTGTGATTCTGAAATCTAATCCTTCAATAAACCATTTCAATTTTTCATTATTATCCTTTTTTATTTTTTTGATATCAAGGATAAAATAAGGTTCCGTTAATGGAATTCAGAAGTTCCAGTGCATCATAAGCTATTAGTCCATTTTCTCCTTTTATAGTATATTGATCGGAATGAAAGGCAAAGCCTATTGCTGTATAATCTTTACCCAATTGTTCAGATAGGTATTTTTTCATACAGGCTGGTTTCTTATTGAAGCCCAAAGAACTATTTTTGAATTCGGATTATGGTTCTCTTTATCCATAAAACATTTTCAACCACGAATTGGTCCCTCGTTAAGGTATTTAATTCAGTATTTTGTTCTAAAAGACAAATGTATTGATTGAGCCATGTCAGATCCGTTTCAACAGACTTGGCAATGCTCGTCTCTTTTTTAATAGTTGAAATAGTTGAATCTGCAGTAGCTTTACCCTTCTTATCCATTACTGTTATACTGCTTTTTTGTTTTTTATCTCTGAATTTGACCAATAGACAGCTCAATTAGGTAGGTTTTTTATGATTGAAGACATTGGTCCTTACATTCTTTTTTAAGCTTATTTATGAAGCTATAAAAGCTATGAATATCAAATCCTGTAAAATATACTTTTTTATTGTTCGATTCATTGTGTTTTTTCATCCATTATACCATACGTAAAACTTCTTGAGCTTTCCATGTTCTGAAGCCCACTGCTCTCAGATCATCCTTTGCTGATCCTTTGCCTTTAATAATATAATTACTGTGCTGAAAGGATTCCGGATTTCTTGCCTCAATAGAAAAGATATTGAAACTGTTTAAATCAGGGAATTATACATTTAAGATTTATGATAAGGGCAGACAGAATAAACTTATGAGGATAGAACTAAAGGATAACTCAAAGGAATTAGAGAAGTTTGGTATATTGAACTTTTGTGATTTATACGACCCGCAGAAAAATGTTATACTATTCTGCGATTTTTTAATGAAGTTTGATTCTTTGATGATTGTGGATGATAGGTTTACTGAAGGTCTTACTGATACAGAAATTGCTAATCAGGGGAATAAGTTAGAATATGCCTTTTGGAAAAGAGATTTTGGTTCTGATGCTACAAAGGGTAGGAGTAAAACCAAACTTAAAAATTATATTAAGATTAAAAAGTTAGATAAAACCTTCACTTGTCTTAAAAATATGATTATTCAGAAGTTTGATGTGTTGTTTAGAGATTGTGAAGATTCCTATCCAGTTGTGGTTGGGAATTAAATAAAAGTGATTGGTTTTACTATAGTGTAGTTGTAGTAAAACCAATCATTTCTTTACCAATAATTCAAATTGAATTTATTGCTTTGTTAAATGTATAATATTATTAGTTGGCATAGTAGTTTTAAAATTACTACAATCTTGGGTTACAATATCATAATCTGGATGAAAGTTGATTGTCATTTTATTGGGGGTTTCAGGTTTAATACCCATGTACATAAATCCAATATCAATGCAACCTGACTTTCCTCCAGAGAAATTCATTAAGTATAACTTTAAATCTTTTTGGAAATTATAACCCAAACTTGCATCATTGTCTGTCTTATTAAAATTATTAAATAAAACACTTCCGTTAGAATCGGTTATTTTAACTCTTCCGATTAACATATCCCATGTAGTGTTTGAAAATTCTATTGGTACATTTTCTTTTTTTATAATGTTAATTTCATAGGTTTTTCCGTCAAGACTACCTTTCCAAGTTCCCGCATATTTATTTAGAAGTCCGTTAATATCTTTTACGTATGTATAACTTGGGCATGTTTGATTATTGCTATGACATTGTGCTAATGTCTCTAGAGATACTATTTGTGCATTTAGAGCCGTCGTAAATATTGTTAGTATAATAAAAAAAATATTTTTCATATAATTAATTTTAATTTGGACAATCACTTGTCGTTGTGGTTACTTTATCCCCGTTAAGTTTAATTTCTTCCGTTCCTCCACTTGAATTTAGCTTATACAAATTTGTAGCCTTAATATTCATTTTTTCACTTAAAAAATTCAAAAAAGTTGCTGCTTTATTATCTGATTTTAACATTGCATTTTTATAACCCTCTTTAAATCCTTCAATCTGTTGGTCAGTAAAAGTTTTAATTTGGTATTGGTTTCCTGTAAATCTGATTTCATAGGTTTCGTTTGTAGTAACCATTACTGCATAAACATCATCTAATGGCCTCCCTGCTGCCTGAGCATTAGAAAGCATATCCATAAAATACCCTACATCAGCAGGAGAAAACATTTTTATACCTTTTCTTGTCTCTTCAATACCATCACTATTTGTTAATGTAAAATCATCAACATGAGTGTGCATGTATCCTGTTATATCTTTATTTTGTGTAAGGTTTGAGTTGGGTAAACTTAAAGAATTAGAATTATTATTAGTGGATGCGTTTTGTTGATATAAATAACTTCCATCTGTTTTTTGTATGTAGCCTGTTTCCTTTTGTTGTGCTGTCTTTCCTCTTAAATCATCAATTTTCTGATTAAATTCGGGTTTATTTTTTTGTTCTTTAATCTTTTCACAAGGGCTTTGTGGGGGAGGGACTTGAGCACCACCTGCACCACCACCATATGAAGTTCCACCACCACTCATACCGCTACCAAAACCATTATGGTCGACATAAGGAAAGGTAACGCCCCCAGAAGTTGTTCCACCAGGAATACCCGTTTCAACAACAATTACAATTTCTTCTATAGGTTGCTCTTTTTCTCTGCTTCTTGATGTTACAGAGGCTGAATTATAAAAGTTTTGAAACTTGGAAATGATACGTTGTACTTCAGGAGTATTATCTTTAGCCACTGTAAAATTTACCCAATCTCTTTGCGGATTTACCACCCCAATTAGAAAAGCATTTACTTTGTCGTCTTTCATGATAGGGTAGGCAATAACTTTTGAAGCTTCTCCGTATGTTAAACTTCTTAGGTCAAAATAAATGTCACCTACTTCATTCTGGAATTTCTGAGCAAAAGCTGGATTTTTGTTCATAAACGCTTGGATGATTTCTTTAAACGGTTTATGATAACTGATGTATTCAGAGTTTTTTTTTTGATTAGTTAAGTTGTTCTCAAACTTAACAAAGGCTTCAATTTTCTCTCTTTCAGTTCTTTTCTCGTTCTGGGTTACTTCATCTGTTCTACAGGAATTAAAAAAGAATAAGACAGCTACTACTAACAGTAACTGCAGAATAAATTTTTTGTTCATCGATTGTTTTATTTTTTAGTTTGGCTAAGTTAAAAAAATATTTCACGAATCTTAGATTTTTTTATGTTTTGAATTATTTTTTATATAAAAATATGTTCGCTAAGCAGAAAACTTTAGATAATAAAAAATATTGTTTTTCCAAGCTTTTCTTCCTATTGTTCAAATTAAAATTGATGATATTATTAATAGAATGAAGAGTAGATTTTTTAGACTAAGTATTCAAATTAGAATGTTTGATTTTGTACAAAGGCTATACAAAGTGAATACAAAAAAAGGGGTTGAAGACGCTAATTTTTTGCGTAAATAAAAAAAGACCTACATTTCTGTAAGTCTTTTTTGCTCCTCCTGCTGGGCTCGAACCAGCGACCCTCTGATTAACAGTCAGATGCTCTAACCAACTGAGCTAAGGAGGAATGTCCTTTGTTTTAAGTGGTGCAAATATAGGACGAATATTTATACCCTGCAAATATTTTTAAGAAAAATTTTCAAAAAATTATAAAGTTCCTGTAATGGCTTTAATAATATCGCTTCCAAAAATAAGAGCCATTAATCCTAAAAGGAAGATAACTCCCACCATTTGAGCGTTTTCCAATACTTTTTGAGGAACTGGTTTTCCTACAATCATCTCGTATAGTGTAAATATAACATGTCCACCATCAAGCCCAGGAATAGGAATAAGGTTAAGGAATGCCAACCATACGGAGAACATTGCTGTAAAGCCCCAGAATGCAGTCCAGTCAATAGAAACACCTCCTTGGGCATCTTTACTTACCGGCATGTTCTTTACAATAGCAAGTGGACCACCTACTTTTTTATACCCCTGGATTTTTTTGTTGAAGATCAGTTTAAACTGTTTGATCTGATAGGTTAAACTTTCAATGGTAAGGGTAAATCCTCTTTTTATAGAACCAAAGAAACTATATTCATTATGAACCATAAACTTCTCAGCTTCCTTGAAAGAAAGAATTCCAATAGTTCCTTCTTTAGAGACCGGAATTTTAAGATCTGCAATCTGATTATTTCTTAATACTTGGAAATCTACTACTTTTCCTGCATTAGGAACAACTAAAGGTTTTACTTCATCATAATAAGAAACAGGTTTCCCGTTGATGGCAACAATTTTATCCCCTAATTTTAAACCTGCGTCCATTGTAGATTTACTAACAATAGTATCAATAATAGGAGACATTCTTGGGGTCAGGAATGATCTTGGTTCCGGATCATGAAATGCCATTACCTTTCCATCATCGCTGGTTGGGAAAATAACCTCTTTTCCATTTCTGGAAACTGTTATTTCGTCACTTAATAAAACGTCTAATGCCAGTTTTTTAAAGTCTTTTTGAACTTTTCCGTCAACTTTCAATATTTTATCTCCATCCTGGAAGCCCATTTTCTTAGCTGCTGCAGTATAATGAAGCGGTGTATTGATTTTATCCGCATCAAAAATGGTTTCTCCATTTTTTCCAACCAAAGCTGAGAATATGATCCACGCTAAGAAGAAGTTTACGGTAACCCCTCCCAACATGATGATCAATCTCTGCCAAGCCGGTTTAGATCTGAATTCCCAGGATTCAGCCGGTTTTTTCATTTGGGCTGTATCCATGCTTTCGTCTACCATTCCGGCAATTTTCACATAACCTCCGAAAGGAAGCCATCCGATTCCGTATTTGGTTTGTTCCGGATATTTTCTCCAATCGTCGTCAGAAAGTTTTGATATATCGATAGGAACTTCTTCCTTTTTTCCGTTTACCTCTATCACTTCAGTATCTGGCAGATTCTGAGAGAAGATTTTATACTTCCATTTTCCGTTAACTTTCTTCATAGAGAATATGGAGAAGTAAGGGTCAAAAAACAGGAAGAATTTCTCTGCCCTGGTCTTAAACCATTTTGCCGGTAAGAAGTGCCCAAGCTCATGAAGAACTACAAGTATAGAGATACTCAGAATGAACTGGAAGAGTTTGATTGCTATTTCCATTAATAAATTTTAGATTTTAATTTGCAAAGGTAACAATTATCAAAACTATGCCAAATAAAAAAGCCCCTCTAAATGAGAAGCTTTGTCATATTTTAGGACTATTTGATTATAAATTGAATGAAACTCCAAGACTGCCATTGTTACCCACCTCTGCAAATACACCAATTCTTTCTGTAAAGAAGTAGCGTGCACCGATGTGAGCACCTATTCCAAAGTCTTTTCCAACCACTCCAACATCAACACCGGGATATATATCCAACTTTGGTGGAAGGCTTAAGGCTTCCTGCAGGTGGAAATTCAGTCTTCCGAAAACAAATACCCGGTTATCCTTATCGTTGTTCTTGTAATTACTGAAATACCCGTTAAGACCGGCTCCCACAGATATGAGCTTATTCAATCCGTAGTCGTAAGTTCCCGTTATACCAGTTCCATATCCCCAGGCACTTAAACCTAGTTGGACCTTTTGATCTCCCTTTCCAGTCCACGCTTGAGCGTTAGCCATGGCTCCAAAAAAGAATATCATCACCATAAAAACCAATTTCTTCATAAATTTTATAATTTTTAATGATATTAATAAGAATTACCTGCATCAAAAATGAAACCGAAAGGCACTGAATACTATAAAAATAGCAGACTTTAGTAAATATTAAGAATTATAAGGCTCTTTTCTTTATTAAACAGAAAAGACGTATTTTTATACTTCAGATAATCAATAATTTTAAACCAATAAAAAGATGAAGATTGTAGGTCTCAATTTGGATATCATCTGGAAAAATAAAGCTGAAAATTTTAAAATAATAGAACGTGAGCTTCAAAATTTTGAAGCAGATTTGTTTTTGCTACCTGAGATGTTTTCCACAGGCTTCTGTATGGATGCTTCTGAAGTTTCTGACAGAAGTGAAGAATCTCTTGAGTTTTTAAAAAAGATCTCGAAAGAAAAGAATGCAGCATTTTGTGGAAGTGCTCCGGTAGAGGAAAGGGGTAATTTTTATAACAGAATGTACTTTGTACAACCAAGTGGCGAAGTTACATTTTATGATAAGAGACATTTGTTTTCCTTTTCAGGAGAAGATAAAGTATATACCCCGGGTAATAATAGGGTCATCGTAGAGTATAAGGGGGTAAGATTTTTACTTCAGGTTTGTTATGATCTTAGATTCCCTGTATTTGCAAGAAATAATGATGATTATGATGCCATTTTATACGTAGCGAATTGGCCTGAAAAGAGAGTGGAAGCTTGGGAGCATCTTTTAAAAGCAAGAGCCATTGAAAATCTTTCTTTTGTGTTTGGACTTAATAGAATAGGAACAGATGGAAATAATCTATTCTATAAAGAAAGTTCTCATTGTTTCTTTGCTGATGGAAAAGAAATTTCAAATAAAAATGGAAATATTGTTTCAGCAGAACTGGATATGAATGAACTGAAGGATTTCAGAACTCATTTCCAGTTTTTAAATGACCGCGATCATTTTTCAATGGACATATAAAAAATAAGGCTGAGTTTACATGAACTCAGCCTTATTTTTAGTCTTAAATATATTGTTGCAGAAGCTGCGTTAATGTATTCACATCATGCACTCCGCTTTCTTTCCAAAGAAGTTCTCCATTTTTGAAAACAGCTAAAGTAGGTACTCCTCTTACTCCGTATTGTGCTGCGATAGCGGGGTATTGGTCTACATCTACTTTGATGATTCTGGCCCCTTCGCCTATATTTTCTTTTACCGTGTTTAAAACCGAAGACTGAACTTTACAAGGCTGGCACCACGTGGCAAAAAAGTCAATAAGTACCGGTCTTTCGGAATTGATGATTTCCTGAAATTTTTGTGACATAGTTTGAGTTTATTAGTTTACTTTTTATCTGCTTCGTCCTGGAGGCCTTTTACATTTTTCCAACTCGTTCCATCATAGGCTTCCACTCCGTTTTTCTTTAAAATTTCCATGGCTTGATCTGCCTGCAATCCTTTATTACAGAAAACAACCACTTTTTTCCCCTTCAGGGTTTCAAGTTTGTTATGAATATCTGCTAATGGAATGTTAATCGCATTTTTAGCCGTTCCGGCAGCGTATTGTTCAGGAATTCTTACATCCACTAATGTTACATCTGAACTCGTTACCACTTCCTTAATGTTAGACTTGGGAGCTTCTGTGGAATGGGTTGTTTTACAGCTGCTTAACGCTAGAAGAGAAGTTAATGCTATGCCAAAAAAACTAACTTTCATGATGTTATGATGTTTTGGATTGACATACAAAGTCCGTTGTCGGAATTTTTTCTGTTTTTTTAATACCATTAAATCCTCCTTCTATTTCAGTGAAGTTTCTGATTCCGTGTGAATTAAGGATGCTTGCAGCAATCATACTTCTGTATCCTCCAGCGCAGTGTAGGAAGAAATGTTCAGAGTCATCAAGATTACGGGCCCAATCACTGATAGAGTCCAAAGGTCGGTTGTATGCATTGTCAATATGTTCTGCAGAATATTCTGTCAATTTTCTAACGTCAATTACTTTTGCCTCTGCTGTGAACTGATCTGCAAACTGATCTGGAGTGATTCTTTTCACCTCATCAATTTCTTTCCCTGCATTCTTCCAGGCTTCAAAACCTCCATTCAGGTAACCCACCACATTGTCAAAACCTACTCGGCTTAATCTGATGATAACTTCTTCTTCTGTTCCCTCATCTGCTATCAATAGTAAAGGATGCTTTACATCTATGATTAAAGTTCCTACCCAAGGAGCAAAGTCGCCTTTTAATCCGATATTCACAGAATTAGGAACAAAACCTTTATGGAAATCTGCGGCTCCTCTTGTATCAAGAATCAAAGCTCCGGTTTCTTCTGCCATTGCTTCAAAATCTTCAGGGGAAACAGGCTGCAATCCCTTATCCATCACTACATCCAGACTTTCATAACCACCTTTGTTCATGGCTACGTTCATTCCAAAATATTTTGGAGGTGCAGTAAGCCCGTCAAGTACTTCTCTGATGAAAGAAGCCTTATCCGGTTGGTTGAGTGCATAGTTTGTTCTTTTTTGATTTCCCAGAATATCTACTGTTTCTTTCTGCATATTTTTTCCACATGCAGAACCTGCTCCGTGAGCCGGGTAAACAGTGATACTGTCATCTAAAGGTATAATTTTGTTTTGAAGACTGTCATACAGAATTCCTGCAAGATCTTCCTGAGTAAGGTTAGTAGCCTTCTGGGCAAGATCCGGTCTTCCTACGTCTCCTAAAAACAGAGTATCCCCTGTAAAGATGGCTGTTTCCTTCCCATTTTCATCAATTAAAAGATAAGTAGTACTCTCCATCGTATGTCCGGGAGTATGAAGTACCTTTATTTTTATTTTTCCAATCTCAAAAACCTGATTGTCTTCAGCAATAATGGCTTCAAATTCAGGAGCTGCCGTAGGCCCGTATACAATCGGAGCATCGGTTTTTTCACTTAAATCCAAGTGTCCTGACACAAAATCAGCATGGAAGTGGGTTTCAAAAATATATTTTAAAGTGACATTGTCTTTTTCCAGACGATCCAGATACGGTTTTACCTCCCTTAAAGGATCAATAATGGCAGCTTCATTTTCTGATACAATATAATAGGCTCCCTGAGCCAGACAGCCCGTATATATTTGTTCAATTTTCATTGGGTATTTTTTTAATAGTTAAAGATACAAAGTATTAGATGAATTCTAAATCAAATGTTAAATTCAATTGATAGTTTCTTTCAATACTTATGTTAAACAAATGTTTAATGTACTGTATTTTTCAGCAAAAAGGATGCCTTACATAAGGTTAATTAACAAATGCTGTTTTTTATCATGTTCTTTCTGTAAACGAAGCAAATAAAACGTTTATTTACTCTAGTCTATAAAATATTTTATAAAACATTTCATTGGTGTTTTCCGAAATATCTTTGTCTATTTTAAATTGTATATAATCATCTTTTCTGGCAGCGCCCCCTTCATAGTTGATGATTCCATCATATTTGTAATAAATATGATCTTTGATTCTTCCATTATCAACAATTCTGGCCATTTCACTAAAGTATTTTTTAGTATCATCATGCATAGTCCAGTCCTTCTCGTGAGCTTTGTAGAATTCTACCATTTTTTCAATGGCATACATTTCGGATTCAATTTTCATATCATTGAAGCCTGTTAAAAGCTCTTTCTTTTCTAAATTTTTACCCAGCCATTCTATTTTAGCATGGGCGGCTGCAAGTACTGCATGAGTCATCATAGAATCTCTTTTAACAACAGAAGAGAGAACGATATCGGGCTTCTTATCAATAGGAAGATGCTTTTTAGAAGCAATATCTAAAATTCCAAAGTAGTTTTCTATTTTATCTTTTAATTCTGCTAATTGATCTTTAGTCATATGATCACTTGACATAAGGGTTCTGAAACTCCAGCCTCCGCATTCATAAATAGAAAGAAGTGAGCTTTTATCTATATATTTTACTCCTTTAAAAAAGTCAAGAGTTTCCATTGGCCGATCAAATACTGAATAAATATAATTGACTTTTATACTATCATTGGATATGCTTCCAAATGAAGGTTTTATATCCATACCTTTATTGGAGATTTGATGAAAAATATAATCATACGAAGAAAATGAATCTCTGATCATTTGATTATCAACTGCTTCTTTGGGATGAATATACAACGTGAAGGTTGTCTTGTTTTTTTTGTCTAGCTTTTGCCCATATCTTACAGCTATATTCTTGTCTTGTAGGTCATAGGAATATATAGATTCTCTTTGAAAGCCGGACCATAACATAGGAAAAACAACAGAAGTAGAAGGGTGGGTAAAGTCTTCTTTTGTTAACAAAGCTGTAGGTTTCTTCCGTTTTTGGGCAAACCCCATTGCGAATAGAACAGAAAATAGGATGAATAAACTTTTTTTTAATAGAGTCATAGGTAAGTATGGCATTATTTTTAGGGGCTAAGGTAAAACATTTATTAAAGCAAAAAACAAAAACAAGGTGGTTTAATAGAGCTTTAATGACTGGATATTTTACAAAAACCATTATATTTATAAGTTTAAAAAAAGCAATCAAATGGCAGACAAAGCACAATTTATTGAAGAATTAAATGCTAGATACACTCCAAAAGGAGAACATATTATATTAGGAAAAGGAATGCTGGACGGAGAAGTGGTTCAGGAAGTGAACGTAACCATTCCTTTAAAAACGATTAACCGTCATGGTCTTATTGCCGGAGCAACGGGAACAGGAAAGACCAAGACTTTACAGGTATTTGCAGAGCAGCTTTCCCATCAGGGAATTCCATCACTTGTGCTGGATATCAAAGGTGACTTTTCCGGAATTGCAGAAGCAGGTCAGATGAATTCAATCATTGAAGAAAGATATGCAAAAACTCAACTTCCTTATACACCACAAGGATTTCCGGTAGAATTGATGAGTATTTCCGGAGGAAAAGGCATAAAACTAAGAGCTACCGTAACAGAATTCGGTCCTGTTTTATTAAGTAAAATTCTTGAGCTTAATGATACTCAGCAAAGTATCATGTCTATTGTCTTTAAATATTGTGATGATAAGGGACTTCCTTTGATTGATCTTAAAGATTTGAAAAAAGTTCTTCAGTATGTAACGGATAATGCTCAGGGCAAAGCTGAACTTGCTGCCAATTATGGATCAATAGCACCAGCTTCGTTGGGAGCTATTTTAAGATCTATTGTTGCTTTAGAACAACAGGGTGCAGGAGATTTCTTTGGAGAACTGAGTTTTGATGTGCAGGATTTACTGGAAACCAGAGATGGGAAAGGAGTTGTTAATATCTTAAGAGTATCAGACATTCAGAATAAGCCACAGCTTTTTTCTACTTTCATGCTTTCTCTTTTTGCCGAAATCTATATGACTTTCCCTGAAGAAGGAGATAGCGGAAAACCGAAATTGGTGCTGTTTATAGATGAAGCACACTTACTTTTTGATGAAGCTTCAAAAACGCTTCTTTCGCAGATTGAAACGATGGTGAAACTTATTCGTTCAAAAGGAGTGGGAATTTATTTTATTACCCAGATTCCTGGTGATGTGCCGGAAAGCGTTTTATCTCAATTAGGATTAAAAATACAACATGCCCTGAGAGGGTTTACAGCAAAAGATAAAAAGGAAATTTCCAAAGCTGTTGAAAATTATCCAACTACAGAATTCTATAACGCTTCCAATCTGATTCAGAATTTAGGAATCGGTGAAGCATTTGTAACTGCTTTGGATGAGAAAGGGATTCCAACACCGTTGGTTCATACTTATCTTATTTCTCCTGAGTCAAGAATGGATGTTCTGAGTGAGGCTGAAATTACAGAATTAACATCCAGTTCAGCCATGGTAGCTAAATATGAACAGGCAATGGATAGAGAGTCTGCTTATGAAATGTTAACCAACAGAATGGAGCAGGCAGCTCAGAACCCAACAGCTAATCAAAGAACAAAACCGGTAAAAGAAGAGCCGGGAATGTTTGAACAGGTGTTGCAAAGCCAGGCAGGAAGAACTTTTACCAACACACTGATGAGAGAAGGCGCAAAAGCTATTCTCGGTATGTTTGGTCTTGGAGGCAGAAGAAGATAATCTGAGCGTAATAAATAGTAACCTGCTATATTTTACTATATTTTTTGTTATTTTAGCAGGTTATCTTTACTGATGGGAAAAGAATATCGAATAAAAGAGTTAGAGTTTTTAATAATAAACACAGCAGTTAACGGGAAAATCAATGTATTCAATTATAGACATAGAAAGTAATGGTGCAGGTTATAGAAATGAATGCATTATAGATATTGCCATCTACAGATATGATGGTCAGAAAATTACAGATCAATTTATATCCCTTGTCAATCCGGAAGGAGATATTACTCCTTTTGTACAGAAACTGACCAGTATCACACCAAAGATGGTGAAAACTGCTCCTAAGTTTCATGAAATAGCCAAAAGAGTTATTGAAATTACCCAAAATACAACATTGGTAGGGCATAATATTGATTTCGATTACAGAATGCTTCGCCAATCGTTTAAAAGGCTGGGTTATGATTTTAACATCAATACTTTAGATACAATTCCTTTAGCTAAAAAATTGATTCCTGATGAAGTAAGTTATTCGTTGGGTAAATTGGTGAAATCACTGGGGATTCCTCTGACTAATCACCACAGAGCCGACGGAGACGCCAGAGCAACGCTGGAGCTGTTTAAACTTTTAGTATCAAAAGATACTGAGAACGAGATTATCCAGAAACAACACGAAGAAACCAATGCAAAAACCTATATCAATAAGATCAAGCAACTTACACAGGATCTTCCGAACGATAAAGGATTTGTATATTTTCAGGATGAGGCTGGAAGGATTATCTTCTCAGATTACGCTCAGGATATCAATAAGTTTTCAAAAAAAGTATTCAACTCCAAGTCAAAAAAATGGGAGCACGTTCAAAAAGGTACTGAACAGATTAATTTTGAGCTTACCGGAACAGATATTATTGCTAAACTGACCCTGAATTCCAAAAATAGTAAGAAAAAAGAAGTACTGCCATTCGGGCTTTATTTCAGAAACAATAAGTATGTTGTTGAAAAAAACAAACTGAATAAAACTGAAAAACCGATCCTGAAATTCAGATCATTTACTCAAGGGACAAAAGCGGTTCAGTTTATCGGTGCTCAGGAAGAATACAATGATGTAGCGGTATTGAAACAGAAAATAGAGTTCAGAAAAAGAAATGAACTTTGGCTGGGTACCGGAAGAAAATTAGGAGAGAAATTATTTTTAATTATTGAAAACGGAAAGGTAATGTCCTTTGGTTTTTATGAACTGTTTACACAGATACAGACCCTAAGTAAACTTGCCAAATTAAAAATAGATCTTCCGCTGTCTTCAACAGATTTGAACAATGAACTGCAGTTGGCACTTCTGCGTGGTGATTTTGAGACGTTGCCTCTGCCTAAATAATTAAAAATTTAGACCTTAAATTTTGATTAGAAAGAAGATACTTTTCAAATCAATTTTCTCAGAATAAAAAATAAATAGTATTTTTGCAAAAAATAAATAGAAGCAATGCAAATTTTTAAACAAATAAAAACTGGAAAAAAGGGAGCTATTAAGTTCTCTAAGGTTTGGAATATTTGAAAGACTTGTCTTGCATAAAAAATAATCAATGTGGCAGGCTCTTTTTCTAAGAATCTGCCTTTTTTTATGTTAAAATGAAATTATGAATTCACAAGAATTATTAAAGATTGCCAATGAGTTTGGCACACCAGTGTACGTTTACGATGCTGAATCCATCAAAGTTCAATACGAAAAACTTACATCTTCTTTTTCAAAACATACTAAGTTCTTCTATGCAGCGAAGGCGTTGACAAACATCAATATCCTTAAGTATGTCAAGAAGCTGGGTGCATCTTTGGATTGTGTATCTATTAACGAAGTCAAATTAGGATTAAAGGCAGGATTTCCAAAAGAAAAAATATTATTTACTCCCAACTGTGTTGACCTAGCTGAAATAGAGGAAGCAATGGCATTCGGAGTTCATATTAACATTGATAACATTTCTATTCTTGAGCAATTCGGGAACAAATACGGAAATTCTTATCCTATTTTTGTTAGAATCAACCCACACATCTTTGCCGGCGGAAACTATAAAATTTCAACAGGTCACATCGACAGCAAGTTTGGAATTTCTATTCACCAGCTTCGTCATATTGAAAGAGTGATGAAGAGTACCAATCTTAATGTTGAAGGGCTTCACATGCACACAGGAAGTGAGATTAAAGATCCTGAGGTTTTCCTTCAGGCTTTGGATATCATGCTTGAACTTTCTGAGCATTTCCCTAACTTGAAATATCTGGATATGGGAAGTGGTTTCAAAATTCCTTATCAGGATAGTGAAGAAGAAACTGATGTTAAAACATTAGGGAGAAAAGTTGAAAAAGTTTTAGGTGAGTTTGCAAAAACAACAGGTAGAAAATTCGAATTATGGTTTGAACCAGGAAAATTCTTAGTAGGAAAAAGCGGATATCTATTAGTAAAAGCTAACGTAATCAAACAAACTACAGCTACAGTTTTTGTTGGGGTAAATTCAGGATTTAACCACCTGATCCGTCCAATGTTCTACGATTCTTACCACGCCATTGAAAACCTATCCAACCCAAAAGGAGCAGAAAGAATTTATACCGTTGTAGGAAACATTTGTGAGACGGATACTTTTGCATGGGACAGAAAATTACACGAAGTAAGAGAAGGTGATATCCTTGCATTCCACAATGCAGGAGCTTACGGTTTCGAAATGAGTTCAAACTTCAACTCAAGATTAAAGCCTGCTGAGGTTTTATTCCTTGATGGAAAAGCTCATCTGATCCGTAAAAGAGATGAATTTGAAGACTTATTAAGAAACCAGATTGAAGTGGTTATCTAATCAATAGAAAATAATATATGAACGGCTGTCCCTTGGGATGGCCGTTTTTATTTTTAATACAGTTTATAACTTTTAAACTTAAAAATAAGATATAGTTTTTTTATACAAAGATTGTAATGTTTTGTACTGATCTGTTTTTGGATCATAAAGTAATTCCCCTTTGATAAGTGAAACGGTTTTGCTTTCTATTTTAAATCAACCATTTTTAAATAACCTAGCGAACTCAGCGTTAAAATCTGGAACATGATGAAAAATTTACGAGTTTTTTAATACTGTATCTCCTTCAGTTCTGCTATTAATTAGCTAAATTTGATAGGCTTAGAATATATATTCTAAGTGTGATAAAGAAAAACAACCACCAAATCTATAAATTATGGCTAAAAATATAGCAGAGCAAATTGTTGAAATGCTCGAAAATGCTAATGTGAAAAGAATTTATGCAGTAACAGGAGACAGCCTCAATCACCTAAATGTTGCGGTGAAGAAAAGCAGTATTCAATGGATACATGTGCGGCATGAAGAAGTAGGAGCTTATGCCGCCGCTGCAGAAGCCGAGCTTGATGGTTTTGCGGTATGTGCAGGAAGCTGTGGCCCGGGGCACGTTCATTTGATTAATGGAGTATACGAAGCGCACAAATCCCATGTTCCAATGTTGGTGATTGCTTCTACAATTCCCAGCGACGAAATGGGAATGGATTACTTTCAGGAGACCAATACCATAAAGTTATTTGATGATTGCAGTTATTATAATCAAATGATTACACGTCCTGAGCAGGTACAGAGAACCATTCAAACAGCTATTCAGCATGCTATTTCCAAAAAAGGAGTAGCAGTGATAGGTCTTCCGGGGGATGTTTCAGAACTTGATGCACAGGAAGGAACAACTTCCACCCAGATTTTTAAAACCAATCCTGTAATAAGACCATCAGATGATGAATTGAATAGTCTTGCCATACTTATCAATGAGAGTAAAAAAGTAACCCTTTACTGTGGGATAGGAGCTGCTGAAGCCAGTGCTGAGGTTATAAAGTTATCTCATTTATTAAAAGCTCCTGTGGGCTATTCATTCCGGGGAAAAATGGCCATTCAGCCTAATAACTCTAATGAGATCGGGCTTACTGGTTTACTAGGTTTTCCTTCTGCCTATCATGCGATGCACGAAGCCGATCTTGTCATCCTTCTGGGGACCGATTTTCCTTATCAGAAATTTATGCCTGTAAAAAATAAAATTGTTCAGGTTGATGAAAGCCCCGAAAGGCTGGGAAGAAGGGCAAAGCTTGAGTTAGGTCTTACAGGAGACGTTAAACATACCATTATGGCCTTACTTCCCTTGCTGAAAGAAAAAACAGATGTTGACTTTCTCAATGAGCAGCTGGCCTTTTATGATAAAGTAAAAGAAAATCAACTGGAATATGTGAAGGATTCAGGAAAAGAAGATGCTATTCAGCCGGAGTATGTTGCCCATACGTTGGATCGGCTAGCTAAAAAAGATGCAATTTTTACAGTAGATACCGGAATGTGCTGCGTTTGGGGAGCAAGATTTATTACAGGAACCGGAGAACGAAAGATGTTGGGATCCTTTAACCACGGATCAATGGCCAACGCCATGCCTATGGCTATTGGGGCTTCTTTATCACATCCGGATAAGCAGATCATTGCAATGTGTGGGGATGGTGGCTTATCCATGCTGTTAGGAGATATGGCAACCATTTTCCAGTATAAGCTTCCTGTAAAGCTGATTGTGTTCAATAACAGAACTCTGGGAATGGTAAAACTGGAAATGGAAGTTGGCGGAATGCCGGATAACGAAACAGATATGATTAACCCGGATTTTGCATTAGTTGCCCAGGCAATGGGATATCCCGGGAAAAATGTACATCAACCTGAAGAGGTAGAAAATGCCATTAAAGAATGTCTGGAGTATAACGGACCTTATCTTCTCAATATCTTTACCAATCCTAATGCATTGGCTCTTCCTCCAAAAATTGAACTGGATCAGGTGCTGGGAATGACCAAATCTATGGCTCAGTTGATGCTGGGTGGAAAAATGGATGAGGTGCTTGAAACCGTTAAAAGTAATTATAAACACATCAAAGGCCTTTTATAGAAGTTGTTTTCGGTGTTTCAATACCTAAATGAGAAACCTATTTTAGAAAACTTCATACATTGTGTGAAGTTTTTCTTTTTGGTAAGGCTTCTAAATATTTACCTTTGTTTATTAATTTAATGAACAGATCAAGCTATGAGAACGATACTTTTATTTTTTGCCTTATTTTTTGCAAACTTTTCTTTTGCACAGGAGCTTGAAGATAGAGATGATTCCTTTATTGTAGAAAATAATAAAAATCTTTTTAAAATAGATATTAAAGAACCTTTTCTACAAGTCGCTGTAAAATGTAACGATTTTAAACCTGCAGCTTTTGAAGGAGGAGCTTCAGCATACAAAGATATTTTAAGCAAATACATGTATACTTACCTGAATGCAGATTTTTATACACTGAGCGGAGACTTTACATTTACTTTAATAATGGATGAATCAGGAAAGGTGATAGATGCTGTAGGAGCTCCAAAAGTATTACACAGTGAAGCTTTTTTTGATGATATGCAGTATGTAGTGAGAAGAATCAAAAGAAATTGGAAACCTGCAACCTGCAATGGACAACCAGTAAAATCTGAGATGAAAGTAAAAATGAATTTCTCTTCATTATCAATAGATATGTAAAGCCGGCATACTGATTAACTATATAATAACCATGAAAAAATACATTGTAATTCTGTTCCTGTTCTTTGGGTTTATAGGATATTCTCAACAGTCACAATCTCCAAAAGAAGATGTTCCGACTTCACAAAATGCAGAATTCCCGGGTGGTGATGATGCTTTTACTAAAGAATTCTTACAAATGATACATTCATACATTGATTTGAGAAAATATGCAGTAAACGGAAAATTTGTTTTTGTCTTTGATGTGAATACAAATGGTAAAGTAGAAAACCTTGATGTATTGCCCAAAGTGAAGAATAGCGAGATGTTTATTGATGACATGAAGTTTGCAATTAAAAAAGTAAAGAAGAAATGGAAACCCGCAATGAAGGATGGACAGCCTGTAGTTTCTAAGAAGATCATCAAAATCAACTTTACATCAGATCATTTTGATCACGGAGATTAATACTTATCTGATAGGAGGAAATGATGCCTCTTCACGAGTTTAACAGATCATAATAATCCTCCTGCCATTCTGTCACAATATTTTGTATCTTTGCAGACTCATCTGTTCGTAGTTTAAAATTCACGGAAAGAATACCTGTGTTTTAACCCCGAACCTTAAATTGATTATCGTGCAGGAAAAATATATAGACGAAACAAAACAGGGCGAAGCATTTGCTATTGCCGAAAGACCCGAGAATTCTAAAAAACTGTTTTTAGAAAGCTATGGTTGTCAGATGAACTTCTCAGATTCTGAAATTGTTGCTTCTATCCTTAATGAACAAGGATATAATACAACAATGAAGGTTGAAGAAGCTGATTTGATCCTGTTAAACACTTGTTCTATCCGTGAGAAAGCAGAGCAGACGGTAAGAATGCGTCTTTCCCAGTTCAAAAATCTTAAGAAAGAAAAACCGAACATGACGGTAGGTGTTTTGGGGTGCATGGCCGAAAGATTGAAAACCAAATTCTTAGAAGAAGAACAATTGGTGGATCTTGTCGTAGGACCAGACGCCTATAGAGATTTACCCAATTTATTAAAGGAAACAGACGATGGTAGAGATGCCATCAACGTAATTCTTTCCAAAGAAGAAACCTATGCAGATATCAATCCGGTTCGTTTAGGAGGAAACGGAGTTACAGCTTTTGTTACTATAACGAGAGGGTGTGATAATATGTGTACATTCTGCGTAGTGCCATTTACCAGAGGAAGAGAAAGAAGCCGTGATCCACATTCTATTATCGATGAATGCAAAGACCTTGCGAATAGCGGTTATAAAGAAATTACTCTTTTAGGACAGAACGTAGACTCTTACCTATGGTATGGTGGTGGTCCTAAAAAAGACTTTGCCAAAGCATCTGAAATGCAGAAAGCAACAGCCGTTAATTTTGCTCAGTTATTAGATTTGGTTGCCAAAGCAGTTCCGGAAATGAGGATCAGATTCTCTACATCAAACCCTCAGGATATGAGCCTTGATGTATTCCGAATGATGGCGAAGCACGATAACATCTGTAAATACGTACACCTTCCTGTTCAGAGTGGAAGCAACAACATGCTTGAAGCAATGAACAGACAGCATACCCGTGAAGAATATCTTGAACTGATTAGAAAAGCGAAAGAAATTGTTCCGGAAGTAGCGTTTTCTCAAGATATGATCGTTGGATTCTGTAATGAAACAGAAGAAGATCACCAGGATACACTAAGCCTGATGAAAGAAGTGGAATATGATTACGGTTATATGTTCGCTTATTCAGAAAGACCGGGAACTCCTGCTCACAAAAAAATGGAAGATAACATTCCGGCTGAGGTGAAGCAGAGACGTCTTGCTGAGGTGATTGCGCTTCAGGGAGAGCTTTCCAGAATGAGAATGGAGTCTTATGTAGGAAGAGTTCATCAGATCTTGATTGAAGGAACTTCCAAAAAGAATGAAAACCAATGGAAAGGAAGAAACTCTCAGAATGCAGTTTGTGTCTTCGATAAACTTGAAGGGCAGCAAATAGGTGACATTGTGGATGTTTTTGTATATGATAATACCCAAGGCACACTTTTAGGGAAAATCACAGAATAAATTTAAGTTTTGAAGACGGTTTATCTTTTTACTCTATTTTCCTTTGTCCTGTTTTCGTGTCAGACAGAGAGAAATATGAGTAAATATCCGGATACCGTAGGTGATATAGCTTTTGATGAAAAACTGGATGAAGCAGGCTTTAAGAAATGCGGCGCAGGAAAAGACAGGCCTTTCAGTTTTCAATATTATCACGGACCAAAGATGTTCGATTATAAAGGAGAAAAAATTGCTGTCGTCCAAAAACTTAAAAAAGAAAATATATATTCAGAAAAGAAGGTCAATGGTTATATTACCGTTAGATTTTTAGTAAATTGTGAAGGAAAAGCAGGACTGTTCAGGCTAAAGCACATGGATTCGGATTTGAAGGATATTGCTTTAGATGAAGAATTGGAAGACAAGCTGTTGAAATTCACAAAATCATTAAATGGCTGGATGCCGAAAGAGATAGAAGGTTTAAAAGTAGATTACTATCAGTATTTAACCTATAAAATTGAAGATGGAAAAGTTTCAGAGGTATTACCTTAGCTTTTTGTTACTAATAGTGTACACCAATACTATTGCACAGGTCAACTGTAATGCAATAGAGGGTGAGGACTGCAAAAAAGCCTGTGAACTTTACAATAAAGCTTCGGATTTACAAGGCTCCCGGGAATCACAGGAAGGCTTTGATGAAGCGATAGAACTTTGCCCGGATTTCTCCAATGTTTATATGGAGAAAGCAGTACCTTATCTCAAAAACGGAGATTTTGTAACCTGGAAAATCCTGATTGATAAAGCGGTTGCCTTAGATCCTAAAATGCATCTTGGGTACAGAGGCTGGTGCAAATTTCAGTTTTTAGGAGACTATAAGGGAGCTATTCAGGACTTAGAAGAGTTCCGTAAATATTATCCTGAAGATCTTGGAAGATCTTTAAACGGAGATTATCATTTGGATGTAGTGAAAGCTATGTCCTACAGTGCTTTAGGGCAGAAGGAAAAAGCAGCTGGAATTATTGAACATCTGCTGGCCACAAGAGGATATGTAAAAGGCATGTTCGATCATTATCAGCTTGGCGTTACTTATTTTGAGCTGGGTAAATATGATAAAGCCCTTGAGAATTTTGAAAAACAAAGCAAAGAATACAACTTTGCCGAGAATATATACTTTAAAAGTAAAGTTTCTAAAATTAGAAACAAAGATTATTTGGATTTGAAAATGTTAGCCTTAAAAACGTACGATGAAGGAAAGACAATGAAAGATGTCTATACTCATCATTTTAACAAAGTCTACAGACAGCAGATGGAAGAGCTGTAGAATAGTAACATTCAATCAATAATCAAAAATTTACTTATGAGCAACGAGTTACAAAACATAAAAAACCGCTTCGGAATTATCGGGAACTTTCCGGCACTCAACAGGGCTCTGGAAAAATCGATACAGGTTGCCCCTACAGACATTTCCGTCCTTGTTATCGGAGAAAGTGGAGTAGGGAAAGAATTTATTCCGAAGATCATCCATTCAGAATCCAGAAGAAAACATCAGCCTTATATCGTAGTCAATTGTGGAGCTATTCCTGAAGGAACCATAGACTCAGAATTATTTGGGCACGAAAAAGGAGCTTTTACAGGAGCTACCGCCACCAGAAAAGGATATTTTGAAGTAGCAGATGGCGGAACAATCTTCCTGGATGAGGTAGGAGAGCTTCCTTTACAGACACAGGTTCGTCTTTTAAGAGTACTGGAGAGTGGTGAATTTATGAAAGTAGGATCTTCACAGGTACAAAAAACCAATGTAAGAATTGTAGCAGCTACTAACGTTAACATGATGAAGGCCATTCATGATGGAAGATTCCGTGAAGATCTGTATTACCGTTTAAATACCGTTCAGATTGATATGCCTCCTTTAAGAGAAAGAAAAGGAGATATCCATTTGCTGTTCAGGAAATTTGCAATAGATTTCGCAGAAAAATACAGAATGCCTGAGCTGGAATTGGAGCAAAGTGCTGTTCATTATATAGAAAATTATGCTTTCCCAGGTAACATCCGCCAATTAAGGAATCTTGTTGAGCAGATGACTGTTGTGGAAAGAAACAGAAATATCACTGCAGAAAAGCTTGCAGAATATATTCCGATGGAAACCCACCTTCCAATGGTGGTAAATAATCAGAATACCCCAAAACCAAATGATTTCGGAAGCGAAAGAGAAATCATGTATAAGATTCTCTTCGATATGAGAAACGATATTAATGATTTAAAATCCTTAACTTCGGAATTAATAAAGAACAGAGGAACAGCAGATCTAAGCAATCATGAGAAAAATCTGATTAACAGAATTTATACTCCTGAAACTCAACCACAGCTAAACTCAAACTCTTTACTGTATTTTGAGAATAATGATGCGCCGGCAGTACAGACACCTACCATTATTTCAAGCCCGGATGACAGCTACGAAGATATTGAAGATATTGAAGTAGAAGAAAACAGACCGGAGTCACTTTCTCTTCAGAATAACGAAAAGGATTTGATTATCAAAGCACTGGAAAAGCATAAAGGAAGAAGGAACAGAGCTGCAGATGAACTTGGAATTTCACAGAGAACTTTATATAGAAAAATAAAACAGTATAATCTGGAAGATTAGTAAAGCACAATAAGTATGAATGTAAATTTAAAACCTAAGCCGATTAATTTTAAATTCGGGGAGTATATTAACAGAGGTTTCGAATTCTTAAAAAAAGATTTCGGAAATATTTTTGCTGCATTTTTAGTGTGCATTATCATGTCAATCATCCCTTTTTGTGGAATGCTGGCAATGGGGAACATGTATAAATATCTTCAAAAATTGAATAGAAATCAACCTGCAAGTCCCGGAGATATTTTCGACTTTAAAGACTTTATGCCTTATTTTATTTTACAGCTCATTATTTTTGGAGCCGTGTTAATTATTTACATTCCGCTGATTATTGTATTGGCATTAACGGGAGCATTATCTGGTAGTGATGATCCTAATCCAATGGCAGCGTTTTTTATGTTTCCCTATATACTTGCAGTAATGATAGCGATCTATTACTTTGCATTAAAAGCTTTCTACATTACTCCTTTAATCAGCCTTAAAGGAATTAAGGATTTAAAAACTGCCTGGAATATTTCAAAGGTAATGACCAAAGGAAATCTTATATCAATTCTTCTTTTCTCATTTGTAATAGGCCTTTTAGCTCAGATTGGTGTTCTTGCTTGTGGGATCGGAATTTTTCTTACCATTCCCTTTGTGTATACTGCTAATTATTTTGCTTACGAAGATGCTATTCAACAAATTGAATTTGATGAAATCACTGAAATTGGATCTAAAAATGAATTTTAAAATTAATAATATCAGTCCGAAACAGCCATTGCGAATGATGGTACTCTTTGCTTTGCTGGGAGTATTAAACTCATGCTATAGCTTTACAGGATCATCTCTTACAGACGAAAAAACAGTTCAGATCAATGAGTTCCCGAACAATGCATCTCTTGTAAACCCAACATTGTCCCAACAGTTTTCAACAGATATTCAGAACAGGTTTGTACAGAGAACCACTCTGAAAGGAACAAAAACAAATCCTGATATTCTGATAGAAGGAGAAATTTCAGATTATGCCATTACGCCTACTACCATCAGCTCCAATACGCAGACAAACCCTGCCGGGGGAGTGGTACAACAGGCTCAGAATAAACTTACAATTACTGTAAAAGTACATTATGAAAATAAAGTACACCCGGACTCAAGTTTTGACAGAACGTATTCGGATGAAGCTGCTTTTAACAGTAACTTATCACAGAATGAGATCGAAAATTCTCAGGTGAAGATTGTGACAGAAAGAATTATTAATAAGATTTTTAACGACATTGTAGCGAATTGGTAAGATGAATCCCAGAGTTTTAGAATTAATAAAAAATCCGAAAAATATTCAGTCAGAAGACCTTGGCCTTTTGAAAGAAGAGATTCATGCATTTCCCTATATTCAAAATATCAGGGCACTTCATCTGTATGGAGTACACTTGTATGAAAAGGAAAACTATCAGAAAGAACTTTCCATAACAGCGGCTTATACCACTGATAAAAAAATTCTTTATCAACTAATAAACGGGAAAATTCAGCAGGAAGTAAAAGCGGTAGTAACAGAAGATAAACCATCTGCAATTACTGCTGATAAGCCTGTCAAATACAATTATAATGTTAAAGGTTTCCCGATAAAAAGAGAAGAATCTGCTCCAGCTCCTGAAAAAGAAGAGGCAGAAGAAAAGGAAACATGCATATTACAAACAGCACAGGAAGTTAAACATCTCTATGTAAATGGAGAACGCAATAGAATTCTGTTTGAAGGCGAAGAGAACTTCCTGAATGAAGAAAATACTGAAACGATAGATCTTGAATCTACATTAGAGTCAGGAACACTTGTAACCCAAAAATCAGAACCGGAAACACCAGCGAAAGTTCAAGAAGAAGCAGAAGAAACTATTATTAATGAAGATCAGATTGCTTCAGAAGCGGTAGAAGAAAAAGTTGAAGAAGAGGAAACCCTAAGTTTTGAAGAGACCGAAGCTTTATTACCGGAAACAGAAGTGGAAGAAAATACAGTGGAAGTTCCAATAGAAGGTGTTGAAGCTATTTCTGATGAAGAAGTTCCTGTTTCAGAAATTAAGGAAGAGACAGACCTGAATTGTGCGGAAACAGAATCTTTATTACCAGGAGCAGTTGTTGAAGAAAGCATTGTTGATGTTCCAACAGAAGATGCTGAAGCTATTGCTGACGAAGAAGTTCCTGTTGCTGAAGTTGAAGAAGAAATCATAAAAAAACCGGATGCAGAATTAAGTTTCCATGGAACGGAAGCCTTCTTGCCTGATGTTAAAATTCAGGCCAATAACGACAAGATTATTGAAACAGTTGAAGCTCCTGTACTCAATGTAAATAAGCATGAGGATGAAATACGACGACTGATCGAGGAGGTTGAGAAGAAAATGAAGGAGACTAAATCTGTTCCGCAAGAAGAACAGATAGAGCCGGAAGTAGCTGAAGACCATGAGATAAGCTTTGCAGAGACTCAGAGTTTCCATTTCTGGTCAACCGATCAGGAAAGCTCAGAAGAACCGGAGGAGGTAAAAGAAGAGGAGGTACAGGCAGAGGTGGCTGAGCATATAGAGCCGGAAGTAGAAGTTACAAAAGAAGTAGTTGTAGAAGAAACCGTTCCTGAAGTTCAGGCAGCATGGAAGCCTATGAGCCTTGAATCTAATGTGCCAGATTCTTTAATTAATAAACCGACAGAAACCGTTGCTCCTGTAGTAAATATTCCTGAAGCAGTGGAAATGCCTTCTACCGAGTCAAAAGCTGAAAATATAGAGGTTGTTGAAGAGTCTGAAACAATAACGGAACTTCCTGTTGAAGAGATTTCTGTAGAAAAAGTAGAAGAACAACCTGAAACTACTGAAGAAATAGAGGAAACTCCTGAAGCTGCTTCTCAGAAGGATGGAGAAGTTCCGGTAATGAATGTTTCATTTTTTGGTACAGATATTTCGAGTTTGAAAGTTGGAGAATCAAAGGAAACCAAAGAAGAGCTTATAAAAGAAGAACCAATGAAGGAAGCGGCAGTAGAAAGTAGTCCCCAGTCTCCAATCAACAGCAACGTTCCAGGATTTATCAATACATGGCAGAGCTGGCTGAAAATCGGTAGAACAGACGAGGTTGAAAAAGAGAAAGAGGAGGTCAAAGAAAAAGCGATTGAAGCCTTTATTGAAAACAATCCTAGGATCAGTCAGTTGAGAGATGAAAGCACCTATGTTGTCAAAGAAAAGAATGATGATATTTCCCACCTGATGACTGAAACACTGGCCAATCTTTATTTTGAACAGAAACTATATGCTAAAGCAATTAAAGCATTTGGAATACTGATTAAAAAACATCCGGAAAAGAAAGAATATTTCGAAACCAGAATTAAAGAAATCAAAGATTTTAGAAGTAAAAACTAAAATATAATATAAAAGGTACAGCTCTATGAGACTGTACCTTTTGTTTTTTATTCAGTTGAAGGTGTTTTTTTACCCCTTAGCTTCCTCCATGCTTTTCGTCCGTATACAACTACCACAATCAATAAGATAACTGCCAGAATAGCTGCAATAATAGGAGCCACCATTGCAAGTACAGTCATAATGCCGGCTCCTGCCGTCTCAGTAGTTCCCACTACAGAGTTCCCCAATCCTCCCGTGGTCGCAGTAGAAGCTGCCCGTATTCCTGCAAAACCGGAACTTATGGTAGCAGCCGTTCCTCCCCCGGCAATTAAAGCCAGTGCCCATTGTGGAAAGGTTCCTAATTCAGCGAACTGGCTGGCAAATAAGATAGAACCCGCTACAGTCGCCATAGGAACAGAAACGGTATCCAATAAATGATCTACGAATGGAATATAGTATGCTAAAATTTCAACAATCGTTGCGATTCCTGTAGTGATGAGTGCAGGCAAGCCCGCCAGCCAATCAAAACTTTCACTCATTGGAATCCAATGAAAATAGGAAGCAAGACTTACGGCGAACAGAGGAAGAAAAACCCTGAAGCCGGTAGCAGCAGATAGCCCAATGCCAATAAAGGCACTGATGACATACGAAAAATAGGGAACTTGATCCAACATATTAATTTTCAGATTTATTGTTTCCTATAAAATTACAAAAAGTATGCGAGATTTGAAGAGTGTGAATTTTGGGAGAGATTCGGGATACGAGTTGTATACTTTCGGTTTGTCGGCAAGTATACACTTGATACACAAAATCTATGAAATATAGACTTAGATAAGCTTATATGCGTAATCATCTGTGTGGAAGAAAAAAGAAAAAAATCTGTAAGAGGAAGCCATCAGCAGGGTTAAATATTATCCTAACTGTTAGGCTTCTCTATTAAAACTTATTTTTTCTGAGCCTCACAAAGCTTGATAAACTGTGCTTCCACATCCTGAAACTTCGGTGGCATCTCTGAAGAAACCCAAAATAGCATGGCCATTGTCTTTTCTCCAAAAGCTTCTTTAAATAAGCCTTTATTTAATCGATAGCATTCTCTTAGCAATCTTTTGATACGGTTTCTGTGAACTGCTTTTTTGAAATATCTTTTAGAAACAGAAACTCCAAACTTTCCACTTTCAATTGGGGTGGTGGGTTTATCTTTCAGAATAATGATTCTCAGATTTCCAGAAGTCCGCCATTTACCTTTTTCAAAAAGTAAACTGATCTCTGTGTTTTTTTTGAGCTTTTCCGCTTTCGGATATTTGGTATTCTGCATTAATCTTGTTTCACTAGAGAGTTGATAACTTCAGCAGCAGCATACAAACCGAAAATTGCAGGCATATAGCTTATTGTTCCGTAAAAAGACCTTTTATAATTGGTTCCGTCAGTCATTTTCAAACTTTCTTCATCCTGAATATCATTAGCAAAAACACAACGAACCCCTTTGTCAATTTTTACTTTTTTCAGCCTTTTTCTTACTTGTCTTGCAAGGTGGCAATGTTCGGTTTTGCTAATGTCTCTAACCAATACTTTGCTTGGGTCGGTTTTTCCGCCGGCTCCCATCGAACTTACAATTTTTATCCTTCTTCTTTTGGCTGCTATAATCAAACAAAGTTTTGGCGTAACGCTGTCGATACAGTCTAAAACATAATCAAATTTTGCAGAATCCAAAACTTCATCCATTCTTTCAGGATTTAGAAACTCATTGATTTTAGTTAAATTAAGATCAGGATTAATATCTAAAAGTCTTTCTGCAACAACTTCTACTTTATGTTTTCCAACAGTAGAACGTAAAGCGGGTAACTGTCTGTTTACATTGGTGATATCCACTGTGTCACCATCTACGATCGTCATATTTCCTACTCCAGCTCTCGCCAGAAATTCAGCAGCAAAAGAACCTACACCGCCTAAACCAACAACCAAAACAATGGCTTTATTCAATTTTTCCAAACCTTCTTCTTTTACCAAAAGTTCCGTTCTTTCCAACCAGTTTTTATCCATTTCTTATCGTGTGTAAATTTTCTAAAATTTGTTCGTTGAGGTCTTCCAAAGAAATTCTTTTTATTTCTGAAACTTTCAGATACAATTCCTCGATCTTAAAATCTTCATTGTCAGTTTCTAAAAAGAGTTTGTCTAAGGGAGTGTTTTTTAAAATATCCTGCAAAGATAAATTATACAAAACAGCTTTTCCAAAACTCAGATAAAAATTATTGGCCAGAAGATCTTCTGCAATTTTCTGTTTTTTATTAAAACCATGAATAATCATAGGTTGTTCCGCCTTTTTTTTAAGAGAAATTACCTCGTAAAATTTTCTGACGCAGTGAACGATAACAGGCTTTTTTACTTCATTGGAAATGTTGATCTGTCTTAAAAAAACTTCCTCCTGAATTTTTTGGTCAATAGAAACTAGAGAATCCAAACCACATTCTCCTATGGCAAAACAGTTCTGAAACATCATACTTTTCATCCAGTTCAACTGACGATCTAGATCATTAATGTCAATATCATTGGGGTGTATTCCTATTGAATAAGGGAAATCAGGCGGAATTTGTTCAATGTTCAAATTGTAAATTCCGTCTCGGATGTATTTTTTATGATGATGAAAATTAAAAAATTCCATATTCAAAAATACTACTATTTGGAATTAATATAAAATTATTAAACGATCGTTTATAAATGTGTTAAAAATTTCTTAACTTTACTCAAAGTACACTTTATGAAAAAAAAATTTACTGAAAAACAGATTCACATACTGGATATTGCAGAAGAGTTAATTGCAAAGAAAGGGTACGAAGGAACTTCTGTGAGAGATATTTGCTCTAAAGCTAATATCAACGTCGCTATGATCTCCTATTACTTCGGTTCTAAGGAGAAAATGATGTCTTATCTTTATCAATATAGAGTATTAAAGACCAGGGAAAATTTTTCAGAATTTGCTGATACCATCAAAGAAGGAAAGCCAGAAATGCAGATGCGAGAAATGATAAAATATATTGTTTCCCAGCTGTTCAAATACAATTATTTCCATGGGTTTGTTACCCAGGAACTCCGTCATACAGAGAATTTAAAGGATGAGTTGCTGGATTTTTACCAGCTGTTTGTGAAAAAACTGGATGAAGTCATCAAAAAAGGAGTGGCTTCAGGAGTATTTACCTTTACTCCAAAGCCGGAAGATATTCTTACGATGATTATCGGTTCTACTTTATTTGTGATCCGGAATAAAAATTTTTATGAACTTTACGTACCAAGTAAAAACGAAGAAGCTTATGCTAAAGAGGCTGAAAAGAAAGTGAGAATGAATCTTTTATTAAGCGTTTTTGCAATTTTAGGATATGCTGCAGACTAAAATTACGTTAAATATTCATAAAAAAAAATCTATTGACAAAAAAGTTATATTTTTGCAAATTAGTAAATCGGCTGTATAATCCGAAAACTGTTGAATTTTTTATATGAAAAAATATATTTTAGGTCTTTTTGCTGTAGCAGTGATGGCATCATGTGTTAGCCAGCAAGAAAGAGCAATGAAGAGTGCTGATAAAGATTTTATCTTAAAAGCTGCCAATGAAAACTTCGCTAAGAAAAAGTGGAAAAACGCATTGGCTCTTTATGACAGACTAGCGAACCTTGTAGCGGGAACGGATGACTTTCCTAACGTAGGTTTCAATACAGCTTATGCCAATTACTACGATAAAAGTTATAAACTGGCGGGGCATCAGTTTAAAAACTTTGCGGTAAACTTTCCAAAAGATCCAAGAGCAGAAGAAGCAGCTTATATGTCTGCATTATGTTACTATGAAGGATCTATGGATTATAACCTTGATCAGTCGAGTACAGAATTAGCGGTTAATGAGCTTCAGGACTTCCTGAACAATTATCCGAATTCAGAAAGATCAAAAAATATTAGTCAACTTATTGACGAGCTTTCTTATAAGCTGGAGTTTAAAGCTTATGAAAACGGAAGACAGTACTTTAAAATGGGTGAGTACAAAGCTGCTAACGTAGCATTAGAAAATGTATTGGAAGATTTCCCAAGTACAAAACTTCGTCCGAAAATTTATGATTATATCATGAAATCTCGTTATGAATTAGCTATAAAGTCTGTTTATAGTCTTAAAGACGAACGTATTGAAAGTGCTTTAACCTATGTGAAAATGGTTGAAAAGGAGCTTCCTAATACAGAATACTCTAAAACTGCATCTGATCTAAGAGCAAAGCTGGAAAAAGAAAAAGAACATTTTGTAGTTGTTAAAAAAGAAACAGAAGCAAAAATTGCAGCTTTAACAGCTAAACAAAAGAAAGAAGCTGAAAAGCTTGCCAGCCAGGATAAAAAAGAACAGCAGATTAAAGATCAAATCAGTAACGAAAAGCAGGCAAAGCAGATGCAGAGGGATAGTGCGGCACTTCAGACCCCTCCGCCAGCAGCGACTTTCAAAATTAAAAGATAATTCGTAAATTTGCCATCTTAAAATAAAAATAAATTTCTCAAAATGAGTGTAAAAGATACAAAAGCAGAAGTAAATACTATTACTTACGACAAAGATAAGATTGAAGATAAAGTAGGTTCAATCTACGAAGCTATTGTTATCATGGGAAAGAGAGCAGAGCAAATTAATGCGGAGATCCGTACGGAGCTTCACAACAAATTAGATGAATTTGCTGTTCACAATTCTACATTGGAAGAGGTTTTCGAAAACAGAGAACAAATTGAAATCTCTAAACATTACGAAAAACTTCCAAAGCCAACTTCAATTGCTATTGAAGAATGGTTAAACGATGATGTGTATTTTAGAAAAACAGAAGAAAGAAAGTAATCATCTGTGTTTTTTATAAACAAAGGTCATAAAGGAACTAAGTTCTTTTATGACCTTTGCTGTTTTAAACCCTGATTGTGGGAAAAAATAAGTATTTTAGTATTTCAAAAAAAATTAAAGCTAAATGAGTGTTTCCGGTAAAAAGATCCTTATTGCTGTTTCTGGCGGAATTGCAGCCTATAAAGTTCACTTTCTGATAAGAGACTTTGTAAAGCAAGGAGCCGAAGTACAGGTAATTATGACCCCCGATGCAGAACATTTTGTAACCAAATTAAGTTTGGCTACGCTATCGAAGAAACCAGTTTATTCTGATTTTTATGGTGATAACGGAACCTGGAACAGCCACGTGGAACTTGCTTTATGGGCAGACGTGATGATTGTGGCTCCGTGTACTGCCAATACCTTGTCTAAAATGATCCACGGAATGTGTGATAATCTCGTGATCGCAACCTATATGTCTGCAAAATGTCCGGTATTTATTGCTCCGGCAATGGATTTGGATATGTATGCACATCCTTCTACAAAGAAAAATTTAGAGCTTGCAGAAAGTTATGAACATATTATCATCCCTGCTGAAAGCGGAGAACTTGCAAGTGGTCTGATAGGACAGGGAAGAATGTCAGAACCGGCAACAATTTTTAATACTGTTGAAAATTATTTTTCAGATCATATTGTTGAAAAAAGTCTTGAAGGGAAAACTGTATTAATTACGGCAGGACCTACCTATGAAGCGATTGACCCGGTAAGATTCATAGGAAATCATTCCTCAGGAAAAATGGGGTTCTCTTTGGCTGAAGAAGCTTCAAAAAGAGGGGCCAAGGTGATTCTGATCTCAGGACCCAGTTCCCAAACCCTTACTGATAAAAATGTAGAGCTGTATAAAGTAACTTCTGCAAAAGAAATGCTGGCTAAAGTATTTGAGTTTTATGATACAATAGATATTGGAATTGCAAGTGCTGCCGTAGCAGATTATGCACCAAAGGATGTGGCTAAGGAAAAGATCAAGAAGAATGATGAAAACCTAACCATTGAACTGGTGAAAAATCCTGATATTCTTAAAACGATGGGAGAAAAGAAAACCCATCAGTTTCTGGTAGGATTTGCTTTGGAAACTCAGAATGAAGAGGAAAATGCAAAAGGAAAACTGGAAAAGAAAAACCTTGATATGATTGTGTTGAACTCTTTACGAGATGAAGGTGCTGGGTTTAAAAATGATACCAACAAGATCAAAATATTCACTAAAACAGAGAAAAGAGAATTTGATCTGAAGTCGAAAGGAGATGTGGCAAAAGATATTCTCAATTTTGTTGAATCTCAGCTTTTAAAATAATTTTAATAAATTTCCGTTCTCAATTTTTAATAGACAATGAAAAAAATTATAAGTTTATTTTTTCTGTTATTTATCTTTAATCTTGGTTTTTCCCAAGAGTTGCTGGCAACCGTTCAGGTAAACTCCCAGCAGATAGGGGGAAGTAACCAGCAGGCTTTTAAAGCTTTGGAGAAAAGTCTTAGAGACTTTATCAACAATACCAGCTGGACGGGGAAGAAATTACAGAATTTTGAAAAGATCAAATGTGGTTTTTCCATTGTTATTGCAGAAAGAGATGTCAACAAATTTAAAGGAACCATTGTGATTCAGGCGGTACGCCCTGTCTATAATACCACGTATGAGTCTCCTTTACTCAACCTTCAGGATCAGAGATTCAGTTTTGAATATATTGAGAACGAAAACCTTATTTTCAACGAGAGACAATTTTCCGGGAAGAACCTTACCGATGTAATCAGTTTCTATATTTATCTTATTTTAGGCTATGATGCTGATAGCTTCCAATCTATGGGAGGAACCCAGTGGTTCACAAAAGCACAGCAGATTGCTCAAAATTCTCAAAACAGGAACTATGACGGTTGGAATATGATTAACGAACCGAGAAGCCGTACCATATTGATTAACGAAATTATGAATCCAAACTGGAGCCAGTTGAGATCTACCATGTATACCTATCACAGATCCGGTATGGATAATCTTTTTAATCAGGATCAGACAGCAGGAAAAAAAGTGATTTTTGATGCTCTGATGCAGCTTAAAATGTATGAGAACTCCTTCCAGCAAGGCTTTTTCTTCAATCTTTTCATGGATACTAAAAGTGATGAGATCTTCAATGTTTTCAATTCCGGGAATAATGGCGGACTTATCCTTAACGATCTGAAGCAGACGATGATTATTCTTTCTCCAAAAAATATTGATAACAAGTGGAATAAATGGAAGAATTAAGGCATGAAGAAGGACAAATTAAAGAAATAGTTGACAGAACACTTGATTTTTGGGTTGAGAATGAACTCAATCAGCTTCCCTGCGATATTGAAAAAGAAATGCTTGCCCCGGATCAGCCAGATGATGAATGGAAATTCTGGCTTCCTGTTACAAGTACAGTTACAGACGCTCAGCTTAAGGAGTTTGAAAAAGAAACTGGGTTTGTTTTCCCTGAAGATTTTAAAATATTTCTGAAACATAAACACTTTTATGAACTTCAGATCTCGGAAGTTTCCTTTTGTTCACTTCCTGTTAGTTCGTGGAGAGCTTCTCTTCGTGAAATGATGTTCGAGACTTACCCAAGAGAACTCCTTTTTAATAAAGGATATGTTCCTTTTGCTGTATACAGTGACTGGGGACTCTTGTGTTTTGATACCCACAACAATAATGCGGTGGTTCTTTGGGACCATGAATATGAAGATTCTTTTGAATATCAATACCCAAACTTTTATGAACTGCTAACAGAAATTTCAAAAGCATAAGACTGCCTATTTAATCGTTATCTGCCATTTCTGTTTTCATTAAAAAAACCTATTTTTACAATCAATATTAATATCTGATAAAAACACGGATTATTCATGCTTTCAAGAATTTACATTAAGAATTTTGCCCTGATTGATACGCTTGAAGTATCATTGAATAACGGTCTTCAGGTAATTACCGGAGAAACCGGAGCAGGAAAATCCATTATTTTGGGTGCATTGCGTCTTATCCTTGGAGAAAGAGCAGATGTAAAATCCATTTCAAAAGCAGAAGAAAAGAGCGTTGTAGAAACAGAGTTTGCATTGAACAATCAATTCAAGAAATTCTTTATTGAAAACGATTTGGATTATGAGTTGCAGACCATTATCAGAAGAGAAATATTACCATCCGGAAAATCAAGAGCATTTATCAATGATGTTCCTGTAACCTTGGATATACTGAAAGAGCTTTCTTCTCAGTTAATTGATATTCACTCTCAATTTGAGACTTCCAACCTTTTTACGTCAGAATATCAGTTTAAAATTATTGACGGACTTTCTGAAAATAAAAAAATCATTGAAGACTATCAGCAGGATTTTTCTGCATTTCAGAATCTTAAAACCTTGTTGAAAAAGCTGAAAACACAACTTTCAGAAGCCAATAAAGAAAGTGATTATAAAGATTTTTTACTCAACGAGCTTGAAGAATTAAAACTGGATGATGTAAATTATGAAGATATTCAAAATCAATTATCCGTTCAGGAAAATGCGGGAATGATTTCTGAAAATGTAGGCCAGATCCTGTCTAGGTTCCATCAGGAAGAAATTGGAATTCTTTCATTCTTTAACGAAGCAAAAGCTAAACTTTCCAGAATTGCAGGTATTTCAACCAGTTTTGCAGAGCTGGATCAAAGGCTTGAAATTTCATTTGTAGAGTTAAAAGACATTATCTCTGAGCTTGAACACGAAGCTGAAAAACTGGAGATCAATCCGGAAAACCTTCTTGTTCTCACCGAATTGAATAACAAGATTAATGCTTTATTCCTTAAACATAATGTTTCAGAGCTTAATGCATTGATTGAGATCAGAAACGAGCTGGCCGGAGATCAGAAAGGGGCTTCAGAATTGGAAGTGCAAATCCTTGAAACAGAAGAAAATATTGCTGAAAAAGAAAAATCACTTCAAATTCTGGCGGAAAAGCTTTCCAAAAACAGAAAAAAGAGTGTTCCTGTTTTCATTAAAAAGGCAGAAGGACTTCTTAAAAAACTGGGTCTTGAAAAAGCCAGAGTAGATATAGAATTGCAGGATGCTGAAGAGTTTAATCAATTCGGAAAAGAAAATATCCAACTTTTATTCCAGGCCAATTCAGGATTTCCTTTAAAACCTATTCAAACGGCTATTTCCGGTGGGGAAAGATCAAGAGTAATGCTGGCTGTGAAAAAGATCATTGCTGAAAGTGATGAATTGCCAACATTGATTTTAGACGAAATTGATACCGGAGTTTCAGGAAAAGTAGCCGAAGAGATCGGAAACCTTATGCGTGAAATGGCTGAAGATATGCAGCTGATCGTTATTTCCCACCTTGCACAGGTTGCCGCCAAAGGAAATGACAATTATAAAGTGGTAAAGCAGGATGTTGCCGGTAAAACCCAATCTACCATCATTCCATTAAGTGATGAAGAAAAGCTGAATGAAATTGCCCAGTTGCTTTCAGGAAGTAAGATTACTGAGGCAGCCCTTGCTCAGGCGAAAGAGTTAATAGGATAGTATTAATAAAATATAGAAAACACCCCGGGAAATTCCGGGGTGTTTGGGTATTTAATCTAACCCGAGTTCGGGATAATAAAATTAAGGATAATAGGCTGGAAGCTGGAAGAGAGAGGCTGTAAGTTACTATCGGAACTACAATTTCTGACGTTGCCGTAAAACTTGATGAAGCAGCCTTTAAAGGAATAATAAATTACAGGGTTGTAAGTGGTTTTTTTAACCTCAATTCCCTTCCCTCCCCTCCCCAGGCTTCCTTACTTACTAAAAACAGAAATGTCTCATCCCAAACTCAGGTTAATCTATGTTTCTAAAAATTATTTCAGGCTTCCCACCATATCTTCAGGCTTTACCCATTCATCAAACTGTTCCGCAGTTAAAAGCCCCAGATTAATGGCTTCTTCTTTTAACGTTGTCCCGTTTTTATGAGCTGTTTTAGCAATTTTTGCGGCATTTTCATATCCGATATGGGTATTCAAAGCGGTTACCAACATTAAAGATTTATCTACAAGTTCTTTAATTCTCTCGTGGTTTGGTTCAATTCCCACAGCGCAATGGTCGTTGAATGAAATACAAGCATCAGCAATAAGTTGTGCAGACTGAAGGAAGTTATACGCCATTACCGGTTTGAAAACATTCAACTCGTAATTTCCTTGAGTTCCTGCAAATGAAATAGTAGTGTCATTTCCCAAAACCTGAGCGCAAACCATTGTCAGAGCCTCATTTTGAGTAGGATTTACTTTTCCAGGCATGATGGATGATCCCGGTTCATTTTCAGGGATGTGGATTTCTCCGATTCCGGAACGGGGTCCGGAGGCCAGTAATCTGATGTCCTGAGCAATTTTGTATAGAGAAACAGCAAGTTGTTTTAATGCTCCATGGCTTTCAACAATAGCATCATGTGCTGCTAATGCTTCAAATTTATTTTCTGCAGTGATGAACGGATGGTTAGTGAATTTTGCGATATATTCAGCAACTTTTATATCATAGCCATTTGGGGTGTTTAAGCCTGTTCCTACTGCGGTACCACCTAAAGCCAATTCAGAAAGGTGAGGCAAGGTATTTCTTAAAGCTCTTAATCCGAACTCCAGTTGAGCAACATAGCCGGAAAATTCCTGCCCCAGTGTAAGCGGAGTAGCATCCATCAGGTGGGTTCTTCCGATTTTTACAACATCTTTGAAGGCTTTGGCTTTTTCAGCGAGAGTATTCTTCAGTTTTTCAACAGCAGGAATAGTAACTTCCACTACTTTTTTATAGGCTGCAATATGCATTGCTGTTGGATAAGTATCATTGGATGACTGAGATTTATTCACATCATCATTCGGATGAATTTCAGATTTTTCACCTAAAGTTCCACCATTATTAACATGGGCACGGTTAGAAACCACTTCATTAACATTCATGTTGGATTGCGTTCCGGAACCGGTCTGCCAGATTACTAAAGGAAACTGATCATTCAGTTTTCCCTCAAGAATTTCATCACACACGCTGGCGATCATATCTCTTTTTTCACCAGAAAGTACTCCTAAGTCTGCATTAGTATAGGCCGCTGCCTTTTTTAAGTAAGCAAAAGCTTCAATGATCTCGTGAGGCATAGATCCTTCAGGACCAATTTTGAAATTATTTCTTGAACGTTCTGTCTGTGCTCCCCAAAGTTTATCTGCAGGTACCTGCACTTCTCCCATGGTGTCTTTTTCTATTCTGTAATTCATTGTGGTTGAAATTTTATAGTCTTTTTAATTTTTGAAGTTGCTTTTTTACCTTTTGCAGCTTCATTATTTGGTTAGTATAAAGGTACTTATAAACTCATAAACCCGCAATTTATAATCATTATAAATATCAATTTTAATGACTGATTTTACTCATATTTTTTTAACGGAAGCCGTATTTTTGTACAAACAAAAAATTGAATGGACTTTAGATATCAGGATCCGTATCCAATTCAGAAAGATGATACGGTGTATAAAAAGCTTACATCAGATTATGTAAAGGTTGAAAAACTGGGTGACAGAGAAATTTTAACTGTTGACCCAAAGGGATTGGAATTATTGGCTGAAGAAGCTATGGCGGACGTTTCTTTCATGTTACGTTCTTCACACCTTGAAAGCCTTAAAAGAATCATTGATGATCCTGAAGCTACAGACAATGACAGATTCGTTGCCTATAACTTGTTACAAAATGCTGCTGTAGCGGTTGAAGGAGCTCTTCCTTCTTGCCAGGATACAGGAACAGCAATCGTAATGGGTAAAAAAGGAGAAAACGTATACACAGGAGTGGATGATGGTGAATTCTTAAGCCGTGGAATCTACAATACTTACCAAAAAAGAAACTTAAGATATTCTCAAGTCGTTCCTTTAACGATGTTTGAAGAGAAAAATTCAGGATCAAACCTTCCGGCACAGATAGATATCTATGCTAAAAAAGGAGATTATTATGAGTTTTTATTCTTAACAAAAGGAGGTGGCTCTGCTAACAAAACCTTCCTTTACCAAAAAACAAAATCTTTATTGAACGAGAAGTCTCTTGAAGAATTTGTTAAAGAAAAAATTTCTGATCTTGGAACAGCGGCTTGCCCACCATATCACCTAGCATTAGTAATTGGAGGAACTTCTGCTGAAGCTAATCTTGCAGCTGTGAAAAAGGCTTCTGCAAAATATTTTGATAATCTTCCAACAGAAGGAAATGAGGCCGGTCAGGCTTTCAGAGACCTTGAATGGGAAGCTAAAGTTCAGAAAATCTGCCAGGAAAGCGCTATCGGAGCACAGTTTGGTGGAAAATACCTTACTCACGATGTAAGAGTAATCAGACTTCCTAGACACGCAGCTTCTTGTCCGGTAGGAATGGGAGTTTCTTGTTCAGCAGACAGAAATATCAAAGGAAAAATTACAAAAGACGGTATCTTCCTTGAGCAGTTGGAACAAAATCCGAAAAGATTCTTACCTGACACGCCACCGCATCTTGAAGAAGCTGTTGAAGTTAATCTGAATAAGCCAATGCCTGAAATCCTTGCTGAGCTTTCAAAATATCCAATCAAAACAAGGCTTAAGCTTAACGGGACATTGATCGTAGCAAGAGATATTGCTCACGCTAAGATCAAAGAAATCATCGATAGTGGGAAACCAATACCGGAATATTTCAAAAACCACCCAATTTACTATGCAGGACCTGCAAAAACACCGGAAGGAATGGCTTCAGGAAGTTTCGGACCTACAACAGCCGGAAGAATGGACGTTTATGTAGACGAATTCCAAAGCCATGGTGGAAGTATGATTATGCTGGCAAAAGGAAACAGAAGTAAAGATGTTACCAATGCTTGTAACAAATACGGAGGTTTCTACCTTGGATCCATCGGTGGACCTGCGGCTATTCTTGCCAAAGATAATATTGTATCAGTAGATGTAGTAGACTTCCCTGAATTAGGAATGGAAGCGGTAAGAAAAATTGAAGTAAAAGATTTCCCTGCATTCATTATTACTGATGATAAAGGAAACGATTTCTTCGCAGATCTTGCTCATTAATCAGATAAGAAAGACCTTGAGAGTGGAGATATGGGAACATTGTATAAGTCTCAAATCTCCTGTCTCATCGCCTTAAAATCTATATAGAATTAAAATAAATTTAAAAATAGAGCCTGTATCTTTTGTGTAAAAAGGAAAAAAGCTTTATTTTTGCCTAAAATCTTTAAGAGAATGATAACTATTTTATCAGCATTTTGGCCGTTCTACCAGTTCCTTTGGACTGTATTTTTCATTACTATGTTTTTAGTAGGATTCTGGTGTATTTTTATGTTCTTCGGATTAGTAATCCCAATGTGGCTAACTGAAGGTTTGAAAGAGTACTTCGGAAAAGTGAAGCCTTTCGATCCTGAAGATATCAGAAGAAAGCTTATTACTGAGCAGGAAGGTGTAGAAACAATCTACAGCCAGCCTAAAGGGAACGGACCTTTCCTTCACGATCACGGACATCATCATTAATTGATTGTCATTGCTTTTTCACCTGAATTCTGAAAAAGTAATATCAAAGCAAAACAACATATATAAAACCGCTTAATTTTTTTAGGCGGTTTTTCTATTTATTATTCCTCAGATGCTCCGGGGATATACCGAACTTCTTTTTAAAAGCCCGGGTGAAATTCTGGAGATATTCATAACCGCATTCAATAGCAATTTCTTTTATCATCAAATCTTTGTCGGTAATCAATTTTCTGGCTTTCAGCATTCTCAATTCAGAGATGTAGTGATTAATTGTAGTATGATATTCTGCTTTGAACTCTTTCCTGATGAGGTTTTGATTTACCCCTATCAATTTTCCGATTTCCTCTGCTTTAATAGTCCGGTGATAATTTTCATCAATGAATTTTTTAATGGTTTCAGGAGTTTTTGATGCTGTTTCAAAATTATTTTTTTCATTAAACTGTTCAAAAATGAGAATTAGCAACTTGATAATCTTGGCTTCAATAAACAGTTTCTGCATCACTCCTTTTTTAGAATAGCTTAAAATCTCTTTTAATATAATATGCATTTCAACCGTCATATTAGGAGGAGTAGTGCTTTGAAGGAAAATAAAGTTATTATGGATCATATTTTCCAGAATTTCCGCTCCTTCTCTGCTAGACTCAGAATTAATGAGGTTTGAAATGTATTCGTAATTAAGCTGAATGTGGAGATATTTCAGACTTTCTTCATTATTTGTCCATAATTCTGCTTTGTTTTTTTGTGGTGAATAGTGAAGAATATATTGATTTTTTTTAAATACAAATTCCGTTTCACAATCATGAGTCTTCAGATGAATATCAGGACTTAATAAGAACAGAAGATTAAAACTAGAAGAGGATTCCAGAAGATATGATCTTGAAGCACCTTCAAATGCTGATGAATCCTGTAATATAATTTTAATATTCTCCGATCTGAAAACGATCTCATTTTCCTGTTGATTCCCCATACAACACATTTTTATAGCCATGCTCCCCCTTAAAATACTCTTATAGGATAACTAAAAGTTGGGAAATGATAATCCGCATTTAATTTCATAAGGTACTTTTGTGCAAAATTAAATTAAATTTAGAATAAATAAAAATAATATTTATGGTTGGAGATTTATCTTTTGCAGTACGAAACCTGGGAATAGGAATTTTGCTGATGGCTGGAAGTACATTGAGTGCACAACAAGGCTGCAATAATACTGATCCGGGAAATAATGTTGGTGATTTGGGATGTGTAACCTTTACCTACCGTGGGCAACCGGTTACTTATACTACCGTAAGAACTGCGGATGGAAATATCTGGTTTCAGCAAAATCTTGGAAGTGAAAGAGTTGCTGAGTCTTTGGACGACGAACAGTCTTATGGAGATATGTTTCAATGGGGAAGATGGGATGATGGACATCAGATGAGAAACTCTTCCGTAATATCTTCTCCTGCTGATAATACTCCCGAAGGACTGCAGGGATCAGGTTCTTTTATCACAGGTTCACCAGCATGGTGGGCTTCTAACGGAGCAGATGATAAATGGACAGGTACAGGGCTGGCAGATGTTACAGAAACAGTGGGAGTTGATCCCTGCAAAGCAGCTGGTTCGGGATGGAAACTTCCTTCCCAAACAGATTGGGGAAATATTGCTCAGGCGGAGAATATTATTTCTCCCGTAAAGGCTTATGGTGGGAATTTAAAGCTGCCAATGGGAGGGTATCGCAGCAGTTCAGATGGCGGATTTACTTTTGTTGGAAAGAGAGGTTATTTCTGGAGTTCTACTGCTACAGGAATCGGGGGCAAATATTTGTACATAGGAGCAACAGTAGCCAATGTCTCAGCAGGAGCTCCACGAGGACAAGGCGCATCGGTAAGATGTATAAAAACTCAGGAACAATTAGGTACTACAGATATTTATCTGAAACGAAATAGAGTTGATGTATACCCGAATCCTGTTAAAGGAATTCTTACACTCAAAAGTGATTCAATGATTGAAAGAGTGAAGATGTTTAATGCCGTTGGACAAAGTGTAGAGGCTCTATTTACAGATAATAAGATCAATATGAATAACCTTCCTTCAGGCTTATATATGATTGAGTTAAAATTAAAGAACGGAGAATATGTGGTAAAGAAAATTATGAAAAATTAATTTTTTTAACATTTGAATAAATATATCTGTTAGATTTCCGTTACATACGATATAGTTCATTACAATTACTTTTATTGAAAGGCTCATGAAATTTTTCATGGGTCTTTTTTTATGATTTGACAGGCTATCTATGGTTAAATAAAATAAAATCATTCCTGTGAAGAAAAATTAATATTATATTCGATAAAAATAAAGACATGAAAAAAATCTATACTGTTGTTTTACTATTCATTACAATGGTTGTTTGGGGGCAGATCAACTATACGATTTCTCCCAATCCGTTTAATGAAACAGATGCCATTACCCTAACGGTTCCCGGAGATCAGATTGACGAATCGGCCTGGGGAGTAACCAATAATGCAATTTATATCTGGTCCTGGTCCTTTGATACCAATTATCAGAACACCCAGGATTGTCCTACCAACGGAAGCTGGAATAGCTCCAGTGATCTGAACAAGCTTGATTATAACGCCACAACGGATACTTATTCTCTTACATTCACACCAACTGCTTTTTTCGGAAGAACCGGAATCGGAAGGTTTGGATTTTTATTAAAGGATAAAACAGGATCACATCAGAGTTCGCCGGATATTTTCGTGAATGTAGGTGTCCTGAACTTAAGTTTGACAAATCCTGCTGCAAATAGTCTTACCGTAGTTCCAGTTGGAAATTCGATTAATATTACAGCAACAACAAATGTAAATACTACCTTTCAACTTAAAGCCGATGGAGTTGTGGTGAACTCTACTTCTACACCATCTCAGTCTTATTCCTATAATTATACGGTTTCACAGGATGCCAGTATGGAGCTTATTGCTACAGAGGGAAGTGGTTCCAAAACAGCAAATTTCATTCTACAGGTTCCCCGAAATGTAATTTCTGATGTCATTCCGAATTGGATTAAACAAGGAATAAATTATGACCCGACAGATCCCACTAAGATCGGGCTCGCTTTGTATGCTCCTCATAAAAACTTTGTTCACGTCATCGGAAGTTTCAATAACTGGACCGTGAATGATACTTATCTGATGAAAAAAGATACTAACAATCCGGATCTTTATTGGATTGAACTGAACGGATTGACTCCACAGCAACTCTATACCTTCCAGTACAGAACTAATGATTTGAAAAAAGTGGCTGATCCTTATTCTCCTCAAATTTTATCGTCTTATGATGATCCATGGATTTCCTCTTCTACCTATCCGAATCTTCCGGCATTTCCGGCAGGACAGGGTTTTGAGGTTTCAACATTCAAAACGGGACAAACTCCTTACAACTGGCAGGTAACCAATTTTCAAAGACCTGCAAAAGAAGATCTTGTGGTGTATGAGCTCTTGCTAAGAGACTTTACACAGGAAAAAAACTGGCAGTCTTTGATTAATAAAATTTCTTATTTAAAAAACTTAAAAATCAATGCCATTGAATTGCTTCCTGTCATGGAATTTGATGGAAATCTTTCCTGGGGATACAATACTTCTTTCCACTATGCTTTAGACAAGGCGTATGGAACTCCGGAAAAATTTAAAGAATTTGTTGATCTTTGCCACCAGAATGGGATTGCTGTCATTCTGGATGTAGCTTTTAATCATGCAACAGGGCGTTCTCCTTTGGTAAGACTTTGGAATATAGACCCCGATGGGGACGGTTATGGTGATGTAGCTCCAAATAACCCATATTTCAATCAGGTTCCAAAGCATTCATACAATGTATTTAATGATTTTAACCATGCCAGTCCTTCAACTCAATATTACGTTGAAAGATGTCTTCAGCAATGGCTGAAAGAATATCATATTGATGGTTTCCGTTGGGACTTGACGAAAGGCTTCACCCAAAACTGCTCTGAAAATGATGAAAACTGCACCAATGCTTATCAGCAGGACAGAGTGGATACTATGAAGCAGTATGCAGATAAGCAATGGGCACTTGATCCTAATTCTTACATGATATTTGAACACTTGGGAACAGATCAGGAAGAACTGCAATGGGCGAATTACAGAGTAGCAGAAGGAAAAGGAGTGATGCTTTGGAATAAACAGACAGAACCTTATAATCAGAATACGATGGGTTACAAGGAAAACAGCAATTATGACCGAATGAATCATAATCTTCATGGTTTTGCAGGAATGCGAGCAGTAGGATATGGTGAAAGCCATGATGAAGAAAGGCTGATGTTTAAAAACCTGGCTTACGGAGCAGTTAATGGAAGTTATAGTGTAAAGAATCTGAATACGGCTTTAGAAAGAATGAAAACATTCGGTGCTACATTCTTTACCATTCCCGGCCCGAAAATGATCTGGCAGTTTGGGGAGCTAGGCTATGAATTCAGTATCAACAGATGTGCAGATGGAAGTATCAACAACGGCTGCCGAACAGATGAAAAACCTGTAGCCTTTACATTAGGATATGATAACGATGCCAACAGGAAGGCTGTTTATGATACCTGGGCGAAGATTATTAATATCAGAAATACCAATCCTGTATTCAAATCAAAAACCTATAGCATAGAATCAAACAATCTGGCCAATGATCCTGATGGATTAATTACACGAATTTATGTATATGACAACACAATTAACGGAATGAAAAACGTGGTAGTTCTTGCTAATTATTCCGCTTCTGCACAAAATGTGGTTCCTTATTTCCCTTACGTGGGTCAGTGGAAAAATCTGATGGATGATACTGTATCGAATATTAGTTCTACAATAGCTCCAATTACTTTACAGCCTGGAGAATTCAGAATTTTTGGAAACTATGCCGGAGCTTTATCTGTTTCAGATATAAATGCAGGAAACAAATTATCTCTTCAGATAGCAGACAATCCGATCAAAAATGGTTCTGCAAAATTGATATTTAATAAAGCTAAAAACGGAGAAATTATCATCTTCGATATGAGTGGTAAAAAGCTGGATTCATTCAAATTGGATAAAGAAAATGGAAGCCACGAACTGAAGGTTAATTATCCACCAGGAACTTATCTGGTTCACCTGAAATCAGAAAATGGGATGGCTATTCAAAAGATGAAGGTAAAATAAATACAAAGGCAAATTGGCAAATCAGCAGGTTTGCCTTTTTTTCTTCAGAGGAATGAGTCACTTTTTGCATATTTGAAAAATAAGTCTACCTTTGCACTAGATTTATCAAGAAAGGTGGAGGGATTTGGCCCAATGAAACCTTAGCAACCAACACAATTCCAGAAGTGTAAAGGTGCTAATTCCAACCCGATGGGGGAGATAAGTGAAGTCAATATTTCTTATATGAATTCCATTTCTTGAAGTCTTGTGTATCTGCAGAGTGATCTGCGGAAGAATATTATTAATTGGCAAGAACAAAGATGAAAAAATTAAGTACAGCTGTATTGCTGCTTGGGACAATTTTAGTTGCTGCTCAGGAGCAGGAGGAAAAAGGAAAACAAATCGAAGGCATCATTATCGTCGGAAACCGTAACGTCAAAAGAACAAAGCTGGAAACACCTGTTCCTGTAGATGTTATCAATATCGATAAAGTTCAAAGATCCTCTCCGCAAATGACAGCTCAGGACCTTTTGAACTATGTTATTCCTTCATTTAATTCTGTGAGACAATCTGCTTCTGACGGAACAGAGCATATTGATCCTGTAACGCTAAGAGGAATGGGACCAGATCAGGTTTTAGTATTGCTTAACGGGAAAAGAAGACATACCACTTCACTGGTAAATTATCAGAATACGGTAGGAAACGGATCTGTAGGAACAGATTTAAGTACAATTCCTGTCATTGCCATAGAAAAAATCGAAGTGTTAAGAGACGGTGCTGCCGCACAATACGGTTCTGATGCCATTGCAGGAGTCATTAATATTATTTTAAAAAAGAATGCAGGCGCTTCCGCAAGTTTAACCTATGGATTAAGTGGAAGAAATGATGGCGATACTTATCAGGCAGGCGTAAACTATGGTACTTCTTTGGGTAAAAATGAGGGGTTCATCAATCTTTCATTACAGTTAAGCCACAGAGGAAAAACAACGAGAACTCAAAATCATAATTTAGATATTTTCGGGAATAATTTCGCTTATGAATTTGCTGGTGATGCTGAAGCTATACAAGCCGCCAGGGATGCGGATGACGCGAAGATTAAAGAAAGAGGATTAACGAGAGATGATTTCAATTTCCAGATCGGAGATGCACAGATAAGACAAGGACAATTGTTTTTCAATTCAGAATATCCTTTGAATGATAATTTTAAATTCTATTCTTTTGGGGGATTCAGTATTAAAGAAGGAAAAGGATATGGTTTCAGAAGACTTCCTAATGAAGATTTTAATATTGTTAAAGAAATCTACCCTAACGGTTTTCAGGCCGTTCTGAATTCCCAGATTTATGATATTTCTTATGCCGTAGGGGCAAAATATAATATAAACGATTGGCTGATTGATCTTAGTAATACCTTTGGTAGCAATACCTTCAATTATAACGTAAGAAATACCAATAATGCTTCTCTGGGGATCAAATCACCAACCCGTTTTTATGCAGGAGCCCATAGCTTCCTTCAAAATACTGTAAATCTTGATGTTTCAAAAAAGATAAAGAACTTCAATATTGCATTCGGAGGCGAATTCAGATTTGAACAATACCAGATTAAAGCAGGAGATGAGGCTTCTTACACTCAATATGACGAGAATGGAAATGTCGCAACAAAAGATTCTAAAGTGATAGGAGCAGGAGGTTCACAATCTTTTATAGGTTTTTCACCCGATAATGCCTTGAAAAAAGACAGGCATTCTACAGCTGTGTATGCAGATCTCTCCTATGATTTGGATAAAAAGCTGAATATTGATGCCGCTGTCAGATTTGAAAATTACTCGGATTTTGGAAGTACCCTGAACGGAAAACTTGCCGTGAGATATGAGTTTGTAAAAAATTACGCTATAAGAGCAGCAGTTGGAACAGGATTCAGAGCACCATCCCTTCAGCAGCAGTATTTTAACAACTCTTTTGCCGATATTTCAACTTCCGGTTCCGGAATTGTAAGGAAAGGAATCTTTAATAACGATAGCCAGGCTGCTCAAGTTCTGGGATTTGATAAATTAAAGCAGGAAACATCCGTTAATGGAAGTGCAGGATTTACCTTACAGCCTGTTAAAGGTCTCTTTATTACTGTAGATGGATATATTATTAAAGTCAAGGATAGAATTGTCATTACCAGCAATATCTCAGATCCAAGATTATCTGATCCTAAAGTAGTAGGAGAAGGAAATGCAGTGGAAAGCGGCAGATTCTTAGCCAATGCCATTGATACGGAAACAAAAGGAGTAGATGTAGTCGTTTCCTATGACTGGAAGCTGGCTGGCGGAAACTTAAATGTCAACCTTGCCGGAAATTATACTGAAACCAAGATTACCGATTTCCATTTTCCTGAGAACCTGGGAACTCCCCAGAATGAATTCTTTGGACCGGATCAGATCAATATTATTGAAACCCTGTCTCCTAAAACAAAAGCATCATTGGGGCTTACTTATGGAATAGGAAAATTCAATTTTCTCGTGAGAAATACCTATTTTGGTAAAGTAATTAGAGATGGTTTTCCTTTCGGAGAAGTTCAGGAGTTTTCTCCAAAGGTGGTTACTGATATAAGTGTAGGATATGATATCACAAAAAATATCAACTTTACAATAGGAGCCAACAACGTATTTGATGTTTTCCCGGATCTTCAGAGCTATAAAAATTCATATTATGGAGTATTTAAATATGCGCCGGTTCAGATGGGAACATTGGGAAGCTATTTCTTCGGAAGGGTTAATTTTAATTTTTAATGAGTAAATGAGTACTGCTTCACATCAGATCGGCTGGAAAACAGCTGCCGCCATCGTAGTTTCCAATATGATAGGAACTGGGATTTTTACAACTTTGGGATTTCAGTTATCCGATATTACCAATACCTACAGTATTTTCCTGCTATGGGTAATCGGAGGAATTCTGGCACTGTTCGGTGCTTTCTGCTACGCGGAATTAGGATCCCACTTTAAAGGGAATGGTGGTGATTTTATCTATCTTAAAGAAACCTATCATCCTTTATTCGGATATCTGATAAGCTGGATTTCTCTGATTATCGGGTTTTCTTCACCTGTGGCACTGGCAGCACTGGCTATGTCAAAATATCTTTCCGTATTTGATTACTCATTTGGAAATAGCTTTGCGATTGCAGCTATATTTTTGGTGGCTATTACCTTATCATTCAGTTTAAAGACTTCAAGCCGGTTTCATAATTTTTTCACGTTTATCAAAATAGCTTTTATTATTGTATTGGTGATTCTTGGGGTGGGATTATCGGGATCACCACAAATTGGAAACAGTCTGAATTTCAATGACAGCTGGCAGCATGAAATTATGCTTCCTGCCTTTGCTACGTCATTAGTTTTTGTTACCTATTCCTATACCGGATGGAATTCAGCATCTTATATTGCAGGGGAAATAAAGGATGTTCAAAAAAATCTTCCTAAATCATTGATTATAGGAACTGTTTTTGTGACCATAAGCTATATTCTTGTGAATTACATTATGCTGAAACATGCTTCAGTAAATCAATTAGCTGGAAAGGAAGATGTAATGGGAGAAGCAGCAGTAAATATGCTGGGGCTTTCCTTCGGAAAAATTGTGAATATTTTTATCGCATTACAGTTGATTGCAACCATCAGTGGTTATTTATGGGTAGGATCAAGGCTTACACAGGCTTTTGCAAAAGAAACCCGTATCTGGAAACCTCTTTCAGTGGGAAATAAAAAAGGAATTCCGGTAAGAGCTATCTTTGCTCATGCCATCATCGCTACGATCATTATTTTAACAGGAAGTTTCAAGGAAATCTTTGTTTATACCGCATTTATTCTTCAGTTATTCGCAAGCTTAGCAATTTCAACCGTATATTTTCTTAAAAAGGAGGATCGAAAAATATTTAAATCCAATGCCTTTTATATTTTCCCGACAGTTTTCTTACTCTTCAGTATTTATATCCTGTACTTTACCTTTATTCATAATCCTAAAGAAAGTTTAATAGGACTGGGAATTATTGCGGTAGGACTCATTTTATATTGGATAGACAGAAGTCTTTCCAAAGAAGTTTAAAAAGAATATTGAAAACATAAAAAAGCGGATAGGGCAATTTGTAAATGTGTCTTTTTACCTTTTTGTTCCCTTGAACCCTAATGCTCAAAAATTTATACTTTAATTTTGAATTAATAATTCTTATCTTTGCACCCACAAAAATTCGACAATGTCTAAATCATTAATTCCAAAATTAGAAGCTATAAAACAAAGATATAATGAGGTTGCAGACCTTATTATACAGCCTGATGTCATTTCAGACCAAAAAAGATATTCTTCTTTGAACAAAGAATATAGTGATTTGGGAAAAATTGTAAGAGTTTACGATCAGTACAAAGGTGCTTTAGACAGCATCGAAGAATCTGACGAAATTATTGCTGATGGCTCAGACAGAGATCTTGTAGATCTTGCAAAAGAAGAAAAATTAGAAGCTCAATCTAAACTTCCTGGCTTAGAAGAAGAGCTTAAAGTTCTTCTGATTCCTAAAGATCCTGCTGATGACAAAAACGTTATTGTTGAATTACGTGCCGGAACCGGAGGGGATGAAGCAGCAATCTTCGTGGAAGATGTGTACAGAATGTATACCATGTATTTCAAAACCAAAGGATGGAGACATGAAGTAACCGATTCCAATGAAGCTGCAAAAGGATACAAGGAATTGATCATGAAGGTGGAAGGAGAAGGCGTATATGGCATCATGAAATTCGAATCCGGAGTTCACCGTGTACAACGTGTTCCTGAAACAGAATCTCAGGGAAGAGTTCATACATCTGCCATTACAATAGCGGTTTTACCGGAAGCTGAAGAAGTAGACTTCGAACTGAACCCGGCTGATATTGAAATGCAGACTTCCCGTTCAGGAGGTGCCGGAGGTCAGAACGTAAACAAGGTTGAAACTAAAGTACAGTTGACTCACAAACCTTCAGGGATGGTAGTCGTTTGTCAACAGGCCCGTTCTCAGCTGGCAAACCGTGAATTGGCAATGGAAATGCTAAGAACTAAGCTATACGATATCGAGTTACAGAAAGTACAGGGAGATATTGCAGCACAGCGTAAATCTATGGTTTCTACAGGTGACCGTTCTGCAAAAATCAAAACATATAACTACCCACAGGGAAGAGTAACAGATCACAGAATCAATAAATCGATGTATAATCTGGATGCTTACATGAATGGTGATATTTCTGAAATGATTGATGCCGTAATTATGGCAGAGAATGCAGAAAAAATGAAGGGAGAAGAAGAAAACTACTAAAAGTTTCAAAAAATAAAATAAAGCCTCTGATTTTTTCAGGGGCTTTTCTTTTAAACAGAACAATGAATTCAAAATATTAACTATGAAAAATTACAAAATGATCTTTTTGCTGTTACTGACAATGATGGGACAGCAATTTATGGCACAAACAGAAGTAAAGAAGCCCAATGAAGTCTTTGATCTGTTCTTCCGGACTTTAGTGAATAACGATGAAGCATCTTTAAATAAGCTTAATGATTATTTAAGACCTACAGTAGAAGGACAGGATGCTTACCAGATCAATTTCAAAGAATCTTCGCAGGAAATGATCAACAGCAGTGTAGAGAACTTCCTTTCTGCTTTTCCTAAAGCCACGGCTTCAGCATGTAAAAAAGAAGCGGAAGACTATTTCATTGCAATGATCGGAAACTTTAAAAAAGCAAAAGTAACCGTTAATGACGTAAAAATTATTCCTAATGAATACCTTGAAGGAGAAAAAATTGCAGAAATAAGCTATACCGTAAGTTTTCAGCTGCCTTCAAAATTGACACATGGTCCCGAAGGTGACACGAAGAAAGTAAAGGCTGAAGAGTTAAAAAAATATTTAATTCAGGTCGTTGAAGATTTTAAAAATGCAGATAAAACAGTAACCACAGACCAGAGCTTTAGCCTGTATGAACTGAAAGAAGGAGGCAAAATATACTATTGGAACGGGAGCCCGGATCAGATTGTTACCAATCTTACCGAGTTCTATTTTGACAGCTTTTAATTGGCGGAGAACTGATTAATAGCTTATTGAATAAGTAGAAGTCCCGAAATCCGGGGCTTTTTTTATTTCACATACTTTATGTATTTTTGAGAAAACCGTTCAGTATGAATTTTAAACCTATGTTATTAACTGCTGGAGTTCTGTTTTCAGCATCTTTTTATTCTCAAACAATGAATTATCCAAAAGCATTAAAGGGGGTCCAAACCGATACCTATTTTGGAACTGCAGTTTCTGATCCGTACAGAGATCTGGAAAATGATTCTGATGCTACCAAAAAGTGGGTAGATGAAGAAGTAGCATACAGCCAGAATTATCTTTCAAAAATTCCATTCAGGGATAAAATTAAAAACCAGTTGAAGGATATCTGGAATTATGAAAAAATTTCAGCACCTTTCAAAGAAGGAGAATATACATATTATTCTAAAAATGATGGCTTGCAGGCACAGTCTGTTTTATACAGAACAAACAATAAGACTAAGGCTACAGAAGTATTTTTAGATCCTAATAAATTTTCAGAAAAAGGAACTACTTCATTATCTAATCTTTCTTTCAACAAAAAAGGAACACTTGCCGCATATTCTATTTCTGAAGGCGGAAGTGACTGGAATAAGATCATCATCATTGATGCTGTTACCAAAAAGCAGATTGATGAAACCTTAGTAGATGTAAAGTTCAGCGGGATTTCATGGCAGGGAGACGAAGGTTTCTATTATTCAAGCTACGACAAACCGAAAGAAGGAACTGTGCTTTCCGGAATGACCGACAAGCATAAGGTATATTTTCACAAACTGGGAACAAAGCAGTCTGAAGATAAGTTGATCTTCGGTGGAGAAAAAACACCAAGAAGATATCTGGGAGCTAGTGTTTCAGATGATCAGAGATATTTAATCATCTCAGCAGCCAATGCAACCAACGGGAATGAACTATTTATCAAAGACTTGAAAAAAGGAGGTGACTTTGTACAGATTAATAAAGGATTTGATATCAATGCACATATTGTAGATACTCAGGGAGATGATCTTTTCATTTCTACAGATAAAGATGCTCCTAATATGCGTCTTGTAAAAACAACAATCAGCAACCCGGCTCCGGAAACATGGAAAGATGTCATTCCACAAACGGAAAATGTGTTGGGAATCTCTACTGGAGGCGGATATTTCTTTGCAACTTATATGGTGGATGCTATAGATCAGGTAAAACAATACGATAAAACCGGAAAACTGATCAGAGAAATTACCCTTCCGGGCAAAGGAAATATTTCAGGTTTTGGTGGAAAAGAAAAAGAGAAAGAACTGTATTATTCTTTCAGCAATTATATTACACCGGGAACTACTTATAAATTTAATGTAGATTCAGGGAAATCTGAAGTATACCAAAAGCCAAAAGTGAAATTCAATCCGGATGATTACGTCTCTGAACAGGTATTCTATACATCCAAAGACGGAACAAAAGTTCCTATGATGATTAACTACAAGAAAGGAACTAAGCTTGATGGTAAAAATCCAACCATTCTATATTCTTACGGAGGTTTCAATATCAGCTTACAGCCGTCTTTCTCAGTAGTAAATGCAATCTGGATGGAAAATGGTGGTATCTATGCCGTTCCAAACATCCGTGGAGGAGGTGAATATGGAAAAAAATGGCATGATGCAGGAACAAAGATGCAGAAAAGAAACGTTTTTGAAGACTTTATCGCTGCAGGAGAATATTTACAGAGCAAAGGCTATACTTCAAAAGAATATATGGCACTTTCCGGAAGGTCAAACGGAGGCTTATTGGTAGGAGCAACAATGACTTTACGTCCAGACTTAGCAAGAGTAGCATTCCCGGGGGTTGGAGTATTGGATATGTTAAGATATAACAAGTTTACAGCTGGTGCAGGATGGGCTTACGATTACGGAACCGCAGAAGACAACAAAGAAATGTTTGAATATCTGAAATCATATTCTCCGGTACACAACGTAAAAGCGAAAACATGTTATCCGTCTACAATGATCATCACCAGTGACCATGATGACAGAGTAGTTCCGGCTCACTCTTTCAAGTTTGGAGCAGAGCTTCAGGAAAAGCAGGCTTGTAAGAACCCTATTTTGTTAAGAATTGAGAAAAATGCAGGACACGGTGCCGGAAGATCAACAGATCAGGTAATCGGCGAAAATGCAGATCTGATATCATTTGCTTTGTATGAGATGGGAATAAGTAAATAGTTTATAAAAAGCAAAATATTTAAAAAACGGCTAATTTTATTAAAAGTTAGTCGTTTTTTTATACTTAGTTATGTTTATAATTCTTATTTTTATCGCGGATATTTAAAGTTTATTAATCTTAGATTAATCAAGTAATTATGAAAAAAAGAATTTTACTAGTTTGTGCATTGGCAGCAGGACTGTCTAGCTTTAATGCACAGAGGTGGACGCCAGCCTCACAAAAAACGTCTGAAGTAAGAAAAGAAGTAGAAGTTCAGTATTCTTATAGATTGGATTTACAGTCTCTTAGAAATACTTTAAAAGATGCTGTAGAAACAGGAAAAGGCGCTCAGGCTGTTGTCATTTCTTTACCTACAGCAGAGGGAAAGATTGAAAAATTTGCTGTATACAGTGATCCTGTAATGGAGAAGTCTATGGCAGATAGATACCAGTTGGGTTCTTATGTAGGAATTGGCGTAGATGATCCTTCTAAATATTTAAGATTCAGTACTTCTCCAACAGAGCTGCAATCTATGATTATTAAAGATGGGGTATTTCAATTTATAGAGCCAATTACTACTGATAAGCAAACATACGGTGTTTTTTATAAAACAAAAAGAACAGAAGGAATACATGGCTTTGAATGTGGTACAGATGAAAAAGGGTTTGAGATCAAAACATTAGAGGCTCATGGGAAGAAGAATCTTTCTAACATAAATGCAGTAAATACAAATAGACCTGCAATTACAAAATTCAGAACCTATAGGTTAGCTTTAGCAGTTACGGGTGAATACACGAAAAAGTTTGACCCTAATGGAGGGACAACCAATACGGTAGCACAAATGAATGCTACAATGAACCGTGTAAATGGTATTTTCCAGAAAGACTTTGGAATTAAGCTAGTTATTCAGGATCTTCCTAATATTATATTTACAGATCCTAATATGGACTTCTATATTCCGCCAGCGGTTCAAGGTGATCCTTCATTAAATCTTCAGCTTCAGAGAATGCTTACTCAGAATGTCGGAAATGATAATTATGATATAGGGCACGTATTTAATGCAGCAGGAGGTAATGGAAATGCGGGAGGAATAGGAATAATATGTCTTAACCCTGCAAATAATAACTCTTTAGCAAAAGGAGCTGCATTTACTCAAATGGCAATTCCAACAGGTGATGCTTTCGATATTGATTATGTAGCTCATGAAATGGGGCACCAATTAGGAGGAAACCATACATTCTCTCATGCTTCAGAGGGATCTGGAGTTAATATTGAGCCAGGTGGAGGTACTACAATCATGGCCTATGCAGGAATTACGCAAGATAATGTACAGATGGTATCTAACCCTTACTTCCATTATGCTTCTATTAATCAGATTTTAAATAACTTGGATAGTAAGCCGACATGTGGAACTGCAGAAACCATTACTGATAATACGGCACCTGTTATTTCCCCTCTTACAGCATATACTATTCCTAAAGGAACAGCTTATTCCCTAGATGCAACAGCAACTGATGCACAAGGCGATGCTATTAACTATACATGGGAGCAATATGATACGGCAAGTAGCAAAAGCTCTATTTCAGGAGACAGTGGTTGGGGCTTCATTACAGAAGGTTCTATTGCAAGATCTTTTACTGGTACTGCCAGCGGAAAAAGATACTTCCCAAGTTTACCACTTGTAATGGCTGGTAAGCTTACTAATAAGGCAACTTGGGAGACCGTTTCTTATGTTCCTAGAGTGCTTCATTATGCTGTAACAGCAAGGGATGCAAACGCAGTAAGACCAATGCTTTCTTCTTTAGAAACAACAGTAACAGTAGGTAATGATGGACCATTTAAGTTTAGTGGTATCACAGGCTCTACATCGCTTTATAATAATGCCGCCAACACTATTTTATGGGATGTTGCTAATACTAATATGGCTCCGTATAATACTTCAAATGTTAAAATTGAATATACGACAGATCTTGTAAACGGGGCAGCATGGACAGAACTTGTCGCCTCTACTCCTAATACAGGAAGTTATACCGGGCAAATGCCAGCTGATTTAACAGGAAATATAAAACTTAGAATCTCTGCTATAGGAAATGTATTTTTTGCAGTATCTCCAACTGTAAAAGTTGAGACAGCACCTACTTCCTCTACTGCAGCACCTACAGGTATTTTTGCATTAGATACAGAAATTTTAAAAACTTCAGCTAGATTATCTTGGAATAACTTCCCGGGAGCAACATATTTAATAAATTATAGAAAGGTCGGAGAGACAAACTGGCAAAATACTACTAGTACTACAAGTTCAGTAACATTAGCAAACCTTGAGGATGAGACTAATTATGAAGCTCAGGTGGCAGCAGTTGTAAACAGTGTTCCAGGAGCATATTCTTCTAACTATACTTTTAAAACAAAAGGTTTAAGAACAGGTTATGACTATTGTTTAATGACTACTGGAGGAAATAACATGAATGGATATTACTATAGTGGAATAATTGGATTTAAATTAGCGAACTTAAACTTTTCACAAACGAGTATAGCTGCGTTATCAAGAACTTATTTAGATTATAGTGAAGATATAACTAAGATAGTTAATTTAACTAAAGGGACACAATATACAGCTACGTTCAGAACTTTAGGTAATGCTGCTGGATATCCAGACTGGCTTCAAGTATGGATTGATTACAACAGAAACGGTATTTTTGAGGATTCAGAGAAAATAGTATCTGATGGTATCGTACCGGTTTATGATGATGTATCTGAATTTGATTATCATGATGGGGCAGTAACATTTACAGTGCCGACTACTGCATATTCAGGAGATAAAACACTTAGAATGAGGGTGGCTAGCACTTTCTTCAATCCTTCATCAAGTCCATGTGGGTTCCCATCTGTTGCTTCTGGCCCTAACAGTATTGTTTCAGCGGGAGGATTCAGAGACTTCTCAGTTAAAATTTCAGAAACATTAGGAACAGACGAAGTAAGAGGCACAAAATCATCGGAAATATCTATCTATCCTAACCCTGCAGATACTTTCGTAGAGGTTAAAAATCTTAAAGGTAAGGCAGATTACAAAATCTACTCTGCTGACGGAAGATTAGTTCAGGAAGGTCAGATTGACGGACAAAGAATTAATGTTGCTTCATTAATTAAAGGTATGTATGTAGTAACTATCAAAGACGATAAAAATACTTACAATACTAAGCTTATTAAAAAATAATAAGATAAGATAATTTGCATATAGGCCGGGCGTTTGTCCGGCCTTTTTCTTTAGATAAACTTCAGAAAAACTGAATGTTAACAGAAGTTTCATGTTTCGTTCAAAAAAATTAACTTTACGGAGACAAAAATTATTGGAATGCGAAAAACAATTTCTGTGAAAAAGCCCGATTTTAGTGTATCTCCTCAGGAAAGAGAAATTTACAACTTTGAAAAAGATGGGCTGGAACTTAAGTCATCCTATGAAAAAAAGGATGTAAAAGATGAATCATTAACACAGACTTCTCCAGGAATTGAACCTTACCTGAGAGGACCGTATTCCACCATGTATGTTCAAAAACCATGGACGATCCGCCAGTATGCCGGTTTCTCCACCGCTGAAGAATCCAATGCCTTTTACAGAAGAAATCTTGCAGCAGGACAAAAAGGACTTTCTGTAGCCTTTGATCTTGCTACGCACAGAGGATATGATTCTGACCACGCAAGAGTGGTAGGAGACGTAGGGAAAGCAGGTGTGGCTATTGACTCGGTGGAAGATATGAAGATCTTATTTAACGAAATTCCGCTAGACCAGATCTCCGTTTCCATGACAATGAATGGTGCTGTACTTCCGATCCTGTCTTTCTATATCGTAGCAGCAGAAGAACAGGGAGTAAAGCAGGAACTGCTTTCAGGAACTATCCAGAATGATATTCTTAAAGAGTTCATGGTAAGAAATACCTATATTTATCCACCTGCACCATCCATGAAGATCATTGCAGATATTTTTGAATATACTTCTCAGAACATTCCGAAATTCAACTCTATCTCCATTTCAGGTTACCATATGCAGGAAGCAGGAGCCACTCCGGTACTGGAAATGGCTTATACCTTAGCAGACGGTCTTGAATATGTAAGAACAGGAATCAAAGCAGGAATGAACGTAGATGATTTTGCTCCACGTTTATCATTCTTCTGGGCAATCGGGATGAATCACTTCATGGAAATTGCTAAAATGCGTGCTGCAAGATATATCTGGGCAACGCTTTTAAAGCAGTTTGATCCTAAGAATCCAAAATCTTTAGCATTAAGAACCCATTCTCAAACTTCAGGATGGTCATTAACAGAACAGGAGCCTTTCAATAATATCACAAGAACTGCCATTGAAGCATTATCTTCAGCATTAGGCGGAACACAATCGTTACACACCAATGCATTGGATGAAGCCATCGCTCTTCCTACGGATTATTCAGCTAAAATTGCAAGAAATACGCAGATCATTCTTCAGCAGGAAAGCGGAATATGTGATGTAGTAGATCCGATGGGAGGAAGTAACCTTGTAGAAAGTCTTACCCAACAGATGATTGAAGAAGCGATGAGGTATATTGATGAGGTAGAGCAGGAAGGCGGAATGACCAAAGCCATTGAAGCCGGGATTCCAAAAATGAGAATTGAAGAAGCGGCTGCTAAAAAGCAGGCCAAGATCGATAGTGGGGAAGAATTCATCATTGGAGTAAACTCCTTTAAATCCTCGTTAAAACAAGATGAAATTGAGATTCTTGATATTGATAATACCGAAGTTCGAAGAAAGCAGATTGAACGACTCAATACCATCAAAGCAGAAAGAAGTGCTGAAGCCGTAACGGAAATTCTGAATGAAATCCGTGAAAGTGCAAAAACAGGAAAAGGAAACCTGCTGGCACTTTGTATTGAAGCGGCGAGAAGAAGAGTTACCCTTGGTGAAATGAGTGATGCCATGGAAGAAACCTTCGGAAGATATAAAGCCAACATTAAAACAATCTCTGGAGTATATGCTATGAATGCAGGTAAAAACGAATACTTTGAAAAAGCCCTTAATCTGACTCAAAAGTTTGAAGAGGAAGAAGGACGTCGTCCAAGAATTATGGTGGCTAAAATGGGTCAGGACGGTCACGACAGAGGTGCAAAAGTAGTAGCAACTGCATTTGCTGATATGGGATTTGATGTTGACGTAGCTCCATTATTCCAAACACCGGAAGAAGTAGCAAAACAGGCTGTAGAAAATGACATTCATATTTTGGGAGTGTCTTCATTAGCTGCAGGACACAAAACATTAGTTCCACAGGTAGTAGGAGAATTGAAAAAACTGGGAGCGGATGATATCACCATTGTAGTAGGAGGCGTTATTCCACAACAGGATTATGAATTCCTTTACGCGAATGGAGCAGATTTCATTTTCGGTCCAGGAACCAATCTTCCCAAATGTGCGGTGGAGATCCTGGAAAGATTTTTAGAAAACTAATCCCAAAAAGCTGTAATTTCCAAAAAGAAATTAAAAGCACATCTATGGGTTTAAAAAATAGACTAAAGCCTACGAAGAAAAAGCTGATTTTCTTTGTAGGCTTTCTCTTTATAGGTATTCTATTATTTGTTTCAGGCGGAGAAAAGGAACGAATTGAACACAAGTCTCCTGTTCCTGCAGATAGTGCACAGGTTAAGAAACATTTGGTAGAACTTACTCAGACTCCACGGTTCAGAAATCATAAAAATATAGATCAACTCAATGCCGTTGCAGACTATATTCATCAAACCTTCAATACTTATGGAGACAGTACGGGCTTTCAGGAGTATAAAGTGAATGGAGAAGTGTACAAAAATGTAATCTGCTCCTTTGGTATGGGAAATAGCAAAAGAATTGTAATAGGAGCCCATTATGACGTATGTGGAGATCAACAGGGAGCAGATGATAATGCCACCGGAGTTACGGCCCTTCTGGAACTGGCAAGAATGCTGCAAAATCAAAAGCTCAATTATAGAGTAGATCTTGTAGCATACACCTTAGAAGAGCCACCACATTTCAGAACTGAAAATATGGGCAGTTATATCCATGCAAAATATTTAAAAGACAACAATATTGATGTGTATGGAATGGCCAGTGTTGAAATGATTGGCTATTTTAAAGATGAAAAAGGATCTCAAGAGTTTCCCATAGGTGTGCTTTCATGGATTTATGGTAATAAAGGTGATTTTATTACGTTGGTGAAAAAATTCAGTGGAGCAGGACCATTTGTTGGAAACTTTATAGATCAATTTAAAGACACCAATCAGATAAAAACAGAAACATTTCCAGCACCGGGATTTGTACACGGTGTCGACTTTTCAGATCATTTGAACTACTGGAAATTTGATTTCCCTGCTCTTATGATTACTGATACTTCCTTCTTTAGAAATAAAAATTATCACAAAACTACAGATACTTTGGAAACGCTGGATATAAAGAGAATGACAAAAGTTATTGACGCCATTTTTCTAAGCATTATTCACCTTAAGTGAAAAAAATATTTGGATTATCAGAAAAATTAATATATTTGCACCTGAAAATCAAGTTTAACCATTTAAAAACAACGAAGCAATGTTCAGAACTAATCAGAATTCTACAGTTGGATTACCCCTTATGGTGGTAAGGCTTCGCGGTTTGGTACATTCTTAGAATAATAGTACAATACAATATCAAAACCCGAAGTCGTAGAGATTTCGGGTTTTTTATTGCGCAATATTTCAAACTCACGTTTCCCCGAAATCTTTTTAAGTGTTTTTTAAGAACAAAATAGTTGAGGTTTTGCCCTCAAAACTATACCTGTTCATCATTATTAATTCATTCAACTAGTATTTTAGTTGATTAAGGAAATAGACTAAGAGCAAATCCGATATTCCGGGTCTTGCATCTGATCTCTTGTGTCTTACATGGAAAATGACAACCTTCTGTCTTACCGGCTCAGAAGCCTGAGAAGCAGAAAAAGAACAATAAAAAAAGATGTAGAAAAACAGATAAGAAAAAAGTATAAACGTAGTAAGGAAGTCGGGCATATCATAAAAAATATTCCATTGATACCCTTGGATAAACCTTACCAATTAGGATTCGTAAGATTCTTTGTAGTAAGGGATGATGTCATGCGGAGTAGTGATGGAGAGCTCTTTGAAGGACTTTTGAAGAAAATCAATACATACATGTATTCCGGAAGCCGCCAGTTTTTAAAAAAGAAAAGAAAATTTGGCCGAAGAATATATGTAGAAAGAGAGCAGAAGCTCAACCGTGTTTCTTCATACTCCTGGAGCAGTCCGAAATTTGGGCTTACCCCAAGAGAAAGGCAATACTTTCTGAAAAAAGAAGAATATTGTCCCTTTCGGAAGTGCTATGATACTTATTACGAATTTACTGAACCGTGGAGATTTACCCTGAGGACAAGACCCCATATGATTACCCATCACAAACCTATAGATGCAGAGCTGAAAAAAGAAGAGGCAGAACTGGATGCGTATTTGGGACAGCATAAAATGGTAGGAATTATCCAGAAAAAAATTCACGGAAAATCTAATCCATGGAAAATGGAATATGAAACAGATCTTATCAAAAGCAGGAAATATGTTACCTGCACAATGTCTGCAACAGAGATTGCAGATTGCTTTCAGGACTTATAGTTCTGATGATTTTTAAAACAAAAACAATGGGAAATTTAAAACTAAAAGGAAAAGATATATTAAAACTGGGCTATCCAAACAATCAAAGCGTAAATGTAGCCCTGGAAGTAATGAAGAGAAATTTTGCAACTAAAAATATCCATTATGTGAAATCTCTTTTAAAGGAAATTCTAATTCATCCGGAGCAATTCGAAAAAGATTTGACATTCGGGCAGATTGCAGAAACCTTACTTTCATCCAAAAAAACAGAAAAAAGGATGCTGAATTCACAGCGTGCAGACTTTCAGATCTTCGGGAATAATATCTCAGAAGAAGCGAAAAACCAGTTGTACACAGCTTTGAAACTTCCGGTTTCTGTTCAGGGAGCATTGATGCCTGATGCTCATAGCGGCTACGGGCTTCCGATCGGAGGCGTTTTAGCTGTAGAAAATGCAGTGATTCCTTACGGAGTAGGAATGGATATCGGTTGCAGAATGAGCCTCAGTATTTTGGATACACCCGTTTCATATCTGAACGGAGCAAGGGATAAATATGAAAAAGCCCTTGCCGAACATACAAAATTTGGAATGTATGAGACTCATAAATCTCATATAGATCATGAAATCTTCGAGAGAGATACCTTTGATCTGATTCCTATTCTGAGAAGATTAAAAGGAAAAGCCATCAAACAGATGGGATCTTCAGGAGGCGGAAATCACTTTGTGGAATTTGGTGAAGTGGAAATCACTGAGGAAGATGAACAAATCGGGTTGCCAAAAGGAAAATATCTGGGAATCCTTTCACACAGTGGTTCACGTGGGTTAGGAGCTGAAATTGCCCAATATTATTCAAGAGTAGCAGTAGAACAATGTCCGCTGCCTAAAGAGGCGCAGCAATTTGCGTGGCTGGACTTGAGTACTCATCTTGGTTTGGAATACTGGACTGCAATGAACCTTGCGGGAGATTATGCTTCAGCCTGTCATGACGATATTCACAGAAGATTGGTAAAAGCAGTAGGCGGAAGAGTAAAAGCCAGAATTGAGAACCATCACAATTTCGCTTGGAAAGAAATTCATAACGGAAAAGAAGTGATTGTTCACAGAAAAGGAGCAACTCCAGCCAATGAAAATGAATTAGGAATGATTCCGGGATCTATGACTGCCAAAGGATTTATCGTCCGTGGAAAAGGAAATCCGGACTCCTTGAATTCAGCTTCGCACGGTGCAGGTAGAGCACACTCAAGAGGAGAATGCAGAAGCCTTTTCACTCAGAATGATATTAAAAAAGAGCTGAAGCTTAAAGATGTTACGCTGATGGGTGGAAATACAGAAGAAGCACCAATGGCTTATAAAGATATTCACGAAGTAATGAATGCACAAAGCGAATTGGTAGATATTCTGGGAACATTCCAGCCAAGAATTGTGAGAATGGACAGATAATCAATTAAATATTCAGGAGCTTAATCCCGCTTTCCGCACTCGCTATTTTTCTTTTTTGCAAAAGAAAAATGAGCTCAGACAATTGCTGCAATCGGGGCTAATAACAAGTTCAGCCATTCTGAATACAGTTTCAAAACGAAGCGAAGAATCCTATCATATAAAAAGAGATTCTTCCTTCGTCAGAAATTGCAGACCAATGACAAATACAAACCACAAAAAACAAAAAAATGGGAGCACCTCATAATATAAAAAGATATGGAGAACTCTGGCCAGAATTCAGAATCCGGTTAGGGCTTGAAATATTAGAAAAACTAAAGGATAAAGTCATTATATCCGGTGGATGGGCATGGCATTTTATGTCTGAAATAGGACATACAGAATATAAGCATGCTCATGACCACAAGGATATTGATGTCTTTGTAAAGAAAGAAAACGTAGCTGAAGTTGTGATCATTCTTCAACAGGAAGGGTTTCAGAAAGTCTGGACCCGTTACGACAATCTTCCAAGCGAAGAAAACTTTAGACGCTATGAAAAAACGGTAGAATTAGAAAACGAAAAGTATCATAGGATTACCATCGATTTTTTTGAAAGAAACGATCTTGAAACAATCGAAGCCAACGGATTTACGGTGGTGAAACCTGATCTTTTACTTTCATTCTACAGAAATATTCACTCCAGCGATAAATGCTGGGCAGTAATGGCTGCAAAACAATTATTACAAAAAGGGACAGATCCTGTTGGAAGTCCCTTATTAAGCAAAATGCCAAAATAACAATGGAAAAATTAATACAGATAACTTCCGGAAGAGGGCCTTTAGAATGCCAGTGGGTAGTATCCAAGGTATTAAAAACCTTTTTGGAAGAAGTAAACCAAAATAATATAGATTACGAGATCATTCATCGTGAAAATGGAGATGTAAATATGACCATAAAGTCAGTAACTGTACTTTTAAAAGGAAAGAACATCAAAGAATTTTTAAAAACCTGGCTGGGGAGCATCTGCTGGGAAGGGAAAAGTACATTCAGAAAACTGCATAAAAGAAGCAAGTGGTTCATCGGTATTTTTGAATTGGAAAATCTGGAAACTGCAAATTTCAATGAAAAAGATATCAGGTTTCAGACCGCCAGAAGCCAGGGAAGTGGTGGGCAGAATGTCAATAAAGTAAATACGGCTGTCCGTGCCACTCATATTCCTACCAATGAATCCGTATTTGTACAGGATACACGATCACAACTGAACAATAAAAAGTTATCCATTACCAGATTAAAAGAAAGAGTAATGGGAATTTACATTCAGCAGCTGGAAAATAGGATGAAGGAAACCTGGAACCATCATCTTCAGGTAGAACGTGGAAATCCGGTCCGCATATTCTCCGGAACTGATTTTAAAAGCAATTATCAGGATAAATCCTATAAAAAACAAAGGAATATCCTTAAGCAGAACTTAAAAAACTACAGCAATGACCTTAACTAAAAATAAATACTATTTTGAAGCACTGGATTATTTTCCTTACAATATGTCCGAATGTCTGGATGCCCTCAACTATGCCCTTTCCTATGAACCAGAAGATGCAGACAGTCTTTGCCTGATGGGAAGAGTGTATTCAGAGGTTTTAAAAGATTATGGAACAGGAAAAAAATACTTTGAGGAAGCCATGCAAAGTAATATTGCAAATGTGAACACTCCTAAATATTATATTGAATGCCTTTTGAGCAATGAAGATTATGATGAAGCAGAAAAGCTCATTGAATATGCTCTAAAAATCAAGGGAATAGATAAAGCAGAAATTCTGAATGGTAAATCTCTCTTACTGGAAAGAAAAGGAGAATATAAACAAGCCATAGAACAACTTAAAGAGGCAAAAAAATTCAGCTTTTGCAGAAGCTCACTTGACATGTTGGAGGACAGAGAGAAATTGGTTCAGAACAAAATGCCTAAAACAAGGCCAAGGAAAAAAACGGAGTAATCACATTGAATATACCCAATAAGATCTATAGTGCATATCCAACAGGGATATAAAACTCAGGTCGAGAAGCTTATTATTAGATAGTTGTAAAAGACATTTACAAACTAAAAAGTGATGGTAACTTAAAAAAGAGAGATCTTTGAAGGTCTCTCTTTTAATGGTTTTGAATATATGAAATTGTGTTTTTTAAAAATAAATGCAGTTATTCATAGGAAGCTACAGGCTTGGTGGGTATTTGTTTGGCTCGGTATACTCCAGCTAATATTATGATGATTCCCAATATTTCTTTAATAGTTAATGTTTCTGAAAACAGGAAGTATGCATAAATTGCAGCGAAGACAGGCTGGCTCAGAATAATAACAGAAGAAAGCAGAATACTTATTTTTCCCAGACAATAACTTAGTAATCCCTGTCCTAATATTTGAGAACATAAAGCAAGACCAAGCAATATTCCTACTTCTCTAAAGGTCTGAGGATACATAATTCCTTCAGATACTCCCGCTGTAAGGAACAATACAGGAATTGACCCAAGCCCGCTGATAAACATAATGGAAGCCGCATCCACTTTTAATCTTACCTTGTAAACACTTAATAAGAACAATCCGTAAAAAACTGATGCCAGAAAGGCGAGCAGATCTCCTTTATAACTGCTACCACCGGAAAGACTAAATTTTCCCCACATCAAAACAACGATCCCTATAACAGATATACTCAGACCTATCAGAAAATTTTTCCCAGGCTTTTCTTTAAAGAGAAAATAAGATAAAGGAACGGTAGTGAAAGGGACCAAATTTACAAAAAGGTTGGCATTCGCTACAGAGGTGAACTGAAAGGAGGTGTTCCAAAGAATAAGGTCTATAGCAAGAAACACTCCACTGAACAAAATAATGATCCAGGATTTTCTGTCAATAGTCTGTATTTTTTTATATACAAAAGGAAATAAAAAGAGTAGGGAAAACAGAATTCTGTACAAAGCAGTGTTGATAGGAGACAGGCTGCTCAGCTTCACAAAAATTCCGCCGGTAGCAAGACTCATGACGGCTAAAAAAGCCAAAAGTATATTGATATTCGATTTCATCATATGTTTTTTTGTGTTGCAAATCTCTATATTTGTTGAAAACAAATTACTTTTGTAACTAAAGATTTTAATCAAAAAACTTTCATTTCTAAATAATTATGCAATTAGACTCATTACATTATGCTATTTTGAATGAACTGCAGAAAAATTCCCGTCTGTCCAATACCGATATTGGACGCATAATAGGACTTACTGCACCAGCGGTAGCTGAAAGAATTAGAAAAATGGAAGAAGCTCAGGTAATAAAATCATTTACTGTAAATCTGGACTATGAGCAGCTTGGATTTAATGAAAATGTTATTATAGGAATCGATATTCCATATTGTGATATCCCCCCATTCTTAAAAGAGATTGAGAATATAAACGGTATTCTAAAGGTGATGAAATCTACAGGCGATTTTTGCCTTATTGTTCATCTGGTAGCTAAAAAAGTTTCCGAATTGGAAAATATAATTACCCGTTTCAGTAACCATGGAAATACTTCTACATTTCGGATATTGGCTTTCCCTTTGGAGAGAGATTCCGTATGGTTAGGTAAAAGCTGATTCAGGCATTTTAATGTCTGATAAGAATATGATATTATATAAAAAAAATAAGCTTTCAGATGAAAGCTTATTTTTTATTGGCAGAGATCAGATAGTCATAAACCATTTGATGTTGGTCATCACTAAGCTTGGCTTTAGGAGCCATTCTGCTTAAAGTATTGATCCAGCCCTGATTGTCGTGCTTGGTAGGTTCAGGCAGCTTATGGCATTTTGCACAGGAATTTTCAAAAATGGTTTTTCCTTGAGCCAACTGCTCAGATGAGGTATACTTAGGGCCTGTTACGGCCGTACTTTTAGGTCCGCAGGATACCAGGAATGCTGATGCTGCAATACCGCTTAAGATTAACTTTTTCATACCTTTATTATTTTGTTGGGTGAATTACTTTTTCACAGAAACAATATAATCATAAACCCATTTGTGCTGCTCATCCGTTAGTTTAGCCTTAGGAGCCATAGCATTCATAATTCCTACCCATTGTACAGAATTATGTGACGTAGGATCAGGCAGTTTATGGCACTTTCCACAAGAGTTTTCAAAAATAGTTTTTCCCTGGGCAATCTCCTCAGCAGTAGAAGTTGAAGTTCCTGCTGTAGCTGCAGAAGTTGAAGCTTTAGGAGTACAGGAAACTAATAGAATCCCAGTGAATGATGCCGCAGCAATGATTTTTTTCATGTTTCTTATTTTGATATATAACAAATGTAATAAATTCCAAAACCTGTTGATACTGTGTGTTGTAGTTTTGATTTAGAAGAAATAAAAATTAATATAATACGAATAATGCAAAGTGAAAATTTTTATTATCATTCTTTTATTCAGTCATTGACTCTGAACTCTTGACCATTCGCTTTTTAATTGTTAATTTTGAATCAATGAAATTTTCTACAGAAGAACTTATTGAGGGAATACAGTCAGGTAATAAACGTCTGATTGCAAAGGCTATTACTTTAGTTGAAAGTAAAAAAGCTGAGCATAGAGTACAGGCAGAAGACCTTCTGAAAAGAATTATGCCTTTCGCAGGAAACTCCATAAGAATAGGAGTAACTGGAGTGCCCGGTGCCGGAAAATCTACTTTTATTGAAAGTTTCGGTAGATTGGCTATTGCTCAGGGAAAAAAGGTAGCAGTTCTTGCCATTGATCCCAGTTCTTCAATCAATAAAGGAAGTATTCTGGGAGATAAAACCCGTATGGAAGAGCTTGCAAAAGAAGAGAATGCGTTCATACGGCCTTCCCCAAGTTCAGGATTTTTAGGCGGAGTAGCCAATACCACCTTTGAAACCATGATGATCTGTGAAGCAGCAGGTTATGATTATATTTTAATTGAAACCGTTGGAGTAGGGCAATCAGAGGTTTTAGTCGCAGATATTACTGACGTTTTTCTTTTCCTTAAAATCATTGGTGGTGGTGATGAACTGCAGGGAATAAAACGGGGAATTATGGAAATGGTGGACGTTGTTTTCATTAATAAAGTAGATCAGGATAATCTTCAGAAAGCCAAAAATACAAGACTAGAATTAAAAAGAGCTTTGGATTTTATTCCTCCAAAAGAAAAAGGATGGAAAATCCCGGTGTTACTAGGTTCTGCTTTACACAATGAAGGGCTTCAGGAAATCTATGACAAAATATCGGAGTTTATTGATTTGAAAAAGAAATCCGGACGTTTTGAAGAAATCCGTACCCAACAGGCAGAAAAGCGCTTTGAATATTGGGTTCAGGAATATATTTTATCCTTGATGAAAAAAAGTAATGTGGTAGAAGAAGCCTATCAGTGGCACAAAAAAAATGCTTCAGAGATGGTTTCTAATCCAAGCACTGAAGCAAAATTATTTGTTGAAAAATTTTTATCGGGAGAAAACAGAAATTAAAGTTTTTCCTTTTCCTGCTTTACTTCACTTTTAGAAACATATCCATCATAGGTAATAGGTTGTCTGTCATTACTTTTCATAGAAACGAATGCCTTACCATTTTTAAAGATCTCAATGTTGATCTCTTCAACAGTACTCACATCCTTAGGCTGGATTTTTACAGTCCAGGTTCCTTTTTTATTCTGAGATTTATTGATAACAAAATCCTTTGAGGTAAATCTGTACCCATTTTTATCAGTATTTCCAAAAGAGGGTGTAAATAATCTTCCAAAATACGGAAGCACTACATCTACGGTATTCTTATTGACGTCAATAGTATAATCTCCTGTGTTCAGATTCAAGATTCTGGTTGAAGTAGAATTGGGCATGGAGTTCATAACATTGATAACATCATAATTGGTAGGATTGGCTCTTTGTGCATAAAAAGTAAATTCCTGAGAATCCACTAATGCATTTACTATTGTTGGATCTGATGAACCCTGTGATGCACAACTCTGAAAGCTGAACAGAAACCCAAATATCATCAGAATATAAATATACTTTTTCATGATTGAGATAATTATTAAATTTAAATAGCAAAATGTATGCAAAAATTTCATATCAAAAATATTTTGGAATAAAAATTGTTAAGGTTGAATTATTAACACTCAAACTATGAAAGTTACACATCTATTAGGAATGGGAGCATTTGCTCTATTGGTTGCTGCCTGTACTACAAATCCAATTACAGGAAGATCGTCTTTACAGCTGGCCAATAATTCAGAAATTTTAACAATGTCTGCACAGGAATACAAAACGACATTGTCTAAAGGTAAGCTTATTACCGGAACAGCAGATGCAAAGAGAGTGGTAAATGTAGGAAACAGAATTAAAAGTGCAGCAGAGAGATATTATCAGAGTATTGGAAGATCAGCGGATCTTGCCAATTATAGCTGGGAGTTTGCTCTACTGCAAAGCAATGAATTGAATGCATGGTGTATGCCTGGAGGTAAAGTAGCTGTTTATACAGGAATTTTACCGGTTACCAAGGATGATAACGGACTTGCTGTAGTAATGGGACATGAAGTTTCTCACGCATTGGCAGGTCATGGAAATGAAAGAATTTCTCAGGCTATGATGGCTCAGTATGGAGGAGCTATTCTTGGCGGAGCTATTTCAAATGCACAATGGGCAAGTGTTTTCCAGAAAGTATACCCTATTGGATCACAAGTTGCATTGCTAAAGTATGGCAGAGGCCAGGAATCTGAAGCTGATGAAATGGGATTGTATCTGATGTCTATGGCAGGTTATGACCCAAGAGCAGCTATTCCTTTCTGGAACAGAATGGAAGCCGCTTCTTCAGGAGCAAGACAACCGGAATTCTTATCTACTCACCCGAGCCCGGATACAAGAATTTCAGATATTAATAAAGACTTACCGAAGGCTTTGGAGTATTACAAGGCTGCGGGAGGAAAAATGTAATCTATTAACTTATTATAAAAAACGGACTTATTTCTGAAATGAGTCCGTTTTTTGTTTGATAATATTTTTTCTTTTCACAAGATTTGGAATAATTATGGCATATTGATTATTGGAAATACCAATTAAAGTGCTTATCCAGTATAAAGGCTTATTAATTTTTTAGTAAATTTGGTATAGCTTTTATAACATAATCAATTAAACACAATATTATGAAGAGTTTATCAATTACCGGACTTATCCTCTTAGCAGTTTCTGCTTTATTATTTTATCTTACCACTGATTTTGCCGTAGAGCAGATTAAAATTTCTCACATCATGGGTATCATGGCTGGAGTAGGAATTGGTCTTATTATTGGCGGAATGGTTGGATATCTCAGTAAAGGAAGCGCTATAAAGGCTGAACAGAAGAAAAAAGAATTCAAGCAGCTTCAGAAAGAAAAAGAAGACTTAGAAAAACAGGCGGCAGAAATTGCAAAGCGTCAGGCTGAGCTTGAAAATCAAAATAAAAATCCTCAAATTTAAAATTTGAGGATTTAAAGTTGTTATTTTCGATTGTTGATTAAAATTTATATCCCAAACCAACCATAAATAAGTTAGGTCTGTTATCATATCTGATCTCCGAACCGGAAACTTTGTTGATGAAGTTTCTTTCGTCTTTACTGAAAGCTCCCTCGTATTTTGCATTTACAATAAGCTTTTTAATTTCAAGCTGTGCGCCGAACTGGTAGCCTACTGTAAAGTTATTTTTTGCATTTTCTTTAAAATCGTTGTAAGTATTGTCTTTGCTTAGGTTAAAGCTTCCTACCGGACCTACGAAAACGCCTAACATATTACCTAAAACGTTATATCCTAAAAGAACCGGAACATCAATACGGTTGCTCTTCACATCAAAAGTAGTATTCTCTGTTGTGAATTCATTCTTAAAGTGAGTATAATATACCTCTGGCATTAAGAAAAGTGAAGTAGGTAACGCTACCTTTAATGAAAGTCCTACATTGAACCCTACATTGTTTTTTCCTGTCCCTTCAATAGCATCATTCACTGTTCCTTTGATATTGGACCATGATGGTGAGCCTGTAGGAAATATTAAGTTGGCCTTACCTGCCAGTGAAATTTGTGCAGAAGCCCACATTGAAAACCCTATTAACGCTATACTAAGTACCTTTTTCATTATCGTCTAATTTTGTATTCTCAATTGTTTTGTTATTCTCAAGTAAATATTCTCTCAGCTCTTTAAATAGTTCTGAAGAATAAACGAAGTCAATCAGGTTTTTATTGCCTGCTGTAATCAGGATGTCTTTATTCCCTTCCCATTCCTTGATTCCAAGTCTTAGGTATACAATTTTCTCGCCAATCGTCATTACAGAGTTCATATCATGGGTATTGATGATTGTTGTAGTATTATATTCTTTGGTGATTTCATATAGAAGATCATCAATGATTTTTGAGGTATATGGATCCAGCCCTGAGTTAGGTTCATCACAGAACAAATATTTAGGATTGTTCACAATTGCTCTTGCAATGGCAACCCTTTTCTGCATTCCACCGGAAATTTCAGAAGGATATTTTTTATCAGCCTTGTCAAGGTGTACTCTGCCTATTACTTCAAAAACCCTTTTCTTTTTTTCTCTATAAGTAAGGTTAGTGAACATATCCAACGGAAACATAATATTTTCCTCCACTGTTAAAGAGTCAAACAGCGCACTTCCCTGGAATACTGTTCCAATCTCTGAACGAAGATGCTGTTTTTGATCACGGGTCATGGTATTAACATTACGACCATCAAATAATATTTCTCCGGAAGACGGCATATAAACATTCAACAGACTTTTCAGAAAAACTGTTTTTCCGGAACCACTTTGTCCAATAATCAGGTTTACCTTTCCTTTATCAAATGAAGTTGAAATTCCCTTAAGCACTTCAACATCGCCAAAACTTTTCTTAAGATCTTTTACCTCAATCATTAGCTTAATATTAATTGGGTTAAAATTAATTCAGAGATGATAATGAATACCATTGTCCATACCACAGCCTGTGTACTGGCTCTACCTACTTCCAGTGAGCCTCCCTTTACAAAGTATCCGAAATAAGCCGGAACTGTTGCAATGATGAAAGCGAAAACAGCGGTTTTGGTAAATGCATAATAAATGAATAAATTAGGCATGTACATTTGAATACCGGTGATATAATCGTTTGCCGTCCAGTTTCCTGTCAAAAGCCCGGCAATATAACCTCCGCAAATACCAAATACTATACTGATGGCAATCAAAAGAGGATTAAAAATCATGCAGGCAATGATCTTTGGAAATATCAAAAAGTTGGGTGAATTTACTCCCATGATATCCAAAGCATCAATCTGCTCAGAAACTCTCATTGTTCCGATACTGGAGGCAATGTATGAACCTACTTTGCCTGCTAAAATTAAACTGATGATGGTAGGAGCAAATTCCAATACAAGTACAGCTTTTGTTGCATATCCTACAAATGAAGGTGGGATGGGAAACGAAGAGGCATCAAAGTTGTTGAACATCTGAATAGCCACTACAGCCCCCACGAAGATTGATGTGAAGACTACAAGTCCGAAAGAATTTACTCCCAAATCATTAATTTCTCTCATGAACAGCTTCCAAAAAACCCTCATTTTCTGGGGTTTCTGCAGGGATTTTCCTAAAAGAATAATATATTCCCCTATTGCTGTGAAAAACTTTTTTAACATACCGCTAAATTAGACTTTTTTATTGAATTAGGCTAAGGTTGAAATGAAGACAGAAGTCTGGAAAATGTTAAAATTATCCTAACCTTAGCGATTGCTTTATTTTGCATTTTTGTCCCCGCCGATAACCAGTAAAATGGTTTTTAATATGATAATCAGATCCAGAACAAAACTCCAGTTCCTTACATAGAATGCATCTGCGAGAACCCTTTTTTTCATTTCTACTTCCACATCTCCCAGATCACCGCGTAATCCGCTTACCTGTGCAAGCCCTGTAATTCCCGGGGTTACCATACTTCTTAAGCTATATCTTCCGATTTTTGGTTTGTAGTAATTATCAACAGCTAACATGTGAGGACGTGGTCCTACCACAGACATTTCGCCTTTCAGTACGTTGATGAATTGCGGAAGCTCATCAAGGCTGGTTTTTCTTAGAAATTTACCCACCTTGGTGATTCTTGTATCATTTTCTTTGGTTGTACTGGTTGTAGATTCATCATTCACCACCATGGTCCTGAATTTTATGCAGCTGAATACCTCTTCATGGAAACCATATCTTTTCTGCAAGAAAAAAACAGGTCCTTTAGAACTTACCCGGATTAAAATAGCAATAATCGGGAATAGCCAGGTACAGACGAAGGCCAATACGAATATGGAAAAAAAGATGTCAAAAGCTCTCTTCATCAGGAAATTGGAATAATAATCCAATGGGTACCTTGCCTGATTAAGAATTGGTTGAGTTTGTATATAAGCAAGGTCATACAGGAAAAAGTCACTCTGAGTAATACTCGGGATCAATGAAATATGAACCTTATTGTCTTCTGCCAGTTTGAAAATCTCCGATTCTATGCTTTCACTATAAGAGTTTTCTGTAGAGAAAAACAGGGTGTGTATTCCATTTTTTTTCCAGAAATTAACAAGTTCTGCTGTATTGGCATCTGCATTCTCATATTCGAATATCCTGTATCCATAATCTTTACGTTCCTTAAAAATATTTTTAAGGATCTCAGTAGAATCACCATCTCCTAAAAACATGATATTTCGGTAGTTAACCCCTAAAGATCGTAAGTATTTAATAGAGAAGTAGATAAATGATTTTGCTAAAAAGATAAATATAAGCAGATAAAATGACAGCCAATAAATATCTGAACTGAAGAATACATTATTACTGACCTTCCCAATGAGCAGAACACCAAGTATAAAGGAGATGAAATGGATCAAAAGCCTTTCCAGAAAGAGCGTATACGTAAGGTTCCTCGGAATATTGTATATTTTTGTCCTACCGCTGAGAAGCACCCAGAACAAAAACAGCAAAACCAGGGAAAAAGTGTTCTGGTACCAGGTTTCCTTATGATACTTCAGATTTTCGTTTCTGCTTATAAAAAAGAATATGAAGATAGATGCAATAACCATGAGGTCAAGCAAAATAATGATCGATTTCAGGTATCTAGAGTATCGAATTCTCTGCATCTATCGGTATTATTACAGGAACGGCCAGCTAATGTACGTATTTTTAAGGTATATTCAGATATTTATGGGTTTGTACTGAAGCCTGCCATTCCGGATGTTCCAGAATAAAATCTGTAATCTTAGGATACATATCATCTCTTTTGCTCCATTCACTTTGAAGATAAAGCTTACAGTTTTCAGAAACTTTGGCAGCCTGTTCCTGTGCAAATGCAAAATCATGATTGTTGAAAACGATGACCTTAAGCTCGTGAGCCTTTTGATAAATCTCTTCTTTCGGTAATCCTGTTTTCTTCGGAGAAAGGGTAATCCAGTCCAGATGTCCACTCATAGGATATGCTCCTGAAGTTTCAATGTGAATAGTACAACCAAGTTCCTTTAATTTAGACGTCAGGATCTCCAGATTCCATGTAAGAGGTTCACCTCCTGTAAGAACGATGGTTTTACAATGCTTAGCAGCTGTTTCTGCAATTTCCACAGCATCCATCAACGGATGAAGCTCCGGATCCCAGCTTTCCTTTACATCACACCAGTGGCAACCCACATCGCAACCTCCTAATCTGATAAAATAAGCGGCTTTTCCTGTGTGTGCTCCTTCTCCTTGTAAAGTGTAAAAATGCTCCATTACAGGGAGCATTTTACCTTCTTTTAATAAAATATCTTGTTCTTTATTCATTTTAAAATTAGTCGTTATAGACCGAAGTTTTATAAGCAATGATGGTGTTTTTCATCAACATCGCTCTTGTCATTGGGCCTACTCCTCCAGGAACCGGGGTAATCCAGCTTGCTTTTGCTGCACAGCTGTCAAAATCTACATCACCAGCAAGGTAATATCCTTTTGGAGAATCATCGTCTACTCTTGTGATGCCCACGTCAACAATTACAGCACCATCCTTAATCATTTCTCCTTTTAAGAAATGTGGATCTCCCAGTGCTGTAATAACGATGTCTGCCTTTTTAGTATATTCTTCAATGTCTTTTGTGTATGAGTGTGTAAGAGTCACCGTTGAGTTTCCAGGGAAATCTTTTCTTCCCATTAAGATACTCATTGGTCTACCTACAATTTTACTTCTTCCGATGATTACACAGTCTTTTCCTTTAGTCTCAATATTATATCTTTCCAATAATGTTAAGATCCCGAAAGGAGTTGCCGGTAAGAAAGTATCCATCTCAAGAGCCATTTTTCCGAAGTTTTCAGGGTGGAATCCATCCACGTCTTTTCTTGGGTCAATAGCATTGATAATCTTCTCCTGGTCAACCTGATCCGGTAAAGGTAACTGAACGATAAAGCCATCAACAGCTTTAGATTTATTCAGTTCGTCAATTGTCTCCAATAATTCAGATTCCGAAACAGTGCTAGGGAATTTGATTAAGCTGGATTGAAATCCTACTTCTTCACAGTCTTTTACTTTAGCATTTACATAAGCTTTGCTAGCTCCGTTGTTTCCTACAAGAATTGCTACCAAATGAGGTGCTCTTCTTTTGCTTGCAAGGATTTTTTCTACTTCAGCCTTAATCTCTGCTTTAATTTCCTTGGATACTTTAAGTCCGTCAAGAATTTCTGCCATTTTTTACTTTTTACTTTTATTTAGATTTAGATTTTTTCAAATACTACAATATCCTGAAATTCATCGGCGCCTTCCTTTTCTACATCATTTCTCCAGAAACCTCCTTGTATTGTTTTCACTTTCAGACCTGCCTCATGAACCATTTGATTCAGTAATGGAACACTCACGGCAATATTGGCAGCCGTTACTTTATCATCCATTAATCTGTAGCCCTCATATTGATGTGGGAAATGCATGCTTCCCCCTTCTTTTTTAGACTCATCATACAGAAAGAAGGTAGCCAGACATTGTCCGCCGCTTTTTAAAACCCTGCTGATCTCATTCAGATATTGTCTGATTTCGGGAATCTGCATGTGAGTGAATACAGAGAATAGAAATGCTTTATCAAACTGAGCATCATCATAAGGGAAGGTGAAATTTTCTGCTTTCTGACTGAAAGTATTATACAGATCATTATAAATCGGTGTAAACTTAAAGTTGAAATTCGGATATTTTCTATGAATGTGTTTGTCACACCATTTAATTCCTTTTTCTACTGCATCAAAACCATCGTAAGTTCCCTTATCTATAAATCCGGACAGGGCAACAGCTGTTCTTCCGATTCCGCAGCCAATATCCAGAACATGGTCTGTGTTTTTAAGGGCGATATGTTTTTTTAGAACATTCATCTGACGGATCCCATGGGGAATAAAATCGCTGCTCCCCACATAAATGTCTCCCTTTTTAGGCTCATTTTCAGCTCTTTTTCCGGTGATCCCTTCATAGAGGTCTATAGGAAAATAATATAGTTTTCTTCCCAAAAGTCTAAAACCGGGGGGCAGTTTATAATAATATGATCGTAATGCAGACATCTGCTATTTATTTCCTTTATAATAATTAATCAATCCGTTCGTAGAGCTGTCGTGTGAAGTAATAATCTCGTTGCTTTCAAGCTCTGGTAAGATTTTGTTAGCAAGTACTTTACCTAATTCCACTCCGAACTGATCGAAGCTGAAAATATTCCAGATAACACCCTGAACGAAGATTTTGTGTTCATACATGGCAATTAACTGACCTAATGAGAAAGGAGTTAATTCCTTGAATAATATTGAGTTAGTAGGGGTGTTTCCGTGGAAAACCTTAAAATTTAATAATCTATCTATTTCCTCATCAGATTTTCCTGCATTTTGAAGTTCTTCTTCCACTTCTTCTTCTGTTTTTCCGAAAGCAAGGGCTTCTGTTTGTGCAAAGAAGTTGGCTAATAATTTATCTTGATGGTCAGAAACCTCATTACAGCTTTTAGCGTAAGCAATAAAATCTGCAGGAATCAATTCTGTACCTTGGTGGATCAGTTGATAGAATGCATGCTGTCCATTGGTTCCGGGTTCACCCCAAATGATTGGCCCTGTTTCGTATTCTACGAATTCACCGCTTCTATCCACACATTTTCCGTTACTTTCCATATCTCCCTGCTGAAGATAAGCTGCAAATCTGTCCAGATATTGTGAGTAAGGAAGAATTGCATAGCTGGTTGCTGCATAGAAGTTACGATACCAGATACCTAAAAGTCCCATTAATACAGGAACGTTTTCTGAGAAATCTTCTGCCTGGAAATGTTGGTCTGTATCAAAAGCTCCTTTTAAAAGCTGTTCAAAGTTTTCATAGCCTACAGCCAATACAATGCTTAATCCGATAGCGCTCCAAAGTGAGTATCTTCCACCTACCCAATCCCAGAATTCGAAAATGTTCTCTTCTGCGATTCCGAACTGCTTAACAGCTTCAATATTAGTGGATAAAGCTACGAAATGCTTTGCTACATCTTCCTGTTTTCCAGCTTTAAGGAACCAGTCTTTTGCTGAGTTAGCATTCGTCATTGTTTCCTGAGTGGTAAACGTTTTAGAAGCAATAATGAATAGAGTAGTTTCCGGGTTTAGGTTTTTAACAACCTCTGCAATATGATTGCCATCCACATTGGAAACAAAATGAACATCCAGCCTTGTTTTAAAATGCTTTAAGGCCGAACAAACCATTACAGGCCCCAGGTCTGAACCTCCGATTCCGATGTTTACTACATCTGTGATTTCTTTTCCGCTGAAACCCTTATGTTCTCCTGAAATGATTTTTTCAGAAAAAGCTTTCATGTGGTTTAATACTCTTTTGATCTGAGGCTTGATATTTTCACCGTCTACTAGTATTTCACGATCAGAAAAATCCCTCAAAGCAGTATGTAAAACAGCTCTTCCTTCTGTTTCATTGATTTTATCCCCAGAGAACATTTTAGAAATAGCGTCTTTTAACTGACATTCTTCTGCCAGTTGTAATAAAAGTTCTTTTGTTCTGGAATCAATAAGGTTTTTAGAATAATCGAAAAGATAGTTATCCTTTTGTAGAGAGAATTCTTCAAAACGGTTCGGGTTATACTGGAAAAGACTTCTTAGCTCAAGATCATTAGAAGCAAAATGTTCATCAAGGGCTTTCCAGCTGTTGGTTTGTAGAGGATTTATTTTTGATAGCATGTTGTTGAGAATTTATAATTCAGAAAATAATGTACCGGATCAAAATCTTTATAAATCCATAACGATTTATTTCTGATTTGCAAATTTAAGGAAAAATAAAACCTCAAATAAATTTGAAGATGATAAATAACGATTTTTTAAAAAACAAAACCCCAGAATTGATCTGAGGTTTACTTTTTATGAGATTAATGACTTTTTCTGAATGTTATTCTTCCATCTCATTCAAAATGTTTTCCAATTGCTTAGCGTGGCGGCCATAAATATACTTTGTCCATAAAACAATATTCAGGATCATTGCGATTGTTCCAATCAGAACAGAGATAATAAGAGTGTGCTGATAAGAATTGGTTACATTTTCAAAGGTCATTCCTTTTTTTGCCAACACCTTATAAAATTCAAGACCCAGTGTAATCATAAAGTGAGGAAGAAGTAGGAAGCCAAAAGATTGGTATCTTTCCATATTAAGTTTTAATTCGTGGTAGATTTTCCAGAGACTGTTCTTAGTATTGCCTGTATAAAGTTCAGTCTGCTTGTAAAATTTGTAAAATCCAAATGAATAATAAGAAGATATAGCGACAAGCATAACATAAGAGGTGTAGTAAATAACATATTGTGAAATGGGAAAATTCAGTATTTGAGGAAAGAATGCTAAAAGAATAATAGCAAAGACCTGCATTGGGAATTCCTTTTTCATACTTTTCTGAATTTTTTCGATAGGGTGTTTGCTTTCCTTTAATTGTTCTATAGTGTCAGGAATATGGACGTTGTTGTCCTCATTATTCCACTGTTCTTTTAGTTGATCAAAATTCATAACCTGATTTTTTTATGATTTGCTGTATTTTTTCTTTTGTTCTGTTAAGTTTTACACGGGCATTGCCTTCACTGAGCCCGAGGTTGCTTCCAATTTCTTTATGTGACATTCCTTCCATGAAATAAAAAATGACGGCTTTCTCCAATGAACTTAATTCCTGAACGGCACGATAAAAAACTTCCAGCTGTTTATCTTTTGTTGGATTATAATCCTCCTGTTGTACCTCAAAATGATGGGGTGAGTCTGTATGGTTTTTCGCTCTCTGCTTTTCTTTCTTTAAATAAGTGATCGCAGTATTAATGGCGACGCGATACATCCATGTAGAAAACTCACTGTTCCCTTTGAAGTTTTGATAGGATTTCCACAGCTGGATAAGGATTTCCTGCTGAAGATCTTCCCGGTCTTCGATAGAATCGGCATAGATCCGGGATGCTTTATATAAGATGCCTTTGTGCTGATTAACAAGCTGTAAAAAGGCTGTTTCAGTTGAAGTACTCACAATAGTTTCATGGTTGGGGGTTATTGTTACAAGCTTGATACAGGCTTTACGGTATATCCTTTTGCTTTAAGGAGAGTGATGAGACCCTTATTACCCCATAAATGACCGCTTCCTACTGCAAAGAATGTACTTTGTTTTTTCATGATTTCGGGCATTTTTTCTACCCATTTTGTATTTCGGTCAGTCAGCATTAATTGTTCCTGCTTTTTATTCATGAATTTTGGGTTCTTAATGAGCTGATCCAAACTTTTTAAATTTTCATTTTTAAAGGCTTCCGTCATTTTTTGTGAAGCGATGGTGTATTCATTACTTAATTTCAGTTGAGATATTACTTCTTTCAGATTGTATGACTGGCCAATTGCATTAATTTGGTCTTCAACCTTTTCCAGCCCATTCACGCTTTTCTTGTTTTTCAAAACCTCTTTTAGCAGTTCAATTTCATACATCTTCACTTCATTCGGAGGGCATGGAATGGCTTTTGTGGCTACAAGAGTATAAAGGGCTTGTGGGCTGTGGTTGTCAACGTTTTTCAGGTTGGTTCCGTAATCAGCAAGTATTTTATCCAGCTCTTTTGCTTCTTCAGAAGTCAATTGCTCGGATATTTTTTTATCGGTAGCCATCATTTTCTGCATCGCAAGCACTTCATTTTGATCTGTGTAATTGATTTCCATTACAAAGTTTTCAGTTTTATTAAGGGCATTCCAGGTTTTAGGTTTTATCTCAAAATCTTTGTTGCATAAGATATGAAATGTTCCGGCAATATAAGATGGCTTAGAAAGTCCGTTTCCGGAAACTTCCCATAGCAGACTATTTTCATTCTCTGTGTTCTTATGCTGTGCATTTGTAGTCGTGAAATGTATTGATAGTAATGCTGCGAATCCAAGTTTCATTAAATTTTTCATAGTATTTATTTTTTTTGATTTTCTGTTCTTTTAAACAGTAGGTAAGAGGTGCATTGCAATCGTTACAGTTTTTTTTCAAAAAAATAAAAACCTCCCGAAAACAGGAGGCTGTAAAATCTAAAATTATGATGATAACCTATAGGTTAGGAGTTTTATTCTGAAGATTTAGGCAGTTCAGATTTTTTTGATTTTCTTTTTCTTAAGAAATAAACCACTCCGGCTGCGATTAATACGATGGGCCATATGTTGATAAGTCCTACAATAATTCTCTGAATCAGATAAAATCCGTAGACGAAACCGTCTTTTGCATCATAGATAAAATTGTATTTATATTTATTGTCAATGCGGTCTGTATTGGTTACAGCAATTTCAGCGATGCGAAGTTTTGGTTCTTTGATGTAGATGTCAACTGTGCTGTATTTCAGGTTATCAGCCATACTCATGGTATTCAGTTTTTGAAGATTTCCTTCAGACATGTTATTGTCATCTAAGGTTACTTTGTCTTTATTGGTTTTTATCGTCTCTATATTTTCTGAAGTCTTTTGATTTCTTTTCGCTTCCAGTTCCGAATATTTGATATTGGCAGTAACATCTTCCGCATTGATGGATCTTGAATTCAAAAATAACTTGTTATTATTGATAGATGTCAGGAGTTCTCCTAGTTTTTCAGTAGGGACTCTTACCTGCATTGTATTTTCGGTCTTGTATTTTTTGATCAGCATGGCTTCAGTGTCAGAAGTATTGTAAGTATCTTCATAAGCAACATTGCTCTGAAGATTACTTTTGGTAACAAAACCTCCAAGCTCCTGTACAGATTTTTCAATGGCAATAGTAGCATTATAAACATCTTTCACTTCCATATTGACATCTGCCGTTTTGATAAACTTTTTATCCTTAACTTCCATGCTGGCAACAGATGAAACACTGTCTGCCACAACGGACGCAGAATCTGCTGAAGCTTCATAACTTTTAAGTTCGCTGGTGGTTGCTTCTCCTTTTTTACATGAATAAATTCCCAGTAAAAGGACGGCTGATAATGATAATGTAATGTAATTCGTTTTCATAGTGTAAGATTTTTGAGATTTTGCTTGAGTCAAAGTTCAGTCAGGATTCTTTGTAATCCTTGAAAATGGGAAGTAAAAAACTTGTAAAGAGAATATTCTGTTTTAATTAGTTGAATATTAGTTATTTGTAAAACAAGTTAAAGAATTGAGCATTGTTTTCGGAGTAATTTTTGCTTATCTTTTTACAAACCAAAATCACAATATATCATTATGTCAAATACCTTTTCTAAAATCAGAAATGCAATAGGGTTATTCACAGCCATAGATTTTGATCAGCTAAGTGCTATTTCACAAAAAGTAGATCTGCCCAAACTGATGCATAATTTTTCAAAGCTTGACGATAAGCAGCTTACCGGGCTTATGAAAATGCTTGATCCCGATAAGAAAAAAAAAGAACTTCCTCCCATTGATGGTGATTTTTATGATATTTACCACACTCTAACGCCTGAGCAACGGGAAATACAGCTTAAAGTAAGAGCTTTTATGGAAAAAGAAGTGAAACCTTTAGTCAATCATTACTGGCTCAGAGATGAATTTCCTTTCGAGTTGATTCCAAAATTTCAAAAGCTGGATATTTGTGGAGTTACTTATGAAGGGTACGGTTGTCCGGGAATGCCTTTTTTGATGGAAGGCGTTATCGCTATGGAAATGGCAAGAATTGATGCTTCTATTGCTACGTTTTTTGGGGTACAGTCAGGGTTGGCAATGGGTTCTATTTATATCTGCGGTTCAGAAGAACAAAAACAGAAATGGCTTCCGCAGATGCAGAAGTTTGAAAAAATAGGAGCTTTTGGATTAACTGAACCGGAGGTTGGCTCCGGAGCTGCAGGTGGGCTTACTGTTACATGCAAGAAAACAGAAGAGGGCTGGATTTTAAATGGTCAGAAAAAATGGATAGGAAACGCCACCTTTGCAGATCTTATTATTATCTGGGCGAGAGATTTGGATAGCGGAGAAGTAAAAGGATTTATTGTTGAAAAGGATAATCCGGGATATTCTGTAGAGAAAATCAAAGGAAAAATGGCTTTGAGGATTGTCCAGAATGGATTGATTACGCTTAAAGACTGCCTGGTTACAGAAGAAAATCGCCTGCAGAATGCCAATTCATTCAAAGATACCGGAAAAGTGCTGAGGATGACGAGAGCAGGAGTAGCCTGGATGGCAACAGGATGTGCAAGAGGAGCGTATGAAAGCGCTTTGGCATATACCAGAACAAGAGAACAGTTTGGAAAGCCGATTGCTTCCTTTCAGATGATTCAGGGGCATTTGGTGGAAATGTTATCCAATCTTACCGCCATGCAGACTATGGTTTTCAGATTGTCTGAAATGCAGGATGAGGGAATTTTAAAGGATGAACATGCTTCATTGGCTAAGGTTTTTTGTACATTAAGAACCCGGGATATTGTTTCCAGAGCGAGAGAAGTGATGGGGGGGAATGGTATTCTCCTGGAATATGATGTAGCTCGTTTTGTAGCAGATGCAGAAGCTATTTATTCTTATGAAGGAACAAAAGAAATTAATTCGCTCATCGTAGGACGATCGATTACGGGATTCAGTGCTTTTATATAGTGGAAGATAGCTGATGATATTTGGTTTCATCAGCTAAGTATAAGTTTCAATTGCTATCCAACCAGATTTTTATACTTTTCTCTGTTATCAATCAATATCCAGATATTAATCAGAAATAGTATTCCGGAAATACAGATTCCTGTGGTAGAAGGGTCTCTGTAAACGTTATGGATTAAAATTCCTGTCAAAACCGGCAGAATAATGAGAGCACCCAGTGCTCTTGTTTTTGGAAAAATAAATAAAAGTCCACCAATTACTTCTACAGTTCCTACGAGTGGCAATAGCCATCCTATTTCTCCAAATGCTGCATATAGCTTCATTTGCGCATCAGTGAGTGGAGGAACCGGGTTGTAATGAAAGAACTTGTCTAACCCTGCATTAATAAACATAACCCCAAATAAAATGCAGATGATGAGTTTAATGATTTTCATAATAATATTTTATATCAAATGTAGAATAAAAATATAATTCTATTATGATTTTTTTAATAAAAAGTAAGATTATTTGTGTTAATAATTGGTTGGTATGGGCTTTTATATCATTTTATTATTTATATTTGAAAACAAACTAAACTAATAATATTATGTTGAAAAATCTTAAAAAACTAAATCGAACAAACTTAAGAGAAATTCAGGGTGGAGCTGGTATTGGCAAATGTGATATTGGTCCTATAGGATGCCCATGTAAAATACCTCCTGGTGATCCTTGTTTGGGTGGTCCTGGAGGAGGAGGGCAAGATTATGGATATTGTCCGGATATACAATCTAATATTCTTTGTACAGAAACCTGTCCAAATGGAATGCACCCATATTGTGCTCTTCCATAAATCGAATAATAAAAAAGGCTGTCCTGTTTAAGGGCAGCCTTTTTTATTGAGATTGTTTTTTACTACTCATCACTTACTACTCATAATATCAGTCCATTTCTTTCAAAGTAATATTCTTTGAAATCTTATAGCTTTTCTTCTTTTTGTTAGGTCTTTCTTCTTCTCCAAGTAGTTTTCCCCAAGGCTTTAAATCTTCAACTTTTTCGCAGATAATCTTAATAATGGCAATGGCGGGAATACAAAGGAACATTCCGGCAATTCCCCAAAGGTGTTCTCCTAAAAGAATGCCTATAAAAGAAAATAATGCATTGATTTTCACTCTGGAGCCTACAACAAATGGAAGTACAATATTTCCATCTATAGCATGAATACCAATATATCCGATAGCTGCATAGATACATGTTGAAGGGCTGCCGGTAGCAAATGCGATAAAGCAGGATATAAGAAGCGATATGAAAATACCCAAATAGGGAATTACATTTAATAAACCTGTTAAAACCGCTAAAAGAATAGCATATTTTACTCCTAAAACGGTAAGTACAATAGAGGTTAGGATAGACACAATAATAACCTGAAGGCAAAGTCCGAAGATGTATTTCTTGGTCATGACACGAATTTCATTTACAGCAGCCTGCACACTTGATTTATGTCTCTCTTTGAAAACGGTAACAATAAAATTGTTTAACAGTCTTCTGTAATTTAAGATGAATATGAAAAATAGGGTAAAGAATGTGATAAACCCAAATCCTGTTGAAAAAATACCGAAAGTAAAGCCTAAAATAGCACCGGAAGATGATAAAAGCTTATTCAGCCCCTGGTTGATGTAATCTACCTGCTCATCTACCTTTACATTGAAGGTTTTGGAAACCCAATGTTGAGCATTATTAAAAACGGTAGTAAGCTGCTCTCTCAGGTGAGGAAGATCCTTGCTGAAATCAGATAATTGATTGGTGAAAAAATAGATGATTCCTGCTAAAATCATCAACATAATGAATACGGAAGTCATCGTTGATACAGATCTCGGAAATCTTAGTGTTTTTTCCATGAAAGTGGCTGCCGGTAAAAACAGCATAGCCATCAGGAATGCAAAGAAAAAAGGAGCTAAAATGGTCTGGCCTAATGCTAAAAGATACCCGATTCCTATAATCGAGATAACAACAAGGGTAAGCTTAACAATGAAAGGAAGTCTGAGAAAATTCATAATCTAAAATCTGCAGTAAGGAATAAAAATAAGAAAAACCCATCGAACTTAAGAATTTTTTATTCAAACACTGTGGATTTTTATTTCTGCATATCAAAATTCATTCCTAAAATCACCTGTAAAAAGAGAAACACGCCTGAATTTCAGAGCGTGTTTCTTATTGAGACGTTAATATGTAAATAAGTTGTTTTTATTTTTCAATGGCGATGTCTATGACCTCTTCCATTCTGTTGACGTAGTGTACTTTCAGATTTTTTAAATAATCCTTCTTAATTTCTTCTACATCTTTTCTATTGGCCTCACAAAGAATAACATCTTTTACTCCCGCTCTGGTTGCAGCAAGAAGTTTTTCCTTAATTCCTCCTACAGGAAGTACTTTTCCTCTTAAAGTAATCTCTCCTGTCATCGCAAGGTGAGGTTTGATCTTTTTATTTTTAAAAGAAGAAACCATTGAAGTCAACATGGCAATACCGGCAGAAGGTCCGTCTTTAGGAGTAGCTCCTTCAGGAACGTGAACGTGGATGTTTTTCTTGTCCAGATCTTCCTGAGCAATCCCTAATTCATTATGTTTAGCCTTAATATATTCCAATGCAATAGTAGCGGATTCTTTCATAACAGTTCCCAGATTTCCGGTCATGGTTAAAGCTCCTTTTCCATTGCTTAAAATGCTTTCAATATATAAAATATCACCACCTACGCTTGTCCAGGCAAGACCTGTTACTACACCTGGGGCATCTGTAATTTCAGATAAACTTCTTGGTCTTGGAACTCCAAGAATTTCATCTACTTTTTCCAATGAAATCTTTGGATCATACTCTTTTACCAAAGCAGTTTGTAATGCTACCCATCTTGCAACAGAAGCAATTCTTTTCTCTAGGGTTCTTACACCGCTTTCAGAAGTATGTGCCTCAATAATATGTTTAAGTTCAGCATTTCCAAGTTTGAAAGATTTGGTATCCAAACCGTTCTCTTCCTGCTGTTTTTTGATTAAGTGTCTCTTAGCAATCTCAATTTTTTCTTCAAGAGTATATCCTGCAATCTGAATAATTTCTGTTCTGTCCAAAAGCGGAGTCTGAATGGTTGAAAGCGAGTTTGCTGTGGCAATAAACATTACTTTCGACAGATCATATCCCATTTCAAGGAAGTTGTCATAGAAAGATTTATTTTGTTCAGGATCAAGCACTTCTAAAAGTGCAGAACTTGGGTCTCCGTGAAGTCCCTGCGCAATTTTATCAATCTCATCCAAAACAATTACCGGATTAGAAGTTCCAGCCTTTTTAATAGACTGAAGAATTCTTCCGGCCATCGCACCAATATAAGTCTTTCTGTGTCCACGGATTTCACTTTCATCATGAAGACCTCCTAAAGATAGTCTTACGTATTTTCTGCCTAAAGCATCCGCAATAGATTTTCCCAGGGAAGTTTTACCTACTCCCGGAGGCCCTACCAATAATAGGATAGGAGACTTCATGTTGTTTTTTAATTTTAAAACAGCCATGTGTTCCAGAATTCTTTTCTTAATATCTTCAAGTCCGAAATGGGCTTTATCTAACACTTTTTCAGCCTTAGCAATATCAAAAATATCTTTGGTGTAAGTTTCCCATGGAAGATCTGTGAAGAAATCCAGATAATTTCTCTGTACATTGTAGTCCGGAGAATTAGGATTCTGTCTTTGTAATCTTCCGATTTCCTTTTGGAAATGATCCTCAACTTCCTGGTTCCATTTCTTTGTTTTCGCCTTAGCAATAAGATCTGCTACATCGCTTTCAGGTCCACCGCCCAATTCTTCCTGGATTGTTCTGATCTGTTGGTTCAGGAAATATTCTCTTTGCTGTTTATCAAGATCTTTTGAGGTTTTCTGATGGATCTGACTTCTCAATTCCAGTTTTCTGAAGTCCTCATGCATCATTTCATAGCATTTATTAGCTCTTTCCATCATGCTTTTTTCTTCAAGCAGTCTTTGCTTTTCTAAAGACGGGAAGCTGGCATTGGTACAGATGAAGTTCAGCAGATCATCATTGTTGTTGATGTTTTTGATCGCAAAATTAGCAGCATTAGGAATATTAGGATCCAGCTCAATAATTTTTAAAGCGAGATCTTTAATGTTTTCCAGTAATGCTTCGTATTCTTCCTGATTTTTAGGTTTACTGTCCTTTAGTTTGGTTATTTCGGCTCTGAAATAAGGTTGGTTTTCAACAATTTTTTTGATTTTAAATCTATGGAAACCTTTGGTGATAGCAGTAATGTTACCTTCAGGAAGTTTTATAATCTTAATAATCTTTGCTAATGTACCGGTTGTATAGATGTCCTTTTCGGTAGGTTGCTCAAGATCAGAATTCTTCTGGCTTACAATTCCGATGAAATCTCCGTTTTTCTGCGCTTCCTCAAGGAGTTGTATAGATGTTTTTCTTCCTGCAGTAATAGGAATTACCACATTCGGGAACATGACCATATTTCTTACCGGAAGTATTGGGAATATTTTCTGTTCGGAATTTTTTTCAGTCTCCCCAAAGTCGGAAAGATTGATTTCTTCAGTGACGATATCAAAACCGTCGCTGATCATTTCTTCTAAACTTATATCTTCAAATTCTGTCATAATGGATCGAATGACAAATTGTCATTTTCGTTTTTAATCGTTAAATGGATTTTTTATAATAAGCCCTGAAAACGTGTGCTATATTATAATGTACTAGAATGCACAATACTTATGCCATTTGTTTTTTGCTAAAAAATATGGTCAAAATTTCCTTTTTTAGATAATCTTTAGGAATTAAAATGAAAATAAAGAACTTCTGCTTCTCTAATTTCTTAAAAATGTGTATTTTCGCAAACTGATATAAAAACTATAATTTATAAAATGGCAATTTTAGGACAGATTAGGAGTAAGCCTTGGCTTTTAATGGGAGTAATAGCCTTAGCGCTTTTGGCGTTCTTGGTGAACCCAGATAGTATCGACAAGGTTTTTGGTAAGAATCCTGACGTTTTAGGAAAAGTAAACGGTGAGAAAATCACCCGCGAAGAGTTCAATGATCAACTTTTCGTGCTGCAGCAACAGGCTGAACAACAAGGTCGTCCAAAGAATGGTCTTGAAGAGCAGGCTTGGCAGTTACTTGTTCAATCTAAACTTATCAAGCAACAGTTTGAGAAATTGGGCTTTGAAATGACTGATGATTATTTCTGGAATCAAATCCAGTACGATCAGATGTTCGCTCAAAATCAACAGTTTTTTGATGAGAAAGGGAACTTTAAAACTCAAGAGCTTAAAAAAGAAATTGAAACATTACAGAACACTAACCCTCAGGGATATGCTCAATGGTTGAAAACTAGAAAATCAATTGAGTACAGACTGATGGCGAGACAAGTGTTTACCAATATTTCAGCAGGAATTACTACCGGTAAGAAAGAAGCTGAAGAATTGATGAAAGAAAGAGATCAGCTTGCTGACATCGACTTTGTAAAGGTAGACTATGCAGCTTACCTTCAAAAAACAAAGATCAATGTTACTACAGAAGATCTTGCGAACTACATCAAGCAGCACCCGGTAATGTTCAAAGCTGAGCCTAGCAGAAACTTAGGTATTGTGTTTTTCCCTTCTAAGCCAAGTGCAGCAGATGATGCAGCCGCTTTAAAGGAAATTACAAAATTATACTCAGGAGGTACAGATGCTAGTGGAGGTGCTGAAAACTTCCAGAATACAAAGAATGATTCTATGTTTGTAATGGCAAACTCAGATTCACCTTTCAATCCTCAGTATGTTAAGCCTGCACAATTGCCTGCTACTATACAAGGTCAGATCGCAACAGCTGCGGTAGGACAGACATTTGGTCCATATAAAGAACAAAATTTCTACGTAGTTTCTAAGCTTGTAGGTAAGAAGACTTCAGATTCTACATTGTCAAGACATATTCTGATTGCTTTCAAAGGAAGCCCTGCAGGAGAAGGAGTAGCAAGATCTAAAGAGCAAGCTAAGAAATTAGCAGACTCTATTGGAGCTATCGTAAAAGCAACACCTGCTAAATTTACAGAGTTCCTTAAGCTTTCAAATGATCCAAACTCTGCTGCACAAGGAGGTAGCCTTGGTTGGACAACTCCGGAAACGCCTTTCGTTCCAGAGTTCCTTACTTATCTTGCAAACAATCCTAAAGGAGCAACAGGGGTTGTGGAAACTCAGTTTGGTTACCACATTATCAATATCGAAGATAAAAAATCTGGATCAATGGGGTATAAGGTGGCCAATCTTGTAAAAGAAATCAAGCCTTCAGATGCTACAGAAGCTGAAACAGATAAAAACGCTAGAAAATTCATTCAGCAGGTTCAAGGGAAATCTTTCAACGATTTCGTGAACATTGCTAAGAAAGGAAACTTCCAGTTCACTAACCCTAAAACAGCGAAGAGATTCGAAGGACAACTTCAGGGATTAGGTACTGAAAAAGACGGTGAGATCCTTACTTGGGCTTTTGATAAGAAAAGATCTAAAGGAGATACAGAATTATTCAATGTAGAAGGAACAGGAGACAAAATTGTTGTATTCATGAACGGAAAACAAGACGCTGGTCTTGCTGATCCTGAATCTGTAAGAGATCAGATTGAAGTGATAGTTAAAAACAAATTAGCTGCAAAACAAATTTCTGATAAAATTGCAGGAGCGAAAGCTTCAGGTTTAGATCAGATTGCTGCATTGTTTGCTACTACGAAACAAACCGCTCAGGTGAACCTATTAAACCCTTCAGTTAATGGAGCTATGGAGCCTAAAGTTGCCGGTGCAGCCTTTGGTGTTGCAAAAGGTAAACTTTCTAACCCGGTTGAAGGTGGAACAGGTGTTTATGTACTGATTAAAAAATCAGAGACTGTAAACAAACAGCCAGGTGATGTTAAGCAATTTACAGAGTCTATTTCTCAGAGAAATGCAGGAATGTTCGGACAGGCTTGGTTGAAGAGTCTTCAGGATAACGCAGATATCCAGGACTACAGAATCGAGATCTGGAACAAGCTGGGAAATCAGCAACAATAAGAGGTTCATATTTATCAATATAAAAGCGACAATTTTTTTGTCGCTTTTTTTGTATTTAACGCAGAATAATAAAGGAAAAGATTTATTTAAAATGTATTATATTTGCTTATTAGAAAAAAATTAGCAAGTGAAGTTCAGTAAAGAATTAAAAGCGGGTGTGATTGCACTTCTAGCTATCGTAGGCTTTGTGGTGTTGTTTCAATTTATGAAAGGAAAGAGCCTTTTTACTACCGACAATATCTTTTATGCAAAATATGACAATGTAGAAGGCCTCGCGCAATCTTCAGCAGTCTCTATTAATGGTCTTAAAGTAGGCCAGGTTGATAAGATCATTCCTCAGACAGCAAAGGATGGTAAAATCAGTTTTGTGGTAAAAATTACAGTTGATAACAAATTCGAATTTTCAAAAAACTCATCACTGGAGATTTTCGAACCGGGATTAATGTCCGGTAAAGAAATGAGAGTAAATCTGGTTTATGGTGGAGTTACAGCAAAAGATGGAGACACTCTGAAAGGGGCTTTCAAACTTGGAATGATGGGAAGTTTATCTTCTCAGGTAGGTCCGGTAAAAGACCAGTTACAGGTTGTTTTACATAGAGTAGACTCTTTAATGGCGAATGCCAACCAGCTTGTAGATGCTCAGAACAGAGCAGAAATCAAAGCATTATTATCCAACCTTAATAAGACAGTAGGAGCATTGGAAACCACTGCAGGAAGTGTAAACAGCCTTGTAGGTCATAATGATCCTAAACTACAGAAAGTATTGGACGATGCAAGCCTTACCATGCAAAGTGGCAAGACAACCTTGGATAAATACGGAAATCTTGCACAAAGCATTGATACAAAGCAATTGAATGCAACAATTGCCAACCTTGATGCTACTGTAGGAAAACTGAATCAGGTGATTGGCGGAATAGACAAAGGAGAGGGAAGCTTAGGAAAGCTGATGAAGGATGATAAATTATACAACAACCTGAATTCAGCATCTTCTAACTTGAATTCATTGATTGAAGATATGAAAGCGAACCCTAAGAGATATATCAATTTCTCAGTTTTCGGTAAAAACAATAAAGACTAATACGCCTTATGCAGTACATCGATAACATTATTTTCCTGATTTTATTAGTGGCCGGATTTGGACTGTTTGCCAAAAGCCTGCTAAAGATCTATAGAAATGTCAGACTTGGTCACGAGATCAACAGAAACGATAGAAAATCTGAACGCTGGAGTACCATGGCTAGAGTAGCTATGGGGCAGAGTAAGATGGTGAAACGTCCTGTTGCTGGGATTTTACACCTTTTCGTGTATGTTGGTTTTGTTATTATCAATATAGAACTTATTGAAATTATTGTTGATGGACTGTTTGGGACACATCGTTTCCTGGCCTCAGTTTTCGGAAACGGATTCTACAGTTTCTTTACAGCAACATTAGAAATTCTTGCTCTTCTTGTTGTGATAGGAGTGGTGGTGTTTTTCATCAGAAGAAACTTCTATGGAGTGAAGAGATTAACCATGAAAGAACTTTTCGGATGGCCAAAACAGGATGCCAATTGGATTCTTATCATTGAATTTGCTTTAATGATGGCTTTCTTTAAAATGAACGCTGCTGATTGGGTGCTACAGCAAAGAGGGGTAATGCCTGCATTGGGAAGTTTCCCGATTAGTTCTACGATCTTAGGCCCTATTTTCAGTGGTTTTGGGGACGGATTTTTACATTTTACAGAAAAAGGAGCCTGGTGGTTCCACTTTGTAGGAATTCTGTTCTTCATGAATTATCTGTATTATTCAAAGCATTTACACATTATTTTAGCTTTCCCAAGTACTTGGTATGCTAATCTTGATAAAAAAGGAAAATTCAATAATCTTGAATCTGTAACAAAAGAAATCAAGTTGATGATGGATCCTAATGCAGACCCATATGCTGCGCCGGCAGAAGGAGCTGAAGCAGATGCCCCTTCTAAATTTGGAGCGGAGGATATCTTTGATCTTAATCAGGTACAATTGCTTAATGCCTATTCCTGTACAGAATGTGGACGTTGTACTTCTGTTTGTCCTGCTAATATTACAGGTAAAAAACTGTCTCCGAGATTGATCTTAATGAAGACAAGAGACAGATTGGAAGAAGTAGGAAGAAACATTGATAAAAACGGAAAATTTGTAGACGACGGCAAAAAGCTGTTGAACGACTATATCACTAAGGAAGAACTTTGGGCTTGTACTACATGTAATGCATGTACCGAGGCTTGTCCGGTATTGTTAGATCCGCTTTCTATTATCTTCGAAATGAGAAGATTCCTGGTAATGGAACAGTCAGCTGCTCCACAGGAACTGAATCTGATGATGACCAATGTGGAGAACAATGCTGCTCCTTGGCAGTATAACCAGGCAGACCGCCTTAACTGGGCCAATGATTAATAAATGTACCAATGTATCAATTTAAAAATTGACCAATAGATTGTTACATTGATATATTGCTAGATTGTTACATTATTTAATTTAAAAGAAATGGATTTCAATATAAAAACAATGGCAGAATATGCTGCCGAAGGAAAATCACCGGAAGTTTTATTTTGGGTTGGATGTGCGGGCAGTTTTGACGACCGTGCCAAAAAAATTACAAAAGCATTTTGCAAGATATTGAATAAAATAGGGGTGGAATTTGCAGTGCTGGGACAGGAAGAAAGCTGTACCGGAGATCCTGCGAAAAGAGCCGGAAATGAATTCGTTTTCCAGATGATGGCCCTTACCAATATTGAAGTTCTGAATGCTTACGAAGTGAAAAAAATTGTAACAGCATGCCCACACTGTTTCAATACCCTTAAAAATGAATACCCAAGCCTTGGAGGTCACTTTGAAGTAGTTCATCACACTCAATTCCTTAAAACCTTAATGGAAGAAGGAAGGCTTAAAATTGAAGGCGGAGCATTCAAAGGTAAAAAGATTACCTTCCATGATCCTTGTTATCTTGGACGTGCAAATGATGAATATGAAGCACCAAGAATCTTACTTGAAAAGCTTGATGCAGAGCTTGTAGAGATGAAGCGTTGCAGAACAAATGGTCTTTGTTGTGGAGCTGGTGGTGCACAGATGTTTAAAGAGCCTGAAAAAGGAAATAAAGACATCAATATTGAAAGAACTGAAGAAGCTTTATCTTTTGAACCTAAAGTGATTGCGACCGGATGTCCGTTCTGTAATACGATGATGACAGATGGGGTAAAACATTTCAACAAAAATACTGAAGTTGCAGTAAAAGATATCGTTGAGCTTCTTGCTGAAGCAGACGATCTATAATCTTACCAGTCACCAGACTGTAATATTGTTGTATGAAGGTTAAATGGGGTATATCCCTTTTGTTCATAATATCCATACTAGCGTTTCTGACCTATCGGAATTATAACAACAGAGTATATGATTGGGATATGCCGGGATACCTGGGGAGTATGTTCACAACTGAGCTTCCGGATTCACCGGATAAAGTTCGTGAACTTACATACTCATCTATAAAAAAAGAGGCTTCTGCAGAGCAGTACAACAACCTTATAGGGATTAAACCCTGGGTCATAACCAGACAATATTTTGCAAAAAATACACAGTCTTTCACAGAACAGTTACCTTATTTTCAGATAAAAATAGGGTATGTCCTTGTGATTACCCTTTTTTATAAGCTGGGGCTTTCACCACCAATGTCTGTGTTGTTTACCAGTCTTATTTCTTACTTTATTTCAGGATTATTAATCTTCTATATCTTAAGAATCCTTTTTCCGGAAAAGTATATTCTTGCAGCCCTTTTAACAGTTGGGATTATGCTTATGCCTACAATTACTTTTATGTCAGGAGAGTCTACTCCGGATATGTTTATTTTTCTGTTTATATTAATGTTTGTGATAGGACTCATAAAAAAATGGGGACAATGGAGTATGTTCTTACTTCTTCTGATCATGACCTTTACCCGTCCTGACTATATTACATTTGCCTTAACCTACCTTGGTGCCGTTTTTTTATTTGAGTACTTTACAGAAAAGAAAATTGATATTGTTCTTATGGTACAAGGCATTGTGATCTTATCAATGTATGTATTCATCATGAGATTTTATAATTATCCGGGTTGGATAGACCTTTTTTATGACTCATTTATTCATAGAAGACCTATCATCTCGGCCCAGCCGGCCCATGTAAGCTTATCTACTTATTTACAGGTTGTTTACAGTAAAGTTATTGCTTTTAAAAAAGTAACTCTTGCCGTTTCTGTCATGATAGGCTTGATTTTTTGGATGTCGAAAGAGGCTTGGGTAAGAATGATTTCGGTTCTTTTTCTTGGGAATGTGTACATCAAATTCTTTTTCTTTCCGCAATCGGCAGACTTAAGACTTTTCTTTCCGTTTATCTTCCCTATTTTTATTATGATTCTTTATGTATTGAGTCAAAAATATAATAATTCTAGACTCTCAAAAATTGCGTAATTTTATCTTTAAGAAAAGGAGTTGAAGTTATTATTGGTTACTATTTATTGTAAAAGCAAATGTATAATATCGAATTATAAACTTCAAAAACAATCCCGGTTTTTTTATTCAAAATGCTGTATATTGCAGACAGATAAAACTAGTATGAGAAGTCTTCTAGCTTCATTTTTTAAAATTATTTTAAGCATCCCTTTTTTCAGACAAAAATATTTTACTTTTCACAAGTATATTTTCAATCCATACCATCTTTTTGATGGAGTACAGAAAAATATTGTTTATAGAGATTCTATACAACTTAATTTAGATCTCGGTGATTGGATTCAACAGCAGCTTTATTTTATAGGAGATTATGAAAAGAATGAGATAGACTATGTGTATTCTGTTTTGAAGGATGGAGATACCTTCATAGATGTAGGAGGAAATATTGGCATATTTTCATTAAATGCATCTACAATTGTTGGAAAAGAGGGCAGAGTGTATGCTTTTGAAGCCTTTAAACCTAATTATGAAAAATTCTTTCAGCATCTTTCTATTAATCATTTCAACAATGTGATTCTGGAGCATCTGGCTGTTTCGGATAACAATGATTATATTGAAATTTTATACAACGAAAGTTATGGGAATGTAGGAATGGCTTCGTCTTATCTTAAGAATTTCACTGCAAAAGAGAAGGTAAAAAGTATTATTCTGGATGAATATGTGAAAAATCAACAGATTACAAAGATTGATCTTATTAAAATAGATATTGAAGGCGGTGAGTTTTCAGCATTACAAGGAATGCAGGAAATTCTTGCTCATTATCAACCTAAAATTATCATAGAAATAAACAATATTGCGTTGAAAAACTCAGATCACAGTGAAGAGGAACTAATTCGTTTACTGCTTGATAAGGGCTATTCCCAGACAAAAGTATTGAGTAGGAATGAGAACTCTTACAATGCCGTATTTGAATGTCTTTAACAGGGAAGAATACAGTTATAGGATATAAGTCACATTCTGTCTGAATAAAAAATCGTAATTTTATCCTCTAAATTGATTAGATATGAAAATTGAAGAATCAAACGTTGTAGAAACAAACGACTACAGAGTCATTATATATCCGGCTTCAAGACCATTTGAAACTAAAGAAGCAAAGGCCATCACGGAAAGACTATTTGATTTCCTGGCCACTTGGGCTGCTCATGGAAAGCCACTTTCTTCATCATTTAAAATTGAAAAAAATCAATTCATTATTGTATGTGTTGATGAAGAGAAAGAAATGGCATCAGGATGCAGTATTGATGCTTTAGGAAAGGTGATGAGAGAAATTGATGAAGAGTATCAGTTGGGATTATTTGACAGAATGAAAGCCAGCTTTGTAGAAAACGGAGAAGTGAAAACATTAAAACTTCTTGATTTCAAGAACAAATTAAGAAATGGTGAATTGTCTAAAGATATTGAAGTTTTTGACTTTTCTAAAAATACCTATCTTGATTTTTTAAGCCATTTTCTTCTTCCATTGGAGAAAAGCTGGGCTGGAGGTATCAGTTAAGTATTTTATAATCAACAATAACATAAGGATGATATATTTCGTCCTTTTTTTATGCCCGGAAGTATAGATATTTTGATATTCTGAACAGTTCGGATAAAAGAGGGAAATTTATTACCTTTAACCATTGTTTGCAGCGATGTTGTTTGCATTAATAGCCAAACACAGATACAACTTAATAACATTTTGAAAAGAAAAAAGATACTCTTCATCTCGTCATGGTTTCCTAACAGATTAGAGCCTACCAATGGCAATTTTGTGCAACGGCACGCGGAAGCCGTTTCATTATCATGTGATGTTGAAATACTGCATGCTATTGGTAATTTTGAGCAGGAAGAGCTATATGTTTATGATGACAGAATGATTAATGATATCAGAACCTTAATCATTTATTATAAAAACTCAAAAAATCCGGTTCAGAACTTTTTAAGAAGAATGAGAGCCTATTTAAATGGGTTTGCTAAACTGAATATGCCGGATCTTGTTCATGCTAATGTATTGCATAACAATATGTTGTTTGCTGTTTATCTGAAAAAGAAATTTAAAATTCCATTTGTAGTTACAGAGCACTGGACAGCTTTACAGAAGCAGAATCTGTCCGAAACATCAGGTAATATTAAACGTATTGCAAAATATATTGCAAAACACGCCGGATATATTTTACCGGTTAGCTACAACCTAAAAGACAGCCTGACACACCTGGGAATCACCACACCAATGAAAGTTATTTCGAATGTGGTAGATACTGATATTTTTACCATTAGGCCTAAAAATAAGGATTCAGAACAGATAAAGTTTCTTCATGTATCAAGTTTGATTCCCCGTAAAAGACCTAAAGATATCATTAATGCTGTCCATTTGTTACGCAAAAACGGATATCAGGTAAGTTTGGAAATAGGAGGAGATGGAGATTCTGAATCTTTACTGGCATTAGTTAGAAGCCTATCTGCAGAAGAATATATACACGTTTTTGGCGCCATAAGTTATGCTGAAGTTGCTGAAAAAATGCAAAACTCAGATTATTTTATCTTATTCAGTGAAAATGAAACTCAGGGATGTGTCATTCTGGAATCCTATGCGTGTGGAAAGCCTGTGATCTCAACCATGGTGGGAGGAGCCGCAGAATTTATCATAAAAGGCTTAGGAATTGGAGTTGAAAAAGATAATACTGATCAGCTTTACCATATTTTGGAGAAAGTTTGCCAACAGGAATATGTCTTTAAAAGTGAAATAGAAATCAGGAATTTTTGTGTTGATAAATATTCCCGAAAGGCTATAGCCGAACAGTTTACAGCAGTTTATGATGAAGTTATTTCTAAAAATAGTATCCTGTGAAAAGCCTGAGAGATTTTTTAAGAAATTTTTTCAGTAATAGTGGACATCATGTTTTCTTTTCGTTTCTTATTGCTAAAATCAGTAGTTTTCTAGGATCTTTATTGATTATCAGGATGTTGCCTGAAAACGAGTTTGGGATTTTAAGTATTGTTCTTTCTGTTCTCACTATTTTTGCTCCGTTTACTGGTTTTGGAAGCAGCCAGAGTTTAATGCGTTTCGGATCTATTTCATCCGATAAAGAAGAGAAATTAAAAATCTCATCTTACTTTTTTTTCAAAGGAATTCTTTTCGAGCTGATCCTTATTATCCTGTTTCTGAGTGCTTCTATCTTCTATTTTCATAAGTATGAAGATATATTCATTATTTTTATTGCCTGTGCTGTAAGGCTTGGAGGGTTTTATTTCCTCAATCATATTCAGGTTTTTTATAGAATTATGGGGAGTAATCAGATATTCGCGAGAATCAATAATGTTGTAAATATCGGCGGATTATTGTTGATTTTAGTTCTTACTTACTTCTTTAAATTTTACGGTTATCTTATCGCCATCAGTATTGCACCGTATTTATCTTTACTATGGCTAAAGAAAGATATTTATTCTCATGAGGCATTTAAGCTTAAGAATTATAAAGAAATGTGGAGATATGGAATTTTTACAGCACTTACATCACTTACATCTGATGCTCTGTATTCGTTGGATATCCTGTTACTTGGATTTATGATGAATGAGAATGCTGTTGCCAATTACAGAACAGCTATCCTGATTCCTTCTAATATCATATTTTTAGCGACCAGTTTTTTACAGAGTGACTTCCCGGTTCTTTCAAAGAATTTTAAGGATAAGAAGTTCCTGCAGTCCTATGTGGTGAATTTTAATAAATTTTTCATTCCCATTTGCCTGGGCATCCTGCTTTTCTTTTATCTATTTAAAAAGTACATTATTATTCTCTTTTTTGGAGACGCTTATGTAGAGAACACGACACTATTTATGATTTTATCAGTGGGCTTTACATTAGGAATGCTAACCAGAAATTTGTATGGAAACCTTTTACCTGCAGTAGGGAAGGTTGAGATTAATACATGGCTCAGCAGTGGTTCTCTTATATTTTTGGCGGTGCTTGCCTATCTATTGGTTCCTGCTTATGGTGCTATTGGGATGGGAATTGCAATGACCGCAACACTGCTTATTTCAGGGTTGGGTTTTCTGTTTTTTTTCTTTTCCTACTTAAGGAAACTGCCTTAATAACAAAATCTTTTTATCTTTGCTGGAATGAAAAATATCTTTCTTTATATTTTATTATTAAGCGGTGTGGTTATCAGCTGTGGAAGTGATGACGATTCTTTACAAAGAATTGATCAGATCCTGAATATCTATATGAAGTCTGATACCAATCCGGATTTATTGAATGCTAAAAAGAGTGGATCTTTTACAAGTTTTTCAGTAAATGATATGTTGGGAGCTAAAGATATCTCTCCTGTTACCTCTATTCCTCTGAGAATGAGACAGGATTCTGTTTTTTATATAGAATATGTTGGTGGAGCCCAAAGAAAGAAATTTGATTCTGCCGGTACCACTTATTATTCGAGAATGGAACTTACCTTAAACAAGACTGTTAATAATACGACTCAGTCAGTTAAAGATATTCTTGAAATCCGTTATAGGAACACACCGGAAGTATTCCAGGTTTCTGAAGTTTTATACAATAATAAATCTGTATTTTCAAAAGATGCGGGTACCCCTAATTCGATAAATAACGTGACTATCACAAAATAGTTTTAAATTTGTAAAATTATTAGCTTATATTAGGCTGAATTTAATATTTAACATCTAAATAAAATGTTACAAGTCAATTTTTTACGCGACAACAAAGAACGCGTTTTAGAAGGTCTTCAAAAGAGACAATTCAAGAATCTTGAGTTGGTAGACGAAGCTATTGCTACTGACGATGAAAGAAAAAGAATCCAATTTGAATTAGATTCCCAGCTTTCCGAGATCAATAAAATCTCCAAGGAAATTGGACTTTTAATGAAGGAAGGAAAGAAAGAAGAAGCGGAATCGGCAAAATCTAAAACAGCACAGTATAAAGAGTCGAGTTCAGAATTGAAATCCCAGCTGGAAGTAAAAGAAACTGAATTATTAAATATTCTGTATCAGCTTCCAAACATTCCAAATGAATTGGTAAAAAGCGGCGCTTCTGCTGATGACAATGAAATTATTTTCCAGTCTCATACGGTAGAAGGTCTTGGTGAAGGAGCCATTCCTCACTGGGAGCTGGCAAAAAAATATAACCTTATCGATTTTGAATTAGGAGTAAAAATCGCTGGAGCAGGTTTCCCTGTTTATTTAGGAAAAGGAGCAAGACTGCAAAGAGCTTTAGTTCAGTATTTCCTAGATAAAAACGTAGAGAAAGGGTATACAGAAGTAAACCCGCCTCACGTAGTGAATGAAGCTTCTGGTTTTGGAACAGGACAGCTGCCTGATAAAGAAGGGCAGATGTATTATATCAACGAAGATAAATTATATCTGATTCCTACAGCTGAAGTTCCTGTAACAAACCTTTATCGTGATGTATTACTGGATGAAAAAGATCTTCCGATTAAAAATACGGCTTTCTCACAATGCTACAGAAGAGAAGCAGGAAGCTACGGAGCTCATGTAAGAGGTCTGAACCGTCTTCATCAGTTTGAAAAAGTAGAAATTGTAAGAATTGAAAAACCTGAAAACTCTTATGCTGTATTGGAAGAAATGGTAGAACATATCAAGGAAATTCTTACAGATCTTGAGCTTCCATTCAGAGTATTAAGACTTTGTGGTGGAGATACAGGTTTTGCATCTGCAATGACATATGACTTCGAAGTATGGAGTGCTGCACAGGAAATGTGGTTAGAAGTGAGTTCTGTTTCAAATTTTGAGACATTCCAGGCTAACAGACTGAAGTGCCGTTACAAAGCAGATGGTAAATCTCAGCTGGTTCACACCCTGAACGGATCTGCGATGGCGTTGCCAAGAATTATGGCCGCGTTATTGGAGAACAATCAAACCGCAGAAGGAATTAAACTTCCTAAGAAGATTGCTGAATACGCGAGATTCGATATCATCAACTAGAAGAAATTTTTTATATAAATAGATCCCCTTTCAGTAATGAGAGGGGATTTTTATTTTTTAATACTTTTTTGATATTTTTATTCTGTTTTTTTTAAGAAAAGGTTATTAACATAATAAAAAATATGAAATTTCATTATTATTCCTTTTGTGGAGAGTTATGATTTTTATATATTCGTCATAAGCGAAATCCGAAAAGCTTATAGAGTAGGACCAAAACAAAATTAATTACTATGAAAAAATTAAAATCATTAAAAAATGGGAAAGTCCTTGAAACAGGTAGTCTGAAACTAATCCACGGAGGATTAAGAAAGTTGCTTCCTGAAGGAGTATGCAGTGGTTCAGGAACTGCGAATGACCCTTACGTACTTGAAAGTGTTGTAATACCTTCTGGTGCATCTGACGGATGTTAATTTAAAAAACTTATCAGGGTTGTTTCAGAAATAAGAATCAACCCTTTTTTTATTATGATTTTAATTTTATCTACTTCATGGGATGATGATACGAATGTTGTTATAGAACACCTAAATAATATGGGTGAGCCGTATATCCGTTTAAATGATATAGATCTGTTTAATGGAAAAACACAGATGTATTATGCGGTGAACTCTCATGGGCAGTTAATCATTCAAAATGAATTTTTCGGCAAAATAGATGTTTCAGAGATAACAACTGTATGGTATCGCAAATGGGGAAATTTTGATAAGTATAAGGAAATGTTTGAAGAAGATCTTTCTTTAGACATGCTACAATATCTATATTCAGAATATTCAGGGGTTTTGAACATAATCCTTTTTGCTTTAAGGAATAAGAAATGGGTTAATCATTATACATCTGTTGTGGGTTTAAGTAAGATAGAAATGCTTACAAAAGCTGAAATAGCGGGGCTTAAAATTCCTTTTACAATCATTACCAATCAATTTGAGCAAGAAGATCGATTATGGATTACTAAGTCTGTAAACGATGGAAAGATGATTAATTATAAAAATAAGAATTTTCCTGTAATGACGTTGGAATATAATACTCCTACAGAGTCTTTTTTTCCGGGATTATTTCAGGAACAGATTATTAAGGAATATGAACTAAGAGTCTTCCATCTTAAAGGGAAAAATTATTCGATGGCAATATTTTCTCAAAATGACTCTAAAACATCTGTTGATTTCAGGAATTATAACCAAGAGAAACCCAATCGGTTTATCCGTTATCAGATGCCCAAAGATCTTGACCGTAAAGTTACAAAGCTAATGAAAGCACTGAATTTACAAACAGGATCAATAGATATTATAAAAGGAAGTGACGGAGAATATTACTTTTTAGAAGTAAATCCTTTTGGACAGTTTAGAATGACATCCTACCGCTGTAATTATAATTTACACTATGAAATGGCTTTGTTATTAAAGAAAATGAATCATGGAAAAAACTCTTCTTCAAGAAATTAACCCAGCAAAGAAAAAACTATTACCTCCGATTTTTTCACAAGTGGTAGAAACTGGCACAAAATCTTCTACTCATGAACCCTTACTCAGAAAAATTGAAGCTAAGAAGTATCAATCAGAAATATTGTGTTTAAGAACTTTTAAAGATGGAATTAACCCGCCTAAGCCATAATCGTAATAAAAAACTATTTCTGTTTTCATGCTGCATGCCGGTTAAAGGTTCTGCAAGAGGAGCTATTTATGATTTGCAGAGAGATGATATTGAGTTGGTTCCTAATTCTTTAATTGATTTTATCAGCTATATCAATAAGAAGCCCGTTCAAAGTATTTTAGATGAATGGGGAGATAATGAAATAGCATGGGAATATTTGGAACTTCTTATTGAAAAAGAATTTGTTTTCTTTTCTTCAGAAGATCACTTTCCAAAACTTTCTAACAAATGCTTTAATGATGATACTTCTAAAATTGAATATATGACACTGGTAGTGTCTGATTTCGTAGTAAATAATTTCAAAATGATTTTGGAAAGAATTGAATATTTAGGAGTAAAGCGCCTGCATCTTCATTGGCCTCTGGAAACTGATAAGGAAAAAATATTGGAACTTATTCATGTTCTTAAGCATAGCAGTGTTGTTAATCTTTCAATATCATTACCTTATCAAAAAGATTTTAATCCAAATTCAATTAAGGAGCAAAGGCTTACAAACCTATATTTCTATAACTCACCTTATTCGGAAAGCATAGAAATCTATAAAGTTAATTTATACTTTTTAAAACATAGCGAACAGGACTTCCTACTTCCTAAAGCAGGTATCAATACAATATCAATAAACCATAGGGCTTTTCTTACGGGTAGAAATGCTAATCTGGGATTGTATAAAACAGTTTTTGTGAATGCAAATGGGATGTTGCAGCTCAATTCTATTGACTTGAAAGAGTATGGCAATATTTTAGATTCAGAAATAGAAAATAATTTATTTCTCCTTTCTGAGGTATGGAATCTAAAAAGAGATAAAATTATGCCATGCAGAAAATGTGAACTGAAATATGCATGTACTGCTAATTTTATTCCAGAATATGATCATGAAAAGAAAACGTATTTTGTAAATTGTAACTATAATCCCTATACTAATGAATGGTCTAATTAAAATAATAGCAATATTCTCTCTGTTATCACTTATGAGCTGTAAAAATTATTATTATTTCAATGGACAGCAAAAAGTGGAGACCGATCATCCGGACATGTATGATAAATTTGTTTTAACCTTTGATGGCGGAAAACAAAATATACCATTCTATACTTATGCAGATTATCGGTTTAAAAAAATAGATAAACAGTATATCTTTTTTAAAAATTCTGAAATGCACAAACTACTGCATTACAAGCTTCCTAAAAAGAAAGGTGAACAATTTCTGTTTATGTATACCAATCAGCCTACGTTTTCAAATATTTTAGGTTTTTTTTATAAAGATATGAACATTGAAGACGTAAAAAAATTGTATACTACAGTTAAACATAAAGAAGATGAAAATCAAGTTTTTTCCCGGTACAATTTCGATAAATTTCAGGTCTATGACTTCTATAAAACTGTAAAAGGAGGAGTTATTCGATTTGTAGCAGTCAATAATCCAGGCTATTCTAAAGACCCGGATTATAAATGGTTTAATAGAGAAATTAACACCATGTTCTTTGATATTAATCATTCTCTATGGGAAGGTTATATTGAACCTCTTAATTAATGCACATGAAAAAAAATATTTTAAACTTTTTAATTGTTTTGATATCCATCTCTTTTTTACAAGCACAGACATACAGGGTATATTATCAGATGGCTTATAAAATAGACTCCACTAAGGATGGAGCAATTAAAAAAAAGATGATTTTGGATGTAAAAGATGATGTTTCTAAATTTTATTCCTACAATTTATATCATATTGATTCACTAGGGACCAATGAGATTAGAAAGAAGGCGGCTGATTATGATTTTATGGTGTTCAAAAACAAAAAGGATAATAAAACTGAGAAATATTATGCAGTAGGTCTGGATAAGTATTCGTTAAAAGAAGATGCAGCTATATTTGATTGGAAGATTACTGAAGAAGTTAAAAAAATACATGATGTCAATTGCCAGAAAGCGATCCTGAATTATAAGGGGAGAAATTGGGAAGCATGGTTTGCGAAAGACATTCCTTTTCAGGAAGGACCGTATATCTTTAATTCTTTGCCTGGTTTGATTGTAGATATGAGAGACTCTGGCAATAATTATATTTTTACAATGACTGAGCTCAAGAAAAATGTTGGAGCAGTGAATACAATATCAGAAACTATTCCTGTTACCAGAAAACAGTTAACCAAAGCTTACCTGGATTACTATAATGATCCTTATAAAGAACTTAAAGCCGGAAAGGCTGTAGTAAAGGTGGTAGATGAATCTGGAAGGCAGGTAACTCCCAATTTTAATCAACTTACAGAACTTAAACAGAAAGATATAAAAATGAAGAATAATCCTATTGAACTTACGGATGCCATTAAATATCCTTAATGTTTGATGTAGGTTAAAGTTTTGCTGTCTGAAAGCTTTATTGGATTACCAATGGCTTGAAATTAATACTTCACTTCAGATGATGCCAAGACATGTTTTAATAAATATCCCACCGGAATTCGGTGGGATATATTTTTTATTCGGTGACAATAACAATTTTTTTATCAGCATTTTTAAATTTTGAATCCTTGTCGTACAGAGTTTTTATATCGTATTCTATCCTTACTGAATGGTCGTCAACCTGTTTTAGCCAGTCATGTGAGCCTGAAATGGATTTTATTTTGTTATCAAATCTTAAAGTACTACCAATATTTTTGAAAAACATCATCATCATACCTTCCATTTTTTCTGATTCTTCTTTTGAACTTTTGGCTTTGATCGCTGCCTCAAGAGCTTTAAGATTGAAATTGTCCGTATCTATAGTCAGCGTTTTTCCATCCCAATTGTTATAGACATTCTGATCTAAAGGTAATTTTTCTGTCTTAGTAAAGCTTTTTAAAGACTGATGATCTTCTGGAGTAAAATGTTCCATTTTAAAAGAGAAACCAGCTGGTTTATTGGCCTCTTTTATGGATTTTACAAACACTTTTTTCATGATCTTGATGGAATCCTGATTTTCAGTTTTCAGCTTTCCTTCGTGTTTCGCCAGATCATACATATTTGTCCAGGTGGTTGGAAGTTTATCCAATTCTCCAAATTCCTTTTGTTTTAATGAATCGGGGGTCATGGCCATCATTTCAGCCATAAATTCTTTTGTATCGATATCTGTTATACAAGTAAGAGCCTTATCTGTATGATAAACTATTTCAGAATTAATACTACAGGAGTGCAGCATAAATAAGCCTATTAGAAATAAGACAATCGTTTTTTTCATGGGTATATGGTAAGTTTTAATTAATGGCAGTTAACAGCCCCGTTAGGATCTTTTGAAATAGTCATAGATTCGGCTTTTGGAGAAACATAAGGAATACCAAGTTCTAAACCTCTGAGAATAAAAAGTCCACCCAGAATAATCATAATGATAGGAACTGCCTTTAAAACCTTTGTTCTGAAAGCCTGATTCATAAGATTTCCGGCCAGAACGATGGCAAACATGAATGGAAGGGTTCCCAAACCAAATAAAGCCATATATAAGGCTCCCTGCCATATTCCTCCGCCAGCTAGACTTGCTGTAAGGGCCATATAAACCATTCCGCATGGTAAGAATCCATTAAGAATTCCGGTTGTAAATCTTGAACGGTAATCTGCCTTTTGGAGCAAGCGCCCTAAATTAGATTTAACAGAGTATAAAAATTTGGACAGAAAAGGAATCTTTGAAGCAAAATCTTTTCCGCCAAATGAGAATACAGCCATAATAATAAGCAGAACGCCGGCAGTGATGGTCAGGTATTTCTGAAAACCAGCCATCTCAAATCCTTGCCCTATAATTCCAAGAAGTGCACCTAATAATGAATAGGTAAAAATTCTTCCGAACTGATAGGTAAGATTTTGAAGATAAAAATTAGCCGCCTGTTTCTTGGTTAATCCCATCGATAAAGCAATAGGCCCACACATTCCGATACAGTGAAAACCGGAAGCAAAGCCTAAGGCAATAGCCGATACAATAAGTCCTATTTCCATATCACATCATAATCCATTCTATAGTCTGTTTTATCTTTTGTCCAGCTCAGTCTTAAGGTATAGTTACCCATTTTCAATACCTGTGCAGGGATAATGAAAGTGTTGTTGGCATCAAGTTCTACAGATTTTTTGATATCTAAATTCTGGTCGTCGGTTCTGTTTAAAACAAATTTTACCGTTGTGTTTGAATGAGTATAATCCTTTGGAAAAGTGATTTTAATTCCATTGGTGTCTTGGCTGAATACAGGTTTTTCCTGCAGTTCGTCAGCTCTTTTCTTAGAATCAATTACATCCTGGTACTGCAATTCCTCTTCGTAATAATTATCTGTTACCATTTCAGAGTTTTTTTGCCCGTTCGGGAAAAGAAACAACATGGATAATATGAAAATAATAAATGCTAATAATGCAATTACAACACCGTGTCCCCAACTAAAGTTCTTCATTTTGTCTAATTAAAATTGTAATTTGAATGGTCCTTCAAAATAAGTTTGATAAGAATCGATAAGCTTACCTTTCATGTCATAAACTCCGATTGTGATGTTCTGTTTAGAAAGCTTCATTTCATCTTCCGGGAAGCTGATATTAATTGTTCCTTTGGATATTTTATCCCTGTCTACAGGAATTTTACTTGAAGCACTATAAGTAATCTCTCCATGAGCAGGTGCAATTACCTTGATGGTAACCATTTTCTTCTCATTGGTTTTATTCAGGAAGGTATAATTATAGGTATTGATAATTTTTCCTTCTTTCACAAAGAATGTACTTCCTGCCGGTTTAATGAATTTAGCTTCCATTTCTCCACGGCTGTAAAGCAGATACCCTAAGAATCCTACCAAAAGGAATAAGAAGATACTGAATCCTTTCATTCTTCCGGTAAACTTGAATGGAATTTCTTTTTCAATTTCATTTTCAGAAGCATATCTGATGAGACCTTTCGGAAGGCCTACTTTTTCCATGACTTCATCGCAGGCATCAATACATGCTGTACAGTTGATACATTCCAACTGTTGTCCGTCTCTAATATCAATTCCGGTAGGACATACCACTACACACTGATGACAATCAATACAATCTCCTTTACCTGCAGCTTTTCGATCTTCTCCCTTTCTCCATTTTGATCTTCCTTCCCCTCTTTTGAAGTCATAGAAGACATTGATGGTATCTTTATCAATTAATACGCCCTGAAGTCTACCATATGGACAAACCAATGTACATACTTGTTCTCTGAACCATGCAAATACAAAGTAAAATGCTGCGGTAAGGAGAATCATTACTATAAAATTGGTAGGATGCGCAAATGGCCCTTCAGACACAATCTTGAATACTTCTTCATAGCCCACAATATACATGAACATAAAGTGAGTAATGATTAATGAAATAACAATGTAAACAGACCATTTTAAAGTTCTTTTCCAGATCTTCTCACTGTTCCATTCCTGTCTGTCCAGCTTCATTTGCTTGTTTCGATCACCTTCAATCAGATATTCGATTTTACGGAAGATAGATTCCATAAAAATTGTCTGAGGGCAAATCCACCCGCAGAAAATTCTTCCGAATGCAATCGTAAAAACGATAATAAAGATTAATGATGCGATGGCACCTAAAGTAAGGATAAAAAAGTCCTGTGGATAGAAAGGTTGTCCAAAAATGAAAAACTCTCTGTCTATCACATTGAATAACAATAATGGATTACCATTGATTTTGATGAATGGTAATGAAAAATAAATAATTAGTAATAGATAGCTTACAATGTTTCTATAGTTAGTGTATTTTCCTTTTGGTTTTCGTGGAAATACCCATCTTCTTTTACCGGATTGCTCCATTGTCCCTATAGAATCTCTGTAAGTTTCAGGGTCCAGAACCTGTCCCTGTCCGCCTCGTACTTCTATTTCTTCTATGTCTGACATATTGTAATATATTTAAAAAAGAAAAAACATAATTCGTTACTATTTTTAAGGTAATAACAAATTATGTTTTTTTCATATGTTTCTAATTTTTTAGATTATTCTTTTTCCCAGTGTGCTTCAGTTCCTTGAGGAGCAGCTCCTCCTTGAGCCGGAGTTACTGGTGGTAATTCCTGGTTGATGTGATATACATACGCTGCAATCTTTTCAATTTCAGCTCCAGAAACTTCTCCGTTTTTACCGAATGCTCTCATCGCAGGGTTAGTAGGAGAACCATTCCAGTCCATATGGAATACGTTTTTGAATAACGTCTTCTCTGGCATGTTGATCCAGTGATTATCCGTTAAGTTTGGACCGATACCTCCACTACCATCTTCTTTGTGACAAGATGCACAGTTTGTTTTGAATAATTCTTTACCTTCTGCAATGTTATCTGCTGAATATTTAGCAGTTTCAATAGTTACAGGCGGCTGGCTCGCTTCATAAGCTGCAATGCTTGCCAATTGCTCTTTATATTCTTTTTCATACTCGCTTAACGGGTGAGCAAAATCTGTAAATGAATATGCTGCAATATATACAATACAAAAAGCAGTCCCAAAGTAGAATAAACCTACCCACCATTTTGGTAATTGGTTATCCAACTCCATGATTCCATCGAATCCATGGTCAATAAGGATATCTTTTTCTTCTGTATCAGATTGCTTTTTGAAGGCCGCTTCATACATTCTTTTGAAGAAAGGAATTTTCTTTTCAGCTAAATAAGCCGCTTTCTCTTCCGGAGATAATTTTTTGAATTTGTTGTTTTCAATCAAGTCTCCAATAGCACTGTGGATAAAGGCAAGGATACTACCAATAACAACAGTTCCCCAGAAGTAAGGCGAAGCTAGGAACGCGTAGCTCTGCACAAACAAATAATAAAAAACTATTAAAAGTCCGATTATTATCAAGATGTTTACAACAACAGGTGTTCTTTGTTTCATAAAAAATAGTTTAATTTTTTAAATTAAAATCGTCGTCTTCATCCTCTCCAAGGGGAGCTTCTTCTTCCTCTTTGTAATATTTCTTAGGCTTGCTAAAAACATAGATTACCAGAGCTACGAAGAACAGCATAAAGAAAATCAGAGCCAGGGTCTGGTAGAAGCCAGCATTTTCTGTATTGGATAATATATCTTTAAAGTTCTGAGGAATCATACTAACCTTTTAATGTTTTAGTTATTACTTGCTGTTTTAATTTCAGTTGTTTTAATATCTGTTCCTAATCTCTGTAGGTAAGAAATAAGAGCTATAATTTCTTTTTTCTCTAATTCTCCCTGAGGTTTCTTAGCATAAGCCTCTTTCAAGTCATTTGCTTCAGAGAAGATATCTTTTACAATTTTAGCCGATTGGTTGTCTGCCCACTTATCTGCAGAATCGATTTGAGCTTTTGTATAAGGTACATCAAATGTATTCTTCATAAGCTTCATCTTATCTACCATTTTAGATCTGTCTAAGTTAGTAGCAATTAACCAAGGGTAACGAGGCATAATAGAACCTGCAGATGTAGATCTTGGGTTATACATATGCTTGTAGTGCCAAGAACTTGGGTTTTTACCACCTTCTCTATGTAAATCCGGTCCTGTTCTCTTAGATCCCCAAAGGAATGGTCTGTCGTATACGAATTCCCCTGCTTTAGAGTACTGTCCGTTTTTACCGTTAAATCTTGTAATCTCATCTCTGAACGGTCTGATCATCTGAGAGTGGCAAGCGTTACATCCTTCACGGATATAAATATCTCTACCTTCAAGTTCAAGCGGAGAATAAGGCTTCACTGCTGAAATGGTAGGTACACTTTTCTTAAGTGATAGAGTAGGAATAATTTCTACCATACTTCCGATGGAAATAGTACATAATGATAATACTGTTAAAAGCATTGGCATTCTTTCTAACCAAAGGTGGAATCCTTCTCCTTCTTTACGTTTGTTTCCGATATTTGCTAATGCAGGTGCTTCAGCAGGAACTTCTTTCTGGAACGATCCTTTTCTTACGGTAGCAATTACGTTAACGATCATTAGGATAGCTCCTGAAATATAGAATATACCTCCTAAGAATCTCATTTTAAAGTAAGGAATAATTGCAGTTACTGTATCCAACCAGTTTTTCCATAATAATGTTCCGTCCGGGTTGAATTGTTTCCACATTAATCCTTGTGTGAATCCTGAAATATACATTGGTACTGCATAGAAAATAATTCCTAATGTTCCTAACCAGAAGTGCCAGTTAGCTAATTTTACAGACCAAATTTTTGTTCTCCACATAATAGGTACCAAGTAATAGATAACCCCGAATGCCATGAAACCATTCCATCCAAGAGCTCCTAAGTGTACGTGACCGATAACCCAGTCTGTAAAGTGACCAATTTTGTTGATGTTTTTAGTTGCTAAAAGCGGTCCTTCAAATGTTGCCATACCATAACAAGTAACAGCTACTACGAAGAACTTAAGGATAGGATTTTCTCTCACTTTATCCCAAGCTCCTCTTAAGGTAAGAAGACCATTTAACATTCCTCCCCAAGATGGTGCGATAAGCATGATAGAGAAACCTGTTCCTACTGCCTGTGCCCATGCTGGTAGAGCGGTATACTGAAGGTGGTGAGGACCAGCCCAGATATATACGAAGATTAGTGACCAAAAGTGAATAATAGACAGTTTATATGAGAATACAGGTCTGTCTGCTGCTTTCGGTAAGAAGTAATACATTAAACCTAGAACCGGAGTTGTCAATACGAATGCTACCGCATTGTGACCATACCACCATTGTACGATGGCATCTTTTGCTCCTGCATAAGCAGAATAAGACTTCCAGCCAGAGAAAGATAATGGAACTTCAAGGTTGTTGAAGATGTGAAGCATTGCTACTGCTACCCAAGTTCCAAGATAGAACCAAATAGCAACATAAAGGTGTCTTACTCTTCTCTTTGAAATAGTGAGAATCATGTTTACTCCAAAAATGATCCATGAGAACGCAATCAAAATATCGATCGGCCACTCATGTTCAGCATATTCCTTAGAAGTATTAATACCCATAAAGAACGTAATGAACGTAGCAACGATCATAAACTGCCATGTCCAGAAGTGAATCCAAGATAATGTATCACTGTACATTCTTGTCTTCAATAATCTTTGCGTAGAGTAGTATACCCCTACATAAACAATATTACACACGAACGCAAAGATCACGGTATTGGTGTGCAACATCCTGATTCTACCAAAACCAAAGGCTCCATGAGTGTTTATTAACCCTTGAATATTACCCGATGCTAAACTTTTAATGGTTGTATCATCTGTACCGAATAAGAATTCAGGTAATTCAGGGTAGAAAAGCATTAATGCCGCCGTAAGCCCAAACGTAAATCCTATGAAACCAAAGATAATGGTTGCATAGAGGAACGCACGGACAATACTATTGTCATAACTAAACTTTTGTGTTTCCATATCAACTATTCACTATTTTTCTCAATTTTTATTATTTTCTCCTATTTCTTTTTCGTCTTTATCCTTGTTGCCAGTTTCATTTTTTTCTTTGACTTCATCATCGAAAAGAATTCTGACAGCCGGAGATTCATCATCTTCAAACTGCCCTTTTTTGGCATACACTATAAATACGACCAGGAAGATCGCAGCTAAAGAAACACTGCAGACGATCATTAAATATAGAATATCCATTGGACAACAAAATTAACCTATTTTCGGGGTTCAAATTTAGTGAAAAATAATGACATTCATCACGAAATGCCGATTTCAGCTAATTTAAAATCAGTCTAAATAAGCGGGTTTAAGCCTGTTTTTTGAAGTGTTTTCGACCCAGTATCCAAGTTGAAACTGTAGTAAATGTAACTACTGTGATGGAGCTTACCGGCATGATGATAGCCGCGAAAAGCGGATGCATGTGTCCTGTAACTGCGTAACTTAACCCGACGATATTATAAAGAAAACTGATTATAAATGTCATTTTCACAATGGTGATGGAGCCTTTGCAGACGTTCAGGTAGTTGTCTAAAGTGACTACTTTATCACCGTTCATGATAACATCAGAAGATGGAGTAAAGCTGTTGGTATCATCTGCAATAGCAATTCCTACATTACTCTGTTTTAGCGCTCCTGCATCATTCAGTCCGTCACCCAGCATAGCCACTTTCATGTGCTGATCCTGAAGGTTTTTGATGTAGTTCAGCTTGTCTTCCGGGCTTTGGTTGAAGGCCATTCCTTTGTAGTTTGGAATAAGCTCTTTAAGCTGGTTTTCTTCTGAGGAATTATCTCCACTCAGAATAAATATTTTGTAGTTGGTGAGTTTATTAAATAAGTCTTTAAGTTTAGGTCTGTACTCATTCTTAAAGATAAATTTTCCTAAAAATTCGTCATTTTTGCTGATATAAACAGCAGTTTCCAGGTTTTTAGGTTCCTGATTGTTATAACGGGCAGAACCAATTTTATAAACGTTTCCTCTTATGTTGGCTACATATCCTTTCCCTGAAATTTCCTGGAAGTCTTCAACCGGGAAATAACTGTCGTTAAACTCTATGAATTCATAAAGAGACTTAGATAGAGGGTGGTTGGAGTTTTTTAATAAGGTTTTGATGTTCAGTTGATCGAATTCATTAATTTCGGAACCCTGATACTTGATATTTGATTTTTTTCTGTGGGTAATAGTTCCGGTCTTATCAAAAACAATCGTATCTAATTTTGCGATTTTTTCAATCGTTAGAGTGTCTTTTACATAAAACTTATTTCGGCCTAAAATCCTCATAATATGTCCGAAAGTGAACGGTGCGGACAATGCCAATGCACACGGACATGCAATAATCAGAATTGCTGAAATAACCTGAAACATCTTCTCTAAATCGATGAATGCCCAATAAATTCCGGAAATAAGTGCGATGCCTAAAATAATGAATGTGAAATATTTACTGATGTTGTTGGTCAGCGTATCAAGACCTGTCTCGTGTTTTTTGAAAGCTTCTTTATTCCAGAGTTGAGTAAGGTAACTTTGGTCTACATCTTTAATAACTTCAAGCTCTAAAGATGATCCTACCTGCTTACCTCCGGCAAAAATTTTGTCTCCGGGTTGTTTGCTGATGCTTTCACTTTCTCCGGTAATAAAGCTATTGTCGATGTTTCCTTCTCCGTTGATAAGAATAGCGTCTACCGGAATGATTTCCTGGTTTCTAACTAAAATTCTGTCACCAACTTTTACCTCAGAAAGAAGGATGTTTTCCTGTTTTCCTTCGAAGTCAACCTTAGTTACAGCAATAGGGTAGAATGATTTGTAATCTCTGTCGTAAGAAAGAGCGCTGTATGTTCTTTTCTGGAACAGTTTACCCATCAACATGAAGAACAGAAGTCCGCAAAGCGTGTCAAAATATCCCGGGCCGTAATCTGTTGCTACTTCGTAAATACTTCTTCCGAAAAGAACTAATATTCCCAATACAATAGGAACATCAATATTGACGATTTTATTTTTTAATCCATACCATGCAGATTTATAATAGTCTGAAGCAGAATAGAAAACTACCGGACATGCCAATAAGAACATCAGAACTCTGAAAAGACCTTTATAATGTTCCATCCAGTAATCTTCACCTCCTACATATTCCGGGAATGCTAAAAACATTCCGTTTCCGAAAGCAAAACCTGCAATCGCAAATTTTACAAGAAGAGATTTATCAAGATGGTCAACATTTTTTTCGGCGGTTTCAAGGCTGATAACAGGTTTATATCCTAAATTCGTTAGAAAATTAGCTAGTTCGCTTAATTTCAAATCGTTATGGTTGAATGAAATCTGTAAGGTCTTTCTTGTGAAGTTGACCTGAGAGTATTTAATATAAGGATTAAGGGTATGAAGGCTTTCTAATAACCAGATACATGAAGAACAGTGAATTACAGGAATCTTAAAGGTAACAAGGCTGGTATTTCCTTCAGAGAAATCGGTGACTTTTTCAAAAATTTCCGGAGTGTCCAAATAAGCGAATTGGGTAGAACTTTCATCACTCGGACGAATTCCTGCCCCTTTATTAAGTTCATAGAAATTACTTAAATTATTTATATTCAGAATTTCATAAACAGACTTACAGCCATTGCAACAGAAAGTCTTTTCATCAAACAAAATTCTCTCTTTTTCTATCCCTTGACCACAATGAAAACAGTTCTCGCTCACCTCCCTAAATTATTGAACTACAAAATTATAACAATTTTTTTTGTTTATCGAGTTAAAAAGTTCTATTTTTGTGATAAATATCATATAAAATGCCGCAGGAACAACAGATAGCTATTGAAGAGAGGTTCGCCAGAGTTTTTAATGATAAATCATTTAAGGAAAGACTTTCTAGCGCAGATTTTGAAAAATATATTAACGGTAAAAAAAGATTGAGTTTTCAGAAACACGATACTATTTTCGAAGATGGGGAAACGCCGAAAGGTGTATTCGTACTTGAAAAAGGAGCCGCTAAACTTTCAAAATCGGGAGCATTTGGGAAAGATCAGATTTTAAGATTTATCAAAGAAGGGGATATTATCGGCTATCGTTCTTTGCTTTGTGGGGAAAACTTCCAAGCCAAAGCAGAAGCCATGACAGACATTGAGTGTGTTTTCTTACCAGCAGATATCTTTATGTATCTTCTGGAGGTAGATCCGCAGTTGTCTTTTGTAATGCTTCAAAAAATTTCTTACGAATTAGGAGAATCATCTAATACCATAACATTCCTTGCCCAGAAAACGGTAAGAGAAAGGCTGGCTGAAATATTGCTGCTTTTGGAACAAAAATTAGGGGTAGATCCGGAAGGCTTTATCAAGATCTCGTTAACCAGAGAAGAAATTGCCAACATCATCGGTACTGCTACTGAAAGTGCGATCCGTCTGATCTCGGAATTCAAACAGGATAACCTGATAGAAGTTGACGGGCGAAACATCAAGATTCTAAATCACGATAAACTCATGAAACTCGGTCACGTAGTTTTATAAAAATCATAAAAACTTAAGTCGGCTACAGGCCGACTTTTTAACTTTTAAAAAATAGATAAATTATGTCTGTTCACTCTGAAATTAAAAAAGTTACGACTGAAACCTTGCGTAAAATGAAATTCGACAAGGAAAAAATAACAATGCTTACTGCCTATGACTTTACCACGGCAAAGATGGTAGATGCGGGTGGAGTAGATGCTATTTTGATTGGAGACTCTGCAGCCAATGTAATGGCAGGTTTTGAAACTACATTACCTATTACATTAGACCAAATGATTTACCATGCTCAAAGTGTGGTAAGAGGAACTGACAGAGCCTTAGTGGTAGCAGATTTGCCATTCGGAACTTATCAGAGTAACCCTGAGAAAGCATTGGAGTCTGCAGTAAGAATGATGAAAGAAGGTGGAGCTCATGCTGTAAAAATTGAAGGCGGAAAAGAGATTTCAAAATCTATTAAAAAAATCATCAATGCTGGGATTCCTGTAATGGGACACTTGGGATTAACACCACAGTCGATTTATAAATTCGGAACTTATAAAGTAAGAGCAAAGGAAGAAGCAGAAGCTGAAAAACTGATTGCTGATGCACAGCTTTTAGAAGAATTAGGATGTTTCTCTGTAGTATTGGAAAAAATTCCTGCTGAACTAGCTAAAAAAGTGACTGAGAGTATTTCTATTCCTACCATCGGAATTGGTGCAGGAGCAGATTGTGATGGTCAGGTTTTGGTGTATCATGATATGGTAGGGATGAACAAAGGATTCAGTCCTAAGTTCCTGAGAAGATACCTTGATCTTTACACAGAAATTACAGGAGCCGTTTCTCAATATGTAAAAGATGTAAAAAATGTAGACTTCCCTAACCAAAACGAAAGTTATTAATTCATGCAAAATCAACAACAATCTATTCAGGGAATATTATCTATTGCTGCATTAATCTGTCTTGCTATAGGCTGGTTCAATTTATTTTCACCTGAGATCAATCATTTACTTTCAAGAAAAGTGTTCTATGTTCTGATTGGAGCAAGTTTCTTCATTCAGGCCCCTATGCTGACCAATAAAAACTTTATGTATGCCATGTATGCAGCAGCAGGAGTTTGCGTGGTTGGAGCTTTATTGCCGGATAGTTCAATGATTTCAGGGCTTAAAACAATTGGTCTTTTGGCAGGGATTATTCTTTCAATGTCAAATAGAAACAGAAACAGATAGACTGAATGAAGGAGCAGATTGTATATGAAGACAACCATCTTCTGGTAGTGAATAAAAAAGTCGGTCAGCTTGTACAGGGCGATAAGACCGGTGATGAATCATTATTGGAATCTATCAAAAATTTTATAAAAATAAGAGATGCTAAGCCGGGAAATGTTTTTCTCGGCTTGGTTCATCGTATAGACCGTCCCACTTCAGGGCTGGTTATTTATGCTAAAACCTCAAAAGCACTTTCCCGTCTTACTCAGATGGTGAAAAACCGTGAGGTTAAAAAGACCTATTGGGCGGTAGTAGGGAAAGAATTAATTCCACAAACCCAAAGACTGGTTCATTATTTAAAGAAAAACGAAAAGAATAACAAAGCGATTGTTTTTCCAAAAGCTACAGAAGATGCTAAGGAAGCAATATTAACTTATAATATTATCAAAACTTTAGATAATTATCTGCTTCTTGAAATAGATCTTGAAACCGGAAGACATCACCAGATCAGGGCTCAGTTATCCAAAACAGGGATTCCGATCAAAGGAGATTTAAAATACGGTTCTCCACGGTCCAATCCGGATGGAGGAATTAATCTCCATGCCAGAAAACTGGAATTCATTCATCCTGTTACTAAGGAAAAAATTGAAATTATAGCTCCTGTCCCACAAAACGATGCTGTTTGGAGAGCTTGTGAAGAATAAATTAAGAAAATCCTGCTGATGATATATGGACTGCCCCTAAAAAGTGTCTAACTTTTTGGGGGCAGTCTAATATAAGCGGGATTTTTTATTTCCATAAAATTTGATTTTGCCCATTCTCAAAAAATAACTAACTTCGTCACACACTTTAGGGGTGTCTGTGTTTACAGACTGAGACTTTACCCTTTGAACCTGATCTGGATTATACCAGCGTAGGGAAAAGTAGATGACTTTTGCTGTACATTCTATTGTACAATAACAGCCATTCCTAAAGTATATTTAAATAATTAGGAATGGAACTTATAATTAATCACACCCGAAAAACATTTAATGTACTTCCTGAAAATCTGGAAGCATTATTGGCTATGGAGCTACCCGGAAAAAAGAAAGGTATTGCCGTAGCACTCAACAATCGCATTATTCCACAGTCAATCTGGGCGGAAACTCCCCTTAACAATCTGGATTCAATTTTAATCATTACCGCCACTCAGGGCGGATAATTCTCATACTTAATACCAATATTTATGGCCCATTCAATTACATGTTCGCCATTTCCGAACTCAAAGAAAATCTATGTTGAAGGAAAAATTCATCCTATCAATGTAGCAATGCGTGAAATACAACTTAGCCCTACTAAGCTGACTAACGGAAATTTTGAAGAAAATGCTCCGGTAACAATCTATGATACATCGGGGCCCTATACCGATGAAAATACAACAATCGATATTCAAAAGGGACTTCCAAGGATAAGAGAACAATGGATTCTTGATAGAGAAGATGTTGTTATTCTGGATGGAATCACCTCAGAATATGGAAAAGCCCGTCTGGCAGATCCTAAACTTGATGCATTACGTTTTTCTTACGATCATAAACCTAAAGTAGCGAAGGAAGGAAAAGAGCTTACTCAGCTTTATTATGCGAAACAAGGCATCATTACTCCTGAAATGGAATATATTGCCATCAGAGAAAACCAAAGAATAGAACAATTGCAGTTGGTCCCAAAAGAAATGGCCTGCCAGCATATTGGAAACAGTTTTGGTGCCAATACCCCGAAAAGTAAGATCACTCCGGAGTTTGTAAGAGATGAAATTGCTGCAGGAAGGGCCATTATTCCGAATAACATCAACCACCCTGAAAGTGAGCCGATGATTATCGGACGAAACTTTTTGGTAAAAATCAATGCCAATATCGGAAATAGTGCTGTGTCATCAAGCATTGATGAAGAAGTGGAGAAGGCTGTTTGGGCTTGCCGATGGGGAGCAGATACAATTATGGACCTTTCCACAGGAAAAAATATCCATGAAACCAGAGAATGGATCATCAGAAACAGTCCGGTTCCCATTGGTACAGTGCCGATTTATCAGGCGCTGGAAAAAGTAAAAGGAGTACCGGAAGATCTGACATGGGAGGTTTTTAAAGATACTTTGATTGAACAGGCAGAACAGGGAGTATCTTATTTCACTATTCATGCCGGAGTTTTGTTAAGATACATTCATTTAACAGCTAACAGAGTAACAGGAATCGTATCCAGAGGAGGTTCTATTATGGCAAAATGGTGTCTTTATCATCATAAGGAAAATTTTTTATACACTCATTTTGAAGAGATTTGTGAGATCATGAAGAAGTATGATGTGGCTTTCTCTTTAGGAGATGGTTTACGCCCAGGTTCTATTGCTGATGCCAATGATGCCGCTCAGTTTGCAGAGCTGGAAACGTTGGGTGAACTGACCAAAATTGCCTGGAAGCACAATGTACAGGTGATGATTGAAGGTCCGGGACACGTTCCAATGCATATGATCAAAGAAAACATGGAAAAACAATTGGAAGTGTGTGACGAAGCACCTTTCTATACCTTGGGGCCTTTAACCACAGATATTGCACCTGGTTATGATCATATTACATCAGGAATCGGGGCTGCTATGATCGGATGGTTCGGATGTGCAATGCTTTGCTATGTAACACCGAAAGAACATTTAGGGCTTCCGAACAAAGACGATGTGAAAGTGGGAGTAATTACTTATAAATTAGCAGCCCACGCTGCAGATTTGGCAAAAGGACATCCGGGAGCACAATACAGAGATAATGCATTGAGTAAAGCAAGATTTGAATTTAGATGGGAAGATCAGTTCAACCTTTCATTAGATCCGGATACAGCAAGAGCTTATCATGATGAGACTCTTCCTGCTGACGGAGCTAAAATTGCTCACTTCTGTTCTATGTGCGGGCCAAAATTCTGCTCGATGAAGATTACACAGGAAATCCGTGAATCTGCAGAGCAGGGAATGTTTGATAAGTCGCAGGAGTTTATTGAAAAAGGAAAGGAAATTTATATATGATTCTCGTCATCACTCCTGAAATCCTCGTTCCAAACGAATCAGAGATCATCAATCAGATGTTTCATGATGGGCTGGATCTGCTTCATATCAGAAAACCATGGATCAGTCCGGAAAAGATGACTGATTTTATCAACAGTATTGATGAATCATTTTATGGACAATTGGTGCTACATAATCATTATGATCTTGGACAAGATTATGGGATTTCAAGATTTCACTTTAGAGAAGAAGACCGAAAGGAAGAAAAATATAAACCTTTTATGAAGGGAAATATAGTTTCAACCTCTGTTCATGAAATTACTACCTATAATACGCTGGAAAGAGAATGGGAATATGCTTTCATAAGCCCATTCTTTCCAAGTATTTCCAAAAAAGGATATGGAATTGATTCAACAGTTATGGAAAGCTTGAACAAAAGAAATAATCCGGATGTAATGCTGATTGCCTTAGGAGGTATTGATTCCAATCGTATTCAGGAAGTTTTTGATCTTGGAGTAGATGGTGTGGCTTTATTAGGAGCTGTTTGGGAGAGTGATGAACCTTTAAGCGTATTTAGAAAATGCAGGATAGCTATCAAAAGGTGAAACTCTGGAAATAGCCTGTAGAAAAGGGAAATTATATATCGAACAATTTTTAAAAAGCAATCCCTCTTTATTGGGAACATATTCATAGTTAATATGGAAAAATTACAATACATCTCACAGGGAATTACAAGGCAGGAACAGGAACTGAATATTCGAAAAGCCTTAGATAATGGGATCAAATGGGTACAGATCCGCTGGAAAAATGCCCTTGAAAATGAGTTAGTAGACTTTTGTGAAATCACAAAACAGCTTTGTTCAGAATATCAGTCAATCTGCATCATCAATGATCATGTTCAGCTGGCGAGAACAATAGATGCTGATGGAGTTCACTTAGGATTAAATGATGGATCCATTGAAGAAGCAAGAATCACTTTAGGCGAAAATAAGATCATTGGCGGAACAGCGAATACCCTTTCAGATGTTCTTCAAAGAATGAAAGAACCATGTGATTATATTGGGTTGGGACCATTAAGATTCACATCTACGAAAGAAAAACTGAGTCCTATTCTTGGGTTTGAAGGGTATCAGGAAATTATAGACAAGCTTCATGAAAAATCAGTGGTGATTCCTAAAATATTTGCCATTGGAGGGGTGAGCCTTGAAGATATTCAGTTGTTACAGCAGATCGGAATTTATGGAGTGGCAGTTTCAGGGCAGATTACTAACCAGCCTACCCTCATTAATGAATTTAAAAAAGCAATGATATATGCATAATCAAAAATTAATAATAGCAGACAGAACTTTTGAATCGAGATTGTTTTTAGGAACAGGAAAATTCGGAAGCCTTGAAGATATGGCAGCCTCTGTTGTGGCTTCAGAATCCAATATGGTCACAATGGCTTTAAAGAGAATTGACGCTCAGTCAGCAGAAGATGATTTATTAGATTCATTAAAAGGAACGAATGTTCATCTTTTACCCAATACGTCAGGGGCAAGAACAGCTAAAGAAGCAGTGTTGGCGGCACAATTAGCCAGAGAAGCATTGGAGACCAACTGGGTAAAACTGGAAATTCATCCGGATCCGAAATATTTATTACCAGATCCTATAGAAACACTGTATGCCACTGAAGAATTGGCCAAATTAGGTTTTGTAGTGATGCCTTACATTCATGCAGATCCGGTTTTATGCAAACGTCTTGAAGATGCAGGAACAGCTGTGGTAATGCCTTTAGGAGCACCTATCGGAACCAATAAAGGTTTGAGAACACTGGATTTCTTAGAAATCATCATTAGCCAAAGTAATGTTCCTGTTGTTGTAGATGCTGGAATTGGCGCACCATCAGATGCTGCAAAAGCAATGGAAATGGGAGCAGATGCGGTTTTGGTTAATACAGCTATTGCTGTTGCCAGAAATCCGGTGAATATGGCTGTTGCCTTTAAAGAAGGCGTTATGGCAGGAAGAAGAGCCTTTGAGTCAGGGTTGGGAGCTATAGCCAATCATGCTGAAGCATCCAGCCCGTTAACTTCGTTTTTGTTTGAATAAAAATCAGAATAATGAATAGTTTTAAGGAGGTTTTCGAGCACTACCAATGGGATGAGATAAAAACCAGACTTGAAAAAGTAACAATTTCCGAGGTTCGAAACAGTCTTCAGAAAAGAAACAGAACACTGGATGATTTTCTGAATATGCTTTCACCAGCAGCGTCACAGGAATTGGAACTCATGGCCAATATGACAAGAGCTCTTACCCAGCAGCGTTTTGGGAAGACCATTCAGCTGTATGCACCATTGTATCTCAGTAATGAATGCCAAAATATATGTACTTATTGTGGATTCAGTCTGGATAACAATCTCAGGAGAAAAACGCTCACTGATGCAGAATTGATGATTGAAAGTTCTGTGTTGAAATCCATGGGGGTCAATCATGTTCTGTTGGTAAGTGGAGAAGCTAATAAAATAGTAGGCGTTCCTTATTTTCAGAACGCGGTTCGTTTACTGAAGCCTCATTTCTCCAATATTTCCATTGAAGTACAGCCTTTAGAGGAAATGGAGTATAAACTTCTTCATGAAGAAGGAGTTCATTCGGTGTTGGTATACCAGGAAACCTATCATCAGGAAGTCTATAAAGAATATCATCCGAAAGGTAAAAAATCCAATTTTTATTTTCGCTTAGATACTCCTGATAGAATTGGACGGGCTGGAATTCATAAAATGGGGCTGGGGGTGCTGCTTGGGCTGGAAGATTGGCGTGTAGACAGCTTTTTCAATGCGCTTCACATCGATTATCTGCAGAAACAGTACTGGAAAAGTAAATTTTCAGTGTCATTTCCAAGACTCAGGCCGGCAGAAGGAATCATTGAACCTAATTTTATGATGGAAGATAAAGACCTGCTGCAACTGATCTGTGCCTACAGAATATGGAATGAAGATATTGAAATATCCATCTCCACAAGAGAAAACGAAACATTCAGAAATCATATTGTAGCATTGGGAGCCACCACCATGAGTGCAGGTTCAAAAACCAATCCGGGTGGATATGCTGTGGATAAAGAATCTCTGGAACAATTTGAAACCAGTGATGAAAGGAGCATGGAAGAAATTAAGAGTATGATTAAAAAATCAGGGTATGATCCGGTGATGAAGGATTGGGATTCTGTCTATAGTGGATTTTAAGAGTTCAATATGCAACAAGAAGATCTTTTTAAAAGATACAGCCGCCAGATCTTTATTGATGAAATAGGACTGGAAGGACAAAAAAAAATAATGGCTTCAAAAGTTCTTGTTATAGGGGCTGGAGGTCTGGGTAGTCCGGTGATTCAATATCTGGCAGCTGCAGGAGTTGGAACCATAGGTGTTGCTGATTTTGACCATGTGGAGCTTCATAACCTGAACCGTCAGATTATTCATACCGAAAAAGAGGTAGGAACACTGAAAATCAAGAGTGCTGAAAGATTTGTGAACAATTTGAACCATCAGGTAAACGTAATAGGAATTGAGCAAAAGATTGATGTTTCCAATATCTTGGAGGTACTTTCCCAATACGATATTATTGTAGATGGCTCAGATAACTTCTCCACAAGATATCTGGTGAACGATACCTGTGTTGCATTGGATAAAACATTGGTGTATGGAAGTATCTTAGGATTTTCCGGACAAGTAGTTGTATTTAATCATCAGGGAAGTAAAAACCTGAGGGATATATTTCCTGAACCTCCTTATGATGAAGATATGCCGGATTGTGATAGTCTCGGCGTTCTTGGGGCTCTTCCAGGAATTGTGGGAAGTATGATGGCACTTCAAACTTTGAAAATAATTACGAATCTTCCTGTAAATCTCAATCAGTTAACATTGATTGATACGCTGAATTGGAGGTTTCAAACTTTAGATTTCTAAAATCTTTTAGATTTGTTTCTCGCAGATCGCAGATTTCACGGGAATGTTAGAAAAATCTGCGCTATCAGCTAAATCTGCGCGAAATATAACTACAGTATTATACAATCAATAGAAATAAAAATGAGGCAGTAATCCTATCACTGCCTCATTTTTGGTTATTAATCATTTAAATCTATTGCTGTCCTTGCTGCATAACGCCGCTGTTATCCTCTTTTTTGGTTTGATTCAGGATATTTGGATCCTCTTTTGCCAACTTGTTTCTAGTAGGAATTTTATAGTTGATAGAAATTCCGAAGTTTCTTGAATCGTATTTCGTTCTAAGCATTACACTTTCTCCTGATGGCGGATTGGAACGTACCTGCATTATCTGGCCATTGAAAATATCATTCGCAAAAACTGAGACTGTAAGGCGATTATTCATAAACTTTTTCGTCAGGGTAATATCTAAGTTATTGCTAAATGGTTTCTCTGCAGTGAAGTAAAAATACCCTGCTTTTGGCGTCAGATAGCTGTAATTCGCTGTCAGCTTAATATCTTTTGGAAGAATCAACTGGGTCATCAGGTTAAGAATCCAGAATCCTTTATTGTTGAGGTTATTGATTTCATGCTTTTGGTATCCTGCATAAATGTACATGAAATTCATTTTGTCAGGATTGAAGTTCGACTTCATAATCTCACCTATTGACTTGGTAAAAATTTGGAACGGAACCGGAAGCCCAATATTGAAATTATGAATTTTCATATTAGAGATATTAATCTGCTCATTATAAAGATTTTTACCATCTTTTTTAATGATCTGTGCCACCTGATTGCTGGCTGAGCTTACACTGTATCCGATGAATGCATAATCAAAAGCCGAAATTTTCAACTCGTAGTTATCAAAAATAGTAGGCTGAAGATTGGCATTACCTGTAATTTGAGTATTCGGACCTCCAAATGTGGTATTATTCGGGTTTAGGGCAGAAATACTTGGTAAGCTGATTTTTTTGTTGTAATTCGCAGCCACATATACCTGGTTCATCAGGTTGTACTGTATGCTGGCATTCGGAAAGAATTTAAACTTATCAAATGGAAGCAAATCATCCTGAACAAGCTTTCCATCTTTATCAAAATATCTGGTGATTCCTGAAATGTCATAATTTTCAAAACGTGATCCCAAAGTGAAATCGAACTTTTTCAATTTGGCCTGAAACTCCAGGTAAGTAGAGGCTGTCTGTCTTTGGTATTCAAGGTTTTTTAATCCTTTACTTTCCGTATCATAATCCTGTCTTTCATACAAACCTCCGGCACTCACTTTTCCTCCATCAAGAAGCTTGATGGGTTGAGAGTAATCAACCTTAAAGTTAGCAATTCTCATATCAGAATTATTACTTAACACATTTCCCAGAGCTGTTGTTGGAAGAGGTTCTTTAGGATTTTCAAAAGTCTTATCAAAGAATATATTATCCTGTCCAAATTTAGTGTAGGCCTTTGTATAACCAAACTGGAAATCTAATTTCTGAGATTTATCAGAGAACCGTTTCTGATAGGTTACCACGGCTTCCTGTCTTACTGTGTTGGTTCTGGCTACATCTGAAGATCCGAAAGTATAGTCTCTGATATAAACTTTATTAGGTGAGTTCTCATCGTAGGTTCTGTCACCTTTACCATTACTTAAAGTATAATTATCATTGTTATTGTGATAAATATCGTAATTCAGCAATAGTCTGTCCTGTCCAAGATCAAAAGTTACTCCCGCCTTAGCAAAATAAGTACGGGCAAATCGATCCGTATTACCGTTCAATAAGTCATCTTGCTGTGTATTCATCATACTTTCACGATAATTTTGTCCCACATTAAGCTGCCATCCGAAATATTTATTTCTGGCATTTAAATTCACAGAGTTTGTGGTTCTGCTTCTGTATTTATCGTAATTGGTGAAGGTATAATTTCCGGAATATGTGGCGCTTAAATATTTATTGGCGTTCTTATTAGTAATAATATTCATAATAGCACCTCCTGATGTAGCAGGAAATTCTGCTCCGGGCTGCGTAACGACTTCAATTCTCTCTACAGAATTAGCCGGCATGCTTTCAAGAAAAGAATTTAATTCATTGGAGGTAATGTTTAAAGGTCTTCCGTTAAGGTATACATCCAGCATTTTTCCCTGGTACATCATTCCGGCAATATCTGTGGCTACAAGCCCCGGAAGCTTTTTGATTCCTTCTAAAACGTTTCCGTTATTAAGCTGGGGTTGTTCAGAAAAATCAAAAATGGTACGGTCTGCTTTTTGTTCAACGGCTTTTTTAGTTTTAGTGATGACAATGCCGTCAATTTGTTTCTCTTTATTGCTGTTATTGGCTTTTTCCTGTGCAAATGCGAATACTGAGCTTACCAGCGATATCGCAAATAGAGTTTTTTTCATAATGTTTTTTACTACTATCCGGTTAGACGCTAAAAAAGAAATTTTGTTACAAAATGTTAAGATTTAGAACCTGTATTTTATTTGAAAAAAGGCTGCCAGCCATAGATTGACTAGTGAAAAATAATTCTTATAGATCTTTAACATAAAAAAAATGAAGTAAAACTAAACTTGTTTTCGTCTTGTATTATGTAAGCGGGTGAGAAGGTAAAGGACTGATGATAAAAAAGTAAATCCGGATCTTCTCCATCTTACAGTAATAAAGAAATTAATATTTAACAATGAACAAAATGAACAATAAAATGAAATTTATTCTGCCAAAATTATTAGGAGTAACGGTATTGGTAGGTATAGCAATGTTTATCTTATCAATGATTTTTAAATTATTATTTGCAGTATTGGTATTAGCCGGAATTGGAACCTTCGTAGCAAAGATGATAGGAAAAAAACGTGAAAGACAAATGGGATATGGTAACGGTAAAAGAGAATTTCTTCCTTACTATAATAACGTTCCGAAACCGCAAGAAGCAGTTTATTCACAAACTCGTAAAGAAAATTTAGCCATTATTCCGATTCAGTAATGAATAATAAAAGGAAATCCTTATTAATAAAAACAACACATATCAAATAATTAAATTATGTATACACAACACAATAATACACAAGAACCATTCGGAAAACGAAGTCAATGCGGCTCATTTGAAAGAAGTAGCTTCGGCAAAAAGTTCAAAGAGCATTTTATGGGAACTCACCATCCTCTAAAAGAAATGTTTGATAGAAAAATCTACAACTATAAACCTGTGAATATCACAGAAAATGAGGATAACTTTACCGTACAGCTCTATGCTGCAGGATTACAGAAAAACCTCTTTAAAGTGATAATTAAAGATCAGGTTCTTACTATATCTTACACTAATGAAGGAGAAAGTACAGATTCTAAGTTGATTTATCAGGAGTTTTATGCAGGCTCATTTGAGCGTCGATTTCAGCTGACTGACAAGGTTTTCGATGATCAGGTTTCTGCGCTCTATGAAAATGGTATTTTAACAGTTATATTGCCAAAGAATCCGGAAAAGAATAAGCCGGAACATAAGGTAGACATTCACTAATATTTTCTGTAAAATAAATATGGATTTAAATTGAAGCCTCGCAAATTTTGCGAGGCTTCACTGGTATTTATATTCCTCTGCAATATGAGTTTCTTTTAGAGCATCTTTTCATCTTGTAATGAAGAGAACTCTATAAAATCATACTCTACAGAAGAGATGAAAAGGGGTCTAACTTTTTGTTGCAAGTTCATATTTTATGGGTTTATTTTAATGTTTAACGAGAGAATTAAACTATTGGGCTCTGTTTTTCTCATCAAACTTTACATGGTGGTCTGTCTCTTTTACTTTTTTGTTTCCGAAGGTATACGTTACACTTAGATTAAGTCTTCGTGCATCCCAATAATGATCGATATAATGAGTAGAATTTGTATAATAAAGTGTTCCCTTGCCTTTGGACTGTCTGAATATATCGGCAACAGAGGCATTGATCAGAAGATTTTTGTCCATCAGATTAAGCTTAAATCCTGCAGTAAAATTCGCAATATAAGAGGAGCGTACATTGCTATAGTTTGAAGGCAAACTAAATAAATAATTCAGGAAAAACTGAACCGTCTTATCTTTGTTAAGGGAAAAATTATTCTGAATGTCGAAATCGGAGTTACTTCCTTTTCTGGAAGCCACATCCGTGGCAAAAACCTGTGTTTTCATATAAGCAAAATTGGCCGAATAATTGACTTCCCACAACCTGAAAAAAGTGTCGGAATAATTCAAAGAAACCCCTATGTTATTCTGGTTATACATATTCTGATAGGTACTTACACTGTTTTCCCCCTGCAGTGTTGTAAACTGTCTAAAAACATTTACTTCTCTCTGGAAATAAGCAGTAGCAGATAATTTGCCTTTATAAATGTAAGCCAGCTCGAAATTATGATTGAAAGAAGGGCTCATTAATGGATTTCCCGAAAAGTATGAATTTGCATTAGTATACCATCGGTACGGATTGATTGCTCTGAAGTCCGGCCTTTTGATCCTTTTCGAATAATTAAAACTGAACGTATTGTTTTCATTCTGCTTATAGGTGATGTACGCTGTGGGAAATAATTTTCCGTAAGAATTTTCCGTGTTCTGACCGGAAGAAACGGAATTTCCGTTCACTACAGAATATTCATAGCGGAGCCCTGCTTTTACAGACCATTTCTCTCCGAATTTTTTATCTAAACTTAGATAGGCCGCATAATTTTTTTCATTATATTCAAAAATATTACTCCTTGTAGGATCTGTCATATAATTACCATTGGTAAGATTCTGGTATTTTACATCCGAATTATTATCAAAATTGGTAAATTTTATACCTGTTTCAGTTTTTACAAACTCAAAAGGCAGGATAAGATCGGCCTGAGCGGAATATATTTTATAGTTGATCTCTGAAGGAGTTCTTACTATAGAATTGCTGCCCGAATTATCTGTGGTGGTAAAATCTATAGTATTTTTCGGAGCATCGGAAAAATAATTACCTGTAATACTGAATTTATTGTCTCGTTTTCCAAATTTAAGATCATAATAGGCGCTTATTGTCTGCTGTATACTCTCTGAACGATGTTCTGCATACGTTAAGAGGGTATTGGTGTAATTCCCATTCTGAAAATAATCAGTGGTACTATTAATGTTCATATTAGAATGTCCTGAGCCATAATCATAAATAAAACCGATAGTAGATTGTGAACTTAGACGATACTCCATACTCAGATTGGCTCCTAATCCATCACTGAAATCTTTTCGGACACTATTGCTTTTCGATCCGTCAGCTCCGGAAACCGTATAGTTTTCATAAGAGCGTTTAACAAGATTATATTGTCTTAGCTTCAGTGAAGAACTTAGTTTTTCGCTCTGATAGTTTATTGCAGTACTATTGGAAACTCCTGGATAAGTAGTCTGTCTTAAGCTTGTGGTAAGGCTTCCGCTCCAGCCGAGATTCTGATTTTTTTTCAAAACAATATTGATCAGTCCGCTGTTCCCCTGAGCCTCATATTTTGCTGGAGGAGTAGTAATAACCTCTATCTTTTCAATATTTTCGGACCGGAGGCTTTTCAGGTAATTCATAAGCTCACTTCCGGAAAGGTTCAGCATTCTTTCATTGACCATAATAGCTACCCCGCTTTTTCCTACAATGGAAATCCCTGAATTTTCATCCACCTTAATTAGTGGAGTACTGCTTAGAGCCTCAACCCCATCTACTCCTTGTGATGCTACGGAGCTGGATATATTGTAAATCAACCGGTCAACTTTTCGTTCTACAAGCAGTTTCTTTTTCCCTTCAACGGTTATGGTCTCTATCTTTTTTACTTTTAGGGTATCCTGCGCTTGGGCAAATGTAAATACATATGATAATAACGCAGTTGATATTACTATTTTTTTCATAGTGCTTTTTTTAGCGGTTCAAAGATATTTTCATTAAAAACCTTATAAAACAGCTATTTGGTAAAGCTCTTGATTCTATAGATTAAAATATTTTCATCGGATAAAATCTGGGGTTTATCGGAAACAGCTGTCTTACAGCTTATTAAATTCATATTTTTGTTGTATGAAAAGGAAAAGTCTAATTTATTTACATATCTTCTATTGGTTGATCTACTTTATCGGTTCAGTAGTTATTCCCGATTTTGTATATGAAAGTGCACCAAAATATCCAATTTTTAAGATCACCTTTTTTATCACAAGCTTCGTATGCTTTTATTTAAATTATTTATTTGTAGTCCCCAAATTTTTCGATATTCATAAGTTCTATAAATCGGTAATTGCATTTTTGCTTAGTGTAAGTTGTTTCGTAATCGTTAGATATTTTATAGAACAGTTATTTATGCCGACTTTCTTTGGATTTAGAAATTATGGTATGGGAACCAGCTTTGGGCTTTATTTTTTTGATAATATATTTCATAGCAGTACTACTATTTTTGTGAGTACTACTTTTTGGTTTTTTAACTATTTTGTAAATGCAGAAAAAGAAAACGCAGAACTGATTGAGACTAAAAAAAGCGCTGAGCTTCAGGCTTTAAAAACACAGATCAATCCTCATTTTATCTTTAACTCTTTAAATAATATTTACTCATTAGTATACCAAAAATCTGATAAGGCATTGCCTGCCATTGAGGAACTCGGGCAATTATTGAGGTACAGTACAAAAGACCTGGAAGAAGATTTTATTTCCTTGGATAAAGAGATTGGGTATATCGACAGTTTAGTTGAGCTGGAAAAACTGAGACTCAGAAATCCGGAATTGATTCTTGTTGAAAAAAATATTCAGCATCCTCATCTGAATATTTCACCGATGCTTTTGGTGCCATTTGTTGAAAATGCTTTTAAACATGGGGATCTTCGAGGTAAAGGATTTGAACTGCAAATTTCTGAGGAGAATAAGATATTGCATTTTTATCTTTTAAACTTTAAAAAAGATAAGATGAAAGATTTAGGTTCAGGAATTGGTATTCAGAATGTGAAAAAAAGACTGGAAATATTATATCCTAAACATGAGTTGAGTATAAAAGACTCCGAAACAGAATTTGTTGTAGATTTAAAAATTGATTTGAAGGATGAATAAAATCAAATGTATCATCGTTGATGACGAGCCTCTGGCCATTTCACTTCTTGAACAGTATGTACAGAAAATTCCTTTTCTTGAGCTTGTTTTTTCCACAGAAAACCCCATTGAGGCACTGGAGTATATTCAGAATAATGATTCAGACCTGATTTTTCTGGACATTCAGATGCCGGAGCTTACCGGAATCAATTTTATGAAAATTGTAGGCGCTAAGCAAAAGTATATTCTAACAACGGCTTATTCAGAATATGCATTGGAAGGATATGAACATAATATTGTTGATTATCTCCTGAAACCAGTATCCTTTGAAAGATTTCTGAAAAGTGCCATGAAGGCTCAGGAACGATTTTCTTTTCAGGAAGAAGATACTCATTTCTTCGTTAAGTCTTCAGGGCAGCAGCATCGCATCAACTTTAATGAGATCCTTTATATTGAAAGTATTAAAGATTATGTGAATATCCGAACTGCCGGAGAAGAATATATCGTTCTGGATACGCTTAAATCTATGGAAAATCAGCTTTCTGATAGGTTTGTAAGGATTCATAAGTCTTTTATCATTAATCTGGATAAAATCAAAAGTATTGGAGCTAAAAAGCTGATGTTATTAGAACAGGAAATTCCAATCGGAGATAGTTATAGATCTAATCTACTAGAGAGATTGAAATAGAATAGGATAGCTATTCAAACCTATAAGGTTTAGAACTAATTCTTCATCCACGATCTGTGTAATCAGCAAAATCAGCATGAGATTTTAAAAAGTTTATTCTCACGATTTTGGAGATTGAGCAGATTTTTTAGGTTTTGATTAAAGCCATTAGAATACAGATTAGGAATTATAAAACATAAAAGCCGGCTTCCATAGAAGCCGGCTTTTATAATTAATCGATCTAACAATTAATTCTTATTTCTCTTGTTGTTTAATCAGGTTCAATGCAGAACCAGCCTTAAACCAATCAATTTGTTGGTCGTTATAAGTATGGTTGGCCATGATGATGTCTTTAGTTCCGTCTTTGTGAACAAATTCTAAAGTCAATTGTTTTCCTGGAGCAAACTGGTCAAGGTCTAAGAAGTTAACCGTGTCATCTTCCAGGATTTTATCATAATCAGCCTCATTAGCGAAAGTAATTCCCAACATCCCTTGTTTTTTAAGGTTTGTTTCGTGAATTCTTGCGAATGATTTTACCAATACAGCTTTTACACCAAGGTGTCTAGGTTCCATGGCAGCGTGCTCTCTTGAAGAACCTTCACCATAGTTTTGGTCTCCTACAACAATGGTTGGAACACCTGCAGCCTTGTAAGCTCTTTGTACAGCAGGAACTTCTCCATATTCACCCGTTAATTCATTTTTAACGTGGTTGGTTTCCATGTTGTAAGCATTTACAGCACCAATCAGCATATTGTTTGAAATATTGTCTAAGTGACCTCTGTATTTCAACCATGGTCCAGCCATAGAAATGTGGTCAGTAGTACATTTTCCGAAGGCTTTGATTAATACTTTCGCTCCTGTAATATTTTTACCATCCCAAGCCGGGAATTCCTCTAATAGCTGAAGTCTGTCTGAAGTAGGGCTTACATTAACCACAACACCGGATCCATCTGCAGATGGTGCCTGGTAGCCATTGTCATCTACAGCAAAACCTTTTGCAGGAAGTTCGAAACCATTAGGTTCGTTAAGTTTTACCTGCTCACCAGCTTCGTTAGTTAAAGTATCAGTAATCGGGTTGAAGTCTAATCTACCTGAGATTGCCACAGCCGCTACCATTTCAGGAGAAGCTACAAATGCATGGGTATTGGGGTTACCATCAGCTCTTTTTGCAAAGTTTCTGTTGAAAGAGTGAATAATCGAGTTTTTCTCTCCTTTTTCAGCACCTTCTCTGTCCCATTGTCCAATACATGGTCCACAAGCGTTGGTAAAGATTCTTGCGTTTTCAAATTTTCTGAATGAATCTAAGAAGCCATCTCTTTCCGCAGTGAATTTCACCTGCTCAGAACCTGGGTTAATCCCTAAAATTGCTTTAGGTTTTACTCCTTTGGATACAGCATCTTCTACGATGGAAGCCGCTCTTGATAAATCTTCATAAGAAGAGTTGGTACAAGAACCGATAAGCGCCCATTCAACTTCCAATGGCCATCCGTTAGCCTCAGCTTTAGCTTTGAATTCAGCAACTGGAGTTGCCAAGTCCGGAGTGAAAGGTCCGTTTAAGTGTGGAGTAAGTTCAGAAAGGTTAATTTCAATTAATTGATCGAAATATTGTTCCGGGTTTGCGTATACTTCAGCATCCCCTGTTAAATGTTCAGCAATTTTATCTGCTGCATCTACCACATCTTGTCTTCCTGTAGCAGAAAGATATCTTCTCATAGAGTCATCATATCCGAAAGTAGACGTTGTAGCTCCGATTTCAGCCCCCATATTACAAATGGTACCTTTACCCGTTGCAGAAAGAGATTCTGCCCCTTCACCGAAATATTCTACGATACATCCTGTACCTCCTTTTACGGTAAGAATTCCCGCTACTTTTAAGATGACATCTTTAGCAGAAGTCCATCCATTCATTTTACCGGTTAATTTAACCCCGATAAGTTTAGGCATTTTAAGCTCCCACGCCATTCCTGCCATTACATCTACTGCATCAGCACCACCTACACCAATAGCAACCATTCCTAGTCCGCCGGCGTTTACGGTGTGAGAGTCGGTTCCAATCATCATTCCTCCGGGGAAAGCATAATTTTCCAATACAACCTGGTGGATGATACCTGCTCCAGGCTTCCAGAATCCGATTCCATATTTATCACATACAGAACTTAAGAAGTTGAACACCTCGGAGTTTTTGTTGATACCTTCCTGTAAATCTTTATCAGCACCTACTTTCGCCTGGATCAGGTGATCTGCGTGAGCTGTTGAAGGAACAGCTACTTTAGTTTTTCCAGCTTGCATGAACTGTAAAAGCGCCATTTGTGCTGTTGCATCCTGCATGGCTACTCTGTCTGGTGCAAAATCTACATAAGAGTTTCCTCTTTCATATGCTTGTGTAGCATTTCCTTCCCAAAGGTGGGTGTAAAGAATTTTTTCTGAAAGGGTAAGAGGTTTTCCCACGATTTGTCTTGCCGCAGCAATTCTCTCAGGGTAACGCTCGTACACTTTTTTGATCATATCAATATCAAAAGTCATATCGTATTTAGTTTTGTTCGTTAATGTTTCTTTCTCTTATATTTTGAAAGAGAAAAATCGTTTTTTATACATCAAAAAATGTTCCTATAATCCATAAATAGGGTAGTTTTGATTCTAAAATCAAAAGATTTTATAACTTTCAATTTAAGAAAAAATAGATTCTATTTTCCCGGTTTTCTCAGAAAAAAATCGTATTTAAGTTAAAATAGAACGATTCTAAACAAAAAATGGAAGATTTTAGATCCAAAAGGACTAAAATCTTCCACTGATATGATTTTCAATAGTCTTGCGACTTATTGGCTAATGCTGTTAGTGAGCACTTGTACTTGTTAATTCCTTAATAGAAGGGACAAAAGTAGTAAGGTCAATACCTTCAACAGCTGCTTTATATTCTTCAATACTTGGAATTCTTCCGATGATGGCAGAAAGAACAACAACCGGAGTTGAAGCCAATAAAGATTCTCCTTTTTTACGTTCAGAATCTTCTACCACTCTTCCTTGGAATAGACGTGTTGAAGTAGCCAATACGGTATCTCCTTTAGCTGCTTTTTCCTGATTACCCATACAAAGGTTACATCCAGGACGCTCAAGGTACATTACATTTTCATATTCTGTACGAGCTTCACCTTTTGGAGCATTGTCATTAAATTCAAAACCTGAATATTTCTCTAATAATTCCCAGTCGCCTTCAGCTTTTAACTCATCAATGATGTTGTAAGTAGGAGCTGCTACTACCAGTGGAGCATTGAATTCTACTTTACCTTTTTGTTTCTCTAGGTTTCTCAACATCTGAGAAACGATCTTAAGATCTCCTTTGTGAACCATACAAGATCCAACGAAACCAAGATCTACTTTTTTCTCACCACCATAGTAAGAAAGATCTCTGATGGTATCATGAGTATATCTCTTAGAAACATCGTCATTGTTTACATCCGGATCAGCAATCATAGGTTCTACGATTACATCAAGATCTACAACAACTTCAGCGTAATATTTAGCGTTTGAATCTGGAGTAAGAGCTGGTTTTTCACCTGATCTGATCTCTTCAATTCTCTTATTAGCTTTGTCAATTAATCCCTGAAGAACTTTGTTATGGTTATCCATTCCTTTGTCAATCATAATCTGGATTCTGCCCTTAGCAATTTCCAATGATTCGATTAGGGTATTGTCTTCAGAAATGTTGATAGACGCTTTTGCCTTCATTTCAGCAGTCCAGTCTGTAAATGTGAATGCCTGGTCAGCAGGAAGTGTTCCGATGTGAACCTCAATGATTCTTCCCTGGAATACGTTTTCTCCACCGAATTGCTTTAACATCTGAGCCTGAGTAGCATGTACCACATCACGGAAATCCATGTGAGGCTTCATTTCACCTTTAAAAGTTACTTTTACTGATTCAGGAATTGGCATGGATGCTTCACCAGTAGCTAATGCAAGAGCAACAGTTCCTGAGTCAGCTCCGAAAGCAACTCCTTTAGACATTCTTGTATGAGAGTCACCTCCAATGATGATCGCCCACTCGTCTACAGTGATATCGTTAAGAACTTTGTGAATAACGTCAGTCATAGAGTGGTATTCACCTTTCGGGTCACGAGCTGTGATTAATCCGAAATCATTCATGAATTTCATTAGCTTAGGAATGTTAGCCTGAGCTTTTTTATCCCAAACTGAAGCGGTGTGACAACCTGATTGGTAAGCCCCGTCAACAACTGGAGAAATTACAGTAGCAGCCATTGATTCAAGCTCCTGAGAAGTCATAAGACCTGTCGTATCCTGAGATCCAACGATGTTTACCTGTACACGAACATCAGAACCAGCATGTAATACTTTTCCTGGTGTAGTTCCTACAGCATTTCTGTTGAAGATTTTTTCAACTGCCGTAAGACCTTGTCCTTCGTGAGAAATTTCTTTTGATGGAGCAAAAACAACCGGAGCCTCAACACCTAAAACCTGAGCAGCAAATGTTTGTAATTTCTTACCGAATACGATTGCATAAGATCCTCCAGCCTTGATGAATTCCATCTTTTGTGGCGTGAAAGACTTCGCAAGGTCAATAAGTTCCTGATCTCCGTTATATAATTTCTTTTCTTTTGTATTAATAGTTAAAACAGTTCCTGTAGCTACTGAATAAGCTTCTTCAAGAACAATATCACCATTTTCGTTACGAATAGGGTTTCCGTTTTCGTCTACTTTCTTCACCCAATTCTTAAGGTCAACACCAATACCTCCGGTAACATCAACTGTAGTAAGGAAGATTGGAGAAATACCGTTTGTTCCTCCTACGATTGGAGCGATATTTACGAATGGTACATAAGGGCTGGCTTGTTTACCAGTCCATAAAGCCACATTGTTTACTCCTGACATTCTGGATGAACCTACACCCATTGTTCCTTTTTCGGCGATAAGCATAACGCTTGCATCAGGATGTTGTGCCTGTAATGCTTTGATTTCTTCCTGAGCTTCAGGAGTAATCATACATTTACCGTGAAGTTCACGGTCTGATCTTGAGTGTGCCTGGTTACCCGGAGAAAGTAAATCGGTAGAGATGTCTCCTTCACCAGCGATATAAGTAACTACTTTGATTTCTTCAGCCACTTCAGGTAGCTTAGTGAAGAATTCAGCTTGTGCATAACTTTCTAAAATTTCTTTAGCAATTGCATTTCCGCTGTTGTATGCCTCTTTTAAACGGTTAGTGTCCGCTTCATAAAGAAAAACCTGAGTTTTAAGAACGTCTGCAGCTTGTTGAGCAATCGCAGCATCGTTACCTAAAGCTAGGTCTAATAATACTTCGATGGATTTACCTCCTTTCATGTGAGATAATAATTCGAAAGCAAAAGTCTGAGAGATTTCTTCTACTACGGATTCACCCAGAATGATCTCTTTTAAAAATTTAGCTTTTACAGCAGCTGCACTTGTAGTTCCCGGTAGGGTGTTGTAGATGAAAAATTTAAGAGAGTCCGTTCGATCTGCATTATCTGAATCTTTGATTTGTGCGATGATTTCGCTTAGTAATTCAGCACCATCAATTGGCTTTGGATGAAGCCCCTGGTTTTTTCTTTCTTCAATCTCTTTGATGTAATCCTTATAAATATTCATAATAGAAGGTCTTTCAATATTAAAGGTAGAGTATTTCGCTGCTTCTTTACTGGTCTGTATAATACAGTTAATGACATTTTGAGATCTCGCATGTGATGCAACATTAACCAAAGAAGGTCAGCATAATCTACGTTTTTTTAAAAAGTTTTTTAAATTATTAAACAATTCAAAATGTTCCCCAAAATTACGAAATTTTACGATTTTATGAGAATGAAATTATTTAGATTCTTTATAAATATGAATTTGATATTTTCTATTTTTGGCCGTAATATTGCAGACAAATGATGAATATGAAAAATATCCTGAATGTTTTGTGCGTTTTTATTTCGATTTCTGTTTTCTCTCAGACCAAATCTGTGAAGAAACCTGTGATTAAAAATGTTACGAAAACTACCGTGAAAAAAGAGAGAAATGCCGTAGTCAGGCATAATCCGGATCTGGTAGTGGTCAACAAAGATCTCCCACTTCTGATTCCCAAAAAGAAAGGAGATAGTTTCGGGTATGTCAATCAAAACGGAAAATACATTATTCAGCCGGAGTATCATATTGCCGTATTCTTCTATGAAGATTGTAACCTTCTTAATTCTCCGAATGAAAAAGTGAGAAAATATGGGACAAAAAATTATGCAACAGTAGAAAAGAACATGATTTCTTACCGTGTAGACCATTCAGGGAAAAGAGTATATCAGTTTAAAGATTCCGATCTTGGAAAATGTAAGTTTGAAGAATATAAACAACAGCTTTTTCAGGCTTATGTTTTAAATGGTTTCTACGGAATCATCGAAAAATCAAAATTCGTCAACGCTGCAGATTATCGTCAATACCAGATCTACCCGCAATATCAGTATCTCTACATTATGGAAGGTGATGATGTTGCTGATCCGATGATAGTTGCTTCAAACAACGATAAATTTGGGGTTATTGATGTCAATAATAAAGTTATTATTCCTTTTGAATATTCAAATATTAAAAGAAACTTCAGCTGGAAGCTTGGAAAAATGTTTGAAGTGACCAAAGATGGGAAAAACTATTATTATATTGACGCGAATAATAAGACATACTAAAATTATAAGTGATGATTGATGATTGCTCATTACTCATGAAGGTTTTATAACTCCTATTGAGTCATCAACAACTTTGTATTAATCTTAACAAGTTGTTTATTCTGTTCTGTCATTCTGAATACAGACTGAAGGTCTGCGAACGTAGCTCAGAAGTGAAATGAAGAATCTCATTTATAATAGAGATTCCTCCTTCGTCGGAATGACAAGGAATACCGTAATCTGATTTATTTTACATTTTATATTTCACATTTCGTACATCACTTCATCTCATATATTTTTCGTAATTTTGCAGCTGAAATAAAGGGGTGCTTTAATAGGCTGAGATTATACCCACCGAACCTGGAACAGGTAATGCTGTTTAGGGACATCAACTCTACAGAGGGTTGAATTTGTATAATATCTTATCGATCCCCTTTTATTCATTAAATGTTAAAGATTTATAGAATGAAAGGATTATTTTTTTTAGGGCTTACTGTAGGCTCTGTAGCCTTTATTCAGGCTCAAAACACGGATTCTCTGAAGGTCAGAGAAATAGAAGCGGTTAGCTTTACGAAAAGACTTCCTGTTGCTAAGGAAATTATCAATGTTCAGAAAGATTTAGATGGTAAAAATTTAGGACAGGATCTTCCTGTCCTCTTGAAAAATCAAACTTCAATCATTTCCACTTCAGATGCCGGAAATGGTGTAGGATATACAGGTTTTAGAATTCGTGGAGTTTCCGGAACAGCCATCAATGTTATGATGAACGGGGTTCCTTATAATGATTCTGAAAGCCAGGGTACCTTTTTTGTAAATGTTCCGGATTTAACAAGTTCTGCTTCACAGATTGTTATTCAGAGAGGAGTAGGGACTTCCAATAATGGAGTATCTGCCTTTGGAGCAAGCATCAATGTGATTTCAAGAGAGCCGGAAGAGAAATTTTACTTTAAAACCGATGATAGCTATGGTTCTTTTAATACCTATAAATATTCAGCTGAGGTAGGTTCCGGAAAATTCTGGAAAAACCGTCTTTCTGTAATGGGGAGATATACGAATATTCATTCTGACGGATACATAGACAGAGCTTCTTCTGATTTGCATTCTTACAACTTTACAGCCTTGTTTGAAGAAGGGAAAACCAAATTGCGTTTAATGGCTTTTGGTGGAAAAGAAAAGACATATCAGGCATGGAACGGGATCAGCAGAGAAATGTGGGAGACCAATCCAAGATTCAACAGCTCGGGTAAAATTAAGGATGCCAATGGAAACATTGTAGGGTTCTATGATAACGAAACAGATAATTACAGACAGAACCATTATCAGTTGCTTTGGGAGCAAAAATTCAATGACCGTTGGAACCTTGAAACTACTTTCCATTACACCAAAGGAAAAGGATACTACGAAAACTATAAACAGGCGAGTTCTTTCTCGAAATACCATCTCCCTGACATTATTGAAGGCGGACAAACCATTACCAAATCAGATTTTATCAGAAAGAAATGGTTGGATAATGATTTCTACGGAATCGTTTCTACATTGTATGGTAAGTTTGAAAATCTTGATTTAAACTTTGGGGCTGTTGCCAATCAGTACTACGGAAAACATTACGGAAACGTTACCGGTGTATTCTATCCGCAGATCAATGAAAGTGAATATTATAGAAACCGTTCAATAAAGAATGAAGTCTCTGGGTTTGCAAAGGCTTTATACAGAATGGATAATTTTGAATTCTTTGGTGATCTACAGCTTAGAAGCATCAATTACAATACAAAGATCATCATGGCAGGAGATGATGATGGTGCTGATCTGGACAAAAACTGGCTGTTCTTTAATCCAAAAGCGGGTGTGAATTATAAAATCAATGACGGGAAAATATTCCTGTCTTATGCACATGCTCAAAGAGAACCCAACAGAGCAGATATCATGGCAAATAATGATGTAAAGCCTGAAAAACTTCATGACTTTGAAGCTGGTTTTGAGAAACAGTTTGGATTTTTATCTTTAACGGCGAATGTTTATTACATGTATTATGTGAATCAACTGGTTCTGAATGGTCAGCTTAACAGTGTTGGAGCATTTATCAGAACCAATTCAGGGAAAAGTTACAGACGTGGGGTAGAGGTTGGAGCTTTGGCAAAACTTTCAAAACAATGGGAAGTTTCCGGAAACCTGACTGTAAGCCAGAACAGAAATCAGGATTTTAATATAGAAGTTGGGACATCACCGGTAAGCCTTGGGAATACTCAAATCTCGTTTTCTCCAAATATGATTGCTAATGTAGGAGTAAGGTTTAATCCAAATAAAAATTTCCAGTTTGCTTTAATGAATCAATATGTTGGAAAACAGTATCTGGATAACACGGAAGATAAAAATTTAGAGCTTAAAGACTACTTACTGACAGATTTTAATGCACAGTATCAGTTCAAGATCGGTCGCAATGATATTGCTTTAAAACTATTGGTGAATAATCTGTTCAATAAAAAATACGTGAATAATGGCTCTGTTAATGAAGATGGCAGTCCATTATACTTTGCCCAAGCAGGAACCAACTTTATGTTTGGGATCAGCTGGAAAATTCAATAGCTGGAAAGAAAGTAAAGGCTGTAAATAAGTGAATTGCCAATTTATCTTAAAAGAGATTAGGGATAATGAACAGTGAACCTATTTTAATATGAAATACTCAAAAGGCTGCTTTGGCAGTCTTTTTTTATATGCGTTAAATATCTTCAAAAAGTCATGAAAAAGTTATAAATTTGCCACCAAATGAATATTTCAGCATACATTTTAGAATATTTAAAACAATTTGGAACTGTCATAGTTCCAGGCTTTGGGGTGTTTTCTCTGAAAAATTCTAAGGCAATTATCAATTCGGAAAACGGAAGTATCCTGCCTCCTGCAAGTCAGATTGAATTTACAATTGACTATGAAGTACAGGCTGAAGACCTTACCGTTTTTATTGCTAAAGAAAAACAGATGTCTGTAGAGGCTTCCAGAAGTGATCTGAAGATACAGACTGATTTTTGGAAGAAAAAGCTTCAGGCAGAACAGGTTCTTGAAATTCAAAATCTGGGAACGATCTTTACTGAAGAAGGACATACTCATTTCAAAGGGAAAAGAGTAGAGGCAGGACGTCCGGATTTTTTCGGATTAGAAGAGATCAGATTCTCCGATATTAATAATGGCGAAAAAGTAAGCACTTCAGAGAACAGTGAAAAAGATTATAAATTCAAGAAGACCATTCTTTGGTTCTTCCTGTTGATTATTCCGATTCTCGGTATTGTATACTTTGCATTTACCCAAAAGGAACTGCTCTTTGGAAAGAAATCCTTTAATAAAGTGTCTGTACAGACTTCTACCCACCGAATTGTAAAAGACACGGTGAAAGTAATGGTACATGCTCCTCAAACAGCTGTTTCAGATTCCCTGAAGAAAGATTCATTGGTAAAAACTTCCGGAAAAACTATTAAAACAGTTCCGGTTGCTCCAAAAAACACTAAGAATAAATGGCAAAAATAAAAACAGCGTCAGAATCTCTGACTATTATGACCAATATCGTTCTTCCGAACGAAACAAACTCTCTAAGAAACCTTTTTGGTGGTGAACTTTTAGCAAAAATGGACAGATGTGCTTCCATTTCTGCAGCAAGACACTGTGAAAGAAGAGTTGTAACAGCCTCTGTAAACCACGTTTCATTCAATCATCCGATTCCTGAAGGAGGAGTTGTAGTACTAGAATCTAAAGTCTCCAGAGCATTCTCAACTTCTATGGAGGTTTATGTGGATGTATGGTCTGATGATCCGATTAATCAGAAAAAAATTCATACCAATTCAGGGATTTATACCTTCGTTGCAGTAGATGAATTTAACCGTCCGATTCCAATCCCAGATATGGTTCCGGAAACAGAAGATGAAAAAGAAAGATATGCAGCTGCATTCCGTAGAAAAGAACTTTCATTAATTCTTTCCGGAAGAATGAAACCTTTGGAATCTGTAGAGCTTAAGAAATTATTCCAGGAACCAGAGGAGCCACAAGCTTCTAAGAAGGATAAAAAATAAAAACTTTGAAATGCTTTTAATACTGGAACTCCCAAATTAAAAGCATTTTATTTTTATATGTGTTTAGTAAAATTACAATTGCTTTTGTCTGAAAAATGATAATGGTGTTATTTGTGAAATCAATTCGTGTCATTTGTGTTTAAACCCGATCTATGAAAATTCTCCTTTTAGATAAAAATCATCCCCTTATCACTGAGCAGCTTTTAGCTAAAAACTTTATTTTGGAAGAAGATTTTACTTCCACTTATGATGAGGTTTGTGATAAAATCAACAACTATGATGGTATCATCATCAGAAGCCGTATTCCCTTGGATAAAAACTTTCTTGAACAGGCACAAAACCTGAAGTTTATAGCCAGGGTAGGGGCGGGGATGGAAAATATTGATATTCCTGTGGCTGAAAAACTTGGTATTCAATTAATCAATTCTCCGGAGGGAAACAGAGATTCAGTAGCTGAACATGTTGTTGGGATGCTGTTGGTGCTGATGAACAGGCTTTTCATTGCTTCTCAGGAAGTGAAGAACGGTATATGGAAGCGTGAAGAAAACAGGGGTGATGAATTGCTGGGAAAAACTGTTGGTTTGATAGGCTATGGAAATATGGGGAAAGCTACAGCTAAAAGACTTTCAGGTTTTGGATGTAAAGTGATCTTCCATGATATTCTTCCCAGCCTTTCTGATGAATGTGCCACTCAGGTTACATTGGATGAACTGAAAAAGTCTGCAGAAGTATTGAGCCTGCATATTCCTCTAACTTCTGAAACCCATTATCTTATTGATGGAGAATTCATTTCTGAGATGAAAAACGACTTTTATTTTGTGAATACAGCAAGAGGGAAAAATGTAGAAACTAAAAGTTTAGTAGAAGCATTGAAATCCGGAAAAGTAAAAGGAGCTTGTCTCGATGTATTGGAATACGAAAAGTCCTCTTTTGAACATCTTGAAACGGAGAATGAAGACCTGAAATATCTATTAGAATCCGAAAAAGCAATGGTAACTCCGCATATTGCAGGCTGGACGCACCAGAGTAAAGAAAAATTAGCGCAGTTTATTGTAGATAAGATTGTTGCCTCACATGGTTAAGCAATAAGTAAAAGAGATAACAAAGAAGGCTGAGGAAGTAATGATATAGAAGATACTTTCTCAGCTTTTTTGTTTTATCCGTTTTCATGATTTTCTTTTTTTGTTTTTCTCTCATTATGTTAAATTATTCATAATGTGTCCTCATATTTACAATTTATTTTCGACTTTTATTAAATTGCCGCTCATTTTTGAATCTTATGAAGATGCGTAATTTAGTACTTACTGTAACTGTTGTTTTATCCCTTTTTTCTTGTAAAAATAAATCTGAATCCAAAGCAGTTTCAGCTGAAAATACCACCAACCTTCCCAATTATGGAAGTGTGGACTTAAGCCATGTTTTTACCAAAGAAGACGGACTGCTTTCTAATAAAGAATCTATAACAGGTTATATAGATCAGTACTATAAAAAAATATGGGAAGGCGGAGATCTTAGTGGCGGAATTTTAGTGGCTAAAGGGGACGAAATTTTATACGAAAACTACAGAGGTTTTGGTAGAGAAGGCAATCAGATGCCAATTGATAAAAATACACCATTACACGTAGCTTCGGTTTCAAAAACATTAACGGCAATGGCCATGATGAAGCTTATAGAAGCCGGAAAAATAAAACTTACCGACCATCTTACCCAATTCTTTCCGGGATTTCCTTATCCGAATGTAACCGTTCAGACTTTATTGGATCAAAGAAGCGGACTGCCGAAATACGAATACTTTATTACCAAAATACAACCTGCCCCGGCAGAACTGTCGAAGCCGTTTATTACGAATCAGGATGTATTGAATATGATTATCAAATATAAACCGGACCTGGCAAGAGATACCGATACCGGATTTATGTATTGCAATACAAACTTTGCCCTGTTGGCTTTGCTGATTGAAAAAGTAACCAAAACTCCTTTTCCGCAGGCAATGAAAGAAATGGTTTTTACACCATTGAAAATGACTAATACTTACATTTTTCAGGAAAAAGATATCCCAACAGCTTCACAGTCTTTCTATTACGGCGCTAATAAGTTATATCCTTTAGACCGTCTGGATTTAATTTATGGAGATAAAAACGTTTATACTACACCAAGAGATTTATATAACTTCTCAAAAGCAATGTTCTCAAAAGATTTCCTGAAGCCGGAACTGATGCAGATGGTATTTACGCCGTACAGCAATGAAAAAGCGGGAATGAATAATTATGGTCTTGGCTTTAGAATGAAAATCTTCGATAACGGTGAAAAACTAACCTATCACAACGGATGGTGGCACGGAACCAACTCTGTATTTGCCCATCTTTTAAAATCTAAAGTGACTATTGTAGCCATCGGAAACAAATATTCAGGCAAAGTTTATACAGCACTTGCATTGTCCGGATTATTTGAAAATTTCCCTTTACAGCAGGAAAAACTTCAGACCGTAATGAACGATAGTAAAGATAGTTTGAATAGCGGACATGAAGTTTTTGGAGAATAATGTTTACTTTTGCTTAAACATTTTCATGAAAAGGTTTCTTTTATTATTCGTTATCTGTTTTCTTGTACACTCTTGTGCAAGGGTAGGATCTCCTGTTGGAGGTCCAAAAGATACACTGGCCCCAAAATTTTTAAGTTCAAATATTGATACAACAAGGATCAACGTCAAAAGAGATATCCGGGAACTCCGTCTGGATTTTGATGAATATGTGACCTTAAAGGATATCAATAAAAATCTTATCATTTCTCCGCCTATCAAGAATATCAAGCGAATTCTTCCATCGAATATTGCGAATAAATTTGTTCTTATCCAATGGACGGATACACTTCAGGCCAATACTACTTATAATTTCAATTTTGGAAATTCCATTGCGGATAATAATGAGTCTAATATTCTTCGTTATTTTAATTTCGCGTTCTCTACAGGAGATAAGCTGGATGATCTGTACGTTAGTGGTGAAGTAAAAGATGCCATGCAGATTAAGAAGAAAACCGGTACTAATGAAAATAAATTGGTGGTTGGATTGTATCAGGTAAAAGATACCATGAATTACAAGCAAAAGCCATATTATATTACCAAGGTAGATGATGACGGATATTATGAGCTTAATTACCTTTCTCTGGGAAAATATAAAGTTATTGCTTTCGAAGATGAAAACGGAAACTCTGTGTATGATCCTGGAAAAGAAAAGATAGGATTTAAAAAAGAAGTAATTGATGTTGAAAAATCAATTTCGGGCTTAAATTTAAGTGTTTATCCATCAAAGAAGCCTTTGAAATATTTAGAAATGAAGGAGATTACCGGTGGGGTTCTTATGACATTTGAAGGCCATCCGGATGAGGTGAAAGTTCAGTCGCTCAATGATAAGCTTAAAGATATTAAAGTAACACACACACCGAAATCAGACTCCGTTAGAATCTGGTTTGATGCAGTGAAGAATAATATAGGACAGGAAACCAATGAAAAATTGTTGTTTAGCCATAATATTGGGCCCAAAAAAGATACGGTGTATTCAGCTTCTCTATTCTATAAATACAACAAGAAAAATGCAATGGATGTCTCCAGTGATAATGGAGGTGGTTCATTAGCTCCGAAATCCGATTTTAAAATTTCATCCAATTACCTTATAGATAAAATTGATGCTTCAAAGTGGAAACTAGCTGTTAAAGGAGATTCTTTGAATACTCTGCCATTTACGGCTAAAATTTCAGAGACCAATCCTTACCAGATTCAGGTGAATTCTGACTTTATCAGTGGGAAAGATTATCAGCTTACAATTCCTAAAGAAACAGTTTCTTCTTTCTATGCAAAGAACTCCCAATCTAAACGTTTTGACTTTACTGTTGAGAAAATAGATCAGATTGGAAGCCTGGAATTTACGTTGTCCAATGCACCTGTATCTAACTATTGGATTCAGTTGCTGGATTCTTCAGATAAAGTAGTGTATCAAAAATATACAAAAGGAGATAAAGTAAAATTTGATTTCCTGAAACCTGAGGAATATGTTGTTAGAATATTAGTGGATAATAATAACGATAAGTATTGGGGGGAAGCGGACTTCTCCACTGAAACCTTCGCAGAGGATGCCTATGTTTTCTATAAAAAAGCTTTGATAAAGGCATTATGGGAAACAAGAGAAGAATGGGATCTTAAAGATACCAGAACACTAGATAATCCTAGAGGAGCAACAGCGCCAACAGTACCGGTTACACCTCCGGCTTCTGAAGAAAAAGAGAAAGCTGTAGTACAGGAAAGTAAAAAAGAGCTAAAATCTGAGAATGCAGTGATAACCCCAGTAAAATAGATTGATGAAGACGGCAAAGAAAATAATCTTATGGACTCTGGTAACGTTTGCTCTTATCCAATTATTTCCAATTGATAGAGTAAACAAACCGATTGATTCCAAAGTGAATTTTGTTCAGATGAAGCAAGCTCCAGAAAAGGTAAGCACACTTCTTAAGAATGCCTGCTATGACTGTCATTCCAATGAAACAATATATCCTAAGTATGCGTATGTAGCACCTATTTCCTGGTCTGTAAAAAGCCATGTGAATGACGGGCGCCAGCGTCTTAATTTTTCTGTTTGGGGAACTTATAATAAGGAATTAAAAGAGAATATGCTCGATAGGTCTATTGAAGCTCTTAAACATAAGACAATGCCATTGCCTGGTTATATTGTTTATCATAATGAAGCTCAACTTACAGAAGCTGAAAGAACTCTGCTTATTCAGTATTTTGATGAAATGCTGAAATCAAAAACGTACTAATTTAAAATATAATAATTCCCACAGATTCCACAAATAATTGCAGTGCTTATATAAAATGCATCTTTGTAATTTGAAATCTGTGGAAAAATTGTTTTTCATCATAAAAAAACTCTCGCAGATTTTACAAATTAGCAGCTGGATAAAATCCATTGGCCTGCTGCATTTGCAAAATCTGCGAGAGTGTATATTACAAAAATTATTTCTTCAGATAACCCTCGAAGAATATCTTTTGAGAGTCAAAAGCAATCTCATCAAGGTTGAGTTCCTGTAAAGGAATCCATACCGCTTCAGAGATCTCTGAAAGTTCAAGATTTACCTCAAACTTCTCCGAAATAGTATACTCATAAAAAAGATCAATTGTATTGTAATCGATTTCTTTATACTGATAAATGTTCGGAAGGCTGGTAAGGTATTTCAGGTTAGAAATATCAATATCAAGCTGAAGTTCTTCAAAAAGCTCTCTTTTACAGGTTTCCTCTGCACTTTCCTTAGGGTCAACAAAACCTCCGGCCAGATCCAGTTTTCCTTTTTTAGGATCCCTGTTTCTTCGGGTAAGATAAATTTCGTTACCGCATCTGATAACAACCGCTACAGCGCCTGCTACATTATTGTACAGTGTAAAACCACATTCAGGACAACTCCATTTTTTTTCATTATCCCAATGTAAGGTCTCTTTGCCACAGCTCGGGCAATATTTCAATACTTTCATCCGTCTATAATTATTTTTCAAAGGTCAGATAGACCTTAGCTTCACTGAGCAATATTAATATTTCTTGGGTGATAGCTTAAGATAACATCCCTTAGCTCTTCTGTCTTCAAATGAGTATAAATCTCTGTTGTGGTAATGCTGGAGTGCCCCAACATTTCCTGGATATAACGGAGATCAGCTCCATTCTGCAGTAAATGTGTTGCAAAAGAATGTCTGAATGTGTGTGGAGAAATTTTCTTATTAACTCCAGCTTTATCCGTAAGTTCTTTAATAATAAGAAATACGATAACTCTTGACATAGAAGTACCACGGCTGTTCAAAAACAGCGTATCCTCATATTTCTTATTGATTTTTCCTTTAGAGCGTACCTCTTTGATGTAACTTTCCAGTAATTCAGCCGTATAATCAGCTAAAGGCACAAAACGGGTTTTATTTCCCTTTCCATGTACCTTGATATATTGCTCCTTGAAGTTGATATTGGAGATCTTCAGATCAATCAGTTCAGATACACGGAGTCCACAACCATAAAGTACCTCTATGATACATTGGTTTCTTTTTCCGAGATCTGTATTGACCTCAATGGCAGCAATAATTTTATTAATATCTGTCAGGCTTAAAGTGTCCGGCAGATAGAGTCCCAGTTTAGGACCTTCAAGTAACGCTGCAGGGTTGTCTTCACGATATTCATCTTCCAATAGAAATTTGAAGAAGGCTTTAATGGATGATATCCACCTTGCCTGTGATCTCTCACTGAATTTCTGTTTAGAAAGATTGAAAATGTATTCCTGCAGGTTTTCGTAACCGATAGAATCTGGACCGACGTTTGCCAGATCTTCTTCTGCGTAATCTTTTAGTTTTTTAATGTCCCGAACATAGGCGTCGAGTGTGTTGTCTGAAAAATTTCTTTCGAAGCGAAGAAATATTTCAAAATCTTTGATCTTTTCATCCCAAGTCATTTGTGCTTATTTTTTTAGTTCACAGTCCGATATTTGTTCTATTTCAATGTTATGGTTTCTCAAAAACGATATTCCATCGTCATCCGAATACTCATTAATATACACCAGTCTTGCAATACCTGCCTGTAGGATCAGCTTACTGCATTCCTTGCAGGGTGACAATGTTAAATATAACGTTGCTCCTTTAGCAGATTGTGTAGAAGCTGCCAGCTTTAATATAGCGTTGGCTTCTGCATGCAATACATACCAGTGCGTTTTCCCCCCATCATCTTCACAACAGTTTTCGAATCCCATAGGAGTCCCATTGTAACCATCTGAAATAATCATCCTATCTTTCACGATAAGAGCTCCCACCTGTTTTCTCTTACAGTAGGAGAGTTTTGCCCATTCCTGAGCCATTTTTAGATAAGCTTTGTCAAACTTATTCATACCGCATCATTAGTTTTTTCGAAATAATTGGATTAAAATCTTTTGAAAGATTAGAAGTTCGGCTTTCTTTTCTCAAGGAAAGCAGCTACTCCTTCTTTCTTATCTTCCATTTCGAAAAGTTCCCCGAAATATTTAATTTCAGTTTCAAAACCTTTCTCCGTGTCAGATAAATTGACGGCGTTAATAGCCTTTGATATTGCCATTGGTGAATTATGGGCAATAGTGTTCGCTAATTCTTTCGTTTTGGTTAATAATTCTTCAATAGGGTATACTTCATTAACCAGTCCGATCTCTTTTGCTTTTTGGGCAGGGATCATTTTGGCAGAGAAGATCATTTCGTTGGCAATACCTTTTCCGACAAGTTTGGGAAGCCTTTGAGTTCCTCCGTATCCTGGAATTAATCCCAGCGTTACTTCAGGAAGCCCTAATCTGGCGTTTTCCGATGCATATCTGATGTGGCATGCCATGGCAAGCTCTAAACCTCCTCCTAATGCAAAACCGTTTACAGCTGCAATGACAGGTTTGGATAGGTTTTCAATTTTGTTGAACAATGTATTTTGTCCATTTTTTGCAAGTTCCTCAGCTTTTTCTTGTCCGAAGTCACTGAATTCCTTGATGTCAGCTCCAGCTACAAAGGACTTTTCTCCACTACCTGTAAGGATAATTATCCTGCAGGAAGGGTCAGAATTAAGCTCATCCAATGCTGTACTGATCTCCTGAATTGTCTTTGCATTCAATGCATTTAAACTTTCAGGTCTGTTTATGGTAATGATAGATAATTTATCTTCCTTTTTTAATAATATATTTTCGTAACTCATTTTTCCACTTTAAAATATCATCCTTCGCAAATTATGAATTTTTTGCAAAAAAAAGGAAAAAATATTATTTTTTTTTCCTTTTTTTTGATTTATTGTTCAATATGATTATTTGGAGTGATTCATCATATTTGCATCAATATTGATGTTTAGTTGTGAAGCTACTTTCATGCCAAGCTCAATATTAGCGCGGAAAAAGTGACATAATTGTCTATTAATAATTTCCTCTCTTTTCGGCCCGGTAATTCCTTTCATACTTCCTATAATATTTTGGATCAGATTATTCCTGTCTTCAGCATTCATCGCTTTTGAATAAAGAAGCCCCGGTTGAGTATAGTGATCGCTGTCATTGTCGTTTCTGTTATAATTGGAAACATGAGCACTATCTAATTCATATTCATAGTTTTTATAAGAAACATCCGGTTTAATATCATCAAAACTGTTAGGATAATAGTTTGGTTTATCCTGATATTGGCTGGAATCAGCCATATAGCCGTCTCTTTGATAATTATTAACAGCAAAAGGACATCTGTTCACTTCCAATTGGTGAGCATTTACACCCACTCTGTATCGGTGTGCATCCGGATATGAGAATAATCTTCCCTGAAGCATTTTATCTGGAGAGAAACTGATTCCGTTGATAAGGCTGCTTGGTGAGAAGGTAGATTGCTCCACATGTGCAAAATAGTTGACAGGAACTTCATTCAATTCCATTTCTCCCACTTCAATCAATGGGAAATCATCGTGGAACCATACTTTTGTTACATCAAAAGGATTCCATCTGAAATCTTTTGCCTGCTCTTCTGTCATCACCTGGATGTACATGGTCCATTTAGGGAAATCTCCGTTTTCAATAGCATTGCAAAGATCTTCCTGTGCAAAGTCAGGATTTTCTCCTGCCATTTTTACGGCTTCTTCATCGGTGAAGTTTTTTACTCCCTGTTTTGTTTTGAAGTGGAATTTCACCCATACTCTTTCATTTTGATCATTAATCATGGAGAAAGTATGAGATCCAAAGCCATGCATATGTCTGTAGCCATAAGGCGTTCCCCTGTCTGACATTAATATAAGAACCTGATGAAGAGATTCCGGGTTTAAGCTCCAGAAATCCCACATCATAGTGGCACTTTTCAAATTGGTTCTTGGAAGTCTTTTTTGGGTATGAATAAAATCCGGGAATTTCTTAGCATCTTTTATAAAGAATACCGGAGTGTTATTTCCTACTAGATCCCAGTTCCCATCTTCAGTATAGAATTTTAACGCAAATCCTCTTGGGTCTCTTGCGGTATCTGCACTCCCTTTTTCTCCGCCTACTGTAGAAAAACGGGCAAACATTCTGCAGGAGTTGCCTACTTTTGAAAATAATTTAGCCTTTGTGTATTGGCTGATGTCATGCGTTACGGTAAAAGTTCCGTACGCTCCACTTCCTTTGGCGTGTACAATTCTTTCAGGAATCCTTTCCCTAACGAAGTGTGCAAGATTTTCCTGAAGGACAAAGTCTTGCAGCAATACCGGGCCTCTTGGTCCTACCGTCTGGGAATCCTGATGCTCAAAATAAGGTGCGCCGTTGCTTAACGTTAATTTTTTAGAATCCATATATTGATGATTTGAATAATTGTTCTCGTATTTTCTAAATCCAACTGTAAAGGTACTAATTATCAAATTTACTTGAATTTTTAATTGCTAATAACAAAAACGTTATATCTTTGTAATAGATAATATTAATCAAATGAATATTCAGCAACTGGAGTATCTTATCGCTGTTGATAAGTATAAACATTTTGGTAAAGCAGCTCAGGCGTGCTTCATTACCCAACCTACCTTAAGTGCCATGATACAAAAATTTGAGGATGAATTGGATGTGAAGGTTTTCGACAGAACTACACACCCGATCCGTACCACAGATGTAGGGCTTCAGATCATCGATCAGGCGAAAGTAATTATAGAATCTGTCAATGAGCTGAAAAACAAAGCCAACCTGTTGAATAACATTTTAGGAGGAACCATTAATCTTGGAATTATTCCTACAGTTTCTTCATTTATTTTACCTACGGAGATCTTCAAATTCCTTGAAGCCAATCCAAAGATACAGATGAATGTAAAGGAAATGACTACGGATAATATTATTAAAGCATTGAAGGCAGGAGAACTGGATGCGGGGATTATCTCTACTCCTTATGATACCGCTGATGAGTTTTACCAGGATTTCCTTTTCAATGAAGAGCTGATGATCTACAGTTCTAATACTGAAGCAAACAAAAAGAATTCTTACATTATTCCTGAGGATCTGAATGTAGAAAAAGTATGGTTGCTTGAAGAAGGAAACTGTTTGAGAAACCAGTTCGAAAATATCTGTCATCTGAAAGAAAATACACTGAAACCTAAGAATTTAGATTTCTTAGCTTCCAATATCCAAACTTTGGTACACATGGTAGATAAAGTAGGGGGAATAAGTATTCTTCCGGAATTGGCATTGAGCCAGCTTTCTGAAGAGCAGAAAAAGAATGTATTCAGGTTCAAGAAGCCTTTCCCATACAGAGAGATCAGTATTATTTACTATAAGCCGACCTTTAAGCAAAAAATTATTGATGAATTATCACATTCCATCAAAAATTCTTTGGAACTTAAGTTGAATTACCACGAAAACCCAAAAGAATTTGTAAGCATAAAGCCTCAGTAATTAAGAGGCTTTACAATGATATAAATCATTAATTTAAAGAAAATTATAATTAGTAAACAAAAATTTTGAGTATTACAAAAATAGTGCTTAAATTTGCTGACGTTTACGAACGAGGAAAAATTTGACCTGATTGCAACCTCTATAAAAAAATGCTAAAACAGTATTCTTTTTTCTAGGCAATTGTTATTCTTATTTTTCTTCATAGCTATTTTTTAATCTAAAAAACAAAGAATAATATGTCTTATTTATTTACATCTGAATCAGTTTCAGAAGGACATCCGGACAAAATTGCCGACCAAATTTCCGATGCATTAATCGATCATTTCTTAGCATACGATAAAAGTTCAAAAGTAGCATGTGAAACTCTTGTAACTACCGGACAGGTAGTATTGGCAGGAGAAGTAAAATCTGATGCTTACCTTGATGTTCAGACGATTGCCAGAGAAGTAATCAACGGAATTGGCTATACAAAAGGTGAATACATGTTCAATGGAGATTCTTGTGGAGTAATTTCTGCAATCCACGAACAGTCTCCTGATATTAACCAGGGTGTGGACAGAGCGGTAAATGATGAGTCATTTGAAGCTAAAGCAAACGCTCAGGGAGCTGGTGACCAGGGAATGATGTTTGGGTATGCTACCAACGAGACTGCTAACTATATGCCTCTTGCTTTGGATTTAGCGCACACTATCCTTAAAGAACTTTCTGCGATCAGAAGAGAAAATAAAGAGATTACTTACTTACGTCCTGATGCAAAAAGCCAGGTAACGATTGAATATTCTGACGATCATAAACCAATCAGAATTGATTCTATTGTAGTTTCTACCCAGCACGATGACTTCGGAGCAGAAGAAGAAATGTTGAACAAGATCCGTGAAGATATCAAGAATATCCTTGTTCCAAGAGTAGTTGCTCAGCAGACTGAAGAGATCAAAGCTTTATTCAACGATCAGATCAAATATCACATCAATCCTACAGGTAAATTCGTAATTGGTGGTCCTCACGGAGATACAGGTCTTACAGGTAGAAAAATTATCGTTGATACTTATGGTGGTAAAGGTGCTCACGGTGGTGGTGCTTTCTCTGGAAAAGACCCATCAAAAGTGGATAGAAGTGCTGCGTATGCAACAAGACACATTGCTAAAAATCTTGTAGCAGCTGGTGTTGCTGACGAAGTTTTGGTACAGGTTTCTTATGCAATTGGAGTAGCTGAACCTTGTGGTTTATACATCAATACTTACGGAACTGCAAAAGTTGATCTTCACGATGGGGAAATCGCTAAAAAAGTGTCTGCGATCTTTGATTTAAGACCTTATGCTATTGAGCAGAACTTAAAATTAAGAAACCCTATCTATCAGGAAACGGCTTCTTACGGACACATGGGTAAAGAGCACTATGTAGCTGATAAAACATTCAACAGAGGTCACAAGAATGAGCTTACATTGGAGGGCCTTGAGTTCTTTACTTGGGAAAAACTAGATAAAGTAGACGAAATTAAAGCCGCTTTTGGTATTTAATTTTTTCTCCGGACTAAATATTATGAACTGCTTTACCTTCCGGTATGGCAGTTTTTTTTAATTTTACACCTTAATAAATTGAGAGATGATGAATTTTCGAACTGCAGCTGCCATTCTATCCCTGTTTTTGCTGAGTACATTGGTAAAAGCCCAATACACCATGCATAAAATGATTAGTGTAGGATATACCTATCAGAATCAAAGTTTTGGAGAAGTTGGCGGGAAGCTGCTTTTTCTTAAAAATGATGATGTAATTTACAGATTGGGTGGTTCTGCCTTAATGGGCACAGCAGACTCGAAATTTGCCATCATGCCGAAGCTGCAGGCAGATGTTTTACTTAATTTTGAAAAGAATGTGGATTTCTATCACTCCTATTACTTTTTAGTGGGAGCAGAAGGAACCAATAAATATATTGCCCCAAAAATAGGTGTTACCTTATTTGGGATGCTTGATCTTACCGGAGGCTATGCTTTCCCTATTGGAGATACCCGAATAAACGGAAAAGAAATGAAAGGGTTGAATATTAATTTTACACTAAATATCCCTACTGTATTCATTCATGATATGTTTAAATGATTTTTTTTAAATTTTATAGCGAAAATTTAATAATTGCTTAACAGTTATTAAAAAATCATTATATTTACGCCATAATATAATTGTACCACCTATCGACGAGACTCTACTCTGAAGAACTGTTTTGTATATACAGCAAAAACCAGATAATGTATCTGGGCGATAGCTGGGCTGCAAATATTATATTGAGAAGAGTTATGAAATCAAAATCGGATAGTTTACTAATTTCGCTTTACCAGAAAGGTGACGAGGGCGCATTGTCAACCCTTATTCATCGCCATCAGAGAGAACTGTTTACATTCATTTTTTACAAAATTAATGATGAAGATTTAGCCAATGATATCTTTCAGGATACATTCATGAAAATCATTGTAATGCTAAAAGAAGGACGTTACAACGAAGAGGGTAAATTTATCCTTTGGGCCAAAAGAATCTCCCACAACCTTATCATCGATCATTTCAGATCAAAATCTAAGAATATCAAAGTTTCAGAGACTACTTTTGAAACCGATGAATATTCTATTTTTGATTTGATCAGAGAGCCATCTGAAAATATTGAAGATCAGTTGGTGACTAATCAGATTCAGGAAGATCTGTTGAGAATGCTGCAATTTCTTCCATTGAACCAGCAGGAAGTAATCAAATTAAGATTCTTTGACGGATTAAGCTTTAAGGAGATTGCTGATCATACCGATATGAGTATTAATACCACATTAGGAAGAGTAAGATACGCGTTAATAAACCTGAGAAAAATCATGGATGAAAATAATATAATATTAACCAGATAAATAATATTTTGTAGAATTTCACGTTTTTAAGGAAAACATACTTCGCTTATGAAAAAAAATGACTCCTTAAAAGTGAAAACTTTGAAACCTAAAAAACAAACCATCGATTTTCTGCTCAATTTTTCTAAAAGCCTTGAAATTGTGAAAAGCAAGAGCAAAAATTATCCTATTACAAAAAATTAAAATTATTAACTTTGTGCTGTATGAAAATGCAGCATGTTTTTTTTGACCTGGACAATACGCTCTGGGATCATCGCAGAAATGCCTATCTAACCATCAAAGAACTTTTCGAAAAGCAGGAAATTAATTCGAAGTATAACATCGACTTTGAAGAGTTTCATGCGGTTTACCATGATATTAATGAAGAATTATGGGAAAAAATCAGAGATGGAATTATAGGCAAAGAGTATTTGAGAGAACACCGTTTTTATGACTCCTTCATGCATTTTGGAGTAGACAATAAAGAACTATCCCTTTATTTTGAAGAGAACTTCTTAGATAATATTGTAAGTCATAATGAATTGGTGGAAGGGGCTGAAGATGTTCTTGAATATCTGAAGTCGAAGAATTATAAACTTCATATTATTTCTAATGGCTTCCAGGAAGTCACAGAAAGAAAATGTACCTTATCCGGAATTGCACCTTATTTTGAAACCATTACCAGTGCAGATGCGGTGGGAGTAAGAAAACCGAATCCTAAGATTTTTGAATATTCTCTTGGGCTTTCTGAAGCGAAGAAAGAAGAAAGTATCATGATTGGTGATGACTGGATCGCTGATGCTATAGGAGGAAGAGATTTCGGAATGGATACCATCTTCTTTGATGTTTACAAGGAAGACAAAAAAGAAACCGGATTAAAATCAATTACCCATCTTCAACAGATTAAAGAATACTTATAATCTTTGGTAAGTTTATACAATTTAAAATTAGGATACTATATTCTGTCATTCTGAATGTAACGTAGTGAAATGAAGAATCTAAGTTATATGTTGAGATTCTTCCTTCGTCAGAATGACAATAGTTTAAAATTGTATGTAAGTATCTAATATTTTATTGAACCATTAAGGCTATTGAAGCTATTAAGACGATCAAGACAACTGTCATTGCGAGCCGAAGGCGAAGCAATCTCAACAGACCCCACTTAATTCTCTTAATAACTTATCTCTATCTTAATGGTTTATTTTTACTCATTATTTACTTCCTTGATCTTTACTATTTTAAGTTTTTCCTAATTCTTTCCCAAATTGATTGGGAACTTTGCTTCATAATAATAACAGAAAAATTTAATATTATGAAAAATGTAAAGAAAATCACAGGTGTATTTATTTTAATTTTCTTATTGATTGGAGGCCTGGTTTCAGCACAGGACAGAGCGATTAGTCCTAATCATTTACCTAAGGCTGCTAAAACTTTTCTTGCAGGCCATTTTAAAGGAATCCCAGTTTCATCTGCTATTGAAGACAGAGAAATCTATGGTGTTGATGAATATAAAGTGTACTTGAATAACGGTATGAAGGCAGAATTTGATAGCAATGGAAACTGGAAAGAAATAGATGGTAATCATCAAAAAATTCCTTACGGTTTTATTCCTGCCTCAATTAAAAATTACAGCAGCAGAAACTTCCCGAATACATATATCGTTAAGATCGAAAAGAAAAGATGGTCTTATAAAGCAGAACTTTCCAACGGATTGGAACTAGAGTTCGACCGAAATGGGAATTTTAAAAAAATTGATGACTAAACCTAATTAAGATTAACAATAAAGTTTTATGATTAGGGTCAACTGGAGTTTAATAAACAGTAACGGAAGAAAAGCTTCTTCTGCTAAGATTAGAAAGAATATTGTGTCTTTTATGACCAAGCACCATCCGTGCAAGTGTGATTGATTCTATGGAGAAAAAGTATAATACCTATAAGATTCACCTGATGAATGGTCTATGTTTGATCTTTGATGAAGATGGGCGGTACGTAAAAAAGAATTAATTTTTAAAGTAAGTAAGCCGGGAGTGGGAAGTTGTATAGGACGATTTTGAAATTGTTTGCCACTTAGAGACGGATAGTTGTAGGTGGTGCAAAAGTAACTTCCAGCCTCCCTCTTCCAGCTTCCAACCTTATAATTTCATATATTTGATATAAGATATCCAAGCAGAACACCCTATGAAGATTTTAATAGTAGAAGATGAACCGGACCTAAGGGATACTGTGCAGAAATTTCTGGAAGCAGAGCACTTCATTGTAGAATATGCAGAAAATTACAGTGACGGACTGGAAAAGATTATTTCCTATGAATATGACTGTATTCTTCTGGATATTATGCTGCCGGACGGCAATGGTATAGATCTGTTGAGGGAAATCAAGCAAATGCATAAAAAAGATCCTGTAATTATCCTTTCGGCCAAGGATTCAGTGGATGATAAGGTAACAGGGCTGGAAATAGGAGCTGATGATTATCTGGCGAAGCCATTTCACCTTGCAGAACTGATGGCGAGAATCAGATCTGTGATAAGAAGAAAGAATCAGGATGGAGAGAATGTCATCAGGTATAAAAATATCAGTATTGATCCTGAAAACAGAAATGTAAAAGTGGGAAATGAGGAATTGGTACTTAACCGTAAGGAATATGATCTTTTGTACTACTTTGTTATTCATCCGGAAAAAACTTTGCAGAAAACAACATTGGCAGAAGCTATCTGGGGAGATTATATCGATCAGGCAGACAGTCTTGATTTTATTTATTCACAAATTAAAAATCTTCGTAAAAAACTGAAAACACTTCATGCTGAGGCAGATTTTCAGGCTGTTTACGGGATAGGATATAAATTCGTCTGATGAAGGTTTCATTAAAATATTATACGATAAAATACCTTATCATGATCCTGTTGCTGATTATAGCAGTCTGGGCCGGGCTCTTCTATGCCTATATTCTAGATGAGGTGCACGATAATGTAGATGATGGATTGAAGGATAGAAAGATACAGATTATCAAAGCGGTATATCTTAATCCGCAGCTGCTAAAGAACAATGATTTTGGATTCAACGAATTTAAGATTATGCCGATAACTGCTGCAGAATACAAGAACAAAAGCAGACTCTATAATAAGATGTATTATATGGAGTATGACGATAAAGACCAGCCTTACCGTGTATTGGAAGCCGATTTTATCGATCAGTATAAAAGTCATCAGAGGCTTGTCATCAGGACTTCAACGGTAGAAGAAGATGAACTGATTTATGATCTTACAACGGCTTTAATTGTTCTTTATATTCTTTTGGTGGTAAGTATTGTTGCTGTTAACAGTTATCTGCTGAATAAAGCAATGCGCCCGTTCTATTTAATTCTGGATAAATTGAAGAAATACCAGTTTGGAATTCCTTTTTCTCAGGCAGAACAGAACTATTCCATCAAAGAATTTGAGGAACTGAATGTGGAAATCAATGAGATGATTGATCGTAATGAACTTGTATTCTACCAGCAGAAACAGTTTATCGAAAATGCTTCTCATGAGCTTCAGACACCACTGGCAATCGTTATTAATAAAATAGATCTTCTGATTCAGAATGATAATCTTGATAAAAAGAATCTGACCTTTCTCACGGAAGTTAAAAACGATCTGAGAAGAATGGTAGGATTAAATAAATCTCTGTTAATGCTTTCTAAGATTGAGAACAGTCAGTTTAATGCAATATCAGATGTTGATTTTAATGTGATGGTCAATAAGCTCGTAGAGAATTATGAAGACTTTATCGCCTTTAAAAATGTAGAAGTTAATATTATTGAGAAAGGAGTATTTAAAGCAAACGTTAATCAGGATCTTGCAGATATTTTATTGTCTAACCTGCTTAAAAATGCCGTTAAATACAATAACGAGGAAGGAACTTTAAATATTTTTATTGAGAACAACAGGATTATTTTTCAAAATAGTGGAAGGCAGGTTCCGCTGGATAAATCCAGAATTTTTAACCGTTTTTATAAACAGGGCTCTGACCATACCTCTACCGGTTTAGGATTATCTATTATTAAAACGATCATCAAGCAATATCCGGGTTGGGATATTACGTATGAGTTTGAAGATCAAATGCACTATTTCATTCTTACAAAAAATAAAATTTAAAATATTTAACCTATTAAAAAATAATTGGCTGCCTCAATTTTGAGACAGCCAATTTCTTATATCTAAAGTTTAGAATTAATATCCCAAGCTTGTTCTTACTCTTTTCAGCGTTGCCAGAGCAATTGGTTTTGTTTTTGCCGCACCTTCCTGAAGCTTAGCCTCCAATTCATCAAGATTGTTCATATAATAATTGAACGTTTCTCTTTCCTTCTCAAAACGAGTTAAAATAAGCTCTAATAGCTCTTTTTTCGCGTGACCATATCCAAAGTTACCCGCTAAATATTTAGCTCTTAATTCCTCAGTCTGCTCAGGCTTAGCAATAAGCTCATAAATCTGGAATGTTTTATCTGTTGCAGGATCCTTAGGTTCTTCTAAAGATTTAGAATCAGACTCAATACTCATTACCTGTTTCTTCAATTCTTTTTCGGGTAAGAAGATGTTGATGATATTTCCCATGGATTTAGACATTTTACGACCATCAGTTCCCGGAACATATTTCGTGTCTTCCTGAAGTTCAGATTGCGGCAGTACAAAAACCTCACCCATCTGATTGTTGAATCTTGAAGCGACATCTCTTGCGATTTCCAAATGCTGAAGCTGATCTTTTCCAACAGGAACAATCTCTGCATCATATAATAAAATATCAGCAGCCATCAAAATAGGGTAGGTAAACAGCCCAGCATTTACATCCTGAAGCCTGTCAGCTTTATCCTTAAAAGAATGCGCTAATGTTAATCTTTGATAAGGAAAAAAACATGATAAATGCCAAGATAGTTCACAGGTTTCAGCGATATCACTTTGTCTGTAGAAAAATGTTTTTTCGGTATCTAATCCACAAGCAAGCCAAGCCGCAGCAATCTCGTAGGTATTTTGTCTTAAAGTCTGCGCATCTTTAATCTGCGTAAGCGTATGAAGATTCGCAATAAATAAAAATGATTCATTTCCTTCCTGCTTAGAAAGTTCAATAGCAGGAATAATGGCCCCTAATAAATTTCCAAGATGGGGTGTTCCGGTGGCTTGAATGCCGGTAAGAATTCTTGACATTTGTTTAAAATTTATATTTAAAAATTAATGAATTGCAAATTTACGCAAAATTACTTTCTAATTGCGTTATAGTAATGAATTCCGATTCTTTTCATCCATGTAAGCGGAATCATTTTTGATTGTTTTTTGTGAATATCGGTAACCACGGCACCTGCTACATAAATAAAATAAGTATACTTTCCATCATTAATGATAAGAGAATAGGATGGAGGAACTCCAAAACTGATCAAACTTTGTGTGCTTTTAACTTGAGAATCAGACATTCTGTAATGGTGGTCTTTATAATAATCTAGACGATTTTGGATGGTCTTGGCAGCAATGGGTGATAATATCTTGATCGAATCTTCCTTATGGGTATATATGGAATTATCATTTTCTAAAATGCTTTGGATGCTGAAAGGTTCCTTGCATACACCGTTCCTGCTAAAGGTTTGGAATATTTTAATGGCGTCTGGAAAAGATAGAAAATTTAAATTGTAATGTCTTCTGTCCAGATGGTTGATCTTAAACTTTGACAGAAACTCTACTGCATGTTCGTTTATTTTGGAACTGTCAGAAGGAATGACTGCTGATGCATAGATAACAAGATAATCCTCAGGGATTTCAGCATTAGGATTTTTACTCAAAATACTTCCCATATTGATCAGCTTTTTCATTCCCACCATGTTGAGGTCATATCGGTCAAACTTAGGGGTTTTAAATGTGCTGTAGAATTTTACCACTTTTGCGGTTTTATTATCTACCACTATTATTTTTTCCCTTACCCATTCATCAAAAAGAGCCTTGTCTTTTGGAATGGAATTATCTTTTGAAGCTATCTCGAAGACTTTCGTTCTTATAGTATCCAGATTTGTTTGATAAGAAACAGAATCAAGGGTGGTGTGAATTTTTAAATTCTTTTTCTTGGGATCAATATTCAGTTTTTTTAATTCCGTATCAATAAAGCGAATGACGGTACTGTCTTTAATTTCTTTATTGTTGGCGTAATAATAAATATTTTCTTTCTTGCAGGAAACAAGAGTACAGATTAATATAAAAAACTGAATGGCTTTCATACCACTTAAGTTAAGGAATTATTATCTTCTCTCCCCCAAATTTTGGTTCTACTCCAAATAGCAAGTCCCAATACACTTTGGCCTTGGCAAGATATTCCCGCATATTCGTCTTTAAGCCTGCGTATTTATTCACATCTTCTGCATTGTACCCAAAAGCCTGTATTCCGTCTTTCTGAGCAAGAAAGACGGCTCTTTCATTATGGAACTTCTGAGAGATAATGGTCAGTTTGGTTTGTCCAAAAATATCTTTAGCCCTCACCACTGAATCCAAAGTCCGGAATCCTGCATGATCCAGAATGATTTTGTCCTGTGGAATGCCTTGCTGTACCAAAGCCAACTGCATATCTTCCGGCTCATTATAGTCTTTGCTGCTGTTGTCTCCACTTACAATGATGTATTGAACTTTTCCGCTTTTATACAAATCTGTAGCTGCTTTGATCCTGTTGTAGAAATATGCATTTGGCATTCCATTGCTTAAGGTTTTTCCTGTTCCTAGCAATAATGCAGTTTTTGCCTCGGGAACATCTTTAATGTTATAAGACACAAGTGGTGCACTTTCATTTTTGATGCTATAGTTGGCCCAGGCAATAAAAATAATTCCTGCAACCAGAAGAAGCAGGAAAAATTTAAAAATATTTTTGATTGTTTTTCTCATTTGAAATACATCTGTTAGAATTCAAGTCCGTTAGGGAATGCTTTTTTTCTGAAGATTAATAGGAAAGCAGCTCCTACAGTAATCGCTGAATCGGCAACATTGAAAATATATTTAAAGAATTCAATATGCTTTCCACCAATGATAGGCCAGCTATCCGGAACATACCAGTCTACTACCGGGAAATGCAGCATATCTACAACACATCCTTTCATAAAAGTGGAATATCCTTGTCCAAAAGGAACAAACTTTGAAACGCCACCATAACCAATCCATCGGTCAGTGCTTGCATCATAAACTGTTCCGCTGTCGAAGATCATTCCGTAGAACATTCCGTCAATAAGGTTTCCGATAGCTCCGGCAAAGATGATGGCCATTGGAATTAAAAGGTAGTTGGAAGCTCCTTCTTTCAACCACTTTTTAAACATATAAACCATTCCTCCAATCAAGAAAATCCTTAGGATAACAAGAAAATATTTTCCGATAATGCCCCCAAAATGAAAGCCATAAGCCATTCCCGGATTTTCAACAAAAGTTTTATTAAAGAAGCCTTCTATAACAGGAATGCTCTCATTCAGTTCAAAATGGGTTTTAATATAAATTTTTGAAGCCTGGTCTATCAATAATACCAAAAAGGTGATAGCTAAGATCTTTTTCATTACTCTCCTTTAGGTTTTGACGGTTTTGAAGCAGGTCTTGCGTTTTTATTATCGCTTGCTTTCTTAACCACTTTTTGTCCGTTATATGAACTTTTTACATGAGCTTTCTCAAACTTAATGTTCATTTCTTTTAAAACACCTTTCAGTGCGCTCAGCTCCATTGCATTTTTTGGATGTACTATGATTGATTCCATTTCTTAGTATTTAATTTTTTACATTTTGGACAACTCATCAAGCCTTTTCCGGTCTTTTTCGGAAAGATCATTGATTCCGTTTTTGCCCATTTTACTTAAAAGTCTGTCTATTTCTTTCTCCCGGTCGCGTTTATCAGAATTAAACTGGTCATCAATAGTGTAGTAAGTGTGCTTCTTGGGAGAAAATCTGTTTCTGATCCATTCTCTGTTGAAAAAAGCCAGCACTGCTGCCACAATGATTACCAAAATCAATACTTCGCTCATGGGTATACATTAAAAATTAGGTTTATAAAGTATCCGTGAATACAATATAAACCCAATATTATTTTACAAACCTTACGGTTATTTTTGCATGTTTTTCGCTTCGATGCTTAAGGTAGCATGAGGAACGGCTAAAAGTCTTTCCTTAGGAATTAATTTCCCTGTTACTCTACAAACACCGTAAGTCTTGTTTTCGATTCTGATTAAAGCATTTTTCAGATCACGAACGAATTTTTCCTGTCTTCCTGCAAGAATAGAGTTCTGCTCTTTGCTCAAAGTTTCTGCACCTTCCTCAAATGCTTTGAATGTAGGTGAAGTATCATCAGTCCCATTATTCTGGTCATTGATGAAGCTTTCTCTGATGAGCTGAAGATCTTTCTCTGCCTTTTCTATTTTTTCTTTTATGATCGCTCTAAATTCCTGTAAATCAGCATCGCTGTATCTAACTCTTTCGTCTGACATATTCTTTCTCTTTTTTAATAAAATTATGAAATGGAATTTGAAATACAATAATTACATGTTAATTTTTTTCGATATTTATCTTAAAATTAACCTCATCTATTTCGATTTCGTTAAAATTTGAAAGTGAAGATACAATTTCTATTTTATTTGACAAGACTTCAGAAGAAATATATTCCTCATTTTTCTTAATATCTTCAAGGAATGGTGAGTTTTCTTCAATGGAGATATTAATTCTATCTGTCAGTTCAAAATCGTTTTCTTTTCTCAGGTTTTGAATTCTGTTGATGAACTCCCTTGCGATTCCTTCAGATTTTAACTCATCGGTTAACGTCAAATCTAATGCCACAGTAGTTTTGCCATCGGAAGTTACTGTCCATCCAGGGATATCTTTAGTAGAGATTTCCACATCATCAAGTGTGATCTCATAGCCCTGAACATCAAGTTTTCCTTCTTTTTCAAGAGCGGCAATCTGTTCTGTGGTAAGATTTGTAATCTCTGCACCAACCACCTTCATGTCTTTTCCTAATTTAGGACCAAGAGCTTTGAAGTTTGGTTTTATCTGTTTTACAATTAAGTGTGATGCTTCTTCAGCATTAATTAACTGTAATTCTTTTACGTTTACTTCCTGCTTGATAAGGTCTGCAACAGCAAGAATCTGCTCTTCTGTTTTAGCATCCAATACAGGGATCAATACTTTTTGTAACGGCTGACGAACTTTTACGTTTTCTTTCTTTCTTAAAGAGAAAACCATACTCGTAATGTTCTGAGCTAAATGTGTTTTTTCAACCAGATCCTGATCAATTAAACTTTCATCAGCAACCGGGAAGTCTGTTAAGTGTACAGACTCACAGTTTTCTTTTCCTGTTACTTTATTCAGATCCTGATACAACTGATCCATGAAGAATGGAGCAATAGGAGCAGATAATTTTGCTACTACTTCAAGACAAGTATATAAAGTCTGGTAAGCAGAGATCTTATCATCAGAATAATCTCCTTTCCAGAAACGTCTTCTGCATAATCTTACATACCAGTTACTCAAGTTATCGTTTACGAATGTATTGATCGCTCTTGCTACTCTTGTAGGTTCGTAATCTTCGTAGAATGCTTTTACATCTTTTATCAATAAGTTCAGTTCAGAAAGGATCCATCTATCGATTTCAGGACGGTTTTCCACTTCTTTTTCTGAATAGTTGAATCCGTCAACATTCGCATATAATGAAAAGAATGAATAGGTATTGTAAAGAGTTCCGAAGAACTTTCTTCTTACTTCATCAATTCCTTCGATATCAAACTTCAGGTTTTCCCAAGGGTTTGCATTGGAGATCATGTACCAACGGGTAGCATCCGGTCCGTAAACAGAAAGTGTTTCAAACGGATCTACGGCATTTCCTAAACGTTTTGACATTTTTTGTCCGTTTTTATCCAAAACAAGACCGTTACTCATTACATTTTTATAGGCAACAGAGTCAAAAACAGCAGTTCCAATCGCATGGAGTGTATAAAACCAACCACGGGTCTGGTCAACACCTTCTGCAATGAAGTCAGCAGGGAATGCCTTGTTGCTGTCAATCATTTCTTTGTTTTCGAAAGGATAGTGCAATTGAGCATATGGCATAGAGCCTGAGTCGAACCAAACGTCGATCAAGTCACTTTCACGCTTCATTGCTTTTCCGGAATCAGAAACCAATACAACTTTATCTACTACATTTTTGTGAAGATCAACCAGTTCATAGTTTGATTCGGACATATTTCCTACTTCAAAACCTTTGAATGGATTTTCAGTCATTACTCCTGTAGCAATAGATTTTTCAATCTCGTTGTAAAGTTCCTCTACAGAACCAATGATTTTTTCTTCTTTCAGATCCTCTGTTCTCCAGATTGGCAACGGAATACCCCAGTATCTTGAACGGGATAAGTTCCAGTCGTTTACATTTTCTAACCAGTTGGCGAAACGTCCTTCTCCCGTAGCTTTTGGTTTCCAGTTGATTTCTTTGTTCAGATTAACCAATCTATCTTTTACAGCAGTCATCTTCACAAACCATGAATCCAACGGATAGTATAATACTGGCTTATCAGTTCTCCAGCAGTGTGGGTAAGAGTGAACATATTTCTCTACTTTGAAGGCTTTGTTCTCTGTTTTCAGTAAGATTGCCAGTTCTACATCCCAAGATTTCTCAGGAGCAGTTCCTTCATCGTAATATTCATTCTTAATATATTTTCCGGAGAATACTTCAGGAACATTCTCTCCCTGGATAAATTTACCCTGTAAATCTACCAGTGGAACAAGATTATCATTGTCATCCTTTACCAACATTGGTGGGATCTCAGGCTGAGCCATTTTAGCTACTCTCGCATCATCAGCACCAAAAGTAGGAGCTGTGTGTACGATACCTGTACCGTCCTCAGTTGTTACGAAATCTCCTAAGATTACTCTGAAAGCATTTTCAGGGTTGTCATTTGGGGTAAACCAAGGAACTAATTGCTCATATCTTGTATCAACAAGTTTTTCTCCGGTAAATTCTTTTAAAATTCTGAATGGAATTACTTTAGTTTCCGGAGTATAGTTCGCAAAATCCTCATCGGTACCTTCAGCATATTTCTTACCGAGTACTTTAGGTAAAAGAACGCTGGATAATACCACGGTTACCGGCTCAAATGTATATTGGTTGAATGTTTTAACTACAACATACTCAATATCTCTACCTACTGTAAGTGCGGTGTTGGATGGCAACGTCCAAGGAGTCGTCGTCCATGCAAGGATATGTACATCTCCATCAACATCGTTGAATAAAGCAGATGAATCTTTCTTAACTTTAAACTGAGCTACAACCGTTGTATCTGAAACATCACGATACGTTCCAGGCTGGTTCAGTTCGTGTGAAGAAAGTCCTGTTCCTGCTTTCGGAGAGTAAGGCTGGATCGTATATCCTTTATACAACAAACTTTTGTCATATAATTGCTTCAACAGCCACCAAACAGTTTCCATATATTTAGACTTGTACGTAATGTACGGATCATCAAGGTCTACCCAATATCCGATTTTTTCTGTAAGGTTATTCCATACATCGGTATAACGCATTACAGCTTCACGACAAGCTTTATTATAATCTTCAATAGAGATCTTTTTGCCAATATCTTCTTTTGTAATCCCTAATTCTTTTTCTACACCCAGTTCCACAGGAAGACCATGCGTATCCCAGCCTGCTTTACGGAAAACCTGCTTTCCGTTTTGAGTCTGGTAACGGCAGAAAATATCCTTCAATGCTCTTGCCATTACGTGGTGAATTCCAGGCATACCGTTTGCTGAAGGCGGACCTTCATAAAAAACAAACTCAGGATTTCCCTGACGAATCTCAACACTCTTATTGAAAGTTTTATTTTGTTTCCAAAATTCCGCTACATTCTCTGCTACGTCAATAAGGTTGAGGTTTTTGTATTCTTTAAATTGGCTCATTGTAAATATCTCAATATTCGTTGATTAATTAAGTCTGCAAATTTAGTGAATTTTGTCGGTTTATAAGATATGTTTTATTTAGGTAATTTCTATTAAAAACTTCAATTTCAGAAATATAAATAAAAAGAGGGGTGAAATGGGAATAGTAAACCGTACATGAGTAAGTATTTTAGACCCTTTTAGATGAATTCCTGTTAATTTTTTTATGCCTTTTCAGTCAGAATAAAATTTAATAGAAGCCCGCTAAAGCCCACTTGAAAAATAAAAACCAATCCATTGGCTTTAGCTTAAACCTAAATAATCTCTCGCGGATATGACAGATTTATCCATAATCATCTGTGAAAATCCGTGTCATCCGTGGTTAAATAAAAGAATCCCTCAACCGGCAGAACCAAAATAGCACGATCATTGCTTGAAATCTCGTATATTTAAGTAGAACTAAACCCAAATGCTGTATGAAAATCTTCTCCAAACTGATGGTTGCTATTTGTTTTATCCATACAATCATCACACAAGCTCAAAACAACTATCCCCAAAACTATTTCCGTAATCCACTGAATATCCCCATGCAGTTGGCTGCCAATTTTGGAGCAGTAAGAACCAATCATTTTCATATGGGATTGGATTTGAGGACGAACAGTCAGGAGAACCTGTCTGTATTGGCCGCCGCAGATGGCTATGTAAGCAGAATAAAAGTAGAGCGATACGGCTTCGGAAATGCGGTGTACATTACTCATCCGAATGGTTTTACGACAGTCTATGCCCATTTGAATAAATATTTCGATAAGCTTGATGAATATATAAAGGAGAAGCAGTATAAAGACGAAAAATGGGAACAGGATATCACATTTCAGTCTGGACAGTTTCCGGTTACAAAAGGGCAGCTCATTGCTTTGAGTGGAAATACCGGAGGTTCAGCAGGTCCGCATTTGCATTTTGAGATACGAGATACCCAAACAGAAGAATGTCTTAATCCTTTGTTGTTTGGTTTTGCTATTCCGGATTCTGTAGCTCCTATTGTAAGCGGATTGTATTGGTATGACCGCAGATTCAGTACGTATGAACCGGGAGCTAACGGGATTGCTGTCAAAAAAGCGGGAAATGCTTATACTGCTGATGTTGTCAAAGTTAATTCTCCCATGATAAGTTTTGGAATTAAAGCGGTGGATAAAGCCAACCAGGGATTTAATCTTGGGATTTATAAGGCTGAAATATGGATGGATGGAAAGCTGGTTTACGGCTTTAGTATTGATAAGGTGAGTTATGATGATACCCGTTATCTGAATGGCTGTATAGATTATACCAAATTCAGCAGGGATAAAGTAGGAATTCAGCATCTGTCTGCATTGCCGGGCATGAAACTGCAAAACTACAGTATACCTAATTTGTCAGGAATTATCAATCTTCAGGATGAAAACATTCACAATATTGAAATTGTTTTAAAAGATGTAAAAGGCAATACCAGCAGGTTAACGACAAAAGTTCAACTGAGTAATGGCGGAAGTGGGATTACGTCTTCAGGAAAGACAATTTTACCTAATGAAGGAAAGACACTCACTACTGAAAATGCAGAGATCAGTTTAAGTAAAAATGCAGTGTATGATGCTGTGGATTTTAATATGTACGAAAAAAACAGTTCAGATGGGAATACCGTTTCCAATACCATTGTCTTACAGAACCCATATCTTCCGGTTCATGATTATTATACCTTGAAAATAAAACCCAACAGGAAACTTTCCAAAGAAGAAAAAGACAGAGTAGTGGTTTTGTTTAATTATGGAAGTGATAAAGATGCCGTAAAAGCAAAATGGAATGGTGATCAGGCAGAAGCTCAGTTTAATAGACTGGGTACCGTTGATTTGATAGTGGATAACAGTATGCCATCAGTTTCTTCAGGCTGGAAAGAAGGAGCAGTGGTAAGTGGTGGCTCTTTACGATTAAAAGGAAGCACAAAAGTGGGTGATATTGTATCATTCCGTGCTGAGCTGGATGGAAAATGGCTTCGATTTGCTCGTGTAAAAAATGATTTTGTCTATTTTTTTGATGAAAAGTGTCCAAGAGATTCAGGTTTGCATACTTTAAAAGTGACCATCATTAATAGTGCAGGAAATATCAATACACAGACATTTACATTTCAAAGATAAACGATTGTTAAGACATAATCTTTTGACCTTTTACTGTTTCAATCTTCTAATTTTAAATAAATTTGTCTTTTAAAAATTAAAATCATTGGAATTTCATCCGAACATCGAAAAATCAGGCACTCAGGAAATAAAGGCATTTCAGGAAGAAAAACTTCAGCAGCTTCTGTCTTATCTTGAAGAGAATTCACCCTTCTATCAAAGGTTGTTTAAAGAAAATAACATCAATGTGGAAGAGATCTGTACACTGGAAGATCTGCAGAAGATTCCTACCACCATAAAGAATGATCTGCAGCAGTATAATCATGACTTTTTTTGTATTTCACCAGATAAAATTGTGGATTATAGTACAACCTCCGGAACTTTAGGAGATCCGGTAACCTTTGGTTTATCTGATGGAGACCTTGAAAGGCTGGCCTACAATGAAGCTATATCTTTTGCATGTGCCGGAATTCAGAAGGGTGATGTGGTACAGATGATTACTACCATTGATAAACGTTTCATGGCAGGACTCGCTTATTTTTTAGGATTAAGAAAAATGGGCGCGAGTGTTGTCAGAATGGGACCGGGAATTCCTGAATTACAATGGGATTCTATTTTCAGATACAAACCGAAATACCTGATTACCGTGCCATCATTTTTACTGAAGATGATCGATTATGCTGAAAAACATAATCTGGATTATAAAAACTCCAGTGTTTATGGAGCGGTATGTATCGGTGAGAGCATCAAAAATCAGGATTTTACAGATAATATTCTTTCGCAGAAGATTAAAGAAAAGTGGAACATAAAGCTTTTTTCCACGTATGCCTCTACGGAAATGAGTACTGCTTTTACAGAGTGCAAGTTTCAGATCGGAGGGCATCATCACCCTGAGCTGATTATTACAGAAATTCTGGACGATGAAGGAAATACTGTAAAAGAAGGTGAAAGCGGAGAACTTACCATTACTACTTTAGGAGTTGAAGCGATCCCTTTATTGAGGTTTAAAACCGGGGATATTGTAAAAGCGTACTACGAACCATGTGAATGTGGAAGAAATACAATGCGATTGGGACCTGTGATTGGAAGGAAACAGCAGATGATAAAATATAAAGGAACAACACTGTATCCGCCTGCAATGAATGATATTCTGAATGATTTTAACAATATTCTGTGCTACCAGATCGTGATTCAGGCCAATGAAATTGGATTGGATGAAATTATCATTAAGTTAAGCACAGATCAGGAAAATGAAAACTTTGTGAATGAAGTAAGAGACCATTTCCGTGCAAAATTAAGAGTAAGCCCAAAAATTGAGATCATTGATTTTGATATTCTTTCTAAAACGGTTTTTAACCCGAATAGCAGAAAACCAATTACCTTTATTGATTTAAGATAAAATTAAAAATAAAGAGTGGATAAGGATTTCTTTTTTATAATATCTTCGCGCTCTTAAATATAAAACTAAATAAAAAAATGAGAAAATTATTATTGTTACTCTTCGTAATAATTGGTGTGGTAGTCTTTGGACAAGATCAAATGAATATTGAATCCGGAAATTTTGACTTTTTAAAGGATCAGACAGAAGTAAATGTTCAGGTGAAATTTGAAAATGTTGCTTTTCAGGTAGAGAATTATACTGAAACTCAATATCTGGAAAAAAGAAAGACAGAAACTGTAGCCAAAAAGGGGGAAGAGGCCTGGGGAAAATGGATTGGAGAATGGGATAAGTTTAAAAGCACAGAATATTTAGATTATCTTCTGAAAGGAATTAACAGAAAGTCTAAAAAAATTGTTTTCAAAAAAGATACTCATGCTAAGTATACCCTAATTGTTGATGCGAAATGGATCTATGCGGGATGGCATGGTGGACTGATAGGACAGGAGGCTAAATTAACCTCAGATCTGACTTTCGTAGAAACAGACAACCCGTCAAATGTGGTGATGAAACTTAAAGGAGATAAAATTCTTGGAAAACCACAGAATAAGGATTTCGTTATGGAATATGGAAGGATTGCAGGAGCCTATGAACAAACGGGGAAATATTTAGGAAAAAAAATCAAAGAAGTTATAAAGTAATAAAACAAAAAACGGTCTGAAATTCAGACCGTTTTTTTATTCTTGAGTTTGTTCTTTCTCTAGTTTGATGAGGTTGGCAAGATTCTTAATTACCGTATCATGCTTTTTGACAAAAGGATTGTCTTTGTTCCAGACATATCCGGCTAGGACTGCACAAATCTTTTTCTTTACATCCGGGTTTTCCGGTTGGTGGAAGAATAATTCCTGAAGATTTCCGGTGTACCATTCTTTTACATAAGTGGTAAAAACGTCTACACCATATAAAATATAATCGGAGTATTCCGTTTGCCAGTCAATTTTCTCACCATTCAGCTGTCTTAATGCTAATTTAGCAGCAAGCATTCCTGATTCTGTAGCGAAAGCCATTCCTGATGAAAATACAGGATCAAGGAATTCAGAAGCGTTACCGGTTAAGGCAAATCCGTCACCAAATAATTTCTTTACAGAACACGAATAGTCTTTAAGATGTCTGGGTTCAAAAAGAAAGTCCACATCACCAAAACGTTTTACATAATAATCTGAAAGGGAAATTGCTTTTCTTAAAGCTTCAGCAGTATCTCCGTTTTCAGATAGTTTTTCAATATATTCAGTAGGGCCTACAATGCCTAAACTTGTATTTCCGTTGGAAAAAGGGATTACCCAAAGCCATACTTCAGTTTCAATAATATCAAAAGAAATCAAAGTTCCTTCTTCTCCAGGTTCTCTATTAATATCATTTACATGAGAAAATATTGCAGAATGAGGGGAAAGTTTGGACGGCTTTTCAAGGTCAAGTAAACGGGGTAAAACTCTTCCGTACCCACTAGAATCGATCACAAACTTTGCGTGGATATCTTTCGTTTCTCCATCTTTGGTTCTTACCGTTGTGATAGAATCTGTTCCGTCAAATTTGATGTCGATAACTTCCGTTTCAAATTCAAGGTCTACTCCTTTATTAATGACTTCCTGAGCCAAGGTATTATCAAAGTCAGCTCTAGGAACCTGCCAGGTCCAGTCCCAGCCTTCCCCGAATTTATTGCTGAAATCAAAAATGCAGACTTCGTCACCACGAAGGAAACGGGCACCCAGTTTTTTTTCAAAGCCTATTTTATCCAATGCAGGAAAAAGTCCCGCCTCGTCAAAGTGGTCCATTACCCTTGGAATTAAGCTTTCACCAACTACCAGTCTTGGGAATTTTGTCTTTTCGACAACTTTTACGCTGACGTTATTCCTCTTTAAGTATGATGAAGAAACGCATCCGGAAGGTCCTGCTCCGATTACAAGAACGTCAACAAATTCTTTGCTCATCTTTGATTTTTTATTTTAATAATAACTTTTATCTTTGCCGCAAAATTAGTGACAAATAATTAATATTTTACAAAATTATCAACTATTACTTTTAATTGATGAAAATAAATAACTTTTTAGAACTGAAAGACTTTCAAAAAATTATCATTGAAAATGAAAAAATAGAACTGGATGAATCACTTTTATCAAGAGTGAATACAAGTTTTCAGTTTTTAAAGGAATTTTCAAAAAATAAAGTAATATATGGTGTGAATACCGGTTTTGGGCCAATGGCTCAATTCAAAATCAGTGATGAAGATACACACCAGCTTCAGTATAACCTGATAAGAAGCCATTCTTCCGGTATCGGAAATCCTTTGCCTGCTCAGGAAGTGAAAGCTTGTATGCTGGCAAGATTGAACACCTTATCATTAGGAAATTCAGGAGTGCATGAGTCGGTTATTTACCTTCTTCAGGAACTTATTAATAGAGATATTACACCATTAATTTTTGAACATGGAGGAGTAGGAGCAAGTGGTGACCTTGTTCAGTTGGCTCATCTTGCTTTGGTACTAATAGGAGAAGGAGAAGTTTTCTATAAAGGAGAAAGAAAATCTACCAAAGACGTTTTTGAAATAGAAGAACTACAACCAATACAGGTTGAGATTCGTGAGGGATTAGCTTTAATGAACGGAACTTCTGTAATGTCAGGAATTGGTATTGTCAATGCTTATAAGGCAAATCAGTTAACAGATATTTCCATTAAGCTTTCCTGTGCCATTAACGAAATTGTTCAGGCTTATGACGATCATTTATCAGAAGCTTTAAACGGAACAAAAAGACACTACGGTCAGCAGAAAGTAGCAGAAAGAATGCGTGTGCACCTTGCTGACAGTAAACTAATCAGAAAAAGAGCAGACCATCTGTATACCCACTTTGAAGAACAGGAAAAAGTATTCAAAGAAAAAGTACAGGAATATTATTCTTTACGATGTGTGCCACAGATTTTAGGCCCGGTATTAGATACATTAGAATATACAGAGAAAGTTCTTGAAAATGAGATCAACTCTGCCAATGATAACCCGATCATCAATGTTGAGGATCAGCATGTTTATCATGGGGGAAATTTCCACGGAGACTATATCTCTCTGGAAATGGACAAGCTGAAAATAGTGGTAACCAAGCTTACGATGTTGGCTGAGAGACAGCTGAACTATCTTTTAAATGCTAAAATAAACGAAATTTTGCCTCCTTTTGTAAATTTAGGTAAATTAGGTTTCAATTTCGGAATGCAGGGTGTACAGTTTACAGCAACTTCCACTACGGCAGAAAGCCAGATGTTATCTAATCCTATGTATGTTCACAGTATTCCGAATAATAATGATAATCAGGATATTGTAAGCATGGGAACCAATGCGGCGGTAATTTGCAGAAAGGTGATTGAAAATGCCTTTGAAGTATTAGCAATTGAAGCCATTACTATTATTCAGGCTATTGAATATCTAGGCTTCCAGAATGAAGTTTCATCGTCTACAAAAGAATTGTACGATGCGATTAGAAAAATAATTCCTGCATTCTCAGATGATATGGTGATGTATCCGTATCTGGAGGAAGTGAAGAAATATTTAAAGGCAATGTAATTATTATCTGTAATCAATTGTCTTTAAAAAAGAAAAACAAGGTAACTAAAAAAACTAAAACAAAATAAACACTAACGCATGAAATGTGCAATTGTAACAGGAGGCTCCAGAGGAATCGGGCGGGCAATCTGTATAAAACTGGCGGAAGAGAAGAACTACCATATATTGATTAACTACACTTCCAATGAAGCTGCAGCAAAGGAAACTTTGGCGAAAGTAGAAGAATTGGGTGCTACAGGAGAAATTCTTAAGTTTGATGTAGGAAATACTGAAGAAGTGCAGCAGGTATTAACAGCATGGCAGGAGAGTAATCCTGAAGCTGTGGTAGAAGTTATTGTTAATAATGCCGGAATTACGAGAGACGGTCTGTTTATGTGGATGCAGAAAGAAGACTGGAATAGCGTAATCAACACCAGTTTAGATGGTTTCTTCAATGTTACTAATTTCTTTATTCAAAAACTGCTTCGTAATAAATACGGAAGAATCATCAATATGGTTTCAGTATCCGGAGTAAAAGGAACAGCCGGTCAAACGAACTATTCAGCAGCTAAGGGAGCACTGGTAGGTGCTACAAAAGCCCTTGCACAGGAAGTTGCCAAAAGGAATGTTACTGTAAATGCTGTAGCACCGGGGTTTATTAAAACCGATATGACTCAGGATTTTAACGAGGATGAACTGAAAGCAATGATTCCTGCCAACAGATTTGGTGAAGCAGAGGAAGTTGCAGATCTTGTAGCGTTTTTAGCTTCCAGAAAATCTTCATACATTACAGGAGAAATCATTAATATTAACGGAGGAATTTACTCATAAATAATCTAACAATATACCAATGTACCAGCGTACCAATGTTGATTGAATATCAATAAAAATATTGTTACATTGCTAGACTGATACATTGTTAAATTCAATATGAACAAATGGAAAATAGGGTTGTAATTACCGGAATGGGAATTTATTCCTGCATCGGGACGTCTTTAGAAGAGGTCAGGGAATCCCTATATCAAGGAAAATCCGGTATTGTCTTAGATCAGGACAGAAAAGAATTCGGTTTCAGGTCAGGACTTACAGGAACAGTTCCAAAACCTGATTTAAAGAACCTTTTGAACAGACGCCAGCGCGTAAGCATGGGAGAAGAAAGTGAATACGCTTATCTTGCGACCATTGATGCCCTGAAACAGGCCAATCTAGATGAAGCCTTTTTAGATACCCATGAAGTTGGGATTTTATATGGAAACGACAGTGTTTCTCAGGCAGTGGTAGAATCTATCGATATTGCTAGAGAAAAGAAAGATACTACATTGATGGGATCGGGCGCGATTTTTAAATCAATGAATTCAACAGTAACCATGAACCTTTCTACGATTTTTAAACTGAAAGGAATTAATCTTACTATCAGTGCAGCTTGCGCAAGCGGTTCACATTCCTTAGGGCTTGCTTATATGATGATTAAGAACGGTTTTCAGGATATGATCATCTGTGGTGGCGCTCAGGAAACCAACAAATATTCTATGGCGAGCTTTGACGGATTAGGCGTTTTTTCGGCAAAAGAAGACGAGCCTACAAAAGCGTCAAGACCTTTTGATGTAGACAGAGATGGCTTAATTCCAAGTGGTGGAGCGGCTTCTTTAATTGTTGAAAGCCTTGAATCTGCCCAAAGAAGAGGAGCTCCTATCATTGCTGAAATCATAGGATATGGCTTTTCATCAAACGGAGGTCATATTTCGACACCTAATGTTGACGGACCAGCCTTAGCAATGGACAGAGCCTTGAAACAGTCAGGGTTAAAAGCTTCAGATATCGATTATATCAACGCTCACGCAACTTCCACTCCCATTGGTGATGCCAATGAAGCAAAAGCCATTTATGAGATTTTTGGAAGTGAAGTTCCGGTAAGTTCTACGAAATCTATGACAGGACACGAGTGCTGGATGGCTGGTGCAAGTGAAGTTATTTACTCAATCCTGATGATGCAGAATGATTTTGTAGCTCCGAACATTAATCTGGAAAATCCTGATAGTGAGGCACAAAAGATAAATTTAGTCTCCAAAACAAAAAATCAAAAAATTGATGTATTTTTGTCGAATTCTTTTGGGTTCGGGGGAACCAATTCTGCACTAATAGTTAAAAAATTTGATTAAAAACATGGAAAGGGAAAAAATTGTTGCTATTGTTAATGATTTTCTGATTAACGAATTTGAAGTTGACGGAGATGAAATCAGTAATGATGCCAACCTTAAAAATACACTGGGACTAGACAGCTTAGATTATATTGACATGGTCGTAGTGATTGAATCCAATTTCGGAGTGAAATTAGGAGAAGCAGACTTCAAGAAAATGGTGACATTTGATGATTTCTACACTACGATTGAAAATAAGATCGCTGAAAAAAAAGCATAGTTATTAAGTAATCTATATTCCTTATAAGGTACCAATGTAATAATAGAAGAGGATACTCAGAGATATTGTTACATTGGTACTCTGTTATATTAGCAAACTGTATTTATGAACAAGTGGAAAGGTAAATCTAAAGGGACGGTTCTGGGCTACAGAATATTTGTCTGGTGTATTAGAAATATCGGAATCAGAAGTTCATATTTTGTATTGTACTTTGTGGCTGCTTATTATGTTCTGTTTCAGAAAAAAAGCAACCAATACATTCTCTATTACTTCCAGAAAAGACTTCATCTCGGCTATTGGAAAGCCAAATGCTCCATTTTTAAAAGTTACTTCACATTCGGGCAGGTTTTAATTGATAAAACGGCTATTTCTGCCGGATTGAGAGAGAAATATACTTACGAATTCGATGGCATTGAAAACCTCAGAAATCTTTTAGCCGCCAAGAAAGGAGGAGTTCTTATCAGTGCTCACATCGGTAATTTTGAAGTCGCAGAACATTTCTTTGCAGATATTGATTTTGACTGTCAGATCAATCTGGTTACTACAGATCAGGAAGTTACTGTTATCAAGGAATACCTGGAAAGTGTTTCTGTAAAAAAGAGCAATATCAAATTCATTTATGTCAAAGAAGATATGTCGCATATCTTTGAGATCAATCAGGCTTTGTCCAATAATGAATTGATCTGTTTTACCGGTGATCGTTATTTTGAAGGCTCAAAATTCCTGGAAGCGGATCTGTTGGGAAAAAGTGCCAAATTTCCGGCAGGGCCATTTCTTATTGCATCCCGTTTAGGAGTACCCGTGATATATGTCTACGTGATGAAAGAAAAAAATCTTCATTATCATTTGTATGCAAGGGTAGCTCAGAATATCAAGAACAGGGATTCTCAGGGACTTTTACAGTCTTATGTTCAGAATCTTGAAACCATGGTGAAAAAATATCCGCTTCAATGGTTTAATTATTTCGACTTTTGGGATGATGTTGATTAATTTTTCTATTTTTATTCCCTGAAAACTAATAATAAAACTCAAAATCACTAAGGAATATTGAGAGACTGAATTTTAAAAATGATATTGTTCAAATAGGACTTTCCTGTATAGTAATCACAAAATAATATCCAAATTTCTTAAATTCCCAATCTCTTAATTAAAAAAAGCACACCCTCTTTTGAAAAAAGAATATGACATACTTGTAATCGGCAGTGGATTGGGAGGTCTTGTTTCGGCTCTTGTTTTGGCGAAAGAAGGCCTGAAGGTTTGCGTGCTGGAAAAAAATAACCAGTATGGCGGAAATTTGCAGACTTTTTCAAGGGATAAACTTATTTTTGATACCGGAGTTCATTATTTGGGCGGGCTTTCAAAAGGGCAGAATCTGAACCGTTTCTTCTCCTATCTTGAGATTATGGAGGAACTGGAACTTCAAAAGATGGATGAAGACGGATATGACAGAATTTCCTTTGGAGATGATACGATCCAATATCCACATGCTCAGGGCTATGAGAATTTTGTAGAACAGCTATCCACCTATTTTCCTGAAGAAAAAGAAAACCTTGAAAACTATTGTGAAGAACTTCAGTATGTATGCAGCCAGTTTCCGAGATATCATGTGGTAGGGAAGGACAACTACAATGAAGAAATTCTGCATTTAAATACAAAAAGATTTATAGAATCTGTAACTCAGAATAAAACACTTCAGGCAGTTTTATTAGGGTCTAATTTCCTGTATGCAGGGGATTCTGAGAATGTTCCTTTTTATGTTCATGCTTTAACGGTGAATTCTTACATACAAAGTGCTTATAAATGCTTAAAAGGAGGAAGTCAGATCTCCAAATTGATGATCCGAAAGCTTCGTCAGTATGGAGCTGAAGTTCACAAACATTCAGAAGTTTCCGAATTTATTTTTAATGAAAATAACACCCTGACTTCCGTAAAAACAAAGTCAGGGAAAGAATATGCCGCTAAGCAGTTTATTTCCAATATTGAAATACGTTCCACCATTAAGCTGATTGGAGAAGAAAGACTGAAAAAATCTTTTCTGAACAGGGTTTTAAGCTGGCAGCCGATTTCATCCTGTTTCAGTGTTTATCTTGTTTTAAAGCCTCATTATTTACCCAATTTTAATTACAATATCTACCATTATTCCTCTGAAAAACAGGTTTGGAATGCATACCGCTACAATAAGGAAGACTGGCCGGAGACTTATATGCTTTCATCTACACCTTCAAAGCATCATCCTGAGTTTGCGGAAAGCCTCACCGCTATTTCTTATATGGATTTTGATGAGGTGAAACAATGGGAAAGTACAGTGAATACAGCTGCGGATGAACATGAAAGAGGAGAACAGTATGAAAGATTCAAACTGGAAAAGACTGAAAAAATGATTGATGCTCTGGAAAAGAAGATTCCCGGTTTAAGGCATGCTATTCAACAGATATATACGTCTTCTCCTTTATCTTACAGAGACTATATCGGAAGCTTTGACGGAAATATGTACGGTTATATGAAAAACTCAGATAATCCTCTGAAAACCATGGTTTCTCCCCGTACAAAAATTGATAATCTGTTTCTGACAGGCCAATCCGTGAATATGCACGGAATTTTGGGGGTTACCATAGGCGCATTCAATACCTGTGCTGAAATCCTGGGAAAAGATACTATCAACAGCCGTTTGGGCCCAATGACCTAATAGAAACAACCGTGAAAAAAACTAATATCCAATACCTGTCACATAAAAGACTCTTTATATACTTCCTTTTTTTCTTTCTCCTGAGTGCATGCGGGGTGTCTAAATCTGTTCATCATCTTCCTGATGTAAAACAATATACTCTGGAAGTTCCGAAGGTTAATAAGATCAATGACAGTACATTCAGTTATAAACAGAATTTTCTCACCAAAAATAAACAACAGCTTTGGGAGCTTTATATTAAAGGAAATCCTTTACAATTAGGGTATAATAACGGAGCATTAACTCAGGATCTGATGCAGAAACAAGAGGGAATATTCTTCTCCAAAGTGGAAGGTTTTGTTCCTTCAAAGTTTAAACAGAAACTTTTAAATACCTTCTTGAAATGGTACAACCGTAAAATGTATCTGAATGTAAGAGAGGATTATCAGGCAGAATTGTATGGCTTGTCACAGTATTCTTCAGATCAATATGATTTTATTGCACCAAGATATCTGAGGAATTTATATTTACATGGGGCTCATGATATTGGGCATGCGATGCAGGATCTGGCAATGGTAGGCTGTACTTCCCTGGCGGTCTGGAACGAAAACACAGAAGACGGTGATATACTGATTGGGAGAAATTTCGATTTCTATGTAGGAGATGAGTTTGCCCAAAATAAACTGGTTGAATTTGTGCAACCGGAAGATGGAATTCCTTATATGTCTGTAAGCTGGCCGGGAATGATAGGCGTGGTTTCAGGAATGAATAAAGAAGGAATAACAGTAACCATCAATGCCGGGAAATCAAGGATTCCTCTTACTGCGAAAACACCTATTTCTCTGGTAACAAGGGAAATTTTGCAATATGCTAAAACCATCGAAGAGGCCATTGCTATCGCTAAAAAAAGGAATGTTTTTGTTTCAGAATCAATCTTAGTGGGAAGCGCTCATGATAGAAATGCTGTAATTATTGAAGTTTCCCCGAAAAATTTCGGAGTGTACAGGGTTCAGAATACAAGCAAGGTGCTTTGTACCAATCATTTTCAATCTGATGCTTATAAAGATGATAAAAGAAATCAGAAACAGATCAAAGAAAGTCACTCGGAATATCGCTACGAAAAGCTTCAGGAGCTTTTACAGGATGAAAAAAAGTTGACTCCCGGGAAAATGGCTTCCCTTTTAAGGAACCGGTCCGGTTTAAAAGATAAAAGTATAGGCTATGGAAATGAGAAAGCTTTAAATCAGCTTTTAGCCCATCATGCTATTATATTTTCACCTGAAAAGAAATTAGTTTGGGTATCTTCCAATCCTTATCAGTTAGGAGAATTTGTATGTTATGATCTCAATGAAATATTTTCAGGTAAAGCATTACAACCTGATAACTTTTCAAAATCACAATTGAATATTCCACGTGATCCTTTTGCAGATTCTGAAGAATTTGAAAATTATGAAATATCCAGAATGTTGAGCAAAGAAATCAGTGATGCTACAGACAATAAGGATATTGCATTAACAGATGATGCCATTTCTTATTATCAGTCTTTGAATCCTGATTTCTGGAAAGTATATTTTCTAGCCGGGAAATATTATTATCACAAAAAAGAATATTCAAAAGCAAAGACAGAGTTTGAAAAGGCCCTTACCAAGGAAATAACTACGGTTCCGGATCAGAAAATGATTAAAAAATATCTTGATAAAACCAATAAGAAGATTAATAAACAATAAAAATAAATAAGCCTCAGAGTATTTTCGGGGCTTATTCTTTTATTCTAATTATTCTCAGGATTCAGTTTATTCAAAAAAAGAAAAGTACTTATTCCGGCAACGGCAGACAGTGTGGTGCTCAGGATAAAACTTCCGATTACATATTGAAGTAGATTATTCTTAATCAGATCAAAATTAAGATCCTGACTGAGGAGATTACTGTCTCCATGTACAAACGGAGCGCCCAGAAATAAGGATGCTGCAATAATAAATGGAATAAATGGCGGTAAGCTGACATTGGAAGCTATAAACGCCAGAACCTTATTCAGTTTGAAGAGTACAGATAAGCTGATCACGAGTAAAGTCTGGAATCCCCAAAAAGGAGAAAGTCCTATAAAGACTCCAAGAGCAATGGAAAATGCTTTGGTACGGTTGCTTCCGTCGCTTTCCAGTACATCTTCCTTTATGAACCTTTTAAAGCTTTTTTTTTTGAAATTATTCACGAAATTCCTCGGAATAATGTAGAATAGGGTAATGGTTACCAAAATAGTATTCAGAATACTGATTCGGGTAAAATCCTTAAACGGTCTGAAGTGAGAAACACGCTCTGCAGGATCATACAGAACCTTGATGGGAACATTCTTTACCGGGAGGTGTCTCCAGGCGGTTCTTACGATAATCTCAATTTCAAATTCAAACTTAGGGGTAAAATATTTCTTTGGAATTCTGTGCAAAGGATAAAGTCTGTACCCGGATTGAGTGTCTTCCAGCTTGATTCCGGTTTCAAACCAAAACCAGAAATTAGAAAATCTATTTCCAAAACTGCTCTTCTTTGGAATCCCGTCCTGAGACATGTTTCTGTTTCCAATCAGCAGAACATCCTCATCTTCCTGAAGAAGGGCTTCTACAAATACAGGGATATCGTCCGGATAATGCTGCCCGTCAGAATCAATGGTTATAGCGTGGTCATATCCCAATTCTTTTGCCTTTCTGAAGCCTGTTTTAAGCCCGTTTCCTTTCCCTTTATTCTCAGGTAAGGAAATTACCGTGATCTGAGGATATTGGTTCAAAATCTGAGGCGTGGAATCGGTGGAACCGTCATTAACCACAATAATACTTTCGGTGTAATCTAAAACGCCGTCAATCACCCTTTTTAGGGTCTTTTCATTATTATAAGTAGGTATTAAAATGCAGATTTTCCTTTCGGAAATTACATTTTGTACTTCAACAAGGGACATGTTTTTATTTTAAAGTGGCTCTTTCAGTCTCGGTAATCGTTTTAGACTGCATGGCGAACCTTTTGATATAGTTTTTTAAAGTTGCATTCTGTTTGCTGTAATTATTCAGTAGAAATGCTTTATCATCTTTTAAGCTTCCTCTGTATCCCACAATTTTAGGGATGTTTTCCTGAACGCTCAGTCTTATCAGACGAAGTTCTGCGTTATTGGGATTGCTTTTGATGATTCCTTCAAGGTTCGTTGCTCCTATCTTTACAAGAGCTTTTCGGTTTCCTTTAGATACTTTGGCTTCCATAATTTTGGCAGCTGCTTTATACCCTAACGTTACCGGATCAGAACCTGATTGTTTTTCTGCAACGTCAATGAAATTTGATGTATTCGTGCTGGAATCATTGGCCTTGGCATAACTGTTTCTCAGTACCTCAATATCAGACTGAAAGAAAAATAAAAATGCCGCTACGAAGGATAAAATAAGTTTCATGACATTAATTTTTTATAGCTTACAGACAGTTTCAATGCAATAGTCTCGCCAAAAGAGGTTACATTTTTTACTTTAACATCCTCACCATCTTCCGTTATATCCAACTGAAGTTTCAGATCAGGAGTCTCAAAAGGATTGATAATGGCCATGAACTTTACATTCGAGGCCGTTTTTAAAAATAACGATGAACCTGTAAATTCTTCTGTCAGTTCTTTAATGATCTGCATCATACAAACTCCTGGAGTCACAGGGTTTCCAGGAAAATGTCCCTTGAAAATGTCGTGATTCTTATTTAAATGGATGTGAGCAGTAAAGCTTCCGTTTTCTGCCTTTTCGTATGATGTTAAAGTATAAAAATCTGTAAGAATGGTTTGCATGATCTTATTTTTTAAGATTAAATGTATAATATACTCCAGCCTGGAAAACTACATTGGCATGTTTTCCCTGGTAGTTATTAATGGTATGTAAGAAGCCATGTTTTATTCTGGCTTCCACCCCAAAATTCTTGGTAATGTCATAACCCGCCCCTGCCGTAATTCCTAAATCGAAATTATAGGATGGATCAAAGTCTTTTTCCACAACCACATCAATGGTAGGGCCTATAAGCACATTAAAATTTTTAAAATAAAACTTATTTACTAACTGAGTTCCAAAATAAGAAATTTTATATTCATCTCTGTCATTTCTGCCCATACTCTCTACTTTTGCACCTTGTCTAGAATAATTAAATTCAGGTTGCAAAGCATAGAATTTAGTAAGTCTTATATTTCCAAAAAAACCAATATAAAAATCTGTACGATTCTTAAATTTATAAGATCCTTTTATCTCATCGTAGGAATGGGTGTTTTCATCATAAATTAAGTATTTTTCAACTCCATTGCCTTGTGTGAAATGTGAAAAATTGGCACCTCCTCTTACTCCAAGGCTGAAAGTTACTTGTGCAAAAGACAGTCCGGAGATGAGTGCAAAAAGCAGGAAATATATTTTCTTCATCTATAAATTATTCATTTTCAGTTATTTGAAATAGTTTTATATTGATCTTAAAGTCCTTATGATCTAAGTGTAAACTGTCCGCGAAGATATGCTTTTTCGCATCAAAAGTAAAATCGATCTTTTCCTTGTTATTTTTTGTGTAAATGATCTGTTTCAGGAGATTGTTTTCTTTATTGAAGAACAGATAATAGCTTTTGTTATCGATTTTAGAGAGATAGATTTTAGCGTTTTCATTTTCAAAGCTTTCACTCACCGGATATTGCCTTTTTAACAGCTGTTGAAAGTCATTTTTCAGGAAGTTAATGACAATTTTCTTATCCAGGTCCGGAAGTACATAGTTGAGCTTAAAATTTTGATCTGAGATTTCAAAATCAATCAGTTTATTCCCGAAATCAGAAGTTAAAGCGACACGATGCGTTGTTTCATTCAATTTTTTGATAATCAGAATACCGCTTACATGATTTTTATAAATATCCATCTGACATTTATAAACATAGTCTTCAGCAGACGAAAAATAAAGATTTTCAACTGTTTTTTCTGTGGTTGGAGCTGGTTTCACATCAGTAAGCTTATAGGATTTACAGGAAACAGCCAATACCAGAATCAGGCTATAAAGTAAATTCTGACGCAGGAATGGAAGCATTGATCTTTGTATTTTTGAAAACAATATTGGTAGTATCTCCCGAAGCTTCTGTCATATTCACTTGAGAAACCGTAGATTGGCTTTTAGGGAAGTACAGTTCAATCTGCTTAATGTATTTTAAAAGCTGTGAAGTCTTCGGAATAAATTTCGCCACATTGTAATTTCCGTTTTTGAAATAAGTGACCGTAAACTCAGGATCGTTGAACATGGTTCCGTTTGAACTCCCGACAATCAGTTTATTGATCTTTTCAAAAGTTTTGCTTTTGGCATCTACAGATGATTTTTTTCCCTGGTCATTAATGTAGATCTTGTTGCTTTTAAAAACAATACTGTACTGATAAGGTTTGGTGTATTTCCAGCTCAGCATATTAGGAGTCTGCAAAGACATTTTTCCGTAAGTAACAATGCTTTTATCCAGAAAATCCATTTTCTTGGTCTGGGTGAAATCACTCTGCAGCGTTTTGATCTCTTTGGTGTCTGCAGAAACCTTGGATACGAATGCTTTAGCCTCTGCTCCGGACATAGCTGTGTTTTGAGCGAAAAATAATCCGGATACCAGTAAAAATGCTCCGGAAGCAATATTTTTAATCATTTTTTCTTGAATTTGTAATAGAATCAACTGTAAAAGTTGAGTACTTTTTATCCGCCAAAAATACTAATAAATCTGCCAGTACACGATACGTTTTTTCTGAAGTATCATGAAGGAGAATAATGCTCCCTTTTCTCAGGCTTTTAGTTACTCTTTGGTAGATTTTCTTTTCATCATCAATAATGGTGTCCAGAGAGCGGACGTTCCATCCGATGCTTATTTTGTGAGTTCTTTTGATTGCTTTAGCAATACTCGGATTGGTAACCCCGAATGGAGGTCTGTATAAATTGGTTTGTATATTACCAACATCCTTCATGATTGTATCACAGTTTTCAATCTCTGCAATCATTTTTGAAGTTGATAAAAAACCTGTTGAATTGGAATGCGATAGGGTATGATTCCCGATGGTATGTCCTTCTTTAATAATTCTTTGAAAGGTTTCAGGATATTTTTCAATCTGTTTTCCGATACAGAAAAAAGTGGCTTTTATTTCATGTTCTTTAAGTAAATCTAAAAACTTCGGCGTGAATTCCGTTGGACCATCATCAAAAGTAAGGGCTATTTCTTTAATTTTGGTTCTTTTATGAGTAATGCTGTTGACGAAATATCCCAGTTCAATAGCAAATGATCCCCAAACCACTACTGCAGAAAAAGCAAGAAACCACGCGATATACACCCAAAGGCTTCCCTGAAACGCATAGATAAAAACGTTGCAGAAGAGATAAAATAGGATGAATGAATAATGTCTCATTATTGGGTGTTTTTTTATTTCTGGTAGAGATTCTTCCTTCGTCAGAATGACAATTGTAACAAATTTATGTCTGTTTGATCTATTTTGAGCTCTTTTTGTCACTCTGTAAGAATCTAGACTAATACATTTAAATTATCTATTTTGAGATTCCACGCTTCACTTCAAAACCTTGTTCGCAAACCTTTGGGCTGTGCTCTGAATGACAAAAATTACACTCTTTCCAATAATACCAAGCTATGGTCATTACCTGCCAGATGATTGTAAAGAAGTACATTTTTCACCTCTGCTTTTTTCTCTGTGTTAATCATCATCACTTCCGGGATCTGCTGTTCCTTTAGAATATGGCAAGCTATAAATGTAGAAAAACCACTTGCTGTATTAAATTCTCCGCTCAGATGTTTGTAATACAGTAATGCTGAATCTGGAAACAGATCCATGGCCTTTGTATAATAAGCATCAGAATCTTTATCTCCGCTGAAGCCTAAAATTACAGCATCAATATCTTTTGTAGAGAGATTGTTCTTTGTTAAAAACTCGTAAATAAAATCTGAAGTTTCCTCCAGTTCCAATCTGTTACTGATTTTAATGTCGGTGAGTTTTGCATAAGTGTTTTCTATTTTATCTTTTCCAAGAACGAAAAAGCTTGCTCCTTCACCCCAAATAACACCTTTGGTAGTAGAATGAAGATAATCGGCAGGAAGATCTGATTCTTTTTTAATGGTATTATTCAGACAGTAGAGTTCCATGGTTCTGTCGGTCTGCTCATCGGTTGATCCAACCAGAACATTTTCAGCTTCACCATCCTTAATCTGAAGTTGGGCATCCAAAAAGGAAAACTCCAGTGATGAAGATGTATTTACATAGGTAAAGTTGTAGGCATGACACTGCAATCCAAGGGCGATCTGGCCTGCAACAGTATTATGGGTGGATTGAATAAAAAATGTTGGAGTTAAAAATTCCTCATGATTATCAATCACATTTTTCAGAAATTTTTCAGAATCCTGAGAACATCCCATTCCGGTTCCCACAATAATGGCATCCGGTTGTTCGATTCCAGCTTCTTTTAAAGCATAATGAGAAACTACAGAGCTCATTTTTACAGTTTTAGACATTCTTCTAATCATTGCAGGAGGAATGAATTCTTTGTAATTAGGCTCTATGGCTTTAATGATCTTTACCGAATTTTCCGGGTTAAGATTCTGAAGAATATTTTCGTTTAAAGTGTCCTGAACAGAAATACAGGATGCACTGTTGATGTATACTGTACTCATGATTTAGAAAAAATTAGGGTTGAACAGTTTCCTCCAAACCCAAATGAATTAGAAAGAACATGATTGATATTTTTCTCCTTCAATTCAGTAACAGGAGTTAAATCAAACTCTTCCATTTTCGTTTTGAAATTCAGATTTGGGAAGATGAGACTGTGCTGCATGGCTAAAATTGAAAATACGGCTTCAATTCCGGCAGCGGCAGCCAGTGTATGTCCTGTAAATGCTTTTGTAGAACTGAATTCAGGGACGTTTTTCTCTCCAAATATTCTAATCATCGCAATTCCTTCAGATAAATCATTATTAGGAGTTGCTGTTCCATGAACATTGATATAATCGATGTCTTCTTTTTGCAAACCTGAAATTTTCAGGGCTTGCTGCATTGCTAAAAATGCACCCTGTCCGTTTTCAGAAGATGCGGTCTGGTGATGGGCATCGTTGGCATTTCCATATCCGGAAAGATAAGCCAGCACCTTTTTATTTTCCTTTTTAACAATTTCTTCGGATTCAAGAACTAAGAAAGCAGCTGCTTCTCCAAGGTTCAATCCTTTTCTGTTATTATCAAAAGGAGTATTATAAGAGTCTGTAAGGATCATCAGGGTATTGAATCCGTTCAGCGTAAATTTTGAAAGGGAATCTGTTCCCCCAACGATAACACGATCCAGAACTCCGTTTTTAATGAGCTTGGCTCCCATCATAATGGCATTTGCTGCGGATGAGCAAGCTGTACTAATAGTAGAAACCATGCCTTTTAATCCCAAATGATCGGCAATCACCAAAGAGGAATTGCCGGCATCATGAGCGTCAATATATTTTTGCTTTTCAGGAAAGTCTTCGTAGGAATAGAAGTATTTTTCAGTAATATCCATTCCCCCGACGCTGGTAGAGGAGATCAGTCCGGTTCTGTACCCGTTGATATCTGATATTCCTGCACTTTCTACAGCTTCTTTAGCGGCTACCATCCCTAATAAAGATGTTCTTGTAACATTATTGTCTTCGCTAAGCTGAAGTTTCTGTACAAGTTCCTCATTGGATAATTTTATTTCCCCTGTTTTAATGGTTCCTGCATGGCGGGTTTCAAACATCTGAATATCTGAAATACCATGTTTTCCGGACTGTAATGAAATAAAATTTTCCTCTACATTGTTTCCGATGGAGGAAATGATGCCCATTCCTGTTATGGCAATTTTCTGGCTCATTCTATTAAATAATGTAACAATGTACCAATCTAGCAGTTTACCAATTATTCTTACATTGATACACTGTTAGATTGTTATATTCATTTTTATTTTGTTCTGTTATCTTCGATGAATTTAGCCATGGTATCGATAGATTGGAAAATTTCCTTTCCTTTTTTGGGATCGGCTAATTTTATTCCATAGTCTTTATCAAGAAGAACGATTAATTCCAAAGCATCAATAGAATCTAATCCTAATCCGCCTCCAAATAACGGATCTGTGTCTTTAATTTCCTCTACAGAAACGTCTTCAAGGTTAAGTACTTCAATAATTTTGTGCTTCAATTCAGTTTTTAAGTTTTCCATAAAAAGTTTTAATTTAACAATGTACCAATATAACAGTTTACCAATGCATTAATGACTTATCATTACTACATTTTCAGATTGCCAGATGGTTACATTTTTATAAGGTTAGCAAATATACAAAAGCTTTGTAATTTTCCTGAAATAATTCAACCCAGCCACACAATACTTTATCCGCTTTTCCGGATTGGAGAATCTGCTCAGCATAATCGGTTAAAAATTTTTCATCAAATTCATCCAAAACGAAGAAAGCATTCTCTGTCTGCATTTTGTGCTTAATACTGATTTCACCTACACAAATATTGGGTAAAGTGTAAACAAAAACTGCGGGACTAGGAAAATAATTCTCCTGGGAATTGATACTTTCCTGATATTTGAAATCAGTATCCAAACTGGAGGATTTGTTAGCAAAAACCAGCGCTGTTCTGCTGTGATCTTCTTCTTTTAATAGCATTTCAGCAGAAAGAAAAGCCAATTTACTCAAACTGTCCATTTTGTGGAATTTCGGATAGCTGAGCTCTAAGCTTTTATAGGCTTCTTTGGCAAATTCCGGGAATGTATTGCTTTCGGTTTCAAAAATAAGGTTTCCATCAACGGTTATTTTTGAATGTTCTATGGTGCAGCTGCTTATTTTCTTCATCCTATTTATTTAAACATTTTTCCAGCACAATTGCCGCATTACAGCCTCCAAAACCAGATGCGGTTTTCAGAATATATCTTACGGTTGCTGACTGGTTTTCCCTGATAATATTCAAAGGTTGAGATACACCCATTTCTTCAAAGTTTTTAGAAGGGATCAGGGTATTCTGAAGAGCACTTTCCATAGAAATAATACTTTCCAGCAATCCGGAGGCTCCCAGACAATGTCCGTAATAGCCTTTCATGCTGTTCAGCGGGACATTTTGTAGCTCCATTCTGCTTAATGCGATGCTTTCCATTTCATCGTTATATAATGTTGCCGTTCCGTGGGCTGAAATGAAATCGATTTCTTCTGAAGAAATATTGGCTTCCATCATAGCATTTCTGATACTACCGTATAAGCCGTCTCCTGTTCTGGAAGGGCCGGAAATATGGTTGGCATCATTGATGGCTGAGTCTCCCAATACTTTAAATCTGAAATTTTCATTTTCGGAAGGGTTAGCTGTGATATAAGCTGCAGCTGCAGCCTCACCAATATTGATCCCATTTCTGTTTTTATCGTATGGTTTGCAAGGCTCTGAGCCAATAGCCTGAAATGAATTGAAGCCTGAAATCACAAATTCAGAAATTTCATCTCCCGCAATCACAAAGGCATCTTTATATTTTCCTGCTTGAATCATATTTTTGGCAACAGCAATAGCCATAACCCCGGAAACACAGGCATTGGAAACCACAATAGGTTGGGTTTTAAACCCAAAAAAATCAGCAATTTTCTGAGCTAAGTGTGATAGATAAACTCCTTCCGGTAATTCAGTCTGGTTTTTTAATAAACTGATATTCCCTTTTGTTGTAGAAAGGATGAGAGCTGTGCCTTCTGTTACTTGATGCTTTTCCACCAAAGGTTTTATGCTTAACAGAAGCATTTTTTCCAGTCTTGTGAATTCCTGATTGTTGCTTTGACTGAAAATTCTACCAAATTCTTCATCCAGCTTTTCAGAATCAATCACGGAGGCATAAAAAGCGTCCTGATTTTCTATAATTTTATGTAAAGTAACTCCGGATTCTCCGGCTAAAAGTGCCTTCCAGTTGGAATCCACATTAAAACCAAGAGGAGTTACGCAGTTGTAGTCTGTGATATAAATTTCCTTCTTCATGATAATCCCATTTTATCTTTCCAGTTTTGAAAAAACTCCGGATTGTATAAACATAAACTTCCGTTGCTGTCCAGAAATACCTGAATGGTTTCTCCACTGCATACTAATTTGTCTTCCTGGTTGAAAAGCTCATACTTATAGATAAGTTTAGCTGACACAGAATTGACAAAAGTGGTTACAATTCTGAATGTTTCTCCATATTTTAAAGGGAGAAAATGCTCGCAGGTACTTTTTACGATAGGTGTTACATATCCTGCCTTCTGAATATCAAGGTAAGTAAGACCATGCAGACGTCCAAAAGCTTCTCTTCCGTCTTCAAAATAAACAATGTAATGACCATGCCAGACAATGCCCAGTGGATCTGTCTCATTGAATCGTACTCTTACTTCTTCAGTACAGGTTAATATATTTTCGTTAGACTGCATGTTTTTCTTCCTGAGTTTTGTTTTTGGATGCCAGAAACCTTCTGACAATATTAGTAATAAAATAGATTAAATATTATGAAGCTTTCTTTCGTAGAAAATAGAGATGGATACGGTTGCAATGTAAAATAAAAACAGGAATACCAGCTCTTTGGTAATACCTCCGATTCCGCTGTTTCTTAGAATAATATCATAATAAGCATTCAATCCCCAGTTCATAGGAGAAAATTTGGCTACAGTCTGCATGAATTCAGGCATTAAAAATACCGGAACCCAGATTCCGCCAATTGCTGCCAATACTACTACAGATGTTGCGCCAAAAGGTGCCGATTGTTCCTGGGTATCTGCAATAGTTCCCAATAAGACTCCAAATCCAATGGCCGCAAGTCCAGCGAACAGGGTTACCGTAACAAGCTGGAACATTTTGCCGGATACATCAAATGCCGGAAGATCCATGTATGGGAAAAGATAAATACCTACAGCCACCATTAGTAAGAACTGAATGAGGCAGATAATAAGATAAGTAAATGTCTTTCCTAAAATATGAACGAAATAGGGAGTAGGGCTTATTCTTGCTCTTACACTCGTTCCCTGGCTTTTCTCTTTTACAAGATTGATGGATAAAGGGACAACAATGAAAAAGATGGCGAAAAGCGTCCAGGCAGGAACGTTATGCTGAACAGAATTGGGCATAATGTCCATTTCTCCTTTCGTAGGGGTGATTTCTTTGAAACTGATAAGATTTTTATTCTCTTCAAGATTTTCAGTAGTTCCTAACTGATCCTGAAAGGCTTTGTAGATCTTTTTGTTTTCGATCTCAAAAACCATTTTGTTTACGGAATTCATTACAGAGTTTTTGAATCCAGCATTGGTAGCCGGGTCAAAATACAAATGAATTTCTTTAGCTTTTGGGGTTTCTATTTTTGTCTTTGCAGAATCACCTTCCAATCCAAATGAACTTACAATCGCCTGAACTTTGGAATCAATATTGGAATTTAAATCCTTCGTAAGGTCTTGAGGAATGACAATCGCCATTTGATATTCTCCCGCAAATACAGCATCCTGTGCTGATTTTTCGTTGAAATTGGTCAGCAGCTGGAAGGTCTTACTATTTTCCAGTTCACCTTTTATATTTTTAGAAACTTCAGATTTGTCATTATCAATAAAAATGATGGGGATTTTTGAACCTTCAAGGTTTTTAAAGGTAGAATCCTGAATCAGGGTAATGGTTACAATCAGCAGCAACGGCATTACGAAAATGATGACAATTCCTCCGATATCTCTTTTCAGCAGAAGAATTTCCTTAATAAAACTTCTCCACAGTTTATACAACAACATCTCTTAATTCTTTTCCGGTTAATGAAATGAAAACATCTTCTAGGTTCTCAGCATGGGCAATCTGAGAAACAAGTTCTTCAGGAGTTCCCACAGCGTGAATTCTTCCTTTATCGATAATCGCAATCTTGGTACAGAATTCTTCTGCCTCAGAAAGGTGATGGGAAGTATAGATAATGCATGTTCCGCTTTTATTCAATTCTAAAAGGAAATCAATGATTACTTTTTTAGATTGTACGTCTACTCCTACGGTAGGTTCATCCAAAAATAGAACTTTAGGATTGTGAAGGGTTCCGGCAATGAGATTGCAACGGCGCTTCATTCCTCCTGAGAATTGGCCTACCTGTTTGTTGGCAAATTTTGAAAGTCCCATAATTTCCAGAGAGTCATCAATAGTTTTGGTAAGCTGTTTATGTTTTAAACCATATAAGCTTCCAAAGAACATCAGGTTTTCTTTGGCTGTAAGAGTAGGATAGAGGGCATATTCCTGTGGAACAATACCCATGATCTGCCTGATCTTGAAATTGTCTTTTTGTGGAGATAGTCCGTCAATCGTAAATTGTCCTGAAGTAGGTTTGATTAATCCCGAAAGCATGGAAATCAAAGTTGTTTTTCCGGCTCCGTTAGGTCCAAGAATTCCGTAGATATCGTTTTTGTGGATATTCACAGAGATATCATTCACAGAAAACTCGTCGGAATTTTTGTATTTTTTATATAGATTTTTGATCTCGATCATATTCTCTGCCATATCAGATTGCTTTTCTCAGTTTTTTATAGAAAGCTTCTTCTAAATCTGCAATATGAAGCATTGTTTTTGATAATTCATTGTAGATGTCGCTCTTGGCATTTCTGTTTTTGTAAACTCTGGCAATATCTACGGCAAAATCTCTCCAAAGGTCGCCAATAGAGGTAATTTCTTTTGAAAGTTCTTTTAACTCATCGTTTTTAAGGATAACAGCTGCTTCCTGAAGAAATGCTCCATAAATAAATCTGAAGCCTCCACCTCCTGTACCGATTTCCTCCTGCATTCTTATCAACTGTCCCAGATAATGATTGGTTACTTTTGTTCCTTTCTTTTCTGCCCATTTTGGAATGCTCTTAGCCACCCATCTCATAGCTTTTACTCCAATAAGAGGTACTGGAGCCAGCATGTTTTTGCAGGTATCTTTAATTCCTTTTTTTATGGCTTCTTCCAGATGTACATCTTCCGGAATATAAATTGGATAGTACATGTGTCCTTTTGGAGGAAGTGCTCCCTTGGCATATCTTACTTTTTCGAGTTCTGCTTCTGTAAGAGAAGTGGTGTAATCCATTACCGGATCACTGATAAGGAATTTTCCGTCTTCTTTACCATATACCACAAGATTGTGGGCATTGAAGTGGAATTTATATTCTTCAGGGAAATAGGTAAGGTTGAAAACACCTACCTGAAGTCCTGTAGGGATATTTTGTGCTAAGTTTCTTTCCAGTGCTTTTTGAGCATCCAGAGGGTTTGAGAATTTTTCTCTTTTGATTTTAATTCCTAATCTTTTAGCTGCCTTACTGAAAATAGCACCTGGCATCGGACGATAGCTGAAGCCTGGAGCAAAATTCACCTTTAGAAAGGGAAGATAGACAAAAAACAATCCTGAACCGATTCCGAAGATCATAGGTTCACTTAGCTTCAGTCCTCTGTTAAGCAGTAGATTAGAAGCAACACCGTTTTCGCAATGCGCTGTCTGATGGTGTTCAAAGTTTAATTTCATTTGCAGTTTATATCTTTTTCATAGGTAAATAAAATGGATGTATCACTTTATTTATTTCCCGTCGAATTTTTTTAGTTCATTGACTGAAATTCCAAATGCATCGGCATATTTTTTCAGTGCAGTTTCACTCAGTGTTTTAAATGCTTTGGGTTTAAAATGTCTTTTTACCCTCCATTGCCACATTCCTACATAAGAGGCGAGTACTCCAAGGTCCATTTTATTAAGTTCCATAAAATAAACGATGGGGCTTACAATATTATTGGCAACGCTTTGTTTTGCTTCTTCAATTCTCTCATAAATAAGCTCCATAGACTCATCTAAAGCAGCTTTTTTAGCATCCCAGCCTGTACTGTTTGCAGTTGTATAATTATCATTTTCATCCGTTACATACAGAACTTCTGTCATGTTGGCTGATTTCAGATTACTTTCGTCTTGAGGTAGGTCTTGTTTTTTCATCTGACTAATGTTTAATTTTTTAGGTTCCAGATGAAATAGAGCTCACCTGTTTTTGATTATTTTAATCAGGTGGCTAAAATAGTGAAAATACATAATATGAAAATTGTACTTGCTTTTATGATAGAATTACGTTGAAATAAAGGCTGTATCAGATTTTCTGTTCAAAATTTAATGATAAAGATAATGATTGTTTTTCTCCGGTTTCATTGGGTGTAATTTGATATTGGAATCTCTGTTGTGGTTTATACTATTAAGGGAAATCTTTGTTTTCTTCAGTTTTTCCCTCAGAGATGTTTAACTATTTGATTGTAATGAAATCTTAAGAAATACTGTTAATACTTATGATGCATGTTTATGACGGAGTAAACTGTAACAAGTGTCTCCTGTTATAAGACTAATGGATTAGAAATTTGAATATAAAAATTATTAAATAACCACTATGAAGAAACTTTTTATTTCTGTTTCGCTTTTCTGTATGCTTAGTGCTATGGCTCAGAAATTCGATACTCAAAAACTAACAGATACCCAGGGCTATACGTATGAAACGGTAAAGAATGACCTGGCAGGGGTAAGAGTGTATACCCTGAAAAACGGATTAAAGGTTTATCTGGCTAAAAATGAAGATGCTCCAAGAATCCAGACTTATATTCCGGTGAGAACGGGATCAAACAATGATCCTAGTGATAATACAGGATTGGCCCACTACTTAGAGCATATGGTTTTCAAAGGAACTTCAAAGCTTGGAACTCAGGATTGGGCAAAGGAAAAAGCTTTGCTACAGCAGATTTCTGACCTTTATGAACAGCATAAGGCAGAAAAAGATCCGGCAAAGAAAAAAGAGCTTTACAAAAAGATTGATGAGGTATCTCAGGAGGCTTCAAAATTTGCAATTGCGAATGAATATGATAAAGCTATTTCTTCGTTAGGAGCTACGGGAACGAATGCTCATACCTGGCTGGATGAAACGGTTTACAAAAACAATATTCCATCTAACGAACTTGAAAAATGGCTAAGAGTTGAGAAGGAACGTTTTTCGGAACTGGTACTTCGCCTTTTCCATACTGAATTGGAAGCGGTGTATGAGGAATACAACAGGGCACAGGATAATGACGGACGTTTGGTAAACTATGCATTGATGGAAGCTCTTTTTCCAAAACATCCTAACGGACAGCAAACTACTATCGGTACTTCTGAACACCTGAAGAGCCCATCAATGATAGCTATTCATAAGTATTTTGATACGTATTATGTGCCTAATAACATGGCGGTAGTATTGGTTGGAGATCTTGATTTTGACAAAACTATAAAATTAGTTGACCAATATTTCGGAGCTTTCAAATACAAGGAACTTCCGATGAAAAAGATGGTAACAGAAGAGCCAATGACTCAAATTGTTTCCAGAACAGTAAAAAGTCCATCTACTCAGAGAATGACGATGGCGTGGAGAACAGATTCATACGGAAGCCAGGAAGCGAGACTGGCAGATGTTGTAGCTGAGATTTTAAGCAACAGAGGTGATGCCGGTTTAATTGACCTTAATATCAACCAAAAGCAAAAAACATTAGGAGCAGGAGCTTACGAATCTCCATTCAAAATGTATGGAACGTTTGCATTAGTAGTGACTCCTAAAGAGGGACAAAGCTTTGATGAGGCTAAAAAATTATTATTGGATCAGCTTGATCTTGTTAAAAAAGGACAGTTTCCGGATTGGATGCTAAAAGCTATCGTAAATGATAAAAAAGTTCAGCGTATGAAAGGGCTGGAAACTGCTGATGGTTTGGCGACTGAGCTTTATGATTCTTATATCAAAGGAAGAACTTGGGAACAGGAGCTGGATGAGATCAATCAGTATGAAAAGATCACTAAGGCTGATGTAGTGAAGTTTGCGAATGATTTCTTTAAGGATAACTATGTGGTAGTGTACAAAGAGAAAGGAGTAAATGATAAACTTGTTCGCGTACAAAATCCAGGAATTACTCCTATTAAACTGAACAGAGAAGCTCAATCACCTTTCCTTAAAGATATTTTAAATACTAAGGTTACTGAAATCAAACCGGAATTCATTGATTATAAAACAGCAATTCAGACTTCGAAGGTAAAAGATAAGACCTTAAGTTTTGTAAAGAATAAATACAATGAAATTGCTCAGGTAAGTTATGTTTTCCCTTTCGGAACAGACAATGATAAGGAACTTTCGTTAGCAGGAACTGTTTTCGAATATCTTGGAACAGATAAATATACTCCGGAGCAGTTGAAAGAAGAGTTTTATAAGTTAGGAATTTCTTACAGTTTCAGAACTTCCAACGATCAAACTACGGTTACTTTATCTGGGCTTGAAAGCAATATGAAGAAAGGGGTGGAGCTGATGAATCATTGGATGACAAACGTAAAAGCGGATAAAGCGATTTACAGCCAAACTGTAAAAACAATTCTTGAAGCCAGAGAAGTTGCTAAAAAAGATAAAGTGAGAATTATGGGTGCTCTTTCCAACTATGCAAAATATGGGAAAGACTCAAGAATGACAGATGTAATTTCTAAAGCTCGTCTTGAAAGCATTGATGCTGTAGAGTTAATGAAAAAAATAAAAACGCTGAATCAATATCCTTACGAGGTACTTCTTTATGGACAGGACAAAGCAGGAATGGAGAAAGCGGTACAGCCTTATATTGTAAACGCAAGTCTACAGCCTGCAAAAGCTAAGGAATATGCAGAGCCTGCAACAACTGGAAATGTATATTTCACGAATTATGACATGGTACAGATGGAAATGGCTAAAGTAGCGAAAGGAAGTCCTGTAAATCTAAGCAACTTTGGAAAAGCCAATGTTTTCAATGAATATTTCGGAAGAGGATTGTCTTCTATCGTTTTCCAGGAAATCAGAGAAAGTAAGTCTTTAGCGTATTCTGCCTATGTTTCTTATGCAAATGCTTCAGAAAAAGGGCATGCTAACTATATCACGAATTATATCGGAACGCAGGCAAATAAACTTCCATTAGCTGTAAGTGCAATGAGCGAACTAATGGCGGAGTTACCACAAATTCCAACGCAGTTCGAAAACGCAAGAGGTTCAGCATTAAAGCAGATCGCTTCCAACAGGATTAACAGAACTAATATTTTCTTCAGCCAGTTAGCACTTAAAAAATTAGGGGTTGATTATGACTTGAGAAAAGATACATATGCTGAAATCCAGGGATTGACATTGCCTCAGCTGACTGGGTTCTATAATACAGAAGTAAAACCTGTACAATACAATACAGCAATTATCGGTAAAAAAGAAAACCTGAATATGGAATCTATCAACAAGATGGGAACATTCCAGGAAGTGTCTCTTGAAGAGATCTTCGGATACTAATATTTTAGTTTTAATAATAGGTAAAGTGGAGCAGAAATGTTCCACTTTTTTGTTTGAATAGCCTACTTGTCTGATAGTGAGTGTTCCACGGAATTGTAGAATGTTTCACGTGAAATATGATGTTGTTTACCCTTGCGATCATTACGTTAAAAACTAATCATTAAAAAACAAAAGCTGCACAAAACGTACAGCTTTTATAATCTTTTTCTTTTCTTTTTTACGATTTTACCTCCTGGATAAACAGGTTAATCTCTGCCCGAATCAACAACTCATCATTGTTGAAGGTTTCGCAGAAGATGTGGCAGATATTTTCAAACTGGGAAATCAGTGATGCTTTTGAAATGATCTTGTCATTTACTTTTGGAAGTCCGAAAATCTCAATCTTTTTGATATTGGTGATAAAGCCTATCACTTTGGTATCTGCTTCCGGGTTTTCGAAGAAGCTTTGTCCAAGGATAGATGAGCAGGTTTGAGCGAGGTTTTCAATTAAGCCTGCTTCAGCCAATTCATTGTTATGAACAAAGATATTGTCTTCTTTTATTTCAAAGGAAGTCACTACTTTTTCCTTGGTCAGTTCCAGGATATAGTCTGCCATAAGCATCGGTTCACGATGCGGTAAAAAGTTGTGAATATTGATGATATTTTCTTCCCTGATTTCCATTAAAAGTTATTTTACAGCAGTTTTCATTTGAGATTTTGCAATTACTTCACCATTTAATTTGGTGACGATATCTACAAGCGTTACTCCCATTACTTCATTGAGGATGGTTACCTCAGATTTCAGTTGATCTCCAATTTTAGGCAATATTTCGGCTTCAAAAGATTTAATGGCTCCAATATATCCTGTAGGAGCATCTTTTCCAAGCAGATAATACTTATAACCTGTATGCAGTGCTACACTTTGTGCCTGATGTTCAATAAGCCCTGAAGCCTGAAAAAATCCGTCATGAACAAAAAGATTATCTTCTTTTATTTCAAAACCGGAAATAAGATGGTTTTCAGAATATTCTGACAGCTCATGTACCATTACAAATGGCGCACGTTGTGGGATAAGGCTTTGTACAAAATCTTTATCGGATGTTGGCAGTCTGTTTTCCATTAGCAGACTGTTAATAAAGAACAAGAATAGGCAAATCTTCCACTTTCAGGAACGCAAAGAAGTACTTTTTCTCCTTTTTTCAGTGTTCCGGAGTTCATCAGTTCCTCTAATGCTACGAAGATAGATCCAGCCCCGATATTTCCTATGTCAGAAAGGTTGTAGAACCATTTTTCAGCAGGAAAATCCATCCCTTTTTTAGCGAATTCTTCTTTCAATCCATCTTTGAAATAGCCTGAAGAGATATGGGCCAATACATGGTCAATTTTTTCAGGATCCAGATTATGTTTATCGAAAGAAGCTCTTAAGCTTTCAGCACCTTTTACGAGAATATATTTATCAAGGATTTTAGTGTCTTGTTTAATGGCGAAAATAGAGTCCTTCAACCAGGAATCAGATGGATAATCTGCCCATGATTTTAAGCTTCCGTCTTCCTGCTTTTCACATCCTGCATACATACATGCTTCGATCTCGTGAGCATAAGAATAGAAATCAATGAATTCCACTCTTAAAGATATACCGTTTTCTCTAGGTTTATTTTCTAATAAGAAAGCACCTGCTCCGTCAGAAAGCATCCATCTAAGGAATTCTCTTTTGAAAGCGATGATAGGTCTTTCTTCTAATAATTTTAAATTTTCAGCTTCATGGTTGAATTTATCAGCAGTCATCCATGCAGACATTCTTTCAGAACCTGCACATACAGCACTTTCCTGTACACCGGCTCTTACAGAAAGGAATCCGTAGTTAAGGGCATTCATCCCTGAGTTGCAAAGTCCGGTAGCTGTATTGATCTCAATCGATTTCCCGATGTTCAGTTCACCATGAACCATAGAAGCATGTGAAGGCTGAATCTGATCCGGAGAAGTAGTTCCCACGGATAATAATTTCATATCTTCCTTTTTGAAATTCTCATCAAAAAGTCCTTCGATTGCCTTTGCAGTAAGCTGTGCATTGGAGTGTGTAGGATTTCCTTCTTTATCTAAAGCGTAATATCTTGTGGTGATTTTATTATTTCTTAAAATAAGTGATCTGGCTTTAGAAGGTGCGTCATTGATAAGCCCCAGATATGTTTCCATTTCCTCATTTGATACCGGTTCATTGGGTAAAAATTTTGAAGCTTTTGTTATAAATACGTCGTACATTCTATTTTAAATTAATTCCTTGTAAATATCTTTTTTGTTTTTGTCTTTTAAACCAAAATATAGGGGTTGTAAGCAGGTGTAACACCAAAACGACAGGTGAGATGATCCATATCGCAGCCATCAAATATACCTTAAAGAATTTTATCAGCAATGGGCGTTTCTCTTTTTTCTTGATAATCAGATGAGACCATACTGTGAAAATCTTGTTCCCTACCTTTTCTACACGCACTAAAAACGGACGGATTTCAATAGCACCATTTTTTACAAGATCTGGTTGTAAATTTTCCAGGTCATTGTTTTTAAAATGCTTTTCGATAATCTCTCCATATTTTACAGAACCTGTAATTTCTTCCTCCGAAACTCCTGCTGCCGGAAGCATACCAGATTTTTCCTTTTGTCCTGTGGTCAGCCAGCGAAGAATAGTCAGTACGCTGGTATAATTATCATGCCGGTCTACTAGTGCAATATTCCCTACAAGTTGGGCTTTTAAGTCTTTTAAATATACTTTCAGTTTTTCCTGAGAAAGCATCCACATATTTCGGGTTCCGGAAATGGTGACTACAGGAGTGTCTTTCAGGATGCGCTCTGCATAACCACTTTTCAAAAATGAAATAATCGGGATAGAGGGGGTGAGATACCACACCTGATATCCGAACAGGATGAGGTCATACTTTTTGTTAAGGATTTCTTCTGAAGGCGGTACAATTTCCTTAGGTATTTGTAAATAAGATTCCGGAAAGGTGTTGAAAAAAACATCACTTGGCCACGGAAAAGGAAAATCTTCCTTTAGCTTAATATTATAATACGTAACATCATATTCTTCCTTTTGAGTTTCAAAAGGCTTGGCAATATTTCTCACAATATCCTCCAGCTGGCCGGTTTGAGAATAATATATGACAAGGATATTTTTTTTCATGGAATCTTTTTAGTGTTTACAAAAATATGTTTTTCATATTTATTATTCAGTTTTAAATACTTTTAATGCTTCAGAACTGAATTTTAATGTATGATTTTTACTTTCTATTGCCTTGTTTGTTGTATTGATGAAAATGATGGTTTCAGGAAGAATCTCAAGATCGCTGATGTTAAAACTGTCATCAGAAACCAAGAGAACATCAATCTTCTTATTCACTTCAGACAGATCTTTTATATAGTTTATTTTTCTCCTTTTTACCAGATAATTATTGGAGGCTGTTGCTCTTTTATTTTCATTTCTAATCCACGAAAAAATTCTTCTGCTGGCCTGATAAAGAGTAAGTAAAGCATCTTTTTGTCCAAAATCATCAGCAATATGCAGAATGTTGGCATCCACAGCAATATGTTTATTCAATTCAAAGTAAACCGATTTATTGGCATTGAAGTCTTTCTTTACTTCTGTCACTACTTCATTATCCTTATATAAATAGCTTAGGAATAACTGCTTTTTAAAATAATTTTCATCTTCAATTTCTTCCCTCAGTTTGGTGAATTCTTCTCTGTAGTAAGCATTGATCTTTTTTGTTCTCTCAGAATAATTTTTACCAAAGTTCAGATCATCTTTATTGATTCTTTCTCCCACTTTTACTGTAATGCTTCCGTCATAGATAATGAAATCCCCTTTGGGTAATACTTCCGAATTTCCGTGAATGTATAAAGGAAGAACATCCAGTTCAAACTGTTCTGCAAGATAGAATGCTCCTTTATGGAATCTTTTCACATCATTGGAATAAGAACGTTCTGCCTCTGGAAAAACAACAAGAGAATATCCCTGTGCAATTTTTTCCTTCAATTGATCCATTCCGTTTTCAATACCTTGAGAAACCGGATAGAAGCCCAATGCTCTTACCAGTCTTCCGAATACCGGAGATTGATATACCCAATCATTAACCAGATAAATGATCTTATGAGTTGCCATAGCAATAGCCAATGTATCTAAAAAGGAAGTATGATTGGCAATGATAACAGCAGGTTTACTGAAGTCTTCCGCTGGATTTTTAATAACTTTTTTCTTAACAAGTGGACTTGAATAAAGCACAGATGTTAAAAATTTAGCCAGGATTAATTTGATGATGTCTAATGTTTTTCCCTTGGAGTTTTTAATGAAAATACTTCCGAAGGCGGAAAATACCAATCCACCAAGTCCATAATATAAGAATGAGAATACAGCTCGTAAAAATAGTCTGAATGTAATGGGTGAAAGTCCTTTTTTTGATCGGTTGGTAATCAATAACCTAAACCAGAAAGGATATAGGGTAGAAGTAATGATAATCACAGAGAACATTCCGATCAGGGCAACCAAAGCCAATGAATGTAAAGCCGGATGTTTGGCGAAAATTAAAGACCCAATAGATAAAATGGTTGTGAATACTGCTAAGATAATGGAGGTTCTGTAAGTCGGAAGCTCATTTTTCCCTGTGGTGTGCTCTTTTTGCATGGCTTGAGTAAGGAAGATACTGAAGTCATCCCCAACTCCGAAGACTAATGTACAAACTACTGTACTGAAAATATTTAATTCCAGTCCTAAAAAATATAAAATTCCGGCGGTTACCACTCCTGTAAGAACAATAGGAAACATGGTAAGAATAGTAAGTTCAAAATTCCTGAAGAAGACAATAATTGTTAAAATAATAGCCAGAAGGGAATAATTAATCAGCGTATTGAAATCTTTTTTTAATAGACCTAAAAAGTTCTCATTCATTTGCTGGCGGTCAATCGCAATGGCATTATGTTTCTTTTCAATATCCTTAATGAAGGCATCTCTTTTATTCTCGTCAACTTTCACTACATTGGAAACCGTGTAAAAACCATTTTCATTGCTCATAAACTCTGAGATCTGAAGAGCTTTTACTTTTTCATAGTCCTTGATGTCTAATGTAGAGTAGTTTTTATTTAAAACCTCATTGAAATTGTCAAAAGCTGAACTGTTGAACCCGAATTTGTTTCCATTGCTGATGAGCTCAGAAACGGTTTGATTCTTTTTATTATCATTCCAGAAGCTTTTCCATTCCTCAATTTTCTTTTGCTGATCTTTTTCAGACAGAACAATGCTTCCGATTGAGTTATAGCTAAGAATTTTGCCCTCTTTTTTCTCCTGTTCCAGGAATATGTTTAATTGAGAGTTTCTTGCCAACACCTGCTCTTCAGAGTTTCCATAAGAAATCGTATAAATGGATTTAGAAGTAATATCCGATAGTTTCTGAAGTTTAGCTTCACTGATTTTCATTTCTTTCGGAATGTAATTCAGATCCCCAATATCTTCATTAAAGCCTACATGCCTGAATCCAAACAAACACGCTAGAATGATGATGGAACATCCAATAATCAAAGGTTTGTTTTTTTCATACGGGTATGATCCGATTTTATCAATGAAGTTGGTATTCAGTTTCTCTTTGACATGTTTAGGCTTATAAAGCTGTGGAACAATAATCAGGGCACTAACGGAAGATAAAATAACAGTGATGGCGGCAAAAAGTCCCAGATCCTTTAATGCTTCAGATCTTACAAATACCAGACATAAAAAAGAAACAGCAGTAGTTGCACTGCTCAAAATAATAGGCTTGGTGATCTCTTTATAAAGTTCCTCAATATTGTTATTGTGTTTATAATGAGTAAGAATATGCAATGCATAATCTATGGTAATTCCGATAAGGATAGCTCCTACACTTAATGAAATGGCAGAAATTTTATCCTTAATAAAGTACAAGACCAATAAAGCCAGTAAAACAGAGAATACTGTTGGAAGAAACACAATAATTGGGGTAAAGAAATTCCTGAAATAATAAATCAGCAGAACCAAAAGTACTGTCATAGAAATCACAACCGTATTCTGAATGTCTTTTTTGATCTGTTTGGCATTGGCAACGGCAATGACCGGAGAACCAAAATAACTGATCTCGGTTTTTCCCCTGAACTGTTTATTGAGATTGTTTTTTATGGTATTAAGCTGGTCAACAAAAGCTTCATTGGCCTTTGTATCGTTACTTTTGTTTTTAGGTTCAATGAAAAGCAGGAGGTTTTTACCATCTTTGGTTACAATATAGCTGTCTTCCAGTTTGAAGTCCTTACTGATGTTCAGGGCATTTAATTTTTTGATTCCTAAAAAAGTTAGTCCCAGAGGGTCTTTTTTTATAAATTCCTTAGTGACAAGGCTGGTAGGAGAAACTAATGAAATGTAATTATCCTCTATTTGTTTGGCAATGCTGTCTTTTTGAAGTTTCCTTTCAATCTCTTTATAATCATTTTCATTGAGGAATAATGGCAGGTTTTGATTCACAAAATCAAAGGTTTCAGAGATTTCGTTATCATTTATTTTTCCCTGAATGGAGCCAATATACTTTTGTAATGGTTCTGTTTTTTGTAAAAAAGTATCCGCAGTTTCAGAAAGCTGGAAGCTGTCTTCATTAGATTTATTTTCTATGATAACAATAATTTTATCCGAAAAATTAAGTTGTTTAAGCACCTTTGCGGTAAGATCCGACTTTTCATTTTTAGGGATGATCTGGTTAATATCTTCCTCAAAATTAATCTTGGAAGCAAAGAAAAGGCATAAGAGAGCAATTCCTAATGCTGTAAAAACAGAAAGAATTTTGTTTCTGGAAATCAGATAATATAAAAATATAAAAAAGCGATGCATTGCGTTTGAATCAAGTCTGCAAATTTAAATTTTTATGAATTACATCAAAATAATTCAGGACAAGTTTTGGCTGAAAATCAATAAAATATTCTACTTTTGTAAAAGTTCCCTTTTGATGAAATGTATTTTAAACCATAATTATTATTAAAAAAATAAGAATCTGTTTTTTGATATGTTGAAAAAAAATGATGAAAAAATAAACGGATTTCTATTTGTAGCAGTACTCCCGTTTCTGCTGTTTGCTATGGCTTACTATGGCTTTGAATCTTCCTATGTAAGATTGAAAACCATGGAAAAGGCTCCTGATTTTATGTTCGCTTCTGTATATGCTTACAGAGTAATTCCCAATTATCTGAGTGTACATGTTACAGAAGTAGTGACTTTCATTGTGAATAATTATCTTCCCTTTCTGAAAAACTTTCTTTTAAAGCAGGGAACATTATTTTATCACAGTATTTTTCTGATTAACAGCTTCTTTTTTATTTTATCCTCGGTTGTTTTGCATGCGCTTCTTAAGCTAGGTGCCTTGCATCTTACTATCAGAAGAATGATCCATCTGCTGGCGATATTTTTTATTGTTATTATACAGTATGTTCCCACCAACTGTGATTCTATTGCAATCTTCTTTTATCTTTGGGGAGCATTACTCACATTGAAATATCTAGAGCACAGGAAACTCACAGATTTTATTCTTTTATGCGCAGTGGTATTTATTTCTACGTTGGCAAGAGAAACTTCATGCCTGAATATTTCTTTCTTTGCTGCAATGTGCATTGATTTTGAAAAATTAAAAAATAAAGATTTTACTTTTATCAAAGAACTTGTCTTTTTGGTGATTGCTTTTATTGTTCCTTATGCCGGGCTTAGAATAACGATTCATCAGGATGTTTCTTTTGTGGAAGGAGTTTATTTCCTTGATAATTTCAGCAGTCCTTTTAACCTGAGTGGTCTTCTGTTTGGAATAATAAGTTTATATTTCAGTTATCTGTTGTGTAATGATAAAGGAAAAATGCTCATAAGAAAGTACCTTTTCTTTGCCATTCCATATCTGATAATGATTGCTATGGTAGGCCTTTTCTGGGAAACAAGACTTTTTTTACCATTGATTCTTACAGGAATTGTAGTGGCTGCCCATCAGTTTAAAAATGTGATACCAAAACAGTGAAATTCATAATAAATTAGTTCGATGAAAAGAGCACTGAAAGGATTTAAATTAGAATGGTGGTACCTTGTAGGGGTTACTATTCTTTGCTTATTTAAAATTGGATTTGCCTATTATGCATGTAATGGGTTTGCTTTCGCGGATTGGTTGATTAATTATCAGGATGGTGGATTTAAAAGAAGAGGGCTCCTAGGGACTGTTTTTGTTTTTTTATATGATTCATTCTCAATAAAACTCCAGTATTCTGTTTTTGTCGTTCAGGCAATCGTTTATATTCTGTTTTTTTATATTTTGTCATTGTTGTTTAAACTTAAACAGACAAATATTATAGATGTATTTTTATTTCTTACCCCGTTTTGCCTTTGGGGATTCTTGTCTGATGCGGCAATTGGTTCCAGGAAAGATGGAATTTTATGGTTGCTTTTCACCCTATTTACTTACTTTTTAATAAAGAATAAATATTCGGGATTTAGAGAGAATATTTTATTGATTTCTTTCTCTTTATCTGTTTTTATTCATGAAAGTTTTATTTTCTACGCCCCTTATTTTTTATTTATCCTATTTCTTCATACAGGGAAGCTCGATTTTCAAAGAACAATTAAAATTGTATTAGCTTTTTATATTCCTGCAGCACTTATATTTTTAATGGGAAATATGAACCCGGATTATGGCTATACCCTTCAGCTTGTTAAAGAATGTGGTATCAGTTTACAGGATTCAAATATTTTTCAATGGAAAGAAAATGAATTGATTAAAACAAAATATTATGAGGAGCATCTAAATACGGTCAGTCTTTATTTAGTGAGTTTCACACTACAGATATTCTTCATTCTCTATTATATTTTTATCATTAAGAAAGATGAACTATCTAATAAGAAATTTCTGTTAATCACTTTTTTTATATTGATTATATCTACTGTTCCTCTGTTTTTAATCGCTATTGATGTGGGAAGATGGTTGTATAATCATTTTATTCTTTTCTTTATTATCCTTATTTTCCAGCTTCCTGATAGGAAAGGTGGGATGAAAATAATGGACAGATCTTTGATAAATAATAAAAATATAATTTTCGTTTCTCTTATTCTTGTTGCTGACTTTATTTATCGTGTCCCATCTTATGAATTGGGCCTTGATATGGGGTTGCCCCTAAAGCTTTTTTTGAAGTTTTTTTAAAAAAAAACAATTAGATTTAAGCCCCATAAGACTATTAAAATACATTTTAAAATAACTTGTTATAATTAACCTAAAACAGAAAAAATATAAAAAACAGTGATGTGATTTATTTATTTTTTCAATTTTAATGTGATGTTTTTTTGAATGTTTTTCAATATAAATGAGGTTTATGATGGGGTAAATTATTTATTTTTCATTTATGATCTATTTTTATTCAAAAATAGAATTTCTCTATTATGAGATTTTTTTTTATTTTTTTTGGTAACTTCGTTAAAAATTTAAAGATCAGCTATATCTGGAATTTTTAAGGATTTCTAAAACACATAGCCAGAAAACTAAAAAACACGTAATCATAAAAAAATTACGTTCTACCTATTTACAGATTACTCTGTTCGCAGCCTCTTAAAATTATTCATAAGAATCTGATTTAACATACCCTGTTTTCCAGATAATAAATTTACGACCCTGACTTGTCGATAAAGTTAGGGTTGGGATAGTGTTTTGAATTCTATCTGATTTTCAAAATATTATTTGGATTATACATTCATCTTACCTTCTAAAACACTTTTTAATTCTTTTGGTATGAAAAAAAGATTCATCTTAAAGATTTTTGCTGCAGTACTTTGTATTGCGTCGTCTCATACATGGGCAAGGACAACAACTGTCCCCAAGCCCGGTGAGACCAGTATTGGATTCAAACATATGACTGCTTTGCCTCCAAGTGTCTATGATCTGGATCCTCTTATCATCATTTCACAAAATGTGAATGAGAAGGGATTGGTAGTTATGAAAGGAAACTTTCAAAAACCCTCTACCGCAGGAGATGTAAAGGTTACCATCAAGTACAAAGATGCCCAAAACAACTGGGTATCTCTATGGTGTAAAACTTTTGCAGGGAATTATGACTATAATGAAGATCTTACAGCCAATTTCGAGCTGCCGTCATCAGTTTTGAGTACACATTCCGTTAAAATTGAATTAAGCTCTAATGAAAGTATTACGAATTGGCAGTCAATTACGTGGAGTAAAACAATAAGCCACTACAAACAGTCAAACTATGTCTATGGGAACTGTGATTTGGATGAAACCCAATACACTCTTCTGTTTACCCCTAAAAAGAATGAAACGGTTGTATATAATCCGAATGGAACTGTTTCAGGGGTAAAAGACAGGGTGACTTCTCAGCATCTGGTAAGAAAACTGGATGATATTGTGTTGTCTTTCCAGGGAAATGCTGCATTAGATAATTCCAATGCCAGTTCACCGGTGATTAACATTACAAACCCGAATAATCTTTCTACGATAGCAAGTTCACAGAAATATATTTATGAGAACAGTAATACCAGTCCTTTCGAGTTCTCTTATCATGATCCGGTGTATATGTTTGCAGGAAAATTTTCCAATGAAAGTTTCTTTATTAATTTCAGCAATTGGTTTTTACTAGCGTCTGATGGAGGTGAGGATTTAGGCAGGGGATATCTGGATTTTACCAAGCCTAATGCTCTTGTTAACAAATATTATGGCCTTTATAACTATATCAATGAAAAATTAGGCGATGTATTTACCAATCAGCAGCCTGTTGTTATTGTTATCAGTAAGGTTACAGGATTAAGAGTTTATAAAGCCAACGGAGAATATATTTCCCTTTCTGCGATAAGTAACTACAATACAATTAATGATTTTGGGTATCCGCCTCTTAATGGCAAGCAGAGAGGTCCCGGTTCCGAAAATTTTTCATTAAGTAATACTTCTCAGGCATCACTGTACGGTGTGGGTGCCATTAGAAACAGAAAAGTACTCAACAGCTGGAATGGTCCGTCAAGACCTTTGATAGATATAGAAAGCGAGATCAGTAAGTTTATTAAATATGTAGGAATTTTTACCAACCCGGTTACAGAGGAATGTCCTGTTACCTGCTTTACAATTAATTCAGGAGCTGTATCTGACTATGGAGACTGGTCCAAAGCTCCAAACAGTTATATCTTCACGGGTAAGGATAAGAAAACCAATGCTGAAGTAGATGGTCTTTATATTCCTGTAAAAAAGGCTTATAAAATGTGGAGTTCTAATTCACTTATGGGCGGAATTCCTATCCCTTCTGGTACAGTGACAGCAGATGTATATTGGGAAGATATCCATGGATTAATAAAATCCGGAGAAAATTACAGTCTGAAAATTATAGGATCCGGAGAAGATGCTAAAATAAAAGTTCCAATCAACAAAACTAAAGAAGGAAATGCCGTAATTGCTTATAAAGTAAATGGAGAAATCTTTTGGTCTTGGCACGTTTGGGTTACTGATGATCCTACAAATGGTTCAACATATAAAAGTTTTGATGGAGTAAAAAGACAAAAAACTGACGGAACTGTAGAATTAATCCCTGATTCGGATTGGGGATGGATGGACAGAAACCTAGGCGCTTTAGGGAATACCATTACTGGAACCAATTATAACCAAAACGGAGGTCTGCTTTACCAATGGGGAAGAAAAGACCCGATTCCTCCATTGGCATACAAAGGAAATGACTTCTATGAAGCTTCGGGATCTGTTGGAAGAATAAGACACAAACAGTCCAGAAATATGGCTAATGGTTCTCAGAAAATAGATAATTTAATTAAATTGGTAACCTTATCCAATGCCACGGTTCCTAATAATATCCGTTTATCTATTAAAAATCCCTTAAGCTTAATATATGTAAACAAGGATGATAATTCCGGACAGGCACTTTATAATAACAATGCCAATCTTCAGGTAAATTGGTTTGGTAATGCAGCCACGTTGCCAGCCAATAGATTAAGTGAGTTAAACTTATGGTCTGATAACTCAAAAGGTTTTATTACAAACGGAGATTTGAGTAGTGACAATAGTGCCAATCCATATAGAGATAAATCACCTTTTGATCCATGTCCTAACGGATGGAGAATTCCTTCTGTATTGGTTTCCAATTTAGGAGATACAAGCTATATTGATAATGTAAGGGTAGATTTTAGCCCGTTTGGTATCAAGAACAATATATCCATCAATACTTTTGAAGCTAATAAGTATCATATCATTAAACCTAATGATAACAGTGCTCCTGTTTATATGAAAGGTTTCAAAATTTACAACAATGTAGGAGTAGATCTAAGCAATGTAGGAGGAAATAACATGGGAATATTCTCTGGTACGGGTATGCTTGTAAGGAATTACCATGAAGGACAATATACAGATCAGCACGAAACGTATTTGTGGACAGCAACAATGACTCGGTTTTTCGATGCAACACCTTCCGTTTCAGCCAGAAGTTTCCGTGTGATTCCTGACAGAGATCAACCAGATGTCCCTGATCCTTCTTTACCTTCCATCACAGGAAGGTATCAATATTATCCTCTAACTGGAGGTGTAACTTCCGCAGCTCATGGATGCAGATGTATTAAAGATCCTTTGTATGAAGTAAATAACTATAACTTCCCTACCGAGTACTTTAATAATGCAGTAGAATATGCTGATGGATTAAACAATCCAAATTCATATACGATTGTTAAAAATACAACTGAGTCTACCATTCAGATCCCAATCAGTAAAGCGTTTTCTGCTCAAAGCAAACTGCTTAGCAATCCTGATATCCTGAATCCAGCGAATTTCAATAATCTGAAAGTTAATGTGCTGTGGTCTACTGCTACAGGTTTAATCAGTAATGTTGCATTGTCTAACGCTACTCCAACTTCATTGGCTGATATTTCTAACGCCAATATCAATGTTAAAATTGCTCCGAACCAGTCGGGGAATGCTGTTGTTACATTGCATAACGGAAGTATTACCAACCCTATTTACTGGAGCTGGCATATCTGGGTTACCAATACGCCTATCAATTCTGTTACCTATATTACTGAATTACCTAATCAGGCTGCTGTTAATTATCTTAATTACATCAAACCTGGTGAAGTCATCAAAACAGAAATAATGGATAGAGACCTTGGAGCTAATCAGGCTATTGCAGAAGCCAATAAAACTACTTCTACCGGAGGATTACATTTCCAATGGGGTAGAAAAGATCCGCTGCCTGTTTTTGTAAATGCCAACAGAAACTCAGCTCCGGTTTATTTAGGAACCGTACAGGCAAATGGTAGTGTTACTTATGCCACACTTGCTGCTGCAACGTATTATTCGGATTCCTATCTTAAAAAGTATCCTGATTATTCTGTACAGGCCAACGTACTGGCTACAGATAAAGTAGCGGATAAAATCAGCAAGGTTTTATCTTATTCTGTGAAAAATCCAATGATCTTCATGGTTCCTACTATGACCACGAAATCAGCGGATACTAATCACACCAATGGTGCAGACTGGTTGGCAAATGAGCCTAACCTGGCTCCGGAAAGATGGGGGAGAGGTGGTAAAAAGTCTCCTTTCGATCCTTGTCCTGAAGGATGGAGAATTCCTGACTTAACAGGGGTATCCAACACAAGTATAGGAGCAACTCCTTTTTATAAACCTACTGCAGGAATCAGTATTCCTAATAATTATGGAGGAACAAGAATTAACAGAAGTCCCTATAGTTCCGCAGCTATTGCATATTCTTTTGACAATCCTGCTTATAATATAGGAAGCTTTGCCAATTTGGGAGTAAGAGGAGCTAGAAATACCATAGAAGCTCTTCCGGTTTCTCCGGATTTCAATGCTATTGATTACGTGTATGGAGGTTTTTGGCTAGGTGCTTTAGGTTCCAATTATACCGGAAGAGCATTAAGAACGGAGATACAGTATATCGGAAATTATTTAACTCCGTTTAGCAGTAATGCCGACCCATATTTTGCTCAAAACTGCCGTTGTGTTAAAGTAAAATATGATGAAAACGGAAATGAGTTAGGACCAATTCCTAAATTGCAGATTACCTCATTGTCTGCAGCTAGAGCAACTAATGTTTTAGCAAAATCAGTAATTGAGGATAAAATAACCCAAAATAAACTTGAGTTATTCCCTAATCCTGTGAAAAGTATATTATATATCAAAGGTAATGATAGGGTTAAAGAGTATTATTACCAGATTTATAATATGTCTGGCCAGATGGTAAAATCAGGTAAGTTTGAAAATGAACAGATTGATCTTTCTTCTTTACTATCCGGAGCCTATTTAGTAAGAATTAACAATTCTGAAACCATAGTAAAGATTATCAAAGAATAATATGAATTAATGTGAAATTTAGAACCGTCTCAGTTTTGAGACGGTTCTTTTTGAAGAAAACTCTTTGATAGTCTTATTATTACTAATATTACAGTCTTAGGAGTAATTCCGGATATTCAGTAAAAATTTTAAGGTATATTAATAATTCCTTTTGTGAAATTAATTACTGGTGCATCGTTTCAAATAAACAATATTAAAACACAAAATGTATTCTATTATATGAACTGAGAATTGATATGGGATTGCCCTTAAGCTTTTTTTGAAATTTTTTTTAAAATTACCTCAATCTAATATCATAAGAATATTAGAATATGTTTTAAGACTTATCAATAATAACTTTTTATATTTGACCCAAATTCGGAGAAGGAAAATCTAAAAAATAGGGAACGTTCTTTACTTTATTCAGGTAGAGCAGCATTTTTTGTATATTCTTTATGATAAACAAGCTTTATGATATTCTAAATCACCTATTTTTGATTTATCTTATTGGTTTTTCAAATATAGAATATCTCTATTGTGGGAATATATTTTTTTTCTATTTTTGTTAAGACTTTAAAGATCAGTTTCATCTGAAATTTTTAAAGTTGAAAAAACACACAATAGAAAAACTAAAAACATATAAACATGAAAAAAAATACTTTCTACCCATTAACAGGTTTCTCATTTCGTTACCTCTGAAACCTACTCACAAGAATCTGATTTAATCAATCGTATATTCCAGATAAAAAAATAAAATCCTGGCTTTAATTGCTAAGATTGGGATTGGAATATTTTTTTAATTCTACTTTGATAACCAATGTATTATTTGGATTATACTTTCATTTTACCCACTAAAAACACTTTTAATTCTATACGTATGAAAAAAAAATCGACCTTAAAGATTTTTGCTGCAGTACTTTGTATTGCGTCGTCTCATACATGGGCAAGGACAACAACTGTCCCCAAGCCCGGTGAGACCAGTATTGGATTCAAACATATGACTGCTTTGCCTCCAAGTGTCTATGATCTGGATCCTCTTATCATCATTTCACAGAATGTGAATGAGAAGGGATTGGTAGTTATGAAAGGAAACTTTCAAAAACCCGCCACTGCAGGAGATGTAAAAGTTACCATCAAGTACAAGGACGCCCAAAACAACTGGGTATCTTTATGGTGCAAAACTTTTGCAGGGAATTATGACTATGATGAAGATCTTACAGCCAATTTTGAGCTGCCGTCATCAGTTTTGAATGCACATTCCGTTAAAATTGAATTAAGTTCAAATGAAACGGTGACAAATTGGTCATCAGTTACATGGAATAAAACTGTAAACCATTACAAGCAATCGGATTACACTTATGGGAACTGTGATTTGGATGAAAACCAGTACACTCTTCTGTTTACCCCTAAAAAGAATGGAACTGTTGTATATAATCCGAATGGAACTGTTTCAGGAGTAAAAGACAGGGTAACTTCCCAGCATCTGGTAAGAAAACTGGATGATATTGTTTTGTCTTTCCAGGGAAATGCCGCATTAGATAACTCCAATGCCAGTTCACCGGTGGTTAACATTACAAACCCGAATAATCTTCCTACGATAGCAAGTTCGCAGAAATATATTTATCAGAACAGTGATACCAGTCCTTTCGAGTTCTCTTATCATGATCCGGTGTATATGTTTGCAGGAAAATTTTCAAATGAAAGTTTCTTTATTAATTTCAGCAACTGGTTTTTACCACCGGAAGAAGGAGGAGAACCATGGGGTAGAGGATATTTGGATTTTACCAATCCTAATGCTCTTGTAAACAGATATTATAATCTTTATAATTATATCAATGAAAAACTGGGGGATGTATTTACCAATCAGCAGCCTGTTGTTATTGTGATCAGTAAGGTTACAGGATTAAGAGTGTATAAAGCCAACGGACAGTATATTGCTCTTTCTGCTATAAGTAACTACAATACGACCAACGATTTTGGCTATCCACCGCTAAATAATAAACAGAGAGGTCCCGGTTCCGAAAACTTTTCATTAAGTAATACTTCTCAGGCATCACTGTACGGTGTGGGTGCCATTAGAAACAGAAAAGTAATCAATAGCTGGAACGGTCCTTCAAGGCCTTTGATGGATATAGAAAACGAGATTAATAAATTTATTAAATATGTAGGGATTTTTACAAATCCAATCACAGAGGAATGTCCTGTTACCTGTTTTACAATTAACTCCGGAGCTATATCTGACTATGGAGACTGGTCCAAAGCTCCAAACAGCTATATCTTTACGGGTAAGGATAAGAAAACTAATGCTGAAGTAGATGGTCTTTATATCCCTGTAAAAAAGGCTTATAAAATGTGGAACTCCAATCCTCTTATGGGAGGAAGCCCTATCCCTTCAGGCACTGTGACAGCAGATGTATATTGGGAAGATATCCATGGATTAATAAAATCTGGAGAAAATTATAGCTTGGAAATTCTAGGTTCCGGAGAAGAGGCAAAAATAAAAGTTCCAATCAACAAAACTAAAGAAGGGAATGCTGTAATCGCTTACAAAGTAAACGGAGAGATCTTTTGGTCTTGGCATGTATGGGTTACTGATGATCCTACAAATGGTTCAACATATAAAAGTTTTGATGGAGTAAAAAGACAAAAAACTGACGGAACTGTAGAATTAATCCCTGATTCAGACTGGGGATGGATGGACAGAAATCTGGGAGCTTTAAGTAATACCATTACAGGAACTGAATTTAACAAAAATGGAGGTCTGCTTTACCAATGGGGAAGAAAAGATCCAATTCCTCCATTGGCATACAAAGGAAATGACTTCTATGAAGCTTCGGGATCTGTTGGAAGAATAAGACACAGACAGTCCAGAAACATGGCGAATGGGTCTCAGAAGATAGATAATTTGATTAAAACGGTAACATTATCCAATGCTACTGTTCCCAATAATCTACGTTTATCCATTAAAAATCCATTAAGCTTAATTTATGTAAACAAGGATGACAATTCCGGACAGGCCCTTTATAACAACAACGCCAATCTTCAGGTAAACTGGTTTGGTAATTCAACAACGTTGCCAGCCAATAGATTAAGTGAATTAAACTTATGGTCTGATAACTCAAAAGGCTTTATCACAAGCGGAAATTATAATAGTGATACTAGTGCCAATCCGTATAGAGATAAATCGTCTTTCGATCCATGTCCTAACGGATGGAGAGTTCCTTCTGTATTGGTTTCCAATTTAGGAAATGGAAGCTATATTGATGATTTAAGGGTAGATTTTAGCCCGTTTGGTATCAAGAATAATATATCCATCAATACTTTTGAAGCGAATAAATATCATATCATTAAACCTAATGATAACAGTGCTCCTGCTTATATGAAAGGTTTCAAAATTTACAACAATGTGGGTGTAGATCTAAGCAATGTAGGAGGAAATAATATGGGGATATTCCCAGGTACAGGTGTTCTTGTGAGAAATTACCATGAAGGGCAGTATACAGATCAGCACGAAACGTATTTATGGACAGCAACAATGCCAAAATGGTTTGATGCAACCCCTGTAGTATCAGCCAGAGGTTTCCGTATGATTCCTGACAGAGATCAGCCGGATGTCCCTGATCCTTCTTTACCTTCCATCACAGGAAGATATCAATATTATCCTATAGGTTCAGGAGCAACTTCCGGGGCTAATGGGTGCAGATGTATTAAAGATCCTTTGTATGAAGTAAATAACTATAACTTCCCTACCGAGTACTTTAATAATGCTGTTGAATATGCTGATGGATTAAACAATCCAAACTCTTATACTATTGTTAAAAATACAGCAGAATCTATCATTCAGATCCCAATCAGTAAAGCATTCTCTGCTCAAAGCAAACTGCTTAACAATACTGATATTCTGAATCCATCGAATTTCAATGATTTGAAAGCTAATGTGTTGTGGTCTACTGCTACCGGCTTAATCAGCAATATTTCACTTTCTAATGCAGCTCCAGCTTCATTGGCTGATATTTCTAACACCAATATCAATGTTAAAATTGCTCCGAACCAGTCGGGGAATGCTGTAGTTACCTTACATAACGGAAGTATTACAAATCCAATTTACTGGAGCTGGCATATTTGGGTAACCAATACGCCTATCAGCTCTGTTACCTATGTTACTGAATTACCTAATCAGGCTGCTGTTAATTATATTAATTACATCAAACCTGGTGAAGTCATCAAAACAGAAATAATGGATAGAGACCTTGGAGCTAATCAGGCTATTGCAGAAGCCAATAAAACTACTTCTACCGGAGGGTTACACTTCCAATGGGGTAGAAAAGATCCGCTGCCTGTTTTTGTAAATGCCAACAGAAACTCAGCTCCGGTTTATTTAGGAACCGTACAGGCCAATGGAAGTGTTACATATACTACCCTTGCAGCAACAACTTATTATTCGGATTCCTATCTTAAAAAATATCCTGATTATTCTGTACAGGCCAACGTACTGGCTACAGATAAAGTAGCGGATAAAATCAGCAAAGTTTTATCTTATTCTGTGAAAAATCCAATGATCTTCATGGTTCCTACTATGACCACGAAATCAGCGGATACTAATCACACCAATGGTGCAGACTGGTTGGCAAATGAGCCTAACCTGGCTCCGGAAAGATGGGGAAGAGGTGGTAAAAAGTCTCCTTTTGATCCTTGTCCGGAAGGATGGAGAATTCCTGACTTAACAGGGGTATCCAACACAAGTATAGGAGCAACTCCTTTTTATAAACCTACTACAGGAGTAAGCATTCCTAACAATTATGGAGGAACAAGAATTAACCGAAGTCCATCAAGTTCCGTAGCTGTTGGATACTCTTTTGACAATCCTGCTTATAATATAGGAAGCTTTGCCAATTTGGGAGTAAGAGGAGGTAGAAATACCATAGATGCAACCCCTGCAGCTCCGGATTATAATTTTATTGATTATACTTTCGGTGGCTTTTGGTTAGGTGCTTTAGGTTCCAATTATACAGGAAGGGCGCTAAGAACAGAGATACAGTATGCCGGAAATTATTTAACTCCGTTTAGCAGTAATGCCGATCCATATTTTGCTCAAAACTGTCGTTGTGTTAAAGTAAAATACGATGAAAACGGAAATGAGTTAGGCCCAATTCCTAAACTGCAGATCACATCATTGTCTGCCGCTAGAGCAACTAATATTTTAGCAAAATCAGTAATTGAGGATAAAATAACCCAAAATAAACTTGAGTTATTCCCTAATCCTGTGAAAAGTATATTATATATCAAAGGTAATGACAGTGTTAAAGAGTATTACTATCAGATCTATAATATGTCTGGTCAGATGGTAAAATCAGGTAAGTTTGAAAATGAACAGACTGATCTTTCTTCTTTATTATCCGGAGCCTATTTAGTAAGAATTAATAATTCTGAAACCATAGTGAAGATTATCAAAGAATAATATGAATTAATGTGAAATTTAGAACCGTCTCAGTTTTTGAGGCGGTTTTTTTATAGAATTAAAATACTTAATATTCGTTCTGGTTTTATGTGCATGACTTTAATTTGGACTATAGGATGGGGAGCACTTGAAGGAGAGGTCGTGGATCTGCAGGAAAATAGGAGGTTGAAAAATATTCCATTTGAAAATCTAGATACAGGGAATAAGCAGGTATACTATTTTAAAGCCAAATTTTGAGAAGCTTATCTTTCAGAAAAGATTAATAAAAGAGCAAAAGAATCTATCGATAATCAAAGCGGTGTTCCGCAGATGAAAGTACTTCATATGATGATTGATAGGTTTGGTGTTGCCAATATTATAGTCTTAGGAGTAATTATGGATATTCAGTAAAAACTTTAAGGTATATTAATAATTCCTTTTGCGAAATTAATTACCTTTGTGAGGTTCCAAATTAATAGTATTAACACACAAATGAGTTCTATTACAAACTACTTTTTGCGATTTTTTTTATTCTTTATCGCTCTTTTTTTGATTTTTAAGATTTATTTCGCGTACATCATTGCTAATGGTTATCCTTTTGGTGACTGGCTTATTAATTATCAGGATGGAGGGTTTAAAAGAAGAGGATTGTTGGGAACAATCGTTTTTTTCATGTACGAGAAGTTTCAGATTAAAGTACAGTATATCGTATTTTTCTTCCAGTTTCTCTTCCATTTTCTTTTCTTCTATTATCTGGTACGGCTAATAAATTTGAAAAAATATAATATTCTTGATTTTGTATTTCTATTTACACCTTTCTGTTTATGGGGATTTGTTTCCGACTCTGGCATGGGGGCAAGAAAGGATGGTGTCTTATGGTTTATGCTATCTTTCTTTACTTATACCCTTACAAAGGGTAACATAAGCAAGTGGCGATGGTATTTTTTGTATTTCATTTTTTTTGTTTCGGTATTTATACATGAAAGTTTTGTTTTCTTTTTTCCATGTTTTGTTACTTTATATTATTTTCATACAAAGAAGATTGAGCTTTCTAAGATTATCCTGATTTCATTATCATTCTGTATTCCTACTTTGATTATTTTTTTTGGAGGTATGAAAAGTGTCGGATCAGAATACACATTGGACATCATTAAAGCTTGTGGAATCAATTTGCAAAATGATAATATTTTTACATGGAAAGAAAATGAGTTTATTAAGTTAGATTACTACTATAAACACCTTTATGACTATTCACTTTACAGTATAACTTTCATATTGCAGCTGGTGTATGTGATTTTCTATTTATATATCAAAGAATTTAAGAAAGAAGATATACGGAGATTGGTGCTCTTCTTTTTTGTCTGCTTATTGTGTACAATACCCTTGTTTCTGATTGCAATTGATATTGGAAGGTGGTTTTACAATTTGTTTATCTTCTGGAGTTTATTGATTATCTCTCTTTTGCCAAGTACTGATTCTAAAATATCAGTTTTTGATTATAAAACAATTTATTCTAAAAAAAATATGAGTTTTATATTGTTAATTTTTCTGTCCAATTTTCTTTACAGAGCTCCTTCTTGCTTTACTGGGATTGAGATAGCGGCGCCACTAAGGAGATTAATGCTTTGGTTTGGCTATTCGTAAAATAATTTTAAAGGATATATGATTTTTAGATAAATTAGCATTATGGATATATTACCCCTTTATTTTTTAATTGTTTTTTTAATTTTATTATTTCTTACTTTTCAAGAATATTCTGGTGGCTATATAGACCCCCGAATATTATATACAATTTGTTTCTTTCAGATTATTTTGATTGGGCTTCGGAATGAGGTAGGACCAGATTACGGATCTTATAGAGGAATTTATGACTATTCTTATCTTTATGATTATAAGACAATCTTTCTGAGTAATATTCCTTTTACCAATACTCCCAAACTAGGGGTGGAATGGATATATATTTTGATGAACAGGGTAGTATATGATCTAGGGCTTCCTTTTTATGTAGTTACTCTATTGGTGGCCATCATTTCGCTGACATTAGTATATAAATTTTTAATTGCCAATTCGGATTATCCAACCCTCTTACTTTTATTAGGGTTTATTCCTGGAATGTTAATTTCTACAGGGGGCCAGATGAGACAGTCTGTGGCGGGAGGAATTATGTTTTATTCTTTTATCTTTATTAAAGAGAGGAAGCTATTGAAGTACTTTCTCTGCGTATTTCTAGCCGCAGGATTTCATACTTCGGCGTGGGCAACCTTGCCTTTGTATTGGTTGGTTAGAGTTCCTATGAACAAATTCTTAATCTTTGGATTAGTCCTAGTTTCAATGATATTGTCTCCCTTTAAAATCTATGAACAACTCGGTGTTTTCTTGAATATGATAGCAGGGGGTACTGCAATTTCAGATGGAGTTAATGGATATATGGATGAACAGTATGCGAGGATTAATGGAGGTTTTGGTATACCTGAAATCTTAATGGTTCTTTATACAGGTTTTATTATATATTTTAATGATAAATTAGAAGAAAAAAGTCCTTATTATGAGTATTATAGAAACGTTACCATAATAGGTATATGTGCATTTTTCATTCTAAGGGAAAACCCTATCTTAAGCTCCAGATTAGTAGGGGTTTTTATGGGGTTTGTAATGTTACTTATGGGAAATGCAATTTCAGTTGTTCCTAAAATAGAAAGACGATTTATTTTCTCAGGGCTTCTATTTATTGTATTTTTTAACTTTTGTATTTTTTCATTTTTTAATGCCAAAAAGGCCAATTACTCTATTGATACCTATAAGAACTTTGTATTACCCTAATGAAGAAAGGTTTTTGGATTGTTTTTATACTTAAGAAATAAAATTTCCTTCAGATATTTATAACACATAGTTTTAGTATGTGTAGAAATTGTGAAATCATAAAATTATTTTGTTATTTCGTTTTTTGTGAATTTTAAAGCGCTTTATGAAGATGAAAAAGATAGTTCAAAATTTTAATATCAAGATTTTTATCTACTTTTTAGTAATAATAACAGCCATATATACCCTTGCTTTTACCCTTGCATTTAATCTTAAAGATGACGGATATATTCTTGCAGACTGGCTTATTAACTATGAAGACGGAGGTTTCAAAAGAAGAGGGCTGTCCGGGAGTTTCTTTTTTATTCTTCAGGATATAACAGGGCTTAGTCTTAATTATATTGTTTACTTTTTTCAGTTTATAATTATTTCTCTGTTTTTTTGGTGTTATACAAAGCTCATCAGATATAAAATAACAGATCTGCTTTATCTCTCACTTTTACTGTCTTCCATTGGTTTCGTAGGGCTTTTGAATACTGTAACTTATGTAGGGAAAAAAGAATTTATTGTATTTCTTTTGTTTACCTACTTTGTATACCTTTTAGATAATGATAAGCTTTCAAAGTATAAAGAATATATCTTCTGTTTACTACTCTTTATAAGTACACTTTTACATGAAGTTACCCTGTTTTACGTTCCTTACTTTGCCATTGCACTCTATGTGAAAAACGGAAAGCTGGAGATCAAAAGATATATCAAATTCTTCCTTGCAGTCATCATTCCTGCAGCAGCTATTGTTGTATTGGGAAAAAATGTGAACGAAGGAATGTCATTGGAAATTCTTAACAGCAGAGGAGTGCACCCTACCTATGGTATTTTCTATTGGAACATTGATGAAAGACAGTATATTAAAGAACATCTTAATGAATATCTGCTTTATTTTATCAGTTTAGGAATAAGCATATTTCATATCGCCTATTATTTAAAATATCTAAATGGACGAAAGATTTTATATATTTTATTAATCGGAGCCTTTATCTTTTCATTTCCACTGTTTTATCTTGCTATAGATTGGGGAAGGTGGATGTATATTCATATGATGTTGATGATTGTGCTTTTTGCCATGATGTTGAGAAAAGGAGATTCAATATATGTCTACGAACCCATAGTCATTAACAGGAAATTTTATATTATAATGGCTATTATACTGCTGTCCTTGCTATACAGAGTAGAAATGTCCGGGAGAGGTTTTACTTTCGAAGGAATACTCTACAGACTGTTTGTTGCTCCCATGGAATTATTAAATAAAATGTGATTTCAAAAAGTATATAATAAAAAAGCTTTACTTTTGCAAAAAATTTTTTTTAGAATGTCAAAAAATTTAGTAATCGTAGAGTCCCCGGCAAAGGCAAAAACTATTCAGAAATATTTAGGTAAGGATTTTGAAGTGAAATCCAGTTTCGGCCATATTCGGGATCTCCCTAAAAAAGGAATGGGAATAGATCTTGCCACCTTTAGTCCTGATTACGAAGTTTCAGCAGACAAGAAGAAATTGGTGACAGAATTAAAGGCTGCAGTAAAGAAAGCAGAAATGGTTTGGCTGGCTTCCGATGAAGACCGCGAGGGAGAAGCTATTGCATGGCATTTAGCAGATGAATTGAAACTGAAGCCTGAAAACAGAAAAAGAATTGTTTTCCACGAGATTACTAAAAATGCCATTCTAAAAGCCATTGAAAATCCAAGGGATATTGATCAGAATTTAGTGAATGCTCAGCAGGCAAGAAGAGTGCTGGACAGAATCGTAGGTTTTGAAATGTCTCCTGTTTTATGGAAAAAAGTAAAACCAGGACTATCCGCAGGAAGAGTGCAGTCGGTAGCCGTAAGATTAATTGTTGAAAGAGAAAAAGAAATCCGTGAATTTGTACCCAAAGCAAGTTTCAAACTTGACGGAATTTTCTTAAACAATACAGAGCAGGAAATTGCTGCCAAACTTAAAAAAGACTTTGAAAAAGAAGCTGAAGCAGAAAAATTTCTTGAGCTGGCAAAAACTACAGAATTTAAAGTTCTGAATGTTGAAACCAAACCGGGAACACGTTCCGCATCTGCACCTTTTACCACTTCCACACTACAGCAGGAAGCTTCATCAAGGTTAGGATACAATGTAACCAATACCATGCGTCTGGCGCAGAGACTATACGAAGAAGGATTCATTACCTATATGAGAACTGACTCCGTAAACCTTTCCCAGGAAGCTATTGAAGGTGCCAAAAAACAGATCATCTCAGAATACGGAGCAGAATATTCTTCTCCAAGAAACTATACTACAAAATCAGCTTCTGCACAGGAAGCTCACGAAGCCATCCGTCCTACGGATTTCGCAGTGAAAAGCATTGGTGATGCACAGTTGAATAAATTGTACCAATTGATCTACAGAAGAACATTAGCTTCCCAGATGGCAAATGCTAAAATTGAAAAGACTGTAATTGAAATCGGAAATGCTTCATTGCCACATCATTTTGAAGCACAGGGAGAAGTAATCATTTTTGATGGTTTCCTGAAGGCTTACGGTATTGTAAAAACTGATGAGGAGGACGAGGAAAATAACGAAAAACTATTGCCAAAAGTAAAAGTTGGTGAAGTATTAAGTTATAAATCCATTACAGCAACAGAAAAATTCACGAGACCAAGTGCAAGATATACCGAAGCCGGATTGGTAAGAAAACTGGAAGAGTTGGGGATTGGTAGACCCTCTACCTATGCTCCAACCATTCAGACCATTCAAAATAGAGAATATGTGGATAAAAGAGAAATTGAACCACATACCCGTGAAGTGATCAAAATGTCTTTGGTAAAAGACAAGATCAAAAAAGTCGTTCTGGATGAAAAATTCGGTGGTGATAAAAATAAATTCATTCCTACAGATATAGGAGAAGTTGTCAATGATTTCTTAACAGACAACTTCAAAGAAATTCTGGATTATGGTTTCACGGCAAGAGTAGAAGAAAGTTTCGATGAAATTGCAAGCGGAGATCAGAAATGGAAAGAAATGATGGGTGATTTCTACTCAAAATTCCACCCAAGAATTGAAGATGTAGAAGAAAATGCAGACCGTGCAACAGGAGACAGACTTCTAGGAGTAGATCCGAAGACCGGTAAAAATATTCACGCCAGAATCGGAAGATTTGGAGCAATGATCCAGATCGGAGAAACAGATGATGAAGAAAAACCAATTTTTGCATCATTAATGTCTGGTCAGAATATTGCTACAATTACCTTTGAAGAAGCATTGGAATTGTTCAAATTACCATTTGAATTGAGCGACTTTGAAGGACATGCTGTTTCTGTTGGAGTAGGAAGGTTCGGACCTTATGTGAAATGGGGAGAAACTTTCATCAGCATTCCAAAAGGAGAAGATCCACTTTCAGTCGATCAAAAACGTGCAGAAGAGATCATCAACGAAAAGAAAAAAGCAGATGCTCCCATTGCTACTTATAAAGGGGAGCCTGTAACCAAAGGGTCAGGAAGATTCGGGCCATTTATAAAGTACAAAGATATTTTTGTGAATGTTCCGAAGAAATATAACTTCGAGAATCTTTCTCAGAGTGATATCAATGAACTGATTGATGCTAAACTTGAAAAAGAAGCCAACAGATATATCCAGCAATGGGAAAAAGAAAAAATTTCCCTTGAAAATGGAAGATGGGGACCTTTCATCAAATTTGGAAAAGCCATGTTCAAAATTCCAAAGAAAAATGATGATACCAAATACGATGCAGAAGAATTGAAAGAAATTTCTCTGGATGAAGTGAAGAAATGGATCACAGATCAGGATAAAAATGCCTTTGCAGAAAAGAAAAAACCTGCAGCAAAAAAGGCAGCCACCACCAAGAAGACTACAGCTGCTAAAAAGCCAGCTGCCAAAAAGAAGTAATATTAATTATATAATACAAAGCCGTTAACAAATAGTGTTAACGGCTTTTTTTATGAATAAAAGTCTCCGCAGGATTCCCCAGTTGTGGCGTTTTTTTGTATGTTTGTTATATCAAGGAGTTATTAAACTATTATACTTTCAGGTTAAAATATGGATTTTGAGGATTTTATCATTTCACCAAGAAATTTCAAAACAGAAAGCTGGCAGATCGGAAACAGGATTACAAAAGATATAAAAGAAGACAGTATTGTTCTTTTATTTGTGTCAGATTATAGAGGAGCGGGTGGCGATGCAGAAGTACAGGATTTTACAGCAGTCAGAAAAGAATTTTATAAACTTGCACAGTTGGATTTTGAAATTCCGATTGTGGATCTTGGTGATCTGGTCTCAGGAAAGTCTGTTCAGGATACCCATTATATTTTGCAGGAAGTTTTATCAGCCTGTCATTATAAAAGAGCACTTCCGGTGATTATCGGTGGTTCCAATGACTTTGCTTTTTCTCTGTTCTCAGCCTTGAATTTTCACCAGAAAAGTATCAATTATACTCAGATCAGTAATATAATTTCCCTTAAACAAGGAGAAGAAATTAATGAATATACTTTTTTAGGCAAAATTTTCGGAGCTAAGAATTTTTCCATTAAAAACTATCATCATTTAGGATATCAGAAGCATTTGAACGAAATGGATTCTGTACGATTGATTAAAGAAGTAGAGTTTGACATCATCCGTTTAGCAGAAATGATGAATTCTACTGAAAAAACAGAACCATTCTTCAGAAAAGCAGATCTGATCACAGTAAATTGCGATGCTATTGAAAGTTTCAGTGAACCATTTTCTATGAATCCGCAAGTAAATGGATTAAACAGAAGAGAAATTTGCGCCTATATGAAAGAAATCGGGTTGAGTGAAAACCTGAAAACAGTGGGGATTTTTAATTATAATATTTATTCAGACAATCAACTGAACCATCAACTGCTAGCACAAATGATATGGTATCTGATCGAAGGGGTCAATATTCAGCAGTCTCATCCCAAAGAAAGACAGTATGAATTGTTTTATGTTTTAATTGATGACAGACAATTTGCATTTAAGCGTGATACTTTCAGTAATTTGTGGTATTTTGGTGACGATGAAAATATAGAAAACTGTATTCCCTGCTCAAGAAAGGATTTTGATGATGCTAAAAAAGGCTGGTTGAATGCAAGACTGACGAAATTTTAATGTATGACCAACGTTCCCTCAAGAATTTCAATTATTGTTCCCGTTTATAATGTCGAAAATTATTTGGCAAAATGTCTCGACTCTCTGGTGAATCAGACCCATCAGAATATCGAGATTTTTGTAGTGGATGATGGAAGTAAAGATAATTCCATAGAGATCATTAAAGAGTATGAAGGAAAATATCCTGACAAAATAAAAACCTTTACCAAGGAAAATGGCGGATTAAGTGATGCCAGAAACTTTGGTCTAGATAGAGTAACAGGAGATTACATAGGCTTTGTAGACAGTGATGATTACGTTACGGAAACGATGTTTGAAGAAATGCTTCACTTGGCTGAAAAGCATCAGGCGGAAATAGTGATCTGTAATATTCAGAAAGTAGATGAAAATGGGCAGATAACCCAAAAACTGACACAAATTCCCAATATGGAAGAAAAGATAAGATTGGAAGATCACTTCTCAATTTTTTCAGATATCAGCTATTTTGCCTGTAACAAATTGTTCAAAAAAGAACTTTTTAATCAGAAAAGGTTTAAAAAAGGAGTTCATTTTGAAGATATTCAGCTGATTCCACAGTTATTGCTGGAGTGTGAAACCATTGCACAGACGCAGAACTTTCATTACCAATACCTTGAACGTACGGATTCTATCACGAAAACCCATACGGAAAAAGGACTTGATATTTTGAAGGCCGTACAGGATGTGGAAAGTGCATTTAGCCAATCAAAATACGCTCATAAAAGAAAGGAGTTGAAAAATTTCCAGATTTTTGAAGGAGTGTATTCTTTTCTGGCATATCTGGCCTTTGTGAAAGAAGAAAAAACATTTTACAGCATGGCTGATAAGCTGTCTGTTTTCATAAGAGAAAGACAAATAAAAATTCAAGATATATTGAACTATAGTCGTTTTGGTACAAATTATCTTTTATCTTTGCCAGTGAAAAAAAAGATTTTTTATCTATTATTTTTTGCCGGACAGAAAAAGTTGATAAGAAAATTGATATAAACACAAATGTAAGTACTATTGTTTCGGACAGTAGAACATGATGAAAGCATATATGCGTCGTCGGTTTAATTGGAAAGATAATGTGTACTGGATAAGAAAAGAATGAAAAACTTTGAATTGTTCTTAAGCGGATCGGGAATACCTATTTTCTATGTAAAAATAGGACTAGGTTTCGTATTCTCCTTTTTAATTACCTTTTTCTCCATCCCTACTATTGTAAAGATCTCCAGAAGGAAGAATCTTATGGATGAACCTGGCGTCAGAAGTTCACATCTTAGAAAAATCCCAAATCTTGGGGGAATTGCCATCTTTTATTCCATTGGGATATGTGTTTCCATTTTTGCTTACGAGCTGTTTGACCTTTATAAATTCTTGTTTGCTTCACTAGTTATCCTTCTGTATATTGGAGTAATGGATGATATTGTGGTTATGAGAGCCTATAAAAAGCTTGTGGCTCAAATCTTAGTATCCTCATTAATCGTAATTGGTTCAGATATTAGAATCAGAAGTCTCTTTGGAATATTCGGAGTCTTTGAATTAGGCTATTTTGTAAGTATTCTATTTAGTATTGTTACTTTTATTATTCTTATCAATGCTTTTAACCTGATTGATGGAATTGATGGGTTAGCAGGCGGATATTCTGTGATCTGTAGCGCATTATTTGGAATAAGCTATTACAGATTAGGGGAGTATAACTACCCATTGGTTGTTTTATCGGTGGTGATTATCGGAACAGTTTTGGCATTTCTATATTATAATCTGTCAAATTACAGAACCAACAAAGTATTTATGGGAGATACAGGGTCTATGCTTTTAGGCTTTCTGTTGGCCTTTACCTCTATTTGTTTTATAGATATTTTTATAGATAAAAATCTTGCAGATGTGCCAAGGTACCACCTGCAGTCTGCACCGGTAGTGGCTGTAGCCATTCTGATCTTACCGATTGTGGATACACTGAACGTAATCTTCGTAAGGCTTTATAACAAAAAGTCACCCTTTGATGCTGATAAAAACCATATTCATCACAAACTTCTAAAATTAAATCTTACCCATAGAAGGTCCACATTCTATATTATTCTATATTATTTAATGATTGTAACAGTGGCATATTATCTGAGACACATCAATGTGAATCTGCTGTTGTTGGTTGTTGTTGTATTGGGCTTTATGGGAGCATATTTACCGGATTTGATATATCGGTTAAGAAATAACAAAAATTAACAATTAAATATTACTTTTGTAAACAATATTCAAACATGATGAAGAACTTTAAGTATTTATTTTTATTATTACCTTTTTTACTTACCTCGTGCATCACGGTGAAAGATGTAAGATATTTACAACCGAGTGAAAGCCTTGTAATTAATGAAGAAGGTCTTGTTCCCTACAATATTCCTGTTTACAGGATTACCAAAAATGATATGCTTAACCTTAATATAGTGACCACTCCTAAGGGAGATGCAGCACAGTTTTACTCTGCTTACAATGTTTCAGGCGGAACAGGAGGCGGAGCTATAAACAACTCAGCTGCAGCAGGCGGAAGAGGTGGCGGTACAGGGGCTACTACCGGAGGAAATGTTAATTTCTATTTTAATGGTCTGAAAGTGGATATCAACGGGGATATTAATGTCTTCGGGATAGGCTATATTAAAGCAGAAGGAAGAACTCTTGATGATGTGTCAAAGGAAATCCAGACTAAAGTAAATGAAAACTTTCAGGAAGGGAAATCCGAAGTCAGATTAAATACAGATGGGATTACCTATTACATCCTTGGTGATTTAGAGACTACAGGCCTTTCCGGAGAGAAAGTAGTACATAAGACAACCCTTACCATTACTGAAGCCCTGGCCATTAATGGTGGGTTAAACAGAACGGTGGATAAAAGAGAAATTGTAATCCACAGAAAACTTCCAGAGGGAATTAAAATTGCTAAAATAGATCTTACCCGTGAAGACCTGATGAATTCTCCTTACTATTATATACAGAACGGAGACGAAATCTATCTTAATACAAGACGAAAAAGCTTGAACGGATTCGGTAAAGATCCTATTCAAACGATGCTTACAGGTGTAACAGCAATTACAACTGCATTGTCTATATATGTACTCCTACAAAGACTTTAATTCTATGATTCCAGGAAAAGATACTAACGTAGGAAAAAGCGAAGCTCCCAAAGAAAAGTCCGGAACTTTTGCACTGTTTGATATTGAGCACTTTGCAAGAAGATTACTCAAAAACTGGTATTGGTTTGCCTTTATGTTTCTTATTGGCTACGCCATTTCTTGGGCATACAGTAAATACTATGCTCAGAATGTTTATGCTTCAGATTTATCCCTGAGTATTTCCAATAATACCTCAAGTTATTTTAGTCCCAATCAATCTATTAATTTCATTTGGGGGCAAGGAGGAAATCAGGATGGTGTTTATCTAAAGAAAATGCTTTTTTCAAGATCCCATAATGAATATTTGGTTAAAGAATTGAATCTTTTTGTAAATTATTCTACCAAGGGACTTATAAAATCTACCTATTTAGATAAAGATGATTCCCCTGTTTTTCTTGAAATCGATAAAAAGCATCTTCAGCAGGTAAATTATCCAATTACAATAAAACCAAAAGGAAATGGTACCTATGAAGTGGTATTGCCGGAAGAAGGGCAGTCTACAAGTTTGTACAGTTATGAAATAGAAGGTTTTCAAAATATTAATGCCTACAACAGACCGGCAAATAAGGTTATTAGAGTAAATGAATGGTATAATTCTCCGAATTTGAGATTTAAGCTGGTTCAGAATCCAATTACTCCTGATATTAAGCTGGATAATATTATTGTCAATTTAACGACAATAAATCAGAGTGTTAATGATATTGTGTCTACTATAGCAGTAAACTTCGATAGGGAGATCAGTACCATCATGATCATTAGTAAAAGAGGTTATAATCTTAACAGTACGGTAAATTTCCTGAATAAATCAGTTGCTGAACTTCAGAAAAAAAGACTGGAAGATAAAAATACCGTTAATAAGAATACAACGGTTTATCTGCAGGGAAGTCTGGATGAGATCCGCAAAAGATTAGATTCTGCTGCCACTGTTCTGAACTATCTGAAAACTTCAGAAAAGCTTTATAATATTAAAGATAGAGATGAAAAGTCACTTGAAACAATAAAAGACCTCGAAGCCAAAAAAGCAGATATTGTAAGCAAAATTGCCTCTCTGAATAATATCAGAAATACACTTCAGTCACAGAATTTTGATAAAATGATCACTACCAATGCGGCAGGTTTTGAAGATGGAATGTTCTCTGCTTCTGTGAGTGAACTTAAGGCTCTTTATACAAAAAGATCAGAATTAGCCACCATCTATAAGCCCGCTTCTGAGCCTATGAAGGAAGTAAACAGAATGATTAATGATGCTAAAACAAGCTCTTTTAACAGCCTGAAGAATTACTATACCAAATACTATGATGAGATCAATAAACTTGATCAAAAGGTTGCAGATGCTAATTCCGATTTACAGTCTTATCCGGAAAAAGAAAGAAAATATCTGGATGCAGAAAGAGGTTATAATATGATTGAAGCTACATATAGTAGTCTTTTAAACAGACAAAATGAATCTCGTTTAAATGTAGCAACCAATCAGTCTGATATCAGCGTAATTGACCCTGCAAAAAATCTTGGACAAGGACCTATAAGCCCTAATATAAAAATGGCAAAAGCAGGAATAATCGCTTTAATGTTATTAATCCCACTCTTGTTTATTCTAATAGGTGAATTGCTGGATAATAAGATCAGAAATATTAAAGAACTATTAGGCGTAACAAAAATTCCGCTTATTGGGGTTATTGGAAATAATAACAGTGAACATATGCTTACTGTTTTGGAACAACCAAAATCATCTGTTTCAGAAGCATTTAGAGGAATTAGAGCCAATATGAGATTCCTGATGAATAATGAAGATGAAAAAGGTAAGGTAATCTTGGTAACTTCTTCCGTTGGAGGAGAAGGAAAAACTTATGTTTCCATTAACCTGGCTTCTGTATTAGGATTAAGTGATAAAAAAACTATTCTTTTAGGAATGGATCTTAGAAAGCCAAAAATCTTTGGTGATTTTAAGATTGATAATAAATATGGTATTTCAAACTATCTGACAGGAGAAGTGGGTATTGATCAGATTATTAATAACACCAAGATCCCAAATCTGGATGTTGCTACTTCAGGACCTATCCCTCCGAATCCTTCAGAATTGCTGATGAGCCAGAGGAATGTTAATTTTATACAGGAACTGAAGGAGATTTATGATTTCATTATTATAGATTCTCCACCAGTAGGTTTGGTAGCAGATTCTTATGAAATTATGAAATATTCTGATGCCAATATTTATGTGGTGCGTCACGAGTACACAGAGAAATATATGATGAAGCTCATTACCGAGAAGTATCAGAATAATGAAATTGAACATTTAGGACTTATTTATAATGACTATAATACGAAGCAGGGATACGGGTATGGTTACGGCTACGGATATGGTTATGGATATGGATATTTTGATGAAGATAAAAATTATAAAGAACCGTTATTAATTAGGATACGGAATAAGATGCAGACAATGTTTAATAAAAAATAGAGCCTTGAACCCTCATTCAATGGGGGTTTTTTCATACTTTGTGTATTTTGATTCTATGAAAAAAAGAATATTTTTGCCACTTTGCCGTTTACTTTATAACAAATTATGTTTTTTTGTTTATTTTTAACTAAACATTAAGATTATCATTAATATAAAAATGTTTTATATTTGCAAAAATTAAATTTTAAAATAACCATAAATCCATATTCTTTTATGAATAAAAAATTATTGTTTAGCTTCCTTGCCTTCCTTGGAGTGGTGAGTGTTAAAGCACAAAGAAACGAATTGGGGGTTCGTCTAGGTATGAGTAACCTAGTGGGTGATGTAGGGAGTACAAGTTATATTTTACAAAAGCCGTTGGATTTAAATAGAATGTCGGATTGGGGGATCCCGTTTTATGGTGGAATTTTATACAGATTTAATTTTAACCCGCACCAAACTGTTAGATTGGATTTAGGATATAACCAGATTCAGTTTAGCGATAAAGCTGCGAAAGAAGAATATAGAAGAAATAGAAATGCATACGGGAAAAATAATGTATATGAAGCAAGTTTAATGTTTGAATATAATTTTTTCCCCGTTAATAATGAACAGGTAAGTATGGTAAGCCCATATATTTTTGGAGGTATCGGTGCCTTGATGTTTGATGCACCCAAAGCTAATCTAACCCATGATTTCAGAAGAGATCCGGACGGTGTAGCTCTGGCTCCCATTAATGAAATGGACTTTAAAACAACTACCGAATACTCATTAGGAAAAAAAGTTACCATGCATATCCCTTTTGGTGTAGGTTTAAAGTATAAATTTAACCATACTTGGGCTATATTTGCAGAAGCAACATTTAGATATACTTTGACAGATCAGCTTGATCACAGTAAAATTCTTTCTGAAGATGTAAAAAATTCCTTTAATGCCGATATCCTAGATCCGGCTACAGGAGGCTCTTTATTACAGTCTGGAAACTATTATGCTGTTGCTAAGGAAAGAGAAGAAGAGTTTATTAAAAAGAGAAATATTGGAGATGATAAATCCAAAGACTGGTTAAATACATTCAGTTTAGGATTAACGTTTTCGTTCGGAAGACCTCCATGTTATTGTGATTAATTAATATGTCGTTGATTAAAGATAAAATAAATTCTGAGAATTTACCAAAACACGTAGCCATCATTATGGATGGTAATGGGAGATGGGCTAAATCTCGTGGCGAAGAAAGAACCTTCGGTCACAAAAATGCCATTAATGCTGTAAGAAATGCAATTAATGCATGTAATGAGATCAATATCCCTTATTTAACACTGTATACATTTTCTTCAGAAAACTGGAATCGTCCTTCTGAAGAAGTAAATACCCTCATGAGCTTACTTGTGGAAACCTTACTGTTAGAAGCAGAGGAGATCTTCAGTAAAGGACTGAGAATGCATGTGATAGGGAATCTTGAAAAGCTGCCTACTTTAGTAAGAGAGCAGCTGCAGCGTGTGGTAGAACTTACAAAAGAAAACACAAAAGGAAATCTTGTACTGGCAATCAGCTATGGCTCACAAAATGAAATACTGGAAGCCGTTAAAAATATCAGTTCAGATGTAAAAGAAGGAAAGGTAGATGTAGAGAATATAGATGAAAAACTATTAGAAAACTACCTCTATACCAAAGATTTTCCTCCTGTAGATCTATTGATAAGAACTAGCGGCGAAATAAGAATAAGCAACTTCCTCCTCTGGCAGATTGCTTATGCTGAATTACAGTTTTTAAATGTTCTATGGCCGGATTTTACCAAAGATATTTTCTTTCAATGTATTTTGGATTATCAAAACAAAGAAAGAAGATACGGTTTAACCGGAGATCAGATACAAGGCCAATAATTTTAAAGAAAAGAAAGACTCGATAAAATGAAGTTTAGACTATTACCCATCATTATGTTTGCTGCTTCTGCACATTTTTATGGACAAGTAACTCCACAGGACAGCACAAAAGTAAACAATGCTGTGCATGCAGACAATGAGGTAGGTACTTATACGCTTAAAGACATTGTTGTAGATGGGGTAAAAAAATATACACCAGCTCAGATCCTCAGATTTACTGGCCTATCCAAAGGAGAAAGCGTAGATATTCCGGGACAGAAAATCAGCAATGCTGTTAAAAAGCTTTGGGATACCCAATCTTTCTCTGAAGTGGAAGTATACGTTCAAAGTATTGAAGGACAGACTGTAATTCTTAAATTCTATCTTCAGGATCTGAAGGAACTTGGAGAAGTGAAATTCAAGGGTAAAGGAATTGGAAAATCAAAAAGTGAAAAACTGGCTAAAGACAACAACCTGAAGCCTGGTACAAAGATTACCCAAAACTTGGTGTCAAGTCTTAAGACAACTATTCCTAAAGACTATATCAAAAAAGGTTTTGCTGATGCCAAAATTACAATTGAGGATAAAGTAAATGCCGGAGATCCTGCTTTGGTAGACTGGACGATTAATGTAGATAAAGGTAAAAGAATTAAGATCGACCATATTGAGTTTGAAGGAAATCCAAGTGTAAGTGATAGAAAACTTAGAAACAAAGCCTTTAAAGAAACAAAACAGAAACGTTTCAGTATTGGTGGTATTTTGAAATCTTCAAAATTCATTGAAGATAAATATCAGGAAGACAAACAAAACCTGATTAATTATTATAACTCTTTAGGGTATAGAGACGCAAAAGTTGTTTCAGACTCTGTATGGAGAAATAAGAAAAACAACTACGAAATCAATGTAAAACTTAACGAAGGTAAAAAGTATTATATCGGTGACATTACGTTCACTGGTAACACCGTTTACGCTACAGAATATTTACAGAGATTATTAGGATATAAGAAAGGAGATATCTACGATGCCGTAGGATTCAACAAAAAAGTTGGTGAAGACGGAGGTAAAGAAGATGATTCCGATATTAAGTCCGTTTACATGAATAACGGATACCTTTTCTCCAATGTGACACCGGTTGAAAAATCAGTGAACGGTGATGCCGTAAACTTGGAGATCAGAATTAACGAAGGAGAACAGGCTACTTGGAATAAAGTAACATGGCAAGGGAATACAACAACCCATGACCACGTAATTCTTAGAGCGTTAAGAACAAAACCGGGAGAATTATTCAAAAAGACCGAAATCAAGAGAACTTATTTTGATTTGGCAGGGATGTCATTCTTCGATCCACAACAGATCGGACAGGATATTCAGCCTAATCAGGTAGACAACACTGTAGACGTTAACTGGAAACTTGTAGAAAAAGGATCTTCTCAGGTTCAGCTTCAGGCAGGTTATGGAGGTAACAGCTTTATTGGTACTTTAGGATTAACGTTTAACAACTTCTCATTGAGAAATTTCCTTAAGTTCAAAGACTTTAAACCAGTACCACAAGGAGACGGACAGACTTTCTCCATTCAGGTACAGGCGGGTCAGTACTTCCAGAATTATGGAGTATCATTTGTAGAACCTTGGTTATTCGGTACAAGACCCACAGCCCTTTCCGTGAGTTTAAACAACTCAAGAGTAAGATATAGTGATGGACTTGGAGGTTCCCAGAAACTAAATATATTCTCGGCAACACTAGGTTTGAACAGACTATTGAACTGGCCGGATGATTATTTCTCACTATATACAGGATTACAGTTCCAGAAGTATGACTTCAATAACTATCCATTCCAGTTTGGGGAGACTACAGAATATAACGGATCAGCCAATAACTTTAGTGTCAACCTAGGGTTAAGTAGAAACTCTGCCGGGATAGACCCTATCTTCCCTACAATGGGTTCTAATATTGAACTTTCTGCAAAGTTAACACCACCATATTCATTGTTCAGTAACAAAAACTATGAGACAATGAAGCCTATTGATAAATACAAGTGGATGGAATTCTATAAGATCAAGTTTAAGGCAGACGTTTATAACGAAATTGCCGGTAAGCTTGTATTGAGGTCTTCTGCTGAAATGGGATTCATGGATGGATATAACAAAAATCTTGGTGCACCGCCATTTGAAAGATTCTATGTAGGTGGTACCGGATTATTCGGAGGTAGATATGACGGTAGAGAATTGATTCCTTTAAGAGGATATGATAATGCAAGTACTTATGGTGGTGAACCTACTGATATTACTCAAAAAGGAGGGGGAACAATCTATAACAGATTTACTTTAGAACTAAGATACCCTATTTCAATGAACCAAACCGCTAAAATTTATGCATTAACATTTGCTGAAGGAGGTAACGTTTGGAACTCATGGGGTAATTATAACCCATTCCAGCTAAAAAGGTCAGTAGGGGTAGGAGTTAGAGTATATATGGGGGCGTTCGGATTGATCGGGTTCGACTTTGCTTATGGATTTGATAAGACAATGTCAGGAAACCCATCAGGATGGCAAAACCACTTCTTGATGAACCAATCATTATAATTATATATATGAAGAACTTTAAAATAACCATCACTTTTGTATTACTCTTAATTTTCGGGTTGGGAAACGCCCAGAAAATTGGAGTGGTAGATACTAATGAAATTTTAAATAAATTACCTCAGTATAAAGAAGCCGAAGCGAGACTAAACTCTCAGATCGATACCTGGCAGTCTGAACTTCAGAACATGCAGTCAGAATATGAAAGAAAAAAAGCGGCCTTTGAAAGTGAAAAAGTGTTATTGATAGGTGACCAGCTGAAATTGAGAGAAAAAGAAGTGGTAGATCTTGATAAAAATATCAAAACCACTACAAGTTTACGTTTCGGAGCCAATGGTGAAATCACAAAATTGAGATCAAATCTTGTTTTACCATTCCAGGATCAGATATGGGAAGCTATCAAAACAATGTCCGAAAAAAATGGGTTGGGCATAGTTCTTGATAAAAGCAATAACATTAGTGTTATTTTTCTTCAGGGAAAATATGATTATACAGAAAAAGTATTAACTATTTTACTGAAAGGAACAGATAAAAAAGAGAAAAGTAAAAGTAAAAAGTAAAATTGTAAGTTAACTTTTACGTAAATTCGAAATCTAAAAACAAATTAAATTATTTATTTACCAATTATGAAAAAATTAAGTGTATTATTTGCAGCAGTAATGATGTTTGTTTCTGTAGGTATGGCAAAAGCTCAAAAAATGGCTACTTTAGATGTATTGGGAGTTCTTAATGCAATGCCTGAGAAGAAAAAAGCAGATGCTGACCTTAAAACATTCTACGATACTAAACAAGGTGAGATCAAGAAGAAATATGATGCTGGGCAAGCTAAACTAAAGCAATATAGCGAAGAAGCTCCTAAGAAAACTGCAGACGAAAACAAAGCTAGAGAAGCTGAACTACAAAAAATTCAGGAAGAAATAGCTCAAATGCAGGATAAAGCTCAAAAAGATCTTCAGGCTAAGCAAGAAGTAGCTTTCGGACCAATTGAGAAAAAATTGAACGATGCTGTTGATAAAGTAGCTAAAGCTAACGGGTACGAGTATGTAATGGATGCAAATTCACCTGCATTCCTTTACAAAGCAGGTGCTGATGCTACTGCAGCTGTAAAGAAAGAATTAGGAATTCAATAATTTCGGCAAATTAACAAAGATTTATAAGACAAACCGCCTCCAAAAGAGGCGGTTTGTTTATTTTTGCGGAATGGAAAAAGAAGTATCAACTATAGTAAAAGTTAGGTTTAGCGATTGTGATCCGATCGGTCATTTGAATAATGTAAAATATCTAGATTATATGTTCAATGCCAGAGAAGATCACGTGGAGACATTTTACGGATTTACTTATGAAGAATATACCAAACAGACAGGCTGTACCTGGATTGCCATCCAGAATGAAATAGCTTATATGAAAGAAGTAAGGTATAATACCCAAGTCGTTATCAGCAGTAAAACTATCGATGTACAGGACAGAACAGCCAAAGTTGAAATCTTAATGAAAAGCTTAGATGAGAAAACCGTTCATGCTGTACTTTGGGTTACCGTTATTTATTTCAATATGAAAACAAGAAAATCAGAAGTACATCCTGAAGATATAAAAGAAACATTTAATAAGTTTTATGTAGATCTGATACAAAAGGATTTCCAGTCAAGAGTTAAATTTTTAAGATCCCAAAATGCAAAAAACTCTTAATAGATATTCCTATTGAAAACTTTTTTGATAATTTAAATTTATAATATATGAAAAAAATAGTAGTAATAGGCAGCAATGGCCAATTAGGAAACTGTATCAGAAAAATTGCTCCCGATTTTGAAAATAAGTACGAGTTTCTTTTTACAGATTCCACAATCCTGGATGTTACCAATGAAGAACAGGTTAACGACTTTTTCTATGATAACAAACCAGATTACTGTATCAATGCTTCCGCATATACGGCGGTAGATTTAGCAGAGAAAGAAAAAGAAAAGGCATTTGCTGTAAATGCAGACGGAGTTGCCAATCTTGCTCAGGCTTGTATAGAGTATAAAACCATCCTTATTCATGTTTCTACTGACTATGTTTTTGATGGAGATACCAATCTGCCTTATTCAGAAGATGATTTTACCAATCCGGTAGGAGTGTATGGAGAATCAAAAAGAAGAGGAGAGGAGCTGGCATTGGAACTTAATCCGAAAACTATTATCCTTAGAACTTCCTGGCTGTATTCCGAGTTTAATAAAAACTTTGTGAAGACGATGTTGAATTTGTTCTCACAGAAATCAGAGTTAGGTATTGTTGCAGATCAGTTCGGGCAGCCTACAAATGCTAACGATCTTGCGGCAGCCATTATGGATATCATCGAAAATCCAAATAAAACCTTTGGAATTTTTCACTTTTCAAATTATCCGGAAACCACATGGTTTGATTTTGCGAAGAAAATTGCTGAATTTTCAAAATCTTCAATACAATTAAACGCGTTAACAACCGAGCAGTATCCAACTCCTGCTAAAAGACCTGTAAGAAGTACTATGTCTCTGGATAAAATTGAAGAGATTTATAAAATTGAACCAAAACATTGGGAAAACAGCCTTGAAGAATGTGTTGACATCCTTACACAACAATAGTAATATGAAAAATATAGCCATCATCTTTTCCGTAGTATGTGCTCAGCTTTGGACTGCGCAAAATGTTTATCTGAGCAAAGTAGAGAAAACCAATGATAATTCAGATAAGTTTCTTTATAAGAAAGATCAGGCAGAAACAAGTGCTATCTATTTAGGAGAAGCAGAGGTTCAGGGATTCTCAAAAGATGATGCAATGGTGTTTTCGTTAGTGTATAAAAAAGCAAAGGAGATTGGAGCCAACACTTTTGTAATAAAACCTTTTGAAAATATTGACGGATCACCTCAGACTTTTAATGCTTCTAATTATAAGATCGCATTATATTACACTCCAAAAGAAAAACTGAAAGTTCAGAAGGGGGCTATGTATATATTTGCTTCCTCAGAAAAAGATCAGAAGATCAATGTTAATAGGAATGACTATATTGTTCCCCCAAGAACATTTTTAAAACTAAAAATTGTTCCGGGAGAAGTTTATACAATTTCTACCAAGAAACTTTTGGGGTCAACTGTTAAAGTTCAGCCAAAGACAAATGATGAGAACCTATATTTTCAGGTATCATCATTAAAAATTAAGCCCGATGCTTCAGGAGTTGGAGGTTTAAACCTTAAATCAGGTGATGTTATTGGTTTGGATAAATCATATGCAGAGTTTTTAAGTGCTATTTATACAGAAAAGACGCCATAAAAGTAGATCCAGGAGCCTTAATTTATCTTTTACTTATCTAAGAAGACTGATTAACTAAATTTTGTTTAAAATTTTTCATCCATGCTATCAGAGTATTAAGGAAGAATATTACGTGAATATGAAATTAAAGTTAATAAAGTTTGTTTTGCGTTGTAAT
>NZ_JAGIPR010000007.1 GCF_017877355.1 Chryseobacterium jejuense | reverse complement strand
CCCCGCCGTGTTCCTTTATCTTGCTGGTGTGTTGTTTTGTGTTTTTTTTTTTTTGTTTTTTTAAAAAAAAATTTCAACAAAAAATTTATAAAATCGCTTATTTATTTTGGGGGGGCGCCGCGGGGCCCCCCCCCGAAACTATTCAAAGAGTCTTTATGGATTACCGTAATGTACTTTCTATTAAGACAATTAATTTTGAATAATTAATTTTAATGACCATGAATAGACCAATCCTTTTTTCATTCTGTTTCATGATAACAATTCTTTTAAGTTGTAGTCAAAAGGAAACAAACTCAAAGAATCGAATTAATAGTTCGAATACAATACATCTCAAAAATTCAACTATGAGAACTAATATGAAAATCACAAAAATTGATACTAAAAAAGAAATTAGGAATGATGGTAATTTTAATCAAATGACATTGTTCAAAGTAGATGATAACATTAGTCTTGAAGAGCTAAAAAACTATTGTTCGGAAGTAAAGCCTGATTATCAGAATGGTTATTTTCAAATTCTGGTATTCTTCAAAAAAGCTGATGCAGCAAGATTTCCAGATAACCCTTTAACAGGCATGTACATGGAAGATGAAGATTTAAAAAACATAAAAGCCAGCTATACAATCAACAACATCAATGGTTATAGTAAACTGGATTATTATGATAACAACAGCTTTGAAAGTCTAGCACAAACCATTGATATTTATTAAACCCAATAATATATTATAATCTGAAAACCTATTACAATGAAGAAGGCTCTATTAATGGCAACTTTATGCATATTAGCAAATTGTACCAATGAAAAAAAAGTTGAAAATCCTCAAGTAACTAATGAAATTCAACCAATAAACGCAAATTTAGAACAACTGAAAACAGAAGCCTCAAGACTTCGAGGCGGCGGTTCTATTAGTAATGTTGCATTAGAAAATGAAAAAGCAATTATCTCCTATGTAAAAAATTATACGGAATACAAACAATTAAATCCACAATCTAAATTAACAAAGGATGATCTCAATGCATATTGGTTAACGGGAGATGCTATTCAAAAAGCACTTATTGAAGGATCAGTAAGAATACTAAAAGAATCAAGTTTTATTAATGAAGTTGAGATTATACTACCATTTGAAAATAATATTTATAAAATTGATGTTAAAAAGACAGAATTAGAACATTTCATGGGAAAAAGTCTTTCACAAATTAAAAATAATTGGACAAAAGTTTTTATTGACCCTTATGTTTATGATAAAAAAGGGAGAGAAAGTTTTTTTAACAAATTTGGTACTAAAAACTGATGAAAATATAGATAAAGATGTATATAAATTTTCAAAACAAACCCGCGCGCCCTTCGGGCGCGCGGGTTCTATATAAAATTCAGTAATTAGAATTTAAGATCTCCATTCACTTCTCTTACTGCATTAGCAGCTTCAGCGAATTTCAATTGCTCTTCAGCAGTTAATGTTACGTTTACGATTGATTCTACTCCGTTTGCTCCGATGATAGCCGGAACTCCTAGGCAGATGTCGTTTTGACCGTACTCACCATCAAGCATTAATGAACAAGGAATCATTTTCTTTTGATCACAAGCAATAGCCTGAACCATTACAGAAACAGCTGCACCTGGTGCATACCAAGCAGAAGTTCCTAATAATTTAGTAAGAGTAGCACCTCCTACTTTAGTTTCTTCAATCACATATTTTTGTTGCTCTTCATCAAGGAATTCAGTTACAGGAACTCCATTTCTTGTAGCTTTGCTCAATAATGGAAGCATACCAGTATCACTGTGAGCAGCGATTACCATACCGTCAACATCAGAAATTGGAGCTTCTAATGCTTCAGCCAATCTGTATTTGAATCTTGCAGAGTCTAATGCACCACCCATTCCGATGATTTTGTGCTTAGGAAGACCTGAAGTTTTGTGTACCAAATAAGCCATCGTATCCATTGGGTTAGAAACTACGATAATAATTACTTCCGGAGAATGTTTTACTAAGTTTTCAGTAACTTCTTTCACAATACCAGCGTTGATACCAATCAATTCTTCTCTTGTCATTCCAGGTTTTCTAGGAATCCCTGAAGTGATTACAGCTACATGAGAACCTGCAGTTTTACTGTAATCTCCTGTTGTTCCGGTAATTTTTGTATCGAATCCGTTAAGCGATGCTGTTTGCATCAAATCCATTGCCTTACCTTCAGCAAATCCTTCTTTAATATCTACCAAAACTACTTCTGAACAGAAGTTCTTCATCGCGATGTATTCCGCACAGCTTGCTCCTACAGCGCCTGCACCTACTACAGTTACTTTCATATTGTTACTTTTTTAATTATTTATTTGTTTAGTTACTATTTAAATTTGAAACTTCCCAAATTTAATAAATCCTGAAAAAATGAGCAATTTTTCAGAAATTTTATTAGAATTAAAAGGAATTAGTTGACATTCAGTAAAAAACTATACAGCTTTTTCGCGCCAGACAGCACTTCACCATACTTTTCCTCTGACACTTCGGTATCCAGAACCTCCTTAAAACTCTTCCACATAAGCCCTGTATTCTCCTGATAACATCCGAAAAAGTTAAAAGTAACCGCATCAAAGCCTTCCGTTTTAGAAAGCTGCTTAGCAATCACATTTCCGCCCAGCGTAGAGCCTTCAATCACATACATCGCTCCCAAAGCTTCATGTTCATTTTCAAATTCAAGGTGGTGGGATGCTGATTGATTTTCCAGAGAAAGACTTGCAAGATCCTTTTCTATAAGCGGAAGCTTCTTTCTTTCAGCAAGCTGTAATTTATCAGCATATTTTCCAGCAAGGCTGCTGAATATTTTATCTTCACTGTGAAGAAGCATCAGGTAATTGGTATGGATGATCTTTTTATAATCTTCAAGCGTGAAGGTTTTATTAAAAATCTTTTCAGAATTAAAAATTTTCTCGGCTGCATCGTGATAGTCTGCTGTATTCTGTTTAAGATATTCTGATACCATAATAACGTTTTAAAAGTTTCTCAAATGTAAGGTTTTTTGAACGTTAAAATAAATGATGTACCATCTTTATTGCTCTTATAATCTATATTTCCACCTATCCTTTTCATAATACGGTGAACAATAGACAACCCTACTCCGTTTCCTTTGAATTTCTTTGCATTATCCATCCTGTTGAAGATCTTAAACATCTTATGCTTTTCCTCTTCAGGAATACCAATTCCGTTGTCAGAAATCCTGTAAACAATGGTTTGCCCATCTTCCATTCCTTCAATTTCTACCTTAGGCTGATCTTTATGAGAAGAATATTTTACTGCATTATTGATAATATTCAGAAATACCTGATGAAGCATTGTTTTATCTGCCAGAACATCCGGACACTCCTTAATGATAATTTCACTTTCCGGACTTCCGTAAGTGATTTTCGCATTATCAGAGATCTTTTGAATGGTATGACCCGTTTTCAGGGTTTCAAGCTGTATTTCGCTATGCTTTGCCCTGCTGAGCTGCAGGACATCCTTCATCATTTCAGCCATGCTGTCAATTTCCTCAATAATGGTATTGATTTTTGTTTTACTCTTTTCAGAACCATCAGTAAGATTTCCCAAAAGCATTTGTGCATTCAGTTTCATAACGGTTAAAGGAGTTCCCAGATCGTGAGAAATGGTGTAGGAAAAGCTATCGAGTTCTTCATTCACCTTTTTCAGCTCATCATTAAGCCTTTTGATGGCATTATAGTTTTTGTGAGAAGTTTCTAAAATAAGATCTCTCACTGCCTGTACAGCACTTACATTTCTGGAGTCCCATCGTTTGGAATGTCCTTTAATATTTTCTGTAAAAATACGGAATGAAGTTCTTGGAGAAATCATTTGTCTGTCTTCTCCATTTTGAGAAAATACTCCTATTTTCTTTTCCGGATTTCCTGCCCAGTCAATGTGCTCATCAAATTCTTTACGGAACCAGATCAACATTTCGTTTTTATCCCTTTCTATGAAATAAATGATAATTCCGGCAGCATTTTCAGACAACTCCAGTTCTTTCCCATGATTTTTAAGAAAACTTCGATTGACATAAATTCTGTCAAGTGTATTTTCCAAAGCCCAGTTTACAATTCTGCTGATGCAATCCAATTCTGGAGTTGTTCCTTCTGTAATTATATTTTCATCGGATACAATGGCAAGACCATCTGCTTCCGGCAAATTCATTATTTCAGTTTTACTCTCCCACAGAGAATCAAACAGATTATTATGCTTTAAAAAACCCGTTTTAAGCTGAGAAATCCTTTCATTCAGTTCCAGACGGTAATTCAGTTCATTTTTTGATTTAAAAGAAGAATAGGCATTGGCTGCCAATGCTGTAAAAATTCCGGCCTGTACCCTATCTTCTAGGTCTATATGCTTGGGTTCCACATTCTGACAGGTCACTAACCCCCAAAGATGATTATCAATAATAATGGACACACTAAAACTGGAAGAAACTCCTGAATTTTTAAGATACTGTCCGTGAACAGGAGACATTGCCCGCGATGCAGAAAGACTCAGATCAATATCCTTAAGAGTTTTACTTATGATAGGAACCGGATCTGCATAGACATTACTGAAGATTCTTTTTCTTTTTTTAAGATAAAGTTCCTGTGCCTGTTTCGGAATATCAGACTCAGGATAATGAAGTCCGAGAAAACTTTCCATCTCTTCATTTTTCTTTTCAGCAATTACCTTTCCGGAGCCGTCCATCATAAATTTATAGACCATTGTTCGGTCATAATTCACCACTTTAGAAAGCGTTTCCAGAAGATGATTCCAAAGCTCCTGTTCATCATCAATAACATAAAAGTTATCATATTTATTAGAAATCCGCTTATCAGGATTAATCAGAACCTCTTCAAATTCAAGGAAAATATAACCTCCACTTCTGAAAACAGAAAAGTGGTATTCTTTTTCATCAAGAAAGATTTTATCAAAATACGTCTCATTTTCACGCCTAGTAAAGCGATCCAGCGAGGTATAAATATCCGAATCAATAATATTCTGAAAACTTTCAGGAAAGTCCGTAAGTTTTCTGTCGAATAACTCATTCAGGTTTCCGATTCTAAAAATATCCAATATATTCCTGCTGAAAAAAGTAATGGAACGGGATTCCGCATCAATGCCAATCAGATAACCAAAACTTTGTATAGAGCCTGGAATATGGATAGGTTCTTCGTGACATTCTACAAAATTCATATCATTCATCAGTCTATCAATCAAATATAGTTCTTTTTTTTAACTGCTTTCTCTTGTTTACTATTTAATTTTCAACCTTTTCATAGAGAATTACAACGCAAAAAAGATAGCATATATTTTCATTGAAAAATTATTCATTTTCAATCGATTTTTATATGACATATCTAAAATATACGAAAAATTTTCTAATTAGAGTGTTTTTAACCATTAAACCATGATTCATAACATGAAATGCTGTTTATCAGCTAAAATAATTATGTTATTTAAACAAATTTAACTAAATTTATATCACCAAATAAGGAATATAACTTCAAAACGATTGAATTATTCACAATAAATTCAATATAAATTTTAAATACAAATAATACTACTATGAAAAAGTTCCCATTAATTTTATTTTCTCTTGCCCTTTCAATAGGATTATGGAATCCGTCTGAAGCGTGTACCCGAGTTGTGTACAAAGGTCCGCAAAATACTATTCTTACAGCCCGTTCCATGGACTGGCGTGATGAGATTCCTGCTAATATCTGGGTTTTCCCTAAAGGAATAGACCGTAATGGCCAAACCGGTCCTAAATCTGTAAAATGGACCTCCAAATACGGAAGTGTCATCAGTTCTACATGGGATATTGCTTCCGCAGATGGAATGAATGAAAAAGGATTAGTAGCGAATATGCTATGGTTAGGAGAATCTCAATATCCGAAATTTGATCCCAAAGGAGGAAAAAAGGGACTTGCCATCTCTTTATGGGCACAGTATTATCTTGACAACTTCTCAACCGTAAAAGAAGCCGTAGAATTTTCAAGAAAAGAATCATTCGTAGTAGTTAGTGATAATATTCCGGGAACAGAAAGATTTACTACCATTCATCTTTCTCTTTCCGATGCTTCAGGAGACAATGCGGTATTAGAGTACATCAATGGAAAACTGGTTATTCATCACGATCCGTCTTACACGGTAATGACCAACTCTCCTATTTTTGATGAGCAACTTGCTCTTAACAACTATTGGAAAGGGATTCCGGGTACTGTAATGCTTCCGGGAACCAACCGTGCTGCAGACCGATTTGTAAGAGCCTCTTATTATATTGACGCCATTCCGAAAACAGCCGATACCCGTACTGCTGTAGCCAGCCTATTCAGTGTCATCAGAAACTGCTCCGTACCTTACGGGATTTCTTCACCTACTGAACCTAATATTTCTTCTACAAGATGGCGCTCTGTTTCGGATCAGAAAAATCTGGTGTATTATTTTGAAACCGTTTTCACGCCCAACACCTTCTGGGTAGATCTTAAAGATTTTGATCTGAGTGCAAAGGGAAAAGTAATGAAACTGGATCTGAGCAACTATCAGACGTATCACGGTAAATCAAATACTGATTTCAAAGAAACTCCATCTTTCAAATTCTTAGGCTTAGAATAAAAGATTTAATCGTAAGTGTTTCTTTGTAAAACGATACTTTTCGGAAACACTTAAGATTTTGAAAATCTTGAATGATAATATTCAGGATGAGATATAAGATCATTTCCTTCTTCTGGAGAAATATACATCGCAGATGTAACGGAAGGATTTAAGCAGCAGAAGTTTTTATCATTTTATGGGCACGTTCAGTGCATTACCTCAACTTTTCAAAGATAGAGATAGAAACTTTTATGCTTATTTAAAATTTCAAAAAACAAAAATTAAATAAATAGATATGGCCTTTTTTTCATTAAAAAAGAGAAGCCTCATCCTGTGCATCCTGATGGGCTGGTTTTCAGCAAATGCACAGATACAGGATTCTTTACAGACTATACCCAAACCACAGGAAGAAGATCATGTGAAATATCCACAGCTTCAGATCAAAGGGCTTTTTCAGGCACGCTATCTGGTAGGAATGAGCAAGGATGTTGATGTAAACGGCCTTCATCATACTGACGGATCAGGAACCAGTAACAATTTTATGCTGAAATACATGAGGGTTCAGGTAAAAGCACAAATTAGCAAACGTACGGAAGTTGTTGCGTTGGCTAACCTCGCAGATTTTAAAAATGATCCTAAAAGCAGAGTCCTTGAAAATGCTTATCTGAAATACACCTTCAGTCCCAAGTTGGCATTTACTGTAGGACAATTCAGACCTTGGTTCGGTATTGAGGAGACTTATCCTATCGATATTATCAAATCTCTGGACTGGTCTAATCAGTATTCTGAGTTCGGCAAACTAGGCTGGACAAGTTTCCAGATCGGGCTTTCTGCCACAGGACAGGTAAAAGTGGGAGAAATTCCGCTTCAATATGCGGTGTCTGTTGTAAACGGAAACGGAAAAAACCAGGTTAATGATAATGACAACGGAAAACAATATTCTACCCGTTTACTTTTCGGACTATCCAAGAAATACAATTTCAATGTGGGTCTGAATGGAGGTATTGGTGAAGTTTTCAGCAAAAAAGTATATGCTGTAGGTATCGACCTTAGCTCAATGGTTCAGTTTGATCCAAGATGGAGTCTTGATATGCAATTGGAAGCTAAACAGGCAACCAATCACGTTCTTTACAACTCCATCGCTCCTGAAATAAGACCTGATAATCCGGATCAATATCTGATTCGCGGGGTTTATTTCCTTCCGAATCTGAGATATGAGATCAACCACAAAAACCTGAGTGCTTTCGAATTGTCTTGCCGATATGAATATCTGGATACCAACTTCAGAATGGCATCCAACCCAAGACAGACCATCACTCCAATGGTAGGACTTGAATTCCTGAAAAATTACGGAGCAAGAATTCAGCTTGGCGTGCAATTCGACCGCTACAAATATCAGGTAGAAAATACCAATCAATACAATAATAACCTATTCATTGTACAAGTACAGAGTCGATTTTAAGGATTAAATAGAATATCATGAAAGAAATTAATATCAAAAACGTTGCGATCACATTTGCCGTTGCGTTAATCATCTGGTTCATTCCAGCCCCTGAAGGTGTTGCCCAGAATGCATGGCATCTGTTCGCCATCTTTGCAGCAACCATTTTAGGAATTATTCTCAAAGCAGCACCTATGGGAACAATGTGTATGATGGCCATCGGATTTACAGCTCTTACACAGGTTGTTGCTCCCGGAGATGCAGGAAAATCTATTACCAAAGCGCTTTCCGGATTTGGAGATAAAGTGATCTGGCTGATTGGGATTTCATTCTTTATTGCCAGAGGATTTATCAAAACAGGGCTTGGAAACCGTATTGCCTTTTTATTCATCAGGGTTTTCGGGAAAAGTTCATTGGGATTGGCTTATGGATTAGGGCTTGCTGATGTCTGTCTGGCTCCGGCCATTCCAAGTAACACAGCAAGAGGTGGAGGAATTATCTACCCGATTATGAAATCTATGGCCATAAGCTTTGATTCCGTTCCAGAAAAACCGGAAACCCATAGAAAACTGGGTTCCTTTTTAACATTGAACAGTTACTATATGAACCTCATCGCTTCTTCTATGTTCTTAACCGGAACAGCAAGTAACCCGATGTGTCAGAAGTTTGCGGCCAATCTTGGAATTGATATCACATGGATGTCTTGGGCTGCTGCAGGTTTTGTACCTGGATTAGTAGCATTCTTTGTAGTTCCTTTGGTTTTATATAAATTATATCCGCCTGAATTAAAAAAAACAGGTGATGCTCCTAAAATGGCAGCTCAGAAATTAAAAGAAATGGGACCTATTTCCAAAAATGAATGGTTAATGCTTTTAGCTTTCTTTATTCTTTTATTCCTTTGGATCTTTGGAGGAGCATTTTCTATTGATGCCACAACTACGGCATTTATCGGATTAACGTTATTGCTATTAACCTCAGTATTAACCTGGGAAGATGTAAAAGGTGAAAAAGGAGCATGGGATACCATCGTTTGGTTCGCTGTTTTAGTGATGATGGCAAGTTCTTTGAATGAATTAGGTTTCATTGGCTGGTTCAGTAATCTTATCAAGGTTCAAATCGGAGGTCTGAGCTGGCAGGTAGCCTTCCCGGTTATTATTGTCGTTTATTTCTTCAGTCACTATATTTTCGCCAGTGCTACCGCTCACGTAGCTGCCATGTATGCAGCTCTATTAGGAGTTGGTGTTTCTTTAGGGATTCCACCTATGCTTTTAGCAATGATGCTAGGGTTCATGGGTTCAATTTATGGAGTGCTTACTCATTATGGCCACGGTCCGGCACCCGTATTCTTCGGTAGTGGATATGTAGATCTGAAAGTCTGGTGGCTTCGAGGTCTTGAAATAGGAATCGTTCTCTTAATTATCTACATGGTTATAGGAGGTTTATGGATGAAAGTTTTAGGATATTATTAATTATTAAATCAAATATATGTTATCAACATTGTCAAGAAAAATGCTGATGTGCCTTACAGGACTCTTTTTGGGATTCTTCCTGTTGATTCATTTCCTCGGAAATCTTCAGCTTTTTCTGCCTCAGGAGCAGGCGCACCTACAGTTTAATGCTTATTCGCATTTTTTATCAGGAAATATCATTATCAAAATAGTTTCTTATGTTTTGTATGCCAGTATCATTCTTCATGCTGTAGATGGCTTGGTGATTACGCTGAAAAATAAAAAATCCGGTGGTGATTATCAGAACGACAGACGTGGAAGAGCCAGTAAATGGGCTTCCAGAAATATGGGTATACTCGGAACCTTGATCCTGATCTTTCTGGTGATTCATTTTCAAAACTTCTGGTATGTCTATAAATTCGGAAATCCACCATTGGATGAGAATGGAAACAAGGACTTATATATTTTGGTAGTAACGGTATTTAAAGAATGGTGGTACGTGGTTATTTATGTACTTTCTATGATTGCCTTATGCTATCACCTGATCCACGGATTGTACAGTTCCGTAAGAACACTTGGATTATACCATCCGAAGTTCGTAAAATGGGTTAAAATCATTGGAACAGCCTACTCTATCATTATCAGTTTAGGTTTTGCCCTGATGCCTGTTTATGTATTCTTTACTTATCATTAAAAAGACCTCATCATGATTTTAGATTCAAAAATACCACAAGGCCCATTGGAGCAGAAATGGGCCTATTATAAAAAGAAAGCCAAGCTTGTAAACCCGGCCAACCGTAAAAAGCTTGATGTGATTGTTGTAGGAACAGGTCTGGCAGGAAGTTCTATTGCCGCTTCTTTAGGAGAAATGGGATATAATGTAAAAGCATTCTGTTTTCAGGACAGCCCGAGACGAGCGCATTCTGTAGCGGCTCAAGGTGGAGTAAATGCTGCTAAAAATTATAAAAATGACGGTGACAGTGTGTACAGAATGTTTGTAGACACCTTGAAAGGAGGAGATTTCAGAGCCCGTGAAGCCAACGTGTACCGAATGGCAGAATGTTCTTTAAACCTCATCAATCAGGCCGTAGCGCAAGGTGTTCCTTTTGGGCGTGAATATGGTGGCTACCTTAATAACCGTTCTTTCGGAGGGGTTCAGGTGAGCCGTACGTTCTATGCCAGAGGACAAACCGGACAGCAATTGCTTCTGGGAGCCTACCAGGCTTTAATGAGACAGGTTGGAAAAGGTTCTGTACAGTTATTTTCAAGACATGAAATGCTTGATCTGGTCACTATTGATGGCAAAGCAAGAGGAATTATCGTAAGAAATTTAGATACCGGAGAAATTGAAAGACACGCCGCCCATGCCGTAGTACTGGCAACCGGAGGCTATGGAAAGATTTATTACCTGTCTACATTGGCTATGGGATGTAATGGTTCCGCCATCTGGAGAGCCCATAAAAAAGGTGCTTTAATGGCTTCCCCAAGCTGGATTCAGGTGCATCCTACTTCTCTTCCGCAATCCGGAGATTATCAGTCTAAATTAACGTTGATGTCTGAATCATTGCGCAATGACGGCAGAATCTGGGTACCTGCAAAACAGGATGAAAACAGAGCACCGAATGACATCCCTGAAAATGAAAGAGATTACTACCTGGAAAGAAGATATCCGGCATTCGGGAACTTAGCTCCAAGAGATATTTCATCCCGTGCTGCTAAAGAGAGAATTGATGCAGGATTTGGAATCGGGCCTTTGAAAAATGCTGTTTATCTTGATTTTTCCAAGGCAATTAAAGAACAGGGAAAAGATAAGATCAAAGAGAAATATGGAAACTTATTCGATATGTATCTTAAAATCACCGGATATGATGCTTACAAAGAACCAATGATGATTTCTCCTTCTGCCCACTTCTCAATGGGTGGACTTTGGGTAGATTATGAACTGATGACGACCGTTCCGGGATTATTTGCATTGGGAGAAGCTAATTTTGCAGATCATGGAGCTAACAGACTGGGGGCAAATTCACTTTTACAGGCTTCTGTAGATGGCTATTTTATTGCTCCGTATACCATTGCCAATTATTTAGCAGATGAAATTCACACCGGAAAAATTTCGCCGGATGCTCCTGAGTTTGAACAGGCTGAAAATGCGGTTAAAAACCAGATTCAGGATTTAATGAATATCAAAGGAACCAAAACCGTTGACTATTTCCATAAAACACTGGGAAAACTATTGTACGACTATTGCGGACTGGCCAGAAATGAAGAAGGGCTGAAGTATGCTATTCAGGAGATCAGAAAGCTAAAGCAGGAGTTCTACAAAGACGTAAGAGTTTCCGGACAAGGCGATACAATGAATGCGGAACTGGAAAAAGCAGGCCGTGTTGCCGATTATTTTGAAATCGGGGAACTGATGTGTTATGATGCCCTAACCCGTAACGAATCCTGTGGAGCTCACTTCCGTGAAGAGTATCAGACTCCGGATGGGGAAGCAATGAGAAATGATGCAGATTATCAATTTATCTCAGCATGGGCCTGGACAGGTGAAAATGGCGAACCTGAACTGGTTAAAGAACCTTTAACCTTTGAAGAAATACAGCCAACGGTAAGAAGTTACAAATAAAAAACAAAAATTATGGATTTACACCTTAAGATATGGAGACAGAAAGACAAACAAAGTGAGGGAAAACTGGTTAATTATGACCTTAAAGGATTAAATTCTCACATGTCTTTCCTTGAAATGCTGGATACTTTAAATGAAAAACTGATTGTTGAGGGAGATGAACCTGTAGAATTTGATCACGATTGTCGTGAAGGAATCTGCGGACAATGTGGAATGATGATTAACGGTATCGCTCACGGTCCTTTAAAAAATACCACCACCTGCCAGCTTCACCTGCGTTCTTTTAAAGATGGGGAAACAATCCTGATAGAGCCTTTCCGAGCGGAAGCTTTTCCGGTGAAGAAAGATTTAAAGGTAGACCGTTCTGCATTTGACAGGATTATTTCTTCCGGGGGTTTTGTATCAGTGAATACAGGTCAGGCTCCTGATGCTACAGCTATTCCGGTGACACACCTGACGGCAGAGGAAGCTTTTGACTCCGCAGCATGCATCGGGTGTGGTGCCTGTGTGGCCACCTGTAAAAACGGAAGTGCAGCTTTATTTACTTCTGCAAAAATATCCCATATGGCATTGCTGCCTCAGGGTAAAGAAGAAAGAAGTAAACGTGTTATGGATATGGTTTCCCAGATGGATACTGAACTATTCGGACACTGCTCCAATACCGAAGCCTGTGAAGTGGAGTGCCCGCAGGGAATCTCCGTTCTGAATATTGCCAGAATGAATTTTGAATACAACAGAGCCTTATTTTTCAATAAAAAAGGGTAAATAAACGAAGAACGCTAAAAAATGTAATGTGTGAAAGGGCGAATTTGCAAATGCAAGTTTGCTCTTTCTATTTTTTATGAACCTGTCTCAAAAAGGTGAAGGATAATATTGTTTGTATTTGTGGAATTTAATTTAACGCAAAGTTTTTAGCACATTATCTCTTATTTTTAAGGGAGCAAAGGATGGAATCAATTTCATTGATTCATTCTAAGCAAATGCATATCCAATACATCTCCTAAAATATCATCAAGTTTTGCCCATGATCGACTTTTATTAATCTATCATAGCCACTACTCTTGCCGGAGCAGCAGAACCGCCTACAATCTTTAACGGAAATACACAGACTTTGAAACCTGATGGCGGCAATGCCTTGAGATTAGTAAGCTGTTCTATATGCAGATATTCTTTTTCTATTCCTATTCTATGACCTTCCCAGAAATATTCGGGATCATTGAGTTCTTTTGCTTTTTTAGCCATAAATTTCAGAGGAAGATCCCAACCCCATTGGTCGATTCCCATTACTTTTACGCCTTGATCGATCAGCCATTCCGTAGCTTCACGGCTCATTCCGGTTCCTTTTTCTACAAAATCAGAAGTTCCCATCAATTTATCCCGATCTGTTCTGATCAAGACAATATTTCCTTCCTGGATGGTGATTCCATTTTTATCAAGATCACTTTTCAAATCCTCTACTGTGATGGCTACAAAATCTTCTTTATGACTGCAATCTATTACAATACCATCTCCATAGCACCATTCTAAAGGAATCTGATCGATCGTTTTCGCAGGCTTTCCTTCTACTACAGGTCCGTAATGCCATGGTGCATCAATATGAGTAGTGGCATGAAGTCCCATATTTTTAATCGTATCATCTGCCCAACCTGTCCAGTTTTTAGGGAAAAGTCTGAAGGGAAGATTCAGGGCTAAACGAATCAGCCAATGGGATTTTCTGTGAGGCTTATGTTTGATTTTAACTCTCATAAACCAAGGATCTCCTGCATTGTACTGAATAGATTTGGATAAATCGATAATGGTTATTTTCATAGGATCAACTTTGGGAATAAAGATAATAACGTCGGTTTGAAGTAAATATTTCGGGATGGTTTAGATTGGAAGAAGGAGGCTGGAAGATGGAAGTTATGAAGGTCATAAAGAAATTAGTACACTGAGGTTAACTTCCAGCCTCCCTCTTCCAGCTTCCTGCCTTTTAAAATATCTTCGGAATCATAATCTTCTTTGGATCATTTTCTTCATACATAATCTCTATAGTTCCTTTTTTAGGTACAGAGGAAAGATTCAGATGGCTTACAATTTTTTTATAGGTTGCAATATGTTCATTTCCTCTAAAATCTTTGAAGCTTACCTGAAACATAATCTGCGGCTGATCGTTAATGGTAACTCCGGTTTCACTAACACTGAGAATATGAGCGTCTGCATTTCTTCCCGCAAAGAGAATCCGTTCTTCCATTTTATTCTTAAAAAACTTCCCTATAATCAACTGAAAAACCAATACATAAATAAGGGTCATCACGCCACTGAAAATAATTGGATGCATGAAAGTGAGAAACTGCCAGCCAAAATCAGAGGATTCTCTGATATAGAAATAAGAGTACAAGCCAATAATATAAGTAACTAACAGTACAGTAAACACAATTCTTAAGATCATTCCCGATGCATTGAATCCAACTTTCTGGTCACTTAAAATGAAATAAGGTTCCTGCGAAACATTAGGATTTAACAATACTTTTACATGATTTTCCACATCAAACCTTTTTTCCTGTGGCTTGGAATCATGAAACATCATCTCATGCTCAATCTGGGTATTCCTGAGATTAGGAAATGAAAGAACAATCTGAATGGCATTCATATTGTTTTTTGGAAAATATTTTAAAAGCTGGTAACGCATCACCTTTGCGTCTCTGGGAATACCGTTTCTCAGGATGGAATGAATAGTATTCCTCTGTTTAAAGGTTTTAATGAAAAGAACATTAATAAAGAATACGAGAATATATCCCCATATTAATAAAGAAAGACCGAGAAATCCATAGCTTACCGCTAATGAATTTCTCGGTCCTGTTGTGACCTCCTCCGTTATCATATAAATGAAAATCGGGAAAGGTACACAGAAGAAAAAGAGGAAAGCTCCCCAAAAAACAATCATAAACTTCATAACTGCTATTTTGTAATCAGCAATAAAGTTATGATATTATTTAATGAATTGATCTCTATTATACTTCTTTTTCGAAATACAATCTGTAGTATTTCCCTTTATCATCCTCTCCCATCTCAAGTTTTTGACGGTCTCCGTGGATGTAAATATGGAAATTTTTATCTAGTTTGATAATACTTTTAAAATGTCTTTGAGTTTTTTTCACTGCAGCCTCACTGATTGGGAATTCTTCAGCAATATTTACCTGCATATCCTGTTCGTAATCAGTTTTAAAGTTCACAAAACTTTCGATCACATGCTCATCTCCCAATACTTCATTGGCAAATTCGTCCAGTTTAAATTCTTCTTTTTCTTTGAAGAAGTTGATGGATTTATTCAGGAAATCTGCCTGATCTGCTTTTGAAACCTCAAATTCCTGTGGAAGTTGTTTCGTAATATAATCCTTGTAAACCATCAATGCTTCCTGCGTATGGAAATACTCATCATCACGCTGTTTTACTTTTAAGAAGTCTTCAAACCAGTAGTACATATCTCCGTTTTTGTTGTTGTCAACCACGGAAAGTACATATCCTGTATCCTTATTATTGTTGTAGATTAAAGCAGCTTTATCAATTTTGGATAAACCGATTCCCTGATCTTTTTCAATATCAAATGTTTCTTCTGCAGGATTAATTTTCAGGAATGATTCTCTTTTCTCAGTTTTAAAGATACCGATTTTATCTACTCTATCCGGACGGTCACTTTCGTCTTCAAAAAGTACAATAAACAATTCTCCACTCTGAACTCTAGGGTTTTCAGCCGCTTCGAAAAGGTGTTTTGCAATATTTTCAGATTCCCAGATAAACTTAGATTTATCTTCAAAAATTTCAGATATGGCACTGTAAACCGGATTATTCACCAGATACGTATCACTGTAAAAATGAAAAGTTTCTTCTGACTTGAATGATCCTAAAAAGTAATCCTCAAGCATCTCTGCCATTCCTTCCTCCAACTTCAATTCCTCCTGGGAAAGCGTTAGAGAATCTCCGTTGATCTTATTTCCGACTCTGTGTACTATGATTTTTGAAAACATCTTCTGAATATTTGGACTGCAAAGATATTCATTCTATCCTTTCTATGAAACTTAAAAACAGTATTGATTTTGTTTTGAATTACTTTGAGTTTTTGAACCACAAATCGAAGATTCGACAAAGTCAATGACAGACTCTGTAGATTGAATCTGTAGCACCATCTGCTAAAAAATAAACGCAAAGAAATATAATTCCACCGCTTTATTTTAAGGGAGCAAAGAATGGAATCAATGAATTGATTCTTACGAAGCATATACATAGTCACAAAACTTCATCAGTGGCGAAGTCATCACTTTTAGCCTCCTAAAATTAAACATTCGAATCACTAATTCTTTGCGTGTAAAAAACTTACAAGTTCAAGATTTTGATATATTTTCAAATATCCCTGAATAAAGTGAAGCTCTTTTTAATATTCTTAAAACTTTATTACATCTTAATGGTTCTTAGTCATCTCTTCCAATTTGATAAAATTCTTATCATTTTGAAATGCTTTTCCTTGTTTTAAAATTCAGAAACAAACCAACAACAAGCTCACTTTCAATACATTAAATCAAAACACCATTCAAAGGTATACCATTGGCATCATTACTTTCAAAACATAAAAAAATGGACTTGAAAACATTGAACAGAATAGACAAATTAAGAAGATTAAAAAGCAGAGGACCACAAACGCCTAAATGGCTGAAACCTTATCACCTTCTTTTTATCGCTTTTTTAATCATTTTCATGTTTGGAGCCTTCATCAAATTATTGGAGCAAAACCACATTTAACACAATATATACTATGAACTATTTACAGGCTGTACAGGAAATCACAGAACTATTTCCTGACTTTGAAACGGAATTGAATGAAACAAAAAGTCCTAATTCATACAGTGTGATCAGGACTTTCACGGAACGTATTAAAAATATGATCCGTCAGAATGACAGTAATCTGCTATTCAAAAGTTTACAAAAAATAGACAAAATGTACATTCATGGTGATACGCTGTTAAAAAATGCCATTGAGAACACTTTTATCTACTCTCTGGATAATTTTACGGCATTTTGCAGCAAAGAATACCGCCAAATGATCTTCAGTCACATTTCTTCTGACCTGAAAAACAGCTATTCGAGACAAATTTACAGTCATGGTTTATAAAGTGTTTATTACATTTTTAAACGGTTTCATTACAAAGTGTTTAAATTAAACAAAACTAAAAATAACTCACAATCAATAGATTATGAAAAATAAAATCAGAAGAATTTCCGACTGGAAAACATTAAAAAACACGACTAATAGACACAATACAGAGATATTACTCACCCATATCGCTGTGATTGTTGGTGTTTTTATTTTTGCGGCATGTCTTTAAATTTTGGTATACATTTCGCTGCAATATAAAGTGTTTGAAAAATTCTAAATTATGATGAAAGTACAAATGCAAACTATTAATCAAAAAATAGCTGTTGAATACTTAAAATTTTTCTATCCTCGACTTCGCAAAGAGATCATACAGTTATCTGTTCAGGATAATTTTGCAGGAATTATGCAGGCGACCGTTAATTATCTGAAAGGTCTGCTGCTGGAATCGAAGATTAACATTATTGCCCATCACATCAAACTGATGGACGGACTTTACAGAAATGGAAATTCCTATGTAAGAACAATGATCGAAAATATCTTTATAAGATCTTTTGAAAGCTTTAAAAAACATGCTAAGATTGCCCATTGGAAGCTTCTTTATCAGTATATGCCGGTAAGTTTCCAGATCATTTATAATGAGCAGCAGAAGCAGGATCAGATTTACTTTGGAAAATAGCTATTGCTAAAATAACATTAAAATTAAAAGGCAAAGAAAGCTAAAGAGGTTAAATCTATCAATTCTCTTTACTTTCTTTGCCTTTCCGTATATCACCGGCAAAAAATATTGCCAGTCTTCTATGCTCTGTATCTAACAAAAACATAATAATTTCGCATCCAAGAAATTTACTTTTTCACAAATACCTTTTCAATGATCTGAGCTTCCTCTTTTTTCAGTTTTGAGCTTTTCTCAAGCTTTGCAATAAAAGTTGCCACTTCTTCAGGTGTTGAAGGTGATCCCAAATTTTCTCCTTTGGCATTAAATGAGTCTGCCAGTATCTCGCCTTTCGGATTTAAGATCAGCCAAAACGGAAGTCCTGCATTTTCTCCTTTGTATTTATTCATCAATTCCTGCCCACCAGGATTTTCAAGAGATTTCTTCTCTCCTCTTTCCTGAACATCTACATAAGCAGTGACAAATCTATCCCCGAAAATAGGCTGTGTTTCCGGAAGGTTCATATTTTTTTCCATGATCTTGCACCATTTGCACCACGAAGCATGAAATACTAATAAAACATTTTTCTTACTTTCTTTAGCCTCAATAGAAGCTTTATTTAATACAACATCAGCTTTTTCCTGTGCTGCACCAAGCTGAAATAGCAATAGCGCAATGACTACAATAATTTTTGAATATTTCATTGAATTTATTTTATGCTGTACGAATGTAGGAATTTTTCTCTTTTATACCCACTGAAATTCATAGTATAAAATCTATATTTCACATGGCCATTTTTTGTAATTTCGTCTTAATAAAATACCATGATTTTCATTTTTAATCAATATAAAAAATGATTGAAGTAAAAAAATATTCTAACCAGTCAGGGCATCCCGAACCAAGAAGGGTCATAAAATATACTTTGTTCTGGTGTAGCAAAGGGACTGCTGAAATTCTGATTGACGAAAATGTTTTCATCCTGAAAAGCAGCCAAACCATTACCATTACTTCCGGACAGTTTCATCAGCTGGTCTCGGTGGAAGGTGAACTTACTGCTCTTGAATTCACCTTAGATTTTTTCTGTAAAAGTGACAGCGACATTGAACTGATTTTTCACAATGGATTATTCTGCCACTTTGGAATGAATGAAATGATTACTGTTCAACACCCATCATTTTTTACAGAAACACTTAACCTTATTGAAAAGGAAATCCATGAAAAACCTTATCAACACCTGATTTCTACCCATTCTCTGGTAGAATTATTATTGGTGGAAATTAACCGCAGTAAAATTGCCAATGGTGATGAAATATGGAAACCGGATGCTCTGTTCTTAAAATTTTTGGAAAGTGTCCGAAATAATTTTTCAAATAATCATCCTGTATCCTATCATGCAGATGCTTTGGCAACTACTGAAGCTAAACTTAATGAAGTTTCTAAGCTCCATACCAATAAAACGGCCCAAAACGTCATCTATAGCCTTACTATTTCCGAAGCCAAAAGATTATTGCTTTATGAAAAGCTGAGCGTTAAAGAAATCGCTTACCGGCTGGGATTTAATGATCCTTTTTACTTTTCGAATTTCTTCAAAAAACATACTTCCCTGTCTCCCAAAGATTACCAAAGGTCAGTAAAAAATTAAGTTTTTTAGTTCTGGAAGTGGGAAGTTTCTGAGGTCTATATCACAATAGATCAGTGCTAAAAACTTAATCAATGTAGAGAACCAAAATAATTAATCTTTTACCTTCTAAGTTTTTTTCTGTTTTTTTCACGCAAAGTTTTTATTTAAAATGCGCATTATTCTTAAGTGAGCTAATAAGGAATCGATTGGCAATCGATTCTGATGAAGCGAATATTATCCAGCCGCTTCATCGAATCAACTCCGTTGATGCCACCTTTGCCTCCTTAAAAATAAAACATAAGTTTCTTAAGACTTTGCATCTCAATTAAAAGCAGATTCAATATAAACAATATTATGTTCCTCAACTTTTGAAACTGATCTAATATAATTTATTGACCCCGAATCCTGAATTTCATTAAAATATTATATGCTTTTCCCGGAATTGTCTATTCTTTAGGCGATTCCTTTCGCTGAACTTTGTACCTGTCATTAAGAACTAAAATTACTCTTATGAAAACAAGACAGGACATCGCCGTTTTTTTGCTAAGAATAGCATTGGCAACCGGATTTTTATCAGCAGCAGCCAGCCGCTTGAATCTTTGGGGAGCACAATCTTCAGGGTGGAAAAATTTTGTTCATTATACTGCTGAAGTCAATTCATTTTTGCCTTCTTCCTGGATTCCTACACTTGCTGTTGTATCTACCATTGCGGAATTAACTCTTGGTATTCTACTCTTGGCAGGATTTCAGATCCGTAGAACAGCGTTGTCTGCATCTGTCCTGACCTTAATCTTTGCCATAGCTATGAGCATTTCTTTTGGCTGTAAGGAACCTTTGGATTATTCTGTATTCGTGTTCAGCGCCGGAGCATTTTTACTGAGTACTTTTCCTCATTATCCATGGTCTTTAGAACAACTTTTACATTAATTATCATTTAAAATTTAATATCATGAGCACTAGTATCAACGATTACATCGTAAAAACAGAACAAAAAGAATGGCAGCCTTTAATTGAAAAAGGAATTCACTACGAAGGTATTTTTGTAAAATCTTTAAAATTTGATCCGGAGCAAAACCGGTCTACCACAATCCTTTTAAAATTTGAACCTGGAGCAAGCTATCCTTATCACAACCATCCTGCCGGCGAGGAACTTTTCATCCTGGAAGGTGATGCGGTTATTGCAGGAGGAAATCTGGAAAAAGGAGATTATTTGCATACTCCACCCAACTTCAAGCATTCTGTTACGTCAGAAAATGGCTGTATTATTCTGTTTATTGTTCCGGAAGAAGTGGAAATCCTTTAATCTGGTCATTCATTTTACGATCAAACCTGTGGTGGAGAGCTTTTTCATCATAGGTTTACCCTCTTCCAGCCTTTCCTTCATCCAAAAAAATGTATCTTTGACTATCAAATTACATCATGAATAAAGATTTCAAAGCTTTTAAAGAGCATTTGTCGTGGCTGATTCATCCTTCCCAAATTGATACTGTTTCAGAAACGGAAATCAGCTTATCTCCAAAATTTACAGATACATTTCCTATTCTCACAGATTTAATATCTCAGGCAAGAGTTCTGAATCTGGACATTGACCATCAGCCTCACCGTCTTTTTTCCTGGACGAATAAAAACAATGAAATTTTCGGCTGGCTAAACAAAACAGAACCTGATTTCACCTCACCTTTTCCACTTATTGAAGAGCACAAACTGTTACTGGATGAGATTGGTGGTATTCAGGAATCTTTTAATCAACCTCATCCAAGCTTGTCGAATAATCAGGAGTTTATGTTCATTGGATCAAACTGTTCGCTAGGAATTAATGATTGGGATGACCATTATGAAGAGTTATGTAAAAGTGAAAACAAACTTCCCATAGATTATAAAGACTTTATCAGTTTCATCATTGAAGCTAACGGAAATACTACAGTTTATGATGCCCAAACAAAAGAAGTTTTCCTTTTTGCCCACGATCATGCTTTTGACAATGTATTTTTTTTGAAGAATCAACCAGAGTATACCTTTCATAAATTTCATCATATCACGTATTTCGTAGACTATGTGGAAGCACTGGCTCAGGAATGGAAAAATGAAGTTGTATAAACCTCCTATTTCATTATCATCCCTTAAATTAATTATTTTTACGCCTTATTAAAATTATATCTGAAATGAAAAAATTCGGAATATCCGTTATTATATGCTTGTCTTCATTATTAAGTGCTCAAAACAAACAACAAATTGATGCTTTCTATTCGGCCATCCGTGAGAATAATTTTCCATTGGTAAAGAAAATCATTGACCAGGGATATCCCATTAAAGCCATGCTTCCAGGTGAAACAGCACCAGTATTGGCAGCCATCTGGAAAAAAAATTTCCCTATGGTTGAATATATGGTTGAAAAAGGGGCCAACATTACTGCGGACAAAAAACTGGTAGATGGTGCTATTGAATATGGAAGTCCGGAAATCACTTTTTATCTTATCAAAAAAGGAGCTTATGCCCAAAATGCATTGTATACAGCAATCTTCTATGAAAATTTTGAGATCGCAAAAGAATTATACCTGAACCATCAGCCTCAGATCATCAATAATAATGAAGACCCCGGAAAACTTTTATTGCTGGCTGTAAAAAGCAAAGATCTGGAATTCATCAAAAAGCTTCCACTAAAAGGAAAGGATTCGCCAATGGATTTCTTTGATTATGATGGCTATAATGCTTTATTACTTGCCGTAGAAAAGAATGATACTGAAATTGCAAAATATCTTCTGTCTCAAGGCGCTGATAAAAAGTCAAGAATTAGCTTTGAAACTGATAATGGTACTGTTTCCGGAAAGACTGCCTTACAGATGGCTAAAGCCAATAAAAATACAGAGCTTCTGAAACTTTTGAAATAGAACGATTTCTGGTTTTCTATTTTGAATCCATCATTCCACCTAAAGAAAAATATACAGTATGACTGAAATTAAATTCCGGAAAAGCAATATTATCATCAGCATCATTCTTTGCTTGCTGGGGATATCTTTTTTTATTTATTTGCTGCTAACTCAATATTTTATAGTAAAAATAATATCAATTTTATGGTTTTTTATTGCACTGTATATTATTTTTATCAAATTCAAACAGTTGGCTAAAGCTAATCAAGAAGTTCCTGGACTGGAAATTACTAATAAAGGGATCACTAACCATACTTCATTACAATCTGCATTTATAGACTGGAATGATATTGAAAGTTTTCAAGCCGGTTTTTACAGAACAACAAATATTTTTATTAATTCTAAGAATCCGGAAAAATACAAAGACAAATGGATGAATAATCCTCTACAACTAATGGGTAGTTTTTTTTCTTCTAAACCTGAATCACTATGGATAGATACAGAAACTTTGGACATTGAAAAAAAAGAATTATTGGTATTGCTGAATCATAAGCTTCGTGAAAACACTTAATTTCCTGGTTTTATAAGGAGTCTGTTATTTAATAAAAGATTGAGACAATATTTTATTTTCAATATTCTTTATTTTATTGTATTTTACCTGCCTTCAAAAAATATTGGAATCAGGATAAAATCTGGGCATTATTTTCTAATCTTTTCGATTACAATCTCATGCTTAATCTGATATAAAAACTAAAAACCAATACGATGAAAATAAATATTAAAAAGAAAACTGTCATACTCTGGAGCATTGCAATCATTGCAGTGATTATCCTACCGGATTCTGAAATGTATTATCAGCGATATAAGCTAAGATCTGAAAAACTTCCGGAACAATATAAATCATACACTACACTGGACAACCTGAAAGATAATGACTATGAAATCATTAAACTATCCCACGGTATCCATGAGCCTGTTATTCAGGAAAACGACAGTACAATTGTCATCATTACCAAAAGAGATTATGATTCTGAAAAAGAAGGTGCCAATAATGCCTATACATGGTATAAAATAAATCTGAAAGGGCAGATAACAGACAGCCTTCAATATCAATACAACACTGAAAATGGTATTCATAATTACCAGACTTTCAATGATTATATTGTGGATGTAGATCAGAACACCTACAGTAATTGGCTGAAAGATGGTGATACGACTCATTATCCTTATAAAAATATAGATGATACCAAAATATTTTCGGTGGCAGAAACAGAAGATATCATAGCAGACAGGGATTATATGTATGATGATATTATTCACTCTGAATCCCCCGGAAATGAATATAAATATAAACTAACGGTATTTAAAGACAATGTCTGGAATTATTTTTATGCTGAAAAAGACTGGCACGGTTATCCTCAAAATACCCCCAACAAAAAAGCTGTTGACTTCAGCAATTCCGGTTATGAGGTAGATAAGTCTACTGGGCTTATTCAAAGAGATCATGTTCAAAAAGAAGAGTGGAATGCCCGCACTTTCTGGAGTTTAAAAAACCTAAGCTGGGGAACCGGAAACGGCTCGGGCCGCAATGGATGGACAGGAACATCCTATTTTTCCATTAAGATGCCGAAAAAGATACTGCATTACAAACAGGATGCTTTCATAGAGCATCCCGACAACTATATAAAAGATCCTTTTTCTTTTTTTGTGTACCAGCCTAAAAATGGAGATTATATGCTGCTCATTGATGAAGAACGTCAGCTTTACTATCTTATAAGACCTAAAAAACATTAAAAAAATCATTTTTTTAACTAATACCACCATGGAATCTAAACTCAAGTCTACGCACCTGCCTTCACCGTATAATAGGCCTTAAAACCTTTATAGATACGGGTTTCTTTTAATTTTCCTTTTTTATACACTTCAATTTTATCAGTATCTGATGATTTTTTATTGAAGTATCTTATTTTGGTTAATTGTTGATCACGATCAAAAAACTCAGTCTTCAGATTTCTTCCGTCTTCCTGGTAATGGATCGTTTCAAGGTTACCATTTTCCTTATAAAAATAGGTTTTTGAATTATAAAAACCTCCCTGCTCATACATGATTCCTTCATACTTGTACTGAGCTGTATATTTACCTTCTCTCACTAACTGTTTCTTCTCATTATAAATAAAATAGTAAGCCCCATCCTTAGGATTGAGCAATTCATAATGTATTGTTAGTTTCGGCTTAGTTTCAGGATGTTTCACAATCATTTCCTCCTTTCTGAAAACAGCAGTATCATTTTGATACACCCTTAAAGTATCGGTATCATTAGAACTCTCTTTGAAAATAAATGCATCTACAGAAATATTGTTTGCTGTAGTACAATTGCATCCAATGATTATAGTAAAAAATAAAAGAATTGACTGTATATTCATCATGAGTTTTCTGATCTTTAAGGTATGGTTTCAATTCCTGAGAGCTTAAAGTTTCCTTTTTCATACTTTAGCCAAAAGACAAATTGAGCGCCTTCATGACCGTCTCCAAATTCATTCGGGCGATGAGTAGTATACAATACGATATAATCTCTGTCTTTGAATCCGGGATCAGAACCGTCAAAAGAAAATTTTATTTCATTACGCCCTAATCTTTCCAGCAATTCTTTGTTGAAAATAGTGCTGATATGTTTGTTGTAAAAAGCATCTTTTCCCACAAAATAACTTTTTTCCGGTGCTTCATCAAAACACAGAGAACAATATACTTTTGAGGTTGTTAACTGATTTAAAGCTGTATCATCTTTCTCAGTAATCAGATGGATTACTTTTTGGGTGAATTGCTCTGCTTTAGACTGCAATTCTTTGTTATCTTTTTTCTGTCCATAGCTTGTTAGGCAAAAGCCTATTAATAGTAATGACAGGTATTGTTTTAATTTCATTTTAATATTTGTTTGGGTTCTTATTTTATAATCACAGACTAATGGCATTCTATATTTTTAACAAGGAAACCACCACCGGATTGAATGTATTAAGTTATTTTTAAAGTATATATTAATGTGCCCGTCGGAAATCCCCTCTTTATCCTCTCTTAATCTGATGACCGGAAGTTCTCCTTCACCGGGACGTTCCAATTTCTCTATATTTCGTACCGAATTGGGAAATATTTTTCTGATATCATCCAGCGTGGTTTTAGAATCTATTCTTTTCCCTTTATACAGAATAAAATTTCCATTGAGAAACCTAAATTCATTTACACCTACCTTCTCTTCACTGTTTTCAAAACAAGATCCGTTTTTATACAGGTATTTATCTTCCAGAGTACCTTCATCAAAGATGTAGGCACAAGGTTCTTCATCAGCCATCAGCCTAATACTATCCGGTTTTCCGAAAACTTTTTCGAAATCTTTGAGATCAAAAATTCTTTCGCCCATACCATTGAACCGTATATCTTCTGCCAGCATAACATCATCCTGCCCGTCTTTTACTTCCGCTGAAATCTGATTTGAATTGTGTACTGTTGAATCTACTTTCTCCTTACCTTCTTTCAGTTCGGTTTTAGATGACACGCTTAGTTTTTCCTCTTTTTTCTTATTGCAGGCCTGCAATAAAATGATAACGAATATAATAGAAAAATACCTCATACATTAATTTTGCTTACATGGTGTAAAACATTCTGATTCAAAAGCAAAGGTTAGTATTTGTCCTAAACCAAAATCGTTTTATTTATCCGGACTAAAGTACAAAAAACAGTTTATTAGAATACTATTATCTCTGATTTTCATTTCTTTCATCTTATGATTAATTTTTATTTTGTATTTTTAGTATTCAATTAAAAACCAAACTATTATAACTCATCATTAAACATGCTGAATATTTATCATTCTTTACTCATTGGAGCTTCAAGGGAAAAAGTGTACCATGCCATCAGCAGCCAGTCCGGATTATCTGCATGGTGGACACCGCAGACCAAGACCAGTGCTGAAATTGGCAGTATTGCCCGGTTTTCTTTTGGCCCGGATTATTTTAAGGAGATGAAACTTATAAAACTGGCTCCCTTTGAAGAAATTCAGTGGCATTGTGTTTCAGGCGCTCATGAATGGATAGGAACTGATATTTCATTTCATCTTTTATCCGGAGACAAAGAAACATTACGCAAAATGCATCCGGAAATGGAAGGCCAAATTGAGCAATTGGTATATGACAGTGGTACCTTATTAATTTTTCACCATAAGGGCTGGGACACTTATTCGCCTATGTTTGCTGAATGCAATTATACCTGGGGACAGTTTCTGAGAAGTTTAAAATTGCTTTGTGAAACTGGAAAAGGCAAACCCTGGCCTCATCAGCATCGTCTATAATTAGTTTTAAGGCTGGAAGCTGGATGAGGGAAGCCGGAAAATACTTCTCATAGCAGTTTATTTTTCTACTTCAGATTATTATTTTCCTTATAAAATTTATCGTCTGTTTCTTTAATAAAATCAAGATAACTGAAATTAGCAGCTTTGTTTTTACGATATTGCAGATAATCATTATAGTATTGGAATACTCCGCCCAACCTGGAAGTTAACAAGGGGGTTTCCTTGGCACTGATAGCTTCTACATATCCTACTTTCTTCCCCTTTTCATTCACCATAGACAACACCAGATACGTGATATTATTCTGTTTACCACTAAAAACTCTGGCTCTTTCCACACTATCTTTCCCGTTATCAAAAACCAGTTTGAACTTATCTTTCTTATTCAACAGATAGTTCAAAACTTTTTGAAAGTTATCCGGATTTTCAAGATTAAGTTTAAATCCTTCACAGTTACTTCCCTCATTTTTCCCATAAAAAGAAAGCATACCCGGAGTATAGAATTCTGAATCCGGAGCATCTTCAATCTTAATTCCTCCAAAATTGATGGGAAGCTTTCCGTCATTAACTACATCCGCTTTGTATATGGAATATTGAACAGTTTGTGTTCCCACTCCGGTTCCATACGATTTCAAACCCAATGTTTTTAATTCTGTCTGCTTAACAGGAAGTATTATTTTCTCTAAATCAAAACCCTGGCTTTGACATGATTGAAATAAAAATGAAAAGCTTAGTATTAAAAAGAGAAACTTCAGTTTATGCATCGTATTAAAATTTTAGATTGGAAATAAACGGACAAGATACAAAAGTATTTACTATTTAATCCCCTGGTTTCTGAAATACAGTTTGAAAACTGAAGGCATATTCGGATGGCCCGTTCGTCTGAAGATATTCTAATCTTTCCAGCGCTTCTTCTACACTTGGATATTGACCGTCTTTAATCCACCACAACACATAATACGCTTTCCCATATTTTTGAAACCACTCTCTTCTTCTTCGTAAAAAATCCACATGAAAGGTGTTATAAGTAAAGTGTTCCAATGATTTTATATCGTTCCATACCGAGAGATTGATGATAATCTGCTCATCATTAAACGGATTAAACCCGGTGGCATTATTATCTTCATCTTTTAATCTCCAGACAAAGCCATTGCTCTCTTCTGCCAGTTGATTCACTGAATCAAAATGTTCTACAAATTCTTTCATTACCGGATCTTCAATATTCACTCCAATCATCTTGGCTACGTTAATCTGTGCTAATTGATACATTTTATTATTTACTGTTTTATGACTATTATTGTGTAAAAATAAGTCCTACAGCATTAGCATAAAATAACTATCAATTTAGATACTATAAAAAAGATGAAAAAAGAATGTGAAACGTCCTATATCAATATCGGTGAAAAATCTTATCCCTGTGCCGTAAGTTTTGTGATGGATCTTATTGGCGGAAGATGGAAAGGAGTAATTGTCTGTCATTTAAAAAATGGAGATAAACGGTTTGGAGAACTCAAAAAAGAGCTTTCCTTTATCACTGAAACAACACTCAGTCTTCAGTTGAGGCAATTGGAAAGAGACGGACTGATTACCAGAACTGTTTTCGGAACAAAACCTCCTGTGAAAGTAGTTTACAGTTTATCAGAATTGGGCACTTCATTCATTCCGTTGCTGGATAATATCAATGAATGGGGGAAAAATATTCTGGAAAAGAAAATAACATCTTAAAAATGTGAAAGACAGCTCAAATTTTTAAGATGTTAGCTCTGTTTAATATACTTTGCTACCTTTGATGGTCAGGGCATGTTTGGTTTTTATTGAAGGGCAGCATCTTCCATCCTCTTCCGTATATTCCAGTTTTTCTACAATGATTTTTCCATTTTTGATGGTATCAAAAGCAAAAAGATAATCCGGTTCATATCCGGCAATCACTTTAACGGTATGCCCATCATTCTTGTACAATGATAATCCCTGTCCTATGAGTGCATTTCCGCCTTCTGGGGCAATATTCCAATAAATGGCTACATCTTCTATCCCATCACCGGTAAAATCTCCAACATGCGGATCCTGAAGATCAATCACTCCATCATCATAGGTTTTGAGAATCTTAGGTAAATAGGCTTCAAATTGTTTCATGGCCAGCTTTACGGCTTCCTCTTTAGAAATTCTGTCTTTAGGCGATTCTTTAGATTTTTCTTCTTCTTTGGATAAAGATTTTTCTTCTTTTAGTTCATCTTTTTGATGTTCTTTACGGTCAGAATTGTTACAGCTTATCAACACTGTCAGCAGGCCTATTACACCGATGATCTTTTTCATAAATTTTGTATTTCCGATGATAAATTTAAGGGGATAAATATACAGTAATATGATAAAATCAGGACTATTGGATCTTTATTTTACCTTCTCCATGTAAAATCCTGATAAATTACTACTACCCGGAAAGGAGTGATGATAACAAAAATATCAATCATTAAAATAAAATACCTGTTGATAAACTGCTTAAAAAATTATTTCTAATCAAATAGTGATGGTTAATTTTTTTGATATTGAAATCTTTTGACCCAAAACACCCCGGCGGTAAACTTTGTTTACCGCCGGGGTGTTTTTATACATTAAATGTTAGTTACCTTTATTATTTCACTTCTTCCACTATAATAAAGATAATCAACTCGTTATACATTCATGGTACAAATGTAATATAATACAAGCAACTATATCAATTAATATTACCCATCCATTAATAAGTAGAGGACTCAATTTTCATTTTATAATAAAAATTTATAATACTGTAATTTCTTTATTTTGAGTTACCAGTTAATAGTTTTGAATTTGTTGACTTATTAATGAATATCAAATAATCAAAAGAGTTAGCCACATTGGTTTTTATAAATTCATTTTTATCCGTACCTGATCCAGTTTTTCGAAATAGAATATCTTTCAATATCCAATTGCCAAGCTTGTTCCCATCTTTTTTGATTGCTTTTAGATCCAAAATAAAAATTGGAATGTTAAGTGAGTTAAGCTTATATTCTAATGTTCTGGGACCAGCTTTTTCTGAATTATAGGTACCAAGCTTCCCATCCATACTTGCAGAATAAGTACCTTCATAAAAGGCAAATCCAAAATTCACAAAATCTTTATCATACATTTCATTGAGCCAATATCCCATTCTATCAGATTTTAATTTTGCAATGTGATAATTATGAGCGGAGGCTATTACTTTAGAATTCAAATAGTTTTCTTTTAACCATTTAATATTCTCCGCCATGAATTGGTCTCTCCTAATAAAATTGAGTTGGCTATATTGTCTGATAATATCTACATTTTGCAGGAAGCGCAATTTTTCTTCCGGGTTTTTTATTGAGATAGATTTTTGTTGTATTAAAAACAGATACTCAGCTATAGTTTTTTGGCTTTTTTTAGAATAAGTTCTAAAGCCTCTGTTATTTTCCTTTAAAGCTGTTTCCAGGTCATTAATCTCTTGTTCGGACAAGTGATTTTCTTGATATGTTTTTCTTATTTGATCTACTGCTCCTTTTGCAAACTGCATATCGAAACCATCAAAAAAAACTTTTGAATGATGATTTTCATTGTATTTTTTTAACCATTCAACAAAAGTTAAAGTTTCTTCGGTTTGCCACAGCCAAAAATACATTCCTTTTAGAATATCTTTAGGATCTCCTTTTTCTTCCCGAATATATTGATTCATTAAAAAGCTTTCAGGCATATTGGCCTCTAGCGAAAAGACATTGAAATTTTTATTAGCTATCAAATATTCACTTATTCTATATTTCATTTGATACACTTCACTTGAACCATGAGTAGATTCTCCTAATCCTACTATTTTAGAATTTCCAATGAGTTTGTTTAAGATTAGCAAATCACTATTATCTCTTTCGTCTGGATTAAAAGTTTTTATTGGATATATAAACTTTGAAATATATTCTTTCTCTTCAGAATTTAAATCATTTTTTGATTGTGCCGTGATTGTTATAAAAAATACAATCAAAATAAAAGATAATTTCAATTTCATTGCAGCTTATAATTAAATATTTGATTTATTGTTTGTAGTACAAATGTATATAACTTCTTGAGCATATCAATTTGTATACTCTCTTAAGTTTACCATTATTCCAGTACAAATAACTAATTAAAAATAAAAAAAAGTAAAATCAGCAAATATCAAAAAACAAAAACCGCCTTAGACAGCTATATAAGGCGGTTTTATATATTAATTTTATTAAACCATAAAGGGGACACAAAAGCTTTTTAAACCCTAAAGTTATTTAAGTTATATACTTTGTGTATAAGAAGTACACTAAAGTTTTGTTGAAAATCAAAGATTTTCATCTTAAGTGAACTTAATGGTGCAGTATTTCCTTAAACTTTCTAAAGTGTACTAAAGTGTTAAAAAAATAAAAACTTTTGTGACTTTTGTGGTTAAGTTTAAGCAGACTTATTTTATTAACAGTTATTAATCAATAACTATTTTACTTCTTCAAAAATAATTCCCATCGTAAATCAATTTTTTAAAATTTTATGATACAAATAATGAGCGAATTGAAACTATTGTCAATATCGGTATCTAATATTGAATCCATTAATTGAAATTAGGTAAATGGTTGAAATTTACACTTTTTTGAGATAGAATTTCTCTACTTCTTCAATGTTGCCAAGAGTTTTTTGTACAGCTAATGTGGTAGAAAAATTTATCCAGTTAACTACAAAAAAAGGTATTACTACAAAATGTAATAATACCCTAAAAAAAATATACATAATATTCAGACCATGTATTTCAGTTTATAAAATAATACTTTTAGGTAAGATTACAATATACAGGCGTTTGCTTAAATTGTTTTGGCTTCTAATGTATTACTATTTCCAGATTACTGTTTATAATAACCGGAATTTAAGTTAGTCCTGATTTGTTTAAATACAGCAATTGTCGTTTCTACATCTTCCAAAGTATGAACAGCAGTAGGAATCAATCGTAAAATGATCATTCCTTTCGGTACAACAGGATAAACCACCATAGAGCAAAACAGCTGATGGGTTTCGCGTAAATCACGAACCAGCGCAGTTGCTTCTTCTATAGTTCCATTGAGATAAACAGGGGTTACCGGAGAATTTGTATTCCCAATATCAAAGCCAGCTTCAGTTAAGCCTTTTTGTAAGCTATGGGTTATTTTCCAAAGCTTTTCTCTAAGTTCTGGCATTGTACGCATTAATTCCAATCTTTTTAAAGCACCGAATACCATCGGCATTGGCAATGCTTTAGCAAATATCTGGGAGCGCATGTTATACTTCAAAAATAAAATAGCTTCTTTAGTACTGGCAATAAAAGCTCCAATACCCGCAAACGATTTTGCAAAGGTTCCAAAATAAAAATCAATACCATCCTGTACTCCTTGTTCTTCACCTGTTCCGGCTCCTGTTTTTCCTAAGCAGCCAATACCGTGAGCATCATCTACCAATAAAGAAAATTTAAATTTTTCCTTTAGAGCAACAATCTCTTTTAGCCTTCCCTGATCTCCACGCATTCCAAAGACACCTTCCGTAATTACCAAGATGGCTCCATTTGTTTCAGACACTATTTTTTTTGCACGTTCCAATTGCTTTTCACAATCCTCTATATCATTGTGCTTAAAAACAAAATGCTTTCCAAGATGCAAGCGTATTCCATCAATAATACAGGCATGGGATTCAGCATCATAAACAATCACATCTTTTCGGTCTACCAAACAGTCAATAATGGATACCATTCCCTGATAACCATAATTCAATAAAAAAGCATCTTCTTTCTGAACATAACTGGCAACCTTTGCTTCAAACTCTTCATGTAATTTGGTATTTCCACTCATCATCCTTGCTCCCATAGGATAAGCAAGACCATACTGTTTAGCTCCTTCAATATCTGCCTGTCTGACTTCAGGGTGATTGGCCAGACCTAAATAGTTATTCAGACTCCAAACCAATTTTTTATTTCCATTAAAAAACATGGTATTGCTAATCTCCCCTTCAAGCCTTGGATAGGCATAATATCCGTGGGCATAATGGCATGATCTCCTAAAGGGCCAAGACGGGTTTTTATTTTATCTATTATATTCATTTCCTGAAAAACTATTTTAATAATTATATTTATTTTATCTTAATTTCATGGTTTTAGGCAGTTTTTCATCATAGAAAAGGAATTTGTAGATTGATCTTTTTCAGAAACTTAGTTAGGATGCCTTTTCCCAAAAACTTAAAAATCCATTGCATGCAGAATCCACCAATTCAAAGTTCCCTGGGATTTCGTCCCACTTACTCCAATACGTAACCAAGCGGGTTCCAACAGGAGTTTTATATAATTGCTCTTTTACATAGTCTGAATAAGTATGATATAAATAACTATCAGGAAGTATCGTATGATCAATTGGGGATGAAGTATCTATATTTTCGAAAAAAGAATTAAAAAAGTAGAAAGCTTCATAATTGGAAAAGTTAATTTTATTAATATTGGAATTAATGAATTCTACATTGGTGATATCATGCTTCTCTGCTATTTTCCTTGATATTTTTGTCAGGGAAGCCCTTTGCTCTACTCCATAGAAAAATCCATTTGTAGAAGCAGCTCCTACCAGACAAAATTTGCCTGCTCCCGCACCAATATCAAGCACTTTCTTACCCGGTTTTTCCGCCAAATATTCTGCCGCCAATTTAGCCACTGCAACAGGGGTCCAGTGTCTTTCTGCCGCTGCCTGTATACATGGAGGATATATTTTATTAAAAACGGCATCCTTTACATCCATATTCTGCCTAAGCTGTTTAAAAATCATTTTGCTATTTGTATATAATCTTCATAAGTTAACAATTCATCCGTTGAAATATAGGTTGAAAGAATCAAAAACCAGCAGTTATAGGGATCGGTGTTGATATGGGAAGGTTTTATAGTTACATTTTGATTGACTTCCATAATTTTACAATCACAGGAAGCGATGAGCTGAAAGGTCTTATTGATTCCGTAAACCGCTCCAAAGGGAGTCCCCTTTTTTAAGATTTTCTCTTGCAGATTAAATTCAATCAGGTGAATCTCTCCTATTTCTTTTTGAGCAAAATCCGTAATACCGATACAGAAATCATACAATCCTATTTTTCTCAACCATAAATGATTTTCAGTATAATAAAGGCTTTTAGGAACAAGCATACAATGAGTTAATTTAATTTTTGCGTACTAATCTTGTGATGATTAATCTATTTTTTAATGAATGGGGGCCTAACGATGGTTGCTTTAACTGGCTTATTTCTGATGTTGATAAAAATTTCGTTTCCAGGCTTAGAATCTTCAGCAGAAATATATCCCATTCCTATCGCTTTTTTTAATGTTGGAGACATGGTACCAGAGGTAACGGATCCAATGATTTGTTGATCAGCATTCCAGATTTCATAGCCATGACGGGGAATGCCTTTATTATTCATTTCAAAACCAACCAATTTTTTTTTGGTTCCTTTTTCCTTTTGAATTTTTAAGAATCCACTATAAACAAAATCTTTGGTAAATTTTGTTATCCATCCTAACCCTGCCTCAACAGGTGAAGTAAAATCATCAATATCATTTCCATAAAGGCAATACCCCATTTCCAATCGCAGTGTATCTCTCGCAGCCAGTCCTATTGGTTCAATACCTTCTTCTTTTCCAGCTTCAAATATAGCATTCCATAGATGAGCCGCATATTTGTTCTCAACATAAATCTCAAATCCTTTTTCTCCTGTATATCCGGTTGCTGAAATCAAAGCATTAGGAATATGAGCGAATTCACCAATGGTAAAAGTGTAAGACTTCATTTCCTTTAAGTTAATGTCTGTAAGCTTCTGCAGAACATCTATCGATCTGGGCCCCTGAACAGCCAGTAAAGAAACTGAATCTGAAACATTGGTTACTTCTGCTCCAAAAGAATTATGTCTTTTAATCCAATCCAGATCTTTTTGTATGTTAGAGGCGTTAACAACAAGCAGGTAGTCATTTTTGCTGATTTTATATACCAGCAAATCATCAATAAGTCCTCCGGTATCATTGGGCATACAGCTATATTGTATTTTTCCGGGATAAAGTTTTGACACATCATTAGTTGTTACTTTCTGGATTAATTCCAAAGAACCTTTTCCCTGTATTGAGATCTCTCCCATATGTGAAACATCAAAAACTCCAATACTGCTTCGCACCTTTGCATGCTCGTGATTTACTCCTTTGTACTGAACAGGCATTTCATAACCAGCAAATTCCACCATTTTTGCACCAAGGATATGATGTATTGCATTAAACGCTGTTTTCTTTGTTTTTACAGTTTTCATATTTTATGACATCCCTATTAATGATGCATATGAGTCAGCCCTCAAAAGCCCTTCTGTATCAAAAAGATTCGCAATCTTAATTTTGATCATCCATCCCTCCCCATAAGGATCAGAGTTTACCAGTTCAGGGTTTGTTTCTAATTTGGGGTTAATTTCCAGTATTTTTCCTGCAATAGGCAGGAAAAGGTCAGAGACTGTCTTTACAGCTTCAACTGTTCCAAATATCCCATGCTGTTTTAAAATTTCCCCAAGGGTTTCAATTTCAACATATACTATATCTCCTAATTCACGCTGGGCAAAATCGGTAATTCCGATATAAGCCATGTCATTTTCTAATCTAACCCACTCGTGATCTTCAGTGTACAAGAGGTTTTTGGGGATCTTCATTATTATAGTTCTTTTATTAATTTATATGCTTATTCGATTATTTAATCTCATTTTAGATTAGTGGTTCTCCGCTTAGTATTTCTTCATCAGCAAAAGATTTAAATGACTTAAAGTTTTGTACAAACTGCTCAGCAAGATGCTGTGCTTTTTCATCATATGCCAACTGATCATCCCATGTATTTTTAGGATTTAAGATCTCAGACGGAACGCCCTCACATTCTGCAGGTATTTGAAGTCCAAATACGGCATCGCGTACAAAATCTACATTTTCCAATTTATTTTCCAGTACTGCCGATATCATAGCCCTGGTATAAGCTAGCTTTATACGTTCTCCCTTACCGTAAGTTCCTCCGGACCAACCGGTATTAATAAGCCATACATTAATATTATTTTTTTTCAATTTTTTCCCTAACAGTTCTGCGTATTTTGTTGGATGAAGCGGTAAGAATGGTTTTCCAAAACATGCTGAAAAGGTTGTCTGAGGTTCTGTAATACCGGCTTCAGTTCCCGCAACTTTGGCAGTATATCCTGAAATAAAATGATACATAGCTTGTCCTACTGATAATTTTGATATTGGAGGAAGAACTCCAAAGGCATCACAAGTTAAAAAGAAAATATTTTTAGGTACTTTTCCAATGGAAGGATCCACCGCATTATCAATAAAATCGATTGGATAAGCCGCTCTTGTGTTTTCTGTTACTGAAACATTGTCATAATCCACAATATCGGTTCCTTCAAAAAAACGTACATTTTCGAGCAGAGTTCCCATATGAATTGCAGAAAATATTTGTGGCTCTTTTTCTTGACTCAGGTTAACACATTTAGCATAGCATCCCCCTTCAAAGTTGAAAACACTTACATCATCCCATCCGTGTTCGTCATCTCCAATTAACTTTCTTGAAGGGTCTGCTGAAAGAGTGGTTTTCCCTGTTCCTGACAGTCCAAAAAATACAGAGGTATCCCCATCAGCTCCTATATTAGCAGAGCAGTGCATGGAGAGTACATTTTTTTCAAATGGCAGAATATAGTTTAATACTGTAAAAATCCCCTTTTTAATTTCTCCGGTATACCCACTTCCCCCAATAAGGATTATTTTCCTGGTGAAATTGATAATCGTGAAATTATGCTGACGCGTTTTATGGATTTCAGGAATAGCTTTAAACTCAGCCGCATTAAGGATCAGCCATTCGTGCTGGAAGGTTTCCAATTCTTTTTCCGTAGGTCTTAAAAACAGATTATTAACAAATAAATTTGACCATGGGGTTTCAGTAATAACCTTTACATTCAACCTGTATTCTTGTTTTGCGCAAGCGTAGGCATCCCTGACATAAATATCTCTACCTGAAAGATGGGTTACAACACTTTCATACAACCTTTCACAATCTTCAGGAGAAAAAGGATGATTAACATCTCCCCACCATATAGAGTCTTTGGTTTTATCATCCATCACAATATACTTATCTTTTGGAGAACGTCCTGTGAATTCGCCTGTATTGCAGGCCAAAGCTCCGGAGCTAGTAACAATTCCCTGGCTCTTGCGTAGAGTTTCAGATATCAGTTGGGGAACTGATAAGTTCCAATACACTTCTTTTTCTGGTATAATTCCAATATTTCTTAGAGATTCTAAATATTCCATAAGTCAATTAAGGGTTGAATGCCCACAAAAGTATCTGAATTATAAGAATGAACAAATGACGGATACCTTTTCTAAATTTGATTAAAGTCAAATTTATATTGTCTTAAAATTGCCTAATTTAGTAAATCATGATTTCAAAGTTTATTTTTAACAATCAATATCTTTTTGAAGAGCTTTCCCAAAATGATAAAGAAATGTTTCAAAAGGTAATGCAGATTAAAAATTACCGTAAAAATGAAGCTATATTTACAGAAGGAACCATCCCTAATGGGATATTTTTTTTAAAAGAAGGGAAGGTAAAAAAATATAAAGTGGACAATGACGGAAGGGAACAAATTATTTACATCTATAATGCCGGGGAATTTTTTGGCTACTCCGCAATATTAAGTAACGATTCCTACGGAGATACAACCCAGACAATAGAAAGATCTGTTATTGCTTCTATTCCGAAAGATGATTTTTTGAGCATTCTTGATCAATCAAAGGTATTTTCAAAATTGCTGCTCAAAAGCCTGAGCCATGAATTTAGTGTAATGGCTAATATGATGTCTGTTTTATCCCAACGGACTGTCAGGGAACGTGTAGCACTTAGTTTATTAATCCTGCATAAAAAGTATAAATTAAACAGCCTGGACGATAAAGTATATATTACCTTATCCAGAACTGATCTCGCCAACATGGTAGGAACTGCCAATGAAACGTTAGCCCGTATCCTTCACGATTTCAAACAAGACTCTCTTATCGTAATGGAAGGAAGAAAAATGCAATTGACAGATTTGGAAAGCCTAACCCGTATTGCCAATCTTTAGTGGACCATGGTAATCTAATTTAAATATTTTTATGATGGATATAGGATGTACGTGCGCAAAGAATTACTTTTCTTAATACTATTTATAGATTGCAATTGACCTAAAAAAAATGATTTATGTTTAGACATAGAGGGAAAGGGCGAACATATTCCCATAATTTAAAACTGGCTTCTATTCTATCCTGGGTTGCTGGGTTGGTTAATATTACAGGAGTTCTTGCTGTAAGTACCCTAACCACAAATGTAACGGGACACTTTGCCTATTTCTCGGAACAACTATTTGTAAAGAATTATAAAATGGCATTTATTTATTTGTTGTATATCCTGTTCTTCCTATTGGGAGCTTTTGTTTCAGGGGTTATTATGGAATGGGCCTCAAAACATAAATCACATACCTCCTATATCATTCCTCTATCAGTTGAAATTGTGATCGTGCTTTTCGTAGGTTTTTCACCCGAACTCTTATCTGATAGTCCTTCTGTACCGCTAATAATTTCTTCAGCATTGCTTTTTGCGATGGGTCTGCAAAATGCTCTTGTTACCCGCGTTTCTCAATCCGTAGTGAGAACCACCCATCTCACCGGACTGTTTACCGATCTGGGAATTGAACTCTCACAACTGATTTTTCATAGAGAGAAAGGAAAAAGAATACAATTGAACAAAAGTATTTTTTTAAAGCTCATGATCATCAGCTGTTTCTTTTTAGGTGGGATCATTGGAGGATTTTTCTATCATCAATTTCAACTGAAAGCACTTCTTCTCCCTGCTGCTTTACTATTATTCGCCGTATGGTATGATAAATTATTATTCCGCTACTACTACCTGAGAAGAAAATTGAGATAGTTTTATTTTTTCTTGTTTTAAATATTGAGCTTTCTCACAACACAAAAGTTATGTTTTATGAATACACATAAATTTATTATCCTATTATTATTTTGTACTGGCTACAAGCCCAAGCTGGTATCGGAACACAGACTACAAACCCTTCATCCATACTACATTTGGATGTTAATTCTTTACCAAATAATGGAAAGGAGTTTTTTTTGGGCCCCAAAATAGCATTAAATTCATCAATCGATCAGAGTACTACTCCTTCTCCTGCTTTAGGCCTTTTAGTTTATAATCTTGGAACAGGGGCTGAAAACTGAAGGATACCATTATTGGAATGGAAATGAGTGGAGAATTTTCAATTCATACACAACTATTATAAACCCTATTATTCAAAAGTTTACCTGTACTTACGTAACCTTTAACCCGCCCATCTTTACGGCTGGAGTCCCATATAATGGTGTCACGGTTGTTCCTTATACCGGAGGCAACGGCGGGGCCTACCCTGCGGGAATACCCCTCTCCTCTACTGACAATACAGGACTGATAGCACAATTACGTTCCGGTTACCTTGCCAACGGAAATGGAGAATTGGTGTATGACCTGACACAAATTCCATCACAGTAGTTTTAGCTTCAAGTGCCTTCTGTCATTGCTCGCAGACTCTAGGGATCTTCAATTTACTAAATCCTATAACACTTGTTTTTAACGTTAATATTAACCTTGAAACTAGTTAAGACTTATTAAGACATAATAAGGCGCATATTATCTCCAATTAAGATGCGGTACAAATATGATATAAATATATGGTTAAAAAACAGTAATAAAAAAATTGAACTGGAAAGTATAAACATGAAAAAACCGCCTTAAACATTCGTTTAAAGCGGTTTTTAATTATTTGTTATTATTGGTAATCAATAATTATTTTACTTCTTCGAAGTCTGCATCCTGTACATCCTCACTTCCAGCATTGTTTCCACCAGCGTTTTGAGCACCTGCATCAGCACCTGGCTGTTGACCAGCTGCATATAATTCTTCAGAAGCTGCCATCCATGCTGCATCTAATGCTTCAGTTTTAGCTTTTACATCATCAACATTTTTAGCGTCGAAAGCCGTTTTTAATTCTGCGTGAGCTGCTTCAATTGCTGCTTTTTTGTCAGCAGAAAGTTTTTCACCGAACTCTTTCAATTGCTTTTCAGTTTGGAAGATCAATCCGTCAGCTTTGTTGAAAACCTCAACTTCTTCTTTTCTCTTAGCATCTGCTGCAGAGTTTTCCTGAGCTTCTTTCTTCATTCTTTCGATTTCTTCATCAGAAAGACCTGAAGAAGCCTGGATTTTGATAGTCTGCTCTTTACCTGTTCCTTTATCTTTAGCCGATACACTTAGGATACCGTTAGCATCAATATCGAAAGTTACTTCAATTTGAGGAACTCCTCTTGGTGCCGGTGGAATATCTGTAAGATCAAATCTACCGATTTCTTTGTTATCGTTGAACATAGATCTTTCTCCTTGTCCTACTCTGATGCTTACAGCTGGCTGGTTGTCAGAAGCTGTAGAGAATACTTCAGATTTTTTAGTTGGGATCGTAGTGTTCGCTTCAATTAATTTTGTGAATACAGAACCCATAGTTTCGATACCTAAAGAAAGTGGCGTAACATCTAGAAGTAATACGTCTTTTACATCTCCTGTTAATACACCTCCCTGAATGGCTGCCCCAATAGCAACCACCTCATCCGGGTTAACTCCTTTAGATGGTTTTTTACCGAAGAATTTTTCTACTTCTTCCTGGATAATAGGAATTCTTGTAGAACCTCCTACTAAGATTACTTCATCGATATCAGAAGTTGATAAACCAGCATCTTTTAATGCTTTAGCAACCGGCTCCATAGATCTTCTTACAAGATCAGCAGATAATTGCTCAAATTTAGCTTTGGTTAAAGACTTCACTAAGTGTTTAGGACCTGTAGCTGTAGCTGTAATATATGGTAAGTTGATCTCAGTCTGTGGAGAAGAAGATAATTCGATTTTTGCTTTTTCAGCTGCTTCTTTTAATCTTTGAAGAGCGATAGCATCTGATTTTAAATCTACACCTTCTTCAGCTTTGAATTCGTCAGCCATCCAGTTGATGATAACATCATCAAAGTCATCACCTCCTAAGTGAGTATCACCATTTGTAGATAATACTTCGAATACACCATCACCTAAATCAAGGATAGAGATATCGAAAGTACCACCTCCAAGGTCATATACTGCGATTTTCTGATCTTTATGGTTTTTATCAAGACCGTAAGCTAACGCTGCAGCTGTAGGCTCGTTGATAATTCTTTCTACTTTAAGACCTGCAATTTCACCAGCTTCTTTAGTAGCTTGTCTTTGTGCATCATTGAAGTATGCAGGAACAGTAATTACCGCTCTTGTTACTTCCTGACCAAGATAATCTTCTGCAGTTTTCTTCATTTTCTGAAGAGTCATTGCAGAGATTTCCTGTGGAGTATATTCTCTATCGTCGATTTTTACTTTTACTGTATCGTTTGGACCTGAAACAACTTTATAAGGTACTCTTGAGATTTCGGCAGCATCTTCTTTGAAGTGTGTTCCAATAAATCTTTTGATAGAGTAAACTGTCTTAGTTGGATTCGTTACAGCCTGTCTTTTTGCAGGATCTCCTACTTTTCTTTCTCCGTCTTCTGTAAATGCTACAATAGAAGGAGTAGTTCTTTTTCCTTCTGCGTTAGGAATAACAACAGGGTCTTTACCCTCCATTACAGCAACACAAGAGTTGGTTGTTCCTAAGTCAATTCCAATTATTTTACTCATAATATTTTATATTTTTTCTATTTTTAATTTAATTTACATTCTCAATTTCTCAATATCTGTACCATTCAAAAAATTATGACAAAATGACATAATAAAAATAAAAACCCCGATTAAGTCGGGGTTTAAATAGAAATAATAAGGCATTTTTTCTTATAAATAATCATTAATACCTGCTTTTGATTACCATGATGCTGAATAATTATTTATTCCAGTGCCTGTATTGTTATAAATACTGATTCTGTAAAGTTTTGTTCCGGCATAGGATTCATTATTTCTCATGTAAAGCCTGTTTTCTTTTAGTGTACCGAAATATTTATTATATCCATAGCTCCATTTCATATTCCATTCTCCTTTTTTCTGATACATAAATATGATGATCTCTCCGTTGTCCTGAATATAGTAAAACCCTCTGCTTCCGTTATAGTCCGGATTAAGGTTTAAACTGCCTTTCAGATTGGTAAATAAATTCAGATTTCCATTTTTATAAAAGTAAAGATATTCCTTGGTGTCATAGGTCCATGTATTTTTTTCGTCGGGAATACTATAGTCTTTATTTCCTTTTGTAAGGTACTCCAATTCATAAAGACGATCTTCTGAAAAAAAATTCCGGATTATCTGTTGCTTCTTTTTTATCTTCTCAAAGCTTACGGGAACTCTGGTAACACCATCATCAAGCAATTTGAAGGGTGCACTTTGCCCAAAGGCCCAACTCATAAGAAAGATCCCTATACTTTTAAAAATTACCATAATGAAAAAGGATTAATTGTCTGATACTGCATATAATTGGTATATCCGCCACTAAGCATTTTAAAGCCAGGTTGTCTGGTGTCTATTAAAAAGTTATTCATATCATGAGCCCAGCGGTCCTGAATGGCATGTCTGAACCAATCAGAGTCCTGACCCATACGCATAGCTCCAACATTCATATATACAGCTCCCATTCTATACTGAGGACCTTCTTCTTTCACAAAGTTGTGTGGATAAAACTCCCCATTATCGCCATATACCCCTTGCCCTATCTTCTCATCATCTCCCGTATAATCACTTCTGTATCCGGTAAACAAATTAAACCCAATTCCGAACTGCTTATAGCCTAAATGAGCAGAAGCTGTACGATAGCTGTCATTTCCATCACCAAGATAAGGAAAACCTTTCTTTAAAGAAAATGGCATCCCATCATTTTCATATCTGAAACTAAAATCTCCATGTCTTATCATTAATCCCCCTATTCTCTGATCAAATCCACCGCCTCTGAAAGTTGTAGAATAAATGGACAATCCCAGTCTTCCATTATCATATCCAATACCTCCCGAGTATCTTTTTTCCCAGAATGAAGCTCCGCTACCTGCTGCCTCAGACTGATTGGCAATGCTGAAACCTGCAGAAATATTCCAGTTCCCTTTTTTATAAGACATATTAAAGTTAAGTCCAAGACTACTACTGTTTCCCAACGCAATACTCGGGGATATTCCTATACTGAATCCACCACCCAGATTTACATTAAAACTCGGCATAAAAGACCCCATAAAGCCTGCCAGTGCAAAGCCGCCCAATGTACCGACTGGTATTGCATATGGCGCAATAGCTCCCATAACAGCCCCAGTAAATGCACCTCCTAAAATAGACATTCCGAATTTCCCCCAGCTCCAGTCACCTGTCTGTATTGCCTGCCCTATATAACTTGCGGCACCAGTAACAGCCCCAATGATGGCACCGGCAAGAACTGCCAGCCAGAATATCTCACCACTAGGATCTGTGTACATCAAAGGATTATTCAGTACATATCCATATCTGTTATAATTTTGTGTATTGAAAGGATCCTGTATAAAATTATCTACAGATAGGAAGGTATGCAGTTTAGGATCATACATCCTGCCATTCATATGAATAAGACCAATCTGGAAGAAATGCTCATGAGCAGTATATCCACGCTCAATCAGCAGGTCAGGATTCGCTTTTTTAAGATCTATTTTTACCCCGTTTTTTTCAAGATATACAAGGTTTCCCCATGGGTCAAACTGTCTTCTTTCTTCAACCTTTCCTGATCTATCTGAGATGGCCATAATTGTTCCCTGGTAATCCCTGTGAAAATAATGCAGTCCCCTATTTATTGATTCATCATTAGCATCGAAATCTTCAATATAAGCAGCCGGCGCAGAATAAGGATCCCCTGCAATATAAGTCACAATCCTTGTCCGTACAAAAAGTGGAGGAGTCTTTCCAATAAAAGAGTTTTCAATAATTTCTACAGAAGTGTTATCAGAGTAGATCTTATGCCTCATATAATATGCGAAATTAACATTGTAATTATAATCTGAAGATGCCCTTGTTTGATGGATATTGTACCCAAATTTTGCCATTTCATTTCCATCCTGCGTAATAGTGACTGGATTTTTAAAGGCATTATATGATATCATCTGAAGTTGATTCACTTTATAATAAGCATCCCCAACAGCGTTTAGATTAATTTCTGTTTTTCTATACCTGTTACCATCTGCATATTTATAATCTCCAACAGTACTGTTCTTATTAATTCTTCCAAACGAATCATAGGTCTGAGACTGGGCTTCAGTAGGGTTAGTCCATGAAACCAGTCTTTGTAAGGCATCATATTCAAAAACCTCATTCCAGCCATTTGGTATAGCCAAATTTTTTCGGCCTTTCAGCAGTCCTGTACTTCCTACAAAGCTGTATTCGTTTTCCAAGATAAGTCCTGAAGTGCTGTTCTTATGTCTTATCTTTTCAATAAAATAATTGTTGTCATAGGTATTGCTGATATCCGTTCCATTTCCGAAATACGCTGAGATCACCTGCCCCTTTTCATTTACATTTCCTAATTTCCATATTGCATCCCCATTACCGTCATTGATGCCCACCAGTATACCACAAGAAGCATAAATATTTTCAATAACAAAAATACTGGAAAGGTTACCGAAAATTGTTTCCTTAGTTTCTTTATTGATTCTTCCCAAAACATCATAAGTATAATGATTCCTGAAGATTGCTGAGCCATTATTTTCTTCACGTTCTGCGACCCTGTAAAAATTATCGTACTTGTAGGTATAAGAATTGTTTACTCCCTCAGATGTCCCTGTTTCGGAAGAAAGAAGCCCTTGGGCATTATAATTATAAGTAATCTTGATGTCTGTATTGACACCGGAAATTTCTTTCTTGACTGTTCTTCCATACTGATCATATACAAACACTGTTTTCCCTTTAGGATTTTCTTCTTTCAAAAGCTGCCCTAAACTATCGTAAACATAGGTATAATCACCACCTACAGAAGGATCAGACATTTTTGTTTTCTGCCCCCATCCGTCCTGTTCTATACTGATAACATGTCCTGCATAATTTGTAGATTTCAGGCCTCCATTGGCATAGTAAGTATAATTAATTACCCCTCCATTATCTGACATTTTAACCTTATTCCCCCACTCATCCTTAGTAATGGTTTGTGTTCTTTGTCCCTCTACTACAGTTGCTGATAACCCATTATAAGAAGTGTTAATAATTTTTCCGGTTGGGAATATATTTTTGACAGGTCTTCCGAACAGATCATATTCCGTAATAGTCCATTTGCTTGGAGAAACCGTGGAGAAGTAAGGTTCACTTACTTTATAAGCCCTGTCTAAAACATCATATTCTGTCCTTTTTTCTATCCATTTACTGTTTATAGAAAGACCCCGTTCCAGACGTTTCCTGCCCCAGTTATCCATTAATGTTTCTTTGGTTGCTCCTGAAGCATCAACGATTCTTGATCTGATACCATTCATAAAATCCCCGGAAGTAATCCACTCATAGAAGTACTCAGTAATATTATTATAAATGTCCTTTTCCTGTGCTTTTCTCTGCCAGGTGTCATATAAAAACGATACGGTCTGATTCAGGTGATTGGTTTTGGACAGTAAGATTCCAAAATTAGACTCATAAGTTAACAAAGATGAGTTTCCTAAAACATCTGTAGTTTTAATGACAAATCTTCCAGAAGGATCATACTGCATCTTCTCTACTCTTGAAGCTATGCCAGGGGCAGAAAGGGTTTTCTGTATATTATTTCCAAACTGGTCATATTCCAGATCCTCGGTAATATAATCTGTATTATTTCCTTTTTTTCTGGTTTGTGTAACTAGTCCGTTGGTATAGGTAAAAAGCATTTCTTTAGAGAAAACATCTGTTCCTAACGTCTGTGTTTCAGCTTTTTTCACAGGTCTTCCTATATAATATTGAGAACCGGTTCCTGTAGGGTTATCTTCATAGTCAATCAGGTTTATTTTTTCACCACCATTGGCTACGATTCTTGTTTTTTTAGGATTATTGTAAGAATCGTAAATGTCTATATACTGATTGGTCGTAGTTCCTGTCAGATTATCAATTTGCTGGATCTGCGACTGCAAATTGACAAAAACCTTATTAGGCAACAGAGATGTGGTATACGTGTTAATAGTTTTTGAAACAAAAGAACCTGGAGAATTAAAGTCTGGTGTTTCGCTCATATAACTCTCTTTAACAGCACCTCTTTTCTGTGGATCTTGTAAAGAAACTGCCCATAAAGGCTGAGTCACAGTTCCTCCATACACGGAAGATTTGGCTATTCCTTTAAACCCTATAAAGCCAAACCCCTGCAAATTCATTACAGCACCTTTATATCTATACTCCTGTATTTTGATTTCTCCGTTAAAGCTTTTCTGAATTTTTCTTACCAGCTTCATGGACGGAGCAATATTTAGATTGATATAAGGATACAACTCGGAAGAATCTCCGGTATAGGTTCCTGAACTACTCCCATTATCTATTGCAGTATCATAGGTAATTTCCGTCACCAGATCATTTGTTTTGATTCTTTTCAAAGTAACATCTACACGGTTATCTTTTTTGAACGAAACATATTTGATCTTATCCCCACCAAAAAAAGCATAATCTAAATTCTGATTGGCAATATTAGGATTGTTCAAAAATATTGGTGTTCCTTTATTGATTGCTCCTCCATAGGTAAAATTATTCTGCCAACCATCTATATAAGCTGAAAAAGTCGGCATACCATTGACATTGCTTCCCATATTGTACTTTACCCCTCCTTTATCTCTGATGCTGTAATTATCTCCATAAGCGAGATAAGCTCCATTAGCATTGGGCCCGGCTTCCGGTACATTATGCGGGGTCAGAATATCATGATAGAATAAATCTGCTTTTGCATCTCCGTTGATGTCTGTAAAGGTGTAATAGGTCTGCTGAAGCATATATCCACAAATATTACCACCTGATGGAGCTGGATAACAAGAATTGACTACCTGAGGCTTAAAATAATTGGTTCCTATATCCCTTACATTTCCCATAAATGACTCTCCGGAGTTTATTATAAAATACCAGTTTGTAGTTGCATTCTCTATAGGAGTTACCACATCAGTTTTACCATCTCCATTAAAATCAGCAAGATAACATGGATATTCATTTTTAATAAGACCACTGGAAAAAGTTGCTTTTTGAATAAAGGCTCCGTTTTTCATTCCATATACATAGAGCTGGCCGGGATTAATTATATATAAATCTGCAACGCCATCTCCTTCAAAATCTGCAACGTAAATTCTGGAATCTGATTTTACTACATAATTATATCCCAGAGTAACCGGTGTCTGTACACTGGAATTATTAGGATCCAGTTTCAGCAAAAAAACCTGGGAAATATCAATCGTTGTATTCTGGGTACAACAATCTGGCGGGGGTCTGTTGGCATCCGTACTTTGCTTTGCAGGGCCACAGTAATAGGTCTGCGATATGGAGTAAGGACGAATCACAGCCAAAATATCAGATACTCCGTCTCCATCAAAATCTCCAGTGAGATAAGTCTTGGGAATTCTGGTATTGTAGCTCGTGCTTCCGTTAATGGCAATACATCTTTCATTCAAAGCGGTCGGAAACCTGTAAGAATTTGTGAATATCAGATCAAGTGAGTTTGCATTGCTATCCGAAATATAGTTGTTTATTTTTACAGTCTCTTCATCAGTAACAGGTGTCGTATTGTCACTGATTACTGTAGTTATTGCATCCAGATTATAAAATTTATTATTAGGCAGCACTAATTTTGTTGAAAAAATATTCGTGAATTTTTCTACACTAATCAAGGTACCTGCTACATTGGAGTTGGAATTGGTAAGCTGACTGGAATTGAATCTGTAAAGCTGGTCCCTGGAATTAGGATAGGTCATAAAATCTATCGAACTGTCATTATCAAAATATCCTGAAGTATACTGCCAGTTGTTTCTGTCATAAGCCGGAGAAACGCTCGTTATTGTTTTCGAATTGTTGGTAATTCCGTTATCTGTAGTGTCATATTCTAAAATAATCGGTTTAATACTTTCATTACTCCCATTATACTCCTGAACAGCTACGAGTCGTTCGTAATTTAAAGAAGTTACATTATAGGTGAGCTGATATTTTCTGAAAAGTTGTCCGTTGCCTGTTACCTCTACCCTGTCCAGTTTTCTGTGTGAATAAATATCCCGTGAACCAAAAATATAAGCCTGGTCCGTTCTTGCAGCATCTTTATAGTAAAACTTTATTTTATTAGGACTGTCATTAGGGTTAATGGCGGCATTATTCCCATATTCTATCGTCTGAACATAAATATAATTGTTGAAACTGTCGTAGGTAAACCGAATCCTGTTTTGTTGAGCATCTTCGATATAATTGATTTTCCATTCAAAGCTGTTCATTCCCAAAAAGCCACTTGGTCCTCCGTATTTGGCGGTTTTACCATCCGGATAATATACCATAAAATATTCCGGTCCATTGGCTACATTACCATGTGAAACTATTTTAATATTGGAATACATTTCTGTTTGATACTCTGCTCCGTCTGCTCCATAAGTCCCGGATTTTAAGAGCAATCTCTGCCCGTCAAACGCAAACCTGTCCTTATCATTATAGTCTACCCCATCAATGATCCCGTCATGAAACTTCGTTGATGGTATTCTTGTAATAGATGATATTCCTGCGATATTCCATCCCCATCCTGCAAGACCATTTCCGCTCTGGCTGGAGTAAGCTAAAGAAATACCCGGTACCATATCCTTGATTCCCGGAAGATTGGCAATAGGTATTGTATAATTAGCAGCTCCCGATGAAGAAACAGACAAATCACCAGGTGTCTGACCTACAGATTGTCCGTTGAATAACCCTGATATAAAAAGCAAGGTTATTAAAAAGTAGATTCTGATTCTCATGTTGTGTGATGTTGGTTATTGTTTCAAGATCTTGTAAGTAAGTTTTTCTCCACTGTTGAGATGAAAAACCACAACGTACATCCCTATCGGATGTTCTGAAAGATCCAATAAGATCTTATTCTCTCTCCTGTCAAAAGGAAGCTCCCGGTACTGGGTGAAATTATAGGCAACGAATTCCACTTTTTGAATCATTTTGCCTAATTCAGCAGACCAGACCAGATTTACTTTACCTTTTGTAGGATTTGGATAAATTTTAACCTGGTATTCCTCGGGAGGAAACTCTTTTTCGCTGATCTGTTGCTCGGTCATTGCATTCTTAAGAGCGACACACATTGCACAATACCTCCTTACAATCTGATTCCCGCCACTTTCATATTCAAATGTGAGCGTCTGTGACTTTATCCCTCCTATTGAAACCAATAAGAAAAGAAATAATGATAAAATTTTTCCCATAAGTTTTGTTTAGATTATTAGTATACACAAAAATCCAGAAAACAAATCAGCTGTGAAAGGACAATACATCCTGAACCTCAAGGTTATATTAGATTAATTATATAAAAAAATAACTATTATTTATTTTTTTTAGATATTTTTGATAATAAAACACTAATTCACATGAAAAATTATCAGAAAAACCTCTTTGATTTGTTATTAAAAGAATCCGGAGGAAAAAAGAATCTGGTAGAGGTAATGATTGATAAGCTGGCACTTTCTAATGATACGGCTTATAGAAGAATCAGCGGAAAGAGTCATATTACTTTAAACGAGGGAATTTCCCTGGCCTCCCATTTTGGAATATCCCTGGACCTCATCCATTCCTCCCATCAGAATAATGTTGTTTTAAACAAAACTCATGATATCTACAATATTGATGACCTGGAAACGTATTTCGAATCATCTATCAGGAATCTTCAAAAAGTAAAAAATAAACCGGATGTCGAATTTATTTATGCAGCCAAGGATATCCCTCTTTTTTACTTCATGAGGTTTGAAAATCTTAGAAAGTTTAAAGTCTATGCGTGGCTGAAACTAATGGATGTTGCTTTTTTCTCACAAAGAATAAACTTTGAAAATTTTGAGATCCCTGAAAATATTACCCGGAAAGCCATTCTTTTGTCTGAAGTTTATAATGATGTCAGCTCTACCGAGATTTGGAGTAATGTTACCATTTATACACTTCTTGAACAGATTATTTATTTTCACCAGCTCGAACTGATTACAACTGACAGTGCTTTAAAGATTTGCAAAGAGATTGGAGAGATGCTAAACCTGATTGAGGAAAAAATAATAACAGAACAAAAAATGCCTTTCAAACTATATCAGAATGATCTTCTCATCATGAATAATAGTGTTTTTATCAGATTTTCAGATCAGAAAATGTTATTTTTACCTTACAACATTCTGAGTTATTACTACACATTAGATGAAAGGGTTTGCGGTAACTATGAAAAAAGCCTTGAAATGATTCTCAAAAACTCAGAATTACTTTCGGCCAATAATAAAGCCCGATATATATTTTTCAACAAAATGTATAAAAAAATTGAAGAAATAAAAAAATTATTGCAAAACTATGATCAATAACAAGCTTACAATCCATTGCAAAGAATATGCTGTTCAGACGGGTTAAAATTAATCAAAGTTTAACCTAAGAAATAGAGGCAGAAACTGGACGAATTCTTATTTTTGGTAAAATATATACATTTAGAATGTCATTACACTTTAATCCACGAGATATTACATGGTTAGCCTTTAATGAAAGGGTTTTACAGGAAGCCATGGATGAAAAAGTTCCTTTACATTTAAGAATACGTTTCCTTGGAATTTTCTCCAACAATCTAGATGAGTTCTTCCGAGTGCGTGTTGCCGGATTAAAGCGTGCCATGGATTTTAAGGAAAAGGTAATTGCCGAGTCCTTTTATCAGCCACCATCCAAGATTCTTCAGCATATCAATGACATTGTGATGAGACAACAGCTGAATTTCGATAAAACCTGGAAAAAAATTCAGGAAGAAATGGCTGACCATAAGGTTTCCATCAAAAATTCTAAAAACCTTACAGCCTCACAAAAGGATTTTGTCAGAAGATACTTTGATGAGGTGGTAGAATCTAATGTAATCCCTATTCTTCTTCATGAAAATACTCCAATGCCCTATATGAGAGATAAAAGTCTCTATCTTGGAGTTGCCATGAGAAAAAAAGACTGGCAGTATTCCAGTAACTATGCCATCATTGAAATTCCGTCCCGATTTGTAGGAAGATTTGTATTGCTTCCCACTGAAGACCCGGAAGAAAAGAATGTAATGCTTCTGGAAGATGTAATTACCTTCAACTTACCGCATATTTTCTCGTATTTCGGGTATGATGAATTTGCAGCTAATGCTTTTAAAGTAACCAAAGATGCAGAATTGGATCTGGATAACGACATCCGTACCAATTTTGCAGAAAAAATAGAAAAAGGACTTAAAAACCGTAGAAAAGGGAAACCTACCCGATTTGTTTTCGATAAAGATATGGATAAAGCTTTGCTGGAACTCCTTATCAGAAAACTGAACCTAACAAAAAAAGACAGTATTATTCCGGGAGGAAAGATTCATAATTTCAAACATTTTATGGATTTTCCTGATGTTTTTGAAACATATGCAAGACCCGTAGAAAGAACTTCTTTCACCCATCAGGCATTTGAACATGGAGAAAGAGTGACGGATGTTATCATGAAGGAAGATGTACTTCTTACTTTCCCCTATCATAAATATAACCCGGTGATTGATCTTCTGCGTGAAGCAGCCATGGATCCGGATGTGAAATCAATACAGATTACAGCTTACAGAATGGCAAGCAACTCAAAGATCATCAATGCATTGATCTATGCAGCCAGAAACGGTAAAGAAGTAACGGTAATGCTTGAACTTCAGGCAAGATTTGATGAGGAATCCAACCTGGAATGGAAAAACATGCTTGAACCTGAGGGAATCACCGTTCTGGTAGGACTTCCGAATAAAAAAGTTCATGCAAAGCTTTGTGTTATCAAAAAAAGAGCCCACAACAAAACCATTCAATATGGATTTGTGAGCACCGGGAATTTCAATGAAAAAACAGCAAGAATTTATGGAGATCATCTGCTTCTGACTTCTGACCGTGGCATTATGGCAGACATCAATAAAGTGTTCAATGTACTGAAAAAACCAAAAGATGATTACCTTCCGGTTTTGAAAACTTGTAAAAATTTATTAGTTTGCCCCCAATTTATGCGTGAAAAGATTGTTCACCATATTGATAAGGAAATTGAAGAAGCTAAAGCAGGAAGAAAAGCAGAGATCATTGTTAAAGCAAATTCTCTGAGTGACAGATCATTAATTGAAAAATTATATGATGCTGCCACAGTAGGAGTAACCATCAGACTGATTGTAAGAGGAATCTACTGTGCCGTTAATCAAAAGGAATTTAAAGAGAAAATTAAGGCAATCAGTATTGTAGACGAATATCTGGAACATGCCAGAGTAATGTATTTCTACAATAAAGGAGCGGAAGATATTTACATTTCCTCTGCCGACTGGATGACCAGAAACCTTGATTACAGAATTGAAGCTGCCGCCAAAATAACTGACAAGAACCTTAAAAAAGAATTAAAAGACATTCTTGATATCCAACTCAGAGATAATGTAAAAGCCAGAATTTTAGATAAAAAACTGAGCAATGAATATATAAAGAATGATAAAAAAGAATGTCGATCACAAATAGAAACCTATAAGTATTTAAAAGCTAAAACAAGCAAAAAATGAAGATAGCAGCAATAGACATAGGAAGTAATGCCGCCAGACTTCTCATCAATGAAGTAAAAATAAACAATAAAAAACCGGAATTCATCAAACTGAACCTTCTGAGAATCCCTCTGAGATTGGGGATGGATGTATTCACTATTGGAAAAATAGGTCCTGAAAGAGAAAAAATGGTCATCGATTCCATGAAGATTTTCAGTGATCTGATGAAGATTTACAAAGTAGATCATTACAGAGCTTGTGCAACAAGCGCCATGCGTGATGCTGCCAATGGTGATGAAATCATCAGACAGGTACAGGAAGCTTCAGGAATCAATATTGAGATTATTTCCGGTGATGAAGAAGCTACCCTAATTTATGAAAACCATGTTGCTGAAGGTCTTAACAAAGAATTTGCTTATTTATACATTGACGTAGGAGGAGGTTCCACAGAGCTTACATTCTATGAAAACGGTAAAATGGTATATGAAAGATCTTTCAATATCGGAACAATCCGTCTTCTCAACAATCTTGTTACCATGGATAACTGGAAAGAAATGAAGGACGAGATCAAAAATAATATTGTCAGTAAAAGACCAATTGTGGCTATTGGATCAGGAGGAAACATCAATAAGGTATTCTCCATGAGCAAAACCAAAGATGGGAATCCCATGTCATTAACTCATCTGAAAAAGGTTCATAAAGAGTTCAATGAACTTTCTGTAGAGGAAAGAATGACAAAATATAGTCTTAGGGAAGACAGAGCCGATGTATTGGTTCACGCCTTAAGTATTTTCAATAATGTAATGGCCTGGTCGGATATCAATAAAATTTTTGTTCCGAAGATTTCTGTAGCAGATGGTTTGATCCATAATATTTACAGCCAGTTACAGCATAAGAAATAGTTTTTAAAACATAATTTCATTCAAAACCGGACAATTCTTGTTCGGTTTTCTTTTTTTGCACCGTCATTGCGAGTACAGCGAAGCAATCTCATCACCCCAACAAACAGAAATATTTCATACAAAACCACCATATTTTTAGGTTTTGGCTAAAGCCAATGGAATTTGATGCTTTATTTGGCCGGGCTTCCTTCGTGAACTTCGTTCATAAACCTTCAGTTTATGCTCAGGATACCCGCCCCTATAGATATTGATATTTGCACGAACAATAAGCTTCTATATTTCATTTCTAAAAACACATTCTACAAAATAAAAATTTACTAATTTTAAAGTAAAACCTAATCCTCATCCGTCATGCAATTATCAATAGCAAAACAATGAACCCAATCAAAATAATTCTTACAGGAGCTACAGGCATGGTAGGCGAAGGTGTTTTAATGGAATGTCTCGAAAATCCGAATGTTTCTGAAATCCTTAGTATCAGCAGAAAACCATCCGGAAAAAAGCATCCTAAACTAAAAGAATATCTCGTTGCAGACTTTTTATCCATCAATAGTAATGATGAAAATCTCAAAGGCTATGATGCCTGTTTCTTTTGTGCCGGAATCAGCAGTGTGGGGATGAATGAAGAGGATTACACCAAAATTACTTATGATACCACCATACATTTTGCAGAGGCTGTTTTATACCAAAACCCGGAAATGGTATTCAGTTATGTCTCCGGAGCCAGTACCGACAGCACAGAGAGTGGAAAATTGATGTGGGCAAGGGTAAAAGGCAGAACAGAAAATGCTTTAAAAAAAATGAATTTTAAAGACGTTTACAATTTCAGACCCGGATTTATGAAACCTGTTGATGGTCAGATCAATGTAAAATGGTTCTTCAAACCTTTTATTTGGATTTTTCCTATTTTTTTACCATCAAAATCATTAACTTTACATGAAGTTGGAAAAGCTATGATAAATACCGTAAAAAAAGGGTATCCTTCTTCAACTTTAGAAATTCGAGACATTAAAAATTTAGCGATATGAGAGACATGTTAAAGAGAATTGTTCTGGTTATTTTTGTACTCTTGCTGCTGACTGCTGTTTCAGGATTTTTGTATATGCAAAAACATCCTCTGGAAGGAGCTAAATCTGGAACAATGTTAAATTTTTCCGGAAAGTCTTTAAAATAGCTGAAGCTTAAACTCCATAAGTTTATCCTAATTTTATCTTTTATCAGAAACAGACCTATTTTTTAAACATTTCTTAAAATTCCATTAAAATAGTTGCCAAACATAAAGTTCATTTTTGTATTTATCTAATTGAAGTCAAAAATGATCAACAACTACCTTTTAAAAGGGTCTGTCATTGCCGCATTCTTTTTTCAGACTGGGCTTTTCGGACAGACACTTATCCATTACTGGAATTTTAACAATAATACTTCCCAAACTTCTATCACTACACCTTCATCCACATTGGTCAATGGTTCTCTTACCTCCATAGCTGGAGGAGCAAGTGTGATAGATTTTGCAGGCGGTACCGGACAAAATTTCAATATTGACAATTTAAATGCCCGAAATGGAGATGCATCCGGAACACATTTAAGATTTAACAATCCTATTGCCGGTGGTTTACAATTTAATCTGCCAACAACAGGATACAATAACGTCGTTGTAAAATTTACAACGAGAAGATCCGCACAAGGAGCCGGAACACAAACCTGGTCTTATACAACAGACGGAACTACTTTTATTCCATATCAGACCGTTACTCCTCAGGATGCCAATCCACAGTTGATTAATTTTGATTTTTCTGCAGTGGCGGGTGTATCTAATAATCCCAACTTTAAATTAAAGGTTGAATTTTCTTCAACAGGAGGTGGAACAGGCGGTAACAATCGTTTTGATAACTTTACAGTGGATGCAACACCAGCAGGTGGTGTTGACACTACTCCACCTACAACCACTTATCTTCCTGCTAACAATACCAATAATGCTTCAACGACTGTTAATCCTACGATTTCCTTTAATGAAAATGTAAGATTGGCAGACAACTCCGCGATAAACGATTCTAATGCACAAAATCTTGTAGAATTCCGCCTTGGAAATGCTACAGGCACTCAGGTTCCCTTTACAACAGCTTTTAGCAACAACATCATCACCATCCTCCCAACTTCCGGCTTGGTGCCCGGCCAAACCTATTATCTGGCTCTAAAACCCAATTCTGTTGAAGATCTCAGTGATAATGCCGTAACCACTGTCACTTCTTCTACATTTACCACTGCCGGAACCTCTATTTCTCTTGAGAAAAATTTCATTAAGGTAGATGAAAATGCGGGAACACTGGCTTTCAAAATCAATGTAGCAAATCCTTCCGCAGCAACAGTAAACCTTGTTGTAAAACCTGCCCCTTTCAGTACGGCAGACAGCAATGATTTTACTTTAACGAGTCAAACTATCAATATAACACCTTCTACCACAAGTTATACAGTCAATATTCCTATTATTGATGATACCTTGGAAGAACAAAAGGCTGAATATTTTGCAGTAAGTCTTGAAAACCCAACAGGAGCAACGATTTCGGGAGACAATTCTACAACTATTTATATTGTAGATAATGATAAACCGGCACCAGTTCCATCCAATGAAATCCAGCTGAATTATATCGGAAGTTTTGATCCATCCGGGAACAATAACAGCTCAACGGAGATTGTTGTTCATGATCCGGCTACTCAACGACTGTTCACCATCAGTTCTCTTACGGATGTTTTTGATATTATTGATTTCAGTACTCCTAACATTCCATCGGTGGTTAATACCATCAACATGTCTCCATACGGAGGAATCACCAGTATCGCTGTAAAAAATGGAATTATTGCTGCTGCATCTCCAAATACCAATCCACAACAAAATGGTTCTGTAGTCTTTTTTGATATTAATGGAAATTTCCTGAAACAGGTAACTGTAGGAGCTTTACCGGATATGATAACCTTTACTCCGGATGGAACAAAAGTGATTACAGCTAATGAAGGAGAACCTAATGATGCTTACACTGTAGATCCTGAGGGTACCATTAGTATCATTGATATTTCTGGAGGTATCGGGAATCTTGCACAAACTCATGTAACTACTTTGAACTTTAATAATTTTGATTCTCAGGTGCCTGCTTTAACCGCTACAGGTTTAAGAAAAGTAAGAACCAATAATACTTTATCTCAGGATCTGGAACCTGAATATGTGACCATTAGCTCAGACAGTCAAAAAGCATGGGTAACGCTTCAGGAAAACAATGCCATTGCTGAGGTTGACCTTTCCACCAAAAACATCACCGACATCACCGGAATCTGGGGATTGGGCAAAAAAGATATGAGCCTTCCGGGGAATGGTTTTGATGCTTCAGACAACAATGGTGAAGTTCTTATTGCTAACTGGCCTGTAAAAGCCTACTATCTTCCTGATGCAGTACAAAATTATAAAGTGGGAAACACAAATTACATTGTAACAGCTAATGAAGGTGATGAAAAAGATCTTTCCGGATACAGTGAAAGAACGACTGTAGGAGCTAACAATTATACTTTAGATCCTGCTATTTTCCCTAATGCCAATATAGTAAAGGCTTCCCACAATCTGGGAAGATTCAGAGTGTCGTCTGCTACAGGAAATACGGATGGTGATGCCGATTTTGAAGAAATTGCGGCCTTAGGAGCTCGCTCATTCTCTATTTTCAATGCAGATACTAAACAACAGGTATATGATAGTGGAGATCAGTTTGAAAGATATATTGCCGCCAAACACCCATTGATCTTCAATACAGATAATGAATCCAATGTTGTTAAAAGCAGAAGCCGTGCAAAAGGTCCTGAACCGGAAGGTGTAGCTCTTGGAACAATCAACGGACAAACCTATGCTTTCATTACGCTGGAAAGAACAGGGGGAGTAATGGTTTACAATATCACCAACCCAAACAATCCTACTTTTACAGATTATAAACACTCCCGCTCTACCTCGGCTTATGGTGGAGACAACGGTCCTGAAGGAATTATTTATATTGCTCCCGAAAACACCTCTACTCATAAAGGATATGTTATTATTGCCAACGAAATCAGCGGAACTTTATCCATGTATGAAGTAGCCTTACCTCCTACTTTGGCTACCGGTGAAGTGCAATCTGAAAAAGCAACATTCAATATATTCCCGAATCCAGTCAATAAAGGAAACACTTTATATTTCAATAGAAAACAGGACTACGAATTATATGATATGTCCGGAAAACTGATTGGAAAAGAAAGAAATGCCTTAATAATAAATACATCCAATCTTTCAACAGGGGTCTACCTTGTGAAAACTTCAGAAGGACATCTTAAACGAGTTATTATCAAGTAATCTACATTTTACGATTTGATTGAAGCCTCTATTTTTAGAGGCTTTTTTACTTATGATTTTAACTTAAGGAAGAATGGTGGAAACTACTAATATCCTTGTCAAGGTTTAAAACCTTGGCAAGGATATCCAAGGATATTTTCTAAGAATCTTCCCTTGACCCCACTTTTAATATAGACTTGATTCATCTTCAAAAAAGCAATCATTTAACTTTTGATTAACTATGAGAAAATAATTTTGTACTTATATTTACCCTCAACAAAAACCAAATTCAATATGAAAAGTATTAAAACAGCAGGTATTTTAGCTATTCTGTTACTGGGAACAGGTACCCTATTTTCTCAATCCAGAAAAACAGAATCCATAAAAGGAGTGGAACAGTCTAATGGGAAAACAATACAGGTAGATGGTGTTGGGCATACCCTAAATTATACTCTTAATGGCGGAAATGTAGAGGTTTCCGGTGGTGATAATACAGTAAATGTTAAAGGAAGTGCAAGAAAAGTTTCCGTTTCAGGAACCGGTAACAAAATATACATTGATAAAGTGGATAACGTTGCCATAGAAGGGGGCGGCAATACCGTATACTACAGAAGTTCAGGAACAAAATCAGGAAAGCCCAATGCCTCTCTTACCGGGGTGGGAAATAAAGTTGTGAAACAATAATTGATCTATATAAATAAACAAATAATTAAGACTCAGATATCTCTCTGGGTCTTTTTTAATGGTTGAAACAATTATGAGCTATGGATTAAGCTGTATTCTAAATTCATCTTTGATGAAACTTAACTTACCTTACAATCTTCATTTTTCTTAATGGTACCTGAGTTCGGGATAAGACATTTCTGTTTTTAGTAAGGAAGGAAGCCGGGAGAGGGAAGTGAGTTGAGGTTAAACAAAACACTTACAACCCTGTAATTTATTATTCCTTTAAAGACTGCTTCATTAAATTTTACTACAACGTCAGAAATTGTAGATCCGATAGTAACTTCCAGCCTCTCTCTTCCAGCTTCCAGCCTATTATCCTTAATTTTCTTATCCCGAACTCAGGTTAATGGTTTAAATTCATTCTATTTTTTCACACAAAATTTTTATTCTTATACCGTTAATCAACTTCATTGATTCTTTTTAAGCGGACGCATAGCCACACCGATAGTCGCCTTCTTAGCATCCTTATAAATAGGCCAAATGAAATTTATCTTTGTGTTTTAAAAAACTTACTAATAAAAACAAAAAAGACAGGCCTTATAAAAAGCCTGTCTTTTCAATATCTCAGATATAGTCTTATTCTACGTTTACTACCTTTTCAATTTCCGGTGCATGTTGTTTGATTGTATTTTCCACTCCTAATTTTAAGGTTGAAAAATTCAACGAGCATCCGGAACAGTTACCCAGAAGTTTTACAAAAACCTGATTATCCTTCACGTCAATAAGCTCAATGTCACCACCGTCTTTATTCAAAAACGGTCTGATGCTTTCCAGAGCTTCCATTACTCTTGTTACTGTATCTTCGTGCGTTATGTTTGTTTCCATATTTTTTTCAGTTCAATTCGGTTTTTTCAAATGTGATTGAAAGTTATTATTATTTTGCTTTTGGCGAGCAACCTGCCATGGTGGAGATCTTCACCGCTTCAGTTGGAGGAAGGTTTTTGTTTCTTTCTACCAGACTTTCTACCATTTTTCTTGCCGTTTCAGTATAAATTTCTGCAATTTTAGAGTTTTCCTGAAGAGCTGCCGGTCTTCCTACGTCTCCTGCTTCTCTGATGCTTTGGATCAATGGAATCTCTCCCAATACCGGAATTCCAAGATCTTCTGCCAAATATTGAGCTCCTTGGTTTCCAAAGATATAATATTTATTTTCAGGAAGTTCTTCCGGTGTAAAATACGCCATATTTTCGATTAATCCAAGAACCGGAATATTGATGCTTTCCATCTGGAACATAGCAATTCCTTTTCTTACATCTGCTAAAGCAACATGCTGAGGTGTACTTACAATCACAGCGCCTGTTACAGGTACTTCCTGGATGATCGATAAGTGAATATCACCTGTTCCCGGAGGAAGGTCAATTAATAAGAAATCCAATTCGCCCCATGCAGCATCTCTAATCATTTGGTTTAATGCTTTTGAAGCCATTGGTCCTCTCCATACTACCGCTTGGTTAGCTCCGGAGAAATATCCAATAGAAAGCATTTTCACTCCATAATTTTCGATAGGCTTCATCATATTCTTTCCGTCTACTTCTACAGAAATCGGTTTTGCCCCTTCTGTATCGAACATGGTAGGAACTGATGGTCCATAGATATCAGCATCCAGTAATCCTACTTTAAAACCCATTTTAGCCAATGTTACTGCCATGTTTGCAGCAACCGTAGACTTTCCTACACCTCCTTTACCGGAAGCAATAGCGATAATATTTTGAATCCCAGGAATCTGTTTTCCTTTGATCTGGCTTTGCTGAATTTCGCTAGGTTCCGGAGAAACGATTTTAAGTTTTAAATGAACGTCTTCTCCAAACTCACTGGCAAAAGCCTGCTTCATGGCAGCTTCCAGTTTTTTCTTTTCATGCATTGCAGGTGAATGAGCAGTCATGTCAATATAAACGTCGTTACCCATAATCTGAAGATTATTCACCAAGTCGTCTACTTCTATTTCTTTAAGGAATTCCTGAACCTTTTCTTTCGTCAACATATAAATATAAATTGTTTACAAATTTACGTTTTTTTTCGGTAATTTAGAATCAATAAAATCTATAATATCAGGTGATAAATCAGATCGTTAAAAATTTTGTTTATCCTGTTTTTTCATCATGAGGTATCACCTTTCACCAAAACAAAATCTATGGAAACCACTGCTTACCCATCTAAATATGCATTACCAAAAGAAATATTCACTGTAGGAAAAACCAGATTCAAATGGTATGATCTGGCCAAAGATCCTGCAGAAGTTTCCACACAGGATATTCAGAATGCTAGAATGTGTATTGAAAATGCCAAAGAGAATTTTCAGAATATCGAAGATCTCGGATTTGTAATTATGCACCGATGCGGCGAAAACTATCTTCTTTTGGTCTGTACATGGCGAAGTGAAAACGAATTATGGGAAAGCGTCTATTACAACGGAACCGGAAAATTCGAGATCTGGGACCGAAATAAAACCCACCTCCCGACTTACTGCGTATGGGAAATGGGCATTGTTTATCATGAGTCTCAGGCATGGAAAAAGTACCTGGGAACGGCAAGGCAGGAAAACCATAAGCTGGAATATCTTAATGACTTGTTTGAGGGTGAGGTTTAGGAGTAAGGAAGCTGGAAGTTATGTTTAACCTTTCAATTAACTAAATGACTATAAAAATGTTACATAATCCTACATTACATTTTTAAAACGCAAAGGTTTTATTTAGATTATGTATTATTTCTAAGAGAGCTAAGACAGCGACATAGTCGCTTATGAAGCTGTATGGATATGCATCCGCTTCATAAGAATCAATGAAATTGATTCCATTCTTTGCTCACTTAAATATATAACGGTATAAGAATAAAATCTTTGCGTTAAATTTAAATTGAACCAATACAGCCATTACACTATTATTCATTAACTTTCAGCTTCTCACCTTAATTCGCTCTGTTTTTTTCATCAAAGTTGACATTACGGTTCACTCCTTTTACCTTTTTATTCCCAAAAGTATAAGTTGCAGATACAGTAAGCTTTCTTGCATCATAATAGTTGTTGAAATAGTGAGATCCTGTGGTATAATATATTTCTCCCTTACTTCTTGACTGCTTAAAGATATCCGAAACAATTACATTAACCTGCAGATTTTTATCCATCAGATTCATCTTTACTCCAGCCGTAAAGTTTCCTACAAAATCCCAGCGTATGTTTCCTGAATTGGACGGCAGTCGAAACCAGTAATTGGCAATGAGTTGAATCGTTTTTTTGTTATTGAGTGAAATATTATTCTGAATATCAAAATCATAACTATATCCTTTTTTAGAAGAAGCATCAGTTGTAAAAACTCCCATATCCGTATAAGATAAGTCTGCAGAGTAATTGGCCTCCCAACGTCTGAAAAATGTATCCGAATAATTTATGGTAGCCCCTATGCTGTTTTGATGATAATAATTGAAAAAAGTACTTGTTCTGCTCTCTCCAGATAAACTAGCCAATTGACCAAACCCCTCCAATGTTCTCTGGAAATAAAGTGTAGTTGATAATTTCCCTTTATACACATGAGAGAATTCAAGATTATGATTGATAGATGGCTGTAAAAAAGGATTTCCTGTGAAATAAGAATTTACATTGATATACCAGCGATAGGGATTGATGGCCCGGAATCCCGGTCTGTTGATCCTTTTGGAATAATTTAGACTGAAGGTATTATTCTCATTGCTTTTGTACATGACATAAGCAGTAGGGAAAAATTTCCCGTAAGAACTTTCCGACTGTTGCCCGGAAGTCAGAGAATTTCCATTGACTGTAGAATATTCATAACGAAGCCCGGCTTTTGCTGACCACTTTTCGTTAAAGGATTTTTCAAAACTAAAATAAGCTGCATAATTTTTCTCATTGTATTTAAACTCATTGCTCTTTGAAGCATCGGTCACATAATTTCCACTCTGAAGATTTTGATAGAAAATGCTGGAATTATTATCAAAGTTAGTAAACTTCACACCGGCTTCCGTTTTGGCAAATTCATAGGGTAAGATCAGATCTGCCTGCCCAGAATAGATCTTATAATCCACTACCGATGGTGATCTTACGATAAATTCGTCTCCGGAATTTTCTATCGTTGCAAAATCAATGGTAGTTTTTGGAAGATTAGAAAAATAATTTCCTGTGATGCTTAATTTATTGTCCTGTTTTCCAAACTTTACATCATAATAGGCACTTATCGTCTGCTGTGCTGATTTACCTCTATGTTCAGCATAAGTAGACAAAGTATTGGTATAATTGTCACTCTGGAAATAATCTGAGGTATTTTCAATATCCATATTAGAATGCCCAAATCCATAATCATAGATAAATCCTATATTAGATTTCTTTCCCAACTGATAATCAACATTTAAATTTGCTCCAAGACCATCTCCAAAATCTCTTCTGTTATCATGACTTTTAAGTCCCTCTTTTCCTGTCATTCTATAATTTTCAAAAGAATGTTTTTCAAATTTACTTTGTCTTAATTTCAAAGAAGAGCGCAGCTTTTCATTCTGATAATTGAGTGTTGCACTATTGGAAAATCCAGAATAAGTCTGCTGCTGAAAGCTAGTAGTAAGACTTCCGCTCCAACCGAGGTTTTGATTTTTCTTCAAAACAATATTGATAAGCCCGCTGTTTCCCTGAGCTTCATATTTTGAAGGAGGAGCAGTAATGACTTCAATTTTTTCAATATTTTCAGATCTTAGACTCTTAAGATAAGTAATAAGTTCTGTTGAAGAAAGATTGAGTATTCTGTCATTAATCATCACAGAAACTCCACTTTTCCCCGCAATGGAAACTCCAGTGTTTTCATCAATTTTCACTAATGGCGTTGTGGCCAGTGCATCTACTCCGTCCATTCCCTGGGAAGCCACAGAATTAGCAACATTGAAAACCAACCTATCTGCCTTCCTTTCGATTAGTTTTTTCCTGGCAGTGAGCGTTACACCTTCAATCTGTTTTTCCTTTTTCTCTTCAATAAAAAAATCCTGTTTTACATCACCCTGTACGGTAATATCCATAACAGATACTTCTGTTCCATCCTGAATCAGTTTTATATTATAATTTCCGTCTTCAGAAAGTTTCAGTGAGTAATTTCCTTTTTCATCAGAAATAGCAGTCCGTTTTTTTTGCTCCTTAACGGCTATCACTTCAACATAGGAAACCGCCTTTCCTGTTTGAATAATTTTCCCTGTGATTGTTTGAGAAAAAAGAGCTGCCGGTAACAGAATAACTGCTGAGAGTAAAGTCTTCTTCATGTAATTTGATAATCATAGTTTTATATAAGACAAGCAGGTCTGGGAATTTATTACATGTGAAAAGAAAGGTAGATGAAGGCTGGAAGATGGAAGTTATTGAAGCCGGTAAACTAGTAACAGTCTTTTTAACCAGTTTTGAAACTTATGAATTAATCTATCATCAATAGACTACAACATCTCCCTAACCTGACAGTATCTCCTGCTTCCCTCTCCCAGCTTCCACCCTTAATCCCTAATTTCCTTCCCACAAATCACCATTTGGTACTGTACTTGATTTATCATCACCTTATATTATCAAACATGAAAAAAGGACTGCTTGCATTGTCTTTACTGATGATCCAGATTATTGATGCACAAAATAATTCTCAGGATATAGATCCAGCTGGAGGGACCGAAGATCATAAACTTTCTTTTCAGGAAACTACTGCTCCTCCGATTATTAAAGCAGACAGAATCTTTGATTTTTCTGCCAAAGTTGAGATCACACCACAAAATCCCGGTGATAAAATCTACTATATGACGCTGGATGCCGGCGATGTCAACAAAAAAAAGAAATTCACAGCTTACAAAAAGCCATTTACCATCAGCAGAACAACACAAGTTCAGGCGTATGTGGAAAGGAAAAGGGAAAAAAGTGTAATTGTAACAGCAAGCTTCAACAGAAGACCTAATTATTGGGAGATCACCCCCCATTCAAAAGTCAGTCCTCAATACACAGCCACCGGAAAATTTGCATTAATAGATGGTATCAGAGGTGATCTAGACTGGAAAAAAGGAGACTGGCAGGGATATCTGGGTCAAAACTTTGAAACAGTAATTGATTTTCAGTCGCCTCTGCAAATCACTCAAATCACTTCTACTTATCTTCAGGATAACAAATCATTGATCCTGATGCCTAAAAAAGTGGAATACTATGCTTCTATGAATGCTAAAGACTATTTTCTGTTAGATACAATCGACAATGATATTGATCCTAAAGATGAAAAAGTTCAGACTAAGGATTTTACCACTGAAATTCTTCCTACTGAAGCAAGATATTTAAAAGTAAAAGCCTATTATTCCGGAAAACTTCCCGGATGGCATCAGAAAACCGGTGGTGAAACGTATATCTTTGTTGATGAAATTTCTGTCAAATAAAAACTATTATATCAATGAAAAAATTATCATTATTTCTCTTTCTACTGTTAGGTATTTTAAACGTATCCGCTTGTAGTTGTGTAATGAATACTTTAGCTCAAAATTACTTAGAAGCTAATGTAGTAGGGGTTATAAAAATACTGAAAGTATACGATGAAAATCCCGAACAAAGGACCTATAAAGCTGATGTGGAGTTTGAAAAAGTATACAGAGGGACAAAATTCACCACATTAAATGTGAGGGGATTGATTGGAAAATCATCTTCAGCAGCCTGTGAAAAAGAGGTAAAACCTAATGAAAGGTATTTGATATTATTAAATGGATCTAACAACCAATACGGCATTTCATCCTGCTCTCCTATGTCCAGATTAAAAGATGAAGCTACAAAAGATGAGGATTCACACCTTGAAACGTTAAGCAAAGCTTTTTCCTATTTAGAGAAAAATAAATTCAAATTTAAAGGAGCACAATTCGTTTATTACTATGATGAAAAGCAGGGAAATAATCCTAAATCTGAGCTTTCAAAGATCAGTGATTTCAACCCTAAACAACCTTTTGCGATATACAAAGTAACATTAAATGACTCTTTTAAAATTAAAGGAATGTCGCCTGTTATAGCTTTTAGCAGCAAAGACAAAACAATTGAAGGAATCATGAAAAGAAACATAACGGTTGAAACACCAATGTATAGAGACACTTCGAAGAAAAAAGAATATTTATTACTGCTTTTCTATAATAAACACAATATCAATATTCCAGACAAAGAAGTAATATCTGATTCCTGGCAGTGAAAAATAGCCTCTTCGTTTTTGAAGAGGCTATTTTTGTATTCTGAGAATATCTTAATTCATCCTTTCTGCCCACTGCAGAACTTCCGGAAGTTCTCTATCAGAAAACTCAATATGAATCACTCTTCTTTTCTTTCCATTCGTAGTTCTGTTTGAACCATGCAATGTAAGAGGCTTCATAAGCATCACACCGCCTCTATCTACCTTGCAGATCTCTTCAGTTTCTACTGTCCAGTCTATGGTTTCCGGTCTGTAAATCCCCTTAGAATGAGATTCAGGAACAACTTTTAGGGCTCCGTTATGTTCATCTGTATCATCCAAATGGATTCTGATGGTATAAATGTTCTCTAAAATATCCAATGGAGGCTGTACGGCAAACTGATTCTGTTTTGTAGTCCAGGGGCCAAAACCGGATAACTCCAGCTTCTTATCTACGGAAATCGTCAGGTCCTGATGATACGCTACATACCAATTGGATGTTTCCGGTTTATCAAAATAGATACTTTTTACTACAAAATACCTGTCACCAAAGATTTCATTGATGATCGTTCTGATATTGTCATTAAAGATAAGGTCTTTAATTTCCGGAACTTCCTTTAAAAACTGTCTTATAGCAAACAGGTCTTCAGATTTCCGGAAGTTCTCTTTTGAAGTATCTATATTGTCCAGAACATGAATAATCTGAGCAACTTCTACATCCGAGAATACTTCATTGATAATGGAAAAGCCATATTTTTCAATATGGCTTTTATAGGGTGATAAGTTTTTTAAACTCATTATTTAAATTTTGTCTAAAGGTTCGGTTAACTGCCCTTCCCATTTCGATACTGCTGAAGTAGCCAGCGTATTTCCTAATACGTTAGTCATACTTCTTCCCATATCACAGAAATGGTCAATTGGTAATATTAAAGCAATACCTTCCGGTGGAATACCAAACATTGAACAGGTTGCTACAATGATAACCAAAGAAGCTCTCGGAACTCCGGCAATCCCTTTTGAAGTAAGCATTAGTACCAAAAGCATGGTAATCTGTTGCCCGATTGTCATTTCTATTCCGTAGATCTGAGCAATAAAAATGGAAGCAAACGTCATATACATCATACTACCATCAAGGTTAAATGAATACCCTAAAGGAAGAATGAAAGATACTACTCTGCTGTTACATCCAAATTTTTCAAGCTCTTCTACCAGTTTCGGAAATACTGCTTCTGAACTGGTTGTAGAGAATGCGATTAATAATGGCTCTTTAATTCTTTTTAATAAATCAAATAGCCTGTTTCCTAAGATAAAATATCCTACCAACAGAAGAACCAACCAAAGTACACCCAATGCAAAAAAGAAGTCTCTCAGATAGATGGCATATACTTTAAAGATTTCAAAACCATTGGTTGCTACCACAGCAGCAATTGCTCCCAATACTCCCAAAGGGGCAAACCACATGATATATCCTACCATTTTAAGAATACCATGAGCAATGATATCAAAAAGTTTTACCACTGGTTTAGAATATTCTTCTCCTAAATTAGCTAAAGCAACTCCGAACATAATGGCAAATACTACAATCTGCAATACCTCATTGGTTGCAAAGGCTTCAAATAAACTTTTAGGAATCATGTGCTTTACAAAGTCTTCTAAGGAAAAGCTTTTACTGCTTTTCAAAAGATCTTCTGCAGAAGCAGCATCCTGAATCGGTAGTTTGGTAACATGCCCTGGTTCAAGCCAGTTAACAAGTATTAACCCGATAAAAAGAGAAATCAAAGAAGCGGAGATAAACCAAAGCATTGCTTTTGTCCCTACTCTTCCGATCATTTTGATATCACTCATTTTAGCAATTCCCACAACAAGTGTAGTAAAAACCAAAGGTGCAATAATCATCTGTACCAGCCTGATGAAAACCGTTCCCAATAATTTTATATTCTTGGAAAAAGGTTCTGCACTTTCCGGGTACTGTACGTGTACAAGTCCTCCGATTCCTACTCCCAAGAGAAGCGCGATAATAATTGCTATAAAAAGTTTATTCTGTCCTTTCATATATATAGTTCAATTTGCGCAAATATAATGGTTTTTGAATTGACAGAATATTTTATTCTAATCATGTTAAGACCGTATTAAGTTTTTGAAACATAAAAATTAAATCATTGGTTCAGAAAATATTGTAAAAAATTAAAGAAACATTTATTGAATTTTTATTCTTTTGGTACAAATTTTATTATTACATTTGATTGTATAACAACATTAATAAATATACAATATGAAAAAAACTATCGCAATGGCTGCATTAGCTGTAGCTGTATCTTTCGGGGCAGTTTCTTGTAAGAAAAAAGTTTCTGATGCCGATCTTCAGACTCAGGCTACAACTGTAGTAACTTCTAATCCCAATGCTTCTGTTGAAGTAAAAGAAGGTGTGGCACACTTAAGCGGAACTTTCGCAGATCAACAATCTAAGGATGCTATGATTGCACAATTAAAAGCAATTAAAGGAGTAAAAGACGTAATGGATATGTCTAAAGTAGAAGTAACTCCAGCTCCGGCACCTGTTGAAACTAAATCAGCTGTAGATCCTGCTATTCAGAAAAAAGTTCAGGATGCAGTAAAAGATTTCCCAACAGTAAAAGTAGAAGTTATTAATGACGAACTTACCCTTACAGGGAATGTTTCTAAAGAGCAGGCTAAAAAAATCAAGCAGTCTGTGGATGCTTTAAAAGTTGGTAAAGTTAAATTTAACTACACAGTAAAATAATTAAATTAAGATGAGTACATTACAAGATAAATATTCAAGCGTAGTTTCAGCAGCTCAGTCTGCTGGGATTTCAAACCTACAGGTTCAGGAGCAGGACGGAATTTTATATGTTTCCGGAAATGCTTCCAATACAGCTGCAAAAGATGCAGTTTGGAATGCTTTAGGAGCTATTGATTCTACTTATTCTGCTTCAGATATCAATATCGATGTACAGGTTGCAGGTCTTACTTCAGGTGCTTCTCTTACTGTAGCTACAGAAGAGTCTAATCTGAACATCAGACAGGAGCCTTCCACTGAAGCTGCTGTAGTAGGAAAAGCTGCCAAAGGTTCTGCTGTAACTTTAATTGAGCAAACTTCTGACGACTGGTGGAAAGTAAAAACTGCTGACGGTCAGGAAGGATATGCTTATTCAAGATATTTAAGAGCATAAAAAATATTTTTTGAAATATTCACAAGGAACATCCCTATATTGGGATGTTTTTTTATTTTTACGTTTTGGAAAGCTCAATGAAGAAAATCTTATTATTCGTGTTTTTGGTATGCAACTTCCTGATTGTATATGGCCAAAGACTCCATATTGATGGAAAAGTATCTGATCCGGAAAAAAAGCCAGTAGAAAATGCAACCATCTATCTGCTGAAGGCAAAAGATTCCACCATTATCAATTATACAGCAACCAATAAAGAAGGTAAATTTTCATTACAAACTGATGAGATAAAAGAACCTTCCTTCCTAAAAATTGATACCGAAAAACTATCATATTCAAAGGCACTTGATAAAATTCTGCAGTCACTATCTCTTGGCGATATAGAGCTTGAAAAAAAGAAAGTTATTGACATTGATGAGGTGAAAATTACCGTTTCTCCAGTGAAAGTAAAAAATGATACCATAGAATTCAATGCTTCTGCTCTTAAAGTACGCCCGGACAGTCAAATTGATGAGCTTTTGAAGCAGATTCCGGGAGTAGAGATTGGTAATGACGGGAAAATTACAGTCAATGGAAAAAATGTAGACCAAATTATGGTCAACGGAAAACCTTTCTTCGATAAGGAAGGAAAGACAGCACTACAAAATCTTCCCGCAGATATTATTAAAAATATCCAGTTTACCACTACAAAGACTAAAGAGGAGGAATTAACCAAAAGACCTGCAAAATCTCAAAATACTACCATTAATTTTAATATTGATGAAAAGAAAAACAAAGGCCTTATTTCAAAAATTCTAGCCGGATATGGTTCTGATAAACGGTATGAAGGAAATGTATTCTTAAATTATTTTAAAGGAGATACCAAAATCAGTATTTTGGCCTCCGCCAATAATATCAACTCAAAAAGCAGCTCAGGAGATCAGATTTTTGATACAATGGGACGAGGCAGTGCAGGTCAGCAAGGAGGCGGCATTCAAAAATTCAGCAGCTTTGGTTTGAATTACAATGATAAACTTGGAAATGATGCTAACCTTGACAACCTCAGCCTCCAATATACAGATTCTAACAATGAGACCCGTTCCAAAGCATCAAAGACTACACTTCTTCCGGATTCTACCTTAAAAACAGATTCTGAGAGTAGTAACGAAAATGAATCAAGGCAATATAATTTCAACAGTTCAATAGGTATAAAACTGGATTCATTGACCAATATTTACATAGCGCCTTCATTTTCAAAATCAGAAACATTCGGTTCAGGGCAATCCGTATCTTCAACTTTAAAGGATGATAAACTTTTGAATGAAAGTAAAAATATTACTCAAACCAAAGGAGAATCTAATACTTTCAGTCCCAATATTAATTTTTTCAGAAACTTTAAGAAAAAGAACAGATCGTTCATGGCCATGGCCAATACTTCCATTACAGAATCTAATAATGATAACATCAATCAGTCTCTGAATTCCTTTTATAAGGACTCCGGTATAACTACTGATAACCGTAATCAGTTACAGAAAACCCGTTTCCAGGATAATAATTACAGCTTTATGGCCCGATATACGGAACCCATCTCAGATTCTGCAACAATCGGCATCACTCTGCAATACAGCTCAAAATTAACCAGAGATATCAGAGATTTTAATGACTTTGATCCTGTTACAGGACAGTATTCTCAATACAACACCCGTCTTTCCAATAGTATGGATCAAAGAATGAATCAGTTTACACCTGAGTTATCCTATTATCTTTATAAAAAGAAATTCGGCCTATGGGCTACCATAAATGCTGATATTTCGGATATGAATGTCAATTCAGTTTTTAACGGGCAGCTGTATAACCTTCAGAAAAATTTTCTTCTTCCAAAGTATTCAACCAATTTCCGATATTCTTTTACAGACCATCAGTCATTGATTTTATCCAACTCTTCCAGTTTCACCATTCCTGATCCCGGAAAATTGATTCCTTATAAGGATGAATCCAATCCTTTAATTACCAATACCGGAAATCCTGATCTTAAAAATACATGGATCAATGAAACTAACCTTACTTTCAACAGTTATAACATGGTTAAGAATTTAAACTACCATGTTACAGCTGGGTTTACCTATAGAAATAATGATGTTATCAATTATTCCAAATATGACAATTCCGGAAGACAGATCATCACCTACCGCAATATAAGCGGAAATAAGAATTTCAATTTCAATATGGGCTTAACTAAAACATTTAAATGGAATGACCATAAGCTTAGAATTGCTCCAAGGTTTAGTATGAATTATACCTATAATAATGGATTTATCAATGGGGAAGCATTTAAAAGCAGAGCCTACAACTTTAATCCGGGGCTTAATCTGAATTACGAAATCAAAGATATATTTACCATAAAACCATCTTATAGTCTTGGGTACAGCTTTTCCGATTATACCAACTATAATGTTAACAGCGTAAATACCACTACCCAGTCTCTAAAGGTTGAACTGACTAATTATCTGTTCCAAAAGGCATTCTTCATTGGAAATGATTTTTCTTATAACACCAATTCGAATATTGCTCCCGGATTTAAAAAAGATTTCTATTTCTGGAATGCCAGTCTGGGATATTCGTTCTACAAAAAACAGCTGACCGCAAAAATAAAGGTCTATGATGTATTGAATCAAAATCAAAGCGTAAAAAGAACCATTACAGATTCTTATTTTGAAGACCGTGAAGATCTGATTCTTAAACGATACATCATGTTTTCCCTTAGTATGAAGCTGAATAAATTTGCTGGTAAAAAAACGAAAAAGAAATAAACACTTTTATATATTTTAATAAATGACCGGAAATTTTCCGGCTTTTTAATACCATTTTTTAACCATAAGAGTCCCAAAAGTTTTAAACGCCTAAATTATTTTAAGTAGCTACTAACTGTTTGAGAAGTACACAAAAGTTTTTTTAAAAATCTCCGATTTCCACCAATATTCAAGTTGAAAGACTGCACATCCCAAGCGTAGGGGTGGCAAAAATTCCTTGAATTTTTGCCGGGATGGGTCTATAATCCTTCTATAAATTCCATAATCAGCAGTAAAAAATCAAAACAAATACACTTTTAAAGGAAGATTAATTTGAGAAAATACCATAAAAGTATTTTTATTTCTAAATTAGTCACAAATTTTACTTATGAAGACCCATATTTCACTTGTATTCATTCTTCTTTTCATTCTTGGAAAGGCTCAGAATACGGAACAAAAAGACAATTTCGTTAAAGATAATTTCACCAAGAAGGAATTTTATATTCCTATGCGTGATGGAGTAAAGCTTTTCACAGCTGTTTATATTCCTAAGGATATTTCAAACAAGAACAAATATCCGTTTCTGATGCAGAGAACCTGCTACAGCATTGCTCCTTATGGTGAAAATGAATATAAAACCAAAGTGGGTCCTAACACTTACCTGATGAAAGACAAATATATTTTTGTTTACCAGGATGTCCGTGGAAGATATATGAGTGAAGGAACTTTCACCAATATGACTCCGCAGGTAGAACGTAAAACTAAAAAAGATGTTGACGAAAGTACAGATACCTATGATACCATCGACTGGCTTTTGAAAAATGTTAAAGATAATAATGGTAAAGTAGGACAATTCGGAACTTCTTATCCCGGATTTTATACGGCTGTAGGAACATTAGCGCAGCATCCGGCATTGGTTGCTTCTTCTCCACAAGCTCCTATTTCTGATTTCTGGAACGATGATTTCCTTCACAACGGAAGATTTATGCTGGGATATTTCAGAACATTTCCTGTTTTTGGAGTTCAGAAGACAAAACCTGAACAGAAAGCATGGTACATGGATTCCTTCATTAAACAAACTTCTGAAGATGGTTTAAAATTCTACAGAGACATGGGAACTCTGAAAGATGGCTATGAGAAGTACTATAAAGATAATTTTTTCATGACGGAAATTATGAATCATACCAATTATGATGAATTCTGGCAAAAAAGAGGACTTCTTCCTCATCTGAAAAATATCAACCACGCCGTAATGACTGTTGGTGGCTGGTTTGATTCGGAAGATCTTGCAGGACCATTAAATATCTACAAAACAATTGAGAAGACAAGTCCAAAGGCTAAAAATACCATTGTAATGGGACCTTTCTCTCATGGTGGATGGTCTCAGGAACAAGGTAAGCATTTCCACAGTGAAACTTATTTCGGAGACAGCATTGCCACATATTACCAGAAAAATGTAGAAACAAAGTTCTTCAGCCATTATCTGAAAGGTAACACCAAAGAAGATGCAGGACTTCCGGAAGCTTTGATGTATGATACCGGAGCTAAAGAATGGAAAGAATTTGCATCTTATCCACCTAAAAATGCTCAAAAAGTAAATTTCTATCTTTCTGATAAAACGTTAAAAAAGACTGCAGGACAAGGATATTCAGAATATTATAGCGACCCGAATAATCCGGTGCTAAGTTCTGACCATTTAAAAGATTTTAATGGATTTACTCCTAAAAATTATATGTCAGAAGACCAAAGATTTGCGGTTGGAAGACCTGATGTATTAACGTTTACAACAGATGTATTGACGGATGATATCACTTTCGCCGGAGAAATTATGGCAAAACTGAATATCTCCTCTTCTTCCACCGATGCTGATTTTGCTGTAAAACTAATTGATGTTTATCCTGAGGATTTTAAACCGGCTGAAAAGAAAGACGGTGTAATCTACGGAAACTACCACCAGATGGTAAGAAGCGAAATTATGCCTGCAAGATTCAGAAATACTAAAGAAAAAGGAGAAGCCTTAGTTCCTGACCAGAAAACAGCAGTCAACTTCAGACTTCAGGATGTAGTTCATACCTTCAAAAAAGGGCATAAAATACAAATTCAGATCAGCAGTACGTGGTTCCCGCTTTTTGTGTTGAATCCTCAGAAATTTATGGATAATCCAAATTTTGCTTCCAAGGAAGATTACACCAAAGCATTTATTAAATTATATGGTGACAGTTCTATTGAAGCTGAAATCTTGAAATAAATTGAAAACGCTGTTCCTCTGAACAGCGTTTTTTTTTGGGAATTTCTCTAGTAGATTGAGCTGATTTTACAGATGACTGAACTAAAAAGTAAATTGATGTCCCACAGATTGCTCAGATCTTCACAGATGATTGCGTTAGAATCTGCGTGAGTTTTTATTCTTCAATGGTTCTGAAAGTAAGGTTTACTCTTGGGGTAGTCACTTTTGTTGTGGGGGGAAGTCTGTGAAGCCAATTATCCTGGGTAGTTCCTTTCATAATCAGTAAGCTTCCGTTTTCCAGAAATATTTCAACCTTTTCTTTAGTTGTTTTGTGCTTAAATAAAAACTTTCTTTCTGCTCCGAAAGTTAGAGAAGCGATAGCTCCGTGTTTTTTCAGATCTGTTTCTCCATCGCTGTGATAAGCCATTCCCTCACTTCCGTCATGATATAAATTGAGTAGGCATGAATTATAGGTTTCTCCTGAAACTTCCTCACATTTTTGTTTTAATTTCAGCAGTTCAGGAGTCCAAAGTTTTGCATATTTTGTTCTGTTGGAATAGGTATATTCAAATGCTTTTTCTCCGAACCAGGCTACTTTTCTTTTGGTTAAAATTAACTTTCCGAAGACCACTGCCTCGTCATGCTGCCATGGAATCTGATTGAAAAGATAATCGTAGTAAGTATCAGCCTCCTCTTTTGAGAAAACTTTTCCATAATACAGAACGGTTCCATCTTTTGGAAGAAGACTTAGTAGATAATCCGGTGTTTCATCGAACAGGCTGAGCATTGTTTTTTGTTTTGGTAATACAAATTACGTAATGTTTTTGGAAAGGAGTTGTAGTTTACTTTGTAAAACCACCCCGTCAAAAATTCTTTGAATTTTTGCCACCCCTCCAGCGGAGGGGAATGTTTCCTCCTTCAACTGAAATATTGGAAAAAATTGGAGATTTTCAGAAAACTTAAGTGTACTTCTCAAGCAGTTAGTAGTCACTTAAAAATAACTTAAGTGTTCAAAAACTTTTGTGACTTTTGACTTCGCCGAAATAACATTCATAGACTAACAGGAGATAATCTTCGATTTGTGGTTAAAAATACTTAAGAGTAAAGCTGTGAACTTTCCCAGCCCACAATCATCTGCTTTCTATCACTTCCCCATCGGTAACCGCCAAGATGTCCTGTAGATTGAATCACACGATGACAAGGGATAAGAAATGCAACAGGATTACTTCCTATAGCTGTACCCACAGCTCTTGAAGCTTTAGGGTTTCCTATTTTTTCAGCAAGGTTGCCATAAGTAGACAGTTTTCCCATAGGAATAGTCAATAGACTTTCCCAAACCTTTAACTGGAAATCGGTACCTTTTAAATGAAGTTTGATGGTGTTGAGCTTTGTCCAGTCTTTATCAAATATAGACAAAGCATTCTTCTGAAGCACGTCCTGCTTTTCAAAAAAAGAAGCATTAGGAAATTTATGCTGTAAATTCCCTAATGCTGTTTCTTTATCGTTTTCAAAAGCCATATAGCAGATTCCTTTTTCTGTAGAAGCTACCAGGATATTTCCAAATGGACTTTCAGAAAAACTATAATTGATGACAAGACTTTTTCCGCCGTTTTTATATTCAGCCGGAGACATTCCTTCTATTTTTACAAACAGATCATGCAATCTGCTGGTACTGGAAAGCCCCGTTTCATAAGCGGTATCAAAAATACTTGCCTTTTCTTCCTTTAATAAATTTTTAGCATGTTCAAGACTAATGAACTGTAAAAATTTTTTCGGACTTGTTCCTGCCCAATCGGTGAAAATCTTCTGAAAATGGGCCGGACTTAAGTGAATATTCTCTGCCACTTCCTCCAAACTTGGCTGAAGCCTGAAATTGCTCTGGATATACTCTATCGCTTTAGCAATTCTGTTGTAATCTATTTGACTTTGTGTGGACATTTTACTTTGTTTTTACCTCACAAATTTCCTAAGAATATACGGCAGAAAAAATCCGATTCTTGCGGAATATTAGTTATCGTTGTTATAAATATCGTTATAAGCAAGCATTTTATAATATAACTTAGCGGCAAGGAAAGCTGTTGGCTTAGCCATTGGAGAATCCATTAATTCTACAATATCAAATGCTACTACGTTACATTTTTCAAATACTTTTCTTAATAATTCCAATGTTGGGTACCATTGTAATCCACCCGGCTCAGGAGTTCCTGTAGATGGAGCAATAGAAGGATCAAAAGCGTCAAGGTCAATCGTAATATAAACATTCCCTGATACTTTTTCCAATACATCATTCACCCAGTTCTCATTGTTAGCAATCTCATGAGCAAAGAATACTCTTCCTTCCGGTAAATATTGAGCTTCTTCAGCATCCATAGAACGGATTCCCACCTGAACTAAGTTATGCTTCTGGTTAGCTTCAAACACTGCACAAGCGTGGTTAGAAGTAGAACCATGAAACTCAGGACGTAAGTCTGTGTGAGCATCCAGTTGAAGAACAGTAAGGTTTTCAAATTTCTCACCTACTGCACGGATAGAACCGATAGAAACAGAGTGCTCACCACCAAATAACGTAAATACTTTTCCTTCATTGTTCAACAGCTCTTTTGTTTTTTGGTAAACAGCTTCTGTCATTGCTTCAGGAGTTGAATTTTCAGAAACTTCTCCAGCTAGATACACTCCCTGAAGGTAAGGTTCAGTTTGAGTTTCAATGTCATAAAGTTCCATGTTTTCAGAAGCGTCTAGGAATAATTCAGGACCTTTATCAGCTCCTTTTCCCCATGTTGAAGTTCCATCATAAGGAACTGTTACCAACATTACTTTTGAATTCTCCAACGTTGCGTTTTCCTCTGGAATTCCTGCGTATGTTCTCATGCTTTATTTAAAAATTTTAATGTTGTTTGTACTTGGTGACAAAGATACGAAGAGTTTACGAGTTGGAGAGAAAGAGTATTGAGAGTTTGTGAATGAGGGCTTATGACTAAACCTGAACTCAGGATAAATGTTCAGCAAGGAAGATAGAGGCGGGAAATGGGAAGTTATGGAAGCCTTAAAAAGACCTTCAACTCATTTTGATCAACACCTTTCAAAAATATTATCATACCTATATAGAAACTTCGTCAATACTAACTTCCAGCCTCCAGCTTCCCTCTTCCACATCATTGCACTCTATTTCTTATTTAAAACTCAGATTCGTTAAGCACTGATATTATAATTTATATCCCATATTTCCCATTAACTTTCCCCTTTCAACTCAATTTCCTATTTTTGTGAGAAACTTAGAATATGTCTTTAAAAGCTGTTCTTTTCGATATGGATGGGGTAATTGTAGACACAGAACCATTGCATAGAAAAGCCTATTTCAAAACATTTGATGAATTGGAAATTGCAGTTTCCGAAGATTTATATACTTCTTTTACAGGAGCTTCAACCAAAAGGGTTTGCGAAACCCTAATCAGCCAATTTGATTTGTATCAAACCCATGAAGCCATTGCAGGTATCAAAAGATCTCATTTTAAAGATTATTTTTATAATGATGATGAGTTTGATCTGATTCCCGGAGTAAGAAGCCTTATTCAACATTACCATGAAAATGGCATCAAGCTTATTTTAGCTTCTTCTGCCACCATGACAACCATTAATATGGTGTTTGAAAAGTTCGGATTGGAGCAATATTTTAGTGGAAAGATCAGTGGTGCAGATTTAAAGGAATCTAAACCTCATCCCGAAGTTTTCCTTCTGGCCGCAGAAATGGCAGGTGAACCTGTTGAAAACTGTATGGTGATTGAAGATTCTACGAATGGTATTCTGGCTGCCCACAGAGCTAAGATATTCTGTGCTGCTTACAGAAGTCCGCATTCTAAAAATCAGGATTATACATTGGCTGACACTGTAGTTTCTGATTATGAAGACCTTGAACTGGATAAAATTTCAAAATATTTTTAATTACAAAAGCTCTCAGAATCTGAGAGCTTTTGTAATTGTATATTGTTTGTCTGAGATTGCTTCGTCACTTTCGTTCCTCGCAATGACAGGTTGAGGTTTTATTTATAACCAAGAAGTCTCAATACATCTTCCGGTTCCTGTTTTTCACGGAAAATTTCATACTGCAACTCACCGTTTTCATCTTTCTGAATCAGGACGTGTCTTGGCTGAGGCATTAGACAGTGGTGTACTCCACCATATCCGCCAATAGTTTCCTGATAAGCTCCTGTATGGAAAAATCCGATATACAAAGGCTTCGTATCACTGAAAACTGGCAGGTAAATAGCATTCGTATGCTGCTCAGAGTTATAATAATCATCTGAATCACACGTCAGACCACCTAAGAATACTCTTTCATAAGTATCTTCCCACCGGTTCAGTGGAAGCATGATAAAGTGTCTTGAAATCGCCCATGTATCAGGAAGAGTCGTCATGAAAGATGAATCAATCATATTCCATTTTTCTCTGTCATTCTGGCGTTTCTGAGAGATGATTTTATAAAGGTTAGCCCCACTTTCTCCAACCGTAAAACTTCCGAATTCAGTATAGATGTTTGGTTCTTCTACTCCTTCCTCTTCACAGAATTTCTTGATCTGAGAAACAATCTCTTCTACCATATACTGGTAATCGTAATCAAAGTTCAAAGAAGTTTTGATTGGGAATCCACCACCAATGTTCAATGAATCTACTTCAGGAGCAATTTTTTTCAAACGTGCATATACACGAAGACATTTGTACAATTCGTTCCAGTAGTAAGATGTATCCTTGATCCCCGTATTGATGAAGAAGTGAAGCATTTTCAATCTTGCATTCGGGTGTTCAGCAATCTTTTGGCTGTAGTAAGGAATAATGTCTTTATATCCGATTCCTAATCTTGAGGTATAAAATTCGAACTTCGGCTCTTCTTCAGAAGCAATTCTGATTCCGATATTGAATGTAGAATCTATACTTTCTGTAAGTTTATCCAATTCACGGTAATTATCCAGAATTGGAGTAATGTTTTCAAAACCGCTGTTAATCATATCTGAAATCTTTGTCAGATAATCATCCGTTTTGAATCCATTACAGATCACTTCAATGTTTTTATCTACTTTCTCTTTTTCGTAAAGAGATTTTACAATATCCATATCATAGGCCGAAGACGTTTCTATTGAAATATCATTCTTCAAAGCCTCTTCCAATACAAAATTGAAATGACTGGATTTTGTACAATAACAGTAGGTATAACTCTTTTTATATTCAGTTTTTTCAAAAGCTTCTTTAAACCAGCTTTTGGCTTTCTGAATATTTTGAGAAATTCTCGGCAAATAGCTAATCTTTAGCGGAGTGCCAAATTGCTCAACAACGTCCATCAATGGAACATCGTGAAACAACAAATTGTTCTCAGAAACATTAAATTCCTCCGTAGGAAAATATAATGTCTGATCAATAAGTTCCGAGTATTTTATTTTCATTTCTAAACAAGTGAATTAAGAAATGCAAAATTGCTAAAAAAGTTTGATTTTTAGATGTTAAAATTATTATAATTTTAAATAATCCCCCAATATTATGGTTTATGAAAATTTACCCCTGATAATCAGTGGGTAAACTTTTGAATATATTGCACTCTTTTAGCCTCAGAAATCCCCAATACCTGCTGAATATAAGCATCTATAGAGCCATATTTTTTATTGATCTCTTCAAAAGCTGCATCAAGGTATCTTTTTTCTACCCAGCTTAGCTTTTCCAGAACGTGTAAATCCATCTTCGGATATAGGAAATGTAAGGTATTTGCTAATCGTAATCTTTTCTCTACCAAAGGCTTTCTGAAGTTGTTAGATAAGAGGTATTCATTATAGATGGTTTCTTTGTCAAACTTCAATATCGTCAGGATTAAGGCAGTAACAATTCCTGTTCTGTCTTTTCCTGCAGTACAATGATAAAGAATCGGTTTTTCTGATTCCATAATCTCCGTAATGATCGTTTTTATGGTCTCCGGATTCTCCGTAACGTATTCACGGTAGAAATCTATCATTCTTTTGTCGGCATCAGAAGCATTTACTTTTCCTTTTAAAACCAACTTTCTTGCTTGTGACAACTGGTCTCCTTCATCTTCAAAAGCAGAATATTTCTTATAGGTAATCCCATTCGGAAGTTGATCCGGATTCTGAGAAATTTCTTTTGAATTTCTTAAATCTATAACTTCTGTTATCTCTAATTGCCCAATCTTATCAAAAGATTTCTTTTTAAGCTTATGAAGATGTGCACTTCTGTAGAACATTCCTTCTTTTAAAGTTCGTCCTTCAGTATTTTTAATATTGCCTAATGCACGGAAATTGTGAACTTTTTTGATTTCAAATACTTTTTCCGTTTCATTTTTACCATATTCCGGGGTTTCAAAATGCTGTGTTTTACATGAGAAAATACAGAATAATGAAATGGTAATAATTGGTATTTTAATTAATGTATTCAATAGTTTTTTTGTTTAGCCACAAAAGTTTTTGAACACTTAAACTTTTGTGACTTTTATGGTTTAAGATTTATTTTAAGTTTTGACTAAAGCCAATGGACTTGGTTTTATTTTTATTGATAATTATCCTTTAGATATTAATAGATCGTTGGATACTCTATCTCGTTGATACCTACAAAAAACAACACATCTCCTGATTCATATTGTACAGAAACGTCATCTTCAATCGCGAAATTCCGGGTTCCTATCCTTGAGATAATACTTAAACTTCCGTTTGTTAAAGGCCAGTTAAGACCTTTAGTTGTTATATTATTCACTGATGGAAAAGGATAAAGAGAAATCATTTTATTCTTTACACCTTTCAACTTAAAATCGTTAGGAATAAAATAATATTCGGAAAACTCATCATAGAATTTAATTTTCATGCGGTCCTTGAAGGCATAAGCAACCGTCAGATTACCAAGAAAATGATCCTGTTCTCCTCCACTTCCACCAAAAACATCAACTTCTAAAAACCCTTTTTCCAAAATAATTTCCAACGCCTTATGAAAATCTGTTTTGTCCTGATCTAAAGTAAGAATAAATTTATCCTGATACATATCTTCATCTGATCCGGAATGAGAATCAAAATCACCGGAAATAAAATCCAGCTTATCTAAAGGAAAACCCATTCTTTTAAGATAGTGAAAAGCGCCGTCCGTGCAGGCAATTAAACTATAATTTTCAGGATTGGGCAAAGATTCCGGAGCATCTCCGTTGATGAAAAGTAATACTTTATCTCTCATTCGGGTTCCAGTATTCTTCCGGTTCGTTGTTCAATTTTGAGATGTATCTTGCCAATACGAAAAGATAATCTGATAATCTGTTTAAATATTTAATGAGTTCCGGACGTACTTCTTCAGCCTCATTTAAGAACACCAATGAACGTTCTGCTCTTCTGCAGATAGTTCTTGCTGCATGTAAAAATGTTGCCGGTTTTCCACCTCCGGGAAGAATAAAATACTGAAGTGGCTCCAGCTTTTCATCAAAGGTATCCATCCATTGTTCCAATTCTTCAATTTCTGTTTCTGAAATAATGATGGGAAGACGCGATTTTCCGTTTGCCAGCATCAGTTTATCTACAGGTGTAGCTGCTTCTGAGCCTACCGTGAATAAATCAAACTGAATTTTCTTCAGTTGTCTCAACACTTCTTCATTTTCAATATGACTTTTTGCAATTCCGATGAAAGAATTCAGTTCATCTATATTTCCGTAGCTATCCACTCTTGCACTGGCTTTGGAAACTCTTGTTCCGCCGTATAGTGCCGTTTGGCCTTTATCTCCTGTTTTTGTATAAATTTTCATACTACTAAAATACTTTTTTTTGTACAATGTGAAAAGGAAAATTTAGCAATAACGTCCTATTCTGCCTGAAAAAATGATTAACTGACACTAGAAATTAATGTCAGTTAATATTTGCATATGGGGGCTTTATATCTTTTGAGATGACTTTGCCTTTGTTAAGAATGACAACGCAAATGCCAACCCTTTATTTATACATTAAAAAGTATAATTAACATTTAGCTGAAAAGTTGTTCCGTTAAATCCAAACTGATTCACCTCCCAAGGATATTTGAACCTTCCTCCAAGGTCCGTTACTACATCTCCTTTGCTGTCTATTATATCCGGATAAATATTAAATAAATTATTTACGACTCCGGAAACTTTAAGGTCATTCGTGATTTTATATGTTAAAACGATGTCTGTAACTACCTTTCCAGAAAATGTCTGATCTTTGGCAGGATCAGTTGCGTGCTGCCAAGTAACAGAACCAAAGTAAGTATTATTAAGATTAAAGTTAAACTTTGAAATATCATACGAAAGACTAAGAATAGTTTTTGTTTTTGGCCTTGCAGAGGTAATTCTGGATTGTTCTTTTCTATCAAAAAAGTTTTCTGAGTAACCATTTTCAGCCAAAATAGGTGGAACTGCAATATTATCTACTATTTTAGTTTCGTTATAATTGAAAGCAGCAATAATTCCCAATCTTCCTTTACCAATAGCTGAAGTGTAATAATTAGCTACAAAATCTACTCCCTGAGTAACTGTATTTACAGCATTGGTGAAAAACTTCAAGGAGGTTATTTTATTATTGTCTAATATTACTTCCACAGGGTTTGTTGTATCCGGACTACCCGGAGCACCGGTTTTGTAACCAATATCTCCTGAGAAAAGTACTCGGTCTTTAATTTTTATTCTATAATAATCTGCTGTAACAGTAAGGTTTTTAAAAGGTTTTACGGCAAATCCTCCAGTAATGTTAAAGGCTTTTTCAGCATTTAATTTTGGTACCCCAAGATCAGATCTTACAATTGGAGAGTCATTATTAAAAGTACCCTGATTAGCTACAGTATTCCCTGTAATTTTGGTTTGAACATTGGAATAATAAATTTGGTGTAATGAAGGGGCTCGAAATCCTGTCGAAACAGATCCACGGAAAACTAATTTATCATCTAACAACTTATATCTTGCATTTCCTTTCCAGGAAACATTATTTCCAAAATCACTAAATTTTTCATACCTCATAGTTCCTCCAAGTAATAAGTTTTTTGTAATATCCCATTCAGCATTCATATAAGCTCCAATATTTTGACGATTTTTCTTGACTTCATTTTGAGGCTGCAGTCCTGGAAATGATTCTGCACCACTTCCTACATAAGATGCTTCCTCTCCTGCCGTTGCCTGATAGTTTTCATTGCGCACTTCAACACCAGCTCCTAAAACGACCGCACCAAAATCCCGGTTGATATCTATGTTTCCTATAATATTACTAAACTGATGACCACCTGCTTTAAAACGGGTTGGTGAATTTACACCCAAAGATGTATTAATGGTGTTTCCTACAACATAATCTACGGCATTAGAGCCAAAGGTTGCACTACCATCGAAACTCCATTTTCCAAACATGCCTTTCCACCCGGAGGTTAAATTATAATCATAAACATCTGTTTTAAATTCCGGCTGAAATCCATTGTAAGGCTGTCCTTTTGGAGTTAATAAACCAAAATCTGAAGCTACCCAATAGGGTGTTCTATATAAACCATAACTAGTTCCATTCCTGTAAGTGGTACCACCAAAAGCATAAAATTTGCCTGTTTCACCTGTTGGCAATTCAAAATTTACAAACATATTGGCAACTTTTGTCTCCGGCTGTCCTATAATCATTCCTAAACCAGGATTAGCTTGCGTCCAGGCATTATCCACCCCAAAAAGTTCATCTTTTGTAGTAGATCCGGCACGGTTAGTTTTATTTTGGGAAGAATATCCCAATGTAAGATTCAAGCTTCCTTTTTTTGCAACCCGGATTCCCGTATTAAAATCTGCTCCGATATTAAAGCCGTCTCCCTTTGAAGTAATACCTGAAAAAAGATTGACTGTACTTTTTCCAACGCTGTTCTTAAGAATAATATTGATCACTCCTGCAATAGCATCAGAACCATATTGTGCAGAGGCACCATCTCTCAATACTTCTACATTCTGTAAGGCGGCAGATGGAATACTTTTCAGATCTGTACCTACCTCACCTTTTCCAGGTGTATCATTTACATAAATTAAAGCACTTTGATTTTTTCTTTTACCATTCACCAAAACTAATGTTCTGGAAGGCCCTAATCCTCTTAAATCTGCTGGATCAAAGTGAGCTGTTGCATCAGAAACAGTTTGTTGTGATGAATTAAAAGATGGCACGGCATACGTCAAAGCTTTATCAAAAGTAACCTGCCCTGTGGATTTTAATTGTACTGCCGAAATATTATCAATAGGAATTGCAGAGGTAATTATGGTTCTGGGTTTGGTTCTACCCGTAGTAACCACAACTTCATCTATATTGTTTTCTTTTACAGTTTCCTGAGCATATGCCATAGTACCAGCTCCGCTTAATACTAATGCACAGATTTTTTTATTAAAGATTTTCTTTTTCATGTCAAGTATTAATAATTAAATAAATTTAGAAAAAAATTAAATACTAAGCATAAAAACTAAACAAATAATAAGAATTACATCTACTACTTCATAAAAAGTTATTAATTTACGAACAATAAAATAATTAATTTACAGAATATAAAATGGCTTATTAATGAAATACAGCAACAATTTTATAATTTATACGAAAAATAATTAGCTTAAATCACAAATAATAATAATTTTATTCTTTCTGATCAGTGATTTTAATAGGTTAAAAATTGCATCTGCTATGGCTCGCAATAACTGGTTAAAAAAATGGCCGGCAAAAGCCGGCCAATCCAAATTATTTATTTACCTCTACGTATTGTATGATGGTCTGGTTTTTGGGATTGTAGATAATAGTACTACTATGGGGAAATCTTTTCAGCTTATAATACTGAATACTTTTATCGGTTTTAATATCTTCTAGAAAGCTTGTATCAAAGGTATTATCAGGAAGAAATTTTGAAAGAAGGGTTATTTTACTGATGATGCTTTGTCCATCAATTTTTCTTGCTGTTTTATCTGATTTATCTTCATCGGAAGTAGCCTGTTTTTCTAAAAAAGGAAGCACTACTGCGATGTCTGCCTTATATTTAAAGATATATCCTTCGGTACCTGTAGGAAGTTTTATTTTTTTCCCTTTTTCTTCTGAGATCATATCTGATCCGGCATTAGGAAAAACAGTATTGAACTTCACATCCTCAGAATTAGTCAATGAATTAATAGATTCGTTCACTGTTTTTTTAACAGTCTCTTCTACCGCTTCCTGCGCTTTCTGCTGTACTTTGTCCTTAGTTTCCTGAACCGTCTGGTCTATTTTTTCTTCAATTTTATTGCATGATACTAATAAAAAAGTGGCCATAACAGGCAAAATATACTTCTTCATAATTCTAAATAATCATTTTTCTTTTTATTAATATACTTCTCTTAAACGGAAAAGTAGTCTTCAATATTTTAGCAAAGAAATAAAATATTTTTTCAGCAGCAAAAATCCTCCTGACAAACTGTTGTCATCACCTGCTCTTATCTTTGTATCAACAATAACAAACAAAAACGATACATTATGACAACTACAGCAACTGCAACCAAGCAATTCATGACTACTGAGCAATTATTAAAGGACTGGCAAGGGCACAGAAACCTGACAAGAAGAGTGATTGATGCTTTTCCTGAAAAAGAATTATTTGAATTTTCAATTGGTGGAATGAGACCTTTCTCTAAAATGGCAACAGAACTTCTCAATATTGGTGGAGTTGCCCTAAAAGGAATCGTTGACAACAATATAGAAGCATACAGTGAGGAGGGGATTAATCCAAAGACTAAAGAGGAAATCCTGAAAAAATGGGATGAAGAAACTGAGGTAATCAATCATTATTTCAGACAAATTACAGAAGAGCGTTTTCAGGAAACTTTTAATTTATTCGGACAATATGAGTTCCCGGTATATGAGAATATCCTTTATTTCATAGACAATGAAATTCACCACCGTGCACAGGGATATGTTTATTTAAGAGCTTTAGGTATTGAGCCGCCTTTCTTCTGGGAGAGATTTTAATAAAAACTATTTAATAAACCATTTCATCTATTTACCAATAAAAGTCAATCCACCTCAGCAGTTCTCTGCTGAGGTTTTTATTGATGTCTTTCCATCATTTTGACTAGAATTTCATTCATCCTTATCCGAAGGCTTTCCGGCTCCAGAATAGTGGCATAATCTGCAAAAGTGATAACCCAACGAGGAAATCCATCGTTGATCCATTCTGTTTCAAAAGTAAGCTCCATTCCCTGCTCGGTTTCTACTTCTTCTACCAAGCCATAGTATTTTTTGGAGTTTACGATATGGGCCATTATTTTCTTATCAATCAACAGTTTGGCTTTGACTTTATTTCCATGTGATTTTCTGTAATCGTTGATCTGACCGTATTCCTGTAAAAAAGGAGTTTGTGTTTTGGAAATCTGCAGAATCCTGTCTACCCTGAACTGTCTGAAATCTTTCCTCAGCGTACAGTAAGCCATGATATACCAGAAATTAAATTCAAAAAAAATCCCTACCGCTTCAATAGTTCTGTTGGTTACTCTTGAATCTACCGTTTGATATTCAATATTCAACTGTGTTTTCTCAGCAATACTTTCCAGAATTATGGGAATTACATTCTTCAGAGAATCTTCTTCTTTCTGCTGAGTGTGAAAATTAAAAACATCAATCTGTTTTTCAACATTCTGAATCAGATTTTTATCCGAATGCCTCAACACTGAACGTACCTTTTCCATGGCGGTCTGATAGTGATTCCCCAAACTTTGATGGGAAAACTTCTGCATCAGCTTTTCAGCAGTAATAAAACTCAATACCTCTTCTTTGGTAAACATCACCGGTGGAAGCTTGTACCCATCCATTAGAGAATAGCCTGTTCCTGCTTCTCCAACAATTGGAATTCCCGCATTCTCCAGCGTTTTTACATCCCGATAAATGGTTCTTACACTGACATCGAATTTTTCAGCCAGATCCTGAGCTCTTACTACAGGTTTAGACTGCAGCTGGGTAAGAATAGCTGTTACGCGGTCGAGTTTTTTTAGATAGTGATCATTCATATTGCTTTAGCAAAGCTAAAATTCTTTTTTGAGGTACAACTTATAAATATAGCAGCTTTTTCATTAATTTTATTTCTTACAAAACAGAACTTTTTTATGCGTCACACCCATTTCATCCAGACTATAGAAAAAATTTTAAAGCTGGAACAACCGGTAATAGATGGGCTTGTTTCCCACCTGGAATCCAAAACTTACAGAAAGGGAGATTTCCTTTTGAAAGCTGATGAAACCTGCAGATATTTTTACTTTATTGAAAAAGGATTAGTCAAGCTTTTCTTTGATAATGGTGATAAAGATTTTATTATGACGTTTTTTGCTGAAAATGCTTTTTTTGCTGAACTGAGTGGTTTTCTTACCGGTATGCCATCAAAATATATGATTGTTGCTTTAGAACAAACTAAAGTCCTCCGAATCCATAGAGATGTGATTATGGATTTATGTAAAAAATATCATAGTGCAGAGACACTTTTCAGTAAATTATATTCAAAAGCTCCTGTCAATATGATGGGAAGGATCAGTGAAATGCTGGAAGATGACGGAAAAAAGCGATATTATAATTTTTTGGAACAGAGACCAGACCTTATTCAACGGATCAGTCTTGGAGATCTTGCTGATTATATTGGAATCACACAGGTTTCTTTGAGCAGAATCAGGGCGCAAAAATCTTAAATAGAAAATAACTGGGAAAGGCAAATAGCTTCTAACATAGAGTTTTCTTATAAATTTTGGTGACTATATATAATTTTACACCATTGTCATTGACTACGTCGAATCTTCGATTTCTGACGAAGGAAGAATCTCATGCGTGGCTTAGATTCTTCATTTCACTTCGTTACATTCAGAATGACAGAGTCATAGTAATAAGATAACCGTATTAGTGTAAAATTGTATATAATTACCTAAATTCTTTATTTAATTTCAACGTTCTGGAGATCCAATATTCTTGTATTACATCCTCATTTCTTTTGATATATTATTTATCATTTGTAAAAAAAAGCCAGAAAATTCCATTCTACATTTGTCATATAATTAATCAAAAACAAATATTATGTCACAAAGAATCAATGCATTTGCAATGGGAAACAAAGCTATAAATGCGCTAAACAACATGGGATTTCAGGTACAGAACTCTTCATTGGATAATCAGTTTTTAGAACTGTTGTATTTTCGGGTTTCTCAAATGAACGGATGTGCTTTTTGCCTGGATATGCACTCTAAAGAATTAAGAGCAAAAGGTGAAACTGAACAAAGAATATTTCTGGTAAGCGCCTGGAGAGAATGTGCTTTTTATACGGATAAAGAAAAAGCTGGCCTGCTTTGGGCAGAAAGCTTAACAACATTGAATGGCAAAGAAATTCCAGATGAAATCTATTCACATGTAAATCATCATTTTTCTGAAACGGAAATTGTAGACCTGACAATGGCCGTTATTGCAATCAATAGTTATAACAGAATTAATATTGCTTTCGGGGCGAACGTAGGCGCCTATCAGGTTCCTGAAAAAGCACATTAAACAATATTTATGAAATGTAAAAGCCTCAGCATAATTATGCTGAGGCTTTTATTTTAATTTTCTTTGAGAGTATTCACCAGTTTATCGAGATTTAAACTTCTCGCCGAGGCATCAAAGATTTCACGATAAGTTCCTTCTTTGTTATAAAGTTCATCATGAGTTCCGCTCTCTACTACTCTTCCTTTTTTCATCACATAAATTGTATCCGAATCCAGGATTTGAGATAATGAATGAGAGATAATGATAACGGTTCTTCCAGCTTTAATGGCATCCAGAGAATTTTTGATCTGTTCCGTGGCAATAGCATCAAGACTTGCTGTAGGTTCATCCAGAAATATAATCGGAGGATTTTTCAGAAACAGTCTTGCAATAGCAATTCTTTGTTGCTGACCTCCTGAAAGCTGAGTAGCATCATGCTGATATCCGGTAGGAAGATCCATGATCTGATCGTGAAGATATGCTTTTCTTGCTGCAGCCTGAATTTCTTCAAAATTGGCATTCATATCACCATAACGGATGTTATCTTCAATACTCCCCTGAAAAATGTGGTTTTTCTGAAGAACAAGTCCAAGATCACTTCTCAGAAATGTATTATCATATTCATTTAAATTTATTCCATCCAACAAAATTTCTCCTGAATCCGGCAGATAAAATTTACACAAAAGATTAATCACCGTTGATTTTCCTGCTCCGCTTAATCCTACCAATGCTGTTGTTTTTCCATTTTCGATTTTCATAGAAACATCATGTAAAGCATGTGTTCCGTTGGGATAAGTAAAGTTTACATTTTTAAGTTCAAAAGTTCCTTTAATTTTTTCCTCCACAAAACTTCCGTTCTGTTCTGTTTCATTATCAGCATTAAGAATATCAAAATATCCTTCGGCATAAATCATTGCATCATTCATATCATCATAAATTCTGTGCAACTGACGGATAGGAGCTGATACATTATTAAAAAGCATAATATGAAGCATAATTGCTCCAATGGTCATCTGCTGATCCAATACCAGATAAACAGTCAGAAGGATAATCAGTACTACTCCAAATTGCTCAATAAAGGTTTTTAAACCGTCATAAATAAAGTTGGTTCTTCTTGTGAACATCTGACTTTCCATCAGCTGCATCTGGAGATCATACTGTTTTTTACCTTCAAATTTTTCACGCACAAAACTTTTAATCACCATAATAGAATTCACCAGGTTCAAAAGGCCTGAAGTCTTCTTTTCTCTTTGATTTCGAAGTTGTCTACGAACTCCACTCAGTTTTTTAGCCTGCAGCGAACTTATGTAAAAATAGATCGGAACAATGATTGTAGAAACCAATCCTACATACACATTCTGCATATACATGATGATAAGCGCAATAATAGCATTGGAAAAAAGCGGAAGAATATCTATGAAAAAATTCTGGACAAGCTTAGTTAAACTTTCAATTCCACGGTCAATCCTGATCTGTAGTTTTCCAGATTCATGGTTTTCATCATTAAAGTAAGCGACACGATAGCTCAGAATTTTGTCAATAGCAGACTGTGCCAAAACAGAACTAACATTGATTCTGATTTTTTCCCCATAAAACTTCTGTCCGAAATTGATGAAAATATTCAGTAATTCTTTTCCCAATAAAATAATGGAGATGATGATAAGGATATGAATCCCCTCGGTCATAGGGTGCGGAAGGCGGGTCAATTTGGTAACTTCATCTACGGTATACTTCAGGACAATTGGGTTTACCTGTGCTGCCAGAGCTCCAAGAAAAGTAAGAAACAATGTTCCATAGATCATTAATCGGTAAGGTCTGATGAATGGAACAAGCTGTTTATAAATCCCGAATAAAGTAACTGTTCTGTTGAATGGTTTTGCCATAGGAAGTATTTAAACTGAAAAACGTACCGTTTCGAAAAGAAAAGGTACGTTTTTATTATTATTTTTAACTATTAATTGTTTAAATTTTATCCTTCATACATATACGTCGTAAGATAATGCAGTTCCGGCTGGCTTACTTTTTTAGATTCTGCCTCTGCCTGCTCCAGAGAATATTGTGAATTGATTTCTTTTTTCTGGAAAACAAATGAGTTATTTGCATTTTTATCCACTACCTCGGCAAAGATATGCTCTATCTCTGAGTTACCTAATGAAGCAAAACTGACATCTTCAAAACCATACATCAGTCTCAGATTATCATATTCCTTAAAGTTTTCATCAACAAATCCCTGCAGATGAGTTTTTGAATCAAAATTACCTGCCCAGATGTTGTAAGCATATTTTTTCTTCTTCGGTTTATCTAAAATGCTTTGATATACAAAGTTTTCTCCAAGATAAGCTTCTCTTACCTGCGGATCATTCGCAAGATCTTCGGGAAGACCTTCTTTCAGGATCTTTCCTTCAAACATAATATACGTTTTATTGGTGATCGCAAGGGTCTGCTGTACGTTATGGTCGGTGATCAGGATTCCAATGTTTTTATCTACAAGACTTCTTACAATCTTTTGGATATCTTCTACCGCAATTGGGTCAACTCCGGCAAACGGTTCATCCAGAAGGATAAAGTTCGGGCTTGTAGCCAAACAACGGGCAATTTCTGTTCTACGTCTTTCCCCACCGGAAAGAAGATCTCCTCTGTTTTTACGAACGTGCTGTAAAGAAAACTCCTCAATCAGCTCATCACATTTGATTTGCTGTTCCCGTTTTGAAAGTTTTGTCAGCTGCAATACTCCCATAATATTTTCCTCTACAGACAGTTTTCTGAAAACTGAAGCTTCCTGTGCCAGATATCCGATTCCTTTTTGGGCTCTTCGGTACATAGCATCTGTAGTAATCTCCTGTTTATCCAAGAAAATTTTTCCTGAAGTAGGCTTAACCAACCCTACGATCATATAAAACGATGTAGTTTTTCCTGCTCCGTTCGGACCAAGCAAACCAACAATTTCTCCCTGCTGAACCTGTACAGAAACGCCTTTTACAACTTTTTTAGGACCGTATTCTTTGATTAAGTTTTCTCCGCGTAAAATCATAGGGCAAATATATCAAAAATATAAACTTCACTTATAGGTTAATGTAAACTTGTTTATCTAAAATATGAAACTTGTTCACTTTCAGTTTGTGTAACTTTTTATCTTTTCAACCTACTTATTATAAAAAAATTCAATCAATTACAAACATTAAGAAATGGAAAATTACGGATATACTAAAACAGAAAATACAGGAAACCAACAGCAATACAATATGCCCTACCGTTCAGAAAAAAAACTTCCTGCAGCCCTATTAGGCATTCTTGTAGGCTGGCTGGGCTTAAATAAATTTTATCTTGGATATACCAAAGAAGGCATTATTCAATTGGTTCTGAATATTGTGACCTGTGGTGTTGCTTCTATTATTCCTTTTATTGAAGGCATCATCTATCTTTGTATGGATGACAAACAGTTTGATGACACCTATGTTCATGGAAGAAAACCTTGGTTATAATTAAATATCAACACTTTATGATATATTTTTATTAATTTAGAGTAACTAATTAATAAAAATATTCACCATGAAAAAATTAACAAAAAAAGATTTAAAACAAATCAAAGGAGGTTATTATTATACCTATCCTGATAAAAATGGAAACTGCTTTCCAGGATGGTATCTATGCCCAACAAAAATTTGTCTTTTAGACCATCCCGACAATCCGATACATCCTGAAGATCCCTTCTGCCAGGGAAAATAAATAAAAATCACTTCCAAGTAAGTCATATAAAAAGCTGTCTCAATGAGGCAGCTTTTTTATATTTTCATCAATTAATCTGGACAAGCTACATGGTTGATTGTACATGGATGCCAGATACCTTTACACATTGTCCCGCAATTCGGGTCATCAATGATTACTTCTCCTCCTTTAATTCCTTTCAATTGGTTTCTTTCAACCTTTTTCAAATTTTTCATAATTACCTAATTTTTAATTTTTAGAATTCTAATATAAGAATATTCTCCACATAAAGAATTATTATGAAAATATTTTAAAAATATTGCTAAAAAAAATAGACTGCCTTACTGACAGTCTATTTTCTTTTATGTATGGAAATTCTTTTATCTATTTAAAATCATTGCTGCTTCCTTAGCAAAATAAGTAAAGATCATATCTGCACCTGCTCTTTTGAAACATGTAAGATTTTCAATAATAGTTTTATCATTATCCAGCCATCCGTTCTGAACTGCTGCTTTCACCATTGCATATTCCCCACTTACGTTATAAACTGCAATCGGAAGATCAATAGCTTCACGTACTTTAGCAACGATATCCAGATAAGGAAGCCCCGGTTTAATCATAATAACATCTGCTCCTTCGTCGATATCTTTAAATACTTCATTCAAAGCTTCGCGGGAGTTGTGAAAATCCATCTGATACGTTTTTTTATCTTTCGGAATTTCAATATTTTCTTTTGGAGCACTGTCTAAAGCACTTCTGAAAGGTCCGTAGAAAGAGCTTGCATATTTGGCTGCGTAGCTTACAATACCAACATCTGCAAATCCGCTTTCTTCCAATGCTTCACGAATAACCTGAACTCTGCCATCCATCATATCGCTTGGAGCCACAAGATCTGCCCCTGCTTCTGCATGAGATACTGACATTTTTGCTAATGCCTCGTTGGTAGCATCATTTAAAATTTTCCCGTTTTCGATAATTCCGTCGTGTCCGTAGATTGAATAAGGATCTAAAGCAACATCAGGCATTACCACCATTCCAGGAACAGCATCTTTAATCGCTTTGATTGTATTCTGCATCAATCCGTTTTTGTTCCATGCTTCTTTTCCGGTATTGTCTTTCAGATTTTCGGATACCTTCATGTACAAATTGACAGCTTTTACGCCTAAAGAAAATAATTCCTTACATTCTTTTACTGTTAAATCTATGCTTCGCCTGAAAATCCCCGGCATCGACGGGATCGGTTCTTGCATGTTTTCGCCCTCCATTACGAAGATCGGCATTACAAAATCATCAGTTGTAAGTACATTTTCTCTTACCAAACTTCTGATAGATTCATTAACTCTAAGTCTTCTATTTCTTGAATGTATCATTTTGGAATACTTTTTGAATAAGTTTCTACAAATTTACTACAAGTTATACAAAAAACTATTGTATGAAATTGTAGAATTTATTATATTTGTTATATATATTCGAGAAATTATAAATTTGATGAAAAAACTTTTACTTTTAATTCTATTTATAGGCACTTTTGTTGGATTTTCCAACAATTTACAAGCTCAGCTTAGAGAGCCGGGTTCCATCACTCAGAAGGCAGATGATGGTGTTTTGCTTGCCTATCCAAATCCTGCAAAGGATTTCCTTATTATTAAGGCAAAAGATTCTTCTTTAAGAATCAAAAGTGTGACTTTTTATTCTATTTTGGGTATGCAAGTTGCCAACTATACAGTCAATATGAACTCCGGAGAGATTAATATTGAAAAATTAAAACCCGGAAAATATCTGATTCGTTATATTTTGAGCGACAATACGCAAAAAGTTACTCAAATCGTGAAACAATAAATTAACATCCTGATAATCATCAGGATTTTTTCTTTTATAGCAATCTCGTTTAATATTTCCGTAACTTTAAGGACTTTTTTCTACTAATTGTAAAAAACAACTTAATGCTAAGAGCTGAACATATTAAAAAGACCTATAATACCGGAAAAAAGGTCGCATTGGATGATTTCAGCATCCATGTTCCTAAAGGAAGTATTTATGGACTTTTAGGGCCTAACGGAGCCGGAAAAACATCATTCATCCGTATCATTAACCAAATTACCCAGGCAGACTCCGGAGAGATCCTAATCAATGGAGAAAAACTGAACCCCAATCACATCAAAGATATCGGTTATATGCCTGAAGAAAGAGGGCTATACAAGAATATGAGTGTAGGTGATCAGATTCTTTATTTCGGAGAACTGAAAGGGATGAGTAAAAATGACGCCCTGAACGAAGCAAAAAAATGGTTTGATAAACTGAACATCGACCAATGGTGGAAGAAAAAACTTTCTGAACTGTCTAAAGGGATGGCCCAAAAAATTCAGTTTGTGGTAACAGTACTTCACAGACCTCATCTTTTAATCCTTGATGAACCTTTCTCAGGTTTTGATCCTGTAAATGCTAACTTAATCAAAGACCAGATTATTGATCTTAAGAATAACGGAACCACCATCATTCTTTCTACCCACAGAATGGAAAGTGTAGAAGAAATGTGTGACTATGTGGCATTGATTAACAACTCCAAGAAAATTATTGACGGAAGAGTTTTTGATGTAAGAGAAAAATTCAAGAAAAATATTTTTGGAATTACTCTTTCTGAAGTAAACAACGAACAGCTGGAAAGCTTCAGAAATAAATATGAAATCTTCAACTTTTCCAATGAAAACAGCCTGGTTTCTTTTGACCTGAAAAATGAAGCTGATCAGAATAATATCCTTCTTGATCTTGTGCATGTAGGGAAAGTAAGATCATTTGACGAAAGAATTCCTAGTATGAATGAAGTGTTTATTAACGCTGTAAGTAACCATTCTTAATTTTATGAAAAATATTTTTTTAATTACAAAGAGGGAGTTTCTTACACAGGTTAAGAAAAAATCCTTTATCATATTGACTTTATTGGCACCTGTTATGATTATTGCCTTTGGTGCAGTGATCGGATTAATGTTTAAAGCCAATGAATCGCACAGTATTATTGAGGTTGTTGACAAAAGTGGTTTATTTATCAATCAATTAAAGTCTAATGATAAACTGAACTACGTATTCGTTTCTGCGGCAGATGAAAATTCTAAAATCAACAATTTAAAAGGAAACGAATCTCTGGACGGAGTTTTAATTTTACCAGAATTAAAAGGCCAGAATTACGAAGAACTTGAAACGGGAGCCAGACTTGTTATCAATAGTAAAATGGGCTTTGATACCAAACAAAAAATTGTTTCCGATATTACCAACGTTGTTAAAAAAGAAAAAATCAAACAATTGGGGATCCAAGAAACTCAATTGAATGATCTTGATAAAAGTTTCAGTCTGAAGACCATAAATGTTGCAGATAACAACAAAGAGGATTCTGACCTTACTTTCGGCGTTAAATCAGGACTTAGTATGGTTTTGATGTATGTTACCTTCATGTTCATTATTATCTATGGAGTAAGAGTAATGCGAAGCGTTCTGGAGGAAAAGAACAACCGTGTTGTAGAGATTATTATTTCTTCTGTAAAACCTTTTGAGCTGATGATGGGTAAAATCCTTGGAGTAACATTGGTTGCTCTTACCCAGTTTCTGATCTGGATTACCATGTCTGTGATTGGAGCTTTGGTTTTAAATACCGGATTCTCTCCTCTTCAACAGAATGTTCCGGGCGCCAATGAGCAAATTGCAGATAAACTGGATATGGCGCAGCTTGCTACTCAGATTTCCCACAGTTTATTGGAACTGAATTTCCCACTGATTATTTTTGTGTTCATTGTTTTCTTCCTTTTAGGATATATTTTCTACAGTTCCATTTATGCAGCTATTGGGTCTGCAGTGGATAATGAAACAGAAACTCAGCAGTTTACTTTATTTGCGATCTTACCATTAACCCTGGGGATGTATGGAAGTTTCTCATTAATGAATAATCCTGATGGCCCAATGGGCTTCTGGTTATCTATTATTCCATTTACTTCACCGGTAGCCATGATTGCCAGAATACCTTTTGGAGTTCCGGCATGGCAGATTGCATTATCTATTGTTCTATTACTGGCAACTACTGTATTTATGATATTCCTTGCGGGAAAGATCTATCGTGTAGGAATTTTGATGTATGGAAATAAAGCTACATTGAAAGAGCTTTGGAAGTGGATTAAAGGTTAATTCCCCAGGCAGGAAAAACGAACAACTTAAAAGGGCAAATTTACAAATATGTGAATTTGTCCTTTTTCTTTTTAAACATGAAAAGAAATCTATTTGTAAGGAGATTTCATCTGAGTTCTTGGATAACTAAAAGATAAAGAGGAATTTAGGTTTGACGCAAAGTCTTAGAATCTTCCTGTGATACTTTTTAAGAAGGCAAAGGTGGAATCAATTTCATTGATTCTTTTTTAAACGGATGAATAATCATTTAGGTTCATCATTGGTTTATTATAATTCTTAGCATTCTGAAGATAAATTGGTTAGACAATTCACCTTTTCTTTAAGTAAATAAGAATGTAATGCAGAGTTAGAGTAGTAACCAGCTTTTACACTTAGTCCATGGTTTACTTCCCTTATTTCTTTTATGTATTTAATTCAAAAAATCCCGGAAAGTAGTTTTCCGGGATTTCTTATTTATATTCTGAATAAAATGTTTTATTTGAATATATAGCTTAAGGTAAGAGCTATCACCTGTTCAGACTTTTTCTTATCAGTACCTTTGGTTTCTTTTTTAAGGCCAGGATAAGTATCCCCAAGACCTAAGTCATATTTTAAAGCTACTTCAAGTTGTCTCTTATAGCTATATCCTACTCCTAATCCTATTCCCCAGTTAAAGCTGTTTGCTTTTCCATTTACCCCTGAAGGCTGTGAAGGATCAGTAACATCCGGATCATAATAAGGTCTGTTTGCAGGAACATCTTTAACATTTTCGCTCAGCAAAAAGTTAAATCTAGGTCCCAATAGTCCAAAGAATTCAGATTCTGCTTCTGAAAAATACCCTTTGAAATAAAGAGGTACACTCAGATAGTTATTAGCATATACTGCATTATAACCATCCATATTTTTAGCATCACTATCTTTACCTGTTTCTCCGCCTCCATAGTATAGAACTTCAGGCTGAATATAAAACTGGTTTGTCTTTCCTACGGGAATTAAAGCCAAAGCTCCACCTTGAAAGGTGTATCTTGGGCCTGAAGGATTATGGGCATTAGATACTCTGGAATAGTTTAAGCCTGCTGTAAGCCCGAATCTTGTATTCTTCCACTGCACTTGTGCAAAGGATAAAACAGAAAGGGTTAAAGCTGAGGCTAATAAAAGTTTTTTCATATTATTTGGTTTTATATTATCCTAGAATCTTAGCTACAGTAGCACCAATATCAGCAGGAGAATCAACAACGTTGATACCATTCTCTCTCATGATTTCCATTTTTGCCTGAGCTGTATCTTCTGCACCACCTACAATAGCACCAGCATGTCCCATTGTTCTTCCTTTTGGAGCTGTTTGTCCAGCGATAAATCCGACAACCGGCTTAGTAGATCCACTAGCTTTATACCATCTAGCAGCTTCAGCTTCTAATCCACCACCAATTTCGCCAATCATTACAACAGCTTCAGTTTCAGGATCGTTGATGAATAATTCCAACGCTTCTCTTGTAGTAGTTCCAATAATTGGGTCACCACCAATACCGATCGCTGTAGAAATACCGTAACCTGCTCTTACTACCTGATCAGCAGCTTCGTAAGTAAGGGTACCTGATTTTGAAACGATACCTACTTTACCTTTTTTGAAAACGAAACCTGGCATAATACCAATTTTAGCTTCTTCAGAAGTAATGATTCCAGGGCAGTTTGGTCCAATTAATCTGCAGTCTCTGTCAGCAATATAAGATTTTACTTTTACCATATCAGCTACAGGAATACCTTCAGTAATACATACAATTACTTTAATCCCTGCTTCAGCAGCTTCCATGATAGCGTCTGCCGCAAATGCCGGTGGTACGAAAATAATACTTACGTTTGCTCCTGCTTTTTCAACAGCGTCAGCTACTGTATTGAATACTGGCTTTCCTAAGTGCTCGCTTCCTCCTTTTCCTGGAGTAACACCACCTACTACGTTTGTTCCGTATTCAATCATCTGACCAGCATGGAAAGTACCTTCGTTCCCTGTAAATCCTTGTACAATTACTTTAGAATCTTTGTTTACTAAAATTGACATTTTATTGTTGTTTTAATTTATTTATTATTTTATTAATGCTCACAAATTTACTCAAATTTCTTTGATTTTGGACAAAACCTTTGGAATTGTTTATTTGAGATTTCTCAGTTTTACTTCTTTTTTCAGATAAGTCTTGAAATCTTCGGCAAACATTCCGATATAGGTACCTTTTTCAAGGTCTCTGTTCACTCCGGTTTTCCCTAAAATTACAGATCCGCTCTCAATTTTATTTCCGGAAGCGATACCCACCTGTCCCCATAGGGTTACTCCATCTCCAATCACACAACAACCGGCAATTCCAACCTGAGAAGCTATTAAACATTTCTTCCCGATTATAGTGTCATGCCCTATCTGAATCTGATTATCCAAAACGGAACCTTCTCCAACCACTGTAGAATCTGTAACACCCCTGTCTATAGTGCATCCATTTCCTATTTCCACATTATTTTCGATCACAACATTTCCTACTGAAATCAAACGGTCAAAGTTTCCATCTAATTTCCTGTAATAGAAAGCATCACCTCCCAACACCGTATTAGACTGAATGATTACATTATCTCCAATAACGGTTCTATCACCAATCACTACATGAGGGAAAATTAAAGTATTTTTCCCAATTTTCACATTGTTTCCGATTACAGCAGAGGAGTGAATTTTTGTTCCCTCGCCAATTTCAGCATCATGAAGTTCTTCTGTGAAGTTGTAAATTCTTGTAAAATGGGTATTGATCTTATTAAAATCTCTGAAAGGATCATCAGAAATCAGAAGTGCTTTACCTTCAGGGCAATCTACTTCTTTATCAATCAAAATAATGGTAGCAGCAGAGTTGAGTGCCTTATCATAGTATTTGGGATGATTCACAAATACAATCTCTCCCGGTTTTACCATGTGAATTTCATTGGAACCCAACACTTCAAAATCTTCAGGGCCAACAAATCTGGAGCCAATCAAATCGGCAATCGTTTTAAGCTTTTGTGGAGAATGAAATCTCATAACAATAGATTTTCTTATAAAACAAAATTCGGACTGCTAATGCAAACCGAATTTATGTAAATTTTATTTATTCTTTTACTCTTTCTAAGTAACTACCGTCTTCAGTGCTTACTTTAATTTTGTCTCCCGGTTCAATGAACAAAGGAACCATTACTCTTGCTCCTGTTTCAACGATTGCGTTTTTAAGAGCATTGGTAGCAGTATTTCCTTTTACACCCGGATCAGCTTCAATAACATCCAGGTATACAGACTGTGGAAGTTCTGCAGAAAGTGGAGTTTCATCTGCTTCTTTCAAAATGATTGTTACTTCTTCACCTGCTTTCATCAAGTTTGAGTTTTCAATCATTTCTTTATTTAAATATAGCTGAGAAAAATCATCGTTATTCATGAAGTGGAATCCGTTCTCATCATCATAAAGATATTGGAACTTTCTTGTGATTACTTTTACTTCTTCAATTTTGTGACCTGCAGAGAATGTATTATCTAATACTTTTCCGTTTGTCACAGATTTTAGTTTTGTTCTTACGAAAGCAGGTCCTTTTCCTGGTTTTACATGAAGAAACTCAATTACTTTAAAAATATCATTGCTAAATTCGATGCAAAGACCTTTTCTAATATCGTTACTTGTTGCCATTAATATATATTATCTTTTTTTACTTAATTCTTAGCATTTTTAGTTGCTGTCTTTTCCTGTCCCGTATCCCTTTACAATACCTCTTGGAGAGTTTTGGATAAACTGAAGAATTTCATCTCTCTCAGCTGTAGGAAGCATTTCTTTTTCAATATATGCCAACGCTTGGGAAACGTTCATCTTCATTTGGAAAATAGCTCTGTAAATCTTTTGAATTTCAAAGATTTTCTCATTGGAAAAACCTCTTCTTCTAAGACCTACTGAATTAATACCAGCATAAGAAATAGGATCTCTTGCCACTTTCACATAAGGTGGAACATCTTTTCTAATTAAAGACCCTCCTGAAATCATCGTATGTTTTCCGATCTTACCAAACTGCTGAACAGCAGATAAACCTCCCATTACAGTAAAGTCTCCGATTTCAACATGTCCTGCAATACCGCAACCATTGGCAATAATCACATTATCTCCTATGATACAGTCATGGGCAACGTGGGAAGTAGCCATAATAAGGCAGTTGCTTCCTACTTTGGTATAACCTAAAGCTTTTGTTCCTCTATTTACTGTTACACATTCTCTTAAAGTAGTATGATCTCCAATAATGGTTCGTGTATCTTCACCATCGAACTTTAAGTCCTGAGGAATTGCAGAAATTACAGTCCCGGGAAAAATCTTACAATCTTTTCCTATTCTTGCCCCATCCATGATGGTAACATTTGGACCAATCCATGTTCCTTCTCCAATTTCTACATCCCCTGCAATTGTAGTAAATGGTTCTACAATTACATTTTTGCTGATTTTCGCACGTTTATCTACGGCTGCTAACTGATGAATCATTTAATCAACTTTATTTTTTGCAACTTGAGCCATAAGCTCTGCTTCTACTGCCACTGTGTCTCCTACATATCCGTACCCCTGCATGTGTACAATACCTCTTCTGATAGGTTCTATCAATTCAATTTTGAATATAAGGGTATCTCCCGGAATTACTTTTCTCTTGAATTTTACTTTATCAATCTTGATAAAATATGTAGAATAGTTTTCAGGATCAGGAACGCTTGCCAATACAAGAATACCTCCAGTCTGAGCTAATGCTTCTACTTGAAGTACTCCAGGCATTACAGGCTCCTTAGGGAAATGTCCAACGAAGAAAGGTTCATTCATTGTTACATTTTTTAATCCTACCACATGAGAGTCTGAAAGTTCAAGAACTTTATCAATTAATAAGAACGGAGGTCTGTGAGGCATAAGCTTCATGATTCCATTGATATCGAATACCGGTTCTTTTGTTAAATCAAAATCCGGAACGTTTTTCTTTTTCTGCAATTTCCACTGACGGTTTAATTTTTTTGCAAATTGAGTATTTACAAAATGGCCTGGTTTGTTGGCAATTACCTTACCTTTAATTTTCACTCCTGCCAAAGCTAAATCACCAATTACATCTAATAATTTGTGTCTTGCCGCTTCGTTCGGATAATTTAAGTTAAGATTATCAAGAATACCATTTGGTCTGATGGATACATTATCCTTACCAAAGGCTTTTTTCAATTTTTCTGTTGTTTCAGGAGTAAGATCCTTATCCACATAAACGATCGCGTTAGAGATATCTCCTCCTTTAATTAATCCGTGATCTAAAAGCATTTCCAATTCATGTAAGAAACTGAATGTTCTTGCTGAAGAGATTTCGTCTTTAAATTCGGTAATATTTTTAAGGGTAGCGTTTTGAGTTCCTAAGACTTTAGTTCCAAAATCTACCATAGTAGTTACTTCGTAAGTATCTGAAGGAATAATGGTAATTTCTGAACCTGTAGCCGGATCACTGTAGGTAAGAACTTCTTTTACTACAAGATATTCTCTGGCAATATTCTGATCTACAACTCCTACACTTTCGATAGCTTCCACAAAATATTTTGAAGATCCATCTAAAATAGGAGGCTCAGAAGCATCCATTTCCAACACTGCATTGTCTATATCACAACCCACTAAAGCAGCCAAAAGGTGCTCACAGGTAGTAATTTTTACGCCAAGCTTTTCTAATGTTGTACCTCTCTCTGTTGCTACTACATAATTAACATCAGCTTCAACCTGAGGGTGTCCCTCTAAATCGGTTCTTACAAATACAAATCCCGTATTCTCCTTTGCGGGTTTGATGGTAAGTTTTACTTCTTTACCAGTATGAAGGCCTATTCCAGAAAGAGTTACCTCTTCCTGAAGCGTTTTTTGCATATCACTCATTAGTATTATCTTTTGAGTTATTCTCAAGATTATTTATTTTGTTGACTATCCCAGGTAGATTTCTGAAATGAACATAGCTTCTTAAATAGTCATTGTAGCTGATTGCCGGTGAACCATATAAAGTTTCTCTATCGTTAACACTTGAATTCACGCCGCTCTGAGCCTGAATTTTCACCTGGTTTCCGATTTTAATATGTCCGACAACTCCTACCTGACCTCCAATTTGATTCCAGTCTCCGATGGTAGTAGAACCTGCAATTCCGGCCTGTGCTGCAATTACATTATTCTGTCCTATTTTTACGTTATGGGCAATCTGGATCAGATTATCAATTTTTGTACCTTTTCCAATAATGGTAGAACCAATTGTTGCCCTGTCAATACTACAGTTTGAACCAATTTCCACATCATCTTCAATAATTACGTTCCCAAGTTGAGGAATTTTTTTGAATCCTTCAGCGGTGGGCTGAAACCCGAAACCATCTCCACCTACAACAGTATTGGAATGAATTACACAGTTGTCCCCAATAATACAGTAGTCATAAATTCTGGCACCACTGTCTATTTTACAGTTTTTACCAATTTTTACTCCTTTACCGATATATACATGTGGATAAATCTGTGACCCCTCACCAATTTTAGCTTTTTCCGAAACATATGTAAATGCTCCTATATAAGCGTTATCACCTATTATCGCTGAATCATGGATGGATGAACCATCTTCAATACCTTCTTTTCTTCCTCTCATTTCCTGATATAAGTTCATCAGAACCTGAAAAGATAGATAAGCATCTTTTACTACAATTAAGGTTGGGTTATAACTATTTTTATCCAGAAGTTTTTCTGAAACGATGATTACAGAGCATTTTGAGGTATCCAAAAAATGAGAAAACCGATCTTGTGCTATAAAAGAAAGATGTCCTGATTCTCCATTTTCAATTGGAGAAACCCCTGTAATAAGTGCATTCTCATCACCTATTATTTTTCCGTCAATAAAACTTGCAATTTGCGAAGCTGTGAATTCCATATTCTGCAAAGATAAGAAATTCTATAATTTGCAAACATTTTTTGATTTCAGATATTCAATTTTAATATTATTTAAGAATCCAAACGGGAGATATCCCTTGGAAACATAAGAATATAGCGAGTGGTTTTATTTACCATCAACCCTGATAAAAGCTGATCTTCCGACTCGTGAAGCTTCATTCTTTTCCCATTTTTCTGCAATAAATAAATCGGTTGCTTTTCGGTATCGTAAGGTAAAAGTTTTCTTTTTATTTCATGAACCAATTCTTTCCCATTATCAATTCCAAAAAATTCATTGGTGATTTTTATTTTTTCTTCAATAATCTTCCCATCAAAAGGATGCGATGAAATAATAGTCTTCGGAAGGTTTCTCTGGATAACACTTTTACACCAATAGGATAAAACGAAATCATCAGAATTCTGCCACTCTTTCATAGCCTGAATCACATCATTATCATCTAAACTGGTAAACCTTTCTATGTCTTCATCTGTTGCAGCACTCTTTCCACGATATAAAAAGTATTTCAGATTCTCTGTTGCCGGAAGTTCAATTCCCTGAGAAATTAAATATTTTGCTCTTTCAAGGATCTTCACCAACAGAAATTCAGCCAATGCAGATGTCTTATGATAATATACTTGCCAGTACATGAACATTCTGGCTGTTAAAAAGTTTTCTATAGAATAAATTCCTTTTGCATCAATCACCAACTCCCCTTCTTCACATACATTCATCATGGAAATAATTCTCTGGGTATTAATATTTCCTTCTGATACTCCCGTAAAAAAGCTGTCTCTTTTCAAATAATCTAACCTGTCAACATCCAATTGGGATGAAATCAGCTGATTAAAGAACTTTCTGTGGTATTGCCCCTGAAACATTTCAATAGCCATGGATAACTGGCCGTTAAATTCTTCGTTCAGTTTATTCATTAATAATAAAGAAAGTTTCTCGTGATGCCAGTCGTCCATCAGCATATTCTCCAAGGCATGAGAGAATGGCCCATGCCCAATATCATGCATTAAAATCGCCAACATAGCACCTTTTTCCTCTTCTTCGGAAATCTTAACTCCTTTCTGCTTTAAGGTTTCCAAAGCTGTAAACATCAAATGCATCGCTCCCAGGGCATGATGGAACCTTGTATGGGTAGCTCCGGGAAAAATCAGATTCAAAAGACCGGTCTGCCCAATCCTTCTTAATCTTTGAAAGTAAGGATGTTCAATAATATCAAATAAAATTTCGTGAGGAATTTTGATAAATCCGTGAACAGGATCGTTAATAATTTTTAGCTTATTCTGCATTGGAACGTCTGTATGAGTAAACAAAGTTAGGGATTTAAATTTGAAGGATGATTAAATTAGTATTAAAAGACTGGAAGCTAGAAGAGGGAGGCTGGAAGTTATTGAGTACAATGAGTAACAATGGTCTACTGATTTTCTGAATACTTACTCCATATTGATTTTTAGTATTAACAACCTCCAGTGGCTTCCTTCTTCCAGCTCCCAGCCTCATTACTTCCTGAAATTATTCATCAAAAAACCTTTGCTGTTCTTACATGAATCACTTATCTTTGAGAAAACTCAATCCTCTTGATGAGAAAATATTTTCTTTTCATTTTATTATTTTTAAATCTACATTTTTCCGCACAGGTTTTATCTGAAAATCAAAAACTGGAATCCCTCTGCAGAGTTTGGGGATTTTTAAAATATTATCATCCTCAGGTAGTCAAAGGGAATCTGAATTGGGACCAACAACTTTTCAAGAAGATAAATGAGCTTGAAAGAATCAATGACAAAGCTGCATTGAACGATCTATACTCCAACTGGATTGCAAGTCTTGGAAAAATTAAGGAATGTACAGAATGTCTACAAGAATCAGATAAAACTTATTTCCTGAAAAACTTTGATCTGAGTTGGATAGACAATTCCGCCACCTTTACTCCAGCTACTTCTCAAAAACTTCATTATATTGAAAACAATCGGAATATTGGCAACCATCATTATATAGGAAAAGGAGGACGAAAAATATTCTTCAGAAATGAAAATTCTTATGGGTCGCAATTCACTTCCAAACAGGTCAGCTTATTAGAATTGTTCAGATATTGGAACTATGTAGAATATTTTTTTCCCTATAAATATCAAACAGATCAAAATTGGAATGATGTTCTTACAGAAATGATACCCAAATTTATTAATGTTAATAATGATAACGATTATCAATTAACTTTAGCTGAATTGGTAACAAAGACTGATGATTCACACACTTATCTTTTTTCACCACTCATTAGTCTTCATCTATATGGAAACAGAAAACTTCCTGTAGAATATTCCTATGCAGAAGGGAAATTAGTTATTACAAGAATTAATGACAATCGATTTCGTGAGAAAACTCCATTCAACATCGGTGATGTTATTTATGATGTGAATGGAAAAACAATTCCACAAATGGTTAACAGCCTTGGAAAACACGTCCCTGCATCCAACTCCTGGGGAAAGGTGAATAAGGTAAAAAGTAAACTTCTTTTCAGTAATAGTGATTCGCTTTCCGTAAAGTTAGAAAGAAACGGACAAAATCTGGAGGTGGCTGCTAAAACGTATTTTGTTAAGGATATTATTATTAAGAAAGTGCCAGTTCCTCAAAAATGGAAGTTTCTGGATGAGGAAAAGAAAATCGGATACGTCAATATGGGAGTCCTGGCTAAAGATGAAGTGAATGAAATGTACAGAGAACTGAAATCTTCGGAATCTATCATTTTCGATCTTAGAAATTATCCCAAGCTTACCATCATCCCTTTAAGTCAATTATTACTTCCCCAATCTACCGTTTATTATCAGTTTAACTTTCCGGAAACTAATTATCCCGGAAAATTTTATAGTAGAAAGAACAATATTGGCAGGAAGAATCCCGATTATTATAAAGGAAACATAATCGTTTTGGTAGACGAAAATACGCAAAGTCAGGCAGAGACCACAACCATGATGTTCAAACAGCATCCCAAATCCAAAGTGATCGGGAGCAATACTTCGGGAGCTAACGGAGATATTATCAAGTTTAGAATTGCAGACTTAGATACTTGCTTTACCGGCCTTGGCGCTTATTATCCGGATGGAAGAGAAACCCAAAGAATCGGGATTATTCCTGATATCCTTGTCAAACCAAGTGTGGAAGGAATAAAAAACGGAAAAGACGAAGTTTTGGAAAGAGCCTTGCTGTATATTAAAAATAAGAATTGAAAAGCTACAAAAATGGGAAATATCACGGGGTATTTCCATTTAACTAATATTTAACTTTTAAACTCTCGAATTTGTGAGAATTTAAAAGGATTTGGTCAACATTTTGATACAATAACCATGTAAAAAATAAATTATGTCAGAAAAGATATTATGGATAGATGATGAAATAGATTTACTTAAACCTCACATCGTATTTTTAGAAAAGAAAGGTTATCAGGTAACCCCTGTTAACAACGTGAATGAGGCTTTGGAACTTATGGATTCAGAGAAATTTGCCCTAACACTCATTGATGAAAATATGCCTGGTATTTCCGGGCTGGAAGCAATTCCTATGATTAAGGAAAAAGATAACTCTCTAAAAATAGTAATGGTAACCAAAAGTGAAGAGGAACACATCATGGAGGAGGCTATTGGTTCTCAAATTGCAGATTATATCCTAAAGCCTGTAAATCCTAATCAGATATTACTTTCGTTAAAAAAGAATCTTCAGCAGGATAATCTTGTAGAACAAAAAACTATTTTACAATATCAGCAGGAATTCAGAAACCTGTCTATGGAACTATCCTACTTGAGAACCTATCAGGATTGGGCTGAATATTATAAAAAAATCCTAAGCTGGGAAATTAAGTTCGATAAGGTTGCAGATAATGAATTTGCAGATCTTTTACAATCACAGAAAGAAGAAGCTAACATTCAGTTTGCTAAGTTTATTGAAAAAAATTATGCAGACTGGCTTATTGACTCTGATAAGCCTCTGATGAGCCACACGCTTTTCAAAGAAAAGGTAAAGCCTGAGGTAGAAAAGGATAAAGTACTTTTATTAATGGTTGACAACCTTCGTTACGACCAGTGGAAAGTGATTGAGCCTTTATTTACGAAGTATTACAATAAAGTTTCGGAAGATTATTATTACAGTATTCTTCCAACCGCTACACAATATGCAAGAAATTCCTTCTTTGCAGGTTTAATGCCATCAGAGATTGAAAAACGTTTCCCGGATAAATGGTTTAATGATAATGAGGAAGGAAACAAAAATGAGTTTGAACGTGACTTTCTGGAAGATCAGATGAAAAGAATTGGCCTTGGATCCAAATCTATGAAGTATCTGAAAGTATTGAACGCAGATTTTGAAAGAAAGATCTACGATGACTTCAATCAGCATAAAAACAATGACTTATTGGTGATTGTCTATAACTTCATTGATATTCTTTCTCATGCGAAAACTGACAACCATATTGTGGATCAGCTTATCCGTGATGATAAAACGTTCCGTTCTTTAACACTTAACTGGTTTGAAAACTCTTCATTGATAAAGATTATTAAAACAGCAGCCGAAAACGGATATAAATTAGTTATCACAACAGACCACGGAACTGTTTACGTTAAAAAGCCAAGTAAAGTAGTTGGCGACAGAGAAACATCTACCAATATCCGATACAAAACAGGGAAAAGCTTAACGTATGACGACAGCGATGTTTGGGCAATTACCAATCCGGAAAAACTTTTCCTTCCAAAAGGAAACTTAAGTTCGAAATATATTTTTGCTAAAAACAATATATTCCTTGCTTACCCTAAGAACTACAATCATTTTGTAAATTACTATAAAGAAACCTATCAACATGGTGGAATCTCATTGGAGGAATGTATCATTCCTATCAGTATTTTAGAACCCAAGTAGTTTTTTAAATTTGGCGTTTAAAGCAGGAAAAATCAAATGATTTTTCCTGCTTCTTTTTTTATAGTCTGTAAGAGTTCATATCTTCGTAAAAAATAAAAATATGTTCATTATTTCGCTTACGTATAAGGTAGCCATTGAAAATGTTGAGCACCATATTCCAGAACACAATTCCTTTCTTCAAAAATATTATGATTCAGGACTGTTTATTACTTCGGGAAGAAAAGAGCCACGAACCGGGGGAATTATTGTCTGTAACGCTTCCTCTAAAAATGTAATTGAGCAGATCATTACAGAAGATCCTTTTCATATTCATCAGGTAGCAGACTATGACATCACTGAATTTATCCCTACGAAATACAACGAGAATTTTAAAATATTTATAGAAGACTAATGAGATTAATTACCTACAATGTTAATGGAATCAGAGCCGCATTTACCAAAGATTTTTTGGGTTGGCTTACCACCGCCGATCCGGATGTGATCTGTATTCAGGAAAGTAAAGCCGGAAACGATCAGATAGACATCGAAAGCCTTGAAAAATTAGGATACCATAGTTATTGGCATTCAGCAGTAAGAAAAGGCTATAGCGGGGTCGGAATCGCGTCAAAAGTAAAACCCAATCACGTGGAGTACGGTTGTGGTATCGAAAGTTATGATAATGAGGGAAGAATTATCCGTGCTGATTTTGATGGATTCTCTGCAATTTCAGTATATGTACCTTCTGCATCGAATATTGAAAGACTAGATTTTAAGATGCAATTCTGTCATGATTTCCTTGAATATATTAAAAATTTAAAGAAAGAAATTCCCAACCTGATTATATCCGGTGATTTTAATATCTGCCATGAGGCTATTGATATTCACAATCCTGTTGGTCTAAAAAATGTTTCAGGATTTCTTCCTATGGAAAGGGAATGGATGACTGATTTCATTAATGAATGTGAATTGATTGATAGTTTCAGGTTTTTTAACAATGAACCTGATAATTATACATGGTGGAGCTACAGACAAAATTCAAGGGAAAGAAATAAAGGCTGGAGATTGGATTACAATTTCACCTCCTATAGCTTAAAGGATAAACTTACGCGAGCTGTTATTTTAAAAGAAGCTGTTCATTCCGATCACTGTCCTGCCCTATTGGAATTAAATGTATAATGATCCTTATATCTAACAAAGCAAAAGCCAGCTGAAATCAGCTGGCTTTTTTTAATTTAAATCATAAAATTAATCGACAATTTCATATTCGACCGGAATAGTACCATGATTAACATCTCCGATCTCATCGAACGCTGCTTTAGACATGTCTAAAGATCTTGATGAATGGAAAGGCCCTCTGTCATTAATTCTCACTATTACCTCTTTACCATTCTTAAGGTTTGTTACCTTAACGTTTGTTCCAAATGGAAGCGTTCTGTTTGCTGCAGTAAACTTTGAGTTATCAAAGATTTCTCCGCTTGCGGTTTTTCTACCGTTAAATTTATCGTGGTAGTACGATGCATAACTTGTTTTTTTCGCATCTAAGGCATTACTTGTAAACGAGTAAACACCTAAGGTTGAAATCATCATTATGATTACGAGAATGAATCTTTTCATCATTTTGAACTTTTATTGGTTTTGACAGGGCAAAAGTATCAGGAATCTCTTTATATCCCTATTCCAATTGTTAAAAACCGTTAACAAAAACCAAATTATATATTAACTACCTTTGTAAGACCCTATGAATAGGGATTTTAAACGCTACTGTTAAAAAACGTTAAAAAAAACATCAAAATGTTAATTTAATTAACTAATTCATGCATAATTCCAGAAGAACAAATTTATAAATAACTAAAATTCAAATAGTTACAAATTGTCAAAATATTGATTATACCCATAAAACTAACTTTAAAAAGCTGTAAATGTTAAGAATCGATATAGGATAAAATAGCTGATAGAATAGCTCAAGTGCTATATAACCAGATCATCTAAAAATATTTTAACAGCAATATTAATAGTAAAATTTATGCTGATTGGATTATTATCTCAAATCTTCTTCTATTTTCATCCATTAATCATCTGAAAGACCATCTTCTCTTTATAATCATTTTCCAAAAGTAAGTGTTAAGAATCAGATTAAAAAGCTTTTCAATAAAAAAATAGACTAACTATAGTTTACTTTTTCTATTATCTCAGATCTCAGGAACAGGATGATATCCAAAAGTGGTTCAATTCATTAAATATGTTGCACATTGCTCGTAAGTTAATTATAGCTCTTTTAAAGTGATTAAAACTAATTGAACAATAAGAAGCTCAGATGGCTTATAACTGGCACCATTACATTCTCATTTAAAAGATAAAAAAAACCAACGATTAAATCGTTGGTTTTAATATGTAATTAAATAAAAATTCTTTTATTTTAAGTATTCTAATACATAATCGTATGTTCCGTTAGGATACACTACAGACATGCTAGGTGAACCTGTAATTGCATTTCCAGCCGTAGTAACAACATTGTAAGAATATAAGCTTCTATCGTAAACTACTCCAGAACCTGATTTGTAAATAGTGATTGCATACATAGTTGTCATTCCACTAGGAGCAGGAATATTTACTGCTGTAGAAGTTCCACTAGCTACAAAAGATCCTTTGATAGCATAAACCTGCTTATCAACCCCTGGGCTAACATTAACAAGTGTATTTGTTGTTGTCTCAGCTGTTCCGATAGTTACTTTTGGAGAAACAGCCCCACCTAATGGTAACCATCTACCTGTTGTAACTGCAGCACTACCTGTAGCACTACCTGCAGCTATAGGATTGGAAAAATAATAAAATCCTGGTGCAACAGTAGATACTGTACTTGGGTTATTAGCTCCTGTTAAAGTATTTCCTGTTCCAGTATTGTAAACAATCATACCATCAAAACCAGTAGGAAAATTAATACCGTCAACATTATCCGTTTTAAAAACCCATGTAGTAAGGTTTGTTCTTGGATATACTAAACCTTTTCCGATTGTATTAGATGAATTTGCACTTTCATCAAAATTTGAACTTGCATCAAGAAATGCGTTCTCATCCGTAATTGTAGCAACCGTCTGTTGGTTAGTTGCAATTTGAGCAAAAGATAAATTAGACGAAAGGAAACAAAATATGCTAAATAAAACTATTTTTTTCATTGTATTGGATTTTTAAAGTGTTAATTATAAGATATTGTAACCCATCTTGTACCGTCAGAGACATACTGTTTCCCTCTAAATTGCAGAAGAGTATTAGTACCAGCAACCGGAACACCATTTGCTGATACTACTGTAACAGTAGAACTTGCTGTATTCTGATTAGAAATAACTACTACTCTACCAGCATTGGTAGGATCGGCAGCAGGTAATGTAATTGTAAGTCCAGCAGCAGCATTTGTTACAATAAAGAAATCATTCCCAGTGACCGTATAAGCAGCATTAACTGTAGTGGCAGAACCTACAATACCTTCATACCTTTGAGTAGTAGATGAACCACCACCTACAGGTTTCCAAACATTGTTACCGTTTGTACCGTCATAATAATAGAATCCTGTAGCTGTAACATTAGTTGTCTTAGCAGTAGCAGTTCCGTCTACTAAATTTACGAATACAAGCGCACCATTCTGAGCACTAGCTGCAGTAGCATCTCCATTTGCATAGGCTGCATCTTTAGCTAATAATTGAGCTCTTGACAAACGAGGGACTAATAAGGCGTCAGGTCTAGTAACGTCAGCGTTAGCTACAACGTCTAGAGTTGCGGCAGGTGTGGACGTGTTAATCCCCACTCTCCCTTGCTGAGCCTTGGAAAGAGCCGTAAAGGCAACGAGCATAGTTGCTGTTAATAAAAATTTTTTCATAAGTTTTTAAAGATTTTAATTACATTATTTTTCATCAAAATTTCCAAAAAGGAAAATGTATCTCAACTTGCGATTATTATCTTAAGGCTAATATAAATAAAAAAAAACATATTTTTTGAGTTTTAGCCCAATTTTAATAAATAACTTATTGATAGCATATGATTTAAAAACATTGCTTATTGCGCAAATTTAAGACATAATTTTTTAATTTACATACTTTATGATAGAAAATTAAAAAATCTTAACACTTAAAAATACAACATGCTGAAAATCAATTATTTAAAAAAAATACCATAAATTATTTATGTTAAATCCTATTAATATCTGATTTTTCACCTCTCAGAAAGCAAAACTTTTCTTCCTGATTAATAATGTTTTATATTTCTATAATAATTCACCGTATAAATCAAACTCTTCTGCTGAAGTAATCTTCACATCTGCAAATTCTCCGATGGAAATATAAGTATCTTCAGCGGATACCAAAACGGTATTATCTACGTCCGGAGAGTCGTATTCTGTTCTTCCGATAAAATAGTTCCCTTCTTTACGGTCGAAGATACATCTGAACACTTTTCCTACTTTTTCCTGGTTCTTTTCCCAAGAAATCTGAGACTGCACTTCCATGATTTCTTCTACCCTTGCTTCTTTTACTTCCTGTGGAATATCATCTTCCAATACATAAGCACCGGTATTTTCCTCGTGAGAATAGGTAAAGCATCCTAATCTGTCAAATTTCTGCTCTTTTACCCAGTCTTTAAGTTCCTGGAATCTTTCTTCAGTTTCCCCTGGGTATCCTACAATCAGGGTTGTTCTGATTGCCATATCGGGAACTTTTTCTCTGAATTTTCCTAAAAGAGCATCAGTTTTCTCATGGGTAGTTCCTCTTTTCATTGATTTCAACAGATCAGAATTGATGTGCTGAAGAGGAATATCTATATAATTACAAACTTTAGGTTCTTCACGGATAATATCTAAAACATCTTCAGGGAAACCACTTGGAAAAGCATAATGAAGACGGATCCACTCTACTCCTTCTACTTTTACTAATTCTTTCAGCAAATCTCCTAATGCTCGTTTTTTATAAATATCCAACCCATAATACGTTAGATCCTGAGCAATAAGAATTAATTCTTTGGTTCCTTTTTTGGCCAATTTCTGAGCTTCAGATACCAACTTCTCAATAGGAGTGGAAACGTGACCTCCTCTCATCAAAGGAATAGCACAGAAAGAACATGGTCTGTCACATCCTTCTGAAATTTTAAGGTATGCATAATGTTTAGGAGTAGTAGTTAATCTCTCCCCTACCAATTCATGCTTATAGTCTGCACCAAGATGCTTTAATAACATAGGAAGATCTCTTGTACCAAAATACTGGTCTACATCCGGAATTTCTTTAACCAAGTCTGGTTTATATCTTTCAGAAAGGCAACCTGTAACGAATACTTTTTCTACTTCACCTCTGTTTTTAGCCTCTACATAATCTAAAATGGTATTGATAGATTCTTCTTTAGCATTATCAATAAATCCGCAGGTATTAATAACAACAATATCCCCACGGTCTTCGTGAACCACTTCCTTCCCATTGGCTTTCAGCTGGCTCATTAATACCTCAGAGTCATATACATTTTTGGAACATCCAAGTGTAACTACATTGATTTTTTTCTTCCCTACCGATTTTGTACGCATCTTTTTGATTTTGAGTCTGCAAAGATACAAAATATTAAAGAGTAAAGATTACAAAAATAAAAACCACTTTAAAAAAGTGGTTTTCAATAGTATACTTTAAAAGTTTTTTTCTTTAAAGCCAGGGGCATTTTGGTCTTTTTCTGAAAGGACGGCATCTTTTTCATCAATCTGCCAATCTATATTCAGGTCAGGATCGTTAAATCTTACACTTCCTTCCGATTCTTTATTATAAAAATTGTCACATTTATAAGAGAATACTGCATTTGTGCTTAATACAGAAAAACCATGTCCAAAACCTCTTGGTACATAAAGCTGCAACTTATTTTCTGCTGTAAGTTCAATTCCGAACCATTTTCCGAATGTAGGAGAATCTTCTCTAAGATCTACCGCCACATCCCATACGCTACCTTCAAGACAAGAAACTAGTTTTGCCTGGGCATGCTCCCCTTTCTGAAGATGTAATCCTCTTAATACGCCATAAGATGATTTAGAAATATTATCCTGAACAAAATGTCCGTTCATTCCTGTAAGTTCTTCAAACTTTTTTTCGTTGAACTTTTCAAAAAAGTAACCTCTATCATCTTCGAAAATGGTAGGCTCTATAATATAACAGTCTTTAAGCGGGGTTTCTTTAATTTTCATAATTTATTGGATCCTTAATTAATTATAGGGTTTCAAATTTATTTTAATATTTTGAAAAATGTTCTCCATAAAATACTCAAATCTTCTTTGAAAGAAATATTTTCAAGATAGTTCAAATTCATTTTTACTTTATCCGGAAATATTATATTATCGTTATACGACAAAGGATCTTTCTGAGATTTTAGCAAAGTATCTTCATTACTATATTTAATACTCGCTTCGGAAGTTAATCCGGGTTTTAATTGTAAGACTTTACGATCTTCTCCCTCCAGGCTATCATAATATCCTTCAATATCAGGACGAGGCCCTACAAAGCTCATGTCACCTTTTAAAATATTAAAGAGCTGAGGAAGTTCATCAAGTTTATACTTTCTGAGTATTAATCCTATTGGGGAACTTTTTCCTTTTTTGGGGTCAATTGTTTTTAATTTATAGATCATAAAAACCTTTCCATTCTGTCCAACTCTTTTTTGAAAAAAAATACCGTTAGACCAGGTATCCAGGCTTGATATTATAAATAAGAGAATGAGTAGAGGAAATAAGGGAAATAATAAAAGAATTGATAAAACACAATCAAAAATAATTTTCCCAAACCTTCTATAATTCATCAGAAAAAATATTAACCTTTAAAAAACTTATTGATTATAGTTGCAATCCTTTCTTTTTCTTCTTCAGTAAGATTAGATCCTGATGGTAGGCACAATCCGTTCTCGAATAATTTCTCAGAAATATTTGTTCCATAATAAGGAGCATCAGCAAAGACAGGTTGTAAATGCATTGGCTTCCAAAGCGGTCTTGATTCAATATTATCTTCTAAAAATGCGAGTCTTAAATCTTCTCTGTTTTTTCCAGCAATATCTGGGTTAACAATGATTGCAGAAAGCCAATGATTGGAATAAAAGTCTGAATTCGGTTCAGAGAACACTTCTACTCCATCGATATCTTTAAAAACCTCAACATAAAAGTCATGCATCCCTCTTCTCGCCTCTATACGATCTTTCAGCACCTCCATCTGACCTCTTCCGATTCCTGCCACAATATTACTCATTCTATAATTGAATCCGATATGAGAATGCTGATAGTGAGGAGCATTGTCACGAGCCTGAGTTGATAAGAAAACAATCTTATCTTTGTCTTCTTGTGTATGACTTACCAATGCACCACCGCCTGAAGTAGTAATAATTTTATTTCCGTTAAAGCTCAGAACTCCGAAACGTCCAAATGTTCCACAAGCTTGCCCCTTATATGTTGATCCCAAAGCTTCCGCTGCATCTTCAATTAGATCTATTCCAAATTCTTTCGAAATCGCAATAATTTCATCCATTTTTGCAGGCATTCCGTATAAGTGAACAATAATGATAGCCTTTGGTTTCTTCCCTTTTTGAATTCTGTCTTCAATGGCTTCTCTTAATGCTTTTGGACAGATATTCCATGTATCCGGTTCACTGTCTACAAAAACAGGAGTTGCTCCGCAATATGCAATAGGATTTGCAGATGCAGAGAATGTCATAGATTGGCAAACTACTTCATCTCCGTGTTGAACACCTGATTCAATTAACGCAAGGTGAATGGCTGCTGTTCCTGCAGATAGAGCAGCAACTTTTACGTCTTTATTTAAAAATTTTTCTAAATCTTCTTCAAAGCCGTTCACGTTAGGCCCCAACGGTGCCACCCAGTTTTCTCTAAAAGCTTCGTTGATATATTTTTGCTCGTTACCTCCCATATGTGGTGAGGAAAGCCAGATTTTTTGTGACATTGTATTTTTTTTATTGTGCACTATATCCTCCATCAATTAATAAATCAATTCCGGTAATCCATTTTGATTTATCTGAAATTAAAAATGTAATTCCATTCACCACATCTTCAACTTCCCCTATGCCTAGCGGATGCATTTTTTTTATTTCTTTTATGCTTTCTTCACTGATTGAATCTAAAATTTTAGATGACATTTCAGTGGTAACCATACCTGGTGAAATACAGTTCACCCTGATTCTCTTGGAAGCTAATTCTAAAGCTAATGCTTTTGAAGCTGTAACCAGAGCACCTTTAGACATGCAATACGCTGCTTTAGCAGGCTGTCCTAAACTACCCATCACAGAACTGATAAATACAATAGATCCGCCTTCAGAAGAAAAATTCCCTTTTTTCTGAAGAATTTTAGTGATCAATAATGCAGGAATAGTATTTACCTGAAGAATGTCAGTTAGAAAATCAGATTTTACAAATTTTAACGGAATTGTCCCTTCTTGACCAGCAGAATATACAAAGCCTGTAAAAGGTTCACCAGTTTCTTTTGCTGAGGAAGAAATAGCAGCTTCTAATTCTTTTTCATCTTTTACATCCACTGCAAAATAACTATGCCCGGATCCTTCACATGATTCCAGAACTTCTTTTAATTTATCTTCTGATCTTGCAATAAGTACTAATTTAGCTCCTTTCTTAGCAAGGTCAATAGCTGAGGCTTTACCTATTCCTGAAGAAGCTCCAACAATTAATATTTTGTGATTAGCTAATTCCATTCTATTTATTTTTCAATCATCTCAATGATTTTATCCATAGAAGTCATTTCACTGATTTCTTCTGGTTCGAATGATTTATCAAAAGCATCTTCTAATTCAACGATAAGATTCAGGTGCTTCAATGAATCCCAATTTTCGATATTTCCTTGTGTAATTTCAGTTGGAAATTCATTAACCGGCATTTCAAATACTTCAGCCATTATTTCTATAATCTTTTCTTTCATAGTTTTTATTTTATATTAATTGTATAATAATCTTTTATTTCGATATTTTGACTTGGATCAAAATTATAATATTTAGATCCATCCTCAAGCTCTTTTTCTAGTACAAACCCTACTTTTTCCAAAAAATCTTTTGTCATTACATTCTTTTTGCTTGGAATGTACTCTGCTTTCAAAGGCTTATTACTTATAGAAGTTAGATTTTTAATGATACTCAATAAGGTTATCTTCTCAATTTCCCGCCCCAAAATACGACAGCTTAGTAAATAAGAATCTAAAAAGAACTCATCTTCATTTTCATCGATAATGCATTCGATAGTTATTCCGTTATCTCCAAACTTGTCTTTAACATTAGCACAGAAAATATGTCCTCCATTATCCATCTTTGCTTTCAAATCTTCCTCCGTATAACGTTGAGTACGGAGATTGAACTGATTGGTTTTTTGGGTCATCTGCGCCAATCTGGTAATATTACCATCATTAGCTGGGATAATGTCTACCACAATATCAAGACTGGACAGATAATCATCCATATTTTCAAAAACCTTTTTACTCTCATTTCGGAAAAAGTTTTCTTTGTATTGTTCAGTCTTTTTTATGTCTTCGTTAGACAATTCAAAAGTTGAAAAATATTCATTATAAACACTCCAAAAGAAATTAACCAACTCGTAAGGTTTTTCTGGAAAATCCGGCACAGTTACTTCGGGTAAAAATTCTTTCACCAATCCTCTCTCAATTGGATTATCATCAATAAAAACAAAACTATCTGTACCTATATTAAGTTCTTCTGCAATCGATTTTATATTTTCAGCTTTATTTTGCCAATTAATTCGATAAGCAGACAGTACTTTATCATTGATTAGATTATTAAGATTATTATTCCAAAGCTCTTGTACATCTTCAAAGTTATTTTTACTACAAACAGCAAGAATAACTCCTTTACGGGATAATTCTAGTAGTAATTCCTGAAAACTTTTAAAGGCATTTCCCGGATAATCTTGTCCTAGTTTAACCCCATGCACTCCATCTTCACCTACAACTCCTCCCCAAAGTGTATTATCACAATCAAGAACAATACATTTCTTTCTTTTCAGACTTATAAAATCCAACTGTGACAAAAACCATTTTTTAAAAGGCTTAGCCAATTTAGGGTTAATAATCATCTGCGAAGTAAAAAAGAATCTCCAATCTACTTTGTCTAAATGTTGTTTTTCAAAGAATTGATTAATGTCTATTATCTTAAGATTAGACTGTCTAAGCATAAGATCTTTTAAAAAGACATTATTAAACTGAGAAATAGCATCAGAAACTTCTGCATTTTTAATTTGCCAGTTATTTTGAAAATTTTCAGATAGAGTCAGTATTACAACTCTTTTATCAGTAATTAAGTTTGTAATTAATGAAATCTTTGATTTAATTTCCTCAATCTCGTCTATTTGATTATCAGGAGTTTTACTTGGATCTACCTGATAGAACAATATAATATTGTCAAAATCCTCCGTGGGTAATGATACATCACCATAGCCACTGAATATTGAAGAATTATCAAAAAGATATTCTACAGTATAATTTCTATAAATATAATTTCTCATCATTTTTCCAGTAATTCAATAAGTCCCAGATTAGGATTATATAAAAAACAAATGTTTCTTCCATTAAACGCTACTGCCGGGGTTGGCGAAATCACCTGCACAAAACGTTGTTTTTTAAGTTCTTCTATTTTTTGCTTAAAGTTTTCCACTTCGTAACAGATATGATATAAAGATGATCCTGACTTAGATAAAATTTTAGAAACAGGATTTTCTTCTGCAACTGGTTCAACCAATTCAATTAAATGATCGTTCTCATTTTTTAAGAACAATAAATTCACGCCTTGTAGCGGATCAAAAATAACTTCAGAACACGTTTCGTATCCTAAAGATAAAAATGTTTTCACGCTTTTCTCAATGGACTTAGTTGCTAATCCATAATGGTGTACTTTCATTAGTATTCTGTTAATTCGCAAATATGTGTATTAGATAAGTCTATTGATGCAGCTGCCCAAGACAAACCTGCTCCAAAACCACTTATAATAATTTTTTTATTTTCAGAGTTCCAATTCCTTAATTCACTTACAATCGTTAATGGAATGGTTGCAGAACTTGTATTTCCAAATTTGTCTAAACTTATTGGCACATTTTTCATGTCATATTTCAGTTTTTTTGCAAAAAACTCTATCATGAATTTATTCGCCTGATGGAAAACTATAGATCCATAGTCTGCAATGTTAGTACCTGTTTTTTCTAAAAGCTCTTTAATGCTTTTCGGAACTACACGTAGGGTAAAATTGAAGACATCAATTCCGTTCATATACACCTCCAAATCATTTCCTATACTTCCGTCTTCTCGTTCTTTTTCAAGCAAACTTTCTTCCGAAAATGGTTTTCTAGATCCTCCTCCTGGAACACAAACCGCACTCCAACCTTCTCCATCTGTATGAAGTACAGCATTGAAATCACCTTCCCCTTTCTCTAGTAAAGTTGCTGTTCCAGCATCTCCATACAATAAGGCATTTGTTTTATCCTTTGGATTAACTATTTTTGAGAATGTTTCACCATCTAAAAGCAAAACACGGTTTACATTTGGTAAGTTCAGATAGGATAATGCAGTGGTCAATGCATAAACATATCCACTACATGCTAAAGAAACATCAAAACATAGAGTATCTTTACTTAATCCTAATCTATGCTGTAGAATTGGAGCTGTTGCCGGAATTCTAAAGTCTGACGTCTGAGACATAAAAATCAGGACATCAATAGTACTTCTATCGATATCCATTTCATTTAATAATTGTTCTGCGGCATTGTAACATAAATCAGATGCACAAGTATCCTTATCTACAATACGACGTTCTACAATTCCAACAGATTCAATTGTTTTCTTAAGTTCATCTTCGGGGAAGAGATCCCCAAGGCTTTCATTTTTTACTATGTTTTTAGGAACACAGGCAGAAATACCTTTAATCAATACATTGGGTATCTGAATAAATGCCATAATTATCCTTTTACGATATTATAGATGTCTTGGATTGTTTCGGATTTCTCAATATCCTTACTGGATAATTCTGCATCATATTCTTCCTCCATAACGGCCAGTAAACCTAGCGCTGCTAAAGAACTCCATTCTTCTAAATTTTTGAACTGTGTATCCATTGTTAATTCTGATGCTTCAGTATCATCAAAAATTGTTGCAAAGTCTTCTATAAATTTATTTTCGTTCATTCTTAATTTATTTTTTAATTATATTTTCATTTTCACGGCAGGAATTCCTATATAGGTTCCTTCATCTTTGATTGTTCTCAATAATATCGCACCAGCACCAAGAATATTTCTATTTCCGATTTTCTTTTTCTGGATTACCCCACAGCTAAATCCAAATAAGTTAAGATCCTCTATAATTACAGCTCCTGAAATCTGAACATTTGGACTAAAAACATTATAATCGCCTACGATGTCATCATGTCCTAAAGTAGCTCTGGTATTAAAAATATTAAAATTCCCTATTGTTGTATTGCAACTAAAAATAACATTCAAAGATAATATATTTCCTTCTCCTAAATGAATTGATTCTTTTCCTAAAAACTGAACACTAGGATGGATAATATTTGGAAATATTAAATTAGGATTATTGAGTCTATTTTTTATTTGATAAATTAGCTGAGGACTACCTATTGCAATAGCAACTTCCAAAGGATAATCAACATGATTCAAAGCATCCACTTTTCCAAGTACTTTTCCAAAGCGGTTCTCATATAAGTCATCAGCATCATCATAGAATCCTACAAATTCATACTCTACCCCTTCATGTTCTAACTGGTCTCTCCAAATACAGTATACTTCCTGCCCAAATCCTCCTGCACCTATTATTGCTATTTTTTTCATTATTTTCTAATTAAATCCATTAAAAGCTTCTGTTGTTGCCTGTCCTTCCTGAGAAATTCCCTCTTTTATAAACACTTTTTTTATAGTAAGGAAGAATATCTTTACATCCAAAGAAAAGGATAAATGATCTACATACCAAACGTCTAATTCAAATTTTCGTTTCCAGGAGATTGCGTTTCGTCCATTTACTTGAGCCCAGCCTGTAATTCCAGGTCTAACATCATGTCTTCGTTTTTGCTCCATATTATATAGTGGAAGATATTGAGGTAATAAAGGTCTCGGCCCTATTAACGCCATATCACCTTTCAGGACATTTATTAATTGTGGAATTTCATCCAAGGAAGTTTTCCGCACAAAGGATCCAATTCCTGTCAATCGGTCAGCATCAGACAACAAATTCCCATTTTCATCTTTTTTATCGTTCATTGTCTTGAACTTCACAATACTAAAGATTTTCCCGTTTCTACCTGGTCTTTTTTGAAAGAAAAAGGGTTTACCTTGATTAGCTATAAATAACCCTATGGTCACAATAATAAATATTGGAGCGAAAAGAATCAGTCCAACAAACGCTATAAGAAAATCAAAAAATCTTTTGAAAAAATATCTATACATTTTCAATATATTAATTTCTTAACATTTTGTTCCAATATTCTATGTTCTTTGTAGTAAACAAACTTTCTAGCCATCCCTCTATAGATAATTTTTGATATAAACTATTTTCTAATGGCTGAAAATCTTTTTCAAAAAAAGCTTTATCTAAAACTAACTTTTCCCGATCAATAATATAAAAATTATTTTCATTATAAAAAGGATACTTTTTTATTTCCGAATTGGTAGTAATAAGTTTTTTGTTTGCACCAATCGCCTCAAAAGTTCTCATTGTGAGCCCTGTCTGATAAGGATGATTAATATCCAAAATTACTTTTGATTGTTTATAAAACTCTACCATTTCTAGAGTTGTCAAAGAATTAAAACTCAATTTTTTATAATCGAATTTTTTAAATGTAGGATCAATTATACGTTTAATAAAATAAACCAATTTCCCTTGCATAAAAAAGTAATTGAATGCCGTTAGACCATTCGTCTCACACCATTTACTAAGTTTATTAGCAATAATATATCGATCAGAATGAGCCGTTCCTAAAAATAATAAATCGTATTTTTTACCTGTAGAATCATTTAAATCAGCTTTAAATTGATCATAATAAAAAAGCGGAAGAAAGTTAATATTAAATTTTTTTGCATCCTCCAAATCAAATGAAAATGATTTATCATACAAATCTAAATGGTTAGAGGTGTTAGGAGTATTTTTAAAGGAATCCCAATTGTAAAAAATTAAAATACAATTGGGATTTATTTCTTTAATTTTTCTTAAAAAAAATGCAGGTACAACCTCTCCCCGAATGACCAATACATAATCCAATTTCGTTTTATCCAGGTCCTTTAATATTGAATTATAATATTTAATAATATCATTTTTTATCAACCGTGGAGCAACTCTTAGAATACCCTTTGTAAAATTATTACTAGCAGGCCTTTCATCATAATGAATGGTATTAGCACCATACGATTTTAATTTATCAATAATTAGATTATAGCCTCCAAAATTCTTTACTAAAAAAAACAGTATATTTTTACCTTTTAATGAATATAAATCCACAAGTATATTATTATTTATATAATCCTTTAGCTTTCATCTCGTCAATCGATTTTTGATACCGATCTTCCTGTACTTCTTGAGTATTTACCCAATCTGTAAACTTCTTAAGACCTTGTTCAAAAGTAACTTTTGGTTCAAATCCCAAAAGAGTATTTATCTTAGTTAAATCTGCATAATTATGACGAATATCTCCTAAACGATAGTTTCCTGAAACTACGATAGGAACTTCTACCCCATAATTTTTAACCAATCCATTTGCTACTTCTAAGACATTGGTTGCAATACCAGTCCCAACATTAAAAACCTGATTATTTGCTTCTTCTTTTTCTAACCCTAAAATTGTTGCATCTACAACATCATCAATAAAAACAAAATCCCTGCTTTCTTTTCCATCTTCAAAAATGTTGATTTTATTTCCATTTTTAATTTGGGTAGAGAAGATAGATAAAATTCCGGTGTAAGGGTTTTTTAATGATTGCCCCGGACCATAAACATTTTGGTAACGAAAGGCAACTCCTGCGATCCCAATTGTCGGACATACCGTTAAAACCATTTGTTCTTGATTCTGTTTAGTAATACCATAAACAGAAGAAGGGTGTATTTTAGAAGCTTCATCAGTTCCCACTAAAGTTAGTGCAGAAGAGCCTGGATATTTTACTTCAAAATCTGCTTGATCCATATAATCAGCAGTACGTTGTGTAGGATAAACTACACCTAATTCTTTACTAATATATTTTCCTTCCCCATAAATAGAACGTGAAGAAGCAACTATTACCTTTTTAATGTTATGCTTTGTATTTACTAATAGATCTAATAATAAAGCGGTTCCATTAATATTAACGTCAATATACTTTTTCACTTCGTACATAGATTGTCCCGTCCCTGTCTCAGCAGCATAATGTACAATAGCATCCTGCCCTTCGATAGCTTTTTTCCAATCATCTTCGCTGGCCACTGTTCCTAAAATAAAATTCACTTTATCTTTGATGCTTAAGTATAACGGCGATGTTTCAGCAGGATTTTCTCCATGAATTTGTGGTGAAAGATTATCTAAAACTGTTATATTATAACCTTTATCAATTAGTTTTAATGCTAAGTTAGAGCCTATAAAACCTGCCCCACCTGTGATAAGTATATTTTTCATAAAATGATTTTAATTATTTAAAAGTACCATTTGGATTGGTTTTCTCCCATGTCTTGGTTTCAAAATTATATTTTTTTACAATTCTTGCTGGCGAACCTACAATTACGCAGTAGTCTGGAAAAACACCTTTAACGACAGAATTGGCACCTACAACACATTGCTTTCCAAGTATTGTGCCAGCTTGTATTGCAGCTCCAATACCAATAAAACAATTTTCACCTATTATTGTTTTTTTTATTATTAATTTTTGTTTTAAAATGTGTTTATCTATTTCTGTATAATCGTGATCTATGTTGGTTATAAACACATTAGCTAAAATTGTACTAGAAGCACCAATGACAAGTTTATCTCCGGAAGTAATATGTACATTTTGTCCAATCGACACATCTTCATTTATTACTAATGTTGAATTTTCACCGTATACTTCCAGTCTAACATTCGGATAAATTCTAACACGTTTTTTTATAAAAATCTTATTTATTCCTGATAATGCAGTAGGGTTTCCCATGTAGGAAGGGATACCGAATTCACCAAAGAAAGGTTTATAAATTAAAGCTCTTAAAGCCCAAAAATATTTAATTAACATAATTATTATAGATTCATTAACCGTGTGAGCCCCAAATATAACAATTGGAACCTATCTCTAATTTTTTTATATAAACTTTGATTAGAAACCCCTGCTGTTGTTGATGTATTCTGTCCATGTCTTCTGAACAACATACAAGGAGTATCAATAAATTTAACTTTATATTTAGCATCAGCAATAAAACCTATCCACCAATCATGAAACAGAAATAATTTTTTGGGAAAAGGTAAAATATCGTTTAATAATTCTCTTCTAAATGCTAAACAACATCCAAGGTATGAGCTGCGATAAAAATTTTTAAAAAAACCTTGCTTAGAATTATTGAGTACAAAATATGATTCATGAATTACTTGAAGATGTTCATCAACAACTTTACAATTGGAGACAATAACTTCATAATCCCTAAGGCCTTCAAGACTTAGCCTTACTTTATTTGGTAACCAAACATCATCCTGATCTGACAGGAATATGACATCTCCGCTACATACATTTAAAGCATTTTCAAAATTACCAACAACACCTTTACGATTTGTATTATGAAATATTTTTAGCCTAGTATCATTATATTTTTCTATAATCTCAAGCGTATTGTCTGTAGAACCATCATCAGAAATTATAACTTCATCATTTTCATCTAATTGAGGTAGAATACTGCTAATTTGTTCCCTAATATATTTTCCCCCATTATAGGTACAAATACATACAGAGATTTTATTTTTTTTTGTCATTTGCAAGATTCGAAAATTTCAGTTTGTAAAAATACTAGTAATTTTGTAAATATAATATTAAAAGTATGATTAATTATAAGAACGTATTTTTGTTGCTATTACTGCTATGTACTAATTATATTTTTGGACAAACAAAAATATCAATAAATGTTACATCATATGGAGCTAATGGTAAGGATCAAATAGATGATACAATGGCTTTTCAAAAAAGCATTGATGAATTGGCAAATAAGAATGGGGGTACACTTATAGTTCCAAAAGGGACTTATTATATCAGTCACTTAACTTTTTTTGGTCAAAAATACAGTAATATCAGTATAATAGGAGATAATGCAACTATTTCCCAACTAGTTCCCAAACAACGTAAAACAATACGTGAAGGGTTATTTAAAACTTTTGCACAAAGATATGCTGCCGACGGATGCTTTGTTTTTGATGCACAGGTATCTAATCAGAAGGATGATCGTTACAGTATAAAAAGCATCTATATGCGTGGTTTGAGTTTTAAATCTAATGTTGAAAAAAATGGTTTTGATGAACTTCTTCACCAGGTTTCAGCTCATGGTGTAAGTAATTTCACCATTGAAAACTGTAACTTCATTGGGTTTTACGGTGATGGAGTTGCTATTAATGCAGGAACAGATTTTAACATTAATTCATATGCATACAATAAAGACGTAAAAATTAAGAATTGTACATTTGATGGAGTCAATAAAAACAATAGGCAAGGAATCAGTATTTATTATTGTGACACTTTCATTATTGAAAACTGTAATTTTAAAAATATAACAAGATCCGATATGCCCGGTGCCATAGATATTGAACCTGATCGTGATTTTTTAGTTTCCAGAAATGGTAGTATCAAGAATTGTAATTTTGATAACATTGGAGGCATAGCAGCAATTACTATTATTTTACAACCCTCTACAGATCTTAATGCTTTTTCAAATAAAAATTATATCGTCGAAAATTGTAATTTTAAAAACGTAAACAGTTCCTTAGCGATTATAGGAAACGACTCTTTTAGATCCTTTAACAATAAGGAAAATGCAGTTATTTTCAAAAATTCTAAAGTAGTGACTTCTTTTAGTGCTGTTGATTTCAGAAAAGCATATGGTGTATTAGTTGACCAGGTGGATTTTACTAACATATATAATACCGGAAATAATGTTGTTACAGAGGGAGGAGCAACAAATATAACTTTTCAAAACTGTACTTTTGACGGCATTAAAAATAAAAATGGTCTTGGATTCCATGGGGAAACTAAAAGAATTAATTTTATAAACAATATTTTCAAAAATTTTACAGCAACTGGTGTAACGATCAACGATATTAATGGGGTTGGAGAGTTTAGCAACAATAAGTTTTTATCAACTCAATCTAAAAATAGCTTACCCCTTATAACTCAATATTATTTGTCAAAAAAACAAATTTTAAAAATGAAGTTTAATAATAATATCAGCGAACAGAATTTTAGTCCTTTAGATATTAACTTTTTTTATAAGCCTAAATAACCACCTTCCTATGCAAAGTAAAATTACCCAAAAGAGACCAGCAGGTATAAAAAAAATAATCACTGACTTCTAATATTTTTTAATCTCAAAATATGCAAGGCAGCAAATTTTTCTGCCTAAGTAAATCGAATTTTAAGAAATTGTAATGATTTATATTGATAACAGAGCTTAAGTAAACGCGGAAGGTCTACAGAAAAAAATATAGATAAAGAATCTTTTCCTTTATAAAATACTTTTAAGTCTTTTATAAACATCTTGTACCTGATAAGGGCTTGCTCCTTAGTATGGTTAACTGATGAAAAATCCTGGACCAAATGACATGGTATAATTCCTAACTTATCAATCTTATTTTGTTTTACTTTATGAATAAAATCATGATCACAAAAATCAAGAAATAAATCTGGATTATATCCCCCAATCTTTTCAAAAAAATCAGTATTAATCATTAATCCGGAATTAATACAACTTACTCCATCCAATAAGATTTCATTAGTGGTAGGAACCTCCATAGGATAAGATCTAAAATATCTATAATTAGCAGGAGACATTAAATTTCCATTACTAAATACTAAGGGGCAGTGTATTTTCAGGGCAGGGTTAATTTGTAAATAATTTGAAAAAAAATCTAAGGGAAGTTCTGTATCTTGATCTAATAATACTATCCAATCTTTCTTCAGTTTTTGAGCCAGCTTTGAAAATTCGTTATAAGCATATGGTAAACCTTCATTTTTATAAGTTGTCAGATAATGAACATCTATTCCTGTCTCCGTTAAAATCTCTGATTTTACAACTTCATTTCCAGATTTTGGCGTATTATCGTAAATAATAACCGTAATATTTTCCTCTTTTTTATTATATTTTAAAATACTTTTTATTAGAGATTGATAGGTTATACAACTCTGTAGGGTTTCGTTGTATAAAACAATACCAAAAGCAATATCTTTTTCTAAAATAGCCATGATGAGTATTCTTTAAATAATTCTGAAATAAAAATAATGTAATAAAAAAACACAAAAGAAGTTGCTAACACTATAAAATATGCAAATATTCTCAATTTCTTGTGGAATGCGAGGATCAATAAAGGAAATAGTACAATCTGAATAATAGATAACAACTCAAATGTCCTCAAAGAGAAGGTAAGACCAGTTGTACTAAATAAGAAAAAGAAAATTAAAGAAAGGCAATGTATTTTCAGCATCAGATCAAAGCCTTTATAATTAATTTTTTTTCTTTTCCAATATAAAATTACGAGATAGAATAATGAAATTAATATTTTAAAATTAAATAAGTTTATTTTTTTGTCTTCATAATCTTTTGCAGTAAGATAAACTGCAGCTTTACTATAAATACTATCCAGGTGTAGAATTTTAATAAAATTTAAATTTAACAAAGGAACTAACAAACTAAAACCTAATGCAATAAACAGCCATTTATATTTTATATTAAATTTGCTAACAAACCATATAATTATAAAAATAGCTGAAGAGGAGTGAAATAATAATGCAAGGCCTATTTTAGCAAAAAAAACTTTATCTCTTCTTTCTTCCAAATCTTTCAGAGACCAAAGTAAAATTCCTGAAGAAACTGATGCTCTGATCGTAGTCATATCCTGTATAAAGAATAGATTTCCTACATATAATAATATTGCTAATACAAAAAAACGGTAATCTTTTATTGCAAAAATCTTAATTCCCAACGATATAAAAGCAAAAGTCACAAATGACCACCGCGCATAATCTCCAGTAAACCAACTTATTACATAAGGAATAACAAATACTGAAACTTCAGTTTTAAGATCAAAAAAATTCCCTCGTAATGCTTCAGAAAAAAATTCTTTATATAGAAAATAATCATTATCAATATCTTCGTTTCTTGTGCCCGCAAAAAGAGCAAGCACCACTACTAAGATACTACATACTATATAGGTATTCCTTTTATTTTTAAATAAAGAAATTATAAAACTAAAAATATATAAATATAAATATACAAACATAAACTAGTCAACATTTTTTAGGTTTAGCATTAAAAATCTTTAAATCCAAGCACAATTTTTATTTGTGTCTCTTCATGAATTCCGCTTTTATTGCAGAACTTTTTTAAGATTAATCTCTGTATTCCTACTTTGTAATGCTTTTGCTATTTTGATATTCCGCTCGCTTTTAAGAGCCTCCAAACCTTCATTAAAACTCTGATAATGAATATACTCATAATTAAGCTTATAAAAATCGCCAATCTTTTCAGAAAGTACGATAGGAATTATTCCATAATATAAATATTCAACCATTTTGGTTGGACAAGCCACGTTATTGACCACAATATCATCCCGAAGAATGAAACCATAATTTGCTTTAGCATAATATTCTACTAATTCACCAGGCAAAACAGATAAAATCTTTATATTGTCATTTAGGATACCTTGACTTTTAAAAATATTCTTCATTTTTTCAATTTCACCGGTTAAAATAATATAATTTATAGTAGGTGAAAGATTATTCTTAATTATTTTGCACATAAGCTCAATATTTTGCCACTTTTGGGTATTCCCACTATAGATGACATTTACTGCTTCATTAACGCTATTTACATCAATTAGCTGATCAGCGACCAAATTACTGGGCATTATTGTATAAACAATATAATTGTGATTACCCGGATGTTTTTGAAGATAATATTCCTGCATAGCTTCAGTAACACAAATTATATTCTTGACTTTCCAGAAAATGATAGTTTCCAAAATCTCAAATATTCTTGAATGAACAGGAAGATTATTCAAAAGCAATTCTTCAGGTACAACGCCATGAACATCTAAAGCATATTTACTATTAAACGTTAACAAGAGTGGAATAACATTAGGCAATACATTAAACAAAGAATGTATATAGATTAATTTTGATCTAAAAAAAAGTTTAAAAATTAATAGGATATGTAAAAAAGCATTACAGCGAATAACCGTTACTTTATCTTTTTTTTCTACTTGTTTTTTCACATTCTTCAAATAGGAAACAGATAAGTATACTCTTTCATCTGACAAGAAAAAAGTGTCAATACTCTGAATTCTCTGAATCATTCCATCCTTAATATTTTCTTTATTAGGGTAGTCAGCTAAAAATAAAATCATAATTAATCTTTTAAAAAAAATAATTTTCTAAAAATAAATAATAATAAAAGGAGATAAATAAAATAATTTAATGCATATCCGTAACTTATTCCCACAAATCCAAAATAATTAATGAATAAAATAGATAAAATTACAAACAATAAATTGTAAAAAATTTCTGTAAATAAACTCAATTTAATCATTCCTCTGCCTACCATCTGAAACCCTAACACCCATGAACAGATTTTAAAAAAGTCTCCGATAAACTGAAATAAAAAAAGTTCCCCAGATTTTGAGAAACTAGCTGTTGACAAAATTTGTATAACTAAATTTCTGGCACAATAAATAATTATAAAAACCAGTAATGCTGCTGGTATTATAAGTTTGTAGGCATTAATAATCTCAGCCCTCAACTCTTTTTTCAATCTTATTTCTGAAACACGAGGTAAATAATAAGTTGATATAGAAAGCGAAAAAAACAAAAGACTGTAAGTTGATATTCTGGTAACCAGCTCCCAGTAACCAGCCTCAACATATCCGAGATGGGAAATAATATATTTTCTAACAAAAAACTGAGAGGTCGGAACAAGTGCTGTAGAAGCAATAGCTAATAAGGCAAATTTAGACAACTTTAGCCCCTCCTCTTTGTTGAATGGAGAACTAAAATTTTCCTTGTTCAACCATTTTTCATTTCTTACCATATAAAGGGTAAGTAAAAAAATAATAGATTGATTAGTAACAAGACTTACTAATGCTCCGAAAATATTGAGTTCATAGATAAAAAATGCAGAAATAATCAATCCAAGTATACTCCCATAGATATTTATCTTATTAAATTTTTCAAAATTTTTATATCCATTCAGTATGGATAATAAAAAATTATTAAGACCATAGAATAATACTGTAAAACCAAAAATGATAATAACATTCTTGTAATCTGTGGTCTGTAAAACATAATTTGAAATTTGGGAAGAAAATACAATTAATAAAATACCAATACTAATTCCACTAAACAAAACAATTTTAAATGCAGTGGATATAATATGAGTTATTTTTTCTTTCTCAAAATTATTATACTCAGCTATATATTTAACAATCCCATTGTTTATAGTTCCTCCAGCAAAAACAAGTATTACTGAAATGAAACTTGACAATTGCCCGATCATCCCCAATCCTTTTGGCCCCAATATTAAAGCAATTATCTTACTTAATAAAAAGGCTGTAATTATTTTCACCAGTGCAGAAACAGAAGAAAATAAAGAAGATACAACAAATCCATTATTCTTCAGGCTGCTAAGTTTATTTTTAATTTTTCTCACTTAAGGAAGAAATAAAATTCACAATTCTTTCGCTTGCTTTTCCATCACCATAAGGATTATGTAAATCACTCATGGCCTTATATCGTTCTTTATTATTTAGCAAATCATTGGTTTCATCTACAATCATTTTCTTATCAGTTCCTACAAGAATAACTGTACCTGTTTCAACAGCTTCAGGGCGTTCGGTAGTGTCACGCATAACCAAAACAGGTTTGCCTAAACTCGGTGCTTCTTCCTGAACACCTCCGGAGTCCGTAATGATTAGATAAGACTGATTCATAAGCCAGACAAAAGCCGGGTAAGCCAATGGATTAATTAATGTGATGTTATCAATATTTGAAAGAATCTCGTAGACAACATTTTTAACATTTGGATTTAGATGTACCGGATAAATAATCTGTACATCTGGGTTTTCTAATGCAATTGTTTGTAATGCCTCACAAATATTGATAAATCCTTTTCCATGATTTTCTCTACGATGCCCAGTTACCAAAATAATTCGTTTACCGAGATGAATTACTTTTTTTAAATCCTCAATTTCTTTATTCTCAATACTTCCCACAATTGAAGTACTTTCTAACAGTGCATCAATAACTGTATTACCCGTTACCAATATCTCTTTTTCAGAAATATTTTCCTGTAATAAATTATTTTTGGAGCCCGTTGTTGGGGCAAAATGATAATCCGCTATTCGTCCACTTATTTGTCTGTTCATTTCTTCAGGAAACGGGGATCTCTTATCATAAGTACGTAATCCTGCTTCAACATGACAGATTTTGGATCCAGAATAAAAACCTGCAATAGCAACAGCCATACTGGTTGTTGTATCACCATGTACATAAACAAAATCAGGTTTGAATTCTTCTAAAACACTTCCCATTCCCACAATAATATTAGCTGTAAGGGAATATAAATTTTGATTTGGCATCATTAAATTGAGATCATAATCGGGAATAATTTGGAAAAAATCCAATACTTGATCTAGCATTTCACGATGTTGAGCTGTAACACAAACTCTGGTCTCAAAGTTTTTATTTTTAGCAAATTCTTTTACTAAAGGGGCCATTTTTATAGCTTCCGGTCTTGTACCAAATACTATCAAATTTTTTATTATACTCATATTCTAAAACCTTTTCCACCATTTTTTTTCTTCAGCATTATATCCATAGCCATATTTATTACCATATCCAAGATAATCTTTGCTTACATCATTCAAGACAAATCCTACATTTTTAATTTTTTGAGAGTCAATGCTTCTGTTAGCAAACTCTATTAATGTATTTTCGGTATATCTTGATCTGGTAACATATAATGTTGCATCAGCCATTTCAGCAAAAAGGAAAGTATCTGTTACTAACATTAGTGGTGCTGTATCCAAAATAATATAATCATATGAATCGTTTAATGCATCAAGCAATTTTTCGTATCGGCCATTTGTAAGCAATTCTGTTGGATTCGGAGGAATACTTCCTGAATAAATTACATCCAAATAAGGATTAAATGTAGATACGTGAATAATATCTTTAAGAGCTGTTCTATCATCATATAAATACTCAGTAAGCCCTAAAAGACCTTTTCTTGCAGCATTATATCTTTGAAGCTGCGGGTTTCTGATATCAGAACCTATAATAATTACCTTTTTGTTTGGTGTTGCAAGAGTAAGTGCGAGATTTACAGAGACAAATGTTTTTCCTTCCCCTTTAACAGTTGAAGTAACAAAAACAACTTTTGCCCCTTTCTTTTTAGGTAATAAGAAATTCATATTGGTAATAAGAATTCTGAAAGCTTCTGCTAAAGGTGACAGATCATTAACTTTCACCAATTCATCTTGGCCTCTTTCAAGACTTGGGATCTCTCCTATAATAGATTTACCATGTGAAAGCTTTTCAAGATCATGTTTAGATTTTATTTTATTATTAAAGAATTCTTTACAATAAATAACAAGGAATGGTAAAATTAAACCAACAAGTAGAGAAGCTGCCAGATAAAGCATTTTTCTAGGAGCTACAGGATTAGGAGATGCATACGCATAATCAATAATTCTAGCTTTACTTGCTGTAACAGCCAATGAAATTGCTGTTTCTTCTCTTTTTTGTAATAGAAGCAAATACAGGTTTTCTTTTATCTGTTGCTGTCTCTCAATGCTTCTAAACATCTTTTCCTGTGCAGGAATTTTAGTAATTTTTGAACTTATACTATTTTGTTCACCCTGATATTGATTCTTTGCTAGTTGTAATCCTGTTCTATTTTTCACCAGACTTTCCATAACGGAACCTCTCAGAGCAGATATTTGTTTATTAAGGTCAATGATTAAAGGGTTTTGAGGCGTAGCATTTTCAAGCAATCTATTTCTCTCCAGAACTAGCTGATTATAAGCCGATATATTAGTAGAGGCAGTCGTATTATTCAATCCTACATTGGAAGGCAATACCTGGGTATTATTTTGTCTTCCCATAAAATCGATTAAAGCATTGGTAAGTTCAAGTTGAGACTCCAATTCAATTTGTTTTGATCTTGCCTCAGCAGATGTTTCAAGATTTATTTTAGCTTCTGTTGATAAATCTGTAATTTGATTGCTTGATTTGAAACGTTCTTTTTCATTTTCAACTTGTCCTAGTTCCTTTGAAATAAGATTGATTCTATCATCAATGAAGTCTTTGGTTTTTTGAGACTCAGAGTTTTTATCACTGATAGCATCATTATTATATGCTTTTACCAAAGTATTTACAATATCCCTAGCTTTATTGATATTCGCATAATTTAATGACAAATTGATAACTGTAACATCCTTATTAGCTAGGCTTACCCCTAACATTTTTTGCAAATAATTCACAGTACCCTCTAAAGAAGAATAGGTAAAATATATATTGCTAATATCTCCTGCCTTAGTTTTATTGAAAGCAGGATTTTTGCTAATCAACAGATTAACATAAGGTAAACTAATTGTTTTATTAAACTCTGTTTTAATTTCCGGGAAATCATCACTTGTTAAAACAATATTTTGCCCAGAAACTTTAATGGTTACAGGTGTTATTTTATTCGGATAATCTTTTTCGTTAATAACCTGAATAATAAAAGGTGATGTTTCTTTATAAAGTTCCTTATCATTTAATTTAGACTTAGCATATATTGAAGTTTGTAAATTATTCTGCTTTACAACCTCCTGCATAAGTTTTTTAGACTTGAAAATTTCTATTTCATTATCAATACTATTTGTCCCCATTCCTCCAAAACCGGATAAGTCTTGTAACATGCCAAATTCACCTGCTGCAGAAGGTGTCTTTTTAGCATCTTTAATCAATACCGATGACTGAATATTATAGATAGGAGTAGCAAACTTTAAATAAAAATAAGTTGCTATTAAACATATAATAGGTATAATAATAAACCATACCCAATTTTTCAGGTAAGGTTTAATTAATTCTTGAATATTAATTTCTTTTTCTGATTCTTCAATAACTGGGCTATCCATTATTTAGTTTTAAATTTTAAAATTTTCTATGTTATTTAATAACAAGTATTTATTAATTAATTTTCTAATTAGAGTCTTGCATCCACTAAGCTTCTATCTATACAAGCCTTAGTATCAAAAATAACACTATCTTCTTTCTTTATTTTTCCAAAATCTAATGAGAGAAACTCTTTGTGAGATACAGCAATAATAATTGAATCATATTTTTTATTTTCCTCAAGCTGATCAAGAATAGTTACCCCATATTCATGTTTTACTTCTTCTTTATCTGCCCATGGATCAAAAATATCTACCTCTACACCATAGTCTTTTAATTCATTATAGATATCAATAACTTTTGTATTTCTTACATCAGGACAGTTTTCTTTAAAAGTTACACCTAAAATTAAAGCCTGGGAATTTTTGATAATATTTCCTTTAGCAATCAGCAGCTTTATCACTTTTGACGCTATAAATTTCGAAATTGAATCATTTACCCTCCGTCCTGATAATATGACGTCAGGATGATAACCCAGTTGCTCAGCCTTATGTGCCAGATAATATGGATCTACGGAAATACAGTGTCCACCAACAAGACCAGGTTTATATTTCAAAAAGTTATATTTTGTTCCGGCAGCTTCAAGAACATCATTGGTATCAATCCCCATTCTGTCAAAAATAAGAGCCAGCTCATTAACAAAAGAAATGTTTACATCTCTTTGAGCATTTTCAATGGCTTTTGAAGCCTCTGCAACTCTAATACTTGGTGCTTTATGAGTACCTGCTGTAATTATTTTTTTATATAAATCATCAATTTCCTGTGCTATTTCATCTGTAGAACCGGAGGTGACTTTCATTACATTGGTTAAAGTATTAATTTTGTCACCAGGATTAATTCTTTCAGGAGAATACCCTACAAAAAAATCTTCATTAAATTTTAATCCTGAATGTTTTTCCAGAATTGGAACACATTCTTCTTCTGTACAACCAGGGAACACAGTAGATTCAAATATAACAATATCTCCTTTCTTAATAATTTCTCCCAGCATCTTTGATGCAGTAAGCAATGGATTCAGGTCAGGTGCATTATATTTATCAATAGGCGTGGGCACAGTTACAATAAAGACATTACATCCGGCTATTTTCTGAATATCACTTGTCCCTCTATAGCCACTATTCCCTTTTGATTCATTATAACGGTTTAAACAGTCTTTAAGTTTATCAATATCCGCCTCTAATGTCGAGTCATGACCATTATTAAGTTCATTAATTCTTTCTGTATTAATATCAAAACCCAACACCGGATAATGATAAGCAAACTCCAAAGACAAAGGTAATCCTACATATCCTTGTCCAATAATGGCTATATTATATTTCATTCTTTGTGATTCTTTCAAATAATTAAATTAACAATGGGAATTTGATAATTTAATCACATCCTTTTATTTTTTACTAAATAAGCCTATAACAACAGCAATAGCTGTAACACCAATAGAAATAGCAGTCAGATAAAGCCCTGTGTTAGGGTTCTGTCTTGATGCAATTTCTTTTGCTTTAGTTGACTGAACAATAATGGCGTCCCCTTGTTTTAAGTTAAAAAACGGAGAGTTAATTAAGTTAGCATCCTGCAAATTAATTTTACCATGAGTAACAGTCCCATTTTCAGTTCTTATTACTAGCACATCTGTTCTTTTTCCATACCCGGTTAAATCACCAGCAAGTCCCAAAGCATTCAAAATAGTTGCCTGTCCGTTAGTAATGGTATAATCTCCTTGTCTATTAACCTCCCCAAGTACTGTGATTTTAAAGTTAGTAAGTCTTACGCTTACAGTTGGATTAATAACATATTGGCTTACTTTTTCTCTTAATTCATTTTTAACTTCAATAAGCGTTTTATCTGTTGTACTAATTGTACCAATAACCGGAAAATCTATATTGCCATTATTATCTACAATATAAGTAGGTCCTGATGATGTAGTCATTCCCTGATTAGGCATATTTCCTCCTGCTAGGACATTGTTAGTCTGAATCAACTCAGAGGAGGAATAATTCTGATTAAATGGCCTTACGACATCCATATCTTTAGCAGTAATAAGAATAACTAGTTGATCTCCTATTTGAACTGTATTACCTGAATTTTTTGCAGATGATTCAATGGCGACTTGTTCTATATTCTGCATATAGTTTAAATCATTCTTAACATTATCTTTAACCTTACATGATACTAATAAGAGTATAGAAAACAGTCCTAATATTCTACTTTTCATATTTTAAAATTGTACAAATATACATTTATATTTTTTTCCTATTTATCCAAAACCTCGTAGATGGAATTATTACTTATAAATTCCGGTACGATTAATTTAAGAATCTTAACCACTTCTACTTTTTCCTGCATTATTGAGGCTTCTGTTATTTGGTTTACCAAACGTTCTATTTCTGAAAACGACATTGTAGGATCTTTGGAAATCATAATTTTCTCATTATGTGTAGGAAGGGTTTTTGCATTGTCGCTTAACAGCTCTTCGTATAGTTTTTCTCCAGGTCTTAGTCCTGTATAAATAATCTTGATATCAATATTAGGTTCAAAACCTGATAGTTTTATCATTCTTCTTGCTAAATCGAGAATCTTAACCGGTTCTCCCATATCGAAAACGAAGATCTCCCCTCCATGCCCCATAGTTCCGGCCTGAAGAACAAGCTCACAAGCTTCCGGAATGGTCATAAAATATCTTACAATATCAGGGTGTGTAATGGTAACAGGTCCTCCTGCCTCAATCTGTTTTTTGAAGTGAGGAATAACGGATCCGTTTGAACCCAAAACATTTCCAAATCTTGTTGTAATGAATTTTGTTGTATTGCCTTCAGCATGTTGTAAAGACTGAACAAATAATTCAGCAGCTCTTTTAGAAGCTCCCATTACATTGGTAGGGTTTACTGCTTTATCCGTTGAAATCATTACAAATCGGTTGACATTGTAACGACTGGATAAAACCGCAATATTCTTTGATCCTAAAACATTTACACGAATTGCTTCGTTTGGATTATCTTCTACAAGAGGAACGTGCTTATAAGCTGCCGCATGGTATACCATTGAGAAGTTATAAGCCTGAAATAATGGCTCTACTCTATGAATATTAGACACATCAGCTAATACAAACTTGAATCTGATATGAGGAAATTTTTCCTTCATTTCAAGCTCAATATCATATAAAGGAGTTTCCGCCTGGTCTAAAACAACAATTAAAGATGGTGTAAACTGTGCAACCTGTCTTATGATTTCACTGCCAATAGATCCTGCACCACCTGTAACCAAAATATTTTTACCATGATGTCTGCTTTTAACCTCCTCATTTTCAATCTTAATTGGCTTTCTATTAAGTAAGTCTTCAATCTGAAGATTTCTAATAGATCCTCCCAAATCACTATCCCTTAATTTTTGTACTGAAGGGGCTTTAAATACATTAAGATCCTTTTCTAAGAATAGATTAACCCAGGAGTTCATCTCGTCCTTAGCCATCATTTCTTTTACAATAATGATTCCGTCAACAACAAGATCATCTTTTGTACTATTTTCAATTTTTTCTTTTGCATAGATTGGTTTGCCAAGAAGTGATGCTCTTTTTGAATCTGTTCTCTGCGTTAAAAATCCTACTACCTGATAGGGAAGATTTGGATTATCCAAGATAGCTCTTGCAATGGCAATAGACTGCTCATCAATTCCCAATACTAAAATTCTTTTCTTTAATGCACTTCTTCTATATTCTCTTACTATATGAAAAAACTCTTTTACATAAAGTCTGAAGAGAAATAATCCCATAAAAGAGATCACAAAATATAAAACCAGATAAGGAGTGAGAATAAATTTACCTCCTGTAATCCAAAAATATGCAATATTTATCGTGGCTACGACAAACATGGTACAAAAGCACGAAATAAGGAGTTTAAATAAATCTATAAAAGTAGAATGTCTGATAATCCCTGCGTAGGTTTTAAAAATATACATAAAAACAGTATTCACCAATATGATAAAAGCAAAAACAATACTTTTATCTTCATGATAAATAAATTCTTTTTGTGTAATTTTTTCTATAATATAGGTAGAAAGGAATAGAGATATAACTAGAATAATAATATCTATTACTAATATTATCCATCTAGGAAGATATCTTACGTCCGAGAGATTGACAACATTATCTCCTCCAAATATTTTTTTTCTGAGAGAATTTACATTGTCTATTTTTGTGTTCATATTTTTAGTTAGTGTAAGATCCAATTATCCACCAATGATAATTTCGATACAATCATGCAAAAATAAAATAAAATTTTATTTAGTTACTGAAATCAAAAATAAATTTGATGTTTAACTATTTTCTGAAATCATTAGAAGTCAGTTAATAGAGCAAAGGGTTGACAAAAATCATACCATAAAAATTCAGCAGGGGGTGATATTTACGAAGAATATTCTTTCATAAAAAACTATTTTCTTCTTTTTTCAGTTTAAAAAAGTTGATTTTTAAGATTTAATCAACATTCAGTCAAAAATATCATTTATTTTCTCATATTCAAAACCTCTGCTCATCAAATATTTTATAGTCTTTGCTTTTTTTTGATATTCCTGAAGCCCTTTTTGCTTAGAAAAATATTCTTCATAAATTCTCGTGATAGTTTTTATATAATCATCTTCATATATTTCATCAAAACACATATTAATTAGCTTTTCAGAGATTTGCTTCTGCTTAAGATTCATTCTGATTTTATTCCTGCCCCAATGTTTGATGTAAAATTTCCCTCTAATATAGCTTCTGGTAAACCTTTCTTCATTAAGATAATTTTCTTTCATGAGGTAAAGGATAATTTCTTCCTTTGCCTCATCAATCAGTAAAAACTCTCTCATTTTCTGCTCTACCTCGGCATGGCAACGATCCTGGTATACGCAATAGTTCACCAGTTTCAGTTTGATTTCATCAAAAGTAAAAGATTTTTTTTCCATATGAATAAAAAAAGAATGAGCTTCCGCCCATTCTTTATACTATATATTATAAGCTTTATTAGTAGTTAAATAATGCTTTACCTTCCATTAATTCATTCACGTTCTTTCTTACAGATGCAAGAACTTCTTCATTCTTGATATTATCTACTACTTCAGAAATTAATCCGGCAATAGTTTCCATATCATTTTCTTTCAATCCTCTTGTCGTAATAGCAGCCGTTCCTAATCTGATACCAGATGTTGTAAATGGAGACTTATCATCGAAAGGAACCATATTTTTATTACATGTAATATCGGCAAGTACCAATGCTTTTTCTGTTTCTTTACCGTTTACTCCTTTATTTCTAAGGTCTACCAACATTAAGTGATTATCTGTACCTCCACTCACGATATCAAATCCTCTGTCAGTCATCGCTTTTGATAACGCTTGAGCATTAGCCTTAACCTGTTTTGCATACGTTTCGAACTGACCATCCAAAGCTTCTCCGAAAGCAACCGCTTTACCAGCAATAACATGCTCTAGCGGACCTCCTTGGATTCCCGGGAATACAGCTCCATCCAATACCTGGCTCATCATTTTTATTTCTCCTTTTGGAGTTTTGTGACCATATGTATTTTCAAAATCTTTCCCCATCATAATCATTCCTCCTCTTGGACCTCTTAAAGTTTTGTGAGTAGTAGTGGTTACTACGTGGCAGTGTTCAAATGGTGAATTTAATAATCCTTTTGCTACTAGCCCTGCAGGGTGAGCGATATCAGCCCAAAGTGTTGCTCCGATTTCGTCTGCAATTTCTCTGTATTTAGCATAATCAAGATCTCTTGAATAAGCAGAGAATCCTGCGATCATCATTTTTGGTCTTTCTCTTAAAGCAACTTCTCTCATTTGGTTATAATCGATAAGACCAGTTTCTCTTTCTACTCCGTAAGAAACTACTTCATACTGAATTCCTGAGAAGTTCACTGCAGAACCGTGAGTAAGGTGCCCTCCCATTGAAAGGTCCATTCCCATAATTTTATCTCCTGGTTTCAAAACAGCAAGATAAATGGCTGCATTTGCCTGAGATCCGGAATGTGGCTGTACGTTTACATAGTCTACTCCGAAAAGTTCTTTTGCTCTGTTGATCGCTAAAGTTTCAACCTCATCTACAACTTCACATCCTCCGTAATATCTTTTCCCGGGATATCCTTCAGCATATTTATTTGTAAGTACACTTCCCATTGCTTTCATCACGTTTTCAGAAACAAAGTTTTCTGATGCGATAAGCTCTAATCCATGGGCCTGTCTTTGTCTTTCCTTTTCAATCAGGTCGAAAATAATATCCATTTTACTTTTAGTTTTTGAAATTTTTCACCCCAAATGTACGGAATTTTCGTTGAGATTTTGGCATCAAAAAATATGATTTTAGACCTGATATTTCATAAAAGCTTTAAAGTATTGTCTATTTATGAATTTTGTTTAACACCCCCCTGCAATAATTTTTAATGTTGCGTTTGATACCGATCAGTATTTCATACATCTTAAAACTTTTCTTCCGAGAATTCTTTATTAACCATCGCTCCTGCTAAATTACCTTGTGCCACTGCACTTGCTACAGATCGCATCATAGTTACATTATCGCCACAGGCAAAAACTCCGGGAACTGATGTTTTCTGCATGAAATCTACTTTGATAAATCCCTGATCTGTCAACTCACAACCTAAGTCTGAAACATCAAGATTCTGCTCAAAAGGTATCTTCGCATATAAAGCTTTTAAAACAATGGTTTTCCCATTTTTAAAGACAACTTTTTGAATCTGGCCATTTTCATGTTCAATGCTTTCTATCTCATCTTCATTAACACCAATTTCATGATCTTTCAATTTTTTTGTCTTTTCCTGAGTAAGACTGGATTTTCCATTGGTAAATAAGGTCAGTTTCTTGGTCATATTAAAAATCAGTTTTGAAAACTCAAAAGCCATATCACCGTTGGCTAGAATTCCCGTCACTTCATTTTTCACCTCATATCCGTGGCAGTACGGACAATGTAATACAGAAATTCCCCAACATTCAGCAAACCCCGGAATATCCGGCATAATGTCTTTTATTCCTGAAGCTAAAATAATTTTTTTCGCATAGAATCTTTCACCGGAAGATACTTCAGCTTTAAAGCCATCAACGTTCTTCATTAATTTTACAGCTCTTTCGTCAAAAAAATATACAGTTTTGTACTGCTCAACATCAGCTTTAGCAAGTTCTGCAATTTTTCTTGGAGTTTTACCATCATGGGTAATAAAATTGTACGAATGCGGAGTCTGCCTATTACAAGGTTTTCCTTCATTAATAATTAAAACATTTCTTAAAGATCTTCCTAAAGACATTCCAGCAGATAATCCTGCATAGCTTCCGCCGATAATAATCACATCAAAGTTTTTATTGTGCATAGTAATTTAATAATTGATGACGCAAAGTTAAAACAAAAAACACTATCGCAACTGTATTGCGATAGTGTTTTTTTATGTTCTTATTCGATTTTATTTATCGGTTTCTATATTTTCAATTTGTGCATTAGTGCTAGTCCTGCCTTTAACTGAAACAATTTCATCCCGAAGTCTCTTTCTGATGTCTATTGTAGCACCTTCAAAACTGAAAATTACAGTACCTTTTTCTCTGGCATATGGATTGGTAACAGAATCTGCCATTACAGCATGTTCAAAAAAAGCACCGGTCTCTTCAAGCTCATCTTCAGGACGGTTTTTAATTCTGATTAGATTCTTATATTTCTTGCTTAAATCAAACCAATTGATATAATCAGCATTGAATGACACCGCTTTTATACCTTTATTAGAGTAATAATTAATAGCTCCGGCCTGCCCATAATTATCACACAACACCAAAGTATTTCCGGTTTTTGATAATCTGGAATACTCTTTATCAACTTTCTGAGCAAGTTCTTTCCAGCCTAACATGTCTGCAAAATCCTGAGGTAAAGGATGATCTTTTCCATCTTCCCAACGCAAGAGCCCAAACTTCCTATAAGATTCAGAATTCTCTGCTATAGACTCAGGGCTTTTATTAGGAAATGCAAGATTATATATAGGCATAAACAAAAGTAAAGGATGTAAGATACAAACCGGCTTAAGAAACCTCTGCCATCCGTTTTTTAAAATATTCTCAAGATAAACTGATCCAAAACCAATATAGATAGGATAAATACCTATGGCGTAATAGTCTTTGGCTCTAAAAAAAATAAATAATGATATGGTGATAGCATATCCCCAGAAAAAAAAACGAAACTTTTCAAAAGACTTATAAAACAGTAAAGCATAAAATCCAAAAAGAATAACAAAAGTTACTCCAATGAAGAATAAAAACTGAGATTTCAGGAAATCAAATCTGTCAACATTAACCAATTGGATTTTGGAAAGTTCTTTCATGTGATGAATGACCGGAAAGCCATGATTATATTGCCATACAATATTGGGAAGAATAATCAGTAAAGCTAAAAATGTGGCTCCATATGTATGAGGGTTTGTGAAAATTTTTCTTTGTTTGGTTATTAAAAGTGCAGGAATAAATCCTAATGCAAGAAAAGCAATATTGTATTTATTCAAGACACCAATTCCGAAAATGATTCCCCCCCAATATAGCCATTTTGCTTTTTCGGTATTGACATATTTTATCAGGATATAGAAGAAAGAGGTCCATAAAAGGACGTCCAGTGAATTAGGCTGATACAGCATATTCAACCGAAGCAATGAGGAAAACAATAATCCCAAGGACGCAAGGACGCAAGCAAAAAGATTACCTTTTAATTCTTCAATTGCTTTCCAGACAACTACTATTGTCAATGCTCCGAATAAAGCAGGAAAAAACTTAACCCAAAATACAGAATCTCCAAGTATCTTTATTAGCCATGAAATCCATGAGCTTACAGGCGGAACAGAAAGATATCCCCAGGCAAGATGACTTCCCTGGTCAAGATGCAGGTATTCATCCCGCTGCAGATCATATTCCGGGCTTACTAAGGTATACTGAAGAACAAATTTTACAATGGTAAAAAGGATAAGAATCAGGACGTTTTTCTTCATGGCTATATTTTATAATTAAAAATAAGACATTTTAAGCTTCTGATTTATTACATGCTAAAATATAATAATACCTCCTGAACTTTAATAAAAAATCCCGAAGAATATATCTCCGGGATCTAACAGTTTAAAATGTATAGTGTAGTTTATTATTTGGCTTTCGCTTTTTCTTTCAACTCTTCTTTATCTTTATCTGATGGGTTCCAAACTTTCACTTCAGAATCTTTCGTAATATTGGATCCAGGAAGAACCTGAACATTAATTCCGTCGCTAGCTCCAAGTTTTAGGTATACTTTTTTAAATTTCCCATCTGCTTGCTTTACTTCTACAAAAGGAACATCTTTCCCTTGCTTCTTTTCATACTGAACTAAAGATTCATCAAGTAATAAAGCATTTTTCTGAGAGCTTAATACGATTTCCCCGTTCGCAGAGAAACCAGCTCTGATATATTCGTTGTTAGGATTTTCTACGTTTCCTTCTACCGGGAACTTGATGGTTCCTGCATTATCTTTTCCTTTTGGAGCAATCATCGTCAGTTTACCCGGGAAGGTTTTATTCTGTAATGCACCGATTACAATATTCATATCCATCCCTTGCTTCAATTTTCCTGCCTGAGCTTCATCAATTTCTCCTTTGAAGATCAGAGAGTTCAGGTCTGCTACTGAACAAATGGTTGTTCCTGCGTTAAAATTGTTCGCTTCAATCACCTGGCTTCCCAGTTTTACAGGAACTTCAAGAACGGTTCCCGAAGCTTTGGAACGAATTTGTGTGGTTGCCAAACCTTGACCCTGAAGTTCAGGAGTAGCTCCGGTTTTAGCAATCTGTAGTCTTTTTTGTGCTGTATTCAACTGCTGCTGAGCATTTTTAAGCGTCTGCTGCTGAGAGAATAGCTGCTGCTGGGAATTAAGAAACTCCTGTCTGGAAGCTACCCCTTGTTTATACAGCTTATCCTGCATTTCAAACTGCTTCTGCATATTTCCCACATTCATCTGTGCATTACTGATCTGAATCTGTGCATTCTGAACTTCCTGCTGAGCAGCATTTACTTCAGAGATACTTGGTACAATTTTCACAGTAGCAATAAGCTGACCTACTTCTACCCTGTCTCCTTCCTTCACTAAAATTTTATCGATGATCCCTGTAATGTTGGGTTTAATTTCAATTTCTTCCTTTGGAACAATTTTTCCGGTGGCCATTACCTTATCATCCATATTCTGAATGTTAGGTTTGCGGGTAAGGAAAGCCTCGCTTTCTTTGGAGTTTGATTTTACAAGATAACCAATCCCGGAGAACAATGCCACTGCAAATAAAAGCCCCAACACTATATAAATGGCTTTTTTCCAAGTGAATTTCTTTTTCATATGTATAGTTTATTTTTTATTAAAAGTTTTGAATGAATTAAAAATTAAAAGATGACTCTCTTCTATTTTCAAATTATTTTATTTTCAAATTATTATTCTGTTCTTAATGCTTCAATTGGTCTAATTTTCACCGCTCTCTGCGCAGGGATCATTCCAATAATTAATCCTAATATGACCATTACTGCCATGGCTGCAAATACATTTCCGTAGTTTACTGTTGGATTATAAAAAGGAAACGAGTCCTGCCCCTGGGTAGCCATATTTAAAATCATAAGCACAAAGATTCCAAACATAAATCCCAGCAACCCGGAAGAGAGTGTAATCACAACACTTTCCAGCAAGATCTGGTTTCTTACCTCAGCAGGTTTTGCTCCCAATGCTCTTCTGATCCCTATTTCTTTAGTTCTTTCTTTTACGGTAATCAAAAGAATATTTGAAATAGCAATAACTCCAGCCAAAATCGTCAATGTTCCAACAATAATAGTTAAAAGCTGCATCCCGGTAAGGAAACCTGTTAGTTTTTTAAACTCTTTTCCTAAATTGAAACTTCCAAAGGCATTGGTATCTTCTGGAGAAATTTTATTTTTTGCCTTTAATACCTGTTTTACTTCTTCTTCAACACCATTAACGTTAGCATTAGGCTTGCTTACAATAGCAAACAGGTCAATCTGTTCTCCGGCATTATACATTTTAGTGTAAGTGGATAGTGGAATAAAGGCTGTTTGATCATTCTCAAAACCACCCCCTTTCTTTACTCTGAAAACACCAATTACATTGAAAAATATTCCTTTTATATTAATAGACTGCCCTATCGGATTTTCTTTTTTCTTGGAATCAAAAAGGTTTTTATAGATTTCTTCTCCTATAACCACTACATTTTTATTTCCAGAAACGTCCGCATCATTGAGATAACGTCCGTAAATAAGTTTCTTTTCTGAAATTTTATTTCCTACTGCATAATCTCCTGTAAGAGAATAGGTAGCACTTTTCCCATTTCTTGATACAGATTCTCCGGGTGTTCCGGTAAAGCTTCCCCTTGCATTCTGAGGTGATATATAATCTACATCAATTATTTTTCTTTTGAGCATTTCCATATCGGACAGGTTCAAATGAACTTCTCTTCCTTTAGGAAAACCTTCGTAGGGAATAGATGTCTTCTGTGCCCACAGGAAAATAGAGTTGGTAGCAAATCCTGAAAACAGTTTATCAAAACCATTCTCCATACCTTTTGCTGCCCCAAGAAGGCTTACATACAAAAACATGCCCCATCCTACTCCAATCATGGTAAGAAATGTGCGGAGTTTATTATTCCTCAATGAATAATAAATTTCCTGCCAAGTATCTTTTTTAAATATGATATTCACCTTTTTGAATTATAAATTATTAATAGTCGAAAAGAGTAAATCAACAAATTGTTATCATTACTGCATTTCCAAATTATCTTCTTTTCAAATGATTATTCCGTTCTTAATGCTTCAATCGGCTTAATTCTCGAAGCTCTGTATGCCGGAACAAATCCTGCAATCAATCCGGAAAAAACCAATGCAATAAATGCCATAAAGATTGATCCCCATCCTACACTTGGATTTTTAATGAAAAACTCTTCAAGGCTATCACCTATCAGACTTAATGTTAAAACTCCGACTCCTATTCCCACAAATCCGGAAATTACTGTAATCACAACACTTTCCTGAACGATCAATGCTACAATTCCTGCCGGTTTGGCTCCAATGGCTTTTCGTACCCCGATTTCTTTGGTTCTTTCTTTTACGATATACACCATGATATTACTGATCCCGATAATCCCTGCTAATAATGTTCCCAATCCAATGAACCCTACAATTGCAGTAAGAACTGCCATAAAGACGAAGGTATCATTCATGTTTTTGGCATTATTCCAGACACGGACTCCATTTTCATCATCTGGAGACACACTCTTTCTTGCTTTCAGTTTATCTCTAAGTTCATCTCCATATTTAATGGCATCCTGAGGGTTAAGTAATTTATCATTATAGGCGATATAAACCGTATTTACTGTATCCGAACCTTTTTTCATCTGTTGTAAAGTGGTAATCGGAACTGTAATATGTCTTTCATCCCGGTCTCCACCATCATCGGAAAACACTCCTACCACTTTAAACATTGTTCCGTTAATATCCAGTTCTTTGCCTATGGAACCACCATTTTTAATAAGGTCTCTCTGAACCATTCTTCCGATAACGGCTACATTCTGTTTTCTTGCTAAGTCAAAGGAATTAATGTAACGTCCTTCAACAAGGTTTCTATTTTCAATAACCTGTTCTCCCGGCTCGGCACCATGAACCTGATACAAACCGCTTTCCTTTCCATATTTCACCATTAAATTGGTTGCATATCTTGGACTGGCTGCTCCTACTTTTTCCTTATCTGTATTCACAAGGAAATCGTAGTCGTCATTATTCATGCTTACACTTCTATCAGACTGTAATCCTTTATAAGCTAAGGTTGTTTTTCCTGTATAAATGGTAATCAGGTTTTTGGCATCACCTGCAAACCCTTCCGAGAAAGCATTCTGAAGCCCTTGTCCTATTCCAAAAAGTACAATGAAAATAAACAGTCCTAAAGCTACCGTAAATCCCGAAAGCACCGTCCGAAGTACATTACTACGGATAGAGCTGAATATTTCCTGCCAACGATCTAGGTCAAACATTTTTATTAATATTAAAAGATTGAAAAATTAAAAGAATAACATCATTCAATTTTCAAATTATCTCATTTTCAAATTCTCAAATTGCTTAAAGCACAATCTGCTTAATAAACTCATCACTTTCAATAATACCATCCTTCAGTATAACATTTCTCTTCGTTTGTGCTGCTACATCCGGTTCGTGGGTTACTACAATGATTGTTTTTCCTTCATTGTTAATATCCTGAAGAAGCTTCATAATATCATGAGTGGTCTTTGAATCCAATGCTCCGGTAGGCTCATCCGCCAATACTACTTTCGGATTGGTGATCAAAGCTCTTGCAATGGCTACCCTTTGCTTCTGTCCCCCTGAAAGTTCGTTAGGAAGATGATCTGCCCATTGTGCAAGACCTACTTTTTCCAAATATTCCAAAGCCTTTTGATTACGCTCTTTTCTTGGTACATTTTGATAGTACAATGGAAGAGCTACATTTTCAAGAGCGGTTTTATAACTGATAAGATTAAAAGACTGGAAAATAAATCCTAAAAATTTACTTCTGTATTCTGCAGCTTTTACTTCTGATAAATGCTCAATAGGAACGCCATCCAATTCATAGGTACCTGAATCTTTTTCATCCAGAATACCAATAATATTAAGAAGGGTAGATTTTCCGGAACCGGAACTTCCCATAATGGAAACAAACTCTCCTTCTGAAATATTCAGATTGATTCCCTTCAAAACATGAAGCTTGCTTTTTCCTGTATCGTATGATTTATGTAAATCCTGAATTACTAACATTAAGTGATGTATGTTTTATACCCAATAAGTAGATGATATTTTCAATTTGTTACAAGAATGAAAATTTATTCAAATTTTTTTTTGTTTAATATCTTAAACCTTTATTTAAAGTGATTTGTCAATTTTTGTTTAACTGTAACTTGAGTTTTCCATGCATTTATCCCCTATATAGCCCTCTAGCCTATTATTTGTGCCTGTTTCATGTAAATGTGGAAAACTTTTACAGCTAAAAGTCAGCCTATTAGTATTTACCTCTTTCAAAATCAGTTCTTTTTTTCGAACTTTGTAAATAGATTTTGCTCAGAAAAGAAAACTTTCAATGTGAATAACTTAAATTCACAACCATCACAAAAACAAAAAGTTATACACATTCTGAACATTTTCCACAGAGATCTGAATTATTTAATTATAAAGATATTTAATATGGGAATTTTTGATAAGAGAGTAAGCTATAAGCCATTTGAATACCCAGAGGTTCTGCAATTTGTAGAAGCCATCAACAAATCATTCTGGGTACATTCGGAAGTGGACTTTACTGCAGATGTACAAGATTTTCATTCGCAGTTGGAGCCACATGAAAAAAATGCTGTGAAAAATGCGCTTTTAGCCATTGCACAGATTGAAGTGTCTGTAAAGACATTCTGGGGGAATTTATACAACCACCTTCCGAAACCTGAATTCAATGGATTAGGATCTACTTTTGCAGAATGCGAGTTCCGTCATTCTGAAGCATATTCCCGTTTATTGGAAGTATTAGGATATAATGACGAATTCCTTAATGTAATTGAGATTCCAGCTGTAAAAGGGAGAATTGAGTTCCTTGGAAATGCCTTAAAACATGCCAACTCTGCTACTCCTAAAGAATATGTTTCTGCACTATTGTTATTCAGTATCTTAGTAGAAAACGTTTCTCTTTTCTCTCAATTTGCCATCATCCTTTCTTTCACAAGATTCAAGGGATTCATGAAAAATGTTTCCAATATCATCGCATGGACTTCTGTAGATGAGCAAATTCACGCTAATGCAGGAATCTACCTGATCAACAAAATCCGTGAAGAACAACCAGATCTATTAACAGACAGCGATATTGAAGACATCTATACGCTTGTAGATGAATCTATCGCAAGAGAAGGAGATATTCTTAGTTGGATCTTTGAACTAGGTGAAATTGATAACGTATCTAAAGAAGATCTATTGAACTTCATGAAGTATCGTGTAGATGACAGTTTGAAGAAAATCAACATGAAAACAAGATACAACATCACTCCGGAACAATACAGACCAATGGTATGGTTTGAAGAGGAAGTTTTCGCAAATTCACTAGATGATTTCTTTGCAAAAAGACCTGTAGATTACACGAAACACGATAAGAGTATTACAGCAAACGACTTGTTCTAATATAAAGGCGCGAGCGAAGCGAGCGTCAAAGCAGAAAGTATTAGGATTAATAATTTCTCATACTTCAAAACAGAACAACAGTTAACTTAATAAGCACAAATAATATGATTAATGTAATGGTAAGCTATACCGTAAAACCTGAATTTGTTCCTGCCAATAAGGCCAATATTCAAAAGTTCCTTGAAGATTTTAAAAATTTAGATCAGTCAACATTTGAATATAAGGTTTTTGTAAAGGAGGATGGCGTTACTTTTCTACATTATTCAAACTACATTAATGAAGATGTTCAGCATGAAGTTTTGAATATTCCGTCTTTTAAGGAATTTCAAAGGTTGAGAGATGAAAGCGGGCTGAATGACTCTCACAAAGTAGAATTTTTACAATCAATAATATAAAAAAACAAAATTCCGGAGCGGGAATTTCATTCTGGAATTCGAAAATATAACATCTATGGAAGAGCAAAATTCAAATATATGGTGGCTCAACGAAGAGTCTGAGCAGATGCTGAACAGAGGATATCTGTTGAAAGGTGAAACGGTAGACGGAGCTATCGACAGAATTACCACTGCTGCTGCAAAAAGGTTATACAAACCGGAACTTCAAGCAGCATTCAAAGAAATGATTACAAAAGGATGGATCAGCTTCTCCTCTCCTGTATGGGCTAATATGGGAACAGAAAGAGGTCTTCCAATCTCTTGTTTTAACGCTCACATTCCGGACAGCATTGAAGGAATTACTCATAAAATGGGTGAAGTTATCATGCAGACAAAAATCGGAGGGGGAACTTCAGGATATTTTGGAGAACTGAGAAACAGAGGAACAGCTGTTACTGATAACGGAAAGTCTTCAGGAGCTGTTTCATTCATGAAGCTTTTTGACACAGCTATGGATGTTGTTTCCCAAGGAGGAGTAAGAAGAGGTGCTTTTGCTGCTTACTTAGATATTGACCACGGAGATATTGAAGAGTTTTTATCCATTAAAGATATTGGTAGCCCAATTCAGAACCTATTTACCGGAGTATGTGTACCAGATTACTGGATGCAGGATATGATAGACGGTGATATGGAGAAACGTAAAGTTTGGGCAAGAGTATTAGAAAGCCGCCAGCAAAAAGGTCTTCCTTATATTTTCTTCACAGACAACGTAAACAGAAACAAACCACAGGTATATAAAGACCTTGGAATGACGGTAAACGCAAGTAACCTTTGTTCTGAGATCATGCTGCCTTCTACTATGGAGGAATCATTCATCTGCTGTCTGTCTTCTATGAACCTTGAATTATACGATGAGTGGAAAGATACAGATGCTGTTAAATTAGCCGTATATTTCCTGGATGCTGTTTTATCTGAATTCATCGATAAAACTGAAGGAAACTACTACTTACAAGGAGCAAGAAACTTCGCAATGCGTCACAGAGCTCTTGGATTAGGAGTTTTAGGATACCATTCTTACCTACAAAAAAATATGATCCCGTTTGAAAGTTTTGAAGCGACTCAGTTTAACGCAAGAGCATTCAGACATATTAAAGATCAGGCTGAACAGGCTTCAAGAGAACTTGCCAACATCTATGGAGAACCGGAAGTATTGAAAGGATACGGATTAAGAAATACCACCACAATGGCTATTGCTCCTACCACTTCAAGTTCTGCAATTTTAGGACAAACTTCTCCTGGAATTGAACCTTTTTCTTCTAACTATTATAAAGCAGGTTTGGCTAAAGGAAACTTTATGCGTAAGAACAAATACCTGGCAAAACTATTGAAAGAAAAAGGATTGGATAACGAGGAAACATGGAGAACCATCATGTTGAATCACGGTTCTGTACAACACCTGAATGAGCTTACTCCTGAAGAAAAGGCAGTATTCAAAACATTCAAGGAAATCTCTCCAATGGAGATCATTTCTCAGGCTGCCCAAAGACAGCAATATATTGACCAGGCACAGTCTCTGAACCTTCAGATTCCATCTACAATGCCTGTAAAAGATGTAAACTATCTGTATATCGAAGCTTGGAAAAAAGGAGTAAAAACTCTTTATTACCAAAGAAGTTCTTCCGTTTCAAAAGAAATGATGGTGAACTTTGTTTCATGCTCAAGCTGCGAGGCATAAGATCAAATAATAAACACGCTATATTAGCAGAAGCACGCCGGATGGCGTGCTTTTTTATTTGTGATAATGTTCAATCCTAAAATAAGTTTTAGCTAAAGCCATTGAATATATTTGTAATTATCTTCTTAAATAATGAGAATTTTTTCCCATCACTTATTGCTCATCATTCATTACTCATAAAAAAGGCCCGGAAAGAAAATCCGAACCTTTGAAAGAAGTATTTGTAAAAAGAAGTATTAAAAATTATATCTTACACCCAGTTGTGCCTGGAATCTTGATGCAAACTGATCGATGGTATAAGCAGATCCCGGTGTTTTAAAGTTATAAGTAGGATCTCCTGCTGACAGTTGCCCCGTTGCAATATTTCCTGCCTTGGTAAGCCCTACACTTGCCGTAGAGTTGAACGTGTTAGGCACAAAGTACACCTTACCCCAGTCTTTGTTCAGTAAATTGGTGAAATTGATGATACTTAATGAAATCTGAATATTATTCTTAGATTTTTCACTCAGTCTGATCTCATCCATAATTCTGATATCTGCCTGAACATTCCAAGGTGTTGTATCTCCATTTCTTTCCGTAAACTTTCCTCTTCTGGATTTCAGATAATCATTGTTATTAACGAAGTTTTCATAATCCGCAACCTGTTGTTGAGCACTTACCAGTACATTTCCTGATCCATCTTTTATAGGAACAATATATTTTGCAGCTTCACCAGCATCTTTAAAGATATAAGCAAGACCAGCTGCCTGTCCTGTATTGGCAATCGTACTGTTTACAAATCCCCATGAGAAAGGATTTCCTGATTGTGCGTTAAAATACACATTGGTATATAATCTGTTAGATTTGGAAATATTAAATGCATATCCCAAATTGGCCACAATTCTATTTTTGATTGCAAAATTGGAAGTTGTTAGCTGAGCATCATTTGGCGTCAAAGACTGGTTCATCTGCCAGTTACTTTCCATAGAGTTTCTGATACCATTCGTAATATCCTTAGCATCACCATAAGTATAAGCTGCAAAGAAATTAAATCCGAAATTATATGATTTTGAAATCTGAGCTGTCAGGTTGTAACGATACCCTTCTTTTGTATTGGATAGTAGATAAGCATTAGAGAAGTTACTATTAATATTCGTTGTGTAGATCGGCATTTCGTGATTCACATCATAGCTGTAGTACGTCACATTATCTGTTTTATTCACCTGTTGGAATTTCAGATCATAAAGTACTTTCGTATAAATTCCTTCCAGTGTCAGTTTATATCCGGCAAGCGTATAATCAAATGCCAGGGAACTTCTCCAGACTCTTGGCATCTTAAAGTTATTATCAATAAGGTCAACCTGTACTTTAGATGAATTCTGCCATTTCGGGAAATTAGCTCCTATTAGAGGGTCTCCATTAGTTGCAATCTGTGTCGCTGTTGGCGCATTATAATCATAGCTTCCAAAGCCAACGCCATCATTATAATAAGCATACCCTAACCATGCAAACGGAATTCTTCCCACGAAAATACCGGAACCTCCTCTTAACACCATAGATCTGTCTTCCGTAACATCAATGGTAAATCCTAATCTTGGTGATAAAGTAGGTTTATTAAGATAACTATTGGTTAACTGGCTTAATGGAGTATAGTTGTAAGTATTTCCGAAATAAGGATCCTGAGGAGAGTTATTAACCGTCGGACTTAATTGTGGCTTATTAGGTAAATCTGTATAATCAACTCTAATTCCCGGTGAAAGTCTCACTCTCCCCCAATTGATCTCATCCTGCAGATATAATGAAAGAAGATTTACTTTATATTGGGCATAAGGATTGTCGAAAAGGTCTTGTCTGCTGTTTCCGCCAAAAGGATAAGTTCCTCTTACCCTTGCAGGAGTCCCGTTATAAAAATCATTTAACGATTTATAAGATATTCTTCCATTCAAAGCATTTACAAAACCATAATTGATATTGTATAGCTCATTGTGAGTTCCTAATAAGAAAGTATGATTTCCTGTTTTATAAGTAAGGTTATCCGTAATTTCAAAAGTTTTCTGCTTCATATTGAAAACAGTAGCTTCCCTATCATTCCCGAACAGAATAGTTCCACCATTATGAGTAATTTCCACCTGTGGGAACATAGCATTGCTGGAAGTAGGATCTCTGTAATCATGAATAGAAGAATATCCAACTACTAAATTATTATTCCATTTATCATTAAAACGGCTCTTCAACTCAAGAGTGGTAGTGGATGCAGTATTTTTCTGAACAAAATCCATACTGGAAAATCTAAAGTTGGCTCCATCTCTTTCAAGATTGGAAGCTTGTGAAAACACTGTATTATTTTTGATGGATAAAGTATGCTTATCATTGATCTTCCAGTCCAACTTGTTGAAAAGTTTAGCACTTTCAGAAAAGTTATTATATCCATTGAAACTTCCTATATCAAATCCGTATTTCTTTTGAACAAAGTCTGAAAGTTTCTGAGCCACCGATTCATCTATCAATGCATTAGGATCATTCGCATTATAAAATATAGGATCTACCCTTTTGGTATATTCAAGATTGGTAAATAAAAATACTTTATCTCTCACTACAGGCAGCCCTACTCTTCCTCCATAAATAAAATCGGAAAAATCACTTGGCATTTTGGAATTATCCCCTACCCTGTTTCTTCCTGTTATAGCAGCATTTCTTCCATATACATACATGGAACCTGTAACATCATTACTACCACTTCTGGTTACGGCATTGATACTTCCCCCAAGGAAATTTCCAAGTTTCACGTCATAAGGAGCAATATAGACCTGTACATCCTGAATAGCATCCAAGCTTATCGAATTGGAACGCGTACTGCTTCCAGGCATTCCAGAAGTTCCCGTCTGTCCACCCAATGAAGGACTGAACCCAATGGCATCATTATTAATTGAACCATCAATAGTAACGTTGTTATAACGGAAATTCGTTCCATTGAAAGAGTTATTGGCACTTTGCGGAATTAGCTTGGTTACATCCTGAATCCCCCGGTTAATATTAGGGAGTCCTGAAATCTGAGCCTGGTTGATTCCCACTCCATATTTTACGTTGGTCTTTTTTGAAGTGATCTTCACCTCGTCAATTGTCTTTTCCTTATTGCCAACATCTACTACAGGCAGGTCATTATTTCCTAAAGAAAGCTGCAGATTGGAATTCTCGTAAATAACCTGTGAACCGTCAGATATCTCAATTTTATAAGGACCTCCCGGCTGAAGATTGTCCAAGCTAAACTGTCCTTTGCTGTTACTCTTAGTTTCAAAAGTACTATTGGTAGGAATATGTACTACCTTCACTGTAACTTCGGAAGAAATACCTTTTAATCTTCCAAAAATTTTAGAGCTGGTTTCCTGTGAAAATGCAAACCCAAAAGATAATAAAGCAAAAGCACAGATCAATTTTTTCTTCATATTTTTATTGCTACAAAACTTACTGTAAAATTATACCGACTCAATATGAAGTATGGTAACATAGAATTAACATTACATAACATGAAGTTTAATATTTCCTTAAAAAAAACTTAATGTACATCACAAATTTCATCCTCGATTTTATATCGTTTCTATGAAAATTACAGCAAAAAAATGATTAATTTTAAACATTAAAACCGCTTAATATGAAATTCGGACAAGTAGAAGACCCTTCAAAAATAGACTTCACCCTTCCCAAAGATCACTCGAGAACCAAAGAAATTTTAAGTCTTAATAAAAAAGGACTGGAAAACATTTCTATCGGGTGTGCCAAATGGAATAAAACAGACCTTAAAGGATTTTATCCCAAAGGAACCAAGGATGAGCTAACATATTATGCCACTCAATTTAATTCCATTGAATTAAATGCCACATTTTATGGAATGCCCACGCCGGATCAGGTAAAAACATGGAAGGAGAAAACTCCGGAAAATTTCAAATTTTTCCCTAAGATCACCAATACTGTTTCTCATTTCAGAAGACTTATTGATGTTACAGAACCGGTTACCCATTTTGCTTCAGCAGTCATTAATTTTGATAAAAAACTGGGAATGGCCTTTCTTCAGCTTCACGATAACTTTAAACCCAAAGATTATGACAGACTGGAAAAATTCGTAAAAGAATGGCCCAAGGAAGTTCCTCTTGCCATAGAATTAAGAAATACGGAATGGTTTACCGATGAGGAAATTCTGAATACCACCTGTGAACTTTTTGAAGCCCATAATATCACAAACATCATTGTAGATACTGCCGGGAGAAGAGATATGCTTCATATGCGCCTTACCACTCCTAACGCGTTTATCCGCTATGTTGGAGCCAATGCAGAAAGTGATTATGAAAGACTGGATGATTGGTTAAAACATCTTACCCAATGGAAAAAAGATGGTCTTCAGAATCTGTATTTCTTCGTTCACCAGAATATTGAAAAAGCTTCTCCACTTCTTTCCTCTTATTTCATCAAAAAAATGAATGAAGAATGGAAGACCAACATCCATATTCCCCAAATGGCCACTGAAAGTACAGGAACCTTATTTTAAATAGACTAATTTTAATTAACAGCACGAATTACAATAAAAGCCTTTTCATAACGGAAAATTTTATACATTAGAGTAATACCCTATTTATCTTGAAAAAGGTATACTAAAAAAATAAATGTCATGAAAAAGGAAATTTGTACAATCAGTGTCTCCAGCAATTCGCTTGGAGATGAATATACCTTCTATGAAGACCATACTATAAAAAGAGTATATGACAATCATAGCCTGAACTCCAACAAAACAGAATGGCTGGAACCTCATCAGATCAGTAAACAAAATAAGGATAAATTAATAAGAGCATGTCCTGAAGAATTTAAGGAACAGATTATGCACCTTCTGGATTATCCTTAATAAAAAAACTCTCGCAGATTTCACAAATACAACAGATTGGTATCATACAATCATCTGCCGGAACAGTAAAATCTGCGAGAGAATATATAATTTAGTTCTTATTATTTTTCTTAAGAAGTAATACCAGGTTAAGAAATAAAAGCAGAAAATCCAACGTAATCCAGATTCCCAGCTTTGTGTTTTCATAATTGTAGGCATCTATCTGTTTTTTAGCTGCATCAGACAGTTTCATACTTTGGTTGATATAATTCTGCACTTCCACAATCTGATCTATATTCTTATTAGGAACAGAATGCTGTGAAAAATAAACCAGATTCTTCTTTCCGAGATACCCTACAATCCAATACTCATCAGACTTGTCCATTTTCAGGTATTCCACTCTGTAATATTCAGGACGTATTTTCCCGACATGTTTAGGTTCAAGTTTAGTAGTATTATCAATTTTATTAACATTGATAAGATAAAAATCCAATGCTTGAGGAAGTTTATTGATGACCTGTAGCCCTACAGAGTTATCCACAAACGCCACAGCACTTTTCTTTATAAACCAATAGGTAAAAATTGAGATGGAAGAAACCACTGTTACAATACGGAACAGTCTTGCCCATTTCGCCATTCTTCCCGATTTTATTTTATATAAAACCAGAGAAAATATACACGCCCAAAAGATAACAAGAATGAAAAATACCATATTGCAAAGATACTGATTTCAGATTTTTTGAGAGCATGTTAGTCTACATTCCACTCTTTATAAAACTGATCTAAGAAATTCAGCATATAATCATGCCTTTCCTGTGCCATTTTTTTTCCGTGCTCTGTATTCATCAAATCCTTTAGAAGTAATAATTTTTCATAAAAATGATTGATGGTTGTCCCGTTAGATTTTTTGTATTGTTCTTTAGACATATTTAAATCAGGCTGAACATTGGGATCATACATTGGATTATTTTTAAACCCTCCAAAGTTAAACGTTCTGGCAATTCCTATCGCTCCAATAGCGTCGATACGGTCAGCATCCTGTACAATTTTCAGTTCAATAGACGGATTAGCAGGTGCCTGGCCTCTGTTTTTAAATGAAATATTTTCGATCACAAATAAAACCTTTGCAATGGTTTCATTGGGAACATTTTGACTTTCTAGAAATTCTCTGGATATTTTTGGAGCTATTGTCTCATCTCCGTTATGAAATTTAGGATCTGCAATATCATGCAATAATGCAGACAATTCTACCACATCCTGGTCACAATCTTTTTCTGTTTCAGCTATTTTTTTAGCCAGCTTCCACACTCTTTCAATATGGAACCAGTCATGTCCTGCTTCAGCTCCTTCCAGTTTTTCTTTTACAAATTCTACGGTGTTGTTAATCGTACTTTCCATTAATAATCTATCAGTTCATTTAAAATAATATCCCAGAGCTTGTGATTGTAATTTCTAAAAAAATTAACATGTCCGATTTCTTTTTTTTCAGACTCTGTAGTTTTTACCAGTCTGTAAGTTGGTTTAAGGTTAGGATATGTGTTGTTTAAAAGACTCAGAACTCCTTTTTCTGTTAACCATACATCATCTTCTGCACGAACAACAAATACTTTCTGTGTTAAATTTTTAGAATAATCATCAATCTTCTCCAACAGTCTGTTGGTTGATTTTTTGTTTAAAATTAAGGTTCTCCAGTCATATGCACAATTTTTTGGAAGACTTTCTCCAAGTCCAAACCAATTTGCAGGAAAGTATCCTAGCAATGAAGTGGTTAATGGCTGTACAATTCCAAATCCGAGATACGCTTCAATCTTTGTTTTCAGTCTGAGATTTCCTACAAAAGCATTCTGAGTTCCTACGAATATCAATTCTTCAAACATTTCGGAGTCTTTATTCATTCCTAAAATCAAAGCACCTACGGAATGTCCCAGGCATAATTTTCTGTACTCAGGAAAATGATTTTTAATGTACGTTGTTACAGCTTTAAAATCTTTGGAGCCCCAGATTCTCATAGATCCATGAAAACCTTTCATATTTTCTGGTTTAGACAACCCTATTCCTCTGTAGTCATATGTAATCACAGTAAATCCTTGCTCCGAAAAGTATTTGGCAAAAGAAAAATATACCTGTTGCTTAACGCCCGTTGCCGAGTTAATGAGCAATAATTTCCCATTATTTTTTTCTGGCTGAAAAAGATGAGCAGCCAGGAAAGCATGGTCTTCTGTGGTAAGTATTAGTTTTTCCATAGGATAAAAAGAAAAAATCCACTATAAAAGTGGACATTTTCAGTATATAATAATGTTTAGTTTTAAACTTTCGATATGCCGTAAATAGCTTTAAGAAAAGAAATCTGACATTCTTGGTAAACCAGTCTGTGACCCTTTATTTCCTGAAACCCGTGATGAAACCTCATTTCCAAACTTCACACAGTCTTCAACAGAGTTCCCATGACAAAGGGCAATCGCAAATCCAGAAGTAAATGCATCTCCCATTCCCATCTTATAAACGGTCTTCTCTTTATTCTTTCTGTAATACTTCATTTCTGTACCATCAAAATAAATGGTAGAATTGGTATCGTCCCTTACAAACACTTTGTTAAAGTATTTTTTAAGAACCTCTTCTCTTTTTTCTTCTCCAAAAATGATGAACAACTCATTACTTTTGGCAACAATAAAGTCTACCTCCTCCAGAATTGCATCATTTACTCTCATAGCAGGAGAAGCATATAGGCCTACTTTTTTACCATATTTTTTTGCTTTTCTTACGGTATATTCTACAACATCCATAGAAACCTCAAGCTGTACGAGGATTAGGTCTGAAGTATGAAAATAGCGGTCCGCTTCGTCAATATGAGAGACACTCAGATATTTATTCGCTGCAGGTACTACCACAATAGCGGCATTTCCCTCAGAGGTCGTCACATAAGCTGTTCCTGTTGACTCTTTATCTGTTTCATGTACAAAGCCTACATTTACATTTTCGCCTACCAGATTTCTCATGATTTGCTGCCCCAGGGGATCCATTCCAACACAACCTATAAAATAAACACTGGCACCTAATCTTGCAGTTCCTACTGCCTGGTTGGCTCCCTTCCCGCCAAAATAGCTCTCTGAGTTAACAGCCAGAACGGTTTCGTTAGGCGAGGGAAGTTTATCGGTTTCCAAAACAAGATCTATTGAGGAGCTCCCTACAACGATAATTTTTGGTTGTTCTGATGAGAAATTCATTGTGTTTGATATTAGTTTAAAAATTATAACAGACTAAATTCCGTGCCAAAAATAACTAATTTTACCTAACTTATTTCAATAAATTCTGTAATAATCTTCACTGGTGATTGATTTTTATCATAAGCAATATAGCTGGCATAAAAACCTTCCCCATATCCGGTCTCAAAAGCAAATATAGTCCCAGGATGAGCTTCTGAAGGCTTTAAAAATGCATATTGATCTATCGCACCGTTTTCATCGAAGAAATACTCATGGAAAAACTCTTCATAGATTCCCATGAAGTCTCCGCCTTTATTGTGATAAAGCTTCTGTTCCAATTCATTAAGACTGTTTTGGGTATCCACATCCATGAAACAGCCCATACCGCTTTCTACCGGATATCCGAAAACTTCTCCTTCTGTCAGTTCTTTAATATTCTGTCCCGAAGTAGTTGCCAGCTTCCAGTCTTTAATTTCCGCAGTATTAAAAATAATTTCTGCATAGGCTACACAATTGCTGTCTCTTTCCTTATGCAATATCACAGAAAATTCTCCTTTTGGGAATTCTGTAGAAAAAGAAAGCATATCATTGGTGATTAAGGGATCACAAGCTACCAGCTTTCCACTGGATAGATAAATCTTCCCTACTTCAAAACTTTCTAACAAGGGACTTTCTACAAAGTCCTTCGAAAATAGTTTTTTTATGTTTTCTATATGTTTCATTTTATTGTATTACTTATTCTTAGTGTCAGGCTGAGCGGAGTCGAAGCCTTTTTGATCATTCTTATTAAAATAATCAGAATGACTTTTATTTTGACAAACAGATAATTCTTTTAGTTTATCCCAATTATCATTTATAATAGCCTCCTTCTTCTTTCTACTCTAACCTTTTACTTGTTTTTCAAACGCTATCGCTTGAATAATGTCATTAAATACATAAAAGAAGACTAGTTCAACCGGTCTTCTTTTATAGGTATAACTTTCAGGAAATTTACCTGATTGATGTTGAGCCAATCTAACTTCAATATCATTGGTAACTCCTGTATAATAGGAGTTATCGGAACATCTTAAAATATATACGAAATACTGTTTCATCTCATTTTAAAAAGGCTTCGTGAACATTCGTTCGCAGATTTTTCATCTGTGCTCAGCCTGATATTCCAACAACTTCTTTCATTATTGGGTTTATTTACAAACTTTTCAGCTTCTCTTCCAAGATCGCAATCTTGTCAAGAGCATCTTTTTGCTTCTTACGCTCTACCTCTACAACTTCAGGTTTAGCATTAGCAACAAATTTTTCGTTAGAAAGCTTTTTATCTACTGAAATCAAGAATCCTTTAAGATACTTTAATTCTTCTTCAGTTTTAGCTTTTTCTTCTCCTAGATCTAAGTTTTCACTTAAAGGAATAGAAACTTCCGTTGCCCCTACAAGGAATGTAAAGCTTGGCTTATCTGTTTTCTGTCCGAAATGAATTTCAGAAACATTTGCCAGTTTTCTTACTACTGCTTCATTAGCAAATTCAGTAGCATTGGTATATATTTCGGCGGCTTCTCTTGGTGAAACCCCTTTTGTCTGACGGTAATTTCTTACTCCAGAGATCAATTCTGCTGCAGTCTCAAAGTTTTTAATGATCGTCTCATCAAACGCACCAGCTTCTTTCTGCTGAGCAACCACTAAAGCTTCTTCAATATTTCTTTCAGAAATCGTCTGCCATAACTCTTCTGTTAAGAAAGGCATGAACGGGTGAAGTAACTTCATTAGTTCTCCAAAGAAATATATTGTTTTGTTATACACTTCTTTAGAAATACCTTCTCCATAGTTAGGCTTGATCGCTTCAAGATACCACCCACAAAAATCGTCCCAAATTAATTTATAGATCAAATGCAGGGCATCAGAAATTCTGAATTTTTCAAACTGATCGTTGATCTCAACAATGGTTTTATTCAATCTATTTTCAAACCATTCGATAGCCTGATTATCTGTAGCAATAGCCGGCTTGTCTTCATGATTCCACATATTGATTAAACGGAAGGCATTCCAGATCTTCGTCATGAAGTTTCTTCCCTGAAGCATCAAGTCTTCATCAAAAAGCAGGTCATTTCCTGCTGCAGAACTCAATAGAATACCTACACGAACACCATCAGCTCCATATTTATCCATTAACTCAAGCGGATCCGGAGAGTTTCCTAAAGATTTTGACATCTTTCTTCTCTGCTTGTCTCTTACGATTCCTGTGAAATAAACATTTTTGAATGGAACTTCTTTTCTGTATTCCAATCCTGCCATAATCATTCTGGCTACCCAGAAGAAAATAATATCCGGACCTGTAACCAAGTCAGAAGTTGGATAGTAATAGTTGATATCTTTATTTTCTGGATCAAGCAATCCATCAAATACAGACATCGGCCATAACCATGAGGAGAACCAGGTATCTAGTGCATCATCATCTTGTCTAAGACCTTCTATTGTTAATTCCTGATTTCCTGTTTTTTGTTTTGCTAATATTAAAGCTTCTTCTTTAGTTTCAGCTACTACAAAATCTTCATCTCCTGCACCGTAATAGTATGCTGGAATCTGCTGTCCCCACCAAAGCTGACGGGAAATATTCCAGTCACGGATGTTTTCCATCCAGTATTTGTAAGTATTTTTAAATTTATCCGGATAGAATTTAACTTCGTCATCCATTACTACATCCAATGCTGGTTTAGCAATTTCAGACATTTTAAGGAACCACTGTACTGAAACTTTAGGTTCAATAACAGCCCCAGTTCTTTCGGATGTTCCTACTTTATTTACATAATCTTCTGCTTTTAGTAAAAGATCTTTTTCTTCTAATTCTTTTGCGATCTGCTTTCTTACATCAAATCTATTTTGTCCCGCATAGTGGAGACCGTGCTCGTTAAGATTTCCATCATCATCCAATGCATCAATCATTTTCAATTGATGTTTCTTACCGATCTCGTAGTCATTGGTATCGTGCGCAGGAGTGATTTTTAAAGCACCTGTTCCAAACTCGATGTCAACATATTCATCTTCGATAATAGGAATTACTCTATTAACGATGGGTACGATTACATTTTTACCTTTTAAATGAGCATATCTTTCATCATTAGGATTGATACATACAGCAGTATCTCCAAAAATAGTTTCAGGACGTGTAGTAGCAACTGAAAGGAATTCTTCTGAACCTTCAATCTTATATTTAAGGAAATATAATTTTCCGTTCTGCTCTTTAAAAATCACCTCTTCATCTGAAATATTGGTCTTCGCTTCCGGATCCCAGTTTACCATTCTGTATCCTCTGTAGATCAATCCTTTGTTATAAAGATCTACAAAGCTTTTGATAACCTGTTGTGAAAGCTTATCTTCTAATGTAAATCGGGTTCTGTCCCAATCACATGAACATCCTAATTTTTTAAGCTGCTCAAGGATTGTTCCTCCATATTTATTGGTCCATTCCCAAGCGTGCTCAAGGAATTGTTCACGGGTAATATCGGACTTGTTGATTCCTTCAGACTTCAGTTTAGCAACAACTTTAGCTTCGGTAGCAATGGAAGCGTGATCTGTTCCCGGAATCCAACAAGCGTTAAACCCGCGCATTCTTGCACGACGGACCAGAACATCTTGAATGGTATTGTTCAACATATGTCCCATGTGTAATATCCCAGTCACGTTTGGCGGCGGAATGACCACGGTATATGGTGGTTTGTCATTAGGTTCTGAGTGGAAATATTTGTTTTCCAACCAGTAATTGTACCATTTCTGTTCTGTTTCCTGTGGATTGTACTTTTCTGAAATCTGCATAAATTCTATTTCTTTGGCTTGCAATTTGCAAAAATAGTCTAAAGAAAAAAATTTTTAAGCATGAATTAAAATAATTTTTAACTTTGTTTCACAAAATTTATCTAACAAACATATTAACATTCAAGAATATGAAGAAATTAATCGCAGGAATTGCATTATTCGGAACATTTGCTCTTGCATCTGCACAAACAATTACGTTTGATAAAACCACTTTCGACTATGGTAACATTAAGCCTAGTTCTGATGGTACAAGATTCTTTACAGTAACAAACACTGGTGATAAGCCTTTGATCATTTCAAATGTAAAACCATCTTGTGGATGTACAACACCAGAATTTAGCCAGGATCCGATCATGCCAGGAAAATCTGCTAAGATCAAAGTTGGATACAACACAGCTCTTACAGGAGGGTTCAACAAAATGATTGAGGTTTTCTCTAACGACCCTGCTAACAGCAGAAGCGTAATCTACATCAAAGGAAACGTAGATGCTAGTGCTCCTGAAGCAAAAGTGTTAACTCCTGCAGAACAGAAAGAAGCCGTTAAAGCGGAGAAAAAAGCTGCAAAAGTTGCTAAAAAAGCTACTGCGAAGTAATTCTCTACTTAAAAATAAAGGAACCGTCTCTATTGAGGCGGTTTTTTTATTATATTTATAGTAATAGACACGCAGGATATTAGAGGATGAAAATTACATTCATACATCTATTTTTTAGGTTTTTGGCTAAAGCCTTTATTTGATCGGCCGGGCTTCCTTCGTAAACCCTCAGTTTATGCTCAGGATTATAGCCCACCCCTATTGATGTTGATATCCGGATGGATAACAGTTGTTTAGCGACAATATCTTTTATCTTTTATCTTTTATCTTTTATCTTTTATCTTTTATCTTTTATCTTTTATCTTTAAATAAAAAAATATATGGACACCAATTTCTCAGATGACTTTAGGGTAAATGGAAAATTCTCAATTAATAAAGCTTCCACATCATATAAAGGAAAGCTTACCAAAGAAGAAGGCACACAATTATTAATCCAGGAAAAAGAAAAGCTTCGTGAACTGCAGGAAAAGCTTTATGCTGATGGAAGTCAATCCCTTCTGGTTGTACTTCAGGCCATGGATGCTGCAGGAAAAGACAGTATGATAGAACATGTTTTTGGAGGGGTAAATCCTCAAGGCTGTAATGTAACCAGCTTTAAAACTCCAAGCTCAAAGGAATATTCACATGATTTTCTCTGGCGACACTATCTGGCTTTGCCTCAGAAAGGAATGATCGGAATTTTTAACCGCTCCCATTATGAAAGTGTTTTAGTCTGCAAAGTACACCCTGAATATAATTTAAGTGAAAAAACATGGTCTTCTGTAAAAGATTTCGACAATAAATTCTGGGAGAACCGCTACGAAAGCATCAGAAACTTCGAAAAGCATCTTGCCCAGAACGGAACTACAATCATCAAAATCTTTCTGAATGTTTCTAAGGATGAACAAAAGGAAAGACTTTTGGACAGAATCAACGAACAGGAAAAAAACTGGAAGTTTTCTGCTGGAGACCTTCCGGAAAGAGCCCTATTCGATCAATATATGGAAGCTTACGAAACGGCAATCAACGAAACTTCAAAGGATCATGCGCCATGGTATGTACTTCCTGCAGACAATAAGTGGTTTGCCAGAACGGCAGCCATTCAGATTATTATAGATACCCTGGAGAAAATGAATCTTAAGTATCCCCACCTTTCAGAAAAAGATAAAGAAGATCTGCAGCAGGCTAAAAAACAATTATTAGAAGAGTAACAAAAAATTTATTGGTAAACCGATTTACCATGAATATATTTAAAGACTTTTGAATGCAAATCTTCAAAGGTCTTTTTCCATGTGAACTGTCTGATGGTTTTCACCTTATTTTTACTTTCAGGCAATAAGAAGAGTTCAATTTCTTTTGGAATCCGCCAGAAAGATTCAGGCGGATTTTGTCTGAAAACATTGATGTAAAGCTTCAATGTTTCCAGATACCAATCCTGATGCTTATTATAATCATTAATTCCACCTACATTCGGAAAATGATGCAATTCTCTTTCCAGAATTTTCGGACAGAATTCTTTCCAATATTCAGTAGTATAGAGTAAATGCAGATGCCAAACTTTATCTACAGCTATGGAAGGAGATGCTCCATTTTTAGAAATACAGCATAAATAGACAAACTTTTTATACTCTTCAATGGCAAGCAAGCAGAACCTTCTCGTCCAGCCTTCAGTATGAGCCAATTTTCGGGTAAAAGGAATGATGACTTCATCCTGATCGATCTGGTAATCTGAAATCCTTTTCCACAAAGGACTTTGGAGATAATCTAGCTGGGTATCATCTAATAAAACGGAGATAAATTCAGGTTTCATGAGGTTAAAAATCTTAATTGATTATTGCTTTTTAAACGAGTATTCAATCAACCACCACATCCACAGGATGGAGGGGTATAATAGGTATACATCTCTTTTTTATAATGATGTTTGAGTAGATTTTCAAAATCTTCTCTCGTTATTTGCTTGTAAACATCTGTATCTGATAGGTTCAACTGAAAGTCTTTTTCAGGATGTGGATCTACGGTCACTGAAAGTATTGAATCTATAATCTGAATCTCAGAGATTTCTTTCCAGATCAATTGTCTTTCTGCCCTATGATTAAAAATTCCTTTTGAGCTGATAGTTAATATTTTTACAGGCTCTTCAACCGGTTTCATCCGTTCAGCAATGCAGCTAATCAAGATTTTTACTGAAGCATAAAGAAAAAAAGATATAAATAAAAGAACAACAATGGAGATTAAAATTTTAAACGGATTTTGGTTGGTAAACACAAGGAAAATCGTTGCACAAAAGGCTGCCAATAAACCAACTGAGGATATCATAAAAAGTATAATTGTAGAATACCCTGCCTTTTCCTGTCGTGATTTATATAAAGTAATTTCTGATTCCATTTTAATTCATTTTATCTGTATATACTCTTAAAATTAACAACCACATCCACAGGATGATGGAGTATTGTAAATATAGACTTCTTTTTTATAATGATATTTCAGTAGCTTTTCAAAACGGTCCTGTGTCATTTGTTTCTGGAGATCTGTTGTGGACAGGTTCAGTTTAAAATCTTTTTTAGGGTTGAAATCCACAGTTACAGAAAGCACAGAATCTATAATCTGTATTTCAGAAATATTCTCCCATTCAATTTCTTTATTTTCAGGGTAATAATTCATTCCTTCTCTCGAAATGTTTAAAACAGGATAAATGACAGGACGTTCTCTTTGTTTTCTTACGAGATAAAGAAAATACTTTACCACTTTATAGTTTAAAAACATAAATCCAATCAACAGAATCTTGTTAAGAATTTTTATAACGATCTCATTTGTTATCCCATAGAAAAGATAGGTCAAACATTGATCAATTCCCCAAAATAAGCCATATATGAACGCCACATACATTAGGATAACAATAAAACCTGGTTTTGCTTCTGGAATAGACTGTAAAATGTATTCTGTTTTCATCTCAATTTCTTTATACCAAATTTGAGATAACAAAAGAATACGAAAGTCGTTGATAAGTCTTGTTTAGTTTTCTAAAAGTCTTATATTAGAATTATAAATACATAATGTTTTGTTTTACAAATAAATACAAAACTGATTTTAAGAATAAAAATCCGAAGAAAAATGTATTGTAAAAATCACGAGAAAATCTATAAGCCGGATTTTGTACTTCCGAAGAAGCGCCTGTTATTTATCTACGTGGTACATTGCTGCAACACTTGAGCTGATTACCCCTCGGTTTTCAGGACGAGCCGCCCCTATTTCCATTACTGAAAAGAACCGATATACTTACCATTGCACCGCAAAGAGTTTACCTGGTTTCACTACAGCCGAACTGTACTTGCTTTCTGTTGCACTTGTCCTACCCTCACGGGTGACGGATGTTATCCGCTTTGCTGCTCTGTGGTGTCCGGACTTTCCTACCTCCCGTAAACGGGAAATCAACAAGCCGATTTTCTCGCGGATGCAAAGATACATAAATTTCACGGGAAAAGGAGGAATTGAAGTATTTACAAATTCGCTTAATCATCTTTATTTTCTCAACGTTCCGTACTCAATTGCTATTCACTATAATTATTCTTCCCCAATTACCACATTATTATTATCTTCGTGCCATTATACATCTATGGATTCCAGAGAAAAAGAATTTGCGCAGCTCATCAAAGATAATCAGGGCCTGATTATTAAAGTATCGCGCTTATATACCAATTCACTGGAAGATGAAGAGGATCTTTTTCAGGAGATTGTATTGCAACTCTGGAGAAGTTATGACTCTTTCAAAGGAAATTCCAAGATTTCAACATGGATGTATCGTGTAGCGCTTAATACAGCCATTACCCTCTTTAGAAAAAAAAGCAAAAGCCTTCCTACGAATGAACTGGACATCAACCACAAAGATTTTGTGGAAGATGATGATGAAAAACAACAACAGATTTCGCTTTTGTATACGGTAATCAAGACTCTTCCTAATATAGAAAGAGCCATTGTCATGATGTATCTTGACGATCTGCCTTACAAGGACATTGCAGAAAACCTCGGAATCACTGAAGTTAATGCACGCGTGAAAATGAACAGATTAAAGAAAACCCTTAAAGAACAGATGGAAAAATATGCCTGAATTTGATCTAGATAGCTTTAAAAAGACATGGCAGGAACAACCTGTAGCACCGAAATATGACAACAGCAAGATTCTTCAAATGCTGAATAGAAAATCACGTAATTATGTAAAATATATTTTCTGGATCAGTGTTTTTGAATTCCTGTTCTTTTCTCTTTTGGGCTTATTCTATTTCTTTCAGGATAATGAGTCCGACGGTTTCCGTAAAATATTGGAAAAACTAGGCACTCATGAAGCCCCTGAAGTGGAAAACAACTTCAGTCATTTCTATTTAGCTATTAAAATTCTGAGCGTATTAATTACAGCTTATTTTGTTCTGAAATTCTATCAGAATTACCGTAAAATAAAAATTGAAGAAAATCTAAAAGGTCTTATTACCAGAATTATCAGTTTCAAAAAAACAGTCAATGCTTTCATCCTGATTAGTATTGTATTACTGCTTGCATTTACTTTTGTATTGGTTGCTTTTATATTTTATACCTTAAATTCTCAAAATATACAACCTTCCGGTTCTGACCTTACCGTTATTATTGTTGCCATTAGCATCAGTACTTTGTTAGCCATATCTATGATCTGGGTGTATTACAGATTGGTGTATGGAAGTATCATCAAAAAACTTGATAAAAATCTGGAGCAACTTAAAGAGATAGATTCTCAGGAAAATTAGCATTCATAGGCTATAGTTCAAGATATTATTGTTAATTTTATTTCACCAAATCTTTTTACTATGCCTTTATCATATGTTTATGGAGCATCTGAGGTTCCATTATTAGGACAGACTATTGGAGCAAATCTTAAAAGTACTGTCGAAAAATTCCCTAATCAAGAAGCACTTATTTGTGTTCATCAAGGTTATAGAGCTACTTATCAAGAATTTTACAATCAAACAACCGCTGTTGCCAAAGCCCTGATATTTTTAGGCGCAAAAAGTGGTGACAGAATAGGAATATGGGCTTCCAACCGTTATGAATGGGTACTTCTGCAATATGCCACTGCCAGAATCGGAACCATTTTGGTGAACATCAATCCCGCTTACAGAACCCATGAACTTACGTATGTACTGAACCAGTCTGAAATTCGTTTTATTTTTTCTTCCTTAAGCTTTAAAACCAGCAACTACAAAGAAATGGTTGAATATGCCAAGGAAGTTTGTCCTACTTTAGAGCACGAAATTTTCTTCGATGATAGCTGGGAAGACTTTGTAAACAACGGCCAGGAAATTTCTGATGAAGTTCTCCATAGTTTTGAAGAACATGTACAGTTTGATGATCCTGTCAATATTCAATATACCTCAGGAACCACAGGGTTTCCCAAAGGAGTTACTCTTTCCCACCATAATATTTTAAATAACGGATACTTTATTGGTATCCGGTTAAAGTATACGGAAAAAGACCGCGTATGTATTCCTGTTCCTTTTTATCACTGCTTTGGAATGGTGATTGGAAATATATGCTGTACCGCTCACGGTGCCTGCATGGTAATTCCTAATGACAGTTTTGATCCCGATATTACGTTGAAAGCGGTTTCGGATGAAAAATGTACATCTCTTTATGGTGTTCCTACCATGTTTATTGCTGAACTTGCCGTAAAAGATTTTGATTCTTATGATTTTTCAAGTTTAAGAACCGGTGTAATGGCAGGCTCGGTATGTCCACCGGAAATTATGAAAAAAGTGGAAAACCTCATGAATATTAAAGAAATGAGTATCTGTTATGGAATGACGGAAACTTCTCCGGTATCTACACAAACTTTAATTGGAACTCCATTGGAGAAACAGGTCAGTACAGTAGGAACCATTCAGGATCACCTTGAAATAAAAATCATTGATGAAAATGGAAAAATTCTGAAACGTGGTGAACACGGTGAGCTTTGTACAAGAGGCTACTCTGTAATGCTGAAATACTGGAATGATCCCGAAAACACAAAAAAAGTACTGGACGATGCCCGCTGGATGCATACCGGCGATATGGCAGTAATGGATAAAGATGGATATATTACCATTTCCGGAAGAATTAAAGACCTTATCATCCGAGGTGGAGAAAATATCTCACCTAAAGAAATTGAAGACTTCTTATACACTTATACCCATATTCTGGATGTTCAGATCATTGGGGTTCCGAGTGAAAAATTTGGAGAAGAAGTTATGGCTTGGGTGAAAGTAAGAAAAGGATTTACTATTACCGAGCAGGAGTTATTAGACTATTGTAAAGGAAGAATTGCCCATTATAAAGTTCCGAAATATTGGAAGTTTGTGGATGAATTTCCAATGACCATTTCCGGGAAAATAAGAAAGGTGGAAATGCGGGAAATCTCTATGAAAGAATTGGGATTGGAAAGTAAAGCTTAGATTCTTGCTGAAAGTTTTAACCACAAAGTCTCAAAGTTTTTGAACATTAAGCTATTTTAAGTTACTGCTAACCGTTTGAAAAGTTCACTTAAGCACTTGAAAATCTATTATATATTAATACTATAATGAATATTACAATTGAAGAACTGGATATTCTCCCCATCGGAAGGGGGAGAAAATTCAAAGAATTTTTGACGGGGTGGTTCCACAATCTATCACCAATAGACAACAAGATCATCCCTTTACCATTATAAAAATAAAAAGCATTTCAGTTTTGAAATGCTTTTTATTATATTTTTAAAGTTCTTTTCTTAATCTTGCAACAGGAATATTGAGCTGTTCTCGATATTTTGCAATCGTTCTTCTAGCAATATTATAGCCCTGCTCTTTTAAAATCACTACTAGAGCATCATCTGTTAGAGGTTTTCTCTTATTCTCTTTACTGATGACTTCCTGAAGGTGGGTTTTGATCTCTTTAGTAGAAACTTCTTCCCCATCATCATTGGTTAAACTATCTGAGAACAGGTCCTTAAGATAAACAATACCGTTTGATGTATCTGCGTATTTGCTTTTTACCACTCTGGAAATGGTAGAAATATCAAATCCTGTAATGTCTGCCACATCTTTTAGGATCATTGGCTTCAGAGATTTCTCATCACCTGTAATGAAATAATCTTTCTGAAACTTAACAATAGCTGTAATGGTCTGCAGCAAAGTATTCTGACGCTGATTAATAGCATCAATATACCATTTGGCAGCATCCAGTTTCTGCTTGATAAACAAAGCAGCCTGCTTATGTTCAGAAGAGTTTTTATCGTGTGAATAAGTAGTAAGAATATCTTTATATTCTTCAGAAACTCTTAATGTAGGCGCATTTTTGCTATTAAGCATAGGAATAACCAACCCATCCTTCACCTGAATTACAAAATCCGGGATAATTTCCTGGTTGATGGTAATGGTTTGGGTATCGAAGTTTCCTCCAACTTTTGGTGACAGTTTTGAAATTTCATCCAAAGCATCTTTCAGGTCCTCTTCCTCAATATCGTATTTCTGAATGATCTTATTATAATGCTTATTGGTTAAGGCATCAAACTGATGTCTCAGAATACTGGCTGCTAAAGAAACGGCTTTATCAGAGCTCACTTTTTTTTCAATCTGCAATAATAAACACTCCTGAAGTCCTCTGGCTCCCACTCCGGGTGGATCCAGTTTCTGAACATAATTTTCAAGGATATCATCTACTTTTTCCTTAGTAGTATAAATTCCCTGTGAGAAGGCAAGATCATCTACAATAGATTTGATCTCTCTTCTCAGATATCCGTCTGTATCAAGGTTACCGATCAGGTATTCTGCAATCTTCAGATCTTCTTCACTGATATTAATCAGGTGAATCTGTTCCGTCAAATAATCATATAATGACTGTCCTTCGGTTAAAAGGCTTTCATTGTCAAATTCTTCATCATCCGGAGAGTAGTTACTGGATGCGGTTTTATAGCTAGGCTCGTCGTCGTAAAGATATTCGTTAACGTCGAAGTCTGTTTCAATGCTTTCTGTACCCTCATCCTGATAAGCATCTTCCAGAGAAGAAAAATCATCTTCCTTAGAATCCTCCTTTACAATTTCCAAAGCAGGGTTTTCTTCTAGCTCTCTCTCCAACTCCTCTTCAAATTCAAGAGTATGAAGCTGAATAAGCTTCATCAACTGGATCTGCTGAGGGGCCAGCTTCTGTCCTAATTTGAGTTGTAAGTGTTGTTTAAGCATATTAATATTGGCGTTTTAACATAACATATTCTACGAATTTAATAAATTTATTTGATAAAAAATACATTTAGCATGATTTTTGCTTTATACTTTTTACATAATAAACTATTGAAGAATAAAAAAAGCCTTATCTTAATGATGAAGGCTTTTTTTTATGATTCTAGAATTCAGCGCTTTTCGGCGTTCTTGGGAAAGGAATTACGTCTCTGATGTTCGTCATTCCTGTTACAAAAAGAACTAATCTTTCTAACCCTAAACCGAAACCTGCATGCGGTACAGAACCGAATTTTCTGGTATCTAAATACCACCAAAGTTCGTGTTCATCTACATGCATTTCTTCCATTTTCTGTTTTAAAACGTCTAATCTCGCTTCTCTTTCAGATCCACCGATGATTTCACCGATACCTGGGAAAAGGACATCCATTGCTGCAACCGTTTTGTTGTCTTCGTTCAGCTTCATATAGAAAGCTTTAATTTCTTTCGGATAATCGAACAGTACAACCGGGCACTCAAAGTGTTTTTCAACCAGATATCTTTCATGTTCAGACTGAAGATCTGCTCCCCATTTTTCAACAGGATAAACAAATTTTCCTTTCTTGTTTTCTTTTGAATTTAATAAAATCTCAATAGCTTCTGTATAGCTTACACGTTTAAAACGCTTAGCTATTACATTCTGAAGTTTTTCGATAAGACCTTCTTTTGCTCTTTCTTTTTCCGGTTTTGACTTTTGTTCTTCTTCAAAACGCTTGTCTAAGAACTCAAGATCGTCTTTACAGTTATCCAATACATACTGGATTACATATTTTAAGAAATCTTCTGCAAGATCGATATTATCTTCAAGGTTGTTGAAAGCAACTTCTGGCTCAATCATCCAGAATTCCGCAAGGTGTCTTGTAGTGTTTGAGTTCTCTGCGCGGAAAGTAGGTCCGAATGTATAAATTCTTCCTAATCCCATAGCAGCAGTTTCTCCTTCAAGCTGTCCTGAAACCGTAAGGTTGGTTTTCTTACCAAAGAAATCCTGAGCAAAATCAATGTCTCCCTCTTCAGTTCTTGGCATATTATTCAGATCGAAGTTGGTTACCCCAAACATTTCTCCTGCTCCTTCAGCATCAGCACCTGTAATAACCGGAGTGTTGATATAAAAGAACTGGTTTTGGTTGAAGAATGAGTGAATTGCAAAACTTACTGCGTGACGTACTCTGAAAACAGCTCCAAACAAGTTGGTTCTGAATCTTAAGTGTGCCTGCTCACGAAGCTTCTCCAAACTGTGTTTCTTAGGTTGAAGAATCGTACTTTGAAGTTCTTCTGTGAAGTTATCTCCTAAAATAATGATCTTTTTAGCAACAATTTCTACAGATTGTCCCACTCCCTGGCTTTCCACTACTTCACCTACTACTTTAAGAGAAGAAGCCGTGCTAATATTCTTGATGAGTTCTTCATCAAAATTTTCGAAATCAACAACTATCTGCAAATTATTAATCGTAGAACCATCATTAAGTGCAATAAAGCGATTAGCACGGAATGATCTTACCCATCCGTAAACTGTAATGTCATGATGTAATACTTTCTTGTAATCCTTTAGGATTTCTTTGATCGTTTGCTTTTTCATTTGTTGATAATAAATTTTCGTATAAAAATTAATGGTCGCAAAGTTACAAAAAAACGGCGCAAGTTGATGATTGCGCCCTCTTTAAAAATCATTTATCAATTATTTCAAGTTTCAACTAGGAAAAATCACACTTACAAACTGTCATCTTCTCCTCTTTTTACATAAAATTATCTGAAAAAAATTATCTTTGAAAAGCTATAAATTATAAATAACAGGAAGTTCCAAGATCTAAAATTAAATAGTCTTTACATGCAATACAAAATATTTATCGTTACTATTTTTTCAGCCTTAACCCTGAATGCTCAATCTAATAATTTGGCACCTTCAATCCCTGTTACGGATCATTCTTTTGGAATAAAAATACTTGATGAGTACAGAAATTTAGAAAACCTGCTAGATCCTAAGGTTGCCCATTGGATGAAATCTCAATCTGATTTCGCTGTTTCTGTATTCAATTCAATCCCTAATAAAAACTATTATTTAGATAAAAGATTAGAGTTTGACAAAAGAGAAGGATACTCTATATATGATTTAAAAATAACCGAAAATGACAAATATTTTTATTTAAAACGGAATGTAGGAGAAAGAACTGCAAAAGCGTATTATCGGGATGGCTTTGGTGGTAAAGAAATCCTGCTTTATGATCCTGCTAATTTTATTTCATCAAAAAAACTGGCTGGTATTTCTAAAAACAATTTTGTAATTAACCTTATAAGCCCTAGTTGGGATGGGAGTAAAGTTGCAATTTCATTAACCCAAGGAGGTAAAGAATTATCAGAGGTCATTATAATGGATGTGGACAAAAAAAATATTTATCCACAAACAATTATCAATACCAACCCAGCCAGCATTGGTGGTATTAAATGGCTTGATGATAATAACGGTTTCTTCTATACCTATTATCCTGTTGTAGATTTACAATCAAAAGATTTCAGAAAAAACACTCAGGCTATGCTTTATAAAATAGGAGAAGATCCTAAAATATTACGTGATATTTTTTCTGGCACCCATAATCCTGATTTAAACATTAGCCCAACGGAATATCCTGCTATATTGGTTTTCAATCCTGAAGATCAGTATTACACTGGAATTTTAGTAGATGCGGAACGTTTCAGAAAAACATTTTATATTGATAAAAAGGATTTACTACAGGAAAAAAAAGATTGGAAGCTCTTATATGATAAAGATGCTAAGGCATTTTCAATAAGATCATCAGGCAATGACATCTATTTTTTATCAGGATATAATTCTCCCAATTATAAATTGTGTAAAACCAATTTTACCACTAGAAACTTTAAAGATCCTGAAATACTTGTTCCTGCAAAAAAGGATGAAGTAATCAATCAATATACTCTTACAAAAGATGGTATTTATTATGTAACCACCAAAAATGGTGTTGAAGCTAAATTATATTTATATCAAAATGGAAAAGAAATTCCGATTAAACTCCCTTATATTTCAGGCAATATAGAGTTGCAGTCAAAAGGGAAAGATCATTCAGACCTATGGGTCAATTGTTCAGGATGGGCCAATGATGAGCAGCGTTTTAAATATGACGTCTCCACCAATACCTTTAAGCAGGAAAATATTACACCCATTATAGAATTCCCAGAGTTTGAAGATATTATTGTTGAAGAAGTTTCTATAAAATCCTATGATGGGACAGAGGTACCATTGTCTATAATTTACAATAAAAACATTAATAAAAATGGGAAAAACCCTTTATTCATAGACTGTTATGGTGCATTTGGAGAGTCTTCAAAACCTTTCTTTGCTAAAAGTTATCTATTATGGGCAAACCAGGGAGGAATTGTTGCTATTCCTCATGTAAGAGGTGGAGGAGAAAAAGGATATCAGTGGCACGTAGAGGGACAGAAAGATAAGAAACCTAATACCTGGAAAGATTTAATTGCCAGTGCTGAATATTTAGTTGATAAAAAATTTACTTCTCCTGAAAAAATGGCAATTTGGGGCGCGAGTGCCGGAGGTATCGCCATAGGAAGAGCAATGACAGAAAGACCAGAATTATTTAAAGCTGCTGTAATAGAATCAGGTGTGCTTAACACTACCCGATTTGAGAACAATGGTATTCAGGCAACCAGCAGCAAAGAATATGGAAACCCAAATGATTCGATAGAATTCAAGGGATTATTGGCTATGGATTCTTATCAACACATCAAAAAGGGGAAAAAATATCCTGCTACTTTAGTTTGTGCCGGAGTTAATGATCCAAGAGTCTCTCCGTGGCAATCGACTAAATTTGCAGCTAAATTATTAGCAGACAATTTTTCCAAAAATCCCGTACTGTTAAATATTGATTATGAAGGAGGTCATGGCGGTGATATTCCTGTAGCTCAGAGATATGCTAACTTATCCAATATCTTTGCATTTATGCTTTGGCAGCTGGGACATCCAAACTATCAACCTAACAAACCGAAAAAGTAAAGCTTTTGCTCTACTTATCTATTTTGAATATTACATTATTTTAGAAAGATAATAAGAATAGGTTCTAATAAAGAGAGTGCAATCTGATGATTGCGCTCTCTTTAAAAAATCATTTATCAATTATTTAATGCTTTAATTAAAGAAAATAGTCTTTTTTCTCTGCTTTCCGTTCCTGATTTTCAGAGCATGATAACAGCTTGGAACATCGTATTGCCATTGAGGAAGAAATACAATAATCAGGATAACATCAATATGAGAAACCAATCCCAGGATCACAGCCAGATCAAAAGTCCAATCTGCTTCCTGAAAACCGATCAAATAGGTAAAGGCCAACAAAAGACTCAATCCCCACATTTTTGCTAAAAAGGCATGTGTACAAGTTTCTTTTCCGAATTTCCAGATACTAACAATATAGCACAATGCTTCCATAATGAAGATCAGCAAAATACTTTTCCATTCATTAATAATCAGATCCGGATTCAGGAAATAAGAAGCAAATCCCAGAGATAACCAGAAGACAAGATCGGTCTGACTGTCCATTCGTCTTAATTTTTCTGAAGAAATACCAGTGTTACGGGCAATAATTCCATCAAAAATATCGGTAAACAGTCCAAAATACATCAGAATCAGAATATATTTTCGAGCTGCTTCTCCTACATAATATCCCAGATACAGAATGATAAAGGCTGTAATAAAGCGGGACAAAATCAATAGATAAGGTATATTTTTCATGACTATTATTTTTAAAAATTAATGAGGGGTAAACTTCTTTTATCATTTTTGTTCCATATTCCAATTTGAAGTCCTTTGATTTTTTTAGATCTGTTAAGAATACCTATTTGGACTCCTTTCATTTCATTTGAATAATTACTAAGGCCTATCTGCAACCCCTCTGTTTTTTCTGAAGTATTAAAGGCTGATGCACTTAACCCTTTCATTGTGGCTATGTCATTTCCTATTATCGAAATTAAAATTCCATTCCCTTGGTCTAGAGAATTACTCCAGCCCGCTACTGAAACTCCGCTTACTTTTTTCCCATAATTATAAAGGGAAACGGATAATCCGTGATGAATTACTTTTTTTCCATATCCTGCACCAGAAACTGTAAGCCCGTTTACAATAAGAAGTGTCCCATCGTCTCTTTGTTTAGCCGGATCAGCAAACATCCAAATGAGAATACCTAAAGGATTAGGTTCAAGATTTAAACCATTAATTTTCTGGGTTTGTCCAGCATGATTATCTAATAAACTTCCCCCAAATCCTATGGCAATTCCATTTACTTCTTTTACTTTTCCACTCAAAGGTGTCAGTGAAACAATTTTACTTTTTACAGCAGTAAGAGAGTCCTGCCCATATATTGCCTCTTGTAATAAAAAGAAGCAGATAACTAAAATCTTTGTTTTCATAATTTATTATTTTAAAATTACTATTCAAAAATATCTGTGAAAGGTTTGATTAGAAAACGAAATTGGCTCCAATGGAAAACCGAAAACCCTTCATAGGAAAGTGTTTGTACTTCTCGAATTCCCAATTGTATCCCATTTCAGCCGTAAAGAATTTATAAAAAGTGACTCCAAATTTTGGAGAAATGGTATAAGGAGAAACTCCGGATCCCGTATATAAGCTGGTCACAATTGGGTTATACTTTTCAAAAGAGGCTATTTTCCGGAAATAATCTAATTCAGGAATTACGATGAATTTTCTTCCGTGCAGATCCCACCAATTGAAATGCCCTCTCAAGCTCACATAATTGTTTTCATTAATGGGAATCTTCGGACCTATCGATAAAAACGCCTTATTACCCATGGATGTGGCTTCAATTCTGGTACATAAAATAGCACCAATAATTGCCCAGTCTTTATCACTGCCAATCTGAGCTTTACAAAAACTGCATACAGAGACTACAATACATAAAATTAAATTTTTCATTGTATTTTTTTTTGTAAAACTATTTCAATGTTTATATACCCTCAATGTGAAAAAAAATTAAAAAAAATATCCTGTTTGTGAAAATCGCAAAACACATTTACAGAGTTACTTTCAAAGATGGGTTTCCCTTGAAAAAAACATTACATTTGTGAAAATCACAAAGCCATGCATCAGGAAGTATTACTACAACAGATCAGGAAGAAAATTGGAAACAGGTCATTGAATGACGAGATCGCCAATATTCTCAATATTAGCTATGATGCGGCACATAGAAGAACTTCACTGAAGGCTAAATTTAGTTTTGAAGAAGCCCTTGAACTTGCCAAATATTACCAAATATCATTAGATCAGTTTCTGGGAACGGAAAATCAATTGGTGGTCCAGAGAACACGGCCTGTAAAAACCACTGATGATCTTTTAAATTACTTTGAAAACTCCCTTAAAATTCTGAACGTTTTTCAGGATATTACCAATTCGAAAGTTTATTATTCAGCTAAAGATATTCCGTTTTTCTATACGATTTCTGATTCTGTTTTATCCCGTTTTAAGTTTTATGTATGGATGAATTTATTGAATCAGGATAAGTTTTTAAGTCCTTTTCACGATTTCAACATGCAGTATCACTCAGTGAAAAATGAAATGCTCCGAGATTTGTATGATAAACAAAATGTTACAGAAATCTGGAATGACACAACGATCTTGAGTGTTTTAAGACAGATTTCTTTTTATTCTGAAATGGGTTTACTCAATAATAGTGATATTGAATTAATCTTGGAAGACCTGAAAAATCTATTGATAGAATTAGAAAACAAAACACTGGAAAAATCTAACTTTCAGATTTACATCAATGATCTGGTGATTTTAAACAACAGTATCTTATTTAAAAATGAGCAGCAGTGTTCCTTTTTCATCCCGTTCAGTATGTTCGGATATATGATGACCAATGATAAGATCACCTGTGAAGATTCTTTAAGCTATTTTGAGCATCAAATCAAAAATTCGAGATCTTTGAATGAATCCGGAAACCGGGAAAGGAAAATATTCTTTAACAAAATGTATCAACAGATTGAACAATTAAAACAGAATTTATCATGAATACTTTACATAATGGCGAATATTTTGGTCATACCAATGATATTGTTAATCTTGACGGATTAATCATCACAGATACTGAATATACTCATCCTTATGTAGATTGGCATTATCATGAAAATGCTTATTTTACTTTTTTGCTTCAGGGAAATATGATTGAGGGAAACAAAAAAGAAATTTACGAATGTTCTGCAGGTACATTACTTTACCATCATTGGGAAGATCCGCACTATAACAGTAAACCGGATGTTTTTACCAGAGGCTTCCACATCGAAATCACTCAAAATTGGTTGGAACGGTTTGACATTCAGAAAAACAAAGTTGAAGGCAGTTTCAATATAAAAAATCCAGCCTTCAAATTATTGGTACATCAGATCTTTAAAGAAACAAAAACCAATAGTACATCTTTTGAAATGGCGGTCAGTCAGTTATTACTGCATCTTTTCAGTCAATTAACCCATGAAAAGGAAAGCAAAGATAGAAAACCGTTGTGGGTAGGTCAGATTAATGAGATTTTACATGAAAACTTTGCTGAAACCCTAAATCTGGCCGAACTTTCTAAAACGCTGAATATCCATCCTGTTCATTTAAGCAGAGATTTTCATAAATATTTCCATTGCAATCTGGGAGAGTACCTCCGGAAATTAAAGATTAATAAATCGATGGAACTTCTCAATTCACCATCTTCTTTAACGGATATTGCTCTGGAATGCGGTTTTGCAGATCAAAGTCATTTCATCCGGTGCTTCAAAGAAAATATAGGTATCACGCCATTGAAATACAGAAATCTGCTGAAAACCTGCTGAAATTTTTTCAAATAAAATTACCATTCACGATTTGGATACATCATTCTCCGATTCGGCTACATTTTCATTTGGGTAAGTTTTCATCTTTGTACCATCATTTAAACAAAAAAATATTTAAAAATGGAAACAAAAAAAGTATGGTTCGTTACAGGGGCTTCAAAAGGCTTAGGATTCGAATTGGTAAAAAAATTATTATCCGAAGGATTTCAGGTTACTGCCACTAGCCGTAACGTTGAATCCCTCATTTCAAGCATTGGAGAAGCTTCAGAAAATTTTCTTCCACTCGGCGTCAACATCACAGATAACGACGATATAAAATCCGCGATTGTCAAAACTGTGGAATATTTCGGCAGAATTGATGTAGTTGTCAACAATGCCGGCTACGGACAAATCGGAACACTGGAGGAACTTACCGATGAAGAAACAAGAGAAAACTATGCTGTGAATGTTTTCGGAACCTTAAATGTGGTAAGAAATGCCATGCCCTATCTTCGTGAGCAAAGATCAGGAAACATCTTCAATATTTCTTCTGTTGGTGGATATTCTGCTAATTTTCCAGGTTGGGGAATCTACTGCTCAACAAAATTTGCTGTTGCCGGATTTACAGAGGCTCTGGCTGAAGAAGTAAAAGATTTTGGAATTCATGCTACGGTTGTTTATCCAGGATACTTTCGTACGGATTTCTTACATAAAGATTCTGTGAGAACCCCTTCAAATCCTATTCAGGCCTATGAAGCTGCAAGAAAATCGGAGCAGGCTCATCTTAATGAAATCAACGGTAATCAGCCTAATGATCCCGTGAAAGCAGCTGATGTTCTGATCCAGATCAGCAAAGAGAAAAATCCTCCTGTTCATTTATTATTAGGTGTAGGAACGATGGAATTTCTCAATAACAAAATTGATATCTTAAAGAAAGATGCTGAAAAATGGGAAAACCTGACTGTTTCAACAGCAATTTAATATCATCATGATATCCATCAACTCCGTTCATTCTGAGCGGGGTCGAAGTCTTTCTAAAACAATACGTTATACTTTTACAAAAACAATTAACTTAGCTACTATGAAACAACCTGTTCGTTTTAATTCTATTACAGATTTTCATACTTTCTGCAGTCTTCCCAACCCTGAGCATCCTCTGATCAGTCTGATAGATTACAGTAAAGTACATTATATTGTGGAAGATGAAGAATTGAAATGGATTCAGAATTTTTATTCGATCGGGTTGAAGAAAAATGTCAATCCTAAATTCAATTATGGACAGCAGCAATATGATTTTGATTCGGGAGTATTATGTTTTGTTTCGCCACAGCAGCTTTTAAGTCTGGAAATAAGACAGGATGTTCAAGTAGAACCTACAGGATTTTTATTGCTGATTCATCCTGATTTTCTTTGGAATACATCATTAACAAAAAAAATAAAATCTTACGATTTCTTCAGTTACCAGGTAAAAGAAGCTCTTTTTCTTTCAGATAAAGAAGAAAAAATTATTGTTGAAATTCTTAAAAATATTGAGCGTGAATATCAGTTGAACACTGATAAATTTACACAGGAACTGATTATTGCACAGATTGAATTACTACTGATTTATTCTGACCGTTTTTATGAGCGTCAGTTTTTTACCCGAAAAAAATCAAGTCATGAATTACTCCATAAATTTGAAGAGATTCTCTCCGGATATTTTGAAAGCGGAAACCTTATAGAAAATGGAATTCCCTCTGTAAAATGTATTGCCAAGCAGATGAATATTTCACCCAATTACCTAGGAACCTTACTTCGTCTTCATACGCAGCAAAACACACAGCAGCACATTCAGAATAAATTAATTGATTCCGCGAAAGAACGTTTAAGCACTACGAGTTTATCCGTGAGTGAAATTGCTTATGAACTCGGTTTTGAGCATCCACAGTCTTTCAGTAAGCTGTTTAAACAAAAAACAAATCAGTCACCGGGAGAATTTAGAAGGCTGTTCAATTAGAACACATGATTATAAAATAGCAATGTTAATTTCATTCTATTTTACTGGAAAGAAGTTTATTATTTTTGTTCAAATACTTCTTGCCATGAGACCAGTTCTATTATTGATATTTATTTTCACCTTCTATCTTTACCAGGGACAAAGTAAAAATATAATCAATCCTGAAAAAACTGAGAATCCGATTCAGAAAAAATATTCCGGGAAAATTGTTTTTCTTAACAAAAACATAGCTCTTGAAAATCTGAAAGATTCGGATATTCTCATTTCTTCTGTATTCCAGGAAAATGGTGATCTGGGAATTCATGCCTATTTTGATAATTCTCTGGTTAATTATCTTCATCAAATTGAACCTGCCTGGACAATCGATGAGCTCCTTAAAAACGGAAATTATCAATTCTCATTTCTGGTCGACGGAAAGCTGATTTACACAGAAAATCTCAATGCAGGTGCCGGAACTCCAGAAAATAAAAAGATGAAAACCACATTAAGAATTCCTCTTCTCAGCAGTAAGAATGAAGATTCATGGGGAAGATACTTATGGATGCGTTTTTATATGCAGCATAACGGAATTGATGCACTAACAAGCGGAAACCATATTTTAAAAATTGAAATCCGTCCTTATCTAAAAACAGAAACAGTACAGACAGGGCCTATTATTGCTGAAGGAGAAGTAAATATCAATGTTCCACAAAAAAATATTTCAGAGCAACAGACAGCTGTTCAGCTTATTCAACCTAACCACGAGTGGAAAATCTCTAAGGAAAAATTGAATACTGAAACGATCAGAAATCTGAATAAAAAAATTGCAGAAGAAAGATTCAAAAATATTAGCAGCATTGTTATTATTAAAAACGAAAAGCTTCTTCTGGAAGAATATTTTAACGGATCCGGAAGAGACTCTTTACAGGATACACGTTCGGTTGGAAAAACATTTTCTTCTGCGTTGATGGGCATCGCTATCCAAGAGGGGTTTATTAAAAACGAATATCAAAATCTGAAGGAATTTTATGATTTAAAATCATTTAAAAATTACTCATCCCGAAAAGATAGCGTTACTATAAAAAGCCTGTTAACGATGAGTTCTGGTTTTGATGGGAATGATCAGAATTCTGAATCTCCAGGGAACGAAGAAAATATGTACCCTACCGATAATTGGGTGAAATTTACCTTGGATTTACCTATGACTGAAAATAAAATCGGGAAAAACTGGAATTATTTTACCGCTGGAGTTGTGGTAACAGGTGATATTTTAGATAAATCGCTTCCCAAAGGATTGAAAAAGTATGCCGATCAAAAATTATTTCAGCCTCTTGGAATCAAAAACTACAAATGGCAGTCTACTCCTCAGCAAAAACCTTCTTTAGCAGGTGGCCTACGGATGAGAACCCTAGATTTTGCAAAATTCGGACAATTATATAAAAATAACGGAATCTGGAATGGAAAAACGATCTTAAATACGAATTGGATAAAGAAATCTTTCACCAACTACTTCACAGATAACAAAGATTTTGAAGGCTATGGATATTTGTTCTGGAGGAAAATTTATAAAATGGGAAACAAAACTCTGGAAGCTTATCAGTGTAGTGGCAATGGGGGAAACAAGATCATTGTATTTATAGATATACCAGTTGTAATGGTTATTACAGCTACAGCATATAATAAGCCTTACGCTCATTCGCAGGTTGACAAAATAGTAGAAGAATATCTTTTACCAGCCTTAATGATGGGTAATGAATAATTTCAAAAATAATGATAGGAAATTGATAAATGAGACGGAATGATTGTTACATCAACACAGTTATTCGTCTTTCTTCGAAGGAACCAGAAAAACGTCAATAAGACCTTCAGGAAGTTGCATTTTGATCGTTCTTTCGTCTTTGTCAACGTCAAGAATCCAGTCTTTAATCATAGGAATAACTACTTCTTTTCCGTCCAAATTTGTGATGAAATACACCTGTGCCGTCTGATCGTTTACAGATCTGATCACTCCACAGTTATTATCATTTTCATCAAGAATTTCAAATCCGATGATTTCGTGGTAATAGAATTGCTTACCTGTAAGTTTTGGAAGAGAAGCCAACGGAAGGTAAACACTTTTGCCTAAGGCCTGGTCCACCATTGCTTCAGAAGAGTTTTTGAATGCAAGGTTCAGAGCATCTAATTTGCTCCATGATGATTTTTCAATAAAAAATGGAACCAATAATCCGTTGATTTCAACGAATATTGATTCCAATTTATTGTAAAGCTCGGGTTGGTCGGTATCCAATTTAAGAATAACGTTACCCGCAAGTCCGTGTCTGCGTGTGATTTTCCCCAACAAATAGCAATCTTCTTTACGCATAACAGGAAATGTTCTTAAGCTTCAGTGTTTTCTTCAGTTTCAGCAGGAGCTTCTCCTTCTGTAGCAACTTCTTCAGCAGGTGCGTTTGCAGCTTCTTCAGCAGCTTTAGCATCAGCTTCAGCTTGTGCAACAGCAGCAACTCTAGCTTCGTTTACTTTTACTTCAGCATCTAGAGCAGCTTTCTTAGCATCAGCTTTAGCAGTAGCTAAACCTTCTACTTTACCTTGTACTTTAGATTCCTTAGATTCTAACCAAGCATTGAATCTTTTTTCAGCTTCAGCTTCGTCAAAAGCACCTTTAGCAACACCACCTTGTAAGTGTTTTTTGTAAAGAGCACCTTTGTAAGATAAAATAGCTCTAGCAGTATCAGTAGGCTGAGCACCGTTGTTTAACCACTGTACAGCAGAATCAACGTTCAACTCGATAGTTGCTGGGTTAGTAATTGGGTTGTAAGTTCCTAGTTTCTCGATGAATCTACCATCTCTTCTAGCTCTAGAATCTGCAACCACGATATGGAAGAAAGGTTTTCCTTTTTTACCGTGTCTTTGTAATCTGATTTTTACTGACATAATGTTTGAATTTTACGGGAACTCGTCCCAGTTAAATATTTAAGAGTGCAAAGATAATTATTTTTTTGATTTTATGGCGTAAAATCAAAATATTTTTTTGATTATCATTGAAGCTTTCTTTTTATATTTACTTTCCCTTAAAAGACCATTAAATGAAAAGTATTTATATCACAGGAATGTCAGGAACTGGGAAATCATCAGTTATCCAAAACCTACAAAAAAAGGGATATACTACAATTGACACAGATTATGGAGATTGGAAAGAGCTGTCGTTATCAGACGGTACTTCAGAATGGATATTAAAAGAAAATAAGTTGAAGCAACTTTTCATGAGACCTCTTACCTCTCCCATCTTTATATCTGGATGCTGTGCCAACCAAACTAATATATATTCACTTTTTGATTATATTGTACTGCTTTCTGCTTCTGTTGAAACAATATTGAAAAGAGTTGCAGATAGGACTTCTAATCCTTATGGAACAACACTTCAGGAACGCAATGAAATCATTTGGAATTTTGAAAACATACAACCTTTATTACAACAGAACAATGATTTTGAATACAATACCGAAATGATGACCGTTGAAGAAATAACAACGTCACTGGAGGTATTAATCAAAGATTGATCATCATTTTTATCAATAAATCATAAGCTAACTAATCCAGTTTCCCCATATAGAAAAGCCCCAGACATTTCTGGTTCTCTTCAATAGTCAGAGACTCTTTCAAAGAGTCAACAATTTTCGGAGAACTCCAATAACACCCTATATTATTGGCTGTACAGGTAAGATACATATTCTGAACAGCCATTGAGGTGGCAGCAATCTCTTCCCATTCAGGAACCATCCCGCTGAAATTAACAACTATGGAAACGACCACATCAGCTTTATTGATTTTAAAACCGATATCATTAAATTTTTTCTCTAAAAAAAGCTGTTCAGGCTGTGTAGCTTTATAGATAGCCTGCATTTCTGAAGCCAGATTTACCTTTTCTTCCCCTTTAAATATCTTGAAACGCCAAGGTTTAGTACGTTTATGATTGGGAGCCAAAGTCGCGGAATGTAAAATTTCATCAATAACTTCCTGAGAAATTTCTGCATCAGTATAATCTTTTGGGAAAATACTTCTTCTTTGCTCTATTATTTCTTTTAAAACTTCTGCTTTATTCATAGAGACAAAAATACAACATGTAAGTTAATTTTCAGGAGGAGGGGATAAGATTTTGATGCGAAATACAAGGTTTTAAATTCCGAGACTTTAAGTACAGGAAATTTCGTTGTGGATTGGAGAAATGTAAAAGTCAATGATGAATGGTCAATTCGCTGCGCATGTCAATTTTTATGAACAACGGTAATTCACTATTGATGATAAAAGCTTATAACACGTCCACTATTTTCTGATGAATTTTGTTCAATGTAAACTCGTCACCGGCTTTCATTCCCATCATTTTTTTAGCCATGGGGCTTTCAGAAGAAATAGCGTAGAAACGATCTCCTTCAAAGAAAAATTCGCCTAATGATACTGAAATATAAAAACGGGCTTTATTGGTAATCACTAAAGAACCCAACTGAACCCTATCTGTAGAAGTATTCAGAACCTTGCCCATGTTTCGTTTGAGATCATTTAAAGCACCAAGCTGTCGCTGCATCTGATAGATTTCCTCCTGCATTTCTTCCCGCATGCTGTCATACTTTGGTGTTTTTTTAATTTCACGGCTGGCCTCCAGAGTAAATTCGATGAAGTTTTTAAGTTTCTCAATTTTTTCTGTAAGGGTGTTTTTTACAAAGTCTCTGATATTACTTTTTTCAAATACAGTCTTCTCCATACAATCGTTTCTTTATATAAAGATAATATTTTTAAATAATATTTACACTTTTACTCTCTTGCAAAAAACTCACCATCAACAAAATTTCAAATCAATTATTACGGTCATCAGTTATAAAAAAGCCTTGTAAAATTTTCTACAAGGCTTTCATTTTATTTTTCTGATAATTTCTTCAGGTCACTCAGTCCCTGTCCGAACATTTTATCCATATTGCTGTCCATCATAGGCTTCATGATCTTCATCATAGTATTCAATTCATTATCAATCATCCAGGTAACTTTGGTTCCATTTCCATCAGGAGTTAAAACAAGAGCACTCTTAGCATTTCCTTCAAAAGGTTTTATAAAATGAAGCTGAGTCCCCAGTTTTTCATTAGGTACTGTTTCCATAATAGATTGTTCCCCTTCACTGTCATCTCCTTTCCAGTGATAAGAATCTCCCATTTTATTTCCTTCCCCGGAATACGTAATCTTAATGTTTTTTATTTCTTTTGAAAAAGGATCCCACATATTATATCCTTTCAGAGAACCTACATACTGCCATACCTTTTCTTTAGGTGCATTAATGACAATAGATTTTTCGTAGTGATAATCTTTACTGAAAGCCAACATGGCAATTACAGCATATACGATAACCAGCAAAATGATAATGCCGATAAATTTTAAGAGTGTTTTCATAGTCTATATATTTAAGGTTATTTATTTCAAAATGAATCTCTCATCTGTTTTCAAAATTAAATATTCTGACACCATCCCCTCTTTGCATAGGACAAGATTATTTAAAGATAAGGCATTTTTGTCACAACTTGGCTTTCAGGCATTATTTTTGAGCATTTCAGCTAGGATTCCCGATGAATCCTTACATTTACGTTTAACTAAAAATCGAAAAATGAATATTTTAACAGAAAAATTTAACACTCCATATCACTCAGCACCATTCGGTGACATTAAAAATGAAGATTATCTTCCTGCTTTCAAGGAATTAATTCAAAAATCTGAAGAAGAGATCAATGCTATTGTTGACAATCCTGAGGCTCCTACTTTTGAAAATGTGATTGAGACTTTAGCTTACTCCGGTGAGCAGCTGGATGTGGTATCGAATATCTTTTTCAATTTAAATTCCGCAGAAACCAGTGACGAGATCCAGCAGATTGCTCAGGAAGTTTCTCCGATTTTAACGGAATATTCTTCCAAAATTTCTCAAAATGAAGCGCTTTTCAACAAAATCAAAAAGGTTTATGATGAAAAGGAAAAATATAACCTCAATGAAGAGCAACAAATGCTTTTGAATGAAACGTACAAAGGTTTTGTAAGAAGCGGTGCTCTACTGAATGAAGAAGACAAGGAAAAATTAAAGAAGATCAGTATGGATCTTTCGATAAAATCTCTTCAGTTCGGACAAAATGTACTGGCATCTACCAATGCATATTTCAAACATATTACAGATAAAGAACAATTAGCCGGAATTCCGGAAGCCATTGTTGAACAATTTGCAGAAGAAGCTAAAGAAAAAAATCTTGAAGGCTGGGTAGTCACTTTACAATATCCAAGCTATATTCCTTTCATGACCTATGCTGAAAACCGCGAACTGAGAAAGGAACTGGCATTAGCTAATGGTAAAAAATCTTTTGATGGTGGAGAATATGACAATCAAAACCTCATCAAAGAACTTCTTCAGTTAAAACAACAGAAAGCAGAACTTTTAGGATATAAAGATTATGCAGATTACGTGTTGGAAGAAAGAATGGCAAAATCGCCAGCAAAGGTTGTTGATTTTTTAAATGAACTTTTAACGAAGGCTAAACCCTATGCTCATAAAGAGATTGACGAATTAAAATCCCTGGCAAATGCTGATGGAATTGAAGACATGCAAAGCTATGACCACGCTTTTTATGCTGAAAAACTACGTAAACAAAAGTTTGATCTTAATGACGAAGAACTGAAGCCTTATTTCCCTTTAAACCAAGTACAGGATGCTGTTTTCGGGCTTTCTGGTAAATTGTTCGGATTAACATTTGAGGAAAGAAATGACATCCCGAAATACCATGAAGATGTGAAGGTTTACGAAGTAAAAGAGAATGGAAATTACAAGTCTCTTCTATATGTTGACTATTTCCCAAGAAAAGGGAAAAGAGCCGGAGCATGGATGACCAGCTACAAAAATCAGTACAAACAAAATGGTGAAAACTCACGTCCGCATATTTCTATTGTTTGTAACTTTAGCAAACCTACAAAAGATACACCTAGCTTACTAACTTTTCAGGAAGTGACTACTTTATTCCATGAATTCGGTCATGCCCTTCACGGAATGATGGCCGATACTCAATACCCTACTCTTTCAGGAACTTCTGTGAAATGGGATTTTGTGGAATTACCATCTCAGTTTTTGGAAAACTTCTGCTATGAACCGGAGTTCTTGAAAACATTTGCGAAACATTATAAAACAGGAGAAGTTCTTCCTGATGAAAAAATTGAAAAAATCGAACAGTCTAAAAACTTCATGGAAGGTTACCAGACATTAAGACAATTAGGTTTTGGTTTACTGGATATGAACTACCATACAAAAGTTGCAGAACTGGAGAACGAAAGTGTAAAAACATTTGAAGATCAATACACCAAAGCTACAGCACTTTATCCTACGAATCCTGAAACAGCGATGAGCCCAAGTTTCTCTCATATTTTTCAGGGTGGATATTCTGCCGGATATTACTCTTACAAATGGGCAGAAGTATTGGATGCAGATGCATTCCAATATTTTAAAGAAAACGGAATTTTCAATCCGGAAATTGCTGCAAAATATAAAGTATTGCTTTCTTCAGGAGGAACAAAAGACCCTATGGAGCTGTATAAAGCATTCAGGGGAAGCGAGCCGAAAGTGGAGAGCTTGTTGAAGAGGGCGTTTGGGTAAAAAATAATATTGAAAACCATTAAGACTTATTAAAGCTTAATGGTTTTTAAATTTAATACAGAATCCATGGAAATAATCAGAGATATTGTCTGTCAAGTTTATTACGATGGAGAATCATTTGAAAATTTTTTTAAGCTTTTGAAGTTTTATTTGCCCACAGTATGAAGTATTGAATTTGGATTACACTTTCAGAATTGATGAAAAAAGGCCTTGGAAGTGAAGAAAAAATTAAACCATATTTAGTTTAACAATTAACGGTACAATTATATTAGCTGAAACTTATTTAAACAATTTAAAACAAAAGTTAAATTCTGATATTTGAGTTATTACTTTTTTTAATTCGGCTGAATATGAGAATGGGCTGAATTTTGAAACAAAGTATTAATATTAATTTTCTTTATTATATATTTTTTATAGTTTCGCATCATAAAAACAATCATGAAAACGGTACTATTTTTATTACTTTTTATTTCGAATTTCGTCTATTCACAAATTACAATCAGAAACGAAAGCTTAGTTGAAAAACCTTATTATAAACCAAAATCTTTTGACAGCATAAGCAATCTTCAACTACAGGAAAGATTTGTAGATTATAAACAATATGTAGGATATAAAGTATTTTATAAACCTCAATCAAAGAAATACAAATCTTCTAGCAGTGAGAATTACCTAGATATTTTATCCGATTCAGATGGAAAATACTTTACCATTTTGGATATTACTGCCAGAGATAGATATTCTAAGGACCGAGAGTATAAAAAACTGGAAGATATGCCTTCGGATATTCTTAAAAATGTTGCAGAATTGAAAGTACAACTAAAAGATGATAAAACTGGAGACTCTTTATATTGGCATGTAAATATGGCAATCTCTATTCAAAATTATCCTTTTCTTCTCGTTCCTTATTTTGAAAAAGCTAAAAAAGATTTTGTAGGACAACGCTTGGTTGCTAAAAAAACCATTTCAGAATTAATTGACAGTAAAACAGGAAAAGTCTTGAATATTGAACCTAAAGAAATATGGTTTTGTGAAGATTTAAGCCTAACAGAAACTTCTAATCAAAAATATTTAACACCCCTTTTTTATCTTACTAATAGAAACTATTCAGTAGTTTTAGACATCGATAAATTACGCAAATCTTTCATTACTGAAGTACAATACGATAAAATTCAGGAGGAGAAAAAAATAGCAGAAGCTGAAAAGATAAAGCAGGAAAAAGCAGATGAGCAAAAACGTATTGCAGAAGATAAAAAATCCAAACAATTGTATATCAATAAGTATGGTGCAAAACTCGGAAGTCTAATTGCTGACAATAAAGTTGCCATAGGAATGAATAGGGAAATGTGTAGACTTGCATGGGGAGAGCCTTTGGATATCAACAGAATCACAATGAAAGGATACGCTCATGAACAATGGGTTTATGGTTTTGGAACCTATCTGTATTTCAATAATGGAATTTTGTCTACAATACAGGATTAAAACATCTCTAAGTTATCCCAATTTTAGATGAAATTTAAAATAACTCATAAAATATTTCTCACCAACCTAAAAACTTCTTTTCCGAAAATTAGAACATTCCTATTTCAAAAACTAGCTTGAATCAACGATGAAGATACTGCAAGATAGATAATTCTTTGCATTTTGGAATGCTCGTAAAAAGACTGACTCCGGTTTTTAAATAGAGTGACGGAGTTGGCAATTATCCATTTTTTAGTTAATACCTTTTTTAAAGGAATTTCAATTTATGAAGCTGCTTTCAGGTGTAAACCCAATAAAGTAACTTTAATATTAGATAAAAAAAGAAGGTTATTAGGGGCTTACCATTGCTATTGTCTGTTATAGATGAAATTTTTATCAGATATTCTGACTTGACACACTGGAAACCACAACTGAAGAAAGGCGATTATACGGAAGAAAAATAATTCAGTAATTTTAAATCATGAATACGATAACAAAAAGACTAGAAAACGTAAAAAAACTCCAAGCAAAAAGATGGGAGAACGATGATCATTGGGATACTTTAAACGATCTTTTAGTTAAAGAGTTAGATGAAATTCTACTTATTGAGCCTGAGAACACCTCTGCGTTAATCAATATTGGGGCAATTTATTCCGATATGGGAGAAAATGAAAAAGCTTTAGATTATTTAAAAATGGCTTTAAACCTCGGTTCAGAAGATAAAAATCTTTTTATAAATCTGGCTATTGTGATGATTTATATGGAAAAGCATCAGGCTGAATATTTAGAACATCTCGAAGATGCTGAGGGAAAAATAGAGAACCCGCTTACTTTTAAAGCATATTTTGACCCGCAATCTCATTAAAACTATGATAGAAAAATTAAGAAAATTAGAAGCAGCTTTTAATACATCTTTAAAAGCTGCTCTTAACGATATTGATCCTGAAAAGGTTGATGAAATTCTAGACAACAGAGATTCTTCAGTATTTTCAGATGCCTGGATGAATGCTTATCATGCTGTTGAAGGAAAAACATCAGACGAAGAAACCGAAGATGCTGTTACTCATATCCGAAAAGAAATTTTCATCTCCATCTTCAAAGCGACAGGTTCATCAGAACTACCAGCTTATATTTCCGATGATTTTGGATTGATTTCTTCTTACTTTATTCATAATATTGAAAGCAGCTGGGTAACCAATTTATTTTTCACTTATCTCAATCATCATATTCCTCAGGGAGACTTGATGAATACAGAGAAAACAATGAAGGAATTAATTCCATAAACAGGGCAAAACTGTAATTTCCAAAACGATAAAAAATGAGTACCATAGAACAGCTTTTCCAAACCTTAGATCAGCGCCACCGTCCTGAAGATGTAGCGGAAATGATCGTTGAGTTGATGAAAGGTCAATTAGCCATTCATGAGCTTGCTACTTTGAGCAAAGCCGCCAACCGTTCTCTGAAAAACAGTGTTTATGGGTATACCTCAATGCTTGAAACTTTTGGGAAAGCCATTGGTGCTGAAAAACAAATCAAAAAGGCTATTGAAATCTTTAAGCTTGATGAAAAAGAAAATTCAGGATATCACAGTGTAGCCGGAATTGAAATATTTTTAAAAGAAGTTTCCCCATTAATTCATAAAGAAGTCGGAGAGAATAATTTCAAAAGCGACAGGCTTAATAAAGATCTTAGAAAACTGGCCGGACTGGATATTTCCAAGCGAAATTACAACAAGAAGTGGCGACTTTTAAAACGAATTGAAATCAGACTTCAGAAATTCATTCATGAATCCAAGAAGATTGAGCTTCAAAAAATAGCCAAACATGGGCTTTCTCATACCATCAGTTTTGAAAATTTCAGCAAAGACCTGAATACGGCCTGCTTTATCGCTTATTTCAATGCAAGAAGTAACCTTAGAAGTACCTTCACCAATCAAAGTCAGGAAAGACCATTTGATGAAATTTGTGAAATGCTGTTCAACAGATGTCTGAGAGACCCGGCTATGACTCATTGGGAAGCTATTTCCTATATTTATACTGATGCTAAAGTTTTAGATCACCTGAATGATGAACAAAAGGGTAAACTCTTAGGTAAATGGACAAAGATCCTTGAGGAAATTTCAGATTACCTTGAAGAGCTCTGGAATGAAAATGATATCTACAGGAAAACAATGGCTGTAAAAAAAGGCAATGACTCCACTACCTGGAACAATACAGCCGGAGCCTGGAATAAAGCCAGGGATAACTGGATGAACCTGATTTATGCTTTGGGTCTTGATTCAGTTCTTAATGATATTTGTTTCGGAAAGGTGATGCGATTAATGGCTGCCGATGTTATTGCATGGCATTTATCAACCGGCGGAAAGATTGATCCTAACACAGAAGTTTGGAATTTAGTACCTTTGCCATGGGAGGTTTTTCAGGAAAAGACCTTCTGTAATAAGGAAATGATCGTTAATGCCTGTAAAGATGCTGGCATTGATCCTGAAAAATCAGGTTGGATTGCTCCCCACACTCATGGAGTAAGTGAGTTTAAGCCTACTCCGGAACTCGTACACGGAGTAACCGTTTCCAATCCTTTTCTGGCTAAAATCTTAAGACAAAACAAATATTTTTCAGGAAAACTCTGAAAACAAAAAATAAAGGATAGGTTAGTTCAGCGGTAGAACACCCGGCTCTTTAACCGGGTTGACGCAGGTTCGAGCCCTGCACCTATCCTGATTTCTGATATAGCTCAGTGGCAGAGCACCCGGCTCTTCACCCGGGAGGACACAGGTTCGAGCCCTGTTATCAGACCAACAAGAAATATAATAATTGTGAAAAAAACGTACTTCCTTTATACTCTTCCATTCCTATTTTTTTTAAGCTGTAAAAACGAAAAGAAAGATTCAATAGCAGAAACAAAAGCTCCGGCAATTAATCAGGTAGAAAAAACAGATTCTTTGGTTACTGCAAGAATTGATTCCTCTCAGGTTCCAAAAGCATTGAAGTATAAAGGAAATTTTAAAGACGGATTCCGATGGAAAGATAAAACAGGAGAATATATAGTGGTGACTTCTGAAACAGGAGTTTACATCAATGAAAATTTTCACCATGAAAATGATGGTAGTGATGCTGAAGTTTTTGCCCAATGCTATTCCTTGGAAAATAATCAACAGATATGGAAGATGAATGACTTTATCAAAGACTGTATGGTAGATATTGATGCCGCATTTAAGAAAAACTCTTTAAGTGTAACAGATCTTGATAAAAATGGTATCGCTGAAATCTGGGTAATGTATGAAATTGCCTGCAAAGGCGATGTAAGTCCTTCGGATTTAAAGATCATCATGTATGAAGGAAAACAAAAATTTGCCATGCGTGGGGAATCAAAAATACAAACAGGAATGGAAGACCAAGGGAAACCGGTATTTGAAGGTGGATCTTACACTTTTGATAAAACTTTTAAAGAAGGGCCGAAAGTGTTCAGAGAATATGCTGAAAAATTGTGGAATAAAAATATGGGAGAATAATTTGTAAATTAGTCCTATCAAACTGAATATAAATACAAATTACCTACAATTTTAATTTTAGAATCATGTTATTAGCTATTATACTTCCCTTTTTATCTTTTATTGTCCGGGGAAAAATCCTTACCGGAATAATCTGTTTTATTTTACAGATTACCGTAATTGGCTGGCTTCCTGCTGCCATTTGGGCCGTAATGTCTTTAAATAACGATAGAGCCAATAAACGAAACGAAGATTTAATTCGAGCAGTTCGTGAGGGCAGAAAATAAAATCATTTTTAAATAGATATTCAATCCTTTATTTGTGTAAAGGATTTTTTTGTGCTAAAAGTCTGGATTTACGTTTTAAAAATTTTTACATTAATAATCGTAAATTTATCATTCGTTAATCTCAGTTTTAAAATAGAACTATAAACCCTCTCTATCATGAAAGAAAACAAATATGACAACCCGTCTTTTTTTGACCAGTATGAGAAAATGCTCCGTTCCCAATTGGGACTGGAAGGAGCCGGAGAATGGCATGCCTTAAAAAATATGCTTCCTGATTTTAAAGAGAAAAATGTACTGGATCTTGGCTGTGGATTCGGATGGCATTGCCGATATGCCATAGAAAATGGAGCAAAATCTGTAGTTGGTATTGATCTTTCAGAGAAAATGTTGACGAAAGCCAAAGAAATCAATAATCTGGAAGGTATCCTGTATGAAAGAAAAGCATTGGAGGATCTTGATTATCCTAAAGAACAGTTTGATATTATTTTAAGCTCATTAACACTGCATTATATAGAATCATTTGATAGAATTGCTCAAAACATTTACCAATGGTTAACTTCAGGCGGACATTTTGTATTCTCTGTAGAACATCCTGTCTTTACCGCTGAAGGAAGTCAGGACTGGGTATATGATAAAAACGGAGAGAAAACATGCTGGCCTATTGATAAGTATTTTATGGAAGGAAAAAGAAATACAACATTCTTAGGTGAAAATGTAATTAAATACCACAGAACCTTAACTTCCTACCTCAACACTTTATTGAAACAAGGTTTCAAAATAAAGGAGATTATTGAACCGGAGCCAAGTTCTGAAATGCTGAAAGAAATTCCGGAAATGAAAGATGAACTTCGCAGACCTATGATGCTATTAATCTCTGTAGAAAAATAATCTGCTTGGAAGATTCAAATATTCCACAACCGATGAATACTCCTGTAAAAATAAACAGTCTTATCATTTATTTTTTGCTTTGAGGAAGAACATCATCAGGTACTTTAAAAACAGCTGCAAAAACAATAATCAGACATAGAATATTAACCAGTATTGCCACTGTAAAAGCTTTATGATAATCTTGTATTAAAGGTTTTTCGCCCAGAAAATAATAAAAAACACTTCCCACTGCCACAATTCCTATAATGGCCGCAATCTGCTGAAAAGTATTGTAAACTCCGGAAGCATTTCCAATCATTTTTTCAGGGATTCCTGAAAGGGCAATATTCGCCAGTGAAGGAATCACAGAGCCTACTCCTACTCCATGCAAAAATAACAACAGAAACAACCATAAAAACTCAGTAATTCCGTTGAAAAAAACAATCTGAAGAATCAAAATCAAGATGATAAAACCAAGTCCAGTCATCAGGGCTTTTTTCCCATATCTCAGGATTAGTTTCACCGAGAAAGCTGAAGCCAGAATAAATCCCAATCCCTGAAAAACGATTATTTCCCCGGCTCTCAAAGGGCTAATCATTAATCCATCCTGAAAAAATAAAGAGAGAATATAGAAATAGGAATCCAGCATAATAAAGAAGCAAGAGACTGCTACAATACCCAAATTGAAATTTTTGTAACGGAACAGCTCGAAATCAATCAGGTAAGTTTTTTTATTTTTCAAATTATCTTTCTGATTTTTAATAAAGTAGATTAAAATAACCACAGAAATAACCATGAACAGCATATTCTGGACAGAAAAGATCTCCTTTTCAGAAACGGTAAGCGTGTAGGTCATACTGAAAAGTCCTGCTGACAATAGAAAAACGCCCCAACTATCAAAGGATTCTTTTATACTGATTCTGGATTCTTCCAAAATTCTTACACTGAAAAAAATGGCGATCAGACATATAGGAATATTAATCAAGAAAATAAGCCGCCAAGGCTCTTCCCAAACAGTAAGTGATGAAAAATATCCACCCAGAAACTGCCCCAGAATTGTTCCGACTCCAATAGTGATTCCATACCACCCCATTGCCTTTGTACGCTCTTTGTGAACAGGAAATAAAATCTGGATCATAGAGAGAACCTGTGGTGCCATTAATGCAGCACTTATTCCCTGAGCCAATCTTGAAATCATCAGCATAACAGTTCCTTGTGAAATTCCGCAGGTAATGGAACTTATCATAAAAAAGATCAATCCGCTAATGAAAATCTTTTTTCTTCCGTATACATCTCCCAAACGCCCGCCTGTAATAAGAAAAGAAGCAAATCCGATAAGATAGGCAGCTATCATCAGCTGCATTTCTCCATGGGAAGCATGAATATCGCTTTGTATAGAAGGTATGGATACATTGATAATAAAAATATCCATAATTGTCAACAACTGTCCAAAAAGAATAATTAATAATTTCAAATAGTTACGTTTCATTTTTATATAGATATATCTATTTTTAAATTCATAAAAAAATTAGGGCAATAAACCCTGTATCATTTTTTTGATCTGATCAAAAGAATCATTTTTTCTGGTGATGGTGGAAGTTACTACAGCTCCTTCTATCAGTAAAAATATATTTTCCGCGATTAAATCAGAGTCTGACAACTGATGAAGCTCACTATATTCCTTCACAATACCATGAATGACTGCCCTTTGTTTTTCCTTATGATTTTTAGCAAAAGTGAATACTGCAGTGTTTCCATCTCCTATTTCAGAGACAATTTTAATGAAATGGCATCCTGCAAACTTTGAAGATTGCTGCAGCTTTTTACGGTAATCCACAATTGCTACTATTTTTTCTTTCGGATCTGAAATAGAAGCAATACTTTTTTCAAGACCTTCGAACCAGTTTTGCTCTTCCTTGACTAGATAAGCCTGAAGAAGCTCATTTTTAGAGGCAAAATGATTGTACAACGAACCAATGGCAATATCTGACTCAGCAATGATCTGATTGATTCCTGTAGAATTATATCCTTGTTTATAAAATAATTCCGAAGCCACTCTGATGATTCTGTCGTGTACTTTTTCTTTTTTCATCCTGAAAAGTTTTGACAAAGCTACATAAAAAATAGAGAAGTCTATCTATTTTTTATCATAGAGAGTCTCTATCTGTTGGTTAAAATCCTAATGATTTCACCAAAATTCTTTTCCGATTTTTTTTATTTTTGATAAAATAACGCGATCTTTAAGCTATAAAAGACAAGTTATGTTCAACTTTTTGAAGAAGAAGAAAAAAATTAAAGTCAACCTTCATTCTGTAACCATTCCCGATCAGGGATGGACTAAAGTTTCAGAAGACAATGAGGCGATAAGATGGGTAAATCCACAACAATCAGCTTTGATTGTTCTGCATTTTTTTGATAAAGAACCAGACCTTCCTACAGCAAAAGATCTCGATTATCTGAAAAAGTTTTACAGAAATATTGCTGCATCATCAAACGGTGGAATTATTGAGACAGACATTATCAATATCCACAATATTCCTTGTGTAAAAAACATGATTAAGATTCCTCAGCCGGAAACCGGAATGGCCTATATTGTGTCCATCACCATTCCTTTTGAAAACTGTAGTTATGTAGTAAAAATTCAAGCAGATGAAATTGGAATCACAGGGATGAGAGATGCAGTTATTCTTGACAGATTGCATAAAGCCGGAGAAGTAGAAATTGATGAAGAAACCATGAAAAACTGGTTTGAAGACCCTTATGATCCTGACTTTAAGCAAGGAACGGTAATGAATAAATCTGAACTGGAAAAATATGATCGTGAGTTTCCGGAGCATCCGCTTTCTATTGCCAGATCTCTTATCAGGTCAATAGCCACAACAATCATTTTCAAACCGGAAATAAAAGCGCTTCCACCCTTTAAAAAATAAAATTAACTTCAATGAATTCATCCAATCCTGTCGTTTATTTTGAAATTCCTGTGAATGATCTGAAACGGGCAGAGAGCTTCTATTCGGCTGTCTTTAATTTCAGTTTTGAGAAAGAAACCATCGATCATTATGAGATGGCTCTTTTCCCTTTTGAAGAAAAGAACTGTGGTATTACCGGAGCTTTAGCCAAAGGTGATGTTTATAAACCTACAAAAAATGGGGTTATTATTTATTTTAAAACAGAGAATATTGATTCCACTTTGGAAAAAGTTCTTCAGCACGGAGGAAAAATTCTTTATCCGAAAAGAATGGATGAAAAATATGGTTTCGCTGTAGCAGAATTTGAAGATTCTGAAGGAAACAGAATTGCGCTGCATCAAACTATTTAAGGTTTTTGAGATCTTATTTGATAATAGTATTAAAAACTTATAGGTTTGAGGGCAAAATTATTTTCAGACAACCTACTCACTCCCATTCATCGCATATTATTTTTTAACTTGTGTTTCAGCATATTTTGTATCTTTAATTACCATTTTTATAAAATATTTGGTAATTCGTTATGACAGGAGAACTTTATTTCATCAAAACCAACCCAAATATTGCCAAAATCAATTTGTACAATAAACTTTGTCGTGAAGAAGAGAATTTTCAAAAGTTTCTTCAGCCTGACGGAAAAATCAGTCTTGAAATCATCAAGGATAAAGTAAAAGATTCAGTGGAAGAGCTTACCAGAGAAGAGCTTTTAAATATATTTTTATGGTTCAACAAAGCCTATCCTTCAGATCATGAAGAAATAAAAACTCAACTGTTCATTAACGGCATTGATCTTTTCTACGAAATTCAATCGCCTATGCATACTGAGACCTTCCTACAGATTCTTTCTGAATATGAAAAACTTTCTCAGAAAAACCTTAATTATATTGTCAATGCTCAGAATTTTAACCAATTTCTGATCTATGGAATATTCCTTACTGAAATTATCCGCAGAGAACAAGGAAAAGAAAATATCCTTTCGGATTATCTGAAACCGGATAATAAGCCATTATATGAATTAGCTGAAAATCATTCTGAACTTCAAAGTCTTGATGATAAAAGCAATACAGACCTCCAAAAATATTTCAACGATCTGTATGACCTGACTAAATTTTATAAAGGTTCTATTATCCAGTTGTAATGCTAAACTTCTTTCAAAAGTTCAGGATTGGTCCGTAAATAATCAAGAGCCTCTTTTACAGCCTGTTCAGGGCTTTTAGGAGCAAAGCCCAATTCGTTTCTTGCTTTGGAAATATCAAAATCCTGTTGCAATCCGGAAAACATGGAGATATCTTTTCTTGTCAGTACCGGAGCTTTTCTGCTCATTTTTGCTGTAAATTCCATCAAGGCAGCAATGGTATAAAGAATTCCTTTGGGAACAGCATTTGGGACTTTCAGCTTTAAATCCGGATATAATTTATTCGCCAAAATTGTTGTATCCGTAATCGTCATACATTTTTCATTCGCTAGAATATAACGTTCGCCTGAACGTCCTTTGTGAGCTGCCAGATAACATCCTTCTGCTACGTCTTTTACATCTACCCAATTCAGGGTAATTTTTGTATCTACAGGAATTTGTTTGTTCAGAATAAGCTTCAATACTCCGTAGGAAACATTCAAAGGTAAAAAAGCTTCACTCCCAATCATTGCTGAAGGCATCACAGAAACAAGTTCTACTCCAAGTTTTGCAGCCAGTTCAAAAGCCAGCCTTTCGCCATCGTTTTTAGAATTATAGTACATATCTCTGCGATCAGGATTGTAACCATTACTTTCCTTTGTAGGTAATTGAGTATAATTGAGAGCGGCAATAGAGCTTATGTAGACTATTCTTTTCACTCCGGCTTCAGCCGCTGCTTCAATGGTATTGCGAGTTCCTTTGATATTAACATCGTAGATTTCCTTTTTAGGGTCTTTGGCCCATAATTTAAAGGAAGCTCCCACAGCATAAAAGGTTTCCACTCCCTGAAGAGCGCTTACAAAAGAGGCTTTATCTGTGATATCGGCTTGCATCAACTCACAGTTCAGTCCTTCAAAAGGTTTTGTATTATGGATATTCCTTACCGTTGCCCGTACCGGAATTCCCTGTTTGAGTAAAAATCTGACTAAATTATTTCCCAGATGTCCATTAGCTCCTGAAACGAGGCTTAGATTATTCTTTGTCATTGCATTGATTTTAATGCAGCAAAGTTCAGCCTCTTAGTTTCGGATCCGCTTGACTTTTGTTAGTTAATTATTTTTCTCCTGATCCTGCTCAAACTTTCCGGTTTCATTCCCAGAAAGGAAGCGATATATTGAATAGGAACATGCTGAATAATTTCTGGATAATCCTTTAAAAGCTTAAGATACCGTTCCTCGGCATTTAAAGCAGCCAATTCTCTGGAACGGTTTTCATTATAAGCAATAGAGTCTTGAAATACCGAAATACTGAAATCTTTCATCGCCTGACTTTCATTCACCAGATGATCGAGATTTTCTTTGGTAATTCTTAAAAGTTCACACCCGGTAATACATTCTACATTATGATCTGAGATGGTTCTGTTGATAAAATGAGAATAAGAGGTAAAAAATCCGGGTGGACAGTTGATATGTGTAGTCACTTCATTTCCATTCTGATCCATATAAAACAATCTGAGGTATCCCGAAACAATATAATAAAGATAATTGGGAACCTTACCGGATTCTTCAATCACCGTGTTCTTTGAAAAAACTACAGGCTCAAAATACTGTTTAACCATTTCAATTTCTTTTGGTGAAAAATCATAGACAGAACGAATATATTGTAAAAGCTTGTCGTGCATTGAAGTTGGTCTTATTATGTTGAATACAAAAATAGCCAAAAGAATGTTCAGATATTTTTAAATAAAAAAAGATTTTTCACAAACCTATGTAATGTTCTCCGCTAAATAATTGTCTTGTATTAAAAGCTAAATATGAACCAGGAAAAAGGAAAAGAATATTATCCGGACTATAATATTGATTATCAGTATAAGGAAATTACAAGAAATGTTCACCTTTCTCTTACATAAAAATTTGGAAATAATAATGTGAAAGGTGCTACCAAGCAGGTGAAGTTTGAAGAATCTAACAGAGCAGGTGCTAGTAACAATTAATTTTCCACCATAATGACCTTATAAAACAAAAAACAGGATAAAAATAATAACCCGGCCGGCAGTTCTTTTTAAATAAAGTTCTGTCGGCCTTTTTATAAGAAGCAGTCTTAAAAATCCACGAATGTATAGTGAAGAGTATTAATTATTTGATTTTAGAGATTCTTCGCTGCTCTCAGAATGACAAAAGTCGTTTTTTGGAATTTTAAGACTTATTATTTTTTTGCATGAGAAATTGATCTGATATTAAAAACGTAATAGATCATTCCCCCGATACAATAAGATAAAACATCAAAAATATCTCCTGTAAATAGTGGAGATAACTGGAGACAAAGCACTTCAAACAGGAAAGACAGATATAAAACGGAAGTAAGAACAAATTTAAAATCAGGTTTCCATCGAAATCCTAACAGGGAATTCATGATGTATCCTATCAGATAACAGTACATCGGAATGGTAATAAAATCAGTAAAATAATTATTGATGACAGGAATAAATATACCATTCTTTCTCAGCAGGATAATAACTAACCAAGCAGCTAAGCCTAACAAAAACCAATAAGAAATCTTGTTTTTCATTACATATGCAGTACAGCCATAATAAACCCGATGATGACCTGCAGTACTTTTGCCATAATATCCTGAATATCGGTTTCATTTTTCTTTTCACTCTTTCCAGCAGCCTCGTAATCAAACTTTTGTTTTCCTTCCATTGTAATAAGATTTGATATTACAAATATACCCAAATTAGAACAATTGTTCTAATTTAAAAAATATGATTTATTACCAGCCTTAATTATTCATATCTTTGAAAGATGAGCACAAAGGAAAAAATTCTGGCGAAGGCACTGGAGCTCTTTAATGAAAAGGGTTACAACAATATTACCACAAGGCATATTGCGGGTGAACTTTCCATCAGTCCGGGAAATCTTCATTATCATTTCAAGCATTCTGAGGATATTACCAAGATCCTTTTTGCAGAACTCACCCTGAAAATGGATGAGCTGCTGAACAAAATGAAGAAAATAGAAAATAAGACACTGGAAGATCTTTATACACTCACTTTTTCCACGTGTGAAATCTTTTATTCTTACCGATTTATTTTCATCAATTTTATAGATATTCTGAATAAAATCCCGGAAGTGAAAACTCAATATGAGGGCATTAATTTCAACAGAAAAGAAGAATTTCAATTGATATTTTCAGATCTTCAGAAAAACGATATTTTCGAAAAAGATATTCCGGAATTTATCACAAATAGCCTTACAGAACAGATTTTCATTATTGCAGACAATTGGCTTACTCACAACAGACTGATTTCAAAACTCAATAAAAAGGCAGCCATTCAACATTATACCGTTCTGCAGATGAATCTTTTTTATCCTTTACTTAATAAAAAACAACAAAAGCTCTATGAACAGCAATACATCTGATAAACCGTTGTTCAGGATCAGAAAAGGAAACTTACAGGATCTTTCTGAAATGCTGATTCTTTTTCAGGATACCATTACAGCCATCTGCAAACGGGATTACAATACAACTCAGCTTGAGGCATGGAAATCCGGATCAGAGAATAAAGAACGATGGCAAAATGTAATGAATGAACAATATGTTTTCATTGCAGAATCTGAAAATAAAATTGTTGGTTTCTGTACCCTTGCTCAAGGAAATTATATTGACCTGTTGTTTGTTCACAAAGATTATCAACATCAGGGAATTGCATCCAAGCTTTACGAGCTTATTGAAAAAGAAGCCTTAGATCAAAACCAAAAGATCTTAACTGCAGACGTAAGTAAAACAGCAAAACTTTTTTTTGAAAGGATGAATTTCAAGGCCATCCAAGAACAAATAGTGAATGTAAAAGGAATCGATTTCATCAATTATAAGATGGAAAAACGCCTATAACATGATAAAAAACATATAAAGTCAATTTAACAGATTGTGGCACAGAATTAGCTTAAGAAATGACAAGTAAAATTGTTTTGAACCATTATTTTAGACCATTAAGATTCGTAAATGGTTAAGTTTTTTCTAAAAAAACAAATCTTGTTATAACCACTTACACTACATCTTAATGGTTTAAATATTGGAACTTCAGGGAAATCCTGCTATATTTACAATATCAATGAAACACTTAAACAGCATATTGCGTCTTCCATTCTTCAGTGAATATTATACTCCGAATTATTGTTCGGGAAGACTTTCTATATCTGTATTCTAAAATAAATAATCTACTTAACATATAGAGCCCGGACAGTACCTGTCCGGGCTTTTTCCTTTTAAAACTATTACAACATGATTGATACATTACAAGAAAATGTCTCTATAATCCTTCCGGAAAACGGATTGGAAGAGAAATTAAAACAAGCTAAAGAAGAAAACAGAAAACTTTCTATTAAACTAGGCTTTGATCCTACTGCTCCCGATTTACATCTGGGACATGCTGTTGTGCTTAAAAAACTGAAACAGTTTCAGGATCTGGGTCATCAGATTATTATTGTGGTGGGAAGTTTTACCGCAAGAATAGGTGATCCTACAGGGAAAAACAAAGCCAGAAAACCTTTAAGCGCTGAAGATGTTCAGCATAATGCACAAACTTATATCAATCAGCTTTCGAAGATCATTGATGTTGAAAAAACAAAGATTGTTTTCAATTCTGATTGGCTTGATGCATTAAATTTCTCGGAGGTTATTCAGCTGCTATCAAAAGTTACAGTTGCCCAGCTGATGCATAGAAATGATTTTAATAAACGATTTACAGAAAACACTCCAATTGCCATGCATGAGCTGGTATACCCTATTCTCCAAGGCTTTGATTCTGTAAAAATTGAATGTGATATCGAAATGGGAGGCACCGATCAGCTTTTCAACTGTACGATGGGAAGACAATTACAGGAAGTTCATCAGATGCCCGCTCAAATTGTCATGTGTATGCCTTTACTGAAAGGACTTGACGGAAAGGAAAAAATGAGTAAATCTTTAAACAACATCATTGGACTAACGGATGAACCGAATGAAATGTTTGGAAAAACAATGTCTATTCCAGATGCTCTCATTGAAGAATTCATTGATTTTACCACAGATTTTTCAATAGAGCAGAAAAATAATTTAAAGGAAAAAATGGAAAACGGTGAAAACCCGATGAACATTAAAAAACTAGTTGCCAAAAATATTATCAGTCAATACCATGATGATGAAGTAGCTGAAAATGCAGAGCAGTTCTTCAATAACCAGTTTCAGAATAAGAATTTTGATGAGAAAAGTTTTGAACCTGTTTCCATCAGTTCTTTAAACTCTATTCAGCAAAAAAAGACTGTTCTTGAACTTTGTCACCAACTAAAAAATGACCTCAGCAAATCTGCGGTGAGAAGGCTTATTGAAAGCGGTGGTGTTCAAATTAATTCTGTTAAAATTCTAAATCCGGATCAGGAAATAGAGCTGATAAAAGAAATCAAAATAAAGATTGGCAGAAGAAACTTTTTTGAACTGATCTAAAAAGAGATTGAGTGCCGGAAAACAAAGCTTCCGGCATTTCTCCTCTTCCCTGGCTCCAATTAAATCAATATCTTCGCCCCAAGAAACAAAAAATAATGACGCAGGCTGAAATCCTTACCCTGATTGATGAAGAATTGTTCACTGACAATATTAAAACAGAAGTCGGTGAGCAAAAGATTACCTGGACAGATCATTCGGGTATGGAAAATTCAGTATCTCCACATCAGATAGCGATCAATAATGATGGGGTTATTGCATGGTGGCAGTGTAATAAAGCAGGAAAAGAAGAGGTTCGGATCAGGCTAAAGGAAAAGAAAGTTATTACCTGGAAACCATCCATCAATACTCTGGGGCAACCACTATTTCGGGATGGCCTTTTATATTTCTATGAAAACTATCTCATCATTAAGTATAAAGACACTCATTATCAGAGGCTTTTTATTTTTAATATTAAAACTTTAAAAAATGAGGAAATCATTATCAATGCCCTTACTATCCAAGTAAAAATAATAGGGAACGAATTATTTTTGGGAGGTCTTTATCATGATGAAGAATTTATTAAAATCACCATCTATCCGGATCATTTTGAAAAAGAAAGTATTGATGAGGTATATCTTCACCAAAGAAATATTACATTTGATTAAACTTTACATTCAACAGGTTAATTCTTTCTCCCAACAGCAAAAATATAGTCTGAAATCCAAATTCAAAAAATATGAAAACTCCACTTACCTACCAGAAAGCTACAGAAAACGACATTGATTATCTTCTTGATCTGAGGATCAAAACAATGGTTCCGCATTATGCAGCATCCAATCTTCCTACAGACCGGGAAACGACTCTTAACCGGATTCTTGATCAGTTTGATAAGGCTCATATTATTTTTATGGACAACCTTCCCATAGGGCTCTTGAAATTAGACAGAGCTGAATCGGATATTAATATAATGCAGCTTCAGATTGATCCCACCCAGCAGGGTAAAGGATTAGGAAGAATGATCCTTACAGATATTTTGAAAGAGGCATCTGAAACAGGAAAAACAGCTTCTTTAAGTGTTTTAAAAACCAATCAGGCACAGCATCTTTATTCCAGTTTAGGCTTTAAAATTGTAGGTGAAGATGAGTATGCCTACTCTATGGAATTTTCTCCGGTTTAAATCTTAATAATACAGATAAATTGGCTCTAATAAGTTCCAATTAAGATCTGAGTAAAATATAATCTCTCGCAGATTGAGCTGATAAAGCAGATGATTATGCATAAGATCTTCGTAATTTGTAAAATCTGCGACAGAGTATTATAAGTTTGGGCTAAAGGCCATTGGATTTGAGAAAAATATGAAACGAGGCTGTCTCCTATGTTTGCAAAGTCAAATAATTTGGCTTTTGTCATTCTGAAGAAGGAAGAATCTTATTGGTAATCAAATCCATGAGATTCTTCACTGCATTTTATTTCGTTCAGAATGACATTTTTTAGACAGTCTCTTCTATTGAATTTAAATACTATCATTTATTTTTTGCCGTTATACTTCCAGCTTCATTCTTCCAGCTTCCAGCCTATTTCTATCTACTGATTCGCCATTGTCACATAGATTAATCTTCCGCCTTCTTCTGCTGATAACAGTATTTTCTTTCCATCAGTCAGTTCTACCATAGATCCCGGTGGGATTTCTTTCTGTTCTGTAATATCTTTCATACCTGTCAAACTTTGATTCACCAGTACCCATTTTCCCTGATGGAATGTAAAATATCCTACAGGCATTTTATCCTGCATCGTAAGATTTTCATTTCTAATCACCTTTCTGGATACATGCCATTTGAATAAATATTGATTGTGATAGACCATCAACCGATGGTTTTCAGGTTTCCATACTTCATCATCAAACCGGAAATACAGATCCAGAACCGGAAGCGTTCCCTTATGTGGAGTTCCACAGAAAGGACATTTCGGATTACTCGTATTATCAAAGACATACCATTTTTCACTACAATTGGTATTCTGACAAGGCTGTATAAGGTCTACAGTCTTTAGTAAAGCAGTTTCCCATTCATTAGCTGTAGGACGTCTGATTGGATCGTGCAATCCGTCTATAAATGCTTTCCTGAATAAATCGGCAATATACGGACCTGTTACAGTATAAGGAATCTTCTGTGGATCACCCCAGAAAGCATCCCATTTTCTAAGATGATCTACTCTTACATTATTGGATGGATCATTAGGATGTTCTATAAACAGGGCTTTTTCTCCCATAGATATCATCTCATCCTTTTCAGAATCCAGATCCCAGATCTTTCCGCCACGGAGAGGATGTCTTCTTAACAGATACATATAGATCAGCACTGCAAGAGCATGTAGATCTGTTTTTTGATTGGGCAGATGTCTTCCGGGATCCTGAAGTCCCAAATGTTGGGTTTTTAAAACTTCGGGAGCAATAAAATCTGCTGTCCCAATTACTTCAGGTGGGAATAATTTTGGAACAACAAGTCCATCAATATCAATAATACAGGCCGATTTGCTCACCGGATCTACCAGAATATTGTTATAAGATAAATCTGAGTGGGCTAACCCCATCTGATGAAGCTTCTTTACACCCCGGCTGATATTAATGGTAATCTGAAAATAGCTTAACCAGTCTCCAAGTTCAGACTGATCTAACCTCAGCGGATACTGTGGATTTCTGAACATCGGAGCCGTGAACCATTTCCCTACTTTATCTTCCCCCTGAATATTATCCGAACCTACATATCCTTTAGCAAAGAAAAATTTTTGATTGTAAATAGGAACAATAATTCCTGTCAGCCTATCTTTTTCCACAATATCATAGGGCCATCTGAATATTTCATTCAAAAAGTATTCTGCTGAATTCCCATTCTGAATATTCTGCAGATAGGTAAAAACAATTCTCCTAATCCTTTCCTTCTGCCCTTCATCCAGAGGATTTCTATAAAAGGCAACTACATAATCCCTGTCCGGCGAGAAGTAAACATCTTTTACTCCGCCTTGAATTGGTTTTTCATCTACATATTCATAGGATTTGGCTGCATCCAGAACAGAAACAACCCTAATAGTGTTTTTCATATTGAATTAATAAATTATGGACAGTGTACGATCGTCATGGTTTCCTCTGCTCCAGAAATCGGTCCAGTGGAGAAGTTGTTGAGTAATTTCGGCATCATTAATAAAGTCTACTTTGGCAAGATCATCATTATCCCCACTAAGATCTTTAAAAAATGTTTTCCAGCTTTCTGTATCTTCCAGCTTGTTTTCGGTAAGAAATTTAGGATCATAAATTCCGTCTGTCATAAGCACCAGATATGAGAAATCCTCAACACAGTTCATCCCAAAGCGGGAAACAATATTGTCATTGAATATTTCTTTCATGGTGATAAAACGAGTGCCGCCGCTGAACGCTCCTACATCCATTGTATTTAAAAGCATTACCTCAGAAAAATCAGTATTGATAAGGTTGATAGGGCAATCTCCAACTCCAAAACTCAGGATCACATATCCAAAACTGAACTTTTTAACCAAAGCAAAAACAAGAGTGGCATGCAGATCATTAATGGATAAATTATTTTCTGAAGCAGTTTTCTCCAATGAACAATGAACATATAAAACCCCTTCATAAAGGAGCCTTATCACATTCTCTTTGGCTTCATCCTGCTCTTTTTTTGAATTCTCTGAGGAGTAAATGGCATTGATATTATTTTCAATTTCATGTACAACTTCCGGAGAGCTGAAAAACTGATTAACAGAAACAGTGGCCAGCCTTGAACCTTCTCTTGCCATTGTCGCAGAACCGGCACCATCAGATATAGAAATTATATTCCAGTCTGAAGGGAGTTTATTTATTGCAAAATCATCTTCTCTGAATTTTCCTTCATGGGCATGAGAGCGGCCTCTCTTGGAAGCCACAACAATTTTTTTGTCTGAAAAAGTTCCCTGAAATGAAGCTTCATCTTCTTTGTAAAAATCAGCATTTCTATCACTTGGAATATTCTTCCATAAGTCTTTGGGATCAATATTAACCAATAGCTGAACTCTTTTAACATCCGTATTCTCTTTATCCTCAGTGTGAAAAAATTCAATATCCAGATGATACATATTATGGGCTATAGGGGTCCCAGAAATCCTGTTATTTTCAAACGTGAGACCGGTTTCTTCCAGATTCCTAATATTTTTAATGTTGATATTCGGAAAATCAGTCATCTCAAAGATGAATTCATAGAACTTCCCTGAATGGGCATGCTTTAATACCCAGTGAACTTCTTTAAATTCTTCTTTTTCTTTACGAATAGTTCCTTTTTCCAAAGGCTTTTTTCCGATTCCAAAATAAAATGAAGGTATTTTCATGGCCAATACGATTTAACCTAAAGTTCTGTTGATATCAAATCCTCCTCCCGAATATCCGTAATAATCTGAAGTTCCGCACCAAGGACATTTATTATATCCTTCCCCTTGCAGGCAATGAATTCCACCACATGCACAGGTGGCCAGAGCAATAGGATTTGCACAATGCGGGCAGGAAGTTCCACCCTGAAGTTCTTCTATTGAAATTTTCAGATTACTCCTTTGAGCTGAAGACAGCCTGTAATAGGATTTTTCATCAATTTTATAGGCTCCCTCCAGTTTATAATATCTGGTTGACATCCCCGGAATGCTTGATTCTCCGAATGTCTTTTTAAATTTCATCAGATAGAGTTTATCCGTCTCTGAACATTTACCATTCAGAACTACAAAATTATTGTCCGGAAAACGCTGTTCCATCTGCGGATCTACTTTTTCAAGGATCACGGAATCAATTTTCGAAAGATTAATGCCTTCTTTTTTTGCTTCGGTAACACTCTGACTGGTTGTTTTGATAGAATCTGTTACCCATTTGAAAAATTCTTTATACGAATTTTCATCTGTATTATTGAAGAGTAAAACGTTATCTGCCAATGAACCCAATAGTTTATAATTGGTATTCTCTCCTATAGAAACAGCAATGGTATTGGCTTTTCCGTTATACTTATTATTCCATCTTTCTATCGCTTTGGTGGCATCATCTGTAGGAACACCATCTGTAAACAGAAAAACAATAGGCTTCCAGTCGCCTTTTCTATCGTACGTTGTTTTTACAACATCCTGATCTATGCAATCCATGATTTTAATCAATCCTTGCGATAATGAGGTACCGCTTCCAATTGGAATTTTGGGCGGATAAAAACTGATAATATCCTGAAGTGGTGTAATCACTTCAGCCTCTCCTGCAAAACCTACCACAGAAATATAAACCGTTTCCAATGAATACGGATCTTTTTTCAGTTCCCGGACGATATTGGAAATTCCTTCCTGTACCTGCTCAATTGGGTCTCCTACCATAGATTCGGAAACGTCAATTAAAAAATAAATCGGCAGCCTTCTCATAACTGTAAAGACAATTTTTTAAATAATAATAGTAAGCTCCGATGGTGGCGGAGGCAATGTTACGTGATCTGTTGTATTTTGTGAATGTCCACCTTGTGTAATGGAAGAACTTACCCATCTGAAAAATGATGAAAGCGTGATAGCATCTGTAGTATCCAGTTTTACAACATGATCTGTTAATTCTTTCAAATACTGCTCATCAGCTTTAGGACCTGCAGCACAACCTACAATAGCGCCAAACTCAAGGTCTCTAAGTACCGGAATCATCTGCCTGTATTTCTGAATATCGGAAGGCTTTCCGTCCGTAAATATAAAAAGTAACGGCTGCCAGTCTCCTTTTTCATCAGCAGAACCTTTTACAAGGTCTTTCTGAACAAGTTCAGCTACCATTTCCAGTGCTGCCCCCGTATGAGTAGGACCACTATCCGGACAGGTAATCTCCATGGGATAAAAATTGGCAAGAGCAGTTAGCGGAATGATATTTTTAACTTCCCTATCAAAAGTAATGACACTTAAGTGAAGGCTGTCCATCGCTTGTGGATCTGCACGAAGCATACTGATAAGCCCGTTGAAGCCGTTGTTCAGTGCCTGGATTGGCTCCCCGTTCATAGAGCCGGAGGTATCCAGTAAAAAATATGCTAATAATCTTCTGGTCATAAGGTGGTTATTAATTCTGAAGCCGGCGGAGGAAGTCGAAGACTTCCCAGCCGGCTTTTATGTTGAATAGAAATCTAAAGTTTAGTTTGAGTATGAATACTGCTGTCTCAGAATATCAATAAAATTATCTGTATTGTGAGGTTCTCCCACAGCACGGAACTTCCAGTCTCCATTATGACGATATGCTTCAGCAAAAACCATTGCACACATTCCATTCATACTGGAATCTCCTGAAAGACTGTACTTGGTAATTTCTTTACCTGTAGCATCTACAGCACGGATAAATGCGTTTTCAATCATTCCGAAGTGCTGGTTATTGGTTCTTCCCTGATAAATGGTAACCAGAAATACTATTTTCTGGTAGCTTTGATCCAGCTGATCTAGCTTCACAATAATCTGCTCATCATCTCCATCTCCGGCACCTGTTCTGTTATCTCCCGTCAACCATACATTTCCGCTTGGGTGTTGCATAGAATTGAAGAAAACTACATCTCCCTGGTACAACCCCATCTGTCTTCCGTCATTTGTCTGAACTGTTCTCCCAAGATTAGCAACTTTTCCGCTACCATCTAAAAGAAACGCTACTGCATCAAGATCATATTCGGCTTCCTTATTAAAAATTTTTCCAAAGAAACCACCTTGCTTCCTTACATCCCATCCTAATCCGATCGTTACTTTTGAAAGGTCATAAACACTTTCTCCACGGTCGTTTTTTCTTAAATCAATCGTTTGACCTTTCTGTAAATTAATTGCCATAGCTATCGTTTTGTGTATTAGTGTATTTATTATTTATTTGATGATTTGTCCTTTATAATACTTCTCAAGGAAAAAACCAAGATCTGCCCTGTAGCCTATCCCTGAAGCTTCAAACTTCCAGCTTCCGCTTCTTTTATACAGTCTTCCGAATTCAACTCCTGTTTCAATAGAAAAATCCTCATCCAGTTCATATTTTGCAATCTCCTGATTATTGCTGTTGTCAACTACTCTGATGTAAGAGTTTCTCACTTGTCCGAAGTTTTGTTTTCTTCTTTCAAAATCTTCAATAGTAACCACAAAAAGAATTTCTTCAACTCTTGAATCTACCTTATCTAGATCAATAATGATGGCTTCATCATCATCTCCATCACTGTTCTTTCCACTTGGATCATCTCCAGTATGGGTAAGAGCTCCATCCGGCGAGTTCAGATTATTATAAAAAACAAAATATTCCTCGCTCACTAATTTTCTGTCAGAATCAATCATGATTGCTGAAGCATCAAGATCAAAGTCGTAGCCTGTCCCTTCATTAGGATCCCAACCAAGTCCAATTGTCATTTTAGTCAATCCAATCTCGATCTTTTGTCCTTTCTGTAGATTAATTGCCATAGTATTTTATGTTATGAATTATTTTTTGCATTAAGATAGATTTGATTTATGAATTGACCAAATTTATTTATTAAAAATAATGGATATAAAGCAATTAAGTCTAATTTCCCAATTAAATAAAAGACAATAAAAAAGGTCCAATTAAAAAATTGAACCTTTATACAGTATAATTGTTGAATTAATTTTTAAAATTCCTTCTTTGAAGCGGCTTCATTTCTTGCCTTCGCCAGCATTGGAATAGAAATAAGTCCCATTACCAGCATAATTACAATCTGGAGCGGTAGAGAAATAAAAGAATAAGTAAGTCCCATTTCACCACCAAGATCTGCACTTTTCCCTATTGAGATAAAAAGAGCCATAAAACCATACTTCATCGCCAAATTATAAGCTCCAATTCCACCACTTGCCGGAATAATCATCCCCAATGTTCCTACAACAATAATGAAGAAACCATCCGCAAAGGTAAATGCTGAAGTTTCAGGAAGTGCAAAACACACCAGATATGCTGCAAAATAATAGGAAATCCAGATTCCCAGTGTATATAATATGAACTTTCCTTTTTGTTTTAACTTGAAAATAGTGCTTAACCCCTGAAAAATACCATCTATAAAATTGACAATCTTTCCTAAAAACGGAACATTCGCCAATCTCTTTTTAAAGGCAAAAAATAAGACTGTACCTCCTATTAATATAGCAAGAACAAGCAAAATTTTGTTAGGATTGATATTCACGCCTGAATTTTCATAGAATGATACGATTGCCTCATATTTAAACAATAGTGTCAGCCCAAGGAAACCAAGCATACATATCAGGTCTACTACTCTTTCCAGGATAATTGTGCCGAAAGATTTATCTACAGGCACTTTTTCCACCCCATACAAAGCTGTAGCTCGTGCCACTTCACCACTTCTAGGGATGGTAAGATTCATGAGATATCCAAATGAAATAGACCAAAGTGAATTGGAGTTTGAAATCCTATGTCCCATCGGCTCCAGCATCAGATTCCAGCGAATCGCTCTGAACCAATAAGCCAAAAGGCCAAATACAGATGCAAACAATACCCAAAGATAGTTGGCCTTAGCCAATGACTGTTGAATCACTTTAAAATCAAGCCCACGCAAGGCAAGCCATAAAAAAAAGCCTGCAAAAGCAAGCGATATTACTATTGTAATTATTGATTTTAAAGGACTTTTTGATGTTTTCTCCATGAATTATGTAAGAAGGTTTGTTTTTTCATCTGGGAAAACAATCTTAGGCTGGAAGTCTTTTGCTTCTTCAGGCGTCATCTGTGCATAGGCAATAATGATGATGATATCATCCTTTTGCACCTTTCTTGCAGCTGGCCCATTAAGGCATACTTCTCCGGATTTTCTTTTCCCTTTGATAACATACGTATCAAAACGTTCTCCGTTGTTTACATTGACGATATAAACCCTTTCTCCTACTACCAATCCGGCAGCTTCAATAAGATCTTCATCTATTGTTATACTTCCTATATAATTAAGGTCTGAGGCTGTTACTCTTACCCTATGGATCTTGGACTTGAAAACTTCTATTAACATGCTGCAAATTTATTAATAAAAATTAATAAAACAGACCTTCACTACCATTAAAAAACTCCCATAAACAATGGTGTTTAATTTTATAAAACACAATAAAAGAGACTATTAATTATATTATTAACAATTATATTCTTAAAAACTTCAATACTTTATACGCAATTTAGGATTTAATAAATACAGGAAATAATATTAACTTTTTGCTAAAGTCAATAAACATAAGCATTTGGCATGATTTTAGTAACCCGTAACGTAGATTTTTCGTGAAAACACGAATTATCATATTTTAACCATTTTCACTGAAAAGTAAAAAAATTGTATAAGTTTTAATAAAAAAATTGCACAATTAGAAAATAGTATTATATTTGCTATAATTACGAACTAACTTTAATATTAAAAATTATGAACAAGTCTGAATTAATCGACGCAATCGCAAAAGATGCAGGTATCACTAAAGTGGCAGCTAAAGCAGCTTTAGAATCTTTCATTGGTAACGTAACTTCTACTTTAAAGAAAAAAGATGGAAAAGTTTCTTTAGTAGGTTTCGGTACTTTCTCAGTAGCTGAGAGAGCAGCTAGACAAGGGATCAACCCTGCAACTAAAAAACCAATCAAAATTGCTGCTAAAAAAGTTGCTAAATTCAAGGCTGGAGCTGATTTATCAAATGCAGTTTCTGGTGCTAAGAAAAAATAATCATTCAGATTATAAAAATTCAAGGCTGTTTCTTCGAAACAGCCTTTTTTATGCCTTATAATTACTGATAGTGGATAGATTATTAATTATGGATTTGAATTTCTGAATACAGATATGATTCAATAGAAAAAGACCTTACTATGTTCGTCAATAAATCTTTCAATATTCAGACCCTTACAGGATGACAAATTAAGTGCTTAGAATAAGGAAAAACCCCTACTAAAAAGAACCACCAATTTGATTATCAATGAGATTCCTCCTGCATCAGAATAACAAAAGTCAAATTTTTTGACTTTTGAGACGACCTCTTATATTGATATTTCAAAATATTTTTCAATTAATCCGTTGAAAATAGGTATAGCAAACACCAGTACCTTCCATCTCTCAACTTTTCGCTTCCATCTTTCTGCTTATGGAGCCAATCGTGAGACCTTCCAGTCCAGATCTTCCAACTGATATACGATTCTATCGTGAAGGCGGTTAGGTCTTCCTTGCCAGAATTCAATTTCATAAGGTTTTGCCAGATATCCGCCCCAATGGACAGGTCTTGGCACCTCTGTAGTTTCGTATTCTTTTTCCAGCTCTTTTAATTTTTCTTCTAAAAATTCACGGTTAGGGATTTCCTGGCTTTGTGGAGAAACTACAGCACCAAGCTGACTTCCCTTAGGTCTTGAATGAAAATAACCATCGCTTAAATTTTCCGCTACTTTTTCAAGATTAGCTTTAATAATGATTTGTCTCTCTAAATTTGGCCAGAAAAAGTGTAAGCAGGCTTTATGATTATGCTCTATTGCTTTTCCTTTTCTGCTGTTGTAATTGGTATAAAAAATAAACCCTTCATATGTATACGCCTTCAGCAACACCATTCTTGTTCTGGGACACCCATCTTCTTCTACTGTAGAAACCGCCATAGCATTGACTTCAGAGATCATAGGACTCTCACTAGCCTCCAAAAACCAGTCTCTAAACTGCTCAATTGGATTTTGTTTTATCTCACTTTCAATAAGTTGGGATTTATCGTACACTTTTCTTTTGTCATGCAGGTTTTCCATAAATATTTTTTATTAAATTTGAGTATGAATCACTCATACAAAGGTAAAATATTAATCTCGACACCTGACATTTCCGGCGATATTTTTTCAAGATCGGTAGTATTGGTTATTGAACATAACGAAAGCGGAGCTTTTGGTTTGATACTGAATAAAAAGAATAGTCAGATGAGCAGTAAATTCAAGGAATTCTTTGATTTTAAGATTGAGGTATATGATGGGGGTCCTGTAGAAAATGACAAAGTCTTTTTCATTGTAAAAGGTGGTGAAAAAGTTACTGAAATTTATAGTGATATCACCGATGAATATTATCTTACCGAAGATATTGAACGTATTATTAATGCCGTTTTGGCCAACGAACTGGATATTCACAATGTAAAAATATTCTCCGGATATTCCGGATGGGCTCCTAACCAGTTGGACAGTGAGGTTCAGAGAAAAATGTGGACGGTAGTAGATGTTTACAATCTTGATTATACTCTTCCAAATGACCAGACATTATGGAAATCTATTATGCAGAATCTTGGTGGAGAATTCCTACTTTGGGCCAATTCACCTGAGGATATTTCACTAAATTAACTATATCTTTTTCAAATAAGTAAAATAATTAACAAATTTTAGGATTCTGTTAACCAATTTTAAAGAAAGTTTTTCCGTTCTTTGAAAAACCAAAATCACTGAAATGAAAGGTATTACATTACTTGCTTTATCAATCTTTTCGACTGCTTTTTTATCATTTACTCCTCTTAATAAGAAATACATTGTCATAGATGCCGGTCATGGTGGAAATGATTGTGGTTCAGTATATGCTCATTTTACTGAAAAAGACATCACATTAAGTATTGCAGGGCAAATTCAAAAGCTTAGTGGAACACAGAATCAATATGAAGTGATTTTAATAAGAAATGAAGATATCTATCCCAGCCTTTCGGAAAGAACCACTCAAATCAACAAATTGAACCCGGCAATGGTTATCTCACTCCATGTTAATACTTCTCTTCAGAAAGAGACTTCTATGCATGGAACTGAAATATATGTTCAGAATTCTGAAGATTCAAAGCAACTGGCGGGAAAAATATATAAAAAATTCAAAGTCCGTAAAATTGAAGAACGCAACAATCTCCACATTTTAAGAGAAACCAAAGCACCTGCTGTATTGGTTGAATTAGGATTCATCAATAATTCTGCAGACAGAGCTTATATTACCAGTGAAAACGGACAAAAGGAAATCGCACAAAAATTCGTTGACATCATCAACGGAAATTAAATAAAAAAACAATTTCTGATTTACTCAGAATAAAACCCGGTAAAGGACTTTGTAACGTTGTTGTTTACCGGGTTTGTCAATTTTATGAGTTAAAACTCTTTTGCCAGCTTTCTACCAATTCTGTAAATCGGGAAGTTTCAAAGGTTTTATTTCTTATTTTACCTACAGAAAATATGCCTTTCTCATCAGAAATCATTAGAATTTCTTCTGCTTTCTGAGATTCAAATGCAATAATCTCGTGTTCCTGGATATCAGCCAGGTTATTTTTATGTAAAAAAGTAACGAAGTTTTCCATTAAAGGAGAGATGTAGGCCCCTTCTGTCTGTTTCGGAACTTTAATAATATTTCCTTCCATGAATAAAAGGTTACCTGAGGTAGTACGGGCAATTCTTTTATTAGGGTTTAAAAGGATTACATCATCAAGGTCATTTTCCTGGGCATAAATTCCGCCATAGATATTTTCAGGACAATGTACTCTGATATTGCTTAAGAGATTATTATTTACATTGATTTCCTTAATCAGATCCAATTCCAAAGGTCTCTGATGAACCACCAGCACATCATCCATCTCTGCAACTTCATAAAAATAGGAAATCGAAGATTTTGCCAATGTTAAGGCATCCTGATTTCTAAACACCTGGAAATTGATAATTCCGTTCTTTATTCCTTTCCCATCTATGATCTCCTTTTGGAACAGTAACTGGAAAAATTCCAGTGTATAGGTTAAGGGAATATTCATTCTCATCTTTCTCATGGAAGCCATCAGGAAGAAATAGCATTCTTCATCCATGATCAATTTGCCGTCTCTTACAAAGAAAGAAACCTTCACTGCATCGCCCCAAAGAAAGGCCCTGTTCTTTACATTCAATTCGCCTGAAGTAAAATATTGATTTTCCAATTTTCGATGTGATTTATTTACAAAAAAATAATGAACGATAAATCGTTCATCAGTTTTATCATTTGATACAGTCCTGCATTATGCAGCACCTAATTTTATTCTGAGGTTCTCAATAAGATTTTCCCAATACATTGCATTTTCCTCTTCATCACCTTCTTCACAGAAATCTGTAATATTCAGTGCTAAGTCTTCTGTAATATCATCTATTGTGATGGTCATTTCAAAGAAGTTTTTAGTTCCTTCATCTTCTTCCCATCTGAAACGTACGAAACCTTCAGGCTTATATCTGATCAAAGTGGCCTTTTCTGCAAGGCCTCCACCCCAGCTAAAAAAGAAATCATCGCCTTTCTCTGTAACCTCATCCGCAAACCATTCAGACAACCCCTCTGCAGTAGCCAGATATTCATATAAAATCTCTGATAAACAATGCATTGGAAATTCGTAATGGACTTTATGTTTCGCCATATAATCTTTGTTTTTATCGTCCCGCAATATATAAATTAATTTTTTTATTACACAAAATTGCAGTTACTTTTTTAAAGAATCTGCATGATATTTATCAGAGATAAAAAATATGTATTATGTTAAGTATAAACCCTTAAAACTGCCATGTGAAGCATAAAAAAAATCTCTCCGCTTGGAGAGACTTTGTCTTTAGTCTTCATTAAGAATATCCAGTATAATCTGACAGCCTTTTCTGATTTCGTCAAGGGATAATGTAAGGGGTGGAGAAATTCTCAAATATTCATTTCTGTATAATTGCCAGAAAACAATAAGTCCGTTTTCCATACACTTTTTAGCTACTTTCAAAGTATATTCAGGTTCTCCCAGGTTGACAGCAAGCATTAAGCCTTTACCGTTGATATTTTTAATCTTTGGATGCACCAAAAGTTCTCTGAACAATTTTTCTTTCTCTTCCACCTCTTCCATCAAACCACTTTCCAGCACTTCTTTCAAAGTAGCATGGCTAGCTGCTGCAATTAATGGATTTCCTCCAAAAGTGGTAATATGGCCCAGCTTTGGGGAGTGAGATAAAGTTTCCATAATTTTTCTGGAGCTCATAAATGCTCCTACCGGAACTCCTCCTCCCATTCCTTTCCCCATAACAAGGATATCCGGAACAATTCCAAAATGCTCAAATGAGAATAGTTTTCCTGTTCTTCCAAATCCTGGTTGAATTTCGTCCAGAATCAAAAGTGCTCCTACTTCTTCACATCTTCTTTTCAATTTAATCAGATAATCATCATTGGGAACCAGAAATCCTGCTGCTCCCTGAATGGTTTCCAGAATGACACAGGCCGTTTTTTCTGTAATTTTTTCAAACTCATTTTCATTATTGAATTCGATAAAAGTAACCATCGGCAATAACGGGCGGAATTCTCTTTTATGGTTTTCATTTCCCGAAACACTTAATGCTCCATGCGTATTCCCATGGTATGAGTTTTTAAAGGAAATAATTTCTTCTCTTCCTGTATATCTCTTGGCCAGCTTCAAACTTCCATCAATAGCTTCCGCTCCACTATTTACCAGATACGTTATTTCCAAAGGTGCGGGAGTAGCTTCTGCAAGTAATTTACATAGTGCAATTGGTTTTTCCTGAGCATATTCTCCATATACCATTACATGAAGATATTTATCGGCCTGTTCCTTAATAGCATTGACTATTTTTGGATGTGAATGCCCTAAGGTATTGGCAGAAACTCCAGCTACAAAATCAAGGTATTTTCTTCCATCTGTACCGTAAATGTAATTCCCTTCTGCTTTTTCAACTTCAAAACCTGCAGCAAATTTTGTGGTTTGTGCCTGATATATATAAAAATCTTTGTGCATTTCCATTGTCTCAAAAAATTTCAGCAAAGCTATAAAAGATTCAGCAAATGCCGAAATTATTGATAGGGATAAAAAAAATCACCCTTAATAATTTAAGAGTGATTTTAATTGAAATATTAAGATTCGTTTAAACTTATAATACTTTTTCCACAGTTACATAACTGTCATTAGTAACCGTATAATTGGTTGTACCACTTACTTCTGTAATTGATTCTAATGTAATATACTGTCCTTGAACCGCATATACTGAAATATCTAAACTGATCTTCCGGTTGGTTCCGTCAAAATTAACGGTATCTTCCAGCAATTGAAATCTTTTCACATCATTCAGGTATAAGCTGGCTCCTAACCTATTACTAAAGGATCCGGTGGGACCTGTAAAGGTCAGATTCACGTTGACTCTATATAATCCTGTTTGCCTGATGTACAACCTATTGAGATCAGCTCCTGTTGTAGGAACATTTGTTTTCAGTTTTAAGGGATCAGCAAGGAAATTAGGTTTATCAATAGTGTTATTTATAGGTAGGAAAGCTGTACCATTTGTAGTAGAAACTGTATTCAACCGGAATCTTGAGATATTATCAGATTCTATTTCAAAAGCTTTACTCCACACCAACCCATCAAAAACCATTACCTGGCCGGTACTTTTAACAAACAAAAGCATTCCTCTCAATTCTTCCATTCTGGTTGCAGGAGCACTTGCTCCTGTGTAAGGAAGATCTGTGCCTGCATTTACAGTCGGAAGTCCGAATCCTTTCACCCCTGTTGCCTCACTGGTATTAGTAATATACATCATTACCCTGTCATTCCCACTAGCATTAGAGTCCGGATTAGGAATATTGGTAAAATTCACTTGTGCACTGTAAATATTGATGGCCAATAAAGACAGTCCGAATAAATATTTTTTCATCTTAATAAGCTTTAATTAAACGTGCTGCGAGATAAGAGTTGATTGAGTTAGCATCTGTTCCATAAGCAGAAAGCGATCCTCCTGATCCACCAATAGTTCTGATGGTAGGGATAACCCTCAACTCAGCCCCTACTGGTAACGAAAGAGTTTGGGCAAAACTGCATGTCTTATTTCCATTTGTATCTATAACAAATATGAGTGAATAATTAGACTTGGTAACGATGGTTTCCCAATTTCCTGTGGGTGTATATCTAACCTGCAGAGTAAGTTTAAATTCTGTAACGCCTATCTGGGCTCCAAGAGATCCACCGGTAAAACCTAAAGCAGCACCCACATCATATATACCGGCCTGTTTTATCGTTACATTACTTGCATTTTTTAATATAAGATTATCCACAAGAACTTCACTTTTGTTGTCTGGAGCTAAATAAACAGCAGAACCTGCTGAAAGACAAATCCCTAAACCAAAAGCAATACATGGAATTGAAATCCCCGAAGAGATTCCCAGTCTTGATCCTTTAGGTTGATATATCCCTTGAATCTGCCGCGCAGGATTCCACGCATAACCATCATACTTGTAATACTGATCATCAGATTTATTGTAGATAAGCCCTCCTACAAGATTGGGATAATCATTAAATACATCTGTTACTCCAGCGTTATATTGTGGAAACGAAGTAAAACTGTTGGAATAAGGAAGTATGGCTCCCTTGGTTCCATCCACAACCTTTACAATATTTTTTGTGCTATAGATATCACCACCAATACCTACTTGCGCCTGTAGAAAGTATTGGCAAAAAAGTGCTATAATTAATGTAACTTTTTTCATCTTATTGCATATTTATTTTTTCAACAATAATATCAGATATAGAGTTTCCTGTTGTGTTCATGGCAAAAAACATATTATTACCTACACACCCTCCAATTAACATGGATTGGTTTCCAAAAAATTTAAGCCTTGCTCTGTCATTAGCATTAAAGACTCCTACATAAGTAAATGCCAACGATTGACCTACATCTATGGATCCTACAGGTATAGAACCTAATGAAAGCAACCCTCCAGTAGTATTACTTACCGTATTATTCACGGGCCTCCAAGTGCTTCCACCATCAGAACTAATTTCCAGATTTAATCTTGAATATAGGTTGGTAGATACTCCTAAACAAGTAGGTGTTCCAACATTAATGGCTCCACTTTTAAATGAGATTTTATACAGACCTCTTGTTTTAAAAGTAATCATGTTACTTGGAGTACTTACTAAATCTACATCTGCGGAGATTTCATTCAGAGCTGGTGTTCCTGCGGTAAAGGGAACATCTACTGCAGCGCATTGCTGATTAGACCCTATAATACAGTTGGGAAGTGGAAATATCACGCAGGGATCACAAGCTGTAGTAACAGTACCATTTCTTACAAAACGAGCCATTTTATTATTCTTCATGGTAGTAACAATAGGATCTGAAATTTTCCAACTTGTTCCGTCATTCTGAACAACACTTCCTGTTTCACGGTTAAAGATAATGGAACCCTGAGTTCCGTCTCCTGTTGTCCCGGTTAATGAGGAAGGTAATGCCGAGGTTGTGTTAGCTCTCGGTAATCTTGTGGCATAATCATCTTGCTTTACGTGCAATTGAGCCCGAACGTCAGGCTGAAAGCCTGCCGTTTTGGAAATACCAACTTGGGCACCGATCTTTATATTACAAATAATAAAGATCAAGATAATAAATTCTAATTTCATATTGTCATTTTTAGATTGGCTTGACCTATTAAATGTATAAAATATTATAATTATATAATTATGATATTTTAAAAAAAATAATAATTCCTATATATTAGAATAAATATAACCAATAAAAACAGCTCTACTCAACAGAAAATTCTAAGTTTAAGACAGAAAAAAAAATATTTTAAAATTCTAAAATCTAAGGGTAAAATTCGAACGATTGTAGACTCTTTTTAGTGATTTGCTCGTAAAAATTTCACCATTTATTGATATGAGGAATGATTTTTTAACATTTCATATCATAAAACAATATTTCAATCTGCCATTCATCCAAATTAAAAGCTAATTAACGACAATTAAAAAACACTCAATAAAAAACTGATAATCAATACCATACATTAAATTAAATAAATTTATTAAAAATGGTAAAATGCTCATGCAATTCATTTTCTACTGTTATCAATATGATTAATAAAATTTATTTAACATATTAATTTTTCACTATATAATGATATAAAATATTAAATTCTGAGTTTTTTGATTAAATATTAACAATCAGCAAAAAATAGGACTTTGTTTAACAAAAACCTACCTGAACAAAATTTGAAAACCTCTATTTTTAATTTTTATTCTTCAAAAAGATAACAAATTAACCATTAGAAATAAAAAAAACCGCTTTACAAATAAAGCGGTTCATTTTATAGTTATTTTCTTACTCTTTTCGGTTTCTTAGCCTCTTCTTTGGCTCGTTCTTTCTCTATAGCATCCTGAGCCTTATCATAGAGCTCATTATCTGAAGAATATTTAATTTCTTCATAATTCGGACTGTCAACTAATACATCCTGCCATTTCCTGATCCTGTCTTTGGTATTCCAGTTGAAATCAGGAAATTTTCTTTTAGAAGGCTCTATTTTACTCATTGGATAGGTATCCGCAGTTGCCCCAATACTACATGAAATAATCTGCAAAGCTCTTTCCTCAAATAAAGCACCAATAATACCACAAGCAGAAAGTGTGATTCCAATTCTTTCCGGTTTTTGAGTTTCTTGGTTTACATCATCTACATAAGCAATAGACTGTGCATTTCCAACTACTCTAGCCTCTTTAATATCATTACCTTGATAGTAAACTGTCATATACTTACCTTTCACCTGATTGAATTCATCTTTCAGGGTTAAAGAGTCTACTTTACTAATGGCAAAGGCATTTCCAATTACTTTTAAGGAGTCTATATTTTCATTCTGAGTATTAAAATAGGCTTCAACTTTATCACCTGTTACCTGTTTTTCACCACTCCATAAAATAGGCTTTGTATACATATGCATCACACCATCCGTTTCATTAAAAGCGATAGAGTCTGCTCTACCTTGTGCATTGGATTTGTATATTCTTGCCTTTTTATAAGCTCTTAAAAAGCTCTTTTTAATTCTGATATCCAGAGAATCCGGTCTTTGATAAGTTATGATCGTCTCTGCAGCAAAATATGCAGTGTCTTTTTCCATGATTTTAACAGCATAAGGATTTTTGGTTATCATCGAAGAGTCTTTTTTCTCAAAGATTTCACCATATCCTCCTTTCACATATCTTCTTTCCTTCGGATCATCAAGCTTTACATTACCGGTTGCTTTTCCAAAACCTGTGATCTGATTAAAATACATGTCATCACCGGTAAGAATTTTATCATTATAAAAGATCTTGGAATTTTTGTTCAGGAAAGCTTCTTTGGTTTCCATCCTATAGGTTCCTCTTTCTGTGTAAACCTTGTTTTTAGGATTAGCTCTATTGGTAATGGTAGTAGGCCCGAAAAATTCTGCTACTTTGGTATTCTGGTTCTGCTTGATATTAACTCCTTCAATAATGTATTGAGCGTTGTCTATTTTAACATTTCCAACAAAATCAATCATTTTGGTATCAAGAAAATAGGTTGCAGATTTGGTATACATCACATTTCCCTGGCTGTCGGAAATAGTACCTCCCGTATTAAAATAAGCCTGACTCGACAGTTTATCATAATACAGAACTTCTGTTTTGATGGTTTGTTTTGGATCCGTAAGGACAACATTTTTCCGGGCAACACCTTTTTGGGTATTCCCATCATATTCCATTTCACCTGCTGTAATAACAGAGCCATCAGCATTTTGAAGCTTTGTATTTCCAATAGCTTTGGCAAAGTTCTCTTCACTATAAAGAACAACTTCATCTGCGGTAAGTATGGATCCCTTTTGCTCTATCTGAACATTTCCTACAAAATACTGGTTACCATCATATTTTGTGGGATCTTTAATAATTTTATCTGCGTTGATAAGTTTTATTTTATCTTCAGGTTTCAAGGGCTGAGGTTTTGCAGGTGAAGAAGTCTGTAAATAAGGGTCTCTCTTCACAGGAGTTTTATCCTGCGCAAAGCCAAGCGTAGAAATAAAGATAAACAGAAAAAGGATTATTCTCATTAATTAGTCATTCTTAGTGCCATAAAAATATAGCGAATGAGAATCAATTTTTACGCCAAATGCGTCTTCAATGGCTTCTTTGATTCCTTGGATTCTTGGGTCACAGAATTCAATAATTTCTTCAATTTCTTTATCTGAGTCTTTTTTGTAGATCACCAGGTGGTCATGCTGCTTGTCAAAATAAGACTTCTCATAGGATGAAGAAGTCAGGGTCTTTTCCCCGAACTGATGCTTACGGATTAATCCTGCATCAAGGAAAATCTCAATAGTGTTATAAATAGTTGCTTTAGAAACATGGTATTTCTTCTGCATCATCAGAAGATACAGATCATCAACATTAAAGTGATGATCCATATTATAAATTTCTTCTAATATCGTATATCTTTCAGGAGTGTTTCTAAACCCTTTTTCCAATAAGTAGTTTCTTAAAACATCCTTGATTAAAGCTATATTTTTTTCTTTTTGTATTGTATCCATTAAAAAAATTATCTACAAATTTATTGATTTTTATTTAAATAGATATTATGGTTTAAATACTCCAGGTATTAAGAGTTATGACGGAAGTATCCGGACTGTTCAATTTTATTGTCATAAACAGTGAGCTCTGTAATTGGTGCAGACTCCACTTCAACATTGTGAGAAGACACTCCCCATGCCTTAAAGTCATCACTTCCGATATACTTCACAAAGTTGTAAATATTAAGGGTAATCTTCTGTTTAACAGTCAGAAGTATATCGTTGATATAGGTGTTATCTATGATCACATATTTCAAATCCGGTGGTATGTCATGAGCTCTTAAAGAAGGATGACTACTTTTTGAAGGAATGGTTCCATCTGCCATAAGATCTTTCAGTACCATATTGAAATAATCATTGATTCTCCTGTCAACTTTAAACCCTAAAAGGAAATTGATCTTATAAACGGTTCCAGGCAAAATTTCATCCACCGTATATTTGAATGTATATGGATCTTCCTGATTAACAATACTCAGGATAAAGTAATGATCTGCTCTTTTCGGCTGTTTTTTGATGATGGAATAAATAATCTTTGATTCTACCTCATCATTTCGTTTGGCTCTGCTCAGATAAGCAAGGTTTGTAGCGTATTTAGGAATGGTTTCATCCAGCTTCATGTCTTTGAGAATAGAAATATACTTTTCTATTTTCACAAACTGAATAAACCTTGTTTTTATCAATCTTCCGTTATACCATGCGTACATAGAAACTCCGATAGACCCGGCCAGTACAACAGTGATCCAACCACCTTCCATGAATTTAATAATATTCGCACTGAAGAAACCTAATTCAATCGCCATATATACCAAAGCAAAAAGAAGGATCAGTACTTTACTTACTCTATGTTTCAATAGCCAGAAGACTAATAAGATTGTGGTCATCAACATCGTAACTGTAATGGAAAGTCCGTAAGCTGCTTCCATTTTTCCTGATTCTCTAAAATGAAGAACTACGATGATACATAAGATTAAAAGTCCCCAGTTGATTCTAGGAATATACATTTGCCCTTTAACTCCGGAAGGGTAATCAATTTTTTGATTAGGCCATAGATTAAGAGACATTGCTTCAGAAAAAATGGTAAAAGAACCTGTAATCAAGGCCTGGCTTGCAATAATTGCAGCAGCTGTTGCTAAAATTACTCCTGGTATAATCATCCATTCTTCCATAATACCAAAGAATGGGTTCACAACGGAAAATCCAGGTTTGTTATAATTGGTTAAAAGCCAAGCTCCTTGTCCAAGATAATTTAGAATAAGCATAATCTTAACGAATGCCCAACTTATTCTTATATTTTTGGCTCCACAATGTCCAAGATCTGAATAAAGAGCTTCTGCTCCTGTTGTACAAAGGAAAACAGCACCAAGAATAACAATAGCACTTGGAGAGTTTACAATCAGCTTGTAAGCATAATAAGGGTTAAAAGACCTTAGAATTTCAAGATTTTCACTCAAATGCATCACTCCTAAACCTCCTAATACTAAGAACCAAACTACCATTACCGGCCCAAAAAACTTACCAATAAAGCTAGTTCCGAATTGCTGCACCACAAATATTGCGATAAGAATTCCAATGGTAATAGGAACAACAGGGGTATGAGGATTATAAATTTCAAGCCCTTCTATTGCTGACATTACGGTAAGCGAAGGGGTAATCACTCCATCCGCGATAAGCGCTGCAGCTCCTACAATTGCAATAAGATACAGCCACCCTTTTTTAAGGTTTTTAACGAGGGAGAACAGAGCTAAAATCCCACCTTCTCCTTTATTATCTGCTCTTAAAGCAATAATTACATATTTTATGGTCGTCTGAAGGGTAAGTGTCCAAATAATACAAGAAAGAGCTCCTTCTATATATTCATTGAAAGGCATATTACTACCTTGAGATCTCGCATTCACAATTGCTTTCATTACGTAAAGCGGAGAGGTACCAATGTCCCCAAAAACAATTCCCAAAGACACTAAAACTCCAATAAAAGAAAGTTTCTTTATATCAAAATGATAACCATCTTCTGTAACTTCTGCCATATCAGCTTATTTATTTTAAAGGCGCAAATTTATACTAATTTTATGACGTCATGAATTATTCTTCATGAATATAATAAATGAAAAAACTTCCTTTCGGAAGTTTTTCTCTATAACTATTTTACGTACATCGCTTTTTTGATTTCTTCTTTTACTTTTTCAAGCTTAGGGAACCATTCTGCAAATAATGCTGCTGAATAAGGTGCAGGTGCATCAGGAGTAGTAATTCTCTTGATTGGAGCATCTAAATAATCGAATGCTTTTTGCTGTACCATATACGTAATTTCAGAAGATATTGATCCAAATGGCCAAGCTTCTTCTAAGATCACTAATCTATTTGTTTTCTTTACAGATGTTAAAATCGTATCAAAATCCAGTGGACGAATTGTTCTAAGATCAATAACTTCTACAGAGATACCTTCTTTAGCCATATCTTCAGCAGCTTGAATAGCCAGCTTCATGATTTTACCAAAAGAAACCAAAGTAACGTCTGTACCTTCTTTCTTAATTTCTGCCTTTCCTATTGGTAAGTAGTATTCTTCCTCAGGAATTTCCATTTTATCACCATACATCTGCTCAGACTCCATGAAGATAACAGGATCATTATCCTGGATAGCTGTTTTCAACAATCCTTTTGCATCATAAGGGTTTGAAGGAACAATTACTTTAAGACCAGGAACGTTTGCAAACCAGTTTTCAAAAGCCTGAGAGTGTGTAGCTCCCAATTGTCCTGCAGAAGCAGTAGGACCTCTGAAAACGATAGGACAGTTCCACTGACCTCCGCTCATCTGACGGATTTTCGCTGCGTTATTGATAATCTGATCAATACCTACCAATGAGAAATTGAACGTCATATACTCTACAATTGGTCTGTTACCATTCATTGCAGCTCCTACAGCAATTCCTGTAAAACCAAGCTCAGCAATAGGTGTATCGATCACTCTTTTCGGACCAAACTCATCCAACATTCCTTTTGAAGCTTTATACGCACCATTGTATTCTGCAACTTCCTCCCCCATTAAAAAGATGGATTCGTCTTTACGCATTTCCTCGCTCATTGCTTGTGCAATTACCTCACGAAAAGTATATTCTGCCATATTTATTTGAAAAATTTAGACTACAAAAATAGTGATTTTTTATTACTAACATAACAAAAAAGGTATCTCATTTGAATGGAAAGCCTTAATATTAATTTTATTTAAAAGGGGTTTTCTTCGTGGTAGCTGAGTTCTTTGTAGTTTTTTCTAAGATCATGTAAAATTTTCCCATAAGTTCTTTTATAAATTACATACAAAAGATAAAAGGTGATGAGCAAAACAATTGCAAAAACAATATAATTTGCCGTTACAGGTACTATTGTATTAGGATTAGTAGGCAAGTTATTCATATGATGAGCTGTATTCCATCCATCTTTAAAACCTGCCATAAAGTCTCTTAAATCATGATTAAAATGAATAATACTATCAACAATGGCCAACATCAAAGAAATACATGCATATGCTAATATGAGCGTTCTCAGATTTATAATATTTTTCATTAATGCAATACTGTTCTGTCCGGTTTTCATTTTATTGAAAAGATAAATAATTAATCCTGTAAAAACTAAAAACATAGCAACTCTCAGATAGGGAAACTGTTGATCAAGATACCCGTACAAGGTCCATAATATAATCTCAATTCCCCCAATAAGCAACAATGTTTTGGTCATGGAAACAGATTTATGTTTTATCATATTATAGATTTCATTTTCAGAATATTCTTTAAAATCGTCTGATTCTTTATTCCAGTCTTTTTTCAACAATTCTAATTCGTCCATATTATTTTGTGTTTATTTTGATTTTTAAATTATTCTTAGCCCTATTCATCTTTACTCTTGCATTTCCTTCAGTAATACCAAGGATCTCTCCAATTTCTTTATAAGGCTTATCTTCAAGATACATCATGATTAAGGCTTTTTCTACATCAGATAATGTATAGATTGCCTTATACATTTTTTGAAGCTTATGTTCATCATCTTCATAAACCTCATATTCCATTTTAAGGGATGAAACATCAATATCTACTGTTTGTGCATCCTTTCTTTTAGGTTTTCTAAATAAAGTAATTGCTGTATTAAGAGCTACCCGGTACATCCAAGTCGAAAATTTAGCTTCTCCTTTAAAACCTGGAAAAGATTTCCATAACTGAATGGTGATTTCCTGAAAAAGGTCATCATGATCTTCAGTATTATCTGTATATATTCTGCATATTTTATGGATAAGCTTTTGATTAGGCTTAAAAAATTCTACAAATGTTTTCTCCTGTCCGGTGCTCATATTCTATAAGTGGGGAGATTTTATTTTCGTTACATAATTTTTCAAAAAAAATGACATTTCATTTCTGAAATGCCATTTTAAAATTCTATTTAAACTTATATTAATTAGCTTTCTCCCAAACCTGGGTTCTTCCTAATAATGATAATCCTAAATATCCTCTTACATTAAGCTTATCTCCGCTTTTTGTAATGGTACATTTGTACGTTTTTCCTGTTTTAGGGTCTGTAATAGTGCCTCCTGTAAATTCGTCTCCTTCTTTTTTCAGTCCACGGATTATTTCCAGCCCAGCAATTGGTTTTCCTTTTCTGTCATCTTTACAAGCTGTACAGTTGGGCTCTGTCGGTTTTATTAATAACTGAGAAACCTTCCCGTAATACTTTCCGTCTGTCTTCTTAAAGATTTCTACAATAGATTTAGCCTGTTTGGTTTCATCATCTATTGTTTTCCACTTTCCTTCTATCTGTGCAAATGTCATCACTCCAAATAAAGAAAGCGCGAACGTTAACATTATTTTTTTCATATTTCTATAGTTTTAATTTTAATATAATATACTTTTCTAAGTATTGATAAAAATATAAATTAATTTTTAACGAACAAAAACTTTTATTATACAAAGCATAAAAGAGTAAATAAATGATTTCTGTTAATTCAGTTTCCTGTTGATTACTCTACTCATGTAATCCTGATACCAAGCTTTTGCCGTTTGTTTTCCCTGTTCTACTTCAGGTGTTTTTAATTGGCCAACCAAATTCTTTTCAAGAGCAAGATCGGCTTTATCATATACTCCCACAATATCCTTGCCATCAAAACGATAGATATAATTTCCGATCATAAACTGTTCATTATTTCCATCTGAATTTACTATAATATCCGGATATTTTTTATCACTTACCAGACTTCTTCCCCAACTTCTGATGGGTTTATTGTATCCTATCAAATCAGCAAGTGTTGGATAGATATCTATTTGCTGCGCCATTTCAGTATTTTCTCCTTTAAGCTGATATGCTGGATTTGGAGAATATAAAACTAATGGAACTGCAAAACGGTTCATTGCCTTTTCATATTCCGGATAATAAATCTGATTGGTATGATCTCCTGTGAAAACAAAAATCGTATTGTGGAACCAAGGTTCTTTTTTAGCCGTTTCAAAATATTTTTTAATGGCATAATCCGTATACTGTATCGGCTCATGCATTTCTATTTTTCCTTTTTTAAATTTCCCCTGATATTTTTCCGGAATTTTAAATGGATGATGAGAGGACGCAGTAAATACCGTGGTCATAAAAGGCTGTTTCTTTCCTACATTTTTAGCAAAGTATTGAAGAAACGGTTCATCCCAGATCGCCCACATTCCATCAAAATCCTCATCATGATTATATTCTGTTTTCCCGAAATAATGTTTGAATCCTAAAATATTTCCAAATCCCAAAAATCCCATGGAACCATTAGGAGCTCCGTGATAAAAAGAAGTATCATATCCCAGCTCATTACAAACAGAAACAATGGACTGAATCTTCTGATTGGAGTACGGAGAACCTGTAAAAGCATCCGTAAGACTCGGAATTCCGGCCAAAACACTGCTCATCCCATGAATAGACTGCCTTCCGTTCGCAAAAGTATTCGGAAAAATAAGACTTTGTGTTGCCAGGCTGTCCATAAACGGAGTATAGGAAACGTAATCTTTAATATTTTTATCCTTATTAAAAGCTCCGGAATACTCTCTGCCAAAAGATTCTACAATGAAAATAACAATATTGGGGCGGTTTTCCACCTTTCTGTCATATACTTTATAGGGATGCACATTTTCTTCAATATATTTTTCATCTACAAAATGAACTTCCTTGAAATTATTAGTGTTTAAAGTTCTGAAGAATGAAAACGTACTGTTAAGAACCAAATTCCCTTGCAATGGATTGGTTACAAAACGGGTAGCATCCACCATATTGATAGGTCTTGTGCTATGTTTGAAATCTCCTCTGATTCCTCCTACCACCAAAACAGCTGTGATACACAAAGTAACAATGGAAGATAAAAAATAAGGAAGTAATTGTACAGGTTTTGTTTCATCTACTTTTACTTTTTTATAAAGGAAAACCCATAATCCCATTAAAACGATAAACCAAATCAGCACAAAAGGATGCTGTCCAACTGAAATCATCAGCGTTTGAGAAACATTAGATTCATGCTCTGCTACCTGAAATACAGCTGAAGTAAGCCTTGATTGTGAAAATTTATAATAAATAAAGTCTCCGAAGTTCATGCCATACGCTAATCCGTTCGTCAGAAAATAAACCCAGAAAAGGACTTTCTGAAATCCTTTTTTTGTATTAATCACCAACGGTAAAAGACTTAACAAAATAAATAGTGCATTGACATACAAAATAGCTGTGGTATCGAAAGCTGTACCATGGTAAGCCAACTTAAGATACTCTGAAACAGAGCCTACTTTAATCAGATCCTTATTAAAATACCAGAATAAAAGTCTTGCGATCTGATAAAAAGTATAGGCTAAAAAAATCCTGTAAAGCAGTGCCAGAACTTCCTGTTTTCTAAATCCTTTTAAAAATTTCATGGGGCAAATTTACATCAAAATCATTTTATTGCGTTTTTTAGTGCATATTATTTTGAGTTAGAATTTTTAAAAACTGTAATTTTGTACTTATGGATTTTATAAAGAATAATCTGGCTAATGCCTTAACCCTGGCTAATCTATTTGCAGGCTGTGTGGGTGTAATACATCTTATTTTAGGAGACTATCAAACAACGGCAATATGCCTTATCCTCTCCTCTATTTTCGATTTTTTTGACGGATTTGTAGCCAGAGCTTTAAAATCGAACTCTAATCTGGGGCTTCAGTTGGATTCTCTTGCGGATATGGTGAGTTTTGGAGTGATCCCCGGACTTACGATGTATAAAGCATTAGAACCGTTCGGAGCTGAGCTTCTTGGACTTCATTTTCCTTTTGAAATTAAATATATCGGTCTGGTAGTAACTGTTTTCTCCTGCCTAAGACTTGCGATCTTCAATCTTGATGAGGAACAGAGGTATTATTTTAAAGGATTAAACACTCCAACCAATACAGTTCTTTTATTTGGATTATACTATGCTTTTAAGGAAACCGGAACTTTCAGTTTCCTGTTTGAAAATGCATTACTGCTTGTCATCCTTTCATTCCTTACTTCATGGCTTCTCATCAGCCCAATCAAAATGATGGCAATGAAGTTTAAATCCAAAGCATTAAAAGACAACTATCCAAAAGTAGCATTATTGATAGGCGGAATCGCTATTCTTGCGATCTTTAAGACTGTGGGAATTCCGATGCTGGTTATTTATTATATATTGGTATCACTTATTTTTCAAAAACAATTAAGATAGAAAATAGAGAACTTCTTATTTTCAATTTAACACATTTTCAAATTATTAATGAGCAACATGAACTTAAAACTCCATAAACCACTTTGTATTTTCGATCTGGAAACTACGGGAACCAACATCGGAAAAGACCGAATTGTTGAAATATGTATCTTAAAAGTAAATCCGGATGCCTCCAGAGAAAGCAAAACCTGGAAAATAAATCCTGAAATGGCCATTCCAAAAGAAAGCAGTGAAATTCACGGAATCTACGATGAGGATGTAAAAGATGCTCCTACCTTCAGAGAAATTGCTTCTAAGGTTATGGAAATGATTACCGGTACGGATTTAGGAGGTTTTAACTCCAACAGATTTGATGTTCCCCTTTTAGCTGAAGAGTTATTAAGAGTGGGAATGGATTTTGATCTGAGCAAATTCAAATTGGTAGATGCACAGACTATTTTCCATAAAAAAGAACCTAGAAATTTAGGAGCGGCTTATCAGTTTTACTGTGGAAAAACATTAGAAAATGCCCACTCGGCAGAAGCGGATGTGATGGCAACCTTCGAAGTTCTGGACGCACAGGTTGGAAAATATGATGATATTCCGAATGAAATTGCTCAATTAAGCGAGTTCACTTTCCATAATAAGAATGCTGACCTTGCCGGATTTATCGGATATAATGATAAGCAGGAAGAGGTCTTCAACTTCGGAAAATATAAAGGACAAGGTGTAAAAGCTGTTTTCCAGAAGGATCTTGGATATTTCGGATGGCTTCAGAATGCAGATTTCCCTCTGTATACCAAGAAAGTATTCACTAAGATTCAACTGTCTAGTAAATTTTAAATATGTCTGATCTGGTTCGCTTTAAATTTTATGAAACAGCCCTTGAAGCTAACAGGGACAAACAGATTCTGGCTGAAAACGGAATCAACAGTTTCATTGCGAATGAACAGCTTATTCAGTCGGATTGGCTGCTTTCTCAGGCTGTAGGCGGAATTCAGCTTCAGGTTTTTGAGGAAGATCGAGAAAAAGCGGAACAAATTCTTAAGGATTATAAAGACAATGAACAATACTCGTTAGAAGTAGAACACACTATTGAAGATCCGGAATTTGATTTTGTTTGTTCAAAATGTGGTTCCAATCATATCTACAGAGATGACAGGGCTACCAGTTTTTTTGGCATCTCGTTTCTGACGAGCCATAAATTTGTGTGCTATTATTGTGGCAATGAATTTATCCACGAATAAGTACAATAAAATATTTACATCAATAAAAAGACGGCTTCGTTTCTCGCAATGACGAAGTAAAAAAATAAAAAAGAGTTATGAAAATCATCTGCATAGGAAGAAATTACAGCGAACATGCTAAAGAATTAGGAAACGAAATTCCGGAGAACCCTGTTATTTTCATGAAACCGGATACAGCGGTTTTAAAGGGAAATGATTTTTATATTCCTGAATTCTCCAATGACATCCACTATGAGCTGGAAGTGGTGATAAAAATATCTAAAGGCGGAAAATACATTCAGAAGGAAACGGCTCACAAACATTATGAAGAATTAAGTTTAGGAATTGATTTTACGGCCAGAGACCTTCAGAGTGAATTAAAATCAAAAGGATTACCATGGGAACTGGCTAAAGGCTTTGATGGTTCTGCGGTAGTAGGGAATTTCTTTAAAAAAGAAAGTTTTGACCTTAAGAACCTTTCTTTCTCTCTTCTGAAGAACAAAGAGAAAGTTCAGGATGGCAACACTAAAGATATGTTATTTGATGTTGATGATATTATTGCTTTTGCATCTCAGTATTTTACTTTAAGAGTAGGTGACCTTATCTATACGGGCACACCAAAAGGAGTTGAAAAAGTAGAGGAAAACGATATTCTGGAGGCTTACCTTGGGGAAGAAAAAATACTGGACATCCGAATATTATAAGTATTTAACATAAAAGTCTGGTAATTTTTTTATATCTTTAGGTAACAAAATGAAAGGTTATGATAAATATTGTATTACCCGTAGATTTTGGGGACAAAACAGACCAACTGGTGGAAGGTGCCATAAAATTTGCAAAACAACTTAATGGTAAAATTTACCTGATCCATGTTGCACCATCCGATATCGGCTTTGCTATTGGTGATATGGGATTTCAATATTTTCCGGAAGTGGAAGCCAATGAAATCAGGGAAGAATTGGTTCAGCTTAATAAAATAGAGCAAAGAATCATCGCCCATGATATCGATTGTGAGCATCTTTTAAAACAAGGATTGGCAAAAGATATTATTCTTGAATATGCCAAGGCAAATAATGCTGATTATATTGTGATGGGTTCACACGGAAGAAGCGGGATTTATGATGTATTTGTAGGAAGTCTTACCAAAGGACTTACAAAGAGTTCGAATATCCCGGTTTTGGTACTCCCTATCCACGACTAAGTAAAGAAAATTTTAATCGTTAGTCATAAAAAAACCGATCAAATAAATTATTTGATCGGTTTTTTACTATATAACCAATTAATTAACCTTCTTTTTTGTAGATATTCGGATCATAGTAAGGATTCTTACCTTCCGTTGGAGAATAATAATCTTTATCTTTATCACCACCAAGTGTTACAACCAGTACGTAGCACCAGTAAGTGAATAATACACAGCAAACTATAAATAGAATCCAGTTTAAAACATTTCCGAAAGTATCAAAGAATGCGAAACTCGATTTGAAAACTTTGCTTAAGAATAGAAAGAAAGACGTCATTATTTTCCTTTTTTAAATTAACTTTGTACAAATTTATAAAAAATGTTTAAATTACTTTCAAAAGAAAGCAATATTTTTTCAATTCCTGTTTATATTGGTTGTCTTCTTTTAGTAGTCGTAATATTTAATATACTGAATTTCAATACTTATGAAGCAATTATTGCCGGAATTACATTTCTGGGAATTGCTTTAGGATATTTTTGTTTTCACAGTATTGCCCTTAATTATCAAACCCATCTGCCATTATTTTTATATACGTTTTTTATTTTTGGGCTGTATCCGGGTAATTTAGACATAGGAATTGCTGTTTCACTGTTAACCAACTCTTTCCTGATCTTACTCTTAACGAGTGCCGATGAAGATATCAGGAAGAAATCCTATGTATTGGTAGGTGCCATAGTAGCATTGAATTTTATTTTTCTTCCTACTACCTGGCCCATGGCTGTTTTTGTAATCATTCACGTGATTGCTACTTCTGCCAAAGTAGGTTTAAATCTTTTCAGGTTCCTTTTAGGGGTGATTCTGATTGTATTCAGTTATTTTTCTGTGATGTTCTTTGTGCAGTTCACTTCATGGAATATTGATTATTTCCCATTTGGAAAGATGAAACCGGTAACAGATTATACGGAATTATTCCCCTTAATTCCAGTGGCATTGATGCTTGTTTATGCCGTATATGACCATTTTCAAAACTATAATAAGAAAAGTCCGATAAGCAGATACAAATATACTTTTCTGCTGGTCTTTTCTCTAGCTCAGCTTGTTACCATCATTCTTTACATGAATAAAAACTATGAATACTTATTGCTTCTGGCATTTCCATCAAGTATTATTCTAAGCAGAATGATGAGATTCTTACCCAAATATTGGATGAAGGAGGCCGGCTTATGGCTTATTATTTTAAGTTTACTTACCTTTAAAGCAGGTACGTATTTTGATTTATTTTAAAAAATTATGATTCAGATAGACGATAAATTGATTTCTGAGGAAATCTTTTCCGAAGAATTTGTGTGCAACCTTACCAAATGTAAGGGGGCATGTTGTGTGGAAGGTGATGTTGGAGCTCCGTTGGACAAAAACGAGCTTGAAATACTGGACGGTATTTTTGACAAAATCAAACCTTATCTTACTCAGGAAGGCATCAAAGCCCTTGAAGAGCAGGGTACATGGACTACTGATCCACACGACGGAATGTATGTTACTCCCATGGTGGAAAACCGTGAATGTGCTTATGTAACTTTTGATGATAAAGGAATTACAAAATGTGGTATTGAAAAAGCATATGAAGATGGTGCAGTAGACTGGCAGAAACCTATTTCATGCCACCTCTATCCTATCCGTGTTACGGAATACTCTTCATTTACAGCATTAAATTATCATGAATGGAATGTATGCAGCGATGCCTGTACGCTTGGAAAAGAGCTTCAGGTTCCTGTTTATAAATTCCTGAAAACACCATTAATCAGAAAGTACGGCGAAGAATTTTACAATGTTCTGAGCGGAGCTGCCGATGAATGGAAGAAAGAATATGGTTCATAGACAACCTGAATAAAAAAGAAAAGCCGGAATATTTTCCGGCTTTTTTATTGAAGGTAAGAGATATAAAAGATGGCGGTTAGTAAAATGATATTAATCCTGAGATTTAATCTTTTTCCTACTCTAACTTCCAGCTTCCAGCCTCAAGCTTCCTTACTTTGCTTATTTAAAATCAGCATCTGACACTCCAGAATTGATTGTAATCTTAGTGGTTTTAATATTCACTTTCTGACCTGCTCCTTCTGCTTCTACATCAGCCGGGAATTGTAACCCGTCTACAGTCATATAGCTTTTTATCGTTACATTTCCTTCTCCGGCAAGCGTCTTATACAAAAGCCCTGTTGTTACATCAAAATAAAATTTCCCTTTATCTGAAGACAGTACATTATAGTCTTTACCATCCAGTTTTTCTACGGTAACATTTTGAAAAGTAGCTCCGTCAAACGCTAATGCATCCACCGGTCTTGCTTTTTTCAGTTCAGTAACTTTGTCTGCAGGAATTGCAGTTTTGTTTCCCATCTGATCAAAATATCCTTTTTCACCATCAAAAAACTGAACCATCTGCTGTCCCATCAATGATTGCACAGACTTAAATTTGTTTCCCATTTTTCTGGTAGTCATGGTAATTTCCATTCCTTGAGCAGACATGGTGTTTTCCATATAAAGAGTTTTTACGCCCTCTAATTTTTCTTTTCCTCCTAATGCCTTAAAGTAATTATCCAATACTTCTTTAGCCGTTAACTTTGATTTCACAGCCTCCGTTGTTACAGAAGCGGCATCTTTCTTCTGAGCTGCTGCCGGAACAGAGAATAGTACGGCACAGAAAAATGGAATGATGATCTTTTTCATATATATAATAAGTTTAAAGGGTAAATATAGGAATATTGGCGGACATACATAAATCATGAGTAATAAGTAATATAAGTAATAAATGATGAATGATGAATGATGAATGATAGTCACAATACTGAAAGATACTCAGACAAAGAACGGAAATAAAAAAACCGCCAAAATTGACGGTTTTGAAATATTTATATCTGAGTATAATTATTTTTTAAGTTCTTCTAAAAATTCGTCGTGAGAAATTTTAGTTTCTTTTTTGCTAGCTTTTTCAAGAATAACATCTTTTAATTTAGCCATAGCGACTTCAGAAGAGATTTGTCTTACTTGCTCCTGATCTTTTAACATTTCAACAGCATATTTCTGGATCTCCTCATCACCTAAGTGGTGGATTCCGTAGATAGCCAATTGGTTTTTCACTAACTGCTCAGCCTGTGCCAATACATCAGCATAGTCAAGGTTGATTTCGTTATCAGTCATCAATTTACCTTCGATGATCTGGTATCTCAATTGGTTTTTCTCAGCTTCAAGAATTTCTTTAGCCTGCTCTTCAGACTGGATGTTCTGGTTAGAGAACATTAACCATTTTGTTAAGAAAGTTTCAGGAAGTGCTACTTCTTCTTTTTCAGTAACTTGCTCCAATACTTTATTTACGAAGTGAACATCAGCATTTTGTTGAAAATATTCATCTAGTTCAGCTTTAACTTTATCTTTAAGTTCGTCTTCAGACTTGATGTTTCCTTCTCCATATACTTTGTCGAATAACTCCTGGTTAAGTTCAGCTAAGTTTAATGAATAGAAGTCTTTTACTTTCACTTCAATTTCATTGTGGTGTAGATGCTCTACCTCTTCTTTGCTGAATCCTAATTCTTTAGCTAATTCTTCATCACCTGCAAGAGTTTCTTTAGTTACTTTTACAGATCCATCCATTTTTAAAGCTTTTACTAATTTGAAAGCTTCTTTGTTTTCACCTGTAATAGTGATGTTTTTTGGGTGGTGGTGGTGCTCTCCTTCAGCATCTTCTTCCACAACTTGAGAAACCTCTAAAGCGATGTAAGAATCTTTAGTGATTTTATCTTGAGGAACCTGCTCAGCGAAACGCTTCTGCATGTTTTCAATACTCTTGCTGATTTCTTTTTCAGAAGCTTCTACTTTGTAGTGAGGTGCTTCATATTTAGCTAAATCTATAGTAAATGCAGGCTCATATCCTACTTCAAAAGCAACTTCCAATTGATCAGCATTGTAATCGAATTCGTTTACTGGCTGAGGAATAGGCTGACCAACTAATCTTAACTTGTTTTCGTTAACATAGCTGTTCAAAGCATCAGAAACCTGTCTGTTGATTTCTTCAAATGCAATTCCTGCTTCATATTGTTTTTTAACCATACTCAAAGGCACTTTCCCTTTTCTGAATCCAGGAACTTGCGCATTTTTAGCATAATTAATCAATTGCTTCTCTACTTTTTCTTTGTAGTCAGATTTTTCCAATGTCACTGTAAGCAATGCACTTACATCATCATGGTTTTGTGCGGTAACCTTCATTATTGATTAAAATTTTAGGTTGCAAAAATATGAATTTTTTATGAGAATCACCCATTTAAAATCAACTAATACAGCCAAATATTGTTAAATAAAAAAACCACTGAAAAAATCAGTGGTCTCCCAAAATTAATATGACGATATGTATACCCTTTTCTTTGAAGAGCTTACTTCTTAATTAATGAAAATCAATAAAGATATCTACATCACTTTCACCGCCTACAGTGCTTCCCTGCTGATTATCTACTGAAGGGAAATTATCATTTACAGAAGTAGGGCCATGTACAAGAGTAATATTTGCTTTACCCTCTGCCGCGGTTGCTATTGTCCATTCTGTTTTAAGCCCAAGCTTTTTACCGTCAGTTCTTACAAGATCATCAGCTGCTCTTTTTACTTTGATATCTGCCCCGGCAAATTTATAAGTGATAAAGTGCATATCTTTTTCTTTCTCTATTTCATCAGAACTATGGTAGTGATCTTCATGTTTTATCTGAAAATCCAGGCTTACCGCATAAGTGTCCCCCTGGTGAAGGTGTAAGTGCTCAACAGCCTTCCCGTCTACAACATTAACGGTCTGCTTTTCTCCGTTACTTTTATTAATTACCGTTACAACTACTTTTCCTATTTCTTCATGTTCGTGAATATCTTCAGGAATATCATTGTTCCCGTCACGACATGAGAATAATAAAATAGCAGCAAATAATAATAGTGATATGTTGAATAATTTTTTCATTGTAATTTAAATTTTAAAAGTTAAAAATTGTATTTAAGAGTAACTACAAAGTTTCTTCCTGGTTCCGGCATATAATATCTCAGTCTGTTGAGATATTCCTTGTACTCTCTGTTAAAAATATTGTTGATTCTGAAATTCAGATTCATGTTTTTGAATAGATCTGCACCTATAGAGGCATGAAATATTGAAAATCCTGCAGGAGGTGTACTGTAATCTATTATTTTAGTCACCAATTGTCCGTCATCATCAATGAACTGAACCGTCTGATCTCTGATTGGGAAACGGTTTTGTTTGAAAACATTTTCATTTTCCAGTCTCACATAGAAATTAGATGGTGTATTCCACTTCCATTCAAGTGAATTTCTAAGATTCATTGGCATCATCAGAATAAGAGGTTCATTATTGGTTAAATCATCTCCTCTTAATGCACTGAAACTGGTTGTCCATTTCAGATTATCCAGGATATTAAGCTGCGCATCAGCATCAATTCCGTACATTCTGGCCTTCACCTGCTGATAAGCCCACACTGCAAAAGTTCCTCTGCTCGTGTTCTGAATATCCACAGGAATCTGGTTGATAAAACTATCAGAAAATATAATATATGGATTGGCTTCCAGCTGCAGTCCTTTCAGAACATCAAAACGACCTGTTAATGAAAGATTCGCATTATAAATTTCCTCTTTTTTGATTCTTAAATCTCCTTTTTCAATGATGGCTGCAGAGTGGTGAAGCCCATCCGCAAATAATTCTGCAGGATTCGGAGTTCTGCTCATTCTTGAAAAATTAAATTTGATATCAAAGTCATTGGAAGGTTTATAATTTAATCCAACATTCGCTGAAAAATTATGATAATCAAAAATAGGGCGTGACAATACTCTGCTTCCGCTTTCTTTCACATAAAACTGTGGAAAAACATTGGCAAATTTTTCATACCAATCCTTAGCATCATAATATTTATAGGAATCATATCTACTGAAATCATATCTCACTCCTGCTTCTGCATTCAGTTTTGGAGTAAAGCGGTATTTAAACACAGAAAATGCTCCTGCATCGTAACGGTAATAATCAGGGATCAAACGTCTGACTTCTGTTGCAGGATTAGGATAATTATCCTGAAAACCTGCAGAAATTCCGCTTTCCAAACTCCATTTTGAACGTTCAATAAGATGGGTAAGACTTGCGGAGTGTGTAATCAGCCTTAAATCCATAGAAGGAGTATCTTTCAGTTCTCCTTTTCGGATATCATATTCCTTACGCTTGTTTACCTGAAAACTATATTGGAAAGTAATTTTCCCGAAATCAGCAAAACGTTTGTAAGCAGAAAGCTTTACAATATGATGCTCTATCTTTTGTTTCGGATATCCAATATCATAACTGAATTCATCCTGAAAATAAGGTTGCCCTAGAGTCATTGCTCTATAGATATCTGCGCTATTTCCAAGGTGTGCTCCTTTATAGATTCCAAATTCCTGATTGATTCCGCTGTATGAAACATCAAATCCCTGCATAAAACCATGCTTTCCAAAGGAAAAATTAAAAGAATTCACTTCTGCTCCGGTATTCTGAAGGGTATGATGTGGAATGTACAAATCTCCCAGCTTTTTATAGCTTCCTCCCGTTTTTACAAACCATTCGTTCTCCCAGGATTTAAGTATGTTAGCTGAAATCTCACCTCCTCTTCCATTGGATATCCCTGAAAGTTTAAGATTTCCCATCAGTGTATCCTTCTTTGGAGGGATTGCAGGTTCTAAAAGAACAACTCCTGCTACTCCGTCATTTCCATATTTCAAGGCAGATGCTCCTTTGATTACATCTATATGTTCAAAGTCATTCACATCTACATTGGGTGCATGTTCTGCTCCCCATTCCTGTTCTGCAAGCTTCACTCCATTATTCATAATAGAAATACGGCTTCCATAGAGCCCATGAATTACAGGTTTTGTAATATTATTCCCTGTTTTCAACACGGCAACACCTGAAATTTTTGAAAGAATATTCCCAAGATTTTCTGTGGAATTCCTTTCGATTTCAGCTTTGTCCAGTGTTTTCATTACTACGGAACCTTTGTTTTTATGGCTACCATGTAATGTAATGGTTTCTATATCACCTGAATGATGTTCTAAAGTAATGGTAATATGAAGATCCTGATCAACTCCTATATTTTCAGTATAATCATTGCAATCAGGATGTTTTGCAATGAGTGTATACTTCCCTGCAGGGACTTTATTAAAGGAAAATACCCCTTTTTTATCTGTTTTTGCCGTAAGGTTCCCAATTTTCACCACGGCATTTTCCAGCATGGTTTTATCATGAAAATCCTGAACCGTTCCTTGTACAGTATAAGTTTTCTGTGCACTCGTAAATACCGATCCACAAAAGATCAGCAACAGGCAATATATCAATTTCATTGTAAAATAGATTGATTACGTACCCTTTTAAAGAGGGATACATTTTCGTTAAAATTTATTGAATGGGCTTAGATTCTTGATACAATATATCATGCAAAATGTTTCAATGATGAAAAGCAATAATTTAAAATCACAGAAGTAAGCAGCTGAGTATTTACCCATTACGAACTAACAGCTGTTTTCAACAACTTTAAACATTAAACTCTAAAGCATAGAGTTATAAACCCAATAAGAATGTGTTGATTAGGAAATTGCGGGCGGTCCGCGAAGCTGAAAGGTAAATTTGGTCTGAGACCAGATTTTTTCCTGAATAGCGATAATTTGCTTTACTTCGTGCGTGTAATGCTCAAAGCTAAAGCTGAATTCTTCAGGAGCTAATGTGTGTCCGGTTACCAAAAAATGGCAGGCCAGACAGTCACCCGCTTTCTCTTTAGTAATAGCTTTCGTTATAGAATTTTCGACTTTTTTAAGATTAAATGCCTTAAAATAATCTACAGATTCGTGATGGTGAAAGCTTTGAGAAAGCAGCGCGATGAAGTATACCCCAAACAATAGCCTGGAAATAAATACTTTTAAGTTTCTGCTTTCTTTAATCATGGTTCAAAATTATGAAAATAATTTAATTCTCAGCTACAACTTCCATTAAATTACTTTTACGATTCACTATTGATAAGTAGGAAAGGATGGTATTTTGTTACAAAAAAGCTTCATAAAGTAAATTATGAAGCTTTTGTATGATGAATTAATCAAGTTGAGTTCCTAAGTATTCCCATTCCTGAAGAGCATTTTCCAGCTCTTCTTTAACTTTATTATATTTTTCTAAAGTTTCATCGGAAGGATTTTCTTTAGCGAAAGAAGCTTCCATTTCTTCTACTTTAGTCTCAAGCTCAGAAATTTTTTCTTCTACCTTCTTGATTTTATTCTGAATATTTTTTTGTTCTTTAGTGATAACATTTGATGTCTGACTAGTACTTACAACAGGTTTTTCTTCCACTTTCTTAGGTTCTTCCTTCACTTCGCTATGAAGCTTCGCCTTTTCTGCAGAAATCTCTCTGATGCTTTCTTTTTGTCTGTATTCAAGATATTCGTTGATGTCTCCCAAGAATTCTTTCATTTTTCCATCACGGAACTCATAGATTTTATCACAAAGCCCCTGAAGGAATTCCCTGTCGTGAGAGATTACGATCAGCGTACCTTCAAAATTCTGTAATGCCAACTTAATAATCTCCTTAGACTGAATGTCCAAGTGGTTGGTAGGTTCATCCATAATCAACGTATTGAAAGGACGAAGCAACAGTTTACAAAGTGCTAAACGGTTTCTTTCTCCTCCGGAAAGTACTTTTGTTTTCTTTGTAACGGCATCTCCCTGGAATAGAAAAGATCCTAATAAGTCTCTTACTCTAGGTCTGGTTTCCTCAGTTGCAGCATCTTCTGCTTCTTCAAGAACCGTTTTATTAGGTGTTAAAACCTCTTCCTGATTCTGTGCAAAATATCCAATGTTTACATTGTGACCAAGATTCCAGGCTCCTGAATAATCTTTAATATCTCCTGCTAGAATTTTAGCTAATGTTGTTTTTCCTTGTCCGTTTTGCCCTAAAAGAGCAATTCTGTCTCCTCTCTGAACAATGAAATCTACATCATCAAAAATTTGTTTCTGACCATAAGCTTTTCCAAGTTTAGCTGCTTCGAAAATCACTTTTCCAGGAACCATAGACTGTACGAAACGGATATTGAATTTTGAAACGTCTTCGTTATCTACTTCAATACGCTCAATTTTGTCTAATTTCTTAATAAGTGACTGTGCGAAAGATGCTTTTGTAGCACTTGCACGGAACTTATTAATATTATCTTCCATCTGCTTGATCTCCGCATCCTGATTCTTTTTAGCCTGAATCAGTTTTTCACGGCGATCTTCACGCATCACCAGATATTTGGTATAGTTGGCTTTATAATCGTCAACTTTCTTATTATTGATATCAAAAGTACGGTTACAAACAGCGGTCATAAACTGCTTATCGTGACTTACCAGAACAATTGCTCCCGGATAATCTTTTAAGAAATTTTCAAGCCAGATGATGGATTCCATATCCAGGTGGTTGGTAGGCTCATCGAGAAGCATGATATCATTCTTTTGAAGAAGAAGTTTTGCCAATTCGATTCTCATTCTCCATCCTCCTGAAAATTCATCTGTGATTTTTTGAAAATCATCAGCTTTAAATCCAAGACCAAACAATACTTTTTCCATATCACCTTCAAGATTATAGGCATCATGGTTCATTAAAAGGTCATTCAGCTCGGTCATTTTATTAATTAAATCCGTGTATGAATCACTCTCGTAATCGGTTCTTACAGTCATTTGGTGGTTAACCTCTTCCAGCTCATTCTTCCATGCATTAATTTGCTCAAAAGCCTGCATGGTTTCAGCCCAAACGGTTCTTCCTTTTACGAAATCAAGATCCTGCTTCAGGAAACCAATGGTAATGCTTCCTTCTGTTACAACCTCTCCTTCGTAGAAATTAATTTCTTTGGACAGCATTTTCAATAAAGTAGATTTTCCTGCTCCATTTTTCCCTACGAGCCCTACTTTATCATCCTTTTTAATGGTGAAATTTACGTTTTGAAATAAATAATTTCCTGAATGATGTAATCCTAAACTTTGAACCGAAAGCATTGTAATTAATAATTAGTAATGAATAATGAATTTTCGGGTGCAAAAATACGGAAAAAGAAATGAATAGCCCAGAAATAAAAAAACGACCCAAAACAGGGAGCTTTTTATAGACTGATTTTCCAGTAAAATTTATTAAAAAAACATTAAGAAGCTATACCAATTATGATCCTCCTGAAGGTACAATATTTATAGAAATATCAAAGTAACAGGAATCGAAACCTAAAAACTACAGTATAAAATACCAAATTCAAGGTTCAGTCATTATACTTATTGATGTAAAATATACTCCACATAAAAGGGAACACCTAAAATAGTGCTCCCTAACCTAAAATTTAAAACTAAATAAGGACTAGCATTAATTATTGATTTCATCCAGCCTTGTTGCCGGAGTTTTGATAATTGAACGAGTCCAGATATCATTATTGGGAACACTTGTTCCGTATAGAAATTCAGCTACAAAGCTATCATCAGGAAGGTGAAGCTCAGCAGAAAGCCTTGCATGGCTTTTCTGATCTACAATAGTACTGCTTGAAACATTTAATCCGTTGTTGAGAAGCTCGACATTTATTTCATACTCGGATCGTTTCGACAAACCATCATGATAAAGTCCGAAATTTGCTGAAATGTGGATATAATCAGCAAGTTCATTGTAATTGTATACTGGTTTTTCATCTATGGAAAGATCTTTTACATAGACCAGCATTTCTTTATACAAATCTTCTAATAAAGGATGTCTGTTATAATCTGTTTCAAAATCTTTTCCCGATATAAAGACCGGTGATATTGCATTGGTTTCCTGCAACATCAGTTTCCCATATAGTTTTGATAGTTCGTTGTAAACTTTATCTCTGCAAGCATAAGCTTTAGAAAAAGCATCTTTTCTTTCTACTCCAAATTCCGAGAGTAGCGCATCCCATACTTTATTTCCTTCAATATCTGTTGTTCTGTTTCTTATATTTTGAATATAATTTATAAGACCATCCGTATTGGCAAAATCTGTAGAAATATAGACAGACTGCGGCCCTTCCAGATAGCCACCACCAATATCCGCATGAGCTCCCGGAACAAAAATTTCTTTCCAAACGGAAGTATTATTCCGGAACCGGCAATCCTGCATCATTTTTGAATTCTCAAAAATACCAGTTAATGGAAAAAAGAACCGACATTCGTTGACTGCACAAATATGCAATACATTTTCCACCTGATAAGGCACACTCAGATCATACGTATTAAAAGGTTTTGATTCTACGGTATCAAAAGCTCCCAGAAATTTCACCTTAATCCTGGCAAAAGAATAGTTTGAAAAAAGCCAATGACTAAAGGTTATGGCCAACATTCCTCCTCTTCCGAAACCATATAAATAAAAATGATATTCATAGTCTCCATCAATAATAATTTTCTGTACAAAGTCTTCTGCTTTCTGAAGCTTATCATCTGATGAGTATCCTTTTCCATAAGGTGGATTGGCACATGTTGTCATGGCGAAATTACTGTCTTCCCCGCCTGGGATTGTTCCTATTCCTTCGATATATATTTTTTCATTACCGATAAATGATTTGTACAATTTATAGATATTGGTGAATGCACCGTGATAGCTTTCATTATTACTCAGTGGTTTATCTGATGAAAGTGCATTTACTCCATTGTTTCCCGTACCGTCAAAGAAAATCCCGACGGAAATCACTCTACTAACATTCATTCTTTTGTTAATTTTTTATTACAGATCTTCTCTGTGCATTTATGTTTTTTTTTAAAATCCCTAATAGAGATATTTCAAAATAACGGAAGAAAGTGCAGTTTGGCTAGAGTGAAAAGTACCAAATAAAAAATTCCGTATTTCTACGGAATCAAGCTATATTTTTTCAAGAGAGTAAATATTGTTCACAATGGCATAAATTACTATTCCCACTGTGTTTTTAGCGCCTATCTTTTCAAGAATACGCTGCCTGTGGCTTTCAACAGTTCTGGGACTTATGAATAGTTTTTCCCCTATTTCATTGTTGGTAAATTCCTGACAGATCAGTTTCACCACATCTTTTTCTCTCTCAGACAGTTCATCTTCAGTTTCAAAGAGTGAATTTTTCTTAGCAGAACTGTTCATATAGGTAAACAACATCTGGTGATCTTCAGCCGTAAAGAAAACTCCATTTTTATCAACCATTGTAATGGCATCAATAAATGTTTTCTTATCTGAATTTTTAGGAAGGAAAGCTGAAACTCCAAGTTTAACCATATATCCTAAGATGGATGTTTTGTAGTGAGAAGACAAAATAATGATCTTAAGATCGGGATATTTTTCTTTAAGAATTTCTACCAGTTCAAAACCATTCATCGGTTTCATCTGAACATCTACCAGTGCAATATCTGGAAATTCTTTTTCTGAAATCTTCTCCAGATATGCTATAAAATCAGGCCCGTTATCTGCAGTAAGGCATACGGATATATTTTTTTCATTGGACAGCAGCATTTTTACCCCTTCAAGGATCAGCTGCTCATCATCAATTAGTGCTATTTTGATTTGGGAACTCATAATGTTTCGGAATTTTAATGATTAAACGACTTCCTTTATTTAAAAAAGATTTTTTCCATTTATGAATGGCATTCATCGATTTGATTCTGGATTCAATGTTTTTGATTCCCATACCTTTTGTTACTTCCTCATACTCGAATCCCTGACCGTTATCTGAAATAACGACTGCCATATTTTTCGGATAATCTTTTATATAAATCCACAAATCTGTGGCATTAGAATGCTTGATTACGTTGGTAGTAAATTCCTGAATAATACGATACAGCTGTACTTCTACGAAGATATCTTTCTTTTCATATCCGGGCATCACCTGCAGGGAAATGTTAATCTTATGGGAAAGGTTCGCAATGAGTTCTTCTGCATACAAAACCAGTCCTACCGATTCCAGATTAACCGGATATAATGAATGGGAAATACTTCTGGCAGCATCAACAAGTGAAGACATCTGGCTGTGAATATTTTTTTTAATCAGCTCATCTCCTTTTGTATCCAGATTATTAAGCCATAAAGAAAGAATATTAAGTCGATTTCCTATATCATCATGAATCATCACAGCAATTCTTTTCCGTTCTTCTTCCTGAGCTTTGATGTTTTCCAATACCAGCTTTTTCTGATGAAGAACTTCTGCTTGATGCTGTACATTTTTTTCTTTAATAATTCTACTTATAAAAGCTCTGTAAGCGAGCATTATAAAGGATACTATAATTGCTATGGTAACAATTATGAGAATCAAAAGATTGATATTTAAGGTTACTTCTTTAATCGGATGAAGGTATATAAAAGTGAACAGTACAGAATACTGGAAAAAATATTATTGGCCGTGAAAAGAATATAATAATTGTTTTCTGAAAGGTTAACAATCTGATGCTGAATAATGAAAATGAATACTGAAACGGAGTAATAGAAAAAAATACTGGCATCTACCCAAAGAAAACGGTTCTGAACAGATGTTTTTTTGATTTCATCAATCAGCATTACTCCGGATAAACAAATGATTATGATATTGGAAACAACTTTTGCAATATCGGCATTAGCGGGCTCATCAAAACCGTATTTTGAGATCATAAAACCCATTGCAATTGAAGCTCCCAACCCTAAAAGATATTTAGGCCAATCCAATTTTCTGATAAACAGACCTGTCAGTAAGAAAAACTCTCCGGCAATGTAGAAGGGATAAATAAATGAGGTATCATTAAGCTTGAAAACATAAGGTAAAACCAGATTCAGCAGTTCAATAAAAAACAGAAAAGCAGTACAATAAAAATACTGCTTTTCTTTAGGATTTAATATGTGGTATTTGACAGCTCCTAACACTATAACTGTAAGAAGTAACCCGTAATTTAGGAATAAAATCGTCTTATAAAGATCTGCCATTCCTTTCATTTATTATTTTAAAATTCACCATCCAATCCTGGTATACGGCAGATAGGCGGACATGGCTTTGCCCAGTCATAGGTATTGGACATCATCTGAGCACGTTCTGCATTCTGAAGATTTTCACGGAAAGAGATAAAAATAAGAGTTACCAACATTTTCCCGTACACATCGTTATATTTAAGTCCGAAAGAACATTTAATTTCCTTCAAACCTTCATCTGTAAGGCATAAATCTGCCGTAGGAACATAAAATCTTTTAAAAATTCCGATTCCTTTAGATTCATTACACTCTTTGTAAAACCAATCCATCCCCGATTCTCTCCAGCTTTCAATAGCTTCTATCGCTTTATCCTGCTCAAGAATGGGTGTATTGGATATAGGAAAAGCCATATCTGTATTTTTCTCAATTTTTTCAAGGCTTTTGGAAAGAATGGTATTTTTAACAATGGTATATTCTTGTATCTCCTGAAGTTTTACATCACTTACCAATTCGGAAAGAAAGCAATAAGGATATTCTCTTTGATCTATTCTGTCTCCTTTTTCATTCATAGGATAAAAAATCAGGATCAGTTGATTTTTCCATACTCCCATTGTAGCACAGAATTCAGGATAATCCCTGAAGCTTTTCATCCATTCAAGAGGACCATCAGAAATCGTAAAGACATAGGTGGCAGGAATTAATTCCTTGATTTTCGAATAATTAGAACGACAAAGGCTCCATTCATCTGCAGCAATTCTGCATTCTTCTACAGGAAGTAAATAGTCTACGATGTTTAATGTTGTCATAAGCATGGTTTTTAGTTGTATAAAATTATATAAACTAAACATGCTGTGCAAGTAGGAATTTAATTAATAATTCCGCACTGTAATATGATAACAGCTCTGTTGTCTTTCTTTTATGTAATAAATTCTTCCAGCATCTGCATAATGCTTTAAAACCTTCTCCAAAGCCACTTCCATTTTCGGATTATTTTTAAGAACGTTATTGAATCTTACATAAGAAATATCGAAGGAATTTCCGTAGTTGTGAGAGCTTATTCCCAAGGATGCATTAGAGTTCACTCTTCTTAATCTGCATTGATCTTCCAGTGTTCGGGTTATGGATGAAACAGTAAATGTTGCTCCTTTGGTTGCCTTGCTGAATTTGGAACCGATATTTTCCAATGTGGTTTTGGCTTTAGAAACCATATAGGCTTTACTGTAATCAAGTTTCTGAATCTGATATCCTTTTCCCGATTTCTTAATTTTATGAAACTTTCCTTTATTAATATACTTCTGTACCGTTTTAGAATCTTTCAGTAGGTGTACTCCAAAACTTTTAGAAGCATCCAGATGGGGTTTGTAAAGCGCAGTAGGCTCAACCTTTAAAACAGTTGTAAGATCATAGCAGGGAAGGTTTTTTTTTGCCGCCTGCGAATAATGTAAACTATACATAAAAGGTACAAAGACCACACAAAGAAACTTTCTCATTAACCACCACTTTAAATTACTACGGAAGGATAAAACAATTATGTTAGCTCATTCAACAATAACCACAATAGTATCCCGACAAATCCCAAACAAACATCAAACCAATTTATTTAATTTACAATTTTTATTCCTCTAATTTTGATATTTTTTTTCAGTTTTAACTTTTTACTTTAAGATATAAATTCTACATTTGAGTTACATTTTAAAAATAAACAATATGATAAAAAAACTTTTTGCTGAATTTTTCGGCACATTTTGGCTTGTTTTCGGAGGTTGCGGGAGCGCTGTTTTTGCAGCAGGTGTTCCTGATATTGGCATCGGACTTTTAGGGGTTGCTCTAGCTTTCGGTCTTACTGTTCTTACGATGGCCTATGCTGTAGGACATATTTCCGGTGGTCACTTCAACCCGGCAGTTTCATTCGGACTTTTAGCAGGGGGAAGATTTTCTGCAAAAGACCTTATCCCTTACATTGTGGCACAGTGTCTTGGAGCTATTGTTGCTGCAGGATGTCTATACACAATCCTTAATGGAGCCGGAGCTGTAGATTTCTCAAAACCCGGAGCGTTTGCTACCAATTTCTATGGAGAAGCAGTATACAACGGAAAAGCATTCAGCATGGGTGCAGCATTCCTTGCAGAATTCTTGCTCACAGCTTTCTTCCTTATCGTTATTATGGGAGCTACGGATAAATGGGCTAATGGTAAGTTTGCAGGGATCGCTATTGGTCTTGCCCTTACTTTGATTCACCTTATCTCTATCCCAATCACTAATACTTCTGTAAACCCTGCAAGATCCCTTTCGCAGGCAGTTTTTACAGGCGGACTAGCTATGTCACAACTTTGGTTGTTCTGGGTAGCTCCAATTCTTGGGGGAATTGTAGGTGGATTAATCTACAAATTCTTACTTCAGAGAGATACAGCAGAAGTAACTGACTAATTAATTTTAGAATTATACATAACTATAAAATCCTGTCTGATGTAGACTGCACCCAAAAGTTTAGACAAAATTAAACAATATTATTATATGAAAGAGTTCGGTACTGTACCGGACTCTTTCCTTTTAAATTAAGTCTT
>NZ_JAGIPR010000006.1 GCF_017877355.1 Chryseobacterium jejuense | reverse complement strand
CCATGGAACCTACCTGGAGAAACTTAACAAAAATGGCCGGAATAGCAATGATAGACGGCTTAAGAAAGAAAGATTTTTAATTTAGTACCTCAATATATACAATGAGAAAAACAATTTTAATTACAGGATGTGGCAGCGGTATCGGACGCATGACTGCCAAATATTTCCAACAAAAAGGATGGAATGTGGTAGCCACTGTCCGCTCTAATCCGGAACAAGACACAGAACTTAACAGCTTGGATAATGTACAGGTCATAGCACTGGATGTTACCAAAGAAGATACCATTCAATCTGCCGTACAACAAGCCGTTGAACGGTTCGGAAAAATTGATGTACTCCTCAACAATGCAGGATATGGCTCTTATGGTATCCTGGAGGCAACCCCTGAACAGGCTATCAGAATGCAGTTTGATGTCAATGTAATCGGTACCCTGCTGGTAGCTAAAAATATCATTCCCATCATGAGAAAGCAAGGTGAAGGGACGATTATCAATATTTCTTCAATGGGAGGTAAAATTTCTTTCCCATTAGGGACGTTGTACCACGGTTCAAAATTTGCCGTGGAAGGGTTGAGTGAAGCCCTTTCGTTTGAATTGGAAGCCATTGGTATCCAGGTAAAAATGATTGAGCCAGGAATGATCAATACGAATTTTGAGGAAACGGTAATGCAGAATATGAATGTGGATCCTACCCAGACTGAGTATGCTCCATTCCTGGAAAAGGTAATGAAAGGAATGCAGCAGGCAGGAAGCCAGAATTCGGAGCCTATTGTAGTGGCTGAAAAAATCTATGAAGCAGCCACAGATGGTAAAAAACAGCTTCGTTACATTGCAGGGGCGGATGCAGAGAAAATTATAGAAGCCCGTAAGCAGCTGAATGACGAGAGTTATTTAGCCATGATAAAACAAAGTATGGGGTTATAATATGGAAATTTTGCAAGAACTCAGTATATGGACAAAAGGAGATGAGTTGCAAGGCAAAATAATGGTAGGCATAGGACTTGTTTTAGTACTGTGCCTGCTATTAGGCTTCAAATATGAAAATCCTTTATTAAAGGGGATGTTCATTCCTATTTGCCTGCTAACAGCTGCTTCTCTGGGGTATGGAAGTTTTATTACCTATTCCAGAACAAAACACCTCAAAACGCTTACAGAACAATACGGGAATAACCCAAAAGAAACAGTAAAAACGGCTTTGGGTAAAGCTCAAAACGACCATAAGATCTACATTATTCTAAAAATTGTTTGGAGTACTTTGCTTATTCTTTCTGTACTTATTTTTTTATTTACTGTAAAAGAATATTACAAAGGATTCATTCTCGGATTATTCTGTTTATTCGTTGGATTTTTATTGATAGAGACATTTTTACACAGCCGATTAACTCATTGTTTTGAAAATGTTTCACGACTTGATAAGCTATCCATTTTTTGATAAATCCTGGCGTCAGTGCCAACCGACCAAAGACATTTATATCAAACATAGGGTGGATTAAATATAATGTTTGTTCGGTTATAGGGATCAACTGTGATGATAATGGTTTTGATCTTCCCATAGTATAATTTCTGAGAATATTATTAAAAACTATTGAAAGAAGGACGAAACAAATTTTAAGTATATAAAACAGAAGCTTAAAATAATAACATGAAAAGTAAATTACTTTTTAAGGAAAATTTTATACTTTATCTTATTACAGCTGTTCAAAAGTCTTTACTCTCAATTTAAATTGTGATTTTTGATCAGAAGGCCTGTTGTTTTCGGAAATTATTACAACTAGTTATAAGGTGTAAGTTGCTGGTATTTATTGTATTGTGATTGTGTCCTTGTTAGTTTGAATTATGGTAAATAATTGAGCAATATTTCGGTGAATAATTATCTTATTTTAGATTTTTATAAATTATTATGTTAAATTATATAAAAGAGAAAAGGCAATTGGCCACTGATGAGATTGAATATGAGAAAAGTCTTTATTTTGATATTTATACTCTTGTCCTTGTATTTATTCTTTTCTGCAATGTTATACTTAATTTTTTCTTTTTAGATCAGCCAGTGTATAGTGGTATATTCTTCGGAATGGCTCTTTTTATGTTGTGCACACTGTTGTGGCCAGATAAGATAAGGTTTAACCGGTATCTTTTGATGCTTCTTTTCTGGTTTTTGGGATTGATTATTTTTTATTGCGATATAATAAGCGGAAACGGAGCTATGAATTATTTGTCATATATTTCTCTTACCATAGCAGTTGCGTTTTTTTTTGATTATGATAAGGATAAGTATATTATTTTTATATTGGTAGCCACTTATATCATATTTTTTTTAATCAATATCATTACAGACTATTCTATATTTTCACTTCTTCATCAAAATTTATCTCCTGTAAAGCTTTGGTATATAAGGGTCTATAAGGCGATGGAGATTTCCTTTTGTACTTTTGTTGGGATGTATATCATACATAGGAAAGAAAAAATGATCATAAAATATTATATAGAGAAGGAAAAGCTTAATGATTTTATAAAGAAAACGGACAAGATAAGCTCTTCCAACGAATTATATGAATTAGCGATGAGTAAAAACTCACTTTTTATTACCTATTTTAAATCTGAATTTCCTGAATTTTTTGAAAAGATTTTAAAAGTTTGCCCAAATCTCATTTCATCAGAACTGGAAATATGTGCTTTGTTAAAACTGAACCTGACTACAAAGGAAATTGCCATTGCAACTAATGCAACTATCCGTGCCGTGGAAAACAAAAAACATAGAATCCGTAAAAAAATTGATCTTCCTTCAGAAGCTGATCTGAATTTGTATATCATAAACTCCTTTTGAGACTTATTGATATTCAGTTTTTTATGGATTTTGAGTATAAGTGGGTAGGTTTGAAAGTAGATATGAAAAGAACCTTTTTAGCATTGGATGATCTTTTTATTTAATATTGCACTCATCTAGAAAATCAGATATAATTGTATTTTCTGAAATAAAACACAAATGTCTTAATATATAGCTGGGAATATTATTTTCCCAGCCCTCTCAGGAGGGATTATGACACATTTCTTAAAGAAATCGTATACAAATTAAAATTTATGCACAATGAAAAGAAACTATTATGCTTTAGGGATAACTTTTTTTTCCCTTTGTAATTATGCCCAAGTCGGTATTAATACAGCATCACCGGATCCTACAGTAATGTTAGAAATAAGGGGCCCCGGTAAAACTGATGCATCTTATATTATGAAACTGAATGATCTTGAAGAAGTTTCCTTTGCAGAAGGAGAATCTTATAATGTTCTTGGAGTGAATCAGGATTCTAAAGTTATTGCAACCAAGCTTTCTCTAGGTTACAGAACTTATGGTAATCATTTGTATGATGATCCCAAAACTTCAATTACCAATGGAAATGTTACAGGCACGAATAAACTTAACCCGCATTTTGGATGGTGGTACGCAGATGGAGTAGGTTATAGTGGTTATGGTTCGCAGGGAATAAACACAGGATTGGAAACCAATAGCGGGAGATGGATTTTACCTTATCAGAATACTTCAGGAGCTACCATTTCCAGTGTTTCAGAAAACTTTAATATAACCATCAATAATCTAAATTCATTTTCAGACAGTAGGGGAGCTCCTGTACAGAGTTGGCAGGGGCAATGGTCAGAAATATTCATCATAGAGGGTGATTCTCCTGTGGATGTATTTGTAACCAGTACACTTTCAGATGAGGCTATCAGAGAATCTCCGGCAGCATCACGAACCGGTTTACAGACTTGTCGGGCAAAATCATTAGGTCTGGTAAAGCTCAGCAGTCCCAGTTATAATGCAAGTACAGGTACTCTCGTAAATACAGCATCATCTAATGAACCTTATATTTCACTTAAAACATATAACGCTACTATGCCCAGAGTGCATTCTGGGAATTATTTCATATCTGGTGTTATCAGAAATGTAGATCCTGGTTATTATACTATTGTTCAAATGGAAAGGATGGATTGTTCAGATGAGAATTGGTTGGGGACTGGAGCTCCCAATGTAGAGATGGGATGGGATAGTATGCGTGCTGACACCCATGCATGGTCTTATAGCTTAGGAATATATCATGAATAAAAATACAATGAAAAAATAAATTATGAAAAAAAATATTTCAATAGTATTGCTTTCTCTTGGTTCAGCTGCTTTTGCTCAGATAGGAATAGGAGTTACAAATCCTCAGGAAATACTGGAGGTAAAAAAAAATACACCCGATACAAACATTTTGAAGCTGGACGATGTTCCCCGAACTGCAGGTTCCTCTGTTGCTCAGCTTTATATAGATCCTGAAGGTCATGTTTATGCCTCTCAGGGATTTAAAACTGCTAACCAGCAGGTGTCTACAATTTCTTGGTTTTCAAATGGCATTAATGGGATAGATTATGGCACATCTGGTGTGCAGAGGCCTGCGAAGCTACTGAGCTCTCCCACTTCAGTTTACCAGGACTTTCCTTCGGTTAGTTATAAAGAAAATATCAATGGAACTCTTCAGGATATAAATATAGATAATGTAAGTAAGATTGTATTTACAACTGCTACCCCCAATAAAAATGTTCCTTTTGTTTATTCCCTTTCTGCTCTGGATATCCCTTTAGGAGTAGATCCAAATACCAATGAACAGGAAAGAGATGGGAGATTAACAACAAGCGATTTTGTTTTAATACGAAATTTTCAGTTTGTAACAGCGGAAGTTTTTCTCGATGGCATTGCAACAGGTATTGTTGTAACAGATAAGGTATTCAAATCCCTGGATTGGCAAACTTATCTGTCGGGAGCTGTTATGGTCTCTGCACCGGGGGAACATGTCCTTACTCTAAAATATAAACTGATGAATAATGCACCCAGAGATCTTAATACTTATTCTTATAGTAATTTTAATTCAGGAAACCATTCCTGGACGCCTAGATTAATGTTGATGTCTTTATCAGGATGGGCAAAACCTTAATTAATTTTTTAAAAAACACTGAAATGAAACTATTAAAAAAAATCAATATAACTATGGCTGTGTTAATATCAGCTGTGTGTTCAACATTAGGAGCTCAGGTGTTGATGTCAAACGATCCGATTAGGATGAATAGCAATCCGTCAACAAATTTCGGGTTGGAAATTGACCCTAAAACTGGAGCTCTACCTTTAAAGATCACAAACTTTCCCTTTAAGAATGAGCCTACTCCAGGAAGCAGGCCTTTAATAATTGATGCGGAAGGAAAGGTAAAGAAGCTTAATATTGCAAAAGCTACGATATCAGATGTACTTTTTAAAAAGTGGAACGTAACAGATTATAATGATTTGCAGGCTGGAGTTTATACTATTTTACCGCCTTTCGGAGGTAAGCCTAATGCTGCATATAATGCCATTACAACCAATCTTACAGGATGTATGCATAGCGGTAGCAAAACAATTCCTTTGGTAGCCTCAGGTAGTGCAATAACCAATTGTAGTGATCTACCCAATGGAAACACCAAAATGTCCGGGTATGCAACTGTTCCCAACACAGATTTTAATCTAAGAGTTAATTTTAATCAGAAAGTATTCATTCATGCTTTTATTTTCGGACATGTTATCCCTACTTATCTTAATGGAACTTTATCAGTTGCTACTCCCAATTACGGATATACTACAGCTGCTGCATTGAATTCAAATTATAACAGAGAATGGCTAAATTCAGGTTCATTAACTGCGGACTGGGAGAATCATGGTGGTACATTATCTTATTCCGGAAAAAAAGATCGTCTCTATCAAAACGGAAGTGATGTGGATGGTTATGACCAGGGGGGGGCTATGGTGTTCTATGAAGTAATTTATTCTACAGATAGCGGAGCTACGTGGTCACACTCAGGAATCACATGCAATAATCGATATATTAAAGGGGTTCCTTTAAGAATAACATTGGCCGGCGGGGTAGATATACCAGCCAATACGGATGTTCAATTTAAAATTGTTTCCCATTACCGTTTTCCGTTTTATGCACAGCAAACAACTAACGCAGCGGCCAGCGGAGAGCTTAATGATAGCTTTAAATTCCTCATTAATTCAATTAATATCCTTGCGGAAAGCAAAAGACAAATTGATTTATAAGCGTATTCTAAAAGCTGGAAATACAAAGAATATTTATTCAACAAATTATATTGATTTGATATGACCACGGTTCTGAAAAAATCAAATGCTGTGGTCATTTTCCAGATGTAGAAATGCTATTTATAACAATACTTAAAAAACACTTGATTTGAATTTAGAAAATATAAATATTGGGGTATTAATTAAAGAAACAGTTGCACAGAGCGGGATAAATATGTCCCGTATCTGTAGTTTTCTCAAATGTTCTGAAGAAGAGGTTATCAGCATGTATAATGAGAAAAACTTGGATACCAATACATTATTGCGTTGGAGTAAGTTATTAGAGTATGATTTCTTCAGAATTTATTCCCAGCATTTAATACTTTATTGTCCGTTTAAAAAAGAACAAAATAAAAATGTAAACACTCAATTACCTCAATTCCGTAAGAACATTTATACTAAGGAGATGAGAGATTTTATCCTTGAAAAGATCAATAAAGGAGAAAAAACATGTAGTGAAGCTATAAATGATTATGGAATACCTAAAACAACACTATACAAATGGGTGAAAAAATACAACAATTAATGCCTAGTTCTAAAAGGATATATCACGATATCCTTTCTGATAAATATTCAGAGAGAATAAATGAATTTAAAAATTTTTTGGGCAGGCAGATAAGTTAATAGAAACCTTTAATCAAAGATACAGGTCCTACAGCACCAATGATATCTGTGAAATATTGTAATATAAGAAAAAGAATATCATAAATAAGTTGCAACTTGCCAATCATTTTAAACTGAGTAGAAATACGATTACAAAATTGAAAAAAATGTTCCGGTCATAGGTAATATAGACGGATATCAAAAAAATGTTAAATAAGCAACGTTTTATACAGAAAAAGGAGACTTTTTGAGTCTCCTTTCTTATACAAAATTTGTTTGTTGAGGATTACTTAAAAATTACTTTGTAAATTTGCCATTTTCACCTCCGGAACAGTCTCTTTTTACTTCAGTTCTGTTTTCACAAACAACAAAGCAAAGGAAATAAGTTTTTGTCACTTTATAAGTAACGTTACAATTTCCTTCTTTTACTGTAATTAGGGTGCATACTTGTCTATAGCATTGTGCTGTTTCAGTCTCTTTAATATTTAGTGTTTTTGCACTGATATTTGAGGTTCCTAATGCTGCAAGTAATAATCCTGCGAATAATGTTTTTTTCATCGTAAATGATTTTTAAAATGTTAATAATGAATGTTAATAATGAATGTTATAGTGTGTCTTGTTTTCTATAGAAATATAATTTTCGATCAGGCAGGATAAATTATTGAACAGGTATTGCAATAATATCAAACTGATCTGTAGAAGTAGCTCCAAAGGTTGCCCTTATTCCATTAGAGTCCGCAGTGTGGCAAAATACGTTACCAACCAGATTAACAGTATAGGTACCTTCTTTTAATATAATGCTTCTGTTTCCGTTCAGGTAAAAAAGACCAAAGGCATAGTTGTTACCACTATTGGTAAAAGGAATTCCGGAATCGATAATGTCCTTTGAGTTTAAAATCAGTTTAGCACCCACTTTTTTTGAAGTACCGTCCAAAAGAGTGCCTCCACTGGCTTTTCCTATATCAGAAGCGGAAATGTTATAGGAAAATGTAACCATTGATTTTTTAGACAGAGTAAAGGTTTTTGTTGCTAAAACTGGTGTTGTAGTTAGCTCCCCGTTTACGGCAGATATTGTACTGGTGATTGGTACAGCATCCAAACCATCGGCTCCGCTAATAACTTGGAAAGGCTGTGAAGGCATCCAGTTTACGGAACCTAGTACACCATTAGCATCAGCTACAAGAGTTTTAAGAGCTTTGAAAGACTGATCTTTATTAATAGACCTTGTTCCATCAGGTTTAGTATAGATCACATTTGAAGTTCCGTCTACCGGAAGCTCTCTTATTCTTTCTGTACCGTTAATGTCTAAAGTTTCGGTGGGAGTGGAAGTGCTGACACCTACACTATTGGACTGAGCGTAAAGTGAAATGCATAATGAGACAGCAAAAGCAGTCAATAATTTTTTGTTCATTTTATGTTGTTTTTTAGTTCGGTGTTCAACCTGTCTGCGATTAACAGCTCTACAAACCTACGTGTTTACATTTGCTATAGAAAATTTAACACAAGATGATTTATGAATATGTCCTATTTTTTTCGGAAAATATTTTTAATAAGAATAAATCAATCCAATAGGAATAATATTTTATTTAATTATTTGAATACTAAATGTTTAACCTTGATTAAATACGAGTTGAATTATGAAAAACTCACATTGTTCTTTTGCTTAGATCAATAGGTTATGATTTAATTTGTTAACACAAACACGACTAATGATAGAAAAAAAAAAATTGATTTTTTTGTTTTGTATACTCTCTTTTACAAGCTTAAAATCAATAAATGAATCCCAAATTGAAGAAGAAATTAAAAAGATTCAAAATCTTCCTGATAATAATCCCCATAAAATAATTGCTATCTCTACGGATATATATCGAATCGCGAGGAATAATGGGGACAAAAAAGGAATACTTACAATTAACAGCTTGCTTATTAATAAATATTGCGAGATTGGAAACTTTAAAAAAGCAATTGAAATATGTAATGAGATTGAAAAATTGGCTGGTAAAAATGATACAATACTGGTTAATTCTCATAGACTTAAAGCATCTGCTTATCTTGAGCTGAATGCTGATAATGAAAGCTTTCGAGAATTAAAAAAAGCCCTTAAAACTGCAGATAATCTAGAATCTCAAAATGATAAAAATTACATGAAAGCTCTTGTATATAAGGGTTTTGCAGCCTATTTCTCTCATGTGAATGCATCCATTGATTCAGTAATGTATTATCAGAATGAATGCCTGGAAAGTGCTATGAGTATTGATGACCATAAAGATTTTCAGGATAAAAAATACCAAACTTTGGCTGTTGCTTATATGAATTTGGGAATGATGAATATAGCTTTAGGAAATACTAAAGAAGCTATCAATAAATTGTCAAAAGCGCTGGGGATTTGTAAGTATGAAAAGTATCATATTCATAAAGACCTTGAAGTAAGTATACTCAATGAATTAGCATGGACATATTATGACCAGAAAAACTATGATAAAGCTGCACACTATGCAGCTCAGGCAGAAAGAGAAGAAAAAAGGGTTGGTATGCCTTATGTCCGCAGAGACGTTTTTGAAATTGCTTTTAAAACATATTCATCATTAAAAAAGAAAGCACTCGCAAGAAAATACACCAATCTTTACATTCAGCTCAATGACAGCCTTGTAAATGTAGAGAAGAATGTAGCTGATATCAATGGGGAAAAATCTATAATCAGAAAACAAGAGGATAACACGGAAAGGAAACAGAATAATATTGTAATCTGGATTACTCTTGCTATTCTTCTTCTTATAATCTGTATCGTTGTATGGAAAAAGTTATATAAACCTGATATTGCAGACGCAGGAAATAGTACAGCAGAGCCAAATGAACCTTTGAAAGTTTCCCATGAAAAAAATATACATATACCTGACTATACAACGAGGTCGATCTTGGATAAGCTTGCTAAATTCGAAAAATCTCAGAAATTTATAAAAAAAGATATAAGTCTCAGCTCTCTGGCCAGTGATCTTGATACCAATACGCGATATCTCTCAGCTATTATAAAGGAGCATAAAAAAAAGAGTTACAGTAGCTATATTAACGGACTAAGAATAGCTTATATTAAAACGAAACTTATTGAAGATCCTATTTATAGAGAGTATAAAATAAGCTATCTGGCTGATGAATGTGGATTTTCATCAAGAGAAGTTTTTGCTGTTACTTTCAAAAAAGACACAGGAATTACTCCTTCATACTTTATCAGCAGTTTAAATGATAAGTCTATACAGGATGGTCTTTCATTAGATTAATTCTAATGTTTTGACAAATAATAATATATGTTATTATGATTAATTGATGGAGTCTGAAAGAAACATTTTAATCACTTATCGTGATGTATTCAGAATTTATTACCAGGTTCTTTTTTCTGTATTAATCTAAAGTCATATTGTTGTACTTTAAATAGATCCAGTGATATACATTTTAGATATAAAATATTTAGCCAACAGAATCAATGGACAAATGATAAAACAAATGAACTTATGATGGATTTAAAACAAATTAAAATTGGGCAATTACTTGAGAGCAGTGTAAAAGAAAATCATATAGAAATAGAACGTCTGTGTAGCTTTTTTAATTGTGAGGCTAAGAATATTGAGGAAATGTATGGTTCAGATACTGTAGGTACGGATATTTTAATCAAATGGTCTGAGCTATTACAATATGATTTTTTCAGATTGTATTCCCAGCATTTGGTTTTATATGCTCCTCCAGCGGCTAATGTATATAGCCAGACAGGAACCCAAAAAAAGGTTGAGATTCAAGAACTTCAGTTTCGTAAAAATATTTATACAAAAGAAATTATAGAATTTATTATCAATAGAATCAATAAAGGGGAAATGACCAGGGAAGAGGTCATCAGTAAATACCGGATACCCAAAACAACCCTTTACAAATGGCTGAATAAGTATAATGAACAGAGAGAAGAATACAAATGATAGACTAAATGTTGAACAATATTATTCTTTTGCTGAAATATTGAATATTTTAAACAACACATATAGTTTAATTTCTATATGGTTTTAGAAGTTATAGTTTTAGGATTGAGCAGTTAACCAATAATAAAATAAGCAAGGTTTCCTATATTTAACAATTAAAAAAACAAACCTTAAGCACAATAAGTTTCTATTGAGTTTTAATTGAAATTTTGATTAGCATAGCGTAAAAGAAATTAGGAATTATTATAATTTCAAAGACCTTCATTAATATAGGAAATGATTTTTTCCGGTGTCATGATACTTGAGCCAAAAGTGTTGATTTTGAGATTAGAATCAATATAAAAATAATCTTATTGCAGCAATTGTATCATCCACATCTATTGTTCTTTTTTATACTTAATTTACATTATTTTATGCAAAGATAATCTTGGTATTCGGTTTATTTCTATTCAGAAATTATAATGAATCAAAACGGAGTTTTGCCATTTTATCTACTTGTAATTGAGAAGGTCAATTGTATTTTGTTGTGTGATAACTTACGAAAATGTAACATAAAATTTAAACTAATATTTTTAAATTAATGTTTATCTTGTATGTTATAAAATTAGTAACTATGAAAAATTTTATCTTCTCCATCCTGTGCTTTTTTTTTATAGCTATCAATTCACAATCTTTATCTGAAAAGGAGTTGGATAAAAAAATTAATGCGCTAAAGGAACTAAATAGTACAAATCCTAAAAAAACGATCGAGCTTTCAATAGAATGCTATAATTCAGCTAAAAAAATTGATTATAAAAAAGGAATGCTTGGCAGTATTATGATTCAACTGACAAAGTATTTTGATGTGGGAAATTTCAAGAAAGTAATTGAAATTAGTAAAGAAGCAGAACTTCTATCAAAAAGCATGGAAGATATGGAAAATTTATCAAATACATTTAGACTCAGAGCCTCTGCATATACTGAATTGGGTTTCAATGACGAAAGTTTAAAAAATTTTAATAAAGCTTTAGAAATATCTGAAAAAATTAAATCTTCTGATTCCAGGTTTTATTATAGATCTCTTATTTATACTGGGATGGCAACCTATATGGCCCATATTAACACACCTATAGACTCTGTAATTTTTTATCAACAAAAAAGTTTAAATGAAGCATTAAAAATGACCTCCGATAAAAAAAATCTAAACAGAAAGTATTACTTAATTTCAAGAGCTTATATGAATCTTGGGATGATAAGTGTGGCAAAAGGAAATACTAAAAAAGCGGAAGAGTATTTTACCAAAGCTTTAGAAATTTGCAGAAATAAGAATTACTCAATAAATATACAAACAGAAGTATTGGTTTTAAATGAATTTGCATGGCTGTATTTTGATCAAAAAAACTATGACAAAGCGATACAGTATGCTAAGGAAGCTGCCATCATGGAAAAACAGTTCAGTTTCCCATATATCCGTAGAGATATATATGAAGTTATGTTCAAATCCTATGTAGAGAAGGGAAATAAAGGAAAATCTTCCGAATACATGGAGAAATTTACCAAGTTGAATGATAGTATTGTAAATGCAGAAAAGAAAACGATCAATACCCCTGTGAAACATATTTTGTCTGAAAAAGAGAACGATAACCGAAGCCTGATGAATAGAATGATGATAACGGGTGCTGGTTTACTTGTGCTTTCAATGTCAGGAGGGTGGATTTATTGGAAAAAAAGAAACCATAACTTACATCTAAAATATGAGAAGATCATTGAAAACTTAAAAAAAACAGAATCTGCTGAAGAAAATAAGATATCATCTGAAGTTCTGGTCATAGAAAATAATGGAGGTATCACTTATCCCAATGAAAAAACATCAGGCCTTATTATTAAAAATGATACTATAAATAATATTCTGTTGAAACTGAATAAAATTGAAAATTCACAGAAATTTATAAGAAAAGACTTTACCCTTACATTTCTTGCTAGTGAGCTGAATACAAACCCCAGATATTTATCTGAAATTATAAAACAACATAAAGGAAAAAGCTACAATAATTATATTAATGGTTTAAGAATTGGCTATATCACTAATAAACTTTATAAAAACCCTATATATAGAGAATATAAGGTCAGTTATTTAGCAGAACAATGTGGCTTCACATCCAGAGAAGTTTTTGCGGTTATTTTTAAAAAAGAAACTGGAATGACTCCTTCTTATTTTATAGGGCAACTAAAAAAAGAAAATACAACGTATTTGCAATAATTATTTTTACTATTTTAATTTCCATCATAACTAAATAACTATACAAATTTCAAGTTTTATAATTTTTTAAAGGATAAGTCTTCAAAAACAGTGAAGTTTACCAATTTTGAATTTGATCTGCTATAATATTTATTTTATCAAATAACTGTAAAAAAATATTCCGAAAAAATAGAAATAATTATTATTAATGTGTTGTTAACATAAGTAATTGATAATAGCTTATGTATTTTTCCGCCTTGGCAATCCAATTTCATGTTCCTGGGGATACGGTTTTCTAAAAGTCATACTGACATCCTCATGCAAATTACGTTGGGCTTCCAATGATTTTTCTTTATCCATGGAATACCTGGGATCAGGAATGAAAGGCATTTTCGCCATTTTATGAATGGTAACAGTAGGAAAATGAAAATCGACCTCTACTGTTCCCAATAAGAGATAGCAGCCACCTCCCTGAAAAGGATATTCTTTCAGGCAGTTTGGAAAATGAGCGGTATCAAAATATTCTCCATCCGTATCAATCCAGGTTCCGAAGTACATCGTTCCTTTCTTTGTAGGTACATGCTTTCTTGAAATCAGATACGCCAGCATTTTAACCTGATGTTTATGAAACTTCAATAAGTCTTTTACCAAAACATAGCCTCTGTATCTGGTCTGTAATAAATCAAAAGGACTGAATGAAACAGGAAATCCCAATATTTCTATCTCGTCAAAAGCATCTTCAAACTTATTTCTTTCTATACTAGGTAACTTATAATCCTTTTGAGGTTCTTCCAGTAAAGTCAAATGTCTGAAAGGAACCTTATTATGTCCCAGAAGAAATCTTGATTCAATGAGCAGTTCATGCTTCTGTTTTCCGGTAAAGCGGAATGCTCCGATAAAGATTAAAATTTGCAATGTTTCGATGCCGATAGGAATCCTTTTGACAAAGTTTTCAAGAGAAGTATACTCTCCATTTTGAGCTCTTTCTTCAGGGATCAGCTGTGCTAACCTTGTTTCCAGTCTTTCAATATGCATCAATCCCAAATAAACGTCCGAACCATAGACCATTGTCTTATATTTACTTAGATTAATACAGGGATTATGAATTGCAGCTCCCGACATCTTGGCCTCATGAATATAGACTTCCGTTCTGTAGAAACCTCCGCCGTTATTGATCGCAGAAACCATAAATTCGATAGGATAGTAGACCTTAAGGTATAAACTCTGATAGCTTTCCACGGCATAAGAAGCAGAATGAGCTTTACAGAATGAGTATCCTGCAAAAGATTCAATCTGCCGGTATACTTCCATGGATAATTGTTCGGGATGTCCCAGCTTTTTACAGGACTCAAAGAAGTTATCTTTTACTTTCTGTAATGCAGATAAAGATCTGCCTTTACCGCTCATGGCTCTTCTCAGGACGTCACCATCAGGGGCGGATAATCCTCCGAAGTGCAGGGCAATTTTAATAACATCTTCTTGATACACCATAATGCCATAGGTTTCCCCCAGTTCTTTTTCAAAAACCTCATGGAAGTACTCAAATTTTGTGGGATTATTATGCCTGAAAATATACTCCCGCATCATCCCGCTCTGAGCTACGCCGGGTCGGATAATGGAAGAGGCAGCTACCAGGACTTTGTAGTTATCACATTTAAGCCTTCTGAGCAACCCCCTCATGGCTGGAGATTCAATATAAAAACAGCCGATGGTTTTTCCGGAACTTAAGAATTCATTGCATTGGGCTTCATCTTTTGAGAGAGATGTATCCCGGATATCGATATCAATACCTTTTTTTTCCTTCACCAGTTTTACTGTGTCGTTAATGGTACCTAAACCTCTTTGTGAGAGAATGTCAAACTTTTCAAGACCAATTTCTTCAGCAGTGTACATATCGAACTGTACAATCGGAAAACCTTTGGGAGGCATTTCCAATGCTGAATAATTGGTGATAGGTTCTTCTGATATAAGAATCCCACAGGAGTGCATGCTTCTCTGGTTAGGAAACTTTTCCAACAATCTTCCGTAGTAATGAACCTGTCTGGATACCGAATTGTTATCATGTTCGTGGATCGATTTTGTTGCGAGCGTATCCAGTTCCTCTTTCGGCAGCCCGAATACTTTTCCTATTTCCCTGAAAATAGACCGATATTTGAATTCAACATTGGTTCCACAGAAAGCGACATGGTCTTTACCGTATTTTTTAAATATATATTCTAAGATAATATCCCTGGTCTGCCAGCTCCAGTCAATGTCAAAATCAGGAGGAGTTTTACGGTTGAGGTTTAAGAAACGTTCAAAGTAAAGATCCAGTTCCAGAGGGCATATATCAGTAATGCCGATACAGTAACTGACAATGGAATTGGCACCACTACCTCTTCCTACATGCATAAATCCCATCCGGTTGCTGTACTGAATAATATCCCAGGTAATCAGGAAGTAAGCACAGAAATTAAGCTGGTCAATGACTCCTAACTCTTTATCCACTCTTTCTTTCGCCTGTAGATTATCATCGGAATACCTTTTTGAAAGTCCTTCATACGATAACTTCTTTAAAAGTTCAAAATCATTTTCCCTGCTATCCATGAAATGCTTTTTATTTTTAGGCGTTGAAAAATCAAAATCAAAATGGCAGCTATTGACAATATACTTTGTATTTTCAATAATTTGCGATTCATGTTGAAATTGAGCCAAAAGTTTTTTTTTATCCGTAAACATTTCGTTGTTTTTACAGTAATCAGCTTCTGTAAGCTTACTGATCAAGGTATTGAGATCAATAGCCCTTAGTATTTTATGAAGTTCATATTCTTCAGGAGTGGTAAAGGTAACCGGATGCAGGATGACCATTCTATGGATGAACTGTTTCAATTCAGGCTTCATCAAAAAGTTTAATTGGTCCTGTCTGATGCCTACAAATTCATGATCTGCTAATTGTTCCGGAATATTCTCCAGTGGGTAAATAACAAAAGTATCTGTAAAATCAGGATTGGCTTTAGGAATTTCAATGCCATCACAATTGTAAGCCGTTAAAAGCGTGTTGATCTCTCCGATACTTTTTTGATTTCTGGCCAGGCAGATATAATACAGTTCATCCTGAACCCGTATTTCCACTCCGACGATCGGTTTGATATGGTGATCCTGGCAAAGCTTATAAAAATCATATATCCCTGTAATGGTATTGATATCCGTAAGAGCCAGGGTTTTAATATTAAAATGTACGGCCTGCTCAACCAATTCTTTAATAGAAATGGTTCCATACCGAAGGCTATGATAAGAATGACAATTCAGAAACATCTTGTACTTATTTTAATAAACCTGAAGCTCTTCCTACACTTGAAGTTCCAAACCTGTTTTTAATTTTATCCATCGTCTGGTATAGTGAGATCAGCTCTTCTGTATCTTCAAAGAGATCCATTTGATGGCATCCGTGAACCAGTCCGGTAAACTTTACGCCAACCAGTCTTATTCTCATACGTCTGGTATATACTTTTTTAAAGAGTTCTAAAACATACCTGAGCAGGGTATGATCAGCTGAGGTGTACGGAATCCTGCATTGCTTGGTTTCCGTATCAAAATTGGCATAGCGGAGTTTTACCACCACTACCGATACCAGCCATTTTTCTGCACGTAGCAGATAGCAAAGCTTTTCAACCATTCCGGAAAGAATACTTTTAATTCCCTGAATATCTATAGTATCCTGAGCAAAAGTATCTTCTGTAGAAATGGATTTTCGTTCAGAGTAAGGAACTACAGGGGCTTCGTCAATTCCATGTGCTTTTTTCCAAAGTTCATTTCCGTTTTTACCAATCAACTGTCCAAGCACATCAACAGGCATTTCTGAAAGCGTTTGTATCGTTCTTATGCCCAATCTTGACAGCAGCTGAAAGGTAACATCGCCCACCATCGGAATTTTCTTTACCGAAAGCGGGTTCAAAAATGGCTGTATGTCAGGTTGTTTTACTTCCAGTCTTCCGGTAGGCTTTGATTCTCCGGTTCCGATTTTGGATACGGTTTTATTGGTAGACAACGCAAAACTTATCGGTAAACCTGTATTTTTCTGTACGCTTTCTGCGATTTCATGGGTCCATTTATAGCATCCAAAAAACTGATCCATTCCGGAGAGATCCAGATAAAATTCATCAATACTTGCTTTTTCAAGAACAGGTACTTTTTCCTGAATAATTTCCGTTACCATATGGGACATATTGGAATACATTTCCATATCTCCCTTAATGACTTTAGCTTCAGGGCATAGCCGCAAAGCCATTTTGATCGGCATGGCACTCCTTACTCCGAAAAAACGGGTTTCGTAAGAGCAGGACGCCACAACACCCCGGTCTCCGCCTCCGATGATCACAGGCTTATTCTCCAGTTCAGAGTTTTTCAGCCTTTCACAGGAAACAAAGAACGTATCCAGATCCATATGTACAATTGCTCTTTCCATGTGACAAAATTAGTTACGTTTTGAAACAAGTTATGTATTTTTGTTGTCTAAAATTGTAACAATGTCAAAATTATCTGATAACATCGTGTTTTTGAGAGGAAAGAAAAATATGACCCAGCAGGAACTGGCAGATCTATTAATTCTTACCCGATCCAGATATGTCGCCTATGAATATGGCAGAACAGAACCACCTATTGAAATATTGCTTAGAATTTCAAAATTCTATAACATCAGCATCGATCTATTGTTGACTGTAGATGTCAGAAAATTTTCTATCGATGAACTCATGGAGCTTCCTGACAATAGAATCGTTCTGCCTATAAGGGTTGATCAAGATGGAAACAATCAGATTGAGATTATTCCCCAAAAAGCTTCAATGGGTTACTTAAATGGTTATGGAGATCCTGAATACATTGAAAGTCTGGAGACCATATCATTACCTTTTTTAAAAGGTGGTAAGTTCAGAACATTTCCAGCTGATGGAGATTCAATGCCTCCTTATAAAAACGGAACTTATATTGTAGGGAAATATGTTGAAAATCTTTCGGTCTTGAAAACGGACAGAACTTATGTTTTCATTACCACCAATGATGGCATCAGTTATAAAAGGTTCCAGTTTCACGAAGCTGATGGTATCTGGGTAAAAGCTGACAATCAATTTTATGAACCTTATAAAATTCCATTACCTGAAATTAAAGAAATCTGGGAATTTGCCTGTAGTATTAATACCAAAGAATATGAACCTGATGAATTTTCAGAACATCATATTCAAAACTTTATCACAGAGATTAAAACTGATATCAGACAGATCAAAGAAAAAATGGGAGATAAGAATTGAATTCATTTTGAGTACATGGCATAATCAAAAAACTTCCCCGAAGGGAAGTAAAAACACAAATGATGAAAAAAAATCCCGAAGTAACGGGATATTACTAAGATAAATATTTTAATTTAAAGTTAAATGACCCAGCTGAGTTTATTTGATACTGAAGAATTCTATGAGTTTCCAAAAGACCTTTTGGAATACAGAGAGGGTTTTCTGAGTAGAGAAGAAGCAGATCTGCTTAAAAGCCAATTATTGGAAACGGTTCCCTGGGAACAGCGTACACAGAAGATGTACGATAAGATGGTGCTTACTCCAAGATTAACGGCCTGGTATGGAGATTCAAAATATAACAATTCAGAAGAAGATAAAAAGCCAACCAATCCATGGACTCCCGAATTGTTTTCATTAAAACAAAGAATTGAAAAGGAATTTGGCTGTCAGTTCAATGGTGTTTTATTAAATCTATACCGTAACCAAAATGACTCCGTCGCCTGGCACCGAGATAAAGAAAGCAGATATGGGAAACGCCCTGTCATTGCATCCATCAGTCTTGGACAAACCAGAAACTTTGATTTCAGAAAGAAGGATCATCATCAAAGCAAATACAGCCTTCCACTTCCTCATGGTTCCTTACTTATTATGAAAGGTGACTTGCAGGAAAATTGGGAACACAGGATTGCAAAATCAAATACATCAATGAAGGAACGAATCAATCTGACATTTCGTTTAATTATTGAAAAAGTTATTATTTCCATTGTCTTTGATGTGAAATTATCTCTCATTTATTAAGAGTCTGTTTTTCTTTATCTCAGCCTACCACTTTTACAAGGTAAGAATAGATACTATGGGCTTTATCTATAAAACTTTCTCTATGCCTGCATCAACAAGAATGTATCTGAATTTTATCGACTCTTTCCCCAGGCACTTTATAGGGGGCTTAACTTTTGTCTCTTGATATCAGAATTCAATATTCCAATAATGTGGTAATTTCTTTGAATAACAAGTTGTAGAGACGTATGGTTTTGTCTATCACATAGTTTTTTTAAAAATTTTATCATCATAGTTAGAATTAAATTCCTAATTTTGCAGGAAACACAATAACCATGACGAAAATATATTTTATTTTTATTATGTGCCTTCTTTTTGTTCCCGCAAAGGCTAGTGAATATAATAAAAAAGATTCCCTTCAACTACACAAAAACTTTTCATTCCTTAACAAACCTGCCACCAATTCTTTATATGAATTTCCTTTGGATCAGTTCTCAGGCTTTGTAGAAAATGATCCTGAAAACGACAAAGAGATTGGTAAGGCAATGGGGGCTTTCAAAGAACTTGAAAAAAACGGACATTTTACAAGTACAATTAATCCTAACGACCTTACTGAATTACCCATCGGGCTTAAAGAGAATAAGTCTAATGTAGAATACAGTATTGTTGTTACCAAAGCTAAATTTACTCCGGAATATGCTCTGATCAATGTATATGCAAGAGTAACCACACCACAGCAGGGAGCTGATAACGGTAAGAAAACATTGTTTTTTGGAGCCGAAGATATCAAGCTATCCTATAATGGGAAGATCATAGGTGATGCAAAACTTTCGTTATTGGGAGATATCAATATGCCTTTTAACCAAAACCAATGGATGCTTACGCTGGAAGGAGGAAGGATTACTAGAAACGGTGAAAGCGTTAATGACAAGACTTACGTTACAATGGATTGTGACGGGATTAAAGAACTCTCTTTAAAAGGGAATGTTCAGATCTCCAGAAATGTGCTTGTGCCCTTAGATAATAAAGGAGCTGTACTCCCTGAAATTGGGAATAACGGAACCAACAGAGTTCGTGGTGATTTTGCGCTTAAAGCAAGTGATTGGAATGATATTTTGGTGAAAGTGAGCATCAGTCCTTTTGCCATTACTTCTCAGGTTAAAAGTCAGGATAAAGGTTATTTTTCTTTCTTTGTTAATAATGCTATTTTAGACCTGAGTGACCTGAGGACAGATCCCAGCGTACAGTTCCCCCTATATTACAATACTCACGACTATTTGATTGGAGGATCAGAATCCTGGAGAGGCTTATATGTACAGACTCTAAATATTGGCCTTCCACAGGAATTCAAAACAGAAGATCATATCGATACACGCGTTTCTTTTGAGGCCAATAATCTTTTGATTGATTCCTACGGGGTATCCGGAAGCTTTGCTGCCAATAATGTTTTTCCGATAGAACGAGGAGTAACCAATAGAGAAAATGCATGGCGATATTCTTTGGATAAAATTGGAATAGACCTTGCCGCTTCTAAAATTGTAGGGGCTAATCTGGAAGGGAAGATACAACTTCCGGTTCAGAAAAATAATGACAGTTCTACAAATATTCCTAACTATTTGGGCTATAGAGGAGCCATCACAGAAGAACAGTATCTGATTTCTGTAACAACCCTCAATGATATTAACTTTGATATATGGAGTGCGAAAGCTACCATTGCAGCAGGTTCTTCCATTGAGATGCGTGTAAAAAACAAAGAGTTTCTTCCCAAAGCCATCCTTAACGGAAGTATGGCCATTGCCGCTAATTCCTCCGCAGATGATAATGACCCTAACAGTAAAAAAGATGCCGATTTTAAAGGAATCGAATTTCAGGGACTTACTTTACAGACCAAAGCTCCGTTTGTGACGGTTCAGTATTTTGGAGTAAAAGGAGAACAGAAATTAGCTGGTTTTCCGGCAAGTATTAGCAATATTGTTGTGGTAGCAGACGGTTCACAGGCCAATTTAGGATTTAATGTTACCGTTGGTCTACAGGAAGAGCGTTTTTCTGCTACAGGAGGTATGATGATTAATGGTTTGATCGTAAGCGAGAATAACAGGCAGCGATGGAAGTATGATGGTTTCAATCTTACTAAGCTGGCACTTAACAATGTAGATATCGGTGTTGGTAAAATCTCAGGAAGTCTTGAGATCATGCGTAAAGATCCATTATACGGAAATGGATTTAAAGCTAATCTTAAAGCAGAGATAACAGCATTAAGTAAAATTACTGTTGAAGTAGCAGCGGCCTTTGGATACAGTACTTTCAGGTATTGGGGATTTGAAGGGTCCGTAAAAGGATTAAGTATTCAGGCTACTGCATTGAAGATTACCGGGTTTACAGGAGGTGCATTTTACCGAATGATTCCTGACCGGGAACTGAGCATGAATCCTGCGTATGAAAATAGAGCTTTGGTTCTGAAACCTGATAATACTGTTGGATTAGCTTTAAGAGCAGGTATTTATGGTTCCATTCCAACGGATAAGACTATTGATATCATGGCAGGGTTCAGTATTTCCACCAATCCTAATGGTGGGTTGGCCAATATAGGATTTATTGGAGAAGCTGTTGTGATGGCTGATCTTACTAAGCTGGTTCCTGGAGACGCTTTAGCCGGAGCCCAGAAGAAATTCAAAGAAATGACCGGAAATTCCAAGTTCCTGTCGGATCTGAAAAATAATAAAACAGTCAATACTTTTCTGGATACCAAAATGGTTGACGAACAATATCCTGTTACAGAAAAAATTGATGGAGCCATCTATGCTAAGCTGGCTATGAACTATGACTTTAACAATAGTGTATTCCATGCAAGCTTAGATGTATTTATTGATATTGCCAAAGGAATTATCAAAGGAATTGGCCCTAATGGCCGTGCCGGATGGGCCGTTGTACATATAGCACCGGATGAATGGTATATGCACATTGGTACACCTAGTGACATGATTGGTCTTAAGGTTGGTTTTGATAGTTTCTATTTACAGTCTTCCAGCTACTTTATGGTGGGAACCCGTATTCCGGGCAGTCCGCCGCCGCCGGTTGAAGTTGCAGAAATTCTGGGGCTTCAGGTACAGGATCTGGATTATATGAGTAATCTTAATGCCCTCGGAGATGGAAAAGGTTTTGCCTTCGGGACGCACCTTAAGTTTGATACGGGGGATATGACGGCATTGTTCCTGTATGCCCGCTTTCAGGCAGGATTGGGAACAGATATTATGCTTAAGAACTATGGGGAAGCCAAATGTTCAAATCGTGGCGGAGACCAGATAGGAATCAATGGATGGTATGCCAATGGCCAGGCTTATGTTTACTTACAAGGTGAACTTGGGATTAAAATCAAGCTTTGGTTCATCAAAAAGAAAATTCCAATCATCAAGGCTGGTGTGGCTGCACTTTTACAGGCTAAAGGGCCAAATCCATATTGGGTAAGAGGATATCTTGGCGGATATTACAATCTGCTTGGCGGATTGATAAAAGGACGTTTTAGATTTAAGATGGAATTTGGTGAAGAATGTGTCCTTGAAAATTCATCAGTTCTTGGTGGCATGAAGATCATTACAGATCTTACTCCTAAAAAAGATGAAACGAATGTTGATGTTTTTGCTATTCCACAGGCTACTTTTGGAGTTCGTGTCAATGAACCTATTGTGATTCCTGAAGATGATGGTGATCACACCTATAAAGTAGTAGTGGAGAAAATGACCATTATCGATGATCAGGGTAAAGAGATTAAAGGAACTATTGAATATGCCAATTCTAAAGACTTTGCCAACTTTATTTCCGATGATATTTTACCTCCGAATAAAACAATGAAAGCCTTAGCGCAGGTAAGTTTCATGGAGAAAAAGAACGGAATGTATGAAGTAGTAATGGTTGATGGTCAGAAAGCAATAGAAATAGAGGAGCGTATTTTTACCACTGGATCAGCACCGGAAGCTATTCCTTTATCAAATATAAAATATGCTTATCCGGTAGCAGAACAAGAAAATTATTATCAGGGCGAAAGCAATAACGGCTACATCAAGCTGAAAAGAGGACAGGATTATCTGTTTGATGATCCGAATTGGAGCACTTCAACAATGTTTGCCGCAGATTCACCTGTAGAAAGTAATTTCTCCTATAATACGGCGGATAATATTGTGAATTTCAAGGTGCCGGATCTTACCAAACAGAAGGATTATACACTAGCACTGATTGCAAAAAATAAGAATGGATCTAATGGCGTTTCTGACAATGATACCGTAGAAAATACCGAGAAAACGGAAGAAAGCAATGACGGATCAGCAGTTTCTGTTACTACGGAAATCAAGAAGGCACAAAGTCTTTCTAAAAACGGAGAGATTGAAAGGCTTTCTTATGTATTCAGAACCAGTAAATACAATACATTGTCAGACAAGTTATCTGCTTTAAATTTCAATCCGTTATGGATCAAGTTAAGCTCTGATATAGTTACATTACAGAATAATATGAATGCTGATGAATACTTTGATGCTACTGAGATCTCAGGTTCAAAATATACGGATAACAAGCCATTAATTAACCTTACTGCGTTAATGGAAGATTCCTTTGCAGGTAAGTTTAAAGGACTTATCTACAATAATTATCCATTTGACGGATTAGAATTAAATAGAGCAGAAAGTGATGATGACTTTACAGGAATTCCACCAACAAATGCATTCCCGGTATTTACTTCATATATGCAGTATCTGGGTAATGATAAAGGGAATGCATTTTTGAAACAGACTTTCCCTTTCAAATACGACCTGTTCAGTTATTATAAAGCGGACTGGTATGAACTTGTTTCTAAAGCAGCATCCAAATATGTAGGCTCTCCTGAAACTTCAAGATCTCCACTCATTAATGCTTTACTGGAATCTACATTCGGAACGATTCCTTATGTAAAGTATAATGTGAAAGCCAGATATATCTTACCGGGAGACAAACAGGGAACTGAAAAACAAATTAACTATGAATTCAAATAAAGTTGAAGCTTTATCTGATAACTCAATATAAAAACACAGAACATGATTAAAGATTGTTTTAAATCATATCTAAAAAGACAGCATTACTCTATAAAAGTCATTGCATTATTTTTACTGTTGATTTCAGGTCTTATGCCAGTGAAAGTGATGGGGCAGCAATATCCTGTCAAGCTGGTTCCTGTGGTTATTCCGCCTTATAGTCTTAGGTTTGCAGATTATGCAACCAGTACAGATAATAAGCTGCAGCTGCAGGTTTTAATGACCGACCTTTTGGAACCGCAGCATCAGACGGGGATTAAATTTTCTCTGGAGGCAGGGCTCAATGCAGTTCCTATTGCAAGATCTAATGATTTTGTGGTGGGGATGAATCCTTTCACGCTTTATCCGGGAAACAATATTACCCTGACGAATGTAGATCTGCGTTCTCTTTTTGAATTACAAAACCTTGCTGGCATTAATGCTGTTCAATACTCAAAGCCTCTGGCAGATGGAGTATACCAGTTTTGTTTCCAGGCTTATGATTATTATACAAAGAATAATCTTTCTTCAAAAACATGTACCACCGTTTTTATGGTACAATATGATCCACCGATGCTTACCCTTCCGCAAAATGCAGAAAAAATACAGGCATTAGCTCCTTATGGAGGCGGTGGAGGGGTGGTATTTCAATGGATGCCAAGACAAATCGCTCCAAACACCCGCTATATTTTTACATTAAAAGAGCTTTGGGATCAGGGGCAGAGTCCTATTTCAGGTTTCCTTTCAGCTCCTCCACTTTGGAGAGAAGAAACTTATGCACCTACTTTATATTATGGAATAGATAAAACCCAGCTTATGCCGGGTAAAAGATATGCATGGCAAGTACAGGTAAAATCAGGAAATCCTGTAGTAGGTGCTAATTCTACAGATGATAACGGAGTTTATAAAAATAACGGACTGTCTGAAATTTTCTATTTCGACTATGTAGAGAATTGTGCGGTGCCTACTTTGCTTATGGCTAAGAATATAGGTAAGGGAAGAGTGGAGATTAGATGGAGTCTTGCAGGACAGCCGGGTGGTTTGTACAATGTTCAATACCGAAAAAAAGGGAGCAGTGCAGAATGGGCTACCCAGCAAAGTTATCAGGCAACAGCAATTCTTACAGGACTTGAAGATAAAACAGAATATGAGTATCGGGTAGGTACAGTCTGCGGAAGCACTCAAACCTTTGGAGATACCAATCCAACGACTTCAGGAAATAGTGCCGGAAATGCATATAGCTACAGTGGAATTCAGTTTTTCACAACAGATGGCAGCTCTTCAAATAATAATTATCAGTGCGGTATTATGCCGGCAGTGGATATTGGCAATAAGAGTCCATTGCAGAGTATGCTGGGGAATAATGAAGTATTTACAGCCGGAGATTTCCCGGTAACGGTATTATCAGCCCAGGGGAGCAATGGTATTTATACAGGAACAGGCTTTATTGAAGTTCCTTATTTAGCTGATACAAAAATCAAGGTAAGCTTTACAAATATTAAGCTTAATACAGATAAAAAACTGATTGAAGGAACTGTTGAAACCACTTACGATCCGAATGAAACAGCCGTACATTATGCTTCCGGCGGGCTAGGAGAAACTTTTGGTGATGCAGGAGTAAAAGAGATTACCGTAGATTATACGATTGTAGATATTAAATATACGGCAACACCACCTCCGGGAAAAATTACAATTTATGGAGATTCCGGTAATGGCGGATCTCCAAGTCAGGAGGATCATCCGGGCGGAAAAGACTATGAAATTAAGGATAAAGACGGAAATATCTGGACGGTAGATGAAAATGGGAATGTTACCAAAACCGGCAAGGTGGCTGAAGGAGGAGCATCCAACTCAACCAATACAGAAGGTGTTTCCGGAAGTGGAAGTAATGCTGCTGTCAATCAATATACAGCGAAAGGAATCAAAATAGAATGGAAAGAAGACGCAGCAGGTAAGTTTGCGTATGATACGCCGGAAAAAACCAAGCTTCCGACATCCAAATATCCTTCTGTAAAAGATGCAGAGAACAATACGATATACGTACCTTATAAGGCTACCGTTAATAAGCAGACAGAGGTATTTGATGCGAAAGTAAGTATTTCCGATCCTTCCCTTAAAGATGGAAAAATCATCTTTAAAACCTTAGGAACAGGAAAAGCTATTGAAGCTACAGAGCTTAATAAGACAGCTACAGAAAGAAACTATCAGTTAAAACTTCCTGGTACATTTGATTATGCAGAGGAAGAGGTGATTGCGGTATTGATGCCAAAAGACAGTAACTCCAAGCAAAAAGTAATTGGAAGTTTCCGTCTTGTACACCTGAGCCCTGAAGATATTAATGTGAGTTTGGTTCCGCTGGATGCCGCTTCCCAATCTAACCTGCAGGCACAAAGCATAAAACTGAATCAGATTTACAATAAAATTGGAGTTAAATTCAATGTGAAGCAGGAACCTGTTCTGGATATCAGTGCTATAGTAAGCGGAGATACTATTGATAGTAAAGATTCTGAACTGATGAGTACTTACAGCCCTCAGCAGCAGCAGATCAATAGCCTGTACAAAGGTACGGATGCAAGATATGTACTTTTTGTTACCGATAAGAAATCTTCAACCGGACAAAGTGGATATATGCGTCTGAATGGCCAATTCGGTTATGTGTATGGAAATAGCCCTGCCAAAACAGGAGCCCACGAATTAGGACACGGTGTATTCAAGCTGGAACACCCTTGGAAAGTCTACGGAACTCCTGAAAAAGGAACGAATCTATTGATGGATTATACTCCAGGAGAAGAACTTTCTCATTTGGATTGGAAGCAGATCAATGATCCTGCGTTTAAGCTGTATGCGTTCCAAGGGCAGAGTGCGGGAGAACTTGCAGGTGGATATGGTTTATCACCGGATTTTAAACTCATAAAAACAGATAACAATCTGGTAACAGATTATAAAGAAGTTCATTTAGATGAAGGTTTTGTCGAAGGTTTTACAGATAACAATAAACAATATTATTGGAAAGACTCTCAATATGTAACTTCAAATGGTGATGTATTCTCATATAGCCAACCTGGCAATATTGATAGTAAAACGGTAATTTGGTTGGTATATAACCATGATAAAGCTTGTAATAAATTCAAGTTTATCAGAACCAAATATTCGGAAGTAAAAGATATTATCAATAATAAGAATAAAGAGGCACTCCTTGCATATATTGAAAAAATTGATAAGGTTAAGCGTCCTGAGAATCCAAAAGAAGGGGATGTTTATTCTGCATACTTTGGATGTGATGGAAAATATAAAAAATCGATACACGATTCTAATGGAGGAGGTTTAGGAAAATCTAAGGATTTCTTTAAAAATGGAAACAAAGAAAAAGCAACAACATCTGGTAGCATATTAGATTTTACAGGTAGGTTTACGGCACAACAAATCGAGCAGATGCTAAAATCAATTAGCATGACCTCTGCTGATACAGGTATAAAAGGCAGAATTTTAGTTTCTGATGACGATGAAACCCATGCGAAGGCAGAAGCAATATTTACTAAGCCAAACAATGATGAAATTATTATTTGGTTAAAAGTCTCTGATGCTGCAAAACCGGAATATGAAATCAAAATAAATGTAGGTAAAGGAGTTAAAGGATTTGAAGATCAGGATACAAAAAAACTACTTGAAGTCATTACCAAAAATAAGGGCTGGTTTGAGGTAGATGAGTTCTGGACAATGGATTTTAATCCTATCACAGCCATATTTGATGGATTGGCAGAACTGATAGGGAAAGCTAAAGTGCCTGAAAGGTTCTATAATCCGGATGCTGCTAACTACAATCCAATACCTGCAAAAATATATTCTTATACCAATCCATCTTCTTTGTTACCTACATTGATAAATGATGCTGCAGGCTCTTCCGGAGATAAATATTCTCAGGGTAGAATAGAGTTTGCCTTTGTATGTGGAGTATGGAACGGACTTGTGGATACAGCTGCAGGTATATCCAGTGGAGTAGCATTAATTTCCAAAGGAACAGAAGGGCTAATCGGAATTATTGCAAGTGAAGAAAAGCGTAAGAAATTCAAAGAGGATCTGGATAAATTTAATTGGTCTGCAATTGGTGATATGATGGATGATGAATGGAAAAAAGCAACAGCTAATCCATGCATGAAGTCTTATACAGGTGGTAATATTGCTTTTGTAGCATTATCTTTCTTCATCGGTGCCGGCGAAGCCAATACAATTAGTAAAGGATTCATGATTGTTGACCGTTTGGATGTACTTGGGCAAGCTGTTGGTAAGTTTGCTAGCCTTTCAGGACGGTATATTATTAAACCTGTTATTACTAAAGCAGGTAAGTTCATTATCGAACCTTTACTGAAACTTGAACCGGAAATAAGCAGTAAGTTACGTAACAATGTATCCAAGCATGTTGCAAAGCTTCTGAACAAGGACAAGATTTATCTTTCGTTACATGCAACATCTGATGGCGGATTTATTGTAGATGGAGAAGTGTTGAATTCTGAGCAGTTTGGTGAATATCTTACTAAGAAATTAAGCGAAGGAGCCAACAAAAACAAAGATATTGTTTTACTTTCATGTAATGATTTAGAATCTGCTAAGGCATTAGCAGCTGCTACTGGCAAAAAGGTATATACCACTGATGGGCCTATGATGGTCTTTGAAAATGGTATCCGCCGCGCTGAGGGGTCAGATTGGTATCAGATTTCTCCTGATGGGACAAGCACTAAAATACAATCTCCTGTTACGGAATGTATAAACTGTACTGGTGAAGGTGTGGAGATGGGTAAGAAAAAAGAGTTTACCCTAGATACAGCGGACGATTTATACCATAAAATAGAATATTATAGAGCTACTGTAAGAGATGTCATGGATACTGCCGAAGGTATTGCATATGCGAGAAAATACTATGATAAATATGTTACAGGGCAAAGCTTTGAAGATTGGTGGGCTTACGCAAAAAAATACGATGTTGCTGATGACCTTAATTTTGAGGTTCACCATATAATACCTATCAAAGTATTAGGGAAAAATCAAGATTTAAAAGAATTACTTTTTTGGGCAGAGAAAAATGGAAAGAAATTTGAATTTAATGGGAATGACAATGCAATTCCATTGCAAAAGAAAAAAGCTAAGATAGATCTCAACGGGCACACCAATCACCCAGCTTATGATAGGGCTATTGAGCAAAAAATTAATGATATTTTACAAAAAGCACCAAATGAAGAAAAAGCATTTGAAAGAATTCAAAATTTAATAAATGAAACTAAACAAAAACTTGAAAATGAAGTTTTACTAGGCAATAAGGATGTTAACCAAATAGTGAATTTTTAGACAATGAAATACTATAAAATTGATATTAAAAGAATATTTCCGGAATTAGGAAGAATTAGTAGTAGTTCGAACGGAAAAAACATTCTCAATAGTAATGTTTTCTTTGATAAGATGAGAAAAGGAGAAATTTTGTATAATACCCCAATTTTTGACCATTTTGTTTTAGAGAGTTTTGATAAGGAAGAATTTTGGGAATGGGCTTTATTTGATGTATATGATGGAATTGGGGATTATCCAGGGAATTTTAATTGGTATATCTCAGAAAATTTTAAAACTTTATTAGAAAAATATAAAGTTGCTCCTAAATTTCATTTTTATGAGACGAAACTTTTATATAAAGGGGAAAAATTAAAGTATTGGATTTTTCAATTTATGGCTAGCTATAGAAAACTTAATAAAATGAATTTAATTGATTTTTCTAAAAGTACCTTTTCGATAAATAGTCAAAATTATAAATTCAATTCATATGAAGATTGGTCTAATGAAAACGAGGCCGTATATGAAGAGTATAATTTAGATTTACAACTAAATAGAGTTTGTTTAAAACATTTTTTTGATTTTATACCTTTGAGTCCAATAATATCTGATATTATTTGTTCTGAAAACCTCAAAAAAGCTATAGAAGAGAATGAAATTACTGGTTTTGAATTTGCAGAGTTGGATTATGAGGTGGTGGTTGAATTTTAAACGTTAGAAAGCCCTTTTCTGGGCAGAGAAAAATGGAAATAAATTTGAGTTTAATGGCAATGATAATGCAATTCCTTTGCAAAAGAAAAAAGCTAAAATAGATCTCAATGGACATACAAACCATCCTAAATATGATGAAGCTATGACAAAGAAAATAAATAGTATATTAAATGATGTTGATTTAAATAATAATGAAAAGTTTGATGATATTCAGACCTTGATAAATAATACAAAACAAAAACTTGAGGCTGAAGTATTATTAGGTAATAAAGATGTAAATGAAATAATAGAACTTTAGAATATGAAATATTATAAAATAGATATTAAACAATTTTATCAAAACGATATGATTGCAGCTAGGGCTAATGGTGAAAACATTCCTCTTGGTAATGATTTATTTTGGAAAATGGAAGAAGGGATTATTTTGGACAATATTTCTGTTTTTGATTTTTTTCATTTAGAAAGTTTTGATAAAAAAGAATATTGGAATTGGTTATTGACAGATGTTTTTGATTTTATTGACGAAAGTAGTAGAATTCCTGGATGGTTAATTTCAAAAAAACTTAAAGGACTTTTAGAAAAATTTAAAATTACAGAACCTCACTTTTATTATTTAAGCAGGTTATTATACAAATATACAAAGGAGAAAAGCTGGATTATTACATTTTTCAGTTCTCAGGAACAGACATTGTTGAGAAGATTAGAACAAAGATCAATTTTGAACAATGAATATTTTTTGATCCAGCTAATAATAAAGAAATTTTTGCAAAATCTAAAGATGAATTTGTTAATGAAAAAAAAAGAATTAGAACTGAGTCACAGCAAAATCATACAAAATCAAGGATCTAACTCAAAAGATTAGTACTAAAAGAGAATTTTGATTTTTTTCCAATGTACAATTTTTTATATGACAATATTAAATCTGAAAGACTAAAAGATACATTTGAAAAAAATGGAATTACTGGCTTTGAATTTTCAAAGTTGGATTATGAGGTTGTAATTGCAGAGCGATAGATGTTTTAATCAAACAATTGACTCTAAGAAAATGAAATACTATAAAATTAATTTTAAGACTTTTAGTGATATCGATAGAATTGCTAGTAATGCAAGTGGAGAAGAAATTCCAAATGCTGAGTATTATTTTAATTCTATGCGTGATGGTCAAATAATTAAAGGCTTACCAACTCTTGATTACTTTTATTTAGAAAGTTTTGACAAAAAAGAGTTTTGGGAATGGAAGTTACTAGATGTTCATAAATTTTTTGGAATTGCAGGATTAATTGATGGATGGCTAATTTCAAAGAAAATGAAATCGTTGTTGTGTAATTTTAATATACCAGAAGAGCATTATTTTTACCCAAGTAAACTCTTATATAAAGGTGAAAAATTAGATTATTTTGTATTTCAATTTTACGGAAGGAAAATCTCTGACGAAGTTCTGAAATATATAAATTTTGAAAAATCAGTATTTTGGAATCCTGTTAATAATACAGATGTACTTATATCTAAGCAGGAAGATTTTTATCCAGAATACATGAAAATTTACAAAGAAAATAAAAGTTTAAGCAAAGCAATGGGAATAAAAAAAAATAGTGTTATTGGAAAAATTTGATTTTTTCCCAATGATAAATTTTATGAAAGATATTATTGTTTCTGAAAAATTAAAAGAATCTATAGAATTTAATAATATTCAAGGATTTGAATTTTCAGAACTGGATTATGGAGTTGTAATCGGAGAGTAATAAAATTGTCTGAGTTTAAACTGGTTATAATAAGTTGTTTTTGATCTTTAGATAAAATGAGATAAGATTGGGGATTCCTTAATGTTGTACCACCATTGATGAAAAACTTTAAGTATGTAGTTGATAACGGTAGATATGTTTTTGAAACTGATGAGCTTGGCAGAGTACATAAAGCTGTAATGGAAGATATAGATTTCCATACAAGAGCAAGAAATGAAGCATATCAACAGCAAGCCAAGAATGTAAAAGATGGTTATTAGATAATGAGAATATCTTAAACATGAGTAATTCTCAGGCAGCGATGCAGTTAATCAAGCACTTTAAAAATGATATTAATTATTTAAAGATTTTCAAATGAAACTAATAGAAAGTTTTAAATGCAAACAATATGAAATTGTAAGTCAAAAATTATATTACATTAATCAGGATGGGGAAGTGTTTTATAATAACGAGAGAATACATATAAATGATAAATTCAGTATTAGTGGAAAATATAATGATAAAATTGTGTTTTTTGAAGAGCGTGTTTTTAGTTCATTTATTTTTTTTGAAAAACAATTAATAAAGAAAATTGATGAATATGCCTTAATTATTCATCAAAAGTTAACGCAATCAATATATTTTGTAGGAATTAATGATGGAGATGATATTTTTTATGCTTTGTATGACATTAATGATTTTTCAATTCGGACAAAATATTCAGATTTAGGCTTTAAAAATAATATATCCTTTATTGATTCTAAATACTTTATATCTAGAAATAAATATCAAATAGGGTTATTTACACTTGAAAATAAAAATGTATGGAATCACAGCTTCAAAGAATATTTAGACACACCTACAACAGAATCCCAAAAAGCGCTTGTTATTCATCAGAATATGATTTCTTTTATTATTTTTTCCGAAGGTATTACTAAATGTGTTATACTAGATGTTATGACGGGTAATGTTCTAAATGAGTATCCCGGATTATATGGAGAAATGATTTTGGATGTAAATGAGATTTATTTTCTGAGTTCGGATAATATATCCATTTTAAATATAGAAACCCAAGTAGTTCAGACTTATTCTATTACAGAAATATTTGAACCTACAGAAATAAAGCGTTTGCTTTTTCCCAGATGGGTTGTAAAGAATGGCATCATTTATTTTACTCAATCAGGAGGAGTAGATATGCACTCTGGAAGTAGAGGAGCAATATTTGGAGCTTTAGATGCTGTGAGTTTGAAAATATTATGGTATGAAAGATTGTCCAAAGAACATGGTATTATAGGGACTATTCAGGTAGAAAATGAAAAGATTTATCTTCATACACAGGATAAGATCTTATTTGTTTTTGAGAAAGAAAATTAAAATTATGGATACAAAACGCATAGAAAACTTCATATTTTATGATGGTATAAAAGAAATAGCTGTTGATAAGACATATGATAATTGGTTAACATCTTTGAATTATGATGATTATTCAAAAGCTTTTATTATAGTTAATCATGACAAAATAAAACTATTTGATACTGCTAAAGAATTAAAAGTTGGACAAAATTTTGATTCGAAAGAGTTAGAAGCAATATCTGAAAGATATAATTTGTTATTAATTGATAATGAGAGAGGGCTTAGATGTTCTACAAAATCTCATTTTTCCGAAAGATTTTATATAATTAGAGAGAATGGCTTTGTTGTTATATATAGTCTCGGAGGGACAAAATCATTTGAGTCAATTTATTTACATGGTGTTTGGATTTATCCGTGACAAGAGTATTTACACTTTTAAACAGTGATCAAAAAAACTAATAACCAAAACAAAATAATGAACATAAAAACACAATATACATTGAAGAAATATTTATTGCTTTTCACAATGCTGCTATGCAGTATTGTATGGGGACAGCAAAAGGATAACGAAAAGCCCATTATCCCTCATATACGGCTTAAAACAGATCCCAAGAAAGACGGGATATCGCTGAGATGGGCGGTTGACGAACCCTTGGCATGGCAGAGGGCTAATAAAACTGGATTTTCTTTGAAAAGATATGTCCTGGCCAGAAATGGAAAAGTCCTTACAAAACCTGAAGAAAAAGACCTTGGAATTTTCAGAGCCGCATCAGAAAATGAGTGGAAGAAAGTAGTAGAGAAAAATGATAATGCAGCCATTGTGGCTCAGTCACTTTTCGGGGATAGCTTTGAGGTTGAAATGGGAGAGAAGCAAGGTAAACTTGAAGGAGTAGTCAATAAATCTGCTGAGATTGAGCAGCGTTTTGCCTATGCCCTTATGGCTGCCGATCTGGATTTCGAGGTTGCTAAACTTGCCGGATGGGGCTATACCGATACCGATGTAAAACCTAATGAAAGGTATCTGTACATGGTAAGTACAATTCAGGATGGTAAATCCATAAATATCCTGCCGGTAAAAGGAGAAGCATTGGCTTCTATTGCTGTTACCAACGAATTGCCTAAACCATTAGATTTTATTGCCATATTTAAAGATCAGACTGTAACATTATCCTGGGAATATTTACAGCTTCGTGAGACTTATACTGCTTATTATGTGGAAAGAGCTCAGGAAGGAACAGCTTTTAAAGAACTGGGAGATCTTCCGGTAATAAATATGAATGATAATGATGGCCGACAGACTCAGGGAATGGTCTTTGTAGACTCCTTGAAGCAGAACAATGCAAAATTCAGTTACCGAATTCGTGGAAAAACGATTTTTGGGGACTATGGGCCTTACTCTGATATTGTTTCCGGTGCTGGTAAAAAGAGCATGGAAGCCACACCAAGGATTTCAGAACTTAATATCGGGGAAGACGAAAACATTGCATTAGAATGGGAATTTCCTAAAGAAGCCGAAAAGGATATTGTTTCTTTTGAGCTGCTTCATTCCGAGACCGATGCCCAAAATAGTTACAAAACGATCAAAAATAAAATTCTGGTTACAACAAGAAACCTGGTGACCAAAAGCCTTGCTCCATCCAATTATTATAAAATACAGGCTGTTGGAAAAGGTGGAGACAAACGTGAATCTTTTTCCGTACTGGCACAGCCTAACGATACAACGCCTCCCGAAACTCCAACAGGTTTTAAAGGAAGAATAGACTCTTTGGGAGTTGCTCACCTGGAATGGAAAGCCAATACGGAAAAGGATCTTGAAGGCTATCATGTTTTCAGAGGAATTCAAAAAGGAGATGAATTGGTAAGACTTACTCCACAAGCCATCACCAAAAATAAGTTTGAAGATAAAGTCGTATTGGAGAACCTGAATTCTAAGGTGTATTATTATATCACAGCAACAGACCGACGTAAAAATCAATCAAAACCATCCATCATCCTTGAGCTGGAAAAACCTGATAAGGTGAGACCGCAAGCTCCTGTATTCACAGAATATAAACTGGAAGATGATGGAAAAATAACCCTGCACTGGTTGAAGAGTCATAGTGATGATGTTGTTTCCCATCAGTTATACCGTCAGGCCAAAGACTCAGAAGATAAAAGCTGGAAGATGATCTATGAAACCAAAGAGATCAAGCCGGATTATGTGTACACAGATAAAGATGTGGAAGTTAACAAGCAGTACACCTATTATATGCTTGCGATAGACAAAAGCCTGCTAAAGTCAGATAAATCCCAGGAAATGACCTTGAGAAGCAACAGCTTTGAACCACAGTCTATCCTTACCAATCTATCCGGTTCTGCCAGCAAAAGTAAAGCACAGATTGAGCTAAACTGGAAGATCAGTGGAGAGAATGTAGGAGAGATCATTGTTTATCGTCAGAAAGGGTCTGAAAAACCAAGTCTTTGGGGAACATTGACAGGAGGGCAGAACTTTTTGGAAGACAAGTCAATCCAGGTAGGAAATACTTACACTTATTTATTAAAGCCAATGATGAAAAATAATCAGGTGGCAAAGACTGAAAAAATAAGTATTGAATATTAAAAAACAAACACATGAAAAAGAATTTATTCCTTTTATTGATCCTGATTTATGCTTATTCCTGGGGACAGTCTCAGGTAGGTGGTACAGCAACATATCGTTTTACAGTTACAGGATACGTCGGATTTGATGGTAGTACCTGTGGTAATAATATAACAGGTGGTTTGCAATGGATTGTAGTACAGAAACAGGATAATTCCCATGTAACACTTGTACAGGGATCAACTAACTATCCTAATAACGGGAATGGTATTTACAATACAGGCTTTTCAGGAGAGCATGATTTTACCAAAGCCAATAAAATTGTAAGAGTAAAGTATGGAACTACTCATAGAAATAGTGGAACATTCGGGTGTAAGGATACTGATTATGCAACAAATGAGCATAATATCAGTATTTGTGATAAAATAAACTATGGTTTTTGGGGACTTAACCAGCCAGGTAACGCTACGGAAACTATAAAACCAGTGGTTACACTCAATCCCCCTACAGGAAATAATGTGAACATCTCAGGCGAAGAATTTTTAACCATTACTTTACCGGATAATATAGACAATCAATATTATAACTGGGAGTTTTCGGTAGGAGATGTCAATAATTTCGTTCCTTTTCCAGCACAGTTCAATAATGTTCCGGTACTTCATGTGAAAGGAAAAGATTTTCTTACAGATAATGATTTTGGTAAAACGATTTACATTCGTGTAAATATGGAGAATTGTACCAATTCACCTTCAACATCCAATATTATAGCATTTTCTTATTATAAATCTGCTCCTCATATTCTTTCAAGCACCATATCTCCTGTTAAATGTTTTGATTCAACAGACGGAAGTGTTGTTTTAAACTTTGACAGAGCATTAGCATCTGGTGAAACCCTGAAAATATCATTGGTAAATACAGATACAGGAGCTGCTGTTTTGAATCAGGATATTACGAATGAACTTCAGAACAGTACATCATATACTCTCCAAGGACTTCCTCCGGGAAAATATAAATTGGATATGCTGGGAACTTATGAATCTAATGCTACTTATACCGATGGAGCTAATCATACCATTAGTTTTGAGATTGTAAAGCCCACTCCAGTTACCTTTTCCATGACTTCCCAAACGAATGTATATTGCTTTCAGGGAAATGATGGGATAATTGCATTAACAGCCGGAGGCGGACAAAATCAGTTTCAATATAAAATAACCAAAGACAATCAGCCTTATCTTGATTGGAAAAATTTTAGTAACGGCACAAATACTCAAATACAAAATCTGGCAGCAGGTGTTTATAAAATAAAAGTAAGAGATTCTAACCTTTGTGTAGCAAAAGAAAATGGTAATGAAAAAGAAGTTACGATAACTATCACTCAGCCTGCAGCGGCAATAGCCATTTCAACATCTGAAACTGAGATCTCTCAACCAACAGGATATGGATTGAGCAATGGATATATTTCCGTAAGAATTATTGGCGGAACTCCTAAAGCCGATGGTTCCTATGATTTTGAATGGCGAAAAGATGCAGCCAATGGAGCTTTGATCACTACAGGAATCACAATAGATGCCGTAAATAATCCTTTTACCATTAAACTTGATGGACTTTCGGCAGGGAAATATTATGTAACGGTAAAAGATAAAAACTATTCCAGTGCCTCAAGCCAGCTTGGAAATTGTGGAATTATTTCTCAGGAGTTTATCATCGATCAGCCATTACCATTAGTTTCCAATATTGAAGTTCAAAAACAGATATCCTGTAATATTGCCAATGATTATCAATATAAGGCAGACCTTAATGGAAACGGCACACCGGATGAAGCCGAGGATGGTACTCTGAAAGCAGTAGTTGCTGGAGGAGTAGGAACGTATACTTATCAATGGCAGATTCAAAATGGTGGTCTTTTCCAGAATATTGCAGGAGCTACACAGTCTACATTGGGGAATCTTACAACCGGAACATACAAGGTTCTTGTAAAAGATGCAAACAATAATATGACAGATGCTCAATTTACACTCGTATTTCCAGCGGAATTAGCCATTACCTTATCAGCAAGTACAATTACATGCAATAACCAAAGCAGTGGTCAAGTATCTGTAAATGCTACCGGCGGCACAGGAGCATATTCTTATCAATGGAATACCAATGACACAACTCCTACGGTAACAGGATTATCAGCAGGAAATTACTTTGTGTTGGTCAACGATTCTAAAAATTGTAAAGTTAGCGGCAGTACTCAGATTATAGGCCCGGATCAGTTGTTGATTAACGATCTTGCAGTAACAAACCCAATTTGCTTTGGAGCAGCCAACGGTGAGATTAAAATTAATGTAACAGGAGGGAAGGCTCCTTATAATATTGTTTGGTCAAATGGAACAGTAGGATTAAATAATACTGGTATTGCGGCGGGAGCTTATAATGTGACCGTTACAGATGCCAATGGTTGTAGTATTTTCAGAAACTATACCCTTACAGATCCTGCTCAGCTTAAAGTAGACTTAGGGGCAGATATTACCTTATGTTTGGGAGATACTCAGACTTATAATGTTGATATCAATGAAGCTGGAGCAACCTATCAATGGAAAGACCAGAGTGGAACAGTGATTTCTACAAATGCGTCTGTTACCTTATCCAAAGCAGGAACCTACACTGTCTTGATTACGGATTCTAAAGGTTGTACTGCAACGGATACGGTTGTTATTAAAAATTCCATGGATGTTTTAAATCCGCAGTTGATGTTGACAACCCATGCATATACTGAGTCAACCGTAGTGCTTGTCAATACTTCACCAACCAAACCTGAAAAAGTACAATGGATTATTCCTGATACACCAGATATCCAGGTTCTTAATAAAACAGATGAATTTCTGGAATTGAAATTCTTTAAAACAGGTTCTTATGAAATCGGATTGAAAGGATTTCAAGGTGAATGTGTAAAAACATTTTATAAAAAAGTTGTTGTGGAAGAAAATACATCAGGTATAAATACCACTCCCGTAAAAGCTTCCAATGTAAGAGAATTTACCATTCTTCCTAATCCAAATAAAGGAGTATTCAAGGTATTGGTAGGACTTGATATAGCAGCACCTATAAAAGTAAGAATTGTTGATATGGTTTCTCATGAAGCCTATCCTGCAGTCGATATGCCTTCATCTACCTACTTTACAATCCCTTATAGTACCTCACTTCCGGCAGGAACCTATCTTATCATATTAGAAACAAGAAGTGAGGCGCTGGTAAAAAGAATGCTTGTACAATAATAACCATGATGACAAAAAATAAAAACAAATGAGAACTCACAAAAAACTAAACATAGTCTGCCTTCTCCTTATGGTTGCCTGTGCATGGATGTTTAATGCCTGCGCCGTAGAAGAAAGCATACCTGTAAAGGCTGATTTTAGTATAAAAGTGGTCAATAATGATTTTTCTGTTCCTGTAAAAGTAGAAATCACTAATAAATCTACAGGTGCAGATACTTATGAATGGTCATTTGAAGGAGCATCAGTCACTAGTTCTGCTGAAAAAAGTCCGCAGCCTATAACGTATGCCAATCCGGGTGTTTATAAAATAAAATTAAAAGCTTCCAACAAAGATAGAAATGTTGATACCAAAGAGATTGAAGTGAAGGCAGATGCAGCAGTAATCGTTGATTTCGATTGGCAGATGCAAGGAAGCGATATTTCTCCGGTTACCTTAAAAATGGTGAATAAATCTCTAGGAGCTACCCAATATCTTTGGGAATTTGAAAGTGGAAATCCAGCTACTTCAAATGAGGAAAATCCGAATGTAGTATTTACAACCCCTGGAGATCATATGATTAAGCTGACTGTTTCCAATGGTCTGGAAACATATTCTATACAGAAAACGGTCAATGTAAAACCTGCTATGACAATAGATTTCAATTGGTCTGTAGATGCTATTGATAATGATTATCAGGCTCCTGTGTTGCTTCATCTTAATAATCTGTCAACCAATGCTTCATCCTATGAATGGACCATTGCAGGTGGAGTTCCGGCAGTCTCAACCCAAGTTAGTCCGGATGTTACGCTTCCTGCAGCGGGAACCTATACCATTATATTGAAATCTACCAATGATAAAGAAACCAAAACATTGCAAAAACAGGTAACTGTACTGCCAGATGCCAATTTATTGTCATTCAGTGATATTCAATTGGGAATTAACAGTGCTCATGCTGCTGTGGGATGCTTTTTCTCATCTGAGTTAGGAAAAGTGATTAAACAGGGAGAAGTAAACCAGATCAATGGTTCCAAAATAGATTTTGCCTTCTTTGGTCTGAATTCAACATTTTTGTATAACCAGTTTGTAGCACCGGATGAAGTTCAGAATACAGGTTTCATAGCCATTCCTAATGCTTCTCATACTAAAGTCATCAATTCACAGGAATCTGTAGGGGTACAACTCTCTCCATCAGGTTTTGATACCTTGGATTCCGGAAATAATTTCTCTTCCATCAATGTTGCAGAAACCAATGCCGGGAAAGCTCCATTCAACAATTCTATAGTGCCAAGAGTTGTTCTGTTCCAGACTGCTGACGGAAGAAAAGGAGCCATCAAAATCAAGAATTTTGTAACCAATGGACCCAATTCTTATGTAGTTGTGGATATTAAAGTACAAAAACAACCTTAAAGCTTTTGATATGAAGAAAATTTATACAAAAAGCACTGTTTTGTTGCTTTTAACCTCAATTTTTATGTTGAATAAAGCTCAGGAAGTAGATTTAGAGAACATAGGAAAAAGAACGGTGGAAGAACTGAAGAAAAATCCTTTTAAAATCAGCGGTGGGATTTCAGCGAATTCTGTGTTCTACAGTTCTAACGTTTACAGTAGCAGAGCTCCATTTACCTATTTTTTAAATGGAAATCTTAATCTCGGACTTTACAGATGGAGCATGCCCATTTCTTACAGTTTTACCAATCAGGGAAGCCAGCTAGGGTATCAGGTGCCGTTCAAGTTTAACCGATTGAGTATTGCTCCCAAATACAAATGGATAAAGGCTTATATTGGAGATGCCAATATGACTTTTACACCTTATACCTTTAACGGATTACTGTTTACCGGGGCAGGATTGGAGCTTACTCCCAATATCCCTCTAAAGGTTGCCGTGATGACAGGTAGACTGAATAAAGCCGTTGAAGATGACGGAAATCCAAATACAATTCCTGCTTATCGTAGAATGGGATATGGTGCCCATATCAGGTGGGAGGAAGAAAGGTATAGGCTTGGTTTGATAGGGTTCTATGCCAAAGATGATTTAGGTTCTCTATCTGTTGCTCCGGATGCAAAAGGAGTTCTTCCACAGGAAAATCTTGTCTTATCCATGACCGGAAGTTTTATGATTGATAAAAACCTGGAGGTCTATGGAGAATATGCTAATACGGCATTAGTGGAAGATCTGAGAGCTACCTCCCAAGGGGCAATAAAAAAAGGAGTGACTTCCAAATTTCTCTCTCCTAATTCCTCTATGCAGAGTTATTCAGCTTATAACGGAGGAGTTAATCTTAAACTTAAGAAAGGAATGGTTGGGGTAAGATATGAAAGAATTGATCCCGGATACAGAACGCTGGGAGCCTATTATTTCAATAATGACCTGGAAAATATTACTTTGAATACCGCTTTCACCTTATGGAAAGACAAGCTATCACTTGCCGGAAACATAGGAAGGCAGCGTGATAATCTGGATGGGCAGAAGTTTAAACAGACCAACCGTTGGGTAGGAGCCGTCAATGCCAACCTGAGGGCTTCTGATAAACTTATGATTACAGCAAGTTATTCCAACTTTACCATGTTTACGAATAAGCAGCTAAATCAGTTTAATAATATCAATAACAATCCACTATTGATTCAGCAGCCAAAAGATTCTATTGACTATAAGCAGATTTCGCAGAATACCAATATCAATGTGAATTATGTTATTTCCAGTACCAAAGAAAAAGTACAGAATATTAATATCAATTATTCCCTGAATGATATGGTAAACAGAGAAAACGGGATTGTAAGAAGGGGAGGTTTATCCAGATTCCATAATGCTAATGTAAATTATAGCTTAGGATTCCCTGAAAAGAAAATAAATATTGCAACTTCATTTAATTATACACATACCTATGCTGCTTCTCAGACTTCAAGTATCTGGGGACCTGCCATAACGGTTACCAAAGCTTTCCTTAAAGAAGATAAGCTGAAAACCAGTGTGGGAGCATCTTATAACCACTCTGGAAGTACTACTGCGAATATTAATGTGACTAATTTCAGGCTGGGAGCGAATTATATTCCATGGAAGAGACATAGTTTTGATCTTAACTTTATTCAAATGTTTAGAAAAACCGATCAGGCTATCGAAAACCCAAGTTTAAATGAGATGACCTGTACGGTGGGGTATAACTATAGTTTTTAGTGACAAAAATTTTGAAAGTAAAAAGAGTTTAAGATGTTGCAATATTTTTAATTAACAGTTTCTTATATTTTCTAATAACATATAATAAAATTTGAAGATAAGCATATAAAAGTTTATAAACTTTCATAATAAGTCATTCAAACAAGATCAATTACTATTGTTGGATATTTTTATCAAAAAAAGTGAATTTGGTTTAAATGAAAAGCTTTATTGTAGAACTGAGTAGACGTTTTTTAACCTTCATTTAAGGAATGTCCATGCCGTTATTAATTGGAGGTCATTATCGACAGTTTATAATTATAGCTTGCATTATTTTTTTTAAGCTTATTTGAAATCATAAATTTCTTATTGACTCCTATCTCTAATTCGATAGCTTAACTAAAATATAATTTTATTGAATTGAAAATAACTTACAATGCAGATTATACAAAAAGTAAAAAATTAAGGATAGGACTTAATTATTCGCCTATACTCAATTTTTTACATTTACTTTGAATTAATAAAGAAATGTCTTGGATAATGTGTTAAATGTTGATAATCAGGTGGTAATTGTTTTTATCCTTTGCTGTTACTAACTTAATCTTTTTAGGCCAGGCAAAACCAGACCCCTGGATTAGGTAACGCTCAGTTTCTGTCAGATAATATGTATTTACCCCCTGGACCATCACCCCCAAGCCATTATATATTGTTCTACTGAAGTTTGATATTTACCGAAATCAGGGAGATTTTGCTGTAAGGAAACAAATTCGGAAACATCAGCATCATGACAAAGAACGTATCCAGATCCATATGTACAATTGCTCTTTCCATGTGACAAAATTAGTTACGTTTTGAAACAAATTATGTATTTTTGTTGTCTAAAATTGTAACAATGTCAAAATTCTCTGATAACATCGTGTTTTTGAGAGGAAAGAAAAATATGACCCAGCAGGAACTGGCAGATCTATTAATTCTTACCCGATCCAGATATGTCGCCTATGAATATGGCAGAACAGAACCACCTATTGAAATATTGCTTAGAATTTCAAAATTCTATAACATCAGCATCGATCTATTGTTGACTGTAGATGTCAGAAAATTTTCTATCGATGAAATAATGGAGCTTCCTGAGAATAGGATCGTTCTGCCTATAAGGGTTGATCAAGATGGAAACAATCAGATTGAGATTATTCCCCAAAAAGCTTCAATGGGTTACTTAAATGGCTATGGAGATCCTGAATACATTGAAAGTCTGGAGACCATATCATTACCTTTTTTAAAAGGTGGTAAGTTTAGGGCATTTCCAGCTGATGGGGATTCAATGCCTCCTTATAAAAATGGAACTTACATTGTAGGGAAATATGTCGAAAATCTTTCTGACCTGAAAACGGACAGAACTTATGTTTTTATTACCACTAATGATGGCATCAGTTATAAAAGGTTCCAGTTTCACGAAGCTGATGGTATCTGGGTAAAAGCTGACAATCAATTTTATGAACCTTATAAAATTCCATTACCTGAAATTAAAGAAATCTGGGAATTTGCCTGTAGTATTAATACCAAAGAATATGAACCTGATGAATTTTCAGAACATCATATTCAAAACTTTATCACAGAGATTAAAACTGATATCAGACAGATCAAAGAAAAGATGGGAGAAAAGAATTGAATTCATTTTGAGTACATGGCATAATCAAAAAACTTCCCCGAAGGGAAGTAAAAACACAAATGATGAAAAAAAATCCCGAAGTAACGGGATATTACTAAGATAAATATTTTAATTTAAAGTTAAATGACCCAATTGAGCTTATTTGATACTGAAGAATTCTATGAGTTTCCAAAAGACCTTTTGGAATACAGAGAGGGTTTTCTGAGTAAGGAAGAAGCAGATCTGCTTAAAAGCCAATTATTGGAAACGGTTCCCTGGGAACAGCGTACACAGAAGATGTACGATAAGATGGTGCTTACTCCAAGATTAACGGCCTGGTATGGAGATTCAAAATATAACGATTCAGAAGAAGATAAAAAGCCAACCAATCCATGGACTCCCGAATTACTTTCTTTAAAAGATAGAATCGAAAAGGAATTTGGCTGTCAGTTCAATGGTGTTTTATTAAATCTATACCGTAACCAAAATGACTCCGTCGCCTGGCACCGAGATAAAGAAAGCAGATATGGGAAACGCCCTGTCATTGCATCCATCAGTCTTGGACAAACCAGAAACTTTGATTTCAGAAAGAAGGATCATCATCAAAGCAAATACAGCCTTCCACTTCCTCATGGTTCCTTACTTATTATGAAAGGTGACTTGCAGGAAAATTGGGAACATCGGATAGCAAAATCTATAATCCCTATGAAAGAACGCTTTAACCTTACATTCAGATTAATAAAAAAAGACATCATTTGATAATCCTCTAGGACCATATGCTACTACGAAGTAATTTCTTTCGTGTGTTTCAATAACATTATTTATTAATGAAGGAACTCCTTATTATTAGAAATAATTTTTAAAAAAATTATCGTCTCTGTTTATTTTAAGTAAATATTTTTTTGCTTCCCCTTTTTTAGATTTTTATTGGGTACAGTTTTATCAATTGAGATAAGAATATGGGATTGTTTTGCCAGGGGAAGAAATTCAATTATATTGCTCTGGAAGCGCAGGAACGGAAAAAGCCTTATTGAAGAGTATTATCAATAAATCTAGGGGTAATTTAATTTTAAAATCAGCCTTTTATCTCAAATATGTATAAAATCCTGGCGTAAACCGGGATTTCTGTTTGTAAATATACCATTACAGTGTGGATATTAGTTTTTAGTTATCACTTATGATACTTAAAATATCCTTTAGGCTTTTTTTTATTACTAATTGAAAATCAGTTGTTTTTTTAAATTTGCGCATGGTATTTTTAGATAATATTATTGTGTCTTTTTCAGTAATTCTCACGTGCTCTTCTTTCTTTCACAAAATTTAAGCTATAACTTCTACAATATTTAACGGGCTTCCAAAATATATTTTACCAAAATGAGAAAATTATTTTATTAAACAAACAATGGATTTGTCTATCAGAAAATCAGAAAATAAAGAAAAAACTACGTAGTGGGTCAGGGTAGCTTGTCTATAATTATAAATATTAATCTGTTAAATGTTGACTGAAGGATAAAAATTAAAAACTAAATAATATGGTGAATATCAATCAAATAAAACAAAAAGGAAATACCTTTTGCAGACATCTTATGATGCTGATAGCTTTAGCAGGAAGTATAACCGTATTTTCTCAGGATGCTGCGGTAACTCCTAGTAATGACGATACCAAGGTTGCCTGGCGTACAGGTGGTGGCAGTGGAACCATTATTTTTGGAACAGTAAGCGCTGCCGCAGTTGTTGGTAATTGGGGCACTACGCTTTCTCAAATTACTGATTCAAACACAAGCAATTCCGGCTTTTCATCACATTCTGTTTCTTCAACTTTGGGTACAGACATAACCTCGACAGTAAAATTAAGCGATGGTAAAACTTATGGAACAACTCCATTTACAGGTTATAGAATTGGTGTAGTAGTAAACAGAGCTATTACAGGAGGCTTTACCCCAACAATTGGTCTTACCGGTACCAACAATGTCATTATTACAACATACCTTGGAGGTGTTGTGCAAGAAACTTCTCCTGCTCAAAATTGGACACTGGGAGCCACTTCTATGGATGCTGGTTTTTATGTACATAAACCTTTTGATGAAGTACATGTAATACAAAATGGAAGGGTAACCAATGTAGGTGGTACCGCCACTGCAACGCTTGGTGTTAATTACGTGTATCTGCAGCGTTACACACGTACAGGTGGTGGTTTTGATACGACAGGAGAAAAAGTTGTCACCTGCAATGCCCAGATACCGCTCACAGGTAAAGGGGTGACAGGTTCAGGTGCGGCTGTTGTATTTGTGCCGCCTTCTCCTGTTCCTGTTGTTGTTCCTGCAACTCTCTGGCCGGGACTGGCTCCTGCTCTGGAAGATGAGAAGCCTAATACACATGGTACAATTCCTTTCATTAGTGCTGGTCTGGCAGTGTATTCCGGTAGATTAAAAGATGAGGGTGTGGTATATCCTGCCGGTACTTTTGGTGGCGGTGTTTACCAGCTGAATGCCATATCCGGAGGGCTGAATGTAACAAAAACACTCAGGTTCTATTTAAATGGTGTCCAACAAGGTCCGGACGTAGTCAGTCAGGAGTTTCTAAGTGTATCGGCCAGCGGAAGTCTTTTGACTGTAGGAGCTGTGTCCTTGTTTCCTTTTGATTCCATTGAATTTGAAGTCTCTTTGAACTTATCTGCAGCTTTAGGTATACTCGAAATCTATTATCCTATTGTACAGCGTTTTTGTGATGCGACCATTACCTGTGGTGCGCCGGTAAGCCTTATTTCAGGAGAGCTCACCGCGGGAGGGGCACAAAACCATCCCGTTTATGCAAAAGCTATTGGTACTAGTATACTTACTGCTTCTCTCGGAAATCCAGGCATCAACAACGTTCAAAATGTGATCGATACTGATTTAAACAATTATGCAGAAATAGGTGCTGCCACAGGTGCATCGCTGTATTCCAACTATGGCATTTCGGTTATTTCGAGACAGGTATTGGATGCCAGTGACCCAGGTCATATTAAATATGGTTATCCTAAAGGCACCTTTGCTGGTTTTGAAATTCAGGACGATAGCTTTGCGACAGCGAGTACAGCTAAAAATTTTATCATCAGTACTTATAAGGAAGGAATCATTCAGGATACTTACAATACTCTTAATGTAGCATCGGGAAGTTTATTCACCCCCAATAACGGGAAATACATTATAGGGATGAGGACTACTAAAGATTTTGATGAGATAAGAATTACGGTAGAACTACGGGCAGGAGCATCGGCAGGTTCCAGTACAAAAGTCTACCGTGCGGTGGTTGAAAAGTTTTGTCTATCAACAGCACAGGCTTGTAATACATCAACAGATCTCAAAAGACCGGTTTATCCTGTATTCATAGATGCTGCAAATACTGGAATAGAAGGTCTTGCAACGGGAAATACTTATTTTGAAGATTTGAACAACATCGTTTCCAACACTGGACAGCCTGCTAAATTATATACGGCGGCAGGAGCTGTAACCAATGCTTCGGTAGCTGTACAAGATGGTAGCAAAGGCATCGGTGTTCCAGGAGATGCTACTTATGAACTGTATCCTGCTGGTACTTTTGCCGGTTTTGATGTAGCCTTTCCAACACTTGCGGCAGCAGAATTGGCGGGAAGCACAATTACCATTATAACATTAAAAGCAGACGGAAGTGTTGCAGACTCAGCAGTGATGAATTCCAGTTTCTTTGGTTTACATACTTCTGTTCTGAACGGAACGAGCAATCGTCAGATATTGGGGTTTGCTTCTGGTCAGCCATTTACCGGTGTTAAACTTACCATAAACAAAGCCTTAAGTGCAAATGCAGGTGTTTTAGAAATTTACTCGGCAGTAATTCAGAGATTCTGTGCTACTCCTGTCATCAAATGTGATGGAATAGAAAATATAAGTGTTCCTAAGTATCCGTTGTATGTGAACGGAGCAAGGACAGGGGTTACTGCTTTTGTGGATGGAAATAGTTCTATCAGTCTTTCTCAGAATGCAATAGATTTAGATCCAGACAGTTACGCAACGATGCAACTTGGAGCCAGTGCGGGCTCAGGATTAGGTTTCAGTGTGGCAAATGGTTTTGGTGATTTTCCTAAAGATACATATGTAGGATTTGACATCGCAACATTAGATATTGCACAGGCAAGTGCTTTTGAAACAAATAAAATAGAATTATACAAAGACGGTACTCTGGTACAGACCAGTACAGGAACCCAGCTTGCAGGCGGATTAAGTACTGCTGCGGTTTCTGGAGGCTTTCAACGTTTGATAATAGGAACAGTAGCTCATGTTCCATTTGATGAAGTACGGTATGTGATAACCCGTTTTGCTGGTGCCTCCGCTGGTGAGATTAGAATCTTCAATGTAGTAGTAAGAGATTTCAGTCCCACTTCTACCACAACATGTCCGTTAGTTTTACAGTGTGATGGTACATACGTGCTGACAAATGGACCTACGACTACTGTTTCTCCTACGATTCCTGCGGTAATAGAATATGCTAACACAGGATATGAGGGTTTAGCAACAGCAGGATATGGTATTGATCATGTTTGGAATGCAGTAAGCCCGGATCCGGCGGATTATGCAACTATCCATTTACCTGCATCAGCTGGTGTTACGGGTTCTATCTCTGTAGCGATCCCTAAAGTAACTTTGCCACCGGGCACATTTGCAGGATTTACGGTAGATAAGCAGAACTTTCCTTTTTCCGGTGGTTTTTTACCCAATGTTATGGTAAGTACATATTTAAATGGCGTACTCAGAGAGCAGAGGAGTGGTGGGGCTTTGATAGATTTTTCTTTCTTCACACAATGGTTTGGTACCAATCCCAACATATATACACCGGGCTTCCAAACAACATTATCGTTTGATGAAGTCAGGATTTCTATTGGAAGTGTTGTTTCATTGGGAGACCAGACATTGAGGGTATATTCTGCTTATATTGACACCAGGATGTCAGTAGTAACAATACCCGGTGACGGTTATACTCCTATTGTATGTAATAATGGTGCCTGTTATAAGCCCGGAGCTATTGCTACAGCTGGAAATCCTGCTTTGGTAAGTAAAGTAGGAATCACATCATTATTAAGAACCGGAACTCAGAATTCAGACAACTGGCCGGCAGTTCGAACAGGCGCCTGGTTAGCTTTAGAAGCAAGAACGAAGGGTTTTGTAGTTAATAGAATGGCGTTTAATTCTTCTGGGAATCCTGTGGGAATTCCGGCTGTCGATTTTGTTGAAGGAATGCTTGTTTATGATACAACTAACAAATGTTTAAAAATGTATACTACTCAAAATGGAGGCAGTACATTTGAATGGTTCTGTATCAACACACAAGCATGTCCCGATTAATAATACTTTTTGAGAACCTGAATAGTGATGTTTTTATTTTCAGGTTCTCAGTTTTCATTAAAAATAAAAATAAAATGTTTAAAAATATAATAGTAACAACCGGGTTTCTAATAGGTGCTTGTTTACAGGCACAAATAGGAATAAGTAGAGAGAGCGTAACCAATGGCTCTGTTTCATTGCAGTTTGGGGATAACGAAAATAAAGGACTTCTTCTCCCTTATGTCACAGATAAAACAGGAATTACTGAAAGCGGGACTATACTTTTTGACACTTCAGACAATAAAGTAAAATATTTAAAAGATGTAAATACATGGTTTGATCTGAGTGTTGATGCAACCGGGACAGCAGATTTGAATATTCAGGCAACTGATAGAGTAGAGCACCCAGGAGCAAAGATTTGTATCAGCCCGACATTTGGGGGTGCAGATACTACACAAGGAATATTGGTTCTGGCTGATGATAATAAAGCAATGGTTTTGCCTAAAGTTGCCAATCCGCATTTGAATATTATCAGTCCTTCTGCGGGAATGATAGTATATGATACTATAAAAAAACAATTGGCTGTTTATAATGGTACTGTCTGGAGTTTTTGGAAGCCTTAGATTGACAAAATTAACTGGGGAAAATAGAAGCAATAATGACGAGCCTTCAGGAAGTAGTGGTGCAGATAAAATAATTTAATGGTGCTTTTAAGGCTTGGATTTAGTAAAAAAGAGGTATTGAGGTAATGAATTTATAGAAAACTAATATAGATATATTGTTGAAAAAAGCTGTTTCTGAAAGGGAGGTGAAAATATTTGATATATGCAGTTTTTTTTAATGTTACAGAAGAAGTCTTATAAATGTATCACTCGGAAAACTTAGACACTGAAGTATTATTAAGATGGTCTAAATTGTTGGAATATCATTTTTTCAGATATATTCCCAAAATCAGATTTTGTATTCACCTCCGGTTTTGGTAAATTATATTCAGGAGGTAAAAACAAAAAAAGTGCTTTATCGCAATTCTGTAAAAATTTATATACCCGGAAAATTATCTTTTTTTACTGGAATTAATAAACTATAGGAAAAAACAAATTATTGATGAATTTAAAATTCCTAAAAATACCCTTTACAATGGTAAGCAAGTACAAGTAAACCAGTCTGATTATAACATAATATATAGGGAGGTGATTTTCAGAAAGTTTCCGGACAGGTTATAATATGATCTCTTATCCTGAATAAGGAAGATTTTTCATATACACAAACTTATTTTTGGAAATCATAAAGCTCCCTTAATGACCCCAATCAGAATTACAGAGCTTGTAATTAATTATACAATTTTAAAAATACTAAAATACCTAAAACAGAAGGAATCAATAATTCTCAGCTAGTGTTACATTTTAAGTAAATACAGAGGCACGCTGGAAAAAGCTGTTCAAAGCTAAGATGTTGAATTGATCAGGTTAAGATACTTGTAACTTATGTTGGAAGTAAGTTTATTGTTGGTATTGTCTGCTTTTCCACTCATATATTTTGGTCACATATGATTTATATTAAATTTGAAGTATCTAATAGTCACAAATGATTTCAATAAAAAAGATACTGATTATAATTGTTTTTGTATCCATAAAAATATTCCTACACAACTCGTTCAGTCAAAATGGATCACTAAAAATGAATACCTTATAAAAAAGATCAGTGGATTTAGTGCACCTAAAGTTTCGGAAAGCTGTCCTGTTAAGGCCATGATACTTTTATATTTTATTGTAGACATCATTTTTCAGAGAAAATATTTACAGATAATAAAATAAATCTTTTCGGTACTACGAATAAGTAGTGATTTTATATAAAATGAACTATTCAACTTTACCCAATATAAGTTGATCAGCTATTCACAACATTTTAACACTCTAAAAAATCACTACTTATGAATATCGAAAGAACAGAATTTATAGCCTGGATGGAGAGAATCATGGAAAGATTTGACTTACTGAAAGAGCAAATGATTAAGAACCAATCCAGATTTATAGAAATAGATGGGGAACAGCTTCTGGATAACCAGGATGTTTTACAGCTTTTAAAGATAAGTTCCAGATCATTACAGCGCTACCGAACGGATAAAAAGCTGCCTTACTATACCATCAGTGGAAAGCTGTATTATAAGCTTTCTGATGTCCATCAATTGATCAGAGAATGCTTAAACTCTTGATGGTAATAAGACATCCACAGCCAAACCATTCATCACCATTCCAATCTTTAGGATTCTCTTAATTGAGCCTATACCTTGGTTCCATTAAATGGAATACAATGGAAAATGAATTGATAAACCCTCATGAACCCAATGAACTCAAACCGGCAACAGACACACTCCTTGTCTTGAACATTCATACCAATCAGGTTGAAATGGTCAAAGGAATTGATAAAGATGGGAATCTGCAAAAGGTTACTCCACAAGAAAAAAAAGATAATGAGCCGCTGATCAGAGTTGATAAGCACGGCGATCTATTCTCCAACTTCTTTTCGAATTTTTACCGGCAGCTTAAAAACCCTACGCATTTCAACTTTTTCAAAGTTTCAGAATACGATGCTGTTAATACCGCTAAGGATCTTCAAAAATATGTTGATCAGGCATCCCCCGAAGAAAAAGAAAAGCTGAAAGACTACGAAATCTTACCTCAACATAACAACAATCCAAAAAATCAAAATACAATGGACAACAACACAGACAATCAGGAATATCGTTTTCAGCCTGAACAAATCGACTGGAAAACGATGGAAAAATTCGGACTTAACCAGGAAAAGCTTGAAAAAATGAATGCGATGGATGCATTACTTAGGGGATTTAAAACCAATACACTAATTCCCATCACCATTAATCTGGGAACGGCAGTAAGCAAAATGGATGTTCGATTATCTCTTCAGACAGGAGATACAGGACAGGTTGCCGTTCATCTGCACGGAATCCGAAAGGAGCCCAGCCTCAATAATACATTCTTAGGTCACCAGTTCACGGATGAAGACAAAAAGAATCTTAGAGAAACCGGGAATATGGGCAGAGTAGTAGATCTGGTCAATCCTAAAACGGATGAAATCATTCCATCGGTTATAAGCCGTGACCGTTTAACCAATGAATTGGTCGCCTACAGAGCGGAGTACATGAAAATCCCTGATGAAATTAAAGGCATAAAACTCGATGAACATCAGAAACAAACCCTGCTGGAAGGAGCACCATTGTATCTGGAAGGTATGACCTCTAAAAAAGGAGAACCTTTCGATGCCACCGTACAGTTCAATGCAGATAAGCGGTATGTAGAGTTTATATTCAACAATAACCACACACCACAACAAAGTCAACATCATCATAACCGACAACAAACTCAACCTACGGATCAAGAAGCACCCAAAATATTCAGAGGAAAAGAACTGGATGATTCACAGTATGAAAAGTTCAAAGCCGGGCAAACCGTGTACGTTGACGGACTTACTGACGCTAAAGGTAAAGCCTATCAAGGCTATATTACCTTCAATAAAGAAACCTTTAAAACCGATTTCTCCTTCAATCATCCTAATAAGCTCAAAGAAGAGGCAAAACCTACAGAAGATCATAAGACCCAAACTGCGATTAACACCCATGGTAGAACCAATGAAGCTACTAAAAATGTGAAGAAGCCTTTAGAATCAAAACAGCAGCAACCTGCCAATAAGCAACAGGAGGATCAGCAAAAAAAGGTTAGAAAACCAAGAGGGCAAAAACTATAATAATCATCTAAATCCATAATATGAAAGCAATCATCGCAGAAAAACCGAGCGTCACAAGAGAAATCGCACAATTATTAGGAGCGCATGAAAAGAAAGATGGTTATTTATCCGGGAACGGATATTGTGTCACCTGGGCATTAGGACATCTGATCGCATTGGGAATGCCGGAAGATTATGGTATAAGAGGCTTTAACAAAGCCTCTTTGCCTATATTTCCCAAGCCCTTTATTCTGACTCCCAAAAAGCTAAAGAAAGCAAAAGGCTATGAGCCTGATCCTTCCGCTTTAAAACAGCTCAACACCATAAAACAAGTCCTCAGTCAATGCAGCAGTATCATTGTAGCAACAGATGCAGGAAGGGAAGGAGAGTTAATTTTCCGCTATATCTATCACTACCTACAATGCAACAAACCTTTTGAAAGACTCTGGATCAGTTCCCTTACCGAAAAAGCAATACAGGACGGTTTTAAAAGCCTTCAGCCAGGCGATGCCTTTGACGGTTTGTATCAAGCTGCTAAAGCCAGAAGTGAAGCGGACTGGCTGGTAGGAATTAATGCTACCCAGGCATTAACCATCGCAAGGAACCAAGATGTTTATTCATTAGGCAGAGTACAGACGCCAACCCTTGGTTTAATCTGTCAAAGGTTTCTTCAGCATCAAAACTTCACCAGGCAAAAGTACTTTCAGATCCAGCTCAGCCACAGAAAAGAGTATACAGACTTCACCAGTCTTTCATTATTACAGTGGGAAGAAAGGAAGCAGGCGGAACAAATCCAAAAGTCGATAGAACGGGAGGGAAGAGCTATTGTAGAAGATGTATCCATTAAAACAGTACAGGAGCAGTCTCCATTACTTTTCGATCTCACGGAATTACAGAAAGAAGCCAACAGGAAACTGGGGCTTTCTGCTGATGAGGTTTTACAAACAGCCCAAAGCCTGTACGAAAAACAGTTCATCACTTATCCCAGAACCGGCAGTAAGTATATTCCTGAAGATGTATGGACTGATATTCCTGAGCTGGTTAGAATACTGAATCAAACCGAACCATTCAAAACAGCCATAACCTATTTAAAATTCGGAAACTTCAACAAGCGTATCGTGAATGATCTAAAAGTTACCGACCATCACGGATTACTCATAACAACCAAAACACCTTCTGCACTTAGCGCTACGGAAAAAGCCATTTACGAGATGATTGCTTACCGCTTATTGGAATCCCTATCCCACACCTGTATAAAACAAGTCACCCAAATCCAGATAAAAGTCCATCATTATGAATTCCAGATCAAGGGATCAAAAATACTTAATCAAGGCTGGCGAGCCATCAAAGGGATTCTTTCTGACAATGAAAATTCCAATAATAAAGATGAAGCCCTTACAGAACTTCCAGAACTCAAAATCGGCGATGAACTGAAGATTTCAAAAACCAACTTACTGGAAAAAACAACACAACCTCCCAAACTTTATACAGAAGCCGATTTGTTATTCGCAATGGAAAACGCTGGCAGATCTATTGAAAACAAAGAAGAACAGAGAGCTCTATCCAATATCGGCATCGGAACCCCAGCTACCAGAGCTTCTATTATTGAAACCCTGCTCAGCAGAAACTATATTATCAGGAAAAGCAAAACGCTGCATCCCACCGATAAAGGCTTACAGGTTTACAACCTTGTCAAAGACAAAAAAATAGCCAATGTCCAAATGACCGCAGAATGGGAAATAGCACTGGATAGAATTGAAAAAGGTGAACTCAATAAAACTCAATTTATAAACGACATCCAAGCCTACACAGCAGAAATCACCAGCGAACTTTTATCACTCAATATTCCTCAAGAAAACATCCCACAATTAAAATGCCCCAAATGCCAACAGCATCATCTCCTTATCAAAGATAAAATTGTCAAATGTCCCGATGAGCAGTGCAACTGGATTCTCTTCAGAATGATATGCGGAGTACAACTCAGTAGTAAAGATCTTACTTTATTATTAACTCAAAACAAAACATCATTAATCAAGAATATGAAAAGTAAAAACGGGAAGACGTTTGATGCTTATCTTGTTTTTAAAGAAGATTCCAGTACAGTATTTGAGTTTAGAAAAAATACTTAACTGATACGACTCCAGTATAGCTTAATAAGGGCTTGTATGTCCATTTCTAATATCCGGAAATGGACTTTTTAGATATAGAATAGCCCTTAAAAAGATTATTTTGTTTTTACATATTTACCAATTCCATCTCTTTTTTTCTTTATTTTCTAAAGTATTTTTATCAATATCTTCCATTAAATTATCATGTGCATTTTTTGCAGGATCGTACCAATCCAGTTTTTTTTCAGCCCAGTCAATCCATTCTTTGCTTGTAGTATTATTGGATTTTATATATTCAAAATACTCCTTTAGAATCATAAACTTCTTCCATCGATGGGCATCATTATAAAAAGAAATAAATTTTACAAGCTCTTCATCCTTCATTTTTTGTTTTGCTTCTTCAATTTTCCTGAGCTCTTCTCTTTTTTCACTTTCAATCTGCCATTTTCTTCTGTTTTCAGCCATTCTTTGAAACTCAGTTTCAACTTTTATCAAAATTTTTTCAATTTGATCTTCAACAAGTAATTTATCTGTGTCTGCAAATTCAGTCGTCCCATATTGCAAGATCTTAACTGCTAGCTTACCATTTGCTATTAAATCTCTACTTTTCCATCCCCTTTCATTCGTTGTATCTTTAATATTACTTTTTTCTTTAATGTATAATGTAATTTTATCTTCATATGCGGCGAATTTTAATCCTTCAGAATCTACGTTCACTTTATATCCTAAAATTTTAAAATTTTTTATTAGGTTATCCAATATTCTTAATGAACGAGAAACATTTTTTGGGGAAACAATAACATTGGGTAGCCCTCCATCGGTATGAATGGTTCCTTTTATCTTGGCATAATCATTAACTTTTTTCTTGCTTAGGTTATCTTGCACTTTACTGACGATTTCGTCAGGATTACTTAATCGTTCAGAAACCTTTAAAATTAGTGCTGAATTATTTTTAATCTTTTCCGTAACAATCTGTTTGAGTAAATTTATAGGATTATTATCATTTTTATTTTGATCTACATAAATTTTTATCTCTTGCTCATTTTCTTGTTGAGGTAAGGGTGTTTTTATTACTTTTTTTCCATACTGTATTTTTTGCCAGTATCCCATGGGTGGCAATGGGATATCAAATTTTATACAGATTTTTCTTAATCCGTTATCAGATAAATTAAATTCTTTAGATAATGTAGTTAGAGGTGTAGTCCATATCTTATCATAGAGTTCTGTTCGAGTAAACTTAATGAGGTCATTCATTTTAAGTACAGTAATTAGTGATATTAAATTCTGAAATTATTAATGATTAAGTAACAAGTATCTTTAAAAACGCGCATCTATAAATTAACTTACTGTTTCGCTATATTTTAAAAAATTAGCAAGTACACCAGAAGGCGTTTTAGCATTTTTATTAAGAATCTTGGTATTGGCGAAAACAATGAAATTATCTTTGGCTCTCGAAACAGCTACATTAAGCATATTGGGCTTGTTGTCTCTATCGAAAAATAGGGTTCCTTTATCTTCATCACCATAGACCATAGAAAATAACACAATGGGTCTTTCTGCACCTTGTAGAGCATGAACTGTACCTATTTTAAAGTCATCAACTTTAAACCCTGCATCTTTTAAAGCTGATTTTAAACTGTTTTTTTGTCCAGTAAATGGTGTAATAATACCAACAGCATGTTCAATCGACTCATATTTCTTTTCAATTTCTGTTTTGTTCTCTGTCAGCCAGCTAACAATGGCTTTAACTTCTTCAATATTAAACCTGCTGCCATTTGGGTTTCTTGTAGATTGGCCATCAACATGAATACAATGCATTGGAGGGAAAAGTAAATCTTTTTTTGCTTTTCCCCTTAATGGAATAAGTTTACCATCATAAGCTAGTACATTGCAGTAGTTAATGATTTCGTCATAACATCTTCTGTGTTCAGTTAGCAGTACTCCTTTTTCATGTAAATTGGCTTCCTTAAATCCTGATGCATTTTGAGCCATTTTCATAATACTGCCGGTAGAAGAAAGAAAACCTTTAGGGTCAAATTCTTTTTCGTAAACAATATCATCATATTCCTCGATAATTTCACACTTTTTAAGGTTACCGATATCAATTTTATGGGTAACATTCCAAATGGGTTCAATCTGTTTTACATCTCCTACAACAACAGCCTGTTTAGCTAAAGCAAATGTGGCAATACCTACTTCAGGAGATACCTGGCCTGCTTCATCAACAATGAGAAGATCAATAAAATTAAATAGAGGCGGATTATCATGTATTTTGTTGCCTTCTCCGCTCATCCTTAAAAATTTATAAAAACTGAAAAACTTTGGTGCCATGAAAAATGTACTGACAAAGCATGGGGTTAACATAGCATGTCTTCTCCATCTGTTTATCATAGGTTCTTTGCCTTTCCCATTGAATTTAGGATCGAAAAGATCATTTTCAAGTTGCAGGAGATATCTTCCTTCCCAATAATGTAAAGCCAATTGAAATGCTTTATGGCGTATTGAAATGTCAAGTTCGTCATAAAAACAATTAGCTGTTATTTTTTCCTTTATTTTTAAGTGCTCACATTCCCAATATTCTTCTTCTGATCGTGGAGGGTTGCCAATAATTGTATTGTTGGTTTTCCATGTCTTCCAGTTTTCAATAGACGTAATAATGCCTTTAGCGGTATTGATTTTAGAATCTATTTTATCCAGTATTTCAGCTTTCCTAAATATAAACACTTCAGGTATTGCAATTTGGGAATCTCTAAGGATTATTTTTATTTCTGAAGCCCGGCTTTTCAAAGCAGACTGTAATCCAAGGAAACAAAAGACTTTTCTGAAGAAAGGTTCATTGTTAAAATAGGAGATTATTTTCTGCTCACTTTCAGCCAATTCTTTAATATCCTCTTTGAGTATATTTTCATTTAATATATTATCCTGATAATAATTGGAAACTTTTGAATAATTAAGAAGATAGTGAGAGGCAAATTCATGTTCAGATTGTAAATAAGCCTTCCATTTTGTTCCGGAATCTTTAAGGATATTTTCAGAATCTATAATCTCCGCTTGTAGTTTTTCTACAGCGGAAGTGATGCTAAGAACAGTAGAATTAAAATAGGCTTTACTTTTTTCTAAAAAATATTCTTTAGCGTCCTGTAGAAATTCTAAATTCTCTATCTCATTAAAAAGACCGTTGCTGTTAAGCTTTTTATAATTGATATCTTTTAATTCAGTTTCTTTTTTGTTGGTTGAAGGAAGATAGGTAGCATAACCGTCAACATCAGGAATCCATCTGCCCTGTAATTTTCCTTCTCTTGTGTTGGATTTTGAGAAACTTTCTATGATATTAGTTACCGCTTGGTTATTGGTAGAACATGCTAAAATAATAGGGGCATCTTCTCCTTTTATTGCGCTTTCAACCATCTTATTGGCAACAATACTTTGTAAGAGAGTAGTCTTTCCTGTACCTGGTGGACCATTAACCGCAAAAACTTTTTCATTAGAGTCTAAAAATGTATTTAAACTTTTTCTTTGTGAAATAGAGATAGGAAAATCAAATCCCATCTGTCCGAGATGCAGCGCATTGGTATTGATTAGTTCAGATACAGAAGCAGGTAGTTTTTCCTGATTATTGTTTAAGGTAATTAAAGACTGTAAAAGGTCCGGAAGATTCTTTTGGTGAATAATTTTTTCATAGAGTTCTATGATCCCCATTGCAGCATTCATTTCTTCTTGTGGAAGTAATACTATAGCATTAAAGATGGTTTCATAGGCTCCTGATTGATACTCGCATAACTCCTGATTGGTAACTTTTTTAAATATATCCTTTACATATTGTATATACTCGGGATATTTTGAATAATTTTCTTTTCCTAGAGTGGTAGCTAAATCTACTTCTTCAATACTCCCAAAAATAAATTCAGTACGTTCATCAGCAAGGGGTTCCAGATACTGTCTTTGAAATAAAGGAAACATTTCGTCAGGAATATAGAGTTTTCCATTCCTGTCTAAATAAGCAGAATACCAAAAAGGAAATTTCGGTTTCTTATCTCTGAGATGAACGAGGTGATCTGAAGCCGGTTTAAGCTTGAAGGGGGCTATTACTACAAATATGTGATCTATACTGATCCAGTCTTCATCATCTTTATTTTTAATCCCTCTTTTTTCATTGATTCTGCGTTCTTCATAGTTGATAAGTGTGTTGACTTTTTGAAGATCTGCAATAGAATTGTTTTCAATTTTGAAATCTTCAATTTCAAAGTGCTGAGCACCATCAATTTCAATATTGGTATTGAGAGAGTCTGCTAAATTCTTTTTCCAGTAGGTGAGCCATTTATAATGTTCTTGATTCATTTGTGATTGGTTAGTAGAAGTCATATCAAGCTAAAATAAGATAATTATATGAGATTGTTTTATGGGAAACCGTAAAAATATGCGATCTGATTAACTGGTTATGATTTATTTTTGCCTTTAGAAAATTTATTTTTAAAATGGTGGGTTTCCCGTATATCTATTAATATCTCGTTAGCACATCTATTTAGTTTATTTTCATTGTATACGAAAACAAATTAAAGTATATTTGAGATAAATGTGTAAAGTGAACTTATGTGAAATTGGATACGCAAGAGTAAGCAAGTTTGAACAGAATCTCGATTTACAAACTGATGTCTTAAAGAATTTAGGAATTGAAAAAAAATTTATTGACTAGTCTGCGAGGGCAAAAGGTAAAAACGGAGGTAGACCAAAGGGTATGACAGAAAAATATAAAAAAAATGCACCTTTAGTAAAGCGATCTTATGAAAGTAAGAATGTTCCAATCGAGGAAATTATGAAAGCTTTTAATCATGGAAGTAAAGCAACTTTTTATAAAATAGTTAAAAGTTAGTATAGTAAGATCAAATAATCAATAATATAATATTTAGTGCAAAATAATTACTAATGCAGAAAACACCAAATTTAGAAAGGTTATTGGAATTAATTAGCAGAGAAGATGTGATTCTTTTTGCTGGAGCAGGTTTATCAAAATATGCTGGATATCCTATGGGGGCTCAACTTCAAAGTATTTTTTACAATAGTTTATCAACTAGTGCAAAAGAATACATTGAGCCAACACGTTCATTAGCAGATTTGACTGATGATATTTTTCACTTATATCAAAGCAATAATCAAGTTATAAAAATATTGAAAGATAATTATACAATGCTACCAGAGTCTACTTTTGTTCACGATATAATTTCATCAATTCCTCATTTTAAAACAATTATAACAACAAATTACGACGGGCTTTTTGAAGGTGCTTACAAGGAAAATGGTGAAGTCTTATATAATAATAGTCATATTAGTTTAGCTGATCCTAAAAAAATACATATATATAAAATTCATGGACACTTAGCTGACAGTAATTCAATAATCATTAGAAAAACAGACTATACGAATTTCTTTAATCCTAACAGTCAAAATTCCATTTTTTGGAATGCAGTAAAGGATAAAATGGCATCAAACTGTATTCTATTTATAGGTTACTCTTTAGAAGATGCCAATATCGATTTTATTTTTACTGATATTTTAAAACAACTTGGTGACAATAAAAAAGAGGTGTTTTTTATTGCTCCTTCGTTAACACAACCAAAAAAGAATAAGCTAAGTAGCTACGGTATAAATTTTATTGAGGGAACTGGAGAAGAATTATTTCCTTTAATTTTCGAACATATAAATGAGAATATACTTTTAGATCTAAAAAGTAATAAAGTTTCAACTGATAGTACATACAAATTTACTAAAAAACTAGGATATAATGTAACAGTAGGCACCAATACTGCCTCTAATTTTTTTATTGAAAAAATAGAAAAAGTTGATGGTGTCTTAAAACAGAAAGTACATTTCACAACTAAAAATAACAAAGACTTTATTAGTAAATTAAAAAGTTTTATGGAAGGGAATACCACAGAAAAAAGTTTCAGAATTCCTAAAACTGAATTATCTGATTTTGTCATGCATGTAGATAATTTCAAGCTTCAAGATTTATCAGACATGGAATTTTTATACATTATGAAACTTCCTTCGTATGAAGGTAAAATTGATATTATTTTTGAAGATGGGATGTCTGTAATAGATTTTAATGTAAAAGTATATAAAGATATAATAGAAGAGAAAGTTGTATTGTCCTTTGAAACAGATGTAGCAAAAGGGTCTATTGCATTTATGCCAAGAGCTAAGGGAGCTAATATAAATTATGAATCTGAAATAGTTGAAGTTATTAAAAATCCAAGAGTACTTTTGGAATATTATAAAGCTTTTGCTAAAATGATTGAAGGAGTTCGTTTTTCGTTTTTTGTAAACGGAGAATCTGCGTTTACAAAAAAACTCATTGCAAATAAAATTCCAGAAGATTTAGAGTTCTATATTAACTATCTTGAAAAGTTATGCAAAGTTGAAACTTTGCACATGATAAGGTTTAAGAACATAAGTAGAAACGACATTAACGAAAATAACTATCATACACTTGAATCTATAATAGCGAAGGCGGAAAATACTTTTGTTGAATTGCCACTACCACCACTAAGGGCTGTTCTTGATGAAAGTTTTGATAAAGGATTTTTGAATATTAATAAAGAAGAGCATATAATGTTTTTTGGAGGAAATACTGAAGTAAAAGTAAATGTGCATGATAAAGAATTTAATTTAGGTTATATGAGATCATATGTTTTTGATCCTTTTATATCAAACATGGAAGAAATTAAAAATAAAAAAGCAAAAGAAATTTTTATTACTAATAAATCAGGTAAGAGAAAAGTGGGATTCTATGACGTTTACGAAATTCCTGGAGATAATTGAATCTATTTTAATGTAACATCAATCTCATGAAAGAATTAAATGGAAAATGACTGGAAGCCAATTGTTGCTTTTTGCATATTTTGTATGATATTTATTGCTGTAATATTTGCAGTATTCTTTAGCCCAACCCTCAAAATGTTATATCAGGTTACTGTTCAAACGGAGTAGTCTTGGTAGATAGATTGAAAGATGAAAAAATACTTTAGAAAATGATAGTATTAAATATCTTAAAACTTCAATTATTTCTTATCAAGAAGTTCAAGAATAATCCCACAAAACGTAATTCTCTACAGTTCAAAAAATGAGAAAAATATACTTTTTTATGTAGTTTTCAACAAGAATATTTAGAAGACCACGATGATTGTAAATCTACAGATTCTTACTTTACAATATGATAATTATAACTATTAAAATAATCTCAAAATAAGATTAAATGCATAGTAATAGAACAATAATAATGATTTTACGAATTACTCGAATTACATTCATTATTTAAAGTTCATTAATCTAAAAAACGATAATAACCTATGAACCAAAACCGAATTTTAATAATTTTTCTAATTATTTCTATAATAATAGTATTATGTAATAATGTTTTTTTAAATGATATTCCGGAGTTAATGCCAAAAAGTAATGAAATTGGAAACATTCTTTCCAACCTTAATCTTTAAAAATACGGACTTTGAAAATATGGCAGATCCTATGTATGAGTTTCATCTTATTTTAAGAGAAATAGAAACTTACATTGAAAAACATTATAAAAAGTACATTAGGTAATCTTATCTCAAAAAACGATCAAAATAATATGTATATCATTGACCTAAATAAACTCCGTATTGGAGATATACTTCTTACAAGAAAACATGATAAAGAGTGTCAACTTATTAGAAAATCTACAAATTCAGATTATTCGCATGCTATTATATATGTTGGTGCTGGTAGCGGAATTGAATCAAATGGGCTAGGTGTTCAATCAATTAATTTACTAAGAACAGTATATAAATATGCTGACGATGCTCTAATACTTAGATATAATAAAGATGATTTTGAGGGCATTATAGTAGATGTAATTAATTTTGCAAGGCAGAAAATAGGAACCGAATATTCTACCTCTGAAGCAAAAATTGCAAGAATAGCAGAAAATATCAAAGCTAAAGAGGAAAATAGACAATTTTGTACAAGGTTTGTCGCTCAATCTTATAAAAATGCTGGAATAGATGTAGTTACCAATCCTGACTATTGTTCACCTAAACAGTTATCGGAATCAAATTTTTTTGAAACTATTTCTGAATGTTTGGTAGAAGCAACAAAAAGAGAAATTGAATATGCTAATGAAAAGGATAATCCAATTTCACAACAAACTGATATAACTAATAAAATATTTGAATATGTAAGAAACATTTCAAGTAAAGACATACAAACATTTGAACAATTGTCTAAATATGTTTTAGAGAACAGAGACAACGAACCAGAAATAACTGAATTTATAAGAAATTCCGGATATCTAAAAATGTGGGAAAAAGATATTAATAAGAATCCGTGGTACTACGATTATGATAAAGCTTTGGAACATTGGAAAAACCCTGAAAAAAAAATAGAAGCAGGAGAATTTTTTGCAAGTTCTGAAGAATATACTAGACAAAGATTTGAAATATCTTTAGATACAATGAAATTTTATCATAAATTTTATCAACAAGAATATTTCAGAGATCAAATCGAACTTTACGAAAAATTAATTGAATTAAGTAAAACCAGGGAAGAAGTAGGAAAAAAATTACTCAAATAAAAACTATTGACCTACTATATATTAAAACTTCGCTAATCGTTAAACTAACTACTTCTCAAAACACAATTCAATAAAGTAATGAGAGAAAACTACATTCAATATGCCGACGGCTATCAAAAAGACGATATAGATGAAAAGGATATTTTACAAGCTATATCAGATATCCAAATTATGGATGAAGAACATGGAGCATTTTGGGTCTCAGTTATTACCGATGATGAAAATGTAATTGAAGTAAATAAAGATTTATCACTTGTTGTAATTTTTGGAGTGGAACAAACTAATTATCAGGCTAAAGATTGGAATGAGGTTACAGAGCTTTATAAACTATTATTGGCTAAAAAGTTCGAAGTAATACTCGACAGAGTGGTGTAATTTATCAAAGATAACTGCGCTAATAGATTGCGTAGTAACATTCTAATTTTGGATTAAATTTTAAGATCAATATAATGTCTATAATTTGGAATAATATTACTGAAGGAGTATTTCCCGAAGTAGATGAGCCGGTTTTACTTGCCAAAGAACCTACAGATAATTTGGTAATCAATTGCAAATTAGGATGCATGATTGAAGATAAGTCTCAAGGTAATAGCTGGTTTGTAGGAAATGAGTGTCATTTAATCACCCTTACATCAAGGCAATATTGGGTTTACTTACTTGAAAAGTCACTTGAAGTCCCCAATACAGAAGACATTACTATACTTAAAGATGTTTTACAAGAATATTTAGAAAAATTGCAACTATTTGACAAGAAATTTCAAATGGTGGCAGCCTCTATGATTAAAAGCGGGAGAGGATTGTACCCATTAGACTATTATATTTCAGGTATCCTAAATAGAAGTTCATCACTTATTTTTGGTTTTGAAACTCTTATAAAATCATCAAATTTTATTTCGGCTGCACATTTGGTTAGGCCACATCTTGACAATTATTTAAGGCTTTTAGCAGCATGGTTAGTAGAACAACCGCATGAATTTGCTCAAGCTGTTTGGGGCGGAGCTACAATTAGAAATTTTAGGGATCGAAGCAGGAACAAAATGACTGATGCATATCTTAAAGAAAAAGCCTCGGAAGAATTTCCATGGATTGAAAATGTCTATAATGAAACATCTGGTTTTGTACACTTTAGTAATAAGCATATACTAAATACAACAACTTTATCATCAGAAAAAGAAAACACAATGATAACATTTATTGGAAAGACAGATAATAAGGTTTCTTACCAATCTAAATTGGAAGCTGTAATTGTTATGATTGAGATCTCTAATGCTATCTTAAAGAGAATCTATGGATGGATAGAAACCAAAAGGACAACGGTTAATTTTTATCTATAATCTTCAAAAACAAAATATATCAAGTTAACACAAAAATTATCCAAAAATCCGTAAAAAAATGAATGACATAATTTCTCCAAAATTCCAAATGAAATTGGTTCAAGAAGTCCACGATAAAATTTGGGAAGAATTCACTACATATAAAGATGTTTTGTTTTATGTTAAAAAGTGGCATAAAACAGAATGGTATGATATTAATAATCAATGGCAGAACTTCGATATTATTATGAATATGCACAATATTGATTTAAAATCTACACTTCATGGTATGAAAGGTGAAGATTTACTAAAAATAGCAATAGATTTAGGAATTGATACTCCTGATTTTATTCCGTCAATTCCAACATTTAAGAATGCAATAAAAGATGAATATGAAAATGTACATGATACATTTATAAAAGCAATTAAAAATATTGAGAACGAGCCAGACCTAGCGATAGGTTTAGCAAATTCTGCATTTGAAAGCCTGATAAAAGAAATATTAAAAGATGAAAGAATTTCAGTAAAACTGAAAGGTGGAGAAACATTATATAAATTAACACAAATCATTTTAAAAGAATTCAACATTTCAAATGATAATTTTCCAATCGAAGCAAAGACGATTTCAACTTCTTTACTTGCAATAAGCCAATCAATAGAAAAATTACGGAGTGAAAAAACAAATTTTCATGGAAAAACAAAAGAAGACATTTTAATTAGTGATTCTATCTACGTTTATTTAATTGTTAATTCAATAACAACAATAGGTTTATTTTTAAATTCATTTTATGAAAAAAAATTTCCAAAACCCCAAATAGAAATTGTAAATCCATTTGAAGATGATGATGATTTACCATTCTAAAAAAGACCTCTGCTAACAAAGCAGCGTAAAAAGTGCAACCTTAGCCATAGAAGATACCGGAAATAAAAAGAGGAGACCTGTTGGGTCTCCCTTTCCTTATATCTAAAAGCTTATTACGGGCAGTTGCTGGTCAGCAGAGTCTGCTTCCTCCTAGTCTTTGAAACTATTTTAATTTTTTCACAAACCTGTTTTAAATAGAATTTAAGCAATTTTTTTTACGAGCCTTGGCTTGCTATTACTGTTTATTTGTGGATAAAGGTTTTAAACTTTACACCATAAATTTAAGTCATTTTTGTAGCGAATCTATTGATACTTTACAATTGAATAAATTATTATATTTATAATAAGGTTTTTATTTGTTGGAAAAGTTAACTTATAAAAAATTCATTTTCCTCATCACTGTTCCAATCTCCTCTTTGTAATAAAATACATTCAGCTTTTATATTTCTTAAAAAATCTCTTTTGTCGGATATTTTATCAAAAAATTCTTTCCATTTTTTATAATATGTATTTTTAAGACAAAATTTTACAAATTTTAAAGGTGATACATATTTTGATACAGGTATTCTTAAATCATTATGAGTTCCTATATGGAAATGTGACTTAGAATGCAACATAGGTTTGTAGCCAACATCACTATAATCGTATCGTATATAATTAAAATTTGATGAAATACTTTGTGTTTCTAAAAATTGTTCATACTCATCTCTAAGTACGGAATGCAATTCTTCTACAGAAGATTCTTCTATCATATCATTCAAGAATTCATAATCATATAGTAGTTCTGCATATTGGTTAATATCTATGTATTTATAGGGAGTTTGTATAAATGAATATCTTAACTCACCGTTTGTAAATGAAAATTGAAATATAGAATCATCCTCCAATAAAAACGAATACTGAGAATTAGAAGTTATGAAATTATGGACTTCAATAATGTTTTTGTTCTTGCTCACCTTTCTTAATTCTGATGAGAAGTTGTTATCCAAAATTCCAACATCTTTTAGAACACCAAAACTTTTAAGTAGTTTTCTAGCCTCCTTTAACGATTGTTGATAAGTAACGCTATTCATTACTTTTTTGTATTTAATTCCTTAATTAATTCCATAATCTGTGCTTCTGTAAGCCCAATCTTACTTAATTCTTGAACCCTTATATTTATTTCATTCAGAATACTTTGCTGTTTAGTCATCCCTCTCAATATCATTCTTGTAGAAGTTCCAGAAGGTTGAGTAAATTTAAATTTGTATTTATTTTCTTTTAACAAATCCATTTCAAGTTGACACTGCTGCGCTTTTTCAAATCCAGTCATGACAACCCATCCTTTACTTCTGGTTATTGCGGTAAATATTTTATTACGATCAATAATGTAGTTTTTGTTTATAAAGGCATACTCTGTACCCACAATATAGACCATTCCAGATTCATTTCCTTTTGCCTTATTTAATGTGGATAATGTTACTAATCCTTCTTTTGAATATATCTTATTATTGTATGGAGCATTTAAGTGATTAAAGCAATTTATACCCCTTTCAGATAAAATATTTGTGATATTTTCAAAATATCCACTAATATGCTTACCATCAATTCCAATGACACTTATATCCTCTGGATTCAATTCCTCCTCAGTAATATCTTTGTAAATCAATTCAGCAACATATTGACATTCTTCGCGGATATTGTCAAAAATTTTTAATGAAATAGCATTCTCTTTAAAAAGTTCATTTGTTATTATTGGTGAATTTTTCTCCGGTCTTGAAATTACCATCTCAGAATTTGTTTTAGAATCACCAGTTTCAACTTCAAAACCTAAATCTATCCAATGGTCATTATCCTCTAATCTTTGCAAAACAGGATTATTATAAATACCTAATCCTAAAGCAAATGCATTTAAAAGAAGAATTCTAGGAGTACGATAGCATTTATGCAAAACAATATCCTGCAAACTATTTTGATCTCTAGAGAAATCAACATAGTAATTTTCATTCTCATCCTTACCAAAAGTCTCTTTTTCATCTTGTATTTTGACATCAAAAATATTTTGAAAGTCATCGTATGCCCAAACTATTCTTGATTTGTTCGTTATTTTTCTAACTACTCTATAAAATGATTGTGGAAAATCTTGTCCTTCGTCAATCAAAGACAGACCATATTTAATTTTAAGACTTTCAGTATCTAACTTGTCAAATAAAAATTCAAATGGATTCTTTGAATTTTTGATTTTTGCATCTATAAAACTTATAGGTGTAATATTATTATCTTCTGTAATAGTAGAATATACACCCTTTACACCTTTTCCACCCCATCCATGAAGAATATGTATCTTATCCCAATTAGGACTTCCATATTCTGAAAATTCATTATAATACTTTTCTATTAAATATTTTATATTACCGTATAGTGCCTTAGTGTAATAAGTATATAAAATATCTTCTTCGGGATGTTCGATATGATATAACGCAGCCTTCATAGTTAAAATTATTGTTTTACCTGATCCAGCTAAACCTCTAATTCTTTGAGGTGATTCGATATTATTAAGTGCAGCTCTTTTCTGTTCAAAATCAAAAGATGTTATTTGATTTTGTATGATATTTAATATCTTTCCTTTTGTATTTTCTTTGGGATTACTCTCAGAAATGGTTCTCTCTTTTTTTGAGTTTAATCGATAAGATCCTTCTATAGTAGAGGTTAAAATAGAAAAATTTTCATCACTTAAAGTTTCTTTTTTATTACTTTGTATTACTTCATTTATATTAGCTATTTTGACATAATCTTCTCCCTCAAGATCTATGTTGTCATTCAAAAATAACTTCGGTGTAACATTAATTTTTAGATCTCTTCTTCCATTTCTAAGTTCACTTGCTCTTGAAATTTTAGCAAGAATATGACTATCTAATTCGTCTAATTTTAGTAACTCATTCTGATTTAATTCTATTTTTTCTTCGAAACATCTAAAAAAAATTACTCCGAACTCTTGTGATACAAAAAGTACATGTGCATTTATTATATCATCCTTTACTTCACCTCTATATAGTGGAAAATTATGATAGGTAAAAGAGTTGTCAATATTTAATGATTCAATTTTATCAATCACTATCTTAGCTATTAAATCATTATCTAATTTAGAAGGATCACCTAGGAACATATTATTTAACTTATATTTTACAATATTTATTTTATTGCATTATGTCAAATATACAAAATTGTTGTAGTCACTTTGACTATAATATTATGTTTTAATTTTTGAAGAAATATCTATTGAGACAGGATTTCTCTTATTTTTAAGTTCTTTAAATAAATGATCAATTCTAATTTATTTACTTTCACTTATCTTGAAATTAAATAATTCTTGTGGTGTCACATCCAATCCTTTAGATAGCTCTAATATTGTAGACATTTGAATATTTCTTAAGCCCTTTTCAATTTTACCAATATCGCTATAGTCAATCTCACAATTTTGAGCCAATTGTCTAAGGCTAAGTTGTTTTTCTTCTCGTAATTCCTGAACTCTTTTTCCAAAACCTTTTAGAAATGCAATTTTTTCAGAGTTTGTTGCCATATCAATATTAAAATAGATAGCAATATCCATAGAAAGATAAAATAATTAGTGGGTATAATTCCCCACGTTGTATTTTTTTATTATATTTGGAATAAATTACATAATAAAGTAATTTTGCAATACTTCAAAGAAAATATAGAAGCTATTGCTTAGAGTCTCGAACAGAAAACTGCCAATTTTCAATCGGAACGAGATAATAAGTAAGTAGGCTCACGACCTAGGCGTGGGTCTCTTCCTCTTATCTGTTCCCCGGTATGGCAGTACCACTGTTCGGATAATGTAGAGTCCCATGCCGTTTTTATTTTATGCAGTTCTGCTTTTCTACAATTATCTTTTTTATTCTAAGCTGCTTTACAAAATAGAGGTATACTGATACGGTACAATGGGGTGTACAACCTATTGCGGCTTTAGAGCTTTCACGGGAACACAAATTCATTCATATTCACATTTGACCTTGTAGGGAGGAGCATTATGATTTCTCCTACATGGTCTTTAAAAACTATTATTTACAGTAAAACAACCATTGAAAAACAAAAAAACAGCTGTTGGATCAGTTAGAAAGAAGTATAGAAAACTACAGTGTATTAAGACTTTCTTTCGGACCCACGACCTTGTTACAGCTAAACAGATGCTCAGTTCCATCATGCAGTATGCAGTCAATGGAAAAGACTGGCTAAAGAAAGACCGTTCTGCCGTTTTACAAATTCATCAATCATTGAACCTATTCATCCGAGAAGGTTATATGATCAGTAAAAAGACAAAGAAATGGCAGATAAATGCACTGCAAGACATAGGCCCTCCACTGATGAAAGGTTCTCTGTCTGATAAAGAATATGAAAACCCACTCTTGGTTTTCAAAAGAGCCTTTAAGGAATACAGTATTAAAGAGTTTGAGTACTTTATTTCGAGAATTGTCTATTTCTCACAACAGATTTACAGACATGGACCTGAAAGCAATCTGGCAAGACCTTATATCCATCTTTCAAAGATGCTGGATGCAGCTTATCTCCTCTTGGAAAGAGGAATTCAGAAAAATGATAACAAAAAAATAAGAAACAGAAACTAATAAAAAAAGCCCTTTCCCATAAGTCGACTAAAACATCAGGAAAGAGCATTGTTAAGTCATTAATTAAATTAAAAACCTTTACAAATCTATGAAAAATTCCTATTACAATATAGGAGGCATTTTCTTTGGGCTCATGTTTACCACTGTAAGCATCAACACAAAAGCCCAGACACACACCATTTCCGGTACCGTTACATCATCTGGTAAACCACTCTCAGGAGTTGTAATTTCCCAAGAAGGTAGTGATCAGGTAACCATGACCGGCAACAACGGAACCTACACCTTACAGGTTTCAGCAGAAAATACCATCCTATTGTTCAGACACCCTGATTATTCAGAGGAAAAATTCACACTCAATAATCAGACCGTCGTTAATATCAGCCTAGAACAAAAAGTAAAGGGAATCGAAGAAGTTATTCTCAACGCTGGCTACTACAAGGTTAAAGACAAAGAAAGAACCGGTAGTATTGCCAAAGTTTCAGCAAAAGATATAGAAAACCAACCTGTGACCAATGTACTGTCAGCAGCACAGGGAAGAATGGCAGGAGTGAACATTATCCAGGCCGGCGGAACAGCGGGCGGTGGATTTGATGTTCAGATTCGAGGAAGAAACAGTCTTCGGACAATTCTTAACAGCCCTGGTAACGGAAATCAACCCCTTTACGTGGTGGACGGAATTCCGTGGAGCTCAAACTTGACATCCAGTTATTCTGTGGGAATTCTTCCTATGAGTTCTCTAAACCCACTGAATTCAATAAGTCCGGATGATATAGAGAGCATAGAAGTTTTAAAAGACGCTGATGCTACGGCTATTTACGGATCCCGAGGAGGGAATGGAGTCATATTAATCACTACAAAAAAGGGAAGAACCGGCGCTATAAGGTTGACAGCGGATACCAATTACGGTATCAGCAAAGTGGCCAATCAAATGAAACTGATGAACACTGAACAATACCTTAAGATGCGCAGGGATGCCTATGCCAACTACAATGTTGCTGTTCCTGCAAATGCCTACGATATTAATGGAGTTTGGGATAAGGATCGATATACAGACTGGCAGAAAATATTGATCGGAAATAATGCCGAGTCTTCCAGCATTCAACTGTCTGTAAGCGGGGGAAGTGAAAGGAACCAATTCTCCATCAGTGCCTCACATTCTAACCAGTCAACTGTGTTTCCGGGAGATTATAGATACAAGACCAATATTCTTAATTCTAATTATAGCTATACCACAGAAAACAGAAAGGTTTCGCTGTCTTTCAGTAATATTCTCTCGAGTCTATCGAATAATGTAATCAGCAATGATCTGACCAATAAATCATTGAACCTGGCTCCTAATGCTCCTTCTTTATACGATGATGCAGGAAACTTAAACTGGCAGAATAATACATTTAGCAATCCTTTAGCATCACTAAACGGTCGTTATGAAAATAAAGTGTTACAGATTAATCAGAGTGTTAAAGCTGGATATGAGGTTTGGAATGGTTTAAAATTCACCTTTAATGGCGGTCTTAACATTCAATCTTTAGAGGAATATACCTTAGCACCAAACACGATGTATAATCCTGCCTTTGCATCAGGAGCATCACCGGCACGTTCTTCATCTTCACGAGGAACGAGCAACTTGATGTCATATATTCTAGAACCTCAGATCAATTGGTCTAAGGATTTAGGAGCAAGTAAACTGGATGTTTTTTTAGGATATACCTACCAGAGTAATAATTCTAAATCTTCAGCAATTACAGCATCAGGATTTGCCAGCAATTCGCTGCTTTACAATCTCGCTGCGGCATCACTTATTACGCCAAGGGATTTTACCGATATTGATTATAAATATACTGCTGTGTTCGGCAGACTTAATTATCGGTTGATGAACCGGTACATAATCAACCTAACAGCAAGGCGGGATGGCTCAAGCCGTTTCGGACCTAATAACAGGTTTTCAAATTTTGGAGCAATTGGAGCAGCCTGGTTATTTTCTGAAGAATCTTTTTTAAAAAATTCCAAATGGCTCAGCTTAGGAAAATTAAGAGGTAGTTACGGACGTACCGGAAGTGATCTAATAGGTGATTTTCAGTTTACCAATTCTTATTCCGTCGCTCTCAATTCTTATAATGATGTTCCTGCATTATATCCTTCCCGTCTTTTTAATCCTGACTTTACTTGGGAAAAGACCGATAAACTGGAGGCGGCGATAGAATTATCACTGTTTCGTAATTTGATAAATCTTACGACTGCCTATTATAGGAATCGTTCGTCTAATCAGCTGGTAGGTATTCCCTTAGCTTCTACAACAGGATTTTCAAATGTACAGGCTAATCTAAATGCGACGGTACAGAATTCAGGATGGGAGATCGAAGCGTCTTCCAGTCCACTTAAAAGCATGAACTGGAAATGGAATATCAGTTTCAACGTATCATTCCCCATGAGCAAGCTATTATCATTCCCGGGGCTGGAAGGCTCAACCTATGCAAATACTTATGTCATAGGTCAACCTACATCAATTGTAAAAGTGTATCAGTATGAAGGTATTGATCCGGTAACAGGGCAGTACATGTTCAAAGACTTTAATCAGGATGGTAAAATATCTTCCCCTGAAGATCAGATGGCCATCAGAAATGTAGGAACCAAATACTTTGGTGGTCTTCAAAATCAGATATCATACAAAAATATCAGTCTTTCGTTTTTATTACAATTTGTAAAACAGAATTCCTGGAATTATTACCGAACCATGACAACACCCGGAAATATGAATAACCAGCCTGCTGAGTTTGCTAATGTTTGGTCATCTACGAATCATGATGGTATCATTATGCCTTATTCACCGGGGACTATTACTGCGACAAATACTCTTACTTCCAATTTAAAAAATAGTACAGCAGCGATCAGTGACGGTTCATTTATACGGTTGAAAAATGTTCAAATCAACTACAGACTTCCAAAAATAAGTAAAGTAGTAGGTGAAGCCCGAATATACATCCAAGGTCAGAACTTATTGACTTGGACCCATTATATGGGGTTAGATCCTGAATTTACAGTGAACGGTTATTTACCGCCTTTAAAAACTGTTTCAATGGGCTTCCAGTTAACTTTTTAAAAATGAATCTTATGAAAACAAATAAATTTATAATCAGTATCATTATCGTAATATTATGGTCTTGTGAAAAAAGTATTGATGTTGATTTTCCCAATACCCAAATCGATGTAACACAGGTATTTGAAAACGTTAGTACAGCAGATGGTGCATTAAGTAATTTATATGCGGAAATGTACAGCTTCTCTGTATTAAATGGTGGAACTGCAGGAAGTGGAGCTTTACTTGGGAGCTATACGGATGATCTGAACTGTTATATGGCAGCTTCTTTAGGTGGAGCACCGGACATTTTTAATAACCAGCAACTGTCATCTAATTCCGTTATTAAAAATTCATGGGCTAATTCGTATAAACAGATTTATCTTGCCAATTCTATTATAATCGGTGTTGATGCTTCGTCAGGTATTGCAACGAAAGATAAAAATCGAATAAAAGGGGAAGCGCTATTTTTACGATCTCTTATCTACTTTTATCTTACTCAGATGTTCGGGGATGTACCCTACACAACAACGACTGATTTTACCATTAATCAAAAAATAGGTAAAATGAACGATATAGAGGTGCTTACTACTATTCATAATGATCTCATGCTCTCAATTGATTTATTGGAGGATAACTATCGTAATACAGATCGGATTTATCCCAATAAAAAAGCAGCTGAAATGATGCTGGCAATAGTCTGCATGCAGGAAAATAAATGGTCACAGGCAGAAAATTTACTGAAAGACATCAAAAGCAACAGTTTATATGCTTGGGAGCCTGATGTTTCAAAAACATTTAAAAAATCGGGTAAGCACATACTTTGGCAATTTAAGCCCTTACAGGCAAACCTGCCTACTAATGAAGCATCTATGTATTACTTTACGACGGCTGCGCCAACAGGTTATGCTTTGTCAAATGATCTGGTCAATGCTTTTGAAATAACGGATTTAAGACTCCAAAAATGGATTACAAAAATCACGGTAAATCAGAATGTTTTTTACCGCTGTAATAAATATGTTAATGCAGTCAACAATTCAGATGAATATTCTATAGTATTTAGAATGGAGGAAGTAAACCTTCTTTTAGCAGAAGCTTTAGTAAGGCAAAATAGAAAAGAGGAAGCACTTCCATTGCTTAATGCTGTGAGACAAAAGGCTGGTAATTCTAATCTGGGGCTATTATCAAATGAGCAGATTCTTGAAGAATTATTGAATGAAAATAGGAGAGAGTTCTTTGCTGAGAAAGGGAATCGCTTTTTGACCTTAAAGCGATTCGGTCAGCTTGATCAACTTAATACAGTTAAACCTAATTGGCAGAATTTTCATAAAGTATGGCCAATTCCCCTGAATGATCTTCTGCTTAATCCGAATTTAAATCCTCAAAATCCTGGGTACTGATGAAAGCTATTTTAATTTGTGTGAGTCTAATATTCTTTTGTTTATTGCATTCACAAAATAAAGACCAGGTAATTCCTGATTCATTACAAAGGCACTATTACAATGTGAGTTTTCCCAGGATATCACCTAATGAACAATATATAACTTTTAATAAAGCTTATGACAGAAGTTCGGATACGGTAGTACTTATCAATAGAAATAATAGAGATTCAGTTATTTTTGAAAGTGGAAAAGTGCTGGCTAATTCCATAAATTTCACCTCAAATAACAATTTGATGATGCGACATGGTAAAAACTTTCAATTACTTATTTTACCATCCTTACAAATGAAAGTTTGGGAAAATGTTACAAATTATTATTGGCTTCCAGATGATAAGTTAATATCCATATTGCAGGAAAGAAAACTTAAGATTATAAATGAAAATGGGGAAGAGAATAATGTAGTAAATAATGTAATCGGTATAAATAAAATAGATGATGTATTGTATTTCATCACGGAAGATGATAAAAAAAATTACAGTCTTTATGAATGGAATCTAAAACAGAATAAAAAAATATATTCCTCTTCTAACTCCAAAATTGAAGTTAAGTATCGTGATCAGGATGGTCTGTTTATTTTAGAACAGGATGAAAATAGCAAAAAAGCACAACTTATATACAGGAGCTCAACGGATCATAAACTATTTGTGTGCAATGATTTTATTGATTCTGTTAATTTTAGTGAGATTTCAAAATTAAACGACGGAAAATATTTTATTCATTTCTTTCCTGAACTTAAATCCAAGTCTAAAGATGAGGTGGAGGTGTGGTATGGGAACGATAACAAAATCCAAACAAAATTTTACAATGGTTACATTGGTAAATATTTTATTTGGTCTCCCAAAGAAGAATATTCTTGTGAGATTTTAAATGAAAGGCTAACCCATCATGCTTTCATAGGGAACAATAGATATTTACTTTCATTTGATCCCTATTATCAACATGATTACACGAAACGTTTTCAGACCTTCAATTTACACAGGTATGATACGCTGCTTGATAAATATGATTTTATAATTGATTCCGGCTCAATGGTATTTAGTGATGATAATGGAAAATGGATTTTAACATATCAGAACAAAAAAAAATGGATATTGTATGAAGTAGGAACTTTGAACTTTTATGAGATACAATTGGATACCCATGAAAATGCTTATTTTTCTAAAGATGGTAAAAGAATACTTTTTGAGGGAATGGGGGAGTTATTTGAATATGACATACACAAAAAGAAGCAAAATAGATTTCCTCTTAAATCAGGTTACAGAGCTAAAATAAAAAATGGAACAATGCAAAATGTTTTATCCTCTTATAATATTTACCGTAGCAGTTATGATGCAAGTAATCCCGTTATCATTGAACTTTATGATAGGGATCAAATAAAAAATACTTGGATGTCTTTTAATGGTAAAATGGCAAAAGATATTATTGAGGTCACAGATGATGATATAACTGCTGTAGATTGGAGCGGGGGAGTGAAAAAATTACTCTATGTCAAAAGTAATATCAACAAACCGCCTCAACTGATTTTAAAAAAACATCAGAAGGAAGAAATTGTTTACGAAAGTAATTCTCTTGACAAGGAGGCTAAAAATATTTTTTCCAAGACTATATTATATAAAAATAGCCAGGGGCAGTCATTGCAGGGAATTCTATTGTATCCAGTCAACTTTAAAGAGGGTAAGCAATATCCTATGATTGTTACGATCTACCAAAAACTCAGATATATGAGAAATAAGTATCTGGTTGACGGTATTGGAATGAATCCCCCAACAGAAGGTATTAATGTGCGTAACCTGTTAAGAAAAGGATATTTCGTATATATGCCTGATATAGTTTTTGATTCCCGCGGAACTGGTAGATCTGCCTTAGATTGTGTCACCAGCGCTATGAATGCTCTTCAAGGTTATAGCTTTATAGATTTTAAGAAAGTAGCATTAATAGGACATTCACATGGAGGATATGAAACCAATTTTATCGCTACTCAATCCAACCTGTTTGCAACCTATATTTCTGGAGCCGGAAACAGTGATCTGGTTAGATCCTATCATTCATTCAATTATAATTTCAATAGACCTTTTTTCTGGCAATTTGAAGATGGACAGTATGAAATGCCGGGCTCTTTCGTTGAGAATAAAATGATATATATTGACAATAGCCCAATTTACCATGCTGAAATGGTTCAAAAACCCATTCTTCTCTGGACCGGCAAAAAGGATTATAATATTTTTTGGGAGCAGACAATGGAATTCTATTTAGGACTTAAAAGAAACCATAAAAAAGTTGTTGCTCTTTTTTATCCTAATGATGAGCACAGCTTATCAAAAAATAATAATCGTATTGACCTATACAGCAGGATTTCCGACTGGTTAGATTTTTATCTGAAGAATAAAAGCGTCAAATGGATAGATAAAATGATGGAATAATAAAAGCTGTCTCTAAAACAAGCGCTATGTTTTGCAAATATATAAGTTAGATTAAGTAGGTAGTTTAGATTTAGAACCTTTAACCTTGCTATAATCACTGTGCGGCAAAACTTTCCGTATGCACTTTATTTAGAGACAGCTATTGTCTAGTTTGGTTGAGTATGGGTCAATTTGTTTGGACAAACCGTTCCATTCAATTGATAGAGATCTTCAGAACCCATACCAATATCTGCTGTACAAGTGAATGAACCTGAAGTGTCGCAGTCCTTTAAGCTGTTAACACATTCTGGTGTTTCACCTTCTCTAAACACGTAGCCTCTAATAATGGCTAAATTGTCATTTTTCTCTAAATGAGTAGCGAACGCGCTACCTACTCCTGCAAGCAGTACAAATGCTGGCAATAGGAGTGTTTTTAAATTTTTCATAAGAATAATTTTTGATGTGCCTACTGTTCCAAGGGTTTTCGGCTTTCCCCTTTATTGAATTGTTTTGTTATGGTCTGCGCAAAACGATAACGACGCAATTCTGTACCTGACAATATGTAAAAGAAATTATCAGTAATTAAAATTTGGGACAATCTGTTTTTTCCTCTGTTTTCAACATATATACTGCCCCAATAACCCGCAGGCTCAGTAGTATAAATATCAACTATTGAGTTTTTTTTCCATAGGTCATTAGACTCATGTTTACCTTTTAGATTAGAAATATTAAAGATTAAACCCTTATGAACTTCCATATTTTGATTCACAACCATTGGAGGTGCGATCATCTTTTTTGTGCCGTCACTTAAAGTCTTAATGTTTATCTGTGCTTTCGTAATAGTATCGATAGTTTTCATACGTGAATGAAGTTGTAAGTTAGAGTCTACTTCCAGTATTTGGTTCCTATAGTAAAACATATAATAAGCTTTGCCTGTGCTATTATCAAATAATAGTTTTCCATCAACATCGAAACCTCCATCTTTTTTCGCTGTCAATGGAAAATTGCTCATTCTTGTGTAATGTTCATTTTGTGTTGACAATGCCGCAATTAATGTTTCACGTTTTGAATTATCTGTGCTTAAAAAAAATGAATTCCTTGAAGTAGCTGTTAAATGATTAAAAAAAATATCTCTGTAACTAATCTCTTGAATTGGCTTATCTAATGAATCTAATGCTGATCGATAAATTATCGGAACACTACCATCATATGCGAACAGGCTATTATACTGAATAGAATATTTTAATTTACGAAAACGATGTTTTGTAGAAGGAGTTATTGCAATAGTATCGAATTTTCTAAATGATTTGTCAATTTTAATAATTTTAAAAGGACTGGTCAAATTTGCGAGATACAAGTGATTATCATCATTTCCAGCAAAGTAATATGAGTTAACGTTAAGATCAATTGATCCCTCTTCAATGATTGGATGGTGAGTAAATCTTCTTGTGAAATTATTCTCCTTTTTAATGATGTACTCTGATGTAAAAAATAAAGTTATCACAAATAGGATACTGAACAGATTTGTGGATGCCAGCAAAATATATTTTCTCTTAGAGTCTTCCTTTTTTATAATTGAAATTACCCCTAGTAAAAAGCACACCAGGTTAAAAATCAGATGTTCAGTCCATCCCATTTTTTCCAAGATTCCTCCACATGAGCAAGGAATAAAGTCACTGTAATTTAAAATGAGAAATATATAGATCGTAAATGCTGACATTAAGGCAGTTGATAAGTATAATCCGGTTAATCTGCTGCTTGGGAAAATTAATAACAGTACAATAATTAATTCTACGATAATAACAGCATAGGAAATAACACCTGCATAAGCACTAAGTAATGGTGATTGAGCAATCTGCACTTGAAAGTTTTCAAAATCAAGCAATTTGCTCACACTTGCATAAACAAACAACAGAATAAAAAAGCAGGAAACAGTTTTGATAAAGATAGTTTGTACGTTTTTCATGGCATGTCATTATTGGGTTTAACAGACCTGAACCAACCTCCATTTGATTTTCCATCCGCAATATTCAGGCATCGGTTCACCCTTAAAGAGGGTTATAGTTGTTTTGAAATTCCCCATACTTTCCCAGATGCCACTCTTTGGACATGGTAAGCCTGTAACAACTGTTATGGAGGTATGAGGAATCATAATTTTATTTGAAGTTTTTAATCTTTGGCAAGCCGCCAATTATCACCGTCTCTGACGGGAGGATCTTTTGTTCCAGGATCTTCAATGACTTCTATGGATTTAGCAGAATCCTGTTTCATTACTAAGCCATTTATTGTGGGCTCTGATTTTTCAATATATTCACTATTTGAAATCGTATCTTCATCTCGATGGGTGCAGTTTTGTAGACAAACTGCTATGATGATTATGCTAAAAAATGGGATAAACTTTTTCATTTTGATAATTTTAATTGGGTTATCCCGGCCGGATTATATTAGAATTCTGATGTCAAAATTATCCGGCTTATGAGCTGAAAAAAACTGTTATACGGCTCTATTTTAAAATTGTTACGTCTCAATTTTAAAATTAATACATGAGAATATCAGAGTTTAAGTGGTTGTATTTGCGTATTTTACAGGATTTTTGTCTTTCTGTTATTTAATTCATTGAAATTTAATTTATTTAAAACATAAATGTTTATTTTTGAGATGGTTAGGTTCTAAATATCAGTCTATGAAAAAGTTTTATTGCTTTCTCATCTTATTTCCTGTTTTTTCACAATTTTTATTTTCACAAAAGAAAGAAGAAAAAACTTTCAGTGAAATTAGAAAGCCTTATGAAAAAATGGCAATAGATGACATTCATGCGATGCCTTATGTAAAACTGTACATTGAGAAAGCAAAAAACGAAAATAATTTTTCAAAGCTGATTCAAGGGTATAGAGATGCAAGACAGTTTGACTATAAAAACAAGATGAAGTATGCTGACAGTGCACTTACTGTCAGTTTGCAGCATGGAAGCCAAGATGACATCAGTAAAGAATATTTAAGCAAGGGAATCATCTATTATTTTTACCAAAAAAAATTTAAGCTGGCTTTAAATGAATACATTAAAGCCTATACGCATTCAAAAGGCTCAAAAGATGAGTACCATAGGTATAAAGTCCTTTATCATTTAGGAATTGTAAAAAGTCATTTGGGCTATTATGATGACGCAATGAACCATTTTCTTGAATGTACTTCATTTTACAGGTCAAAGTTGAATGAAAACCATCATGAAAATGAACAGTTTAACTATGAGAAGGCGTATCTCAACTGTTTACATCAATTGACTGTACTTAACAGATATCTGTATCATTTTGCCAAGAGTGATAGTTTAAGCAATTTAGGTTATCGGCTAACTGCTAATAATAGTGATTTTGTACTTGAAAAAAGCTATTTCCTAAAATGCACCGGAATTTCCAGATTTCATCAAAAAGATTATGTTGGTGCTGAGGATCACTTGCAAAAATCTTTACCCAATATTCTAAAGAGAAACGATTTCGCCTGGGCTTCTGTAGTATATTATTATCTGGGTAAAACGTATGAAGCACAGGATAATGTAAATAAGGCTGTAGGATGTTATAACAAAATAGACTCTATTTTCAATAAACATGATTTTATACTTCCAGAGGTCTATAAGAGTTATCACTATCTTATCGATCATTATAAAGATAAGGATGTCAAAAAGCAACTGTACTATACCAATCAGCTTTTAAAAGCTGACAGTTTAATCAGTAAAGATTTTCCCTATTTATCTTTGAAACTTCATAAAGATTTTGACCGACGTACACTGATGGATGCAAAAGAAGAAATCGAGAGATCCAGTACTAAAAAAATAGTATTGGCTCAGATACTGATTGCTTCAGGAAGTGTAGTTCTTGGTTTTTTTGTTGTCCGGTATCGAAGAGATCAAAAGATAAAAAAACAATATCAGCTTCTTCAAAAGAGAATCGCTGAAGGAAAATATAATATGAATGATACTTTAAGAGAAGAAATGATAGAACTGCCTGTAAGAAAGACTTCTCTTACCCCGGAAATAACCTTAGAAATAAAAGAAAAACTTCAGAAGTTTGAGCAGGAGCAACATTTCAAAAAGAAAGGGATTACGCAGAAAAGTATTGCTTTAAAGCTGGGAACCAATTCCCACTATCTTTCGGTTTACATCAATGAGCAAAAAGGGATGAATTTTAATAAGTATATGGCTGAACTACGCATTAATTATATAACAAATTTACTCAATACGAACAGTAAATATTTAAATTATACCATCGAGGCTCTGGCTGATGAATGTGGTATAGCGGCACGCCAGAACTTTTCAAATCTGTTCTTTGATATCAATGGGATCAGACCTACTGATTATATAAAGAATCGGAAAAGGGAGCTGGGTATTAGTTGATTAAGTCGTGCTTTAGGTAATTTTTGTAAATTCCTTAAAAAAGGACATGGTAACAAAAACTATTTTTAAAAGAACTTCGAAGTTATTGGAGGATCTGGACCTAAAGATTAACGAAGTCAATGCTGACGGAAATGATCTGATCAAAATTTCAGAAAAGGCATTACTTATTATTGATGAGTCGATAAGGAAATTAAAACTTCTGGTTTCAAATCATCATTTTGATCATATTGCTGAAGAAGTATTGTTTTTTAAAAAACTGAAACCGCAGTTTATCTCAAAATTTATTTATTATTCTGCAGTACTGGATATTGAATCTCATAAACCGGCTGCCGGAAATAAGACCTTAAAAAAATATTATGAAGCAGAACAGGAAAAATTGAAAGACTTTTATTTGGAGCATTCTGAATTTTACAGTTACTATAAACGGGAAGCAACCTATCTTGATCATAAAATATTTGTTCGCAATTCCTACGATCTAAAAATGAAGCTATCATCCGGATTTTATAATTATGATCCGAATTTTACAACATCCCACGATCATATGATCGCCAGATTTATTTCCAATCAGCAATTTGATCAGTATTTAAAAAAGCAAATTGAAAATTCGAATGATACCTTTACCACTAAAGTATTTTCTCCTTTGAGCTGGTCGGGATCAAAGGTCGGACTTATTGAGCTTATCTATGCGCTTTACCAGATGCGTTGCTTTAACGGTGGTAATATAGAGTTAAGCGAAGTGATAAAATTTACAGAAAAGTCATTGGATTGCGATTTAGGTAACTTTCATAAAACCATCTTTGAAATCCGTAACAGAAAACAGGGACCAACCAAATTCCTTCAATTGGTGAGTGACAATTTGAATCAATATTTTATGAACATTGATGCTGAGTAACATAAATACAAATAGAAACCTCAAATCGTATGGTATTTGAGGTTTCATTCTTTAATCCGAGTTCAATAAATGTTGCAAATCAGGATCATTTTTTATTCGATCCATTTCATCTGTGATGATATTGAGAATATCTGACTTAATTTCTCTATAATTATCTTGAATCAGCCTGGTCATAGAATCATTCTCGTCTTCATCAATAAAGGATCGGATCTGCGGTATCTGCTGAAAGCTTTTCATTTCTTCAGAAAGCTTAACATTGTCTACGACAATCTCGGAATGAAAAATCTTCTGCTGAATCCTTTCGTCAAAGTTATCAGATACAGCACCGACAAAAAATCCCTGGGTTAAGGTAGAGATCTTCGAAGCAGGTATCAAACTGTCCAATTGGGTAGAAATGGAGGTGGAAGTATCGTTCCTATTGATGGATATACTTTGTCTTTTTTGCAGTATTTTTCCAAAACGTTCGGATAAGGTTTTGGCTGTTTCCCCTACTACCTGTCCGCTGAAAATATTGCCGACCGTATTCTGAATCACTTTACTTTCCTTATCTCCATAATCTCTTGTCAGCTGGGAAAAATCCTGAAACCCAAGACATACGGAAACTTTATTGCTTCTGGAAGTAGCAATCAAATTATCCAAGCCTCTGAAATAAATAGTAGGCAACTCGTCAATAATGACAGAACTTTTTAACTGTCCTTTTTTATTGATCAGTTTAACAATTCTTGAATTGTATAACCCAAGAGCAGCAGAATAAATATTCTGACGATCAGGATTATTTCCTACACACAGAATTTTAGGCTCATTGGGATTATTGATATCCAAAGAAAAATCGTCGCCGGTCATTACCCAGTACAATTGTGGTGAGATCATTCTAGACAAAGGAATCTTAGCCGATGCGATTTGTCCCTGTAGCTGATCCTGGGCACCTCCTTGCCATGCATCCATAAAAGGAGATAGGTAGTTCTCTAATTCAGAATAAGAGGTTAATATCGTAAAGACCTCTTCATATTTTTTGTTCAACAGTTCAATAGCGTGTGGAAAAGTGCAGTATTTGCCGTTCTTATATATCTTAAGAAACCATATGATGGCAGCTAGCAGTATGATAGGACTCTCAACAAAGAAATCGCCTTGTTTTTGTATCCAGCTTCTGTTCAGGTTTAACATAATGGTATAGGCCGCTTCATATGCATCCGATATATCCGTCATAAAATCGGGGTTTAAAGGATTACATCGATGGCTTTTTCTAGGGTCGTCAAAGTTGATGATATAGAATTTCGGCTTTACGGTATAAGCATCAGAATGATTGAGAAGATGGTTGTACGCGATAGTAGACAAATCATCGAATTTAAAATCATAGATGTACATAGAAAATCCTTTTTCGATATGCTGTCTGATATAGTTGTTGACAATGGCGTATGATTTTCCCGAGCCTGGTGTTCCTAAAACAATGGTCGCACGAAACGGATTGACTACATTAATCCATCCCTGATGCCAGTTCCCCTGATAATAGAATTTTGTGGGAAGATTAACCGAGTATTCATTATAGAGTAATTGGGTTTCCTGCTGAAAGCTTTCATTCTCATTGTTAAAAACATCGGTCATTAAGTTTGTTTTGAGTAAACGGCTTATCCAGACTCCTGCCTGCATCAAGAAGATGTATCCGGAGCCGGTAGAGAGAATATAAAGCAGAGCTGTAAAGCCGGTATCAAGTTGTAAAATAATTGAGTTTAAAAAGAATAGTACAAAGCCAATAGAAAAAGCAATACTAATTTTTTTCCAGGTGATCTTTTCATTTTTTACGCCTTTGGTACCAAGACAACTCAAACCTAACAAAACAATTGCGAAGAGCTTAGAGTAGATGGTATGAGAAAATAACCCTGCTGTTTTGTTAAAATTATAAAGTATTTTATTGATGAGTTCCAGTGTCCATTGTTGCTGTGCAAAAAATCCGTAACAAAACCAGTACAGATGAATTAGTACCAGAATAATGCTTACCGCTCGCATAAATGCCATGATTTTGGCAAGCCCTCTTAAATCTTCTTCACCCTGCATATCACATTTTAGAAGCATAGATACAGGATCAGGTATTCTCAACTATAAATGCGCCGTTGCAGGCATACATTGGCTGACTATGGTTCTGAGAGTATAATTATAAAGGTAGTTTATCAAAATGAGGTTATTTTTTTCTTCTTTTTCTTTTTCTCTTTTTCATTTGTGATTCAAAAATTTGTTCCTCCTGATCCTCATTAGTATCTGAAGACAATAATCCGCTAAAAAATCCGTCAAATACTTCGTAGCTGTTATTGTTGAAGAAATGTTCTGAAGATTTTTCAAGCGATATATCATTATTAGAACTATTATATGAACTGGTTTCAGCCTTTTTTTCTACCTCATTCCACAGTTTATTGAATGCGTTGGCTGAAAGCTCTTTACTCAGCTGTGAACCATTCCAAACAGATTTGGAGTTATGGTCTATGAATGTAATTCCGTAGATCCTTTCATCATCATTCTTTCGTATGACTGTAGCGATTCCCTGTTCCAAAAGTTGAGTCTTAAAAGAAGCTTCCGATTTACTTGTGCTGAGAGCGGCTTCTATAGTTCTTTTAAGAATGAATTTTGAAGGATCATTTTTCATTTTCACTTTTGACTTCTCAATAAGGGCTTGAATATTTTTTACTCCTACATGCTTACCAAAAAGGGATGATTTAAAAGGATTGCTTATTTTTTTTCCATTTTTATCCGTTGCAAAATAGACCATTCCTTTTCTCATTTTTCCGTGCAGTTCTCCAGTAACCTCTTCACAGGAAATATTGAATTGAGAGAGTAAAGCGTTATATGCACCTATGCCTTGAAAGCTGTAGGTTTGAGGAAGGTGTCGTAGTATCGAGGATAATTGTGTTTTGATATTCCCCTTAGTATAATCTACAGGTTTAAAAATAGAGTTTTGATTTAAATTTCTATTCTCACCAGCAACTTTTAAGTTGTATTGTCTTTCCAGTTTTCTGCAGGTTTCCATTGATCGGGGGTGATCATATCGATCTGATATTTTCTTTCCGTCGATCTGGACACAGGTGGTCACAATATGAATGTGCGTTCTGTCAATATCAGTATGTTTAAAAACAACATACGGTTGGTTGCCATAACCCATTTCCTGCATATATTGCTGAGCCATTTCCCGATAATCTTTGTCATTAACCTTATCTTCAGGATCAGGATTAAGTGAGATATGTCTTACCGGTTTTTCAGTTTTGTTATTGGCAATCAAGTAGGGTTCAAAGTACTGATGAAAAAATTTAACCGAATAAGGTCGATCCCACAAATCAGGAATCTTATTAGTGAATAAAACCGTTCCTTTTTCGTTGTCCACCTTCTGTTGATTGTAGGTAAGAGCACCCCATAGGTTTTCACCTTTTCCAATTTTAGCGATCATTTTTCAGAATTTTTTTGAATATGGTTTTGTTCAAATTCTTTGGTGAGTTCTATAATCTGCTTACCAATTAAAGCTAGTTCTCTGGTATGATTTTCCAGTTTAAAGAGATAGAAAGACGCTTTTTTCTCAGTAAAGTTTCGGTATAAAATTTTTACAATCTGATTATAATTGTTTCCAATCGATTGGAATTGGTAGAAGAATTTGGTCAATTGGGTATGATAATCTATTGTTGAAATATCCACTTTTACAATTTTTAATTCTTTCTGAAACAAAATTGTTGTAATAAATTTCGCTTTGTTACTCATTCCGGAAGCCTCATATAAATTTAAAAACTTTATATTTTCTTCATCCGTAAGTCTAAATACATGCCTGTTTTTACTTGGATTAAGCTTGGACTTACGCCCGCCTTTGCTTTTTTTATTTAGGTCCATCGCATTTAATTTAATATTAGTAAAATCATGACTTCGGAGTGATTTTTAAAGCCCCAGCCAGGGCAAGTTGTTTTGAGGCACGAAAAAAGTTATGAGGCACTCAAAACATAACTTGCTCCTTTCGGGTGAAAGGAAATTTCAGTAAGAAAATATATTTAATGCTTTAAAGCATTAAAAACAGTCCAACTCCAAAAACTCCTTAGTCTTCCAACACAAAGTAAGCTTGTATGATATAGAAAAACAGAATGTTAGACAAAGCCATAGACTGACACTTTACGCCAAAAACTACCATTAAGAATATTCCGAAGAAGAAATCGTATTCATTTGTATCAGATTGAAAGCGGGACTTCCCAACTGCAGATTTGACAGAAATCTTGAACAGCAGAACCCCTGCATGCCAGCTTTCCGGAATTCCAGCTCTCAAGATAGTCTCTTTGAAAGATAGTTGTCAGGAAATCAATTTTTAAGGATTGCAGGATGAATGGCATTCAGCCAGAACTGATTGAAGTCAATACAGCTTTAGGGAATTCCGTCCAGTAGCACTGAAAGCTGTACAGGGAACCTGATATATGTATTGCCCAGGGGCTGTCAATCAGTCTTTATTCCCAATTATGTATAACCAAAATCAAGCAAAATGAAAACAAAAAAACAACCTACCATCATTGCATTTTCCACCCAAAAAGGAGGCGTGGGAAAAAGTACTTTTACATCACTTCTAGCAAGTATTCTTCATTATCGGATGAGGTATCATGTTGCCGTTTTTGACTGTGACTTTCCACAGTACAGTTTACTCCAGATGAGAGAGCGGGATTTAAAAATGGTGATGCAGAATGAGATTTTAAAAAAGATCGCTCACAAACAATTTACGAATATTAATAAAAAAGCATATCCCATTTTCCAGAGTAAAGCCGACCAGGTTTTAGAGGATATAGATGCTTATGTTGATGGATCTGAAACAATTCCTGATGTTATATTTTTAGATCTACCGGGAACTGTGAATACCGCCGGTATTTTAAAAACTTTGACGAAAGTCCATTATATTTTTTCTCCCATTACTGCGGATCGTGTTGTGCTGGAAAGTACGTTAAGTTTCACCGATGTTCTGACCAATGTATTAATGAAAGAAACTCAAACGGGAATTCGGGCTGTACATCTATTCTGGAATCAGGTGGATGGAAGAGAACGGACGTTGCTCTACAAAAACTACAGTAAAGTGATTTCAGATTTAGGACTGCCACTTATGGAAACAAGTATTACAGACAGTAAAAGATTTCGGAAAGAAGGAGAGTTGACAGCAAAAACGGTTTTCAGATCAACATTACTGCCTGCAGATCCTAAATTGTTAGCTCAATGCAGGCTGGATCAATTTGTAGAAGAATTTTTAAGAATTGTAAAACTATAAGAATATGGAATATGAAAAAAATAACAATGATGAAAGGGGGATCGATGAACAATATCTGATGTCCATTATGGCAGGAAGTCCTGAGAAGGAATTTCTTTCAAAAACTGATGGTTTTCCAAAGGAGAAAGGTGGGACAAAAAATAAGTTGAAGAATAAAAAAACATTAGATTTAAGTTATGTCGAGCAGTTTCTTACTCATCACACAATGACTAAGCGGGGTGATAAAAGTATCTATATCCGTCCTGAATATCACGAGCGCCTCTCGCGCATTATTCAGATTATTGCCGATGACCAGATTTCTCTGTATGCTTATCTGGATAATATACTGGCGTATCACTTCGAAATGTTTGAAAAGGAAATTACTGATGATTTCAATAAAAAATACCGTCCCATTTTTTAATATCATTTTATGGAAAAAATAATCATTATAGGTTTATTAATTGCTATCATTCTAATTCTTCTCAACAGAAGATTCCAAGTCAAAGTCCGTGCGAAAGATAGGGGTAATACTAAGAAAAGTTCTCCATCTATAATGGGAGATATTAAGCAAACAAAAAGAAAAGGTTTGCCAGTTGAAGCCACTGGAAGCCACCTTGAATTTACTTCATTAGCAGAAGATAATTTTGAATCAGAAACCAGGAACGGGAAAGCTGAAGATGTAACCGAGAATAAAAATCTTGATAATATTCTAATCAAGGATAATTGGGGGCAGGAGGAAGAAGATTGGAAGTATCAGGACTCTAATATCGAAGGCGGGTTTGCTACGGGGGTTACCTTTCAGGAATTGAGTACTGCGGGTCAGCTGTTACAGCGAAAAATACTGGAACCGGATTTAGAACAGCAAGCAGTTGCTATAATTCAAAAAATTCATGGGACCGAGCTTTTTGATCTTTTGGAGAATTCGTTGGGGGAGGCTTCGAAGCGTATTTCAAATTTGTTAAGTCAGAGCATTTCGAATGATGTTGAAGGCATATCTTCCAGTTACAAAGATGGTGTTGAAGGTTTCGATATTGGGGAGTTTGTTTAGGCAAATTCCCCTTTTGTTATTAAGAAGTTTCAACTAAGATCTGTTATCAAACAATTCATGCAGTTTTTTCTGCAGAACCTTTTTGTCGGGAAGCTGCGTTTTGTATTCAGAAACCATTGTCGGAGAAAGACTTCTACTCAGCGCATATTCTACTACTTCGCTGTCTTTGTCTTTACAAAGCAGTACGCCGATGCTTGGATTTTCGTTCTGACGTTTAATATCCCTGTCCAGCGCTTCCAGATAAAAGTTAAGCTGACCCAGATGTTCGGGTTTGAATTTATCTGCTTTCAGTTCGAAAGCGACAAGGCATTGCAGCCCCCTGTGGAAGAATAAAAGATCGATATAAAAATCAGAATTGCCGACCTGTACTTTGTACTCTTCGCTGATAAAAAGAAAATCCCGTCCTAACTCCAGGATAAAATTTTTCATCTGCTCAATTAAACCTTTTTGGAGATCATTTTCATTGAATGTTTCAGGCAGATTTAAAAAGTCAAATACATAGCTGTCTTTAAATGTATTGACTATATCAGCGTTAGTTTCTCTCAACACTGTTGAGAGTTTTGAATTTCCAATCATCGTTCTTTCAAAAAGGCTGCTGGATATCTGTCTCTCTAACTCCCGGAAGCTATAATTTTCCTGTTTGGTCAACTTGATATAAAATTCCCTTTCCTCGATTGATTTACATCTGGAGAATATGGACAGATTATGAGACCAGCTGATTTCTCTCAACAGTGTTGAGATTTTTGGAAATTCCTTGTAAGTCTCATAAAACTGCTTCATTCTCCAAAGATTCTTATCCGAAAAACCTTTTAGTTCAGGTTCATGAGTCTGGATAAACTGAGAAAGTTCTTTAACCACAGATTGTCCCCATTCACTCAGCTCTACCTTTTTGCTGATATACTTACCAATATTCCAGTATAGATCGATGAGTTCCTCATTGACTTTTCTTATCGCATTGTTACGAGACTGTTTGATGAGCTCAATAATATCTGTGAACCTTTTATCCATGATTTCTCTTTTTTGAAATTCCTTACAAATTTACAATTAATTATACAGGAATTCTGACTGGCGCACGGTTCTTTAACAGCCAAAAGATTCCATCCAATGCCATTCCTGTTACTGAGTACCTAGACTCGGACATCTTTGTCTTCAAGCCCGTAAAGTGCGGGTTTCATAATCAAAAATCTATTCATTATGAAAAAACAAAGAAAAAAATTGCTGTACGCAATTTTAACATTCGTAACAATTAATTCGGTATTTGGTCAAGGCAATGGTTCAGCCGGAATCAATGAGGCTACACAGATGGTCACTTCTTATTTTGAACCCGCTACCCAATTAATTTATGCCATCGGTGCAGTCGTCGGACTCATCGGAGGCGTAAAAGTCTATAACAAGTTCAGCAGCGGTGACCCTGATACCAGTAAAACTGCTGCCAGCTGGTTCGGAGCATGTATCTTCTTAATTGTTGCCGCAACCATTCTTCGTTCATTCTTCCTTTAAATGACAATTATGAATAACTATCATATCAATAAAGGAATAGGAAGGACGGTAGAGTTCAAGGGACTTAAAGCGCAATACCTCTTTATATTCAGTGGAGGACTCTTAGGAATATTGATCTGTATCATGGTTATGTATATGGCAGGCGTCAATACCTATCTGTGTTTAATTCTCGGAGGATTCAGCAGTGGACTTCTTACCTGGCAGACTTTCGCACTGAATAGAAAATATGGTGAGCACGGTCTGATGAAAATGGGTGCTCAAAAAAAGCATCCAAAATACATCATCAGTCGAAAGAGTATTTATCGGTATTTGAAATCTAACCGTAAAAGAACAGACGTATGAGAAATTCTTCCAAGGCAGCCACTTTGGAAAGTAAATTTCCACTGTTGGCGATTGAAAATGATTGTATCATTTCAAAAGACGCTGATGTTACGGTTTGCTTTAAGGTCAGACTCCCCGAACTGTTTACTGTCGCTTCCGCTGAGTATGAAGCCATGCATTCCGCTTGGTTTAAAGCGATTAAAACACTCCCGGATTTCACCATCGTTCACAAACAGGACTGGTTTATGAAAGAAAACTACAATCCTGATTTGTCACAAGAAGACCAGAGTTTTCTTTCCAAATCATTTGAAAGGCATTTCAATGAGAGGCCCTTTTTAAATCATTACTGCTACCTGTTTATCACAAAAACAAGTAAGGAGAGAATGCGGATGCAGAGCAACTTTTCATCACTCTGTAAAGGAAAACTGATTCCAAAAAAGATTAAAGACAAAGAAGTCATTGGTCGTTTTCTTGAAGCGGTCGATCAGCTGGAGCGGATTATGAATGACAGCGGTTATATCCATTTGGAAAGGATGACAGAAGATGAGATATCAGGAACTTCCGAGAGATCAGGACTACTGGAACAGTATCTGACTCTGTCCCGTGAAACCCATCCATCATTGCAGGACATCAAATTAGGCTCAGAAGAAATGCGGATTGGTAACAACCGGATTAGTATGCACACCTTATCGGATACGGAGGATTTACCAAGTACTGTCTCATCACACAGTCGTTATGAGAAATTAAGCACCGATCGCAGCGACTGTCTTTTATCATTTGCTTCTCCGGTGGGACTTCTGCTCAGTTGCAATCACATTTATAACCAATATCTGTTCATCGACAATAGTGATGAGAACCTTTGCCAATTTGAAAAATCAGCAAGGAATATGCACTCTTTAGCAAGATACAGCAGAGCCAATCAGATCAATAAGGAATGGATAGAAAAGTATTTGAATGAAGCACACTCTTATGGTCTTCAATCTATCCGTGCTCATTTTAATGTGATGTCATGGTCTGACAATTCTGCTGAATTCAAGCAGTTAAAAAATGATACTGGTAGTGCGCTAGCCTTGATGGAATGTAAGCCCCGTCATAATACCACGGATACAGCTACCTTATATTGGGCAGGAATTCCCGGTAATGCAGGCGATTTTCCTAGTGAAGAGAGCTTTTACACATTCATCGAACCTGCTGTGTGTTTTTTTACAGAGGAAACCAACTATCAGGATTCACCTTCACCTTTTGGGATCAAAATGGCTGACCGTTTGACCGGAAAACCGATTCATCTGGATATTTCAGATCTGCCGATGAAACAGGGGATTATTACGAATAGAAATAAGTTTATCCTTGGTCCATCGGGCAGTGGTAAATCATTCTTCACCAACCATATGGTGCGACAGTATTATGAGCAGGGAGCGCATGTCCTTCTTGTAGATACCGGAAATTCCTATCAGGGATTATGTGAACTCATTAAAGGAAAGACCAAAGGAGAGGACGGGGTTTATTTTACTTATACCGAGGACAATCCTATCGCTTTCAATCCATTCTATACTGATGACGGCGTTTTTGACATTGAAAAAAGGGAGAGTATAAAAACCTTGATTCTGACTCTTTGGAAAAGAGACGATGAACCACCAACCCGTTCAGAGGAAGTGGCACTCTCCAATGCAGTCAGCGGATATATCGAAAGAATTAAAACCGATGACCAGCATCCTTCTTTCAACGGATTCTATGAGTACGTCAAAGATGATTATCAGAAAGTATTGGAGCAAAAGAAAGTCAGGGAAAAAGACTTTGATATTGCCAACTTTCTCAATGTGCTGGAACCTTACTATAGAGGAGGAGAGTATGACTATCTGCTCAATTCAGAGAAGCAGCTGGACTTATTATCCAAGCGTTTTATTGTTTTTGAAATCGATGCTATTAAAGATCATAAAATTCTATTTCCTATTGTAACCATTATCATAATGGAGGTCTTTATCAATAAGATGCGAAGACTCAAAGGAATCAGAAAACTCATCCTTATCGAAGAAGCCTGGAAAGCCATTGCCAAAGAAGGTATGGCTGAGTATATCAAGTACCTGTTCAAGACCGTCAGGAAATTCTTCGGAGAAGCCATTGTAGTAACTCAGGAAGTTGATGATATCATTCAGTCACCGATTGTGAAAGAAAGTATCATTAATAATTCGGATTGTAAGATTCTTCTTGACCAAAGGAAGTATATGAACAAGTTTGATGATATTCAGGCGATGCTTGGATTGACTGATAAAGAAAAGTCCCAGGTGCTGTCGATCAATATGAACAACGATCCGAGAAGGCTGTACAAGGAAGTCTGGATTGGACTGGGTGGAACGCACTCTGCAGTCTATGCCACTGAAGTTTCAACACAAGAATATCTGGCATATACTACAGAAGAAACGGAAAAGATGGAAGTGATGAATCTTGCATCGGAACTTGACGGCAATGTCGAACATGCCATCAAGAGGATTTCTCTTAAGAGAATCAAATCGAATAGAAAAGACCATTAAATCATTTAAAAATGTACAACAATGAAAAATTTAATCATTAAAACCTTAATGGTAGCATTCTTTGCTACCGTAACTTATACAAAAGCACAATTTGTCGTAACAGACCCTGCAAACCTGGCTTCGGGAATTTTGAACTCAGCCAATGAAATTGTACAGACTTCTTCAACGGTATCTAACGTTGTTAAGAACTTCAATGAAGTTAAGAAAGTATATGAACAGGGTAAAGAGTATTATGACCAGCTGAAAGCCATCAATAATCTGGTCAAAGATGCCAGAAAGGTTCAGCAGACTGTCCTTTTAGTGGGTGATGTTTCTGAGATGTATGTCAACAATTTCGGTAAAATGCTGAATGACCCCAATTTTAATGCTCAGGAATTAGCTTCCATTGCCAATGGTTATTCTGCGCTTCTTACGGAGAGCACGGAGCTATTGAAAGAACTCAAAGAGATCATCACTTCTAACGGTCTTTCTCTGAATGATAAAGAAAGGATGGATGTTGTTGACCGGGTTTATAAAGAGGTCAAAGCGTATCATAATCTGGTACGATACTATACCAACAAGAATATTTCGGTCAGTTATCTCAGAGCAAAAAAACAGAACAATACCCAAAGGGTGCTGGATCTTTACGGAACCTCCAATCAAAAATACTGGTAAGATGGAACCGAATAACTTACACGAAGTACTTCGTTCCGTTTATGAGGAAATGATGCCGATGTGCGCTGATATGGCTGTTGTGGCAAAAGGGGTCGCCGGATTAGGCGCTTTATTGTATGTAGCACTAAAAGTCTGGCAGTCATTGAGTCGTGCAGAATCGATTGATTTGTTTCCCATGCTGAGACCTTTTGCCATAGGCATCTGCATTATGTTTTTTACCACATTGGTTTTAGGAAGCCTTAATGGAGTGATGAGCCCGATTGTTCAGGGCAGCCACTCCATGTTGGAGAATCAGGTCTTGGATATGAACGAGCTGCAACAGAAAAAAGATCTTTTAGAACGGGAAGCGATGCTCAGGAATCCGGAGATGGCTTACCTGATTTCAAATGAAGGATTTGATAAAAAGCTGGAAGAGCTCGGATGGTCACCATCGGATCTGGTCACGATGTCCGGAATGTATATTGAACGAGAAATGTTTGCCATCAAAAAAGATATCAGAGATGGTTTCCGGGAGTTTCTTGAAATTCTGTTTCAATCGGCAGCCTTAGTTATTGATACCATCAGAACATTCTTTCTGATAGTGCTTTCAATCTTGGGACCAATAGCATTTGCGATTTCCGTCTGGGATGGTTTCCAAACAACTTTAACCCAGTGGCTGACCAGGTACGTTAGTGTTTACCTATGGCTTCCTGTTGCTGATATATTCAGTGCCATTCTTGCCAAGATGCAAACTCTGATTTTAGAACGGGATATCGAGATGCTCGCAGATCCCACTTTCATTCCTGATACCTCCAATACGGTATACATCATCTATATGGTAATTGGGATCATCGGTTATTTTACGGTACCAACGGTGACTGGCTGGGTGATTCAGGCAGGAGGTGCAGGCAACTTTATGCGTAATGTAAACCAAACTGCTACGAAATCAGGTAATGTTGCGGGAGCAGCAGTAGGTTCTGCGACGGGTAATATTTCGGGAAGATTATTAAAATAAAAATACAGTTCTATGGAATTTAAAACATTAAGAAATATTGAGAGCAGCTTCAAACAGATCCGTTTGTTTACATTCGTTTTTGCGGTGTTGTGTTTTGGAGTCGTAGGGATTGTGGTATTCAAATCCTATCAGTTTGCCGAAGAGCAGAGTCAAAAGATCTATGTGCTGGATAACGGCAAATCATTGATGGTAGCCCTTTCACAGGATATGTCGATCAACAGACCTGTAGAAGCAAGAGAGCATGTGAGACGATTTCACGAATTATTCTTCACCATTGCCCCAGACAAGAATGCTATTGAAAGTAATGTCAAAAGGGCTTTCAATTTGGCTGATCAATCCGCATTCAATTACTATAAAGACCTTCAGGAAAAAGGTTACTATAACAGAATCATTTCAGGTAATATCCAGCAGAGAGTTGAGGTAGACAGTGTCGTTGCCAACTTTGATAGTTACCCTTATGACGTAAAAACTTATGCAAGACAATTCATTATCAGGTCCAGTAATCTTACCATCAGAAATTTAATTACCAACTGTTCATTGGTTAATTCTGTACGGTCTGACAGCAATCCTCAGGGATTTATCATTGAAAAATTCAACGTGCTTGAAAATAGAGATGTCGAAACTGTTGAACGCTAATAAGACCGATATGAAAAAACTAAGAGATACACTCGAAAATTATGTTGTAAAGATTGATACACACTGGAAATCTCTTCCTGTAGAGCGACAAAAATTCCTGACCAAGGTTTTCTTTGGTGGTTATGTTTTGATAACCGTCATCGTCATTGTGAATATCTGTATTTCGACAGGTCAAAGAAGTAATACCATTTCTATCAATCATATTGACGGCATTTCTAAGAAACCTATCGAAAAAGGATCGAAGCATAATGAAATAGTAAACTCATCCACTAAAAAATAGAATATGAAAGATTCAGAGAAAATTAGAGTGACAGAAAATGATCTCTCACAAAATTCTAACGGAGTGAATGATCATCCCAAGGCTCAATGGGAAAGACTAAAGAAACCTTTCATCTACTTTTTGATGGCTGCTGTATGTGCATCTTGCTTTTATCTCATCTTTAAGCCCAAAACCGATCATACCATTATTGAAGAGGCTGGCTTTAATGCAGCTATTCCACAGGCAAAAGACGGTCAATTGCAGTCTGATAAGCAAAAGGCTTATGAGCAGCAGTTATTAGAGCAAAAGAATGAAGAAAAGAGAAATTCAATAACAACTTTATCAGATTACTGGAATGACCAGAACGGTGTAAACGATAATAGCAACCCACCTTCTTCAACATCCACTAAAAGTGTATTTCAGCAATCTGATCAGAATGCTCTGAACAGTTATCGAAATGCACAGCAGACCTTAAGCTCTTTCTATAATCGGGATGATCAGGAGGTCAATAATCTGAGGAAAGAAATTTCAAGGCTAAAGAATGAGTCAATGCAAAATCATGCTGTTCCTGCGGGTCTGAGAATCAACGACCAGTTAGAGCTCATGGAAAAATCGTATCAAATGGCTGCTAAGTATCTTCCAACGACGCCAAAGCAGGAAAAACCAGCAGGAAAAGAAGAGATCGAAAAGTCAACGGAAAAGAAGGTTAAACTGACTTCAGCAATACCGGTCCGTTCCAATGTTGTTTCCTCATTATACAGAGACCAGTCGGATAGTGCTTTTGTCGCAGGTTTGAATCAGAATAGATTTTATGACAGTCAAAATGATTCAGAAAACTCGGTTCAAACAAAAAACGCAATAAGAGGTGTGGTCTATGAAACTAAGACTTTGGTCAATGAAAGTACATTATCTATAAGGCTTTCAGAAGCGATGAAAGTCGGACGAGCTGAAATTCCAATTGGGAGTTTACTGATTGCAGTAAGCAAATTTCAGGGTGGGAGGCTTCAGTTAAAAATATCTTCCATTCAATCTCAAGGTAATATCTATCCTGTAGAAATCAATGTTTATGACACCGACGGTCAGGTGGGATTGTATGTTCCTTATTCAGCGGAGCAGAATGCGGTAAGCGATATTGTAGCTAATATGAGCCAGACTTCAGGCACCAATATTATGATGACCCAATCTGCAGGGCAGCAGATTGCAGCTGATCTGAGCAGGGGAGTAGTACAGGGACTGTCGGGTTATTTTCAGAAGAGAGTCAGACAATTGAAAGTAACTGTAAAAGCTGGCCATCAGGTATTCCTCTTACCCAAAAATAACTAATCAAAAAAAATAAAAATGAATACACAAAAGAGTCATTATATTCTCATTATGCTATTACTTCTATTAGTAAGCAAGGCATTTGGGCAGGATTCTGTGACAACTTATATTTCCTTGGAACAGGCAAAATTAGAGCCTTTCAGGATACAAGTTACCTACAATAAAACCAGCCATTTGATATTTCCTACATCAATACGATATGTTGACCTGGGAAGTAACTTCTTGGTTGCCAATAAGGCAGAGCCTATAGGAAACGTTCTTCGGGTTAAGTCAGCTGTCAGGGATTTTGAAGAGGAAACTAATTTTTCGGTCATTACTGAAGATGGAAAATTTTACAGTTTTGATGCATCCTACAGTTCTTATCCGGAAATACTCAGCTATGATTTAGTAAAACTTCAGAGAGGTATGGAGAGACAGGATGCTGATGTATTATTTGAAGATCTTAAAGGAAGCTCAACATCTTTCACTTGGCTCATTATGGAAAATCTTTACAGGAAAAGCAACAGAACTATTAAACATATTGTTTCAAAAAGCTATGGAATTGAGTTTTCAGTCAGGGCACTGCACGTTAATGACAGCAAGTTTTATTTCACATTGCAGGTTAAGAATCAAAGTAATGTGTGGTATGCTATTGAGCTAGTCAATTTTAAAATTGTCGATAAAAAGAACTTAAAGCGAACGGTCGTTCAGGATAAGATTTTAGAGAAGGTTCGTACGTATTTCCCGGAAAGGATAATAGCTGATCATTCAGACAGTAAAGGGATTTATATGCTTGATCAGTTTACGCTCTTAAAAGATCAGGTTTTGGAGATTGAAATTCTGGAAAAGAATGGGGGAAGGCATCTGAAAGTACAGCTTGAAAATGAAGATCTGGTTCGTGCAAGAGTGATACATAGTTTAACCATTAAAACGGAGTAAGATGCACAAAATATTTTTAACAGTCATCTTCATGATGATAATGAGTAGCAAAATATTTGCTCAACAGATGATTCCTAAGCAAATTGGTATTGAATTTACCTATTCGGTATTTCCAAAATCTCCAGAAAAACAAAATTATATGTTAAGTACTGGGCTTGTTTCTTACTCGAAGAATGGTAATTACTTTTTTGGACTGGCAGAATATGGTAGAAAATATTATAAATACACAAGCGGCGATATCCCGATAGATAGTTTCCTGCTGAGCAGTGGGTACAGTTTTTATGTTTGGGGAGACTTCATGCGAAATGTCAATTTTAATCTGGGAATTGGAGGTCTTGTTGGTTATGAGCAGATTAATAGAGGTGATGAATTGTTGTATGATGGATCAAAGCTTAACTCTACAGGTAATTTTATTTATGGGACGAACGGTAAGCTGTCTATTGAAAGCTATCTGACTGAGCATTTAGTTTTCCTGGTCAACGGGCAACTTCGCTTTTTGAAAAATAGTCAAATGGTTAATTTTCACTCTCTGCTGGGGGTTGGAATAAGATATAATTTCTAAAAATAATGAAAAATGAAAAATATAATTAATACAGCTAAAATACAATTAAAGTGTTTCTTGCTACTATTTGTGATTGGACTATTTTTACAATCATGTGAGAAAGATGATTTGGAAATTCAGCAAAATTATCCTTTTAAGGTGTCGGTTATGCCTGTTCCTAAGGATATCGCTAAAGATGAGTATGTGGAGATTCGTATCAAAATTATTCCTGAAGGTAATTTTGTTGACACCAAATATTATCTTCGATATTTTCAGTTTGAGGGAGCAGGAAAGCTGCAGTATTATAACACTCAACCTTACTTTCCTAATGATATTTATCCTCTTTATGAGAAAGAGTTCAGATTGTATTATACTTCAACATCTGAAGTTTCACAATCATTTACGGTATGGCTCTCAGACAGTTTTGGAAATGAGGAGAAAATTGAATTTCAATTCAACAACAAAAAGCTAAACGGATAAATACTATTTCTTTAGCTTACAAATATATATTTCCACTTCAAATAAAACCATCTAATTTGAGAAGCATTGTTTAGTATTTGCGGAAAGATGGTTGGCCTCCTAAAGGACAAGCATCTTTCCGCGACGCCACAAGAATCCAGACCGGGAACCGGCTCTGGATTCTTATTTTTAGAAATTTAAGTTCCTTATAAAATACCTTCATCGGAGAAAGAGAAGGAGTCGGTTGAAGTTATTATACAATGATCAAGCAGGTTAATATTTAATAGTTGGGCAGCCTCCTTTATTTTTTTTGTGATCCCTATGTCTTCACGAGAAGGTGTAAGGTTTCCGGAAGGATGGTTATGAGCTATAATAAATGATACGGCATTGCATAATAGAGCTCCCTGCATGATGATTCTGATGTCAACAAGAGAAGAGGTAATTCCAGATTCTGATATTTTTTGTATTCCTAAGACCTTGTTAGCCTGATTCATATACATTGAGTAAAATGACTCTCTGTAGTCGATCTGATCTGCATCAAAATGTTCCCTGAAAATATCTGTAGCATCCTGGGAGTTCAGTACTTTTTTTTCAGCATTTCCTTTTCTTGTGTAGATCAATTTGATCTCATTTACGATATTATATTTCATTGTTATTGCTCTGAGTACGGCAGAGCCTTTTGTTTCCCGTACTTAAGTTAAAACAGCATTTATTTAAAACATTTTTGAACTGTTATGCGTCTTTTTTAGATCAAAAGCCTTTTCAATCTCTTCTCCGTCCTATTTCTTAAAAGCCTTTCAGGCTTCGCTGAATATTTTCAAAAGAAAAACCGGAAAAAAGAAAGCAGATATGAAGTGTTGACAATGAAAAAAACAAAAGGAAACGGAATAATTGGAGGGTACCTTTAGGGAGGAAACCGTTTATGCCGTAGTCTTTTGGAGGCACAAACGATGGCTGGCAACAATACCTTAGCTGCCTTTTTACCGGTTTATTATGAAAATATTAGTAATGTATATACCTAATTGTTAGAAGTTACTGTGTGATCAACCTATAATTGTATTCTAATGGATATTCGTGAAGACATCGAATGCCAAACTATGCCACTTGGTTACCAAAAGGATTAAGAGTTCTTGGAAAGCATATTATTATAGATTTTAATAGAGAAATAATTTTAAATTTTAAATATGAGCCAGTTATCCTTCCATCTTTTTAAAACCATCAGAGATTTAATTGAAAAATCAAAGGAGAGTGTTGTTCGTAATATTAATACAACTATGCTATTGACCTATTTTGAAATAGGTAAAACAATAGTGACGGATGAGCAAAATGGAAAGGACAGAGCTGAATATGCCAAAGAAACACTCAGGAACTTAAGCAGACAGTTATCAAAAGAATTTGGAAGGGGGTATTCTGTAGATAATCTGCAGTGGATGAGGAAATTTTATTTGACTTTTCAAGGTCGGGTCTTCGAAAAATACGAAACACTGTCTCGTATTTTTCGAAGACTGTGTTTATATAAGAAGACATAGTCAAATCAGTAAATAAAGGAAAAACAATACCAATTACTTCCACTTTAAGTGGACATGTTTCATAAAATACAAATTTTGTGCAAATCAAAATTTTTAGATATGGATACAATCACAAAAAGCGATCTTGACATGCTGAGAAATCAGATCATTTCTGACATTGGCAATCTTCTTGACAATAAGTTGGCCGATAATAATGAGTCTGATGAGCTTGGATGGATGCGGAGCAAAGCAATCCGAAAAAAGCTTAATATTTCCGCTGCTACACTGCAAAATCTGAGAGTCACTGGGAAAATTAGATTTAAGAAATTGTTGGGGTCATATTATTACAATAGCGAAGACCTTCAAAAAATATTCAGTGATGAAATCGAATGATCCTAAAAGATGGTTCGATTTCCTGGATTATATCTCAGGTGATCCATCGCTGAATGTATGGCATATTTCCTTATTGGTCGCAATAGCAAGACTTGCATGTAGGCAAAATGAAAAATGGGTCATCAGGGTCAGCCGAAGTAAATTAATGACTCTCTCGCATATCAATACCCTGCCTAGCTACCATAAGTATTTTAAGCAGCTTCAGGAATTTGGCTATATCAAATATACGCCTTCTTACCATCCCGGATACCGCAGTACGGTAGAAATACTGAAAAGACCCAAAGACTGAATATTAAATAAGCTTCAATATACCTGTTTGTATTGAAGCTTATTTGTTTCTGTTATATCATCACCTTGATTGTTTCGAGCATATTTTGAAAAGCATCGCATCTATTGGGAAACGAAGCACTAGTAGTTTTGGCCTGTGTATTTTTAAGTTCCTGAAATTCTCTTTCGAGTTGTTGGAGGAATTTCATAAGATTGGTATTGAATTGATCGGTTCCTTTCAATTTCATTTCTAGCTCCTTCATTTCCCTTGCAATTGTGGCTTGTTCGGTAATTGCATAATCCTCGGTCTGTTTGACAGAGTAGTGGCCCAGCATTTCCTTTACAACATGGATCGAAACCCCGTTATTAAGGGTTACAGTACTCGCAAAGGTTCGTCTCGATTTATGGGTATTAAGAACAGTAAATACTTCACAGAGAACAGCGATTTCTTTAAGGTACTCATTCATTTTCTGATTCGACCTACCCGGAAGTACAGTTCCTCTTTTTTTGCACAGTGGGTCATCTTTGTATTTAACAATGATTTCAAGTGCTTTGGGCAAGAGTGGTATATCAGTGTCCGATTTAGACTTTTGCCTGCTCGACATGATCCACATACTACCGTCATCGGCTTCTTTGATGTCTTCCCATCTGAGTTGATATGCATCAATATATGATAATCCGGTATAACATTGAAACACAAAAATATCACGTACCACTGTCAGTCTTTCGGAACTGAATACTTTTTCTTCAATCCTTTTAAGTTCGGGCTTTGTCAGTGGTTTCTTTTTTATTTTGGTTTTCTTGCTTACAAAAAGCTTAAAGGGATCTTTAGAGATTATTTCTTTAGCTACAGCCCTTAGAACGATTTTTTTGAAATTACTGATATACTTTAGAGAAGTATTATTGGAGCATTTTCGGACAGTTTTAAGATACAGATCATAATCCTTTACAAAAGCATAGTTTAGGGCACTGAATTCCAGATCTTCCTTATCATATTTGTATTTAATGAATTCCTGAACATGTGAACGTGCAGTAATATAGCGATCATGTGTACCTTTAGCATACTCCTCTGTGATAACCAAGGCAGCTATCTCATCGTTATGCTCCTGAAATTCTTCCAGAATCTTATTGCGAGGCTTATATTTTCCATTTACAAAATTAATAAGGTCTATTGAGGTAATAGGAATACCACTATTTAAAAGATCAGTTTTGTGATTATTGACTTTAGTGGTCAATGATTCCAGGAAAAAATTCAGTGCTTTTGCATCCTCTTTCGTTCCTGTTGCTTTTCCTTCCTTCTGATCCCATCTGTTTACATTCCACTTTCTTTTAGTGGAAGTTTCTTTAGGGACTCCATCTACGGTTATTCGTAGATAAACGTGACGTATTGTCTTGTTCTTTACATTTGAGCTCTTCAAGAAGAAGGTTAGCCCATAACTTTGCTCTAACATAATTCAACATTTTAAGGGTTATAAATGTCAAACTAAAAGCGCTTTAAATCAAGATGTCAATGTTTGTTACAGGTTAAATGTCAAATAGTTGTGTAGATATTTGTGGCAATTTTTTCAGATTTCAAATATTGCCACGAATCTGCCACAAACATTTAGAGTATTTTTGAAAATTATGGCAGTAGCCATAAACAAAAAAAATCCTGCAAATCATTGATTTTGCAGGATTTATCTATTTTTTGGTGCTTTTTGAAAACTTTCGTTTTCGCAAGTTGCGGAGAGTGAGGGATTCGAACCCCCGGACCTGTTACAGTCAACAGTTTTCAAGACTGCCGCAATCGACCACTCTGCCAACTCTCCTTCAACTCCGGCTATGCCGTCGTTTTCAGTGGTGCAAATATAGAAAAAATTATAATAAGTCCACAAATAAAAAAATAAACTAAAATCTATTTGTCGGATTATCAGTAATATTATTTTTATTGTTGCCCTGAATTGAAAGATTCAACCTTAATTTCAGTACTGTTTTACACCATTTTGTTGGTCATAAAATTTTATATTGATAAGATACTTTCTACCTGAAACATCTTTACTGCCTGAAAAATGTTTGAAAGATTATTTCTTTTCGGTTTTAAATGATATTTTATATTCTCCCGTATCAAAAGGGTAGCCATCTTCAGATTTTGTAGCTCTATCTGTTATATAAAAGTCATATTCTGTATCAGAATTTAAGTCAGTTGTTTCTAGGGTTAGAATCGTTTTAGAATCGTCTAAACCTACAATGTTTTTTAACGGAAAATGTTCCTTTCCGTTTTTTGAAAAGTTGATAGACACTTTTTCATTCATTGGTTTTGAGAAGACCATCTGAATTTTTTTGATACTCGTACTTACATTCCGGCTGCCATTTTCAAATTCAATGATCTTTATCAATTTGGGTTGATGCTCCTGATATTCAGAAAGTATTTGTTCAGCACTTTTTTTATCTTCAAAATAATCTGATGCTGCTAAAAATTGGCACACATCAAGTTCGTTATTGAAATCTAATTCAATGATGTTCTTAATAGCAGCTTTCTTATTTGTAGAGTTTTCATAATATTTTTTGGAAATCACATACCCTACGAAATACCCAAGATCGGGGTTTTTAGCGTTACCATTATAAAACCAGTTCTCCAATTTTTTACTAAACATCTCGCTTTTAAAATCGAACTTTACTTTTTCGTAATTTTTGAACCCGTAATCAAGATAATGTGCTGTAAATTTCTTGTTTAAAGCTAGTTCTGCAATGAAATCACAGGAACCTTCTTTAATAGCCTTTGATAAAACATTAATTTCTCCATTTTTTTGAAAAGTATGTATAAATTCGTGTACCGTTACCTGCTCTAATTGTGAAGGGTTCGTAAACAAAAACATTTTTCGGAGATTTTCATTTTCAAATTCCGAAACAAAAGTATTCTGATTCCCTGTTATTTTTTCTACCCCTAGCAGTAAATCTTCTTTATTGGTTGTTCCGCCTGATTTCAGCGCTCCAATGGTATAGTAAATAGTTCCTTTGGAATTATTGGGGTAAAGTTTTTCAAGCTTTCTGAAAGCAGTATTGATGGTTTTAATTTTTTTAGCATCAATGGATGTGTTGGGTCTGATGGAGTTCCAAAAATTAGGATATTTCTCGATTGCATTTAAATAATCTTCTTTTCCAAATTTTTTAATTTCCATGAATGCTTTTAATCCATCAGTTTTTTTATTAAGAAAAAGGGTTTCAAGAATTTCGCTTTCATTACTTTTATTTTTTTGGATACTGTCATAAGCCATCCAAAAATTATTAATATCAGTGCTAATGATTTTTTGAGCGTTTGAATAATTGAAAAATGTCAAAACGGCTAATACAGGAAGTATACGTTTCATTGGTTTATATTTCATGGGCTGTCATTCAGTTTTTATAATGAAAAAAGGTACAAATCAAATGATTTGTACCTTTTTTTGCGGAGAGTGAGGGATTCGAACCCCCGGACCTGTTACAGTCAACAGTTTTCAAGACTGCCGCAATCGACCACTCTGCCAACTCTCCTTTAAACTCCGATTGTATCGTTGTTTTTAGTGGTGCAAATATAGAGAGTTTTTAATTTCTGACAAAATATTTTTCAATAAAATTTAATATTTTTTGAATTAACCAGCAGAGAGAAGGTTTTCATGGTGCTTTATTTAGAATTACGGAATATTTCTAAAGTTTTGAATATTATTGTCTTATGTCTTAATGCGAAATTTCTTTGATCACTAGGTGAAATCACACTGAAAACAAAGTGTTGGTCATGGTTTTCATGGTTTTTGTTGATTATCGTTGTTAAAAAGGTAATAAAAGTCGTAGAATTACTACAAATTTTCAATTTGTTTCCAATTCCTTTGTTTGTGAATTTTATAGCAACTATATTGCATGTTAAACAACTAAGTACCATGAAAAAAATTAAAGAAAAAATACTATTAATGTAAAGGTAAGAGCTCTATCTGTGTTTCCTTTCCGGAGTTTAGTCCTAAAGAACAAATAAAGTTGCTGAGATCCATCAATGTACTGACTTGAGTCTAGAGATAAGGTTGGATATTGCTGACAAGGATAATTCAATTCATGTAATTTAAACAAATACTTTTTTATCAGAAGATGGAAGAAAATCATTTTAAACATTAACTGAATGATTCAAATTATATCCATAGCTTCATAATATATCATATAAAATAAAGCCATGAAGAAAGTACAGAAGAAATATCAGATTGTGGCAGGAGATACTGTTTCAGCTATTGCGGGTAAACTAGGGTTATCCATTGCCGAGCTTGTGTACTATCATAATCTTCATAGTGGAGTAGTAGATGAATATATTTATGGGGATATTCTTCCTCAAAAACTAAAATATATACTGCTTCCAATGAGCTATGAACAGGAAATTCCTGTTCCCCAAAAACTTGAGTATTCCAATGCTAACGTGACGAAGGCTATTGGAAAAACAATGAAAAAATATGGAATTACCGAGCGTTATTTTCAACATGAAGAAATGACAAGCGAATTGGATTTTGAAATCGATATTACAGAAGAGGTTCATGATGATCTGTATGTAGCCACCTTCAATAAACATTCTGTATGGGTAAATAATAGTGACAGCTTCCGATTGGCAGAGCATCTTTATCATAAAATTGATAATTGTCTTTATCCGCTTAAGCTTAGCAGTAATAATGATGGAAGTTTTAAAAGTGTGATTAACAGTAAAGAAATTAAAGAACGATGGATACAGCTGCGTTCGGAATTAGAGGAATATTATCAGGGAGAAACCGTTGCTGAGATTCTATCCAAAGCAGAGGAAGCTCTATGCAATACAGAATTACATGGGAATAAACTGCTGAACAGTATTTTTTTCAAATTATGGCATACTCCTGTTTATAGAAGTTATGCCCATGGGAAGACTGTGGAATATGAAGACCATTATCCTATTTTTCCACAACATACAGGTGTGAAGTTTAAAGTGAGTTTGAATCCTGATTTGAAGATCAACGAAAATAATAAGTTTATAATCCGTCTTACTGGATCTTGTATTGATAACAGATTAGAAAATGAGCTATGGAATGTTCCTTCCGATGTTTTGGTTAACAGGAACCCTGAACATAAAGTAAAAGGAGATATCAGCATGGTATTTAAAATAGATGAAACAAATAAGAGAATCTTTTCCGTGGCAGGGCTCATTGAATTGCGAGGAAAAAATCATCATAAGAGAATGGAAATAGGAATTTATGAATTGTAAATGAACTATGTATAAGGGATACAGGGTAAAAACCCTGTTCACTGTTTGGATTTTTTCTATATTTGGATTCACCAATTATAGAGTTTTATACACCCAATCAACACAAATACAAATAATATGAGTGAAAAACACTTGGTTTGTCAGGGTGCAATCTGCAAGTGCAATTTCGGTACAACACCCGATACACTTAAAGTAAATACCCAGAGCAGACGTTACATCAACGATAAGGATGGTAAGCAAAAATTAACTGCAACCCATGTAGATATAGGTTCTACTTTCGAGAAAAATACGTTCGGAAACTGTTCTAAAAAGAATAATACTCCTTGTACAGCAGTAATCACACAATGGAGCGGATATTATGATAAAATAATTATTGAAGACAATGGAGGAATGGTTCTGCTGGAAGATAGTAAAGCAACATGTCCGATTGGTGGTGCTGACTGCATTACTATTATTAATCATGGGCAGATTGCCGAACTAGGACCTCAAAATATGGAAAAAGCAGACCAGGATGTGATGAAAGAGCTTTGTCCTATTCTTTCAGAGCCTAAGCAGCCAAAGCATTCTTTAACTTTTAATACAAGACAGGATCATGGCCAGGATAATAGTTACTAATCATAATACAGACAATAGTAGGATTGTTGTTAATTTTGATACGATTAAAGAAGATTCCTTCAATCTCGAGATGGAGCTTGTAGAAAGTCCAGCTGCTTCCAAAGCGATCTGGGGAATATTCGATAATGGTGAACAGCTTGATACCGGAGATCTCACCAAGGGAAATAAAACAGAACTTATCGTTTTAAAATCCTATGCCGGATCCCATGAAAGACCCCATCTTTTTACTATTTCTGCTAAAGATGAGAATGGAAATCCTTTGGCTTCCATACAGCTTATTGTAGTAGCCAAGCCAAAAATTATGGAAGCCAAATGGTGGAACAGCAAAGAAGATAGAGAAGCCTATGAAGTAGGTATAAATAACAATAGTACTGTTTATATAAAGGGAATTGGCCTGTACGGACATCCACTGAAAATAGATGTTTATTTTAAAAGAAGAGATGGGGAGTCTAAAATATTGTTTACCAGTATTTTTACTATCACGGAACTTTACAGTTTACAGGGGTTTTACCTTTCTCACGAAGAGTTTCTGAAAAATAAGAGTTTTTATGCTACTCTTTTGCCTATTCTTATTGCAGATATGATGCCTGATACATTAGCTTTTACAGGAAAGATAAGTCATAAGTCTCTAGGGAAGCTGTATTTTGTAATTTCCTATGATGATCTGCTTCTGTTTGATGGAGATAAGAAAAAGAAATATCTTGATGTATTTTTTGATTTCTACCAGCAGGAAAAGCTTGTCACTAATATAAGTCCTGTAACGGTATATGATGAGAAATACTTCACCCAGAAATATGAACCCTGTAAATATGAAAGGGTATTTTACAAGTATGGAAGTGCTCAGGAAATAAAACTTTTTGATGAAAAAGAACCCACCCGAAAAGATCAGCACGGACAATTTGGGAACATGAAATTTCTGGTTTCTACCATTGCCCCGCCTAAAGACAGCAAAAATATCAAAGAACTTAGTATACGGCTTGAAAATGTAAATACCAAAGAATGCCAGTATACTGACGAAAATATTAAAAAAACTTACTTTTCGGAAGATGATGTCCGGGATAGGAACACTCCACACAAAGGTCGGGTAATTGATACCCAGGCATTAGAAGACACCCAGATCAAAGTTCAGGTGGTAAAAGAAGATGAAAGGGTTAATATTTACCCTTCCTTTAATTACCAGTATGATGAAAAAACCAGCTGGGACTTTTTAAAGAACTATTTTCTGTTTTCCAGTATGATGTCTAATACAGATCCAGCTTATTCTACATTGAAAAGGGTTTTAATGGACTGGGAGATCAGCAGCAAAGATTTGATACAATATTACAGGATCCCTATACAAACCTGCCGCTACCATAAAAGTCTGTATTTAAAAACATTTGCAGATGTTGCGTGGGGATTTCATGCATTGTTTGATGATCCATATATACCCGAATATTATCTTTTTGGCCAGCAAAAAACAATAAAAACTGTAAAGGGGCTAAGTGAAGAATTAGATTGGATTAAAAACAGTCCGATTGCGGACCGTATTTCAGCAACAATTATTAGCCCGGTAATTGGAACTGCATTTATACGCAATTTTATTCTTGATATCATAAAAGATATGGCAGATAGGTATGAGTTTGGTTTCACCGCTTATTATGATTTTGATAAAGAAGGGAAAAAGAATTCAAAACAGATTGATTATGCTGAAACGCATCCTGGTGCCCTTAAAGCCTTGATTGCGGGAGTTGTTACATTGGAGATTCTTATTGATGTACTACTGATTATTCTTACTGAAGGAGCAGCTCTTGCCAATTTTATCTCGAAAGCAGGAAAAGTAGCAGGAGCGATCAATAAAGGAGCAAAAGTTGTAAATGCAGGAAAAAAGGCAGGAAATATACTGACCAAGTATTCAAAGACCTTTGAAACAGCAAGAAATGTAAATATGGCAAAAAATACTCTTGAGATGATGAAAGGGTCATACTTTAGAGGATATCGGTTTGCTGATGATCCAACAATCGGAGTCCAGCCGGTTATGGAAGAACGGATGAAGATCAGTCCGTTACTCAATATGGGTGTAAAACAAAAGAAGAGCCTGGGAGAACTGTTGTTGGATAAAACTTCCGTAGGAATGACTCTTAATATGGGCAAAGCTGCAACAGGTGGATTTGGTTTGGGAGTGAGCAGAATGTTTCTGACTAAAATAAAGGGTGGTAAAGAAGTTGTTGGCTGGTATGGAGCCATCACTTATCCTCTGCATGTTGCCAATACAGCGCTGGATGGAATTTATAACCTTTTAGCATTTGCTACAGATACCGCTTTAAAGGAGGTTTTTGGAGCCGAAGCAGAATTTGAAAAAGATATTACAGCCCATATAGACCTTGATTTCTGGTTGAAAATTCATAATGCTGAAAAAAGCCTGAACATGATAACTCTTGCTAAGGGTGAAAGTAAAAAAGATCATTCTTCAATTAGTGTTGCTCCTTCAGGAGCTTTTACTGTAAGGCTAAAACTCTCGGGAAGTGTAAGTAATTCAGTAGTGGTGCGGGCAATGCATGTCCTCACCTGGAACAATAAAGAAGAAAAAATACAGGAAATAACTGCAGATGGAAAATTTGAAGTGGAAGGAAATGTGTTCATTGAAAAACGCTATTATTTTAAAGCGGATAGCAAACCTTACCATGAAGATAAAATTGCTTTTACAGGATTGGCAGGAGAGTATGAGTATAAGGTTACTGTTAGTAATAGAGATAAGGATAAAATAAAAAAAGAAGGTGTAAACAAGCAACAAAAACCTACACAATTTATGTTATTAGAACCCTGTCAATTAGTATTTAATTCAAGCGAAATGACAGAAAATCCGAGCAATAATAAATAGAGATATGAAAAAAACATTATTAATAATATTAGGTTTTAGTTTATATGCCTGTGGCCAAGAAAATAAACAAAAAAATAATAATGAAATTCAAAGTAGTATAAGCATGAATGTTAATCAATATATCCCTGAAGAAAGTAAAAATGTTAATGAGAATAATTATACAAGTAAAGTATTAGAAAGCATTAAACATTATGACAAAGAACCTGTTTATTACCTTCGTATAAACAAGCAAAATTGTTTAATAGAAGTTAAAATAAATGACGTAGTAGATCTTAAAGACTATGAATTGTCTAATATTATTACTCCAATTAAGATTGGTCAAATATTGAAATCAGGCCAACAAAAGATAACGGTAAGAATGTATCCTGTCGGAGATTTAATTAATAAAGATTTGGGCTTGGAGAATGAGCCCCCGGCAACTAGATTATCGGATAAGGCTAAAGTTGATATCTCAGTAGTAATGATGGATAATAAATCTAAAAAAGGTTTTGATGATGAAAAAGTCATCACAGCGCAGGTAAATCCGAAAGAGGCTGCCGGAAAAGAGTTTTATGAATTCAGTTTTACTTTTAATGCGGAGGTTCCCTATGAATTTGAAGGATGGACAAAAGGTCAGGATTTGAGACAGTTAAATCAGGAATTATTGCGTAAAAAAGCTGTCGAGTTTTATGAAATGGTTGGACAAATCCACTTAAAGAAAGATTTAGATTCTTGGCTAAAGATTAATTTTCCTTTAGAAAAAAGAATTCAAGGTTCATTCTATAGTGATAAAGCTTACTTAGTAGACCTTTTAAATGAATTTAATGACGATATCAAGCAAAACTATAGTATGTCCCCAATCAAAAACTATAAGATCGAATTTATGGGAGATGGTAGGTTGTTAAGGTTAAGACAAAACTCTATAGATAAAAATTATAGAGGTAAAGGAGCTTTAATGTTAGAGTATGATGAAGGATATTACTTTCCTGGTATAACTCTATATCTTCCCGAAGGTCGAGATTTAGCAACTCAAGGATTTATGATGTGGAAATAGTGAAGAGATGTTTATACATATTGTTTTCCAGTATTGGGTTTGTGGGCTGTAGTCAAAACTCAAAACATGCTGTTGTTTCTAAAGGACAAACAGTAAAGTCTGTATATGACATTACTCAATATATCCCTGAGGAAACCAAAGATATTAGTGAAGCTAATTTTGTAGAAAAAGTAAGTTCACAAATTAAACATTATGACAAGGAGCCTTTATATTATTTCAGAATAAACAAACAAAACTGCTTAGTCAGAGCTTATATTAATGATGTTAATATTTATGATGATTACGAATTATCCAATGTCATTACTCCAATTGAAATTAGTAATATTTTAAAATCGGGACCTCAAAAAGTTACGGTTAAAATGTATCCTGTCGGGGATTTAATTAATAAAGATTTGGGTCTGGAGAATGAGCCCCCGGCAACTATACTATCAGATAAGGCTAAAGTTGATATCTCAGTAGTAATGATGGATAATAAATCTAAAAAAGGTTTTGATGATGAAAAAATAATCACAACAGAGGTAAATCCAAAAGGAGCTGCAGGAAAAGAGTTTTATGAATTTAGCTTTACTTTCAATGCAGAAGTTCCTTATGAATTTGAAGGATGGGAAAAAGGACAGGATTTGAGAAAATTAAATCAGGAATTATTGCGTAAAAAAGCTGTTGAATTTTATCAAATGGTTGGGAAATTATATCTTAATAAAGATTTAAATTCACTCATCAAGTTGGATTATGTTTCCAATGTACGTACAATGGCCACCGCATATGTTGATAAACAATATGTATTAGAGTTTTTAGAAGAGTATAAAAATGATGTTGAAAAATATGAATACAAGATGCAGGATATCAAGGATTTTGATATAGAATTTATGGGAGAAGGAAAACTTGTTCGCCTTATCAATCGTAGTCAGCGTCCTAAATTGCGTGGCGGGAGCGCTTTATTGTTAACTTATGGTAGTAATAGCTCTTTTGCACCTGAAATTACTCTATATCTTCCCGAAGGTCGAGATTTAGCAACTCAAGGATTTATGATGTGGAAGTAAAAATAATAGGAATATGATTGTATTGGTTTTATTTATTCAGGTAGTAAGCTTAGTGTTTTTTTTCAAAATTATCATGGAGAGTGAGATTGATTCATTCGGATGTTTTTGGTATTGTATTGCAGGTCTTCATTTTCTTTTTATCCTGCGTTTTATGTATGTAGAGATTAATTTTTCCTATTTGTGGTATGAACAGATTATGGAGTTCATTTCATTAGGGATTTCCCTGTTCATCGTAATTCCAACTACAATATATTATCTCATTAAGCGTAATAGAAAGCAAAAAAAGAAACAGTAGTTCTGGAGCAAGTTATTAGAACATTATTAATTGATATTTAATAACTATTCAATATTCAAATTGGAAATATAATTGATTTGTAACAATGCCTGCTTGAGTCATTCAGACTGTTACAGACTCAGATTTTGAGACCGTTTCATATAATGAATTTTCCGAAGGCTGATTTCTTACAAAAAACATGATGAAATGGTTCTGGGACAGCTTCTGCCCGATACTGAAAAATGTAAAGAAATATATGCTTTCCCTGCAGGCTTCCGTAGACCAATTAAAAGGTTTCCCTCCGGCTTTGGTTCAGACAGCAGAAAATGATGTTCTTCGGGATGAAGGGGAAATGCATGTAAGAAAATTAAATGAAGCAGGTGTAGGTTGTCCTTACACAACACAGCGGAGCGGCTTAACTCATGATTATGGTCTGTTAAATCCTTTAGCAGATATACCATCTGTACAAACCTCAATCTTACAGGCTGCTGCAGTTATAAAAGATAAACTTAAATAGTCTCCAGAAAGAGATGATAAAACCAAGTCAGCTTATTATTAAGCTGACTTGGTATGTATATAAGCCGGTTATTACATCAGAATTACATTTTAAAATCAATTATTATGCATAAATGAGGATTCCTTTATGCTTTTTTTCATCGTATCAGATTGTTTTCAGATATAACTCTTGCAATTCTTGAGCTGTAAAAGCTTTGGAAGGTAGATGCTGAACCAGTTCACCCTGTCTCATAATCCCTATATGAGTTGCTACGCTTGCGGCATTAAAAATATCATGGGTTGCCATCAAAATTGTTTTTCCATCCTTGCCCAACTGGCGTACAATTTCTGTAAACTCTGCTGTAGCTATCGGATCAAGCCCACTGGTGGGTTCGTCAAGGAGAAGAACTTTTGCATCTTTGGCAAGAGCAATTGCTATTCCTACTTTTTGACGCATTCCTTTGGAATATCCTCCCAAGGCTTTTTGATGAGCTGTTTCCTGAAGACCGGTATGCTGCAACAATGCAGATAACTCTTCTTTACTGTATGTAAATCCTGCAATTCTGGAGAAAAAATCGAGATTTTCAATTCCGGTAAGCTGAGGGTACAAGAGTACCGTTTCGGGAATATAAGCTAAATGTTGCTTTATTTTTTGAGGATGATCCCGTACCGAAATCTCATTGATGAAAGCATCACCGGAAGTTGCTTTAATGAGTCCCAGAAGAAGGTTGATCGTTGTACTTTTACCCGCTCCGTTTTGTCCCAAAAGGGCAAATATTTCTCCTCTTTTTACCTCCAGATTAAGAGAGTGAAGTGCTGTAAAATCATTATATTTTTTATGTAGGTTGACTGTTTTTAACATAGTTTTCTGTATTTGTTTTGTGAAAGGATAATAAATAAAGCAATGAAGATCAGGTAAGGCAGAAAAAGCTGTATAGGTTTTATGCTTTCAGAAGCACTGAAAGTTTGTATAGCTTGTTGCTCCCAGTTTATAGAATCAGTATTTTTTCCTGAAAAAATCAGCGGATAGAAGGATAAGCGTTTTTCTTCATGAAACTTCCTTAGTGCAGAAGCATACTGCAGCTGATTGTTCATATCTGTTTTGGCAAGATGACTTTCTACTATCTGTGTATGCAGGTTGGGGAAAATATAGCCTAAATAAGTTGCAGCCTGATTTCTTTTCTGCATTTTTTGGGTATACTGCTCTGATGATTTTGATGACTCCATATCTCCCATGTGCTGCATAGCATAATACCAGGTCCAGGTAAATGCATCATTCTCCTCTACGGTGAAATTTTTGTATTGTGGATAGGCTTTGTAAAACATCTCCATAGTAGGGCGTTTTGCTTCGTCCCATTTATTGTGATAGCCATCTCTCTGTTCCATTACAGCTTTAAGAGATTCATGAACAGGGTAGATCCTTTGTATCAGGATATTGCTGCTCATAGGAATTATAAAATTAATACTCACCCATGCTATAAGAAGTATGAGTGTATTTTGGGCAGAAGATTTCCGGAAAGATATTATCCATCGGCATAAGGCAAACCAAAATAGAATATATAACCATCCGCTCACCATAAAAGCAATATAATATTGATCCAAAGGAATTTTTATCCAGACTGAGGCAATAATAAGTAGAATTATGTAAACTAAGGTTATGGCTAAAAGCCGTATCAGCATTTTATGATCCAAAAGCTTTCTTAAATGACTGCTTTGCACAGAGAGAAGCTTCCATGTTCCTTTTTCTTCTTCCTCGGAGATCAGATTATAACAAAATGCAATAATAACCAATGGAAAAAGGAAAACAACTACAAAACTGAAATCAAAGTTTCCTACAGCCACATTGGCAGGGTTATAAAAATCAGAATTATAACGCTGCTCTTCCAGGTTTCTGACGGTTACTCCCTGAACAGAAGGAGCTAAATCACGCATGCCAATATTTAGAGCAGCCAGTTTGGGAGTTTCATTCACCAGGTTAAACTTTATATAGTAAAGAACGAGCCCCAGATCATCCTTGTGAAACCTGGTGTTTCTTTCAATACTCTCTTTCTGAAATGCTCTGCTTTTTGAAATAATATCTTCGTTTCTGTCCAGAAATTTTTTCCCAGTAAAAATGGCCATGAGGCCGGCTAGCAATAAAAATAGTAAAGCAATGAGATAGGCTTTATTGCGATAAAATTGGATATATAAATAATGATTCATTTAGATTAATTTTAATTTTCTTCCACTTATTTCGATTATGATGATACATATAGCCAGCCATGCAAGCAAAGCAATACCGGGCATTACCTGTTCTTTCATGGTATCAGACACAGAGGTGTACTGATAGTTAAAGTCAGGAAATTTCTTCCAGTTATCTTTATTTATGATAGCAGGTGGACCTCCTTTCTCCGGTTTTATGTTACTGATATGCTCAATCTGCAGATCATTTAAATGTTGAGCCATTTGATAACGGTAATCTTCAGCTTGCTTTTGAAACTGGGTGTAAGAGAAAAAATCTGTTCCTGTGGCGATCATTGAAAAATTTTTAACAGCAATCGCAGGGTTAATAAATCCAGAGATATCTGTGAATTTTTGTTGTTTATTATAAATATCCTGCAGTTTCTGCTGATGTCTGGTGTATATAGATGAACTTATTTTTTCACCTTCTTTCATCACAAAGCCTCCATAGTTAAAAGGAAGCTCGTCAGTGGAACGTACTTTATAGAGAGTCAGTAAAGAATCTTTAATCTTTTTAAAATGAGGATCATCCGGATTGTGACTGTCTCCGGATTTTAAAATATCCTTTTCCAGATTGGTTTCAAAGGCAATGCGGGATGGAGTGGAATATAAATTCTGTGCTGCAAACTGAACTCCTTTAGGTAAAATAATAATGAAAAGAAGCCAAAAACCAATAAGACTGATAAGAGCAGAAGAAGTGCTTTTACTGTTTGCGGATACCACAATCGTCAAAGCACTGATGAAAAAATAATAAATCATATAAGCTGGCAGCAAAAAAGACAGTCTTATCAGAATATCAATCCATTCTGTTGTTCCTGATAGGTATGCTGCCAGAAAAACAGCTGGAATAACCGGAATCAGAAAACACAGAGAAAAAAACCAAAGTCCCAGAATTTTTCCCCAGATAATATCTCTTCCTGAAGCTCCCTGTACACTGATAATTTTTAACGTTGCATTCTCACGTTCCTGTACAATTAAACCGAATCCTAAGAAAAGGATAATAAGAGGGACTATAGTCTGCAGGATAAAAGCTCCGCTGAAGGCCCCAAATCTGACCAAAGTGCCTGAACTTCCGGCTTCAGAGAGATTGGCAGTATTCTGTTTATGGGCTTCCAGAAATATAACGTTTCCAAGATAATCATCCAATCCATTATCGAAAATACTTAGAGGATGACCAATCCGGAAAACCAAATAGCCATAATGGGCCATGCGGTGTGGATGCTTATCAGGTCTGTGTTCCCAGCCTTCCCGGATTTCTTTCCGGTATTCTTTTATTTTTGAGAAAGTGTCAGTATATTTTGTATACCCTATGCCAATACTTAGCATACAGAATAAGAGGACGGTGATGGTAATAAGCAGGCTTTGTTTCCCTTTTAGCAAATCCTGCCAGGTCTTTTTCACGATCAGATTTAAATTTGAAATAGCCATAATTTAAAATTTATAAGTAGCAGTTAGTAAATAATTTCTTGGAGTACCCGGAAATAACCTGAGGTAGTTTTGTGCTCCAATCCAGTATACCTTGTTGGTTATATTATTCAGGTTAAATGTGAGCCGGATATTAGATTTTGGAGGTGAGTAATATACAGCGGCATCAATCGTGGTATATGGCGGAAGTTCAAAACTTCGGGTAAACCACGGGACTTTTGAACTTTGATAAAGCATTCCTATACCTATTCCAAAGTCTTTTATAGCATTCATTGCCGAAAAGTTATAACGTGTCCATAGGTTAAGAGAGTTTTTAGAAGAGTTTTCTTTCCTTTTTCCTACAAGATCAGGATTAGTATCATCTAATATTTTAGCGTCAATATAGCTGTATCCACCATAGATATGCCATTGAGGGAGAATATGTCCGCTAAACTCTGCTTCAAACCCACGGCTGCGGTCGGCACCTCTTTGTACAAGTTCATCAGGCTCTGCCGGATTATTAGCATTGAGTAAGATATTTCGTTGATGGATCTCATAAATAGCAACATTAAAGGAGATTTTGCCGAAAAGCTGAGCTTTGATTCCAAGTTCTTTAAGGTCTGATGTTAAAGGTTTAAATCTTGCCGCAGACTCAGAACCTGCAAGATTAGACGTATTAGGCATTAATGTTACTGTGTTGGATTGCGGCTGATATCCGGTTAGGTAAGTTCCATACAGATTGATCTGATCAGTTAAGCTATAGGTGACCCCGAACCTATACAATAGCTTATGATTCTGGAAAGAAGACTCATTAGCTTCTTTGAAATGAGTGGTATCCTGAAACCATTCCTGACGTATTCCGGATAATATTTTAAATTTTTTCCAGGTAAAAAAATGCTGAATATAGGCTGCATGTGTAGTTGTTAATGCAGTAGGCAATGTAGTGATGACATTAAGAGTGTTAAAGTCAACCCCTTGATGATTAACAGCTCCGGGATTAAGGTCAAACGGATTGACATTAGGCTTGGGAATTATAGTTCCATTATAATTGATAGTCTGATAATCTGCAGCATTAGCAGGATTGTAAGAAGAAACTACCGAACCATTCTTCAGCAGAAATCCCCTTGCCGCATTTTGCTGGCCCTCTTTACGTTTTTCCCATATCTGGTTATCATATCCTATTAATGTCTGGTGCTGAACTGAGCCTGTTTTAAAATTGAAATTAAAGTAAGCATTGATATTATCAACAGCCCATCTTTGTTTTCTTTGTATAAACTGCATCATTGCCAGACTGGAAACAGGTTTATTGTCCATATCCGGAACAAAAGAATTGGTTGCCCGGTGTTCCTGTAAGTTCTCTCTCCAATACTGCTTCATATAAGAGGCATTGAAGCTGATAAATGGGTTAAAATGATGAGCCACACTTCCCATGATAATAAGATCTCTGGTTTTGAAAAAATCATCTGGGGCACCAAGGTTCAGGGTTCTGGGAGTACTGTTAAGGTCAGTTTTTCCTGCAACTGCACCAAAAATGGGTTGTCCTCTGTCTAGATTTCCATAGAGATCATTAAAAATCATTTCGACATTGACGGATGTTTTTTCATTGGGAATAAATGTGAGGGAAGGAGATAGTAAAAATCCGCTGTTTTTTACATGATCTCTAAAAGAATGAGCATTTTGAAAAGCTCCATTAAAACGATAGAGAAGGGTTTTACTTTTATTTAAAGGACCTGTAAGATCTGTAGTGACCCTATAGGTATCAAAGCTGCCTCCGGATAAACTGATTTCATGATGAGAGATTGATAGTGGCTTTTTAGTCACCATATTAATAGTACCTCCAGGATCAACACTGGACATGGTAATGCTTGCAGGACCTTTAAAAACCTCTACACGTTCAATATTAGAGGTCATAGGCTGTAAAAAGTAATACTGTCTTGTCCGCATCCCATTGATAATCTGTCCTTCTTCATTTTGGCTGATTCCCCTGATGCTGTATTGATTATAGTAACTGGAAGGGGAGACTCCATTAACGTTTTTCATAACCTCTCCAAGCTGAAAGGCCTGGCGATCTGTAATCAGTTCTTTGGTAACAGTATTAAGCGTTAAAGGAAGGTCCTTATTTTTCATGGCAGTTTTAGTGGCAGCAAAAGAATAATCAGAAGTATAATCTTTAGCCTTTCTTCCGATAATTTCAACGGTTTGTACACTGGTAGATAAAGTATCCTGATGAAGAGACTGTGCATGGAGAAATGTGGATGCAGTAATGATACCTAAGCTAAAAAGCTTCACAGGATTTGGGGAAATAAAATGAATTATTCCCTGATAATAAAAATTATTGGTAATCATGAATAGAGTTGAATAGGCACTGAATATGCCTTATTAATAATTAGGATAGATTGAGTTGATGGAAACCCATGTATCCACAGAATAATCAGTACAGACTAAAGAATCTGTATATGTAAAATAATGGCAGCGTAATTTAGGCTACCGCGAAAAATGAAGCTGGGGGTGCTCTCGAACTGAAGAAGTCGAGGAGACAGCGGTAAGAAATGGCTTTTGGATGAGGCATTTCGCTGTCATTGGAAGTGTTGACTACAAAATTCATCTGTAAAGATTCAGGAAGAAGAATATTGTTCATATGCATATGAAGTGCACATTGGCATTCATCATCCTGAGAGAAAGTAGGAATTTTTTCCTCTTTGGAACCCTTTTTATACATCAGTTTCATCTTTGTATGTTTAGCATGGTCAAGGCATGTACTTACCCCACTGACATTCGAAATAAATATCAGTAATAAACTAAAAACAAAAAAGATTCTGAGAAATTTTTGCATAATTAGAAGAACAAAAATACAATTTAATTTTAAAAACAGGTTAAAATGAATAAAAAGTAATATAAAAAATAACTGTTTTGGATATAGATATTCTAAAATTTATGCTGCCATGAACTTTCTTTAGACCATCGATTAGTATTATAAGTTATTATACCAAGAAAACTACGGATAATTAGGGCTATAACTTGTTTTTCCGGAAGATAAAGTACCTGAGATCACAAATGTATTATCATGAACCTCTTTCAGAGAGACATAACGGGAACTTGGAAAGCCATACAGACCTATTGTGGATAGGCAACAAGCATGAGGTAAACGCTGTTTTCTGGTTTGAATTTCCTGATGTAAATAATGCTGAAAAAGTGTGATAGTATCTGTAATATTCATTTTTTTTTGGATTACAGTACTCAAATTTACAAAATGTGTCATGGTTATAGCCATGCTTTAATTCTTTGCCCGTTTCTATCATGTGAAGCTTTGAAAATAACTATTTTTGCTAAAAAAACATTCATAAATATAATGATAACAGCAAGAAATTTTATTACTGAAGAAATTGATAGACTGAACCACTTAATAAGCAAGGGGGTAGATAAAGAATCTAATGTTTTGCTAAAGAAAGAGCTATCAGATACCATTCATGTATTAGATATATTTGACTGTTATCAGATCAGTAAAAAGACTATTGATACAATTTTTGAGCTTCCGGATTCCCATACCGGATATTCGGATTACAGAATCATGAACGATTGTGAATCGGATGATCCCACGCAATGGGTTGAACTTAAGATAAATGATGAGAAGATCAAACTGTCAGAAGGTGATATCATCATCAGAAAGAAATAACCATCAAACTCTTCATCCAATCGGACTATTCTAATAAACTTTTACGGTTGTTATTGAAAATATCCGGGATGTTGCCTTCAATCAATAAATCGAAAAACTTACCATAACCATTTTCTATTTTATATTCCAGTTCGTTTTGATAGAGTGGGAAGAGTGTATGCAGAGTAATGATCCTGTCATCGCTGGTGATTTGCATAAAATCATCATCAAAAGTAGCAGAAGGTAATAAAATACAACTTGTAAACTGTGTATTTTCGTCGTAGGGCTCAGAAATATCACTCCATGCCTGCAGAGAATGTCCTTCAGTTAAGAATGTATCCTGATGGTGTGGAAACCTGGCCATATCTTTTATCATGCCCATGATCCAGTCGTTTTCTCCCTCGCTTGGAAAAGTTTTTTCAAATTCCAGATCTTTAGGAAGCAAAATCAAAAGTTCAGCAAAGATATAGTCTTCTTTGTTGGGAATAGTATCGGGGACCTGCATTTCCAGCAGACTCATACCGGAAGTTATCAGCAGATTAAAATCTTTATCTTCAGGTTGGATAAAATAAACATCCAGATGAAAATCAAGAGACAGCATCTCATGAAAAACGGTTATTTCCTCACTTTTGAAATGTTGATCCAGGTGCTTTTCCAAAGCCTCAACATTTTCATAATAATGCTTTTTATCCTGTATTTTTTTGATTAGTGCCTTGTCCATATTCTTTGTTTTTAATCTCTTTGTGTTTCGCGTTTAAATACTGTTTTTTCTTCGAGTCTGCTGTTGTTATTAATCATATTTCCTTGGTTATCCCAAGTTACCTGCTTTGCCCTTACATGTAATTTCCCTTTTATGACTTCCATTTCTATATAATCATTTTGATCTTGTTTGGCAGGGATGATTAATAAATTTCCTTTCACCAGGGCTTGCAGGGTTCGGGGAGGAGCCTCACCGGTGCCAATATCCGTGAAAATGGCAAAATCTTTTCCCGGTTCAAAATCAATAGCTACAGAATTAGTGAAATATTGGGCCTTATACACCCAATATCCCTTAAAGGTATCTTTAGTACTTTGGGGAATATTATGGATTTGTGCATGGAATATTCCTGTTAACAGAAATAATAAAATAAGACACAGTTTTTTCATTATTTTCATACATAGATAATTTCCGGGTTGTGCTGTCTTTTTTAGCAACAGCACTGTTTTACTATTGGGAATATTACTTCTTTAAATATAATATTATTTTCATTTTTTTTTGTTGATTTTATAAATATATTTTCGATCATCTATGAAAACGCAGAATACATGATTTCATCCGATAGTGTTGAAAGCAGAGAGAATATTTGTATACATTTGTTGCTGAGACTGAAATTCTTACATCAATAATAGAACAAAATAATTATACCATGGAATTTTCACCATTTAATAATGTTGTTAAGCTTTGCATCCAGGCAATGGTTATGGAAGAGCAAAACAAATCTGAAGAAGCCGGAAAATTATTTAAACAAGGCTGGAATGAAGCAACGGATAATACTGAAAAATTTCTTGCAGCCTATTATCTTGCCCGGTCTCAAAAAACATCTTTAAAACGGTTAGAATGGTTTGAAATAGCTCTGCAGTATGCTCTAAAGTCAAATGATAACACTGCTAAAAGTGCTTTTTATTTTCTTTATTTAAAGATTGCGGAATGTTATGAAGAACTTTCAGATCTGCAAAAAGCAAAAGAGTATAATGAGATGGCGATGTCAGTAAAAGATAAAATTTTGGATAAAGGTCCCTTTTATCATGGGACAAAAGCAAACCTGCAGATAGGTGACCTGTTAACAGCAGGAGGGGATTCCAATTATAAATCTGAACTCAAAATGAACCATATTTACTTTACAGCATTGGTAAATGGGGCAGGACTTGCAGCTGCGTTGGCAAAAGGAGATGGAACCGAACGGGTATATATTGTAGAACCCACAGGTATTTTTGAAAATGATCCGAATCTGACAGATAAAAAATTTCCCGGTAATCTCACCCGCTCTTATCGATCAGAAGCTCCATTGAAAATTATTGGGGAAGCAACGGACTGGAGTAAGCCAGGTCATGAAGAGCTTCAGAAATTCCGGGGAAAACTGGAAAATAATAAAGGAGAAATAATCAATTAACCGGAAAAGTTTCGGGTATATCAATATAAAAAGCGATGAGACCTAAATTTCATCGCTTTTTATATTATTAAGGTAAGTTAATTCTTTTACCCTGTTCCGGGAAAACATATTTTACCTTTAAAGGATTGTTTTTTAATAACTCCTGTTTAATGATCTCAGGATTATTTCCTGTAGGTTTTCTGTGGGTAACCACGATATTAAGACCTTCCAGATCTTTATGTCCTGTTTTTTCCTTCAGTTTTTCCAGCTCTTCTGTCAATAGGTTAGGCGTAAGATGACCAAAAAGCAAATGTTCAGGCTGGCTGTTTGGGAAAGAAACTTCAATCAATATGGTGTTCAGCTGTTTTTTCTGTATCAATGGAGCTACATTTTTCCAAAGGTTGTCCATGCGGTCAGACTTCTCGATTCGGTCTGCTCCGGTATCGCCTAGGTAAAGCAGGTAATGGTTTTCATTTCTGACAAGTGCAGCGCTGCTTTTATAGGGGTTCACATGGCTCAGCTCATATCCTGTTAAGAAAAAAGAAGTTTTCTGTGTTGGTATTTCTACACCATCTTGAAGTTCATTATAATGATACTTCCCAAGGATAGGTTTCTGACCCTGATCAGCAAAATTAATCCAGGTATCTGTTATAAAATAATGATTCTGCAGAATTTGAACTACTGATGGGATGGCGAAAATATCTTTTTTAGAATCAGCCGGAGAGTTGATAATAAGGCCGGATAAATGATCCAAATGACCGTGGGAAATAAAATATCCTTTGATCTGATCCTTCAGAACCGTTTCTTCCGGGCCATTAAGGCTTTTCTGTTCAATTGCTTTTCGGATTCCGGTGTTTACCGTTCCTGCATCAAGGCAAAGGAATGTATTGTCCTGAGTTGCTCCCACTAAATAAGCAGATAAATTATCTTCCTGTTCTCCTCCATAGATTCCTAAAGGAATAACATCAAAATTTTGTGCCTGGCAAGCCATATGTAACAAAAGCGCCAGTAAAGAAAATGCTGTTTTTTTCATTATATTAAAAAGTAAAAACCTAACCTTTGCGGTATGATAAGGCAAATTTACATTATTTTTTTCCGGTTTCACTTATCAATACCCGTCCACTATTGATCTAAAGATGAGCTTGGAACTGAAAACAGGAAATTATTTAAAATATGAAAAATGATATCTTATAAGGAACATGAGCTGTTATTGATTACATATTAACTTCCGGCTCTCATCATTCAACTTTCTGCTTATTTATTCTAATTTTAATATCTTTAACCCCGAAAAACCATCAAAATAGTTAATATGAAAATACAACCATTCACCTTAGTTCTTGCAGTACTTTTTCAATTCTTAAGTTGTAATGCGTTTTCACAAAAATCTGCTGCACTGAATTCTTTACTGGATAAAAACTCTGAATTTGCTTTTCCACAGACACCGGATAAAATTTCGAAGGCATTGGATGCAAAGACTGTATTCTATGAAGATGCTAACGGTGAAAAATATGCTAAATGGCTCACGAAATCAGGATTGGAGCTTTATACCAGCCTTGGAGGAAATAATGTTATTAATGAAATGTTTTTTGATATACCCGATCATAAACCATTGATCGTTGGTGGCCTACCTTATAGTCTTGTCATGAATAAGACAACATTAGAAAGCGCTAAACTTCAATTCAAAAAATATGATGCAAAAGCTCAAAAGCTTGGTGCTGGCAGTGAGTTTCCGGAAGGAGCAAAGCTTATTTTCAAGAGAGGGAAATACTTTACAACGTTACTTTTTGATAGTAAAAATCTTTTAAAATCCATAGGAATCACTACCGAACTTGTTGATCCTGCAGCCAACTAACGGAATTCTGCAAAGATTTTACATTTACGAAAGGTGATACTTTTGTAAGTTAGTGGGGCTTCAAAAAACTAAAAAAAATAATCATGGCAGAAAAAGAATTAAATGAATTAACCGATCAGGAATTATTAGCAAAAAAGGATAAATCCAAATCCGATAAAATAATCAATGCTGTTCTTATAGGATTGTTTATTGGTGTTGCTGTATATAGCAGTGTAACCCACGGAATCGGATTTTTCACATTTTTTCCCTTAATCTTTGCAGGGTTTTTGGGAGTTCAATGGAACAGACGTAATCAGGCATTAGAAAAAGAATTGGAATCCAGAAATTTGAAATAAGGATTAAAATAAGAAAATAAACCTGTCATTGTTAAGCGCAAGGGCAGGTTTATTATTCAATCAGACTTTTATACGTAAAAATCCGGTCTTCTTCTCTGAACATATTGGATAATAGGACAAGATCTTGAGTTCCATATTGTAATGCTTTTTCTTCGAGCTTTGAATGTATAGTGTCAGGAGTTCCTGTTACAACTTTATCTAGCAAAGCATTAAATAATTTTTTGTCTTCATTGTTATCAAGAAGGGTTTCCACTTCTTCAGAGGGTTTTAGCATACTTGGAGCTAAAATTTTTCTGGATTCAAGGAACTGATACACCATTCCGAATGCATTATAACTTGCCTGTTCCTGAGTTTCCGCAACAGAAACTGAGATGGCTACCTGAAAAGAAGGTTGGTTTCTATACCCCGATCGATTAAATTCTTCCTGATACAGTTTATGGATTTCAGTATTGGATCCGTCTGCAATGAAATCAGCCATAGAGTAGGATATACCATATTTAGCTGCTTCTTTTGCTGAATTTTCTCCAGAACCTAGCCAGGTGATCTCCGGCAATACTGAAACATGGGTAGGCTGAGCAAACAGGTCTGTATTCTTATAGTTTTGTTCTCTTACATAGGCTATAATTTCTTCCAGTTTTTCATTGATGTTGTTGAGGACAGGAAGTTTATGACTATTCAATGCCAATACAGCATCTTTCAGTCCTCCGGGAGCTTTACCCAGGCCCAGTATAAAGCGGTTGGGGTAGAGTGTAGTGAGCATTTTAGCCCATTCTGCAATTTTAAATGCAGAATAATTGCGAAGCATAATTCCTCCAGTGCCTATCTTAATGTTTTTTGTGTTAGCAAGAACTGTTGCCGCCAGAATTTCCGGACTTGAACTTCCATAGGCTTCCACACCATGATGCTCTGAATATAAAATACTATGATATCCCAATTCATCAGCTATTTTTGCCAATGTCAGACTGTTTTCTAGTGCCAGAGCAGCATTGCCGCCTTTGATAATGGGAGTCTGATCTAGGATGCTTAATTTCAGTTCCATTGTAATGATTTATCGTGTATCAATTTAAGACAAAAAAGGGGAGATCTTTTTGAAGGTCTCCTGTTTTTTATTATTAATTTTATGCTTAATTTAGTTGATCACCACAAATAGTTCTTCCTTTGATCTTCTCACTCTGTTCAGCTTTCCCCACCAGTCAGTTTATTCATTTTTATAACCAAGAGCCATTAAAACAGTACTTTTTAAACCTTGTTCAGACAGATTTGTACTCATTGGTAATGGTCAAAACCATCTTCCTCCTTCAGTACAATTCCTGGCATACAGTCTCCGGAAATTTTACTGATGACAGGAATAGAGTTAAATCCGGCAAAATAGCCTCTATATCCTACATTTCCAGTTCCCCCTGCAATCCCTGCAGCAACGGATTTGTAGAAGTTATGGTAATATTCCCGGTAATATTTGGAATAAAGCAGATCAGAAAGAAGAACAGACAATATCAGGATGAAATTCAGAAACTCATCCGTTATTGAACCTGATATATCTATTTTCTGGATAAATTATTATGTTCTCGATAAAAATCTATAAAGTTTACTTTTTTCATTGTTGTATAAATGATATTTTTGCGTTTATCTTGTTCGTAGGTGTATTTTGTTTCTTGATTTTATTGATTTGATGAAAAATTTCCATATTCTTTTTCTTTTATTGAGTAGCCTCTTCATTCAGGCTCAAACTGGTGTGGAAAAGCAGGTGGATAGCCTTTTAGATAAATCTTTTACAGAATTTTCTGAAGTACAATTAGTTCCTGCTCTTAAGAGTGCTAATGAAGCTTTAAAAAAATCAGATAAAATTGATTATTCGAAGGGAAAAACTTTGGCAAATATCTATATCGCCAAGGTATTGGCTGAAACAGGAGGATATAATGAAGCATTAGGCTATCTAAAAAATGCAGAACACGAGCCCTATTTTTCGTCTTCTATAGATATACAAGTTGAGGTTTGCAGGCTGAGAGGAAGAACATATGGACTCCTTAAGATGAGGAAACTGGCCCTTAAGGAATTTTATCAGCAATTGAAATTTTCTCAAAAGATCAAAGATCCTTATAGAAGGCAAATGTCCACATACTGGGGATATGAAAACATAGCGGAAATTCATACTCAGATGAACCAATATGACTCTGCCTGGGTATATGTACAGCGGCAAGAGGATGTTTTAAAAAAGATGAAAGAGGAAAATGTCTTTTTCGATCTTAGCAGAACTTATGCAAAAAAAGGACAGATGTACACTATCCGGAAAGATTATGCAAAGGCTCAGGAGTATCTGGACAAATCATTGGCTCTGCTCGAAAAATATAAAGTTACCTATTTATTCTATACATTGGAAAATTATGGGGATCTGGAAGCAGCCAAGGGAAATAAAGAATTGGCCGTCAATTATTACCGTAAGGCACTTCAGAATGCTGTAGACCTGAAAGACAAAGATGCAGTTACCCATTTGTATGGGATTCTTGGAGATTATTTTATGAAGAATAATCTCAATATCAAAGAATCTAATGAATATCTTTACCAACATCAAAAATTAAGTGATTCCCTGAATGTAGCTAATAAAGAGGTGGTAGAAGAGGCCTTAAGCCAGATTCTCGATCAGAAAGACTATGAAAATAAGGTGAAAAGCAGACAATATCTGTATCTTATTGTATCTATAGTTCTTTTATTAATCATTGTTGCTTTATTTTGGTACAGATGGCATCTCAAAAATAAAAAATTGATTTATAAAAATAAAAAGACCCTTTCTGAAATGAGCCAGGTTACTGTAGGACTCGAAAAGAAAATAGAGGAAAATAAATTCAATAATCTTATTGTTTTGGCGAAAAATAATAATCCTGAATTTTTAACCCTTTTCTCAGAATTATACCCGGACTTTATACAAAGATTAAAAAATTATGATCCCAAAATCCGGAGCAGTGAACTATCTTTCTGTGCAATGGCATACCTGAATTTTTCTGCCAAAGACATTGCTACTTATACATATGTGACCCCGGGAGCTGTTGAAATGAGGCGAAGCAGGCTCCGTAAGAAATACAATATCCCTTCAGAGATAGACTTTAACAATTGGATGAGAAGAGAAGAATAAAATGTTAAACTTCTTATACTTATCGAAATAACAGCAACCATTGACAAACCTGTCAGTGGTTGTTTGTTTTTGGAATAAGGATGAATACAAAGTTATATATTCATAAATGGGTTGGGAATTATTGTGATTTGTATCATTGTATTTGGTTGTTTTTGAATCAGTTGTTTAATGCTTTTTTGAATTGAACAACTGATTTGCCTTTAGCTCTTTTGAAATAATATCCATGTAAGGAAGAGAAAACAAACAGAAAAGAATATTCATGACTAAAGATTTATGAATCTTAGTGATGATCCTGTTTTCCCGCTTTTGAATTGCATTTTCAGAATTCTGGATTATATTCAGAATAATGATAAACAGTAAAATATAAAAGCAAAATATCTGATTGAAATGTGGATGAATTTTTCCTTCAAAATAGTTTGTATTCATGTACCAAAATTCTTGAGAAGCTTTGCTTAATTTTTATTTTGAAAAGACTATTGAGTTATTCCGGTTTTTAAATGAATTTGTTGTTATGGAATTTTAGATTTATTAAAATAAATAATTGAAAATCACTGTATTGTATTTATGTATAGCTTTTGTAGGGGGCATTAATTTGTTATTGAATATTAAAATAATGAATATTTGCCTAATCAAATTAATGAGAACAAAAAGTCCTTTAAAATAGAAATAACTCACAAAATGATATGAATATTTGAACTCTAAAAACAGGATTGTTTATTATCCATTTTCCGATTAAACACTAAGACTATTTCCAACCCAATGAAAACACAAATAATAACTTTCAAAGAAGAATTTTCCCATTTTATATGGAGTTTGCTTTGGCTATGTAATACTGATATCTCCAGTTTCTCGATTGCACAAGTATGCATTCGTAATATATTGTTCATTAAAAAAGCAGTTGTTGAATTTTCTTCCATAGAAATTAAAACTCTGCTTTATATTATTCATTCTGTGACTCCACAAAATTCCAAGGCAAAATCTACAGCTTTTACAATATTTTGCTCTTTTTGTACTCTAAGACTCACTGATTTGGACGCTCTTATTTTAAATAGGAATAAAATTTTTGAAATAATTACTGTAAATACCCCTGTATTTTTATCACGGTCACCAACTTTTTTATAGACAGATGTAAGTAAAATCTGCTTAGATAATACTTCCTTTTAAACTATAATACAATTTCTGAATATCCACAATTCACTACATCAAAAGCGCAGTGCAGCTATTGAACTGTATATTATTATTAAAAAAACAATTATATAACCCAACAACAATGAAGAAAAATTTAATTTTTGCAGTAACTCTTTTAACTGGAATATCAGCTTTCGCACAGATTGGTATCAGTACGCCTGATCCCAAGGCAACTCTGGATATTGTAGCTTCCCCTACAGATATTACCAAAACCGACAGACTTATTGCTCCAAGAATAAAGGGCACGGAGCTTAAAGCCAAAGATTCTAACTACACAAATGATTCAACAGATTTATAAAAATCTGTATTTCTCAAAACACACAAGGATAAATATACAACACATGAAAAAAAACATCATTCTTTTAGGAACACTATTGATTTCAGGCTTTGCATTATCGCAAGTAGGAGTGAATACAGCAAAACCACAGGCAACGTTTGATATTGTAGGAGCTTCAACAGACACGGCCAAGACAGACGGCCTCATTGCGCCAAGATTGAAAGGCTCTGAACTAAAAGCTAAAGACGCATTATATACTGCGGCACAAACAGGGGCCATTGTATATGTTACCGAGGCTTTGGCTTCTACCGGAACAACTACAAAAACGACTAATGTAACCACAGTAGGGTATTTCTATTTTGATGGAGCTGTTTGGCAAAAAATAGCATATGGATCTTTTGCAGAAGCCGATGGTGTCATTGGCAACGAGGTGCTTAATGCAACCACTAACGGTGGTTTAATCAGGACTGGATCAGGAACTGCAGCAAGTCCTTATACATTAGGTCTTACTTCCGGAACTGCTAACGGACAGGTGATGACCTGGAATGGAACAACATGGAGCCCAGTCGCTGTCAATTTTACAGAGACAGACGGAGTGATTGGTAATGAAGTACTAAATGCCACAACAAATGGTGGATTAACCAGAGTAGGATCCGGTACAGCAGCAAGTCCTTATACATTAGGTCTTACTTCCGGAACTGCTAATGGACAAGTGATGACTTGGAATGGGACTACATGGAATCCAGCAAATCCGTTGAATATTTATAATGCCGATGGAACACTTACAAACGATCGTACTGTAGCATTTGGAGGAAGATCATTAACTTTTAAAGGAACAGGGCAGCAGACAGTTTGGGGATCTACAGGAACACTTTACCAATATGGAACTACTTCATACGCAAGCATGGTTCTTAATGCAGCTGATAGTAATGGAAATGGTATAGCTGCAAGGATGCATTTTCAGATTTATCCCGAGCAACCTGCACAGATTATAGCTGATAATGATGCAACAGGTTTGAATCTTTCTACCAATCAGACTACAGTTTCAGCACCTATAAATTTTGCGACAAGCCCTGGTAGTAATGTTAATGGCATTGCCCGCGCACAAATAGATGGAGATGGCAGATTCAATATTAATAATACTTTAAGTATAGGCTATGGCAGCCAGCAAACTTTCACCAGTACTCAGAAACTGAAAGTAAACGGAAGTATCGTTACTGCAGGAAGCACTTATCCTGACTATGTTTTTGAAGACTACTATAATAAAACTTCAGTAATAAAGCCGACATATAAATTTACTTCATTATACGATACTGAAAAATTCATCAAAGAAAACAGACATCTTCCAGGGGTAACTTCTATCAGAGAACTTGAGAAAAATGAAGTGGGATATTCCTTTAATATTTCGGATTTGTCTGTACAGTCTTTGGAGAAGATTGAAGAATTGTATCTGCACACCATAGAACAACAAAAACAAATTGATGAACAGAAAACCCATATCACTTCATTAATGAAAATTACAGAGAAGTTACAGGCAGAAATAGACGTTCTGAAAAAGCAGTAAGAAGGCAGTGTTATTTCCAAAATAAGGTTTCAGTAGGATGGGGACAGGCATTGTCCCCGGAATACTGATTGAACATAAATTGATGAATTAAAATTGTATTTGAAGATGATAAAACGCAATGTACTGATAGATTATAAAGAGATTCACATGGGGAACCTGATAAAACTTCGGGTCAAAGAGAAAAAAATCGGACTGTTACGGGTATGTGGCTTTCTTAAATGTACGGCAGAGGAAGTTGAAAAGATGTACACTTCCAGCAGTATTGATTCTGAAATGCTTTTGAAATGGAGCAAACTATTGGAATATGATTTCTTTCGTATTTATTCCCAGCACATCATTTTGTTTGCCCCCAATAATTCGGATCAGAAAAAAGAGCAGCCCAAAGAGGAGACCGTATTACCCAATTTTAGAAAGAGTCTTTATACCAGGGAAATTATTGATTTCATGCTGAACGAATATAATTCCGGAAATATGTCCAGGCAGGAAATTTATAAAAGATACAATATCCCGAAATCAACCTTTCATAAATGGTTAAATAAATATAATAGTGAATACAAGGAGTCTGAGGGTTAATACTTTTTTTGAACTTCTTTTTTATATAAATGAAATATAAACTATGCTATGAAAATGAATCGTCCCAATTACAGAGTTATTTATGAGGATATGCTTCAAAAACAGCACCCAGATAAAATAAAAGAGTGCAAAGAGTTATTAAAAAAAGAAAACCTGGCTACAGCAGATATTCTGGAACTTAACCAGCGAATCTTTCCCAAAATCTATGGAAATAAAGAAAAATACTCTCAAAAGCATCGCGCTTATAATGAAACTGATATTTTGAGGGTATTGGATTATCAGAAAAAAAATAGACTGAACAATTCACAACTGGCCAGCCATTTTAAAATGAGTAGAAATACCATTACTAAATGGAAAAAGCTGGAAAAATTGGTGAAATAAAGTAAAAAAAGAAGAGATTGTCTCAAAAGTAAAAAATAGACTTTTGTCATTCTGTGAGTAGCGAAGAAACTCTAAAATCAAATAATTAAGCTTCTTCATAATATTACTGAACTACATTCGCAGACTTTTAAGCCAGTGTTGACAATGACACTTTTGAGGCAATCCTTTTATATAAATCTGATCAATAAACTAATAAGACAAAGCTTTATTAACCCTATTTTTAAGTTTTGATGGACTTACTTTGGTCAGCAGCAGTGACTCACAGCTATTAAAGAATGCGAAACGCTTTACTGCTTCCGCAAAAGAGGGTAACCAAAGTTCCGGAGTAATGTCTGTATTTTCAAGATGCAGGTGAATCAGCTCCAATTTTTTATCCTTTCTGTGTGCTTTACAATCCACCCTTCCGATAAATGTGTTTCCAAATAAGATAGGCAGACAGAAATAACCATATTGTCTTTTTTCCTTGGGAACATAACACTCAAGGCGGAAATCAAAATCAAAAATCTGCTTAACACGGTCACGGTGAATAATGGAATTGTCAAACGGAGATAGCAATCTGACATCTGATTCCATTGTATCATCAGATTTTTCAAGTACATCACTCTGAATATAAACGGAAGGAATCCCTTCAACAGAAATCTTTTGTATTTCACCCTTCTCAAATAAAGATTGTAAAATCAAATTCACATTTTTTTTCAATGCATCACCTTTCCTAAGATGGGTTATCTGTTTTAAACTTGTAAAACCATAGGCACGGAGAGTTGTTTTTACCAAATATTCAGCAAGTTCAAGTGGGGTAGGTTCTGTTGTATTGATAGATGATGGTAATACTCTTTCTGCAAGATCATAAGTTTTCTGCATACCGCTGCGTCCGCTTATCATCAGGTCTCCCTGCATAAAAAGTCTTTCAAGTGCTAGTTTTGCGGGTTTCCAGTTCCACCAGCTTCCGGCTTTATCCTTTTTACTCTCAAAATCTCTTGCCATTTTAGGACCTTCAGCCCGGATAGTATCTACTACATATTTCATGACCTTTTTGTCCGCATTATAATAATGAGATTCACTTTGTTTTATATTAAGCATTTGAGGCAATACATACCTGAAGTCCTGCATTGGAAGATAGGATGCAGCATGAAACCAGTATTCAAACACTTTACGCTCTTCCACGAGCTCTTCCAGATAATCTGTCTTAAAATCAGGAATTCTTGTCCATAAAGTATGATGATGGGCTCTCTCCACCACAGACAAGGTATCAATCTGTATATATCCAAGATGCTCCAAAGCAGTAAGCACTGCATCTTTTCCGGTTCCGAAAGGAGTGGTATGCGTTAATCCCTGACGCTCTAATGTGATACGCTGTAATGTTTGTAATAAGGGTGTCTTTTTCATATCAATAGAATACAAATGTATTGAATTAAAAGAAACAAAGCCGTCATCATTCTGTTCTGATTTTTAGCTTTTCAGGGAATTGAAGTTTTTTGTATTTTAGCTTTATTCCCAATCTGATAAATACCCACGAATGAATCTAAAAGTGAAAGTTTTTTTTATAGGGCTGCAACTTATCCCTGCTGTACTTTTTTCACAAAAAAATAAGGACTATAAAAACCTTTTTGAATCTCTCAACTTTGAATCTGCCTATCCCTTTCAGGAGCAAAAGGCTTTGGTTTGTATCAATGATCATTACCAATATATAGATAATAAAGGAAACCTGTTGCCTTTTAAATTCAAAAGGACTTCAAGACTGCCATTACAATTTAATTTTGACAGAGCAGAGGTGTATACCAGATCAGGAAAATCCGGATTTATTAACGGAGCAGGAAAACTGGTGATTGATACCCTTTATCAGAACATAGGTGAATTTGGAGATTCACTGGCATTTGCTGTGAGAAAAGGATTCTATGGCTTTATGGATTTGCAGGGAAAGGAAGTTTTACCCATTGATAAACGATATAGGGTAACTTTCCCGTTTTATAAAGGATTATCTGTGGTTTCCGATGGTAAAAAATATGGAGCCATTAACAAAAAAGGAATACTAACAATTGCAATGGATTTTAATGAAATAGAACCTTTTCATGAAGGATGTGCTGCTGCCCGAAAAACAAAGGATGGATTATGGGGTGTGATTGATATGACCGGTAAATTTGTGATCGAACCAAAATATAAAATACTTTCCCGGATGTCTGAAGGATTAATTGGTTTTTATGACGAAAAGTCTGAAAAATGGGGATTTCTTGATTCCCATGGAAATGTAGTTGTACAACCAAAATATGTCAATTCTGGAGACTTTCATGAGGGACTAGCCTACGTGGAAAATGATAAATCACAGATTGGATATATTGATAATACGGGGAAACAAACCATTGATTTTAAGTTTTATGAAGCATGGGATTTTTCAGAAGGATTGGCGGTAGCTACGGTTGAAAAAGAACAAAATGGTTCTCAAAGAAATTTATCCGGTTATATTGATAAAAAGGGGAATTGGGTATTCAATCCTGCATTTTCCGAAGCCAATAAATTTAGTGATGGTAAAGCTCTTGTTCTTGAAATGTATAATAATCATTTGCGATGGAAGTTTATATCCAAGCTATAACCTTTCATCATACATGAGATTTTCTTGCTCATTAAAAACTTAAAAATACTTTTTAACCATTCGGGATGATTTTATAAAACTGAAGGTAATTTTTCCGTAAAATTTTCTTTTTTCAAAATATATGGAATAAAACCCTACATGAAAATTAATTCATGTAGGGTTTATTTTTAATTCAATATTTAAAATATTGTTGATTTTTATAAAATTGAATCCATTTATATTAAATGATTGATTTTTAATTATTTGTATTATTTGTTTTGATGCCTAACGTATCTGTGACGTATGTCGTTATGAACTTGTAGTGTATCTGTAGCGTATTGATTTTCTTGGACTGAGTGTGGAATAACTCTAATCTTGCATTGAAATATTACAAGATGTATTTATAAAAAACGGTTAGACTTTAAAAAAAGTATGCATATGCTTCTTTTACTGTACTGTTTTTATTAGAAGATCTGCCCAAATATGCATTGGGAAAAGATCAAAAATAAATAGCATCTGCTTACAGATAGAAAAGACAAATTTCTCAGCATTATGTAAAAGAAATTTTCTTTGGCTAAAAACCATTTTAACAATCAATTTAAATACAATAAACACAGAATGAAAAATTATCTTCTTCCATTATTTGTAATGGCTTATTCACTCAACTATTCACAGGTTGGCATCAATACATCTAATCCGCAGGGAATTTTTAATATTGATGGAAAAAAAGACAATAATGCCACAGGAAGTCCTACTGCAGGACAACAGGCCAATGATTTTGTAGTAACAGCCGACGGAAGTGTTGGGGTGGGAACTACATCACCTGATCTGTCGGCAATGTTAGAGCTCAATGTCAGCCAGTTGGCATCAGGAAAGCAGAAAGGTTTTCTGGGACCAAGAGTAGCTTTAACGTCTTACAACGACTCTTCTACAATTCCTAACCCTGCTATCGGGCTATTGGTTTATAATCTGGGAACGCAATCTACATTTACCTATGCTGGATATGTATATTGGGATGGTGCCCAATGGAGACCTCTGGACGGGCGGTTATTACAGCAGGGAAGTATAGGAGCTTTGAGATGTACGGATGCTAATCTTGATCCGCTGACATATACTGCCGGAACTCCTTTTCAGGGAACAATGACTATTCCTTATGCTGGAGGAAATGGCGGAATATACGCTGCACAGACACTAGGACCAGTAAACGGACTTATCGCAACCATTACACAAGGGAATTTTGCACAGGGATCAGGCACTTTAATCTATACGATTTCCGGAACACCTACAGTATCAAGTCCCAATACAACGGTATTTCCTGTTTCTGTCGGGGGGCAAACGTGTAATGCGGAAGTGGGTGGAGGTAAAAAGCTTAATCCGGGAGAGTACCAGTTCTTCACGTATGAAGTTCCGGCAACTACAACAGGGTTATTAAGTACCATGATTCCGAATCCACCTATTTTAGGCGGAAAAGTTAGGCTGGATCTTAGCTTTTTGTCCAGTTCCAATACAGGCTCAGGTGGAGTGACATACAACCCCAGATTGGTGAATGTATCTTCTGGTAATGTTAAAATGTGGTATTCCGCATTATCCAGTGTAGACCGTTTCCGTAGAGCCAATATCTTAGTAGCTCCGGGAGGTTATGTAGAAACAGATAACGGGATTTACCTTAACTGGGGGGATAATATGAACAGCAGTTCTACACCAATAAATTCTACAAGCAGCTCTGATGATTCTCAGGAAATAGAAAACATAGATCTGGCTATCGATGGAGTTTGGTATAGATTAACCGTTTTTGTTTACGTTGATAATTTAAATGATACAATTCCTGCCAATAACATCAGACGTGTTCATATTACAGCCCAAAGAATGTCTTCTTAATATTTAGTTCCGGCGGGGCGGAGCCCCGCCGGAACTTTTAAAAATCACCTGTCTGACCTTTAATTAAAAAAATCAATTGATACAGGTATTTTCACAGAGAAGCTCTTTACGCTTGATTGATAATAAGGTAAATCAGAAATCTCTTTTGATATATCTTATTTGCCCCTTGAAACAAAATACAAACTGATTATAAATACGGTCTCTCTTCTGAGATTCTTACAGTATTTTAAAAGAAAAAAGAAGTATGAATTATAGAAATATTCATATAGGAAACCTGATAGAGAAATCCGTTTCCGAAAGCAATATAGAATTGTCCCGCATCTGCAATTTTTTTCACTGTACAGAAAAAGAAGTTGGTGAAATGTATCTCTGCAGCAGTCTGGATGCCGAAATTTTATTGAAATGGAGCAAACTTTTGGAATATGATTTTTTCAGAATCTATTCCCAGCACCTTATTCTTTATGCTCCACCTTCACCTAGAATGAAGAATGCTTCATCTGAAGAGAAAAAAACAGAATTACCCCGGTTTCGTAAAAATATTTATACCCGGGAAGTTATTGATTTTGTTCTTGAACAGATAAAAAATGGTGAAATGACTAGGGCAGAAATTGTTATACGATACAAAATTCCCAAAACAACCCTTCATAAGTGGATTGGTAAATACAGTCAGTAAACTGTTGTAAAAGACTTTCAGAAAATCGCGAAGGCGAATCTATTATTGGTCTTACATCATTCAAAACCCCAAAATTATGATATGAAAAATACAGTATTGAATAACGGTAAAGTATTGATCAGCTTATCCAAGAAGGAAGTCGTACTCAGGCTGGGGGAATGGGGCAAGCTTTTACCCGGATAATCTGCGGAGCTACATTCTGAAGAGATATTGGTATGGCAGAAAAAAAGTGTTGTATATAGACTTTGATGCTGCCGGAACAGTAATCCGTCAATCTATTGAATCAAAATATGGAAGAATATAAACAACCTGATTTTAAACAGATCTACACAGACATTATTAGCCGTAAATATCCACATAAATACGATCTGTGTGAATATTTATTGTCTAAAAATGAACTTTTAGCATTAGATATCCTGAAGCTCAATGCCATTATTTTTGGAACCTCTGAAAAAAGGAACAGCCAATACCGATCTTATAAAAGAACTGATATTATGAAAATCCTGGATTATCAGAAAGAGAATAAACTCAACAACACCCAGTTAGCTCTTCAATTTAAACTGAGCAGAAATACCATTGGAAAATGGAGAAAAATCTTTTTGATATAAATAGATAATTCTATAGAAATAGTCAACGATTTTTAAAAAAATTGAAATTATCAAACTGCTTTTTTGTAAACATATTTTTTAATCATAATCGACTCTTTTGGTAAAATATAAAAGCATTTTATTTATTTTTGTGTTGAATTTCAAGTTTTTTGCTAAATATCTATAAATTATGTTTCGTAAAATCTGGGATCAGATATTGAACAGGCATATTGCTCCCGATACAGGTCCGCTTGAGCTTATTGAAGCTCGAAGAATGAATTTATTTGCGTTTTCTATTGGAGCTGTCTTGCTCTTTAACGGATGCAGAGACCTGTTGTTTGGTTTAAAGGTCAACTTTTTTGTTTTATCGGCATTGGGGATCTTTTATCTTTTTCTTTTCTTTTTTAGAAAAGTGCGTTATAATCATTTTATGACGCTGTTTAGTTTAGAGCTTTTTCTGCTTCTGATCTTTTTTTTTTCATCCACTACAGGCTTTGAAAACGGGTTGTCATTATATTATTTTGTCATTATGCTGGCTTCCCTGTTTATTTTTAATTCTAAAAAGACAGTTTGGTATAATCTCATTGTTTATCTCACAACACTTATCCTTTTCAGCATCAGTCATTATTATGATTTCAAAATATTTACCGTTGAAGGAGCAGATAACGTTTTGTTTTCAGAAAATCAAAGACTGATTACCTTTTTGCAGGTGTTTTTAGGTGTTAGCATCCTCGGATATTTTATACTCTCAAAACAGTTTAAAATTGTAAAATTATATCAGCAGGCTATGAGGAGTGAGAAGATTATTGCTGATATGAGAGCAAAACTCAACAGTAAATATCAGATAGACCTGGAAGGCATTGTAAAGCTGGCCATGAATGATGATATTGCCTTTATTCCTAAAGTTAAACAAATGTTTCCTGGTTTATATGATAACCTCATAGAACTTAATCCTGATATGAGTGCAGATGAATTCAAGCTTTGTGCCTTAATTAAACTAGGTTTCACAACAAAAGATATTGCTGAATATAATCACCTTGCAGTACGTACTATTCAAACCAGAAAGAGCCGACTTAGAAAATCATTCAGGATCTCTGCCGATGTAGATCTCTACAAATGGATTGATATGGTATAACAGGAGGATAACTGATGTATAAAGCCTTAGCCTCACTCATAACATTCTTTGCTAAACGAAGTGCGCGACTGATAAGTAAAATTGATCAATCATTCTCTTGCAAACTTCGCATTTAAATTTCCATTAAATAACGGTCACTATTCAAAGATCAATACCAGGGATGCCTTTATATTTGCTTCGTGCAAGGACAATTCCCCATACTGCCAGTAAGATAATTACACTTCTGATAGCAGTAACAAGGTTTGAGTTCATACCTGTGATACCAATCTTGGCAAAAATGGCAGTCAGTGAAGCAAAAAATGCTGAAAGAATTGCATATACCCGCCACATACTGTAAGGTTTTAGATGATTGATCTAAAATATTGACACTCTGAAACACTTTACTCCAAAGTACAAATAATCTTAATACTTTCCCTGGCCTCTAGGGTTAAAATTAATTTTAAAGTTCCAATATCAGATTGACTAAGCTTCAGTTTCATAGTCTTCATCCATATCTTCATAAGAAGTGTATGACCAGTCAATACTGGGAAGATCCAGTATCTTTTCAAATCTTTCCTCCAGAGATGTACCTATAAAAACAGCGGTACACTTACCTGTCTCATCAAATGAAAGACTGATGACTTCAAAATAATGATCAGTATAAATTTTTTGTCTTTCCCATGAAATTCCAGAAACTTCAGATCTGTTACGTTGTATGAATTTTACTATTCAGAAGCTGCCGGCGAAAAAGAATTAGCATGATAGAGAAGATCATCATGCTTTTCTCTAAAATTGTCATCATACTTCCAGCCTTACCAGCATGCTTCATCAAATCGATTAACTTCTTAGCTTCCTTAAAATTCAGCATAACCAAAAATCCACTTTGCGTTTATAAAAAATCCACTGTTTCCAAAACTGATATAAGTTATGATTGTGAAATATGGGTTCTTATTTTGATTTTTAAATAAAAAATGAAATAAAAACTTGTTTTTTGTTCAGAATTAATTAATTTTATCCCAACCAAGTAAACAATTCGTTTTGAGAACAACTCTTAAACCTGTTATAGCTTAATATTAGCCTTCACAAACCACAGGCTAATTATTCTTTCGTTTGGGTAACTCTACCCGAACGGGTTTTCATTTAACCCTATTATTTATTGCATTGCCAATATTGGCAGTTGTTTGTTATTCCTTTTTTTGATGGTTTTCCGATCAGATTAGGAATAATAGAGGATATTTCTATTCAATATTCTGTACAGATTTGTGTAATGCTTGAATAATAGGTAAAAAATTACTAAAGAATATTATTAAGCACCAATTATAATGAGTATAGAGTATACATGGGTGGTAAAAGCCCAGAACACCCCCCTTTTGAAAAAGAAATGCAGCCATTGTGATGGCGATAGGTTTTACTGTAGTGATAAATTCAGGCTGAATGCCCAAAAAAAGAATATCGATATCTGGCTAATTTACCGATGTGTAAAATGCAATACCCGATACAATATGACCCTATTCTCCAGGATCAGAACCGAATCTATCAGTAAGGAAATCTTTAATAGACTTTCTGAGAATGATGGAGATTTGGCTTGGGAATATGCATTCTCCAGTGAAACAAGACGGAAAAATAATGCAGAAGCAGATTTGGACAGTGTGGAATATGAAATTCAGTTTGATGAGATTCCGATAGAGCAGATGATGGCTTCAGACAGTGAGATACTTAGTTTTAAAATCAAATGTCCTTTCGAATTTAATCTCAGATTATCAACGGTTATCAGAACCTGTTTACAACTTTCATCAAGCAAAATGAATCAGTTGATTGATGCGGATGCTATTTTCGTTCATGAAAGACCTTTACAGAAAAAGCATAAAGTTCAGAACGGAGACGTTGTGAAGATTCATAAGGATATTTTGAAGAGTTTCTTATTCAATGAAGAGGAACAGGTTGAAATGAGTTTAAAAGAATAAATATAGGTAAAAGATGAGGCTGTCTCAATTTGGCCTTTGTTATTGACTACGTCGAAATAATATTCATCAACTGAAAGGAGATAATCTTCGATTTCTGATGAAGGAAGAATCTCATTAACGATCAATTGTTTGAGATACTTCATTCCATTTCTGAACTACGTTCGCAGGCTTTCAACCCGTGTTCAGAATGACATTTTAGAGACAGCCTCATCTATTTTAATTATTAAGTTATTGCATGCGTTAATTTATGAAGAAAACTCATCCAGCATATCCGCTGAAGGGACAAAAAATAAAGTTCCTGTCTGGGCAGTACTGAAATCCAGAATTCGGTCATAATTTCCTACAGGATCTCCAATGAACATATTCGTCAGCATTTTTTGTACTGTACTGAATGTGCTTGCATAGCAGATGAAATAAGTTCCCATTTCATTTGTTGAGACATTTCCGAAAGGCATATTGTCTCTCACCACCTTAAAATCATCTCCTACATTGGCCAATGCAATATGTGAGTTTTTAGGTTTTACATCATCATCCATTTCAATATCCTGTTCTTTGGATCTGCCGATCACTTTTTCCTGATCTTCTACAGAAAGAGATTTCCATGCATTCATATTATGGATGTATTTCTGAACAAAAAGATAACTTCCGCCTTCATATTCAGGATCAGTATCTCCGATAATCGCAAAAAAATTACGGTCTTTTCCATGTGGATTTTCCGTACCATCCACAAAACCTAAAATAGATCTGCTGTCCCAATAGCGGAACCCCTGAACTTCCACTGCACAATCAGCAATTTCTGTCATGAAATCCGAAATCGTAGAAGCCATATCATACGCCAGACTTTTTTCATCAGAACGAATGTGAAAATGAATATCTCCTCTTGTACTCACTGCGGTATGCTTACTACCTTTTATAGCTTCAAATTTTTTAAATTCTTTAGGCAGCGGACTGGGTAATTCAAGCTGTAACCATGCCTCATATCCAATTCCCACTACGCAGCTTGCTTTAGAATTCGGAAAACGGTCCAGAGCAGAATTGTTTAAATTGGTGACTAAAGCACATATTCTTTGAAATACAGATTTAATTTTAGCAGGATCAGCATCCTTTTTGAAATTCCAGACCAGAAAATAGGTGTTGTTGTTAGGATAATCGGTGACATTCTGAGAATTCATGTTTTTTTGTGTTTCGTTTGCGGGCATTTTTACTGTTTCTAATCAATCAAATTTAATAAATGATAATGGTAACCCATTACTTTATTCTTGGAATAAACAATTTATGATATTTTTTTCACAAATTACCGCAGAGACTTTTACATTTTCTCTCATTAATCAAGCGGTAAAATGAGTATTATTGTAATGAAATAAACCTTCAACAAATTAATATGGGGCATTGGGAGATTTTTCTATTCTTTTTGATTATTGCATTTGTATATTCATCAGTAGGATTTGGCGGTGGTTCCAGTTATCTGGCGGTGTTGGCAATGTATAGTCTCCCTTATCAGGAAATCCGTTTAACGGCATTGATCTGTAATGTTATTGTTGTAGTGGGGGGCGTTTATATTTATATTAAAAATAAGCAGATCGGTTGGAAAAAAGTAATCCCCATAACGTTGGTAAGTGTTCCCATGGCTTATTGGGGAGCTGTTCTGAAAATAAGCCAGGAGACTTTTTTTCTGATTTTAGGAATTACTCTTATCATAGCAGCCATTCTATTATGGATTAAAACAGAAACTAAAACCGAAGAGAAAGTATCGCAGGAATCGAAATCTGCAATTTTAGGAAATAGTTTTTTAGGAGGCGGAATCGGCTTTTTATCAGGATTAGTAGGAATTGGTGGTGGAATTTTTCTTTCCCCAATGTTGAATCTTATGAAATGGGATACCCCAAGAAAAATAGCAGCCACATCCAGTGTTTTTATATTGGTGAATTCTATATCAGGTATTTTCGGGCAATTATCAAAACTTTCTGTAGGTATGGATTATTTCAGGATTTTAAGTTTATGTCTGGCTGTTTTTATTGGCGGACAGATGGGATCCAGAATGTCACTGAAATGGAATCCTCTGGTTATAAAAAGAATGACTGCAGTCCTTGTTTTGGTGGCAGGAATAAATGTTCTCATGAAATATTGGTAAAACCTTAGTTTAAAAATAAAATGAAACTTAAAATATTGGCTTTTGGAATAACGAAAGATATTTTCGGAGCATCAGAAAAAAAGATGGAATTTCAGGATGATTTGAATGTCAGTCAATTAAAAGAGAGATTGGAAAAAGACTTTCCACAACTCATAAAACTGAAATCCTATTTCATCGCAGTGAATGAAGAATATGCTGAAGATAATCAAATTATTATTGATACAGATGAAATAGCGATAATCCCTCCCGTGAGTGGTGGATAAAAAGCATATGCTTAAAAATTATTTGCTCATTTGTAGCATTTTTTCCGCTATGAATGAACGAATAAAATAGCTTGTGGAATCAAAAATGAAAAAAAATGATTGACATCAGAATAACAGAAGATACATTAAACATCACCGAATGTCTTGCCCTTGCTCAGGATCTTAGCAGTGGCGGGATAGCAACATTTATAGGAACTGTTCGGAATGTTACCCAAAACAAATCTGTCGTCCGTTTGGAATATGAATGTTACCAATCCATGGCGACTAAAGAAATTAAAAAAATTGCAGATCAGGCCATGGCCCTGTTTTCTGTACGAAATATTGTTGTCCACCATCGTACCGGAATTTTATACCCCGGTGATGCTGCAGTAATTATTGTGGTGAATGATGGGCATCGGGATGCTGTTTTTGACGCTTGTCGTTACGTTATTGATACCATAAAGAAAACCGTTCCCATATGGAAAAAAGAGATTTTTGAAGATGGAGAAGAATGGGTTTCTGCTCATCCATAATTAAAGAACGAAAACTAGTATATTTACTATAACAGATTATTCAGATATGAAAACCAATACATTAGAAAATAAATCTGTACAGAAGATAGATATTGTTAAGGTAAAAGAAGACAGAAGTTTTGCTTATACAGACGATATTTCTGTAGAAGAACCGCTGGAGATCCGGATTTCTTATGGTCCAGAAAACCAGAGGATCAGTAAAAATATATCTGTAACCATGAGAACTCCCGGTAATGATGCAGAACTGGCTGCCGGTTTTCTATTCACGGAAGGAATTATTTCAGGATATCATCAAGTTCAAAATATAGATCATCCACAGGCCGAATGCTCCAGAAATCGGGAAAACATCATAGAAGTTGAATTAACTGAAGATTTTGCTCCTCACCTAAAAAATGTTGACAGAAATTTTTATACCACATCCAGTTGTGGAGTGTGCGGAAAAGGTTCTATAGAATCTATAAAAACGGTAAGCACTTTTCAGCATATCGAAAGGGAAGAACATACCTTATTATTTGAGGTTTTGTATCAGTTATCTGATAATCTGCAGTCTTTTCAGAATAACTTTAGTGCTACAGGAGGAATTCATGCCTCCGGAATTTTCAATTTTAATGGACAGCTATTGGCTCTACGGGAAGACGTAGGACGACACAATGCATTAGATAAACTGATTGGCCATGCATTATTTACAGGACAACTTCCCCTAAAAGATAAAATTTTAGTGCTTAGTGGCAGGGCTAGTTTCGAACTTATTCAAAAGGCTGCTATGGCAGGAATTGTAGTGGTGGCAGCAATAGGAGCACCATCCAGCCTTGCAGTAGATGTAGCAAAAGAGTTTGATATGACTTTGTTAGGATTCCTAAGAGATAACAGGTTTAATATTTATAACGAAAGCAGCTTCCACAAAATCATTGAAAAATAACCATTATGAATGGACAATATCTATATGTGGTTTAAAAAAAACTTAATTTCTACCACATAAGCACATAGATAAGGTGAATAAATAGTTAAAAATAAACAAATGAAAATAAGAATAAAAGACAACTCCATAAGATTCCGTTTAACCCAATCTGAAGTTTTAGAATTAGGAAAAAGCGGGATTATCTCAAGCTTTACAGAATTTGTAGATCGTCCATTTATCTATGCCATAGAGAAAACAAAGGAAGCAACATTATCTGCAGTCTTCATTGAAAATAAGATTGTAATGAGAATGCCGGAAGCCATGGTAAAAGAGCTGGTATCTACAGATATTGTAGGTTTTGACGGTCAGGCAGGTCTGGTAAAACTTTTAGTGGAAAAAGATTTTGTATGCATAGATAATACGATGGAAGATCAAAGTGACAACTATCCGAATCCCAATCTTAAATGCTAATCACTTTACAAAATACAAGGTTATGGAAGACAATAATAAAAAGAAAGTAGAAGAAGAAATCAGCAGAGAAACCAGTGCTGAAAATCCATTCACTTTACTTGACCTTAGGTTGACACACGTAGAAAAGGCAGCTGCAGGAGTTCCGGCAGTGATGGCTGCTTTTAGTGATTTATTTGAAGAAAAAACAGCTGTACGAGGAATGAGAGCCCTGTTCAAAATGAATCAGATGGGTGGTTTCGACTGCCCGAGTTGTGCCTGGCCGGATCCTGATGATGAACGTTCTGTTCTTGGAGAATATTGTGAAAACGGAGCAAAAGCTCTTGCTGAAGAAGCAACTACCAAAAAAGTAACTCCTGAATTTTTTAGGGAGAATTCCGTATATGATCTGGCGAAATTAGATGATTATCAGATCGGGAAAATGGGAAGGCTTACCGATCCCATGTATCTGGCTCCCGGAGCTACCCATTATGAACCTATCAGCTGGGATCATGCCTTGAAAAAGATAGCAGAACATTTCAATGCGTTGGAATCTCCGGATCAGGCAGCTTTTTATACATCCGGTCGAACGAGTAATGAGGCATCATTTGTCTATCAGTTATTTGCTAAAGAATTCGGAACGAATAATATGCCCGACTGTTCCAATATGTGCCACGAAACCTCAGGTTCTGCACTCCGTCCAACTATAGGAATTGGTAAAGGAACGGTAACTCTGGAAGATTTCTATGATGCTGAAGTGATTGTGATTATCGGACAAAACCCGGGAACCAATGCACCAAGAATGATGAGTGCTCTGGCTAAAGGGAAGAAGAATGGAGCTAAAATTATAGCAATTAATCCTTTACCGGAAGCTGGGCTAATGGGATTCATCAATCCTCAGAGTGTAAGGGAAATTCTTACCGGTGGTGTGCAGCTTGCAGATCTTTATCTGCCTGTGAAGATTAATGGAGATATGGCTTTATTGAAAGCTTTGGAACTTCTTTTAATAGAATTTGAGAAACAAAATCCAGGTAAGGTTTTTGATGAAGATTTCATTAAAAATAAAACAGTAGGATACGAGGATTTCATAAAGCAGTTTGACCAGTATAAACTTGATGAATTAGCTGATCTTTCAGGAGTATCCAAGGAAGCTCTTCAGCAGGCAGCTGAAATAATAGCTTTCAAAAAGAAGATTATTGTTAGCTGGGGAATGGGACTTACCCAGCAGCCGAACGGAGTTGATATGATCCGTGAAATACTGAATATTCTTTTACTGAAAGGAAGTATTGGTAAACCAGGAGCTGGAGTTTGTCCTGTAAGAGGCCACAGTAATGTTCAGGGTAACAGAACCATGATGATTGATGAAAAGCCTACTGATGAACAGCTTGACCGTCTTGAAAACTACTACGGTTTCAAAGTTCCCCGTAAACATGGATACGATGTAGTGCGTGCGATAAAAGCCATTCATGAAGAAAAAATAAAAGTAATGTTTTGTATGGGAGGAAACTTCCTTTCTGCAACTCCGGATACTACATTTACAGCCAATGCCCTAAGAAAACTGAATTTATTGGTATGTGTTTCTACTAAACTGAACCGAGGACACCTCGTTCATGGGAAAGAAGCTATAATTCTTCCTACTTATGGCCGTAGTGACAAAGACATTGTTAATGGCGAGGTGCAAATCATTACAACAGAAAACTCCATGGGAGTTGTTCAGAGTTCAAAAGGAATGCTGGATGCCGTTTCAGATAACCTCATTAATGAAACCCAGATCGTGTGCCGTATGGCAATGGCTACTTTAGGAAACCGTTCTGTAGTGAACTGGCAGCGCTTTCATGATAGCTATGATGCGGTAAGAGATGATATTGAACAATGTATCCCTGGCTTTACAGATTACAACGTTCGTGTCAGACAAAAAGGCGGGTTTTATCTTCCCAATGCAGCAAGAGACGAACAGAGGTTTGCTAAAGACTTGGGTGGACGAGCTCCGTTCACATTAACAGAAATTCCCGATAATACGCTGGCTCCCGATGAATATATGATGGCAACAACCCGTACTCACGATCAGTTTAATACTACTATTTATGGATTGGATGACCGTTATCGTGGAATTAAAAATGAGCGCCGCGTCATATTCATGAATCAAAAGGATATTGAAAAAGCAGGATTTAAAGCAGGTGATAAAGTGGATCTTTTCAACTACGATGATGGAATAGAAAGGATTGCACCTCTGTTTATCATTGTTTCCTATCAGATTCCTGAAAAGAATACGGTTACTTATTTCCCGGAAACCAATGTTTTGGTATCAGTAAATAATGTGGTGAAGGAAAGTAATATGCCGGCTTCCAAGTATGTGAAAATCAAGATTAAAAAACACGATCCTGAAGTCTATAAAAAAGTAGATGAAATGCTGTATCGGGGAGCCATTCAAAAACCATAATTATTCTTATATTGTTGTATGAAAAAAATACCGCCTGTAGCGCTGTTATTGCTTTCCGGCTGGGCCTTTTGTTAATCCGGATTCAAACTGAAAGTGAATGGGGAAGTTCCTACATCTTTAGAACTGAGTCTGACTGATTTATCAAAGATGCCGAGAAAAGAAGCATCCCTTAAAGATAAAGAGGGAAGCGTTCATGTCTACACGGGAGTTTCCATCCAAGATATTCTTGCAAAGGCCGGGGCTCCTTCCGGAAAGGAGCTTCATGGTGAAAATATATCAAAATATCTGTTGGCGAAATGTAAGGACGGCTATCAGGTCTTATTTTCACTAGCTGAGCTGGATGCATCCATTGCAGATAAAAATGTTATTGGTAGCAGATACTATGGACGGAAAACCTTTGGCAGAATCAAAAGGTCCGCTTCGTATTGTTGCAGAAGGAGAGAAAAAATCTGCATGCAGCTCTTATCAGCTGGAATCTTTAATGACAGGACAGATCAAAAAATAAATTTTAAAATTAAGACTTTACAAAAAACGGTATGATTATAAGGAAGAAAGAACATTGGTTTAAAATGCTTTTTGTCTGGCATGGTTCAGTATTACCTGGGCTGTTGCCACGTCTTTTTTTGCTTTTTATCTTATCGTTAGGGATAGTCTATCTGCGTGGGGTAATTTTTTCCTTTAAAATTCCGCTTAATCCGGCACCATTAACGTTATTCGGCTTTGTATTGGCCTTATTTTTAGGATTCAAGAATAACGCCAGTTATGATAGATTCTGGGAAGGGCGTAAATTGTGGGGAGCCTTACTGAATACGGCAAGATCATTAACCCGTCAGGCTTTAACACTAAGGAATGTAAAAGACAGCAGTCTCTCTGTTTCTGAATTTATCAAATTATTAGGTGCTTTTATTTTCGCATTGAAACATCAGTTGAGAGGTACAGATGCTCATGAAGATCTAAAAGAAAGACTGAGTGAGGATCAATTAAAAATGGTTTCTGCAACAAAGTATAAACCCGCTGTGATTATGAGGTTATTGGCAGAATGGGTTCAGAAAGCAAAAGAGGAAGGAAGTATTGACACCATTCAACAGGCACGTTTCGACGAAAATTTTGATAAACTCTCTGATATTGTTGGTGGATGCGAAAGAATTGTTTCCACTCCGCTTCCTTACAGTTACCGTGTTTTATTGCACCGTACCGTATATATTTACTGTTTCCTCTTACCGTTTGGATTAGTGGATTCGTTGAGATGGTTTACACCGCTTATTGTTGTGTTTGTAGCCTATACATTTGTGGCATTTGAGGCCATTGCAGATGAAATTGAAGAACCATTTGGTACGGAAGCCAATGATCTGGCTCTGAATACCATGAGTGTGATGATTGAAGAAACGATTCATGAAATGGCAGGAGAGGAGATTTCAGTTTCTCAAAAAGTTAAACACACCATCATAGACTGATTGTAAAAACCTATGGAACCTTTAGAAAAACCAGTTATTTACACCATTGGACATTCTGTTCGCCCTTTGGATGAGTTTATTGAGATGCTGAAATCATTCAATATTGAAGTTTTGGCTGATGTTCGGAGGTTTGCAGGTTCAAAGAGATATCCGTGGTTCAGTAAAGAAAATCTGGAAAAAGTATTGCCCGAAAATTCTATTGAATATATCCATTTCGAAGCATTAGGCGGTAGAAGGAAAGTACAGCCCAATTCGGTCAATAGCCGCTGGAGAAACGAATCTTTTCGTGGATATGCTGATTATATGCAGACTGAAGAGTTTACCAAAGCCATTGAAAAACTTGAAGCGATAGCAAGGTTAAAAATAACGGCATTTATGTGCTCAGAAGCCGTATGGTGGAGTTGTCATAGATCCATGATCTCAGATTACCTTAAAGCAAAGGGGTGGGAGGTGGAACATATTATGAATATTGATAAAACAGAAGAACATCCATACACAGCCCCTGCAAGAATCAGTAACGGGAAGGTTTTCTATTCGGACGCAAGTTTATTTGATTAAAAAACAAAGACTTTAGTTATTTTAAGTGAATCTATTGTGAGGAAATGTTAAAAATATATTTTCATTCATGGCAGATAAAACCCATGGGTAATAATATAAACCACATGGATCCATAGTTTATGATTGAGGATAGCAATCAGTTACTTCTAAAGTGAACTTAAGTGTTTACAACAAAAAAAATGTGATTAAAAATTATTGAGGTGTTTCACTAATACCGTTTTTCAATGAAAACACATCTTTCTCAGGAAATTCTTTTTTAATTTTTCTGGCTGCTTCCATACTCCGTTTACCGGATTGGCAGTAAATAATTATAGGATTTGAAATCGAAGAAATAAAAGGGTATTGCTCTTCCAATTCATCCAGCGGAATATTTTTTCCACCCATATTAAAGTTCTGGTGTTCTTCCTTTGTACGGACATCTATGGTTGCAAAATCATTCTTATTCTGCTTAAACTCTTCAAACCCCATAAGCTGAACAGTCTGAGGAAGGTCTGTAATTTGAACAGAAGTTTTTCTTAATTTAATGATTTGTGTTCTGCCACTCATTACGTTCATTATCCATAGTTTTCCTGCTAAAGTTTCTTCAGATCGAATGAGGTATTTTATGGCTTCGTTGGCTTGCATACAGCCTACAATACCAGCTAAAGTAGGAATTACACCACCTTCTCTGCAGTTAGGAACCTGAGACTCTTCTGCATTGGGAAAAACATCGCGATAATTAGAAGAATAACTACCATCCTTTTGTAAAACATTCCAGATGCTAACCTGGCCCTCATGTTGGTAAATAGCTCCGTACACTAAAGGTTTTCCAGTTAAAACACAGGCATCGTTTAACAAGCATTTCGTTTCAAAATTATCTGTTCCTTCAATAATGAGATCAAACTCTGAAATTAGCTCTATCACATTGGAAGAAGTGATGCGTAATTTATAAGGAATAATGGATACAGAAGGATTCTGTTGCTGTAATCTCTTGGCTGCAACGTTTACTTTGTAAGTGCCTACATCCTCAGGAGTGTATAAGATTTGGCGATGGAGATTGCTTAAAGAAACAATATCATCGTCTGCAATACCAATGGTTCCAACACCCGAAGAAGCAAGATATTGGGCAGTAGGACAGCCAAGTCCGCCCATTCCTACAATAAGGACTCTGGCATTTTTCAGCAGTTCCTGAGATACCCTACCAAATCCAGGTAAAGCAATCTGGCACTCATAACGTTCAAATGATGTATTCATAATTGTTTCTTTATTTTTTCGTCCTAATTTTTTACTATTTTCTTGCTGATTTCTTTCCTTTATTCTTTTAATAATTCGTGTATTCGTAGCAATAGTAATATGTTATTGCAGATTTTCCATAAACACTTATTTCTGCAGCATTCAATTTTATCGAAAATCTTGCGTCTTAAAATCAGCTTTTTAGGATTTGTTTCGCTTTCTCAGCATCCTCAGGTGTATTTACATTCATCAAAGCGTCGGGATTATTAGGTTTTAAAATCAATGTATCACTATTGATTAAAACCTTTCGTGGACAGGTATTTCCAATTCCCAGAAATTGAAGCAGCAAAGGATAGCTTTTAGGCTCCCAAATCGTAATTAAAGGCTCAGGTAAGCCATCAAAAGGACTTTCATAAGTGGTAGCTGTCTTTTCCGGATCTCTTGACTGTATTAAGAATTCCAGAGATTTTGAATCCAAAAGAGGAAGATCACAGGCCACTACGAGCCATGCTTTATCTCTTTGAGCACGCAGTGCTGAAAGAATTCCGCCAAAAGGTCCCATATTCAGGAAAGTGTCGGTAAGGGCTTTGTAATCAGGATTAAAGTTTTCCAGCTGATCCTGTCTGCAGGAGATAAAAACCTCATCACAAAACGGAGCGAGAAGATCTGCTGCAAAATAACGCTGTTCTTTTCCATGCCATTGAAGGAGATCTTTAGCTTTTCCCATTCTTACGCTTTTTCCGCCTGCGAGAATAAGACCGTTGATTTTTGGAATTGTATTAAGCTCTTCTGAAATCATTTTTTCCACCCGATTTTTCTATTAATTTAATTTCTTTGATGACAATATCATGGCTCAATGCTTTGCACATATCATAAATAGTAAGAGCTGCAACGGATGCACCGGTAAGTGCTTCCATTTCTACCCCTGTTTTAGCTTCTATGCTGGCAGTACATTCGATGACAATATCATTTTGCTCGTTCAGTTCTATCTGTAAATTACAGTTATCAAGTCCGATGGGGTGGCAAAGAGGAATGAGTTCACTCGTTTTTTTAGCGCCCATAATTCCTGCAATAACGGCAATCTGGAATACAGAACCTTTTTTGGTTTTGAAATCGTCTTGCTGTAGCGCTTCCAATACATTTTCTGGAAGAGAGATGATGGCTTGTGCAATAGCTTTACGATGAGTGATCTTTTTGCCGCCAACATCTACAATAGCAGGCTGCCCTTTTTTATTAAGATGAGTAAATTCTGACATATATTCTTTTTTAACCACAGATGTGGATTTTTTTTCCACGAATGTTTTTATATTATGAATTATCTGTAGTTTCTTTTGTAAAACTAAAAATCAACGTGAAGTTTGATATTCCTACCGGAGGGACAGTAGTATAGATTGTATGCATAAATAATATTCGTGTATTTGGCATTTATTTTAATCATTATACTTCCAGATTTTATAGACTTCTCCTTTTTTAAAACTGTTCTGCTCCAAAGGAAGTTCCATAAAAGCATTGGTGTCCGCGAGATGAGAAAAATCTCCTGATCCGTTTGTATGAACCGATTCAGCGATGAGCTGTCCCAGCTGATTTGTTCCCAGTTTTACCTGAACAAAATATTGGAGCGGAAAAGGAACTTCAATATCGTTTTGTAATACTGCAAACTGAGGTGAGTTTCCTGAAATTTCCAGAGACTTTTTCAACCAGGGAATAAAGTATCTGTGTAAGCACATAAATACAGAAACGGGATTTCCAGGAAATGCAAAAACAAGTTTCTGCGCATCATTTTTGCCAAACCAAAAAGGTTTTCCCGGTCTTTGCTTTATTTTATGAAAAAGCTTTTCTATGCCTAGTTCTTCGCAAACTTGAGGTAAATAGTCAAATTTTCCCATAGATACACCACCACTCATAAGGAGAACGTCATATTCATGGATGCATCGGTAAATTTCTTTTTTGATCTCTTCATAATCATCGTTGAGATGAAGGGTATCTGCTTCAATATGGTATTTTTTTAAAACAGACTGTATGGTGATCCCATTTGAACGTCTTAATTGATAAGGAGAAGGAATGGATTCCGGACTTACCATTTCATCTCCTGTAGAAATGATAATGATCCTAGGCAGTTTTTTTACTGCAATAGAGGTTTTTCCAATGGAAGAAGCTATTCCAATGATGGCTGGAGTGATAATCTGATTGGCTTGTACCAAAATTTCGCCCTCTTTTTTATCTCTGCCTTTCAGATGGATATTCTGCCCTTTTTTAAGATCAATAGTAACGGTTGCCATTCCATTATGTATTGTGATATCCTCATATCGGATAACGGTATCTACTGAACCATCTAAAGCAGCACCGGTCATGATTTCTATACATTCCGTTTCCAAATCAACAGGTATAGACGCTTCTCCTGCGGATTGTACAGCTTTGATAGGAAAAGAACGGACTCCTTTTTCATATGCAGCATAGCAGATGGCGATTCCATCTACAGTAGGTCGGTCAAAAGGAGGTAAATCCCTATCTGCAGTAAGGTTCTCTGCCAAAACTCTTCCTAAAGCATAGTCATAAGCAATATATTCTACTCCAAAATCTTGCATTTGGGAAAATATAATGTCTTCTGCCTGTTGTACGGTTATCATTTCCATAGTTATCCTCCTATTGTAGCCATCGACTGATGAATTGAGGAAGGAGTAAGACTTTGTTGCTCTGCTTCCCATCCGTCTTTAGGTTTATGGTGTATAGTGTTGATAATTATACTTTTTAATTCGCTGTCAGTGGTTCCCGAGCGAATCATATCTTTTAAATTGATCCCGCCGCCTTCATACAGGCAGGTTCTCAATATCCCGGAAGGAGTAATTCGTATTCTGTTGCAGTCTCCACAGAAAGAACGTGTATACGCTGCAATAATGCCGATGTTTCCCATAAAACCGGGTATTTTGTAATTGTAAGAGGTGGAACTTTTAGGATCTTCTATTTTTTCTATCTCAGGAAAATGATCTTTGACGTAGTTATGAATTTGCGGATAGCTCCATTTTGGGACTATATCGGTATTATTATTTCCATTGAATGGCATTTCTTCAATAAAACGTACATCTACCGGAAGGTTTTTTGTAAGTTCAACCAAAGGAATAAGATCTTCAATATTTTGATTCTCCATCACTACTGTATTGATTTTTACTTTGATCTGATGTTTCAATAAACTATCTAATGTTTTCATCGCTTTATCAAAGCTTTTACGGCGGGTGATTTGGAAGAAACGATCTTCATCCAGCGTATCAAGGCTGAGATTAACCGATTTTATTCCGAATGCTTTCAGTTGTGGAATATACTGCTCAGTAAGAAGCCCATTTGTGGTTAAGCTTAAATCTGTAAGTCCTTTAAGTTCCGATATTTTTTTAATGAGGCTGATACAGTTTTTTCTGACAAAAGGTTCACCACCTGTTATTCTGATCTTATCTACACCAAGGTCTGTAAAAACAGAACATATTCTGAGCATTTCCTCATCAGTCATCAGGTCGTTTTGTTTAATCCATTCTAGCCCGTTTTCCGGCATGCAGTAAGTACACCGCAGATTGCATCTGTCCACAACGGCCAGCCTTAGATAATTGATATGTCTTCCGAATTTGTCTGTTAACATTTGAGTATAGAAAAAGAACCTTACACAAATATACTTATTGTTTTAACGATAAACTAAAAATATACTTATTGAAAATTAAATAGTAAAAAAGGAGATAATTCATCTTAAAATTAAGATATATAGTATGTTATGTTTTAATATTGCTGCTTTTTAATATCCTTATTGAGGGTAAATGATATGAAAATACGATATTATTATCACGGTTTCTGATATTTCCATACGGAGAAGAAGAATGTATCTTTGCACGCTGCTAAAAACAACAGCAAATAAAAATATATTGCTTAGTCACAGAAAACAATATATGAGGTATTTTCATAAATTAGTATTGAAAAGATTAGTATGATAATAGATAAAGAGTTGATTAATAAAAATTCAGTAGAGGAAGTGTTTAACAAAGGAATTGACGTTGTTTTTCAGGATGAAATCAGTGGTGATTCACTTAACTTTTTTCCTGAAAACTGTTTTACCATTATCTTACTGGATCAGTGTGAGGGTGGAAAATGCATAACCGGTCTGAATCAGTATGGTCTAAAAGCTCAGCAATTATTTATCCATCTTCCCAAAAGAGAATACAAGTGGGAACTGGCTTCTGATACTGTTGGAAGAAGACTTATCATTAATGATGAAATTCTTAAGACTTTTTCTCCGACCCTAAAATTCACTTTTTCCTCTTACAGCAAATATGAAATGATAGAACCTGATGATGAAACCTATCACAGATTTAGTCTTGAATTTAATGCTATCAGGAAGGAAATTGCTGCTGATGTTGTATTTCCGGAGCTTATCAATGCAAGAGTAAGGCTTTTAGCGCTTATTATCAACTTATGGGTAGAGCATGCTTATGGTAATAAAGCACTCAGCACTCCAGACAATCTTCCTTTTCGTTTTCATATGCTGGTGGATAAATATTATAAAACGCAAAAGAATGTAGCCTTTTATGCTGATGAGTTATGCATCACTCCTAATTATTTGGGGGTGATTTGCAGAAAACAGTATAAAATTTCACCTCTTGAATTTATTAAAGAAAGAATTATACTTGAAGCCAAAAATTTACTTCATAGTTCCAATAAATCGATTAAAGAGATAGCTTTTGAGCTGGGATTCCAGAACTTTTCTCACTTTTCTTATTTATTCAGAGTGAAAACCGGATCTACTCCAAAAAATTACAGAAAAAAACTGGAAGAAGCCAAGCCGGATTCAGAATAAGCTTTAAACAGACATCATAGTACGGAATACCGTAACAGCATTTCCCGTAATCCTGATGATTTCTGGGCTGTAATTTTTTACGTTGATCTCAACTTTCATTTGCCCAACTCTATTGATGGTTTCTCCTTGTCTTCCGATAAATTCAAAAGTTCCGTCAGAAACTTCTACGATTTTATTCTGAATAAGGTAGCCTCCCAAAGGTCCATTCGCATTGCCCGTCACAGGATCTTCCTGAATACCGATAGCAGGAGCAAACATTCTTCCATAGGTTAAAACATCCTTATCATCAGAGTCAAAAGTGAATACGAAATAACCATTACATTTGATTTCTTTGCTGAGATGGACTAAAGCCATAAAATCAGGAGTCAGATTATTCAGCAGAGTTCTTCTGTTAATGCCAATCATAACTTTAGAATGGCCTGTAGAAGCAATCTGTATTGGGCATTTCTCATTCAGGTCTTCCTTTTTTAAGCCTAAAGCATCCACAATTCTTTGCTTTATTGATGGTTCAAAAGCTGGTTCCAGGCTAAAGCTTCCCTGGGTCATTGTGATTTGATAATCATTATCTACTTTTAGAATGTTGATAGGTAAAATACCAACCTGAGTGTTGATTGTAATGGTACAGGAATCTAGCCGGTCTTCTATAGCTTTGGCATAAAGCGCTCCAATGGTGGCATGTCCACAGATTGGAACCTCTGTGGTTGGAGTGAAGTAGCGTATGTGGTAGTCAAAATGATTATTCTCATCAGATTTTAGCACAAATGCTGTTTCTGAATTATTAAGTTCTCTTGCAATGAGCTGCATCTCATCAGAGGTCAGATTTTCCGCATTTAATACGACACCTGCAGGATTTCCTTTGAATTTTTCCTTTGTAAAAGAATCAATTTGATAGACGATTACTTCCTTCATCACAATTTATTAAATTCAGGATAAAGATAGGTATAAATGAAATGATCTCGTCTGTTTTTGGGTACTAATGCTCGGATAAAATCTAGATACAGAGAATTTTGTTGAAAAATGCAAAGATTTTATCTGCAATAAAATTGAGTGTGGAAAGAGATTCTCACGCAGATGTATCTAAATTAGGTTTTGAATATTTTTTAATGGCAACAAATGCACAAATAAAATCATTTGCGGTATTCGTGGCATTTATTTAATCATCATTCAGCCATTCAAGGAAGTTCTGAACCCGCACACGACTCACAACAATCTCATGGGGACACTCCGGCTCAAACACAATGGCTAATCTGCTGTTGACAACCTTTTTAATTCCTTTAATCGCTTTGATATTGGCAATGCAGTTTCGGGAAACCCTGAAAAATAAATCCTCTGTAAGCTGTCCCTCCAACTGATCCAGTGTATAATTAATGATATATCTTTTATTATCAAATGTATGCAGCATTACTACTTTTTCTTCACTGTAGAAGTAGGCAATGTTTTTAGATTCAACATAGAGGTATCCATCACGGGAGTGAACCAGAAATCTGTTTTTAACCTTTTTCATGAGGGAAGATTCTACCATCCGGATGCCTATTTCTTTTTGTTCATTGTCAAAATGAAGATCTTCAAGCTTGATGAGGGCACGTTCCAGATCCTCTTCAGAAATAGGTTTCAGCAGATAATCTATACTGTTGACTTTAAAGGCCTGTATGGCATATTCGTCATAAGCGGTTGTGAAAATAATAGGAACCTCTACTTTGATAGGGTTGAAAATCTCAAAACAGCTGCCATCTGATAAACTGATGTCCATCAAAATAAAATCAGGTTTGTATTCCTGTAGAAACTCAACAGATTCCAGTACACTTTCTGTTCTTCCCAATAACTGATAATGGGGACGAAGATTGTCTACCATTCGTTTCAATTCAGAAAAAGCCAGACGCTCATCTTCAACAATTAAATATTTTTTCATTCTACGAAAGGTATTTTGACAATAAAATCATTTTGTTCTTCTATTATTCTCAGTTTTTTATGATAACGGTCGTATTGTGTATTCAGAAAAGATAAACCAATTCCTTCTCCTTTTATGATATCATTGCGTAAAAATATTCTATTTCTGAAAGATATTCCGTTTTCATCCACAGAAATATAGATTAATAAAGGATCTGCTACAGAACTTACATTGTGCTTAAAAGCATTTTCCAGAAGAAGCTGAAAGCTGAAGGCTACCAATTTGCGGTGTTCCCATTGCTCAATAGGCTCAATTTCTATTTTAAAGCCATCTTCAAATCTAATTTCCATCAGAAACAGATATTGCCGGAAGAAATGCATTTCTTCTTGTAGTGTATTCAGAGGTTTTTTACTTACAGATAAGACCTGTCTGTATACCTGGGATAAGGCTTTGGTATATTTATTCGCCTGCTCCTGATTTTCATAAATGAGAGAAGATAATACATTAAGCGAATTGAACAAAAAATGTGGATTTACCTGTGCTCTCAGGGCATTATACTGGTACATTAACATATCCCGTTTAGCTTTTTCGGTAGCTTTAATCGCCTTACGCTCTGCCTGAAAGTAAAACAGCAGATCAATAACCAGAAGGATGGGTAAATTGGCTGTAATATTGAGAATAAGACTTGTTTTATAAGAAAGTGACTGTCGGATTCCCACATCCATTACCTCTGTAACCATGAAGTTGAAGATGACATATAGAAGAATGCATAACAAAATATTACTTACAAACAGAGCCGAAGCATGTCTGTATAAACTGCTGTGCAGAGGAGTAATCTCATTAATAAACTTAATCAAAAGATAATCCAGAAAAGTCATAACCAGAACAATGGGATAGAAGATGGCAAATTGAAGCAGAAAATTGTCCCATAAGCTGCTTTTTGAAAGAATGCTGCTCTTCAAAATGGTATTGAAGAATATGATTTGGTATATGGTATAGAGAGTGGTTACCAAAAAATAATAGAGAGGAAGCACATATCTTTTGGTTTTCATTTCCTGATTCGGGAAAATTTCAGAAAGATCCATATTAAGTTTAGTTTATAAAATATATTGAGTATTTCTTATTTATGCTTTTTTGCAAAGTTATATTTTATCCCGGCAGAAATATAGAATGAAGGATCGAAAGTTGCATTTCCCCATTTAAGAAAATTAGAGGGTTTCCTGTCACGATAGCGGTCTGTACGTCCAAAGTTAGCCCCAAACATACCACTTATTGTCCAGTTATTGATTCTATATTCTGGCTCCACTCCTAAGCTTACGTAATGATGATCGAAATATTTCTGTTGTCCGTCAATCTTAGCAAGAGAAAAGAAAAACTTGGGACGGTTCACAATACGCAGAGCAAATGCCTCATTAAATCTGTAACCTACAGAAAATTTGGGAGTATAACTCAATTCCGCATGATATTCCATTCCGCGGGCTTTTTCACTGTGGTACTGGAAGTACGGGAAAGGAATAAGCATAGGCTTGTCAAAAGCATTATTTCCAACAAGAGCAACCCCAAGCTTTATTTTGGGACGAAGCTGCCATATAAAAGAGGAATAGAGATTTACCACAATATGATCCATTTCTAACTTTTTCAGATCGGTATGGGTAGAGTAGACACCTGCAGAAGCTCCGCCAATGAACATAAGTTTTTCGCTTAATGGAGTCATATACATTGCCCCAATGTCTGCAGAACTCATTTCTTTTGGCAGGGCTCCAGTTGGGATTCCATCATTACTGAATGAAGTATAGGAAGCATTAAACGTAGCAGCCCATATGGAAGGCTGTGGGTAGTTTGATGGTTTTACACTTACAGGAACCATTGCGGTAAAAGTAGTGGTGAGGGAAGAACTTTTACCCTCAGTTTTATCTCCGTTATCATTGATGTACTTCTGTTGAGGCAGGTATTCTGATCTCAATTCTATTTGTGCAAAAGCATAAGCTGCCTGTGTGAGTGCAGCAATGATCATCCATTTTTTTTTCATTTTTTTCTTTTTTTGACACCACAAAGAAACTTTAATATTTATTCAATTTATTGTTAACCAATATGTTAAAAGATGTATTGTAGAATAGGATAGATGGAGTGTAGTATTTCCAAGATGAATTTTAATGTGTGAAAATAACAATCTGCTTATAAATCATTTTTTTATGAAATTAAGGACTCAGAATAAGATTGAAATTGCCGCGAATACACGAATAAAATCATCTTATTCGTGTATTCGCGGCAATTATAAAAACATATTTTAGCAGTATACAGTTTTATCGCAGATAATCTTGCGCCTTAAAAACATATTGAAAAGAAAAAAATAGAGTCTTTGCGTTTTCCTACATCAATAGTATTTAGTCCCACTTATTAGCAGTTGAAACCGCATATTTTCCGGCTCCGGCAAAGAAAAGACTTATCCCCACCAACATATAGATTACCAATAATTCCAGGGCCCAGCCTCCAAAGTTGTTCAGTTTAAAAATATTGGCTGTTTGAGCAATAACTGTTGCTGTAAGGCAATTGGCTGCAAAGATCAAACCTGCCAGACGTGTTCTGAAACCCAGCATCAACATAATGGGAGCAATAATTTCACCAGCAAATACTCCATAAGCGAAGAATGAAGGTAGGCCATGTATCGTCATCATATCCTCAATAAATCCAATTCCATGGATCAATTTGTTAACTCCGTAAACTGACATGGGAAATCCAATGGCTATTCTGCTGATTAATAGTCCTAAATCAATGTTCTTTTTCATTATATTATTATTTAAAAGTTATATTTTATAAATGTCCCAACGTTTTCAAGTGTCTTTTTTGCGTTGTTGAACTGGTCGAAGTTGGAAGCCACTCCATACATTATTTTATCCTGTTTTACTCCCAGACGGATAAATTGAAGCCCTCTTGGATAGCCACTATCATCGATATTACCAATGGCTAATACACTGAAATAACCCTGCAGGTTTTCCTTCAGATAAGGTGTATATTCAAATGATACAGACTGTTCCAGAGAAAATCCTTTCTGATAGGTTGCTCCTATAGAGTAGGAAAGAGAATAAGTGGGTTTTGTGATCCTGTACTGTGCATAAGCACTGAAGAATGCCCCGGGGTTTTTCATACCCAGCGCAGCATTGACGCTGAATCTTTTGGTAAGATTATAAGCAAGGGTATTTCGTATAAAGAAGATGTTTTCTTTGTCTTTGGTATATTCTGTATCAAATAAAGTGAGATTGTTGAGCTTCAGCCGATCATTAAAATAATAATTGACATTGTGCGTATAGGTATAGGAGCGGTGTCCTAACACAAGATCCGGGGTATAGTTTAGTTTCTGTGCATTCAGACTTAGAGAGGCTGATGCAAGAGCTGTTATGGCGATAATTTTTGCCTTCATATTGCACTCATTAAATTTCTGAGAGCAAAATTATTCAGGCACGAACGGAATAAACTTAAGATATCTTAAGAAACGCCAGACAGGTGTTTTTTTCTTAAATAACTTAAGTATTCTACTGTGATTCCCAGGTAAGAAGCAATCATGTATTGAGGAAAACGCTGTTCGATATTGCGATAATCTGTTACAAAGTTTCTGTATTTGGTGTAGGCATCCACTCTTGAATGTTCAAACGTTCTTTCCTGTAAAGTAACATACGCAGATTGCATTTTCAGACGCCAGAATTCGGAGATGGCAGGGATTTCTTTGTATAAGAGTTCAAGGTTGGTTTTACTGATCTGAACGATCGTAGCATCTTCATTAGCCTGAATAAACATTCTTGAAGGAAGCTCACTCAGATAGCTGTAAAGATCATTGATCCACCAGTTTTCAATGCCAAGCTGAGTGATATTTTCTTTACCTTTTTCATCAATATGATATGCATACAGACTTCCCTGGGCAATGAAGCGCATATGTCTTGAAATTTGTCCTTCCCGAAGGAGATAATCTTTCTTTTTAAGCCGAATAAATTCCAGTTTTTGAGTCACAAAATCAATTTCCTCCTCTTTTAAAGAGACAATTTCCTGAAAATGTTCTGTCAGCTGCGAAATAATAAGATCTGTATCCATAATGAAGTGGTGAAATCGTCTGCTTTGTATACTGGCAGGCAGATAATGTCCAAATTTACATAAATATTATGGCAATTGTTAAGAATGATAAGTACTGAGACTAAAGATTTAATGCTTAAATTTTGCTATCTTAACTGATGTAATTGCAAATCATCGAAATATGAGCCATTTTGATAACGAATTTCAAAAATATCTTGCAGAACTGGTTGAAACAGGTTTTGAATTTGTCAATAATAATTCAGAAGAAGTAGATGCTGTTTATATCATTGGATTAATAGAATCCGGTTATTTTTATAAAGTATTTTATGAAATCAATGGGTATTTGGTGAAATCTCATAAAGTGAATGAAGTGTCTGATATGCAGTATGACATCAGCCATGAAAAAGCTTTTGGGATGCTCAATAAGGGCAATCAGATTTTAAAAAGGATAGAAGAACTATTTAAAAATGAAGGGCAAGAAGTTCCGGTCATGTTGAAGCTATCATATCATCCTAAAACCGATAAATTTAATAGTGATTTCTGCTATGATAAAACTTTTACTGGTCATAAGGCAAAAACAGCACAGGATGTATTTGAAGAATGGTTTGTAGAATTAGAAGGATAAAAAACATTATATTTTAAAGATTATCAGTGAGTTATGTTAATAGAGAATAGCTTCTTTTTGTATGCTGAATAGATAAGGTATTTTCTATCTCTTTTAAAAGACTATTTGTAATTATTTTTCACATCAAAGGGAAAATTTTCAATAAATTTGGAATACTATTTGTAATGCAATAACAAAACCTAGAATGAACAGAATTTATTAGCAATCAATCATTTATGTTGAACGTACAAATGATTTAAAATTTCACAATTATTATCTTTAAATAATTAAAAACATGTTCCCCCCTCAATTAAACAGAATATTTTATTCATATAATCTTTTCCTTTTATTCCTGTTGTGTTTTGCTACATCAGCTTACAGTCAGGGAGTCTTTTCGCATCAAGAGTTTGACAATATTCTGTTGAAGAAAACAGAATCGTTTCGTATTCAGGGAGATTACGAAAGTCTTGTCCGCCTTAACAAAGATTATCTGAATCTGGCAGAAGAAAAAAACTACAAGGAAGGGATTATCCTTTGCTATATCAATATTTCCAATATTTCAGCAACCATCGGAAATTATAAAAGAGGACTATCTTATCTTTCCCTTGCTGAAAAAGAACTTAAGAAGGTTAATAGTCCTGTTTTAAAAGCAAGACTCTATCAGGAACGAGCCCAGCTGAATGGGGTAATAGGTCTTTATAAAAGTGCCTTGGATCTGAATACGAAAGGATTATATTATCTTAAAAATATTCCAGATCAGGAAAAAAGAAAATTTTACCTGTACAGGCTTTATGCCAACAGGGCTGATTTTCTGTATAAAGCGAATAAAGCAGATTCAGCTTACATTTATTTACAGAAAGGAAAAAGGATTGACGGGCAGGGAGTTCTGTTGAATACACTTTTAGCCAAACATCATTTGAACTACACCAAAAGAAAAGATTCTGCCCTGATCTATCTTCAGAAAGCTTCAGAAAAAATTGTCAATACAGGTAAGGTGAATGTTCAGAGTGCATTTGTGGATCTTACTTATGGAGATTATTATTTTGAACAGGAGGATTATAAAACGGCGTTAGAATATTACAATAAAGCACTGGATTACTACAATAAAACCAACAGATTATATAACATACCCGGAGTCTATGAATCTATAGCCAAAACGTATAAAATGCTGAATGAGCCACAGAAGGAAGAAGAGGCCATGAAAAAATATACAGAAGAAAAAACAGCGCTGGATAATATTCAGAATGAAGCGATCAATATTTCAATAGACCATATGTTGAGTGATAAAGATGAAGAATCTAATGGAGCCCGGAAGAAAATTTACTTTTATATCGGCTTTATTGTTATTTTATCACTGGTCATTTTTATCTTACTTTATAGACATAACAGAGCATTAAGACAAAAGAAAAACGAATTCAAAAGTGAAGCTCTTTCTCTGAAAAGTAGAATTAATGACTCCTTTGATGAACTGGTAGGACTGGCAAAAGGAAATGATTCTACATTTTTGACAAGATTTCAGGAGATCTATCCTGAGTTTTGCCCGAGGCTTCTGGAGATCAACCCAAAACTTGGTGCTTCAGAACTGGCATTTTGTGCCATGATAAAACTTAATTTCACTTCAAAGGAAATTGCCGAATATACTTTTATTCAACACAAATCTGTACAGCAGAAAAAACACAGATTACGAAAAAAACTTAATGTTCCTACTGAACAGGAACTGTTTATTTTCTTTGATTCTTTATAAAACCAAAATCGAAACAAGAAACATTTTTCCTGAAAACGAAAGGACAAGAATCATTGATATAATTTTAAAATTGTTATACAACAGGTAGCTGTAAGTGATGTCGTATGTGTGTGGTAGCTGAATATTTGCAAATATTCGTGTTTTTTTCCTGCTTTTTATTACTTAGTAGTTAGAAATTACCCTTTATTTACTATGTTTTCTTTTATAGTGATTGAATAGGGTTTTAAAAATCTTAGTGTTGAAGAGATTACTCAGAAATAATTCCGGTAATCTCTTTTTTTTTGCAGGTATATCTTAACTTCTGTTATATGCATGTTTCCCATTTTAAAAACTGTTTTCTGATAACATTCAGTGATTATAAGACCACAATAACTTCCAGCCTCAATCCTACATTTTTATAACTTTAACCTGATGTCAAAAATAAAACTATTTAAATCTTTTCATTTTTGTTGGCCTGTTTTAAGATGTTATTTTTATAGATATTTATCGATAAAAGCCTTTATTTATGGAGTAAACAGCAAATGTGGTATGAATGTAGTATGATAAAATTGTGATTTTTTTTAATAAGTTTCTAAAATTTGCAAAAACCAAAAGAGGGGCAAAAAATTAAAGACTAAAAAAATAGTAAAGATTCTAAAAACACAAAGATGAGCCCCTCTTTTATTATGGGAAAATAGAGATGAAAAAATGTTGGTGAATTATTATAAGGACGATTTAGTTTCCAATTGAAATAAATGTGAGAAAAAATAAGTAAATTCATTCAATTAAATTAAACATATATGAAAAATGTAAAACAATTTATTACCGCAATGGCAGTTGTAATGTTTGCTTCAGGAGTTTCAGCTCAACTTACTCCAAAAGGTGCCGGTTCGGACAAAGATAAGCACGGTTGTAAAGGGTCTGCAGGATATACATTCTCTGTAATAAAAAATGACTGTGTAAGACTTTTTGAAGAAAAGATACAACTGAAAGAAGTAGATAATAAAAAATCTTATACTTCTAATGCTGCAGTAATTCTTAGCGAAGATGGAAAAAAAGCAGAATTGTTCCTGCCTTCATCTAATGGAAGCTTAATACTTGATAAAATTGCTTCTAAAAAAGCAGTGACTTATAAAAAAGGACAGTATTTACTGACAAAAAACAAAAATGCTTATACTTTAAAACTAGCTAACAAAGTAGTTTTTAAAAGCTAAAAAACAATCTTCATTAGTATTAAAGCACAATTGATTTTTAGATACGTGCTTAAAGGCTGTCTCGTTTTGAGGCAGTCTTTATATTTTGGAAACTCTTCTTTTATTTATCCTGCCCAATATCCAACCGGTCAAACTTTCCTTCAGTATTCTTATGAAATCTGAAAAATACAGGAAACGTTCCCCATTGTCCCGCTTTAAAATTTCCGTGAATCTCCTTACTGTCATTTTCAACACGGTCTATACTGAGGAACATTTCTTTGCCAAGAGCATTGGCAAAAAATGATTTAAAATCCACCTTATTGCCATCATCTGTCATGGTAGGATTTTCAGTGAAGAAACTGTACCAGCTTTTATCTCCTGCCTGAAGAGCTTCTATAGCCTGTTTTAACTGAGGGTCCGTTATTTTTGATAAATCCATTGTATGTTGTTGTTTTGAAGTTGTTGTTAAGGTTTCTTTTTCTTTGACTGTTTGCTGGCCACAGGCTGTACATGAAAGTCCTATAGCTAATATTATTGCAAAATTGGAATATTTCATATCAAAGTTAATTTTTAAGAGGATGTTGGAGATAAATAATCAGCAGATTAAGAAAAAGGAAAGGAAGCTCTATCAATACTCCTTTAAAATCTTTATCCATAAGATGAAAACAGATAATCAGCAAAATACCTGCAGCCATCAAAAAGTTTCCCCAGACAAATGTTTTGGGAAATAGTATCAGTATGGAAGCAAGAATGGTAATGGCTCCGTTAATCATCAGTCCGGTTTTATCAAATCCCCATTTTCCAAATAGAGCAGTCATTTCAGGTTTTCCTGAAAACATGGCAATTCCCTGTTTAAAACCCATAAAAACAGCAGTAAGGATAAGAATAGAATTAATAATTTTTACAATCATGTCAGGTGTTTTTTTATATTAATTGAAGTATTAGATGAATACAAATATGCACGAAATGAATGATTTACGTATGGTGAATTTTTCGGATTTTTAAAATACATTGAAAGGTAAGCTTTCTTCAATAATGGTCTTAATTTCCCTAATTCTAAATTACTCATCTTCATAAAAAAACCACAGTTTATATTGCTAAACTGTGGTTTTTGATAACTAAGAACTATTTAACTATGATTCTGTCTTTAGGTAGCCAAAATGCAATGCCGGTTCTTTTCCAAATAAGCAAGAGAAAATGTTCTGAAACTCGTGGATATACCTACATTTGATGGCATTACCATAAATTTTCAACCCTTCCATTATTTTTCTGGAACTCAGGTCGATGTCGTATTTTATAAAAGTTTCCGGTCTTTCATATCTGATACTTTGGTCTGAACTGTACGTTTTTGAAAACCCCAGTTTCTCAAGCCATTCTTCTGTTATTTTAATAGGTCTGATAGAATCTGCCGGAACCGAGATACCGTGAATGTCATTTTCAATTTTAACAAAATAAGCCTGTTCTACATTCTGAAAAATCTCAGTGATCGTATAAATCTGATTTTTGTACTCGACTAAGTTTTTGATTTTAAGATCTGCTACGTTCATAATATTTTGAATTTTAGTGGATGATATGGTACTTTATAAGTATCAAATATTATGCCTTGCATTAGATTGTAAGATGGTGTTTTCGTGAAGATTAGGTTAAATTTTAATAGGAAAAATTAAAAATATGTTAAAATGAAATAATATAGCTGTTTCATTTTGTTTTTCCTATAAAATTAAATGAGGTACGCGTAGGGTATCAATTTTTTTTGCCTTTGGGAGAAGTATTGGCTGTTGCGAGAAGAAGTGCTGTTACTACAGAAATAACCAGAAAGGCAATGAAAACGTTCCAGGAATAGGAGTGGAGAAGATATCCGGTGCCACTTCCCAGAATACTCGATCCAAAGTAATAGAAGAGCCAGTAAATAGACGTTGCTGAAGATTTGCCTCGTTTGGCATACAATGCAGTCATCTGACTGGCCATGGTGTGGGCGGCAAAAAAAGAAAAAGTAAATAATCCAAGGCCAAAAATGAGAATATAAATGTTTTCAGACAGTAATAATAAAGCGCCGATAAGCATACTGATAATAGAACCTTTCAGAATAGTATTTGCCGTAATTCTTTTGGAAAGTCTCCCAACAGTCATAGTCCCGAAAACCCCGAAGATATACATCAGGAATATAAAAGCGATGATAAAATGACTTAATGAAAATGGCTGAGCCTCCAGTCTGAAGGTAAGATAATTGTAAACACTCACAAAAACCCCCATCACAAGGGCTGCTATAAGATACAACCGAAACATATAAGGATGGGTAAGGAAAAACTTCATTTGTTTTACCTTAAGGTGATAATCTGTTTTCTGTGGACTGAAGAATTTGGATTCAGGAAAAAACTTCCAGAATATAGCCCCCAGGATAAGGCTTTCTATTCCGATCACCAGAACTGCATTACGCCAGCCAAATTCTCCGGCTAGAATTGTAGCCAGAATTCTTCCACTCATTCCCCCAATAGTATTTCCACTAAGGTACATACTGATGGCAGTACCTATAACCGCAGCACTTACTTCTTCTGTAAGATAGGCAAGAGCAACCGCAGAAACCCCGGAAACCACAAATCCTTTAAAAATCCCGATAGCAATCAGAAGACTAAGGCTTGGGATCCATGTTGAAATAATGGTTAATAAGGCGGATGAAATCAATGAAAAAGTCATCAGTCCTTTCCTTGAATAACTGTCTGCTTTAAAAGCAAAGAACAATAATCCCAATGCCATTCCGATAGTAGATGATGAGACCAATAAGGAAGTATCTCCAACAGATACATTAAAATGTTCCGCGGCCATTGGCAGCATTGGCTGAAAAAGATAAAGCTGTGCGAATACCGACAGTCCGGAAAAAAAAATACAAAGTTTTATATATCGGAAACGTTGGCTTCCCTGATCTGCTTTTTCTAGTGGATTCATGATTTTTTGCAGTTACAATGCAATGGGTTCATAGAAAATAAGATTCTGTAAATTTCCTGATTATTTTTTTAATGTAAAAATCATTATCTCAATCACTGCGATAGGAGTTGATTATAGAGTAGGGAAGCTGGAAAGAGAGAAAATTATTTGATATCCACGAAAATTTAATAATGAGTTCTCTTCAGTTCATACAACGAGATTTTCTCTTGTTCTTAAAGACTTAATAACTTCCTTCTACCAGCTTCAGGCTTCCTGGCATCTTATCAACATCAGTGCATCATTTCATACACCTTAATTAGCTCTGCAATATTGGCTACATCAAGCTTCTGGAATATCCTTTTTTTGTAGGTACTTACCGTTGACATTTGAATGTTGAGCCTGTTAGCAATTTCAAGGTTTCCGTTTCCATCTGCTAGCAGCTTAAAGATTTCATATTCTCTGGATGACAGCTTTTCAGCAGGATTACTTTTTTTATTTTGAATGATAAGCCCAATCAGTTCTGCAGGGTAGAAGTATCCTTTCTCAATAACGGTTCGTACTGCATTTTTAATTTCTTCCTCACTGCTTTGCTTGTTCAGATAGCCCTCAGCACCTTCCCGGATATATTGTATTGCTACATCTTTGTCATATCCTGAAAACACAAGGATTTTAATATCACTCTGTATCGCTTTAAGCTCAGAGATCATCTTTTTATATTGAGTTCCGGGCATATCAATATCTAAAATAATAAGGCTGTAATCATGGGATTCCAACATCTTCTTTACCTGTCCGTAGTTTTCTGCAAAATCTATCTTCAGTTCCGGAAATCCGGTTTCCAGGACCAATGCGGTGCCTGCTCTGACTACATAGTGATCATCAGCAATTAAGATTCTTTCATTCATAGTAAATTAGTTTTTATTGAGCATTAATTCCACAATTGTTCCCTGTGGTTGGTTATGCCTGAAACTGATTTCAGCATTTATTTTTTTAACCAAATGAATAACCATGTGTAGGCCAAGGCCTTTTCCTTTAAAACTTGGGGTTTCCAGTTTAGGATTTCTGAATAAATTCATATACATGTTAATCTGTTCATCCGGCATTCCTGTTCCCGTATCAGAGATGGTTATGGTGATTTTTTGATTAATTTCGATTGCATTAAGGTGTATTTCTCCATCAAAGGTGTTTTTCACTGCGTTATCAAGGATATTATGGATAATAGCAGTTAGTATACTTTCGTTAACATGAGAATATACATTGTTTTCCACTATATTGATGATTTTTGTTCCTCTCTCTTTGGCAATTTCGCAGAAAAGTTTTTTCTTGATTTCCAAAATCCTGTTAACCGGATATTCTTCTTCTTCAAAAATATTCTCAGCTTTGTAAAGTTCAGTATATTCTTTTAAATTCAGAGTAAACTGATAAAGTTGTTCAGAAGACTTATAAATACTGTCAAAATATTTTTTCTGAAGTTCTAAATCATCAGATTCATGAAGTTTCTGCGAAAGCATTGCAATAAATCTGATAGGTGTGGTGATATCATGACTGATGGTCTCTACCAATTTTTTCTGGTATTCAGTCTCCTTTCGCAAATCACTTTTTACCACTTCAAGATTAAGTGATGTTTCCTTTAACTCCGAATTCTTATTGTGAACAATCTGCTTTAATACTCTGTTTTTTATTCTTAAAAAATTGGTCATCAGCTGAACAATCATAATAATGACTAGCAAAATGATGATAGAAGCAGTAACGCGGAACAGTAATGTCTGATAAAAAAGGGGTTGAATTTTGAAACGGATAGACTTTTGTACAAATTTTCCCTCTGGCGAAACCAGCATTCTTACACTCAGCGTATAATCTCCCGGAGTAAGGTTACTGATGGTATATTTCAGTTCCTTTCCGGTGGAGATGGGTTCCCACTCAGAGTTTTCCTTTCCAGAGATTTTACCCTCTAAATAAAGGTTTTCCGGATTGGAAAAATAGGGTATATCAATAAAAATTTCCGCGGTTTTATAACTGTTTTGAAGATCAAGAGTGTGATGGAAATATTGAGGTTCAGAATTTCCAATCCTTACTCTTTCTATATAGATTTTATTTTTGTCTGGATAGAAAGTTTTGACGCTGTCCGGATTAAAGAATACAAATCCATCCATGGAAGGAAACACAAAGTCACCATTTTCCAGTGCATAAGCGTTAGGCTGTGAACTACCGTTGAATTCATTAGTCAGGAACCCATCTCTTTTAGTGAAACGATAATAATAAACTGGTTTATTCCCATCCTGTGCATATTGCAGCAGCTGTTTTTTCGGAACCTTGAAAAGTCCGTTATTGGAAGATATCCAGTAGAACCCATTTCTATCCTCCAGAATATAATGAGCAGCCATAAGATTGTTACTTCTGTCAGTCGGCATTTTAATGAGCTTTCTGTCTCTGAGAAGATAGAAGCCACTCTTATTGGTCATCACCCAAATCAGATTATCTTTCGTTCTGATAATACTTTTAACATGAATATTTTTGTGAACAGGAGTAATGGTTTTGCTTCCCAATACTATAGAATACAAACCATCATTATTACCTACTAGGATCTCGTTTTCATTGTACTGAAAGAAAGTATTGACAAAACTATTAAATTCATAAGTATAATCCGGTTTTGTGAATGTATCTTCCTTAAAGATCTGAAGCTGACTTTTTGATGAACCTGAAAATGAAGCTCCATAAAGACTTCCACTCTGTAAGAAAGCCTGAAATCCCTGTTTTATAAAAGTAGAATCCTTCCTTTTATAACCGGAATCTTTGTAAAACTTAATAACGCAGCTTCTTTTCCGGATCAATATATTTCCAGCTTTGTCATACATCATAAGATAGTTGTTATTATCACCAAAAGGATACTTCTTCACAATTCCATCTCTCCCGAATTCCGTCCCGTCTTCTGCAATGATTGTATTCTTACTGAAGGGTAGGGAAGTATAGTAAACATTGTTGGAGAAGTCCTCTTTTTTCTTGGCTACATAGAAGTCGGAGAGTTTCAGAACATTTAAACCATTATTCAGCGTTCCAAGGTAAAGCTTGTTGAATTTCCATCCATAAAACATAGAACAATAGGAGTGGCTCCCTATTTCATTGTATTGTACGAGAAATTTAAGAGAAGGTTTCTTTGGATTGCCTACTACAATGTAAATATCATTGTGATTGATAACAAAAGTCTGATTGGTAATCTGTTGCCAATAAATCCTCGTATTGGGGTCATTAAAAAGATTCGGTTCATCATGAATGGAAACTTTCCCGTTATCAATAGAATAAGTCTTTCTATTCCGGATGTCATTAATAAAAAGAACTTCATTGAATACGAACATGTTGTTCAGATCCTTATTAGAAAAAGGAATGGATATTTTTGTTTCATTCCCTTTATGATCCTTATAAATGATGAGGTTGTTATCGGTAAAATTATAAGTTGAATTTTTGAGCCTTACAAAGTACTGGATGTCATTGTAAAAATTACAGGCCAGGATATTATTCGCAACCCGGTGCACCAATTCATTCCCGGTTGTGAAAGTTATCCTGTCACTGCTGTGAAGCTGTGTCAGCTTAGGAAATCTGTTTTTAATAATGACCTTGCTTTCCTGGAAGTCATTAAGCGTTGTAATGCTGTCCTGAGAAGGGTCACCAATAAATTCACCAAAGTGAAGATTGTTGATTTTAAAATTGTTGAAAGTAATAAAGGAACTCCCGTCATACCGTACAAGACCGTTTTCTGTAGAGATCCAGATAAAGCCATACCTATCCTTAACAATAGCCTTTGCACTGCTTTGTGGAAGTCCATTGTCAATATTATACCAGGTAGAAGTATAGTGTTGTCCGTATATGTTGAAATATAAGCAAGTAAAAAACAATGCCCAAACTCTCATGTAAAACTGATCTGTGTTTCCTGCTAAAGCAAAAAACGGTTAATAATAGTTTTTGTACAAGTCGAAGTTTTTTTAATAGATAAGAACGATTGAAAATAAATTTTTGTCATTAGTTTTTTGCCTCTGTGTTTTTAAGTGTTAAAATGGTTTCGTTTGATGGTGTAAAAATAATGAAATTATACAGATAAATTAGCATGTTTTGATTTGTTTTAATATGAGTTTTGTCGGTATTTGTTGATGCAGATGCTGATATTAGTCGGCTTTTTTGTAGTAATATTTCTACACCATGTGATAATTTATTTTACGAAATCGGTTATAATGAATCTGATTTTGTTTTTTTTAAATTCATTTTCTACATAATCTGAACATTTTTTTAATATTATAGAAATGAGGGCTAAGAGGGTAAATTATTATCTGTTGTTACTGAAATACAACAAGATAAAGTTTGTTGATTGATGTTTTTTTTTCTATCTGGCGTAATTTATTGTGAATAGCCTTTATCTGTTAGGTTTTTGTAGTAAAAGTTTTACAAAAATATGATGTTTATTCTACAGTTTTTTTTTGACCGGATATGGCAGTATACCTACTTTTGCAAACAGTTTCTATAGTGATGAATAGAGATTGTTTACTCTAATAAAGATTCTAAGAACACAAGCGATTTATCTTTAAAAAATAAAGGTCTCTTCAGGAGATCTTTTGTTTTTTTCTCATGAAATCAGAATTCGATTAAATATAATTGCAATATTAGAAATTTATCAACTTTTAAAATATTAAAAAAAGTAGAGTTATTGTTTTTTTATACTTGCCCGAAAAGTTCACCATGTGGATTTTAATTCGTATTTTTATTTTTATAATTTTAATTAATTATACGTAAAAAAACAAGATGAAAAGAAGCGAAGAAATTACCCATCAGTATTTTAATTTTTTAGAAAATCATATCCAGCAAGTGATTTCAGGAGATGTGTCTGAATTTATGGAGGTAAATGAAATTGCTGGAAAGCTAGCTGTCTCTCACAAGCACCTTACCGATACCATAAAAAAAGAAACAGGACAACATCCCTGTTACTTTTATGATGATGCAATTATCAGGCAAGCTAAACAAATGCTTACAGATTCAGACTATTCTGTTGCAGAAATTGCCCGTATATTTACTTATGATCCCTCCAATTTTTCAAAATTCTTCAAAAAAATGACAGGCGAAACACCTGGTAATTTCAGAAAGGCCTCAGGAAGATAAGTTTAATTTCTTCCAAAAAACCTGATAGATAGTATGGTTTTATATAATTTATTTCTTTATTTTGTGATTAAATATAAAAAGTGTAGTTGTCAGTATGGTTTCTGAGATTAATGTTTTCGATTTTGAAAATTATTGAAAAAATAATCTTTTATAAATGAGATAGTTGTATTAGATGATGGGAGTTTTTGTGATTTCTTTATTTATATTTCTTTATGGTTTTATTTTTTTTATTAAATTTAAATCTAGAAAATTAATTAAATCAAAAAAATGATAAAACGACTGATATATAATTAAATTGGTATAAAACTGAAGTGCCTTTAATTTTTTTTAATCGCATTGATCCTATGATACCCCATTTATAGTTATATATTTGTTATACAGAACACCACTAAATAACTTAGGATGAATATTGATTTTGCAACAGCAACATTTAAAGATTTCGAGAATATCCCTGATTATGATATTTCTCAAAGAGCAAATTATTTTTATGAATTTCTAGATGAGATGAAATCTAGAGGGCACATGAATTACAGACTGAAAAATACTTCAGGCACCGATGCAATATTAAACATTGATATTGCTAACCAGAATAAACAGTATGTAAGTTTTGTGACAAGCGATTACTTAGGGTTAACACAACACCCAAAAGTAAAATTGGCGGCTATTGAGGGGATCGAAAAATATGGAACGGGTACAGGAGCATCACCCCTTATTGGAGGATACTTTGACTATCATAATGAAATAGAGAAAAAAATAGCCAATTTTTTCGGAAGAAATGATGACGAAGTAGTGCTTTTTACTTCGGGATATACAGCTAATAGTGCCACTTTGCAGATTTTAATGCAGAAGGAAGATATTGCAATTTTAGATATGGGGGTACATGCCAGTGTGCATGAAGGATGTGCTTTTACAAATAAAAAAACATTTCCTCATAATAATTTGGAAGCTTTGGAACACATTTTGAAGGTATGTGAAAATACGTACCGTACAAAGCTTGTTATCGTGGATGGAGTATATTCCCAGGAAGGAGATACTTCGCGCGCTAAGGAAATTTCTGATCTTGTTAAAAAATACAACGCTTATCTGATGGTTGATGATGCACATGGAGTGGGGGTTTTAGGAAAAACCGGTAGAGGAGCCCTAGAAGATGATGCCTTATTTGATAAAGTAGATTTTATGACAGGAACATTCAGCAAGACTTTCGGTAACCTGGGAGGATATGTGATTGCAAATAAAAAAATTGCATCATTTCTTAAGTTCCAGTCTCGTCAGCATATTTTCTCAGTAACACCTCCACCGTCTTCCTTCGGAATTTTAAAAGCAATTGATTTGATTGATGAAGAACCATTCTGGCAACAGAAACTTTGGGATAACATCAATTATTTTAAAAAAGGACTTAATGATTTAGGTTTAGATACCGGGATTACTTGTTCAGCAATTATTCCGGTGAAAATTGGAGATCAGAATAAAATGTGGGATATAGGGCGGATATTACTTGAAAAAGGAATATATACAAATCCTATTATGTATCCGGCTGTGGCCAGAAAAGATGCGCGTATCAGAATGAGCGTAACGGCAAGACACGAGAAAGAACATCTCGACAAAACACTTAATGTCTTTGATGATATTAATAAAAAAATGCATATTGCAAAAAAATAATAAATTATGCCTAGAAAAGTAGTGCAGGGCCCAATTAGGGACAAAGAAAAAACCAAACAGAAGCTGCTTGCAGCAGTGGGTAAAATTTTGAGAGTAAAAGGCTATTCAGGTCTGAAAGTAAGTAAGATTGCAGCAGTAGCAGGTTTTGATAAAAAACTTATCTATGAGTACTTTGGTAGTACTGATAAGCTTATTGATGAATATATCAAATCTCAGGATTATTGGAGCAAATTCAGTCCGGATATTGAAGAAGAAGTACATATAGGTAAAGAGGCCTTAACCCAGGGTATTCTTACTCAATTTGAGAATTTGAAAAAAAATAAAGAGCTCCAGAAGATTATTCTTTGGGAACTTTCTGAAAGTAAACCAATCCTTAAAAATATCCTCAAACAAAGAGAAGATGTAGCAGCTAATCTATTTGAAAATGTAACAGATCCTTATTTTGGGGAAAATGCTAAAAATGTTAGAGCAATGTTAGCTTTAATAGCAGCAGGAGTTTACTATCTGAATCTATTCCCTGCATACAACGGGACAGAATTCTGTGGTATTGATATGAGAACTGACGAAGGCAGAGATGAAGTAAAAAAAGTAATTGTTGAGATTATTGATCATTACTACAATACAAAAAAATGATAATTAAAAGTTTTCAGATTGGATCAAAAATAAGTTTTTGTGGATAATTTGGAAACTTTTAATTTTCAAATTAAAACTATATTTCTTATTTTTGACCAATGGAAAATTTTATAGTATCTGCAAGAAAATATCGTCCTCAAGAGTTTGACACAGTGGTAGGACAATCCCATATTACGGATACTTTAGAACATGCAATTGAAGAGAGTCAACTTGCTCAGGCGTTGCTTTTCTGCGGTCCTCGTGGTGTGGGTAAAACTACTTGTGCCAGGATTTTAGCAAGAAAAATTAACGAGAAAGACGGCTCTGTTTCAGAAGATGGCTTTGCTTATAATATCTATGAATTGGATGCAGCATCCAATAACTCTGTAGATGATATCAGAGAATTAATAGACCAGGTACGCTTTGCTCCTCAGGTTGGTAAATACAAAGTATATATCATAGACGAGGTTCATATGCTGTCTTCTGCCGCTTTCAATGCCTTCCTTAAAACATTGGAAGAACCGCCTGCTCATGCCATTTTCATCTTGGCTACTACGGAAAAGCATAAAATTATTCCAACCATTCTATCCCGTTGTCAGATTTATGATTTTAAAAGAATCACTATTGAGGATATCCAGGGACACCTTAAAGATATAGCTCAAAAAGAAAATATCCAATACGAAGATGACGCCCTGTACCTGATTGCACAAAAGGCCGATGGTGCATTAAGGGATGCGCTTTCTATCTTCGACAGGCTTTCTACTTTCTCCCAGAGAAATATTACTCTGGCAAAAGCTGCAGAAGTGCTGAACATTCTGGATTACGATCAATATCTGAATATTGTGGATCTTGCCAAGGAAAACAAAATTCCTGAAGTCCTTTCCGCATTTAATGATATTGTTAAAAAAGGATTTGATCCCCATATTTTTGTTGCCGGATTAGGAAATCACTTCAGAGATTTAATGATGGCTCAAAACGCTTCAACCATAGAGCTGATTGAAGTAGGAGAGAAGACAAAATCTAAGTTTGTAGAGCAAGGCCAGAAATGGAGTGCGCAGCTACTTATTGACGGGATTGAAATCTGTAATCATGCAGATATTAATTACAAAAATTCCAAGAACCCAAGACTTACTGTTGAGATTGCATTAATGCAATTGGCTTCGCTGACTGCTAATTCAGACGTTACTAAAAAAAAAAATTCCTGATACTGGCTCCGTTTCTCAGTGAAAAGCAGGAAGTGAAAATCCCTGAAAAAGGTCAGGAGAAAAAAGAGCACGTTAAAACGGAACAAACTACACAGACTGAAAATGTTCAGGCTGCTGTTATTAGCAAAACCTCAAAACCTTTATCAAGACCAGGAGTTGCTTCAGGCTTCAGTATCAATTCTTTTCTAAATAAAGAAGAGAAAACTGAGATAGCAGAAGATGTCGTGGTGAGAGCCGATAATCTGCCCAAAAACCATTTTACAGATACAGACCTTCAGGCAGAATGGAAAATTATGCTTAAACAGCTGCAGATAAAAAATAATTTTGTTTTTAATGCAGTGAAAACCTTTAAGCTGGAGAAAATAGAGGAGAGTAAGATCAAAGTTTTGTACCCTTCCGACTCGGCAAAAGTGGAATTTGATAAAATAAGTGGAGAATTTTTTAATCATTTCAGAAGAAAAGTTCAAAATTATTCTATTGAGGTAGAATACGTGCGAGACGTTGAAAATCTGAAGATTGAGGTGGTAACCAAAAGAAAAATTTACGAAAAATTCATAGAAAAAAATCCAATTTTGAAAGATCTTGATGATTTAATGAAGTTTGATTTGACATAATTTTTATATATTTGTCAAAGTTTTCTGCGAGAAATAACTTTTCGACAAAAACAAATTATAGTAAGAAACGCTAAAACAAAGACATTTCCAGAATAAAATGGAAAAATTATCTAATACATATCTGTCTTTCTTTGCACCCGCTAATTATTTTAGCGGTTATTTTAGCTTTTCTGCTTCTTATTTTAGAAATTTTGGAACGTATTACCGATTTTATTGGTACTGTTAATAAAATTTCTTTCCAAAAAATACAGGAGAAGTAGAGCCCTTTCATTTTCCTGATTCCTTTAAACAATTTTGAACGGCATTTTTTGAAAAGAATTATAAATTAAATTTTATAATCAAAGGGCTATTGCTGTGAACTTAACAAAAAATATAAAAAACAATAAAAATTTAGAATATGAATTTAAAAGATTTAAAAAACGAGTGGATTAGTGGGCTTACACAGCCGTTAATGATTGCAGGACCATGTAGTGCAGAAAGTGAAGCTCAGATGCTTGAAACAGCCAGAAGAATTAAAGAATCAAATGCTCAGGTATCCGTTTTCCGTGCAGGAATCTGGAAGCCTCGTACTAAACCTAACGGGTTTGAAGGAGTAGGAGTGATTGGTTTGAACTGGCTAAAAAAAGTAAAAGAGGAATACGGTTTCAAAACAGCAACTGAAGTTGCTAATGCACACCACGTATTTGCGGCTTTGGAGGCTGATGTAGATGTTCTTTGGATTGGAGCGCGTTCTACAGTAAACCCTTTCACGGTACAGGAAATTGCAATGGCTTTAAGAGGAACAGATAAGCCTGTATTCGTTAAAAACCCTGTAAATCCGGATCTTGCTTTATGGATTGGTGCTTTAGAAAGACTTTTAGGACAGGATATTAAAAACCTTGGGGTAATTCACAGAGGATTTTCAACATACCAAAAAACAAAATACAGAAATAACCCTAACTGGCAGATTGCTCTTGATTTCAAAAGCCAGTTCCCCGATATTCCAATGTTAATTGACCCATCTCACATCTGCGGAAACAGAACTGGATTGGCAGATATCACTCAGGAAGCACTTAACGTTGGTTACCAAGGTGCCATTATCGAAACACATTCTAATCCTGATGAAGCTTGGAGTGATGCTGCACAGCAGATCACACCTGAAGTATTGTCAGAATTGATCGGAAATCTAAAAGTAAGAAGTACAAATCTTGCTGGTTTCGAAGGAGAAATGGGAAGACACAGAACCCTGATCTCTGATCTTGATTTCCAGTTAATTGAGCTTCTTTCTCAAAGGATGAAAATCTCAGAAAAAATCGGGAAGCTTAAAAAGGAAAATGATATTGCGATCTTCCAGCCAGAACGTTGGAAAGTAATTACAGAATACGCGACTCAAAAAGCAAAAGAAACAGGAATGTCTCAGGATTTTATTGAGAAGGTATTCAAAGCGATTCACGAAGAATCTATTGAGGTACAGAACAGTATCATGATTGATAAGAACTAAATAGCAGACATAAAATAATAGGAGTAGGGCTTTGGGAAAATGAATTTAGGAAATTGAAACATTTGTTTTCACCTATATTCTAAACCCTAAGCCCTAATTCCTTATATTTGCACTATATTATCTATGAAAGGAAAAATCATTAAATCTACAGGAAGTTGGTACCAGGTTTTGGAATTGGAAACAAATAAAATTTTCGAAGCCAGGATCAGGGGGAAATTCAAATTGATTAAAACAAGACTTACCAATCCGCTTGCTGTAGGAGATTTTGTAGAGTTTCAGCTTGAACAGGATGATATTGCGTGGATTACAAAAATTGAATCACGCAGGAATTACCTGATCAGAAAATCTGTTAACCTTTCAAAAGAAGCCCATATTATTGCGTCCAATATTGACCTTGCATGCTTTATTTTTACTTTGAAGCATCCGGAAACCTCATTAGGTTTTCTGGACAGATTTCTGGCATGTTGTGAAGCCTACAATATTACACCCTTAATTCTTTTCAATAAGATTGATGTTCTCCATCAAGAGGAAATTGAAATTGTAAAAGATATTGAGTTCCTTTATCAGGAAATAGGGTATGACACCTTGGAAATTTCATCGTATTCAAAACTAAATCTGGACCAGCTTCAGGAAATGCTGAAAGATAAAACTTCTGTATTTTTCGGGCATTCAGGGTGTGGAAAATCTACATTGGTGAATGCATTACAGCCCGGATTGAACTTAAAAACTTCCGAAATTTCAGATACCCATTTAAAAGGGAAGCATACGACGACCTTTGCACAGATGCATTTCTGGCATTTTGGTGGAAATGTTATTGACACTCCCGGGGTTCGTGAATTTGCGATGATTGATATTGAAAAGGAAGAAGTACAGCATTATTTCCCGGAAATATTCAAAAAGAGAGAAGAATGTAAGTTTCATAATTGTCTCCACATCAATGAGCCGAAATGCGCTGTAATTGATGCCCTTGAAACAGGGGAAATCCAGTATTCCCGTTATGCAACTTATATAAAGCTGATGGATGAAGCGGAAGAAGCTGCTCAAAAATAACTGTAAAAATTTCTATCGATAAAAAAACCTTCATATCATAAATATGGAGGTATTTTTTTAGATATTCTTTGATAGAAAATAAACCTAACAGGTTTGTCTGTTAGTAAATAACCTGAGTTGGGATAAGACATTTCTGTTTTTAGTACGTAAGGAAGCCTGAAGCTGGGAGAGGGAAGTGAGTTGAGGTTAAAAAAAAACTTAACCCTGTCATTTATTATTCCTTTAAAGACTGCTTCATCAAATTTTACGGCAACGTTAGAAATTGTAGCTCCGATAGTAACTTCCAGCCTCTCTCTTCCAGTTTCCAGTCTATTATCCTTAATTTTATTATCCTGAACTCGGGTTAAATAATTATTCTTATCCCATTTTTCATTTCTGGTGAATTTTTATGGAAAAAAGAAAATAATAATTTGAGGAACCTATTTCCATTTTTTTGAGATGAAAATAATTGAATTTTAGAATAACTCTACTTTTTGTCACTATTAATTTGTTGTATAACTCCACTTTTATGTGTTAAAATTTATGGAAATAAAAAAATATTAAGAAAATGTCAATTATTGCATTGATTGAAGTAGAAGCAATACTATATTAATATACTTTTATATGGTTTTTGATTTTATCAAATTGATAAAAAAAATGCGGATTTTTTACAAATAAAAAACCCAGCCGAAGCTGGGTAAAAACTAATAACCATGAAAACTCAAATTAAACATGAGAATCGTAATAGAATTAACAATTACTGTGCCAAAGCTTGGTTCATGATTTCTTAATAAAAGTTATTTTTATGTTAAAAAAAATTAAAATAAAAATCAAAGATATTTTTTGTAATTTTGCACCATTAAAAAAATATACATTTATGTCTAACATTACATTCACTATGATTAAGCCTGATGCAGTTGCTGACGGACATATCGGTGCAATATTGGGTAAGATTGCTGAAGGAGGTTTTAAAATCAAAGCTTTAAAATTAACTCAGCTTACAGTTGCTGATGCAAAAAAATTCTATGAAGTACACGCTGAAAGACCATTTTATGGAGAATTAGTAGAATTCATGAGTTCTGGTCCTATCGTAGCTGCCGTTTTAGAAAAAGACAATGCAGTTGAAGATTTCAGAACATTAATCGGTTCTACTAACCCTGCAGAAGCAGCAGAAGGTACAATCAGAAAAATGTTTGCTAGAAGCATCGGAGAAAATGCTGTTCACGGTTCAGATTCTGACGAGAATGCATTAATCGAAGCTCAGTTCCATTTTTCAGGAAGAGAGATTTTCTAATAGAATTTCTTACAAAATAAAAGATCCGGAGAATTGTTTTCTCCGGATTTTGTTTTTTATGTGAATTGTTATTTCGGAATGTCTTAAAGATTGTTTTCAATAGATCCCATATTCTCTCTGTACAGCTCAATAGGTTTATTAAGCAAAACAGCTATAACCGTCATCTGTTTATCCAGTCTTTCTTTTGGGATATCTATGTAAATAATTCCCGGACGGTCACTCCAATAAAGCTTATTGTAAATCGTATGGGTAAGCATGCTGCCATCGCCTACAATTCTTATCCTTGCTATGTCATTTTTTATTCCTTTTAGAGCAATAGGGCCGGTAGGAGCTCCTTCTACAAAGAGATAAAGAGTCTGTTTGTCTTTTGATAAAGCGCTCATTCCTGAGAAATGCCCCTCTGGTAATCCTTTCTCTGTCTCAAATAATGCTTCTGCATGTTTGCTTATCCATTGCAGGGTTTCTGTGTTTGTTTTAGGCGTTTTCTTGATTTTCATGTCAAGGCCATCATCGGTAAGGCCATCATGTGTCACTAAATTATTATCATAGTTTAGAGCATTGGCTATATCATACACTGCTTCCTGAGTATTTTTGATTTCCAGTATTTCAGTAAGAGGATGTTCATTCTTCTTAAAATCTTTTAGAAAGATAGGCGGATTGTCAAAAGTAACTTCTGCTACAGTAACATCTTTGTCAAATTTTACATTGGAGAAGTTCAAGGTAAGTGTTTTTTCATCATTATAATCTAATTTAACAACAGCGGATGGATCTCCAATGATTTTTACTGAAAGGGGCTTGGTTGCCAATCCATAAATCTTTGTAAAGTTTTTGGCTTCATCAAGATAAAGAAATAAAGATTTTTTAGAGGTTGACAAAGATGATTTTCCTTTGTAATTATCAAAAGGAATTCCTCGGGTTGTTTCATAAATAGCATGCTGATTTTTGGCTGTCCAGCGTCCAAGGTTTTTAAGAATCTCAATCTGTTCTTCCGGAATGGTGCCGTCTGATTTTGGACCAATATCAAGTAAAAGATTTCCCCCCATGCTAATCACATCTACCAGAGTTCTTACAATCATATTGGAGGTCTTATAACTTTTGTCATAGGGTTGATATCCCCAGGAATCATTCATGGTGTAGCAAAGTTCCCAATATGGATTTTGTGGCGGAATTATCGGAATACCCTGTTCAGGAGTATCATAATCTCCATGATTGTTGAGTCTTGAATTGATGATAATATTAGGATTGTATTTTTTGAGTAAATCTAATGTTTGAGAGGCTTTCCATTCCTCAGAAGTATGTTCCCAGTCTCCATCGAACCAAAGAAGATCCGGGGAATATTGAGAGGAAAGTTCATTAAGCTGATTTTGATAATAGCTGACGAAATTATGCCAGGGTGTAGGCTCATTTTTTATTTCGTAACGTTTTTTTGTCCGGGTATTGATATCGTAATACGGATGACTCCAATCCGGCAATGAGAAATAAAGTCCTGTTTTTAATCCTGACTTTTTCAGCGCAGAAACAAAAGGACTTAAAACATCTTTTTTTGCAAGGGAGTTTTGAGGAATGCTTGTTGCTTTTTCTGCCTTTGAGTTCCATAGTGAAACTCCATCATGGTGTTTTGTAGTAATGACAGCATATTTTGCTCCGGATTCCTTAATAAGATTTACCCATTGTTCTGGCTGGTATTTTGAAGCTGAAAAACCATTCAGCTGTTTCATATAATTTTCGTGATTAATATAATTATTGAAGAATGACCAGGATTCAGAGATTCCGTTGACAGAGTAGATTCCCCAATGAATAAAAATACCCAGTTTTGCATTTTTAAACCATTCCATTTTTTTGCTGTTGTCAACTGTTTGAGCCTGTGCATCGATGCTGTGGGCAGATAATATCAATCCAAGGAAAAAGGCTTTAATCAAACTGTTCTTCATATATAGATTTATTTTACCATTAAATATAAATAAAGAAAACAGTATAGTATAAGATAGTTTCTACTATTTACTAAATAATTGTTATTAAAACGTTTCTTATTATTGTATTTTTATAAATGGAACGTTTATTGTAAAACTCTTCTAAAAAAACATTATGAAAATTCCAGCATTATTAATGGCAAGTTTATTAGCGGTAGGAGTTTCTGCACAAACTACAAAACCAGCTGCCAAAACTAAAAAGCCTGTGAAGAAAGTAAAAAAAGTAGCTCCGGCTCCTGAAAGTCCCGAAAAACCTAAACCAACTACACCTAAAGCTGTTGTTAAGAAAGACACGGTTGTGCTTAATCATTTTTCTTGTCCTGCGTGTGGAATGGGGTAGAATATGGGAAGGCCGCTGCTAGGATTATCTATGATGGCAGAAACGGAATTTGTTTCTGCTATTTTGCCCTTACTACAAAGCAATTCTGTTGAAGTGCTTGAATGGTCATTTGATACATTCTACGATGCTGAAGAACCGGATTGGCTGAGTGATCTGCTCGATTTTTATTCAGAAAATAATCGTTTGATCGGACATGGGGTGTATTATTCTTTATTTGATGCCCGATGGACTAAAAGACAGGAGATTTGGCTGAAAAAATTAAAAGAAGAATTTCGTAAAAGAAACTATAATCATATTACGGAGCATTTCGGTTTTATGAATACCGAAAATTTTCATCAGGGTGTACCATTACCGGTTTCTCTGCACTCTAAAACACTAGAGATCGGAAAAGACAGACTTTACAGATTACAGGATGCTGTACAGGTTCCTGTCGGAATAGAAAACCTTGCCTTCTCATTCTCATTGGACGATGTGATGGAACAGGGAATATTTCTTGATAAACTAACAGAAGATACCAATGGATTCCTGATTCTTGATCTTCACAATATCTACTGTCAGTCCTGTAATTTCGAAGTTGAAATGCAAGAGGTCATCAAATTATATCCCTTGGATAAGGTGAAGGAAATTCATCTGTCAGGTGGCAGCTGGCAAGAAAGTATCTACAGGAAAAAGCCTATACGCAGGGATACTCATGATGATGCAGTTCCTGAAGATATTCTGTCTGTACTACCTTCTGTATTATCTCAATGTAAAAACCTGGAATATATTATTATTGAAAGGCTCGGTAATACAATTGATGCAGAAGAAAAAAAGGAGAGTTTTCTGGATGATTTTACAAAAGTCAAAAAACTAATTGATTTATCGGATGTCGGAACTCCAAATAAAGATCTCTGGGCTAAAAAAGAAATCCGATTTTCTGAAAATCCTTTGGAAGATATGATTCTTCATGAAGAACAAACATTGTTGACAAAATTGTTGTTTGATAATGCCGGACCTGCATCAATCAAAAGTCAGGAATTCCATTATTTTAAAACAAAAAACTGGGATCCGGAGATGATTCTTGCTGCTCAGAATATCATTAAAAAATGGAATCCTTATTAAATGATATCCTTCTAATAACCACAAACTAAATTATATGAAAATGACAACCGTATTATTAATCATCACAGCAGTGCTTACAGCACTTATAGCTGGGCTTTTCTATGCTTATTCGTGCTCTGTAGTTCTTGGATTAGGTAAATTATCTGATGTTGAATATTTGAAGGCTATGCAGAATATTAACCGTGAAATTCTGAATCCTGTCTTTTTTATGAGCTTTATGGGAACAGCTATACTTCTTCCTGTATCTACTTTCTTCCTGAGGGGAGAACAACTGGTCTTTATTTTTATTTTATTGGCTACATTGGCTTATCTGATAGGTGTTTTCGGAGTTACAATGGTTGGGAATGTTCCAATGAATGACCAGCTTGATAGATTTGATATCTCAGGCTCTACAGTTGAAGCTATCAAACAAATGCGTGATAATTTTGAAAACAGATGGAATTTTCTGAACAATATAAGAACTGTTTTTTCGGTAATCAGTATAACGTTAACGGTTTGTGCCTGCATCTGGCATAAGGACTTATAGATAAAGTTTTTACTATAGGTGGAAATACTCAGATTAAAATTCCGTATTTCTACGGATTGACTGTAATTAATTTTATACAGATCTTTGTATTGTTACTAAGAAGGAATTTAAACATTACAGAATTTTGAAAAAAAATTAATAACCAAGGCGACTCAAATTCAAATTGAAAAAGGCAGCTCGAATAGAGCTGCCTTTTGTCTTTTTATACTGATATCTTTTTAGATTTTCAAAAGCTCAATGGTTCTTTCCGGGCTTTCTGCAGAGAATACTGCATTTCCGGCAACCAAAACATCTGCTCCAGCTTCGAAAAGCTTAGAAGCGTTATCAAGGTTTACTCCTCCGTCTATTTCAATAAGAGCAGTAGAGTTGTTACTTAAGATCAGGTCTTTGGTTTCAGCAATCTTTTTATAAGTGTTTTCAATGAATTTCTGTCCTCCAAATCCTGGATTTACACTCATCAATAATACAAGATCCACATCTGCAATAATGTCTTCAAGCATTAAAACAGGAGTAGATGGGTTCAAAACAACACCTGCTTTTGCTCCTTTACTCTGAATGTGGTGAATGGTTCTGTGAAGGTGAGTACATGCTTCATAATGTACAGAAATAAGGTCAGCGCCATGGTTAATGAATTCATCAACATATTTTTCAGGCTCCACAATCATTAAGTGAACATCCACGAATTTTTTAGCATGCTGCTGAACGGTTTTCATTACGGGAAAACCAAATGAAATGTTAGGGACAAATCTCCCGTCCATTACATCAATATGGAACCAATCTGCCTGAGATCTGTTCAGCATTTCAATATCTCTTTGCAGATTCCCAAAGTCTGCAGATAAAAGGGATGGAGCAATAAGCTTCGTTTTCATTTTTACTTTTTATACTTTTACTTAGATTTCAGACATCAGACATCAGACATCAGACATCAGACATCAGATTTAGAGTGCTGTTGTTATAGTCTAATGTCTGATATCTGTTATCTAATGTCTTTAATGATACTTCAGCTTCATTTCCGGTTTAATCTTCAGAACGGTTTCGTAGATCAATTTAATGACATTCGCTACGTCTTCTTTAGACACCATTTCTACCGTTGTATGCATATAGCGCAAAGGTAAGGAAATTAAAGCACTTGGTACACCACCGTTGGAGTGCGCAAAAGCATCTGTATCTGTTCCTGTAGATCTGCTCGCTGCTGCCCTCTGATAAGGAATTTTCTTTGTTTTTGCAGTGTCAATAATCAATTCTCTGATGGTATGGTGAACACTTGGAGCAAAGAATACTACCGGTCCGGCACCACATTTCTGATCTCCTTCTTTTTTCTTTTCGATCATTGGGGTAGTGGTATCATGGGTTACATCAGTTACAATTGCAATATTAGGTTTTATGGTGTCAGCAATCATATCTGCTCCATATAAGCCTACTTCTTCCTGTACGGAGTTGGTGATGTAAAGACCAAACGGAATAGATTTTTTGTTTTCCTTTAAAAGCCTTGCTACTTCAGCAATCATAAAACCTCCGATTCTGTTGTCAAGAGCTCTACATACAAAATATCTGTCATTCATTTCGAAGAACTCGTCAGGGTAAGTAATCATGCATCCAACAAAGATTCCCATGTCTTCTACCTCTTGTTTAGTAGTAGCCCCACAGTCGATAAAGATATTTTCAATTTTTGGAGTAGGCTCATTCTGGTTGGATCTTGTATGAATAGCCGGCCATCCGAATACCCCTTTTACAATTCCGTTTTCTCCATGAATATGTACTACTTTTGATGGAGCAATAGTCTGGTCTGAACCTCCGTTTCTGATTACATAAATCAATCCATCATCTGTAATATAGTTTACATACCACGAGATTTCATCAGCATGCGCTTCAATCACTACTTTAAATTCTGCTTCAGGATTGATGATACCGTAGCATGTTCCGTAATGATCCACTTCAATCTTGTCTACATAGGGTCTGATATAGTCCATCCAAACCTCTTGTCCTTTGTGTTCGTATCCTGTTGGAGATGAAGTGTTTAAATATTTCTCTAAAAATTTTAAAGATTTCTTTTCAAATTTCATAAAAAGGAATGATTTTTGCGTTTAATTTTTGTTCTTATAAGTGTAAAAATAATGAATTTTAGTAAGATTATCTGTCTTTTTATGTTCTTTTTTGGAGTCAGCGTTTTTGGGCAGGAAGATACTGTGGTGGCCAAACCATTGAATCAATACCCCGCTGAATCTTTGAAGGTAGATGAATTTGGTAATAAGTATTATTACGACGAACAGCAGAAAGTTAAGATCTATGAAGTTAACGGAGAACCTGTTGTAGTAATGGATGAATTGGTTTTAGTGAATAAACCTAGGTTTAATAACCAGCTGGATAAAAATTACTATTATTTCTTAAATAAGAAGTTATACAGAGTATATCCGTTATTTGTAACTGCGTTGCAGCAGTACAGAGACATTCAGGTAGACATGAATGACCTGGATAATAAAGCCAAGAGAAAGTTTGTAAGAGAAAGGCAGAATATGCTTGCCGATCAATATGAAAAGCAACTGAGAGATCTTACCACTACGGAAGGACAGGTTTTTGCAAAACTGATGAACAGAGCAACCGGTAAAAATGTATACGAGATCATTAAAGAGCTGAGAGGTGGTTTTAGCGCCTTCTGGTGGAATCTGAAAGGGAAGATGGCTGATATTGATTTGAAAGAGCGATATGATCCCCATAAAAACAGAACAGACGAATTTGTGGAATCACTACTACAGTCTAACTGGAATTCAGGATATTTGAAACCTTATCCGGGAGCAAGTGATTTTAAAGTAAAGAAATAATAAAATAAAATTCCTGTAAGTGCGCTTACAGGAATTTTTCTTTTAATTTATCGAATACGATTTTGTCTATGGGAAGTGGGAAAGGATTATCCGGTCTGTCAATATCTATCCATTCCGTTTTTTCAATACAGGGATCCAAAATAAGGAACTCTTTCTCATCAACAATATTTACGATATAATATATGGTAAGGAGTTGTTCATTTTCTTTGAAACGGGAAACCAGAAAGTTTTCCTGTGTGTAGAAGTGTTCTATGATATCTACTTTTACATTCAGTTCTTCATCAAATTCACGATGCAGGCATTCCAATGTTCCTTCACCATACTCCAATCCACCACCTGGAAATTTCATTAAAGGTTCGCCGGCATATTCCTCAAATAACGTGAGTACTTTCTTGTCTTTTACTGCACAGCCATACACTCTAATGTTGATCTTGTCTATCATATATATAATGTATAATATTTTGTATAGCTAAGGTAATAAATTTTTGTGAGGCGTATATTGATATAAGGCTGAAAAAACAAATTTGGTTGTTTGTTTTTACTCTGTTATCGCTTAATTGCATTAATCATTTCTCTTTTCCCCGGAGGTCCTTGTTTTTTCTCTACCTGAAAGTTAAGCTCCTGAAGGATTCGTCTCACACTTCCTTTAGAAGAGTAGGTTGTTAATAATCCGTTAATGGCCATTTTGTCAGCTACCAATTCAAATAGTGGTTTTTCCCAGAGGTCTGGCTGCACTCTTGCTCCGAAACAGTCGAAATAAACAAGGTTGATTTCAGGCAGATTGATGTTCTTCAAGTCAAAAAAGTCACATTCTATCTTTTTAAGGTTGAATCCACTAACAATTTCAACTGGTTTTTCCCAATCTGCCAGATGAATTTTCTGATAAATATTTTTGAACTCAGGGTTATCAAAATGTTCAAAGTAGGCTAAATCTTTAACTTCGGATTCATTTATGGGGTATTTTTCCAGCGAAAAATAATTGATGACATGATTTTTGTCAGTTTTTAAATATTCATTAATTGTTACTAAAACATTCAAACCTGTTCCAAAACCTAGTTCTAAAATATTAATTTCGCAATTATTAATTAAGTTTAGTCCGTTTTTGATAAACACGTGTTCTGCTTCCTGAAGAGCACCGTGATGAGAATGATAGTTTTCATTTAAATCATTGATAAACAATGTTTTACTTCCGTCGTTTGTGGTCTTAATCTCTCGTTTCAAGCTAATTTTTTGTCAAATTTACTCTAAAATTTTTATATTTAGAAAATTATGTTAAATTTGTAGAACATCGTAAAAATTTTAAAAAATGATAATTCAAAAAACTGAAAACTCCAGAATTTCTACATTTGACCCTAACAATTTTTCATTTGGTGGTACCTTCATAGATCATATGATTATATGTGAGTACGAAAACGGAAAATGGGGGGATGTGAAATTAGTTCCTTACGGTCCCATACCATTTACACCTGCCATGATGGGAGTAAACTATGGACAAGCTTGTTTTGAAGGTATGAAAGCCTATAAAGACAAAGATGGGCAGGTTTTCCTTTTCAGGCCTGAAAAGAATTTTGAACGTATCAACAAGTCAGCGAAGCGTCTTGCAATGCCTGAGGTGACTGAGGAAATGTTTTTAGACGGATTAAAAGCATTAGTAGATATCGACAGAGACTGGATCCCTCAAGGAGAAGGAATGTCTTTATATATCAGACCATTGATTTTCGCAACAGAAGAAGCTTTAAAAGCAAGAGTTTCTGAAAAATATATGTTTGCTATTGTAGCAACACCAGCAAAGAGCTATTATTCAGAGCCTGTATCTGTAAAAATCTCTGACCACTATTCAAGAGCAGCAAACGGTGGAGTAGGTTCTGCTAAAGCAGCGGGTAACTATGCAGCTTCTTTCTACCCAACTCAATTAGCTATTGAAGAAGGATATGAGCAAATTATCTGGACTGATGATGCAACTCACGAGTATTTCGAAGAGAGTGGTACTATGAATGTATTTGTAAGAATTAACGATACCATCTATACTCCACCAACATCTGAAAAAATCCTTGACGGAGTGACAAGAGACAGTTTCCTTCAGTTAGCTAAGAAAAGAGGAATCGAGGTAAAAGTTGAACCAATTGCAGTAAAAACAGTCATTGAAGCTTTGAAAAAAGGAGAGCTTAAAGAAGTATGGGGAGTAGGAACCGCAGTGGTAACCACTCAGTTCCAGGCTTTAGGATATGAAGGAGAGAAATTAGCACTTCCAAGATTATCAGACGAAGAAAGCTATGCAGCAATCCTTAAGAAAGATTTAGTAGACCTTCAAACCAACCTTTCTGAAGATCCATTCGGATGGAGAGTGGTTGTAGACCATGCACTTGAAACAGTTTAATAGTATTTTAACTACATATAGAAAGCCGGGAATTGTCCTGGCTTTTCTATTTTAAACCAATTTTTTACTCATCTGAAAGCTAAGGAAGTCAATATAATAGTTAAAGCTATTTTAAAGCGAAGCTATCTTAATTTTCTTAAAAACTTAAATCTGTCTTAATGGTTTAAATATTATTTTAGACATTATTGTTATATTGCCGAATAATACATTGATACATTTCTCCATCAAGTTTTGTAATTGATTCACGAAATGTGTATTTTCGCAAAAGTTTATGAAAAAATTACTCTTCATATCAGCTATAAGTCTGTTGAGCTGCAACAGAAATACCCAGACGGTACATCTACCTGTAGGCGGTGTTTTAAGCCAAAAAGATTTGGATGTTTCTAAAAACAGAATGAAAAATCTGAATACCATCGAAAGAGGTCAGATTCAGGATTGGATTAATGGACAAAGCATAAAGTTTTATCCAACGCAGCTTAATTATTGGGTTACAGCGGATGGTTTTGACCGTAGAGAAAGAAGAGCAGATAATACGCTGATTTCTTATTCTTATGAATTGTATGATTTTGACCAGACTAAAATATATGATAAGCCTTTTGAAAGAAGAGATGCCAAGTTTGGGCATTTTGATGAACTGAAAGCGGTGGAAAATGCTTTGCGTTTTATACATGATGGAGAGGAAGTGACGCTTTTGGTGCCGTCTTCTTTGGCTTATGGAACTTTTGGAGACGAAAAGAAAATAGACAACGATATACCATTAATCATAAAATTAAAAGCTTTATAATACATGAAATTGTTTAACAAGAATATAATTCTGGCAGCGGCAAGTGTTTCGCTGATGAGTTGTACCCCAATTTATAAAAAAATGAACGTAGACAAAGAAACTTACGAAGGTCTTAATGACGGACTTTATGCCAATCTTCAAACTACAAAAGGTAACCTGATTGTAAAGTTTGAGGACAAGAAAGCACCAGTAACTGTAGCCAACTTTATCGGTCTTGCAGAAGGAAAAATCGATAACAAAGCTAAGGCTAAGGGAGTTCCTTACTATGACGGAACTATTTTCCACAGAGTAATCAAAGATTTCATGATCCAGGGAGGTGATCCTCAAGGAACAGGAATGGGAGATCCTGGATATAAATTCGAGGATGAAAGAAACGACCTTAAGCATACAGGAAAAGGTATTCTTTCTATGGCGAACTCCGGACCAAACACAAACGGGTCTCAGTTCTTTATTACTGAAGTAGCTACACCTTGGTTAGACGGAAGACACACGATCTTCGGGAAAGTTGTAAAAGGTAACGATGTTATTGATGCCATCGCTAATGTTGAAAAAGGAGCTCAGGATAAGCCTAAGACAGATATCGTTTTAGAAAAAGTTTCTATTTTCGGTAAAGGAGACGAGTACAAAAACTACGATGCAGCTAAAACTTTCAACGAAGGAAAAGCTAAAATCGCAGAAAACAATAAAGCTTTCATCGCTAAAGAAGAAGCTGAAAAGAAGAAAAAAGAAGAAGAATTCAAAGCAAACCAGGAAAAATTAGTTGAAAGCTTAAAAGCTGGAATGCAAAAAACTGAATCAGGTCTTTACTATAAAATCACTAAAACTGCTGAAGGGAAAGCTCCAAAGGCTGGTGATAACGTTTCTGTACACTATGCAGGAAAATTAGTAGACGGAACTGAATTCGATTCTTCATTCAAGAGAAATGAGCCAATCGATATTCCAATCGGAATGGGAAGAGTAATCAAAGGATGGGATGAAGGAATCCTGTTATTGAAAGAAGGAGAAACTGCTACTTTATTGATCCCGCCAGCAATGGGTTATGGAGAAAGAGGAGCAGGAGGAGTTATTCCACCAAACTCTTGGTTAGTTTTCGATGTTGAGCTTGTAAAAGTAAAATAATTGAATCTTTAAGATATGAAAGCCGTCCCGGAAGGGGCGGCTTTTTTGTTTTCTATAAAAGTCCCGTAGAAATACGGATGTTGTGTAAAAACAAATTATTCCTATCTTTATCCCTCACCCATGAAATAAAAATAGAAAATATGTTTGATCTTAATTACGATTTAATAAAACAGGAAATAGAGGCTGAAGTTTGTAAAGAGCATAACTTACATCCGGAATTTGTAAAAACAGATGATGGATTTGGAATTAAAGCCTGTTGTCAACCTTTTCACGCCGAATTAGTAGCAAAATCTGAGAAAATGGTAGAGGAAGAAACTACCCAATTTCTTGAGAAGATGATGAAAGATATTTTCAAAGAATAATCTGTGAAATGGTAGAAAAAGCAGTGTAAAAAAACCGCCCTTAATAAAAGGGCGGTTTTTCAGTAAAAGAGTGAAATAAAAGTTATATGTTTCTACCGGATCCTTTCTTCATTCCTGTTCCTGCAAGGGAACTGATGAATACAAGACCAAAGCCGATATAAGCGGCAAAGGCGGTAAGATATACGATTAAGCTATTAAAACTTGGTTTTGAACTGTACACCAGTACAGAAAAAGCAGCAAAACTCAGGACCAATAACAGGCTCCAGATATGCATTTTTGCAGCGTCTTCATTTCTCTTAAAAATCATTTCAAAAAAGGCTCTCATCATTACTAACATTTTAAGGGTTATACTTTAATTAATTGTGAATAAAGCAGGTATAATTATCATGGTATAAAGAAAGCATACTTCTTTACTGGGCTAAGGTTCATGATAACTTTGCCGTTTATTCAATATTATGATACCGGGCTCTGAAGTCCGGGATAAATAATCATTTTTGAATCAATAAATGACTCACGGGTTTATTGATGATACCAGTTAGATACGGGGCATAAATCTGCTGTGAAAAATCAACCGCAGGGTTAATTAATCGCATTCCCGTATCTTTTACGGCATCGTAGAAAAAAAAGGATTCATATACAAGATATGAACTTTGAATCAGTGGAAAACTGAAAATCCACAGAAAACCTTTTTTCTCATCCTTAGTGCTTTTTTAATTTTTTTCTCACAAATGGACATGCCAATTTCATGCCAAAGTGATAAATTCACGATTAACAGGTGAGATTAGGTTGTTTTATTTTGTTGTTTTTCAGTGTTTTATGGTGGTTATTTCCTTAAACAAAGAAAAATTATTTTTAATTGTAAAATTCTTAAAATTGAAAAATAATAGATTTTTACAAGCAGGATGGAGTTTTTTTTATATTTTTTAGAGATAATCTCTCGCAGATTATTCAGATTAAGCAGATTTTTTTAGCTGTCTTGTAATATTATGAAAATAGATAAAGATATTTCATTGATTACGTCGAATCTTCGATTTCTGTAAGAATCTTAGCAGTAATATTCAATAGCTTTATTTGGATTCCTACGGAATGACAAGACACCGTTTTAGGGTTTCATTTTATTTTTTATTGAATTTTTAGCGTGCGGTTTGTCATTCTGCAAGAATCTCAATATCATATTCAATATCTGTAAATATTGAAAAAACTTTAATTTTGGAGAAGTGAGTAAAGAAAATTTAAAAGAAAAGATTGAAACTTGTATTGTTAATCTTCAACGGTTGACAAAGATAAATTGTTGGAATAAGATCTCTCCTAATTACGTTTTTATAGTGTCTGACTTTAATGAGTTTGATGGAGCGAATTTTTTTGAGCAAAGGAAAGCCAGAAATAAAGTAAATAAATCTAAAACTCCACTTTTGCTGGATTCCGTTATTGAGATTTTGGATAGGGAGTATTCGGATCTTTATGATGTTACTTTGTATATTTTCAAAGCAAATAAAAAAGAAACGATAATAGAAATTCAATATTATAGAAAATCAAACCTGGAATCTGATTATTTAAAGATTGTAAAGGATGAGAAGCCTATGTTTCATTCTAAAATTTCACTTCCATCTTATTTCTTGGAAGGTAGGAAGTTTGATGTAAATTGGGAGTTAGGTGGGATAAGACATTCTTGGAATTATTTTCTAAGTCAAATTAAGTATAGAATAAATACTTTTTGATGCAAAATGCTTAACCCTTGAATAACACTTAGTTTGTTATGGACTACTACGAATCTTCGATTTCTGTAAGAATCTCAACGGCAATATTTAATAGCTTTATTTGGATCCCTACGGAATGATAAAGGTATTGTTAGAACTTTTAAATAAGAAATTTTCTAAAATTCATTGTATACCATCACATTGCGCCATTTGTGAAATCATTCGTGGTATTTGTGTTAAAAAAGAAAAACCCACCAAATCTTATCAGGACTTAATGGGTTCTTTTATATCAAACTTCGTATTTCACTACCAGTTTTTATCAATCATATAAATAATATGGGCCATGGCCACAGAGCCTAATAAAAGTTCTCTTCGGTTAACTTTTTCAAAAGTGTCTTCTTCCGTGTGGTGAATGTCAAAATAACGTTGAGAATCGGGCATTAGCTCAGCAGCTGGAACTCCCATGTCATGAAGTGGATAAAGATCTGTTCCTGAGAATTTTTCTTCAAAGTTATACACTCCATAAGGCAGAAATAATTTTGACCAGCTTTGAATTTGCTTCCTTTTAGCATCATCCATATCCAAAGCGATACCTCTAGGCGCAAAACCTCCGGCATCTGATTCTATAGCAAAAAGGTGCTTTTCATTGGTTTCTTTTACTGTTTTACCATATTGAATACCACCTTTTACCCCATTTTCTTCATTGGCAAAACAAACGACTCTGATGGTGTGGTTATTCTGTATTCCTAATTTTTTGAATGTTCTCAGAACTTCAATGCTCTGAACGATTCCGGCGCCGTCATCATGAGCACCTTCGCCAACATCCCAGGAATCAAGGTGTCCGCCCACTACAATAACACTCTGGTCTTTCTTCCCTGTAATTTCACCAATCACGGAGTGGGAGAGTTTCTCACCTTTCATCCCGCAGTTAGAATTAAGTTTTGCCGTGATTTTTTGATTCTTTAATAAAGCTTCCAGTTCATCGGCAGTGGTACTTCCGATCGCTACAGCAGGAATTTTAGAAACGTTTTCTTCATAACGCATAGCTCCTGTATGAGGAATATCATCAAAGGCTGAAGAAAGAGAGCGGATGATTGCAAATTTTCCGCCTTTTTTAGCGGTTAAGGAAGCAGCTGTTGTTCTGTACTTGGCAGCGTCACCGTATCCTTTAAAAGTTTCTATGAATGATTGTTTGAAAGCATAATTGAAGAACAGAATTTTATCTTTTACCTGTTCCGGAGAAAGCTTATTGTATTCATCCATAGATTTTACCATGATGATTTCCCCTGAAATATCTTTTCCGCTTGTTCCTTCAGAATTTCCCAAAGAAAGCATTTTAAGACTTTTCCAGCTTCCGTTGGAGGTTTTAATGTGTAGAGATTCTTTTCCTCTTACCCAAACCGGAATCGTCACATCCTGGAGCCATACTTTGTCTGCTCCGGCATCACGAAGTTTCTGTGCAGCCCATTGTACTGATTTTTCATAAGCTTCGGAACCGCTTAAACGGTGGCCGATATTTTTAGTAAGTTCACGAAGATCACTGTATCCTTTTCCGTTATTTAAAACTTCAAGGGAGATCTTGCTGAATTGTATTGAATCTTCTTTGGTCTGGCCAAAAACAGCCATTCCCAAGCATAATAGTGAGGTTCCTAATATCTTTTTCATGGTTACCAATTTTTATCAATCATATAAATAAGTTGTGTCATCACCGTGGAGCCTAGAAGTAATTCTCTGCGGTTGACTTTTTCAAAAGTATCTTCTGCGGTATGGTGAATATCAAAATAACGTTGTGGCTCCGGAACGAGTTCTGCTGTTGGAACTCCCATCTCATGCAATGGAGCAATATCCGAACCGGAATATTTTCCTTCAAAGTTATAAACTCCATAAGGAAGAAATAGATTTCCCCATCTTTTGATTTGGTTTCTTTTTACATCATCCATTTCCAAGGAAATTCCGCGGGGAGAAAAGCCTCCTGCATCGGATTCTATGGCAAAAATATGTTTTTCATTATTATCCTTTGCTGTTTTTCCGTATTGCTTTCCGCCTTTGGTTCCGTTTTCTTCATTGGCGAAACAAACTGCTCTGATAGTATGGTTGTTCTGTATTCCTAATTTTTTGAATGTTCTTAAAACTTCAATACTCTGAACGATTTCTGAACCGTCATCGTGAGCACCTTCTCCTACATCCCAGGAATCCAGATGCCCGCCCACTACAATTACATTTTGGTCTTTTTTGCCTGTAATTTCTCCAATTACCGAGTGGGAGAGCTTTTCACCTTTCATTCCACAGTTGGAATTAAGTTTTGCAGTGACTTTCTGATTTTTCAATAAGGCTTCCAGTTCTTCTGCACTCGTATTTCCGATGGTAATAGCCGGTACTTTGGCAATACTTTCTTCATATCGCATATTTCCTGTATGTGGAACATCGTCCAATGCTGAAGAAAGAGATCGGATAATCGCAAATTTACCGCCTTTTTTAGCTGTTAAAGAAGCTGCAGTTCGTCTATAGGCTCCTGCTTCCCGATAGGAAATAAAAGTCTGTACATATCCCTGATTGAAAGGATAATTAAAGAAAACAATCTTATCTTTTACCTTTTCAGCAGGAAGTCTGTCATATTCTTCAAGGGATTTAACCATGATGATCTCTCCTGAAACATCTTTTCCGCTTGTCCCTTCAGAATTTCCCAAAGAAAGCATTTTAATATTTTTCCAGTTTCTGCTGGGTGTTTTGATATGCAAGGATTCTTTTCCTCTTTCCCAGACCGGAATCATCACTTCCTGAAGCCATACTTTATCCGCTCCGGCATCACGAAGTTTTTGTGCTGCCCATTGTACAGATTTTTCATAGGCTTCGGAACCACTCAGGCGGTGACCTATATTTTTAGTGAGTTCCCGAAGTTCTTCATATCCTTTTCCGTTGTTTAAAATTTCGGTGGAAATTTTATTGAACTGTATAGAGTCTTCCTTAGTTTGTCCTGATATAAAGGCTATTCCTAAAGTCAATAATGATATAGTTACGATCTTTTTCATATTACCAGTTTTTATCAACCATAAAAATCATTTGTGTTATGGCGACCGCTCCGAGAAGAAGTTCTCTTTTATTTACTTTATCAAAAGTATCCTGTTCGGAATGGTGGTAGTCGAAATATCTTTGGGTGTCTACAACAAGCTCTGCCAAAGGGATATCCAGCTTTTTTAAAGGAGAGATATCCTGAATGGCGTCTGTCTGATCGAAATCATAAACACCATAAGGAAGAAAGTATTCTTTCCATGGAGAAACCAATCTTCTTCTTTGAGGCGACATGTCCAGAGAAAACCCTCGCGGTGAATAACCACCTGCATCTGTTCCTAAAGCGAATATGTGTTTTTCTTCTCTCTTTTTCACGTAAGCAGCATACATTTCACGGCCTTGTCCTCCGTTTTCACTGTTGGCATACAAAACTACCCGAATGGTGTGGTTGTTTTCATAGCCAAGTGCTTTTAATGTTCTTAAAACTTCGATACACTGGGCAACTCCGGTTCCATCATCAATGGCTCCTTCCCCAATATCCCAGGAATCAAGCTGAGCGCCTAAAACAATTACTTTAGAATCTTTTTTACCCTGAACTTCAGCAATGATATTGGGGTTTGTAGTACCAGCTTTTGATTCGGCAGTCATGTTGATTTTAGCAGTAACTTTTTGTTTTTTCAACGTTTTTTCCAATTCATCTGCTGATCTTACGCCTATTGATAAAGCAGGGATTTTCACTTTATCATCCGGTTCGTAGTAGATCATTTTGGCGTGCGGAGTATCGTCATTCGCAGTGGTTAACGATCTTATGATTAATGCTTTTGCACCTGTTTTCGCAATGACGGAAGCGGAAATCAATTTTGATTTTGCTGTTTGTAAATAGGAGTCACTGGTATTAATAATTTTCGGGTCCATAGGAACATTCACGAAAACTATTTTGTCTTTTAGTTGTCCTATTGACATTGCATTCAGCTCTGAAGTGGAATTAATTAAAACAATTTCACCCGTCAGATCTTTTCCGCCTGTGCCTTCAGAGTTTCCGAAAGAAAGCATTCTGATGTTTTTCCAATCTCCATTTTCTGCTTTTATCTGTAAAGATTCTTTCCCTCTGATCCAGACGGGAGCTTTGGCTTCCTGTCTCCAGATCATATTAATGCCAATTTCCTTGAATTTTTTTTCTGCCCATTCTACTGCTTTAGCATAACCGGGAGTGGCGCTGAAACGAGGTCCGATTCCTTTTGTGAGTTCTCCAAGATTTTCATAAGCCCTGCCATTGGTCATGATCTCATCGGAGATCTTTTTGAATTCATCGTGATAATTTAATTTTACAGGAATTGCTGGTCTGCCGGCAGGTTTTTTCTGGACTTTTTTTTGAGAAAATAAAAATCCACTCAAAAAGAGTGGAAGTATAATGAATATTTTTTTCATTTTTTATTTACCTTTCTTTTTCCGATGATAAAAGTAGGGAAAAAATAGGAATTTATTAAGGTTTCATGTCGTACATTAATAGTGCTGTAATCAATTTTGGCTCAATAAATGTACATTTTGGAGGCATGCTCAGTTTCAGGTCTGAAATTTTAATCATATCATTAAAACTTACAGGATAAATTCCGAAGCCTGCTTTTCCTTCTCCGCTGTCTATCTTTTCTTTCAAAATATTAATTCCGTTAATATTGGAGGTTCCTTTTACGTAAGAGATCAGATCAGAGCTATCCGGATCTTCTATTTTTAAAATACCTTTGAAAATGTATTTGTCTAATAAATGGTGATCCAGGTTCTCTAAAGACATTTCTTTGGAACGAAGATCATGTTTTACGTGAAGAGAGTAGAACTTACCATCCAGATACATTGAAATATGAAATTTCTGAGAAGGGAAGTATGGTGTTTCTCCTTTTTCGTGAATTAAGAAATAATTTTCAAGCTCCTTCAGGAAGTCTTCACTAGAAAGACCATTCAGATCATGTAAAATTCTGTTGTAATCGTGAATCTTGATGGATTGGTTGGAAACGATAAAACTGTATACAAAGTTATACTGTTCTGTACCGTTATGTCTTTTGTTTTTATCCTTATGTTTCTTCGCGTTCAATGCGGTAGAGCCAATTCTATGGTGTCCGTCTGCAATATAGAATGCATCGATCTGATCGATTACTTCTTTAAACTGCTGAAGCTTCAAACGGTTGTCTATTCTCCAGATTTTATGTCTGATTCCAATGGTGTCTACGTGATTGAAGATAGGAACATTCTTTTCCTCATGGTTCATCAGCAACTCAATTTTCGAGTTGGCAGGATAGGTAAGCAGTACCGGTTCAGCCTGAAGGTTTACTTTTTCAAGGTAATGAGCCAGTTTTTCTTTTTTCTGAGGAATGGTACTTTCGTGCCTTTTGATTTTTCCGTTCCAGAAATCTTCAATACTGGCAAGACCCAAAAGTCCTCTGAAAATTTGCTTGTTAGGATATATTTGTTCGTAAAGATAATAGGCAGAATTATCCTGAACGAGTTTCTTTTCGTCCAGAAGTTCTTCAAATGTGGAGCGGATCTTTCTCAGATTCCGGTCTACATCCTTAGATTTACTTACAACATAAGGTTTTATCATGTTGATGTAAGTATTTTCAACTTGCGCTTTTTCTGCAATTTCTTCCTGGGTAAAATTATCCAGTGGATGGGTAGGGAAGGTATCCTCAAAATCTCTGTGAGGTCTTATTCCACGGAAAGGTTTAAAAACAGGCATATTTATCTTATAGTTTCTTTTTGTAGCTTAATAATTTGTTCTGCAAGTTCGGTACCGATTTTCTCTTGCGCATCTACCGTATTTCCGCCTACATGAGGAGAAAGTGATAGTGCCGGATTCATTAGTAATGGAAGTTCCGGATTGGGTTCGCTTTCAAAGACGTCCAATGCAGCTCCTGCTACTTTTCCTGAATCAATAAAATCAATCAGCGTCACTTCATTTATCACACCACCTCTTGCAGTATTTACAATATAGACTCCGTCTTTCATTTTTTCAAATTGTGGGGTGTCTATAATGTATTCATTCGTTTTCGGAGTATTGATGCTGATAAAGTCTGATTCTTTAAGGAATGCATCCATATCATTGGTAGAAGTGATTTCAAATTTCACCGACTGCCCATCAAAGAAATCCAGCGTAAGAATTTCTGTTTTTGGACTTCTTGTCAGAACCTGAATCTTCATTCCTAAAGCGATTCCTATTTTCACAACTTCCTGGCCAATGCTTCCAAAGCCAATTACTCCTAACGTTTTTCCTGAAAGTTCATAAGCATTGCTGAATGACTTTTTCATGGCATTGAAGTGGGTTTCACCCTCCAAAGGCATTAGTCTGTTTGATTCATGAAGGAATCTGGCTAATGCAATGAAGTGTCCGAAAACCAACTCAGCAACAGATTTTGAAGATGCTGTAGGAGTATTGATAATTTTAATCCCTTTGCTTTTTGCATATTCAACATCAATGTTGTCCATTCCAATGCCGCCACGGCCTATGATTTTAAGCCCCGGACATGCATCAATCAGGTCTTGCCTTACTTTTGTTGCACTTCTTACAAGAAGAACGTCTACATTATTATCGTTAATAAAATTAATAACGTGATCCTGAGCCACTCTATTGTCCAGAATTTCAATTCCGGCTTCTTTTAAAGCTCGTTCTCCTGTTTTTGAGATTCCATCGTTTGCTAAAACTTTCATGTGTTATTTTATTATAGATGTTAGATTTAAGATGCCAGAGCTCAGACTTTTAGGTCTGTAGTCTGGTATCCGTAGTCTGATATCTTTTTATTTTTTCGGTCGCCTAATATAAGCTATTTTATTGACTTCATTACATCCACCAATACCTGTACGCTTTCAATAGGTAAGGCATTGTATAAGCTGGCTCTGTATCCACCAAGGCTTCTGTGTCCATTAAGTCCACTGATTCCTGCTGCCTTCCATGCATTGTCAAACTCTTCTTTTTTGCTTTCGTCTGTTAATTTGAAAGAAACATTCATTAATGAGCGGTCTTCTTTCACACAGAATGTTTCAAATAATGGGTTGCTGTCAATTTCATCATATAAAAGCTTAGCTTTGGCCTCATTTCTTTGTTCTGCAGCAGCAATTCCCCCATTGTTTTCAAGGTATTGTAACGTCAATAAAGATGCATAGATCGGGAATACCGGTGGAGTATTGTACATAGACTCTTTGGAAATGTGCTGAGAATAATCAAGCATAGACAGCATGTTTTCTCTTCCTGTTTTTCCAAGGGTTTCTTTTTTGATGACTACTAAAGTAACCCCTGCAGGTCCCATATTCTTCTGAGCTCCGGCATAGATTAAATCAAATTTCGAAAAATCCAGTTGTCTTGAGAAAATATCAGAACTCATATCACATACCATCAGCGTGTCCACTTCAGGGAATGATTTCATCTGAGTTCCATAAATAGTATTGTTAGAGGTGCAGTGGAAATAGTCATATTCTGAACCTACTGTATAATTTTTAGGAATAAAAGAATAGTTTTCTTCTTTTGAAGAACCTACTACGTCTACAGTTCCTAATTTTTTTGCTTCTTTGATGGCTCCGGCTGCCCAGGTTCCTGTATCCAGATAAGCTGCTTTTCCGCCTACTTTCATCAGGTTATAAGGTACCATAGCAAATTGCATGCTTGCTCCGCTTCCTAAATAAAGAACCTCATAATCATCACCAAGGTTCATCAGTCTCTTTACAATCGCACGTGCTTCGTCCATTACTGCAACGAAGTCTTTACTTCTGTGCGAAATTTCAAGAAGAGATAATCCGATACCGTTAAAGTCTAAGATTGCCTGTGCTGATTTTTCAAATACCTCTTGTGGTAAGATGCATGGCCCTGCGCTGAAGTTGTGCTTTTTGTTCATATTTTTATTTTTTGGTTGCATAAAGAATTGAAATCCTTTAGCTTAATTTTTTGGTTTTATTGAATTTTTGGTTAAAAAAAGCCGCCTCACAGATGATGAGACGGAATTTTTTTATTCGCCGTGTAGGAATGCTTTTTTGTTAAGCAGAGTCTCTTCAGATTCTACATGATCCTCGTCTGGTACGCAGCAGTCTACCGGACATACTGCAGCACATTGTGGTTCTTCATGGAAACCTTTACATTCTGTACATTTATCAGTTACAATGAAATAAACATCATCACTTACAGGCTCCTGGGCTGCATCAGCATCCACAGTAAGTCCTGAAGGCATTGTAATAGTCCCTTGAAGGGAGGTTCCATCAGAAGCCTTCCAATCTACAGCTCCTTCATATATTGCATTGTTTGGACATTCCGGTTCACAAGCCCCGCAATTAATGCATTCATCAGTTATTTTAATAGCCATCGCTAATTTTTTTTAAATTTGCACAAAATTACAAAATATTCCCCAATTTTAAAGTAATTATGAATACCGAAAATCAAGTTTTAGGACTTATTAAATTAAGTGATTATATAAAAGCGTTTTTAGCGAAGAAAACGGAGGATCACAATGAAGATGATGCAAATATTGAATTATTGTTAAAGAAATCTGAAATAGAAAATCCATGGTTTACCGTTGATAATCAGAAATTTGCTTTACAACAATGGGCCGATCTTCTTACTGAGGAAAATATTAAAAACTGGCTTAAAAATTATTCAACCTCTAAAATTTCCAAGAGAGTAGGATTGATTTTAGCAGGAAATATTCCTTTGGTAGGGTTTCACGACGTAATTTCCGTTGTGCTAAGCAATCATATTCCTTTATTGAAGTTGTCTTCTAAAGATAGATATCTGATTCCGTTCTTATTAAAAAAATGGAAGGAGTTCTCTAACGATCAGGTTCAGTTTGAATTTGTAGAAAAATTAACGAATTTTGATGCGGTTATTGCTACCGGAAGTAATAACACGGCAAGATATCTTGAGTATTATTTTCAAAATCACTTAAGTATTATCCGTAAAAACAGAACTTCTGTTGCTGTTTTAAAAGGTGATGAAACTGAGGCAGAGCTTCAGCTTTTAGCGAAAGATATCTTCCAATACTTCGGTTTGGGATGCAGAAATGTAACAAGAATCTTCATTCCTCAGGATTTTGTGATCGACAGGCTCTTTGAAAGCTTCTTAGACTTCCAGGATATTATCAATCATAATAAATACGCTAATAATTATGATTATAACAGAGCGGTTTATCTTTTGAACCAGGACAAATTCTGGGATAACAATTTTGTGATGCTTAAAGAAGATGATAAACTGTTCAGTCCGCTTTCTGTGATTAATTTCAGCAGATATGAATCATTGGATGATGTTACAAACTTTATTGCTGAGAATGAAGAAAATATTCAATGTATAGTAGCTAAAGAAGGGTTGGTGTTAAACTCAATTTCCTTTGGTGAAGCACAAAATCCGGGTCTTGACACTTATGCAGATAATGTGGATACGATGAAATTTTTGGAACTGGTCTGATTTTCGTATCTTCCATGACCTATTTCACCAAATAATAAAACAAATAATTATGAAGAAAATATTTTTAGGTCTGGCTATTGTGGGCGCACAATTGATGTTTGCTCAGAAAGTCACAGGACTGAAGGTTGAAAATAATCAAAAGAAAGAACAGCCGGCTACCATAAGTAAGGATAAGGTTAATCTTTACGATGATAATTTTCAGACATTTATCAAAGCTTTGCAGTCTTCTGATTATAAAGCTGTGAACGAAGTGTTGTCTGATAAGGTAAAAGAAATTGTCACAGAAGATGTCCTTAAAAAAGTAAAGGATGGTATTGATGTCAATAAAAAGTTTGAAATTTTAAAAGTAGGTTATTATGTAACGATGGATGGTATCAGTCATCCCAATATTAAATACAAATATGCCGGAGATTCATCATCGAAAGAAGTGATAAGTGCTGTATTTGAAGATGATGGGAAACTCCTTGGTGTATTGCCTGCTAAAAAGGATAAATAAATTTCGATTAATCAAAAAAATATTAACTATGATGACAGATGTTTTAGTCGCTCATTCTACAGACGTAGAGAAAGCGAATTTTTACAAGAAGACATATTTGCATGTTGCATTATCGATTCTTGCGTTTATTGGAGTTGAGACCATTTTGTTGAAAACAGTACCTGTAGAAATTATTGCAATGATGTTTCAGGGAAGGTTTACCTGGCTATTAATTATCGGGGTTTTCTGGCTGGCTTCTATTTTGGCTTCTAAATGGTCACTTTCACAAAGCCAATCTACTCAGTACCTTGGTTTAGGGTTTTATATTGTGCTGGAGGCGGTTATCTTTTTGCCATTGCTTTATATCGCTACTAATGTTGCTGGTGGTGGTAATATCATTTTCCAGGCAGCTACTTTAACGGTTGCAATGTTTGCCGGTATTTCTGCAGTGGCTTTTACTTCCAAGAGGGATTTTTCTTTTTTAAGAAATATCATCATTATCGGAGGATTTATCTCTATCGGATTAATCATTGGCGGAATGGCTTTTGGGTTTAATCTTGGATTATGGTTCTCGGTAGGAATGGTGATTCTTGCTTCTGCAACTATCTTATATCAGACAAGCAAACTAAAAGATTCTTATGCTACCAATCAGTATGTTGGTGCTGCATTACAGCTTTTTGCTTCTATTATGCTTTTATTCTGGTATATTCTGAATATTCTGATGAGCAGAAGAAGTTAATTTGAATATCTATTTAGCTTTAAATAATAGTCCTGGTGATTCTTTCATCAGGATTTTTTTATTTCTGAGATGTGGATTGCTTTTATTTCTCTTGCGGATTTTGTGGATAAAGCAGATTTAAAAAGTATCCTTAATTTTTGTTTTGATTGCGTTAAACGTACAATTCTATTATCCTTGTCAAGGTTTCAAACCTTGTCAAGGATAGGTTAAAACTCAATATCAAAGCCTTCGTACTATTAGTGCAAAAGAACATTGGTAAAATTAGCGTTTAAAAGGATCTGTATATATCAATTTATTGTAGAATGTCATTGACTACGTCGAATCTTCGATTTCTGAAAGTAACGAAGTGGAATGAAGAATCTAAGCTATGTTTGAGATTCCTCCTTCGTCGGAATGATAATAAGATTGTAAGAGTGCTTCAACCACAAATAGCACTAATGCTTTCACAAATGTCACTATTAGTGCAGCTGATATTTGTGCAAAAACATTAGTGAAATTCGTGTTTAATTAAGCTGTGAACCCAAAAAATCCTGATGACATTTTCATCTGGATTTTATTGGATATTCTTTAATTATTCAATGCTGAATATCGCTTCAGTAGGACTTAATAAGCCTATGAAGTTCAGTTTCAGTTAAATCAGAGTAAGATTAAAGAATAGGGAAGTATAGTGTTGAGGAAAACCTCAGATCTTTTCTTTTTTGTGTTTTTATAGAATATTAAATGATAAAAACTACTTATCAATAGATCCTAAAACCTTTTGTGCAAAAGAGTTTAGAGCATCTTTTTCACTCATTCCATTCTGTACGTTAGCGTGAACTTCCAAAGCTCCGCAAATGTTGGTAATAAGCTCTCCTGCAACATTTAAATCCTCTTCGCTTGTTCCTCTGAATTCGCAAAAGCTTTCTAATACTTCTAATGTTTTTTCTAGGTTCTCAGGAGTCTGATTCTGATAGAATTGTCTGATTACTGGTAATTTCATTATGCTAATTCGTTAAAAAGGTTAATTAAACTTTCAGCCTGGTTAGATTGAACCTGGTTTACCAATTCACCATTTTTAAAGATTGCGAATGTAGGTAAGTTGTCTACTTTTGCTAATTTTCTGCTTTCAGGAAGTTTTTCAGCATCTACATATAAAAACGGAATAGAGTCATTCTCAGATGCTAATTTTTTGAATTTTGGCTTCATGATTCTGCAGTTTCCGCACCATGTTGCGCCATACTGAACAACTACTTTTTCGTTGTCGTTTACTATATTTTGTAATGTATCTTCGGTTAATTCTGTGTACATAGGTTAAATTTTAAGAAGTAAAATTTAACAATGTAACAATTTAATAGGGTATCAATGTATCAATAAAAAATATCTACTGCTACAACGATGCATTGTTACATTGTTAAATTACTAGATTGTTAAATTGAATTAGTTCTTAGCTAAATATTCTGCTGTAGAAGTTCTGTCTGCTTTCATAGCATCTTTACCTTCTTCCCAGTTTGCAGGACATACTTCACCATGTTTTTGAACGTGAGTGTAAGCGTCAATTAATCTTAAGAATTCTTTTACGTTTCTACCTAGAGGCATATCGTTTACCGCTTCGTGGAAGATTTTTCCAGTTTCGTCGATAAGGTAAGTAGCTCTGTAAGTTACGTTAGAACCTGTGAAGATTTCTTCTCCTTCTTCATTGTATTCGAAATCCTGATCTACAATTCCTAAAGTGTTGGCCAATTGTCTGTGAGTATCAGCTAAAAGTGGATACGTTACTCCTTCAATTCCTCCGTTATCTTTTGGTGTGTTTAACCAAGCGAAGTGTACTTCATTTGTATCACAAGATGCACCAATTACTTTAGTGTTTCTTTTTTCGAATTCACCTAAAGCCTCCTGGAAAGCGTGAAGCTCAGTAGGGCATACGAAAGTGAAATCTTTAGGGTACCAGAACAAAAGAACTTTTTGTTGGTTGTTAGTTGCTTCTTCAAGGATGTTGATTCTTAAATCGTCACCCATTTCAGACATTGCGTCGATTGTTAAATTCGGGAATTTTTTTCCTACTAAAGACATAATTTTCTGTTTTTATATTTAAATTTCTAATGCAAATATAGAGAAGTTTTATCTATCGAACAAATGATTTTCGATAAATAAAATCTATAATTGTTTTTGATGTGTTTTGAAATGAAAAAGCCCTGAAACCAGGGCTTTTTTGTTATTTTAATAACCAAATATTTCGGTTAGATTGAGTTTTTTAATCTCTCCTAATTTCTGCATATCGGTGTCATTTACTTTGTCTTGAGATGCCACAATACAATAGGTGTAGTTCTTGTTTTTCAATTCTTTATCATGGAAAGTGTTGATGTCTGTAAAAGACAGTTTTGGTGCCTGTTCATAGACATTCTTTCTGATATCTGAGTTATTTCCAAGTCTTTGGGCTTTCAGATAAGAGAAAATAATGCCATCCTGAGAAATTCTTTCAGAAGCGATCGTTTTTTTCAATCCGCTTTTGGCAGTTTCAAATAATTGCTCTGATTTTGGCAGGGTAGTCAAAAGTTCATTCATTGCAGAAGAAGCTTCATTGAACTTGTCGGCCTGAGTTCCCACATAAGCCATAATACTGTTTTTATCTTCTTTCTTACTTGGAAGAGCAAAATAAGAATAAGTAGAATACGCTAATGCTTTGGATTCTCTGATCGTCTGGAAAACAATAGATCCCATTCCGCCTCCGAAGTAGTTATTAAATAAACTTACGGTAGGAGTAATGGTAGAATTGTACTGTTCTGAGTTTCTTGCCCAGAAGATTTCCGCCTGTACCATATCATAATGCGCAAATAAAACTTTATTCTTATCTGTTGGGATTTGTGTAAAGGTTTTCGTCTTTGGAAGTTCTTTAAGCGCTGCAGGGAGTTTATGGATAGGTTTTAAAGAAGCTACAGTTTCAGCTCCGGTTTTTGGTCCATAATACAAGACTTTGTGCTTGAAGTTGAATAAATCATGAAGGATATTCACAAGATTATCAGCTTTTAAAGCATCAAGTTCAGCGTCACTCAAAACATTATTGAACGGATTCTGTGCTCCGTATTGAGCATAGCTTCTCAATCCAGCCATGATGGTTGCTTTGTTTTGCTTAGCATTAGCTCTGGCTTTCTTAAGTCTTGTTTTGTAAGCGTCTAATGCGGCTTGGTCTGGTTTACAGTTTTTAATCAGATCTTCAAATAAAGCAATTGTTTTATCGAAGTTTTCGTTTAAACCTTCCAGTGAGACATAAGTTTCCTCGTTTCCTGCATTTACTTTGAAGCTTGATGCTAATTTGTAGAACTCTCGGCTGATGGTTTCTGATGACTTGTCATTGGTTCCTAAGTACTGAAGATATTCTGCTGCCAACGGAAGCATTTTATTGTTCCATTTTCCGGAATCAAAGTGATAATACATTCTGAATAGAGCATTGTCTGTATTTTTTACAGAAAGTACATCTACATCGCCCAGTTTATTTTTAGCAATATCTTTGTCATAATTTAGCCATACGGGAGCGATTGCTTTTTCAGGCATCTCGTCAATCTTTTTAAGGAAAGAGGATTGATCTTCTCTGTTTACAGAAACAGGAGTGATGGTAGGTTTATCAACCTTTACAATGCTCTTGTCTTCCCCCTTCTTCTTGTACACCGCTACATAATTGTTATTCTGAAGATATTTGGAAACGAAATCCATGATATCTTTCTTAGTAAGCTTAGAGATTTCTTCAATATACTCCAGATTTGCCTTATGGTCTACTTCAGAAGTGAATTCATCCATTAAGATGCTTGCTCTTGAAGCGTATTTTTCATCCTTTTGAATAGTGTTCTTCTTTTCATTGTTGACGATAGACTGAATAAGGTCATCAGAGAATTCCCCTTTTCTTAATTTATCGATTTCCTGAAGAAGAAGGTTTTTCACTTCATCCAAAGACTGTCCTTCAGTAGGTTTCCCTTGAAGAAGTAATACGGAATAGTCTTTTAAAGCATAAGGAAAGGCATAAGCAGCCAGTAATTTTTGTTTTTTTACAAGATCAAGGTCAATTAACCCAGCCTGTCCATTGGTAAGCATGCTTCCTACGAAATTTAACAGCCTGGCATCTTTTGTTGAAGCGCCGGGAAATCTGAAACCAAGCATTACGCTTTCAGAATCAGGACCTATCACTTCTTTGATTACCGGAGACGTAATGGCTTTTTCCTGTCCGACTTTATATTCAGGAACCTGTTTAGATTTCATGTAAGAGAAAGCCTTGTCTATCTTGGCAATAACTTCATCCGGATTGAAATCTCCTGACATAATAATTCCCATGTTGTTGGGAACATAATAATTGTTGTAGTATTCTCTGATGGCGTGCAGAGACGGGTTCTTTAGGTGTTCAATGGTTCCGATGGTAGTTTGCTTTCCATAATTGTTATTAGGAAAAAGATTGGCAAACATCATGTCGTAAACTTTGTCCCCATCATCATCAAGCGATCTGTTTTTCTCCTCGTATACGGCTTCAAGCTCTGTGTGAAACAATCTAAGAATAGGTTCTCTGAATCTTTCTGATTGTAACGCCAGAAATTTATCAACAACATTAGAAGGGATATCTTCCGTGTACACTGTTTGTTCAAAAGAAGTGAAGGCATTGGTGCCATCACCACCCATACCGGCCATCATTTTGTCATACTCATTGGCAATGGCATATTTTGCAGCCTCTCCGGAAACTTTGTCAATTTCTTTGTAGATCTCTTTTCTCTTGGCTTCATCCTTTGTCTGATTGTATTTCTCATAAAGAGCATCAATCTGGTCTAAAAGAGGTTTTTCTTTGGCCCAGTCTTTAGATCCGAACTCGTTGGTTCCTTTAAAAAGCATATGCTCCAGATAATGGGCAAGTCCTGTGTGATCTGCAGGATCGGTTTTACTTCCTGCTTTGGTAGCAATATACGTCTGGATTCTAGGCTCCTTGTTGGTTGGACTTAGAATAACCGTTAATCCGTTTTTTAAAGTATAATATCTTGCGGCAGTAGGATCATTGGTAACAAACTTATATTTGTATCCATTGGAAGTAGCTTCTTTCCACTGGTAATCCTGTCCAAAAGCATGGCCTGCAAAACTTGCCGCTGCAATACTGGTGACGATGGTTAATTTTTTAAACAGATTCATTGTTGTGGTTGTGTTTTATTTTTTTAATTCTTAATTGAATTGCTCTAACAAATCTTTGATTCGTTTCATGGCTTCTCTTAGTTCCTCTTCAGAAGCTGCATAAGAGAATCTGATACATTCCGGACTTCCGAAAGAGAATCCACCCACACATCCTACATGAGCATTTTCCAATAAGAACATGGCAAAATCATCAGAATTTTTAATTTCTGTTCCATTCAAAGTTTTTCCGATATAATGCGAAATATCCGGGAAGAAGTAGAAGGCAGCCTTTGGAAGCAATACCTTGAATCCTGGAATTTGCTGGATAAGTTCATACACAAGGTCTCTTCTCTTTTTGAAAGCATCAATCATGTATCTGTATTCTGCTGGATCTGTTTTTAAAGCGACAATAGAAGCTCTTTGAGCCACAGTATTAGCACCGCTGGTCATTTGTCCCTGTACTTTTTCACAAGCTTTGGCTAACCATTCCGGGCATGCAGAATATCCTATTCTCCATCCGGTCATGGCGAAAGCTTTTGACATTCCGTTGATTACTGCCGTCTGTTCATACACTTCAGGAAACTGAGCAATGGAAGTGGTTTTTGTTTCATAATTGATGAATTCGTAGATTTCATCTGAAATAATCGTCACATGAGGGTATTTTGCAACCACTTTAGCAATGGATTTCAATTCATCATAGGTATAATATCCTCCTGATGGGTTACATGGTGAACTGAAAAGGATTGCTTTTGTTTTATCCGTAATGGCTTCTTCAAGCTGCTCAGCAGTTACTTTGAAATCTGTAACATAAGAAGTGGAAAGCATAACAGAAGCTCCGCCCATCATTTTAACCATTTCATCATAGCTTACCCAATAAGGAGCCGGAAGTAAAACTTCATCACCATCATTGATAATTGCTGCCAAAACATTTAAAATAGCCTGTTTTGCGCCATTTGAAACACATATCTGTGTTGGTTTATACTCAAGATTGTTATCTCTTTTTAATTTATAAGCAATAGCTTCACGCAGTTCCAGAAATCCCGGAACAGGAGAGTAGTGGCTGTAGTTCTGGTTGATGGCATCGAATGCTGCCTGTTTGATATTATCCGGAACATCAAAATCCGGTTCACCAAGGGTTAAACTGATTACATCAATTCCATTCGCCTTCATTTCCCTTGCTTTATTAGACATTACAAAAGTCTGTGAGTATCCTAGTCTTTTTACTCTATCTGAAAGTTTGTCCATTGTATTTTTTTGAATTTTAACAAATATATAATAAAAAGGTCTTGCAGGGGTAATAAAAATAGGGCATGTTTAAAGATTTTTATCAGGTTAAAATCTAAATTTAGGCAGATGAAGTGATCGTTTTTAAACAAAAAAAGTTTTCCAGCGAATCGTAATTCTACTACACTTTTTGAAATAGTATCAAAAATACTTTACTCTGGCATTGTTTTTTATCTACATTTGGTGATATAATTAAAAACACACATCAACGAATGAAAAAAAATATCTCAAATTCAGAGAAGATTTCTGAGAACCATATTTCGGGGGTCAATCGGGTAATTAAACTTGATATAATAGCTGGCGGAAAACTCATTCATCATTTTAAACATTTCCGTTTACAGCAGAGCGCTAAAACACATCATAGTTTTGAGCTTATCCTTGCTCATGATTCTTTGAATGAAATCCAAAACTACAATCTTGAACAGGCACAACAGTTTATGGGAAAACGATTGACTGTCACATTCAAATACAAAGATCCAGAGCATGAAAATCCAGAGAGAACATTCGTAGGAATTATTACAAATGTATCATTCAGCAAAGAAAAAATGAGTTTAGGAAACATTGTACTCAAAGGTTACAGTCCAACCATACTGATGGATTCTGCCCCTCATACTCAAAGTTTTGGTGGAAATCAATCTGTAAATACTTCGATTATTGCAGACAGGGTGATTAAGGAAGCATTGGGTACGAATGATTTTGACTTTAGAGTAGAGACTCAAAATAACAGCTATATCAACTACAGTGCCCAGTATTGTGAGACTCATTATAATTATCTCGTCCGAATGGCCGAAGCCTACGGAGAACAGTTTTATTATGATGGTGAAATGTTACATTTTGGAAAGCTTCCACCTAATGAAAAGTCCATTAAGCTTATTGATGGCAGTAACGTAAGTGATGTTACCATAGAACTAAATGCAGTACATACAAAACCTGAATACTTTGGGTATAACAGCAGCAGCCATACAAAAATGTTGGGTGTTGATAATCGTATTAAACACTTAGGTGAGTTATCAGCCAAAGCTTATGAACTGAATGATACTATCTTTAAAACCCGTTCACTAACTCCTACTCCCATTAATGCCAATATGTTTCGTGATGTAGATGATTCTCAAAAAAGTGCAAGAGGAAGTAAGGCAGTGGATGTTTTTACAGTTTCGGGAGAAACAACAGTTCCGTTTCTGTATATTGGTTGTGTAGCTGATTTAGCAATGAGGAAGCCAGACAGCAATCAAACCTCCCATTTTACTACTTTAATGATTACTGAAGTAAGTCATGAGGTTGATGCCAGAGGATATTATACAGGAAGCTTCGAAGCGATTGCTGAAGGAACAGGTTTTATGCCGAAACCTGATTTTGTACAGCCTAAAGCCGAGCCACAAGTGGCAACTGTTATCTCGAATGTTGACCCTTTAAACCAAGGGAGAATACAAGTACAATTCGATTGGCAATTAAACGATACAACAAGCTTTATCAGAATGATGAGCCCGGACGCAGGAGGAACAGATACTATCAGTCAGAACAGAGGATTTGTAGCTATTCCTGAAATTGGCGACCAGGTTATGGTAGGTTTTGAATATCATAATCCAGATTTCCCTTTTGCCATGGGCGGAATGTTTCATGGCAATGTTGCATTGGGAGGTGGAGTCAACAATTATCTGAAATCTATTCAAACCAGAAGTGGAATCCGTATTTTGATGAATGATGCAGAAGGCAGTATTACGATTATAGATCCGAGCGGTAATACTTACTTTATGGATGGACAGGGAAATATTACTGTGACTGCACCAAAGAATATGACTTTCAATGCTGGGGAAAACATAACCATTAATGCCGGACAGAACCTAATTTCTAACGCCGGACAGAATATCTCTGAGACAGCCGGGGCGAACCATACAAGTAGTGCAATTGGAATGATGCTGCAAAATGCCAGAGGTGATTATTCTTTGATGGCAGCAAATATTATGGAAATAGCCCAGGGAGAAAGAAAATCCAAGGCAAAGGATGTTACAGACCAATCCAGGAAAAAACAGGTTGTATCTGATGGAAAGAATGAGGTTCATACAAAAGGTAACTTTGAAAATAACAGTGGAGAAAAATCTAAAATGCACTAAATATGGCAGGTGGAAAAATTACAAGAATAGTAGGTGGTACTCATAGCATAGAATGTGAGACTTGGACAGTTTACACAGATGAGTTTTCAGTGTACGCCGGACAAGGAAGCCACTTCACTGCAGATGGGGGAACCAATTTTGGAGAGCCAAAGGAAGCACCATCCTCATATACATATTTTGAAAAAGGTTGGTGGACAGATGAAGCGGGTAAGGAAATAAAGGAAGCTCAATTGGGGGACAAGGTTCAGTTTCATCTGAAAATGAAGAATATTAAGTCTCCCGAAGGAAAAAAAGTAAACCTTGAATTACGGGAATGGGATGAATTTGATTTTCTGCTTTACATTCTAAGCTTTGCCAATAAGGAATTGATTGGACATAAGAATGCGAAGGAATATGAAACGATTAATATGGTAAGCACTGATCCAGAAAATAAAGAAGTGCTAACGGATTGGAAACTAAATAAAAGTTCTGAAATTGTAATATCTTTACTTTTGAGCGAAGACTCATTGATAAAAATGATGGCCAATGATGAAGGCAGGGATCTGGAACTTTATTTCAGGTGTAAATATATTGATGAAAATAACTTTATTGAAGTAGCGGAGCTGCCCTGGGAAAACTGGAATTACCTGAAAGTTAAACCTAAGCCGATAGTAGAACCTATTATTTTCGTTCATGCTTCGGATAAGCATCTGCTGCCGGCAATCTATTCAAATGATGATGGAAGTCCTTGGTATGTTGTAGCTATGAAGAATGGTTTATATACAAATAAAATCAATACTTTATCAAAACCTTATAGTATTGATTCTAAGAAGGAAATAACTACTTTTGAAAAAAGAGCTTATAAAATTGCTGTTAGAAATTTAGAAAAAGGGGAATTGATTTTTAATACAGGAAGAAAAGGAACTACTTCTCGCTTTTATGACTTAGATATTTCTGAAATCGATAAAGAATTTAAGGACAAGATAAAAGTAGGAGTAAACAGAGGAACTGGTATCCCAGGTGAAACATCTTGTGGAATAAATCAATTGGAAGCTCAAACTCAACGTGGTATGGCTGGTGTGATAAAAACTGTTGGAGAGATTGCAGGTCTTTTTGGGGTTTTATCTGATATGGCTGCTTTATTAAGAGGAGTTGCAGATCATCAGATTCCGATGCCGTCCATTGTTCCCCCTTTTGTAATGATGGAAGTAAATAGAATGATGGCAGAAAATAATGAATTTATTATTGAACATTGGAATATAGAACTTCAAAAAGCAATTAGGCAAGGAAAAATAACCATCAAGCGTTTTCTAGAAACAAATAATATTAATAAAGAAAAAAGATTAGGTTTTAAAGTAATTGATATGACCGAAGAAGGAATCGAAAAAATTTTGAATAAAGAAATTGACGCAATTAAAGACCCTACAAATAATAATTCTCCTAAAATGCTAGAATCATTATCTGATATTGGAGAAGGAAGTCAAGACTCAGGATTGTTAATTCAATCAATGGAAAGTTTAGATAAATATAATAGAGAGACTACTTTTCATTATATTCATGCCATCTTTGTAAATGATCTAAAAATTTAACAATGAAATTTCTACAATATATAACCTTTATTTTCCCTTTACTTGTTTCATGTCAGCAGTATAATAAACAACCGTATGATAAATATGAAAAAACATTAAGGGCATTTCCTACTTCAACAACTGAAATTATTTTTGATAGCTTGTGGACAAAGAGAGATTCGCTTACATATTTAAGACTTGAAAACGTTCGTAACATATATTTTTCAGATACTGATTCTATTCCAATTTGGATTTCAAATTTCAAACATTTAAAAAGTATAGAATCTTTTTCTGAAAAAATAAAGATAAATAATATTCCTAAAGACATTGGAAAAAATGTTAACTTAACTCATATTGAGCTACCGCATAATAATATCATTAAAATACCGCAATCTTTATATAACCTAAAAAAATTGGAGAGGCTAAATTTAAGTGATAACGATATAGAAAAGATTGACACTCAAATAGAGAATTTAAAAGAAATAAAAATTATTTTACTTTCTGATAATCAGGACTTACTTAATATTCCTGATGAAATCTGTAACCTTTCGAATTTAGTTAGCTTACCCATTAATAATACTGGTATATCAAATTTACCTAAATGTTTGAAAAACATGAAAAATCTTGAAAGTATTGACATATCTAGTACGAGTATATCTTATTTACCGATAGAAATTCTAAATGCTCCAAAATTAGATGAAATCAATGCAAAAGGTTTAAAACTCAACAACTACAAAGAAGTGAAAGCTATCTGTAAAAAAAGAAATATTACATTCTATTATGATGAATAAGCCTGGAAGAAATGAGGCATCAGTATGAATAGAGCATTGAAGAAAATGACAAGTACAAAGAATATTACATTGATAATGAATAAAGTATTCACGCAATAGAGCATGAATCCGGAAAAGGTCTTGCCGGGAAAATAAAAGTTGTAGGCGAAGTTATGGGGATCTTTGGTGTATTATCTGATATGGCTGCTTTATTAAGAGGAGCTGCTGACCACAAGATTCCACCACCATCAATCATTCCACCATTTGTGATGGATACTGTAAATCGAATGAAGGCTGAAAATGATGAATTTATTATTGAACAATGGAATAAAGAACTACAAAAAGAGGTCTTAAATGGTAAAAGAAGTTTAACAGAATTTTTAAACCGAACTAATGGAATAAATAAAGAATATAATCTAGGCTTTGACCTTATTGACATATCAGAAAAGCTACTTAATAGTATTCTACAAAATGAAGTAATAGAATATGATAAAAGTTCAGTAAACTTTAAGGTATATTTAACCAATAAAAGTCAAGGAGCAAAAGAAGCGTCAATCCTTGTACAAAGTATAGAAGATAATGACAAGTATAACCGTTTAACAATTAACCACTATATTCACGCTCTTTATATAAAAGACTTAAAAGTATGAAAAGCCTGATAATTATATTATTGCTTCCATTATTTTATTCATGCCAGAAATATAACTCTGCACCATTAGATTTCTATGAAAAAAAATTACGTGAGTCTTCTATTGAAGACACCAAAGGTGTTGTTATAGATGATCTATGGAAAGAAAGAGACTCATTGAGCTATTTAAGATTAAAAAATGTCAAATTCATCTATTTAAAATCAGTAAAATATCTTCCCAGATGGATTACAAAATTCGATAGCCTTTCAATAATTAGTAATACTGTTGATAAGAGCCATATCAAATCTTTTGAGGACTTATCTTCATTAAAAGCACTTAAAACACTAAACTTATCCCAAAGCGATATTGATATAATTCCAGAAAGCTTATATAAAGTTACTTCCTTAGAATATTTGAAATTAGATGAGAACAATATTAAACTTATTTCAAATAAAATTTCAAATCTAAAATCATTAAAATCACTATCCTTAAGTAGTAACCCAATAACAGTATTGCCAAGCTCCATTTGTCAATTAAAAAATCTAAATTCTTTAATTGTAGAAAATAGTAGTGTTGAGGATTTATCAAAATGCCTAGGCACTTTACAATATTTAGATTGGATTAACGTTTCAGGAACACAGCTTAAAGAATTTCCAATTGAAATTTTAAACGCTCCAAAGCTAAAAACAATTCATGCAAGAGGTTTAAAGCTCAAAAATTATAAAGAAGTGAAAGCTATCTGCGAGAAAAGGAATATCACTTTTTATTGCGATGAGTAAATACTGTTCAAAAATCATAGGGAACTGTTAGTAAAAAGGAGCTGTAACATCAATGGATACTTAAGAAATAATCCTCCAGAAGTCTGATTGTGAGGTATAGGCTATTAAAAAGCAGTTCCAATATTTTGCTTCAACAGCTCCGTGCCTTTGTAATTTGTGTTTCTAAAGTTTGAATAAAGCCAATAAAAACTTATTTTTGCAGATTATAATAATTCACATGTCTACATCGTTACTATTAAAATATTTTCCGGATCTTACCGAAACACAGCTAGAACAGTTTGCAAAGCTGGAAACCCTGTACAATGAATGGAATGAAAAGATCAACGTAATTTCCAGAAAAGATATGGAATCGTTGTATGAAAAGCATGTTCTTCACTCGTTAGGAATTGCTAAAGTGATGGAATTTGCTCCAGGAACGAAAGTATTGGATATTGGAACCGGAGGAGGTTTTCCAGGAATTCCATTGGCAATCCTTTTTCCTGATACAGAATTTACCCTGATTGACTCCATAGGGAAGAAAATTAGCGTGGTGAATGCTGTAGCAGAAGGAGTGGGACTGAAAAATGTAACAGCCATCCACGGAAGAGCGGAAAAACTAAAAGAAAAATTCCACTTTGTAGTGAGCAGAGCGGTAACCCAGATGCCTGAATTCTTAAGATGGCTGAAAGGAAAATTTGAAAAAGAACAGTTTAACCCTAAACATAACGGGATTTTATATTTAAAAGGTGGAGATCTTGCTGAAGAACTTGCCGGACTTAAATGTGAAATTTTCAATCTGAAACACTATTTTGATGGAGAATTCTTTGATACTAAAAAAGTAGTTTACGTATCAAAAGGAAATTTTAATTCCTGATTTTATTTGAATAAGGAATATTTTTGCTAAATATGTATTGATAATCAGAAAATTAAAAGATTATGAAAAAGCTTCTAAATATTGGATTTTCAGCATTATTGTTTGGCTTTGTATTGGTTTCGTGTAATGACGATGATTATCAGACGATCGAATCCATTGATAAGGTCAAGATTGACAGTGTTAAGATTGCCAATGATACCATGGATATTTTTGCAATACAGCATATTAAAACGTATTCCACATATTCATCTCAGTGTCAGGGGTTTTATGCCTATGATTATATTTATGATGGCAATTTTAAAAGAACTGTGACCGCTTATAAGTACATTTCCAATGGTCCTTGTACTCAAAAAAGCTATTCAGCAGTTAACCAGATTAATTTCAATCCACAGAGAGTAGGGAAGTATACTTTTACTTTCTGGAACGGAGGAAATAACTGGATTACAAAAACGATTGTAGTGAAATAATGAAATTGACTTTTGTATTCTGTCTGTTGGCGGCTAATGTTATGTTTGGACAGAAAATTACCTGGAAGGAAGAACAAAAGCTGGTATGGGATAATTTTAAAAGCCCTGTCAACAGAAGGAATAATCCGGATGTTGCAGCGTATACCAATTGCGGTTGGGAATATTCTGTGGTGAAATCCAGTAACCCGAAGTCACCGGTGAAGATTGAAATAAAGACGATATTCAACGAAGATAAATCCTGGAAAGACGTCAAAAAAATCAATGATTATATTCTGCTGCATGAGCAGAGACATTTTGATATTGCAGAGCTTTTTGTAAGGAAATTCAGGAAAACTGTAGCTGAAAAGATCAGAAATTCCGGTGATTACAATAGGTTATTTAAATCGATTTATACTACAATATCCATTGAGTATAAAAACTTTCAGATGGTCTATGACAAACATACCCGTCATGGAATGGATGAAGTAAAACAGGCAGAATATAATGCTGCTATCTCTCAAGAATTAGAAAACCTTAAAAGCTATCAAGCCCCTTGAAATTCCTCAATAAGATCATTCACGAATTGTTGGCACAAAACCCGGATCTATCTGCGTTTAACATCATCCTGCCCGGAAAACGTCCGATTGTATTTATCCGGCAGATTCTCGAGGAAAACAACTATTCGGGATTTCTTCCCAACTTTTTTACCATTGAGGAGTTGATTAACATGATTGCCGATAAACAGGTGATCCAGGGAATTCCACTCTGGCTTTTTTCATTTGATGTATACCGAAGTCTGAATCTCATTCCCAGAGATAATTTTTCTGACTTTTTGAAGTGGTTTCCCACTCTGCAGAAGGATTGGGATGATATTCTGAAGTTTTCGGATAGTGATCAGGCGGTTCTACAGTACATGTTTGATGAGGAAAGGATTAAAGAATGGGCACAGAACCTTGGTGAAGATGATGATGTACCCAGAAAGAAGTTTCTTAATTTCTGGCAGAATATGAATGTTTTCCTTCCTGAATTAAAAAGCAGACTACAGGAAAAGAACTGGGCAACCTCAGGAATGATTCACGAGGCTGCTAAAGCGAGTATCTCTGATTTTGCGAAGAATACCTCGGAGCAGTTCGTGTTCTGCGGATTTAATGCCTTTACACCGGTTGAAGAAAAACTGGTAAGAAGCCTTCTGCAATGGAATAAGGCTCAGTGCTTTTTTCAGGCAGACCATTATTATTTTAATGATGAAAGACAAGAGGCTGGTAAATTCCTGAGAAACCATAAAACATGGAAAGAATTTGATGATAACAGAACTTTCCAGTGGATAGAGGATGACTTTAATCAACCTAAAAAAATCAAGGTATATGAAGTTTCCGGAAATGTAACGCAAACTAAGGTGCTGCCGGAAATCTTTAAGGAAATCAATAATAAAACCTATTCGAATACAGCGGTTGTTTTGCTGGATGAAAACCTTCTTCCTGCAAGTCTGGATGTGATGCATGGGGTAGATAATCTGAATATCACGATGGGATTCCCATTGAAGAATCTGTCTTTCTCCAATGCGGTAAAACGACTTTTCTATCTGCAGAAACAGCTGGAAAAAAATAAAACTTCGTATTACTACAGAGATGTATTTCCTATTCTTGAAGAGCTTCCGAAATCGGCTAAAGATGAGCTGGTCATCAATGATTTTAAAACGAAAATTGAAGAAAGGAATATCGTGTATATTTCTAATAAGCTTCTGAATGAGCTTCTGGGAGAATTGTCTTATTTCAGTCTTCTGCAGAAGGCCGTAAGTACCACTGCTTATCTGGACATTCTTATTTCGTTTTGTCACCAGGTGAAATGGCTGGAAATTGATGATATACAATATGAAAATGTTTCTCACTTCGAGAATGCCTTTAGGATTATTAAGAACCAGTTGACTCCGTACAATATTGAGGTCAAAATGGAAACATTGGAGATTCTCATCAACCAGCATATCAATTCTGAGAGTATCGATTTTCAGGGTGAGCCATTAAGAGGATTACAGATTATGGGATTGTTGGAAACACGTCTTCTGAATTTTGAAAATGTCATCCTGCTTTCAGTTAATGAAGGGAAACTTCCATTGGGAAATTCCCAGAATACTTATATTCCTTTCGATATCAGAAGATTCTTTGATCTTCATACATTCCTGGAAAATGACAGTATTTATGCCTATCACTTTTACAGACTGATTCAGGATGCGAAGAATGTTCATTTGCTGTATAATGCTTTAAGTTCGGGAGTGAACACGGGTGAAAAAAGCCGTTTCATTACCCAAATTGAAATGGAAAGTTCTCATGAAATTGAGCACCTGATTATTGAGAATTCTTCAGAGCCCATTATCACAAAACCTATAGAGATTTCCAAGACGGAAATTGTGAGGGAGCGACTTCAGAAATGGAAGGAAAGAGTATCGGCATCCCATCTTACAAGCTATCTTTACAACCCGATTGATTTTTACTTATCGAAGATTCTGAACACATCGGAATCGGACGAAATTGAAGAAGAACTATCGGTGAAAAACTATGGAAATTTAGTTCACTATTCACTTCAGGAAGTATATGAAATCTTGAAGGGTAAGGTTTTAAAAGAAAGTGATTTAGAGAAGTCAATTAAAGCAATAGATAAATATATAAATGTTGCGATTGAGAAGTTGAAACATCAGCCTGAATTCTATGAAAAAGGAATGAACTACATCCACAAAGCCATTGCGAAAAAGGTGATTGAAAACGTTCTGAATCATGACCTTGACCTTATCAGACAAGGAAATACATTAGAGATTATCGATATCGAAAGAAGATTCGAAAATGTAGAGTTTTATCTTGATGGAAAGGATAAGATTTCTTTCATGGGATTTATCGACAGAATTGATAAACTGAACGGAACTTTAAGGATCATTGATTATAAAACGGCTAAAATTAAAAATCTCCACGTAAAAATTGATGAAGATAATGTAGAGCAGTATTTTCATAACAGCGACAGAAAGCAAGCGTTGCAGCTGTGCATTTATCATTATGTGATACAACATCTCCCTGAGTTCTGGGGCTATCCAATTGAAACGGGTATCTGGAGTTTTGCAGAGGCTAAAAAAGGAATGGTTTCTCTTGTTTTCGACAAAGGAGATATTGATGATGCCATGAGGTCTGTTAAAAGCCTTATTCTTGAAATCCTGAACCCGGATATCAATTTTGTGGAAACTATAAAGTCCTACTAAAATTATACTATCTTTTTGATAATTTCTCTTTAAAATATCAAAGCTAATTTAACGCAAAGTTTTATTTTAGGGAGCAAAGAATAGCGACTTTATCGCCGATGAAGCGACACGGTTATGCGTACGCTTAGAAAGAATCAATGAAGTTGATTCCATCTTTGCTTCCTTGAAATATTGCAACTGCATTATAAAATCTTTGCGTTAAATTTAAACAGCAGTAATATTTTTTTTCAATAAACTTTGATGGTCATTAAACGTTTCGTTAATAATAAATACTTTTTAAAGTTCTTCTTGAATAGGTAAATAGATGAGGTTTTTTGTTAGCTTTTGTGGTATAATTGTATATTTACGGTAAAATTTTCATACACATAAAAACAGGTTTTCTCATGAAAAAACTCCTGATTTTGGGAACTATCATTTTTTCTCTTTTTTTAAAATCCCAACAGATTAACGATTCTCTGAATATCAGATTGCAAAATGTAACAAAGGATACAAAATTTGGCTTGGCACTGAGTGGAGGCGGAGCAAAAGGATTTGCTCACATCGGAATTCTGAAAATGATAGACTCCCTTGGAATTAAGGTAGACTATATTACCGGAACCAGTATGGGCGGTATTTTGGGCGGATTGTATGCAATGGGGTATAATGCTGACCAGCTGAAGAAAACCATTTATAAAGTAGATTGGAACAGGATTCTGAGTAATAAAATCCCTTACAGCAAGGTCAATATCAGCGAAAAGGATGAGTATGATAAATATATTCTGGAGTTTCCGGTTGTAAAAGGAGTTCCAACGCTTCCCAGTTCCTATATTGAAGGGCAGTATATGGGCGAGGTTTTGAATACACTTACCTTTAACGCTAAGCATATCAATGATTTCAGTAAATTAAGAATTCCGGTAGAACTTACTTCCTCAGATATTGAAAACGGAGGTCTGATTATGCAGAAAAAAGGATCTCTCCCGTTGGCGATTCGTGCTACGTTGGCAATTCCTGCAGCTTTTGCTCCGGTTTATATTGATGGAAAACTTTTGGTAGATGGGGGATTAGACCGGAATTATCCCGCCAATGAAGTTCGACAGATGGGGGCAGATTTTGTTATTGGCGGCTATACAGGGTTCAGGCTTTTTACAAAAAAAGAGATTGAAAACCCCATGAAAATGATCTATCAGACGCATGCCATCCGTTCTGTGGAAGATTTTAAGCATCAGAAGGCTTTATCTAACATTCTGGTAGATTTTGTAGATCCTTTGGGAGATATTACCACAAAAGATTTTGCAAGGTTCAGAAAGATTATTAAAATAGGGGAAATAGAAGCCAAAAAGCATCTTCCTGAGTTTGTTGCCCTGGCAGAAGCTCAGAAAAAGCTGGGTATTAAGTACGAACATGAAATGATTGAGGAAGTAAAGCTTCCTACAACGAAATTTACCTTCAATGAAGAAAATGGCACTCCGCTTACCGATGAAGTCGAAATTGCAGTTATTAAAAAAGAACTGGGATTAACGGAAGGGAAGTATTATGATGTGAAAACCATCAATGAGGCGATAGACAGAGTATTTGGAGTGCGCCAGTACGAAAAAGTATATTACACCTATACCAATGAAGGTGATGGTCTTGTGATGAATATTTTCGTTAAAAAAGCTAAGAAAGGAGCTTTTAAGCTGGCTCTTCACTATGATACGGAGCAATCTGTGGGAATTATTGTAAATTATACTTACAGAAATATTCTGGCCAATAGATCCAGGTTTCTGGCTACCATCGATATTTCAGAACGTTTTAAAGCAAAATTGGCTTACCAGCGTTTTCTGGGGAGTGGCGACCATTGGTGGATAGATCTTGAAGCTAAAATGGTTCATCTTAAAAGTAACGATTTAATTTTCAGAACATTTGGGTATGATGATGAAGACTCTACGACAAAGTTTCCTAACCACATGTACCGGAATATTACCGGAAAAGTGGCTTTGAATTATAATATTACTCCGAATGCTTTTATTTCTTTGGGAACAGAATTCAGTGCCGAAAGGATGTATACTTTGTTGGATAAAGTGGATCAGTCAAAAGTTGATAATTTTAGCAAAAAGCTCTATAACCATAGTAATTTTAATGCTTTTCTGAAGTTTGAACAGAATAATCAGAATAAGAGATACTTCTCTACCAAAGGAAATCACCTTCAGGTAAGTACAAGGCTTTATTTCGGAGATCAATATGAGCTGTATGATCTTCAGGTTGTGCAGCCTCAGTTATATCCTATTTTAAATCCTAAAAACCCGGATTATTTTTTACCAAAGAATCTGGTATCATTCACTCTGAATGAAAACTTTGCTCATCCTATTACAAGAAGGCTGACAGCGAAGATTAATCTTTTTCTTGGAACAAGTTTTGGTTCATACAGAGAAGATACAGTACCTTACTTTTTCCTCAATCAGAAGTATAATATTGGGGGGAGTGAATACAATTACGATTTGTTAAATCCTGAGTTTAATGGTCTCCGTCAGAAAGAATTGCCTATGAATTCTGTGGCTAAACTAGGTATATCGCTTCAGTACAGAATCATGAAAAGACTATACTTAACGCCTTCTTTCAGCTATGGAAAAGTAGGTGAGGAGTTTTCTCCTTTCAATGACAGCTTTGAAATGTTCGGCTATGGGGTAAACCTTGGATATGAATCCCTTATAGGCCCAATCAATCTTAATATTTCCAGAAATAATCAACTTGATTTTTCAAGGATATATCTCAGCATCGGATTTAAGTTTTAAGGAAGATGGGGGCTGGAAGAGGGAAGCTCTTGAGATTAAGGTCATATCTGTACCTCAATTTTTATCAATAGATTACAATAACTTCCAGGATTTGTTGGAGTTATAGTAGCTTTTAACCTTCCGCCCAATAATTATTGTCTTGGAATTTCAGGACGTGGCATATATTTAAAAGAACAAAAAAGCACCCCATTGCTGGAGTGCCAAAATTAACTTGAAAATGATATATAAATAAGGATTAGATGTTATAGCTTAACTTTTTTATTGATTGTTTTTCCGCTATCAAGAGTCATTTGTACTACATATACTCCTGGTTCCATACTTCTCGATTCAAATTGCTGAGAATTCACTTCCTGCTGATGAAGTAAAGCTCCGGAAATACTGTATATACTGATAGTTTTAATGTTATTATTAGCTCTGGCTCTGATCTGCTTGTTCTGTGCAAAAATATCTGTACTGTTTTCCAATTTGCTGCTTCCAAGATTCTTATTGAACTGTAGGTTATAATATGGGGTAACTACTTCGAATGTATATTTGTGAGGATTCAGATTTTTTAGATTGATACCGTCGTTTTCCTGATATTGGCCTTTGGAAATGGTTGTAACCAGATTTTTATTTTCATCAAAAATATGAACTGCAGAAAGTTCATTTTCATCGATTTTTAATTTTAAAACTGAATTGTTTTCGGATTGTACAATTTCATTTTCCACCACCTCTTTAGGAGTATTCTTGATGTATGGAAGCATCTTTTCCTGATTATTTTCCGACACTTTTAATAGATATACACCATCATTTAAAGAGGATAAACTACGTTCATTTGCAGCTCTGCTGCTTACTTTCTCTTTATTAAAGTCAGTAACTTCAACCAACTGCAGATTTCCAAGTTCAGGTTTTATCTGAGATGAAAATAGGATAGGAGTTTCTGGTGAAGCTTCTGCTGATTGTTTTCCAAAAATAGATCCTACTGCTGCCCATTGGTTAAAAAGCCCACCGCTTCTTAAGGTATTGAATTTGGCATTAGAAGCCAGAACAAAAGGAACTATACCGCCCACGTGTCCGATAGGTCCCCAGTAGAAAGAATCCAGCTTGTATTTGTTCAGATCCCACCATGCATAATAACCACGCTGTACATCAATAGTTTTGGAGGTGTTTTCAGGTGGAATAGCTAAGTCTACAGAAGAGTGTCCTAATGTCATAGGTGTTTTATTGTACCAATCATAGACATCTTTGGGCTTTAGACACTGTCTGAATTTATGGTTGGGGTTATTGGTTACTTCATTAATGAAATTGGTTGTAAAAAGCTTTCTCCATATTACAGGTCCCCATAATAACCCTCCATTATCCTGAATTACATGATAATTGTATTTGTCCAGGTATTCAGCAGAAATAGTTTCTGAAATATTGTTATTGTAGGTTGGGTATCCTCCATTGTTACAAGAATTTACAATGTTTGCTAAAAATGAGCTAAATGGATAGATATCCTTTTCTAAAACACCTTTCTTTAAAGTAGTTTCCGACATGTCATAAGGACCATCACCCATATAAGCATATTTAAACTTTAGATTCCCGGGGTTTGATACATTTAATCTTTTTAAAGTGGACATGGCTGCATGTGCCCCCTGAGAATAACCTGCCAGGAAATATTCATCATAGCGTTTTATCCCTAATTGTGCTAATGCTTTATTGGCTGCGGTAACAAAATCAATAGTCGCTCCAGCTTCAGTAGCATAGTCTACATAAGGATGCACACCATCTCCGTCTCCCATCCCTACATAGTCGGGAGCCATTAAAATATAACCGTTGAGTACATAAGAAAGCTCAACTACAAATCCGGCGGTTAGAGTTCCTTTAAAATTAGAAGGAACATTATGCCTGCTATCGGTAGTTCCATGGTCTGAGACTACTGTGGAAAGCTTCATATTAACATTAGGATACATGAGAAGACCTGTTGCTTTTACAAGAACGTTTTTTTCATTTTTAGTGTAATAGGTTATTTTATATCCTTTTAAACCTACATTGAAGCCATTCAGATAACTTATAAAGTCAGGAGCATTTTGTTCACCAAGATTATTGGCAATGAAATTCACAACTCCCTGCGGTGTTAAATCCAGTTTCTGTTCAGAGCTTACAAGATCACCAGCCTGTTGTGCAAAGTAGAAAGGAGCTGTGAGTCCTATTAAAAAAGTTGTTATTTTCTTCATATCGTGATTTTTTACTAGCGTTAAGGTAATAACTTTATTAAATTCACAAAAATATTCAGGCACTAATAGTTATTCATTGAATATTAAATTCTCTGTAATGTGAGTAAAATAAAAGAGTCTGATCAAAAGATCAGACTCTTAGTTCTATATTTTTCTTTCCTTAGAAAGCGTTGATACCTGTAATATCTAAACCGGTGATTAACAAATGAACGTCGTGAGTTCCTTCATAAGTAATAACAGACTCCAGATTGGCAGCGTGTCTCATCATCGGGAATTCGCCCATGATACCCATACCTCCAAGAATCTGTCTTGATTCTCTTGCAATGTCAATAGCCATTTTTACGTTGTTACGCTTAGCCATTGAGATTTGTGCAGGAGTTGCTTTATGAGCATTTTTAAGAGTCCCTAACTGAAGACATAATAACTGAGCTTTTGTAATCTCCGTTAAGAATTCAGCCAATTTTTTCTGTTGAAGCTGATAAGAACCGATTGGCTTACCAAACTGTCTTCTTTCTTTAGAATACTGAACTGCTGTACAGTGACAGTCAATAGCTGCTCCGATTACTCCCCAGGAAATCCCATATCTCGCAGAGTTTAGACAAGATAAAGGTCCTTTCAATCCTGTAACACCCGGAAGTAAGTTTTCTTTCGGAACTTTTACATCATTAAATACTAATTCTCCTGTTTTTGAAGCTCTTAAGCTCCATTTATTGTGTGTTTCCGGAGTAGTGAATCCTTCCATTCCTCTTTCAACAATTAATCCCTGTATTTTTCCTTCCTCATTTTTTGCCCATACAACTGCAATATCGCAAAGAGGAGAGTTAGTGATCCACATTTTAGCACCATTCAAAAGATAATGGTCTCCCATATCTTTGAAGTAAGTCTCCATAGAACTCGGATCAGAACCGTGGTTAGGCTCAGTTAATCCAAAAGAACCAATCATTTCTCCAGCAGCTAATTTTGGAAGATATTTCTTTTTCTGTTCTTCAGAACCGAACTCATTAATGGGAAACATAACCAAAGAGCTTTGTACTGAAGCAGCAGAACGTACTGCAGAATCTCCTCTTTCTAACTCCTGCATGATAAGGCCGTAAGAAATTTGATCTAATCCAGAACCTCCATACTCAACAGGAATATAGGGTCCTAATGCCCCAATTTTTCCTAATTCTCTCATAAGGCCAGGAAGGTCAGTATGATTTTGTGCTGCCTGGTCAATCTGCGGCATTACATAACTTTCAACCCAATCCCTTACAGATTGGCGGATCAGTTTGTGTTCTTCAGTAAGTAAAGCATCAATTCCATAATAATCAGGGATGCTTGTAAGAGGATAATATGACATGATTTTTTGATTTTGTTAAAAATAACATTTTTCGTGGTGTTTAAGAAATTTTTTTGAAAACTTATCTAAATGCTGGTTTTCAAACAGATAATATGGGTTTTTCCTGTGTAAGAGATAAAATTCATATTTTAAACCTCCTCATCATTGGAGATAGGATACTGATTAGGGGCATTATGAACCTCAGTCTTGAATTTATACAGATACGGAGCCTTGTTAGCAGAACCGTCGTATAGCTTTTCCAATCTATCAAGGATATTGAGGCTTAATATTTTTCGTTGGAAATTATTTCTTCTGAATTTCTGTCCTAAAATAGTTTCATAAAGAGCCTGAAGGTCCTTCATCGTGAATTTTTCAGGAAGAAGATTACTGGCTGCCACTTCTGTGTTGATATTCATTCTTAGATATTCCAGTCCGGTTTCTATAATTCTATCGTGGTCAAATGCCATCTTGGGAAGATTGTTCACTTCAAACCATTCACAACTTTCATTAAAAGCATCCGGAAAAGTATTGGTCAGTGAAAAATCGATAAGGCTGCAGTATCCTACTGTAATAAACCTTTGAAAGATCCAGTGATCTTCCGGTACTTCAATCCCTTTATTTCTAAGGAGGATCTGATGAACATTGTTTTCTGTACGGTCTATTCTTCCAAACGTATGAAATTGTTTTAAAAATAAGTCTTTAAGGTGCGTTCGTTCATACAAAACTCGTTCTGCAGCTTCCCTAAGGTCTTCATCATTGAAAACAAAACCACCAGGAAGCGACCATAGATCCAGATCGTGATATTTTAACAATAGGACTTTCAGAATGTTATTGTGAAAGCCGAATATCGTACAGTCTACAGAAATATGAGCAACGAAATCCTTTGTGTCGATCAGTTCCTGAAGTGTTTCTTTGCTTTTTGTGTCTTTGATTTTCATGGTTGTAAAAATAAAACTATTTTCTATATTTTCTTTTTGAGACAGTAAAATATAATAAACTAATCACAAAAAGAAGAATTATAGAGCATAAAATATATAATGGATAAAAATTTAAAAGGTTTTTCCCAAAGAGTATTGCCATAATAATAGAACTCACAGAGCTTCCCAGGGAAGAAAAAATAACAATAAGTGAGGTAAACAGATTTATCTTTTCTTTATCAACCGCAGCAATCATTTTTGAATTGATAACAGGATAGAGTGGTGAAAGAAATAATCCTATAACCGGGAACAAAAATAGAATCATTTTTGAATCTTCAGAATCAAAATACTGAATTCCCAGAATAATCATTAGTAGAGCAATGATTAAAGAAATGCATGTAATATAATATTTTGATAATGAAAATCTACGGATGATATTTGCCGTAACAGTTCTTCCTATATATGAGAAAACAGAGAGGAAGGACGTTGCCTGAAGAGCAAAAAAGGAATTGACTTTCAAGTGATTCTTATAAAAAGACGGCAACCACGAATTAAATCCCTGCTCTACAAAAACAATAAAGAAGATCACCGCAAGGAACAAGGCAACCACAGGTGTTGTAAATCCTGATAATTCAGTGAGTATACTTTTGTTTTCTGATGGTTTAGACTCTGTTATTTCTATTTTTGAAAGAAGAAATATGGTAATGGCAGATAGCACGGCAATCAACAGAAATCCAAATCTCCAGAATTCGGAATACTGGCTGGAGATGATCCATCCAAAGCCTGTATTAACCACAAAAATTCCGATCATAAAGGAAGCTTCCACGCTGTTCATTGTTTTAGCCAATGATTTTTCATCAGAAATATTATTCCTGATGATTCCAAACACACATATTTTCCCAATGGCAAAGCAGGCTCCAATGATGGCAAACCATACTTTATAAAACCAGAATTCTTCAATAAACGGAAGAAGGCAGGAGCAGAATCCTACAATGGCCAATGCTGCGATCAGTGCTTTTTTTGATCCTGTTTTATTAATAAAGCTCACTGCAAATAATGAGATAAACGCGATGGGGAGATCTTTGAAAGATTCCAGAAATCCAAGTTCTCCATAGGTGATATTATTATCTGCAAGCTGAAGGATAATAAGTCCCATACAGTTGAGCACCATTGAAAAAATTAGAAAGGTTAATTTTAGAGGAAGAGAAATTTTGGAAAGCTTAGCAGTCATTTCGGGAGTTAACTTTATTGAATTTTTATAACTTTTTGTGAATAATTGATACGAAGATATGGCTTTTAACCCTCAATAATAAACGAAATTTTAAAATATTTATTAATATAATGTTAATTAATTGAAAAAAAATATATTTTTATTGTCTCAATTTGAGAATTAAAACAAATAGCTGTATATGAATGTAAGAATATCGAGAAATTTAGGAGTGATTGCCGTCCTCTATTTTACGGCTAACTTCAGTGGCCAGACGAAAAAGGACACGCTTTCTAAAGAAAACAAAATAGATGAGATTGTAGTCATCGGATACGGGACTCAGAAGAAGTCTAATGTAACCGGAGCTATCGCAAGTATTAAAGCGAGTGATATAGAAAACATTCCTACCGGTAAGCCGGAACAGGTGTTGCAGGGAAGGGCTGCAGGGGTTTCTGTAGTGACTAACTCCGGGCAGCCGGGTGCCGCCGCAACGGTGCGCGTTCGTGGAATCACCAGTTTTGGAGCTGGAAGTAATAGTCCGTTATGGGTAGTAGATGGTATTGTAGTAGATAATATCGGGTGGCTTAATCAGTCTGACATAGAAAGTATTGAAGTGCTGAAAGATGGAGCATCGTCTGCAATCTATGGAGTTTCTGCTGCAAAAGGAGTAATCCTGGTCACCACAAAAAAAGGAAAGAAAGGGAAACTGGTTCTTTCTTATAATGGATTTTACGGTTTTTCGAATGCGTCTAAAAAACTGGATCTTCTAGATGGCACTCAGTATGCCAAGATTATTAATGAAGGTTTTGTAAATGATGGGCAGGCACCACGTTTTGCCAATCCTGAAGCATTTGGAAAAGGAACAAACTGGCAGGATACTATTTTTGGAACAGGAGAAAAATCTTCCCATGAAGTAAGTATTACTGGTGGTAATGATAAATCCAGTTACTATACATCGTTCGGTTATTTCGATCAGACGGGTATTGTAATGACGGATATCTCTTATTATAAAAGAATCAATGCGAGGTTCAATTCAACCCATAAGGTTACAGATTATTTAACATTAGGGCAGACTTTTGCCTATACTCATACAAAATCTCAGGGAGTAAGTGCCAACGAAGAATATGGTGGGCCTTTGGCTTCGGCAGTTAATCTAGATCCTATTACTCCGGAAGTGGTTACAGATTGGTCTAAAGTAGATCCAAGTGGTTACACAGATCCTTATATCATTCGTGATCCCAATGGCAATCCGTATGGGATTTCGCGGTATGTAAACAACGAAATGACGAATCCAAGAGCTTTTCGTACTATTCAGCAAGGGAATTACAATTGGTCTGATGATTTTGTAGGAAATGTCTTTGCTGAGCTTAAGTTTCTTGATCATTTTACCTTCAAGTCAAGTTTAAATGGTAAGAAATCGTATTGGGGAAGCCGCACCTTTACTCCTAAGTATTATTTAAGTCCCAACTACAGAAATACTGGTTTCAATAGTTTGAATAAAGTGGATGAAAATAAGTTTGAATGGAGCATGGAAAATACATTGACGTATCAGAATAAATTTGGAGATCACAACTTAAGCATTTTGATAGGACAAGGGGTATATCGATATAATGTATCAGGTGGAGCCAGCTTAACTTACAGTAATCTGCCTATTGATAGCTGGCAGGATGCTTCTTTTAACTTTGATATTCCTCAGGATGATATTACAGCCAAAGGATGGGATGGGATTCAAACCCGTAAAGCTTCTTATTTTGGTAGAATTATTTATGATTATGCTGATAAATATTTATTTACAGGAACCGTTCGTAGAGATGGGTCTTCAAAATTTGCGACCAATCAACATTGGGGAACTTTCCCATCTATGTCTTTGGGGTGGAATGCTCATAAAGAAGATTTCTGGCCAGAAAATAAGGTTATTAACAGTTTGAAACTAAGAGGAGGATATGGAGTTTTAGGAAATGACGAAATGGAGAATTTCAGATTTGCAAGCTTTATGGTTTCAGGAAGTAACTATACCAATTCAGGGAATAATATCATTATAGGATATGCTCCAAGTACATTGGAAAACCCGAACCTAAAATGGGAACAGACCAGTCAGTTGAACATTGCAGCAGACCTTAAGCTATTCAATAATTTCACCCTTACCGCAGATTGGTATAAAAAGAAAACTACTGATATTTTAAGACAAATCAATATTCCAGGCTATGTTGGGGTTCCTAATTTACCTTGGTCAAACGTAGGGGATATGGAAAACTCAGGATTGGAACTTGAGTTGGGATATAAAAAGAACTGGGAAGACTTCAGTATATCTGTAAACGGAAATTTTGCAACAATCAAAAACAAAGTTTTGCGATTAGAGAATGATATTGATTATTTCAACCTCGCTTCTTTCCAGACAATGGGAGCTGTCTCAAGAGTAGCCGTAGGGCAGCCTTACGGATCTTTTTACGGACAGACTTACAGTGGAGTGTTTCAGAATCAGGCGCAAATTGATGCTTATGTAAATGCCAATGGTGGGAAGCTGTTGCCTAATGCTAAACCAGGAGATTTTATCTGGCAGGATAATAATGGTGATGGTAAAATTGATGAGGAAGACAAAGTGAATTTAGGAAGCTCTATTCCAAAATATACCTTTGGACTTACAGTTAACATGAATTATAAAAACTTTGATTTTATGATATTCGCTCAAGGACAAGCTGGAAACAAAATTTTCCAGGGATTAAGAAGACTGGATGTTCTTGATGCGAATTACCAGACAAAGATTTTAGACCGATGGACAGGAGAGGGCTCTACCAATGCAAATCCGAGAGTTACCAGAGATGATCCTAATCATAATTATTCATGGATGTCTAACTATTACCTTCAGAAAGGTGATTATATCCGGGTAAAAATTATTCAGTTAGGGTATACACTTCCTCAAGACGTTACCAACCGATTTGGAATGAGTAAAGTGAGATTATATATTACGGGGGAAAACCTTTTCACCTTTACAAAATACACTGGATATGATCCGGAAATTGCCGGAAGAAATAATTCTGAACAAGATATTATTGGGGTTGACAGAGCTTACTATCCACAGGCAAGAACATTCTTACTTGGGGCAAACATTCAATTTTAATACGTAATAACATGAAAAATAAAAGTTTTATATATAAAGGGCTTGCCGTAACTTTTTTAGCAGGTCTGAGTTTTAGCAATATTGCCTGCAGTGGTTCGTATCTGGATGAGGTACAGAATTCAGGAGCATTTAAAACGGAGACTTATTTTCAAAATGAGAGACAGTCATTTAGTGCTCTGGTTTCTGTATATGATATTTTAAGAAAATATTCCGGGGGATTTGAAAATACAGTTACCTTTTTTAATGCCGGATCTGATGATTTTTATTCCGGAGGTGGAAATTCTAATGATGGTGCAGGTATCCAGGGAATCAATAATTATTCATTAAACCCTAACACAATGCCTGCAAGCTATTGGAGAGATTATTATCAGGGTATAGCACGTGCTAATCTTTTAATGGAAAGAGTGCCCGGAGCAAATATGGATGAAGGTCTCAAGAAAAGATACAGTGCCGAAGCAAAGGTTTTAAGGTCTTTATACTACTTTGAATTGGTAAGAATGTTTGGAAATATTCCTTTGGTTCTTAAGAGTGTAAAATTTGATGATGATTATTGGAATATTCCACAGGCAAAGCCGAACGAAGTATATACGCAGATAGAAAACGATATCATTGCTGCACTTCCTGATCTGATGTTAACAGCTACGGGTAATGATAGAGGAAGAATTACACAAGGAACAGCCAGAGCAATATTAGGGAAGATCTATCTTTATGATAAGAAAATGCCGGAAGCAGCAGCACAATTTGAACAGGTGAATGGTACACCGGGAGGTACTAGCCAATATGGATACAAATTGGTAGCAAATTATGGAGATTTATTTAAAGTAGGGCCAGAAACGGTAGATCCTTATAAGTTTTCAACGGAATCTATTCTGGAAGTTATGCATACCAACAAAGGGAATTCTGACTGGGGCTTCTGGGGACAGGGAAAAGATGAAGGAAACTCTATCAATGCAATGCTGGGACCTCGTTCTTATTCCATTAACAAAAAAATTAAAGATAATGATGCTCCTGATTTATATCCGGGGTGGGCATTTAATACAGTGACTGAAGACTTGTATAATTTTATGCAGGATGACCCGCGAATGAATGCAACTATTTTTAATATGAAACCATTATTAGCAGAGGATAAGGTTACTTATAGTCCTGCATTTTCGGATACCGGATATTTTTTAAATAAATATTTACCTACCAATGATTTGAAAAGTTCACTTCCAGGAGCGGCGGAACTTAACTTCAGACAAAATTATGTGGCCATAAGATTAGCTGATACCTATCTTATGGAGGCAGAAGCTTTAGGAGGAGCTGGCGCAAGAGCTCAGGCTTTATTGGATGCTGTAAGAGCAAGGGTGAAGCTAGGTTCTGTTCCGGTTTCTATGCAGGCGATTAAAGATGAAAGAAGGAGAGAACTTGCGGGTGAAGGACATAGATGGTTTGACCTTGTAAGATGGGGTGATGCCCCTTCAAAGCTAGCATTTAAAGGGTTTAAAGCCAACAAAAACGAAATTTTACCCATTCCGTATAATGAATTGCCGAATACATCGCTGCACCAAAATCCAGGATATTAAATATGAAGTTTCACAACTTATATAGTTTCTTTAAAGGTACTGCACTGCTTTGCGGTGTGGTACTTTTTCCTTTATCATGTACCTCAGTTGCTCAGAAGAATGATGATGAAGTTCAGTATTGGCTTACCAAAGGTGATGAAAGCATCAAATTGCAGTCTCAAACTCCGGTCAGATTTGTAAATACATCCAATAACTATCAGAATATTGAAATTGATGATACCCAAAAGTTTCAATATATTGACGGCTTCGGATATACATTAACGGGAGGAAGTGTTGAGGTGATCAATCGCTTGTCTTCAGTCAAAAGAAAAGCTTTGCTGAATGAACTTTTTGGAGGTGATGAAAATTCTATTTCCATCAGTTATCTGAGACTAAGCATTGGAGCTTCAGACCTTGATGATGAGGTTTTTTCCTATGATGATCTTCCGGAAGGGCAGACGGATGCTTCTCTTTCAAAATTCAGTTTAGCAAAAGATAAAGATTTGATTGCAATGCTAAAGGAGATTTTAGCCATCAATCCTAAAATCAAAATTATTGCAGCTCCATGGTCACCTCCGGTTTGGATGAAAGATAACGGCCAATCAAAGGGTGGAAGTTTAAAACCCGAGTTTTATGAAGCCTATGCCCGGTATTTTGTAAAATATATTCAGGGAATGCAAAAAGAGGGAATTATGGTTGATGCCATTACTCCTCAAAATGAACCTTTACATCCGGGAAATAATCCGAGTTTGTATATGCCGTCTGCTAAACAGAAGGATTTTATTAAAGGATATTTAGGTCCTGTTTTTAAAACTAACAATATTAAAACAAAGATTGTTGTATATGATCACAATTGTAACAAACCGGAATATGCTCTTGATATTCTGAAAGATCCTGAAGCTTATCAGTATATTGATGGATCTGCTTTTCATTTATATGAAGGTGATATTTCCGCTTTGAGTACAGTTCATAACGCTTTTCCTGATAAAAATCTTTATTTCACAGAACAATGGACAGGTTCAAAAGGGACTTTCAATGAAGATCTGAACTGGCATACTAAAAATGTAATCATCGGTTCTATGAGAAATTGGAGTAAAATAGCTCTGGAATGGAATCTTGCTAATGATACGGAGTATAAACCACACACAGATGGTGGATGTACAGAATGTAAAGGCGCAATAACCATTTCAGATAGCGCAAATTTTACCAGAAATGTAGCTTATTATATTATAGCACATGCCTCTAAGTTCATTCCTGCAGGTTCTCAGCGTATCGCTTCTACGCAAACAAATTATTTATCAACAGTAGCATTCAGGACTCCAATTGGAAAGACAGTACTGATTGTTCAGAATGATAATAAGGATGTTGAAAATTTTAATATTAAATTTGCGGGGAAAACTGCGTCAGTAATCATTCCCGGACAATCTGCAGCTACCTATATTTTTAACTAAATATCAGAATAGATAACAAAGTCACTTAATATTCAATGATCACAGTATGAATTTTAAATTTCAAAATATCATTCAGCTTTGCACAGCCGCAATGTATGTTTTATCTGCAGTAAGTTGTATTTCAACCAAGGCGGATTCTGGCAGAAAGCTGATTTGGTGTGATGAATTTAACGGAAAGGGACTTCCGGATTCTTCAAAGTGGAACTATGATACGGGGGGAAGTGGATTTGGAAATGAAGAGGCTCAGTTTTATACAAAAAACAGATTGGAAAATGCCCGTATGGAAAATGGAAATCTTGTTATTGAAGCCAGAAAAGAAAATTGGGAAAAGAATAAATATACCTCTGCTAGACTTTTAACCAAAGGAAAATTTTCTTTCCAATATGGAACGGTAGAAGTGCGTGCAAAACTTCCAAAAGGCAGAGGAACCTGGCCCGCCATCTGGATGATGAGTGAAGATATGAAAAAATGGCCCGATGACGGTGAATTGGATATCATGGAACATGTCGGATTTAATCCGGGGTATATCCATGCTTCGGTTCATACTAAAAAATACAATCATATTCAGGGAACTCAAAAAACAGATACTTTGTTTGTAAAAGATGCAAGCGAAAAATTCCATGTGTATAAAGCAGATTGGACCCCGGAAAAAATTGATGTTTACATAGATGATAAGAATTTTTTCACTTATGAAAATTTAGAAAAGACCAAGGAAGCTTGGCCATTTGATCAGCCTTATTTTCTCATTTTAAATCTGGCGATAGGTGGTTTTTGGGGTGGAAAAGAAGGTGTTGATGATCATATTTTCCCACAAAAGTATTATATAGACTATGTACGAGTCTATCAAAATAAATAATGAAAAAGGGGACATCGTAGTCCAAAAATAAAAAATCATGAGAAAAGTAATCGTAAGTTGTTTTGTAGTAGGTATTGCCATCAATGTCAATGCCCAGAAATATTGGAAAAAACATGAAGGAAAAACAGCTAAGGTAATTCTGACCAATTCTAAATTGAATGAAAGAATGGCAGACAAAGGATCTGTAAAATTTGAACAGTTTGGACAGCCAAAAGAAACGGAAGCCTGTATTTTTGTAGCTCCTGATTTTAAATATCAAAAACTGATCGGAATTGGAGGAGCTATTACAGATGCGTCTGCAGAAACATTTTACAAAATGCCAAAGAACAAGCAAAAAGAAATTCTGGATGCTTATTTTGGTAAGAACGGATTGGGATATACTGTGGTACGTACCAATATGAATTCCTGTGACTTCTCCAGTGATTCTTATACCTATGTGGAGGATAATGATACTTCGTTAAAAACATTCAATGTTGCCCACGATGAGAAGTATAAGATTCCCATGATTAAGGAAGCCCAAAAAGCAATTGGAAATAATTTTACCTTCTATTTTTCTCCATGGAGCCCGCCCGCCTGGATGAAGTCCAATAAAAGTTTATACAAAGGCGGAAGACTGGAAAATCAATATTATCAGACCTGGGCAGATTATTATATTAAATTCATTAAAGAATATGAAAAAAGAGGAATTAATGTCTGGGGATTAACTGTTCAGAATGAACCTATGGCTACTCAATCCTGGGAATCATGTATCTATACTGCTGAAGAAGAAGGAGAGTTCCTGAAAAATAATCTTGGTCCAACTTTATGGAAAAACGGATATAAAGATAAAAAAGTAATGATTTGGGATCACAACAGAGACCTGATCTACCAAAGAGCAACTACCACACTCAGCGATCCGGAAACTTCAAAATATGCAAGCGGAATAGGGTATCACTGGTATGAAACCTGGAACAACAAAACCCAGCTATTTGATAACCTGACAGAAACCCACAGAGCTTTTCCGGATAAATTTCTTGCCTTCACGGAAGGTTGTAAAGAGCAGTTTGCCATGGATAGAATTTATGATGTAAGCCTTGGGGAGCTATACAGTAAAAATATGCTGAACGATTTTAACAAAGGAAATGCTCTATGGACAGACTGGAATATTCTACTGGATGAAACCGGAGGACCAAACCATAAAGGGAATTTTTGTTTTGCACCCATCATCGCCGATACGAAAACAGGAGAGGTGTTTTATACTTATGAATATTACTACATCGGACACGTTTCAAAGTATATCAAACCGAATGCCCAAAGGATAGGTTCATCTTCCAACAGAGCGGCTTTAACTTCTTCTGCTTTTATGAATGAAAACGGTCAATTGGTAACCGTCATTATGAATGACTCAGACACAGATATTGAAACTAACCTTTGGATCGAAGGCATGGCTGCAAAACTGAATGCGCCTGCCCATTCTATACAGACCGTAATTTTGTAACTTCATATTAGTATTATTTAAAAAGAATCGGCGGCCTCGAAGAGGCCGCCGATTTGTTTTATCGTATATTAAATACTGTTATTCAGCATCATATTTACCAATCACTTTCTGAGTAACCCCTGAACTGCTGAAACCTCCATCATGGAAAAGATTTTGCATCGTTACTTTTTTAGTAAGATCAGAGAAAAGAGTTACACAATAGTCAGCACATTCAAGAGCTGTAGCATTTCCTAGTGGAGACATATCTTCAGCATAACCAAGGAATCCTCCGAAACCTTTCACACCACTACCTGCAGTAGTCATGGTAGGTGACTGAGAAACTGTATTTACACGTACTTTTCTTTCACCCCAATAGTTTCCGAAAGTTCTTGCGATGCTTTCCAGGTAAGCCTTGTTGTCTGACATATCATTGTAATCCGGGAATGTTCTCTGAGCAGCAATATAAGTAAGTGCCAGGATGCTTCCCCACTCATTCATACAGTCTTTCTCCCAAGCCACACGCATTACTTTATGGAAAGAAACTGCTGAAATATCCCAGCCTTTTTCCAACCAATCGTAGTTCATTTCCGTATAATGTTTTCCTTTTCTTACATTGATAGACATTCCAATGGAATGAAGGATAAAGTCGATTTTTCCAAATTTTGCAACAGCAGCATCAAAAAGTTTCTCAAGATCTTCGATAGAAGTAGCATCTGCAGCAATTACTTCAGAACCTGTTTTTTCGGCTAAACCATTAAGTTCTCCCATTCTCAAAGCGATAGGAGCGTTAGATAAGATGAATTCTGCACCTTCCTCATGACATCTCTCAGCAACTTTCCATGCGATAGATTGTTCATTAAGGGCTCCAAATATAATTCCCTTTTTGCCTTTAAGTAAACCGTATGACATAATTTTTTAATGTTTATTGAAATACAAATGTAGCAATAATTGTGGTTATGACATAATAAAAATGGAGCCTTATCAATTATAAGACTCCATTTTCTTGAAAATATTTATATGACTGAAATTTTAATTGGTTTTCTTGTTCCATTCTGCCTTCACATCCTCTGCAGCATCTTTAGTTTTTTCCCAAGCCTCATCTGCCTTATCTTTAATGTCTTCCCATGCATCGGATACATTAGCTTTTACCCTGTCTAGCCAGTCTTGCTGGTTGGCCTCTTCGTCATTATTTCGTTTTTCATTGATATAATCTTTGGCCTTGTCTGCCAATTCATTGATTTTCCATTTGGCTTTGTCCGTGGCATTCTGTAAAGAATTTTCTACATTGTTTACTGCATTTTCCGCTTTGTTATAATCAGAATTGTTCATAATATTATAAATTTGGTTTGGTAGTTTTGAATAAACAATAACCATTCCTAAAATCAGGCGCCTTTGTTAAAATTTTCATAATCTTTTGTTATGATTTTCTAAATCAATCTTACCTTTATGTTATAAAAATTGATAATTATGGAAAATATACGCTGTGGGTGGTGTGAGAAAGATGATCTCTACAGAAAATACCATGATGAAGAATGGGGGAGACCTGTTTATGATGATGAAACAATCTTTGAATTCCTTATTCTTGAAAGCTTTCAGGCAGGTTTGAGCTGGTATACAATTCTTTCTAAAAGAGAAAACTTCAGAAAAGCTTTTGATGATTTCGATTATAAAAAGGTGGCGGTTTATTCAGATCAAAAAATAGAAGAGCTTATGAATAACCCCGGAATTATAAGGAATAAGCTTAAAATATTGGCTACCATAACCAATGCTCAGAAATTTATGGAGGTTCAGAAAGAATTTGGAAGTTTTTCAAAATATATCTGGGGCTTTATAAATGGAACTCCAATTGATAATAAGCCAAAAGCTTTATCAGAAGTACCGGCCACCACAGAAATTTCCGATAAGATTTCCAAAGATCTGAAGAAAAGAGGATTTAAATTCGTTGGTTCAACAGTTATGTATGCTCATATGCAGGCCACAGGGATGATAAATGATCATATTGAAACTTGTTTCATTAGAAAGTGATAAATTGTATTTTATTCAAAATTTTGTTATGTTTATTGATAATAATATATCTGTTGGTTTTGGATTATACAGTGTTTTGAATCACCGAATGATAATAAATAAAGAGTATTTAACTCATTGCTAGTTAATGAATTTTTCAATTTTATGTGAGTAGTTATTATTTTAGTCACATGAGTGTGTTTTAAATTATTGTATTTTTAATAAAAATATATATTTATTGAAAATTTTGTATATTTGCGCCCTCTAAAACATAAGTGATGCAAAGAAATTATAAATTAAGATTTAGTCTTCTCTTTTTTCTGTTTACGTTTTTTACATATGCTCAGGTTGGGATTGGATTATCGAGCCCCGATACTTCTGCTATGCTGCATGTAAGTGCTAAAGATAAAGGAGTACTTCTTCCGAGTATTGCTCTGAATTCAGATACAGATGCCATTACGGTACTTTCTCCGGCAGATGGATTGATTGTATGGAATAACGGAAAAGCTGCATTATCAGAGGCTGGATTTTATTATTGGTTTGCATCCAAATGGAACAGGCTCATCACTTCTTCTAGTATTACGAATAAAGGCGATTACGGAACGGGCTGGAATACAATAGGAGAGAATGCCGGAACATATAGTGGAGCCAATACAGCTTTGTCATTAGGAACAAAAACAATGGATGATCTGATCTTCAAAGTAAATGCTGCTACAGCGGGAAGATTAGGAGTAGATAATTCTGTAAGTTTTGGACTGGGCGCTAATGCTGGCCAGAACGGAATTGCCATCGGAAGTTCAAGTTCTGCATTTCAGGGGATTTCCATTGGGAGTGCGGCTACAGTTTCTGCAAATGATGGACTGGCAATAGGAAATAAATCAACAGCAGGTGCTTTTCAGTCAACTGCAATTGGCTACAATGCTCAAACCAGTAAAAATGAATCCACAGCAATTGGTAACAATGCTTCAGCAGGAGGTTTTCAATCTATTGCAGTGGGATATAATGCAAAGACCAATACAAACAGTGAAACGGCTTTAGGATATAATACTGTTACTAATAAAGAAAACTCTACCGCAGTAGGTTCAGGGGCAAATGCTCTGGGGCAATTTTCTACTGCAATAGGATATGGAGCAACTACCTCACAGGCCAATGCTATAGTGTTGGGGAATAATAATGCGAATGTAGGCATTGGCACGGGGGCTCCAAATACTGCTGCAAGATTAGATGTAAGCGGACAGTATAAACTTGGTGAAAAAGGCAGTGTACAGAAAAACCAGATCAGTTTTGAAGCATGGCCTGGTGTTTCCATCAATAATATGCCTCCGGGGAAATCTACTACGTTGGAAATTGCAGTTCCATCAGGATTTCAACCGGGCTCTACAAGAGCTGTAGTTGTAGTTTCGCCAGCCGGGGATTTTGCAGGGAATTCAACATTCTCTATCTCCAATCCAAGAATAACTTCCACTTCGAGTATTGTGATTAATCTTACCAATATCTCAGGAAGTGTGAACAGTCTGTACTCAGGTCATTTTTATGTGATGATTAATGAGTTTTAAATTTGATAATAAGTTTTATTATAGTTGATATGGTGTTAGGGCCTCCGGTTTCGGAGGTCTTTTTTATTGAGTTTCTCATAGATTCTATTTTTATCAATACTATTTTCAGAATATATGAATTACAAAAGACTGCTAATGGGCATCCTTTTTATTATGTTTTTAAAAAGGATGCAATAATACCTCCAATAAATCCAACACCAGACTGAAAGATTATAAATGACACAGGAATCATAAGGCTTCTGAAAAATAAAGATACTTTAGAATATCCGGATTGGGAGAAGAACTGGGAATAAAACCACAATCCATAAACGAGACTAAATATAGTAAATGCAAAAAAATAAGCCGTGATAAGAGTAGCTGAGTTATTAAATAAGAATGTGATAAGAGTAAATATTAATAGGGCAATCATATCTCCTCCAGTTTTATAAGCATTAAGAACAATGTGTTCAGAATAGTTAAATCCTGCTTTTCTAAACCATAAATAACTGAAAAAAGAGTTGAAAGGGATGGTAAGAAGCAGAAAAATTTTAAAATAAGAGGTGGTTAGCTCTTGGAAGGAATTCATTGTTTCCTTAACGTTATCAGAAACTAAAACACTGTAATCCATACCTGAATAGTGGGAGAACAATGATGAAATCGTTGCTGTTAGTAACAAAAGGGTTATGACATTAAAATAATTAACTCTTTTTCCTAAAATATACTCACGGACACTGTTTCCGGGTCTGGTAAATAATTCTTTTAAAGTAAATAGAATTCCTTTATCCACATGCCATACTCCGTGGATGAAATCATGTTCTATAAAGTGTTTTAAAGAATATCTGTGGGTGCTGGTTTTTTGACCGCAATTTCCGCAGTATTTTGTAGTGACAGGCTCGCTGCAGTTTAAACAGGTATTATGCATTTTGTGAAACTTTTTGAGTTAGACTAACGAGACTTAATTTCGTTACATACTTCTTTCTGGCTTTTCCAGATGATCAAAAAAATAGGAAGAAAAGCTATAGGCATAAAGGTTAAAGAACCAACTCCTTTTTTGATTGTTACATAAAGACAAGTTCCAATCATAATTCCTAAAAGAATACTGAAAAAAATAAGTATCCCTGTTCGTTTCTTTTTTTCTATTGTAAGTTCTTCAATGGATAATTCTGACAGCTTAGTCTTACCTGTCTGTTTTGTGTTTTTCATATTCAATGTTAGTTTTTCTTGTTATTAGTTTTTTGCTAAATTAATAAAAAAGAGAAATAATGTATATGAGTCTGATAAAAAAATGATTGAATGTTTGTAAATATACTCTAGGGATTAGTCGGGATTTTTATATACGATGCTTTTGATTTATGATTTCAATTGAAAATAATTTGTAAACAAAAATATTGTGCACAAAATAAAATGAGTATTTTTGCCTTTTAAAAATGAATTATGATTGCTCTGTCAGAACATTTATGCTTTAAGACCTATGCAGTTTCAAGATATATCACAGGTCTATATAAACCTTATCTGGATGAAGTTTCATTAACATATCCCCAATATCTGGTTATGCTCGTATTGTGGGAAAATGGTGAAATGAAGATCGGAAAGATTGGAGAACATCTTCATCTGGATAACGGAACATTAACTCCTTTACTGAAACGTATGGAAAAAAACAGATTGGTCAACAGAACCCGAAGCGTAGCAGATGAAAGGGTAGTGCTTATTAGCCTTACAAAAGAAGGAAAAGCATTAAAAGAAAAGACTAAGCATATTCCGGAATCGGTTCAGGGCTGCTTTCACTTTGATGAAGAAAAAAAGAAACAGCTTATGTCCGGCCTGGATGAAATATTATCAACATAATTCCCATCCAACATATGAAAAAGCTAGGAATCATTGGATATGGCTGGCTGGGAGCCAGAATTGCTGCATCTATTTCGGATCAATATGAAATATATGCAACTACTACAAGTGTTGATAAAGCAGATGAACTCAATGCTAAAGGAATACATGCCATAGCTGCTAGTTTTCCGGATTATCAGCTTAGTGAATCATATCCCAAATGGGAAGTTATGGAAAGCCTTGATGTTTTAATCATTACGATTCCTATCTCAGAGAAAAGCTGTTGTGTAAGTTCTTTATACAATAGAATTCAAAATTTATCATCTTTTATTGGAGATTTTAAAGGACAGCTCTTTTTGATGAGTTCTACAGGAGTTTATCCGGATATTTCGAAAGAGTTTAGTGAAGAAGATGTTCCCGTTGAAAAAGTTTCAGGAGAACGAATGGTAAAAAACAAATATCCACAGGTAAATATCTTAAGGTTAGGAGGCCTGATGGGGGACAATAGGTTATTGAAAAATTACAACGTAGGTAATCTGGATTTTGCAGTTAACCATATACATTATAAAGATATTACAGGTATTCTTTTAAAGATGATCGAAAATGAAACAGAAAAAGGTCTGTATAATGTAACAGCTCCGTTCCATCCAGTAAAACTTCATGTATTGAATGCCCAGAACAATATAGAGGATAAGGAGAAGGAAACAGAAGTAAAGGGAAAAATTATCCTATCTTCAAAGTTGATTTCAGAATTGGGATATGTTTTTGAATATCCTGATCCAAGAGAGTTTCATATGAATATTAATTTAAACCATTAAGAAGATACTTAATAGTTTGTTGAGACTCCTATGAATGATAAAAGATATGTGTGTCAATATAAAATTCAATTCAATTCAATTCAATAGGAGTGGGTATTAGCCTGTTAAATAATCAAAAAAAAACTATTAACGTTAGTAAAGGCATACAGCAAAAAGCCTCTGGGGAAATTCCAGAGGCTTTTATTTAATAGAATCGGTATATATCAATTATTTTTATCTAAAATATTCCTTTTCCGCAAAGCTATAGGCATGAAATTTATCCATTCCTATCCAATTGAAATTAAGTCCAATTTTCTCGCGGTATTTTTCAATATTAGCGCAGTTCTTTTTAGAAGAATCATTTTCATCAAAAACAATAGAATCCTTTATGATTTTACCATCAGATACTCCCAGGAAGTAATTATCCATAGGCATGCTGGCAAAATCTGAACTGTGTTCAATGATGAAGTTGCTGATCTTATATTCTTCAATAAGTTTTATGATATCTAAAGCAGTATGTTTCTCATCTGCACCCCATAAAACCAGATCATCAGGCTTATATTGCTTAAAATAGTCAAACAGATCCTGGGCTATATCATATTTCTGAGCCTCTTCAATAAACCAGGAAACAGAAGATCCGATAATATCAAAAGGAACAAACAGGACATCCCTGATCTTAAAGTGAATCATATTTTTATCTAATTCAAGATGCTGATCGGTAATCAGGCAAGTGATGTTCTGTCCCATAAACATTTATTTAATAATTCTGTCAAGCACCCAAGTGATCAGGTTCTTTTCAGAATTGTGGTGGTCTGTAGAGAACTCTCCACGTCTTCTGTTGGCCACTACGTTATTTACAGTGATAGCTTTGTGACCTAACAATTTTGAAAATGCATAGATAGCAGAAGTTTCCATTTCAAAGTTGGTAACTCCAAGGTCATTTAATGTTTCAAGGAATTTATCATCCACAGCCTTTAAACGAAGCTGTCTTCCCTGTGGTGCATAAAATCCTGGGAATGTAGCTGTATTTCCGTGGTATTTAGCATCCTTATAATATTCACCCATTTCTTCTGCCCAGTCTGAGAAGTAAAGCATCGGTTTGATTTTTTCGTAAGGGAATCTTTCCAGAAAACTTTTAGAAAACTCATTTTCGAAACTGTAGTCCTGATAGAAGTGCATTAAACCATCTAATCCTACTACGTTTTGAGTAACCAGCATATTGTCTACCTCTACATCAGGATTCACACTTCCACAAGTTCCCATACGGAATAATTCAAGGGCTTTGTGCTCTGTTTTGAATTCCTTGTTTTTAAGATCAATGTTTACAAGAGCATCAAGCTCATTCATTACAATATCAATGTTTTCAGTACCGATACCGGTAGACATTACTGTAATTCTTTCCCCACGAAGTGTTCCTGTATGGGTGTAAAATTCTCTTTTATTTTTTTTGATTTCTACGGTGTCAAAATATTTTGAAACCTTTGCTACTCTGTCCGGGTCACCTACAAGGATGATTTTATCAGCAATATCTTCGGGTAAAAGATTCAAGTGGTATACACTTCCGTCTTCATTCAGAATAAGTTCTGAAGCAGCAAGTTTGTTTAGCATAATTTATATTTTTTTGTTTTTAATCTATGAAAATTGCTTCTTTATAAGGTGAAGCCATAAGTTGATAAATAGAATCATATTCTTCAACAATCCTTTTTTGTCCGCCCATCAGTTCATATACAGTAACAACCGTTTTTTCAAAATTTTTGGGATCCTTTCTCTGTGAGGTAATCTCATAGAAATGATTGTCTTTTTTAAGAATAGAAACCAATTCTTCTTTGGTAGAATTATTAGAAGACATCATCCCCGGAAATTCCATAACAACGTCTTTAAGTTCTGTATAGTTTTTATATGGTTTGGTTATTCCATTGGAATATACATAAACATTTGGCACTGGTTTATCCTGTTCCAGGCGGATCAGATAATAGTCATTTCCTTTTTTCTCAGCGTATACAGCCATTTCCTGTTGTTTTGCAGGTTTTTCAGCCTGCTTTTTCTTTTGTGAAAATGCCGTAAGAGAAAGAAAACTTGCTGTAACAGCAAATAATAGTTTTGTTTTCATAATCCTATTTTAGTTTTGATGTGTTGAATTTAATTAAAAAAATCCTCTCCCAATAACCTCTCGCCATTATTTTACAGGTATTTTAGAATAACCCGTTCCTTAAAGAATAATGAATCTGATTTCGGGGTTTAAAATTAGTGAAAAATATTGTATCAAAAATATAAACATTATTTAATCTGTTATTAAAATTGAGATAACATCAGATTAATAGCTTTGTCGCTAAAAATTCATGAGATCCTATCCACTTCTTGTTATCGTCCTTTTGATAGGATTTGCAGTAATGTCCTTTAATCCTGTTTACAAAGGAAAAGAAAGCGAGAATACATTTGTTAATAAAGGGTTGTCTGATTTTAAAGGAAAACTTGAGCAATTGAAATCGGATGTCCGTAAGTTCTCTGAAGACCGTATTTCTCTTGAAGAATTACAGCTATCATTAAAGAACACAAGAAATTCATTTAAAGAAATTGAGTTCTATATTGCCTATCATTATCCCGAATTCACCAAAACCCGTCTGAATGCGGCTCCTCTGTTTCATATTGAGGCCGCAGGAACATCAGCATATACACTTCCTCCTGAAGGATTGCAGGTATTGGATGAACTGATATTTTCTGAAGAAGCAGAAGATGAAAAAGAAAAGATCAAAACAATTACCGATTTTTTATACAATAGCTATTCCGGTTTTTATCTGAGTGCTATGAAAAATGGAATGAGTAAAGGAAATAATAAAACACTGCCTTTGCGTATAGAATTAATCAGGATATATTCATTGGGTGTAACAGGTTTCGATACTCCGGGATCCCTGAATATTTCCGAAGAAGCCAGTCACGCTCTTTCAGGTATGCAGAAATATATCAATGATGATCCTTATTTTAAAAACTATAATACTTCAAAAGCAGATCAGACCTTAACGGAAGCTATCAGCTATCTTTCAAAGAATAACGATTTTGAAACTTTTGACAGAATTGAGTTTTATAAAAAATATATACAGCCTCTGTATGAAGAATTAGGAAGATGGGATGGCAGACCTGATGATCTGAAGGAATTCTCAGGCTGGAATGTCAGTAATAAAAACCTTTTCAGCAGTGATTTTTTAGATCCTTATTTTTATACACTGCTGAAGTCTTCAGAAGATAATCCGGATCTTCAAAATCTTGGAAAATCAATTTTCTATGATCAGAATCTAAGTGGTAACGGAAGAATGAGCTGTGCAACCTGTCATCTTCAGGAAAATGCCTTTACAGATCTTAAAGCTAAATCTACAAGTAATGTAGAAGGAAAACCGGTGTTGAGAAATTCACCATCTTTATATAATGCCGTTTTTGCCAAAAGATTTTTCTATGATCTGCGTGCTTTTTATTTGGAACAACAGGCTGAACACGTGATTTATAATGAAGATGAATTCAATACAAGCTACGAAAGCATCATTCAGAAGTTAAAAACAAAACCTGAATATAAAAAAGCATTCCGTACGGTTTTTAAAGATGGAAAAATTAGTAAAGAAAATTTTTCAAAGGCTTTAAGCTCTTATGTTGCCTCCTTATATTCTTTTGATAGCGATTTCGATCGTTTCATGAGAAATGAAAAAAATATTTCTGAGGATGTGAAAAAAGGCTTTAACCTGTTCATGGGAAAAGCCAATTGTGCAACCTGTCATTTTGCTCCTCATTTTTCAGGGTTGGTACCGCCGTTCTTTAATGAAAATGAGTCCGAAGTTCTTGGGGTAACCACAAAACCAATAAAACAGCTCCCTGTAGAACTGGATCAGGATCCCGGAAGAGGAAACAGCCCGGTAAAAAAAGAAAAATCATGGATATATGATTATTCATTCAAAACCGTTACCGTAAGAAATAGTGCCCTTACTAAACCTTATTTCCACAATGGAGCCTTCAACACTTTAGAAGAAGTTCTTGATTTCTATAATGAAGGTGGAGGAGAAGGACTGGGACTGAAGATGAAAAACCAAACACTTGCTCCAGATAAATTAAACCTTACCCAAACAGAGATGAACCAGATTATTGCCTTTCTGAATGCTCTTACTGATGTGAGTAAAGCCAAGTAGGGGAGTTTCCGGGATACAGAAGTTGAGCTATAGCTTTTTCTACGATATCTAATTAAACCTAACAGGTTTCTAAAACCTGTTAGGTTTTCTTGTCTATGAAATAAGAGTATTCACAATAACAATAAAGAATCTTTCTATCCTCATATACGCATCACGAAGAATGATCTCTTTAATTTAATAAAAACTTAATCCCCTTAACATTAGGTTTTAAATTAATTAACATTCTCCCACCCATATTTAAAGTCCTATTAACAGGAACGTGCTCTTTAAAAAATAGTTTTGCAAGGTCTAATAAATCAAACTTAAAAATGAAGAAAAAACTACTAACAATTGGAGCGTTAGCTCTATTTGCAGGGTCAACCATTCAGGCACAGACCACTATTTTTGATAAGGGAACATCCTGGAGTTACAAGGACCTTGACCAGGCACAACCTGATGCGTGGAAAACACAAAACTATGACATTTCTTCCTGGCCTGTGGGTAATGGACCATTAGGATATGGTGATCCTGTTACCACTACCATTCATTCTGGTACAACAGGACTGATAACAGCATATTTTGCTAAAGATTTTACTGTAAATCTTTCAACACTTTCCGATAATATGGAACTTGGTGTAATGAGAGATGATGGTATTGTAGTTTATCTTAACGGTGAGGAAGTAGTAAGAGATAATATGCCTGCAGGTGCCGTTACATTCAATACTTTATCAAGTACAACGGTTGATGGTGCTGCCGAGAATGTATATAATATTTTCTCTATTCCAAAATCAAAATTCATCAACGGAGTTAACAGAATTTCCGTTGAATTACATAATAGAAGTGTAGGAAGTTCAGATCTTAGAATTGATGCCTATCTTAAGACAAAAGTTAACACTACGCCTACACCTGTTGCCTGCAACGGAACACATATCAGCTGTTTTACTTCTATTGTACCTACAGCACAAACCAATAAACTTATTATTCCAGGAGAGCACAAGTATCAGCTTGTTTTAAAAGAAGGAGATAGTTATACTGAAGGTGGAGGTATGGTAGGTGGTCAGAACGACTTTACAGCTTATGTGGGCAAATCAGGAAGCAGTACAAACGGTTACCTTTCAGTAAACCACGAAACCAATCCGGGTGGGGTTACTATGGCTGAGGTTAATTATAATTCTTCTACAAAACTTTGGCAGTTAACAAGATCAAGAGCAGTAAATTTTTCAGATCCTGGTTTGGTGCAGACTATCAGAAACTGTTCAGGAGGAATTACTCCTTGGGGTACGGTAGTAACAGCGGAAGAATCTGTAACTGCTAATGATGTAAACGGAGATGGATACAAGGATTACGGATGGCTTGTAGAAATTGATCCTGCAACAGCTCAGGTTATTTCTAAAAATGCAGACGGTTCTAAAGGAAAACTTTGGCAAATGGGAATTATGAACCATGAAAATGTGGTCATCAATAACGCCGGAACAATAGCATATTATGGTGAAGACGGCGGTACTCATATGGTATATAAATATGTGATGGATACGCCTAATGATCTTTCTTCAGGAAACCTTTATGTATTAAAGTTAGATCAGGGATTAACAACAGCGGGAGATCCGGTAGCAACTACAGCAACATGGGTTCAGGTACCTAATAAAACGAAGGCTGATCAAAACAATACAGCATCACTTGCTCAGTCTTTAGGAACTAGATTTAATGGAGTTGAAGACGTAGATATCAGTCCTCTGGATGGAAAGATTTACTTTACAGCAAAAGGATTAGATAAAGTTTACCGTTTACAGGATAACGGAACAACAGCTTCTCAGGTAGAAACATTTGTTGGAGGTGCCAATTCTGTATATTCTTTCGAAACAACACAGGGAACAAAATCCGAAGCCTGGGGCGATGGAAATGATAACCTTACGTTTGACGAACTCGGAAACCTTTGGGTACTTCAGGATGGCGGTAAAAACTATATCTGGGTAATTGCTCCGGATCATACACAGGCCAATCCGAAAGTGAAATTATTTGCTTCAATGCCTGCAGGATCTGAGCCTACAGGATTAACTTTTACACCTGATCATAAATTCGGTTTCTTCTCTATTCAGCATCCGAGTTCTACGATCTCTACAGATATTGATGCTACAGGAAATACTATTGACTATAGAGGGAAATCGGCTACGGTTGTAATTGCACTTAAAGGAAACCTGGGAACACAAGGATCTTTGGGAACCATTGAAAATGTAGCTGCTGAAAATACGGTAACAATAGCGCCAAATCCTACTTCAGGAATTGTGAAGATCAATTCACCAAAAGGATTGAAGGATATTTCAGTAACTGCTTACAGTATAGATGGAAAGATTGTTTATACCAAGAAGTTCAATGGAACGAACAAGGCATTAGACTTAGACTTTACACAACAATTGGAAGGATCTCGTGTTTTAATTCTGAATATTGAAGCAGAGGGAGGATTCCAGAAAACTGTAAAACTTTTAAAGAAGTAAAATTATTTATAATTCCTGTCTGTCGGTAGCTCTTGTCGCCGGCAGACATTTTCTGTTTATGAAATCACTATGATTTACAAACACAAACACTGATTAAGAGACTGCAATTGCATATGACCTTAAAAAACGATAAACATCTTCATATGAAAAAGTTTTTCTTACTTATTACCATTGTATCACTTTCTCAGGTCAACGCTCAGATTGATCCTGTTAAATATCCCACTTTTACCAATATTGAAGACGCTTTGAACAGCAAAAAGGCTGTTTACAGTATGAGTTTCAGAGAAAAAGGATTGTTCAACCTTCCTCCTCAGATTGTAAAACTGGATTCCTTATTCTTTTTAAATATAATGGCGAATAAGTTTGAGAAAATGGATCAGGAGCTATTTAGCCTAAAAGAACTGGAATTTTTGAATGTGAATGAAAACAGCATCAAATACATTCCCGATGAAATCAGTCAATTAAAAAAACTGATTACTTTCTCTATGAACCTGAACAGTTTGACAAGCATCAATCCGAATGTTGCAAAGCTTCAAAACCTTAAGACAGTTCATTTTGATGCCAATAATCTTAATACCTTTCCTGAAGCTCTAATGGAAATTTCAACTTTAGAAGAAATAAATTTACAGGGAAATCAGATCAGTTTTATTACTGACCGATTGTATCGGATCAAAAATCTAAAATTTTTAAATCTGGCCAATAATCAGATCAATGACATGGGGAACCTGTCGTTTCCAAAAAAAATAAAATATCTTGAATTACAGCAGAATGCAATTATCAGGCTTCCGGAGAATCTTTTTAAAGCTCAGGAACTTGAATTTCTGAATGTAAGTGACAACAATATCACAGAAATTTCATCCGGAATAAAAGGATTAAAGAGCATTGTCAGTATGAATCTGGCTAATAATAATCTGAAAGATATTCCTGTAGAAATCAGTCAGCTGAAAAACCTGAAAACCCTCATTCTTATAGGAAATCCTATAGAAAAATCTAAAATTGAAAAATTAAAAACCTTACTTCCGGAAACCCAGGTCTATTTCTAGACCTATCCGCCAACCCGTTTGGTTTTATAACCCATATCTTTAAGGATAGCCATTATTTTATCACGGTTATCTCCCTGAATGATAATCGTTCCATCCTTTTCAGAACCGCCTATTCCTAAGGTGGTTTTTATTTTCTTTGAGATTTTTTTGAGGTCTTCTTCATTACCTTCCCAGCCTTCAACAATGGTTACGGGCTTACCATTTCTTCCTTTCTTCTCAAATTTGCACACTAAAGGTTCTTTCTGCTTGAATTCTTCTTCAGGCATTTCAAAATCCTGCTCTTCATGTTCAGGAAAAAGATTCTTCAATTGATCACGTAAGTCCATACAGCAAAATTAAAAAAGATTTATGAATTTATAGAGGATCTAATTCTGAAATTATAAACCTTTTTTAGAAAAATAGGTTTCATCTAAAGCTAAAGAAGAGTCATGAAGCTGAAAATATATTTTCAAATGTACATTAAGTACAATTTTTTCATATTTTTAACCGTTCCCTTTAAAAACTAATATGAAGACCAACCATATTCTTGCTGCCTTATTTCTGACTTTTGGGATGACAAATGCTCAAACCGGTTTTTCCACAGATCCTTTAAATGCTGTTTTTGAAACAAGAGATGCCGAAAACTTCTGGAAAGCATTTGATAGAATGGAAACCTCAAAACAAAATCCATTCATAGATTATATGAAAAATGGATCTCCAGGTGTGAAAGGTTTTACAGAAAACAGAATCATCAATGCTGATTCTTTATATACAATGGTAAAAAGGAGAAAAGCCGATTACTTGGAAAGTCGTAACGTTTTGTCGGGATTGAAGCAAAAAGAAAAAAGAATCAGATCTATTTATTGTGGAATGAAGTATTGGTATCCTGAAGCTCAATTTCCACCCCTCTATTTTGTATATGGAAGATTCAATACTGGTGGTACTTTTTCCAAAGACGGAGTAATGATTGGAACAGAAAACCTTAGAAACCTGGATGGAGTTGTTGGTCTTATTTCCCACGAGCTAGTGCATTTTCAACAGAATATTAAAGGAAAAGATAATTTGCTGAAATATTGCCTTAGTGAAGGAAGTGCAGACTTTATCAGTGAGTTGAACTCCGGAGAAACTAATAACAGCCCATTTTATCAATATGGTGAGGCTCATTCTGATGCATTATACAGAGAATTTGTAACCGTATTAAAAACAAGCAGTCCTATGGATTGGCTTTACGGAACCACTAAAAAAGATGACCGCCCCAATGACCTTGGATATTGGATGGGTTATAAAATTACAGAAGCCTATTTCAATAAACAAACAGATAAACATAAAGCAATCCATGATATTTTAAATATGACCGATCCTTTATTGTTCTTAAAAGAAAGTGGTTTCTTAGATCCCTATATCAAGGAATACATAAAGCAAAATAACATAAATTTTGATGATTATTTTAAAGGATAGGTAACGTAAGATAATAAGTCTGTTTAAACTTAACCACAAAAGTTTTATTCTTTAAACACTGTAGTGCACTTTAGAAAGTTTAAGGAAATACCGCACAATTAACCTGAGTTTGTGATAAGATATTTCTGTTTTTAGTACGTAAGGAAGCCTGGAGCTGGGAGAGGGAAGTGAGTTGAGGTTAAAAAAAACACTTATAACCCTGTCATTTATGATTCCTTTAAAGACTGCTTCATCAAATTTTATGGCAACGTCAGAAATTGTAGCTCCGATAGTAACTTCCAACCTATTATCCTTAATTTTCTTATCCCGAACTCAGGCACAATTAAGTTCACATAAGATGAAAATTTTTGATTTTCAACAAAACTTTAGTGCACTTCTTGTACATAAAGTATATCATTTAAATAGCTTAAGTGTGTAAAAGCTTTTGTGTCTCCTTTGTGGTTTAATAAAAAAGTTTAAACAGCTTTAATTTATAAATCTGCGAAATCAGCAAGAGCTGCGAGAATAATATAGCTCACATATTTTTTCATTTTACTCTGAATACATAAAATTCAGAACTCCAAATTCTTCTATTCATAGGAAATTCGATAAATTTGTATAACTAAAGTTTTACAAAATGTCAAAAAAAGCAATATTAGCAATTCTTGACGGATGGGGATTGGGAACAAACCCGGACGTTTCTGCCATAGACAAAGCAAATACACCATTTATAGATAGCTGTTATCAAAAATTTCCACACACAACCCTTGAAGCAAGTGGTTTAGCAGTTGGTCTTCCTGCCGGACAGATGGGGAATTCCGAAGTAGGACACATGAACCTTGGAGCCGGAAGAGTTGTTTACCAAAATCTGGTAAAACTGAATATGGCCGTTGAAAACGGAACTCTGGGACAGGAAAAAGTGATCCAGGATGCTTTTGATTATGCTAAAAAAGAAAATAAAAAAGTACATTTCATCGGCTTGGTTTCCAATGGAGGAGTACACTCACATATCAATCACCTGAAAGGGTTATTAACAGCAGCCAAAGAATTTGGCTTGAATGAAAATGTCTTTGTACATGCATTCACAGATGGAAGAGACTGCGATCCACATTCCGGATTAGGGTTTATTGAAGAGCTTCAGAATCATATGGAAGCAACTACCGGAAAGCTGGCTACTGTGGTAGGAAGATACTACGCAATGGACAGAGATAAAAGATGGGAGCGTGTAAAATTAGCTTACGATGCTCTTGTAGAAGGAGTTGGATTCGAAACTACAGATGCATTGGCAGCCATTAAAGATTCATATGATAATAATGTAACAGATGAATTCCTTAAGCCAATCATTTTAGTCAATACAACCGCTACAGGAAACGTTGTTCCGGTGGCAAAAATTATTGAGAATGATGTGGTAATTTGCTTCAACTTCCGTACAGACAGAGGGCGAGAAATTACAGAAGTTCTTTCCCAAAAGGATTTCCCTGAATATTCTATGAAGAAACTTAACCTTAACTATATTACATTAACCAATTATGACAAGACATTTCAGAATGTTCAGGTTGTTTTTGATGAAAATGTTTTAACCGAAACAATGGGTGAAGTATTGGAGAAGAATGGAAAAACTCAGATCAGAATTGCTGAAACTGAAAAATATCCACACGTTACCTTCTTCTTCTCAGGAGGAAGAGAAGAGGAGTTTAATGGAGAAAAAAGGCTTTTATGCCCAAGTCCAAAAGACGTTCCTACTTACGATTTAAAACCTGAAATGTCTGCTTACGATATCACCAATGCTATCGTACCGGAGCTAGAACAGGGAACTGCTGATTTTGTATGTCTGAACTTTGCCAATACTGATATGGTAGGACACACAGGAGTATTTGAAGCTGCTGTAAAAGCCGCTGAAACAGTAGACGCATGCATCGAAAAAGTAGCCATTGCTGCTTATGAAAACGGATATACAGTGTTCATTCTTGCAGATCACGGAAACTCAGATGTAATGCTGAATCCTGATGGAACACCTAATACTCAGCACTCAACCAACTTAGTTCCTTTTATTGTGATGGATAAAGACCATACATGGAACTTAAAACCAGGAAAACTGGGCGATGTAGCCCCTACAATCCTGAAAGTAATGGGCGTTGAAATACCAAATGCAATGACAGGAGATATTTTAGTTAACTAAAATTCAATAATATTGTTAAAAAAATGTCGTTATAACTATATATCTGTATTTTTTTATGATTTATGTCAGATAAGGTATGAGTTGCATACTTTATTATGCGTTAAATAATAAATAAATCATATCTTTGCTAATTAAAAACTGAATAGTAAAATGTATCAAAAGCTTGTTAGGAAAGAAGTAATGGGAATATTGGAAAAGGAAGTAGGTTCTTTTCTTGATAAATTTTTAACGCCAATTGAAAAAATCTGGCAGCCCTCAGATTACCTACCAGACCCTTCAAGCGAAGAATTTAAACATGATCTTGAAGAAATTCAGACTTTTGCCCGTGAAATGCCTTATGATCTTTTCGTAACACTGATCGGAGACTGTATTACAGAAGAAGCTCTTCCTTCCTATGAGTCTTGGTTAATGGGAGTTGATGGAATTAATCAGGAAGAAAAAGTAGGTTGGGCTAACTGGGTGAGATCCTGGACAGCAGAAGAAAACAGACACGGAGATCTATTAAACAAATACCTTTACCTGTGTGGTAGAGTAAATATGAGAGAAGTTGAAATTACTACTCAATATCTTATTAGTGATGGATTTGACTTGGGAACAAGTATGGATCCATACAGAAACTTTATTTACACAAGTTTTCAGGAAACGGCAACCAATATCTCCCACAGAAGAGTAGGAACATTGGCAAAACAATCCGGAAACGGAAAATTAGCTAAAATGTGCGGTGTAATTGCAGCTGATGAAGCAAGACATGCAAAAGCGTACAAACATTTCGTAGCTAAAATCCTTGAAATAGATCCATCAGAAATGATTCTTGCATTCGAAGATATGATGCGTAAGAAAATAGTAATGCCTGCTCACTTAATGAGACAGTCAGGACAGAAGGCAGGTGAACTTTGGGGACATTTCTCAGATGCTGCACAAAGATGTATGGTGTATACAGGTCAGGATTATATCAATATTATGAAAGATCTGTTGGATGAATGGAAGATTGAGCATGTAAAAGGTCTTACAGAAAAAGCAGAAAAAGCTCAGGAATATCTGATGAAGCTTCCTGCAAGATTACAGAAGATTACAGACAGAGTTTCTACTCCGGATCTTCAGTTCCAGTTTAGCTGGGTTAAGAGCTAATAGCCCATATTATTATTTTAAATTATAAAAGTATTGAGTGCCTTTCTTTTTGGCACTCTTTTTTATTTCTTATCTTTGCAAAGCTAAAAAAAGAACAAAATGTTAAATAATAAAAAGATTGCTGTTGACTTTGACGGGACTATTGTTGATGATGCTTATCCGGGAATCGGAAAGGCAAAGATCTTCGCTTTCGAGACCTTGAAAAGATTACAGGCAGAAGGGTTTAGGCTTATTCTTTGGACATACAGACACGGAAAAACGTTAGATGAAGCAGTAGAATTCTGCAAAAAGAACGGAGTGGAATTTTATGCAGTGAACTCAAGTTTCGAAGGAGAAGTTTTTGATTCTGCAAATCAATCCAGAAAGTTAGATGCAGACTGGTTCATTGATGACAGAAATATTGGTGGATTCCCTGGATGGGGTGAAATCTACAATATTATTCAGGAAAGAATAGAGTTCCGTGTAGAAGGAAAAGAAGTTTTGGCCTATTCAAAACTTAAAAAAGAAAAGAAAAAAGGACTTTTCTGGTAAAATAAAAATATAACAATCTAGAAGTGTACTCATCTGTAAATTGCTGCTACACTGATATATTAATACATTGGTAAATTAATACAATGATTCAATTAAAAACAATAGACGAACTGCGTCTGATGAAGGAGAGCGCCCGATTGGTTTCTAAAACATTGGGAATGTTGGCAAAAGAAATTAAGCCGGGAATTACGACTTTATATTTAGATAAATTAGCACACGATTTTATTAAAGATCACGGTGCTGAACCTGCGTTCTTAGGATATGGAGGTTTCCCTAACTCTCTGTGTATTTCTCCAAATGAGCAGGTAGTTCACGGTTTCCCAAATAATGAAGTGGTAAAAGAAGGAGATGTTCTTTCTGTAGACTGTGGCGTTATTTTGAACGGATTCGTAGGAGATCACGCTTATACCTTTGAAATTGGTGAAGTAAAGCCGGAAGTTAAAAAATTATTGAAAGTTGCTAAAGAATCCCTTTATAAAGGAATTGAGCAATGTATCAGAGGAAAAAGAATCGGAGATATCTCTCATGCTATCCAGGCACATTGTGAAAAAGAAGGATACGGAGTGGTAAGAGAGCTTGTAGGGCATGGTTTGGGAAGACAGATGCACGAAGATCCACAAGTTCCTAACTATGGAAAACAGGGAAGCGGAAAAGTAATCAAAGACGGTTTGGCTATTGCTATTGAGCCGATGATTAACCTTGGAACTGAAAAAGTAAAATTCCATAACGATGGCTGGACGGTAACTACTTTAGATAATCTGCCATCTGCGCACTTTGAGCATGATGTAGCAGTAATCAATGGTAAGCCGGTATTGCTTTCCACATTCGATTATGTGTATGAAGCTTTAGGGATTGTAAGTGACGAAGAAAAGCCTTTCCAACTGGATTTTTAATGAAGAAGATAACTAAGCTTTTACTGAATAAAATTCCACGTCCAATGCTTATTAAGATGAGCATCTGGGCAAGACCGCTTATTTATCAGTTTTTCAAAGGAGATCAGTTTTATGATCCTATTGATGGAAGATCATACCGGAAGTTTCTGCCTTACGGCTATGGAAAACAAAGGGAAAATGCTCTTTCACCGGGAACTTTAAGTCTGGAAAGACACCGCCAGATGTGGCTGTATCTTCAGAATGAAACCGATTTTTTTATTAAAAATTATAAAGTACTGCATATTGCTCCTGAACAGGAATTTTTAAGGAAATTCAAGAGAATGAGCAACCTGAATTATATTTCTGCAGATCTATATTCTCCCATTGTGGATGTAAAGGCCGATATTCTTGATTTACCTTTTGAGAATGACAGCTTTGATATCGTTTTCTGTAACCATGTGTTGGAGCACATTGAAGACGATGCAAAAGCAATGAGTGAACTGTACAGGGTAATGAAACCCGGCGGATGGGGGATTCTTCAGGTTCCGATGAAAAATTCGCTGGAAAAAACCTATGAAGACTTTACCATCAAAGATCCGAAAGAACGCCAGAAACATTTTGGCCAGTACGATCATGTTCGCTGGTACGGAATGGATTATTTCGATCGTTTAAGAAAAGTAGGTTTTGAAGTAGAGCCTAATTTCTATTCGCAGAAATTTTCTGAAGAAGAAATAAAGAAATACGGGTTAAGAAGCAATGAAATCTTACCTATAGTTTATAAAAAATAAAAAAACCGTCTTCAAAATCTGAAGACGGTTTTCATTTTAAAGTATTGATAGATGTTTATGCGCCTGTTAGTGTGATGAAGACACAGCTTTTAATCCTACAACAGAACCAATAAGAGTTACAATAAAGAAAACTCTCCAAAAGCTTACAGGATCTTTAAAAAAGATAATTCCCATTAAGGCAGTTCCTACAGCTCCAATTCCTGTCCATACTGCATATGCCGTTCCAATAGGTAACGTCTGAGTGGCTTTGATAAGAAGAAGCATACTGATCGTCATGGTTACGAGGAAACCTGCATACCATAAATACATCTCAGTTCCTGATGTTTCTTTTGCCTTTCCTAAACATGATGCGAAGGCAACCTCAAATAATCCAGCGATAACTAATATGATCCAATTCATTTTTAAATTTTTCTACTGCAAATTTCAGCATTTGAAAGGAGAAAAAATTTTACAATTGTTAAAAAATGATATTTTAGTAAGGAAGCTGGAGGCAGGAAGAGGGAAGTAGCGGTAGTCCGAACCGGATTTTCTGTTATTTTTATCAATGAATATGAGGCTGTTATCTATTTACTTTTCTTTCAATAAATAATCATTAATATGATATACACTGTAATGTCAATAGAAGCGGACTTTAGTCCACTTTCAATATAAATCTTTAGCCAAAACTTAAAAAATCTCTTATATATGTTGATGTTTAATCGTAGGTAGAATAGTACTTACATCCTCCATCTTCCAGCTTCACTCCATAAAACAGCAACTTACTTAATCTCCGCCCGGATTCTGCTTAAACTCACCTGAGTAATTCCAAGGTAGGAGGCAATATGACCAAGCTGAACCCTTTTAAGCAGGTTAGGCTGATACTGGATAATATCTTTGTAACGTTCCAGAGAAGTTTTAAATTGTCTTGAAATAATCAGCTCTTCCGATTTTATCATCTCTGCTTCCGCCAATTTTCTTCCCCAGTTGGCAATATGAATATCCTCATTAAAGAGTTTTCTTAAACTCTCAGTCTCCAGTATGTACAGATCGCAGTCTTCAAGTAATTCTATACTTTCATAACCGGGTTTGTTTTCCACATAACTTTTCATAGAAAGCACACACTGTCCTTCACTTCCGAACCAAAATGTAATATCATTATCCGAAGTAGAAGAATAAGCACGAGCAATTCCTTTACGGATAAAATAAACAAAAGGAATAACCTTGTCTGCTTCCATCAGACAATGTCCCTTAGGATGTGAAACTTCAGTGATATATGCTTTTAAGCTATTTTTGGATGTTTCCGGAAGGATATAAATCTGGTCAAGAATCTGGTCTATATTCATAAAAGATGAATTCTAATATTCAAAAATATCAGTTTTAGGCAATGCAACACAAAATTATTTTGTGGTTTTTTGTGATAAAGGAATACAAAGAGCTGCCTATCGATGTCTAACTCCATTAAAGAAGGATCATATTAAATTTTGATATTTTCTTGCAAACCCATGAAAACCTATGATTTTCAAAACTTAAGTGTTCTTTCTTGCAGTGTCATTTTAAACTTTCTAAAGTGAACTTAAGTGTTAAAAGCTTTTGCGACTTTGTGGTTAAAATAGATAAGTTTAAAAGACGAGTGCTAGAATCTCTTCAAAAATCTTTTGAAATGTACTCCAAAGACAAATAACTCGCTTTTTTTCTTTTAAATATTGAGATTAACCGTAAAGACCAATTTTGTTTTAGTAACTTTGCAGTTCGTAATATTATTTTTATGCACAAAGCTGGATTTGTAAATATAGTTGGAAAGCCCAATGCCGGAAAATCAACACTTCTTAACCAATTAATGGGTGAGAAGCTGGCGATTGTAACGCAGAAAGCCCAGACAACCCGTCACAGAATTTTTGGTATTTATAATGAAGAGGATCTTCAGATCGTATTTTCCGATACTCCGGGAGTATTGGATCCTAAATACGGATTGCAGGAAAAGATGATGGATTTTGTAAAGGATTCCCTTCAGGATGCCGATGTCTTCCTATTTATTGTTGATGTAACAGACAAAGCTGAGCCTTCAGAGTTCTTAATTGATAAACTAAATAAAATCCCTGTTCCTGTACTTTTATTATTAAACAAAGTAGATCAGACTGATCAGGCAGGTCTTGAAACATTGGTAGAAACTTGGCATAATAGAATCCCAAAAGCGGAAATCCTTCCAATTTCTGCTCTGAATGCTTTCAATACAGAAATTATTTTACCTAAAATAAAGTCTTTATTACCTGAAAGCCCGCCTTATTACGATAAGGATCAGTTGACGGATAAACCTGAAAGATTCTTCGTGAATGAGGCTATTCGTGAAAAAATCCTTTTGAACTATGATAAGGAAATTCCATATTCTGTGGAAGTGGTGACTGAGCAATTCAAGGAAAAAGAAGGAATTATCTTTATTGATTCTATTATTTATGTAGAAAGAGATACCCAAAAAGGAATTATTATCGGGCATAAAGGAGAAGCTATCAAAAAGGTAGGTACAGAAGCAAGATTAGACCTTGAGAAGTTCTTTTCCAAGAAAATTCACTTAAATTTATTTGTGAAAGTGAAAAAAGACTGGAGAAAGAATGACAGAGACCTTAAAAATTTTGGTTACAGATAGACTAAAAATGCTGTAAAGCCCGTTGTATTAAAAGATTTTTATTACCTTAGTCTAAATTTTTTAGTAAATGAACTATAATAATTCAAATTCGAGCTCTATACCAAAAGATATTATTTTATTAGCAGTGAGAGTATTTGTTGGTTTCGCAATGCTTTCTCATGGATACCCAAAACTCCAAATGTTATTGGCAGGTGGTAAAATTGAATTTTTTGATTTTTTGGGAATGGGGCCACAGATTACCCTGATTCTTACGGTGCTTGCTGAATTTGTTTGTTCAATCCTACTCATACTAGGACTTTTTACAAGGGTTTCCTTAGGTTTTCTGATCTTTACAATGGTTATTGCAGGATTTGTAGTTCATGGGGCTGATCCTTTTGAAAAAAGAGAAATGAGCCTTATTTATCTTTCAGTATATCTTCTTCTGATGATTATTGGAGCCGGAAAGGTTTCCGTAGATCATTTGATTGAGAGAAGAAAACGAGCTTCAGACTGGTAAAATGTATACAATATATAATAAAAAGAGCATCTTCAGATGCTCTTTTTTGTTGGAGTTATTTTTGAAAATGTCTTTATTATTGGGGTTTAAGGTGATATTTTATACTTATTTCTCTCAAAAATCACTACATTCGTAGAAAATGAATCTATATGAAGATAAAACTGACAATTTGCCTTCTGGCATTTCTCAATTTTTATGATGCACAGGAAAATATTACTTATCAAAAGCCTTCTGCTGAAATCCTGAAACTGGCAGATTATGAAAGACCACCATCTGTCTTGATGAATAACAAAAAAGATTGGGTGGTTTTTACTTACCGTTCAACGTATAAAACATTGGATGATCTTAACCAGCAGGAAATGAAACTGGGTGGTTTAAGAATTAATCCGGTTACGAATATTGCAAGTACCACTACGTATTTCAACAATCTTAAAATAAGAAAGTTCAGTGATAAAAATGAAGTTCAGGTGAAAAACCTGCCTGCGGGAGCTAAAATTGCCTACGTTCAGTTTTCACCGGACGAAAAGAAACTAACTTTTACCAATACAACCAATAAAGGAGTAGAGCTGTGGATAGTGGACATGGAAACCGCTACAGCCAAAAAAATTACCGGAGACATCCTGAATGCCAATTTAGGAACTCCATATCTTTGGTATAATGATTCCCAAAGCTTGTTAATCAGAACACTGCCTCAAAACAGACCTGCCTTGATTGATTCAGGGAAAGATCTTCCAACAGGGCCAATTGTTTCTACAGCAGATGGAAAAGTTTCCCAGAACAGGACCTATCAGGATCTTTTAAAGAATCCACAAGATGAGAAAAACTTTGAAACATTGGTTACTTCTGAAGTTTTCAACGTAGATCTGAACGGAAACCTTAAAAAGGTAATGAACCAGGATATGTATACAGGATTAAGTTTTTCTCCTGATGGAAATTACCTGTTGTCTTCAGTCATTAAAAAGCCATTCTCTTATATTGTTCCTTTGAGTAGGTTCCCTATGGCTACAACCGTATATGATACGAAAGGAAATACGGTAAAGGTTGTGAATGAAATTCCATTGAATGAAATTATGCCTAAAGGTTTTTCATCTGTAAGAACCGGGAAGAGAGAGATGTCATGGAGAAGTGATGCTCCGGCAACGTTGGTCTTTACAGAGGCTCTTGATGGAGGAGACCAGTATAAAACGGCAGAATACAGAGACGAAATCTTTATGTGGGAAGCTCCGTTTGCCACAGCTCCAAAGTCGTTCTTCAGGATCAAGCAGAGATTTAATGATGTAGACTGGACGAATGACCATTATGCCTTAGTATCTGAAGAATGGTATGATACCAGAAATACCAAAACTTTCCTGGTTGATCTTAACAATGGGGAATCAAAAGTTATTGATGACAGAAACTCTCAGGATGTTTACAGTGACCCGGGAAATTTCAATAAAGTGAAAAACCAATATGGCAGATCTGTTGTCGACTTGAAAGGCGGAAAAGCCTACCTTATGGGTGATGGATTTACAAAAGACGGCCAACATCCGTTTGTTGATGAAATGGACATCAAATCTCTGAAGAAAAAGAGGCTATATACGTCCAATCTTAAAGGAGCTAAGGAAAGCATTGTTGATATTTTAAACCCTTCAAAAGGAGAGATCTTAACAACGCAGGAATCATCAAGCCAGTATCCGAACTTCTACAAGAAGAATATGAAGTCTGGTAAGGCTGAAGCCGTAACTCATTTTGCAAATCCTTTTGAAAGCATCAAAGATGTTCATAAAGAAGTCATTACTTATAAGCGAAATGATGGAGTTACATTGAGTGGGATCCTATACTTACCTGCAAATTATGACAGAAAAGCTAAAAAAGAGAAACTGCCATTATTAATTTGGGCTTATCCAAGAGAATATAAAGACAAAAATACAGCAGGGCAGAGTACGCAGAATGATAATGATTTTACGTTCCCGTCTTACGGATCCTTCGTGTACTGGACAACTAAAGGATATGCCGTTTTAGATCACGCAGCGTTTCCAATCATTGGAGAAGGAAAAACAGAACCGAATGATACCTTCATTACTCAATTGGTTGCTAATGCTGATGCTGCTATTAATGCTGTAGATCAGTTAGGGTATATTGATAAAAAGAAAGTAGCTGTTGGTGGTCACTCTTATGGAGCATTCATGACGGCTAACTTATTGACACATTCCAACCTTTTTGCTTGTGGTATCGCAAGAAGTGGCGCTTATAACAGAACATTGACACCATTTGGTTTCCAGAGCGAGCAAAGAAATTATTGGGATGTTCCGGAGATCTACAATACAATGTCTCCGTTTATGAATGCAGATAAAATGAAAACCCCATTGCTTCTGATCCACGGTGATGCAGATAACAACCCGGGGACTTTCACTTTGCAGACAGAAAGATATTTCCAGGCATTGAAAAACCTTGGGGCACCGGTAAGAATGGTTCTTCTTCCAAAAGAATCTCACGGATACCAGGCTAAAGAGAATATTTTCCACGTTTTATGGGAGCAGGATCAGTTCCTTGAAAAGTGTCTGAAAAAATAATATGAAAAGGCTGTTTCAGAAATGAAACAGCCTTTTTCCTTTTATGGATGATAAGAAAAGCTAAGTGGGATAATTTATTGTACAAGAATAAGGAAATCTAACTTTAGGTGAAGCTTCACTTACTATTTTTAAGAGCTGAATCAATCTTAATGGTTAAAGAAATTGTAAGATCTCATTAATAGCTTTCAATTCCATAAAATGTTCATGTTCCAGGTTAATATCATGCTGTTCATGGCTCCATGTAATATGATAAGGAATATGAGCCGCTGATCCACCAATTTCCAATACAGGTAAAATGTCCGATTTAATGGAATTTCCAAGCATCAGGAAATTTTCCGGCTGGCAGTCAAGATGCTTTAGCAGTTTTTTATAATCATATTCCTTTTTATCACTCATGATTTCGATATGGTGGAAATAATCCTGTAACCCTGATTTTTTCAGTTTACGTTCCTGATCCAGCAAATCTCCTTTTGTGGCCACTACAAGCCTGTATTTTCCCTTTAAACTTTCCAGAGTCTCCGTTACTCCATCTAAAAGTTCAATGGGTTTTTGAAGGAGTTCCTGGCCTAGTTCAATCGCTTTATTAACCAATTGTAAAGAGGCTGTATTATTTGAAACGCTTCCAATAGTCTCAATCATACAAAGCATAAATCCTTTTACTCCATATCCATATAAATGAAGATTCTTCATTTCTGTTCTAAAAAGCTCCTGAGATACAGAATGGTGAGGAAGATAGTCTTCAAGCAGTGCACAGAATTCCTTTTCTGCTTCCTGAAAGTAAGGTTCGTTAATCCAAAGGGTGTCATCCGCATCAAAGGCTATGGTGGTAATGTGATTATTCATTTTAGTTTTGTAAATTTCTGCTTCAAATTTCTATATAAAAAATAAACCAGCAAAGGACAATTGTCCCGAAGACTTATGTTACGAACGAATCAGTCTTTTTTAAGCCATATTGAAGAGCTTTATCAGCAACAAAAAGGAGGAAATATTGTCTTGCAGTCATTCTCAAAAGGGCAGAAGTTATTAACTCAGGATCAATCCGTTTCTAAAGTCATGCTGATTAAAGATGGAATTACAAAATGTTACTTTGAAGAAGAAAATGGAAAAGAATATATTGTTGAATTTCTGGGAGGTGGTGAAATCCTAGGTGAAGTGGAACTGATTAAAAATATCCCTTGCTTGTGTGGTATTGAAGCATTAACAGAAGTTTTGGTCTACACTATAAGTCTACCATATTTTAATAAGTTAATTCAAAAAGATCTTATCTTAAATAACTTATTACTGAACTCCTTTGCAGAAAGGATTATCAATACCTCAAGCAGAGCATCATATCAGCAGCTTTATACGGTGGAACATACACTTACACAGTTGCTTAAAATGCAGTCGAAACAGAATATCCAGATATCTAAAGAAGACATGGCTGCATACCTCGGAATTACTGTAAGAAGCTTAAATAGAATTCTGAAGGATCTAAAATAAACGTTGTTGGATAACGCAAGGGCGCAAAGGTTTTAAACCAACTTTATGTATGTTTTTAAGGCGCAAGAGAATCGAAGATTCTCAGTAAGGAAAATACGTTTTCAAACGGTATTTATTTAAAAAACATGGATGTTTATATTAATTATATTATTCGTGCATTAGTGGCTATAATATCCGCAGCATTCAATTTTATCAAAGATAAAATTTTTGCGCCTTAAAAAATTTCCAATATCAAATTTTATTGCGCCTTTGCGTATTTCAAAAAAATATTTTATAAGATGTGTTTTTTTTGAGGGATGTTTATGAATTTTTATTTTAAAATTGAATTTTCGGTCAAAATTGATAGGGGTATTTTTTGAAATTTATTATTTTTGTGCCGTAAATATTGAATATAATAACCCATGGGAAATATACAATTCAGAAATGCTGAATTAGCCGATTTAAATAAAATTGTAGCCATTTACAACTCAACCATCGCTTCAAGAATGGTGACGGCAGATGTAGAAGAAGTTTCTGTAGAAAGCAAAGTACAATGGTTCAAGGAGCATAATCCTGAAACCAGACCGCTTTGGATGGTAGAAGATGTTGAAGGACAGATTGTAGGATGGGCAAGTTTCAGTTCATTCCATGAAAGGCCTGCTTACCGTGGAACGGTGGAAGTGAGTATTTATCTCGATGAAAGCTGCAGGGGAAAAGGGTATGGCAAAACGATTCTTCAGTATTGCACTGACAACGCTGGAAAATTTGGAGTGACTAACTTGGTTGCCCTTATTTTCCTTCATAATGAGCCTAGTTTAAAGCTGTTCAGACACTTTGGATTTGAAGATTGGGGAACACTTCCTGATGTAGCTGTCTTGGAAGGTATTGAACGAAGTCTGAAGATTTTAGGGAAAAGAATCAAATAAAATATAAAAGGTTATCTCATTTTAGGATAACCTTTTTCTTTGGTGTTATTTAAAGGTCTCTCGCTGATTTAGCAGATTACGAAGATGCCTATTGTATTAAAAATCTGCGTAATCCCAATAATCTGCGAGAAAAATAAAAGGCTGCTTCAATAGAAACAGCCTTTTAAGTATTATATAGTCTGCTTAATTCGCTTTGCAGACATATTCAGGAATCGTTTTACGAGGAATACGGCTGAAACAGTTAATCCTAGTCCTAGAGCGATCCACATTCCGAAAGCTCCCATTTCCAATGTTACACAGAAGAAATATCCTAATGGAATGGTAATGACCCAATAGGCAATGAAAGTATAAATAGATGGGATTTTTACATCCTGTAATCCTCTCAACATACCCAGGGCTGTTACCTGAATACCATCAGAAAGCTGGAATAGAGCGGCGATAATCATCAGTTTTGAAGCTAATGTAATGACTTCAACTTCTTCTTTTTTAGTAAAGAAGGTAGGCAATATATTTTTGCCTAAAATAAAAAACAATCCACAGATACACATAAAGATAAAAGCAATCTTTAAGTTATTGATGCCGACTTTTCTTAATTCTACAAAGTTCTGTTCACCCAGTTTTCTTCCGATCATTACTGTAGAAGCAACACTGAATCCAACGCAAAGATTGAAGGTAAATGAAGCCATACTCAGGGCGATCTGGTGAGAAGCAATATCATGAGCTGAAATTAATCCGCAGATGAATGCTGCTCCTGCAAAAGCAGTCACCTCAAAGAACATCTGTAAAGCTGTTGGTAATCCTAATCTTACCATTTTATCAAACATTACCTTTGAGAAGTTTTGGATTTTTAATGAAAAATCCTTGATGTAACGTCTTGTTCTTTTTTCCTTCAACAATACAAAATAAAGGAAAACCACCATGAAAATTCTGGAAATTAAGGTTGCTAAAGCAGAACCTTGTACTCCCATTGGAGGAATTCCCCAAAGCCCTTTGATGAACACGTAGTTTAGGGCAATATTGATAATGTTAGCAATAATGGTAGCCTTGGTAACCCCAATGGTATAGGATAAGCCTTCTGAAACTTCACGAAGCGTCTGGAAGGCCATGATGGGTATCATACTAACCACCATAATACTTAAAAAACCTATTGTATCAGGAATGATCTTCGCTGGCTGCCCGGAATGATAGAGTAGAGGCATTACTGCAAATAACACCAGCATCAGGATAATTCCCACAGCCATATTAATGATAAAACCATGACTGAACACAGAATTAATAGTAGCATGATCCTCCTTTGAGTGTGCTTCTGAAACCAATGGCGGTATGGCAAATGAAAAACCAAGAGCCAATACGAATATGGAGAAGAACACGGCATTCCCTAATGAAACAGAGGCTAATGCATCTGCCCCTAAGAGTTTCCCGACAATAATATTGTCAAATAAATTCACTGAAACTTGCCCTACCTGGGTGAGCATCACAGGCAGAGCCAAAGTCAGGCATTCTTTTGTGTAGTTTTTGTTTAAAAAATTCATAATATTTTAAGATTCATATAGTTTATCGTTCATAATAGTCCAAAAAAAAAATTTGCAGTAGTTGTACTGCAAATTTTTATAATATTGTAATAATAGTTGTATTATTTCCTTACAAAACTTGCAACGTCACTTTCAGAAACAGTATTTCCACCAAGAATAATTAATCTTTCCACAACATTTCTTAACTCCCTGATATTTCCAGTCCATGAAAGTGCTTTTAAAGCATCAATAGCTTTATCATCAAACTTTTTCATAGCAGTACCATGCTCATCAGCAATCATACCGGAGAAATGTTCAACCAATAACTTGATATCATCTTTTCTGTCATCCAATGGCGGAACGTAGATTTCAATTACAGAAAGCCTGTGGTAAAGGTCTTCTCTGAATTTCCCTTCCTCAATCTCTTTCTGCATATTTTTGTTGGTTGCTGCAATTACTCTTACATCAACTTTTATTTCTTTGTCGCTTCCTACAGGAGATACTTTGCTTTCCTGAAGGGCTCTCAATACCTTAGCCTGAGCAATAAGGCTCATGTCTCCAATTTCATCAAGGAAGATTGTACCTCCGTTAGCTTGTTCGAATTTTCCCTGCTTATCTTTAATCGCACCGGTAAAAGAACCCTTTACGTGTCCGAAAAGTTCAGATTCAATAAGTTCAGATGGGATAGCAGCACAGTTTACTTCTATCATAGGTCCTCTTGCGCGCTCACTTTGGTTGTGAATAGCATGAGCTACCAATTCTTTTCCGGCGCCGTTTGGTCCTGTGATTAGAACTCTGGCATCAGAAACAGCTACCTTTTCGATCATATCCTGAATCTTCTGCAGGGCAGGAGAGGTTCCGATCATCTGGTATTTTTTATTTACCTTTCTCTTTAACGTTTTATTTTCAGTCTGAAGATTTTTGTTTTCTTTCTTCAGGGTTTCTTTAACCAAAGCATTTTTTACGCTGGTAATAAGCCTGTTGATGTCAATTGGCTTGGAGATAAAGTCGTATGCACCCTCTTTTAAGCATGAAACGGCAGAATCAATGTCTGCGTGACCTGAAATCATGATAAAAGTAGTTTCAGGTTTTAATAACAGACTTTGCTTCAAAAGCTCGGTTCCTGAAAGTTTAGGCATTTTAATATCAGAGATCACCAAAGCGAAATCTTCTTTTTCTACCTGTTTGTAACCTTCAAGGCCGTCTTCGGCGATAACAAATTCATAATCTGTGAGTTCGTCAGAAAGAATACTGTGAAGTACTCCTGAGATTGCTTTTTCGTCTTCTACTATAAGGATTTTTTGCATAGTCGCAAATTTAGATTTTTTGTTTCAATTATTAGCAAAAACTATACCTAAAATTCTATTGGAAATAGTCTCTTCTTCCGAAAATTGCAGATCCAACCCTCACAGAGTTAGCACCACATTCAATCGCAACAGGGAAATCGTCACTCATTCCCATCGATAAGGTTTTTAAAGATTTTAGTTGATTTAATTCATCAAAAAGCATCTTTAAAGTTAAAAATTCTTTTCTGATCTGTGGCTCATTATCTGTAAAAGTTGCCATTCCCATTAAGCCGGTAATTTCAATATGAGGGAAATTACCATCAATATATTGTTTGAAAATAGCTTTCGCTTCTGATATTTCAAGTCCGAATTTACTTTCTTCTGCGGCGATTTTCACCTGAAGCAACACTTTAATAGATCTGTTGTTTTTACCAGCTTCTTTGTTGATTTCAGCCAATAGTTTTTCTGAATCTACACTTTGGATCGTATCTATGAATGGAGCGATATACTTTACTTTATTGGTCTGAAGGTGTCCAATCAGATGCCATTGAATATCCTGAGGCAGGAGAGGGGCCTTTTCCATCAGTTCCTGAACCTTATTTTCTCCAAAGACTCTTTGTCCAAGATCATAAACCTCCTGAATAGCAGAAACCGGATGCGTTTTTGAAACGGCAACCAGTTGTGCACCGGAAGTAAGTTGATCCTGTATCGCTTTATAATTTTCTTTAATACTCATAAATGCAAATTTCCGAAATTTAGGCTAAGGTTCAAAGTTTAAACCTATAGAAAAAAACAGAATTTTTTTCAATTCTTAAACTAGTTCAATACCTCCTTGATTTTGGGATACTGAGAGATTTTTCTGAAAACAAACTTGTTGCTTTTTTGCAATTTTTCAATAAACAGATCCAATTCGTTGATGGAGTCGGTATCTCTAAGGTATTGGTCGTGAGTAAGGAAAACCAGGTGTCTTGAAGTTTTTTCAAGGTCATTAAGGAAGATGCTGTCTACTTTTTTAAGCATAGCTTCATGACTTCCTTTCAAGGTCATCTTATGAGTGGGTCTCCATTCAAGATCCCAACCGATCACTTTATAACCTGCTCTTTTAAGACCATCTGCAGCCGCAGTAGAACTTTTGATATCGGTTATATTAATATTGTTAAGTCTCCAGATATTTCTTCCGGGAGTTCTTGCTATTTTATCGTGAAGCTTCAGGCTGTCTTTGGCAATATCAAAATCACGTACCACTGCATCAGCACTTTTATAAAAGGCAGAGTACTTGTTATGGGCATGGGTGAAGCTATGGTTAGCCAATTCAATAAGAGGGCTTTCCTTTAAAAGCTTAAAATCATTTTTTTGCTTTGTACTTCCATAGGCATGTCTTCCTACTAAAAAAGCAGTGGCACACACATTTCTTTTGTCAAGAATCTTTAGAAGATTTTCTGTTCCCTGATTAGGACCATCATCAAAGGTAAGGTAGATTACTCTTTTGTCCGGATCTACACTCTCATCGTCCATTTTGGGGGTAGTTTCTGCGGTAGGATGTTCCTGTGAACTCACGGTGTCATTCACATCATTTTTAAAATTACAGCTGTGTAATACTACTGAAGTTGCACTCATCAATGCAAACATCCCGAGAAAAGCCTTATTTGTTGACTTTCCCGCAAAAAATTTTCTCATAAAGATAATTGGAATTTAAATTGTTAAAAATCGTTAAAAATAACGATTGAATGTTAACAAATTATATGCCATGCTTCTCTGTGTTTTCTGTTTTTAAGTTTATTTTAAGAACTTTATTTTAAAGCCTTTTTTTATTAAAGTACCCATTGTTAAGTTATGGTTTTGTTTTCTGTAAATCTTAACATTTATAAATGGTAAAACGATAGTCTTTCTCTATTTTTGTTGAAGTAACGATATTCTTCAATTGATAGGGAATTAATTTTTTATTAGTAAAATTTTAATATACGCTGATTATTACTTTAGCCTGAAAACAGCTTTTCCGAAAAGTTTTGGTATCCTTATAGTAAGAGATTATTTTTTTATAATAAAGATGGTTTTAAAAACATAGAATTCAAGCAAAAGAATGAAGAAAAATGGTGTTACTCAGATGTATTTAAAAATAAAAAGCCTTTTCATCTCAGTATGAAAAGGCTTTTATGTATGTCTTAAAAATATTACTTGATCTCCAGATCCACTGAGTTTAATCTCAATGAATTCAGAATAACGGATAATGAACTGACGCTCATTGCTGCTGCTGCAATCATCGGTGATAACAGAATTCCAAAGAATGGATACAATAACCCTGCTGCAACCGGAATTCCCAAAACATTGTAGATAAAGGCGAAAAATAGGTTTTCTTTAATGTTTTTAAGAAGTTTTTCGCTTAATAATTTTGCTTTGGCTACTCCTAAAATATCTCCTTTTAATAAGGTTATTTCAGCGCTTTCAATGGCTACATCGGTACCGGTTCCCATCGCAATTCCTATATCGGATTGGGCAAGGGCAGGAGAATCGTTAATTCCGTCTCCGGTCATGGCTACAATTTTACCTTGTTGCTGTAATTTTTTTACTTCATTCAGTTTGTCTTCAGGAAGACAGTTGGCTTTAAAATGTTTAATTCCTAGTTCTTCAGCAACAGCTTTTGCGGTGTGTTCGTTGTCTCCGGTCATCATAATGACGTCAACACCTTCACTCATTAATCGTTCTACGGCTTTTTTAGAACTCGCTTTAATTTTATCCGTAAAGCTGATAAATCCTAACACATTCTGATCCTGTGCCACATAAGAAATCGTGTGAGCCTTTGATTGTACTTCTACTGCTTTCTGTTTTAATGCGTTGGGAATCTGGATCTGATGAGACGTTAATAAGCTCTCATTTCCAAGATAAGCTGTTTTTCCGTTGATGTTTCCTTTTACTCCTTTTCCTGAAACGTTTTCAAACTGATCCACCTTTTCAGCGGATATATTTTCATCCTTTGCTCTTTTAATAACTGCATTGGAGAGCGGATGCTCAGAGTTTTGATTCAGTGAAAAGGCAAGCTTTAAAATCTGGCTTTTATCTTCATTGTTTACTGTTTCAATATACTCTACTGAAGGTTTTCCTTCGGTTAAGGTTCCTGTTTTATCAGTAATCAAAACGTTTACCTTATTCATTTGTTCCAAGGCTTCTGCATTTTTGATTAAGATCCCGTTTTTAGCTCCTTTTCCAATTCCTACCATTAAAGACATAGGGGTTGCCAGTCCTAAAGCACAAGGACATGCTACAATTAAAACAGCTACAGCATTCACGAAGGCAAATAAACTTCTTTTTCCTTCCGGGCCAAAGAACTGCCATGAGACAAAAGTAAGAGCAGCAATAAGGATGACAACCGGAACAAATACTTTTGATACTTTGTCCGTTAGCTTTTGAATAGGAGCTCTGCTTCGGCTGGCTTCATTTACCATTTTAATGATCTGTGAAAGTAAGGTTTCATCACCTACTTTTTCAGCTGTCATGATGAATACCTGATTTCCGTTAATAGTTCCTGAAGAGACTTTATCATCAACTGTTTTTTCAACAGGAATAGGTTCTCCGGTAATCATACTTTCATCTACAATGGAGCTGCCTTCTATAATTTTCCCGTCAACCGGAATTTTTTCACCTGGTTTAACCTTTAATAAATCCCCGATTTTCACCTGAGAAAGCAATACTTTTTTTTCTTCGCCATTCACGATAAGATTGGCTTCATCCGGAGACAGGTTCATGAGTTCTTTGATGGCATTTCCTGTTTTTTTATGAGCAGCAGCTTCCATTAATTGTCCCAGAATAACAAGGGTCAGAATAACACAGACTGCCTCAAAGTATAATGGGATTTCATGATTATGCCCACGGATTTCATGAGGAATGATATCTGGGAAAGCTATGGCTGTAATACTGAAAATAAATGCAGCGGCTACACCAAGAGCAATTAAACTGAACATATTAAGGTTCCATGTTTTAAATGAAACCCAACCTCTTTTTAACAGGAACCATCCTGAATAAAACATAACGGGTAGGGTTAGTGCTAATTCAATAAGCCCCTGAATCTGATGGGAGAATGGAAAGTTAATGAACATTCCACCCATGGAGAGTATAAAAACAGGGACAGTAAATGTGAGTGAAATCAGAAATTTTCTTTTCAGGATGTTGTAGGTCTCATCTTCATCATCATCTCCGCTGTCGGGCATTCTTACCAGATCCATTCCACAGATAGAGCAGCTTCCCGGTTCATCACTAATGATTTCAGGATGCATCGGGCAGGTATATTTTGCAGTTTTCTTTTCCGGATATTTTACCAGATCCATTCCACAAACCGGACATCCCACGTTGGAATCATAAGTTTTGTCTCCCTCACAATACATTGGGCAGTAGTATTTTCCTTCCATTTCATCAGTAACTTTAGGCGCTTCATGATGGTGGCTGTGATTATGAGCGTGAGAATGTGAATGGCTATGATGTGAAACTGCATTTTTAGCCATATTTTCAGAGATTTCTTCCAAATGCATATGGCATATAGGACAGTCTCCTTTTTCATGATACACTTTATCTCCTTCACAGAACATTGGACAATAGTATTTCCCAACATTGTCTTTAAAATTTTCAGGAAGATTGGTGGCTGAATAAGTAGGCTTATGGTTAGGGTCTTTTGCTAACTTTTCCTCAATCGGAACTAAGTACATATTACAATCCGGACATCTTTCTCCCTGTTTGAAATATACTTTATCTCCTTCGCATTCCATCGGACAATAATATACTGAAGATGGTGATACGCGATCCTGAGGTTTTATAAAAGCTTTTTCTGGATTGTTGGGATCTTCCAGTCTGTATTTTCCTATTTCTGCCAGGGAATCATTTAAAACCGAAAGAGCAACCACATGGTCAGAAGTGATGGTGGCGGTGTTGTCTTCCAGATTTACATCGGCTGTAACCCCGTTAATGCTGTTCAGTTGATTGGATATTTTTTTCTGGCAACCTGAACAGGTCATTCCGAGTATTTTATACTGTTGTTCCATGAGTCTTAAATTTATAGTACAAATTTCCAAAATGAAAATCTAAGGTTGTTATAAATTTAAGGATAATAGTTATAGAATTTGGATTTGAGAGTATTAGAGTGGCGGAGTGATTGATTATTTGCTGTAATATCAAACCCTATTACATTCGAACGCTCCGACTCTCAAACTCTAATACTCTCCAACCCAATTAAAGGCCATCAAGGGGTTTCCTGTGATGGTCTTTTAATTTCTTGAACTCAGTAGGTGTAAATCCGGTAACATTACGGAATTGGGTAGAAAGATGCTGGACACTTTTATAACCCAATTTTCCTGCAATTTCTGTAAGGTTGAACTCATTATATAAAAGGAGTTCCTTTACTTTTTCTATTTTCTGAAGGATAAAAAACTGTTCCAGCGTAATATTCTCATTCTGTGAAAATGTTTTTGAAAGCGAACTGTAATCTTTGTGAAGTCTAGAACTTAAAAATTCAGAAAGAAGAAAATCTTCATCAATGTCAAGTTCACTGATTTTTACAATGACGAGATTTTTAATTTTCTCAATAAGCTGATGTGAAGAGTCCATGATTCTTTCAAAACCGGTTGCAAGCAGGGTTTCTTCAATGGACTGCATAATGGTTGGAGAAACTTCCGATTCTGTTTCTACTTCTCCCAGAATAACGGAGCTGGTTTTTATATCTGCATTATTAAAGATGGTTTCTACTGCAGCAATGCATCTGTTGCAGACCATATTTTTGATGAAGATCTTCATGCTCCGCTGTTTAATCTGTCTTTTACAAACTCAATCTGGGTTTTACCATGTGGAGCAGGATTTCCTTCGCTATCCAGATTAACCATAACAATTTTATCAACTGTGATAATCGTCTGATGAGTCATTTTATTACGGACATTGCATTTTAAAGTAATAGAGGAGGAGCCAAAATGAGTGGCTTCAATACCAATTTCTATAATATCTCCCTGTTTTGCGGAGCTTACAAAATTGATCTCTGAAATAAATTTAGTAACTACTTTAGTGTTTTCAAGCTGAATGATGGCATATAATGCTGCTTCTTCATCTATCCATTGTAAAAGTCTTCCTCCGAATAGTGAGTGATTAGGATTTAAATCTTCGGGTTTTACCCATTTTCTTGTATGGTAGTTCATGTTCTTAATAATTTGCAGTACAAATCTAGTGTTAAAAGCTGGGGTTATCAAAAGAATCGTATTTATTGATCTGAAGAGAATTATTCATTTTCTCAATCATTTTCTTTTGGAACGCATTGCTTTTGTCTTTGTAATATTAGGATCGTTTAACAACTTTTGATACTCTTCGCTTTCTCTTGGGTATAGGGCTACTTTTCCTTCCTTATTATAATGAAACCCGAATCCGTATCTTTTGGCTAGAGGAGAAGATCGAAGGCATGCTTGGCCTTTGGAAAAGAATTGGTCTCTTACCTCTGGTTTTTCATTCTCTGAAATAGCATTCTTAAAAACATAACATTCAAAAATAATATCATCGGAAGTATATTGATAAGGATTCTTACTGATCTTTTCATATTGAAGATTCGCTAATGTCTTTTCTTTCTTTTCAGGGGGAATCTGTGCCTGGGAAACGGGACAATCTTCTGCGACTTCTATAAGGGTATTGGTGTAATTGGTGGAATGTTGTTTCATCATAAAATCCGATTAAAGGCTGTATTATATGATATTAAAAAGAGTCATAAATATACTGCTATTCTCTATATCTTGCTAATATCATCCGGTTGGCTATTGATAGCTGTGAGTTTTGACGAACAATTATTTCTTTTTACAATTACTTTGAGGGATAATTTATTATGTTAACTAACTTTAACTTTTCAATAACTTTTAACCTTAAAACGCTTGTAATCAAATATTTACTTGTATTTTTTAATGAAATATATAATTTAAATTCAAACCAATGTGAGAAAGAGATAAAAAAAGCTTTGATTTAAAGTTTTTAATTGTATCTTGCATACGTTTATATTTGGAATCAATATTTGTTCATTAATTTATGTTGCTTTTCTTTTATATACCAAATTTTTATTAATTTTTTAATTTATTTTAAAATGAACATTTTTGTTTCAAACATCAATTACGCAACTAAAGAGTATGAGTTGCACGATCTATTTGCAGAATTTGGTGATGTATCATCAGCTAAAATCGTAACAGACAGAGAAACTGGCCGTTCAAGAGGTTTTGGTTTCATTGAGATGGGTGATGAAGAAGGACAGCAGGCTATTGAAGCTCTTAATCAAAAAGAATTCAACGGAAAAACATTAAACGTATCTGAAGCTAAGCCAAGAGAAGAGAAGCCAAGAAGAAGCTTCGATAACAACAGAGGCGGAGGTTACGGTGGTAACAACCGTGGAAATGGTGGCGGTGGCTACGGCGGTGGTAACCGTGGTGGTAACGGCGGCGGAAATCGTTGGTAAAAAATATGAAGCGGCTTTTTAAGCCGCTTTTTTTATGGTTTCTTTTTCTTCTTCTTTTTCTCTTTGTCCTTGTCTTTGTCCTTGCTGGCTTTTACCTTTTTCTCTTTCTTCGGATTTAATATCTCATCAGCAACCTCAAACTTTGGATCTTCAATTTTCGCAGGCTTGATTTCAATTTTAAGATCAAAATACCCCTTAAGATCATCTTGATTAAGCAGTTTTTCACTGAATAAAAACTCAAGGATTTCCTTTCCTGAATCATTAAAAAAGTTGTGTGTAAGTTCTTTTAATAGAAACTTTCTGTATTCTTCAAACGGAACAAGTACGGTATATTTGAAGATTCTTCCTTCTTTTACAGTAGATAAATAACCCTTTTCAACCAATATTTTCAAATATGTGGAAACTGTGTTTTGGTGTGGTTTAGGTTCCGGATGCTGCTCCATAACGTCCTTCAGATAGAAAGATTCCATTTTCCAAAACAGTTTCATAAAGTTTTCTTCTGCGGCGGTAAGATGATTGATTTTCATATATGCTTCTAATGTTGAAATTGTATATTGCAATAAAGATAAATAAAAGATACCATAAAAGCTATTCCAGCTCCCATAAATACTTCTTTTACCGTATGCCTTTTTAAAATAATTCTGGTGAGTCCTACCAGGCTGGCGATCCCAAGCCATACAAGGCCCATTTTCCAGTCTAAGGTGAAAAATAATGCTGCCACAAATATATTGAATGCAGTATGCATTGAACTTTTAATGAAAAAATTACTGATTTGAAGAGCAAAAAGCAGGATTAAAATAAAAAGCATAACCAGATCAATGTATCCATTTTTGACATAGTTGAAAATAAGATAAACAACAACACAGGCAGCAATAAATACATAAAGTGTCTTTCTCTGTACCCGGTTGGAAACATCCATATTGGTATATCTTCCTGTTTTTACATTCCATACCAGCCAGATGACGACCGGTGCAATAATCATTAATAATACAGGTAGAAAATAAAGAAGAGCTTCCTTAAAAGTATATTCCCTGAGGCTCATGTACACAAAAAAGATAACCAGAGAAACCAGTGGATTGAAAAAATCTGAGATAACCTTTGAGATTTTGTGGAGAAGCGAAGACTTTTTTTCTTCCATATTTAAGTTTAAAAGTCAAATATAAGATTATAAGGCCAAAAAACAAATGAAGATCGGATGATGATGCTGTTTTTAAGATACTGAAAACGCAGGTAAGTATCGATGATCTCTACTATATAAAAAAAATCCTCTGTTTTTATTGAAAATTATACACATTATTTTCGAAAATATTTAATTTTAATTACTTCTGTTTTTAAAGAGAATAAGGAGTGATTTTCCGGTGACCATTTTTGAAATATCATATGAAATACATGATATATAAGGATTAATCAATTACATCAAATACAATAATATAATGAAACAACTATTTGCATTATTTTTGTTTGTTCTGGGCGGTTTTGTTTTTGGACAAACCTATTCTTCAAAAGAATCTTTGCCTTTGGTACATCCTCTTCACCAGTTGAGAATTTATGAAATCCCAAAAGAAAACAGACAGGTCTTTTTAGACCGGTTCAGGGATCATGCCCTGAGAATCATGAAAAAGCATGGATTCAATATCGTGTCTATCTGGGAGTCTGAATTTGAAGGGAAAACGGAATTTGTCTATCTGCTTGAATGGAAAGATGAAAATACAAAGAAAATAGCATGGCAGAGTTTTATGGCAGATCAGGAATGGAAAGATATTAAGATACGGACAGCAAAATTACACGGTGATTTTGTTAATACTATTGAAGACCGAACGCTGAAACTTTCAGAATTTTCACCGGAAAAGAAGCTGTTGAAATAACCAAAAGAGATGTTAACAATAATTAAAGATGAAAGAAGAAGAGGTATAAAACGCAATGTTTTTTTGATAACCAGTTTTATTAATTATATCAAAAATACTATATGCACAGGCTGATTTCTTAGATGTTGCCATAAGAAAATAACAGTTGGGGTGCCATTTTACAAACATTTCTTTGGGTCGAAAATTAAGAATAATCCACTCCGCCTGCAAGTAGATTTTAGAGAAAAAACGAAAAGTTACTTATGCATACAATAAAAACAAAGTTTTTTTCATAATTTTGCTCAACTATTTCATCATAAAAAAGCAAGAGCTAACACATGAAAGAATTTTCTAAAGAGGTATACCTGAAGTGGTATGAAGATATGACAATGTGGAGAAGGTTTGAAGACAAATGCCGTTCTCTTTACCTAAAACAAAAGATCAGAGGATTTTTACATTTGTATAATGGTCAGGAAGCAATCCCTGCCGGGTTTACACATGCAATGGATCTTACAAAAGACAGTATGATTACTGCTTACAGATGCCACATCCATCCAATGGCGATGGGAGTAGATCCTAAGAGAATCATGGCTGAACTTTGTGGTAAAGCTACAGGTACATCCGGAGGTATGGGTGGATCTATGCACATTTTCAGTAAAGAGCACCGTTTCTACGGAGGTCATGGTATTGTTGGAGGACAAATTCCTTTGGGAGCAGGTATTGCTTTTGCAGATAAATATTTCGACAGAAAAGCTGTAAACATTTGTTTCTTCGGAGATGGTGCTGCAAGACAAGGTTCATTACATGAAACATTCAACATGGCAATGAACTGGAAACTTCCTGTAGTATTTGTAGTAGAAAACAACCAGTACGCTATGGGTACTTCTGTAAAAAGAACAGCAAACCACGAAGATATCTATAAATTAGGATTAGGGTACGAAATGCCTTGTCTTGCTGTAGATGCAATGGACCCTGTAAAAGTAGCTGAAGCGGCTTACGAAGCTATTGAAAGAGCTAGAAGAGGAGACGGACCAACATTCATTGAAGCAAGAACTTACCGTTACAGAGGACACTCTATGTCTGATGCTGAGCCTTACAGATCTAAAGAAGAAGTAGCTGTTCACAAGAATGATGACCCGATTGAATTGGTAAAACACAGAATTCTTGAAAACGGATGGGCTACAGAAGCTGAATTAGAAGTTATGGATAACAAGTCAAGAGACTTTGTTGAAGAGTGTATAGAATTCATGGAGAATTCTCCATATCCGGATGCTGAGAAAATCTATGAGTATGTATATGCTCAGGAAGATTATCCATTCTTAGACAAATTAGAAAACTAAAAGATAATGAGTTAATTTGACAATTTGAAAATTTGAGAATGTGATATGATATGTCCTTTTTTAATTTTCAGATTTTCAGATTGCTAAATTTTCAAATTAAAATAAATTATGGCAGAAGTAATTACGATGCCCCGCCTTTCTGACACTATGACGGAAGGTAAGGTGGCGAAATGGCATAAAAAAGTAGGAGATAAAGTAAAGGAAGGAGATATTTTAGCTGAAATTGAAACTGACAAAGCAGTTCAGGATTTCGAATCTGAAGTAGAAGGTACCCTTTTATACGTTGGTGTAGAAGAAGGTGCTGCAGCTGCTGTAGACTCAGTTTTAGCAATTATCGGTAATGAAGGAGAAGATATTTCAGGATTAACAGGAGGGGCTGCTGCTCCGGCTGCAGGTGCTGAAGAAACAAAATCAGAAGAACAGCCTAAAGCAGAAGCTGTGGAAACTGCTTCCGCAGAAGTTCCGGCAGGAGTAGAAGTGATTACAATGCCAAGACTTTCTGATACAATGACAGAAGGTAAAGTTGCTAAATGGCACAAAAATGTAGGTGATACAGTAAAAGAAGGTGATCTTCTTGCTGAAATTGAAACAGATAAAGCGGTACAGGATTTCGAATCTGAATTCAATGGAGTATTATTGAAGCAAGGTGTGGAAGAAGGTGGTGCTTCTCCGGTTGACACTGTATTGGCTATTATTGGCCCTGCAGGAACAGACGTTTCAGCAATAGGAGCTCCTAAAACAGCAACTCAGTCATCAGAAAAACCAGCTGAACAGAAGGCAGAAGCTAAAACTGAAGAAAAAGCTGCTCCGGCTGCTAATACTTCGTCTTCAGACAGAGTGGCAATTTCTCCATTAGCTAAGAAAATGGCTCAGGATAAAGGAGTTGACATCAACAGTGTTCAAGGTTCAGGTGAAAACGGAAGAATCGTTAAAAAAGATATTGAAAACTATCAGCCGGCTGCAAAACCAGCTGCTTCAGCTCCGGCTGCAAGTGCTGCTGCTCAGGTTGCTGTAAACTTCGTTCAGGGAGAAGATACAGAGACTCCAAACTCGCAGGTAAGAAATATTATTGCAAAACGTCTTTCTGAAAGTAAGTTCTCTGCTCCGCATTATTATTTAATGGTTGAAATCAACATGGATAAAGCGATCGAAGCTAGAAAAGAGATCAACTCTATTCCGGATACGAAGATTTCATTCAATGATATGATTATTAAGGCAACAGCAATTGCTTTAAGAAAACACCCACAAGTAAATTCAAGCTGGGCAGGTGATAAGATCATCCACAGAGGAAATATCAATGTTGGAGTAGCAGTAGCTATTCCTGACGGATTGGTAGTTCCGGTATTGAAAAATACAGATCAAATGTCTTACACTCAAATCTCTGCAGCTGTAAAAGATATGGCTTCAAGAGCTAAGAGTAAAGGTCTTAAGGCTAACGAAATGGAAGGATCTACATTCTCTATTTCTAACCTTGGAATGTTCGGAATCGAGACATTTACAAGTATCATCAACCAACCAAACTCTGCAATCCTTTCAGTAGGAGCTATTATTGAGAAGCCAATCGTTAAGAATGGCCAGATTGTAGTGGGCAACACAATGAAGCTTTCATTAGCATGTGACCACAGAGTTGTAGACGGTGCTACAGGTGCTCAATTCTTACAAACTTTAAGAACATATTTAGAAAATCCATTAACTTTGTTACTGTAATTTCTAAAAGATTTATACTAAAACCTCCCAATCGGGAGGTTTTTTGTTTTAATATCAATATTGTTGGTATAATCTGTTGTAAAATCGACAATATGTTACTATTTTTGAATCATGATTAAAGCAAGAAATATCCATAAATCTTATGGGAATTTAGAAGTACTGAAAGGAGTTGATATTCATATTAAAGTAGGGGAAGTGGTTTCTATTGTAGGAGAATCCGGAGCAGGTAAATCAACATTGCTGCAGATTTTAGGAACTTTGGATCTTCCCTCTCAATCAGGGAAATATGATACTGAAATTGAGATTGCAGGAGAATCATTTATCAACATGAATGATAAACAGTTATCAAAATTCAGAAACCAGAATATCGGTTTTGTATTTCAGTTTCATCAGCTGCTTCCTGAGTTTACTGCTTTGGAAAATGTATTACTTCCTACCAGAATTGCAGGCGCTAATGAAAGAGAAGCCATGGAAAAGGCGTATGCTTTATTTGAAGACCTTAAAATTGAACAACGACTGAATCATAAACCCAACCAGCTTTCCGGTGGAGAAGCGCAAAGGGTAGCTGTTGCAAGAGCTTTAATCAATTCACCGAAAATTATCTTTGCTGATGAACCTACGGGAAACCTGGATTCAAAAAATGCGGATGACCTTCACAGGCTGTTTTTTGACCTTAGAGATAAGTATAATCAAACCTTTGTGATTGTTACCCACAACCCGAATCTGGCTGAAATTACAGACCGTAAGCTTGTCATGAAAGATGGAATGATTATAGAATAGCTTTCTTACACAGATGATGAAACACGTTATTTTTCTTTTTATACTTTTAGTTTCCTGCTCAAAAGCTGAATCGCAGCAGGCAGAAGGATTGGGGATACCTGAATCCAGGATCTCAGAAATTAAAAAATTTATTAAAGATAAAGACTATAATCAGGATCTGGCCATCTTTATTAACTTTAAAATTCCATCAGGAAAATACCGTTACTTCGTTTACAACCTGAAGAATAATAAAATCGTACAAAAAGCTATTGTAGCTCATGGTTCAGGATCTGTAATTTCAGGGTCAAATGCTTTGAAGTTCAGTAATATTGAAGGATCTTATCAGTCTTCGCTTGGGAAATATGCAGTTGGAGGAAGTTATGTTGGACAATTTGGGAAAGCTTACCGTTTAAAAGGACTGGATCCCACCAACGATAATGCCATGCAGAGGGCCATTGTTCTTCATTCCTTTAGCAGTGTTCCTGATGTAGAATCCGAGAAGCCAGCATGTTTGAGTTTAGGCTGTCCGATGCTTTCCATCAATTCTTTTAATGAAACAGCAAAATATATTGATAACTCAGAGAAACCTATTATCTTATACACTTTCTATTAATCTTTTATACTTAATCCATGTCCTTAAAATTTTTGGCAGAAGACGACAGACCCCGGGAAAAGTTCTTACAAAAAGGTAAGAATGCACTTTCCGATTCTGAACTTTTAGCCATTATTATGGGAAGCGGGAATAGGGAAGAGAGCGTTTTAGAACTGGCAAGAAAAATTTTAGCATCCGTCAATAATAACTGGCATCAGCTAAGTTTGCTTTCTGTTAAAGATCTGATGAAATTCAAAGGGATAGGAGAGGCAAAAGCTATTTCCATTATTACAGCGCTGGAAATAGGAAGAAGAAGAGCCGGGCAGGAAATCCCTGAAAAATCAATTATTGGGAACAGTCATGACGCTTATGCGATCCTGAAAAATCAATTGTCAGATCTGAGAACTGAAGAGTTTTGGGCTATTTTTCTGAATAACAGCAACAAAGTATTACACACTTCACAACTGACACAAGGTGGAATAAGCCAATCTATTGTAGATGTAAGGGTATTGTTTAAAACAGCACTTGAACATTTTTCCACAGGAGTTATTATTGCTCACAATCATCCTTCAGGAAGTCTTAAGCCAAGTAAAGAAGATATTAACATTACCCAAAAAATAAAAGAAGCGGGAAAAGTATTAAGCATCCAGCTTTTAGACCATATTATCATTACACAGGATTCCTATTTTAGTTTTTCGGACGCAGGATTATTATGATTAGAAGATTGAAATACCATGAAATTGATTTTGTAAAATATTCTCAATGCTTAGAAAATTCTGAGCAAAGAAAATACTCCGCTACAAAAGACTTTTTAGACACTACGGCACCTAATCAATGGGAGATACTTGTATATAATGATTATGAAGCTGTAATGCCCATCCCTTTCGTTAGGAAATATGGAGTGAAAATCGTTCATAATCCGAAACTTTGCCAGCAATTGGGAGTTTTTTCAGGAAAAGATGATGTGAATCTTAATGAAAAATTTCTGGACTATCTGGAAAGTCACTATCTGATAAGAGCATATCCTTTTAATGATGGTAATGAACTTCGTACAGATTTCAGAATAAAGAAAAATTTTTTAATTTATCCTGATGCCTATGAAAAGGTGTATGCTAGATATTCACCTAAAAGAAAGAGGAAGCTTAGGCTGGATCAGGAGGTTTGGGATGTGTCGGAACTGAAGACTGTTTCTTATGATGAAGTGAAGTCTTTTATAGAATCCAATATTATAGGATTGAGTAAAGAAAGTGATCTGTCCGGTTTTATGGAGATTTATGAAACCTTCTATCATCTGAAATATTTGAATTTTCTTGCTTTTTATTATCAGGGAAAAATCATCAATGTTATTGCTACTTATTCAGACTGTGGTATGGTGGCTCTTTTGGGGAACTTTAGTGATAAAGAATATGTAAAATTATCCGGAGCTTCTGTACTGATTGACCGGATGATTAAAGAAACCATTGAAACCAACATCTTTGACTTTGAAGGAGGAGATATTCCGAATATTGAAGAGTTTTTCAGAGGGTTCCGACCGGAGTTGAAACCTTATGGGACTATAGAGCGTTCAAAAAAAGATCTTTTCAAAAAATTAGGATCTTTACTGGTAAAAGGAAGGTTTTTTAAATGATAAAAAGTATTGTTTAGATTGGTTCTAATTTAGTATTATTCCGTACCTTTATAAAACTTATAATAACCTTTATGTTACAGCAAGTTCGTAATTATAAATTATCCTATATGCTTTATAATTTCTTTAAAAAAAGTAAGTTAAAGCATAATATTCCACTATATAAAAAATACGGTGTCAAAAAGAGTTACTTTTCGAGCATTTCAAGTAAGGATTTTGCTCATCTTCCTCAGACAGAAAGAAGTATTGCTGAAGAAAAACTCTTATCCACTGCTTTTTTTAAAGATTTATCAGAAGAAAATAAAGAAAGTGCTCTTCGTTATGATGATAACGGATACATGATTATAAGAAATTTTATTAGTCCGGAAGCCGCAGAAAATATCAATATTGAGATTGAAAAACTGATGAAAGACGGAACATTAAAATTCCGTTATGGCGGGAAGCTCATGTTTGCTATTCATCATTCTGAAATCATTAGAAATATCGGAAACGATAAAAATTTGCTGGAGTTTCTGTCTGTTTTGCTTGATGGTAAAGCCAAATTGTTTCAAAGTATCAACTTTATTAACGGAAGCCAGCAGAAAACCCATTCCGACAGCATTCATATGACAACGTTCCCGTTGGGCGGGCTTCTAGGGGTGTGGATTGCCTTAGAAGATGTAGATGAAAATAATGGAGCTCTACATTATATTCCTGGAAGCCATAAATTACCTTATTTCCTGAATTCAGATTACGGTAATGAAGGGACAGCTTTAAAAATAGGGAAGAAAAGCTATAAGGCTTATGAAGAATTTTTGGAAAACAAAGTCAGAGAATTAGGATTGAAAAAAGAAGTTTTCAGAGCAAAAAAAGGAGATATGCTGATCTGGCATGCCAATATTCTTCATGGTGGAGAGCCTCATACAGATAAAAACAGAACCAGAAAAAGCCTGGTATATCACTTTTTTGATGAAAACAGTGTATGTTATCATGAAGTTACACAAAGACCCGCATTATTTGAACTGTAATATCAGAAAATATTAGTAATTTTGCATCCTAAAATTATGACGAGTCTTTCAGGATATCTACCCTATGCATTTGCACTAATTATTGCAATTCCTTTTCTGGTTTTGCTGAGACAATTTGTACACTCGTATATAAGCTTAAAAAACCAGGAACTAAAATTACTTACCGTAAAGTCAAATTCAGAGAATAAAGCACATTCTTATGAAAGAATGACTTTGTTCCTTGACAGAATAAAACCTTCGAACCTGATTCAGCGATTTGATAAAGGATTGGCTGTTCATGAGTTTATCTTCCTTACAGAAAAAGCAATCAACGAAGAGTTTGAATACAATTCCTCTCAACAGCTGTATGTAACGAAGAACTCCTGGAAAAATATTGTGGACTCTAAAAATGCCATTATAGACCTTCTTCATAAGACTTACGATGGATTGAAAGGTGAAGTGAAACTTGATGAATTTAAAGCCATCTTCATCATGAACTATATGGAAAGCAATGACTATGTTGCGGAAACAATAGAAGATTTAAGAAAAGAAATTTTAATAATAACTTAAAAAATAACAGATAAATAATGATTCCAAATTTTAAAGCACATCCATGGCACGGAATTTCTGCAGGAGAAGATGCGCCAAATGTTGTAAATGTATTTGTGGAAATTGTTCCTTCAGATACTATTAAATATGAAGTAGATAAAGAAACAGGATATTTAAAAGTAGACAGGCCTCAGAAATTCTCTAACATTATCCCTGCTTTATATGGTTTTGTTCCAAGAACATATTGTGATAAAGAAGTGATGAAACTTGCTGTAGAAGCAGGAGCTACTGATGTGACAATGGGAGATCATGATCCACTTGATATTTGTGTTTTAAGTTCTCACAATATCCATGCAGGAGGCTTATTGATGGAAGCTATTCCAATCGGTGGTTTTAAAATGATAGATGGTGGAGAAGCTGATGATAAAATTGTAGCGGTAATGATTAATGACCACGCATTCGGACACTTCAGAGACATTACTGAGTTACCGGAAGCAGAAGTTAAAAGATTGATGCACTACTTCTTAACGTACAAAAACTTACCGGATGAGCCTGCAAAATGCAGAATTCAAGAAGTTTACGGTGCTGAACATGCAAGAAAAGTGATTAAAGCTTCTCAAACAGACTATGCAGATAAATTCGGAGGATAAGACGCTCTGATGTAAATAATAAAAAGGATAAACGGGAAACTGTTTATCCTTTTTTATTGAAGTAAAGATAACGTTTCCACTTAAAGCGAAGCTTATTTTAATTTAATGGTTAAAAAAAATAAGAATCACTTGTATACCTTATTTTATCGGCTTTTACATTGATTCTCAAACCTCCGTATTTTTGATACAATCATCATCCATATGTAAGATTATTTTAATTGGTAATTGTATGTCTGCGATTTTTTTAATGTTTTGATGATAATTATTTATTATATTTAATTTTCTATTACCAAAAAAATATTAAACTATGGATCTATTTGTGTTAGTGCCAATTTTTGGTGTCGTAGCTTTACTTTATACATTTCTTCAGAGCAACTGGGTAAGTAAACAGAATGCAGGAAATGAAAAAATGAAAATAATCAGCGGACATATTGCTGATGGTGCCATGGCCTTCTTAAAGGCCGAATATAAAATCTTAGCCTATTTTGTCGTCGTTGTAGCCATTCTTTTAGCAGTAATGGGATCAAGTAATGCCAACTCACACTGGAGTATAGGACTTGCCTTTGCAGTAGGAGCTATTTTTTCTGCTACAGCCGGTTTTATAGGGATGAAAATTGCAACCAAAGCCAATGTAAGAACTGCAGAAGCAGCAAGGACGTCCTTGTCCAAAGCCCTTAAAGTATCTTTTACAGGAGGTTCTGTGATGGGAATGGGAGTAGCGGGACTTGCGGTGTTAGGGTTAGGAGCTTTGTTTTTAATTATTAAACAGATTTTTGCACCGGAAGTCACAGTAGATTCCCACGAAATGGAAACAACCATAGAAATTCTTACCGGATTTTCCCTTGGTGCTGAATCTATCGCTCTTTTCGCAAGAGTAGGTGGTGGAATTTATACAAAAGCAGCAGATGTTGGAGCTGACCTGGTAGGGAAAGTAGAAGCCGGAATTCCGGAAGATGATCCAAGAAATCCAGCAACTATTGCAGATAATGTGGGAGATAATGTGGGAGACGTTGCAGGGATGGGTGCCGACCTTTTCGGGTCTTATGTAGCTACTGTATTGGCAACAATGGTATTGGGACGAGAAACAATTTCTGATGATGCATTCGGAGGTTTTGCACCAATTCTTTTACCCATGTTGATTGCAGGAACAGGAATTATCTTTTCAATGATAGGAACTTTATTTGTGAAGATCAATGATAATGAGGGTTCATCCACTTCCAGTGTACAAAATGCACTGAATTTAGGAAATTGGGGCAGTATTGTTATTACAGCCATTGCTTCTTATTTTCTGGTAACCTATCTTCTCCCAGAAAAAATGGTTTTAAGAGGTCATGAGTTTACAAAAATGGGTGTATTCGGAGCCATCATGGTTGGATTGGTTGTGGGAACCCTGATGAGTATTATTACAGAATATTATACAGCGATGGGGAAAAGACCCGTTTCCAGTATTGTGAGACAGTCTTCAACCGGACATGCCACTAATATTATCGGCGGACTTTCTGTAGGAATGGAATCAACATTACTTCCGATTCTTGTACTCGCGGGAGGTATTTACGGATCTTATCTATGTGCCGGATTATATGGAGTTGCGATTGCCGCTGCCGGAATGATGGCCACTACAGCAATGCAGTTAGCTATTGATGCTTTCGGTCCCATTGCAGATAATGCTGGAGGTATTGCTGAAATGAGTGAGCTCCCTAAAGAAGTTCGTGAAAGAACCGATATTTTGGATGCTGTAGGAAATACAACGGCAGCTACAGGAAAAGGGTTTGCTATTGCTTCTGCAGCGTTAACTGCACTGGCATTGTTTGCAGCCTTTGTAGGAATTGCAGGTATTGATGGTATTGATATTTACAGAGCTGATGTTCTGGCAGGTCTCTTTGTTGGTGGAATGATCCCGTTTATATTCTCTTCATTAGCCATCACAGCCGTTGGACAAGCCGCCATGGCGATGGTAGAAGAAGTAAGAAGGCAGTTCCGTGAAATTCCCGGAATTTTAGAAGGAAAAGCCCAGCCGGAGTATGAAAAGTGCGTTGCGATTTCTACTGATGCATCTATCCGAAAAATGATGTTGCCGGGAGCTATTGCGATTATTTCACCATTACTGATCGGGTTTATCTTTGGTCCTGAAGTATTAGGAGGTTTTCTTGCTGGAGCTACTGTATGTGGCGTACTGATGGGAATGTTTCAGAACAATGCCGGAGGTGCTTGGGATAATGCAAAAAAATCATTTGAGAAAGGGGTTGAGATCAATGGTAAGATGTATTATAAAGGTTCAGAACCCCATAAGGCTTCTGTAACAGGAGATACGGTAGGAGATCCTTTTAAAGATACTTCCGGACCATCAATGAATATTCTGATTAAACTGATGTCAATTGTTTCATTGGTGATTGCACCTACTTTAGCAGTAATACATAAGGATAAAATTGAAGCAAACAGAAAAGCAAAAATAGAAAGCTTAACCGGAGTCTCAGGAACATTCTCAACATCATCAAATCTTAAGGCTTCCGTTGCTCCGGGTGAAGTGAAAGGGCATCTTAATGAAAGTGGAGACTTTGTATATGAAACGGGAAATCTGCAAAAAGTAAAACTGAAAGGTGGAAAAACAATTGAACTAGGTGAAACCAGTCAGTTATATCAGCTTTATAATGCCGTTAATCAAAAAGATAAGGCTATTCTGGACCCTAACAAATGGTATACCATCGAAAATCTTTATTTTGAAACAGGATCAAGTGATTTTAAAACAGGCTATGAGCTACAGCTGAACAATATTGCGGAAATTTTAAATGCATATCCTGATCTGAAAGTAAAATTAGGAGGGTATACAGATAACAGCGGTAATGAAGAAAGCAATCAGAAGTTATCTAATCTGAGAGCTCAGACTGCAAAACTTAAGCTGTTGGAGTTGGGAATCTCGGCCGATAGAATTGAAGCAGAAGGGTATGGTTCACAGCATCCAATTTGTGAAGCCAATGATACAGATGAATGTAAAGCCAAAAACAGAAGAATTGATGTGAGAGTTCTGGCTCTTTAATCAATATTAATCAATAATACTAAAGCACTGCATTAGCGGTGCTTTTTTTATGTTTTGTTGGAGTAGCGCAAAGGATGTAAAGAGCTTGAAATATCGAAATCATATTTTTAAAGCACTAGGATTTTATCTGTGATAAAATTTTTTACTTCTTATTTTAATGCTACGAATGAACGAATAACATAATGTATGCTTAGTTTTACGAATATGGGGTTTAAATATTTTTTTGAACCATATAGGAGTATAGAATCTTGTAGAAAGTGAAAGGTTTTTATTCGTGGCAAAATATTAGCTGTCTTTCTTGCTGAAAATCTTATATTGAGCGAAGTCGAAATATTCTTGCGCCTTAAAAACGTCTTTTTAAAATAATTTTGGCGTCTTTTGCGATGTCCAATCCAGTAAAAGCGTATGACTGTTATAGATTCTTTCTCAGATGCTCCAATGCCTGAATAATCACTTCATCTTTTTTGGCAAAGCTGAACCGGATATAATCTGAATTCTGTCTGGAATTATAAAAAGCCGAAAGTGGAAGACAGGCTACCTTTTTATCAATGGTCAGCCATTTTGAAAACTCTACATCCGTCATGGTCTTGGAAACGTTTCTGAAGTTAACAATTTGAAAAACACTTCCCTCAGCTTCTTGCTCAATGTAAAGAGGCGTTTCTTTAAGTAATTGATTAAAAATATCCCGTTTTCGCTGCATTATTTTTTTGTTTTCCGAAGTATCAAATACTTCCAGATACTTTGCCAGGGCATATTGAGCTGGGGCGTTGGCACTATAGGAAATGTACTGCTGATGATTTCTGAATAAGGTTGTTAACTCTTCTGAAGCGAGCATATAACTTACTTTCCATCCTGAAGTATGAAACATTTTCCCGAATGAAAAGATACAGAATGTTCTGTTTCTAAGCTCAGGATGAATAAATGAACTGTAATGTTCCGCTTCATCAAAACAATAAGTATCGTAGATCTCTTCCGAAATTAAATAGATTTCCCGGTTGCTTATCAATTCATACAAATGTTTCCAATCATTCTGTTTCCATACTTTTCCGGTTGGATTTTGTGGAGAATTGATGATAATTGCTTTGGTCTTTTCAGAGATGCAGGCTTTAAATTGGGTCCAGTTTATGGTAAAGTCGAATTCAAGGTCGTAATAAACAGGAATGCCCCCGTTCATCACAACAGAAGGAGCATAAGTATAATAAGAAGGCTGAACGATGACAACTTCATCTCCCTGATTCAAAATAGATTTAAGTGCGGTATATAAAGCAAAAGTTGCACAGGGTACAATAGTTATTTCATTTGCTTTTAAAGAAATACTGTTTTTCCTTTTATTGTTAAAACTGATAATATTTTCGATTAATAAAGGGTTTCCAGCAAGAGGTTCATAATGATGAGTATCGATATCAGAAGCCTCTTTTAAAAAGAATTTCAGGCGTTCATCAATATCAAAATCAGGTAAGCCCAGTGAAAGATCAAAACTTCCGTGTTTTGTGGCTAGTTCAGACATTTCGGTAAAAAAGGAATAATGAGTAAACCCTTGAATTTCTTTCATCTATTTTGTATTTTAGTCAAAAATAATAAAAAATGATATTGGATTGGGGTTATTTTTTTAAATATGATAAAATTTATTTCTATTTTATGAATATTCTATATTGTAAAGAGAGGCTGATGATACATTGTAGGAGTTTCCAATGTCTGCTTGTTGGGAATTACTTTGCAGGATCTTCTCCTGTATATTCCAGATTCAATAAAAATTATTATTTTTAAGAAAATTATTCAGTATGAAAAAACTACTTATTCCGTTATTTGCTCTTGCTTTGATGACGAGTTGCGGAACGGCACAGGTTGCTGATGGTGTATCCGCAAACCCTGTTGCAGTAAAACATGATAAAGCGTTTGCCGATGCTTACAAGATGATTAAGGCAGAGGACTTAAAGAAAAACCTGTATGTTATTGCCTCAGATGAGATGGAAGGCAGAGATACCGGTAGCAAAGGGCAGAAAAAAGCGGGAGAGTATATTGTTAACTATTATAAAAGTCTTGGGGTTTCTTATCCAAAGGCGCTAGGATCTTATTATCAGAAAGTTCCTTCGGATTTTATGAAAAAAAGAGGCGGTGGTAATCTTCCGGATTCGGAAAATATTCTGGCTTTCATTGAAGGAAGTGAAAAACCCGAAGAAATTGTGGTGGTTTCTGCACATTATGACCATGTGGGAACAAAAAATGGGGTAGTATATAATGGAGCTGATGATGACGGAAGCGGAACGGTTGCTGTGATGGAAATGGCTAAAGCCTTCCAGGAAGCTAAAAAGGCAGGGAAAGGTCCTAAAAGATCTGTCTTGTTTCTTCATGTAACAGGCGAAGAACATGGCTTATTCGGTTCAGAATACTATACCGATAACCCGGTTTTTCCATTAGCGAATACCGTTGTTGACCTTAACATTGATATGATTGGACGTGACGATCCTGACAACAGAGGAAAACAATATGTATATGTGATAGGTTCCGATATGTTAAGCTCCGAACTTAAAGTTATTAATGAGGTAGCTAACAAAAAGACCAACAACCTTGAACTGAACTATAAATATGATGATCTTAATGATCCTCAACAGTTATATTATCGTTCAGATCATTATAATTTTGCTAAAAACAATGTTCCGGTAGCATTCTTCTTCGACGGAATTCATGAAGATTATCATAAACCAACGGATAAGCCAGATAAAATTGATTATAAACTATTGGAAAAAAGAACTCAACTTGTTTTTACTACGGCATGGGATATTGCGAATAGAGCAGACAGAATTGTGGTAGATAAAAAATAAGGATAACGAGTTTAATTAGACTATAACTTACATCCTGAGGTGCAGGGAATCATGTATTCAGATTTTTAAGGATAGATAGTATTCTTTAAGTTAATTTGATAAACATATTTTTTGCACCTTTGTCATATTCAAAACTTAACTTATTTTTATCTATGAATATAATAACCCGTGAAGCCAGATTAGAAGATATCCCTCAAATTCAGGTCATAAGAAATGCAGTGAAGGAAAATACCTTATCAGATCCCGGACTGGTTACAGACAGAGATTGTGAGCTGTTTATGTTTGAAAGAGGAAAAGGCTGGGTGGGCGAAGCAGAAGGACAGATTGCAGGCTTTTCGATTGTTGATCTGCAAGAAAAGAATGTCTGGGCATTGTTTGTACATCCTGATTTTGAAAACAAAAGGGTTGGAAGGAAGCTCCATGATATAATGCTTGATTGGTATTTTGAGCAGACAAAGGAGCATATTTGGCTTGGAACCTCGCCTCAGACAAGAGCCGAAACTTTTTATAGGAAATCAGGCTGGAAAGAAATTGGAGTTCATGGGAAAAACGAGATCAAGTTTGAAATGACCTACGATAACTGGAAAGATAGAATAGTATGAGACCACAGCTGAAATCCATCAGACCTTTTATCGGAGCAATGAACTTTGAGATAAGCAGAAACTTTTATAAAGATCTGGGATTTGAAGAAGTGATCCTTGAGCCTAAACTTTCATTGTTTAAAAGGGAAGAAATAGGTTTTTATCTTCAGGACTATTATGCAAAAGACTGGGTTGACAATACCATGATTTTTATGGAAGTAGCCAGTACAGATGAATTCTGGAAAGAACTTTTGACTTTAGAACTTACAGATAAATATGAAAATGTAAGACTTACTCCTGTAAGAACTATGCATTGGGGAAAAGAGTGTTTCGTACACGATCCATCAGGGATTTTATGGCATTTCGGTGAGTTTTTTTAATCCGGAAAATCATTGAAATAGGCTTCAAAAAAAAAATCCAGTAAAGACCTAAAAAATATCAACCACAGGTTTTCCTGATTTTCACAGATTTTTTATAATTATTTGCAAAGGAATAAGTAGAGTCATCTGTGGTCAAAAATTATAAGGAAGTGATTTTTTTATCAAGCAAAGTTGTACTGGCTCTTATTTGCTAAGATCTATTATCAAAAAGTAAATTTTCTGAAAAATAACTATTCATTAGTTGTACAGACTTTTTGCTTGCTATCGATAGATGGTTTATCTTGGCTGTATAATTAAAACAAAATGATTTACGCATTTGATACTTACTATTATGAAGACTATGCTAATACCGTATGTATTGCTTTTGAAGACTGGACATCCGACCGGGAAGTCGAAATCTTTACAGAGCAGACATCCATCAGTTCAGGATATGAAAGCGGTGCCTTCTACAAAAGAGAACTGCCATGTATTCTGAGCTTACTCAATAAAATAGTAGTAAAAGAAGAAGATATTATCATCGTTGACGGATATGTTACCCTTGATAATGATGGGAAAATAGGACTGGGAGGACATCTTTATGAAGCGTTACATGAGAAATATCCGGTAATAGGCATTGCCAAAAATGAATTTACAACACCAGATTCCCAAAGAAGAAATGTTCTGCGTGGTGATAGTAAAACACCGCTTTTTGTAACAGCGAAAGGAATAGATGTAGATTATGTGAAGGCAAATGTAGAACAAATGCATGGCCCTTACAGAATTCCTACCTTGCTAAAAAAGCTGGATCAGTTAAGCAGAGAATAAGAAATGATACTAGCTTAAATGACAAAAACAGTCTTTTGTCATTCTGAGAGCAGCGAAGAATCTCTATATTCAGAATTCTTTACTATATTTCATTAACGAAGCTCATAGAAGTATGTACAGGATGAGGCATTTAAATTAGTTTCATCTTTTTTTGCTTTATAAATATACCGATCAGTATATTTTTTGTTATATTTGTCTGAATAGTAAAATAAATGGAAATTTTCACCCCTTAATATACCGATTGGTATTTTTTTAAATAAACAAAACTATGAAAGAAGCATTCATTATTGCAGCAAAAAGAACTCCTATTGGAGGTTTTATGGGAAGTCTGTCCAATTTTACAGCGTCTCAGCTGGGAGCTATGGCTATACAAAAGACTTATGAAAGTGTATTGATTTCCCCGGAAAATATAGATAGTGTATACATGGGAAATGTTTTAAGTGCAGGTGTAGGGCAGTCACCAGCGAGGCAGGCCGCTATTTTTTCAAAAATTCCGGTAGACAAAGATGCTACAACGGTTAATAAAGTGTGTGCTTCCGGAATGAAAGCAGCAATGATCGGAGCACAGCAGATCCAACTCGGATTGGAAAATCTTGTTATGACAGGCGGAATGGAAAGCATGAGCAATGTGCCTCACTATAATTATCTACGGAAAGGTCAGAAATTGGGAGATACCCAATTTACAGATGGGTTGATAAAAGATGGTCTTTGGGATGTGTATCATGATTTTCACATGGGAAGTGCTGCAGAGTTAGGCGTTAAAAAATACGGCTTAACAAGGCAACAACTGGATGATTATGCTTTAATGTCCTACCAAAGAGCTCAGGAAGCAGCAGCCGGAAACAAATTCAATGCTGAATTGTTCAGTATCTCAATAGAAGGAAAGAAAGGAGCTGTTTTTATAGAAAGAGATGAAGATATAGATAAACTTATTCCTGAAAAGATTTCCCTGCTTAAACCGGCTTTTGAAAATGATGGTATGCTCACTGCAGCCAATTCAAGTAATCTGAACGATGGGGCAGCAGCACTATTATTGGGTTCTTCAGAAGCTGTACAGAAGTATGCTCTTAAACCATTGGCTAGAATTATAGCGTATGCTGATGCCGCTCAATCCCCGGAATGGTTTACGACTTCTCCCTCAGTTGCTATTCAAAAAGTTCTTAAAATCACGGGACTTAGTCTGTCTGATATTGATTATTTTGAAATCAATGAAGCCTATTCTTCTGTAATTCTGTCCAATCAGCAGATCCTTGGCTATGATCTGGACAAAGTAAATGTATATGGCGGCGCTGTAGCTATGGGACATCCGATTGGAGCCTCCGGAGCAAGGATTATGGCGACATTAGTGAATGTATTGCGTCAGGAAGGAGGTAAGTATGGTATTGCTGCGATTTGTAATGGTGGTGGTGGAGCTTCAGCCGTTCTTATTGAAAACCTGAATTAAATACCTATTTTTATACAGCAAAAAGAGGACTCAAAGGATTTTGGGCATTATTTACATCCATAAGAAATATCAGGTATGAAACAGGAAAGTGAAGGATTATTAGGAAAAATAGATCATTATTGGAAAATAACTTCAACCCATCATACGCTGTCATATTCTGTGGATAAAGAGATGTCTGATCCTGGATTGGTTCAGGTTTTAACAATAGGTAAGCATCATCAAAACTGGAAACTGATCTTTGAGTGTCCCAACCTTGAAGAAACAAATCTGGATCAACCTAATCCTTAACAAATTAAAGCAATTGCTGAGATGAGGAGTCTTAAAAGGTTAAGAATAAAGTATTTCCGTGCTAATGATATTTAATTTATCAGTTCTCTGACAGATTTAGAAGAATTATCATTGGAATATGTTTCAGGCTTTTCAGATCTGTCTCCGTTCCAAAATCTTCCAAAACTGAAAGCATTGCATTTTGAAAATCTCAGGAAAGTTTCCAGCTTTGATGGCTTAAGAGGAATTAAAAACCTTAAATATCTTCATATTAGCGGAACACTAGACTGGAAACAGCCTTTGTCTATCAATATAGATTATATAGATCAGGGGTATGTAAGTTTATTGGGAAAAGGAGAGGGTAGAATAAAGCTTAATCATCCTGATGCCCATAGGAAATTAGAGGCTTACTTTAAAAAATATGAGGATCATAAGCAAAATGCCAGAGAAATAATTCAAAAACGCTAATGATTCAAACTTATTGACAACTATATAATTAACTTTGATTTCATTGCTTATTTTTTAGTGTTTTAAGGATAAATGTCTTTAAACTGATAAATATCATTACTTTCTTATTTTTATTGATTCTAAATAAATATAAATTTGTCTCCATAAAAATGAAGAACTCTATGAAAAAAATAACTACTCTTTCTGTTATCGTATTATGTGGGCTGAGCAAAGCTCAATACTGCACTCCGACTTTTCAGTATGGTGCAGGAAGTAATATGATAAGCAATATCTCCTTTGGGAGTATCAATAATCCATCATCAACCAATTCATCAACAGCTCAGGAATATGAAGACTTTACTTCATTGTCCACTGATCTGGTAGCTGGAAATGCATATCCAATAGCAATTAAAGGGCCCTCAAGCACTTTTCCCAGTGATGTAATGGTTTATATTGATTTTAACGGGAATGGTAGTTTTGATGATGCAGGAGAGGGTTTTTATATAGGAAGGCTGGAAGCTGCTAATCCAGCTAATGCTTTTACCATCGACAGTGACATTGTGATACCTGCTAACGTATCTGCTGGTAGTAAGAGAATGAGAGTTCTTAAAAATACAAATGTGTCTGCTTATTCGGATCCTAATGCTGAGAATTCCATTCATTCTGCTTGTGATTCTGGCTTAAGAGCTGGTCAAACAGAGGATTATACAGTGAATATTCAGGGAAATGGCTCCACTTTTCCGTCTCCTTATTGTGGTGCTGAAGGGGTAACAAGTCTTACAGTGAGTGAAATAACTAAGGTGGAATTTGCTGGAATTGAAAATGAGAGCCCAATGGGTGGAAACTCTGCAGTTATAGAGGACTTTACAGGTTCTGTCTTTAATCTAAGCCGTGGAAATGGATATCCGATCACTGTAACAGGAGGAACTCATGGGCAAACAACGGTTTCTGCTTATGCTTACATCGATTTTAATCATAACAATCAGTTTGATGCTGATGAAAAGTTTAATCTGGGGTATCTGGACAATTCAAATCCGGTTTCCGGTCATGAATCTGGAGTTACTTCAGAAACCATTACTATTCCTGCTCATGCATTGTTGGGGAATACACGTTTCCGACTGGTTAAAGCTTACGAATCCAATTCATGGATGGGAACGCTGGAGAATCTGCCTTGTCCTGCAGGCTGGTTCATTGGCCAGGTAGAAGATTATACAATCAATATACACCCGGAAAGTCTTGCTACTACTGAAGTTTCTAAGGATACATCTATTGAAGTGAAAATATACCCTAATCCAACCTCTGGAAATGTAACAATCAGAATGAAAGAAGGACTGGAGAAGTATGAAGTTTATAACATTTCAGGGCAAAAGCTTTCAGAAGGGAAGTCAGAAATGGTGAATATGAACAGTTTTGTTCCAGGAACTTATCTGATTAAAATACAGACAAGAGACAAAAAAATAATCACTGAAAAGGTTATTAAAAAATAAAACACATATCTAATCATATCCATATCAATTTTTGTTTTTTTACCGGCAGATTTTATCTGTCGGTTTTGTTTTGTGCTAAAAACTTTTGATTGAAAAAGATTAAACTCAAATCATTAAGAGAATTAAGATGGTAAGGAAAGTTAAGCTTCATCAAAGATGAATTAAGAACCTGGTTTGTATAAATAGCTTGCTGGTTTCGTAACTATTCTTAACCCCATAAAAACATCTTAATGGTTCAAATATTTTCAATATTTTATTCCTGATCCAAAATATCCAGCAGATCCTGTTTTGAAAGTCCCTGAAACTTTGTACCATCTGTTTTAAGAAGATTTTGAGCCAATAGGGTTTTCTTTTTCTGAAGGGTAAGAATTTTCTCTTCCACCGTATTGGAACAGATCATACGGACAGCAATTACATTTTTAGTCTGTCCTATACGATAACTTCGGTCAATAGCTTGGTTTTCAGTGGCTGGATTCCACCATGGATCAATCAGGTAAATATAATCAGCCTGAGTAAGATTAAGACCAACACCTCCAGCCTTTAAGCTTATTAAAAAGACCCGGATGTCTTCATTTTCCTGGAAATTAGCCACTTTCTTCCCTCTGTCTTTGGTTTGTCCGGTAAGATATTCGAAAGGAATTCCGTGACGTTCCAGTTCAGGTTTCAATAAATCGAGCATCCCAACAAATTGAGAGAATACAAGGATTTTATGGTCTTTTGATTTTCCAAGGATCTGCTCCATCAGAATCTCAATTTTAACCGCATGTTCTCCGGAATATCCTTCTTTAATCAGTACAGGAGAGTTACAGATCTGTCTGAGCCTCGTAAGACCTGTAAGAACATGCATGCTGTTTTTATTAAGATCATCGTCATCATTGGCAGCAATAAACTCGCGAAGCTCTTTTTCATAAGCATCATAAATCCTGCGTTGTTCTGTGTTCATTTCACAATAAATAACGGTTTCCGTTTTCTCCGGAAGTTCTTTGGCAACCTGTTTCTTTGTTCTGCGGAGAATAAACGGTTTTATTTTCTGCTGAAGTTCCAGTGCCCGTTTACTGTATTCAAATTTATCAATGGGAATAGCATAAATATCTTTGAAAGACTGTTTACTACCCAATAAACCCGGGCAGGCAAAGGAAAGCTGACTGTAAAGATCAAAAGTGCTGTTTTCAATAGGAGTACCTGTTAAAACAATCCTGTTTCTGGCCTGAAGAAGTCTTGCTGCTTTATATCTTTCAGAATTAGGGTTCTTAATAGTCTGAGACTCATCAAGAAAAATATAATTGAAATTAAAAGTTTTAAGAAAACGGATATCAGAAAGCAACATTCCGTAGCTGGTGAGAATTACTTCATAATCTGCCAGATGAGAAGTTGTTTTTAGCCGGTCCGGACCATAATGTACTAAAACTTTTATAGAAGGGGCAAACTTACCGATCTCTTCCTGCCAGTTGAAAAGCAGGGAAGTAGGTACTACTACAAGATTGGTGGTATGTCCTCGTTTTTCTCTCTGGGAAAGAATAAATGCAATGATCTGAAGGGTTTTTCCCAGTCCCATATCATCCGCAAGACAGCCTCCGAAGTTGAAACCATCCAGAAAATTGAGCCAATTTAATCCATCATGCTGATAATCTCTTAATTCCGCATTTAATTCCGCAGGAATATTGATATGAGGAATATTTTTAAAAGTCGAAAACTGAGTAGAATACGTGGCAATTTCATTCTGAATCTCAGTACTTAATACTTCCTTTTCAAAAAGGGAGGAGATTTCTGTAAAGTTGATTTTCGGAATCTTTAATAGTTCTTCATCAATCTCTCCGGCTTGAAAATAGGCAGCAATCTTATCCATCCATTCCTCAGGAAGAATACCCAGGCTGCCATCATCCAACTGGACAAATTTACTTTTATTGCGGATTGTTCTGTGAAGCTGTTTCAAAGTAGCTTCTTTCTGACCAAAACCTACTTTTAACTTCGCGTTAAACCAATCCAGCCCACTGGTGATCTGAATGTTAATCTTGGCGCGGTGAGGATTCAGTTTGTTGTTTTTTAATTCATTAAAACCTAAAATGATAATGCCTTCATTTCTCCATAGTTCAAAAGCGTTCAAAAACCAGTTATCATCAAGGAATTTATCCCTGTGCAGATAGAAGTACTGGTAGCTATCCATCTGTTCTTCAAAGTCAGGGTGCTGTTGCATTACCAAAGAAGTAAAGCGGGCTTCTGCAGCATCATTTCTTTCTATTTTGAAAGGGTTTCCATTCTGATCGGTATCGAAAATCTGCTTTCTGGAATATACCGGAACTTCTACCTGTCCGTATTTCATGACAGGCGTAATTCCAATATAATTGTCCTGCTGTCGAAGATAAATAACTCTTTCTGTCTGAAATTTTTTTTCTTCAAGCTGTACTTTTGTTGCAGTCTGTATGTAGCTGTAATTTATATGTATATGTTCTTCAAGGTTAGATAAAATTTGTTTCATAAAATCCTCAAATTTTGAAGAATGAATCAGTAAGATCTCATTGTTAGCCTTGAAAAATCTGATAATTCTGAGTATGTCAGGATGGTCTATTAGGCTGAATGTTTGATTGTTATATACGAAATACTCATTCCTTATCACTATATTTTTAAAAGGAACAGAAGAATCATTAAATAGCAATTCTCCAGTAATTTCATAGAATGGATCTTTCTTAAATACAGAGAGTTGTACATCCGCATCTAAAGTATTAAGTTTAGTGGGTGTTAATGACTTTGCGGAGATTGTTTCTGTGATTTCACGGTCATGATAGTACACTTCCAGATCGAGAGGATTTTTCACAATGAGCTTCAAAGCTTCCAACTCAGCAGCATTATAATCTTCATTGTAATTATTCTGAAAAGAAGAAATAGCAGTGTAGAATTTTATATCCAAAGGTTTCTCGGCTTTCCATATCAATTGCATTGCATCTACTGAAGTAACCGGATTTTTTATTTTCCCGGTTTGTGTGATTTCTGCTTCCATGAGGGAAAATACCAGATGATTGTAGTATCGGTGTTTACCGATAACCAATATTTGTTTTTTGCCTGTTTCCAGTGCTGCCAGTTCATCCAGTTTAGAAGGAAGCTGGGGCAGAAGCTCTCTTTGGAACATCTGCTCATCCATAGGAAGCATTTCCTTGATTTTGGGCGAAATTTCAAGTTTTCCTTCCTTCAGTTCCGGCTGAAAATATTGGTCAAGATCCGGTTCATTTTCTAAACCATAGCTTTTGGCTTTGGGAAGTAATGTTTTCTTACGGAGTATATCATCAAAGAAGATCCGGTAATTTTTTTCTTCCAGAATACAATGGATGATTTCTGCCTGATGAATACAAAGCTGAGCTTTAGCATTCTCACAAGTGCAGCTGCAAAGCAATGAGTTGTTTATCCGGCTTATAGAAACCGCAGGGAAATCATGCAGGGAAGATTTTTTTGTAAAGATTCCTGTATTATTTTCAATGGCAATGGGATAAACTTCACGAAAATCAGTGATTCCAATAAATGAACTTTCTGAGGTATGCTTTAGTAAATCATATACGGAAAGGGTACTGATATTAATGTTTTCAAGAATATATTCTGCCATAAAAATTGATCAGAGCAAACTTACAAAAAAACGACAAAATGAAAGGGTTTTTAAAACCCTGAGTCTTATAAAATATTTTTATTCCAACAGATAATGTACCGATAATTGGTAAACTGTTGCATTGATATATATTCCATTTATTAAAGTCCATTTTGGCTACAGGTTAGTCCGTTTTGGCAACTCATATCTTTTTTCTGATGCTGACCTTTGTCCTGTAATTTTAAACAAGAAAAAATGAAAACAATTTTTATAACAGGAGCTTCTACAGGATTAGGTAAAGCTACTGCACAATTATTTCAGCAAAAAGGATGGAAAGTAATTGCTACCATGCGAAATCCTGAAGTGGCATCAGATCTTGCTTCTCTGGAGAATGTAATGGTGCTCCCATTGGATGTTACCCAACCGGAACAGATACAGGCTGCCGTAAAACAATCACTGGAATCTGGGGATGTGGATGTAGTTTTTAACAATGCCGGTTATGGTCTTTTAGGGCCTTTGGAAGCGCTAAGCGATGAGCAGATTGTAAGACAGCTGAATACAAATTTATTGGGTACAATTCGTGTTACTCAAGAATTCATTCCTTATTTCAGAGAGAAAAAGAAAGGTATGTTCATTTCAACAACATCCATTGGTGGATTAATGGCTTTCCCTTTGAATTCAATTTATCATGCTACAAAATGGGCTTTAGAGGGTTGGAGTGAAAGTATGGCTTTTGAATTGAATCAATTCGGGATAGATATAAAAACTGTTTCTCCCGGAGGAATTAAAACTGATTTTGTAAGCCGTTCTCTGGATTCTGCAACGAGTCCTGCCTATGAAGAAATGATTAATTCTCTGTATTCCGGTATGGAAGGAATGATGGAGGCTGCTTCTACACCGGAACAAATTGCAGCAGTAGTTTATGAAGCGGCTACAGATGATAAAAAGCAGTTAAGATATGTGGCGGGTGAGGATGCAAAAGCTTTATATGCACAACGCAAGGAATTGGGTGATGAGTTATTCAGAGAACAATTAGGCAAGCAGTTTATTTAATTGTCTGTCAGTTTTATACAGTGTAGATTGAAATGTTTTTTGCATTACATTTCATGAAAAAATAATAACTTTATGATATGGAAAAGAAAGAAAATTCTATAATAAAAATTTCTTCAATATCGGAGTTACACAATTTGCTGCAGCTTCCGGGTCCGCTTCATCCATTGGTGAGTCTTATAGATAATGAAAAGATGAGCATAAAAGAGGATTGGGCGGGAAGAAGCTTTATGTTTAATTTCTATAAAATTTCCTATAAATATTCTACAAGCGGAAAAATGGGGTATGGACAAGGATATTATGATTTTAATGAAGGCGGAATGATGTTTACAGCTCCGGGACAGATACTTTCTCCTGAAGAGAATGCAGAATACTGTGGCTCTACACTTTTGATCCATCCGGATTTTATCAGAAACTATCCTCTGGCAAAAAATATAAAAAACCTTGGGTTCTTTTCTTATGATACCAATGAAGCTCTTCATTTGTCTGATCAGGAAAAGACGATTATGAAAGGGCTTCTGGACAGTATTAAAAATGAATTGAATACTGCCATTGATGAAGTAAGTCAGGATGTGATTGTTTCCTATACTGAAGTTCTCCTCAATTATAGCAATCGTTTTTATAAAAGACAGTTCATTACAAGAAAGGCTGTGAATAGTGATCTTCTGACTAAAATGGAAAAAGTTCTGGCGGATTATTTTAATGATCAGCAAACGTTGACAACCGGGCTTCCTACTGTGGAGTTTCTGGCTTCGGAACTCAATCTCTCACCTCATTATCTCAGTGATATGTTAAGGAATATCACAGGACAGAATGCACAGCAACATATTCATGAGAAGTTGATTGAAAAAGCAAAAGAGTATCTCACAGCAACTAATTTTTCAGTATCGGAAGTTGCTTATGCATTAGGGTTTGAACATCCACAGTCTTTCAATAAATTATTTAAAAAGAAAACAGATCAAACACCTTTAAGTTACAGACAGTTATTTAATTGAGCACAATAATGCCCAGCCGTACCGGCTGGGCATTCTCTTTAGTGCATTTGGTAGAAAGAATAAGGTTTTGGATAGATAAAAAGTATTTTCAGGAAATGATGTTCCTTATTTTCATCATTAACATCAATAAGCAATCAACCTTAAATCCAAATATTATGAAAAAATTAAACTTTATCTTATTCCTTTTTTTCGGAATACTATTGTATGCCCAGCCATCAATAACAAGGACGGGTGTTGACCGCATTAACAGTACAATTAATCTGAAATCCGAAGATGTAACCGGAACTTCTATTACAGCAGGTTCTTCCGGAGCTAATATTACTTGGGATTTTTCAACGTATACGGGAACTAATCCCGTTGCTTATGTGAGCAGAGTATGTCCGGGACAGTCTAACTGTTTCAGGTTTCCGGGAGCCAACAGAATTACAACACTCACCAGTGTTGATACTCATAATTTTAGTGCAATGACAGACACTGAAGCTACGATGTTGGGATCTTACTCAGGGCCTACATTGGGAGATATTACGGTTACTTATGTCAACCCTTTGATTGAGTATAAGTTTCCGATCACTTACCAGCAACAGTTTGATGATACTTATGAGTTCAACAGTGTTTCTGCAGCCATTGGGAATTCAAACGAAACAGGTCAGGTGAGTGTTACGGTTGATGGTTATGGTACAGTAATTACTCCCAGAGGAACGTATTCTAATGTGTTGAGGATAAAAAGAATAAGAACAGCAACACAAACTATTTCTGCTTCGCCTGCACCTATTATCGCTACTTTTACCAATGAATCTTATCAATGGGTGAGCCAGACGGATGGTATGGTGTTTAGCTTTGCCATCAATACTTCTGTATTTAATGGAAATACGAATGTATCAAAAACAGTATCTTATCTTGATACTGAGGTATTGTCAACTGTTGATTTGGATAGCAAAAAAAGAGATCTCTCTGTTTATCCTAACCCAAGTACAGATTATATTACGATCACTTCAAAAGAAGATATTAAAAAGGTGATCATTAATTCTATGGATGGTAAGGCTGTTTTAACTGCCGAAAGTTCTAGGAATATTGATGTTTCCAAGCTTCCTAAAGGGGTGTATATCCTTCAGGGAGAATTAAAAAATGGAACTGTTATTTCAAAGAAACTTATCAAAAAGTAAATGGGTCTTTAATATAGAATCAGGTATAAAAGTTAGATCTTCTATGCCTGATTTTTATTTTTTCAAATGCTTATTATTGAAACTCTTTTGCAGAAGCTTCTTTTTCTCTGATTAATGTTTCAATTTTCAGTTTTGTGGTATCCCATTCATCATTCAGAATGCTATAATAGGCTGCATTTCTTGTGGTTCCATCACTCTGAATTTTATCTTTACGTAAAATTCCTTCAAATACACCGCCGATTTTTTCGATTGCTTTTCTTGATCTGAAGTTATCATCCTTCGTTTTCAGCTGTACACGGTTGGTTTTTAATACTTCAAAACAATAAGTGAGTAATAATAATTTACACTCTAAATTAACGGAAGTTCCCCAAAAATCCTTTATGATCCATGTCCATCCGATTTCTAATTTTTTATCTGAAGGATAGATTTCAAAAAATCTGGTGGAGCCTATCAGTTTTTGGGTTTCTTTGTGTCTGATGACGAAAGGATATTGGTTTCCGTTTTCCCTTTCTGATAAGGCGAACTCATAGTTTTGATAAAATATAGTTTTATCTGAACCGTCAGTAGGAATTAATGTCCAAAGGTCTTTATCTGCGGCTGCGGCATACAATTCTTCAAAATGTTCTTTTTCCAAAGGAATCAATTCAACATTTGTTCCTTCTAAAATGGTTGGATGTGAAATCCATTTCTCCTTCATAAAATATTTTTTTGAATAGCTAATTTAATGAAAAATAGAGTATAATAGTATTTAATGAATTGGATTTTGATTCTAAATGAATAAAATTTCTATCTGCTGATATTTTCAATGAATCGATTAACCATTGGTTCCCATTATTTTTGACAAGTGTGTACTTTATAGGTCATCCCACAGTTTTTCAGGTGGAATTCTACATAAGATAACTGAGAATTGACTGGTTTTACAGTAAATTTTATTGCTTCAATACGGTTTAAATCAGATTGATAATCGTCTTTGGTTTTGAAAAAATAATCATAATCAAATCCATGGGGAGGACCATCATTAGCTGGGTTCTATAATGATTGCTATGAATATACGAGTGCTGATAAGGCGGGTGTGGAACTTTATATGGATACTTTATTTCTTAATCCTGTAATTTTCCCGATACGTATTGGCAGTAATCCCTGTACAACGCCTGAAATACCTACAAAATAGGGAAGAATCTACAAACTGTAACTGGTTGCTGATTTCTTTAATGGAGAATGAGGTGGTTTTGAGAAGTTCTTCAGCCTGTTTTATTACCCTATAGCTTATCCATTGTTTGATAGGTTTTCCGGTTTCTTTTTTTATTAAACTGCTTAGGTATTGTGGAGAAAGGTGCAATTGGTCAGAATAAAATATTACACTTCTCTCCAGATGCCCATGTTTATTTAGTAATTGAAAAAACTGATCGATGATATCCTGACTTCTGGTCTGTAAAAGACTGTTGTTCTTGATGACTGGCAGATAGAGCTTTGAAACCAATTCCAGGAGGGCATAGAGTAGATACTGTACTGATTCTACTGTGCTTTCCTCCTTGGTTTTGGAATGGTAATCCTGAATTAATTTTACGGTGGACCAAATAAGTTTTCTTGCTGGAGATTCAGCTTTCATAACCGGATTGAATTTGATCTCATCACTGGCAAGAAGAACGGTCAGAAAGCTATAGGTGCTGATAAAGTCCAGAGAAATGTAAAATACAGATAATTCAAGATCATTGCTGCAGGAAATGTTTCCCATATCTGTATCTGGCAGCAGCATGATGATTGAATTGGTCTGTATATGAAAAGGAAGAGCATTGATTTGAAGATCCAATGTACCATTTGATACAAAGCAAAGCAGCAGTTTATTCAGGTTTCCTGCTTTTGCATGAAATTCTGAGAGGCTGTTTATTGTGTATTTTTCAATACGCAATCCTTCAAAGTTGGGTTTGATCTCTATCATTATACAGTGTATGACTTCTTAGAATGGTTAATAATTTTGCTGTTGGCTTTCCTGCGATCAAAGGTAAGCAGTTAATTTTTCTTTTTGAATGCGTTGTTTAAAATGGAATATAAAATATCAAAAATGGAATGTATTTTATTGGCTGAGTGTTCATAACTTCGCAAACGGAAATTTTAATCAAACACTGTTTTAATGCAAGATAGAGAATCATTCAATGCGAAAATGCCTACGGCCTGTTTTTTACTTTTCTTTGCCCATGGGCTTGTTTTCTCGTCATGGGCCAGCCGGATTCCCATTATTAAAGACGCTCTTTCCATCAATGAAGCCCAGCTTGGGACTCTTTTGCTTCTGATGCCGATAGGTCAGCTTTCTACCATGATGTTATCCGGAAAATTAATCAGCAGATATGGAAGCAGCCGGATTATAAAAAGTTGTTTTTTATTGTATCCGGGCTTTCTCTTACTAATTGGACTTTCTCCATCTTACTGGATACTGGCAGCCGTTCTGTTTTTCTTTGGAGTGACCGGAAACCTGTGCAATATTGCAGTCAATACCCAGGCGATTGAAATAGAATCAATCACAAAAAGAACATTATTGTCCTCTTATCATGGTGCCTGGTGCTTTGCCGGACTGATTGGTGCGGTTGTAGGAATGCTTACTATTAATCTGCATATAGAAACGTTTCATCATTTTGTTCTTACGTTTATTCTGGTCACTCTGATCTGGCTGTATAGTAAGAACAATCTTACCAATGTTATTCATAAAGCTGAGCCACAAACTCAGTCTATTTTTAAATCTGTAAATCCTACATTAGTTGGATTGGGAATCATTGGCTTTCTAAGTATGGCCATTGAAGGCGCCATGTTTGACTGGAGTGGTGTTTATTTTCAAACCATTGTAAAAGCACCGGAAAATCTTGTGATATTGGGATACACAAGTTTTATTTTAATGATGACTTTAGGAAGGTTTATTGGAAACAGGATCATTGAAAAGTTAGGAAAAAGAAAGGTATTACAGTTCTGTGGTATCCTGATGAGTATCGGCCTTTTTCTGAGTGTTTTCTTCCCTGAACTATGGATTTGCATCATTGCCTTTATGATTATAGGGCTTGGAGCTTCTTTAAGTGTACCATCCGTGTACAGCACCATCGGTAAGGTAAATACGGTAGCCCCAAGTATTGCATTGTCATTTGTATCCAGTATTTCATTTTTAGGCTTTCTGATAGGACCTCCGTTAATTGGATATATTGCAGAAGGTTTTGACTTAAGGTATTCTTTCGGACTTTTTGCCTGCTTTGGGATATTATTAAGTATTATGGCCGGAAAGATGGATATATTCAGGAATAAAAATTAACCCGTCACGAAAAGATAAAACGGTTTGTTTGGGAAAACAAACCGTTTATTTTTATATCCAATTCTCTATAAGATGAAACCATAACGCTTTATCTTCATTGAAAAGGAAAACGGCTGATGATTTTCTCCTGTTGGCTATTCCCTCCGTAGTCTGAATTTCAGTATAAGTGGCTATACCATGATGCTCAGAGCAGTGAATCTCTATATTTTCAATCTGCACACTACGATCCGGAAATTTTCCAAAAACGGTAGGGAGCCATTCTGAAAACATGGATAAGGCAGCTGTATTTCCGTCCCCATTAATCATTTTGAAATCAGGAGAAAATCCGGAAATAATTTTTCTGAATAATGCATGCTGATCCTGTTCATTCCCCTGAAACCATTTTTCAATATTTTCACAGAAGTCTTGTAATTCTGTATTGATTTTTTCTTTGTTATTCATAGATTTAAAATTTATAATATTTTTTGTTGATAGAAATTAAGCATTAATATATTTGCGCAGCCTGCCATTTACGAATATGCCTATGATCTGAATAGCCCCGATCATACAAATAGATAGTGCAAATGCCTTTGGAAATCCCAATACATCAATCATATTGAAAAATAAAGTTCCGATTACTGCTCCTCCCATTACACCACCAACCTGCATTCCGATACTTACCAAACCGGAAGCTTGTCCTGCTTTTTCTCTGGTCGTAAAAGTAATGGCAGTACGCATCATTACCGGCATGATTGTACCATGGCCTAATCCTGCCATAAACAGAGTAATATTGGTCATTAAAGAAGGTCTTTGCTGCAAATAGAAACACAATGCACTGAAAATAAAACCTCCCATTAATAATCCCAGACCGATATAGATCATTTTGTAAGAGGATAGTTTTATTCTGGATACCATCAGTGGGCCTAAGAAAAAGGCAATTCCGTAAGGGACAATGGCCAGTCCTGTCTGCATGGAATCCTGATGGAGAAATTCCTGCAGGTAATAAGGATAACAAATAAATAAGCCTGAGGTGAAATTGTAAAAAAAGAGAATCACAAGACTTAATGCAAAAGGCTTATGCTGAAGGAGAGTGGGATCTATAAGGATAGGGTGGTTATTCTTTATTAGATACATTTCGTATCTTACAAAAACAACCAATAAAGATATTCCTGATATCATCATTGCAAATATCCACCATGTCCATTGGTATTTCTGCCCAAAAATAAGGGGACATATCAGCATGAGCAAAGCCAGAATAAGCAGTAATGAACCTTTAAAATCAATTCCTGCATTGGATTCTTTGTGACTGTTATCCATCGTAAAATGAATTCCTGCAATACAAATGATAGTGATAGGAACATTCACAAGAAATACCAGTTCCCAGGAAAAAGTTCCCCAATGCATACTGAGAAGCAAACCTCCAAGTAATTGCCCAATGACAGAAGCCAAACCAAATACTGAACTAAAGAGACTTACTGCCTTAGGTTGCTCCTGACTGCTGAACAGGACTTTTATGGAGGCTAAAACCTGGGGAGCAAGCAGTGAAGCGCCAACTCCCTGAAATAATCTTGCTATGATAAGCCATGTTACAGTAGGGGAAAAAGCGCAAGCCAGAGAAGATAATAAAAAGGTATATAATCCCAGTGTGAAAATTTTCTTACGTCCATAGAGGTCTCCCAGGCGCCCGCCGCAGACTACTAGGGCTCCATAGGTGAGTCCGTAAATGGCAATAACCATTTGCAGTTGGTGGTCACTGGCTTTGAAAGCATTTTTGATGGAAGGTAACGCCATATTCACAATAAAATAATCCAGCGGTGAAAGAAAGGCTCCGGCAATCAGGAAATTGAGGGCCTGCCATCGTTTCGGATAAGTGTTCATCTTTTTTTATGCAAAAATAACCTCGCTGTGTTCTGGTAAAATTGTACTTTTGGAGGAAAATATAGTGTGTACCCATGAAAGGACTCCATTTTGAAGGAATTAACGTGAAAGAAATAAAGCTTAAAGGAGAAACTGTTTTTAAGACTACAACTTTTCTTTCATTTATCTATATCGTAAAAGGAAAAGGGAAACTACTGTATGACGAACGCTATATTGAATTTACTGAGGGTAAACTTTTTATTATTCCACAACAGGAATCTTATTGTTTTGAAAGTGAGAATGCAGAACTGATTAGTATAGAATGTCCAATAGAGTTTATAGATAAGATTCGTCTGGAAGCAGACCGTATTGAAAGTTGCGAAAACTTATACAAGCTGCAATATATTAGTAATAACTACCATGCTCGTGCCGGATGTGTGTTTAGGAATAAAAATGATGAAGATTTTGCGAAGACTATTATTCAACAGATAGCGAATGAATTCAGGAATAAAGCAGAGGATTATCTTATCATTCGCAACTGCATTTCGATTCTGCTTAATCTTATTGCCAGAAATATCATCCAAAGTGAGACTTCAGACCTGCAGGAAAATAAAAAAGCTTTCTCTATTATGAAGATCATTACGTATATTCAAAAGCATATAAAAGATAGAGAAAAGACAGGGATTCAGGTTATTGCAGATCATTTTGGGATTTCAGGAAATTATTTCGGAGAATATTTTAAACAGCAAACCGGAGTTTCTTATCAGGATTATTTACTGGATTATCGGTTGAAGTTGGTTGAAACCTATCTGAAATACAGCAGTATAAGGCTGAGTGAGATTGCTTATGAGTTACAGTTTAGTGATGAGAGCCATCTTTCCAAACTCTTTAAAAAGTATAGAGGAGTTACTCCCGGTGAATACAGGAAGAAAAATAAGTAGAAAGTACTGTTATATATCTATTTCTTTGGCGGTGTAAATCGTTGATTCATTATATTTTAAAGGTATTTTTGAAATTAATATAGTTGACTATATAGTTTGCTATGTATTTTTTATATATTTACATCAAAGATATTTAAGATGGATTTTGACTTTATTAAAGAATTGGGATATAAAGCATTGGACAGCAGATTGAAAAGAATCAGTGATCGAATGTCTCATGATGTCAGGAAATTTTACAAAGAATTTGGAATTGATGTTGAACCTAACTGGTACCTGGTTTTTATGTTGCTTCAGAAAAGAGGTGAGATTTCCATTACGGATATTGCAGAACCGTTAGGATATTCTCATCCGTCTGTAGTGGTTATTGTAAAGAAAATGACAGAAAAAGGATATCTGATTATTAAAAAAGATCATGAGGATAAACGAAAACAGATGATCTCATTGTCTCCTAAAGCTATTGAGATGCTTCCCAAATTGGAAAAGGTTTGGGACAGCTGTGAAAAGGCTATTTTAAAATTACTGTCAGAGGATTTATCTGTTTTTTCTTACCTGGATGCAATAGATCAGGAGCTGAAAGATGAATCTTTCCACAAACGTTTCAAAAAGGAATACTTAAAATCAATACAATCATGAAAACAATTTTTCTCATTACCGCATTATTCTTTTCTCATCTTATGATTTTTGCTACCGAAACTAAAGTGATGGTAAGAGCAAAAGCAAGGGATGCTAAATTTATTGGAAGTTCATTGGGCGGCGCTCACATTATTGTCCGAAATAAACTAAATCAACGAATTTTAGCAGAGGGAAATACAACGGGAAGCACTGGAAACACTGATCTGATTATGAAAACTCCTAAAGTGAGAGGAAATTCAATTACTGACGATCAAACAGGCGGATTTATAGCAACGGTTGATATTGAAGAACCTACATTGGTTACAATAGAAGTGATTTCCCCCTTAAACAGCAGACAGGCACAGGCTGTTGTAAGTACTGAGTTATGGCTGATTCCCGGGAAAAATATTTTAGGAGAGGGCATCATCCTCGAAATTCCAGGATATATTATTGATATTTTGAAACCAAGAACCCATCAGTATATTGCATTGAACACCATTAAGGATAAACCTTTCCTGTTTCAGGCCAATATTGTGATGATGTGTGGCTGTGTGATTGAAAAAGGCGGCGTATGGAATTCTGATGAGATTGAAGTGAAAGGAATTCTGAAGAAAGACGGGAAATTCATTAAAAATATTGATATGTCATGGGTGACCACCAACTTATTTGAAGGAAATCATATCATTAACACTCCGGGAAATTATGAACTTACCCTCTATGCTTATCATGAGAAGACAGGGAATACCGGCGTAGATAAAGTTAATTATGTAGTGTTTCAATAATCATTATAGAATAGTGTAAAAAGAAAAGGAGATCCCGAAAAGGTCTCCTTTGTATATTTTAAAACATACTTTATTCCCACCTAGATGCATAAGTCTATTTTTAACCATTAGAATAATATAAAAATATTCTTATTTTTATCAGATCAGGAAAATAATTATTCTTGATTGTATAGAGAATGAACTAATTATCCTGAAAACTTATGCGTTTAAACTTATTGTTTTTCTATTTCCTTTTTTCTATACCCTGCAACAGTCAGGACAAAAAAGTCACAATGCCAACTGAGCAAAGATTGGAGCATTTATCAGGGAAGATCATTCCGTATAAAAATGAACCGCTTTACCAAATGGATATTCAATCTTTATTTAATTTTAAAATACTAATAAATGGGTGTCCTGTTTTTTCAAATTTTGATCAATCTCCGGTAACAACAAGAGTAAATATTAATCCATCTATCCTAAAGGCTGGAAAGCAGAAAATAGAAATTGAACTTTATCCCGGATATGAAAAGGATGGAATTCAAAAGCATTATCTTGAAAATGGTGAAAACTTTATTTTAAAAATAGAAAAAACAGGTTGGAATAAAGATAAATCCCTGATAGAACCTACACAGGTATTAGTATTTAAAAATAATGAACAGAAAATTGATTTTTCTAAATTAACAGACTATAGAACCAGTTTAAATTTTGATGCTTCTGTCCCATACACTCTCCAAGGCTGGGGAAATGGAGAAGACCTGTCTCAAATGGATCAAAAAGATTTGGAATTAAAAGTGGTTAGTTTTTATAATACCATTGCTTCTGCTCTCAAAGAAAAAGATTATGATTATTTGAATACCCAATTTCTGAATGCAGACACAGAATGGTATCAGGCGGAGTATTTTCCTAAGGATATTATGACTAAATTTCAAACTTTAAAAGGAAGAAAAGGAAAATCCAATGCTTCAGTGCGTTCGGATTCAGAAATTTCTATGCAGAGTATCTATCCCATTGAAAACTATGTGATGAAACTGTATGGCAACAATAAAATGGTGAGATTAGAACCCAAAGATGGAGTTCATCGGGGAGAATCACTGTTGAGGTATACGGAAAGCGGTAAAAATGGGATGAGCAGAACAACTTTTATTGATATGCTGTTATATATTCCGAAAGGAGCTAAATCTTTGCAAATTATAAGATAAGGTAATAATTATGAAAAAATATATTTTAGTAGGCTTGATATTATCCTTGCCAGCTCATGCTGAGAAGAACACTGAGCCTGTTATATTCCATCAGAATAATCCCACAACGGTTCAGGGAATCCGATATTTTGAGGATGGACCGCGTTATGGTGTTTATATCTCTACCAACAACTGTTCTTTTGAAGTCTTAATTAATGATATTCCTGTTATAAAACATATTGATATCTCCGGTAGTGGTCTGGCCGGTTCTTATTTTCCATTGAATGAATGGATTACAAAAAAAGGAAATCAGAAAATTACCATTAAAATGACTCCGGGATTTAATCAGGATAAGAATGTTTTAAATACGGAGCTTTCTCCTAATTCAGAAATACAGGTGAAGATTGTAAAATCACTGAAAAATAAGACTGGAAACCCTGAAGAAGACGAAGTGAGAAAATATTCAACATCTAAAAAGAAACGGGTAAATAATAATACTTTTGAAGATGCATTCACTTTTTTTGCAGACATTCCTTATCATATAGAAACTCTTGAAAATGCTGAGGTTTTATTAACTGATGATAAAGATAAACTGCAGGCTCTAGAGCAGGAAGTAGCTGCTAAATACAATAAGATAAGAGATATTTACATGACCGGCTCATGGAGCACATTGGCAACGATTTATTATAACAGAGAAAAAAGAGTAGCAAAACAACTGTACTTACTGCCAAATGAGATAAAGGATAGATGGAATGAATATGTATTCCGAACAAATACTGATATTACATTTTTTGATTTAAAACCAATAGAAGACTATAAAATGACTTTTTATGCTGAGGGTAAAATCGTATGCCTGCAGAAAATCAATAATGAAAAATCAACTCTTTGGGGTGGCTTTAAAAGAAAAGGTAAGGATAATATAACTACAACTTATATTACCCTTTATCTCTATCGTCCCAAGGGAACTAAGGATCTGGAAGTATTTTAAAGTTTATAAAGAATTGGTGATGGCCAATCCTGTGATGGTGTCTAGCCATTCTTTTCTATTAACTCATACAACGGACCTATAAAATGATTCTCAATGTGTGAAACGCCTTAAAGCCTATAAACTGGAATCAGCTTAGATTAAAGAGCATTAAATACCTCCATAATGGCTTCAATAAGTCCTTTATCTACTTTAGATTCTGATGAGGTATCCTGTACAAGCGCCCGCATATTGCCTGAATCATCCCGTTCAAAAACAACTTCGTTACCCTTTACATCTACATAGAATTTATAACCATGGGTAAATGTTGCCAGTTTTACATTGAAAAGTTCTTCTTTTCCTTTATAGGTTACGGGGAGTTCAAATTCTTCCATTATTATTTAATTGGTGCAAATGTCGGAAATTTTTGATTAATGTAAAGGAATATAAAGCTGTATTAAACCAGTAAAGGAAGAGAATGTATATATTTATATTGGTGAAGATTAATACATGAAAAGAGTATTAATTATTTTATAATAGGCAGGAAATCAAATCGCTGTTGATATAGAAATTTAAAACAGGTAAAGAAACATGAGGTTTACTAGATTATGGAGAATTATATAGACATAAAAACAATACCTAATTGTAAAATTGAAGAGGGAAAATTTGAATGGGGAGAGCCTTATCAGGATTATACTCCTGTTTTCATTTTAAAAAGATTTTCATCTTCCAAACTAGAAAATTCAATAATTCTTTTTGGCGAAAATAATTGTAAACAGCAGTTATTATCTCTGTACAATGTAATTATCAATAATGAAGAATTTGAAAGAATTGAAAATTATACAGAAGAGGAATTTAGTAGAAAAGCCCTGTTAGAGTTAATTAATTTTTATATCAACAAAAATGAAAATCTAGTAGCTCCATGGGAGAAATACACGATAGGTCTTATGGAATATGATTATATAGAATACATTGAAAAACAGTTGAAAGATTGTTTATGCTATGTCAAAATATAATTATAGAACCTTTTATAATGTTAGACCAAGTCGTGGCTATTACAGATAAATTATTGTTGTAAAAAAGATCTATTAAAAAGGCTTTCCTTGTAAAAAAGAAAAGCCTTTATATTGAGTTATTTTATCAGATTATTGTAACTGAGTTACACCTGTTACTTTCTGTGTTTTTTTATCAATGGTAACCATTATATTAGACCATGTCCAAAACTCAGAATACTCATAAGTATCTACAGCTCTTGGTTTATTAAATTCATCTTCCAGTATCTTCTTAGTCATTCCTATAATTATCTTTCCATTAAAAATTGATTCTCCAAAGTTTTTACCATACTTTTTAACTAATGAAGCTTTTCTTTGTTCCGTTTGCTGTGATTCCTCCTCTTTGGTTTTATATTTATCATTATCAAAAAGAGTTTTTAAATCAATGGTTGGGAAAAGTTTATCCTTCATTGTTTTAGACATATTATAGAAAAAACTGCCACTGAAATAATTAGCAAAATAATTACCCATTGTAAAATAATAAGATGCGAAATCTTTATTGATAGTAGAATTATTCTCATAGGTAATGAAATGAACCTTATGAGGCTTATCATACTCAGCCAGTAATGTTTTTATCGCCTGCTTTGTTTCAAAAGTTTGCTGTTCAGATAAATTTAACTTACTCACATCGAAATTTCTTAATGCCTGCGCCATTTTATGAGTTTCTACCTGATTGAAATAATATCTGTCAATGACACTTTTTATTTTTTTTATGTCTTCAGGATTAATATCGCTTTCTTTCTTAAATTTATCTAATCTTTCCAAAGATTCTTTGTAAGCCAGTGCTGCATTTTGATAATCCTCTTTCCATAAATAATGATTGGCCTTCACAAGATATCAGTTGGCAACATCATAATAACTTCTGTCCTTGTGGTCCATACCTTTGAAGCAGCTATTCACGTATGAAATGATGATATTGTACTTGTTGTCATCAAAATTAGGATCAAAGCAATAAGTGACTAATTGTTTAGCATCTTCACTGAACCAATAACTTTGATTATTAACACCTCCTTTTTCTTTTAAATAGGCTAATGCCTCGGTATACTTTTCTCCTTTAATTAATTTATTGTATTTATTATCATTAATCTTTATCTGTGCATTAATGCCAAGACATAACATTATAAACAGTGGTGTGAATAATTTTCTTGTTTTCATTGAAATTAGTTTAGTATTTTTAAAAAATCTGGCAAATTTAACAAAATATTTAAATATTGTATTGTAAATCCTATTAACATTTTAAATTCCTGCCTTCAAAAAGCAGAGATTGATGTCAATCATTTATTTATTATTTTTTGTTTGAATTATTGATATTTATGTCATAATTAAGTATAAATACTGAATATGTATTATTTTGAACTTATTATTTTTATCCCATAATATTAATCCATAAAAATAAACTAATAACTATGGGAAATTTTGCATCATCAAAAAATCTGGGTAATGGATATCCAACTCCGGGCCCTCAGCGACCTGACATTCAGGATATCATGAATCACGCTTATTTCTTGACAGAAGGTCAATGGAAAGAAGCAAAAGAAAATAATTCTTATGACTATATCGTTATTGGCTCGGGGTTCTGTGGGTATGCCTTCGCTAAAAGAATTTTGGAAAAAGACAAAGAAGCTACAATTCTAATGATTGAAAGGGGAGGATTCTTATTGCCAACCCATTTTCAGAATTTAGGGGCAAGCTATAAGAAACTGGTTGGCCCTATCTCTGAAACTTTCCCTTGGAGCTTATCTCAATCTACTATGCTTGAAAAGGCACCTTATCGTGTAACACAGCATGGTATGTTACCTTATTTTGGTGGGAGAAGTTTCTTGTGGAGTGCCTGGTGTCCACAACCCGAAGTAGATCAAGCTGAAAAATGGTCTCCAGTTTTATTTAAATCTCTAACAGAAAAGGACGGTAAAGCAAAGTCTTATTTTGAAGATGCCACCGAGTTATTGCATGTTCATAAGTCTAATAGTTTGCCTTTTGTGAAAAACTTAAAAAAATTAAAAGGACTGGATTTGGAAGACAATTTGAGTAAATTACAATTACCAGAATATGGAGTATTGCAAGATGCTATTTACGATAAATTTAATAACAATAGAAAAAATTTTAACTCGAATGTTTATGGAGGAAATAATACAGGTGCTCAACTGATGAAGGTTGAATACGCTTCTTTGGCTTGTGGTGATGGCGAGAATAAAGGGATTGATTTTAATAAGTTCTCTACTCCAACTGCGATTTTGAATTTGGTAGACAGTACTGCATTTGACACTAAAAAAGATCCTATTGAAGAAAAAAGACGAAAAGAAAGAAATAATATGTATCCAAACAGGTTACATATTCTTACAGAGTGTGTGGTAGAAGAGATTTTGAATGAAGATAATAAAGCCTATGGCTTATCAACAACTAGGGGTACAATAGCATTGAATGATGCAGAATTGATATTAGCAACCGGAGCTATGCCGCCTGCTACGCTGATTCAGAAATCATTCAATCATGAATCGGCTGGTCAGCATTTTACAGCCCATACGATTTCTGCAATAACGGCTAGAGTAGAGAAATATAAATTTTTGGAGCTTATAGGAAAAGATTCGATTTCAGAAAATGACAATTTGCAGATGGGAGCCATTTACCTGCCATTTTTTGCGAAAAATAAGCAGCAGTTTCATATTCAGTTGTCCATCATTCATGATCCTCACCCGGATAAGAATAGAGAACTTGCCATGCGCTATATGCCGGATGTTGTATCTACAGCCTCTCCGGAACAATTGGCACACTCAGAAAACCATGTGATATTAGTGTGTGCTATTCTGGGTGAATTAGATATTCATAATCCAAATGCATATTTCCATGCTAATCACGATCACGATGCTACTACTGCAAGTGTATTGCGCTGTAATCCAAGTGATCTGGATAAAGAAACATGGGATGATATGGGTAAAGCAACCTATGATATTCTTGATTACTTATTTGGTGACCCTGAATACTGGTATAGCGATTTGAACTATTATCAAGAGTCTCAATTAGGCAAGGATGTGGTCAAAGATTTGGAGAAGCGTTCTGAAATGCAAAATTCATGGGTAAAGAAAGATGCACGTACACTTTACCCGCACGTCCCGGCAATGGTGCACGAAGGTTCTACATTACCTATAGAAAATGAGAATGGTATTAAAGCTGTAGTAAATTTAGAGTATCAATTGCTAAACCCAGACAAACCTGTATCTAATTTATTTATAACAGGAGCGTCACTATGGGCACAGAGCGGTGCCTGGAATCCTACTTTGACCATGACAGCAATGGCATTACAATTAGCTGATAAAAGATTTGCTGCAAAAGAAGCGCGTAAGGGTATTAAAGCTAAAAATGTTAACGGTACAGGAAAACATGCTAATGGTGAATATACCGAACCTATTGAAGCTTTTTCTTTAATGGACCAATCTAAATTTTAAGTATTATGGATAATAACGAAACGGCTACACTTGTAGAAACTAGGCTGGATTCAAGTTCTATATTAAATATGGACGGTGTCTATACCTGCGTAAAAGATGTTGATTCCAGATTTGTATTTTGCAATGAAAACTTTGCAAAATTAGTAGGAAGTTCTGTCTCTGATATTATAGGGACAATTGATGATAGAGCACAACATGTAAAAGATGATGAAGCTGTACGAAAGTCCGGTGTCCCATTATTGAATCATCGCGAAGTAATACAGCTACCAGACGGATCGCAACAGCCTATTCTTACACAAAAGGGTTTATGGCGATGTTCAACAAATGAATTTGAAATTTTGGGTACTACTGTTAACTTCGCATTGCAGAAGACTAAAAAAGCGTGGATTAAAGATTTGGGGCTTAAGTTAGTAAACGGTGTCGGTTATTTTGGTATTGATCATACTCATGAAGCTGACAAAGATAGCACCTATTCCTTGAATTTTATTCTGATAGATAATCAACCAAAGCTAAAACTGCATAAACTTACGATGGATGAACAATGGTTTTTTCACGAAGGTTCTCCATTGCAAATTTATATTTTCGATTTGGAGAAAAAGAAAGCTGTTGTTAAAGTGATAGGGCGGAATACCAGTAAAGGAGAAAAGTTACAAGTTATAGTACCTAAAAATACATGGTTTGGCGCTAAAGTTGTAAATGAAGATTTTAATGTAAGCAGTTGCAGTTTAGCACCAGGTTTTCATGACGGCTGCAGTACATCTTTACCAAGTGATGACAAGGAACGCAAAGTTTTTTTAGATCATTTGAAACAAATTTTTCCGGATTATACTGCTATAATTGACGAACTTTCTTAAGTTGGTAAGTAGTGACAGCTTATCTCATTTAGGATTTTACGGAATACGTTTTTTTTGATTCTTTGAAAATATGCAGTTTATTGATTAAAAAAAACATTTAAAAAACGCATCAATAAATTTGGTGCGTTTTTCATCTGTTATAGTAAAATATTTATCCTTAATAAACTAATAAAAATGTAGCTAAGGTATATTAGACAGCAAATTACTATTTTCCAACCGTTTTAAAAAAGGGATTCAAAATCTGGTTATTCAATCAATTTTATGTAATGCAGTTTAGTTGCTTTAGTTTAGGCTTTATTTTTAAAATAAAGCAAGTATGGCTGAAAGAGAAACAAGAGAAGTTGAATAGGAGTGCTGGGGATATGAGGAAATTGTTGGGTGAGTATAAAGACTGATAAGCATATTGGGTATTGGGATTCTGTGAGTGGCCTCACCAGGAATCGAACCTGGATCTAAAGTTTAGGAAACTTTTGTTCTATCCATTGAACTATGAGGCCTATTGGAAAATAAAAATACAAATTATTCTTTTAAATACTTTAAAATCGAATGTTTATATATTGGATCTTATTTAACCACAGATGCCTGCGTTTCTCTATTGAATAATTACAATGCTGTTGGATGCTTTTCCCTTTTAAAGAGGCGATTTATGGAGTAGCGGTAGGTTTATCCACAGTAAATTGTGGATAACTTGTGAATTTTAACATTAAATTCATATTTCGTATTAAAAATATTACTACATTTACTATGTAATAAACATCGAAGTGGAAACTTTATTTGCTTTTCTTACTACTATTGAAATTGCAATTAAATTTGAAATAAAAATTTAAGCACAGCATTGTCGGCTGTGCTTTTTTATTGTTGTCTAATTAAAAAAATGAGATGTCTTATCTACTGAATTCGCTCCTAAAGAGCGAATTCTTTTATTTTTAAAAAGACTAACCTGCTAATAATACTAGCCTTCTTCCAGATATTTTAAGACAAAATCATTCAATATCTTTTTCTCATCATCACTGCCTTTATTGTCCATATGACTATGGTTGATGGAAGTAGGCTGAATCGTCATGTGATACTTTTTCTGTTCTTCTTCTGTAGGGAGTACGCCTTCATCAGCAGGATAGTCATTGGAACGTAATGAATAAATTTTAGGAATGCTTGTCCTTGGAAGGAACATTCTGCGATTATCCATGGTAATCATTTTATATACAAGATTAGGATGCTGATTTCCAAATAAAGCGACCATATCACCGCCATTGGAATGTCCGATTAAAGTAAGGTGTTTATAATCCAGATCAGGATTCGTTTTTTTAAGTTCATTCAATACATACAATATATTGTCAGAACCGCTTTGCCAGAACGGCCTTCTTACCATCTGCAGATTTCCTTCCACAGGCAGTGGAGCATCTGTAGTCTGTTCATGTTGAATGCTTACAGTAAAATATCCTTTTGAAGCTAGTTTTTCTGTTAAATAAGAGTATACAAAATAATCGCCGCCTTTATTAAAACCATATCCATGATTAAAAATAATCACCTGCTGATTCGGAATTTTCTTATGGGTTTTGGGCAGATAATAAGCAACAGGGATTTTGCGGTTTCTGCTTTGGTCAAATAGCGTTAACGTATCCCGCTTCACTTCATAATCATGATCCGAACTTACATTATTCTTTACAGAACAATTCAAAAGAAGGAGAGAGGCAGGGAGAAAGTGTATTGTTTTTTTAAATGTCATGGTAAAATAGGTTGATTACAAAAGTCTGAATTTTCCTGATATAAAGAGGTTGTTTTTAAAATAATTTTTATGAGTGTTAATCAAAAAAAACAGAGAGCTCAACGGCTCTCTGTTCTTTATTTATTTCTCAAGTTTTTCCTTGATGTATTTTGCTGTATAAGACTTTTTATTTTTTATCAGATCTTCAGGTGTGCCGGCAAAAACTACCTCGCCACCATGTTTTCCTGCTTCAGGGCCAATATCAATGATATAATCAGCACATTTGATAATATCCGGCTGGTGTTCAATAACAATCACTGAATGTCCAAGGTCAATCAATGCCTGTAATGATTTCAACAGCTTTTGAATATCATGGAAATGAAGACCTGTAGAAGGCTCATCGAAGATAAATAATGTTTTGTCCGTAGTAACACCTTTCACAAGGAATGAAGCCAGCTTCACACGTTGTGCCTCACCACCGGAAAGGGTAGAAGAGCTTTGTCCCAGCTGTAAATAACCCAATCCAACTTCCTGTAAAGGTCTCAGTTTAGTCACAATTTTCTCTTCATTATTATCTTTAAAGAATTCCAGTGCTTCATCCACAGTCATGTGAAGAATATCGGAAATACTTTTCTCATCGAACTTCACCTCAAGGATTTCACTTTTGAAACGGGTGCCTTTACAAACTTCGCATTCCAGTTCAATATCAGCCATAAACTGCATCGAAACATTGATTACGCCTTCTCCTTTACATTCATCACATCTTCCACCATCTACGTTAAAAGAGAAGTGTTTAGGTTTGTAGCCCATCATTTTAGCTATTTTCTGCTTGGCAAAAAGATCACGGATGTCATCATAAGCTTTAAGGTAGGTTACAGGGTTTGAACGAGAAGATTTTCCAATAGGGTTCTGATCAATCAATTCAATATTTTTGATGAGTTTTTTCGGGAATTCTACAGAATCATAGTCTCCTTTTTTGCCACCCATTCCCAGCTGAATCTGAATGTCATTGGTAAGGATTTCCTTCATCAAAGTAGATTTTCCACTTCCTGAAACTCCTGAAATAACGGTTAAACTTTCTAAAGGAACATCTACATCAATATTTTTAAGGTTATTCTGACGGGCTCCTTTAATATGAATCCATTCTTTTGCTTTTCGGCGTTTCTTAGGAACTTCTATTTCCAGTCTTCCGGTAAGATATTCTGAAGTAAGGGTATTGGCTTTTTTCAAATCCTTATAATCTCCTGCAAATACGAGTTCACCACCAAGATAACCTGCTTCCGGACCAATATCAATGATATAATCGGCAGCACGCATCACATCTTCATCGTGTTCTACTACGATCACAGTATTTCCTAAATCACGAAGGTTTTTCAATACTTCGATGAGATTTTCAGTATCCTTGGAATGTAATCCGATAGAAGGCTCATCCAATATATAAATGGAACCTACTAAAGAACTTCCTAAACTTGTTGCCAGATTAATTCTTTGACTTTCTCCCCCGGAAAGGGTATTGGATGTTCTGTTTAATGTTAAATATCCTAAACCAACCTTTAATAAGAACTCAAGACGAGTGGTAATCTCGTACAATAATCTCTTGGCAACCTCTTTATCATGGTCAGATAGTTGTAAACTGTTAATCATTGGTTCCAGTTCGTCCAATGGAAGCTCGATCATTGATTGGATGTTGTGACCATCTACTTTTACCCAGCTTGTTTCTTCACGCAGTCTCAATCCTTCACAGGTTGGGCAAAGCGTTTTCCCTCTGTAACGGGAAAGCATAACTCTGTACTGGATTTTATAAAGGTTTTCTTCAAGCATTTTGAAGAAATTGTTGATGCATGGGAAATTGCTTTTACCATCGCCTTTCCAAAGGAAGTTTTTCTGCTCCTTGGTTAACTGATGGTAGGGTTTATGAATAGGAAAGTCTCCGGCTTTTTTGATAAAATCTTTTTTCCATTCGCTCATAGTTTCTCCTTTCCAGCAAACTACGGCGTCTTCGTAGATGGATAATGTTTTATTAGGAATTACCAGGTCTTCATCTATTCCGATTACCTTTCCATAACCTTCACAAGCCGGACAGGCGCCGTACGGGTTATTGAAACTGAAGAAATGAACATTCGGTTCAAGGAATTCCATTCCATCCAATTCAAATTTATTGGAAAACTCCTTTACCTTTTCAGTGTCTGTATTTTTTAAAGAACAGTAGCCACGACCCTCATAAAATGCCATCTGAATAGAATCTGCCAATCGCTGTAAAAAGCTTTCATCCTCTTCATAAGAAAAACGGTCAATCACAAGATTGATCTTCATTCCTTTTTCCGGAGCAAATCCGAAGCTTTCCAGATCCTCAATTCCTGCTAGATTTCCGTTGATCTCAAGTCTTGTGAAACCAGCTAGTTTTAAAATGTTTAAAGTTTCCTTAAAATTATCAGCATCATACTCCAAAGGAGCGGTTAATAAAAAGGACGTATCTTTTTTGGAAGCCTTAATAAAGTCAACCACATCCGAAACGGAATCTTTTTTCACTTCTTCTCCTGAAACCGGAGAAAACGTTTTTCCAATCCTCGCAAACAAAAGCTTCATATAATCATAGATTTCTGTAGACGTTCCTACTGTAGAACGCGGATTGGATGAAATTACTTTCTGCTGGATTGCGATGGATGGAGCCAGTCCTTTAATGTCATCAACTTTAGGTTTTTCTAATTTTCCCAAGAACTGACGGGCATAAGAACTCAAACTTTCCACATATCTTCTTTGTCCTTCAGCATAAATTGTGTCAAAAGCCAAAGATGATTTACCACTTCCTGATACTCCGGTAATAACAATCAGTTTATTTTTCGGGATCAGGACATCTATATGTTTCAGATTATTAAGATGGGCATTCTTAACAAAAATCTGTTTTTTTATGTCTATTTCTGTAGTATCAGCCATATTTTGTTTATTCATATAAAGTATATTCTGACTTGAAGGTACCACCAGCCAGTGTGATTGTTTTGTTTTCGTAACTAATGTTTACATTTGCCACAACTTTATTTTCTGATTGAGTTTTAACTTTAACCATTCTTTTCTGATCATCATAATAAAATGTTTCCACATAGCCGGGTTCTTTACCATCAAATAATGTGATTCTTTCAGCCAGTAAGCCATTTTTGTAATTGTACTTAAAAACAAGTGAACTGGTACTGATAGAAGTGTTTTTATCCGGGTTGTATGAAGCTTTTACCTTTTTTTTTATTCTTCGATCTTCATCGTAATCATATTGTTCTTCTTCAGCTTTATTTCCATTGAAAGTAAGAGTGTAGTTTGTGAGAAGATTGTCTGTATAAGAATATTTTTTTTCTATAACGGTTCCTGTGCTTTCAAGAGAATTTGATAGAATATTATCATCCATATCATATACAAAAGAATTAAGGCTTGTTGATAACTTGCCTTTGGAAGAAATATATTCAGTGGATATTGCCGTAACTTTTCCTTTAGCACTATATTTATAGGTGTTTACTCCCTTTTCCCCCGCATAATTTTCCTTTTTTTTTATCAGTTTTCCCTTTTCATATATATATTCATATTCTTTTCCCTTTCCTGTTATTTTTGAAATATTATTTTTTAAGTCATAAAATATCTCACTTTTATCTGTTGGAAGGTCAAGAGATGATTGCTCAAAAGAAACGATTTTATTGCTTGATACAGCAATTTTATATTCATCTTTTCTTGTTGGTTTATTGAATACCTCTGTTATATTACTAGCAAAAAGTATATTTCCCTGAGTGTCAAATTTCTTAAGTTCGATAATAGTCTCATTCTCTACTCCATGTGTTTTTGTATATGATTCCTTAATCTTCTGCTTGCCAATAATCAAATTAATAAGCTCATCCTTTTCTGCCATATCTTCTTCAGGATTAGATATTTTAGGGTCCGGATAAGTAAACTGTGCATTTACAGAAATGCTAAAAAAGAATATAGATAAAAAATATGTTTTCATTGTAAAATTAAGACCCACAAAATTACGAATTTTTTAGCGAAAATTATATGCTTCTCTTATGACTAAAATGATATACAAAAAATAAAAAATGAGGTGTTGATACCCAAATATGGTACTCAAAAAAAGAATATTTCAGGTATTTTTTGTGGAATTATTTTCTTTTTATCATTCGTTTTTGTTGAATTTAAAATAGTTTTTGATTTTTTAACAGGTTTTTTTATCTGGGTATTGTTTTATGTTTTAAAATTATTTAAAATTGTATTCATAAATATGTAATATAGAAATGAGAAAACTATTCAGAGATCTAGTTACACATTTAATGAGAAAAAGATAGAAGAATTCCCTCAAAAAACAAAGACGCAGCATCTACACTGCGTCTTTTTTTATGACAAGTATCATTTGCCTGTCTTCATGAACTCCCTTACTTTTGAACCTTGTTAAAAGAAACTACGGAAATGATTATGATCAAAAAGATAGGAAGTGTTTTTTTTCTGGGATCTTTACTTTTGGTAAATGCACAGGAAAAAACTACAGATATTGAAAACATTGAATTTCAGGGGAAATTTATCTCCACTCCTTATAAAAGTGCCAACCAGAATATCACTGTTATTACCAAAGAAGATATTGCCAATGCTCCATCTAAAAGTATTGATGAAATCCTTCAGCAGGTTCCGGGTATGGACATCAGAAGGAGAGGATCCAATGGAGTTCAGAGTGATATCAGTTTCCGTGGAAGTTCCTTTGAACAGGTTCTGTTATTGCTGAACGGGGTAAGAATAAACGATTCACAAACAGGACACAACTCTATGAATCTTCCGGTTGATTTGGAAGATGTGGAAAAGATTGAGATCATAAAAGGGCCTGCTGCGAGACGTTTTGGACAGAATGCCTATGCTGGAGTTATTAATGTAATTACCAGACCTGGAATAGGTAAAAAGGTTAAAATAAGTGCAGAAGGTGGTGATTATAGTTCTTATGGACTAGGGTTTAATGCTCAGATGGGAAATGAAAAATTTGCCAATACCCTTCAGGCTAATGCTTCAGGATCACAAGGATACATGTACAATACGGATTATGAAATCCGAAATGTATTTTATCAGGGAAAACTGAATATTAAGAACGGAGATTTGAGGCTTCAGGCTGGTTTTTCAGAAAAGAAATTTGGAGCTAACGGATTTTATGCATCCAAAGCTGCCATAGACCAATATGAGGAAATGCAGGCTTCCATTGTAAGCGTTGCCCATCAGCAGACTTTCGGGAAACTAAAGCTTAATTCCAATATATACTGGAGAAGAGGGCAAGACATGTACCTTTACAACAGGCAAAAGCCTTCTGTTTATAGGAATATGCATATTGGGAATAATATAGGTGGGGAAGTAAACTCCAGCTACCAATGGGGCTTGGGAACTACCGGAGTGGGTGTGGAACTGAGAAAAGAGTTTCTGGTGAGCAGCAATTTGGGAAATCCGAACCGTTTTGTTTCTCAGGTTTTCTTTGAACATCATTTCTCATTATTGGATAAAAAACTGAACATCAGCCCGGGAATTTCATGGGCTAACTATTCTAAAGAAGGAAACTTTTTCTATCCGGGGTTGGATGTAGGGTATAACTTTAATCCTAACAACAAAGTGTATGGAAATATTGCTAAGGTGCACCGTATTCCGACTTTTACCGATCTTTATTATGTAAGTCCGCAGGAACGCGGTAACCCAAATCTGTTGCCTGAAAATGGGATTTCATCTGAGGTGGGATACCAATATCAGGATCAGAAGATTTTAGCCAAAATCAGTGGGTTTTTAAGAGATTCAAAGAATTCTATTGATTGGATAAAAAAAGATATCAATGATAAAACTTGGGCCGCTGAAAATGTAGGAAACATAAAAATTAAAGGAATAGAAACTGAGATCAACTATAAAATGACTAACTGGCTGAAAATGATGGCAGGGTATACTTATATTGATGGTCAATTTCAGAAATCCAATGAGTTTGTTTCAAAGTATATTATGGATAACCTGAGACACCAGTTCATCGGTAAAGTGGAAACAAAATTCCTTGGTGCTTTTACTAATGAAGTTGTTTACAGGTACAACGAAAGAATGAATTTAGGAAGCTATCAGCTATTGGATGATAAATTAAGCTTTAGCAAAAAAGATTATTCTGTATATATTTTAGTGAATAATATCACCAATACAAAATACACAGAAGCATTTGGAGTGGAAATGCCGCAAAGGTGGTTCCATATTGGTTTTTCTTACACAATTAATATGAAGTAAGTGTTAATTCAATATTAATTAAAGTTAATATTAACAAATTGTTAAAAAAATTATTTTTGCAAAAATTTTTTATGAAACGTTTTCTAGGTATAAGTCTACTTCTTAGTCTATCTTTCTTCAAAGCTCAGGAAAATATTTCCAGCTTCAATGCAGTGACTCTAACCTATAAGTTTCATCCTAAATTTTTTATCTACGGAGAAGGTCAGTTGCGAGGTAACGAAGATTACACTTACCCGGATTATTACGAAATAAAAGGGGGAATAGGGTATAACCTTACCAAGAATCACAAACCATTTGTGGGGCTTGGAAGATATGTCAACTATAAGGATAAGAAATTAAGCAGAGAAGAATTCAGGGTTTGGCTTCAGGATGTCATTGATATTAAAAAAGGCATTGTGAAGTTTGAAAACCGTTTTCGTGTGGAAAAAAGCTGGTTTTATGAGCCACAAATTGACAAAGCCTCTCAAAGAATGCGTTATCGTTACCGTCTGAATATAAGTGTTCCTCTAAACTCTAAAACGATTAAAAAAGGGACTGTTTTTGCCAATGCTTATGATGAACTTTTCCTGGTAACCCCTATGAAGCCTACTTTTGCCCGAAACAGAGTCTATGGCGGTTTCGGCTATCAGATCGATGATTATTTCGGAATTGTGAGCGGATACCTTTGGCAGCGTGAATTTGAAGCAAAAGGAAATAAAAACCTACATTTCATCTACCTGGCCTTAAACATCAATATTGATGGTACAAACCATGAAGTGAAAACATACGATTTCCCTGGTGCGGATTAAGATGCCTGGCTTATCTCTGACTGTAATTTTAAAAGTTCTTGTTTCGTATTAAGGTAATAAGTATTTAATAGACCTTGATATTTTTCAATCAATAATGACACGGAATCAACTTCATTCTGAAGGTATCTGTCATTGTTGAAATAAATATATTCAGCATTTACAAACTGTTGAAGAAGATTACTTTCTTCAACAGTGAGTAATTCTTTGTAAGCAGAATCTTCAAGAAGGTTTCTGATCTTTTGTTTAAACGGTTTCTCAGCCTTCAAAAGCTTTGCTCTGTGCTTACGGATTTCTTCAAAAGGTAAAGTGACCGTCATAAACTGTAAGTACCCGATAAATTCATTAAGACTTGCCTGAAATTCATCGAATTCTTTATCTATTGCAGTCATTTTTTTGTACTTACTCATCAGACTCATTTTGTATTCATTATTGCCTATGTGATAATAATACTGGAAAACTAATTTATCGTTTTCATGAAGTTCAGCTGTCACATTTTTAAGCTCATTTTCAAGTTGAGAAATCATGTTTCCTGCATCTTTTGCCTTGTGTAAAGTCCCATTATACCTGAATGTTTTTATTTCTTTTGGTTGTGAAACCAAATATTTTAAAGTTTGCAGATCTTGTTCTATACCCATTTTTTCATACACAAGAGAAACCTTTTTATCGCTGAACAAATCAGATTCATGATAAAACCCGGAATCCGGAATCATCGTTTCAATATTTTCTAAAATGGGGTTATGTCTTTCATAATAGCCATTAAATCCGGAAATCAGATTCTGATACCTATTGTTTTCCAGATAGAGCGTTGTAAAGGTTGTACCATCTATAACTTCTCCAACATTTTTAATACTTAGCAGTGTGAGGTATTTTGCAGTGAGCGTTTCGCATATATTTTCATAGCCTTTTATGATTTCTCCGGCGTGTCTATGGTCACTGGCTGTATTTTGGGTTATATTCTTTCTAATTCTTTCAACTCTTTTGTCAATGTCAGGGTGGGATGACCATTGGTCTTCAATCTCTATTCTGGATTTATTATAACGGGTCAAATCCGCAATATCTATTTTTGGAAGTCCATTTACATAAGGATGATTATTTCTTTCGCTGAAAATCTTCATTAAAGAAATCTGATTTTCATAAAGATTTTTTGGAAGATATTTCTGATTGCTTTCAATATAGAAATTGGTTGCATAGTTAAAGGCTGCATCACTTAATTCTAATCTTAATAAGGATGAAATCTGCTCATCCGGATTCGTTACAAAAGTTGAAATGGCATCTGCATGATATTCCATCTCTCTTTGTAGAGAAGCATGGTTTTTAAAAAGAAAATTGGATATGCTCTTAAGAATATATTGAAATGCACTAATAAAGCTTACAGATATTAAGCCAAAAATTTTAAAAAATACATTACCTCCCGAAAACTCCATAATGAAATTTTCATAGTCCTTATTATTGTAAACGGTTTCAAAAATAATTTTTTCAGCCTGGTTCACATAGCCACCTATCTTCATACTTCTTTGAGAAAAATGACCAAACTCGTGAGCAAGAACTGTTTTTAATTCTCCTGCACTTGTTGTATTAATCAGTCCCATGCCAATAGTAAGGTTTTTCTTTACAGGTAAAAACATACTCCAGAAAATAGAATTATAGCTTACACTGGCGTTTACATCCGGTGAAAGAAAAACTTTTTTGGGAGACTGAACTTTTGTTTCCTTTACAATTTCATCAATCATGTCAAAAAGTTCGGGCTGATGGGAGCGTGAAATTTCTATCAGATGACGGGTACTGTAATAGTTTTTCCTGAAAATAAATCTGATAAGAAAGATGAATACAAAAACACCTATACTCAATAAACCTACAGCGCCAAAAATCGTAAAATAATTGACTTTAATTATCAATAGCTTTATTGCACCATACCCTAAGAGGAAAATCATCAGGAGAGAGGCCACAATGAGTACTAAGTAAATGAAAAAAAAAGCTGAAACTGATACGATAGCAGAAATCAGCTTAGATTGATAAGCAGTTGAAATTTTGGGCAGGTTATTAGTCATTTTGTTTTTATTAGTATTTCTCTATCAGATAACGATAGGCTTTAAGATATTTATTGAACCTTTTAATGTCCTTAGGAGTAAGCTCACGGTTTACCCTTCTAAGGTCCATATTATCACGAAGGTCATTAATTTTTACGGCAACGGATAAGAGAGATCTTTCCGTTCTTTTAATGAATTCATCATAATCTTCTTCCGGATCAAATTTAGTAAGGCAGCTGATGGCAAAAATGATATATTCAGGAAATCCTTCGGCTCTTAAATAATCAAGGCTGAATTCTAATGGATGATCTTCTACTACATCATGCAATACACCAACGATTTTCTCATCTATTGTTTTGCCATATTCCATTACACGCATAACATGTCCTATATAAGGAGCATGGTATTTATCAGTTTGTCCTTTATGTGCTTTGTCAGCAATCTTTATAGCTTTATTTAGTAATTCTTCTTTTGTCATTTTTTCTATGAAAATAGAGTACAAAAATAAAAAATGCCTTAAAAAATAAAGCATTTTTTTTAGAGAATATTTATGATTATTCTACAAAATTATTTCATCCTCTATGGAGGCATTGGGAGCATTGTTTTTTACTGATTCTATTCCGTTTTCCATTCCGTTATCTGTTTCATACATCTGGCTGGTTCCAATGATTTGTCCATTCCCGGCTTTAAGGCTAAAATAACATCTGCCATCTCTGGCCGTATTCCTTTCAAATTTGGCATCTTCCTGTGAATTGGTCTTTACAGAATTGATCCCATTTTCACAGGATGGTTTTGTACTGTATCCCTGGCTTGTTAAGATAACCTGACCGTTTCCGGCTTTAAGATTGAATTGAAAATCGCCATTGGCTCTTTTAGAAATAATAAATTTTCCCATAAGTTTGTATTTTGAGTTAAATGGTTTTAGCTATAATAAAATTAAGAAAAAATATTGAAATCTGAAATTCTTTAAGATTTCAATAGTAAAAATTCAATAAAAAAACGCCCCAAATGGGACGTTTTGAAATCAAATTTATGTTATAAAGACTAATAAGTTCCTTTTTCAATATAGTGAGCAGCCACTTTTTCAGTTAATGCCACTACATTAGGATGATTAGTATATTTAGTGAATCTTCTTAATCCAGAAAGCATCATTCTCTGCTCATCTCCTTCAGCGAAAGAAATAATTCCTTCTTTAGCTGCAACGGTGATTTTCTCAACAGCTTTATAAAGGTTCAATTGAGCCATAGCCGCTTCTACAGAATCAGAAGAGAAGTGTTTCTCTGCTCTTAATACAGCAGATTCTGCCATATAAATCTGGTTAAGGATTTCAGAAGCATTTAATAATAAGTGTTGTTGTTTTTCAATTTCCGTCATATATTTTTGAAGAGCTGCTCCGGAAACCATAAGGAATACTTTCTTAAGGTTAGCGATAATTGCTTTTTCTTCGCTCATAAATTCTGAATAATCAGGAGCTTCGAATGAAGGAATACCCATTAATTCTTTGCTGATTGCCATGGCAGGAGATAAAAGGTCTAATTCACCTTTCATTGCTCTCTTAATAAGCATTCCTACTGCTAGTAATCTGTTGATTTCGTTCGTCCCTTCATAGATTCTTGAAATTCTTGAATCTCTCCAAGCAGCTTCCATTGGAGTATCTTCAGAGAATCCCATACCTCCGTATACCTGGATTCCTTCATCAGCAGTGTGTTGTGCAAGATCAGAAACGAATACTTTAAGGATTGAACATTCTACAGCAAATTCTTCAACACCTTTAAGCTCTGCAGCTTGGTGATCCATTCCACCCGCTACCAATTCGTCAATTTTATCCTGAACATTTTTCGCTGCTCTGTAAGAACCTGCCTCACTTACGAAAATACCTGTTGCCATTTCAGCAAGCTTCTTTCTGATGGCTCCGAAAGTAGCGATGGAAACTCCAAACTGCTTTCTTTCGTTAGAATACTGAATAGAGTGGTTTAAGATTCTTCTTTGTGCATCTAAACAAGCCGCCGCTAATTTGATACGACCCACGTTCAATGCATTTAAAGCGATTTTGAAACCATTGTTTCTTTCTCCTAAAAGGTTCTCTACAGGAATCTTCATATCATTGAAGAAAACCTGACGGGTAGAAGAGGCACGAATACCTAATTTGTGCTCTTCTTCACCGAAAGTTAAGCTTTCAGGGTTTTCCAGTTCAGAACGGTTGATGACAAAACCAGTGATGTTTTTATCATCATCAATTTTAGCAAATAAAGTGAATGTATCTGCAAATCCTGCATTAGAAATCCACATTTTCTGACCATTGATGATATAATGTTTTCCGTCTTCGGAAAGTTTAGCTCTTGTTTTTCCTGAGTTGGCGTCAGAACCTGCATCCGGCTCCGTTAAGCAGTAAGCTCCGAATTTTGTTCCTGTTGCTAAGTCCGGAAGGTATTTTTTCTTTTGCTCTTCAGTTCCATAAAGAACAATTGGTAAAGTTCCGATTCCTGTATGTGCTCCATATGCAGTAGCCAATGAACCCGTAGTTCCCGAAAGGTAATCACAAGCTAACATCGTTGTTACAAAGCCCATTCCAAGACCTCCGTACTCTTCAGGAACTGCAATTCCCAACATTCCCATATCTCCAAGCTTACGCATTGTTTCTTCAGTAAATGCATAATCTTTCTTTTCAAAGCGCTCTCTTTGAGGGACAACCTCTCTATCTATGAATTCCTTCGCAGAATCGCGAAGCATTTTTTGTTCTTCATTCAGTTCTTCAATACTGAAAATTTCGTTTGCAGGAATTTGTTTAATTAAGAATTCCCCGCCTTTAACTATGTTGCTCATTTGTTATTATTTTAAATTTTAGATTATAAATTTTAAATTAGATTTTGTCGTTATAAATTTTCAGATGACGTTTTAATGATTTTAGTCAAAATATTAATAATCATTTCTATATCTTTTAAATAAGTATCGATTTCAATTTGAACAAGGTTCGAAGAATGATACAGCTTCAGCCAATACCTTGTTTCTCTCGCTTCTTTATTTGCAATAGAAAGTTTTGATATAAAATCTTTTTTAGATTGAGCTGCAATAGCTTCTTCTACATTTGCTCCAATAGAAGTTCCAGAACGAAGAATTTGTTTTGATAAAATAAATTCGTTTTGAGATTTACACTCAGTATAAAATTTTATTATTCTTAAAGCAAATTCAAATGTTTTGGTTTGAATCAGATTGTCTTCCTTGAAACTCATCTAAAATTTATAATTAATTAAAGTAGTTCAAAAATACTTGCTGCTCCTTGTCCGGTTCCCACACACATAGAAACCATTCCATATTTGTTACCACGTCTTCTCATTTCGTCTAGAAGTTGAACGGTTAATTTTGTTCCGGTACATCCTAGTGGGTGCCCTAAAGCGATTGCTCCTCCGTTTACGTTTAAGATATCAGGATTTAATCCTAATTCTTTCTTAATTGCAACTGATTGTGATGCGAATGCTTCGTTTAATTCGATCAAGTCGATATCTTTTAATTCAAGACCTGCTTGTTTCAAAGCTTTTGGAATAGCATACACTGGTCCCATTCCCATAATTCTTGGTTCAAGACCAGCCGCTGCGTACGCTGCTAACCTTGCTTCTGGCTCAAGACCTAATTCTTTTACCATTTCCTCGCTCATTACTACCACAAAAGCAGCACCATCACTCATCTGAGAAGAGTTTCCGGCAGTTACGCTTCCTCCGTTAGCGAAAACAGGTCTAAGTTTAGCCAAACCAGCAAGAGAAGTATCTGCTCTTGGACCTTCATCTACAGAGAAATCAAATTTCTTAGTCTGAAGCTTCTGATTTTCATCTAAAAAGTTATATTCTACAGGGATCGGAACAATTTGGTTAGCAAATTTCCCTTCCTGATTTGCTTTTAAAGCTTTCATGTGAGATTCAAAAGCAAACTGATCTTGTTCTTCTCTGGTAATATTGTATTGTTTTGCTACTTCTTCAGCAGTGTAACCCATTCCCCAATAATAATCAGGGTTTGTTTTTGCAATCTCCGTTTCCGGAACAGGCTTATAACCACCCATTGGAATATAAGACATAGATTCTGTACCTCCAGCGATGATGCAATCTGCCATTCCAGCCTGAATTTTTGCAGAAGCAATCGCAATGGCTTCACTTCCTGATGCACAGTATCTGTTTACGGTTACTCCCGGAACTTTATCTGTATTTAAACCCATTAAGGAAATCAAACGGGCTACGTTTAATCCTTGCTCTGCCTCAGGCATTGCATTTCCTACAATAAGGTCATCAATTCTGTTTTTATCTAATTGCGGTAGCTCAGCCATTAATTTTTCAATAACGGTAGCTGCCATTACGTCAGGACGTGTAAAGCGTAAGGAACCTTTGGGTGCTTTTCCTACTGCTGATCTGAATCCTTTTACAATATATGCTGTTTTCATTTTTTTTGTTTAATTAAATTGTTTTTGAAAGATTTTGCCTCATAGCGGTAAACTGTTCATAGATCTATTGTTTTGCAATTTGTGGAGCTCCGTAGGAGCGACCTGTTAGTTCTCAATCCATTCAAATAAATATTTTGAATCATATTCAATTTCAAACTTTGACATAAAATCCAGATATTCTTCTCTAAAAGTTTTCTTTTTATGATGTTCTTCCTGGTTTAAAATATATTTTACAACCGCATCAACATTGCTTTTAGAATAAGAGAAAGCTCCGTATCCTTCCTGCCAATTGAACTTTCCATTTGTCCATCCTTTTTCATTGATGAATTTTGAAGAACCTGCTTTAATATCTCTTACTAAATCTGAAACTGACAATGTTGGATTCATACTTATAAGGATATGAACGTGGTCAGGCATTGCAAAAACTGCGAATAATTTTTGATTTCTGTTAGCGACTATACCTGTAATCAATTTATGTAATTCTTCTCTGTTTTCTTTTGAAATCAGATTTTGTCTTCCTTTTACTGCGAAAACAATTTGAATATAAATCTGTGTATAGGTATTGGCCATAAAACTAACAGGTCGCCTCTACGAGGCTCTGATTTTTTATATTATTCGTTTCTATTAACAGTTCGCTCCTACGGAGCTCCCCGTTAGTTTCTCAATGGTTTTCCGTTCTGTAACATATACTGAATTCTCTCCAAAGTTTTTCTTTCACCACAAAGCTGAAGGAACGTTTCTCTTTCAAGATTCAATAGATATTGCTCAGTAACCACTGTTGGTTCAGATAAGTTTCCACCTACCATTACGTTAGCTAGTTTATCGGCAATTTTCTTATCGTGGGCGGAAATGAAGTTTCCTGTTAACATCTGGTCTGTTCCTACGTAGAACATCCCAAGGGCATCTTTACCAAGAACTTTTACTTTTTGCTCGATAGGTTGAGTATAACCTTGTTCCGCTAATAGTTTTGCTACTTTTTTAGCTTCTGCAATCTGTCTGTTTTTGCTTACAGAAACGATGTCTTTACCTTTTTCAAGAATTCCCATATCGTAAGCTTCATAAGCTGATGTAGCTACTTTACCCATAGCAATGTTCATGAAAGCATCACGAAGTCTGTTATTCTTCACATCATCACTGTGGAATTCTCTGGAAGTTCTTAAAGTAAGTTCTTTAGTACCACCACCACCAGGAATTACACCCACTCCGGTTTCAACCAGTCCAATGTATGTTTCTGCTGCTGCAACCACTCTGTCTGCGTGCATTGTCATTTCACATCCACCTCCTAAAGTCATTCCGTGAGGAGCAACTACAACAGGAATAGAGGAGTAGCGTACTCTCATCATCGATTTCTGGAAGTAAGCAATAGCCATATTCAAATCATCCCAATCCTGCTCAATAGCCATCATAAGGATCATTGCAAGGTTAGCTCCTACAGAGAAATTTGCCCCTTGGTTTCCTACTACTAATCCGTCGTATTCTTTTTCAGCTAAATCAATAGCTCTGTTTAGTCCATCTAAAACTTCGCCTCCAAGAGAATTCATTTTGGAACGGATCTCGAAGTTGATGATACCATCACCTAAATCTAAAATAGCAGCACCTGAATTACTCCAAAGTGTTTTGTTTTTTCTGATGTTATCAAGGATAATGAAAGCATCCTGTCCAGGGATCTTGTTGTATGCTCCTGAATTTTTATCCACATAAATGCTTTGACCTTCATCATTAACTTTGTAGAATGTTTCTACATTTTTAACCCATTCAGAAACTTCGTAGCCGGCATCTTTAGCTAATTCAATACCTTTCTGAACACCTACGGCATCCCAGATTTCAAATGGACCGTTTTCCCATCCGAAACCAGCTCTCATAGCGTCGTCGATTTTGTAAACTTCGTCAGAAATTTCCGGAACTTTATGAGAAACATAAGCGAATAATGCTCCTAATGACTTTCTGTATAGTTCACCAGCTTTATCTTTACCACCAATTAATACCTTGAATCTGTCGATTGGCTTATCAATGGATTTTGTTAATTCTAAAGTAGGGAATGAAGATTTTCCTTGAAGTTCATATTCCAAAGTATCAAGATTCAATCCGTGAATTTCAGATTTACCCTCTGCGTTTTTCACTTTTTTATAGAATCCCTGCTCAGTTTTTGAGCCTAACCATTTATTATCCATCATTTTCTGGATATAGGCAGGAAGAGCAAATACATCGTTAAAGTCATTGGCTTCAGCACCGCTTTGACGAACACCGTTGGCTACCATTACTAATGTATCAAGACCTACAACGTCAGCTGTTCTGAAAGTAGCCGATTTTGGACGTCCGATTACAGGACCTGTTAATTTATCAACGTCAGAAACGGTAAGTCCTAATTTCTGTACATTGTGAAGAAGATCCATCATAGAGAATACCCCAATTCTGTTTGCGATGAAAGCAGGAGTATCTTTTGCTAAAACGGTAGTTTTACCTAGGAATTTAGCTCCATAATTCATGTAGAAATCAATGATTTCCGGATCTGTATCATTTGTTGGAATAATCTCAAGAAGAGGCAGATATCTTACCGGGTTGAAGAAGTGAGTTCCTGCAAAGTATTTTTTGAAATCTTCGCTTCTTCCTTCTGTTAAAAAGTGAATTGGAATCCCAGAAGTATTGGAAGAAATTAATGTTCCCGGTTTTCTGAACTGTTCTATTTTTTCGTATACAGACTTTTTGATATCAAGTCTTTCAACAACTACTTCAATAATCCAGTCAGTATTTTTAATTTTTGGTAAATCATCGTCAAAGTTTCCTACTTTGATTCTGTCTGCGAACTTTGGTGAATAAAGAAGTGCAGGACTTGCTTTTTTAAGTTTTTCGAAGTTTTCAGTAGCAATTCTGTTTCTTACTACCTTATCTTCTTTGGTCAAACCTTTCTTCTGTTCAGCTTCAGTCAATTCAAAGGGAACAATATCCAAAAGTGACACTTCCACACCAATGTTGGCGAAGTGAGCTGCGATACCGCTACCCATAATTCCTGAACCAAGAACCGTTACATGTTTGATTCTTCTTTTCATATCTAATTTTTTATTATTTATAAGGTTATACGAACCATACGGTTTTACTATAATTTACTTTCTGTTGTTTAAAAGCTCATTGGCTATTTTCATGATCTCAGTCATCACATCCTTAAAAGTGTCCATTTTTTCCGGGCTAATTTTTTCCATTACCTTTTTATTAAAGTTGACAACAACTTCTTTGGACATGTTTCTGGAGTTTAATCCTTTATCTGTAAGTTTGATAATCACCTCTCTTTTATCAGTGGTGGTTTTCTCCTTATAGATATATCCGTTATCTTCCAGAAGTTTAATGATTCTTGTGAGGGAAGTGGGTTCTATGGCCATTTTAGGTCCAAGATTTGTACTTCGCGTACCTTCTTTGGGATCAATTTTAAGAAGGGTGAGGGCTTGTACTGCTGTGGAATCGTGTTCCTGAGCCAATTCTGTGTACATTTTAGAAACAGCCAGCCAGGTCTGTTTTAAAATTAAATCTACGTTTTCTATTTTTTCCTTATTATTATCCATCATTTTTGCGCCAATGGTTTTATCCAAATTTAGTAAATATTATGCATGCATAATATTTATTAACGTTAAATTTTGTTAATAATCTGATAGTTAGTGTTTTAAATTGTATGATTAGCATAATACTATGCATGCATAGTATGTGGAATAATCAAAGAAAACTATTGATTAGTAAATGTTTCCAATGAAATTTATGATTTCTTCGAAGGATTCGCATTGTTGTTTCTGGGATTCATTAGTAATCACCCAAAAACTGTTCTGATATTCAAAACTAAGAGAAGAAAGGTCTTTCGAGAAGTTTTTCTGAAGCAAAGAATAGAGCATTTCCTTCTGAACCTGTGGTGCAGAGATGTGTGGCGGAATAAAACTCTCGTGTATTTGAAATAATGAAGGGTTGGTAAGTTCATCATGTTGCAGTAATACATCTTCCACAATTCCTGTATAAAGCTGAGAGTCTTTCACGTACCATATTTTATCGGCAAATTCTTTGGCCAGACGCCAGTCGTGTGAAGAAAACAGAATGATTTTGTTTTGTCCCTTAGCCAGCTTTCTCAGGGCTTTCAGAATAATGATCTTATTTTTTTCATCCAAATGGGTAGTTGGTTCATCCAGAATAATAACAGGGGAGTTTTGGGTAATAGCACGGCCAATAAATGCTTTTTGAAGGTTTCCATCCGAAAGATTCTTAAGAAGTGTGTATTTGTATTGTCCCAGATCTAACTCTTCAATGATATTGGCCACCTCTTCACGATCTTCTTTCTTCAATTCAAAATAAAAAGGGTAGTAGATGTATTTCCCTAAAGAGATAAGATCTTCCACTGTATAATGCTGCGGAATCACCGATTTTGAAAAAACAATAGCAATATTTTCTGCAATTTCTTTTACAGAAAGCTTTTTTACATTCTTACCATTTATTAATATTTCTCCATCCAGTAAAGGGGTCTGATGAAGAATTGATTTGATTAAAGTTGTTTTTCCCACTCCATTATTTCCAATCAGTAAACATACATCACCAAGCTTCAATTCTGCATTAGCATTTGAAATTAATGTTTTATTATATCCGATATTGGCTTGTTTGATATGTAGGTGCATATTTGATGTTGGATAAAAAGCAAAGTTGCTAATTGTTTTTTGCAAAAATACTGTTTTAAGGCACAATGAATTTGACTTTGTCAAATTTTTATATTGTTTTTAATTTATAAATGATTGACAACTCTTGTGACTCCATTTTTAAAAACATCTGATTGAAAATTGAGTAACATTCCTAGTTTGCAATGAGTCATTTTCAAATACGTTAAAAGTTGAGCTTTATGAATTGGACTGATAAAGTCTACTGTTTTTATTTCTAAGATGACTTTGTTTTCTATTATTATATCGAGTCTGAAGGCATTTTCAATTTTCAAATCCTCATAAATAATAGGAAGAAGCTTTTGTTTCTCCACCAAGAATCCTGATTTTGTTAGTTCGTAGAACATGCATTCTTCATATACGTGTTCAAATAGGCCTGATCCAAGCTTTTTATGAATTTTTAAACCTGCTTCAAAAACAATTTTTGATAATTCATTTTCTATCATTTGTTGTGTTTTATACTTAATAAATATAAGGATTGTTGGATAAACGCAAGGGCGCAAAGATTTATCATAATATAGCGCATATTTTAAGGCGCAAGAAAATCAAAGATTTTCAGCAAGCGTGAGTGTAGAGTTTTAAATTTAAATCTAAGTATTCAATTTTATCGGAGATAAAATCTTTGCGCCTTAAAGCATGATGTAGGTAAAACAACTTGCGTCTTTGCGATTATCAACAAAAACTACATTTTATTTTAAGAGTATAAATAAGTTCACATGGATTTCAAATAGAGGACCTATTTTCTATCATTTGTTGTGCTTTATACTTATTATAAGGAATGTTGGATAAGTACAAAGGCGCAAAGATTTATCATAATATAGTACATATTTTTAAGGCGCAAGAAATCAAAGATTTTCAACAAGCGTGAGTGTAGAGTTTTAAATTTAAATCTAAGTATTCAATTTTATCGGAGATAAAATCTTTGCGCCTTAAAGCATGATGTAGGTAAAACAACTTGCGTCTTTGCGTTTACCTAACAAAAACTAAACTTTATTCTGTTTCAAAAGCATTAACAAGATCACAGGAATTCCAAATACAGAACTTATCACATTCAGAGGGATCTGGGTTTTTTCTGCAATAACAGAAAAAAATAACATAATTAGCATTCCCAGGAACATATTTAAGATCCATTGTTGCCATAGTTTTGAAGGATTATAGATTAACCGGCAAAAGTGAGGAACAATAATTCCAATAAACAGGATAGGCCCTAAAAAAGCGGTAATAGATGCGGAAAGTAGGGAAGAAGCTACTATTATTAAAAGCTTTAAATGCTTTAGATTAACTCCCAAGCTCTGAGCATATGACGTGCCCAGAGAATTTCCTATTAATGGTTTTATAGACCTGAAACAGAAAAATAATCCTATCAATACTAAGATAGATAAAACATAAATCTGATTTCTTGTGACCATATTATTAGCCCCAAAAGACCATAGAATATAGTTTTTCAGACTTTGATTTTCTGCATAAAACTGTAATAGAGAAACGATAGCTCCGGCAAAAGCTGACACCAGAAATCCGAAAATAATCAGATAAGATTTATCCTGAAATTTATGAGACATAGATAGCAGGATCAGCATCAATAATAAACTTCCTCCAATAGCTGATAGGCTCAGAAAACTGTTTTGCAGAAATTCCGGGATCAGGATATTATGAGAGAAGAAAATATAAAATGTTACCGATAAGCTGGCAACAGAGGTGATTCCAAGAATGTCAGGTCCGGCTAATGGATTTTGAAAATATTCCTGCATCAGGAAACCTGAAGTTGGAATTGAAATTCCGGCCAGCAACATAACAAGAACCCTGTTAATACGGATTTCAGCGATTTGACTTTGTGCAGAATCCTGAAAGAAATCCTGAAGGCTTAAACTCAAAAATCCTGTGTTCAGATTAACAATTGCGCCTCCAATGATTGCAATGGCCAACAATAAACACAGGATCTTAAATCTTTTTGACATGATTCAGAAAGATGTATATTTTATTTTAGAAAAGCATCAATTTTAGAGTTTAATGCTTCCTCAGTCATCATTCCTAAAAATTCATCTGTTTTATCTCCTTTTCTCATGAAAGTAAAAGGAATGGAACCACCATCCCACTGTTTAAAGTTTTTGGAAAAGAAATTTGGATCCAGTTTTTGTCCATCCAATAAAATGACATTAGTTCCAAGATTGTTTTCTATCACAAAATCTTTCACAGCAGTATCCCAATCTGCCCTGTCATCAAGGTTTACGAAGGTAAACTTTACAGGTTTATCTTTTAATTCCTGCATTTTATTTTTAAAACTTGGAATTTCTCTGATGCATGGGCCACACCATGTTGCAAAAAAATTGGTAACATATAAAGTGTCATTATTTTTAGCTAAGTGCTGACCTACATTTTCAGGAGAAAGTTCTTTAGGAATATATGTAGCCGTTTGATCCGGTGTATTTTGGGTTACAGCTACTGAATCTGTAGCCGTAGTACCATCTTCTGTTTTTGAAGCTTCTTTTTTACAGCTGTAAAGAGCAGTAAGGATCAACGTGGATAAAATTATCTTCTTCATAAATTATTTTTTATCTATTTTTGAATTGAAGTATGGAACAACAAATCTATAAAGGGAAACTGATACAGTTTCATCCGTTAAAAATAGCGAAAAAGGTAGAGCTGACCAAAAATACTTTTTCTCTGGAGTTCGATATTCCGGAGAATTTGAAAGAAAACTTTAAGTTTGATGCCGGGCAGTTCGTTAGTGTTAAATTTCAATCGCATGGGGAAGAGGTTATTAATGATTACTCGATGACTTCTGCTCCTTATGAAGGGAAAATATGTCTGGGAATCAAGATTAATTCTCCTGACGGAGCTACTTCTCAGCTGTTTCAAAACTACAGTGAAGGTGATGAGTTAATGATAAGTGAACCTGCAGGCAGATTTACGATTGTATCTAAGCCCAGTGAGTTCAGAACAATTGTTGCTTTTGCTGCCGGTATTGGAATTACACCTATTTTAAGCCATTTCAAGAATATTCTTCATAACGAACCCAGAACAAGGCTGTTTTTATTTTTTGGAAATAAAAACTCAGAAGAACTTATTTACAGAGACCAGCTGGATAACCTTGCCAGAACCTGTGGAGACAGACTTCAGATTTTTTACTTCTTTTCACAGGAGAAAACGGCCGATCAGTTTTTCTTTGGGCGGCTGGATGAGAAGAAATTAAACTTAATTATCAATCAAATTCTTCATTTGGATGACACTGATGAAGAATCTACCATTTGGGATGCTGTGGATGAAGTGTTGATCTGCGGAAAAGGAGAGATGATTAAAACTTTGGCAAACGCTTGTTACCATCACGGGATTCTGAAAAGAAATATTCATTTTGAACTTTTTGAAGAATATAATGATGATATTTATCCTGTAGAAAAAGAATTTCCATTGATTGAAAATATAGAGGTGGAATTTACGATGCTAGGAAAGAAATATGCAACTCAACTCCCTGATAATAAGGGTAGAATCCTACAGCAACTTTTGCTTCAGAAATTTCCGGTTCCTTATTCATGCAAATCAGGAATCTGCGGAAGTTGTGAATGTTCTTTAGAAGAAGGTGAAGTGGAACTGCTGGAGAATGAGTATCTTACCGAGAAAGAGGAAAGGCAGGGACATATATTAGCTTGCATGTCAATAGTGAAAAGTAAAAAAATAAAGCTTAACTTTGATCTTAGTTGAGAATTATTAGGAACATATTTAACTTGAGTTTTATATCATTAGAATTAGGAATTTTAATGATATGTTTCTGTAATGTGTGGGTTTTCGGACTCACCAACGGACGTACCTATACCAAAATTTCAAAAATCCCGCCAAGGGAAGTAGCCTTAGTGCTGGGAACTTCTCCAAAGATGAGATCAGGTCTTTCCAATCCTTATTTTACCAAAAGGATGGATGCTGCAGCTCTTCTTTATCACCATGGAAAAATCAAGAAAATTATTGTAAGTGGGGAGAAAAGTAAAGGTTACAATGAACCTGCTGCAATGAAAAACTATCTAATCTATCAGGAAGGTGTTCCTGAAGATATTATTGTTGAAGATCCGAAAGGTTTTAACACTTACAAAAGTATTCTTCGTTGTAAAGATGTTTATAAGAAGAAAAATGTCATTATTGTTTCTCAGGGATACCATAACCTCCGCGCTTTATTTTTTGCAAGAAATAATGATATGAATGCGCTGGGTTTTGATGCGCAGGACGTAACGAAGCCTGAAAGTTTCTACAGAAATCAGGCGAGGGAAATCCTCGCCCGTGTTATTGCTGTAGTGTATTTTATTTTGGGAGTTTCTCCGGATTAGAAAGGATATCCGAAAGCAAAGTTAATGGTTGGTTTGAAAGGCTGTAACGTTTTGAATCTCCAGCGGTCACCTTCTGGCTTATTAGGGTCAAAGATCTTATAAGCAAAATCTAATCTCAGGGTGATATAGGCTACATTTATTCTTAAGCCGAATCCGCTACCAATACCCATTTGTCCTAAGAACTTATTGAACCTGAATTCATCCTGATGAGCATCATTATGGTTACGAAGGCTCCATGTGTTTCCTATATCCGTAAATAAGGCTCCTTCATACATACTATTAAAAGGAATTCTGTACTCAATATTGGTTGTCAGTTTTACATCATTGGTCATGTAAGCACGTATTCTTTCATCTACCTGGGAAGCGGCAGGACCCAACCCTCCGAATGCCACCCAAGCTCTGATATCATTAGAACCTCCATTGAAATAAGATTTGATGATCGGCATGTCTTTGGAGTTTCCGTACGGAATACCCACCCCAATAAATTGACGAAGAACCAAAGTCTGGTTGCCATTGAATTTGAAATACTTTCTTGTATCAATATCAAACTTTACGAATTGAGCATAAGGAATACCAAAAATTGTTTTTTGTGGTGCTGTAACAATTCCTCCGTCATTACTTTTCTTATTGAATAAACTTAGGATATTACCGGCAAGTTCCACTTTACCATTAAAATAAAATGCATTAGGATAATCTTTTTTCCCAATTTCATTATAAACAAAATTGTAGATCATAGAAGAAATAAAGACATCTTCCGTCTGTCTTTCTTTATTAATAAGACTTCCTCTGAATGTTGTTAATAGATCTAAACCTTGTTCATTAAGAGAAGCACGATATTTAGGATCATTAATGATTTGCTCGGAAGCACTGTCTATGGTAAGCTCACCGGCTTTTATTTTTTCATCAAGAGTAGGCCCTGGATAATGAGCGGAATAGTCAGCAAATATTGCTTTTCTTACCACTTCATCGTTAACGAAGTAATCATAATAGGCACTTTTATTTTTTGTTAAACTGATTTGTGTATTAAATAAGGTAAGCTTATGATATACCAAATCATTTACCGTTGCCTGGTAATTTAATCCGGTGTTAAAGTTAACCCTTCCCAGACCAATATTATTCTGTATAGATGCTCCCAACAGAATAGATGAAGTAGGGGTATACCTTTTAGGAATGAATTTATAATAATTAAACGGCAACAGCAATCTTGGGAAGTTCAGGGATGCCTGAGCTGATATTTCATATGCTAATACTCTCTTATCAGTATTTTCCGTGCTTGCAATAGATCCAAATGTACCGGAAAGGCTGGTAGAAAGGTTTTCTGCCCCTTTGAAAAGATTTCGGGTAGTAAGGTCTACAGAAGGAGAGACCCCAAGATTCAGAATCTGGGAATAATTAAGGTCTGTTCCTACTTTAAGCTCATACTTAGGAAGCGGTTTCAAGATATATAAAACATCTACAATACTGTCATTAGGTGCAGTAAAACCACCTTGTCTTAAAGAATCTCTTGCTTTTACAATACTGAAATTGTTCATCGTAAGAAGATTCCTCTTGGTGACGTCCAGCTTCTGCTGATCGTAAGCCTGTTTACTATCTACAATAATGGTTCTCCATAATGATGATGTTCTGTATTTGTCATTCATTTTATGGAATCTGATCCTCCTCAAGCTATCTTTAACTGTATTTTTAGGATAATCATTAACATCATCTACAATAGCAACGTCAATATTGCCGAAAGTAGCCTTTTTATAAGGTCGGTCCAGAGAATCTTTATGAATTTCCAGAGTAACAGGAACTTGTTTCTTGCTTTTTAAGGAGTCAGCAACAAAATACACTTCTTCATTGGTATTGTTGAATTTATAATACCCATATTCTCGCATTAAGTCTGTAATCCTCGTTACTTCCTTTTCAAGAACAGTCTGGTCAAGGATCTTACCTGATCTTACCAATGTTTTATTCAGATGAGCATTGTAAATCTGTTTGATACCTTGGTCCGGAATATTAAAAAAGTAATCTTTAATATAGGTAGGATCATTATGTTTGATGAAATAGTTTACTGTTGCTTTCTTAGAAGCAGAATCTAAATCATGTCTGTATTTCACTTCTGCATCCCAAAACCCTCTGTAAGTCAATCTTTTTTTGATGGACTCTGCACCCTTTTCACTTCTGGTCTGATCTAAAATAACCGGTGGTGAACCCCATGTATGCAATAAACGGTCAAAGAAAAGGTTTTTCCCAACACTGTTTTTCATATTATACTTAATAAATAAAGAGTCCCTCAGTTTCTGATCTCTCATTTCACGAGGATAGGTCATATATTCATTAAAGATTGTGTCATATTTTGGAGTGGCCATATTATAAAACATAAGACCCAATGGCATAAAAAGAACTTGCTTCTTATTAGGCTTCTGCTGAACGTAATCTTTCAGCTCTTCATCAAAAAATTCTTTCTTATCCTCGAATTCAAAATTATTCTTAGTAAGCAGGTAATCACCATCTGGAACTTTTTTTGTGGTACTACAAGCATAAAGGAGACCAACAAATGTTGCAAATGAAATAATTTTATAATATTTTTGAGGAGAATTCTTATAATGCTTACAGCTCATACAATAAAAGTTTTACAATCTTTAGATAAAAAGAAGTTCAGACAAAAATACAATTTGTTTTTGGTTGAAGGTAATAAAATCATTTGTGAACTTTTCAATTCTAACTTTAAAGTTAAAGAAATATTATCAACCGATCCGCAAAAATTGGACCGTACTGATATCCCTATTACCCATATCTCTGAAAATGAGTTAAAAAAAATCAGTTTTCTTAAAACCCCGAAAGATTCTGCTGCCGTGTGCTATCTGGCAGAGGAAGAATCATGGACAGATAAGAAAATACAGCTTGTTTTGGATGGAATACAGGATCCTGGGAATTTGGGAACAATCATCCGGTTGGCAGATTGGTTTGGTATAGAACAGATCATCTGCAGTGAAGATACGGTAGATGTTTATAACCCAAAGGTAATTCAGGCAACAATGGGATCGTTTACAAGAGTAAATATGGTGTATACAGATCTTGTTGAATACCTTTCTAAAACGGAAAATGTAAATATCGGAACAGATATGGATGGAGAAAACATCTATACATTTGAGAAACCTGAAAAAATCAATCTGATTCTTGGAAATGAAGGAAACGGAATGAGACCGGAAACAGAAAAATTATTGCAAAAATGCATCACCATTCCACGATTTGGAAAATCCCAGTCTACAGAAAGCCTGAATGTATCAATGGCGGCCGGAATTATTTTAGGACAATTATTTTCGAAATAAAAAAATTATGGCTTAGAGAATAATTTATATTTCCTAAGCCATAATTCCTTAAATTAACTGTTCCATACTGGAAACACTTTTATTTTTTTGGTATACTTCCAATTTTTTTCTGACATATTTCAGAGCAATAGGAGCGAGGTAAATTAATGCAGCTCCTACCAGTTTATTCTTCCAATTGGAACTTTTCATATTCTTTTTGGCATAGTTACCAATAATAGCAGTAACACCCAACTTAATAATACTATCCGCAATATTCCCCTTGAAGGCCGTACTGGCAAGTCCTACTGCTGTATTTTTACTGATCAGAAGGTCTTTAACCTCTGAAGTAAGTTGCTTGGCAATGATATCCTTTCTCAGAACCACTTTTTCATCACCATCTTCATCTATTTTTTCCTGAAGGTATTGATCGCTTAGACCGTTGGTGAAAGCACTAAGACTTTCTTTTGTATTCTTAAAAGTAAGAAGGTTTTCCAGATCATTAATTTCACCTTGAAGCAGTTTTTTCTTTCTTCTTAGCTCTTCTATGCTTTCGTATTTTCTGCCCATAGCTTAATGATTTAAAAATTTAATAACCTGATCTGCAACTGTATTCACGATTTTGTTTTTGAATGCAATGACGAAAGCCATTACTACAGCATAAAATGCCGCAACAATTAAGAAACCGTACGAGTAATTATCCAATGCCTTGCCAATAAGAAAAGCAATTCCAAAATTGAAAAGGATAATAAAAAAAGCAAAAGCAACAAGCAGTACTACAAAGTAGGTAATGAGCCCGGCAGAAAGGGAAGACTTTTCTGTAGCTTCTATTTTCAGAAGGTCTATTCTCTTGGAGGCGTATTCTTTAATAGTTTCTATCATTGTTTTTTTTTAAAGTTACAAAAAAAGGAACTTTCGCACAAAAGTTCCTTTCTGTAATTTACTTAAAAAAGATAAATTACTTATGATTTAAGATCGTTCAGTTCCGCTTCTACATCTTTTACTACATCCGCTGTTTTAGAAACAATCTGATCTTTGTATTTGTCATATCCGTCTTTCACAGTATGTGCTACGTTATTAGCTGTTTCTTTAAAAGTAGAAGAAATATTGCCATATTGATCTTTTACTTTTTCAGAAACCTCTCCGTATTTGTCTTTTGCCTGATCCTTCAGATCATTGGCTTTATTTCTGATTTTTTTTCTTGTTTCTTTTCCTTCTTCCGGTGCATATAACATTCCTAAGATTACACCTGCTGCAGCACCTGCAAGAAGTCCCGCTAATATACCTGCTGTATTTTTTCCGTTTTTAGACATTTTAAGTTTTTTAATAGTTAATAATAGATTAGTTTTTACACTAGTAAAACTTACAATTTGTATACCAAAGGAGACTCTATGCCTATTAAAAATTGTTAAATCTTTTCGATGTAAGAAAGAATCAGTTCTATGGTTTCTTCTTTAGTAAGCTCAGAGTTATCAATTACCGTAGCATCATCAGCCTGCTTCAATGGTGCTATTTCACGTTCACTGTCGATCTTGTCTCTTTCAATGAGGTTTTGCTTTACCTGATCTTTATCTGCTTCAATTCCCAGTCCTTTTAATTCCAGAAATCTTCTGTTGGTTCTTTCATCTATGCTGGCAGTAAGAAAGAATTTATAGTCCGCATTTGGCAGAACTACTGTCCCTATGTCACGTCCATCCATAATGACACCTCCTTTTTCTGCGATAGAACGTTGAGATTGTAATAAATAATCTCTCACTTCTTTTTGCTTAGCTACAAGGCTTACATTATCAGAAACTTCATGGGTGCGGATTTTCTTAGAAATATCTACATTATTAAGATAAAGAACAAGTGTTCCATCATTATTTTTAAATTCAAGATGAATTTGATCTAAAGATGAAAATAAAGAGTTCAGATTAATCCTGCCTTCTTCATTCAGACAATGTTGCAGAGCAAACCAGGTAACTCCTCTGTAAAGCGCTCCTGTATCCATATGAATAAGTCCTAGCTTATCAGCAATGATTTTGGAGATAGAACTTTTTCCGGTAGACGAGTACCCATCGATAGCTATTACAGGTTTTTTCATACTGCAAATTTCAAGATTTTTTTTAGAAAATCAAGAACTAATAAGAAATTTTAAGAGGTATTTAAGATTTTTTTATTCTCCTCTGTGGCTGGAAAGGTCCATGGAAATCCCTATCTGATTGACGTTCGAGGAGTTGTGGTATCTTATGTGAGCATAATCTATACGAAATCTTGAAACTTTAATTCCGAATCCGCCGGAAAGTCCTGAAAAGTTTCTTTGATCTGCCACAGCAAGTTCATTTCCTCTTTTTACATTATACCCCAATCTGATATTAAAGTTTTTTTCAGGGAATAATTCTGCCCCTAAAGAGAAGTGATCTGCAATTTTTCTGCCTGCCTTCACTTCCTGACCATCCTTATTATATTCTGATGAAATATTAAATTGCTGAAGATCGTGTGCCGTAATGGTTATGGCAAGAGGGAAGTTTTTCAATATTCTTGTATATCCCACATCCACTCTGAATGGAAGATTTTCACGGGTTCCGTTGAATGATTTCAGCTGGAAACCAAAGTTTCTCAATACAAGGGAAAGAACTTCTTTGTTCTTTTTATTATGATACGTAATTCCGGCAGTTCCTGAGATTGCCGAAGAAGTATAGTTGTCTATTTTTGAGGTAATGAAGTTTAATCCTCCACCAATGGTCCAGTCTTCTTCAAACTGGTAAGCATATCCGGCGCCGATAGCAACATCGGAAGCCTTATATTCTCCGTCCTGAAAACCACTTTCATCAGTTCTCGGAATACTTCCATAGCTCATATACCTGGCATTGATAGTGGCCATGTGACCATTTTCAAAGTCTTTGGCATAAGCAATGGTTCCGTATTTGGAGTCGGCAAGATAAGCGGTAGCGTTAACAGAAAGCTGTTTATCTGAATCTTTGTTTAACAGGGCCGGGTTTGCAATAGCAAAGGAAACATCATAATCTCTTATCGAAATTGCATCTCCACCCAAGGCTGCCTGTCTTGCAGATACAGGTACATTTAAGAACGGATACACATTTGTTCCTGTTTGCGCATAAGAAACAATTCCTGATAGAAATAATGAAAAAATGATAATTTTCTTCAACTCAATTTATAATTAATGCAAAAATAATCCTTTTTCGTACTTTTCAAAATATTTCTTACATTATTTCTAATTAAATATTTTTCTTTTACCAATATTTTTAATGATTATATTTGCAAAATCAAATTTTGGGGAAACCCATTCTAATAAAAGCTTATTAAAAATAAAAGATGAAATATAAAAGAATCCTTCTAAAACTTAGTGGTGAGGCCTTAATGGGGAACAGACAGTACGGTATTGACAACGAAAGACTGCAGGAATATGCTGCGGAGATCAAAAAAGTAGTTGAAAGAGGCTGTGAAGTAGCGATCGTCATTGGAGGAGGAAATATTTTCCGTGGTGTTGCAGGGGCTGCTAAAGGAATGGACAGAGTACAGGGAGACTACATGGGAATGTTAGCCACTGTAATCAATGGTATGGCATTACAGGGTGCATTGGAGGATGCTGGTATCAAGACAAGACTTCAGTCTGCGATTGAAATGGATAAAGTAGCTGAACCTTTCATCAAAAGAAGAGCGGTAAGACACCTTGAAAAAGGGAGAGTAGTGATCTTCGGTGCAGGAACAGGAAACCCTTATTTTACAACAGATACAGCAGCAACATTGAGAGCAATTGAAATTGGGGCAGATGTAATTCTTAAAGGAACAAGAGTAGACGGAATTTATGACAGCGATCCCGAGAAGAATGCTGATGCAGTAAAATATAACTCATTATCTTTCGACGAAGTATTTGAGAAAAACCTTAAGGTAATGGATATGACTGCCTTTACTTTGAGCCACGAGAATAAATTACCTATCATTGTATTCGATATGAATAAAGATGGAAATTTAGTGAAAATTGTGGATGGGGAAAATGTAGGTACTCTAGTTGATTTATAATCAGATATCAGGCAGAACAAAGATTAAAGAATACAAGGTAGGATTACAATATATCCTGTTATTTCTTATCTTTTGCCGGAAATCAGTTTTCTATAAAAAATAAACCACTTGTCGCGGTAATTAAAGCCATGGCAAGTGGTTTTTATTTGTCCTTCATTTATTCTTTACCTGTCATAGCGACTATGGTATTTACTTTAGGAGGGTCAATGAAATCGGAATTTTTTGCCGATGTATCATTACTGTTTAATGGATACTGAATGGTGTTGACAACAACATTTACCCCCTGACTTCCCGTAAATACACCGCTTGCAGTAGTGGATACTCCTCCGCCTACAATATCATACCCTGAAGTATCTATGATATTATTTGCTATACAATCTGAAAAAACCTGAGTAATAGGAATAAACCACAGCCAGTGGCCATTTACTTTATCATTGTTCCAGATGGCTACATATCCGTTTAGCATGACAGATACTGTAAAATTGATATTATAACTCTGAGTACCAATCACAATATCTGCTTTTATGGAGCTTTGTGGAGGTATGGTTAACATGGTGTTTACAGACCAGGACTGTGTATTGGTAACAGTACTTTTTTGTGTTGAGGAAAGTGATAGATTAACGGTTACTTTTTGAGTACTGGACGCAACGGCAGGAACGCCCTCGGTAGCTGATATTTCAACGCCAATAGAAAGAGCTTCTGTAATAGACCATTCAAATGTTTGGGTTGATGTTTCCGTTTCTATAAGGCTTTGCTGATTGGAAACCTGTGTATTGTTGTTATAAATGGTTTCAAAAGCCACGTTTGAACCATTGGTTGGCAGTGAACTACCATCATAAACGATGCTCTGAGCTGTGGTGCTTACCTGATACTGATGGTAATCATCGAGAAAGCTTTGGCTTGAATAATCTGTACTTGCGGTAAATCTGCAGGTAGTGCCATGTTGCTGTGAGTACCATTTACCCCAGGCATCTGTGATTTGTTGTAATGAGTTCATTTTGTATTGGTATTAATTTTAGGCCTACTCTTATTAGGATTTTCGGCTTCCTCCATAGTATTAAAAAATTTCTGAGTATTATTTATTAGCTTCAGTTTCTATGGATTGTTTTTCTGTAAAATGAATATGAGATTTAATCCATTGACTAATCTGTCCGATTATTTTTAAAATCATCTCATCCTCTGTTACTGAAGTTATTCCCGGTACCAAGTAATCAGTTTTTGACTCAGGGAGTGGATGTGATAGGATAATTCCGGATATTGCAGGGGTATTCTTGCTGGCAATACGGCCATAATACAGATAAGTATGTTGCAGGAACAACTGAGAAATGTAATCATGAATAGACTGAGGCGGGCTAGCAATTTTACCTGAAGATCCATAGTTTTGAAGTATACCAGGTAATGATTGATTTCTGATCATGGTATAAGGTGCGTCTGATTTCAGCGAATCAATAACCGCAAAGTCCTGGAGTGCTTTCAAGATACCGTATGTGTATGGATCAAGCGATGTACCGTATAGGTCTGCAATCAGCTCCATGTCAGTTTCCTGCCAGGCGTGTGGCACAACATCCAGATCATTCCAGTGCATGGTATTCCAGCTCTGGTAATCTCCCGGTTGAGACACCCAGCCTGACGGTAATGGAGGAAATGTATCGTTAAATCGATTGGCAAAGTTGACGTCACCCGGAGTAGGCCCGGCGGTAGGGTATACAAGGGTAATACCGAAGGCTTCCAGTTGTTGCTGTTCTTGCAGATAAAGAGCCAAAGTAGGAGATAAGGCTCCAGCCAGACTATGACCGCAAAATATAATTGCTGTTTCAGTATCGGGTTGTAAACCCGCAAGGAACTGCTGAAGAGTAGTGCCGGGAGAGGCTGCTGTTTCAGGGCTGGTGAGCCCGAGAAGTATACTTATACCTGTGGCAGTGCCTTTTGAAATAAACGGATCGTTTTTATTATAGTCTGATATTATGATTTCTGAAGGATCATAGGTTGTCCAGTTAACAACCTCCGATACTGAAAAATCTTCTGTCTCCCAGTCATAGAGAGAGGCTGGGTTGGTAGCTGCAATTGCTACTACATAGACAGGCAATATAGGGCCTCCAGGAAATGCAAGAGCATCACATTGGGCTACATATAATGCATTGTCTGCAACTCCTGTCGGTTGGCTATTTGGGTCTGTTTCTTCAACCAGTGCCGGGCCCCAGACAAGATTCCAGCTCCCTAGCATCGGTAGAACCGAAGGGTCAGCAACTGAAGGGCTCTGCTGCCCTGCTACTGCAACAGGCGGAACAGTATTGAAGTAAAAGGATAAGTCATACTGAAGCTGTTCTTGCAACTGACTGCGAGTGCCATTATAGCCTCCGGCACGGTTTGCGAGGCATGCAAGGCTGAAGATCTGCTGATAGGCATCTAACGATGGATTTGTCATGATTTGGGTAATTTAAAATGAGTTTAAAAATGAGTAAGGTTGTTTATTTCTGTGGAGTAACCTTTGTAGAATACTCCATTCCATAATTGCACTTCATCACAAATTATAGATAAATGATTTTAATCGGGTCTTTTAGGCCTGTATGGATATTCATTTCCAGATTCTGTAATCTGTGATGTTTCTGAATAAAAAAGCTTTATTAAAAAGAATATTGTAAAGTAAGGGAGAAAAAATGATGTCTATAAGCGTGGAAACATCCGAAATGTTCTGTAGGTATTTGTACCTGTCGTTTTTATATGGGTAATGATTCACAGATTTTCAGGTATTAAACCTAAGTAAAGCAAAATAAAACCGTATTTGATAAATTGGTAAAGTTGTATTTTAATTGTTTATGTGTCAATTCTTTTCTTTTGAATGGAAAGGATAAATTTTGAGCTGATGAATATACTCCATTCTAATCCTTCATCATAAGAAACTATGAATAGCAAACACTAAACAAGTAACGATTGATCGTAAAAAAGAGCTGTTTTCCCAAAAATAGAGAATGTAAGCTTAGTGAAATATCGAAAACAATCATTATTTTTGCACCACTGAATAGTAAAAAATAGTAAAAAAACAGCTTGAAAATAGAAAGTTCACAAGATTTAACTATTTGATTTACAGTAAGTATTAATTAATGTGTAATTTATCAAACTATACTATAATAATGGAAGAATTAGATCTAATATTAGAATCTGTAAAACAGGACATGGATGCAGCGGTAAAACACCTTGACCATGCATTTCAAAGAATCAGAGCAGGACGTGCTTCTACATCAATGGTTCAGGATGTAATGGTTGAATATTATGGAGCAATGACTCCAATCAACCAGGTTGCCAATGTTTCTATTCCAGATGCAATGACTATCTCTATTCAACCTTGGGACAGAACAGCAATCAATGCTATTGAAAAAGCAATTATCAATTCTAATTTAGGTTTTGCACCTTCTAACAATGGGGAAAATATCATTCTTAATGTACCACCTTTAACGGAGGAAAGAAGAAGAGATTTGGCAAAACAAGCTAAAAGCGAAACTGAGCAGACAAAAATTGTTGTAAGAAACGCAAGACAGGAAGGTTTGAAAGAGCTTAAAAAGTTGGATGGAGTTTCTGAAGATGTTGTGAAAGGTGTGGAAGAAGAAATCCAGACGTATACAGATAAGTATGTGAAGCTTTGCGATGAGCATCTTAAGACAAAAGAAGCTGAAATTATGAAAGTATAATTTTCAGTTTTTGAAAATATAGAAAGAGGATTCCAACAATGGAATCCTCTTTTTTGCATAATATTATTTATAAATTAATTAGAATTATCAGTTTGTTATAATATATTGCTAAGTATTATCGTTATATTTATCGGATTATTCCTGAAAGTACTATAGAGCAGGATAACAGCATAAAGATGATGACCAGAATTATTGGAGTGGGGAACTATATCCCATCTGAAACAATTACCAATTTATTTTTTGACAAGCATATTTTCCTTAATGAGGAAGGTGTTTTATTAAAAGACAATAATGCCTCTATCACAGAGAAACTAAAAAAAATTACAGGCATTGAAGAAAGAAGATATGCCAAAAGTACACAAGTCACTTCAGATTTGGGACTTAAAGCGGCTCAGGCTGCCATAGAAAATGCAGGAATAGATCCTGAAACATTAGACTATATTATATTCGCCCATAATTTTGGAGATGTTCGGTTTGGAACTGTTCAATCTGATATGGTTCCAAGTCTTGCGGCCCGCGTGAAGCATTTATTAAGAATACGAAATAATTTCTGTGTTGCATACGATGTTTTGTTCGGATGTCCGGGATGGATTGAAGGAGTAATACAGGCGAATGCATTTATCAAGGCAGGGATTGCCAAGCGTTGTTTGGTGATTGGAGCTGAAACACTTTCCCGTGTTGTGGATGTCCATGACAGAGATAGTATGATTTATGCAGATGGCGCCGGTGCCGCTGTTCTTGAAACTAATACAGATAACGAATCGGGGATCAAATCTCATTTATCTGCTTCCCATACTTTTACAGAAAAAGACTACTTATATTTTGGAAAGTCTTACAACAATGAGCGTTGTCCGGATACCAAATATATTAAAATGGATGGAAGGAAAATTTATGAATTTGCCCTTGTGCATGTTCCTGAAGCCATGAAAAAGTGTCTGGATAGTAGTGGATATTCAATCCATGAATTAAATAAAATTATCATTCATCAGGCTAATGAAAAAATGGATGAAGCCATTGTTAGTAGGTTTTATCAGCTATATAATACTCCAACTCCGGAGCACATCATGCCTATGGTGATTCATAAACTGGGTAACAGCAGTGTTGCAACTATTCCATCTTTACTTGCTATGATTTTAAAGGGTGAATTAGAAGATCATGAGATCAAAAAGAATGATGTTGTTCTATTTGCTTCAGTAGGAGCTGGCATGAATATTAACGCTTTTGTTTATCAGTTTTAATCATTCATTAAATAAATTCGATTTTTAACAAAAAAGAGACTCCAGATTCTGGTAGTCTCTTTATCATATTTAGTAATTTATTTACAGTTTTTATTGTAATCCATAATGACTTCCTCTACAATTTCCGGGATGTTTGACATAACATCGTCAATCTGGCTTTTAATCAGTCTGCCAAGACCAGATCTTTTCTTTTCGTCATTTTTTAGGGAAGCATAAGTACCACTGGTCATTTTGCTTTTAGTATAGCTGCAGTCTCCAATGATTATTTTGGCTTTGGCTAAAGTAAGTTCTTCAATTTTACCACCTTTTTTACTGTAGATATAAGATGGGTTTTCTCTCATTTTCTTGGTTTCTGCATCGGCGGCAGCAATTTGGCTGATTCCGGCTGAAAAGGTAGTAGGATAACCATATAATTTATATACCTTAATCTTGCCGTCTGTTACGATTTCGGCAAACTGTGTGCTTTTTGTAAGGTTATTAAAAGCTTTGATATTACCGCTTAAACCTCCTGTTGCTGTATTGAATCCTTCTTTGGTATTAGTGTACTTAATGTTTTCAAAGTGCCTTTCGCTATTGTCATTATCAATAGCAACATATTCTTTGATGTCATCAGTATCCAGTGTTTTAAACTTCTGTTTCTTTTTAGATTTATCAATGTCAGATACGGCAACAAATTTTACTTTCTTCTGATTGTCCCAGGGAGACATGGCATCTCCGTTCAGTCTTACGATCCCTTCGGTTTTTTTACCACTTTTGTCTATAATATAACCATATATTTCATCGCCTCTTAATGCATAATCCGTGTTGTTGTCTTCCTGTGCGTAAGCATTTAAAGAAACCATTGCAAACAGGCTTAAAGCCAGTACTTTTTTCATGTAGTTACAGTTTTATTTTTTACAAATATAATCTTTTATCGTTTCTGGGAAAATAGTTTTTGAAACGTTGGAAGCTGGAGGCTGGAAGAGGGAAGTTTATAGTCGTTTACCCAGCAGGTCGAGTTCGTTTTTAAGGGAAGGAAAAGTATAAATTTTTAGGGTGAATAAAAATCAAGAATCATAAGTCTCCAGAACTACTTTAAAATCTATTTATCTTTATTGATGAAATGGCCAATATGAACTTTCTGCTTCTCTCTTCCGGATTTCAAGAAACAAACAGGCCCGGATTTTCCGGGCCTGTCTGTTTCTTGAAATTATTGATATCTCTTATGCTCTTTACTTTTTGAGAATCTTTTTGTAATCGGTTTGAGCAGGACTTTGTATTTTTCTGCATCAAACAACTGTGAATCTGTAAGCGCTTTATAAGTCATCCATACTCCGAATGGAAATAGAATGAAATTAGGAAGCCATGCTGCTAAATAAGGGTTTATTTTACCACTCCAGGACATGTTTTCCACCCCAACATTAATCACATAGAAAATGATGAAGATAACAATCGCTATAATTACCGGAAGTCCCATTCCTCCTTTTCTGATGATAGATCCCAAACTTGCACCAATCAGAAAGAAAATAAGACAGGTAACTGAATAAGAGATGTATCTCTGCTGATAAATAACAACCTTACTGAAGTATTTTACATTAGTACTGAACTCATTCTTTTTAACCTCAAGTGTTGATTTCAGATTTTCAAGTCTGTTGTAGGAACTGTAAATCATTTCAAGCTTTTTATCACTTTTTACAGTATCCATTTTTATCTGTGCTTTTGGCGCTACTTTAGGTTTGTTAGACTGATCCATATAAGCAATTACACTATTGGTTTGGTTTAAAACATCAGTTCCTACACCCTTAAAGAACAATGCATTTTCCTTTTTACTGACTGCAATGGTTGTATTAAGTTCATTATAAGTTTGAAAACGATAATCATCCGTAATCTGCTCTTTTTCGATGGCCTTGTTGATGAGCTCACTAATGTCAAAGTGATTCACGAGAGTATCGAACTTAATTGCCTGGTCAGGCTGTTTTTTTCTTACATCTTCTCCTTTTCCTGCAAAATTATCTTCAAATACATATCCATTATAAAGGATTAGTTTTAGAAAATTCTTATTGGCTGCCGGTACAAATTTTCCTTTTTCAGCCACAACAGATTGCTGGTTTTCGTAAGTATTGGCTTTTTTATGAACAAAAACACCTTCAATATTTTCTCCGTTCTCCCCATAGATCTTGTCGAACTTCACCATGTATCCTGGGATTTGGTCAATGAACTGCCCGGGAGTAAAGTTGATCGCAGGTTTTGTTTGAGCAATATTAAAAAGCATATTCTTTGCCTTCCTCTGAAAATCCGGAATAATATTGTTGGAGAAGAAAAACAGCATGATGGCAAGAATCGTAGTAATTCCTAACAGAGGTGCCATTACTCTGGTAAGGGGAATTCCTGCCGCTTTCATGGCCGCCAGCTCATAACGTTCTCCAAATTCTCCAAATGACATGATACTCGCCAGAAGAATCGTGAGCGGAAGAACCATACTGATAACGTTTACCCCAAGGTAAAAAAGAAGTTTCAGGATCTGCCAGTAGCTTAATCCTTTTCCCATAAACTGTCCTAATTGAACCCAGATAATGTTTACAATGAAAATGAAAAACAATACGCTGAATATAAAGAAAAACGGTCCAAAGAAGGTTTTTATAATATATTTGTCTAGTATTTTTAACATGCACCAAAATTAATCAAAAAGCCGCAAACTTGCGGCTTTTATATTTTGTTATTTTTTTTCTGAAGTGAAATTCCCAAAAGGTGAATTTACCCTTTTGATTTTCAACTTTTAAAGTTCTGTAATTACGTAGTTTTTGAACTTATTTTTGTCGAAAACGAACATATTAGGATCCAGATCCTGATTCTCTTTGTACTCTTTAATCGCAATTACTGCAACGTCTTTATTATTTCCGTGCTGTTCCAGTTTTACCATTTGCTTTTTCACAGAGTCTACAAAAATGTAAACAAATTGGATTCCATTTGCTTTTATCGGAGTAAGCTTAATGAAATCTGCATTTACACCATTTACTGTTTTCTTACCATTATAAGTTACGTTGTATTCGTTTCTGTAGGTAGTAAGATAGTTGATAGGGGAGAACATGGCACTGTTTCCGTTAGGCTTTGCAATGGTTACTTCCATATCATCTGCATTGATGTTGTAGATTTTATTTCCATCGAAGATTTGTTCCGTATCCATAATCTTCAGTTTGTATTTATCTCCGGCAGTATAATAGATACCAGGTTCTGTTTTGTTAACCTGTCCGTTCAGTCCGCTTCCAAAAGAAAATTTGAAGTAAGAATTCTTTTTAGAATTATAGTTGGCTGTAATATCATCCAATATCTTTTTAGCTTTTGCATCTATTTTCTGAGCATTTGCCATACCTACTGCACCTACAACAAAACTTCCCAATATAACTTTTGAAATAATATTTTTCATTTTTCTTATTTAATAATCTTTAGATAATTTTAAACTTTCAAGGTTAAAGATTTTGACATTTTCCCTTTAACTACGCAGATCTTCCAAAAACTGTTCCAAAGAATGAAGGTCACTGATGATAACTTCTCTTGCTTTAGCTCCATTGAAACCGCCTACAATACCACTTGCTTCTAGCTGATCCATGATTCTTCCGGCTCTGTTGTATCCAAGTTTCAATTGTCTCTGAAGCATTGAAGTGGATCCCTGTTGGGTAGAAACAATAATTCTTGCAGCTTCTTCAAATAATGCATCCTTTTCATTAGGATCAAAAGCACCTACAGCAGAACTGTTCGCATCTTCTGAAACATATTCCGGCAGAAGGAATGCAGATGAATATCCTTTCTGTTCTCCAATGAATTCTGCAAGTCTTTCAACTTCCGGAGTATCTACAAAAGCACACTGAAGTCTTAGTATTTCATTACCGTTGAAATAAAGCATATCTCCTTTACCAATCAGCTGATCTGCTCCCGGAGAATCAAGGATCGTTCTTGAGTCTACACTTGATATTACTCTAAAGGCAGCTCTTGCCGGGAAGTTGGCTTTAATCATACCTGTAATTACATTCACGGATGGTCTCTGAGTTGCAACAATTAGGTGGATACCTACAGCTCTTGCAAGCTGTGCTAATCTGGCAATCGGTAATTCAACTTCTTTTCCTGCAGTCATAATTAAGTCTGCAAACTCGTCTACTACCAATACAATATAAGGAAGGAAACGGTGTCCGTTTTCAGGATTTAATTTTCTTTCCGCAAACTTCTTGTTGTATTCTTTAAGGTTTTTACAGAAAGCATTCTTAAGAAGGTCATATCTTGTATCCATTTCAATACACAAGGAGTTCAGGGTATTGATTACTTTATTGGTATCTGTGATAATGGCTTCTTCAGCATCCGGTAATTTTGCTAAATAATGTCTTTCAATTTTTGAATATAGAGAAAGTTCCACTTTTTTAGGGTCAACCATTACGAATTTAAGTTCGCTTGGATGCTTCTTGTAGAGTAGGGAAGTAAGGATTGCATTAATCCCGACAGACTTACCTTGTCCTGTTGCTCCAGCCATCAATAAGTGAGGCATTTTTGAAAGGTCAGCCATAAAGATCTCGTTGGAAATCGTTTTTCCGAAAACCACCGGAAGATCCATATCCGTATTCTGGAATTTATGAGAGGCAATTACAGAACGCATAGAAACCATCGTAGGATTTTTTCTTGGTACTTCAATACCAATGGTTCCTTTTCCTGGCATTGGAGCAATAATTCTGATTCCCAATGCAGAAAGGTTTAATGCGATATCGTCCTGTAACTTTTTAATGGCTGCAACACGGATTCCAGCTTCGGGTACAATCTCGTATAAAGTAACTGTTGGACCAATGGTCGCTTTAATCTCTGCAATTCCTACGTTGAAGTTCTTCAGAAGTCCAACGATTTTGTTTTTATTTTCTTCTAATTCTTCTTTGTTGATGGAAATTTCCTCGTTACCATAATCTTTTAATAATTCAACAGGCGGCATTTGGAAATTAGCCAGATCTAATTTATGATCATACAAACCATGTTTTTCAACAAGCTCCTGAGATTTTTTGTCAGAATCATCCAAAACATCAATTACCGGGGCTACTTCTACATTAAACTTAATGTTTTCCTGTGCAGGCGCTGGTGTTGCAGGAACTACAGGAGCCGGAGTAGGAACAGGAATAGAAATAGCAGGGTTCATATCAAAAGCATCTTCCGGGCTTGAAACCGGAATTGTTGGCTTTGTAGAAAGATTTAAGCTTACAGGTTGAGCAACCTGTTGTGGCTCATTATCAAATGAAGTATGATTAGGAGTAGTGATTGTTTCAATAGTACTTGTTGCCGGAACTTCAGGGAACCCTTTTGGAGTATTTACCGGTTCCGGTTCTTTAACCTTATTGATGGAGCCATTAGATATAGAATTGGTGATGTCACTTACTTTAACATTTGGAGCTACTTCTTTTTCGATTTCTGTTTCATTAATTTCTTCTTTTAATTCTTCATCTGATTCAAAGTCCTCATTAGAATCAGGCATCATTGATTTTACTTTTCCAATAGTATTTTCGTTGATCTTACTTAGTTTTGCTTTGATAGAACTTGGGCGAAGATTAAATTCAAGAATAAAATATAAAAGGATACTTGCTGCCAATACAGTCCATAATCCTACAGATCCGATAATTGCATTTAAGTAATCCATAACCTGGTATCCGTAAACACCTCCAAGAACACCTTGTCCTTTGGTAAGCGCTCCCATAAAAATAGGAAGCCAGCAAATGAAAAACAGAGAATGACCAATTGTTTTCCATGGCTTGAAGGTCTTCTTTTTAAGAATCAGAGTTCCAACAACCAGAAATAGGAATGCTATAATAAATGAGGCTATACCGATGCTTTCAAATATGAAAATATTTCCAAACCAATCTCCGGCCTTACCGAAGATGTTTGAAGATTTTATACTCTTATCCAGCATTGTTCCTGCCTGGCTTTGGTCTGCCTTCCAGTTCATTAAATAGGAAATGAACGATAAAGCAAGAACAGCGGAGAACAGTATAAAAGTAAGCCCGAAAAATATACGTGGCTTAGATAAAATTCTGCCTTTTTCAGGCAATTCAGTCGGTTTTTTTTGTGTCTTTTTATCCATAAATATCAATGAGGCAAATTTAACGTTTTTTCAATACTAAAAAGAATCTTTTTTCTTCAAAAAACATTTTGTAATACCACTTTTTACTGCGATTGTTTTAAGTTGATTTAAAAATATTTTGTCTTATAAATATTGTCTGAAATAAAAATAGGGTTATTTTTTTTGTTTATCCAAATACAGAGCTGTTAAATTATATTAATTGATTTGTATTTCTTTATAATTTTTCCAAAAAACAATGGAGCTTAAGTTTAAAATCTATATTTAAGTCAGGTTTTTTCTTCGGGATTTAATTTTCAAGCAGGAAGTATTTTTTTGAACTAGTTCAAAGGTTAGAAACTATAGGTCTGATAATTTTGTCCCATAAAATGTAAGCAATGAAAAATCTATTGAAAAGCACTTTGGCTTTATGTCTTGTTTTATTATCACTGGTATCTACTAACGCACAACAAAAAAGAAAAATGGAAAGCACAGCATTATTAATTATCGACGTACAGAACGATTACTTCCCCAGAGGAAAAATGACATTGGAAGGAGCAGAACAGGCAGCTAAAAACACTCAACAGGTTTTGGGGTATTTCAGGAAAAACAATCTTCCTGTCATTCATATCCGTCATATCTCAACCAATGAAGGAGCTACTTTCTTCTTACCGGGAACTTCGGGAGCGGAAATTTACTCCTTGGTTTCTCCTTTGACTAATGAAAAGGTGATTGAAAAACATTTTCCTAACAGTTTCAGAGAGACAGAACTGTTGAGCTACCTTCAGTCCAAGAATATTAAAAACTTAATTATTACCGGAATGATGACAGATGTTTGTATAGAATCTACCACAAGAGCATCTTTTGACTTTGGATTCAATAACACTATTATTGGCGATGCTACTGCAACAAGGGACAGGGAGCTTAATGGAAAGGTAGTAAAGGCCGCAGAAGTTCAAAGACCTTTTCTTGCAGGAATATCTGCATTGGGTAATCTTTATGCCCATATCGTAAATACAAATGATTTTTTAAAAGAGAAATAAAATTTTCAGATACACTAATAAATAAAGATACCAGGAATATGGGTATCTTTATTTTTGTTAAATAATATCATGTTCAATCTGCTTTACAAAAATATCAGCCGCTATATTGATCTTTCTAAGGAAGATTTCAAGCAGTTTTCTGCACCTTTCCAATTGAAAAGTTTTAAGAAGAAAGAAATTGTTCTGAAAGAAGGAGATTATTGTCTTTTTGAAGGTTTTGTTCTGAATGGGTGTTTCAAAATCTATTATCTTAATGAAAATGGATTTGAACAGACTTTATATTTTGCAGTAGAAGAGTGGTGGATCACGGATATTGATAGTCTGCTTAATGATGTTCCCAGTATTTTAAACATTGAAGCCCTTATGGATAGTGAAGTCTTAATGATCTCAAAAAAAGATAAGGAAGAACTCTATGAGATAATGCCTCAAACTGAAAAACTATTTAGAATTATGAATCAACGTTCATCAGTGGCACTTCAGAGAAGAATTCTTTCTTTAACCGGTAAAACTGCTGATAGACGCTATCTTGAATTTTTGGAAAAATATCCCGGGCTTGAGCAGAAACTTACCCAACAACAGGTTGCATCTTATCTTGGAATTACTCACGAATTTTTAAGCAAGATCAGGAAAAAGATTTCACTGGAGAAATAAACGTAAAGTCAGATAAAAGAGTAAAAAGGATTGATTATTTTTGAAATAAAAATAACATGAAAACCGTATTATTATCATGCCTGTTATGCTTCTCAAATGCATTTTCACAGTCTTATGAAGCTTTGATGAAGGAAGCTACATCCAATTTACAGGCAAAAGAATATTGTGCTGCTCTTTCAAATTTTAAAGATGCTTTTAACTTGCAATCTGAAATTGGGCTTTATGATTATGTAAGTGCGGCTTCTGCTGCTGCCAATTGTAATGATACAAAAACAGCTCTTGAATGGCTTAAGAAAGGAGCTAAACTCGGACTTGGAAAAAGCAGGAATGAAGTTATTTTCCTACAGACCAATGAACGGTTTAAAAATCTAAGTCAGAATATAGAGTTTAAACAACTTTTAAGAGATCTGGAAAGTAAGGTGACTCAAATAGAAAAATTGAGGAACCAGAAAATAGAAGACTGGAATCAGGAAATTATTAAAAACCAAATCATGGAAAGTATTTCCTTTAATCAGGCACCATCCGGATTTGCTTTGTATTTTACAGAACCCGAGGGGTTGAAAGCTCCTTATATAGTTTTCGTTCCAAAAAGATACAAGTCTTCAAAGCCAGTGAAAGTTATTTTCTTTCTTCATGGAGGAGTCAATTCCCTGAATGATTTCTACAATCAAAATCCAGATGTGAAAAAAGAACCCATTTTTTCTGTGGGTGATCATTTCAATGCAATTATTGTTTATCCTTTCGCTAAAAAAGATTTTGGTTGGATGAATCAACAGAAAGCCTTTGAAAATATTTTTACAATCCTGAAGGATGTTGAAAAAAAATATAACATAGATAAAAATAGAATTTATTTGGGAGGTATGTCCAATGGCGGAACTGCTGCATTCTGGTTTGCATCCCGGAAAGAAACTCCATTCAAAGCGTTTTATGCCTTTGCTCCAAATCCCGTATTAAATATTGGAGCTATCCCATTTGAAAATATTACGGAAGATCATCCATTGTACACTATTAATGCAAAAGATGATTATGTATTTAGTTATGATGATGTACTGAAAATTTATAATCAAAATAAATCTAAGGCAAAAGGATGGATCTTTCAGACCATAGAAAATGGCTCACACGAATTTATCTATAAACCTGAAATCAATAGAGAACTTTTAATAAACTTCTTTTCTGAAGTTTTGAGATGAAAAACAATAGCCTGAAATAGAAGTATTCAATCACTGATATAGGTATTATAAATCCGTATTTTTTCAGGATTAAAAATTGATTTTTTCTTAATAACTCCAAACTTATTAAGAATGATTCAAAATAACGAAAACAGGGATCAAAATGACAAAAAACAGCTTTTTTTCAGCTCTTTATGGTTTATCATCCTTATTTTTGCATGTCAAGTACATATAAACATGAAGAAGCTCCAGGATATTATTATCTCAACCAGGACAATGGCTGTATTGTTACTGGTTTTTGCATTCGCAATGGCCTATGCAACGTTCTTAGAAAACGACTACGGAACTCCTACAGCAAAAGCATTAATTTATGAGGCCAAATGGTTTGAACTCATTATGGTGCTGCTTATTATTAACTTCATAGGAAATATCGGAAGATACAGACTGTGGAAAAGAGATAAATGGCCGGTTTTGGTTTTTCACCTTGCCTTTATCTTCATTTTTATCGGTGGTGCCATCACAAGATACATCAGTTTTGAAGGAACGATGCACATCAGAGAAGGGGAAACATCCAACGAAATTGTAACGGATAAAAATTTCCTTAAAATCCAGATCGAGGAAAAAGGTGATGTCCTTAATTACCAGGATATTCCTTACCTGATGTCTCCTTTACATAAAGATCTTAACGCAACTTATGATTTCCACGGGAAAGAAGTAAAGATCTTTGCAAAAGAATATATTCAAAGAAAAAAAGACAGTTTATTGGCTGAACCTAACGGAACTGAGTACCTTCACCTGGTTTCAACCGGGAAAACAGGAAGACAAAACATCTACATCAAAGCCGGGGATACAAAATCGATCAACGGAACTTTGGTAACATTTAACAGAGCTATTGATGGAGCTGTTGAATTCAAAAATGAAGGAGGAAAATTATTTATTAAAACTCCAGTAGATGCAAGTTTCATGACCATGGCAACTCAGGCAACCGGAAGTACTGTAAAAGATGAATTCCAGCCTTTGGCATTGAGAAGTTTATATACCATCAATGAGTTAAAACTGGTAGTTCCTGAAGGTCTTAAAAAAGGAAAACTGATGGCTATTGAAGGCGATAGAAAGAAAGATGCCAACGTGCCGGATATGCTTCAGATTGAATTACAAGGGCCAAAAACAAAACAATTGGTTGACCTTTCTGTGGAAAAAGGAAATCCAAATGCTTATAAGCAAATCACCATGGACGGATTGAACATCATGGTTGGATACGGACCAAAAGTTTATAACACTCCATTTGCTTTGAAATTAGATGATTTTGTGATGGAAACATATCCGGGAAGTAGTTCTCCAAGTGCTTATGAAAGTCACATTAAAATTGTAGACGAAGGAAAAGAAACGCCTTATAAAATCTATATGAACCACGTTCTAAACTATAAAGGATACCGTTTCTTCCAGTCAAGCTTTGACCCAGACAGAATGGGAACAGTATTATCTGTAAACCACGATTTTTGGGGAACTTTAGTTTCTTATATCGGGTATGGATTATTATTCTTAGGCATGTTTGTGATCTTCTTCTGGAAAGGAACACACTTCTGGAAATTAAATAAAATGCTGAAAGACGTTAATAAAAAGAAAGCAGCAGTAGTACTTTTATTATTCTTAAGCTTTGGGTTGAATGCTCAAAAAATCGAAACGCATGGAACTACTGACGGAAGCAGAGAACACGTACACGTAGAAGGTGACGGGCATACACATGCAGCACCGGCTCCTCAAACTCAAGCATCCCAGGATAGCGAGATAAGACAGAACTCATTAGCTTCTCCAATGGGGAAAATGAGAACCATTTCAGCTGATGAAATCATTTCAAGAAATAAGATCAGCAAAGAACACGCAGAAAAATTCGGTTACCTGTTGGTTCAGAACTTCGAAGGACGAATTATTCCAATGAACACTCAGGCTTTAGAGGTTTTAAGAAAACTTTACAAGCATGACACCTTCAAAGGAACAGACGGAAAATCCCTGGATGCTAACCAATGGTTCCTTTCTATCAATACAGACACGGAAAGCTGGACATCAGTTCCTCTAATTAAGGTTGATGAAAAAGGAGGTAAAGCTCTTCTCGAAAAAACAAAAGCAAATGAAGAAGGATATACTTCTTTACTGAATTTATTCCCGGTAGATAAGAGAACAGGAATGTTAACTTATATTCTGGAAAGAGATTATAACGCTGCTTTTGCCAAAAAACCGGCAGATCAGTCTGAATATGACAAGCAGGTAATTAAACTTAATGAAAGAGTTCAGATCTTCAATGAGTTTTTCAGTGGTCAGTTTTTAAGAATTGTTCCTGTAAAAAATGATGCCAACCACACTTGGCATTCATGGTTAGACCAGAAATTCGAACCGGATATGGAGTCTCAGCAAGTAATGGGACCTTATTTTGCAGAAGTTATCGGAGCACAAAGATCAGGAAACTGGAGCAAAGCAGATACAGAGTTGGTGAAACTTTCAGACTATCAGAAGAAATGGGGGAAAGCTGTTATTCCTGATCAATCTAAAGTAGATCTTGAGGTATTCATGAATAATGTGAATATCAATTTCAAATTATTAATCTTCTATACAATTATTGGAGGGCTTCTTTTAATGTTAGGTTTTGTTGAGCTATTCAAGCCTAATAAAGCTTTAAATAAAGTGATTAAAATAATCATTGGTATTGGGTCTATAGGATATATGTTCCACTTCCTAGGCCTTGTAGCAAGATGGTATATTTCTGGACATGCACCTTGGAGTAACGGATATGAAGCAATTATCTTTATCTCATGGGTGGGTATTTCTGCAGGTTTTGCATTGTATAGAAATTCCAATGCTTTGATTCCTGCATCAGGATTTATGGTAGCTGTAATCATGATGGGATTTGCGCACGGAGGTTCAGCACTTGATCCACAAATCACGCCGCTGGTTCCGGTATTGAAATCTTACTGGTTGATTGTTCACGTGGCGATTATTACATCAAGTTATGGTTTCTTTGCCCTGTCGATGATTATTGCTGTACTATCTTTAGTATTCTATATTATCTCAAACAAAGACACCTATAAAATTCACCATGATACAACACTGAAAGAACTGGTAATTGTTTCTGAAATGTCACTAACGGTAGGTCTTTTTGCCCTAACAGTAGGGAACTTCCTTGGAGGTATTTGGGCGAATGAATCTTGGGGTAGATACTGGAGCTGGGACCCGAAAGAAACATGGGCTTTCATTTCTATTATGGTATACGCTTTTGTATTACACATGAGATTAGTTCCAGGATTAAGAAGCAGATGGGCATTCCACGTTGCAACCATGTTTGCTTTCTGTTCAATGGTAATGACTTATTTTGGAGTGAATTACTATCTAAGCGGACTTCACTCTTATGCAGCAGGAGATCCGGTGCCAATACCAGCTTGGGTATACATCGGAATCGGAACAATGATCACTTTAGCAGCTGTATCTTATTTCAAGTTTAAAACCTTAACGAAGAAATAATCTTTAAACATATTACTTTAAATCCCGGAAATCATTCCGGGATTTTTTTGTGCATAAAAAGATGAAAGTATAACGGTTATTTTATGTAGATAATGAAATACTTTAAAGATTTGTTTTAACGCAATGTTTGCAATGTTAAATGTATAGTGTAGTTAATTTTTCCGTTCGCAGCGGCACTTCGTTCAGAAAAGTACGCCCTTAGCTGAGTGAAATGCCTTTGTGGTCTTTTACATTATAGATTACAAAAACTTTTCTAACCTGGCGTTTATTCCTCTTTATCTCGGCTGCAATTACTATAAAAAACTACAGATACTTAAAGGAATTGAAACCCCAAACCCTGCAATTCGTATCTCGAACCCTTCAAAAAATCCAAAATTTATCATTAAAAATCCAAAATTTACTGCTAACTTTATGATATCAAAATAATATCAAATTAAAAATTCAATCATGGAGAAAACATTAAAACCTATGTCGGGTTACCTTACATTAGTGATCTGTCTGGCGCTCTTTGTTGTTGCGGCTTACTTCTTTATCAGTGGGGTGGATCAAAGTATTACGTTTGTTGCGATTGCAATGCTTTGCTTTCTGCTTGCGTGCTTTTTCTTAAAAGGGCTAATGATTATTCAGCCTAACCACTCGAGAGTTTTGAACTTCTTCGGAAAGTATGTAGGAACCGTAAAAGATAACGGATTATTCTTTATCAATCCATTATACTCATCTCAGAAAATGTCATTGCGTTCAGAAAACTTACAGGGACAAACTTTGAAGGTAAATGATAAAATGGGGAATCCTATCGAAATTGCAGTAGTAATGGTATGGAAAGTAGGAGATACTTATAAAGCTGCTTTTGATGTAGAACGTTATTCAGACTTTGTAAGAATGCAGAGTGAAGCAGCAGTACGTCATTTAGCCATGAGTTTCCCTTATGATAATCTGGAAGATGATCATGCTCCGATTACATTGAGGGAAGGTGGAGATAAAATCAATTCTATTTTGGAACAGGAACTTACAGATCGTCTTTCAAAAGCAGGAATCGTAATTCAGGAAGCCAGAATTTCGCATTTAGCGTATGCCTCAGAAATTGCAGGTGCTATGCTTCAAAGACAGCAGGCTACAGCGATTGTAGCAGCAAGGACAAAAATCGTAGAAGGAGCGGTTGGAATGGTAGACCTTGCCCTGAAAAAACTTTCAGAAGAAAATATCGTTGAACTTGATGATGAAAGAAAAGCAGCAATGGTAAGTAACTTAATGGTGGTTCTTTGTGGTGAAAAAGCGGTAACACCAGTGTTGAATGCAGGAACACTGTATAACTAGTAGTCATAACAATCAGGCATTCAGGATTTATTGAAATTATAAATCAGGAATATAACCAATGCATCTTGCATCAAAAACAAGAATAATGAAATCAGAAAAAGCTCAGAACACTTCGGAAAACAAAGGCAAGAAATCCTTTGTCTTAAGGATAGATGAGTCTACTTATAAACTCCTCGAAAAATGGGCCAATGATGAATTCCGAAGTGTAAATGGACAAATAGAGTATCTCCTGCACCAAAGCCTTATTAATTCGGGAAGAAAGAAAAAAGAGTAGTTGGTCAGCAAAAGTGGAGAAAGGAGAAGCTTGTGAAAGGCTAGTTTTAGGGAGTAAAATGGAAGATATTGAGCCTTGAGAAATGAAAAATTTTGTATTTTTTGAAGTTTTATTTATCAAAAAAACAATTAATCAACCTTAATGTTAAAAAGAAAGCAGAGAAAAATTTTCTCTGCTTTTTATTTTATACAACTCTGAAGCGAATCTGCTCCAAAGTAGAATATGACGAGCCAAATCAAGCCTTTAATGGTAAAGAAAGCAAACCCTGCCCATCCCACACGCTTGAACCACTTTTTAAACTTTGAGTTATTTTCTTGTGAATTTTCCATCGGTGATTGTCAAAAAGATTACTGTACAAAGATAAGCATGTTTATAATTAGTCCAAATAAATAACATATTAAAAAATTAAAGTTTTGAGGTTCGCATAATATTTTTATCTTTAGAGAGAACGAAAAGTAAGATTTTATGTCAAAAAAAGTAAAGGATTTCGGAATCGAAAAAACACTCAAAAACCTTGGTATTAAAGAAGAGAATAAAGGTACTTCAGTGGGCGGTAAATATTTCGCATCAGGAAAGACGATAGAAAGCGTATCTCCTGCAGACGGAAAATTAATTGCAAAAGTAAAGACTTCCGGAGAAAGTGATTATGACAAAGTAATTGAAACGGCTCAAAAGGCATTTCAGGAATTCAGGCTGATCCCGGCTCCTAAGAGAGGAGAGATCGTAAGACAGCTTGGTTTAAAGTTAAGAGAATATAAAGACGATCTTGGAAAACTGGTTTCTTACGAAATGGGTAAATCTTTGCAGGAAGGACTTGGGGAAGTACAGGAAATGATCGATATCTGCGATTTTGCAGTAGGACTTTCAAGACAGCTTCAGGGATATACAATGCACTCAGAAAGACCTGGTCACAGAATGTATGAACAATACCATCCGCTTGGGGTAGTGGGAATCATCACTGCATTCAACTTCCCGGTAGCAGTATGGTCTTGGAACACAGCATTAGCATGGATTTGTGGTAATGTTACCATCTGGAAGCCATCGGAAAAAACTCCGCTTTGTGCCATTGCCTGCCAGAATATTATGAATGAAGTTTTGAAAGAGAACAATCTTTCTGAAGGAATTTCAAGTGTATTGGTAGCAGATCACGAAATCGGACAGAAATTAGTTGATGACAAGAGAGTCGCTTTAGTATCTTTCACAGGCTCTACAAGAGTAGGAAGAATGGTTTCTTCTAAAGTAGCAGAAAGATTCGGAAAATCTATCCTTGAATTAGGAGGTAACAATGCGATTATCATTACCAAAGAAGCAGATCTTAATATGTCTATCATTGGAGCTGTTTTCGGAGCGGTAGGAACTGCTGGACAAAGATGTACATCTACAAGAAGGCTGATTATCCACGAAGACGTGTATGATGAAGTAAAAACAAGACTGGTAAAAGCTTATGGTCAATTGAAGATCGGAAACCCATTGGATGAAACAAACCATGTAGGACCACTCATTGATGTAGATGCAGTAAACCAATATCAGGAATCTATCAAGAAATGTAAAAAAGAAGGCGGAAAATTCGTTGTTGAAGGCGGTGTTTTATCCGGAAAAGACTATGAATCCGGATGCTATGTAAAACCTTGCGTTGCTGAAGTGAAAAACTCTTACGAGATTGTTCAGCACGAGACATTTGCACCTATTTTATACTTAATCAAATACAAAACATTAGAAGAAGCCATCGTTATTCAGAATGATGTTCCACAGGGACTTTCTTCTGCAATCATGACTCAAAACCTTAGAGAAGCAGAATTATTCCTTTCTCATGCAGGTTCAGATTGTGGTATTGCGAACGTAAATATTGGTACTTCTGGTGCAGAAATCGGAGGAGCTTTCGGAGGTGAAAAAGAAACCGGAGGTGGAAGAGAATCAGGATCAGATGCCTGGAAGTATTATATGAGAAGACAAACTAATACTATAAATTATACTGCACAACTTCCTTTAGCACAAGGAATTAAATTTGATTTATAAAAGCTTTACTTGAAGCAATAAAAAAACTATAAAAAACTTAATAACCTGAATGATTAAATGTTCAGTCTTTTGATTGTTTAATCATTCACTTATTAAATCACACAACAATTTATTATGGAACACACATTAGATATACAAGCAAATAAAGTTAAAGAAACAGTTGGGAAACACGTGTTGGCGGACGGTTTCGATTTCGTGATGGATATTGAAAAATCTCACGGATCATGGCTTTATGATAAACTTACAGACAGAGAATACCTGGATATGTTCTCTATGTTTGCATCAGCTTCCATCGGGTACAACCACCCGTATCTTTTAGAAAGATCAGAATGGTTGGGAAGAATGGCAGTTAACAAGCCAACATTAGCAGATGTTTATTCAGAAGAATATGCTCACTTTTTAGAAGTGTTCGAAAGAGTGGTTATTCCTGAAGAACTACAATACGCTTTCTTTATTGAAGGTGGAACTTTAGGTGTTGAAAACGCATTAAAGGCTTGCTTCGACTGGAAAACGCGCAAAAACTTTGAAAAAGGACTTGATACTGAAGCAGGAATCTGTATTCACTTTAAACAGGCTTTCCACGGAAGAAGTGGTTATACTCTAAGTTTAACAAACACTTCAGATCCTAGAAAGTATCAATATTTCCCAATGTTTAAGTGGCCAAGAATCTTGAATCCAAAATTATCATTCCCGATTACAGAGGAGAATTTGGCTGAAACAATCAAGAACGAGCAACTAGCTTTAGTTCAGATTGAAGAAGCTATTCTGATGAATCCTGATAAAGTAGCTTGTATCATCATTGAACCTATTCAGGCAGAAGGTGGTGATAACCATTTCAGAGATGAATTCTTACTAGGTTTAAGAAAAATCTGTGATGACAATGAAATCTTACTCATTTTTGACGAAGTTCAGACAGGTATTGCCATTACAGGTAAAATGTGGGCATTCCAGCACTTTACAGCTAAACCGGATATCATTTCTTTTGGTAAAAAAGCTCAGGTTTGTGGAGTATTAGCCAATAAAGAGAAATTTGATGAAGTTCCTAACAATGTTTTCAGAGAAAGTTCAAGAATCAACTCTACATTTGGAGGAAACTTTATCGACATGCTTCGTTTCCAACTGGTAATGGAAGTTATCGAAAAAGAAAACCTTGTAGAAAATGCAAGGGTAGTAGGTGATTTCTTATTGGAAAGCTTAAAAGCATTAGCTGAGAAATATCCTGCAAAAATTTCCAATGCAAGAGGTAGAGGATTAATGTGTGCCATTGATCTTCCATCCGGAGCTGACAGAAATAAGATGATGACTGAATTATTCAATGATGGATTAATCATTCTTCCATGTGGAGATCATTCTTTACGTTTCAGACCACATCTGAATGTTACCAAAGAAGAAATTCAATTGGCATTAGATAAAATTGAAAATAATATTAATAAAATTTAAAAATAAAGATTTGTAATTTTCGAAAAAACATTGTACATTTAAATACTCAAACAATTAGAATATGGAAAGAAGTACGAGAGTGTCAGTTTATGAAAGTGATAACCCTTCAGAAATTCAGTTGGTTAAGTCTAAATTGGATGACGCGCAAATTACAAACACTGTTGAAAATAACTATCTTACATTTACCACAACACCTACCGCAACATCGCTAAAGGTTATGGTGGATCTGCAGGATGAGAATAAAGCCTTCGAAATTATTGATGCTTATCTTCAACAAAATGAAAATTAATAAAACAATTTCATAATTTTAAATTTTACTACTTCGAACCGAAAATTAATTTCTAATTAGTTTTCGGTTTTTTAATTAAATCAAACATTAAATTATTAAAAAATTAAATGTTTAAAAGATGACTTGAAGAACTATTATAAAGAAGAACCAAAGTTTGGATAAACAGAAGTTTGTATTGATCTGATTTAAATTTAATGCAAAGTTCTAGGAACCTTATGTTATATTTTTAAGGAGTCAAAGACGGGATCAATGAAATTGATTCTCATTAGGCTACCCGCATAGCCATCCAGCTTCTTCAACGATGAAGTCAGTTTATTTGCTTACTTAAAATCTTAAGCTTTATAAATAAAACCTTTGCGTTAAGCAAAATTCAGCCTAAAAATAAATGGTTCTGATTTTTAGTCTTTTAATCTTTATATTTTTTAATCAAAATCAACAACATGAATCCAGAAATCAAACTAAGAAAATCGGAAATTGAAGACAGAGACATTATTTGGAGAATCATCCAGCAATCCATTGAAAGAAGAAGACAGGACGGAAGTACACAATGGCAGAATGGCTATCCCAATCTTGACACAGTAGAAAGCGATATTGCAAAAGGTTTTGGATATGTACTTACAGTAGATGGAGAAATTGCGGTTTATGCAGCTTTGATCCTTAACGATGAACCTGCATACAGTAAAATTGAAGGGGCGTGGCTCAGCAACGGAGAATTTGTAGTGGTACATCGTGTAGCTATTGATGAAAAGTTTGCAGGACAGGGAATGGTAAAAAAACTTTTCGATCACATTGAAGATTTTACCAGAGCTAATGGAATTCAGAGTGTTAAGGTAGATACAAACTATGATAATATTGCAATGCTTAAAATTCTTGAAAGTAAAGGGTACTCTTATTGTGGAGAAGTTGTTTTGGCAGATGGAGTAAGGAAAGCTTTTGAGAAGATTATAATTTAAGCAAAAAGTTAAATCAACTTTCATTGAATTTTTAAAACGCCTTATATTTATAATCTCTATCAGCTTTGTTCGTTTGGTTCTGAACTAATTTTTACATTTGTTCAAATTTTTATATTATGCACCAAAGTATAGAAATTGATGAAAAGATTTTTCAGGATGCCGTAAAATTCTACGGCACCATTTTCAACCTACCCCCATTAGCCTCAAAAATCTATTCCTACCTTCTTTTCGATTATGAGAAAGTAGGAATTACTTTTGACGAATTTGTTGAAGTGCTCTCTGCGAGCAAAAGTTCTGTTTCCACAAGTATTTCACTGCTATTGAATGCACAGCTTATCGTAGACCATAACAAAATGGATGAGCGGAAACGGTATTTTTTCATCAATGATGAATACAAGAAAATTCGATTTGAGAAAATTGTCCAGAAAATGCGGGACGAATTAAAACTATTAGATGATTTAAACAATTTTAAAAAAAGTAAAGACGATGGATACAATGAAAGAATAGAAGTTTACAAAGCACTCTTAAATAAAAACATAGAAAATATTCAGGAATCTCTTAATAAACTATAAAATGAATAATAAGCTAGTTATACTTTCGATTGCAGCGCTTTCTCTCACAGCCTGCAAAAAAGAAGCTCCGAAACAGGATGGTGCCAAGCCGTATCCTGTTGTTTCTGTGGAGTCAAAAAATATAGTAGGTTATCAGACGTTTCCGGCTACCATTCAGGGTAGGGTAAACAATGATGTACGTGCTAAAATACAGGGATATATTACCCAGTTACTGGTAGATGAAGGACAATATGTTACCAAAGGACAACCTTTGTTCCGCTTGGAAACTAATATCCTTACCGAAAACGCTGCCGCTTCCAAAGCTGGAATCGGAGCTGCTGAATCTAACATTGCCGCTGCACAGGCTTCTGTAAACGCTGCACAGGTAGAAGTGAACAAACTAAAACCACTGGTTCAGAAAAATATTATCAGTAACGTACAGCTACAGTCAGCTCAGGCTCAACTTGCACAGGCACAGGCACAGTTGGCACAGGCTCATGCTGCAAAAAGACAAGCTGAAGCCAATTATAAAGGAGTAGAAGCGAATATCGAGTATTCCATCATTCGTGCTCCTATTTCAGGGGTAATTGGAAGACTTCCGTTAAAGGTAGGAAGTTTGGTAGGACCCTCTGATCAGACACCATTAACAACGATTTCTGATACTTCTGAGATCTTTGCCTACTTTGCGATGAATGAAAAAGAATACTTCAATTTCCTTGAAAAAGCTCCCGGAGCTTCTATGCCTGAGAAAATAAAAAACTTACCAATGGTAGAGCTTCAGTTAGCCAACGGAAGCCTTTATCCTGAAAAAGGAAGAATTGAAGCTATCACAGGTCAGATTGATCCAACAACAGGAACCATTCAGTTCAGAGTTGCATTCCCCAATGCTCAAAAATTATTAAGCAATGGTAACAGTGGAACCATCAGGTTCCCTCAGCATTATGACAATGTATTGGTAGTTCCGGAAAGCGCTACTTACGAACAACAAGGAATTGTTTACGTATACAAAGTGGAAAAAGGAGATACTGCCAGAAATGTTGTTGTAAATGTTATTGACAGAATTGACAATTTAGCGCTTATCAAATCAGGAGTTAATAAAGGGGAAAAAGTTATTGCAGCCGGAATCGGAGGCCTGAAGCCGGGAACAGCAGTGAAGCCGAAACCAATCAAAATGGATAGTCTTGTTCAATCTATAAAACCGAAATTCTAATGATAAAAAACTTTATTAACAGACCGGTTTTATCTACCGTAATCTCAATTTTGATTGTGATTCTCGGTGTGCTAGGGCTGATCTCGTTACCGGTTACACAGTATCCGGATATTGCACCGCCTACAGTGAGTGTTTCCGCAAACTATACGGGAGCCAATGCTGAAACGGTGATGAAAAGTGTGGTAGTACCTTTGGAAGAGCAGATCAACGGGGTGGAAGGAATGGATTATATTACTTCCAGCGCCGGAAACGATGGTTCTGCCCAGATTCAGGTTTTCTTCAAGCAAGGAATAGACCCGGATATTGCAGCGGTAAACGTACAGAACCGTGTGGCCAGAGCAACACCACTTCTGCCGTCTGAAGTAACACGTTCAGGGGTGGTAACCCAGAAGCAGCAGACCAGCGCCCTGATGTATATGTCTTTCTACTCTGAAAATAAAGATCTTGATGACGTATATCTTCAGAACTTTTTGAATATTAATATTATTCCCAACCTAAAAAGGGTAAATGGTGTAGGTGATGCCAACGTTTTCGGAGGTAAAAATTACTCAATGAGAATCTGGCTGGATCCTGCAAAAATGGCTGCCTATGGAGTAACACCTACAGATGTTACCAATGCGATCAACGAGCAGAGTAGAGAAGCCGCAGCAGGTTCTATCGGACAAAACAGTGGAAGTTCTTTTGAATATATTATCAAATATGTAGGTAAATTTAACGATAAAGAACAGTACGATAATATCATCATCAAAGCTCTTGCAAACGGACAAAACCTGATGCTGAAAGATGTTGCAAAAGTAGAACTGGCAGGCCAGTCTTACACAGGTGTCGGGGAAAACGGAAACAATCCTTCCATCAGTATGGGGATCTTCCAGACTCCGGGATCCAACGCACAGGAGATTATTAAAAATATCAAAACTTATCTGAAATCGGCAGAAGGAACTTTTCCACAGGGAATCAAGTATACCTTTAACTTTGATACCAACGAATTCCTGGAGGCTTCTATTGAAAAGGTAGTACATACCCTGATTGAAGCCTTTATCCTGGTATTTATTGTAGTATATATTTTCCTTCAGGATTTCAGGTCTACTCTGATTCCAGCTATTGCGGTTCCGGTATCTATTGTAGGAGCGTTCTTTTTCCTGAATCTCTTCGGGTATTCATTGAACCTCTTAACCTTATTTGCATTGGTACTCGCCATCGGTATTGTGGTGGATGATGCCATTGTGGTCGTGGAGGCCGTTCATGCGAAGATGGAGCACGGTATTTCAGATGCGAAAAAAGCTACGGTAGAAGCAATGGATGAGATTACAGGGGCTATTATTTCTATTACTTTGGTAATGGCAGCAGTATTTATCCCGGTAACCTTCATTACAGGGCCTACAGGGGTATTCTACCAACAGTTTGGTATTACGCTGATTATTGCAATTATCATTTCTGCGATTAATGCATTAACGTTGAGTCCGGTTTTATGTTCATTATTCTTAAAGCCCCACGCAGAGCATCATGCAGAGTATAAGAACTTAAATCTGTTACAGAAATTTTTCTATAAGTTCAATATTGCTTTTAAAACAACTACTGAACGTTACGGAAGAGGATTTGTTTTCCTTTTAAGACATAAATGGGTAACGCTGATTATTTTTGCGATTACCGGAGGTATTTTATTCTGGGCAAGTACCAGTATGAAGAAAGGGTTTGTACCTACAGAAGATAGAGGAATTATCTTTACAGATGTTCAGCTTCCTCCGGGGGCCTCTATGGAAAGAACCTACAATGCTTTGAAAACTCTTCAGGCTAAAGCTATGAAAGTTCCGGGAGTACAAAATGTTACTATTTCTACAGGTAGAGGTTTCTTATCCGGAAACGGTAGTAACAACGGTCTTGCCTTTGTTAAACTGAAGCCATTTGAAGAAAGAAAAGCAGGTGGACAAACTTCTGAAGATATTACGAAGAAATTATTTGGAATTGTAGGAGCTGTTCCTGACGCTAAAGTAGTATTCTTCCAACCTCCAAGTGTACCAGGTTTTGGTAGTAGTGCAGGTTTTGAAATGGTATTGCTGGACAAATCAGGTGGCGACTATGCTGATTTGGATAATAAAACAAATGAATTTATCGGTAAGCTGATGCAGAGACCGGAAATTCAATTTGCACAAACGTCATTCAATACCAAATATCCTCAGTATCAGATGGAGATTAATGTTCCGTTAGCTAAACAGCTTGGGGTCTCTGTAAATGATATCTTGGCTACTATGCAAGGGTATATTGGGGGTATTTATACCGCAGACTTTACCAAGTATGGAAAGCAGTTTAGAGTTATGGTTCAGGCTCTTCCTGAGAACAGAAAGAATATTGATAATCTAAACGAACTTTATATAAGAACCGGTTCCGGTATCATGTCTCCGATTTCACAATTTGTAACATTAACAAAAGCATATGGACCGCAATCTGTAAGTCGTTATAACTTGTTTACCTCTGTGAAAGTAACGGGAGCAAACTCTGAAGGATACAGTTCCGGAGATGCCATTACTGCTGTACAGCAGGTAGCCAGTGAAACACTGAACCAAAACTATGCAGTAGAATTTACCGGGTTAACACGAGAAGAATTAAATTCAGGATCTCAGACGCTTTTGATCTTTGCGTTGAGTTTAATTTTTGTATACTTTATTCTTTCTGCACAGTATGAAAGTTATATCCTTCCGCTGGTTGTGGTAATCTCTCTTCCTTTAGGGGTAATGGGAGCTTACTTAGGACAGAAGGTAATGGGCTTGGAAAATAATATTTATTTCCAGATTGCTTTGATCATGCTGGTGGGACTGTTGGCGAAAAATGCGATCCTTATCGTAGAATTTGCTGTTCAGAGAAGGCATCATGGTGAAACTATTGTAATGTCAGCTATCAATGCAGCTAAGGCGAGGGTAAGACCCATTCTAATGACATCATTCGCCTTTATCTTCGGTTTATTACCGTTGGTGCTAGCAAGCGGAATTGGTGCGGTAGGTAACAGGTCAATTGCAACCGGTGCAGCGATAGGATTGCTGATAGGAACTATCTTAGGATTATTCGTAATTCCGGTATTGTATGTGATTTTTGAAACCATACAGGAAAAGATCAAACCTATTAAAAAAGAAGACATCAATTTAGCAGAGTAAAAATTAATTAGAGAAGCTGGAAGCTGAACATAGAAATTAGTCTGATGTTTAGCTTCTAACCTCTGATTTCTAACTTCTAATTTTAAACAATGAAGAGTTTAATAAACATCATAAAAGGAATAACTTTCTCAGCCATTATGCTGGGAGCCATCACGTCCTGTATGGCCAGAAAGGAATACGAAAGGCCGAAGAACGTTGTTGATGAAAAGCTTTTCCGTACAGATATGCTTCCTTCAGACAGCGCCAGCGTTGCCAATATCTCTTGGAAGGAAATCTTTACAGATCCGGTACTTCAAGGACATATTTCAAAGGCATTAGATAATAATCTGGACATCCGAATTGCGTTGCAAAGCATTAATTCTGCAGAAGCTTATCTGAAACAAAGTAAAGCTGCCTATGCGCCGACTCTTTCTGTAGGTCCCAATTATACTTTCCAGACACAGTCTATCAATACACAGTTTGGACAGATTATCGGAGAAAGACGATATGTCAATCAGTTTGATATTACAGCCAGCCTTGGTTGGGAAGCTGATATCTGGGGAAAAATGAGAGCACAGGAAAAGGCACAATTAGCGGCATACTTAGGAACTGTTGCAGCTCATAAGGCTGTAAAAAGCGGACTTGTTGCCTCTATTGCCTCTGCTTACTATCAATTGCTGACTTTTGATGCTCAGAAAAAGATCATCACAGAAACAATTGCAATCCGTGAAAAAAATCTGGAAACAACAAAAGCATTAAAGACTTCCGGAACCCTTACAGAGGTGGCTGTACAACAGAGTGAGGCCCTAGTTTTCAATGCAAAATCTTTATTGATTGATATTGATACCCAGATTCAACTGCTTGAAAATACCATGAGTCTTTTAATGGGTGAGTCTTCTCATACTATTGAAAGATCTACTCTGGAAGGGCAAAACCTTCCCATCGACTTGAAATTGGGATATCCTGCTCAATTATTGGCTAACCGCCCGGATGTTATGAGAGCAGAATACAGCTTAATGAATGCATTTGAGTTGACTAATGCTGCAAAAGCTCAGTTTTATCCAACATTAAAGCTTACAGGAACCGGAGGACTTCAGTCTGTAGATATCGATCACCTGTTCAATGTAAACTCATTGTTTGCGAATGTGGTAGCAGGATTAGCTCAGCCTATTTTGAACAAAAGAACTATCAGAACGAACTATGATGTAAGTCTTGCCAATCAGGAAACGGCTTATCTGAACTTCAGAAAAACAGTGCTTACTGCCGGAAAAGAAGTTTCTGATGCCATCAGAGTGTTCTCTGTTCAGGATTCATTTATTGAGTTAAAGGAAAAAGAACTGAATGCCTACAAAAACTCTGTAGAATATTCTCAGGAATTGGTAAACTATGGGATGGCCAATTATCTTGAAGTTCTGAATGCCAGTGTTAATTCATTGAATGCGGAACTTAATATTTCTAATGCGAGATATAACAAAATGAAGGCTGCCGTTGAGCTGTATCAGGCTTTGGGCGGAGGCTGGAAATAAACGGTATTTTGTACAAATTATAAAACGTGTGCCAGGAATGGCGCACGTTTTTTATTTACAAAGACCTAAAGTTATAATAGAGAATTTAGGGGAAAACACAATAACTATATATGAATCTAATTAATAAAAAAGTGGTGTATTCGGATTTAAAAGACAAAAAAATGGCCGGAATTTATTCCAGCCACGATTTTAATTTTTTATAGTTTCTTTTTTATTGAACATACGCTACATAAGATTCATTAATAGCACCCTTTGTAGTCTTTGCAAAGAATGCATAATCTATCCAGAAAAATCCATTGTCACCCCATGTTTTACCCCAGGAATTTTGTACCTTAAAGGCTTGTTTAGCATCGTCATAACCCACCACACAAATGGCATGTCCTCCTCTTACAGTCCCGGAATGGCTTTTCCATATCCACTTGTTTGCAGAGCTTAAACTATCAAAACTCCCATCTACCGTAACTGCAATGACTATGGGTAAATTCATACTTAAGAGTGTCTTTACATTATTGATATTTGTTTTGTCTACAGTGGCCCAAGTTGTAAATTTATGTGTACTTGCAGCACTTTTTTGAGTAGCATTTGGCTGTGTAGAGCACTCTGCATCTGTATATGGCATTTCATTCCAGCTGCAAACTCCTTGGTTTTTTATTAAATCTAATCCACGGGATACATAAGTTCCATTAGGACAGCCGCTTATTTTTATTTGATTATATACATATTCCGGGCTTCTTGGATTAGTAACCCCTTTAAAATTATATTCCAGAATACTGGAAGCAGCATAAGCGGTAGCAAAAGCAACACATGAACCTTCCTGTCCTTGATTTACTATTTGAGGTGTGTTTGGAATAATATAGCTTGATGGAATAGAAGCTGTTACTGCTTTGGCTGATTTACCTTTAAATTTCAATGTTAAGGCTTCTATATCAGCTTTAGCATACGAATTATAAGTGCCTTCATCCACCAGCACGGCTCCTAATGAATGCTTTGCTTGGTTTTCCTGGTTAGGCTGTTGAGGATTTTGTTCCTCCTCATTTCTGTTACATGAAGAAAGAGATAGCATTCCGAATGCGATAGCGAATAGTTTTAGATTTTTCATAAATATGTTGTTTTAAATTAGTTATGTAAAAATATAAATTATTCACATATAATATAAATAAATTTTACGAATATGATGTTGTTTTAACTTTTTTATTGAATTTTTAATCTAAAATGACCTGTTTTTATTTGTCATTATTAATTTTATTCATTTTTTTATAAATTTTAATATAAAAATTACAAAATGACGGATTTATTGTACGTTATAAAGAGCTAAGCTCAAAGGCAAAAGAGCTATAAAGAGTCTTACTATAAGTGATCTCGGATCTTTTGATTGCTCTTGTCAGCGTAGCGTTGCTAATACTTCCATAGCCTTTTTTTCTTGAGTTAGTATTTCTAATACAAGATATAACAAAATGAAGGCTGCTGTTGAGCTGTATCAGGCTTTAGGTGGAGGCTGGAAATAATTTATAAATCCTTTGAAAAAATAAGAGTTGCAGTTTTCCTGCAACTCTTATTTTTTGTTCATATCCCGATTACCACCATTCTCCATTAAAGATCATGTAGGAATCCGGATCATCCGGGCAAAAGCCAATACCACATTCAAAAAAAGTAGCCAGGCCGTTCGTTAAGGCCAATAAAAAACAGAGTACAAAAGCCCAATTAGCTAATACCTTGAAACCAGGACTAAGTTGATGATTTTCTTTTTTTTCAAATTGACCTGAATATAGAAGCAAAAGAGCAATAGCCAGTATGCCGGAGAGAAAGGCAATAAGGGCCCAGCTATAAAGATGCATTCCGAATGCAGGAGTTCCAAAACCATGGTCAGTGGGGCTTGGGCATATATGGAGTAATATTTGTCGATAAGAAATTCCAGCTCCCAGCAATGCACTCAGGATAGACAATCCATAGTGTGCTGAACTAAATCCAAATCTCAGGTTTAAAAAGAGCCCAAACATAAGCCCGAAGAAACATACCCGTTGTAATAAACATAAGGGACATGGATATTCGTGCATTACAAATTGAAAATAATAAGCACCTGATAAAATAGCGGAAACGATTATTATTCCCAAGAAATTAATATAGGCAATATTTTGATTATTCATAATAGTGTTTTTTAAAATTGAAGATTCAGTTCATTGGTTATATGATACTTTGCTACTACAATAACAAGTAAAATACTTACTGCGAATAAAATTATTGCCGGTTTTCTGCGGTTTTTCCACCCTAACCAGAATGCTAGTGCGAATGTTAAAAAAGGTAATGTCATCATAATGTGAATTTTTATTAGTTAAATATAAGAGAAAAAATTAATTTGTATATATGTATTTAACTACGTAGTTTTATACTTTAAAATAAATACATTATGAAATTACAGATTCAACCCATAGGAAATGCTTATTCGGAGCAGCTTATTGATTTGATTTTAACCATTCAGCAAAAAGAGTTTAATATCCCTATTACTGCAGAAGCTCAGCCTGATCTGAAACAGATTGAAAGTTTTTATTACGAAGGCGGCGGGAATTTTTTGGGAGCTTTTATAAATGGAGAACTGGTGGGTTCTATTGCTTTAGTAAAGTTTGGTGAAACGACAGGCGCGCTTAGAAAAATGTTCGTGAAAAAAGAATTCAGAGGCAGAGAACTGAATATTGCTCAAATCTTGTTGGAAATTTTAATTGCTTTCTGTCGTGAAAATGGTGTTTATGACTTATATTTGGGAACAATAACAGTATTGGAAGCCGCTCAGCGTTTTTATGAAAGGAACGATTTTACAAAAATCGAAAAAGAAACCCTTCCGGAACGTTTTCCATTAATGAGTGCTGATGATATTTTTTATCACTTACATATTGACTGAACATGAATGTAATCAACGAAGCAGGAATCCTTGCCATATCTTCAAGAATGCACCGCCTCAGTGAACAGTTGAGAAAGGATGGTGCCCTGATCTATAAAGCTTTTGGAATTGATTTTGAACTTAAATGGTTTCCCGTAATCTATACCATTTATCAAAAAGAATTAGCGAGTGTTGTAGAAATCGCCAATGAAATAGGATACACCCATCCATCTACCATAACGCTGCTTAAGGAACTGGAAAAACAGGAACTCATAGCATGGAAGAAAGACAAACAGGATGAACGTAAAAGATTGTTTATGCTGACTTTTAAAGGAGAAGAGCTTATTGAAAAAATGAAACCGGTTTGGGAACTGATGTCCCAAATATTGGGAGACATTTCTGATAATCAGAATAACTTGTTGGCAGCGATTAATGAAGCGGAAGAGAAGATTACCAATCAGTCTTTTTATCAAAGAGCCTTGCAGCTTAAAAATTCAAAGTAAATTCTTTATTATGTTAAAACAAAACTATTTAGAATGACAATGATTAGAAAAGCAGTTCATGAGGATGTACTTCAGGCCGCTCAGGTACTTGAAGAAGTAAAAACACACATGTTGAATGAGAGAATTGACCAATGGGACGAGGAATATCCCAATGTAAAGGTTCTTACAGAGGATACTGAAAAAGGAGATGGGTTTGTGTATGAAGAGGAAGGAAAAGTGCTGGCTTATATGGCACTTAATGAATTGTGTGATGAAGAATACAATGATCTGAATTGGAAAACACCTACACCTTTTATTGTGATTCACCGTTTATATGTAAAACCTGCAGCACAGGGAAAAGGAATATCAAGTAAGATGATTCGTTATGCAGAAGAGTTTGCACTTCAAAACCAATATCAATCTATACGTTTTGATGCTTTTTCTTTAAATGATACAGCTAATATTGTTTATACTAAAAAAGGATATGAGCTGGTAGGAACAGTCCGTTTTCGTAAAGGAATATTTAATTGCTATGAAAAAGGTGTGAAATAAAAAATAGATCATACTACTCATGAATTAATACCCATGTTGCTGATTATCTGATTGTAACATGGGTGTTTTGTTTGGTGAAGTTATGAAAAGCTGTAATAGAAAGGCTTTTTGAAATTCTTTGTCGTAGTTCTACTACAATTTTCCAAATAATAGGTAATTCATTTTGACGTGAATATTTAAGGTTATATATTGCATTACCAAAATCACCGAGAAAACTTATGAAAAAATATAACAATCAATCCTGTAAAAAAGTACTGCCAGGTACTTAAATGTGGAATAAATTTTCTGAAAATTCCAACTGCACCCATCTCAGATCAATCATAGAAAAGCTTGTTCAAGAGGCCGTTACAAGCTACGGATTGGTTCTTTGAGCTAAAGGGTCTCGCCTGCAAAGGTTGAATATCCAATTAAGTCATACACCAAAAAATTGATGTCATGTTTCAGGAACAGAATAATCTTCCCAAACCGGAAATAGATTCAGACAAGACAGGTTTTGTAAACAAAATCCAGGAAAATAAAAAAATCAAAGAAGTAAAGAAAGTTGCTTCTAAAGTGAATAACGCAGTTAATGTGGTGAATACAGGAAAACAATTCCTGAATCAGCCTTTGATACCGAATGAACCTGCCATTATTAAAGAAAAACTCTGGGCAAAACAGCCTACTTCCAGAATATTTAATGCAGACAGTATTCCGGAGAGTGCCATAGCAGGAATTAACCGCGTGGTAAAACTTGATATTCATGTGGAAGGCAAGCCGATAAAATATTTCAAACACTTTAAACTCACCCAAAGCACGACCAAACATCATGAGTTTGATCTTATTCTGGCCCATGATACTCTAGGAAGTGCGGAAAATCATAATCTTGAAGAAGCTCAGAATTTCCTTGGAAAAAGGATTACGGTTGTTTTTAAGTATAAAGATGTGGAAGGTGGTGCGGAACGAAATTTTGTCGGAGTCATCACAGAAGTCGGATTCTGTCAGGAAAAAGGAAGTCTGGGGAATCTTGTATTATCAGGATTCAGCCCAACCATCCTGTTAGATGCAGCCCCTCATATTCAAAGTTTTGGAGGAGCTCAGCCTATGAGTTTAAACAGTATTGCTAATGAAGTCATCAAAGAAGGGCTTGGGCAAGGAAAATATGATTTCAGAGTAGACGCCCGTCAGGGAAATGTATCTTACAGTTGTCAATACGAAGAAACCCATTATAATTATCTGGCGAGAATAGCAGAAGCTTATGGGGAGCAATTCTTTTATGATGGGGAAGTACTGCATTTCGGACAGCTGCCTCCACAGGAAAAACCTGTGATGCTCACCTACGGCAGTAATCTTACTGACGTTAAAATCAAAATGAAAGCTCAGCATGTTAATCCATCATTTTATGGATATAACAGCAGCAAAAATGAGAAATTTAAAGGCGGAAGCTCAAAAATTACCCATACCTCAGATATTGCCAAGCGTGCCTATGAAATCTCAGAAAAGACTTTTCAGACGCCGTCTTTACGCGTTGCACCCATTAAGGCTGCTTCCTTCATGGATATTGATGCCTCACAGAAAGGAGCTGCGGGAAGCAAGGCTTCGGAAGTCTTTGTGACCTCCGGAAATACAACAGTACCGTTCCTTTATCCAGGCTGTATTGCAGATATAGAAATGCGTAAAACAGATACTAATAATACAGGGTATTTTACCAAACTCATGCTGATAGAAGTAACCCATCAAGTGGATGCACGAGGGTATTACGACGGATCTTTCCAGGCCATAGCTTCTGATACCGGATTTATTCCAAGACCGGAATTTACAGTTCCCGTGGCAGAGCCACAGTTTGGTAAGATCATTTCTAACACAGATCCTGAAAATCAAGGCCGCGTACAGGTTCAGCTCGACTGGCAAAGCGGTCAGGATACTACCGAATTTATCCGTGTGATGTCACCGGATGCAGGAAGCAGTGAAAAAGTAGGTAAGAATCGTGGCTTTATGTCTATTCCCGAAGTGGGAGATCAGGTGATTGTCAACTTTGTACATCTTCATCCGGACCGTCCTTTTGTCATGGGCGGAATGTATCATGGCGGAATTGGAGCTGGTGGTGGTACCGGAAATAATATCATGAGTTTCAGCGGCAGAAGTGGTGCAGAATTGAAATATGATAATGGAGCCGGATCTATGAATCTTAAAGATCAGGGTGGGGCCAATATGAATTTTGACGGAACCGGAAATGCAACTACCAACGCCAATAGCAATCATACCGTAAATGCAGGAAGCACCAATGTGATCAACGTTGGCGGTAAGAAAGATGCTCCACCGCAATCCTTATTAAAAATGGATGCCGGTGGAAATATCACTCTTGACGGAAAAACAAGCATTACGCTACAGGTAGGAGATAATTCTATTACCATATCTGAAGCAGGAATTATGGCATCAGCAGGAAAAGGAATGATTGATATCACCGCACTTACAGGAGCATTAGGATTATCAAGTAAAGGTGGCCCTATGGATATTAGCACAGATTCACCACTTACAATTACCGGAGGGCCAAGCGCTGTGATGTCTTCCGGAGATACCAATATTATGTAATTCTAAAACAGAAATCATGGATGAGTTAGAATACATAACCCTCAATGCCCTGATGATGTGTGATCAGGGAGCTGCCCCGGATTTCTTTAAACCTACGTTCAATACAAAGGTGAAGATCCATGGTTGTCTTGTGGCTACCAATCAAGATGCTGCTCCTCTGATTAATATTCCTTCCTTTAAGGTATGCAAAGTCAGTGGTGGTCCTTGTGCACCAGCCACCGTTCCCATGACCTGGCAGGATACCTGGCAGGTAAAAATTAACGGAATCAGATCTTTGATAGGAAAAAGTACCTGTCGATGTCCTGTGGGTGGAAAGATAGAATTTATGACCAGCGGACAGGTCCCTCTTCCGGACGATGCCGCTCAGGAAGTAAAAGATATGCAGGATCAGGCACAACGCGAACTTGATGACAGCGGACATGGAGACAGTGTAGGAGAAGCGGGCTTTGTAGAAGGGATGATCCCCGTTTGGGGAAGCGGCCGTGATCTTATTAATGATATACAAACCGGAGATGTTGGCGGCAGCCTTATGAATGCCGGATTTTTAATCTGGGATGTAGCCTCCATTGCGGTAGGAGTGGTTTCTTTTGGAACCGGAACCGTAGCCATGCAGGGTGCAAAAGCAGGGTTGAAAGGTGCCATAAAAGCTGGCGCAAAAGCTATTTCTAAAGAAGCTCTTCAGCAGATGGGAAAAGCTGCGTTGAAAAAACTGAGCAAGGAAGCCTTAAAGAAAAGTGTAGACGATGTCGCTAAAAAGCTTCTTAAAACCTGTGTTTTTGCCTGTTTTCCAGCCGGAACACCCGTGCATACCGAATACGGAATTAAAAATATTGAAGATATCCGAATCGGAGATCAGGTATGGGCTTATGATGAAGATACAGATACTGTAGCCCTTCAGCCCGTGATTGATCTCATCGTCAATGAAAGTGACCATACGATCAGTATTTATACAGAAGCTGAAGTAATTGAAACAACAGCAATACATCCTTTTTATACTGAGGAAGGCTGGAAAGATGCTTCAGAATTAGAAATTGGTGAAAAGATTTTAACCAAAAACGATACTAAAGTTACTATTGAAAGAACTGAATATAGCTATGAACCTAAAAAAGTTTATAACTTTACGGTAGCTCATTTTCATACCTATTTTGTTGGCCTGTTAGCTTTACTGGTGCATAACTCTGGTAGATGCTTGTCTCAAATGATTTTGGAATCTCAGAAATGGTTTCAGAATATTATGAGGGGAAATAGTTTCAATAATGTAATGAATGCTTTTACAGAAGAATTGGCAACAAATGCAGGTAAAATATTTAGATCAGAACTATTTGTTTCTCTAAAAAATGGGAAGAAAGGCTTCGTTGATAGTTACATTAAAGGTATAGGTATTATTGAACGAAAGGCTACTGACTTAAGTAAAGTAGCTGCGTCAACTGCAAAAAACTATATTAATGATGCAGCAAAATATGCAGGTTCAAAATCAGACGAATTTGGAAAGCTAGGAGAAAAAATTTATCTTCAAGTTGAAAATATGAATGGGGTTTCAAAAGAAGTTTTGGATTATGCAAAAAAAAAGGGGGTAACAATTATAGATGATATATCACAGATTAAAGGATTATAAATATGATTACTTATAAATTTTTACAATATAATAATTTGTTAAATGAGATAATGTCCGAACAAGATACTTTGGATAATATTAATGATTTAATAATAGAAAAAAAATCATCGAAAGAAGAAAAAGAAGCAGCAAGAAATGTTGAGAGTTGGGCGAAATATGCTTTTGAAAATAATAAAGAATATCATATTATGATCTTTAATGATGAAAAACCATTGGCCTATATTAATAATAACTATAATGATATTACAGTTGAGTTGTTAACTTATAATGGAGGTAATTTATTTAATTATTTATCATTAGTATATGATAAGTTTAATATGGAAATATCATTTAAAGAAGATAGAGATGAACCTTTTCCCAATAATGATCTTTTTTTGAGTCAAGTTAATAGTGTCTATGAAGATGATTTAGTTAATGTGCAGAATGAATTAGTTTTTAAATTAAATGGTAACACAAATATTTTTGAAACTACTTTTGATAAGAAAACTAATAAAAGTAAAACAGAAGCAAAAAAAACAAAAGTAAATGTTTCCCACAATTTTATTAGAAGACCACAAAACTACAAAGATTATGAATATTTGTTGGATTACAAAAATATACTAATGCCTGAATTTCTTGATCTTAAATAAAGTAACATCTGCATTTGGAAATGATGATTCCTTATGTTGTAATGAAATTTTTAAAACTAATTTTTCGTGATATACACAGCGAAATTTGCAGATTATAATGCTACTATGGGAGAAATAATCATGAGTGAGGAAACTACTCTTGAGGTACTTTTATCCAATGAATTTGGATTGAAGATCCCTGAACAATTTTCAAATATTTCTCCAGAAGATTGGGCTAAATATGCATTTGAGAATAATCTGGAATATGTTATCACATTTTATAAAGATCAGAAACCATATGCTACTGTAAGTAATACAACTCTTTCAATAAGTATTAAATATTATGAAGAAAAAGAAGATGGGTTGAAAATATATTTAAATATAAATTTTATGAAAGGCCATATTGATAATGGATTTGTTCTTTATGATAATAATAAAATATTTCTAAGCCAAATAGATAGGATAGGAGGTTTAGGGCAAACAATACTTTTTTATTCGCAAAAGAAAAAAAATAATGTTTTTTCAGAAGAATTTACTGAAACTAATGGTAATGTTGAATTAGTCGAACAATTTGGAACCGCAGATCTATCCAAACATTGGTTTGATACTCCTAAACATTATTTAGATTATGAAGCGTTACTAGATTACCAGAATTTATTTAATGAACTCCCATCAGTACCAGCTTAAAAATGATTGTTCGTTTGTATGAGCAAAAAATTAAAAATAGGAGATGTATTTTATCTAAAACTAAAAGATCAAGAAAAATATGTATTTGGAAGAGTATTGTTTGATGTAAAAAAACAATATCAAAAAATAGTAAATGTTAATAATCTACCTTCTGATTATTTTCCGTACTTAAAGATGTTTTATTCTGATTGTCATTTGGTTGAAATGTATGATGGTGTTTATGATAATATGAATGATTTTGACAGTTCTTCCAAAATTATTATCCCACGAGTATTAACACAACCTGTAGACTCAAAAAGAAATGTTTTAGAATGGGGAATAATTACTAATCAGAAAGTAGGTTATACCCAAATAGAATTTCCGGAAAACTTAAATTTATCAAGTAATGTTAAGTTTTTAGATCGAGGGGAATTGTCCTTACGAACTAAAATAACAGGGAATGAAGTAGAAAATATGGGCTATAAAAGTAATATGTGCGTTCCGTTAACAGTGGCAAACGCTTCATTAGATTTTCAGGGAAGAAGAGATTTAATTTCAGAAGATATCCGTAGACCTTCATATCTGAAAGATAATGATTTATATTATCATCCTGAACTGAGAAGAAAAATTTATAATGATTTAAATATCGACCCAGATAAAAGTTATTATGAATTATCAAAAGAAATGGGATTTGATTTAGAGCGGTTTTATTAAGCAATGAGTAAGAAATTAAATCAAGGAGATCTATTTTATTTGCAACTTGAAGGGTTGGATAAGTTTATTTTCGGGCAAATTCTGTTCGATGTTGAGAAACAATATTTTGCATCTTCTATTGAACAAGATCATGAATCATACTTTGGTGTATATGAAGAATGTCAGTTAATAAGAATGTATAAAGGAATATATGATAAACCTGATCTTCCGGAACATTTGGAAACACTAATAGATGGGGTTTTTATTTATAGGATTGATTTCAAGGGTAATAGATTACAATGGGGAAAGGCAGGGCATTTAACGATAGATTATCAATTTGTTGAATTTCCTGAAATTATTGGAAACGCTTATGGAAGTATTCAGTTGTTAAGAGGAGAGCTTCATTTTAAAACTCAATACAAGGATATTAATGATTTTGAAATTAGCTGGAGTGCAGAATATCCTGAAGTATTGGTTAATGAGTGTGTTCATTTACAAGGACGTGAAGATTTGATTTCTGGAGAGCATTATAGCGATAGTTTTAAGGAAATGGATTTAAGAAATTTTCCTGAATTAAGAGATAAAGTTTATAGAGACTTGAATTTAGATCCAGATAAAAGCTATTATGAATTATCTAAGGAAATGGGATTTGATTTAGCCAGATTCTATGAACATTAATTTTAAAATATAATTATGGGGGCTTGGGGATACAAGAACTTTGAAAATGATACTGCTGCAGATTGGTTTGCAGAACTGGAGGAATCTCTGGATAAAGAATTAGTGATTCCTTATCTCACCAAAATTTTGGATGAAGATGATTTTATTGATGACGAAGAGAGCTTTATTACGTTAGCAATACTTGAAGCACTGAGTGGTCGTTTGAAACTGATTTCCACAGACTACATTTTGCCACAGTTGGAATCTGTAGATACGATTCTATTAGCTCAAATGGTTATAAAAGCCTCCAAAAAGATCCTTTTCTTTAAAGAGCATTCAGAAGTAAGAGAATTATGGGAAGAATCTGATGAATATCACCAATGGTTTAATTATCAGGTTTCTTTAATTATGAGGCTCAATAATTTTTATAGCAACTATAATTTTGTTGATGAAGAAAATAATGATCCGGAAATTGAGGAAGAGTGGACGAAATATATAAAAACCAATTTTTCATAATAAATAAAACATTTTTAGAAAAGATCATTTAAACTGGACAGGAGTCAAAATAAAGTAATGAGTATTTCAAATTTCTTTTTTGGGGAAAATATTCCTCTTCTTCAACTTGAAAAATTCTCGCAGGAATATACCCTGAATGTGGAGAATATCTTTCTGATGGGTAAGGAAAATTCCCCAATTTCTTTAAAAACCTCATCTGAACTGTTTCTTGACCAGCAGAAAGAATCAGATCTTATTTACAATAGGATAAAGCTTCTGGAAATCACAGGAGATACGGAAGACCATACAATGAAGCCTTTTTTACTGCAAAGTCTTGCCCTTGCAGATATTTCCCGCAATATTTATATCAAACGAAATACCGATGGGAAGATACTTTCTGTTGAGAATAAAGATGAGCTTTGGAAGAGCTGGGAAGAATGGAAAGAAAACAAGTTACCATTTGTTTTCCCGGAAGAAAAAGATCAGGTTAAATTTGTTACCAATTATGAAAAAGGACTGAAAAGCTTTGAGGGAGAATTGAAGAAAAACCTACAGTATATTCTTCTGTTACCGGAAGTTTATAGTCTGATATTTCCACCTAATGAGCATTACAGTTTTTTATCCAGTCCGTTGAGTATTCGTTCCAGATTGATGCAGGGAGTGGAGTATAGCTATCAGCTCAAACTGGTGAAGCTTGAAGAAGAAAACAATACCCTTTTTGTAGAATTTCATTCCGTGTTGAACAACCGGGAAGAACTCATTAAAAGTCATATCAAAAAGCTTTATGAAAATGAGAAGGAATTCTCTATTGACCAATTTGAATTCAGTGTCAAAACAAAATACAATTTTGAAAAATCAACCGGTAAGATCATGAATGCTGAGCTTCATTTCACCGAAAAAATGCATGAACATCTTGCTTATCTGATTGATATGGATTTAAGTATTAAATTGGTTGAGTTGTAATGATATTGATTATGGGATGAAGAAAAGATTGTTGTTTTAAATATAGTTTATCTTCTTCTGTGAGTTCATTGGTTCCAAGTCCAATACCATTCCATGGCTTTCCGTTATTTGGTTTGTCACCCAATTCAATAGATTCAATTTTAATTTTTTTATGAAGCCCTAATACCGTTAAATCCATCAATTGATATGGATTTATTTCTCCTTCTACAATTTCCCCAAGCATATAAAAACTTCTGTTGGTAAGCTGGAAGACACTATCAATTTTAAATTTTGCCACCAGATTATGCCAGCTGTATCCGCAAAATCTACATTGCTTGGCATAAGGAGTACGGGCCAATTTATTACATTGAGAGCAGTTATTAAAAAATACTTTTTCCGGAGTTTCGGCCATTATTCTTTGAACTATTTTTAATTCGAATTCATCATAGTCATTCTGAAGAAGAGAGGTTATTTCAGGATCAGAACTTATCCAGTTTCTCTTTGTGAGTATCTTTCTCATTTCAGGGTTATCAGAAGTTTTATAAGTAAACATATGAGATTTCAGTGCTAATTTCTCGCGATTAGTCATCAGATTACTGAAATAGGTTATGATATAATGTATAGTTTCTTTGTCCATTACAATAGAAATGATTTTTAGTTTTGTCTAATTTATCACTTATTTCTTTACAAAATAGGAGAGTGTAACAACATCTAAAAGAAAAGAACCCGCCAAAAGTGACGGGTTCAATTGTTTTATATTCAGATGGTATAATTAGAATCTGAAAGTCGCAGCCACAGACCACGTTCTTCCGAATCCTAAGAAACCTGTATTGGCATCAGCAACACCCTGATAAACTCTGCCAGCTTCCTGGTATGTTTTTCCTTTATCCGGACCAGAACCAATCTTATCAGTAGCGTGGATATTAGAACTTAGTTCAGAAATATAATATTTGTTGAACAAGTTGTAAACGTTCGCTCTTAATGTTAAAGATTTTTTCTGCCCGATTTCAAATTTGTAACTCGCTCCTACATCAAATAGGTTGTAGCTTGGTAATTTTACAATTCCTCTTTCTCTGTCAGCTTCTGTAAGGAAATTGATAGGGTTGAACTGTGCATATAATTTGTCATAATATTCCCAGTTTGCATCAATACTGAATGCTTTGGTAATGTTATAATCAACTCCTAAACTTGCTGTTGTTTGTGCAGCATCTCCAACTTTCAGATCTTTAATATTGATCATCCCTGTTGTTCCGGCAACTTCCTGGTTGCTTTGAACATCAAGAATGTTGAAGTTAGCATTTCCTTTGTATTTCCAGTTTCCAAATGAAACCATTCCTCTTAATCTAAGGTTAGCAAAAGGTCTTGCTTTCGCTTCCAATTCAACACCCTGGTGAAGTTGTCCAACGTTCAGAGCATTGTAGAAATAAGCATTTCCAAGCTTTAATTGGGAGAATTTAGCAACATCTGCAGCTCCTGCATTGAATGTTCTTGAAATGAATCTGTCATCCCACTGCGTTCTGTACGCGTTGATGTTAACATCTATATAACGGGACTTGAAACCATATCCTAACTCTAAAGAGAAAATTCTTTCATTCTTTGCATCATTGTAGATGTTCTGGTTAGATGGGAATAATGCATTAAATAACGGCTGTCTTGAAATAACTCCTGCATTGAAAAATACATTATGATGATCATCAATGTTATAGTTAGCTCCTCCCTTTACAATATAACCTGTTTTGTGATACCATTTGGTTTCTTGGTTACCAGGAGTGTACAACATATAGTCTCTTCTCTTGTAATACTGCTCAGAAACGGATGCCTGAACAGATGCGCTTAGCTTTTCAGAGCTATATTCAACCATTCCATATACACCAGCCCATTTTACAAGACCTTCATTGTGAATAGACACTTTTTGAGTATCACCTGTCTTCGTTAAAGGTTCAGGTTTTACCGTACGGTCAACATAATAACCGTTTGGAGCATTCACTGTACTTTTAACAAATAAAGCATCTGATCCTAGTAAATCAGTAGTAATATCATAAAGAGCTCCTTTGTAAGTCTTAAGGTCGATCCCTCCATTAAAAGTCCAGTTGTTCTTTTTATAATTAAGGTCCGCAATTACTCCGTACCAGTCATGAGCATTAATACTTTGTTTTCTAATGATACCAGTAGTTCCGTTTAAAGTAGCAACGTTTTGTCCATTATAATCAGCAGGGGAACCTGTAGGGGCAATAAAAGCAGATTTCTGGAAAGTATTTCCATTGTAATCTGTTACTGAACCACCTCTGTTATAACGGTAAATCATATCCCAATTGATAGTACCATCATTACTATTCATGAAATTCATGGTTTGATCTTTAGCGTTTTTAATGGAACCGTTAAGTCCGGTACCACCACCACCACGTCCCCAAGAACCGTAAACAACTGTGGATAATTTCAGGTTGTCATTAATATTCCAGTCCCAGTTTAATGAAGCAATTGGCTTGTGGTAGAAGTTCGGCGCTAAATTGAATTGAGAACCATTCAACATTCCTGTTTGTGGATTGTATCTTCTTCCATACGTTTCGAACTGCTGCAAAGTTGCTACATTAGCTCCGGTTGCCGAAGATCTTCTTGTGTCGTGTACCTGTGGTGCACCCGTTGCAATGAAGTTGAACGCATGTTTTTCATTCGGCTTAAATCCTGTAGAGAAAAACCATGAATACCCTTCACCTTTAGTTCCGTTGATGTAACCATCACCTTGCCAACGGGAAAGTAATACAGTAGTTGCCCATTTGTTTTTCAACCCGGAAGAGTACATCGCTGAAAGTTTTGAGTAATTGTCGTTACCTGCTTCTGCTTTAATCATTGCTCTCTGCTCAGAATCGGTAGCTTTAGTTACAATATTGATTGTTCCTCCAACAGAAGGAACTACAAATTTAGAAGCTCCCAAACCTCTCTGAATCTGAATAGAGCTCGCAATATCTGCTAGCCCCGTCCAGTTAGACCAGTAAACGGTACCTCCCTGCATATCATTAACAGGCTGTCCGTTGATGATTACCGCAATATTGGCACCATCAAAACCTCTCATGTTAATTCTACTGTCTCCAAATCCGCCACCTACTTTAGTAACGTATACCGAAGGGGTAGACTTCATAATTTCAGGGAACTCTCTGTTTCCCAATTTCTCCTGAATTTCAGCTGCCTTAATATTGGAAACTGCAACAGGTGTTTTTCTCTCTTTGGCTGTTTGGGAAAGGTTTCTACCTACCAACATCACCTCATCAATAGATTTAGATCTTTCTAAAGAATCCTTCGTACTCTGCCCATAATACAAGGCGGCCGTTGGTAATACAAGCGCTATAAGTAAACGCTTTTTCAAAATAATGCTCATGTAATAAACTAGCGTGTTTGATTTTAAGGCTGCAAAGATGAAACTTTATTTTTTAATTAAGTATTAAATCTTTTTTACACGATTTTGTAAACGTCGAATACTGAGCATGATTGATGGTTATTTTATGATATATTAACTTTATTTAACACTTTAATTTGTAGTTTGTTATATCAATAATTTTAACCAAAACGAGTCTGTTTTGTTGATAATATAAACATTTATTTTGTAAAAAATGTTGAGAAATATCAGCAAATTTTTACATTTTATCATATTTTTATCTTTTAAATCTATTGATAGAGAATTATTGTTGTGTTTAACGTCGAGTTAAAATATTTAAGTCATAAAAAACTTCAATAGAAAAGTTAGAACAAGTGCATTTAATAAAAAATGTACACCTGGATATTATCTTCAGTACCTTTGTGCAGGATAATGCTAAAGATCTATATCAGTGCTCTTATTACTGTGTTGTTATTCTTTTAAATTTAAAAATTGCCACGATTTTGTCCTCAACTTTTGCGCTTGATCCGTTTATTTGAAAAATCTGCATTTTCTTGTTCAAAAAAAATCCTGCAAAAAATTAAATTTTGCAGGATTAATCAGCTTTTAGTACATTTTGAAGACTTTTTCAAATACACTCAGTGGAGAATACGGGATTCGAACCCGTGACCTTTTGACTGCCAGTCAAACGCGCTAGCCAACTGCGCCAATCCCCCATTTTTGAAGCGGTACAAAAGTAAGTATTTAAATGATATGTACAACTATTTGTATGAATATTTTTGAAATTTTAAAGCTTAATGGAATTTTTACTACCTATAAGTAAAACAGGCCCTTAATAGAGGGACTTTACTATAATACTTAAGTTGTAACTTTGTCAAGGATTGCAATAAAGCTGTTTTTCAAAAGTTCTGATGGATAAATAAACTGTTCTCCATTATCATTTCTAACAACAATAGCTGCTTGTTCATTATTTAAACATCTGTCAATTTGTTCCTGCATTTCATTAAGCCTGCCAGGGGCTACATCCAACGTATATTTTCCTGTAGAATGGGTAATCTGAACGATTTTTTCTTTCATGATTAAAAATTTAATTCTTTCAAAGATAACTTTTTTCCCTTAAGTGAGAAGAAATGTAATTGGAAACAAAGATTTCTTAAAAGTACCAGCTAAAAACTAAGAGATATTTTTACTTTTTTGTAGCTTTATAGGAATGATCATATCTTTTCTTTAAAAATCATTTAGTAATTAGATAAAAGGTCTCTTAGAATTTCAAACTATCAATTAGTTTATGTATTGAATAATTAACGTATTTTTAGAGTTCTTATAAATAAACTAATAAAGATATGATGAAACATAAACTGGCTTTACTCAGCACTGTTATCGTTTCCTGTATGAGTGCACAGCAAAAGAATACTCAATTGCATCAGATTTTTGATCAATACTATAAAGAATCAAATGTATTGAGCCCATTAAATGCAACTTTTAACGGTATTGATGGCTATAATGATCAGCTTCCTGCTGATGATGAAACTCAGCTCAAAAAAATCCACGACTTTTATCTGAAATATGCTAATCTTCTGAAGACTTTTGAAAATCAGGATCTGAATAAAGAAGACCGTATTTCTCTGGGCATTATGGAGAATGAGGTTCAAATTGCCCTGAAGACAGAAAAATACCATGAAGAATATATGCCTATCAACCAGATGGGAAGTATTCCTACCTATATGGCAATGTTAGGCTCCGGCAGTTCAGCTCAGCCTTTCAAAACCGTAAAAGATTATGATAATTGGCTGAAACGCTGCCAGGCATTTTCAAGATGGACAGACGTTTCTATACAAAATATGCGAAAAGGCATCAAAGAAGGCATTGTTTTACCAAAATCTTTGGTGGTGAAAATCATTCCCCAGCTACAAAGCCTGGCAAAAAATAATGATCAGTCCTCTTTTTATGAACCTGTAAAGAATTTTCCTAAAGATTTCTCAAAAGAAGAGCAAAACCGTTTAAACGCAGAATTTAAAAATGTTCTTGCCAAAAATGTTTTCTCATCCATACAGAAGCTCGCAGATTTTTTCCAGAATGAATATCTGCCGAAAGCCCGCTCTTCTTCAGGAATCAATGTTTTTGCCAATGGAAAAGAAATGTATAAAGACTATATTTTTTCAATGGTAACCGTTGATAAAGATCCGGAGGAAATATATCAGTTAGGCTTATCAGAAGTGGCAAGAATCACTGCTGAAATGGAAAAAATTAAAAAATCTATCAGTTTTAAAGGCTCACTTCCTGAATTATTTGAATTTATGAAAACCGATAAGCAGTTCATGCCTTTCAAAACGGACAAAGAAGTCTTAGAAGCTTATCAGAGCGTTCATGATAAGATAAAACCCAATTTACCAAAGTATTTTGGAATTACCCCTAAAACACCTTTTGAAATCCGTAAAACTGAAGAGTTTAGAGCAGCATCAGCTTCACCACAATATTTTCCGGGAAATCTTCCCGCCAACCGTCCAGGTATTTTTTATGCGCCTATTTTAGATCCAACAAAAATCAACATCACCAATATGGATATGGAAAGTGTATTTTTACACGAAGCCATTCCCGGGCATCATTATCAGATCAGCATTCAATATGAAAATACCTCTGTTCCGGAATTTCGACAAAAGTATATGAACGGAGCATTTGTAGAAGGGTGGGCGTTATATACCGAATCTTTGGGAAAAGATCTGGGTGTGTATACCAATCCTTATCATCAGTTAGGAGCATTAGGCACAGAGATGCACCGCGCAATCCGTTTAGTGGTGGATTCTGGATTACACACCGGGAAAATGACCCGTGAAGATGCCATTAAATATATGCTGGATAACGAACCTGTTTCCGAACAGTTTGCCACTGCTGAAATAGAAAGGTATATGGCAAACCCCGCGCAGGCACTTTCTTATAAGATTGGTGAATTGAAAATAAAAGAACTGCGTGACAAATATAAAGCTCAGCTAGGTACCAGGTTTAACATCAGAAATTTTCATGATACGATTCTGAAAGGTGGGGCAATGCCTCTCACTGTTTTTGAAAATTATATGGATGACTGGGCAAAAAGTATCCAATAAAAATATTGAACATTATAGCTTATATACCAATAGAAAAAGACTGATTACAATCAGTCTTTTTTATTGAATTCAGGAGAAAGCTTTACTTTTCCTTAAGGTATAGTTTTACTTTAAATATCATATTATAAACTTCTTGAACGGGCGATGTTAAGAAGGTATACAAGATGTGCATACATACTTCTTTTTACAGATTCTATTTTTATATCTCCGGTTGTTTGGTTAATAGTTGTTACCAGATCTGTATTACACTGCCCATTAAAACTTCCGCTTCCTAAATAATTTGCAGAATTAGTTGCTGGATAGGAAATTCTGGGATAATCCGGTGCCGTTTGGTTGGCAACAGCGGAAGTATTTGAAAATCCTTTGTTATCAATATATCTGGCAGTCCATGAACCTAAGAATTGACCATTAGCTGTATTAATACCTTGTACCACCACGACTTGTGTGTCTACAGGGTTGGTAAAGCCTGCGCAGGAGGTATAATGATTTAAAGAAATTGTACAGGAAGAAGCATTGTCTCCAGGTTGAAAACATTTTCCTTCGTATACTGTGAATCTTTGTTCATTGGAAGACATGGAAGTATTTAATAAAGCTTTAGGAGCAAAAATTTCTTCCGGAGAGAGGAGTGTCAGAACTCCTTGGGCATTAGCAGCAACGATTTTATTTTCAGAATTTGAAAGTTCTCTTACCCTTACCGATCCGTTAACGTCCAACGTGTTTGTAGGTGCCGTTGTGTTAATTCCAACTTGTGCACTTGCAAAACTACACAAAGCAAGTGCTGTCAAAAAAAAAGTCTTTGTTTTCATGGTATTTTTTAAATACGGTTAAATTTTTCACTAAGGTAAGAAATATGTATTAATGGAGAATAAAAAACTAATTAAAAATATGTTACATCTAAATTTATATTGTAATATGTGTTTATTGATGAAAATTTTAAATAAAGACTTTTGAATATTAACTCAAAAATTAATGTTCCTTATTTTGTTTGAAAAATATTTGTATTTTAGCCGAAATATGTTGCTTTTTAATAAACATATTGTCCACTAATTAAAATTCAGATAATTTGAATAAAAAATTAGTAGATTTGCACGAAATAAAAAATAATAAATATTAAGCTCATTCTCTATAACAGAATATTCCTAATAGAATGTAATAGAGAAAACAGGATTTTTAGGTTATAAAACTACTGAAACTATGAAGAAACTTTTTTTACTTTTACTAACGGCATTTTTATTTATCGGTTGCAGCTCTGACGATGATACAATTTATGATTATGTAGGAACATGGTCTGGAACTTATGAAGGTGGTGATACAGGAGTGTGGAATTTTGTGGTTGATAAGACAGGGAAAGTATCAGGAACCATGCATTCTGATGTTAGTAGTGAAAATTATAATATTTCCGGTAATGTAAGTACTAGCGGAGATCTGGTAGGAACAGTTGGCCTTCCGTCAAAAGGAGAATTTAAAGGAAAACTTAATCCGGATAAAAAAGGAAATGGAAGCTGGTCTAATACACTTCCAACTCCGGCACAATACGGAACCTGGAAAGGAGAAAAGAAATAAAACAAAAACCTGCAGATTTGCAGGTTTTTTTATTTATACAAATCCCATATGGGATATTTCATTACTTTGATTCTTTAGTACTAAAAAATAGAGGACTACATCATCTTCTGAAAAATACTTTTTAAAAGATACCGGATCTTGATTCAAAGACAAGTCTTCTTCAGTCTTTTCAACCGTATAGTTTTCTGAATCCAGCTTTAAAGTAATTATCGTTGCTTTTTGGGATTGATTGCTATTTACATAAAGGAGATCGTTCTTACGTTCAATCTCTGTCAATACATTTTTTATTTCACCAAACTGAAAGGCTCTTAGACACTTTTTCCCTTCATCAGTCTTAAGCCCGTTTTCAACTGTCCGTTTTCCTCTTTCAGAAATTATATCCAAATCCTTTATTTCAGTCATCAGCTTGGCAAACCTCTGGTAGAGTAGGGTATCTCCTGTTTCTTTAAGGTAAATGTCCAGACTGTTTCTGATGATCTTTCCTGTTTTGGAACAATGCCCGAATTCAGAGCTGTTTTGCCTTACCTTTTCATAAGACGGATCTTTTTTAAAAGCCTTCTTATTGAACCCGCTTTTTTTCCGAACCACATTTTTGCCATTCAGAGTATAAAAAACAAGATCTCCCACAGAGCCTTTAATCTTGATGAGACTTTCATAGGTTGCCATATCGCCAAAATTGAATTCAAATATAGTAATAAATAACTGAATTCAAAGTTTTAACATATATTTATCATATAGTTGTAGTATAGTTATATTATAATTAAAATATAAAGTGTATATTTGTATATCAATCGTTAATCAAGTAAAAATCAGACGAGTATGGGATCAGGATTATTTGAAAAAAAATTGAGTATAAAGCAGCTTTCTGTATTGCTGATTGCATCTGCTTTTGTAGTGTCCTGCGGATCTTCAAAGAATGTTTCTTCCAATAAGAAATCAGGATCCAAAACAGTGGTAAAATCTGAAAATCTAAGAAAACTGGATTCTAAGTTTGATGGAAATGTGTCAAGATCTATCAACGATGTTTTAAAGGATGCGGAAAAATATCTGGGGACACCTTACCGGTTCGGGGGGAATACGTCTTCAGGTTTCGACTGTTCCGGATTTACAGTGAAAGTTTTTGAAGAAAATGCCTTTAATCTTCCAAGAAGATCTTCCGATCAGGCTGAAACAGGAAAAAATATTGATATCAGGGATGTTAAACCCGGTGATTTATTATTTTTTGCAACAGCTGGAGGAAGCAGAGTTTCCCATGTAGGGATTGTTCATGATATTGGCCCGGATGGGGAAGTAAAATTCATTCATGCTTCTACCTCAAAAGGCGTTGTTATTTCATCTCTGAACGAAAAATATTGGAACAAAGCTTATCTTCATGCCCAAAGGGTTTTATAGTAATTTCCATGGAGAACAGAACGTTTGCTTTTATTAAAACAGACAAAAAACTGGTAAAACTTTTCTTTAAAGATATCAATGTAATCAAAGGTCTTGGGAATTATGTGGAAGTATATACCATAGATCAGAACAGATACATTTATTACAAAACACTTAAAGATCTGATTGAAAACCTGCCGGAAGAATTCATGCGGGTTCATAACTCTTATATCGTTAACTTAACCAATATTGAGTCTTTTGAAGATAATCATTTGTTGTGTGGAAACTTAAAAATAACCGTAGCTAAAAGTTATAAAGACTGCCTTCTACAAGCCATCGGTAAAATGATGCTTTAAAAATCAATCCACATCCATCAATAAACCATATACATCTGATTTTAGCCGATCCGTATAAAAAATTTTTTATTCAATTCTTCTTCCCCTAGTTTTACAGAAACTTTCAAAAATGAATAAAAATAAAGCATTAGACTACATCAGAACCCATAACCTTATCGGAATAAAAGCCGGATCAGAAAGACCAGAATTTCTGGAGATCTGGATGGTGGTTACTCAGAACAGAATTTTTGCAAGATCCTGGGGATTAGCCGAAAAAAGCTGGTACAACACCTTTCTTGAATGTTCGGAAGGACAGATCAAATGTGGTAACACAATATATAATATAAACGCTATAATCCCTGAAGACCTAAATCAACTAACTGATGACATCAACCAAACTTATCTTACAAAATATAATTCTGAACACAATCGTAAATATGCAATAGGGATCATTGAAGATCAACATATTGTGAAAACGATGGAGTTTATTATTAGTGAGGCCAAATAAAGAGAGCTATAGATTGTTCTATAATTTTACATATTGATTCAAGCAGGAACCGTCAATACTGAACATAAATTGAAGGTTTACGCACGAAGTGTACGAAGGATAGCCTGTTCAATATATAATAAAACCTATTCCATTGATTTTAGCTAAAACCTAATAAAAAAAACAACCCTTTTTTAGTAGGGTTGTTTTCCACTCAAAATATAACTCTTATATAATGTATTGATTAAATATGTTCACAAACAGGTACTACAAGTTCTTTTTTATCATCATTTTCTTCATCCGCTGAAATGCTTTTGGGAAAAGAAAAGAAACTCAGAATAAATGTAGCTGCAAGAAGTAAGACACTTACAGAAAGAACATGTTGGACTCCATAATAAGAACTTACAATTCCTCCAAGAAATGCACCTAATGAAATTCCAATATTAAAAGAGGATGTAAGCAAGCTGTTAACAAATTCCAGTGCATGATGGGGAATATTTTGTGTAGTTCTGATATTTGAAACCAAAAAACCACCCGTGTGAATCATGCCCCAAAAAGACACAATGATGACCATAGGAATAAAAGCTCCCCCAAGTGAATAAGCTAGAATTTGTACTGTAATTAATAATAGTAAAAATAGTCGTGTTGTTAGTTTTACATTTCGGTTTAAAGCAATTCCCATGAGCCAATTCCCAAGAGTTCCCATACCTCCGAAAAGAAGCAGCATAATACTGATCTGGGCACCATCCATTCTGGTAATTTCTTCAAGATAAGCAGTAAGATAGGTATAGCTGGAGAACATAGCTGCCAATGTCCCAATGGTAGAAATCAGGTTAATCCACAAAAGAGGATTTTTCAATATGGTTAGTTGATTTTGCTCAGATTTTTCTTTTTCTGCAGGGATAGAGGGAATGAAAAGCAATAGTCCCATAAATGCAATTAAACTGATGGCGCTGCTCAGGAAAAATGAAGCTTTCCAATCATGAAAAAGATCAGCCGCATAGGTCGTCATCGGAATACCGAGAACGGTAGCAAGGCTCAGTCCAAGCATTACAGTGGATACTCCTTTTGCTCCCTTTTCTTTGAATGCAATGGCGATGGAAATATTCCAGAAAAGCGGATGCAATATTGCCGGCAATATACGCGCTACCATAAGCATGGTAAAGTTCGTTGAGAAAGCAGATATAAGATTGGAAAGTACAAATATGCTCATAACAAGGCATAAAAGAAACTTCCGGTTTACTTTGGAGGTAAAAGAAGTGATAAAAGGGGAGGAAACAGCTACAGTAATGGCAAAAGCACTCAGTAACCACCCTGCTGTATCAATTGACACTCCGAATTGTCTGCTGATTGTAGGGAGAATCCCAACAACCCCAAATTCAGTAGTAATAATACCGAAAGCCCCGAGCGCCAGGACATAGATTGATCTTTTCATTGATTGTAATAATTTTGATATAGCAAATTTGGACAGAAAAAATGTAAAAAATCAGTATATTTTAATGATAAATAAGTACATTTACCATATGAAGAGAGAGAATATAGATCAATTGGTAAAGGTGGAATATCATGTAACCGAAAATTGCCCTTTAAAAGGTAATCAGTATTCCTTTTTTCAGATTATATATGTCATTTCCGGAAAAGGGTACTTTACCATCAATAGTAATATAGCTTCTTATAGCAAAGGCAGCCTGATATTACTAACCCCTGATGACAAACATCATTTGGATATTGAAGAAAAAACGGAGCTTTTACTTGTAAAGTTTAGTGAACGTTATGTAAAGGATTATAAATGGAATAACATTAATTCAATAGGATGCTTGTTGTATGGAGCTTCTTATCTTTCCGGCTGTATTCTACAGAATAAACCTGATGTGGTTCTGGTAGATTCTATTGTTACTTCATTGCTACATGGTTTGAACCATCCGGATCTTTATCAGGAAGAATTAACACTGCATTATGTGAATGCATTAATTGTAATCGCAGCGAGGAATATATCTAAAATGCGGGTTGAGCATGCTGCATCCAATACAGATAAAAGAATCGTTGAAATCATTAATTATATCCAGGGAAATATTCACGATCCGGCACTTTTAAAAGTATCTGTAATTGCCCGGGAATTTGGACTTTCAGAAACCTATCTTGGCAGCTATTTTAAGAACCAGTGCGGTGAAACCATTACCCATTATATATTAAACTACAAATTAAGATTGATAGAACATCGACTTCTTTTCAGTGATATGAGGATCAATGAAATTGTCACTGAGTTTGGTTTTTCGGATGAAAGCCATTTGAATAAGTTTTTTAAAAAACAGCATAATATGAGTTTGACTGAGTTTAAAAAAACAAAAAGTTCTACTAAATTAATAGTTTAGATAATTTTTGTATTGTTCTGTAAGTTATAATTTTACCAATAATTATATTCAATAATAACTGTCAATCCTGAGCATAAATTGAAGGTTTACGAACGAAGTTTACGAAGGATAGCGCGTCTAATCATATGAATGTATTCCATTGGCTTTAGCCGAAACTTAAGGAATAGTTATCTTTCTAAAACCACCCCGTCAAAAATTCTTTGAATTTTCGCCACCCTCCAAAGGAAGGGAATATTCAGTTTTTCGACTGTGATATTCAATTTGAAATGAAATTTTCTGAAAGTTCAGACGATCAGTTATAGACTAAATCTACCTCTTTTAAACCATTGAAAGCTGTAATGATAAATGTTTTGATAAAAAGAAACCATTGCAATAGCATTGCACTTAACAATCTCAGAATTTTGCTGTAAACAATATAACCATGGCAGATTTTATCAGATTCTTCATTCCTATTTATTTCATTATGTTTTTTGCAGTCTCCTTTCTTGGAGTAAGCATTGCTGTAGCTAAGAAAATCGGAAAGAACCCAAATGTTTTACCAAAAGGTGATTCTGCTTATGCGCTGGTTGGCTGGTATTTCAAACTCATCTTAGCTGTTTTATGTATTTATGCCATACTTCCTTTACTCTTTCCGAATATAAAAGAGGAGTTTAATATCCATATTTTGGATGCTGATCTGTTTCGTAGCAGTGGAATGGGATTGATGCTTCTTGCTTTTATCTGGGTGGTCATTGCTCAGCTTCAAATGAGAGATTCATGGCGGATAGGTATAGATGAGCATATGAAAACAGAGCTTATCACTACCGGATTATTTCAATATTCAAGAAACCCTATATTTTTTGGAATGACTTTGAGTCTTACCGGTTTTTTCTTTGCTTTCCCTACAATGATTGCTTTCTTTTTGCTAATAATAGGAAGTATTTTGATGCAGATTCAGATTCGCCTTGAAGAAGAACATTTACTGAGACAGCACGGTTCGGTTTATCTTACTTATAAAAAGAGGGTTGGGCGTATGCTAAGCCTTTATTAAAAGCATAAACTTAAAAACTGTTTTGCTGAACTTTTTTGTATCTTTGGCGGGTATAATTTTTCAAACTAATTTAAATAAGAAACATGTCGTTACAACAAACTATTGAAAACATTTGGGATAATAGAGATTTATTACAAAATGAAGACAGCCAGAAAGCGATCAGAGAGGTGATTTCTTTATTAGATTCCGGAGAACTTCGTGTAGCTGAGCCTACGGAAAACGGATGGCAGGTAAATGAATGGGTGAAGAAAGCAGTAGTAATGTATTTCCCGATCCAAAAGATGGAAACTATTGAAGTAGGTCCATTTGAATTCCATGACAAGATTCCTTTAAAGAAAAATTATGCGGAAAAAGGAGTAAGAGTGGTTCCTCATGCTATTGCCAGAGAAGGTTCTTTCGTAGCTTCTGGAGTAATTTTGATGCCATCTTACGTAAACATTGGTGCTTATGTAGATTCAGGAACAATGGTAGATACTTGGGCTACAGTAGGAAGCTGTGCACAGATCGGTAAAAACGTTCACCTGAGTGGTGGTGTAGGTATCGGTGGTGTATTAGAACCATTACAGGCAGCTCCGGTAATTATTGAAGATGACTGTTTCATCGGTTCAAGATGTATCGTTGTAGAAGGAGTGCACGTTGAAAGAGAAGCAGTATTAGGTGCTAATGTTGTTTTAACAGCGTCTACAAAAATTATAGACGTAACAGGCAGCGAACCTATCGAAATTAAAGGAAGAGTTCCTGCTCGTTCTGTAGTAATTCCAGGAAGCTATACAAAACAATATCCAGCAGGAGAATATCAGGTTCCTTGTGCACTGATTATTGGTCAGAGAAAAGAATCTACAGATAAAAAGACTTCTCTTAATGATGCATTGAGAGAAAATAATGTAGCTGTTTAAGATTAAGGTTTTAAACTAATACCACTTATTTTGAAAGAAAAATTTCTTAAAATACTATTAAACCCTAAATATATATTTGGGGTTTATATTATTGTAGCCATTGCTACTGCACTTTCCAAATTCTCAAGAGGATATCAGGCTATTAATAATTACTTGATTTTCAAGGGTGTTTTTTTCAATACTATTGATGAGAAAAACTTGTATTTAGCATACCCTGAGCGTTATGGTGATACGAACCATTACGGTATCTTTTTCAGTTTACTTATTGCTCCTTTTGCGGTAATGCCGGACTGGCTGGGAATTGCTCTTTGGAATGTTGCCAATACAGCTGTTTTTCTGTATGCAATTCACAAGCTTCCATTTTCGGATGCTAAAAAAGCCCTTTTTGCATTATTGTGTCTGCAGGAATTCATCACTGCTGCGGTGAGTTTGCAATTCAATATAGCCTTGGTAGGGCTTTTAATGCTATCAGCAACTTTCATTTATGAAAGAAAAGAAGTACAGTCGGCTACAACCATTGTGGTAGGGATTTTTGTGAAAATTTATGGAATTGTAGGATTGTCACAGTTTTTCTTTATCAAAAATAAAGTCAAGTTTATTCTTTCAGGAATTGGTATTGCCATCCTGTGCTTAGTGATTCCAATGATCTATTCCAGCCCTCAGTTTGTGATTCAGAGTTATTCAGACTGGGCAACGTCTCTGATTTCAAAAAACAATGATAATCAGGTTTTAGGAAATATGCAGGATATATCATTAATGGGATTTGTAAGAAGGATTTTGGGTGATGCATCCATTTCCAATCTTAGCTTTTTAGCTTTTGGTGTTCCTTTATTTGCATTGCCATATATTAGAATCAAGCAGTATAAAAACTATGCGTTTCAATTGATGATTTTAGCTTCTACATTACTGTTTTTGGTATTGTTCAGCTCAGGTTCAGAATCGCCAACGTATATTATTGCAGTAGCAGGAGTAATGATCTGGTTTACCCTTCAAAAAGAAAAAACACCTTTCATTATTGGATTGTTGGTATTTGTTATCATTTTAACCTGTTTTTCACCCTCAGATTTATTCCCGAAATTTATCAAGCAAAATTATATCATTAAATATTCTTTGAAAGCCGTACCTTGTATCATCGTTTGGTTGAGAGTTATTTACGAACTAATGACCAAGGATTTCGAAAAGGATTACACTTTAAATTAATGTATGAAGAAAATTTCTATTGTCATTCCTGCGCATAACGAAGAAGATAATGTTGCCTTAGTTCATGAAAGAATAAAAGAAGTTTTTTCAGGGCTGAAGAATTATGAGTTTGAAATTATTTTTGTTAATGACGGAAGCAGGGATACTACGCAACAGAAGTTGGAGGAACTGTCACAAAAGCATAAAGAAGTAAAATTTATTGAGTTTTCCAGAAACTTTGGACACCAGCCAGCAGTGAAAGCAGGAATGGATTTTGCAGATGGAAATGCTGTGATTTCAATGGATGGCGATCTTCAGCATCCGCCGGAACTCATCCCCGAAATGCTTAAGAAATGGGAAGAAGGGTATGACATTGTATTTACAGTAAGAACCTATCCAAAGCAGATTTCCTATTTTAAAAGGAAAACTTCAGATGTATTCTATAAGCTTTTATCCAGTCTTTCCGATGTGAATCTTACCAAAGGTGGTGGTTCGGATTTCAGATTGATGGATGCCAATGCCGTAGAAGCCATGAGAAGCTTTAAAGAAGATGATCTGTTCTTAAGAGGATTAACCAGCTGGATGGGCTATAAACAAATCGGGATCGATTTTACAGCAGGAGAAAGACTGGCAGGAGAGAGCAGCTATAACCTTAAAAAGATGCTTAAATTTGCTTTTACGGGAATTACGGCTTTTAGCGTAAAACCTCTTTATTTAGCAGCTTATCTGGGCTTTTTATTCTCTTTCTTTTCAGTGATTGGATATGCCGGATATGTTATCTATGCATTTGTTGTCCGTACTGAAATCTCTGGTTGGGCATCATTAATTATGACCATTGTGTTCTTTGGAGGCATTCAACTGATTATCCTGGGAATCATTGGTATTTATTTAGGTAAGATCTTTAAACAGGTTAAAGAAAGGCCTAATTATATTATAAAAAATAAAAATTTTTAAATGGTTTTATTAAGTTTTGATATCGAGGAGTTTGACATGCCTTTGGAATATAAAGGCGAGATCTCTTTTGATAAACAAATCTCTATATCTCAGCACGGACTTGAAAATATTTTAAATATTCTTAAAAAACACGGAGCAAAAGCTACCTTTTTTTCTACCGTGGTCTTCGCAGAAAACAGCAAACATCTTATTGAAAGATTATTAAATGAAGGGCACGAGCTGGCTTCTCACACATGGTTTCATTCAGAATTTGAAGATAAACATCTGAAGGAATCAAGAGAAAGGCTGGAAGAATTATTCTCCACAAAAGTAACAGGTTTAAGAATGCCGAGAATGATGCCTGTAGATGAAAAAGAAGTAGAAAAAGCCGGATATTCATACAATTCATCCATCAATCCTACATTTTTACCCGGAAGATACAACAACCTTAAAGTATCAAGAACTTACTTTAAAGAAGGAAATGTAATGCAGGTTCCCGCATCAGTATCCCCGAATTTCAGAATTCCTTTATTCTGGTTGAGTTTTCACAATTTCCCTTTAGCAATCTATAAAAAACTGGCTGCTGATGTGTTGAAAAAAGACAAGTATCTGAACATTTATTTCCACCCTTGGGAGTTTTCATCTATTAAAGACGAAGCGTTCAAACTGCCAGGTTTTACGGTGAAAAATTCCGGAAAAGATATGGTGGAAAGATTTGATACCTTTGTAGGATGGCTTAAAGAAAAAGGCCATACCTTTGGTACCTTTCAGGAATTTCAAAAACAGATACACGCATGAAAATTGCTTTTGACGCAAAACGTTTTTTCCATAACACATCCGGGCTGGGCAATTATTCAAGAGATCTGGTAAGAATTCTTTCTCAATATGAACCGGACAATGAATATCTGCTGCTCAACAAAAACAAATCTGAGCGTGGAAAAGATATTCTTGCCCGTCCCAATGTTAAGTTTGTGGAAACTTCAAAAGGAAGCCTTTCACGGCAGCTTAAAATGGGAAAAGATGCTCAAAAACAGGGTGCTGATATCTTTCATGGCTTATCCGGTGAACTGCCTTTGAAATGGGAGCAGAAACCCATTAAAAAGATTGTTACGATCCATGATCTGATCTTTGTAAGATATCCACAGTATTATTCCTTTTTTGACCGTAAAATACATTTATGGAAGTTTAAAAAAGCAGCTGGTATGGCTGATAAGATTATTGCGATTTCAGAGCAGACCAAAAGAGATATTATTGAGTTTTTAAAAGTACCTGAAAGCAAAATTGAAGTTATTTATCAGGGCTGCCATCAGGCATTTAAAGAACAGCAGTCTCCGGAACAGATCCAGGCTGCCCAAGAGAAATTCAAACTTCCGGAAAGGTTCATTCTGAATGTAGGAACCATTGAAGACCGTAAGAACCTTCTTAATGTGGTAAAAGCAATCAAAGATACCGGAATTCCGTTGGTAGTGGTAGGAAGAAAGACCAAATACTATCAGAAAATAGAAAGCTTCCTGAAGAAAAACAAGATGGAAAAGCAAGTGCTGTTTCTGGAAGGAGTTTCTATGGATGAACTGGCTGCAATCTATAAAATGGCTGATGTTTTTGTGTATCCAAGCTTCTTTGAAGGCTTCGGAATCCCTGTTATAGAAGCGCTTTTCTCGAAAACGGTAGTGGTAACAAGCAACACGAGCTGTCTGCCGGAAGCAGGTGGAAAAGACTCGGTATACATTGATCCGAATAATAATCTTGATATCAGAGCCAAGATAAAATTTTTATGGGAAAATGAATCCGAAAGAAAACGCCGTGAGGAAAAGGGTTTCGAGTTTGTTCAGAAGTTTAATGACGAATCCATTGCAAAGAATCTGATGAATCTTTATCAAAAAATTATCTGAAAAAACTTTGCATTTTAAAAATAAATCCTACATTTGCATCATAATTCAATACAATGAAACCAATTTTTTTAGCATTACATCATTATTATCATCATCTCTGTTAGGCGGAATTGATTGATATATGTTTATGCTAAAATCAAAAATAATTAAAACCGTCTGAGTAAATAGACGGTTTTTTTGTTTCCTGAATTCTCCTCAGAAATTTCAACAGATCAGTTTTTATTTACTCAGACCCAAAAAAGACGAAATGAGTAAATTAAAAATTGCGATTCAAAAAAGTGGCCGGCTGTACGAAGAATCCCTGCAGCTTCTCAAAGACTGCGGAATCTTTGTCAATAACGGAAAAGATCAGCTTAAAGTTTCGGTAGATAACTTCCCGATGGAAATCATGTATCTGCGAAATTCAGATATTCCTCAATACCTTGAAGATGGAGTGGTGGATGTTGCTATCGTGGGCGAAAATCTTTTAATTGAAAAACAAAAAAAGATTCAGATTGTTGAGAAACTGGGCTTTTCAAAATGCCGTGTATCCATCGCTGTTCCAAAAGAAATTGAAACCGATGATCTGGCTTACTTTCAAGGCCGAAAAATTGCCACTTCTTACCCCAATACCCTTAAAAATTTTTTAGAAAATAAAGGTATCATTTCAGATATCCACGTTATTTCCGGTTCCGTAGAAATTGCTCCCAATATTGGGCTGGCAGACGGAATCTGTGATATTGTAAGCTCTGGAAGTACTTTGTTCAAAAATGGATTGAGAGAAACGGTAACTTTATTGAAATCAGAAGCCGTTCTGGCTCAGACCCCTCAGCTGTCATCTGAGAAAGCAGCCATTCTTGATAAATTTCTTTTCAGAATTAACGCTGTTTTAAAAGCGAAAAACTCAAAATACATTCTGATGAATGTTCCCAATGATAAGATTCAAAAAGTGGCAGATGTGCTTCCGGTGCTGAAGAGTCCTACAGTAATTCCATTGGCAGAAGAAGGCTGGAGCAGCATTCATTCTGTAATTGATGAAGAAAGATTCTGGGAAGTTATTGATGAACTTAAGGAAAACGGAGCACAGGATATACTCATTATTCCTATTGATAAAATGGTGATTTAAAGAAGTATAATAACTGTTAAGAAGAGTAACGAACGGTAAAGTAAAATTAAGATAAGTTAAGTTTTATAAATCTGAATAAAAGCATGGCACTTAAAACAGCTTCACTTATAAGCTTAATGGTTAAAAAAATTAATAATTCAATTCACACTAAGAAAAAATAATACAGATGAAAATATATCGATATCCAATAAAAAATACATGGACAGAGCTGGTGCAGCGTCCTGTTTTTGAACGAGAAGAAATTTCCGGGCTGATTGCCGAGATATTTGCTGAAGTGGAAAACAACGGTGATAAAGCCTTAATAGGGTTCAATAAAAAATTTGATAAAGCTGAAACCAAGAGTATTGCTGTTACCGAAGAAGAAATTAATAATGCAGAAAATGAGCTTAGCAATGATTTAAAGCAAGCCATTCAACAGGCGAAAGATAATATTTTTAAATTTCATGCTTCTCAAAAGGCTGAAATCCAGAAAATTGAAACAACAAAAGGAGTCGTTTGCTGGAGAGAAAATAGAGCGATAGAAAAGGTGGGAATTTATATTCCGGGAGGCACAGCTCCTTTATTTTCAACAGTACTCATGCTTGCTGTACCTGCTAATATTGCAGGATGTGAGGAAATTATTCTTTGTACACCACCAGACAAAAGTGGAGCTGTTAATCCGGCGATTTTATATACAGCCAAGCTTTGTGGAGTTTCAAAGATCTTTAAAACAGGAGGTGCGCAAGCAGTTGCAGCAATGACTTTAGGAACTGGAAGTATTCCACAGGTGTACAAGATTTTCGGTCCCGGAAATCAATTTGTGGTGGCTGCTAAAGAATATGCCCAACGCTATGGAGTGGCTATAGATATGCCGGCGGGTCCAAGTGAAGTTCTTGTGATTGCTGATGAACAAGCGGTTCCTGAATTCTGTGCTGCTGATTTGCTTTCACAGGCAGAACATGGTAGTGACAGTCAGGTAATTTTTCTAACGATTGATCTTAAAGTTTTTAATGAAACGATTAGTGCTGTTGAACAACAAATCAAAGACTTACCAAGAAATGAAATGGCCGGAAAAGCTCTTGAGAAAAGCTGCTTTATTTTGTTGAACAGTCTTGAAGAGGCCGTTGAGTTCAGTAATTTATATGCTCCGGAACACCTTATTCTGGCGATGGATGAATTTGAAAAATATATTCCCATGATTCAGAATGCAGGTTCGGTATTCCTTGGAAACTACTCCTGTGAAAGTGCCGGAGATTATGCCAGCGGAACCAATCACACCCTTCCAACCAACGCCTATGCAAAGAACTACAGCGGTGTGTCTCTGGACAGTTTTGTAAAGAAAATCACCTTTCAGCATTTATCAAAGAAAGGTCTTCAGAATTTAGGAAAAACAATAAAAATAATGGCAGAGGCAGAGGGACTTCTGGCTCACAAAAATGCAGTATCAATAAGATTAAAACGATAATATGAACACATTTAGTATCAATACATTAGTAAGAGAAAATATTTTAAAATTAAAACCTTATATAAGTTTCAGAGATCATAATGAATTTAACGAGCCCATTTATTTAGATGCCAATGAAAGCCCTTTTGGAGAATGGAACCGTTATCCGGATTCTACTCAAAGAAAGCTTAAAAACAGCTTAGCTGAGCTTAGAAGCCTTTCTCCTGCACAGATAGCTGTTGGAAATGGAAGTGATGAACTGATCGATTTGATTATTAAGATTTTTTGTGAGCCTAAAAAAGATGCTATCCTGATGATGAATCCTTCTTTCGCCATGTATGGTTTTTATGCCACCATCAATGAAAACAGGGTTTTACAACTGGATCTGGATGAGAACTTTGAGATTGTAAAAGAAGACTTTTTAAAAACAGTTAAAGAAGAATCTATAAAGGTTTTCTTTCTGTGTTCCCCGAACAATCCAACCGGAAACAGCACAGAAGATATTGAATTCTACCTTCAGAACTTTGATGGAATTGTAGTGGTAGACGAGGCTTATATTGAATTTTCCGGAAAAAAATCAAGTCTGGAGCTTCTGGCTCAGTATCCTAATCTGATTGTTCTTCAGACTTTTTCAAAAGCCTGGGGAATAGCAGGAGCCAGAGTAGGTGTTGCCTATGCTTCTGAAGAGATAATCCAGTTAATCAATACTGTGAAGGCGCCTTACAATGTCAATGCGTTAAGCCAGGAACTGATTCTGAATGCACTTGAAGATGAAAACAGATTAAAAGATAATGTTCGTGATATTGTTGCTGAACGAACATGGCTGCAGGATCAGTTTAAAGATACTGACTGTATTACTAAAGTATTTCCAACAGATGCTAACTTCTTTTTAATCAAACTAAAAGATATTGATAAAGTATATGCAAAAATGCTGGAACAGGAAATATTGACAAGCAGAAGAGATCCTGCTATTCCGGGATGCATCAGGATTAATGTAGGAACCCGTCAGGAGAATGAAAAACTGGTTAATCTTTTAAAAAACATATAAGGATGAAAAAAGTATTGTTTATCGATCGGGACGGAACCCTGATTATTGAACCTCCCACTGATTTTCAGGTGGACTCACTGGAAAAACTGGAATTTTATCCCGGTGTTTTCCAAAATCTTTCAAAAATTGCCAATGAACTGGATTATGAATTGGTGATGGTGACCAATCAGGATGGGTTAGGAACAGACGGTTTTCCTTTTGAGAACTTTATTAAACCTCATGAAAAAATGCTCAGAACCTTTGAAAATGAAGGCGTCATTTTCAGTGATATTCTGATTGATAAAAGTTTTGAAAGTGAAAATCTGCCCACCCGGAAACCGGGCACAGGAATGCTGGCAAAATACATTTATGGGGACTACGATCTGAAAAACTCCTATGTAATTGGTGATCGAAGTACAGATATTCAACTTGCTAAAAATTTGGGATCTAAATCTATTTTTCTAAACCAAAACTTTAATCAAGAAGCGGACCTGGCCACAACACAATGGAGTGAGATTTATCAGTTCTTAAAGTCTGAAATTAGGAGAGCCAAAGTCTACAGAAAGACCAATGAAACGGAAATAGAAATTGAAGTCAATATCGATGGGAAAGGCCAGTCTGAAATTTCAACAGGACTTCATTTCTTTGACCATATGCTGGATCAGATCGCGAGACACGGAAATATGGATCTTACCATCAAAGTAAGCGGAGACCTTCAGGTAGATGAACACCACACGGTTGAAGATACCGGAATTGTATTGGGCGAAGCCATTTTAAAAGCCTTAGGAAAGAAAAAAGGAATTGAAAGATATGGTTTTCTGCTTCCAATGGATGATTGTCTCTCACAAGTAGCCATTGATTTCGGAGGCAGACCTTGGCTGGTCTGGGATGCAGAATTTAAAAGAGAGAAAATAGGAGATGTTCCTACGGAAATGTTCTTCCACTTCTTTAAATCATTCACTGATTCTTCAAAAACCAATTTAAATATTAAAGCAGAAGGAGAGAATGAACACCACAAGATAGAATCCATCTTCAAAGCTTTTGCAAAAGCCATGAAAATGGCGGTTAATCAATCGGATGCTAACTATAATTTGCCTTCAACCAAAGGGAGTTTATAAGTGAATTTAGTTTAAAATCAACCCTAAATATTTAACCATTAAGAAAATTGAATATTTTAAGATAAGGTAAGGCTCATCAAAGATGAATAAGTATGCTGCTGAAATACATAGCTTCAGCTATGATCTTAATGATTCTTAATTACTTAAAAATTCTTAATGGGTTAAAAATAATTAAAAAAAGATATCAATCAGTTCATTTACAATTAAAGTAAAACTTATGATTGCAATAATAAAATATAATGGAGGCAATGTAAGCTCCGTACAGAACGCTTTAAACAGGCTAAATATCAGTTCAGTCATTACTGATGACCCTGAACTCATCCTGGGAGCAGATAAAGTTATTTTTCCCGGTGTAGGTGAGGCTTCCTCAACAATGAGACTCTTGAAGGAAAGAGGTTTGGATGTCCTTATCCCAACATTGAAACAACCTGTTTTGGGAATATGCCTGGGAATGCAGCTCATGTGCAAAGGAAATGAAGAAGGAAATACAGAAGGAATGGGGATTTTTGATATCAGTGTCAAAAGATTCCCTCCTTTGGAACTCGTTCCTCATATGGGATGGAACACGGTTTCAGAACAGAAGTTTTCATTATTTTCTGGAATTGAGTCCGAAAATGATGTTTATTTTGTTCACAGCTATTACTGTGAATTGTCAGAATATACCACTTCGGTTTGTGATTATATTCTTCCGTTCAGTGCTTCTCTGCAGAAAGATAACTTTTATGCGGTTCAGTTTCACCCGGAAAAATCGGGGAGTGTAGGCAGTCAGGTATTAAATAATTTTATAAACTTATCATGATGAAGATTATTCCGGCTATTGACATTATTGATGGAAAATGTGTGCGTTTATCCAAAGGAGATTACAGCACCAAGAAAATATACAATGAAGATCCTGTGGAAGTAGCCAGAGAATTTGAGGATTTTGGCGTCCGGTTTCTGCATCTGGTAGATCTGGATGGGGCAAAATCAAAGCATATCGTGAATCAGAAAGTATTGGAAGATATTGCGAAATCAACTTCATTACATATTGATTTTGGGGGTGGATTAAAAACTTCAGAGGATATTGAAACAGCCTTTAATTCCGGGGCACAGCAGATTACGTTAGGAAGTATTGCTGTACAGGATCCAAAATTCTGTCTTACTATCATTGAAAAGTATGGTCCGGAAAAAATTATTCTGGGAGCGGATTGTGAGAACAGAAAGATTAAAACCTCCGGTTGGCAGGAAGAAAGTGATAAGGATATTATTGATTTTATTCTTGAATATCAGAAAAAGGGAATTCAAACCACGATATGCACGGATATTTCAAAGGATGGAATGCTGGAAGGCCCTTCTACAGAGCTCTATATCGAAATTTTATCTAAAACTTCATTGCAGCTGGTGGCCAGTGGTGGTATCTCAGGGATTAAAGATGTTTATAAGATGAAAGATATAGGATGCTCAGGAACAATTATCGGAAAGGCTATTTATGAAGGAAAAATAAGCCTGCAACAACTTCAAAATTTTATTGAAAATGCTTAAAAAAAGAATTATTCCATGTCTGGATATTAAGGATGGAAATACCGTAAAAGGAATCAATTTTGAGGATCTGAAAAAGGCTGGAGATCCTGTAGAATTAGCTAAAAAGTATGAATCAGAAGGCGCTGATGAGCTTGTTTTTCTTGATATTACAGCTACCATTGAAAACAGGAAAACCTTTGTGGAGCTGGTACGGAAAATAGCTCAAGAGTTGAGCATTCCATTTACCGTTGGCGGCGGCATTGCCTCTGTGGAAGATGTAAGAAAACTGTTGGAAGCAGGAGCAGATAAGATCAGTATCAATTCTTCTGCAGTAAAAGACCCGAAGCTCATTTCTGAGCTAGCCAGTGAATTCGGAAGCCAGTGTATTGTAGTTGCTATAGACACCAAAAAAGTAGGTTTAACTAATCTGGTTCATATTAAAGGCGGAAGAGAAGCCACAGAGCTTGAAACTTTAGAATGGGCAAGGAGAGCAGAAGCTTTGGGAGCAGGTGAAATTCTGTTAACCTCTATGGATGGAGACGGAACCAAAAACGGCTTTGATCTCAACATTACAAAACTGGTTTCAGAACGGGTAACAATCCCTGTTATTGCTTCTGGTGGTGCCGGATCTGCAGATGATTTTATTAAAGTGTTCAATGAGACTAAGGCTACAGGAGCTTTGGCAGCCAGTATATTCCATTTTAATGAAATAGGAATTCAGGATTTAAAAAAACAATTAAAAAATCTAAAAATAGAAGTACGATGAAAATTAATTTTAATAAAGATAACGGGCTTGTTCCGGTAGTGATTCAGGATAACCGGACGTTGCAGGTTCTGATGCTCGGTTATATGAATGAGGAAGCTTTTGAAAAAACACAAAAAGAAAAACTTGTCACATTTTTCAGCCGTTCCAAAAACAGACTCTGGACAAAAGGGGAAGAATCAGGTAATTTTTTAACCGTAAAAAGTATTGATGTCGATTGTGATCAGGATACGATACTGATTAAGGTTATTCCCACGAATGTAGTATGCCATACCGGGAGTTTCAGTTGCTTTGGTGAAAAGGATTCCAAAGGCTTTTTATATGAGCTGGAAGAAAAGATATCTCAAAGGATTGACCGTAAGGCAGATGCCTCTTATACCTATTCACTGTATCAGAGAGGGATAAATAAAATGGCTCAAAAAGTAGGAGAGGAAGCTGTAGAATTAGTTATTGAGGCTAAGGATAATAATGATTTACTCTTTAAAAATGAAGCGGCCGATCTCTTATACCATTTACTGATCTTATTAAAAGCAAAAGGATTTTCGCTGGAAGAAATTGAAGAAGTTCTTCGAAACAGGAATCAATAAAGCCTTTGAATTTTTTCAAAGGCTTTTTTTGTGGAGAAAATATAACACGACAGGTTCTGTCGCAATGCCGTAGTAGATTTGTAGGACCAATGAAGGATCATAGAGTCGCAATGAAATTTCCTGATGGTTGGAAATAATTCATATTAAATCACATTAACATGACTTGCGTGAGCTAAAAAAAGTTAAATTTGTGAAAATTTTAAAAGCTAACTATTAAACTCAAAAAAAACACGGGAATGAAAAAGATTTATCTCAGTGCATGTACTGTATGCACCATTCTGGGGCTATCTGCCCAGGAAGTTCTCTGGCAAAAAGACATCAA
>NZ_JAGIPR010000005.1 GCF_017877355.1 Chryseobacterium jejuense | reverse complement strand
CCCCCCCCCCCCCCCCCCCCCCCCCCCCCCCCCCCCCCCCCCCCCCCCCCCCCCCACCCCCCCCCCCCCCCCCCCCCCACCAACCCCCCCCCACCCCCCCCCCCCCCCCCCCCCCCCCCCGAAACTCAAGAAAAAAGCGAGTAGCGAAAGCAGGTTCCCGGCTTCTAAAAATGAAAATAAAAGTATTTACAGTATTATTAATAGCTTTTTTTGTTGAATTTCATGATTTTGGAATCCAAATTCATATTTTTGCACATCAGACGTAAAAAAAATTATGGCAAAGCAAGAAGATGTTTTCAAGAAAGTAATTTCTCACGCTAAAGAATATGGATTTATTTTCCCTTCCAGTGAGATCTATGATGGTTTATCCGCTGTTTATGATTATGGACAGAACGGTGCTGAACTTAAAAATAATATCAAACAATACTGGTGGAAAGCTATGGTACAGCTTAACGAAAATATTGTGGGTATTGATTCAGCAATTCTTATGCACCCAACAACATGGAAAGCATCAGGCCACGTAGACGCTTTCAACGATCCATTGATTGATAATAAGGATTCTAAAAAACGTTTCAGAGCAGATGTTTTGGTTGAAGACTACTGCGCGAAAATTGAAGATAAAGAGAATAAAGAAATCGAAAAGGCTGCGAAAAGATTCGGGGAAGCTTTTGATAAAGATCAGTTTGTTGCTACAAATCCAAAAATTTTGGAATACAGAGCAAAAAGAGAGGCTATTCTTTCCAGGCTGGCAAAATCTTTAGAAAATGAAGACCTTGCTGATGTAAAAGCTTTAATTGAAGAGCTTGAAATTGCTGATCCGGATACAGGTTCTAAAAACTGGACGGAAGTAAGACAGTTCAACTTAATGTTCGGAACTAAATTAGGTGCTTCTGCAGACAGCGCCATGGATCTTTATTTGAGACCAGAAACGGCTCAGGGTATTTTCGTAAACTATTTGAATGTACAGAAAACTTCACGTCATAAGCTTCCTTTCGGTATTGCACAGATTGGTAAGGCCTTCAGAAATGAGATTGTTGCAAGACAGTTTATTTTCAGAATGCGTGAATTCGAACAAATGGAAATGCAGTTCTTTGTAGCTCCGGGTACAGAACTTGAATTCTACGAGCAATGGAAACAAAAACGTCTGAACTGGCACCTGGCATTAGGATTAGGTAGTGACAACTACAGATTCCACGATCACGAAAAATTAGCTCACTATGCCAATGCTGCAGCGGATATTGAATTCAACTTCCCATTTGGTTTCAAAGAATTGGAAGGTATTCACTCCAGAACAGATTTTGACCTTAAAGCTCATGAAAAGTTCTCAGGAAGAAAACTTCAATACTTTGATCCTGAAAGAAACGAAAACTATATCCCTTATGTAGTGGAAACTTCTGTAGGTTTAGACAGATTATTCTTATCTATCTTCTCACATTGCCTAAGAGATGAAGTATTGGAAGACGGTTCAGAAAGAACAGTTTTATCTTTACCTCCGGCATTAGCTCCAATTAAAGCGGCTATTCTTCCATTGATGAAGAAAGATGGTTTAGCTGAATATGCTGAGAAGATCTTCAACGATCTGAAATATGATTTCAACTTATTCTACGAGGAAAAAGATGCAATCGGAAAACGTTACAGAAGACAAGATGCTATTGGTACTCCTTACTGTATCACGGTAGATCACGATTCACTGACAGATCATACGGTAACCATAAGAGACAGAGATACAATGCAGCAGGAAAGAGTTCCGGTTTCAGAATTGAGAAGGATTATTGATGAGAAGACCAACTTCAGAAATCTACTTTCTAAAATATAATATAAAAGCCCTGATTTTTCAGGGCTTTTATATTTTTCTTCAATATATCCTATAATTTATTATTTTAGTCCAAAATTCAACCATGAAAAAAATCACTTTATTGGCGTTTGCCCTTATCCAGACATTTGCATTTTCCCAAACCCAGGATTTAACAACATTAGCGGCAGGAGACCATGTAGGAATGAACGCGCTGTTTGATGATAAAGACAATCTTTACGGCTATGTTTCCATCTATTCTTATGGAAAATCTGGAGATAAAACCAAGAAATTTGAATACGTTATATTGGATAAGAACCTCAACCCTGTTGCCAATAAGGAATTTGAAGGGGACATCACAGCAGCTTCTTATAGGGGATATGTTGATTTCAAGGGAAAAATTATTCTAAAGCCATCCATGATGGATTATTCTTTGGTCAAAAGCAGGGAAATATTCACTCCTGTTTCTATGGTAATAAATCCGAAGACTAATACCATTACCAGAAAAATATATTATGATTATCAGGAAGATGGCACTTTCAAGGAGATCAATGAACCAAAAAACTGGAAAGAACAGCGTAAAGAAAACCGTGACGAGAAAAAGGAAAAAGGCTATAACTATGTTTCGGCAGTAGCAGAAACCAAAGAGGGTGGTTACTTTGCTGTTGAGTACAAAGATTACGGAAAATATATCAACAACAACAGCCTGATGAAATTTGATGAGAACAAAAAGGAAGTATGGCGATATAAATACAATACAGATGGTACTAAAAAAGTATTCTCTACGTTAACACCTCTGGAAAAAGATGAAAATTATATTTATTCTATTCTGAAAAAAGTAGATGATGATAACAAAACATTCAGCCTTCTTGTTCTTGATATGAAAACTGGAAAGCAGGTTGCCAATAATCCTATCACAGGAATTACAGATAAGACTATCGAAAATATCGATACTTTTATTTCCAATTACAGCCCTATTGACAATGACAAAACTTTCGATGATAAAATCGTATTAACAGGAAGAAACTATGCTTCCAACGATTATGATATAGGGTTTTCCAGATTAATGATTAATAAATCAAATTTTAGTGTTGATACGAAAGCCCTTAGCTATAAACCTGATTTTGTTCCCTACTTACCTAAAATTGACGGCCATGGTTACGTAGAAAGCGGATATTATCTTCTTACTAAAGATTTATATTTCATGAGTGACGGAAGTGTAGGTATTCTTTCCGAGAAATATAAACCGGCCGGCCAATATAACGCTCCAAAAACAACGGATCTTGTCTATTTGTATACAGATAAAGATTTCAAGATCAAAGATCTTAAAGTACTGGAAAAAGAAAAAACAAAATGGGCAGTAAATAGCGACTATCTGTTCTCACAATACCTCAACGATGGAAAAGATGTGGTTTTCTTCTACCGCGATTACCAAAAGGATGAAGTAACCCAACAGAAAAAGTGGAACCTATTCATCAATACCGTTATTGATGGTAAATTCAAGCAGGAAATTATTCCTATTTCCGAAAAAGACAACTATCAGGTAACGCCTTATGTTGCCAAAGAAGGTTATATTCTTCTCCGCGAATACAACAAAAAAGATAAATACAATAAAATACGTTTAGAAAAACTGAACTACTAATAAAATAGAATCATTTTGAATTCTTCTACGAAAAAAATGATCTTAAAAAGAAAACCTATCTCGTCTTTGAGATAGGTTTTTATCCTTGTCAAGGATAAAAAAGATCTGCTACATCTGCAAAATCAGAGAGATAAAGTTTCAGCATTATTTTGATTTTACAATCGTCTCATTAGCCTGATAATAATCTGAAATATTTTTGATCTCATCCAGGCTTAGGTTCCACATAAAATTCAGGAACTGCTGATAGCTTTCACTTTGATTCTTAGGTTCTATTCTGTCCAAATAGCGGTTCAGATTATATTTTTTTCTGGCTTCATAAATTTTAGAAAAACATTTCCCCAGCCAATTTTTATAGTATTTTTCTTCTTCACTATCCTGAAGGAATTGCATCGCTACATAAATCCCCAGTCCGAAATCCTCAGAGTGGAAATAGTTCGGCAGAATCTCCATTCTTGCAGTCCTTTTCAGAGCAAGATAGGCCTCTGAAGGTTTTTCAGATTCTTCGGAAATATTCAGTTCAGGAAAAGTTTTTTTAAGACTCTCGATTCTTTTTTCCATTTCAGGGTGAGATGCTAAAGAGTCTTTGTTCAGTTTTTCTTTATAAAAGTTATAATTGTAGAGTGAAAAATCTTCTTTCTTCATCCACTTTTCATTGAAAGCCTGCTTTGGAAGATCAAAAAGCTTTTTATACGTCTCTATTTTAAGTTCTCTTGGAGAGATTGTATCAAATGTTTGAAGCTTTTGTAGTCCATTGATAAATTCGCTCTTCTTAAAATCACTGTTTTTAAAAATAACATATCCAAGATTGTCTGCCTGCATTTCAAGCTTTCTCTTTTCCACACTCTTTTTATAAATCCTGTTTTTAAGAATATCAAATGCTTTTTCATTGCGCCCCAAGCTGCGTTGGTCTGTTGTTTCCTTGATATATTGTACCGTAGATTTATCTAAAGTATTCTGTTCAACAATATTCAGAACAGATTTCAGAGTATGATCCTCAATTTTATGCCCTAATTCATGGGAAATTACACCGGCAACCTGGGCTTCATTATCCATCCAGTTATACAGTCCCATATTGATTACAAAAGTTCCATCTGCTAGACAATAAGCATTAGGAGTATTATCTCTTGCAATCAAAATTTTAAGATCCTGAGGAACTTTTGGATTATTCTTTCTGAGACGTTCTACCAAAGATTTAATGACGGCATCAAATTCAGACTTGAACACAAAGTCTTTATTTTTCACCTGGTTTTCAAAATCAGTTCCGAATTCTTTATAAATTTTAGACATTTCAGAACCCGTTCTTCCTGAATATTTTGACCTCAGCCCTTTTATCAGACTTTCGTTATGAGCCGTAAAATTTTTCAAGAATTCTTTCCGCTGAAGATAATCTGCAGTATCTATTGCTTTATAAGTCTGGGAAATTCCTGCTACAGACAGCAGGAAGCACATCAATACAATAAGTTTTCTGGTCATATTTTTCATCAATTAAACAAAAATAATGTATTTGATGATTCATTTTTATTTTTTCACCCAAATTATTTTAAATTTGTTAAAGACCGATTGACAAAAAAATGAGAATACTAAAATACATGATAGGTGGGGCTGCAGCCGGAGCTGCGGCAGCTTACTTTTTCGGATATGATTATTTATTCAGTGGTATTTCCAAAACCTACCTTAAAGGAAGATCAAGCGCCCATATTGATGATGGAAATCTGTTTCCCAGTAATCCTATTGCTGCAGGATCTCCCAAACGATGGGAAGAACATTCTGAATATAATAAAAAAGAACTACCTAAAGTTTTAGTTGATAATTTAAAACAGTCTAAAACAGCATCTTTTGTAGTGATAAAGAATGGTAAAATTATTCACGAACAATATTGGGACGGCTATAATCAGCTTTCACAAACCAATTCTTTTTCTATGGCAAAAGCTGTGACTGTCATGCTTTTGGGAAAAGCTATGGAGGAAGGGCTTATCAACAATATTGATGAAAAACTGTCTGATTTTTATGCTGAATTTAAAGAGAAAACTTTCGGAAATGAAGTCACTCTTAAAAATCTGGCTCAGATGGAATCCGGCCTCGATTGGGATGAAAACTACAATAATCCGTTTCTTCCCAATGCCAAAGCTTATTATGGAAAGAGCCTTGTAAAATCTGTATTTTCAAGAAAATTTAAAGAGCAGCCGGGAACAAGGTTTGAATATCAAAGCGGGACCACACAACTTCTTGGTTTTGCCTTAAAAAAAGCATTGAAACAACCCTTAGCAAGCTATCTTTCTGAAAAATTCTGGGCTCCACTTGGAATGGAACAAAATGCGAAATGGAGCACAGATGACTATGGAATAGAAAAAACATATTGCTGCATCCATTCCAATGCAAAAGATTTTGCCAAACTGGGACTTCTCTTCCTGAATGATGGTAAAGTTGGAGGTCAGCAGATCCTTAATACAGATTTTATTGAGCAAATGAGAACTCCGACAGAAAAGTCGGAAAATATTTATGGAATGGGGCTTTGGATCAATCATGACAATCCTATCAAACATTATTATTTTCTGGGTCTTCAGGGGCAATATATCATTATGGTTCCGGAGCATAATATGGTGATCGTGAAAACCGGAAGTTATTCCAACAGTCCTAAAAATGATAGAGGAAGACCGGATCAGGTGAGGTTCCTTGTGAATGAAACCGTACAATTATTCCAATAAAAAAATATGGAAAAATACAGCTCAAAAATAGATAGCTATATTGAAAAGTCTCAGGATTTCGCTAGACCCATTCTTCACTATATCCGAGAAATCGTTCATGAATACTGTCCTGATGCTGAAGAAACCATGAAATGGAGTTTTCCACATTTTATCTACAAGGGTAAAAACCTTTGTGCTATGGCATCTTTCAAGCAACACTGCACATTCGGGTTCTGGTTGGAGAAGGAAATGAAAACCATGCAGGAAATCACTCAGGATATTGAGAAGAATTCTATGTTTAGCCTGGGAAAAATTACAAAGATTGAAGACCTTCCTTCAAAACCCCAGCTAAAAAAAGCCATTAAAGAAGCCATAGAACTTACGGATATGGGTGTTACCCTGAAAAAAGCGACTCCTTCTAAAACAGAAATGGAAATTCCAGATTATTTTTTATCTGCATTACAGGCACAGCCAAAAACATTAGATATTTTTGAGAAAGCCTCACCATCCTTCAGAAAAGAATATATCACATGGATTACAGAGGCTAAAACAGAAGCTACCCGAAATAAAAGAATGGAACAAGCTTTGGAGTGGGTTACAGAAGGAAAAGGCAGGAACTGGAAGTATGAAAAGAAGTAAACAATTTTAGTTAAAAAAAAATTGAATACTATTAACAAGACTATCATATAATGTCTTCTCTTCCCGCTTCAATATTTTTCCCGTTTCCAGTTCTTCAATAATGATACTATAATGATTTGTTTTATTATAATCAAAAGCTGAAATATAAATCAATACATTCCCTTTTTGCAATCCTACGGCTGTTATATCTGCATCCCAATAATCAACAATGTTATAACTTGAAATATCTTCTTGAGCCAGTTTAATTAGCAAGCCACTGATAGTAAGACTTTTATTTATTATTTTTTTAAATAATATTCTTAATGAAACCTAAAATTAGCTTCAGGCAGCGTATTCTTTTTCAGGAACGCTTCATATTCGGGAGATAATTGGGCACGGCCAAAAGTATTTTCACCACTCATGCTTCCGAGACGGACTTTATCTTTTCCGAATTTCCTGTTCATAGCATCCATTGCTTTCATTACAGGAAGGTGTTGATTTTGTATATCTTCTTCAAAAAGGCTGATTTGTCTCTGATCTTCAGGAACAAAGTCATTCACCATCACTCCTGCCCTTTTATAATGAAATCCATCCCTGTAAACTGCTTCAAAAAGTTCATTCACCACTCTTCCAATCAATATAGATGAATTGGTTGGATTGGGAAGAATCTGAGTCATTGCATTTCTATATTCAGGAAGATCTTTTCTGAATCGGTTGGTTTGTACAAAGACTGTTATCATTTTACAGCAGGTATTCTGCCGGCGTAACCTTTCTGAACAATACATTCCAAAGGTTTCTACACGCTCCCGAACCGCTTCTTTATCAGTAAGCATTTCCATAAAGCTTCGGGTAACAGCAATTGATTTTTTAGGAGACGGTGCATCCAGCTCCAGCTGACGAATTCCTCTTAATTCATGAATCATTCTTACCCCATGAATTCCCATTACTTTCCGAACCCACATTTCAGGTTTCTGAAGAAGGTCCCAGGCTTTATAAACCCCACTGTCATTCATTTTGGCGGCCAGCTTTCTTCCTATTCCCCAAACGTCCCCTATATTCAGCCATTTCAGCGCTTTTTCGATTTTCTCGGGAGTATCCATAATATAAACTCCATTAAATTGCTTTGGAAAATCCTTTACAATTCTGTTAGCCACTTTACATAAGGTTTTACTGGGCGCAATACCTATACTTACAGGGATATTCTCTTTTTCCTGAATTTCGGTTTTGATTTTAGAACAATATTCGTGGATATCTATGTATTTAAAGCCTGTCAGATCAAGAAAAAGCTCGTCAATACTATAGATTTCATAATCCACAACATAAGAACGGGCTATATTGATGACCTGTTGACTCTTATAATTATAGAGTTCAAATTTTGCAGAAAAGCTTTTTACATCATGCTCTTTGAAAAGATCTTTGTATTTAAAGGCCGGAGCAGCCATAGGAATACCCAGATCTTTCGCTTCCTTACTTCGGGACACAACACATCCGTCGTTGTTGGAAAGAACCACAACGGGTTTGCCTTCAAGGTCAGGATCCAATGTCCGTTCACAGGAAACAAAAAAGTTATTACAATCTACCAGAGCATACATGATGATCGTGAATTATCTATACAAAATTATTATTTTTCAAGAAAAAAAACACTTTTTAATCCGGAATTAACATCACATTTAACATATTGAAAAACAAATAAATATTATTTTTAAACACGACATGTTTTGTCGCATTTGGTATATAGCTTTGTTTTCAAAAACAATTTCTGAATTATTCTTCAACTTCGCTGATTTTTAATTAAAACACGTCAATTTTTGTCGCTTCCCACTCCTACTTTTGTTTCAAACGATAAAGATTTATGGATAAAGTAACATTAGAAAGAATTCAGAAACTTCACCCCTTGGTAAGAGATGAAGTAAAGCAAATTATTAAGGAATGTGATGAAGCACTTACCGGTAGAGCTAAGATAAGAATCACCCAGGGATTAAGATCTTTTGAAGAGCAGGAAAAGCTTTATGCCATTGGAAGAATAACATCCGGAAAAAAGGTAACGAATGCCAAAGCAGGTCAGAGTATTCACAATTATGGTCTTGCCGTAGACATCTGCCTGATGATTGATGGAAAAACAGCCAGCTGGGATACTGTAAAAGACTGGGATAATGATAGGGTAGCCGATTGGTATGAGTGTGTAAAAATTTTCGCAAGACATGGCTGGGATTGGGGCGGAAACTGGAAAACTTTTAAAGATCTTCCCCACTTTGAAAAAAAGACAATTCCATCGAAGAAAGGACTTGTAAAAACAAGCTGGAGAGCGCTTTTGAAGATGCCCAGAGATCCGCAGAATTATATTGTTCTTTAATTCTCTTTTATTGGAAATTAAATAAAACACGTCAAGTTCTGTCGCTTCCCCGCCCTACCTTTGTTTTATAAGAAAATCACTAAAAACAACAAGATCCAGGCATGGAATTCAATCATTTTTCTGACCAAAATCATCAATTCCTCAGGGGGTCATATTGTAATGTATTCTTAAAAAACAATTAATAAAATAACATGAAAAAGACAACCATTCTTTCTTTGGACGGAGGCGGAATAAGGGGAATTATTACCTGTATTATTCTGCGCTACATAGAAGAACAGCTCCAGTATTATGATAAACCGAGTGCTAAACTTGGAGATTATTTTGATCTGGTGGCAGGCAGCAGCACAGGAGGTCTGATTGCTTCTATTATTCTATGTCCCGATGAAGTTCGTAAGGCAAAGTATTCTATCCAGAAAGGATTGGAATTGTATGCTGAAAAGGGCGGTGATATCTTCCAGGTTTCCTTTTGGGAAAAACTGGTTAATCCATTTGGATTATTAAATGAAAGAATTTCTCAGGAAGCTCTTGAGAAAAACCTGAATGACTTTTTTGGAAATCTAGAACTAAAAGAATTAATAAAACCCTGTTTAATAACAAGTTATGACATCGAAAACAGAAGAGCTAAGCTTTTCAATTCAGCTGAAGCACACCTTAGCACAGATAATTTCTATGTAAAAGATGTTTGCAGGGCAACATCCGCAGCACCAACCTATTTCAGCCCGGTACAGATCAAATCTATGTATGGGCAGATCTTCAGCCTGATTGATGGCGGTATGTTTGCGAATAACCCTGCACTTTGTGCTTACGCAGAAGCCAGAAAGATTCCTTTTGCAGAGGTTTTAAAAAATCATCAGAAAGCCAATCATCCTGGAGTTAACGATATGATTATGATATCGATCGGAACAGGAATTGAAGCCAGACCTTATCCTTTTAAAAGACTGGAAAAAGCTGGGAAAATTGGCTGGGTAGGCCCAATTATTGATATTTTAATGTCTGCTAATGCAGAAACCGTGGATTATCAGCTTTCTCAAATGTTCCAGACTTTAGGATTGAGAAATCAGAAAAATTATTACCGTCTGAATCCATCATTGAAAAATGCTTCTCCCGCAATGGATAACGTAAGACGCTCTAATATTGAGAATTTGATACAAGCTGGATTAAGCTATATTGATGATAACAGGGAAACCTTGAATCAAATTGTCCAAAAACTCATCAGAAACAAAATATAAGCTTTTAACCTTATATTAAGCCCAAATAAGCTTAAAAGCTTATATTAAAATTCTCACCAAATTAAAACACTTTACCTTGTCAATTTATAATATTCATCAAAAATGAAATAAAAATGAAAATAAATTATAACACGACAAGTTTTGACGCTTTAGTCAACTATCTTTAAATAAACAAAATAACCAAGGAAACCAAAGCTAAATAAGCTTATTCCAAACTTACATTATCCTTATTATTTTTAATAATAATCTTCAGTTCATCAAATACTGAACAGGATATCTATTGCCCAATATTGAATATTAGTCTGCTAGCACTACTATATATTATTAACCAATTAATAACCTTAACAATTTTAGAATTATGGCAAATTTAGTACAAGAATTAAACAGTTTAGATTTCAGTGTTTACATCGGAGGGCCTATGCAGGCAGCTATCAAGGCTCAGCATGACGCATCCATGTCACAAGTAAATTTCATTAAAGAAGTCGGTTTTGAAGAAGGGTCTCCAGAAGGAGGAGCTAAAAAGCTTAAATATGTGGATTTTATCTATACAAAGTCAGTTCCCAGCACAGCTGAAAACAATGAAAACGTAGTAAAATCAGAAGTAAAATTAAGTGTCCCATTGCTTTGTATGCTTTCAATTCCGTCTTTAAGAATTGATGAAATGACTATTGATTTTAACGCCAAGCTTAATTCTGTGGAAACTCAGAGTATTGCTAGTGAATTCCAGGGAAGTGCTTCTATCAGCGCTAAGTTCTGGAAAGTTAAATTCAATGCTTCAGCTTCTTATAAGAAAACCAACTCAAGTACTTCAACTACAGAAAAAACTTATACGTTGGGTGTACATGTAAAAGCTGTAAATGACGAATTACCTGCGGGTCTTTCAAAAATTATGGATATGTTAGAAGATGCTATTGTTGCTTCTGCAGCACCGGCTACTACTACTCCTTAATTATTTTCAGGATGGCTGCTCCGGCAGCCATCCTTTTAAAAAATCATTATCAATTAAAAAAAACTTATCATGCCAAAATTGAATGAATACTTAGGAGGTATTGTCTCTGAAATTGCTGCAGCCAGAAAAATGACAGACTTACAGACTGTAGAAATAGCAAAAGAATATGCTAAAGATGATTTACTGAAGCATTTTTCCATTCCAAGAATGAAAGTGGGAACAGTAGACCTTACTATTCCTTTTGCTACAGCAGGAAACTCCCCTATCTTGCCTTTCAAAGATTTTTCTTATGAAGAAATTACCAAAGTAGCAGCAACAGATTATAATCCTTCTGACATAAAAAATGATCAGAATTTAAGAAATTTTCTGGCCAATCAGGAGCTTAGTTATAATGATTATATAACGAAGATCAAGGCTGAAAACAAACCTACCCTCACCGATACTCAAATACAGTATTTTGAGCCTATTTCAAAATATACCGTAGAATACTGTCGTTCTCTTCCCAATTTTTCATGGAAGAATACAGATCCCCAGCTTTTACTGCAAAGCCTTTTCAACAGAATTATTTTGGAAGCCAGAAGAGTTATTGAAAAGTTAGATAACCGGGAGATTATTGTAGAGGCAAGCAAATTGATGCAACTGGATGCCAAATGCCTGATTTTCGCTAAAATGAGTGTGAGTGAAGCAGGAATGGAATGGTCTAGATATGAAGATATCAATGGAAATATTATAGAAACACTTATCCCTGAATAATAGAATGAAAAAATCACAGTTTATTTTAGTTTCCCAGTTAAAGGATCAGCTGCTGGAGTTTCCAGGTATTGTTTCTTCATTGGAGAAAAAAGATCCTTTTTTTGTTGAGAGAATGCTTTCATGGCTGAAGTCTGTAGAGGATATTCTTTCTACGAACACCATTAGTGAAGTTTCGGAAATAGCAGGTTTCAGAAGTAAGATCCTGGCAGGCAAAATTAGTGATGATAGAAATTTTAATGCTAAAAAAAACCAACTCAAGGTTACTGCAAATCTTCTTCACGATGCACAAAACTGTGTGCTTAATGTATTACTGCCTCATGAAACAAAAATGAATGAATGCAGAGATATTACCAAGCAAATACTGGCTTTAGCAGTGCAAACAACAAGTCCGCGTTATACTTCAGAAATAACATTTGAAGATTTTGTACAGAAAGTCTGGTCACACATCCTTTCTGATAATGATTTAAAATTAGGAGGCATCAAACTTAAATCAATGCTTTCTGAAATGGACATCATTATGCTCATTGCTGATGAAATAGATATTAACGATTTTTCTTAAAACTAAAATAACTCAAAATTCTTTTGAGTTATTTTTTTTATGCGTCAAGTTTTGACGCTTCCCTAGATTACTTTTGAAATATAAACAAGAACACAAAAACAATTAATAAAAGCTTTTGAATTCAACATTGATCTATGCTGAACAGTCCGGAATATGTTCAGAAATTAACCAACACCAAATCACAATACAAAACATGAAAACATCCAATCACAACACAGATATACTCTTCGATGAAGATCTCTACACCGTGGAATGGAGTGACATCGAAAATGCAGAGATGGATTATGAAAACTATCTCAATGACATTGAAAATTTCTTCAGGCAAGATTTTGAAGAAGACATTCTTGAAGAAGATGTCTTTTAAATAAAAGTTTTAAAACAAGACAAGTTCTGATGCTGTCCAATTTTATCCTCGAAATCTCTATAATACGCACACAGCAGTCTCATTAAACATTCTCAACACCTTTGAATTCACCATTCACAAAATCTTGGGCAGCCAGAACAATGTCTGAAAAATATAAATCACGTGGAAATTCGGTTTGTGACCACTAAAAACAGGACCATAGATTCTGAAGTGATCTTATAAAGCTTCATAACCCAATCACAATATTCTATATTTCATAAGCCACAGTATTTCTGTGGCTTATTATTTTTTTAACCCATTGTAAAAAATAATTACTACTATTCATAACAGAAAAATGAAAGAGATGAAAATCTTTAATAGTAAGTTTCAGTACTTTTATTGAGAAAACAGATATCGGAAGCAGGCTGATAAAAAATAATAGCATGATAACTAAAGAAAAAGCATTAGAAATAGTGAAACAATATTTACAGGATCGAAAAAGAGAATATATTTTTATTGTTGAAAAAGATAAAGTCCGTTACGAAGAACAAAAAAGGATTGGATATGGAAAATATGAAGACACTAAACTAAATATTTTTGTTGTCAATTATGACATTGAAGGATACCTAGAACCCATTCCTCACTTTGTTATTATAGACGCTGAAAAAGGAGAAGTCCTTTTTACCTTAACATCACATGGCTACGCTGAGGAATGGGAAGATGAACTGTAAAAACGCTTTAAATTGCAGAAGATAGAATGATATTAATTTTCAATATTTCTTTTTCAAAAAATAAAACACGACACATTTTGTCGCATTAAGCCCATATATTTGTGGTACAAAATTTTACCATGAAGAAAGATTTTTATCTGACAAGATATGCCTTAATTATAAAAAGATTAGAAAGTTCTCCAGCTACCTATTCTCAGCTGGAGGACTATCTTTTAAATTCTTTTGAATTCCAGGATGCGGGGATCAAAAGCTACTCTATCCGTACCTTGCAGAGAGACATTCGTGAGATTTCTGATCTTTTCAACCTTTCCATTCACAATAAGAAAAAAGGAGACAACCGATACTATATCGAAAGCCGCCCGATTATGGAAGTGGATGAATACAACCAAAAACTATTGGAATCCTTCCAGGTAAGCAATGCCCTGAATCTTCACCCTGATTTTTCAAATTTTATTTTCTTTGAAAGCCGTAAACCAACCGGTATAGAACATTTTTATGATCTGTTCTTTGCCATCCGTAATAAAAGAGTGGTAAGCTTTGAACATTACAATTACAAAAACAAACTGATGACCTCCAGAAAGGTTCATCCATTAGCCTTAAAAGAATCCAAAGACAGATGGTACCTCATCGCCATTGACACCAAGGATAAGGTTTTAAAATCATTTGGACTAGACAGAATCAATTATCTGGATGTGGCCAAAAACCAATACAGAGAAAAGTATAAATACAACTTCAGAGAACACTTTAAAAATGCATTCGGAGTGATGAATCTGGCAGAACAGAAACCCCAGAACATTGTACTAAAATGCAGTCGTCATCAGGGAGAATACATCAGAAGTTTTCCGCTTCATCAATCCCAAAAAGAAACGAAAGAAACTCCGGAAGAAATCTATTTTGAGTTTTTCCTCCACCCTACTTATGATTTCATGCAGGAGATTTTATCCTATGGAAAAGAGGTAACAGTTCTGGAACCGAAAGGTTTAGTTGATGACATCCGAAACCATCTCCAGGAGTCTCTAAACCGCTATCTTGAAAGTTAACAAATTGTGAATCAATCTCACATTTTTTAGTTATATTTACATAAATATACCTTTATTGAGACCTTTATTCATTTGTATCTGCTGTATTATTTCTTCGTTTTGTCTATCACAGCAAAAAGAAGAATTCCGGTTGGTAAAAACCTATTACAACCAGCACAGAAGTATGCTGAATAAAGAATTCAAGAAAAAGTTTGATGCAGAAACCAATACCTTCAAAAAGAATCTAATCAAAGGTGACTTTCTCTTTTTTATGAAAAAAATGGATAGTATTGAAAACACGGCCTTAATTGGAGCTCTGTTGAGAGTCAGAAATATTGAAGACCTTCAGACTTTAAAAACAATAGGTAAATTTTCCCAGGAACTTACTGATAAACCAACCAATGTGGAAAAGGTCGCAGATTATCCCGGCGGAATCAATACGCTGAGACAGGAGGTCGCAGATCTTCTTTATGCAGATGGTGTCAATTCCGACTTAAAAACAGTAAAAACAGATGTTGTCTTTGTTGTAGAAAAAGATGGAAGCATCAGTAATGTTCATGCCCAAGGTGATAATTTCACCTTCAACAGGCAAGCTGAAATTGCCCTCTACTCTATTTCTGAAAAATTTTCTCCCGCTGTGGTCAAAGGTGATCCGGCAAGATTCCGTTTCAGAATTCCTTTAACTTTAACGATGGTGGACTAATGAAGAAATATTACGGCCTGTTTCTATTTTTCTCTCTTAATTTTTACTTCTCACAGCAAGCAGAAAGGCTTAAGCTTGTTAAGGAAAAATATGATGCTGAAATTCAGAAAATAAATAATAAGTATACTGATGATATCGCAGAAGCTCCTTTAAGAAAGCACGCTAAAATTACATTGAAAAAAGACAGTGATATAGGAACATTAGAGCTTAAAAGGAATAACGAATACCTGGAAGAACTGGAAAAAATAAAATCTGGTTATATTTTGGAGGACTTCCAGCTAAAAACCGATATGAAAGATACCGAAGAAGACAAATCTCCAAAATATCCTGATGGTATAGAAGCTTTTAAAAAAGAAATTGCTGAAAACTTAAATACAAACCTGGTTAGGGGAAAAGGAATCATTCAAAGCCGTGTAGTCTTCATTATAGATCTAGATGGAAGCATCATGACAGCAAAGGCCTTCGGGGAAAATGAAAGTTTCAATAAGCAGGCTGAGCTTGCAATATTACTGATTAAAAAAAAGTGGGAACCTGCTAAAAAAAACAATCAGCCCTATAGAGCTCGGCTGCGCGTTCCTCTAACTTTAAATTTTGATTAAATGTTTACAGACGAATATTATATGAAAATAGCCCTGCAGGAAGCAGAGGCTGCTTTGGAACAGGATGAAGTGCCTATTGGATGCGTGATAGTTTCCAACAACCGTGTCATTGCAAGAGCCCATAATCTCACTGAAACATTAAACGACGTTACTGCCCATGCAGAAATGCAGGCTATAACCTCTGCTGCTAACTTTTTAGGAGGTAAATATTTAAAAGATTGTACACTCTACGTTACGATGGAACCTTGTGTGATGTGCTCAGGAGCCTTATCATGGTCACAGATCTCCAAAGTAGTGATTGGAGCCAGAGATGAACAAAGAGGTTTTATCAATAAACATCTTACCCTTCATCCGAAAACAGAGGTAATCACAGGTATTATGGAACACGAATGTTCCTCTATTGTTAAAGACTTTTTTAAAAGCAAAAGATAGTTTTTTCTTTAAAAGTCCTTTTGACGAGCATAAAAAAATCAGAGAATATAATGTTCTCTGATTTCTCTTTTATAAAGGACTCTCCAAATTAATCTTTGAAGATTGAATACATCGCAAGGTCAAAATACTCTTCATCTTTCTTGGCATGTTGTTTCAAAATTGCCTCCTGCTCCATTCCTATCTTTTCCATAATTTTCCCTGAGGCAGGATTGTGGAGAACATGAGTAGCATAAATTTTATTAAGATCTAAATCCTTAAAACCGAAATCTACAATAGCCCTCGCTGCTTCCGTAACATATCCCTTGTTCCAGTAAGGAATTCCTATCCAATACCCCAATTCTGCCTTATCATCATCCCTGTCATGAAGCCCGATAGCTCCGATAAGCCCTTCTTCCTTGTTTCTGATCCCGAATGTAAAGCCAGTTTTGCTTTCAAAAGCTTCTTTGGACATTTTTACCCAGAACTTAGCATCATTTTCAGTATAGGGATAAGGAATATTGGAAGTAAGATCCGAAAAAATCCTATGTTGAAGAAACTCCACAATAAAAGGAATATCTTCCTCTTTCAATTGAGAGAGAATCAATCTTTCGGTTTCTATTCTTGGGAACTCTTTCAATTCTTTCATTTTGTTCATGGTTATATGGGAGCTCAAAAGCTCCGGATTATATTTATAAATCTTTTCCAAGGAAATAAAGCCCTTTCAAAGTATGCAACCTGTCCATCACATGGATTTTGTCCGTTAAAGGCTTATATACATGGGAAACGCCACCTGTTGCCACAACAAAGCAATCATCATTCACCTCATCATTGATACGATCAATGAAACCTTCCACCATTCCCAGAAAACCATATACCATTCCACTCTGCATGCAGGTTACGGTATCCAATCCAAGCACTGATTTCGGCTTTTTCAGTTCAATTTCAGGAAGCTGAGCAGTCTGGCTGATTAAAGAATTTAAAGACGTTACAATCCCCGGAGCAATAATTACCCCCAGTGTTTCGCCTGTTTCAGCTACACAACTTGCTGTAAGAGCCGTTCCGAAATCAATAACAATCTTCTTTCTGTTTGGGTAAAGATTATGGGCAGCTACCAGATTGGCATAAATATCTGTTCCCATCTGCTTTGACTTTGCTTGTACTCCTGATGGGGTAGCACGGTCAACAATGACCGGAGTAATTCCGTGGATCTTTTTAATTCCCGAGCTCATTACCTTGGTAAGCTGAGGGACTACAGATCCTATGATTACTTTCTCTATATCTTTTGGTTCAACTTTATAAGTCTGATAAAGCATCAGCATCTGTACATAAAGCTCGTCTGCCGTTCTGTAAGGTTTTGTATTGATTACCCATGAAATATCACAATTATCACCATTAAAAAGACCGAATCTGATATTGCTGTTCCCTACGTTAATTACAATTGAATTCATTTATATTTAAACACGCTATGATTTAAAAAAAATTTGAGTCCCAAATTTATAAAAAAATAAAAGGAGTACTTACAAATACTCCTTTTATCTCTATGTTTATCTTTTTATTTTACTTCTACAAAGTTATCCGCCATATTTACATCTGCAATTCTCTGGCTGAAATCAATTCCCAGTACAGACAATTGAGATTTTGTATAAGGAATCGTAATGGTATACTCTTTCTGAGTCCAAGGCCAGTAAGGCATTGTCTTGAATTCACCGTAAGCATCTTTTTCCTTCCAAGTATGCGTCATATTCAATGGAATCTGATAAGTAACAACCTTCTTATCTGCAGTCATTACACTGAAATCTACTGGCATAGGAACCTGACCATTATTGACAAGGGTAACTGTTGTAGATTTTGCATCATATTTTACATCCTTAATTCCATAATCAATTGTTTTGGTAGTATTGATCCAGTAATTATGGAACCATTTTAAATCCATTCCTGAAACCTTTTGAGCAATGTGAAGAAAATCCCTGTCTGAAGGATGTTTCATACTCCATTGGTCATAATATTGTTTTAAAGTTTCTGCAAGGTTTTGTTCTCCCATAATATACCCTAACTGTACCAGATACAATTCTCCCTTCACATAAGATGCATAAGTATAAGATGTTCCGTTATCATGATGATCTCCTAACCAAACTGCAGGCTCTTCAATTCCTTTTTTAATAAAGTTTCTATAGGCATCCAGTCTTTCCATAAAAGGATTTGGCAATTGTTCCGGGAACAACTGATACATCGTGTACCCTTCGGCATAGCTTGTAAACCCTTCATCCATCCATGGACGTACAGATTCGTTGGTCGCAAGCATCTGCTGATACCAGGAGTGAGACCCTTCGTGAGCCATCAGCCCCATTAAGTCTTTAATATTTTTAGCTTCTCCAAGAATCATCGTACACATTCCGTACTCCATACCACCATCACCTCCTTGAATAAAGGCATAAGTTGGATATACATACTTTCCGAAATGAGAGTTCATGATTTGGAAATATTTGGTAATATAAGGTTGTGCTTCGCCCCATACTTTAGTTTTATCATTTTTCTGATAGACTAAATATACTTTTGGACCTTCCGGAACATTGAAACTTTCTACAGAATAATCCCTGTCTGCACTCCATGCAAAATCAAGAATATTTTTAGCTGTCCATTTCCAGGTTGCTTTTTTATCTTTTTCTGCTTTGATCTTAGCAGCAGCATCATATCCTTTTACTTCTGTTGGGTTTTCAAGAATTCCTCCTGCTCCCACTACATAGTCTTTGTTAATTTTAATGGTCACATCAAAATCTGAGAACGGTGCATGAAACTCTCTTCCTAAATAATCAAAAGTTGCCCAGCCATCATAATCATACTCGGCAATTTTAGGATACCATTGCGTCATCGTCATATCCACTCCTTCTCTGTTGTTTCTTCCACTTCTTCTGATTTGCTGAGGTATCACCGCATCCCAATCCATGGTAAAGGTTGTTGTGGAATTTGGCTTGATAGGTTCTGCCAGATACACTTTCATAATGGTTTCCTGAACTTCAAATTTCAGATCCTTGCCATTTTGTTTGATCCAGTTAATATTCTGTACCCCTTCCTGATCTTTCGGAATAGTAGACAGTGTTGAAACACCATTTTTCTGCAACCTTCCATCACCATTTTTCCCTTGAGAAGACACTCTCTGGTCCATCATAGAATTGGGCTTAAAAGCATTCCAATACAGGTGAAAATATACCACATTAAGCTCATCCGGGGAGTTATTGGTGTATTCTAAGGTTTGCTTTCCCTGATAGGTAAATTTTTCAGCATTGACATCAATATCCATCTTGTACTTTGCAGCCTGCTGATAATAAGCTCCTTGTTGAGCCTGAAATTGTGAAATGATAAACGCAAAAAGGATTGCAGCCGATTTTCTCATTTAAAATTTTATTTTTTCTAAAGGTAGGTAATTTAAACAAAACCCTCAAATATGGAGCTATAACAAGGTTTTGTCCTGTTTTTATCTCGTTTTAGATGAATCTTATTCTGAATTGTTAAAAGAGTATAAAATTATTTTTTGCCTGTGGATTATAAAGACTTTCACAGATCTTGATTCATACGTTCTTAATCTCTTTCAAACTCTTTACCCACTGAGCTTAAATCTTCAAATAGCTTGTTGGAGAACATATTAATCAATATTTTCCCAGCCGGTTTTTTATACCCTTTAAAATTTTCAATCTCAGTTTTCCCTGTTTGTATATTGTAAAAATCATTAGTTACAGTATAATTTCCGGTAAGAAGATTATAAGTTTTATTGCAGTGCCCGCCTGGAGTTCGGTAACTATAATCATATCCTATAAGCTGTATTTCTTTAACCTTTTGATTAAATCTTAATTTTAAACCATGTCCATATACCCCGGTTCCTTCCTGGTATACTAAAAAATCCAGTACATCATTTTTATATCGTAACGGAATAACAAAAACACCATTGAACAGATCAAAATCAATACTGAAGGTTTTATTTTTTGAAGAAAGGTAGATGATTACATATTTTTTAGCTGAATGCAGTTCATATTCTGATTGGTAGATAACGGTTATAACATCATCTTTTTTATCTTTATCAAAATCTACAATCATTCTTTTCATTTCTTTCCCATTAGAAGGACTTTCGGTAAACTCTGAAAATCCTTTGGGAATTTTGAATTGGGAAAAACAACAGCAGGGCAATATTAATATAAAAAGAAAATATAGTTTCATCATTTTTATTGAAAGTTTTAATTCGTCAACAGTTTTTTTATCAGACTAATCTGTCCCAAATGATAATAGGCATGCTCTATCATCCCGTCAATATTTCTCTGATAGGTTCCGTATTTTTCATCTACAAACGTCTCATTGAGTTTTGAATCCGGCATCTTTTCTAATAATTCTGCAAACTTTTCAGAGTCTGACCATAGCTTATTCAACAATGTCTCCCATTGTTCCTGAGACTCAATAGGTGCTAGATCAAAACTGTATTTGTCTTTTATTTCCAGTGTCCCTCCTTCAAAAACAGGAATAATTCCGGCAATATAATAATCAATATGAAAAGTGAGCATGGCAATGGTATTTAAAGAACCAACTCTGGTTATCGCCTGTTCCCAGGTGACATCAGAAAGCTGATCTTTAAAGTTGGTGTTGGCAATCCAAAGACCGTCAAGAAGAACCTCTCTGAATCCTTTAGCTAATTGTGATACTGAACTCATGATAGATATGTTTTTCTAAAGATAAGTAATTAAAGGATTGATTTTTTTAAGCTCTCGTGGATTTTCAAGATAACGCAGATCTTTAGAAGCCTTGTCAAGGCTCATCCGTTGTATTTATTAAATATCCACACACCCTATGTGTAAAAACAAAAAGCCTCAAGTGTAAAAACACTTAAGGCTTATATTATCATTAGAAATCAAAATTATTTCTTAGCAGAAACTTCTTTCTTTCCGTTTCTTAAGATCTTTTCAAGGATTCTTAAAGTAATCAGATACGTTGGCTTTACTCCTGTAAGACCTAGACCACCTGAGGATAGTGTACTTCCTGTTTCCAACGGATTATCCGAAGCATAATACGCATAACAAACGAACAGATCCGGTGAAATATGATGTCTGATCTTAGAGGCTACCTGAATGGCTTTCTGGTAATGAGCTCCTTCCATTTCAAGACCAATCGCTTTCCATGAAGTATTCATAAAATATGAAAGGATATCTTTATTCTGAAGAGACGTTCCTAAAACCGTAATCATTGGTCCTTCAAATGCTTTCAGCTCATCATCTTTAAAATCATCAAGCTTCAGTGCATTTTCAAAAGGATAGTTATCTGCAGTTCCTTCAAAAATGTGAGAAGTGGGGATCATAATATCTCCTTTTGCTCCGGTAAGAATTCCCGCTTTCCCCATAATGGAAACAGATTTCACATGCATCATGTATACTTCTCCTTTATGTTCGTAAGGTTTCAGCAATTCATCCATTACCTCAAAAGCCTGTTCTCCGAAAGCATAATCAAATACCATCACCACATCATCTCCAGAAAATTTAGTATCTGCAAATGGAGTATTCTTTAGATTCATTTTGCTAAGATCAATGATCTGTACATCAATATTACTTCCGCTTTTATCAGCAATATGGATCATACCTTCATCCATGGCAAATTTTAATACCTTATCACGAAGCTCTTTTTTATTGGAGATTTCTTCGTACAGTTTATAATCTACCTCATTGTTGTGCTTCTTTTTAAGAGCATCATTTGCATACAGCATATTTTTCACAGAGTGCATGTTGGCAGAAATGATATGCAACGGACGTGTATGAAGATTATTTTCAAATAAAACTTCTTTCACTTTATTAGCCCATTTCTCACCAAAATAGTGGTGCCCTACTCTTTCCTTTAATATAGCACTGAAATGAATCTCTCTTTCTCTTGATCCTTTTGCATCTTCAAGACTTACTTTTCCTAAGTTATAGATGATTTTAAATAAACGGTCAGGATTATCATCATCTCCAAAAGTATTGTAAGCTCTTAAGGTTTCATCAAAAGATCTTCCTATTAAAGAAGAAAGATGGATTAATGCCACTTCTTTTTCTTTTCTGCTGAATTTCTTTTCACCCTTCACTACTTCTTCAATAATTTTGAAGGCACGTATCGGTTTCCAGTTTTCATCCTGAATGAATGCCAGATTACGGATTTTATCAGCTTCTATAAATAGGAATGTAAGGTGGGTAAGAATGTCATAAATTTCGGAACGGCCCAAAAGAACCTCAATATTCATCTGGTGTTCGTCTATTCTATAACAGTTTCTTCTTCTTTTCTTTGGAACAATAGGTTCGAAACTTCCTTTATCAAAACCTTCATCAGATGTAAGATGAATAAAAGCACATTCTTCAATCCCTTCCGGAAGCCTGTCTAGTACATACATTAAACCATCAAGTTCCAATTTGTTCGGGATATTCATGGTACCATAAATTTCCGGATTGATGGTTTTCAACAAGCTTCTGATACTTTCTCCTGAAACACCTCCTGGCTTGAAAAATCCTCTATAAAATAAGTGTCTCATAGAAATGTATAATCTTTCAATAGCCTCCGTTGTTTCTCTTGCTCTAGAATTTGTCATAAAATAAATTTCACACAAATATACAAAATCTTTGTCCATTTTATTTTAACTATCTTTTAATAAGAAGCTTAAATTCGCATAGGATTGCAGGATGTTTCATATAAAATGCATTTATGATCTGCTCCCTTTAAAAACACCCATAAATATTACATTTTAACTCTTACAGCAGCAAACACCCCTATTCAAAATACACCAAACATCCGTTTAATTTATATAAAATTAACAAGCACCCCTTAAAATTTTAGGGTAAAATAATTTTTGATTCATTTTTTTTGTAAATTTGCCCTATCAAAATTCACCCAAATATGTCAACCTTAAGATTCAAAGCATTAGAAACCCTTCCATTTAAAGATTTCAGAAAAGATAACTCTGTTGAAATTCCTGCAAAATTATCAGAACTATTCTGCCAAAATGTTTTCTCTGAAGAAACAATGAGAGAATATTTAACGAAAGAAGCATTCCAGTCTATTATGGATGCGGTAAAAAAAGGGACTAAAATCCAGAGACACATTGCAGATCAGGTAGCTGTAGCAATGAAAGACTGGGCAATGAGCAAAGGAGTAACTCACTACACTCACTGGTTTCAGCCTTTGACGGGTACAACTGCAGAAAAGCACGATTCTTTCTTCACTCCCATAGAAGGAGGCAGAGCTATCGAAAGATTCAGCGGAAACTTATTGATTCAGCAGGAACCGGATGCATCTTCTTTCCCGAATGGAGGAATCAGAAATACTTTCGAAGCTAGAGGTTATACAGCCTGGGACCCTACTTCTCCGGCTTTTATCATGGGAACTACATTATGCATCCCTTCAATCTTCATCTCTTATACTGGAGAAACGTTAGATTATAAGGCACCTCTTTTAAGGGCTTTAAATGCTGTAGACGAAGCTGCAACCAACGTAATGCAGTATTTTGACAAAAACGTAACAAAAGTAACTCCTACTTTAGGATGGGAGCAAGAATATTTCCTTGTTGATTCAGCGTTATATCAATCACGTCCGGATCTTGTATTGACAGGAAAAACATTACTAGGACACTCTCCAGCAAAAGGACAACAGCTAGATGACCATTACTTCGGTTCTATCCCAACAAGGGTAATGAACTTCATGAAAGAACTGGAAATCGAATGTATGAAGCTGGGAATCCCTGCCACAACAAGACACAACGAGGTAGCTCCAAATCAATTTGAATTGGCTCCTATGTTTGAAGAAGTAAACGTTGCAGTAGATCACAACTCTTTATTGATGGATATCATGGCAAGAGTTGCTCACAAACACCATTTCCACATCCTTTTCCACGAAAAACCATTCGCAGGAGTAAACGGAAGCGGAAAGCACAACAACTGGTCTTTAGCTACTGACACTGGTGAAAACCTGTTAAGCCCAGGGAAAAACCCTAAGAAAAACTTACAGTTTTTAACATTCTTCGTGAATACAATTAAAGCTGTATATGAATATGCAGACCTCTTAAGAGCAAGTATTGCTTCCGCAAGCAATGATCACAGATTGGGTGCTAACGAAGCTCCACCGGCAATTATCTCCGTATTTATCGGAAGTCAGTTGTTCAGTGTTTTAGAAGAGCTTGAAAAAGTAACCAGCGGAAAACTATCTCCGGAAGAAAAAACAGAACTAAAATTAAATGTAGTTGGAAAAATCCCTGAAATTCTACTGGACAATACAGATAGAAACAGAACTTCTCCATTTGCATTTACAGGAAATAAATTTGAAATCAGAGCGGTAGGATCATCTGCAAACTGTGCAGAATCTATGACGGTAATGAACACGATTGCAGCAAAACAATTAGGTGATTTCAAAAAAGAAGTAGATGCTTTAATCGAAACAGGACTGAAGAAAGATGAAGCTATTTTCAATGTATTAAGAGAATACATCAAGCAGTGCAAAAGCATTATGTTTGAAGGTGACGGATATTCTGATGACTGGGCTAAAGAAGCTAAGAAAAGAGGATTAAACAATCTGAAAACCACTCCAGAAGCTCTTAAACAGGAAATGGATAAAAAATTCCTTGATCTTTATGAGGAAATGGGAATTTTTAACCACAGAGAAGTTGAGGCTAGAAATGAAATTAAATTAGAAAAATACTCTACTGTTATTGATATTGAAGCAAGAGTGTTAAGTGATATCGCAAGAAACCACATCATTCCTTCCGCTTTAAATTACCAGAACAGATTAATTGAAAACGTAAAAGGTCTTAAAGAAATCTTTGGTGACAAAGAATTCAAATCTTTGGCAAAAGAACAGATGAGTTTAATTACCAGCATTTCTGAAAATGTTTCTATAATTAAACTTGGTGTTGAAGATCTTCTTAAAGCCAGAGAAGCGGCAAAAAGCATATCAGACAGCCAAAAGCAGGCAGAAGCATACTGCAACAAAGTAAAACCTTTATTTGACGGTATCAGAGAAGCTTCTGATAACCTTGAAATGATGGTAGACGATGAGCTTTGGCCGATGACAAAATACAGAGAGATGTTATTTACAAAATAACTCTGTAAAGTTCCATATTAGTTTAAATTCCTCAGTTTTTCTGAGGAATTTTTTATTACCCCAGTCTCCAGCATAGCTGATTCTCTCTGTTAAGATTTTACAGTCTCTTCACTGAAACATTTTTTATCAAATCTGATTTTACATGGAAAAGAGACATAAGATTTAAAGCCACTTATAAAACATCCATAAAAACCCCATCAATAAAGAGTTTTCAAGAAATTTATTTTGTTTTTTTAACAACAATGAAAATTAGAGTTTTAAATTACAAAACGTGATTTATAGAAGAAAATCGATAGATTTTGTTAAAGAATCTTAATAAAAAAAACCGCAGGCTTCCCAAAAATAAGCAGTTGCGGTTTATTTTTCTTTAACATATGTAAACAATATGTTAAATAGTGTTAAAATAAGATCCTGACAATTATCATATCAGGGGTCTTTTGCTCGGAATCTCTACTTTTGTATTGCTTTTGAAAATAAATATTCCATTTTAACACGGTTAATCAAATATATATGAAGAAAAGAGTTTTGTTTTATCTAGTCGCTTTAGTTACTACAGTATCATTGCAATCGTGTGCTACCAATTATGTAGTGTCAAAACCAGCAACTTACAGTAAAGAATACAAAACAGATGCCAAACTAGCTTCTATTGATAACAAAAAAATGGAGCAGGATAAGCAGAAATTAATCGACTCTTTTCTTGCTGAAAAGGCTGCATCTATAGCAAATGCTAAAAAAGCTGTTAAGAATTCTGAGATTGCAAAAGCAATCAAACACAATAAAACCATTGACGGTATCCTTGAAGAAGCTGAAACATACCTTGGAACTCCTTACAGATACGGAGGAACTACAAGAAGAGGTATTGATTGTTCAGCTTTCGTTCTTTCTGTTTTCGGGGCTGCAGCAGGTCTTACTTTACCAAGAGTAGCGGCTTCTCAGGCTCAGGAGGGTGAAAGAATTGAAAAAGGAGAATTACAGAAAGGAGACTTAATCTTCTTTTCTCACGGAAGAAGAATCTCTCACGTAGGTATTGTAGAAAGTGTTACTGAAGAAGGTGAAATCAAATTTATTCACGCAGCAACATCTAAAGGAGTAATGGTTTCTTCACTGAATGATTCTTATTGGGGACCTAAATTCAGATTCGCAAAAAGAGTCATCAATGCGGAAGGAGAAGCTTACAATAATCTTGCTTCTACTACTCAAGCTACACCAGCAAATTTTTAATTTTATAAATAATTGATTTAAATAATGAAGCCATCAGAATTCTGATGGCTTTTTTATGTATTCTATTTTCCTTATTAAGTTTTGGCTAAAGCCAATGAATATATTGAATTTGATAATTACCGTCTAATATATCTTATAACTAAAAAAGACTTTCAGAAATAACAATACCAGCATAGGCTTTCAGAACCTAGCTATTCCTGTCTATTTCAATATCTAACTTATACAACAGTCCATAGACTTCCGAAAGCGAAAATCTGGCCTTTTTAAGCCTATTTAAAGCCGGATCTATAGAATAGTTGACAGAAGTTCTCAAATCTGTCTTTTCAAGATTAGTAGTATCAAAAACTGCTCCTGACAAATCACAGTTATCGAAGACTGTATTAGACAGATCACATTCTGTAAAATCCACTTCAATCAGCTTAGAATTTTTGAAAACAGTTTTCTTTATGGAGGTCTGATAGAAAACAGAATTATTGAGTACACAGCCATCGAACTTAAAAGAAAGTCCAAAGGCATTACAATCATTAAACTGCAGCCCAAGCATTTTACATTCTTTAAAAGAAGCTCCCCGGAAAGCAGTTGAAGTAAGCTTTGCCATGCTGAGGTTACAACCTATAAATTCACAGTCATTAAAACTAAAACCGGATAGATTTCCGTATTCAAAACTGCAATTCTTAAAGGTACAGTTCTCATACTCACCTTTTTCCAATGGGAATTCTGTAAAATCTGTATTTTCAAAGTTTTGATCTAAAATATAAGCGTCTTTCATAAATAGTAGTGATTTATAGGTATAACAATAGCGTCCACAAATTTTGCAGATCTAAAAGTAAGGTAAATCGTTTTGGAAATAGCTATACTAAGCTGTTCTTATCTGAATAATTAAGTTTAAAGAAAATAAAAGTCATCATGGAAAAGGCCAGCAAAGAACTTCCTCCATAACTGAAATACGGAAGCGGAATTCCTACCGTTGGGAAAAGCCCCATAACCATCCCTAAATTAATGGAAAAGTGCATCAGAAGGATCGAGGCAAAACAATAACCAAATACGCGGTTAAAAGTAGATTTCTGTCGTTCTGCCAGATAATAAATTCGTCCGATGTATACCATATAGCATAAAATAAGGATAGCACTTCCCAGGAATCCCCATTCTTCTCCTACCGTACAGAAAATATAATCGGTTTCCTGCTCCGGAACGAATTTCCCCTGAGTAACCGATCCTTCGCGGTATCCTTTTCCTAAAAGACCTCCGGAACCGATTGCTGTTTTGGAATATAATAAGTTGTATCCTGAAGTATCTCTAAATGCTTTTTCACCTTTGTAAAGAACCTCAATTCTTTCTCTCTGGTGTTTAGGCAACTTTTCTAAAATATAAGGAGAGCCAAATGCCAATCCGCATAATAGAAGAATAGATCCTGAAATTCCGGAGATTGAAATCACATCCCATGACATTCTATGATAATTCATCGCAATCAAAACACCAGCGATGATTAAAATAGCCCCTGCTACATATATTGGCGGAATTGCTAGAGCTACCAAAAAAACAGCAGCAAAAATGAAACCTATTCCAAACAACATTCCACTTAATCCTTCTCTGTATAATGCAATAAAGAATGCAATAAACACTAACATGGAGCCTACATCCGGAATAGCCAATACTACAGCAGCCGGGACCCCAATGATTCCCAAAGCCGTAAATAAAGATTTTCTATTTTTAAGATTAAAATCGGGTCCTGAAACATAGTTGGCCAACATTAACGCCGTCCCAATTTTTGCAAATTCTACAGGCTGCATGGTAAAACTTCCGAACTTATACCAGTTCTTCTGCCCAAGAATTTCTTTTCCAAAAGGGAAAAGCCCTATCAGCAGGAGTACTCCGCCTATATAAATAATACCGGCCATATTTTCGAAGAACTTACTTCTTCCCACAAATATGATAAGCCCTACAAATATAGAGATACAGAAGAACATCAACTGTTTTTCTCCCAGCTTCTGGTCAACACTGTAAATATTAGCAATAGCAAAAATGCAAAGCATGAAGTACAGTCCTAGACCTAATTTATCTATTCCTTCTGTCCATTTCATTGCTTCACAGTTTTTTTAGCAGTGTTATTATTTTTGGCCTTCTCTTCTTCTATTTTCTTTTGGAGCTTGGCTTTTTGTTGCTTAATAAGATCCAGACTATCCTTTATTCTTTTTTGTTTAATTGAATCAGGTTTAGGGTCTTTATAAAGCCCTTTACGTTTCAAATCTGCAATCCATTGCCTTTTGTATTCCGGCATGAAACTCGAGGTAATCATTTTCTTATACAGATTCTCTCTCTTCAAATCACCGGTAATATATTTTTCAGCAATCACTGTACAAGCTGGTCCAGCCCACGTAGCTCCAAATCCTGCATGTTCCATTACTGCAACTACAACAATTTTAGGCTTATCAGCAGGAGCGATCAAGACAAAGATAGAATTATCCTTTCCTTGCGGAACCTGTGCCGTTCCTGTTTTAGCTAACTGTGTAAAATCATTGGATTTCAATCCTCTTGCCGTTCCTCTCAAGACCACAGCTTCCATACCTTTTAGAACAGGTTCAAAATGTTTTGGATCTACTAAAGTTTTATGCTTAACCTTAAATCTTGGATCAGGATTTGGTTTTCCATCAATTGCTTTTACGATATGAGGTGTGTAATACCATCCTTTGTTAGCGATAGCAGCTACATAATTGGCCAGCTGAATAGGAGTTACCAACACATCTCCCTGTCCCATTCCATTATAAATTGCACCAGTTGACATTTCATCCCAGTTTTTAAAATCTGTTCTCTGGGATCCGCTTGCTTTCATGATGGCTTTAAACCTTTTTTCATAAAAATCTCCGGAAGGTATTCTTCCTTTCGCTCCCACCGCAAAGTCATTATTTAAAAACTCTCCAACTCCAAAACTGCTCATGATCTTTTTCCATTCATCAACACCTTTTGAAGGATTCCCGGGATATTTTTTGATGATGGCAATAAATGCATATGTAAAGAAACAGTTACTGGAAACCTGAATAGAAGGAATAAGCGGATCTGCTCCACCGTGCCCTTTAATTCTTTTCCCTTTATAGAAAAATCCACCTCCACAAGGGAAAACAGTCTTTTCATCCATTACTCCCATTTGCATTGCGGCCAAGGCCGTTAACAATTTGAAAGTGGAACCCGGAGGATATCCTGCCTGTAAAGAACGGTCAAAAGTAGGTTTATTTTCATAAAGCGTATCTTTTGACAAGGCATATAAGTTTTTAGATTTATAAGGTCCGGTGAAAAGGTTCGGATCGATGTCCGGTCCGGTTGCAGCCACTAATACTTCACCATTATTAGGGTCTATAGCTACCACTGCACCGTGTTTGTTGACAAGCATTTCTTCAGCCGTTCTCTGAAGATCATAATCAATAGTCAGAGTAATATCTTTACCGGTAACTACATCTTTATCCAACGTTCCGTTTTTATAAGACCCGATATTTCGAAGCCTGATATCTTTTTGGATGTACTTCATTCCTTTTACCCCGCGAAGTTCCTTTTCATAAGACTTTTCCACTCCTGTTTTCCCGATAAAATCTCCTGGCAAATAGTAAATAGAATCTTTTTTAATCTCTTTTTCATTTACTTCACTGGTATATCCTAAAAGGTTTCCGGAAGTAGAAACTTCGTATTGACGCTGAGGTCTCTGTACAATATTAAAAGCCGGATATTTAAAAATAATCTCCTGTACTCTGGCAATATCTTCTCTGCTAAGATCCTTTAAAAAGGTCATAGGAGTAAGCTTAGAATAGTATTTTTCTTTTTTAATAAAATTGATTTTGTTAATGAAATCCGCTTTAGAGATCTTCATCAGACTGCAAAAGCCCAATGTATCAAAATCAGATTTCATCAAACCCTGCGTAAAGGAAATTTCATAAGCAGGTTGGTTTCCTACCATGATCTTACCGTTTCGGTCAAAAATAACCCCACGCTGAGGAATTACATATTCAATTTTAATGGAAGTATTGGCTGCATTCAGTGCATAACGGTCTGTAAACAGCTGTAAATAAGCAAGTCTCGCCACAAAAATAAGGGCGATAACAACAAGGATGGAAAAAATTTTTAAATAACGTGTGTTCAAACTTTTTGTTTGATTTTAAATATTAATGCGTAGATAACGATAAATATAAATGAAATTACACTAGTCACCAAAACATTAAATAATATTTCAAAAAACCTGCTAAACTTAAAGAACTCAATATATTGTACTAAAAGCTGATGCAGGAAGATACTTGAAAATAAAAACAGCAAAAACTGCGCCCATTGCAAGGACTGAAAAGAGAAAAAGTCTGTAGACGTATCTGTAGACGTTCTGAATATCAACGTTCTGAAATAAGCAATCAACGTTGTTGCAAAGGCATTAATCCCCCATGAATAGAGGAAACCATCAATAGACAATCCTATTAAAAAACTTAATGCCAAAAATTGAAATTTGTTTCTGAAAAAAGGATAGAACATGACGAATACAGGATATAATACCGGAGTATACTTCCCGAAAATGGTAATCCTGTTCAATACAAAAATCTGTAATGCAACAAGAAAAATCATGATTAATATATCGGTAACTAAAGTCCTGCTAATCATTTTCCTTTTTTATTACAGCCTGCATCGTGTCCTGGATTTTCTGCACTTCGGCTTTTTTCAGGTTTTTCACGACATACACTTTATTCAACGCTCCCATTTTTTCACTCAGTTCAACAGAAATATCCCAGAAACCGGTTTTATTATCTACTGAATATCCTGCAATTGTACCAATCATTACTCCTTTCGGGAAGATGGCTGATTTACCGTCTGTAACTACAGTATCTCCTACTTTTAAAGCAACATATTTAGGGATATCTGCAAGGTGCATTACCCTGGAGTTATCTCCGTTCCATGTTAAGGTTCCAAAATACCCGGAATTTTTTAGTGCCGCATTAATTCTGATCTTATTGACACTCAATACTGACTGAACCAATGCATAACTGTCTGTAGAATTGATAACAATTCCCGCAATACCTCTCGGCGCCATTACCCCCATCTGAGGGAAGACTCCGTCTCTACGGCCACGGTTGATGGTAAAATAGTTATTTCTTCTGTTGATACTATTGAAAACAATTTCTCCATCAACAAAAGTATAGATTTGACCGCCTCCAATGGTATCATGTACTCTTTTGAAAACAGGGTTTTTAGCCCCGTCTTTTCCATAGAGTTCTGCCATAAGAGCCTTATTCTGAACTACAAGATCTTCATTGATCTGTTTTAGCTTCAGGTAAGAAACTCCCTCATCGATATACCCGGAAATCCATGAATTCAACGCAGCCGTTTGGCCAGCAACCCAGGATCTTTGCATAGCATTTCTAGAGAATATCAGAACCAGAGCAATAATTTGCAGGAATATAAAGAAGACAAAAAGTGTGTTCTTCGAAAATAATCTCAGCAAAAATCCCATTCAGATATATAGTCGTAAAAAGTTAAAATTATTTAATTAAGAAATTGAATTTATCCATATTCTTAAGGGCAATACCAGTTCCACGAACTACAGCTCTCAACGGATCTTCTGCTACAAATACAGGAAGACCTGTCTTTTTGTGGATTCTGTCCGCAAGACCTCTTAACAATGCACCTCCTCCGGCAAGATAAATACCAGTTTTATAAATATCAGCAGCCAATTCCGGTGGCGTAAGGGAAAGCGTTTCCATTACAGCATCCTCAATTCTGATGATAGATTTGTCTAATGCACGGGCAATTTCCTTATATCCAACCATAATTTCTTTAGGCTTACCTGTAATAAGGTCTCTCCCTTGTACCGGGATATCCTCGATGTCTACATCAAGATCTTCTACTGCAGAACCTACTTCAATTTTAATTCTTTCAGCAGTTCTTTCTCCGATATAAAGGTTATGGTGAGTTCTTAAGTAATATGCAATATCATTAGTAAATACATCTCCTGCAATCTTTACAGATTTATCACATACGATACCCCCTAAAGCTACTACAGCAATCTCAGTAGTACCTCCACCTATATCGATAATCATGTTCCCTTCAGGCTTTTGTACATCGATCCCAACTCCTATAGCAGCTGCCATTGGTTCGTAGATTAATCTTACTTCTTTTGCGTTTACTTTCTGAGCAGAATCTCTTACCGCTCTTTTTTCAACTTCAGTAATACCAGAAGGAATACAGATTACAATTCTTAATGCAGGCTGTATGAATTTACCTTTGATTCCAGGAATTTTTTTGATGAATTCCTTAATCATATGTTCAGAAGCGTGGAAATCTGCGATAACCCCATCTTTCAATGGACGGATCGTCTTGATATCCTCGTGAGTTTTACCTTGCATATGTTTCGCCTGTTCACCTACAGCAATGGGTTTACCCGTAGAGCGTTCAATTGCAACAATTGACGGTTGATCTATAACAATTTTATTATTATGGATGATAAGGGTATTGGCTGTTCCCAGGTCTATCGCAATTTCTTGCGTAAACATATCGAATAAACTCATATTTTTCTTCTGATTTTAAGTTTACAAAGATATAAATTAAACACTACTAAAGAAATTTCATCACAACTTAATTTGGTTAAAATTTTATTAAAATTTATAATTCTTTATTAACTTTCTGTTTAGATAATTACAGAGTTTGATTTCAACTAAAATTAACCGGGGAATTTTGACTATAAAAACATAAAGAAAAGCTGAAAATAAATGGATTTGTAAAATTTTCTCTAGCAGTCTTAGTTTTGAGCATTCTCTTTCTTTGTACGATTTACTTCCACTTCTATAGTTTTTTACGATAATTATCATATACACTATCAGAGGATGATTAATTAAAAAAAACGTAAATTTGCGACTGCTTATGTTACAGTATTCCAATATCCATCAAACATCGAATTTTGCCGTGCTTTCAATAAGCTACGAAAAAGCTGATGTAGAAACGAGAGGAAAGTTTGCATTCTTTGATGAAAACATCAAAAACTTTGTTTCCCGCGTCCATCAGGAAGACCTGGGGGATGCATTTGTGGTCTCCACATGTAACAGAACCGAGATCTACACTACTTCTTCCAATTATCTTTTAGTAGCAGAAGAATATTGCAAAACCATCGGAGTAAACCTTACAGATTTTCTTCAATTTGCTAATATCCTGACTAAAGAAGAGGCATTAATACACCTTTTCAGAGTAGCTGCCGGTCTTGAAAGCCAGATTATCGGAGATTTTGAGATTATCGGTCAGATCAAAAAAGCATACAGCCGTTTTAAAAAGGAAAGACAGAATTCTAATCCCTATCTTGAAAGAGCCATTAATGCTGCTATTCAGATTTCCAAAAGGATAAAGAACGAAACCGGAATTTCCAATGGAGCCGCTTCCGTTTCTTATGCCGCTGTTCATTATATCCTAAACAGCCAAAAGAAAATTACTGAAAAGAACATTCTTCTTCTTGGAGTGGGTGAGATTGGACAGAATACGGTGGAAAACCTGGTAAAACATGTTTATCAGCCGAAAATTAAAATTGCCAACAGAACTCAGGAGAAAGCTGAAAAGATTTCCCAGAAATATAATATTCCTCACGTTGATTATTCTGATGTCGACAAGGAATTAAAAAACACGGATATTCTTATTGTTGCTACTGGGGCAAAACACCCAATCATCAACCAGTCGCATTTCCCGAACGGAAAAGAAACATTGGTGATTGACCTTTCTATTCCTCACAACGTTGAAAAGAATGTTACAGAAAATAAAAATGTAACCTTAATTGATGTTGATGAGCTTTCAAAACAGATCCAGGAAACAATTCAACAAAGGGAAAAAGAAATTCCTAAAGCTGAAAAGATCATTAAGGAGCTGATGAAAGATTTTATTGAATGGGAGAAAAAAAGAAAACTAGCACCAAACATTCATCATTTCAAAGCTGTTTTAAAGAACATGGAGCGCAATGAAATGCATAACTTTTACAAGAAAAATAAATATATAGACATCACGGACATGGAACTTTCTGACAAAATGATCCAGAAGATCACCAACCGTTTTGCAAAATATATCATCGATAACCCTTTAAAAGCCGAAGAAATTAGTAAATTAATGCACGAAATATTAGTTGAACAACCAAACAACGAATTCAATGAAAAGCATTAGAATCGGAACAAGAAATTCCGCACTTGCACTTTGGCAGGCTAGAGAGGTTGCGAGGCACCTTCAGAACAACAATTATTTAACAGAAATCGTTCCTATCGTTTCTTCTGGCGATAAGAATCTTAATCAGCCTTTATATTCATTAGGAATAACCGGGGTTTTCACAAGAGACCTTGATGTAGCCTTATTGAATGATGAGATTGATATTGCTGTTCACTCTTTAAAAGATGTCCCTACCCTGTTACCTCAGAATATTGAGATGATTGCCTATCTGGAAAGAGATTATCCACAGGACATTCTGATCAGAAAAGAATCTGCAAAAAACAAAGAACTTCACGAGCTAAAGCTTGCTACAAGCAGCTTGAGAAGAAGGGCTTTCTGGTTAAGACATTTCCCAAATACTGAATTTTCAGATATCCGTGGAAATATCCAGACCCGCCTTCAAAAACTTGAAGATGGAGACTTCGACGCGACCATTTTATCTTTGGCCGGGATCAAAAGAATGAAAATGGAAATTGATTATGAAATGCTCCCAGTAATGATTTCTGCCCCATCTCAGGGCGTTATTGCTGTTGCAGGACATTCCGACAAACCGGAGATCAATGAAATACTAAGACAAATCAACCACCAGCCAACCCAGGTCTGTGTAGAGATTGAAAGAAACTTCCTAAGTACTTTAGAAGGCGGATGTACAGCACCTATTGGAGCTTTTGCAGAAATTATTGAGGATCAGATCCGCTTTACAGCAGCACTTTGCTCACTAGATGGTAAAAACTGCATTGCTCTTGATGAAAACTTCGAGTACAACCCGGAAGAAAATTTTGGAGAAAAATTTGCAAAAGTAGTGCTCGAAAATGGCGGAAAGGAAATGATGGCAGAAATCAAAAGCCAGATCTAGGATTATTTCATTCTATTTAGATTTTATATTTCTTTTTAACTTCTTTTTCATCTTCTAACTCACAGACATGAAAATCTTATTTACCAAAAATATAGACAAAGCAACAATATCCAAAGAATTAGGAGAGGATATCTCGGTTGACTGTGTTGAGGTAATTAAGACCAAGCCTATCCTAATTAGCCCGTTTGAACTGAAAAATTATTCCTTGATTTTTACCAGCGTAAATGGTGTAGCTGCTTTTTTCAAAAACAGATTTAAACCTAATGAAAATTTTACGGCCAAAAACTACAACAAGATCTACTGTGTGGGTGAAAAAACCAAGAAAGCGTTAAGAAAACACGGCTTTGGAACATTTAAAGTTTTAAGGAATGCAGATGCACTTTCCAGATTCATTATAGGAAACTGCCAGCATGAGCAATTCCTGCACTTCTGTGGCAATCTTGCTATTAACGTACTGGATAAGGAACTTCCCTTGCAAAACATTAAGTATAAAAAAATTACGATCTACAACACAGAGGAAACCAATCCTTTAATTCCTGAAAAATATCATGCCGCAGTATTTTTTAGTCCAAGCGGAGTTCGTAGTTTTGCAAAGCAAAATTCCCTGAAAGATATGAAGTTGTTTTCGATTGGAGAAACTACATCCGGGGAATTAAGAAATTATACTCACGAGAACATTTTTACGTCTGAAGAAAACACGCTGAGCTCTATATTTGAGCTGATAAGACAGGAAATTGTGAGCAAACTTTAGAATATCTGTTACCGGATTTAGACGGTGATATTAGTTTAAATAGATTATGATAAAAAACGACCTATATTTAAAAGCACTTCGCGGAGAAACCGTTGAAAGACCTCCTGTCTGGATGATGAGGCAGGCTGGAAGATATCTGCCGGAATTCATTGCTTTAAGAGACCAATATGATTTCTTTACAAGATGTCAGACACCTGAACTTGCTGCTGAGATTACATTACAGCCTATCCGTAGATTTCCTCTAGACGCTGCAATCCTGTTTTCTGATATTTTGGTAGTTCCACAGGCTATGGGAATTGATTTCAAAATGAAAGAATCCGTTGGTCCTTGGTTGGATACTCCGATCAGAACAATGGAACAGGTTCAGAATATCGAAACTCCGGATGTGAACGATACTTTAGGATACGTTTTTGATGCTATTGAATTAACTCTTCAGAAATTAGACAATGATATTCCATTGATCGGTTTTGCCGGTTCTCCATGGACAATTCTTTGCTACTGTGTAGAAGGAAAAGGAAGTAAAGCTTTTGATATTGCTAAGTCTTTCTGCTTCCAACAGCCTGAAGCCGCTCATTTATTACTTCAAAAGATTACTGATACTACGATTGCTTACCTTAAGAGAAAGGTAGAAAAAGGGGTTTCTGCTGTACAGGTTTTTGATTCTTGGGGTGGAATGCTTTCACCAACGGATTATCAGGAATTCTCTTGGCAGTATATCAATCAGATTGTTGAAGCATTAAGTCCACTTACCCATGTGGTAGTATTCGGGAAAGGATGCTGGTTTGCGTTAGAAGATATGACGATGTCTAAAGCTTCTGCCCTTGGTGTTGACTGGACGATTAAGCCGGAATTCGCAAGAACATTAACCAACCACACCATGACTTTACAAGGAAACTTTGATCCAGCAAGATTGCATTCAACACCTGAAACCATCAAAAAAATGGTGAATGAAATGATTAACCGTTTCGGAAAAGACAGATATATTGCTAATCTTGGACACGGTATTCTTCCAAACGTTCCTGTTGAAAATGCTGAAGCGTTCATCAGAGCAGTTGTTGATTGGAAACCAACTATTTAAAACAAGAATTATAACTTTCCCACCGAAAGTTCAGATAATAAAAAAGCCCTATCATATAACTGACAGGGCTTTTTTATATGTTTTTATATCGTTAGCTCAACATTCGTTGTGCTTTTTTAACGCCTTCCACCAAAAGATCAATCTCTTGAAAGGTATTATAAACAGCAAAACTGGCTCTTACGGTTCCGGCAATGTTAAAAAACTCCATGATAGGCTGTGTACAGTGATGCCCAGTTCTTACAGCAATCCCCATTTTATCCAGGATCATTCCTACATCGGAAGCAATCCCGACTCCTTCTAAATTAAAGGAAACAACCCCTGTTCTCTTCGCTTTTTCCCCATATACTTTCAGGCCCTCAATTTCTAAAAGGTGTCTTTGAGCATATTCCAACAAAGCATTTTCGTGGTTTTGAATGTTTTCATGTCCTACTCTGTTCATAAAATCAACCGCTGCTCCCAAAGCAATATTTCCACCTACATTGGGTGTTCCTGCTTCATATTTAAACGGAAGTCCTGCATATGTTGTTCCATCAAAAGAACATGTTGCAATCATCTCTCCTCCTCCATGGAATGGTGGTAAGGCTTCTAGTATCTCACGTTTTCCGTACAGAATCCCAGTTCCCATCGGAGCATACATTTTATGCCCTGAGAACACAAAGAAATCACAATCCAGTTTCTGAACATCGATATTGAAGTGAGGAGCAGATTGTGCCCCATCAATAACCACATAAGCATCCGTATTTTTTCTTGTTTTTGCAATGATTTCTTCAATAGGATTTACAATTCCCAATGCATTAGAAACCTGATTTACAGAAACTACTTTTGTTTTTTCACTTAAAAACTTATCAAAATAATCTAACTGAAGAATTCCATTCTCGTCAATAGGAATCACACGAAGTTTTGCGCCGGTTCTTTCACAAAGCAACTGCCATGGAACAATATTGGAATGGTGCTCCAGGTAGGAAATAATGATCTCATCGTCTTTTTGCAATTTCTGTGTTAAAATATAAGAGATGAGGTTCAATCCTTCTGTTGTTCCTTTTGTAAAAATAACCTCGAAGTCATATTCTGCATTAATGAACTTCTGGATCTTTCTTCTGGAAAGCTCCATTTCTTCTGTTGCTAGTTGGCTTAATGTATGGATCCCTCTGTGAACATTTGCATTAAGTTCTGTATAATATGCGTGACAGACGTCTAAAACCGAATTTGGCTTTTGAGATGTAGCTGCATTATCCAAGTAAACCAATGGCTTACCATTCACTTCTCTTTCCAATATAGAAAACTGGCTTCTTATTTCCTGAATGTCAAACATTTATTTATTTTTTAAATTAAAACGTCCTTATTTAGAACTCTTCAAATTTACGGCTTTTTTTTTGAAAGGAAGCATCTGGCTGTAAGCTGATACTTGTCAGTTAATAGAAATATTCAATGATATCAAGTAAGTAAAACTGATAGCCCGATGAAAAACAAAAAAAACCTGCCAAAAAATTGGCAGGTCTTATATCATTAAATAAGCAATGCTTATTCTGCAGATTTTTCTTCTGTTGTTGGAACGTCAGGAGATTGAGTAGCAACTTCTTCTGCTTCTTCTTCATCTTCATCATCCATTGCAGCAGCACCACCTTTCATTGCATTTCTAGACATCTTAACAGCAACTACTACTGCGTTGTCTGGGTGCATGAAAGAATATCCTTCAGTTTTGATACCACCGATGTAAAGTTTGTTACCGATTCTTAATGGAGTAACATCTACAACGATTTCGTCTGGTAGGTTAGCAGGAATAGCCTTTACTTTTAGCTTTCTGAAAGACTGACGTAAAACACCACCAGCAACAACACCTTTAGAACGTCCTGTAATTCTTACTGGAACTTCCATAACCACTGGCTTATCGTCAGATAATTGATAGAAATCAATGTGAAGAATTTTGTCAGTAATTGGGTGGAACTGAATATCCTGAAGAACTGCTGGAATTGTTTTTCCGTCAACTTCAATAGATACCGTGTGTGCTTCAGGAGTGTATACTAATCCTTTGAAAGCTTTCTCTTCAGCAGAGAAGTTTAAAGGTGCTTCACCTCCATAAACAACACAAGGAACTAATTCAGCATCACGTAAAGCTTTTGTAGACTTTTTGCCCACGCTTTCTCTTTTTGTACCTTGAATTGTAATAGATTTCATTTATAAAAAATTTAAAAAATTGTTGTTATTTTAATCTGCAAACTACTTAAAATCAATTAAATAACAAACTTGCTACTGATTGATTTGTGCTCATGAACCATCGTCATAACGTCCGCAAATAATGGGGCGCAAGATAGCACTTTTATTTTAGATGACAAATTATTTTTAACAGGAATTGAGTCAGTTACAATAACTTCCAAAAGTCTTGACTTCTCAATATTCTCGTAAGCTTTACCTGAAAGCACTCCATGAGTTGCCATAGCTCTTACTGTTTTTGCTCCTTTCTCAATAAGGATATCAGCGGCTTTACAAAGTGTTCCTGCAGTATCAATCATGTCATCAATAAGAATTACGTTCTTACCTGTAACATCTCCAATAAGGAACATTTCTTCTACAACGTTTGCTTTTTTTCTTTCCTTATAAGCAATTACTACTTCCGCTCCTAGGTGACCTGCGTAGTTTTTTGCTCTTTTTGCACCTCCCATATCCGGAGAAGCAATCGTAAGGTTATCAAGATGTAAAGACTTGATGTAATCAACAAAAATCGAAGAAGCATAAAGGTGATCTACCGGAATTTCGAAGAACCCTTGAATCTGATCTGCGTGAAGATCCATTGTCATTATTCTTGTTGCTCCCGCTGCTGTAAGAAGGTTTGCAACTAACTTAGCACCGATCGGCGCTCTTGGTTTGTCTTTTCTGTCCTGTCTGGCAAGTCCGAAGTAAGGAATTACAACGGTAATGCTCTTTGCAGAAGCTCTTTTCGCTGCATCAATCATTAGAAGAAGTTCTAAAAGATTGTCTGCAGGCGGGAATGTAGATCCGATTAGGAAAACCCTTCCTCCTCTTACAGATTCGTCCAAAACAGGCTCAAATTCCCCGTCGCTGAACTCCTGAAAGTTGATTTTTCCTAATTCTTTCCCATAACTCTGGGCAATTTTCTCTGCCAAGTCCCTGCTGGTTCTTGTACAAAATAGATAACTTAACTGATCGGCCATTTTTACTTTTTAAAAGATTTTGCAAATTTAAAAAAAAACCACAAGATTTACTCCTGTGGTTTCTAAGTTTTTATTTAATCAAATAATTATGGGAATTTAACTCCTGAGTAATTATTAGGATTCACCAGAGGTAATGACGATTTATAAGTTGCGTTAATTGCATTAATAAATTCATTGGCAATAACAGCATACCCTCTACCTGTTAAGTGTACTCCATCCAGTGAGAATGCCCCTCCGGAAACAAACTTAGCAGTATATTTTACTCCATCCCATGAAATACCAGAATCTCCAGCTAACTGCTTAAGTTTAGCATTAGCATCTACAAAAGCATACCCTTTTGCAGTAGCTGCTGCCTTAATGGTTACGTTATAAGCATCAATAGCATCATTGATATCCTTGATCTCAGACGGAATCAAAATATATTTATCGGCAAACGGATAAGCTACCCCCCTAGCACCAAGAGATGCCGGAATACCTGGAGGAAGTGTCTCAACTGTACCAATGGCCGCTTTTGTTGTTAAAGGAACAAGATCTCCAGATTTCGCCTGTCTTGCTTGCCCATAAGTAGCACCAAGGTAAGCAGAAAGCATTACTAAAGTTGGATTTCCAGAACCCGCCGCTGCAGCAGTAATTTGCGCGCTTAAATTTGGAATACTTTCGTCTTTAATCAATAATGGATTAGCTGCTGTTTTAGAAAGAGGTTTAATTCTGTCTCCAGCTCCTAATGCTGTTAAAATCTGGCTTAATGGCCCATATACGTTTTTATTTAAATCATCAATTGCAGCTTCTCCAGCAGCAACGTTTCCTTTTCCTAAAACAGCTGCTGTTAAAGGATTTGTTGGTATTGTTGTTAAAGAAGGAATAGATGTTACACTTGGAATATTAGCAATAACTCCTTTCGCTTTTGTCGCTTCAATTTTAGAAATCAACATATCATAATATGTTTTAAACTGAGCGGGAGGTGTTAAAGTCTCAATAGAATTGTCTGCACCTGCTAAAGCATATAGTAAAGCATCGTTATTCCCAATCCATAATGAGAAGAACGTAGGGTTTTGGTTTACAAAATCTTCTATTACAGAAGCATTAGGTGATGAAGCAAATCTAACAAAATAAGGATTTGCAGTTTTTCCTGCTATTCCTGCAATATCACCATATTTTGGAGCTAACAAATGAGCTACTTTTGCTCCGGGAACCCCCATATTATTAAAAGGCCCCTTAAGAATATTACTAACTAAATTTGCTGCTTTATTATCATTAATTGGACCAATATCAGGTGCCCCATCAACAAAACCTTTTATATAAAGCTTTGTATCCTGAATCTGAGCTGTAGCACCACCTCCTATAGGCAGAAGTAATCCTCCGTTGTTATCCCCCATTAAAGGTTGCTTAAACTCTCCTCCACCTACAAGTTTCATTTGCCCTGCTAACATTGAAGGATAAGATTCATTTTGTCCATCTATATAAAGAGCTCCATCTCTATATCCGGAAGTCAGTGAATTTCCTAAAGCAACATACTTTGAGAAATCAGCACTTCCTTTTGACACTTGTATATCTTTTACATCGGTATCAAAATCAGTTTTACAGCTTGTTACGGTAAAAAGAAGCGCAGAAACTGCTACTGTTGATATTATAATTTTTTTCATAGTCTTTTAAATTAAAAAGGATTATAAGATAAACCTAGACCAAAATAGAACGCTCTTGCTTTTGCTTGTCCGTAGAATCCAAGATTAGCATTATTTACATTTCTATATTGAGGCATTGCATATCCTCCAGCAATGTCAACTCCAAACTGCTTCAGTTTAAATCCTACCCCACCAGTAATTACATAGGTATCAAAAGAAGGTGTTTCCGGAATAAAGTTCTCATTAGTATAAGGAGACTCATCATAATATGCTCCCAAACGTCCGTAAATCACATTGGTGAATGCATATTGAGTTCCCAATCTAAAGGTTTTAGAGTTTTTAAAGTTCTTAGGGTTAACAAGTAATGTTGGATCAGCTGGATTATTAGGTGCAAGTGGTGCATTGTCAAAATCCAAAGTAAGTTTACTATATCTTTCCCATCCGTGATAGTTGAAATCAGCAGAAACCTGCCATTTTGGTGTTACTTTATACGTTAAACCAATTGTATACTCTTCAACTAATGGAAGTGTTGCTGAGAATCCGTCCTGACCTGCAGCATTTAATTTTAATAATGAATAAGGTGTTTGAGTTGGGAACTTAAATGTAGCTGTTCCATTTTTAGCCTTCATATCAATTGCTGAACGATAAGCAATACTCACATCCAATTTTGGATCAGGTCTGAAATAGAAACCGAACCCATATCCATGGCCGCTTGCTTTTTCGTCATTGATATTGACCTGCCCGTTAAATTGGGTTACAGCTTTATCCCAATCTACTTTTCCTTTTGCATAGATATAACTCGCACCAAAAGCCAACCAAGGAGCTAACTTAACGGAAACCATAGGTTGAAAGTAGAAACTTTTCAGTTCCATTTTCTGTACAAGTTCTTTACCTTCCCAATTTTCCGGCCATTTAACCGTACTTCCGAAAGGCGTTGTAACACTAAGACCTACGGTTAACTTCTCTATAGGTCTATAAGTAATCGCAGCATAGAAAGGAGTTCCCATAGGGTTGTCCGTCTCTGTACTCTGCAAAGTATTTAAGTTTTGAAAAGTAATTTTATTACTTGCACCAAACCCTCCTGCTACTACACTCAGCTTGGAAGGAATAAATGACATACCTGCCGGGTTGAAGAATGTCACACTCGCATCTTCGGCATGAGCACTAGTATGCGCCATTGCCAATTGCTTTACCCCCTGCAAAGAAACTCTGAAGCCCCCTGCGTAAGATAAAACGCCCGCCAATAAAGCAGTTGATACTAATATTTTTTTCATAGACTATTATTATATAACCCAAATATAAAATTATTTTGAATACACCTGTTAATATTTCATAACATTTTAAACAATATACAAAAAGAAAACTATGTTTAAAATAGCATTCTAGACATAATAAACCACAAAACAATAATTAACAAATGATTATAAACAGATAAATCAAACAATGATAAAATTGTTTAATATTAAACAAACGTTTAACATAAGTGAATTATCATCGTAATAAATTCCAAGATGAGATAAAGTCTGAAAAAATGTTAAAATTATCCGCAGGGCTTTTCAGCAAATTTAAATTATTCAAAAAACGTTCGTAAAACCCACTCAACCTAACTTTTTCACAACTCCTTAATCATGATCTCATTAAAATATAGAAATGTTTTACCCAGAATTCGGGTTATTTAAGTATTTTAGAATTGCATAAAGATAAAAATACATAAATTTGCAAGATTATAAATAATAGTAATATGAGTTGTGGATGCAAAACATCCGGCGATTCTGCACATTCTTGTGGTCCTAAAAAAACCGCAAATGGCTGTGAAAATGTAAATACCTGCGGGAATAGTTATAAATTAAGTGTTTTTGACTGGCTTTCTAACATCAACAATCCAGCACCAAACAGGTGTGATTTTGTAGAAGTTAGGTTTAAAAATGACAGAAAATCGTTTTATAAGAATGTAAATAATATCCCTTTACATATAGGTAGCGTAATTACAGTAGAATCTAGTCCGGGACACGATGTAGGCGTAGTAAGCCTTACGGGAGAATTAGTAAAGATTCAGATGAAAAAGAAAAAGTTTTCTGAAGAATCGGCCCTTAAAATATACAGACAGGCCAACCAAAAGGATCTTGAGGTATGGCAGGAAGCAAGAAAAAAAGAAGACGGTGTAAAGCTTGAAGCAAGAAAAATTGCTCAAAGATTAGGCCTTGAAATGAAGGTAACTGATGTTGAATATCAGGGTGATTCTTCAAAAATCACGTTTTATTATACGGCCGATAGCCGTATAGACTTCAGACAGCTGATTAAAGATTACGCCGGAGCTTTCAGAACCAAGATTGATATGAAACAAATCGGGTTCAGACAGGAAGCTGCAAAAGTAGGTGGAATAGGATCTTGTGGACGTGAACTTTGCTGCTCTACATGGTTAACAGATTTCAGATCTGTAAACACAAACGTAGCAAGATACCAGCAATTAAGTATTAATCCTCAGAAACTTGCAGGACAGTGCGGTAAGCTTAAATGTTGCCTTAACTACGAGCTTGACAGTTATCTGGATGCATTAAGCAACTTCCCATCTTCTTCTACAACACTTGATACAGAAAAAGGAAAAGCATTCTGTATTAAAATAGATGTTTTCAAAAAGAAAATGTGGTTTGCCTATGTGGATAACTCCATTGCATGGTATGATTTCGATATTGACCTTGTTAAAAAACTGATTTCAAAGAACAAAAGAGGAGAAAAAATTCTTCCTTTAGAAGATCTGAAACAGCCTGAAACACCATCTCAAAGCATTGACCTGATTCAGGAAAATAATGTTGACCGCTTTGAGAAGAAAAACAGAAACAATAGAAACAGAAACAACCAGAATAAACCAAACAACAATCAAAATCAGGGGCAGGAACAAAGACAAGGACAACCTCAGGGACAAAAGAAAAACAGGACTGAAAGACAGGAAAGACCTAACAGACCTGAGAAACCTGAAAACCCTAATGTAAATTCCGGAAACCAGCCGAGACAACCAAAGCCGCAACAGCAACAAAAAGCTCCTGTGGAAAAGGTAAAAGCTGAAGTAAATCCTGATGCAGATAAAGCGCAACAAAGCAACCCACACAAGAAAAAATTTAAAAAGAAGTATCCTCCAAAAAAAGATAAAAATGCGTAAAATTTTAGGATTATTCACCTTTATCCTTTTCTTTAGCTGTAACTCTTCTTCAGGAGAAGATGTTATTATGAATTCCGTTGATAATAAGTGGAATAAGAAAAGTGAACAAAAATTTAATCTTGAAATTTCAGATCCGCAGAATCCTAAAAATATTATATTTGTCGTAAGAAATAACAACAATTACCCTTACAGCAATATAAGGTTTATTGTGAATTTCACCAACCTTCAGAACAAGAAAAAGGAAACCGATACCCTGAATTACGTTTTGGCTAAACCGAACGGAGAATGGCTTGGTACAGGCTTTGGTGACACAAAGGAAACATTTTTTCAATATAAGGTAAATTACAAGTTTCCAGCGAAAGGAAAATATGAAATCGGCTTGACTCAGGCAATGAGAAACGATAACCTTACTGGAATTGAGGATGTTGGGATAAAAATAGAAACGGCTAAACCGTAACCATAAATGGAAGTAAACAATAAAAATGCAGGAAACAAGGGGAAAACATTTCCTCTGCCTCCCAAAAAAAAGAACACCTCTTGGAAAAAATGGGTCTCATTTATTTGGATTGGACTCATTGCGGTAGTTTTAGGGATTTCAGGACTTTTCTTTGCGGTTTCTCAGGGATTCCTTGGAGAGATGCCCGATGTAAAAGAACTTGAGAACCCGGACATCTTCGTAGCTTCTGAAATCATATCTTCAGATGGGGTAACGTTAGGTAAATTTGAGAAAGAAAAAACTCAGCCTATCGTTTATAAGGACCTTCCTCCTTACCTTATCTATGCCCTTCAGGCAAAAGAGGATGAGCGTTTTAAAGAACATTCAGGAATCGACTTATACTCTATTGCCAGAGCCGTTGCTTATGGTGGAGGACGTGGTGGAGGTTCTACCATCACTCAACAGTTGGCAAAACTTCTTTTCACAGGAACCGCTTCTCAGAATAAATTTGAAAGAGCATTCCAGAAACTGAAAGAATGGGTAGTGGCCGTAAGTCTTGAAAAAAGATATACCAAAGAAGAGATTATCACTCTTTATTTCAATAAGTTTGACTTCTTATTCAATGCAAACGGTGTTGAAATGGCATCCAGGGTTTATTTTAATAAAAAAACCTCTGAACTTACCCTTCCGGAAGCTGCTACTTTTGTAGCGATGCTTGAAAACCCAAGAAAGAACAATCCTTACAGATATCCTGAAAAGGCAAAGGAAAGAAGAAATGTTGTATTGGATCAGATGCAGAAAACCGGATATATTGATGCTGCCACCTATGAAAAAGCAATCAATACTCCTGTAGAAGTAGATTTCCACCCAATTAAAAGTATTACTGACGGATATTCTGCTTACTACAAATTTTATCTGAGAAAAGAGATTGATAAATATCTTGAGTCTCACGAAAAAGAAACTGGTAAAAAACTAAATCTTTATAAAGACGGTTTAAAAATTTATGTTACTCTTGATTCTAAAATGCAGAAGTATGCAGAGGAAGCAATCAAGGAACACTTAACCGACCTTCAAAAAAGATTCGATGCTGAACAGAGGGGAAGAAAGAACAGACCTTTCTACTATCTTACAGACAAACAAATCAAAGATGTAATGGTTCAGGCTATGAAAAGAACCGGCCGGTACAAACTGTTAAAAGCAGACGGTATGCCTGATGATTCTATTATGATGGAATTCAAAAAACCAATCAAAACTTCAAGATTTACATGGGCAGGAGAAGAAGAGGTTGAAATGTCACCTTGGGACTCTATCAGATATCACAAACAAATTGCACAGGCAGGTTTAATGTCTATGGTTCCAGGAACCGGAGAGATCAAAGCCTGGGTAGGAGGTATCGATTGGCAGCACTTCCAGTATGACCACATTAAACAAGGTAAGAGACAGGTAGGATCTACATTCAAGCCTTTCGTGTATGCAACTGCAATTATGAAACTGGGGATGACTCCTTGCTCAACTGTTTCTAACGGAACTTATGACCATAACGGATGGCGCGTACCGGGAAGAGGAGGAATGCTTACCTTAAAAGACGGTTTAGCACACTCTCAAAACCCGATTGCTGCAAGACTTATTGAAATGACAGGTGTAGATGCCGTTATCCAGACTGCAAGAGATCTGGGAGTAACAGAAGATATTCCAAGAAACAATACGATTGCCCTTGGTTCATCAGATATTACAATCTATGAAATGTTAGGTGCCTACAGTACTTTTGCTAACTACGGGAATCACAATAAACCGGAAATGATCTGGAGAATTGAAGACGCCAACGGTAGAGTAATTAAGGAAGTTAACGTAGAACCTAAAGAAGTAATGAACCCAATGTATGCTTACACCATGATTGAATTGATGAAAGGTGTTGCACAATATGGTACAGCTTCAGGAGAACTGGGAAGAAGAGGAATTTCAAAAGGTGTTGAGATTGCAGCTAAAACAGGTACTACGCAGAACAACTCCGATGGTTGGTTTATGGGAATCACGCCAAAACTGGCAACAGGAGCCTGGGTAGGATGGGAAGACAGAGCAACCCACTTCTTCGGAACTGGTGAAGGTCAGGGTGCGAAAATGGCATTACCGATATGGGCGATCTTCATGAAAAAAGTTTGGGCAGACAAAACATTAGGAATTACTCCGGATGATAAGTTTATCAAACCTTCAGACTGGAAAGACGGCTGTTCAAACCTTAAAGGATTAGGTGGCGGATATGGAGATGATGGAAGTCTTCAGACCATTGATGAGATCAAGAATCCAAGGCCGGCAGATCCTACGCCTAAGAAACCAACAGAAAAGAAAGAGGAAAATATCAACGAAAACCTTCACTCTAATGATGAGGTAGATTTTAATAAATAAATTCTCTTTTAGAAATACACAAGACCTTTCAGTAATTTGGAAGGTCTTTTCTTTTATAATTAATACCTTTGAAGTATGAATATCGAACGCATCAGCCAGCCTTTTATCAAGAAATTTCCGGGAGACTTTTCCAATAACCCTATGCAAAGGAATACTCCAAAGGTTTTATTTTCAACAATCAAACCCGCAGACTTTGATAAACCTCAGTTAATCGCCTTTAATGAAACGCTATCAGAAGAAATAGGATTAGGCACGTTCGAAGAGAAAGACCTTGATTTTCTGGTTGGAAATAACCTTCCCGACAATGTTCAGACTTATGCTACTGCCTATGCAGGACATCAGTTTGGAAACTGGGCAGGACAGCTTGGAGACGGAAGAGCCATCATTGCTGGTGAAATCACTACTACCTCAGGAAAAAGAACAGAAATCCAGTGGAAAGGGGCTGGAGCAACTCCTTATTCCCGACATGCAGATGGAAGAGCCGTACTCAGATCTTCCGTAAGAGAATATCTGATGAGTGAGGCCATGTACCATTTAGGCATTCCCACAACCAGAGCTTTAAGCCTTGCTTTTACAGGAGAAGATGTTGTTCGTGATATTATGTATAGCGGAAATCCACAATTGGAGAAAGGAGCAGTCGTAATTAGAACTGCAGAAAGTTTTATTCGCTTTGGCCATTTTGAACTGATGTCTGCCCAACAGGAATATAAAACCCTACAGGATCTCTTGGATTTTATTATTGAAAATTATTATCCGGAAATTACATCATCAGACACCCAAAAATATAAAGATTTCTTTGAAAATATATGCACCCGAACAGCAGATCTTATGGTTGAATGGTTCAGGGTTGGATTTGTTCATGGAGTGATGAATACAGATAATATGTCGATTTTGGGACTCACTATCGATTACGGACCTTATTCTATGATGGATGAATATGATTTAAATTTCACTCCTAATACGACTGATCTTCCAGGAAGAAGATATGCCTTTGGAAAACAGGGACAGATCTCTCAATGGAACCTTTGGCAACTTGCCAACGCACTTCATCCGTTAATCAAGGATGAGAAGTTTTTAGAGAATACACTCAACAGATATGGCACCTATTTCTGGGAAGCCCATGACAAAATGCTTTGCAGAAAGTTTGGGTTTGATGAACTAAGAAAAGAGGATGAAGAGTTTTTCACCAACTGGCAGGGATTAATGCAGGAACTGGAATTGGATCACACGTTGTTTTTTAATGAATTGGAAAAATTAACACCTGGCGTAGATTTAAAAGAACAATTCAGTAATATCTCCTACTCTTTCCTGAATGAAGAAAAGCTTGGAAAACTTAAGAACTTTATTGAAAATTATGAATCCAGACTGAATTCAAATACCATTTCAAGAGAGGAGTCTTTACAAATGATGGCACAATCAAATCCAAAATTCATTCTAAGAAACTATCTGCTTTATGAGTGTATTGAGGAAATCAATAATGGCCAGAAAGAAATGCTGAAGAAACTCATTAAAGCACTGAAAAACCCTTACGAAGAAATATATCCTGAGTTTTCCACCAAAAGACCTTCCGGCTATGACGACACCGCAGGATGTTCTACACTTTCTTGTAGTTCTTAACGAATATACTACAAAATATAGTAAATAATAAATTTTTTACACCATATTGAATATTTTCACTAATTTTAGAGAAATCTTTTAATATGAAAAAACTTATATTTTCTTTAGCAACAGTATCATGCTTTTACAGTAATGCGCAGACATTACTTTCTGAAAATTTTGATGGAGCAACATTCCCCCCTACCGGATGGACAAAATCCAATACTAACACAGATAGAGCGTGGAACTCTACAAGCATTGTCTTTTCCGGAACATCTGCTATTTCTACTGAATTAAGAAATAGATTCACTATAAATGGAAGCAATTCTGCAACGATTGACTGGGTTGCAGGAGCTAACGACGCAAGTTTGGTTAGCCCATCTTTTAGCTTAGCAGGAGTAACGAATCCAAAGCTAACCTTTAAAGTAAAACTAGGCTGGGGATATATGATAAGCTTAAATGAAGGAAATCTTCTTGCACAGATATCAACCAATGGCGGAACAAACTGGACAACTCTTTGGAATGAAGACAGCGAAACAGGATTCATTGATGACGGAGATGGAAATGTAGATACAGATCTATACAATACAGTTACCGTACAAAGAGATTTAGCAGCTTATATAGGGCAAGCGAATGTTAAAATAAGATTCCAATATGTTGCAGATAATGCAGATGCTGTTTCAATAGATGATGTACAGGTTATAGCCACCGGATCTCTTGGAACGTCTGAAGTTTTAAAAGCAAAATCCAATACATCTGTCTATCCAAATCCTACAAAAGGAGAAGTAAATATCAAAACAGACAAAAAAGTAAAAGCAACTTCAGTTATTGATATGTCAGGAAAGACCCTTAACAGAAGTGAGGCCGGGAATACAGATATTTCAGCTCTTCCAAAAGGAATTTATCTGATGAAAGTAGAATTTGCTGATGGAACTTCTACTACAGAAAAAATAATCAAACAATAATCACGGCGTATATACAATCTTCATAAAACCACCAATTCTGGTGGTTTTTTATTTTACTTTTGCAAAAAAAACGACACGTGTCATTTATTAAAACAAAATTTTTACACTTTTTCAGGTTGGTTTTTCCATCCTCTTATACCGAACTGGGTATTTTCCTATTCTTCATTACCTGCTACGGAATCCTTGGCTCTTATATTGCCATCCATTACCGAGTCATCTTTGATAGCAGAATTCCATGGGATGCTTACTTCAGCTTTGATAACAAATCTATCCTGATGACCGGCGGTAGCTTTGAAAGACATCCGCTATCCTATTATTTCTTTAACTGGATAAGAGAATTCTGTTTATTTATTTCGGGAGGAAAAATGGATATGACCTTCAGGCTAACCCTGGCATGGCTCAGTAATATTGTCATTACCCTAAATGTTGTACAGATTTTCAAATATCTTAAAAATATCATCAGACTTCCACTAGCGTACAGTCTTTTAATTACATTATTTTTCGGAATATTTTCAACTAATATTATTCTTTCCTTCACTCCAGAGAATTTTACCTATACCCTATTTTTACTTTCATTATATAACTATTATGCAGCAATAAAACTCAAAAAGGAAGAAAAGACTCCTGCAGCAGCATTATCATTAGCGAGTATTACTATAGGAGGACTCACCATCACCAATATTATAAAGGCTTTTATTCCAGTATTCTTTGAAAAAAATCTTTTTAAAAGTTGGAAAAAAATAGGTAATGCCATTTTAAGAGGGATAATAGCCGTCATCATATATACTTTGCTTTATCTCTATAGGATTGATTTCAAATACCAGAATATTTTCTCAAAGACGAATCAGCAGTACGAAAAATTCTCAAATGTAGAATCCATGCCGACATGGGACATGGTTTTATCTTTCTTTTTTGGAGGTAATATCCTATTCCCAGGTTTTATTATTTCAGATAAACATAATATGAAAGGCTTTACCTTTAAAGGTCTTTATATGGATCTTTACTCATCAATAATTCCTTATATATTTATAGTGATATTATTGATACTGATAAGTTGGAGTTATCTTAAGAATTTTAAGAACAAATGGGTCCAGATTATTATGATATCATTCTTCTTTGATATCCTCATCCATTGCATCATGAGATTCGGACTTCATACTTCATACATCTATGGTGGGCACTTTATTTTTGTATACCCATTGCTTATTGGATGGCTGTTCTATGCATATAAATCCACTCCTAAAATAATGGCTATTTTAACACTTATTGTCAGCTTATTATTTGTTTATTTACTTTCAAATAATCTATTTAGAATGTCAGAGTTTTTTTGGTTTTTAGAAACCTACTATCAATAAAGAAAGCCGAGAAGAGTCTCGGCTTTTATATTTTTGAAATTTTCAATATTATTTTGCTTCTGAACAGAAAATCCTGTATTGTACAGCTACTGCAGATTTAAAGTACTCTCTTATTCTCGAAAGATCACCTGCCGCACTTTGTTTAGTAAAATAGCTTCCTGCTAAAATTTTATAGTTCGGTCTTAACGAAGCATCTGTTTCCACCTTCAGGTTAGGAAATCTTTTTCTGAAATAAGATTTCACTTCGTTAGCTTCCTCATTGCTTTTAACCGTTGTAATCTGAATTTTATATCCTAAAATTCGAGGATTTTTTCTACAAATTTCAGCATTGGTTAATTCCCTATTCGGTACATAAATCTTATTAGGTTTTGTACTCGTTCCTGAAGAAATACCAGAGTCATTGTTACTATAATCTTTCGTTGGATTATAGGTAACAACCTTTGAACATTTATCTTCCACTCCTTCCAAAGCAGCATTTATTTTGGAATCCATAGTGATGACAAGCTCTGTTCCTGAAAGCGTATCCTTTTTAACAACCTGCTGTGCTTCAATACTATAAAAACCAAACAATGATAATATCGAAAATATTTTAATCAAATTTCTCATTTAAACTTGTTTCCGCAAATTTATACAAATTAAAAAACTATACCAAACGAGTTATTTAGAATCAATACAAATTAAACGTAAATGATATTTTCCCCTTTCTATATACCGTTAAATTCCTGTTAAAAATATTATTTTTGCGGAATTGATTGAATGTTCAATAATTTACTAACATAAGATAATTTAAATGATTAGTTGGAGAAAGCATTATAAAAAAACGTTGATCGCAATAGGCTTATTGCTATCAACCAGTGCTTCATTTTACGGGCAAGACGGCGATCCTAAAAACGGAGAGAAACTTTTCAAAGCGAATTGTACTGCATGTCACGCGCTGGACAAACAAGTTATAGGACCACCATTGAAGGGGGTTGTAGAACGTGTAAAGACAGAAGGCGGTGTAGACAAAGATTGGCTTCACAAGTGGATCAAAGATAACAAAGCTTTAAGAGCTTCAGGGGATAAATACGCCAATGAAATTTTTGAAAAGTATAATAAAACTGAGATGTTACAGTTTCCTAACCTTACGGAGAAGGATATTGATGACATTTTAGCTTTCACTACTAACCCACCTGCTCCGGAAGAGAAAAAAACGGAAGCAACTCCTGCACCTGGCGCTGATGCGGCAGCTCCTGCAGACAAATCTACTACAAACATTGTAATCATTTCCCTATTAGCCATCGCTGGTTTATTAGTTTGGATTTTGGTTAAACTAAGACAATTAGTTAAACTAGGTCAATCTGAAGAATTAACAGGGCTTAACGAAACGAGAGTTCGTTCGTTCAAGGAAATGTATGAGAAGTTCCACTATGTAGGAAAAGGTATAATAGCTGTTCTTGCTATTCTTGCTGCTTACGGAGTTTGGAACTGGTTAATGTGGATTGGGGTTTACAAAGGTTATAAGCCTGAGCAACCTATCTACTTCTCTCACAAAATCCACGCTGGAGAACAGAAAATTGACTGTCAATTATGTCACTCTAGTGCTAAATACGGAAAAGTATCTGAGATTCCTTCTATGAACGTTTGTATGAACTGTCACAGAACAATTTCTGAATACAACGCAGATCACTACATGGAGCCAGGAAAAGATAAGGCATTCTATGATGGAGAAATCCAGAAGATCTACGCGGCAACAGGCTGGGATCCTGCAAAACAACAGTACACAGGAAAAACACAGCCGGTTGAGTGGACAAGAATCCACAACATGCCAGACTTCGTTTACTTCAACCACTCACAGCACGTAATTGCCGGTGAACAAGCGATCATCAATTCTTTCAACAAAAAGAATCCTAACAACAAAATTGATGTTGTTTGTAAAGCTTGTCACGGAAAAATTGATACAATGAATGTTGTTCAAATGGCTAACGACTTTACTATGGGATGGTGTATCGAGTGCCACAGAACTACTGAGGTTGATATGAACAACGGTTATAATAAAGAGTACTTCAAGAATCTACACGACAAGTTGAAAAAACAATATCCACAAGATGGAGGTAAAATCACTGTAGATGCTATTGGAGGTCTTGAGTGTGGTAAATGTCATTATTAATAACTAAAAAATTAGAAGTATAAATGGCTTCAAACAAAATACAATTCAGAAGTATTCATGAACTTAAAGATCCAGCTTTAAATAATAAGCTGGCTCAGAAAGAGTTTCAGGAAGAAATTCCGGTAGAAGATTTCCTTGGAGATGCTGAGACGAACGGATCAAGTACTTCAAGAAGAGATTTCCTTAAATTATTAGGATTCTCAACAGCAGCAGTTACTTTAGCTGCCTGCGAAGCTCCGGTAATCAAAACGATTCCTTATGTGGTAAAGCCGCATGATATTATTCCGGGAATCCCTAACTATTACGCTTCAACATATTTTGATGGGTTCGACTTTGCTAGTGTTTTAGTAAAAACTCGTGAAGGTAGACCAATCAAGATTGAACCAAACCCGGCTGGTGGTGATTTAGGTAAAACTAACGCAAGAGCTCAGGCAAGTGTACTTTCTCTTTATGATAATGATAAAGTAAAACAGCCTAAACTAGACGGTAAAGATGAAACTTTCGATAAAGTAGACAGTTTCGTTATTAAAGGGTTGGAAGAAGCTAAAGCGTCAGGCAAAAAGATTGTGGTTTTATCACACTCTTTTGCTTCACCAACTTTCAAAAAGTTATTCGCTGAATTCAAAGCTAAATATCCTACAGCTGAATTAGTAACTTTCGATGCATATCCGTATGCTGCAGGATTAGATGCTGCTCAGGAAGTATTCGGACAAAGAGCATTACCTGTTTATGATCTTAACGGTTCTGAATTGGTAGTTTCTTTCCAAGCTGATTTCTTAGGAGATTATAATGCTTCAAGTTTAGAGTCTTCTTACGCAGCGGCTAGAAAACCAAGTGCAACCATGTTGAGACACATCCAAGTGGAATCTAACATGTCACTAACTGGTGCTAACGCTGACTCAAGATACAGATTAAAACCAAGTGCAGTAAACAAAACTTTAGTTGAAGTTTACAATGCAATCGTAGGTGGTGGTACTTCTGATAAGACTGCTACTGAAATTGCAAACGAATTGAAAGCAAAAGGAAGCAAAGCTGTTGTTTTTGCTGATGGTTCTAAAGGAGCACAGGTTTTAGCACACTTAATCAACCAAAAATTAGGTTCAGTTGCTTTCACTGGTAAAGCAAACTTCCTAAAAGAATTCAACGGTGCAAGATATCAGGAATTCCTAGGTTGGGTAAACGGTGGACAAGTTGGGGTATTAGTTACCAACAATGTAGATCCTATCTATGCTCATCCAAAAGGAGAAGATTTCAAAAAATCTTTATCTAAAGTTCCTTATGTAATTGCTGTTGCTGATAAGAAAAATGAAATGTACAAGGCAGCTAAGGCTGTTATTCCAGTAGCTAACTGGTTAGAGTCTTGGGGAGATATCGAACCACAGACAGGAGTATATTCATTAATGCAGCCTACGATCCAGAAGATTTACAAATCAAGACAGATTGAAGAATCTCTATTGGTTTGGAAGAATGGTAAAAACAACGCTGCAAACAACTACTACGATTATTTAAAGGCAAGCTCTGCTTCTCTTTTAGGTAGTACTTCTTTCAACAAAGCATTATATAACGGTATCAATGCTTCTACTAACTCAACAACATTATCTTATGCTGGTGGAAACGCTGCTCAGGCTGTTGCTGAATTAGGAAACTTCAAAGCTTCCGAATTAGAATTAGTATTGTATACTACGACTGCAATGGGAGATGGAACACAGGCAAACAACCCTTGGTTACAAGAATTACCTGATCCAATCACTAGAATGTCTTGGGATAACTACTTGACAATTTCTCCAAAAGATGCAGAAAAGTTTGCTATCGATAACGATCTTAACGCGAGAATGCAGTTAGATGGTTCTATCGTAAACCTTACTGTAAACGGAGTTACAATAAAAGACGTTCCTGTATTCGTACAGCCAGGTCAAGCAGAAGGATCAGTAGGTCTTGCTCTTGGTTATGGTAAGAAAAACTCAGGAGCAACTGCTGATACAGGGGTAAATGCTTATCCTTTATTCGATGGTTCTAACCTTGTTCTTTCTGGTGTTAAAATTGAGAAAACAGGAGAAGATCACGAATTCGCAGGTATCCAGCTTCAAAATACATTAATGGGTCGTTATGAAATCGCTAAGGAAGTTCCTTTAGCTGAATTCATCAACGTACCATTTGATGATGAACACAAAGGATGGAATAAACCTTTGGAATACCACACCATCAGTGGAGCTCTTCCAGCAAGAAAAATTGACCTTTGGGATGCATTTGATGATACTGACGGTCCTCACTTCAACTTATCTATTGACTTGAACTCTTGTACAGGTTGTGGAGCATGTATCATTGCTTGCCAGGCTGAGAACAACGTTCCTGTTGTAGGTAAAGAAGAAGTAAGAATGTCTAGAGATATGTACTGGTTAAGAATTGACCGTTACTACTCTTCAAGACAGAAAGTTGAAGTATACGAAGGATTAAAAGAAGGAATGGCTGTACCTGAATTGTATGGTACTGCATTCGGAGACGGAGGGGCATTGAACCACCCGGCTGATAATCCAGATGTAATCTTCCAACCGGTAATGTGTCAGCACTGTAACCACGCTCCATGTGAAACTGTATGTCCGGTAGCGGCTACTTCACACGGTAAGCAAGGTCAAAACCATATGGCTTACAACAGATGTATCGGTACAAGATATTGTGCAAACAACTGTCCGTACAAAGTAAGACGTTTTAACTGGTTTACTTATAACCTAAATGACAAGTTCGATTACAACATGAACAACGATTTAGGAAGAATGGTACTTAACCCTGACGTAGTTGTAAGAACTAGAGGGGTAATGGAGAAATGTTCAATGTGTATCCAAATGACTCAGAATACTATTCTTGAGGCTAAGAAAGAAGGAAGAAGAGTGCAGGATGGAGAATTCCAGACAGCTTGTTCTAAAGCTTGTTCTACTGGTGCAATGACATTTGGAGACATGAATGATAAAGATTCTTCAATTAGAAAGGTATATGCCTCTAACAGAAGATATTATTTACTAGAGGAGATCGGCACAAAACCAAACGTGTTCTATCACACTAAAGTAAGAAACAGAGTAGAAAAATAAAGTTTAAATAATAAATAGGTAAAAAATGTCAGGACATTACGAAGCTCCGATAAGGGAACCTCTAATTATTGGTCACAAAACTTATCACGATATCACAGAAGATATTGCACGACCTATCGAAGAAAGAGCAGGTAAATTATGGTGGATTTCATTATATGCAGCCTTAGTTCTATTCATCTATGGATTCGGATGTATCGCTTATACTATCGGGACAGGTATTGGATCATGGGGGCTTAACAGAACTATTAACTGGGGTTGGGATATTACCAACTTCGTATGGTGGGTAGGTATCGGTCACGCCGGAACCCTAATCTCAGCAGTATTATTATTATTTAGACAGAGATGGAGAATGTCTGTAAACAGATCTGCAGAGGCGATGACGATCTTTGCGGTTGTACAGGCAGCAATCTTCCCTGTAATTCACATGGGTAGAGTTTGGGTTGGATACTGGGTATTCCCATTACCAAACCAATTCGGTTCTCTTTGGGGGAACTTTAACTCTCCTCTACTTTGGGACGTATTTGCGATCTCTACGTATTTCTCAGTATCAACTGTATTCTGGTTCATGGGATTGATCCCTGACTTTGCAATGATCAGAGATAGAGCTAAAACTCCTTGGACTAAGAAGATTTATACATTCCTTGCATTCGGTTGGGGTGGTAAAGCAAAACACTGGCAAAGATTCGAAGAACTTTCTTTGGTTCTTGCAGGGTTAGCAACTCCACTTGTATTCTCGGTACACACAACCGTATCTTTTGACTTCGCGACTTCAGTAATTAAAGGATGGCACTCAACTATCTACCCTCCTTACTTCGTTGCTGGTGCGATCTTCTCAGGATTTGCAATGGTACAGACACTATTATTAGTTGCTAGAAAAGTATGTCACTTAGAAGAATATATTACAATGTATCATATCGAAATTATGAACATCGTAATTGTACTTACAGGTGGTATGGTAACTGTAGCTTATGCTACTGAATATTTCATCGGATGGTATTCCGGATCTAGATTTGAAGACTTTACTTACCTTTCTCCAGGTGCTGCAGTAGGACCTTACTGGTGGGCATTCTGGTCATTGATCATCTGTAACCTTGTGGTTCCTGCTTCTTTCTGGTTCAAAAAAGCTAGAACGAACATTATCTGGACATTCATTGTTGCATTGATCATTAACATCGGTATGTGGTTTGAGCGTTTTGATATCATCGTTATCAACCTTTCTAGAGACTACTTACCAGGATCTTGGACAATGTTTAAGCCAACGATCATTGATGTGGGTGTATACTTAGGAACAATCGGATTCTTCTCTGTATTATTCTTATTATATGCAAGAACATTCCCTGTAATTGCACAGGCTGAATTAAAATCGATTTTGAAAATCTCAGGTGAAACTTATAAAGCAAAAGAAGGAGATGAGCACCACTAAAATTGTATACGGACTTTATGCTGACGACGACGATTTAATGAACGGCGTTAAAGCATTCAACGATAAAGGAATCGCAATAAACGAGGTTTATACTCCGTTTCCGGTTCACGGACTAGACAAAGCTTTAGGGTTAAAGAAAACTAGAATTTCTGATGCAGCTTTCATCTATGCTTGTTATGGTGTTACTATCGGTGCTACAATAACTTGGTATGTGATGAATCATGACTGGCCTCAGAACATCGGTGGTAAACCTGCTTTTGACTGGGCACACAACATGCCGGCATTCGTAGTTCCAATGTTTGAATTAATGGTATTCTGTGCAGCTCACATGATGTCTTTAACTTTCTTAGTTAGAAACAAAATGTATCCAGGAGCTCCAGCTCAGAATCCAGACCCAAGAACTACTGACGATAAATTCATGATGGAATTCGTAACTGAAGATGTAGAATCTGTAAAGCAGTTGCTAATTGAAACTGGAGTTGAAGAAATAACTGTTAAAGACGCTTAAAATGAAAAAGAACGTATTAAGAATTGCAGCAGTTTTAGGTTTAACAACAGTTTTACTTAACTCTTGCGGACCAAAGGAGAACACTCCGTTGGTATATTTCCCGGACATGTATTTTCCGGTAGCTTATGATCCATTGATGAAGGCTCAGGATGCGTATTCAGATCATGAAAATGAAATTCCGGCTTTTGTTAGAAATAATGGTGCAACAGGTCTTTCTCCAGTAGAAGGATCAGTTGCTCAAAATAAAGATGGAGTTTTTGAAGAAGGATTAAAACCAAAGAATGTTGACGAGTACAACGCAGGTTATGATGCTTCTAAAAAACTAACAGCTTCTCCTCTAAACCCAGCTAATGCAGCTAAGGATCTTGAAAGAGGAAAAGTATTGTTCGACCACACTTGTGCTGCATGTCACGGAACAGGAGGTGATGGACAAGGACCAATTGTACAAACAGGAGCATTCTCTGGAGTGCCTAACTATGCTGATAGAGAGCTTACAGTAGGGTCTGTTCATTATGTATTAACAAACGGTAGAAATGCCATGGGATCTTATGCGGGACAATTAAACGCAGGAGATAGATGGAGAGTGGCTATGTATGTGATGAGTGCTTTCAAAAAAGGAGCAGCAGCACCGGCAGCAGCTACAGCGGCGGCACCAGCAACTGAAACGACTACCGAAACTAAAAAATAAGAAAAGAAATGTATAGTTTTTCACCAAAATTAAAATCAACTTCTATCATACTTCTTGTTGTAGGTTTAGTTCTGTTTGGTATTGGTTTCTTTATGAACAAAGGACTTTCTACTGAGCAAATAGAACATATGATGGAAGCTGTTCATGCTTCTGGACATGATGCTCCTACACACTCAAGTGAAATGGTTGGACCGCAGGATCATGCTGCTCACTTAGAGCATGCTACTATGCAAGTTCACAACCAGCCTTTAGCATCGTTACACTTTGTAGCTGTGTTCTTCTTTGGAGTAAGTTGTGCTGTATTGTTTTTTTACTGTATTCAGCATGCTGCCCACGCAGGTTGGCCAATTATTATTACAAGAGTAATGGAAGCTATCGCTTCTTATATTCCTTACGGAGGTGCTATTCTGGTTATTATGATGATTTTAAATATCACTCACAATGGCCACCTATTCCACTGGATGGATCCGGAATTAACGAATCCTGAATCGGCACACTTTGACGTAATTTTATTCGAAAAGAAAAGATTCTTAAACATACCTTTCTATGCTATCAGAACGATCATTTATGTAGTAGGTGCTTCTTTCTTCGCATGGAAACTTAAAGCTCAGTCTAAAAAAGTGGATGATACTAAATCTAAAGTTGAGTATCAAATGCTTTACAGATGGGCAGTAGGATATATTGCATTCTTCGGATTTGCTTCTGCTGCTTGGGCTTGGGACTGGTTGATGTCTATTGACCCTCACTGGTATTCTACAATGTATATCTGGTATTCAATGGTTAGCTGCCTTTCAAGTGGTATTGCTGTAATCATTCTATTAAGTGTTTATCTTAAGAAAAATGGTTTCTTACCACAGTTCAATGACAACCACTTACACGATTTAGGAGTTTTCCTTTTCGCTACAAGTATGCTTTGGACATATACATGGTTCGCTCAGTTCATGCTTTACTGGTATGCAAACGTTCCGGAAGAGGTTAACTACTTCTTTGGAAGATTCCAACACTATGGAACTACATTCTTACCAATGCTGATTATTAACTTCTTATTACCACTATTGGTATTAGTAAGTAGCAGCATCAAGAGAAACTATAAAGTGGTTACCACAATGGCAGTAGTCGTTATCTTAGGACACCTTTTAGATTACTTCAACATGGTAATGCCAGGAACGGTAGGACCATTCTGGAACACTCCTGAAGTATTCTTGTTAATCCTAGGAGCAGTTCTATTTGTAGCTGGACTATTTATGTTTACTGTACTTTCAGCTTTATCTAAACTGAAGTTGATCCCTACAGGAAACCCTTACTTACACGAATCTGAAATTTATGAGTATCCTTTCTAAGGACTTGTCATAAAATAAAACCATAAAAGACTGATTGTTAAAACGATCAGTCTTTTTTTATGCACAATCTTTCAGGAATTATGGTTATAATCATGCTCAGGAAAACAAATCAAAAAATAAAATCTAGTATTAATAAAGGTTTTAGTAAATTTGCAACAAACCAAATAAAAATGAAAAAGTTTTCTTTTCTACTTGTTTTCAGTCTGTTGCTTTTTACAGCATGTAAGAAAGATCATGTAGATGCTACGAATACTAAAACGCTGCAGTCAAGTATCAATGATATGACTTCCAGCTTGCCTACCATTAAACAGATTAAGTTTAATGAGGCTCTTTATATCCTTAAAACATTTGGCGTGGAAGCTGATGGGGATGTGAATGAGCTAAAAGCTCTTGGAAAACTGATTAACGGGAAAAAAGTTCCTGAGATTATGACCCTGGCAGACGAAGTTGCACAGAAAAACGGAATTGAATGGGCCAGTACTAATCCACCTTCATTAGGTGAAATGAATATCTTTGGTGATGATAAAGCCAAGGAAAGTGATCCTAATGACGTAAAAGCAGGAGCATTATCTATTGTTACAAGACCAACAGGAGATGACGGAAATGGTGCACCAACAGCAATCCAGATTGTTCCAAGATTAGTAGATGCTGCTGGAAAACCAGTGTCATTTACAGGGGCTGGTTTGGAAGCTACATTAGAAGTTTTCAGCAATGGGGTAAGACTCTCAACAGCTAAAAACCTGATGCAGGATAACAACTTTAAAGGATTCAACCTTAAATTCTCTTCTATTCCTGCTTCAAAAGTAGTAGACAATAAAATTGATATCACCGTTTCTGTAAAAACAACAGCAAAGACATTCAAAATGTCTAAAATTGGCTTGGATGTAAATGCAGCAGCTCTTAAAGTTCCTGCCGTTCCAAAAACAGATACAACAGCAGTACAACAGCAACCAAGTGCAGTAGTAGACCCTAATAACCCAGCCACTACTACTCCATCTACAACTACAGACCCTGGTACAACAACTCCTGCAGCACCAGCCGCTCCAAAACAGCCAACTGCAGATCCAAAAAATACAGTAAGTAAATTTCTAAGCAGCGTAAGTTCTCAGAACCTAAAAGCAGCTTATGATACATCCAATAACCCAAGCTGGGGAAGCTATGAATCTTTCTCAAATCCAAATTCAGGTTTTGGAGCAGTAAAAAATGTAAGCGTTAAAAACATTACCACAAGTGCAAATAATGCTAATGGGGCAAGTGTAAACGCTACTTATGATGTAACGGATAAAAATGGAAAGACTACTTCACTAAAAGTAACTTTCGGACTTAAAAATGTAAACGGAGACTGGAAAATTTCCAGCTATAAAATCAACCCATAAATGGCTTCAGCAGAATTAATCAAAAGACTAGAAGATACAATTGAAAATATTCCGGACTTTCCTATCCCAGGGATTCAGTTTAAGGATATTTCACCTATTTTTTTAGATCCAAAACTTTATGAAGATGTAATTACAGACCTTGCAGCCAACAGTAAAGGAAAAGTAGATGCAGTATGCGGAATAGAAAGTCGTGGTTATCTTTTTGGAATTGCGATTGCCGTAGCACTGGAAGTTCCTTTTATCTTAATCAGAAAAGCAGGAAAACTTCCACCACCTGTCATTTCAGAAAAATATGACTTGGAATATGGAAGTGCCATTATTGAAACCCGAGAAGGGCAGATAAAACCAGGACAAAGGATTTTAATCCATGACGATCTTCTAGCAACAGGAGGAACAACAGAGGCAGCCGCTAAGTTGGTAGAAAAACAAGGAGCAACCGTTTCTCAATTCAGCTTCCTGATTGGTTTAAAAGGACTGAATGGAGATGAAAAACTAAAAAAGTTTGGTGCAGAGGTCTACCACATTTTAGAATATTAAAATTCAGAATACGAAATATGCTTCGACTCTGCTCAGCATGACAACTACTAGAAAAACTATAGGTTTAGAAATGTCACGCAGAGCAGAGTCGAAGTTTTTTATGATAAATAAGAACAAATTCTCAAGATTTAAATAATAATACCCATAAAGTATTTTGTAAATCTCTAAGAAACAATTAAATTTGCAATTCAATTTTTAAAAACTTATGGCAAAATTGGGAAAGAATGCTCAGAATGAGCAAGAAGGTAAAGAAACGGTTGAGTTCTTCAAAGATCTTGACAGAGAGGCCTTAAACACTGAGAGATTTCTTGAAAAATATTCAAAACCTTTAGGGATTGTATTTGGAGTTTTAGTTTTAGGAGTTTTAGGATTCTTCGGATATAAGCAATTTGTAGTTGCTCCTAAAAATGTTGAAGCTGTAAAAAGCTTCCTTGCTGCTCAGAAAAACCTTACAGAAAATAAAAATGCTGAAGCTTTAGGAGGAAAGTCTGCTGCAAACCCGGGGTTCATCGGAACGGCTAACGAATATTCAGGTACAAGCATCGGTCAGCTATCTGCTTACAACGCTGGTTTATTGAAGTTCAAAGAAGGTAAATTCCAAGAAGCTTACGATCTATTAGATAAATTCTCTTCTGACAACAAAACGCTGATGGCAATGAAATATGGAGCTATGGCTGATGCAAAATCAGGATTGAATAAAAATGATGAAGCTTTATCATTATTAGACAAAGCAGCTACTGCTTCTGATGATCCTTATACAACTTACTTCTTCACAAGAAAAGCAGGTATCCTAGCATTAGGATTAAAGAAAAATGCAGAAGCTAAAAAATACTTCTCTTCAATTGATGAGAAATATCAGGATTATGACAACGGAATGTCTGATTCTTACATTGAAATGACTAAATATTACTAAAAAATGGCAACAGTTAATCTTTCCGATTACAAGCCACTTCATATAACGAATGCCGAAGATTTTTCTATCGGCATTGTTTTTTCTGAGTGGAATGATTTTGTAACGTACAATCTTCGTGATGCAGCTTTGGAAATTCTTGAAAAAGAAGGAGTAAAACCAGAAAACATCAAACTTTTCCCCGTTCCGGGAGCCTTTGAATTAAACTATGCAAGTATGCAGCTTTGCAAAGAAAAAAAATATGATGCTATAATCTCTATTGGATGTGTAATTCGTGGAGAAACGCCTCATTTCGATTATGTTTGTTCAGCTGTAGCACAGGGAATCAAAGACTGTAATATCATGACTGATACTCCTACCATCTTCTGTGTTCTGACAGATGATACCAAAGAGCAATCCATCGCAAGAAGCGGTGGCGACCTTGGAAATAAAGGTGTAGAAGCAGCAGTAACAGCCTTAAGAATGATTGATTTCAAAAAGAAATTATCTGATAAAAAAGGAAACATCGGTTTTGGACATTCTTAATCGTTGCCCTATTTTAACAATATATCAGGACTATTTTTTAATAGTCCTTTTTTATTGGAAAATTTCAGGACAAAGACAAATTCATTAAACATTTGTTTAAATTACATCTTTAAATTCTTAAAATCTTATTAATAAATATCAGGTTTTGCTTTTTTTCACCCAAAAGTTGTATACAACAACTATCTTTGTGAAAATCGTATAGACCATAAATCCATGTTTCTAAAAAAAATAAAACCTTTCCTATATTTAGGAGTTTTTTATCTGATTATTTCCCTGCTCGTAAGGACAATATTCTTTTTCCATCCTATCACCACAGCCAGTTTCGGATTTTTTGAGATCATTAAAGTACTGTTTGTAGGTCTTATCAACGATATTTTTGTTTTTATCCTCGCCAGTGCCATTCTTGCACTCTACTTTTTATTCCTTTCCAACTCTAAATATAAAAAACCATACGGATATATTATTTTTGGAACATTGGTTGCCTTTTTCTTTTATATCTGGCTTATTCCAAACAATATTTTCAAGCAATACGGAGGCTCTGTAACAGAAGTAGCTCTTTCTTTTGTAGGAATAAAAACTTTCCTGTTTGGGATCATGCTTTTCCTTCCAACTCAAAGGATTAAAATCCGAAATATTTTATATTTCATCACATTATTACTATATGTACTGTTGATCATCTTCAATGGGGTAAGTGAATACTTCTTCTATAATGAATTCGGAGTGCGTTATAACTTTATTGCAGTAGATTACTTAATCTACACCAATGAAGTTATTGGAAATATCATGGAAAGCTATCCTGTTATTCCTCTGTTTTCAGGTATAATGCTTGTTACATTAACCATTACCTGGTTTATCTACAAAAAGACTAAAGATGAATTACTAGAGCTTCCTAACTTTAAACAGAAATTGATTTTACTGGGGTCTTTTGCTGTACTTTGTGGCATCAGCTTGTTGACTCTTCCATCATTAATGCAAATCAAATCTGACAATGTTTTTGCTGATGAAATCGAAGCCAATGGACTTCCTAAGTTTTACTGGGCTTTCACCCATAATGAACTTGATTATTTCCAGTTTTATTCACAGCTTAATCAACAACAGGCAGAGAAGAATTTCCTAAGCCAATATCCACAACATACTTTATCAAGAAACATTGTAGCAGAGCAACCGGAACTCAAGAAAAATGTAGTATTGATCTCTATTGAAAGTCTTTCTGCAGACTTCCTTGAACATTATGGAAATACACAAAAAATTACTCCATTTCTGGATAGCCTTGCAGATAAATCTCTGATGTTTACTAACCTTTATGCTACAGGAAACAGAACGGTTCGCGGACTGGAAGCTTTAACACTTTGTATTCCTCCTACCGCTGGAGAAAGTATCATCAAAAGGAATGACAACAAGAATAAATTCACTACAGGAAATGTATTCAAATCAAAAGGATATGATGTTAAATTCTTATATGGCGGATACAGCTATTTTGATAATATGCAGGACTTTTTCGGTGGAAACGGATATGATATTGTAGACAGAAACAACTTTAAACCGGAAGAAATTACCTTTGCCAATGTTTGGGGTGTTGCAGATGAAGATATGGCCAGAAAAGCCATTCAGGTTATGAATGCTGAAGCTAAATCAGGAAAACCGTTCTTCAACCATTGGATGACCGTTTCCAACCACAGACCTTTCACTTATCCTGATGGAAGAATTGATATTCCAGGAACTTCAAAATCCCGTGAAGGTGGTGTAAAATATACAGACTACTCGTTGAAACTGTTTTTCAATATGGCAAAAAAGCAGGATTGGTATAAAAACACAGTCTTTGTTATTATTGCAGACCACTGTGCATCCAGCGCCGGAAAAACAGAGCTTCCGATGGACAAGTACAGAATTCCTGCCATGATCTTTTCAGAAGGATTTATTCAGCCACAAAAGTTTGATACTCTGATGTCTCAGATTGATGTGATGCCTACCCTTTTCGGATTACTGAATTTCAATTATCAATCAAAATTCCTAGGTCAGGATGTTTTCAAACCAGAATTCCAGCCTAAGGCGTATATTGCCACTTATCAGGATCTTGGTTTTGTAAAGGACAATCGTTTAACCATTATTTCTCCGGTTAAAAAAGCAAAACAATACTCTCTGGAACTGGAAAAAAGTGATCTTGCTCCGGAATTTAAGCTTTATTATGATGAAAAGCTGCTTAAAAACACAGATCAAAAGCTGGTAGATGATGCTATTTCAGCGTACCAGTCAACTTCTTATTGGCTGAAAACCAAACAGCTTAACCGATAAGAACAGGCTTAATAAAACCCTTCCCCAGTAGATATTTTAATTATATTTGAAGGAGGAGAGCATTAATCAAAAAATTCAGGAAGAGAATTTAAAAACTGTGAATAAAAAAAACAGAATTTAAGTAATGATTGAATTTTATACTTTAAAATATGAAGTATTCATTTATACATAAGAGGATGTTTTTCATCCTCTTATTTTTATTTTCAGCAGTAAGAGCCCAGACGCTTATCATTACCAATAACACGGGCAGAGCTATCATTATAAAAAATGGCAAAAACGAAGTAACCCTCAATAATCGGGATAAGAAAGAGTTTACTGAGACTAATAGAATTGAGATAAAAATATCAGACAATAAGTTTAGGTATATTAATTTATTTCTTGACCCTACAGATAAGCTCAAGACAACCATGGGTAAAAATGATGAAATGATTTACTCCGGAGATAAAGCCGCACTTCACAAGTACCTTACTGAAACATTAAATGTGGATACTTTCGGCAAAATCAATACTTATGAGCTAATAGGTCAGAAGAAAAATATTGGTGAATTAAAAAATGTAACAGAGTTACTCTTTCTGGATGTTTTAAAGAAAGTCCAATTACCTAACATTGTTGTTTCTCCGGAAGATAAAATGTCAATCAGAAGGTTAAAAAATTATATCAAATATAACTGGCTTTATACAATATTCTCTACACTTGACCGAAGAGAAACAGCCTTTAAAAAAGAAGCCATTAATTATTATTTCAAAAAATATATAGAAACAGATATTTCCAGATTCAGCTGTACAACATCTTTACATTATAGTGTCATTGAAGTTTTAGCAAAAAACAGATCTTTATTGCAGACAGAACTTCCTACTTACCCTATTGTTGAACATACAGATAATGATAATATTAACAAATACCTACCACAAAACTGCCAAAAACAATATTTTCAGGAGAAATACAACTACCTGGAACATATCAATGGGCATAATAAAGAATATTATAAAAAAGTTCTCAGAGAAAAGTTTAATGAAGAATAGAAAAAATCTGATCCAAAAGTTTGATAATTATCCTGATAAAAATTTTCCTGTCATAACATTTTAGTTATTGTAAGGTTTAATTTTATAAATTTACGACACAAAAAAAGATATTATTATGAGATGGACAGACGACAGAGGCGGTAACGTTGATGATCGCCGTGGCTCCGGAGGCGGAGGTGGTGGTATGATTGTAGGCGGCGGGCTCGGAACTTTAATTATAGCAGCCATTGTTTTCTTTTTAGGAGGTGATCCTTCCGGTATTTTGAATTCCGGCAGCATACAGTCTTCAGGAAACACAGGAGAAAAAAGAGAGCTTACTGCACAGGAAAAACAAATCGGGGAAATGGTTGATATGATGTCCGGATGGAATACCCTAACCTGGGATCAGATCTTTAAAGAAAATGGTATGACTTTTTCTGAACCTAGAATTGTACTTTTCGAAAGCACTACCAATTCTGGATGTGGTACTGCACAATCTGCTATGGGGCCTTTTTATTGTCCGGCTGATCAGAAAATCTATATGGACATGGAATTTTTCAGTGAGCTTCAACAAAGATTCGGAGCAAAAGTAACTGAATTTACAGTAGCCTATGTTCTTGCTCATGAAATGGGCCATCACGTACAAACTCTTTTAGGAACCACCCAAAAAGTAGATGCCTTGAGAAGAAGCGGAAGATATTCCGAAGCAGAAATGAACAGGGTATCCGTAGCTACAGAATTACAGGCAGATTTCTATGCCGGAGTTTGGGCAAAACGCACGGATGACTCTAGAAAAATTCTGGAACCGGGAGATATCCAGTCTGCTATAGATGCGGCACAAGCTGTAGGTGATGATAATATCCAAAAAAGATCACAAGGATATGTGAATCAGGAAAGCTTTACTCATGGGTCATCTGCACAGCGTAAAGAATGGTTTATGAAAGGATATAACACTGGAGATATCAGACAGGGAGATACTTTCAATCAGCTTTTGAAATAACAATAAACATTATAAAATAAACGTCAGTGAATATCTGTTCACTGGCGTTTATTTTTTATTTCAATTGGATTGAATAAAGCTTATCTTCCCGTTTTTATGCTAATTTTAAACCTAACAACCTGTTAGGTTTATTTAGAATACATTCTTATTTATTGTAGTTCAATCGGGTTACTGTTCTTTTTGGCTTCTTCTTTCACCCTTTCTTCCATTCGTTTTCTCATCTCAGCAGGATCCTGATTTCCTCCTCCCGGGCCTCTTCCGCCGCCTATTCTCATGGTAGTGGCCAGACCAGACCCCTGGTTCATAAATGACATCGGATCAGTTTTAAACTTTTGCTGTTGTTTTACAAAATCACTTCTTTTTACTTTTAAAGTATTTCCAAACTGATTTAATGCAGGCAGTTCCCCAATCTTATAGTTCTTCATCAGATCAAAAGAATAATCTCCTTTATCATCCTCAACTTTTACAATCAGCCCCGGAAGACCACCAAATTTATACGGTCCATCCTGATAAGGCAGATCTGTCGTAAACCATGCAGTCCATTTTCTTCCCGCAAAATCTGTTTCTGCTTTCTGAACCTTATACTCCCCTATTTTTGTTGTTTCCGAAGAAATTTTCCAGTTTAAAGGCCTATCTTCTTCATAAGAATAAATATCTCGTCCTATTCGATCTTTAAAATAAGTTTTCTGATTGGTTTTATCTTTTTCTACGGAATAATTGATATTGGTTCTCAGACCTTCCATCTGATCCCTATTGATACTTCCTCTTCCGCCGCCACCCTGAAAGGCTTTCTGCATGATAGAATCTCTTTTGATCCTGTTTTCAGAATAAAAAATCGATTTGTCCTGAGAAATATCAAGATATGCATTTTCAGTTTTAGTATCTGCTTTATTTTCAGCATCCGGCTTCATCGTTACCTGATATACAAATCGGTTAGTTTGTGCAGAAACCTGCTGTATAAACAGTGCCAGAGCAATAATGCCTATTCTTTTCATATTCGAGTCAATTTATGTTTTGGATTTCAAAACATTACCAAGGTTAAACTCATCAATGATAAAAATCGATAAAATAAAAATGCTGATTTTTATATCCTGATTTTTGTTCGTATTTTTGCGTCATTAAATCATTCTAAATAAATACAATGATAAAAGTATCAGACTATGCAAAGGAGAAAGCCATCCAACTTATGACAGAAGATGGTTTTAACCCTGCTGAAGATTATATAAGAGTTGGGGTAAAAAGCGGCGGATGCTCTGGTTTAGAGTATGTTTTAAAGTTTGATAACCAAAAAACAGACACAGATCAGATTTTCGAAGATAATAACATTAAAATTATTATCGATAAAAAGTCCATCCTTTATTTAGCAGGAACCACTCTTGAATATTCAGGAGGATTGAACGGAAAAGGGTTTGTTTTTAACAACCCGAACGCATCCAGAACATGTGGATGTGGAGAATCATTTAGTCTTTAGAGAAAAGACATAAGATCCTAGACATCAGAAAAATATGAAGTCTAAATCTGAAATCTAAAAAATTATAATGAGTAAATATACTGAAGACGATTTAAGAGTCGATCTAGAAAATAAAAAATATGAATTCGGTTGGGAAACCAAAATTGATTATGAAGATTTCCCAATTGGTTTAAATGAGGATATCGTCCGTGCCATCTCTGCTAAAAAAGAAGAGCCGGAATGGATGACTGAATGGCGTTTGGAATCTTTCAAAATCTGGTTGAAAATGGTAGAACCTACTTGGGCTAATATCAAATATGAAAAACCGGATTTTCAAGCTATCCGTTACTACGCAGCTCCAAAGGCAAAACCTGAATTGGAAAGCCTTGATCAGGTAGATCCTGAATTATTAAAAACTTTCGAAAAGCTAGGAATTAATATTGAGGAACAAAAAAGACTTTCAGGAGTTGCTGTAGATATTGTAATAGATTCAGTTTCTGTGAAAACTACTTTCCAGGATACATTGGCAGAAAAAGGAATTATTTTCTGTTCCATCTCTGAAGCTATTAAAAATCACCCAGATTTAGTAAGAAAATATCTTGGAAAAGTAGTTCCTAGAGGAGATAATTTCTATGCAGCACTGAACTCCGCAGTATTCTCTGACGGAAGTTTCTGTTATATTCCTAAAGGCGTAAGATGTCCAATGGAACTTTCCACTTATTTCCGTATCAATCAGGCAGGAACAGGACAGTTTGAAAGAACACTTGTCATTGCAGATGAAGGAAGTTATGTTTCTTACCTTGAAGGATGTACAGCTCCATCAAGAGACGAAAACCAGCTTCACGCGGCAGTAGTAGAACTGATTGCATTAGATAATGCTGAGATTAAATATTCAACGGTACAAAACTGGTACCCGGGTAATGAAGAAGGAAAAGGGGGAGTATTCAACTTTGTAACGAAAAGAGGTCTTTGTGAGAGAAACGCAAAAATCTCATGGACACAGGTTGAAACAGGTTCTGCTGTAACATGGAAATATCCTTCTTGTATCCTTAAAGGTGATAACTCAATCGGAGAGTTCTACTCTATTGCTGTAACCAACAATCACCAATATGCAGATACAGGAACAAAAATGATCCACATTGGAAAAAACACCAAGTCAACGATCATTTCAAAAGGAATCTCTGCTGGAAAATCTCAAAACTCATACAGAGGGCTTGTAAAAGTAATGCCTTCTGCAAAAGGAGCAAGAAATTTCTCCCAGTGTGACTCTTTGTTGATGGGTAATGAATGTGGAGCACATACATTCCCTTACATCGAAATTAAAGATCCTACTGCTCAATTGGAGCACGAAGCAACCACTTCAAAAATTGGAGAAGATCAGATTTTCTACTGTAACCAAAGAGGTATTGATACGGAAAGAGCCATTGCTTTGATCGTAAACGGTTTCAGTAAAGAAGTTCTCAATAAGCTTCCAATGGAATTTGCTATTGAAGCACAGAAATTACTAGAAATTTCATTAGAAGGATCAGTAGGATAAAAAGATATGGTAGCTACAGAAAGATTAATTTTAAGAAAACCCGCAAAAGAAGATTTTGAGAGATTCTTTGAAATTAATCATGACCCTGAAACCAATATTCATAACCCAAGCGGACCTATGAGTTTTGAAAAAGCAGAAAGTACATTTACCAGAATGCTTGATCATTGGGAAACCTATCATTTTGGAAGCTGGGCGATTGTTGAAAAAGACAATCCTGAAAATATAATAGGTTATGGCGGATTGAGCTACAGACTCTACGGAGAAGAAGAAAAATTGAATTTAGGCTATCGTTTTGCTTCCCAGGCATGGGGGAAAGGATACGCTACAGAATTCACAAAGAAAGCTATAGATTTTGGGTTGAATGAGGATAATAAAGAAGAGATATTTGCTATTGTCCGCCCCAGTAATTTAGCTTCTGTTAAAGTTTTGGAAAAGGCAGGTATGATCAAAGTCGGGACCCTAAATGATGTTCCTGGTCAGCCTGAAAGTTTAGTATATAGAATTCAAAAATAATTTGTTTAAGCAAATAAAATGTTAGAAATTAAAAACCTTCACGCCAAAATTGAAGATGGCGCAGAAATATTAAAAGGGATTAACCTTGAAATAAAACCAGGAGAAGTTCACGCTATTATGGGGCCAAACGGAGCTGGTAAGTCTACTCTTTCTTCTGTAATCGCAGGAAAAGAGGATTACGAAGTGACAGGTGGAGAGATTCTTTTCCAAGGAGAAGACATCATTGAAGATGCTCCGGAAGACAGAGCACACAAAGGAATCTTCCTATCTTTCCAGTATCCAGTGGAAATTCCGGGAGTTTCTGTAACGAACTTCATCAAAGCAGCTTTAAACGAAACAAGAAAAGCAAATGGATTGGAAGAAATGCCTGCAAAAGAAATGCTTGCATTAATCCGTGAAAAATCTGAAAAATTAGGAATCAAAAAAGATTTCCTTTCAAGATCGCTGAACGAAGGATTCTCCGGAGGTGAAAAGAAAAGAAATGAGATCTTCCAAATGATGATGCTTAACCCTAAATTGGCAATCCTTGACGAAACAGATTCAGGATTAGACATCGATGCATTAAGAATTGTTGCTGATGGGGTAAATCATTTTAAAAACGAAGGAAACGCAGTTCTTTTGATTACACACTATCAAAGATTGCTTAACTATATTCAACCTGACTTCGTTCACGTTCTTGCTGATGGAAAAATCATCAAAACAGGTGATAAATCTTTAGCATTAGAGCTTGAAGAAAAAGGGTACGACTGGCTTCTTAACTAATAAGAAGGAGTACTTCAGAGATTAAAAATTTTCGCGGTCATTCAGAAACGTAGCAAAAAGAAGAATCTCTAATATTAAAAATTGGATTCCCTGTTCCTCGGAATAGCAATATTTTTAGTTCAAAATAAAAAGAAAAAATGGTGCAAACCACAGATATACCAGTAATGGCATTAAAAGAACAAATCATCGAAAACCATAATGAGTTTTTGGAGAGCCTTCGTCACAGATTTCTGGATGACAATAGAAAAGCTGCTCTTCAGAAGTTCGAAAAAATAGGTTTTCCGACAAAAAAAGACGAAGAATATAAATATACCAATCTAAAGGAGATCACGGAAAAAAGCTATAACTTCTTCCCGAAAGAAAACCACAACATCACTAAAGAACAGTTTGATGAACTGCACCTTGGAGAAGAAAATTTTGATTGGATTGTATTCGTAAACGGTAAACTTCACAAAGAACTTTCAAAAGTTTCTATTGAAAATGTAGAGTTCCTTTCATTCAATTATGCATTGAATGATGACAAACATAAAGAGGTATTTGAAAAGTATTTCAATACAATTGCTTCCAAAGATTTAGCTTTCACAAACTTAAATCTTGCATACTGCAAGTATGGTTTCTTTTTGAAAGTTCCTAAAAATGTAGTGATTGAAAAGCCAATTCATGTTTTCTACATTTCTCAGAATCAGGAAGAAAATACATTTTACAATACAAGAAATTTATTAATTGTAGAAGAAGGAGCTAAGGTTGAGGTTATTGAAAGCCACCACAATTTTGATGATACTTATGTGTTCACCAACTCTGTAACAGAGATTTTTACGTATCCAAATGCAAAAGCAGACTGGCACAAGCTTCAGAACGATAATAATACTTCTTACCTTGTAGACAATACCTTTGCAAGACAGGAGAAAGACAGTTTAACCACTGTAAATACCTTCTCTTTCGGAGGAAAACTGGTAAGAAACAACCTTGATTTTATTCAGAATGGATCGAATATCAATTCATTCATGAACGGAATTACAATTATCGGAAAAGATCAGTTGGTAGACCATCATACAGCGGTTCACCACAATTTCCCTAACTGTGAAAGTTACCAGAACTATAAAGGAATCTTCGATGGTAATGCCCACGGAGTTTTCAATGGAAAAGTTTTTGTTGATAAAATCGCTCAGAAAACCAATGCTTACCAGCAGAACAATAACGTTTTGCTAAGTGAAGGAGCAAGTATTGATACTAAACCTCAGTTAGAGATTTTTGCAGATGATGTAAAATGTTCTCACGGATGTACAGTAGGCCAGCTTAATGAAGATGCCTTGTTCTATCTAAGAGCTAGAGGAATCTCTAAAAAAGAAGCTCAGGCGTTACTTCTATACGCATTTGCTAATGATGCGATGCAAAACATCGATATTGAGCCTCTAAAAGAGAAGATTTCAAAGCTTTTAGCTGAGAAACTTGAAGTAGATATAGAATTTTAATCTTATATATATTTGATACATAAAAAGCACTTCATTTTGAAGTGCTTTTTTATTGTTTTATCTCTTTGAAATTATTTTTTAAACCAGCTTTGGTTGTCTTTATTTTCTGAACGTTTCTTTCCGTTATCAAAATTATACGCCAAACCTACTCCTAACGTCTGTTTCAACTGAGTTTTCCAAATCTGATTGTGATCATATAATAGATCCAAAGTTACATTGGTAGAAATATATTTATTGATCTTCATACTTAGCACTCCGCTATATCCAAGCACTAATCTTTCCGGGTGATCCAGATAATTTGAGAACACCGAAGCCGTGTTAAGCAAAGTGATATTCTCCATAATTTTCAGCTTATACATTGCTGTTCCCAAGAAACCGAATTGGAAAAGAGAAGAATCTCCATCATTTTTAAGTCCGTAAGTTCCTGCTTTTTGAAGGTCTTCATCTAACACAAAAGTCCATCTGGCATTCGCGGGACGTAATGTCACTGTCAAATTATCATTTGGACGATAAGTAACCCCCGCTCCAACGCTTAGATAACCTGGTGCCATAAAGTTTGAGATTTTCTTTGCATCGGGATTGTTACCATCTTCATAACCTGGAGCAAATTGAGTCTGAAGACCAACACCTCCAGAGATATACCAATGTTTAGCAAACTCTCTACCATAGTTTGTAGACAAGTTAATAACGTCCTGAGTTTTTCTTACTCCAGTACCTTGCGTATTGTTTTGTCCGTAACCAAGAATAATGATGTTTTCCCAAAGATCTTTATCTTTTTCATAAGTAAGGTTGTAATTGACACCGGCAAGCCATCCGACGTTATTGGCTCCACCCCCAACCCAATTGGAGAAAGCAGCTTGATTAAGCATTAAAGTGTTTTGTCCTTGAATAGACCAGGCTTTAACTGTGTCTGTTGCAGGAGCATCAGCTTTCGCTTCCTGAGCCATAGTCAAAACTCCAAAAGAAACAGAAGCGATCAATAAAACTTTTTTCATAATTAACGATTTACTACAAATGTATAAATAATAATTTACGCCAAGATAAAACTCACCTTAAAATGAATTGAATTCACGCGTTTCCATCATTATAAAACAATGAAAATAAAACCTTTAAATAACCATTTATACCTAGCAAACTTAAAGTAACTTAAGTCCGGAATCTTTAAAATAAAAAAACGCTTCATTATTGAAACGCTTTTAAAATTAAATTCTCCTGATAGTTTATTTTTGGTAATTATATACAATTTTACACTAATGCGGTTATCTTATTATTATAATTCTGTCATTCTGAATGTAACGAAGTGAAATGAAGAATCTAAGCCATATTATGAGATTCTTCCTTCGTCAGAAATCGAAGATTCGACGTAGTCAATGACAGTGGTGTAAAATTGTTATATAGTCACCTTATTTTTTAATCCACCATTGGCTGTCTTTGCGCTCAGATCGCTTCACGCCATTGTCCAGGGTATAAGCAAAACCAATTCCCAACGTTTGTTTTAACTGAGTTTTTGCAATTTGATTATGGTCATATAGCAGATCTAGGGTAATATTAGAAGAAATATATTTATTCACTTTTAAATTCAAAATTGCCCCATAGGCAAGAGCCAGCCTGTCCGGATGATCTAGATAATTGGAAAAAACAGAAGCAGTATTTGTTAAATAAATATCTTCCATTATTTTCAGCTTATATATGGCTGTTCCCAAAAAACCGAACTGTAATAATGAAGAATCTCCGTCCCTTTTCAAACCATAACTTCCAGCAAATTGAAGTTCTTTATCCATTACAAGAATCCATCTGGCGTTGGTAGGACGCAGGGTTACCGTCAGATCATCATTAGGCCTATAAGTGATACCCATACCGACGTTAATGTAACCTGGCGCCATAAAGTTCGAAGTTTTCTTGGCTTCCGGATTATTTCCGTCTTCATATCCTGCAGCAAACTGAGACTGTAAACCCGCCCCTAAGGATAAATACCAACTTTTGGAAAACTTTCGCCCGTAATTGGTAGAAACATTAATAACATCCTGGGTTTTTCTTATTCCTTGCCCTTTGGTGTCATTCTGTCCGTATCCAAGAATAACAATATTTTCCCAAAGATCATTCTCTTTTTCATAGGTGATATTGTAGTTGACACCGGCAAGCCAACCTACATTATTGGCTCCACCTCCTACCCAATTCGAAAAGGCAGCCTGATTAATCATTAAAGTGTTTTTCCCTAACACTGACCAGTTTTTTACTGTGTCTACCACAACGGAATCTTTTTTTAATTCTTCTTGTGCACTTGCATCAATCCCAATAAACATGGAAAGAATCAATAAAAACTTCTTCATTACTCTAAATAATTTTCAATGCAAAAATATTAATATATTTTTTTTAACGGCAAATTTTCCCTTAAACAATATACTTTTTTTGGATTTTAACCTGCTGACATCAAAACACTTCAATACAATCAATGCCAAAATAATAGGTTCAAAAATTAAATTTGATACCTTTTGTCTTAAAATCAGGCGTGTATAAGAGGTTTCATCGACAAATTTTCCGAAATTTATCATTGGCTTTTGATTTGACGTACAATCTCCATGTTTAAAAATGTAATTTCCAAAAGAGCAATTTTATATCCTTTGCTGATGCTATCTGCAATGTGGTTCGGTTTTTTTTTACAAATGCATGGCTTTTTTGGAAGTTGCTTCGGAGCCATTATTCCCCTTGTTCCCGAGGGACTACTCGGAATTCTCACCTCTCCGCTTTTACATGGAAATACAGACCATATTATAGGAAATTCTATTCCTATAGCAGCATTGATGTTTCTGTTGTATCAATTCTATCCATTGGTGGCTAATAAAGTTTTTTTCATCGGATGGATAGCAACAGGGCTTTTGGTGTGGCTCCTTCCTCCTATTGACATCATGACCGGTGAATATATGTACACCTGTACCATCGGAGCCAGTGGTGTAGTTTATGTTCTGGCCTTTTTCCTCTTCTTCAGCGGGGTTTTTAAATGGAATATGAAGCTTCTCACCATTTCTTTACTCGTTGTTTTATATTATGGAAGTTTAGTATGGGGCATGCTACCCGAAGAACTGTTTTATAATATGCAGGAGCCTAGCAAAATCTCATGGCAGGCTCACCTTTCCGGAGCCGCTGTAGGCAGTATCATCGCGTTTGCTTTTAAAAATGTAGGTGAGAAAAAGAAAAAATTCATCTGGGAATATCCTAATTACTACAGTGAAAAAGATGATAAACTATGGCAGGAATACAAAGAAAATCACCCGGAAGACTTCATGGAACTTCCTTACAAAAAAAGAGACGACATTTGGAATCATTTGGATGAATTAAGAAGAAAATAAAAACTTATTTCATTACATTTGATAAAAAACACACATGATCTCCGAAGAATATTTATATGCTATCGCTTTACGCGAAAGCAGCCAGATTGGTGACATCAATTTCCATAAACTTGTAAGAACGTTTGGAAGTGCAGAAAATGCATGGAAAAAAGCAAAAAAAGAATACAAAAAACTAGAGGGAATTGGGCAAAAAACAGTTGCTGATATTGGAAATGAGAACCATCTGAAGTTTGCAGAAAAAGAAATTAAGTTTTGCCAAAAAAACAATATCCGAATCAGAATAAGACATCTTAATGAGATTCCAGCTCTTCTGAATGAATGCACAGATGCACCTTCTATCCTCTACCAAAAAGGAAACATTGACGATTCACTTCAAAAAATAAGCATGGTTGGAACCCGAAATATGACTTCTTACGGGAAACAGTTTATCGGAGACTTTTTTGAAGCGACTCAATCTTCCCAATATGTTTCTGTAAGCGGCCTTGCATTAGGGGTAGACAAAGAAGTTCACGAACAATCTATCCAAAATCAAAAACCTACCATTGCTGTTCTTGCTCATGGTTTCGAATTTTTATATCCTGCTAAAAACAGAAAACTGTCAGAGAAGATTCTTCAGGAAGGTGGTATTTTATTAACAGAATTTTGTTCAACAAGAAAACCGGATCGGGAAAACTTTATTCAGAGAAATAGAATTGTGGCTGGACTTTCTCCTGCAACTATTGTAGTGGAAACAGGATTTGGAGGAGGATCTGTAAGCACAGCTGCTTTTGCCAATGATTATAACAGAGATGTTTTTGCACTTCCTGGAAAAATAACCGATGTTCTTAGCCAGGGATGTAATCAATTGGTTTTGCATAACAAAGCGACAGCCATTTCAACCATCCAAGATCTGATAAGTATGCTTGGCTTCAATAATCCAAAAGAAAAAATTGCTGAGCTTTTCCCCTACAGTGAAACAACAATACAATTAACTGATAATCAAAAAACTATTTATCAATTCATCAAACAGAATCCTCAAATTTCTCTAGACGATCTTGCACAGGAAACTGACCTTCCTTCACACAAAATTTTACCTATAATTTTAGAATTAGAACTTTTAGGGAAAGTAAAATCATTTTCCGGGAGGCAATTTATCGCAAATTAAGAATTAACGATTTCTTAATACTGCATTATTTCATACATAACATTTAATTTTTAATAAATTTTAATCACAAATTATCAATTTAATAATATTTCAAAACATTATTATTTAATTTTTAACAATCTTAAAATAGAGTGTTGTGAATCTTGAAAAAAAAATTAAATTTGTTGACAATAATATTCAACCTTAATATATGGAACAATATAATATTGACCAGAAAATCCAAGAGTTTATTGCAAAAATTGAAGCAAAAAATCCTAACGAACCGGAATTCTTACAGGCTGTAAAAGAAGTTGCCGTAACTGTAATTCCATTCATTGCTACGAGAAAAGAATATAACGGAATGAAGCTGCTTGAAAGAATGGCTGAAGCTGAAAGAATTATTATCTTCAGAGTTCCATGGGTTGACGATAAAGGAGAGATTCAGGTTAACAGAGGTTTCAGAATCCAAATGAACTCTGCTATTGGTCCATACAAAGGAGGAATCCGTTTCCACCCTACTGTAAACTTATCCGTTCTTAAATTCTTAGCTTTCGAACAAGTGTTCAAAAACTCTTTAACTACTCTTCCAATGGGTGGTGGTAAAGGAGGTTCAGATTTCGATCCACAAGGAAAATCTGATATGGAAGTAATGCGTTTCTGCCAGGCTTTCATGACAGAATTATGTAAGCATATCGGTCCTGAAACAGATGTACCTGCAGGAGACATTGGTGTAGGAGCAAGAGAAATTGGTTACCTATTCGGACAATACAAGAAAATCAGAAACGAATTTACAGGAGTTCTTACAGGAAAAGGTCTTGCTTACGGAGGTTCATTAATCCGTCCTGAAGCTACAGGATATGGAGTGGTATACTTCGCTGAGCAGATGCTTAAAACAATCGGACAAAATTTCCAAGGAAAAACAGTAACTGTATCAGGTTTCGGAAACGTAGCTTGGGGAGTTATCAAAAAAGCAACTGAGCTTGGAGCAAAAGTTGTAACGCTTTCCGGACCTGACGGATATGTTTATGATAAAGATGGTATCAGCGGAGAAAAAATTGATTATTTATTAGAACTTAGAGCTTCTGGAAACAACAGAGCTGAAGACTATGCTAAAAAATATCCATCTGCTGAATTCCACGCTGGAAAACGTCCTTGGGAAGTGAAGTGTGACGTAGCATTCCCTTCTGCAACTCAAAACGAATTAGATTTAGATGATGCAAGAAAACTAGTTGAAAACGGATGTCTTTGTGTAACTGAAGCTGCTAACATGCCTTCTACATTAGACGCTATCAACTATTTCTTAGACAATAAAGTATTATTCTCTCCTGGTAAAGCTTCCAACGCTGGAGGTGTTGCTACTTCAGGATTAGAAATGACTCAGAACTCTATCCGTCTTAACTGGACTTCTGAAGAAGTTGACGCAAGATTAAAGGAAATCATGATTGGTATTCACAAAGCTTGTAGAGACTACGGAAAAGACGAAGACGGTTATGTAAACTACGTAAAAGGTGCAAATATTGCAGGCTTCGTAAAAGTAGCAGAAGCAATGTTAGCTCAAGGAGTGGTGTAACAAAAAATAATAAAGGTTGGGAAAAACTCCCGACCTTTTTTGATATAGCCTGTTCCCGGGATAATGGGAAAAAAGTAAAAAGTGAAAGGAGAAAGCGTTGCCATGTGCAGCGCTTTTTTTTATTTTTATAGGCATGAAAAACACCTTCAAAAATATTGATGATTACATCCTTTTATTCCCTATCAAGGTTCAGGAAAAGCTTCTTGAACTGAGAAAAGCCATCCATTCCCAAGCTTCGGATCTTGAGGAATATATTGGATATCAGATGCCTGCTTTTAAGTACAAAGGAAAGCCTTTAGTCTATTTTGCAGGATATAAAAAGCATATTGGATTTTATCCCGGCGCTGAGGGAATCAAAAATTTTGAAAAAGATTTTGAAGAAAGAAACTATAAGTTTTCCAAAGGCGCAGTACAGTTTCCTATAGAGGAAGATATCCCATTAGATCTTATTCACGAAATTGTAACATTCAGGACCCAAGAAATAGAGCAAAAAAAATCCTGAAATACAATATTTCAGGATTCAGACTAGTGTTTGCTAAAGTACTATCACTTTTTCTTTTTAGATTTTTTTTCTTCTTTTGTTGCTTCTGCAGGTTTAGTGGCTTCCATTGTAGTTCCTGCACTTGCAGTGGCTTCAGCTGCCGGAGTTGCTGTTGAAGCTTCCGTTGCTGTGGTATTTTGTCCACTTGTTGTGGAAGTGGTAGAATTCCAATCTGTTTTGGTTTCCGATGTTTGCGGCTGTGTTTGAGTTGTTGTTGTCTGATTATTAGTAGTGCTTTCAGCTGGCTTCTGGGTTTGGGTTTGAGCCGATACTGCGATTACTCCGACTAATGTAAACGCTGCCGTTAAAAATAACTTTTTCATAATGTAATATTTAAATGATTGTTTAAACTAAACGGAGTATCATTTATAAAAATTATGCGTAAGTAACTTATTTAACGTACTTTATAATTATTTAAGAAGAATTTACAAAAGTTTTTCCATCCGAATTGAGCTAAAAAATCCAAACTGAAAGATGGAAGTTTATATTGATAAAAGAGCTTTTATATCTTCTTTCAAACCCTTGTCAAGGTTTAGAACCCTGACAAGGAATGTTAGGTAGGCTATTTCCAGCCAAGGCATCCATTTCTAATCTCTCTAGTTTTTATCTTAAAATTTACTTCGTTATATTCTTCATCATCTTTTCTACAAATTCGAAAGCAGCCGGACAAATAACGGTATTTTTCAACATGAGATTATTGATCTGGTATATCTTTTTACGGTCTGTATGTGGATATTCTCTACAGGCTTTTGGTCTTACTTCATAGATGGAACACGTATTATCACTGTTCAGGAAGAAGCAAGGAAGATTCTGCAACACCTTATCATTATCTTCATCCACTCTTAAAAATTTAGCTTCAAAATCGGCTGATTTCATACGCAGATGCTTAGCGATACGTTCAATATCCTTTTCAGTATACAGCGGGCCTGTTGTTTTACAGCAATTAGCGCACTGTAAACAGTCTATTTCATCAAAAACTTCATCATGGGTTTCCTGCACGATATAATCGAGGTTTTTGGGCGGTTTCTTCTTTAATCCGTCCAGAAACTTTTTATGTTCTTTCTGCTTTTGTAAAGCTTGTTTTTTATAAAAATCTAAATTCATTTATTCTTTATTTCCTGCCTGAACCGGAAGATCAGCGTTTTGATATTCATTGATCTTATCTAGATCCAAAACGGTAGCAAGATTATTTTTATCAGGATAATACATGGTAACAAATTTCGCTCCGTACACAATCTCACCAGTCACATATGAAGACCTCTGAACTACTGTATTGGAGAACACTTCATCAAATGCCCGTATCTGAACAATAATCTCAATGTCCGTACTTTTAAAATCATCTTCAGAGAATCCGTAAAATGGTGAACTTTCATTTATTTTATGAACCACAGTCCAGTTCAGGGCCAAAGTATTGATCTTACCTAACTGTGTTTCCAGCCTATAAAAATTGCTTTTAGGAACATCATTTTCAATTACTTCAATGGCCGTAGATACAATGACATCAGCATCTGTGAGTGCATTGTTTTTATAAGGTGCTAATCTGAACATTAAAGCTCTCCCCTCTTCAAAAGGCGCAATCACTGCGATATCAGAAAATCTTAAATAAGCCCTCGGTCTTGAAAATCTTCCGTAAAAAAGACCTGTTGCAATGGCAAAGGTAAGCAATCCCAGAAACGCTTCAAAAGTAGCGACTAAACTAGCTAAAAAACCTACAGGAGCAATTCTTCCATATCCTACAGTAGTAAAGGTCTGCGAGCTGAAGAAAAAGACATCAATAAACTCATTCAATGGATCGCTCTTATCTATTCCTGTAAGATGTCCCACTCCAATCAGATAGTAAATCATTGCAAATACAAGATTTATCAGAATATAGGCAATGACGAGATAGGAAATAAATCGAAATGAAGATAAATTCAGCATGGTATGGTACCAGCTCAGGCTATTGAAAACATTCACCCCTGTTCTCTTTACATTGGGAAGACCATCCTTATTGATGAATCTTCCTGAGGCATTGCTTCCAAAGCCACTGTTCTCCGTGTTTTTCTGGCGGATCTTTTTTCTGAAACCTCGTGTCATCTTATATCATTTGTTTTTTGAATAGCTTAGTTATTGAGCATTCATCTTTTCCTGTTTCCGGATACAAAGATAAAATATTGTTTTCATGAATTTTATCAATTGAATCCTTTACTTATCCAATTTGATTTTACAGTAAATTTGGAATATGAAAAAGCTTGAATCAAGAGAGGATATTGAACACCTTGTCAATTCATTTTATACCAAAGTAGTAAAGGACGAAACCATTAGTTTCTTCTTCAATGATATTGCTAAAGTAGACTGGGACAAACACCTTCCCAAGATGTATTCTTTTTGGGAATCTATTCTTTTCGGACAGATGACTTACAAAGGAAATCCTATGGGAGTACATTTTCCGATCAATGAAATACAGGCTATGGAGCAAAAACATTTCAACAAATGGCTTGAACTATGGAGAACAACCATAGAAGAAAATTTCGTAGGTGAAAATGCTGATATGGCTATTTACAAATCTGAAAATATAGCCAAACTGATGGCCTTTAAAATGGAATTGGCGAGAAGGCTTTAGTAAAATCCGGAATTCGAATTACGAGTTCCTCTTAGTTAAGGGACAATTACAGTAAAAATATATGCTGCCAGATTCACCAATAGTACAGTTCCGTATAAAATATTTGTTTTTCCACGGCTTAAGGAAAGCATTACGATAAAAACAGAGAGAGAAAGAAGAATCACATCTTTCTTATCCAGTCCCAACACCAATGGAATATCATACATAATGCACACTACAGAAACTGCAGGAATCGTTAATCCAATACTGGCTAAAGCAGATCCCAAAGCCAGATTTAAGCTGGATTGTATCTGATTGCTTCTAGCAGCCCTAATAGCAGCTACTCCTTCCGGAAGAAGAACAACCGCTGCAATAATAACCCCTACCAAAGATTTCGGAGCTCCTACACTCTGCACCATCCCTTCAATTGTATCTGAGAGTTCTTTTGCCATTAAAACAACAATGACCAGGCAAACAACCAGGAAGCTAAAGCTTATTAGAGTTTTTGTTAAAGTAGGAATATAATGTTCTTGAGTATGTTCATCAGGAACAATGAAATAACTTCTGTGTCTTACAGTCTGTACCATCAGGAAGACCCCATAGATCACAAGACATGCAATAGAAATAAATACAAGTTGTGCTTCGTTATAAAAAGGTCCGTTAACACTTGAAGTAAAGTTAGGAAGCACAAGGGTAAGCACTAAAATGGAAACAATACTTACCAAATAAGTAGTTGCTGAAGTTGTTGCAAAGAACTGTTCGTGGTATTTTACACCACCTACCAAAATACAAATTCCTAGAATTCCGTTCAGGATCAGCATTACGGCGGCAAAAACGGTATCTCTGGCCAGCGTGATCGCCTGATCCCCGCCGGCAACCATCAGTGAGATGATTAACGCTACTTCAATAATGGTGATACACAGAGCAAGGATAATAGTTCCGAAAGGCTCTCCTACTTTATGAGCAACCATTTCTGCATGGTGGACTGCCGATAAAACACTTCCAATGAGTAAAATTCCAGCAATAACATCATAAACAACGCCACTTCCCATCAGTCCTGAGAAGTAGTAACCTACCGCAAAGACAGGAAAAATATAGGTGTAGTGTAAAAGTTCTTTAAGTTTCATAAAGTGACTACAAAATACAAAAAATCTATAATGTTTTCAATATCAAAAGAAAATATTAATAATATTTTAATGAGGCCATAGGTTAAAGTCCTGATAATCTGTCAACATATGGAATAATAATCCAATTCCTATAATTCTGATATTTCCTCTAAAAAATAGCATCAAAAAATACACCGCAATGGCATAATAGGAATGTAAAAAATGAAACCCTATGCTTTCTCTTGAGGGATCAAAAATAGGATTGGCAAAAAGATGATCCAGATCTACCAGCATTGTCGCCAATAATATAAGATATACTTTCTTCCAGTTTTTAGGATAAAAGACCAGCGCAATAAAAACTGGAAATACAAAATGTAAAAAATAATGTGTACATGTTTTGAGTAAAGCAATTTCCGACGGAGCCATTAATCGATATATTTATCAGTTACCATCGTAAAATTAAGGGTAAATCTCCTTTCTTCGCTTTTATTTTCAGCCAATAATTATCTGACTTATTTCCATACAACACATAATCAATATCAGAAAGGATTCTTTTCTCTGTGTTACTCAGCGTTTTCAAAGAAGAATACAGCAGAGTATTATTTCTGAACAAAATGTAATTTTCTTTTAACTGAGGGGATTCTATTACAGACTTTCTGGTTGATTTTATGACAACTCCGTTATTATTTCGAATAATTTCGTTGGGTTGAAAAGGAATTGCTGTGAATTGGTTTTCTCCATTAATCCACTTTTTAGATTGGAAATAGGCCCAGGTTTTTTCAACATCTTTACTTTGAATATCAATACTATAATTAGGTTGCGTAATCTTCTGAAAGGTCTTTTTTTCAACTTCATTAAAATTATCATCGTATTCATAGCTGATAATGGTATCATTAACCTGCTCAAGATTTGCAATGGCTTTTAAAGAAATAGCATGGGTAGAATCTGCTATACTCTTATTGAAAAAACGAGTGAAATTTTTGAAATTCTGCTGGTCTAATTCCAATTCCAGAAACTGATTCCCTTTCTGAAGTTTTGAAGCGATTGAATTAAAAACTTCCTGATTTGAATTATTTTTGATCTCAATTTCATCATCACTTAATTCAATAGAAAAATTTTGAACTTTCTGTCCTGAAATGAATGAAATACTTCCCAATGTATTTTGAATAAACTCACCCGCATTCCGAACAGGGTTGGCAGAGGTATTAAGAAGTTGCTTCTTAATCGTTTCAAAAGCAAGATCAGAAGTTCCTGCAATGCAGTGATTCCCTTCTATCATAAGGAAAATTTGATCTTTCTGAAAGCTGTTATTTCCTTTATCAATAAACTTTTTCTTCTTTAAAAAAGCAATAAATTGCTGTGGATTTTTAAGTTCTAAAACGCTATACCATTCAGACAATTGAGTGTCTTTAACATGAAAAATCTGTAAAAAATCCGGAATTCTGATTCCCGAATCTTTAAATGACCCGGAACTTTTACTTTTTGTTTTACCTTCAAACCACTGTGAAGGCTGCGTTGCTATGCTGAAGAGGTATTGTCCCGTAAGTTTCTTACTATCAATTAAAACAATTGCATCTGCGTTCTGAGGAATATATCTGAGGTTCTTGTCTTTATGAAAAACCACAAAATACATAGCAACAACGAGCAATAAAAGTAACGGGACAATAATCTTCTTTTTTTTCATTATAGTATTGGTTCCTTCTTTTCTGTTTCTTTTGTTTTAAAAACCTGATCGAATACATCGAAGAAATACATTAGGCTGTTCTCCGAGGAATCCTTAATATTATAATCCATTTCCGTCTGGATGCTTTCTCCTTTCACTTCAGTTTTATAATATAATTCTCCAACATTTTTTCTGATGGCATCCAATGCTTTTCTTTCTTTAGGACTTTTAAATTCTTTATCCAGACCTGCTAAAAGTTTCTGAATATCCAATCTTCCTGATAAAGGATATTTAGCGGAATCTTTCGCCCATTTTCTGGAAATATCAGATTGGTTCACTGATAACATATTATCTGCAGAGCTCATCAGATAGACCACTCCATCTTTTACCGTAAAAAACAACTGGTCTATATATCCCCCATCCTTCTCTTCTTTAAAAGTATATAAGCTCCCCTTTTTAGAGAATCTTTTAGACAGTTTTTTATTGGTTGCCAACATATCAAAAATGCGGTTCCAATAACCTTCATTCTCCGTTGCAAAAGCAAATGTGAAGTTAGGAACAGCAATCTCCTTGGTTTTCTTTACTTCTTTTTCATTGAAATCAGCATCATATTCATAATCTGTGTATTCTACTTTTTTAGATTTCAGCTCATTTAAAACAAAAATTCCGTTTCCTGGTGCTATTTTGGTAATGGCTTCTTCATCAAGAATAATTTTCATGGTTTCCATGATGAGTTCCATTTCTTTTTTATACTCACTGACTCCGGAATTCTGAAGAAGACTGTACATCATGTCAAAACATTTGGCTCCATTTACATTCATTGCATAGTAGCCAACGCTTTTTTCATTGATAAGTTCCAGCAGTTTTCTGTTTTTCTTCCCTTTATAAATAGCAGACATACTCTTCTGAATTTCAGAATTTTTATGCTGATAATTATTAACCAGTCTTACTTTGTCTTTATCAAAATACAGATTGTATGAATGGTTGGAATTGTACATATTTTTGAAGAGCTGTCCATAAGTATAATACTTTGTCATTTTGCCATAGATTCCTTCATTTACAATCCTTCCATAATCTGTGTAGACAAAAACATCAGAATTACCATCTCTGAATGGCAGCATTTCTTTAGGTACTTCAATTTCTAAATTTGAGCTGAAGTATTGGTTAAACCTGTCTTCAGCATCCTTTTGAACGATCTTAAAGTTTTCTCTGCGAATAGAGTCCTGTTCTTTCTGGAAGGCTTTTTCTTCTTCATCATCATAAGCTTCATTAGGCATTTCTCCCTCACTTTCAGGAATCTCAACACTTTCTTTTTCTTTAGGATATTGATGATGTTTTTGAAGGTATTTGATATCTTTCTGAATTCTTGCGATCTCGTTGTTGTTATCTTTGATACTTTCTTTCAGATATTTAATGTCGTCTTTCAAATTTTTGATTTCCTCTTTATAATCAAAAGGTTTTTCCGGCTCATCAGCATAAACATCTACTGCAACAGCAGAATCGGCAGCAGCAACGGCAGTACTATCTGTAACGGCCTCTGCGGCCCAAAGATCATCTTTATAAGGTCTGGTATAGCTAATCATGCTGAGAACAGCACGACTTCCATTCCAGGCTACAAAAATATCATCATCGATATCTACATAAGAATAGTTCTTTCTGTTGAAAACTTCCTGCCCCTTTTTCTTCATAGAATTAACGAACTGCTCGAACTTTTCCTTATTATCAATGATAAAATGGGTATTGTAGGTCTTAATGGAGTCATTAAAACTTGCATAGTGATACTGAACAGCATCATATTTAATTCCTGTCTTGGAATAATCCGTCCATGAAGGTTTTTCTTTGTCTTTTTTGCTGAGTTCATGCAGCAAAGGATTCAGTTTATTCCAGTTGATTTTATTATTAAGCTGTTTTCCGTTGACTTCCATATAAAATATGGCATCAGACGGGATTTTCATGCTGTTTTGGGCAAAAACCAAGGTAAAGCCAAAGAGTAAGAAAATAATTTTCTGTGTTTTTATTAAGATAGATTTCATGACTATAGTTTAGAACTTTATTGAAAAAGAATTGTGTTTTGTATTTGTTTTTTCTGAAGGATAAGATCCAGAATATCCGCCTCCAATTTAAGTGCTTTTTTGTTGGGAGAAAGTACGTAAGTGCTATTGGTTTGTGATTTCACAGCACTTTCGAATTGCATGATGGAAGTATAGCTTGCATCATTGAAAACCTCCTTATCTGCTTTACTCATCTTATCATAATCTGCTTTGAAGGTATTGACTTTATTTCTCGTTAATGTCTTTTTCTCAAGATTATGACTGTAAACTTGCGTTGGAATCATTTTACCCAATATTTTCTGAGCTTTCAGTTTTTCCAGGCCTGCATTGATGTTTTCAATTTTCTTGAAATTACAGCTCAGTTTGATGATATAATTGTCAAAATCCATGGAGGTTTTCACATTGCTGATTCCTGGGGTTCCTTTAAAAATTTTGGCAGCTTCATTGATCTTGTTTTCAATTTCAGCTTTTTTGGGAACTTTTTTACCGTTGATGGTTTCCATCTTGGAGATTGAAGCCAGTCTTGTTTTGCTCTTGCTGGCGTTAAGAATAATAGTATATTCTCCGGTACCGTCAGTTTTTATATTCACTTTATCAAGAATATCAAAACAACTTGTAAGGAGTAACAAAGGAATAAATAGAAGAAATAATCTAAGAAAATTTTTCATGATTGGGTTTAAAACCACAAAATTACTCAATTCTGACCTTAAATCCTTATAATCTTTGATATTTCGAGCATAAATAGCTATTTTCCGGTACTTTTTCAGACAGAAAATTATATTTTAAATACGTCCTTTCAGATAATCCTGCCGAAGATCCTCATCCAGCTTTTCGATAGCATAGCGCAGACAAGTCCTTGGCATTTCTTTATAGTATTCATTTAGATAGCCAATAAGCTCTTGTTCATTTTTATTCCCCATTTCACGCAGCAGCCAGCCATTCGCTTTGTGCATCAGGTCATGGGGATGTTTCAGATTTCTGGTTACAAATTCCTTGGTAAGGTCAAAAGAGCCTTTTTTGATGTAGTGCATAGTTCCTACCACGGCAATTCTCTTATGCCACATCTCTTCCGCTTCCGAAAGATCTCTCAACAGGTTTTCTTTCTTATTTTCATAAGCATATCTGCCAAGAATTTTATAGCAACTGGAATCTACCAGATCCCAATTGTTAATATACTGTAAATGATTAAGATAAAAATCTATAATTTCATCTTTTACCGCTATATCTTTTGTTTTTTCAAACTTTGAGATCAGCATAAAAAGAGCCGTCAGCCGATGCTCATGGTATTTTGAAGAAAGTACTTCACCCAGTTCTTTTAAACTGATTTTTGAGTAATATTCTTTAGCAACAGACCTCTGATCGGGAACTTTTACACCCAGAAACAGATCTCCCTCACCGTATTCTCCTTTTCCTGTTTTGAAAAACTTTGGAAAGAATTCTGCTTTTTCAGGAATGGACAACACTGCAAGAGCTTCCTGTATTTCTTTAACAATACTCATGAAAATCTGATTTTAAAACTAAGCTTTATGCTCTAAAGCACTACTTTCCTGCTCCTCTTCTTCTTTCACAATCTGTTTAGGATTCGCAACCTTCGCTATGGTAAGCCCCTGAACAATAATGGAGAATACTACTACACAATAGGTAATACTTAAGATCGTTTCACTATACTCACTTTTAGGAATAGACATCGCCAATGCAATGGAAACACCACCACGGATTCCTCCCCAAACCAATACTTTTACAGTTTGCGGGCTGAAACTCCTTCTCAGAGAAGTAAACTTCGTAGGTCCCCAGATGGAAATAAATCTTGCCAACAGAACTACAAGAATAGCCAGTAAGCCAGGAATCATAAAGTGTTTCAGATCCTTAATCATTAAAAGTTCAAATCCGATAAACAGGAATAATACAGCATTCAGAATTTCGTCAATCAGCTCCCAGAATTTGATAAGATAGTCCTGGGTAACAGATTTCATTTTGAAGTTCATGTTAAAGTTCCCCATAAATAATCCTGCGGCTACCATCGTTAATGGTCCTGAAATATGCATCTGTCTTGCAATAAGATAGCCACCCATCACCACAGAAAGTGTTACCAGTACGGAAATAATATAATCATCCACTTCACGCATCAATCTGGAAGTAACCCAACCTAGCAACACTCCCAGTAAAAGACCTCCACCTGCTTCATGAAGCAATAGCAATCCAATACTTTCTACTCCAAGATCTACTTCTTTTCCAACGGCAAGCTGCAGTACTACTGTAAAGACCACAACCGCCATACCATCATTGAAAAGAGATTCACCAGCTACTTTTGTTTCCAGTGATTTGGAAACTTTGGCCTGTTTCAGGACACTCAGAACAGCCACCGGATCGGTAGGTGAAATCAGGGCTCCAAAAACAAGACAATAAATAAATGGAAGCTGAATACCGACATACGGAAGTAGGTAAAACATCCCAAAACCTACTACAAATGTAGAAATTACGACTCCTACAGTGGAAAATATCAGTACGGGCCTAAATTGTTCTTTAAGATCATTTATATTAATGTGAATTCCCCCTGCAAAAAGAAGGAAATTAAGCATGGCTCCCATCAGAATTTCTGTAAAGTCAATGCTTTCCATTAAATTATTAAGATGCCCGAAAGTTCTTGGAAGTATCGTTTCTCCGAATAATACCAGAAAAATGGAAACCACAATGGCAATCACCATGATCCCTATGGTACTCGGAAGTTTTAAAAATCTGTAATTAAGATAGGCAAATATGGATGCTAATACAATTAATGCTGAAAATGAATAATATAATTCCACTAAGTGTTCTTTTTTAAATTAATTTACAAGTCTAAGTAAAGGACCTTGATGTATATTTTCTGACCTCCTTTTTCCCAGATATCGAACATGCCGTCCTTCGAAGGTTTCGATCCTCTGGTATAATCATTTCCTATATTCAGAATATTCAGCAGAATGTATTCATCCCCCACCGAATTTACGAGGTACGCCGTTTTCTCAGACTTGCCGTCTCCAGAACTCTTAATTCCATCTGCCAAAGCACGAAACTGGCTTAGGTGATGCATGAAATTATTTCCATCTTTTAAAGAATCATAAGCTCTGAGCAGAATGAGCAGAATATCCAGATTCGTAGGGTCTTTATCATACAGAACCTTTCCCTGCTTGATACACTCTTCAGAATTGTTTTGCTTAAAAGCTTCCGCTAAACTTTTGAAACCCTCATCTGAAGTACTTATTTTACCCTCTTTGAAACTCCTTCCATAGTAAAGATATTGTGCTTCTATACTATCCAGAGATTTTGGATACCCTTTGTACTTGAAAAGAAGTTTCTCATAATTGTACGGAGAGTCGGAACTTTTGAGGCTCTTTTCAATGGCTTTAAAATCCACTTTCGATTTCTGGCTGAACCCAAAAACCGAAAACAAAGTGAATAAAAGGAAAAAATGATATTTCATTAATTGTTATTTTCTTCCTCATCGTCATCAAAGTACTCGAAGAGGAAATCGTTGTATGGGAATCTGGAAATATGGATATTCATTACCTCATCATAGATCATCTTTTTCATTTCCGGGAAGTTTTCCTTCGTTAAAGCAGAAATGAAAACAGTTGGGTATTTTGACTTAGCCATCCAGGTTTTTTTCCATTCATCCAGAGAAATATTCTTCTTTGAACTTGGTGTTAAATCATCCTCATCCTTCTTCTCATAGCTGAAATCATCAATTTTATTGAATACCATGATCATTGGCTTCTGATGGGCATTGATATCCATTAAGATCTGATTAACAGAAGCGATATGATCTTCAAAACTTTCATGGGAAATATCCACTACATGAATCAAAAGGTCTGCTTCACGAACCTCATCTAACGTAGATTTAAATGACTCCACTAACTGAGTTGGTAGTTTTCTGATAAATCCTACTGTATCAGTAAGCAGGAACGGCAGGTTTCCAATCACTACTTTTCTTACAGTAGTATCAAGGGTTGCAAACAACTTATTTTCAGCAAAAACTTCAGATTTTGAAAGGGAATTCATCAAAGTAGACTTTCCAACATTGGTGTACCCTACTAAAGCAGCGCGAACTACTTTCCCACGGTTATTACGCTGGGTAGCCATTTGCTTGTCAATCGTCTTTAATTTATCTTTCAATAAAGTAATTCTGTCACGAATAATACGACGGTCAGTCTCAATTTCCGTTTCTCCGGGACCTCTCATCCCGATACCTCCTTTCTGACGTTCCAAGTGAGTCCACATTCTGGTCAATCGAGGTAAGAGATATTGATATTGAGCTAATTCTACCTGAGTTCTTGCATAGGAAGTTTGTGCCCGCTGTGCAAAAATATCGAGAATAAGATTGGTACGGTCCAAAATTTTAACCTCCATTTCTCTCTCCAGGTTTTTAAGCTGTGAAGGAGAAAGTTCATCGTCAAAAATTACGGTTCCAATTTCATTTTCTTTTACATATTCTTTTATTTCGAGTGCTTTTCCACTCCCAATAAAGGTTTTGGAATCAGGTTGTGTTAATTTTTGGGTAAAGCGTTTTTGTACGGTTGCTCCGGCCGTGAAAGCTAAAAACTCAAGTTCATCCATGTACTCCACCAGTTTTTCTTCATCTTGATTTTGAGTAATAATCCCTACCAAGACCGCTTTCTCATAATTATGTTCTTTTTTTTCTAACATTAAGTTCTGTCTATGTTTATGATTTTTACAAGATAATATTTTTCAGAAAAAAAACAAAATCAAATTTTAGTTAATAATATTTTTTAATATAAATTTAAGATTATGCCAGATTGTTTTGTAAAAAAGCAATAACTTTATGTAATAGTTTTCTGATTTTTAAATATTTAACTTAAAAAAATCTCCAGAAGATCATGATTACCAATATTAAATGTATGATTATTGATGATGATGAACTGGACAGGCTGGTTCTTCAGCATTATATTAAACAGTATGAAAATATAGAAATTGTCGCTTCTTTTGATTCGGCGGAAAAGGCAATTCCATATCTCGAACTTCCCATTGACCTTCTTATCACCGAAACCAATCTAAAAGGCATGAGTGGCTTGGAGTTCCGAAAATTAGCTCATAAAATTCCTGCTTGTATCTTTATAAGCTCCCATCCGGAACTGGCAGCCTGTGTTTTTGAGATCAATACACTGGATTTTATCACAAAGCCCCTCACTTCAGAACGTTTTCATTATTCCATGCAGAGGCTTCTAGACTTTTTTAAAATAAAAGAAAAATGTGAATGCTATGATGCTATACTGGGACAAGAATGCATTAATATCAAAGAAAGTGGGAACATTTCTCAGATCAGAAAGGCAGATATTCTTTATCTGGAGGCACTCAAAGATTACACCCGAATCATCACTCTTGAAAAAAAACACTGTATTCTTGATTCTTTGGGGAATCTTCTTCACAAAAACTTTTTTGATTCTTTTGTAAGAATCCACAGAAGCTATGCTGTACCCAAACATCTCATTCGTGGAAAAAGTTGTCATGAAATAGAGCTGATCCATCATATCAAGCTTCCCATAGGCAGAACATATAAAAATAATCTGTCTTTCTTTGAACCTTAAAATTCAACAATAATTCACAAAACGCCATTGGTCGATTATTTCTGCCGTTGGTCTATTTTTCGGTTATCAGGTCATGATAGGCAGTAATTTAGTCTTCCCAAATTTCTTATGGGAAAATTTGAATTCATCACCTTAAAAACCGTTATCCATGAAAAAAACATCTATTTATTTTCTCTTCTTGTTTGCCTTTTCCTTTTCATCCCTGAAAGCTCAATCTGCAATTCTCGCAACCGGAATGGATGTTTCAGGAGGCAATGGCTCTGTTTCTTACAGCATCGGGCAAGTGGCCTATCTTTATAAAGGAGCCGGAAGCCAAATTCTGGAAGGTGTTCAACAGCCTTATGAAATCGTTACACTTACCACTCGTGAAACAGCAACATCAGACCTGAAAGATATTTTACTGTATCCTAATCCTTTCAAGGATTATCTATACCTGGATTTTACTACCAATAATTTCAAAGAAGCAGAATACCAGCTATTTGATGCGCAGGGTAAATTAATCCGAAAAGATGTGATCTTACAGTCCAAATCTGAACTCAATTTCTCCGACATCCCTTCTGCAATGTATATCATCAGGATTAATCAGCATGGAGAAAACCTAAAAACTTTTAAAATCATCAAAAAATAATCACCATGAAAAAAATATTATTAATGTTCTGGATTCTGTCAGGTCTCTTTATGGGGCTTTCACAGGCTCCTGAAAAAATGAGTTATCAAGCAGTTGTAAGAAACGGATCCGGACAACTGCTAAGCAATCAAGGAATTGCCATTAAAGTAAGTTTATTACAGGGATCTCCTGCAGGCACGCTTGTCTACTCGGAACGCCTTACCGGAAATACAAATGCCAACGGCCTTATCACTATGGAAATAGGAACAGGAACAGTTCTTTCAGGAGTATTTTCTTCCATTGATTGGACTTTGGGAAACTATTATTTAAAAACAGAAACGGATCCTTCAGGTGGAACAAACTATACGATAGCAGGAACCAGTCAGCTATTAAGTGTTCCTTATGCCATGTATGCAAAATCTGCAGGAGGTGGTGGAGGCAGCTTTACCATTCCATATTCCAATACCGTAAATAATGCTTCTACTCTATTCTCATTAACAAATGATGGAGACGGAACTTCATTGGAAGGAGTCAACAATACAACCACCTCAAGTATTGCTGCTATGAGAGGGATTGTAAGCAATACAGCCCCTGGCGGATTTTCCTCTGGGGTTCGCGGGATCAATAATGGAACGGGCGGTTTAGGCGTTGGTGTTTGGGGAAGCCAGGCAGGAAGCGGATGGGGAGTGTATGGAGTAACCCCTAATGGATTGGGAGTATACGGAAATGCAAGCGCTAACGGAACGGGAGTATATGCTAACAGTAATACAGGAACAGGGCTTACAGCAACTAGTAACAATGGAATCCCTGCCAGTATTTCGATATTCAATAATGCCAATAACAATAATGCACTTAGTGTTTCTACCGTAGGAAACGGAACAGTTGTAAATGTTACAACATCAGGAAATGGAGCTGGGGTAAACAGCTCTACAGGAAGCGGTTTTGCGATACACGGAAGTACCTCAGCCCAAACTTCCGCAGGTATTGTAGGTGATAATACTGGAGCCGGTGAAGCTATTGTTGGTAGGACAACCAGTGATATTGCCGGAGCTGTGGTAGGCAGAAATGATGGTGGTGGATATGGAGTAAGAGGATTTGTAGCTACCAATACTGCAGGAACAGGTGTTGGGGTTTATGGGCAGGTAGGTTTAAATAACAGCACAGGACGGGCTGGTAGATTTGAAAATTTTAATCAAACAAATACTGACGCTAATACTTTTGAAGTACTATCTAATGGAAATGGAAACATCCCCGATAATACCAAAGGAAATGCAGCCTCTTTCCTACTCGATAATAACAATAGTGTTGGAGCTGCTGTAAGAGGAGAAGTAAATACTATTTTCGGAAACTTTGGGGCCGCCGCCATCTTTGGAGTCTCTTCAGGTACAGGAGGACGGGCTGGGTTATTCTATGCAAGTAATCCTACCGGAAACGGAGCATCACTTATCGCTTTAACCGATGGAAACGGAAATGCTATCACTGCCAATGCAGGAAAAGATGGAAACGGTGTTGAAACCAATATTGATGGTGCAGGAAATGCACTTTATGCATGGGTGCCTACTTTTGCAACCGGTAGAGCCGGTAGATTTGAAATTTTCAATGAAAATAATACAAGTGACGTAGTAACGGTAAAAACTGTAGGAAATGGTATTGCAGGAAATTTCAAAGTTGACAGGATAACAGGAACCTCCGCTGCAGTAAAAGGTGAAGTCAATTCACAGTTTGCTAATTTCGGAACTGCAGGTGTTTTTGGTCTGTCTTCGGGTACAGGAGGATATGGTGGAGTATTTTATTCCAGCAATCCTGCCGGGAACGGTCCTGCGTTATTAGCATTATCAGAAGGAAACGGAAATGGGATTACGGCTAATGCAGGTGGAAGTGGTGATGGTATTGAAGCTTCGTGTGATGGAACTGGAAATGCTATCTCAGGTTTTATCCCCAACTTTGGTACTGGTAAAGCGGGTAGATTTGCCAACTTCAACAATAGTAATGGTCAGCCAGTAGTACATGTAACCACAACTGGCACAGGCTCTACTCTGCTTATCAATCATCAGGGGCCATCTGGAAATATTGCTGTCTATCAAAGTGCATCAGTTAATGTTGCCCGTATCAATAAATCCGGAACAGGATTCTTCAACGGAGGAACACAAAATAGCGGTGCAGACGTAGCAGAAGCATTTGATGTAGAAGGAGTCATTTCTGAATATGAAGCTGGTGATATACTGGTTATTTCCACAAACTCTGACAGAACTGTAGAAAAATCTTCAACCCCTTATTCCACCCTTGTTGCCGGTGTATACGCAACCAAACCTGGAGTACTTTTAACAGAGGAACATATTGATACCGACATTTCCAATAAAGTTCCTATGGGGGTTATTGGGGTTATCCCAACCAAGGTATGTCTTGAGAACGGAAGAATAAAAAGAGGCGATCTTCTGGTTACCTCATCCCAAGCCGGCATTGCCATGAAAGCCAATCCTAAAAAGGTAAAAATAGGACAGGTCATCGGAAAAGCTCTTCAGGATTATAACCAAAAAGAAGTTGGAAAAATTCAAGTATTAGTCAACATAAAATAAACCATTATGAAAACAGCATATATCATCATCCCATTATTATTCTTAAGCACTATTATTTATGCTCAGGAAAATAAGCAGATCACTCTTGTGGAAGATCAGACACAGGCTTTGAAACAGATTAAAGAACAAGAAGCAAAACTGATGCAGGACTCCAAAGAAAAAATAGAAAAGCAAACAGTTCATACAGGATTAACCTCTGACCAAGGGCTGGAAGTAAAAAAACAGGAACAAAAACCTAAAGCGTCTAACAATTCAGGAGTACCTCTTCCCAACACAGCAACACTCGAAGAAATAAAAAGAACAATTCCCAACAGACAGGCATCTCGAAACACCATATATTCTAAGAACACAAAAACAATTACCGGACTACCCAATACCGCAACTTTAGAAGAAATAAAAAAGACAATTCCTAAAAACTAATAGCCCTAAAAAACTAGTAACCTCACTAGATTTTTCAAACAAAAGAAGTCCGCTCATAGGCGGACTTTTATATTTCAACATCGAGATGATTAATCCCAATCGGCAGCTACAAATTTCATTATGTTTCCCTGATTGTCAGACAACGTCAGAAAGTGCCCTTCTACAGCATATTTTGTCATGGTTTCAAATTTCTTCTGAAAAGAGGTTTCCAGATTCATATCCTGACAGGCTTTCATGGTGCTTACTCCCTGGGAAACCTTCAGTGTTCCACCATTTTTAAATTCAGAAGTAAAAGACATCTGATTACAACCCATGTATGCATTCCCTTGAATCTTACCTTTTTCCATCTTTCCGGTCAGATTAATTTCAGCTTTATGAGCCATTAACTGATCCTTAGAAAATCCATCTAAAGAAACCAGCATCCATTGCCTTTGAATGCTAGGGTTTTTATCCGGCACTGCAGAGCAATTGAAAAGAAGTCCTAAGAATAAAATGGTAAAAAGGGGGAATAGTATTTTTTTCATGCTGATTATCATCCCATTTTCGTACCAATCCGAGACAGAATCTCATAAAAATTAGTAAATTAGCAACACAAAAATTATTTTATAAAATGAAAAGACTATTTCTACTATTCACTTTCTTGCTGAGCTTTGCTCAGATGAGGGCGGATGAGGGGATGTGGCTGCTTATGCTCATCAAAAGACTTAACGGTGTTGATATGCAAAAAGAGGGTCTACATCTTTCGCCTGAAGAAATTTATTCAGTTAACAATTCCAGTTTAAAAGATGCTATCGTAAGTTTTGGCGGTTTCTGTACTGGGGAAATTGTTTCTGATAAAGGACTTTTATTCACGAACCACCATTGTGGTTATGGAGCTGTTGCTGCTGCTTCTACTCCTGAAAAAGATTATCTGAAAAATGGTTTCTGGGCCATGAAACAGAAAGACGAATTCAATGCAAAGGATCTTTATGTAAGATTTTTAGTGAGAATGGATGATGCCACTCAGAGAATCACATCCAAGCTAAACAACAACATGACCGGAGCAGAGAGAAAAGCTATAATTGATGCTGAAACGAAAGCCATCCAAACAGAAAACTCTGAAAACGGAAAATATACTGTAGTGGTAAAAGATTTCTTCAACGGAAACGAGTTCTACTATTTCGTATACCAAGATTATAAAGACGTAAGATTAGTAGGTGCTCCACCTTCATCATTAGGAAAATTCGGTGGTGATACTGATAACTGGGAGTGGCCAAGACACACTGCAGACTTCACGGTTTTCAGAGTATATGCTGATGCTGCAGGAAATCCTGCTGAATACTCTCCAAGCAACGTTCCTATGAAGCCTAAGCATTTCTTACCGGTTTCTCTTAAAGGAATTAAGCCTGGTGATTTCTCAATGATCCTTGGATACCCAGGTAGAACAAACCGTTATTTGACTTCTTACGGAATTCAGCAGATGGTAAACAAAGACTATCCGGCTTGGGTTGAAGCTTCTAAAACGGCAATGGACGTAATGAAGAAGTACATGGATAAAGATAAAGCTACTCAGCTTAACTATGCTTCTCAATATGCTTCTGTAGCTAACTACTGGAAAAACAGACAGGGAACAATTGATGCTGTTAACAAAAACGGAACAATCTCTGACAAACAAAAAATTGAAGACATTTATAAAAAATGGTCTGCAATGCCAGGAAATGAAGCTTATGATGGTATTTTACTTGATATCGAAGCTTATTATAAGCAAGTTTCTGACAGAAATGTTGAAAGAAACTATGCTTCTCAGTTCTCGAGAAACGCTAAATATATATCTCTTGCTTTACAGGTAGGTTCTGTTTTAAAAGCTTATGCTGCTCAGGATATGCAAGGAAGATTAGCAATGAAAGCTAAAACTGAAGCTGCTATTAAGGCTGCTTATGAAAACTTCAGTCCTTCTTTAGAAGGTGAAATGCTTGCTGCAATGACCAGCCTTTATCAGGCAAGAGTAAAAAATAGTGAAGTAGCTTCTGCTACAATCTTAGGATTAGATGCTAAAACAGTTTCTAACCTTGCATATTCTTCTATTTTTGCAAACAAAACATCTGCTACCAACTTCTTACTAAACCCTGATGCATTAAAACTTGATGCAGATCCACTTTGGAAAGCAGCAAACGGTATTGTTGCAGATCAGAAAATAAGTACTGAAAGATTTGTTAAAATAGATGATAATTTCGCAAAAAACAGTCGTCTATTCTTAGCTGGTTTAGTAAAAGCTATGCCTGAGAAGAAATTCTACCCAGATGCAAACTCTACGATGAGATTAACTTATGGTACTGTAGATAAACTTCCTATCAGAGAAGACAGAAACTACTTCGGAGTTACTGATAACTATTATACAGATATGTCTGGTCTTGTTGGAAAATACAAGAAAGGTGATGAAGAGTTTGATCTACCTCAAAGAGTGATCGATCTTTATAACCTTAAGGATTTCGGACAGTATGCTGATGCAAAAGGATATATGCCTGTAAACTTCCTTTCTAACAATGACATTACAGGAGGTAACTCTGGTTCTCCGGTAATTGATGGAGACGGAAACCTTATCGGTATTGCTTTTGACGGAAACAGTGAAGCATTAAGCGGTGATATCGTATTTGAACAAGAATGGCAAAAAACGATCAATGTTGACGTTCGTTTCGTTCTTTGGACCATTGATAAATTTGCGGGTGCAAGAAGATTAGTTGATGAATTAAAGCTTGTAAGAGATGCAAATACTCCGGCTGATACAAAAACTAAAAACTCAGGTACTACTACAACACCTAAGAAAACAAAGAAAAAATAATCTTATCTGATATATTTTTGAAACCGTGAAAGTAATTTTCACGGTTTTTTTATTTTTGAATATTAAAATAATGCTCATGAATTCTCAGCCTATATTTATTCACAGCTATCATCAAGCAAAACGGAGGTTACCGTTTCTCTTATAGAAGATAAGGAAGAGCGAATTGTTGAGATTGCTGATGATATTGTATCCGTCTTTAATGAAAATCCGGATGAAAAAGGACTATTCGATAAAATGAGCTATACTCACAAAAAGAAATATATCCGCCGGATTGAAGAAGCTAAAAAGCCTGAAACAAGAGAAAACAGAAAGATTAAAATGATTCAGATGATTTTGGAAGGAAAAAAGGGAATATAAACCTCTTATTTCCCATTACTCTTTTACTTCAGCTTCCAAAAATTGACTTCCCCCGCCATTGGTTATTGTCAGAAAACCATCATAATGAGCAACCTTTACCCCAAGGTCATTAATTATCTCTTTAAAATACCCTTTCATTTTTACATTATCAGGCTGCCATAGAAATTGAGCAGACTGTCCTTTTTGATTCTGAAAAACCAGTGAATTCAACTTATCCTCAACTCCAGATGATTTAAGATCTATCACTACACTTTCATTGGCCACAAAGTCCTTAGCTAATACCATAAAATTATTCATTTGCTATTCTTTTGATTATCAATTTTTCTTTATCCTAGTCAAAGATCTTTATCTGTAGCGACAGAACTCGACGTATTATTTTATAAAGTAAAAACCTCTACAAACCCTACTCATTTTCATCATTGTAAAAAATAGTTGATCTTTTTTTGTCAGGATTTTAAAAAGTGTCCGACTATATGTTTAACAGCAAGTTATAACTATAAAAAATTATTTTATGAAAAAAATCTTTTTTAAAATCACAGCATTCGCTACAGGAATCATGGCTGCATTTACCCTTTTATCATGCAACGATTCAGACAACAATATGATGGACAATTCTCTTCAAAGAACTATTACCTTTGAAAATATTGTTACTCCTAAAGACTTTGTAGAAAGCGGAAGCTTTCAAGGAACCGGAGCAGTACCCGTTATTTTACCCGGACAATCTGTATCCATAACATTTAGTGCGGGAAAAGCACAGGCTCTTATGTTTGCTACTATGTACGGAGCCTCTAAAGATTGGTTCTTTGCTTCTCAGCAACCGGGAATCAAACTTTTTGATACCAGTGGAAAAGCTATTACGGGAGATGTTTCTTCAAGCGTAGTACTATGGGATAACGGAACAAAGGACAATACCGGCCAGGCGGAAAGCAAACCCATCGCTCAGGTTCCCAATGTGAACGCCTCACAACTGATGAAACTTAATCTTAACTACAATGAGATGATTTCTGAGTTTACACTAACCATCACCAATACTTCAGGTGGAACAGCCAATGAAACACCTTTTTCTCCCGGAGTTTGGGCTGTTTCCAATTACAACGGCTCTCAGCTACTTAACAGTGTCCCATTCTTTACTCCTAACTCTTTATCCAATCCGGAAATTACAGATATAGCTCAGATGGGAAATATTGATAAGATGAAAGCAAAGCTTAGCACTAATACAGGGATTATGACAGGTCTTTCTCCTGCTTTGGTAGTCATTTATCGTGGAGATAAAAACCCAGTCTATGAATTAGGAAAAATGGATAACGGAATGGGATTAAAGGAAATTGCACAATTTGGAAATGTAAGTAAACTTCAAAACAGTTTAAAATCTTTTCCAGGCATTAAAGGAATCTACGTTGCAGGAAATGCTCCTGTTCCACCGGGAAACAAGGTCATGACCAGCTTCAGGGCAGATCCAGGCGACAAAATTACTTATGTCACCATGTTTGGTTTTTCCAATGATTGGTTCTACGCGAATGAGACAGATATTGATGCTACTATAAAGGGTGATCTTAGTTCAAAAACAGCTTTATTTGATTCCGGTACAGGAGTAGATCAGTATCCAGGAGCGGGAAACCATCAGGCTTTATTTGGTGGAACTCCACAAAGTGAGACGATGGTTATTTCAAAGGTTGGAACTCAATATCCTGTTCCGGCTGTGCAGAATGTGATTAAAGTGACTGTGAATTAAACTTTTGTAATAGGAATTAAAAAACCAGACGAAAATTTAGTCTGGTTTCTTTATGTTTATGCCTATATTTCAAAAAGTTACAAATCTGAAATTCCGAGATATTGTAAATACACATCCAATATCTTTTTATCAAATACAGGTTCTTTAATACCTGATCCTTTCAAAAATTGAATTACATTGGAACAATCCCAGATATAAGTATTTTGATAAAGCTCCACTGTAGACAATCCTTCATGCATATTATCTCTGAAAAGGCTGGTTAGCGGATACAGTCGGTTTTTACTATCATCTTCCCATTGTTTTCTCCATTCTTTGTAAGGAAGACTTTTCAATGTAAATGGATAATATTTCTTCATTAGCCCGAAGAACTCCTCTAAAGTAAGATTCGTTTCCGGGCTGGCAATTAGGTTGAACTTCTTCCCTATCGCTTCTTTATTCCTTGTGATGTAAGCCATAGACCGGGTCATATAATCTACCGTAATTAAACCTTCTCTCAATTCGGTTAATGCCGGATAAGACTGGAATTCCACACAATTTTTAACTAACCCCGACCACCATTGATAAGGAGCACTTGCTCCTGTTTCACTATGGCACATCGCATATCCTAATCTGTAGGTAATGAGCGGCAACCCTTCTTTCGCAGCCAGATCTGCAACAGCTTCCATTACCCACTTGCTCCTTACATAGCCAATATCTTTGCTTACCGACATCAGATTCTGAGCAATATCATCAGATTCCAGCATAACTGTTTTTCCTGTGAATATATGCCCCCAGCTATATACAGATATTGTGGACAGCAGCGCCAGACACTTTGTTCTTTCCGCCCCAGCTAGTTTTATTATCTCCCTCAATCCTTCAACATTAGGTTCTTTCATATAAGAATAAGGTTCTATAAAATTTACTGAGCTTCCGGAGTGGTAAATCAAGTCTGTTTTTTGCGCCAGCATTTTAAATGTTTCCTCTGATAGGCCCAATAATGGCTGTGCAAGATCACCCATCACAGGAATGATTCTTGTCCTCTGTTCTTCTTTTTGAGGAATAACAAACTGCTTATAACAACGGTCAATTTTTTCTTTAGCATGAAAATCATCCTGAGCTCTTACCAGACAATAAATATCAGCCTCTGTTGTATCTAAAAGCTCCTGTAAAAGATGAATCCCTACAAACCCTGTAACTCCGGTTAAAAATATAGCTGATGGATTTTCCAATTGCTTAGGATCAAATCCCCCTGCAAATACAGTTCCCGGAGCGAGATACACATCCTGCTGAAGCTCTACATAAGGTTCCACATCTTCCACCGGAACTGCTTCTCTTGCTTCTCTAGATCTGGTAATCAAAACCTCTGATAGCTGTTGTAATACAGGATACTGATAGATATCCCTCAAATATACTTTCACATCAAGTCTTCTCTCCAATGCTACTGCTACAACAGCAACCAACAGGGAATTTCCGCCAATATCAAAGAAATTATCTGTAATATTGATGACAGGACGTTCCAGTTCTGATGACCAGATATCTACAATAGTCCGCTCTGTCTCATTGGTTGGCGGTTCAAAGGAAATCAAATCTTTAGCTTCTTTATCCGCAAGATCTTTTAAAGAAATGGCATCTGTTTTTCCATTAGCTGTAAGGGGAATTTTGTCTATAAAAATAATCTGGGCGGGGATCATATACCCCGGTAATTCTTCTTTCAACAGATTTCTGACAACAGCAATATCCTTTTCAGAACCTGGTTTAAGCACAATAAAGGCAATAAGATATTTATTATTGCCTACTGTATCTTTTGCAATAACGGTAACCTCCTGCACATTTTCCTGTTGGCTCAGGGTGCGTTCTATCTCTCCCAATTCCACTCGGAATCCGCGGATTTTTATCTGATTATCTATTCTGCCTAAAAATTCAATTTCTCCATCGGGAAGCCACTTGGCGAGATCTCCGGTACGGTACAGTTTTTCTTCATCTTTAAAAGGATTAGCAATAAATTTTTCAGTGCTAAGCGTTTCATTATTAAGGTAACCTTTAGCCAACAGTTCTCCGCCTATATATAATTCTCCAATAGCTCCTACTGGCAACAGTTCCCTGTTTTCACCTAAAATATAGGCTTGGGCATTCGCTATAGGCCTGCCTATAGATGATACATATTTGCCTTCTACATCTTTAACTTTCCTAAACGTAGCATATACTGTACATTCAGTAGGACCATAATAATCTATGAGTTCATAGCTTAATTCTGTAGTAAGTATCGGTTTTAGTTTTTCACCTGCTGTGAAAAGATATTTGAGTGATAAATCATTATGATTTCTGGTCTTATCTATAAAAGAAGGAACAAGGACTGTGGGTACAAAACCATGGGTAATATTATTTTTACGGAAGTATTCCACCAAAGCAGAGACATCCGTTCTTTCTTCATTCTCAGCAATAAAAAGTACAGCCCCGGAAGTAAGCCCGGACCATGTTTCCCACACAGAAATATCGAATGCCAGCCCGGCAACAAGACTTACCTTCGAAGTATGATCTACATGAAAGTAATGATTATGCCATGTTACCAAATGCTGAATGGCAAGATGGGCAACCATTACTCCTTTAGGTTTTCCTGTTGAGCCTGATGTATAAATTGTATACGCCAGTGCATTCTGATGTATTTTTTCAACATTCGGTTGCTGCGGAGAGAAAGAATCAAGATACTTCACCGCATTCAACTGAAATATTTCAGTTTTTTCATTTTTTGATAAGAGTGAACCTAGATGTTGGTTGGTAATCATTATTTGAGCAGCGGTATCTGAAAGAATATATTCTACCCTTTTTACCGGATATGCAGGATCTATCGGGACATAAGCGGCTCCCGTTTTTACAATTCCTAGAACAGCCACAACCCACTCCAGAGAGCGGTTAAGCCATATAGGAACAAACATATTTTCTTTTATTCCTTTATCTATTAATCGATTGGCAAGCTGATTACTTTTCTGATCCAATTCTTGATAAGTGAGTACCTGATCCCTGTATACAACTGCAATGTGATCAGGGTGAAGCTCAACCTGTTTTCTAAAAAGAGACACCAGTGTTTCTTCCTGTTTGTAATTCCATCCAGTTTTATTGAAGTCATTTAAAAGTTTTTCCCTGTCTTTGGAAGACAGCAATACAGACGCCCCCAATGATTGGGTTTCTAATGTTCGTGTTGAGTTTGACATTATAATGATATAATTTGGTTAAAAGTTTACTTTTTCTCATGACCCCTCTAACAAACACCATCCATAGATAACCAATTGTTAATGTAAATATTACCTTATTATTCAACTAAAAAACAAATAAGATAATAGAGTAAAAAAATAGGTAAAATGATGATTTCAACTTGTAATGACAACAGCCTTGTAAATGGCAATTGCAGAGAAAGTTCAGATGATCTGCTCAGTGAACAGAACTGTAAGTAAGGCTGAGCCTTACTTATTACCCTCAAAAGAATGTCTTATTCTTCTATATATGATTTTATAACAAAATCATTAATTAATAATTTAAAACCCATAACAAAATATGAATGATAATTCATCAATCAAATTTAACATAATAAATCATATAAAATGTTACATAATTATAAGATTATACCCCATTAAAAATTCAATAAATATAAAAACATACTGAATTATAATAAAATACATTCAAAAAACCGCAAATAAAGCAACAGAAATTCACAACAAAGTCTTGCTTTAAAAGAAAAAGCACACTAAACAGATTTTATAAAATTAATAATACAAATGAAATATCACTAAGCATTCCAAAACTCACGATCTAAACTCCTATACTGTATGGCTTCAGAAATATGATGGGAAAGAATTTTTTCGGATTCCTCAAGATCAGCAATGGTACGGGCAACTTTAAGAATCCTGTCATATGCTCTGGCAGAAAGGTTTAGTTTTTCCATAGCCAATTTAATAAGATTGAAAGAGGTTGCATCCAATTCACAGAAAGCTTCGATTTCCTTTGGTCCGATCTGGGCATTGCTGCTGATATTAAGATTTTTATAGCGTTCATTCTGAATCTCTCTTGCTGTCAAAACCCTCTCCCGGATGTCCTTACTTTTTTCTCCTTTTCTCTTTTCTGAAAGCTGTTCAAATTCTACTTTCTGAACTTCGATATGAATATCAATCCGGTCTAAAAGCGGCCCAGAAAGCTTATTCATATACCGCTGCATTTCATAAACCGAGGAGGTATTGTTGGGGTCATCCGGGAAAAAACCGCTCGGACTTGGATTCATCGAAGCAACCAGCATAAAACTTGCAGGATAGTTAACTGTAAATCTAGCTCTTGAAATTGTTACTTCCCGATCTTCCAAAGGCTGTCTCATCACCTCGAGCACCGTTCGTTTGAATTCCGGCATTTCATCCAGAAATAAAACGCCATTATGAGCCAATGAAATTTCTCCCGGCTGGGGATAACTTCCCCCACCAACAAGTGCAACGTCTGAAATTGTGTGATGCGGGGACCTGAAAGGACGAACGGTCATCAATGAAGCTTCTGTTCCTATTTTTCCTGCTACAGAATGTATTTTTGTAGTTTCCAGCGCCTCTTTCAAGGTTAATGGAGGTAAGATACTAGGAACCCTTTTTGCCAACATTGTTTTTCCACTTCCGGGAGGACCAATCAGAATGATATTGTGACCACCAGCAGCAGCTACTTCCATAGCTCTTTTTGCAGTTTCCTGCCCTTTAACTTCTGAGAAATCAAACGGGAAATCATTAATCCTTTCATGGAACTCTTTTTTAGTATCCAATATCACCTTCTCAATAGGTCTTCCTTCATTAAAAAAATCAATAACCTGTTTTATATTTTCCACTCCATACACATCAAGATCACTAACAATGGCTGCTTCTCTTGCATTTTGAATAGGAAGAATAATTCCTTTAAAACCTTCTTCACGGGCTTGAATTGCGATGGGTAAAACTCCTTTGATTGGCTGCAGGCTGCCGTCCAACGAAAGCTCCCCCATAATGATATAGTTTTGAATTTCTTCGGCCAGAATCTGATCTGATGCGGCTAAAATTCCAATAGCTATACTCAGATCATAGGCAGAACCTTCTTTTCTCAGATCTGCGGGAGCCATATTAATGGTGATTTTCTTTCCGGGGATTTTATATCCTACATTTTTCAATGCAGCAGAAATCCTGTAACTACTTTCTTTGATAGCATTATCAGGAAGTCCCACTAAATGATATCCTACTCCGCCGGTATCTACATTTACTTCAATAATTATTGTTTGGGCTGCAACGCCATGAATGGCGCTGCCATAAATTTTGATCAGCATGGTGTGTTTTTGAAGTAAATATAATTAATATACTATTTTAAAAATCTGATAGTTATACTGATAATTTCCTATAGAAAAAAAGATTTTGAAAATGATTTTAAGGTAAATGAAGGTAGATATTAGTTATTACAGTTTGCAATAAACAAAGGTTTCGGTAATTTTTTTACTGCAATCCATGGTTTTGAAGTTCCTGTAATCCTATCAAACTTCATCAGCACATCATTATAATGATAGTCTTTGCTTTTATAGTTAAGTTCTTTAGCTGATACAGCAGGATTTACATAAACATTCTTTAATTTATCATATTTATAATAATTCAGATCTATTTTACCATTCATATCATCATTCGTATTATAGGCATTGTTCACTAATTTATAATCTGCTGCAAAGGCCATATCAAAAGACTGGTTTATAAACTCTAACTCTTTTTCATTAGAAAACTCATCTTTTATTGTAGATTTTTTAAGGACATCTCCTGAACCGCTATTCACATCCGACAATCCTTTTTTGGTAATTTTAAAAACAAAATCATTGTGGTACAGGCTATCCTGCATATGTTGTACTATAAAATCATTATAATCCCCTGTTGGAAAACTATACATTACCCTTGGAATATCTGATACTTTCCAATTTTCTTCGTTCTGGTCTTCCAACAATGTAACAGAAGACCATTTTTCTTTAAAAACATGAACATTAGGATAATCCAGGCAATTGGCATCATCATTAAAAAGGGCCTGCATTTTATTCGGAAATTCACCAACAACAATATTACTGTTTCCAATACCGTCTCCTGAAAAATTAATCCGCATCCCTATTTTAATATCAGGATTTTTACGGGCATATACAAAGAATTTATCTTCCGGGTTTTTAGGTTTCAGATAGATAAGGTCTTTTTCAATATTCCATGTCCCTTTTATCAGCGTTGCATAAGCCATAATCAGAAACGTTTTATTTTTATTGATAATGAAAACGGCTCCCTTTCCTTTATAAACTCCGTCAATATTTTCTACATTCTTTTGAGCATGAACCAACATGGCACAGATTAGCATTAAAGAGAAAAGTATTTTATTCAATTTCATCATTAAATATTTTGATAAATATCGTGAAAATGTTGGGGAAAAATATAAAATTATCCTAATACCCAAAAGCCGCTCCTCTTGAATCGTTTTTTGACTCAGATCAAAGTTTTTCATTTTGCAGCACTCTAATTTTGCAGCATAATAAAAAATGCATGGCAGAACTTGAAAAAATCATCTGGATCTCTATTATTCTGATAATCATTATTTCGGTAAAAGAAAGGCTTAAACTAGCACTTCCCCTTTTACTTTTATCCGCAGGTCTTATTTTAAGTCTTACAAAGCTGGTTCCTTCTATAGACATGAGTCCGGAGATGATCTTTTATGTTGTTTTACCTCCTATTTTGTTTGATGCTGCCTGGAATACTTCTATTCCCGAATTTAAAAAAGAATTTTCCAAAATATCACTTCTTGCGGTAGGTTTGGTTTTCTTAACCACTACCATCATTGCATGTATTGCTCACAGTATTATTCCCGGTTTTTCGTGGCCACTGGCTTTTATTTTAGGAGCCATTATTTCACCACCGGACGCTGTAGCGGCAACCAGTATTACCAAAGGGCTTCCATTACCTAAAAAACTGGTTACCATCCTTGAAGGAGAAAGTTTATTGAATGATGCATCAGCCCTTATTGCCTATAAATGTGCATTAATTGCAATCATAAGTGGCTCTTTTTCTTTCTGGAATGCAGGATTTCAATTTGTAACCATCAGCTTAGGTGGCATTATCGTTGGTCTTGTGATAGGATATGTATTCCTGAAACTGCACAGATTTTTGAACGGAAACAGTAATGCAGAAACCTTTGTGATTATTTTATTACCATTTGCCACTTATAGCATGGCTGAGCGTCTGGAATGCTCCGGAGTACTGGCTGTTGTAGTCCTGGGAATGTTCCTTTCATGGAATTCCTTTTCTCTTTTTAGTGCTAACAGCAGAATACAGATGAGCCACTTTTGGGACGTTATCGTCTTTGTGCTGAATGGATTGGTATTCCTTATTCTTGGAATGCAGCTTCCCCAGATTATCGCGGATATTCCTCATTCCGAACTTCCTGTTTTAATTCTGTATGGTCTTCTTATTTTTGGAGTTCTGATCGTTATCAGGCTATTTGCCATCTTTACATTTCCTTTATTTTCAGGGGATAAAATCAAAAAAGAAACAAGTTTCTTTTCACAGGCCAAAAAGGAATATATCATCTTATCGTGGTCCGGAATGAGGGGCGTTGTATCATTAGCTGCCGCCCTTGCAATGCCTTTAGAGGATAATGATGGAGTTTTAATTGCCCAGAGAAGCACCATTCTCTTTATCACATTTGTGGTCATTATTTTTACTTTGCTCATCCAGGGTTTGACCTTGCCCAATCTGATAAAGCTTATCAAGCCTGCTGAAGAGGAAGAAAAAAATGAAAAAGAACTGAATATGCTTTTAATTGACCAGTCACTTTCCTTTTTAGAGCATAAGAAAGGAGATCGTTCAATCACTGAAGGAATTGTTTCCGGAATGATCGAAAAATTGAAAAAAGAAGAAACGGAGTTGTATCAAACCGGAAATTCTGAGCCTGTCGGCCGTATAGAATGGAGAAAAACTTATTTCAATGTGGAACTTCAGCTTATAGAATTCCAGCGGAAGGAGCTTATTAAAAATTATTACAAAGGTGAATATTCACTTGAAGTGATCCGCAAAAAAGAGTGGGAGTTAGACTTTTGGGCCACTACCGTTTATCATGAAATGGAAACACTGGAATATAAAAATAAGGATTGATCTTACTTTTTTAACCTAAGTCAAAGTTTTTCATTTCAGGCATGCCCAACTTTGCATCACCAATTTGAAATACAGACTAACAAACACAAATATCATACTACTAAAAGAAAACAGATAACCAATTGGTTATTATATACAATTTAAATATTTACTTATGGAAAATATGTTAAAAATATTTGGCGAAAATTCCAAAGAAAGAGTTGAAAACGCAATCCAGGAATTGCAGACAGGAAAAGGCGTTTTACTGATCGACAATGAAGACCGTGAAAATGAAGGCGATCTTATTTTCTCTGCAGAACACATGAATGAGGAAGATATGATTCAAATGATCCGATATTGCAGCGGAGTCGTTTGCCTATGTCTCACCCATGAAAAAGCTGATGAGCTACAGCTTCCCTATATGGTAACTGATAATTCGAGTCCATATCAAACCCCTTTTACAGTTTCAATAGATGCAAAAAAAGGAGCTACAACGGGTTTATCAGCAGCAGATCGAATTGCAGCAGTAAAAGCAGCTTTTGCTGAAAATGCCCAACCGGAGATCTGGTTCGTCCCGGACATATATTTCCCTTAAGGGCTCACAACGATGGTGTATTGGGCAGAAACGGACATACGGAAGGAAGTATAGATCTCATGCGCTTGGCTGGATTAAAACCTATGTCAGTTTTATGTGAACTGATGAATGATGATGGAACGATGTCCAGATTTCCACAGATTGTAGTTTTTGCATTAAAGCATGATTTGATGATTTTATCTATAGAAGATATCATACAATACAGAAAAACGAACACTTCATATAACTTATTAAAAGAAAATGTTCTACAATAAAATTTAGCCACAATGAATTCAACCGAAACAAAAAAAATCCGTTCAGTGTTTCATGTGAAACATAAAGAATATATTACCCCCCATTTTATCAGGGTTATTTTCAATATTAGTGATAATCAAGCAGAAATACTTTCTAATGTAAAATCAGGTTCAAATAACAAGATATTTATACCTACAGATGAGCCAGATACACAGGAAATCGTAAGAACCTATACCAACAGGAAAATTGATATTGAAAACAGGGAACTGAGCATTGATTTCGTAGCACATGGAGACAATGGCCCTGCATCAGCATGGGCATTACAAGTACAGGAGGGTGATTTTTTAGGCATAGGAATGAAAGAAAGCACAAGACCTTTAGTTCCTGACGCAGATTCTTATCTGCTGGTAGGTGATGCTACCGCCCTACCCGTCATCAGTGCAATTGCGGAACAACTTCCTGAAGGAGTGAATGCTAAAATAATTATGGAAACCTTCGGAAAAGAAGATGAAATACTCTGCTGCTCTGCTGCCAATGTAGATATTGAGTGGCTTTATAATCCGACACCGGAAAAAGGAAGCCGACTTGCAGAGAAAGCCAAAGAATTTAAATTCCTGGAAAATGAGCAGAGAAAATATGTATATGTAGCTGCAGAATATTCTACCGTAAAAGAACTGCGCGATTATTTCAGAACGGACCCTTCTCTGGACTCCCGTGCCTTGCATGCCGTATCTTATTGGAAAGCTGGTGAATCGGAAGACCAAGCCGGATTGCATAAAAAACAGTCATCATAAAGTTGTTTTTTAACCCAGATCAAAGTTTTTACTCCTCCGATAACGGAATTTTGCAACACGATTTAAATATAAACTATGAACATTCAATCTATTGTCATTGCCCTGGATGAAAGCATTTTTTCTCCACGAATTGCTTCCCGGGGCTTTGAACTCGCTGTCTTTTTTAATGCTACGGTGAAGCTGCTGCTTGTAAGAAACAACACAGCCATTATTAATGCCTCCTTGGCAAATACCTTTATAGAAAATGATGACTCAATGGAAAGGCAAATGGCTAAAATAAAACAGGTTACCGAAAAATATAGTTTGATAGAACATTCAACTACAATACTCAATGGGGATCCGCAGGAGCAGATCATTCAATTCATAACTAACAACAGTGCAGACCTATTAATTGTAGGCACCCATGGAAGGACCGGGTTAGACCACCTCATCAGTGGCAGTACCGCAGAATATATCATCCGCCACTCTACCACTCCGGTATTGGTTCTTCCGTACAACCACGAAACACACTAAATCTTATTCATCATAACTAACCTCTTAAAGCAAGCTCACCGCCTGCCTGGCGGAGCTATGTCTTAAAAACAAATGAAAACATTAATTAACCCACTTCTCTGGAAATCACTCCTGCTATGTCTTGGTACAGCACTGAGTATTCCCGGATATGCACAAACCCGTTTGCTGACCTTAAATCAAACGGTAGAAATGGCTCTTTCTAACAGCAATGCCCTGAAACTGAAAAGGGGTTCTGTAGACCTTGCCATCAATAAATACAACCAGGCAAAAGATCAAGCTCTTCCCATAGGAAGCGTCAGCGGAGCATTTTCTCATACTGAAAATGTCGCCAACCATATAAAACTGGGATCTCTTGACTGGGTACTTCCTAAAAGGGCCGAATCTTATGTAGGAAATGCTTCTCTTAATGAAACTATTTTCAATGGTTTTAAGCTGAAGTATGCAAGGCAGTCTACCCTACTCCTTTCTGAAATTGCGAAAACCAATGTGACTCTTACTGAGGATGAGGTAATCTACACTGCCGTTCAAATGTATTTTGATCTGTACAAAATCTCTCAAAGCCAAAAAATTGTACAGCAGAATCTCACAGCAGTAGATAATCTTATCCAGCAGGCGGAACAGTTTTACCGTCATGGCATTGTTACTAAAAATGATGTCTTGCGATTTAAACTTCAAAGATCCGGAATAGAGATTACAGCCTCTGATCTTGAGGCCAACCGCAAAATTGTATGCTATAATATGAATGTCCTTCTCGGGCTTCCGGACAGCCTTGACTTGCAGACAGATTCGGTGCTTTTAAAAGAAGAAACTCCTTTTTCATTGGAACAATATCTGGATATGGCTTTCTCTCAAAGAAAGGAACTGGAACAAAACACCCTTCAATCCAAGGTTCATGATTTTTCATTTAAAGCTCTGAAAGCAGATGAACTCCCCAAATTATCCGTGGGTGCAGGAATGGGTTACAACCATGCAGGGTCTACTTTCATTCCTTCCAATGGAACTTTTATCGCTCCGTTTTCTTTAGGGGCAACGGTTTCATGGGACTTTTCCACCTTATGGACGAATAAGAACAAACTATCTGAAATTCAGATCAATCAGAGGCAGACTTCAATAGAAAAGAACATCTGGGCAGATAAAATCCGAACTGAAGTAAATCAGGCTTATCAACTGTATATCAGATCCTTAAATAAAGTTAATCTTCTTCATTCCTCTATTGAAGAGGCTACTGAAAATGACCGTATGCAGGCAGACCGTTACAAAAACAATGTAACCACCGTCACAGACCGTATTGATGCAGATGCAAAACTTTATCAGGCGCTGACAGATTTAGAGATCGCTCGTGCCGACGCTTCTATGGCATGGTATAATCTTCTAAAGGTTTCAGGAAAAATTTCAACGATTACTCAATAATAACAACTATGAACACTAACAATACTATGGAAGCTACTCCCTCTAAACAAAAAAAATACATTGTTCCCATCATTCTTCTGATCGTGATTGTCGCCGGAAGTATTTTCGGAATTAAGCAATATTTTTACCACCAAAGCCATGAAGATACAGATGATGCACAGATAGACGGCGATCTAAGCGCCGTGGTAACCCGTGTAGGCGGTTATATTGATTCTATTGGATTTGAGGATAACCAACGTGTAAGCAAGGGACAGGTTCTGGTTAAACTAGAAGACCATGAATACCGACTGAAACTGGAACAGGCTATTGCGGCTCAAAAAACAGCAGGCTCAAAAATTGGCGTTTCTCAAACCCAAGTTTCAACCACTCATTCTGCATCATTGGGATTTAAAGCAAAAGTAGATGAAGCGAGAGCTAAATTATGGCAAGCTAATCAGGATTATGATCGTTATGAAGCATTGATTAAAAACGGATCTATTCCGCAACAAACTTTTGATAAGGCTAAAGCAGAACGTCAAATTGCAGAGGCAGCGCTACAATCTGCAGAAGAACAGTACAAAACAGCGATTGCTCAGATTGGAAACAGCCAATCAGAACTGGTTGTAACGAATACAGCAACAGGCCAGCAACAGGTAGATGTAGATTATGCTAAACTTCTTCTCTCCTACACAACGATTAAAGCTCCTGTTTCAGGAATTGTAACGAAACGCCGTGTACAAATGGGACAATTGCTTCAGGCCGGACAGACCTTATTTGCTGTTGTAGATGAAAACAATCTGTATGTAACCGCGAATTTCAAAGAAACTCAGATGCAGCACATCCGTGCGGGGCAAAAAGCTGAAATCATTGTTGATGCCTACCCAAATGAGCCTATACAAGGGATTGTACACAACTTTGCGGGTACTACAGGAGCAAAAATGTCTCTGTTACCACCTGATAATGCGACAGGTAACTTCGTGAAAGTTGTACAACGTATTCCTGTGAAAATAAAAATCAACGCTACACCGGAACTGCTTAAAAAAATTCGTCCGGGGATGAATGTGGAGGTAAGTGTATTAACTAAATAACTCAACATGATGGCTGAGAAAGGATTTAGAAAATGGGTGATCACGTTTACGATGGTATTGTCATGTATGCTTGAATTTTTGGATACCACCATTGTGAACGTTGCAATCCCTCATATTCAGGGAAATATGGGTGCGATATTAGAAGATGTAGCATGGGTTTCCACTGGTTATGCTGTTGCCAATGTGATTATTTTGCCGATGTCCGGATGGCTGGGAAACCGCTTTGGAAGAAAGAATTATTTCTTGTTTTCCATAATTGTTTTTACTATTGCTTCTATGCTTTGTGGTAACTCACATACATTGGTTGAGCTTGTTGCTTTCAGGATTCTGCAGGGATTGGCCGGAGGAGGTTTAATTTCTACTGCACAGGCTATTTTGCTGGAAACCTGGCCACCTGAAGAACGAGGTACAGCAACAGCGATTTTTGGTTTTGGTGCTGTAGTTGGGCCAACAGTGGCTCCTGCTCTGGGAGGTTATCTTACGGATCATTTCTCATGGCCGTGGGTATTTTATATCAATCTTCCTTTGGGAATTTTAGCGGCTATTCTTACCTATCAGTATGTAAGAGAGACGCCTAAAGAAAGTACAGGAAAACCCGTTGACTGGTGGGGAATTTTATTGCTAACCATTGCCGTGGGAAGTTTACAGACTGTGCTTGAAAAAGGAGAAGAAAAAGACTGGTTCGCCACCAATTATATCACTGTGCTTTGCGTTACTTCAGTCATCGGTATTTTATTATTTATCTGGCGGGAAACTACAACGGAACATCCTGTTGTGAATCTTAAATTATTCAGATACAGAAGTTTCTCTGCGGGAATGGTTACCTCATTCCTTTTTGGAATCGGCTTGTATGGATCGGTATTTATATTTCCGCAGTTCTGCCAGAGTTTACTGGGCTTTTCGGCACAACAGACAGGATTTCTACTGCTCCCGGGACAGATCTTTACCATTGCACTGATGCCAACGGTAGGAAAACTATTGAAAAAAGGAGTTCCACCACAGCTATTTGTGATTGCCGGATTCCTCTGCTTCTTTATTTTCCCGATGATTATGAGCAAGGCTACTCTCGCTTCAGGAAATACAGATTTCTACTTCCCGCTTTACTTTAGAGGAATCGGAATAGGACTTTTATTTGTCCCGTTAATTACTTTGGCTATTAAAGATTTGAAAGGTTCGGAAATCGGACAGGGAGCCGGATTATACAATATGATGCGTCAATTAGGTGGTTCTTTCGGAATTGCAGGGCTTGCCACATCTGTGCATATCGGAAAGGGGCAGCACAGAAATTATCTCTTGGAAAACATTAATGAGTACGGATCTGCTTATTGGGAAAGAACTCAGGATTATATTTCAGGCTTTATGGCTAAAGGTTTCTCTCATTCTGATGCTTCTGAAATGGCTTTACATGCCATAGATAAAGTTATCAACAAGCAGGCGATGCTGATGGGATTCACAGATGCTTACCAATATCTTGGAATTGCAATGCTTTGCTGTATTCCGTTTGTGCTGCTGCAAGGATTTAAAAAGAAAAAGGTAGAAATCCCGGCAGATGCCCATTAATATTTGATTTTAAAAACAATATATCACTCCAAAACGGCCACAAAATGAAATCAGAATTAACCAATATCAACAACGGCGAAATAATTTCGTTGAAAAAGCTCACCTCTACAGCATGGCATATTAAACTCAAAGTTCCTTTTTATATAGAGTTGGATATGGATAGAAATCCGGGATACATTATTCCTCTATTAACGGGAGATGAAGAACAGGGAAATACTCTGATCATCAGATCTACTTTATGGAATTATGATGTAGTACGAAATACCGTAGAAATGATTATTTATACACGGAAAAATAACGAGGAATGGCTGGAAAATCTATCCCCAAGAAAAATCATCCAGTACCTTGATCCGGAAGAAATCATTATGCAGGGCTTACATACTGAAAACTATTACCTTATCGGCAATACTGATGCACAGGCATTTTTCTATCAGTTCAACAGAAGCCTGCCTTTTACAAGTACGGTCAACAGCTTTATTTACAGCAAAAATACGGGAGAATTTTTCCCGGATATTGATGGAAGCTACCCGCTCAACTATCACATTATTTATCCTTTCAGCCCTGAGCGGGTACTTCATCTTTTTAGAAAAGAACTTATAAAAGAGAACGAGAACTTTACTATCCTGCTTTTCTGTGAACACGAAGTCAATCTGTTATTCTCACAATATTTCAAAAAGGAGTGGGAAGCTACTGAAAACCAGATCAGAATTGCAAATTACAATCATTAATATTTCTATTATGTATTCATTATTGGCTGAAAGAATTTCTCAGGTCACTTCAATTGATGAAGAAGGAATGGAAATCGTTTTGTCTTATTTTAAGTATTTTCAGATCAAGAAGGAAGAGATTCTTCTGAATGAAAAGGAACATTCTTCCAGAATCTATTTTGTAGTGAAAGGCTGCCTCAGAATTTATTTTCTGCAGGCGGATGGTACAGAGGCGACAAGATATATTGCTTTTGAAAATAATTTTGCCAGTAACCTTGTTGGGTTAATCACTGGCGAAGGTTCTGAAGAATATATTCAGGCTCTGGAAAGTTCCGAACTTCTTTATATCTACTTCAGGGATTTTCAAAGTCTTCTGAGCAGGGTTCCGGGTTGGGAAAAGTTTTACATCTATTATCTGGAAAACGCTTACGTGAATAATACCCGCCATCTGATGAGCTTTTTAACCATGGATGCCACCGAAAGATACAAACAGCTGCTGGAGCAGAACCCAGCTGTAGTACAAAGGTTATCTAACAGAATGGTCGCTAATTATCTGGGTATTTCACAGGAATCTTTAAGCAGACTGAAAGGAAGACTCTATAAATAAAAAATAACCAACTAACATCTTTAATTTTTTTTACCAGACTCATAATTGGGTCTGGTTTTGTGTATCAATATAAACTGGTACAAAATAAAATCGGCACAAAACAGATTGTGCCGATTTAACCACTATTAAAAACTAACGAAAAGATTATTTAATCCTTTATTTTTTTATCAATTTATTTCTATAGACCTCTCCTTTAATGCTTTTGGAAACGATGATATAATTTCCAGGGACCAAATGGCTTACATCAATGGCCTGTCTGTATTGATGGTTATCTTTCTTAAGAACCAATTTTCCGGACATATCCATAATGGCAACCTCTTTATATTCCTCTGATTCTTTTCCGATATAAAGGAATTGTGCTGTAGGATTTGGATATATATTTAATTTATTTTCTTTAGGCTTTGCTACTTCTCCTGTTCCTAATTCCTGACAGAAGTCCCAATTATCATATTCTAATTTTACGAAAGCAAAGGGGTCTAACATTTGACACTGATTAGGACAATATTCTGTACATGCATAGAAACCATATTCTCCAGCTTCAGAAGTGGTATAGGTATCTCCCGTCACATTGGGAATCACACAAGGATCTCCCGTAAATGGTGCCGTAGTTGTCGGAACACATTTAAACCATGTATGAGGGCCGTATACTACAGGAAATACATTATCAAATTTCACAGGAGCCTCATTGCATACATGCACTATTCCACCGTCTACAATCTCATAAGTTCCCGGAACAAAAGTGGACATCATTGCAGGAAGACCATACACATATCCATCTGCCATCACTGCCGGACTTTCTGCCGTACAATCTCCCTGTGTAACTGCTACCTTAAAATAATACAGCTGGTCACCTCCATTGATGGTTAACTGCTGTGAGGTAGCTCCAGGAATTGCCTCCCATGGATTGTTATTAGGAGTCTGCCAAGTCCATTCCTGCTTGTACCATTGATAAGAAGCAAACGCTTGTGTAGTGGAAAGTATCTCATCTTCATTCTCACAGAACAAGATCTTATCCGCAAACACAGCACCTAATCTGGGACTGGTTATTACAGGATCACATTGCGCCTTTATAATCAGAAGGTTAAACAATAAAAATGTTAAAAAAATCAGTTTTGTTTTCATATATTGACATTTAAGTTGATTTCTATTTAAAAGTCATCAGCATTAATCAATCAACAATCTGATCCCGAATTTTATATTAAAATGCAGGGGTTTTTCCTTATAAATGGTATTGGGAGAGTTCTCATCTTTGAAATGATATCCAATCCCCGGCTCTGCATAAATCCCTAATCTATTTACCACCTTCATCTGAAGCCCTACTGCAGTATTCACCGAAAACGACAGCGGTTTATGATCCAAATTCTCCTTCGAAGTTTTTTTTACCTCATCATTTACTACATAACTTGTTGTAATACTTCCTGATATAGGCTTTTCTACCAACGCCCCTCCTGTAACATACCCCGTAAACCTCCCTTTCTGGATGACATTATAATTAACCTGAACAGGAATTCCGATATAGTGAACTTTCTGCTCTCCTTTAATATAATTATCATTGCTTCCGGAATGAAGCTCAGAAGCCAGTTTGGTATAATTCAGCCCGGTTCCGATTCCCCACCTTTTTCCCAGATTATAATACACCGACAATCCGAATGTTACCGGAACTTTATGTCTGATTCTGGCTTCTACCGGTTTACTCTGGTTGGCCAATAGGATTTGAGTCAAAGGATCATCTACATATTCAGAAGCACTCCAGACCTGTTCAAAATTCATGGGTTTCCCGCTGACAGAAGCATAACCATGAAACTGCTGTTCTGCAGAATTGGATGATGCATTTCCGGTAAGCATACTTAGCATCCATTTCTTTTCAGACTTAGATTTTACATTCTTAGTCTTAGTATGATCTGCATATTTTTCAGATAATTCTTTTTCTATCTTATTTGCTGCTTTTTCAGCCTCTTCATTCTTTATGTTATTATTAACCAAAGGCATTTCTTTGGTTTTACTCTCTTCTGGAATCAAGATAGACTGCTCTAATCCAGGAACTTGTATAACATCCTGAACTTTCCCATCATTTCCGGGTTCTTTTCCTCCTGCCTTTTCAGACTTTGTCAGTTTTATATCTTTAACCGAAGGATATATTGTATTAAAATCATTCTGAGCTAAAGAAATATCTGCCTTTGAATTTTCCAAAACCTTTTTACTATCTTCTTGTTCCACTTTCTTCAAAGGTAGATTTGTATCTGTTCTTTTATTATTTTTATGAGAATCTGAAGGATTCCGTGAAAGTGTATTCTGATTCTCTTCCGGCACTATTTTCATCATCATAAAAATCAAAACGGCTGCGGCGGCAACACCACCGATACGATAAAACCAAAATTTACTCCCAGAACTTACTGCATTTATCTTTTTTTCTTCATTTTCAGTATCAATTACAGGAATAAAGCCTGCCGCCCATTTATTTTCCTCTTCTTCTGAGAACAGTTCGTCCCTGATGTCATCCCACAATCCTTCCGGAACCTCTTCTTCATGGTTCTCCATTCTGCTTCGCAGGTTATTGAGCCATTCGTTATTCATATTGTGCTTTTTTTGACATTTTAAATTCCTTTATTTTCTGAACCAGCAGCCCTTTTGCACGGTGAAACTGTGATGCTGAAGAATTTTCTGCAATTCCGAGCAGTGATGCAATTTCTTTATGACTTTTCTGTTCAAACACATACAGGTTGAAAACTGTTCTGTATCCGCCTGGAAGAGACTGAATTAATCTCATAATATCTTCTTTCGGAATTTCCTCAAAATCAGGTTCTTCTTCCTGGGGAATATCGGGAAGGTCATCTACCTCAACAGAAGATTTAAGATCTCCTTTCTGCCTGATATGCTTTAGGGATTCATTCACCGCAATACGGGTAATCCACGCTCTAAGAGAGCCATCTCCCCTGTATTCAAATGATTCTATGGAACGGAACATCTTGATAAAGCTATTCTGAAGGACATCATGTACATCTTCCTTTTCTGCTATATAGCGGGAGCATACATAGGCCAGATTACCTGAATAAGCTCCAAAAAGCTCTTTCCAGGCGGCTTCCTCCTTCTGCAGAAGGCGGTTTACCAAAATCTGTTCTTTACTTTCTCCCATGTACTGCTCCAGTATACGATATTTTGATTAAAATTTTAAAGCAAAAATAGATTGCATCGTATAAATACAATCTATTTATAGTAATAACCATTAATTAATATTTTACACAAAATGGAAAATTATAATTAATCGTTTCATAAGGGGCAAGTACTGTACCGTCTACGGTAATCTTTTCTGCAGTCAAAGCAAATCGCAATGAACCATCCATCCCTACATAAAACCCTTTCTGCTTAGCGATCAATCCTACCTCTGTCTTTTTGGTTACTCCATCCACAGGAATCTGAATCTCCAATGGTTTAGGGGCGAAAGATAATTCTACCACATTGTTGACGGTATTTACGGAAGCAGTGTATTTAATTTCATACTTCACCTTTCCTATTGCTTTAATAGCCTCCTCTGCTTTTAACGGGTCTTTTATTACGGTTTTCACAATTTCATCCACGGGAAATTCTGAAAACATAATCGTATCTTTTTTTGCTTTAAAATTCTTTATTTTTTCAGTTCTGTCCTCTCCCTGTATCGTAATCAGTCTTCCTTTATAGTTTCCATTAACATCCTCCAGTTTTACAGGACGGATTTCCGGACCATCAACACTACATGAATACAGAGTAAAACCTGTTAATACAAGTAAAATAGCTGTTAAAAATTGAGATACTGTAAATTTTTTCATTGCATTATTTTTTTCATTAAACATTAATTATTTTGAGTACTCATTGATATAAATCTCCTTTTTCGGAAATCTTGCATGCTTTTTTCAAAAAAAAATCAACATTTTTCATAACTCATTGATTTTATGTACAAAAAAAATCAATTCAAATAAATATTTATTCAATAAAAAATGACAATTGTTTTTAATTTCATATTTCGGCGATTTAATTTTAGAACCTTCAGTATCTTATAACAAAAAAAGGAAGCTGCCTGATGCAACTTCCTTCATTTTTACTATTTTCCAATTATTTTTTACTGTACTCCACCACCCAATGCGCGGTAAAGATCAACTTCAGCATTTAATCTTTCCAATGTTACATTAATGGCTTCCAGATCATTCTGAAGCTTGTTGTTCTGAGCCGTAATCACTTCAAGATAGGTTGCCATTCCGCTTTTATACAGTTTCAGAGCATCGCCAATTCCTTTGTCTAAAATGGTTGTTCTCTGTTCCAAAAGCTGTAATCTTTCTGAGGTCCCCTGAGTTCTTGCCATAGCATCAGAAACTTCTCCTACAGCTGTCATTACAGACTGTTTAAAGTTGACAGCCGCCTTTTCCTGTTCAATTAATGCCGTTTCATAGGCTGTTTTCAACTGTTTTTTCTGAAAAACAGGAGCTGCAAGATTAGCTGCTAAAGCCTTCGTAATGGATCCTGGAATATCAAACCATGAACTGAATTTATTGGAATTAACCCCAATCTGTGGGCTCAGGCTGATGCTTGGATACATGGCAGCTTTAGCCAGTCCTGTTTTTGAATTCAGGCTGATGACATTGAATTCTGCCATTTTCAGATCCGGTCTCCTGCTTAATAATTGTGCCGGAAGCCCTTCTGAAAGTTTATTTTCAGGGATCATCATCTTCAGGGTTCCTGATCTTTCAACTTTGGTTGGATATTCTCCACAAAGAATACTCAAAGCATTTTCCTGAATAGATATATTCTGCTTAGCCAAAGGAATCAAAAGTTCAGCAGTTTTCTTCTGCGCTTCCGATTGCTGTACAGCCAATGAATTGATCTGCCCTGCCTTAAACTGAAGATTCATCATTTTAAGGGTATTATTACTTAGCTCAATATTCTGTTCTGCGATTTTCATCTGTTCATCTAAGCTTATCAGATTATAATAAGCCTGCGCTACCTGAACAATGATTCTGCTTTTTACAGCGTTTAAATTTTCTTTTTGGGCAAAGTATTCTGCAGCGGCAGATTCTTTCTGCATTTTGGCTTTACCCCAGATATCAACTTCCCACGAAAGTCTCAGGCTGGCACTGAAATCATCCATATGTGTTGTTCCTGCAAACTGCTCATTAAGTGATCCGTTCAGGGTATTGGTAGAAGCCCAGCTTCTGCTGGCCCCTGCACTGAGATCGAGTGTTGGAAGAAGAGATAATTTAGCCTGCTTGTAGATCAGGTCTAACTGCTCTATATTCTTTAGCGCAACATTTACTTCATTATTTCTGGTTAAAGCTTTATCTATTAAACCGATCAGTTTAGGATCCTTAAAGAACGTTTTCCATGGAAGCACAACCGTATCTCCTGTTACCTGTACAGATTTATAAGTTTCCGGTATCTGAAGATCTGTTCTTTCATAGGGTTTTCCCACGGCGCAAGACACCAGCACTGATGCTATTGCGCCTGAGATAAGGAAATTCTTTATATTAAATATTCTCATTTGTCAATTGATTTTGTATTACAGGATACTTCTTTTTGGATGAAAATTTCTCATCCAGATATTGGAAGAACATATACAGGACAGGAATTACAAATACTCCTAATACCACTCCACTCAACATTCCTATGGCAGCACTCACACTAATAGATTTGTTTCCTGAGGCCATTCCTCCTGTTGAGATCATCAATGGAATCATCCCCGCAATAAAGGCCAATGATGTCATGATGATCGGACGTAACCTTGCTTTTGCTCCTTCCAATGCGGAATCCAGAATAGAAAGTCCTGATTTTCGTCTCTGGACAGCAAATTCTACAATAAGGATCGCGTTTTTCGCCAATAACCCAATAAGCATAATCAATCCTACCTGTACATAGATATTATTATCCAATCCAATCGCTTTAATTCCGAGGAATGCACCCACAATTCCCGTTGGGATGGAAAGCATTACTGCTAAAGGGAGAATATAACTTTCATATTGTGCTGCAAGAAGCAGATAAACGAAAAGTAAACACAATCCAAGGATCACAGCAGTCTGGCTGCCAGCTGATTTTTCTTCCAAACTTAATCCGGTCCATTCAAAACTGTAGTCAGATGGAAGTTTATTCAAGGTTGGTTCAATTTTATCCATTAAAGCTCCGTTACTGATTCCCGGTTTCGGCACTACGTTAATATTCAATGAATTATAAAGGTTATATCGCTGAACGGATTCCGGACCATATACTTTTTTCAAAGTAATTAAGGTATTGGCAGGAACCATTTCTCCTTTATTATTTTTCACAAAAATATCATTGAACGCCTGCTCATCCATCCTGAAAACACCGTCAGCTTTAATATTTACTCTATAGAACTTCCCGAATCTGGAGAAATTCTGAGACTGATCTCCTGAGAAATAAGTCTGTACCGTTCCTAATAAATTGGCAATACTTACTCCCAGCTGCTTCGCCTTATCTTCATTCACTTCAAGTTCAAGCTGAGGATAGTCTGCTCTAAACATAGTGTATGCATAAGCTACTTCCGGTACCTGCATCAATTGTCCGATCACATCATCTGCTTTAGACTTAAGAACCTGAGGGTCTCTACCCATACGGTCCTGAAGGACGATCTCGGCATCATTGGTTACTCCATATCCTTCTACCGGTGGCATTCTGAAACTCATGACGCTTCCTTCTTTGATAACAGACAGTTTTCCGTTGACAATATTCATGATCTCATCAATATCCTGAACGGCTCCTCTTTCTTTTTTAGGTTTTAATTTAACAAACCCCATCGCATATGCCGGACCGGCACTGTTACTTAACAGGTTATATCCTGTAATGGATGTATTTTCCTGAACAGCGTCTACCGTTTTTAGGATTGCATTGATCTTATTGGAAACTTCTGTTGTTTTTGTTAATCCGGTTCCTGGTGGCATACTCAATGAATAGATGAAGAATCCGTCATCTTCCATCGGAACAAAACTCTTGGTTGTACTTGACATCAGCCATGCTGAAAGTCCTATAATTCCCACTACCAATCCTGCTGCAATCCATTTTTTCCCGATTAAAAATCTTACTCCTTTCGCATAACGTTCTGTCATATTATTGAAACCTGCATTAAAGGCAACAGCGAATCTCTGTCCGAATCCTTTTGGTTTTCCACTTTCTTCTCCATGGTGGTTTTTCAAAAATACCGCACATAAAGCAGGTGTTAAAGTAAGGGCATTTACCGCAGAAATAATAATCGCAATGGCTAGTGTATAAGCAAATTGCTTATAGAATAATCCTGCAGAACCAGACATAAACCCAATCGGAATAAACACAGCTGACATTACCAATGTAATGGAAATAACAGCTCCTGTAATTTCACTCATCGCTTTGTGCGTAGCATCTCTCCCCGAAAGGTTTGTTCCTTCCATATTACTGTGGACGGCTTCTACCACTACAATCGCATCATCTACAACAATACCGATCGCCAATACTAGGGCAAATAGTGTCAACACGTTAATCGTAAATCCTAATACCAAAAGGAAGAAGAAGGTACCGATAATAGCTACCGGAACAGCAATGGCTGGAATAATGGTAGATCTGAAATCCTGTAAAAAGACAAATACCACAATAAATACAAGGATAAATGCTTCTATCAGCGTAGATTTCACCTGGCCTGTTGCTTCATCCAATCTTTCTTTGGTACTCATCACCTTGGTATATTTAATACCCGGCGGGAAAGATTTTGATAGCTGGTCAATCGCTTTATTGACTCCTATTTCAATTTCATTGGCGTTAGACCCCGTTGTCTGCATAATGGCAACCGTAACCGCACTTTTACCATTGGAGAGGTTATCTCCGGTATTATTGATGGACCCAAATTCTATTCTGGCTACATCTTTAAGCCTGATCACATTGGTTCCGTCATTTTTAACGACCATGTTTTCATATTGTTCCGGCTTATTCTTTTTTCCTTTGTATCGGATTACATATTCTAAAGCGGCATTTGATTCCTCACCCAATTTACCGGGAGCAGATTCTAAACTGTGATCTGCAATAGCATTGGAAATGTCGGAGGGTTCCAATCCGTAGGAAGCCATCTTCTGCGGATTAAGCCATATCCTCATAGAATAATCCTTGATTCCGAAGATCTGTGCCTGTCCTACTCCTTTTACCCTTTTGATCTGTGGGATAAGGTTGATATTGGCAAAGTTCTGAAGAAAGGTTTCATCATATTGTTTATTATCTTCAGTATAAATATTGAAAATCAATACCATACTGTTCTGCTGTTTTGAGGTAGTCAGCCCCATTCTTACCACTTCCTGAGGCAGTATTGGCGTAGCCTGTTGTACTCTGTTCTGTACGTTTACTGCAGCCTGATCGGCATTTACCCCCTGTTTGAATATCACAGAAATGGTAAAAGTTCCGTCATTACTTGCGGTGGATTTCATGTAGCTCATGTCTTCCACCCCGTTGATCTGTTCTTCCAGAGGGGTTACTACAGAACGGATTACCGTTTCACTGTTTCCTCCCGGATAAGACCCTGAAACCGTAATGGTAGGTGGAGAAATGTCCGGAAATCTGGTCACTGCCAGCTGGTTTAATCCAATGATCCCCAAAATGACAATGATAAGGGATATTACCGTTGCCAGTACCGGACGGTCTATTATCTTTTTTAACATTTTCGAATTTTCTAAGAATGATTATAAAATTATTTCGAAGGAGTTACTTTAGCCACAACCAGCGCTCCATCTGTAAGAGCATCTATCCTGTTGACAGCGATCTTGTCTCCTGCTTTCACTCCTGTTTTCACAAAGTAATCCTGAGAAGTGCTTCCGGATACTTCAATCTGCATCATTTTCACTTTATCTTTACCTTCCAGTTTATAAATGAAAAATTTATCCTGAATATCTTTTACAGAGGTTTTAGGAAGCTTCACCACGCCATCCAACGCATTGTGAATCATTACTCTTCCTGTTCCTCCTGATCTTAATAATTTATCCGGATTCTGGAAAACTGCTTTCATCTGAATACTTCCTGTATTTCTGTCAAAGTTCCCACTGGCATTCTCCAATCTCCCTTTGAATCCATAGGTGGAACCATCTGCTAAAATAAGTTCTACATTTTCAGCATTTTCTCCTGAAGTTGCTGTTCTGCTGTGGGCGATAAAATCCGCCTCGTTCATTGAGAAATATACATTTACACTGCTGATGTTGGAAAGCGTTGTTAATGGTGATGCATCCGAAGGGCTGATGAGGTTTCCTACCCTATTTGGGATTCTTCCTATATATCCGCTTACCGGAGCTTTGATGTAAGTAAAGTTCGCATTGATCTTTGAAGAACCTAACGAAGACTGAGCCTGAGCCACTTGTGCTGAGGCTGCCTTTAAATTAGCCTGAGCAGTTTTCAGCTGCATATCAGAAACTACTTTTCCTTCTACGAGAGGTTTCAATTTCTCAACTTCCAACCTTGCCGTTTCCTGAGCTGCCAAAGCAGATTTCAACGCTGCTTCATTGGTATTTACCTGTTCATTGTACACGGATGGGTTAATTCTAAACAGCGTTTGCCCTTTGCTGACAAACTGTCCTTCTTTTATATATACAGCTTCCAGATATCCTGTTACCTGGGCTTTTATTTCCACATTATCCTGCCCCTCTATACTTCCGGGGTAACCGGTTGCAACGTCTTCATTCCCGGTTGTCACTTGAATAAAGTCAGTAGGAAGAGCCTGCATCTGCTGGGCATTTTCCTGACCATTTCCTGAACCGCAGGAGTACAGTATTGCTGCAGCCGTAAGTGAAAGTGCCAGATATCCTTTTCTGTAGTTCATAACATTTGTTTTTAAATTTTACAGGAGCAAAATAAGTTCATATAATAAGGAAGTTTAGCTAAAAATCAGGTGAAACGTAGTTAATCGCAGGTGAAACGTACGATACTAAAAATGAAAAGAAAAGCGGTTATTCCCACCATTCAGATGGATAAAAAAGGTTTTTTCCGTTTTAATATTTCAAAAATACGGTTGACGTTTCAATTTATACGTTTCAGTTTTAAAATTACCGGCTCAGGTTATTTCCCGGTCTAATTTCGCAGTATCAAAACATCAAAAAATAAGTCAATAATTTAAATTTTATCAAATGAAAAAGTTTTTAGCAATCACAGCGATCGTATTAGGATTAGGAGTACAAGCTCAAAACACAAATCCAAAAAAGGAGTCAGGGATAGAATTAATTCCAAAGGCTGGAATCAATATTGCTAACCAATCTATTAAGAATGTAAATGGTGAGAAATCAAAGACATCTTTCCAGGCTGGTTTAGGGGTAAATATCCAGACAGGTATTAAAAACTTTTCTGTACAGCCTGAGGTTAATTTTATCAGCAAAGGGACAAAGTTTAAAAACAGTTTGGGAAGTGAAACCTACAACTTCAATTATATAGAAGTTCCGGTGTTGGCGAAATACAGCTTCGGTCCGGTATACGTGAATGCGGGGCCATCTATAGGAATCCTTATGGGAAAAAATGATAAAGTGAAGGCTGCATACGGTAAAACAAAATCAATAGATTTCGGATTGCAGATGGGAGCTGGAGTAGCGATTCCTGCAGGACCGGGAAAAGTAATTGTAGATGGAAGATATAATTTAGGATTAAATAATATCTCGGATGAGAAGGGCATAGATGTGAAAAACAGAGGTTTTGCACTCTCTTTAGGATATGCTATTCCTTTATAATCTTAAATCATAGCTTTTTCTTTATATCAGATCCCTTCATGAGCAATTCGTGAGGGGGTTTTGGTATATATAGGGCTGGAAGAGGGAGGCTGGAAGTTACTATTGTGCAAAGAACTTCTGATCATTATAAAAACTCCTAAATAATTAAAATGATTTTCTTTTGTCTTCAGACTTCAATAACTTTCCTCTTCCGGCCTCCAGCTTTCTTTCATTAATAATCCATCCAGGATTTGAAAACAGAAGCCTTTTCCCGGCTTACAATCACTTCCATTTCAGGTTGTTTTCTCAATTCTAATTTCAGTTTTCCATTAAAATGATTAAAGATCTGTTTTACAGAATCTATATGAATAATAAATTGTCTGTTGGCACGGAAAAAGAATTTCGGATCCAATTGTTTTTCCAGCTCTTCCAGTGTTTGGGGAATATTTTCTACAATACCTGTATTCAGCATTGCTTTACTGATTCCCAGTTCTGTATAAAAATATAAAATATCTTCTGCCAGCACTGTTTTATATCCGTCACGATGAGCAATCAGGAAACGTTTTCTGTAATCTTTAGGCTGGATATAGTTCAGTAACCCTTCAATAGCTGACCCAACAACCGGAACAGCTTCCATAAAGGTTTCATAGCGCTTTAGTGCAGCATCCAACTCATCTTCTTCTATTGGTTTTAAAAGATAGTCTACACTATTGTATTTAAAGGCCTGTACTGCATATTCATCGTACGCAGTTGTAAAAATTACAGCACTTTTAATCTCATGCTTGTTAAAAATTTCAAAGCTTAATCCATCTGCAAGACGAACATCCATCATAATAATATCCGGAACGACATTGTTTTCCAACCAGTTGACTGTGGAGGTTATTGAATCTTCTACGGAAAGGATCTCAATATGAGGTCTGAGCTTTTGCAATAGTCTCTTTAGCCTGTCTGCATTGGGCCTTTCATCCTCAACTATTAAAATTTTATTAATCTTCATATCAATGGAAGTTTTACAATAAATTTATCTTCAGTTTTTTCTATAATCGGTTTTGTATATCCCAGAATTTCATATCTCGCAATGATGTTGGTAAGCCCAACCCCTGAAGAATCGGGTTTATTAATCAATGGTAAAAAGGTATTGGAAACCACCAATTCGCCTTCAGAATTTGTATAAACGTGAATTTCCAATGGATTTGCTTTTGAGGTCTGATTGTGCTTGATCGCATTTTCCACTAATAACTGCAGGGATAATGGAAGGGTGTACATGGATCTGTATTCTTCCTGAATATCAATTTTAAATACCACTCCTTCCCCAATTCTTTTTTCTATCAGAAAAATATACGAGTCTAAAAATTTCAGTTCTTCTTCTACGGCAATGATGTCTTTCTTGGAGTTAACAAGCAGGTATCTGTATACCCGTGCAAATTTTTCGGAGTATTCATATCCCAGCTGCTGATCTTCCAGAATAAGTTCAGAAAGAACGCTCAGATTATTAAAGATAAAATGAGGATCTATCTGTAATTTGAGAGCCTGAAGTTCGGCTACCATGGCTGCCTGTTTATGCTTGGAGGCTCTTATTTTATGCTGAGCTGCTTCTACAGCAGTTCTTTTCCAGTTTTGCAGTAAATAATCTACGGTATTAAAACCGCTTATAATAAGGGATATCACGATGTTGGTGGCAACCCACTGTCCCAGTAAAGTATATTCTTTTCGGGAATCCATTTCCGGCAAATTGTCTGAAGTGCAGTCCACAATGGCATTGATAATCATCACAATCAAGACACTTCCTACAATCTGAAGAAATCCCTGAATAAGCAATCGTTTAACTGTTCTGCCTTTCCATGGAAGTAACTTATTGAGAGTAGAATCAATAAAAATACTCACCTCTGAAATAATAATGGAAAAAAAGAATATCCATAAAGCATCTTCAATGAACATCTTCAATGGAGTTTCCCAATAGCTCTGCCAAACAGGATCAAAGGGATCAATGAGGTAAGAAAACCCACAGAAGGTAATTACTGCTACCGCCCAGATTACCAGCCTCCTTTTCATTGCGGAAAGGATCTTTTTGCTTCGTATTAAATTTTTTCTAATGGTAGAAATCCTATTCATATCCGGGACTTTGTGAATGTAAATATAGAAATAGATTTTAGAAGAGTCCCCGCGATTTTCAACGAGACCGCCAAAACCATCCCTGAAACGTAAAATAGGCGAGTTCAAATGAAGCCTGACGTTTCATCACCTGAAAAATACATTTCATCATCATTTTATGCAACATCACCCTATTTTTAATAAAATACATCCTTTCCCTATCTTAGTTTTGTAGTATCAAAATCGGTACAATGAAAACAACAATTGTCTGCACAGATTTTTCCCAGGAAGCTGAAAATGCAATTCATTATGCGGCTTCTATGGCTAAGGAAAACCATTATAATATCATTCTGTTCAATTTGCAAAGCATTTCTATCCATGCTCTGAATGCTCAGGTTTCTGCTGATTTTTTCTATGAACAGACGCTTAAAAACCAACAAAAGCTTACTGATAAATCTATTGAAATAGCCCATCTATATGGCATAAAAACAGAGTATCATCTGGCTTCAGGAAGTTTTATTGAGGAACTTAACAACTGTATACAAGCCACCAACAGCGATCTTATTGTTATGGGAATGGCAGAAAAAACTCCTGAACAGAGGCTTTTGGGAAATAATGTCATCAAGGCTATTCACAGAATTAAGAAACCGATATTAATTATCCCGGGGCATACAGAATATACAGGAATACGAAAGATTCTCTTTGCCTATGATACTCATAAATCTATCACCTGGTCTGCGATGGATGATATTTATTCTTTCATTCATGAGTTGAATGCAGAAATTGAGGTTTTTAATGTAAGCGAAAGTGTAGAGGATTTTGTGGAGGTTATCCATGATATTGATCTGAATTCCGGGTATGATCTTGATGATATTAAATACAGTTTCAAGATGATACAGTCTATTGAAATCATCAAAGCTATTGAAGAGGAAGTAAAACTGACCAATGCGGACCTGCTCACCATGGTTCCTTACCGTTATAATCTTGTAGAATCTCTTTTCCACCGAAGTAAAACAGCCATCATGGCCTATAAAAATAAAGTTCCATTACTATCAATCCCCCTAAACATAGATTAAGACTCAATCAATAAAAATCACATATTTGAATTATCCTTTTTGGCCTTTTAAAGGTTAAATTTTACACTTAATCTTGTTTAACAGGACCGGAAATTGCTTTCCGGTCCTGTTTTTTTAAAGAGTAACCACTACCTTTCCAACTACACGATTGGTCTCCACTTCAAGATGTGCTTTTCTGATATCTTCAAACGCAAATGTTTTATAAACAGCAGGCTTTAGACTTCCTGCATCCAATAAATCTGCAATTGCTTTTATGGTTTCTGTCTTGGATTCAACCATCATAAACTCAATACTAATTCCTTTCTGGCTGGCCATATCTTTTACTTCTTCAGGAATTTCCGGAGATGGAAGGGTTACAATGATTCCACCCTGATGTACAATTTCCACAGAGTTCAATAAAGTTTCACCCTGAATGGTATCTATCCCGATATCAACACCCTGTATTTTATCTTTAAAATTTTCGGTAGTATAATCAATATGTTCATCAGCGCCTAATGAAAGAACAAAATCCCTATTTTTAGCTGAAGAAACGCCTATCACATAAGCCCCAATATGTTTGGCAATCTGAACGGCAAAATGCCCCACTCCTCCTGAAGCAGCATGAATGACTACTTTATGTCCTTTTTTAATGTGAGCAACATCTACCAATGCCTGGTATGCGGTAACTGCCGCCATTGAGGCTGCCGCAGCCTGTGGATGAGTGATATTTTGAGGCTTTAATGCCAAATGAGACGCCGGGGCAGCAACATATTCTGCATAGGCACTTCCGTTTCCAAAGAAGTTGACCATTCCAAATACTTCATCACCTGCTTTGAAATCTATTACATTCTTTCCGGTTTCCACAATTTCTCCTGAAATATCCCAGCCTAAAATAACAGATCGTTTCTCTTCAAAGATCCAGTTTAAAACACCCTCGTATGCTCTTGCTTTTACATCAACCGGATTGATGCCTACTGACATCACCTTTACCAGAACCTCATTGTCACCTATTGTTGGTTTTTCTATTTCTGTGAACTTAAGATTTTCTACACTTCCTGCTTCGTTTATAATAACAGCTTTCATATTTTTATTTTTTAAAATTAAGGAACAAATGTAATCTCATTGTATCTTTACAGCAAGTATGTACTTTTTTGTAACCTACATACCTAAAATATACTATTATTGATTATCAATTTATTGAAAAAATGTTAAAAGTAAAAAAAGTAACCAATGAGCCATCCTGCCCTGTTGATTATGCATTCAAACGCATTGGCGGAAAGTATAAAGGCCGGATTTTATGGTATCTTCATACCCAAAGTGTGATGCGCTATGGTGAACTGAGAAAAGCTTTATCAGACATCACCCCAAAAATGCTTACACAAACGGTACGGGAACTGGAAGATGACGGACTTGTACACCGGGAAGTTTATCACGAAGTTCCTCCAAAAGTGGAATATTCTTTAACAGAGACGGGTCTTGAACTGATGCCTTTTATTGATTATCTGAAACAATGGGGTGAGGCTCAGATAGAAAAAGAGAGAATAAAAGCCGAAGCCTGATTATTTAAACATTAAAATGAAAAGGCTGTCTAAAAAGTATCATTCTAAATGTAATGAAGAATCTCAAAATGATTGATTTTAATGAGATTCGTCCTTCGTCAAAATGACAAAAGCCAAAATATATGACTTTTGAAACAACCTCTTTTATAAGGCAATAAGCATTTATGAAATCATTTCGGTTAAAGCCTGATAATAGTTTTCTAATAAGGTATTATCTCCGTTCAGGAACAGATATGGTTCTATCAGTTCCAGTTCCATAAGATTGAAGATATTATCAATCAGCACTCCGTCTACTCTTGCATATAGTGTGGGTTGAGGTAAGCTTTTCAGATAAGTACCTGCCTGTTCTATATGAAACGGATCAGGTGTTGGATAGCTGATACTTCCACCATGATAATGCTGCACTCTGAAATCTCCTTCTTTAGGCGTTTTTAGTGAACAATGGCTGTATTTTCCGTTGAAAAACAGGAATGACCATTCTCCATTTTTGATTTCTTCTACAAAAGGCTGCATCAAATAATTCTGATCTTTCAGAAGCTGGTCTATTTCTTTAGCCCGTTCCTCAAAATGATCTCTGCTTATGGTGACTGTATTTTGTGCTCCGGCACTTACACATGGCTTTACCACCAGTTTATCAGCGTTCAAAAGATCAAAGAAACGATTCTCAAAGGAAGATCCTTTTTCAAGATATTCTGATGCAATGACTGGTAGTTGCTTATCTGCAATATCTTTCAGGTAGTGTTTATCCGAATTCCATTTGATAATTTCTACAGGATTTAAAACCTTAACGCCTAATGTTTCAAGATGATCCAGCCAGTTCAGAAATGCCTGCAAATGGTTATGATAATCCCATGGAGACTTGATAACAACCACATTAAAACAGCTCCAGTCTACATTTTTATCGTTCCAAATACTGGGAACAACGTCCAACCCTTTATCTTTTAAAAAGTTGATCAGGTCTGTATCTTCATCATTAGTCACTCCCTGCGAAAATTTCGCTTCTTTTTTATAGCCTACTACTGTGATTTTCATGTTCTGTTTTTTTGAATAATTTCTCATATAAATTTCGGGAGAATGCATGAATAAGCACAGACACAATTATTTCTATTTAATAGACACAGTTAAAAATAATCATTATATGAAAGCATGAAGTCTTATTATCAGCTCGAATTCGTGAAGGAAGATTTTATCAGAATAGTGTTTTAGAGCTATATTATTCGAAATAGAGAAATAAATTATTAGATATACACTTTACAGCACCAGCTAATAGACCCTGTACAAAAGAAATACATTATTCATTCTTATAATCAAAAAATCAGTTTTTATATTTACAGGCTATTGCTCATCCAATCTCCTGATAACGAAATCAGGGCTTGTTAAAACTACCGATGTTTCAATTTGTCGATGAGGTATATTCCAATATTTTCTTAGCAAATATTCTTTTTCCATATGTGATGATTGCTTAAACCCATTGTTTAAATAAAATCTGATTGCCCATGTAGCGTCGGCCCACGTTCCTATTAAGATTGGCTTCTCAGTAAGTAGTGATAAATGTTTTAACAACTTACTCCCAATTCCTTTGTTTCGGGCTATTGTCCTTACATATGCATGACGAATTAAGGTTACATTCAATTTATGCTGAATGCCCATTACTCCAATAATAGTATTATTTTGGAAGTAACACCAAAACTCAACCCCATCAGCAATTTGGTTTTGCAACTCGTCTTCCGTCATATAAGGCTCTTTCCATCGGTCTTCCGGTATAATACCTTTATATGCTGAAGAAGCATCGTTGATAATTTCGTAAATGTCCTTAAAATCTAATTTTTTACTTTTTACTATCATATCCATAAGATTGTAATTTTATTTTTATTGCTAAATTACAATACCTAGTTCAGATGGCTTTTTACATATGTTGAGACGACTATTTTAATTTTAATTGTTTGCGTATTCTGCTAAGTTGAGTAGGTGTAATGCCTAAGTGGGATGCTATGTCCTGTAAAGGTACAAACTTTTCAATATTGGGATAGCTCTGCAATAATTTTTCATATCGTATCTGAGCAGCCTCCATTATAATAGAAACTTCTCTTTCTTCTTTATCTATAATCCAGTTTTTTTCGAGGTAATGCAAATAAAACAATTTAAGATCATCTATTTGGAAAAATATTTTTCTGAATTCTTTATAAGGAAGACTCAGAAGTACACAATCCGTTACAGCTTTGATTGTAAACTTTGATGGCTGGTTCAAAATACAGGAAACGGTTGAGGTAATAAAATCATAATTCACTGCAATATTTTTGTTGTATGTTTTCCCCATATCATTATTGACATATGATATAATATAACCCGAATACAAGAAGCAAAATTGATGTGCCACAAAACCCTGTTGAACGAGCACCTCATTTCTTTTTAAGTTTATGATCGTTGCCATTGTTAAAAGCTTTTCAAATGAGGTCTCCGAAATAGGGTAATAAGAGTTTATTTTTTCTTTAAACTTTTGTATAAGTAATTCTTCCATAGGCATAAAATAGTCAAGTTAAGCATTTGTTGAATGGGTGCCTAAAAGATATTTTATTTTTTGGATAATTTTTTAAATAAATTTCAGAAAAATGCATGAATAAGCACAGACACAGATTTTTTTATTTGGAGGCGTACAATTAAAAGAGAAGAATTTAATCAATACAAAATCTCAGTTTTTTTGACAACGTTCCTCTTCAAAACATACTTTTTAATTCTCAATATTTTAATACATTTGTTATAAAACATACTTCAAATGAATTTTGAGCAGGTTAATCTCCACCTTGAAGCCTATAAAGAACATAATCAGATTCTGGATGCCGCAAAATATCTGATCCATTCTTTTGATCTGGAACATGAAAATTTTGCAGGATTTGGATTCAGGGAAGAGCTTTCTCCTACTTCTATGCTTCTTACCGCAGAAGGGGAATTGGGAGGACCTCAAACCGTAATGATTCCCAAAAATTTATTTGATTTTGATCTGAACCTTGTTCTGAATATGGTGGCCCACGAAATGCTTCATGTAAGGCAAAAAGCTCCGGGACATGTGATAGAAGACAAAAATGAAAGAGAGTTTCAGGCCTACTATGAAATGCTTTTTCATAAAGTTTTCCCACAGATTCCTGACGTTTCCGATTTTCATAAAAAGTTCTTCGGTGGAAAAGCCCTGGAATATTATAAAAGAATGGGCGAAGGTTCAGAATTACAACAAAAATATGCAGAGCAGAAAATAGAAGTAGAACATTTAATTAACACATTACCATGAACGTAAAACCAGACATAACCTGGGCAGATTTTGAAAAAATAGACATCAGATGCGGAACAATTATTTCAGTAAATGATTTTGAAAAGGCAAGAAATCCTTCCTATCAACTGGAAATAGACTTTGGTGAACTGGGAATCAGAAAATCATCCGCACAGATCACTTCACTTTACCAGAAAGAAGAATTGGTAGGAAAACAGATTCTGGCCGTCGTCAACTTTCCTAAAAAACAGATTGCCAATTTCTTCAGTGAATGTCTGGTCTTAGGATTATATGGAGAAGACAAAAATGACGTGACCCTTTTAGCCCCTTCATTACCCACAAAAAACGGGATGCAGGTAGGATAGCAAATAAAAAACACAATGATACAGAACATACCATTAGAAAGAGTCTTATTCCTTGATATTGAAACTGTTCCACAGTCAGGCTCCTGGGACGATTTATCTGAAACTGATCAACATCTTTGGGATAAGAAAACAAGATTTCAGAGAAAAGAGGATGTTTCCGCAGCAGAGTTTTATGACAGAGCCGGAATCATGGCAGAATTCGGAAAGATCATCTGCATCACCATCGGAATGGTGGAAAAGAATGAAACCTTAAAGATTAAAAGTTTCTCCGGACATGATGAGAAAAAGATGCTTCAGGAATTTGGAGAGATTTTCAACAGTCCGAGGCTTTATAATGTGATTCTCTGTGCTCACAACGGAAAAGAATTTGATTTCCCATGGATTGCAAGGCGTTATCTCATCAACGGAATGCAGCCTCCTGCCCCATTCCAGATGTTTGGAAAAAAGCCCTGGGAGATTCCTCATATAGATACTATGGAACTATGGAAATTCGGGGATTATAAAAGTTTTGTATCATTAGAATTATTGGCTCATGTCTTTGGTATTCCTACTCCAAAGGATGATATCGACGGCTCAATGGTTTCATCAATTTACTACATAGAAAAAGACTTGCAGCGAATTGTTGACTATTGTGAAAAAGATGTCTTAACTTTGGCAAATATTTTCCGGCGTATGCGTCAGGAAGATTTGTTGAAAAGGAATATCAATTTAGATTAAAAAATGAAATTTACAGACGATCAAATTGCAGACATTGGTGAAGAAATCATCAGCGTGCTAAAAACCGTATATGACCCCGAAATTCCGGTAGATATTTACGAATTAGGGCTAATTTATGATGTACAGATCTCCGATGATGCTGACGTAAAAATTATAATGACTCTTACCACTCCCAACTGCCCCGTAGCAGAAACACTGCCTCAGGAAGTAAAGGATAAAGTAGCAGAAGTAGAGCATGTAAAAAGTGTTGACCTAGAACTTACCTTTGAGCCGAGCTGGAATAAGGATATGATGAGCGAAGAGGCAAAATTTGAACTTGGAATGCTATAAGTCTTAAGCATTTTCTATACAGATAAAATTAATATTACCCCTATTACTCAGGAGCAATAATACCAGCTTTCTTGGGAATGTATAGTTATTTCATTACTACAACTGAGCAAAAGGTAATATAGAACTGAAAATATAAAAGGATGTCATACTGTGACATCCTTTTTTCTATCATTGAAACCCCAGCCTGAGGCTATTCTTACAATTCTTTCGCTACTTCTTTGCCTTCTCTCCTGCTCCATTCACTCCATGAACCTACATAAAGATTTGGAATTTTAAATCCTGCATGAGCCAATGCTAAGATGGTATGACATGCCGTAACTCCTGACCCACAGTGAATAATGAGGGTTTCAGGTTTATTTTGTAATAATTGGATATATTTTTCTTTTAAAATTTCAGGACTCAGGAACAATCCGTTTTCATCCAGGTTTTCAGAAAAAGGAATATTGATGGCACCAGGAATATGCCCGGCAACCAGATCAATAGGTTCAGATTCTCCTCTGTATCGATAAGCATCTCTTACATCAATGACTGTAGAAGAATTGCTTTTCAATTCATTTTCAACCTCTTCCAGATTTGAAACAGGTAGATCCCAATTTTCTTTTTTAATCAGTGGAGCTTTTTCAAAGACCTCTTCTCCTGATGAAAATTCCATATTATTCTTTTCCGCAGCCTGTATTCCGCCATCAAGAACCTGCACGTTTTCAAATCCAAAAGATCTTAACATCCACCATGCTCTGGCTGCTGCATTTGAACCATTCTTATCGTCATAAACAACAATATGGGAATTTTCAGCAATCCCAAGATTGGAAAGCGTTTCGGTGAATTTTTCCGGGGCTGGAAGCGGGTGTCTTCCGCCAAAGGCGGCATTTTCTCCTATTTCAGCAAGATCTTTATCCAGATCAATGAACCTTGCCCCTTTAATATGTTTTTCTAAGTAGTTTTGCTTTGCATCTTTTCCAGTTCTGGCATCTAAAACAATCGTATTCTGGAAAACATCAATATTCTTCGTAATCGGATGGGTTTTCATAATAGGTAATTAAGTTATGATTCAGGTTAAAAATTGTTTCCCTGAGAATTATTTTTGTATAAATTTAAGTAATTAAAAAATACAAATATGAATTCTAATCCGGAACTCCCTAAAAAATCAAATAAAAAATGGATCATATTATCTGCGGTAGCAGTACTTCTCTTGATAGCTTTCTCATTTTTATATAACTGGCAGCGTTATTTTACTCCGGAAGATGCTCCACAAACAGATTACGCCAGCCCAGCCATCATTATTGAGAATTTTGATTATCTGGAAACCATCACGTTTAAAATACATGAATATAATGAAATTCCTGAGGAATACAGAAGAGGAATCGTTCAGGCATTCATCAACAATAAATTTTACGATTCCGAAGACCGCTCTGAGAGATTCCATCTAACAAATATTAAAGACAGGGCACCCAAAGTATTTGCCTTTGGTAATTTTACCGGGAAAAGTGAAACAGGCAAGGCAGATCTTGCCTTTTTAGTGGAAAATGAAGACTCTAGCAGCAGTATTTTATTCATCATTTCCAGCAATGGAGACGTCCTGTACAAAAAAAGATATGATGGGGAACTTCCGGTTATCAATTCGTTTAAAAAAGAAAGCAAGATCTTCATGGATACTGAGCAACTGCAACCAGCTCCTGAAGATGGGCTTATCATCAAATTTAAATATCGTAAAAGTGTTATTCTGTACATTTCAAAAACCACAAATTTTGAAGAGTTCCATCAATATACAACAGAAGAGCTGGATGATATGAAAAATCCCCGTTATGAAGACGAAGAATCACCATCCAGTCCGGACAGTGATTCTATATAATTTAAATGATTTTCTTGGTCTTAAAAATGAAAAATATCCTTAGCCTTATTGTAAGAACTTTCAAAATTTAAAAGATTCAGCTTATGCTCTGCTTTTTCAACACTCATGAAGTTGATGACCTGTTCTGTAGGCATATTTCCTACCAGATCATCTTTAGCCATAGGGCATCCACCAATTCCTTTGATAGCGCTATCAAATCTTCTGCATCCTTTGTCATAAGCTGCTTTCAGTTTTGAATAAGATTCTTCATAACGATTATGAAAGTGTCCCCCGAAATTAATTTCAGGATATTTTGAAGGAATTTTTTCAAATAGAAGTGTAATGGTTTCGGGTGTTGCCACTCCGGTTGTATCAGAAAGTAGGATGTCTTTCACCCCGATATCCGAAAATCTTTGGGCCCACTGGTCTACATCTTCCCACTTCCACATTTCTCCATATGGATTTCCAAAGGCCATAGAGAAATAAATATTCAGTTGCTTTCCTTCACCTTTTACCAATTCCAGCATTTTAATGATCTCATCAAAAGCCTCTTCCTGACTCTTATTAGTATTTCTATGCTGAAATGTTTCAGAAATAGAGAAAGGGAATCCCAGAATATCCACAGACTGATGTCTTAATGCTTTTTCAGCACCCCTATAGTTTCCAATAATAGCGGAAACCTTGGTCTTGGAACGGGACTTATCAATATTCTCAGCCACCTCATCAGAGTCAGCCATCTGGGGAATTGCTTTTGGAGAAACAAAGCTCAGGCAATCCAACACATCGAACCCAACATCCATTAAGGAGTTGATATAATCTATCTTTTTATCAGTAGGGATAAACTCTCCCCATCCCTGCATTGCATCTCTAGGACATTCGGTAAGAAACATTTTTACTTTTTGATTTTCTCAAATATAATAAAACTAAACTACTTAGTATACTCTACATACAAATCTAACATTATTTTGATTTTCAAAGTTTTATATCTGATTTATAATTTCAATCACTGATATTCACCTGCAAATAATGTATTCTGAGCATCAAATTTGCTAACTTTGTTAAAATTTATGATAAATCTGATGAGTACAATAGAATTCAATCCTTTATGGAAAGAGAAATTACTGAACCGTTTTCTTAGTTATGTAAAAATATATTCAACGAGTGATGCAGAAAGTGAAGCTACTCCTTCTACTGAGCGCCAGTGGGATATTGCTAATTACATTACCGAAGAACTGAAAACAATCGGTTTAGAAAATGTTTCAATTGATGAGCACGGTTATATTATGGGCTATGTTCCTTCTAACCTTGAAAATGATGACAGACCAACCATCGGATTCATTTCACATTATGATACATCACCTGACTTCAGCGGAGAAAATGTAAAACCTCAGGTTTGGGAAAATTATGACGGAAATGACCTTCTATTAAACCAGACTACGGGATTCACTTTATCTCCTTCAAGATTTGAAAGTTTAAAAAAATATATCGGTCAGACCCTAATTACTACGGACGGAACTACCCTTCTTGGAGCTGATGATAAAGCAGGTTGCGCAGAAATTGTAACGGCTGCTGAATATCTTATCGCTCACCCTGAAATTAAGCACGGAAGAATTGCTGTAGGATTTACCCCTGATGAAGAAATCGGAAGAGGTGCACACAAGTTTGATGTTGCTAAGTTTGGTGCTGAATGGGCTTATACAATGGATGGTGGCGAAGTTGGAGAACTTGAATACGAGAACTTTAACGCTGCTGGTGCTGTTGTCAAAATCCATGGATTAAGTGTACACCCGGGATATGCTTATGGTAAAATGATTAACGCTGCTTTATTGGCTGCTGAGTTCGCTCAAATCTTACCGGCTAATGAAACTCCTGCAACCACTAAGGGTTTTGAAGGATTCTATCATTTAATGGACATTACAGCTGATATTTCTGAAGCAAAACTTCAATACATCATCCGTGACCACGATGCTGATAAATTTGAAGCAAGAAAAAAATTCATGGAAGAAAAAGTGGCTGAATTCAACCAAAAACATGGTGAAGGAACTGCTGAAGTAGAGATTAAAGAACAATACAGAAACATGAAGCAGCAGTTTGAAGGCAAAATGCACATCGTAGATCTTGCTGCAAAAGCAATGACTGAAGCAGGAATTGAACCTAAGATCAAAGCGATCAGAGGGGGTACAGATGGTGCTCAGCTTTCTTATATGGGCCTTCCTTGTCCTAATATCTTCGCAGGAGGAATCAACTTCCACGGGCCATACGAATATGTAGCGCTGGAAAGCATGGAGAAAGCTACAGAAGTGATTATTAATATTGTAAAAGCTTAATAAGATGAAAAGACTCTTAGCATTAGCCTTCATAGTATCATTTGCTTTCGGAAGTGCTCAGGTATCTGCATTTCAGAAGGCTGATTCCAAATATGAAAGAAAGAAAACGGCATTGTACAACAAATACCCTAAGCCTAACGATCTGCGAACTAAGCTAGAGTGGCTTCTTACGGAAGACAAAATAACATCTTATAAAAATGCGCTTGAGAAAATTTCTGAAGACGATAAGAAAATATTAGTCAATGATCCGCCTGTAAAAACTAAATTGACGAAAGAAGCGGAATATGAAGCTGGAAAAACAGCTTTTCAAAAGTCATTGTATGATGCCGTTGATCTTGTTTTCTTAAACTATGCTTCGGATTCTTATAAAGCAACATTAAACTTTGTAGTAGACTCTAAAGGGAATGCTCTTAATGCTCAGGCCAAAGGAAATAATGAAGATGTAAATTCATTTATTGAAGCTGCCTTTTATCGTATCAGAGAAAAAGGAAAGTGGAAACCTGCAGAAACTAATGGGAAACCGGTCTCATCTACAGTTTCCCTCCCCTTAGCATTAAGTTTTAAAAAATAATACAAACAACCCGCTATAATGGCGGGTTTTCTTTTTCTCATTTCCTGAATTGCAAAGATGAATCAAGAAACAAAACACAAACAATACTGAAAATTAACTCTTGAACATGATCTTATGAAAAATAAACTCACTGTGAAAAAAGTAGACTTATCTTTCAATCAGAAATCATATCCATAGATTTATAATATTGATATTGAGCACTTTTATCTTTTTTAAATACTCTTATCTCTCTCGAATTTTTATCCTTACTTAATGAATCACCTACTAATGATGTTTCTCTATCCCATCCATCATAGAAAGCTAAATAGATAATACTTTCATTAGACAAATATAAATCATAAAATCCTCTGGAACCTTGCTTCTGTTTAGTGACAATTCCATTATATGTGCTCTCATATTCCTTATTAAAACTATATTTCTGAAAGACTTTTAATCCTAGATAACCTGAAATAACCAATGCTATTACAATAAAAGTACTTAGGAAATTTTTCTTTTCTTTCATATTGCTGTTTTTAAGGTTTAAAGTTATTATTTTTTCTCTTTTTACATAGAAATCTTTTACATACAACTCATTTACAATTATTTAAGACTATTTTATTATATTTACAAAGCATGCACAATCCTAAACGATAACATTTAATACCAGACTAAACTATGAAACAAATGAAAAAACTTTTGAGAAAGGATCTTTCAACGATTCTTGGAAACGGAACAGACAACTGTCATATGGGAGGAGATTCTTATAATTGCCAGAATGACTGCCAGTGTGCCTGGGGGAAAGCTTGTGAAATGTATGAAGACGGAAGTCCGGGACAATGCATTGCTGTTGGCGGTGGCGGCGGTGGCACTGGCGGCGGATGTATTCCTCCGAACGACTGTACAGAACAGCCTTATTAAACTTAAATCGAAAAACAATTTATCGGAAGCCATAATGGCTTCCGTTTTTTTTTCATCCAAAACCGTATTCTCGTCAAAGCATCTCTGCCACTCATCAAATAAAATTCCCATCGTCCTTCAGGATTCTTTGCTTTGCATCAAATTTATAACAGTAATCAACTTATGAAACAACAATTTTTAGCATTCTGCTCATTATTACTATGCATGACATGCTCTATGGAAACACAGGCTCAGCAGACAACAGCTATCCACTTTGGAATCAAAGGCGGAACAAATTTTACAAAAACCTCAACGGAATCTTCTTCCTTGGAAGGGAAATACGGCTTCGGCTATCAGGCAGGGGTAATGGCAAGACTGGATATTGGAAGCCTGTATGTACAAGGAGAAACACTATTCAACAAAAGAAAAACATCCTACGAAGCAAATGGCGGGAATTCTGCAAAACTAACATGGAATGCAATTGATATTCCTGTAGTGATAGGATACAAATTCATTAAAACCGATGATTTCAATGTAAGAGCATTTGCTGGTGGCGTGTACAGCTATGCTTTTAACAACAAGTTATCAATTCCCGAATCACTACAGGAAGGTTTTAATAAGTTTGATAAGTCCAATATCGGAGTTACTGGAGGAATAGGATTAGATTATAAAAACTTCACGATAGATCTTAGGTATGAACACGGGCTTTCCAACATCAGTAAGGAGTTTAAATCGAAACCTCACAGCTTTAGTCTTGGAATCGGTTATTTCTTATTCTAAAAACTTGAATTATCTTTGACTGATTAGAAACTGTGAATCTGCAGTTTCTAATTTTTTATAAACTCTCTTCAGACTTCTCCTATGACTAAACCCTTTGTTTTCAAAGAATACATATTCTCTCTCATCTTCTGGTGTGTTTTTGCTGTTGCCATATGGATTAATTTTCAGGCAAATACAGATCGGTTTATTGCTCTGCTTCAGACCATAGCCATTGTAATAAGTTCTGTTATTTTTACGTATCACCTGACCCATAATCTTCTTCCCAAGGCTTTAAGGACAAAAAGAATGAAGACCTTCCTGATACAGGCCACAGTGAACGTTTTAATTCTGAGTATTATTTATTCTTTTATTTTCACCTATCTTCAGGTGGCTCCTAAAGTTGACTTACCTACCAATGTCTACGATCATTTACCCATTTTATGGCAGGGGTTTTATATGGCTCTTCCTGCTGCTTTTATGATAAGCGGAGCTGCCTGTGGTATTAAGTTCTATCTTGAACATAAAAGAATAGAACGGGATCATATCCTCCTTCAGCAAGCCCATCTGGAAAACCAGCTCAAACTGCTTCAGGACCAGATTAATCCACATGTAGTATTTAATATTCTGAATCACATTCATATTCTCATGAAAACAGATACAGAACTTGCTGATTTTTTATTAATGAAATTTTCAGATATTTTACGATACCAGCTCTATCATTGCAATCAAAACCTTGTTCCTCTTGACAAAGAGATTGAATATCTCCAAAATCTGGTTGAGGTAGAAAAACTAAGATGGGGAAATGAGCTTAATGTAGATGCAACTCTCAAAATCAATAACACAAAGGCTTCCATTGCTCCTCTGTTACTCGTTCCTTTTATTGAAAATGCCTTCAAATATGTCTGTAGGCTTCCGGGGCAAACTGGTTACGTGAAAATCTTTTGTAAGGAAGAAAATAATAACCTTTTCTTTTATGTTGAAAATTCATACTCGGAAATGGCTGTTCATAAAAAGAAAGACGGAGGTATTGGGCTGCAAAACGTACAGAAACGTCTGAAATTGCAGTATCCCAATGCTTATGATCTTAAAATTGAGTCTGATAATCTTGTTTATAAAGTAACTTTAACCTTAAAACTATCTGAAAATGATCAATAATATTCCCAAAATGAAATGTCTGATCGTAGATGATGAACCTCTGGCAAGATTCCACCTTAAGGAATTGGCAGACCAGATTGATTTTTTATCTGTGGAAGGAACCTGCGCTACAGCTCTGGAAGCAGATGCTAAAGTAAAGGAAAGCGAAATAGATCTTCTTTTCCTGGATATTAACATGCCCTATCTGAATGGTATTGATTTTCTGGAACAGCTTGAAAATCCACCTTTATGCATCTTTACAACAGCCTATTCTGAATATGCACTGGAAGGATTCCGTCTTCAGGTGGTGGATTATCTTTTAAAACCTATTGCCTTTAACCGTTTTTATCAGGCGGTAAATAAAGCGCAGCAACAGTTTATCATCAATGAAAAATTAAAGAAAAACACCCCTTTGGATGATCCTTTTCTGTATGTAAGACAATCCGATTCCTTCATCAAAGTTTCCTGGGTGGATATTTTATATATTGAAAGTATGCAGAACTATACCAAGCTGCATTTTAAGGATAAATCGCTGGTTATTCATCAGACTATGAAAGCGATTGAAGAATCGTTGCCTTCCGAGCATTTTTTCAGGATTCATAAATCATTCTTAATTAATATCATCCATATTGATATGATCTCTGGCGGAAGACTGTTTATCAATAAAACCGAGCTTCCTATTTCCCGTACCCGAAAAGAGGAATTGCTTAATCAGGTAGTTTATAAGAAGTTAATTAGTAAATAAAAGAAAGAAGCCGGAAGGTGTTGGGGGAATTATTCAAGTTAAAAAATAGATCAAATAAATATATTCCGGCTTCTTTTCTCATATTTTAGGGTAGATTCCAGCGTAAGGATACAGCGGCATAGAATGTACTGGAAAACTTAGGATCTGCAATTTTTTTCTCTTTAAAAATGCTTTTAATCTTTCGCTCACTTTCTGTGAAACTTCTCACCAGGGTTGATCCTCCTGTGATCCCTAAGCTCAGCTTATCACTGATCTTTATTTCCGGCTTAAGGCCCGCTGTGATCTGCTGATAACCAAACATAATAGATTTCCCATCCTTGTTTCTTTCTACGGTCATTCCACTAAGGTTAACCACAGCTTTTAAAGTAAAAGTATCTGAAAACTGATATCCGGCTTCAGCACCTTCTGGGAAATTAATTCTGAACTTAACCTTTCCTTTGGTTTTCCAATCGAAATAGATCCATGGCAGAACCATTGGAGTCCCAAATGCTGTCGTAAGCACCGGCCCGACCCCCAAAGCGAGATTAGGGTTAAAATGTCTGATAAATACAACCCCTCCTTGTCCCAGAACATCATCAAAACTTACCTTTTCCATGTCAGTATATACTCCAACTGAAGCCATCATCATCATACTCCATTTCTTCCCTAAAGGTCTTACATGCTGCAATCCAACCTGAGCATTCAGCATCTGATCCGGAAATAACGGAGTTTCATAATTTTTGTGTGACATTTTTGCATAGGAGCCGCTCAGTAGCATAGACCATGCTTTTACCTTACCTTCTTTATCTTTTTTTACAGATAATGGAATACTCAGCGTAAGGTCTACTCTTTTAAAATCACTTTTGGAATTGGTTTTTGTACTGTCTTCCGGACGGATATAATTAGAGGCCGGAATATACTCTGTTTTAAGTTCAGCAGAGATTCCCGTTTGGGCGTTTACCCAATATCCTAACGGCAGCAGACAGCAAAAAGCCGTCAAAAGGTTTCTTTTCATATTCTAAATTTTATGCAAAGAGAACCTTTTGATTATTTTTTACAAAAATTACTTGATTAAGTGTCCGAATGGTATGACCAATAGAAACAATGGAAGGATAAAGTAGATGGAAGATGGAGGCTGGGAGATGGAAGTTACTATTAGACTGTTTTAATAACTTATAGTTTAGATAATACTTAGGTTAACAATTTTAAGCATTATTTGTTCCTCAACTTTTAAGAACTTCCCTTCTCCAGTTTCTGGCTTCCTTACAATTTACACAACAGATTCCTGCAGTACAGGTTTTCTGCACTTAAAGATCTGATATCCAAACCATACAGCCACCAAAGCCATTCCGGAACGGGTCACCACCATAGGCATAATGGAATCTGCTTCTAAGAAACCTAGTAATCCTGATATTAAAAAGGTTACCATCAACTGCATGAATCCCAATAGTGCTGCAGCTGTACCTCTTCCTTCTTTAAAAGGAGATAAAGCATGAGCCGAGGTAATAGGAAACAGAATTCCGATGGCCAGCAATGATAAATACAGCATGGCTATTTCTAATACCATAGAAAGGTTTCCCGCGGCTATAAAAACATGAAGGGTACATACTATTAACAGCATTAAAGTTGCAGCAAATAAAAGAGCTGAATTGCTTATTCTCCTGATTAGTCTCGGCGTAATATAAGCTGCTGTAATTAAAGCTAATGAATTGAATGCAAATATAAAACTGAAAGTCTCACTGGAAAACCCATGAATTTCCATAAATAAGAACGGAGCATTTGAAATGTAGATAATCAAAGAGGCAAATGCAATACTTCCAACCATTGTACTGTTGATGAATTCCTTGTTGGAAATAATCATTTTCAGTTGATCCTTTAATCCTTTTTCATCCATTGGTACAGTATCGGGCTGACTGATTCTCGTATTGGTTTCCGGAACGTATTTGTATACCATGAAGAATGTAATCAGTCCCATAATACACAGAAAAGCAAATGAACTGTTCCAACCCCAATATTTCAGAAATATGCTTCCCATCAAAGGCGCTACAATAGGCGCAATACCACTGATCTGTGATTGCTGTGCGAAAATGGTTACGGATTTCTGCTTATCATAAAGATCAATAATAATGGCTCTTCCTATTACAATCCCTGCACTTCCTCCAAATGCCTGTAAGAAACGCATCGCCCATAAAACATGAATATCTGAGGTAAAATAGATAGCCGTTGCTCCTATGATAAAAAGGAGAAGACCGCAATACAGCATAGGTTTACGACCTGTCTTGTCTGATAAAGGTCCCCATAATAATTGTCCGAAAGCAAATCCGGCAAAGAAAACTGAGATAGAGATCTGGATGTGCCCGATATCGGTTTTAAAAATTTCAGCCATGCTCGGAAAAGCAGGAAGATAAAGATCTATACTTAGAGATTCCAACGTGTTGAGTAGCGCTAAAATAAACACTACAATACTTAACTTCTTCATAAATTGTAAGCCTTCACAGGCGATTTTTTTCAGGGTGCAAAATTGCCTTAAAAAGCATCAGATTACAATAAAAGAACTGAAGGAAGTATAGGACAAATTGAAGATTTAAATAAGAATACAAATAAAAAAGGTCAATTTAAATCTATCTTGATTGTAAATATTGAAGATTATCTTTTTTCATTATTCTTAAAACAATCAGGGGTTTGCCCGGTATGTTTCTTGAAAAACCTGGAAAAATATGAAGCATCGTTAAAGCCGAGTTTGAAAGCAATCTCCTTTACCGTGAGTGCTCCAAAGCTAAGTTCTCTTTTGGCTTCCAGAATCAGACGTTGGAAAATCATTTTTTTTACTGTTGTTCCCCTCAAAAGGCGTACAATATCATTAAGGTGATGGGTACTTATCTTTAACTTTTCAGCGTAGAAGCTTGTTTCTTTCTGTACTATATAGTGCTTCTCAATGAGTCCCACCAGTTCCTGAACTCGTTGACGGTCATTCAGTAATGGCCCCTGAGGTTTAATCTGTTCTCCAATGATAATACAAAATGCTTTCAGATATGCCTTTAAGAGTTCAGTTCTTGCTGTTGCTTTATATTCTTGCTCAATTAATGATAGGATGGTACTGCAGGTTTTTTCATTTTTAGGATCTAAAAAAAACGGAAGTTCTCCTCCCGTGAGTACCGATTCTATATCACAGGCTTCGTTGAAAATTTCCCGGCTTATCGCCATTGCATATCCTTCCTCTCCTTCTATTTTCATATTGAAAGCCTGTCCCGGTGCTATAATACAGATTTGATTGTTCTCAAGCTTGTGGCTTTCAAAATCCAATTCTAAACGGCTGTATTCATACACTTCTCTGAACCAGATAATTTCAAAAAAGTTGTGCCGGTGTACGTCATGGAAATTCTCCGGACCGGCTGCACTCAACGTACTCATTTGAAATTCTTCAGAAGTAAGATGGTGAACCGGGATTTCTTTTTCTGGTATATTCATCACTGCATTTTAAAAATAATTAGATTACAAACAAAAACCACAGCAAAAAAAGTGCTGCGGTTTTCTACAATATTTAAAATTAAATTAAATCTTATCCGTTCTGGCTTCCTAAAAAGGCATCCCATCCCTGAGCAGTAAGAGCTACCAACTGGTTTGAACCTCTTGCTACCATAAAGTTTCCTTCTTCTTTCTCAACTGCATGTCCTATAATGGTAAAGTCAGGATGATTTTTAATTTTATCAAAATCATTTGGTGAAATTGTGAACAGTAATTCATAGTCTTCACCACCGCTTAAGGCTGTCATTACAGGGTTTAAGTTCATTTCATCCGCAGTAGAAATGGTAAGATTGTCCATAGGTACCTTTTCTTCATATAGCCTGAATCCTACCTTAGACTGATCGGAAAGGTGAAGAATTTCAGAAGCCAGACCGTCTGAAATATCAATCATGGAAGTTGGTTTAATATCCAGCTCCTCCAAAATCTTTTTAACGTCTGTTCTTGCTTCCGGTTTCAGCTGTCTTTCCAGGATATAATCGTAACCTTCCATTTCCGGCTGCATATTCGGATCAGCAAGATAAACAGCATGTTCTCTTTCCAGAACCTGTAGTCCCATATATGCTCCTCCTAAATCTCCTGTTACTACAAGAAGATCATTGGGTTTTGCACCACTTCTTTTGACTATATTTTCATCAGCTTCAATCCCTACAGCCGTAATGCTCATTACTAAGCCTGAGTTAGAACTTGTGGTGTCTCCACCAATCAGGTCTACTTTATATCTTGTACATGCAGCCTGAATTCCTGCATAAATTTCTTCCAAAGCTTCTACCGGAAAACGGTTGGAAACTGCTAAAGAAACCAAAATTTGTGTAGGAACAGCATTCATGGCTGCAATATCACTTAGATTTACGACCACCGCTTTATAGCCTAAATGCTTCAACGGAACATAGCCTAGATTAAAGTGTACTCCTTCTGCCAGAACATCTGTGGTAAGAACTACTTTTTTATTGTCAGGATTAATCACTGCCGCATCATCTCCTACTCCAAGCTCCGAAGATTCATTGGATAGAGGAAAATGCTCAGTCAAATGCTTAATAAGACCGAATTCTCCTAATTTTGAAATGGGCGTCAGCTCCTGTGATTTATCTTCAAACATAAAATTTTATTTATCAATGATAACTGATAGGTGATAATTGATACCCTTATTTCTAACACTACTCAGAACATCAATCATCATCCATCATTTATATATTAATTTCTGCCGGATCAATATTGTGTGGATGGAAAGGAAGCTTTTTAAAGTCTTCTTTTGATAACACCACTGTTTCCGGGCTTTTGTATTTATTCATGGCTTCCACTACATCATCTGGTGGAGTGGTCATTTTTCTCAGCATCATATCGATCCAAACTCCTGTTGCTTCAGAAGTAGCACAATGAACACCATCCGGAGTATAGAATTTGTGAACGAAACGGTAGATAGAGGAATCATCAGAACATCCGTCAATTTCTACACTTACAATCACAATCTGATCTGCATAGATCTCTTTAAAGAAAGAATATCTTTCGTGCAGAATAACAGGACCTATTCCCCATCTGCTTAATTGGGTAACCCCCATTTTTTCCTTGGTCATAAAAGCCATTCTGGCTTGCGCACAATATTGTACATATGATGAATTGGCTAAGTGTTTGTTGGCATCAAGATCGCTCCAACGCACTTCAAATTTATGGTAGAAAATCATACTGAAATCGTTTTGGGTATAATTAAAATTATAATCTTCAAAAATACTCAAATAAGATGGTTTATAAAAATTGTACTTTTGAAAAAATAATCTTCAGCATAGGATTACACATACATGAAACAGATCATTATTATCGGAGGCGGTGCTGCAGGCTTTTTCTGCGCATCCAACCTTGACGAAAAGAAATACAAAATTACGATTTTAGAACAGAACTCGGATGTCCTTCAGAAAGTTAAAATTTCCGGAGGCGGACGATGCAATGTTACCCACGCCTGCTTTGATCCAAGAGAGCTGGTGCAATTCTATCCCCGTGGAAACAAGGAATTATTGAGTGTCTTCACCAAATTCCAGCCGGGAGACACAATGGAATGGTTCGATCAACGTAATGTTCCATTGAAAATAGAAAATGACAACAGGACTTTCCCTGAAAGTAATTCTTCACAAACCATCATCAACACTTTTTTGAATGAGGTTCAGAAGAAAAACGTGGTGGTACAAACAAAATGCAGTGTAAAAGAGATTGAAAAACAGGATGAAAAATATCTTGTAAAAACCAATTCCGGGGATTTTGAGGCAGATTATATTGTCTATACTACCGGAAGCTCTCCAAAATCGTTGAAAATTATTGAAAATCTGGGACATAAGATTATAGACCTTGTTCCTTCTCTTTTTACGTTTAATATTAAAGATGATCTTTTAAAAGATCTTCCGGGAACCAGTTTTGAAAATGCCGGGATTTCAATTCCTAAATTAAAAACTGAGGAAAGTGGGCCGCTTTTGATTACTCATTGGGGACTTTCCGGACCTGCTGTTCTGAAAATTTCAGCATGGGAAGCCATCAGTCTTGCGAAACTTAAATACAATTTTGAAATTGAAGTGAATTTTGTTTCCATAGAACTGGAAGATGCAGAAGAAATTTTCAACAAATTCAAACAAAGCAATCCTAAAAAGACCATCGGCCAATCGAAAATCTTTGATATTACGAACAGGTTCTGGCAGAAAATTCTGGACATTTCAAAAGTAGACCTCAACAAACAGGTTGCCAATATTTCAGGAAAAGAAATGCAAAAAATTCTTGAAAACCTTTGTAAGAAAAAGCTTCAGGTGACAGGAAAATCTACATTTAAAGATGAGTTCGTAACAGCAGGGGGTATTGATTTAAAGGAAATTAACTTCAAAAACATGTCCTCAAAAGTCCTTCCTGATTTTTATATTGCCGGAGAGGTTTTAAACATAGATGCAGTGACAGGAGGTTTTAATTTTCAGGCATGCTGGAGTGAAGGCTGGCTGATTGCACAGAATTTGAATAACTTGTAGAATATAAAAAACTATAATCCATGAAAAAACTAATACTACTAATTTTACTATTTACAGCTCAATTTGCTTTTTCTCAAACTGGACAAAAAGAAAATCAACAAAGCCCTAACCCATCAGCAGAAATCTATCAAAGTGAATCTAAACCAGGTGAAACTCCAGATACTCCTGCTGACTATCCTGGTGGAATGAATGCCCTTAGAAAGGATATTAGCCAATTATTTGATTCTTCAAAATTTGAATATTCATCAGGAATATTCAAATCAATGACAAAATTTGATGTCAACCCTGATGGAAGCATAAGTTCTATTTCAACAACAGGAAATAGTAGGACTCTAAATAAAGAAATGGATCGTGTTATGAAATCTTTAAAGACAAAATGGATACCTGCAACTAAAAACGGGCAATCAATTAAATCAACATACCAAATTCCGATGACAATGAATCGCTAAAATATTTTTGGCACTCTTAATTATTGTAGATTTATTTTTTTAATCAACAGCATCTATTTTATGAAAAAATTATCATTATTAGTCTTACTTTTAGGATCCTCCTATGCTTTTTCTCAGATAAAAATAAAAGATCCTCTCCCTACCCACGGTATTTTCCAGGAAAAAAAAGAACGTAAAGCCGCGGAATATCCTGGAGGAATTGGAACGTTAATAAAAGATATTTCCAAAGAAATTAAAACAGGCCGTATAAGAGGAGCGAGAAGTGGACAAATACGGTCCAATGCTAAATTCATAGTAGGCCTTGATGGTAAAATAGCAAAGGTGGAAGTAACCGGAGACAATCAAGATCTAAATAGTGAAGTGGAAAGAGTACTGAAATCTATGAAAACAAAATGGATTCCCGGAGAACAAAATGGTACTCCTGTAGAAACGTGGTATAGAGTTCCCGTGGTTGTCAACTTTAATTAACAAAATGCTATCAGTCAAAAGAAATATCACGTTGGTTAAAATCCTTCTCATTATAGGATTTGTATATTTCTTTTGGCTGATGCTCAAAATAACGATGGAGTATATTCCCTTGGATCCCAACATCAGTTTCCTGATGATTAAACAGACTGAAGTGGAAGACAGGCCGGAATATCTCTACTTTTTCTACACTCATGTGTACACCAGTATTTTTGTCCTTCTTTCAGGGTTTCTAGCCATCATCCGGAAAGACTTCAGGCTGAAAAACTTCCACAGAAATATAGGGAAGGTATATATTTTTCTCATTTTACTTTTGGCTGCACCTTCAGGTCTTTATATGGGATTTTTTGCCAACGGAGGTCTATTTTCAAAGGTTTCATTTGTTATGCTGGGCTTTTTATGGTGGTTTTCTACTTTCAAAGCTTATCAGCTAGCCAGGCAAAAAAAATTTAAAGAGCACAAGCAATGGATGTGGCGGAGTTTTGCTTTTACATTATCAGCCATCACATTGCGAATGTGGAAAGTTATTATTGTATATTTATTTCATCCCAATCCTATGGACGTTTACCAAATCATTGCATGGCTGGGCTGGATTCCCAACATCCTTATCATTGAATACTTAATTACAAAAAAACAGATATGAAAACTTTACATTACACACTGATGTCACTGCTTACAATTTCCCTGCTAAGTTGTAAAAAAGACGGAAAAACGAATGAATCAAACAAAGATTCCCTAACCGCAAAAAAAGATTCTGTTGTTATACCTGAAGTTCATAAAGAATATTATGGCGTTTACACAGGTGATTTTGCAGGCATGGAAAAAATAGTTGATGATGTAGACGGCTCTGAATATGATGAGAATGTCTACAAAAAAATCTCTATAAAAATCAACAGAATTACCAAAGACAGTGTTTATGGCCAAAGCATTGTAAACGGAAATCAACGTCCCGTAAGAGGCGTTTTTAATGAGACCTCAAAGTCTTTTGTTCTGGATGAACCCGGAAACGATAAAACAGATGGCAGATTTGAAGTGAAGCTGAGCGGAGACAGTTTAACCGGAAAATGGAATGCCTTTAATAAAAAAGCAGTAAAAGCCCCTCTAAAATCTCTTAAACTCATCAAAAAAGACTTTGTTTATAACCCTAACTTTATGCTTGATCCGGATTCCAATCTGGTAGACTGGAACAATCCTAAAGATTTTGTTGAGAAGTATACGGATGACGATGGAAAAACGGAAAGCTACACTACATCCAAAAACCGGGTGGCTTCTGATGCAATCTTTAAACTGAACGCTTCTAAGCAAAAGCTCAACGAAAAAGACCTTAAGAATTTAAGAAAACTGGATATGGAGATTATCAAAAACTCAGTATTTGCAAGACATGGCTATTCCTTTAAAAAAGAAACGTACCGAGACTTTTTCGAGCAAACAAATTGGTATATTCCAGTTTCCAATAATGTAGATAACGATCTTTCTCCTATGGAAAAGGATAATGTAGCCCTACTGAACCGATTCATTAAATATGCTGAAGATAAGTATGACAGCTTTGGAAGATAGCCGGGGTTAGGGGCTAGGAATTAGATGTTGAGGTTAAACTTTCCTCTTTTGTCACCTTTACAAACAGATAGAGTAATAAACAACCTACGGCATAGCACAGAATATCAATCCACGAGAAAGAGTTTCCAATCACAATATACATCAGGCTTCCAGGACGGAAGCCTAGTTTTTCTGCAATATTGAAATACTGAGCAACTTCTATAAAGCAGGAGAAGACTAAAATTCCCAAAATAAGTTTTTCATTGTTTACCCTGAAGAAGCTTTTTACTAAGGTACAGAGAAGTATGACAACAATAACATCTCCAAGATAAGCTCTTACAAAGAAAATCTCCTTCAGTTTCGTAGCGATCAGCACCTCAATAAGGAAAATAAAAATGGAGATCAGAAGATATTTCAGGCTAAATTGGAATTTCATGTTGATATTTTTTAAAGTTTAGGCATAAAAAATCGGCATTCAAAAGAACCCCGATCTTTATTCTGGCAAATATATTATTTCTTCACTTTGATTGTACACCCAATCGCAACAGTTTTTACCATTTTTACCGATTCTCCTTTTAACAAAGCATTTACAGCATCCTGAACATAGTATTCCGAAACATCGCTCGGATTATCATAATTGTTATCAATAGCTCCAATATATTTTACAATGTTCTTACCGTTTTCCTTTTGCAGTATAAAAACATGTGGTGTTTTTGTTGCCCCATATTGCGGATAAATTTTTTGCCCCTCATCCACTAAATACGGAAAAGTAAAACCTTTCTGTTTTGCTCTTTCTATCATCTGCTGATAACCATCTTCAGGTTGTACATTCGGATCGTTCGGATTAATGGCTATTACCGGATATCCCTGACTTTTATATTTCTTATCCAGCTCAATAATTCTGTCTTCATATTTCTTGGCATATGGGCAATGATTACATGTAAAGATAACGATGAATCCCTTGGCCGTTTTAAAATCGCTCAGGGAAACCATTTTCCCATCAATATTTTTAAGTTTAAAATCCGTGGCCGCTTCTCCCACTTCATAACCTTTTACTGCTGAAACGGTCTCTTTTTGAGGCTCATTTTTATCATGGTTCATAGCCGTGAAACTTAACAAACCTAGTCCAGCAATGAAAGCTGCTATTAAAGTTTTTATATTTTTCATAATCAATAATTTATTGTAAATTTTCAGTAATTGTCGTTTCCAAATCTTCCTTGCTCATTTCTCCATCATTAAAATGTAATTTCGCTCCGTTTTTATAAAAAATCGTTACCGGAATATTTCCGTCCCATTCTTTTTCAAATCTTGGAATCCAGGTATTCATTCTTTTAATATCATCTAAAAGCACAACTTCAGCAGTCAGATTTTTATTTTTAATGAATTTTAAAACCCTTTCTTTATCCACCAGTCTGTCTAATGAAACCAGAATCATCTTAAACTTGGAGTTACCGGCATATTGATTATTGATTTCCATAAAGTGAGGCAGTTCTTTCACACAGGGAGCACAGGTGGTAGCCCAAAAATTAACAACCAGAAACTTATCTTTCTCTGATTTGATTTTCTTTTCCAGGTCTTCGTATTTCAGAACAGAAACATTTGCCTGCTGAGCTTTATATAGTGTACAAAAGAGAAAAACAATCAGGATTCTTAGTATATTTTTCATATCCAAATGTAATAAATAATTGGAAATCAGAAATCTTAAGACTCTCTTTTTTATGATCTTACATAAAAGCATTTTTTCACAATCCGTAGATTTATTTAGATAATTTTGTATATTTGAATACAACCAAACTAAATTATTATGAAAAAATCAAACATTCAAAAGAAGAAGCTTACTAAGAGAGAAATGAAAACGATTAACGGTGCAGGACCTGTCTGCCCGCTGGTATTCAGTTGTTTTAACCGAAATACCGGAGAAGAACAATATGGAGTTTATGGAATTCAGGATGGACCTTGCTGTTAATACGATTCAGAATTAAACCCACTAATCAAAACCAAACAAATTAAAAAATATGAAAAAATCAGTCACTCACAAAAAGAAGCTTACCAAAGCTGAGCTTAAAGAGATCAGCGGTGGTGCTATAGCCAACTGTGCAGAAGATCTATGTAAACTTAGAGGAGTAAGCAGCCATTTCATGATCATCGGGCCAAGAGGCAGGGACGGATATTGCTGTTAATTCTTAATCTTATAAAAGAAAAAATGATTGGACTATCCTCCAATCATTTTTTTTATGGCGTTGAGCTTCATTAAAGCCTCAATGGGTGTTAAGGTATTGATATCTATTTTGGTAAGCTCTTCCCTGATATTCTCCAGCACCGGATCATCCAGCTGGAAAAAGGAAAGCTGCATGTTTTCTTCAGTTACCCTTTTAATATTCTCCGAAGTTCCTCCATCCTGAGTTCTGCTTGCCTCAAGCGTTTTAAGGATCTCATTGGCTCTGTTAATTACTTTAGCAGGCATACCAGCCAGTTTCGCCACATGAATACCGAAGCTATGTTCACTTCCACCAGGAACCAATTTTCTCATGAAGATAATATTTCCTTTATTTTCCTGAATGGAAACGTGGAAGTTTTTCACTCTTTCAAAATTCACGGTCATCTCATTCAGTTCATGATAATGCGTAGCAAATAAAGTCTTCGCCTGTGTAGCATGCTGGTGAAGATATTCGGCAATAGCCCATGCAATGGAAACCCCGTCATACGTAGAAGTTCCACGTCCAATTTCATCCAGAAGGATAAGGCTTCGTTCTGAGATATTATTCAGGATATTGGCAGCTTCATTCATTTCCACCATGAAAGTAGATTCTCCTGCAGAAATATTATCCGTTGCTCCTACCCTTGTAAAGATTTTATCCAACAGTCCAATTTCCGCATGTTTAGCAGGCACAAAACTTCCAATCTGAGCCAAAAGGCATACAATAGCCGTCTGACGCAGAATTGCCGATTTACCAGCCATGTTAGGCCCTGTCACCATAATAATCTGCTGGGAATCTTTATCCAGGAATATATCATTCGGAATATATTTTTCTCCTAGTGGAAGCGCATTTTCAATGATCGGGTGCCTTGCTTCTTTCAGATCAATAGCATAACCATCATTAAGAATAGGCCTGGTATAGCTTTCTGAAACGGCCAGTTCAGATAATCCGGCAGCAACATCAATCTGCGCAATAATATTGGAATTTCCCTGAATCTGATCAATATACACCATGGTTTCAGCACATACATTTCTGTACAGCTGAGTTTCCAGAACACTTATCTTTTCTTCAGCGCCCAGAATCTGGTTTTCATATTCCTTTAATTCTTCCGTGATATATCGCTCGGCATTCACAAGGGTCTGTTTTCTCACCCATTCATCCGGAACTTTATCTTTATGGGTATTTCGGACTTCAATATAGTATCCGAAAACGTTATTAAAATCAATTTTCAGGCTTGTAATACCTGTTCTTTCGATTTCTCTCTGGCACATTTCATCCAGGAATCCACGGCCTTTGCTCTGAAGATTTCTCAGTCTGTCCAGTTCTTCAGAAACTCCATTCTTAATAACATTTCCTTTGGCAATGCTTACCGGAAGCTCTTCATTAAGATGATTTTGTAAGAATTTAATCAGTTCTTCAAGATCAAATAAAGGCTCTAACCATGCCAACACATCTGCATGAGGATGTAATAACGCTTTGATTTTATGAATATTAATCAGACTCTGACGCAGATAGCCCAATTCTTTAGGGGATATTTTCTCTGCAGCCAGTTTCCCCATCAATCGGTCAAGATCAGAAATTGACCTTAACAGTTGTCCTATTTCATATTTAAGATGATCGTTTTCGTTCAAGAAATCAATCAGGGAAAGTCTTCTGGAAATTTCATCTACCGATTTTAAAGGAAGAATAATTCTTCTTCTCAGTAATCTACCTCCCATTGGAGTGGAGGTTTTATCAATAATATCCAACAATGATTTCCCTTGTGGGTTACTTGGATAAACAATCTCCAGATTCCTTAAGGTAAAATTATCCATCATCAGATAATCTTCCTGTGGAATAATCTGAAGTTTTGTAATATGGGAAAGCAGGTTATGATGAGTATCTTCTACCAGATAGGCAAAAATAGCTCCGGCTGCTGTAATCGCTAACGGAAGGTTTTCTACCCCAAACCCTTTTAAAGAGTTGGTTTTAAAATGACTGGTTAATTTTTCGTAGGCAAAATTATATTGAAAAGCCCAGTCTTCCAGTTTAAAGGCATTTTTATTCTTAATCTGCTCCGGAATCTGTACACTTCTCTGGAAAATGATTTCACTCGGATCGAAAGTATTAACAATATGCAGCAACTTTTCAAGGTTACCCTCGCTTACCAAAAACTCTCCGGTAGAAATGTCTACTAAAGCGATTCCATATTTCTCTTTTTCCTTGTGTAGAGAAAGCAGGAAGTTATTTTTCTTGGAATTTAAAACCTGATCATTGAAGGTTACCCCGGGTGTTACCAGTTCTGTAACTCCTCTTTTTACAATCCCTTTCACCATTTTAGGATCTTCCAGCTGATCGCAGATGGCAACCCTCATTCCAGCTCTTACCAATTTTGGAAGATAAGAATCTATTGAATGATGTGGGAATCCGGCCAATTCTACACTTCCTTCTCCATTATTCCTTTTCGTAAGAACAATACCCAATATCTGTGAGGTCTTCACGGCATCCTGCCCAAAAGTTTCATAAAAGTCCCCTACCCTAAAAAGTAAAAGCGCATCAGGGTATTTACCCTTGATGGTGTTATATTGAGTCATTAACGGGGTTTCCTTCTTCGTTTTTGCCATAGTAAAAAATGAGCCCCAAATTTAAAAAAATAAATCCAGGGTTGCAGAATTGTTTCATGGTTATCCCCGAATAACTTTTCCCTATCAGGAATTAATTGTATTTTCACCATAAAATCACCTCCATGAAATTTCCTGTTTTAGAAACTGAAAGACTTATTCTGCGCCAGCTTACCCTTGATGATACCCAAGATCTGTTTGAATATTTTTCTCTGGAAGAAGTGATGGAGTATTATGATCTTGAAGCCTTCCAATCTATTGAAGATGCACAAAAAATTATTCAGCATTTCAACAGTGAATTTGAGAAGGGAAAAGGCTTCCGCTGGGCTTTACAGCTAAAATCTGATGGTAAAGTGATTGGTACCTGCGGTTATCATAACTGGTACAGAGAACATTTCAGAGCAGAAATCGGATATGAGCTTAATCCTATTTTCTGGGGACAATCTTATATGAAAGAAGCCATTCTTCCTATTCTTACATATGGTTTTGAGACTATGAGATTACATCGTGTGGATGCCTTTATTGATCCTGCCAATATTTCCTCCGAAAAACTTCTGACATCTGTAAATTTTCAGGAAGAAGGAACGCTTAGAGATTATTTTTTTGAAAAAGGAAAGTTTGTAGATGCTAAAATCTTCGGACTGATTAATAAATAAAAGCTGGAAGCTAGAAGAACGAAGTTGGAAGTTACTATTTGCGTGTAAACTTCTATCCTTCATTCTATAAAATATTGGGTAAGATAAAATCCAAATATTTTTTATGGAAGACTTAAACTGACTTTTTCGTCATCTATAACTTCCATCTTCCTGTCTCCATGTTCCGTCTTGCTTAAATTAATCCCCCTTTCCCAAATGCTTTTCCAAAGCCTCTGAGCTTTTCTTATACGCCCATTTCTGCTTGTAATTCACCCATTTAGCTTTAAACAGCTTACGCATAATTTTATCTGTATATCTCATGATAAAGACATGATACAGCATATTGGCAAAAACATTCGGCTTATTGGGAAGTGCTCTTAATGACAATGAAAAACCAGGTTCAAGATACCTGTTGAAATGCCAGAATGCTCCTGGAATAAAAAGGGCATCTCCATGTTCCATAAAGATTTCGTAGCCTTTTGCATACTTCAATGCCGGAAACTTTTCATAATCAGGATTCTCATAATCTACCTCATAGATGGTATGAACGGATAATGGAACTTTGTATAAAAACGGAGACTGCTTCTGATCGAATAACAGAATTCTCTTTTTCCCCTCGAAATGGATGTGCATAAAATCACCCAAATCCACATCATAATGCATCAACACATGGGCTTCACTCCCTCCAAAGAACAAAGTAGGAAGTCTCTTAAAAAACTTCATCCCCAAATCAGGATAAGTGAAATTTTTAAGCAATTCAGGAAGCCTGTCTGTAATAATATAGAAGAAAATTCTAAGATCTGAAGCCTTACTTTTTATGGTATCAATATAATCCTTCATCTTCATATTGGCTACCGGTGCATCGGAGCTTTTAACGGCATCAGCAGGCTTATTATCATACAAGGGAACATCCTGATCGCCTGCCTTTTCACGGATATAGGCAAGATTCCATTTGTCAAAAGCATCCCAACGGCTTGCAAAATTCTTGATTAAAAGAGGCTTCTGTTTTTTGAAATAATTCTTCTGAAAATCTTCTTTACTGATATCATTGACTATATCTACCTTTTCGAGGATCATGTATTTTGTATTTAATGCGAAATAAAAATAGTGTTTTTTTGAAAACTGCGAAAATTAAGATGAAAAGGCTGGAAGCTGGAAGAGGGATGCCAGAAATTATTATTCGTCTGCAAACCTCTATATGTCATTCTATAAAAAGTTGTTATGGAAAACTTAAACTCCCTCTTCAACATCAATAACTTCCCTTTTACAGTTTCAGACTTCCTTACTTTATTAGCAGAGCTCAGATGAAAAATTTATATTTGTGGTATTAAGCGAATTTATGAGAGTTTACAACACGAAGCATTTCCTTAAGATCCTTTTCAGTTTACACAAAAGTGATACCCTGAAAATTCTTTTCCCAAGTATGATTATAGTAGGATTATACTCCTGGGGAATTCAATATTTAGAAGTGGAATACTTTCATCTTACTACAAAATCAGGAATCAGCAATGTAGGGATGATTCATTCCTTATTGGGGTTTGTGCTTTCCCTTCTATTGGTTTTCAGAACCAATACTGCGTATGACAGATGGTGGGAAGGAAGAAAGCTCTGGGGAAAACTGGTGAATGACACCAGAAACTTTGCGATAAAGATCAATACCATCCTTGGAGATAACCGTCAGGACGCTGAACAGATTTCAAGATATTTAAAATATTTTCCACACTTTTTAGCCAAACATCTTTCCAAAGAGTCTACCCGTTTGGCATTGGATGAAGATTATTCAGAAATCGAAAAAACATTAAAAAATCACGGACCAAGTGAGATTATTATTCTTTTGAGTCATAAACTAAACCAGCTAAAAAAAGAAGGTAAAATTTCAGAGATTGAAATGCTGTATCTGGAACCCCAGCTTTCAGGATTTTTGGAGGTCTGTGGCGGATGTGAAAGGATCAAGAATACCCCTATTCCTTATTCCTATTCTTCATTTATCAAAAAGTTTATTATCCTCTACGTACTTGCACTTCCTATTGCTTACGTTATTACGATCGGACTTTTCATGATCCCGCTTACGGTGTTCGTGTATTATGTACTGATGAGTCTAGAACTGATTGCCGAAGAGATTGAAGACCCTTTCAATAATGATGAGAATGATATTCCAATGGAAACCATAGCCCAGAATATTGAGAAGAATGTTCATCAGATTATAAGCAAAAAATAAAAAATCAACCCTTTAAAGGTTGATTTCTTTTAATTCTCCATCCTGTTTGATCTCTACAAACTTACTTTCCCTGTTGGCAGCATCATAGCCATAAAAGAATGTTGAATAAATGGGTGATGAGTAAAGATAATTTCCCAATCCATTATAAGTATCTGTTGTTCCGGTCTGTTGCTGGTAACTTCCTGTTGCCGTAAAGTTTACAATGGTTTCAAGATAATATTTACCGGGCTTCAGTTTTTCAAATTTAAATCTTCCGTGGTCATCCGTTAACGCTTCTACTCTATATTTAAAAGCTTCTTCAGACATGTAAACCGTTGTTTTTTTATTTTCGTATTTCTTCCTCATACTATAAAACTCTTCAAAATAAGGAGTTACCGGGAAAAGCATGATAACCGTTCCTTTCGGAGCGTAATGTTTCTGTCCAAGCAGCGGTTTAATCCCCCAATTATTTTTTTGTTTGGTAGATGCCACCCCTTCAATGGTTGAGTTTCCGAAGGCAAGCATATCACGAGCCATTTTTTTATCGAAGAAAGCTTGCGGATAGTAGGTATTCTGTGCCTGTGTATGCAGAAAAGCAAACATCAGTATGAATAAAGTAAATAATTTTTTCATAGTATATTTTTGAATCAAATATAAGTATTTTACTATTTTTGAAATAAAAATAGCTATGAAATACATTTTTCTATTGTTTTTTTCTTTTTCCATGATAGGTCTGGCTCAGAAACCTTGTGGATATAAGGACGGTTTACAGGAAGGAAGCTGTAAAGAATTTTATGACAACGGACAGGTAAAAAATATGGTTGAATGGAAGAAGGGAAAAAAAGAAGGTGATGCTGTTTTTTATCATGATAATGGAAAAGTAAATGCAAAAGGTGAATTCAAGAAAGACTTCAAAGTAAAAGAATGGATTTACTATGATAAAAACGGCGCTCTTACCGCTAAAGAACTCTATAGAAACGGCGATAAAAACGTTTATGACAATAGCTTTACAGCCACTTTTTATTCTCCAAAAGGAGTTGCAGAAGAAGTTTCCAACTATAAATTTGCAAAACTGCACGGAGAAACCAAACTTTTTCATGAGGATGGAAAATCTGTAAAACAGACAGGACAGTATGAAAATGGGCTTGCCACTGGAAAATGGAAAGCATTTTATCCATCCGGCAAGTTACAACGTGAAACAGAATTCATCAATGACAAGTGGAATGGTAACAGAGTTCATTACCGTGAAGACGGAAGCATTGAAAAAACAGAGGTCTATAAAGACGGAAAATTAATCTCAACAAAATAATACAATTGGTACAGAAACTAAAACTGGAGGAACTAAACAGAATAGATGTAGAAACATTTAAGAACGTTGAAAAAATTCCTTTGGTCATCATTTTAGATAATATCAGAAGTATGCACAATGTAGGTGCAGCCTTCAGAACAGCAGATGCCTTTTTAATTGAAAAAATAATCCTTTGCGGAATTACCCCGCAACCGCCTCACCGTGAAATCCACAAAGCGGCATTAGGTGCTACGGAAAGTGTAGACTGGTCTCATGAAGAAGATACCAACAATGCTATTTCAGAGCTGAAAAACAAAGGATATGAAATCATAGGAATTGAACAGACTACCGGCAGTCAAATGATTACAGATTTCACTATTGATAAGTCAAAAAAATATGCTTTAATTTTAGGAAACGAAGTAGAAGGAATCGGTGATGAGGTACTGCCTAATATTGACGTATTCTTAGAAATTCCACAGCTTGGAACCAAGCATTCTCTTAATGTAAGTGTATGTGGCGGAATTGTGATGTGGGAGTTTGCAAAAGCCCTAAAATAAAAAAACTGCATATGTCATTAGTAGACAGTGCAGTTTGAAATAAATCTAATAAAAAGTAAAAATGAAAGGCGACAAAGGTACTTTTTTTTTCTTTACAAACAAATTTTAACGGCACTTTTTTTGTTTTAACTTAAAAAAAGTCGTGTTTTCAGAAACAGTTTCGTTTAATTTTTTATAAATTAGCACAATGTTTATCAAGGACTATATCTCAAAAGATTTCCCATGTTTTAGCTTGTCGGACTCTATAGAGTCTGCAAGAAATATATTGGAGGACTTCGGATATTCTCATGTTTTCATCAAAAAATCGCATCACTTTTACGGAGCCCTAGCCAAGGACTTTTTATACGAAGAAGATGCCGGAACTTTGAAGGAACTTGAGCATCAGATCGAACGATTTGCCATTCTGGATGATAATAATATCATGGATAGTATCCGTCTGTTTTATACATTTAATTCTAATGTAATCCCTGTGATTAATAAGAATGAAAAGTATTTAGGCTATATTACCTGTGACGATATTTTTCAGGATCTTTCCCGTTATCCATTATTTTCAGAATCAGGAGCTATTCTTACGGTAGAAATCCCTGCCAGAAAATACTCAATGACGGAAATTGCCAATATTGTAGAAAGCAATAATTCGAAATTTTATGGTGGGTTCATTAGCTTTATGTCTGATGAAGTAATTCACATTACCATCAAGATCAGCAATGAAAACCTAGCCTCGATAGACTCAACTTTTGACCGGTACGACTACAGAATCGTTGAAAAATACTATTCTGATGAGAAATCCGATCTGTTTAAAGACCGATTCGGTTTTTTTCAAAAATTTATAGAAATATAACATGAAGGTAGCCATATATTCTCAGAAAAAAGATCTTGATACTTTTTTATATTTAAGCAAGTTTATTTCTGAACTTGAAACCAGAGGTGTAAAATCTGTTCTGTACGATGAAATGGCTGAAGCACTTCAGTTTTCGAAAATTTTCGAAACTTTCAACAATAAACAGGACCTTTTAGATAAGGAAGTAGATCTTTTCTTCACTTTCGGTGGAGACGGAACTATTGTAAATTCACTGACTTTCATTGAAGATCTTGAAATCCCAGTAGTAGGTGTAAATACCGGAAGATTAGGATTTCTTGCCTTTTTCACCAAAGAAGAAGCTTTTAAAGAACTCGATTCTATTTTAAAAGGAGATGTAAAAACAAGCCGTCGTTCGGTGATTGAAGTAGTTTCTCCCAATCTGGAAGGATTCTTCCCATATGCATTGAATGATGTAACCGTTTCCAGAAAGGAGACCACATCCATGATTACAGTAGATTCTTATATTAATAACGAATTTTTAAATGTATTCTGGGGTGATGGGGTAATTATCTCCACTCCTACCGGATCTACAGCCTACTCTTTAAGCTGTGGTGGACCTATCATTTCCCCGAATAACGAAAACTTTGTCATCACTCCCATTGCTCCTCACAATCTGAATGTAAGGCCTTTAGTAGTAAATGATAAAGTGGAAATCAAGTTCAGAGTAGAAAGCAGAGTACCACAATACTCATTGTCTTTAGACTCCAGACTGATTCATATTGAAACCGATAAGGAAATCATCATCAGGAAAGCAGATTTTCAGCTTCTGCTGGTACAGCCCAACAATTTGAGCTTTTACGAAACCATCCGTCAGAAGCTACTTTGGGGACGCGACAAAAGAAATTAGTGATTGCTTAAAAATGATTACCTTTACCCGAAATTAAACACCTAATAAATTTATAATAAAAAGTAAAACATGAGCAGAATTTTTCCGGCAGGAGTTGCCACAGGTCAGTTAGTTACTGATATTTTTCAGTATGCTAAAGAAAACAAATTTGCATTACCTGCAGTAAACGTAATTGGATCCAGCAACGTAAACGCTACGATGGAAACTGCAGCGAAATTAAACTCTCCTGTAATCATCCAGTTTTCAAATGGAGGAGCTGCTTTCAATGCAGGGAAAGGATTAAGCAATGACGGACAAAAGTCTGCCATCTTAGGAGCTATTGCTGGAGCAAAACACATTCACACTCTTGCAGAAGCTTACGGAGCAACAGTAATTCTTCACACAGACCACTGTGCAAAGAAATTATTACCTTGGATTGATGGATTGATGGATGCTAACGAAGAATTCTTCAAGCAGACAGGAAAATCTCTTTACTCATCTCACATGCTAGACCTTTCTGAAGAATCTTTAGAAGAAAATCTTGAGATTTCAGCTCAATATTTTGAAAGAATGGCGAAACTTCAGATGACTCTTGAAGTAGAAATCGGAGTAACTGGTGGTGAAGAAGATGGTGTTGACAACTCAGACGTTGATAACTCTAAATTATATACTCAACCTGAAGATGTAGCTTTTACTTATGAAAAATTAAAAGCTATTTCTGATAACTTTACTATTGCTGCAGCATTCGGTAACGTACATGGAGTTTACAAGCCAGGAAACGTGGTTCTTACTCCAAAAATTCTTGATAACTCTCAGAAATATGTTCAGGAAAAATTCGGAACTGCTGATAAGCCAATTAACTTTGTATTCCACGGAGGTTCAGGATCTACTTTGGAAGAAATCAGAGAGGCAATTGACTATGGAGTAATCAAAATGAATATTGATACTGACCTTCAGTTTGCATATACAGAAGGCATTAGAGATTATATGGTTAACAATGTTGATTATTTAAGAACTCAAATCGGAAACCCTGAAGGAGAAGAAAAACCTAACAAAAAATTCTATGACCCAAGAGTTTGGGTAAGAAAAGGTGAGGATACTTTCTCTACAAGATTGGTACAAGCATTTGAAGATTTAAATAACGTAAATACTTTAAAATAAGAACTGTACATTTGTATCAATGTAAAAAGCATTCATAAAAGAGTGTATTTACATTGATACATTTTACATTTATACATTAATACAATTAAAAATGGCATTCGACTGGTTTAAAAGAAAAGCAAAAAACATTACCACCTCTACTGATGAGAAAAAGGACGTTCCCAAAGGTCTATGGCATCAGACTCCATCTGGAAAAGTTGTGGAACATGATGAATTAAAGAGAAATAACTATGTTTCTCCTGAAGACGGGTTTCATGTAAGAATAGGAAGTGCGGAATTTTTTGACATCCTTTTTGACGGTGGTAAATTTACCGAACTGGATGCCAATGTTGAAAGTATTGATATCTTAAACTTTAAGGATACAAAGGCCTATAAAGACCGTTTAAAAGAAGTAAAAGCGAAAACAAAACTTACAGACTCTATCAGAAACGCTGTAGGAACTGTAAAAGGAACTGAAATGGTAGTTTCTTGTATGGATTTTGCTTTTATTGGTGGATCTTTAGGTTCTGTAATGGGTGAAAAGATCAGAAGAGCTGTAGACTACTGTATCAAGCACAAACTTCCGTATATGATTATCTGTCAGTCCGGAGGAGCAAGAATGCAGGAAGCAACCTATTCTTTGATGCAGTTAGCTAAAGTACAGGCGAAATTGGCTCAGCTTTCAGAAGCAGGCCTTTTATATATCGCTTATCTGTGTGACCCAACTTTTGGTGGGATTACAGCATCTTTTGCAATGACTGCTGATATCATTATGGCTGAACCAAAAGCTCTTATCGGTTTTGCAGGACCAAGAGTAATCCGTGAAACAATCGGTAGAGATTTACCGGAAGGATTCCAGACCTCTGAATTCCTACAGGAAAAAGGATTTGTTGACTTCATTGTAAAAAGAACTGAAATTCAGGACACTGTTGCTAAAACCGTTAATTTATTAGCTGCAAAAGCATAGTTTCTGTAACAAAAACAATACAATCTCTCTCTAATTGGGGAGAGATTTTTATTTATGAGGACTTTTAAGATATTTTTCAACACCATCAGGAGTATGAGTTTTAAAAAGATCATGCGTCTATTAGCTCTTATTCTCCCTCATCCTCTTTTTGCCATACTCAGCTTTCATGCTACGGTTAAGGCATTCACTATCGCACAGGCAAAATTCCCTGAAACGGCTTCTAACAATGGTATAGGAAACGCCTTCAGACATGCGCTTTGGTGTTGTTTCATCATGATGTATTGCAGCAAAATTTCTTCCCCTGAAAAAGCACTGGATTTCTGTAAAAGAATGACAGATCTCCACGAAGAATTGTTTCCCAACCAACCTTTGGAAACCAAAATGGATCTTCATAACAACAAGTTAGGAATGGATTATTTTATGGAGCTTTTACCAGGAATTCACCGCCAGTTCTTTGAAAAAAGCTTTTTTGTTGATGGATTAGTCAAAAAAATGGACGACGCCAAGGTGCTGAAAAACCTGGATGACGATTTTGAAGGACACCTTGTTTATCTGGAAGAGTAATTTTTCATTTCAAACGCAAAGAATACGCAAAGAGATTATAAAACATTATGCATATTTTTTGACCGTAAAGGCATTTCATTCAGCGAGGGGCTTTAATTAGTACTCTCTGCTAAGTGCTAACGCTGCTGTGAAAGGAAATTTTAAATTTTCCAATAAGATTCTTTGCGAACATTGTGGTAAAATAAATCAGCATAGAAAAGTTGAAATCCAAGATTTCCAAAAACTTAAATGTCCTTTTCAGCCCTACAACAGAAACTTTATAGAAACTTAGTTGTTTAATTCTTTTGTAACTTTTGTGGTTTAAAGTATTTTTGATAAGTTTAAACAATTAAATCAATCTAATGGTTCTCAGCAGAATTTGGTCGGCATTCATTATCATTGCCATTGCCATTGCCAGTATAAAATACATTTCGTCAAGTCATTACAAAACCATTTTCAATGATATGGTGGTTGGAAAAGGCGGTGATACTGTGAAAATCGCAACACAGCCTATGAGTACGCTCTCACCAATTGTGAAGGACAGCCTGATGAAGAAAAATGATTTTGCAGACAGCAGAATTCACTATAAAACAGATTCTTTAAAGCAGAATGTAAAGGTTTACCGTGTTCAGGAAGCTGATGGAGTTATAGGAACTTCAGAAACTGCCGTAAAAATTTGCATTGGATTGATTGGAATTATGACTCTTTTTATGGGATTCATGAGTATTGCAGAAAAAGCAGGTGGAATCAACCTTTTGAGTAGGTTTATTCAACCATTCTTTTCTAAATTATTTCCTGATATCCCTAAAAATCACCCTGCATTTGGGCACATGCTGATGAATTTCAGTGCCAATCTCCTGGGACTGGATAATGCAGCCACTCCGTTCGGATTAAAAGCAATGGAGAGTCTTCAGACCTTAAATCCTAATAAAGATACCGCCAGCAATTCACAGATCATGTTCCTATGCCTCCACGCAGGAGGAATGACGCTTATTCCGGTATCAATTATTGCCATTAGAGCATCAATGGGATCCAAAACACCTACTGACATCTTCCTTCCTTGTATGATTGCTACCTTTGCCGCAACCTTGGCAGCCATGATTATTGTTTCTTTATATCAAAAGATCAATCTTCTTCGCCCGGTAGTTATCGCTTATGTTGGCGGAATTTCAGCAATTATCGGGTTATTGGTTGTCTATCTTGTGCAATTGAGTAAAGACGAACTTGATGATTTCAGTAAAGTATTAAGTAATGGGCTTATTCTCTTTATTTTCCTTGCCATTGTACTTGGAGCCGTTTATAAAAAGATTAACGTTTTTGACGCCTTTATTGAAGGTGCAAAAGAAGGGTTTACGACCTGCGTAAAGATTATTCCTTACCTGGTTGGAATGCTCATCGCTATTTCCTTATTAAGAACTTCCGGAGTTTTTGATGTTATCATTGACGGAATGAAATGGGTAGCCAATGTAGCTCATCTTGATCCAAGATTTGTGGATGGGCTTCCAACCGCATTAATCAAACCTTTATCCGGTTCCGGAGCCAGAGGAATGATGGTTGATACTATGGCAACTTTTGGAGCAGACAGTTTTCAGGGGAAATTAGCAGCCGTACTTCAGGGAAGCTCAGATACCACGTTTTATGTGATTGCAGTCTACTTTGGTGCCGTAGCCATAAAGAACACAAGATATACGGTAATTGCAATGCTTTTGGCTGATTTAGTAGGAATTATCACTTCTATAGCGCTTGCGTATTTGTTTTTTGCTTAATTAAGACTACTTGCCCGTTTATCAAACAACTTTAAACACTAAACTCAAAACCTTAAACCACCTAATGATTACAGATAAAGAATTCACACTAAGACTCATCCGTCAGCTGACACAGGCTCTGGAAAAATTAATTCTGGATAAACCGGAAGAAAGTTTACTCCAGAAAGAACTGGACTTTGATACTTTGATGAGAGATATCTTCAAAATGAATTTTACGGAAGTATCTTCAATGACTAAGCAAGAAATGATCGCCCTTGTTAATGAAAGACAGGAAAGAGATCGTAAAGACTATTATGAAATGCTGGGAAACCTTTTCTACTTCAAAAGCAGAGAAGATCAGAATAAAGACTTTCAGGATAAGGCAAAAACATTCTATGAGCAGTATCTACAGACCAGCGGAATCTTTGCTCTTCCCATTATCAACAGAATAAATGAATTAAAAAAAGCACTTGAATAAAGTGCTTTTGTATTTTTAGAATGTAATTTTATAAGTTCCGCTGGAAGAAACATTGGCTTTTTCCGCTTTTACATATTTCTTCACCCAGGCAACGGATGTAGATGATACACAAGGATCTGAAATTCCTCCTGCTCTTCTTGCAGACACCACATTTCCGGCTTTATCTACAGTATAGGCAACCGTGATGGAACCACTGGCTGTACAGCTGTGAGACGGTTGCGCTCCACCTCTCCCCATAGTTCCGGGAATATATCCTACCAGTTTTCTATCAATTCCTACTTTACTGTCACCATTTCCTTCTCCACCTAAAGGATCTCCTGCGTTCCCAGGACCATTTCCGTCTCCCTGCCCTCCTGGCTTCTGTCCTTTTCCACCTAGAAACTTACCAATCGCGGCATTTCCTTGTCCGTCACCGTTTCCGGTTTTTGAATTGGTTTTGGCAGTCCCTGATTTTTTAGTGTTCTTAGCAGTACTTGTGCTCGTAGCCTCCTTTTTTTCTGCTTTTTTAGATTCCTCTTTTTTAGGAACCGTATTTTTTGAATTATTTCCAGTAATAACTTTTTCCTTCACTTCAGCTTTCTTCGGCTCAGGTTTTACTACAGGTTCCGGCTTTACTTCTGTTTTTGTTTCAGGAACAGGAACTTCTACAGGCTCCGGTGTTACAACTTCTGTCTCAGCAGCCAGGCTTCCCGGCTGTTCAGCAGGCTCTTCAACACCGTTTCCGTTTCTGTTATCTCCGAAGTTTACCAACATGGTGGTTACTACTTCGGGCTCTTTATCCAGTTCGGGCTTTAATTTATAGTAAAAAACAAAAAGCAGAATGGCAGCCCAAATCAGAATAGAAAGCAATGCGCTCTTTACCCGATCTCGGTTCTCCTCGTTTTTGTTTGCTATGTAGCTTCTCATCTTAAAAAATGATTCTTAGCATTTATTTATCTTTAACGGTTGCAATAGCAATGTTAAATTTATGTTTTTCAGCGATTTCCATTACAAAAACAACATCCTTATGCATCGTGTTTTCATCAGCCCTGATCGTGAAAGATTTATTGGCCTGCCCGTTTAGTTTATCTGCAATGATCTGCTCCAATTCTCCTCTGTTTACAGGATTATCATCCACAAAATAAGATCCGTCCGGCTTAATACTTACGATAACAGGATTGGGAATATTATCTTCAACCGCTCCGGCTTTTGGCAGATTCACCTCTATAGCACTTTGATTGGCTGCAGACGAGGTAATCATAAAGAATATCAGCATCAACAGGATAACGTCTGTCATCGCGGCTAAACTGAATTCCGGATTTGCTTTATTTCTTCTCTGAATTTTCATCTTAAGAAAGATTTATAAAGGTTTGTTGATAAGGTCTAAAAATTCTCCGGACATATTCTGAGCCTTCAGTACAAACTTGTCAATTCTTGTCAAAAGAATATTGTAACAGAAGTTTGCCGGGATTGCCACTGCAAGACCTACTGCCGTTTGTCCTAAAGCTGTATAAATACCTTCCGAAAGTGTTTTCGGAGAGAAAGATCCGGTTGCATGTGATAAGTTAAAAAAGGCAATAATCATCCCGATTACCGTTCCTAAAAGCCCTAACATAGGTGCAATACTCGGTACTACAGCTAAGAGATTCAGGTTTTTCTCCATATTGGCAACTTCTACCTGAGCCTGAGCTTCCATAGCACTTACGATATCAGAAACAGGACGTCCCAATCTTGAAATTCCTTTTTCAAGAATTCTTCCTTCCGGAGAGTTCTGCGTTTTACAATAATCTGCGGCAGCTTCTATTTTTCCTTCCTTAATAAAGTCTTCTATATTATTCATGAAGTTGGAGTCTGTTTTAGAAGTTACTCTTTTAATAAAGAAAAATCTTTCAAAAAACAGGTACAAAGAAAATATTCCCAACAGTAATACAGTTGCCATCACTATTTTAGCGAAGGCTCCTCCATGAAACATGATTTTCCAGAATGAAAATTCTAAATTGTCTGCGGCAACTGCAGGGGTAGTGATTTGTGCAAATAAAATCTGAGAAAGTTCCGTTAACAGCATTAAATATGAATTTTATTAAAGTTTCAACGACAAATGTAGTGGAATATTATGAATTGCTCTCTTAAAAATTGCTTAAAAACAACTTAAAGTTTGTTATGATTTATAAACAGCAAATTTCTTTCCAAAAAGAAATTTTGAAAAGAAATCTGGTATTAAAAAGAATGATAAGCAGCGCTTAGTCTTCGTCTACTTCTATATCATCCTGTTTGAACTCGCATTTTAGCCTAAAAGGAATCGGAGTATCAGATCCGGTATAGAAATCAACAATGGTTCCCTTCCATATCACCTGAAGCTCTCCTTCTTCATTTTTCTCAAAGAGAAGCTCATTGTCATAGACATAGGCATCTTCATCATCGAAAAGATCTACCTCTGTATAGGAGTCCTCGTCAGAATCATTGATTTTGAATGTTTTTCCTTCTATTTCCGCAGAGTCGATAGGAAAATCGAAGACCTCAAGTGAAAGCTGCGGAAAGTTGTACTGTAATGAATCATCATCTACGTGATCCAAACTGTCATCCGTAATAATTTCAACCTCTAAAAAATGTTGCTGGTTGCTGTAAACTGCTTTACAATAAGTATTTCTAATATTGTATTTTAGCGTTTCGTCCGGATGGTAAATTTTTAAAATCCCTTTCATTTTTTCTTAAAAAAGAACTGTAATAATATGATTGTTAAACGTTTTAGACAAAGATAAAAAATTGATTTAATGTGAAAAGGATTTTGAATATTATTTTTTAAAATCAATTCATTCAATGGGTCTGAATCTCCCAATAATACTTACTTTTGTTTTATAAAGATTCTGAAAATGAAAAGTGTTTTATCGAAAAGTATTCTGGGACTGGGGTTGATGATCGGCGTTGCCTCGTGCAAAAAGACCGATTCTCCCCTTACGAAGGTAACTCCTACCAATCTGGATTCTATTGCATCCAATTATTATGAACAGTATCTTAAACTATATCCTTTAGATGCTACAGCTCAGGGAGATCTAAGATATAATGACCAACTTCCCATTAATATTGATAAAGATTTCATCTCAGGAGAAGTTGCTTTTTATAATTCTGTACAAAAGCAGCTGGATAACGTAGATTACAAGGCTCTTTCTGATGAAGATAAAGTAGTATATGATGTATTGGATTATACTTTAAAAGATAAAATTGAAGCCCATGCCTATCATCCGGAATATATTCCATTTACCCAGTTTGGAGGCCTTCCTTTAAATTTCCCGTTGTATGGTAGCGGACAGGGAAGCCAGCCTTTCAAAACAGAAAAAGACTACAGCGACTGGCTCAAAAGAATGGAAAAATTCCCGGAATGGATGAATGCAGCAGCTGACAACTTCCGTGATGGGATCACCAATAAAGTGGTTCTTCCTAAAAAACTGATTGTTAAAATGATTCCTCAAATGAAAGCGGAGGAAATCACGACTCAGGATATGGAAAAGAATATTTTCTACGGTCCCATTAAAAACTTCCCAAAGAATTTTACTCAGGCTCAAAAAGATAAGTTTTCAGCTCTTTATAAGGATGTAATCACTAAAAAAATTATTCCTGCCTATACTAAAATGGGAACATTTCTAGAAAAAGAATATTTACCAAAAGGTAGAGATACAGATGGATACAACAGCCTTCCCAACGGAAATGAAATTTATGGTTATTATGTAAAAAGCTGGACTACCACGAAAAAATCTCCTGAAGAGATCAACAAAATAGGGCAACAGCAGGTGGCTATGCTTCGTGCAGAGATGGAAAAAGTGAAACAGCAGGTTGGCTTTACAGGAACACTGGAAGAATTTATCACTTTTGTGAAAACGGATCCAAAAGCTATGACTTATAAGTCTTCTAAAGAGGTTTTAGATGGATTCAACAGTATTCTGGCAAAGATTACACCCAAGTTGAAGACTATGTTCAATGTAACTCCAAAAACAAAGTTTGAGATCAGACAGACAGAGAAATTCAGAGAAGCCAGTGCAAGTGCAGAATATATTCCGGGAACTCCTGATGGAAAAAGAGCGGGTATTTTCTACGTGCCACTTCCTGATCCTACTAAATTTAATGTTACTTCAGGAATGGAATCTCTGTTTTTACATGAGGCAATTCCGGGGCACCATTATCAGGTTTCTCTTCAACAGGAGAATACAAAGCTTCCGAAATTTATGAGATTTGGATGGTTTGGTGCCTATGGTGAAGGATGGGCACACTATTGTGAGACGTTAGGCCCTGAGTTTGGTCTTTATACAGATCCTTACCAGAAAATGGGTTATTTAAGCGATCAGATGCTGAGAGCTGTAAGATTGGTAGTAGATACAGGCTTGCACACCGGAAAAATGAGCAGAGAAGAAGCTATTAAATACTTCCTGAGCAATATTTCTTATGATGAAGGAGCTGCAGTAGCTGAAGTAGAAAGATATATGGCGATGCCGGGACAGGCTTTAGGATATAAAATCGGGTCTTTAAGAATCCGTGAACTGAGAGAAAAATATCAGAAAGAGCTTGGCAACAAGTTTAATCTGGCAAGCTTCCATGATGAAGTATTAAGTCAGGGATGCCTTCCATTGGATGTTCTGAACAGAAAGATGGAGCTTTGGGCAAAAAAACAAAAATAATCCACAAACAGGACAGTTAAGAAATGTCCCATTTTTTAATTTAAATCCAATCACAATGATCACAGCACCTCTACGCTCTCTTTATCAAAGAGACCTAAACAAATTAAAAGCAGAAATCGAAGCTTATCAAAACGAAGAAAATCTCTGGAAGATTGATAAAAATATTTCCAATTCCGCAGGAAATCTGTGTTTACACCTTATAGGAAATCTTAATCATTTCATTGGAGCGCAGCTGGGAAATACAGACTATGTAAGGCATCGTGAACTTGAATTTTCACTAAAGGACATTCCAAGAAGCGAACTTATTGAAAAAATTGAATCCATGACAATTATGATAGATTCAGTTTTAAGCCAACTTCCGGAGACCGAAATGGAAAAAGAATATCCACTGATCGTTTTTGAGGAACCCATGACAACCGGCTATTTTCTGATTCATCTTATTACGCATCTGGATTATCATTTGGGACAGATTAATTACCATAGAAGGTTATTGGATATTTAGTCATTTAAACTATCCCGTCTTTTTGCTAAGCAAAAATCCACCCCTTCAAAGAAGGGGAATTTTGCTTCGTACAACATCAGGATTTTTACTTCTCAAACATCATTTTAGTAATAAAGTCCTTCTCCCCTTTTCCTCTTGCCGGAGAATATTCTCTACCATAGAAAATGATTTGAAGATGGAGTTTGTTCCATACTTCTTCCGGGAATAATTTCTTTGCATCCTTTTCTGTTTCCACTACATTTTTACCGGAAGTAAGTTTCCACTGTGTCATCAAGCGATGAATATGGGTATCTACAGGAAAAGCAGGAAATCCAAACCCTTGGCTCATCACTACAGATGCTGTCTTGTGTCCTACGCCCGGAAGCGCTTCTAATTCTTCATAAGTCTGCGGAACAATACCATTGTGTCTTTCCAGTAATAGTTCAGCCATTCTTTTTAAGTTCCTGGCTTTGGTATTGGATAATCCTATTTCTTTAATTAATTCTTTGATCTGGAACTCTTCCAGCTTTGCCATTCTCTGTGGAGTTCCGGCTACCTCGAAAAGGTTTGGGGTAACTTCATTTACTTTTTTATCTGTTGTCTGCGCAGAAAGGGCAACAGCAACCATTAAAGTATAAGGATCCGTGTGATCCAGAGGAATAGGCGTTGTAGGATACAATTTATCCAGTTCTATCTGAACGAGCTCGGCTCTTTGCTTTTTTGTCATTTTACCCTTAAATTTGAACAAAAATAAATCATTATGCTGAAAGTTGGAGATAAATTACCTCAATTTGAAGGAACAAATCAGGATGGAGAAGCAATATCTTCATCAAAATTAATCGGAAAGAAACTTGTTGTTTTCTTTTATCCTCAAGCTAGCACTCCAACATGTACTGTGGAAGCCTGCAATCTAAGTGATAATTATTCCAAACTTGAAAAAGCAGGATATCAGCTATTGGGAGTGAGTGGAGATTCTGTAAAAAAGCAGAAAAACTTTCATAGTAAATTTGCTTTTCCTTATGATCTTATTGCAGATGAAAACCGTGATATTATTGAAAAATTCGGGGTTTGGCAGGAGAAAAAGACGTTTGGTAAAACGTACATGGGAATTGTAAGAACCACATTTATTTTTGATGAAAATGGAGTGTGCACCAGAGTTATTGAAAAAGTAACTTCCAAAACAGCTGCTGAGCAAATCTTAGAAGGGTAATTTTCAGTACTGATAAAAAGAAAAAATCCACAAATATTAGTCTTTGTGGATTTTTTGTATTATAATGTTTGATCTTATTCTGTTTCGTAATAATTTAATTCTTCCGTTTCGCCGGGAAGTGTAACATATTTTTTAAACTTCAGCCCTAGCTTTTCAATTAGCTTTTGTGAAGAAACATTATCTTTTGAAATAATGGCAGATATTTTTGACAAACCAAAATCTTCCATCCCGATGGATTTCACCTTTTGAGCAGCTTCAAAAGCATATCCTTTTCCTTCAAACTCTTCCAATAATGAATATCCGATATCTACAACATCAAGACCTTCTCTTTCAAAGATTCCAACGGCGCCTATTTTTTCATTACTATCTTTGGTTACTAAAAGGTAGTTTCCATATCCCAGTCTTTCAATCTGTGGAGCAAATCTATTCAGAATATAGTTTTCAGCATCTTCAACGGTATTCACATTTCGGTTTCCGATATGTTGAATAAATTTAGGTCTATTATAAAGTTCAAAAATAAAATCTCTGTCTTCAGCAGACATTGGGCGAAGTATTAATCGCTCAGTTTCATAGGTATTATCTGCGCTTTGATGTTTTTTGAGGCTCATCTTTCTTTGGTTCTTCTTTTTTTTCGACCTTTAACAGTCTTGGGTTATTAGCACATTTTTTATTGTAAAGTTCAATATAGGTACCGTTATCTTTTACATTCGTTACAAGCCCGGTAGTTTTATTAACCGTTAATGTGTAATGTGTTTTCTGATAAGGACATTCTTTTGATGTTAATTTTCCAAGGTCCAGATAGTAATTCTTTTGATCTTCATGATAATTGCCCGCAAGGTCCTTGAATTCTTCATCCATCATATAGCCATCAGAAGCCAGTATTATTGCGGCTTCCTGGGCATTGTCTGCCTTTCCTACAAAAGCTTTTAACGCCTCTGTATCAAGAATATAATTAATTTTCCCACCCGAAGAGTAGGCTATATAATAAAAACTGTCTTCGTTAGGAAATAGATTAAACCCGGAAAACTGAGGAGTATAGCTCATTTTACTTCCAGAAATTTTGATCTCCTCTCCTTTTCCATAGCTATTGTAAACCAAAACCCAAGAATCTACCTTATCATCAGGTTCAATTCTCTGTAACATATTAGGGATACTTGAAAACTTTTTCTTTTCCTGAGCATATCCCAGGATGGTAAAAAGCAAAAGTGCTAAAGTCGTGAATCGAAGTGTAAATTTAATCATAGCCTAAAATAAGCATAAAAGATACCAAATACTACATAAACTTATCTCCTTTCTTGAAACTTTTCAGATCCAGGACATAATCCTTAATTAATTGGTCGTTGTCTCTAGGGCAAATAAGAAGAGCCTTGTCTGTATCTACCACAATATAGTTTTCAAGGCCATCAATAATAACCGCCTTGTTATTATTTTTTAACCGGATAATATTTCCTTTTGAATTATAAGCAAGTAAATGCTTTAGTTTCACTGCATTTCCATCCTCATCTTTTTCTGTATTTTCATAGACAGAAGTCCATGTTCCGAGGTCACTCCAACCTAAATCTGATGGAATAACATATACATTTTTAGCTTTCTCTAAAATTCCATTATCAATGGAAATTTTCTGAACCTTCGGGTAAATGGTTTCTATACAGCTATTTTCTTTATCTGAATTATACTCACAAGCCATAAAATGCTGTGTCATCTCAGGAAGGTGGATTTCAAATGCATGATGAATACTTTTGATATTCCATATAAAAATCCCAGCATTCCAAAGGAAGTCACCACTCTCCAAAAAGCTTTGGGCAATTTCTAAAATCGGTTTTTCTGTAAATGTTTTTACTTTGAAATATTCTGCATTTTTCTTTTCTACGAACTGAATATATCCATATCCTGTATCAGGTCTTGTAGGAGTTATTCCCAATGTTACCAGATAGTCATGTTTAGAAGCAAGGTCAAATGCCAGTATTACTTTTTCCAGAAATACATCTTCTTTCAGTATTAAATGATCAGCTGGAAGAACAATCATAGTCGCATTTGGATTGATTTCAGCAATTTTATTAGCCATGTAAAGATTACAGGCTGCTGTATTTTTCATCAGAGGTTCACCCACGATATTCTCTACAGGAATTTCCGGAAGCTGTTGATGGGAAAGTGCAACATATTCTTTATTGGTAATAACGAATATATGTTCTTTAGGAATTACTTTACTGATTCTGTCATAAGTTTGCTGAATCATGGTACGTCCCGTTCCTAAAATATCCTGAAACTGTTTTGGAAACTTCTGTGTACTCATGGGCCAGAATCTGCTACCGATCCCTCCAGCCATTATCACACAATATCTATCTGATTTTAACATTCTTAGCTACATTTTTCTACCCTTGCTAAAGGTTTGAAAGAATACTTCCTTCCAGTAGCCAGGTTCTTACAAAGATAGTTTTTTTTAATCAGACCCTCTAATAAATACTTTTCGTTACGATATATAAAAAATTCACCCTTTTGAAGCTGTTCGATAAAATGGAGACTATCATCCTGCTTCTCAGTATGAAAATATCTAACCAGATCAGGACTCGCCATAAAATTAGCTTTGGGCGATTTTGAAAATTTTACGATGACAGGTTTCAGCTCTTCATCATAAATCTCAAGGCTTTCAAGCAGCATATTTCTGAAGGTTTCTTTCCATTCATTTCCATGCGGAGAGATTCTTCGTCCGTATTTTTCAAAAGCAATGAGGTGTGCCAGCTCGTGGGTAAGCACAAAGAAAAAAAGTTGTGGGGTAAGCGTTGAGTTTACCGTAATTTCATGAGAATTGTCTGGAAGTTTTCTGTAATCTCCCAGTTTAGAATTTCTGTTTCTAGTGACTTTTATATGAATATAATAATCTGAAAACCAAATTCTTAAATAATTAAGTGTATTTTGTGGTAAATATTTTTCTAACGATTGGATAGACATTTTACAAACTTAGTGGAATTCCAGCATAGAAATTCAATAATTTAAGGCTGAAAAGATAATTATATTTCGCCTGTGCTACTGATCCCTGTGCATTTGCATAATTATTTCTTGCAACGTTAACGTCGTAAATGGTTGTTTTTCCTGCAGCATAGCTTTTATCTGCAAAATCAAGAGCCAACTTGGAACTTTTTTCAGCTTCTAATGCGGCAAGGTATGATTCATAATTGGCATCAGCATCAAACTGAGCTTTCTGTATATTCTGTCTTACCGTCTGTTTCTGCTGTTCAAGGGTAATTTTACTCACGCTTTCATTCAGCTTAGACTGCTCAACCTGTAGTTTTGTTTTCCCTTTATTGAAAATAGGGATATTAAGAGATAGCCCTACATTTTGCCCAAACTGATCTTTATATTGTTCAAAAAAAGTTCCCTGAACAATACCTGGAGGAACATTAAATGATCTATTGTAGAAAGTATTAAGACCAGCACTAGCTGTTAATGTAGGCCAGAATGCTGTTTTACTTACCTCTGTTTGTGCTTCGGCAGATCTTATTCTGCTTTCGGCAGCTTTTATCTGAGGTTGTACATCATAAGCTTTTGTAAGAACCTCGTCAGCAGTTACCAACTGTGAATCTAATGCTTCAGGAATATCTACATTTTCTACATCAAAATCTTTATAATCTGAAAGCTGTAAAAGCTGAGCGATTGCGAACAAAGCTCTTCCTACATTAACCTCTGCTGTTTTAAGATTTTGCTTTTCTCTCGCCAATGCCGCTTCTGCTTCTGCTAAAACAGTCTGAGCGGTAGTGCCAACCTGAGTAGTTATCTTCGCTCTGTCATGCTGCTTTTTAGCATTTTCTACAGCACTTTGAGAAATCTTAACAATTTCTTTGTTCAGCAAAGCTGTTAAATATTGTTGGGCAATTTGTACAGAGATATCATTTTTGATGGCTTCTATATCATATTGACTAGCTTCTACATCAAACTGAAGCTTTCTTACATTCTTCTCTAATCTTCCATTATTGTAAACCAAAACATCAGCACTTACCCCAATACTGTTATTGAATCTGTCATTTCTATAACTTCCTGCTCCTAATGATCCTTGTCCAAAACTCACACCATTCATCACACTCCCCGATACAGAAGGCAAATAATCTTTTTTGGCTGCTTTAAGATTATATTCCTGGTTTTGCTTGGTATATTGATTTTGGATAACCTGAAGATTATGCTCCACTGCATAGCTTACACATTCTTTTAAGGACCATTTCTTCTGAGCACTTAAACCCAGACAACTTAATCCAAAAACGATAATCCAAACTTTTTTCATATTATGTAGATGTTTATTTATTTTTAATGGTCATATAGAATCGCGTCATCTTCATCAGTATTTATACTAGCAAACCCCAGCGATTTTATATTAAGATTTTTCCCTATTAGACGAAGTAAATATAAAAAAGTTACAGATTGAAAAAAATAGTTTCATTTTAATAAAACTTTTGAGAATTTTGTATCATGACAAACGAACAATATCAGGAAGCTATCGACTGGCTTTTTGTACAGATGCCCAACTATCAGATAGATGGACAGAAGGCTTATAAACCAGGACTTGACAATATCATTAAGCTTTGTGCTTACTTTGGAAACCCACAGGATAAAATAAAATGCATCCACGTTGGCGGTACCAATGGAAAGGGATCCTCAAGTAATATGCTGTCATCCGTCCTTCAGGAAGCCGGTTACAAAGTAGGTTTATATAATTCTCCCCATCTTATTGATTTTACAGAACGTATTAAAGTGGACGGTAAAAACTGTCATAAAGAGTTTGTTTTTGATTTTATTCAGAAGCTTAAAAATATTCCGGAAGACATCAAACCATCATTCTTTGAGTTTACCACCATCATGGCTTTTGAATATTTTTATCAGCAGCAGGTAGATTTTGCAATCATTGAAGTGGGCTTAGGGGGAAGACTGGATTCTACCAATATTATAAAGCCTTTGGTTTCTGCTATTACGAATGTTCAACTTGATCATCAGAATATATTAGGAGATACTATTGAAGAAATAGCAGCTGAAAAAGCCGGAATCATTAAAATGAACACTCCAATTATCTCGGGTGATGAAAATGAAACTGTAAAAACAATCATCAGAGAAAAAGCAATGAAGGAAGACGCTCCTTTTATAGATGCTACTCTACTTCATACTGATCTTTCTTCTGATTTGAAAGGAAATTATCAGAAAAAGAACATCCGTGTAGTTTTGGCCATTATTGAAGAGCTAAGAAAACAACACATCAATATTACTGATAAGGATCTGGAGAACGGATTACTGAATGTTCATCAAAACACAAACTTCATTGGGCGTTGGTTTGAGTTCTCAAAAAATCCGCTTACTATTTGTGATACGGGACACAATCAGGCTGGTTTGGAGTATGTTTTTTCACAATTAAATTCAATTGACAGGCACAAGCATGTCATTTTGGGGTTTGTAAATGATAAAAAAATAGATGAAGTGATGAATTTACTTCCTGAAAATTCTGAGTTTTATTTTGCCAAACCATCCATCAACAGGGGAAGACACCCCGAGGATTATGAAAACTTACTTCAGGAGGCGAAAATTTTTTATAAAATTTTTAATTCCGTACAGGAAGCATATCTATCTGCAAAAGAACGATGTACAAACGAAGAAATGATTTTTATTGGCGGAAGTAACTTTGTTGTTGGAGATTTTTTAGAAAAAAATTTGGAGTTTAAAGAATAAGTTGTATATTTGCACCACTCTAAACGAGGAAACAATAACAAAGTCTAGAGGGTTCTTAGCTCAGTTGGTTCAGAGCATCTGGTTTACACCCAGAGGGTCGGGGGTTCGAATCCCTCAGGACCCACAAAAAAGGAAACGAAACCTTTCAAAAAATTCGGGCTCTTAGCTCAGTTGGTTCAGAGCATCTGGTTTACACCCAGAGGGTCGGGGGTTCGAATCCCTCAGGGCCCACAAAATCTCTCAGGAAACTGGGAGATTTTTTTATTTTTAATACTTCTCTCCTATTCATGAGAGTTCGTTTTATTTCATCTTTCTTATCAACACAGCCAATTTATAAAAGTCAAAATACCGTATATTGGGACTCTTTGAAAGAAGATTCGTTTTTACCCTATTCTCAAAAACTTTATAAATGGAGAGAAACAATGGAATACACCCAAACTGTTTCAATATTACTGCTGCTTTATACACCTTAATATCCTTAATAAAAGCACTGTTTTTAGGATTTTTTGAAAGCCTGAATAAAGACCCCATCCCTATTTCCGCTTTCTCCATAAAAATAGCATTACTGGTATCATCAACATGAATAACAGGATTAGCCATAGCCAAGAATTTTATTTTATTTTGCTCAAGGAGTTTGGCAAAAACGAAATCTTCATATCCATATTCTGTCAGCGTTTCGTTAAAAGGGAATTTTGCAAAAACTTTTTTTGAGATAATAAAATTAACGGTTTTAAATAATGAAAAATCATAGGACCTACTGCCAAAAAAAATTTCTCTTTCCACAGAATACCTGTTTCTAAGAGTTGATGCATATTGGGGATCAATTGTAAAGCTTCCGTAAATAAGCTCTAAATTCGGCTGTCTATTTATTTCGGATATATAATTCCACAGAAAAGTTTTCCCAGCTATTTTAACGTCACAATCAAGGAATAAAAGATAGTTCCCCGAAGAATATTGCAGAAAGAGATTACGGATTCTGGAACGCCCTATATTTTCTTCCAGGAAAACCAGTTTTTTCACCTGGCTCTGAAGTTCTTTGTTGATTGATTTAAAAGCAGCATCAGACGCATCATCTATCAATATAATTTCTGCGTCTAATCCCTGGCTGTCAATTTCTTTTTTTAAATCAAAAACCAATTCACGGACATCAAAATTATAGACAGGAATACAGATTGACAGCTTCATGATGTCAGATTTTCTCAACTACTTTTTGGATACTGAATTCTTCAAGACATGCCCAATCTCCCCTATAACATTCTTTATCTCCAAAAACGGAGCATGGTCTGCAGGAAAGATCTTTTACCTGCACCACATCATCTTCACTCTGTCCGAATCCTAAAAATCCGGCGTAAGGATGTGTTGCGCACCATATAGAAACACATCGAGTTCCCATAAGACTTGCCAAATGCATATTCGCGGAGTCCATAGAAATCATTACTTCCAGTTCTGAGATCTTCTGAAGTTCTTCGTTAAGGCTTAATTTTCCGGAAAGACTTTTGGTATTAGGAATCTTGCTTTCCCAGGATTCAAGGGTTTCTGTTTCTTTTTTTCCGCCTCCAAAGAAGTATACTGTGTGTTTCTGAGCCAAAAGCCTGGCTAATTCAAATGATTTTTCCAGTGGAAGCATTTTTCCTTTGTGTTGAGCAAAAGGAGCAAACCCAATTCCTGATTTATGCTCCGACACCGGTCTGAGTTTTTGTGAAAGCTCTACCTTAAAACCCATTTCACGGAAAACATCTGCATAACGTTCAACTGTTTTTTTTAATTGAACTTTATCCAAATTCCAGACATCAGTAAGATGTTCTTTTTCTTCTTTCCCTTTATTTATTTTGAAAACCTTCAATCCTTTTCTCCTGTAGATTTTATCCAAGATTTTGGTTCTGATCACATCATGAAGGTTGGCAATATAATCCGGTTTGAATTCTTTAATCAATTCATCTCCCAATCTTCTCAGTCCAAAGAACCCTTTATAATCATCTACATTAATTCCTTTAAATATAACATTAGGAACACCTGCAAACAATGCTTCAAAGTTCTTTCTTGAAACCATTACAATCTCCACACCGGGATTTTGCTCCAAAAATTCCTTAAAAACAGGAACCGTCATGGCAACATCTCCAAATGCAGAAAAACGATATGCTAAAATTCTGGTCACGATTATGATTTCAGCTGGTAAGCTACTGCGTAAAATTTAATTTGTTTAGTCATGGCCATCAACCCATTAGCTCTGGATGGTGAAAGGAATTCCTGTAATCCGATTTCTGAGATAAATTCAAAGTCAGAATCTAAAATTTCCTGAGTAGAATGCCCACTGTAAATGCTCACCAAAAGAGAAACAATACCTTTTGGTAAAATTCCGTCTGAATCTGCATCAAAGAAAAGTTTACCTTCTTTAAATTCAGCATCAATCCAAACTTTACTCTGGCAGCCTTTAATCAGATTTTCATCTGTTTTCTTATCTGCCGAAAGCCCTTTCAGTTCTTTTCCAAGATCAATGATGTATTCATATTTCTGCTCCCAATCGTCAAGAAACGCAAATTCGTCGATAATTTCCTGCTGTTTTTCCTTAATGGTCATTGTAAATCAAATTTCTTTATGCAAAGATAGTAAATTATGCTTTAGACCTAAAGTGTTAGTTCCCAAGCTAATTTCAGGAATATTATGCTATGAAAATAGTCTATTGCTTAAAGCCTAACGAATTAGAAGCTTTCTGAAAAACCTGCAATAGTTTTATTTCTTCATTCTCCCAACAAAGTACTTTAGATGCTTTTTCCAGTTCCGGCTGATAATTAATTCTTCCATTTGCTAAAACTCTCTTTACTGCAGCTGCAATGTTTTTCGGCTGATGATCTTTAATTAACTCACCCACATCAAACTGATTTTTAATATTCTGAAGCTCGGGAAGGTTTGACAAAATCACAGGAACTCTTGCCTGAATACAATCTAAAACCTTATTTGGCAGAGAATACAGGTAACTGTCTCCCCCATTCTCTTCAATACTCATTCCGCAGTCAGCAGTTAGTGTAACCTTTCTTAAGTCTTCGGGTTTTAATTTTCCAAGGAACTGAACTTTATCCTGAAGGCTTTCTTTCACTACAAGCTCTTCATATTCTTTCTTTCTTGGACCATCGCCTGCAATTTTCAATTGTACATGATCCATATGATGCATGGCAAGGATCACTTTGTCAATTCCCCTGAAAGGGTTAATAGCTCCCTGATACAAAAGTATTTTAGGATTATTTTCAGGAATATCAAGATTAAAATCAAATCTTCTGGGCGAATTTTGAACAATCACCGGGCTTATGCCATATTTTTTTTCAAACCATTTTCCGTAACTTCCGCTTGCTGTAATCATCCATATCAACTTTGGAATAACAGTCTTTTCGACATACCGCCACAATTTTTGTGACATTTTGCCCTGAACAACAGGCATTTCCGAAAAAATTTCATGACTGTCAAAAACCAAAGGAATATTTAATTTCTGAGCAATAAGATAGTTGGGATACAACGCATCAATATCGTTGGCATGAAGAATTGTATTTTGATCTGCCTTTTTTTTGAGCTCATAGTAGAGCTTCCAGTTAAATTCAAAGTAAGCCGTTTTCAGACTTTTGGAGGCCAAATGAATTCGTGAGAACGGATAAGGGCGCTGCATTTCTTCAGCTCCGTTCCAATCATTTCCAATCAATTCAATATCATACCCATTTTCATGTAAAGTCCGGCATACCTTTTCAATACGCTGGTCTGTATACAAATTACTGAAGGCGGATGTGATGATTTTTTTCTTCATTAAGCTTTTTTTCCAAGCAATAAATGATAGATTTGAATAAAGCAAATAAGCCCGTTCGGGATGATGACCGGCCATAAAGGTCCGCTAAAGAAACCATAAATGACAAAACAGGCACAGCCAATCATGTTAACAATTCTGATTTTTCTTACATCTTTCAGTATGAAACTCAATACGATAAAAACTGAGGCTGAGTATCCGACGTAAGTGATAATTTCAGGATTCATTGAGATTTTTTAATGATAACAAACTTAATCATTTTCAATAAGATAATAAAATTTTTTCTGCCATAAAGTCATTTATTGATTTTTGGTAAAATATTTGTAATTTAGATAATGAATAAATGGCAATGTTGCTTTTATTCTAATGAGATATATTATGGATTATAAGTTTTCACAAGGTTTGAGCCAGGTGTTCAAACAAAGCAAAAGCGAAGCTAAGAGGCTGAAAAGTGAATTTCTTAATACAGAACATCTACTTTTAGGTATTATAAAAACGGAAAACTCTGCAAAAGAAATCCTTCAAAACCTCAATGCGGATTTAACACAAATCAGAAGAAAAATTGAAACTCTAAATACAGCAAGTCTTAATCCTATTTCTGAGGAGGTTACCAATATTTCTTTCACCAAAATGGCAGATCATGCTATTAAACGTGCGGAGTTAGAATGCCGACAATACAAAAGCAATGAAATTAATACCGTTCACCTGCTTTTAGGTATTCTATATAAATATGAGGATCCTACTTCAAATATTTTGGGAGCTTATGACATCGACTATGAAGGTGTTTCAAGAGAGTACCAGACTATGCTTAAAAATTCCGGGCAGTCACCACAAATGAGTGCTTATGATGACGATGATGAAAGAGAGGAATTTGAGCAAATGAGAAAGCCTACAGGAAATCTAGGCTCTGCAAAAAGCAAAACTCCTACGTTGGACAACTTTGGTAGAGATTTAACATCTCTAGCAAGGGATGGAAAATTAGACCCAGTAATCGGACGTGAGAAAGAAATTGAGCGAGTATCTCAGATCTTATCCCGTAGAAAGAAAAACAACCCGCTTCTTATTGGGGAGCCCGGAGTTGGTAAATCTGCAATTGCGGAAGGGTTAGCTTTAAGAATTCAGCAGAAAAAAGTTTCCCGAGTTCTTTACGGAAAACGTGTTATCACATTAGACCTTGCTAGTTTAGTAGCAGGAACTAAGTATCGTGGTCAGTTTGAAGAAAGAATGAAGGCCATTATGACTGAGCTGGAAAAAAACAGAGATGTCATCTTATTTATTGATGAGCTTCACACCATTGTAGGTGCAGGAAGTTCTACAGGAAGTTTAGATGCATCCAACATGTTCAAACCCGCGTTGGCTAGAGGTGAGATTCAATGCATTGGAGCAACTACTCTGGATGAATACCGTCAATATATTGAAAAAGACGGGGCTTTAGAAAGAAGATTCCAAAAAGTAATGGTGGAACCTACTTCTATTGAAGAAACCATTCAGATTTTGAACCAGATTAAGGATAAGTATGAAGAGCATCACAATGTAATTTATACGCCTGAAGCCATTACAGCGTGTGTCAATTTGACATCGAGATATATTACAGATCGTTTCTTACCGGACAAAGCTATTGATGCGATGGATGAGGCAGGGTCAAGAGTTTACATCAAGAACATGAAAGTTCCTACGGAAATCATTGATTTTGAAAAGAAAATTGAAGAGATCAAGGAATTGAAACAAAAAGCGGTGAAAGCTCAGGATTATCTTGAGGCAAGAAAGCTTAAAGATGAAGAAGAACGTCTTCAGATGGAACTAAATGCTGCCCAGGACAAATGGGATAAGGATGTAAAAGAGAAAAAAGAAACCGTAAGCGAAGAAAATGTTGCGGAAGTAGTTTCTATGATGAGTGGGGTTCCAGTAACGAAAGTTGGTAAGAACGAACTTGATAAACTGGCTCAAATGGATGAAAAACTTAACGGAAAAGTTATCGGTCAGGAAGATGCTGTGAAAAAGGTAGTGAAAGCTATTCAAAGAAACAGAGCAGGCCTTAAAGATCCAAACCGTCCGATTGGTACATTTATCTTCCTTGGAACAACAGGGGTTGGTAAAACTGAGCTTGCCAAAGTAATGGCGAGAGAGCTTTTTGAGTCCGATGAGTCTTTGATCCGAATTGATATGAGTGAATACATGGAAAAATTCGCTGTTTCAAGATTAGTAGGTGCGCCTCCGGGATACGTTGGATACGAAGAAGGTGGTCAGCTGACTGAAGCGGTAAGAAGAAAACCTTATGCTGTGGTTCTTTTGGATGAGATTGAAAAAGCTCACCCGGATGTATTCAATATCCTGTTGCAAATTCTGGATGAAGGTCACGTTACCGATAGTTTAGGTCGAAAAATCGACTTCAGAAATACAATCATCATTCTTACGTCCAATATTGGAACAAGAGATCTTAAAGATTTCGGAGATGGTGTAGGTTTCGGAACTTCAGCTAAAAAAACCAATACAGATTCAAGAGCAAGAAGTACCATTGAAAATGCCCTTAAAAAAGCATTTGCTCCGGAATTCTTAAACAGAATTGATGACATTGTGATCTTCAACTCTCTTGTACAGGATGACATCAAGAAAATCATTGATATCGAGCTTAACAAGCTTTATGGCAGACTTGAAAAGTTAGGTTATAAAGTGGAATTAACCGAGGAAGCAAAAGACTTTATTTCTGAAAAAGGATGGGATAAGGACTTCGGTGCAAGACCATTGAAGAGAGCCATCCAGAAGTACATTGAGGATTTATTAGCAGAAATGCTTGTGAATAAACAACTGAACGAAGGTGAAACTGTAGTTCTTGAGCTTAACGAAGCAAAAGACGGGTTAGTAGGTGGAAAAACTTCAAAGCCTAAGAAATCAGCGGCTGAAAAATCTTCGCCTCAATCTTAAATAAATAATTTAATTTTAATAAAAAAGCACTGGGATTTTCCCGGTGCTTTTTGCTTTTTATAGGTTTTGGTTAAAGCCCATCCCTGTTGAATTTATATTGTGATGTTTGAAATCATCTGCGTAATCTTGAAAATCTGCCGAGATTATGTGTAAACAGCATAATGTCATTCTGATGAAGGAAGAATCTAAGCTACTTCTCTTCTATTGAATCACCCCAAAAGTCTTTCCTATACTTTTGAAAAGATCTGGACAGATCCTAAAGTCCAACCACAAATCCAATATTCGGAACCAGACCATTTGAAAATACACTTGAATTCTCTTTCCAAAGTACATTATACATTAACCCAATCTGCATAAAAGAATTGTTGCCAATTCTCTGCATGTATCCACCACCAAGGTATAATGCATTTTCCTCTCTGTTGTACTTATAATCATAGTATTTATCTTTATAATTGATGAAGTAATGCTGAAAGTTGGCACTTAAATAAAATGAGCGGGCAATATAATAGTTGGCAAAAGGCCCTATCCCAAACATCGTGGATCTATAATAATCTGAGGTTTGCCAGGAAACACTTCCCACAGCCCCCGCTTCAAGATCTTCAGTAAGACGATATCCTACTCTTGGAGAAGCCTGCAGATAAAATGAACTGTTGCTTCCAAATCCAAGACCTATTCCTCCCCCAAAGGTCCATTTGTTATTTTCCTGTATTGGCGTCCCTATTGAAACCTGGGAAAATGCAGATCCGGAAACGACCAGCACCGTAGAAATAATAAACTTTTTCATATTTAAATATTTTATTTTGTTCTAAAATCTATAAACCATCCTTATTCAACCTGCTTTTGGATGTTGTAAACTTCATGATTGGCGGCTTTGATATTCCTATCGTTTTTATCAATGTTTAAAATTATGGTTTTTTTACGAATTTATTTAGTTGTATTTTTGCCGCGTCAAACTAAGAACTCCCGTTAAGAGTTTCGTAAAATTGAAATACAATGAAAATAGTAGTAGGCCTCTCAGGAGGTGTAGATTCGAGTGTTACAGCATATTTGCTACAACAGCAAGGTCATGAAGTAGTGGCTTTGTTTATGAGAAACTGGAATGATGCTTCGGTAACATTGGAAGATGAATGTCCGTGGATCGAAGACAGTAATGATGCTTTAATGGTAGCCCAGAAGCTGGGAATTCCATTTCAGGTAATCGATATGAGCGAACTTTACAAGGAACGTATTGTAGATTATATGTTCGAGGAATATCAAAGAGGGAGAACTCCGAATCCTGATGTATTGTGTAACAGAGAAGTAAAATTCGATGTTTTTATGAAGACTGCCATGTCTTTAGGCGCCGATAAAGTTGCAACAGGGCATTATGCAAGAGTACATTCTACTATTGATGAAAATGGAAAGGAAATTTTCCATCTTTTGGCAGGAAAGGATAACAATAAAGATCAGTCTTATTTCCTTTGCCAGCTAAATCAGGATCAGTTATCAAAAGCTTTATTTCCTATCGGAGAGCTTACCAAACCTCAGGTAAGAGAGATTGCAAAAGAAATTGGCTTGGTAACGGCTGATAAAAAAGATTCTCAGGGATTATGTTTTATCGGAAAGGTGAGCCTGCCACAGTTTTTACAGCAACAACTTAAACCAAACGAAGGAGAAATTGTAGAAATTTTCAAAGACTCGCCTTTATTTGCTGAAGAAACACCTGAATTCTCTAATAAGGAGGAAGAACTTAACTTCTTATCAAGAAAAATCAATTATAAAAAAACTGACGGAAAAGTTATCGGGAAGCACCAAGGGGCTCAATTTTTTACGATCGGACAAAGTAGAGGATTAGGAATTGGCGGACATAAAGAAAGCTGTTTCATAGTATCCAGAGACATGGAAAACAATATCCTTTTTGTGGGAGAAGGAAATCATTTCCCTGGACTTTACAAAAAAGCTTTGAAAATAGACAATTCCGAGCTTCACTGGGTTCGTGAGGATATGAGACTTCAAAATGGAGAATCTATGGAAGTAATGGCCAGATTCAGATACAGACAGTCTTTACAGAAAGCAACTGTTTATCAGTTTGAAGACGCTTTTTATGTTGAGTTTGAAGAGCCGCAGTCTGCTATTGCTGAAGGACAGTTTGCTTCATGGTATTTGGATGAAGAGCTGATTGGAAGTGGTGTGATTTCGTAATGGTTTTGAGGTGTGAGATACGTAATACTGATCTGTTCATTGAACCAGAAACCAGACAAAATTAAGAGCAATACTTAATGATATATAAAACCCGAAGCAATTTTTGTTTCGGGTTTCTTTTTCTAAAAGCAATAATTTTAAAATTTTTCTGTAACGTATTTTGAATTGTCATACTTACTGAGTAAATAACAATAAAAAATACCATTATGAAAACAACTACAAAAAATCAGTATGCTTTTGCCAACAGTATTTTAATCGCTTTGGTATCTGCCATTTTCGGCTACAATCTTTATCAGGCAATTGTACATCCTGACCAATCGAATATTGCCATTAGCCTTATTTTAGTGGTTCTTACCTCCATTATGGTCAGAAAATACGGTTATAAGCAAGTAAAAGACAAAGAGAACAATTAATCCCACTATCTTATATAAAGCCCGAAGCATTTTGTTTCGGGTTTGTTTTTTTATTGTTTGAGTTTATCATTGAATTTCCAACTCATCAATAAAAATGCAATAACCAACTCTGCAATTAATATCATAGCTAAGAAGCCAATTGGTTTTCCCAACATGATTCCCCGGATCAGTTTGACAATTCCCAAACAGCCAATACCCATTAGAAAATAAAAAATTGTTGGTGAAACTCTTTCCCCTGCCGATTTTACGATAAAGATTGAGACATAAAATCCAAGTACCAGAATCAAATAGAATTTCAAGAAGTCTGGTCCTTTCAGTATTATCGGATTAAATGTCTTACATTCAGCAACAAGCCATATAAAACTTATCACAACCGGTATACAATGAATGAATAACTTTTTCATGATTCAATATTTTTTTGATTATTCATTTTTATCCACCACAACCTCCGCAACCACCACATCCTCCACCGCAGCTTCCGCCACAACTACTTCCCCCACTACAGCTACTTCCTCCACAACTTGAATCGGAGTTTCCGTTATTCTTGTCTTTACCTTTTTTAAAGGAAGAGATGATTCCTCCAAAAATGATAATTCCTACGAAGGAGAAGAAGATAGAACTGATTGTTGTTATCACCTCTCCAAGGCAGGAAGTAAGCAGCAGGATCAGCATCAGGAATGGGATAAGCTTCCATATTCGCGGCTTACTTTTTGTTTTTTCAGTATTACTTCTATTCAGCCAAATATCCTGAGGGGCCTCAGACTGGAAAATATCCTGATAGCTTTTTAATGTGTCTGTAAACCAATGCTGATGTTTCACCTTTTCACTGAACCCTCCTCTTGATGGATGGTGATGCAAGGGCCTCTTTAAAATATCTGGGCAAAATACTTCCCAATAATTTTGGGTGTAAATCAAATGCAGATGCCATACTTTATCCACTATTTCACTTGGGGAAGCTCCACTGGGAAGGATACAGCAGAGATAAACAAATTTTTTATACTCTTCGATGGCTTTAATGGTAAAATCCAGGCTCCAGTTTTCTTCTTTGGCCAGTTTTTTCGAAAAAGGGAATTCAGCATCGGAAGCATCCAGCGAGAATCCCTGAATTCTGTTCCAAAGAGATTCATCTTTTAATAACATTCTTGTTTCCATTGTTTTTCTTTTGTTTTTCTACTCAAATTTCAATGGATTCTATAATATAAAAGTCTTTCAAAAATCGTATTTGGTTTGATAAAAATCTTAAATTAGTCTTACAAAATCTAAATATGAAAAAGGAAGATATTCTGCATCTTGAGAAGCTCATGAATTTCCTAAGTAGACATTTTTTAAAGAAAAATCATTGGGAAGATGTTACCAAAACCGAATGGTCTTACATCTGTGCTGAGCTTAATGAACTTATTACCAATGAACATTCGGAACAAGGAGTAAAGAAAGCCCTTGATCTCCTGGGAACCCATTATCTTTATGAACATCTGATTATCAATAAACTTAAAAAATTTAACCAGAATGAAAATGCAATTGTAAGCAGGCCGAATCTTGCGAAACTAAGTTTGATTGTCAGGGTTTTAGGATACTCCAATTATATTGATTTTATCAATTCCAATACGGAATCTTTCAACTTTAATGATCTTAAGATTGATATGAATAATGTGAATCAGAATACGGCACTTTTAGACCGTCTTGTAGGCTGTTGGTATTCATACAACAGAAATCTCCCAGAAAATCCCACACAGGCCCGGGAAGATAGGATCTGGCGTTCTGCTATGGAAATCTACAAGTCTGATACCACCGGAGAATATTTTATAGAAAGAAGTGGTGGAGATCATCATAAATATTTCGGAAAAGTAACGGCTTACTCTGATTATGTTTTTATCATCATGAACAGCAATACTTTTATCCGGCAAAGGCATTTTATATCCAGAATAAAAGACAGCAAGGAAAAGCTTAAAAACCCAGACTATAAGCTGCATGAACTTCACTTTATCAGCACATGTATCAGTTTTAACCAAGAACCTATTGCCCTGTTTGAAATCTTCCGGAAGGCTGACAGAAAAAGTTTTATTTCGGATTCCATCAGCTTCCCTATTGATAGTGATGAAATTCCGGAATCTATTCTTAAACAGCTTGAAGACACTGAGTCTAACAGGATTGATTACAGATAGGCAGAAGGCGAGTTACAGGATGCAAAGTACAGGTTTTGGATATGGGAAGATATTTTTTATTTTTTTGAAATTTTTCTGTAACATATTCTGAATTGTCATACATACTGTGTAAACAACAATAAAAAATATCATTATGAAAACTTCTGCTTGCAACAATCAGCACGCATCAGCCAACAGTGCTTTGATCTTTGTTGTCTCTATGCTTTTAGGGTATAATATTTACCAGGAAATCTATCATCCGGAAAAATCAGACCTTTTTATATGTATTATTCTGGCAGCACTTACTTCGGTAATGGTTCAGAAGTATGGAACCAAAACTGATGAAAAAAAGAAAATATAAAACATCCACATCTATTCACCATATCCACCCGAAGCAGAATTGTTTCGGGTGTATTTTTATTGATCTTATGCCTGAAATACTTTTAACCTTTAAAAACCAACACTTTACTACAATAATTATCTAATTTCATTGTTCTAAATATGAACCCTCAATGATCTTGCTATGGAATATTATGAATTGTATGAAGTTTTGAAAAGGCATTTTGATTCCAGAAAAGAGATTGTGGAAATCAAGGATTTGAACGTAACCATTGAGTCTGTTCCTTTTGAATCTAAGGTTTCTGACCTTCTTTATGGCTCCAATAATATGGATTGTCCTAAACATCATCAACCCTTAAAAATCAATAAAACTGCCTATCAGATATATCATCAGCCTTCAATAGATATCAAGGATTTTGATATCGAATGCAATAAAAGATTTGAGTATCATATTCTCAAAAGAGCTGATGTAGAAACTGCTGACGGATGTATTATCTTTTTCCATGGATTGAATGAGAAGAAATGGGATAAATATCTTCCGTGGGCCTATGAGTTAGCTCAGAAAACCCATAAAGCGGTCATGTTATTTCCGATTGCCTTTCATATGGATCGTGCTGAAGCGATATGGAGCGACCGTCATCAAATGACGGAAATTGTTAAGTTCAGAAAGGAAAGATATCCTGAAAACACTCATTTTTCTTATGTAAACGCCGCCACAAGTTCCAGGCTGGAAGCTCATCCACAACGAATTTTCTGGTCAGGATTACAAACCTATTCAGATATCATTGAAGTAGTGAAGGAAATTAAAGCCCATAAGGTTAAAAGCATTGCTCCGGATGCAAGCCTTGATCTGTTTGGATATTCCATAGGTTCATTTCTTTCCATGATTATTAAAATGGCTGATCCACATGGTTTTTTCACCCAATCTAAAGTTTTTTGCTTTTGTGGCGGAATGACCATTGACAGGATGTTTCCGATTTCCAAATACATTATGGATTCTCAGGCTACGGTTAAAATGCAGTCTGTTTTTACGGAGTTATTAAGTTCTGACTTTAAATTTGATAACAGACTGAAACATTATCAGGATGATGAACTACATCCACATGAAAGCTGGTTCAAAAAGATGCTCCGCTACAATTATTTCCAAAAGGAAAGAGAGGAGCGAATTCATGAAATTCAGTCTCAGATAAAGGCTTATGTATTGGAGAAAGATAGCGTTGCTCCTCCCATAGAAGCCTTAAATACCCTACAGGGTGGCTACAGAAACATCAATGTAGATGTTGAAATAAAGGATTTCCCTTTTGATTATTCTCATATGGTTCCTTTTCCACTGACGCATAAGCACAAGACCGAAATAACGGAAGCTTTTCATCAGTTTACAAAATCTGCCAGTGATTTTTATTCCCGGTAATCAGGCTGAGAAAATGGAGAGGAGAAGTCTGAAAAGTAGTAAAATGAGGTCCATAATTATGTTTTTTTGGTGGTTAGATATGCGAGCTACGGATGCAAGTTACAAGTTTTAGGATGTGGGACTTTGTGGAAAATGATTTTCTGGTTTAACTTACGAGCCAGTCTTTAAAGTCTTTGACACGGTCCCGGCTTACGGTAATTTCTTCCTGAGGCTGAAATTCGAGGTCTACTTTGTAATAAGGTGAGGTGTGAATGTTTTTGATGTAATCAGAATTGATAATAAACTGCCTGTTCACGCGGAAAAATCTTTTTTCGTCCAGAATTTCTGCCAGTTCATCCAATGTAAAATCTGATGGATAAGAACGACCATCTGTCTGAAGGTATACAATCTTATTCTCACTGAAAAAACAACTTATTTCATGGGTCTGAACAATTTTCAGATTATACCCTATTTTCACCAGAACCCTTGAAAGAATAGATTTTTCTTTTCTTATCAGCTGCTTGATATCCTGCGATCCAATGTCATTATTGGAAGGTAGAAAAGATTTAAATTTCTCAATAGCGCCTGAAAGATCTTCTTCAAGAATTGGTTTCAACAGATAATCTATACTATTTAATTTAAAGGCTTTTAGGGTATACTGATCGAATGCTGTTGTATAAATGATAAATCCTTTGGTAGGAACTTTTTCAAAGATATCGAATGACAGCCCATCTCCAAGAACAATGTCAGAAAAGATCAACTGTGGATGTTCATTTTCAGAAAACCAAGCGACTCCCTCTTCTACAGATTCTATTTTAGCAACCACCTCAATATCAGGAAAATTACTTAACATCCTCTCTAATTTCCTTGAAGCTGGTTTTTCGTCTTCGATAACAACAGTCTTAATCATTGAGCTCGTAGTTTTAGTTTTAAAATTTGGAAATAAAATTAGGTAAAATAATCAGATTTAAAAATCTATCGTTTTTTTATTTTTTTCAGCTTCTTTTTCGATGATTCCTTTTTCCCATTCATCATTAAAAATAAATAAAGAGGTTGCCTTCATCACCAGTATTAATGCCCAAATCCCTAAAAATAAATGCCCTCCAAAAATTCGATAACGCAGCTCATCATTAAACCAATCATTCCCGATAATAATCACTGATATAATTCCAAACCACACCAGGTTTTTATAGAATTTTTTCAGCTTCTTAACTCTGTTGTATGCACCGTTATAATCCATGATTTCTTGTTTTTAGGTTCTTATAATGTTTTTATTTTTCCTTTTTCTTCTTCCATCAGTTCTTTAATCTTCCTCTCTTCCCAGTTTTTCCCAATTCCAAATACATTTACTGCATGAAATGCAATTCCTATTCCCCATCCCAGCATTGGCCATAAGAACCATAAATAACCAGGCGCAGTCATAAGATTCAGAAAAGCTAAGAAGGGAATCACAATACAGTAAGAAGTAAGGTTTCCATAGAACTCTTTTAATTCTTTTACTCTTTTTGAAGCTCTTTCGTAAGCGGTTGTTTCTTTGTTAAAAGTTTCCATATTTTTAATTTTTAAAGGTTAATCTGTCTTTTCTTGAATCAAATGTATGGCGGAAAAGCCCCTCAAATCAATTTTATATGACCGAACGGTAGATTATGCTTCCCGAATGGTAAAAATACAGGAGTAATGAATTTGATGGAATTGAATACAAATTGTTGGAATACGCAAAGAATTTCTCAAAGTGACGTTTTAAGGCACAAGAAATTCAAAATTTTCAGCTACCTGATGCTGATTTTTTGCCACTCATGCACGAATAATTGTATTTGTACTTGAATAGCTATATAAAGCAAATTCTTGTATATAGGGAAAGTTAGTAGATAAATGGAATCAGTTTCTTTGTTGTTTTTCTGTATTCGAGATATTCCTCTCCGAATTGTTCTACAAGAGCCTGTTCTTCAATTTTAATTCTATAAGCAAAAGCTAAAAACGGAGGTACAAAAGCAAAAATCAAAGACAGCCAGTTATTGAGATATAATCCTAGCCCCACTGAGGTAAGCAGAGAAAAAGCATATGATGGATGTCTCAAGTATTTATAAAAGCCTTCCTTTTCGATCTTGTGGTCATCTTTAATGGTAACATCCACCGTAAAATATTTCCCCAAGAACCTGATAGTGATAAATCTGAAAATAATACCAATAAGAATAAGCGATTCCCCCACATACATGATCCGCCTTCCATGGGTAATGGGCAACGTAGATAGATTGGAAATCATTACTGCTGCTGCAATTGAAAAAGGAATAGCAAACCATAAAATATTAAGGGTAGACCTGTCCTTCCCTTTTTTATCATCTTTACCGGATTTCAGCATGTTTTTATAAAGAAACTCACTGAGAAACCACACAATCATTGATATTACGTACAAAATCTGTAAAGTTCTCATTTTGATTGATATTTAAAGTGTTTTTAAGCAAAAAGTCAAAGAAAATAAAGGAATTTAATGTCAGTTTTGAATAACAGCTCTCTTTAACGATTCTTTTATTCTACAAATCTTTCTTCTCTTTTTCTATGAGTTCCCGGATCTTTTTTTCTTCCCAATTCTGCAGGTAGCCGCTTTTTGACAGGAAAACTGTTGCTCCATGAGCCAATAACCCAATACCCCAGAATGTGAGTGTAAAGAAATTCTTGAATTCGAAATAGCTTTCACCAGGTTTCAGATGGGTATAATTGTAAAAAACAATCATTACATTCACAATAATATAGACAAATAGATGAGCATAAAAACCTCTTAACTTCTCTACATATCTTTTGGCTTTCTGATATTCAATATCATTTTCGTTAAATCTTGCCATCGTTATTATTTTTGTGGTTATTCATAATTTCACGAATCTTCTTTTCCTGCCAGGATTCTCCAACTCCAAAAACCTGAAAAGCATGAGAAGCTACCCCAATTCCCCATCCAAATACCGGAAACCAAAACCAATGAAATGAGCTCTTGGTAAAAAGATTGATAAAGACCAGAAAGGGAATTACAATACAGTAAGAAATGAGATTAATATAGAAATCTTTGATTTCCTTCATTCTCTTCTGGGCTTTCTTATAAGCTTTAAGATCATCATCCTGTTTTTCGCTGACAATATTAGGTTTATTAACCAGCATCGGAAGTTTTACTTTAAAATAATCTTCAGATTTTTCAATGAAAACATTCCTTTTTGTAAGCAGCGAATAACGTTGTACAATATTCGCCAATCCAATTCCGGAGCTTTCTTTGAGCTGTTCTCTTACCTGCAAATTATTCTCAATACAAAGGATATCATCTTTTGAAAATATTCTGATGACCAATGGCTTTGATGAGGTGGCAAAATTGTGTTTGATACAGTTTTCCAACAGAAGCTGTAATGACAAAGGCACTACAAATTTCCGATAGTCTTCTTTCGTAACATCAAAAATAAAATCAACGCTGTCTTCGAACCTTGTTTTTAAAAGGTCACAATAGGTTTTGGCAAATTCTATTTCATCTTCCACCGTTACCAGCTCTTTATCTTTCTGTTCAAGTACATAACGGTAAATCTTTGACATTGAAGCGGTAAATTTCTGTGCCTGATGAGGATTTTCATCAATCAATGAGCTTAGAACATTTAAAGAATTGAAAAGGAAATGAGGATCCAGCTGGTTTTTTAAACTTTCAAATTGTGCATTGGCAGACTTGGCGATGAGTTTCTGCTCTACTACTTCTTTTCTGGAAGTCTTTTTCAGTTCCTGCATAAAACTCTTTGCATGAAGAAAAGCAGAAATAAGCAATGCGATATTAATGGTAAACCAATTGGCAAAATTATATTTTCCCGAAAAATATTCTCCTGTAGTTGCCGCTTTTTGGATCATTACAAAATTGATGTAATTACAAAAATAGACCAAGATAATATTGACAATAATAACGGAAATAATACTTATTACCGCTCTTTTGGATGTTTCTTCAGACCAAGGAAATTTTTTATTGAGAAATCTGTTCAACATTCCGTTTCCACCTCCTAATACAAAAGTATACATCAATGAAATGAGTATGGTTAATCCAAAGTTTTCCAGATTTTTCTCTTCTGTAAATGCAAAAAAGAAAAACATAGAGACTATGAATGAGATCCAAAACATTGTTATAATATCCTTACGTTTCATGATTCGTTTTCTTGATTCAAAATTAGCTTTTATTAAAGGTATCAAAAATTATTTCTTACCGAAGGGTTAGTTTTTATTACTGAGCAGTATAGGTACATGGGATTGGATGAAGTCTCCTTTAGGCATTATATACAAAATTAACAACTCAATACCAAAACAACACAATTCAGTAGATTCTTCATCAAAAACAAATTAAACATGAAAAAACAAATCAAGCTGAGGGGGTTAAAACATCTTTCCAGAAACGAACAAAAGAATATTGCAGGTGGAGATACAATTCCTAGAGAACCAGGAAATGATGACGGCTGTGCCTGGAATATGTGCAGAAGCAAACAAGGATTTTGTACAAAAGACTGGAGCCTGTGTGAATAAATTCAGCCTTTAAGATAAAAACTTTGAAAGAGTACTATTCTTATATGGTACTCTTTCTTTTTTAATATCATGGCGTTTAACAGCATAAAAAAACCTCCACTGTGTGAAGGTTAATTTCTATTATTTCTTTTCTGCAGGCAAGCTTAAGAAATATTCAGCTTCTCCTCTGCCCCAATTCGGATCCAATGCTGTTTTAGGTTTATAAGCATTAAATTTTGAAAGCGCTTCTTTAAACATTTCTATTCCTTTACTTTTACTCCCACCATACTGTTCAGGTGTGAAATAAGTGTCTTCTGCTTTAATAAGTGCAATTCTCGGATTGGCAGGCTCCAGCTTTTCAGCTCTAGTAAGTTCTTCAGATGCTCTCGCTCCGTCTGTCATAAAACGTTGTTGCGGATTAACCATCATTCTCAGTGAATATGCCATTTTTTTCAACAAATGAATCTCTGCATTATCCGCGCCGGCAAGATTTTGAGCAGTTCCCAGATATTTTTCTGCCTGTGCGGCAACTCCATCCAGATCCTGAGTGTTTCCATTTCTCATCATGATTCTTCCTTTTTGAATCTGAGACAAGGCAGCATAGTATGGCGGAAGCCATTGTGAGCTTTCCTTACTTCCAATTCTCTGGAAGTCATTAGACAGTGTCTGAAAATCTTCCGGGGTTTTGCAGGTTTCAATTTTTGCGACTTTCTCAGTCATTATTTTCTCATAATCTGTCTGAGCAAAAGCAGTTAAGCTCATTAAAACTAAAGCAAAACTTAAAATGTATTTTTTCATTATATCAAATTTTAAAAGTTAGTGTATTGTTTATTCGAAGTTATGTTTTTATAAGTTATTATTAATCACATCCTCTGTTTTATCTACTCCGAAGCTTATAAAGGCTCCAATAAACACAAAGGTATTGACTGGCGGAACTATAGCCGAACTTCTTGACCCGTTTGCCGAAAAGTTATATCCGTATATATTTTTAGATCCAAGAACATTTGAAATGCTTAATACAAATACAGGAAATGCTTTTGCCTCTTTTTTTCCTATTGCAGGAAGATAATTGAAACTGATATTCAACGCGTTGTAATCCTTCAATTTTCCTTCATTTCTTGTATAATTAAATGCTTCTCCATTTTTAAATTCAGTGGCAATATCATAATATGGGCGGCCTTTAGCATACGTGTAGGATAAATTTACACCCAGCTTCCATTTCGGAATAAATCTTTTGACTACGGCAGAAAATGTATGTTCTGCTGCAAAACCCGGTTTTAAGCTTGCCGGATAATTGATAAAGTCTCTTTTGGAATCCAGGAAGGAATATGTCAACCAGTAATCAATATTTTTAAATGTCTTTTTATTGTCTCTCCAAAATAGTTCCAGTCCTTTTGCATAGCCGTAACCATCATTATTCAGGGCTGTCTGAACCTGCTGGTTCTGTTCTTTTCCAGGAAGAACATTAAATGTTTTGATAAGCTGGTCATATTTTTTATAAAAAGCCTCAAAGCGTAGACTTCTTCCTTCTGAACTTCTTAATAACTGAAAAATATAATGTTGCGACTTTTGAAAATTCAGATTCGCAGGCCCATTGATGTATTTACTTTCAGGATTCTGATAAAAAATTCCATAGGCTACGTTAGTTGTCCATTTATCAGCAAGACGGTATGCCAGCGCAAAACGCGGTGCTATATTACTTTTGTCAAGATAAGATGAATTTTCTGCTCTCAATCCGATCTTTGCAGACAATGCATTGCTGAATCCAAGATCTGTTTCTATAAATGCAGAGGAAATTAAATCTTTATAGTTTTTCTGAACACTTTCAAAGTTCAGATTTTCATCGGTATTATTGAGTTCAAAACCTCCTCTTAACGCGCTGATTTTGTTAACCTTCCTTTCAAGAACCGTTTTAAAATTAATATAGTTTCCATCGGTCAGCAATCTGCTGTTTCCATTTTCTACCTCGTTGGTTTCTGTAGCAAAGTTAAGATCTGACTGGTTATAAGAATAAGAACCACTTACATTGAGAAGATACTTTCCCAATTTTTGTCTGAAAGACAGATTGTGATAGGTAGTTTTGCCTTTTAATCTTACCAGCCCAAAATCATATTCAGGTTCCAGGCTTTCTGTTTTCACCCCCATTTTATTGGAGTTATACATCCCATAATATTTAAAAAAGCCTCCGGACTTTGTTTTAAATCTAAAGTTAAAATCACTGTTGAACCCCTGAGGTGCATCAATAAAATCGGTATTAAAATTAAAAACCTTCTGCATGAGACTTAAAAGAGAATATCCTGCAGATGCTCCAAAAGAATAATTTTTCCGGGCCCCCAATTTCTGAAATCCTGCATCTAAAAAGATAGGAGAAACGCCCAAATTATACGAACTCTCATCCGGCAGATCCACACTTTCCAACATCAGTACTCCTGAAAGAGCCTGCCCGTACAATGCAGAATATCCACCACTTGAGAATATATTCCCTTTGAAAAGTGAAGTATTGAATTGGTCTCTTCCTGCAATTCCGGGTACAGAATTAGAAAAATAATTATTAATGAGACTTCCATCCATAAAGATCTTAGATTCAGCACCCGTACCTCCTCTAATGAACAATCCTCCGGACTCTCCTACTTTCTGAACGCCGGGCAGATAAGTTAAAGCTGATGTTATCTGTCCGTCAGAACCTGCTGTGGTATAAATATCAATAGGACTCAATAATGCAGTAGCCCGTTTTCGATCACTGGCTTCAATTGAACCTGCAGAAACCACTACAGCATCTATTTCACTGATTTGCTCTTTAAGATCAGCATTGACGATAACACTCTGATTATCAATATTAATTATTTTTTCAACCTCTTCGTATTTAGGATGGATAAAAGTGATCTGATGACTTCCCTTTTCTGGAGTTTCAAAGGAAAAATTACCTTGAGCATCAGTAGTTGCTCCGTCATAAGTGTCTTTCAGTGTGACGTTTACTTCACTTACTCCTTTATTTTTAAATAAGACTCTTCCTGAAATCTTTACCTGAGAATACCCCAATGTAAAGGCAATGAGTGCTATCAGAAGAAGTATTTTATGTCCTTGTGTTTTCATGGTTATTAATTTCTGGATCAAAAATAATATGAAAAATGCCCTCCTATAAAAAAATTATTACTGAAGGGCATCCTTTTGCTACTGAATGGTAAAAAGGCTGGAAGCTTGAACAAGGAGGCTGGAAGTTATTTTCTGTTATAATTATTAATAGTTCTCTATTTCATTTCTAGCTTCAATTCTTCCAATCAGGCATATTTATCTCTGTTTCAGGTAAAATTACTGGATCGGAATGCAGAAATCCACCCTCATTTTTCCTTCAGGATGTTCTTTAAAATTGGAGTGATAGATCTCAAATGGAAAGGTTCTCCGTGTAGAGTAATTGTGTTCATTCATCCATAAAAATAATGATACCCAGCATTGCTCAAAATCATTGAGCGTAACTTCACCACTTCCGACAATAAATTTTCCGGCTTCTATAGTTTCTGAAAAAATTTCTCCTGTTGGTTCTTCCAGTTTTTCATTCAACAGCATACAGGCATGAATTCTTACCTTATCGGGTGGTGTTACTTTAAAACTGTCGTGATACACAGAGATCATTTTTACATTTTCTCTGGGAAACAGCTGTTTCTTTTTTGCCCAGTCTATGAGTACATTGTAAGAGGGTTCTACCCCAGCAAGGCCAAGGCTCATTACTGCTGCCAGATTCATTTCCGGCATTTCTTTTACTTCAATTTTTAAATTCATTGCTATCCATTTTAATAGGTTTTCAATAGTGCAAATGTATTTGCTGAAAACCGTATCAATTTGTCCGTTCTTGCTTTGTGTTTGTAAAATCTTGTGAAATGCTTCGGGAGCTGCTTTACGGAATTCTGATGGTGCTAATCCGTAATATTTTTTAAAGGTTTTGCTGAAAACAGATGGATTTGAAAAACCAAGATCAAAGTAGATTTCCTTCATCTCGATATTTTTATGCATGGCCAAAAGAAAGGCACTTTTTTCTATTTTTCTCCTTATAATATAGTTCTGAAGGGTTTCTCCTGTAACCAGCTTGAATATTCTGTGAAAATGAAAAGGCGAATAGACGCTGATCTCTGCAATTTTTTCAAGAGAGAGATCAGCATCAAGATTTGCATCGATATATTGTATGGTCTTTACAATCCGTTTTTTATATTCTTCCAAAATAAAAGGAGTAGAATCACAAAGATATTGATCCTAAGTACATTTCAGTTGTCTATTATTGCTAAATAATACAGCTCCATAATTTTTATTGATGCAACGTTTTATTTTTGTTATGCTTTATTTTTAGGGAGCAAAGAATGGAATCAACTCCGTTGATTCGATGAAGCGGATGTATAACTACAAGGCTTCTTCACAGAAGAAGTAACTAATTATCTTTTATTTAATTAAAATTTATTTAGGTGACTATATACAATTTTTCACCACTGTCATTGACTACGTCGAATCTTCGATTTCTGACGAAGGAAGAATCTCATAATATGGCTTAGATTCTTCATTTCACTTCGTTACATTCAGAATGACAGAATCATAATAATAAGATAACTGTATTAGTGTAAAATTGTATATAATTACCTTTATTTATTTCAATTCATTATCTTTTTTCATAGCAAAGTATATACAAACGCTGCCAATTATTGCTAACACAGCTCCTAAAATAAAAGGGGCACCGCTGTAAGAAACTGGTGAGTGAGTAGAGGTAAAATAAGCAAATACCCAGGTCATCAGCAAGGGTCCGAAAATAGAGGTTAAACTGAGAACACTGGTGAGCCCACCCTGCAATAATCCTTGTTTATTATCGGGAACTTTTGAAGAAATCATGGCTTGAAGTATTGGAGATGCCATTCCACCCAGGGCATAAATAGCAATTACCACAAACATCATCCAACCTTTGTTGGCTATTCCAAATAGCAGCATGCTTAGACAAAAGAACGCCAGAAAAATAACTACTGATTTCTTTTGCCCTAGTTTATTGATAAACAAGCCAATCAATCCGCCTTGGAAAATAACCATCAGCAGTCCCAGAAATCCCATTGAATACCCTATCATATCTTCCTTCCAGTTAAATTTATCCATGACATATACACTCCAGGAGCTTTGTACGGAATGTCCTGCCAATGCAATAAGAATAAAGGCAATGATAAATGAGGGTGCTAAAATCTCTCTATCCATACTTTTTATTACTCCAATCGGATTGGCTGTTTTCCAGGAAAATGGGCGTCGGTTACTTTCTGACAAGGACTCGGGGAGAACAAAAAAACCATACACCAGATTCAGTAAGCTTAATCCTGCGGCGGCATAAAAAGGAATTCTTTCTCCATATTGTCCAAGTACACCTCCTATAACCGGCCCAATAATCATTCCTACTCCGGCTACCGCGCTCATCATTCCAAAATACTGTCCTCTTTTTTCAGGAGTACTGACATCTGAAATATAGGCTGCTGCTGTTGTCATACTGGATCCCATTATTCCGTTGATGATTCTTCCTACAAACAACCATGCAATATCAGGAGCCAATGCAAGAATGAGATAATCTACTCCAAGTCCCAGTAATGAACATAAAAGTACCGGTCTACGCCCATATCTGTCACTCAAACCTCCCAAAACAGGAGCAAACAGAAATTGCATTAAAGCATATACGGATATAAACCATCCGATATACTGGGCAGTGATACTTATGTTATCTGCATTTGACAGTTTTGTAATCAAAGTGGGTAATACAGGGCCAATAATTCCGATTCCGATAATATCAATCAGAACTGTAATATAGATGAAGGTTAATGCGTGTTCTTTTCTTCCGGGCATAGGTAAGGTTTTACTTTATGAATGAATTAGATGTTTTTATCATTTAGCTATTGCTGTATTCATGAGGTTTTTAATCACCTGCGACAGATAGTTGAAATTCTGATTGATAAAGAAATGGTTTCCGTTGACGATCTGACATTCACATTCTGTCTCCGTGTAGTTGGCCCAGTTTCTTATATTCAGTGCATATTTTTCATTTTTTCCCATTATGGCGTAAATGGGAGTCTGTATTTTTATATTGGGGATCTGGTTGCTTTTGTTTTCCAGAAGTCCGAAATCTCCTCTCAATAAAGGCTCAAAGAAATCTAGTAATTCTTCATACTGCATCACCTCATCAGAAATTCCCCCAAGCTTTCTTACTTCAGCAAAAAATTCTGTTTTAGGAAGATGTGCAATGGGTATACTTTCTTTTATTCCTGGGCCTGGATATCCTGTTGCAACAAAATGCACCGGTACATCATTATCTTTTTCCATAGCATAGCAAATTTCAAATCCCAATATGGCTCCCATACTGTGACCATAAATCAAATAGGGAACATTTTTATTACGGACTTGTTTTATCTGTTCCAGTACGTCTGTTAAAGCTTCCTTCTTATTTTTCAAAGGAGGTTCTGACATTCGGTCTCCTCTTCCCGGAAGTTCCGGAGTTTCTACCTGAAAATGAGACTGCAAATTTTCTATTAAAGGTCGAAAAGAGTTTCTGTCTCCGCCTGCATAATGCAACAAAAATATTTGTGGTTTTGATGATGTTGCCGTGTTCATAGGGTTTTCTTTTTTACATTAAAATATGGGAGACGATGATCTCCCATATCTTTTTATTCTCCAACAGTTTTATTAATGATATCAATAATCTCTTCTTCTTTCTCCAACATAAACTGGTGGGCGGCTTCAATAGGATATACTGATAACAACTCCTGGTCTTCTATAACTGAGTCTACATTATTGTAAGTACAGCCCATCATATAGTTGTTAAATGATTCATCAAATCCATCTCCGCCTACCATGGCTTTTAATAAAACCACTTTTGTAAAGCTGAGGTTATTAGAGATCGGTTCTCTGGCAATGGTAAATTCTGCTGACATAAAGCTCTTAGTCGCTATAAAATGGCTGTGATCTACAGGAACTTCCAGTTTGTTGCTCAATTCTTCATCTGAAGGGAATGAAAGGAAATTGACTAACTTCTGATCTGAAGCATAGAAAATGGTATCTAACAGATAAACTTTAATCTTTTTACAGCCTCTTTTTTCTAGTTGAGAAGCCATTTCCAAAGCTATATTCCCCCCAAGAGACCAGCCCAGCAAAATATACTCTTCCTGCTGAGTTTGTTCTTGTATCTGCCTAATATGATCCAGATAATATCCTGCAAGTCTGTTCAGATTATCAATCTTTTCTTCATGGTAGAGATTGTAAGAATCCACACCATAGCAGTCATAGTTGGTTTTCAACTGTTCTGCCAAGGACTGATATACTTCACTTCCTCCATTCCCCGGGTGAATAAGGAATATATTCGGATTGTTATTAACAGCATTCAGAATGGATACTGTTCTGTATTCTTTGCCATATTTTCCAATAAGAGCAGCTAGTTTACTGATTGTTCTTTCTTTGAAAACATCTATAATCTTCACTTTAACATCTAATGCCTGCTGTATTTTGCTAATCAGTTTTATAGCCATGATACTGTTTCCTCCTAATCTGAAGAAATCATCATGAATACTGATAGATTCCGGATCAAGACCTAATACTTCACCATAGATTTCTGCCATCTGTATTTGAAGTTCATTTTCCGGAGCAGCATATTCTGATATCCCTGTAAATTCAGGTTCTGGAAGTTGTTTTCTGTCCAGCTTGCCATTAATAGTCAACGGTAAGGCTGTTAAATGAACAAAAACATTCGGTACCATATATTCTGGAAGTGATTTCAGCAAGAATTCTGACAATTGGAGTGGATCAATTACCGGATCGGAAACATAGTATCCAACAAGGTATTTCATATTTCCTTTGTCTTCTTTTACTACAACGGCAGCCTGACGAATACCTTCATATTGAAGCAGGGTATTTTCAATTTCTCCCAACTCAATTCTATGACCGCGGATCTTCACCTGGAAATCATTTCTTCCCATATATTCCAACGCTCCATTGGCTAATCTGCGAACTAAATCTCCTGTTCTGTATAAGCGGTTGTTTTCTCCTCTTTCCTTTTGGTCAGCCGTCTGGAATGGGTTTACCATAAAGCGTTCTTCAGTAAGCTCAGGTCTGTTCAGATAGCCTCTGGCAATACCAGCTCCTCCTATATACAGTTCTCCTACTGCTCCCACCGGAACAGGACGACACTGATTATCAAGAATGTATAAAGTTGTATTGGCAATTGCTCTACCGATATTTAATGGATTTTTATCTTCCTTGTAATCATGAAGCGTGGCACATACTGTTCCTTCTGTTGGCCCATATTCATTGATAAGGGTAATGTTTTCAATATTTTTATCGAGAGCCGGGAAGCTTTCTCCTCCTGCGTGAATCAGTTTTAGGCTTGTTCCATTCTCCACAATTTCTTTTAACAAAACTGGTGGAATAAAGGAAACTTCTACAGCATTAGTTTTAATATACTCATTAAGCTCATGTACTGAGGTTCTAAGCTCATTGCTGTACAGCCAAAGGGTGTTTCCATTGCATAAAGACGGGAATGTCTCATATACAAAGGCATCAAATACATAATTGGAGTACACTCCTACATTTTGATATTTTTCAAGCTGATGAACGTCTGTCATTGCATCGATCAGGTTGATGACTCCTTTATGTTCAATCATTACTCCTTTTGGAAGTCCTGTGGTTCCACTCGTGTAAATCACATAGGCTAAATGGTCTGAAGATACTTGGGTAGAAGGATTATGAGTGTCTGCTGTTGTCAATTCCTCAATTAATCCCCTATCATTCAATGAAACCAGATTTACATCTAAAGAAACTTCATTGAATTTCTCTCTTACTTCTTCTTGAATAATGATAACCTCAGCTCCCGTATCTTTTAAAATATGATTGATCCTTTCTGCAGGATATGAAGGATCCATTGGAACATACGCTGCTCCGGCTTTTAATACAGCAAGGATCGCCACCAACATATTTTCGGATCTTTCAATGCATAATGGCACCAAATTATCAGGCTGAAGCTGGTATTCTTTGATCAGGTAATTTGATAATTGATTGGCTTTTTCATTCAATTCTCTATAGGACAATCTAACATTCTGATATACCAGAGCTGTAGCATCAGGCATTATGGCAACCTGAGATTCAAACTGTTGATGAATTGTTGCTTGATCCTGATATGCTTTTCTGTTATCATTCAAAAGTTCTGTGATCTCTCTGCCCTCTGTTTCTGATAGAAGAGATATTTCTCCTATTTTCAAGTCGTTAGCATCAGATTTTCCAATCTGTACAATCTGGGTTAACAGATATTGATAAGTGTCTGCTATACGGGTTATGGTATCTTTTTTAAATAAGGATGTAGCATAATTGAAGCTCATCTGAATTCCATCAGGGCTTTCATTAATCATGGTTGTAAGATCAAATTTCGCTGCCTGATAGTCTACTTCACCATCAAATGGCTGGAAAACAGGCTCTTCTTTCTGAGCTACACTATCTCCACCATTACTGGTCTGAAGGCCAAACATCACCTGGAAGACCGGATGTCTTGAAGTATCCTGTTCTACTCCCAGTTCTTCCACTAATTTCTCAAATGGAAGATCCTGATGAGACTGGGCTTCTGTCACCGATTTTGACACCTGCTGAATGAAATCTCTGATATTTTGTTTAGGATCAATTTTCTCTCTCAGTGCCAATGTGTTCACAAAGAAACCGATAAGATCTTCAAGGCCTGCATAATGACGGTTGGCAATCGGGCTTCCTACTATAATATCTTCCTGACCTGAATAGGTAGACAGTGTCAGATAGTAACCACTCAACATCACATTGTACAGACTTACTCCAAGAGTTTTGGAGATATCTTTCAATCCAAGTGCTGTTTCTTCAGGGATATTAAACCTGATGGTATCTCCTTCATAGGAAATTTCAGCCGGTCTATGGAAATCTAAAGGAAGATCTAAACTCTGATAGTCATCAAGCTTTGTTTTCCAGTATTCAATCTGGTTATCAAGACGCTCTCCTGTAAGATAGTTTCGCTGCCATAATGCAAAATCCTTGTATTGGATTGTTAATTTAGGGAGCTTAGGATGTTGCCCTCCTGCAATGGCATGATAGGCTGCACCCACTTCTTTCAGGAATACATCGGTAGACCAGCCATCAAAAGCAATGTGGTGAATAACTACAGACAGATAGCTGATATTATTTAACGTGAAAATATTGATCGCAACAGGAATCTCTTCTTCCAAACGGAATACTTTATGAGAACTTCTGTTTACCAACTCCTCCAGTTCTTCTCTATTTTCTGCTTTTATAGTTCTTATTTCCGGAAGAAGATCTGTAACGACCTGATAACCCACTCCGTTTTCTGTAGTCAGAATAAATGTACGAAGTACTTCATGGCGCAGAATTACTGTTTCTAAAGCTTTGCATAAAGCCGGAATATTGGTTTTCGAGCTCAGAGTAACCGTCATTGGAATGTTATAAGCACTGCTTCCACCTTCATAGGATTCTATAAACCAAAGTCTTTCCTGAGCAAAGGACAGTCTTTGCTCTTCTGAGGTATCTACTTTTGAAGGAGATATGGTTATCTGATCTTCCAAGATATTTCCCGCTAAAGCTTCGGATAAAGAAGCAACCGTTTTATGATTGAATATCATGTCAACATTAGCCTGCATATCCAATGTAAGCCTGATCTTACTGATAAGCTTTATCGCCATGATACTGTTTCCTCCCATCCTGAAGAAATCATCATGAATACTGATACTTTCAGCGTTAATTCCCAATACTTCACCATAAATATGACATAGCTTTTCCTGTAATTCATTTGTTGACGCTATATATTCACGACTTGCTTTTACTTCCGGTTCTGGCAGTTGTTTTCTGTCCAGTTTTCCATTAAGGGTTACAGGTAATACTTTTAGGTGAACAAAAATATTCGGCACCATATATTCAGGTAATGTTTCGGACAGAAATTCTGAAAGTACTCCTTCATCCAATTCTTTATCAGAAACATAGTATCCTACAAGATATTTTACTCCTGCTTTATTTTCTTTAGCCAATACTGCTACCTGACGGATATCAGAATATTTTACCAAAGCATTTTCGATTTCTCCCAGCTCGATACGGAAACCACGAACTTTCACCTGGAAGTCATTTCTGCCCAGATATTCTATGTTTCCTCCGGATACCCATCTTACTAAATCTCCTGTTTTATATAGGGTTCCGTTATATTCTTCTCTTTTTTCTTTATCTGTCTGGAATGGATTCGCAATGAAGCGCTCCTCCGTCAGCTCCGGTCTGTTTAAATATCCTCTGGCAACTCCTACACCGCCGATGTATAGTTCTCCTACACCGCCGATAGGAACCGGATGTAAGAATTTATCAAGTACATAAACCGTTGTATTAGCAATTGGTTGCCCAATCAATACCTGCTGAATAGCCGGATCATTACAATCATAATACAGAACATCCACGGTGGCCTCTGTTGGTCCGTAAAGGTTGTGAATTTCCGCATGGCCCATCAGTCTTCGTGCGTCCTGTACCTGCTTTAATGTTAAAGCTTCTCCACTACAGAATATATACCTCAGACTTTTTACCATAGACTGCAGCTCTTCTTTGGTATCTAATGTTTCTTCGAAGGCACTCAACATGGAAGGAACAAAGTGTAAAATGGTCACATTGGCCTTTTGAATGACTTCAGCTAAGTATTCAGGGTCTTTATGCCCTTCCGGACGTGCAAATACGATACACGCCCCGTAAAAATGAGCCCAGAATAATTCCCAGACGGAAACATCAAATGTGTAAGGGGTTTTCTGCAGAATATTATCTGTTGCCACCAAAGGATAGGTATCATTCATCCAGACGATACGGTTTATCACACTTGTATGTTCTACCATTACTCCTTTTGGATGTCCTGTTGTTCCACTGGTGTAGATGACATAGGCAAGATTATCCGGTTTAATAGCTGTCACTGGATTAGAGGCATCTTCTTTTTCAACGATCTGTCTGAAAGAGATATTATTTAAAGAAATAACATCTACATTCATATCCTGTAATTTTTCTACTGTGCTTTCCTGAGTCAATATAATTTTGGCCTTGGTATCTGACAGAATATATTCTATTCTTTCTGCCGGATAAGAGGTATCCATTGGTACATAACCCGCCCCTGCCTTCAGTACTGCCAAAATTCCGATCAGCATATTCTCTGAACGTTCCAGACATAAAGGTACTAAATCATCCGGCTGAATGTCATAGACTTTAATAAGATAATTTGCCAAACGGTTTGAACGTTCATTCAATTCATGGTATGACAGCTTTATATCTTCGTATACTAAGGCAATATTATTCGGGGTTTTCAGTACCTGGTCTTCAAACAGGCTGTGAATTGTCTTATCTGACGGATAGGCCAATTGAGTATCATTCCACGCAAACATTTGTTGCCATTGGTTTTCTGAAATGTAAGAAAGTTCATCGGAAGTCATTTCTTGGTTATCCAGAATCTGATTCAGAATAATTTCCATTCCATCCATCAACTGCTTCATGGTTTTGTTATCAAAAAGGGCTCCTTCATAGTTCAGTTTCAGCAGAACGCTTTCTCCTTGTTCTGAAGCCATTATTCCTAAAGGATAATCCAGTTTTTCTACTGAATCCTTGAATACAAAGCCAAGTTCATTGCTTCCCTCTCCTTTTGGAACAGGATAGTTTTCATACACAAACAAGCTGCTGAAAATACGGCGTCCATCATGGTGAAGATCTGCAAGATTGATATCGCTATGGGTATTCAGATCACTGATCCTGTTCTGGATCTCCATGATACGATCTATAACACGACCGTCTTCATGATTAACAATTAAAGGTAAGGTATTGATATACAATCCGGCTGAGGATTCTATACCATCAACAGGTAAGCTTCTTCCTGAAACAGTTGTTCCTACTACCGTTGTCTGCAATCCGCTATACAGTTTTAGCTGACTATGCCATAAGTATTGCAGCACTGCATTCACCGTTAATCCATGAGCCTTCGTAAAGTCTTTCAGATTGTGATACCTGTCTCCACTTATCAACATGGTTACCTTCTGATGATCTTTGATGTGGCGGTAAGTTCCTAAGTCTATCTGTCTCTGGTCTTCTTTTACAAGGCTTTTCAGGTCTTCCTGATCTTCAAGAAGATTCATATACTGATCCCAGAAACTACGGCCAGTCTTTTTGTTGACCTGTAAATATTTCTGACTCGCTGCATACGCATGGTCTATTGACAGAACATATTCTTCATTATTAAGCTGGCTCAGATACGCCTCATGAACACTATTCATCATAATAGGCATACTCCAACCATCCAATATAGCATGGTGATTACTGAACAGACAGCTGTAATATTCCTCATTTCGTTTGAAAAGATAGACTCTGAATAGATTTCCTTTGGTAAGGTCATATCCTTCAAAACGATCGTTATGAGTGATTTCTTTAATCAATTTTTCCTGAGCTTCTTCAGGCAGGGTGCTGATATCCTGATATCTCCAATCTAATTTTCCTTCTTTGTCTATGACCTGTACAATTTCTCCGTTCCAATCAAATCTGACTCTCAGGGATGGATATTGTGCCTGGGTTAGCTTCCAGGAATTTTTTAGTTTCTCTGCATTTATTTTTGCACGATAATCCCACATCAGCTGTACTCTGTAGGCATCGTCTGTTTCTCCCTGGTTCAGGGCATGATAAATGAATCCTTCCTGTAAGCTGTTGGCCAGATACACGCCTTCTATTTCTCCTTTTCCCTGAATATCTGAAAGCTGAGCTTTTTCCACCACGTGATCTACATCTGATGCAGTAAGGTAGCTTCTGTTTTCTTCTGAAAGATTCTTAATAATGGATTCCAGATTCTGTTTGAAACTTTCGGATAAGAATGTAATCTTTTCAGCTGAAAGGTATCCTGAAATTCCGAAGCGAAGCTGTCCGTCAACTACTGCACCATTGATGCTTACAAAATGACTGTCACGGTTGGAAGCACCAACTCCAGCTCCACTATCTTCGGCTGCAATGAACCATGTTTTCTCACCGGATACATCCTCCTGGTCAAGCTGACCCAAGTAGTTGAAACTGATCTTCGGTAATTCACGGTTTGTATAGCCTACCAGACTACCGTAGCCGATTCCATTATTCGGGATGCTTCTTAAGGATTCTTTGGTCAGGATAACCGTGTCTTTCGATGATTTTCCTGTTTCCAGCTGTACCGGATACATGGTGGTAAACCAACCCATCGTTTCGGTGATGTCTAACTGACTGAATACTTCTTCACGGCCGTGACCTTCCAACAAAATAGCATGACGCTCATCCCCGGTAACATTCGTAAGAGCCTGTGATAAAGCTGACAGCAACAAATCATTGATCTGGGTATGATATACGTGATGTACACCGCGAATCAGAGTTCCCGTGGATTCTCTATCCAGCTGAAGATGACCATGATGGTATTCATCCGTAATCAGTTTAGATAATGTTGAATTGCTTTCTTCAACTGTATCAGCAATATGATTCCAATAGGTGGTTTCCTGATCTCTGGATTCCGGGGTTTCTTTTTTATAGTTTCTGATGGCTTCTACCCACTGACGGTAGCTGCTTCCTTTCTGAATCTGATAGTTTTCTCCTTTTTCAAGGGTCTGATAAATATTTTTCAGGTCTTCGGTAAGGATTCTCCAGCTTACAGCATCGATAATAAGGTGGTGGAATGCAAAGAATACTCTTGCGCCTCCATCCTGATAGCCATTGATATACCCAATCTGATACAATGATCCGTTTTCAATATCAAAATGAGACTGCCAGTCTGTGAATATGTCAGCCAATTCTTCCGGTTTCAGATCAGAAGCATCAAGATAATTGATCTCAGGCGCATTTTTTCCTGATTTATATTCTTGAGAATGGCCTGTATATCCCAGCCTGAATGCATCATGTTTTGTTAACAAATGTTCTATAGCCTGTTCAAATAAGTCTTTATCAAGCTCCGGAACATTGATCATAAATGCCTGATTCCAGTGATTGAAGTCTACAAGATACCCTGATTCTTTTTGCTTAAAGAACCATTCCTGTACCGGCAGAAGCGGAACTTCTCCTGTAAGGATTCCCTGCTCGGTAAGAATATTGGTTTCACTTCCATGTTCTTTATCTTCTATGAGTAGGGATAATGAGGCTACAGTCCGGGCAGTAAAGACTTCTTTAACACTTAATCTCACTTCTAACTGCTGACGGATCTTCCCTACCAGCTGAATACTGATAATACTGTCCCCACCCAATCTGAAGAAATCATTATGAATACTGATCGTATCAGGATCAAGCCCAAGAACATCACCATAGATCTGACACAGCTTAGACTGAAGTTCCGTTTCAGGGGCAATATAGTCTGTATTTCCTGTAAATTCAGGTTCAGGCAATGCTCTTCTGTCCAGTTTCCCATTAATGGTAAGCGGAAGCTCAGCCAAATGAACAAAGGCACCTGGTACCATGTATTCCGGTAAGGATTCTGATACATATTCAGAAAGCAGGTTTGCATCAATCGCTGAATCAGACACATAATAAGCAGCCAGGTATTTTACACCTGATTTATTTTCTCTTGCCAGAACTGCTGTCTGACGAATACCTTCAAATTGAAGCAGGGTATTTTCAATCTCACCTAATTCAATTCTATGACCACGGATCTTCACCTGGAAGTCATTTCTTCCTCTGTATTCCATCTCTCCGTTCGGCAGCCAGCGAACTAAGTCCCCGGTTCTGTATAAACGCCCATTTTCATCTCTTTCTTTCTGTTCTGATGTCTGGAATGGGTTTACCATAAAACGCTCTTCAGTAAGCTCAGGTCTGTTCAGATAACCTCTGGCAATACCTGCTCCACCAATAAACAATTCTCCTACAGCTCCTACAGGAACAGGGCGATATTGAGCATCAAGAATGTATAAGGTTGTATTGGCAATTGCCCCACCAATGTTCAATGGGTTTTTATCTTCTTTATAATCATGAAGGCTGACACATACAGTTCCTTCCGTTGGCCCATATTCATTGACGAGGGTAATGTTTTCAATATTTTTATCCAATGCCGGGAAGCTTTCTCCTCCTGCGAAGATCAGCTTTAAGCCTGTTCCATTCTCCACAATTTCTCTCAGCAAGACTGGTGGAATAAAGGAAACTTCGATGGCATTGGTTTTAATATAATCATTAAGCTCATTCACTGAGGTTCTAAGCTCATTGCTGTATAACCATAGGGTATTTCCATTGCACAATACAGGGAACGCTTCATAGACAAAGGCATCAAATACATAATTGGAATAGCATCCTACTTCCTGATATTCTTCAAGACGGTGTGCCTTAATCATTGATATGATGAGGTTTATCACTCCTTTATGCTCGATCATTACTCCTTTAGGAAGTCCCGTTGTTCCACTGGTATAGATCACGTAAGCCAGATTCCCTGAGTGAACTTCTGTAACAGGGTTGTTAGTTACTTCTGTTTCAAGTTTTGCTTTAAGGGTAACTTCATCAAGTGAAATGACTTCTATATTCTGTAATTTCTCTATTGTACTTTCCTGTGCAATGACGAATTTCGCCTGAGTATCCTCTAAAATATGTCCTATTCTGTCTGCAGGATATGATGGATCCATTGGTACATAAGCGGCTCCTGCCTTTAATATGGCAAGGATCGCAATCAGCATATTTTCGGATCTTTCAAGGCATACCGGTACCAGATCATCAGGCTGAAGCTGGTATTGACGGATCAAATGATTTGCTAAACAGTTTGCTCTCTCATTAAGTTCACGATATGAAAGTTTAACATCATTGTATACCAAGGCTATGGTATCAGGATTTTTTTCAGCCTGATATTCAAATACCTTATGAATGGTCTTTTCTGACGGATAGTCTTCCTGTGTGCCATTCCAATCTGCTATGATCTGCTGAGTTTCCTCTTCTGATATCAGCGAAAGTTTACGGATGGGTGTATGATCCGGATTGTTTTCTATGATCTGATCTAAAAGAAGCTGATAAGAGCCCGCCATTCGGGTAATGGTTTCTTCTTTAAACAAAGCTTTCGCATAATTGAACATGATGCGGATGTTTTCTCCGTCATCGTCAATCATTGTAGTTAAATCAAATTTGGCGGCCTTATAATCAACTTCTCCGGCAAAAGGATGGAATAATGCTTCTTCTTTATCCGCTTTAACGTTTCCATCAATACTTTGAAGTCCAAACATTATCTGGAAAACCGGGTGTCTTGAAGTATCTTGCTCCACTCCCAATTCATCCACCAGTTTTTCGAATGGAAGATCCTGATGAGACTGAGCCTCATTGACTGATTTTGATACCTGAAGAATGAAATCACGGATATTCTGTGCAGGATCTACCTTTTCTCTTAAAGCCAATGTATTGACAAAGAAGCCGATGATATCCTCAAGACCTGCGTGGTGACGATTAGCAATCGGGCTTCCCACCACAATATCATCCTGACCGGAATAGGCAGACAGCATCAGGTAATAGCCTCCCAGCATGACACTGTAAAGACTTACGCCCAGCCTTTTGGAAAGGGCTCTGAGCTTTTGTCCCTGTTCTGCATTCAGGCTGAAATACAGGTTTTCTCCTTCGTAGGAAATTTGAGGTGGTCTTTTGAAGTCTGAAGGCAATTCCAGGTTCTGGAAGTCATCCAGCTTATTTTTCCAATAGCTGATCTGATTCTCAAGACGTTCTCCTGAAAGATAATCACGCTGCCATAATGCGAAGTCTTTGTATTGAACTTTTACAGGTGAAAGTTCCTGTTCTTTTCCTTCAACAAGTGCATAATAAACAGAGGCTACTTCTTTTAAGAAAACATCTATAGACCAGCCGTCAAAGGCAATGTGATGAATAACAACAGACAGATAAACCTGTCCTGCCAGTCTGAAAATACTGATCTCTACAGGAATTTCCTCATCCAGTCTGAAGACTTTATTCACACATTTGTTGATAGCGTTTTCCAATTCCGCCTCATTTTCTACTTCTATAATTTTAATTTCAGGAATGAGGTCTGTAACTGCTTGATATCCTATTCCGTTCTCAGTAGTATGAATCATTGAACGAAGTATATCATGTCGCATTATAACCTTTCTCAAAGATTCCTCAAAAAGATTCAGCTGAATACTGTCATCTAATCTTGTAATAACAGGAATGTTATAGGCATTGCTTCCGCCTTCATAAGATTCTATAAACCAAAGTCTTTCCTGAGCAAAGGATAACCTTTGTTCTTCAGGGGAATTAATCTTGACAGGAACAATGTTTATTTGTTTTTCATTATTTTCCTGAGCTAAAGCATTTGAAAGAGAGGTAATTGTTTTATGGTTAAATACGATTCCTACATTTACCTGTATCCCCAGATCCTGCTTAATTTTGCCAATCAGCTTGATCGCCATAATACTGTTCCCTCCCAATCTGAAGAAATCATCATGAACACTGATCGTTTCAGGACTGATTCCCAATACTTCCCCATAGATTTCCACCAGCTGTCTTTCAAGCTCTGTTTCCGGTGTCGTGTAATTTTTACTTCCGGTAAACTCCGCTTCGGGTAACGCTTTTTTATCCAGCTTACCATTAATTGTCAGTGGTAAAGAGGTCAAATGAACGAATACTCCCGGAACCATATATTCAGGTAATGATTCTGAAAGGTATTCTGACAGCAAAACTGAATCTATTTCAGTATCAGATACATAGTACCCTGCAAGATATTTTACATCTGCTTTATTTTCTTTGCCTAAAACAGCTACCTGGCTGATTCCCGGATAGCCCAACAATTTGTTTTCAATTTCGCCCAACTCAATTCTGTAACCACGGATCTTCACCTGGAAGTCATTTCTTCCGATATATTCCAGCTCACCATTGGATAGCTGGCGTACTAAGTCTCCGGTTTTGTATAAACGTCCGTTTTCCTCTTTTACTTTCTGATCTTCAGTCTGGAAAGCATTGGTGATAAAACGTTCTTCTGTAAGGTCAGGTCTGCTCAGATAGCCTCTTGCAATTCCTGCTCCTCCTATGTACAGCTCTCCTACGGCTCCTACAGGAACAATGCGGTGATATTTATCCAGTACATAAACAGTCATATTTCCAATCGCCCCGCCGATATTCACCGGATTTTCATCTTCATTATAATGATGTAAAGTAGCACATACCGTAGTTTCTGTTGGCCCGTAGGCATTGATCAGATCTACTCCGTGCTCTTTATACGCTGCCATAACCTGCGGATTGGTAACATCTCCGGCTACTACAAGCTTCTCTAATGGTAAGATATATTCCCTTATCAATAATACCGGAGGAATGGTTGCAATGCTAATGTTATTCTCTTCGATATAGTCTTTTAAGGAAAACAGATCGGTTTGAAGTTCTTTTTCCAAAATGTAGATACTATGTCCGTGGGTAATGGATGGGTACAATTCCCAAACATGGGCATCAAATACATAATTCGCATACCACAAACAGTTCTTTTGAACTCCATTTCCGGTTAATCCGAATTCTTTAGCTTCCTGATGGATAAGGTTGACTACATTCCTGTGTTCAATCATTACTCCTTTAGGCAGCCCGGTCGTTCCACTGGTAAAAATGACGTAAGCTAAATTGCTTGATTTAGTTTTAGTAACAGGATTCTTAGCATCAGAAGTTTCAAGCATTGCTTTAAAGGTAACCTCATCTAAAGAGATCACATCTGCTGTTACATTTTTCAGCTTTTCTGCTGTACTTTCCTGACTTAAGATTAACCTTGCTCCGGTATTATTAAGTATATGTTCTATTCTGTCTGCCGGATAGGAAGGATCCATCGGAACATAGGCTGCTCCGGATTTTAATACGGCTAAAATCGCAATCAGCATATTTTCGGAACGATCTAAACATAATGGTACCAGATCGTCTGGCTGAAGATCATAAGTAGCAATCAGATAGTTCGCTAAACGGTTTGATCTTTCGTTCAGTTCCTGATAAGAAAACTTAACGTCTTTGTATACCAAGGCTGTACGTTCCGGGGTTCTTTCAACCTGATTTTCAAATAGCTCCTGGATTGTTTTTTCAGATGGATATACATTCTCTGTTGCATTCCAGATCTGCATTAATTTGAATTGCTCATTTGATACATAAGAAAGCTGACCTGATGTAATGTTCCAGTTTTCCAGCATTTGAGCCAGAATACTCATCATTCCTTCTGTCAAATTCTCCATTGTCTTTTGTTCAAAGAGCGCTCCTTCGTAATTGATCTTCATAATTACGCTGTCACCGTGTTCAAACGCCATGATTCCTAATGGGTAATCCAGTTTTTCTACTCCGCCTTTGAAGACAAATCCTACTTCATTGCTATCTTCTCCTGCTTCAGGCACCGGATAGTTTTCATATACGAATAAGCTGCTGAAAATACGGCTTGAATCCTGGTTAAGCTCAGCAAGGCTTATATCACTATGTGTATTCAACTCACTGGATCTGCGCTGAATATCTGAGATAATATCTGTCACCAGACCATCGGTATGCTGTACAATCAATGGGAGGGTATTGATGAATAACCCTGCAGAAGATTCTATTTCGTCTACAGGCAGGCTTCGCCCGGATACGGTAGTTCCTACAACAGTAGTTTCCACTCCGCTGTATATCCTCAACTGATTATGCCATAGATACTGGAGAACAGCATTCACGGTGAATCCGTTTTCAGTTGTAAATCTCTTCAGCTGCTGATACTGTTCATCTGTTATCATCATCGTCACAAGGCTATGCTCTTTGATCTGACGATAAGTTCCCAGGTCGATATGCTTTTGAGAATCCTTAATCAGTCCGGACAGGTCTTCCCGATCTTCAAGGGTTGACATATAATCTTTCCAGAAGCTACGGCTGGTCTCTTTATGCTGTTGAAGGTATTTTTGGGTATTGACATATGCCTGATCGGTTATCCATTCCGATTTCTGATCTTTCATCAGGCTCAGGTAAATATCATGGATTCTTTTCAGGATTATAGGCATACTCCACCCATCCAGCACTGCGTGATGATTGCTAAACAGACAGGTATAGTGTTTCTCTGAACGCTTGAACAGGTATATTCTGAACAATCCGCTTTTTGATAAATCATAGACTTCAAAGCGGTCTTTTTGAGTAGTTTCCTTAATCAGTTCATCCTGTTCTTCTTCATTCATTCCGGTTATATCCTGATAGCGCCAATCCAGAAGACTTTCTTTATCAATAACCTGTACAATTTCTTCACTCCAGTCAAATCTGAGTCTCAATGCAGGAAACTGCTGCTGAGTATGGGACCATGCTTCTTTAAGCTTAGCGGTATTGATCTCAGCAAGATAATCCCAGGTTAGCTGTATACGATAAGCATCGTCTTTATCTCCCTGACTTAATGCATGGTATACAAATCCTTCCTGAAGACTGTTGGCAAGATATACGCCTTCAATCTCACCGGATTCCTGAATATTGAAAAGCTGTTTAGCGCTTATGATATGGTCTACATCTGACGGAGTAAGGAAGCTTCTGGTGTTTTTAGACAGTTCATCAATAATATTAACAATCTGATCTTTAAAACTTTGAGTAAATTGTGTTACCTGTTCCTGGGTCAAATGAGCTGAAATTCTAAAACGAAGTTCTCCATCTACAACAGCCCCATTGATTCCGATAAGGTAGCTTCCACGGTTAGATTCTCCAATGGAAACCCCATTATCTTCAGCAGCAATAAACCATGTTTTTTCTCCTGAGTTTTCTTCCTGATCAAGTTGTCCCAGATAGTTGAAACTCACTTTTGGAAGTTCCTGATCCGTATAGCCTACCAAGCTTCCATAACCAATACCATTGTTTGGAATGTTTCTCAGTGCTTCTTTGGTCAGAATTACGGTATCACTCACCTCTTTTCCAGTTTCCAATAATAATGGATACATGGAAGTAAACCAACCTACTGTTTCTGTAATATCCAGGTTACCAAATACTTCTTCACGCCCGTGGCTTTCTAATAAGATGGCATTATGACTATCTCCTGTGAGATCTCCAAGTGCTGTTGCTAATGCAGACAGTAAAAGATCGTTGATCTGAGTTTGATAGACATGATGGCTTCCTCTTATCAGTTTTTCAGTATACTCTTTATCCAGCGCAAGAATATCATGATTTTGCTCGTGAACAGAAATCGCTTCCAATGTATTATTGGTTTGGTTAACCGTTTTTGTAATTCTGTTCCAATACGATAATTCCTGATCTCTTGCTTCTGAATTTTCAGATTTATAGCCTTTTATGGCTTCTGCCCACTGACGGTAGCTGCTTCCTTTTTGTATTTTATAGTTCTCTCCTTTTTCAAGAGACTGATAAATATTTTTTAGATCTTCAGTGATGATTCTCCAGCTTACCACATCTATAATCAGGTGATGGAAAGCAAAGAAAATTCTTGCTGTGTGGTCTTCATATCCTGTAATATAGCCTATATGATATAACGGACCTTTTTCTATATCAAATTGCTTTTGCCATGTTGTCAATATTTCGGATAACTCATCCGGATGTATTGATGAAACGTCAAGATAACTGATCTCAGCTGTAGCTTTATCGTCTCCATATTGCTGGCTGTAAGTTCCGTTTTCTTTTGGATAGAACATTCTGAATACATCATGTTTTTCAATCAACAAATTGATGCTTTGCTCAAAAATTTCTTTATCCAATTCCGGAACATTCAATAAGAACGACTGATTCCAATGGTTAAAATCCGGAAGATACCCTGATTCTATTTGGCTGAAGAACCATTCCTGAATTGGTAAAAGCGAAACGTTTCCGGTAAGAATTCCCTGTTCAGCAAGCAGTTCAATCTGTGTTGCAGATTTTTTTTCTTCGATAAGTTTTGCCAATATTGCCGGAGTTCTTGATGAAAAGACTTCTTTTACATTGACTCTTATATCCATGCGTTGCTTTATTCTTCCCACCAGCTGAATACTGATGATACTATCTCCTCCTAATCTGAAGAAATCATCGTGAGTACTGATCGTCCCGGCATTGATTCCTAACACTTCACCATAGACTGCAACAAGCTGTTTTTCAAGTTCTGTTTGTGGTGCTGTATAGCTTTTACTTCCTTTAAATTCAGGTTCAGGCAATGCTTTCTTATCTAATTTACCATTGATCGTCAACGGTAAAGAGGTTAAGTGAACAAATACTCCGGGAACCATGTATTCTGGTAATGATTCTGACAGATATTCTGATAGTAAAGATGAATCTATTTCAGTTTCAGAAACATAGTAGCCGGCAAGGTATTTTAAGCCTGCATTATTTTCTTTGGCTAAAACCGCTGACTGACTGATTCCAGGATAACCCAGCAATTGATTTTCAATCTCTCCCAGCTCAATTCTATAGCCACGGATTTTCACCTGGAAGTCATTTCTTCCGATGTATTCTAATTCTCCATTGGATAACCAGCGTACTAAGTCTCCGGTTTTGTATAAACGTCCGTTTTCTCCTTTTGCTTTCTGATCTTCAGTCTGGAAAGGATTGGCGATAAAACGCTCTTCTGTAAGATCCGGCCTGTTCAGATAACCTCTGGCTATTCCCGCTCCTCCTATGTACAACTCTCCTACAGCTCCTACAGGAACAATACGGTGATGATTATCCAATACGTAGGTCGTCATATTTCCAATCGGACCTCCGATATTGACAGGATTTTCATCTTCATTATAGTGATGTAAAGTGGCACATACCGTAGTTTCTGTTGGCCCGTAAGCGTTGATCAAGTCTACTCCATGTTCTTTATACATCGCCATTACCTGTGAGTTGGTAACGTCTCCGGCAACCACAAGCTTTTCTAATGGTAAAAGATATTCTCTGGTTAATAACACCGGTGGAATCGTTGCAATGCGGATGCTATTCTCTTCTATATAATCTTTTAAAGCAGACAGGTCGGTTTGAAGTTCTTTTTCTAAAATATAGATTGTCTGTCCATGGGTAATGGATGGATATAATTCCCAAACATGGGCATCAAATACATAATTTGCATACCATAGACTGTTCTTTTGAACTCCGGTTTCAAGCAATCCGAATTCCTTAGCTTCCTGGTGGATCAGGTTGGATACGTTTCTGTGCTCAACCATTACTCCTTTAGGAAGCCCAGTCGTTCCACTGGTAAAAATGACGTAAGCTAAATTGCTTGATTTAGTTTTAGTAACAGGATTCTTAGCATCAGAAGTTTCAAGTGTTGCTTTAAAGGTTACTTCATCTAAAGAGATAACATCTGACGTCACTTTTTTCAACTTTTCAACCGTACTTTCCTGACCTAAAATCAATCTTGCTCCGGTATCTTTTAGAATATGTTCTATTCTATCTGTTGGATAAGAAGGATCCATAGGAACATAGGCTGCTCCGGATTTTAATACCGCTAAAATCGCAATCAGCATGTTTTCAGAACGATCTAAGCATAATGGTACTAATTCGTCAGGCTGAAGATCGTACTTAGCAATTAAATAGTTTGCTAAGCGGTTGGATCTTTCGTTCAGTTCCTGATAGGATAGCTTAACATCTTTATATACCAAAGCTGTATGTCCAGGAGTTATTTTAACCTGATTTTCAAATAATTCCTGAATTGTTTTTGCTGATGGATACACTTTCTCTGTTGCATTCCATTCTTCAGAAATCTTTTTATTTTCTTCTGCAGAGATCAAGTTTAATGTACTCAGCTTGATCCTTTCAAGGTTGATCTCATCAACACCGAAAACCTGATTAAGAAGATATAGATAAGTGTTGATCATATTACTGATCGTTTCTCTTGAGAAGAGGGTTTTGGCATAATTGAAGAAGCCTTTTATCGTTTCTTCTCCATCATCAATCATCGCCGTAAGATCAAATTTGGCCACCTGATACTCTGTCTGTCCTTCAAAAGGATGGAATAATACTTCTTTGTTATCCGCATTTCCGCCAAAGCTCTGCAATCCAAACATCACCTGGAAAACAGGATGGCGGGACATATCTTTTTCTACTCCCAGCTCTTCTACCAACTTTTCAAAAGGAAGATCCTGGTGAGACTGTGCTTCTGTAACGGATGCTGATACCTGAAGAATAAAATCTTTAAGGTTCTGCTCCGGATCTATTTTTTCTCTTAAAGCAAAGGTATTGACAAAGAATCCGATAATATCTTCGAGTCCTTCATGATGACGGTTGGCAATAGGGCTTCCTACCAGAATATCATCCTGACCGGAATAGGCTGACAACATCAGGTAATATCCGCTCAGCATCACGCTGTACAGACTTATTCCCAGTTTTTTAGAAGTATTTCTAAGACCCGCGGCTACTTTCTGGTCAATGATGAAATCAACAGTGTCTCCTTCATAAGAAACCTGAGCAGGCCTTTTATAATCTGTTGGAAGATTCAGAGTCTGGAAGTCATCCAGTTTTCTTTTCCAATATCCAACCTGATTGTCAAGACGTTCTCCTGAAAGATAGTTTCTCTGCCATAATGCAAAGTCTTTGTACTGAATCTTTAATTCCGGAAGTTCATAATCCTGATTATTAACCAAAGCATCATAAACTGTTTGCAGCTCTCTCAACAATATATCGGTTGACCATCCGTCAAATGCAATATGGTGAATGACAACAGTCATATAATGATCGCTTTCTAATCTGAAAAGATTGATGGCTATAGGATATTCTTCATCCAGACGGAAGATCTTGCCTGAAGCATTGTTTACAGCCTCATTCAGTTCTTCTTTTGTATAGACGTGACGGGTTTGGATTTCAGGAGCTTTGTCCCTTACAATCTGGTAGCCTTTTCCTTCGTCTGTAGAACGGATAATGCTTCGTAATACTTCATGACGCATTACGATGGTTTCAAGGGCTTTGCATAGTTTCGGAATATTGACTTTTGCATCAAGACGAACAGCCATAGGAATATTGTATGCATTGCTTCCGCCTTCATAGTTTTCAATAAACCAAAGTCTTTCCTGAGCGAATGAAAGTCGTTGTTCTTCCGGAGAAGAGACTTTTACAGGAGCAATAACTTCCTGTTCATTGATAGTTTCACTGGCTAAAGCCTCAGAAAGGGAAGCTACTGTTTTATGTGCAAACACTACTGTTACACTTACCCTTATATCCAAAACTCTTTTAATATTGCTAATCAGCTTGATGGCCATGATACTGTTCCCTCCTAATCTGAAGAAATCATCATGAATACCAATATCTGAAGCATTTAAACCAAGAACATCACCGTAGATCTGACATAATTTTTCCTGCAGTTCATTTTCAGGAGCCATATATGTTTTTTCTCCTGTAAAATCCGGTTCCGGAAGCGCTCTTCTGGCCAGCTTACCATTGATTGTTACCGGAAGTGATGTTAAATGCACAAAGGCAGCTGGAATCATGTATTCAGGTAAAGCTTCAGACAGGAATGTTGTAAGCAGATCCGGTTCTATAGCTGTTTCTGAAACATAATATCCAGCCAAGTATTTCATTCCGGCATTATTGTCCTTGGCCAATACTACGGATTGTTTTACACCCAGATATTGCTGTAGTCTGCTTTCTATTTCACCAAGCTCTATTCTGTATCCACGGATCTTCACCTGGAAGTCATTTCTTCCAATGTATTCCAGTTCTCCGTTGGCATGATAGCGTACTAAATCTCCTGTTTTGTAGAGGATTCCATTTTTCCCTTTTTCTTTTTGTGTTAAGGTCTGGAATGGGTTGATGATGAAACGTTCTGCCGTAAGTTCGGGTTTGTTCAGATACCCTCTGGTAATTCCTTCTCCACCAATATAAAGCTCACCGATAGCTCCTACAGGAACCGGGTGAAGATGATTATTCAACACATATACTGTGGTATTGTTAAGTGGTCGTCCAATATTGGTATTTTTTCCTTCCGGATTAACAATGGATGTGATGGTAACTTCTGTAGGCCCATATGAATTGACCAGCCTGAAGTTTCTTCCGCTTACTTTTTTAAACAGGTCTGCAGGCATCGCTTCTCCTCCGGAAATCAATGTACGCAGGTTTTTAACCTGAGTAAAGTCTATGCTTTGTAATACCGTTGGCGTAAGGTGTATATAAGAAACATTATGCTGATTAAGGGTTTGTATAAATGTTTCTTCGTTGAGTATCTTTTGATTTTTAATAAATAATAAACTGTTTCCTTTCAATATCGCAAGCAACATCTGCTGGATGGATGCATCAAATATATAGTTGGCAAACTGAAGAATTACTTCCTCATTTCCTAACTGATAGCGGGAGAACAAATCCTCAATCAGGTTGATAACCCCTTTGTGCTCTACCATTACTCCTTTTGGAAGCCCTGTAGTTCCACTGGTGTAGATAACATAAGCAAGGTTGTTTGATTTAGTCTGGGTGACAGGATTTTCAGCTCCTGACTGTTCAAGTTTATCAAGTATTTTTTTGCTATCGAGCAGAATTACTTCCGCCATTCGGGACATTTGCTGTTTTTCTTCTACTTCTTCCTGAGTAAGAATAATTTTTGCCCCGGTATCCTGCATGATATGTTCAATTCTGTCAATCGGATAGGTTGGATCCATCGGAACATAGGCTGCACCAGCTTTTAAAACAGCCAGAATCGCGATCAGCATATGCTCTGAACGTTCAAGACATAACGGAACCAGATCATCAGGCTTAAGACTGTAATTTTCAATAAGATAATGAGCCAGGTGGTTCGCTCTTTGATTCAGTTTCTGGTAGGAAAGTTTTATATCCTGAAATATCAAAGCCGTGCTATCCGGAGTTTTTTCTACCTGTTCTTCAAACATTTTATGAATGGTATATTCCTCAGGATAAGCTATTTCTGTCGCATTCCAATCTATTGTTATCTTCTGATGTTGCTCTGAGGTAAGATAGAACAGGTCTTCGGATTTAATATTGGAAGTTTTAAGAAGCTGTTCAAGAACTGTTCCCATTCCCTGAAGCAGCTGCTCCATCATTTCATTTTCAAATAAGAAACTGTCATATTTGATCTTTAACAGTACTTCATCTTCATTTTCGTAGGCAACAATTCCTAATGGATAGTCCAGACGTTCTACAGATTCTTTTAATACAAATCCTAATGTTCCCAGCTCATTATCTTCCTCTCCGTTAGGTACCGGATAGTTTTCATACACGAATAAACTGCTGAAAATTCTGCGTCCATCATGCTGAAGGCTTGCCAGGTTGACACTGCTGTGGGTATTCAATTCACTGATTCTGCGTTGAATTTCGGCAATGATATCTACTGCTTTGCCATCTTCATGGTTCACAATCAATGGCAGCGTATTAATATAAAGTCCCACTGAGGATTCTATTCCATCTACCGGAATACTTCGTCCGGATACGGTAGTTCCTACAACAGTGGTTACACTATTGCTATATAAGCTAAGCTGTTTATGCCATAAGAACTGAAGTACAGCATTGACTGTCAGCCCGTTGTCAGATGTGAATTTTTTCAGTTTCTGATACTGCTCCCCTACAATCAGCATTTTTACCGCCTGATGGTCTACAATATGTTTATATTCAGCAAGATCAATATGTTTCTGAGATTCTTTAACCAAACAATTCAGGTTTTCCTGATCTTCCAGAAGCCCCATATAGCTTTTCCAGAAGCTTCCGTTTCTATTTTTATTTTCCTGAAGGAATTTCTGGGCTTCGGCATAGGCTGTATCCGGAGCCGGAGACAGAGCATTTCCTTTGAGTAATGCAAGGTATGCTTCATGAATCATCGTAAGGAATACAGGCATACTCCAGCCATCAAGAATAGCATGGTGATTGCTGAACAAACAGGTATAACGTTTGTCTGAACGTTTGAACAGATAGACTCTGAACAGATTTCCTTTAGACAGATCATATACCTCAAAACGGTCTTTTTGAGTAGTTTCTGCAATTAAGGATTCCTGATCTTCATCGGTCATATTCTGAATATCCTGATAACGCCAGTCCAGTATTCCTTGTTTATCAATAACCTGTACAATTTCTTCGCTCCATTCAAATCTAAGTCTCAGTGTCGGAAGCTGTTCCTGGGTATATGACCATGCTTTTTTAAGCATTTCAGGATTGATTTCAGCAAGATAATCCCATACGATCTGTACTCTGTAGGCATCATCTTTATCTCCCTGACTTAAGGCATGATACACGAATCCTTCATGTAAACTGTTGGCAAGATAAACGCCTTCAACTTCTCCTGATTCCTGGATTTGCATCAATTGTTCTTTTCCAACAATATTTCCTGTATCTGACGGGGTAAGCCAGTTTCTTTTTTCGGTTGTTAATTCATCAACCGTTTGTTGAATGTATTCTTTAAGTCTTTCTGCCAGAAGATCAACCTGATCCTGTGAAAGATATCCCGAGATTCCGAAGCGAAGCTGTCCGTCTGCAATGGCTCCGTTTACCGTAATGATATCGTTATCACGGTTTTTGTCTCCCATAGATTTTCCACTGTCTTCTCCGGCGATATACCAGGTTTTCTCTCCTGTACTCTCTTCCTGATCAAGCTGTCCGAGATAGTTGAAGCTAATCTTTGGAAGTTCTCTTTCTGTGTAACCAACAAGGCTTCCATACCCAATTCCGTTGTTTGGAATGCTTCTCAGAGATTCTTTGGTCAGAATCACAGTATCTCTCACATCATTTCCTGACGTTAGAAGAAGCGGATACATAGAGGTAAACCAACCCACGGTTTCTGTGATATCCATATTTCCTAATACATCTTCACGCCCGTGCCCTTCAAGCAGAACGGCATGAGCTGGTGCTCCTGTAAGGTCTGAAAGTGCAGAAGCCAGTGCAGATAAGAGTAAATCATTGATCTGAGTATGATATACATGATGTACTTCTCTAATCAGCTTTTCTGTATATCCTGCATTCAGAATAAGGTTGGAAGAATGATATTCAGGAGAGGATAATGTTGTCAGAATACTATTGCTCTCTGCAACTGTATCTGTAATGGTACTCCAATACGAATGTTCTGTTTCTCTGGATTCCGGATCTTCAAGCTTATATGCTTTTATGGCATCAATCCATTGGCGATAGCTGCTTCCTTTTACAGGAACCTCAACGGTATTTCCTTTTTCAAGGGTTTGATAAATATTTTTTAAGTCTTCGGTAATGATTCTCCAGCTTACAGCATCTATGATAAGGTGATGAAGTCCGAAGAAAATCCTTGCGCTTCCATCTTCATATCCTGCTATATATCCAATCTGGAATAACGGCCCCTGTTCTATATCAAACTGTGCCTGCCATTCCGTAAGGATACCTGAAAGCGCTTCTGGCTGTACTCCTGAAACGTCCAGATATTTCAATTCCGGCAATGCATTGATTCCGTATTGCTGGGTATATTTTCCGTTTTCTTTCGGATAGTGAATTCTGAAGGCATCATGTTTGTCGATAAGCAGTTTTATACTCTGCTCCAGCAATCCTTTGTCAAGTTCAGGAACTTTAATCAAAAAGGATTGGTTCCAGTGATTGAGGTCGCCTATATAACCTTCTTCTGCCAGTTGGAAGAACCATTCCTGGATCGGAAGGAATGATAGAGGACCTGTCAGCTGTCCCTGTTCTGTCAGAATACGGGTTTGCTCTTCTTTTGCTTTGGTTTCGATCAGTTCGGAAATATTTCTAACTGATTTTGAAGCAAATACATCTTTAACACTGATCCTTATATCTAAACGCTGTCTTATTCTGCTGACCAGCTGAATACTGATAATACTGTCTCCTCCTAATCTGAAGAAATCATCCTGAATACCAATTCCTGAAGCATCCAGCCCAAGGACTTCGCTATAGATCTGACATAATTTCTCCTGCAATTCAGTCTGTGGAGCGGTATATTCTTTTCCGCCTGTAAATTCAGGTTCAGGAAGTTGTCTTCTGTCCAGCTTTCCATTGATGGTCAGTGGTAATGAAGTTAAATGAACAAAGGCAGCCGGCACCATGTATTCCGGTAGAACTTCGGATAAAAATGCTGTGATTTTCTCTACTTCCAAAGCAGCATCGGAAACATAATAACCTACCAGGTATTTCATTCCTGCTTTATTTTCTTTGGCAAGAACTACGGTTTGTCTTACTTCCGGATATTCCAGCAATCTGTTTTCTATTTCTCCCAGCTCAATTCTGTAGCCACGGATTTTCACTTGGAAATCATTTCTTCCGATGTATTCCAGTTCTCCATCGGGCAGATAGCGTACTAAGTCTCCTGTTTTGTAGAGAATTCCGTTTTTCCCGCTTTCTTTTTGTTCTAAAGTTTGGAAGGGATTCTGTATAAATCGTTCAGCCGTCAGCTCAGGTCTGTTCAGATATCCTCTGGCAATTCCTGCTCCGCCCACATACAATTCTCCAACAGCCCCAACAGGAACGGCACGAAGATGGGCATCAAGGATATACATCGCCTGGTCAGGGATATTTTCTCCAATCAGAGAAGCCTTGTTCAGGTCTTCTACGCTTAATTTTTTATAGGTAACATGGACGGTCGTCTCCGTAATTCCATACATGTTAATTAAATCAGGTTTAGAACGGTAGCGTTCATACCACGGTTTCAAAGAGGCAAGATTTAAAGCTTCACCTCCGAATATCACGTAACGCAATTCAGTTAATTGTTCTTCACGCTGAAGAGCTGTTTCAATAAACTGATAAAAAGCAGTCGGAGTCTGGTTCAATACGGTAAGTCCTTCTTTCAAGCACAAGCTGAAGAATAAATTAGTATCCTTCGTCTGTTCTGAAGACGGTACCAAAAGTTTTCCTCCGTACAGCAATACACCCCAGATCTCCCATACGCTGAAGTCAAATACATAGGAATGGAATAAGCTCCATACATCCTGATCATTAAACTGATACCAATGATCTGTTGCACTGAAAAGACGCACTACATTTCTGTGTTCCTGCATTACTCCTTTAGGCATTCCGGTTGTCCCACTGGTATAGATCACATAAGCCATGTGGTGTGGTTCTACCTGAGTTACCGGATTGGAAATACTACTGTTTTCAAGAGTTTCCGCCATCTCCGGACTGTTCAATATAAGCATGTCTGTTTTTTCACCACAGGCTTCTTTAACGCTTAGCGCAGAACTATGATGTGCCAATACTATTTTTGCGCCTGTATCATCAAGAATATGCTTAATTCTTTCCACCGGATATGAAGTATCCATCGGAACATAGGCTGCTCCGGCTTTTAAAACGGCAAGAATGGCCACCAGCATATCTTCGGAACGCTCCAAGCATAATGGAACTAAATCATCCGGCTGAAGATCATAATTTTTAATCAGATAGTTAGCCAAACGATTGGAACGTTCATTAAGTTCTTTATAGGATAATCTTACATCCTGATACACTACAGCGATATGATCCGGAGTTTTTTCAGCCTGTGCTTCAAATAACCCATGAATGGTATTCTGATCTGAATAATATGTTTCAGAAGCCCATAACTTTGATATGGATTGCTGTTGTTCCTGAGAAATAAGAGTTAAGTGTGCTAATGTAAGGTCTTGTTTTCCTTTGGTATCTGCTATCTGTTCAAGCATAAACAGATAAGAATTCATCATGTTATTTACCGTTTCTCTGGAGAACACCGATTGAGCATAGTTGAACATCCCATGAATGTTCTTGTCACTATCGTCAATCATCGTAGTAATATCGAATTTAGCTACTTCATAATCCACCTTTCCGGCAAACGGATGAAAGATTGACTGATTATCGGAAAGATTTTCTCCAAAACTTTGAAGACCAAACATCACCTGGAATACCGGATGGCGGGAAGTATCTTTTTCTACGCCAAGTTCCTCCACAAGTTTTTCAAACGGAAGATCCTGATGAGACTGAGCTTCTATTACTGAGCCGGCTATCTGCTTGATAAAATCTTTAATATTTTGTTCCTGATCAATCGTTTCTCTTAAAGCTAAAGTATTGACAAAGAATCCGATGATGTCTTCCAATCCCGGATGATGACGGTTCGCAATAGGGCTTCCTACGACAATATCATCCTGCCCTGAATAGGCGGAAAGCATCAGGTAATATCCTCCTAAAAGGATGCTGAATAAGCTTACTCCAAGATCTTTTGACAGCTCTCTCAGTTTTTGACTTTGCTCTTCATTGATACGGAAATAAATGCTGTCTCCGTCATAAGACATTTGAGCGGGTCTCTTGAAATCTGATGGCAGATCAAGATTCTGGAACCCGCCAAGTTTATTTTTCCAATAATTAACCTGGGTATTGAGGCGTTCCCCTGTAAGGTAATTTCTCTGCCATAAAGCAAAGTCTTTATACTGCACTTTTAGGGCCGGAAGATCATGGGCTCTTTCTTTTTTGATGGCCTCATATATATGAATGACTTCTTTCAGGAACACCCCTGCTGACCATCCGTCAAATGCAATATGGTGAATAACAACAGACAGATAGTACTCATTTTCAAGCTTGAAAATATGGATATTTATAGGCAGTTCTTGTTCCAGATTGAAAATTTTATTGGCAATATGGCTTGCTTTTTCTTCCAGCTCAGCCATCGTTTTCACTTCCTGCTGATGGATTACCGGGATATCATCTACCACGGATTGCCAGCCTAAGCCATCATCTGTCATACGGATAACGGAGCGAAGGATTTCATGACGCATTACAACAGCATCCAAAGCTTTACATAATATCTGCAGATCTGTTTTTTCATCGAGACGGAAAACCATCGGGATGTTATAAGCGCTGCTTCCGCCTTCATAATTTTCGATGAACCAAAGTCTTTCCTGAGCAAAGGATAATCTCTGCTCTTCCGGAGAATCTACAGTGACAGGAGTAATGACGATCTGCTCTGCCACATTATTCCCATCTGCGAATACATGAGAAAGTGAAGCAATGGTTTTATGGCTAAAAACCGTTGCTACATCAATCTGTATTCCCAAGACCTGTTTGATCTTACTGATCAGTTTGATGGCCATGATACTGTTTCCTCCTAATCTGAAGAAATCTTCATGTATACTGATCGTTTCAGACGAAATGCCTAAAACTTCGCCATAGACTTCAGATAGTTTTTTCTGAAGATCAGTTTCAGGGGCTGTATATTCTTTCCTTCCTGTAAATTCCGGTTCCGGTAAAGCTCTTCTGTCCAATTTACCATTGATCGTCAGAGGTAAAGATTTCAGATGAACAAATACTGCCGGGATCATATATTCCGGTAAGGATTCTGATAAATGGTCTGAAAGGAAGTCTGAATCTATTGCTGTATCAGACACGTAATATCCTGCAAGATATTTCAGCCCTGCCTGGTTTTCCTTAGCTAAAACTATAGTTTGTTTAATTTCAGGATATTCTTGCAGCTTGTTTTCAATCTCTCCTAACTCAATTCTGTGTCCTCTTATTTTAACCTGGAAGTCATTTCTTCCCATGTATTCCAACTTACCATCAGCCAGCCAGCGTACCAAATCTCCGGTTTTGTACAGACGATCATTTTCAGCTCTTTCTTTTTGCTCTTGAGTCTGGAAAGGGTTTGTGATGAAAAGTTCTTCTGTAAGCTCCGGCCTGTTCAGATATCCTCTGGCAATTCCGGCACCGCTGATATACAGCTCTCCTATCGCTCCTTCCGGAACGAGACGAAGATGTTGATCCAGCACATAAACACTCATGTTATCTATTGGACCACCAATGTTTAATGGATTATGATCTTCTTTGTAATAGTGCAGGGTAGAACATACGGTTCCTTCTGTTGGGCCGTACTCGTTAACCAGGATAATATCATCAATATTCTGATCTAAAGCCGGGAAGTTTTCACCCCCTGCGAAAATCAGTTCCAAGCTTGTTCCATTCTCCACAATTTCTCTTAACAAAACTGGTGGAATAAAGGAAACTTCTATTTTATTTTCATTGATATAATCGTTAAGCTCTCCTACTGAGGTTCTGAGATCATTGCTGTACAGCCATAGAGTATTTCCATTACAAAGTACAGGGAATGCTTCATAAACAAAGGCATCAAAAACATAATTTGAATAGCAACCTACTTCTTTATATTCTTCAAGCCGGTGAGCTTTTATCATTGATCCAATGAGGTTTATTACTCCTCGATGTTCGATCATTACCCCTTTTGGTAATCCTGTTGTTCCGCTGGTATAAATGACATAGGCCAGATGAGTAGATTTTGTATGGGTTACAGGATTATTAGAATCAGCTGTTTCAAGTAAAGCTTTAAAACGAACCTCGTCCAATACAATTACATTTGAATGTTCTGCTTTATCCGCTGTATTTTCTTCTGCCAATACAATTTTTGCTCCTGTATCTTTTAGAATATGATGGATTCTGTCTGCAGGATAGGAAGGATCCATCGGTACATAAGCAGCCCCAGCCTTTAATACCGCCAGAATGGTAATCAGCATATTTTCTGAACGCTCAAGACATAATGGAACAAGATCATCCGGCTGAAGATCATAGGCTTCAATAAGATGGTTGGCCAAACGGTTAGCTTTTTCGTTCAGTTCTCTGTAAGACAACTTAACATCCTGATATACCAATGCTGTCTGATTCGGTGTTTTTTCAACCTGATGCTCAAACAGCTCATGAATGGTCATTTTTGATGGATACTCTTTGCGGGTAGCATTCCTGTTTTCTGTGATCTTTTTATAATCTTCCTGTGGAACAAAATCTAATTTGGAAAGCGTTGTTTTTTCATATTCATCAGTTTCTGCAATCTGATGAAGCAAAAACAGATAAGAATTGATCATATTTTGAACCGTTGCTCTTGAAAATATCGCTTTTGCATAATTGAACATTCCATGGATATTTTCTCCATTGTCATCAATCATCGTAGTCAGATCAAACTTCGCTACCTGATAACCTAATTCTCCATCAAACGGATAAAATATAGCCTCTTCATTCTGAATAAGTGCTGTTTCATTCTGTAATCCAAACATCACCTGGAAAACCGGATGTCTTGAAGTATCCTGCTCGATTCCCAGCTCATCTACCAGTTTCTCAAACGGAAGATCCTGATGAGACTGTGCTTCTGTAACGGATTTTGAGATCTGAAGAATAAAGTCTTTAATGCTTTGTTTAGGATCAATCTTTTCTCTTAAAGCAAGTGTATTGACAAAGAACCCTATGATATCTTCCAGGCCGGCATGATGACGGTTCGCAATGGGGCTGCCCACTACAATATCATCTTGTCCTGAATAGGCAGATAACATCAGATAATAACCTCCCAGCATGACACTGTACAGACTCACTCCAAGATCTTTGGATAGATTTCTAAGTTTTTCGCCCTGCTTTGTGGTCAGGTTGAAATATAAGTTTTCTCCTTCATACGATATTTGTGAAGGTCTTCGGAAGTCTGTTGGAAGATCAAGGTTCTGGAAGTCTTCAAGCTGGTTTTTCCAATAGCTGATCTGCTGCTCCACACGGTCTCCTGTAAGGTAATTTCTTTGCCATAAAGCGAAGTCCTTATACTGGATTTTTAAAGCTGAAAGCTCTGAATTCTCACCTTTAACCAGATTGTTGTAAATGACCTGTACTTCATTTAGGAATATATCGGTAGACCATCCGTCAAAAGCAATATGGTGAATAACAATGGATATATAATTCTGATTTTCAAACGTAAAGAATTCTATATGTACCGGAATCTCTTCATCAAGCTTGAATACTTTATTGGCGCATTGATTGATATGCTGATCAAGTTCTTCTCTGGTATGTACTTCTGTTATTTTAATTTCAGGAAGTAAGTCTGTAACCACCTGATATCCCACTCCGTCTTCTGTAGTTCTGATGACAGAGCGAAGTACTTCATGACGTTTTACAACTGTTTTTAAAGCTGTACATAAAGCCTCAATGTCTGTTTTTTCATCCAAGACAGCGGCCATCGGGATGTTGTAGGCATTGCTTCCTTTTTCATAAGCCTCTATAAACCAAAGCCTTTCCTGAGCAAAGGATAATCTCTGTTCTTCCGGAGTATTTACTTTAACAGGTTTTATGCTTACCTGCTCTGTAGGATTGTTGTCATCCATCAGGGCTTTTTCCAGGGCAGCAACTGTTTTATTGTTGAATATCTTAGCAACATTTACCTGTAATTCTATGTTTTGTTTGATCTTACTGATAAGTTTGATCGCCATAATACTGTTTCCTCCTAATCTGAAGAAATCATCGTGAATGCTGATATTTTCAGCATGTAACCCCAGCACTTGTCCATAGATTTCTACAAGCTTTTTCTGAAGGTCATTTTCAGGAGCAGTGTATTCTTTATTTACGATAAATTCAGGTTCAGGAAGCTGTTTTCTGTCAAGTTTACCATTGATTGTCAGTGGTAATGCTGTCAGATGCACAAATGCAGCAGGTATCATGTACTCAGGAAGTGTTTCTGATATAAATTCTGAAATCAGACGAGTATCTATTCCTGCATCAGCAACATAGTACCCGACAAGATATTTCAGTCCGGCATTGTTTTCTTTCACAAGAACTGTTCCCTGACGGATTCCCGGATACTGAAGCAATCTGTTTTCGATTTCTCCCAATTCTATACGGAATCCTCTTATTTTTACCTGGAAGTCGTTCCTTCCGATATAATCAATATTTCCGTCCGGAAGCCAACGTACAAGGTCTCCTGTTTTATAAATTCTGTGGTTTTCTCCTTTATTTTTCTGTTCTTCTGTCTGGAAAGGGTTGTTGATAAAGCGTTCTTCGGTAAGTTCCGGCCTGTTCAGATACCCACGGGCAACCCCAATCCCTCCAATGTAAAGCTCTCCTACAGCACCTACAGGAACGGGACGGTAAAACTGGTCCAGAACATATACGCTTGTATTATTAAGTGGGCGACCAATGCAGTTGATATCACGATTGGTATTCACAAGAGACGTAATGGTAACTTCTGTAGGCCCATAAGAGTTAACAAACAGGAAGTTTCCATTTTTCAATTTGTTATATAGATCCGTCGGTAAAGCTTCTCCACCGGAATCTAATGTCCGTACACTTTCTACCGTTGTAACATCTATATTTTGCAATACGGAAGGGGTAAAAGGCAGATAGGTTACTTTATAATCCGTTAATTTTCTGATATATTCCTCTTCGTTCAGCATTTCCTGGTTGTCTATGAACAGCAATTGGCAACCATTCAATAAGCCTAAGAAAATCTGTTCTACTGAAGCATCAAATACATAGTTGGCAAACTGAAGAATAATTTCGGATTCATTCAGATTGTAACGGACATAAAGGTCACTAACAAGGTTTAACACTCCTGTATGCTCTATCATTACTCCTTTAGGCATCCCTGTTGTTCCACTGGTATAGATCACATAAGCCAGATCGTCTGCCTTAGTTTGGGTAACCGGATTATTAAAACTAATTTTTTCAAGCTTTTCTGTCAGTTTCTTATCATCTAATAACAGAATTTCTGCTTTTTCCAAATGAATTTCATTGAATTTTGCTTCAACACTATTTTGGGTGATGACTATTTTTGCCTGTGTATCCTGAAGAATATGCTCCATTCTATCGGTTGGATAGGTTGGATCCATCGGAACGTAAGCTGCTCCTGATTTTAATACGGCTAAAATGGCAATCAGCATATTTTCTGAACGTTCCAGGCATAGAGGAACAAGATCATCCGGCTGAAGATCATAGGTTAAGTTCAGATAGTTAGCAAGGCGGTTTGCACGTTCATTAAGCTCTTTATAAGATAAGATTACATCCTGATATACCAAGGCTATACGATCTGGTGTTTTAGCTGCCTGAGCTTCAAACATATTTTGGATCGTTTTACCTGTTGGGAATTCAGTCCAGGTATTATTCCAGTCTGTTATTATTTTTTTCTGATCTTCTAAGGTGATATAAGACAGATCTTCGGAAGCTATTTCAGGATTTTCCAACAGCTGGTTCAGAATGGTTTGCATGCCTTTAAGAAGCTGATTCATCATCTTTTTCTCAAACAGATGCCCTTCATAACTTACCACCAAAGAAACCTTCTCATCCCGCTCAAAAGCTGTAACGCCGAGCGGATAATCCAATCTTTCTACTGCATCCCTGAATACAAATCCTAGTTCGTTATTATTTTCTCCCTGAGGAACAGGATAGTTTTCATAGACAAATAAACTGCTGAAAATTCTACGCCCGTCACGTTGAAGACTTGCCAGGTTAATATCGCTATGGCTGTTAAGCTCACTGATATGATCCTGAATCTTTAATATATGATCTTTTATTTTACCTTCTTCATGAGTAACAATTAATGGTAGCGTATTGATATAAAGTCCTGCAGAGGATTCTATTCCATCAATAGGGAGATTTCTTCCGGATATGGTAGTTCCTACTACAGTAACTTCCGAATGACTATAAATCTTCAGCTGGTTATGCCATAAATACTGCAGGACAGCATTCACGGTAAAGCCATTTGTTTGGGTAAATTCTTTTAATTGTTGATACTGCTCTCCTTCGATCAAAAGTTCTACATCCTGATGATCTTTGATATGTTTATAAATACCCAGCTCTGTATGTCTTTGGCTTTCCTTCAATAAATTAGTCAGATCCTCCTGATCTTCAATCTGATCCATATAGCTTTTCCAGAAGCTGCTGCTGATTTCTTTTTTTTGCTGCAGGTATTTTTGGGTATCTGTGTACGCTGTATCTGCAATAAGTTCAGGCTGATGATTTTTGTTCAGTTGAAGATATGACTCGTGAACACTGTTCAGAATAACAGGCAAGCTCCATCCATCCAGAATCGCATGATGGTTGCTAAGCAAGCAGCTGTAATGGTTTTCTCCTCGTTTGAAAAGATAAATTCTGAAGAGGTTTCCTTTTGACAAATCATAAACCTCAAAGCGGTCTTTTTGTGTTATTTCTTCAATCAGGGCACTCTGAGTCTCTTCATTTATTCCGCTGATATCCTGATATCTCCAATCCAGATTGCCTTTTTTATCGATAACCTGAACGATTTCTCCATTCCAGTTAAATCTTATTCTGAGTGCAGGATAACGTTTTTGTGTCAGTTCCCATGATTTTTTCAGCTTTTCAGGACTAATATCTGCAAGATAGTCCCAAATTAACTGTACTCGGTAAGCATCATCTGTTTCACCCTGATTTAAAGCATGGTATACAAACCCTTCCTGTAAACTGTTAGCCAAATAAACTCCTTCAATTTCACCTTCCTTCTGAAGGTCTGCAAGTTGACCTTCTTCAACAATATAATCTGTATCGGATGGAGTAAGGAAGCTCCTGTTTGCCTGGGAAAGGCGGTTAACAACTTCCTCTATTTTTGTTTTAAAAGATTTTGAGAAAAGGCTGATCTGGTCATCTTTCAGATAACCTGCAACCTTAAACTGAAGTTTACCGTCTATTACTGCACCATTGATACTGATATAGTAGCTGTCTTTGTTTTTATTCCCAATATTTAAACCGCTATCTTCTGCGGCAATAAACCAGCTTTTTTCTCCGGTTTCCTGATCCAGTTGTCCCAGGTAATTGAAACTGATTTTAGGCAATTCCCGTTCTGTATAACCTATTAAACTACCGTAACCGATTCCGTTGTGAGGAATGCTTCTCAATGTTTCTTTAGTCTCAACTACAGTATCTGCCCAATCATCACCTTTCTTTAAAAGCACCGGATACATAGAAGTAAACCAACCTATTGTTTGTGTAATATCAAGATGATTGAATATTTCTTCACGCCCGTGGCTTTCCAGCACAACGGAGTGATTTTCATGTCCTGTTAATTCTGAAAGTGAAAGAGATAATGCAGAAAGCAGCACATCATTGATCTGTGTATTGTAGACATGATGAATGCCTCTGATTAACTTTTGGGTGGCTTCTTCGGATATAATCAATTGATTCTCCTGGTAATTTTCACCTATGAAATCTTCCAGATTTCTATTATTCTCTTCAACTGTATCTGCAATTGTATTCCAAAATAAATGTTCCTGTTCCTGAGATTCTGATCCGTAAGTTTTTACAGCTTCTACCCACTGACGGTAGCTGGTTCCTTTGGTATGGGATGTAATGGATCTTGTATCTCCTTTTTCAAGGGATTGATAAATATTTTTTAAATCTTCGGTGATGATTCTCCAGCTTACAGCATCAATAATCAGGTGATGAAATGCAAAATAAATCCTTGCACTACCATCCTGATAACCATCAACATATCCGACATTATATAACGAGTCCCTTTCAATATTAAAATGAGACTGCCAATCTGTAAATACCTTTGATAATTCTTCCTCGTTCAGACCTGAAACATTAAGGTAGTTGATTGAAGTAACTTTTGTTTCTCCATACTGTTGAAAGTATTCTCCATCTTTAATCTGGTACTGAAGTCTAAGGGCATCATGCCTTTCGATCAGATATTTTACAGATTGTTCCAGCAGTTCTTTATCAAGTTTTGGAACATTGATGAGGAATGCCTGATTCCAATGGTTGAAATCTTCCAAATATCCTGATTCTATCTGACTGAAGAACCATTCCTGAATGGGTAAAAGTGGAACTTCACCCTGTAAGAATCCTTGTTCTGAAACGATATGAGTTTCCTCTTCTTTATTTTTATTCTCTATCAGTAAAGCCAGCGAAGCGGTAGTACGGGCAGCAAAGACTTCTTTAACGCTCAATTTTACCGCCAGCTGCTGACGGATTCTGCCCACCAACTGAATGCTGATGATACTGTCTCCGCCCAGTCTGAAGAAATCATCATGAATGCTGATGCTGTCTGAAGGAAGGCCTAAAACCTCTCCGTAAATCTGACATAATTTTTTCTGCAACTCCGTTTCCGGAGCTGTATATTCTTTATTTCCTTTAAAATCTGGTTCAGGCAACGCTCTTCTGTCTAATTTTCCATTGATTGTCAATGGGAAAGACGTTAAATGAACAAATGCTCCCGGAACCATATATTCCGGCAATGACTCGGATAAAAACTCGGAAAGAAGCGTTGAATCTATAGGTTTTTCAGAGACATAATAGCCAGCAAGGTATTTTAAGCCTGCTTTATTCTCCTTAGCCAATACTGCTGACTGACGAATTCCAGGATAGGTTAACAGCTTATTTTCAATCTCACCCAATTCTATTCTATATCCACGGATCTTTACCTGAAAGTCATTTCTTCCGATATATTCCAGCTCACCATTCGGTAGCCAACGTACAAGGTCTCCTGTTTTATACAGACGTTCATTCTCTCCTTTTGTTTTTTGATCTAAAGTTTGGAAAGGATTGGCAATAAAACGTTCCGCTGTAAGTTCAGGTCTATTCAGATAACCTCTTGCAATTCCAGCTCCTCCAATGTATAATTCTCCCACTGCTCCTACCGGAATTGGTCTTAAGTTTTGATCTAAAACATAAACACTTATATTCCCAATTGGACCTCCGATATTTAATGGATTTTCATCCTCATTATAGTGGTGTAAAGTTGCACATACGGTACTTTCTGTAGGTCCATAAGCGTTAACCAGATCAACTCCATGCTTTTTGTACAGAGCCATTACCTGCGGATTGGTGATGTCACCGGCAACCAAAAGTGTTTCCAACGGAAGAATATATTCTTTGGTTAATAAAACCGGAGGAATGGTAGCAACCCTTATATTATTCTCTTTTATATATTGCTGTAATCCTATTAGATCCGTCTGAGTTTCTTTATTCAGAAGATGTATAGACTGTCCGTGCACAAGAGCGGGATAAAGCTCCGCTACATGGGCATCAAAGACATAGTTAGCATACCAGAGACAATTTTTCTGTGAAATAGGCTGCTCAGAAATGAATCCGTATTCTTTAGCATGTTGTTGTATCAGATTGGCTACTCCTTTATGCTCTATCAGTACACCCTTAGGCATTCCGGTAGTTCCACTGGTGTAAATTACATAGGCTAAATTATTAGTATTAACGTTGGTAACAGGATTGTTAACATCAAAAGTTTCAAGTGTTGCTTGAAAAACAACCTCATCTAAAGCAATAAGATCAACAGCGTTGTTTTCTAACTGTTTCATCGTACTTCTCTGTCCTAAAATGAAACTTGCTTTCGTATCCTGAAGAATGTGTTCAATTCTTTCCGATGGATAGGAAGGGTCCATTGGAACATAAGCTGCTCCTGTTTTTAATATAGCCAACATGGCCACCAGCATATTTTCGGAACGTTCCAGACATAAAGGAATCAAGTCATCCGGCTGTAGATCGTAAGTACTAATTAAATAATTCGCTAAACGGTTGGATCTTTCATTCAATTCCTGATAAGACCATTCAATATCCTGATACACTAAAGCTATGGCATCAGGTGTTTTTGCTGCCTGAACTTCAAACAATTGCTGGATCGTTTTATCAGAAGCATACTCAGAAACTGTTTCATTCCACCCTTCTGTGATCTTACTGTAATTTGTATCCTCCAGAAGGCTGAAATCTCTAATTCTTATCTTTTTATCACTGTTCTCTCCTATTGTAGCCAGCTGATCCAGAAGCAGAATATAAGTATCCTGCATTCTCAGAACTGTCTCTTTTTTGAAGAGAGAAGTGGCATAATTAAATATTCCCCTGATCGTTTCTTCTCCGTCATCAATCATGGTAGTCAAATCGAACTTAGCTGCCTGATAGTTGACTTCATCGTGCAGAGGAGTAAATACAGCTTCATTATCTGCATTCATTCCAAAGCTCTGAACTCCGAACATGACCTGAAAAACAGGGTGTTTTGAAGTATCCTGTTCTATATCCAGTTCATCCACCAGTTTTTCAAATGGAAGCTCCTGATAAGATTGGGCTTCTGTCACTGATTTTGAAATCTGAAGAATAAAGTCTTTAAAATGCTGCTCAGGATTGACCTTTTCTCTCAGCGCCAATGTATTTACAAAGAACCCAATCATATCCTCCAGGCCTTCGTGATGACGGTTTGCAATTGGACTTCCTACTACAATATCATCCTGGCCTGAATAGGCCGAAAGCATCATATAATATCCTCCCAACATCACGCTATACAAGCTCACTCCCCACTCTCTGGAAAGCTTTCTCAAACCTGAACCCACTTTCGGGGAAAGGCTGAAATGGGCTGTAGCTCCGTCATAAGAGATATTCGCCGGCCTTTTAAAATCCAAAGGCAAGCTAAGAGCTTCAAAGTCTTCAAGAATATTTTTCCAATAGCCGATCTGTTTCTCAAGTATCTCCCCGGTAAGGTAATTTCTCTGCCATAAAGCAAAGTCTTTATACTGAACCTTTAATTCCGGAAGCTGAGGGTTTTCTCCTTTAACAAGAGCATTATATATGGTTTGTATTTCTCTTAAGAACAAGTCGGCAGACCATCCGTCAAATGCGATGTGATGAACTACAGCCGACAGATAGTAATCTTCCTCCCATCTGAAAATGGTAGTTTCTACCGGAATTTCTTCTTCCAAACGGAATATTTTATGGGCACATTGATCTATGTTTTTCTCCAGTTCTTCTTTAGACCCAACTTCTACATAATTAAACTCAGGAACAAGATCTCTAACAACCTGATAGCCGGTTCCGTTTTCCGCTGTCCGGATCACAGAACGAAGCACTTCATGACGCATTACTATAGTCTCTAATGCTCTCTGAAGAACATTCAGCTGTATTTCTTTACCTAATTTGAAGGCCATTGGAACATTGTAGGCATTGCTTCCTCCTTCAAAGTTTTCAATAAACCATAATCTTTCCTGGGCAAAAGACAGTCTTTGTTCTTCCGGAGAAGAAATCTGTATTGGAACAATTGTTTCCTGAACATCAGTATCAACTTTACTCTCAATAAAATGAGAAAGAGATACTACTGTTTTATGGGTAAATACTACTGCAACTCCTATTGATATGTGCAACGCTTTTTTGATGCTGCTGATCAGTCTTATAGCCATGATGCTGTTTCCTCCCAGGCGGAAGAAATCATCATGAATTCCAATTACAGAAGTGTCCAGACCAAGGACATCTGAGTAAACCTGACATAGTTTTTCCTGTAATTCATTTTCTGGAGCTGTATATTCGCTGCTTATGGTAAATTCCGGTTCCGGTAATTGATTTCTGTCCAGTTTACCGTTAATGGTTAATGGAAGCTCTTCAAGATGTACATAAGCACTTGGAATCATATATTCTGGCAAGGTTTCTGCCAGGAGTTCTGAAATTTCATGAGATTCTATCGCAGAATCAGATACATAATATCCAACAAGATATTTCAGTCCTGCTTTATTGGTTTTAGCAAGAACTACAGACTGGCGAATTGCAGTATTTTGCTGCAACTTGTTTTCAATTTCTCCAAGCTCAATTCTATAACCACGGATCTTTACCTGGAAGTCATTACGACCAATATATTCCAATTCTCCATCGGCATGATATTTTACTAAGTCTCCTGTTTTATAAAGTTTTCCGTTCTTTTTGTGTCCTTTTTGCTCTTCTGTTTGAAGAGGATTTGGAATAAAGCGTTCCGAAGTCAGTTCAGGTCTGTTAAGATAGCCTCGCGCAATCCCAGCCCCTCCAAGGTAAAGTTCTCCAACAGCTCCTACCGGAACCGGGCGATGAATACCATCCAGTACATACACTGAAGTATTTCCTACGGCATGCCCGATCAAATGGACATCACCATGCTCTACTTTTTTGTAAGTTGCATAAATTGTAGCTTCTGTAGGACCATAAAGGTTATAAAGGCTCGTATATTCTGACCAGTATTTTCCGGTTTCATAATCGCATGGTTCACCTGCATACAGTAATCCTTTTAAGTCCGGATATTCAATGCGAGGAAGAACAGATAACATTACTGGAGGCAGATACGCATATGCTATTTGATGATTGAGTAAATATCTGCTTATTGAATCTGCATCTTTTTTAATGGTCTCATCCAATATATGCAGTTCATTTCCGTACAATAAGGCATTAAAAAATTCTGATACTGAAACATCAAATACATAGGATGTATAAGCTGTTATCTTCTCATTCTCACTGAAACCATATGCATCCCTTATCTGAGTTACCACATTTACTACACTTCTATGCTCTATCATTACTCCTTTAGGAACACCTGTTGTGCCACTGGTGTAAATGACGTAAGCAAGATGCTCTGAAGTAGTTTCAGTCTCAGGATTTTCAGCATTGCTCTTTTCAATAAGATCTCTGAAAGAAACCTCATCTAATGAAATAATACTCTTAGTGAGATCTATATTCTGAATTTTTTCAGCTATTTTTTCCTGGGTAATTATAATTTCCGTATCGGTATCATCCAGGATATGTCTTATTCTGTCTGCCGGATAGGCCGGATCCATAGGAACATAAGCTGCTCCGGTTTTCAAGACAGCCAGAATGGCCACAATCATATCTTCTGAACGCTCCAAGAATAAAGGAATCATATCCTCAGGCTGAGGATTATATGTTTTGATAAGATAGCTGGCAAGACGATTTGCTTTGGTATTTAACTCCTTATAAGACAGTTGTACATCCTGATATACCAATGCCGTACGATCCGGAGTTCTTAGCACCTGCTCTTCAAATAACCTGTGAAGTGTATGTGATTCCGGATAGTCTATTTCTAATGTGTTCTGATTCTCTATGATCTTTTTATGATCTTCCTTGCCTATCAAATGAAGATCACTTATTTTACAGTTTTCTTCTTTTTGATTTCTAAGGTTCACAAGCTGCTCAAGAAGAATCACATACGTTTCTTTCATACGCAGAATCGTATCTCTACTGAAAAGTGATACTGCATAATTGAATATTCCTCGTACTGTTGCTCCGTTATCATCGATCATCATGGTCAGATCAAACTTCGCTGTCTGATAATCAATATCCCCATCAAAAGGAAGAAGTATCGCTTCATCAGCATTGCCTGTATATATTCCGCCATCAAAGCTCTGGAGACCAAACATCACCTGGAAAATAGGGTGACGGGACATATCCTGATCTATTTTAAGTTCTTCTACCAATTTTTCAAATGGAAGATCCTGATGAGACTGAGCATCCATGACAGACTGGGAAACCTGTAGAATAAAATCTTTAAGATCCTGTTCAGGATTAATTTTTTCTCTTAACGCCAAGGTATTAACAAAGAAACCAATGATATCTTCAAGACCGGCATGGTGACGGTTGGCAACAGGGCTTCCTACAATAATATCGTCCTGCCCTGAATAAGCTGATAACATCAAAGAATATCCACTCAGCATTACACTGTATAAACTTACTCCTAAATCTTTTGAAAGCTCTCTCAGATCTGTTACAAGATCTGTTGGTATATTGAAATATTCTGTGGCTCCTTCGTAAGAGGTTTGTGCCGGTCTTTTAAAGTCCAATGGAAGATCCAGTGTCTGGAATCCTTCAAGTTTATCTTTCCAGTATTCTATTTGCTGATCGAGTGTGTCTCCTGTAAGATAATTTCTCTGCCATAAAGCAAAATCCCTGTATTGAATAGGTAAAGCTTTAAGTTCCGGTGTTTTTCCTTTTGCAAGGCTATGATAAATACTGTTGAATTCTTTGATAAAAATATCCGTAGACCAGCCATCAAAAGCAATGTGATGAACTACAACGGATAAGTATTTCTGATCTTTCCATGTGAAAAGGGAAACATTCAACGGAAGTTCTTCTTCTAAACGGAAAATTTTGTTATTGGCAATATTGATCTCCTTATCAAGCTCCTCTCTGGTATGAACACCCTGTACAGAAAGCTGAATATTCTGCTCTGTAACCATCTGATACCCTACTCCTTCTTCTGTTGAACAGATGATGCTACGCAATACTTCATGACGCTGAATCAATAGTTCAAAAGACTGCTGAAGAAGCTCTGCCTGAACGTGATTTCCAAGCTGAAATACCATCGGAATATTGTAAGCATTGCTTCCTTCCTCATATTTTTCAATAAACCAAAGTCTTTCCTGAGCAAATGATAAACGCTGCTCTTCTACGGAAGCAACCGCTACAGGTGTAATTTTGTCCTGTTTATCAATGTTATTTTCTCCACTTAATACCTCAGCAAGGGAAACAACCGTTTTATGACTGAAAACCATGGCTACATTAGCCTTTAGTTTCAATTCATACTGTATTTTGCTGATTAGTTTTATCGCCATGATACTGTTCCCTCCAAGACGGAAGAAATCATCATAAATACTGATGGTTTCTCTATTCAATCCAAGTATTTCACCATAGATCTGACATAGTCTTTCCTGCAGCTCATTCTGGGGAGCGGTATATTCTCTGTTTCCTGTAAATTCAGGCTCTGGAAGTTGTTTTCTGTCTAGTTTTCCGTTAACAGTGAGCGGAAGTTCCGTCAGTTGTACAAAAGCTCCGGGAATCATATATTCCGGAAGTGAACCGGAAAGAAATACAGTGAGTTCTTCAGTACTCAATTCATCATCAGAAACATAATATCCTGCCAGATATTTCATTCCTGTTTTGTTTTCTTTTACCAGTACTACAGATTGTTTTACACCAGGAAACTGGTGAAGTTTATTTTCTATTTCTTCCAGCTCAATCCTGTATCCTCTGATTTTTACCTGAAAATCATTACGCCCGATATATTCGATATTTCCATCTGGAAGCCATCGTACGAGGTCACCGGTTTTATACAGTTTACCTTCTTCACCTTGAATAGGATTATCTATAAAACGTTCAGCCGTCAGATCAGGTCTGTTAAGATAACCTCTTGCAATACCTGCTCCGCCAAGATAAAGCTCTCCAACAGCTCCTACAGATGCAGGCTGAAGATATTTATCTAAAACATAAGCCGTTGTATTTCCTACAGGTCGTCCGATAAGGTGTACATCTCCATGATGTACCTGTTTGTAAACTGCATAAATAGTAGCTTCCGTAGGCCCATAAAGGTTGTAAAGTTTTGTATACTCAGACCAGTATTTTCCTGTCTCATAATCACAAGGCTCACCGGCATAAAGCAGTCCTTTTAAACGTGGATATTCCACTCGTGGTAATACAGAAAGCATTACTGGAGGCAGATAAGCATAGGTTATTTCGTTGGAAAGTAAATATCTTCTGATAGAATCTGCATCTTTTTTAATCTCTTCACCCAATATATGCAGTTCATTCCCGTAGAATAGGGCATTGAAAAATTCGGAAACAGATACATCAAATACATAAGAGGTATAGGCTGTTATTTTTTCTCCTTTACTGTAGCCGTAAGCTTCCTGTACCTGTTCTACCAGATTCACTACATTCCTATGCTCTACCATTACCCCCTTAGGAACTCCTGTGGTTCCGCTGGTGTAGATTATATACGCAAGATTATCCGGACTTACATTCTTAGAAAGATTACCAGAATCCATTCCTGTCATTATATTTTGGAAATTGAAATCATCCAAAATAACAACATCAGCATCAGCCGTTTGTAACTTCTCTTGTGTTGAATGTTGAGCTAATATTATTTTCGCTCCGGTATCGCTAAGAATATGTTCAACTCTGTCTGAAGGATATGAGGGATCCATCGGAACATAGGTTGCTCCTGCCTTTAAAACGGCAAGAATGGCAACCAGCATATTTTCTGAACGCTCCAGACATAAAGGAATCAAATCTTCAGAATTAAGATAATAAGTCTTAACCAAGTAGTTTGCCAGGCGGTTTGCTCTTTGGTTCAGTTCATTGTAAGTAAGTTTAGTCTGGTTAAATACAAGTGCGGTATGATCAGGTGTTCTTTCAACCTGCTCTTCAAATAATTGATGAATTGTTCTACTCAAAACGGGACCTGAACCTGTATTATTCCAATCTTTAATTACCGTTTGGAATGCTTCATCTTTTAAAAGCTGATAATGGGTTATTAAATTTTCCGTTTTTCCTTCCAGTAATTCTTCAAGAATATCAATAAACAGCTTTTGATAAATTTCAGTAAAATTGAGTACCAATTCCTGATCAAGCACCTGATTTGCATATCGAACCTTATAATTAAGCTGTCCGTTTCTTACTTCCTGCTCGAATGATAGTTTCCCTACCAGATCGACGTTCAGATCACTGTTAATAATCACATCGCTAGCTCCCTCGTAATGAATAACCACATCTTTCAGACTGGTTTGTACAAATCCATATTCTAAAATATCTGATGTAGGAACGTAGCTGATCAGTTCCTCAACAGGAAAATATCTGGCTTTGCTTATTTTTAACTGATTAGTGTATTCTATATTCTGATCAATAAGATCCTGAAGTGAAGTGTCTTTATTGAATCTGTACCCTTTTAACACTGTATTGATATGAGCTCCAAAGATAAAATCCTGACCTTCCGTAATCCCAACCGGATAGTTAATCACAAGATTATCTACTCCTGAAATTTTGTGCAATAAGACAGCTAACACCAATTGTCCATACGTATAGGGTGTAAGTTTATATTTTGATGTTAATTGTCTTACTTTTGAAAAAGTAGATTCGGGAAAGCTGAATCGAAGTTCACTTATTGGGTTTTTAGGATATTCTAAATTCTTTTCTGAGGTTGATTCTGAAGATTTGTTTTTTAAAAATTTAAATCCAATATTTTCTACCTCTTTCAGATTGGTTCTCCAGAATTTTGACATTTCAGATTTTCCTTTTTCCAGCGTTTCTTCAAGCTGGATTCTTAGGTTTTCATATAATTTTTCCTGTTCTGTAAGGTTAACTGGATTCTCATATTCCGGATCGTTATAATAAGTACTCAGTTCTGTGTAAATACTGTTAGCACTCAATCCATCTACAAGGATATGGGAAAAGATATGGATAATTCTATATCCGCCATTGTTGAGTTTAATAGCATAAAATCTGGCAAGCTGATCATTTTCCAGATCAAAAGGCTGTAATGCCAGTTGCAGAACTTCTTCAGAATTTGGTTCCTGAGAAATAAAAGTTAATATCTGATCATCTTCCGAAAGTAAAGGCCTGCGCTTCCAAAACAGGTCTCCGTCTTGAGAGATCACATTGCTGTTGAGCAACAACTGGTTATTAACAAATCTTACTAAGCTTATATTGAGTCTCTGAATGTCTATAATACCAGACATCGACTGGTCAAATATAATATTATAATCGCTTCGGGAAGGGTTTAGCATCCATTCATTAAAAAAAATGGATTGGTATGGGGTGAGCTTCATAAGGAATGCTTCCATGAGGTAATAGATATTAGGTAGTTAGGTTTAGGTGCGTTTTCATCATTTGAATTATTCTGAAAAACTCTTATTCAAATACTTCCAGACGTCAACGATCTTATTCTTTCAGAAATTAGGATCTAAAGAAATATTGAATTGATAAGAGCAGAATAATTGCAATAGGTTTACAGCTATTCTCTTATTTTACTAAAAGAAATCTTGCTATTATTTAAAAATAGATGTGTAGTTTTATCAGGGTTTTCATCATACTGTACATATGAAATAATCTGATCTATAGAAACGATTATTGTTTTAATGGTACTTCAATAATCACCTGATAGCCACCAACAAAAATGCTGGCAGCTATCAAATAATCATTTATTTCAATTTTACTTATTCTTTGATACAACGAACTGAGCTTCCCAGTGCTGTTCCAGCGCTTGAAATACTATGTGTTCCAAATTGTGAGATTTGGAAGATATAAGCCGAAGGACTTGAGCCACCTGCTTCACCGCTCCAGTAGAATCCACTGCTTCCTGCATAAGAGGATGATATCGTTCCAAATGAAGCATCACGATTACCCGCCGCAGGGAATGCTAATTTAGTTGCTGCTGCTGCAGTAATTCCACTACCAAGTTTAGCAGCCAATAAATAGTTATCGAGCTGAGATTTAGTAGGAACCGTAAATCCTTTAGGACATGGGTTGTTCGGTTTAGCACTGTTTTGCCATAAAGTCGGATCAGGATTTACTCTCCATCCGCCTCCTGTTCCAATAAATCTTGTATCAGTTGGATTATCAGTAGCAATAGGGTTTACAGTAGGATAAACTGGGGTTCCACTTGAAGGTCCAGTCCATTTAACCAATTCATGGCCATCTGGCTTTCTTCCCCATTGGAATAATGATCCGTAAGCTTTATAATCCTGTGCAGATGTTGCCTGCTGCGCAATACTGAAGTTTGGACTGTCTGTATTTGTGTAATCTGCACCCAGGTTATTATTTAACCATGTGTAACCATCTTCAGCCTGAACCGGCAGATAAAGGAAATTATGATCAAGCGCCCCTGCATTGTCTGTCTGTCCAAATCTTCTATCCGGAATACCAGGCAATATACGAACATCATAATTTTTAGATGTTCCGGAATTATTAGATGGGAATTGGAATCTTGCCATTAATACTCCAAGATAATCATTTCCTATTCCGGCATTAATATCCAATTTTCTAGCATTTAAAGTACCTCCTATAGCTGTAAGTTTTGCTTTGATTGATCTGGTATTAGAATCATATGATTGTACTGACCATGAAAGCATAAGCTGTCTGGAAATTCCATCTTCTGTTAAATTAGCAGGAACCGTTGTTATCGAACTCCATGCAGGAAGAGATCCGCTTCCTGTAGTGGTAACAGGAATGAAGATATCTAGACCTGATGTAGAAATAAATCCTTGATAATCTGCTAACTTATCTGGAATACCATCTGCTGCTACAGGTCTGGCAGTCGTCGCAGGGCCTGTAGGTTCTGTATAAGGAGCATAATCATTATCATACACTGAACCTATAAAATATATTCCTTCATTAATAATAATGGTAGGAGGAACTACTGGAGTTCCATTATTTACAGGAAGTGAGATTCCAGAACAAGTACTTCCATTTATAGTAATATTAAATACTGCAGGGCTTGTACTAACCGGAGTTCCGAATACATTCAGATTTAAAGATCCATTTCCTATCGCAAAATTCCCGGCATTCAATGTAGCTGTTAATCCATTAGACTGAAAAGTCTGTGCGGCATAAGCGCTCCCATCGCCTCCTGTATAAGGGATTGTTAAACTTCCACTGTAAGGTACATTTTGAGTTGCAGAAGTAGGGCTAAATACTGCGGAAGCACATACTAAAGCAAACGGGTTTTCTTTCCAAAAGCATTGTGACCATGCTCCTCCTTGAAAAGCCTTTACACACTGTTCTGATACATCATAGATCAACATTCCGTTTACCGGATTATTAATCACTCCTGTATTAGGAATTCTGTTCAGTAATAAACTCTTATTGGTAGATCCTAATTCGAGATCTGCACTTAAATGAGGGCTAGGTTGATTAATTCCAACCTGGGCAAGGGAAAAAGAGCTAATACTAATGTAAATAGGTAATAATAACTTTTTTTTCATGTTGAATTTTTGTTGTGGTTTAATAAAATTTGTCTATATAAATATTCTTTCATTGAAGTTGCAATGAAAATAAAGAATAGCAAATTCCAGTAAACAGGTTCTGAAAATATCTGTATAGATGCAATACATACACCCTATGCGTTAATAAAGGTAATGACAGATTTTCATTGAAATTACCTAAAGATATTGCAATGAGTTGAAACTGGTCACCGGAAAATATCTATTGTATTATTTAGAAACAACTGCACAGGAATTTCCTGCAATATTTGTGTTAAATGTGATATTTCCGGTCCTATCCGGGGTCCCGGTAACAGAATACTGTAAGCTTCCGTTCCCTACCACGAAGTTTCCGGCGGGTAAAGTAGCAATCAATCCATTATTCTGAATAGATTGTGCTTCATAACTTCCACCATTTCCTCCTGTATAAGGAATTATCAAAGTTCCTTTAAAAGACTGACCTGCAACCGGATTGGGAGATAAGGTAGCAGAAGTACATAATAATGATACCGTACTAGTTAATGCTTTTTTCCCGATCAGTCCTTTTCCGAGACATTTAGACCATTTACCATTCTGATATGCTTTTACACATTGCTCTGTTTGGTCATAAATCATCATACCATTAACCGGGTTTGCGACAGCGGCAGTGTTGGGAACTCTGTTTAAAAGGAGTGTCTTGTTGGTAGAGCCCAGTTCAAGATCTGAGCTGAGATTGGGATTGTTTTGTTTGATACCTACCTGTGCAAAGGAAAGTACACTGAGACTGAGGGTAATCAGCAGTAATACATTTTTTTTCATTTGTATAAATCTTAGTGTTTAAATAACTTTTTTTTCTCTGAGTAAAGATATAAGTTAAAAATGAATTTTCAAAAAAAAAAAGGTAAAAAATATAAACTTTATCACTAAATAATGATTTTATAATTAGTTTTAAATATTTGAAATTCACGCAAATAAAAGGATTAATAAGGTATTAAAAACAATTAACTCAAATTTCAAGAGTTATTAAAAAAGGCACCACATTTTTAATGTTTTTATCATCTGAAGCTATGCAAGTCTGATAATTTTTGTCAATAAATATCTCCTTTGTAAAGAATTTTTTACAGTCAATTTCACATTCACCATTTACAATTTCAAAAGAATCTAGTGGAATCATCATTCCTCCCCCATGAGCCTTCATTACCGATTCTTTCTGGGTCCAGTATGAAAAAAAATCCCCAATTTGATCTTCAGAACGGTCAATTTGATGGAATTCATCCTCTGTCATCTGAAACTGAAAGTCCCGATAATTGATTGTATGATCTATAAATTCAACATCAATTCCTATGGGAAACTCTGCAATAGCACAAACTACAAGTTCTTTAGAATGAGAAATATTGAAATGGACATGCTGATCTTTTAAATAAGGTTTGTTATCAGGAGACCTCATAATCTGTGCTTCATCAATATGAAAATGAGACTTTAGTCCTAACTGTAAAAGAACTCTTCCCAGCAGGGAAAGCTGAGCATCCTGCCATCTCCTGTATTTCAAGATATCCTGTCTAAAGCTCTCTGGAAAAGAGTTTAAATACCGATCTAAAAAATACTGATGCTTCTCTTCATTGATAAATGTATATAGAATAACCATTTTAATACTCTTCAAATGTGTTGTATTGATGATAAAAGAAAACTGTAATCCTTTACTCAAAAAGATAAAAATAAACAATTTTATCCGTCTTTCAATCTAAATTATAATGAGGTTAAACCTACACATTCTGAGGTTAAACAGAATAAAATTAAATGGCTCCCTCAGATATTCTTTCAGAAAAAAGACTTTAATCATAAAGCGTTCTGGAAAATCTTTTATAAATTTAACCTAAATATCACTATAAATCATTTAAAAATGAAAGTACAAACATTAGCATTATTGGCAGGATGTGCATTTTTAGCCGCTTCATGCGGAACGACAAAAACGTACAGCGTAAATGCCAAAAGCGGAACACAAACAGGTGGAACGGCAAAGTTTACCCAACAGGGAAATGAGGTAATCATGAAACTGAATGTAACAAATCTTACCCCTGGAATCCATGCAGTACACATTCATGAAAAAGGAGACTGCTCTGCAGCAGACGGAACCTCTACAGGCGGACACTGGAACCCATCTAAGAACGATCATGGAAAATGGGGAGCTGAGCACTTCCATATGGGAGATATAGGAAATTTGGTGGCTGATCAGAACGGCACGGCTGTTTTAAGTTTCAAGACTGATAAATGGTGTCTTGGCTGTACAGATGAATCTAAAAACATCATCGGAAAAGGTCTTATTGTACACGCTGCTGCAGATGATTTCCATACTCAGCCTACTGGGAATGCAGGAGGAAGAGTGGGATGTGTAGAAATTAAGTAATCATTCATTTTACACAATAAAAAAACCGATAATTTTCATTATCGGTTTTTTTTTGTTTATGATTTTACTCCCATATCTGATACAATATTCATTGCTTCCTGCAGGTAAAGATCTTTTTTAAGATTCTTGATCCACATTTCAGATTTCTTTTTGAAAGCTTCATCTTTTTTCTCTCTTTCAACTTCACTTGGATACATGATAAACTGTAATCCATTCTCAAATTTAGTCAGCACTTTGAATTTTTCAATCTGAGATTTTCTGTGCTTCATTACATCATTGAATTTATTGATGTTCAGCGTAATGTTTTCTTCTTTATCCAATTTTTCTCTCCATTGAGCTGATTCTAAAAGAAGCTGGTAGTTCTTATTCTTAGCCATTCTGTCTGCACTTGCTTTTTCAAGAGCCTGAATGTTAAAGAAATTCAGTTTTTCAAATTTAGTAGCCGGAATTTTATCCCAAGCCAGTGCAAAATCGTCATAACGCTCTCCTACTTCTGCATACGTAAAGAAATCTTTCATCTGAATATCAGATACAATTCCTTTTCTCTGTGTAGACTCACCTGTAATTCTATAGAACTTCTGAATAGTTAGTTTTAAAGATCCAAAATCATCTTCCGTATTCAGGAATCTGTTTAAATCAACAAAAGTCTGAACGGTTCCTTTTCCGAAAGACTGTGGAGATCCAATCACCATTGCTCTTCCGTAATCCTGCATTACACCTGCTAAGATCTCAGAAGCTGATGCTGAAAGCTCATTTTGCATAATAACAAGCGGCCCTGTCCAGATTGGAGCCTCGTATTTGTTCTTTAGAGTCTGTATTTTCCCATTTCCATCCTTTACCTGTACATAAGGCCCGGCGTCCATGAAAAGTCCCATAATATCGCCTACTTCCGTAAGTGATCCACCACCGTTGTTTCTAAGGTCAAGAATAATTCCTTCAATATTCTGAGATTTAAGTTTAATAATCTCGTTCTTAATATCATCAGAAGCATTTCTTCCTTTTGAATTTTCAAAATCAGCGTTAAAGCTTGGAAGGTTGACAAATCCGTACTTCTTACCGTTCGGAGCATTCACTACAATACTTCTTGCAAAAGTATCTTCAATGGCAACCTCTTCACGAATCATGGTTACATCTTTAATTGTTCCATCTTTTTTCTGAACGGTTAAGGTAACAGGTGTTCCTTTTTCTCCTCTGATTAATCTTACAGCTTCATCAGAAAGCATTCCTACCACATTTACAGCATCATCTTTTGGTTTAGATTTTACCTTAAGGATTTTATCCCCTTCTGAAAGCTGCTTGGATTTCCATGCTGGAGCACCAATAGTAAGAGCACCAAGAAAAAGGTTCCCTTTTTTCTCCTGAATCAATGCTCCGATACCGATTACTTTTCCGGTAAACTGAGTATCAAAGTCTTCTTTATCTTTTGGAGAATAGTAGTTGGTATGTGGGTCGAATACTTCAGTATAAGCATTCATATACACGGTAAACCAATCCATTTTTTTTCTCTTTTTGAATCTGGTAAAGGTCTCTTTTACAAGATCTTTCACTTCACCTGTAGCTTTTTTGATCTTCTCATCCTGAGTAAGAACTTTAAGCTTGATGGTATCATTCAATTTGTACTTCTGAACAGAATCTTTCTTCTCTTTCTGAGCTTCTTCTTTGCTGTTCATCGATTCAACTTCCTGAAGGATGTTGTATTTGATGAATTTTTTCCATTCATTATACTGTTCCTGCTTGTTTGCAGGTACTTTTTTAAGCTTTGGCTCCAGCGTAAGCGTTTCTTCTTCCTGAAGGTTAATAGGCTTGCTGAAAATGTCCTGAGTAATCTTGTCAATCTCGTCTACTCTTTGGTAAAGCCTGTCTATCGTAAGTTTATAGAAACTCAGATCACCCTGGTTGATATAATCATCAAGCTTTGTTTCATGCTTGCTGAATTCATCCATATCAGACTGCAGGAAATATCTTTTGGCAGGATCTACCAATTCGAAATAGTGCTTATAGACATCTTTTGAGTAGGCGTCATTGATAGGCTTCGGACTATAATGCAGGTAAGAAAGAGTGTTTTTTACGCTCACCATTATTGTCTGCATCTTTTCATCATCGTTCTTCGGCGAGTTGAAGCAAAACATTAGACTGGTTAATGGAATCAGTAGTAAAAATTTATTCAGTTTGAAATTTTTCCACATAAACTGTCTTTATTTATTAATTTTTTGAAAAATAAGTATTATAATAAGTAGCAATAATTTGCAGACTGTTACAAACGATCAAATTTAATACCTTATTTATAAATATCGCACAGTTTTAAGAACTTTTATTCAATGAAATCTGTATGTTTTATTTTCTGAACACTTCTCCATCACCAAATACAAAGTAGATACGCCCTATTCCTTTCATCTTTAAAAAATAATCTATGAAAAATATTATTAAATATTCATAAAGAGATAACACAAAAGGTAATTCCATTACACAAAGGCATAAAATATGCTGATAATTAAACAGATAACTTTAAAATGTAATATCATGAGAAGTTTATTATGGTTAATTGCAGTCATCTGCATCGTTGTATGGCTTTTAGGAATGTTGGGCATTGTTCCCGGAATCAGTACTGGTTATTTAATACATGTGCTGCTTGTTGTTGCTATTATTGTTGTTCTTTATAACATTATTACAGGGAGAAAGCCGCTGGAATAAGCAATGAGTAATGAATAATAGTTGATAAATGATGATCATACTTCATCTTCAATTTCAATGGTAATTAACATTTGGAAGAGTATGAATTTATGCTAAAATTCTATAGTTATTTACCCCTTGAAAGCTTTTCTTCTCCTACTTCCCGTTCTCTTTTCTTACTAAAATACAGACGGTTTCTTACTAAAATTAAATCAGTGAATAATAAATCTGCTGTTTTATTGCTTCTTATTTTTAACTACATTTGATGTGTTGAAAATTCTTTTTGTTCTATTCTAAAATGAACAGATTGTACTGCATTTGTATAAAAAAATTAAGATAATATATGGAAAGACCGCTTATTCTGGTTACTAATGACGATGGAATTACAGCTCCCGGTATCAGAAATCTAATCAGCTTTATGAACGAAATTGGAGAAGTAGTTGTGGTAGCCCCAGACTCTCCTCAAAGTGGTAAAGGCCACGCTATCACCATTAACTCTACGCTAAGCTACGAGGAAGTTAAGCTTGAGGGGCCACAAATAGATTATTCTTGCAGTGGAACTCCTGTAGATTGCGTAAAAATGGCTCTTGATAAAATTCTGACAAGAAAACCCGATATTGTCGTTTCAGGGATTAATCATGGCGCCAATTCATCCATCAATGTAATCTATTCAGGAACAATGTCTGCAGCTGTAGAAGCTGGTGTGGAAGGAATTCCTGCGATTGGGTTCTCATTACTGGATTTTAGTTGGGAAGCAGATTTTATTCAGGCTAAAGAGTTTATTCAGAATATTGTAAGAAGAACTCTTGAAAATCCAATGCCCAAAGGAATTGTTCTAAATGTCAATATCCCAAAACTTCCTGCATCAGAAATAAAAGGGGTAAAAGTTTGCAAACAAGCTAATGCTAAATGGGAAGAAAGCTTTGATGAGAGAGTAAACCCACACGGGAAAAAGTATTACTGGTTAACAGGGTACTTCAACAATATGGATGATTCTGAAGATGCTGATGAAACTGCTTTGGCTAACGGATACATTTCAATTGTACCAGTGAAATTCGACCTTACAGCTTACGAGTATATGAAAACATTGGAGGAAGTAATGATTTTCGACACCGTAAAAGAAGCTAAATAATCTGTTATTTAAAGATAGAAAAAGCGTGAAATGTGATTTCCACGCTTTTTTGTTTTTTTATTTCTCACAGATTGAGCAGATAAACACAGATGCTTGCGCCTCAGAAAATACAGAGATTAACCAGGAATTATGCTTATTTCTGTGTTTAAAATAACACCTTATCTTCCTTTCTTAGTTCTTCCAGATAACTTTTCTTGTCATCACGGTAGAAAAGGTTCATGGTTTCAAACGGGATTAATTTCAGGTCTTTATTAACAATATGAACACAGGACTTTTTCACTGCTCTTACATCAAAATCATGGGCATCCATAAAATTCATAATTATAATTCTAAAGAGATTATCATAATCCAGATCCGGCGCACATACTTCCGGCAAACAACAAAGTAACTGGTTAACTTTAGGTTTTACTTTATCTACTGAAATACCGGTACTGAAGATATCCAGCAACTGCATATGAAGTCCTACATCCTGTTCATAGACAATGGTATTTTTAGATTCATTATTCAGAAGATCGGCAGGATTGATATATCGGGTTAGAGGAATAATTTCTCCCTGAAGTTTTAAAATATATCCCATAGCCAAAGCATCCGGATTACACGGAACCGGAATAATATCATCAGAATTTAAGAGGGGAAACTGATTTAGAATTTCCTGTCTAACCTCGGTTAAAGTAATTTTTTCGTGTGCAGAATCATCTCTGTTTCTTCCTGCAATTTCTACCGGTTGGAAGGTAATTCCTCTTACACATTTCTGTTTTAAAGCAAATTCAATAATCTTTCCTATCTCATCAATATTTTTATCTTTTTGAAGGACAATCACCAAAGTGGTAGAAAGATTGAGTTCATTAAGTTTTTCCAAAGCTTTCATCCTTACAGAAGTAAGATCTTTACCTCTGAAATCTTCCAAAACTTCCGCTTTAAAAGAATCAAACTGAAGATATACTTCAAATTCGGGGGCATAGGTTGCCAGTTTTTCAGCAAAACCCGGATCATTGGCAATTCTTATCCCATTGGTATTCAACATCAAATGTTTAATGGGTTTTGACTTGGCAATATCCATAATTTTGAAAAACTCCGGATGAATAGTAGGTTCCCCACCACTGATTTGAACAACATCGGGTTCGCCTTCATTTTTAACAATCACATCAAACATGGCCTCAATTTCCTCTAAACTTCTATGACTTCCATAGTGTGGGGAAGACATGGCATAACAAGTTGGACAAGTCAGGTTACAACGATCTGTAACTTCCACGATGGAAAGACAGCTATGCTGCTCGTGATCTACACAAAGACCACAATCATAAGGACATCCGTATTCTACATCAGTTCCGAAATGAATTGGCATTTCCGAAGCTTTATTATAATTTCTTATGTTTTTGTAATAATGAACATCAGAAGCAATTTTTGTTTTGAAAAAGCCATGATCCGGACATCTTTTGGTCATGAAAACGGCTTCATCTTCTATAATGATCTTCGCCCCTACTCTTTTCAGGCATTCCGGACAAAGACTGATTGTATAATCGTAATAGGTATAGTTTCTTACTGGCATAATTAATTTTTAAAATGCTTATCCACAAATATATCCGCTGATCAGGCCACAGACCAATAAACAAATAACAAAAGTCTGTATAAACTGTTTTCTACTGAATTTTCTGCTATCCTTACTTTCATAGATCAGCTTCGTTATAAATGTAACAATAATAGAAAAAAACAGAGCGCCTATAACCATCATCCCAACGATCATAACAAAAACACCTGCAAGGCTACCGCCTTCTAAAAAAGTTAAAGTTTTCATCTTGAATATTTTAAATATGTGGTTTGAGTATTTTTAACAGTATAAATGTAGTAAATAATTACACAAATACATACAAGTTGAATCGTCCCGAGGTTTCCCACAATTTCAACCCTTGGTTTAATAAAGTCTAAAAAGAACCTGAATATAAAATAACTTAGCATAAAGAGCTGAAAAAGAAACCCTGATGGATACTTCTTCTGTTTCTGAACATATTTCAAAACGATCCAAAGCCCAATCAAAAAGCCTATCTCATACAAAGCAACAGGGTGCCTCAGATATTGATCTCCCAAATGCATCCCAAAAACAGAATCTGTTGGAATTCCATAAGTTTCCTCATGAATTCCTGTAAGAAAACAGCCAATTCTTCCGATAATTATGGCTAGCATTAAGGGGAAAACAATCAGATCTCCTGTACTTTCTTTATGACCGACTACTTTCTTAGCCAATTCTACACCCAAGAGTCCAAACGTCAGTCCTCCAACAATTGTATTGCTGGACCAAAACTTCTGAAAGCTGAAATTGTCAAACATGGTGTAGGGATTTTCCAAATTTCCAATGAGTTTGGATCCTAATAATGCACCAGCTGTTGCCCCTATCAAAACGGCAGCAGAACTATTGAAAGATAGTTTCTCCTTTGATTTTCTTTTTAGGAAAAAATAATACCGCATACCCAGAAACATTCCAACCGCCTCAAAAAGAGGATGGGCAAGAATGGTTTGGCCGAAAATATGAAAGGTTACAGGAAAATCCATTGCTTCAAAAATAATCCATTTCAGATTATTTACTACCTTTATTCTGACAAATAATTACAAAATGCGTATAGAAAATGACATAAAACTGGGATTTAAGGATGTAATGTTCCGCCCTAAGCGTTCTACATTGAAGTCCCGCTCAGAAGTAAACCTGGAAAGAGAATTTATCTTTAAACATACCCGAAAGAAATGGAAAGGAGTTCCCGTTATTGCTGCCAATATGGACACCGTAGGAACTTTTGAAATGGCTGTAGAATTGGCTAAAGATAAGATCATCACAGCCATTCATAAACATTATACTCCGGAGGAATGGGATCAGTTCCTGCAAAGCCAGCCTGAAAGTATTCATCAGTATATTGCCTTAAGTACAGGAACAGGCAAAGCAGATGAAGAGAAAATCAGATTGATCCTTGAAAAGCATCCAAAAATAGAGTTTCTCTGTATAGATGTTGCCAATGGTTATTCTGAGCATTTCGTTCAGTTTGTGAAAACCGCAAGAGCTAATTTCCCTGATAAGATTATTATTGCAGGAAACGTAGTAACAGGAGAAATGGTAGAAGAACTTCTTTTAGTAGGGGCAGATATCATTAAAGTTGGCATCGGCCCTGGTTCTGTATGTACAACCCGTGTAAAAACAGGAGTTGGTTATCCGCAATTATCTGCCATTATTGAATGTGCTGATGCTGCTCATGGTTTAGGAGGGCAAATCATTGCAGACGGTGGCTGTAAAGTTCCGGGAGACGTTGCTAAAGCTTTTGGTGGCGGCGCAGACTTCGTCATGCTGGGCGGAATGTTTGCCGGTCATGATGAAAGTGGAGGTGAAATGATTGAAGAGAATGGTAAGAAATACCGTTTATTCTACGGAATGAGTTCAAAAACAGCCATGGATAAACATTCAGGCGGTGTAGCTGAATACCGTGCCTCAGAAGGAAAAACAGTAAAAGTTGCTTATAAAGGTCCTGTTGCCGAAACCGTGAAGGATATTTTAGGAGGAGTACGGTCTACTTGTACTTATGTAGGAGCGTCTAAGCTTAAGGAACTATCTAAAAGAACCACTTTTATCAGGGTTCAGGAACAGGAAAATCAGATTTTTAACTGATAATTATTTTCACACGCAGATTTTTCAGATTTAAGGTTTGCGTCAAAGAAAACAAAAAAAGAGGCTACACAAAATGTATAGCCTCTTTATATTATTAAGTTAACATTCCTCCGTCAACGTTTAATGTCTGTCCGGTAATGTACGATGCCATTTCACTTCCTAAGAAAACGCAGGCATTTGCTACATCAGCAGGTTGTCCTCCTTTTTTCATTGGAATTCCGTCTCTCCATTCCTGAACTATTTTTTCATCCAGAATAGCAGTCATTTCCGTTTCAATGAATCCCGGAGCAATAGCGTTACATCTGATATTTCTGGAACCTAGTTCTAATGCAACAGATTTTGTAAATCCAATTACACCTGCTTTAGAAGCGGCATAGTTCGCTTGTCCTGCATGTCCCTGAATTCCTACTACAGAAGTCATATTAATGATAGATCCTGATCTTGCCTTCATCATCGGCTTGATAACCGCTTTTGTAAGGTTGAAAACTGAATCAAGGTTTACTTTAATTACCTGATCCCAATCTTCTTTAGACATTCTCAATAATAAGTTATCTTTTGTAATCCCTGCATTGTTTACCAAAATATCAATTTGCCCAAACTCTGCCATTACTTCCTCTACCAATTTTTGAGCGGCATCATAATCTGATGCGTCAGACTGATATCCTTTAATTTGGGTTACAGAACTTAAAGCTGCTTCTAATTCTTTAGCTTTGTCTACAGAACCGGCATAAGTAAATGCTACTTTTGCTCCCTGTTGAGCATACATTTCAGCAATACCCTTCCCGATTCCTCTCGTAGCTCCGGTAATTAGTGCTACCTTTCCTTCTAATAATTTCATATCTCTTGACGATTATTTTTTTATAACTCTCTCAGCTAGTGAAAGCTGACTCACTTAGTATAATAATTCCTTTTCAGAATTAAACGGTTTGCAAAGATATTATAAATTGTTATTCAACACATTGAAAACATGAAAATACTGAACTTTTTTGTTCAATTTCTATGATTTTGCTATAGTTCTGTAGTATCATTTCTAAATCTGGTGAAATAAATTAAGTCTGTTTTTTTATCTTTATTCAATTTCAAAACTTCTTTCATCCAGGTATATTTATCGTAAATAATCTCTGTTAAAGGTTCATTCTGAAAATTTAAAACCCCATATTTCCCTTCTTTCTTTACAACAATTTCATTTTCAAAATTTTCAAAGGCAATAATATCTTCATAAGCAAAGGGAACAATTTCCGTACCCTTCGCATCCAGAATACCATAAAGATTAGCATTATTCATGCAGACAAGAGGTTTTGAATACTCATTCAGAATAGTAAAGTATTCAATATCCTGATTCTTTATCTGTTTCACCTCCTTAAGTTCAACTGTAGCCTTGTTGGTCGCCGAAAATCGATAATAACGATCTTGTCTTCGGATAATCAGATTTTCAGGATAAAACCCGACAATCTGATCGCCTTCATTCAGGATATTTTTAAGTTCATTATCTAAAAATTTTTCTTCATTTCCTTTTTTAAGATAAATAAAATCCTTTCCCGAGATGGTAAATTTTTTAATAAAATCATACTCCTGAGGAACTACTATATTCCCCTGCAGATCTACAATACCCGATTGATCTGATTTATCACTGTAAATTCTGAAAAAATGATTGGATAATGCGTATAAGTATTTAAAATTATTAGGATAAAGCTTTTGGTCTTTCTTATAAAAAATGGTTATTTTATTGCTTTTTCTGAGATAGATATATTCTTTTTGGCCAAAGTATTCTGGAGTGATATCACTATAGACTTCGTCAGCAATGATGTTATCTTCTGCATCAATCAGACCATATTTTCCTGTGCTTTTATTTTGGGTAATCAGATAAGGGTAGCCATTCATATCTACCACATTCTTTGAAAACTTATGTAAGGTTTCCCCGTTTTTCCCAATGATCTCGCTCTGATTTTCTTCATTACTGATAAGAGCTTTTCCATTTTCAAAACTGTAATCATCCTTAAATTCCCTATCGCTAAGCTGTTTCCCATTAAAGTCATACAGGAACCATTTTTTTTCCTTTAAAACAAAGAAGGCATCCTTTCCGGCAAACCGGATCTTGTCTGAATCAGGAATAATGAGTTTCCCATTATAGTCATAAACCGCTTCTTTTCCATATCTGGAAGCAATAATACGTTCTTTACTCCACCAAGGGGTATTGAAGTCCTGATCTTCAAGAGGAAGCAGTTCATTCCCTTTTTCGTCAATAATGGCTGACTTTCTTTTATTTCCTTCCTCAGAATAAAGAATAAACCTGTTTTTAAAAATGTGAGAAATTCCCCCTCTATTCGAAGATTCGAAGGTAATATTTCCCTTAGCATCTACAATGCCCTGCTTTTTAGAAACAGGATCATAGGCTATTCCAAAACCATCAGAGTACGAGCTTACCTCCTTCCCAGTCTTTTTGGAAAGAAGAACCTTAGTGTATTGGTTAGTTTGCGCTATACAAACTGTAGAACACAATACAAAAACTAGTTTTTTCAATTAAAAATCAAATAGAATTATTGACAATAAGAACAATCTCTCCTTTTAAAGTTTTACTCTTGGAAAATTCAATTAACTCACTGATTGTTCCGCGTTTGGTTTCTTCAAATTTCTTAGAGATTTCACGGCTTAAACTTGCCTTGGTATTTTCACCAAAGAATTCCTTGATCTGTTCTAATGTAGTATTAATCTTGTGTGGACTTTCGTACAGTACAATGGTTTTCTTTTCTTCAGCAAGCTGCTTTAACTTGGTTTGTCTTCCCTTTTTTTGGGGTAAAAATCCGGCAAATAAAAATTCATTATTCGGAAGCCCGGAAACCACTAAAGCTGGAATTAAAGCTGTTGCTCCGGGAAGGCAGATCATTTCTATATCATTGTCTGATCCTGCTTTTGCCAATAAATACCCCGGATCTGAAATCCCAGGGGTTCCCGCATCAGTTATGATTGCGATATTCTGACCGTTTTTAAGGTCTGTCATTACTTTCTCCGTTGCCTGATGCTCATTGTGTAAATGATAGGATTTTAAAGGCTTGGAGATTTCAAAGTGTTTTAAAAGTATTCCAGAAGTTCTGGTATCTTCACATAAAATATAATCTACATCTTTAAGGACATTGATTGCTCTGAAAGTCATATCTTCCAGATTCCCAACGGGTGTGGGAACAAAATATAGGATTCCGCTCAAAATTATAAGAATTTATTTTCCACCAATATCCAAAGTCGCTGTGCATATTCATCCACTTTACTCCATTTTCTTTCGTAATAAAGGTCGCTCAGGTATTCTTTGGCCTCCTCCAGTGTTCTGAAATGATTCAACTGTGCAACTGTATCATTCAGATCTGCCTGGCTTCCTTCAAATAACATTTTTGAAAAAGCTATTCTGTCATTCAAATCTAATCTCAATTCCGGTTTTGGCTTTTCAGCTTCCATGAAGTTGGTAGGAATATTAGATTTCAGAATACTTCCGGCATCTTCTTTTACAGATTCAGGCTGGTTTTCTTTTGGAAAATCTCTTTCCAGCGGATCATCATCAAACAGGGACTGAACTGCTTTCAATCCTTTGATATTGGCTAATTTTATTTTTTTCTCCTGATGATATTCGTCTAAATTTTCAAAACTCTCATCAGAAGGATGTCTTTCTGTTTCTTCAGGAACAGGTTTATCTATTTCAACAATTTTTCTTCTGTCATATAGTTCAGCAAGAACATTTTCTTCCTGTTTTTCTTCTGTAGAATGGTCATTTTTAATGTCGTTCACAATATTTTCTACATTAGAAGTATCGGTTGCCAGTTCTCCCTGTTCTAAGGAGATATTGGAAGCTACAAATTGTTCTTCACTCTCTTCAATCAGCATTTCATCATCAAGCATTTCAGTATCAAAAATACTAGGAATGGTCTCTGTAACTTTATTTTCCCGTGTTTCATTTACTGCTGCATAATCAACTTCATTTTTCTTTTCAGCTTCATCATCAACATCTATTTCATTCAGTTGATTATTAAAGATCGCTTCTTCCTCTGTCACTTCAGTCTCAAACATATCTTCATTAATATCTTCATCCGAATCTGGGTGAGCATCAGCAAGAATTTTCTCTTCATCCACAAAGCTTAGAACAGCTTCAGGAGCAATGGAATGTTCGTTTTCATCAATTTCATTCAATTGATTATTGAAAATGGCCTCTTCTTCCGTGACCTCTTCAAAAGCAACAGGAGTCTGAACAATTTCAACAGCCTTTTCTCCATTACTTTCATCTACAAAACTTATGATATTTTCATGAAATTCATTTTCAACAATCTCATTCAACTGGTTATTAAAAACCTCTTCTTCATCAATTCCACTGATAAAATTATCATTTTCATGCTCATCAATTTCATTCAGTTCATTATTAAAAATGGCTTCTTCTTCCGTTACTTCATTTCCTGAGTCGTGATGATCCGACTCTCCTGAAGCCAATGAAGCAGAAAAACTGTCTGAATGTTGAACAGGTTCTTCAGGAACAAAGTATTCAATATTTTTTTCCAGCAATTTCAAAAATGAAATCCTGTTAGCAAGCTCATCTACAAGATCTTGCTTGGAAAGTAATTCGTCTACGTTATTTATTTTGTCAAGATTATCAATGATATTCTTAGCCTCAAATAAAATCTTTTCCTTTAAATCTTGGATATTTTGCATGATAAGATTCTTATTAAAATTGCTTACTTTTGATGTTGAAAATATACGGCTAATTTAACAAATGTTTTTAGAAAATACAATTAATCATTCCAAACAAAGTGGTTGGATGGAAGTGATTTGTGGCTCTATGTTTTCGGGTAAAACCGAGGAGTTGATCCGAAGATTACGTAGAGCAGAAATGGCAGGACAGAATGTAGAAATTTTTAAACCGAAACTGGATATCCGGTATTCTGAAGAGGACGTTGTTTCTCATAATCAGAATAAAATCCGCAGTACCGCAGTAGATAATCCGAATGAGATTCTTCTATTGGCATCCAATTGTGATGTAGTGGCAATTGATGAAGCTCAGTTTTTCGACGAAAGCATTGTTGAAATAGCCAATCAACTGGCCAACAGTGGTGTGAGAGTGGTAATTGCAGGACTAGACATGGATTTTCTGGGACGTCCTTTTGGGCCAATGCCCAATTTAATGGCTACTGCAGAATATGTAACGAAAGTGCATGCTATTTGCAAGAGAACAGGTAACCTTGCCAACTACTCCATGAGAACCTCGCAGGGAGATAATCTGGTAGAGCTGGGTGAAACTGAAAGCTACGAAGCCGTAAGCCGTCGTGTTTTTATTGATGAAGTACTTTCAAAAAGGAAGTAATTGAAAGAGATAAAGCTCGAAACCATAAAAATATATTCACTTCATATAATATAAATGAAAAACGAAAAAGCAATATTGTAAAATTTCAAAAAGGAGATCTGCTTAAAATAATGAGCTCTTCTACCCTCTTTGCTATTTTACCTTTTTGCTATTTCGTCTTAAAAATAAAGCAGAAAGGGTACCAATGAATTATACAGTACAACAAATTGCAAAGATCACCAATGCCGAGGTTATTGGAGACAAAAATTTAGTGGTTAAAAATATAGCCTATGACAGCAGGATTATTTATTCAATTAAGAATACTGCTTTTATTGCGATCAACACCCATAAAAACTCTGGTGAAAAGTTCATTGAAGCTGCTATAGACAGAGGGATCAATATTATTATTTCTGAACATCAATATCCGCAGTCTGATAATATAACGTGGATTATTGTTAAGAGTTCTGTGGATTTTCTACAACAATTAGCAAAGTATCATTTCGAAAATTCTCATTTGCAATCCATCGGAATCACAGGAAGTAATGGAAAAACCATTGTAAAGGAATGGCTATACCAATGCCTGTGGAATGAATTCCCAACCGTAAAAAGTCCGAAGAGTTTTAATTCTCAGATAGGACTTCCTCTTTCCCTCCTTCAAATTAATGATTCTCATCAATTGGGAATTTTTGAAGTAGGAATTTCTCATCCGAATGAAATGGAAAAACTGGAAAATATTTTCCATCCTCAGATCGGGTTGTTAACGCATATCGGAAATGCTCATGCGGCTAACTTTTCTTCCGAAGAAGAACTGATTGATGAAAAGATTAAACTTTTCAAAAATTCTGAGGTTATCATTTATAATGGGGACCATTCTTTGGTTGATCAGAAAATAAAAAATTTATACTCAGATAAAAAATTAATCTCTTACGGATTCAAAAAAGAAAATCAGGTCTTCATTAAAAAAAATACTAAGGATGAAAATATCATCGTTGATTATTTTGGTGAAGAAATCAGTTTTCCTGCTCATCAGAGAGACGAATCCACGCTAACCAATGCTACAGCGCTTATCGCAGTTCTTAAGGTGTTACAGATCGAAAATAAAAAGATCGTTGAAAAAATCAACCTTTTAAAGGCCGTCGAAATGAGGCTTGAAGCAATCGAAGGAATTAAAGGCAATATTGTCATCAACGATTCTTTCAACCTAGATCTTGATTCTTTGAAAACTGCCCTTCAATTTTTAAAGGAATATAACAAGCCCAAAAAATCTCTGGTCTTAACAGACATCGTAGGGGTAAATGCCAATTCTCAGGAATTGTATGAAGAAGTTTCTGAATTGGTGAATGAGCAACATTTCGATTTTGTATTCCTAATTGGCGATGAAATATCAAAGTTTAGTGAATTATTTAAATCCAAAACACATACTTTCATAGATACCAAAGAACTCATCGAAAGCAAACATCTTTCTGAAATCGAAAATCAGATTATTCTTCTGAAAGGAGCCAGAAAATTTGAAATTGAAAAACTAAAAGATGTTCTTGAGCTCAGAAAACATGATACAGTTTTAGAAATTAACCTGAATGCTATTCTTCATAATATCAATTACCACAAATCGCTTCTGAAACCAACAACAAAAATGATGGCTATGGTAAAAGCCAATGCTTACGGTTTGGGGAGTTATGAAATTTCAGAATTTTTACAGCATCACCACATCGATTATCTGGGAGTGGCTTTTGCAGATGAGGGTGTAGAACTTCGTAAAAAAGGGATCACCACTCCTATTATTATAATGAATCCTGAGCAACACAGTTACCAAACCATCATAGAATATAATCTTGAACCTGAGATTTATAGTTTCAGGGTTTTAGAGCTGTTCTATGAAGCTGTTCAGAAATCAGGATATGATAAAAAATATCCTATTCATATTAAATTGGAAACCGGAATGCACCGTCTTGGATTTAAAGATTTTGAACTGGATGAATTGAGTGAAACTTTAAGTGAAAAAAATCTTAAAGTTCAGAGTATGTTCAGTCATTTATCTTCTTCGGATATGCCTGAGGAAAAGGAATTTACAATGGAACAATTCAAGGTATTTGATAAGAATTCCAGCTATCTGATAGAAAAACTAGGCTATGCTCCTCTTCGACATATTTTAAATTCCTCAGGAATTACAAGCTATACAGATCACCAATATGATATGGTAAGAATTGGTATCGGAATGCTTGGAGAATCTCCGGATTCTGAAATTCAGAAACAATTACAGTCTGTGGTAAGTTTTAAAACCGTAATTTCACAGATATCAATGGTTGAAAACGGTGAGTCTGTTGGATACAGCAGAAGATTTAAAGCAGATCATCTAACAAAGATCGCTACAATCCCTGTCGGATATGCTGACGGTATACCGAGATTGATAGGAAACCAGGTGGGAAGCCTGGGTGTAAATAAAACATTGGCTCCGATTGTTGGGAATCTCTGCATGGATATGATGATGATTAATGTGGAGAATGTTCCGAATGTAAAGGAAGGCGACATGGTAACCGTCTTTAATGCAAAACCAAGTTTAAAAGAATTCGCAGGCTACTGCAAAACGATAACCTATGAAGTATTAACATCCATTTCGCCTCGGGTGAAACGGATTTATATAAAAGATTAACTATGAGAAAACTCCTGATTCTTCTTTTCATATTCCCATTACTATGGATCCAATCTCAGGTAAAGAAAGACCTGGTGATTCCGAAGAACCCCAAAATAGGACTGTCGCTTGCCGGTGGTGGTGCTAAAGGTTTTTCACATATAGGAGTACTTAAAGTATTAGATTCATTAGGAGTAAAAGTAGATTATATTGCCGGAACCAGTATGGGTGCCATTGTTGGTGGCCTGTACGCTTCCGGATATTCTGGTAAAGAAATAGAAAAAATCGTGATGGATACGGATTTCTATTCTTTAATTATGGATCCGAAATCCAGACAGGAAGCCAGCTTTTTCAACAAATCTGTAGATAAATATCTTTTATCTATTCCATTAAAAAACGGGAAAATTACACTTCCCTCTTCCATCAGTACAGGACAGAGAAATGTTTATCTTTTGAAGGAACTTTTGAAAAATGTTGACAATATTGAAGACTTTTCTAAAATGCCTATTCCATTTTTATGTGTTGCTACCAACCTTGAAAGCGGCAATATGCAGATCTTCGAAAAGGGAGATTTGGTACAGTCTATCATGGCCAGTTCTGCTTTTCCTTCTTTAATGGATCCTGTGAAAATAGGCGACAGTATTTATATTGATGGAGCCATGACCGTAAATTATCCATCAAAACCCTTAAAGGACCGAGGAATTGATATCGTTATTGGAGTGGACCTGAACCAGGATCTATCCAAAAGAGAGGATTTAAACAATATTATATCCATTCTGAACCAGGTTATTGATTTCGGAATCAAAAGAGATACTAGAAAACAATATAAATATACAGACATTAATATTAAGCCTAACCTTAAAGGGATGTCTGCTACAAGCTATGATGAGAAGAAGAAAATTCTTGACAGTGGCTATGTAGAAGGTTTAAAATACTCTCAGGTTCTGGATCAACTTCCTAAACGTCAGTTTGACCGTCTAAGACAAAGTGTAAATCCAATATATTCCAACGTATATAAAATAGACAACATTTCTATAGAAGGAAGCAAAATATATGGTAAAAACTATACTCTCGGGAAGATGGGATTACGTCTCCCCTCTTTGCAGACCTATGGAAATATCAATAAAATGGTGGACAAACTTGTTGCCACAAATAATTACAAGTTCATTAACTATGACATTGTTCAGGAGAATGATACCAATTATTTAAAGCTTTATGTAACAGAAGATGAAGCTAGGCATTTCTTGAAATTTGGATTGCATTATGATGAAGTTTTCAAAACAGGTTTGCTTCTGAACTATTCCGCAAAAAGACTCTTATTTAAAAATTCTAACCTTTCGGTAGATGTAGTTGTAGGTGATAAACTAAGATATTATCTGAATTATTTTATTGATAACGGATATATTCCTGGATTTGGTATTTATTCATCAGGAATGAGCTTTGATCTGAAAAATGCAGATAATAATATCATCGACAAATGGGAATGGATGAGAAACGAAGCCTATATACAGTCTGTATGGAAGGATAAATACGCTATTGGCGGTGGTATAAGCCACGACTATTTTAAAGCAGAAATCAATGGTGACAATAGGCGTTACAGCCGTTTTTTAAATCCCTATATATTCCTGAAGACAGACACTCAGGATGACAAGGAATTTCCGACAAAAGGAGTATACTTTGCAGCGGAAGGAAAAGTAATAGATCTTTTAAAATCTGAAGTAGAAAAAAGAATCGTTCAGATAAAGGCAGATTTAAAAATCAATATTCCATTGGGAAAACAATTTACTTATCGTCTTAATTTATTCGGAGGAATTACTCTTGGAGAACATCTTCCACCCTATTATCAATATAGACTGGGTGGAATATTTGAACAGAATATCATCAATTTCAAACGTTTTGGTGGTTTCTATTTTGCCCAGTTACATACGAATAACGTAATTTTGGCATCCAATGATCTTCAGTTCAGATTTAATAAAAACTATTTTATCAGCGGAAATTTTAGCTTTGCCAACCTTTCTAATGACATTAAATTTGAAGATGCAGTTAAAGTAAATTATAGCTCGCTGGGCATTACAGCTGGTTACAAATCTCCTTTCGGACAGATTAAAGTAAACTTTAGCCATTCACTTAAAAACAATCAAAAAGGCATATTCAGTGTTATTTTAGGACACTGGTTTTAATACAATGATACAATTCTTTTACGAAAATTTACCAGAGTCGGTAGATACAGATTACAAACAATGGCTGGAAGATTTAATTCTTTCAGAAGGAAAAAAACTAGGAGAAATCAACTATATTTTCTGTGATGACGAATATCTTCTAAAGATTAATCAGGATTATTTACAGCATGATTATTATACCGATATCATCACTTTTGATTATGTAAAAGGCAAGACAATAAGCGCTGAGATTTTCGTATCTTTGCAACGCATTTCTGATAACGCCTCTACCCTTTCCCGAGATTATGAAGATGAATTAAGAAGGGTTTTAGCCCACGGAATTTTACACCTTATAGGCTATAAAGACAAGACGGAGGAAGAGGAAAAAGAGATGCGAAGAATGGAAGATTTGTACTTAATGAAGTATAGAGATTTAAAAGGATAAATTAAATAATCACTTAAAGTCTGATATCTAAAGTACTCAATTCTAGCAACAATATACATTTACCTAGAGTGCATTCTTCAAAAATGTTTCACGTGAAACATTGATAGTTAAAGTTAAGGTTTAAAGCTTAAATAGCGAGATAAAAATGATTTCAGAAATATATGACGTAATCGTAGTAGGTGCAGGACACGCAGGATGTGAAGCAGCAGCAGCAGCAGCCAACCTGGGTTCAAAAACACTATTGGTTACAATGAATATGCAGACCATCGGACAGATGAGTTGCAACCCGGCAATGGGTGGAATCGCAAAGGGACAAATCGTAAGAGAAATTGATGCAATGGGTGGATACTCCGGAATCGTAGCAGACAAATCTGCCATCCAATTCAAAATGCTCAATCTTTCAAAAGGTCCTGCCATGTGGTCGCCAAGAACCCAGAATGACAGAATGCTTTTTGCCGAAGAATGGCGACTAGCTTTAGAGAATACTCCTAATCTTGATTTCTTTCAGGATATGGTGAAACAACTTATTGTTGAAAATAATAAAGTAACCGGAGTAATTACTTCTTTAGGAATTGAGATAAAAGCAAAATCAGTTGTACTTACAAACGGAACTTTCTTGAACGGATTAATTCACGTTGGAGACAAACAACTAGGTGGTGGAAGAATGGGTGAACCAAGAGCATTTGGGATCACTGAGCAATTAGTAAGCTTAGGTTTTGAAGCAGGAAGAATGAAAACCGGTACTCCACCTAGAGTTGACGGAAGAAGTTTGGATTATTCAAAAATGGAAGAACAGAAAGGTGACGAAAATCCACAGAAATTTAGTTACCTAGATACTCCAAAATTAACCAAACAATTAAGTTGTCATATTGTATATACCAACGAAATTGTTCATGATATTCTTCGTGAAGGCTTCGATAGAAGTCCAATGTTTAATGGGACCATTCAAAGTTTAGGTCCAAGATACTGTCCAAGTATTGAAGATAAAATTAATCGTTTTGCAGAAAGAAACAGACACCAGCTTTTTGTAGAACCGGAAGGATGGAAAACTGTTGAGATCTATGTAAACGGATTTAGTTCTTCACTTCCGGAGGATGTACAGATCAAAGCGATGAAACATATTCCAGGATTTGAAAATGTAAAAGTTTTCCGTCCGGGATATGCTATTGAATATGACTACTTCCCTCCTACCCAATTGAAGCATACCTTAGAAACAAAATTGATTGACAATTTATATTTCGCAGGACAGATCAATGGAACTACAGGATATGAGGAAGCAGCAGGTCAAGGTCTGATTGCAGGAATCAATGCTCACAACAAGGTGCACGAGAAAGGTGACTTTATTCTGAACAGAGACGAAGCTTATATTGGAGTCCTAATTGATGATTTGATTACAAAAGGAACTGAAGAGCCATATAGAATGTTTACTTCACGTGCAGAATACAGACTTCTACTGAGACAAGATAATGCAGATATCAGATTAACCGAGAAAGCATACCACCTTGGACTTGCAAAAGAAGAAAGATTAAGAAAAGTTGAAGCGAAAATATCTGAAAGTCAGAAACTTGAAGAATTTCTACGTGAAACTTCTTTAAAACCGGGTGTAATCAACCCTATTTTAGAATCAATAGAAAGCAACCCTGTAGATCAGGCTTACAGAGCCGCTCAAATCCTTACAAGGCCTAATATAACTCTAGAAAAACTTGATGGAATTGATTTCATTAAAGAAATATCTTCTCAATATAACGAAGAAGTAAGAGAACAAGCTGAGATCAACATCAAGTATAAAGGATATATTGAAAAAGAAAAGGAGAATGTGGCTAAGTTAAACCGTCTGGAAAACATTAAAATTCCGGAAGATTTTGATTATACGAAGCTTTCAAGCCTTTCTACAGAAGCAAAACAGAAGATGTCTAACGTACGTCCTAAGACAATAGCGCAAGCTGGAAGGATAAGCGGTGTTTCCCCAGCCGACATTAACGTTTTACTAGTATATTTAGGACGTTAAAATAAAAATGTTTCACGTGAAACATTTCTTACAATAAAAACGAAAATTAAGGTATTTATAAAGCTTATAAAAGTTTATGAATATCTTAATTTTTTAGATGAATATATACTGTTGCCTACCTACCGTTATTCCTCCGAATAAAGAATCTCAGACATAGATTAGATCCTTCATTTCACTTTCTGAACTATGATCGTAAACCCTCGGACTGTATTCGGAATGATATAAAACAAATGTAGATTTGTATATACTTATTATTTTTTAATATAACAGATAGCGAATTCAATGAAAATAAAAGATCATTTTCTTTCACAGGAAATATTTGAAATTAAAGAAACAGAAACCAAGGGAGTATACAAAACCTCCCCTATCCCATCCAATATTTCCATATACTATGAAAGTGAAGATTACATTTCCCATCACCAGGATTCCGGAAGCCTGAAAGAAAAATTATACAAGTTTCTTCAGTCCTTTAATCTGCAATACAAGAAAAACATTCTTGTTGACAGAATTCAAAAAGGAGCTAAAGTATTAGACTATGGATGCGGTGCCGGAGAATTTGTAAAATATATAGAAAATGATTTTGAAACTTTCGGTTTTGAACCTGATGCAGACGCAAGAAAAGCAGCTCAAGGAAAAATAACAAAAGCCAAGATTCTGGATGATATTCAAAAAATTGAAGATAAAAGTTTAGATGCAATTACCTTGTGGCATGTATTTGAACATGTAGAAAACCAGGATGAAATGTTGAGTATTTTTCATGGAAAATTAAAAGACAAAGGACTCCTTATTATTGCAGTCCCCAACCCTACGTCTTATGATGCGAAACATTATAAAGAGTATTGGGCAGCATATGATGTACCAAGACACATCTATCATTTTTCTAAAAATGGAATGGAAAATCTGATTTCTAAAAAACCGGACTGGAAAATGAGAAAGATCAAACCTTTGTTTCTTGATTCCTACTACATCTCCATGTTAAGCGAAAAATATAAAAAATCTCCTCTATTCTGGCTAAAAGCAACTATATACGGAACAATTTCGAACATAAAAGCCATTTTTTCGAACGAATTTTCGAGTTTGATATATGTTATCGAAAAAAGATAGATAATCGATTTTTAAGCCATTTCTGAAAGCCATTTTCAGCGCTTTGAGCAAAAAATTTAAAAAACTCAGGAAATTTATATCCTGGGTTTTTATTTTTTGAAAACCCTCTTATATATGATACTCTCAGTTTTTATTTCAAAAATTAAAAACAAATTTCAAAAAACAATTTTTCAAACTCCCCTACTCCGTTTTTAACAGAACTCATTTTTTTAAAGTGACGAAATCAGTATCAACAAAAAATACAATGTCTAAAAACTTACTCATTTAAAAAAGGAGAGAAATTAGCCTCACAAAGATTAAAAAATGGATTTCAGAACATCAATTCTAACAAAAACACCTCATTTAAGCTGTTATTTTCAATTTACATACAAAGACTCGGAAAATTATAGTTTTTCAATTTTTACCACATTTATAAAAGCCGTTTTTTGAGGTTTTATCAAAGAAAGCTAAAATAAAATCCTGACACCCCTCAAAAATAAAATTTAAATTTTCACTACACATTAAATGAATGGCCAGTTTTAAGAAAAAAAAATTTCTTTCCTCTTTTATAAAAATGAAAAGGCTTATCTCTAAAAAATAAGGGTTCGAAAAATCTTTACAAATTAACTGTCCTTATTTCTTTCAGTAAAGATCAAAAAATAATTCATACAAAATCAGTAATTCGGTTTAAGCAGAATTTATGAAGGTCAGATATTTTTCAAACTCTCAATATTGAGAGTTTGAAAAATAATTGTAAAGAAAATCCAACTGGAGAAAAAAATTTTGATTCTCTTAGGAAGGCAAAATACGTGAAATAAAAAATACGTTGTATTTTTCATAGCCTTTAAAAAATAAAAATCTCATTCAAATGCAAATCCACTTGTTTTAAGCTTATATTTTAAATTTAAAATCATTAAAAAGTAAGTTTAAACACTGTTTTACAGATAATTAAAATACAGATATCATGGAAAGAAAAATAAAAGTAAATTTCAAGAAAAAAACAAGTACATAATTGGTAAAAAAAATAAATAAATACACCAATAAATAAAGCTAAAACACTGAAATACAAATAAATATATTAACAAAAACAACATACAATTAAGCCAAAGCAATATTCAGGAAATAAAAAATGGCAATGTATTGAATTATCATATTAACGATTAAAAATCAGATTACTAAGTCATTTCTTATTTACTAGTAAAACAGTTAAAGTTATGCCAGCAAATTTGATATACACTGTTCATCCAGCATCAAAAATATACTTACCGAAGAAAGTTCAGAATGAAGAATATGGGTTTGGGTCCCTTATAATGTCTACTCTATTTTTACCCCTTCACAAATCCTTACGTTTTGTAATTACTCTATAAATTCTGTATTAAGATTAATCCTAAATATTTCAAAGTATAATAATTGCAAATCACTAAGACTAAATATCAAAAAAATCATAAATACCTCTCCCAATATTACCATAGCATACATTCAAAAATAAACTCTAAAGACTACTTTTTTCTACAATTACTCAAGATGCATTTATAATAATTTTAATAGGAAATGAGGTTTAACAGCTTCTATATTTTCGGTATGAAACATTAAAATTAAAATGATAAAAATTATTTTTTTACTACTAAAAAAACATTTAAAGATTGATAAAATATCATGTAAAAAATAATTTTAAGCGATCAGAACTTGTTCTTCTACCATTCAAAAAATTATAAAATTCAAACAGAATAGACAATACCTTACAGAGAAAATTATGTGATTAAATACTACTTATTCTCCCAAAATATAAAGATCAATTGTTGGAATTTTCCTTTATTCATAGACATGAAAACGCAACTTTCAGTGTATCAAAACATACCACTTAATATAACCTTAGGTTATATCTAAAAATTATAAAACACTCTCCCAATTCAGGATTTCTCAATGAAAATTTAAGCTAAAAAAAGCCTGCTAATAATATTAGCAGACTTCAAATATTGAATTTTTATTCTCTATTAATTGTTGATTGCAGCTACACCAGGAAGCTCAAGTCCTTCAAGACTTTCAAGCATTGCACCCCCACCTGTAGAAACATAACTTACTTTATCAGCATATCCGAATTGCTTAACGAATGCAACGCTGTCACCACCTCCAACTAAAGAGAAAGCCCCTAATCTTGTTGCTTCAGCAATACTATCTCCAAGAGCAATAGTTCCTCCGGCAAAGTGAGACATTTCAAAAACACCAATTGGCCCATTCCAAAGAATCGTTCTTGAATTTAACAATACATCGTTGAACTGATCTCTTGATTTGTGACCAGCATCCAACCCCATCCATCCTTCAGGAATTGCATAGATATCTACTTCTTTTCTTTCAACATCATTATTAAAACTTTCAGCAATGATAGCATCAGACGGAAGGTATACTTTTACTTTATGTTCTTTTGCTTTTCCTAAAATTTCCAATGCTAAAGGAAGTTTGTCTTCTTCTACTAATGAGTTCCCGATTTTACCTCCTAATGCCTTAATAAATGTGAAAGCCATTCCACCTCCGATAATCAAATTATCTACCGCAGGAAGAATATTTTCTATAATGGTAATCTTAGTTGAAACCTTAGATCCACCCAAGATAGCGGTAACCGGTTTCTCACCACTCTTCAAAACTTTATCTATTGCCTGAAGCTCTTTAGCCATTAGCAAACCGAAGAATTTAGTTGAATGGAAGAATTTAGCAATAACAGCTGTAGAAGCATGGGCTCTGTGTGCCGTTCCAAAAGCATCATTTACATAAGCATCTCCTAATTTAGAAAGCTGCTCTGCGAAACCTTCATCTCCTTTTTCTTCTTCATTATGAAAACGAACATTCTCCAGTAATAAAATTTCACCTGGCTTCAAATCTGCAGCAGCCTGCTCAGCTTTCTCTCCTATGCATTCATCAACGAATTTCACTTCCTGTCCAAGAACATTTGAAACTTCACCAATAATATGTTTTAGAGAAAACTCATCCTTCACCTCTCCTTTTGGTCTTCCAAGGTGTGTCATTAAAATAACAGAACCGCCATCCTTAAGGATTTTTTCAACGGTTGGTTTCACCGCTACAATTCTGGTATTATCACTCACATTCAGCTGGTCATCCTGTGGAACATTGAAGTCAACTCTTACAAGAGCTTTCTTATCTTTAAAATTGAAGTCGTTAATTGTTTTCATTTTTATATTTATTTTTTTTCAAGATTTCATGCAGTTCCCTCTTTCGGGCAGGTTACATTTCAGCAAATTGCGGCAGGGGTCAACTTCATAAATTTCTTTGATTTTTCGTTTCACAAATGTAAGGTTTTAAACTTTTTCAACAGATTGATCGAAATAAAAGTTTTCAAAAACTTTCCCCGAAGCCAATCACCCATTAATCAACAATTCTTTTCTCTTTATAAAAAAAAATAATGTAGTTGTTGTTATGTATTGTTAGTAACGGGGATAAGTTTTAGGCATAAAGTTGATAATACTCAACTAGTATACAACTCATAAATAACTCACAATATAAATCTCTGTAAACCTGTATATTCAGGCACTTATTCACAATTGTTGATAACTTTGTGAACAAAGCATTATTAGTTATTTTATTATGGAAAAACCTGGGGATAGTTTGAGAAAAGATCTGGAAAGTTCTGGGAAAAACTTTCGGAAAGATTTTCTATTACGAAATAATTTCATCTTTGAAAATAGAAAGTTGAAAAAAGTTTTCCACAGTTATTAACATACCTTTTCACAATTAACTCACGGTTTACTAACACGAATTGTTATTATTCTTACCTTTGTAAGGAAATAAAATCTAAAAAAGCTTAATAAGAGTATTATGAAAAGAAAAATTGCTATCGCAGCGGACCATGCAGGCTATGAATATAAGGAGATTGTTAAGAACTATCTTTCAGAAAAATTTGAGGTTCAAGACTTTGGAACGTTTTCCACAAACAGTGTGGATTATCCAGACTTTGTCCACCCTGCTGCAACCTCTGTGGAAAACGGAGAAAATGAGCTGGGAATTTTGATCTGTGGAAGTGGAAACGGGGTTCAGATTACTGCGAACAAACATCAGAAGATCAGATGTGCACTTTGCTGGATGCCGGAGATTGCAACACTGGCAAGACAGCATAATGATGCGAATATGATTTCCATGCCGGCAAGGTTTATATCAAAGGAACTAGCGATTGAAATTGTAGACAAATTTCTTTCAACAGAATTTGAAGGTGGAAGACACCAGAACAGAGTTGATAAAATTGCTGTTTGCTAAATATACTGAGGCCTGTAATTTGATTGCAGGCCTTATTTATTTTTTATTTGTACATTTGCAGTGTTCAATAGAAATTACATTCTATACTTCTCCTGAACCTTTGTAATATTTAAAAGATATTTTATAAAAGGTTTTTCTCTTTTCTTCTCCAAATTTGTATTAAATTTATACAAAACTAAAGCTTCCGTTATAAAGTAGATTTAGAATAATAAGATTAAATTAAACATTAAGATTTGATAAGAATAAAAGTTTCTGTAGTATTTTTTTAATGATAAATTGTTTTAAATTATAAGAAGCAATAGATCAGGATACCTTAAAAAATGTAAAAAAGAACTTTGTAAAAAACATATATAATAATATAGAAGACATCCAAAGTCCTGACAAAGATTTTATAGCTTTGTCTACGAAAGTGAATAAAAATAAAGCAGGAGTTTGGGTAAATAATAAAGACTATTATTTTGAATTTAAGAAGTCCGGAATTAACGAAATTTCACCTTCAGAATATAGCGACTTAAGTAATTAAAAAAATTAAAATGCCAAAAAAAAGAAAATATATAAGTCATAAAAATGATTTGAAACTGATGGAAATCGGAAGACTGATCCTTCGTTTCATGAATGCTAACGCATCAAAAATTTATAATTATAAGCAGATTGCCGACGGAATAGATTACAAAAATCCAAGACAAAGAGAACTTGTAATCCAGGCACTGCATAAGCTTCAAGGATCTGAAAAGATCAAAGAAGTAGAAAGAGGAAAGTATATTGTAAACCTGAAAATTGCAGGAACATTAACCGGAATTATAGATTTCAACCAAAGTGGAAATGCTTACGTAAATGTTGAGGGAATTGAAGATGATGTCTTCGTTCACGCCAAAAATGTAAAGGATGCCCTACAGGGAGATAAGGTTCTTATTATAACTTATAATTATAAAGGGAAGAAACTGGAAGGGTCTGTTTTGGAGGTTTTGGAGAGAAGCAGAACAGAGTTTGTGGGAACTTTTCAAAAGGTGGCTCACAAGGATTTTGGGTTTGTGGTTTGCGACAAAAGATCAATCAATACAGATATCTTTATTCCGAAGACAAAATTCAATAATGCAGAGGATGGAGATAAGGTTATTGTAAAGATGACAGAATGGAAACCCGGAGATAAAAATCCTGAAGGAGAAATCACACAGGTGCTGGGTGTTCCCGGAGAACATGAAACAGAGATCCACTCTATTCTTGCAGAATACGGCTTACCTTATGAGTTTCCACAGGAAGTAGAACAGGATGCAGATAAAATTGACAGAAGTATTACGGATGAAGAAGTAGCAAAACGTTGGGATATGCGTAATATTTGTACATTTACCATTGACCCTAAAGATGCGAAAGACTTTGATGATGCGCTATCTATCAGAAAAATGGAAAACGGAAACTGGGAAATCGGGGTTCACATTGCTGATGTCTCCCATTATGTAGTTCCAGGGACAATTCTTGATGATGAAGCATACCAGAGAGCAACTTCGGTTTATTTAGTAGACAGAGTGGTTCCAATGCTGCCGGAAGTATTGAGTAATGATGTGTGTTCTCTTCGTCCGCATGAAGATAAATATACTTTCTCTGCGGTTTTTGAACTGAACGATCAGGCAGAAATCCAAAAGCAATGGTTTGGAAGAACAGTAATTCATTCAGACAGAAGATTTACCTATGAAGAAGCTCAGGAACGTATTGAAACTGGCCAAGGAGATTTGGCTGAGGAAATCAATGTTCTTGACAGATTGGCTAAGATCATGCGTAACGAGCGTATCAGAAATGGAGCCATTACTTTTGACAGAAGTGAAGTAAGATTCAACTTGGATGAAAATAATCAGCCAATCGGAGTATACTTTAAGATTAGCAAAGACTCCAACCACCTGATTGAGGAATTCATGCTTTTAGCGAACAAAAAGGTATCTGAGTTTATTTCCTTAACTAGAAAAGGAGAAATCACTAATAATACATTCATCTATAGAGTTCACGATGATCCGGATCCTGCTAAGTTGGAATCATTAAGAGATTTTGTTTCTACATTCGGATATAAGATGGATCTGGCTAATACCAAAAAAGTTGCAGAATCCTTGAATAAACTTCTTCACGATGTAAAAGGAAAAGGAGAAGAGAATATGATCGAAACCCTTGCTATGAGAAGTATGAGTAAGGCGGTATATTCTACAGAACCTATCGGACATTACGGACTTGGATTTAATTATTATAGCCACTTCACCTCTCCTATCCGTCGTTATCCGGATTTGCTTGCTCACCGTCTTCTTCAACATTATCTGGACGGAGGAAAATCTCCAAGCAGATCTGAACTGGAAGAAAAAGCAAAACACTGCAGTTCTATGGAAAGACTAGCGGCTGATGCAGAAAGAGATTCCATCAAGTTCATGCAGGTGAAATTTATGGAAAAACATCTTGGCGAAACTTTCACAGGAGTTATTTCCGGAGTAGCAGAATTTGGATTCTGGGTAGAAATTCCTGAAAACGGAGCTGAAGGTCTTATCAAATTAAGAGATCTAGTAGATGACTCTTATATGTATGATGCAAAAACACATGCCGTATACGGAGTAAGACACGGAAATAAATACCAGTTGGGAGATCAGGTTCAGATCAAAGTTGTAAAAGCAAATCTGATCCAAAAACAATTGGACTTTAAGATTGTTGAATAATGTAAGTAATTCAAAAAATAGCAATAAAAAGAGGTTGTTCCGAAATAGGAATAACCTCTTTATTTTTTTGAAAGTTAAAAAAAATAATGCTTTAAATTACCGTAGTTTTTTCAAACTATCATAGCTTCCCTTCTCCCCGCTTCCCGCTTCCTTTCTAAAAAATTTGTCACAAATAGCAGTTAAAATAAAAGTTGATATATCACATCTTTATTGAATAATTAAATCATAAAGTATAACTTTGTATAAAACGGAATGAAATTTTTTTCATTTTAAAATTTATTAAATGCTTGAACTTGTACTATCTGCCGTTATTTTAGGATTCATGTTGAGTCTGGTTTTTATAGGGCCTATATTCTTCCTGTTAATAGAGACCAGTTTCTCAAGAGGCCCAAAACATGCCTTGTCATTGGATCTTGGAGTAATTACTGCAGATTTACTTTGTATTGTAGCAGCCTATTATGCTAGTGCAGATATTGTTACCCTCATAGACAAACATCCGGGGTTTTATAGGATTACTTCTATTCTGATTTTTGTTTATGGGATTGTGATGCTGGTTACAAAGACCAAAATGCATATGCCCGGTGAAGACAAGATCATTAGCCAGAACTATATTAAAACCTTTTTCAATGGTTTTTTCTTTAACCTTTTAAATGTTGGAGTCATCCTTTTCTGGCTGGTAACGGTAATTTCCGTAAGGAATCAATATCCGGACACCAGCAGTTTTATTTTATATATAAGCATTGTAATAGGAACTTATCTGGGGATTGACCTTGCCAAAATATTTCTGGCGAAACAGTTTCACGATAAACTTACCCAAAAACTGGCCAATAGGATCAGAAGGGTTGTAGGAGTAATTCTTATTGTTTTCAGTTTCTTTATCTTCCTGCAGAGCTTTAAAAAGTTCAATCAATTTGACAGACAACTGGAAGAAGCTGAGAAAAAAGAAGTAAAATATCAACAAACAAAATGAAAAAAATTATCTTTCCAAAAGCTCTTAAAAAAGGAGCCAAAATAGCTGTTATTTCCCCTGCAGGAGCCGTAGATGTGTCTCAACTTGAAAAGGGAATAGAATTGATTAAAAGTAAAGGATTTGAACCTGTTTTGGGAGAACATCTTTACACCAAATTTTCAAACGGATACAATTACGCCGGAACAGAAAAGGAAAGAATAAAAGATATCAACTGGGCTTTAAACGATAAAGAGATTGGTGCAATCTGGGCTTCGAGAGGCGGTTACGGATGTCAGCACCTGGTTCAGCATCTGAAATTGAAAAACTTTACAGAAAACCCGAAATGGTACATTGGATATTCTGATAATACAGTTATTCAAAGCTATCTGTTGAAAAAAGGTTTTGCTTCCATTCATGGGCAGACCATCAAAACATCCAGTTTTGGTGTGACTGATGAAAGCTATGATCTGATCTTCGATATTTTAAAAGGCAAAACGCCTAAATACAGCTTAAAATATCATCCATTAAATAAAAAGGGGAATATTGAAGGAGAATTGGTTGGAGGAAATTTAGCCCTTATCTATGCGCTTCTGGGAACAAAGTATTCCTTTGACTTTAAAGATAAAATCTTATTTATCGAAGATATCGGAGAAAACTTCTATGCTCTGGACCGTATGATTATGAGCCTTGAATTGGCAGGTGTTTTCAATAAGATCAAAGGACTTATCGTAGGTGGAATGACCAATATGGGGGATGAAAAAGAGAATAAAGAATATGAATCCAGCTTTGACGAATTTGTCTATAAAATGATCTCCGAAAGAATTTCAAAATACAAATTCCCTGTAGTATTTGGTTTCCCTAATGGACATATCAAAGACAACCGACCACTTTTAATTGGTGGAACCGTTAAAATAAAGACCGATACTAAAGTTAAGATTGAGTTTTAAAGACTACTACCCTTCTATTCACTTATTGAATGTATAAGATATGGCAGATCATAATGACTTTGGAAAGATAGCTGAAGATATGGCTGCTGACTATCTTCAGAAAAACGGGTATAAAATTCTGGCCAGAAACTTCAGATTTCAGAAAGCAGAGATTGATATCACTGCTGAAAAGGATGGATTAATCATCATTGTTGAAGTGAAGGCAAGATCAACTGATGCCTTTATGCTGCCTCAGGAAGCAGTAACCAAAACAAAGATCAGATCCATTGTCCTGGCAGCGAACCATTATTTGGAAAAATTTGATAAGCAGAATGAGGTGAGATTTGATATCATATCTGTTTTGCCTGATGAAAACAAAAACTTAATAATAGATCATATAATCGATGCTTTCCAGGCATTGGATGCAAATTAATCAAATATAAAATAACAATAAATAATGTATCAGTGTAGCAAAATATCAGTGTAACAGATAATATCCGGGCATTGGTAAATTGTTAGACTGATACATTGTTACATTAAATAAATAATCAGTTTTATGAAAACAATATTAATCACCGGGGCTACTTCCGGTATCGGTAAATCCACTGCAGAACTTCTGGCAAAGCAAGGAAACAGAATAATCATTTGTGGAAGGAGAGAGGATGTACTTAAATCTTTAAATGACGAATTATCTCAATTTACCGAAATATTTAGTTTAAAGTTTGATGTCAGGAATCTTGAACAAGTAGAAACTGCAATTAATTCGCTTCCCAAAGAATGGAAAGATATTGATGTTCTGATTAATAATGCTGGGAATGCCCATGGACTGGATCCACTTTCATCTGGAAAGACAGATGACTGGGATTCTATGATTGACGGTAATGTGAAAGGACTCCTTTATGTTTCTAAAATGATTATTCCCGAGATGAAAACTAAAAATTTAGGTCATATTGTGAATATTAGTTCTGTGGCAGCAAGACAAACATATGCCAATGGAGTAGTGTACTGTGCTACCAAAAAAGCAGTAGACGTTATTTCTGAAGGAATGAGACTGGAGCTTACTGAATTCGGAATCAAAGTAACCAATATTCAACCGGGAGCTGTAGAAACAGATTTTTCATTGGTAAGATTCAAAGGAGATAGTGAAAAGGCTGCAACAGTATATGCGGGTTATGAAGCCTTAAAAGCCGAGGATATTGCAGATGCTATTGCATATTGTGTTAATGCTCCAAAACACGTTACCATTGCTGACATGTGTATCTACCCAAGTGCTCAGGCTGAACCAAGAACGATCTATAAAAAATAGTATCAAAATAAAGGACTAAATTTGCAGAAAATTTTAAAAGCGATTTTGCCTTTCTGCAAGGTTGCCATTTTAGCTTAAAACAAGAAAATGAAAATTCTATATCTTGAAACATCATCTAAAAACTGTTCAGTAGCCGTATCAGATAACGAAAAGCTGCTATGCGTATGTGAAGAGGTTTCTGAAAACTATAAACAATCTGAAAGCCTTCATACCTACGTAGAATGGGCTCTGGAAGGTGCAGGAATTTCACTGAAAGACATTCAAGCCGTTTCATTAGGAAAAGGGCCAGGTTCTTATACAGGATTAAGAATTGGGGCCGCTTCTGCAAAAGGGTTCTGTTACGGACTGAAGATTCCGTTTATTGCTATTAATTCTCTTGAAAGCATGATAGAGCCTTTTTTAGGACAAAACTATGAATTTATAGTGCCATTGATAGACGCAAGGAGAATGGAGGTTTATACAGCCGTTTATGACGGTTCTACAGGAAAGGAAATCTCTGTAACTGAAGCAAAAATTTTAGATGAAACTTCTTTTGAAGAATTCAGAGATAAGAAAGTAGTCTTTGTAGGAGATGGTGCTAAGAAGGCCAAAGATATTTTAAATCTACCTAATGCAGACTTTAGGGAAGATATTTATCCATCCGCACAATACCTGATTAAAAAGACTCTGGAGAAAATAGAAAAGAAAGAATTTGAAAATATGGCTTATTTCGAACCTTTTTATCTTAAAGATTTCCATGGGGTAAAGAAAAAGGGGTCATAGAATTCTAAGCAATCTGAGAAAAAAATATATAAAAAAAGCGAAGATCTAGTCTTCGCTTTTTTGTTTTATTGTTTTTGTGGCCCATCAGGGATATTCTTGTTCCTTCTTTTAGGGGTATCAGATTTTTGTTGAGGAGTATTGTTCATCATATTCTCTGTTGTTGGCATAGGTTGTACCTGTTTGACATCAGAATTGTTGACTTTTAAATTTCCTTGGCTATTAAGCTGACCATTTGCCATATCCGGAATATTTTTGTTTTTGTTAGCAGATGGGGTAGGAGAGCCCGGCTGTTGAGGAACTGAATTTCCTTTATTGTCGGTAGCCTGGAAGCTGAGGTCACTTTTCAGATAATTTAGCATTTCTTTAGCTCTTATTCCTTCTGGTGTTTTGGAATAGTTTAGAGCAATCTGTTCGAGCTGAAGGATCATTACTTCCTTACCGCTGGCTTTTCCAGTATTAAAAGCATTCAAGAGATATAATTTTGGAACTAAAGCATCTTTCGGATACTTTTGGATCGTTTGGTCAATAACCTCCTTACTTTCCACAAATTTCTCAGATTCATATAAAGCATAGGCCTTTTTATACTCATTCTCTACATCTGCTGTTGATTTTACGAAGGAATTATTTTTAGGGTTTCTTGCAAATTCAGCGTATGAAGTATAAGGATAGTCGGCTAACAGAATTTGTTTTGCTCTTTCCGCAGCCTGAGGAGTTCGCTCATAATTCATGGCAAAAATCTCATACAATGCCTGAAGCATTACCTTTTCTTCCGGTTTTACATCTACAAGATCATACAAAGTTTTGGTAGCCAGAGGAGTATTGGTAAAATAATTCTGATACATAATACCAAGACCCAAAGATGCAGTATCTCTATCCTTTTTAAGTTGTGAAAGTTTTTCCTGATTCGTTGGAATTTGCTCAATATAATAAGCCGGTTCAAAACGTCTCGGATTAGGAGCAGTTGTTACCCCAAGAGCTTCACTTTTCATATCCTCAATAGAAGCCATTTTCTTAGAAAAACGCCAGTTATCAGAAAGCGCTCTTTCTCCCCATACCTGCTTAAATGAAGAAGTTCCTTTACTTATGGTTCCGGTATTGTTGAAATAAAAACCTTTTGTAGTTACTCCAAAATCTTCAAATGAACTCGAATTATTATTGGCGAAAATAGAATTTGAATTATAATCTCCGGTATCAAATCCCTTGTTTCGTTCTGCACGTTTTCTTTCCTGTTCCTCTTTCTCTTCTTTGATCTTTAATTTGGCAATATGTTTAGAGAAAAAATCAGTTCTTTGAGCATTATCCATCTTGGCTAAAGAAAGGATACTGTCATTCTTTTTAATCAGATAATAGTTCTTAGAAATCTTTTTAATGTATGCAGACTGATCCTTTAATAAAATCTTTGAAGGCTCATAGGTCATTACGGCAAGGGCAGAATCATAATAAGTTCCGGCACCGATATAATCATTCTTTTCAAGATAACTTTTCCCTATTTCATAATAAGCCAACCCGCGGATTTGAGGGTCAGAAACCTTCTCAAATAAGGATTTTCTGAAAAACTGCTGTGCTTCATCCTGCTTTCCTGCTTTATTGGCCATAAGTCCTAAAGCATAGTAAAATTCATTTTTCCTGGAACCATAAGTTCCTTTTTTACTGATTCCTTCCAGATAATTTTTTGCTCCGTTGTAGTCTCCTTTACCATTGAAAGTTTTGGCAATGGCAATCTGAGATTTTACTTCAAATTCAAAATCATTGGAATATTTGTAGGCAGCTGTATAGCTTTCTCTTGCCTTGTCATTTTGTCCCAGATTTTCAAGAACCTGACCTCTTAAGTAAGCAATTCTGCTCTTCAGTTTTCTGTTGGAGTTCAGTTCAAAAGCCACATCAAGTTCTTTGGCCGCATCTTCTTTTTTTCCGGCATCCAAAAGTGATTCAGCATAATAAATACTCAGCAGTTTGGAGTAAGTCTTATTGATTCCGTCACTCTTTAGCTTCGCAAAAGTTTCATGAGCTCTGTGGTAGTCTTTGATTTTATCATAAGCTACACCCTGATAAATTCTTGCCAATGGAATCCTTTTATCATTCTTCATACGAGTGAAAAGATAATTAAGGGCATCCAGTGCTTCCAACGGTTTATTTCTATAGATTCTGGATTGGGCCAAGATGATATAAGCATCAAAAATCTGCTTATTTTTTTCTTCCCCATTTCTGGTAACAGAATATTTATTGATGGCCTTTAATGCTTTAGCTTCAGCAATTTCCAGAGTGGTTGCTCCTTTAGCTGGAGCGCCTCCATCAGGATTGGAAGAATCATTTACCGGGCCGTTTGGCATATTCGGAATTCCGGAGTTTCTCCCGGATGGTCTGTTGGCAACCTCTGCCATTTTCATGGAGTTTTCTGCAAAAGCTGTCGATTGCCCTAAGTCACTTCCTAAAGGTTGTTCTTCAAACGTAAGAATAGGAATATAAGGCGCATAAAAATTGTCCTTATGTCCCTTATCTCTGGCTGTAAATTCACTGTTTAAGGCATCCTTGGCATTAAACAGCGTGTTATAATATGTGGAAAATCCTTTCAATAATTTTGAACGCTGCTCCGGCTTCTTTGTTTTGGTAGCACAGGAAGCAATGAGACAAATCACTAAAAGGAACAATATATTCTTTTTCATTATTCAATATAACTTGCTAATCTGCTTTTTATTATCAGCAGTTTGATGATTTTGTAAAAATAATAAAATTTTATAATGAATAATATTTATATTTCTTCCGGAAATATTTTATTTCATCTTTGATGGAGTTCAGAAACCGTTATGATTTTTAAATAACTGAGATCTCTTTTAAAATTTTGTAAATAAGATGGGTAGGGAGCCCCATAATAGTATAAAAACTACCTGTCAGGCTTTTAATTTTTGCCATTCCCAGCCATTCCTGAATCCCATAACTTCCAGCTTTATCAAAAGGCTTATACTTTTGAATATAATACCGGATTTCTTCATCAGTAATTTCATCAAAAGTAACATCTGCAACATCCGTTTCAGTAAATGTGTTAGCTGCAGTTTTGATGGTAATTCCTGTGTACACCTGATGAGTTCTTCCCGAAAGGTTTCTAAGCATATTCTGAGCATCAGCCTCATCTTTTGGTTTACCCAGAATCTGCTGATCTATAGCTACAATTGTGTCTGCAGTCAGTAAAACTTCATCTGCCGTCAGACTTCTGAAAGCATCAGCCTTTAATTCAGATAAATAAGCCGCAGCATTTTCTATTTTAATAGAGTCGGGGATAATTTCCTCACAGTCGATTTTTACCACTTCAAATTCAAAACCAAGGCTGGAAAGAAGTTCTTTTCTTCTTGGTGATTGGGATGCTAAAAGTAATTTCATAAGTACCGTTATACAGATTGGGTGTTATCATCATGCCAGTTTCCCTGAACTTTCATTACCTGTTCAATAACGTCTCGTACAGCACCGCTTCCTCCTTTCTTCGTAGAAATATAATCAGATATCCCTTTTACTTCAGGAACTGCGTTTTCAGGACATGCCGCAATAGCAGAACTTTCCATGATATGAATATCCGGAAGATCATCTCCCATGGTCAGAATTTCCTCATTTTTAAGATTATATTTCTTTTTAAAATCTTCAAAATCCTCAATTTTATTATGAGATTTCGGATAATAATCCTGGATACCAAGATAATTGATTCTGTGTTTTACCATTTCATCATTGCCTCCTGTAATAACTCCTATTAAATAGTCGTTTTTTAAGGCTTTAACCACGGCATAGCCATCCAGTACATTCATTACCCTGCACATATTTCCTCCCGGCATCAGATAGACACTCCCGTCCGTAAAAACACCGTCTACATCAAATACAAAGGCCTTAATATCCTTTAATTTCTCTTTATAACTCATACATTTTTTGAATAGAATGATTCATTGTCTTATAAATGCTAATACTTTCTTCGTTTTGTAATAGCTGCTCATGTAATTCTAAAACCCTAAGGTCATTTCTTACTGCTGGTCCTGTTTGAGCCTGTTTAGGTTCTATTTCATGGATCTTCTGAACGGTTTCCTCAATCAGGGGTAAAAAATAATCGAATGGGATTTCCTGAGAATCTGAAATTTCCTTAGCTCTTGAAAAAAGATGATTTACAAAATTGCAGGCAAAAACGGCTGTCAAATGAATGTATTTTCTTTTTTCATGATTGCTTTCCATTACATTTTTTGAAATCCTGGTTGCCAATTCAAAAAGTATTCTGGTATCCTCTTCGTGCTCAGCTTCAATAAAAAACGGGATCTTATCATATTCCAGTTCTTTGGATTTTGAAAAGGTCTGTAACGGATAAAAACTAGCCTTTCTGTATGCTCCGCTTAATGTTTCTTTAGGAAGAGAACCGGAAGTATGAGCCACCAGACAATCTTTTTTGGTAATCATTTTCGAGACTTCTCCTACAGAATTATCACTTACACAGATGATATACAAATCTGCATCTTCCAGATGTTCCGTAGAACAAGGAATACTCAGCTCTTCGGAGATTTTACTCAATTCTTTTTCGTTCCGCCCAAAAATCTGAGCAAGGGAAATGCCATTCAAACTGAAAGCTTTTGCCATGTGATAAGCCACATTTCCGGAACCGATTATTACAATTTGCATCTAACAAATATAAGATTTTAAGACGAGTCGGGAAAGGAAGAACAGTACAGAAACCCAAAACCTAAATAGAGGCACGTTTATTGCGTAACTGTCTCATATTATTTTTAATATTTAAATTGAAAATTGAATATTTAATTTAACTTTCAGTTATTTTTGTAATCCAAAACAGTGAAAGGCATCTTATGAAGATTAAGGACGCGGAAATTATTTCGTTGATGCAGGATCCACGGACACAGAATAAAGGTGTTCGTGCCTTGATGGATGCCTATCAAAGCAGATTGTACTGGCACATACGAAGAATTATTGTGGACGGAGATCTTGCTCAGGATACTTTGCAGGAAACTTTTATTAAAGCTTATCAAAATTTTCATCAGTTTAAAAACGATAGCCAGTTGTATACATGGCTGTATAGGATTGCAACCAACGAAGCGTTACAGCAGGTTAATAAACTGAAGAAAATGCAGAAGACAGATGAAGATCCGGAGTATCACTTGCAGAACCTGGTGGCTGATAATGTGGAAGGAGATGCCGAAGAAATACAAATTTTACTGCAGAATGCCATACAAAGCCTGCCGGAAAAGCAGAAACTGGTATTTATGATGCGGTATTATGATGATTTGCCCTATGAAGAAATATCTAAGATTGTAGATATGTCGGTAGGAACTTTGAAAACAAATTATCATTATGCCAAACAGAAAATAGAAGATTATATTAAGGAAAATTACGAAAGATAATTTTTGAGAAAACAAAGATGAAAGAGTTCGACATAGAAAAACTGGAACGTAAAAACATTTACACAGTCCCTGAAAATTTGTTTGAAAATATTCAGGAGAGGGTTATGAATGATATAAAGCCGGAGCAAGAAGCACCTGCGCCGGTCTTTAAGTTAAATTGGATGTATGCAGCCGCTGCATCATTGGCTTTGATCTTTGGCGTAACTTTTATTTTTAATGTCAATAATGATTCGGCTGATAAAAATCTGAATTCAAAAGATACATATGCCAATCATAAAGGAGAGCCTACAACGGAGGGTGAGCTTGCTTATGAAACGTTGAAAAGAGATTTAACTTCTGTTGAAAATAATAATCAAACAGTTGGAAATCAGAAAAATAATGCTTCTTTTGCTGTGAAAAGCGAAGGAGGAAACGACAAGAAAACTGTTTCACAAAAAATAGTGAAACCTGTAACTAAAAAAGAAGAAACACGGATGAATGAATATCTGGATTCGTTCTCCAATTCTGAAATTGCAGAACTGGCGAGCAACTCGACTCAGGATGTTTATTTGGATTTATATAATTAATAAAGAAAGATGAAAAAGATACTATTGACGTTTTTTATTATTTATGGTTTTAGTCTTGGCTTAAATGCTCAAAGAACCGATTACGACTGGAAAAAGATGGATCCTAAACAAAGAAAGGAGGTCATCAACAATCTTTCTCCTGAAGAAAGAAAGGAACTCCTTAAAAAATTCAGGAATAATATGATCATGGATAATCTGAATGTAGATCCGGGAGATAAGGCAGAATTTACACAGCTTTATAACGAGTATCTTGACAGTCAGAAACAGATAAAAAGTCAGTTTGATCCAGGCTTTAATCCTGAAACTTTATCAGACGATGAAGCCAAAGCTAAATTACAGCAAAGCTTCGAAATAGGACAGAAGCTTTTGGATAACAGAAAAAGATATGCAGAGAAAATGCAGCAGGTGATTCCCTGCCAGAAAGTTCTGAAGCTGTTTCAATCTGAGGGGATGATGAGAGATAAAATGAATGAAAGAAAACCTCATGTACACAATAATACTTCGGGACCTAAACAAAACCCATAATAGTTTATTTTTTTAATGTTAGACGGCTCTTACAACCCTTTTTTGTGAGAGCCGTTTAATTTTTACCTTTAAATCTATACTTTTGCCGGAAAAATAATAAATGAAAAAAGTATTTTTCTTCTTAATGATGGCGGTTTCATTATCAGCACAGAAAACAGAAGTAGTAGAATTGAAGCAAAGTATTAAAGACCGAAAAGGAACTACAAAATCAATAACAGTTATTGATAACAGACCAGATAAAGAAATAGGAAATATACCTTATCGTAAAGAAACCTTTACTCTTAAATTTGCCAATGATGATTTGAAAAAGTATATTGAAGATTGGTTTTCAAAAGATAACAAAGTAAAAGGTAATAATGATATTGTTTTAATGCTGGAAGACTTAAAGGTTTATAATGAGGATCCGGAAGAAAAAACTTCCATGACAAAAATCAAATTTAAATTTTCAAGTTTTATCAAAAGAAACAATAAGTATTACTTTCTAAACCGTATTCAAAACGTTATCACATCCGATTCCAATTTTCCTAAATATATCGCAAGCCAGATATCTAATGTTGTAACCGGGATGATTAGGGAATCTTATGTGAGCTTGCCTTTAGGAAGTGCAATGTCTGAAGTAGATTTAACGAATTACGAGAAATATCTTACTGAAAATTCTCTGCTTTTTGGTAGCACGGAATTAAAAGACGGAGTGTATAAAGATTTCAGATCATTTTATGGGCAGAAACCCGAACCGAATTACGTTACAGATAAAAATAAAAAAGGAAGAGTAATCAATATTAAAGATACTAATGCAAATATAAACAACGAGGTTATTGGTAATGAAGAGGTATTTGGGTATATAGAAAATGGTAAAGCTTACAGATCTACCCCGGTAGGATATCTAGAAATGATAAAAGACGATAAAGGGTTTTATGTTATTGCTACTAAAACAGAACTGTATCCGGCCAATAATGGAAATGGAGCGATGATTGGAGTGATGGCAGGAGGAATTATAGGAGCGGTGATTGGTGCAGCCATTGATTCTGGGCCTGGTAGAAGAAGTAAAAATGTTGATACTTCGGAAATGCCAAATGTATATCTGGATTCATTAACCGGAAGTTATATTTTTAATTAATTTAAAGAGAAAATACTCGGCTATATTGATAGTTCTTATCACTTATTTTAAATAAATTGATACAATAAGATGATGAAAGACAATAATCTCTCTCTTTTTTTTATCTTTGCAAATTACAAGATTCTTAAATGAAAAACATACGAAATTTTTGCATAATCGCTCATATCGACCATGGTAAAAGTACCTTGGCAGACCGTCTTTTGGAGTATACTAATACGGTTACTCAAAGAGAACTACAGTCTCAGACGCTTGATGATATGGATTTGGAAAAGGAACGTGGGATCACCATCAAGTCTCACGCGATCCAGATGGATTATGAATATAAAGGAGAAAAATATATTCTAAACCTGATTGATACACCGGGACACGTAGACTTCTCTTATGAAGTTTCCCGTTCTATTGCTGCCTGCGAAGGAGCTCTTCTTATTGTGGATGCAGCACAAAGCATTCAGGCACAAACGATCAGTAATTTATATTTAGCATTGGAAAATGATTTAACAATTATTCCGATTTTAAATAAAATTGACCTTCCGTCTGCGAACCCTGAAGAAGTAACTGATGAGATCATGAATCTTATCGGATGTGAATATGAAGATGTTTTGAGAGTTTCAGGAAAAACAGGAGAAGGAGTTCATCACTTATTGGAGCAGATTGTTGAAAGAATTCCTGCACCGGTAGGAAATCCTGATGGGCCTCTTCAGGCTTTGATCTTTGACTCTGTTTACAACCCGTTCAGAGGAATTGAAGCTTACTTCAAAATAGTAAACGGTAGCATCACCAAAAATGAAAAGATCAAATTCTTTGCAACAGGAAAAGAATATGGCGCAGATGAGGTGGGGACTCTAAAACTGAAGCAGGTTCCAAAGAAAACGATTCAGTGTGGTGATGTAGGATATTTGGTTTCAGGGATTAAAGATGCTCGTGAAGTAAAAGTAGGAGATACTATTACTTCTTTCGAGAAGCCTGCAGACGGTCCTATTGATGGTTTTGAAGAAGTAAAACCAATGGTATTCGCAGGTATTTATCCAATTGATTCTGAGGATTTTGAAGAGTTGAGATTCTCTCTTGAAAAGCTAAGATTGAATGACGCTTCTTTGGTTTTCGAACCGGAAAGCTCAGCTGCTCTTGGTTTTGGATTCCGTTGCGGATTCTTAGGAATGCTTCACATGGAAATTGTTCAGGAACGTCTTGACAGAGAGTTCAATATGAACGTAATTACTACGGTACCTAACGTATCTTACTTCGGGTATACTAAAAAAGAACCTGAGGTTCCGATTTTGATTAACAACCCGTCTGAAATGATGGATCCTTCCACAATGGATAGAGTAGAAGAACCTTTCATTAAGGCTTCTATCATTACAAAATCTGATTTCGTAGGTGCTGTAATGACTTTATGTATCGAGAAAAGAGGAGAGATTGTTAACCAAAGTTATTTAACATCAGAAAGAGTTGAATTAATTTTCAATATGCCTTTGGCAGAAGTTGTTTTCGACTTTTACGACAGATTAAAATCAATCTCTAAAGGATATGCATCATTTGATTACCACCCAATCGGATTCAGAGCTTCCAAGCTTGTGAAAATGGATATCCTGATTAACGGTGACATGGTAGATGCTCTTTCATCTTTGATTCACGACAGTAATGCTTATTATATTGGTAAGAGAATGTGTGAGAAGCTTCGTGAACTGATCCCGAGACAGCAGTTTGATATTGCTGTTCAGGCAGCATTGGGAACGAAGGTTATTGCAAGAGAAACTATCAAAGCCTTAAGAAAAGACGTTACTGCAAAATGTTACGGAGGAGATATTTCCAGAAAGCGTAAGCTATTGGAAAAGCAGAAAGAAGGTAAGAAGAAAATGAAGCAGATCGGAAGAGTGGAAGTTCCACAATCTGCATTCATGGCTGTATTAAAGCTTAATGATTAATTCATTCACTATAAAACAGAAACCGCTTCAATTAAGAAGCGGTTTTTTTGTTTTTACTTTTTGCGTGTGAATTTTATTTCCATCGTTTTCATTTCCTTTCCTGTTTTAGGATTAGGTCCATACATTTCCAAAGTATGGTTGTTATCATCAGTAAATGTATAAACTTCTCTTACTTCACATTCTTTGCCCGGTTGGCTTGGATCTGTCATTTTACCTTTAAAATCAATAGATTTCTTAGCGGGATTCCAATCTCCTTCTGCATGCATTAAACCTGTTCCCATATTGTCTATCCATGTGCTTACAAACTTTTTTTTGGCATTATCATAGCCCATAATACTCATACCTTCAAAAGGCATTCCCATGAAATTTCCTTTGTAATTGCTTACCTGATAGCGGGCATCGAAGATCATTTTATTAGTGCATTCAGAAGTGCTTGTTGCTGCTTTTCCACTGTCATCCATCCACATACTGGTAGCTCCGGTCCAGTTTCCGTCAAATTTGGCCAGCATTTTATGCATTTCGCCTGGGGTTGCAAATTCCATCCATGCTTTGGTTGCAGTAGCTGAATCTACAGGCTTCCATTCAGATGTTGTGGCAGCAGAATCTTTTTTATCTGAATTTTCAGAGGTAACGTTTTTTCCTTTTTCACATGATGAAAGTAATAAAACGATAGGGATGATTGCTAGTAAATTTTTCATAAATAATTAATTTTAAGTTGGTTATAATAATACCTTAAAGGTATGAACTTTTATTATAAGGGTACAGATAAAATATAATTTAATAGAAAGAAGCTATCTCCTTTTTTAAGATAGAAGATAGCCTCTTTCTTGATTGAGTATAATTAGTTAACTATAGTAATAGTTGGCTCTTTGAAAGAGACAGTGGAATTGGTAAACGAGTTCAATAAAGCTTTATCTAAATAAAACTTTTGTCCATTTTCACATCCTGTGATCTTATATTCATCGTATTTCAGAAGGGCCTGTGGATTAGGTATTTTAATATATTGCCCTGTTGTCAATTTTCGCGGATGATTTACGGCTGTAATGAAATTATCCCCGGCTGTTCCAGAAATAGTTACATCCAAGAGGAAATTTTCCCGGTCAATGGTTCCACTTTCAGTGACAATATTTATTTTATGATTCATATCTACAAAATGTTGTCCTTCTGTGAAAGTGCCGAATTTTTCTACAAGATTAGATTTTGCATAATAAGGTAAAATACTGGGATTTTCTGAAGAAAAAGTAAAATAAGTAACATCTGTGGACACCAATATGTTTTTTTGTTCCAAATTGCCTATTGAAAGCCCTGCAGAGAATACATTTTTAGTTGTTACATCAGGATAATAATTATCATTAGGAATGATCGCTACAATTAACGAATCTCCACCTTTTTGAAATAATGTTCCCGGAATATCTTTGGCGTATGTCTCGCTTGGATTTGATCCATTAAGATGAAAAATATTGAAAAATACACTTGCTGCAAAAATATCTAATCTGCTTTTAATTTTAAAGGAAGCTCCAAGATATTTTGGAATCGAATTGAATGCTAAAGTACTGCCTCCCCAATAATGATTATTATTATTATTATCTGAAGTATTATTCCCTTTACTTTCATATTGTTCACCATCAATCAGTAATGATTTCGGAGTTGCAGGAATTTTTCTAACACCATAATTATCTAATGTATTATTGAATAAATAGGAAGAACCATCAGTATCTGAAAACTTAATAATTGTACCATTTTTTTTAGCTTCGGGATTTAAAAAGATGTTTGCACTGGTAGCATTATTTTCAAGAATTTCGCATGCGTGAACAGATAAAGGAACATCATCTTTATTGATGACCTGAACACCGGTTAGGTTGAACTTTATTTGCTCATTCACAGTCATTCCATCCATATTATTTCCAAAAATTTCGACCTTGTTTTTATTGGAAAGAGATGTTGAGCCAAAAGTAGGCATATAGTTCCCTTGAATATCTTTTCTTAATGAAGAAATATAAACAGCATGATTTTTCATGCCCTCAAAATGGTTTCCAAAAAACTGGACAACGGCATTATCAATTTCTATATCGATACTATAATAATCATGGTAGTGGGCTTTCTCTTTAACCGGGTCGGGCAATACAATATAAGGGTCATTGGAGTAAGGGATAGAACCTTCAAAATTATTATTCACGATTTTTACCAGATCTTTAGCAAAATAACCATAAATAACCCTGGTATTATCATGACATTTATTATTCTCAAATAAAAATCCCCAAGATAAATTACGTTGTTTATCACTTGCAAAATCAAAATATACACATTCATCATTTTGAGAAAAAGCGGAACCCGTAATTTGCACCCAGGCAACATTATAAGCCGTGTCGCTCTTAAAGGATAGGGCTCGGTTAAAGCCTCTAAAGTGACAATCCTTGATAACAAAAGGCCATGTAGGTCCTGTAAACTCTGATTTAAAATTGATAGCATAAGTTTCTCCAACTGTTCTACCTTCTTTTGCCAAAAATTGAATAGCTTCAATACTAATGGGATCAACTACACTGCCTTTAAAAACAATAGCACTGCTATTCTTAGGAATAATCAATGAACATCCTGAAAATGGAGGTTTGGGAAATGAAGAATAAACAGGTGAGTTAGGAAACCAGCTTTCTTCTCTTAATAATGCACCGGAACCCAGAAATTTTACTCCACCTCTTGAGATTTGAATAGGAGTATTCAACAGATAATCTCCGGGAGGGAAAAACAGAGTTTTCTGAGAAGTGGTTTCACAAAAATCAACTGCTTTTTGGATGGCACTGGAATCATTGGCTAATCCGTCCCCAACAGCACCAAACATTTTAACGGTTAGGTAATCATTTAATACTCTTTTATAATACTTATTCTCACGTTTTATATATACTACTTGGTCACAAAGAGCATCACTCATAGGAGTTGTGTTGTCATACCATACCTGTGTTTCTAAATACCCACATTGTTCGCCGGTATATTGGTCAATAATTAATAAGTCTGCCATTTTTTTAATATTAGGTGATTAATTTGATGTTATTATTCTACAGAATAATTGAACTTTGTATGGCAAAAATAATTGCTGATAACGACAGAACTTGACGTATAAAATAAAAGATTATCATTTGGGTTAAATTAAAAAATTGTATATTTGCGTATTCGTAACGCAAATTAGTATATGGGCTCACCAAAAAAATTACAGGATATCAAAGTGGCTGTAGATGCAGTCATTTTTGGATATTTCGATAAAAAAGATCTTCAAATCCTTTTAATCAAAAGAAATATTGAACCCTTTAAAGGCGGTTGGGCGCTTCCGGGAGGTCTTGTTCTTGATGATGAAAACCTCGATGATGCCGTAAAGAGAGAATTACATGAAGAGGCGGGCATAAAACCCGATTTTTTAGAACAACTCTACACCTTTGGCAATGTGGGCCGCGATCCAAGAAACAGAGTGGTTTCAGTGGCTTATTTGGGATTGGTGAACCCTTCTTACCACGAGCTGTTTGCAGACTCTGATGCAGATGATGCACAATGGTTCAGTGTCAATGCACTTCCAACTGTAGCCTTCGATCACAAAAGCATCATTGATATTGCTTTAAAAAGGCTTCGCACCAAAATTCAATATCAGCCAATCGGCTTTAATCTTCTCAATGAAGAATTTCCTTTCTCAGACCTTGAAAACCTTTACAAAACTATTGTGGGACAAGAAATTGACCGCAGAAACTTCCGTAAAAAAATTATGAGCTATGGTTTGCTTAATGAAACCAATAACGTTAAAAAAGAAGGAAGCGGAAGACCCGGAAAGCTTTTTACTTTCAATCAGGAAAAATATAAAGAGTTGGAAGAACAGGGCTTCTACTTCGAAATCAAATAGTTTTTTAACCACAAATCGCACAAATATTTTACACGAATAATCACAAAATTTATCAGTAAGTGTATTATTAAGAATTACATCAGGTATTTTATAAAAGATATTCAGAAGAGATATTCAATAGAAACGGGCTTTAGCCTGTTTTTTTATATACCAGCATTCCACCGGCTTTAGCTTAAACCTTATAGATTCGTGGTATTGGGGTCATAATATTTATAGTATTCGTATTTTTATTAATTAAATTTTATTATTGATAATCAGTTGTTTATGTTTATTAGCGTAAAAATAACACAAATAAATTTGGTTTGGAAAATGATATTGTATTATATTTGCGTATAAATAACACAATATGAAATACACCATACAAAATATTAAAGACAGATTTCAGAAAAAGCAAAGGATAAAATTTTTGTTTTTCTGGGGGCATACGGTTAAAGATGAAATCACCAAGTCCTGCTTTAGCCAATGGTTTACAGGAAAGTTTGAAGAAAATGGGATTGTTTACAAAACAGCAGAACATTATATGATGGCTGGTAAGGCAAGATTATTCAATGATGCTGAAACCTTAGAAAAAATAGTGCAGGCAGCCACTCCTAATCAGGTTAAAAGTCTGGGAAGAAAAGTAAAGAATTTTGATCCGAAAGTCTGGGATGAACACAAATATGAGATTGTAAAACAAGGAAATCTTTTAAAATTTTCTGAGAACAAAAAGTATAAAGACTTTCTTTTATCAACAGGGGATAAAATCCTTGTAGAAGCCAGTCCTTATGATACCATCTGGGGGATAGGAATGCTGGAAACAGACTCAAGAGCAGAAAATCCTTTATTATGGAACGGAGAAAACCTTTTAGGATTTGCTTTAATGGAAGTTAGAGATGAATTAAGAGGGTAAAAACACAATAACCAGTCACAAAATAGTAATCATGGAAAAAACAGACCTACATCCGCAGATATTTCTGATTGAGGACTTTCTTTCAGAAGCCGAATGTGACGAATACATTGCCTTATCTCAAGGAAAAGATTTTGAAGAAGCCAAGATCAATGTTGGCGGACGCCAGATGATGAGCAAAGGAATCAGAAATAATGACAGGCTGATGATTTTCGACAATGATCTTGCAGAAGATCTTTTCAAAAAAGCCGCTGAATTTCTTCCACAGGAACATGAAAATTTCAGGCTTCTGAATTTTAATGAGATGTTCAGGGTTTACAAGTATTCTCCTGGCCAGCAATTTAAAATGCATCGTGATGGAAGCTACATCAGAAACGAAAAAGAAAAAAGTTTCTATACGTTTTTAATCTATCTGAATGATGATTTTGAAGGCGGAGAAACAGAATTCGAAAACCTTTTCACAGTAGCTCCTAAAAAAGGGACTGCCTTAATCTTTTATCATCCTTTAAGACACGAAGGAAAAACCTTGATTAGCGGATTAAAATATGTTTTAAGAACTGATGTAATGTATTCCTGTTAAAATGAATGCAGGAAGCATAGCTATGTTCTTTTCAATTAGCGTAATAATAACACAAAAAATGGTCAGATATGGAAGATGAATTAAAACCAAGATTTATCGAATCATTACAAAGAAATAATGATCAGATCAGAGAAGACCGTGCGCGAACGATCGGAGAAGATTCAGAATTGATTTACAGGCGCAAGGTAGAAGATATCGAGTTAAAAATAAAAAGACTCGAGCGGGAACAGGAAGGACTTATTGATATCAGTCCTTTGGACAGAAACAGCTTGACTTTCGCGGATTTTAATCCCGAAGCATTCGTTCAGAAAGACATGGAATTATCATTAACAATCAGAAATCTAAATATTCAACTAGAAGTTACTCAGAAGAGATTTGAATATTTATTTGGAAAAACATTTTAGTCATGGGAAGTACAAGATACGATATAGATGCTCGTTATGACAGAGCAAGCAAAGCAGGTTACAAAACAAAATCTGCAGGTGAAATTTTCACACAGAATGCCAAAAGACAGGCACATCCCTCAATGATGCCTAACGGAATTTCTTTCAGGGAATCCAGAGACTCTGAAGTGCACCCTAATTCAGTTCCTATTATTCTGGGATTGGATGTCACCGGAAGTATGGGACATATTCCTCATGAACTCATCAGAGAAGGCTTACCTAAGCTGATGGGTGGAATTATCCAAAGCGGAGTTCCGGATCCGGCATTGCTTTTCCTGGGAATAGGAGATCATGAATGTGATAGTTATCCGCTTCAGGTAGGGCAGTTTGAGTCTGGAGATGAAGAACTGGATATGTGGCTTACCCGTACTTATATTGAATCTGGAGGCGGAGGAAATGCAGGTGAAAGCTATCTTTTAGCATGGTATTTTGCGGCATTCCACACCAGAACAGATGCCTTTGAAAAAAGAAATCAGAAAGGATTATTGTTTACTGTAGGTGACGAACCTTGTCTGAAAGTACTTCCGGCATCAGCCATCAGGGAAATTATGGGTTCAGGACAACAAACTTATACTCATGGTGAACTGTTGGAAGAAGCTAAAAAACGATACGAGGTATATCACATCAGTGTTTTACATTCCGATCAGTCCATAAGAGCAGACAGAGGCTGGAAAGAGCTGCTAGGTCAGAATTGTATATCGATAGAAGACCACAGAGAGATTCCGGAGGTTATTAAAAGGATTATCTGCGAAAAGTATAAAGATAAAACCTTTGGAACACCAAATCTGGATGGGTTAGACAACGTACAGATGCTTTAGAACACCAATTTGCCGGAAGGGCAATAATTAAGAAAATGCTAAACATGAAAAAGGCGCAAATAGTTATAGGATTAGGTTTCGGAGATGAAGGAAAAGGAATCACTACCGATTTTCTGGCTCAGCAAAACCCCGAATCTGTGGTTATCAGATTTTCGGGGGGACAACAGGCAGCTCATACCGTAATGATGGAGGATAGAAAACACGTTCATTCCAGCTTTGCAAGCGGGGCTCTTCGCGGATTACCGTCTTATTTTACGGAACATTGTACGATTCATCCTCTATTTCTATTCAATGAAAGAGAAGAATTAAAGGCAAAAAACGGAAATCTGGAGCTTCATATTCATCCATTAGCGAAGGTAACCACGCCTTTTGATGTTTGGCAAAACAGGAGCAGTTCAAAAAATCTGGAACACGGAACCTGTGGAAAAGGAGTAGGAGCAACGATGAAAAGAAATGAAAGCCCATACAAACTATTTGCAATTGATCTTATTGCTCCAAGAGATATGTTGATTGAAAAGCTGAAAGGAATAGGTTATTACTACGGTTTTATGGATAAAGATCAGATTAATGAAAAGATTGCTCCTTTTCTAGAAGCTATTGAGAAAATAGATTGGAAGATTGATGATTATGGCTATCTGAATTCATTTGAAAATCTCATTTTTGAAGGCAGCCAGGGTATTTTATTAGATATGGATCATGGGGTTTTTCCGAACGTAACCTATGCTCACACAACCTCAAAAAATGCTTATAAGATCTGTAAAAAGCTAGATATTGAAGATATTGAAATGTATTATGTGACCAGAAGCTATGCAACACGCCACGGAAATGGCTGGATGAGCAATGAAAAAGAGATGATGTTGAGAAATAATGAAGAAGAAACCTGTACCTTTAATGAGTATCAGAAAGAATTAAGGTTGGGTGATTTAGATTATAGTCTGCTGAATTATGCCTTAAAATTGGATGGAGCTTATGTCAATTCAACTAAAAAGTATTTAGTGATAACCTGTCTGGATCAGATTGATGAGGAGTTTAAGTTTGATAAGCTGGACATGAAATTTGATACTATTTTCGGGTCTTATTCTCCTTATTCAAAAGATTTTAAAAGACTGATTTAATACTGAATACAGAGATTTTAATTTTATATTTAAGGGGGAAATAGAACGTTGAAGTATATGTCTATGATTTTGATTAATAAATGATGAAAGAATTTGAAATAAGAGCAGATTACACCCGTGATACCATTGTTGTATATCAGGCTTATAATAAAGCCATTGCAAAAGCTGCAGTAGAAAATCAGAAGTTTAGCGCTCCTTTTTCATTCAGCAGGATGACATGGATTAAACCTTCTTTTCTTTGGATGATGGAACGAAGTAATTATGGACAGAAATCCAATCAGGAATGTACTCTTGCTATACATATTAAGCGGGAAGCATGGGAAAAAGCTTTGAAACTGGCAATTTTAACCTCTCCTGAAAAAAGAGTATATCCCAATCCCAAAATTTGGGAAGAAGAATTTGAAAATGCGAAAGTGTATGTACAATGGGATCCTGAAAGAAATATTAAAGGAAACAAATTGGAATATCGTTCCATTCAGATTGGAATCAGTCGCTATCTGATAGAAGAATTTAATGAAGACTGGATTGTAAAAATAGAAGATTATTCGCCTCTGGTAAAAAAGATTTTAAACCTTACCAAACAAGGAGAATTTAATAAAGCAAAGAAACTATTGCCCATAGAAAAAATATATCCGTTATCCTATGAAATTGCTCAGAGGATAGGATCAGAAAATTAAGATGAACAAGATGAAAACAACAAGACTTTACAGACCGGTAGGAGAGAAGGAAATGGTATTGATTATAGAGAATGAATACAAAAAATTTCCGCCCAGACTGGAATGGCAACCAATCTTTTATCCGGTACTGGATGAAGACTATGCCTCAGAAATTGCTGAGAAATGGAATACCAGAGATGAGTTTGGAAACTATCTTGGTTTTGTAACCCGTTTTGATGTTTCAGAGGAAGTTGCCAATCAATATCCGGCACAGAATGTAGGAGCAAGAAATCATAATGAGCTGTGGGTTCCCTCAGAAGAGCTGGAGAGATTCAATCAGGCCATTGTGGGAAATATAGAAGTTATTAAAGTGTTTGTAGGAAATGATTTTAAAGGATCAGTAAATACAGAAATAGGAAGCTTGGTAAACACTTTAAAAATAACCACCACGAATCCATAATATTGTAAAAACATTCGTGCTTTCGCGGCTAAAAAGAAGAGATGCTGAAGCCATTTGAAGAAATATAATGAAAATTGAAGTTATAAAAGGAGACATCACAAAAATTAATGCAGACGCCATTGTCAATGCAGCTAATTCTTCCTTATTGGGTGGTGGCGGTGTAGATGGTGCTATTCATCGTGCAGGAGGGCCACAAATTCTGGAAGAATGCAGAGCGATCAGAAACAGGCAGGGTAAGTGTAAAACAGGGGAAGCAGTAGTAACAACAGCAGGCAATCTTTCTGCACAATATGTTATTCATACAGTAGGACCAGTTTGGAATGATAATAAAGAAAAAAGCTCAAAGCTTTTATCAGATTGTTATAAGAACTCTTTACTGGTAGCAGAAAATCTTGGTGTTAAAACAATAGCTTTTCCTAATATCAGTACAGGAATTTATAGGTTTCCAAAAGAACTGGCAGGAGAAATTGCTGTCAATGAACTAAGAAAATTTCAATCAGATATCATAGAGAAAGTTATTTTTGTCTGTTTTGATGAAGAGAATGAAGAAATTTATAAAGCCCTTTTAGAATCTCCTATTTAGAATCAATTATATTCGTGCATTAGTGGCCAAAAAACACAGTGTACAAAACAAAATTTAAAACCAATGAAAAAACTAACCATATTAAGCGGAGCAGGAATCAGTGCCGAAAGTGGAATTCAAACCTTCAGAGACGGAGATGGCCTTTGGGAAAATCATAGTGTAACTGATGTGGCCAGTCCGGAAGGATGGAGAAAAGACAGAGCCCTGGTGTTGGAATTTTACAATCAGAGAAGACGTCAGTTGCATGAAGTAGAACCTAATGAAGCCCACAAACTAGTAGCAGAACTGGAAAAATATTTTGAGGTACAAATTATTACCCAAAACATTGATGATCTGCATGAAAGAGCCGGTTCCTCTAAGATCCTTCACATCCATGGAGAACTGTTCAAGTCTTGTTCTTGCAATAACAAAAAACTGATCTACGAACAAAAAGACGATATAAAACTAGGAGATAAAGCTGAAGATGGTGCTCAATTAAGACCATTTATCGTATGGTTTGGAGAAGATGTTCCTTTATATCAGGATGCCAGAGAAATGGTAAAAGATTCAGATATTTTATTGGTGATCGGAACTTCTTTACAGGTATATCCTGCTGCCGGGCTGATCCACGATATCAAAGATGACTGCCTTTTAATCGTTATCAATCCTAATGAAACAGGTTTTGGCTACGGAGAAAGAGCAGTAGTAATGAAAGAAACAGCAACACAGGGAATGAAGCTCTTATTTGATAAACTGGTAAATCTTGCCTAATATTAAAAAACTATACTCTGTAAACCAATGAAGTCTATCCTAAAAATCCTGACCGGTATATTTTCCAAATATGATCCTGATAATGATATTGCGAATTTCCCTTTGAAGAAATATCATGGAAAAATTGAAATCAATAAAGCGGTAGAAGTTGGAAATTGTGGTGTTCATTATTCTCCGGATTATACATTTCAGACTCCGGTTGAAGTACTGAATAGGGTAAAGGATAAGACCTTCCTTTGGATAGATAATCAAAATAGCCTGCTGGGGTTTTCAGATCAAAAGAAGACTTTATTAGTTCCTTTAAATAAGATCAATGGATTTGAAATTCAAAATATATTGAAGGGAAAAGGACCAGGAGAATCTGATTTATTCCTCTATCTTCATAATAGTGTATCTGTAATGCTTTCAATAGCACCAGACACCTATTATTTTGATCAATATGCAGATGAAATCAATAAAACAACAGGGTTTACAGTCATTTTCCCCCCGGAATTTTATAACACTTAATGAAAACACAAAAAACAATGAACGAAATAGAAACAAAAAGAATAAGTAAATTTTTAAGCCTTATTTTGAGGCACCAACCCGAAACTATCGGCCTAAAGCTGGATGAAAACGGATGGGCAGATGTAGAAGAACTAAGAACAAAATCAGCTAAAAAGAGAGTGTATTTTTCTTTGGAAGAATTAGATGAGGTGGTTGAAACCAATAATAAAAAAAGATTTGCCTTTAACGAAGATAAAACAAGGATCAGAGCCAGTCAGGGCCATTCTATCAATATAGATTTAGCCTTGGAAGAAATACAACCTCCTGATTTTTTATATCATGGAACTGCTGAAGCCAATATTTCTTCCATTATGGCAAAAGGAATAGAAAAAAGAAGCCGCCAGCATGTACACTTAAGCGCTGATAAAGAGACTGCTACAAAGGTGGGGATGAGACACGGAAAACCCATAATTCTGACCATCAGAACCGGAATAATGTATGAAGAAGGAATTGCTTTTTATCAATCAGCTAACGGAGTATGGCTTACAGAGTTTGTAGATCCAAAATATATTTCAAAATAATAAAAAACTTCAACGTTGAACCAAAACAAAGCCATTATTTAAAGATAATGGTTTATCTTTTCACCAACGAAAGCAAACCATGAACAGAACATTAGTAATAGGAGATATTCACGGCGCTTTTAGAGCATTGCAACAGGTGCTTGAAAGAGCTGAGGTCACCCAAAATGACAAATTAATTTTTCTTGGAGATTATGTAGACGGCTGGAGCGAATCTTTCCAAGTTATTCAATCTTTAATAGACCTTTCCGAAAAGCAGGAATGTATCTTTATCAAAGGAAATCATGATGTTTGGTGTGAAGACTGGCTGGCCCGTGGAGAAGGGCCCGGTGTCTGGCTTTCCAATGGTGGAAAAAGTACGGTAGATAGTTATGAGAATTATTCTCCTGAAGATCAGGAGCTCCATCTTGAGTTTTTTCAACGCATGAAAAGTTATCACGTTGATGATCAGAATCGTTTGTTTATTCATGCCGGATATTCTTCCATGCATGGCCCTGAAAAAGAAGTCTATTCAAGCAATTACCGATGGGACAGAACCCTTTGGGAAACAGCCGTAGCCATGGATAAGAAATTGGAGAAACACTCTATGCTCTATCCTAAAAGACTGCTTCTTTACAAAGAGATATTTATCGGGCATACTCCAACACTTTATATTGGAAGTACAACACCCACCAATAAGGCCAATATCTGGAATATGGATACCGGTGCAGCTTTCACAGGAGCCTTATCCATTATGGATATTGATACCAATGAATTCTGGCAAAGCGATCCACTTCCATCTTTATATCCTACAGAAAAAGGGCGAAATGGTGATATGCTAAGTAAATGATATAGAAATTGATAAAGATCCTCACTCTTATTAATTTCTATATCTCTTAGGTGTAATATTTTTATTTCACTGAATACTTCGGAAAAATTACTGTTAGACAGAATATTCCGATCAGCTTCTTTCCCTGAAATAATAAGATTGTAAATATTCTTCTCTTTCATGAAAGAAAAACAGTCTTCCGCCAAATCTTCTTTTTCAAGGATAATAAATTCTTCTGGCCTTCCCTGTACTGTTGTTCCTATATATATTTTACAATGTTTCTTTCCCTTTAGTTTCAACAGCTTTGATAACCCATTCTTCAAAAGTACGCCATGAATTCAATTCATCCGACGTTTCAACATATTCACCAATAGGATATTCATGACAATAAACATCATAGTTCCTTTTATCATTCCTGGTGGTACAAAACCCCATCCAATCGCCCATAGAACAATGGGAGCCAATCATGATAAAATGATCATTTATTTCTTCTGCCTCTTCAATTTCTTGCTGAACATGGGCGTTATGCTCTTGTAATTGAGTTAAATTATAGATTTCAAAACAGGGTAAATATTTACCTATTAAAAACTGCCCACTTCCAATTTCGGCTAAGAAATGATAATAAGATTCAGGAAGCAAATGTTGGGTAAAGGCTTTTATTTCTTCTACTTCTATATGTGAAATCGGTTGAATATTAAATTTTAAGCTTTCTGATTCTATGATCTGCTGGCCATCTTTCCATTGGCTTGTTTCCAGAATAACTTCTTGTTGTGAACCCCATTCTTTTACTATATGTAAAGCATTGATAAATTCTGTCTTCATTATTACGGCTATATAATCTGGTTAGTGAGCGCTGATCTTCTTGAATTGCATTCACTGTTCAAACTTAGTAATTTTTCCTCTTTTCTTTCCGGTATTTTATGTCCCGGAAACCAGTTATATTTGTAAAAACTCTATTCAATGAATAAAAATATCTATGAATCATTAACCAATGAAGAGCTGATTAAAAAAAGAAATACATTCAAAGGAGTCTCTATCGGCTTCGGAATTATTTTTTTGTTAGGAATCATAGCATTTATTGTGCTTCTGTCCATAAAAGGAGCTAAAGGTTTTCCCTTTGTTGCATTTACTCCATTTATAATAATGCCTGTAACAATGCTGCCTTTACTTATTAACCTTAATTTGGTGAATAAAGAAATCAAATCGAGAAATCTGTAATCCCATTATGATTGAAAAGAAAGCAGAAAAAATAATGTATTGATCTTTATTTTGTTTTTTTGACAGGATCATATTGATTAATTTTAAATCCGAAAATTATGTCAATAATGAAACTGAAATATCTGCTGTTTGTTCTAAGCTCATCCTTGGTTTTTGCTCAAAAAACATTTCAGACCCCCTTTGAAAAGGGAAATGGTAACCAAACTGTTACCTATGATGAAATGAATACCTATTATCAGGATTTAGCCCAAAATTTTAATACCATCCAATACCTTAAAAAAGGAGAGGATGATAATGGAAAGCCTATTTATGTGGTGGTGTACAACCCTTTTCCTGAAAAGAATATTGAAAAACTGAGAAAAGATAAAGCCATTCTCTTTGTCAACAACGGAATTCACCCGGGAGAACCGGATGGGATTGATGCCACCATGATGCTGATGAGAGATCTGGCAACTAAGAAGATTAAAACTCCACAAAACTTTATGATTGCCGCTATTTCTGCTTACAATGTCAGTGGAATGCTGAACAGAGGCTCCTATTCCAGAGCCAATCAGAACGGTCCGGAGCAATACGGATTCAGGGGAAATGCAAGGAATTACGACCTGAACCGGGATTTCATCAAAGCAGATTCTAAAAATGCAAGAAGCTTTCAGGAAATCTATCAATGGCTGAAACCCGATGTCTTTATTGATAACCATGTAAGTAATGGCGCTGATTATCAATATACTTTCACCTATATTTCAACCTTTAAAGAACGCTTAGGAAATGTGTTGGGAGCTTATTTTTATAATGATTATCAGGCTAAAAATCTTGATGATATGAAGAAATTAGGTTATGAAAGTACCCCTTATGTCAATATTCATGGGGATGTTCCCGAGGTAGGTTTTGCTTCATTCGAAGATTCTCCGAGATATTCTACAGGCTATACAACCTTATTCAATTCTTTGGGAACCGTTCCTGAGACTCACATGTTGAAGCCTTATGACAAAAGAGTAGACGCAACTTACAAGTATATGCTGGTTAACCTGCAAAATCTGGATAAAGACTATCAGAAAATAAAACAGCTTCGTATAGAAAACCTTAAGCAATACGAGGCTGGGAAACAATATGGAATCCGGTGGAAAATAGATTCTACTAAGTATACAACCATGGATTTTAAAGGCTATGAAGGCAAATACAAACCAAGTGAAATCTCAGGTAAGCCAAGGCTTTATTATGACAGAAACAAACCATTTACAAAGAATATCAAGCTTTTTAACACAGCAGTTCCTACAGGGTATATTACCATTCCTAAATACTATGTGATCCCACAATCGCAGTACAGAGTTATTGAAGAATTTAAAAGAAACGGAATTCAGATGAAGCTGATTCAAAAGGATAGCACTATTGCCGTAGAATCCTACAAGATCAAAGACTTTAAAACTGTAAAAAATCCTTACGAAGGATATTATCTGCATTATGAAACCACTGTTGAGGCATCCAAAAAAGATCGAGTATTTATGGCAGGAGATTATATTGTTTCTACCAATCAATCTGGAGTTAAATATATTATTGAAACCCTTGAACCTGAAGCGTTAGACTCTTTCTTTAACTGGAACTTCTTTGATGGTATCCTCGCTCAGAAAGAGTATTATTCTGCTTATATTTTTGAAGATACAGCAGCAGAATTGCTCAAGAAAGATCAAAAATTAAAGGATGCTTTTGAAGCAGCAAAAAAATCAGATAAAAAACTATCGGAAGATGGCGAAACTCAGCTGGATTGGATGTACAGGCATTCTCCTTATTTTGAGGAAAAAACTTTCAGACAGTATCCTGTGTATAGAGTTTTGTAAATAATTGAAAATAAACAGATAAGATAAAAAAAGACGTTTCATTGAAACATCTTTTTTTATCTTATCTGGGTAAGCCTCTTTTTAAAGCTATTTCTGCTCTTTTAATGGCCATTCTCTCTTTCCAGTCCATGTATTTCTTTTTGAAACTCGACTTCATAATGTCGTCAAATTTACGCTGTACCGTAAGATTCCATAAAGAATGTGCCTTTACTGCCCATGATTTATCCCAGGCTCTTAATGAGATAGAGAAAGAACCATCAAGGTATTTCATCCAGTGCCACCACCCTGTAGGCATAAATAAAGTGTCTCCGTGCTCAAGGAAACATTCAATACCTTCTACACCATCCAGCGCCGGGAACTTTGTGAAATCAGGGTTTTCAATATCATAATCCTCCAAAGCATAGGTTGCATAAGGGATCTGGTATAATCTTTCTTTCCATTTATAATCAAAAAGAAGGATATGTTTTCTTCCGTTGAAATGCGTATGGAAAATATGCGCCATATCTATATCGAAATGCAGGAAAGTTACAGATCCTTTTCCACCGAAGAACATATTGGGATATTTATCAAGGAAACCTCCCATCAGCTCTTTAGGAGAAATATAATCTTCAAGAAGTTTAGGGGCGTATTTTATCGGGTCAAAAAGGAAAATTCTAAGATCAGTTGGCTCTCTCTGAATAAGATCTATATAATCACCGAATTTCATTTGGGCTGCAGAAGCATTGATGGGAGCAGAAGGATCTGCCTTTGAACTGTCATATAACGGGACCTCCACATCTCCTACAACCTCCTTCATATATTCCATCGTCCATTTTTGGTAAGCAGGCCATTTTTTTGCCATATTTTTGATGACAACGGGCCTTCTTGGCTTTAGATATTTTTCGTAGAATTCCTCTTTAGAAATATCATCCACAACATCTATAGGCTTTAAAATAATTCCCATTTTGTAAATTTTATGTTACAAAATTATTAAATAAATATTTATGAACCAGAATTTAATTTTTTTTTAATATATAATCCAATTTATTTTTTATTATTTAGTCTAAATAAAAATATAAATATTTACAATTGTTTATTTAACGTTTCATTTTCTTAGCAATTTGAACAAAAAATACCCTGTAATAGAATCACAGGGCAAAAACACAAAATAGATGAATAAAAATCCATTCTGATACGAAGGTATTACTTTTATTTCACAGATAATTTTTATAAAAAGCGGATAAATTCAAGAATAAAAAGGAGTTATATTATTTCAATTCAATATTTGGGGAAATATTTTTAAATTTTATTTTTAAAAATTGATGACCTGAGAATTTTTTTTATTTCAAAAAATGTTTGCTTTTTTTGAAATTTAATTTCAAATTATTGATTAACAAGGTATTATTCTTAGTATTATTCATCAGTTGGTGATTTTTAATATTGTACACTTGTATTTTAATTCTCTCCATCAAATTGAAACGATATTTTCTGCTACTAGAAATTTTTCTTTCTGAAAAGATAAATAATAACTATTTTTATAGTGATATAATTTAACCTTTTACGCAAAAATATATCTTTAAAGAAAGTGTAACGAAAAACCACAATGATTAACTAATTATTCAAATATGAATATGAAAAAAAATATTTTCTTATTTCTGATGCTCTTTATGACGGTATTCACCTTTGCACAGAAAACAGTTTCCGGAAAAATTACTGATGACGATGGAGTAGCTATACCTAGTGCTAGTGTAACTATTGAAGAACCTGGGAAAGATGCTATTCTTGCATACGGAATCACCAATTCCAAAGGAGAATACAAGGTAACCTTTACTTCTCCGGAATCTAATGTGGATCTTAAAGTAAAAGCTTTCAATCAGAAACCCCTTACAAAACAAATCAGTAACAGCGATCAGACCCTGAATTTTAAAATGCAGTCTGAAGCTACAGAAATTAAGGAAGTACAGCTGAAAACCAAAATGATCACCGCAAGAGGAGACACCATTTCCTATGATCTTAAGGCATTCAACAGTAAAAATGACAGAACTCTGGCCGACGTAATGAAGAAAATCCCCGGAATAGAAGTCAATACAGACGGAACCATTCTCTATCAGGGAAATGCAATCAATAAATTCTATGTCAATGGTAAAGACCTTATGGAAGGCGGCTATGGAACCATCAATAACTCGCTGCCAAAAGATGCCGTACAAAAAGTAGAAGTCCTTGAAAATCACCAACCGGTAAAAATTCTTCAGGATAAAGTGCCTTCAGATCAGGCGGCAATCAATATTAAGCTTAAGAATTCGGTAACAATGACCGGTCGTGGAGAAGTTGGAACAGGCTTCGGAGAACCTTGGCTATGGAATGTAAAACTGACTCCTATGTTTTTCGGACAGAAAAGCCAATGGGTAGTTAATTACAAAACCAACAATATGGGTGAGCAGGTGGAAAATGAAGGGAATATTCTTGCTTTCGGAAGTGCATGGGAAGGGAAAAGATCTAATACTTCTCAGAATAACTGGCTGAATGTTGAAAAAGCAAGCACTCCGAATTTGCCGGTTAAAAGATATTTAATGAATAATGTTCACTATTTGTCTGCGAACTATTTAACTAATATTGATAAAAAGAAAGAATGGGAATTGAAGGTTAATGCAAATTATACCAACAATGCAGTGGAAAGAGAAGATTATAATGAAACAACTTATTTCCCAACCAACGAAAGACCGCAACAGTCTACTGTGGTAATGAGTACAAGAAATAATTTTTATACAGATAAACTAAAAGGTGAACTAATCTTTACAAAGAATGCCAAGAAAGGGTTCTTCAAAAATACCACAAGTTTCAGCCAGTTCTGGAATACAGACAGAGCTTTTGCAGACAGAGCAGGAAGATTGGGAAATCAAGCTGTTGAATCACCTACATCTTCTTTCCAAAACTCATTGAGTACCATTATTCCCTGGGGAGAAAAGATGGTAAATTTCAAATCTTATATCAGTTACCAGGATGATCAACAGGAATTGAAAGTAGATCCGGCCAATTATTTACAGTTGCCCTACAAACTTCCAAAGGTAGATCCGAATGATCCGAATGAAAAAGATAAATACGGAATTGTAAATTTTGGACCGGGAACTTCAGCTTTACAACAATTCAGGCTAAAAACTTTAGATACTTCACACTCTGCAAATATCAGTTTTTCTTCAAAAGGATGGACATTCACTCCTCAGGTGGGATTTGATTTCTCTACAGATAGGCTAAATACAAACTTTGATGGACTGGCAATTCCAAATCCGGAAATTCCGAATGATGTTCCGCCAAATTTCAATGATGGTATGTATGAAAACAATCTGAAATTTACAGAAATTGTTCCTTCGGCTTCATTAGGCATCAATTATAAATCTGAAGCCTGGAGCATTTTTGCTAATTTTCCGGCAAATTTCAACAGTATTAAAGCTGAGGATGATTTAAGAGGAGTTTCAAAATCATTAAATAAGACAACATTTACTCCTATTGCATTTATTCAGTATTCATTTGCTTCATTTTGGAAAGCAAGTTTAAACGGAAGCATCAGCAATAATTTTGGAGATATTCAGACGGCTTATGCAGGATATATGTTGTTAAGCCCAAGAGGATTTAATGTGATGGATCCAAACAATCCAATTCCTCAGACAAATTCAAAAAGCGCAGGTTCAAGAATTGAATACAGAAACCCATTAAACAATCTATTCTTTAATATTAATTATTCATTGAGTGATAATAAAAGAAATTTGCTTTCTTCTCCAATTTTGGATGCAGCAACGGGTTCTACTTTAATTCGATACATTGAAAGAGAAAATCATTCAAAAAGTAATAGATTCAGCGTTGAGGTGGGGAAATATTTTCCAAAATTCAAAACCAATGCTTCTGTAAGCTATGGAAATACATTGTCAAAATCTGATGCATTCCTGGATGATACTCAATATTTAAGCAAAAACAATACACAGACTTACGGACTAAAGTTCAATAATACCTACTTCAGTTGGGCAAGTATAGATTATACGCTTAATTTATCAAGAAACAAACAGGATAATATTGGTTTAAGCACTAATCAAAGCAGGCTTGGAGTAAATTCAGGATTTAATCACAATTTGGCAGTTTACTTCTATCCAATAGAAAATCATACGATAGGATTCAATTGGGATCAGGTGAATACAAGTGATGGAATTAATAACTACAAGAATGCGTTCTACGATATTTCATACCAGTTTTCATGGTCTAAAAAGAAAATAGATTTTGAAATCAAATGGTTGAATATAGCCAACAGAAAATTCTTTGAAACCTATAATATCAACCAGACAACAAATAGTTCTTCTTACACGAAGATCCAGCTCCGCCCTAGCCAAGTCATGTTTACCGTAAAATTCAACTTTAAATAAAATAAAATAAAAACCAATCCGATCGGATTGGTTTTTTGTTGAGATATATAGTGATTAAAAAGCTTGATGATCGGCAGAAGGGCCATAACTTCCCGGTAAAGGAATGTCATTGATCCTGTAATAAACTCCTAGTTGAGCTCTGTGATGAGTAATTTGGTTCAAAGCATGACGAATGGATTCATATTTAGACCATTTTGCAAGCTCTTCACCATTATTTTTCAATGCCCAGCTTGCAGTAAGATCACTCTCATTAGCATTTTCAAGAGCTTCTTTCCCTGATTTGAAGTTCTGATCAAGAGTTTGAAGAAGATCTTCCTTCGTAGAAAGTTGCTTAGGCTGATAATCTCCACTGGCAAAATCAAGTTCCGAAGTGGTGAGCATGGTGTTTGGCCATTCAAAAATTTCAGCAATGTGAGTGGCAAGAGGAAGCATTTTCATACTTTTTTCATGCGGAGCATAGTCATTTTTTCCGTCAGGATAAGTTTCAAAGAATTTTCTGGTCGTCTGGTATTCGGCCTCCAACTCACTTTTAAATTGTGATAAAGTATCCATAATATTTTGTTTTTGAGAGGATTAAAGTTAAAGCTTTTAATGCTGAAAATGTTTTAAGAGAATCATAATTTTTCAATACGAATAGTTATTGTCCGAACAATATTAACTTCTAATCTCTATCTTCAGGCTTCTTTCTTAAAAAAATGAAGAAAAACTGTAACAAATTTTCAAAAGTGATTACTAATTATTAAAACTTGAGAAATGAAAAAGCTATTTTCAGTATTTCTTATCGCACTTTTTGCCTTTGCTAATGCTCAGGAAACTAAAGAAACGGCTAACCGGTTCTTTTATGAGCTTACATTTAAGCCAAAAAAAGACTCGGCAAAGCTGGATAAGGTGATAACGATTTTGGATATTACTTCTAAAAAATCTATTTATCAGGATTATACCATGCCTGCTCAGGATTCTATTATCAAGCTTGCTGTTGAGGAAATGGAGAAAGCAAAAGCATGGAAAGATATTTCTAAACTTATCAGGACGCCTAAATTTGCTTACAAGATTGTAAAAACTTATCCGGAAATGAAAGAGCAGTATATTGATAGAGTAAGCATGAATTTATTCGGATATGATGCCCCAGTTAAGTTTGTTTGGAATATTCAACCGGAAAAACAGAAAATAGGAGAATACAATACCCAGAAAGCAACCACAGAATACGGCGGCAGAAAATGGATCGCATGGTTCAGTTCAGATATTCCTTTTCAAGATGGTCCGTTTAAATTCTATGGTCTTCCAGGGCTCATCGTTAAGATTGAAGATGATGAGAAAAACTATTCATGGATGTTGAGCGGAAATAAGAAGATTGAAAATTATGATGAACTATCCTATTCGGATAAGATCAATGCGAAATATGGTGTTTCCAATACAGTAACACCTACTACAAAAGAAAAATTTGATAAGGCCTACGCAAGCTTTAAGCAAGATCCAATGGCTGAAATTCGTCAAAAAGTAAGTCCAGAAATGATGAATATGAAAATGCCGGGCTCAGACGTAACTGTCGGAGAGAATCTTAAAAAGCAAGAAAAGATGGCGAAGGATTACTTTAACTCAAATGATAATCCGATTGAAAAAGATCAGGCTTCTTCTGATAAAAAGAAAAAATAAGCATTCATATCAACTAAATTATATTCCGAATCAACCCAGGTACAGAAATGTATTTGGGTTGATTTTTTTATCGCCAAAACGTTATTTAGATTAAATTTAAATAACGTATATTTGCACTACAAAAAATCAGGGCTTTGAAAGAGAAACAATTACATAAATTAAGTGGATTTCCTAAAAACAAAATGGGAAAGATATTGGGATATGATAATGACCATCTGAATATGCCTAATAAAATCATTGAAATGGGGCTTCTTCCTGAGACCGTTTTCAGGATTTTATACCAGGCTCCGTTTAATGGACCGATGTATGTGGAATTTGGAGCAGAGAAAAGCCGGATTGCTCTTCGTGAGGAAGAAGGAGATTATATTATTGTTGAAGAATTGAATTAATGCAGGCAAACAAGAAAAAACAGATACTTTTAGTCGGGAATCCTAATGTAGGAAAATCAACGGTTTTTAATGCGCTTTGTAATAAAAAGCAGAAAACCGGAAATTATGCTGGTGTTACCGTTGCAAGTCACTCGGGAAACTATACCCATAAAAATGAGGACGTTGAAGTTATTGACCTTCCAGGTTCTTACAGCGTTTATCCAAGCTCAGAAGATGAAGCTATTTTCTCAAAATACCTTCTGGATGAGCAGAAAAACTACGCTGGAGTTGTTTATATTCTTGAAGCATTAAGTTTAAAAAGAGGCCTTCTTCTATTCCAGCAGATTCAGGATCTTGGAATTCCTATGATTCTGATTGTTAATCAGATTGATCAGGCAGAAAGAAGAGGAATTACAATAGATATTCAGAAATTCTCAGAAGCATTAGGGATTAAGATCATTCAAACCAATGCTAAGGAGCAGATTGGAATCAATGAAGTGAAAGATGCAGTCTTTAACAACGAATTTATAAAGATAGAGAAAGCATCTTTTGAAATTCCTAATGAGCACAGAGATTTCATTCATAAACTGTCAGCTCACAAAGGTTTTGATAATGAATATAAGGCTTGGATGAGCCTTTCTTTGGGAACAGATCTAGACAAAATAGAATCTGTTATGCATCAGATTAATGAGTCTGATGCTAAAAGTTTGGTTCCGAAAAGACTACAGGTTCAGGAAACTGTTAGGAGATACCAGAATGTAGATAAAATACTGGAGAATGTCATCTCCAAGAAACTTCAATTCAAAGAATTGTTAACAGAAAAGCTGGATAAGGTTTTGGTTCACAAGTTCTGGGGATATATAGTTTTCTTATTGATCTTATTGGTAATCTTCCAAAGTGTTTTCTTCCTTGCAGAATATCCGATGAACTGGATTGAAGAATCGTTCTCATGGCTGGCGGCTTTTACCAGCGAACATCTTCCGGAAGGACCTATCAATTCCTTGATCTCCAACGGAATTGTTCCGGGAATCGGAGGGATCGTAGTTTTTGCACCACAGATTGGTATTCTACTGTATTTCCTTTATCTGTTGGAAGATTCAGGATATATGGCAAGAGTCGTTTTCCTGATGGACAGGCTTCTTCGTCCTTTTGGACTGAATGGAAAAAGTATCGTTCCCTTAGTTTCAGGAACTGCCTGTGCAATTCCGGCCGTTATTTCCACAAGAAATATAGAGAACGTTAAAGAAAGATTGCTGACGATATTGGTAACGCCGTTTATGACATGTTCTGCAAGGCTTCCGGTGTACAGCATCATTATTGGATTAATTATTTCGGAAGGATCATTTTTAGGAATAAAGTATAAAGCTTTGGTGCTGATGGGAATGTATCTGTTAGGATTCTTAGTGGCATTATTTTCCGCAGCAATTCTTAAAGGATTTATTAAAGATAAAGGTAAAACCTATTTGGTAATGGATCTTCCTGCCTATAAAAAACCACTTTTTGGCTACGATTTTAAAATGGTTTTGGGTAAGGTGTGGGATTTCATCACTGGAGCAGGGAAAATAATCTTTATTGTAAGTATTATAATCTGGGTTTTAAGCTATTTCGGGCCTAAACAAAAAGCAGATGAGCTTTTTGCATCAGATGTTCATTTAGACCATTCTTATTTAGCTAAAATGGGGAAAGGAATAGAACCAATAATAGAACCACTGGGATACGACTGGAAAATGGGAGTAGGAATCCTGACCAGCTTTGTAGCCAGAGAAGTATTCGTGGGTACCATGTCAACACTTTATAGCCTTGAGGATGATGCTCCGGAAGTAAAAGTGATTGATAAAATGAGAAGAGATGTAAAGCCAAACGGAGAAAAAGTCTTCAGTTTTGCAACCGGAATTTCCGTTCTTCTGTTCTACGCATTTGCAATGCAGTGTGTTTCTACACTGGCAGTAGTCTATAGAGAAACCAAAAGCTGGAAATGGACCGGCTTTCAGGTGGCTATGATGACAGGTTTGGCATACTTTGTGTCGATGATAGCATATCAAATTTTAAAGTAATGGATTCTTCATTAATTTTTCAATATGTACTGATTGCATTAATAGTAGCATTTGCCTGTTACTCTTTATTCAAGGTGCTTAAAAAGAATTTTGCCCCTAGTAAGTTCAATTCCAAAAGAACGGGGTGTGATAAAGACTGTGGTTGCTCTTAAAATGAGTAATTGCATTTTTTAATGAAAAATACTAGGCTTTGGAAAGTCAGAAGCTACTATTTTGAAAATACCATTAAACAAAAAAAGAAATGCGATCTCCTTTATTTGGCAAGCATAGGAGACCGCTCATACAGGTATTTTAATTATTCCTGTTATCTTGTCAGAATAATTTTACGGGTATATTCTTTACCATCTGTAGTTTTAAGATTAAGGATATACACTCCGTTTGGCAAAATAGCTGGCAGATCAAATGTTTTAAAACTCAATTTCGAATGATATACTTCTTTTCCGGAAAGATTTCTGAGGGAGATGTGTGAGTCTGGTAGAAGTATATTACCATCTAAGGTAATTTGGCCGGTAGATGGATTGGGAGATACAGTGAATAGCTCTTTTGTTGGGAGGTTTTTCATTATTTCATTTACAGCAGGATCAGACGGAGCTGATGGTGGCCAGTTATATGAAGTATACAATATCTGAATCTCTTCCGGAGTAAGAACTTTGTCATATACTACGAATTCATCAATTTGTGCCCGGTCGAGGGTAATGATATTTGAAACATTATTTTCTAATAAATTTAAGAGCGTAGGCACAGTTCCCCATTCCAGATAGAACGGTTCTGCATTATTAAATATTTCCTGACCATTTTTATATACCAGTATCAAGCCATCCTTTGTATTAATTACATAGTGGTCAAAAGATGTCGATGTGCTGAGCGCTTGGCTAAATTTTACATTCTCGAAAAGTCCGAAACTTGGATATGCCGACGAAATTTTTAGCCTTAGACTATCCGGGAGTATGATAAGCCTGTCAAGTATTGGCTCAACGACTACCTTTGGCGATGTACTTCCTTCTTGCTTCTTTTCTGTTTTCGCCCAAAAAGAAATAGTATGATTAAGGGCTAAATCGCTTGGTGTTTTACCATTTTCTTTTTTATATCCGGCTGTCAGATTATATTTTGGAATCTCTGATGTAGTTCCGAGCCCTTGGCCACAAGGCATATTATTTTGGAATATAGGACTGGTGGTACTTGTCATATTGTGGCCATTAGCAGCATCATTAATATTACCATTAAAAGAATAATAATGTAAGGGGTCGAAAGGAGGAAAGGTACAGGCCTCAGGTTTGTGATAGATGTAATATATCCTAAGTACACTATTCAGGTTAAGAAGACCGCTGTTTAAAGTTATCTTTAGCCGATCATACGGTTTAGAAACAAAAACCTCAATAGTTCCTCTGCTTGGATTTGATATTTCCAGTTTGAGTAAATCATTGGTGATGATTTTATAATCATTATTTGAAGTGCTACCATTGAATGTTTCTATTGCAATTCCTCCTAATAAAGCTAAAGATAATACCTGGTCGGTTCCGATTCCAATGACAATCTTATTTTGTTTTGTCGTTGCAGGAAAAATCAGACTCTGCTCAAGTCTGGCAAAAACGCCCAATGGAATCTGCATAGTAGAGTAATCATTTTCATTATTTCCCACTGCATTTTGGGGATTTTGAATAGAACAGAGAAGACATCCTCCGTAAATTTGTGAAGTTTGGTTATTTGCATACACTTTTTGTGCAAAAATTAATGTACTCATAAAGAATAATAATGAGGTAAGCAGAGCTGTTTTTATCAAAGATCTGCGTGTTGGTAAATTTGTTTCCATAGTAAATAAGTTTTTTTTGTAATAAAATTATAAAAGCAGTAATTTAAGATATTAAATTACTAAACATATTTGATTTATATTATTGTTTTTATTTGTTTTGTTGTAAATTAATGTGGTTGTATTAAAAAAATGATTTAGGGCATTCCCATAAATAGAATCTATTATGCCCAGAAAATGGGTAGGAATTCTTACAAGTTTCGCGGGCAAGAAAAGTTTTCGTAGAAACAACCGAAATCTGTAAATGGATTGGTTTTCAGGCGACTATGATGATAGGTTTGGCGTATTTTGTGTCGATGATAGTGTATCAAATTTTAAAGTAATGGATTCTTCATTAATTTTTCAATATGTACTGATTGCATTAATAGTCGCATTTGCCTGTTACTCTTTATTCAAGGTACTTAAAAAGAATTTTGCCCCTAGTAAGTTCACTTCCAAAAGAATGGGGTGTGATAAAGATTGTGGTTGTTCTTAACATAGATTTCAACGGAAAATTAAAAAAAATGTAGTAATTTCATTTTTTAATTTAAAATATTCAGGTTGAATCTTATAAGAGTTGGAGTTGTTGTGTTGTTTTCTTTGTTGGCCATTCGGGTCAGCGCACAAACAGATACAACAAATATCAAATCTTATAAAGATCAGGTGATGATCCGCGCCAATCTTGATACTAATCTTGAAAGCTTTGTTTTTACTGAAGGTGAAGAAGGAAATCAAAAACAACAGATATTCTCTATCAACAATAAGACAAAAGTTTCCCTGTCCATCGATTATAGGATTATAAGTGCCACCTTATCCTTTGCCCCCAAATTTTTTTCAGAAAATAATGACAATAATCTGAAAGGAAACAGTTCTTATACAGACTTCAGCATTAGATTTTTTCCCAAAAGATTTATTCAGACTCTTTATTACAAAAATGTCAAAGGCTTCTACATTGAAAATATGAAAGAGGTCTTTCCGGCTTGGAAGGAAGGCGATCCCCATGTACAGTTTCCAGACTTAAGGGTACAAAGCTTTGGAGGCTCTACTTCCTACATTCTTAATGAAAATTTTTCCGCAAGAAGTATTTACACTCAAGGTGAATGGCAAAAGAAGAGTAGTGGCAGCTGGGTTCCGTTCCTCGATTATGATGTTACCATTTTCAGAAATAAAGTTGAAGAACAGAACCTAAAAGAAACTCAATATAAAGTGGGCGTCAATATGGGTTATTTCTACAATTGGGTGCTTGGAAAAAACGTAAATATTGCACCTTATTTAGCACTTGGTCTTGGTGGAAAATTTTCAACGTATCGAAATGTTCAGGGTGATGATGCAAGAACAAATGCCCAATATTTTACCTTGAGAATGGAAGGCGGCCTGCACGTAGGATACAATACAGACAGATTTCTGTTTGGCGGAAAAATGAATTTCAGCGCGTATACCTATAATCAGACGAGAAGCCAGGTGGTAGAAAATAACAGTATGTACGGTTTGCTATACATTGGGTATCGCTTTGCGCCTCCAAGAGTGGTAGAGAATACGTATGATAAAATTCAAAAAAAGATCCCTGTTTTATAAGGTGACTGTCTTTTTAAGTATCTTTGTTCCGCATAAATTATTACACTAATCAATTAGAAATAAAACAGAATGTCGTTAATAAAATCTATTTCGGGAATTCGCGGAACTATAGGAGGAAAAGTAAATGATAACTTAACACCTCTTGACGTGGTAAAATTTGCTTCCGCATTCGGAACATGGCTTCAGAATAATAAAAATAAAAAAGACTTAACCTTAATCATCGGAAGAGATGCTAGAATCTCAGGCCAGATGGTTTCTTCGCTGGTTACAGCCACATTACAGGGATTAGGTATTAATGTGGTTGATTTAGGTCTTTCTACAACGCCTACCGTTGAAATAATGGTTCCTGAATTGAAAGCAGATGGAGGAATTATCCTTACCGCATCCCACAATCCAAAACAATGGAATGCCCTTAAACTTTTAAACGAAAAAGGAGAATTCATCACTGGTGAAAATGGAGCAGAAGTTCTTGCTTTAGCAGAAAGTGAAGACTTCAATTATGCAGAAGTAGATAATCTTGGAAAGTATGAAACAAGAGAAGATGCTTTTGATATTCATATTCAGCAAATCCTTGATTTACCAATGGTAGATATTGAAGCCATTAAAGCTAAAAACTTTAAAGTGGTATTGGATGCTGTAAACTCTACAGGAGGAATCGCTATTCCAATGTTACTAGATAAATTAGGTTGCGAAACCGTTAAATTATATTGTGAACCAACAGGTCATTTTCCTCACAATCCTGAACCTTTAAAAGAACATTTAGGAGACATCTGTGAACTGGTTAAAAAAGAAAATGCAGATTTAGGAGTTGTGGTAGATCCGGATGTAGACAGACTAGCCCTGATTGATGAAAAAGGAGAAATGTTCGGTGAAGAATATACATTAGTAGCGGTTGCAGATTACCTCTTAAAAAATAAAAATGGAGCAGCCGTCTCTAACCTTTCTTCAAGCCGTGCTTTGAGAGATGTTGCCCAGTCTCACAATTCAGAATACTTTGCAAGTGCTGTAGGAGAAGTGAATGTAGTTACTTTAATGAAAGAGAAAAATGCTGTAATTGGTGGTGAAGGAAACGGAGGAATTATCTATCCTGATCTTCACTACGGAAGAGACTCTTTAGTAGGAGTAGCATTATTCCTGACTCATCTGGCAAAGGAAAATAAAACCGTTTCAGAACTTAGAGCAGGATATCCAAGCTATTTCATGGGGAAAAAGAAAATAGAACTGACTCCGGAAATTGATGTAGATGCTATTTTAAGCAAAATGGAGAAAGAATATGAAAATGAAGACGTTTCTACCGTTGATGGTGTTAAAATAGACTTTGAAAACAATTGGGTTCACCTTAGAAAATCCAACACAGAGCCAATCATCAGAATTTATACAGAAGCTAAATCTCAGGAAGAAGCGGATAAATTAGGAGATGATATCATTGCTAAGATTAAAAGTTTAATTTAAATAAATCATAAGAACGGACTCAATCCGTTCTTTTTTTATACCTGATGTTTGAACATATCAAAAACAGATTTCCCCTTCCAAAAGAAAAATGGAGACAATTCTTAGGTAGTTTTGAAAGAATGGAAGTCCCTGCTAAAGCCCTGCTTTTAAATGAAGGTGAAGTTTCAAATAATGCCTTCTATCTGGAAAAAGGAATTGTGAGAGCATGGTATAATAATGATGGCAAGGACGTTACCTTTCAGTTTTTTCTGGAAAACACCATGTTTTCTTCCCTCGAAAGCTTTAAAAAAGGACTTCCCAGTATGGTTTCTTTTGAAACAGTAGAACCTTGTATTTTATATAAAATTAGAAAACCTGATGTAGAAGCATTTCTGGAAGAAGTTTACGAGAATCCTGAACTCAGAACCTTTTTTATGGATGCTCTTTTCGAAAGAATCTTCGACTATATGAAACATTTCTTTTCATTCATTAAAGACACTCCCAAGCAACGGTATATTCAGCTCGCTCAACAAAAACCAGAGATCATCAAAAGAGTTCCACAGCATTATATCGCTTCTTATTTAGGGATTACAACAGTGCATCTTAGCAGAATAAAGAGCAAAATATTGAAAGAAAATAATTCTTAGGCAGGAAGATGGATGTTGGAAATTTCTCCAGTACGATATACAGCAGAAAGTTGATTGTATTGAATTTTTAATGCAAAAGACGCAAAGAATTTTCAAAATGATGATTATAAAAAGGTTTGCAAGGGTGTTTCACTTAGCCATGATCGTATTCTTAGCTGAACGAAGTGCCTTAGCGACCGAAAAACAAAGCACTATAATTAAAAAACCTGCGAAACTAGCGTTTTAAATTCGATCATTTGTAATTGTTGACTTCAATAACTCCCAGCTTCCCTCCTCCTAAAAACTGATAACAAATGTTATCGCTCATAGGCTTTCACCCTCATAATTTTGTATAAAAATTTAAAAGTAATGAAAGCAGCAGTAGTATTTGAAAAAGGAAGTACTCCTCAATATGCCAATTTTCCAGAACCGGAAATATCAAACCAAAACGAAGTGTTGGTTACTGTAAAGGCAGCATCCATCAAAAACCTTGATAAAGCAAGAGCCAGCGGAAAACATTATTCTACAGAAAACGCGGCCCATCAGCCAACAATTGTAGGATCAGACGGAGTAGGCTATCTTGAAGATGGATCCAAAGTTTATTTTTTCAGTAAAAAAGGAACCGTTGCAGAAAGGGCAATCGCCAATCTGCAAATGATAGTGCCTGTTCCTGAAGGCTTGGACTTCTCCATAGCAGCGGCTCTTCCCAATGCAGTGATGGGATCAGCAATGGCATTAAAATTCAAAGCAGGTATACAGCCCGGGAATGTTGTTCTTGTGAACGGCGCCACAGGAATTACAGGAAGAATAGCTGTTCAGATCGCCAGAGTGTATGGAGCCTCAAAAATTATTGTTACCGGAAGAAATGAAGAATCCTTGCAGGCACTTCGTGAACTTGGAGCCGATGAGGTGGTTTCTCTACAATTAAATAATGGAAATTTTAAAAAGAAAATAAAGGAAATTCACAGTGAGAGTCCTATTGATATCATCATCGACTATATCTGGGGACACTCTGTAGAAATGATTTTATCAGCATTTAAAGGCGATGGAACATTCTCCCATAAAACGAAACTGATTACAATAGGTGGAATGAGTGGAGATACCATCCAATTATCCTCACAAATCCTTAGAGCAACAGATATTCAAATTTCAGGATCAGGATTGGGAAGCTGGACGAAAGAAGAATCAGCGCTTTTATTTTCTGAAATTATACCCGAAATGTTCCAGGCTGCCGTGGAAGGAAAAATAAAAATAGAAACTGAAAATGTTGATATAAAAAATATCGAAGCCGTGTGGAATGCTGAGATACAAACCGGAAGAAGACTCGTAGTAAGAATTTAACCCTAATTTCTATTTTTTTATCCACAATCCTTTTATCGGTTTTCTTTTTTTACTATTTTTATAATAGAAATTTATGAAATGGAAAATTCAAAAAAAAGTTGCAACTTTGCATAAATATTTGAATATCAGTTTCAGATATATTATTAATTAATAAAGTTTGCCGAGGTCTGTAAGTAAATTCAGGCATTGGGCTGACGAAGAGGACACTATTGGAAGAGTATTTTGGAAATGAACTTGTAAAAAAGTTCGAAGAAATGATGGAAAACAATGACGAATTCTACTTCGATACCGAAGAGTTGGAAGATATCATTGTTTATTATTTGGAGCTGGGTGATTTTAATTACGCTGATATGGCTGTTAATTATGGACTGAAGCTTCACCCCAATTCATTAGATATCAAGATCAAAAGACTTGAAATTCTTCTGGAGTGGGAAGAATATAATACGGCGAAAGATCTTATTGACGAGCTGAAAGGCTCCTCTATGGAACATACAGACTTTTTAGTTTGCTACGCTAAGTATTATTCGAACCTGGGTAACCCTAGAAAATCCATTGAAATCTGCAAAAAAGCCCTTACACTTGAGGAAGAAGAAAATTTCCTCCACAACTTTATTGCGGATGAATATATAAATCTGGGTGATCCCTTTAACGCTCTTAAACATTACAGAAAAGCACTTAAAGAAGATCCTTCGGACGAATATTCGCTGGAAAACGCAATGGTGTGTTTCAGTGACTTGAATAAGAGTGAGGAGGCAATTGCCTTTCTTAATGAATATTTAGATGAATTCCCTTATTCTGAAACCGCTTGGTTTGAATACGGACAATTCTACTTCAACAGAAAGAACTTTGATGAAGCCATAAAAGGATACGACTATTTATTGGCTATCAATTCAAATTCTGTAGGAGTATATGCTAATAAAGCAGCGTGCTATGAAGCTTTAGGACAATACCAGAAAGCTATAGAAACCTATGAAGAAATGCTTGAACTGGAATATACCAAGGCATTTACTTTCTATAAAATCGGATTGTGTAATAAAGCATTAAAACAGCCTATTTTAGCTTTAAATTCATTCCAGAAATCGTTGAGAGAAGACCCTCAGTTTTATCTTGCCATGATGGAACAGTCTTATCTGTATGAAGAAATGGGTGGAATGTCTGAAGCTCTTCATTTTGCCAAAGAAGCAACACAGTTGAATGAAAATAATCTTGACTATCAAAAAAGATTAGCATTCCTGTTCATTGATTCCGGGAAATTTGAGGAAAGTCTTTCCTGTCTTAAAAAGCTGGTAGATGCTGAGCCGTCAAGATTCTATAATTGGTATGCCTACTCAGAAGTTTTGATGCTTGTAGGAGAATATGAAGACGCTGTAACGGTTTTAAATGCAGCGATAAAGCATCATGACAGAGCTGAATTGTATTATCAGTTAAGCAACTGTTTTTTCAATCTGAAAGATCAGGATAAAGGAATAGAATCACTTCAGAAAGCTTTAGAACTGGATCCGTCTCTGGTAAAGGATATGCAAAAGAAATATCCGTTTATCAAAGAAGAAGTAAAAAAGGTGAAGGTGAGTAAAGTGAAGAAAAAGAACTAAACGTACTCCAAATAACGAAAAAGTCTGCAGCAATGCAGGCTTTTTTTATTGATAAAAAGAGTCGAAGCCGGGAGCTGGAAGAAGGAAGTTATGGAGTCTATAAATAATAGATCAGTGTTTATTATTTGATTTTTTGTAAAAGACATTAGTAATTATATTACTGAAAGTAACTTCCAGCCTCCCTCTTCCAGCTTCCAGCCTTTTAAATTATATCTATTTTTTTGGATTGCTTCTTAAAAAGATTAGTCCGGCAATAATAACTCCGGCACCTATAAATTGGAAAATAGTTAGCTTTTCATCATCAATAATACCCCAAATAATTGCTACAATAGGCATTATAAGAGTAACTGTTGAAGCAAAAAGTGGAGTGGAAACTTTTAACAGCCTATAATTCATGGTCATGGCAAGCCCTGTTCCAAAAATGGAAAGTAAACTTACAAACATCAATCCAAGCATATTGCCTTTTGAAAAGCTGAATTCAGAAAAGAATCCTGTACTGGTAAGAGCAATGATTGATGGGAAAATTAAAACAAAAGAAAATATAAAGGAAGATAAAACAATGGAGGAAACATCCATCAATTTTGATTTTACTGTTGTTGTACTTACAGCATAGCATAAAGTAGCCAATAACAGCAACAAAATCGGAATCATCTTCAGCTCGCCACTGTCACCACCGCCAAAAGCCAGGATACAGACTCCTGTAAAGCTTATGAGCGTTCCTATGATTTGTTTCTTGGTGGTTTCAAATTTCCATACCAAAGCTCCCACAATAATAACAAAAATAGGCATCATAGAGTTGATGATCCCTGCAATACTGCTGGTGACCTCCTTTTCTGCAATCGGAAAGAGGAACATTGGGATGAAATTTCCGGTAAAGGCAGCCAGAATAAGCCATTTTAAATGTTTCTTCGGAAAAAGTTTATAATTGGAAATGGCAATCGGAAGCAAAATAATACCAGCAATAAGGACCCTTAGTGACCCTACCTGGTACGGACTGAAATGATCCAGTGATTTTTTGATCAAAATAAAAGAAGATCCCCAAATAATGCTCAGGGTAGCCAGAAGGAGCCATTTTTCTTTATCTGCGTTCATTGTTTTCGTGTAGGATTTTTAAAAATTCTTTTTTAGGAATCATTTTTGCCCCCAGGCTCTCCAGATGTTCGGTATGAGACTGACAGTCAATTAATTCAATATTGTTTTTATTGCTTTCCACAAAGTGAATAAAGCCTGCTTTTGAGGCATTGCTTACTTTAGCAAACATGCTCTCTCCACAGAAAACGTTTCCGATCTGTAAACCGTAAAAGCCCCCTACAAGTTCTCCATCCTGCCAAACTTCAATGCTTCTTGCCAGACCATATTCATGAAGTTTGATGAAAGAATTCATCAGTTCATCAGAAAGCCATGTGCCGGATTGCCCTTTGCGTTCAGTTTGCTGACAATTTTTGATGACTTCTCTGAAGTTTTTATTCTCTGAGAAAGTAAAAACATTCCTGTTTAATATCTTTCTCATCGACTTTGAAACCTTTATTTCATCAGGAACTAAAACAAATCTCGGATCAGGACACCACCATAGAATTTCCTCTCCCGGATTGTACCAGGGAAAAATACCCAATTGGTAGGCGAACCAAATACGTTCTATAGACAGATCTCCACCATAGGCAATAAGCCCGTCGTGCCCATCATACACCTCAGGATCAGGAAATGAAATCTCGTTTTCGTCTAGTCGGACCATTTTTTAGCAAAAAAATCCCACTTTTAAGAAAGCAGGATTTATATTTGATTTTAATTCTTTAATTAGAAAGGTAAATCATCATCATCATCTCCGGCAAACGGATTCTCATTGGAAACAGGAGAAGCTGATTGCTGAGGCATAGCCTGAGTAGGCTCTGATCCATTATCAAAAACTTTCTCTACTTTCCATCCTGTAATAGAGTTGAAGTATTTAGTTTCACCTTGTGGAGAAACCCATTCTCTACCTCTGATGTTGATTCCTATTTTTACGTTTTCACCTTCTTTAAGGTTATCTAATAAACTAATTTTATCAGATAAAAATTCTATGTTTATCGGCTGTGGATACTGTTCCTGGGTTAAAATAACCAATTCTCTTTTTTGAAATCCACTTGCAAAAGTTTGAGTTTCAAAAAGTTTCTTTACCGTTCCTTGTAATTCCATATCGTAATTATTAACGTTGTAAAAGTAAGAAAATGAAATGTAATAATAGGTGCCACAGAAAAAAAATCTAGAAATTTTAATTTTTTTCTAGAAAAAGTTTGGAGGTAAGGGAAATTGTCCTATATTTGCACTCACAAAAACGAAGCAAGCTCTTTAAAACTTACAATATTAAAAAACCAGCGGATGTGGTGTAATTGGTAGCCACGCCAGACTTAGGATCTGGTGCCGTGAGGCGTGGGGGTTCGAGTCCCTTCATCCGCACTATGCGAAAATAGCTCAGCTGGTAGAGCACAACCTTGCCAAGGTTGGGGTCGCGGGTTCGAATCCCGTTTTTCGCTCCACACCATGCCCTGGTGGTGGAACTGGTAGACACGCAGGACTTAAAATCCTGTGTCCGCAAGGACGTACGGGTTCAAGTCCCGTCTGGGGTACAAAGCCCTCTGTATTTTGCTACGGAGGGTTTTTTGTTTTAATAGAGAGAGTGATCTTTTAAATAAATTTCTTATATTTGTAGGAATTATCGATTGTATCTGCGGTAGCAGAGCAATATAACGAGCGGATGTGGTGTAATTGGTAGCCACGCCAGACTTAGGATCTGGTGCCGTGAGGCGTGGGGGTTCGAGTCCCTTCATCCGCACAATACAAAAAACAGGATTTGCTTTCAAATCCTTTTTTTGTACCACACACCGGCCCTGGTGGTGGAACTGGTAGACACGCAGGACTTAAAATCCTGTGTCCGCAAGGACGTACGGGTTCAAGTCCCGTCTGGGGTACAAAACCCTCTGTATTTTGAATACGGAGGGTTTTTTGTTTTTTTATATTATCTGTTATTCAAAGAAAATCATCTACAAAAAAATAAGCTCCCTGCATTTTATTGTAAAGAGCTTTATAATATATTTTTTATTCGTGTGGTTTTTAGGGATTAATTATTTTTTACTACCTCTCTCCAGTCTTTCCAGTCTTTCCAAAATATCGGTAAAAATATTCTTTTCAGCAGTAGAAACGTGTCCTACAATTTTATAAAGTTCCCGGTTGTCAGTGTGGGCGGCATATTCTAAATATCCATTTGTATAAACTAGCAAATGATGGCTAGAGTCTTTTTTCAGATCAGCTTTATTCAGAAATAAAATATCTCCGTAATGATATGGAGAAAGCAATTGTTTTTCTTCAGTAAATTCATATACCAGATCTACAGAGGCTAATATTTTTTGAAGGATAGTACTGTTCTCCGAATGATTCTCACGTAGATTTTCGGCTTCTTTATCTTCATTAAAGGCCATTTCCGGAAAAAGCATCAGTTGATTAGTATCAGAAACACTGGCCAGCTGATTTTCCTGAAGCGTTTCCGTCAGAAGTTGATCCAAATCCAGACTAAAATGACTGGCCACCTTTAGTATGGTCTCAATCTTCGGTTCTGCACGGCCTTCCTCATAGGAACTTATCACTCCTCTGTTTAAATCAAGTAAATCAGCAAACGTCTTCTGGCTCAAACCTTTAACCTGTCTTATTTTCTTAATGTTCGTTCCAAAGAAGCTCATTTATTTCTAATCTTTTTTGCAAAGATAGATGTTTTGCAAAGAGTGATAAAAGTAGCTGTAATTGGAATATTCTTATACTATTTGTATACAATAGGTTAAGAAAATCTGTACCCATGATATTCTATTGTTCTGTATCTGTATCCAAACTGAAAGACTCCATAATTTTGTTTTGTTAAGAAGAATATTATGGAAACCAATGTTCAATATCAGGAACCGCTTCAATATGCAGAAGTCTATATTTCAGACATGTTGGCACTAAAAAATATATTTCTGCAGGCGCAGAATACCGGAAAAGTGAGCTCAGAATTTGGACTCCCTTTCCTATTGGCTAAAAAGAAAGAAGAGGTTATTGCCTTTGCGAGTCTGGTCATGAATGAAAAAGAAGGAATAGCCATTAAAATGTATGAAAAAGCAGGTGTCCAGAACTCTGAAAAGAATAACTTTCTCTCCCGGGTGGAGCGCTATTTTAAAAAGAATAATACGGCTAATTTCCGTAACCCCGAACAGTTGAAAAATAGCATTTGCAGGATGGTTAGCTGGCTAAATCAATAACCCCCAAAAGATAAAGTTGTAAATTTACTTAAAATAGTGATCGATGCCTAAAGATGTTCTTTATCTTAAAATAGCCAATTCTGTTACGGAGCAGATTAATAGCAAAACGTTACAGTTTGGGGACAGGCTACCTTCGTTAAGGAGCGCACAGAAACTATATAATGTTAGTTTAAATACTGTTAAACAGGCATATATGGAGTTGGAGAGTCGCTCTCTTGTTGAGTCACGGCCAAAATACGGCTACTATGTAAGCCAGACGTCTCAGCGAAAATTAGCGTTACCCTCTGTGGCGAAAATGAAGGTGTGGGAAGGGAAAAACAGCCCGGAAGATCTTGTTGGGAAGGTATTTGGCACCATTGCGGGAACGGATGTTACTCAGTTTGCCCTGGGAATCCCCGGGAAAAGCCTTCTTCCTGTTGCCCAGATGAAGAAATGCATGATTAATGTAATAAAAGAGAAGCATGATAGTGGAACTAATTATGAACCTGTACAAGGAAGTGAAAAACTCCGTCGTGAAATAGCCAAGTGGTCTATAGTGATGGAAGGAAAAATTACAGAAGATGATCTGGTGATTACTTCCGGTGCAATGAACGGGGTTTACAATTGCCTGATGGCGGTTACCCAGCCTGGAGACTCTGTAGCAGTGGAAAGTCCTGTTTATTTTGGAATTCTGCAGGCGATTCAGCTGCTGGGACTAAAGGCTGTAGAGATTCCTACCCATCCTATTACCGGAGTAGATCTGGATGCTCTAAAAAAGGTATTGCCAAAGCTTTCTGCCTGTTGTTTTGTTGTGAATTACAATAATCCGCTGGGGTTTCAGATGCCGGATGAGAATAAGAAGGAACTGGTAAGAATGCTTACTGAGCATAACGTTCCTTTGGTAGAAGATGACGTCTACGGAAATATTTATTTTGGAGCGGGAAGACCAAAACCATGTAAATTTTATGATGAAGCCGGAATAGTGATGTGGGTAGGTTCAGTATCCAAAACTTTAGCACCTGGCTTTCGTGTAGGTTGGGTAGCTCCGGGAAAGTTTAAAGAAAAAATTATCCGTCAAAAGCTAGTACAAACGGTATCAAGTCCATCCTTATTTTCAGATGTGATTGCTGATTTTCTTGAACATGGCCGCTACGATCATCATTTGAGAATGTTCAGGAAGAAGTTGTATGCCAATTATTTACAGATTCAGAAGTCTGTAACCCAGTATTTTCCTGATAATACCAAAGTTTCAGAACCCAAGGGTGGATTTATGCTGTGGCTGGAACTTGATAAAAGAATTTGTACTGAAGATTTGTATGATGAAGCAGTGAGCCAAAAAGTAAACTTTGCTCCGGGAAGAATGTTTTCACAATATAATCAGTATCAGAACTGTATGCGATTAAATTATGCCTTGGAATGGACAGACCGTGTAGAAAGCGATCTGGAGAAATTGGGAAAAATGATAAAAAACAGAATATAATACACTTAAAGAGATGAATGATAATGAAGTAAAAATTATAAGCTATGAACCTCAGTATAAGGAAGCTTTTAAGGCCTTGAATGAAGAATGGATCAAAACGTTCTTTGTCATGGAGTCCAGTGACTATAAACTGTTGGATCATCCGGAAGAAGAGATTTTAGATAAAGGCGGATATATTGCTTTCGCGTTGTTGAACGGCGAAGCCGTAGGAACTTGTGCCTTAGTAAAGGCTCATGAGGATCCTCTTGCTTTTGAACTGTCAAAAATGGCGGTAAGTCCCAAAGCACAGGGTAAGAAGATCGGTTACCTATTGGGCAATACTCTTGTTGAAAAAGCGCGAGAATTAAAAGCAGAAAAAGTATTTCTGGAAACCAATTCCGTATTGGTTCCTGCGATAAAGTTATATGAAAAACTAGGGTTTAAACATATGCCAATTATCAATCCTGGTTACGATCGAGTAGATGTACAGATGGAATTGAAACTTCAATCATAGTCAAAAAAAATATTGGAACTCGGATGGCAATATCCTTGTTCCAATATCAAATTTAAATCTAATTGTTTTACTGTTTTATTTCTTGATAAAAGCCTTCGTCAGAGACTTTTTACTTCCATTAAGTTTAATAAAATACATTCCGGCCGGAAGATCTTCAGTATTGATTTTTTCCTCATAATTTCCATTGAAAGACCTTAAGTTTTTGGTGGAAATCAGCGATCCTTTTGTATCAATAATTTCAGCTTTAATTTCCTTATCCTCTGATTTGTAACTGATGCTGATCTGTGTAGAGGCAGGATTAGGATATATTTTAAAGTCCTCAGTTGTAGTTTTGATTTCTTTGGTTGATAATACCTGTTTTGAACAGTCTGGGCCTCTGTTTAGGCCATCTATTCCCCATGAAGGCTGTACCGGAATACAAAGCCAGTTTAATACCGTTGGAAAATGATCTGTTTCTCTTGTAGTTGAGGTATAATCATAAACTTTGAAAGTATTTGATGTATTGGTGGTATATGTTGGAGACCCTGTAATAGTCATATGATTAGCATTAGGGCTTGAATCCGTTAAAGAGCTTCCTGAAGACTCATTACACTTCCAATTAGCCAATAGTTGAGCATAATAAGGATGAGATGCGGTAATATCCTGGTTCGCCCAATTCACGATTACATCATTCGGAAGTGCAGATTTCCAGATCCTGACATCTTTGTAGGAAGCGGCAAGATTAACACTGTAAGTATTTGTCCCGTCCTGATTTAAGGTTAATGGAAGTATAGAATCAATATTTCCGATCGTATTCATTTTAGCAAACGTAACCGGAACACCGTCTTCGTATAAAGTAACTAGACCGTCTCTGTCAAAACTAGCGGCAATGTGCTTCCATTTATTGGTTTCTACTTTTCCACCTACAAGATCAATACGGTTGGTACCATCTGCAATATTCATTTTAAAAGCCTGCCCGGAATATCCCGAGAAGATAATTCCTTTATTTTTTCCATTATTCCAGTTCTTATTTCCAAGAAATACGGGATCACTGGTGTAAGCCGCATTAGGCTTTACCCAAAATTCAATTGTAAAATCCTGATTTGCTCCAAAGTTGAATGAAGTCTGGTTAGCAGGTTTTGCATAAGCTCCTGAAGGAAGATTAAATTGGTTAAAGGTTTTATTAGATTCAAGAACTGTTTTACTGATTTGTTGAGGGGTAAATCCGGGGTTAGAGTAGATGGTAAAGATATTTCGCTCAGAAAGGTTTCCGCCACCATGAGAACTGTCTACAGCACCATGATCTGTTGTTAAAACTACCAGCCAATCCTCATTATTGTAGGTTGCTCTGTTTTTCATAGCATTTACAATCTCACCAATATAAGTATCAGTAGTCTGAATAGATGAAACATACTGCGGAACAGCAGAAGAGAACCCGTAAGAATGTCCTGCATGGTCTACATCATCAAAATCTATGAACAGAATATCCGGATTATCATTCTGTAAAGCATTTACCGCTGCATTTTTTACCGCAAGATCGGTTGCCAGATTGGTTTTTACATCTGCATTCTTGATAATTTTATCATTTACAGGAGCCCAATGAGCGAGTGAAATGGTTCTCAGATTAGGGTTGTGACTCTCCGCTCTGGTTAGAAAGTCAGGATAATTCGCATAGTTTGGATTAGTGAAATTATTGTCCTGTACATTGTGTTTGGTGTGCCATACACCAGTAAGCATGGTACTCCAGCCATTTCCGCTCCAGGTTGTGGCAGCACATAAACCATCGAGAGAATAAATGGATTGACTGATAAGGCTTTTGATATTAGGAGTGTTGGTAGACATCATGACATCTGCCCGGCATCCATCAATACCAATAAAAAGGACTTTTTTAGTTTGAGCTCCAAGGAAACAGCTCATTACAACAGCCATTGAGAATAGTTTTGTTTTCATAGGATAAAAGGGTTTTGAAAGTAAAAGTTTACAAATAGTAATTTATTTTTTAATAATTGTAAATTTAATTTACTATTTATAAACATTTGTGAACTGAAAATTAATTATTTGATAATTAAAAAATTGTTTTGAAGATGAAATATGAGAAATGAATTTGGTTTTTAACTGTAAGTATATGAATGTTTTAATTCTTTTGTTGCTTTTGAGCAAAAGACTATACATGCAGAAGTGTAATTAAGAATTGTTGAGAATTTTAAAGTTGACAAATATTCAAAAAATGTCATTCTTCGATTGTTGATTAACCTTAAAAATACTTGAGATTCTTCACTCCATCTCTGAACTACGCTCGCAGACCTTTTGTCTGTGTTCAGAATGACAGAGTAGATAGGTGAATATTCAGTCAAGAGAGAGATAATTCCTTCCTGCAGAGGGGTGGCAAATCGAAGATTTGACGGGGTGGCTTAAAAAAAACACAAATGCCTGGTAAAAACATTTGTGTCAAAGTATAAAGCAAGTATTTAAAGAATATTTTCAGCCTCAGAAATAGTATTAAAAATATAATCAGGTTCGGCCTTTTCCAGTTCTGATCTGTTCTGGGCTCCGGAAAGTACAGCAATAGTCAATCCGCAGCCTGCATTTTTTCCCTCTTCAATATCAATCACAGAATCTCCGGCTTTTAAAACCTTTTCAGGTTCCATAATATTGAATTTTTTCATGGCCAGATGAATCATTTCCGGGCTTGGCCTGCTTTCCGAAACATCATCAGCGGTGATTAAGGCATCGAAATGTACATTCTCTTTCCATTGCAGTTTATCTAAAAGCTGTTGAGCAATTTCAGAGGTATAGCCCGTGTTAAGTACCACTTTTTTATGCTGGGCTATCATTTTAAGGAGAAAATCTTCTGTTCCGTTGATAGGTTTTACCTCAAGATTCTGATAAGCATACTTCAATTTCCCGGAGAAGTTTTCAAAAATAATGGGAGCATCAGATTCATTTCCATCGATATCTTTTAATAAGCTAGTGATAGCCTCCAGTTTTTCCATTCCGGCACAAGTGGTAAGAACCTGCTCAAGACTTACCTGATATCCATGCTTATTAACAGCTTCAGTTAAGGTTTTATACACTACATTATCTTCATCCACTGTAGTTCCGGCCATATCCAGAACCAATAATTCTATATTTTTCATTGAAATTTATGCGTAAATTTTGTCTATGTTAAACTTAGAGAAGCCACCGCTTCCTGTCATTCCTTTTCCACCGATGCCTGTTACAATATGAATATTCGGAGACGGACTGTATTCAAAAATGTCCTTTGTTTTACACTGGGAGTATACTCCAAACCATCTTCTCTGGATTTCATAAGTTGGTAAATCGATGATTTTCTTTGCTTCATGAATCATGAATTCATCAATTTCCATATTTAAATCAAAGCCAAGATCATCCGTATTCTTGGCATCTGCATATTCATGAGAATCTCCAAGAATAATGGATCCGTCTAATGCCTGCTTGAACAGGATGTGAACCCCAAATTTCTTCTCAAATGAATTCGGATCTTCTAACGATTTGATTTTCTGGAAAGAAGGACACTCACTAAATGACTCATATCGTCTGATTGAAAGCCCTGTCAGAATATTTCCCTGAAGAGAATAAATTCCCTGAGGTTTGGTTTGAAGCATCTGAAGTTTACTCACTTCCAAGTCACTATCATTGAATATGTTAGGGTATAAAGTTTTGAACTCATGGCCGCCACAAATAATGATCTTAGAAGCTGTATATTCTTCTCCGTCTGCTGTGATAGCGATACATTTTTGATCATCTTCATGGGTTTCAACAACCGTCGTATTATAAATGATCTGTAACCCCATTTTTTCCTGTAAAAGCTTGTGAAGTTTTACAATCATATCTGCAGAATCTACAGAAAGTTCCTGTGGAAAGAACAATCCGCCTTTACAATAATCGGAACGGAGGCCGTCAAAATTCTTGATGCAGTCGCTTTTGGATAATAAAACAGATTCATAATCATTGTTTTTGTTGATCTCATACAGCTCTTCAATAAGCTGAAGTTCCTCATCATTGGATGCAATGTACACAGATCCGTTTTGTCTGATGGTAAGATCTGCCTGAGCATGAAGTTCATTATATATTGCGAGACTTTCTCTTCCGAAATTTTGCCATTTAAGATCCATTCCGGAAGGAACTACCTGTCCGAAATTTCGTACGGTGGCACCTTGGGGGATAGAGCTTCTTTCCAGTAACGCTACTTTCAGATTTCTCTTCAGGGCATGATACGCATGGAATGTTCCTAAAATTCCGCCTCCCACAACGAGTAAATCAAATTTTGTTTTCATTGTACTATAATTTATAAGATTTTCGAAGTATCGAAATTGATGTATTGATTAGAATTTGAATTAGGTTTTGCCTTCTTTCTGAAAGCCAGAAAAGCAATAATTGAAAGGATTAAAACACAGATGGTGATAATATAATTCAGGCTGATATAAAAATGAAGCCATGAAGTCTGAGCCGAACCGAAGTTTTTATAAAGCAGAATTAAAACGCTTCCCAGATATCCGAAAGAATCTACAATATAGATCAGGAATCCTACATTTCCTTTAATATCAAATGCAGCAATCATTCTGTCAAAGTAAATTCCATTAAACGGAATATAGCAGATGTACATTCCGAAACCGGAAACGGTCATCCATAGGAAAGGAGATAAAACATTCTGTTGGAATAAATAAGTGGAAAGTCCTACTGTCAGAATTCCTGCAAAAAGAATGTAATGATAATAAGCAAAAGCCTTTTTGTTGTTTTTTACTTTCACCATAAAGCTCAGGATCAGAAGAACCATAATAGCAATGGGAATCTCAGTCAGGGTAAAAATAGAACTGTCAAAACGAAAATGAAGTCCATCCCAGATTTCCCGGTTGAAATTATCTCTGAAATCCCTTAAAACAGTAAGGCAGATGTAGAGAAAAATAATGCATACAATGGGAACAAAGAACTGCTGAACAAGAGCCTTTCTTTCAGCTCCATTTAACGGTTGTCTTTTGCTTTTAAGCATTATATCCTCTTCATTGGGCTTTGGAATTTTTTCCAATAGAAGTCCAAAAAGAATTAACGGAATAATAAAAATCATTCCCGCTGAAAAAGGCATCCAGAACTCTGAAATGGGAAAAGTATCCATCAGAAACTTTCCTACAGACTTTGTAAACCCTGAAGAAACCACAAAGCTTGAACAAAGGAAAAGCCCTATGATTTCTGTTGTTTTGCGGCCTTCAATGTATGAAAAGACAATGCCCCAGATCATCCCTAACGGAATACCATTCAGAAACATGAAAAGAATGTTGTAAGGAGCTGGTACTACCGCGAATCCTAATAAAGAAAACTCTGCCATAGCAATAAAGGAGAATAGGTAAATCAGTCTTTTTGCTGGTTTTAATTCAGAAATAAATTGAATTCCGATAAACTTGGAAATAAAATAGCCTACAGCCTGTGCAATGATAATAAGGATTTTATAATCAACCCCGAAATAGGAGAGTCCTTCAAAAGAGGCTACCGTAAATGGTTTTCTGAAACCGTACATGCAAAAGTAAACTCCGAAGGCGGCAAAAGCAGCCTTCAGGGTTATTACTGTTTTTTTATTGATGGTTCTGGCCATGGTGATGGTTTAGAAGTTCAGTTTTATTCCAAGGTTACATCTTACTCCGTAGTATTCTACCTGTTCAGGACGGTCTTCGCTTTTCCCGAAGTGGTAGATCAGAGGTTTGTTCAGGATGTTGTTGATATCCATATACAGCCCTATGTTTTTGGTAAACTGATAAGATCCTCCGAAATCTAGACTGCTGTATTTTCCGTAGTAAGAATCATTGATGTCGTCCTCAGCATATTCTACAGCATATTTTCCTTTATAGTTGTATGCAATTCTGGCATTGAAGCCTTTTTTCTCGAAGAATAACTGTACGTTATATAGTTCTTTAGCCTGGTAAGGAAGCGCTACCTTTCTTCCGCTTGGTTTTTCCATTTCAGAAGTCATGAAAGTGGCATTCACCTGGGCCCCGAAATATTGTAAGAAACCTGGTAAGAAATCAAACCTTTTGTTGATCCCTAATTCAATACCACCTAACCATGCTGCATTTCCGTTGTTAGGAGCAGAAAACTGTACTCCGTTCATTCCATTATATTCTCCGATGAAAGAATCCTGGAAAATAGGGTCTATAATGGATTTATAGAAAACACCACCACTCAGGATCCCGACATTTGAGAAATAATATTCTCCCATCAGGTCAAAATTCAATGAATAGGTTGGATTAAGATTAGGATTTCCGCCTTTGAATTCATTATCCGCTTCACTATAAGTTCCACCGGGTGTCAGATCTCCGAAATTAGGTCTTGAAAAAGTTCTGGTTGCGGCAAAACGAAGATTAGTCTTATCATTTAAGGTATATTTCAAATGAAGCATAGGAAGAACGGCCAAGTAATTTTTGGTGTGTTCAACAGGAGTCAGCACATCATCGATCACATTATATCCTTTTACCTTTGTATTGGTATTGGAAAGTCTGATTCCTCCTAAAAGGGTAATCTTATCATTCAGTTTGTAGGTTGCCATTCCATAAGCATCAGCATGCTTTTCAAAAACATCAAAGTTTCTTCCCAGCGCTTTATTATATTCTAGCGACTCAGAATCAGCAGTATTGATTTTCAGTTTTCCCCGATTGTCATACCAGAATTGGTTCATTCCTCCCGTAGAAAGTACAGGCCCGAATGTGTTTCCTATATGAGCGCTCATTTCGCTTAAATACTTTCTACCATTCGGCTGAGTGGTAATAAATTGAGCGTAGTCAGATAGTAGAGGAGCGGTTCCATTGCTCCAGTTGTAGAAAATATCAGAGAATTTGGCATTACGCTCTTTATCTCTGTATTTGAAACCATATTTTAAGGTCAGTTTATCAGAGGTATTGATCTCATGATTGAAAGCGGCTACAATTTTATCCTTTTCTTGTACGAAAACCTTGTAAAATTCAAGATCGGTAAACTTCATCTGAGTAGCATCCATTTTAAAGTCTGGATTGCTGTAGAAACCAAATAAAGCATCAGGATTTTTGTAATCTAATTTTCCGCCATCAGCTTTCCAATAAGCTCTTGGACCATTTCCACGATCAGACATATAATCTGGATTAATGCCTACTCCGGATTGGGTGTATTTAATTACATAATAAGAATTATTCTGTTTATCAGGAATATTACCATACTTAAACTGATTGTCATAATAGGATAAATCCCAGTCAATTTTTCCTTTATTTAAATTATGAACTCCACCTAATGAAACTGAAGTAAGCTCTGTAATCAATAAGTTGTGGATGTTCTGAAGTTCTACTCTGGCTGTATTGTTGGCCGAACTGAACTTATCAAATCTTACTCTGTGTTTGTAATGCGTTTCATCATCAGACAACGTACCATACATTCCTTTCAGATATAAGATGTTTTTGGGGGAAAGCACATACTCAAATGCAGCATTAATTCCGGTTGTCTTTCTTACTCCGTTATAATCACGAAGTTCCATTCTGAAAACTCCTTCATCACCACTTCTCCTTGCTTCAAAATTATCCGTAGACCAGTTTCTGATGAAATGTGCAAAATTGAATAAATATCCAAATTTTTTATTCTTTGTTCTCCCTCCATATAATAAGCCGATGTTATAAACTCCTTTATCTGCTTTAGCATTGTAACCACTTCCTAATGTGGCTTTAAACTCCGTTTTCATAGGGGGAGTTTTGGTAATAAAGTTAACTCCGCCGCCAATTCCATCTGCTTCAAGATCAGGAGTAAAGGATTTGTTGACATGAACGTAAGAAATAAGCTCCGTTGGGAAAAAGTCAAAAGCAGTAGCCCTTGAAGTGGTTTCTTCTTCGGCAGTAGGAAGCCTGTTCCCATTGATGGTGGTAGAGGCCCAGAATGGAGGAAGTCCCCTTAGAGAAACAAATCTTCCCTCTCCCTGATCTCTTTCAATAGAAACTCCCTGCACACGCTGTACGGTTTCTGCAGCATTTCTGTCCGGAAGTTTTCCGATTCCGTCTGAAGCGATAACATTGGTGATGTTAATGGCATTTTTCTGCAAGTTTAAGGCTCTTGCCTCTGTATTTTTTAAAGTTCCGGTAACAACAACTTCGTCAATATTCTTTCTGGGTTGTGAAAGTTTTATTGTTCCAAGATCTGTAGTTTCATCAGTTTTTAAATTAACGGTGATATCAGTAGTAGTATAACCAATATAGCTGATCTGTAAACTATATTCTCCTTCCTTGATGTCATTGATGGTAAATTTTCCATCAACATCCGTGGTTATACTTTTGGATGAACCTTTTATTTTGACGATTGCGCCGGGAAGCGGCTGGCTGTCGTCAAGAACAGTTCCTATAATTAACTGCTTTTGTGCTGAAACAAAAGTGACGAGACAGACAGAAGCAAGGGTAAGTATTTTCTCTAAATTTGTTTTCATTTTTACATATATTAAATTTTTTATGCAAATCAAGCTAATAATTTTAATATATATAAATATTTTGTATTAAGTATTGATTAACAAATCGAGGCTATTTATTACCCAAATTTTACTTTCTGAATTTTTATTGATATGAAAAAGAAGGGCTATAGTTTTTTAATAAATCCTTTATTTGTAGATTGTTATAAATGGATTAAAACTTAATTTTTTAAAGTGTAATTTTCAGTTTAAATGAGATTTTTGATTAACATATCGTTCATTTTAAACAGAAATGATAAGACTAAAAGTTTACAAATAGTAAACTTTTTTAATAAAAGGAAAGCGGAATGTTTATGAGAAAGTGAATGTTTTAATTCTGAATTTTAATACATCATTCTTAAAACTATGTATCTATGTGGTTTAAAAAATTAGATGTCACCACATAGGCACATAGAAATCATTCGTGCATTAGTGGCTAAAAACTTTGTCTAATGAGAGACTAAGCGGTGTAAAAATAAAGAACAAGCATCACACAGCTTTCATTACTGATGCTTACCGGAACGTGCGGAAACTTTCCATTAAAATATAAAGAATCTCCTTCTTTCATGATGACTTCCTCATTATCAATAATGTATTTTACTTCTCCCTTAAGGATATACTTGAATTCCCAGGCATCTGTAATTACTTTTTCCCTTTTAGAATTGGGTTCAAGCGTAAGTAATGCTGCTTCAAAACCTAAAGAATGAAGACTTTTGCTGAAGATATGCATGTATTTAAAGCCTTCGGCTTCAACTTCTTTCTCTATAACCTGTTGACTTTCCTTAGGAACATAAATGAATTTTGCATTGGATTTTTTCTCTACTCCTTCAAAGAAATAGCTTGCATCAATATCCAAAGATTGAATAAGATCCAGTAAAACAGGAAGTGAAGGAATTGTTCTTCCATTTTCGATACGGGAAACAAGACCATTACTTACATTAGCTCTGAAAGCCAGTTCGTGAATGGTTAGATTATTCTTTTTTCTGATATCCTTTAATCTCTTTCCGATTCCTATTAAAAAGTCATTCATGCTGTATTCAATGAAAAGCAAAGGTAATATTATTCTTTATAGGTTGTATGGTAAAAAGAGTAATTCACAAAAAGGTAAAATGATAAGAAGACTGAAGGAGATTCCGGGTTTGCCCATCCCAATAAAATTTCCCTATTTTTGTAAAACTCCTTATTTCATTTATGAAAAAAATAATTCTCATCGAAGACGAAACCAGTGTAGTGTCTTTCATTAAAAAAGGACTTCAGGAAAACGGATATGAAATTTCCGTGGCTTTTGACGGGCGTACCGGTGTGCAGCTGGTGCAGGGTAATGATTTCGATTTGGTGATTTTAGATATTATGCTTCCGGAAATGAACGGATTGGATGTATGTAAGGAGATCAGGAAAACGAATCAGAGTGTTCCGATTTTATTCTTAACAGCTTTGGGAACTTCTGAAAACATTGTTCTGGGATTAGAAAGTGGTGGAGATGACTATCTGGTGAAGCCTTTCAAATTTATTGAACTGGTGGCCCGTGTAAAATCTTTACTGAGAAGAAGCCACAATAAAGTTCCACAGGAAATTACGGAGCCGGAGCCTGATAATGAGCATGTATTTCAATTCTCGGATTTAACAGTAAATGATTATACGAAAAAGGTAACCCGCGCCGGAGAAGAAATTACACTCACTTCTACAGAATATAAGTTATTGCTTTACTTCCTTAATAACCCTGAAAAAGTGATTTCCAGAGCTGAAATACTTGATGCTGTCTGGGGAGTAAACTATGAACTGGGAACCAACGTGGTAGATGTCTACGTGAATTATCTAAGAAAGAAATTAGATGACAGAGATGATAATAAATTGATTCACACCGTGATAGGAATGGGTTACGTTCTGAAAAAAGCATAATAAATGTTTAACAAAGTGATTACAAATCAGACCAAAACAATGGTGCTTTTAATGTTGGTTTTTACCGCCATTATATTGCTGTTCAGTGGTTTGGTTTACTTTTCAATTGTTAATTTTTCCCATCAGAGATTCTATGAACTTTTAAAGATCCGTACGGCTACTATTGTTCAGATAGAAAAAAGTAAAGATCATCTGGATCTTCCGGAAAACTATATTCTCAGCAGTCTGAATGACGAAGAGCTTCCAATGGAAAAAGACTATGTTTTTGCCGTTCCAACGGATTCTAATTTTAAGAAAATTTCTCAGGAAGTTCATATTCCTGATTATTTCTTTAAAAACATCCTTAAAAAGGGAGAAGACAACTATAACGATAAAGAATTCTATTATATTGGGCAGAGCTTTAAGTATGATGATAAAGATTATATTGCTATTGCTTCCGCCAAAAACCATTATGTAATCTATTACCTTGGGTTCCTGAAAAGAACACTGCTTACCTGTATTGTGCTTTCACTGTTCTTCAGTATGATTTTCTCATTCTATCTGTCGAAAACACTCTTTAAGCCTATTCTTAAAATTACAGGAAAAGTAAAAGAGATCAGTTCTGAAAACCTTCACCTTCGATTAGAGTCTCAACCAGACAATAAGGAGCTGAATGAGCTGGTAGATACTTTTAATGACATGCTCAACCGTATTGAAACCTCTTTTGAGACCCAAAACCATTTGATCGGAAATGTTTCTCACGAGTTGCGAACTCCTTTAACTTCAATTATGGGAGAGGCGGATGTTGCCCTTTCCATCAGCAGAACACCGGAAGAATATAAAGAAACCCTGGAAATTATTCTGGATGAGGCTGAAAAGCTTGATAAAAAGATCAAGGCACTTTTAATGATTGCCCAGACCGGATTCGATGGTAAGATCCAGAAAATGGATAAAGTAAGAATGGATCAGTTACTTTGGGATGTTATTGAAACCCTGAGAAAAATTGATTCCAGAAATAATATTTATCTGGATATCAGTATGCTTCCGGATAATCCTAAAAAATTAAAAGTACAGGGTAACGAGCAGCTTCTGCATCTCGCTGTTGCTAATATCATCAGTAATGGCTGTAAATATTCTAATTTCCAGCAGGTTAAAGTTTCTCTTGGTGCTACTGATGCTGATGTTTATATTATTATAAAAGATAACGGGATCGGAATTCCGGAACGGGAGATGAACAAGATTTATGATCCTTTTTTCAGAGCTTCCAATACCAATAATTACGAAGGCTATGGAATAGGGCTTCCATTGGCAAGAAACATTGTAAGAATGCATCATGGAGAACTGATTGTGACATCCAATGAACATCAGGGAACTACAGTACAGATGCGTTTTCCTAACTTTTACAGTACACAGAAAGAAGTGTAATGTTTACATTATCAATTTGTTAATTCTATTTTTCAAATGCTTTCTGAGGATTTTTTATTCTTCATATTAATACCCGTTAACAATTTTCTAATCTCATTTTAATCTCTTTAATGACATTTTAATTCTATTCCAAAGAACTTCTAATCTGACCGTTCTAGTTTTGTATCATCAAAAAAGATAAACACAATACAAAATAATAAGAACATGGCTAAAACAATTTTAATTGCAACAGATTACTCTCTTGAGTCATTAAACATATTGAAAAAAGTACTGAGAGAAAAAGACACTTCTGAAGATCAGAACCAATATAACATCCTTCTGGTTTCAGGATATGATTCAGGAGATTCTATCAGAGATCTTTTATTCAATACTAAGACAACGGTTTTCAACAAGATCAGGCCTGTAGAGTTCTGCGACGGCTATGAAATCATTAGGAATAAATACCCTCATCTAGTTAATAAAATTGTCTGCGACATCTTCACAGGGAGTTTTCAGAGAACCTTCAACCAATATGTAGAGGCCCATAATATTGAAGAGGCTTATTATTCTACCTCTATTAAAAGTAAAGGTAAAGGAAAATTTGACCTTGTTCCTTACATTAAAAAATGCAAAGAGCTTCAGTCTGTGGAAATCACCTTTGAGATCAGAGAAAGACTTCCGGAAAGAGGAAGACTGGCAGAGATCTTTGTAGAGGTCTAATAATCATTACAATTTAAAAAAGATAAAAAATGTTAAGAAATTATAGTAACAGCAGAACATTGGGAGACAATATCAGGTTGGGGACGCTGACTGCCTTTACGGCAGGTACTATAAATATTGCATCCCTACTTATATTTCTCTCTTTTACATCAAACGTAACAGGTCACTATGCAATTTTGGCTGCAGAAATCAGTAAAGGAAACTGGTCTCAGGTGGCAATAATGGGCAGCTGGATCTTTTTATTCTTCTTCGGAAGTTTTCTGTCCAACTTCATAGTGATTAATTTCAATAAGAAAAGTAAGTATTTTGCTCATGCAATGCCTCTGGTATTGGAAATATTATGTCTGTTTGGAGTAGGAGTATACGGGCAATTATATTATCAGAAAACATTGGCAGAAACGGAAGTTTTAGTAGCAGTAATGCTTTTTGCCACAGGGTTGCAAAATGGTTTAACGGCCAGTATTTCCAACTTCTCCGTTAAAACTACCCACCTTACGGGAACAACTACTGATTTAGGAATTCTGGTTTCCATGTTTACTCAAAAGAAATACAGAAAAAACGGGGAATTAATTGGAAGAGCAAAGTTGCTCATGAGTATTATGGTAGCTTATGTATTAGGTGCTGTATTCTCAGGATTAACCTATTACTATCTGGAATTTAGAGTATTCTATGTTATCAGTATATGTCTTATGATTGTGATTGGATATGATGCTTATAAAATTCATGTAAGGCACTTCAATACAAAGTACAGATACAACAGAATTTATAAAAAACCGAACCTTTTGGCTTATCTGTATGAGAAGATCCATGGGATTCCTAAAAGTAAAAAGAATAGAAAACTGGTCTTTGAAGACTAGGATTAGATACCTGGTGCAGGGTAAATATCACTATTAATTTTTTGTATAAACTAGCTGGTTCAATCCTCTATTGGTATAAAAACAATAGGGGATTGTTCTCTTTGAAAGCTAATATCACAAACAGTTTGGAGCAGAATTTGCAGAAAGCTGTATTGTTGAAATGTTGATAATTAAATATTAATTCCCGTTTTTAATGTTTTAATTCCCATTTTCATTGACTATTTTTGTAAGTTGATTTACGTTTTTATGTCAGATATTATTCAGCTTTTACCGGATCATGTAGCCAACCAAATTGCGGCAGGAGAGGTGGTGCAGAGACCTGCATCCATCGTGAAGGAACTTTTGGAAAACGCTATAGATGCAGATGCAACAAAGATTGAACTGATTATCAGGGATTCCGGCAAAAACCTTATTCAAGTCGTAGATGACGGAAAAGGAATGTCTGATACAGATGCCAGACTAGCGTTTGAAAGACATGCTACCTCTAAGATCAGAGGAACGGAAGATATCTTTAAGATCGCAACAAAAGGGTTTCGTGGTGAAGCACTGGCTTCTATTGCTGCTGTTTCACAGGTAGAGCTGAGAACAAAGCAAAGGGAGGCTTCCATTGGAACCAACATATATATTGAAGGAGGAGTTTTTCAGTTTCAGGATCCCGTTCAGACTGCTGAAGGATCAAACTTTCTGGTAAAGAATCTTTTTTATAATGTTCCTGCCAGAAGAAAGTTTCTGAAAAACAACAATATTGAATTCAGACATGTCATTGATGAATTTCAACGTGTTGCATTAGCGCATGAAGGATTAGAGTTTTCTCTGTTTCATGATGATGAAGCTGTTTTCAGATTAAGAAAAGGGAGTCAGATGCAGCGTATTGTAGATGTTTTCGGAAGAAAATTACAACCGCTTTTGATTCCTATCAAGGAAGACATCATCTGGTGTAAACTTCACGGATTTGTTGCTAAACCTGAAGGTGCTAAAAAAGCTAGAGGTGAACAGTTCCTTTTTGTTAACGGAAGATATTTCAGGAGTCCATATTTCAATAAAGCGGTGCAGGAAGCCTTTGAAGGGCTGCTTCAACCGGGATATGTTCCGTCATTTTTCCTTTATCTGGAGCTTGACCCGGAGAAAATTGATGTCAATATTCATCCGCAGAAAACAGAAGTGAAATTTGAAGATGAACACCTTATTTTCGCGTTACTTCGCTCTACAATCAAGAGGTCGCTGGGAATCTATAATGTTTCTCCAAGCCTTGATTTCGACAGAGATCCGGAATTGGATGAGATGATGAATAAACCCATCCCAAGCAAGGGCAACGGTGGTGGTGTTATTAAAATGCCTGAAATTATTGTAGACAGGGATTATAACCCTTTTTTAGAAGAAAAGAATGTAGTACATCCTGAAGAAATTCAGAACCTTACGGAAATGTATCATCAGAATATTACGGCAGAGCCTTCAAAGATCAATCTGTTTGAAGATGAAGACTTTGATGAGGATCTGATGAGACTACCAAACGGATACTGGCTGTTCAATAAAGGAGATGTTACCTTGATGCTTGATTTAGGAAGAATGCACAGATTGTTGGTTTCGGAAAATAATAAATCTACCAGGAAATCAAATACAAGTACAAACAGTCACGCACTCTTATTTTCTCTGGAATATCATATGAATGAGATTGAGAAAAGTAAATATGAATCCATCAAAAAATATCTTCCAGAGCTTGGGTTTGACATGAAAATTGCTCATGAAAGTGTATTGAGAATTGATTCACTTCCGGAAGGATTAAAGGAAACACAGGCCATGAAGTTCCTGGAAAACCTTTTCGAGATCCTGGATTATAAAACAGAAGATGAATTCATGCATTATTACCACAATCAATGGAGTAAAATGCAGTCGAAATCAAGATTTGACTTTATATATAAAAAAGATGCGGAGCAGGTAATTAAAGACTTTACAGCACTAGGATTTCCTGAATTTTTACCAGATGGGAAAAGATGCTTCTATGAAGTTCCGTTTAATGATTTTAAAAACAAATTTTAAAAAATATGTTTAACAATATACCGCCAATTACAAGGAATATTATCATTATCAATGTGATCGTATTTATTGTTACCTCTTTAATGGGGAATCAGGTTATCGGTTATCTTGCCGGTTTTTACCCTTTTTCTCCTTTCTTCCATTCATGGCAGGTGATTACTCACATGTTTATGCATGGAAGTATCATGCATATTTTGTTCAATATGATGACGCTCTTTAGTTTTGGGCCGATTCTGGAGCAAACATTAGGAGAAAAAAAATATCTGATACTATATTTTTTAAGTGGTTTGGGAGCCTTCTTTCTGTTCAATTTGTGGAATTTTGTTGAAGCTCAGCAGCTTTCCAGCGAATTACAACAGTTAGGATTTAATGTAGATGCTTATTTGTCCGGAGCAAGTGTACAGTTTGCCGGAAATGCAGATGCTATTCTGAAGCAGAAAGAATTACTGGATAGTTTAAAAGGAATTGTAGCAACCCCTATGGTGGGCGCTTCCGGAGCTATTTTCGGAGTGGTAGCTGCTTTTGCCACATTATATCCCGATTCAAAAATCGGGATTATGTTTATTCCGGTTCCGATAAAAGTAAAATACCTTTTACCAATCGTTATTGTGGTTTCTGTATATCTGGGAATTTCCGGAAATGGTGGTGGAATTGCTCACTTAGCTCACGTAGGAGGGGCTTTGGTAGGCTGGCTGTTGGCAATAAGCTGGAAAAAGCATTTATATAGATTCAATTAATCATTTCCTGTGAAAATCTTCCGACTTATACTATTGATCCTGCATATAGGAATTCTGTTCCTATTACTAGGTTCACTATTGAATGACTATATCCCGCCTAAAATATTTCCGTGGTTTAATCTGCTTTCTTTAGGATTTCCTGTTCTTATGAGCCTTTATATTGTTTTAACGGTATTTTGGGTATTCAGCTGGAAAAAAAGAGCGTTTGTATTCATGTTTGTGGGGCTGGCATTTATTAATCCCGTAAAACGATGGGTCAATTTCTCTTCAGAGAAGAAAGAAAGCTCCGGAGCTATAAAGGTTGTATCTTTCAATATAAAAGCGGGACTTATGGGCAAGGATGAGGTTTTAAACTATCTCAAAGACCAAGATGCAGATGTTATCCTTTTGCAGGAAGATGGAGGCATGGAATATCCTACGCTTAAAGGCTATAATAGAACTAAATCGAACGGTTTTTTAACTATTCTGACGAAACATAACCTATCTAATGAAAAATTAATTTTTTCTGAAAATGAGGTTGTAACCCTGCCAAGCGGTCTTCAGGCAGATATTGAAATAAAAGGTAAAACCTATAGATTTGTTGATGTCTACCTTTATCCTTTCCAGTTTGAAAAGAAGATGGTTAAGCTTGATGGAGATACGGAAGCTAATGAGCGAAAAGTAAAAGGCGTTGTAAAAAAATTAATTCCTACTTTCAAAATACACGAGGATCAGGTAAAGAAAATCCGTCAAGGGGTGGAAAATTCGCCATATCCTGTTATTGTAACCGGAGATTTTAATTCGGTTCCCAATTCTTACGAATATTATTACTTGTCAGAAGGTCTTGAAGATGCATTCATGACAGCAGGAAGAGGAAGTGCAACCAGTTTTCATGATTATAAATTCCCAATCAGAATAGACTATGTTTTTTATTCAAAATCATTGAAGGCTATTTCCTATGTTGTTGACCGTTCTGTCAGTATTTCAGATCATTATCCGGTCATTTCTGAGCTTTCAATTAGTGATAAATAATCATAAAAATAGTTAAAGGTTGACTGCTTGGTAGGGTTTTTGCTTAAAGAAACGGGTACCAAGAATGTTTTTCATGAAGTCGAATCAGATATTACTATTTATACATATTGCTATTGCTGTTTTACTGCTATGCACATTGGGAAATGCATGGGTTCCACCTAATATTTTGGGGAACCTTAATTTACTTTCTCTTGGTTTTCCCTATCTGATATCTGCACACATTCTTCTTACTTTGGTATGGATTTTCAAAAGAAACAAAATTGCTATTGCCTTTGCATTGGGAACATTGCTTTTTTATAATCCGATTAGAAGATGGGTTAATTTTTCCCCAAAATCCGATAACGTTAAAACAATACGGGACATCAAGGTTCTTACTTTTAATGTAAAATATGGGGATTACGGATGGGATAAAGTGAAAAACTACATCAAAGAGCAGGATCCGGATATCATTCTGGTACAGGAAAAAGATACCAACCGTGCTTTAAGACAGGATCTTGTAAAATATCCTTCTGTAATTCTAAAAACAAAACACAAAATTCTAAGACAGGCAGAAATCATAGAAGATAATTCAAGAGGGAATTCTTTCTATGCAGATGTAGACATCAATGGAAAGATCATCAGAATTGTAAATGTTTACCTGGAGCCTTTCCGACTTCAGAAAACTATGTTTACAAAACTGGACGCCATGGGAATTGGAAATGTTTCTACCCTTCTTTCGCGCATGATTCCTACTTTTCAGGCTCATGAAGATCAAATTAAAAAGATCAGAAAAGCGATTGATTTTTCTCCTTATCCGGTTATTGTAGCTGGAGATTTTAATTCAGTTCCTAATTCATATGAATATTATAGTTTGGGAAAAGACCTTCAGGATGCATTTTTAACAGCAGGAAAGGGAAGTGCTTCCAGTTTTCATGATTATAAGATTCCTTTAAGAATTGATTATATTTTCAGTTCAAAATCAATTATTCCGCTAAGCTATAAAGTAGATCAGTCTGTGAAATTATCGGATCACTATCCTGTAATTGCAGAATTTCTGCTAAATTAGTTCCATGAAAAATTTATTGTCTGCAATTTTCATTTTTGTACTCCTTTTAACGGCTTGTTCCAAGAAGGAATCTCCAGGATTTGGGGCAGAACAGGATCTGAAAATTCATTATGATACAATGGCTGTTGATTCTTTCTCTAATGGTGCCGTTTCCGTAGATATTGCGCGCAAGATCAGAATGTCTTCACCCCAGTATCTGGACTCTGTAAAACAAGCTAAAAAGGCCTTGGAGGAAGAGCAGAAACTTAAAGCGGAGCTGGAGAAAGAAAATAAAAAGAAAGAGGAGGAAGAAAAGAAAAAAGCAGATGCTGAAAAGAAGAAAACTTCTGAAACTCCATCTTCCCCTGCAACCAAAACAGAATAAATCAAAAAAACATCTTTTAAAATATACAATATGAAAAAGCAAATTCTTGCAGCAATAGTGATTTCAGTATTCGCGGTTGCCTGCACAAAATCCACAACAAAGACAGAACAGGTAGAGAATGCAGACGGAACTGTTACTACCACAACCACAACGGTTTCTGAAACATCTCCTCACATTGTTGATTCAGCAAAAGTGAATGAAGCTAAAGAAAAAGTTGATGCAAAGCTAGATCAGGCTGGAAATAAGATAGATAATGCCGCTCAAAATGCTAAAGATAAGATTGATGCTACGGCAGATAAGACAAAGCAAGATCTTGATAAAGTAGGAAAAGACATTAAAACCGGAGCCCAGGAAGCAGGGAAGGATGCAAAAGATGCCGCAAGAAAAGGCGCTGCGAAAGTAGAAGACGCCGCTAAAAAATTAAAAGAAGATTTAAGTAAATAAAACAAAAACCCGCAGCTGATTTCAACTGCGGTTTTTTTTATTGGTGTTGGAAATTAGAAGAGGGAAGTTGGGAAGCTTCACCTTTATCTAACTTTAGTCCCTGTATGTTTTATTTCTCAGTACCATTACACAATAGAATTTCTGTAAAGACTGCAAGAACTTCCATCTTCCAGCCTCCATCTTCCTTTCCTATTATTTATTAAGTTCTAACAGCGGGTCTATATATTCCCGGTCATTACTCAATCTAGGTACTTTATTCTGGCCACCAAGCTTTCCCTTGGATTCCAGCCAATGATAAAACAGATTATCTTTGGCGATATGAACGATTGGTCTTCTAAGCGTTATATTATTGTACCTTTTCGCTTCATAATCTGAATTGATTTTCTTTAAATGTTGGTCAAAAGCATCAACAAAGCTATCCAGGTTATCAGGATACTGGCTGAACTCAAAGATCCATTCATGAGCACCACTTTCATTTTCCTTCATAAAGACGGGAGCGCCGGTAAAATCTGTAATTTGTGCACCGGTGAGTTCACAGGCTTTAGATAGGGCAGATTCTACATTGGTAATCATTAATTCTTCTCCAAAAGCATTGATATAATGCTTTGTTCTTCCTGTTATTTTTATTCTGAAAGGGTTGGTAGAGGTAAATATCACCGTATCACCAATCAGGTATCTCCATAATCCACCATTGGTAGTGATAACCATGGCATAATTTTTCCCGATTTCCACATCCTCAAGGCTTACCACTTTAGGATTGGAAAAATGGAACTGATCCATTGGAATAAATTCATAGAAAATGCCATAATCAAGCATCAGAAGCATTTCATCGCTGTTGGATCTGTCCTGTATTCCGAAGAAGCCTTCCGAAGCATTGTAAATTTCATAGTAATTGATGTTTTTTCCGATGATCTTGCGGTATTGCTCCCTGTAGGGTTTAAAACTGATTCCGCCGTGAAAAAACACCTCCAGATTAGGCCATAGCTCTGAAATATTGTCAACATTGGTCTCATTCAATACCTTTTGCAGAAGAACCATCATCCAGCTGGGTACCCCAAGTATGCTTCCCACATCTTCATTTTTCACTTCTGATGTGATGGCTTTAAGCTTGCTTTCCCATTCACCCATCAAGGAAACCTTCTTACTTGGAGTGGTGGTAATTTCTACCCAAAATGGGAGGTTATCAATTAAAATAGCAGATAAATCTCCAAATTTTGTGTTAAAATCTGCATATAGCTCAGAACTTCCACCTAAACGTAAATTCTTATAATTAAAAAGCTGGTTTTCCGGGTGGTTATTGGCATAAATGGAAACCATGTCTTTTCCGGCCTTCATGTGACAGTATTCAAGGCTTTCTGCAGAAATAGGGATGAATTTGCTTTTAGCATTGGTTGTTCCGGAGGACTTAGCGAAATGCTTAATCAGTCCCGGCCAGCTTACATCTTTTTGTCCCTGTCTTGCTTTTTCAATATAGGGCTCCATTTCTTCGTAGGTAACAATAGGAACTTTATTTTTAAAGTCCTGATAGCTTGAAATAGAGTTAAATCCATGTAGTTTACCATATTCCGTATCTTCCGCATGAAACAGTTGAGAAAACAATATACCCTTCTGAGTTTCGATGGGATGATCCATGAAATTCTGAATCTGGTCTATCCTTTGACGGATGAACCAGTTGACTACAGTATTAAAAAGTGCCTTGGTTGCCATTCCAACAAATATAATGATATTTGAATGTTTAGAGAATTTTTTGTTGGGTTAAATAAAAAAACCGTTACAAAATTTGTAACGGTTTAGTATCTAGTTTATTGTTTCTTAGCAGTACTCATCATAAGCAGCCTGAAGGTTTGCAGCGATTGCTCCTGCAGGATTTCCTTCAATGTGGTGTCTTTCCAGCATGTGAACTAATTCTCCGTCTTTGAAAAGTGCTACGCAAGGAGAACTTGGTGGGAATGGAGCAAGGTGTTTTCTTGCTTCTACTACAGCCTCAGTATCAAAACCTGCAAATACAGTTGTTAAATGATCTGGCTTTTTGTCTCCGGTTAAAGAGTAAACTACTCCCGGTCTTGCAGCACCTGCAGCACATCCGCATACAGAGTTGATGACTAATAATGTAGTTCCAGACTGCTTCAAAGCACCTTCTACCTGAGCAGGAGTTGTTAAATCCTGGAAACCTTTATCTGTAAGTTCAGCCTTCATAGGCATTACTAAATCTGTTGGATACATATATTTTGTTTTTTATCGCTACAAAGTTAAGCAATTCTTTACGTTTGTTCAATATATAATAACTATGAAAGGTTTAGGTATATAAAATTAACTGAATATTAATAATATAACAATATTCGTAAAAGGGTGAATTAAAATTAGGAATAATCAAATATTTTTATTAAATTTGAAATGATTCTGAAAAACAAACGACCATGAAAAAAACATTTAAGGCTTTCCCTCAAGCAATCAATCACTTAATACTATCTGAAATATGATCGTAACTAAACTCTTTTTTAAAGTTTTTTGAATCAACAGACTTTAATATCCAAAAAAATGAAGCCCGAGACTCAAAAAGTCCCGGGCTTCTTAATCAAATCGATATGCAAAGGTTGTATATCCTTAGTTATGGAATGAGATGCGTGTTATGAGAGTTGGAATAAACCAGAACTCCAGAACCCGGATCACATTATGAAAGAAGCTTTTTAACCATCTCAGAAATGCTTTTTCCATCTGATTTTCCGGCTAATGCTTTTGAGGCAGCTCCCATTACCTTTCCTAAATCTTTAATAGATTCAGCTCCGGTTTCTGAAATAATGTTTTTAATTTCTATTTCTAGTTCTTCTGCAGAAAGCTGTTTAGGTAAAAACTTTTCAATGACTTTCATCTGTGCTTCTTCCACTTCTGCAAGGTCCTGTCTTCCTTGGGCAGAAAACTGCTCAAAAGAATCTTTACGTTGCTTAATCATTCTCTGAAGAATGGCAATTTCCTGTTCTGCAGAAACTTCAGCACCTCTGGCTTCTGTTTGTAAAAGAAGAATTTGAGATTTTACAGCACGAAGAGAGTCTAAAGCAACTCTGTCTTTCTCTCTCATCGCTGTTTTTATTGCTTCGCTTATTATATTTTCTAAACTCATTTTAATTAATTTACCAATGTAACAGTGTATCAATGTACCAATTATAAAATGTACAGAATTGTTCCATTATTAGATTGGTACATTGTTACATTATTTTAGTCTACGTCTTTATTTAAAAACCTGTTTTCTCTGATCTGCATAGAACCATTGTTGTCAGACATATACGTGTTGATATTTTGATCTGATGGATTGGTTCCGTCAATAGAGATGTTTTTTCTCTTGAAAGCAGGAATAGATTCGAATTCACTTGTGCTGTCAAAGCTTTGATAACGGGAATTGAATTCTTTTAATTTATTTCTTCTTTCTATAATTCTGTCCTGATCGATCGTTTTGTTCACGAAAGTGAATTCTGATTCTTCAGTTTTCGGAGTTTCAATTTCTGTTTTGGTTTCAAAAGTAGATCTTGTTTCCGTTTTTGGCTCCTCTTTTTGATAGAAGGTTTCGATTTTCTGAGCGGGTTCTGCTACTGCACTTGCCGGAGCATTAAATTCCGCTTTAGGTTGTCCGTAATCTGTCTTAGGCTCATTTCTGATAGGCTCATTAACGAAGAAATTGAATTCAACCGGTTTTTCCTGTGAAGAACTGTTGTTGAAAACATTCCCAGACTGAGGTTCTTCTTTTTTATTGTCGAAATCAAATGAGAAAGACTGAATTTCCAAATCGTTTGGATCTTCTTCCTCTTCTTCAATAGAAAGTAAGCTGTATTCTTCCTGCTCATCTTCTTTTCTCCATCCTTGTTCAGGAGAGTTGACTGTACTTTCTTCTTTATCAAAGAATTTTATTTCTGTTCTGATTCCTTCTTCCTCAATAATCATTTTTTTTTCGGCAGAAGTCACGTTGAACGGAGTGTCGTGGTCTTCGTCATCCAATCTGAAAAGGCTTTTTCCGCCGAAATCATGAGTTACTTCAGGAGCAGATTCTCTTTCTTCTCTTGTTTTAAAAGGAGAAGATTTAGGGGACTCTAAATTATCATTAAGACTGATTCTGATCTTTTCTGTAGGACCTGAAAATTTCTTATTGTCATTAGAGAATCCTGTAGCAATAACAAGTACGCTTACTGCATCTCCCAGTTCTTCATCAGCACCCACCCCGAAAATAATATCAGCTGTATTTCCAGCTTCTTTCTGGATGTGGTCCATAATGATACCGATTTCATCCATGGTAACTTCTTCTGCACCACTTCTTATCAACAATAGTACATTTTTAGCACCTGTAATTTTATTGTCATTCAATAGCGGAGAATCCAATGCTTTTCTTACCGCTTCTTCAGCTTTATTTTCACCTGAAGCTGTACCGGTAGACATTAGAGCAGTACCAGAGTTCTGAAGTACAGATTTAGCATCTCTAAAGTCAATGTTTACATCAAAGTAACCTGTAATAACTTCTGCCATTCCTTTAGCGGCATTAGCTAGCACTTCATCCGCTTTAGAGAATCCCTGTTTGAATCCAAGGTTTCCAAATTGCTGTCTCAGTTTATCATTGTTGATTACAATTAATGAATCAACATTATTTTTTAATTTGTCAAGTCCGTTTTCGGCTTGTTCCAATCTTCTTTTTCCTTCGAAGCTGAAAGGTACGGTAACAATACCTACAGTTAAGATTCCCATGTCTTTTGCTACTTTAGCAATAACAGGTGCGGCTCCGGTACCTGTACCACCACCCATTCCGGCAGTGATGAACACCATTTTTGTGTTCTGTCCCATAGCAGCTTTAATATCTTCAATACTTTCAATTGCCGATTTTTCTCCTACTTCAGGATCAGCACCAGCTCCAAGACCTTCTGTAATAGAAGTTCCCAGTTGAACTTTATTGGCAACAGGGTTATTATCCAGGGTCTGAGCGTCTGTATTACAGATCACGAAATCAACACCGTGGATCCCTTTTTCATACATGTGCTTTAATGCGTTGTTTCCTCCGCCTCCTACACCGATTACTTTTATGATGGATGAATTTCCTTTTGGTAGGTCAAATGAAAATCCTTGTGTACCTATATTTTCCATAACTATACTTTTAATAATTATAATTGATAATTGACTGATGATAATTGATAAGGAAAAGATCGTTTATCGCTTATCATTCACCATTTATAATTTACTCTACTTCTTCAAAGAATTTTTTTACTTTTTCCATAAGCGACTGCCCGAAGGTCAACTTCGCTTTTCTGTTTTCCTGTCTTTCATCAGCAGTTTGCTGTTCCTGAACAGTAGCCGCAGTCTGCTGAATAGGTTGAACAGTTTCTGCCTGTACAAGAGCTGCTTCGGGCTTAGTTTGCTCTTTTACAGCTTCTTCTATATCATCAACAGTCTGTTTTTTATCCCTGATCTTCAAACTCTCCATCAATAACCCAATAGACGTAGCAAATTCAGGGCCTTTCAGGTACTGATTTTTATCGTTGGCGATATATTCATTTGCAAAACCAATTCTGCTGTCAAAACCTGTGGTATAGTTGGCCAGCTGTCTAAGGTGTTTAAGGTTTGATCCACCACCTGTAAGAACGATTCCTGCAATCAATTTTTTCTTCTGTTCAAAGGCTCCGTAAGCTTTAAGCTCGGTATTAACCATTTCCAAAACTTCTTCTACTCTTGCATTGATGATCTGAGCAAGGGTTTTTAAAGAAATTTCTTTATCTGGTCGCCCATGAAGTCCCGGAATTGTTACAAAAGTACTGTCTTTTTCCAATTCGGGAACAGCCGAACCGAATTTTACTTTCAATTGTTCAGCATGTTTTTCAATAATGGAGCATCCTTCTTTGATATCTTCCGTAATAATACCACCTCCGTAAGGGATTACGCAGGTATGACGGATGATATTGTCTTTGAAGATGGCAATATCTGTGGTACCACCTCCAATGTCTACAATAGCTACTCCAGCTTCTTTTTCTTCTTTGGTAAGAACAGCTTCTGAAGAGGCTAATGGTTCTAAAGTAAGGGCTTCCATTTCTAATCCGGCTTCGCGAACGCATCTTGCAATATTTCTGATACTTCCCATTTGCCCGACTACAACGTGGAAGTTGGCCTCTAAACGTTTTCCGTGCATTCCGACAGGCTCTTGAATTTCGCCTTCGGAATCTACTTTATATTCTTGTGGAAGTACATGGATAATTTCTTCTCCAGGAAGCATAACCAGCTTCTTGACCTGATCTTTTAATGCTTCAATATCATCATCTGTGATGAATTTATCCGGATGTTCACGCATAATATAATCGGAGTGCTGCAGAGAACGTATGTGTTTTCCTGCAATACCTACCGTAACTTTGCGGATAGGAACCCCGGCACTGGATTGTGCCTCGGATACTGCAGCCTTGATTGAATTAATAGTTTGTGAAATATTATTCACAATACCTTTATGAACACCAAGACTTTTAGCTTTTCCTACACCGAGAACTTCTATTTTCCCGTGTGCATTCCTTCTTCCGACAATCGCGACTATCTTTGTTGTCCCGATGTCCAGACCTACTGAATACTCTTGATTTTCCATTTTTATATCGATTTGATTTTTTTCTACTTTTTCCATGCAGGAATAAGTCCTGCTTTGTGTTAAATTGTCCTTTCGGAACTGTTTTTTATTCTATTTTCACCTTTGGTTTCGGCTTTGGCTTGGACTGTGCCGGGGCCGTTGTTTTTTTCTCTGTTTTCTTTACTTCCTTTACCTGTGTTTTAGGTTTTGTGCTCTCTTTCGGTTTTGCCGGAGTTGAGCTTGTTTTTTTAACTTCTGCAATCTTTGGTTTTACATCCGTCTTTTTAGCTGCAGCTGTAAGTGCCGGAGCTTTTGCCATTTCTAATTTACCAGCCTTCAGGATACTGTCGTTTTCCTTGAAGTGTGGATTGAGAGTGGTCACAATCTGGTTCTGGTATTTTACAGAAACCATGCTGTATTTTTGAGGATCCTGATAAACCAGGTATTTTTCTACAAAGGTTTTAAATCCTTTTACTTTAAAGTCAATATTCTCCAGGTCTCCAAGTTCCACTCTGTAGTTTCCTTCACTGGTGAGGAGATTGTAGCTGTCTTTACTTTTTGAAATTCCAATGAAGAATTTCTTACTGAAGTCGTCTTTATCAATTTTTCCAACCAGGTCTGCCAGTTTTTCATATTCATCCGGCTGTACATTTCCTGTAACCAGCATACATGGGTGGGAATAGGTCCTTGAAATAGGAAATTCAACTCCTTTTTCGTCCACATAAAAGTCTTTTCCTTCCTTATTGAGCCTGAACACCGGGACTCTCTGTTTGATATCCAGATTCAATTTTCCATTTAAGTTCAGATAGACATTGGCACTGTCTACAGCAGGAAGTGAGTTAATCTTTTTCTCTAAAGCCGGTATGTTAAGATCTCCCACTTTTCCTGATGGGTTCTCCTTTTTTACAATCTCTCTGATGTCTTTTTCATCAACAAAGTAAACGGGAGTTTTTTCATTCATTTTTACAGAAATCTTATTATCTGTAATCTTTTGGCCGCCGAATCTCTTCAAGGAGAAACTCAGTAACAATCCAAGGATGATTACCGTGATAACAATTTTTAATATTCTGTACTTATTTTTCATATTTTTCTTTAAACACCTTTACGAACAAATTTTATGTTCTTGCTTTGCGTACGCTGCGTTTATATCTAAATTTTCGCCATCCATTCGCAGATAGGGTCGTATAGGGTATCTATATTTCCGGCACCTACAGTGAGAAGGATATCAAAATCCTTTTGTTTTATTTTTTCAAAAGCATTGGATAAAGTGGAGACTTCTTTTTTATCTAATGTTACTTTTTCCAACAGCCAGTTTGAAGTAACTCCTTCAAAATTTTCCTGAAGTTCTCTTGCCGGATAAATATCCAAAAGAATCAACTCGTCTGCATTGCTCAAGCTTTCAGCAAATCCATCTACAAAATCTCTTGTTCTGCTGAACAAGTGTGGCTGGAAGACCACTAATAATTTTTTATCAGGATAAAATGTTTTGATAGAGCCCATTACCGCATTAATTTCTGTTGGATGATGAGCATAATCATCTATATAAATTTTACCATTTTCGTAAAAATGCTTGGTATATCTTCTTTTAATTCCCTTAAAATTGGCAATTGCCTTTTTCAGCGTATCAAAATCTGCGCCCAAATTGTGTAAAATTGCTAATGCTACTGTTGCATTTTCCACATTATGAATTCCCGGGATTTCCCAAACAAAATCTTTTATTGTTTCTGTTGGAGTATGGAAGTCAAAATAAATTTTATCATGATCCATTCTCAGGTTATCAGAATAGTAATCAGCTTTTTCATTTACAGCGTAGGTTTGATGTCCTCTTCCGATTTCAATGCCTTTTCTTACGAATAGCTGTTTGTCTTCAGGAACTAAGGCTGCAAATTGTCTGAAACCTTCTTCAATATGGCTTTTATCACCATAAATATCCAGATGGTCTGCATCGGTTGAAGTAACTACTGCCCAATCTGGAAAAAGGTTCAGGAAGCTTCTGTCATATTCATCTGCTTCTACTACTGAATACGTGGAACCATTATATAGGAAGTTCGATTTAAAGTTCTCAGAGATGCCTCCTAAAAAGCATGAGAATGGTAAATCAGCTTCTTTGCATAAGTGAGAAACAAGCGTAGAGGTGGTTGTTTTACCGTGGGTTCCTGCTACTGCGATGCAGTTTGTATTTTCCGTGATTAATCCTAATACTTTTGCACGTTTCAACACTTCAAACTGATTTTGATTGAAGTAATCTAAAATACCAAGTGTTTTGATCGCAGGCGTGTAAATGATCAATGTATCTTCTTTTTGAAGGGAGGTAACCCTTTCATCAATAAGATCTTCGAAAACAATATCGATTCCTTCTTTCATCAGATTTTGAGTAAGCTTGGTGTTGGTTTTATCGTAACCCAATACTTTTTTTCCGGAAGCATGGAAATAGCGTGCTAATGCACTCATTCCTATACCTCCGATTCCAACGAAGTAAAAGTTTTGATATGTTTCTAAATTCTTCATTACTTATTAATAATTTTCATTTTGTCATTCCGAGGAACGAGGAATCTCGATAATAGAGATTCTTCACTTCACTATGTTTCGTTCAGAATGACAAATTTTACACATTTATCTTATGATTTTAAATATCTCATCTACAATCTCTTTTGTAGCATCTGGCTTTGCAAAATATTTCAGATTGTCGGACATTTCTTTTCTCACACTTTCATTTTCGCAGATTTCTGATAATGTATTCCAGAATTTTTCCTGCATTTCAGAGTCTTTTACCATTCTGGCTGCATTTTTTTCAACCAGATTCATGGCATTTTTGGTTTGATGGTCTTCCGCTGCAAAAGGGAAAGGAACCAATAATACCGGCTTTTGTGCTACTGCCAGCTCTGAAATGGCAATGGCTCCGGCTCTTGAAACGATGATATCTGCTGCAGAATAAGCAAGTTCCATGTCTTTTATGAATTCACGGATCTGAATATTTCTGGTATCAGTATCTTTTGTTTCTTCTAAAATATCTTTATAATCAAGCTTTCCTGTCTGCCAGATCAGCTGATAATCTTTGTCTACAATTTGTTTTAAATGAGACTTCCAAGCATTATTCAATGTTCTGGATCCTAAAGATCCACCCACCGATAAAATAGTAAGTTTATCTTTATTTAATCCCATTTTTTGTTTTGCCTGAGCCGTTTCCTGCATTCCTGAAATAATAACAGAACGGATTGGATTTCCCAGAAACTTGATCTTTTCTACCGGAAAGCCTGCTACTTTTGGATAGGCTGTAAAGATGGCTTTGGCTGCTTTGCTTAAAATCTTATTAGTAACTCCCGCATGAGCATTCTGTTCCTGAATAAAGACCGGCACTCCTAATTTGGTAGCTTCATATAAAGCGGGTCCACTTGCAAACCCTCCTGTTCCTATAGCAACGTCCGGTTTAAAGTCTTTGATAATCGCTTTTGATCTGTTTAAACTTTTTAGAATCTTGAAAGGAAGTCCTAGGTTGGATAATAGGTTTCCTCTGTCTATTCCGGCGATATCAATTCCTTCAATTTTGTAACCGGCTTGTGGAACTTTTTCCATTTCCATTTTTCCGTTGGCTCCAATGAACAAAAATTCTGCATCTGGAAACCTTTTCTTGATTTCATCAGCGATGGCAATGGCAGGGAAGATGTGTCCTCCTGTTCCTCCGCCTGATAGTAGTATTTTTAGTTTTTTGTTCATTTTAATTAATAGGACTGCGTCCGATTTTTGTTAAATCGTCCCTTTGGGACTCTTTTGGTTTATGCGATATCGTTTATTTCTGCTATGCTTTGTTTTTTGCCCATTCCTTCTTCATCGTAAATCTGAATTCTGGAGCTTATATTTAAGATAATTCCTAGTTGTAAATAGGTTACCAACATGGAGGTTCCTCCGTAACTTATCAATGGTAACGGCTGACCTGTTACCGGGATCAGATTGACAGCGACAGCAATATTTACCGATAGCTGTATAAAAATCATTACTCCGAGACTGAGCACCAGCAATGATCCAAAGAATGCGGGCATTTTACTGGCAATCATTACAATCCTTATCATCATAATCAGATAGAGACTGATCAAAAATGCGGCTCCAATTACTCCATATTCTTCTACAATTACCGCGAAAATAAAGTCAGAGGCAGATTGTGGAAGCATTTGTTTTAATGCACTTTTTCCAGGTCCCATTCCGGTAATTCCGCCGTGTACGATGGCTGCTTTGGCCTGCATTACCTGATAGTTCTTGGCTTTTACACTTTCATCATCAATATCTGCTGATTTTGCTTTACTTGATGTAAATGTTTCAATACGGCTCATCCATGTGTGAACACGGTTTCCTCCGATCATGTTTGTATTCAGTGCAATTAACAGAAAGAATACAATGGCTACAAATGAGGCTGAAATAAAGCCTGCGATGTACTTCCAATGTAACTGTCCGATAACCAGAACAACTACTGAAACCATCAGAATCATTAAAGCTGTAGAACCGTTATCTTTTGCCACCAATACAAAAACAAGAAGAATTGGTCCGAAAATATACATGATGTTCTCTATCGGAAGTCTTTCTCTTGTGATCTTCTTAGTTAGATATCTGCATAAATAGATAATTAACATCAGGAAGGCAAATGATGAAGGCTGGAATGAGATGGGTGTTCCCGGAATTTTCAGCCATCTGGAAGCACTGGCCCCATCAATGGTCTGTCCGGTAAACATGGTAACAATCAATAGAACGATCATCAGGCCGAGCAGGATACTGCTGAGCTTTCCGATGTATTCATATTTTATTGTTCCCACAAGTCTCATAATTGCTAATCCCAGGACTACGAAGAACATATGTTTGATAACGTGACCGGTTGTGGTTCCGTTATTCACAATATACTCCAGGTTTGAACTTGCAGAGTAAACAGGGAAAATAGAGAAAATGGAGATCACAAGAATGACCATCCAAAGTACTTTATCGCCCTTTAGAAATTCAAATCTGGTTTCTGTATTCTGCTCGTCCATATGTTTTGTATTGATGTTTTTTGTATAAAGTGTCATCCACTTTGTACAACTGACATTTTACATTTTTACTTTAATACCTGTTCTTTAAACTGACGTCCTCTGTCTTCATAGCTTTTGAATAAATCAAAGCTTGCGCAACATGGAGAAAGTAGAACGGTATCTCCTTTTTTAGCCAGTGATTTTGATATTTTCACCGCTTCTTCCATGCTTGAAGTGTCATAAATAAACTCCTTTTTATCTTTGAAGAAATCTATGATCTTCTTATTGTCAATTCCAAGACAAACAATTGCCTTTACTTTTCTTTTGACTAAATCTTCTATTTCGGTATAGTCATTTCCTTTATCTAATCCACCAACAATCCATACGGTCGGTGTTTTCATACTTTCCAAAGCATAGTAGGTGGCGTTCACATTCGTTGCTTTACTGTCATTAATGTATTTTACTCCATCCGTTTCAGTTACGAATTCCAGTCTGTGTTCTACGGCCTGGAATGTCATTAATGAATGTCTTATGCTTTCATTATTGATCTTCAATATCTTACCCGCTATAGAAGCGGCTAAGCTGTTGGCTACATTGTGATTCCCAAGTAGGGATAATTCTTCAACTTTCATCGAGAATTCATCCTTCATTTTTACCACAATCTGATCGTCGTTTACAAAACCTCCCTCTGGCAGTTGTTCCTTTGTGGAGAAAGGAATCATCTTCGCTTTTATTTCTAATTTTTCAAGCAGGCTTTTGCTCATTTCATCATCTTTATTGTAGATGAAGAAGTTGTCATTTTCCTGATTTTCAGTTATTCTGAATTTTGCCAATGCATATTCTTCATAGTTGTAGTTGTACTGATCCAGGTGATCCTGAGACAGATTCAATAATAAAGAAATATAAGGTCTGAAGTTCTGAATATCATCTAACTGGAAAGAGCTTACTTCCAATACATAATATTCATGGTTTTCATCTGCAACCTGTTTTGCAAAGCTATATCCTATGTTTCCTCCTAACCCTACGTTTAATCCGTCATTTTTCAGGATGTAGTAGATTAAGGAAGTGGTGGTGGTTTTTCCGTTGCTTCCTGTAATGGCAATAATCTTTGCATCTGTAAATTCAGAAGCGAATTCAATTTCAGAGGAAAGTCTGATTCCTTTTTCATGAATTTTGTGGATGATCTCTGCCTTTTTCGGAATTCCCGGGCTTTTTACGATCCAATCGGCATTTAAAATCCTTTCTTCATCGTGGTTTCCTTCTTCAAATTCAATTCCATTTTCGGTAAGAAACTGCTTATAGTTATCTTTAATGGCTCCTTTATCTGAAAGAAATACTTCCAGACCTTTCTTTTTGGCCAAATAAGCAGCTCCACACCCGCTTTCTCCTCCTCCTAAAACAACTATTTTCATATTATTTTGATTTAATGATTAAAAGATCTTCAGTGTTTAAATCTTTCAATTTTTAAATTAAGTTTTATCTCATTTTTAAGGTGATCAGACAAACGATTGCCAGTATTACACCGATAATAATCATTCTGTTTACGATTTTACTTTCATGAAATCCTTCTTTCTGATAATGGTGGTGTAATGGTGACATTTTGAATAGTCTATTGTTTTGGGCATATTCCAGCCCATATTTTTTCTTTCTGTATTTGAAAACGATAACCTGAAGCATTACAGACAGGTTTTCGATCAGGAAGATTCCGCATAGAACAGGAATCAACAATTCTTTTCTTAAAATAATGGCCAAAACGGCAATTACTCCTCCCAGCATCAAACTTCCTGTATCTCCCATAAAAACCTGGGCAGGATAAGTATTATACCAGAAGAACCCTATTACGGCTCCTACCATTGCGACGGCAAAAATGGTGGTTTCACCCATATTTGGAAGGAACATGATATTGAGATAGTCTGCAAAGATGATGTTCCCTGAAAGGTAGGCGAAAAGGGCAAGAGTAAGCAGTATTATGGCACTGGTTCCTGCAGCGAGCCCATCAATCCCATCGGTGATATTGGCTCCGTTTGAAACGGCTGTTACAATGAAGATTACAATAGGGATAAAGACAATCCATGCCCATTCGTGGGCATCTTTTTCATTCATCCAAAACAGGATTCCGCTATAATCAAACTCATTGTTCTTTGCGAATGGTACTGTAGAAACTGTGATTTTTTCTGTAGGCATGAAGTTTTGCTCTACGTTATTTCTGTTCACCACTTTTGCATCTGCATATTTTCTTTTAACGGTGATGTCCGGATGGAAATACATTGTAATGCCGACAATTAAGCCTAGACCAACCTGTCCTACAATCTTGAATTTACCACTTAATCCGTCTTTATTTTTCTTTATTTTCTTTAAATAATCATCCAGGAAGCCAATGGCTCCCATCCAAAACATTGAAACGAGAAGTAAGACAATATATACGTTCGTAATTCTTGTAAAAAGCAATACGGGAATAATAGTAGCCAAAATAATGATAAGCCCGCCCATTGTAGGAGTTCCTTCTTTTTGTTTCTGGCCGTCTAATCCAAGGTCACGGACTAATTCACCCATCTGTTTTGTTCTCAGATAGTTGATGACTCTTTTTCCGTAGACTAGAGCAATAATTAAAGAGAACAATACTGCCATTCCGGCACGGAAGGAGATGTATTTCAACATTCCTAATCCCGGAACGTGAATTCCATGGTCGGTTAGATATTCGTATAGATAGTATAGCATAGTTTCAATTGTTAATAATTATTTGCTCATTAATTTCCAAAGCTCATTAATTACTTCTTTGTCATCAAAATGATGTTTTACCCCATTGATATCCTGATAGTTTTCGTGTCCTTTTCCGGCTACGAGAACAATATCTTTAGGTTCTGCAAATTTTATAGCCATTTTGATGGCTTCTTTTCTGTCCGGAATTGAAGTGTATTTGCTGAAGTTCTGAGGTTCAACACCTGCTTCTATTTCCTTGATGATCTGTCCTGGATCTTCTGTTCTCGGGTTATCTGAAGTGATGATTGCCAATGTTGATTTTTTGGTGGCAATATTTCCCATTTCAGGTCTCTTGGAGTGATCTCTGTCTCCTCCGCAACCGAAAACTGTGATTAATCTTTCGTTTTTGGTTCTGATATCATTAATGCTGTCCAGTATGTTTTCTAAGGCATCCGGAGTGTGTGCATAGTCTACAATAAAGAAGATTCCGCCATCGGATTTAAAGGTTTCAAATCTTCCGGAAACTCTTTTTAACTTACTGATGGCCTGAAGAATGACATCTTGCTCAAATCCAAGCTCTTCCGCAATTCCAAAAACCAGCAATAGGTTGTACACATTGAATTTTCCTGTCAATGTTGTCCAGAACTCTTTTCCGTTGAAGTTCAGCAGCATTCCGTTGAAATCCACTTCCAATAATTTTCCGTGGTAGTCTGCCATTGTTTTCAAAGCGTAAGACTTTTTTTTAGCCTTTGTATTCTGAAGCATGACATTACCATTTTTGTCATCTGCATTGGTGATAGCAATGGCTGTATCTTCTAATTCGTCAAAGAATCTTTTTTTCGTTTTTAAGTATTCTTCGAATGTTTTGTGGTAATCTAAATGATCGTGGGTAAGATTGGTAAATCCTGCAACTTTGAAGTGTAACCCTTCGATTCTGTTTTGAGCAATTCCGTGTGAACTTACCTCCATGAATGCAAATTCACATCCTTTCTCAACTGCTTCAGCCAAAATTTTATTGATGGTAATAACATCCGGAGTGGTATGAGTTGCTGGAATAATTTCTTCTCCAATTCTGATTTCAACCGTTGATAATAAAGCAGAATCATATCCTAAATTCTTGAATACGTCAAAAAGCAGAGTAGAAACAGAGGTTTTTCCGTTGGTTCCTGTAACACCTATCAGTTTTAGTTTCTGAGAAGGGTTTCCATAGAAGTTAGATGCAAGATGACCTAAAGCTTTAGCAGAGTCTTTCACTTTGATATAAGTTACGTTTTCTGCCAGCGTTTCAGGGAATTCTTCACAAACAATTGTTGTTGCTCCTTTTTCAATAGAAGATGCAATGAATGAGTGTCCATCCACCACTGTTCCTCTTATAGCAATGTAAAGAGCGTTTTCTGTAACCTTTCTGCTGTCGAACACCAATTCGGATACCTCACGATTGTTATCACCGTGGATTTCTACTACTGGGATTCTGTTTACTAATTCTGTTATTATCATTTTTTATCAATAGGACTTTATCCTATTTCGGCTTAAATCGTCCCTTTGGGACTCTGTTTTTTCTAATTCTGTAGAGATAAATATATTCTCTGGTTCTTACTGATTGTTGTGCCTTCTAACGGGAACTGTTCTTTAATTCGTCCAACTCCTTTAAAATTGACACGGTATCCTAAGTTTTCCAATTGTGGGATGACGTTTTTACCAATCAATCCTACTACATTAGGCATTTGCTTATCATTGACTGCTACTTTTACATTAGGCTCAACCATTTTGCTCAGGTTTACCTTTTTGTCTACGAGCATTTCTTTTTCAATGTTTTGCGGTGTTTTCAGGAAGGTTTTTCCTGCTATTTCCTTAAATACCGGTGCTGCTACCGGGCCTCCGTAGAATCCAATGGAGGTATTAGGCTCGCTCACCATTACATAACATGTATATTTTGGAGCATCAGCCGGATAAAATCCTGCGAATGATGCACGATATTTCATTGGGCCGGGAAGCCAGTATTCAAATCTTGCGGTTCCTGTTTTTCCTGCCATTTTAAGGTTAGGAGTGAAAATGCTTCGTCCTGTTCCTTTTTCTACGGCCTTGGTTAATGCACTGGTCATCATTTTGATTGCTTTCTCAGATGCCATTTTGTTTACCATTACTTCAGGTTTTGCATTGTACATTACCTTTCCGTCTTTCATGATCTTATCGATGAATAATGGCTTAAGCATTTTACCTCCGTTAGCTACACCGTTGTAGAATGTTGCCAGCTGCAGCAGGTTAATGTTTGAAGAGTATCCGTAAGAGATAGAGGCTAGGGTTGCGGCATTCCATCTTTTATTTTCTGGGGTTACGATCTTCGGTTTTGTGATTCCCGGAAGCTCGATATCCATTTTGTCGAATAATTTCCAACGTTTCAAATGGTCAAGGAAGATTTGCGGTTTTTCAGCATAGAATTTTGTGATGAGCTTCGCTGTTCCTACGTTACTGGATTTGGCTAAAACATCACTAATGTCATAAGTGCCTCCACCGTGTCCATCAGAAATTCTTTGTTTTGCATAGGTCCAAACTCCGTTTCCTACGTTTACCGTTGAATTTTCATCGATGAATCCATCATCCATTGCTGCTAAAAGCGAAATGGTTTTGAATGTGGATCCCGGCTCGATATTATCTTTTAACGCATAGTTGTAAGAATCTTCGTATTCTCCTGATTCGGTTCTTCTTAAGTTAACCAAGGCACGCACTTTTCCGGTTTCTACTTCCATCACAACTACAGTTCCGTGTTTGGCTTCGTAATGGATTAGCTGCTTCTGTAATGCAGAGTGTGCAATGTCTTGAATTCTAAGATCTAAGGTTGTATATACATCTTCTCCATCAATGGGTTCCTGAACTTTCCAGAAGTCGATAGGTTTCCATTGGGAAGAGTTGATTCTTTGTTCTAATCTTTTCCCATCAGTACCTGTTAAATACTTTGAGAAAGCTCCTTCCAATCCGGATTTCAGTTCTCCGTTATCCATACCAATGGTTCCGGCACCAATTTCTGAGGTTGCAAGTTCTCTTTTGTAGTTTCTGTCTACAATGAATCCGCCTTTATTTTTACCTCTTTTGAAGATTGGAAATTGTCTGATTCTGTCGTATTGGTCAAAATCAAGTCCTTTTACCAGGGTATAATATTGGTTTTTCTTTTTCTTCTGTTCGTCGAATTTTTGTCTGAACTCTCCTCTGGACTTTCCGAACATTTTGCTCAGTGAATCTGTTAATGCTCCGATGTTATTGCTGTAGATCGTATCTTTCATCGTTTTGAAGTCAAGATAGATATCGTAGCGCATCACGGTTGTGGCTAAAATAGATCCATCGGAAGCAAATAAATTACCACGGGCAGCCTTTAGAGTTGCTTCACGATAATTTTTATTAATGTAATCATCTTTAATTTCCTGAACATTGGTATTCTGAAGGATTACAATCCTTGCCAAGAACATTACAAACACGCACAAAGCTACCACTGCAAAGAGGTAGCCCCATCGTAACGTTTTTTTACGTTTGTTGTCGTATTCATTTTGCTTTTGCATCTGTACTGTCCAGTTTTATTAGCAATTTATGAGGATGGTTTTCGAGGGTCATCAAAGAGTCCCGCGCAACCTCTTTCCCCAGTTCTGATTCCATTTTCACTTTGATTAGCTTACTCTGGGCGTAAGCGTTTCTCGATTTGTATTCTTCTGTTTCTTCCTTTAAGGCGTTTACAATTTTAATTTTCTTGTTGACGAGATGATTACTGTAAATCATGGCCATCATCAAGATAAACAACAGGAGAAAATACTTGTAATGTATTTTGATCTCATCACGATTCAGAAAGTTTCCTTTTATAATGTCTATAAAAGTGAGTCTTTTCTGAGGGCGATTTGTTGTTCTTTTTGCCAAAGCTTTGCTTATAATTCATTAATGATAAAAAATATCAATTATCTTTTATCATTTATACTTTAATTCCTGTTCTCATTTTTGCACTTCTTGCTCTTGAGTTTTCTTCAATCTCCTGATCGTCCGGAATGATTGCTTTGCTCTTCACCAACTCGAATGCCTTTTTATAATTTCCGTAGATATCTCTTTCCGGTTCTCCTTCGAACATTCCGTTTTTCAGGAACCTTTTTACCAAACGGTCTTCTAAAGAGTGGTAAGAGATTACTACTAATCTTCCTTCCGGTTTTAAAACATTGTAAGCCTGAACCAGCATTTCTTTTAATACTTCAAGTTCCTGATTTACTTCTATTCTTACAGCCTGAAAAAGTTGTGCATAGAATTTATTCACTTTATGAGGTGGAAGATAGCTGAACAGCTTTTTCAAATCCTCAGTGGTTTCTATACTTTTTGTTTTTCTGTGATGAACAATATCCCTTGCCAGTTTTCTTGCTTCTCTTAGTTCTCCATAGTGATAAAAAATATCTGCAAGCTCTTCTTCACCATATTCATTAATTACTCTTTTGGCATCAAGATTCTGCATCACATTCATTCTCATGTCCAAAGGAGCGTTGCTTCTTGTAGAGAAGCCTCTGTCTGCTTCATCAAACTGGTGGGATGAAACTCCTAAGTCTGCCAAAACACCATCAATCTGTGATATTCCATACATCAGTAAAGAATTTTCCAGAAATCTGAAATTCTGATTTACCAATGTAAATCTGGGATCATCAATTGTATTTTTAAGCGCATCCAGATCCTGATCGAAGCTGAACAGTTTTCCTTTGTCAGAAAGTCTGCTCAAAATCTCTCTTGAGTGGCCACCACCTCCAAAGGTGCAGTCCACATAGATTCCGTCAGGATTCGTCACCAAATCATCTACACTCTGCTTCAACAAAACGGGGTTATGATACATGCTTAATTGTGTTTTTTATTACATAAAATCTTTAATAACCTTTACAGTTATTCTTCGTCAAAAGAGCCCATTACATCCTCGGCGAGGCTGGCAAAATCAGTTTCATTGGTTGAAATTACCTGTTCATAGGCTTCTTTATCCCAAATTTCGAAAAGTTCTCCTGCGCTGGTGATTACTACATCTTTCTGAAGATTTGAAAAAGTCATCAGGTCTTTAGATATTTGTAATCTCCCCGCATTGTCCAGTTCTACTGTTTTTACTCCTGCCGTAAACATTCGTATGAAATCAGCATTCTTTTTTATGAATCTGTTCAGTTTATTAATTTTGCCCATCAGTTTATCCCATGCATTCATTGGATAGACTTCCAGACAGGGTTGGAACACAGATCTTTTGACTACAAACGCCTTATCGTCGAAGTTTTCCATCTGTTTAATTAAAGATGAAGGAACTTTTAAGCGGCCTTTATCGTCAATTTTACACTCATATGTCCCAATGAAATTTTTCATTTGGGACAAATTTATATAATAATTTCCAAAATTTCCCACTTTTTCCCACTTTTTGACTCAATGTTAATAAGTTTTATTAAAGATTGAGCTCTAAGAATGTAATTAATTGATATGTAGACGGTTGTTAAAACTGTTATTTAAGCCATAATAAAGCGATTTTGAAAAAAAAAGTTAAAAAGGGGAATATTATATTATTTTTATCTTAAATTAGGATAATCAAAATATTTTTGAGGTTTAATTTGTATTTTTGCAAGGCTTTATTAAGGCATTATATGATATTTAGTACAAAAAAAGAAAAGAAATATTCCTATGTAGAGGCTGGGGAAGGACGTCCATTAGTGCTGTTGCACGGGTTAATGGGTGGTTTGAGTAATTTCGATAAAATGGTAGATTTTTTTTCGGATAGAGGATTCAAAGTATATGTTCCTCAGTTACCCATCTATGATTTGCCGGTACTCAATACGAATCTTACCACTATTGCAAAATATATCATCAAGTTTATAGAAAGTCATATTTCTGGACCTGTTTCCATTGTTGGAAATTCAATGGGAGGGCATGTAGGGCTTATTTTGACCTTAGCAAGACCTGATCTGGTAAAGAATCTGGTTTTAACGGGTAGCTCAGGTTTGTACGAAAGAACTTTCGGAGACAGTTTTCCAAGAAAGAATGACAGATCTTATATCAGAAAGAAAACAGAAGAGGTTTTTTACGATCCCAAAGTGGCTACTGAAGATCTTGTAGATGAAGTTTTTGCAGTGGTGAATGACAGAATGAAAGGAATAAAAACGGTAATGCTGGCAAGAAGTGCCATCAAACATAATATGCTGAATGATCTTCCAAAGATCGTGACGCCAACATGCCTGATCTGGGGTAAACAGGATAATGTAACACCACCGGAAGTGGCAGAGGATATGCATAAGTTTATTCCTAACTCGGATTTATTCTGGATAGATCATTGTGGTCACGCTGCCATGATGGAAAAACCGGATGAATTCAATGAAATCCTGTACAACTGGATAAAAGATAAAGTTTAAAAACATAATAAATGACCATTAAGAGCTTTTCTTAATGGTTTATTTTTCTAAAATATATTTCAAAATGGTTATTAAGACAGCAACATTTGTAAAAAGTAGTGGAAAATGGCAGGATTGTCCTGACCCGAATCTTCCTGAGTATGCTTTTATTGGAAGATCTAATGTAGGAAAGTCTTCGTTGATCAACGCTATGATGAATCATAAAGACTTGGCTAAAACATCACAGACTCCCGGAAAAACCCAGCTGATTAATCATTTTCTTGTTAATGAAAACTGGTATCTTACAGATTTACCGGGATATGGATATGCAAAGGTTTCAAAAGTACTGCGAAAGGATTTTGAGAAACTTATTACCAATTATATTCTGAACAGAAGAAACCTTGTGAACCTTTTTGTATTGGTAGATTCAAGACACTCTCCACAGAAGATTGATCTGGAATTTATCCAATGGTGTGGAGAAAGCGGTGTTCCGTTTTCAATTGTTTTTACAAAGTCAGATAAGCTGAAGCCAAATGTTGTGATTAAAAATGTTGAAGATTATAAGGTAGAACTGCACAAAACATGGGAGGATCTTCCTGAATTATATATTACTTCAGCAGAGAAGAAAGAAGGTGGAGATCTTATTTTAGACTTTATAGAAAAGACGAATGATTTTTTAATTCAAAATAGTGTAAGCTTCGATGAGTAATATTATCTGGAAAATCAAAACGTTTGATGAATTTACAGTTCCTGAGTTGTATTCTGTTTTAAAGGCTCGTATTGATGTTTTTGTTATTGAGCAGAACTGTCCTTACCCTGATTTGGATAATTATGATCAGAAAGCGGTTCACATTTGGGCAGAGGAAAACGGGGATGTATTGGCTTACTGCCGTATTTTCGATAAAGGGATAAAATATGATGAAACTTCTATTGGAAGGGTTCTGACAACGGAGAAGGCAAGAGGAAAAAGTTTAGGAAAGCTATTGATTAAATATGCAGTTGACACAATAGAAAATCGTTTTCATACTCCTGAGATCAGAATTTCAGCACAGGATTATCTGTTGAAGTTCTATGGTGATTTCGGTTTTGAAGATACAGGAAAGAAGTATCTGGAGGATGATATTCCACATACGGAAATGGTTAGAAAATAAAATAAAAAAGGTATCTCGGAAGGGATACCTTTTTCAATGGTTATATGTTGAGTGTTTTTTTAGATTATTTGAGATTTATGGTTATTAATTTTAATTAGTTGCATCCTGCGCAATAAGATCTATCTACATATTGCTTACTGTTTCCGGAGTAATAATAACAGCCACCTCTTGATCCTACATACAATTGATTTCCGTTGTAAGTACATCCTTTACTTCTTGAACCTGAAGTGTAAGATCTTGGAGAAGAGGAATTTGAATACGATCTTGATGGTGTGTAATTTGATCTTTTTGATCTGCTTTTTTTGGATTTGCTCTTGCCTTTTCCAGGGCCTTTAGTAAATTCTGTTGCTGAAACAGTACTGTTGGTAGATGCGGAAATGTTTGCGGGTAATAAAAGTCCAAGTCCTAAAAGACCTGTAAAAAGTAGTTTTTTCATAGTATTTGTTTTTTTATATATAATAGTTTTCGTGGTTAATGAGTCGTTTTATTGCAAATTATTTTGTCGAAAGTATTTAATAATTTTCTAATGTTTTATGAAGCTCTTCTCTAAAATTATATATTTCATCAAGATTATTGAGTAGTACTTTTTCACCGGAGTCCTTCCCATTATGAAATGTTTCAATATACTTATTAGCTGTATTGAAATGTAACCTGCAAAGTGGTTTTCTGTTGTTGTCATCCAGCAAAATTCCAAAATAAGATAATGTGTCTCTGTAAGCTATACGTGCTGAAGGAATTTTTTCTCTCATGATAGCTTTTACAATTTGAAAGCCTTCAAGTTCTTCTTCAGTAGTAACAATCTTAGAATCATTATTGTCATCAATAGATTGTGATGTTTTTACATCATCATCTTGTTTTTCAATTTGTTCATTAATGCTTAGAGCAGATTTAAGCCTAAAGCTTATAGATTCATTGATAGAGGTTGTTAATGCTTTTTTTGTATACTCTTTAAAAGAAACTAATCTGCTAGCTGTAATAGGTTTATCAAAAAATCTGTTCACCAAAAGTTTAACGAGCTCATCAGATGGGCCCTCGATTTCTTTTTCAAACTCTTTTCTTATCGCTTTGATATATTTTAAAGCTTCTGCGGAATCCAGAATGTTTTCAAGGTTGTAATCTTTCTTAGTAAAACTTTCAAGTATTTTAATAGAACTGTCTTTCAAATCTTCAATATTAATAGTGAAAAATGGTTTTTCATCCATAATATTAGGTTTTTCAAGATCAGTATAAAAATTATAGATTATACCATTCGTAAGAACTCCAAACCGTGTTTTGGAAACATGATAATATCTGTGAAGCTGCGAATTATGAGCATCAGCATTTTCTTTCCAGTGTTTACACTCAATGATGAAAATTGGTTCATCATTGTTTTTAATCACATAGTCTACTTTTTCTCCTTTTTTGGTTCCTATATCACAAACATGTTCAGGAACAACTTCAGTTGGATTAAATATGTCATACCCTAAAATTTGTATAAAAGGCATTACAAAGGCATTTTTAGTAGCTTCCTCAGTAGCAATCTGCTCTTTTAAGGCTACGACTTTTTGTTGTAATTGCTCAAGTTTAATCTTTAGATCCATGATGTTATTTTTAAAGGGTTTCATCTACTATTTCTGCATCAGGAGCATTGCTTTTTACTGAAGCTATTCCATTTTCCATTGCTGCCTTAGAATTGTATAATTGACTTTTACCAATGATTTCTCCGTTTCTGGCTTTCAGAACAAAATAGTCTTTATCATTTACTGAAACCTTCCTTTCATATCTTGAATTTTCCTGAGAATTGAGTTTTACAGATTCTATACCTTTAAGACAAGATGCCTTTTGAACGTAGCCTTCACTGGTTAGAATAATTTCTTCATTTTTAGCTTTTAGGTTGAATTGATATTCTTTATTTACTCTTTTGGTGATCACAAATTTTCCCATGATTATTTTTATTTTTAATAAATCTTTCTGAAATTTCCATTTCATTAAGAATTTGTTGATTTGGTAAAATGATTTGAGTTTCTCCTGAGGGATTTTCCAAAATATATGCACCAGATCTGCAGTTTTTAAATCGATATATAAAAGCATTTAATCCAGAAACAAATCCCTCGTTTGTTATTGTTTCGTAAACGTGTTTGGAACAACTTGTTCTGAAAATACATTTTCTTCTTTTCGCAGGTGGAATTACCAACCAATAGACTTTAATAAGAAGAACTAATAGATTTTTCATTTTCTTTTTTTGAAAAAACAACCATTTGGTAAGATGTCATATAGCCTGGTTTATGGCCAAGCCCAAAGCATCCGTCAACAGGTTGTATAAATGTGGATACACTTTCTAACCTTAGATATTCCCAACCGTCACTAGTGTGCACTTTTATTAAATTGTCTAATTGTTCTGCTATATTTTTTGAACCCATATTTTGTTGATTGGCAGTGGCAACAAATGGTACTACTTTGTATTCCATGATTGTTTTTGTTTATGGGTCAAAAATATAACTCTTTAAAACCCTATCCTTACGGGAACCCGTAAAACAAAAAAACCTTTCAAAATTTTGAAAGGTTTTATAAAAGGTGAGATGTTTTTAGTCTAAATAATTCCCAGATCTTTACAAAAAGCAACAAGCTGTTCGTTACTGGTAATTCCAAGTTCTTCTTTCAGGCTGTTCAGTTTCTTTTCAACACTGCTCAGGCTGTTGGGTTTGATATTGTTATTTTGGAGATACACAGGAATGTTTTTTTGCAGAACTCCTTGAGCGAGAAGAGAGACCAAGATAATATCATATTCGGTAAACTCATAGCTGTTCAGTTGTTTTACATCCTGTTTAAGGTCCAAAGACAAATAGTTTTTATTGTCATAAACGGAGGCTACTGCTTTTTTCAGCTCTTTGGAATCATTTCTGGCTTTACGTACAAAACCATTAATTCCATATTCTTTAAAGAGAGAATCTATAACCCCGGATCTGTGCTCAGCAGAAAATACAATGGTTTTAAGAGAAGGCTGTATCTTTTTTATGGCCTGAATGAGTTCTTTACCATCTTTCAGTGTTTGTTCATGATGATCTTCTTCATAATAAAGGTCTGTAATTAATAAATCATAATGATCTCCTTCCCGGTGCGATTTCTGAATCTTTGCTAATGCATCATCACAATATGATACATAGTCCGAATGGGGTATATTAAGTTCTTCCAGTGTTTTTTGTACAGAAATACTGATGCTTTCGTGGTCTTCGGCTATTAAAATTTTTTTAAACATTTCTTTTTCATTTTAAGAAGTAGGGAATGAAATATTAATTTTCAATCCTTTTTCTGTTTTATTGTCAAAAATAATGGTCCCTTTTATTTTTTCAATACGGGAAACCGTATTTGATAATCCATTTCCATGAATCATTTCTCCCTGAATGCCAATTCCATTATCTTTATATTGAATATGTATACGCCCGTTATTTTCCTCAAATTTAAAACCAACAAGACTGGCCTGACTGTGTTTTCTCATATTCACCAATAGCTCACGGATTACCTGAAAGATTTCGTCCTGAGCTGCTGCATCCACTCCATTCCACATATTTTGACTATTTCCGGTAACAAATGGATTTACATTACTGTTTCTAAAGGATTCAATAAGGTTGAAAATTCTTTCAGCAAATTCTACAGTATCATTAGTCTCTTCTTTCTCATAGGAGATATCTCTGGATTTCTCATAGACAAATTCCAGTTCATCAAGGGCTTTATCTTTATCAAAGTTTTCCTGATTTTCAATCTTAGTCATTACCTGATAAATACCATTGGCCACTACATCGTGAACTTTTTTAGACATTAAAAGCTGAGTGTTCTTTATCTCAAGTTCTTTTTCTTGTTTTAATTTTAGCTGTCGTCTTCTGTAGCCGAGAATAATAAATATGATGGCAACAATTAATATGACAACTCCAATCAAAAGTTTTAATATACTATTGCTTTTTTCAGTACTCTCTTTAGTGATTTTCTCTACATCAAATCGTATTAGAGCAAACTGGTTTTTATGTTTACTTTGAGTGATCTGCAGATGATCGTTTATTGAATCAAACTTTTGAAAGTTTTGCAAATAGTTTTTACTATCTAAAGTTATGATTCTTTTTAATGCTGTTATCTGATCATCAGGGCTTTCATTTTTTAGTGCAGCATCCAGCATATTTTTAGCAAAAGATAATGAGAGATTGTTATCTCTATTAAGAAAATAGGTGGATAACGTTTCAAAACTAGAGTTTCTACCCAATTCATCATTTCTTAATTCTCTTATTTTTAATGCGTGATAAAATTCTGGCAATGGATTATAATCATTATTAATGAGATATTTTACTTTGGCCAGATTGTTTATAACTTTAGATAGAGTTCCACTATCTTTAGTAATCAGTGCTTTTTCTAAATAAATTTTTGCTGAATCAAACTTTCCTTGGCTTATTAATAAATCTCCGATATTGTTATAGCATAAATTTCTGTCTTCATCACTATCAATATATTGTAATGTCTTGATATAATATAATGAGGATTTTTCAAAATCTTTAAGAAAGTGAAAGGAAAGACCAATATTGTTATAGTTTGCCGCAAGAGCTTTTCTATGGGCGCTATCTTTATTTTTTTTTAGAAATTTATTGGCCTCAAGCGATGACTCAATTCCTCCAAAGAAATCGCCCTTATTGGTTTGGATGACTGCCATATTTACTAAAGAATTACCTACACCTAAAGAATCAGAGACTTTCAGAAAATCATTCTTAGCCAAGTTATAATAGTAGAAAGCGGAGTCTGTTACATAAGAATCTCTACAGGATCTGGCCTTTTGATAATTAGAATCTTCATGCAGAATTTTACTTTCCTTTTTGCAGGAAAATAGGAGTGTGAGGAAAATAAAAAGTAAGATTCTTTTCATGATAATAGTTTAATGCAAAATAACAAAAAGGACAGATTTATACAATCTGTCCTTTTATTAAATTATTAAAAAAAATTAAGGTTTGGGTGGTGGTAATTGTCCGGAATTTCCTCCTACCGGTCCTCCATCGTCCATTCCTTGTTCTGTGCCTGAGTAGGTAACTATTATTTCTGGGTTTTGATTATTATCAGTTGTTGTATGGGTGTTATTATTTGGGAATGCTAAGCCTATTAGCATTAAAATAAACTGTATCATTTTTTCAAAAAATTTATTGTTAAAGCATTCGTGTTCTTCCCTGCGAAACGGATCGCAGATAGTGGTACACGTTTAAAAAAATTGAAGCGCTTCTAAATTTTTTGGGAAGTGAACCTTCAAAAACGGAGGAAAAACATCTGCTTCCCAACCCGGAGTTTTCCCTCCGTTTTATCTGGTGATTTTGAAATCAGTTTTGTAAATTTGTTTTTGTAATGTTTTGTTTTTCACTGATTTTCTGAAGCAAAGATGCGACAAGAAGTGACGCAGGTGTTAGTCACGTTTTGGACATTGATGGACATGAAATGGACAATGTGGGCTTTATGGGAATCCGTAATGTGGTATGAATGGAAATCGCCTATTTTGTAAAGACTGAAAAAACGATATATGTCCAAGAAAAAACTATTAATTCATGAAGTGTTCAGAAAAGCACGTGAGGTATCTGGAAGAGATACAAAGAATGGGCTTGCTGCTTATTTATGGCTTTATTTTAAGGAGGATATAGGTTTTGAAATTAATGACAGGACCTTTGCCCGCTATTATGACACTTACATAGATGATAAAGGTGAAGAAAAAGGTATTCATATTGATAGATTAGATAAAATGAGTCAATATGTAGGTTATAAAGATTTTTTTGATTTTTCAAATACCTTTGTCAAGAAGGAGGAAGAAGCAAATAAGACAACAATTAAAATAACTGTTGATGAAGATGAGCAATCTATTTCTGAAAAGTTTTCGAAATTAAATATCAATATTACCAATGAACAGCATTTTAAAATACCTGATTTTATAAAGCAAAATGGATTAGGTATTATAGAAATTTCTTTGATTTTGTGTCTTGTAACCGGAAACGTACTTTTTTCTAATAGTAAGAAAATGAGTAATAGTTCTTCATATTCCTTAGGTTTTATATCGGGAATAGAACCAATGACAGAAAAAAAGTATATGTATTGGAATGGGGAAAGATATATTGGAACAGACAGCAGCTATATTAGTCCGGGAATAGACATTGTTGCTATGAATGTTCATAAATTGCTGCATTTCAAAAGAATTATGAGAAAGGATACTTTGACAGATGTAAATTCTCTTGGAAAAACTTGGTATTCAAAGTATAATAATGAAGTTGAATTTTTTACAGATGATGGAATAGACCCTGATAATGGAAGGGAATTAAGAAAAACCTCATCATTTATTATTTATAAGTATGCCGGAAAGCAAAGGGATTCAGTAGAATTTGAGTGAATAAAAAAAGCGAAATATAAAATATTCCGCTTTTTTATGAGAGCCTTTTATTTTTTGGGAGGTAACTGTCCATTGTCTCCACTTGTATCTTCAGTTGATTCACTTATATTATTTACTAAACTTTGTGTTGCTATTAGAGCTGAATTATTTGGTGCTACTGTATTGGCTTTATCATTTGAAGGCATTATGCCTAATAGCATTAAAATAAATTGAATCATTTTGTATGGTTAAAATTTTATTTTGAAATTATACTGTTAATACTACTTTCTTGGAGGGGGTGTTTGTCCCGTTTCTCCTGTTACAGGTCCTCCGTCCTCATAAGTAGGTGATACTATAGAGTAAGTTATTAATTGATTGTTATCACTTGTTATTGTATTGGTATTATTGTTTGGAAATACCAAGCCCAAAAGCATTAAAATAAATTGAAACATGTTTTATAGTTATAATTGTTTTTACATATTTTATTCTGCATTCAGCATTCCCAGTTCTCCAAAATACTTTTTAAACTTCTGGATTTTAGGACCTACCACAGCACTACAGTAAGGTTGAGTAGGGTTTTCATTATAATAACCCTGGTGGTATTGTTCTGCGGACCAGAATTTTTCAAATGGAGCCAGTTCAGTTACATAAGTTCCTGCCCATCTTCCTGATTCCTGAGAGGCTTTGATCGCTTCCTCAGCTTTTGCCTTTTCAGCATCATCTTTATAGAAAATTACGGAACGGTATTGAGTTCCTATATCATTTCCCTGTCTGTTAAGCTGAGTAGGATCGTGTAGGAAGAAGAAAACATCCATTAATTGCTCATAGGAAATTATGGAAGGATTGTAAGTGATCTCTACTACTTCCGCATGATCTGTTTCTCCGGTACAAACTTCCTGATAAGTAGGGTTGTCTTTGTGTCCACCTGAATATCCCGAGATGGCAGACTCAACGCCCTTTAACAGATTGAAACAGCTTTCTACACACCAGAAACATCCGCCACCGAATACGATGGTTTCTAAATTATTGTTATCCATTTTTTGGTAATTATATTGTTTTATGACACTTTCCTTGGCTACGAAGGCTTTAGAAAAAGCCAATCAAAAGTAAGAAAAAGTTGATGGATTCTGACACGGATTAAATGAATTGTTTTCATAGATAATACTGATGATATAGGCTAGCAACGGATGCACGAATACATTCATTCGTGCATTCGTTGCTAAAGAAAAAGCGATCTCAATTTGAGATCGCTTTACTATATTATTGTTTGTGTATCAGTTATTTTTCCCAAACCAAAGCACTTGCGCCAAGAATAGCAGCATCGGCCTCGTCTAGCTCACTGAATACTAGTTGTACCTTGTTTCTGAAGATTGGAAGTAAATTCCTTTCCATATGAAGTTTAGTAGGCTTTAAGATAAAATCCCCGGCTTTGATCACTCCACCAAATAACAGAATAGCTTGCGGCGAAGAAAACATTACGAAATTGGCTAATGCTTCACCCAGCTTTTGTCCTGTGTATCTGAAAACTTCAATCGCAATAGGATCTTCTTTCATCGCACATTCATATACGGTTTTAGAATTGATCTCGTCTTCAGGATATTGGTTCAGCATAGATTCAGGAAATTCGGCTCTCATTTTCTTAGCTGTAATGGTGATTCCTGTTGCAGAAGCATAAGCCTCAAGGCTTCCTTCAGATCCAGTGCTCCAGTGCTTTCTTCCGCCTGGTTTTACAATAGTGTGCCCTAATTCTCCGGCAAAACCATCATGTCCGTAGATCAGGTTTCCATTGGCAATAATTCCGCTTCCTACTCCTGTTCCCAGGGTAATCATAATAAAATCCTTCATTCCACGTGCTGCCCCGAAAAGCATTTCTCCCAAGGCTGCTGCATTAGCATCATTGGTTATTGTACATGGCAGATTGAATTTTGCGGTCATCAGCTCGGCAAAAGGAATTACACCTTTCCATGGTAGGTTGGGTGCTAATTCAATCGTTCCTTTATAATAGTTTGCGTTGGGAGCTCCTACACCAATTCCGTCGAAGTGCTTTTCTGTACCATGTTTTTCCATTAAAGGGTATACATGTTCATATAAAGCGTCGATAAAATCTTCTACTTTATCATAGGCATCGGTTTTAAGGTTTCCTTTATCCAGAACTTCTCCGCGGTGGTTTACAATTCCGAATTTGGTATTGGTTCCGCCGATGTCAACTCCAAGGGCAACCTGTTTTGATAAATCTATTAATGACATTTCTATTATTAAATTCTAGGTGCTAAAATTATAAAAAAGATTGTATTAATAGCTTATTAACCTCGTATTATTTAAAAGATTAAGCTGTTTTTAACGGTTTTTTCTTTCTTCGTCCCCACCAGATCATAAATCCTGTTACCGGAAGAGAAGCACAGATAAGACTTACAATAAAAGCGATAACCTTTGTAGGAAGGCCTAAAATAGCTCCTACGTGAATATCATAATTAGCATTTACCACCTTTTCTCCAAAGTTTTTATCCTTTGGATCATGAGTATGAAGCAATTCTCCTGAGTTTTCATCAAAAATAAGGCTGCTGCTTTTGTGATATGAGTAAGTAAGGTGTTTTACATATACCTCAAAATTAGGATGCTCGTGGTCATCCATATGTTTATGGCCAAGATCTATGGCAAAACCATAAGACTCAGGATATTTTTCTTTAACGGTATTGATGATTTTATCCAGAGTGGTTTCAGTTCTCATCTCAATTGGAGCTTTTGTTTTGATGTGAGAGAAGTCTGGATATGCGGTTTCTCCTCCGGAAAATAGTACATAAATCATAGCCTGAACTATAAAGAATGCATAAAATAAACCTGTTATCGAGAAGATCAGAGCGAAAATTGAAGCATAGAACCCTAATATATTGTGAAGGTCATAGTTTTTTCTTTTCCAGCTCTTGATATTCCTCCATTTAAATGAAAAGCGCTGCTTTCTTGCTGCTTTGTTTTTAGGCCACCATAAAACAATTCCGGTAATCAACATGATGATAAAGATAATCACCGGTATTCCTACTACATACGTTCCCCAGTCCTGCTTCAGAAGGTAGCTCCAGTGGATCATTTTAACAATATTGAAGAATCCGTTCTTTTCATCATATACTCTCAGCACCTTTCCTGTGTAAGGGTTTACATAAGCTTGTTTATAGATAGGAAATTCATCAAAATAGTTCCAGGCATCTGTATTGTGCTCATACCAGAAGAACATATAAGACATTTTCTTGTCCATAGGAATGTTAACCCAATGAATCGGGTATTTTTCCTTTACCTGCTCGGCAACAGCCTTTTCCATCACACGAATGGGAAGGATCTGCTTTTGCTCAATATTCTGTTCATGATGGTAGATTACATCTTTTCGGGTGTAATTCTCTACTTCATCTTTAAAGACATACAATGCCCCGGTGATGGAGATGATAAAGATCAAAAATCCAATTCCCAGTCCAAACCATAAGTGAAGCTTTGAGGACCACTTTTTAAAGAATCCTGGTTTCTTTTTTTGATAATGATTTTTCTTCATATTGTAATGGTAGATTAGTTTTTATTAAAATTTGTATTCGAGAATAAGAGTTCCTCTTGTTCCCGGAGCATTTACAAACTCACTATCTCTTGCGGACCACCATGCAATAGATGGCTGATACAGTTTGTTGAATAAGTTCTCAATTCCTATTGAAAGCTTCCAGTTTTTATTGATCTCACTGCCTAGTTTTAAATTAAATACGGTGTAATCAGGAACAAATCCTTCTCCATAAGTATATTGTTTATTAGCACCCGGTTCAAATCTGTCCTGCTGAAAAGAGTGAAGCATATCCACACCAAGGAAAAATTCAGGAACAGGTTTTATCTGTACGTAAGCAAGAACTTTAGGGGCAGAGATTCTGCTGTTATTAATTTTAGCTGAATAATTTCCGTTATCATCTGGAGAAGAGATTCCTTCCATCCAGCTATAGCTTCCTCCAAACTGAAGCCATTTAACAGGTGTGAAGTGTAAAAATCCTTCTACACCATAGATAATTTCTGGTGCTCTTTTGATGGTTAAAGCTCTGTCTGCACTCTGAACAAAGGTAGCACCTAGTTTTGAAGTACTTACATAAGAGGTTAATTCATAATTCATCCAGTTGGAAACCTGTCCTGTAGCTCCTAATTCATAATTGTTTACGATAATAGGCTTTGTTTCAAGGTTTTTGATGGTTTCAGAAGTTGAGGTTCTCAGGATTCTTCCCAGTTCATTGATAGAGAAGGCTTGTGAAAAGCTTCCAAAAAGGTTGATATAAGGCTCAATATTGTAACGTAGTCCAATATTTCCTACGAGTGCATTATAACTTAATTTTCCTCCTGCTACCGGAATGCTTGGGGTAAATGTTCCGTTGTTTTTGATAACGGAAAGTGTATTGAAATCATCTACATTTACTTTGATGTTTTCATATCGAAGCCCTCCTTTAATGGTTAACTTTTTGAACAGATCAATTTTTGCCAATAAGAAAGGAGCAATATTGGTCATATTCATATTGGGAGTCCAGAAACGACTGTCTTCCAGCTTCTGTACTGTTTCATCATTCAGAATATCAGCACCATAGATGATTTCTGCCTGAGAGTTTTGAGTATTCCAAAGCTGGGTGTCAAAATTGAATCTTGCCCCTGCTTTTTTAGAAAGAACATTAGACTGGCCACCATTGAAAAAGGTGTCACTATAACCATAAACGGTCTTAAAATCCTGATAATAAAGGTTTACATTTAAAGCAGTTCCGGCGAACAGATTTTTATTGTCATAGCTTACCCTGATATTATGATTTCTCGGAGTTCCCTGAGGTGTTGTTTCCAGACTTTTTCCTTCACCTTCACCAATCGTTGGTTTTACACCATATATTCCTGTATTTAGCCCCAGATTCAGGTCGGATTTTGAAGAATACCCAATATATGAGGCTTCAATTCTTTGATTTTCATTAATATCATAGCCTAACTTCAACATTCCGTTGTAGTTATCCATTTTTGCGGTACTATAAGTAGGGCTTAAATAGACTTTATTGGCGTCTTTCATATACCCTGTTCTTTCATAGGCTAAGGAAAGAGTATAATCAAACTTATTGATCTTTCCGGATAAAAGCTGGCTGGCTCTTATTCCTAATGTTCCTCCTGAGCGCTGTCCTGTGAAACCAATCTGTGAAATCCCGGAAATATTTTTATTGGTTTTATTTCTTTTCGTAATATAATTGATGATACCACCGTCTGCACCATTTCCATAGATGGATGAAGCTCCTTTAATAACTTCAACTCTTTCAATAGCAGAAGGATCAATAACTCTCAGGTCTCTTGCTCCGTTTCGAAGAGGTGTAGACTGTGGAATTCCGTCTATTAAAACTAACACCTGACGTCCTCTCAAAGTTTGCCCTGTATTGGAAGTTTGTCCGGAATTGGTTCCTAAACTCGGAACGGTGTATTGTAATATGCTTGTAATATCTGAATTGACTGTCAATTGAGACTGAATCTGCTTTTCCCCAACAATAGTTATAGAACTTGGTACCTCCTTAATATTTTCTTTTTTCCTGGAGGCGGTCATAACAACCTCCTCAACTTTTTGAGTGTTTAAAGAATCATTCTTCTGGGCAAAAGTTATTACTGTTCCCAGACATGCAGCTGATAAAAGCGCTTTTTTCATTATATTTTCTTTCCTTGTTTCTTTCTTTTTCCCCACCAGATCAGAAATCCGGTAACAGGAAGTGATGTACATATAAGACCGGCAATAAACCAGATGATTTTTCCAAATAATCCAAAGTAGGATCCTGTATGGATATCATAGTTGGCATTGGCATATTTTTCGGCGTTGCTCAGTTGTTGATGAGATTTGTTGGTTAGTAGTTTTCCGGAATATTTATCAAAAGTCAGGATGCTTCTTTCACTGAATCTTCCTTCCTGTCCATAGATCGTGATGGGAAGGTTTTTAAGCTCTTTTCCTTTCTTGTTTTTTCCATTGAGTGAAATTCTGTAGCTGGAGGCTCCGGCATACAGTTTTTCAGTTTGTAGGGCAGTCATGTCAAAAATATCAGGTCTCTTAGCCATCAATGAATCCGGAGATTTGATCTGTTTTTCTTTAGGAAGATCAATGGAACCGGATAAAGTATAATTGAAAGCATTTTTAACGTATGGATAGGCAAAATAAATCCCAGTGATGCTCATTAACAGTGCAATGAATGAGGCATAAAAGCCCAGTACATTATGAAGATCATAGTTTTTACGTTTCCAGGTTTTTACATTCTCCCAGCTGAACCGGAACCGGCCTTTTCTTGCATTTTTGTTTTTAGGCCACCATAGGATAATTCCTGTTATCAACATGAAAATGAAAAGAACTGTTGGAATACCTACAACATATTTTCCCCAGTCTGATTTTAAAAGCAATCCCCAATGGATATACTTTAAAATATTGAAGAAATCATATTTTTCGTTGTATACAGCCAGAATTTCTCCTGTGTATTGATTCACATAGACCTGTTTGTTGATAAGGACTTCCTGAAAGTAATTCCAGCCCTTTTTATTCTTTTCATAATACAGAAAACGATAGGATTTCTCTTTGTCTAAAGATACTTCAACAGAATTTATTGGGTATTTTTCATTGAGTTCAAGGCTTACTTTTTTCCGAAGAATACTAATCGAGAGAGGTTTTTGTGCAGAGGTTTCCTGTTGTACGTAAATAGCGTCCTTGCGAAGGATGTTCTGTACTTCATCCTTAAAAACGTACAAAGTCCCCGTAAGAGAGACTATGAATACAATGATACCAACAGACAAACCAAACCACAAATGCAGTTTGGCAGACCATTTCTTTGCTGGAGAAATTTTCTTTTTTTGATGATGCTTTCTTTTCATAGCAAAAAGTTAACCCCCGAGAGGGTTAACCTTTATTTTTTAGAATTTATATCCGATTGAGATTCTGAAGTTTCTAGGGGCGTCTGCTTGAGTATAATATCCGGTTTTATACGTCTTTCCATCAGATTGAAGGAATCCGATACTACTTCCGCTATATAGATATCTGTCAAATAAATTAAACACATTAAAGTTTACTCTGAATTTAGTATTTTCCCAAGATAAACCTGCGTCAAACTTTACATAATCATTCATATTAAGAGAAGAAGTAGCACTTCCCCAGTTCCAGCTGCTTCTGTCACCCATATAGGTTCCACCAAAGCTTAATCCAACTCCTTCAAGTATGCCGTTTGTAAAGGTATAATTAAGCCAGCCGTTTGCTGTATGTTTAGCATAACCTGGGATTCTCTTTCCTACTGGATTATTGGCTGGATCATTGGATTCTGTTATTTTATTTTCTGTAAAGGCATAGTTAAAAATTGCATTGAAACCTTTTGTAATTTCTCCCTTAAGATCAAATTCTATTCCTTGTACCCTAGTTTTTCCCAATAAAATGGAGTAAGGATCACTTGGTGAGTTTGTAGGGTCTGAAACAGTGCTGTTATTTTTTGTAATATTATAAGCGGATAGGGTGGTGTTCCATTTTCCGCCAAACCAATCTTTTTTAACTCCAATTTCTATGTTGTTTCCTGTAATAGGTTTTACATACTCTCCGCTTCTCAGGATAACAGACTGAGGAACAAATGCTTGGTCATATAATGCATAAGCAGACATATTCTCATTGATAGAATAGCTTACACCAATACGTGGAGTAACTTTGTTCGCTTCAGATTTTGAACCATAGCTATTTTCTTTTACAGTGGTATAGCGTGCCGCCAGAGTTAATCTTAGTGCATCATCTAAAAAGCCTAGTTCATCCTGTAAATATAAACCAGTATAATTTTGCTCAATAGTTCCACCTGCGCCTGCTCTTTCAGATAAAGGTCTGCTTTTGTCAAATGGTTTGTAACCCGCAGTATTATTCGGTCCTGAATAAGGATATCTGCCATTACTATCATAATTATTTGTAGCAAGATTATACCAATAATTAAAGTCTGGTGCGAGCTTAATGTCGTTAGTTTCATTGAATTTATCAAGACCATAAGACTGCGACCAGTCTGCCATATATTTTTTGCTTCCAAGGTCTAGCCCAGCCAATATTTTGTGAGAAATACTTCCGGTTTTTACATAACCATTTAGGAATATCTGTCCAAACTTCATCTCATTGCTGGCTTCCCAATAATTAAGTCCACGCAGCATATAATTGCCTTCAAACATACTTGGCCAGATATCACTTCCCATTGTATATTCATTTACATAACTTAATTGAGAAGTCAGTTTCCAGCTATCATTAAACTTATGTTGTAAATTTAAATTAACTGTATTGTTTGTTACTCTGGTAGGATCAAGATTAGGATCAGTAATTGTATACTCACGGGGCTTTGTTCCATATCCTTCAAAACTATAAACGTAAGCAGAACCTACTTCAGACATCTTTGCTTTTTGATAGATATATTCTGCCGTTAAAGTAGTTTTATCACTAAGATTAACTTTAATTGACGGATTGATGATATAGCGGTCATTGAATTCATAGTCTCTGAAACTGTTTTTGTTCTGAGCCATTAAGTTCAATCTAAATGCTACCTTGTCAGTGATCTTAGTATCAATATCTGCCTCACCTCTGTACATATTGAAACTTCCCAATGTTACTCTTGCGGTTCCATTTAGAGCGTTTCCTGTAGGTTTTTTTGTAACGATATTATAAATACCACTTGGTTCGCCATTTGACATTAAGAATCCTGATGGTCCCTTGATGAATTCAATATGGTCTACATAGCTCATATCCTCACTTAAAGGTCCCCAGCTAGAAGTTACATTGACTCCATTCATGAATGCAGCTGCTCTGGCTCCTCTCATATTAACTCTGGTATACATATCACCCCAATGCTCTAATCTCTGAGCTCCTGCAACGTTTCTTAATACTCCGTCACTTAAAGTGGTAACCTGCTGGTCTTCTAATGCTTTATTGGTAATGATTGAAATGTTCTGAGGAATTTTGATAAGGGCCTCATCCAGACGAAGAGAAGAAGAGCCCTGTTTTTCTACATACCTCTTATAATATCTTCCGTTAACAACTACTTCTTCAATATTATTAGATTTAATAGAATCCTTTTCCTGTGCAAAGGTTACTATAGAACCTAGAATAGAGGCACAGATCAGTACATTTTTCATGAAAGTCAAATTTTATGCAAATATATTGTTTTTAACTATTCTAAATAAACAATAATCTTGATATTTATCATAAAATTATTATACAATCCACAACAAAAAACCGCTCCAGCCAATGCCAGAGCGGTTTTTAATAATATCGTTAATTATTTCTTATGCTGGAATTTCTCCTTTGTATAAGAAAGAAATAATTTCTTTGTTTAATTTCTCCATCATTTCACTGAATAAGTGGAAAGATTCCTGTTTGTAAATTACAAGTGGGTCTTTCTGCTCATAAACAGCTCCCTGAGAAGATCTTCTTAAGTCGTCCATCTCACGAAGGTGAAGCTTCCAGTTTTCATCAATGATTGATAAAGTGATGTTCTTTTCAAAATCATTGATTAAGCTTTCACACTGAGTATCATAAGCCTCTTTAAGATCAGCTACAATAGTCATTGTTTTGTGTCCGTCTGTGAAAGGAACCTGGATCATTTTAAACATTGAACCTTGGTTTTGATACACATTCTCAATGATTGGGAATGATTTCTCCTTCAATAGGTTCAGTTTCATCTGATAATCTTCCTGAGCAGCTTTGAATAAGATATTCGTTAGATCCTGAATGTTTTTATTATTAAAATCATTTTGTGAAACCGGAGATTCCATTGTAAATGTTTTAATGATTTCATATTCGAAATCCTTATAACTTCCTGTAGCTTTTCCTTTCGCAACGATAGAATTCGCTACATCAAAAATCATGTTCGTGATATCGTATTTCAAGTGATCTCCGAATAAAGCATTCTTTCTTCTCTTATAGATTACGTCACGTTGTTTGTTCATTACGTCATCGTATTCAAGAAGTCTCTTTCTCGTTCCGAAGTTGTTCTCTTCCACTTTCTTCTGAGCTCTTTCAATAGATTTGCTAATCATAGAGTGCTGAATAACTTCACCCTCTTTATGACCCATTCTGTCCATCATTTTAGCAATTCTTTCAGAACCGAATAAACGCATTAAGTTATCTTCAAGAGATACATAGAACTGAGAACTTCCCGGATCTCCCTGACGACCAGCTCTACCTCTTAACTGTCTGTCAACACGTCTTGAATCGTGTCTTTCAGTACCGATAATAGCTAAACCTCCTGCTTCTTTTACTTCTTTAGAAAGTTTAATATCCGTACCACGACCTGCCATGTTTGTTGCAATAGTTACAACTCCCGGCTGTCCTGCTCCAGCAACAATCTCAGCTTCCTTCTTGTGAAGCTTCGCGTTCAATACCTGGTGAGGAATTTTTCTTAACTGAAGTGCTTTTGAAAGCAACTGAGAAATTTCAACAGATGTTGTCCCTACAAGTACAGGTCTTTTCTCTGCAGTTAATTTTTCAATTTCTTCAATTACAGCGTTATATTTTTCTCTGTTAGTTTTGAAAACTAAATCTTGTTTGTCATTTCTTAAAATCACACGGTTGGTTGGAATAACCACAACGTCTAATTTGTAGATCTCCCAAAGCTCACCAGCCTCAGTTTCAGCAGTACCAGTCATCCCCGCAAGTTTGTTGTACATACGGAAATAGTTCTGAAGCGTAATTGTCGCAAAAGTTTGAGTAGCAGCCTCAATTTTCACATTTTCTTTAGCTTCGATCGCCTGGTGAAGACCGTCAGAATAACGTCTACCTTCCATAATACGACCAGTCTGCTCGTCTACGATTTTTACCTCACCATCAATTACCACATACTCATCATCTTTTTCAAATAATGTATAGGCTTTCAATAGCTGGCTCATTGTGTGAACTCTTTCAGATTTTTCAGCAAAATCACCGAAAAGTTTTTCTTTAGCTTCAAATTCCTCTTCTTTAGATAAATTTTTAGCTTCTACTTCAGCAATTTCAGTTCCGATATCCGGAAGAACGAAGAAGTTTGGATCAGAGTTCCCCTGAGACATGTATTCAACACCTTTGTCTGTAAGGTCTACCTGATTGTTCTTTTCTTCAATAACGAAGTAAAGGTCTTTATCTACGATCGGCATATCACGGTTGTTATCCTGCATGTATTGAGCTTCAGTTTTCTGAAGCAATGCTCTGTTTCCGCTTTCCGATAAGAATTTGATTAATTGTCTGTTTTTAGGAAGACCTCTGTATGCCTGAAGCAATTTGAATCCTCCTTCTTTAGTTTTTCCTGCTGCGATTAATTTTTTCGCTTCATTGAAGATTACCGAAACTGTTTTCTTCTGAACTTCAACGATTCTGTCGATAGAAGGCTTAAGAACGTCAAATTCCTGTCTGTCTCCCTGCGGAACCGGACCAGAAATAATCAACGGTGTTCTTGCATCATCTACCAATACGGAATCCACCTCATCCACGATCGCAAAGTTCAATTCTCTTTGTACCAGCTCTGAAGGTGAAGTCACCATGTTATCTCTCAGATAATCAAAACCGAATTCGTTGTTCGTTCCGTAAGTAATATCCGAGTTATATGCTTTTCTTCTTCCGTCTGAGTTCGGCTGGTGGTTATCGATACAGTCGATAGACATTCCGTGGAACTGATAAAGAGGTCCCATCCAAGCGGAGTCTCTTTTCGCAAGATAGTCATTCACGGTTACAACGTGAACCCCTCTTTCAGGAAGTGAATTTAAGTAAATAGGTAATGTTCCTACCAAAGTTTTACCTTCACCGGTTGCCATTTCGGCAATTTTACCACTGTGAAGAATAATACCTCCGATAAACTGAACATCATAGTGGACCATATCCCAAACTACTGGAGTTCCGGCAGCGTCCCATGAGTTTTTCCAAACAGCTTGATCTCCCTGAATACTAACGAAATCTTTTCCTGCAGCAGCCAGTTCTCTATCCCAGTCACTTGCTGTTACACGAATTTCTCCGTTCTGTGCCCATCTTCTTGCGGTTTCTTTTATCAATGCAAAAGCTTCCGGAAGAACCTGAATAAGAACTTTCTCTTCAATTTCGTAAGATTCTTTCTTTAGAGACTCAATATTTGAGAAAAGAGCTTCTTTCTCATCAACGTTTGTTGAGTTTTTTATTTGCTCTTTAATCTGTTCTATCTGAGCTGTGATCTTGCTGGTAGCATTTTTAATATTTGCTTTAAACTCAGCAGTTTTTTGTCTCAGTCCATCATCCGACAATTGTTGGATGTTAGGTTCTACAGCCTTGATTTTTGTTACAACTTTTTTTACTTCTTTTAGGTCCTGCGCTTTTTTGTCTCCCAAAAACCCTTTAAGAACTTTGTTTAAAAAACTCATAAATTTTTTGCTTTATGCTTAATGCAAGATGCTTTAAGCGTTTTAATGACACGCTTATCGTGTAAGTTAATATATAAAAAAGGGCAAAAAAGCTCTAAGCCCTCAGCCTAAAGCTTATCGCTTTATTAATATTCGTCCTCGTTCCAAAGGAAGTCCTCGTCTGTTGGATAGTCGCTCCAAACCTCCTCAATAGATTCATAAATTTCCCCTTCATCTTCAATTGCCTGAAGGTTTTCAACTACTTCCATAGGTGCACCAGTTCTGATTGCGTAGTCAATAAGCTCTGCTTTTGTCATTGGCCAAGGTGCGTCACTTAGATATGAAGCTAATTCTAATGTCCAGTACATAATTTTCTAATTTTTTGCAAAAGTATAAAAATAGGTTGTATAATAAACTTTTTTATACTTGATTTTCAATTCTTTTTATAATATTTTCTTGTAAATCACTGTCACCAACTGCATGACAGCCATGTCAGTAATTTGCTTATTGTCGTTTTCTCAAAAACCATTCCACAAATTTTTTTATGCCATTTTGGAAGTCTGTGTCAGGTTTATACCCTATTAAAGTCTTTGCTTTTGTAATATCGGCATTGGTTTTTGTGACATCTCCCGGCTGCATTGGCAGAATTTTTTTGTGGGCTGTCACTTTCAGTGCGTCTTCTATAGTGGCTACCATCTCTGTTAAGGTTACAACCTGGCTTTCTCCTAAATTAAGGATTTCATATACATTGGAATTGTTTTCCAGGTACAGAACAGATTTAGTAATTCCGTCAATAATGTCATCAATATAAGTATAATCTCTGGCAGTTGTTCCATCACCATAGAATGGAATTTCTATACCTTCTGAAATAAGTTTTGTAAACTTATGGATAGCAAGGTCTGGCCGCTGCCTTGGCCCATATACGGTGAAGAACCTTAACTGAATCATATCAATGTGATAAAGATTATGATAAACATGACCTAAAATTTCTCCGCTTTTTTTTGTTGCGGCATAAGGAGAAATAGGATTGTCTACATTGTCGGTTTCTGCAAAAGGGACTTTTTCATTGTTTCCGTAAACACTTGATGAAGATGCACAAATGAATTTTTTGATATTGAAATCTTTACACAACTCCCAAAGATTCATGGTGCCGCGAACATTTACTTCTTCATACTCCAGAGGTCTTTCAATAGAGGGGCGAACACCAGCTAATGCAGCCAGATGAATCACCATATCAATAGAGTGGTTTCTGAAAATGTCTTCAAGTCCTTTTTTATCTCTGATATCCTGATAATAGAGGGTGTATTTGTCAGAATTAGAGAGAGAAACCAGACGTTGAATGTCAGTCTCTTTATCAGAGAATTCAAAATCCGAAATTCTATCAATAGACTCTAAAGTATTTTTAATTTTTATCTGATAGCTATAGAAATCATCAAAATTGTCAATGTTTATGACAGAATGTCCATTTCTTAATAATTGTTCAACTAAATGGGAACCGATGAACCCGCTACCGCCTGTTACAAGATAAATCATCAATGGTTTTTTATGAATACAAAAATATAAATTTTACTTTTTGAAAAATATAATCATTAAATTTACGTAAAAAAGTAATATAAATATAATATGCAGTTTCAAGGGCAAATTTTAAAAATGATAAGCTACGATGCTAAACCCATCCAATATTATCTGAATCTTTCAGGAGATTTGATTCATATCAATGAGTTGTTGGGGAAGGAATTAAGCATTAAACATGTAGGGTTTCAATGTGTAAACTGTGGTGAAAATAAACCTATTTATAGAATGGGTTTCTGTAAAAGCTGCTTTTTTGAAAGTCCCTATGCAAGTGAGACCATTATCCGTCCGGAGCTTTCAACGGCACATTTAGGAGTTGCAGAACGTGATCTGGAAGTAGAAAAAGAAATTCAGCTTCAGCCTCACACCGTATATCTGGCATATACAGGAGATGTAAAAGTTGGGGTGACCAGAAATACTCAGATTCCTACAAGATGGATCGATCAGGGAGCTACTTTTGCTTTGCCTATTGCAAGAACTGAAAACCGTTATGAAGCGGGAATGATAGAAGTTGCTCTAAAAGAACATTTAGCAGATAAAACAAACTGGAGAAAAATGCTTCAGGATGACTTTGAAGGAGAAGTAGATCTAGCAGACTTCAGGCAAAAGATCAAAGAATATTTTCCAGAGGAATTCCAGACGTTCTACAGTGAAGGAGAAGAACTTTGGGCATTTGATTATCCATTTGAAAAACCGGAGAAAGTAACTTCATTTACTTTAGATAAGAAACCGGAATTTACCGGAAGACTTACAGGAATAAAAGGGCAGTATCTGGGATTTGAAGGCGGAAACTTTATCAATGTAAGAGGGCATGAAGGGTATGTGATAGAGCTCAAAATCAAAAACTAATCTTAATTATAAGAAAATCAACCAAATCACAAATATGAAAAAATGGGTTAAAAGGCTATTAATCAGTATCGGAATTATTGCAGGGCTTCTTCTTGCAGCCAATTTCGGACTGAATTTTTGGCTTAAAACTCAGCTTCCGGAATATATAAAAAACAATACGGATTATAGAATTTCTTACAAAAGCCTGGATGTGGATCTTAGCACAGGAAACATTCTGGCGACAGGAATTTCAGTCAACAGTAAAGATCCACAAAACACTAATGTTATTGGCCTTCAGGGAACTATTGATACATTAAAGGTCAGTCGATTTGGGATTTATGATGCTATTTTCAATAAAACAATAAGTTCATCTGATGTATTGCTGGCAAAACCAAACCTGAATATCATCCTTGCAAAACCAGCAGACCAAAAAACCGGAAAAAAAAGAAATCCTGTCTCATTTGAAAATATCAGGATCAATGATGGGAAACTTACTGTTTTTAAACATAACAAACAGAAGTTTTTGTCAGTCCAACAACTTGATTTAGTGGTAGAAAATCTGCAGATGACAGAAGAGTCTGTAGAAGATAAGCTGCCTGTTGCTTTTGACCGATATAGTATTAAAGGGCAAAACTTCTTTTTCAGACCGGCAGATATATATGCTGTTACTATTAATTCCATTAATACAGCGGATGGGCAGATGGCAGTTGAGAATTTTAAACTGATTCCGCTCTTGTCTTTTGCTCAGTTTAAAAGGTTTTATCCTCAAAAAACTCAGCTATTTGAATTTACCATCCCCAAAATGGAGTTTAAAGATGTAGTTTTAAATAAAAATAAAGTTTCTCTTGCTGATGCAGATTTTCAAAATCTGGTTTTTACGGTGTATAATACCGGTGTGAAGAATACTAAGAAGGAAAGCAAGACGTCTAACTTTGAGGTTAATTTGGAGAATATAAAGCTTAACAATGCTGTAGCTCAAATTAACAATGCCGATGGAAGCAGGCTTTTGTCTGTGGGAAATCTGAATCTGAATATCAATCAGCTTGTATTCAATAAAGAAACTGCTGAGCGGGTAATTCCGCTTGGATATAAAGATTTTACATTCTCTGGAAAAGATATCGTGTATGCTGACCATCAGAATATTGCAATTAAAAGTATTGCTTTAAAACCTACTAACGGAGAAATCAAAGATCTTTCATTCACTCCAGGTTCTCAACCTAGCGGAAAGATGATAATGGATTTAAAATCCAGCCATATTGCATTTAATATCAATAAGTTGGAATTCATTAATAAAAAGCTGAATCTTGATGTTAAAGACGTTCTGGTTGAAAATGCAAACGGAATGATAAAGGCAGGAGAGAATAAGCAAAAGAAAAATGCCAATTCCGGATTCTTACAGTCTGCCATCATAAGAAAAGTCTCTTTGAAGAATTCGAACCTTATTTATGATAAAGGAAAAGAGCCATTGGCTTTCCATGATTTGAATGCTACTGTAAACGATGTTGAAATAAGACCGAAAGCAAATAACCAAGGGCTTTCCTTTACCGTAAAAGACTATTTTCTGACTACCCGTAATTTTGCTTATAAAACTCAGTTTTATAATATCAGTCTTGGGCTTTTAAAGCTGAATAAAAATAAAATTCAGATCAATAATTTTGCAATGAAGCCTCTCGTTTCGAGAAATCAGTTTATCAAAATGATACCTGTGGAAAGAGATCTGTATGATTTGAAGGCTGGTCAGGTAACAGCTGAGGGAGACTGGGATCTATTTTCAGATCATAAGTTCATTAATGCTTCGCATGTAGTGATTCAATCTGCGGATGCTAATATTTTCAGGAGTAAAATTCCAAAGGACGATCCAAAGATTAAGCCTTTATATTCCAAGTTGCTTCGTTCGATTAAAATTCCTATGAATATCAATACTCTGGATCTGAAGAATTCTGTTTTGGTATACGAGGAAGATACTCCCGAAAGTATGGGGCCGGGTAAACTCACATTCAGTAACTTTAATATGAATGTAAAAAACCTTAACTCTGCAAAAGCAAAAGGAAAACCCACTAAGGTTGATATCAATATCCATTGTTCCTTCATGAATTTATCACCACTTTCCGTAAACTGGGGCTTTGATGTTGCAGATCAGTATGATGCCTTTACAATTTCAGGAAAGACATCCAATCTTCCTGCGAATGGAATTAATCCGTTTATCAGACCTTATCTGCATGTGACGGCTACGGCTGGAACCATTCAGGAAATGCTGTTTAATTTTAAAGGAAATCCTGCCGGATTGCATGGAACATTTAATTTAAAGCATAAAGACCTGAAGATTGCTGTCCTGAACAAAAATAATCATGAAAAGAAAGGCTTTTTAACAGCTGTAGCCAATGTTTTCCTGAAGTCAAGCTCAGGAAATTATCCGGAATCAGTAACGGTGGAAAATGTGGAACGTGACCCTACGAAATCCTTCTTTAACCTTTTTTGGAAGGGAATTGAACAAGGGCTGAAGAAAACTCTTATTGGAAAAAATGTTGAAAAAACTGAACAGAAAGTTAAAAACGCAGTTTCGTCAGTGAAAGAAATGAAACAGTCTGTAAAAGACATTAAAGAGGAAATCAAACAGAAAAAGAATACTTCTCAACCCCAGGAAGAAAAAAAAGAGAAAAAAGGTTTCTTAAATGGTATTTTTAAAAAGAAAGATAATAGTGAAGAGAAATAATTTTTTAAACCATTAAAGTGTAATCATAAACATATCTTTACGGTTGGCATGAAATCAATTTTATTTTAATTTAAAACAGCCTTAATAGTTTAAAAAATTAATATTGCGTTTCAATGCTTAAAAATTGAATTCATCACTTTCGTGAACGGGGATATCTCTCAGAAATTCATCAAATTTATCTCCGGAATAATTGCTGTCGGCTCCATAAGAATCAATAATCATTCCGCGGTTTCCGGCATCATCCTTTACCACATACAATACGGCATTGTCATCCGGGTTACTATCCCCTTCAAAGCGGTATGTTTTTAAAACAGTCAGTTCAGAAGGAGTATAAATTTTTTCAGAATTCTCAAATTTCATCTCACAGTTTTCATTCATTCTGAATTCTCTCTTTATCCCTCTCTCAGAGAGCTTGTTCATGACCTGGCTTAAGGTGGTCATTTGATCAATGTTTTCTTGATTTTCCATAATATTTTTTTGTTGATAAGTACAATAATTAAACCATTGCTTTTCTAAAGATAAGAAAAATAGCGGATTATAATTTTCTTAAAAATAGGGTTTAATGTTAACAAAATTTATAATTCGGAAAAAAGAAATAGGTACACTTTTTGCAATACTCATCACAATAAATCAAGAAAATATGAAAAAAGAAGTTGGAGTTTTACTGGCAGGAGGAGTAGGTCTTTTGGCAGTATTAAGCTTAATAAGTATCAAGAAAATTTTGACTAAAAAAGATAAAAAATATAGTGATAATTATTCAGATTATCACAGACACTTTGATGAAAAGAACCACGACGATGAAACACACGGAGTGGAATTTTACGCGCTGAAGTAGTAAAAAAATATATTAAATTATGTTTAAATCCAACGCTTTTGAAAGTGTTGGATTTTTTTGTGGAAAACTTAAATGTTAAAGTTCATTATTTTATAAAAAATCCATTCTAATTTTACATCAGAATGTCAAACGAAAATTTCATAAAAGGTCAGGGAGCTCAGCGAAACGTTATCAATCGTTTCGACAGGTATACCTATGAGCCTGATGATGAAGATTTCGAAACCGTTAAGACCTCTTTTACAGAAGTCTTTCCGAAAACCATTGTGAATCAGGTTAAAAGCGAGGATCTTCCAATGGAGTATTCTATGAACCCTTATCAGGGTTGCGAGCACGGCTGTTCTTACTGCTTTGCCAGACCTACCCATGAATATTGGGGCTATAGTGCCGGAATTGATTTCGAAAGAAAGATCATGGTGAAGAAAAATGCTCCTGAACTGCTTGAAAAGTTTTTTCAGAAAAAAGGCTATAAAGCGGCTCCTATTTTGCTCTCCGGAAACACGGATTGTTATCAGCCGGCTGAAAGGCAATTTGAAATAACCAGAAAACTCCTGCAGGTTTGTCTTGATTACAGACATCCTGTCAATATTCTGACAAAAAATGCATTGGTATTGAGAGATTTGGATATTTTAAAGCCCATGGCTGAGCAAAACCTTGTTTCAGTTTCTTTAAGTATTCCTACGATCAATGAGGAGCTAAGACGAAAAATGGAACCAAGGACGAGTTCTGCTCCCAATAAATTAAAAGCGATTGAAATTCTCTCCGAAAATAAAATTCCTGTTCACGTAATGGTGGCGCCAATTATTCCTGGATTGAACAGTGATGAACCTTTAAATATTTTAAAATCTATTTCTGATGCAGGAGCCTTGGGGTTCGGATATACACTGGTGAGGCTCAATGATACTGTAGAACCTGTTTTTGTCAATTGGATTGAATCTCACTTTCCGGACAGGGCACAGAAAGTGTTGAACCTGATCCGTTCTATGCGTGGTGGAAAGTTAGGTGATAAAAGATATTTTGAAAGACAGAGAGGAGAGGGGAATATTGCTGAAATGATTCACACAACCTTTAGAATAGGAAGGAAAAAATTTTTTGATGGAAAAGAGTTTCCTAAACTGTCAACTGCCAACTTTACAGGGACAAAGGAGCAGCAATTGAGATTGTTTGATTAGAATATATAAAAAACGCTCCAAAAGGAGCATTTTTTGTTCTAGTAAATAATTGGTTGTTCTCCATCAGGACAAAGGAATTCTAACCTGCATAATGCTTTATACTGTATTCCATCACTGCACCCATAAAAGCATTCTCCAGGATAAGGAAAACTTATCCCTCCGGAAATTGTTTTCAATTTGCCTTTACTTAATTTCTTTAAATTTTTCATATAGTTTGATTTTGGTTTAAATAAAGATATGAAAATATTCGTAAGTGTTTGTTTATTAGTTTTTTATTTCATTACTGTATCAAAATGCTGGAAAATAAAAAAACCGCTTCAGAAGAAACGGCTAATTACATTTTCATGAATGATCTTACATTATTTCGACTCCTGTAACAGGGCATTTAAAATCATCACTGCAAGCAGCACAAATGATGGTGCCATTACAGGCATACAAACAGTATTCAACACCTGGGAAATTAGCACCTCCGGAAATTCCTTTTAATTGGTCTTTTCTTAGTTTCTTTAGATTTTTCATATTATTTTGATTAAAAATTTGATAGTAAAACAAAATTAATTAAAAAATTTTCAATTAGATGAAGCACGATGTGTTAAAAAGTAGAATTTATTTAAAAAAATCCAAATAATGTGATTTTTATATACAAATATTTGATTGTTAACGAAATAAAAATTAATTTTAGAAAAGCGATATCCGAAAAGCTTATAGAGTAGGAAAAACTAAATACCAAAAACTATGAAAAATTTCAAAAAAATTTCAAGAGAAGATCAGAAGAAAATGATTACGGGAGGTGTAGGACCTGTCTATTGTTTTGAAGGTGAAGGGCCTGGTACAGGTGGTTGCGCATCAGGATATATCTGTTCAGGAGGGAAGTGTGTACCCTATATAGGTAATCCTGGCGGCGGTGATGGCTCTGGTGGTGGCGCCAGTTATACCTGTATCTGTCCGTGGGGAACTGTCACACAGTCTACTCCTTGTCCGGAGTTTTATTGTATAACAGGATAAAAAAAATAGTCAGTAATTTAATTACTGACTATTATTCATTATGATTATTTTTTAATCAAGCCTAGTTCTATCAATCTTTCATGTAAGAACTCTCCTGCTGTTGTGTCTTCGTATAACTTTGGATTGTTTTCGTCCACACAGTTTTCAAGAGCGTTTAATGACATCGCACTTACTGGGTGCATAAAGAAAGGAATTGAAAATCTTGAAGTGCTCCACAATTCTCTTGGCGGGTTTACCACTCTGTGAATCGTAGATTTCAGTTTGTTGTTGGTATGTCTTGATAACATATCTCCAACGTTAATCATCAATTCATCCGGTTCTGCAATAGCATCAATCCATTCTCCATTATGGTTCTGAACCTGAAGACCTTTTCCTTGCGCTCCCATTAAAAGAGTAATAAGGTTAATGTCTCCGTGAGCCGCTGCTCTTACCGCATCATCTGGTTCTTCAGTGATTGGCGGGTAGTGAATAGGTCTTAAGATTGAGTTTCCTTCTGCAATTTTATCGTCAAAATAGAACTCATCTAAACCAAGGTGTAAAGCTAATGCTCTTAAAACATACTGTCCTGTTTTTTCAAGCATCTGGAATGCCTCTTTACCTACTTCGTTGAATTTTGGAAGTTCATCAACAATTACATTGTCTGGATACTCAGCTTTGTATTTTGAATCATCAGCTAGATACTGCCCAAAGTGCCAAAATTCTTTTAAGTCTCCTTTTTTGAAACCTTTTGCAGTTTCTTTACCGAATCCTACATACCCTCTCTGGCCACCAATTCCGGGAATCTCATACTTCTGTTTCGTTTCCACTGGTTGGTCAAAAAAGTTTTTTACCTCTCCATATAAATCTTCTACAAGGTTGTCATCAAGAAAGTGGCCTTTTAAGGCTACAAAACCAATTTCTTCATAAGCTTTTCCGATTTCATTTACAAATTTCTGTTTGCGTTCCGGGTTGTCCGAAAGGAAATCACGCAGGTCTACACTAGGTATTTTATCCATTTTTAGAAATTTACGAATAGCAAAATTACATTTTTTTTAAATTAAATGATTTTAAAATCATTATTTATAAGTTAAATTTGCTGTATGAAAAAATATTCTTCTAAGAGAAGTATCCAAATACTTGCACATCTTCTTCAGCAGTACGGAATTGCAGATGTTGTAATTTCACCAGGATCAAGGAATGCTCCTTTAGCGATTCATTTTTCAGAAATAGACAGCTTCAATTGCTACAGTATTGTAGACGAAAGAAGTGCTGCCTTTGTGGCAATGGGAATGGCTAAGAGTGAAAAAAAACCAGCAGCAATTACCTGTACCAGTGGATCTGCAGTGGTTAATTACTATCCTGCAATTACTGAAGCTTTTTATCAGAATATTCCGCTTTTAGTGTTAACAGCTGACAGGCCAACGGATTTTGTTGATATTTTTGATGGGCAGACTATCAGGCAGAAGGATGTTTTTCATCAGCATTCTTACGGAGACTTTCAATTGCTGGAAGACAGTAAGGAGAATGCAGAAGATATTAATTTTGACATTATTAAAAAGGCTATAGAGCTTTGCTTTGAAAAGCAGGGGCCGGTACATATCAATATTCCTTTGGAAGAGCCATTGTATGAATTGGTATCAGAACTACCAACCTTCCCAACGGTTGAAAAAACAATCAAGCATAAAGACTATGAGATCCCATCCCATCTGATTGCAGAATGGCATACTTCTCAAAGAATTATGTTGTTGGTAGGCACAAGAGATTACAGCCCGGAATTGGAAAATCAGTTAACACAATTGGTTAAAAACCATTCTGTTGTTGTATTGAGTGAAGTGAATTCCAATTTGTATCATGAGAAATTTTTCAGACATATAGACCGTTATATTTTCAACTTTACAGAAGAAGATTTTAAAACGTATGCTCCGGATCTGTTGATTACCGTAGGGCAGAATGTGGTGTCTAAAAAAGTAAAGCAGTTCCTGAGAAGTGCAAGACCAAAACAGCACTGGCATTTGGATGAAGTTTGGCAGCCGGATACTTATTTCTCATTGACAGAAAAAATAGAGGTAAAACCGGAAGTATTCTTTTCTAAATTGTTGAAATTTATTAATTTGGAACCAAGACCTTATTTCAATCTTTGGGACGTTCTGAGAGATAAAAAAGATGCGAAGCACCAGCAGTTTTTAAATACTGTTGAATTCTCAGATTTTTATTTTTTCAATAAAGCATCCCAAACGGTTCCTGAAAATTATAATATTCATTTTGCAAACTCTTCGGCCATAAGATATGCACAGCTGTTTGATTTTGGTAAAAGAAGAATGTATTGCAACAGAGGAACCAGTGGTATTGATGGCTCAACTTCTACAGCAATGGGCTTTGCGATTAAGAATGTAAATCCTACCTTGCTGATTACCGGAGATTTAAGTTTCTTCTATGATATCAATGGCCTTTGGAACCAATATATCCCTCCTTTTGTAAGAATCATCATCTTCAACAATGGAGAAGGAAACATATTTAAAATCATTCCTGGACCAGGAAATGCCAATCCGAATACACTGGATGAGTTCATTGCAACCAAACACCGTAAAAATGCTGAGCATCTAGCAAAGCACTTTGGGTTCTCTTACATCAAAGTGGAAGATGATCTTACATTAGATCGAGTACTGGAGAATTTCTTTAAGCCGGATGCACAACCAAAAATTCTGGAAGTGAATACTTACGGGAAGAACAGTGCTGATGTTCAGAAAGCTTACTTTAATTTCATGAAAGAAAACTAAAGATCGAGGTATTCTTCATTTCCCGGCAGATTTTTGATTCTGTCAATAGGATAAATGAACATATCATCAAAATCGTTTAAGGCGTTGATGAGTTGAAAGTGGCTGAACTGCTTTATATTTTGTAAAGTAATTTCAGCCTCTTTTATTTTTTTCTGCTTTAGAAGATGTTGCCTTTGCACTCCATTCAGAAGGAAGGAATTCGGGGTAAACCAATCCTTACCTTTTAAAAATAAAATATTGGAGAAAGAGGTATCGGTGATATGATTATTCTTAACAATGATGATTTCCTCAGCCTTAGACTTCATTTTCATTTTATCCAATTCCTTACGGTCTTCAAATTTGAACGAGTAATCGAAGCTGTTATTTTCCACCAGTTGGAAATCCTGAATTTCAGGAATAGCATAAGGAATCATTTGAGTCCGAACCTTTTTATCCAGATCATAAGAAATTCTCAGCTTGAAAAGTCCATCTTCATCATGCTGCAGGTTTTTGTAGATTTTGGCCAGGTCAATAGATCCCTCTTTTCCAAAGTGGGAGAATGTTTGATTAACACGTTTTTGATGGAGGTCTAATAAAAAAACTTCCTGATCTTCTACCTTAATGCTTTCAATGAATTGGGACATAGATTTTATTTTTCATTTCCTGATATTCGTCTTCTAATTTACTCATGTGCGTTATACCGCCTCCGCTTTTGAAATAGAGTTTATTATCCTCTTTTTCAATAAAACGTATCATTACACAGCTGTCGACATTTTTACCGTCGAACCAGCCACAAACTCCTGTGTAGTATCCTCTGTTATAACCTTCTGCTTCCTGAATTATTTCCAATGTTTTAGGCTTTGGGGCTCCCAAAATAGAACCTGCAGGAAGAAGCTTCTGCATAATACTTCCTACTTTTCCATCAAATTCAGACTTTACTATTCCTGAAATTTCCGAACTCATGGCATATAAATCTTTCTGCCGGGTTTTGAGGAAGTCAATATGTTGAAACTGATCTACACATACATCATCTGCAACCATGCTCAGATCATTGCGGAGTAAATCTACTACTGTATAATGCTCGGCTTTTTCCTTGGGGTCATTCTTCAGGATTTCTGCTGCATTTTCTATGGAGGCATCAATAGTACCTTTCATAGGGTAGGTTAAAATTTTTCCGTCAATAATCTTCACAAAAGTTTCAGGAGAAAAAAATACAAAAAAATCTTTATAAAAAACCTTGTATTTAGCTTCTGATTGATAAAAAATTTCTTTAAGGCTTAAATTGGTCTCAATTTCGGTTCTCCGGGTATAGTTTACCAGATAAGAATTTCCGAGACGAATATTTTTTTGAACTTTATCAAACCCTATTTTAAAGCTTTCCAGGGTTTCCGGAAAGGATTTCCACTCTATTTTTTTATCAATATCAGGTTCTTTTTTTGAGTTTGAAAATGTCTGAAAATCAATTAATAAGCCTGATTTTTCAATCTCGTCTTCTCTATAGATTTCAACATTCTCTGAAAGGAAGTCGATAACAAAGAAATAAGGAACCTTCTGGAAAGAAAGTTCGTCCATTTCTATAAATTTTTGATGATTCACTGAAAACATTCGGCAAAAATAATTATTGATGTTTACTTTTGCATAAAATTTTTATGATGCAGAGCAAATATCCTCAGAAACCAGGAATTGATTTTATATTGAAGCAGGCTTTTTTCTACTGGAATAAAACACTGGTTTTTCAGTTGATGTTTTCAATGATCTTTTTTGGAATCTTTCTTACTTCCCTGTTCTTCTTTGGGAACTGGTATGGAATATGGGAGCAGAATCAAGTATTGACAGAAGCTTTAAAAGAAGGAACAAAGGCGTATATGGAAAAAATCGCGGAATTAAGTGCTACAGAAGGTTATCAGATGTTTACACTTGCGATCTGGGCCACCACGGCATTTCTGTATCCTCTGAACCTTGGAATGTTCCAGATTTTCAGAAAACTTGACCTTAACGAAAAAATTGAACTCGGAGATTTATTTGTAGGCTATAACGGAATAAACTTTTTTAAATACCTGGGATATTATCTTTTCTGGTTCATGATCTACAGACTAACGGTTCCTACGATCCTTCTTGCCATTATCTGGGTAGCGGTAACGGTATTTGTAGCACCACTCATGTTTTTTACCAATAAAAGGATATTTGAAGCCATTTCTTTGAATTTTAAAGCCCTTAGAATGTATTTTGTAGAAATCATGGTATGTGTATTCGTTGCTGTTTTATTTAAATATTTGGGTTTCAGTTTATTTTTAATTGGAGGACTTTTCACGTTTCCTTTCTGGAATGCTATGATTTATTCATTGTATAAAACAATATTTTCGGAAAAAAGCTAAAATTCAACCAGGTTTAATATGTTTTTTTATTAAAAAAAGTTAAATTTGATAAAATCATTAAATATTTAAACTATGTCTGAATTTAACGAATTTGATCAGCAAGGTTCCGTGCCCAATAAGGAAACGGGATCAATCATCTCGCATGCCTTTGAAATGTATAAAGGTGTTTTTGGGTACGCCATTGTTGCCATGATAATTTATATCGTTGGAGGATTTATCATCCAAAGTGTTACTGGCTTCAATTCTGCTGCCATCATGGAAGAAATGCAAACTTCAGGTGATTATGGGAACTTTAGATACTGGGAAACCCCTGGATTTTCAATGTATATGACATTCTCCAGTCTTTTTTTACTGTTACTGACTCCTCTTTACGTAGGTTTGATTTACATGGTGAATAAATTCAATACTAAAAATCCAATTGAGTTTTCTGACCTTTTTATTGGATATCGTCAGAATTTTGTTAATATATTAATATACAGTTTTCTTTCAGGGATTATTTCTTCTGTTGCATTGACGCTTTGCTTCATACCTTTCTTTTTCATTTATCCGTTTCTTTTATTAGGATATCCTATTTTATTATTTGAAAATTCATCGGCTATTGATGCTTTAAGCAAATCATTCAATATGGCCAAAGAGAATTATGGAACATTTTTAGGCGTAAGTTTCCTTGGGCTTTTAGTCTCAATGGCAGGGGTCATTCTATGTGGAATCGGGCTTATTTTAACAGCTCCGTTCATTATGATCGTAATGTATTCTGCCTATTGTGCCTTTATTGGAAAGCCAAGACAGATCATACATACAAAACAATAAGATAAAATAATACTTGATGAATAAAGACAATCAAATAAGCAGTGTTGCCATAAAGCAGATTTCTTTGCTCGCCATTATTTTGGTGATGGCAGGTTTGATCTGCTTTAATCTTGCATTGTTTATTCCATCAGTTTTGGGAGCTATTACTATTTATGTAGTCTGCAGAAAGTATAACTTCTACCTTCAGGAAGAAAAGAAATGGAAGCCTTCTCTTGCTGCTTTTGCCTTAATGTTTGCGAGTCTTATTGTTCTGATCCTGCCTATTTATTTCATTGCAGATCTGATTATTGATAAACTAGGAAATGCACAGGCTTATATGGATAAATTCAATGTATTTCTGGATAAAATACATTCCTATATCTATAATAAGGTTGGTTTTGATATTCTAAGCCAGGAAAACATGAATAAGCTGAAAAATTTTGTAGGGAAATTCTCTACTTCGGCGTTAAGCGGAACATTCAACACGCTTACGGTAGTGATGTCCATGTACTTTATTCTGTATTTCATGCTGGAAAAGCCAAAATTGTTTGAGAGGATTCTGACCAATTCGGCACCTTTAAAGCGATCAAATGTTTCATTGCTAGGCGAAAAGTTGAGAAAGTTGATTATGGCGAATGCGATAGGGATTCCTGTAGTTGCTATTGGGCAGGGGATTGTATCTCTTATCGGATATCTGATATTTGGAGCTCCCGGAGCAGTTCTGATTTTTGCTTTAACGGCTGCGGCTTCTGTTATTCCGGTTGTGGGAACCGCTATTATATATGTTCCTGTCTGTATCTTTATGATTGCAGAAGGAAATACAGCACAAGGAATTGGTCTTGCCATTTACTGTGTAGTGGTAGTAGGACTTACAGATAATCTGCTTCGTTTTACCCTTTTAAAGAAACTTGAAAATATCCATCCTCTGAATACCGTTTTTGGAATTATCATGGGAATGAACCTGTTTGGCTTTATGGGGCTTATTTTTGGTCCTATTCTGATCTCATTAACCCTTCTTTTGATACAGGTATACAGAAATGAGTTTACGGATGAGAATGCTCCTCCTGATCTGGAATTATCTAATAATGCTGAAGTAAATGATAAATTGATTTAATTATATAAAAAGTGGAGGGAATAAATCCGGAAATATTAAAAGAGATCTGTGTAGTGAAAATGCCGTTTGGTAAATACGAAGGAACAGTTTTAGCAGATCTTCCTATAAGTTACCTTGAATGGTTTCACCGAAGTGGAATGCCTAAAGGAAAGCTGGGAATGCAGTTGTCAACCGTCTATGAGATCAAAATAAATGGATTGATGGAGCTGTTAATACCCATCAGAGCTTCTGTAAGAAATGGGTTGTAAAAATAAGAACATTCTCTTTTGAGATAAAGTATCGGCGGCTTCGAAGAAGCCGCCGATACTATTTTATTAGTTATTTTTAATTTTTCAACGCCGCAATTTCATCCCTTAGCTTAGCCGCTTTAATAAAGTCGAGGTTTTTAGCCGCCGCTTCCATCTCTTTTTGCTTTTGCTCAATCATTTTTTCAACATCTTCACTGGCATACGTTGCTTTAACTTCAGCAACTTTCTGCATAATTTCTTTCTGGGTGTATTTTTCATCAGGAAAATCTTTACTTCTTCCTACAAGGTTTTCAGAAATCTTTTTATTCAGAGCTTTTGGTACCATGCCATTATCTTCATTGTACTTCATCTGCTTTGCACGGCGGTATTCGGTTTCATCCAATGTTGCCTGCATAGATTTCGTGATTTTATCAGCATACATAATCGCTTTCCCATTGATATTCCTTGCAGCACGTCCTACCGTCTGTATCATGGATCTTCTGCTTCTCAACATTCCTTCCTTATCAGCATCCAGAATAGCTACTAAAGAAACTTCAGGTAAGTCTAGACCCTCTCTTAGTAAGTTTACTCCAATTAAGACATCAAAAAGGCCTAAACGCAGATCTTGCATAATCTGAATACGTTCCAGAGTTTCTACATCCGAGTGAATATATCGTGTTCTGATCCCGAATTTTGTAAAATATTTGGTTAATTCCTCCGCCATTTTCTTGGTCAAGGTAGTCACCAAAACCCTTTCATCGGCATCAGCTCTTTTTTGGATTTCTTCCATTAAATCATCAATCTGATTTAAGCTGGGCCTTACTTCAATAATTGGGTCAAGAAGTCCTGTTGGACGGATAATCTGTTCAATATAAGCGCCTCCTGTTCTTTCCAGTTCATAATCTGCCGGAGTAGCAGAAACATAGATAACCTGATTCTGTATGGCCTCAAATTCCTCAAACTTTAAAGGTCTGTTGTCCATAGCTGCAGGAAGCCTGAAACCATATTCCACCAAAGACTCCTTTCTGCTTCGGTCACCACCATACATGGCGTGAACCTGAGGAACTGTTACGTGGCTTTCGTCTATTACCATTAAGAAGTCCTTAGGGAAATAATCAATCAGACAGAAAGGTCGTGTACCGGGAAGTCTTCCGTCAAGATATCGGGAATAATTTTCAATACCAGAGCAGTAGCCCAATTCTTTTATCATTTCAAGATCCAGTTCGGTTCTTTCCTGAAGTCGTTTCGCTTCCAGTGGTTTTCCTATAGAGCTGAAGAAATCAACCTGTTTTAGCATATCGTCCTGAATCTCTCTGATCGCTCCGTTTAGTGTTTCTTTGGATGTAACGAAAAGGTTCGCCGGATAGATCTGAATTTGATCAAAATTATCTTCTACATTCCCGGTAACGGGGTCAAAGCTTTGAATTTTTTCAATCTCATCACCAAAAAACTGAATCCTGATCGCGTTATCTGCATAGGCTGGAAAAACATCAATGACATCTCCTTTTACACGAAACGTTCCTCTTTGAAATTCATTCAAAGTTCTTGCATATAAAGCATTAACTAAGGAATGGAGTAATGCGGTTCTCGTAACTTTTTCACCAATAGCAATAGAAATTAATGATTTGTGAAATTCCGTAGGATTCCCAATACCATAAATACAGGAAACAGAAGCAACAATCAAGACATCTCTTCTCCCTGAAAGAAGGCTGGCAGTAGCAGAAAGACGTAATTTTTCAACTTCTTCATTGATGCTCAGGTCCTTTTCAATATAAGTTCCTGTTGTAGCAATATAAGCTTCCGGCTGATAGTAGTCATAGTAACTTACAAAGTACTCCACAGCATTTTCCGGAAAGAATTCCTTAAACTCCATGAAAAGCTGTGCCGCCAACGTTTTGTTATGGGCCAGAACGAGAGTAGGACGCTGAACATTTTGAACAACATTGGCAACCGTAAAGGTTTTCCCGGATCCGGTTACCCCAAGTAGAGTCTGGTATTTTTCACCAATCTCTATTCCTGCAGTTAATTTATCGATGGCTTGAGGCTGATCCCCGGTGGGTTTATATTCTGATTGAAGCTTAAAATCCATAAGAAAAGAATGTATAGAACAAAAATACGAAAGAAATTATTAGGCATGATAAAGTTTTGATGATGAATATTTTGGTGGTCAAAACTATGGTTGATTGTTTAGGTAGCTTTTGTTTCTTTTTAAAAGATGGATTTAAGAGAAAATATCAGGGGTCAGAAATAAAAAAAGCGCTGTAAAAGCGCTTCATTCTCATGGTTGTGTGAAGTTCATGGTTGCCGGAACCTTTAGCACTGATGCGATGGGGTGTCCATCTTTTGTTGCGGGTTTCCAGTTTGTATCGTTACTGATGGCTGTCATTGTTTTAAGGAATTCCTTATTGAAAATATCATTATCACCTGATGTTGTCACATTGGTAGCCTTTCCTGTTTGGTCTATATGAATATAGGCAGTTGCTTTTATCACTCCTTTTATAGGTTGAAGTGCACTTACATCCATGATTTTACCTATTTGATCTCTAAGGTCCGCCATACTGCCCGGATACTCTGCACTGACAAAATTTGTGTCTTCCTTGTTGTTTGTGTTTTTACCTTCTTGGTTTTTTTTTGGAGAAATGGTGTCAGTGACAGATTTTACAGATTCTTTCTTTAATGTTATAGGAGTAGCAGGATTGTTTTTCTGAAGAAGATCTTCAGGTATACTTTTCATAAAATACTGTACAACTTTTGGTGCTTCAGTATTGGTGGTTTTCTTATGTATATTGGTAGATAAATCTGTATTGTTCTCGGATTTAACAGAGATATTGGCATAAGTTCTTTCTGAAAGTAGTACTGTAGCAGCTACAAGCGTAATGATGCCTACTGTTTTTCGTAATAAACTGAATTTTGTTTTTTGAGCTTTCATCATGATAAATCGTTTTTTGGTGTTGTTAAAGTTAAGTGAATGGGTAAAGGGTATATTTTGGCTGCCCATAAGTTCATCCAGAATAAGGTTCTGGTATTCCTTAAGATTGAATTGATTCTTTAACACAGCTTCATCTGCTAAAAATTCATGATTGGAAATGATTGCATTTTTATATAGGAAAAGAGCAGGGTTGAACCATGTAAAGGTTTTTACAAGATGTATAAGGATGAGGTCTATACTATGCATTTGGCTAAGATGGCTTTTCTCGTGAAGAAAAATTCTTGGATCAATGATATCATTTTTCAGATACTCTTTTCCCATATAGATGGTATTCCAAAAGCTAAATGGGAATAGATTTTTTTGGGTGAATATAATATTGTAATTTTGGTATATACGTTTTTCTCCCTGTATTCTTTTAATGGTTATGATAGCCAAGAAGCTTTTAATCAATATAAAAAGAGTGACCATTACATAAATTATCCATACTACGTTTGTCCAATTAAAATTTTCCTGTTTAGTTTGTACTATGGAAACATACTGTGCTGCTTCTTCAATAACCAGTTGTGGATGATTTGTTTTTGGAGCCTGTACAGTAAATGTAATGAATGGAATTGTATACGATAGAATAAGTGAGCTCAACAGATAGATACGATTGAATCTATACATCTTCTCTTTTTCCAAAAACAAGTAATATACCGCAATGAAAAGCGATGAGCACAGAATTATTTTTAGAATAATAGGTAACATAACTATTCTTTTATCTGATCGTCAATAATATCACGAAGTTCTTTCAATTGCTTTTGGCTAAGTTTGGCATTTGACGTAAAAAATGAAGCAAACTGTGTTACAGAGCTGTTGAAAAAACGGTCAATCATAGAAGTCATCTCTTCCTTGAAATATTCTCCTTTCTCTACCATTGGATAGTATTCGCGGGAGTTTCCATATAATTTATAACCTACAAGTTCCTTATTTTGCATTCTTTTCAATAAGGTTGCTATTGTAGTGGCTGCTGGCTTAGGCTCCGGATAAGCTTCCAGAATATCCTTCATGAAAATATTTTTTCTCTCCCAAAGAATATCCATAAGAACTTTTTCAGAATCAGTAAGTTTAATCTCTTTCATTCTACAATGTTGTAATTTGTTCTACAAATGTAGAATAAAAATTTAATTATACAAATTTTATGTCATTATTTTTCCATATCTTTTCAAGTATCTAATCATAATGCAATGAAAATCAATCAATTTTACATCCCGGTACTGAGCCTTTTTCTTACTTTATCTTCATGTAAAAAGAACAATGCACAAGCACAACAGACCGGAAATGATGAGAGTGTAGAGACAGAAAAACCTAATTCTGAGTACCAACCTGCATTTAAGGGTCAGACAAGGATAAAGGGGGTAAAAACAAACACAGCCTACAATGTTGAGATATTGAATAAAGACCTCGGGAGACCCTGGGGAATAATTAATTTACCAGATGGAAGATTCCTTATTACAGATAAAAGAGGATATATGAATGTTGTTTCCAAGGATGGAAAACAGATTGCAAAAATAGAAGGCTTTCCAAAGGTAGATGCGAGAGGACAAGGTGGAATGCTGGATGTGGCGTTGGATCCTGATTTTAAGACCAATGCTATTATTTATTTCAGCTTTTCAGAACCCTTTGGAAAAGGAAATCTGACTTCTGTAGCTAAAGGAAAATTATCAGATGATCTTAAATCTATTTCAGGGGTGAAAATAATTTTCCGGGCAGAGCCTTCGTATGATGGAGACAAACATTACGGAAGCAGGCTGGTTTTTGATAAAGACGGAAATTTATTTGTCAGTACAGGTGAGAGGTCTGATAAAGTAACTCGTGTTTATGCCCAGAAAACAGATAATTATTTAGGTAAAATCATCAAAATAACGAAGGACGGATTACCTGCTCCAGGAAATCCATTTATAGGAAAACAGGGATATAAACCTGAAATTTATGCTTATGGTGTTAGAAATCCTCAGGGGTTGGCTATTGATCCAAATGGAAATCTCTGGGACGTGGAAATGGGGCCGAGAGGAGGTGATGAGATTAACCTTATTCAGCCGGGAAAAAACTATGGCTGGGGAGATGTAACCTATGGTATTGAATATTCCGGGGCTAAAGTAGGTAGCGGAATTACCCAGAAAGAAGGCACAGAGCAGCCTGTTTATTATTGGGATCCTGTAATTTCTCCAAGCGGAGTCACCTTTTATACCGGAAATATAGACGAATGGAAAGGAAATCTATTCATTGGATGTCTGAGTGGTGAACATATCAACAGAATTGTGATGAAAGATAATAAAGTTGTAGGTGAAGAACGCCTTTTGGTAGATCAGAGTGAACGATTCAGAGATGTTTTAGACGGTATGGATGGAAATCTCTATGCAGTTACGGATAGCGGAAAATTGTATAGAATTTCAAAGAAATAAAAAACGTCTGCTGAAAATTTTCAGCAGACGTTTTTTGTAAGGAAGCTGGAGAAGGGAAGTGATTGCAGTCATAATAAATAAAATCCTCTATCTATTATTAAAGAAATTTTAAGTGCCTGTATGGCAGCTAGAAACTTCCAGTCTCCCTCTTCCGGCTTCCAATCTTATCAAAACTTAAAATTAAGTCTGGCAAAAACCTGTCTTCCTGCAAACCCCATCTGCACCGGGTCAAAAATTCCACCAGCTTCTGTATTTCCTTCACTTACGTGTGCGCTTTGCAAGCTTGGGTATCTGTTAAAGACATTTTTGCTTCCCAAAGTAAAGTTGAGGTTATTTGAAATCTCATATCCAAAAGAGATATCAGTGGTTACTTTAGGATTGTAAACCTGTTCTGCATCATCATATCCAATTAATGTAACCTTATCAAACCTTACCAGCTGAAGATTTGCATTGAACTTACTGATCTTATAGTTGAGGTTGAGGTTAATTTTTGTTTTAGGAGCAGAAGCCAGAATAAAAGCTCTTTCTCTGGCACTTAAGTAAACATCTTCTTTACCTTGTAATTTGGGTGAAGTATTGACTTTGGTAATTTCCATGTCATTATAGTTTCCTGCCAATGTTGCCGTTAATTTTCCTGAACCTAAACTTTCGCTATAACTCAGGATAATATCAATCCCTTTAGTTCGGGTATCAATAGCATTGGAAAAGAATTGTGCCTGATCAATATATGGATAATCAGCTTGCACATCTGTAGGTAAATCATCTCTTGAGAAATTCCCTGTCAGAACAATTCTATTTTTTACACTGATATAATAACCATCAATAGTTGCTGTAAATTTACCCGTATTAAAAGTAAATCCGGCACTTCCGTTTACAGAGGTTTCCTGTTTCAATTGTTCAATACCTAACCTGTTGGCGAGATCACTGTCATTAGAAGCCAGTTGAATAGTAACCAATTTGCCATTTTGGAAATTAGTGAACTGCTGACTGTAATACTTCTGAGCAAGAGATGGAGCTCTGAATCCAGTAGAGACAGATCCTCGAAAGGCGAATTGTGGGGTAATGGCATAGCGGGTCGCGAACTTACCATTTAATGTGCTTCCGAAATCATTGTAATTCTCAAATCTTCCGGCTATACTTATCATCCAGTTTTTAGTTATATCAAGTTCCGTATCTAGATAAGCGGCAAAATTATTTCTGTTTTTACCGATGTCTGTAGAGTAACCAGGAAATCCCTGTGAACCTCCCGGTCTTATGTTGTCGTCCGGATCAGCGAGAGGATTGGTAACCAATAAATTGTCAGGAGTATTAGGCGTTACAGGATTTCCATTGATATCATACATGGTATAGGAAGATTCTTCTCCTTTAATGATATTGAATTTTTCATATCTGAATTCGGATCCGAAGGCAATATTTAACCCTTCAAGTACCTTAAACTGTCTTACTGCATTAAAACCTGTTGTATTTTGTAATAATGAATGTCCTCCAGCATAAAATTGAGTCGGAGATTTAGGACCTAAAGTTGCGTTGACCGTATTGGTAATATCATAAGTGAATCTATTGTTTCCAAAGGCATTATAAAAATCTACATCCCAATTAGCTACTTTGAATTTTAAACCATTATCAAAGGTAAAATCACTAATACTGGTATCTTCAATAGGATCAAAGCCCATTGGGTAGATTTCAGGGATATTGCCGTTGGCCTCAGGAGTTCTCGTCCAGGCATAGGCCTTGGTATTTCTGTGTGAAAAGCCCTGACGGGAATAAAACTTCAGTCCATCTGTTAATGGAAGTTCAATATTTCCGAAGAAATAAACATTTTGAGCTTTTGCATCTCCGAAACGTTGTCTAGGAGCATTATAAATGTCAGGGTTAGCATTTCTGATTGCATAATCTTTGTTGATGAATTCTGCCGTGAAATTTCCGAAACCTCCTTTGTTACCAATTTTTGTTCCCAGGTTTCCACTGAAATCAAAAGTAATTCCATCTACTTTATGATCGGAAACCACATCTTTATTTCCAGGACTTTTAAAAAGATTCATTCCATAGAAGGCATTTCCTTCAAAACCTTTATCCCGATCATTAAGGATAACATTGATAACTCCGGCAATAGCATCCGAACCATATTGAGCCGAAGCCCCGTCACGAAGAACTTCTACCCGTTTAATCGCTCCAATAGGGATCGTATTCATGTCATATCCTGTATTACCCCTTCCTTTGGTTCCGAAAAGATTAATCAATGAAGATTGATGGTATCTTTTCCCATTAAGGAGCAAAAGAGTCTGATCCGGGCCGAGTCCTCTTAATGTAGCCGGGTCTACTGCATCAGCACCATCTGATCCTGATTGTTTGTTAGAGTTAAAGGATGGTGCAGAAAACTGTAAAAGCTGGTTCACTTCTACCTGACCCGTAGATTGGCTTACCTGTTTGATATCTATAACATCAATAGGAACAGGAGTATTGATGACGGTTCTTTTTTTGTTCCGACTCCCGGTAATAGCTACTTCGTCTATTTTTGATTCTTTTGTCAGCGTATCTTTTACCTGTTGAGCGTAAGATAGAGAAGATGCCGTAAGAAAAATGATGCTTATGTATTTTATCTTCATATTGATAATTTTGAGTGATGGTTAACTCAAAATTATCAATATTTATTTTTAAATCAATACTTAAATTAATTATTTGTTATGAATGTCTTAATTTAATTATGTTTATCTTAAATGAAAGTAAAATAATAGTTAAAATACTTAATTTAACGAAAATTTTTAATATTAAAAGCTGGTAATGATTCGGTTAAGCCCTTCTTCCAGAATTTCCTTAGAAGTAGAGAAACATATTCTGATATGTCCTTCAGCTCCTTTTCCAAACCATCTTTCTGATCCGGGAACAATGGCTACTTTTCCATGTTGCAGAACATGCTGGGCAAACTGGTCGCTGGACATACCGTTTTCAATTTTCGGAAATAATACAAAAGTAGCTTCAGGAAGATTGGGCGTTACAAGTCCTGATCCGTTCAGAATTTGGAAAGCTAAATCTCTGTTTTGTTGTAAGTGATTTAAAAACTCTTTGTACCAAGGTTTAGCCCTTTCCAATGCAACACTCCCGGCAATTTGTGATAGGGTAGAAACTCCTTCTATGGTAGAATTGAAATTAGATTTCTCAGTAAAATCTTCCAAAATTTCCTGATCATTACATAGAACAGCTCCAATTCTCAATCCTGCAATTCCAAATGACTTCGAAAATCCATAAACTGTGAAACTTTTTCTTTTGGCTTCTTCAGAAACTGATGAATAGGTATAAAAATCCCCGTTGTCATAAATAATATCACTCCAGATTTCATCACTCATTACCCATAAATCATGAGCTGCAGCAATTTCTGAAACCTTTTTCAAAACTTCTTTGGAATATACTCTACCAAGCGGATTATGTGGATTACAAATACAGATAAGTTTTGTATTGGAACTGATTAAGGAACTCAGTTTTTCAAAATCAATTTCTCCGGTTTGGGTATTTACAGGACAAAGTTTTACGGTTCCACCAGCAGTTTCTACAGATTTTTTAAATAAGAAATCTACAGGATCCAGAATGATAGCTTCATCACCGGGTTTTAAAACATATTTGGCGATCAGGAACATCCCTTGTGCGGCACTGTTGACTGCCAATACATTTTCAGGAGAGAAATTTCCATGCTTTTCCTGGTTAAAATGCTCTGCAAGACTTTTCTTGAACTCAGGAATTCCTGAGAATGGGCCATAGCTCAGATAGCCATCCTTTATGTATTCAATGATGCCCTGTTCTATTTCGGCAGCTGTTCTAAAGTCTGGGTCAGCGGCTGTTAAAGGGATTATTCCGTCTTCCAGAGTTGCCCATCTTCCGTTATAGGCTTTTCTTTTTAAGGCCTCAAAGTTGATATCGTTATTGGTAAACATTTTTTATTTATATGATATGGGTAAAATATTGTCTGTCTGTTGGTCCGTCGGGAGAAGAAACTGGTTCAATAATATTCTTCCATTATTGATATGGGTTTCTATTTCAGGCTTTCTTTCTGCTTCATATTTACGAAAAGCTTCTGTAATAGAGCGTTCTTCAACTAAATATTTAGTCAGTATGTGAGAGTCTTTCAGTGCTGAGGTGACTCCCTGACTTGTAAAAGGAATAAGCGGATGCGCTGCATCGCCTATGAATACAATGTTATCTTTATAAAAAGAGTTGAGTTCCACCAGTTCATAAACGCACCATAAATGCACATTTTTGTAACTCGATTTTTGGATAATTGAAGAAACTAAAGGATCCCAGTCCGCAAAAACTTCGAGCATATATTTCTTCAGATTATCTGGGCAGAACTCATTGATCTTATATTTTTCATTGTCAAACTGAGAATACCAAAGAATAGTATCATGAGACAGTTTAAGAATCCCAAAAGTAAGCCCACCCTGATCGTGATGAAATTTCATGAAATCATTTTCTATAGAAGCAGCTATTTCTTCATCTTGAATGATATTGACTACTTCATTTTCCCGTACTTGTCTCATTTTTTCATCCTTGAAGAGACATCTTCTGATACGGCTTTTAGAACCATCTGAAACAATAGCGATGTCTGCATCTATATAACTTCCGTCAGAATGTTTCAGTTTTCCTTTTTCTGTATCAGAGGGAATTACGGTGGCATTATATGTTATTTTTTCAGGGGAGATATTTCCGGATAAAAGATGAATGAGTGACTGTCTGGAAATGGCAAAAACATTCTTGAGTTCCTTTTCGGCAAGTTTTTTTCCGTTATGGGAATATTGTACATATTTTTTCAGAAAGCTTCCATGTTCAAAAAGTACTGCAGGATCTATAATCTGGTTAAGATATTCAATGCCTTCCTGTGGAATAAGAAAACCATGGCCGGCCAAATCTTCTTTTTTTCTTCTTTCGTAAATGTGATAATCAATTTTGTGTTTTTCGAGGTGATTCGCCATGCTTAAGCCGGAAATACCAGCGCCCACGACAACAATTTTGTTCATGTTCGGAATAATGGTTTTTTCAGGTTGGTGTTTAAATACTTTTCGGTCTGTTTTTTATGGGTACAAAAGTAAATTAAAATCATTCATTATTTTTAAAAAATAAATTAATTTGATTCTTGTTTTTTGAAAAATAAGATGAAAAGCATAAGGAATACATGAAGATAAAGGTAAGATTTTGAAGAGGATATTAACCACATGAATAAAAAGTATAAAAAAACCGGAAATGAATTCCGGTTTTATTTTTATTCTTATGCTTTTTCAAGCTGAACTGTAAAATGCCTTAATATTTCCGGCTCCCAGGTGATTTTATATCCTTTTGCGATTTCTTCACGTCTTTCATATACATTTTTTATCGCAGCAGCAATATAATCCATATGATTGTTGGTATAGGTTCTTCTAGGGATGGCAAGGCGTACCAGTTCCAGTTTCGGATAACGGTTTTGTCTTGTCTCAGGATCTCTGTCGGCCAGTAAAGTTCCGATTTCTACAGTTCTGATTCCTGCTTCCTTATAGATTTCAAGACCTAAAGTTTGTGCCGGATATTCTTCGCGGGAAACATTAGGAAGGAAACTTAAAGAATCAATGAAAACTGCGTGCCCTCCGATTGGTTTCTGTACTGGGATTCCATACTCAATGAGCTTGTTTCCAAGATATTCTACCTGAGAAATTCTGCTTTCCAGATAAGCAAATTCTGTAGCTTCATCAAGACCTACCGCCAAAGCAGCCATATCTCTTCCTGCCATTCCTCCATAAGTAATAAATCCTTCATAGATGATTGTAAAATTAGATGCTTTTCTGAAAACTTCCTCGCTGTTTAAAGCGATAAATCCACCAATATTTACTAATCCATCTTTTTTAGAACTCATCGTCATCCCGTCTCCGTAAGAGAAAATTTCTTTGCAGATCTCTTTGATGCTTCTGTTTTCCTGGCCCTGCTCTCTTTTCTTAATGAAGTAAGCGTTCTCCGCAAACCTTGCAGAATCAAAGAATACAGGGATTCCATATTGATCGGAAAGGCCTTTTACAGCTTTCATATTTTCCAGAGAAACAGGCTGTCCTCCTGAAGAATTGCAGGTAATGGTAATCAGACAGAAAGGAATATTTTCCTTAGGATGGCTTTTATAAATCTCTTCCAGTTTTTCAAGGTTGATGTTTCCTTTGAAAGGGTGGGTATTGTTAATATCAAAAGCTTCGTCAATGGTACAGTCAATAGCATGGGCCTTTCTGAACTCAATGTGTCCTTTTGTAGTGTCAAAATGTGAGTTTCCCGGAACTATATTTCCTTCTTTCACCAATACAGAGAAAAGTACATTTTCGGCAGCTCTTCCCTGGTGAGTAGGTAATAGATATTTGAATCCGGTAATTTTTTCAACACTGTTCTGAAGTTGTTCAAAAGAACGGGAACCTGCATAGCTCTCGTCTCCGGTCATCAATGCCCCCCATTGCCTGTCAGACATTGCTCCGGTTCCGGAATCAGTTAAAAGATCAATAAAAACTTGTGAAGATTTTAAGTTGAAGAGATTATAATTAGCTTCTTTAAGCCATTGTTCTCTTTCAGCTCTTGTGGATTGGCGGATTTCTTCCACCATTTTAATGCGGAAAGGCTCCGCGTACGGTAAATTCATGGGTTGGTATGTTTTTAAATTGTTTGTAAAAGAAAATTTGTTTGAAAATTATTTTCAAATTCATCAATGTACATGTAAAGTGAAGGTGGATTATTCCGGTGCTTTAAATATATTTTCATCAGAATGAAATCCGGCTACACCGCCGCTCACGGCAAACTTCATCGCAGAAGCAGCAGTCATCCCCACTACAGGTTTGATATTTTTTTCTTCAGTAACAATTACCCAGCCCGAAATTGCATAGGAATGAGGTAAATATACCGCAACGTAATTATGCTTGTCAACATCCGACATTTCTTTTTGGGTTAAAAAACCGATTCTCCAGATCTCCGGATTTTCGTTGGTCTTTACCCATACAGGATCGTTGAATTTTTTCTTGTCGCCTACAAATGAGGACATAACGTCCTTTGTAGGAGTATAAATATGTTTTACTCCAGGTGTTTTTTCCAGTAAGCTATCCATAGTGTCGAAAAAGAATCTTCCCACTACAAATTTATTTCCCAGATAGCCTAAAATAGCAGTAAGTAATATGATTGAAACGAAAACAAGCCCTGGAACCTGTTTGGCAAGAGAAGGAACAAGATTGTCTATTGCACTTACAATATACCAGATTACAAAAATCGTCAGTCCTATTGGCCCAATAATAACCAGCCCCTGAAAAAAGTTTTTCAGGAATAGATTAGCAATACTTTCAAAGCTTGGTTTCTTCAACGTTTCTTCTTTACTATTTATATTTTAACCGTGGATGGTTTCTTTATTTCCATAAGATTTAATAATACGGGCTTCATACTCTAGCCATGCATCCCATCGTTCATTTACTTTTTCAGGATCTCCAAGCTGTCTTGCAAATCCAATGAAGGTTGTATAATGGTTAGCTTCAGAAATCATAAGTTCTTTGTAGAAGACTTTAAGCTCTTCATCTTTGATATTTTCAGTAAGAACCTTGAATCTTTCACAACTTCTGGCTTCAATCATCGCAGCAAAAAGCATTTTGTCTACAATAAGATCCTCTCTGCTTCCTTGGATGATAAATTTTGCCAACTCATTTACATAATCATCTTTTCTGGCTCTTCCAAACTTGTAGCCTCTTTTTTTAATAATCTCATGAACCTGGTTGAAATGATCCAGTTCTTCCTGAGCAATGGCAAGAAGCTCTGTAACAATCTCCGGATATTCAGGAAGCATTGTGATCAGTCCGATTGCGTTGGTAGCTGCTTTTTGTTCACACCAGGCATGGTCTGTTAAAATTTCTTCGATGTTTCCTTCTGCAATGTTTGCCCACCTTGGATCGGTTGGGAGTTTCAACTTAAACATGTTGTAAAATTTTTGTAAATTTAAAACAAATTAGACATATTTGGTGCTTCTGATAAGATAGAATTTATTTTCTGTTGAGTTTTATTTAATGAGGAGCATGTTTTGTATAGTATTTATAAATGCTGGAGTTCTTATAATGGAGCCTTCAGAATGCATTAAATGAGAAAATCAGTTCTTAATAGCTGTTTTTCTTCTTAAAAACTCAAGGATATTCCATCCGAGTGCATCTACTTTTTTCAATCCTGCAGAAATAACAAATGCTAAGGCAATATTAATGACGTAAATGATAATCATCAAAAGCCACCACGGCATATTTTCCTTTAGAAGAACTACCAGAAAATAAACTAAGGATGAGCTTATTCCTTGTGCAAAATAGAAGAAAATGGCATTTTTACCAATATAAGTAATGATGTTTTCCTTGGTTACTTTTAATCGGTTGTAAAGAACAAATAAGGTAACCAATGAGAATTGTACCCAAATGATATAAGCAATCTGGGGCGGGAATTTATTCTTATTGATTTTATAGAAAATTTCATTTCCGTAATACCAGAACATCCATGCTAAAGCTACACCTACAAGCATATATAGAATAGGAATAAGCTTCGTAGGAATCTTTTTTCCACGCATTCTGTTTCCAATTAAGAATACTCCCATATAAAAGGCAACATAACCCACTTGTCCTGTTGGATAATATTCTGGGAAAATATTGAATAGCAAGGTTAGGCCAATACAAAGTCCAATGAACCAATTGATGTGTCTAGGGAAAAATCTTAAGATTAATACACCCAGAACGGTAAGAATGTAATAGACTTTCAGATACCAGAAGCTTCCCATAACAACTGGAAAAGTATCAGCATTGGTGTATTGATGAAGGTACCAGTTGCCTAAATTTTGCCATTGAGGCATCGTTGAAATACTGGTTGTGGAATATTTTGATCCAAATGTTGAATAAAAGCTCTGTAGCCATTCTAAAGACAAGAAAGAGAGGCCAACTACTTTAAAGAAATAATCCAGAAAGAACAGAAAGGTTACAAAGATCATATAAGTGATCTGTAGTTTCAGTAATCTATAAAAAGTTTTCTCAATATTTGTTCCTGAAGTAATTCCGCTCAATGCATAAAATAATGCAACATCAAAAACAAGGGAAAAGACCCTTACTTCTGCAGGAATATAAAACTGGCCCGACCAGAAAGCTGTATGGATGAAGATAATGGATAGGGTAGCCAGTCCTTTGGCGAAGTCAATGTAGAGGTCTCTGTTCATTAGTATTGGATATGGTGTCAAAAGTAAATAAACTTCTGTTATTTTTCAAAACAAATAAAAAGAGGCAGAACCCAATTGTCCGCCTCCTTTCTTAAATATGCTAAAAATGAATGTTTCTTTATTGAAGATGTTTAAATTCTTCCGCTGAAATTTCTCCGGACTGAATTTTTCTTAATTCATCTATATATTGGCTCATGTAAGCGTCAATTTCTGGGTTTACAGTATTTTTAGCCATTTTATAAGTTCCGTTAAGAACTCCCTGATAATAATAGAAGAAGTTATAGTCGAAGTTGGAAGCATTAAGGTCATACTGTCCTAAGAGGAACCCTAAACGAACGGCTGATCTTCTTTGTGCAGGAGTTCCGTGGTGTCCGGGATCTGATGTTTGATAATCTCCAATGCTTTGTGCAAACTCGTAAGCTGCAGCAATTTCAGAGAAATTAGTTTTGTTATAACCATTTGGTCTTCTTAAATAATATCCTGCGAAACCATCTGCTTCAAGTTCATTAGGTCTTGCTGTGTTTTCGTTTACGGAAGGAAGTCCAAAAATATACTGTAACTGATGTCCATACTCATGAGCAAGGATCATTGCATTTACAATATCTCCGCCTTTGGCCTTTGCATCATAATAGATGGCGTATCCATAATAGATTTTTCCTGTAGAGTAAGAGATGGCATTGTACGTTGAATTGAAATTGGAAGGATCATTCACAAATCTCAGAGTAGGATTGCTTCTTCCCCATAAACTTGCAATTTTAGTCATTTGGGAATTCATAAAATTGGTGTCTGTAGAATTCTGAAGTCCGGTCACCAAAACAGAAGACGAGCTCCAGTTGTTGTCTACATAAGAACAGTTTTTTTCAACAGCTCCGGGTTGTTCAATTTTCGCACTAAGGCTTTCCTGTTGAGGAAGAACGGTTTCTTCCATTTTGTCATCACTACATGCTGTCAGGAATGTTGCAGCAATGGTGCCTGCCAGTAAGCAGAGGTTAAAGTTTCTTTTCATATAATTATTTAGTTGGTGAAACGAAGTTAAGAAATTATCTTTTATGTATGAGCACTTTAGTATTAAAAATTATTCAAAACATAGTGAATATATTTTTTCAATAAAAAACATTGCTTTGATTGTAAGGTGTTTAGAATTTTATTTGTATATTTGCACCTCGAAATAACTAAAAATTTATAAACAATGTTTGCAATTGTAGAAATAGCAGGGCTTCAATACAAAGTTGAGCAAGACCAAAAGTTGTTTGTGAACCGTTTAAAAGGAGATAAAGGAGGGAAAGTTTCTTTCGATAAAGTTCTTCTTACTGTAAACGGAGCAATCACTGTAGGCGCCCCAGCTGTAAGCGGAATCACTGTGGAAGCAGAGATTCTTGACCACGTAAAAGCTGATAAAGTAATCGTTTTCAAAAAGAAAAGAAGAAAAGGTTACAAAGTTAAAAACGGTCACAGACAATCTTTAACTCAAATCGTAATCACTGGTATTACAGGATTTGAAGCAGGAGCTAAAAAAGCTGCTAAAAAAGAAACTGTAAAGTCTGAAGTTCTTTCTGACAACGCAACTGTTAACTTTAGTGAAGATCACGAGTTGAACTATCACCTAAAGAAAAACAACTTGTCTCAGTCTAAAGAGAACAGAGAAACTTTAATTACTTTAGGTAAAGCAGTTAAAGTTGAATTAGAGAAAAATATTCTTACTCATGAAGAAGTAGATGCTGCTATCATTAAGAATATCGATCAATTTAAAGCACTTAACAAATAATCCAGTAATAAAATGGCACACAAGAAAGGAGTCGGTAGTTCCAAGAACGGTAGAGAGTCTCACTCTAAGAGATTAGGTGTGAAGATTTTCGGAGGACAAGCAGCTATTGCCGGAAATATTATTGTTAGACAAAGAGGTACTCAGCACCACCCAGGTGATAACGTGGGAATCGGTAAAGATCACACTTTGTTTGCATTAGTAGATGGTAAAGTAGTTTTCAGAAAGAAAGCAAATAACAGATCTTTCGTATCTGTAGAGCCAAACGCATAATTAAAAGCGTTTTATAAAAATTAAAGCCTCAGCATTTTTTGCTGAGGCTTTTTTTGTTTTTTCTTTCTAAAAATTAAATTTATTATAAATATTCTTTCTGTAGTGAAATATTTATATATTTGCTATCTATCAAATAACAAATCAGTTGCGGAAGCCGAAAAGCACATAGAGTAGGCAACACATTAAAACTAAATAATATGAAAAATTCAAAAAAATTAACGAAAAAACAGTTGAAAACAATTGCTGGAGGTGAGAGATGTCCGATTCCTGCTTCATGGTGCAGTGAGTGGTGTGGATGGTCGGCTTGGCAAAAAGCTCATTGTGCTAATGCTGTTATTGATGAAATGCCATGTAATTGCTAATCTGAACTTATTTAATTAGTCAGTAAATTAGCATAGAATCAATGAAAAATTTAAAAAGACTTACCAAAAGAAGTTTGAAAAATAATAACGGTGGCGGAATATACTGTCCCCCCGTCACAGATACATGTGAATATTGGTGTGGATGGACTCCGTGGCAAAAATCACATTGTCTGCTTGGAGAGTCGTGTGCGCCTTACTAACCTATGTAGATGAAATGAAAATTAGAAAACTGCAGTTTCTTTGAAGCTGTGGTTTTTTGCTTTAATATTATGGTGATTATATACAATTTTACCATAATCTTGTTATCTTATTATTATGACCCTGTCCTTCGTCAGAAGGACAATGGTGTAAAATTATATATAGTCACCAATATTATTTAGTGCTGGGTATTTCAACGTATGATCTTCTTATGTTGATTTTAATATATGAATTTTGAAGGCAAAAGAGTTTTTCTGTATCTGATTCTTTACAAAAGTAAACTTTATAAATTATCCTTAATTGGTGAGATATTTATATATTTGATAACAATCAAATAATAAATGAATTGCGGAAGCCGAAAAGCATATAGAGTAGGCAACAAATTAAAACTAAACAATATGAAAAATCTGAAAAAATTAACCAAGATGAGTTTGAAAACAATTAATGGCGGTGGGGATGTGCTATGTCCTGCAAGGCCAATCAGATCATGTGATTTATGGTGTGGTTTAACTCCATTGCAAAAAATGCGTTGCCTTCTTGATGTAGAAGAGGAGTGCATGTGCTAAACTGTAATTGTTAAAATAAAAGAGTATGAAAAATCTTAAGAAAATCACTAAAAATGAGTTGAAATCAATTGGAGGTGGAAATGATTATATATGTCCGGACTTCATGATAACAACTTGTGCACAATGGTGTCGACTGAGTTCGTGGCAACAGCAATATTGTTTGAATACTTTAGAAGAGTCTTGTAATTGCTGATAATAAGGCTTAAAATAAGATCCGGCGGTTTCGAAGAAGCCGCCGGATTGTTATCGTATATTTTAAAATCCTACCTGGAAACCAGCTTTAACGCCGAATTTTGAAATGTCAGGCCTGTCAAGATAATTACCTCTCCAGTTGAAGTCTACCCTGAAAATTCTTAGGTTTCCAATTCCTATATTTTCAATACCAAACCCATATTCAAAATAAATATGCTCATTTGGGGCTGAATATTTGAATCCCTCTACATTAATTGCTTTAGAGGCATCACTTAAAGTACCATACGCTCCTCTGATAAAAGCCACTTCTCTAAGTTTTAGCTTTTTGATCAAAGGAATATAAGAAAGAATCTTTCCATTAAAATGATGTTCCAAATGAAGAGTTGTATAAGCGTCTGCAACAAATTCATAATAATTAAGCTGTGAAAATGTATTAGGTGCCAAGCCGTAAGAAAGGTTAGCAGGAATAATATTCTGTAAAGCCAATGGAACTGTATTGAAATTTTTCCCTGCTTCAAAATTCACAATCGTTTTTCCTAATGTTCCGATCAAAAATGGTTTGTAGAACATAAACTGAAGCTTATTATAGTTGAAGTCAGCATTGAATAATCCTTCAATACCTCTGGTATATCTTAAAACAATAGTAGGCGCAAGGTTTTTTGCCTGATATCTGTCAATTCCCGTTTGAGAAAATCTTGCTCCGGGCTTTGCAATTAAGCTAATGGTAACATGAGAATCATTTACCGTTTTTCTTAGTTGTCCATCAGGTTGATAGTACATCAGGTTGAACTTCTCCGGAATCGCAGACTTAATACTTTGCATCACTCCGTCAACCCTTATCTGGACGTTTTTCCATGGCTCAATAGCGGCAAAAACACTCGTTTGGTTTACAGAACTTAAAGAAATATTCTCTCCTCTCGCAAAAAATGTACTGGAAGATAAAGAACGGGATGCTACTCCGTCACCGGATGTAAGCTGTCCACCAAGCTGAACTATGTCTCTGCTGGTTCCGGCTCCAATCATAAATCGGTTAAGTCTGTTGAACATATATCTTGCTTCAGCACCATATTTTACCTGCTGATCTTTAAATCCGTAAGCAGTGTAGAACTGAACTCTCCAAGGGTCATTCAATCCAAAATACGATCTTGCTCCAATTCTTATTCTGTCTCCTTCCACCTCATTTCTTCCATAAACTGAAAAGATAGGACCAAAATCTACTCCTTTAAAAGCATTATAATAACGTGAACCAAGAGTTTCAAATAATTTCACCATACGGTTGAACTTTGGAGTCTGCTGTAGTTGATCTAACATTTTATATACTCCCTGTTCAGATTTGGATAAAGTATCTGGTCTTGCCTTTGTCCAATAAGCATCATCTTTATCGGTGAACTTATCCTCATATTCCTCTTCAGTACGTTTAAAAACTTTAGGATCTAAAGGAATATTAAATTCGTAATTAGAATAATCAACCGATTTTTTTGCAATAATGCTTTTAGACCCTTTCTTCTTGGAAAAAGGACTCATTTCAACTTCTGTAACCAATTTCTTGGGAAGAAATGTTGATTCATCCGGATTGTCGTATTCCAATTGAGTATAAACACTGTTGACGAAGTTAACATTGATTTTTTGTGTAGATCTTAAAGTAGCTCCCAAAACAGCATAGGAATCCGTATCTATATAAAGATTTCCCTGAAATGCCAGGACATCCTTACGTTTAGGTTGATATCTTATTTGAAAAGCTTTCTCCCCACGAATAGAAATGGTATCCACAAGGTTATAATCATAAGTCCCAAATCCATCTGTTCCGGCCGGACTTTGAAACCCAATATCAAAATAGTTTAAAGTATTATCATAAATATTAACATCCCTGTAAAGGTTCTTTGCAGAAACAGTAATGACCTGATTATCCTGAAAACCTGAAGTCTTTTGAGCAATTAAAGTTCTTTTACTGTCTTTATCCGGTTTGTTTTTACCATAATTTTCATACACCGCTTCATTTAAGAACACAGGAAGACCAAGTCTTCCACTGGCAGTAGAATCTGCATAATCAAAAATGAAATCCAGCTTATTGAAGATTTTCTTCTTCATGAAGGCGCTGTCTATATTGTTAAGGTCAAATTGAGTCTTTTCGTATTCCTTATACGAGTACGTATCAAATTTTTCAAGACCGTTATTCCTTTTTTGAGCCCATACTTTTTGCATAATTGCATAAGCAGGGTTTTCCTTCTTGTTTTTGTATTTAGGTTTCCCAGCCTGTATTACTACTTCCTGGATATTGCTCACTTTGGCCTGGGAAAGCTGAACAAAAATATTCTCAGCATTCTCCGGAGTAATATCAAGAGTTTCTGTGGTATAATTCTTTCTGATAAACCTTAGTCTCTGGATAATGCTATCAGACTGAACGCTGAAGCTTCCCGAGGTAGTGGTAAGAGAGGGGGCTTTATTATCATTGATAAAAATATCAACTTTGCTTACTTCCTTGTTGTTTTTGGCATCAACAATCTTTCCGCTGGCCCTGTTTTGAGCATAGGTAAAGCTGGTAATGGTCAGGAAAAAAAATAAAAAATAGTGTTTTTTGGAGTTCTTGTTTAACATCATTCGTTTCTTCAGGCAATTAGCACAAACAAAAAGTATGCAGTTTTTTAAAAAATATATAAAAAAATAAAATATTCTTCAGTTTCTATGTAAAACGGCAAATTTAACAAAAATAGTACTATGATTTGAGAAAAAATAAATACGATGTTTATTACCTTAGTAGATAAGGATCAATTAATTAATGACAACGTGAAAAGTCACTCTATTTATGACTTATATTTACTCAAATTCCCTTTTTTAACATAGAGTAAAATAAAAAGTATTTAACGACTCCACAAAAAAAATGAATTCTTTTAAATGTGAACTTATGTTTAAGTTTCCTTATTTACACCTTAATATATTATAATTATATAATGTGGGTAGCCTGTCTCTCCAACTTTATTTTTCACCTTTCTTACTTTTCAGCACTCAAACTCTCAAACTTCATTAGGAGCTTGATCCCGCTATCCACTCATACTCCTCGCGCCAAAGCTAAGGCTTACGCGTGCTGCGGGGTAACCGTTGCTATCGGGGCTAGGGTAGGGGACCATAATTATAAATGATGAGTAATGAGGAATAGAGAATAGGTGTCATTAATTAGTAATATTAACCATTATCCATAAGGAATGTCCTCCATCATTCCCATCCTTTGGAGGGGTGTCAAAAATTCAAAGAATTTTTGACGGGGTGGTTATCCAGTTATCTCCGGTTCTCTATGAAAACCCGTGCAAATCTGTGCGATCAGTGGGAAGATAAAAAACACTGATCTCTAACCATTTCTTATAATAGCCCCTTTGTAATAAGCATTATATCATTTGGTCTCTTTATTTCCCATTCTGTTTTGCAAAATCTTTGTCATCCAGTAAGGATGTAAAGAATGTTATTCCATTCATCAATTAAATACTTAAAATAACCAAATGCATTTTTCGTACTATATAATATATGTATACCTTCGATTGCCCATTACCCATATATTTTATATATATCCACGTCCTCACAAAACACCCACATTTCCCTCTTTCCCTGTATTCTGTATTCTCTATGCCAATCTCTCAAACAAATGTTTAAAATTTTTCATCCATGCTATCAGAGTATTAAGGAAGAATATTACGTGAATATGAAATTAAAGTTAATAAAGTTTGTTTTGCGTTGTAATAAGTTGTTATCTTTGCCCCACTGAAAAACGAAAGAGATTCGGTAAGCGCAGAAGGGCTTTTAGATAAGCATAAAGATTTATTCTACTAAAGAAAGGGACGAAAAAAAAAGCTTTTAATTTTATCAGATAAAATTTGTGAGTTAGAATAAAGTTCTTATCTTTGCAGTCCCAATTAAGGGAGCGCAGGAGT
>NZ_JAGIPR010000004.1 GCF_017877355.1 Chryseobacterium jejuense | reverse complement strand
CACAGAAGTTAAGCCCACCAGCGCCGATGGTACTGCTAACGCGGGAGAGTAGGCCGCCGCCAGTTTTTATTTTATTTTTAAAAATCCTTTATCATTACGATAAAGGATTTTTTTTTTGCTTTATACTATACCCAACGAATAAAGCAGATCTAATCCACAACTCAAGAATACCCAAACAATGAGTAATGAGCAATCAGTAATGAGTAATCGGAAATGGTTCTCAAAGTAATATTCATTACAATCCTTTCTATATGATACGCTCTCCTTTATTCTTTATCTGTTTCCTTTATCTAAAATCTATTATCTAAGCGTAAGGCTAAAGCCATTGGATTATTCTTTTTATTACTGATAGGCCTAGGGCATTACTATTCTTTTCCCATAGCCTATTGTCATCCTGTAAGGATCTTTAGTAACTATAAGGCTATGCAGTAAGCTTCCGTAAATAGCTGAATAAAATTACGAATCCCATTGTCTGGATCCCAACGGGATGACAAAGTGTGAGGAGTACTGCACATTAAAGTATCATACAAATGTTTATCATTCATGGTAGATTATTCATTAATCATGAGAAGCAGTTTCCATTATCCATCAAACAAATACATATCCATCAAAATAATTATTTAATTCTATTTTCTAATCTTATTGTTCCCATGCTTTTTTTGTATTCGAATATTTCCTATTTCTATTAAAATTTAATCTTTTTTTTCAAATATGAAAGTATAACTTCAATTATATCAGTGATATTTTAGTATTTGTTCTTATTTTTTATTAGTATACTATTAAATACTGTTAAAATATTATATTTGATTTCAAAATATTAAATATAATTATGAATAGAACTATTGTTAAGGCGGGGCTTCTTTCATCATTATTTCTTTGCTTTACTGGATTGTCTGCCCAGAAGACAGATTCTACTAAGGTTGGAAAAATTGATGAAGTTGTTGTAACAGCCTATGGAGTAAAAAAAGAAAAGAAAACCTTGGGATATTCTTTCCAAGATGTAAAAGGACAAGCCCTCGTTGATGCAAAAGAAACGAATGTTACTAATGCCTTAGTTGGTAAAGTAGCAGGAATGCAAGTAATTAAAGGTGGGTTTGGTCCTGCATCATCATCAAGGATCAATCTAAGAGGTTTTAACTCTCTTACAGGAGACAGCCAACCTCTGATTGTAGTGGATGGAGTTCCATTGAGTAACGGTATGGGGGTAAAAGCCAAGCAGAATAATGGTTATTATAATAACGATTTTTGGAACCCTGATTTGGATATGGGAAATGGGCTGAATGATATTAATGCAGAAGATATAGAAAGTATCTCTGTCCTTAAAGGAGGTGCAGCTTCTGCACTATATGGAGCCCGGGGTGGAAATGGTGTTATTCTGATTACAACAAAAACTGGAAAGAAGAAAGGCGGCATAGGAATTACTTATTCTACCAATTTAGGTTTTGAAACTATTTTTATGAAGCCAGATATGCAGACAAGTTTTGGTCTGGGCCAAAATGGTGTTGTGAATCCTGCTAATAGTGAGAATACAAGTTCATGGGGTCCCGCATTGGACGGAACTAATATGAAGCGATATGATAACCTGAGTAATTTTTTTAAAACAGGAATCAATTCTCAGCATACTTTGAATTTTCAGGAAAACCTGGGAGAAGGGACTAGCTTATATACATCTATGAATTATTTAAATGATAATAGTCAAATTCCTAATTCCAAATTTGAGAGATTCAACTTCATGGCGAAAATGAATTCTGTTTTTGGAAAAGAAAAAAGATGGACATCGGAAGTAAAGGTACAATACATTAGTAGTAAGGCAAGGAATAGACCTGCTGGCGGAAGAGGGGATGGAAATTATTATTCTAATATTCTCTTGATGCCACAGAATATTGATATTCGTGATTATCGTGAAGGACAAACACAAAACAATATAAAATCGAATTGGATTAGCCCCAATGGTATAAACCCTTACTGGTCCGCATATAACAGTCTTAATGCCGATAAAAAAGATCGTGCGCTGTTAAATAGTTATCTTAAATACCAGTTTAATGACTGGTTGAGTGCAGATGTAAGGCTTGGGACTGATTTTTATGCTTTAAATGCAGATGCCAGAGTATGGACAGGTTCATCACGAAGAAACTCTTATTCCACAAGTGAAGAGAAGTTTTATGAGAACAATTATATCGCAAACCTTACTGCTAAAAAAGATAACTTATTTGGAAAATGGGGTGGTTCTCTTGCATTGTATGGACAACTAATGGAGACAAGAACTAAAGCTCTTTATTTCAGTACTCAAAATTTAATTGTTCCCAATGTTTTTAGTGTAAATAATACAAGTGATCTTGCAAGTAGTGCGAATAATGAGGTTGATCTTTGGAAGAAGATTAATTCCGTTTTTGCAGCTTTGGAAATTAATTATGACGGATATTGGTTTATTAATGCTACGTTCAGGAATGACTGGTCTTCAACTTTAAATGTAGAAAACAGATCATATTCTTATCCTTCTTTAAGTACATCTTTGGTTTTAACAGAAATGTTGCATAAACTAAATGGTACAACTTCTAAAGTATTAACGTTTGCAAAGCTTCGTGGAGCTTATGCCGTAACCGGAAATTCTTTAAATCCTTACGAACTATATAATATTTATAAACTTGCGGCTGACCCCACAGGACATGCCGTTTTAGGTAGATTAAAATCTCTATATGATGCCTCTGTACAAGCTGAAAAATTAAAGAGCTTTGAAGTAGGGGCTGATCTTAAGTTTTTTAATAGAGTTTCTCTGGATGTAAGTTATTTTTTTAACACAGCAACAAGACAATTAATTAATCTACCTATGAATCCTCTTTCAGGGTATGAGGATATGAAAATTAATGGCGGGAAACTTGAAAATAGTGGAATTGAAGTAGTGTTGAATACTGATATTTTTAAAAATGAAAACTTTAACTGGAATGTAAATGCCAATTTTTCAAAACTAAAAAGTGAGATAAAAGACATTTATGGCTCTCTTTCTAAATATCCTTTGAGAGGTGGGGGCTATGATAATGTTACATTTTTTGCAGAAGTAGGTCAGCCTTATGGAGCCATTTATGGAACAAAATTTTTAAGAGTGGAGGATCCTAATAATCCTAATTTTGGAAAATTAATTGTAGGAGCAAACGGATTACCCCAGGCTACTCCCGATCAGTATTATTTAGGAGATCAAAATCCGCGCATGTTATTTGGACTTACCAATAGTTTTAATTATAAAAATATTGGACTTTCTTTTCAGATTGATGGTCGTATTGGTGGCAAATTTTATTCAGGTACCCAATCAGCTTTACAAAAAGTAGGACTTGCAGAAGATACAGCTCCGGGAGGAAGAAGAGATAATTTTGTTCTTGATGCAGTAGTACAGCAACCTGGTGGCGGATATGCATCCAATACAAAAGAAATTACACAACAAGATTACTGGGCAGCGGTAACAACAGGAAACTTGGGAATCACAGAACAGAATATTTATGATGCTACGAATATCAGATTAAGAAATATTCAGGTATCATACAGTTTTCCTAAGAATTTATTTCAAAAATTTGCACTTCAAAGTGCCAAGGTTGCTTTCACAGCAAATAATGTATGGATGTTGTATAGTAAAGCAAAAGGTATTGATCCCGAATCAGTATTTGCTATCAACTCCAATGCTGTAGGATTTGAAAATCTTTCATTTCCAACTACCAGATCTTATTTATTCACTATTACACTAGGCTTTTAATATCAATAATAACATTATGAAAAAATATATTTTATCTTTCATAGCACTTGCTACGGTTCTTGCTTCATGTAGCGATTTTGAAGACATGAATAACGATCCTTATGCGGTTGATATTAATAGTGCTGAACCGGAGTATTTCTTGAATAATTCTATCTTGGGTGCTCAACAAGATCCCAATATTGCTGAACGTACTTTTGTTTTGTATTGGAAAACGGCAGCAAGACAACATCTGACCACAGGAATTGCAGGGGGTTCATATGATGACTCCTGGACAGTAGAATATTGGAAAGGAATTTCAGAATGGCTGAATAATGCCAATGCAACTATTGATATCGTCAACGAAAAGAAAGCTATAGGACAGGGTAAACCTTACTATGATAATCTTACCCAGGTAGCTAGAATCTGGAGAGCTTATTTAATGAGTGAATTTTCTGATAATTTTGGTCCCCAACCTATTCAGGCATTTAAAAAAGTAAATCCTGGGTTTAATTCTGAAAAAGAGGTCTATTATTTTATTTTAGAAGAATTAAAGGATGCGGCGGCTAAAATGGATGTTAACCAACCTGCTCCTTCCAATCCCAGTGCTTATGATATGGCCTATGGATTTAAATGGAGCCAATGGGTGAAGTATGCCAACTCCATGAGAATGAGAATTGCCATGAGAATATCAGAGGTGGATCCTGCAAAAGCAAAAGCTGAGTTTGAAAATGCGGCCAATTCTAATATGTTCATCAGTACAAGTGATGATAATTTTAAAGTTAAAGAAGATACAGGGTGGAATCCTTTATCAGGGGTAATGTCCAGAGAATGGAACTCTCAGATTTTATCGGCGACTCTAAATAATATGTACATTGGTTTAGGAGGCGTTAACTCTACAGATCAATTGCCGGCTGCACAGCAGACATCGGTAAAAGCTTCCGATTATATTGGAATAAAATATGATGAACAATTCTCCACATTAACCAATGATCCAAGTGCAGGATACTGGCTGGATGGGCTTCCTAATAAAATAGACCCAAGGGCTTATAAAACATTTTATATTCCTGGAGACCTTACCAACCCAATTTATTCACTTTATCCTACCTATACCAGCCAGGCTACTACCAATAAAGGGGATCTTACGTTTGCGAACGGATCTAAGGTTACAATCAATACAGTAAATACCTGGAATACGACTACAATAGGGAATTGGGGTGTAAAAGGACAGAGAAACGGATTAAGAGGCGTTATTGGGTGTATGCCTGCTTTAGGGAAACAATATAGAGAAGGCAAGAACTCTAGAATTTTCTTTGCAAGCTGGGAAACGTATTTCCTGATGGCGGAAGCTGCACTGAAAGGTTGGTCTGTCCCTATGAGTGATGTAGCTGCTTATAATAAAGGGATCCAGGATAGTTTTGCCTATAATGGAGTATCGCAATTTTATACTCAGTATATTGCTTCAACAGATTATAATCGTGACGGAACTTCTGTTGCTTACACACATGTAACAGAGCCAGGAGCCAGCCATACCATGAACTATAAAGATCCTTCTACAGGCAATATGGTTTCTGTTGAGATTAAATATCCAGTAAATACCATTTACAAAAACGGTTCGGTGAGAAATGATAAGCTTACGAAAATCATCACTCAAAAATATATTGCCAATATGCCTTGGCTTCCGTTGGAGTCCTGGAGCGATCAAAGAAGACTGGGGTTACCTTTCTTTGAAAATCCTGCGATAGAAACACCGTTGGTTAATTTACCTAATCTGAATTCAGGAAATTATATGACAAACTCTATTCAAAATTTCCCTCAAAGGTTGAGATATCCGAGTACCTTCAGGAATACGGATCAAGATGGGTATACAAAAGCCGTACAGTTACTGGGCGGGCAAGATGCAGTGCTTACCCCTCTTTGGTGGGCAAAACACTAAATTGAATCTGTTTTAAAAAGAAACCTTTCCAAATCTTGGAAAGGTTTCTTTTTTTGGATATAATGATAGATGCAACTTTATTTCTTAAAAGTGAGCATTCTCAATTATCCGTTACATTAATTTGCAACGATGGTGAAAACTATTCGTGCACTATAGGTGTTTGCTGGAACCGTTACAGAAACACCGGCTAGTTGCAATATTAAGTTGATATCTGCAAAAGTTATACTATTAGCCAGCCCTAAAACACCACTAAAGGAAAAAGTTACAAAAGTTACATCGGCTGTTTGTGATATTGGAATATAGGTGGTTCCTCCGTTGATACTAGATGTACAAAAGAGACAAACTCCATGTATAGCTGTTGTTCCGCCGGTTCTTTTTGCAGCAAGGGTCAGAGAACTATTCCAGGGATTGGGGGTATAGCGCATGGTCATCTTTGCACCGGAGCTTGAAAGCAGGTTGAGAAAAGAACCCGGCAATGTTCCGGATAGTGTTATTTGATTAGTACCGGGAGTACCAGAATTATCATAAGTTCCTGCATAATTACTTCCAGCCTCGGTAATGACGGGTATACTGGCATTCCAGTTTCCGGAGACATTTACAACCTGTGCCTTTATAAAGCTGCTGCTGAGTATAAGGATAATATAGATCAATCTTTTTATACAGATTTTTCGGAGAAATTGACAATTCATTTTCATACTTCATTTTTTATTCTGTGATGGTATAGACTATGGTAAGGGTTGCATTGGCTCGGGTAGCTAAGTTGGCATAAGTATTGGGAACCAGAGAAATTGTCAGTCGATGCCCGTTATTGGCTCCGTTGCCAGTAAAAGCCCCTCCAATTCCACTTATGATGGTAACCGGAGTGTTGGTTAAAGTAACTTGTGCCGAAGGAGTTCCTAATGTTCCGCCTCCTGCTCCGGAAGCTGCTGCTGCCTGTAATCTGATATCTACTCCCGTAATGAGAGTGCCACTAATAGCTGCTGTAATTTTTCTGGTAAGACCTCCACTGGCAATAGCAGAAGTATAGTTAATCCATTTTGATGTATTGGGCGTTGGATTACCAATTGGGTTTCCAGCTTCAGTAGGTGCTGTGAAGCTTAAAGCAATGTTTCCGGTAGGTTCTATGTCCATTAAGGTAACAACAGGTAAGGTTAAAGTAACATTAGTCTGAGAATATAATAAGCCGGACAAAATAAAAGCTGTTGATAATATGGCGCGTTTCAGAATCATTTCTTATTTTTTATTTCATTATATCCTACTTTTAAGGATTCCTGTTGATACTTGATTTCTATCTGCTGTTTGACGATCTGGATATTTAATTTTTTTATTTCCGAGGGTTTCAAAGTGAATTGAAATTGATCTGTTGAAATTTTATATCGTTTATCAAGTCCATTCCTATAAAGTTTTACCGTCCAATCTCCTGGTCTTAGATAAGTAAAATCAAAATCTTCTCCTACAAAACAAATCTTACGATAAATCTGGCTATCTCCAACTGCTTCTACAATAATACTTTCTTTTTTCTTCTTCCCTTTTTTAGATTGTAGCACTTCATCTGTAAGGCTTTTATTTTCTGTTTCCAAAAGCTGAACCTGCCCTTGTATATTGGCAGCTGTTGTTATTCCGAAATTAAAAACATTTTCTTTGTTGATAAGAGGCAGTGATGCTGGAAAAACTACATTGGGAATGTCATTGATTTCTGTGGTTGAGCGGTCTATCTCAAGAAAATAATTACCAGGAATTACATTCTTAAATACATAATTTCCATCTTTGTCTGTTATGCATAAATAACTGCCCAGCATTAATCTTATGCCTTCAGTCTTTTTTATCCCCAGGTTACCAACATTTCCGGATAAGGATATATATTCAGCAGTTCTTTGTACCGGAATATTAAGCCGCCATGTATAACGCATTGAAAATATAAAATCTTTATCTCCAATTTGTCCCCTTTGCAATGAGTATCTCCCCGAAAGATCAAGCTCATTGCCGGGAAATAATCGTTGATGAAACAGAAGTTCAAACAAGTTTCTGTCTTTAAAATATTCCTCAGGGATGTAGTTGTTTTGGTAAAATAAACTTAAACTGGTTTTATCTGAAAATTTGCTGATGATTCTCGCTCCATAATAAAGTTGTTTTTGATTTTGCAGCTGATATCTGGAAGTGATTGCATAACTGCCAAAGAGACTAAAAGACGTCTTAAATTTTTCAAATGAGAGATTGGCGGCATACAAACTTGAATGGCCATTAAATCCGGTCAGATAATTGTCTGTATTACCAAACTGTCCTTCAAGGTTAATCTGAAATATTCCGATACGCTGATCTATGCTCACTCTGAAGAAACGTTCATAATAATCAAACTGCTTAGGCTCTAAGCGGTCCTGATATTTTTGAAAACCATGATTGATGATGATAGAACCATTGGAGAGATATTTATACTGTATCCCATACTGCAGGTATTTTCTGTAAGGAGCAGCCAGAAATAAGGTATCTCTCTGGAAGTTCTTGGCATCCTGCATATAATTGCCGATAACATTCAGTTTCTTAGTCAGTCTGTATTGAAGGTATCCACTGAAAGTATTGGTATTGGTAAAATATCCTGCAAACCGAGGGCTAGCCTTCATATAGGTTAAATTCCCGTTGAATTTTTCAAAATTCACCTCTGCCTGTGCCATATAAGCTGTTCCTTCAGCTCTTTTTGTTGTACTGTAGGCGAATTCTCCGGAGAGATTAATATGTTTTGAAATTTTGAATTTTCCTTTTGTATAAGGAAGGTGAGCTTCGGAGTTTATGCCTGCATTTCTAGCGTTTGGTTCTTCTTTCATAGGCATTTTATACAGATACCCAACCGAAATTTCAGATTCTTTACGAATTTTAAATGCAGAATAAACATTAAATTCATCTTTAATGTCTCTGAAAAATCTTGGACGGTTATAAAAACCTCCTATACTTAACCTATTGAAATGATACCGGATTTCTGCACCACGGCCATATCTTGCAAACTCAGTTAAGTAGGATGCAGAGTAGGTTTTATCTCCTAAATGTACAAATAGATTATCTCTTTTATAGTTTACAAAATACTCTTCGTACTGAGTAAAAGTATTGAGTTCAATAGGATTGTGTGTAGCTGCATGAAATTCAATCTGATTTTTATTTTCCTTATCCAGTGATCCTTTACCATAGATTTCGCCTTGAAAGCCGTCATTATATACTCCCATATTCTTCATTCCGATAAAGGATAATGATGCTGCAACGGGAAACCTGTGATAGATATCCTGATTGGCAGGCTGTACAGATATGACCTGAGTACTTATGTAGATCGTTTGATCTTCCTTAGGGTTATCTTTTGAATGTACCGAAAGATTTAGGTTTTGAAATTCATTCTGCCCCAGTTCTGGATTAGTAGCTTTATGTATTGTAATGACTTTCGATTCGTTGGGGCTCAGAATAATAGATGGATCGTGGTCAACAATAGCATTTTTACTTTCCAGAATAAGATTTTCTGTGATGTTACCATTGTTTTTTAGAAGAAAAGAAGCACGGATGGTTTCTCCGGCTCTTGTAAATTCTGGTGACTCCAATACTGTTAGGGAGAGCTTTCTGCTTGCGGAAACTGTAATCTTAGATGTTTTTGTGGAAGACAATCCGTTAGAACGGTCTGTAATATTTAATGTAATAAAATATTCTCCTTGTACCGTTTCTGTTGAAATCCGTAATGGGACAAGATATACTGAAGTTTCTTGAGGGGAGATCACAAATTCTCCTTTTTCTAGAATAGGAGTGATAAGTGAACTTGAGGTGATAACAGAAATATCATATACTTTATTCTCAGTCGAATTATTTTGTAGGGTGAATGGAATAGAAGTAGACATTCCCGGTATTAAGCTATCTTTTTTACTGACCAATCGGGTTGGTTGTTGTTGAGAAAAAGCGAATAACGGGAATAGTATAACAATAAATAATGTCCAGGTTTTAATCATTTTTTACTTCTAGTTCCACATTGAGCGCAAAAGCGTTCTCGTCTTCATCCGTTGCTATAACAGTAGCTTTGTACTGAGCGGGTGGCACTTTACTGATATCAATGTAAAAAGTTTTAGAAGTAGAAGGCAGCAGACCCATTTTTAAGCTTGAAAAGGTTCCTATTTTTTCTCCTGTTTTACGGTTATAGATTTCAATGGATGCTGTGGGTTTACAATAAAGATTTCCATTGTTGGCGATCGCTATTTTTACCGTTTGTTTTCCTTCTTCTTTCTCTACTTTGATATTTTCGAATCTAAGGTCCGGTTTGGCCTTTTCCGTATCATAATCTGTAATGACCTGAATAGCATATCGTACCACAGAGGTAATACTCACGCCAGGTTCCTTGTCACTTGGCTTTATATCTTCTACAGGCTCCACAATGATAACACTCCAATAGCTGCCAGGATCTATTACCTGGTTAGGAACGGTAATTTCATAAAGTACTTCTGTCTTTTCTTTAGCTTTCAGCGTTACCAGATTGGTATTGAGTTTTATCCAATCTCCATTACTCCTTTTTTGAGTATGTAATTCTGTGTAATTAATAGTACCATCGGCATGGTAAGAAAAATCCTGTAAAAATAATTTTACAGTCTGTGGGCTGCCGCCCGTATTTTCAATGGCTATTTTTCCTTTATAAACTTTGCCGTTTTCTATCTTATAGGAATGCGTAAGCCCATTAAGAACCACAATGCCGGCATGTAAAAAGCTGAACTGCAAAATCAAAGTGATTAAAAAAAGAATACGCTTTATCATCATATAAAGTTTTGAGGTTTATTATTTAATAATATAAAAACAGGAAGAAACTGGAACACAATTTCTTCTTGTTTTTGAAATACAGAATTGAATATTTAGAATTCTAATTGTCTATTAAGGTATAGACAACAGTAGCTGTAATAGATGGTTTTGCCAATAAATCCGAATAATTTGCTACACCACCAGGTCCGCTTCCAGCAGCCAGTGCGTATGTAAGGTTATGTCCGTTATTAGCACCATTTCCTGTATAAGCACTTCCAATACCGGAAATAATCGTCTGGTCATCAGCACTTAAGGTTAAAAGCCCAGCAGATGTTCCTAAAGCTCCTGCTCCTGCACCTGTAGGAGCAGCGGCTGTTACGTGTACATCTATTCCAGGAATAATAGCATTAAGTTTTACACTTACACTACGGGAAGGTTTAGTATCAGATTTGATAGTGGAATAATTTAGCCACAGCGTAGTGTTGGCTGCACTGGGTAGAATAGGGCTCCCTGCTTCAGTAGGAGCCGTAAATCCTAACGTGATATTTTTCGTAGCAGCAGGTTCAATGTCTACAAGAGCAACTTCAGGAACCGAAATGGTGATCGTATGGCTGTCTGTATTGGAATCCTGAGCACTTAAATTTCCGGATATGGCAGCTGCAAATAAAGACATTGCAACCGTTAATTTTAATTTATTCATGATCTTAATATTAGTTGAGTGAAAGTAATGAAAAATCAATAAATTATGAAATAAATGTATGATAATTTTTATATTATTGATTATTTTTCTATTGTAATGAAATATAATTGAAAAATATTTCACTTTTTATGCGCGAAAAATCCTGTACGTTGGTACAGGATTTATAATGCTTTGTTGAAAGAAATTTTTATGCCCAATGTGGATCTGAAACAGAAATTTTACCTGTTTCTATTCTTCCTGCAAAGTGCCAGCTATGCTCTTCTGAGGTTATTATTACATCATACCAGCCTTTGTATGGGCTTAGGTCAATCACTATTTTCTCTTCCGGTTTCTGGATAGTAATTGTTTTTTTATTTTTTGTATATAGATTTTCCAGAGTAATATTGCCTTTTTTACCGTTTTTAATAATTACCTCAACCTGATTTTTTGAAGTATTATTAATCAAAAGAACCTCAAATGGTGAAGCATTGTTCCCTTTAAACTTTCGGAAGAAACCATTAGGACCAAAAACTTCATAATCATAGGCTCCTGTTTGCGATGCCGGATGAGATAGTTCTTTTCCGGAGTATAAAGCATAAGAAAAATAATAATTATTGTCGTTCAATCGGGTTCTGTCATAAAGATGAAGCGGAACACCGTTTTCTTTTAAATTGGTCATTGTAATTTTACCTGCTTCCAGATTCACATGAAAGTTGTAAGGAAGAGGATTGGAGGGTTTTATTCCCTTCTCCTGAATTTCAAGCAAATCATTCTTCAGCTCATTCTCAGCATACCACTTCAACTGAGGAACAGGTTTGTTTTTTGCGGCATTGATGGTTGTAGCATAATCTTTTTGATCCAGATAATCCATTTGCGGAGCTTTAATATTGGGAGAATTAAAGGCTGAAGTAAGATCACCGCAGATTGCTCTTCTCCATTCACTGATATTGTCTACATGAACATTTTTATTGAATTTTTTCATGATGAACTTCTCCAGAAACTGCAATACAGATGTATGATCTGAAACTTCAGAATTCACAAAACCTCCTTTCGTCCATGGGGAAGCAACAATCATAGGCACCCTGTAACCCAATCCCACCGTTCCTTCTGCTTTTTCATAGTCTTTTAAGGTTGGATCAGACATATATTCCTGATCTTTGCTCACATATTCCACTCCGTTTTTTCCGTTGATATCAACCGGCTGGCTTGGATTTAATGGTGGGGCAAAAGGAATTACATGATCAAAATATCCGTCATTTTCATCATAATTGATAATAAAAATTGTTTTTTTCCACATCTCAGGATTCTTGGTCAGGATATTGAGAACCTCAGAAATATACCATGCACCATACCAAGGGGATCCCGGGTGATCTGAGAAATGCTCCGGAGCTACCAGCCAGGAGACTAATGGTAGTTTTTTCTCTTCTACATCCTTACGGAATTGGAAAAGTACATCGCCTTTCGGTACAACTAGTCTTTCTCCATATTCATCTTTTCCAATTTCCAGATTGTGATAATCAGGATCATTAGCATTGGTAGTAAAGGCTTTTTCGTGGAGATTTTTCTCCTGTTGGGAAAGTTTTGAATAATTATCCGGATGGTATTTCACCTGATCTTCCTGAAGTTCGGTAATGATAGCTTCCAGTCTTTCTTTCTGATTGGGTTTTTTCAGGATTTCCTGCTTCAGCGAAGCAATGATGTTGGGAATATGCTGATAATATCCTTTTGAGAACTTTACATTAAATTTTGAAAACCATTCAATCGGATTATCTGTAAAATTGCTTAACCATGCTTCCTGCTCACCCGATAATCCTTTTGGAAGACTGATTTCATTCTGATAAATACGCCATGAAACATTTTGCTCTTCTAAAATCTCAGGGAAGCTTTTCCATTTGGCTTGTCTGGCTTTATCATAATCAATATCATCATTTACCACATTCGCTTTCGATTTACCATTTTGTTGTTCTCTCAAAGTTCCGGACCAATGGAAAAGCCTGTTCGGAGTAGTCCCCGTCATGGAAGAACAGAAATATTGGTCAAATATGGTAAAAGCATCCGCAAGCTGATAGTAGAATGGAAGATCTTCACGATTGTAATATCCTAAGGTAAGTGGAATATTTTTATAATTTTCATTCCCTGAAGCTTTTGCCTGAAGCCACTGGTCATACTTTCCTTTATTGAAAGCCTGTTGCTGGTTTTCCCATGAATGCGGAAGCGAGCTCATCCAGGTTGATTTAGTATTTCTCAGATCCAGACGGGCCGGAGCTGCATATTTCCCGGTTTTTTCCTTTTGAAAAAAAGCAGAATGCCCATCCTGTTTAATAAAAGTCCTTTTATCCAGAAACCCACGAACTCCTTTAAGTGCTCCAAAAGCATGATCGAAAGAACGGTTTTCCTGCATCAGAATAACAATATGTTCTGCATCATAAAAAGTGGATTGTGCAGCCGGATCTATAGCCAAAGCCTTTAGAATAGCCGGATGTAAAACACTTGAGCTTCCTAATCCAGCCATTAAAATACTTGATTTTTCTAAAAATTCTCTTCTATTCATGATCTATCGTAATAAGAAAGAAACCGCAAGTTAATAGGATTTTCCTGCGATTTCTTTGTTAGGTATAAAAATAAGTCAGATTTCTATTGTAGCCACCAAGGTTTGGAGTTAATATTATCATTTCCTCCATATTGAGCTGTAAGAGCAGCCTTTAAGTTAGCACTGTTGTAATTGTATTCAGACTGCGGATATCTGAATCTGAATGGAGCCGACACACCAGATTGTAAAGGATAATTAGGGTATCCTGTTCTCAGATAGTCATAATAAGAAGTCCATTGTGACTGGTGGAACATAATCATGTATTTTTGAGTGATGATTTTTTCCACCTGTTCCTGTAGTGGAGCAGAAGTATTGTATACTACCAAAGGTGTTGCCAGATACTGATTTACATCAAAACCTGTAAAATACTGCCCCGGATTTTTTACATACGTCTGATAAAAGCTAAAACTTGCTTTGATTGCATTGTCATAATGTGTCTTTGCTGATCCGGAAATCCATCCTCTGGCTGCGGCTTCAGCCAGAATAAACTCCAGTTCTGAATAACTTAAAACTGAAGAAGGTTCATTGGTTGGATCCTTATAAAAACGGTCGTTTACCTTAGAAATATTTTTTGCTGTGATTAATTTAGCATTTTCAGAATAAGTTGAAATAGGGTCTCCACCGTTGTAGCCTGTAAAATCTGTAATGGCTTTTCCGGCTTCTTTAGCTCCGGTAGTCTGAGATGCAAATGTAAATAAACGCGGGTCTTGTCTGTCTTTAAATAGATTAATGAAGTAGTCTGCCATATACAAACTAGATCCATATCCACTGTTGTTGAACATAGAATATCGGCTGTCTGCTGCGTCAGCAAATTTAAGCTCACCATTGTCTGATATAGAGGTCATCAAAGGCTGGCTTCCTGCAATAGAGGCAAATTCTGTTGCAATATTGTAGCTTCCCACCGTTGTTTTTTTAGATAAGGTGATGAGAATTTTCAGGCGGAATGAGTTGATTAATTTCTTCCATTTTGAAGCATCACCGTTGAAAATAATATCCCCTTCAATTTTATCATTGGTGTTAATAAGATCATTTGCTTCTTTTAACTCTGATAAAATTCCGGCCATTACTACATCCTGACTATCATATTTAGGCTGTGTAATACCTGACTCACCTTTTACTGCTTCCGTATAAGGAATACTTCCCACCCGTAAGCTGGTAGTAAAAAAGTGATAAGCTCTTATGAATTTACCGATAGCTATATAATTTTTATTCTTAATCTTGTCTGCCTCCTGCATCATTTTTACCGTGTTCAGAAGCGATTTTGAATACACATCAAAAGAGGCTTCATTCCATTTCATATACTGATATTTATTTTCCCCATCCGTACCAATCATCATTCTGGAAGCATACATATTATCCCCATCCACCTGAAATGTAGCTCTGGAAACATAGGTTAAAAGGTATTTAGGATCAATGCTGGCCTGGTCATTAGGATTTTCATTGATTTTATCAAGATTAGACTCACAGGAAGCTAAAATAAACAGTACTGCTGCAACTACTGATTGTATCAGCCATTTAGCTGTTTTGCCTTTAAGCCCGTTCGTATTGATATTATTTTTCATTGTATTAACTTACTTTTTAATTAAAACTTAAGGTTAAATCCGATTCCGAACCATCTGCTTGAAGGATCCTGAATATCATTCGTAATATCTTCTGTTCTACCTGTTTTGATCTGGAAATCCGGATCCGAATAAAGGTTTTTAGACTTTTTCCACATGGCCAGATTGTAAGCTGAGATATTAGCAGTGAAACCTTTAATCATTCCTTTTGGATTCAGTAATGAAGAGAAGTCATATTCCAATACCACTGATCTTAGCTTGATAAAGGTTCTGTCGAATACATTGGCAAATTCTTCACTTTCATCTTCAGTTACACGGGCCTGGTAAGGATAGTTCTGTGCCCAATCCTGGAAGTTGATAGGCTTGGTATGCTGGGTATAAAGACCTGTTGTGGGGTCATAGTTTACTCCGTTCGGTACAAAATAATACTTTCCAGGATTTGCATACTCAATATCTCTGTAAGCCACGGAATTCGGGTGTTTTCCTCCCCACCACATTTTCTCAACAACCTGAGATCTCATAATTCCACCGATACTTCCGTCAATTCCGATATTTAGGGATACTTTTTTATACTTGAAGGTATTGTTAAAACCAAAAGTCCAGTCCGGGTTGAAATGTCCCAGATTACTTGGGGCATTGGCTCTTGTTGGCATTCCTGATTTAGCATCCAGAATTACCTGTCCGTCCGGAGATTTTTGCCATGTATAATCATAATAGCTGTCCATTCTTTCTCCTAACTTAATATTCTTGTAGTTAGGCATGTTATTATAGATAGAAGTCAGCTTTTGTTCATAGGTACTCCAGTTGATTAATGTTTTCCAGGTGAAATCAGTTGTCTTTATCGGAACAATTCCCAGGGAAATTTCAAATCCTTTTGTTGTGTATTCGTTTCCATTTATATATTGTGAGATAAAACCGGATGATTCAGCACTTGGAAACTCCAGGATGTTGTTATAATCAAGCGTTCTGAAATAAGTAGCATCTAAAGTAATTCTGTTATTGAAGAGACCGGCACTTAATCCCAATTCATAAGATTTTGTCTGCTCAGGTTTTAAAGTATTTTCTACATTTAAAGTGCTAGGATATAGATAAGTTGGGTTACCATTAAAGCTAATACCTTTATTATTCGAATAATAGTTTCTGATGGAATAAGGCTGGAAATCGTAAGCTACTTTCGCCCATGAAGCGGAAAGTTTTAGCATATTGATAGCCTCCGGCATTTTTACCAGATTGGAAATCACAGCACTGATGGATGCAGAAGGGTAGAAGTAAGATCTGTTGGCTTTTGGTAGAGTAGAAGACCAGTCGTTACGCCCGGAAATATTGATGAAGAAAGCATTGTATAATCCAATATCAATAGTAGAATAAGCACTGTAGATTAGTTTTTCTTTCAGATAAGTAAAGTTTTTGAGTGCTCCAATGGAATTCTCAAATGAGTATATTTCTGGGATTCTTAAACCATCTGTAGATCTTTCATTTTTGTTGTTCTTATAGTAAAAAGCAGAACCTCCGGCATTGATTGTGAAATCAAAATTCTCTGATATCTTTTTCTTATAGGTTGCCAGTACATCATAGTTCAGGTTCCATGTTTTCAAATCATTCACTATATATCCGCCACTTCTTGGGGTATTGTAATTGAAATAAGAATAAGGGCTGAATGTTTCAGATTTGCTGTGATTTTCAACAAGGGAAATCTTTCCTTTTACTGAAAAATCTTTTGTTGCCTTATACTCTAATCCCGTTTGGGCATTAATGATGTTGGTTCTGTTCTGATTCTTATAATACTCAGCTCCGAACCATGGGTTATTGTACCATGCATAATTCCAGTTAGCCTGTGCTACCCCTTCTTTTCCGGGAATCCACATGTGATTTCTTAAGGCTTTTCCGTCTACATCAGCCCCCATCCAGATTAGGATAGTATACATGTGCCCACTAGGGTTGTAATCGTAGTTGGGAACGTTAGGAGTAAAAGCTTGATTGAAATTAAATTTTGTATCAAAGATGAATTTTTCTCCCAAATGATTTACAGAAGAGAAATTGATTCCATATTTCTGCAGGTAAGAGTTGGGAACCCTGTCATCATAATTCATGAAATTCCCTGAAAACCTGTAGATGTCTTTGTTATTTCGATAGCTGATCGCGAAATTATTATTGTTGATAATGGCAGGTTTCAAGAAGGTATCCAAATTGTCGTGGTATTTCCAGTCGATTGGAACCCTTTCATATCTTGCTTTATCATTATACTGAGTTCCTGTCACAGCTCCATACCAAGGAATAACCTGTCCGGTTGCTTTATCTCTGATCGGACTGTTCCATTGGGCAATCTTCAGACCGGGAACAAACTTTGGCCCCCAGATCATATCTCCGTCATTCACACCACCATCGGCTCCATCCCAGAATTCATATTTCCCTTGAGAACCATTGCCATATTCGGTCTGGGTTTTTGGAAGATTGGTAAATCCTCCTGTAATCATGGTGTTTTGAGAAAATTCTACAGAGAAGCCTTTCTTTTTAGCACTTTTTGTAGTAATCAGAATTGCTCCATATCGTCCTCTTGAGCCATAAAGAGCAGAAGCCGTTGCTCCTTTCAGTACGTTGATATTTTCTATATTGTTAGGATCTAAATTCTGGAAAACTTCTTTTTCTACAATTACCCCATCAATCACAAATACCAGATTGGAGTTTCCTCTTAAAGTAAATTGTGGAGCCTGCTGCATTCCCGTTGGGTTAGAAACATTCAGACCGGCTACCTGTCCTGAGAATAAATTTCCAATACTTGGGGTGGTAATAGTTTCAAACTGTTTGGTTCCTACTTCCTGGGTAGAATATCCAATTTTTTCCTTTTTCTTGGCAATTCCCAATGCGGTTATAACAACGCCTTCAATCTGTTTCTCATTGGTCTTTTTCAACACAACGGAATACTGTTTTTTTGAAGAAACTTCCACAGTATACACAGAAAAATCAGGGGAAAAGAATTCCAGAATATCTTTGGGGTTCGCTGAAATAGTAAAATTCCCATTTTCATCTGTTGTAGCAGTTTTCCCTGTGTTCTTATCGGTAATATTTACGCCTGAAACAGTAGTGCCATTTTCAGATTTTACGTTTCCGGAAACGGCAATCTCCTGAGCTGTAATATATAAGGGAAGTAAAAAAACTGCAAACGTGGCTAATGTTTTCTTCATTCTTTTTGATTGCAAATTTAGCCCGTCAGTATTACGTGAATTTTAAGTTCATATTAAAATAAAAACACAATTTATGTATATTTTAACAGGAATAATTAATAAAATAGTAAAATGGAGTAGGGTTTTGTAAAGTGATTTTTGTTTCATTACTATGCTGGAAGCTGGATGCCAGAGGTTGGGCGTTTTTTGAACTCAGAAAATAACTGGAACATATGCTATTAGCTTTTAATCATAAGTCTATTATTAAAAATAGTAACCTTATAGCAACTTCAAACTTCCTGCATCCAGCTTCCTTTCTTTTTAAAACCTACTCAGAATTCCCCAATGAATCTTGATATCATTAAATTTGAATGGATTTCCAAACTCATTACCATTCGATAGCTGGAAACTCATCAACCCGATTGGAATGAAGAAATTAAAACCGAGTCCCACACTGTAGAGCTTAGGTTTTACATTCAATGATTTGTTATTGAGCTGTCCATATTGTCCAAAGAGGTCAAAGAAAGCCTGATTGCCGATGAGATACCGATATTCCAGACTTCCGTAATAATAAAAGTCGGCGGCGAGAGAGTTTTCATTAAAGCCCCGCATAGAATTCCAGCCTCCGAAGCGGTAAAGCTCGTTGGCAGAAAACTCAATTTTAGAATCCATCATGGCGCCTTCTGCTTTGATGTTGAGGAAATGGTTCCCTGAAATATGATAATTATGTTCTCCGGAGAAATAAAACTGGTTTTGGGCTGCTTTTATATTTCCTTTGGTATAAGTTGTTGTTAAATAATCGTATCCGGCATTGATTCTTGTTTTGTAAAGAAAAAGATCAATATCGGTGGGCTCGGTCATTTCAAACCAAATCCCGATCCCTTTTTTGTTATAGTCTTTTCCGATAGCGTATAAAGAGTCTATAACAGTTGAGGTTTCTAATGTGGCACGAAGCCCGATTTTGTTACGGTTATTGATATGGTAATAAAATGCAGGAAGGAATTTTACATTGGCAAACGTAGAATCCTGTCTGTAGATGTTGACCTTTGTATTCATCCCCACATTGGATTTAAAAAGATAAGGAATGTCTACCTGGAGATCAAAGTTCTGTCCTTTATCGGGGTTTCTCTGCCAGTATAAATTAACCGTCTCGAAACCATTGAACATATTTCTGAAATTCACATTCATGGTACCATTTAAGGTGAACTTATCCGTTTTATCATTTCCAAACCCAATGACCCCATCAAAGGTATTGGTCTTTTTCTTCTGTAAAAACAGATAAATATTGGTAGAATCTTTGGTGAATAAGGTCTGTGGCTGCCGTTCCAGCATCACGAAAGGATGGCTTTGAAAATTTTTGTTGATGGCCAGCAGGTTTTTTTCATCATAATTCTTTCCCTTGAATTCTTTTTCAAGATTTTTGATGAATCTTTTAGGAACTCTTTCGTACCCTTTTACGACAAATCCATTGATCGTTCTTTTATCATTCTTATTGATATCAAGCTCAATAATAGGATAACCATTTTTCTGACCTTTGTATTTTGACTTTATCCTGCTGAAAGAATACCCATCATCAATATAACTTTTATTGATGCTTTTCTTGGTAGAATCTAAATTCTTCGTGAAAAAATCCCTCTGGATCTTCAGCTTCTGAACAATAGAATCAGAAAGATTTACGTAGGTTTCATTAAGGTTTTTTCCTTTGTCAAAAAAAATCTCTGTACTGTCACCTTTTACTTTTACGTCTTTCAGCTGAGTGAAAAAATAATTATTTTGGGCTAAAGAATCCAGAAATTTTACAGCAGAGGCAGAATCTTTTACTTTTTTCCTAGCCTTTGTTTCTGTATCAATAAGCCAATACTGTTTCTTCTGCGCTTGTGTAAAAACGCAGAACAGGACAAAAAATATTTTTAAAAATAACTTCAATTGGTGATTCCGAATATAAGTTGAAGGCTTGTGAAAAATATAAAAGATTCTTCACTGCATTTCATTCCGTTCAGAATGGCAATGCATTTTATCAATCAACTAGTTTTTATCCAGTTTATTATATTTCTTCATTAAATTCTCGTAAGTTCCCTGAGGAAGAATCCATTTCAAAGGTACTCCGATTTTCTGCCCGAATTTACCAAAATAATAATGAGCTTTCCATTTATTCTTTCCTAAAAGTTTTTCAATGTATTCTGCTACCTCCAATGGTTCAGTTCCGTCATCTACATGGGAATTCATCAAGGCATACACTTTATCGAATACATTTTTATAAGGCTGAGAAACCTGGGCAATCACTCTGTTTTCTGCAATGTTGGTTTTAATATCACCCAAATGCAGAGAGCATACCTCAATATTCCAAGGATACACTTCATACCTCATTGCTTCCGTTACTTTATCCAGAGCAGATTTTGAAGCAGAGTAAAATCCACGGAATGGCAATCCCATTTCACTTCCGATACTGGATACATTGATGATTTTTCCGAATTGCTGTGTTCTCATTGTTGGAAGAATGGCGCTCATCATCTGAACAGGGCCGGCCAGATTAAGACTGAAAAGTTTAAGGATATCTTCCTTGGTAGAATCTTCTACAGCACCTACCATTCCCATTCCTGCATTATTGATAAGAACATCAATTCTGGTTTCGGTTTTCAGTACCTCAGCAATAGCATTTCGAACTGCATTGTTGTCTGTAACATCTGTCGGAATAGATCTGAAATACTGGCTTTCTGTATGTTTTCGGCTTAAACCGTATACTTTGTGTCCTTTTTTACCGAAGTATTCGGCCAAAGCAAATCCAATTCCTGATGAAGTTCCTGTAATGATAATGGTCATTTAATTCGTACTATTTTATGAGTTTTATTTTTCCTATCTGTTAATAATCTGTTTTTGATTATCTGTGAGCAGGGAAAATCTATTTTCAGCAAATGTAAAAAAAGAAAAGGGAAGTATGTTATTTATTAGTCTGGAATACTTCATTGGGAAAGATGTAAATCTGTTGTTTCATTATAGTCTATTGTCTCAGTTGGGTTATAAACTTAAAATAAAGTTAATATCAGTTCTGAATAGAATATCAATAGAATAATTATTTTATTCATTTATAGTATTGAAAATAAGAGGAATAATTTCAGGGTAACGAATCCAGTATTGGTGAAAAACTAAAATTTCTTAATAAAAACATAAGAAAATCTTAATGTAATGGCAGGCAGGGCTGTTCTAATTTTGCGTCTAATTAAAAAGGATGTCATGAATGTATTTAAAATCCCTGTCTCAGTAGCATACTTAACGGGTAGGGTATTACTTATTGGTGCAATTTCAGCTTCACCGATGTTCCTCTCTCAAAAAAAAGACAGCTTAAAAGAAAAATCCATTGACGAGATTGTTGTTGTAGGATACGGAACGCAGAAAAAAAGCAAGGTTTCCGGTGCTGTTGCGGAGGCTTCACTGGATAAACTTACTTCCAGGTCTTTATCCGGAGTAGGAGAAGTTCTTCAAGGAAAAGCTCCTGGAGTAACGGTGGTGAACGAAGGCGGAGATCCTAATGGTTCCCCAAAAGTGAATATCCGTGGTTTAGGAGGGATTAACGGAGAAACTCCTCTTTATGTAGTAGATGGAGTGGTTTTTAACGGAACACCATCCATTAACCCGAATGATATTCAGGATATCTCTGTTCTTAAAGATGCTTCTGCAGCCATTTATGGTGCAAGATCTTCAGGAGGGGTTATTCTTATTACCACTAAAAGAGGAAAAAAGGGGAATCTTACGGTAGATTTTGATGTAAAATACGGAATTAATCAGGCATGGAGATTGAAAGAATCTTTAAATGCTGCCGAATTTCAGGATGTAATGTATCAGGCATTTAGCAATGCAGACAAACTTAGCAATTTACCGAAAGCTTTCAACCCTGCTTTATATCCGGAAGGAAGAATTACCCAAACAGATTGGATGAAGGAAATCTTCAGAACAGGAACCATTCAGGAATATAATATGAACCTTAGTGGCGGAAATGAAAAGTCCCGATACTTTGTAGGGATGAATCATAGAAACCTTGAAGGTATTCTTTTAAATACCCAGGCAAAAAGATATAACTTCAGAGTTAATTCTGAACATAAAGTAAAAGATTGGTTAACCATCGGAGAAAATATGTACTACAATTACTCAGATGGAAATACCGCAGATACCAAGAGTGGTTACACAGGAGCTTTAGTAGCGGCAATGTATTATCCACCAAATGTACCTGTTTATACTCCCTCAGGAGCTTTTTCAGGATTACCGATTGATGTGGCAGGCGGATACGGAGATATGATTAACCCGGTTGCTTATCTTAAAAGAATAAGCTTGAGAAATCCTACTCATGAGATTTTGATTAATCCTTATGCAGAGATTACTTTAGCAAAAGATTTAAAATTCAGATCTAACTTTTCGCAAACCTTTAAACTTGGAAATGTAAAAAACTTTACATACAGGGTTCTTGAGATCGGAAAGATCTTTGATTCCAATAATCTGGAATATCAATCCAACAATTCGTCTACTGCTTTGGCAGAACAGCTCCTAACATATAAAATTGCTGCGGGTAAACATAATTTTGATTTCCTTGGTGGTTTTACTTTCCAGAAAACGATTGAGGAAGGATTCCTGGCAAAGTCTTATGATTTCAGAAGTGAGGCTGAAGTTTTCCAACATCTGCAGAATGCAGCGGATACCAACAAGGAAGTTTCCAGTTATAAATACAAACAGGCTTTGGTATCTTATCTTGCAAGAGTAAACTATGATTATGCCGGAAAATATATTGTGAGTGTATTGGGAAGAAGAGACGGATCTTCTTTGGTAGCCAAGCAGAATCGTTTTGCCAATTATTATGCCCTTTCAGGTGCATGGGTAGTTTCTAAAGAAAACTTTATGCAGGATATTTCATGGCTTTCAAGCTTAAAGCTAAGAGGAAGTTATGGTATCCTGGGGAATCTGGGAGGTATTTCTCCACAGGCGGTAAATCCGCTAATGACCAGAGATAACAATATTATTTTCGGGCAGGATCCTTCTCAGAATATTGCTTATTATGCCACTACACGTCCCAATCCGGATCTGAAATGGGGAAAATCTGAGCAAACCAACTTTGGGGTAGATGCTTCATTCCTGCAAAACAGTCTTTCTTTACAGTTTGATTACTTTGTGAAGAATTCCAAAGATCAGATCTTCAAAGTAAATTTGCCAAGTACATCTACTTATAATGACCAGTATGTAAATGCCGGATTATTTCAGGATAAAGGATATGAATTAGGAATTAATTATAACAGCAAAAAGTCCGGAGATTTCACCTATTCCATTGGAGCAACTTTTAGTCAACTAAAAAATACGGTGAAGCAGTTGGCAGATGTAGATGAGATATTTATCAACGATAATGGAGTGAGGGGAGTGTTGAAACCTACCCGCGTAAAAATTGGAGACCCTCTTTATTCTTTTTATGGCTATAAAACAGACGGAATATTCCAGTCTGAAGCAGAAATTAAAAACTATAAAGATGCAAACGGACAGATGATTCAGCCCAATGCTAAACCGGGAGACATTAAATTCCTGAAAAAGGAAGGAAATACAGGAACTCTCAATAACAAGGATTTTGTAAATCTGGGAAGCCCATATCCTAAGTTCTCTTACGGATTCTCTTATAATATGACATGGAAAAACTTTGACCTGAATGTATTCTTCCAGGGAGTATATGGAAATAAAATTTTCAACGGGTTAAAGTTTATCTCTTTGAATCCCGGGGGAACAGGGCAGAACTACAATATGGAAAGAGATATTCTTAATGCATGGACGCCGCAAAACACCAATACCAATATTCCAAGACTGGCACAGGGAGATCCAAGTGGTAACTATTCCAAAGTATCGGATTTCTACGTAGAAGATGGTTCTTATCTAAGACTTAAAAATCTTACTATCGGATATTCATTACCACAGGAACTTTACAGAAAATTGGATGTGAATAAAGTGAGAATTTACATCACTACTAACAACTTATTCACCATAACAAAATATACAGGTTTCGATCCTGAAGTAGGAATGAATTCTTATGGTGTAGATACAGGTAGATATCCTCAGGCCCGTTCATTCATATTCGGAGTGGAAGTAGGATTATAATTTAAAATCAAAAAAGTAAAAAAATGAAATTTTTCAATAAAATATTTTTAGTATCAGGAATATCCGCCATACTTCTGTCATGTACAGGAGAATTGGATGTTCAGCCGGAAGGAACGCCTACAGAAGCCAGTTTCTGGAAAACAGAAAATGATCTGATTACTGGTGCTAATGCCATGTACAAACCTTTGTTTGATAGTGAGTTTTACGGAAGAGGGCTTTTCTGGTTCATCAATGCAAGTGATGATATGGTTACCGGAAGAATAAGAGGTGAAGCAGACAATGCTAAAAACTTCAGCAGTAACTATATCGCAGCAGGTGATCTTGAAACCCAGTGGAATAAAAGATACAATGTAATTGGGGTAGCTAACCGTGTCATCCGTAATATTGATAATATCCAGACTTCCGTGGCAATTAAAAACCAATATCTGGGAGAAGCTTTATTCATGAGCGGTAGAATGTATTTTGAGTTAGCCTCTAACTATGGTAATGAAAAAGCTGGAATTCCTATTATAGACCGTACTAAAGAGCCGGATCCTAATCCAATCCCAAGAGCGGCAAATGTGAAGATGAATTACGACTATATCGTGGCTGATCTGAAAAAAGCAGCAGAATTATTGCCAAGCCAGGCAGAACTTCCAGCAAAAGATTATGGAAGGCCACATAAAGCAGCTGCATGGGCATTGCTTGCTAAAGTATATCTGTTTATGAAAGATTGGAATAACGCAGAATACTGGGCAAATGAGGTGATGACAAAAGGAAACAGAAATCTTCTGGGTAATTATGCAGATGTTTTCAAGGCTGAAAATAACTTCAGTACAGAATATATCTGGTCTGTTACCAGTACTCCTAAATTTACGGGAGTTGGAAGTATTCTTCCTGGGGTAATGCTTGAAAATAAAGGTTGGGGAGATTATAACGGCTGGGGATATTTTCAGCCCACAAAAGAATTGTATGATGAGTTTGAAGCCGGAGATCTTAGGAGAAATGTAACTATTCTTAAAGAGGGAGATCAGTTTACCTTTAATGGACAGGTAAGAACGTATAGTACATCGAATTCAGCTACAAAAGCTCAGTTTAATAAATATATGGATCCTTTCAAATATCCATTGAAATCTGGACATGTTAATGGAAATGGAGATTATCCTTGTACAGATCTTGCCGTTCCCATTATGCGTTATGCTGAGGTAATCCTTATTAAGGCTGAAGCTTTAATTATGCAGGGTAAATCAGCAGATACGGAGATCAATATGATCAGGAAACGCGCAGGTTTAGCTCCTAAAACGGGTTGTACATTGGCAGATCTGAAACATGAAAGGCGTTGTGAACTTGCCGGCGAGTGGGCAGACAGACACAGGGATCTTGTACGTTGGGGAGACGCACAGGCAACATATGCCAAAGCACTTCACGGAATGGATGGAAAAGAAGTTTGGGCACCAAGAAACTTCAATCCGGCTGTTCATAATGTTTGGGCGGTTCCGCAGGCTGAGATTGTGAACAGCCACGGTGTGATTAAACAAAACGAAGGTTGGTAAAATTGTAACCTTATATATTATCTACTATATCATTGCAGGAACTCTGTGATGATATAGTCTTTTTAAAAGGGAGTATGGAATATTGATGTTTACGGCTATGTGAGCTATTCTATTCATCCTAATAAAAACTATAAAAATTGACGAATGAAATTATCAAAAATATTGGGTTTGCTGGCCCTTGCTGTTTTTTCTGAAAATCAAGCACAGAATTATTTGAATTATAATGTAGGGAATGCTCACTCTCACAATGATTATATGCAGGAGATCCCTTTTTGGCAGGCATATTATGCCAACTTTGGATCCATTGAAGCAGATGTTTTTCTGGTGAAAGGAAAGCTTTGGGTAGCCCATACAGAAAAGGAACTTTCTGCAGACAGAACACTGGAAAATCTTTATCTGGATAATATTTCAAAACAGATAAAACTGAACAAAGGGAATATTTATAAAGATACAAGCAAAAAGCTCCAACTATTGATTGATATTAAGCAGGATTATAAGACCACTCTGGCTGCATTAGTCAATATATTGAAAAAATATCCTGAAATTACGGGTAATTCGGGGGTGAAAATTGTAATTACAGGTGGGAGACCTCAACCAGGAGATTTTAAAAACTATCCCAATTATCTTTATTTTGATGGTGATCTGACTAAAGACTATTCTGCCGATCAGTTAAAAAGAATCGGAATGTTCAGCGCAGATTTACCGGAACTTGTAAAATGGAATGGAAAAGGAATTCCAAGAGATGAAGAAACGGAGAAAATCAAAAAAGCTGTAGATAAAGCACATGCCCAACAAAAACCAATGCGTTTTTATGGCGCTCCTGATTTTCCTAATGCGTGGGTGAACCTGATGGATGTGGGTGTGGATTATATCAATACCGATCATATTCCGGATCTTAAAAAATTCATGAATACCATTCCAAAGAATTTCTATAAAAACACTAAAGAATATGCTACCTACACGCCAACCTATAAAACGGATGGTATCAGCAAAAAAGTAAAAAATGTAATCCTTTTGATTCCGGATGGAACTTCCTTACCACAATATTATGCGGCCTTTACAGCCAATAAAGGAAAACTGAATGTTTTCAATATGAAATCTACAGGATTATCCAAAACCAATTCATCCAATGCCTATGTTACCGATTCAGCACCGGGATCTACAGCATTTGCGACAGGGGTGAAGACTAAAAATACATTTGTAGGGGTAGATGGTACTGGTAAAGCTATTGCACAGATTCCGGATATTATTGCTGCCAAAGGGTTGGTTTCAGGACTGATCTCTACTGGTGATGTAACAGATGCCACTCCGGCAGATTTTTACGCACATTCTGATAACAGGAATAGCTCTGAACCTATTCTGAAAGATTTTGCTGCTTCTAAAGCTAAAATTCTCATCGGAGGACCAACCAGTGGATTGACTCAAGAAACTGAACAAAAATTAAAAGAGGCTAAAGTAGATATTTATCAAAGCCTGAAATCAGCGGAGAAAATCAATAACAGAACTTTGATTATTGATCCTTTGGCTTCACAAAGAATGACTAATGGAAGAGGGAACTGGCTGGCAGATGCTTTTGATGTAACCTTAAATGATCTGAAGAACAATAAAAAAGGATTTTTTATGATGGTGGAAGCCTCACAAACCGATGGTGGCGGACACAGTAACAATATAGAACAATTGGTTACCGAGCTATTGGACTTCGATCATGTGGTAGGGAAAGCTATGAAATTTGCAGATGAAAATAAAGAAACACTCGTGGTAGTTGTGGGAGATCATGAAACAGGTGGTTTAACGCTTTTGGATGGAAGTCTGAAAGACGGTTGGATATTCGGAAATTTCAGTACCAACGATCACACTTCTATTCCATCAAGTGTTTTTGCCTACGGTCCTAATTCCAAAGAATTTACAGGATTGTTTGAAAATACAGAAATTTTCAACAAAATCATGGCAGCTTATGGTATTGAAAAATAGTTGAATACCTATTCTTGGTAATACATGTCGTCGTCTTTAAGGGCGACATTTTTGTTTGTTATTCTCTGATTTAGCAGATGAATAAAAATCGGCGTAATCAGCTAGCATAAAAAAAGCTGCCCCAAAAGAGAGGCAGCTTCATGGTGACAATTTATATTTAACTACACTAAAAATTAGTTTTTACAATCAGCTCTGCCAGTTCAGCATTTACAAAATCAACAGGCATAATCCCATAAGATCCTTTTGTGTTGGTTTGGAAGAATGTTTTAAGTTTCGGATTAATAGCATTGGAAACGCTAGGAATGCTTGGAATTCCGAATATTCCCGGTTTATAACCACTTGTGAAATTGATGAAAAGTCTGTCACTATTGCTGTTTTTAGCTTCATTAAACAGATTGGAAATTCCGTTCCATTTATCATCATTATTGGTTACTTTATAATAATCCTGAACCTTAAGCTGAGCACCTGGATTATTAATCTCAAAAGTTGTATTATCTGCCCATGAAGTAGCATTAATTCCTTTAGCAGTTCCGGCTGAAAATCGTCTAAGTAGTCTGATTTTTCCTCTTACTTCTCCCAGGGTTGGAATGTTTGTTCCAAGATCCCATTTTGAGATTTTTTTTTGGATATAAGAATCAAAAGTACTTTCGAAAGATCTTGTTGTATTGGATGCATTATATTCTTCCTTTACAGACATGATGATGGTTTCAGACGGATGACTTTCAAGAAATGCATAACAGGCATTCAAAACATCATCAAAATTTAAATTCTGATAAATAGCACCATGATGGATCGTAAATGAATTATCAATATGTCTGCAACGAATATCCAGGAATCGAACTCCTGCATTCAGCTGTTCAGCAATACTGAGGTCTTGTGTTTTCGCTGTACCTGTTACTACAGGGGCATCTATGCGCGCTCCGGAATCATGTGTCCCGGGAATTGAAATTTTTGAAATTGAAATATTATCCTGTAATCCAGCCATCCAGCTGTTCATTTCCACAGGAAGCAGAGATGCCGATTTATAGCTTGCTTTGCTCACAGATGTAAGACCTGTTTCATTAGAATCCCTTTCTACCACTCCTTCAGAACAGGAAAAGAAAACCGTTGCAGTGGCAATACTAAGCGTAAAGTTTTTTACATATTTCATTGGGTACTTGAACATAGTTTATATTTTAATTGTATTTAAAATTAAGAATATGTCAAGCAATAAGGAGTTAATTTAACTTTAAAAGATAATTAAGTTGTTGGGTGCGGATGAGGCGGGAAGCTAGGAGCTGGAAGAGGGGAGTGCTCTAAGTCAGTAAGGAGATATGTTTGTTTTATAAACGTTACTGCTAAATCAAATGTTTAGCATATGTTTTATGGAGTAAATGACTTCATGCTTCCCCCTTAAAACACAAAATCTTCCTTCGAATCCGGAATTTTGAACCTATGTTCTCCTATTCTGAAATCATCCATTTTAATAAGAGTCTTAAGTTTATGAATAAATTCCTTGTGAAAGTTTTCCGGTATTTTAGCATTATCATCACATGATGAATACTCTTTGTCTACAATAACTTTTCCTGTAGAAAAATTGACTTCATTGGTAAAATCAAAACCGCAGTTATCTGCAAAATTATCATACGAACCTATCAGATAAAAATCACTATTTTGGAATCTGAAGGTATGTTTATTAATCTGGGTGTGTCTTGAATTGGTGGAAAAATGTTGCTCTACCACCAAACAATTATTTTTTATTTGAATGGTAAGGATATTATCATCAGGATAAAACCCCATTCCGCTTGAATGAAGCAGAGTAGTATTCTCTTTCCAGATCTTAAGCTGGCCCTGTTCGTTTTTCAGAATGTAGAAAACTCTTTTATAATCTTTTTTTCCGGGAGCTCTTTCGTAATCGGATGCTGTTTTATCTGTGTCAAATACAAGAACCGTTTCATCTTTTCCGTCTTTATCCAAATCACCTTTTATCTCAGTCACTTTTTTATAGTTTTTCGGAACAGAAAAATCATTCAGGTTTTGAGCGTAAAAATCTGAAATAATAAAAAGGAAAATAAAAAGAAAAAGTTTTTTCATAACAACATTGAAATTACAGACCTGTGTCATCTTTCTCTACCAATCCTATGTCTTCCAGATTGCAAAGGCAACCTTTAATGCTTTTATAAATTCCTGTAATATCTGTTGATTTTCCTTTGCTGTCTATAACTGTGATTCCTGTAGAAAGTGATCCATCTTCGGCATAGTAAGATTTGAAAAGTGAATAGGTGTAACCATTATTTAAAAAGGTAAGATATTCCAGATCCATTCCTGCATTTTGTTTCCCACCACCTCTGTGATAAGATTTGTATTTGAATTGTTTCCAGCTGTCTTTATTTCTTTCCGAAGGAAATTCCATTTCTACATGGTCTTTACTCCCGAATCGGTACTGAATATATTCATTCCCTTTATCCTTTACCAATGTCATTTTTTTTCCGGCTTTGGTATCAAAGGAATAAATAACTTCTTCATTAGATCTCAGATATTGTGACCAAAGAACGGTAGGAATCAGGAACAATAGTAAGATTAGATATTTCATGGCTATGGCATTTTATATATGCAGTAATTTGGAATAAGGATCATTCACCCATTCTCAAATTACCACATTTTCAAATTAATTAGTCGTTACACTGGCAAGATCTTCCCAGAACATCGGGTAAGATTTTTCCACTACATCTTCATCTTCAATATAAAGCTCTCCAATCAGGCAGTAAGGCGCAAAGCTCATAGCCATCCTATGATCCTGATATGTTTTGATTGAAATTTGATCTTCCGGTTCTCCGAAACTCACTGAGTTAATGGTTAAATCAGTAATTTCTGTTTCAGTACCCAGTTTCTTAAGTTCATTATATAAAGCCTGAAGTCTGTCTGTTTCTTTTACTCGTAATGTTCCCAATCCTGAAATTTCAAAAGGAATTTTTAATGCCGCAGCTGTTACACAAAGAGTTTGTGCAATATCCGGGCAGTTGTTCATATCAAGAATGATTTTTTCAGGGAAAGAAAAATCTGGCTGAGGTTGCAAAGTCAGTTGATGTTCAGCTTCAGAATAGGTTGTTTTAATTCCGAAGAAATCCTCATAAATTTTTGCAATGGCAGAATCACCTTGAGTAGATTCTTTGTAGAAGCTTTTCAGATGAATGGTTTCTCTTCCCAAAGCACAAATAGAGTAGAAGTAAGAAGCGGAGCTCCAGTCACTTTCCACTTCATAGCCTTTTGTGGAAGATTTATGATTAGGTTTGAAAGGTTGTACTTTAATGGTATTGCCTTCAAAGCTGTTTTTAATTCCAAATCTTGTCAGGATATCAAGCGTCATTTCAATATAAGATCTTGAAGTAACCTCACCCACAAGGTTAATCTCCAACCCATTTTCAAGTTTTCCTGCAATAAGAAGAAGAGAAGTGATAAACTGGCTGGAAATATTCGCCGGAACATTTACAGAAGTCTGTGTAATCTTTTTTCCGGTAATTTTTAAAGGGGGGAACCCTTCATTTTCCATATACTCAATTTCAACACCAAGATCTTTCAAGGCATTTACCAGATTTTTGATGGGTCTTTCTTTCATTCTTCCGGAACCGGTAAGGATGGTTGTTTTTCCTTCCTGGATAGAGTAGTAGGAGGTAAGAAAACGCATAGCTGTTCCTGCATGGTGAATGTCCACCACATCCGTAGCCTCAGACAATGCCTTTTTCAGTAGTTGGGTATCCTGAGAATTGGATAAATTCCCGATTTTTATATTACTAAACAGGCTTTCCAGAATCAATAAACGATTCGAAATACTTTTCGAACCGCTAATCTGTATTGTTTTATTTCCTATTAATGTTGATTTTTCTAGCTTCTTCATTATTTCTTCATATTTCAATCCTGATACCAGATTTCAGACCTTTATATCTGTATCTGAAATCCGGAATCTTATTTTAATTTTTCATTATTCTGATGCCGCTCCTTATCGCGGTCAGTTTTGATTTTCATTTTTCTGTCAAAAGCATCCTGTAGATTAACTCCAGTTTGGTTAGCCAGACATAAGGTTACAAAAAGAACATCAGCCAGTTCTTCACCAAGATCCTTATTTTTATCACTTTCCTTTTCGCTTTGCTCACCGTATCTTCTGGCGATGATTCTGGCTACTTCACCTACTTCCTCAGTCAGCATAGCCATATTGGTAAGTTCATTAAAATATCTTACACCAATGGTCTTGATCCATTCGTCAACCTGCTGTTGTAATTGAGTAATTTCCATTATTGATAAGCTCCGATCGTAGGATTAGTAGTTCTTGATTCATTCACAATATCAAACGGAACAGTTCCTGCTACAGTAGTATTGCCTTTTCCTTTGGCGGGAGACGTTGTTTTTACTCTTAAATTCATTTTGGCCATGAAATAGTTCATAAACTGTGGATCTTCATTTTTAATGCTCTGCACCACATTTATATTATTATCGAAGGTAAAGCCTGCTTCGGAAGTACTTGAGTATTTTAACAGACAGTTTTGAATGAAATATTCAAATTGCTGTCCCGGTGTTTGTTCAAACTGAACCGAATTTTCACGATCAGAATATACAATACTGTTGTATAAGTTAAATTGTTGTAAAGCACCTTGCTCTGTCTGCCCGGCAGCGTTTTTCCACTCATTTGTTACGAAAATTCCTTTTCTGTCAAAGGATTCCATAGATTTAGAATAGTTGGTAACTGTAGCATGGGTATAGTTGTGCTTCCCCCCCTTGAAAATCCCGATACATGATAAACCACAGTTATTCATTACTAAATTTTTGGCAGTCACGGTAGAATTTACAGCATACATACCATATTCAAAGAAAGTATGAATGAATGAATTGTTGATATTGGCTGTTGTCTGGTTCATTTCAAGACCTCTGGTTCCGCCAAATAGTCTTGCATGGTTCATATTAAGGATAGAATTGGGTTCCATTTTGATGGAGTTCCAGTTTTTAGAAATCGTATCATAATAAGGATCATTTCTGTCACCACGAAGAATAACCTGTTTGTCCAGAGTTCCGTTAATATTTAAAACTGCATTTGACGAAACCTTCATTCCGCTGTTTTTATGAAAATATACCTTTGTACCAGGGTCTATATCTAAAGTTACATTCTTATCCAGGGTAAGATTTCCGTAGATAATCTTCGCTTTATTATTGGCCCATGTGGTAGAACTTGTAATCACATTAGGATTGGTAGGAGTCTCAATAAAGAACTCCGCATCCTGAACTACCGAGAACAAAGTAACATGCTGTTGTCCGGCAGGACCGGTGAAAATCACTTTGTCTTCAGCAATAGCTTCAGGTCCTGTTGCCTGAGGGGCAATTTCTACATATATATATAGGCTGTCTTTTTTTCTTAGCGGAACATCCTTAAAATCATATCCCGGTTTTCCATCTACATTAATTCTATATAATGAGGTGGCCCCTTTCTCAAGATTTACTCTTGGGATCAGAATATCTTTATCTTCATTATTATATACTTTTACTACATAGGTTTCTGAACGTACCTGATGATAAACCGTATCGCAGAATACTGTGTCTCTTGAAAACCTTAGCTGTTGGGAAGGAGCATCAAAGGTAATATCATCCTTATTACATGATACTGCTACAAGGAGCATCCAGAAAGAAAAAGCCAGTAATAATTTGAATTTCATTGAAATTAATGTTTAGTAAGTTCCAAATTTAACGAAAATACTTTGAATTTCTTATCATGAAAAAAATATTGAATTCAGTATTTGGAAATTAGAAAAAAAGTTGTACTTTTGCAACCTAAAATTAGCAGAGAAATATCCATTACTATTTCGAAAGCAAACTTTAATTTTTTAAAAATAGCATTATGAAAAACGGAATCCACCCAGAAAATTATAGACTTGTTGTTTTCAAAGATATGAGTAACGACGAGGTGTTTCTTTGCAAATCTACTGCAGAAACAAAAGATACTATCGAGTTCGAAGGACAAGAGTATCCTCTAATCAAAATGGAAATCTCTTCAACTTCTCACCCTTTTTACACAGGTAAAGTTAAGTTAGTTGACACTGCAGGTAGAGTTGATAAGTTCATGAACAAATACAAAAAATTCGCTAAGTAATTTTTGTATATTCAAAATATTAAAGCCTTTCAATTTTTTGAAAGGCTTTTTTGTGTTCAATATTTATTATTCTTATAAAATTTCCAGCCAAATATTTAGTCTTCCATTCCCTGTCTATTATCTATCCGTCTATTATCTTTTGTCTTCTCTCCCAACTTCCCCCATCTTTTTGTATTTTTGTTTTTAGGTAGTGAAGGTTTGGCTTTAGGTCCCTGTCTTCTACCTTTTAACCCCTAACTTCTAAAAAATGCAATTAGTATTTTCAGACGCACAATATTGGGAAGACTTTCTTCCGCTTACCTTTACCCGACCGGTTGCAGCCATGCGATGCGGAATTCTTACCTTTTCTGAAAGATGGCAGAGAATTCTGGAGAATACCGAAGTTTCTTATTTTACGGAAATGTATCTTCAGGATAAATTTAAAGCGCCGGAAGAAAAAGAAAGTCTTTTTTTAGTTCCAAACTTTATCCCTACAGCATCTGTTATTCAGCAGATCAAAGATCTTAAGCAGGGGGAAGCTTTAGTCTATGAAGACGAATTGGTAGCGGCGAAGATCAATATGAAAGGATTTTCTCTTCATCAGATAGAAAAAATGACGGACATTAAAGAAGAACTTATCTTCTTTAAAAAACCGAAAGATTTATTTACCTATAACCACCACGCGATTGATTTCGATTTTGACTTACTGACCAAAGGAAGAACTTCTCAGGAATTGTCTTCGACTAATGGTTTTCTGGGTGATAAAAAAGATCTTTTTATTGAAGAAGGAGCTTCCATAGAATTTTCAACGATCAATACAAAAACCGGTAAAATCTATATCGGTAAAAATACAGAGGTGATGGAAGGTTGCCATCTTCGGGGGCCTATTGCACTTTGTGATGATTCTAAATTTAACTTAGGTGCTAAAATCTATGGAGCGACTACCATTGGTCCGCATTGTAAAGTAGGAGGAGAAGTGAACAATATTATTATTTTCGGATACTCCAGCAAAGGACATGAAGGTTTTGTAGGAAATTCTGTGGTTGGCGAATGGTGCAACTTTGGTGCAGATACCAATTCTTCCAATATGAAAAATAACTATGGAAATGTAAGATTCTGGAACTACAGAACCAAAGCTTTTGAAGATACAGGTTTACAGTTTGCAGGCTTGATTATGGGTGACCACTCTAAAACAGCCATCAACACGCAACTGAATACCGGAACTGTAATTGGAGTAGCCTCCAATATCTTCAAACCCGGTTTTCCACCCAACCTTGTGGAAAACTTTTCTTGGGGCGGCTTAAAAGATGATGAAAGATTCAGATTAGATAAAGTCTATGAGGTAGCTGAAAGAGCAATGGCCAGAAGAAAAGTGGCTTTAACGGAAGAAGATAAGGCTATTTTGAAGTATGTTTTTGAGACGTATTAATAAATAAAACCTCCGATTTCGGAGGTTTTATTTATTAATACTATTCAATTTTCCTGATCCATTTCATACAAATGGAAAACAGTACCAGAATAAGAATGTAAAGTTTGTTTATCTCAGTCAATAACTGATAAAAAATAAAAACTTCAAAAATATTTGAAGTTTTTTTATTTTTGATGTAATAGATTGTAAAGACTGGTTGTCTTACCTATAAGAAACAAAACTCATGACCCAAGAAACTTTCAAGAATACGGTGTTTATTCTCAAAGACGAGATGTATCGTTTTGCGAAGCGATTCGTTATGAGTAGTGATGAGGCAGAAGATGTAGTGCAGGATATCATGATGAAGTTCTGGCAGAAGAGGGATGAACTGGAGCAGTTTGGGAACTTAAAATCCTATGCGCTGAAGTCTGTCCGGAACGAATGCCTGAACCGCCTGAAGCATCACGATGTGAAGATAGGCTTTGCGGATATGCAGCTTCACCGGTCGGAACTTTACAGTATGGACGTTGATAACCTTAAAGAATATATTATAGGATTTATTAATCAACTTCCCGAAAAACAGAAGCTGGTGATCCACTTGAAAGATGTAGAAGAGTACGATGTTTCCGAAATTTCTGAAATGCTGGAAATGGAGGAAAATGCAGTAAGGGTAAACCTTATGCGGGCAAGACAAAAAGTAAAAGAACAAATCTCACAACTGATGAGCTATGAAAAAAGATCAATTACAAGATAAATACGACGAAATCTTCCGGGATATAAAGGAAGAAAAAATGGAATGGAGCTTTGATGATTTCCTTCAGCAGGCAGAAAACACAACCTCTGAAGAAAACACAACGCCTATTATTCCTCTTGAAGAAAATAAAAAGCCCTCATTTCCCAAATGGTTCTGGATGGCCGCCAGTGTAACGCTGGTTTTTGGGATCGGATTTTTCCTTAAAACTAATTCCGAAGCAGGAGTTCAGGATAAGGAAAGTATTGTGAAAAATGAAGTATTGAAGCAGAAGTCCAGCTTTATTGAAGAAAACAATAATCACAAGGACCAGGTGGCAGTGAATCATACCGATTCTATTTCAGGGGTTAAAAAAGATTCTATCTTTCAGGAAAATAATGTAGCTGAAAAAGATGTTATGGATGAAATCTTACCGAAAAGAGGAAGACTTAAAAAGGAAAGAAAGCCAAGATATGCAGACAACTCCTCTTTTAAAAATAATACCTCTAAAGATTCTACAGGCTATGAAAATTCTTACGTTATTGTAAACGGTAAAAGAATAGACAATGTAGAAGAAGCTATTAATGTAACAAAATACTCATTCCAGATATTTGCAAATAACGTTAGTGAAAAATTGGCACAGCCTACGGTGGTAGAAGATGATTATTAATCTGAAAAACAGTTGCCATCATTAACTTAAAAAATAAAATTGACTCATGAAAAAACTATTCATAATATTCGCTCTTGCTTTTACCCATTTCTTTAATGTATATGGACAAAAAGATAAATTTGACCAGCTTTTTGATAAATATCAGGAAGTAGAGGGAGTAACTTCCATTAAGATTGCAAAACCTATGTTCGGGATGCTCAGCAGTCTTAATATTGATGATTCCCAGCTGGATCAGATTAAACCGTTATTGTCAAAGATCAACGGACTTAAGATTCTGATTACGGAAAATCCGGAAAAGGGAAATACTGCTGAAGGGCGTAAGGTTCAGACTAACATGTCTCAGTTAAGTAAAGATATTTCTTCTTATTTAAAGAATCTGAACTACAACGAAATCATGTCCGTGAATAATGCCGGAGCTAAAGTAAAATTCCTTTCTGCAGAAGCTAAAAATGGTATTTTGGATGATCTGCTGTTAAGCATCGATGGTGGAAGCGGAGAAAGCATATTTGTAATGCTTGATGGGAAATTGTCTATGGATGATGTAAGCAAGATTATTAACTCCAGTGAGACTAAAAAGAACTCGATTTCCAGCACAAGAAGTAATGCGACTTCAAATAGTAATTCATCTTACCTTAATGGTGAAGCCAGAAATGTAGGTAATTTTTCAGGTATTCAGGTAAGTACGGGTGTAAACGTAATCTTTAAACAGGAAAAACCAACCAGTGTAAAAGTGATTGCCGATTCAGATAAGTTAGAGTATATCATTACCAAGGTGGAAAATGGTGTTTTGAGAATTTATATTGATAATAAAGGAGTAAGAAATCTGAGATTTAAAAATTTAAGTGTTAATGTATCTTCTCCAAGAATGGAAAGTATTGATGCTTCATCAGGTTCTAACCTTACCATCGTAAATTCTATTCAGGAAAAAAATATGAAAATTGATGCTTCATCCGGCTCCAATATTACCGGAGATTTCAAAATTTCAAATGCCGCAACCATTTCAGTATCTTCAGGATCAAACATCAGAGCAGGAATTACAGCCGGTAATATTGGGATTAAAAGTTCAAGCGGTTCTAATATCAGTTTGAGTGGAAAAGCAGATTCAGGAACTATTGATATCAGCAGTGGAGCATTATGTAAAGCTGACGATCTGAAATTTACTTACCTTGAAACGGAAGCAACTTCCGGGGGAAATCTTACCGTAAATGTATCGGATAAATTAAAAGTAAGAGCATCTTCAGGTGGATCTGTCAGATATAGAGGAAGACCGGAAATAGATGCTAATATCAGTAAAACATCAGGCGGACTACTAAGACCAATGGATTAAAATAATCACCATGAAAACGCTCAGAATTATTTTCTTATCACTTTTGATAATAGGTGCCCTTCAGTCTTGTATTGTTTCAGAAAAACCAAATATGGATTTCTTTTCAGACTCTAAGTATGACTTTAAGGAAGCTAAGTTTACAAGTTTTAATGTGCCGTTATTGCTGGCTAAGCCATATATTAAAAAGGCTTTGAAGAAAGAAGGAGAAAGTGAAGAACTTATTAACCTTATTAAAAAGGTTTCGAAAATAAAGGTTCTTACCGTAGAAAATGGGAGTAAAGAAATGCTTAATGATTATGCTAAGTTTTTGAACAATAATCAATACGAAGACTGGGCTACCATAAAACATAACGGCGAAAATGTGAATCTGCGTGTAAAGCAAAAGGGTGAAGCTATTAAAAACATGCTGATTACAGTGAATTCAGATAAGGAATTGGTCTTTGTAGATGTAAAAGGGAGCTTTACTCCTGACGATATTTCAAAAATGATCAATGCCGTTTCAGATAAATAGAAAAATGATTAAAACCTCATATTATTCTTTAATCATCAAGAAAAATTAATTGTCGCAAGTAGTTTCAGACATACTAAATTTATTTTGTAAAGGAAAACCGTTCTTAAAAAGAGCGGTTTTTCGATTTAACTTATTGATTATTAATTTTTATTTAAACTATTAAAAATGATTTTCATATGTCATTAAAATAGCCTAATTTTGCAAAGAAAGTAAAGATGTCTATTCATAACAAAATTGTAGAGACAGCCATCACTTTCGATGACGTTCTTCTAGTCCCTTCTTATTCAGAAGTTTTACCTAACCAGGTTTCATTAAAATCAAGACTTACCGACAAAATAACGCTGAATGTTCCGATAGTTTCCGCTGCAATGGACACTGTTACTGAAGGTGATTTAGCTATTGCCCTGGCAAGAGTTGGAGGTTTAGGCTTTATCCACAAAAACATGACGATTGCCGAGCAGGCAGCACAGGTGAACCGAGTAAAACGTTCCGAAAACGGGATGATCTCAGATCCGGTTACCCTATCAAAAGACTACACTTTAGGACAGGCTAAAGAGATGATGGCTAAGTTCAAAATCTCAGGACTTCCTGTAGTGGATGCTGATAATGTTCTTATCGGAATTATTACCAACAGAGATGTAAAATATCAGGAAAATCTTGATGTGAAAGTAGAGGAGATCATGACGAAAGAAAACCTGATCACTTCAGACAAAGATACCAATCTTGAAAAAGCAAAAGAAATCCTTCTTAGAAGCAGAGTTGAGAAATTACCTATCGTAGATAAGGATAACAAGCTTGTAGGTTTAATTACTATTAAAGATATCGATAATCAACTAGAATATCCAAATGCCAATAAAGACCAGAACGGCCGTCTTATCGTGGGTGCCGGAGTGGGAGTGGGAGAAGATACTTTAGACAGAATTGAAGCTTTAGTGCAGGCTGGAGTGGATATTATAGCGATTGACTCTGCTCATGGGCATTCTAAAGGTGTTTTAGATAAAATTTCTGAAATCAGAAAAGCATATCCAACTTTAGATATCGTAGGAGGAAATATCGTAACCGCTGAAGCAGCTGCAGATCTTATCAAAGCAGGAGCTAATGTTCTTAAAGTAGGTGTTGGTCCAGGTTCAATCTGTACAACCAGAGTAGTTGCCGGAGTTGGGGTGCCTCAATTATCAGCAATTTATAATGTTTACGAATATGCTAAATCTCAAAACGTAGCTGTTATTGCAGATGGTGGGATCAAGCTTTCCGGAGATATTGTAAAAGCTATTGCAAGTGGAGCAGGAGCAGTAATGCTAGGATCCCTGTTAGCAGGTACAGACGAAGCACCGGGAGAAGAAATTATTTTCCAGGGAAGAAAATTCAAGTCTTACCAGGGAATGGGAAGTCTTTCTGCCATGAAGAGAGGAGGAAAAGAAAGATATTTCCAAAGTGAAGCTAAGAAATTCGTTCCTGAAGGAATTGAAGGAAGAGTACCACACAAAGGAAAACTAGAAGATGTGATTTTCCAGTTAACCGGAGGTTTAAGAGCCGGTATGGGATATTGTGGAGCTAAAGATATTGAAGCTTTACAAAAAGATTCCAAATTGGTAATGATTACAGGAAGCGGATTGAAAGAATCACACCCGCATGATGTAATTATTACACAGGAAGCTCCAAACTATTCTTTATAAAGAGTATTCATAATATAGAAAAGACTGTCTTATCATAAGGCAGTCTTTTTTTATTCGATTTTAAAATATCCTATTTATTTTTTTACAAATTTAAACTCATGAGATTGCATCCCCCGGGTTTTGATTTTTAATACATAAACACCTGATGTAAGCTGTGAAACATTCACTTTTGAATCAAATACTTCAGACCTTATAAGTCTTCCGTCAATATTGTAAATCTGTATAACTTGTCCATCATTAATCCCTGAAATTTGGATGAAATCTGAAACAGGATTAGGGAAAACTTGAATTTTACCTTTAGAAACTTCTTGTATTCCAAGTGCGGGACCCTGTACGTCACCGGTCATTGTAGAATTGCCAGTTGTAAGATTTCCATTACAGTCTCCGTTTGTTACAGTTGTATTTTCAATCCAGATTCCGGCATTATTGCCTGGAGGTATGGAGAGAGAGTTATTTCCTGTGGAGTTGTAATAAATTAAAAAAGGGCTAGTAAACGTTCCGTCTCCTTCATCACCAAGAAATTCCCATCTTGTAAGGGTATTGTTCCATTGAATTTTAAACTCACAGTTCCCCAATCCGCTACAAGGCTGCTGATCGTTAATAGGGGTTGTCATATAAATGTTTTTATTAAAAGCATCTACTCCTATTTTGTTGAAGGTAAAATTCTGATCTTCAAACAGATTATGACACCCGTTAAAAGTGATTGTCTGGGCTGAAGCTGAGCATACAAGCACCAGACATAGTAAGTAGAGAAATTTCATAGTTTTTAATTTTGTGATGGATATACTCCGGTTAATGCAATAATACATTTCAGAGTAAGAAATGGTGGTCTGTTTTCGTGAGCCTGATTTCCTCCGGTATTGTTCAGCATTGTACTCTTCATTGTAGTATTTGCTGCTGCATCTGAATATTCTTTATCCAGAACTTTTGTATTGGCAGGAAGGCTTCCAGTAGGGGCATTTTGGTTACCGTCGGTAGTCACTGCATTTACTGTGTGGTTGTGTGCAGGTATTTGTGTTACTGTTAAGGTGACACTTTCAGCACCGCCAATCTGTCCCATCGTGTAAGTTGTTGGTCCTCCGGGAGCCTGCCCATTGTGAACAAGCACTCTTCCTCTCATGTCTGGTAAAGCAAATGTTGTAATACCATTTCCTCCATAAGTAGTTCCTAAAAGGGAAAAAAGAGCTTGATTTTGAGCAATTGGCAGAATTTGTCCATTACATTCAGCCCAGTTCTTTGGGACAAAAGTATAAGGAACAAAAGCTATTTGTCCTAAAAAAGGCTCGCTTGCCTGAGCTTTTAGTGCAGGAGCTAATATACCGCTAAGCACTAATGTGCATGCTAAAAATAAGTTTTTCATGATAATTGATTTTTACTGGTATAAATGTAAAAAGAAAAAACCTTTCAGATTGAACTAAAAGGTTTGAATTTATTAATGGTTTTTGTGATTTCTATAGATATTTTCTCTAGGAATTTAGCAAATCATGATAATTTGTAATATGCAGATAGCCTTCTTCTTTGATGCTTACTTCCAATTGGTGCTTAACTGCAATATCATAGATTTCTTTTGGATACATACTTCCTTTTTCGCTAAGGGTTTTGCTCATATTCTTGAGTAGGTTCAGATGTAGAATGAGGTCTTCTCTCGTTTTTTGTGCGAGTTCCTGCATCAGTTTTTCAATTCTTTCATCTGTAATGTGCTGTTGCATGCGCTGCGGGTATGCCTCCAGATTATAAGCGGCCTGAAAATCTTCTTCAAAACCATATTTTCTGATGAAATCAATGGCCAGGCTTGTTGCCTGTTCCCTGTCATGGCTTCTGCCAATACTGGCATGCTGGTCTCCGAAAATAATTTCTTCAGCAATTCCTCCGGCAAGATAGATTTTGATTTTATTCAGAAGGCTTTCCTTAGTATCATGGATCTGGTGTGGGAAAGTAAAACCGGCTGCATAGCTGCTTGCTACCTTACTTTTAAGCTGTAATGGGGCAAAGCCTGTGTATAGCATGTAAGAGACCGCATGTCCACATTCATGAACACTGATGTTGGCTACAGCATCTTGTTGGTTGGCTTGTCGTATACTGTCAATTCTACCCAGATAAGGAATTTCAATGATTCTTTTACCAATCTTTCCTGCAATAATTTTCTTCTCCTGAAGGTAATTGATCTCGATGTTCTTATCATCATGGATAATGGCTTCAAATAAGAACTTGCTGAGGTTGGTATCCAAAATATCCACAACACTGCTGAATACAGGGCGAACTCCCTGAACCGGAAATACACCGTTCCTGTAGATAAGCTCATTAATAGCTTTATTTATTTTTAAAGAAACTCCGAATTTTGTTTTTGTTTGATGCTTCAGGTTATTGATCTCCCGTTGAATCAGCTTGTGAAAGTCTTCGGTTTTTAATGAAAAATAAATCAGATGAATATTCCCGAATCTGGCTACCTGCTCAGGACGAAATTTTCTGGCTAAAGCATTTTTAATATCAACAACCGTTATTTTTTTAGTGAACGCATGGAAAATATTGGCATCCACATCTGCTTCACTGGTTTCTTTTGACATCTGAAAGGCTTCATCCAGGTTTCCACTGATGATGATAAGCATTTTGCTGTAATCCACAGGTTCATAGATTTTCTTTTCTTTCTGCTTTTTTCGGATCAGTTTAATCATGTCTTCCTCTTTCATATCAATAATGCTCATCACATCATCATCCATGCTGAGGTATTTTTTTAATTCTTTGGCATCCCATAAGTTCAGGTACGGATTTTCATCCAGTTCCGTCTCTCCGTTCAGCTTTCGTCTGTCATTTTCTTTTTTTCGGAAAAGGTAAGAGAATAAATAGTGTTCAAGATCTTCCCGTTCTCTTTTACTCAGGCGTCCATCACTTAAAAGCTCCCAAAAATCAGTGAACTTGGTTTGTGGAACCGGAATACCATCCGGATCTATAGTATTGAAACGCTGGATCTCGTCGAAAAGGGCGATGCTTGGCTTCTCATCACTTAGTCCATTACTTTGTAAGATGTCGGAAACACTTTTACTCCATGAAGTTTCATCCGTATTGCTTAGTTCAATCTCCACAAAACGGTTTTGAAAATCAAGAAAACGAACCATTTTTCTTACCAGGTCGGTTTTTCCTACTCCGGTCATTCCCCATAGATTAATAACCACGGGGCGGGTTAGGATTTCAGGCATTAGATACCAGATCTGAAGATATTCCATGATATCATCGATGATCTTATCTATGCCAATAAACTCTTTTTTAAGATAAGCCTTACAATCGTCCAGCTTTTTCTTTTTCTTCTGGATTTCTTCTTTATCAATAATCATGGATGAAAAATACATTATTTTTTTAGATTATCCTTGAAATCCTCAACCCTGAAATCAGTTAGAGCATTTCCCTTTTCAATTTTTTCTTTAGAATATAATCTGAAGTCGTTTTCTGTTTTTTCTAAAAGATAGTCGTAAGGTCCAACATGAGAAATTAGTTTTACCAGAACCGGTGAGATTTCAAGGCAGATAAATAAGCCCATGATAAAAGTGGCTGCCAATCCTATGATGGCTGAGTTTTTACCGAGTTCGTCCAAAGCCTGAAGTCGGGCAGCAAAACCGTTAAATTTATCTTCAAAGGTTTCTGTAGACTTTCTTTCCGTTTCAAGGTTGGTATATACTTTTGAAATTTCCTGATCCAGATATTCCAGTCTTGGAGCTACCTGTTTTTGATAGTTTTCAAGATCCTGTCTGCGCTGCTCCTTCAATTGTTGTTTGCGCTTAGCATTCGGCCCGAATCCTTCTTTTCCACTGGTTAAACCAGACTCTTTTCCCAAAATTTCCTTTTCAAGTTCTACAGAAGCAGAATCATATGATTGTTGATATAGGGCCGTTTTTTCTGCGATTTGTTTCTTCTCTGTTTCAAAAGGGCCGCTCTGTTGAAGAATTCTTCCGCTCATTTCACCCTGAAGTTGTTTTTTATTTCTTTGAATAATGGTGTTCAGCTGCTTATTCACCTCCTTTTCAAAGATTTTAAGTTCTAAAGGTTTTGAAATAATAATCCCTAAAAATGTAGCAAGGATTAAACGGGGAATAGACATCAGAATCTGATTCCACCAGGTTCCGGTTTTTTTGATGGAAGACACAATATAACGGTCGAGATTAAAGATCATTAATCCCCACAGAATTCCAAACCCTAACGCTGCCCAGATATTATCAAATACTGTATACATGGCATAACCTGCCGATAAAGTAGCAAACACGGCGGTGAAAAGCACAATACCTCCAATACCGGAAAACTTATTCCATTCACTTGGAGTTTTTCTTAAAATATGAATGTTCCCGCCAGAGCACACCATCAGGAACTTCTGGAACCAATTTATTTTATGATTCGTTTGATTTATAGTTTGTTGGTTTGTTTTCATTATAGAAAATTTATACAAATGTAGTATTAAAAATCATACCAATGTAAAAGATAGTATTATGTTTTACCAAGTAATTTAACTGTTGGCTTTAAATACATTGCTGAAATAGTGGTGTTATTAATTAAAAAAAATATTTGTTTTGTGTGTCTTTGTATAAATTTATTATCTGGAAATAAGTGATTTATATGTTTTTTCATGTGGTAGTGAAAAAAATAAGAGTAATTGCTTGGAGAATTTATAAAATATTTTACTTTTGCAATAAGGGGAAGTTAGACAATATATTTATGACCTATGCGGTATAAAGATACAGGCCATTGAAACCCTGTCTTCCCCTTTTAATTAAAAAAACAAATAATGACCAGAAAAGATTTCCTTACACTAGGCTCTCTAGGTGTATTCTATTTGCTATTTCCAAGCAATCTGTATTCCAAAGTTACCTCTAAAAGTTGTTTGGCTGATGATGTTAATGCACTGCTAAAATCTGCCTCCGACTTAAAAAAGCAGCAAAAATTTGAGGAAGCAAAAAAAATCTATCAAAAAATCATCTTGCAATTTCCTAATGAAATAAGAGCTTATGATGGTATGCGTAAAGTCTTATTATCGCAAAAAAATAAGGAATGGGAAGTAATACTGATGTTTAAAGCAGCTTTACTGATAACACCCGATAATATTGAGCTTCAGCAGCGTCTCAACAAAGAATATGTAAATGCTGCGACCGGAAATAAAAAAATAGTAAAACTTATCGGTTCCAGTGGACGCTTATTAACTGATGTTAAAAGGCAATATGAGAACCCAACTCAAAAGAGGTTTAGAAATGTGAATATGCAGGAACAATACTCTAAAGTATGCAGACTGGTAGAGTGGGATGCTGATATTGGAAGCCTTCACAAAAACGCAAAGTTTAAAGCCTATAAAAAAGAGCAGTATCAAAAACAAAAACATAGATTTGATCATCTTACGACAGACGAATTAAATACTGAATTGAATACATTATTGGCAAAGCCTTTTTCTAAAGACAGAGAGCAGCATATTCGTCAACTTTATAATCTAAGTTTTAAAAAAATGCGGAAAGAAAAAAATCCTGAAGCATTAAATAAGGCATTAACCTATTACAATACTGTAGATAAAAAAGATCCTTTATTTTTAAAATATATTCGGGATCTAGCGCGATTCCAGAAAAAACATGATGTTTTAATTCAGATTGAGAATCAAAATAATGCTCTAAAGAAAACATTCTGGTCTGCTTTATCGCTATTAGATGCCTACATGAAAAAAGCAGAGTATCAAAAAAGTGCTGTATCTACTGAAACTATAGGACTTATGAAGTTTTTAGAAGAAAACATAGATGCACCAGATAAACGATTTGAAGTTAATACCCGTAAAATCAAGCTTGATATTATGGGTAATCAACTTGATGCTGCTAAAGACAAAATACTTCTTCAATGTAAAAATATGTATGGTGCTTTCAATACACATATGATTGACCGTATAAATGTTCTGATTGCAAAATACTATTCGAAAAAGGGAGATTCAGAGGGAAAAAAAAGGATATTGAATATTGTGGTTGATCCAAGACAGTATATTGATCATACAGACTCTCTTATTAAATCAATTGCTTTAATGAATCAGAACAGGATCTCCAAGGGAGTTTATAATCAAAATTTACAAAAACTAATAAGCCAGTCATGAAAGTAAAATATACTGCTTCTTTTTTTCTGCTCCTTGTTGGAAAGCTTTTTTATTCTCAGATAATGATTACAGAGGTGTATTGGAATACTCCCTATAATGAAAAACTGAAGTTTACTAAGAAAATTAATGGGGTTCCTAACGGTGAGCTGATTGATGCTATAAAACACCATAGAGGAGAATTTGTAGAGATCTATAATTACAGCGATAGAGATCTAAATCTTAAAAATTGGACTTTAAATGATTATCAGGGTTCATTTCAATTACCAGATAAGATTATTAAAAGTGGGCAGTTTGTGGTAATTGCCTATAGTACTCTTCCTGGCAATACAACTCCTTTTTCAGAGTATTTTACTACCACTGCTGGAAAAGAGGATCAAATCATTCTTCAGGATAAGATTATTATCAGAAATAAGAGAGAAACGTTGTCTCTAAAATATGTTACTAATGATGGAGTAGGAAAAATATTAAGCTCAATGGCATGGGATTTCAGAAGTGAACCTAAACCTAATTTTATTGCAAATTTAGGAGCAAATCCATCACAGTTTTATACTGTCAATTCAATTCAATATCATCCTGATCCAGGATCTACACTGGATCCAAACGTACAACTTGAACCTGATGCCCTAACCTATTATCAAGCAGTTCCTAATCCGTTAGCAGCTAATTTTGTTCCACCTATTCAAAAGTATGAAGAATTAGTTAAAAATATGCTTCAGGAATCTTTTTCTCGTTTGGATTGGGGAGATAATGTTGATGAATTGATTAATAAGACCTGCCCTATTTCAATTGAACAGGTTTCTCAAACCCCAACAACTCCTAATAACCCTGTAAGACAATGTTTTTCATATGATGCTGCCGGAAATTTTGTGAATACAAATTGTGGAAAGAATGTTTTAATTCCTCCAATAGAGTTAATTCCACATGATTTGGAAGAGATAAAGAATAATATTAAAATATTCCCTAATCCTACAAAAGCTTCGGAGCAATATAACGTGACGGTATCATGGTCTGGTCCGGCATTGAATAATATCCAGAGCGTACAGGTTTTTAATTCAACAGGTTCACTTATTCATAATTTTAATTTTACACCAACTCAAGGTATTACTACAATTTCCTTTAGCCTGCAGAATCAGCTTCCAGGAACTTTTGTTGTCAATTTTGTTTTAATTAATGGGCAGGTAATATCTAAAAATGTTTTAAGATGGTAATTTCACAAACAATAAAATTAAAGATATATTCTTTTCTATTCTTCTTTATATCATATCACTCAATATTTGCTCAAGAGAATAAGACTATTGAGATTCCTTTGAAATATAGCACTGATGGTTATGCCGAGAATAATCCTATGCAGAAAGATATAGCTTCTAAAACAACAGGGTCTAATATACTTACACCTTCGGTACAGGCGGAAATGGGTACAAGTGAAACAGGTGCTCTTACTTATACGTTACCTATAGAAGTTTTTAAAGGATTAAATAATTTTCAACCCAATGTAGCTTTAGCTTATAATAGTCAGAATAGCAATGGACAGGCTGGATGGGGTTGGAACATCGTAGGGCTTTCTGCGATTACGATAGGTGGAAAAAGTAAAGAGATTGATGGAATTACCATAGGGCCTCAATATGATGGTAAAGATCCTTATTATCTGGATGGGCAGAGGTTAATAAAAATTAATGAAACTACCTTTGCCACAGAAAAATTTTCAAAAGTTAAAATTACAAAACCTACATCCGGTGAATATAAATTTATTGTTCAGTATACAGATGGTAAAATTGCAAAATATAAAGAGTTAGTTTCTCAACAGTTTTATATTTCTACAATTGTTGATGCTTTTAACAATGAAATACATTATTCTTATCAGGTAGAAAATAATGTTCCGGTCATAACCAAAATATCATATGGAGGCAGTAATGCTGAGGATGATAAATACTTTGTAAATTTCCTTTATAAAGCACGAAAGAGAAATATTCAGATATTTAGAAAAGGAGTTTCTTATCTCACCAATAAAGTCCTTTATGAAATCAATACAGGATCTTCCAGTGTGCCATTATACAGAAAATATGTTCTTTCTCATGATTATATTGAAGATAATAGTGCAGAACGTTTAAGAAATGTGGTTGTAAGTAATGAAAATGGAGAGAATCTCAAGCCACTTACTTTTAATTATAACACTACTACACAAGGGCTAATAGAATGGGGTGCAGGCAGATGGGATGGACTTGTTGGAGCAGCTACTGGTTTAGGAAGTGTTACTGTAGGCGATTTTACCAATAAAAGATATGCATATCCCATTTTTCAGGTTAGGCAGAAGAATGGATATGATATTAGTGATGGAGGCACTTTTTCCTATTCTGTAAATGTTGAGAAAAATAATTCAGGAACAATATTGTATTCTGGAAAAGTTTTGGATCTGAATAACAGAATAACAGAAAAAGATCAATTAATTGTGGTGAACGAGTCTTCTATAGATACCGGGGATTATAACAGTCCAAATTCTGCTGCAAATCAGCAGCTAAAGGACCAGGTTGTCTTTGGAATAAAGAATATGGTGACCGGAGATCTGCGAAAAGTAACAGTTCCTGTAAAGGGAGGACTCGTGGAAGTACAGAACTATATATCACCAGATCCTTATGATCCTTATAGTCAAGGGTCTTATGAAACATCCTATACACGCGATGAAACAAGAAGAGAGTATGTTCAGGCTGATTTTAATAATGATGGACTTATAGATTTTTTAATTATAGAGCCACAAAACCTTAATAGAGGAAATCGTATATATCTGGCAGAAATTGGAAAACAGAATTCCAGTACGGCAATTGATCTTAACCCACTTATTTTAAGTGAAACTTTAGCTTTTCACGGTAAAGATATTTATCCGGTAGAATTTGATGGAGATGGTCTTCCAGAATTACTGGTTGTAGATAAATATAGTGCAAAATATTCGGTTTATAAAATCAACTTTGGAACAAATAGTTTGGATACATTAGTTGCTAATGAACAGCTCTATAATTTTGGAAGTAAAACACCTATTTTTCTTGGGGACTTCAATGGTGATGGTTTAACTGATTTTTTAACTCCACAAGTGGTTTATGAAATCCCTGAAGATGATAATTTAGGATTTAAAATGGGGGAAATCTACTACAGGATGCAGAATGAACCTTTATTTTGGTGGAAGTATACAGGAAATGGAGCAACATATATTAAAAATCAGGAAGATTATACAGAACAAAAAATTGCCTATCTAAAACCATCACAGAATAATTATATAAAGAGAACTACTTTTTGGCAAAAATTCTGGAATGGGCAACCTGATTCATATGAATTTACACGGTATGCAACTAACAGTATAATTATTACAGATTTTAATAATGACGGACGTTCAGATATTATTACTGTTAATAAAATTGGTAAGATAAAATATAATTCGAGTGGAAATTTATGGGATGTACCAGTACACAACTTACCTAATATTTTAACGCGAAGGGTTTCACTCCTTAAATTTGAAGATTTCTATTCAACACTTACTAATAGGGTCAATTTTTATGAGAATAAAAATCTGCAAGGAGGCACATTTAAGCAATTATCTACACTTCCTATAGAAAACCATGCAATTTCTCCACTATCACTTATTGTTGCAGCATCTAGTTTTAATTATCTTAATATATTTAGGTCTGGAATTGATATTTTTGATCCAATTGTACATCAATATAATTCTATTGGGATCAGTAATGATAATTTTTTAGAAAAACAGATTCAGGAAGTAAATAATGGGTCAGATGTTTTACAAAAGGTTTATTATGAGAGTATGGATCTTCCACGAGTTGAGGGAGCCTCTTATGATGAAAGTAGACTGACTTATACTTACAAATCACAAGAGCAGTTAAAATATCCTTATTTTGTACATAAAGCTAATCCAATGCTTTATTTGGTTAATAGGATTCATACTGTATTTGATGATAAAATCCTTACAAAAGAATACCGATATGAAAATGGAATACAGCATCTTGAAGGAAAAGGATTCAGAGGATTTCAGAAAACTTATGCCAGTGATGCTTATGAATCTGAATTGAAGAATGGAAAGTATATTAATAAAAATCCGGTAAAAGCGGTTTTCTGGAATATTGAGACAAGAGATCCGGAAATGGATAATGCTGTTGTAAAATCTACCTATGGTGGTATTAATAAATTTTTTATTGAAAATACAACAATCAATAAAAAGTTTGATAAAGGAAATCATCAGTATCTTATTATGCCTGTGGAAGAGAATTCCAAAGACATTCTTAAAGATGTTATGATCAGTAAAAAATATAATTATGATGAAGCTGATGATCTGAAATTAAAAAGTGCAAGTACAGATTATAATGGAATTGGTTTTTCTGTTTCAAAATTTACATATAAACCGGAATTCTCTAGCGGAGATCATTATTTCTATGGAAAGATGGCATCTGTTGAAAATATAGTTTCTAAAGATGGATTGTCACTTTCTACCAAAGAAGAATCTGATTATTTTCCAAACGGAAATGTTTCAGAGTCCAGAAAATATAGTAACCAGGCTAATATGGCACCTGTTGTCACTTCTTATACTTACGATGGAATTGGTAATCTGAAAACCCAGACATTATCTACCTCAGGAATAGCAGCTCAAACTACCTCGTATGACTATGAAGGAACCAATCGTTATGTGAATAAGACAACGACTCCTGACGGATTATTTTCTACAGCAAATATAAATTCATTCGGAAGGACGGTATCTGAAGTTTCTTCACTTGGTTTATCTACATCTTATCAATATGATAGCTGGGGAAATATAACGGAAATAACAGATTTTCTGGGTAAAAAAACAAACATATGGAAATCTGTTGCAGATGCTTCTTCAGGAGGCTTATATAATCTTCATAAAAAGAGAGAAGGTGGTGCAGAGACCATTGTAACCTTTGATAAGTTTGACAAAGAAATTCAGACCAAGACACAGTCTGTAAATGGCAAATGGGTTATTCAGAAAACAGAATATGATATTTTCGGAAAAAAGATCAAGTCATCTGAACCTTTTTTTGAAGGCGAAACAATAAAATGGAATACGGTAGAATATGATGAACTCAACCGTCCTGTAAAAAATATTGCATTTACCGGAAAGGTAATTACAACATGTTATGAGAAACTAAAGGTTACGGTAGATGATGGTTACAAAAAAACATCTAAAACTGTAGATGCAATGGGACATGTTGTAAGACAGCAGGATCATGGAGGTGTTTTAACCTATTTATACTACCCTAACGGTACTTTAAAGGAAACCAATTATGAAGGCATCAAAACGAGTTTTGAAATTGATGCCTGGGGAAATAAATCTAAAATTAAAGATCCTTCTGCGGGAACTTTTACCTATGAATATGATAATTTAAGCCGTATTATTAAGGAGACAACACCTAAAGGTTATACATTATATACATATGATGATTTAGGAAGACCTCTTACAGAAAAAACGTACGGAAATACAGCTGCAGAGAACACCAATATAGAAAAAAAATACACCTATAATGGGCAGACAAAACTTCCTGAAACCATTACAGGAACAAGCAATGGTAATACATTTACCTATACCACTTATTATGATCAGTATTTCAGAATAAAAGGGAAGAAAGAAGAAACACCTGCTTTTACCTATACGTCATCTACTACATTTGATGCCTTGGGAAGAGCAGATACTGTAGATATTAATACTAAATTTTCAGGATACTATTCCTCTTCATCTGTAAAAAATATATATGATAGTAATGGTATACTGATACAGCAGAATGATGCTGTAAAAAATACTGCGATCTGGCATATATCATCAGTAAATGCAAAAGGGCAAACTACTCAGATGGAGTATGGCAATGGGTATACAATTACCAACCAATATAATCCAAATGATTTTTCTCTTACTCAGATAAAGCATCAGAATACCAACAACGGAACATCAGTTCTGGATATTGATTATAATTACGATGTAAATAAAGGGGTACTCAACTGGCGCAGAAATAATACTTTCGGAAAAAAAGAAGACTTTACTTATGATAAGCTGAACCGTCTCCTTACAGAAGCGGTAAACGGAGTCTTATCTAATGAGTATACTTATGATAAAAGAGGAAGAATAACTTCCAATACAGAATTAGGAAAATATAATTATAACGAAACAGATTATAAATTACAAAGTATTGATTTTAATACCGCAGGGCAGAATGTAAGTGCCCAGAGAGGATTTGCTTCTATTGCTTATAATGCATTCAAAGCACCAATAAAAATAAGTCTTGCGGGTAAAGAAGATCTGAATTTTGAGTACAATATTCTGAAAACCCGTTACTCCATGTTTTCTAATTCAGGAAAACAAAAGTTTTATACCTCTGATTTTGCTGTAGAATTTACAAATATTCCAAATAAAGGTGCTGGAACACTTGAGATAACAACATATATCACAGGGGATCCTTATTCTGCTAATTATATAAAGAAAGATTATATAACATTAGGAGGGTCAGTAGACCGCTCGGAAAACTATTTCCTGCACAGAGATAATCTCGGAAGTATTCTTGCTATTACCAAAGCAGATGGAGCTACTGTTGAAAAACGTTTCTTTGATGCCTGGGGGAATCTTAAAGAGCTTGTAGATGTAAACGGGCAAAAAATTACAGATGCAGTACAGCTTGCTTCAGGAGATATATTTTTAGATAGAGGGTATACAGGACATGAGCATTTGTGGAAAACCGGGCTTATCAATATGAACGCCCGTCTGTATGATCCTGTTCTCAGAAAGTTTTTAAGTCCGGATAATCTGGTTCAGGACCCGTTCAATACGCAGAGTTATGACAGATTTGGATATGTTTATAATAACCCTTTATTGTATGTGGATGTAGACGGAAATGAAGCGATAACCTTAGGTGTAGCTGTTATTATTGGTATCGCAGTTGCTATTACAACAAAAGCAATTATGAACATGATCAACGGCATACCATTCTGGTATGGAATGGGGAAAGCTGCAGTCATGGGAGGAATTTCAGGTGCTATCAGTTTTGGAATAGGATCGGCTGCTACCTCTACTTTTGGAACCATTGTGAGTGTAGGTAAGGCTCTTTTTGAAGCGGGTGCTCATGCTTTAACCAGTGGAGTAATGGCTTCTATAGGAGGTGAGTTTGGAGGAGCCGCTTTTATGAGCGGAGCGATTTCTTCCTTAATGTCTAGTGGAATACAGGCTTTAGGTACTAATTTTGGATTAAGTAAAACATCAAATAAGACTGTTTATAATAATTTTGGAAAAGAATATATGAAAGCGGTTATGGTTACTACCGGAGGACTAAGTGGCGGTATTTCTTCTACCATTGCAGGTGGAAATTTTTGGGATGGGTTTAGACAAGGTATTATCACCGCAGGATTAAACCACGTGGCGCATTTAACAACAGATTTTATACAGAGAGAAACGAGACAAGGAAACTTACAAGCTATAAAAAAACAATATCCTAAATTCTATGAAGTTCTAGAAAAATTACCACAGTTTTTAGAAGCCAATCCTAAAGTATTATCTACTTTGGCTGAAGATACAGGATTTACAAAAGAACAAGTTTTAAACTTTTTAGATATTAAAAGTCCTGAAGGACAGGTTATTGCTTTAGCTCAGATGAAAAATTTAGGGCAATCAGCCTATCCGAAAAGTTATATCAATGCAGATTTGGTAAAAACATTTGAAACTTTACAAACTCCCGCATATATACAAGGTACTTCATTCTTATTAGCGGTAACAACTTTACACGAATTTGTTCACTGGGGAAGAGCCTATAATATATTATCTAGTGATGCTCCACGTGGTCAAGATTATGGTAATTATTGGGAGCAACGAACTTTTGGAATGATAACTGGAATAAACCAAGCAACAATTAATTTATCATATAAATATGGATGGAAGTTTTAAAGTTTTAAAAATTAGTATCTTGTTATGTCTTTTTGTAGGATGTAATACTATAAACAAACAAGAACAGATAGGAAGAAATATCATCAATGATAATGCAGATTTATTCATTTCTAATTTATACAGTTCGCCAGATAAAACAGTTCCTATTATCATAATAAAAAAAGTAGGACATAGTGATTTTTTTGCAGAAATGTGCCAATCTTTAGAAGGGTTGAGCGGCTCAGAGTCCGTAAATAATTGCAAAAAAGATTTTTATGAAAAAATAAATAAAGAAGGATTTACGATAAATGAGAATACTAAATATTTGCAATTTGATATAGATAAATTCACATCTAAACAAACTGTTAGATTTGAGAATAATGAAAAAGATATTAAAGAAAAAGAATATATAGAAGTAATTTTTTCAAATATATATATTGATAATGAAAAAGGAAAAGCATTCATAATAGTTCAAGATATAGATCTATTTAATGGAAGATATGGAGGCAAAACTGATGTTTATTTTTTTGAAAAGAAAAACTCTAAGTGGTTTTATATGAAAAAAGAGATGTTGCTTACCGCATAATTAATATGGCTAATCACCAGTGGACTTAATCACCTAGGGCATTTAGCTGGTGCAGCAATAGAGTATAAAAATAGATTAAATAGATTTTTAATCGAAAATGGGATTATGTCATATGATCCTGCTACTGAAGAAAGCCTGAAAAAAATAATTGCATTATTTACGACTGATGGTCAATGGGTAAATAGATATGGAGCGACTGAGGCTTTAAAAATAACAGAATTTTGGGCTCATAGTACAATTGATAGAATGACTAATTCGAGTATGAAAGATTCACATGCGTTTGGAAGATATTTTCCATCTTTGTACTTTTTCTCATTGACATCAATTAAACCATAAGTTATTATGAAAAATATAGTATTAAATTATCTTATTCTAATAGTTATAGCTATTAATCCAGATGATTTTGAATTAAAAATATTAACTAAAAGAGTTGAAAGTAAATTTCTGAAAATTGAGATGAAAAATAATAGCGACATACCTTTAATTTTCTATTATGGAGATTACTATACAGAGTATACTGTTGTTAATCAGGATAAAGTAGAAATTCCTAGCCAACCTCTTAGTATTTATTCCGGTGAGGATTATTTGGATTATCAATATGATTATAGTAGTTCTTTAATAAAAAAAACAATGAACAATTATAAACTATCATTTAAAGAAGCATTAATGTATTTACATTATAAAAATAGTTATAAAATTATATTACCTAACGAAGCTCAAATCTTAGATTTACCGATCATTTCTAAGAATGCTATTTCATCATATAAAATAGATTCTACAAAATGTATATATATTACTTCAAATACAACTTTTTCTAATAAATTTCTTCCAGAGCTAATCAAAGATTCTTTACGAAAAAAGAATATTTTAATAATTAATCCTAATATTAGTTTAAAAAAAATGGATATTAACATTTCTAAGTTTTTTAGAGAAAAAGAAAATAATTATATAAGATAGTTTTTTCACCAAAGTCTGCATAACAATGATAAGAAAATCATAACATCTCATAAAGGTTTAAAGAAGTAGTATTGTCTTAAAAGAAAGTGTATAGTGATGAAATAATATATATCTAAAGTTTGCTTTTCTCTAAAAAAATATTAAACTTCTCATTATATAAAAATGTAAACTTCCCTAAAAATGTATCCATTTAAATTTAGAGTTTTTGATTAAAAAAACTTTAAATTTAAATATGAAAAAGAGTAAGTATTCAGAGAATCAGGTTTTTGGGATTCTCAAAGAACAGGAACATGGTAAGAGTGTCATAGAAATATGCCGTGAACATGGCATTACTCAAGGTACTTTTTATCGTTGGAAGAGTAAATATTCTGGTATAGAAAGTTTTGATATTTAAAGACTTATAGATCTGAAGTCCGAAAATTCTAAGTTTAAGAAACTTTATGCAGAACGTTGTTTAAAGATTGAAGCTTTAAAAGATGTTCTGTCAAAAAAGTGGTAAAGCCTTCTGGACAGCGTGAAATTGTCAACTGTTGATAACAATAAATTATTAGATCTGGTCATAAATAATACTGTCTGTAATTCTCCTGCTTGGGGAATAACGAATCCTATTAATGGGAAAATTATACTAGCACCAAGACTATTGGACACCATAGAGGATAATTTTACAGCTGCATCTGTAATTATTCATGAACAATCATTACTGTAATTTCCAAATGGAGGCTTTTGCAAGGAAATAGCTACATTGCACAAGAAATGAATGAATTATCCGCATATAATAAAGCTGCACAATGGACAGGCTCTATGGATAAACAGGGATATAGACATGCTGAAAATATTTCATGGTATTTTTTCCAGTTATTAAGACGTTAAATTAAAATTATGAGAAAAATATTTTTATTACCATTTTGTTTTTTATTTATCTTTTGTTCTAATCAAATGAAACTAAATAAAGGAAAAGAAATCGATATATTTTTAAAAGAAGGAATATATAATCTTAATACTGAAAATAAAATAAAGTATAACATTATAAATAATACGAATAATTTCTATATCATTGACCCCAATGGGTTTTACGGTTCATCATATACTTTAGAAAATGGAGAAAAAATGATTCCAATTAGGTACTTCAGTAAGGGATATTATAACCGTTTTAATGACAATGATTGCAAAAAAGATTTGATTATTTTAAAGCCTAAAGAATCTAAAAATGTTGCATTAAGTTTAAATGGAGATGATAATAGTTTATATAATTATACAAAAGGGAAGGTATATGCATATCATGTGAGCTCTCTTCATAATAAATACAATGCAACAATTTTTGGCTGTAATCAATATATAGATAATTTAGAAAAAAAAGGTTATAAAGTACTACAAGATAGTATTGTTGCTAAAATACCCATAGTTCCTTAATTGTAATTAAAGGGTATAAAATTTATGATGGGATGTTAAAAGGTAAAGTAAAACTTATATCTAATAGATAGCTTTATACTCATGCTTCTAAAGCATGCGTAAGTAATGAAATAGACGATGCGGATACTAATACTTTTGGTATCCGCTTTTTTAATAGTTAAAATAGCTTTATGTGGAATAGTAAATTGAAAACCAAGATTAAAGGATAGTATCTCTGGTTTGGATATATTTAGGTAATAATATAAAAAAGTAATAGTTCCGCTAGATTGGATGACCTGGCAGTAGAATCTGTTATTAATGAATTTATATTAAGGTGATTAATCTAAAAATTATTTCTATTTTAGAATTACTTTTGAGCTAAGAGCGAATAAACGTAATATTTTATTTTTACGTGTTATAATAGATATTGGGTTAATTTATTTTTCAAACTGTACAAGCTTATGAAATCAATTATTATCTCCTTTTTTGTTCTGATATCTATTTCCTGTTTTGGGCAGGAAGTCAATACAAAATATATCTATAAACTGAATCTTGATAACATCAATACAGGAGAAGCTATTTTTGAAATCACAAATCCTGATAAATGACCAATTAAAGTTCCGGAGCAGATTGACAATAATGCCTTGGTGCTAACTGCATTTCAAAAAAGTGATACTGAAGATGGAGTATATGATGATATGGATTTTCCAAGGAATCATTTTGACTGTTTTACAGAACCATGTTTTCCTTACAGTTTTTTACTGAAAAAGAATGAAACAAAGCAATATAAATTCAGCCTGCTAAGCAGTACTTATTCTCTGGGAAAAAAAATGGTATCGTTTTATGGTTTCCTTAGAAACAAGAGTTTGTAAAAACTGTGATTATATAAGTAGCGATTGGATCTATTTTAAAAAATGATTTTAATTAAAATTCAGAAAATAAAGTATGAAACAGATCCTGCTCCTAATAGTTTTTATGATGTGCTTAAGCTGTACCCCAAAAGGAGTAACTCTTAACTTTTGCGATTCAGTATATGATGCAAATAAAAACTCCTGCCTTGTGGTCAGAAATAATACAGATGTAAAATACATTTTTTATCCGCTTTCATTTATTAATAATGCAGGATGGGGATATTTAGGGGGAAGTATATTAATAACTGATAAAGAAAGTAAAGAACCTACCGTAAATACAGTTTATATTGATAGAGAGCAGCCGAGAGGAAAAGAAATGGATCAATTTATATGTAATGCACACAAAGATTCTTTACTATGGAAAAAACTTTTGGCTCAGGGTGTTAAGATTGATTATTGGGGAACAAAGACATTTAAAGTCATTACAAAATCAAAATTTGTTTTGGCTCCCGATGATCAAAAAGAAACTCTCAAAGAAAATTTCAATTTTTAAAAAGGACCTTGAGTCTTCAGGTAGTTATTATACTTTTGATAAAAAGAAGGAATATTTTATTCAGATAGAATTAAATTTTGACAGTACTGAGATAAAAAAATACTTACCAAAGAACAGTTAGACTCTTTGAAAAAAAACAATATTAAAATATTTCATGGTGTTTTAAAAACAAAGAAAATTCCATTCATATTAGATTAAGTAATTTTGTGATTGTCCATCAAATTATCTACTTCAACCGATCCGGATTCTGTTTCAAAAAGCTCTCCCAGCCGGAATAGGACTTGGTATCGGCTATTGTTCCTGAATTAAAATGATGGCATACAGCAACAGCAAGGCCATCCGAGGCATCTAAATATTTTGTTGGAAACTCCTTTAGATTAAGAAGATTCTGAAGCATTCCTGCTACCTGTTCTTTGCTGGCATTACCATTTCCGGTGATGGCCATCTTAATTTTTTTAGGGGAATATTCAGTGATGGGAACATTTCTATATAGGCTTGCAGCCATAGCGACGCCTTGCGCACGCCCTAATTTCAGCATACTCTGTACGTTTTTTCCAAAGAAAGGTGCTTCAAGAGCTACTTCGTCAGGGTGATATTCGTCAATTAATGCCAATGTCTTTTCAAAAATATATTTTAGTTTGGTCTCATGATTGGGGTATTTTTTCAGGATAAGTTCATGAATAGAAACCATCTCCATTTTACCTTTTTTAACGGAAATAAGACCAAATCCCATAATAGTTGTTCCGGGATCAATACCTAAAATTATCTTCTCTGCAATCATTGGGGTCAAAGATAGGACTTTATAAAATAATAATGGGGTAAAGACGAAGAGATGATAGATGAATAGATAATAGAGATAGGTTGCTATCTGTAGGAATTGGGGGAATAAAATAGGAAAGGTTTTATATTGTTTCTGTAAAGGTTTTCTCCGCAATAGGAACCCATTTTCCATCATGTCTTAATAATAAAATTTTATCAACTAGAAATTTCGTTTTGTATTCTTTGTGTTGATATTTTTCCCAGGCTTTAAGATAATTTTCCCAACTCAAATCTCTGTAGCCTACAGTCATATGAGGAGTGAAAGAATATTTTGCAAACCTAAACTGTTGTTTTACCCTGTTGTAAAGATCTGTTAAGTGAATATTATCTTCAGGATGCACAAAGATCACCGGATTTTTGGGATTGGGGAAACTCCCGAAGCCATTCAATTCCATTTCAAATGGTGGAAGATTGGTATTAATTTTCTGAAAAGCAACGTGAATATCTTCCTCTAATTCCGGTTCTCTGGAGAAAGGTGGAAAAAGAGTAATGTGAGCATCATTTTTTAATGCTTTGGAGTTATGGAAAGAAATAGCCAGATCTTGTTTAAACTCCTTTATCTGCTCAATGATTTCCTCAGGCGGATAGATTGCTATGAAGTACATCTTTTTCATAAGTATAAAAATAATTTACTGTATTCAAAGCCCAAAAAACTAATGTCCTGATCTAAGCTGATTAAGGGTGCTTTCAAGATGGTCTGTAATCTTCTTCACTTCAATATGCGGTTTGAAGACTAAACCTTTTCCTTTTTCTTCATCTGCAATATTAGAAAGAATAATAACAGAAGTCTTCGTTTCAGGATAATAGATATTCAGTGAAGGAGAACCTTTTATATACCCACTGTGAAAATAAGAATTGGGCTTGCCGATGTTCAACATGATTCCGTAGGCATAGCCCATTTTTCCAAAGATTGCATGGCGTCTTTCTGCACTTTTTGCCATGAAGAGTTTAAGCATTTCCGGTTTCAGAATTTTTCCGCCATACAACGCATTGTTCCATGTATGAAGATCCTGAATGGTAGAAAGAATTCCACCGGCAGGAGTACCTATTTCCTTTCCGCCTAATCTTTTAGGCATATTGGGAACTTCCTCGAACTTACTGGCATTTCCCAAATAAGCTGATGCGAAATTACTTCCTTTAAAAACATCTCCGGTTGAAGACTGAGTCATACCTGCCTTTTTGAATAGTTCTAAAGCATTGTCATCATATGATTTTCCGGATACGGTTTCTACGATTTTTCCTAAGGCATTAAAACCGTCGTTGGAGTAGAAAAAATCTGTCCCGCTTTTAAACATCAGTTTTCCTCCCATCATATTAAGCCCTGAAGTATGGTTCAGAAGCTGATGAATCGTAATATTTTCATATTCCTTGATCTGGAACTCCTTTACATATTTAGAAACTTTATCCGTAACATCTAATTTTCCCTGTTCCATCTGAAGCAAGACCATAACGGCCGTGAACTGCTTGCTTACAGATCCTATCGCAAAAATGGTACTGCTGTCTATTTTAACTTTTCTCTTAAAATCCGAATACCCGTTTTCCTTTCTGTAAAGAGGAAGAGAATCTTTAAAAACGGCTATACTTCCATTAAAATGATACTTTTTGAATACAGAATCAATCTGCTGCTCTAAAAGTGTTTTCTGAAAAGCGGTGATGGTAGAATCAACAATTGCTTTTTTATCAACGGGAGGTGGTGGAGTTTCTGTTTTACATGATAATACTAAAAAACAAAAAGAAATAAGGAACATTAAATTTTTGATCACGGGTGTTTATTTTTTTGAGATTAAAATTGATACTCTTAAAGATACTGAAATTTTTAAGAGCGTTGTAGGATGCAAAATGCGTGCTAAGAAGGGAAAATTCGGGTATTTAATCTATATTTAATGGTTCTTTGAAGACTATTCAATACATTTGAATAAATTATACATTATCCCACCATCATGAAAGAACATCTGAAAAATGATTCAGTAAACATAAGCCATCTATTAGATATTATAAAAAAGCAAGGAGCAGAATATCTGAATTCTCTTGCAGACAGACCTACATCCGTCAACAATCCTTTTGTAGCGGAACCGGTAAGCCTGCCGGAGTATGGTTATGGAACCGAAGACGTAATCAATATATTCAACGAAAGGTTTGAATCTATCATGGTAGCATCTTCCGGCCCAAGATATCTGGGATTTGTAACCGGAGGCACTACACCGGCATCTATTGCCGGAGACTGGCTGACTACCATTTATGACCAGAATACCCAATCTACAAAAGGACAGGGAGATATTTCTGCAAATGTAGAATTTGAAACCATCAAACTTATTCTGGAGCTACTGGAACTTCCGGATAATTTTCTGGGTGGCTTTGTCACTGGTGCAACAATGTCTAATTTTACCTGTCTGGCAGTTGCCCGCCAATGGTTAGGGAAAGAAAAAGGGCGAGACATTGCTAAAGAAGGAGTTTCTGAAACAATGAAAGTTCTGACTGCAACTCCTCATTCATCCTCTGTAAAGTCACTGTCTCTTTTAGGAATAGGCAGCAATAATATGATCATGGTTAAAACTGATGGAAATGATCGTGAAGCTATTTCTATTAACGATCTTGAAGAACAGATCATACAACTGAACAATGAACCGTTTATACTTATCTCCAGTGGTGGAACCGTAAATACTGTTGATTTTGATGATTTCATGGAGATCAAAAAACTGAAAGAAAAATATAACTTCTGGTGGCATATTGATGCTGCTTTTGGCGGCTTTGCAGCTTGTTCAGAACATTATAAACACCTTGTTGAAGGTTGGGAACATGCCGACAGTATTACGGTAGACTGTCATAAATGGCTGAATGTTCCTTACGAAAGTGCCCTGTTTTTAGTAAAGGAACAATACAAGACTTTACAGGTAGAAACTTTTCAGAACTCCAATGCTCCTTATTTGGTAGATCCTTTGGCTGACTTCAATTATTTAGATTTTCTTCCTGAGAACTCAAGACGGCTAAAAGCTCTTCCGGCATGGTTTTCTTTAATGGCTTATGGAAAAGAAGGCTATAAGGAAATTGTAGAAAATAATGTTGCATTGGCCAGAAATTTTGGAAGACTTATTGAAAACAGTAATGATTTTCAACTCTTAGCGCCGGTGCGTCTCAATACGGTATGTTTCACCCTGAAAGATGATACAAAGCAGGACGAGGTAGGGAAATTTCTTAAAATGCTTAATAGTACAGGGAAAGTTTTTATGACACCCACTTTCTATAATCAGCATAAAGGGATCCGGGCAGCTTTTGTTAATTGGAAAACCAATGAAACAGATGTTCAGCTGATCTTTGAAACGATGAACAGCACCATTACACAGTTAAAGTAAAATTGTATTGCGACGTATGCACGAATAAACTCATTGTGCATTGATATTCTATGTTTTGATGTGGTTTAGAAATTCTAAACCACATAAAGACAAAGGCTTATAAGTTTGTAGGATTCATTTTATTGGTTCATTTGTGGCTAAAAATATCATTTATAGATTATTTTGGAATCAGGTCGCAGAACCAAAAAATATATTCTTCATCTTGGTCTTCCGGGTTAGACTTTGGTTTTGGATATGTTTTTTTCACGGTTTTTCCAATTTCAAACTGAACCGGACTTCTAAAAATCGGCCCATCAAAAGTAAACGTATGAAATTCCCCATTTTCTCCACAAGGATCTACATTTTCAGGGAGATCATTAAGGAACTGCTGGTCAATAATTCTTCCTGCAAAACTTTTGTCTAAATACGTTCCATTCACACAGGTTACAATTGTTTTGAATCCCAATTTTAGAAATTCCCGGATGAGGTCTGAGGTATTTTGTTTCCAAAGAGGAAATATAGCCTGCATTCCAATGGTGCTTAATTGTTTTTCTCTATATAAACGGAGGTCTTCCAGAAAAATATCTCCAAAAATAGAATGGGTAATACCCTGAGCCTGTATTTCAGCCATTGTTATATTCATGATTTCCTGATATTCTTCCATAGATGGCTCCTTTGGAAGCTCCATTTTAGTAAGGGGAATGCCAAGAAGAGAGGCCTGCTGTTCCAATAGAAGAACATGAACCCCATGCATAGAAATCCTTTGAAACTCTTTATTGATGCTGGTTAATAGAGTTTCTACTTCATATTGATTTTCCTGTACTATTTTATAAAGAGCCAACGCAGAATCTTTTCCGCTGCTCCAGTTGAATAAGGCTTTAGGCTTCATTACTCTAAGTTTCTGTTAATACTGCAATTTTATGACAAAATTTGTAACATTTCAGTGATTTATAGAGTCTAATTAGTATAATAGACTTGAAAACACTCAAAATTAGACAGATTTAAAATAAAACACATGAAAAATCTATTGGTTGGGACAGCTGTCCTATTTTTCACTGGAATCGCGACACCTTTATTTTCGCAAAAAGCGGAAGCTCCAAAATTTGTAAGCAACACAGAGGGAGTAAAAGAATACACGCTGGGTAATGGGATGAAAGTTCTTTTAATTCCGGACGCTTCACAAAGTAATATGGTGGTGAACATTATTTACAATGTAGGCTCTAAGCACGAAGGTTATGGAGAAAAAGGAATGGCCCACTTACTGGAGCATATGTTATTTAAAAGCACTAAAAAATTAGGTGATATAAAGAAACAATTGTCAGATAAAGGAGGGGATGCCAATGGTACTACCTGGTATGACAGAACAAATTATTATGAAATTTTCCCTTCAAGTGATGAAAATCTGAAGTGGGCTTTAGAAATGGAAGCCGACAGAATGGTGAATGCTACTATTCTTCAAACAGATCTGGATAAAGAATTCTCTGTAGTAAGAAATGAATTTGAGATTGGGGAGAATAACCCAGGGTCAGTTCTAATGGAGCGTATTGTATCTACTGCTTATTTATGGCATAACTACGGAAACAGTACCATCGGAAGTAAGGAAGATATTGAAAGAGTAAAGGCGCCAACCCTTAGAAAATTCTATGAAAAACATTATCAACCGGACAATGCTACATTGGTTGTAGCAGGTAAATTTGATGAAAAGCAGGCTTTGAATTATATTTCCCAATACTTTGCTGTGATTCCGAGACCTTCAAGAGTTTTAGATCAGACTTATACTGTTGAGCCGGCTCAGGATGGAGAACGTTTTGTAGAGTTGAAGCGTTCGGGAGACAGTAAAATTGTGGGAGCATTATATCATACAGCACCTTATGCAGATAAAGACTATGCAGCATTAGATGCGTTATCAGAAATTTTAACAGCAGACCCTTCAGGGTACTTATATAAAGCAATGATTGATTCTCATAAAGCAGCTTCTGTTTATTCTTATCAACCAACGGTAAGAGATGCCGCATTTATGTATTTCGGTTTGGAAGTTCCCGCTGATAAAGATGTAAAAGCAGTGGAAAGTGAGTTCAGAACAGAGCTGGATAAAGTTTCAACCATTAAGTATACAGAGCAGGATGTTACAAGAGCAAAGGCTAAAATTTTAAAGCAAATTGAGAACACAAAAAATAATACCATCAATTTTGCAATTGGACTTACGGAGATTGTAGGTGCTGGAAGTTACAAATTAGGAATGCTGTATCGTGATAATGTTGAAAAATTAACTTTGGCTGATATCCAAAGGGTTGCTGATAAATATTTTAAAACCAATAACAGAACGGTAGGAGTATTTGTACCTGCTAAAGATGAAAAAAGAGTTAAAAACCTTGAATATTCTGATGACCAGATTGCTAGCCTGACTAAAGATTATAAGGGAAAAGCGTTAGAAAAAGAAGTAGCTCCTTTTGAAGCAAGCGTTAAAAACCTAAAAGCTAATCTTACGGAAGGGAAATTAAGCAACGGGATGAAATATGGCGTTATCAAGAAAGAAATTAAAGGCGGAAAAGTATTGGGAAGTTTCCGTTTCCCTGTAAGTAATGCTAAAGACTTAGGCGGGAAAGTTCAGATAGGAGCTTTAATGGCTCAGGTTATGAAAACAGGAACTAAATCTCATACCAAAGAGCAGATTCAGGATATGCTGGATCAGTGGAAATCTTCCATCAGTTTCTCATTCAAAGGGCAAACGTTATCTGCTAACGTAAATACATACAAAGAGCATTTACCGAAAGTAATGGATCTGATGAAAGAAATCCTTACAGAATCTAACTTCCCGGAAGCAGAATTAGCAAAAACTGTTAATGAATACAATACCTATCTGGAAGGTTCTTTAAATGATCCACAGGCATTAGCATTTACAGAAATTGGAAAAATTACAGAAAACTATCCTAAAGAAAGTATTTTCTATACTCCATCTTTCAAAGAGCAGATTGAGGCTAATAAAACAATCAAAAGACAGGAACTTGTAGATTTTTACAATAAAATTATTGGAAGTAATAATGGAGTAGGAACCATGATTGGAGATCTGGATTCTAAAACAGCGTCTACTTTAATGGAAAATACATTCGGGAAATGGAACTCCAAATCTAACTATGAACAAATTAAGCCTGAGCTTTTTGCGACTAAAAAAGAAGATAAGATTTATTTAACTCCGGATAAAGAAAACGGAGCTGCTGTAGGTAAGATTAGCTTCTCTATGGATAGAAATAGTCCTGATTATCCAGCGCTGTTGATTGCTAATGAAATGTTGGGCAGTGGAGGATTCATGACGGCAAGAATCCCTATGAGACTTCGTGAAAAAGAAGGAATCAGTTATGGCGCAGGTTCATATATGGCGGTTCCGGCAGATAATAATGTGGCATCTTGGGGTTGGTATGCATTCTTTAATCCAACTAAGAAAGATGCAGTAAACAAAGCATTAAAAGAAGAAGTAAATAAAGCTGTAAAAGAAGGATTTACTGAGGAAGAATTTAAATCTAACCTAACTTCTTGGTTAACTTCAAGAAAAACAAGTTTAGGGAATGAGAGTACATTGATGGGACTTGTCAACTCTCAGCTTCAGTATGGTATTCCTTTAGAAGATTATGATACATTGGAAGCGAAAGTTTCGGCTTTAAAAGTAAATCAAGTGAATGATGTTATTAAAAAATATATTAGTGAAGATAAGCTGACTTCTGTTTTTGCAGGAGATTTCAACAAGAAATAATTCCCAATATATATAAAGTAAAACCGCAGAATCATCTGCGGTTTTTTACTTTTTAAGAAAGTCTCACTGCTTATATGGCTAAAAATAACTTCCAGCCTCCCTATCCCAGTTTAACATCTATCTCTTATTCTGAACTTCTCTGATGGGAATAAAATCACCATTGAAGTAATCAATTTTTATTTCAAAAGGAGTAATGGGATTGCTGGTGAATGATACTCCAATGCTTCCTCCATAGGGGAATGCAGGGGCAACCATTAGATTGGATGCATTTGGGTTTGTTTTTATTTTTCCAACAAAATAATAATCGTTGTCTCTCTTTTCAGCTTTTGTAAATAGGTTTTCTATGGAAAGATAAATGTATAGCTCACCTTTATAGATAATGGCGTAGATGTCATCTTTTTTGATTTCCTTTTCTTCACCATTTACCGTTTCATAGATTCTTACAATTTTCGGGGCATTCCCATAAAACTTTACTCGAGAAAGGTCTTTGTTAGGCTGCTGATTTTTTAAGGATTGATAATCATTGTAAACCCCATCTTTCAATTCAGAAGTATGGAAGATGCTGATAGATTCCTTAGAAATTCTATCAAAGTCTTTAATTTGCTCATAAGTGTAGTGTTTATCAGAACTGTTTTTTTTAGAAGCATTTGTAGCGATAAAATCTACAAGAAATTCACTTCCTTTCTGCAGAATTTCTTTGGTAACATCAGACTTGGCTTTATGGTCTATAACCTGATTGGCCTGGTCTAATAAAGAATAAGTGCCATCTTCATTTTTTGAGAATAAAAATGCCTGAAAATAACAATAGCCATGAACAGCCATTTCAGCAAAGGACAATTGTCTGAGATATAAAACTAAAGTTCCGTTTTCTGCATTTTCCCCATTGAGGCTATTTAAGACCTCTTGAAATTGGTCGGAAAGAGGTTTAGAAGCAACTAAATTAGCAGGATTATTTAAAAGTCCCTTTCGAACAGTTCCTAATGAAGTGGTATCAACCCTGCGGTCAATCAGCTTTATGGTTTTATAGTAACTCTTCTCCAGTTTTTTTGTAGGAAGGCTTATGGTAAATTCTTCAGATTGCTTTTGTGCTGATATCATTACCATAAAGCACAGAGCAGATAGAAATAAAAGTCTGTTGAAATAGTTTTTCATTATTATTGTTTTTTGTGATGGGATAAGGTAGGAACTTATCGCCGATAGGCTACAATAGCTCCGTTTTCAAAGTAATAATCAGAACCAAATAATTCTTCTGCGTAGATCTCCGGTAGAAAATAGGAATCGATCTTATTTTCTTTTTGGTATTGTTCAAACTCTTTTCTCGTAATTTCTTCACCATCCAAAAAATAAATGAAGTCCTTATTTTTAGGAAGAAAAGGAATCCTTTTTGTCTGATCCAGGTTAAGATTCAGAGTATCATCTTCCTTAATATGTTTCTTATTAACAAAAAGAAAATATTTATTAGCATTCAGCTCTCCATTTTGAGGGTCTGTTCCTTCAAAAACGAATATGTTATTCATCCTGACATTATCAACCGGAATATTGATATAGTTCTTAAATGCATGCTCGGATTTGAATCTTTTAAATGGGGTAAGAATGGCAATAGATTGATATTGGATGGGGTTTTCTGCATCTCCTGAAGGCTTTACTTCCAATTTTCTGGTTATTACAGGTTCAGGATAATCATAGTCTCCATCTCCTGATCTGGGAGAGATCCAAACCATTCCCTGAATTTCCGCAACACCCAAGGTATCAATCTTCCTTTTTTGTGCGTTGAGGTTTGAGGTAAATAAAATGGAGAGAAAGATTCCACCGGCTATTTTTCTAAAAGGAAGCTGAAAAAAATGGTATTGGGTTTTTGCTTTTTCTTCCGGAATATATAATCGATTTGCCTGAATTCTTCCACAAACAGATGGATTGGATTGTAATAATATTTTAATCTCATCATCCGTTTTAGCCGCAAGGTCATATACTTTCTTTGAACAAAGATCACAAAAGCTTCCACCGGGAATTTCCTGCATATTTTCCCGGGCAGCGGAGCAAGGCTCTTTAATTTGAAATTCCTTTTTCATGAGTGTTAGTTTTGTTAGATTAAAAATACAAAAAAACCTCAAAGAAATTCCTTGAGGTTTGAATTATAATTTTACAGTTAGTGACATGTCTACATATTTCTTCTGTACTTACCACCCACTTCAAATAAAGCATTGGTGATTTGTCCCAGAGAACAGTATTTCACGGCATCCATCATTACATTAAATAAATTCTGCTGATTGATGGCTGCATGTTGTAATGTTTTTAAGGCAGTTTCTGACTTGTCTTCATTAGATTTTTGGAAATTATGAAGGGTTTCAATCTGAACCTGCTTTTCCTCCTCAGTTGAACGGATAACTTCCCCCGGACGAACCGTTGGTGAACCATCTTTTCCTAAGAAAGTATTTACTCCGATGATGGGATACTCTCCGGTATGTTTCAACCATTCATAATGCATAGATTCTTCTTGGATTTTTGAACGTTGATACATGGTTTCCATGGCACCAAGAACACCACCTCTTTCAGTAATTCTGTCGAATTCTGCATAAACAGCTTCTTCAACTAAATCCGTTAGTTCTTCAATAATAAATGAACCTTGCAGCGGATTTTCATTTTTAGCCAATCCTAATTCTTTATTAATAATCAGCTGAATTGCCATTGCTCTTCTTACAGATTGCTCAGTGGGAGTTGTAATGGCCTCGTCATAAGCATTGGTGTGAAGTGAATTACAGTTATCATAGATGGCATAAAGTGCCTGAAGTGTAGTTCTGATATCATTGAAATCAATTTCCTGAGCGTGAAGCGAACGTCCTGAAGTTTGGATGTGGTATTTTAACATCTGGCTTCTTTCGTCTGCACCATATTTCAGTTTCATAGCTTTTGCCCAGATTCTTCTTGCTACACGTCCGATCACTGAATATTCAGGGTCGATACCGTTAGAGAAGAAGAAGGATAAGTTTGGCGCAAAATCATTGATATCCATTCCTCTTGACAGATAGTATTCCACATAAGTGAAACCATTAGCCAGTGTAAATGCCAACTGAGAAACCGGATTTGCTCCAGCTTCTGCAATGTGATATCCTGAAATTGAAACCGAATAGAAGTTTCTTACTTTTTCTGTGATGAAATATTCCTGAACATCCCCCATTAATCTTAAGGCAAATTCAGTAGAGAAAATACAGGTATTTTGAGCTTGATCTTCTTTTAAAATATCTGCCTGAACAGTTCCACGAACAGTTGCAATAGTTTTAGCCTTAATTTCAGCATAAGCTTCAGCAGGAATCACTTCATCTCCCGTTAAACCTAATAGTTTTAACCCTAAACCATTATTGGAAGGAGGTAATTCCCCGTTATATTTTGGTCTTTCTAAACCTTTATCATCGAATTTTGCTTTTAAAGCTTTCTCAACATTAGCTTCAAGCTTGTGTTCAGCAATATATTTCTCAACATTCTGGTCGATGGCAGCATTCATAAAGAAAGCTAATAACATCGGTGCAGGTCCGTTGATGGTCATAGAAACTGAAGTCATTGCATTCACCAAATCAAATCCGGAATACAATTTTTTAGCATCATCCAACGTCGCAATAGAAACTCCTGCATTTCCAATTTTACCATAAATATCTGGTGGAAGAGCAGGGTCTTGTCCGTATAAAGTTACAGAGTCAAAAGCTGTTGATAAACGTTTTGCATCCATTTCTGCCGAAACATAGTGGAATCTTCTGTTGGTTCTTTCCGGTCCGCCTTCTCCGGCAAACATTCTGGTTGGATCTTCTCCAGTTCTTTTGAAAGGATAAATTCCCGCAGTGTATGGAAATCCTCCCGGAAGATTTTCCTGACCTTTCCATTTAATCAAATCACCCCAATCAGTATATTTGGGCAATGATATTTTTGGAATTTTTAAATGAGATAAAGATTCGGTTGAAGTCTCAACCTTAATTTCTTTTCCACGAACGAAATAAGAATAAAACTCAGCTTTGAAAGCCTGTTTCGTATCATCCCAATTTTTCAGGAAATCAATATTCTCCTGTTGAAGATCTTTTTCTGCTTTCTGATATTCAGCATCTAAAGTTTCATTTGAAAGGAAACTTTTTACGCCTTCAATGTGATACATTTTTCTTGCTAATTCAGCCTGTTTTTCAACGTTGGCGTCGTATTGCCTGTTGTTTTCAACGATTTCAGAAAGGTAACGTACTCTTTTTGGAGGAATAATCGTTACTTCGTCTGTAATTTCCTGCTCTACAAAACCTCGCAAGTTTAAATCAGAATATTTCTCATTAACTTTCTCAACTAATCGGTTGTATAACTCAGTGGTTCCGTGGTCGTTGAACTGAGATGCTTTTGTTGCATACACCGGCATATCATCTAATGGGCTTTCCCACAACAAATGGTTTCTCTGGAACTGCTTTCTTACGGCCTGAAGTGCATCTAAAGCACCACGTTTATCAGACTTGTTTAAAGCAACCAAATCTGCATAATCCAACATGTCGATTTTTTCCAACTGTGTAGAAGCTCCATATTCAGGAGTCATCACGTACATGGAAACGTCTGCAAAATCTGATACTTCCGAACCTGATTGGCCAATACCGGAAGTTTCCAAAATAATCACATCAGGATAAGCCAGTTTCAATACATTTAAAGCAGAATGAATGAACGGAGAAACGGAAACGTTGTTTTCTCTCGTCGCCATCGAACGCATATAAACTCTTGGATCATTGATTGCATTCATACGAATTCTGTCTCCCAAAAGCGCTCCTCCGGTTTTCTTTTTCGAAGGGTCAATCGAAATGATGGCAATTTTTTTACCTGGATTTGAACGTAGAAAGCGTCTTACCAATTCGTCTGTCAAAGAAGATTTTCCGGCTCCTCCTGTACCCGTAATACCAATAATTGGGATATTTAAATCTTTTGATTTCTCATCAATCGCTTTTACCAATTCAGGTTTTTCGTCTGAAAAGTTTTCAACGGCAGAAATGATTTTAGCAATGCTTGTAGAATTTTCAAAGCTGATTGAATCTAAATCACTTGCTGTAACCTCTTTTCCTGTTGCGAAATCTGATCTTTTCACTAAATCGTCGATCATTCCCTGTAATCCAAGTTCGCGGCCGTCATCGGGAGAATAAATTCTGTCGATTCCGTAAGACATGATATCTTCGATTTCTTCAGGCAGGATGACACCACCGCCACCACCAAAAATTTTGATCTGTGGTGAGTTTTTTTCTCTTAAAAGGTCATAGATATATTTGAAATATTCATTGTGACCTCCCTGGTATGAAGTTAATGCAATCGCATTGGCATCTTCCTGGATCGCTGTGTTTACAACTTCCTCAGCTGATTTGTCATGTCCTAAGTGAATCACTTCACATCCAGTTCCCTGAATGACACGACGCATAATATTGATTGCAGCATCATGTCCGTCAAATAATGACGCTGCTGTTACGATTCTTACCTTGTTGGTTGGAGTATATTTTTGGGTTTCCATAAAAATTCTAGAAAGTTTCTAAGTTTTCAAATATAATAATAAAAAAACAACCTCGTGTTTGATTTTATAATATTGATTATCATTCGCTTGTGTGGCGTTATTTAATAAAATGATTCCGTTTTTAGGTTTAAGAATTTGAAAGGCGAAAGGTTCGGTGGTTGCAGAATCAAAAATGACTTACAGATTTCGTTTAGAAATTGACATATCCTTCATTAATCTGATATCAGTTAAAGTAACTAAAAACTTATGACTGGAAGCTGGAAGAAGGAGGCCAGAGGTTATTTTAGTTATACTGACTACAGTTACAACTAAATTACCTTAAATAAGAGAAACAGCGATTGTTTATGAGCTTCATAACTTCCAGCTCCCAACTTCAAACCAACCTAAATCAGGAATTTTTATCCCGAACTGAGATTCATTACTCAAATTAAAATCTCTACTTTTGCATCATATTTTACAGACATGCAAAAAGCTTTGATATATTTCGCGTTGGGGACCGTAGTAAGCTTCCTTATCAATTATTTCCTTTTAAGTTCAGATAATATCGGTCTGGAATTTTATTATGCCGTTGCTTTTGGAGCTGCCTGGGGTATTGCTTATTATCTGGATACTCCGGATTTTACACTGCCTAAAAAATTAGGACTATCTTTTGTAGTGATGGCTATTCTGGTGCTGACAGGAACTTTAATTTTTAAACTTGAACTGGCCATTCCATCCATTCTGAAGTTTTCCATGGTGTTTGTAGCCTATTATGTAATAGCAAGTTTTAGGGCAACTAAGTCATTAAGAAAATAAAAAAAGAGGCAGTCAAATTTGACTGCCTCTTTTTTATTTAATGAATCGTCATGAAGCTTACCAGAGCCAGGCCTACAAGTAAGAACATGAATGCGAAAAAATTTATGGCTAATAATATCATACCCACTATAATGCTTACCAATCCGTGTGCACGATAAACCCGTCGGTGAGCAATAAAGAAATATCCCATACTGTATATGGTAATGATAGTCATTACTAAATAAAGAATTGCGTTTAGAGATTTAATTTCTGTTAGTTTTGTCACTTTTCCAAACAGGAATATCAATAAAATGGTAAGTAATAAGAAAGAGAAATAATGCAGGGTGAAAATTCCATGGTCAAAATACCACCATTTTTTCTTATTGTGAAACACCCATAAGAAGAATGCAAACAAAGGAAGATAAATGAAAAGAGCTTTAGGAAGATTGTGAAATGATTTTTCTATCATATTGTTTAATAGCTCTTTTTTGGTAATACCGTGGTCTTTTAATTCGAAGTATTTATGAACAATTGGTTTCTCTACAAAATCAAAGAATTTCGGATTTTTAGCCATAGCTGAATCATAGGACTTTTTTGTTTTATAGTTTCCATCACCGGAATCTATTGTTTTGTTCATATCCAGCATTGTTTCCAGATTGGCAGAATCAGGAATCATTTCTAGTTTTTCAATAGCAAGAGAATCTTCTTCAGTCAGTATTTTTTTAGCTTTTATACTGTCTATTATTTTCTGTGTTCCAATAGCTTTAGTAGGTTTCATAATTTTTACAAGACCTGTTTCACCTTGTTTTTCATTATGTTTTTCACTGGATCCTATATTTACCATAGGAAATAGTGCAAATACAAAAAATGTAATAAAACTGATAAAAATATAAAGTTTTACAGGAGGTACAAACTTTTGTCTTTTACCATCAAGATAAGTGGTTGTAAGTTTTCCAGGGCTGAAAAGTAAATTTTTTACGGTTCCCCAGAACTGACCATCATAATGGGTGAAATCTTCAATAAAATGGGTGAACAGAAAATAGAAAGGCTGCCGTCTTTCTGTATTTTCCTGTCCGCATTGAGGGCAGAATCTTTCCTCTACTTGATGCCCACAGTTCAGGCAGGTTTTGTCTTCTCGGATCTTTCCGTGGCTCATGGTACTTGTTTGTGCGACAAAGATAATTATTTCGGGAAATAAACAATTATATCGATAGGCTTTTGAGGAAATCTTTAAAGAAAAGTTAAAATTGAATAAAATAATTATTAGTGAACGATTAAGTTCGTTATATAAAATAACTGTGTAAGTTGTATTCTAAGGAATCTCTGCTTGTAAGATAATATTTTACATTTGAAGGAAGCTATGTAATGGCTGATTCAGTATTTATTGCTGGCAAAAAAGTGTTGCTTGCAATTGAAATCAATAACCATATAAACTATGAAGACTATATCTAAATTGAAGATTGTCAATTTAATATACGGGATAATTATTCTAACTGTTTTTATATCCATGTTGATATATGGATTGAGTAAGCCTTTGCAGTTTTCAGACTGTAAAATAGAGGTGGGGCTGGATAAGATGTCCTGTCATGATATAATGTGGATATTCTATGGGTATTCAAAAGGATTTCCTGTTATTCTGGGAGCTTTTGAAGTACTTAGAGCGATTCTGACTTTATTTAACAGGACAAGGATTTTTGGATGTTTTCTATTATCAGCAATGTTGATCAACATAATCATCCAGGATTATATATATGAAATCCATGCACTGGGTACAGCCATCTACTATCAGGTTCTCATTATTGGAATCCTAATGTTTTGATTCGGCCAAATTAAAAGAAGTGATCCGTGTATTATTCAAGCCTGATAAAAGAGGGTTTTCTTTTGTGACAGTGGGAATAGCCCTTGTTTTCATCTTTTTATTGAAATTTTTTGGAAACAATTTTTTTTAACTAAGGCTTCCTTTTATTGATTTCAAAAATATTATCCTATTGAATATCTGAATGCCGTTTTAGAGAGGAAAGGTAATAAAGAAAGAGTTGAGGGAATAGACTCTTGCTTTATCATCTCTGTGTTTTTAGAACCTTCTAAACGTTTTTTTTCATCGCCACAACATTTTACAAGTTTTATGCCAAAAGTATAAATAGTGTTAAAATCTATTGCTAGAGGGCTGATTATCCGATATTCTATAGATTAAATGAAATATGTTTTTGGGTTACAAAAATAATTTGTACCTTTGCACACCCTTTTAGGGGTAAATTATGTTTAATCTTTAACTAAAACGTGTGAATACATTAAGTTACAAAACTGTTTCAGCGAACAAAGCTACTGCTAATAAAGAATGGGTTGTGGTAGACGCTGAAGGACAGCCGTTAGGAAGACTAGCTTCTACGGTTGCAAAGATTTTGAGAGGTAAGCACAAAACGAACTTTACACCTCACGTAGATTGTGGTGATAACGTTATCGTTTTGAATGCTGGGAAAATTACGCTTTCCGGAAACAAGTGGGCTGATAAGACTTATATCTGGCATACAGGATACCCTGGTGGACAGAAGTCTATGACTGCGGCTGAACTTCAAAAGAAAGATTCTTTAAAGGTATTAGAGAAGTCTGTAAAAGGTATGTTACCTAAAAACAGATTAGGTGCTGCTATCCTTAAGAACCTTTATTTATATGAAGGAACTGAGCACAAACATGAAGCTCAACAGCCTAAAACAATTAATGTTAACGAATTTAAATAATTAATTATGTCTATAGTTCACAAAATCGGAAGAAGAAAAACTTCTGTAGCAAGAGTTTATGTAAGACCAGGTTCTGGAAACATTACAGTAAACGGTAAAGATGCTAAAGAATATTTCTCTACAGACGTGATGGTTTACAAATTAAACCAACCGTTCATCCTTTCTGAGACTGTTGGTCAGTATGACGTTACCGTAAACGTATTCGGTGGTGGTAATACAGGTCAGGCAGAAGCTATCAGATTAGGTATTTCAAGAGCTTTATGCGAAATCAACGCTGAGTTCAGATTAGCATTAAAGCCAGCTGGTTTACTTACAAGAGACGCAAGAATGGTGGAAAGAAAGAAGCCAGGTCAGAAAAAAGCAAGAAAGAGATTCCAATTCTCAAAACGTTAAGATTTCTCGTTGGCAGATGGCTTATGGCTATTGGCTACAGGAATGTATTAAATTTTTTTTAAACTTAATCTCGGCGAAAAGCCAATTGCCAAAAGCAAAAAGCAAACCGCCAATTGCCCGTTACGTTTAGCATCCAAACGCTTCTCCCATCTAAAGAAGTTGTTGATTGTTTAAAAGACGGAAAGTAAACTAACAAAAACAGAAAACATGGCAAAAGCAAATGTAAAAGACCTTTTAGAGGCTGGCGTACACTTCGGTCACATGACTAGAAAGTGGAATCCAAATATGGCTCCATACATTTTTATGGAGAAGAACGGTATTCACATTGTAGACTTACATAAAACAGCAGTTAAATTAGATGAAGCGTGCAGCGCTTTAGAAAAGTTAACTTCTGCAGGTAAAAAAGTTCTTTTCGTAGCTACTAAGAAGCAAGCGAAAGAAGTGGTTGCAAAACACGCTTCTGAACTTAATATGCCTTATATTACAGAAAGATGGCCTGGAGGTATGTTAACGAACTTCGTTACTATCAGAAAGGCGGTAAAGAAGATGAACTCTATCGACAAAATGAAAAAAGACGGTACGTTCGAAACTTTATCTAAAAAAGAAAGATTACAAGTTGACAGACAAAGAGCTAACTTAGAGAAAAACTTAGGTTCTATCTCTGACATGGTTAGACTTCCTTCTGCAATTTTTGTAGTTGATATCTTAAGAGAACACATCGCGGTAACTGAAGCTAAGAAACTTGGTATTCCAGTTTTCGGTATCGTTGATACAAACTCTGATCCTAGAAAAGTAGATTTCGTTATCCCAGGAAACGATGATGCTTCTAAATCTATCGATATGATCTTGAGCATTGTTTCTGATTCTATCAAAGAAGGTCAGTCTCAAAGAAAAGCTGATAAAGAAAAATCTAAAGAAGAAGGAGAAAAAGTATCTGCTGATACAGATGCTGATTTCGATGCAGAATAATTAAAGATTTTCTTTAATATAGGAAAAACGCTGGATTTCGGTCCAGCGTTTTTTTGTTTTATATAGGGGTTCACAGATTTTGCTGATGACGGCAGATTAATGAGGTATTTTATAATCCCATGCAAGCCTCAATAATGATTTTAAATAGTGGTTACGATGTTCTTTTGGTATGGATAGAGAAATGTATAATAGCGCTATGATATGACAGAAATTAATTACATTTAGAGTGTCGGAAAAATATTTATAAACAAAGCCCCCACAAGTTACTGTGAGGGCTTATTTTTAGTTAGATACTTTGATATTGTATGAACTTGTAATAAACTTTGTAGACTGATAAGATGAGTTACACAACATTCCCGATAGCCTGTAGCTTTGATTTTTAGGAACCATTACAGCTCCGATTTTTCCAGCTCCAATTGGAACCTTTTTAAAATATCCGTTACCACTGATGGTAAGAACCATATTGCAGCGAGATGAATTTTCTACCGAAAGGGAGGTTCTGGGATTGGTAGGATCTGCTTCGTTAAGAAGATCTGTAAGAACTTCAGCTGTTTCAGATTTGTAAGTCTTCATCAGTTCATTATATTCTCTCTCTGTATTAGCTGCACTACTACCGCTGGAGTTAGTAGGATAGGGATTTCTAATGGGATAACCACCATAATTAACACTACAACTGGTAAGGATCATTGAAATCCCGGTAAGAACTAATAACTTTTTCATACCCGCTTATTTTTTTGCTTTTCTTTTTCTTAATGGTTTATCAGGTGGAGCTTTTATCACAGAGACTTGTTGAGTTCCTGGCTGGCCCGGATTGTCTATGGTTACAAAGATACTTCTTTTTATATCTTTCTGAGAGAAGTACTTCATATCACAAACATTACTGTTCAGTGTATAAAAGCCTTTATTCACGATAATGAAGTTTTCTCCGTGAGCGGGAACTGCAAGATTATAGTACTCTTTTCCTTCTATCCTGAGAACAATATTACAGTCTGAATTATTCTTAAATAAAAGAATAGATTCTTTTTTGGTAACATCTTCATTAAGCATTGTATTTAAGAGCTGTACGGTTTTCTCCTTATGCTTTGCAGATGTTTCGGCAATTAAGCGCTTAAATTCTTCCGCTTCATTAGAATTGGGATCTTTCATAGCGTTTTTGGGAATATCTGCAATAACAGGTCTGGCCTCCATGGGTTTGGCAGCATGTGCTCCCTTCGTCCACTCAGAGTTTTTTAAAGCAATAAGTTTAGGTTTCAGCACACTCTTTTTAGGATCGTCAGGGTGTGCGGTCTTAAGATATTCTTCAATTTCCTTGATATTTACGCTTTTTAAGATGTCTTTACTGCTTTTTTGTGCGTATGTAAAGCCGGGGGTAAGGAAAGTGAAAAATAAAATCGTCAAAATTTTTTTTTTCATCAATAGTGTTTGTTTATTTCATCAGTTGATCCGGAATTTTATATAGGTTATTGTTTTTCCTTTCGCTGAGAATAGTTCTTCATAATACGTTTTGATGTCTCTCAAATGTTCTGTATTAGGATCATATTCCGGGGCTCCGTAGATATCATGATGAGCTGAAATGATTTCATGTCCTGCTCCCTGTAAATATCCCAGTGTATACCCGTGAAGGAATTCCGAGTCCGTTTTCAGGTGGATAATTCCTCCTGGTTTCAGGAATTTTTTATAACGGGCTAAAAAGTCCGGGTGTGTCAATCTATGTTTTGTTCTTTTATATTTAATTTGGGGATCCGGGAAGGTAATCCAGATTTCATCCACTTCATTTTCAGCAAAGAAATATTCTACAAGTTCAATCTGTGTTCTTAAAAAAGCCACATTGTTCATATTGTTTTCCACAGCCTCTTTTGCTCCAAACCAGAATCTTGCTCCTTTAATATCAACCCCAATAAAGTTCTTTTCAGGAAATGTTTTGGCCAGTCCAACAGAATATTCTCCTTTTCCACAGCCTAGTTCCAGAACAATTGGGTTGTTATTTTTAAAGAAATTCTCTCTCCATTTTCCTTTAAGTTCAAAGCCTTCTAAAGCCTCTTCTCTTGTAGGTTGAATTACATTCGGTAATATCTTGTTTTCTGCAAATCTTGCTAATTTATTCTTGCCCATGAGTCATTTATAAAATGACTGCAAAAGTAATAAAATTTACACAGAATTGAGGCCTTTTAAAGCTAAAAGACCTATGGTGAAACTATTATATTGTTTTGATTATTTTGCTGTTGCGCTGCCTAAGGCAACCATGATTGGTTTTTGAATGGTTTTTTGTGATGCATATTGTGCACCACAAACCAAACTTGTAAAAAGATACTGGCCTTTTTCCACTACAATTGAGTTGTCTTTATGAGCTGGAACAGCGAGCCTGTACTTTGTATTTCCTACTCCTTCCATTCTTACAATAATATTACAGTCAGATTGATTTTGAATGAGAACAATACATTCTTTAGCATTGGGATCATTATCAAATAAAGAATTAAGGATTTTGACGGTTTTGTTTTGATGCTCAATGGGAGAGATATTCATCAGCATATTGAATTCCTCTGCTTCTGCATTGGGAACAGCTGCATTGGCTGCTGCGTTAACAACAAAAGTATTGTTTGCGTTGCTGGGTGTATAAGTTTCTGTTGATTTTTTGGCTGCAAGTTCAGCTTTATATTTGGCGATCTGTTTCTGTTTGATAATGGCATTCATTTCATCAAAAGTGATCTTGGTGGAAGGGCGCCTTCTTAATAAGGCCAGCATTTCCTGCATATCTTTTACTTTTTGATCTTCAGGATGGGCATTTTTGATGTATTCCTTCATCATTTCCATAACCCGGGGCTTCAATACAGATCTTCGGGGATCATCAGGATGAGCATCTCTTAAGAATGCGTTGATTTCATAGATATTATTGCTTTTCAGAATTTCGCTGTAATCTTTTCCCTTCTTTTGGGCAGACACGCCGAAAAACAAGACCGTGGCAAGAAGTAAAAGTATTTTTTTCATTAATATAATATTAAGTTAAAAATTTGGTACTTTTTCTTAATTTGTGTTTGGGTCAATTAGTCTTTACTAGGATAACGAAATAGTATTGTTTTTATTTTAAACACGTGATCGTGATATAAAATTAAGCATATTTTTGAATATAAACGAAATGTATTCTGTAAAATGTGAATGATTGATAATGAATGATTCTGTTTGCCATAAAAAAATCCATGTAAAGCTACATGGATTTATATATATTTTAATTGTTATTTTTCGGTTTGTTGAGTTTGTTGGGGAGCTACAACTTCCTGAAGATGCGAGTTCCTTAATCTCTTCTGATAGATAGGCATATACTTTTCAATAGGAATTTTTATAGCTTCAAAGTTTCCTGCCAGTATATAAGGCTGTATATTTTCCGAAGTATATACAAATTGTAAAAAGTTATCAATTAGGTTTTCCGGAATCTTAAACTTCGCAAAATAATCTTTTCCTAAATAGTTTTTAACCTGAGTGACCGAGCTATTCATCCTCTCATAAGCCTGATAACGCTGCTTTTTCTTTCTTTCGCCGGAAAGCATATCATAAATACTTTCAAGGCTGAAAGTAAGACCTCCATCCCTTAATCCTGCAACAGGAAGCTCCGGAGGTGTTCCATCTCCCTTAGGCTCAGGAAGTCCGATAACTTTTTTAATGGCCAGTGCTTTATCTTCTTTTCTGAGAGAGTTTACATCATATCTGAGGTTTCCTGTAGGCTTGAATCTGCTGAGTACAATTTCCTGGATCTCATAATAAGCTATTTTCAGTTCTACAAGATTTTTCTGCGCTAATAACTGAGGGGTCATCTTAATATCCTTTCTTTCCGTAACAATGGACGTAAAACGAATAACATCTCCGGGGTTAGCCGGGACATTGAAATTACCGTTGTAGTCAGCAAGTACAGTTTTTTGTGTATTGAGATTGGTAACATATACCTGGTTAAGATAAAGGATGGAGTTATCTCGTAGAAATACCTCCCCGGAATATATTTGAGCATTGATTTTTGCCAGAAAAATCAGTAGCAACAGAGTAAACAGTTTCTTCATATAATTGGCAAAATTACATAGAAATACAGCAATTTGTGCTTAGTTAGATAAGGAATAGTGGTTAAAGTTATATTAAACTTTAGTATTCAATTGTTAATGAATGTTATAAATATATTTCCGACCCGGATACGATCCGGGATATATAATAAAAGGTTGAAAAAAATTACTCTCTTTCAACCTTTTATATGTTTTATCTGTGTCTTACCAACAACCAGCTTGAATGCTTTATTGAAACCGTGGATCCGTATTCTGTCCAGCTGATAAAGTACCAATAAGTGGCTGTAGGAGTATATCTGCCTCCAACTTTTCCATCCCAGATATACCGGTTCTCACGAGTTCCTCTGAAAAGTTCTGCTCCGTATCGGTCAAAGATCCTGAATACAAGATTATCGTGGGACATTAAGGCGGAATAATCTATCGTTTCGTTGAGTCCATCTCCATTGGGAGTAATGGTATTGATAAGGTTAATAATCGCAAATTCCTTTTTCACTTCTGCGCACATTTTAGAGTCTCTTACCACCACATAATGGGCGCCTCTTGGTACATCATAGAAAATATTTGAAGTCTGCCATATCACCCCATCCAAAGAGTATTCATAAGGTGGGGTACCGCCACTAGCACCAATTTTCACTGTTGTGCCATCAATTTCAATGGAAGTGATGATTGGGATTGTGTATTCAGTAACATTCACACTCTGTTTGTAAGTACATCCGTTAGAGGTAAGTTCCACCCAATAGCTTCCGGCAGATACATTAGTAATGGAAGGCGTAGTTGCTCCTGTACTCCATAAGTATTTATCAAATCCTGGCCCTGCATTCAGTGTTGTTGTCGTTTTAGGGCAAATCATCTGATCTATAAGAAGGGCTGATGTTTTAGGGATTTTAATGGTGATTTTAATAGAAGCCACTTCCGGACAACTTCCATTTTTTTCAAAACGGATATAAAACGTTTGTGGTGTTGTAATATTTACTGTTGCCGCTAATGGGTTGGTATTGTTCTGGGCATCAGCTAAGCTTCCATGAAAAGTAAAAGTAACATTCGGATCCACAATAAACATAGGAATAAACTGGGCAAGGTTTACTGTTTTTATCCCATCCAGATCATCATCACATACATTTTCTGTTACGGATTGGCTTGCTAGCTTTATTTTGTCACCAATACTGAATTTTAAAGGTTTAATAACAGGAGGACATCCGTCAGGAGAATCTACTCGGATGTAAATTGTAGTAGTTGTGGTATAACTCCAGTTATTGGGAAGGGTGATAGTGTTTCCTGCATTGGCATCTGCTAAATTTGCATAGTATCTAACTGTAAAATAATTAGGATTGTTAAGGATAGTTGGTGTAATGTTAGAGAGAATGATGTTTACAGTTCCATCAAAATTATCATCACAGAATGTACCATTGTAATTATCTGGTACTGTAGCTTTATTATAAAGAGATAGTGTTATTTGAGCAATGCTTTTACACCCAAGTGTGTTTTTGAGTACAGCATAAATGGTGGTACCATTTGCTGCTGAATAAACATTAGGAGCAGTAATTAGAGCTGCCGGGTTTTCTGTTTGCGCATCTGCCAGGGTAGGATAATAGGTTTTAGTAACAGGGCTGTTTGTAGTTACACTGGCAGTTGTAAGGTCAAATGTTCCTTTTCCATTTACATCGCAGGCAAATAATACTGCATTGGTAGGAATAATAGCTTTAATATTGATGTTTACAGTTACCGTTTCGCAATCAGGAAAGTCAGGGTCATTTCCACAGAAAGTATAGGAAAATGTATCACTTCCTGCTGTGCCGGGAGTATTGACGGTATAGGTAATGATTCCGGTGGTAGGATTTATCACTGCTGTACCTAGCGCTGGCGGAGTGGTGATGGCTACAGTAGAGGGTACAGGTATTTGTGATGAATTACTGAAGGTTGGAGTAATGATTTGCGAAGTACATACATCATAAGCTGTAGCAGTCAGTTTTGTACAATTTGTTACTTTAAACTGTTCAGTAACCAAAGGAGCACAGCTTCCCATTGTTACAGAGCAGGTATAATAACCGGATTGTGTAGGAGTGATGGAGGAATTGTTTGCTCCTGAAATTGCTATTCCGTTTCTATACCATTGGTAGGTGTCATAAATAATGGGATCTACAGTAAGTTCAATTCCAGGAATACAAGATCCTCCGGATTTTAAAATAACGGGTTGTGTAGGAAAGCCTGCGAAGAAACCTCCATATCCCACGGCATCACTCCCAGCTGTGATTCCTGCAGTAATGGCTTTACTGGAAACTATCGTTATAGTTCCTGTAATATTGGGAATTCCATAAGTAACCCAGTTGTTGGTGCCTGTCATATTGTAAGGCCCTGTAGAGGCAGGTGGAGTACCTCCATTTACGGTAACTATAGCTCCTTTTTCTGTAATAAGATTCAGTTTTGTGGGAATATTAAGAACTCCGGATGGGTTTATATTGGAATGAACAAAATTTTCGTTGATAAAACCCAACTCGTTAATTTGTTTGGGAAGATAACAGTTTAAAGCAGGAATAAAATTGAAACCTCCGGTAGCCACTTCACTCACTGTATTTGAATCTCCTGCTAAAATCTGGTAAACATAGGCATTCTTAGATGTTTTGATATATAAATTGTAATGACCACCTCCCTGAAGACTGTACTTAGTATCAGGAATAACAAAATATTTTCCGGTATTCAGTGTAGCGATAGGTAATAATTCATTATTTACGTAAATCTGGGTATTGTCCTGGGTAGCAATAACTACGGCTCCTTCCATATTGGCTCCAATACTTCCGTTGCCTTTAACGAGAGCAAATTCACTTCCGAGCCTGTCAACAGGTACGGCCTGATCCATTAAAATATCAGAACTGGTGGGGAAATTTCCCGCATACTGGCCATTGAAGTTTCCATTGGTGACATTAATCGGTTTATTTGAGGTGATTTTAGCTCCTATAAACCCATCGAAGTTTCCGGGACTATTTCCAATACCGTCAAGAATATAGGATTGTCCTTTGTTTAAAGCGATGTTTATGGTAGGATTGGTTGCTCCTGTAGTCCCGTTTGAGAACTGTACAAGCGGACTGTAGCCCGTAATGGTAACAGTTGTATTATCTTCTGTTGCCAGAATGCTGGTCATAAAATTCAGGATATCATTATTTACACTGATAGGAACCGATGCTGCAAAGAAGCTTTTTCCCGTTGAAGGAATTCCTTTAGAAGTAATAATTTCTGCATGATTAAATACTGAAAATCTTAAGTTCGCATAAAATGGAAATTCTGCCTTCAGATACAATCCTTTTGTGGTAGGAGTAAATAAATCTGTCTGCTGAGTGGTGATGATATAATTTCTTAAAACATCAAATTTCTGCGGATTATTTTTACTGATATTTACTGTTCCGATCAGAACATTATTGTTATAGATATTCACCGGAAACGGAGTTGTTCGGCTGGTAGACAAATAGAGTTTCTGATAAGGAGAGGGGGCGCCAGACCTGTCTATCATTGGAGCAAACCAATGTTCCCTGTCTAATTGCGCAAAAGTAGAGGCGAATATATAAAATATAAATAAAAAAGATAGAATTTTCTTCATTCAGTGATGGTATTTATCACAAATTTAATAATAAAAAGCATTGATATATTGAAAATGTAATAAAAAAACCACGATTTTAAAATCGTGGTTTTGAATGTTATAAATCTGGATGATTATTCTCTGTTTTTTACCATAATCCAGCCAGTATATTTTATTTCTGTTTTTTCTTTGTTAGATTCATTCCATGAAACGTGATACCAGTATGTACCTGTTACAAGCTTTTTGTCGAAGTGTCTTCCGTCCCACTTGTAATTGTTGAATTTATTTCCGGTAAATATCATATTTCCGTATCTGTCATAGATGACAAAGCTAAGGTTCTCTTTATAACCAAGATCACTATAATCGATATAATCATTGATGTTATCTCCATTAGGAGTGATAGCATTCAATAAATTAGGAACTGTAACTTCTGCCGAAATAGGGGTACAGTTATAAGCATCTTTTACGTAGAATCTATGCTGGCCTCTGCTTAATCCTGTGAAAGAATTAGAATCTTGCCAGTTGGTAGTTCCATCCACAGAATATTTGTAAGGAGCTTTACCACCTGCCACAATTACTGTAGCGGTTGTGTTATTAATTTCAATTTGTTGAATAACAGGATCCTGTGCTTTTCTTACTCTTACTACCTGTGTAAGGAAGCATCCGTTTTTCTCAAGAATTACAGTGTATTCACCTACACCTACGCCTCTGATTCCTGAGCTAGTTGCTCCTGTGCTCCATTGATAAGAATCATATCCAGTACCTGCTTCCAGATCTGTTTTATCATCAATACAGATATATTTATCTACAAGGATAGGAGATTTTTTGATAGGAAGTGGAACAAGCTCAATTTTAGCAGTAGCAGTACACCCTTGGTCAGTAGTAATCTTCACATATACAAATCCTCCTGTTGCAGGATAGTTAGCTGCAGCTGTGGCTGAGATTTCATTGATTCCTGCTGTAAGATCCTTTAATGTGCGGTAATATTTTTTTATGGCATTTCCGTAATCTGTAACGTTAGCTTTTGTCAGGTCAAAATAAGCATAAGGTGCTACATCATACCAACAAGCTTTAATAGTGGCATCCTTCACAATGAAAGGTACAACGATCAGATCCAGGGTAACTTCTTCACAGTCCATAAAGTCTGCAGAATCACCACAGAATGTATACACAATTTTATCTGTTCCTTCAAAATTAGGTTTTGGGGTATAAGTAATTGTACCGTCTGGATTTATTACCGCTGTTCCATTAGCAGGAGGGGTAAGAATCTTTATCGTACTTATTACCGGAGTCTGTGTTGACGAAGTGAACGTTGGAGTAATGATCTTGGTAGAACAAGCCGGTTCTTCTTTAGTAGTCTTCTTTAAACAGTTAGTTACTTTATAAGGAGCTGTTACAATTGATTGACATGCTCCCATTGTTACCTTTACAGTATAATAACCAGGTTGTGTTGGCGAATAGGTAAAAGTAGTTGCACCAGAAATAGGAGCGTCATTAAGAAACCACTGGTAGGTATCATAACCTTCCTCTACTTGCAGAATAATTCCAGGAACACAGTCTCCTGATTTTTTATTAATAAAAGGGGTTGATGAAAATCCTGCAAAATATCCGCCATATCCAGCTGAACTGTATCCTCCGTTAATTCCGGCAGTTACTGCTTTATTAGAGGTAATGGTAAGGTTTGGGGGGAAGTTCACTACTGAATAGGTTACCCATTGAGAATTTCCTGTTAAAGGATAGGGTCCCTCAGCTGCTGTAGGTGGAACACCATTTACCATTACAGTAGCTCCAGCTTCAGTTAATATATTAAGCTTTAATTTGATAGTAGAAGTACCGATGCCTGGCATTTCATTGATTTTACCAATTTCATCAATTTTTCTTGGTAAGAAACAGTTCAATGGTGGAATATAATTGAATCCATTGGTTGCATCACTATTATCAATTCCAATAAATTGATAAAGGTATACATTCTTGGATGTGGAAATAAACATGTTAGAATGAGCTCCACCAGATTGAGATGCATAGCTTGGCTCATTGATTCTATACCAACCACCCTCATTTAGAGTGGCAACAGGTGTGCCTGATCCGTTGATGTATACTTGAGTATTATCTTCAGTGGCAATGATAAGACCTCCTTCCATATTGGAGTCTGGCTGTGTAGATCTGGTCTTTACCATTGCAAATGTATTTCCTAATTTGTCTACAGGTACAGCCTGGTCAAGAATAGGATCAGAACCATCTAGCGTAGCATTAGGATCGGTAAGAGGTGTTGGGGTTGAAAAATTACCATTACAGCTACCGTTGGTAAGTGTTACTGGTTTACTTGTTTCAATTTTAGCACCAATGAAACCTTTGCTATTAGCAACTGCATCCTCTACTTTTCCTGCAAAAATAAAAGATTGCCCTTTATTTAAAACAAACGAATGGCTGAAACCAGGAGGATTACCGTTAACAAATTTCAGACCTGGGGTTTTCCAGGTTACGGTAACAGTGGTATTGTCTTCAGTGGCAAGAATTCCTGCTGTAAAATTATCTGTGCTGGCACCTGATGATGTAGGTGTTCTTGTATTGGGGCTGGTCGCCACATAAAACTTAGTACCGATACCCGCTCTACCCTTACTGGTAATAATTTCACCATGGGAACCGTTGGCAAGTCGTAAACTACAATAGAAAGGTCTTTCTGCTTTTAAATAAAGCCCTTTTGAACCTACAACAAAAGCATCGGTAGTACCGTCAGCAGAGATAAGGGTTTCATCCACATCAAATGTTTTGGGGTCTCCTTTAGCGATGGTAACGGTACCGATTACGATATTGTTACTGAGTATTTGTACAGCAAAAGGGGTGGTAGAATCGGTAGATAGATATACCTTATTTTCGAAACCTCCAACAGGGTTCGTATAATAAGGAGCTATCCAGTGTTCAGTATCCCTTTGCGCAAAGAGAGTATTAATGGTAAAAAAAATTAATACCAAACTGAGTAGAATTCTTTTCATGTGTATGGAATTAGGATTTCTACAAAATTAAAATAAAAAATCAAATACCTTTAATAAAATGTAAATAAATGTTTGAAATTATTCTCTATTTTTAATTAAAAGCCATCCTGGATATGAAACTGGTAATTGGGTATCTGGTTCAATCCATTTTATGACATACCAATAAGTTCCTGTAGGGAGACTTCTTCCATTTGATTTTCCGTCCCAGATATAATTTTTGTCAGAAGATTTATATACTGGGTTTCCATATCGATCAGAAACTTCTATGGATACATTCTGCTTTATTCCTAATTCTGAATAGTTCAGGATATCATTAATACCATCTCCATTTGGAGTAATGGTATTGATAAGGTTAACAATCAGGAAGTTTTTGGTTACGTGGCGGCATCCATCCGAACCTAGTACATATACGGTATGAGTACCTCTGGATAATCCTGTAAAAACATTGGAAGACTGATAATCAAAGCCATTTAATGAATACCTGTAAGGAGGAGTTCCGCCTGTTACATAAACAGTTGCTGTAGTACCGGAAACCTCTATTTTAGAAATAACAGGAGACTGAGCGGTGTTAACTTTTACATGTTGACGGTATACGCAACCGTTAAATCCAAGATCTACATAATAACTTCCGGCAGAAGCGCTAATACTTGGGGTGATTGCTCCATTGCTCCATAAGTACGATGAAAAGCCAGGCCCTGCATCTAAAAGAATTTTTTCATTGGAACAAACGATCTGATCCTGAAGTGTGGCAGATTTTTTAGGTGTTTTTAAAGAAAGTGTTAAAATACCCATATTAGAACATGCTGTATTACTTTGGAATCTTATATAGAAGACGCCTCCTGCAGAAGTAATAACTTGTGATGCCGAGATGGGATTAGTTCCAGCCTGGGCATCGGCTGCGGAAGCGTGGAATGATAAAATAACAGCCGGATCAACGGTAAACAAACCTTTATAATCATTCAGGTTTACAGGTTCAGAACCGTTAATATCATTATCACAAACATCAGCGTTAGCATTATTTGTAATCAAAGGAACTTTATTTCCTATGGTAAAATTGATCTGTCCAAAAACCGGCGGACAACTTCCTGTATTCCCTGTTGCTCTTACATACACTGTTGTATTCGCTGTATAAGTCCAGTTGGTAGGAAGTGTATTGTTATTTCCAGCAATGGCATCAGCCTGGTTAAGGTAATATTTTACAGTAGAAATAGCTGAATTGGCAACTATTTGTGGCGTAACATTATCAAAGTTGATATGTACACTTCCATCAACATCATTTCCACAGCTATTAGCATTGAAATTAGTAGTGTTGATAACAGGTATAGGGAATGTATTTAAGGTAATAGTAGCTACTTTTGAACATCCATAAGAGGTTACATTGGCATATACATTTCCGGCAGGTCCTGTGTAATTCAGCGGATTGGCAATAGGACCTGTTAAATTAGCATTGGTGAAATAATCAACTGTAAATCCGGGAGTTGAAGTGATGCTAGCAGCCTTCAGGTTGTAAGTTCCGTTTCCATTAGCATCTGCACAGGAAAATTGAACATCATTTGTAACTTTCAGTACATGAGTATTTACTACAATTTTAAAATATTCAAAGGCAGCAGGATTACCATTTCCTTGAATATAATAAGTAAATGTATCAGTGAAATCTGTAGTCATACCCGCATTTGGAGTATAAGTAATTTGTCCTGTTGTTGGATTGATGGAAACAGTTCCATTGATAGGTTGCGCCATAATACTTGTATTGGCCGGAACTACAGATTGAGTTGAATTGCTAAATGCCGGGGTAATTACTTTTGTGTTACATGAACCAATATCATAAGTTGTGGTTGTGATAGGTGGGCAAGTTGCGTAATCATATTCTGCCGTAAGTCTGGTTTCACAGTTGTTTTTGGTGATTTCACAGGTATAGATCCCGGATCCGTATAAGTCTGGATTGATAGTAGGGGTTGTAGTACCAAGGATTTCCACACCGTTACGATACCATTTATATAGATCATAACCAGGCTCTACCTGTAAAAGCACACCGTTATAGCAGTCTCCTGTTTTAGTAATCACCGGAATGGACGAGAACCCTGCAAAGTATCCGCCATATCCTACCGCTCCGTTTCCTGCTGCAATACCTGCAGTGACAGGTTGGGTTGAATTGACCGTAATGTTACCTGTCACTCCCAATATGGAATAAGTTTCCCAATCTGGGTTTCCCGTTACGGAATAAGGACCGTTTCCTGCAGCAATCGGATTTCCGTTTACTGTTACAATTGCTCCTTTCTGTGTAATGATATTCAGTCTTGTGGTGAAAGAATCACTTCCAATTTTGTTGATAATTCCTATCTCGTCTATTTTTGTTGGCATGAAGCAGCTTACAGGAGGGATAAAATTCATTCCTCCCGAGGCAAATTCATTTCCACTTACTGCTCCTGATAACAACTGGTATACATAAACGTTCTTAGTAGCAGAAATATTCATGTTATAATGACCATTTCCCTGATTTATATATTTATTACTGGAAACAAGATAATGCTTCCCTGCATTAAGGATAACAGGTGATCCGGTTCCGTTAAAAGTAATCTGTGTATTGTCTTCTGTAGCAACAATTACTGCACTTTCCATTTGAGAAGTAACCCCTCCGTTACCTTTTACCATTACAAAGCTCTTTCCCAGTCTGTCTACCGGAACAGACTGATCCATCAATACATCATTATTGGTTACATTTACGTAAGCACCGTTAAAATTTCCATTCGTAACTGTGATGGGTTTTGTAGATGTAATCTTGGCTCCAATCAGACCCGTTTTATTTATATTCTTTTGAGAACTTACAACATCAAGAATGTAAGACTGGCCTTTATTGAGAGTAAATATTTTCGTTGAGGAAGTAGTTCCATTTGAAAAAAGAAGAGAAGGATCATACCCTGAAATTTCCACTGTGGTATTGTTTTCGGTTGCGGTAACACCAATAGTAGAATTCATATAGGTGGCAGAACCTGCAATAGGAGCCATGCCAGCATAGAAAGTAGTCCCCAAAGCTGCTGCTCCTTTGGAAGTCAGGATTTCAGCCTGATTTTGAAGTGAGAATCTGTAATTCGCAAAGAACTTCTTAGCTCCCTTCACGTTAAGCCCCATAGAATTTGGGGTGAATAGCTGAGACTGAGAAGTGGCAATTAAAAAATTATTCGGTACTGATACTGATATAGGGTTGTTTTTGCTTACCTGTACTGTAGTGTAAAGCGTATTATTATTGAAAACCTGTACGGAAAATGGAGTGGATTCGTCTGTAGATAGATACAAAAATCCTTGAAGTTGGTTAACATTAGCTTTTGCTGCCATTGGAGCAAACCAGTGTTCTGTATCCAATTGGGCATTAACTAATAAACAAAAAAAAGTGCAAAAAGCGAGTAGAAATTTTTTCATGCGTTACTATAAGGGCCGCAAATCTAAGTATTAATAATCACAATTTTATACAAAAAAAACTTGGTTTTCTGGTTTACTGTATAATTGTTGAATATTTAAAATTTACGTCATTTAGTGTTCATATTTGCTAATGTTTTTTCATAAAAAATCCCGATGAAAATTCACCGGGATTATATATTTTAAAAAGTTGAATTATAAGCTTACTCTTATAAATCCTGTTACTTTTAGATCTGCATTTACAGATTTTACATAGTCAGCAACTGAGATACTAGAATCTTTAATGAAATCTTGGTGTACCAAAGTGTTGTCTTTGTAGAATCTCTGCATTTTACCTTTCAAGATATTGTCGATAATGTTTGCAGGCTTACCTTCTTCAGTAAGTTTGTGTCTTTCGATCTCTAATTCTTTGTCAATAGTTTCTTGAGAAACTTTAGTTTCGTCAAGAGCGATAGGGTTCATCGCAGCAGCTTGCATAGAAACAGATTTAGCAACTTCATCAGCTCCGTCTACTTTTGCAGAAAGTGAAGTGATAGCAGCAATTTTGTTTCCAGCGTGGATATAAGCTCCTAGGAATGGTCCTTCGATTCTTTCGAATGTACCAATTTCGATTTTTTCACCGATAACACCTGTCTGCTCAATTAATTTTTCAGCAACAGTCATTCCGTGGAAATCTGTAGCTAATAATTCTTCTTTAGTAGCAGCGAAGATCGCCATTTCAGCTAATTCGTAAGCTAGCTCGATGAAAGCTTCGTTTTTACCAACGAAGTCAGTCTCACAGTTTAAAGAGATAATAGCACCTAAAGTGTTATCTTCATTTACTCTTGCGATTACAGCTCCTTCAGTAGATTCTCTGTCAGCTCTATTAGCAGCAACTTTTTGTCCTTTTTTTCTAAGGATATCTACCGCTTTTTCGAAATCTCCTTCAGCTTCAACTAGAGCTTTTTTGCAGTCCATCATACCTGCACCTGTTTGGTTTCTTAATTTAGCTACGTCTGCAGCAACTGGTGTATAAGACATAATATCTATTATTTTTTATTTAAGATTAGTATTAATTTTTAGCTTAATTTTAAAGCAGTGCAAAGATAATGATTTTAATGATAAACTAAAAAACGACTTTTCACGTTATTAATATATTTAATACTATTTTAAAGATTTGATTAATGAAAAAAATCTTCCTTCTCCTTTTTATATGCATTTTTTCCCTTGGTTTTTCTCAGAAAAAGAAAAAAACAAAATCTAAAGCTGTTGTGGAAAAAGAAACCGTGATTATTTACACGGAGCAGGAAGCTGAAATCTCAAAAGAGACAAGAGTGATTGCAGGCTTCATTAAGCAAAACCCTGGACATGCCCGAACTGACTTCTTTAAAAAAAGGCTGATGGAAATTATCATGGCAGATAATTCGCCTGAAGCTAAACCTACAATAAAACCGATCAGTAAAGAGAAAATTGAAAATATTGTTAAAAATAATGAGCTGAACAGTGGTAAAGTAATAGCAGCTAATAAAGCATCCACTGCAAATAATACTAAGAATACAGATAAAGTAAATAATGCCATCAATGCATTGAAAGAAGAAAGGCTGGCAAACTATGCTTCGACGGGTGCTGTAAAAAGCGCTGGTTCTTCAGCTAAATCGGAACCTAGCGAAGCAAATAAAAAAACAGCAGCCATGCTTACCCATATTTTTAATAATGATATTAATAAAAATGAGGCTTATATCAATATTAAAAACAGATCAAGCTGTAATCTGATCGTGAAAATAAGTGGTAAAAAATATTATAATTTAAGTGTTCCTGCCAAAGGAGAAAACTTTATTTTGATTGATAAAGGAGAATATGTTTTGACTACAATGGTATGTGATGCAAAATATTCTTCACTGAAGAAAATAACTCAGGATGTAGAGATTGCTCTCAATGTTGCTGATTAAAGAAGAAGAAAACTAAAATAAAAAAGGTTAAGAAATTTTCTTAACCTTTTTTATTTTTTATCCTTTAAACTGACCCATCGCAATGAATTTATCCTGTCTCTGGGTTTCAAGCTCCTGTCCTGTAAATTTGGAGAAAGCTTTGATATTTTGTAAAATTGAATTTTTCAAGTTCAAATAAGTGGTCTCCTGATCGTAGTGAGCACCTCCAAGCGGTTCCTCAATAATTCCGTCAATGAACTTCTCTCTTAAAGCATCCTGTGGAGTAAGGTTTAATGCATTAGCTGCATCTTCCTTGTGATCCCAGTTTCTCCATAAGATAGAAGAGCAACTTTCTGGAGCAATTACTGTATACCATGTGTTTTCTAGCATGTATACTTTATTACCTACACCTATTCCTAATGCTCCACCACTTGCTCCTTCTCCAATGATGTAAGTGAAGATCGGAGTCTTAAGCTGAACCATTTCAAAAATATTTCTTGCAATAGCTTCACCCTGTCCTCTTTCTTCAGCTTCTAATCCTGGATAAGCTCCCGGTGTATCCACTAAAGTTACTACAGGAATGTTAAATTTCTCAGCAAGCTTCATTAGTCTTAAAGCTTTTCTGTATCCTTCAGGATTGGGCATCCCAAATCTTCTGTGCTGTCTTTCCTTTGTAGTTCTCCCTTTTTGAGTCCCTATAATCATCACTCTCTGACCATCTAGGGTAATCAATCCTCCAATCATTGCCGGGTCATCAGCGAAATTTCTGTCTCCATGAAGTTCTAAGAAACTGCCTTTGTCTGCCATCCCATGAATATAGTCCAAAGTATAAGGACGATCCGGGTGGCGGGACAGTTGTACTCTTTGCCAAGGTGTAAGATTGCTATAGATTTCTTTTTTCTTTTCTAAAATCTTATCCTCAATCTGGCTGCATGCTAATTTTACATCAACACCACTTTCTTCTCCTACTAAAGAACACGTCTGGTATTGGTCCATCAATTCTTTGATAGGAAGTTCGAAACTTAAATATTCCATTTCTTGAAGTAAATTAAATCTTTCAAATGTATGAAAAATTATGGTAATTCTATTTAAAATTATTTATAGCATTGCTTATTCTGGCGATACTTTCCTCTTTTCCAATGATTTCCAGAATGTCCGGAACATCAGGCCCTTTCAATTCTCCTACTAAAGATAAACGAAGTGGCATCATTACTTTACCCATTCCCAAATCTTTGTTTTCCGCAAAATCATGCATAGCTTGCTTTAATGTCTCTGCAGCAAAGTCTGTAGATGCAAATATTGTAGCTAATTCTCCTAAAATAGCAGATGTTTCGTCATTCCATGCTTTTTTAGATGCTTTCTCATCGTAAGAGGTTGGAGCTTCAAAGAAAAACCTCCCGTTTTCATAGATGTCTTTCGGAAAAGTAGCTCTTTCCTTCATCAGAGGAATTACTTTTAATAGCTTTTCATCTGAAGCATTGGAAAGATCAAGGCCTGAATTTTTAATCAGGTGAAGAAGCTCTTCATCTGATTTCATCTGAATATACTGATGGTTGAACCATTCAGATTTTTCTTTATTGAATCTGGCACCTGCTTTGTGTACTTTATGAAGATCAAATTCTTTAGCCATTTCATCCAAAGAAAGAACTTCTTTATCATCTGCCGGAGACCATCCTAATAATGCTACCATATTAATGAATGCATCAGGAAGATATCCGTTTTCTCTGTATCCTTTGGAAACAATTCCTGTTGCAGGATCTTTGAAATCAAGCGGGAATACCGGGAATCCGAATTTATCCCCGTCTCTTTTACTTAGTTTTCCTTTTCCTTCCGGTTTCAGAATTAAAGAAAGGTGTGCAAATTGTGGAGCTTCCCAACCCATTGCTTCGTATAATAAAGTATGTAATCCCAAAGATGGTAACCATTCTTCACCACGGATTACGTGAGAAATTTCCATTTCGTGGTCATCAATGATGTTGGCGAAGTGGTAAGTTGGCATTCCGTCATTTTTTACCAGAACTTTATCATCTAATGTATTGGTGTTTACAGCTGATTTTCCACGGATAATGTCTTCAAGATTCAATATTCTGTCTACAGGCATTTTGAATCTTACCACATAAGGAGTTTTTTCATCCAATAATTTCTGAACTTCCTCTTCAGAAAGAGCAAGACTGTTTCTTAAATGGTTTCTGGTTTTATTATCATAAGAGAAAACATCTCCTTTTACTTCGTATTCTGCACGAACAGCATCCAGTTCTTCTGCCGTATCGAAAGCGATGTAAGCATAATCTGTTTTTAAGATCTGCTCTGTGTATCTGTCATAGATATCTCTTCTTTCAGATTGTCTGTAAGGGGCAAATTTTCCTCCTTTCTTAGGACTTTCATCAGGGATAATTCCACACCATTCTAAAGCTTCCTCAATGTATTCCTCAGCTCCTTCTACATATCTTGCGGTATCTGTATCTTCAATTCTCAATACAAATTCTCCCCCTTGATTTTTTGCAAAAAGGTAATCATATAATGCAGTTCTTACGCCTCCCAAATGTAAAGGTCCGGTAGGACTTGGAGCAAAACGTACTCTTACTTTCTCCATTTCAATTTTAATTTTTGCAAATTTACTTAAAATTATGCGTTTAGGAGATGATTTCTGACCGTGTATTTTCCGATTTTTACTTTTAAACCTGTTGTACATTTAGCATAAATTGATTTTTATTTTCTAAATCAGAAAGTTTTAGGCTTCTAATTTATTTACCGGATTTGTAAGGCTGCAAGTTTTTGTCAGTTCTTTTTTCATTTTTTTCTAAATGGACAAGAGGGATATTAAAATAAATTTCTGAGTTAAGCTTCAATTATTTTTGTTGAAAGAAATCCAGAGTCAATGCTTTTTGTTGAAATTTCTTTGAAGTAGAGAAAAGAAATTCGTTAATATTTTGTATTAAGAAAAAGGAAAGTTCTTACCATTGAATCTTTGTTAGCTGTGCGAGGTACTTTTGGAGGATAGATAGCAAAAAAATGATTTTTATTATATATCTTTATATATTAAAATATATCAATTAAATCATGAGAAAAAATTTATTTGTAATGTTTGGTCTATTTGCAAGTATTTGCATTATGGCCCAAAGTTTTACACGAGGTACTAATTTGATAAAAGATAGAAGGTATGAATCTCAAAATGGACAGTATTTTCTGACTTTTCAAAATGATGGAAATTTGGTGGTTTACAATCGTAGAAACCAACCGAAATGGGATTCTAAAACACAAGGCGAGGGTACGAGAGCAATTTTTCAGGACGATGGCAATCTTGTAGTTTATAATTACTCAGGAAATGCTGTATTTAGTACAAATACAGTTAATAAAAATGCGACCAGTCTTGAAATGCAGGACGACGGTAATCTGGTAATTTATAATAGAAGAAGAAATGCATTGTGGTCTTCTAATGATAATTCTAATGGAAATTCTAATTGGAATTCTAATAATACCGGAAGCTATAGTAGAGGTAATATTTACAAAGGATTTAGATTTGTAAAAGGCGAAAAGATATATTCTGAAGATTATAACTATTACTTAATTTTCCAAACAGATGGTAATTTAGTAATGTATAGTAATGGAAATAAAAAAGATATCTGGTCTACTGCAACGGCAGGAAGAGGGCGAAGCGCTATTTTTCAGGACGATGGAAATCTGGTAGTTTATGACTCTTCAAATAGGTCTGTATACAGTACAGGGGTAAGTTCATCAAATATTGATAGACTTTCAGTTCAGAATGATGGTAATATTGTGATATACAACAATAATGGCAGTATAGTTTGGGCAAATAAAAAATAAATATAGAAAATAGACTGACCGAAAGGTCAGTCTATTTTTTTGTTCGAACTTTATTGTAGTTTGATGAATATATTTTATTTCACAGGTTTTACTTTTTACAAAAACTAATTTTGTAACCTCATGAAATTATCTTTTCCCATATATTGATCCAATCTTTTGTTTCATTTTCCAGGGAATAATTTTCTAAAACAAATTGTGATGCTTTTTTACCCTTTTCAAAAAAGAGATTTGAATTTTTATTATATTCTAAGGCATAATTTTCTATTTTTTCAACGAAATCAATAATATTACCTTCCTCGATTCGGCAAGAAAATTCTTCTTTGAAATATTCTTTACCACCTTGCCCGGTATATCCGATTACGAAACATCCACAAGACATTGCTTCTATAGGAGGGAGTCCAAAACCTTCTCTATGATTGAAGCTTAAGAAAAAAACAGATTCTTTTAAATGTTGTGCAACTGCTTGTTCATCCATATTATCAATCGGGAAAAACTCCCAATCATTCAATTTTTTTCGTGCCTTTAAAATATTAATAATTTGCAAAGAATCTTCAGAAAGTTTCCTTGGCATAAAAGCAATTTTCCGCTTTTTTTTATCACCAAAATTAAAAACCTGAGTATCAATTCCTAAACGAATTCTATATAAATTATGTGAAGGAAATACAGTGTCAAAATACCTTTGTGCATTTTCAGATGCTACAATAGTTCCAATACAATTTTTATTTAAATAAGGATTCTCTTCACTATAATCATATCCATAACCCTGGAAAGTGTAGTAGCAATTTTGGTTAAGTATTACATACTGATTATTGGGAATGGTTTTATGAAATGATTTCCCATATATTTCCGGAAAGACAAATAGAGCATCTTTCTCTATTTGGTGTGAAAAAAAACGGTGAAATAATAGTTTTAATTTTTCATAAAAACTATTTTTATGATTTTTAGAGTTACTGCTATTTTCTATATTTTTTATAAGTTCATAATGATAAGAAATTTTTGTGAAAGGGTACCAAATGTTATCTTTTTTCTTCTTTTTTTTAAGTAAGACAGCAGCATTATAACCATGACTGTTCAGAATATTTACATATTTATAAATTTGTTTTATACCTCCAAACGGTACAGAAACTGATGGGCAAATAAAATATATTTTTCTTTTTTTCATAATAAAATGAATGCTTTTTTTGAATAAATGTCATGAGTAATTCTTTTCGCGTAAATATGTTTTTGCTAAAGAAAAGTCTCTCTTTTTAATACTTTGTGTGCTGGTTTTCTTTGCTTATTATTATATATTACCGTATTCCTTAAGCACGGAAGCGGTTTTGTTATGTATTATAAAACTCCTGAGCGAATGCCATTTCGATCCACGTTTTTATTAAAGTTGTATCTAGCAACAATCCTATCAGCATCATGATAAATATAATTAACAGATGTGAAATATTCGGGTAATCCAAAGGTAAAAGATAACAAACTTATTACTATCATAATTTGTAATAAATGCTTAATTTCGTTTCCTTAATTACTAAGGTCCGACAAAATAATAAATTTAAAATGGGAATTAAAAGATTTTTTAAAAATAAAATAAGGGATAATAAATTCATCAAAAACAAAAGAAAAATTGGAATTAAGCATTTAGACCTTGACTTTTTTAGAAATTATGAATTTAGTTTAAAGACTAATTCCCACAACCCTGAAGTTTCTATTATTATTCCTGTCTATAATCAAATCAGATATACCCTCAACTGTCTTTATACGATTGAGCAATATGATAAAAATATTTCCAAAGAAATTATTATTATTAACGACAACAGTTCAGATGAAACGTTGGAGTTTTTAAATAAAATTCAAGGGATTACGGTTATAAATAATACTGAAAATCTAGGCTTTCTAAGAAATGTAAATAAAGGAATTCAAGCGTCAAACGGGAAATATATCTATTTATTAAATAATGATACCGAGGTTCAGGAAAATTATTTAAGCTCACTGATCAATGTTTTTGATACCAAAGAAAATGTAGGAGCGGTGGGTTCAAAAATGATTTTTGCCGATAATACTTTACAGGAAGCTGGCTGCCTGATTTTCAAAGGCTGCGAAATTGTAAACCTGGGAAGGTTTAATTCCATTGACCATCCTTCATTTAATTTTTTAAGAAAAGTTGATTATTGCTCAGGATGTAGTTTGTTGTTTAAAAGAATTGATACAACAGGAAATTTAAATCTTCTGGATGAGGAATTCTTACCGGCCTATTATGAAGAAACAGACTTTTGTCAGCGGTTAAAATATGTACAGGGATTGGATATTTACTACCAGCCAAAATCTGAGATTTTACATTTTGAAAATATAAGCTACACAGGAAAAGACAGTAACAAAGAGATATTGCTTGAAAAAAATGCTAAGAAATTTAAAGAAAGATGGAACTCAAGGTTCGAGGGAGATAAGTTTTTAGAAATTAATAATAAAAAGCATTTAAATGTTTATAAAAATTATCAGAAGCCTACTATTCTTTTTCTGGAGGAGTCTATGCCTAAATATGACCAGGATAGCGGTTCGAGGAGACTGGATGAAATTTTTAAAATCCTGATAGCCCAGAATCATAAGATCTTATTGGGAATTCCGGAATTTAATGATACTGATAAAAAATATATAGAATATTGTGAATCTCTTGGAATAGAGGTATTCCAGGATTATGTTACGCCCAAAAATAAGATCGTTAAAATTAATGACCAAATCATTGAAAAGTTACCTCTCATTGATTTAATATGGATTTTCAGACCCCACGGTTTTAAAAATTGGCATAAGGTTCTTAAAAAACATATCACAAAACAAAAACTTATCTACGATATGGTGGATCTGCATTACTTGCGTGTTGAAAGAGAGAGAGAGTATATGCCGACTACTCCGAAAATGGAGAAGAGAAACCAAAAGACTAAAGAGCTGGAATATTCAGCAATGCGAAACTCTGATGCTGTGGCAGCGATTAGTGATGTGGAGAAGGGGATTGTCTCTCAAAATGGAATAGATATCAATAAAGTACACGTGGTAAGTAATTTCCATACGGTAGAGCAGGTTAATAAAAACGGATTTGCAGATAGGAAAGGATTATTATTTATTGGAGGGTTCAGGCATCTTCCTAATTTAGATGCATTGAAATTTCTTGTTGAAGATATAATGCCTTTGGTATGGAAAAAAGATGATACTATTTTTGTAAATGTAATTGGACCTGAGTTATCAGAAGAACTTACAAATAAATATAATTCGGATAAAATCAGGATATTGGGGTATCAGGAAACTGTTGATGAATGGTTTGATTCATCCAGGGTATTTGTAGCTCCTTTACGATACGGAGCAGGAGTTAAAGGTAAAATAGGTCAGGCTCTGGAATATGAGCTCCCCATTGTAACAACACCAATAGGAGTGGAGGGTATGAATCTTCAGCATGATACGCACGCACTGGTAAGTGATATTAATGATGCAGAAACCTTTGCCAATAATATTCTGGAACTTTATTCTAATGAGAGACTTTGGAGTACACTTAAAAATAATTCAAAGGAGGCTTTACATCCTTTTTCGAGGGAAGTACAAGGGAAAAATGTTCTTAATTTAATAGCAAGTTTATATAAAAAATAAGCTCTGTGAAAATAAAATAAGATTCGGGATTGAAGATTTATAATGTAGAGTACAATGCAGCGCTTCATCATTATCTAAAAACACATTAATGATATGTGTCTGGTGTACAGTTTTCGCGAAAGAAATGCAAAAGAAATTAGAAGCTATTGGATTTGAAGTGAAAGTTAATAAAAAGAGAAGTATTGTCGAAGGAATTTTAGGAGATAATAATATTGTCTTTATTTCAACGAAATTATAAAAATGAAAAGGAGATTTTAAAATCTCCTTTTGTTTTTGAAAATATTCAGAATAAATAAAATCTGTGATCTTACAGGATACTTGGCCTTGATCAATTTTACTTTTTCAGCATATATTTTTTCAATTTCTTTGATGTTATTTTTTATAATTTCATGATGATGCGGCTGAGACTTAAGATAAAGCTGATTCTTTTTATAACTGCTGGTCAGACGCTTTATATATTTTGATAGCCCTTTAAAATCTTGGATGAGCCCAAATGTACGTTTAAGAAATAATAAAGACCGGTCATTTTTATCAAAAAATACACCTCCAATTTGTTGATGGTTATGAATCCTGTAGTAAAAGAGTTTTTCATCAAGCATTGCGAAAGAATCTTTTTGAACAGCAATAAAAGCAATCCATTCATCATGATGAAGACCTTCAGAGTCCGGAATGGGCATAATTTCCTTTAAAAAAGACTTTCGTAAAGACATTGATGCTCCTGTTGCAATATTGGTTACTTTAGAAAGAGTTTCCTTTATACTGAAGTTTTTATCAGCTGATTTGGCAATAGTGGGAAGATCCCAGAAAGAATACATTTCCTTTCTTTCACCATCATCGGTAATGCAATAACCATTTGTAGCTATTACATTGATATTTTCATGTTTTTTAAAGTAATCTAAATGTATCTTAACTTTATGGTCAACCCATATATCATCCTGATCACTTAGGAAAATAAATTCATTGTTACACAGAGAAATGGCTTTTTCAAAATTTTTTACACTCCGAAGATTATTTTTATTAGTATAGATTTTGAAAATGCTGGGGTATTGGTCCTGGTAAGAATTTAAAATAGAAATAGTAGAGTCTGTAGAGCCGTCATCACATATAATAATTTCATCTATTGGAACGGTTTGGTTCAGAATAGAATCGAGCTGATATTTTATATATTTTTCTCCGTTGTAGGTACAAAGAGCAACTGAGGTTTTCATGGAGACTTATTTATTAGATTGACTGAATAAAATTTGGATCCAATTACTAAACGAATATCTCTGATAAATTTCTTCAGAAGATTCACTATAATCCTCTGCCAGGAAATTGGTAATTTCAGACATATTATCATCATTCAGCAGAAATATATTACTAGGATTATAAAATCTATATCCCTTCACTAATTCATTATTAGTAATTAATTTTTTTCTGTACCCTACAGCCTCAAAAACCCTGAAAGAAAGTCCTTTATGAATAGTGTTTTGAAAGTCAAGAATAATTTTTGAAGCTTTGGCATTTTTCATGTTTTCCTCAAAACTCATTCCGGTTCTTGTGAAATTTATAGGATATTCCCGATACTTCTTGATATGCTTTTCTTTAGTATAGATTACATTGATATTGGTTTTCAGGTTTTTTTCCTGAAATAATATAGAAAGATTGCAAAGCTCTTCAATACGATCCTTCATAAAAGTTCCTACGAAGAAAAGATCCTGTTTTGCCTCCTGCTTTTCGGACAAATAATCAAAATAAAAATTGTGGATATGCTTTGTCTGCGGATATCTTATGGTGTCTCTTTCATCAAATACAAAAAAGCTGTCAAAATATTTTATAGTATTTTCAGCCAAAGGAAACCTCTGCATTCCGTCCCACTGGTAAGCCACTGTATAAGTACTTTTTTCCTGAATTTTGGACAGAACATTCTTACTGAAAAGGTCAGGGCGTACCACAAGGGCATAATCTGCATGGCTGATTTTATCAAGAAAAAACAGCTGGGGTTGTTCCTTTTTTTCGGCTAACATTTTGGCTTTAAAGGTCCTGTTGTTGCTGAATGCCTTTTTATAAATATGAATTAAAGACTCTTCTGCACTCAGTTTTACTTGCGAGCAATCATGCTCTACAGTAAAAACTTTAAAACCAAGATACTCAAGATTTTTTTTAAAAACCTTTGGTAGCCCAAAATGATTAGGGACAGCTAATATGATACTTTTATCTTTAAAGTCGTTCATTGTTATATTGAATATCCTGCTTTAGAAAAATAAGGTCTCCAGAAATCTTTCTCCTTATTCCATCTATGGCAGCCAAAAGGAAGTTCTCCTTTATTGATGTTCATTGCTTTCTCCTGTTTATTCTCAATTGAGAAGAGACAGGCTTCTTTATAATTAGGTTTAGAAAAAATTATACCATTTCTTTCAGGCTCGATACTAAAAAACACGTCTTCGGCGTAAAATTGACCTGTATTTTCAGGTTTTAAGTAAATTTGTACTACCTTCGGAAGGTTTTCAAGAACTTCTATAAACTTTTCTCTTTTTCTTAAAGATAGTCCTCCATTCCCTACAGTATTATAAAGAAGAGATTTATCTTTTTGCCATTTCCCATTCCCTTTAAAGTTGGTCATTCCTTTAAACTTAGCAATGGTTTTATCAAAAAATAATTTTAAAAAAGGAATATGTTCCGAACTCCGTATCCAGGGAGCACCAATATAATCGTAGTTTTTTTTGCACCAATTTATAAGATCATCTTTAAATACAAAACAGTCAGATTGATAAATTAGTATATATTTTTCTGAAAAACTTTTATAAAAATTTACGTCCATCATGAGTTGATTGTATCCAAAAATATTTTTGAAATAACGGTCATCAAAACCAATGAATGAAGCATTGAAATCTTTATAGGCATCAAGAGGAAGACTTTTAGGATGTATAAAAGTGATTTTGTAACTTCCTAAAATATGAAATACCTGACTGAATGAAATCAAATCATCACGATCAGGTATTTCTTTATATATTGGAATAATAATATCTACCAAAGTTTATTTTGTGAAGGCTAAAATTGTTTTTTCAATAATTTTTACACAATCCAATAATTGCTCTTCTGTAATTACCAATGGTGGTGCTAATCTGATGATGTTACCATGTGTTGGTTTTGCAAGTAATCCGTTTTCTTTTAATTGTAAACAAAGATTCCATGCAGTAGAACTTTCTGGAGTATCATTGATTAGTATAGCATTTAACAGTCCTTTTCCTCTTACTTTGGTAATAAGATCTGTCTTTTCAATAAGTTTATTGATTTCAGCTCTGAAAAGCTGACCCAGTTCTTCTGCTCTTTCAGATAATTTTTCATCAGCTACAACATCTAATGCTGCTACGGCTACTGCACAGGCAATTGGATTTCCTCCGAATGTAGAACCGTGTTGTCCTGGCTTAATCACATTCATGATTTCATCATTCGCCAATACTGCAGATACTGGATACATTCCTCCTGAAAGTGCTTTTCCTAGAATTAGAATGTCTGGCTGTACATTTTCGTGATGACAAGCAATCAGTCTTCCTGTTCTTGCAATACCTGTCTGTACTTCATCCGCAATGAAAAGAACATTATATTTTTTACATAGTTCAGAAGTATTTTTAAGGAAATTCTCATCCGGAACATATACTCCTGCCTCACCCTGAATAGGCTCTACAAGGAATGCAGCAATATTTTCTGCCTCTCTGCTTAATACTTCTTCCAATGCTGCAATATCATTGTACGGAATTTTGATAAAGCCCGGTGTAAAAGGTCCATAATTTTGGTTAGCATCCGGGTCGTTGGAGAAAGAAACAATAGTGGTTGTTCTTCCATGGAAGTTATTTTCACAAACGATGATTTTTGCTGCGTTTTCTGAAATTCCTTTTACTTCATAACTCCATTTTCTAGCCAATTTTACAGCGGTTTCTACTGCTTCAGCTCCAGAGTTCATTGGTAATACTTTATCAAACCCGAAAAGAGTGGTGATTTTCTGTTCGTATTCTCCTAATTTAGAGTTATAGAATGCTCTTGAAGTTAAGGCTAACTTTTGAGATTGCTCTACTAAAGCTCCTACGATTTTAGGATGGGAATGTCCTTGGTTTACAGCAGAATATGCTGAAAGAAAATCATAATATCTTTTGCCCTCTACATCCCAAACGAAAACACCTTCTCCGCGGTCCAGAACTACTGGCAGTGGATGATAATTGTGTGCTCCATGTTTGTCTTCAAGGTCAATAAAATATTGTGAGTTTTTTGTTTGTTCTGCTGTTGACATATTGTTGGTTTTTTACAAATTTACATAATATTAATGAGATTAATAAACAAAAGTAGAGTCGTGCTAAAGGCTGTAATTAAAGTGTATTTTGAGGCTAAATGAGCTTATAGCGGAAATGTTTTCTTAACGGATAAACTGTTGTAGGTATTCTATCTTTTAAAAAGTAGGTTAAATATGGCTACAAATCATACATTTTTTTAAGGAATCAGATTTTTTCTCAAATACTTTCTCTTCGTCTTTATTTTCAATTTTTTTGGATGAGCTGAAATAGGTAAGCATGAAAACAGCGGCAAAACTAAGCACAAAATAGAGTAGAATGGTACCTGTAATTCCGATAAATATCCATTTTAATGTCTTGTTCATGATTTATTTTTTTTACACAAACATTTTTTCTTATAAATAATAAGCAAAAAACTCTCTAAAAACAGAATAAAAGTCCCTTACCTCAAAATAGGCAGGACTTGAACTTTCAATATTTTTAAAATGGTGTTCCCTGAACAGTTTTTTGATTCTGGTCTGATGATAAAACTGTGATACAGAGATAACATTTTTATACTGTAAGCTATCAGCGATTTTTATAGTATTGAGAACGGTCTTCTCTGTATTATCCCCAAAGTTATCCACAAGAATATTATGAGCAGGAATTTTATTTTTGATCAGATATTTTTTCATTTCGGTACCTTCCCAATAGCCTTCCTTACCCAAACCACCGCTTACCAATATATTTTTAATCTGTTTTTTCTGATACAGTTCAATGCTTTTATCCAGTCTTGCTTGCAATCTTGGGGAAAGGCTTCCGTCTTCATTTACTTTATTCCCGAAGACTACGGCAAGATCAGCTTTTTGTTTAGGATCTGTAAGACCATCATAAGTAATATACAGAGAATGAATGATAAACCAGGAGAGGGCTGCAACCAGAATAGATTTTAAAATTTTGTTCAGCATATCTTTGAATGTATACAAAAATAAAAAACTGCCTCATATTGAAGCAGTTTAAAGTTTTTTATTTTAAGATAATCTTAGTGATTATCATATTTTCTATCCATTACAAAATCTTCCATAAATTTTGTAGTGTAATTTCCTGCAAGATAATCTTCGTTATCCATCAGTTGTCTGTGGAAAGGAATGGTAGTTTTTACTCCTTCAATATAGAATTCCTCAAGGGCACGTCTCATTTTTGCAATAGCTTCCTCACGGGTTTGAGCCGTTGTGATAAGCTTGGCAATCATAGAGTCGTAGTTAGAAGGGATTGTATATCCGGAATACACGTGAGTATCTACTCTGATTCCGTGTCCGCCAGGGATGTTTAATCCTGTGATTTTTCCTGGAGACGGTCTGAAGTCTGCATAAGGGTCTTCAGCGTTGATTCTACACTCGATTGAATGTAATTTAGGATAATAGTTGATTCCTGAAATAGGAGTTCCTGCAGCAAGAAGAATTTGTTCTCTGATTAGGTCATAATCAATTACCTGCTCAGTAATAGGGTGCTCTACCTGGATTCTTGTATTCATTTCCATGAAATAGAAATTTCTGTGTTTGTCTACAAGGAATTCGATAGTTCCTACTCCTTCGTATCCGATGAATTCAGCAGCTTTTACAGCAGCGTTACCCATTTTCTCACGAAGTTCGTCAGTCATGAACGGAGAAGGTGTTTCTTCTGTTAATTTCTGGTTTCTTCTCTGTACGGAACAGTCTCTTTCAGAAAGGTGACAAGCTTTACCGAATTGGTCACCAGCAACCTGAATCTCAATGTGTCTAGGCTCTTCAATCAGTTTTTCCATATACATACCTCCGTTTCCAAAGGCCGCTACAGCTTCCTGAATGGCAGACTCCCAGTGATCTTTAAGGTCTTCAGCTTTCCAAACAGCTCTCATCCCTTTACCACCACCGCCGGCAGTTGCTTTAATCATTACAGGGTATCCTGTTTCTTCAGCAACTTTTACAGCGTGCTCATAAGATTCGATCAAACCGTCAGAACCCGGTACACAAGGTACACCAGCAGCTTTCATGGTAGCCTTAGCATTTGCTTTGTCTCCCATTTTTTCAATCTGCTCTGGAGAAGCTCCAATGAACTTAATCCCGTTCTTCTGGCAGATTCTTGAGAAGTTAGCATTTTCAGATAAGAATCCATAACCTGGGTGAATTGCGTCAGCGTTTGTAATTTCCGCAGCAGCAATAATGTTAGGGATTTTAAGGTATGAGTCTTTGCTCATCGCAGGGCCAATACAAACCGCTTCATCAGCAAATCTTACATGAAGACTGTCTTTATCTGCTGTAGAGTATACCGCAACAGTTTTGATCCCCATTTCTTTACAAGTACGTAAAATACGCATTGCAATTTCGCCACGATTGGCTATTAATATTTTTTTGAACATCTCTCCGAAATTTTAAATTATAAATTTTGAATTTTAAATTATTTTAAATGAAAAAAGATTCATCTAAAATTTATAATCTTTAATCTAAAATTCCTTAAGATGGATCTACTAAGAATAATGGTTGGTCGTATTCTACAGGAGTAGCATCGTCAACTAAAATTTTAACGATTTTTCCACTGATTTCAGATTCAATCTGGTTGAATAACTTCATTGCTTCAATTACGCAAACTACTTTACCAACAGAAACCTCGTCACCTACATTTACGAATACGTCTTTATCCGGAGATGGTTTTCTGTAGAATGTTCCAATCATTGGAGATTTGATTGTTACATATTTGCTATCATCAGATGCAGCGTCAGCTTTCTCTGCAGGAGCAGCAGCCGGAGTTGCAACAGGGGCCGGAGCAGCTACCGCTTGTGGAGCCGTGTGATATACTGCAGGCTGTGCATAAACAGCTTCGCTTCCAGCTAATGGAGTTTTAATAGTGATTTCGAAATCCTTAGTCTTGTATTTTACTTCTGAAACTTCAGCCTTAGATACAAACTTAATAAGATTCTGTATGTCTTTAATGTCCATAAATTTGATATTTGATTTGATGTCAAAGATACCAAAAAAACGCAAAAAACAACAAAAAACCGCCAAATTTTATCAAAATTGGGCGGTTTTTGTATTAAAATGAGGCTTTTTCAATGAAAAGCAACTCTTAGTTTTCTTCAGTAGCAGCTACTTCTTTTTCCAATACTACTTTACCTCTGTAGTAAAGTTTTCCTTCATGCCAGTGAGCTCTGTGGTATAGGTGAAGCTCTCCTGTTGTTGCATCTTTAGCTAATTGAGGAACTACAGCTTTGTAGTGAGTTCTTCTCTTATCTCTTCTTGTAGACGATTGTCTTCTCTTTGGATGTGCCATTTTCTAATAACTTTTTTAATTGATGAGCGATGAGATTCATCATCTCATCATATTTAAATTATTCTATTTAATTATTGTCTCTTAATTTTCTTAAAGCCTCCCATCTAGGGTCACTTTCATGTTCTTCTTCTTCAGCTTCCTCAATATCTTTCGGACTGAACTGGTCAAGAATTTTGATATCTTCATCACTTACATTCGGTGAAATCTTTTTCATCGGGATAGAAAGCATCACATTTTCGTAGATCAAATGAGCTACGTTGAAAGCATGCTCTGCAGTAGGAATCGTAATAACATCTTCATTGCTGTCATCGTATTCTTCCCCGAAATTCACCAGAATCTTGATTTCATTCTCAATAGGATAGTCGAAGTCTTCATTTGTAATATCACAAACCAATTCAACCAAACCTTTTATCTTAATCTCAAACTCCAGAAAAGTAGTGTGTTTGTCTAATAAGACATTCACTCCTATTCTAGGATTTGTAAATTCCTGCTCAGTGTCAAATAATTGAAAGAACGTTTTATCTATCTCAAACTTGAACTCGTGTTTTCCGTTTTTAAGTCCGGAAAAGCTTACGTCATAGTTTCTTAACTTGTCCATAAAATGAGTGTGCAAAAATATGCATTTTTTTTATAATAACAAATAAAATCTAAAACAAATTAATTTAAAATTTGTTTTAACGGATTATCCTTCAGTTTCCTCAGGTAGATCCTCATCAATTCCATTATCAACAGCCATTTTTCTAGGCTGAAGGCGGGTGCTCATCAGTTCACTATATTCACTTCTGTTGTTGAAAATCTTAATAGCAGTGAAGATAGCTTCCGTAAAACTCTGTTCATCAGCGATATTTTTCCCCGCAATATCATAGGCAACTCCATGATCCGGAGAAGTTCTTATAAAAGGAAGCCCTGCCGTATAATTTACTCCTTCTTCATAAGCTAGTGTCTTGAACGGAGCTAATCCCTGATCGTGATACATTGCTAAAACCCCATCAAAGTTTCTGTATTTGTTCGGTTGGAAGAAACTGTCTGCCGGGAAAGGTCCGAATGCCAGAATTCCATTATCTGAAAGTTCCTGAATGGCCGGGCTGATGATTTCTATTTCTTCAGTTCCGATAACTCCGCCATCTCCTGCATGTGGATTCAACCCTAATACTGCAATCTTCGGTTTCTGAATGCAGAAATCTTCAATAAGCGTCTGATTCAATACCCTGATCTGTTTTTTGATTTTCTCTTTGGAAATATTCTCTGCAATCTTCGCAATAGGAATATGATGGGTAGATACGGCTACTTTAAGATCTTCAGTTACCAGAAACATCAATCCTTTTTTACTGAATTTTTCTTCAAAATATCCAGTGTGTCCGGCATGCTTAAAGCCCATTTTTACCATTTCATCCTTGTTGATAGGAGCTGTTACCAGAACATCAATATCTCCTTTCATTAAAGCTTCAGTTGCTGCTTCCAAAGAATCAATCGCCATTTGGGTAGACTCTTCAGTAGGTACTCCCAGTTCAACGTTGACATTTTCCTTGGTAAGATTTACCATGTTCAGCTTGCCGGGCTGTGCCTGAGAAGCTTCATTTACATAGTTGAAATTAAGATTCAGCTTGAAAATGTTTTTCTGATAAGTGAATAATTTCCCCGAACCAAAAATTACAGGAGTGAAAAAATCTGTAATGGTTTTGTCTTTCAGAGACTTCATAATGATCTCCGGACCGATGCCATTGAAATCACCGATTGAAATTCCTACTCGTACTTTATGGTTTTTTGGGCTCATTTTGATTATCTTTGAAGATTATAATTTACAAATTTAGCAAAAAATAATATGTTCACAGGAATTATTGAAGCAGTTGGTGTTATTGAAAAGATTGAAGAGAAAGGAAGCAACATTGATTTCACCCTGACATGCCCTTTTACAAACGAACTTAAAATTGATCAAAGTCTTGCTCACAACGGATGTTGTCTTACTGTGGTTGAGATTAAGGACAACCAATATGTAGTAACAGCCATCAGCGAAACACTTGAAAAAACCAACCTTGGAAAATGGGAAGTGGGAAGTGTTGTCAATCTTGAGCGTTGCATGAAAATGGATGGAAGACTGGATGGTCACATCGTTCAGGGACATGTTGATAAAACAGGTGAGGTAGTAGGAATTGAAAATAAAGACGGAAGCTATTTTATTACGATGAAATATGAAGGTGACGGAAATTTTGTAACCGTGCCTCAAGGTTCTATTACCGTAAATGGAATCAGTTTAACCGTAGCAAAAAGTGAAGATACTCAGTTCTCGGTAGCTATTATCCCTTACACATGGGAATTTACCAATATGAAGCATCTGAAAATTGGTGATAAAGTGAATCTGGAATTTGACATCATTGGTAAGTATATTGCTAGGTTAATTAAAAAGTAGGATGTCGTTAAATAAATATAAAGGATATAGTTTAAGGAACCGTGTGTTTTTTGGTTTCTTATTGGTATGCTTTTTAAGTGTTGTGGCAACATCACTGGTTCCTTATTTTGTATTGAGGAATAATTCTCTGCAACAGAGTAACATCGATATGCAGGAGAAGACCAATGCAGTAATGAGATATCTGGATTATGCCGTAAGCCGCACATTGGTAGAGACCAAAGATCTGCCGAAGGTTTTAGGGAATAAGATCTTTGAGATCGCAGATATCAACCAGCATGATATTGTTATTTATGATCTGAAAGGAAATTATGTACTTTCCAATAAAGATGAAAGTCTGATCGATCAGAAAACACTTTCTATGGAAATTATCAACAAAATCCTGTCCACGGATGCAAGAGTTGATATGACAAGATATGATGCTGCCAAAGATGCAAAGCTTACCTCGTCATATCTTCTGTTGAAAAACAATGAACTGGAGCCCATCGGTATTGTTTATATTCCTTTATATCATAACGAATCTGCTTACCTGGAAGTATTACATCAGTATGTAAAATATATTCTTTTAGTAGATATATTTCTTATCCTGTTTAGTATATGGATAAGCTGGGTGACTTCTAATAGTCTGGCGAAAACCATTACGAAATTCTCTGATATGATTACGCGTATTACATTGTTTGAAAATGAAATGCGTCCTATCAGATATTATAAAAATGACGAATTGAATGCTCTGGCAAGAGCGTATAACAGAATGATTCTGCAAATTCAGGATCAAAAAGAAAGGCTAAGGTTTAAAGCATCTGAAGAAGCGTGGAGAGAGATGGCAAAGCAGGTTGCCCATGAAGTGAAAAACCCGCTTACTCCTATGAAGCTTACTATTCAGAATTTTGAAAGAAAATTTGATCCCGAAGATCCGAATATCAAAGAAAGAGTAAAGCAGATGAGTAAAACAATGGTGGATCAGATTGATCTGATTGCTACCGTGGCTTCTGCATTCTCAGAATTTGCCAAGCTTCCTGAGAAAAATAATGAAGTTATCAATCTGAATACAGAAGTAGAAGATATTCTTCGTGTATTTAATGATGACAGTATCTTCATGCATGCCAACAAGAGTAATATTATGATTAATATGGATAGAATTTATCTTTCCAGAATCATTACCAATCTTGTTACCAATGCCAAGCAGGCAGAAAGTGATGAGAGAAAATTAATTATCAATGTAGATGTGGAACAGCATCAGCGAAGAGTGATTGTCTCTGTTCAGGATAACGGTGTCGGTATTCCAGAAAGTATGTATGAAAGAATTTTTGAGCCTAATTTCACCTCTAAAACCAGCGGAATGGGACTTGGATTATCCATGGTAAGAAAGATGATTGAAGACTATAAAGGAGAGATCTCAGTAAAATCAGAAGTTGGGAAAGGGTCTACATTCATCATTACATTGCCTACCAATTTATAGTGAAGCCTTTTATATTTAAGCAATTTGAAATCCAACAATCCAAAGACGTCTTCCGGGTAGGAACAGACGGGGTTTTGCTTGGTGCCTTAGCTAATGTTGAGTTTGCTTCTCATGTTTTGGAAGTAGGTACTGGAACAGGGTTGATCTCATTGATGTTAGCTCAAAGGAATCTGCAGGCAGATTTTTTAGGATTGGATATTAATGAAGACGCTGCTGCCCTTACAGAACTTAATTTTGAAAATGCCCCTTTCCGTGCGAGGCTGAAAAATATTCATCAGGATTTTAAAACTTTTGATACCGAAGAAAAGTTTGATCTGATCGTTTCAAACCCACCTTACTTTGAAGAATCCGGATCTGATAAAGATAAAATTGCTCGCCAGACGGTAGAGTTGAATTTCAGACAGCTTATCGCTCAATCTGTACAACTATTATCTGAACACGGACTTCTTTCAGTAATTATTCCGGTGGAGGCCGGAGCAATCTTTATTTTAATTGCTGAAGAAAATAATCTGTTTCTGAACAGAAGAGTTCATATCAAAGGCATTGAAAATTCCAAAACAAAAAGATTGGTGCTGGAGTTTTCTTTAACGAAAAAAAATCTTCTGGAATCTGAATTTATTATAGAAAAAAGTCCGAGGAAATACTCGGACCAATATCTTGAACTCACTAAAGAGTTTCATGTTTTTAAAGAGGTTGGAAATTAGAAAAAACGGTTCTGTGATTTCTAAATCTTTTTGTTCTTATTCAAATAATTCGGCAGTATCTAGTACGGATACTTTTCCATCTTCACATCTGATTGCTTCACCAGGGAAGTTCTGAATCATATGATAATCGTGAGTTGCCATTACTACAGCAGCGCCATTTTCAAGGGCAACCTGCTTTAATAAAGTCATAATTTCGTTAGAGGTTTCAGGGTCAAGGTTTCCTGTTGGCTCATCCGCAAGAATAAGGTCTGGGTGGTTAAGAAGGGCTCTTGCGATAGCGATACGCTGCTGCTCTCCTCCGGAAAGTTCATGTGGCATTTTATGCTTTTTGCTCTTCATGTTCACACTTCCCAATACTTCATTGATTCTGTCTTCCATTTTTGTTTTATCGTTCCAGCCAGTAGCTTCCAAAACGAATTTTAAGTTCTTTTCAACAGTCCTGTCGGAAAGTAATTGAAAATCTTGGAATACAATGCCTAATTTTCTTCTTAGGTTAGGAATGTCAGATGGTTTTAGTTTTGCCAGCTCAAATCCTACCACGGATCCGTGTCCTGAAGCTAATGGAATATGTCCATAAAGCGTTTTCAGAAGGGAGCTTTTTCCGGAACCTGTTTTTCCAATAAGGTAGCAGAATCTACCCTTTTTAATATTTAGATTTACATCAGAAAGAACAGTAAAGTTTTTTTGGGCAATTTTTGCATGCTGTAAACTTATAATATTGTCTCCGGAGATATTTGTATGTGGCATAATTTAATTTTAAAGGCTATTTCTAACAAAAAATTTTCAATCTTTAAAAATAGAAAAAAGAAGTCTATTTGACTCTAATTTTAATAAATTTTAACAACAAAAAATGCCTGAAAAGAAACTTTCCAAGCATGTTTTGTATATGATAATAAAAAGATTATCTCTTAGCGCGTGCAGCACTTACAGTTAAACTCTTTCTGCCTTTAGCTCTTCTCGCAGCCAAAACTCTTCTTCCATTTGGCGTAGACATTCTTTCTCTGAAACCGTGTTTGTTTCTCTTTTTTCTTTCTGATGGCTGGAATGTTCTTTTACTCATTACTATATGTTTAAATCGTAATTAATCTATTAATTTTCAGGTTGCAAAGATATAGAAATTTTTATAAGATACAAATTTTAATAATCTTTTTTTGAAAATATTTGGAATGTTTTTTAATCAAATACTTACAAAGCTTGATTGGAAACCAAATTCCAGATGCAAAAATAATATTTAAATGATTTATATAAAAGCTCTATCTTTGAAAACTTAAATTTTAACGAAAATAAACACAAGATGTTTACACCAGCAGAACTTTTAGAGATCAATACATTACTAACACCTGAAAACAAAATAGTTATTCTTACCCACTATAATCCGGATGGTGATGCTATTGGTTCCAGTCTGGGATTGAAACATTATTTAAAGGCAAAAGGAATTTATGCTGAGGTTATTGTACCTAACGATTTTCCAAAGTTTCTGAAATGGATGCCGGAATCTAAGAAAGTGATTATTGCAGAATATAAAAGAAAACTGGCTGCTGATATGATTGCAGCAGCAGATGTTATTTTCTGTCTTGATTTTAATTCGCCTTCAAGAATCGGATTATTGGGAGACTGGCTGATAAAGGCTCAGGGAAAGAAAATCCTTATTGACCATCACCAACAGCCGGAGTCATTTGATTTTGTGTATTCAGATACGGTAATTCCTGCTACTTCACAGATGATTTATCATTTCATTGAAGCTATGGAAGATGAGAAACTGGTGAATCAAGATATTGCAGAATGTTTATATACCGGAATTATGACGGATACAGGAGGTTTCCGTTTCCGCTCAACAAGCGCTAATACCCATAGAATTATTGCTAACTTAATTGAAAAAGGAGCAGATCCTGCGATGATTACTTCCAATACCTGGGATACGAATACGGTTTCCCGTCTTCATTTGCTTGCCTTGGTTTTAGGAAGAATAGAGGTGGTGAATGATGGTAGTGTGGCTATTTTAAGCCTTACAAGAAACGAACTTAAAGAATTTGGTTTCCAGAAAGGAGACACAGAAGGTTTCGTAAATTATGGATTAAGTATTGCCGGAGTGAAAATGTCTGCATTCTTTATGGAAGATCTTTATGAAGATTTTATCAAGATCTCATTCAGAAGTAAAGATGATGTAGATGTAAACCAATTCTCCAGAAAATACTTTAACGGTGGCGGACATATTAATGCAGCAGGTGGTAAATCCAATGACTCTCTGCCGGGAACTATTGAGATTTTCAAAGCAAGACTGATCGAAGAAAATTTGTAAAAGAGAAGCAAGCTAAAGAGAAGCAAGTAAATCAACTTTGATAGACTCTCAAACCCTTTCATACTAAGACCTCAAACCTTAGTATATCCCTTTTCCTCAAGTTCCATACAAGTATATTCGTATACCTGTTGAAACATTTCATCTATATACTTCTTGTTAAAAAGACTGAATTTCGTCATTTTAGGCGGGTCTAGAAATATATTGCAGTATTTTACTTTGGAATAGACTGATTTTGCAATGGCTAAATGGAGAATCCTGTCAAATTCTTTCATCAGGCTCATCTTATTGAGTTCATCATAACTTATTGAATTGACATGAGAGGCAATCAGAAAATCACATTTATCCATAATGGGTTCAATGGGAAGATTGTCAAGAACACCGCCATCTACGTATATTTTCCCACCCATTCTTACCGGAGGCAGGATAAAAGGAACACTTGATGAAGCCAGAAGTGGTGTGAATAGCTCACCTTCAGAGAAGAAATCAACAATGCCATGCGTCATTTCCGTTGTGGCAATGTAAACAGGGATTTTCAGGATGTTAAAATTGTCTTCTGGGAAATAGTCTCTGAAAAGTTTTAGAATAAAATTAGAACTAAAAATTCCATTTTTTGATAATTTCAAGGCAGACCGTGAAAAAAAAGAAGTTTGCTTTACGATTTCCATCATTTCGCCCGGCGTTTTTCCAAACGAATAAAAAGCAGCAATAATAGAGCCTGCACTGGTTCCTGAAATAATATGTGGTTTAAGGTTATATTCTTCCAGTGCTTTCAATACGGCGATATGCGCAATTCCACGCATTCCTCCGCCTGAAAGTGTAAGTCCGATAACCGGAGGTTTCGGAGGTGTCTTTTTTTTAAACGAGAATATTCCCATTGAGAAAATTATACCTTACTAATATACAGGATTTTTCTCAATGTCTATGGTTCATCACATTTGGAATCAACCTTAATGAAAAGTGCATTAAATTCATTGTTCATCTTTTCATCATGAGAAACTCTCTGTATTTTATCATTAGCACAATTACCCCAGCCAAAAGTAATCAGGTCAATGATTGCATAGTCTCTATTGTCTGTGGAGTTGAGTTGCTCATTATACTCATCCATTACATGTTGTGGATTGCCGTTAGTTTTGCTCATTTCTTCTCTGAGTTTTCTCCACTCTGCAAACATTTGGTCATCAGTAGAATTTAAAGCTTTTGAAAAAGTTTTACATTTGTTGTCTTTAAGCAGAATTGCTGGATTGGAGTAGGCTTGAACCTCAATTTTCAATTTCTCATAATATTGAATAAGTTCTTCATATCTTTTCTTTTTAATATCCTGCCAGTAAGGGGTATTTACAACCTTCAGGTTTTGAATCTGAGCTTTTCTTTCTGTAAAATCCTTATCAAGCTTTGCCAGAATTTTATCATGATTATTTCTTATTTCCGTAAGACTTTTAAGATTGTAGACAGATTGGGTGTCAAGCAAAGAACCGCTTAGCTCAAACCAGAGTTTATAAGTACCTTCAATTTCTTCTTTGGAGTATTTATTACTATCAAAATATCCTTTGTTATCACATAATTCTGTTACAAACTGAAATACTTCCTGTTTAGGCAGATCGGAGGCTAAAGTGTCTGTTTTTTTGGATGATACCTGAGCAGAGTCTGTAGGCTTGGCGTTGGATGTTGGCTGTTTATCCTTTTTGCAGCTTAAGAATGCAAGAAGAAAGATAGAAGTGATGGCAATTCTCATGTTTTTACAATACTAATTTCTTCGGAAGATTGTGAAGGAGTTCCGTGTTAATGATTTCGGCACAAATGCCCGGTTTTTCCCAATGACCATTGTGGCCACAATCTAATATGTAGGATTTGATATTCGTTCTGTCCGGAAGATTTTTAATTGTAGTCTCTGTTTTTACTGCATTATCATGTTTGCCGGCCAGAACCAGAATTTTGGCTTCCAGATTTTGCATGATATGTTTTTTATCCGTTCTTTCCACCATACCTTTTACACAGGCAAGAGCTCCCATATTGTTGGTAGAAAGTGCGGTTTCCAGTGCGGTTTCAATTTTCCCTTCCAGAATGTCTCTTTCATTAGGATTGAATAGATTTGGAACTCCTGCTCTGGCATAATGGGAGAAAGCATCTTTAATAATCCTATAGCTTTTGATACGCTGTTGTTTTTTCTCTTCATCATCAGCAAAATAAGTAGAGAAGAAAAGGGTTACACTTTTTAGGGATTCAGGGTATTTTTCTGCAAAAGCCAGAGATGCATATCCACCCATAGAGTGTCCTAATAGATGAACTTTTTCTAGATTTTGAGCATCTAGAACTTTTTTTACTTCATCAGCCATAAGTTCCATGGTGTGAATTTCCCCCAGTATCTCAGATTGTCCGTGCCCGGGAAGATCAATTTTTAAAAGGGAGAAATCTTTGGAAAGATGAGGTTCCATATCACTCCAAATGGATAGGTTTTCCATAAAACCGTGGAGGAGTACTAACGTTTCTTTTCCATTTCCTTTTCTTTCAAAGTTCAGCATGATTCCAAAATTTTAGTGGTTAACCTTTCAAATGTAAACAAAAAAGAGCATTTTAAAAATGCCCTTTCTCTTTTATTGAGTTAATTCTTTATAAACCTTTGTTTCCCAAGGTTTGATATCCGTTACTCCATAACGCTCTTTTTTAGAGATAGCCAGATTATCCAACATATCTACAAAATTTTTGTAGTTGGCTTCATCAGTAGGTTTGATTATTACTGTAAAATTTTCCGGTTTAGGAGCGTTTTTATAGGCTTCAGAAATAATTTTTGAAACTTTTATTCCGCTGAAATCTGTTTCTTGTAGGTTGCTTGTATTTAAATCGGTCGCATTGCTTTGATGATAAAAAATACGATTGTCTTTTCCCAAAATAAATGTAATCTGATTTTTATCTCCAATTACAGTTTCAATTGGTCTGGGATTAGGGTCTTTCGCGGGAAGTCCCAAATCCATCACGTTGGGTTTTGTAAAATTGGTAGTGAACATAAAGAAAGTGATCAGCAGAAACCCCAGGTCTACCATAGGAGTCATGTCTACTCTGATTAATTTTTTCTTTTGCTTGCTGCCTTGCTTTTCTTGTGCAATAACTTCTGCCATAATTCATATTTTAAATTGTTAAACGGTATTTGATGAAAACTTTGAAAACCCGATCGTGATTTTGAAAAATTGATACAAAGTTGATGCCTAAAATTTAAAATATGTAATGAATTTTCATTTTTATTGAGTGGTTGTACTTAAATGATGTTAAAAATCATTGTTGAATATGTTGAATCTGAATAATTTGCTTTAGTTTCGAAAATGAAAAACTCACACCGGAGAAGTGTGAGTTTTAAAATTTTATATAAAATTATTTATTTGCTTTTTTTGAAGTAATTAACTCCACATTCCAGGAACTTTTTAAAATCATCCTTCGGCATATATCCGGAAACAGGAGTGTTGATAACTTTTCCGTCAGGAGTGATTAACACGTAGTGAGGCTGGGAATTGTTATTGAAGTTAACCTGTTGGAATAAACTCCATCTGTCCCCAATTGTTTTCACCTTTTTGATCTGTCCGTCTCCAAGATCAATCTTTGTTTTTTGATCTTCAGGAAGCTCTTCTTTGTCATCTACATATAAAGAAGCTAAGACAACATCGTTCTGAAGAATCGGTAAGATATCCGGTTCGCTCCATACAAACTCTTCCATTTTTCTACAGTTTTCACAACCGTAACCCGTGAAGTCAATTAAGATTGGCTTGTTTTCCTTTTTTGCAATTTCTATCGCTTTAAAGAAATCATGTTCCGGATGCATTCCCAAAATACCATCTTTTTCATCGTGGAAATAGCTAACATTCAATGGAGGCAGAATGCCACTTAATAACTGAAGTTTTGGACGGTCAGATGGAATTAATCCTTGGATCAGATAGATTACAAAACCAAATCCTAATACTCCTAATATTTTTCTGGTGATTGAAACTTTAGGTTTTTTATCATCATGTGGAAACTTGATTAATCCGAATAAATATAAAGCCAATCCTAAAGCTACAATAATCCAGATGGCAATGAATAGTTCTCTTTTTAAGAAGAAAGTCTTCGATACAAGGTCTGCTTTTGATAAGAATTTTAAAGCTAGAGCCAATTCTACGAAACCTAAAACCACTTTTACCGTATTCATCCATCCTCCAGATTTTGGAAGACTTTGTAATGCTTGTGGGAATAAAGCTAATAATCCAAAAATAATAGCCCATGCTAATCCAAATCCTGCCAAAGCAAATGTCAATAGCATTGGTACATTCGAAGAACCGGTTACAGCGCTTCCTAGTAAACTTCCTAAGATAGGTCCTGTACAAGAGAAAGAAACAATTACCAGCGTTAATGCCATAAAGAAAATACCGATGATACCACCAGCTTCCTCAGCTTTTGAAGACTTATTGGCAATAGAGCTAGGTAAAGTAATATCATAATACCCGAAGAAACTTCCGGCAAAGAAGATAAATATAATAAAGAAGGCAATATTCAGCCATACACTTGTAGAGATCTCATTGAAGATGTTTCCTGCAATTCCATCAATAATGTGGAAAGGAATACTCAATAAAACGAAAATAAGAAGAATGAAAAACCCATAGATCAAAGCATCTCTTTTACCTTTTGCCTTATCCTTACTTCCTTTGGTGAAGAATGAAACCGTTAAAGGAATCATCGGGAAAACGCATGGTGTCAATAAGGCGATTAGACCACCAATGAAACCTAAGAATAAATAAGTCCAGTAGTTTTCATCTACCTTTGTGGAAGCCGTTCCGCAATCTGTTAATGGTTTTTTGAAATCCAATGTTTCAATTTTCAGCTGCTTAGGGTCCAGTGTTGAGGTTTCAGCAATAGTAACCTCTGTTTTAGTTGGATTTTCAGTAACTGTTTCAACAGCTTTTACAGAATCTTTTGCTGGTTTTGCTGTTTCTTCAGGAGTAGCTTCTTCCGTTGCTCCTTTTGGAGTAACCTTTTGATTAAATTCTAAAGTATTCGGTGCAAGACAAACTCTGTCATCACAAGTCTGATATGTAATTTCAGAAGTAACATCCGCCGGTTTTGTAGGATCCTTTAGCTTGAATTTCTGTTTGAAACCAGCACTATTGGAATAAAAAACAATAGTTCCCCCGAAAGCTTCAGAGAATTCTTCGTGTTTCTTACCTACTTCGGTGAATTTTCCGATCAGTTCAATATTCTTTCCTGAAACTTTGTACTCAGTAGGAATTCCTGTGTCTTCAGGAAGGTCTTTGGAGTAAATGTGCCATCCTTTTTCCATGGTGGCATTCAAAACCGCTTCATACTGGTTGTTGCCCAGATCGTTGATGGTAAACTTAAACTTTACAGGATTTTTAATCTGTGCATTAATTCCTGTTGCTAAAAAGAGTAGAATTAATAAAAGCCAATTTCTAAATTTCATTTTTCGTTTCATTAAAAATTTTGAGAATACGCTCTGTTTTCTCATCCTTTGCATATCTTCTATCCTGTCTGAAAGGAATGATTCCAAGTACGGAATTCTTACCGTCAGACAATATCCAAATTTTTTGCCTCGCTAAAATAGATAATTTTTCGTCCCTAAAAAATTTAGAAACTTTCTTTTTCCCCGAAAAACCGGTCGGGTAAAACTCATCACCTTCCTTGTGTTTTCTTAAATGCAGTGGAAACTGAATTTTTTCAGCATCAAAATCCCATTCCATATTTTTATTGATTCCATCAATGTCTTCCATAGAATCCTGAAGGTTGATACTGATCTGGTTTCCTGAGAAATCAAAACGGTCAATCAGAGTGATTTCTTGTATGTTTTCAGTTTCTTTGTTTATTTCAATAAAGATTAATTCATCTCTGTTAACAATCAGCTGATATTCTTTTGAAAAAAAAGAACTATTGTTTTCTGCCTTAAAAATTTTGGGGATTTCTTCTTCCTGATTGAACCCATATTTTTTTAAAATCTCAAACTTAACAAAATCGCTTTCCTGATCCAGCTTTTCCTTTGATAAAGTTTTGTGGTCTTTGTTAAATACGATAAGTTTATTTTCTATCTCCTGAATCTGTTTTTGAATAAAATCTTTAGTCTGGTTCAGGTATGAAGAACTTTTTTTAAAGTTTTCCAGAAAATGATCGTTAGTTTCCTGTAATTTCGGAACAATTTCATTTCTGATCTTGTTTCTCAGATAATCACTCTTTTTATTGGAAAGATCTTCCCGGAATTCAATATTGTTTTCTTCTGCAAATTGATAAATTTCCTGTTTGGAGAATTGTAAAAGCGGACGAAGAATATGATTGTCATTAGCAGGAATGCCACTCAAACCATTAATTCCTGCAGCTTTGGAAAGATTGATGATAAATGTTTCCAGCTGATCGTTCAGATGATGGGCAGTAACCAGAAATTCCAGTTTTTCCTTTTCCTTAATTTCCTTAAAAAAAGCATACCTAAGTTCTCTTGCCCAAAGCTGAATAGAATTTTCCGGTTTTTTATCTTTTTCCGAAACTTCATATAGATGGAACCTGATATGATTTTTCTCACAAAAATCCTGTACCACTTTTTGATCCAGATCCGAATCTTCACCCCGGAGTTTATAATTGATGTGAGCTATCTGAAATGAGTACTCTGAATTCTGTTTTTCATTCCTCAAACCCTGGAACAGGGAGGCTAGAACCATAGAGTCAGCACCTCCGCTCACGGCTAAAAGATAGCTGTGATTTTCAGTTTGGTGAATAAGATTTTCTAATTGTTTTCTGAAACTTGATTTTTTCAACATAGGTGTTGAGAATTTCTTTTATACAAAGATAATCCATATAATTCAATTGAATTTCCCTAACTTTGAGTTGTCTAAAAATGATTACGTATGAAGATTTTTAAAATTTTAGCGGTTTCTGCAATGGCGTTGGGGATGACCTCTTGTGTGAGCAAGAAGCAGTATGATGCCTTAAGCACAAACTATAAGCAGTGTATTGAAAATATAGGTGAAAGACAAAGAGAAATTCAGGATTTGAAATCTCAGAACTCTGCATTGACAGGTGAAAATAATTTATTAAAAAGCCAACATGATGCTTTAAAATCATCACTGGATGCATGCCTTTCCAATACAGGAAAAAGCTCTGCTAATATTGACAAGCTTGTGGGAGAAATCAATGCTTCCAATTCATATATCAAGCAGTTAATTTCCAGCAATGCTAAAAACGATAGCTTAAACCTTGCGTTGTCTAACAAACTGAAGAGATCTTTAGATAATGTATCAGATGAAGATGTACAGGTGAAAGTATTGAAAGGAGTGGTAATGATCTCCCTTTCAGACAAAATGTTATACAAAACAGGAGATTATAATATTTTACCAGCAGCTCAAGAGGTGCTAGGTAAGGTAGCGAAAGTAATCAATGACTATGATAAATATTCAGTATTGATTGAAGGAAATACAGATAATGCTTCGTTGAATTCTGCAAACCTGCCAAGAGACAACTGGGATCTTTCTGCATTAAGAGGTACCTCTGTTGCTAAGGTTCTTCAGACTCAGTTCGGAGTAGATCCTGCAAGAATTACAGCAGGAGGTCGTTCCGAGTACAACCCGAAAGCTACTAATATGAGCGTTTCCGGAAGAGCAGAAAACAGAAGAACAGAAATCATCATTATGCCTAAGCTGGATGAGTTTATGAAGCTAATGGATATTACTCCAAAGAAATAATGAAACTATAATAAAAAATAAATCCCGAAGAAATTCGGGATTTATTTTTTTAATCAAATTAATTCTTCTTTTTTCAAAAGAGAAATAATTCTCCGTAAAAAATGATTGGATATTTCAGTCTTGTTTTTTTTTGCAGAAGACTGTGTACTTCCTTTTGGAGGTACATTTTTTTGATTCTCATGGTTAGTTTGTGGTTGATCTTCTGCAATCATTTTGTTTTCTAGTGTTTTTACCCCTTCGTTCTCTTTGCAAACTTAGAATTAATACTACAGAAAAAACATCCGTATTTTCCCGGTATTTTGTATGGGATTTTTCCCTAGTGTTAGATTATTGAATTCTCTAAAATACTTTGTTTTAAATATAATTATCTGATTAATAAAAGAAATCGTATATTTAAATCTCTATATAGGGAGATAAAAACAGAGGTATCCGAAAATCTTAAAGAGTAGGAAATTAATACTAAACAAAATAATTATGAAAAATTCAAAAAAACTTTCAAGAGAAGAAATGAAAAATGTACAAGGTGCTGCCTTAGCTTGTAACCCGATGATAATTTGTCAAAAAACCAGTGACTGCTGCCCGGGATGGGTATGTGCTTCAAAAGGAAGATATTGTGTGGCTTTATAATGATTTTCTCTACCTCAGAGAAAATATATCTAAGAAAAGAGAGATTAGTTTCTCTCTTTTTTGTATCTTATATTGAACGAAGCCCAGGGTCAAAAAAGTTTTAAAATCCCTAAATTTGTTTAAATTAAAATGGTATGAGTTTTTTTGAAGAAAAGAATCCTGAAATGGATAGATATTTGGAAGCACACGCTTCCTCAGAATCCGAAATTCTGAAAAAGCTGAGAAGAGAAACTTATCAGAAAACTACACAGCCTCATATGATTTCAGGATATCAGCAGGGAAGATTGCTGACGATCATCTCCCAGATGCTTCAACCTAAAAGCATTCTTGAAATCGGTACATTTACCGGATATGCTACTTTGTGCCTGGCTTCAGGATTGGCAAAAGATGGTAGAATAACTACCTTGGATGTGAATGAAGATCTGGCTTATCTGCCGAAGAAATATTTTGAATCCAGTGAATATGCTGCTCAGATTGATTTTAAACTTCAGGATGCCAAAGAGTTTTTAAAAGAAACAAATGAGTTTTTTGATTTAATTTTTGTAGATGCCGATAAAGAAAATTATGCCGAATATTTCAAACTGATAAAACCTCATACAAAGTCGGGATCAGTAGTGATGTTTGATAATGTTCTTTGGTATGGGAAGGTGCTGGAAGAAAATCCAAAGCTGAAATCTACACAGTCTATTCAGGAATTGAATGATTTAGCGGCAAAAGACGAAGATTTTGAAAATCTTATTTTACCTTTGCGTGATGGAGTCAACTTCCTTCGCAGGAAGTAATTAAAAGAAAAGAGTAAGAGATTTAGAAATGACATTATTGCTTAGTTTCTAAATCTCTTAATTTTCCTAATTTCTAAATGAATAAAATGAATAAAGGAATTTGTATCGTAACAGTAGCGCCGGTTCGTGCGGAAGGTTCTGATAAGGCTGAAATTGTTACAGAAATATTGTTTGGAGAAAGTGTAGATATTTTAGAAGTGAATAAAAACTGGACTAGAATAAAAATGCACTATGACGGCTATGAAGGATGGATGGATACCAAGCAGCTAAAAACAGTAACAGATGAAGAACTGGCCAATAGAAAAGTGACTGTAGTGACGGAAGATTTTTCTTCTGTATTGATGAAAGACGGTAAAACTTTACTATCAATGGGGTCTGAAGTGGACTTTCCTGTGGTAGCCTCAAGAAGAAGCCATGATGTGAGGGAAAGTGTTGCTCTTACTGCTAAAGAATTCCTTAATGTGCCTTATTTATGGGGTGGTAAAAGTTTTTTTGCCGTAGACTGCTCCGGATTTACTCAATTGGTTTACAAAGTTCATGGTATTAAGATTCCAAGAGATGCTTCGCAGCAGGCAGAAGTAGGAGAGGCTCTTACTTTTGTAGAAGAAACCAGGCCCGGAGATCTTGCCTTCTTTGAAAATGCTGATGGGAAGATTATCCATGTGGGTATAATGCTCGAGAATCAGAAGATTATTCATGCCTCAGGAAAAGTGAGAATTGATACTTTGGATTCTACCGGAATCTTTAATGAAGAAATGAATAAGCATACTCATAAATTGAGAGTTCTTAAAAGTGTTATTTAAAACATGAAAACTTCCAGCATGTTATTAATTGTGAATACTCTTTTACTGGTTGTAATATGGGTTTTCATTTCGGGAAAGTAAAATAAAGTCTAACGACTAGATCTATCAGAATTGAATTTACTTTATAATATATTTATCAGTCTTCTCATTTTTGGAATGAAGGTTTTCTCATTATTTAATGATAAAACTAAAAAAGGCGTTGATGGAAGAAAACAGTCTTTGGATAAGGTTAAATCTGCTTTTTCAAAAACAGATAAGGTGATCTGGATGCATGCCGCCAGTTTAGGCGAATATGAACAGGGACTGCCTGTGTTGGAGAAACTTAAAAGTCAATTTTCCGATCATAAAATTCTGATAACGTTCTTTTCTCCGTCAGGATATGAAAATGTAATTAAAAAGAAACATATTGCAGATGTGATTTGCTATCTGCCGTTTGATAAAAAGAATACTGTAAGAGAATTTATATCCCAATTTGATATTAAACTATTTTTTACGGTGAAGTATGATTATTGGTATAATCTGCTTGAAGCACTTAAAGAAAAAAATGCAAAGATCTATGTGATTTCTGCCTTGTTCTATGAGAGGCAGTCGTTTTTTACCTCTTACGGAAAATGGTTTGTAAAGGAGCTAAAGGAGAATGTAGATTGGTTCTTTCATCAGACTCAATTTTCACTTGCTTTGGCTAAAAGCGTGGGCTTGGTAAAATCTTCTGTAACTGGAGATACCAGGTTTGACAGGGTAAAACAACTAAGAAACCGTAATAATCATGTGGATTATATTGAGGATTTTATAGGTGGTCATAAAGCAATTGTTTTCGGGAGTTCATGGCAGGCGGAAGAGAAAATTGCAGAAATGGTTTCTCGTAAAAATAATGCGGTCAAAATAATTATTGCACCTCATGATTTGAAGAGAGTAGAGCATCTGAAAAATATCTTTCCCGATGCTTTATTATATAGTGAGATCAAAGATTCCCTACCTGTAAATTTAAACTCTCAAATCTTAATTATTAATAGTATAGGATTGTTGTCTAAACTGTATTCCTATGCTGATGCAGCAGTTGTTGGTGGTGGGTTTCATGATGCAGGACTTCATAATATCCTTGAGGCTGCCACATTCGGAGTTCCGGTTATCTTTGGAAATCATTATAAAAAGAATCCTGAAGCAGATGATCTTATCAACAAGAATGGCGGTAGATCTTTTGCAGACGAATATACTGCAGCAGAATTCGTTTTATTCCTCGCTAATGAAGATAATGAGGAAGAGCTTGCAGAAATGTCTGAGAATGCGGTGAATTTCGTTGATGAGAAACCTAATTCTACAGAGATGATCCTTCAGGAAATTCTATCTTAAGAATCCCTGGCTTTTTATATCCTTCATGATTTGTTCAATGTTGTCAGGAATGTTGTCAGATTCAAACCAGTTCAGATCAAGACCATTATTGATACATAGCTTTTGCAGATAATGGTTTTCGGATATTTTTTGCTGTATGGTTTTTAAAAGGTCATCAAATTCCATCCAGTAATCTTCATCCAGCTTCTTAATTAAGGTTAGGGATTTGAATATCTTATTGATGATATAAATGTAAAGTTTATAAACATTATCAAACCGCTGTCTGCTCAGATCATTATTGTAATCTAAAATCTTATCAACCATCAGCAGATTCAGTGAAACTTCTCCGAATTTGTCCGTTGTTATTTTGATATGCTCAGTGATTTCTGCACTTATTTTTCGGATAATGGTCAGGAAATATTTAGTATTACCAATATATTTCGAGGCTAAAATAATTTTTTCTTCTACATTTTCTTCCATTGCATTTCTCTTATCATCGGTATTTTCCGGATCAATAAGTTCGAAATACAGTTTCTTTGATAATAATTTATCCTTTCTCAGAAGCCTGAAAATAAGTTTATCCTTTTCTGTGCTGGAAAAAGCACTCAGCGCTGCTTTAAATTCTTTTGAATACTCCATTAATTAAATATTTTTGAATATTTCAGGAATCCGTTAACAGCCCAGTTTGCTGTATAATACAATGATTTTAAAGTGGAGAATCCCATAAAATCTTTATATACCAGATATTGATCTTTAATGATGTTTTTTTTCTTTCTGGAAACACTGTTCTCACGCATTCTATACTTCGCCATTGTTTTGTTGATAGGCATACCTTCCGGAATTACTTTAAGGAGATTTAGCCACATGACGTGGTCCTCGCGCTTACTTTTTACCGGAAATAGAAACTTTCCAACCCTTTTGGTATCATACATCGTAGAAACAGGAGCCAGTCGGCATGTCTTCAACAGATTAGAAAATGTAACCACTTTATCTGCAAGAAAATCTTTTAATATAGGTTGAAGATGCTCATCACACCTTGAATAATTACAGTATACAAGTTCAGCATTGTGTTCATGCATATAATTAGTCATGGTCTCAAGGTATTCAGGATACCAGTAGTCATCAGAATCCAAAAAGGCAATATATCGGCCTTGGGCTCTTTCAAGGCTATTATTTCTTGCATTTCCTGCACCACCGTTTTTCTCCAGAATCTGAAGCTTGATTCTCGGATCATTATATTTCCTGATAATTTCAACCGTATTGTCTTTAGAAAGGTCATCAGTAATCAGCCATTCCCAGTTTTCATAGGTTTGGCTAAGGACAGATTGTATCGTTTCCTCTATAAAATCAGCAGAATTGTAGCAGGGAGTGATAATGGAGACCAGGTCTTTCATTCGTGTGGTAAAATATTATGTAAAATTATAAAAATCTTTTTTCATACAGGTGCCATGAAGCAATTCCTACTCCAATAACAACAAACATGCATAGAATGCTAATGATATAAGGATTGTAGTTGGCAAAAAGGCCCAAAGTTGCAAATACTCTGATGATAGGGAAGTGGAAGATATAAATTCCGTACGTGAAATCCCCATATTTTCCGAAATTATTCAGGAACTTGAAGGAGTAGGCAATATACAGAACAATAATACTAATCATTATGGGTGAGAAAAGCTTTATTTCAAAAATAAGATCAATCCAAACCGTAACGATAGCAGTGATGAAAAGAATATTTTTATATTGAATAAACTTATCAAAGTGAAAATACAGAAGCATTCCGCCGATAAAATAACATAATGAGCCAGGAAGCTGTCTGGAAAGTGCTGCTTTTCCGGCCATTTCGAAATAATTCAGATAAACCAGAGAAAGAAAATACAGTACGATCAGGCTAATGGTACGGTATTTATTGTTTTTCCCAAACAGTAAAAACATGAGCGGAACGGCTATATAAAAGCACATTTCGATCTTAAGCGTCCATAGTGCTCCGTTTACAGCCTGGTTTCCAAATACACCCGGAAGCCACGGAGCCTTAAAGTTGAGGAATATTGAGTTCCAGAACAGGTATTTATAAACCTGTGTATTACCAAAATATTCAGAGATAGGTAGGGTGCTTACCAAGCTTAGGAGGGTAGCACAAAGAAATACAACAAGTAAGTAAGCAGGAACAATTCTATTGAATCTTTTTTTTGCATAACTTTTTAGACTGGAAGACCTTTCGTAGCTTCTTGCAATTAAGAATCCACTTACAATGAAAAACGAGAAAACTGCGAGTTCAACAGGGCTATGTGTTAAAAAAGAAAGCTTTTCAGAAGCACTTAAAGCACCCAAATGTCCCACAAATACAATAAAAGCGAGGAGAACACGGATGAAGTCAAAATTGTTTTTCGTTATATCTTGCATTTTTTTTCTTTACTACAAAAATAACTTTTTTAATAAAACAGAGGTGTTTTCGAATGTTCAATATTTGTTAAATAAAGGCAATATGGTCTCTTTTAGTTTTAAAATATGTATAAATAAAAGCTGATAAAATAATTTTTCATAAAAAATAGTAATATAAATCAAAAAAATTATAATTTTAGCCCTTGAAAAAATTGATCTATGAAGAAATTAGCACTACTATTTTTTGGTTTATCATTATTGGTAACCACCGGATGTAATAATAGCAACGAAATTGTTATAGAAGAACCGATTATTGGATTCTGGCAACCGCAAAAAGAGGTGGTTACTACTGTTGAGGTAGGTGAGCAACCAATTTCAGATGTGATTACTTATACCGACTGTCAGAAACAATCCAGATGGTGGTTCAGTACAGAGACAACCGGGAAAAGAATAGATGTGGAGGATCCTATTACGGGAACGGCTTGTAATATTTTACCTGATAAAAACTTTACCTACTCGTATGACAAGAGCAGTAAGGCTCTTCAATTGAAATATCAGGGAGTGGTAGCGCCAGAAAATACAAAAGTTGTTACCCTGGATGCAACTACGCTCAACTTATCAATAAGAGTAGAAACCGAAGATCCTACAATATACAAAACAAGAACTGTTACGTTTAAAAGGGTAAGCCCTAAACCTTAATAGTATACTTCAGGATATAGTAAATAAAGGTCTCATCTTCGGGTGGGACCTTTCTGTTTAACGGGGAATTGCAATTCATCATAAATTAAATTTCTATTTCCTTTAAAATCATTATTTTTGTGAGTCTTGTTTAAAAGAAAAACAATTCAATATTAAAGTCTAACATATAACATATATATAAAGTGTTTTACGATCATCAGCAGATAGAAAAAAAGTGGCAGAAATACTGGGAGGACAATCAAACCTATAAAACCTCCAATAATACCGATAAACCTAAATTTTATGTACTCGATATGTTTCCGTACCCATCCGGAGCAGGACTTCACGTAGGACATCCACTGGGGTATATTGCGTCAGATATCTATGCGAGATATAAAAGACACCAAGGGTTTAACGTTCTCCATCCGGTAGGTTATGACAGCTTTGGGCTTCCTGCTGAGCAGTATGCAATCCAGACAGGGCAGCATCCGGCAATCACTACAGAACAAAATATCAACAGATACGAAGAGCAGTTAAGAAAAATCGGATTCTCATTCGATTGGAGCAGAGAAGTAAGAACTTCTGATGCATCTTATTATAAATGGACACAGTGGATCTTTATTGAACTGTATCATTCTTGGTATAATAAAAATACAGATAAGGCAGAAGCTATTGATACCTTAATCCAACATTTTGAACAAAAAGGTACAGAAGGCTTAAATGCCAATCAAAATGATGAATTAAATTTCACTGCAGAAGAATGGGCTAGTGCTTCCGATATTGATAAAGAAGATATCTTATTAAACTATCGTCTTTCGTACAGAGCAGAGACTACTGTAAACTGGTGTCCTGCATTGGGAACCGTTTTAGCGAATGATGAGATAAAAGACGGGAAATCTGAAAGAGGAGGATTCCCTGTATTCCAAAAGAAAATGATGCAGTGGAGTATGAGAATCTCTGCATATTCTGAAAGATTACTACAAGGTCTCTCTACATTAGACTGGCCACAACCTTTGAAAGATTCTCAGGAATACTGGATCGGAAAATCTCAGGGAGCGCAGGTTCAGTTCCAGGTAGAAGGTCATGATGAGGTTGTTGAAGTTTTCACAACAAGACCTGATACCATTTTTGGAGCAACCTTTATGGTATTGGCACCGGAAAATCCTTTAGTAGATACTATTACTACAGCTGCTCAAAAAGTAGAAGTAGATACTTATATAGAAGAAACTTCCAAAAAAACCGAGAGAGATAGAATGTCTGACGTGAAAAACGTTAGCGGAGCTTTCACGGGAAGTTATGCAATTAATCCGTTCAGCGGAGAAAAAATGCCAATCTATATTTCAGATTATGTATTGATGGGCTATGGAACGGGAGCAGTAATGGCAGTTCCTGCACATGACGAGCGTGATCACAGATTTGCAAAGAAATTTAATTTAGAAATTAAAAAAGTTGTAGAAACAGAAGAAGACGTTCAGGAAAACTCTTTCGATTCTAAAGACTCTGTTTGTGTAAACTCAGATTTCTTAAACGGACTAAGTTATAATGATGCCAAGTCAAAAATAATTTCAGAAATTGAAACGAAAGGTATCGGTCACGGAACTACGAATTACAGACAGCGTGATGCCATTTTCTCAAGACAGCGTTATTGGGGAGAACCGGTTCCTATATATTATAAGGATGGAATGCCATACACGTTGCCAGTTTCTGCGTTACCATTGGAACTTCCTGAAGTTGAAAAATATTTACCAACTGAAGATGGAGATCCACCATTAGGAAATGCTAAAACATTTGCATGGGATGAGGTAAACCAGAAGGTGGTTTCTACAGATTTAATTGATGATAAAATTATTTTCCCATTAGAATTATCTACAATGCCGGGTTGGGCTGGAAGCTCTTGGTATTTCCTTAGATATATGGATCCACAAAATGATGGAGAGTTCTCTGCAAAGAATCTTTCAGACTATTGGGGACAGGTAGACTTATATATAGGAGGTAGTGAGCACGCAACCGGTCACTTATTGTATTCCCGCTTCTGGAATATGTTCTTAAAAGACAGAGGGTATATCAATCATGATGAACCTTTCCAGAAATTAATCAATCAGGGAATGATCTTGGGGATGAGTGCATTCGTGTACAGAATTGACGGTACTAATAAATATGTATCTAAAAATTTAGCGAGCGAATACCAGACTCAACAGATCCATGTTGATGTAGCCTTATTAAAGGGAACATCTGATGAATTGGATACTGAAGCATTCAAAGCATGGAGACCAGACTATGCAGATGCAGAATTTATTTTGGAAGATGGAAAATACATCACAGACCGTGAAGTAGAGAAAATGTCCAAGTCTAAATACAATGTAGTAAACCCTGATGACATCTGTGAAGAATATGGAGCTGACGGATTAAGACTGTATGAAATGTTCTTAGGACCATTAGAGCAATCCAAGCCTTGGAATACACAAGGGCTAAGTGGAGTATATGGTTTTCTTAAAAAATTCTGGAACCTTTATTTCAACGGAGATGTATTTGAAATTTCTGAAGAAGAACCTACAAAAGCGGAATATAAAGTTTTACATACCTTAATAAAGAAAGTAGTTTACGATATTGAAAACTTCTCTTTCAATACTTCAGTATCATCATTTATGATTGCTGTAAATGAACTTCAGAAATTAAAATGTAACAAGCGCAATATTTTAGAACCTTTAGCCGTTATCATCTCTCCATATGCACCGCATATCTGTGAAGAATTGTGGAGTTTATTAGGACATGATACATCTATCGAATTCGAGAAGTTTCCGGCATTAAACGAAGATTATCTGATTGAAGATGAAATTGAATATCCGGTAAGCGTAAATGGTAGAATGAAGTTCAAAATTTCTCTTTCAGCTCAATTATCTGCTAAGGAGGTAGAAGATTTGGTGATTTCAAATGAGAAAATGCAACAGATTTTGGAGGGTAAAACTCCTAAAAAAATCATTGTAGTCCCTCACCGTATTGTGAATATCGTAATTTAAAAAAAAATTAACATTGGGAAATTAAAAAAAATGGGTGTCTTATTTTTATGATTTTTTAACTCAAATGTTAAATTTGGAAAAAATAAATAAAATAATTAAGAATAATTATTATATCGAAATCGTATTAAATTTTCTTTATCAAAAAAAAGCAAAATGTTTAATTAAGACTCTTGCATTTTAATTAATTTTGCCTTTAATTTACACCCTGTAAAATTTTAAAACAATATAATTTAGTTAAATATGGAAATGAATGTTTCAAAAAATGATGAGCAAGTAGTTGCTAGAAAGGCAGGAGGTTTAAATCCAGCTGTTATTATTCCTATTCTATTTGCTATAGGAGTATGTATTTATTTATTTGTTCTTGGTAGCCCAGGAAACTTTAAAGACGCAGACAAACTAGGAAGTGGATCTGTAGCTTTTTCAAGCATTGAAGGAAAAGACATTCACCCAGAGTCGTTTTTAGGTATTATCTACAAAGGAGGGGTTATTGTACCAATCTTGATTACTTTCATGATTACAGTAATTGTTTTCTCTTTTGAAAGATATTTCGTTCTTGGTAAAGCTGCTGGAAAAGGAAACTTAGATAACTTCGTAGTACAAGTAAGAAGCTTACTAAACCAAAACAAAATTGACGAAGCTATCGAAGAGTGTGACAGACAACAAGGTTCTGTTGGAAACGTAGTAAAAGAAGGTCTTACTACTTACAAAGCTCTAGCTCACGATAACACATTAAATAAAGAGCAGAAAATGGTAGCGCTTAACAAAGCTATCGAAGAAGCTACAACTCTTGAGATGCCAATGCTTGAGAAAAACATGATGATCCTTTCTACTTTAGGTACAGTTGCAACGTTAGTAGCACTACTAGGAACGGTAATCGGGATGATCAAGGCGTTCTTTGCATTAGGTTCAGGAGGTGGTACACCAGATGCTGCTGCTCTATCTACAGGTATCTCTGAGGCCTTGATTAACACGGCATTAGGTATTGGTACTTCAGCTATCGCTATTATCCTTTATAACTTCTTTACATCTAAAATTGATGGATTAACTTATAAGATCGATGAGATCTCTATGAGCATCCAGCAGTCTTTCGCTGAATTCAACTAAGAATTTGCAAGATATTTGCATTAGCAATTAAAAGAAGTTTAATTAAAAATATTTTATAATAATGGCGAGAGTCAAACCTAAAAGACATGGAGTAGTGACGGACATGACCGCAATGTGTGACGTTGCGTTCCTACTTCTTACGTTCTTTATCTTGACCACTCAGTTTAAAAAACCTGACGTGGAGCAGATCAAACCGCCATCTTCAATTTCGGAAAAATTGCTTCCTGATGCTAGTTTAATGACTATCAACGCTACTCCGGATGGAAAATTCTATTTCCAACCAGTAGAAAACGCATCAGAAAGAGTTGCTCTTTTGGATAAAATGGGAAAAAAGTATGGTATTACTTTTGACAATAACCAAAAAGCTGCATTCCAGAAAGTTCAGGCAATTGGAGTTCCAATGAACCAACTAAAAGGTTATTTGGACATGCCTGCAGATGAGCAGAAAAATTATAAGAGTCCTACAGGTATTCCTATGGACAGTACAAATAAGCAGTTAATTGACTGGGTAAAAGAAAGTTTGAGCGTTAACCCTGACTACAAGTTAGCAATTAAAGGAGACGTTACAACTCAATACCCTAAAGTTAAAGGCCTGTTTGAGGGTTTAAGAGATATTGATTTTCTTAAATTTTGGTTGATTACATCACAAGAAGGTAAACCTAACGAATAATATCGATAGAAATGGCAGAAGTACAAGTACAAGAGAAAGGCGGCAAGGGCGGCAAGGTCCGTTCCAAGAAGCAAAGTACCAGAGTCGATATGACTCCGATGGTGGACTTGGGTTTTCTATTGATTACCTTCTTTATGTTCACAACTACATTCAGTAAACCGAATGTTATGGACTTAGGTCTTCCGGCAAAACCAAAGCCAGATGCTCCTAAACCTCCACCAACAGAAATTAAACTTTCTAACTCAATTTCTATCTTATTAGGAAAAGGTAATAAAGTGTTTTGGCACCAGCAGGATGCTACTTCCTTGAATGACCAAACTCTTATGGAAACTAGTTTTGATAGAGAAGGAATTAGAAAAGTAATTCAGCAGGCAAAATCTAGAGCTGCAGATCAAACGAAATTTACCGTGATCATTAAGCCAACTGACGATGCTGTATATAAGAACTTTGTTGATATTCTTGACGAAATGGCAATTACTAAGAGCGAACAATACGGGGTTACCGATGTGAAAGCTTGGGAAAAAGCTGTTTATGATAAGAAAGTAGGAGGTGCTGCTGCACCGGCTGCTACAAAGTAATTTAACCATAAAATTGTTATATCTAATCTATGGCAGATGAAAATGTATACGGTCAGAATCTTACTCTAGACGAAATCGTATTTGAAAATAGAAACAAGGAATATGGTGCCTATGATCTTAGACATCAGTATCCGAGACTTTTAACAAAGTCATTTATTATCGGAACAGCATTATTCCTTTTGGCAGCTTTATCGCCGTTCATCTATCTTACGATCAAGAATCTTACAGCTCCGCCTAAGCAAGAAGTAAAGGCAGAACTTGTAGATATCCTTGAAGAAGAACCGATTATTGACCAGCCTAAAGAAGAAGAACCACCTCCACCACCTCCACCACCAAAAGAGGAGGAGAAAATTGAGGTAATTCAGAACGTTGTTCCTGAGCCTGTAAAAGCTCCGAAGATTGAAACTCCACCACCACCAATTTCTAAGCAGTTGGAAACTACAACTGGTTTGAATAATCAGGAGGGAGTTAAAGCTCCGGCTTATACACCACCACCGCCACCACCATCTACAGGTACTAAAGCTAGTACAGTAGAAGTGAAAGCGAATAACCCTAACGAAATCTACAAAGATGTAGACCAATCTGCAGAATATCCTGGAGGTATGGGTGCATTAAGAAAATTCTTAGGAGAAAACTTCGATACTTCATTAATGGAAGGAGGTGAAGGTACCCTTAAAGCTAAGCTTAAGTTCGTTGTAGAAAAAGATGGAACTGTTTCTGCAGTTACTATTGAAGAGAAATCTCCAAATAGCGACTTCAACAATGAAGCAATTCGTGTAGTTAAGAAACTTAAAAAGTGGACTCCTGCTAAGAGAAATGGGGAAAGCGTAAGATCTTACTATAGCGTACCATTTACTATGAACTTTGAATAATTAGACTTATTTATTCAGAATATAAATAAAAAGAGAAGCATATGCTTCTCTTTTTATTTTTTTTGGTATTTTTGTTACATGATGTTCAATTGGTTATCCCTGGTTACGGGATTGTTTTATATCGTTTTAGGAATTGTAGTCATTATCTATAAATTCTTTTTTACTATTTTGGAGCCTGCTATTGCTTATGCTTTAGGAGCAGTGCTTGTTATATATGGTATATTCAGAATCTATAGGGCTGTTTCTAAAATCAAAAAATCTAAAGATGAAGAATAGTTTTAAAATTGCACTTGTCTTTGTAATAGGTATTATGATGACAGGCTGCAAAAAAGAGGATAAATCTCCTTCCTATAATAAAGGTGATCTTACGATTTTTACAGATGAATCTTTTCAAAGTGTTACAGAAGCATTAGCGGATGGTTATATGATTAATTATCCTGAAACGCGTATTAAAGTAGAGACAAAAAAAGAAGATTTAGGCTTTTTGGATCTATTGCATGGCAATGCTAAGGTAATTGTAATGTCTAGAAACCTTAATCCCGAAGAAATAAAAACTTACGAAGAAAGAACAGACCTGAAGTTTCTTCCTGCTAAATTTGCAGCAGATGCTGTCGTTTTTGTAGTTCCAAAAGACTCACCAAAAGAAAGTATTTCAATGGATGAGATCAATAGTGGACTTCTTTCAGATAGCAAAGATTTTATTTTCGACGGAACCAACTCCAGTAATCTGAACTTTGTGGCTGAGAAATTAAAAAAACAGCCTAAAGAGCTTAAGTATTCCATTATTCCTGGAAATCAGAAGATTATTGAGGTGCTGGGAGAATATCCTAATAAAATAGGTGTTATTGGACTTAATACTTTTAGCCGTCCTTATGATAAAACTTCTGAGAAGCTGAGAGAAATGGTTAAAGTTCTTCCGGTGGTGGATAAAGGAAAAGCGTACAATGCAGATTTTGACGGACTCCGTTCTATGGAATATCCGTTTACAAGAGTTCTTTATTTTCTGGAAAACGAGGGCAATTTCAATATTGCTAACGGATTTATTAGATTTTCATGTACTCATTTAGGACAGAAAATTGTTCAAAAAGAAGGTTTACAGCCTTACAATCTGTACAAAAGAGAGGTGCAGATGCGTTAAAAATGATTAAATTCACAATTTACCCTTATACAAAATATTTTGGTCTGAAAATTGTGTAGCATATAACTCAATTATTAGAAAATATAAAATGAAAGATATAATGAATATGAATGTAAAGAAGATTGCTTTTGGAGCAGCCGTGGTATTTTTTACCGGTTTTGCCTCTGCACAGACATTGCAGGATGGTATTAACAGTATAGACAGTGATAAATTTGCTCAGGCAAAAACGAACTTCACTGATATGATCGCTAAAGAGCCAACAGCTGAAAATTATTTCTATTTAGGAAATACTTTCTTAAAGCAAGGAGAACCAGATTATGCAAAGGCTACTGAAAACTTTAATAAAGGATTGGCTGCAGATGCAAAAAGCTTTGTTAACAAAATTGGTTTAGCTACCGTAAAGCTTGGAAAAGGCGATAAAAGTGCTGTTGCTGAAATTCAAAAAATCGTAACCGATTCTAAAGAGAAAGATGCTGAAGTATTATTTAGAGCAGCAGAAGCTTTAACTTTATTTGAAAAGAACAGTTCTCCGGATCTTGCTATTCAATTCCTGACTAAAGCAATTGAAAAAGCTGAGAAAAAAGGAGTTCCTGCACATTACTATTATACATTAGGAGATGCTTACAGATTGAAAAGATCTCCAGGTGATGCTATGAGTGCTTATGACAAAGCATTACCATTAGCTAAAAATAAAGCTTCTGTTTATACAAGAATGGCTACATTATGGATGGCTGCTCAGATATGGCAGAAAGCTAAAGAAAGTGTAGATAAAGCAATCGCTGTAGATCCTACTTATGCACCGGCATACAAAGCATTGGCTGGATATGATATCAGATACCAACAAAATGCTAAGGCTACACAAGACCTTATCAACTATACAAAATATGCTGACGAAGATCCGTATACTCAATTAGAAATTGCAAAATTATACTTCACTAACGAAGATTATGTAAATTCTAAAGCTGTATTGGATAAGATTTTTGATAAAATTGATGATCCTATTAAGTTTAAATTAAGAGCTTATCAGGCTTATGCAGATGGAAATTATGCAGATGCAAAACAGAATATGGATACTTTCGTTGCTCAGGCTGACAAATCAAGAGTATTGCCTGCTGACCAAGGTTTACAAGGACTTATCGCTGCAGGATTAGCAAAAGACGAAAAAGATGCTGCTAAAAAATCTGCTCTAACAACAGAATCTCAGCAAAAAATTGCTATTGCTAAAGCGGCAAAAGACGAAACAATGAAGTGGGATTTAGAATTGGCAAACATTGCTGGAGGTGGTGGTGCTTCTCAAGCAGAAGCTGATAAAGGACCTACTAACCCTGCTATCGAAGCATTGAAGAAACAAGTAGCTGCTAACAACCAGGATTCTGATGCTTTATTCAAATTAGCAACAGCTTATCAGGATGCTAAAAACTGGAACGGAGCAATTCTTACGTGGCAGAAAATGTCAGCACTTCTTCCTGATTGGGCACCGGCTTATTACAGCCAGGGGTATTCTTACCAACAGGCAGGAAACAATGATGCTGCTAAATTAGCTTATGAAAAGTTCATCAGTACTGTAAAGCCTGCTGAACAGGAAGCTAACAAGCAGACTCTTGCTTACGCTTACTTTGCGGTAGCTTATATGAGTAAAGATTCTGATGTGGCAAAAGCAAAAGATTATGTTGCTAAATCTTTACAGTTAGATCCAACTTATCAGGATGCTGTAAAATTAAACGCAGAGATCAACAAGTAATTTAAAATTTAAATTATAGATATTAAAACTTCCCATTCGTAATGTTTGGGAAGTTTTTATTTTAAACCTTATCTTTGATACTATGAAAACAGATATACTTGCTTTTGGTGCACATCCTGATGATGTAGAATTGGGATGCGGAGGAACAATTGCCAAAATGGTTGCTGAGGGAAAAAAATGTGTTGTGGTAGATCTCACAAGAGGAGAACTCGGAACAAGAGGTACAGATGAAACAAGAAAATCAGAAGCGGCAGATGCTGCAAAAATCCTTGGGCTCTCCGCAAGAGAGAACCTGGGAATGAAAGATGGATTTTTGGTAAATTCTGAAGAATACCAAATGAGGATTGTAAAAATGATCCGCAAATACAGGCCGGAAATCGTCTTAGCTAATGCAATTGACGATAGACATCCAGACCATGCAAAAGGAGCGAAATTAGTATCAGATGCGTGCTTTTTGTCCGGGCTGAGAAAAATTGAGACGGTAGTGGAGGGAGAAACTCAGGAAGTGTGGAGACCCAAGCATGTTTTTCACTATATTCAGTGGAAAGATATCAAACCGGAGTTCGTTATAGACATTTCAGAGTTCCTGGATAAAAAGATTGCTTCATGTATGGCTTATAAAACTCAGTTTTATGACCCAACTTCTAAGGAACCTCAAACCCCAATTACTACAAAAGACTTTTTTGAAAGTTTAACGTACCGTGCCCAGGATTTAGGTCGATTATCGGGAGTTACTTATGCTGAGGGATTTACGTCAGAAAGATTAATTTCTTTGAAAAATTTTGACGGAATTGTTTGGTAGTTGAGGAAATTGTCCTATATTTGCACTCAGAAAACGGTGATTGTAGCTCAGTTGGTTAGAGCGTCGGATTGTGGTTCCGAAGGTCGGGGGTTCGAGACCCCTCATTCACCCAAAGAAAGTACACTTTTTGAAAGTGTACTTTTTTATTTTATACCAGTTTGAGTAAAAAATATTTCTTTTTTTTCCCTTTTTTCATAATAACTTTTTCCCTTGCTTCGCTTATATTCTTCAGGTCATAGGTGGAAAATGGTTTTTTCGTAATTCTTTAAACAGATTCTGGATATAGTCATCAAAACTTTTATATTTGGTTGACTAATCATGAGATCATATCTTTTTAAACTACTTCGCTTCAAAAACTAATTATTATGAAAAAACTTTTTACAATCATTATTGTCTTATTGGCAATGAAATTTTATTCTCAGTCGAGTCCCCAGTCCTATTACAAACGCATGTTTGATGCTAAGGGGTTCAATATATGGTTGAGTAGTTCAGGCAGTTCAAACCAACTTGAGTTTGCATGGGCTGTGCCTGCTCATATGGAAGCGTTGGTATTGATGTATGAAAAAACTAAAGAAAAGCCATATGCAGAAACGCTAATAAAATGTATGGGAAATACTATCAGCAGAAGGAATGATCTTAGACATCAGATTGGTCTGGCTCCAATCTACGATCATCAAGGAAACTTAGGTGCGGCTTGGTCAAATAATCATTATAATAAAAAGGCGGATTCAGGAAAAGCTTATTCCCACTTGGTTCATAGCACTAATATCATGTATCCCATGGCTAAATTTGCTGGAATAATTAAAAATGACCAATCACTTCAAAGTTTAGTTGCAGACACAGTTGCAGGTAGCCGTTATTATGGGATGAACTATAATGCTATTGCAGATGATCTTATACAACGGATAAAAGAAACACTTTTTTATCACAAAGATCAATGGCATACTGAACCTATTCCTAATTCTAGCGATCGTATAGGCTATTATAAGGAGCGAAATGCACCCGATGAATTAAATTATCCGAATGTAATTTTACCCTTTAATATGCAAAGCTCTGCTGGAAGAGTACTGGTACATATGTTTAGAGCAACAAAGGATAGTATTTATGTGACACAGCTTAATCAAATTGCCAACTTTATAAAATCTAATACCCATTTTAATCCTCTTCTGGGTTCAAATATCTGGACCTATTGGAAGTTTGATGATTTACGGGAAGATGTATCCCATGCTAATCTGACGGCAAGTTTCCCTTACGAATGTCATAAGTATGGTATTGTAAAAGATGGAATTCCTATTTACACCACTTCTGATATGGAAGCTTATTATAAAACGTTTACAAAAGATATCTATATATCTCCTTTAGTCATAAAAAACGGAGTCAACTATAATGACGAAAACTGGGATATAAAGGATGATGAAATAGTACCGCCAAATCCACCTACTCGTCCCAGATACGGAACCTATCCTGCTTATATGTGGCTTTATTTATCAGAATATGATGATCAAACGTTGTATCAGACGGTAGCTGATCTGCAGGCTGCTAAACATTATTATGACAGTATAACTGTAGATGAATCTTCTATAACATTGGCACTAATGTCAAATTTTGAAAATTTAATTGTACCTGTCAATACCGACCATAAATATGGAAGAAATTCTGATTGGAGAGGAGTTGCGAAGGGCAATTTTGATGGAGATAATGAAGAAGAATTTGTGGTTATCAGAAGTATTGATGGGATGATGGAAACTTTGGAACCTTATAATAAAGGTTTTCGTCCGGTTACCAACAATAAAATATACAGTGGTTCCAATAATTGGAAAGGTCTGGCTGCAGGGGACTTTTTTGGAGACAGTAAAAGTGAGATTATTGCATTAAATGATCATGCAGATGCTAATGAAAATGGTTTTTATGTTTTAAAAATTGAAAATAACAGCCTAGTCGAACAGGCCAGATATACAGGATATGGAGCCCAATCGGAATGGGCGGGTATTACCGCCGGAAATTTTATCAGTGGGGGTAAAGATGATTTTATTGCAGTTAGGAATTTTGATAAAGAAATTTTTGTCTACCAGTTTAATGGAACAAGCCCTCAATTAGTTCATGCTAATCCCCTCAATTTGTCGGCAAATTCTAAAATCAAAGCAATTGCATCTGGTAATCTTGATAGTGATGCAAAAGATGAGATCGTATTGCTTGTTGATGCTGGAGCTGCTGATTCTTTGTATAATGGGATACATGTTTATGATGTAGATGATAATGGTGTATTGACAGAAATTGCCAAATCTACGGAATGGGGCCCAGATTCAGATTGGAAGGGACTAGCTGTAGGAGACCTTGATGGTGATGGAGTGGGAGAAATTGTTGCTCAGAGGAATTTTGATGGGTTCTATAGGGTCTTTCAGTTAAATGGAAATGGTTTATCTAATGATGGTGCTGAAAACTTTCCTATTATGCAGATTGAGGATAATATTATGTGTTTGGGGAAGTTTGATTCAAGCTCCAAAAATGAAGAATTGGTTACCCTTAGAAAAGATGGTGGTATCGTTATGTTTTCTTCTACCAAGGTTGTAAATAATGAAAATAATAGTAGTAGAGAAAATAAAAATTCAGATCCTTGTCAGGATGAACTTCCAAGCCAGTTATTTAGTTTTCTGAAGCCATGATTCGCTATCAGCGGAAGTGTAAAATATATAATAATATCAATTGGAACGGGCTTTTGCCCGTTTTTTTAATATAATAAGTCTTTAAAAGGTTTTAGCTAAAAGATACTATTAAAACGATCAGATTGAAAATTTTCACTGCTTTTCTTGATATTCGTCATAAAAACTCAATTTGATACAATATGATTTTTAAATTTCACTATATTTAAACACACTAAGTTCAAATATGGATATAAAAGTCACTGTAAAACAGTTGGGCAGGAAGCATCCTGTTCTTTCGGAACAAAAAATTGAAATCGCTTACGAAGATTCAGTTATCTCTTTAGAAAATTTATTAAAGCTAATCGTTGAGCAGCAGGTCGCAGAGTTTAATGCCAAATCATTTGACGTTGAAGATGAAGATTTTCCTAAAAATCCAGCATATAATTATCTGAACATTCTTACAGATACCGGTAAGGTAGGCTTTGGAAGTATTTATAACCTTAAAAAAGCAGACGTGCAAAAAGCAAAGGATAATGCCATTCAGGCATTTGAAGATGGGATGTTCGCGGTTTTTTATCATGATGAACAACTTGAAAGCCTTGACCAAACAATAGATTTGAATCTACAACACCCATTTACCTTTATCAGGCTTGCATTTCTTGCAGGCAGTTATTGGTAATCAAACTATATTAACAAACAAAATACATGGAAATCACAGAAAAATTAGAATCGAAAAAACTCATTCAAAACTTTTATGAAAAACAGCGGAAAGACTTATTGGAACATTCGGAGCAGGGTGTTCCGTCTTCACTTTTTCCGGATAGACCAATCCTTACAAAAGAAGTAGCAGAATTAGGCAGATTGCTGAAGGGTAAACCTAATTATTTTGAAAGAATAAATTTAGGTTCAAAAGAAGCTGAAAAACTCAAAGAATATATCAAACCTGATATTTGGGAAGATCAGGATTACTATAACTTATTAGTTTATCTCTTTGGAGAAAATGCTGAACTTGTAAAAGGTACATGGAATAAGATGCCCTACAAAATGTATCAGAATAGCTATTCAAGACGTTCTTTCCGCGCTCCTCATCGTGAAGATTATATACTGCTTAACCAGGTTAACTTTATACGGGAGCTAATGATATTCCCTTGTATTTATTCTTATAACGGCGACCAGAATTTTGATTTGTCTTTAGAAGAACAGATTATTTATGATAATGAATTTATCCACAATTCAAGTCGTTTTTACATTTGGTCTGCAGCAATAGATGCTGGAAATGCAGCAATCTATCAATTGATTGAAGATATTATTTTCAATAAAGATCCGGAAGGAAAAGTTTCCCTGAATATTATTAAAGCTTTACTCAATAGCAAACAGAAAAAATGTTGGGAACTGGTAGAAAAACTTTTACTGGCAGCACAGAGACAGGAAGGCTTACGTCAAACCATACTAGAGGCTTTGGATGAAACAAGTGTTGGTGCATTGGAGTACATGATCAATGTGATTATTGACCAAAAGCTCACTCGTTTCTCGTCTGTTGTAAGAGCTATAGATACATGGACCGGCTTGGGCTGGGAGGCAGAAAAAGAATCTGTAGTAAAAAATATTCTGTTATCGGCAGACCATTACTTTAAAAATCCGGGAGAGATTCCGGAAGCGATGAAAAGCAAGAATAATAATGAAGTGTATATGGCACTTTGGGTACAAGGGGTAAAGGATGTTGAAAAAACGGTTCCTTATCTGCATCAGCTTTTTGATATGGGTGATGTGGAGAAGAAATGTCTGGCTATTAAATTTGCCATAGAAACTGCAGATCCTTATATTCAGATGCCATTGTATTATAAAGCAGTTTTAGAAGGGAATATTGAAGTATTAGCTTTTGCTGGCTATCCAATGTCTATGCTGTTAAGTAACAATACAGATTCCAAATTCTTTATCAATAATCCAGATTATCCGGACTTTTTTGAAAAACTGCATGAACTGACATTAAAGACAGAAATAAAAGAGAAAAAATTTGAAGGGAAAATATTCTCATGGCTGAATGCAGCATTCAAAAAAAGTGACCTGTATGCGTCTATGTTTTATCTGGTTGGAGAAGATAGTGATAAACTTGATATTGTTCTTTCTTATTTTGATCAGTTTGATCTTTCATTGCGGGAGTTATTAACCCGAAATATATTACGTGAATTTTACTGTTATTCTTTGTCGTATGCAGTAGGAAAAAAGAAATTGAAAGTAACTGCTTTTCAAAAAGAGTTTGCTTTTAAGATTTTGAAAGATAGGGGAGAAGCTTTAATTGCGTCGGGAATCAATGTGTTGCTGCAAGATCCTTTAAATAAAGAAGAAATCATGGTTTTCTTTGATCTCTTTAAAAGAAAAGGAGGTGTCCTTCGAAAAAAACTTATAGAACTTGTTATTCAGCAGAATGATAATGTTATTACTCCATTAGTTGAAGAATTAATGGGAAAAGGGGATCTGGAGCAACGCGCAGCCTCATTAGATATTATGCTTCAGCTTCAAAAAGAAAAAAGAGTATCCGCTCAGATTGCCAACTGGACAAAACAATATGCTGAAAGATCAAAAATAACGGAAAGAGAGCAGGGATTACTGGATCAGATTAATCCATCCGGAGATAATACCGTACTTTCTGAAGAAAATGGCTATGGTTTTTATGACCCTAATGTTGTATCAAAGTTTGATCTACCAAAAGTAGAATCGGATTCAATATATTCACAGGCTACTAAAAATGATAAATATGGGTTTACAAAGCCTATGGATGATATAAAAGTTGAAATAAAAAAGCTTAATGATCTATTCTTACAGTATAAAGATCACGAATACGAATCTGATGAATGGGATGGCTCTATAACCACTTTACTGATGGGGAATACTTTCCGTCAGATCAAAAGGAATACAGAAGGTTTTACCAAGGAACAATTAGCAGCAAACTATCCCCTGCATGAAGTTTGGGAGCAATGGTATCTGAATTCAGGTTTACAGCCGAGAGATCTGTTTTTATTGACATTGGCTGAAAGCTGTGACAGAAAAATTTTCAGGGATTTTATGGAGGATTATGTATTCTATTACAAAGATCTTTTAATAAACCCAATGAAAGGGAGGTTTGCATGGGAGAATCCAATCATTATCATTCTGAATTCATTAAAAGAAAAATTTATATTCGAAGAACGAATAGATTTCGCATTAGATGCTGCCAGTACGCTCTTTGCCAATCTTCCTGAAAGCGTTATTAACTATAAAGGAAAAGATAGTAATGATTATTATTACCAGGACCAGGGTAATGGTTGGCAAAAGCTTGATTTTTTCATGCCTTTCTTGTATGCTATTCCCAGAGTAGGCCTTACCGATGAACAGCATATCAAGCAATGGAATTTATACCGATGGATGCAGTATAACGGATTGAAAGAAAACATTAGCAAATCTGTTCCTAACTTCTATTTCTTCTGTAAAGCTTATGAATTAAAACTCATTACAAAAGAAGAGTTATATGAAGGAATTCTGACTGCTGATTCTGCGATCAGAGAACTTACAACCGTTAAAACCAATTATTATAACAAGGAAAAATATCTGGAGCTATTTCCTTTTCTGAGACCTATGATTACCGAAATACAGGATAAGTTCCTTGATATAGAACTCATCCGGGGAGATTCCAATACAGCTGTTTCTCATTTTGTACAACAGTTTCAGACCATATATGGAGCCAATCGTTTTGCTCAGATTCTGAAAGCGCTGGGTAAATCAGGGTTATATGCTAATTATATATACAACTATGGTAATGAAAGTATGACCAAGCAAAAGCTCTTCTCAAAATTAATTTCAGAATGCTATCCTTTAGAAAGTGATACACAGAAGGTGTTTGATGAAATCATGAAGAAAGAGAAGATTTCAGAGCTCCGATTGATTCAGGCAGCAGTATATGCACCGCAATGGCAGCCATTGGTGAGTAGTTATTTAGGTTGGAAAGGACTGGATTCAGCAATTTGGTGGATGCATGCTCATACTAAAACCGGTGCTTATGAAGAGCAGAATGCAAAACTAGAAAGTGAGGTGGCAAAATATTCATCAGTAGATATCCAGGAATTTAAAGATGGAGCTGTGGATAAAGACTGGTTTACAAAAGCCAATAAAGAACTTGGTAAAGCCCGTTGGGAAATGTTATATGAGTCTGCAAAATATATATCGGATGGGAACGGTCACCGAAGAGCAAGACTTTATTCCGATACCTTGTCCGGAAGCTTAAAGATCAAAGAAGTTACGGCTAAAGTAAAAGAAAAACGTGATCAGGATTATCTTCGTGTGTATGGACTGGTTCCCTTAAGCAAAACAAATCCAGAGAAAGATGTATTGAGCAGATATGAGTACATTCAGCAGTTTAAAAAAGAAAGCAGGGAGTTTGGTTCTATGAAACAATCGAGTGAAGCTCTGGCAATCCGTGTCGCCCTTGAGAATTTGGCTAGAAATGCCGGGTATCCAGATCCGATAAGACTTACCTGGGCAATGGAAACCAAACAAATTCAAACTCTTTTATCTAAAGAAACCCAAGTGACTATTGATGGGGTAACTGTGGGCTTAATGATAGAAGATAACGGAAAAGCAGAGCTGGTAGTTTTTAGAGATGATAAACAGTTGAAATCTATTCCGCCAAAAATTAAGAAGGATAAAGCCATTGTGGAATTAACCAATAACCGCAAAATTATGCGGGAACAGTGGACTCGTTCTAGAAAAGGATTGGAAGAAGCCATGATAAGAGGTGACGAATTTTTCTTAAAAGAAATTAAAACCCTTTTTGAACACCCTGTTATTGTTAAGCATTTAGATAAGTTGGTATTTATTTCCAATGATGATAAAATAGGTTTCTATCATGACGGAAGCCTTGTGAATGTGCATGGAGAGATTCAGGAATTAAATAAAGATAACACTTTACGTGTTGCACATTGTGTAGACTTGTATGAGCATTCCGTATGGAGCGAGTATCAGCATCATTGCTTTAAAGAAAAACTGATCCAACCCTTTAAACAGATATTCAGAGAACTCTATGTTCCTACACCTGATGAATTGAAAGAAAAATCTATTTCCCGTAGGTATGCAGGACATCAGATTCAGCCAAAACAGACATTGGCGTTGCTTAAAACAAGAGGCTGGAAGGTTGATTATGAAGAAGGATTACAGAAAGTGTATCATAAAGAAGGCTTCCAGGTGAAACTTTATGCAATGGCAGATTGGTTTTCACCTGCAGATATAGAAAGTCCAACCCTGGAAACAATAGAATTTCATTCATTAAAGGATTACAAGAATATTCCTTTTGAGGAAATTAATCCAAGGCTATTCTCGGAAGTAATGCGGGATGTAGATCTGGTGGTTTCTGTAGCACATGTAGGAAGTGTAGATCCTGAAGCCAGCCATTCATCCATGGAAATGAGGGCGGTATTGATGAAGGAAACTGCACGTCTGTTCAAGCTGGATAATGTGAAAATTGAAGGCTCGCATGTACTGATAAAAGGACAAATGGCAGAATACAGTGTACATTTAGGAAGTGCGATTGTTCATCAGACTCCGGGAAGATATTTATCCATTCTTCCGGTACATTCCCAACACAGAGGAAGATTATTCCTGCCTTTTGCGGATGATGATCCAAAATCAGCAGAAGTATTATCTAAGGTTTTGTTGTTAGCTAAGGATAATGAGATACAAGATCCCACCATATTATCGCAGATAAAACGAGAGTATGTATAAATTAAAAACAAAACGGTATGCTTTTAAAGCGTACCGTTTTTTGTATATAAATTGAATAAATAATTATTGTTAGCTGAAGGAAAATTTCTAATCTTAAAGACATAAAAAAAGCATCCTTTTCAGATGCTTGTGTTTTTAGATATTCTTTTTTAAACTTCGTCGTCAGAATCTATAGTGTAAGATCTGCTTTTGAAATCTTTGTCATGTTTTTCTGAAATTACATCCTCACCCTTTTCATTAATGATGAAATCTGTGGACTCATTAAACATCTCCTGAAAACTCTTAAAATCTTCCTTGTAAAGGTAAATTTTATGCTTCTCGAATGTAGCTTCCCCATTCTCTCCGAAATTCTTCTTACTCTCAGTGATTGTAAGATAATAATCTCCCGCTTTCGTCTCGCGCACATCAAAGAAATAAGTTCTTCTCCCTGCTTTTAACACCTTAGTGAAAATCTCATTTTCATGGCGTTCCTTGTATTCACTCATTGTTAGATATTTTTTAATCTTGTTAAGAACAAATATAAAAGAATTCTTTTAATCACAAAATTTTTTTTATGATTTATTTAACAATTAGGAATGAAACAGCTATGCAGTTACAGAATTGGTAATTTCGGTAAGGTTGATAATCTGGTGTGCTTTTTGAGCGCTAGACTCTCTGTGTGTGATAATTATGGATGTCGCATTACCAATTTTTTGTTCAATGTTTTCAAGGATATTCTGCTCTGTTTCGGTGTCTAAAGCAGACAGAGAATCGTCAAAAATAATGATATTTGGGTCCTTAATCAGGGCTCTGGCAATGCAAATTCTTTGCTTTTGTCCCCCCGAAAGCATCACCCCGCGTTCACCAACAAGTGTTTTATATTGTTCCTTAAACTCCACAATATTTTTGTGAACATCTGCGATCTGAGCATACTCAATTACTTTTTCGTGTGATGGATGATCTATGGCAAATCCGATGTTGTTTTCAATAGAATCGGAGAATAAATAGCTTTCCTGAGGAATGTATCCGATGAAGTTTCTGTAGTTGTGCAGATTATGTTCTTTCAGATTTTTTCCATCAATCAGAATTTCTCCTTCAGTAGGATCTATCAGTCTGCATAAAAGAAGAGCAATGGTAGACTTTCCACTTCCGGTTTTTCCCATAATGGCAAGGGATTCTCCGGCTTTAATTTTAAAACTTAAATTATCCAGTGCTCTGATCCCTGTATTGGGATACACATAAGAGACATTTCTGAATTCGATTTCCCCTTTAATAGGATACGTTTCAAAATTGGTATTAACAATCTCAGATTTTTTATCCATAAATTCATTGATCCTTTGCATAGAAGCTTCAGCTCTCTGATTCACGGAAGTTACCCAGCCTACCATAGAGAATGGGAAGATTAGGGTATTGATATACATGAAGAAATCAGCAATTTTACCAATGCTTAGCTCTCCAGCAATATATTTTGTTCCTCCAATCCAGATAACGGCAACATTCAATAAGCCGATAACAAACAAGATAATGGTAAAGAAATAAGCTTCTGTTTTGGCAAGATCCAATGCTTTGTTCTGGTAATCGGTTACTTTAATTCCGTAGTTTTTTTCAATGTATTTTTCTCTCGCGAAAAACTTTACAACACGAATTCCTGAAAAGCTGTCCTGCACAAAAGTTGAAATAGCAGACTGGCTTTTTTGCATGATCTTCGACTTTTTATTGATGATTGAGCTTACTTTATAAATAGCAAAAGATAAAATAGGAAGTGGAAGTAAAGTCCACAAAGTCATGGAAGCATCTGTTTTTACCATATAAATTGCCGTAATCAGAACAAGAACAATAAGGTTGGCCACATACATTACGCCTGGACCAAGATACATTCTTACCGCCACAACATCTTCACTTAATCTGTTCATTAAATCTCCGATGGTAGTCTGTTTATAATCCGTTAAAGATAAATCCTGATAATGTCTGTAAATCCTATTCTTTAATTCATACTCAATTCTTCTGGAGGCCACAATAATCGTCTGTCGCATCATAAAAGTGAAGAATCCGGTTAAAAGTGAACAGCCTACAATGATTCCAACATAGATAAGCACCTGTTGATTGAAACCGAGGTTTCCGCTTTTGGTAAGTTCATCTACAGATTTTCCTACAAACTGAACTTTATATATATTGAAAAAATTACTGGCAATGATAAATAATACCCCCCAAAACAAAAGTATTTTGTGTTTCAAAAAATAGGGGTTTAAGGTTTTTAGAGCTTTCATATAGTTTTACAAAATTACAAAAATGTCATCAGACTACGAATTCCATCAATTTTAAATTTTGTATCTTTGCACTCATTAAAAAGCTCTTTGAATGTTAGGAAGACGACAAATTCGTGAAAAAGTAGTACAGGCGGTGTATTCATACTACCAGAACCCTGTAAAATTTGATGTTTTAGAGAAAAACATGTTCGCTGGAATAGAGAAAATCTATTATCTCTATATCTATCAGCTTAATTTTTTAGTAGGACTTAAAGACTTAGCAGAACATCAGATTGAAATCGGGAAGAACAAGTATCTTAAAACCGATGCAGACATCAATCCTAACCAAAAATTCATCAACAACCAGGTATTGCTTAAGCTGGAGGAAAATCCAGAAAGATTGTTCTTCACAGGTCAGCACAAGCAGCTGAAATGGGATATGCATGATGATTTATTGGTAAAGACCTTCCAAAGAATTACTGCGGGAAAACGTTATCAGGATTTCATGAAAGAAGAAGGATATTCTTTTGAAGAAGATCAGAAGTTTATCGGGAAATTATTTTTAAGATATATTGCTGAAAATGATGATTTCCACGATTATCTTGGAGATAAAGAACTTTCATGGTATGATGACATCCATATTGCCAATTCCATGGTACAGAAAACAATTGGATTCCTAAGAGAAGATGAAGAAAGCAGAACTTTAATCAAAATGATTAAAGATGAAGACGACAAGAGTTTTGCAGCTAAATTATTGAAAGATACCCTGAACAACTGGGAAAACAACGAGAAAAAGCTGGAAGAAAGATTGGAAAACTGGGATCTTGAAAGAATTTCCCTGATGGACAAAGTGATCTTGTCAACTGCTATTTCAGAGCTTGATAACTTCGCCTTCACGCCTTCAAGAGTAATTATTAATGAATATATCGAGATCGCAAAAGTGTTTGCTACAGACCGTTCGAATATCTTCATTAATGGTATTTTAGATAAATATTGTAAAGATCAAAATAGAATATAAAATGAAAAAGACGTTATCAATTATCGCCTTGTCAATTATAGGCTTTGGATTAGTTTCATGTAAGAAAGAAAACAAAGAAACTCAAAGCCCTGAAGCTGTAGCTACTGATTCTACAGCTGTAGGAACTCCAGTAACAGCTGACTCTGCTGCTACATCTGTAACAGGAGAAGCTCCTGCGGCACCAGTTTCTAACCAACCATCTACTTCTATCGCTTTATCTGAAAGCAACTTCGATTTTGGAAAAATTAAAAAAGGAGATAAAGTAGAGCACGTTTATGAAGTTACCAATACAGGAAAAAATCCATTGGTGATTTCTGAAGTAAAGCCTGGATGCGGATGTACTGCTCCTGATTTTACAAAAGAACCTATTATGCCTGGTAAAAAAGGAAAAATTACATTGCATTTCGACTCTTCAAGCTTTGATGGCAACGTTCAGAAGTATGCAGATGTTTTTGCAAACGTAGAAAAGTCTCCAATCAAATTAACGTTCACTGCGAACATTCAACCATAATTTTTAAAATATGTTGACATTATTTTTACAGGCACAGCCACAGGGTTCTTCATCTATGATGCTGATCATGATGGGTGTGATGTTTGTAGGGTTTTATTTCCTGATGATTAGACCTCAGATGAAGAAGCAAAAGCAGGAAAAAAACTTTCAGGAAACCCTTAAAGTAGGAACTAGAGTAGTCCTTACTTCTGGTCTTCACGGAAGAATTGCTCAGGTTCAGGATGACGGTTTTGTAATCGAAACATTATCCGGAAAACTGAAATTTGAAAAAGCAGCTGTCTCCAGAGAAATGACAGAAAGCCGTTTCGGAGATAAAGCAAAAACTGCTGATAAACCAGCGGATAAAAAAGAGACAGAAACTGAAGAAAAGAAATAATTTAATTCAGTCTGAAAATATTTAGCTGCGGCGGGTGAACGAAGTTCACCCGCCGCAATTTTTTTATATAGCTTTCATTTATTATAAGCAGAACATTACAATAAATATCAATGTCATTGACTACATCTCGTAAACAATGGCTTTTTATTCTGAAAATAAGATACTACATAAACCGATTTGTGAAAGCATCAGTAAAATTAATATTCAATAAAAAATTATCTTTGCCATATGAATCAAAACACAAGCAAAACTGTTCTCATTTTAGGAGCCAATTCAGATGTAGCAAAACAATGCATTATCCAATACCTTGAAAAAGGATTTTCTGTAATGGCGGCTTCCAGAAATACAAAATCACTGGAAGATTTTATTAGATCCAATAATCTGGATCAGAATAAAGTGACGGTGCTGTATTTTGATGCTGCAGATTTTGATTCTCATCAACAGTTTTATAACGAACTTGCTGTAAAGCCTCATATCGCTGTGTATTCTGCAGGTTTTCTTGTGGATAATCAAAAGGCTTTGAGAGATTTTAAAGGAGCCAAACAAATGATGGAGGTTAATTACATGGGCGGAGTGTCTATTCTGAGCATTATTGCTATGGATGAAAGCAATAAAAATCTGGAAAGAATCATCGGACTATCTTCATTATCCGGAGTAAGAGGAAGAAAAAGTAATTTTGTTTACGGAAGTACCAAGGCTGCATTCACTCAATATCTGGCGGGATTAAGACAGGAGCTAGCATCCAGAAAAATAACTGTTAATGCCTTAGTGATAGGCTATATTCGCACAAAGATCAATGAAGGGCTGGAACTTAATGAGTCCTTAATTATGGAGCCTGATTATGTAGCGAAATACATTGTGAATGCGGGGAATTCCTTTACCATTGTTCCTAATTTTAAATGGAAAATTATTTATCATATCCTGAGGCTTTTACCAGAAAGCTTAGCAGCAAAATTACCATAATTCTTTAATTTTTACGGTTCAAAATTTATTTTCAGGAAAGATTTTTTTTCTGAAAAAGAGACTTCGGTATTTTTTTTGTAATGATAGCCCCGAATTATTCTTCCTGGCAAGATTCAATTTCTAAAATAATCATTGAGTAAGCAGAAATAATCTGTTCTGCTGTCAATCTATTGTAATGCATATAATTATTGATTTTAACTTCCAAAGAGTTAAGGTTGATTTTTTCTGAAAAAAAATATGTTTTCTATTCAGATTCATTTTAAAATTTTGTACTTAAGGAAAGAATATCTGTAATGGTATATAAAAATAAGTAGTATAAAAAATGGACGATTTACAATTGAACAACATTCAAAAACATTGGGATACCTTGATAACTTCAGCCATTTCATGGGCTCCGAGAATCTTTACTGCAGTTATTTCTGCATTATTGATTTACCTGATCGGGTCATGGATGATAAGGATGATTAAGAAACTTGTTGCAAAAGGTTTCAAAAAACGTAATATGGAAGCTTCTTTACAGCACTTCCTTCTTAATATTATCAATTGGGGACTTAATATTCTTCTCTTCATTGTAGTAGTTACACAATTGGGAGTGCAGACTTCAGCCTTTGTAGCCATGATTGGTGCTGCAGGTTTGGCTGTAGGTCTGGCTTTGCAGGGTTCTTTGACCAACTTTGCAGGTGGAATTCTGATTCTGTTATTAAAGCCATTTAAAATAGGAGATTTTATTTCCACCAATTCAGGAGTTTCAGGAACAGTGGAGGCTATTGATATTTTTCATACAAAACTGATTACACCACAAAATCAATTAATTATTATTCCTAATGGAGTGGTTTCCAACAATAGCATTACCAATTTTACACAGTTAGGAACAAGAAGAACATCATTGGATATCGGAATTGCTTATGATGCAGATCTTAAACATACGAAAGAAGTTTTGATGAAAGTAATTCAAAAGAATCAATATGCTCTTTCTGAGCCAGCACCTCAGGTAGTGGTAACAGCACTTGGTGATAGTGCAATTAATTTATCAGTAAGAGTGAGTGCTACTATTGAAAACTTCTGGAAAATGAATGAAGATCTTATTATTGATTGTAAAGAAGCCTTAGACCAGGCCGGAATCGGGATTCCTTTTCCTCAGAGAGATATACATGTTTACAATAAATAATTATCTGTCAAGATTTAAAATTATAATAAAAACTCCTGTATTACTTAAATGCAGGAGTTTTTTTATAAGAATTATTCTTTATTTTTCTTGCTTTGAGTATTGTTCAAGGAAACTTGTGAAAGTTTTATAATCACTTCCTTTAAAGTCTGTTTCGGTAAAAATAAAATTAAGATTGTTATTAAGAATACTTAGAATAAGGTATTTATCAACGAATTTATAGCTGGTTTTACTCCAAACGGTACCTATTGTACTCAATGAATTCTCCATCGTAATATTCTCTTTATCAAGAATTATAAAACTGGTATTCTCATTTTTTCGTTTAAAATCATTGATTTGTTCTTCAATAGATTGATAAAACTTCTTTTTTTTGGTAAAATATTGATAAAGAAGTAAGAAAATATAGCCAAGGAAAATAACTCCTGCATATCTAAAGACAGTAGAAGCAGGATTATTCTGAATAAAATTTAAAGAAGAAAATCCAAGTGACAGAAATAAGATAGCATAAAATATTGCTTTTTTAAGTTCTGTAAACCCTTTTTTCCATGTATGGTGAAAGAAAAATTTTTGGTGCTCTCGTTCCCTATTTTCATTAAAAGGAACTTTCAGTTTAATAGATTCATCCATTGGTTAAAGTTTTGAGAGTAAAAGTATAGAAATTAATCAATATTCTATTCTTTACTTCAATGTCTTTACTATACAAATCTCCTTTCCTAAAAAGGTTTTAAGCTGTTTTTTCTGTTTTTTCAGATTATTATGAGCTGTCAATTTGTTTTTTACCAAATGGCAATTGTTTTTACATTCTACTTTTATACCTTTATCTTTCCACAATCTGTGGATAAAATAATATGGAAGAACTTTTTAATTACATCCAAAAATTTGGATTGCTGAATGCACAGGATGAGTTTCTAATTGCAGAAGGTATTCAGGAAATTTCTGTAAAAAAGGGTGAGATTTTTGTAGAAGCAGGGAAAGTAAGCCAAAAGATTGCATTTGTAAAGAAAGGGGTATTTCGTTCTTTGTATTATAATAAAGAGGGAGATGATTTTACCCGTTATTTTATCTATGAAGGCCGGTTTATCGGAGATTTTCAAGGATTTACAGATCAGCTTCCTGCTCATGAATATATAGAAGCTATTACGGATGCTGTTTTACTTGTTATTGATCTCAGTCATTTTAAAATATTAGAGGAGAAAATTGCAATATGGCCTGTCTTATTTGCCAGAATTCATGGGTTTGTTGCGGAAAATAAGCTTAAAGTCGCAAGCATTATGCTCAATCAGGATGCAAAATCCAGATACATTCACTTTCTAAATCATTATCCGGGACTTGCCAATAGAGTTCCACAGTCTATGTTAGCTTCTTATCTTGGGGTGACTCCTTCTTCATTGAGCAGGATCAGGAGGAATATTAATGAGTAATGCGGTCTCTTAAAGTAGAAAATAAGTGTAAGGATTAGAATGTAACTTCTATAGATCTTATTTTTCTAGCAAAATTAAATATATGAATTGGTAATAGTCAATGGGGATAGGCTTTAGCCCCTTCGTTCAGTCATTTTAAAATCTTCCATCGGCTTTAGCCAAAACCCAGTCAATACGATTCATATTAAAAATACAAGGCTAGAACCAATTCTTGTCTCCTATTTATAAATATCTCTCTTGTATATTCACACCAATACGTTTTTGTCAAATGGCAATGGCCTCTTTTTCAAACTGCCATAGCTTTGTACCATAAAAATAATGATATGGATATTGTATTAGGACTTCAATGGGGAGATGAGGGAAAAGGAAAGTTTATTGATCTTATCAGTGAAAATTATGATATTGCAGCCCGCTTCAATGGCGGTTCGAATGCTGGACATAGTATTGAAAGAAACGGGAAAAGAATAACCCTTAAAATGATTCCTTCAGGAATTTTTATGCAAAGAGTGCAGAATGTTATTGGGACAGGAACTGTTCTTGATCCGATAAGCTTTAAAAATGAAATTCTGAATTTAAAGAAGTTCGATGAAGCCCTTCAGCCTGAGAAAAATCTTATTATTTCTAAAAAGGCTCATTTTGTATTACCTACTTATAAGCTTCTGGATGTTTTCATGGAAGAAAGTCCGGCTTACACCACTATAGGAACAACAAAGAATGGTATTGCTCAGGCCTATTCAAATAAAATTTTAAGACAGAATGTAAGAATTGGGGATATGTATTCACCGGACTTTAAAGAAAGGATAGAGCGTATTCTGGAAAGAGATTACCAGTTTTTGTCTGAAGGTGGGATGGAATTACCATCTTTACAATCAATTCGTGAAGAGTTTTTTGATGCGGTTGAGTTTTTAAAGCAATTCAATTGTACAGAAACTGAACTATTCCTGAATAGAGCTGTAAAGGATGGAAAAACTATTTTAGCAGAAGGATCCCAGGCTGCATTGTTGGATATCGATCATGGAACATATCCTTATGTAACCTCTTCTTCAACAACTGCTTCCGGGGCTTGCAGCGGATTGGGAATTTCTCCGAAAAAGATCGGTGAGATTTATGGTATTGCCAAAGCGTACTGTACAAGGGTAGGAAACGGAATATTTCCAACGGAGTTGTTTGATGAGATGGGTGAGAAAATCAGAACAAAGGGCAATGAGTTTGGTTCCAACACTGGTCGTCCGAGAAGAACCGGATGGTTGGATCTTCCTGCTTTACGATATGCTGTAATGATTAATGGGGTTACTCAATTGGTTCTGACTAAAGCAGACGTTTTAAGTGGATTAAAATCAGTTGCAGTCTGTACTCATTATGAATTGGAAGACGGAACTATTGAAACTACTGCCGGAACCCTTCCTGAAAATGCAAAACCAATATTCAAATGGCTGAATGGCTGGGAAGCAGATTTTTCAGTAATTAAAGATCCTTCAGCGCTTCCAAAAGAGGTAAAAGATTTTCTTACTTTTCTGGAAACAGAACTTGAAATTCCTGTGGGCTATCTTTCTACAGGGCCGGGAAGAGAAGAGATGTTGAAGATGAAATAATTTTCCCGACAACTATTGTTGATCTGTAAAAGGAATTTTGTTTTTTATATAATTGAATTTAGAAGTCGTTATGATTCCAATCGTAGCATCAGTTGTATACTTCTTCGAGACAATAATGTACTTGTTCTCCTCGTAACAATGTTGAATAACTTCAATAGGAATTAACTCATTATTTTCAAAGGTAATATATCCTGGATAAGACTCACAATGAAAGCGTCCGGGATCACCTTCAAATTTTATAAAAAGGTCAGCGGCATCTTCCTGAGCGAAGGGGAACCCGTTGACTTCTACTAAAGTAATCTTATTTTCTTTCAGCATTCTTTGGAAATCATGTTTTATAAGTGCTTTACTGCCTATAGTACAAATAATAGTTAATGAAAGAAATACTCCAAATATGGATAGATATTTTGAAGATTTTTCTTTAGCATCATTTATTGTGTTGGGAGGATAGTATATTACTTTTTTTAATAGTACCAGTATTATAGATATCACAATTCCTAAAGCTGATACATAGTTAATTAAAGAAAGGAGCTGAATAAGGGTTTTCATAATAAAAAAGCGGGGCAAATGCCCCGCTTTAAATTTATGCTTTTAAATCTAATTTTAACTCTAATTCATCGAGCTGTACATCAGCAATAGAAGCTGGCGCATCAATCATAACATCACGTCCGGAGTTGTTCTTAGGGAATGCAATATAATCTCTGATTACTTCATTTCCATCCAGAATAGCTACTAAACGGTCAAATCCGAATGCTAGCCCGCCGTGTGGTGGAGCTCCGTATTTAAATGCGTTCATTAAGAATCCAAACTGAGCTTCCGCTTCTTCTTTTGAGAATCCTAACAGGTCAAACATTTTTGATTGAAGATCTCTGTCAAAAATTCTGATAGATCCACCTCCGATTTCGTTACCGTTAAGTACCATATCGTAAGCGTTGGCTCTTGCTTTTCCAGGATCAGTTTCCAATAAATGGATATCTTCTGGTTTTGGAGAAGTGAAAGGGTGGTGCATTGCGTGGTATCTTTCAGAGTCTTCATCCCATTCCAATAGAGGGAAGTCAACAACCCAAAGTGGTGCAAATACGTTGCCTTTTCTTAATCCCAAACGGTTACCAAGCTCCATTCTCAATGCAGAAAGCTGAGCTCTTACTTTGTTCTCGTTTCCGGAAAGAATCAACATTAAATCTCCTTCCTTAGCCCCGAACTTTTCGATGATCTTTGTTAAATCTTCTTCATTATAGAATTTATTTACTGATGAGGTCTTCACGCCGTCATTCTGGAATTTAGCCCAAACCATACCTGAAGCCCCGATCTGTGGACGTTTTACCCAATCCACAAGCTCATCAATTTGCTTTCTTGTATACTCTGCACATCCTTCTACATTGATTCCGACAACCAATTCTGCTTCATCAAATATTTTAAAGTCTTTTCCTTTTACTAGCTCGTTAAGTTCTACGAATTCCATTCCGAAACGGATGTCCGGTTTATCATTTCCGTATTTCTGCATTGCCTCTGCATATGTCATTCTTGGGAAATCACCGAATTCCTGCCCTGTAATATCTTTAATAAGAGTTTTAGTCATTCCTTCGAAAACGTTCATTACATCTTCCTGTTCTACAAAAGCCATCTCACAGTCGATTTGTGTAAATTCCGGTTGTCTGTCTGCTCTTAAATCCTCATCACGGAAACATTTTACAATCTGGAAATATTTATCCATTCCACCTACCATCAAAAGCTGTTTGAAAGTTTGTGGAGACTGTGGCAATGCATAAAACTGTCCTGGGTTCATTCTGCTTGGAACCACGAAGTCTCTTGCTCCTTCCGGAGTAGATTTAATTAAAACAGGAGTTTCTACTTCAATAAAACCTTCATCTGATAAATAATTTCTTACCTTTTGAGCCATTTTGTGACGGAAGATCAACTTATCTTTTACCGGATTTCTTCTGATATCCAGATAACGGTATTTCATTCTTAATTCCTCTCCACCGTCTGTTTCATCTTCAATAGTGAAGGGAGGAAGCTGAGAATCATTTAGGATCGTTAATTTTTCAACTAAAAGTTCAATTTCTCCTGTAGGAATATTAGGATTCTTACTTACTCTTTCAATAACTCTTCCGGTAGCCTGGATAACAAATTCACGGCCTAATTTTTTAGCTTCTTCCATCAGTTGTGCAGAAGAACGCTCCTGATCAAAGACCAGCTGGGTAATTCCGTAACGATCTCGAAGATCTACCCAAATCATAAATCCTTTATCACGGATAGTCTGTACCCATCCAGATAGTGTAACTTCTTCATTCAGATTTTTCAGAGATAGTTCTCCGTTGGTGTGTGATCGAAACATAATTATTTGTTTAAAGTTCAATGTTTAAGGTTCTATTTTGAACCCTGAATTTTTCGTTGGCAAAGATAAGATTTTTGCAGGTTTTATAAATAAAAAAACTTCTGATTAATTTTTATTGCCAATTGCTAAGACTTACTACAAACCAGATTTGTATTTTTGAGGATATATAAATTATAAACAGAGCAATGACTAAATATATTGACTTTTTTAAAAAAGCCTTTCGTGGAGAAGAAACCGATTTTACGAAGATAAATATCAGAAGTGCTGTTCTGCTTCTGGCCATTCCGATGATGCTGGAAATGGCTATGGAGTCGGTGTTTGCATTGGTAGATCTGTATTTTGTGGGGCATCTGAAAGAGAGTGGTTTCGCGATTCAGACTGTAGGGCTTACAGAGTCTGTGCTTTCCATCATGTACTCTATTGCAATTGGAATGAGTATGGCGGCAACAGCAATGGTATCGAGAAGAATTGGGGAGAAAAACCCGGAACAGGCTTCCCGAAGTGCAGCCCAGGTATTGCTGGTGTCATTTGCGATAACGCTTGTTTTAAGTATTCTAGGTGTTGTTTATGCGGAAGAAATTCTGATCCTGATGGGATCAAGACCGGAAGCCGCTGCTTATGGAAAAGACTTTACGAGAATTATGATGGGAAGCAGTACAATCATTATGCTTTTATTCCTTATTAACGGGATTTTTAGAGGAGCGGGAAATGCAATGATTGCAATGAAAAGTTTATGGATTGCCAATATTGCGAACATTATTCTCTGTCCTCTTCTGATTAAAGGCTTTGGACCTATTCCAGCAATGGGCCTTACCGGAGCAGCTTTGGCAACTACTATTGGGAGAAGTATTGGGGTGATCTACCAACTGTACCATCTTTTGGTGGCAGATACACAAATCCGGATTAAACTCCCTTATTTTAAAGCAGATTATAGTTTAATTAAATCTATCATAAAAATTGCTACTCCCGGAATTTTTCAGTTTGTGATCGCTTCATGTAGCTGGATCTTTCTAGCAGAACTGGTAGCCACTACAGGTGGTGAAAATGCTTCTGCAGGTTATCAGACAGCCCTAAGGTTAATGATGTTCTTTATACTTCCAGCCTGGGGATTAAGTAATGCAGCATCTACATTAGTGGGACAGAATATGGGAGCGAATGAAATGGTAAGAGCAGAGCAGTCTGTCATGAAAACAGTGAAATATAATGTGATCTTCATGTTGATTGTAAGCTTAATATTTGTGCTTTTCGGTAATTTTTTAGTGAGTTTCTTTACTCAGGAAATAGAAATTAAGAATTTTGCTAAAAATGCGCTTCATATTATGAGTATAGGTTTTGTTTTCTATGGAATCGGAATGGTAATGATTAATGCATTCAACGGAGCAGGAGATACCTGGACACCAACATGGGTGAATCTTTTCGGATTCTGGCTGTTTCAGATTCCTTTAGCTTTTTTCCTTTCAAAATATCTGGAAATGGGACCAAAAGGAGTATTTATTTCAATCCCTGCAGCAGAAACGCTGATTACCATAGTTGCTTTTATTCTGTTCAGAAAAGGAAAATGGAAAACGATTAAAGTATAAGAGCAGGAAGCGGGGAGATGGAAGTAGGAAGTTTAAAATACAAATGGTCATCTTTTCATATAATAGATTTATCAAAGGAATTTAGAATTAATGACTGGCAGTACTCCCATCTTCCAGCTCCCATTTTCCTTTCTTATGAAAATTTAACAGCTTAAATGGTTGGATATTAATGATGTATTCCCTAAATTCGTAATAACAACAAATACTTATTACTATGGGAAAAGGAGACAAAAAATCAAGAAGAGGTAAAATTAATTCCGGAAATTACGGAAAAAGAAGACCAAGAAAGGCTTCAAAATCTTTTGCAGCATCTGAAGATAAATCTAAAAAGTAATGATATAAAAAGGGCGGAAAAAATTTTCTCCGCCCTTTTTTATTAAAAATTAAATTAATTATTTTCCAAAAATATTTCCAAGGATGTTTCCTAGCCCGCCACCTTGTTGCTGTTGGTTTCCGCTACCACCCAGTACACTTCCTAAGATATCATTCAAAGGATTTCCTGATGATTGAGCTTGTCCATTGCCCAAAACACTTCCGAGGATGTCATTTAATGGGTTAGATTGTTGAGACTGTGCCTGATTAGAGGCATTTCCTAAGATGCCTCCCAAAAGATCACCTAAACCTCCTGCTCCAACATTACTTTGTTGTTTTTGTTGGCCGATATATCCCATAACAACCGGTGCCAGCATTGCAAGAATAGGTCCTATCTTATCTATTGAAATTCCAGTATTTTGTGATAACTGATTTTCTACTGTGCTCTTTTGTCCACCAAAAATATGGTCAAGGATAGATCCACCCTCAGCCTGTCTGGCTTCAATTTGTGAAGGATCGTTTAAGATGCTTCCGTTATGATCTTTGTCTAAAGCACTGTTTAACGCTTCAGCTTCCTTGGCATCCTGAGATTTATTTCTTAGGTAAGAAATGATAAGAGGAGTGGCTACTGCTAATAAAGCAATTACCTGATTTCTATTGATTCCGAATTTGTTTTCAGCCTGTTCAGCAACCTGGTTGCTAGTGTTCCCTGTAAGTAGGTCTATTAAGCTCATTTTTTGTGTTTATTAAAGTATTAATTGATTCAAAGTTATCAAAAAATATGTCTCACAAAATTTTTCGGATTCATAATTATTGTTAAAGTTTTCTGATCTCTGTTTTAGAAGACTTTACTCCTTTTTTAATGAAAGATATGGTTTAATTAAAAAAAGAAATTAATCAACAATAAAGTATAAAATTACGAATTCATTCTTAGTTCTTTACGATGGGAACATTAGAACATGCTTCTCCGAACATCAGAGATTTTACAATAGGTTTTAGCTGTTCTACCAGTTCTATATATGCATTTTCAGGAATTTCCTTATCTGAACATCCTTTTACCAGAACTCTTTTTCCTCTCATATCTCCGAAGTCATAAGTCTGGATTGCATTATGCATTAGGATAACTTCCAAATCCTCGCGGTTTCCAAACACAATTTTTTTAGTGACATCAGTTAATTTTGCAGTAAGTACAAAATAAGCCCAAAGCGGAATAATCGTGTCTACAGAATTGTATATATAGATGTATGAATCTTTATATTCTTCCACGTTGATGGCTTCCACCTTTTCACGGAAATCTTTTTCTTTCAGGATCATTTCCTGAAAAAGAAAATCTTTAAGGTCAATACCTTTTCTTTCCCCTTTTGGAAGTAAAGTGGTAAGGTCAAAATTCACAAGGCCGCTTTCAGCAACTTTATTTCGGATTTCAAATTCTTCTGACATTTTTATCATTATCTTTGAACAAATTTACGAATTAAGATCAATATACATTTTAATTTGTTCTCTATCCTTACTATAGAGATTGCCCATGATTCGAAAGAGCAGGCTGTTTCTGATGGTTATTAAAACAAATAAAGATTTCGAAAGAAATGAAATATTACATTATTGCAGGAGAAGCTTCCGGTGATCTTCATGGAAGCAATTTGATGAAATCCCTCAAACAAAAGGAGCCAGAGGCGGAATTCAGGTTTTGGGGCGGTGATCTGATGAAAGCTCAGGGCGGGACACTGGTGAAACATTATCGTGATCTGGCATTCATGGGATTTCTGGAAGTAGTCATGAATCTGAGAACGATTTTAAATAATATTAAATTCTGCAAAGAAGATATTCAGAACAACAGACCTGATGTTTTAATTCTGGTAGATTATCCTGGCTTTAATCTAAGGATAGCTAGATTTGCTAAAGAATTGGGTATTAAGGTTGTTTATTATATTTCACCACAGCTTTGGGCCTGGAAAGAAGGTAGAGTAGAGATTATCAAGAAATATGTGGATGAAATGATGGTCATTCTTCCGTTCGAGGAAGACTTTTACAGAAAACATGGGGTTCATTCACACTTTGTAGGGCATCCTTTATTGGATGCAATCTCTGATTTAAAGGAAATCAGTATTGATGGTTTTAAAAAAGAAAATGAACTGAACGAAAAGGAAATTATTGCACTTTTACCGGGTTCAAGAAAACAGGAAGTGGAGAAAATGCTTGAAATCATGCTTTCCGTAAGGCCGCACTTTAAAGACTATCAGTTCGTAATTGCCGGAGCACCAAGCCTGCCTAAGGAATTTTATGAGAAATATGTGGATGATAATGTACACTTTGTTTCGAATAGAACGTATGATCTGTTGAGATGCTCCAAAGCAGCTCTGGTAACCTCCGGAACTGCTACTTTAGAAACCGCTCTGCTGAATATTCCTGAAGTGGTATGTTATCGTGGAAGTGCTGTTTCTTACGCCATTGCCAAAAGATTAGTTAAAAATATCAACTATATTTCGTTAGTGAATCTTATCATGGATAGAGAAGTGGTGAAAGAACTTATCCAAAGTGATCTCAATACTAAGAATCTGGTGGATGAGCTCAATAAAATTTTAGAAGGAGGGAAAAGAGAACAGGTCCTGAATGACTATAGCCTTTTGAGAGAAAAGCTTGGTGGCAAAGGGGCCAGCGATCATGCTGCTGAGGTGATTTTAAAAGTCTGAGACGAATTCCGGAAATATAATTCCTTCATTACCATGAAACATCTAAAGAATTTTCTATTATTAATTGCCTGTACAATTTTTTCAATAAGTTTTGCTCAGAAAGAAGCTGTATTGAAAGATAAAGTTCAGATATTCTATTATGGTTGGTATGGAAACCAGAAAACTGATGGCGACCTGCAGCATTGGAATCATGAAATTATCCCTCATTGGAGCAACCCTAAATGGAATAATCTCGGAAATTACAAAGGAGGGGAAGATATTGGGGCCAACTTTTATCCGGCATTGGGTAATTACAGTTCTAATGATAGAACGGTCATAGAAAAACACATGAAGATGATGAAAGAGGCTGGTGTAGGTGTTGTGGTGGTAAGCTGGCTGGGAAAAGATTCTTTTACCGATAAAAGTGTGATGCAGTATCTGGATATTGCTGACCGTTTTAATTTAAAAATAGCCTTTCATATAGAACCGTTCTATAAATCTGTTACAGAACTTAAAGATCAGCTTTCTTATCTTGTGAAAACATATGCTCATCATCATGCCTTTTACAAAAAAGATGGAAAACCTTTGTATTATGTATATGACAGTTATAAAATAGCTCCGGAAGAGTGGTCGAAACTGCTTTCTAAAAACGGAGAGAAAACAATACGTAATACAGAATTAGATGGCTATTACATCGGTTTATGGGTAGAGAAAAATGATTCAGCTTTTTTTGATACTTCCGGTTTTGATGGTTTCTACACTTATTTTGCCAGTGAAGGTTTTGTTTTTGGAAGCACAACTTCTAATTGGGAGTATATGGCTCAATATGCAAAAGATCATCATCTTATTTTTATCCCATGCGTGGGCCCAGGCTATTCAGATACTAGAATCAGACCTTGGAATGAAGCTAATTTTAAAAGCAGAGAAGATGGAAAATATTATGAAAGAATGTTTGATGCAGCCATTAAAATTAACCCTGAATTTATAGGAATTACTTCATTTAACGAATGGCATGAGGGAACACAGATAGAACCTGCAATTCCTAAAAAGATAAAAGGATTCATCTACGAAAACTATGGAAAAGATCCATGGATGTACATCAAAGAAACAAAGCGTTTAGCAGATAAGTTTTTGAAAGGAAAGTAAAACTTTTTATCTAAACGTAATTTCATAGCAAAAAAATAAGCGCCCTGTTAATCTCTTTGAAGATAGCAGGGTGTTTTATTTAGTAATTACAGTGATAACAATCAGATGCTCAATTTCTTATCTTGGTGATATATTTAATTGGAATTGAATAAGGAACCCCTATTGATCTTAGTTATATGCTTTATCCTTGGAATTTTTTTTCAGGATTATTTCTTATTGGGAAAAGAAGGGATTTATGGTGTGGCTATCATTGAAACTGGAATTTTAATTTCTATATTCTTCAATACTTATTTTTTACATAAAACCAGGGTTATTTTGTTTGGGGCACTTTTCTTCGGAATGGGTTTAGTTTTTCATTTCTTTAATAATCCTTCTCCAAAAGTTAATATCTCTGCGAATAAAAGGGAGACAATTATTTTTAAAATTTCCCAGAAATTAAATTCAACAGAAAAATATAAAAAGTATGAAGGAATAGCTCAACTAGGAAAAAAAAGTTTTAATTCAATTATTTATATTCCGAAAAATCATAAAGAATTAGATTATAAGAATTATTATAAAGCTGAAGCCTATATCACACAGCCTCGGCAGCCCCAATACGATTTTCAATTCAATTATGCGAAATATCTTAAACGAAAGGATATTGACTATCAAATTTATCTTTCGAAAGATTTTTCTGCTGTAGAACGGAATGATTTAAGTTCTGCTGAACAAATCCGGCAATACAGACTCAACGTTTTACAGAAAATAGATAAAACAGATATGTCCGGAACTACTCAGACATTTTTGAAAGGAATTATCCTGGCAGACCGAACAGAAATGGATATGGGTACTGTACAAGATTTCAACCGATCTGGGCTGGTGCACTTATTAGCTATTTCCGGAACTCATATTGTGATTATTTTCGGACTTTTTTATTTTTTAATGGTCCGTTGTATTCCTTTGCAATTCAGGAAATATTCAATTATTTTAAGTTTGATGTTTATTTGGTTGTTTGCTTTATTTATCGGCTTTGGAAATTCGGTGCTTAGGTCATGTATCATGTTAAGTGTGTATTTTATTTTTGTCTTATTACAGAGAAAACCAGATTTACTGCACTCGTTGGCATTGTCAGCATTTGTTATTTTAATTCTTGACACTCAGCAGCTTTTTGATGTGGGTTTTCAGCTTAGTTTTTTGGCGGTATTAGGAATTTTTTGGTTGAATCAGCCACTTTTAAAATATTTTCCAAGAGCAGATAATTATTTAAAAAAACTAATCTTTAATACCATTACAATATCCTTGTCAGCCCAGTTGGCAACGCTTCCGTTGGTCCTGTATTATTTTCACCAGTTTTCATTTGTTTCGATTATTGCCAATATTATTATTGTTCCTTTTTCTGAAGTGATTATTGTGTTTTCATTTTTGATGACCTTTCTTATTGCCTTTGGTCTGGATTTCAGTTTTATTAATAAATTGTATGATGGAGTTATACAAATACTTCTGAAGGTTATTCACTGGTTTGCCGGAGCAGATATGGTATTAATTAAAAGTATTCCGATGAATCTGATTGAAGTATTAGCCATCTCAATGGCAATATATTTGTTAAGAGCATTGATTTTAAAAATAAACTTTAAAAATTCAATGAATTTCATAATCACTATTTTGGTGTTCTTGATGATAAGAATCGGATGTAATATTGTTGAAAATCAGAAGGAAGAAGTACTTTTGTATTCCTTTCATAAGAATAAAATCCTCTCCATAAAGAAAGGAAATAATGTCTGTTTTTGGATTCCTGATAGGGTAGATAGAGAAAAGGTTTTACAATATATCATTGAACCTTATTGTTCTTTCAGAAGAATAGATCAATTTGAAATAAAACGGATTCCTTTTTCAACTAAAAAAATAGTTTTTGGAGATCAGATTTATGATATGGAATAAAGATTTATGATTTTTTTGTTTTCCTTTATTAACAACATGCAGGGCTCTTATTTAGAAAGGTTACAAACTGTCTAATTGTGAGATTTCTCACTTTTCGATATTGTTAACATTTCTTAATTTTGTGGGAAATTCAAATTTAAACTTATATGGCAGGTTTAACGAGTTCTACGATAGGTAGAAAATACGCTATGGCATTATCAGCTATGTTTTTGCTGGTTTTTCTTATACTGCATTTGACAACCAATTTGTTATCAGTTCTAAACAGGGATGCATTTAATACAGCATCTGAGTTTATGGGCTATAATCCTTTTGTGCAGTTCTTAATGCAGCCTATTCTTGGTTTTGCAGTAATATTCCATTTTGCGATGGGATTTGTATTGGAGATCAAGAATAATAAAGCGCGTCCAATAAAGTATGCATCAAACAATGCTGCTGTAAATTCTTCATGGATGTCCAGAAATATGATTATTTCGGGGGCAGTTGTGTTGGCTTTCTTGGCGCTTCACTTATATGATTTCTGGTTACATGAAATCAATTATAAGTATGTAGAGGGAATAGCTCCTGATTCAGAACGTTTCTGGCCAGAGCTTCATGAGAAGTTTGCTGACCTTTGGAGAGTCGCTTTATATGTGATCTCTTTTATACTATTGGGCTTACACTTAGCTCACGGATTTCAGTCTTCATTCCAGTCTATCGGAGCAAGACATCCAAAATACACGCCTGTGATTAAGGCTTTCGGAACATGGTATTCTATCCTTATTCCGGCAGGATTTATCATCGTGGCAGTTTTTCATTTTATAACTCAATAATATCAATATACTAGTATGAGTAAATTAGATTCAAGAATTCCAGCGGGTCCTCTTAAAGACAAGTGGAAAAATCATAAAGATCATATGAACCTTGTTGCACCAAACAACAGAGATAAGATTGATATTATTGTTGTAGGTACAGGTTTAGCAGGAGGTTCTGCTGCAGCTACTTTAGCTGAGCAAGGATATAATGTAAAAGCATTCTGCTATCAGGATTCTCCAAGAAGAGCACACTCTATTGCAGCTCAAGGAGGGATTAATGCAGCTAAGAATTACCAAGGAGATGGTGACTCTACCTACAGATTATTCTATGATACCATTAAAGGTGGTGACTATAGAGCAAGAGAGGCTAACGTTTACCGATTAGCTGAAGTTTCTGCAAATATTATTGACCAGTGTGTTTCTCAGGGAGTTCCTTTCGGTAGAGATTATGGCGGTCAGCTAGATAACCGTTCATTTGGTGGGGTTCAGGTAAAAAGAACGTTCTATGCAAAAGGACAAACAGGACAACAGTTATTATTAGGTGCATATTCTTCAATGAGCCGTCAGATCGGTAAAGGAAGAATCAAGATGTACAATCGTCATGAAATGCTTGACCTAGTAATTGTTGACGGAAAAGCAAGAGGAATTATCGCAAGAAACCTTGTAACAGGTGAAATTGAAAGACACTCTGCTCACGCAGTTGTTATTGCTTCAGGAGGTTATGGAAACGTATATTTCCTTTCTACCAATGCAATGGGATCTAACGTTTCTGCTGCTTGGAAAATCCATAAAAAAGGAGCTTACTTCGCAAACCCTTGCTACGTACAGATTCACCCTACTTGTATTCCGGTTCACGGAACTCAGCAGTCTAAATTAACTTTGATGTCTGAATCATTAAGAAACTCAGGAAGAATCTGGGTTCCTAAAAAGATTGAAGATTCAGTAGCCATCAGAGAAGGTAAATTAAGACCTGAAAACATTAAAGAAGAAGATAGAGATTACTATTTAGAAAGAAGATATCCTGCATTCGGTAACCTTGTACCGAGAGACGTTGCTTCAAGAGCAGCTAAAGAAAGATGTGATGCTGGATACGGAATCGAAAATAATGATACTCAGGAAGGTGTTTACCTGGATTTCTCTACAGAGATCATGAAAAAAGGTAAAGAAGCCGCTATTGAAAAACATATTCACAATCCTACAGATCAGCAGATCTATGATCTTGGTAAGAGCTGGGTTGAGGAGAAATATGGTAACCTATTCGTAATGTACGAAAAGATTACTGCTGATGATCCTTACAAAACTCCAATGAAGATCTATCCTGCAGTTCACTATACAATGGGTGGTGTATGGGTTGATTATAACCTTCAGTCTACAATTCCGGGATGTTTCGTAATTGGTGAAGCAAACTTTTCTGATCACGGAGCTAACAGACTTGGAGCATCTGCATTGATGCAAGGTCTTGCAGACGGATATTTCGTATTACCTTATACAATCGCAGATTACCTTTCTGCAGATATCAGAACAGGAGCAATTCCTACCAACTCAGCAGCGTTTGACGAAGCTGAAAAAGAAATTAAAGATAAAGTTGATTTCTTCATTAATAATAAAGGAACTCATTCAGTAGACCACTTCCACAAGAAATTGGGACACATTATGTGGAATAAAGTAGGAATGGGTAGAACTCCGGAAGGGTTAAAAGAAGCAATCAAAGAAATTGAAGAAGTAAGAAACGACTTCTGGAAGAACGTAAAAGTTCCTGGTGAAGGAGAAGGAATGAACACTGAGCTTGAAAAAGCATTCAGAGTAGCAGACTTCCTTGAATTAGGACAATTAATGGCTATCGATGCGCTAAACAGAGAAGAATCTTGTGGTGGTCACTTCCGTTGGGATCACGCTACTCCGGACGGGGAAGCGGAAAGAGACGACGTAAACTTCAAATACGTTGGAGCTTGGGAATATCAGGGAGCAGATATCAATGCGGAAGTGTTGCATAAAGAAGAACTGATCTACGACAACATCGAGGTTAAAACTAGAAGTTACAAATAATCTCCAACCTATAAATATAACATTATGAGTGCAAAAAAAGGCTTACATCTTACGCTGAAAATTTGGAGACAAAAAAATAATAAATCTAAAGGTCAGTTTGAGACCTACAAAATATCAGATGTATCTACAGATTCTTCATTTTTGGAGATGTTGGATATCCTGAACGAAAATTTAATTAACGAAGGTAAAGAACCTATCGCTTTCGATCACGACTGTCGTGAAGGTATCTGCGGTATGTGTTCTCTTTACATCAACGGTAGAGCCCATGGTCCTGATACAGGTATTACTACCTGTCAGCTTCACATGAGAATGTTCAAAGATGGAGAAACTATCGTTATTGAACCTTGGAGAAGTGCTGCTTTCCCTGTTATTAAAGACTTAATGGTAGACAGAAGCGCATTTGACAGAGTAATGGCCGCAGGTGGTTTCATTTCTGTGAACACTTCAGGAAATACATTGGATGCTAACGCTATTCCTGTTCCTAAAGAAGATGCAGACAAAGCAATGGATGCTGCTGCCTGTATCGGATGTGGAGCTTGTGTGGCTACATGTAAAAACGGATCAGCAATGCTATTCGTGGGAGCTAAAGTTTCTCAGTATGCATTACTCCCTCAAGGTAGAGTAGAAGCTAAGAGAAGAGTTCTAAACATGGTGAAAGCTATGGACGAAGAAGGATTCGGAAACTGCTCAAACACTGGTGCTTGTGAAGTTGAGTGTCCTAAAGGTATTTCTCTTGAGAATATCGCAAGAATGAACAGAGAATACATGTCTGCTCTTGTAGATCAAGGATAGAATTGATTCAAAATACTTAAAAATCGCCCTCGTTTCGGGGGCGATTTTTTTTATATAGGCTGTTTAGCTGTTAAAGTTTGTTAACTTATTAACAGATCTTAGGTTTACTTTGCTGAATAAGTATATATTTGGAGGGCAGTTGAGTGATGTAAAAGTACATCATATCCATTGTTTTTACCAGTAAAAAATTGATTGATAAAATAATTGAACATCACTTTCTACTGGTAGTAATAAAATTTTTAAAAAAAATTATCAGTGTGAATTAACATGCCCTAAAAAGCGTATTTTTGTGTAATATTAAAAATTGAAATGAAAAAATATCTTTTATTGTTTATCATTGCGATCTTCGTGATGTCTTGTTCAAAAAAAGTAGAAGTAAAAGGAAAAATTACAGGAAGCTCACCATTAGAAAGAATCGAATTTGTAGAAGCTTCCGGAGTAGGAACACTACCTTTAATTAATATCGGTCTTGATAAAGAGGGTAACTTTTCAGGAAGCTTTGAAGCTCCTAAAGACGGAATGTATGTTATCAATTATGCTAACAAACAAAACCTGATCTACCTTGAAGGAGGACAAAAAGTAAATATCTCAGGAAATGCAATGACATTCCCTAACGAATATGTTATTACAGGAGATGCTAAAAAGAATAACGATTTCCTTACAGCCTCTCAGAAGTTCTTAGGCGAATATGGTAATAAAATTGACCTGAGACAATTAATGGCCGGAGATGAATCAGCTTTCGTTAAAGGGATGCAAAAAGTAGAAGCAGACATCAATAAAAATGTTGATGATCTTGCAGCTAAAAATAATCCTAGCAAAGCACTTTTGGAATGGAAGAAAAACGATATTAAAGTAACCGTTCTTAACCTTCTTGCCAATTATGAAATGTCTCACGGTGCTATGGCAGGTAATCCGTCTTATAAACCTTCCAAGGCTTTAACGGACTATCAGGCTAAACTGGATAATGATAAAGAGGCTATGGTGAAAACTATTCCACTTTACAGACAATATCTTCTTGTGAAAATGACTCCTGATTTCCAGAAATATGCAGAAGCAAACAGTAAAAATAAAACTGGAATTACCACTTCAGAAATGTTTGCTAAATATTTAAGCACTAAAAAAGATATTTCCCAAACAGCGAAAGATTATCTTTTAGCATTTGTAATGGCTCAGGCTGATATCCATCCAACTACTACAACTGCAAATATTGATAAAATCAAAAAATTAATTGATACGGATATCAAAGACGCTACCATCAAAAATGATCTGTTAAAAATGCAGATGGCAATTACAGGTCTTAAAATCGGAGAAGTAGCTCCGGAAGCTGCTTTAGTAAAACAGGATGGAAAAGCATACAAGCTTTCTGAAAATAAAGGAAAACCTTATATGCTATTCTTCTATGCTTCATGGAATCCTTATATTGGAGAAGCTACAGTACCGGTTTTAAAAGAAGTTGTTAATTTCTACAAAACCAAAATGAACTTTGTTTTTGTAAACGTAGATGATACAAAAGATCAGTTTATTAAAACTAGCAATTCATTATTAAAAGGTATTCAAGGAGTAAATGTATACGGAGAAAAAGGAATGGAGTCTGATATTGCTAAAAAATATGGAGTATACGGATTTAAATTACCTTGCTTTGTTATTGTTGATAAAGATGGAAAAATTGCCAGTAGATCATTTGTAAACCTTGGTGAGCAGGAACTGGTAACTATTTTAGATAAACTAACAGGGCTTTCAGCTCCAAAAGTAGATCCAAATGCACAGGTGCAGCCACAATTGCAGATTGATCCTGCTGCACAACAGCAAGCAAATCCTCAGCCAGCACCTACAAAATAATAAACTTTAATATAGATCAGAACCTTATCCTCGGATAAGGTTTTTTTTATTGTATTTTTGCAAAGTGAAACTTTTAAAGTTTCGATTAGGAAAAATAGAAAATTTTAGAATGAGCAGAAAGAATAAGAAAAATTTAGTTCTTGAAAATATAAAGCTGTTAACTGCCGGAGCAAAAGGAGTGGCAATCGGGAAAACGGAAGATGGTAAAACAGTATTGGTTTCAGGGGCAATTCCGGGAGATATTGTCAATGTAAGAGTGAAAAAAGCCAAATCCAAATATTATGAAGGAGAAGCGGTAGAGGTCTTGGAAAAGTCTCCTTTCAGAACAGAACCAAAATGTGTTCACTTTGGAACTTGTGGAGGATGCAAATGGCAAAATATGAGCTATGAAAAGCAGCTTGATTTCAAACAGGAAGAAGTATATAACAATATCAAAAGAATTGGTGGGATTGAAGATTTTGAAACCGTATCAATCCTGGGCTCACAAGAGCAATATTTCTATAGAAACAAAATGGAGTTTTCTTTCTCCAATGCAAGATGGCTTACTCAATATGAAATCAGCTCTGAGGAAAATTTTGGAAGTAAAGACGCCTTAGGATTCCATATTCCAGGAATGTGGAGTAAGATTTTAGACCTTAAAGAATGTTTCCTGCAGGAAGATCCTTCTAATGCCATCAGACTGGCAGTAAAAGAATATGCTGTTGAGAACGGATTGGATTTCTTTGATGTAAGAAACCATGAAGGATTCCTGAGAACCTTAATGATGAGACAAAACTCTAAAGGAGAATGGATGGTATTATTCCAGCTTTTTAGAGAAGAAAAAGAAAACCGAGAGAAGCTTTTTGCATATATCCTTGAGAAATTTCCACAGATCAAAACATTGGTGTATGCTATTAATCCAAAAGCCAATGACTCTATCTACGACCTGGATATTAATGTATATTTTGGTGAAGGATATTTAATGGAAGAAATGGATGGCCTGAAGTTTAAAATCGGACCGAAATCATTCTTCCAGACCAATTATAAGCAAGCGTTGGAATTATACAGAAAGACACTTGAATTTGCAGACCTAAAAGGTGATGAAGTAGTATATGACCTATATACCGGAACAGGAACCATTGCTCAGTATGTGGCAAGAAACGCAAAACAGGTAATCGGAATAGAATCTGTTCAGGAAGCTATTGATGCAGCTATTGAACATGCTGAATTAAATGGTCTTACCAATACAACTTTCTATTGTGGAGATATGAAAAATGTCTTTAATGATGAATTTATGGAGAACCATCCAAAAGCAGACGTTTTGATTACTGATCCGCCAAGAGATGGTATGCACCAAAAAGTAGTTGAGCAAATCTTAAAATTAGCTCCGGAAAAAGTAGTCTATGTAAGTTGTAACTCAGCAACACAGGCTAGAGATCTGGCATTGATGAAAGAACATTATACAGTAGTAAAAATATTACCGGTAGACATGTTCCCACAAACTCATCACGTAGAAAATATAGCATTGCTGGTTAAAAAATAATTTAATTAAATTTGAGTTTAAATCTTAATATGAAATGCCAGTTCCATCTGACTAAAAAAAATATACAAATGAAATATTTTAAATTTCTCATAATGCTTTGCCTGGTGGGAATGTTCTATTCCTGCGGGAGTGATGATGATATTTGTGAAAGCGGTGAAGGAACTCCAAGAATGAAGGTTGCCTTCAGATCAGCAGAATCTGGTAAAGAAACAACGCTTGACTCATTATCTGTAGTGGTAGACTATGGTTCTGGAAAGGTAGATCTTGGATGGCAGACAAAAATAGATTCAAGGCTTATTCCTTTAAGAGTAGATAATTCGCCTTATACGGATATTTACTTTAAAACCTCTACTAAAAGCAAAGAAGCAAAAGTAAGAGTTAAATATACCACTCAGGCAACATATGTGTCTCCGGGATGTGGCGCTAAAAAGACATATGAGAATGTAAGCTCAGAATTAATAACTCCTGATCCTGTTCAAAGCGTGGAAAACGGACAAAATCAAATATTGAATGAAGACAAGACTAATCTTTACCTTGTTTTGTAGCCTGTTCGGGATCTTAACGTGGGCACAGGAAGAAAAAAAGAAAGAAGTAAAAAAAACTCACTGGAAATATGAACCTAATTTTATGGTTGGGTTCGATGTATTGAATGCCGGAGTAGGATTTTTTTCAGACAGAAAACTATACCAGGGATTTATTTCTTCCAAAATTAATGGAAGTGTTCATGCCATTGCAGAAGCAGGGTTTGAAAAAAATATATACCAGAAAAATGGTTATGATGCTAAAGCGAATGGCCCTTTTGTTAAACTTGGTGCATTCTATATGCTGGCTAAGGATAAAGAAAATGAATTCAATGGGTTTTATGCAGGCGGAAAAGTAGCTGGATCATTTTATAATCAGGAATATATGGCTATTCCTGTTAGAGGGTATGGCGGAAGTAGCTCTTCAGTAGCTTTTCCAGCATCATCACAATCTTCTTTCTGGCTGGAAGGAACTTTGGGAGGAAGAGTGCAGTTATTTGACTCTAATTTTTATATAGATGTCAATTTACAGCCGCGTTATTTAGCTTATACTTCTAAACAGGATAATATTTCTCCAATGATTATTCCGGGGTTTGGAAAAAGCTCTTCAAAATTTAATATGGGATTCGCGTGGAATATCGCCTATAAATTCTAATGAATATTCAATAACGAATTTATTATTTATCATATCAATAAGCCTTGGGAAATTTCCCAAGGCTTATTTGTTTTTTATATACGGATTATCATTAAGGGAGCTGTATCATGTTGGAAACATTTTAAATTAATCCTTTAAAGTTGTCAGCATGAATTAATAAAAAGAGGTTAGTTTCAGAATTTAGTTTAATATATAAATAGTCTCGTAAGTATTATGAAGGTTTACCGTAAAAAATATTCTTAATATATAATCTGGTAGATTAAATCATAAAAAAATAGAATTGATAATAATAATAAAAATGACTCTTAAACGTTAAAAATAAATGGAGTTATAGTTGTAAAAAGTAATAATATTTTATAAAGTATTTAATTCGTTAAAAATTAATATTGGTGCTAAATACTAGTGAATTTGTATTATTTTGTTTTATTTTTTATTTTCAATCATATAGGTTAATGTTGTTTAATTTTTTCAAAAAAACATTTTAATGAATATATTATAATGAAAAAATGATTAGATTTGTGTAAATATTAAAATATTAGCTTATGGAATAAAATTATTTTTTTTACTACAGATTTTCTGTAAATCATGAGGTTTTAGAATTGTGAATCAGCCTCATAAAATTCGAAATACTATAATTCTTAATTATCGTTATCATTATTAAATTTTAAAAAATATGAGTGGACTTTTACTCTGTAAAATGAGCCGGCCTTTTAAGGTGCTCATTGCATTGCTCTGTATGGTCATCGGATTGTCCATACAGGCACAAACCATTACAATTGGTACCGGAACATCAACCCAAAAGTATCCTTTAGGGGTTAATTATGGTTTTGAACGTTCCGCTGCAATTTACACCGCTGCAGAAATTGCAGCAGCAGGAGGAACAGCAGGAAGTATTCTATCCTTAGGATGGAATTCTACCGCAGCTGTAAATCTTGCAAGACCAGTAAAAATTTATATAAAACCAGTAGGAACTACTACAGTCATGACATCGCAAAACTGGGGTACTGCAACTTCCGGAGCTACTTTGTTGTTTAGTGGAACTACCGGGCTTATACCCGCAGGATGGTACACCATTCCTTTGCAGCTTCCTTTTACTTATAATGGAGTAGATAACCTTATGGTACTTGTTGAAACCAATTATGGAGGGGGGGGAACTAGCAGTGGTGCATCCAAGCTTACCTATTCTAATGTTACGAATGGGCATATGTATATTCAGACTGATACGAATCCACCAACCACTCAAACTGGTACGTTGACTAATAACAGGCCGGATATTCAGCTTACTTTTGGTACACCACCAGCATGTTTACCGATGCCTCCAGGTGGGTCATTAAGTACAGGAACAATTACTGCAACAGATGCTGTAATAAATTGGACTGCTTATGTACCAGCTCCGGCACAAGGGTATGATATATTTTATAACACAACGAACGTGCCACCAGTAGCAGGGTCTACACCTAATTTAACGGTTCCGCCGGGAGCGCCTACTGCTACTATCAGTCCATTAACTCCATTAACAACTTACTATGTGTGGGTAAGGGCAAAATGTAGTGCAACTGAACAAAGTGAATGGTCTACATCGCTAGCTTTTGCTACACCAGCAACTTGTCCGGCTATGCCTTCCAGTGGATCTATAACAATGGGGACGATTACACCTACTACAGCGGTGATTAATTGGACTTCATTTGGTTACACACCGGCAGAAGGATTTGATATCTATTATAATACCACCGGAGCTGCACCTAACGCGAATACTCCGCCAATGCAAAATGTTCCATCAGGGTTGACGGCATTATTAAGCCCTTTGCTTCCTGATACAACCTATTATGTATGGGTAAGAGCAAGATGTAGTGCAACAGACCAAAGTACTTGGAACATTACTCCAAAACCATTTGTAACACCACCTACATGTCTGCCGGTTCCCGTTGTTGCCCCCGCAGTAACAGCAGGCTCAGTAGTATCAATGACATCTAATAGTGCAGTTGTTAACTGGCCAGCATCACCTTCTGCACCAGCAGGTGGGTATGAGGTTTATTATAGTACGACTAATACTCCACCAGTAGCTGGTACGCCGGCTTCACCAGGAGCTGTTGTTTCTGGAACTACGGCTACTTTATCTCCTTTAGTTGCTGGGACTACTTATTATTGGTGGGTAAGAGGAATTTGTTCTCCTACCGACAAAAGTAAATGGGTTCAAGGACCTCAGTTTGAACTAGGACAAATAGGTTTTGGTACTGCTGTTAAAAGTACTGAGCTTCCAGTGAATTCAAACTGGGGATATAATTATTCTCAGCAAATTTATAAAGCTTCGGAAGTATTAGCGGCTGTTGGAACGGCTAAATTCATTACTGAACTTAAATTCTATGTAGAAAATCCTGCTCCTGATCAGCCTAAATATAATGAGTGGGTTGTTTACATGGGGAATACGACACAGAATAATTTTGCAACAACATCAAGCTGGGTACCATTCTCTTCATTGAAACAGGTTTGGTCAGGAACTTTACCAACTATGACGTCAGGAACTTGGGTTACTATACCGTTGACAAGTCCTTTACTCTGGGATGGAACAAGTAATATTGTGGTTGCTGTAGACGAAAATGTACCAAACTATTCATCAACTCCATATGCTACTTGGAGAGCTTTCGCCGGAGGAACTCCTGAAAGAGGACTGCAGTATAGAAATGATAGTACTAATCCTGATCCTGCTTCTCCACCATCAGGTACCAAGCAGGCAAATATTCCACAGATTGTCCTTAAAGCTATAGAGCTGGTAGCATGTACAACAGCACCTCCTACTAATATTAAAGTAAATAGTATTACAGCAAGTACAGCTATTGTTTCATGGACACCTTCTATAGGAGCTACTTATAAATTACAATATAGACCATCTGCGGGTGGACCTTGGAAGGTAATTGATATAACAACTCCATTAACAAGCAGCTGGCCATTGTTTAATTTGACAGATGGAACTCAATATGAGGTGCAAATTGCAACGATCTGTAGTGGTACACAAGGGGCATTCTCTTCAAGTACTCTGTTTTCAACACCGGCTCTTACTTATTGTACTAATGTTCCTGGTAACGGTACACCAAGCGGATATATCAGTAAGGTAGTAGTTACTCCAACAAATGGTCCGTTAATGGCTAGTAATTCAGGATATGATGGCTATAAAGACTATTCTGCTGATCCTACAAGATTGGTTACTTTTGTTAGAGGTACATCAGGCAATAAAATCAGTATTACAAAATTCTGGCCTGGAAGTACATCCAGCTATGGAGTAGGAGTATGGATTGATCTAAACAGAAATGGTGTTTTTGAACCAGCTGAAAGAGTAGTGAATGCAACAAGCAGTACTACCAATCCTGTTGGAACAGCCGCCGCTGGCTTTAAAATAGAACTTCCTCCTAATATTGCTACTTATGATGGTACTCTTCTTACCCGTATGCGTGTCGTAATGATGGATGGTACTGTTAATGCTCCATGTGGATCATTTGGATCATTTAATGTAGGAGAAGTGGAAGACTATGCAGTAAGACTGATTGATCAACCAGTATGTACAACGGCTCCGCCAACAAACATTACAGTTTCAAACGTTACTGATATAAGTGCTACATTCTCTTGGTTAGCTGCTACAGGAGCAACCTATAAATTACAATATAGAAAAAAACAAGGTCCTGGTAATACATGGATTACGGTTAATCCAGTACTGGCTCCTGGAAATATCTATACAGTACCAACTACAAGTCCTTTAACAGAACAAACTGAGTATGAAGTTCAGGTTGCTACAATCTGTAATGGTGTATCAGGTTCTTTCTCTGCATTAGTGCCATTTAAGACATTGCCATTACAGTATTGTCCTGTAACGGGTAGTGGAGATAACGATCATATTTCAAATGTTACGGTTGTTTCTTCTAACTCAGGAGTGCCGCCTATGAGCAACACTACTGTTCAGAATTCTTATACCAGTTATTCAACTCCGGCAACCCTTATTACTTTAGATGCAGGTTCTAATGATAACAAAATTATTGTTGCAAAAGGATGGACCGGATCAACAGGTAATGATGCAGTAGCAGTTTGGATTGACTTTGACAGAAATGGACAGTTTGATGCTGCTGAAAGAATTCTTGGTTCTGCAGCGAGTACAACTACACCAGTTACTACATTGTTTAATGTTCCTAACGCACCTCCTGCTTATATAGGACAATACACAACTACAATGAGAGTTGTATTGAAACGTTCAACAGGTACTACTATTCCTACGGCATGTACCAATGCTATTGACGGAGAAGTTGAAGATTATGCTGTAAGAATCAGACCATGTAGTAATGTAGCTCCAGCTTTACCTACTTTTAGTACTGTAACTCATACAACAGCTGTCGTTAATTTGACAGGTGGTGCTAATACAGTAACTTATTTGGTACGATACAGAGTAGCAGGTACCGGTACATGGACACAAGTATATGCTTCTGCAGTATTAGGAAACGTTCCGCTTACTCTTATAGGATTAAGCCCGGCAACAACTTATGAAGTTGAAGTCGCTGCAGTTTGTGGAGGGACAACAGGTACACCTACAGCAATTAAGACATTTACAACAAGATGTGATCCTACGCCTCCAACAATAACAATAAGCAATATTACCCCAACAAGTGCTTTGATTACTTGGAACCCGGTAGTAAATAGTGCTATTTATAAGATGAGATGGAGAAAAGTTGGTGCTCCAGCTTGGAGTGCTGATATCAATCTTCCAAGCTCAGGTAATACATACCAGTTAAATAACCTGGAATCATTTGTTACTTATGAGGTTCAGATTGCCAATCAATGTGCCGGTGAGCCTGACTGGAATGATTTCTCAAATTCTAAAGTATTTACAACGGTAAGAATATGTGAAATTGCACCTCCAGGATTAACGATTACACAATTATTACCTACATCTGCAGAGATTACATGGGATGCGTATCCAGGAGCAACATATCTCCTTAGATACAGAAAAGTAGGTATTCCAAGCTGGACAGAAGTTCCTACAGCAGTTAATACTATTATCCTGAATGGACTTGTAGAAATGACGAAGTATGAAATGCAGGTAGTAAACATCTGTAACGGAACACCAGGAACGTATACCCCGCCTTACTACTTTACAACACCTACGGTAATTTACTGTAAAATGGAATCAGAAAATTCAGCAGGTGAGTATATTTCCAAAGTAACTGTTATTCCAAATGGAAAACCAAAAATGGAAAAAGAATCAAAAGGATCAAGCTATACAGATTATACAGGAGATCCTAAAGCATTGATTGAGTTAATCCAAGGTTCTACAGATAATGAGATCATTATCGAGAAAAAATGGTTAGGAAAAACTTATAATGAAGGAATTGCAGTTTGGATTGATTTCAATAGAAATGGGGAGTTTGATATTTACGAAAAAATATTTACTTCAGCTCCAAATACAACAACTCCTGTATCAGGTAAATTTAGTGTACCGGCAGATGCTTTTGTAAGTACAACAGACTACAAATATGTTGTAATGAGAGTGGCAATGGAAAGAGATGGTATTCCTGTAAACTGTGTAAATGTTAAGAATGGAGAAGTGGAGGACTATACGGTAAGAATTTCTAAACCGGGAGTGCCTAATCCAATTAACCAGACAGATATCCTGATCTATCCTAACCCTGTAAGTTCAGTATTGTATGTGAAAAATATCAGCAAAAAAGCTAAATATAAAATTTACAATGCTGCAGGACAGATTATCGTTGAAGGTATTTTATTAAATAATGAAATTAATGTAACCAAATTGATTAATGGAGTTTATGTAATAGATATCGATGACAATGGTAATACTGCTCAAAGGAAATTTATTAAAGAATAAATAATCTAAATTTCAAATAGAATAAGCCTTCATTTCTGAAGGCTTATTTTTTTTTGCTCAAATTTTTAATTGCTAATAAAATAAATCAACAATTGTTGAAATTTTTACTAAAATATGTATTAATTGTTTAATTTTTCAATCAATATAATGTTTTATTAGTGATTTTATATGTGGTTGGTGTTTTTATGTTGTTTGTTGATAATGAAATGAGTAGGTTTGTGAGATTAATACAAAGTTTTGAGAAATATTATGAAGAAAATTTTTACTTCTTTCTTTTTCTTTAGTTTGTTGGTAATGCTCCATGCCCAATGGACTCCTACGACATTCAAAGGAAAAGCAATTCGGGAAAACTCACAAGCTAAAAGCTTTTATTCTTTGGACATTTCCCTGTTAAGATCTCAATTAGAGAATGCACAGGAAGCAGGTCGGGATGCAAAACCGGTCACCATATCTTTGCCCACTCTAAGTGGGAAAATTGAAAAATTTACGGTGTATAGTTTCCCGGTTATAGTAAGGGAATTAGCAGATCAGTATCAGTTGGGTTCTTATGTGGGAATAGGAATAGATGATCCTTCAAAATATTTACGCTTTAGCCTGGCACCTAATGATTTTCAGTCCATGATTATATCTGGTGAAGGATATGAATTTATAGAACCTGCTAATGGAGATAAAACAATCTATGAAGTACATCCGAAAACTGAAGGTGGAAAAAATGGTTTTGTGTGTTCAACTGTGGAAAAAGAAATAGATAAACAGGAAATAGAAAAATTATATAAAGCAGGAAGTTCCTTTGCCAATCAATCAAATAATTTTGCTAAATCTGCTGACAGAAAGTATAGAACATTGAGACTGGCGATGTCTGTTACAGGAGAGTATACTCAGTTTCATGGAGGAACAGTAGCAGGTGCTTTAACTGCTATTAATGCTACACTTACCAGAGTGAATGGAGTTTTTGAAAAGGATTTTGCACTTCATTTAAATCTACAGAATTATCCGAATGTAATTTATACAAATCCAAATACTGATCCATATACAGGTGTACCCACCGGAGGGAATGCTCCCAATTCCTGGAGTACAGAATTACAACAAACCTTAACTGCTAATGTTGGAAATGCCAATTATGATATAGGTCATTTATTTGGGGCAACTGGTGGAGGTGGAATGGCTGGCTGCATAGGTTGTATCTGTTTGGATCCGGGGTCTTCAAATCCATCAACAGGGAATGGTAAAGGATCAGGATATACTTCTCCATCAAATGGAGGGCCACAGGGAGATACATTTGATATCGATTTTGTTGCTCATGAAATAGGGCATCAATTAGGGGGCAATCATACTTTTATGTATCAGTTTCAGACACCAAATGTGCAGTTTGAGCCAGGATCTGGAACTACCATTATGGCTTATGCCGGGATAGCAAATGGAAATGCTGCAGGGGCGGGTATTTTTCCTTCTCCTGGAGGTACATTTGATATACAGCCAAATAGTGATGCCTATTTTCTTAGAAACAGTATCAATCAGATTCAGACTGTTTTAACTACAGGAACATGTGATATTGAAACGCCAATTACCAATACTCCTCCGGTAATTGGAACGCTCCCAACATATAATATTCCGAAAGGAACAGCTTTTGTTTTAACAGCTTCTGTTACAGATGCTGAAAATGATCCCATGACCTATACCTGGGAGCAGGCAGATGCAATGATTAGTGGCGGGCCTTCCATTGATAATATTAATTTAGGAAATACAACTACCGGTGCATCGTTCAGATCATTGATGCCATCTACAGTTCCAACTCGCTATTTTCCCAGACTTTCTTCAGTATTGGCAGGAACATTACATGATTCAGGTGCCTGGGAAGCGGTATCTACTGTAGCAAGAACAACAACCTTTTCTCTGACTGTCAGAGATAATCATCCTGTTGCAAACCAGCAACAGACACAGAGTGCGGTGCAAACCATTATTGTTGGTAACAACGGTCCTTTTATTGTAAATCCTACCACTGTTTATAATAATGGTCCAACAAACGTAACATGGAATGTTGTAGGTACCAATGTGGCACCTTATAATGCTGCCAATGTAAAAATAGATTTTACAACCGATAATGGAGTAACATGGAATGTAGTTTCTGCTTCAACACCTAATGACGGAAGTGAATCTTTAGACTTTAGTTCCTTTCCTTTAATAGTTGGTGGTATTGCTAAAATCAGAGTAAGTGCCATCAATAATGTTTTTTACGCAATAGGTAACGCTCCAATAGATACACTGCCAATCTGTACTTCTAATCCTCCGGGAGGGGTAGTGGCTAATACAGTAACACAAAATTCTGCAACAATCACCTGGAATGCCTCATTTAATGCTACCTATATTGTACAGTATCGAATTGCAGGAACTACTGCGTGGACAACTTATACACCAAACCCTATTACAAATACGGTAACGCTTACAGGGTTAGCAGCAGGAACACACTATGAAGTGCAGATCGCTAATATCTGTTCAGGGGTAACCGGAAATTTCTCAGCACCTATGGTCTTCATAACCCCTTATTGTACAGCAACCTCGAGCAATACAGATAATGGCTATATCTCAAATGTAACAGTAGCTGCTACGAGTTCTTATACCATGAGTAATACCTCCGGAGCCAATAATTATACGGATTATTCTGCAAATGCTGCAAAGCTGATTACTGTGGTTAGAGGAACTAACAATAATACAATTTCGGTTTCCAAATCCTGGCCTGCCGCTATGAGTGACAAAGCTGTAAGTGTTTGGATCGATTTTAATAAGAATGGTACTTTTGAAACGACTGAAAGAATTTTAAATATATCTAATAATACAGTAACTCCTGTAACAACAACATTTCAGGTGCCTGCAGGAGCTTATGCAGGGCCGCTTACAACCCGTATGAGGGTTCTTCTGAGAGACGCTAATAATCCCAATCCATGTACATCTTTTACGAATGGTGAAGTTGAAGATTACGCAGTGAAAATTATTGATATGCCAACATGTACCAATGCAGCACCATCTAATATTACGATCACTAATCTTACCCCTAATTCAGCAAATGTATCATGGGCTGCAACTACAGGTGCTGTATATGTTTTAAGACACAGAAAAATTGGAAATCCAACATGGACGACCATAGATCCTGTACCAGCCCCTGGAAACAACTATACTATTTCAGGGTTAACAGAGCAGACCCAATATGAAGTTCAGGTGGCTACTAAATGTAACGGAGCTGCACAAGGGCAATTCTCTCCTTCACAGCAATTTACTACTCCTGTATTATCATATTGCCCAATGACAGGTACCGGAGCGAATGATCATATTTCAAATGTAACGGTCACTCCGGTAAACCTTGGATTGCCGGTAATGAATAATAACTCTGCGCAAACCAATTATATAAGTTATACAACTCCGGCTACTCTGATAACGCTTGAAATAGGTTCTACAGATAATAAAATTTCTGTTGTTAAAAGTTGGACCGGATCTACAGGAAATGTAGCTGTTACAGCGTGGATTGATTTTAACCGAGATGGCACATTTGATAATTCAGAAAGGATTCTTAATGCGGCGGCAAGTACAACTGCTGTTGTCGATGCTAAATTTGGAGTTCCCGCAGGAGCTTATTCCGGTCCATTAACAACTACAATGAGAGTAGCCCTGAAACGAAGCAATGCGCCTGTAATGTGCCAGAATGCAGTGGATGGGGAAGTAGAAGATTATGTAGTACGATTAAGACCATGCAGTACGGATACTCCAACAGGTCTTACTGTTAATACAATAACTCATAATTCTGCAATCATTAATTGGACTGCAGCAGCGAATAATCTTACTTATCTTTTACAATATAGAGTACAGGGAACTCCTACATGGACTGATGTATACATGACCAGTGTTACACATACATTGAATAACCTGTTGCCTTCTACTACTTATGAAGTACAGGTTGCAGCAAATTGTGGAAAAACACCGGGAATATTTACTGCTGTCAGTACATTTACTACAAGATGTGATCCTGCTCCTCCAAGTGTTACAGTGGGTAATATTACAACTCATTCTGCAGTGGTTACCTGGAACACGGCAGTAGTGAATGTAAAATATAAACTGAGATGGAGAAAAGTAGGGGTTACAGGTTGGCCTAATCCTGAAATTAATCTTCCTGCTGCACCTATAAATAACTATACATTAGCAGGGTTAGACCCATATACTACCTATGAAATACAGATTGCCAATCAATGTATCAATGAGACCATCTGGAATTCTTATTCAAACTCTGTAGTATTTACAACAGAAAGAACCTGTGAACTTCCACCACCAGGATTAACGATTACTCAGCTATTACCTACATCAGCAGACATCAAATGGGATCCTTTCCCGGGATCGACTTATATTCTCAGATATAGAAAAGTGGGTATTCTAAGCTGGACTAGTATTCCGGTGGCTACCAATAGTTATACCTTAACAGGATTGTTGGAGCTTACAAAATACGAAATGCAGGTTGCCAACGTCTGTAACTGGACAACAGGAACATTTACATTGCCTTACTACTTTACAACTCCTACAATAACGTATTGTAAAATGACCTCAGGAAGTGCTTCAAGCGAATATATTGCTAAAGTTACTGTAAGGCCGAATGGTAAATCGGTGATGGAAAATGCTTCAGGAGCTTCAACGTATACAGATTATTCCGGAGTTCCAAAGACCTTTATTGAATTAATTCAGGGATCTACGGATAATGAAATCATTATTGAAAAAAAATGGATAGGAACCAGCCGTGATGAAGGAATTGCTGTATGGATTGACTTCAACAGAAATGGAGAATTTGATATTGATGAAAGAATATTCACTTCCCCACCTAATACAACAAGTCCTGTTACAGGTAGATTCAGTGTGCCGGCAGATGCTTTTGTGAGTACAACAGATTACAAATATGTAGTGATGCGGGTAGCGATGCAGAGAGATGGAATTCCGGTAAATTGTCTGAAATTTAATAATGGGGAAGTAGAGGATTATTCTGTAAGAATATCCAGAAAATATACTCCTAATCTTCTTAATCAAACGGATATTCTCATCTATCCTAACCCTGCAAGTTCGGTGTTGTACGTAAAAAATATCAGCAAGAAAGCAAAATATAAAATCTACAATACAGCAGGGCAGATTGTTGTAGAAGGGATTATATTGAATAATCAGCTTAATGTCAGCAGGCTTATCAATGGTGTGTATGTAATAGATATTGATGATAATGGAAATACCGCACAAAAGAAGTTTATTAAAGAATAATATATTGAAAAAAGCCCTCAGAAATGAGGGCTTTTTGTATTTAAAAGTTTGTGAAAATTCTAACGGTTTTTATTCAATAGCAAAAATGATCTTTTCAGTCTGTTCTTTCAGCTCTTCCAGATTGGTATTATTATAAATGATACAGTCTGCCATTTTAATTTTATCCCTTTCAGGCATTTGTTTTTCCATAACAGCTTCTACCTCACGGTAGGTTTTGTTATCCCTATCCATCACCCTTTTGATTCGGATGTTATCCTCTGCTGTTACCAAAAGAGATTTATAGCATTGTCTGTTAAGTCTTAACTCAAATAATAACGCAGTTTCTTTAAACACGAGATATTTGGTCTGCTGCTTTACCCATTGTTCAAAATCAATACGTACAGCAGGGTGAATAATCTCATTTAATTGCTGAAGAAGATCTTCATTACTGAAAACCTTACCTGCTACAATCTTTCTGTCGTATAGGCCGTTTTCATCATAAGATTCTTCGCCCAGAAGTTCTTTGATCTTAATTTTCAGCTCTTCATTATCATTGACAATATCTTTCGCCCGGTCATCAGAATAATAAACCGGAAAACCGAATTCTTCAATAAATTTAGCAACTGTAGTTTTTCCTGAACCAATTCCTCCGGTTAGCCCAATAATCTTGGGTGCGGGTGGCTCGGCCTGTTGGCCCTCTGAATGTAATTCCTCCATAATTAAAAATTAATAACCAAAAACATCATTAAAACTGAACGTTTCGTCAAGTCTTACTCCTTTTTCAGTCATTTTTAGACTAGCTAGCTCATTGTGAGCATCATGTTCAAAGAATAATAAATACTCATTATCCACACACTGTTTAAGGAATTTTCCTTTTTCTTCCAGTGTTAAAAGAGGTCTTGTATCATATCCCATCACATATACCTGATTGATATGGCCTGCAGTAGGAATAAGGTCAGCTGCAAAAACAATCGTTTTTTCCTGATACTGAATGACCGGAAGCATTTGCTTTTCCGTATGTCCGTCTACAAAGATAACATCCATTTTCAGATCCGGAGCAAAACCATAATTTCCGGTAGTAGGAAGCGGTAAAAAGTTGAGCTGTCCACTTTCCTGTATAGGCATAATGTTTTCCTTTAGAAAACTTGCTTTTTCTCTTGCATTAGGCTCTGTAGCCCACTGCCAGTGGTTTTCATTCGTCCAGAACTGTGCGTTTTTAAAAGCAGGTCTGTATCCTGTTCTGTCATCATTCCATTCTATAGCGCCGCCACAGTGGTCAAAGTGAAGGTGAGTAAGGAATACATCTGTGATATCTTCCTTTACAAAACCATATTTTTTTAAATTTTTATCTAAAGTATCATCTCCCCAAAGCGAATAATGCCCGAAGAATTTATCATCCTGTTTGTTGCCCAGACCACAGTCTACAAGGATCAATTTTTTTCCATCCTCTATAAGCAGGGAACGGGTTCCCAGTTCGATTAAGTTTTTTTCGTCTGCCGGATTGGTTTTTTCCCACAAACTCTTTGGGACGACACCAAACATAGCACCGCCGTCCAGTTTAAATTTTCCACATTGTATTGGATATAACTTCATATATATTTTGATTTATTTCTTTATTAATTTCATTTTCTCAGCAATTTTCTGAGCTTGAGCATCCGATTGTTCCAGATGCGAAATGATATTGTTAAAATCACTCTCCTTCCGGTTCTGAGATAGCTTTTGTTTGATGAATATTTCCGTTGGAATCACTTTAATCCCAAAAGCTCCCTTCATTTCCTTTTCCACAAATTCCTGTCCCATATCTTTTACCATCATAGGGCACTGTTGGAATTTTTCATATTTTGAGGTTAACTTTTCTAAATGAGTATACAGCTCATCATGATTCATCAACTCCACTTTTCCATAAATCTGTACCGCTTCATAGTTCCATGTAGAAACATTGATGTGGTCGTACCAGCTGCTGGATATATAAGTATGGGCACCTAAAAAGTCACACAACACTTCATCTCCGTTTTTTAGGCTTTTGGCCTGTGGATTAGCTCTGGAAATATGAGTTTCAATATAAGAATTTTCCGGATCACTTTCATTCAACATCATCATGGAATGGGTAGCACGGATTTTATCAACAGAAGAAATGAGCAATGCAAAGGAATTTTCCTTGATGATTTCTCTCATCACATCCATATCTTCACTTCTGTACAATTTAGGAACAAACATAAATTAGCAACTATTCTTTATAACTTTAAACTCAAAACTTTAAACCAGAAAGCCAGAACTTTATACTAAAAAAGCTCTCCCGGATTCCTTGGCCTTGAAATACTTAAATGCTGATAAGCTTTATCAGTAACCTCTCTACCTCTCGGGGTCCTGATGATAAACCCTTCCTGAATCAAAAACGGTTCATATACTTCCTCCAACGTTTCAGGATTTTCTCCGATGGATGTTGCCAAAGCTGAAATTCCCACGGGTTTTCCTTTAAAGTTTTCAATCATGACACGCATGATCTTATTATCCATTTCATCCAATCCAAACTCATCCACGTTGAGAGAATTTAAAGCATATTTCGTAATATTGATCTCAATTTCACCATTCCCTTTAATTTCAGCAAAGTCACGCACCCTTCTCAGTAATGCGTTGGCAATTCTTGGGGTTCCACGGCTTCTTCTGGCAATTTCAATGGCAGCATCTTCATAAATCACTACACCTAAAACTCTTGCACTTCTCTGAATAATTACAGACAACAGTTCAATAGAGTAGTATTCCAGTCTGCTTTGAATACCGAATCTTGCAAGCATTGGTTTGGTCAGCATTCCGCTTCTGGTGGTTGCCCCCACTAGCGTAAAAGGATTCAGTCCGATTTGTACACTTCTTGCGTTAGGACCTGTTTCCAGCATGATATCAATCTTGTAATCCTCCATTGCTGAATACAGATATTCTTCCACAACCGGAGAAAGACGGTGAATCTCATCAATGAAAAGAACATCATTTTCCTCAAGATTGGTCAATAAACCGGCTAAACTTCCAGGTTTATCCAATACAGGACCGGAAGTAATCTTACAGTTTACCCCAAGTTCATTGGCAATAATATTGGCTAAAGTTGTTTTTCCCAAACCTGGAGGACCATGTAAAAGAACATGGTCTAGCGCACCACCACGTCTTTTGGCAGCAGTAACAAAAACCTCAAGATTTTCCAGCGTCTTTCTTTGTCCCGCAAAATCTTTAAAGCTTTGGGGACGAATTTGTTCTTCCTGCATCAACTCCTCCCGAGAGTAGTTTTCCTTATCTGGATGTAAAAAATCTGGCATTAATTCATTTCATTTACCTCAAAGATAGCAAATTTAGGCTAAGATTGAAATGAAGATTGAGAAAAGGTGAATTTGAAACTGAGATTAAGATAAAGCCTGAGGTTTAGACTGAGACTAAGAGCTAAATTGAGATATTTTAAGTATTTTTGAGAGGAAAATTAAAAGTTGATTGATTTCATTTTGAACATGCCGTTTGTTGTATTCAAATTGCAGATAGAGATTATTCACTTTCTAACCTTTAACCTAAATAAATGAAATTAATAGGCCCATTTAAGCAGGTTGTAACACTTGCCAATCTTCCATTAAGAGGAAAACTTACTGACGAACAATTAGAAATTATTGTAGATGGAGGAATAATTGTTGAAAATGATACCATTCATAGAATTGGTGATTTTGAAACTTTAAAAAATGAAAATTCAACAATAGAAATAGAAACCATTGAAGGGGAACAGGTGGTTCTTCCTGCTTTTGTAGATTCACATACCCATATTTGCTTCGGAGGAAACCGTGCTAATGATTTTGCGATGCGTAATGCAGGAAAAACTTATCTGGAGATTGCTGAAAGTGGTGGTGGAATCTGGAGTTCTGTACAACATACAAGAAATGCTTCAGAAGAAGAATTATTGAAAACATTGCTGGAAAGAGTTAAGTTTCTTGTTGATCTGGGAATTACAACCATTGAAGTAAAAAGTGGGTATGGATTAGATGTGGAAAACGAATTGAAGATGCTTCGTATCATCAAAAAGGCTCAGGAATCAACAAAGGCTACTTTAGTTCCTACATGTCTTTCTGCTCACTTAAAACCAAGAGATTTTGAAGGCAGTAATCCGGAATACCTAAACTATATACTTACCGAAATTCTTCCCAAAGTAAAAGAAGAGAACCTTGCCAAGCGTGTAGATATCTTTATTGAGAAATCAGCCTTCCAGCCTGAAGAAAGCAAAGAGTTTTTGCTTAAAACTAAAGATTTAGGTTTTGAGATAACTGTTCATGCAGACCAGTTTACACCGGGAAGTTCAAGAATTGCAGTAGAAGTAGGAGCCAAATCAGCAGACCACTTGGAAGCAACCATTGATGAAGATATAGATTTTCTTGCCCAGTCTGATACTGTTGCTACAGCACTTCCTGGAGCAAGCTTAGGATTAGGTGAAAAATTTACACCAGCAAGAAAACTATTAGATGCAGGAGCTATTGTAGCCATTGCAAGTGACTGGAATCCGGGATCGGCACCTATGGGAAATTTAATTACACAAGCTTCAATTTTAGCTACATTCCAGAAGTTGACAACAGCTGAGGTACTAGCAGGAATGACTTACCGTGCTGCTTATGCTCTTAATCTTGAAGACAGAGGAAAGCTGGGGACAGGTAAAAAAGCAGATTTTGTGACTTATAAAACCAATAATTTTCAGAACGTTCTTTACAATCAGGGAAGCCTTAAGGCTGAAAACGTTTATATTGATGGAAAGAAGGTTGATTAAAATATAAAAAATTAATCACAATGGAAGAAAAGCAGAATTATAAAAGTTTTTGGGAGTGGTTTTTAACAAAGGAAAAAGATTTCTATAAGATTGTTGAAAAAGGTGGTCAGGAAGCTATTGAAAAAGATTTTTTTGATAGTATAGCTCCCAAGCTCAGCCAGATTAATGAAGGATATTATTTTCTGACCGGGATGAGCGAAGATTCCACTGCAGAATTGATTCTTACTGCAGATGGAGAGATCAGGAATGTTGTTTTTATTGAAGAACTTATTGCAACAGCTCCTAAACTCGATCATTGGAAGTTTACTGCGTTAAAACCCGCAATGGATATAAAGAATGTAAACGTCACAATGGGTGATTACACGTTTACAAAGGATAATATTTTTTTCTACTCCAACGAACAGGAAGAGTATCCTGATGAGATTGATTTGGTTTTTGTTTACGAAGGAAATACCGAAAATAAAGATGCTATCACAACAGGTATTTGTATCTTTTTAGATAACTTTTTAGGAGAATTAAATTTTGCCACTCAGATTGATACGTTTATTGTAGTTGGAAGAGACCAGGCCAAAAAAGAACTTGTTCCCATTGAAAAGCTGAAAGACTTCCTTTCATGGAGAGAAAGGGAATTTACAGAAAAATATCAAAGTGTAATACGAGCTGAGGTTGAAGATGAATTTTCTATTCTCAGAGCTTCTTTGGATGATGAAAAGCCTCTTATTGCCTGTATGAATCTTCCTTTACTGAATTATGATGCAAAAGCTTCTTATCCATGGATCTCGGTGCTGAAATTTCATTATAACGGAGAGAATAATGACGGGCTTCCTGAAAAAGAAGATTTTGAAAAACTAGGTGATATCGAAGATAAAGCAGTTGAAGAATTAAAAGAGAAAGGATATTTGTATATAGGCAGGGAAACTGCAGATAACATCAAGGAAAGCTATTTTGCAGGAAAGGATTTCAGAGTGATCTCTAAAGTTTTTAAAACCATAAAAGACAGCAATCCTGAATATAAAATCTCATTCAGTGTCTTTAAAGATAAATACTGGCAGTATTTTAAATATTATAATAACGCTGTTTAATATTTATTCAATACAATACATTCAAAATAAAAAATGTGGGAGATTCTTTCTTCCACATTTTTTATGGATAATATCCAGAAGCTTAGAAAGAATCAATGAATTCTTTGTATAATGTGTAAAAGGAGTTTTTTTATCTAAACAATATTAATTAGTTTTACTGGATAGAATGATGTGACTAAAATTGAATTTTAAAGGATTATGTTTCAAAATATTTGGCAGGGTAGATTAGATGGAGAAGAACTTCTTTTCCACAGGCTATTTCAGAGAGTAAAAGAAGAACAGAATTATGACAATATTTTAACGAATGATTTCGTTTTGCATGGTTTTGCTGTGGACGAAGGAGTCAGGAGGAATAAAGGTCGTCAGGGTGCTAAGGATGCTCCCAACCTGATCCGGAAAAATATGTCTAATTTTCCTGTGACTCTTCCCAATTTCTCAATGCTGGATTTTGGAAACGTTACCTGTGAAGATGGTAATCTGGAGAATACTCAGAATAACCTTGCCAAGAATGTCTCAAAAGTCCTATTGAAAGGCGGGAAATCCCTTGTTTTAGGAGGCGGACATGAAGTAACCTATGCTCATTATTTAGGCATTAAGACAGCCTTTCCGGAGCAAAAAATAGGAATTATCAATATCGATGCCCACTTTGATAACAGGCAGCCGGAAAAAGGAGTAGGACCAAGTTCAGGGACAGGATTCTGGCAAATTGCTCAGGAAGGGCCTATCAATTCCCTTCACATCGGGATTCAGAGAAACTCTAATACTTTAAAACTCTTTGATACAGCGCATCAGTATGGAATGAAGTATATTCTTTCAGACGAATTATTCTTTGAAAACCTTCCATCCGTTTATCAGCGTATTGATGACCTGTTGGAGAATGTAGATTTTGCCTATCTCACCATTTGTATGGATGTTTTTAATGCATCTATCGCTCCGGGGGTTTCAGCTTCAGCTTATAATGGTATCTTTGCAGACGCAACCTTTATGCATTTTTACAGGCATATCTTAAAAAATAAAAAACTGGTTGCACTGGATGTAGCAGAAGTTAATCCGTCGTTCGATATTCAGGACAGAACGGCAAGACTGGCAGCTTGTCTGGTGAATGAATGGCTAATGATTTAATAAGATAAAGCTATATTCTTCCGATAGAGAAAATCATTCTTTTATTGACCCTTAAGGAATAGAATTTGCTGACCTTATCGTGCTTTTAAAATAAAAGCGCTCATAAATTCATTAGCTGAATTTAAAACAGAAATTATATTATGGAACAATTAATTGAAAGCAAGCTTATTAAAGCAGATGAAGTGTTTTCAGTGTGGCGAAAAGTGCCGTTTGAAGAAAAGCAGAAGTTAATCGCAAAAGCCGCAGAAATATTAAAAAATAATTCAGAAAAATTTGGAAGGATCATTACTACTGAGATGAATAAGCCCATTTCAGAATCTATTGCTGAGGTGGAGAAATGTGCTTTAATGATGAATTATTATGCCGATGCTGAAAATATCCTAAAACCTGAAAAAATAGAATCCGAATTTGCATATTCCGAAGTTCATTACGCTCCAAAAGGAGTAATCCTGGGAGTAATGCCTTGGAATTTTCCTTTCTGGCAAGTGTTGAGGTTTGCTGTTCCTGCAATGTTGGCAGGGAATACAGTGGTTTTAAAACATGCTTCAATTTGTTTCGGAAGTGGAAATGCAATAGAAGAAGTGCTTTTGGAAGCAGGTTTTCCCGTAGGTGTGTTCCAGAATCTTGAAGTTGGACACAAAGCCGTAAAAGAAATCCTTGAACATGAGGCTGTAAAAGGGGTAAGTCTTACAGGAAGTGGAAAAGCAGGTGGAGAAGTAGCTTCCATTGCTGGTTTAAATATCAAAAAATCTTTACTTGAGCTAGGAGGAAGTGATGCATTTATCATTTTTGAGGATGGAGATCTTGAAGCAGCTGCAAAAGCAGGCGCGAAATCAAGACTTCAAAATTGCGGACAAACCTGTACTGCAGCTAAAAGATTTATCCTTGATGAAAAGATAGAAGATCAATTTTTACCCCTCTTCATTGAAGAATATAAAAAATACGAAATCGGAGATCCTTTCAATAAAGAAACCAAATTAGCTGGGATGGCAAGACCAGACTTAGCGGATGAGTTGGAAGCTCAATTCAATAGAGCGTTGGAAAATGGTGCCGAAATCATCCTTCCTTTGGAAAGAGTTTCAGAAAATGAATTCAAACCCGGTTTAATCAGAGTTCAGGAAGGTAATCCAATCCTAAAAGAAGAGCTTTTCGGTCCTCTTGGAATGGTGATGATTGCAAAAGATGCTCAAGAAGCATTACAAATCGCTAATGATATTCCTTTCGGACTTTCAAACTCAGTTTGGACTCAGAATAAAGAGCGCCAGTTATTCTTTATCGAAAATCTTGAATCAGGTACAGTTAATATCAACAGAATGACCAGTTCTGACCCGCGCTTCCCTTTCGGTGGCTCCAAGGCTTCAGGATATGGAACAGAACTTTCTTTACTGGCTTTAAAAGAGTTTGTAACAGCAAAGACGATCGTAGGTAACTAAAAACTATATAAATTTGATTTGAGGAATCTCAGAGATTTTTCACTTACCTTATAAAAACAAAAACTCCTGAAAATTAATTTTCAGGAGTTTTTGTATGCTTTGACAAAAAGTAATTTTGCTTATTGCTTATTGCTTATTGCTTATTGCTTATACTGTCGTTAATCTCAAAGTATTGGTCTTACCACCTTCATAAGACGGTGTCGCATTGATATTGATAACGAAATCACCCGTTTCGATATAACCGTAGTTATGTGTTAACATATTTACCTGAATAATCGTCTCATCAGTAGACTTCTTCATATCGTAATAGTAAGCGTGAACACCCCAAAGAAGATTCAGCATAGTAATTACTCTTTTGTTTCCACTGTATACAATAATCTGAGAGTTTGGTCTGTGAGCTGCAAGCTGGAATGCTGTATATCCCGAGTGAGTCAACGTTACAATCGCAGAAACGTTTGTTGTTTTTGCAATTCTTACTGCTGCAAGACATACCCTGTTGGTAATAAATCTCTCATCAATACAGTTATAGTCCTTTTCAATCGGTTCGTTTTTGTGTTGGTAGAAGTGAGTGGTTTCAATGTTTTTCACAATTTTAGCCATGTTTTCTACCACCTGTACCGGATATCTACCTACAGAAGTTTCACCTGAAAGCATTACCGCATCAGCACCGTCCAATACAGAGTTAGCCACATCATTTACTTCCGCTCTGGTTGGTGTTAAGCTGTTAATCATCGTTTCCATCATCTGAGTCGCGATAATTACTGGCTTAGAATAGAATCTTGCTTTCTCTACCAGATTTTTCTGGATAGCAGGAACTTCTTCCATTGGAACTTCAACTCCTAGGTCACCACGGGCAACCATTAGTCCGTCACACTCCAATAAGATTTCTTCAATATTTTTAACCCCTTCAGGCTTTTCAATCTTCGCGATAATCGGAGTTTTGAATTTACCGTTTGGATGTTTTGCAATTAATTCTTTCAGGTCAATGATGTCTTGTGCATGACGTACGAAAGAAAGAGCAATCCAGTCTACTTCCATGTCCATCATGAAATTAGCATCCTGAATATCTTTTTCCGTTAATGCAGGAAGAGATACCTGTGTATTAGGAAGGTTAACACCTTTTTTAGAACTTAGAGGACCTCCTTGGATTGTTTTAGCCTTTACAGTATCTACTTCGTTGGTTTCAATAACCTCCAATACCAGCTTACCATCATCGATAAGGATTCTCTCCCCAACTTTTACGTCCTGTGGAAACTGTTGGTAAGTCATGTATACCTTAGTAGAATCTCCCTCTATCTTTTCATTGGTGAAGGTAAGAATATCACCAGGATTCAGGTAAGAACCTTCTTTTACAACACCTACTCTTAGTTTAGGCCCTTGAAGGTCACCTAAAATACCCACCGAATAACCGTACTCGTTGTTTAGTTCTCTAATTATTTCAATATTCTTTCGAACTAAGTCGTAATCTGCATGGGAAAAATTTATTCTGAAAATATCAACACCTGCCTTCATTAGATCTAACATTACCTCCTTCGATGATGAAGCAGGCCCTAGTGTTGCAATAATTTTTGTCTTCTTTAAATACTTATTCATAATACTGGATAATTTGATAAAGTTCCTCTTCAGAACTCAGTGTATAATCTTGAATCGGAAACACAAGATTTTCAGGGAGCAAAATTACGGAAAAATCAGGAAACTGTTCCGAACTATGCAAAATATATTCTACATCTACCTGATTATTTAATAAAAATTTAATGTTTTCTTCTTCTGTAAAGAGCTCGGTTTGAACTTTTTTTTGTTTACTTTCAGAAGATTTATTGGAAATAAAGGTGAAACAGGTCTTGGAAAACTTGTGATAGGCCTCAAACCTTGGAAAAAGATAATCATAATAATCTCCATGAAAGACCATGTCTTTTTTTCTTGAGAAACTGAGATTATTAAGTTGATTTATTTTATAGAAAAACTCATGAGCAGGTATATCTTTAGCTAATCTTACCAATCCTATGGCAATATCTTCAAATTCTATATCATCAAGATCATAAAGTTTTTGAATTTCCAAGTATATTTTCTTTTTTATTTAAAATATAAAAAGCCCTTTGTGCTGCCTTTTCTTCAGCCTTTTTCTTGGAGGTTTCTGTTGCATTGGCAATCTTTTCATCTCCAAGCCATACATGACAACGGAACATGATTGCTTTATTAGCCTGTATTTCCTCGCAGGTTTCGTACTTTATATTTACCTTCTTCTTCTGGCTCCATTCGAGAAGGAGACCTTTATAGCTGACAATTTTATTCTCAAGTTTGTTAATCTCGGAAGGTGTTAAAAGTTTTTCCAGAATGATTTTTTTACAAGCATCATAGTGGAAATCCAAATAAACAGCACCAATTAAGGCTTCAAATAAATTTCCGGAGATATTTTCACCTAGAGCTGAAGAATTATTCTGCTTTTGCAGAAGATCTGTAAGCTTAAGGTCTTCCCCTAATTTATTAAGATTTTTCCTATTAACAATCTTAGATTTCATTTGGGTCAGATATCCTTCATTAGCCTGAGGATAAGTCTGGAACAAATGACAAGAAATAATTGTACCCAAAACAGAGTCTCCCAAAAATTCAAGCCTTTCGTAATTACTGTCTTGATTTTTAGAAGAATTTTTTAAAGAAAAAGCCTCTCGGTAAAGAGCAATATTTTGTACCTCTGTACCTAAAACTCGTGTAAGCTCGGTACTGAGAAAATAATCTCTTTCCGTTAATTGTCTTTTTCTTTTTTTGAGAAGGAATTTAGAAAAGTATTTCTGTAACTCCATTCATTGAATTTAGATTTTCTTAAATAGAACGCAAGCGTTATGCCCGCCAAATCCAAAAGTATTGCTCATGGCTACTTTTACATCTTTCTTCACAGCTGTATTAAACGTAAAGTTTAGTCGGCTGTCTATCTTTTCATCATCAGTAAAATGGTTGATGGTAGGAGGAACAATACCATGAATAATAGTTCCTAATGCAGCAATAGCTTCAATAACACCGGCAGCTCCTAAAAGATGACCTGTCATTGATTTTGTAGAATTGATCTGAATGTCAAAAGCATGCTCGCCCAATAATTTCGAAATTGCGTTGGATTCTGCGATATCTCCTAATGGAGTAGAGGTACCATGCATATTGATATGATCTACTTCATCAGCAGTTAAACCTGCATCTTCCAAACAGTTTTTCATTACCAGATAAGCGCCAAGGCCTTCAGGATGTGGAGCTGTCATATGATATGCATCTGCACTCATACCGCCTCCTAATAATTCTGCATAAATTGTGGCACCACGTTTTACAGCGTGCTCATATTCTTCAAGAACAATACATCCAGCACCTTCACCTAATACAAATCCATCTCTGTCTTTGTCGAAAGGTCTTGAAGCTGTTGTAGGATCATCATTTCTTGTAGAAAGTGCCATCATTGCATTAAATCCACCAACACCACTTGCTGTTACGGCTGCTTCAGAGCCTCCGCACACAATAACGTCTGCTTTTCCCAATTGGATAAGCATCTTGGAATCAATTAAAGCGTTAGCTGAAGAAGCACATGCAGATACTGTTGTATAATTCGGTCCATGGAAACCATATTCAATTGAGATTTGACCAGGGGTCATATCTGCAATCATTTTAGGAATAAAGAAAGGATTGAATCTAGGAATGTCCGTATTGGCCCATCCTAAAACTTCCGTTTCAAATGTTTCCAGACCTCCGATTCCGGAGCCCCAAATTACACCCACTCTGTTTTTATCTACATTATCTTCAATAATACCAGAATGTTCTACAGCTTCTCTAGCAGCAACAAGTCCCAATTGAGTATTTCGGTCCATCTTTTTAGCTTCTTTCTTATCGAAATGCTGTAATGGATCGAAATTTTTCACCTCACAAGCGAACTTGGTTTTAAAGTTTGTGGCATCAAAAAGAGTAATCGGAGCGGCTCCGCTCTCACCTTTTACAAGATTTTCCCAGTATTCTTTTGCATTATTTCCGATTGGTGTTATTGCTCCAAAACCTGTTACAACTACTCTTTTTAATTCCATAAACTTTGTTTAATTTCTTTTTTGTTGAAGAATATTATTTATTTACTACTTCTTCGATGTAAGCGATAGCGTGCCCTACAGTAGTAATTTTTTCAGCTTGATCATCAGGGATTTGAATGTTGAATTCTTTTTCAAATTCCATGATTAACTCAACTGTATCTAGTGAATCTGCTCCTAAATCGTTAGTGAAGCTAGCTTCAGGAGTTACTTCTGTTTCTTCAACGTCAAGCTTATCAGCGATGATAGCTTTTACTCTTGATGCAATGTCTGACATAGTAAATTATTTTTTTTAATTGTTAGATGGTGCAAATATATAAAATTCTTGACGATAAAACATTTTTTTACTCTTTTTTGTGGAGAGATGGCTTTCATTTTAGATCCTAAAAGTTTAGTGTTTTAGTTTTCAGCTATTTAGATTTAATTGTATATAAGCTGTTTATGTTTAATTACAGGTAAGTTGCTCTCTTTCTCAGATCAGTTGTTTTAAATAGAGAATAGTTTTTGCCAATATTGGAAAGATATTAGATAAAAACAAGCCTCTTTTTTCCTATATTCCTGTTACTTTACGTTTTTCTTGCAGTTCGTTTCTTATAAAGTTGTATCTATAGTGATTTTAAGGGAAATGGAACTTAATGACAGAGAGTATAGAAAAGTATTTCGGAGTGGGGATATTTATCTTGTCTGAAAAAATCAACTCTTAAAATTCTTGAAAAGCCAGACAAGGAGATCATCTTTAAATCTGTATCCATAAGGTTTTATGATTAGATCTTACAACAGATGAAAGCTAATGAATGTTTTGTAATAGAAGTGAAATTAAGCCCCTTGTTTTTAGAGAGTTGTCAAATGCTGCCCATTTGATTTATTTTCCAAAAGATCCTTATATTATAATAAGGATCTTTTGGAAAATAAATCACCTGACCTGGCTCTGTTGAAACAGAGAGAAGCGGTATTACTTTTATTTGGATATGATTACTCATTAAAAAATATTGTGTATGATATTTCTGAGCCTTATAAGATTAATCTTGATGAGTTCATGATGAAAAATTATCATTTTAATGTGAAACCTGAGCAGTTTGCTTATCTTAATTAGGAAGAAGTCTTGCCACTTTTAAAAGAGATTTTAAAAAAAATGGAACGACACCCGGAAAATGGCTTCTTCAAAAAAGATTACAGGAAGCACAATATCTCTTGGAAAAAGGGAAAAAGCTTTTGAAATTTATCTCGACCTTGGATTTGAAGATCTCCCTCATTTTTCAGTTACCTTTAAAAAACAGTTTGGTTGTCACCTACTAAATGGTCAGTATAATATCTATTTTATTATTAATCAATTTGTTATTGTTTTTACTATTGTAGATAGTATGCCATTAGAAATATGCAAATTAAGCAGAAGTTCAAGGAGTGCTGTTTGTAGGTAAAACTACCTTACCAGTCCGGATAGAGGTTTTTGCGCCTCACAAAATAATACTTATTACGGTTATAAATTACATGAAGTGTGTACCATAGATTGGATTTTCACTGATTTTGACTTAACACAGGCCTCCGCGCATGGCCTTCATTATTTAAAAGATATAAAGCAGCTGTATCAAAATTGTACAATATTAAGGGAGAAAGGCTATCTAAGCATTGATCATCAAAGAGACTTATTTACTTATAACCAGATTAATATTGAAGTACCTATGCGAAAAAATCAATATGGATATCAGCCACATCCTTATGCTTTTAGATAATCAAGAAAGTGTATCGAGACCTTATTCTCTCAATTATGTGATCAATTTATAATTAGAAGAAACTAGGCTAAATCATTCGATGGATTCAAAAACAGAGTATTATCTAAGATAATGGCCCTGACTGTTATACAATGAATTAATAAGCTAAACAATATAAACATTAACAATTTAAAAACTGGAATTGCTTAAATGCACCACGGATTTAATTAACACTGCTTGAGTGTTATGCTGTGTATGTACTACATAAATACAACATGTCTGTAAGAATTATACCAAATCACCTTGAAAGACAAATGGCAATCATTGTCCACAGAGATTAATTTATCATATCAATTTTATTAAGGTAGAAGTCTCTGTTTTTGTCATTATAAATGATATTATATGTTTTTTTTAATAAGAAAAACCAATTTTAGTGATATAATTTGAATTCTGATCTAATTTTAAATTATTAATATTAACATATTGTTTTTCAGTTGATTGTGTTGTTGATGTAGATTTGAGATAGTGTGTTTTTTGCATGTTATTTGAATTTACAATTTACTTTGCATCAAGAAAATAATTTAGATAATCAGCTTATATTATCGTAACCCAATGTGATTATTTATAGGAAAAAATAATCTTTTTCCAACACAAATAATGTTATACAACATATATCAAATTATAAGTCAATTAACTAATTGAAAAACAATAATTTAAACAACAATTTAGATGAAAAAAAAGATTTTATTAACCACAACAATTGTTATTTCTTCCATTGCATATGCTCAGGTAGGAATTAATACAACAACACCTAAAGCAACACTAGATGTGATAGCAGCACCTTCAGATCTTACAAAAACAGACGGATTTATAGCACCCCGATTAACCGGAGCTGAACTGAAGGCGAAAGATACGAATTATGATATCCCGCAAACCGGAACTATTGTTTACGTTACGCAAGCATTATTGCCTGTAGATACGACAACAAAGACTGCAAATGTGACTAATATAGGGTACTATTATTTTGATGGTGTTATATGGCAGACTTTAAAAGGTTCAACAGCGGGAGAACCCTGGAGAGTATCAGGAACTACCAATGAAGCCATTAGTAATGCTCAAAACATTTATCAGACTGGAAAAGTAGCTATTGGCACAAATCCAGGAGCAACACCTAATAGTAATCTTAATGTTTTTGAAAATAATAGTTCAGGAGGAACTGGTTCTTCTTTTGGTATTCAAAATCAAATGGTTTCAAATAAACAAGGAGCGAAATCTGGAATTGATACGGAAGTACATGATATTGCAGTAAATGGTGGAGGTACTCTATATGGTATTTCAAACTTAACTCGCAGCTCAGCAATTGTAGGTGATTTGTCGATTAGTGATATGAGGGCGGTCAGTAGTGTTGCCTCACCTTCTGCTGGTAGCGGAAAAACGGCTAATATTAGCTGGCTATATGGGTATAAGAATGATATAAGATTGAGCGGAACTGGAACATTCAATATTCCTCAGGTACGGGGACTTATTACTCAATTTTCACCCAACATTACCGGAACTTTTAATTCAACTTCATCAATAGAGGTTATAGGATCTTATACTGACTTTATAGGATCTGGAACCTATAATATTTCAAGATTAGCTGGATTGGCAATTACTACGGGTAATAATAACGGGACAAAAAATATTCAGAATTCCTTTGGGGTTTTCATCGGTCGTTATCGGTTTACTGGGGATACTGCAGCAAATGCCTATAATCTGTATTCTCAGGGAGCAGATACCAAAAATTATTTTGAAGGAAGAGTTGGTATTGGGATTAGTGCCCCATCTGCACCACTTCACGTTGTAAAACAAGCTTCAGATCTTACTCCGGCATTAATTGAAGGTTGTAATGACTTTGCAGATAATGCGGCCGCGATTTCTGCAGGCTTACCAATTGGTGCATTATATAGAACTGGAGATTTTGTAAAAGTAGTGCACTAATTCTGTGTTATCTCCTAACTACTTAAAATATATATTGATTAATATTGGTTGTGTTTTTCATAATAATGTCTTTAATAACAGTCATCTTGGTGGCTGTTATTAAAAGATATTGAACTCAGATGTGATGGTTAAAGTAAATAATAAAAAGAAAGTTGACTATTGGATGTACTTCTATGTTTTTAGTATTATAGTAGTGTTGTCAATATTTGTTATCGTGTATTTACTTCGTATGAGTTTCCTATACTTATATAGTATTCAATCTATTGCTATTCTATTAATTCTTTTTCTCTTATTTCTCTTGCTTAATATCAGATATATTGAATTTGAGAACTCCGGAGCTGTATTAAGCATAAAAGAATATCATCCGATAAGTATAACAATGCTGCCAAAACTTTACAGACAAGTGGAAATCCCATTAACTGAGATTTATTCCACGGAAATCCAAAAAAAATCACAGAAATTATTACTTTCTATTAAAAGTAATACTACCGGAAAAATTATAACCAAGGTTTTTATACTGCAATATTTAGGTGATGATAATTTACAGAAGATCAATGACTCTCTAAAATACTCATCCTTGTAATTTTTTAAAAGAAAAATATGGAAAGCTTTAGGAATATACATATAGGAAACTGTATAAACAGACGCATAAAAGAAACAGAAACAGATATTTCAAGAATATGCAATTTTTTTAAACTACCAGAAACAGTTATTCAAGAAATGCTTGTTCAAGAATCTATAGATTCGGAATTCCTTCTTAAGTGGAGTAAGGTATTGGATTACGATTTTTTTCGTTTATACTCTCAGCATTTGATTTTATATTCCCCTCCAACTTCTTCAAAATATCAAGTGAAAATAAAAAACAAAAAATATACTTCACTTCAGTTTAAAAAAAGTTTATATACTCGGGAGATTATTGATTTTATTCTGGAGCAGTTGACATTAAAAGAGAAAACAGAGCAACAAATCATCAGTGATTATAAAATCCCCAAAAGCACACTGCATAGATGGAAAATCAAATATAAAAAATAATATGAGGCCTGATTACAAACGTATTTACAACGATATAATAATAAAGAAGTATCCGCAGAAAAAAGAAGAGTGCCAATTCATATTGCAAAAAGAAGAGCTGTCTCTAATGGATGTTATAAAGCTAAATCAAAAAATATTTTGTAAAAAAGAAAACAATATTGGCAATCAAAAACATCGCTCTTATGACAAATCTTTTATTATAGAAGTCCTAAGTTATCAGAAAAAAGTCAGAATTACTAATAAAGAACTATCTGCTCATTTTAAAATCAGTAGAAATACGATTACGAAATGGAGAAAAATATTTCAGGTATAATTTTTTTTAATAGCTTTAGAATTTATTTGTTAATATGGTAAATAGGAGATGGTGTAGGTGAATAATGGTGTTTCTTTTCAAACTATTATAATAAGACTAAACTACTATGCTATTAAAAAAAATACAGCTTTTATTTTTAACGGTTTTTGTTTTCGTAAGCTTTTTAGGACAAAAATATACTCTCAAACAAATAGATAGCCTGGGACAGAACGCGGCTTATAATATTGCAGATAAAAGGATAGCTTTACAACAGCTTTTTAAATATGATGCTCTTGTCAATAAAAAAGGTAGCGAAAAAAATAAAATTCGTATTATGTTTTATATTGCAATTGTTTATAGTGAGCTTGGAGAATTTGAAAAGTTAATAGAGTATTCATTAAAAATGGAAGATTGTGCTCATAAACTCAATGATCCTTTTAATGAGATATTTGCTATTCGTATGAGAGCAATATCTTATTCATCTCTGGGAGTTTTTAATAAAGCTGAAAGTCTTTTTAAACAAGCACAAGAAAAAACTTCAATATTAAAAGGTGATAAATTATTTGCAGAAAGAGGATTATTGTTTGGTGATTTAGCTTATCTCAAAAGGGAAATGAGAGCTCCTAATGATACTATATTAGCATATCGCAGAAAAAGTTTGAATTGCTATGAAAAAATTCAAAACAAAGAAAAAAGAGAGGTTTCATTAACTTCAGCATATTCTAATGTTGGATTTGATTTTTCAGAAGCAAATCAACCTGATTCGGCTCTTTATTATTGTCACAAAGCACTAAAGCTTTCCATTTCAAGAAAAGATACTGTAAGGCAGGGCTCTATTTCTGGGAATATAGGACGTGTTTATTATGAAAACAATAATCAAGATAGTGCACTCTTTTATCTAAAAAAAGCTTTGCCTCTAATGGAGCAAAATAAATCTTATTTATTAAAAAATGTTTATGATGACCTTGCTCTTGTTTACGAAAAACAAAAAGATTATAAAAATTCTTTGTACTACAGGAATAAATATAAAAAACTTGATGATAGTCTACGTAATACCGAAAAGAAAGCTGTCAATAAAGAATCCATACAGGCTAATGAAAAAAACAAACAGCAAGCCAATCGATTTTATTTTATTTTAGGAGGTGTTTTAGTAATATTATTAATCATTATATATTTTGCTACAAGGTATTTTATAGGGTATCAGAAGGAAAGAAAAGAAAAAAAACAAAAAGAAGCAGTAATTTCCGATCTGGAAGATAAAGTAAATGATGCTTTTGAAGAGGTAATTCAGTTGGCGAAGTCAGATGATCCTGCTTTTCTTCCCAGATTTAAAGAAGTTTACCCTGATTTTTACAAAAAATTATCGGAAACATATCCTTTTCTTACTTCTGGACAACTTAAATTTTGTGCATTACTTCGTCTGAACTTCTCCACTAAAGAAATTGCTCATTATAACCATTTGACGATTCGGGGAATTGAAATCAAAAAAAACAGATTGAGAAAACAGTTAGATATTTCATCTTTTGAAGATCTTAATAACTGGATGATGAAATTCTAAGCAATAAAATAACAAAAAAAAGAACTTCTAAGACGAAGTTCTTTTTTTATTATGAGTGGAGTTGGAGGGATTCGAACCCTCGTCCAAACAAGCAATACATAAGCTTTCTACATGCCCGAAGATAAAACAGACCCATTGTTTTATGCTTATCTTTTAGAGTTCGGATACAATTTTGGGAACAATTTTGAATCGAAAATTTATGGCATCAGTTAGTTTTTTTAATAGGGGTAAAGTTGAAAACAAGTACAGTACAATTTGGGTACGATTAAGAGATAAGGAGATAGATGTAAAAGTGCCTATCTCACACTTAAAGTGTAAACCAAAAGATTGGAAAAATGGTAAATGTGTGATAAGTTCACGAAATACAGATATTGATTTAGGTGAATTGAATATAGAACTTATTAGACTTGAGACAAAAATAATTTCAGATTATACAAGTTTTAAACCTGAAATAGATGTAAAAGGTTGGCTTGAAGCTACTGTCTGCCCCCAAAAGGTTGTTTCAGAAAAAGATGAACCACAATCTGACAATGTACTTTTATTTATAGATGATTACATTAGCTTGAAGAAAGCTATTGTAAGTGAATCAACTATTAAGAAAGCAAATGTTGTTAAGCAATTGATAAAACGCTATTGCGATGACGTAAGAGCAAGAAAGAAGACATTTAAACATTTGAAGTTTTCTGATTTAGACAATTCCTTTAGAATTGATTTTGAGAAGTATTGTTTGCGAGAGAACTATAAAACATCAACTACTTACCGAAATCTCAAATTTCTGAAGATGATTTGTAGGGTTGCTGAGTCTCTTGATTTAGAAGTTCATAAGCATGCTTTTTTGTGGACTTTTGATATTGAAAAAGCTTCTAGGAATGTCCCTAAATCTATTTACTTGACTTTTGATGAATTGGATAAAATTGAACGAACAATAATGCCTAATGAGCACCTAGACAATGCAAAAGATTGGCTTCTTATAGCTTGCTATACAGGACAGAGAGTTAGTGATTATTTAAGGTTTAATTCCAGTATGATTATACACGATGATGAAAATCAAGCATACATTGAGTTTAATCAAATTAAAACGGGAACTAAAATGCAAATTCCAGTACTGCAAAAAGTTCAAAATATTCTACTGAAAAGAGAAGGAGAATTTCCACGTAAAATATCTGATGTAAATCTTAATCTATACATTAAAGATGTTTGTGAACTAGCTGGTATAGATGAGGTCTTATATAACGGAAAGGTTATGACAATTGAAAGGGAAGACAAAAGTAAGATAACACGAAAGGTATTTGGAAACTATCCAAAATTTCAGCTTGTAACTTCTCACATTGGGCGTAAAAGCTTTGCTACAAATTTCTACGAGAAAATTCCAATAACCTACTTATTAAACTTTACTGGGCATAAGACGGAAAGGCAATTGCTAGCTTATATAAGTAAAACTGATGTTGAAAAAGCAAAGTCAACAGCAAAAATTTTTAAAAGTTTAGGTTTCTAAATCAATCGTAGTTTTACTACACTTTTTGAATTTTTTCAATATTTGTATATGTGGTATTATTCATTTATCTATATTTGGTGATATAAACACAAATACCACAGTATTAATGAGAAAGAATATTTCCAATTCTGAAAAGATTTCAGAGAACCATATAGCAGGCATTAACCGTGTGGTTAAACTTGATATTGTGGTTGAAGGGAAATCTATCAGTCATTTTAAACACTTCCGTTTACAGCAAAGTGCCAGAACACATCACTATTTTGAACTGACTTTAGCTCATGATTCATTAGGTGAGGTACAGAACCATAATCTTGAAGAAGCTCAACAATTTTTAGGAAAACGAATTACGGTAACTTTCAAATATAAAGACTACGAAGATGAAACTCCTGAAAGAACATTTGTAGGAGTGATTACAAAAGTTGCATTTAGCCAGGAGCAAATGAGCCTTGGTAATATTGTACTTAAAGGATACAGCCCCACAATTCTGATGGATTCAGCTCCTCACACTCAGAGTTTTGGAGGGAGTCAATCTGTAAATACTTCCATCATAGCTGACAGAATAATCAAGGAAGCATTAGGAACGAGTAAATTTGACTTTAGAATTGAAACCCAGAATAAAGGTTACATCAATTACAGTGCACAGTATTGCGAAACACATTACAATTACCTGACAAGATTGGCAGAAGCTTACGGTGAACAGTTTTACTATGATGGGTACATACTACATTTTGGAAAACTCCCTCCATCTGAAAAGCCTATACAGCTTATCTATGGAAGCAATGTTACAGATGTACAGGTAGAATTAAAAGCAGTACATACAAAACCTGAATACTTTGGCTATAATAGTAGTAGTCATGCTAAAATGCTGGGCTCTAATGATAACATTAAACACTTAGGGAATTTATCAGCCAAAGCCTATGAGCTAAATGACAATATTTTTAAAACAAGGTCTCTTACTCCTACCCCTGTCAATGCAAATATGTTTTTAGATGTGGATGATTCCCAAAAAAGCGCAAGAGGAAGTAAAGCTGTAGAAGTCTTTACCATATCTGGAAGTACAACTGTTCCTTTTTTATATATAGGCTGTGTAGCAGACATAGACATGAGAAATCAGGACGGCAATGAGACCTCTCACTTCACTACATTGATGATGACAGAAGTAAGCCACGAGATTGATGCAAGAGGCTATTATACTGGAAGTTTTGAAGCTATAGCTGAGGGAACAGGCTTTATGCCTAAACCAGTGTTTATAATGCCTAAAGCAGAGCCACAGGTGGCAACTGTAATTTCTAATATAGACCCTTTGAATCAAGGCAGAATACAAGTGCAGTTTGACTGGCAGTTAAATGATACAACCCATTTTATCAGAATGATGAGTCCAGATGCTGGTGGCACCGATGCAGTAAGTCAGAATAGAGGCTTTGTGGCCGTTCCAGAAATAGGAGACCAAGTAATGGTCAATTTTGAATACCATAACCCAGATTTTCCCTTTGCAATGGGTGGAATGTTCCACGGTGGTGTAGGCTTGGGAGGTGGTATGGATAACCGTGTAAAATCCCTACAGACCAGAAGTGGGCACAGATTAGTGTTTACAGAGGATGAAAGTATCTTATTGACTGATAAAAGTGGTAACGAATTGAGATTTGATACAAAGGGAAGCAATATCAACATTACTGCTCCTGAAACCATAACCATAAAATCAAAGAACCTGAAGTTTGATATTGAGGAGAATATTGAAACCAAAGCAGGAAAGAATATGGATACCAATGTCGGGCAAAATATCAAGATTATTGCAAAACAAGAGATAAGCCAAGACAGTGGTAAGAAAACTATTATCAATGCTGGAACTAATACTGAAATATCAGCAAAAGCCCACCTAGACCTATATGGTAAAGAAAAATTCATTGGATATACAGATGGACAGACAGAATTTGGAGCAAAGGACAGAATGCATGTGTATGGGGCTAACTCATTATTGACTGCTAAAGATAAGATTGAGTATAAAGCCCCTCAAATGAACAAGCTTCCTCAAAATGGGGAGTTTGATTATACTAAAGAGAAACAAATTGTAAGTGCTCAATGGATGGATGCAGATATGAATAAAGAAATTACAATGGCATCTTATGATGAAGAAATAAGTTTATTGGTTTATACCAGAAACTATGAAGAAGGAGAATCAATTACACTAACTGTATATGAAGTTGATGATAAAGACATAAATAACGGGGAAAAAGAAATAACTCTTAAGGGTAATGTTAAAAAAGATGGCTTTGCAGAGCTAAAGAGAAGTGTAAAAGTAGAAAAACAACAAGCTTAATTCTAAAGTAATGGGAGATACTAAAATATTGGCTATACGTGAATTGAAAGATACTAAACCTGTTAAGATTGTCCAGAGAGAAATCTATTTAACCTTTGATGATGGAATACAGGCAGGAACAGAAGAGGTCTTACAATTACTAAAGGAAAAAGGAATCAAAGGAACATTTTTCTTAACAGGGATACATTTATATTACTTTATTGAGAAGAGTAAGGATAGAAAAAAAGCTTTAGATATATTAAAAGATATATATGAGAATCATGTTATAGGTAACCATAGCTATTCACATGTAAATGATTTTTATAAAAATGCCTATAAGGAAGGGATTAAATATAAAGGAGATGGAAGTAAGCCAGAAGATAAAAGAAGTGTGTTTACTGATTTTACAAAATGTAAAGAGCAAATTTTGTATTACTTAGATGAAATTTATGGAAAAGGAGTTATAAAGAATAGGAACGTTCCTTTATCTAAAAACCAGACAATCCCTCTGGCCAGATTTCCAGGTAGAAATACTTGGCACACTAAAGAATTTGTAGATATTGATTCCGATAATAGTAAGGATACAAAAGATGAGGCTAAAGAATTATTTGAAAAAAGAGGCTATCAAGTGTATGGCTGGGACTGTGAATGGAATATAAAGAGTTGGGATTTTAAAAATGCTTCTGTTGCAAAGGTTCAGGAAAAAGTTAATAATAAAACTATGGATTTTGGAAACGATGATGATATTCACCCCTACTATGATATGTACTCGAAACAATATATTGGATTTGATAGGGTTTCAGAATCTTGGGAGACTGTTCGTGATGAACTATTAGATATGTCCTATTATGGGGGATTATGGGATGCTGTTGGAAAGAAAAATGGGAAAGTTATTTTGTTAATGCACGAAAGAGCATTCAGAAATGGAAAATTAGTTAATGGAGTTGTAGATTTGAAAAACAAAGATGAAGTAAACAAATTGGGGCAACTCATTGATTATTTTCAAAAACGAAAAGCAGATTTTAAAACATTAGATAAATACTAACTATGAAAAAGATATTTTTAAGAATATTATTACTTCTTTGTACTGTTTTATTTTTTGTAGGATTGTATTTTTATCCGTTTGAAACTAATAAACAGTGTGGGGAGCTCTCATTATGCTGGGTTAAATTTGGTGTATATGAGTATGATTATGACTCAGAGGTAGGTAAGGCTTATTTTGGTAAAGATATCCAGTTTTATAGAAAGGTTGGAGGTTTCTGGGAGTATGTGGGATTGAAAGAAATAGATTGTCATAAAAAACAATAAAATCATGTCTCAATATATAACAGATACCACCCAGCTAAAATGTGATAAAGGAGCTTCACCAACTCCACTCACGGTAACAAGTCAGTCTTTTATGAAGATTGAAGGAAAACTACAGGCGACAGAAGAAGATAAACAACCTAATGCTAACATAAAACCTTTTGGAATGTGTAGTGTTTTAAGGTCTTCCTGCTCACCTTCACCCATTAAGTGGGAGAATACTTCTGAATTTGAAATTGAAGACAAAAAAGAGCTCTTAGATAGCTCTACATGCCAGTGCTCTGTCGGAGGTAAAATATCAGTTGTAAAGTCAGCTCAGAGTTTTGTTGAGGAGTAAAAAAACAGTCTGGTTTTTTAGCTGAAAAAAATCTTCCATTTGTAATGGGAAGTACAATGAATATCAGTGACTTAAATAAAAAACAAAGTTCCGAAGTTGTTACAGGTATACGAATATTAAAATTCCCTCTAAAAATGAGGGAATTATTCTTTCAAAAAACACCATAAAAGGTTTATGCCTGTCTTTCGATTTATAAAGAATTTTGCTCGGTTACACAAATCTTACAATTTGGAATAGACTGAATCTCTTTAAAGTATTTGTCATATCTCCTGTTTAATGGAACCATTTTTACAAAATCTTTCATTTCAGTAGTGGCTAGCTCATCAAATCGTTTTTCCAGAATTTCACCCAGAGATTTACCAATTAATTCTTTTAGATGAGGATTGATAAAATAATTGATTGTGAACTTTCCAGTTTCATCACAATTTAACCCAATCTTACAAAACGGAGTTATAAATTCCTCACATCTAAAGCAGTTTCCTAAGTTTGGGATTTCAGTATGATTGCACTCGATTCTGGCTCTTAAATCCTCAGTCTCTAAAAGGCTTTGAATTTCAATTAAAAATCCCTTTAATTTATTATAGTGCTCTTTTGTTGTTTTGTTGGATTTTTGAGTCTCTAAAGTGGTAAATTTGATAAGCTTTGAATTATGATAATTCTCTTCAAAAAAATGAGCAAACAAATCTGGATTCAAATCAGGTATTTCTTTCTTCGTTTCCAGAAAAACAAAAACTACAAGTTTCTCAATATATTTACCCGTTGAAAACCTACATTTTGCAAGTGCTGTTTTGTTTTCCAGAATTTGGGTACGAGTTGGATAAACTTTGTTATTGGTTACATTCCCTTTTTTATCAATCCCATTCCAAGCCAGAAAATCTAATACAACCTTTTGAAAAGGTACAGAGTTGATAAAATTGTAACGGAGAACAGTGATAATATCACTTTCGTTATTATCAGTTGGAAACAACCAATTAAATTTATCATGAAATCTATTCCTTATCATAATTGTTCGGTTTTCTCTGATTGGTTACAATGGCTCCAATTATTCCTATACCAACGAAGAGAATAACAATAATAAGAACTGTATTATCACTACCATTATTGCTGTTTTTTTGGTAGCCAGTGTCTTTCTTAATGTAGCTCCCATCTGGTTGCTGATTATAATAATCATCAACATTAACCCTTTCTCCTTGAAAAGAAGGTCTATTGTCATCTGGTGAACTGAATGGGTCAACATCACTATTTTGAGTGTTTGTTTGTACGTTTCCAGACTGATTATAGCTTCTGTTTTCAGGAGCTGGTGCAGGTTGGTAAACATCTTCAAATTTTGCTACTTCGAGGTTTTCAACCATTTCCTGAGACTTTTCTAACTTTTGCCCAATTTTACTGGGTTTATTGTTTTTCAAAATCTCATCAACAGCCCTTACACTCTCACTTTGAGTTTCTTTCATACCAATTACTGGGTCAATTCCAGAGGCTGACTGGTTGTAATAGTCTTGCTGGGTTTGTGCATTGGTAAGACCTGCAAACAACAGTAATGATAATAATAACTTTTTCATATTCAATGATTTTAAAATTATTATTCTTTGTCTAAAGTAATGTTATTAATACCATTAATCCATTGAATTTTAGTGGCATTAACCTTTTTGAACTTGTAAGAACCACTAGAAGCACCTACTGTAATAACAAAGTTATAATCGATATCTGTTATTGTCTCATCCACCTTTGCTGTTTGTCCCGCAGATTTTGTCTGTTCTAATACCGTTTTGTAGCTCGTATAAGGCGTAAGCAATATAAAGTCTTCATTTGAAAATTTGAAATACTGGGTTGTAGTTCCAGATATAACCCATGTTCCAATTATCCAGCTTGGGGGTGAGAAGAATTTACTTTGTATAGGATTGTTTTGTTGTGGTGGTGTGTTGTCTTCGTTGTTAGAGCAACTAAGAGCGAAGAGAGAAAGTGCCAGAAATGACAATAGTAAAATCTTTTTCATAAGTGAAATCTTTAAAAAATATCACTCAATCCCGAAAAGTGAAAGGTTATAAAATGCAGAAAGCACGGGATTAAACCATACTTGCAAGGGGAGGCTCTGACAAAGCCAAACAACACAAATAGGAATAACCCGTGCCATATAGCACGAGTCATAAACTATTTATTCTGTGTTGTTTTTTGAACTGTCAGATTCCCCAAACAAAATAAAAGCTATGCTTCTTTTTTTCGATAATGTTACTGCAAACATACAAAAAATGTATATTTATTGTTCAATAAAATAAACAATCATGGAAGAAAACTCAGTATTTGCTTCAGATAAAGAGTATCTAAATTATGACATGCAGAACAGTGTTATTACTAATGAGTATGTTAAATTAGCTGAAGAAAAAAGTAAATTATTATCAAAAACGATTTAAAAAAAATTATTGCTGAAAACAAACTAATACTACAAAATGATTTGAATGCTAATTTCGAATCATTTTATGAAAAAGTTGTCGAGCATGCAGGTAATTCAATTATGGCTGACTATATTAAAGATAAACCTTTTGAGGTTAAAATTTTTGTTAGAAGTTATTTTTGTTCCACAAACCGTCATCTGGATAACTATGATAACGAAGTAAAAGATTTATTATAGAATTAAAACCCAACTATTATTGGGTTTTAATTTGTTTTTTAGCGTTAAAAAACGACTGTATATTTGCTGTCTCACCTCCGTACTCCTCTAATAGTATTTCTGAAAGATATTTTCTAATTGTAGTTGGAGAAACCTTGGTCTCTTCCTGTATGTCTTTAATTTTAAACTTTCTTCCCTCACTGAGTAACCCAGCAAAAGAATCGCTTACTAACTGCTTTTTTTGTACCCCTCTGTGTTTATTAATATAGATTCGAACAAGGCTCCGTTTTTGATTTGCATCTAATATTAGTGTAGGGTCAAAGAAGAACCTTTTTTTAGCATTATCTATAGGTAACCATTTTTCTCTTTTATCCAGGATAGTTTTACATATACTTTTTATTTCACTATCATTCATTGTTGGTCTACAGCATGATTTATTTACTATTCTCATGAATTCGATTAATCTTCCGCTTTGTATATTAGGATTTAGAGCAAGTATCTTAATTGCAATGCCTGATAGGATATGATTTCTTTTTCCATTATTAATATTTCTAGGAATTTTAACTGTAGCATAATAAAGTTTTTCCTCTTTTAAGTCACAGACCCCATTTTCATCGTAAATTATTTGAATTTTGGATTTCTTCTCTTCTAAGTTATCATATCTGATACGGTTATTTTTATCATTCCATTGATAACTATTAATAAAACTATATTTGGTAATGGAATGATTATTTTCTTCCTGAATATCAATAGCATCATCGGTAGACAGAAAACTACAGTCAATAGCCTGCGCATGCTCATTATAATATATATCTGGGTCAAAAGAAAGAATATTGAGTCTATTTATATTATTAGTCTTAGGGTCAAAAGGGATTTGTAGTTTCTCTGCTATCCATACAAAAGCCTCTTTAAAGTTAGATTTATTCACTCCTAATACCTTAACAAGACAACCGAAGCCTGTGCCACTTACACTTTTCCAGTGGGCTGTAAAGTATTCGGAATTAAACTGAAAGTTTAAATCATTATCAATGTCAAAATAGATGTAGCCAGTAGACTGAATTACGCTTTCTAATTTCTTACAACCATTAGTAGTAAAGTTCCAGAGAATGGATGGAATATAAGACTGTTTTATGTCATCATATTCTTTTGTTCCTTTTTCTAAGGTTTTAAGTTTTAGAATTTCTTTAATTTCAGGTCTTGAGCTATCTTTAATATACTTTATTACCTGCTGTAGATTTTCAAATGTTGAGTTTGAATGACTTGTTTTTACGTTTGCGAATTTTCTGAACATATCTGTGTTTTTATAAATTTTACAGTTACAAAAATAGTTCAGTTTTTGAGGGATTTTTGAGGGATTTTTATACTTTATTTTGGGTTAATTTGTTGTATTTCAATTTGTTATTTAGATTATTGTGGGATATTGTTTTTATTGGTCTAAAATATTGACGAGAGCTGTAATTTCTGAACCTTTTTTTACAACTCTTGAGGCAACATCTTTATTTAAATCGCTTATTCCATTAGAGATTTTTTTAGAATTGAAACTAACTTTATCTTTCCCGTTTGTAGTTACTAAGAATCTTTGAGAAATTAGGTCATAAAAAATCATAGGTTTCGAAGAAAATTTCTCTTTGAGAAATCGTATTAGATAGTAGAAATCAGGAAGAGAATTAAGTTTCAGTTCAATTTTGGTTTCTCCTGCATAATTAATTTTTAGAATTTCAAAAAAATCATTTTGTGAAATGTGCTTGTTAAATAGGTCGTATGATTTAAACTCATTGTACAGTTTTTCAACAAAAGCCAAGTTCAGACCAAAGATAGTTCTAAGGTTGTCAACTTTAACTACAGAAGTGATATGCTTACCATATTCATTTTTAAGCATATTTATGATTCCTGTGTGTGCATCATTGATTATATTAATAGTAATCCTTTGAATGTTATTTAAAGGTATAGAAAAATCCTCTTTATCATTTAATTGTTCTGAAAACCGAGAAATGCAATTCTCTAAAGATAAGATTGTATTTTCATAGTATATCTTTTGACTCAACTCTGTATTATAATCTCTAAAGTGATTGGCAACAGTTTTAATGAAATCACACTGATAGAATTCTATTTCTGAAACTAATAAAGCTTTATACTTTTGAATGATGTAGTCGATGTCGTACTGAGAGATAAATTGGTCATAATTTATAGCAGAAAAATCATAATGTTCTGAATCTCCCTCAATAGCTTCGTCATCTATTAATAGGTAATATTTTTTATTAAGTTCGACTTCATTATCCTGAAAGTTTATTTTAGAGATAATAAAATTATTTACCTTTTCAAGTGTATTTATAAAAATCATATTGCAAATTACTGATTTATAATTTTCTTAACCTTTTGAACAGTTCCTAAGCTAACGTTGCATAGCTTGGCGGTATCTCTCAAAGATTGTCCTTTCTTTAGATACTTTACAACCTCTTTATACTTATCTAAAACCTGTTCATCACTTTCAACCGAACCTTTTACCCTACCTTTGTAAACCCCCTTAGCTATGGCAAGTTTTATGCCCTCTTGTTGCCTTTCCAGTAAGGTTTCTCGTTCCATCTGGGCTATGTTTGCCATCACTGAAATGATTAGTCTAAAAGCTGAATTTATCTTACCATTAACTAAGCTTTCAATGCCCAAGTTATCGACTTTCAAAATAATTTTTTTGTCATTTAGAAGTTCCAAGGTAGTGAGAATGTCAAAAAGATTTCGTCCTAATCGGTCAATTGAATTTACAGTTATGTAATCTATTAAACCAGCTTCTATGTCTTCAAGCATCTTTTTTCCCTCTGGTCTTTGGCTGAATGGTGTAGCCCCACTAATGATGTCAATGTAAAGTTTTTCATTAGGGTGGCTTTTCTGTAATTGTCTTGCTGTATTCTGGTTTCCAGTAGAAACTCTAATATATCTTGCTTTCATTTGATTATGGTATAAAGCACCCTGATGACAGGGTGCAGGGTTGTTATTAATTTCTGAAATAATGACCATTTGAACATGAATAGTCAAACATGAAATTATATGCTGTTTTCTGCCAGTCTATGAAGATGTATGAGGGCAGATTTTCGGGAATGCTGCCATCTTGTTCTAACATTTCTTGTGCAAAGTCTTCATCTGAATTAAATTCACCAGAATAAGAATCCGAAACCTTATCTAAAAGCTCCTCTGTATCTTTACAATAACTACCAATGCAATCTACGTAGGCTTCAATGATTTCAAATTCTAAGCCTGAATTGTTTATTTTCTCTGCAATTTCGTAAATGTCCTCTGAAATGTGACATTCACTTATTAACCCTTGATTGATAAAGAATTTTGGGAATTCATAATCCTGAAACATAAATTCGGGGTCTCCTTCATCATTGTGAAGTTCTTTCATAGCCTCGTAAAGTTCATTGTAATCCGAATAATCTGAAAGGTTGAGCCACTCTCCAAAGATGCTTCCTTCGTTGTACTTTTTGTAGCTCCCTACGTAGATACTACAATTGTCAAGACAATTTTGTAAATTTGCCATGTTGATGAATTTTAATTTAACGGTTGAACATTTATTAACGTTTGCCTTGATGTGCTCCAACACATTCAAGGCTTTTTTTTATTTATTCAAATGTACAACATTTTTCTAACTGTACCAAATTTAGGATATGTGTTTTTAGTACATTTTATAACTTTTATATCATGTTATTAACAAACTTTTATTGTATCACGTTTAGACTTTAGTCTAAATATATTATTTGTCTAAAAAATAAATTTCAGGAAATTTATAAATATGAGTTCTGTAAAGCTCATAACAAAAAACTCATGTTAAAAAATGGGGGGAGTATACAAAGAAAAAAGAAATGATGGGGGGGTGTTTTCTATATAACTACTGTAGTTACTTAAACTCAAGATATTTCATTATACTAGGTGTGAATAATTTATAAAACATTCTTAGAATGAAACAAATCAACCGCTATTACTCTTCTTCCAATTCATCACTATTATCGAATGAAGTTTCCTGTTCGCTATCTAAATACTCATCTGAAGTATTATATTCAGGGCTGTAACTAGGAGTAGTACTGTATGAGCAATCGCCTTTGTTTAATAAAGTAATGTTATAGTCATACCCAGCATCACTAGTAAAAGAGCAAGAGCCACTTGATATATCCTGTGGAGTAAAATGTGAATCATCTAGCCAACCACCGTTTGGCCAATTGATTTTAACCAGTTCATCGTTTTCAACTTCTACAGTCAAAGTATATGTACTCGAAGTACCTGTATTGTAATAGTAGTAATCAATTTCAGCACAGTAAGTGCCATTCATAGTTGAGTCACCATAATTAGATTCACTCTCGCTAGCTTCTGTAGTATAATAGTTACTTACAGATGAATTTTTGCTTCCCTTGGAGCATGAATATAATGCAAAAATTATTATAAAAAAATAAACTCTCATGGCTTGGTTATTAGTTATTATAAATTATTTCTTTAATATCTTTATGTCATTTTTTAATTTTTCAAACATACTTTTTAATTTATAGAAAACCAAAATTGGGGTTTCTAATTCCTTTGCATTTACGTTTCCAGCAAATTCCCCATATAGCTAGAATATTTTTCCAGTCAATCATAAAATTAATAGAATGCAAGAGCAAGAAATTAGATTGCCAGACATAAAATGATTTATTTCAAATGTACTTGCAGAATAGTATTGTACTTATTAAAACTTGTAATATTTAACTGCAAGTATAAAATGTTTACTGATACTGAAATATGGATTTTTTTTTTATACATATAGTAATTCGTAAAAAGTAATTTATAGGGTAGGTGTGTAACTAGAATTACCCTGAGGAAATTATCTAGTAAATCTAATTTATTAAAAAAAATATTATAATTTAATTCTATATTTGAATATAAACTAACTACCATGAAAATTAAATCCATTGATGAAAAATTTAATGAATGTTGCTATATCTTATCTAAAGAAGATATTTATGAATTTGACAAAAGAGATAATGGTGCAATAAATAATGTTATTTCAAGGATTAACAAGCATTGTTACGGTGTAAATCTATACGAGGGTGACCCGACATTTGCTGAGATGTACTATATTAATCATGATTCAGATTTACGAGGTGATTTAATACGTTTAGATATACGAGACCCAGATTATTTTCATTTGTTGTTACAATTTTGCATTTTATTATCTGACAATTACCAAGAGTTAGATGAAATTAATGCTTTCAATATTTTTCAAACAAAATTGCGCGGATTTCTTGAAAAACTAGGATTTTTTACTGTTACTGATTTTGAACTTGCCAAATATAAGGATAGGAATTTAGCAATGATGGCAAAATCTCCAATTTTCCACGTAAGAACTATTGATAAAACAGAGTTCTATCAAATGCTTTTTAATTTTGACTCAAGTCAATCTGATAATGAGGATTGTGATTATGTTTATTTGATGGTTAACGAGGACACTTCGCTAATCAAAATAGGAACAAGTAAAAAACCTCAGTATAGAGAAAAGACCCTGCATTCACAAGAGCCTAAAATAAATCTTATTGCTAAATGGAAATGTGACAAAAAGATTGAGCGACAGCTTCATGAAATGTTTGCAGATAAACGAGTTCGTGGAGAGTGGTTTAGATTAACATTTAGAGATTTAAAGAGAATTGAAGATTTTATGTCTATCAATATTCAAACTTAAATATGAATATGTTAAGATAATGACATTCTAAATATTTTATCACATATTAAGCTAAAATAATACATGAAAAAAATAAAAAAACTGAAATTACATAATTTTAGAAAATTTAAAAATTTAGAGATAGATTTTGATGATGACCTCAATCTGCTTATAGGAGATAATGAGGCTGGAAAATCATCAATTTTAACAGCTATTGACCTAGTGCTAAGTGGAAGTAGAACAAAAGTAGAGAATATTGGATTAGAAAACTTGTTTAATAAAGATATTATTAGGGAGTTTTTAAGTTCTGAAAGAAATAATAATTATTTACCTAAACTGTTTCTAGAATTATATCTTGATGAACAAAATAATGACAGAACATCTGGGAGGAACAATAGCGATAATGTTGAATCTGATGGATTAAGACTTAATATTTTTCCTAATGATGAATATTCGAAATATATTAAAGAGATTCTAGAAAATCCAGATTGTGTATTTCCTTTTGAATTTTATACAATATCCTTTACTACTTTTAGTGACATTTCATACAATAGTTTTGTTAAACATTTAAAGCATATATTTATTGATAACTCCTCTATGAACAATGAGTATGCGATGAAAGAATATGTAAAAGATATTTACAATAGTTCATTGACTAATACACTTGAAAAATATAAGCATCATCATCAATACAGGCATCATAAAGAACAATTTAAAAAAAATGTTTTAAAGGATTTAAATGATAGAATTGGTGACTATAATTTTTCGTTGAAGAATAACTCTAAATCAAATTTAGATAATGACTTAACAATTTATGAAAATGAAATTTCTATAGATAATAAAGGAAAAGGGAAACAAGCTATTATTAAAACTGAATTAGCACTAAGTAGAAATGTTCAAGATTTAGATGTGTTGTTAATTGAAGAGCCTGAAAATCATTTAAGTCATGTAAATACAAGATTATTAATTGAAAAGATTAAAGATTCTAATAGTAAACAAATATTCATAACCACTCACAGTAATTTGATTTCTACAAGATTAGACTTGAGGAAATCAATACTTTTAAATAGTACAGATAATAAAGCTATAAAGCTAACCTCACTTCCAAAAGAAACAGCCCAGTTTTTTATTAAAGCACCCGATAATAATATTTTAGAATTTATACTTGCACGTAAAAATATTTTGGTAGAAGGAGATGCTGAGTTTATGCTGATAGACAAATTTTCACAAAAACACCTTAATAATAATTTACATCGTTTGGAGATTAATGTTTTATCTGTGGATGGGACAAGTTTTTCTCATTATTTAGAAATAGCAAAACTTCTAAATATTAAAACCTGTGTTATTACTGATAATGATGGCCAGACTAAAGGGGAAATGGATGAAAATTTTGCAAAATATGCTTCAGAAAATATCAAAGTTTATTTTGATGTAGATACAGAAAGAAAGACTTTTGAAATTTGTTTATATCAAGATAATACTGCTTTATGTGATAAACTATTTATAACACCAAAAAGGAAATTGTCTATCCAAGATTATATGCTTAAAAATAAAACAGAGTCAGCGTATAAATTGTTGCTTGATGGGAGTAATATAGAAGTTCCTACTTATATTAAAGATGCATTAAGATGGATAAGTCAATAATTCTTTCTGTTGCTGGTTCTGGAAAAACATATTTTCTTGTAGAAAAAACTAATCTTCATCAAAATTTTTTGTTGATTACTTATACAAATAGTGGAGTTGAAAGTATAAGAAGCGAAGTAATAGCAAAATATGGTTACTTACCCAATAATATTAGAGTATTAAATTTCTTCTCTTTCTTATATACTTTCTGTTATAAACCATATTTAAGCGACAAGTATAATGTTAAAGGCATCACTTGGCAATCGCCAAAAAGTATATATGATAATGGTTTTACAAATAAATTTAGATTTTTGTATGGTAATAGGCTATCTAAATTGATTAATACAGAATGTATAGAAGATGTTAAAAAAAGAATTGAAAAATATTTTGATTCTGTATTCATTGATGAAATTCAAGATTTTGCATCGAGTGATTTTAATTTTATTGTTAATTTAATAGAAGGTAATTATAACGTAAACCTTGTAGGGGATTTTTATCAACATACTTTTGATACCAGTAGGGATAAGAATATCAATAAAAATTTATATAAGAACGAAGTTAATTTTCTAAAATACTTTGAACAAAAAGGATTTAGTAAAAATACGGAGTCTCTTGTAAAAAGTAGAAGATGTAGTAAAAATGTGTGTGATTTTATTAGGAATAAGTTGGGTGTTAATATTGAATCATTAAATGAATTTGATACTGAAATAAAATTGCTGGAAAATGAAAATGAAATCCAAGATGTAGTTTCTAATAACCAAATAGTAAAATTATTTTTAACAAGACACTATAATTACAGGTGTATTTCGAATAATTGGGGAAATTGTAAAGGTTTAACTTTCGAAAATGTTTGCGTAGTAATTAATAATGAAATATTGGTTCAATTTTATAATGATAAATTTATTTTTAAATCTAATATTACAAAAAATAAATTTTATGTGGCTTGCTCAAGAACTAAAGGAAAATTATATTTTGTATCGGATAAAAAAATGAAGTTATATAAAAAATAATTATACCTCTTAATTTAATAAGATATAAATTCTATATATCATTCATCTGATATTCTAAATAAGTTATTTTATAATGTTTTCTGCTATTGTAAGTTTTTAAACAAACTAAAGATTAAATTCTCATTTCTATGAAGATAATTATTGCAGTTACGGTTTTCCGTAGTCTAAATAACACACAAATTTATATTTTTAACAGTTAACAACATTAGATTGTCAATGTTTTGCGTATGCGAATAGTTTGATTTGAATGATAGTGCTATTTGTCAAATTCTTAGAGATAATTAATTACATATATTTGTTAATATGAACTTTTAAAATTAATAACTGAATGGGTGAAAAATCGAAATTTATTGGTGAAACTGGTGAAAAAACAGTTGAAAATTTTCTTAAATTAATTGGCTGGGAAACAGCTTCAAAAGGAATTGAGTTTGCATGTATAAAAAATGAAGAACATAAGAAAGACCGTACGCATGGTTTAGACTTCTTTTTTTCCTATGCATCTCCTTTAGTTGATGGTGTATTGAAAAAAATATCGATTTCAGTAAAGTTTACAGATAATCAGTATAGCAGTTTACCTTCTAAGTTTAAGGAGTATTTTTTTGATTTAGTCACAAGTATGGAATGTTTTAGATTCTCAGAACAATCAAAAAATCTTTTATCTTCCGTAACATCACCATATACTACTTCTGAAAACATAGGTCTTTTATTTTGGCTTTCAAATGAAAATAGTGTACATGATGAGATTATTCCTAAGCTAAGTTCTGTTCAGCTACCTAATACATTTAACTATGATAGTTTTTACATCGTAGATAATAGAAGAATGGAGTTTGTTTTTACTAGTATCACTTTTGCACAAAATTACAGTCAATCTTCAGAATTGTTTTTTTTCTATCCCGATACAGGGAAAAATATTAATCCAACAATAAAAAGAAACTTTGGGAATATATTACCAATAGAATATATTAACGGAAGTATTTTACCCATTAGGCTTGAAAATAATCAAGATTCTTCAACAAAATTAATCTTGAGCACTATTGATAGTTTTAATATTGAAGATTTGAAAAGACTAATTTCATTATCGCAAGATTTAACAAAATCATGGCCTAGTGATGTGATAATAGCTTTTCCTGATTTTAATGTTGCAAGACACACTCAAGATGTGGCAACTGCAAAGTCTTCTTTTGAAGATATAAAGTTTATAAAAAATGTAAAAGTTGTATCTTATTATTCTGATTCTAAATCATTACAGGCATGAGGCATGAACATAAAGAAATAAGCAAAATATTGCCATACGGAGAGTTGCTTAGAGGTTTCGCAAATCAAGGATATTTGGTGAAATCAGATTTAAAACGTTTTTTAAGAGATAGAGGAATCTTTTTCAATACTTCTGAAAAGGAATTTTTGGTACCCTGTGTTTCGACTTTATTATTAAGTCCTTCAGAATTTGATGAATTAAGGGAATATCAAAATACAAAAGAAGATAATTATAAAAAAAATACAAGCCGAATAAATTGTAGCTCGGATTTTAAAATAATGGACGCTCTTGATAATATTAACTTTGCAAATATTATTCCTAAAGAAGGTGTCAGTTTCCGACTTTTTAAAGAGCCTACTATTACAATAAATCCTTACAATAAAGATAAGGCGACTATCGAATATGAAATAGAGCGTAATGATTTAAACAAAAGTTGGTATGAATCAACAAATATTTTCAAGGGGGAAATTGAAATTGAGAAAATTTCGGATACTGAAATTAAGCTAACTAAATCTTATACGTCTAATGAAAGTAATTTTGTTGGAGAAAATATTTTAAAGTGTACAATCAGTCACTTTAAAGAGAAAAAGATTGTTGAGAAGGAGCAACAATTAAAAAAAATATTATTTAGTGATTTTGAAAATGCTGATAGAATTGTCTTTTTTTATCGTTTATCTGCAAATATGCAAGATTCAGTATTTCAGTTTAAAGATATTGTAAATTTGGAGTTTAGACCCGAAATAGGTAAAAATTTACCTTCGGAAATAGAGTGGATGTTAAATAAAAGTGAACTAAAAATTAGAGGGAAGCAAATCCACGATACATTTTTTATAAAAGATAATAAATTTCACGAGAATTTACAGTTTTGGGAAATTGAGTCCTCATTTACATTTAAATTAGAAAAGTATGAAGGTACTTGTAATATTGTTTTTGGATTTAGAGATTATCTGATAAAAGGAGATAATGCTGAATTTGAATTGAATATTTCTAATTTTAGTTTATATAATGGTTCTGAATATTCTAGCAAGGATAAGTTGCTGATAAAAAATAAGTTACTTAGGCAAATTGAAAAAAGTAAGGATTTAGTATATACTAATTTCTTAAATTATATTAAAGAAAAAGGAGTTGCATTAAAATAAGTTTACTTTGTCATGGATATATCAAACCCAGTAATTATTTTAGATGATACTGTAAAAGATTTAGAATTATTTAAATCTAAGAATGAATTTAAGATATGTAAACCTGAAATCTTCAAATATGGAATAATGGTTGAAGAGGTTCCTGGACACATTAAGGAGGCTGATTTTGATTATCTTCAGAGTAAACTCCCTGCTTATTTTCAACTTTATTCAGACTTTATTAAAGTAGAATCAGAAAGAATTTGTAATCTTTCAAAAGATGATAGAAAGAAAAAATTAATTTCAGAAATAGTAGGTGTTTCGTTTGGAATTAAATATACTGTTGAATTGTTAAACACTTCTCCTAATAAATTTAAAAAAATAGGAGTTCCCATTAAAGGAAAATATTTAGACTACTCTGTTATAGATGGTAACAAAGAATATGAGCTTGAAACAAAAGGAACGGTAGGTAATTCATATGTTCCATTTAAAAATGACATTTTAGCAAAAAAAAGTAGCCAATCAAATAAAAAGGTTTTCTTAAGATTTGGAACAATTGCAATGATAAATAATAGCAATGATTCTAAAAAAACAAAGTGTGTTATTGTTGACGACCCTCCAAATGAGGATAATCTTATTAATGATAATGATACTTTTGAAACTCAACTTTTTAATTATGGTGTATTTTTGAGTTACATTTTGGATTCAAAGTATTATAATAAATATATAAAACCTTTAAGAAATAGACAACTTAGGAGAGTAAGAATTAATCAAAAGAAATTTTTTACAACATATACTTTTGAAGGAAAAGAATTTTATGGTGAATGTTTTGACTATAGATTGATTCGTGGTGAATTAGATACATTTAAATATTCTGATAATATTGATAACTTATTAGAGGCAAAGACTGAACAGTACGGTAAGAATAAATTTTTTATAGGTTTACATTTAGATGTGATAAAAGCTATTAATAAAAAGAATATAAATTATTTAAAAAAATATAAATCTGAATGGACCTATCAAGAAAAGGAAAATTTGCTAAAGTTTCTAGATATTGATGGCATTTTGATTGTAAAGTCTGTCGATGGAGTAGATGAACAATTAGAGCATAAATTTCCTGAAGAAGAAGTTGCTAAAAGGTTAAAATATTCATATAATCAGCAGCTTGGTTTAACTCATTTATGTGGTGCCCCTTGTAGAAGTAGAGAAATAAAAGGTAAGCCATGTGAGATTAAAACCTTTCGAGAATTCTGTCATTTTCATAGGTGATTTTTCTTCAATATGATTATAACCGCCTATGTTTATTAGATGAATTAGTAATTAATTAATTTGATAGTTATAATCAAATTGAATAACTTTAAAATAGATTAAGTATTATGACAACATATTAAAAACTCAACCAAATGGGTTAAGTTTTTAATGTATGTATTCTTAGTGATTAATTTTTATTTGAAAGTATTATTTCCCTCACGCATAAAAACTATTCCTATCTTAATATCTAATAGGTTTCCTTTACACAAACCGTATAGAGCTTTGATAATGATTACTTCTTTTTATTCAACTCTGTTGTCAATAGGGTTGTCATTGATTGTAGAACAACTGCACGGAGTATAATGTTTGATTATTTGAAAGAAACGAGCATTATTTCAAGGCTTAAATAACTATTTTATATATTTGTATTCATAATTAAATTGTATTCCGTTAATCAGAAGATTATGTAAAAATGTTTGGGAACAATTTCGGACACAAAAACAAAAGAGAGAAAATGTAATTATTTAGAAATAAATAAGTTACATCTTCTCTTTAGCTTAAAAAGTGGAGTTGGAGGGATTCGAACCCTCGTCCAAACAAGCAATACATAAGATTTCTACATGCTTATTCTACTATTGGTTTTCGACGGAAAGCAGAGAGTAGACACCCAACTTCCAGCTTATCTTCTAAAGTTTTCGAGTTTCAGCCGAAGCATCTGAAACCTTATTCCCGCATTCCTATATCCCAGAATCAAACGCCGCAGAACAGAGCATTTGTGGAATATCTTGCTTCCTTACTATCTTCAGGAAAACGCTTGATCTACTATACTTCGATATTAAGCTGCAAGAGCGAACTCTTCGTTGCCAGTTAAAGTTGTGTAGCAAGGGATTATAGAGATCGCGCTACGGTTCTCTGCATGCTTACTTACCCATTGGTCTTGCTGTCGAAACCAGTCAACCCCATGAATAAAGTGAATGCAAAGATAGAGCTTTTTGTTTATATTTCATTACTATGGATAATTTTAATGAAAAGAAGGTGTGAAATAAATGTATTGAAGATATTAGAGCTTGAATATTTTAGTTATTGTGGATAAAAATATTATCATGTGATAATAGCCATTAATACTTAGTTTTTTTAAATAAATGAGATTGATTGATGATTGTTTGTAGTAATATATTTTGTGATGTAAAAAAAAATGTCTAGTTTTGCAATCCAAAATGAGATGTAAAATATGTTAATAATTCCAGTAAAAGATGGTGAATCCATCGACAGAGCTTTAAAAAAATACAAGAGAAAATTTGATAAAACAGGTACTGTTCGTCAATTAAGATCTAGACAAGCTTTTATCAAGCCTTCTGTAACTTTGAGACAATCTAAGTTGAAAGCTGCTTACAAACAAAGAGCACTTAGCAAGGAAGAGCAGGCTTAAGATTTTTTTCTTAACCATATATTAATTCACTTCTTAAATTCTTATATTTGAGGAGTGAATTTTTATTTTTATACCCTATGATGCTGGAAAAGTTTTTAGAATATTTACAATTCGAAAAAAGATATTCTCCCCATACGATTACAAGCTACAAAAAAGACCTTGAAGACTTTTCCCATTTCTTTCTCCGAACAGAATCTTCCGAAGATATTTCTAAAGCCGATAAAAAGATCATCAGAAACTTTATCGTTGATTTAAGCGAAAATAATATTTCCAAAAGAAGTATCAATAGAAAACTCTCATCACTCAGAAGTTTTTATCTTTTCCTCTTAAAGATAGGCGAAATTAAGGTTTCTCCTACCGAGGGGATCTCTTCCCTGAAATTTTATGCAGAAAAGCAGATTCCTATGTCTGAAGAGGAAATGACAGATCTTAATGATAGGATTTTCGAACAGCAGCATAATGTCCTGGAAAAATGCATTATGGAAGTGCTTTATCAAACCGGGATGAGAAAAGCTGAGCTTTGTGGCCTGATATTTGAGAATGTTGATATAATAGGAAATGAATTGAAAGTAATAGGAAAGGGGAATAAAGAAAGAGTAATTCCTATTTCTGAAGATCTGTCTGAGCTTCTCAAAAGCTATTTGGAAATAAGAAATCCACAGGCAGAATATCAATCCTGTTTTTTTGTCAATAAGAAAGGGAAAAAACTCAATGAAAAATTTGTTTATGTTGTAGTTAATAAGTACCTTAGTTTTATAACAACAAAAGAAAAAAAAAGTCCTCATATCCTTCGTCATAGCTTTGCTACTCACGTGTTGGACAATGGGGCGGAGATCTCCAAAGTAAAAAAAATATTAGGGCATTCCAGTCTTGCCAGTACTCAAGTCTATACGAATGCTAATATTGAACAATTGAAAAAAGTGTTTAATCAAGCTCATCCTCGAGCATCAAAAAAAGAAGAATTATGAAGATCACAGTTCAATCAATTGGTTTAACTCCACACGAACCACTAGAATCACACATCGAGAAAAAAGTAGGTAAACTAGATACATTCTATGATAAAATTCAAGAGTGTAAAGTATTTCTAAAAGTAGAAAATAACGCTGATAAAGTGAATAAGACAGCTGAGATTATTTTGGCGGTTCCGGGTGACGATATCGTAGTAAAGAAGACTTCTGCAAGTTTTGAAGAAAGTTTGGACCTTTGTGTTGATACAGCTAAAAAGCTATTAATCAAGAAAAAAGAAATGGCGTAGAAAAAAAAGTTAAAAAAAGTTTATAAAATATTTGAGAATTCAAAAAATCCGTTCTATATTTGCACTCGCAAAAAAGGAACAGCGATCTTTTGAATTCTTTTTTATTAAATGCCTCCATAGCTCAGTTGGCCAGAGCACGTGATTTGTAATCTCGGGGTCGTGGGTTCGAATCCCTCTGGAGGCTCAATTTAATATAAAATATCTGGGGAGATTCCAGAGTGGCTAAATGGGACTGACTGTAACTCAGTTGCTTCGGCTTCGTAGGTTCGAATCCTGCTCTCCCCACTATATTTTTTAAAAAAAAGTTTGCAAGATTAAAAAATAATTCTTAGTTTTGCACAGCGTTTACCAATGGTTTTGGAAACAAAATTGCGGAAGTAGCTCAGTTGGTAGAGCGTCAGCCTTCCAAGCTGAATGTCGCGGGTTCGACCCCCGTCTTCCGCTCAACAAAAATCAATATTAAAGTTGATTTTTTTAACACTGAAATTTGTAGAGTAGAGTTTCTCAATCACTTTCAGTCTAATAGTTAAATTGCCTCCATAGCTCAGTTGGCCAGAGCACGTGATTTGTAATCTCGGGGTCGTGGGTTCGAATCCCTCTGGAGGCTCAATTTAATATAAAATATCTGGGGAGATTCCAGAGTGGCTAAATGGGACTGACTGTAACTCAGTTGCTTCGGCTTCGTAGGTTCGAATCCTGCTCTCCCCACTATATTTTATATTAGAAAAAAGTTTGCAGAATTAAAAATTAATTCTTAGTTTTGCAAAGCGTTTACCAATAATTTTGGAAACAAAATTGCGGAAGTAGCTCAGTTGGTAGAGCGTCAGCCTTCCAAGCTGAATGTCGCGGGTTCGACCCCCGTCTTCCGCTCAATAAAAATCACGCTATTCAGTGTGATTTTTTTACTTAATGCCGACTTAGCTCAGCGGTAGAGTGCTTCCTTGGTAAGGAAGAGGTCACGGGTTCAAGTCCCGTAGTTGGCTCTTGAATCTCCCGAATCTCTTCGGGAATTTTTTTTTGGACTAAATTCTAAATACTACTCATTGATGAAAATACTAACTTTCTAAAAAAAGGAATTTATTAAATCAATATTAGATCAAACAATCTTAAAATAAATAATCCGATTTTAGAATTATAGAGAGCTAGTAAAGAAAAAAAGTTATACAGTTGTTTAAAAATTAGTAAAGAAATTCCGTTTTTAAACTGCTAGAATATAAAAGCTAAATCCTGAATTTTCATAGTTGGAAAATCCTAGAGTATCCTATTCTCCTTAAGTTTTGTCACCGTTCGATAATCATCATAAAAATTTTCGCTAAATTCGTGTAAAATAATTTTTGATGAATATTCTTTTATTAGAAGACGATCTTATTCTTTCTGCAGAACTTTGCCGATTTTTAGAATCCAATAATTTCACCTGTGATAAAATCTATGATGGAGAGACTTTTCTTCGTCAGATTAAAAATAATTCCTACGATCTATATCTACTCGATATCAACGTTCCCAAAATAAACGGGCTGGATGTCTGCCAGACCATTCGTTCTTTTGATAAAAGCACACCTATCATTATCATATCAGCCTATGGAGACATTTCTGATAAAAAAGATGCCTTTACCCGATTGGCTGATGATTACTTGGTAAAGCCTTTCCAGTTTGAAGAACTTCTTTTAAGGATCAATTCCCTGTTGAGAAGAAAAATGCCTTCAGATACTTCCGATCAGGATATTATCAGAGTAGATGACCTTATCATCAACAAAACGGAACAGAAAGTGTATCGTAGTGGAAATGAAATAACGCTTACCTTAAAAGAGTTCCAGTTATTGGTTTATCTGGCAGAAGCGCAGGGTAGAACTGTTTCCAAACAACAGATTACTGAACATGTATGGGAACATAACTTTAATACCAATACCAATACGGTAGAGGTGTACATCAATTTCTTAAGAAAAAAAATCGATAAAGATTTTAAAATAAAATTAATCCATACCCGTTCAGGTTTCGGATATTACTTAAGTCCATTATAAATGTCTTTAAAAAGAAAGATAGCCTTAACAATCAGTATCGCCTTTTCATTGCTTTTTGGAATGGTGATGGCGGTCATTTATTTATCTTTCAACGATTTCAGAAGAGATGAATTTAAAGAAAGATTCAGACAGAGACTGGAATTTACTACCCACTTTATTTCAAAGTCTAAAGATTTTGAGGAAGAGGCACCCATTTTTTTCAATGAAAACTCAGATAATATTCTTTTGAATGAAAAGATTTTAATCTTTAATGAACAGAAAGAACTTATCTACAGCACCATTAAAGACCGAAATGTAACCTGGGACAGCGCAATGCTTAAGGAACTGGATAAAAAGAAGATTATTTATACCGAAAAAACAGTTCCGGAGATTTATGCTGCACTGAGAAACATTAATGGGGAGAATTATTATATCCTTACCAGCGCCTTTGATACGAACGGAAAATCAAAGTTGGGTTTCCTGAAATACCTTTTGATTACTGCTTATGCCATGAGTACACTTCTGATAGGATTTTTCAGTTATTACTTTGTAGAGAAGTTTCTTCGTCCTTTAGAAGATCTGAATAAGGAGATTTCAGAAGTAACGGCCCATAAATTAACCACTCAGATTCCAGTACAGGACTCTAATGATGAAGTGAATGTTCTTGCAAAATCTTTCAACACAATGATTGTACGGCTTAATGATGTATTTCAGTCGCAAAAGGATTTTACGGCGAGTGCTTCCCACGAAATCAGAACACCTATCACCAGAATGGCCTTTCAATTGGAAAACCTGATTAAATTTGAAAAACATTCTCCAAAGACGCTGTCTTCATTGCAGCAAATCCAGCGGGACGTATACCAATTGTCAGATTTAACAAATTCACTATTGTTACTTACGAAATTTGACAAAGAAAATATTCAAAGTATTTATGAGGATGTGAGAATAGATGAAGTAATTTTTGAAGCCTTTGAAGGAGTGGAGAAAAGTTATCCTGATCTTAAACTGGATTTTCTCATTGCTGAAGAAACTTCTGAAAATGCTTTTCTTACCATTAGCGGCATCCAATCATTATTAGTGATTGTCTTTATTAATTTATTTAAAAATGCGGCTGTATATTCTGATCATACAGAAGTGAAATTATTAATAACTGAAACAAGTACTAATCTTAGTGTTGATGTGATTTCCCATGGTGATATCATTTCAGAAGACGAACAGGTTAAGTTATTTGAAGCTTTTACAAGAGGAAATAATGCCCAGAATATTTCAGGTTCCGGTTTAGGGCTAAGAATTGTTAAAAGAATTTTGGAATATCATGATGCTGAAATTATGTATTCTTCTCCTGGTGAGTACATGAATAAATTTACTGTAATTTTTAAAAAATAAATTTTCAGAATTATTTACTATTCAAAAACTGTTACAATTTTTGTTAAACTTTGGATTGAATTTTCTAGAAAAAAATCAACCATTGGAGAGAAATTTTAGGTATCAAACTTCTTTAATCCCATTCGAAATAGCCTGTTTAATGCGATTTTAATATTTTTTTAAGCCTCATTTAAGTTTCTTTTAATCACATCCGAGCAATTTTGTAATTCAAAAAGAAAATAATGAACAGAATTGCAGTGCTGTGCCTGGCCGTTTCCTCATTCATGGCGGCACAACAGCAAATGTCTCTTTTGGATTGTGAAGAAGCTTTCCAGAAGAACAATCTCCAGCTGCTCGCCGAACAATACAACATCAATATAGCTGATGCTGATATTCTGCAGGCTAAAATCTGGGAATTGCCACAGTTGAGCGGACAATTCAATGCTTACAACCCTCAGGATAAAAAAATTTTTGATGTAGGACATTCAAAAGGAGCAGGTATTACCCAGTTAATTTATATGGGTGGTAAAAAGAAAAATGAAATTGCTTTTGCGAAATCTAACAAAGAATTGGCACAGCTTCAGTTTTCCCAACTTCTTGTTGATCTGAGAGCGCAACTTCGTACCACTTATTTTAACCTTTACTACGAAAAATTAAAGCTTGAAAATACCGATAAACAATTAGGGTATATGAATGACCTGTTAAGTGCCTATCGTGTACAGTCAGCCAAAGGAAATGTTTCCCTTAAAGATGCGGTGAGGCTGCAAAGTCTGGTTATTCAGCTGAATCATGACAAGCTTGAGATCAATAAAAACATCCTTGGATTTGAACAGAATTTAAAAGTTCTTACCGGAATTTCAGAAGATATAGAGCCTTTGATGCCTGAATCTGAAGCCAAAGAAGCGCTGGCTACACAGCCTTTTGGAGATGAAGAAGAACTCAAAAGTAAGGCGTTGGAAAATAATGCAGATTATCGATATAATTTAAAGTTAATTGATAACAGTAAACTTTATGCTCAATGGCAAAAATCATTGAACGTACCGGACATTAACGTTGGAGCTGCTTGGGATCAGGCAGGAGGAACTTTTAATAATGAAGCCAATCTGACATTGGGAATTCCTTTACCATTATGGAGAGTGAATCAGGGAAATGTAGAAAAAGCCAACTATGCTATCCAGCAGAACCAAAAAAATGCAGATCTTCAGAGACTGACCCTTGAAACAAAGGTACAGGCCGCTTATAAAACCTGGAAAGCGCAATACGATCAGCTTGCGGATATCAAAACAACAGATCTTCAGAATATGGAGCTGGTGTATAATGGGATGGTGGCCAACTTTAGAAAAGGAAATGTCAATCTTATTGAATTTACAGATTTTATGGACAGTTACCGGGAAACGGCACTTCAAATTTATGATATGAAGAATGAGATCATGCAGGCAGCAGAACAACTTAACCAATTAGTACAAACGAAAATCTTCTATTAAACAATGAAAACTTATATTATCTCTGTATTAATGATTTTATCATTGATGGCCTGCTCAAAAAAAGAGGAAGAGAAAACCAATCAGGCAAAAAAAGGGTTCGAACTTAGTAATACCATGCTGAATTCTATTTCCCTGGCAAAGGTTGTAAAAAAGAATATAGAAGATGAATATAACTTTTATGGGAAAATCTCTGCAGACAAGAATAGCTATATAGACGTTTATCCACTGGTAGGCGGAAATGTGATGAGTGTAAATGTAGAGCTTGGAGATTATGTTAAAAAAGGTCAGGTATTAGCAACCATCAGAAGTACAGAACTTGCCGAAATTCAAAAAGATGTGAGCGATGCTAAAACTGACCTTGTGGTTGCTAAAAATAACGTTAGGGTTGCCAAAGAACTTTATGAAGGAAAACTGAATACGGAGAGAGATGTGCTGGAAGCTAAAAGCCAGTTACAAAAAGCAGAAGACCAATTACAGAGAGCAGCAGCGGTAAGCACTGTTTATAATGTGAAATCAGGAAATATATACAGTGTAGTAGCGCCTATTAACGGATATATTGTTCAGAAAAGTATCAATAAGGATATGCAGCTGAGAAGTGACCGGAGTGATAATATTTTCGACGTAGCTAATACTACCAATGTATGGGCCATCATGAATGTTAACGAATCGGATATCGAAAAGATCAGCCTTGGAATGAAAGCGCAAGTATCTACACTTTCTTATCCGGACAAAGTTTTTGATGGGAAAATTGATAAAATATTTAAAATCATCGATCCACAAACCAATGCCATGCAGGCAAGAGTAGTCTTGGATAATGCTAATGGATTATTGATTCCGGATAGTAAAGCCACCATAAAAGTTTCCAGCCTGGAAAGTAATACAATGTTAACAGTTCCTTCTAAAGCTGTAATTTTTGACGATAACAAAAGTTTTGTAGTTGTTTTTAAATCCAGAACTGATGTGAAAATAAGAGAAGTCAAAGTACAGAAACAGGTAGGTGATGTTACTTATATCGCAGAGGGTCTTAAAGAAGGAGAAGAAGTAATTACCAATAATCAGCTTTTGATATACCGTTCCCTGAACAGCTGAAAATTATAGTGATTTAAAATAAATTCTTTCAACGGCTTTTTTAGGTCATCAATGTATCTATCATGAATAAATTCATAAAAAATATAATCGGATTTTCATTAAAGAATAAAGCATTTACCTTTATCTGGGTGGCTATTTTAGCGGTTGCCGGATTTATAAGTTTCAAAAACATGCCTATTGAAGCTTTTCCGGATGTTACCAATACCCAGATTGTAATCATTACCCAATGGAATGGACGTAGTGCAGAAGAAGTAGAACGTTTTGTTACTACACCCATAGAATTGGCAATGAGCCCGGTTCAGAAGAAAACCAGTGTGAGAAGTACCACTATGTTTGGACTTTCCATTGTTAAAATTCTGTTTGATGATGGGGTGGATGATACTTTTGCCAGAAATCAGGTCAATAACCAATTAAGAACCATTAGCCTTCCTGACGAGGTAGACCCTGAAGTGCAGCCACCCTACGGGCCAACCGGAGAAATTTTCAGATATACACTGGAAAGTAAAACAAAAGATTCCCGTACATTACTTACTCTGCAAAATTGGGTGATAGACCGTGCCCTAAGAGGTGTGCCCGGAGTTGCGGATATCAACGTTTTCGGTGGACAGGACAAAGTATTTGAATTAAGTATTGATCCCAGAGCACTGGATAAATATAACCTGACGCCGCTTCAGGTATATGATGCCGTTACCAAGAGTAACCTGAATGTTGGAGGAGATGTAATTGAGAAAAACGGACAGGCTTATGTGGTAAGAGGAATAGGGTTGGTAAAATCTATTACTGATATCGGAAATATTACCATTCAGAATGACAGTGGAAACCCTGTTCTGGTAAAAAATGTAGCAGAAGTTCATGAAAGCTCCATGCCTAGAGTAGGGCAGGCAGCTCTGAATCATCACGATGATACTGTCGAAGGAATTGTGGTGATGAGAAAAGGGGAGAACCCAAGAGAAGTTCTGGTAGGGGTAAAAGCTAAAATTAAAGAACTGAACGAAAAGATTCTTCCGAAAGATGTAAAAATGGTGACTTTCTATGATCGGGATAACCTGATGGATTTCACTACACACACGGTAATGCACAACTTAATTGAAGGAATTGTATTGGTAACCGTAATCGTTCTGATCTTTATGGCGGATTGGAGAACTACATTAATTGTTTCTATCATCATTCCTTTATCCTTATTGTTTGCCTTTTTATGTTTAAAACTGGCGGGGATGAGTGCCAACCTGCTTTCTTTAGGAGCTGTAGACTTCGGGATTATTATTGACGGAGCCGTCGTCATGGTGGAAGGCCTCTTTGTAATGCTCGACCACAAAGCACATCGATATGGAATGGAAAAATTCAACAAACTGGCAAAAGGAGGTTGGATTAAACAAACCGGAACCGGTTTGGGAAAAGCAATCTTCTTCTCTAAGTTAATTATCATTACTTCCTTAATCCCGATCTTCTCATTCCAGAAAGTGGAAGGGAAAATGTTCTCGCCTTTAGCTTTTACTTTAGGATTTGCACTGATAGGAGCATTGATATTTACGTTAACGCTTGTTCCGGTACTTTCTCACATCCTTTTAAATAAAAATGTAAGAGAGAAAAATAATCCGTTTGTTAATTTCTGGGACAGAATGGTGTTAAAAGGCTTCAACGTAACCTTTAAACATAAAAAGATGAGTATGATTGTAGCCATCTCATTCCTTGCAGTGACATTATTCTCCGGGAAATTCCTTGGAACCGAATTCTTGCCACAACTTAATGAAGGTTCTCTTTGGATTACTGCAGAAATGCCAATGAGCTCATCATTGAAAGAATCTCTGAAGACTGCGGATCTTCTGAAGAAAGACATTATGAGTTTCTCTGAAGTAACGGATGTTCTGGCACAAACGGGAAGAAGTAATGACGGTACAGACCCGAACGGATTCGGATTTGTGCAGTTTGCCGTAAACCTTAAACCAAGAGAAGAATGGAAACGAAAGATCACCTACGATGAACTTATTAATGAAATTGATCAAAAGCTGAGAAGCTATCAGGGGATTACATTCAATTATTCTCAACCGATCTCAGATAACGTGGCAGAGGCCGTAGCCGGTTTTAAAGCAGAAAACGGAATTAAGATCTATGGAGATAATTTAGAAACCCTGGATAAATTAGCGCATGAGGTTTTATCAAAAATTAAAGATGTTGAAGGAGTAAAAGATCCTGGGATCATTAAAAATATCGGTCAACCGGAAGTTAGTGTGGTATTAGACAGAGATAAAATGGCTGCTTACGGAGTGATGCCGGTAGATGCACAGGCTGTACTGGAAATGGCCTTTGGAGGTAAAACCGCTTCTGAAATGTTTGATGGAGAAAGAAAATTCCCAATCCGTCTCCGTTATTCCCAGGAATACAGAACCAATGAAAATGATATTGCAGCTTTAATGGTGCCTACCCAGGATGGAGCAAAAATCCCTTTAAAAGAGATCAGTACTATTGTTAAAGATAACGGAGCTGCCTTTATTTACAGAGATAATATCAAAAGATATATCGGAGTAAAATTCTCAATCCGTGACCGTGATTTGGGAAGTACCATTGCAGATGCTCAGAAGAAAGTAACAACTATTGATTTTCCGGATGGATATTCTGTAGGTTGGACAGGGCAGTTTGAAAACCAGCAGCGTGCTTCACACAGATTGGCACAAGTGGTTCCGGTAAGTATCCTGATGATCTTTTTCCTTCTGTTTATCCTGTTTGGAAATATGAAAGACTCTCTTCTGGTATTGGCGAATGTTCCATTTGCCCTGATCGGAGGTATTATTGCTTTACATGTTACCGGAATGAATTTCGGAATTTCTGCAGGGGTAGGAATGATTGCACTTCTTGGAATATGTATACAGAATGGAGTGATTTTGATTACAGAATTCCATCAGAATGTTAAAAACGGACTGGATATAGATAATGCCATACTAAGTGGAGTAAAATCAAGAACAAGGCCTGTAATTATGACCGCGCTTATGGCGTCTATAGGATTGATGCCGGCAGCCTTATCTACAGGGATTGGGTCTGAATCTCAAAAGCCTTTAGCTATTGTAATTATTGGTGGATTGATAACTGCCACTGTACTTACGCTGCTTATTTTTCCGATCATTTTCTGGATTTTTAACAGGATTAAAAGGGTAAATCACATCTGATTATCTTTCATTTTATATATTAATTGAGCCTGAAATATTCTGTATTTCAGGCTTTTCTGTAAAAGGTACGGTAAAAGGTTTCAGAAAGATTTTTTCAATCCGGAAAAATGTGTAAATTTGCAGTCTCAATGCATCGAAATATAAGGTTTGTCCTTCATTGGATGAGAATATTGAAAGTTTTTTGAATAAAAAGTTTTTGGTATTTAAAAATTCATTATATTTGCACACCGAAAATTTGAAAAACAATAAATAAATAATTTTAAATCATGGCAAAGGAAACGTTTAATCGTAACAAACCACACTTGAACATTGGTACTATTGGTCACGTTGACCATGGTAAAACTACTCTTACAGCTGCTATTTCTGCTGTATTAGCTAGCAAAGGTCTTGCTGAGAAAAAAGACTTCTCTTCAATTGACTCTGCTCCAGAAGAAAAAGAAAGAGGGATCACTATCAATACTGCTCACATCGAGTACGAAACTGTAAAAAGACACTATGCTCACGTTGACTGTCCAGGTCACGCCGACTATGTTAAGAACATGGTAACTGGTGCTGCTCAGATGGATGGAGCTATCGTAGTATGTGCTGCAACTGATGGTCCAATGCCTCAAACTAGAGAACATATCCTACTTTGCCGTCAGGTAAACGTACCTAAGATCGTTGTTTTCATGAACAAAGTTGACATGGTGGATGATCCAGAATTGTTAGAGCTTGTTGAAATGGAACTTAGAGATCTTTTAGCTACTTATGACTTTGATGGAGATAACTCTCCAGTAATCCAAGGTTCAGCTCTTGGAGCACTTACTGCAGCTACTAACGGTGACTCAGAAGATAAGTGGTTCAAAACTGTTGAAGCATTAATGGATGCAGTTGATGAGTGGATTGATGAGCCAGTAAGAGATACTGATAAGCCATTCTTGATGCCAATTGAAGACGTATTCTCTATTACAGGTAGAGGTACTGTAGCAACTGGTAGAATCGAGGCTGGTGTAATCAACACTGGAGATCCAGTTGATATCGTTGGTATGGGTGAAGAAAAATTAACTTCTACAATTACAGGAGTTGAGATGTTCAGAAAAATCCTAGACAGAGGTGAAGCTGGTGATAACGTAGGTCTATTGTTGAGAGGTATTGAAAAAACTGACATCAAGAGAGGTATGGTTATCGCTAAGAAAGATTCTGTGAAGCCACACAAAAAATTCAAAGCATCTGTTTATATCCTTTCTAAAGAAGAAGGTGGACGTCACACTCCATTCCACAACAAGTACCGTCCTCAGTTCTACGTAAGAACTACTGACGTTACAGGTGAGATCTTCTTACCAGAAGGTGTAGAAATGGTAATGCCTGGTGATAACTTAGAGATCACTGTAGAATTGTTACAACCAATCGCTCTTAACGAGGGTCTTAGATTCGCGATCAGAGAAGGTGGTAGAACAGTTGGTTCAGGTCAGGTTACTGAAATCTTAGACTAATCATCTTAAAATAAATAAAGCTTCCGAAAGGAAACTCTCGGAAGCTTTTTAACTACGGGCATCGTCCAATGGTAGGATACCGGTCTCCAAAACCGTTGATCAGGGTTCGAATCCTTGTGCCCGTGCAAATATAAATTATGAGTTCATTTGTCGATTTTTTAAAAGGTTCTTATAACGAATTCAGACATAAAGTTGAATGGCCAAAATGGGCTGACCTTCAGTCTTCTACAATTGTAGTGACTATTGCGACAGTGATTCTGGCATTATTTACATTTGGAGTTGATGAATTGTTTTCTAAAGCAATCAGTAACATCATTGGAATGCTAATCAACTTGTTCAATTAATTATAAAAGTATTTTCCCAAAATGAGCGAATTGAAATGGTATGTGCTGAAAGCTATCAGCGGACAGGAAAATAAAGTGAAAAACTATATTGAGACAGAAATCAAACGTTTAGGGTTTGAGCAGTACGTTACTCAAGTGGTTATTCCTATGGAAAAGGTTATTCAAATTAGAAACGGTAAAAAAGTTCCTAAAGAAAGACCTTACTATCCTGGATACTTAATGATTGAAGCTGAGCTGATGGGAGAGATTCCTCACGTTATCAAAAACATCCCTGGAGTTATTTCTTTTTTAAGTTTAACAAAAGGTGGAGATCCTGTTCCAATGAGAAAATCAGAAGTGAACAGAATGCTTGGAAGAATGGATGAACTTTCAGAATTTGCAAGCGATGTTGAGATTCCATATGTAGTAGGAGAAAACGTAAAAGTGATCGATGGTCCTTTCAACGGATTCAATGGTACAATTGAAAAGATTCTTGAAGACAAAAAGAAAATTGAAGTTTCTGTATTGATCTTCGGTAGAAAAACTCCAATGGAACTAAGCTACATGCAAGTAGAAAAAGTATAATATTTACTATATAAAATATAAAAAGACTGCTATTAAGTGGTCTTTTTTGTTTGTACTACTATCCCGCAATTATGGAATATAAGTGATGAATAATAGGATATCTATGTTGGCTGAATTTAGGAGTGTAGATAATGCCAATAACTTACTAAAAGAGTACTGAGCTGCTCCTTATTCCATCCTTTGGCTTATCCATACTCTCTATATTATAATGAATGCAATGTATCAAATTTGAGTGTCTCTTACGATGTTTCTTTCTGAAATAATTCATTATTGAAAAAAAGTAGCCAGTTTTTGTTTGTTTTATTTAATTTTTTATAAATTTTAAATGATTTTTTTATTAAAAATATAAATAATGAACTTTTGTTAATTGCTTCTATATAAGACTTTATATGCATTTAATATTCACTTTCAGGGGATAATGTGTGTTTTCCTTTGTATTTAACGAGATTTCTGATAAAGAATTCACTTTTGATGGCATACTTATTGTAACTTATTCGGCTATCAACCTATAAAACTTATTGTTTTTCTCATTCAGTGCACTATTTACAGATGCACAGTATATTTTTTGTGTTTTTAAATTAAAAACCTGAAATGTGATTAATGAGGTACGGTGAATAGAAATTTATAGCAAACACATAACCGAAAAATGACAAAAACTATTTCGATGATCCTTTCATTAGGTTCAGCAGTATTTATTAATGCTCAAGTTGGAATTAATACTTCAAAGCCGGAAAAGGAACTTACTGTGAACGGAACGATGAAGACGTCTGGTATTGTTTTCAAAAAACCAATAGAAAAATTGGGAGCAGATGAAAATTATACTTTTATTATCAAATCTCCGGCACCGGAAAATAAAATTACGGCTTACAATGATTCCTTTGTCCCGAATTCCCCGGCTCCCATCAATATCATTCAGTTTAAAATTGCCTGTGATCCTGCAAATAAGGACTGGGTAAGGGAGTTTGATACAAAAATCAATTCTAGTAAATTTCTGGTAGTAATTTCTTCATTCGGATTTACTCAGCCTGTAAGAACGAATACTGCAGACTGGCTAACCCCGGTTCCTCAGATATTTGCCTATTCAACAGGCGGAACTTGGAAGCTAAAGGCTGATTACGAAGGATTTTCTCCAACTTCAAATTTACCCACCGGAGAATGGACTTTAAATTTGTTGGTGTATGACAGATCTTATGCAAAAGAACTCAACTCAACTCAGGATCTCAGATCTTCTACAACCGGTGCTGCGGCAACTCCATTAATTCAATAAAACAATAAAATGAAAAAAATTATATCGCTACTCTTTGTAGCTGCTGCCACGTTAGGTTTGAAAGCTCAGGTAGGAATTAATACTGTAAATCCAAAAGGTACTCTGGATGTAGAAGGTGAAACTCTGGTAGAATCTTATTTAATTGATACTGAAAATGCAACAGCAAGAGGAAATTATTTACTTCTTACCCGCTCAAAAGATTCTTCTCCCGTAGGAAAATTGAAGCTTCTTGATATTACACTTCGAAATGTAGCACCAGTAAATATGTATACTGTAGTGTTGAAAAATGTAAAACAGGATGAAGTAATTAACCTGAATACAGGTTTAGATGCTGACAAATATGTGGTGGCAATTACAGGAGCTGTTTTTAGTGATGCTGTTTCTGCTACAACAACAGCTACTTCAAGATTGTATGGTGCTTACTCTACTGAAGTGACTAAAGTACAGCAGGGAGGAAAAAACTATCAGGCTATTAACTTAAGTTTTAAAGGGGCAGGTACTGTGAATGCACAAAACGGAAGCTGGACATTGACGTTAAATGTATTTGAAAAATCTCTGGTAAAAGACTGGGGAACATTCGAAGGTTCGGTATCAGCAGCAGCTTCTTATTCCGGAGTATCAACTAACACGCCTCTTGGGCTTCAATAATAAAACATGATAAGAAAGATTTATATTACAATGATGATAGGACTGGGCGTATTCTTGAATGCTCAGACCGGTAAAGTAGGAATCAAAACAGATAAACCTACGGAAACACTGGATGTAAACGGAAAAACATATACCAATTCCTTGTATCTAAGAAATCCAGGAGAACCTACAATGACTGGGGGAAGTTTTCTGGCAACATCGGAAAATGCATTGCAAATCTATGATCCGAATTTAGAAAGTAGTGGGTTATTCAATTATATCAAACTTAGCCTTACCAACGTGTCAGGAGACGGAATTACAGATTATGATACTAAAATAGACGCCAATAATTTCCTGGTTGTGCTTCATAATTATTCTTTCAAACTTAGTAATGGTATTACTAACGTGATGCTTGATTATGGGAACAATGGAGTGAATGATAATAAGCAAGGATCTCCTGATGTAGTAGCATTTAAAAGTAACGGAACCTGGCATATCAAGGCAAAATTTACAGACAGCAGAATTATTGCCAATACATCTGCCGGCCCAGTAAGAGATTATAACAATTTTACAGTAGATCTTTATTTGATGGCCTATAAAAGATTGATCACAAAGCACAATATTAATGATGTTAATGCTGATCTTGGAGGAACTAACGGTTCTGCGCAAACGATTAATAAACCATCCGGTTTTTAATATAGCAAAAATACATTTGATTTTAAGAAACCAGACTATTGAAAACGATAGTCTGGTTTCTTATTTAAATTAAATAATGTGCTGTTTTGGGTATTATATAATTTATTTTATAGGAGATAGCAACAAGAAAATGATTAAATCCTTTTTTATAAACAGTTTATCTGATGTTTACGGAAAGTGAATGGAATTAAATTTAATTTTTTTTTATATTATTTTTTTTAAAACTTTTTAAAAATCAGCAATATCCGTTTGTAGTTTCAAAAATATTTTATACTTTTGCAGTCCAAAAAGTAGGTTTGTCATAAGTGAGTGCGATAACCTACTGAATAATAAATGCTTCCAAACTCATTAATTATTCAAATTTAAAAAACAAACAATGGCTAAGAAAGTCTTTAAAATGGTAAAACTTCAGGTGAAAGGTGGCGCAGCTAACCCTTCTCCACCAGTAGGTCCAGCATTGGGTTCTGCAGGTGTGAACATCATGGAGTTTTGTAAGCAATTTAACGGAAGAACCCAAGATAAGCCAGGGCAAGTTTTACCTGTAGTAATTACAGTATACGAAGACAAATCTTTTGAATTCGTTATTAAAACTCCACCTGCAGCAATTCAGTTAATGGATGCGGCTAAGATCAAGGGAGGTTCTGGTGAACCAAACAGAAACAAAGTAGGTGCTGTAACTTGGGAACAAGTAAAGAAAATCGCTGAAGATAAAATGGCGGATCTTAACTGTTTTACAATGGACTCTGCAGTTTCTATGGTTGCAGGTACTGCTAGATCTATGGGATTAAGAGTAACAGGAACTAAACCAACTTTTAACGCTTAAAACTATTAGAAATGGCAAAATTGACTAAAAAGCAAAAGGAAGCTTTAAGCAAAGTAGAAAAAGGAAGAATCTATAACCTTGAAGAAGGTTCAGCTCTTGTAAAAGAAGTGAACACTGCAAAGTTTGATGCTTCTGTAGATATCGCTGTAAGATTAGGTGTAGACCCAAGAAAAGCAAACCAAATGGTAAGAGGTGTTGTATCTCTTCCTCACGGTACTGGTAAAGATGTTAAAGTTTTGGCTTTAGTAACTCCAGATAAAGAAGCAGAAGCTAAAGCTGCTGGTGCTGACTATGTAGGTCTTGACGAATATTTACAAAAAATTAAAGATGGTTGGACTGACGTTGACGTTATCGTTACGATGCCAGCTGTAATGGGTAAATTAGGTCCATTAGGTAGAGTATTAGGTCCAAGAGGTTTAATGCCTAACCCTAAATCAGGAACTGTAACAATGGAAATTGGTAAAGCAGTAACTGAAGTGAAAGCAGGTAAAATTGATTTCAAAGTAGACAAGTATGGTATCATCCACGCTGGTATTGGTAAAGTATCTTTCGATGCTGCTAAGATCAAAGAAAATGCGCAGGAATTGATCTCTACATTGATCAAAATGAAGCCAACTGCTGCTAAAGGAACTTATGTGAAGTCTATCTATTTGTCTTCTACAATGAGCCCAGGTATTGCAATTGATACTAAATCTGTTAACTAATAATAATCCTTAAGACAATGACAAAAGACCAAAAAGTTGTAGCAATACAAGAGATCAAAGATTTGCTTCAGGATGCAAAAGTAGTATACGTAGCAGATTTAGACGGTTTGAACGCTGGTAAATCTTCTGATTTTAGAAGACAAGCTTTCAAGCAAAATATCAAAGTAAAAGTTGTAAAAAATACACTTTTGCAAAAAGCAATGGAACAAATTGAAGGAGTAGATTACTCTGAAATGTTCCCATCTTTCAAGGGAAACTCAGCATTAATGATTGCTGAAACAGCTAACGCTCCTGCGAAACTTATCCAAGGATTCAGAAAGAAAGAAGAAAAGCCAGCTTTAAAGTCTGCTTTTGTTCAAGAAACTTTCTACTTAGGTGACAATAACCTAGATATGTTGGCTAACATCAAGTCTAGAGAAGAAATGATCGGTGAAATCATCGGATTACTTCAGTCTCCAATCCAGAGAGTTGTTTCTGCTCTTCAAAACAAACCTGAAACTGTAGAAGCTAAAGCTGAAGAAGCTGCTCCTGCCGTTGAAGAAACTCCGGCTGCTGAAGCTCCAGAAGCTGCTGCAGAAAGCACTGAAGAAACAAGTGCTGAATAATTATACTCAAAAAATTAAATAAATAATCAACAAAAACATTACAACAATGTCAGATTTAAAAAATTTAGCTGAAACGCTAGTAAACCTAACTGTAAAAGACGTAAACGAATTAGCTGCTATCCTTAAGGATGAGTACGGAATTGAGCCAGCTGCTGCTGCTGTAGTTGTTGCTGCAGGTGGTGCAGGTGAAGCTGCTGAAGAAAAGACTGAATTCGACGTAATTCTTAAGTCTGCAGGTGCTTCTAAATTAGCTATCGTTAAATTAGTAAAAGATTTAACTGGTGCTGGTCTTAAAGAAGCTAAAGATATCGTAGACGGTGCTCCTGCTCCATTAAAGCAAGGTGTATCTAAAGACGAAGCTGAAGCTCTTAAGAAGCAATTAGAAGAAGCTGGTGCTGAAGTAGAATTGAAATAATTTCAATTTTATATAAATATAAGAAGCCTGAGCAATTTGCTCAGGCTTTTTTGTTGTTAGTATGAAATAAAATATGCACTTTATTTACAAATGTATTTGAATATTTTTATAGTGTATAATCTTATATTTTATTATTATTGTTTATTTGATAATTATTGACGTTATATTTTAATTTATTTCATTGTATTGAGTGATTTATGTAATTTTTTTTTATTAAAATGTTGTTTTGTTTGAAAAAGTATTATATTTGTACTAATAAAAAAACACAACAATTGGATAGAAATTATTTTCTTTCCTATGGTCAAATAGCATTTCTTCTGCTATTGTCGGCTATAGGAAAACTAAATACAAACATTATGTTTGTCGAAGTAGGCAAAACCGAGTTGCTGCACTATACAGATATTAATAATACTGACCTTTACCCATATTTATTTGGCGCATTTTCACAGGAGCTTGTGAGTTCACTGGAATGTAGTGTTTATCATCATGCAAACATTAATGATGATTTTCCACATACTGCTTTTGAAAACTCTTTACAAAGTAATGTGCCAATTGTGAATGGCAAAAATTATTTTCTTTTATCTATGAGTGAGCTAAAGTCTATTTTTGTCTGGAATAAATGGAGAGTGGTAAGTTTTGCTGTTCATACAGATGTATTGGGTATAATAAAGCAGGTTAAGAGGTTTTATATCAACTCTGTTAAACTCATTGATGGTTTTAAATTTATCATTAAGATCCCTGATAAACTGATTAGTGCCTCTATAAAATAATATTTCTGATTTTTTACGGTTCCTTGCGGAGTTTCATTTACAATTTTAAATGAAATAGTTATTGAACTGTCCTTTCTAAAAAAAACAAATACAAAAAAACAACAAATATCAACTAAGAATGAAAAACAAATTATTCACTCTAGCACTTTTATCTGTCGGGTTTTCTATATCTGCACAGGTTGGGATTAATACAGGGCAGCCTCAGGCTAGTCTTGACGTGATGGGTTTTCCATCAGATACTAATAAACTTGACGGTATTATTGCCCCAAGACTTACAGGAGTACAGCTGAAAGCTAAGAACTATACAGTTGCTCAAACAGGAGCTATAGTATATGTTACTGCTGCAGAAACAGCTCCTACCGGACAAACTGTAGATGTTATAACACCCGGTTACTATTATTTTGATGGTACAAAATGGGGGAACTTAAATGCAGATTGGCGTACAGTAGGAAATAGTGGTACAGCAGCTACCTCTTCAACGTTAGGAAAAGATATTTCTAGCGGGAATTATCTGGGAACAAGTGATGGGCAAAACCTGGTATTGGCTACTCAAAAAAATGTAAAAGCAATACTTGATGTAAACGGAACGCTGCAAGGTGGAAATGCTAATGATGCAGCAGGACCTTATGCTGCTTTTTCCTGGGGGTCAAACAATACAACCAATTCAACATCATCCAATATTGCCATTGGAAGGAATAATACTGCTACTGCCATTAACGCTAATTTCCCGGCTTTAGCTATTGGGGCCAATAATTCTGCTACCAGTGGGGCAAAGATCATTGGAAATTTAAATACGGCATCAGGAGCTAATCATCTTGTATTTGGGAATTCTAATACCATAAGTGGTGTAGCAGGACTTACATTAGGGAATCAACATATCAACAAAGGCGGAATAGCTATAGGGAGTGGAAATACAGTAGACCCAAATAGCATTGCAGTGGGCTCTGCAAGTTCAGCTACAGCAGGACAATCTATAGCAATTGGATTTTCAGCGATGGCAGGATCCGGTCAATCGGTATACGCTAATAAATCACATACTTTTTTTAATATAACAAACGGAACAGATACAATTGTTGGAATTAACATGATTCCTACGGCGGATACTGCAACGGGAGCAGCGCTTCAAATGAAGGGTATTGCTGCATCCGGAACAACCTGTTCCAGTAAGGAAGAAGGAGCAATCCGATATAATACAACTGCAAAAAAACATGAAGGTTGTGATGGAACAAACTGGAGAGCTTTTTATTAATTGAAAAATAAACACAAACTTTATAAAACAATAAAAAATGACCAAAAAATTATTCGAAAAACTAGCTGTAGTGCTTATGACATTCGTGATGTCTATCACGGTACTGGCACAACAGGGTTATGAGCCTATCCGTGGGATGGGTGTGGATGCCAAACCGGTAAACAATTCCGGAATTTGCTTAGCATGTTATAACGGAAGTATGAATCCGGTGGTGGATGCCAGTCTGGATAACAGTGTTAATATGGGGAATTTTGCTTCTTTAATAAGTGGAAACGGAATCTCTGTGAAAAATAACAATACAGTTTATCCTGCCGGTTATATTACCGGATTTAATGTGGATCTTGGAACAAGCTTTATTACGATTGACCTTTTAAGCTCATTAAGAATCAGTACTTATAAGAATGGAGTTCTTCAGGAAACCACTACAAACAGTACGCTTTTATCAGTACCGGCATTCGGGGGAAGCAAGAACAGAATATTCTTACATTTTAAGACTTCCAAAGAGTTTGATGAAGTGAGATTGTACCAAACCAATGTTCTTTCTGTATTCAGTGCACTGAATGTGTATTATGCATTTGCATTTGATCCGGCCAGAGTACCGGTAGACAACAATGGAATTTGTGATGATATCATTGCAGGAAGTGGTGTAGATGGTAACGTGTCTGGAAGCAGCAGTTTCCTTGCTCCGCTTTCTTATGTTCAGAACAAAGAGAATATAGGTGACGGAAATAAAAATTCTTTCGGGAAAATAGTTCTTCCTATAGGATTATTAGGCTCTTACTCAGTAGGTGTTTTAGATAAAAATCAGGTATATCCTGCAGGAAACAGAACTGGATTTGTAATTGAGCCTGACGATCAAGGGAAGTTATTAAGCGCTGAATTTTTAAAAAATATTACGATTGAAACCTATTTATTTGGAGAAAAACAAGAGTCCAAACAATTATCAGATGGAGGTGGATTGATTAATATTAAAGTTCTAGGATACGGTTCAGGGAAACAAAAAGTAACTTTAACAACCACCAAACCTTTTAATGAAATAAGATTAAAAATTACTCAGACAGTAGGGTTCAACTTGGGAGCACTTAAAGTATATTACGCTTTCGAAGAGCCGATTTCTTGTGAATGTGATGATAAAATTCAGACTAGCGGTTCAGCGGTACCTGGAAATTTAGTAACAGGATCAAGCTGGACGTCAGGGCCTGGATTCTTAGGGATTATTTTAGCTAAAATGACAAATCCGGAAGCTATTGTGGATAACAATCCATCCAATTATGCAACAGCAACAGTTCCAGCTGCATCTATCTTCAGTATTTTCTCGGCATTTGCAACAGTAAGCAGTAATACTATATTGCCTGCTAATACAATGACCGGATTTACTGTGGAAAAAGCAGGAAACCTTCTTGGGGTAAGCGTACTTGAAAATATTACGGTAACATTATATAATGGAAACTCTGTAACAGATACTTTTACAAGCTCGGGAAGCCTTATCAGTGGGAATTTCTTTACTACGGATTCCAATAAATTTTATGTAGGTGGAAAGGCTACAAAACCTTTTAACAGAATGAAAATTACCTTCAACAGTGGTACAGCTGTTCGTATTCCTCAGAATTATTATATCTATAATGCATTTGCCAGTAAAGATGATGATAATGATGGAGTTCCAAACTGCTTCGACCGTTGTCCTAATGGTGATGACAGTATCGATAATAATGGTAATGGTATTCCGGATTGTGCAGAAGGATGTACAGTAGTGAATGATAAATCGCCAACATTAGATACAGATGGTGACGGTGTTGTAGATGCTTGTGATTTTGACTCTGACAATGATGGCATTCCGGATTCAATAGAAGATTTTGATAAGAATGCTAAATTTGAAGATGATGATTTGGAAGGAGATATCTTAATTACTCCTGTCTTGGGAGATGCTATTCCAAATTATCGTGATTTGGATTCTGATAACGATGGAATTTTAGATCTATTTGAATCAGGTATTCCAGTCTCAGTGATTAACCAGATCGATGCAGATCATAATGGTATTATTGATAGTGGTGTTGCAGTAGGTAAAAATGGTTTAGCAGATGTATTGGAAACATATCCGGATTCCGGAACTTTAAAATATCCAATTAGAAATGTAGATGGAGATAATACTCCTGATTTCCTTGATATTACTTCTGACGGTTCAGACTTTGATCTGTATAAGATAGGAAAAGGTAACCTTGATACATTGGGTGGAGGATTTATCTCTACAATTAATGATGGTGATAAAGATGGTATTCAGGCAGTAGTAGATACAGACCTTGTGAAGAGAGGAGCACCGAATTCTCCACTTTCACCATATGCTTCATTGTTGAAAAATGCATTGACAACTACAGCAAAAGCTGCCGGAACTTCAGAAATAAAAGAAGCTGCTAATGATGTGAAGATTTACCCTAACCCTGTTAAAGCTGGAGAAAGCCTTATGGTGACAGCTTCAGAAGAAGGAACTTACACATTGTTCTCAGCGGAAGGAAAAATGGTGAAGTCTGATAAATTCTCTGCACGTACAGGTATTGATACTACTTCATTGCCTACAGGAATTTATATCATTAAGATTGAAACCAAATCAACAGTGAAATCTTATAAGGTTATTGTAAAATAATTTTGTAACTTCATAATAAGGCGAAGGCTGCTCGTTTCGGGCAGCCTTTTTATTTTAACAGCTTAAAAATGAGACGATTTATTTGTAATTGTGGATAACTTTTTGTATATTTGCCCCTCTTTTGGCGCGAAACATTGTTTGTAAATTTATAAAATACTGAAAATCAACTCTTTCATTGTGTAATAACATGGAGGGGATTTCGTGTTTATAGATATTACGGGTAATACCGTCTCAAAAGTAAGAAAAATATTTTGCATTACGCTGTGAAAAGATATACCAGTGTTGCAGTTAGAAAGAGCCAAGTACAACGTTAAAAGATCCTAAGGTCCTTCGTGAAGCGCCAAAAACACTTTTACCTTTTTACTTTTACCTTGTTTCTTGTTCTTTTCTGATATTTTTAAATGAATCAAAATATTTTTTTAACCCTTTCTTAAAAGTTTTATGAGTAAAACAAAATCAACAACTCAAGGAAATCCGAGAATTAATTTCTCATCAGCGAAAGGAAAAATTGTAACTCCAGACTTCTTGGACATCCAAATCGAGTCTTTCAGAGAATTTTTCCAGCTTGATACACTTCCTGAAGCCAGAAAGACAGAAGCTCTTTACAAGACTTTCCAAGAGAATTTCCCAATTACGGATTCAAGAAACCAATTCGTATTAGAATTCTTAGACTATCTGGTAGATTCTCCACGTTATTCAATTGATGAGTGTGTGGAAAGAGGACTTACTTATTCAGTTCCTCTAAAAGCAAGACTTAAACTGTACTGTACTGACCCGGAACACGAAGATTTCCAAACAGTGGTTCAGGATGTATATTTAGGTCCGGTTCCTTACATGACGCCAAGTGGATCTTTCATCATCAACGGTGCTGAAAGAGTTATTGTTACGCAGCTTCACCGTTCACCTGGTGTATTCTTCGGACAAACTTACCACGCTAACGGAACCAAACTTTACTATTCAAGAATTATCCCTTTCAAAGGATCTTGGATGGAATTTACAACGGATATCAACAGCGTAATGTACGCGTATATCGACCGTAAGAAAAAATTACCATTAACAACTTTATTAAGAGCTATCGGTTATGAATCTGATAAGGATATCCTTCAGATCTTCGACCTTGCCGAAGAAGTGAAAGTTTCTAAAGCGGCCCTTAAAAAAGTAGAAGGGAGAACATTGGCTGCGAGAGTATTGAACACTTGGTTCGAAGACTTCGTAGACGAAGATACAGGTGAGGTAGTTTCTATCGAAAGAAACGAAATCATCTTGGATAGAGAAACGATCCTGGAAAAAGAACACTTAGATCTTATCTTGGACGCTGGTGTGAAATCTATCTTGATCCACAAAGAAAACAGCAATGAATTCTCTATTATCCAGAATACATTACAAAAAGACCCTACTAACTCTGAGAAAGAAGCAGTAGAGTACATCTATCGTCAGTTAAGAAACGCAGATCCACCAGATGAGGAAACTGCAAGAGGAATCATTGAAAAATTATTCTTCTCTGAGCAGAGATACTCTTTAGGTGAAGTAGGACGTTACAGACTAAACAAAAAGTTAGGTCTTAACATCCCAACTACAACTGAAGTTCTTACAAAAGAAGATATTATTGCAATCGTAAGACACTTAATTGAACTGGTAAACTCTAAAGCGGAGGTGGATGACATCGACCACTTATCAAACAGAAGAATTAAAACTGTTGGTGAGCAATTAGCAGGGCAGTTCGGTGTAGGTCTTTCAAGAATTGCAAGAACAATCAAAGAGAGAATGAACGTTAGAGATAACGAAATCTTTACTCCACTTGATCTTGTTAATGCTAAGACGTTAACATCTGTTATTAACTCATTCTTCGGTACCAACCAGCTATCTCAGTTCATGGACCAAACCAACCCACTATCAGAGATCACTCACAAGAGAAGATTATCTGCACTAGGGCCTGGTGGTTTATCAAGAGAAAGAGCAGGTTTCGAGGTTCGTGACGTTCACCATACTCACTACGGAAGAATTTGTCCGATTGAAACTCCGGAAGGACCAAACATCGGTTTGATTTCATCGTTAGGTATTTATGCAAAAATCAACAACCTTGGTTTCATCGAAACTCCATATAGAAAAGTAGAAGGGGGTAAGATTGATCTTAACGCTGCTCCTATTTATCTGAATGCAGAAGACGAAGAAGATAAAGTAATTGCTCAGGCAAACGTTGAATTGAGTGATAATGGAGACTTCTTAACAGACAGAATTATTGCAAGATTGGATGGTGACTATCCAGTAGTTGAGCCTGCTCAGGTTAACCTTATCGATGTAGCTCCAAACCAGATCTCAGGTATTTCCGCTTCATTGATTCCTTTCTTGGAGCATGATGATGCGAACCGTGCATTGATGGGATCTAACATGATGCGTCAGGCCGTTCCTCTATTGAAGCCACAGGCTCCAGTTGTTGGTACAGGGCTTGAGCAACAAGTTGCAAGAGATTCAAGAATCTTAATTAACGCTGAAGGTACAGGTACTGTAGAGTACGTAGATGCTGACAGAATCGTTATTAAATATGAAAGAAGCGAAGACGAAGATTTAGTACAATTTGAGTCTGCTACTAAAACATACAAACTTACTAAGTTCAGAAAAACCAACCAGAGTACAACAATTACCCTAAGACCAAACGTAAGAGTAGGTGATGTAGTGGAGAAAGGACAAGTACTTTGCGACGGTTATGCTACTGAAAAAGGAGAATTAGCTCTTGGTAGAAACTTAGTAGTAGCGTTCATGCCTTGGAAAGGGTACAACTTTGAGGATGCAATCGTAATCAACGAAAAAGTTGTACGTGAAGACTGGTTTACTTCCATCCACGTAGATGAATATTCACTAGAAGTTCGTGATACTAAATTAGGTATGGAAGAACTTACAGCAGATATTCCAAACGTATCTGAAGAAGCTACCAAAGATCTTGACGAGAACGGTATGATCAGAATCGGTGCTGAAGTGAAGCCTGGAGATATCATGATTGGTAAAATTACTCCAAAAGGTGAATCTGACCCGACTCCTGAAGAAAAACTTCTTAGAGCAATCTTCGGTGATAAAGCTGGTGATGTAAAAGATGCATCATTAAAAGCTGACTCTTCATTAAGAGGAGTTGTTATCAACAAGAAATTGTTCTCTAGAAACATTAAAGACAAAAAGAAAAGAACTGAAGAAAAACTTAGACTTGAAGAAATTGAAAACACTTACAAGGCTAAATTTGATGAGTTGAGAAATACTTTAATTGAAAAATTAAATACACTGGTAAGTGGTAAAACTTCTCAAGGGGTACAAAATGACCTTGACGAAGAAATCATCGGTAAAGGTGTGAAATTTACTCACAAGTTATTAACTTCAGTTGAAGATTATGTAAATGTTAGTGGTGCAGACTGGACAGTAGACGCTGACAAGAATGAATTGATCAAACAATTAATTCACAATTACAAAATCAAATATAACGACATCCAAGGAGTTAAAAACCGTGAGAAATTTGCTATTTCAATCGGAGATGAGCTTCCAGCAGGTATCATGAAGTTGGCTAAAGTTTACATCGCTAAGAAACGTAAACTGAATGTAGGAGATAAGATGGCAGGACGTCACGGTAACAAAGGTATCGTTTCAAGAATCGTTCGTGAAGAAGATATGCCATTCCTGGAAGACGGAACACCAGTAGATATCGTATTGAATCCACTAGGGGTACCTTCTCGTATGAACATCGGTCAGATCTATGAAACAGTTCTTGGATGGGCTGGTCAGAAACTGGGAATGAAGTTCGCTACACCAATCTTTGACGGAGCAACTCTTGATCAGATTACTGAGTACACTGAGAAAGCAGGTCTTCCTAAATTCGGTCACACTCACCTTTATGATGGTGGTACCGGAGAAAGATTTACACAGGCTGCTACAGTGGGTGTTATCTACATGCTGAAACTAGGACACATGGTTGATGATAAAATGCACGCACGTTCTATTGGTCCTTACTCATTGATTACTCAGCAGCCGTTAGGAGGTAAAGCTCAGTTCGGTGGTCAGAGATTCGGAGAGATGGAGGTTTGGGCACTTGAAGCATTCGGTGCATCTAACATCTTGAGAGAGATCCTTACTGTGAAGTCAGATGACGTGATTGGTAGAGCAAAAACTTATGAAGCAATTGCAAAAGGTGAATCGATGCCTGAACCAGGTATTCCGGAATCATTCAACGTATTACTTCACGAGTTACAAGGTCTTGGATTAGACGTAAGATTGGAAGAGTAAGATATCAGATGTCAGACACAAGATGTCAGACTATGGCACTCTAAGAATTTTATAATCCTTGAATTTGGAATGATGATTTCGTCTGAAATCTGAAATCTGAAATCTAAAATCTAAAAAAAATTATGTCAAATAAAAATAAATCAAGTAGATTTAATAAAATAACCATCGGTCTAGCTTCACCGGAGTCTATTTTACAAGACTCAAGAGGGGAGGTTTTAAAGCCGGAAACTATTAACTACAGAACTCACAAGCCTGAAAGAGACGGGCTATTCTGTGAGAAAATTTTTGGTCCTGTAAAGGATTACGAATGTGCTTGTGGTAAATACAAGAGAATTCGTTACAAAGGGATCGTTTGTGACCGTTGTGGAGTAGAAGTTACTGAGAAAAAAGTAAGAAGAGAGAGAATCGGGCATATCAACCTTGTAGTTCCAATTGCACACATTTGGTATTTCCGTTCATTACCAAACAAAATCGGATACCTTCTTGGAATTCCTTCTAAGAAATTAGATATGATCATCTACTACGAAAGATATGTAGTGATTCAACAAGGTATTGCTAAGAAATTAGACGGTTCTGATTTTGAGAACATGGAATTCCTTACAGAAGAAGAGTACCTTGATATCATGGAAACTCTTCCTGTAGAAAACCAGTATCTTGATGATTCTGATCCAAACAAATTCATCGCCAGAATGGGTGCTGAAGCTGTAGAAGATCTATTAAAAAGAATTGATCTTGATGCATTGTCTTTCGACTTGAGACACAAAGCTCACAATGAAGGTTCTAAGCAAAGAAGAACTGAAGCTCTTAAGAGATTGAACGTTGTAGAAGCATTAAGAGGTGCCAATACAAGAATGATCAACAGACCAGAGTGGATGATTATGCGTGTACTTCCTGTTATCCCACCAGAACTAAGACCATTGGTTCCGTTGGATGGAGGACGTTTCGCAACTTCTGACTTAAATGACCTTTATAGAAGAGTTATCATCAGAAATAACCGTTTGAAGAGATTATTGGAGATCAAAGCTCCTGAAGTAATCTTGAGAAACGAGAAGCGTATGCTTCAGGAATCAGTAGATTCATTATTTGATAACACAAGAAAATCTTCTGCAGTAAAATCTGAATCAAACAGACCATTGAAATCACTTTCTGATTCATTGAAAGGTAAGCAGGGTCGTTTCCGTCAGAACCTACTAGGGAAAAGGGTTGACTACTCTGCGCGTTCGGTAATTGTTGTAGGTCCAAACTTACAGCTTCACGAGTGTGGTATTCCTAAAGATATGGCAGCTGAATTGTACAAACCATTCATCATTAGAAAACTAATTGAGAGAGGAATTGTAAAAACAGTAAAATCTGCGAAGAGAATTATCGATAGAAAAGAACCAGTAGTTTATGATATCCTAGAAAACGTGATGAAAGGTCACCCGGTACTATTGAACAGGGCACCTACTCTTCACAGACTTGGTATTCAGGCTTTCCAACCTAAGATGATCGAAGGTAAAGCTATCCAACTACACCCGTTAGTAACTACGGCCTTCAATGCCGATTTCGATGGTGACCAGATGGCGGTACACTTACCGTTAGGACCAGAAGCAATCCTTGAAGCTCAGTTATTGATGTTAGGTTCTCAAAACATCTTGAACCCTGCAAACGGTTCTCCAATTACAGTACCATCTCAGGACATGGTTCTTGGTCTTTATTTCATGACTAAAGAATTGAGCTCTACAGAGGATATGAAAGTAAAAGGAGAAGGTCTTGCATTCTATTCTCCTGAAGAAGCGGAAATTGCTTATGCAGAAGGTAGAGTTTCATTAAATGCTAAGGTAAGATGTAGACTACCAGTTAAAGAAGATGGAGTAATCGTAACAAGATTGATCGAAACTTCTGTAGGTAGAATCTTATTCAACCAAATCGTACCTAAGCAGTCAGGATATATTAATGAGCTTCTTACTAAGAAATCATTAAGAAACGTTATCGGTAAGATCCTTGCTGATACGGATTTCCCTACAACTGTGAAGTTCTTGGATGCAATGAAAGATCTAGGGTACTCAAACGCATTCAAAGGAGGTCTATCGTTCTCTCTTGGAGATATCGTAGTACCTGTAGAGAAAAAGCAGATGATTGCTACTTCAATTGAAACTGTAGACGAAATTAGAGCTAACTATAACATGGGTCTAATTACCGATACAGAACGTTATAACCAGGTAATCGACGTTTGGACTAACACCAACGCCGGATTAACTGAAATGATCATGAGCAGAATGAAAACTGACCAAGGTGGTTTCAACTCTGTATACATGATGCTTGATTCTGGGGCGAGGGGTTCTAAGGAGCAGATCCGTCAGTTATCAGGGATGAGAGGATTGATGGCGAAACCGCAAAAAGCTGGTTCTACCGGTGCGGAGATCATCGAAAACCCGATCCTTGCAAACTTTAAGGAAGGTCTTTCCATCTTGGAATACTTTATCTCTACCCACGGTGCTCGTAAGGGTCTTGCGGATACCGCTCTTAAAACTGCCGATGCTGGTTACTTAACCAGAAGATTGGTAGATGTTGCACAGGACGTTATCGTTACAGAAGATGACTGTGGAACGCTGAGAGGAACAGAAGTTACTGCACTTAAGAAAAATGACGAGATTGTTGAGAAAATCTCTGAAAGAATCTTAGGTAGAGTATCTCTTCACAATATTTATGATCCTGAAAGTGATGAATTAATTGCTGAAGCTGACCAAGTAATTACTGAGCAATTAGCTAAGAAAATTGAGGCAGCAGGATTAGAAGCTGTTGAAGTACGTTCACCACTTACATGTGAAGCTAAAAAAGGTATCTGTGCGAAATGTTACGGTAGAAACTTAGCAACAGGTAAGATGATCCACATGGGTGAGGCAGTAGGTGTTATCGGTGCACAGTCAATTGGGGAACCAGGAACTCAGCTTACGTTGAGAACCTTCCACCAAGGGGGTACCGCAGGTAACGTTTCTGAAAATCCATCTATTGTTGCAAGAAGAGACGGTATCGTAGAAATGGATGAAGTAAGAACTATTACTTCTGAAGATGAAAACGGTAATACAGCTGAGGTTGTAGTTTCTCGTTCAACAGAATTTAGATTGGTTGCTGATAATGAGTCTAAAACTCCATTAATGGTAGCTAACGTACCTTACGGATCTATATTATCTGTTAAACCAGGTGATAAAGTGAAGAAAGGAGATACTATCTGTAGATGGGATCCGTATAACGCGGTTATCATTGCTGAAACTTCAGGTAAGGTAGAATACGAGGATATCATCCAAGGTATTTCATTCCAACTTGAAATTGACGAACAGACAGGATTTGAAGAGAAAGTAATCTCTGAATCTAGAAATAAGAAAGCCGTACCTACCCTTAAGGTGGTAGACTCTAAAGGTGTTGAGCAAAAAGCTTACAACTTACCGGTAGGAGCCCACTTAATGGTAAACGATGGTGAGAAAATTAAGGCTGGTAAAGTCCTAATCAAAATCCCAAGAAAATCTGCGAAAGCAGGGGATATCACCGGAGGTCTTCCGAGAGTTACCGAATTATTCGAAGCAAGAAACCCTTCAAACCCAGCAGTTGTTACTGAAATCGACGGGGTAGTTTCTTACGGAAAAATTAAGAGAGGTAACCGTGAATTGATCGTTGAGGCTAAAACTGGAGAAAGAAAAATTTATTTAGTTAAATTATCTAACCAGATCTTAGTACAGGAGAATGACTTCGTTAGAGCTGGTTCGCCACTTTCTGACGGTTCAATCACTCCAGACGATATCTTAAGAATTAAAGGTCCAACAGCTGTTCAGGAATACTTAGTAAATGAGATCCAGGAAGTTTACCGTCTACAAGGGGTAAAAATCGACGACAAGCACTTCGAAATCATCGTAAGACAGATGATGACAAAAGTATCTATCGTGGATGGAGGTGATACTCAATTCCTAGAAGGAGCTCTTGAACATAAGTATGACTTCTTGGAAGAGAACAACAGAGTGTTCGGTCTTAAAGTAGTGGTTGATGCTGGTGATTCTAAAGAATTCAGACCAGGTCAGATGATTACTGCAAGAGAATTAAGAGATGAAAACTCTAAATTGAAACGTGAAGATCAAAGGTTAGTAGAAGTAAGAGAAGCTCTTCCTGCTACTGCAACTCCTGTACTACAGGGTATTACAAGAGCAGCACTTCAAACGAAATCGTTCATGTCTGCAGCATCGTTCCAGGAAACCACTAAGGTTCTTAACGAGGCAGCAGTTGCTGGTAAAGTGGACGCTCTGGGTGGTCTTAAAGAAAATGTAATTGTAGGACACAGAATTCCTGCAGGTACAGGTCTTAAAGAGTATCAGAATGTTATCGTAGGTTCTAAGAAAGAATTCGAAGACCTTAACTAAAATTAATGATTTGAAATTTGGGGTTTGAAATTATTTTTATATTTTCACAATCTCAAATTTCGAATTTTAAAAACATAATTTATAACAATGGACAACAATCAAAATCCACAAGACGGAAACATCAACATCGAATTAAACGAAATGGTAGCTGCTGGTATCTATGCTAACTTAGCGTTAGTAAACCACTCTCCATCTGAATTTGTAGTAGACTTTATTCAGTTGATGCCAGGTGTTCAGCAGGCTAAAGTAAGATCAAGAGTAATTCTTGCTCCACTTCACGCTAAAAGAGTATTAAGCGCTCTTCAACAGAACATCGCTAACTACGAGCAGCAGTTCGGAGAAATCAAAGAAGTTGAGCCTTTCGTATTAGGAGGAAACAACGTACAAGCTTAAGATTTTTCTTACAATAAAATAAGAATGCCCTGGTTTTTTACCAGGGCATTTTTTATGTGATATTTTGGAGGGAATGAATATCGATTTAAAGGGTAGTTTATTAATTCATCAATTTGTTCTTTTTATATTTTTTGTGTTTTTCGGAATACTTTTTCACATTGATTTTAAAAATGTAATAAATTTAATGTTGATAGGCTTTATTAATTTTAAATATAAATTGGCAATATGTTCTTGATGTAATATAAGTAATTTGATTTTATGTAATTATATTTACGGATAATTTATGAAAACTGAAAAACGTTTTATTGTTATTATGTGTTTTTGCATTAAAATAAATTCAATAGAAAATATATTTATAAACCAATTTGAATAAAAAACTATTTTTTATCTTTTTATGTATTCCGGTGATCATGTTATTTAATAATATGGCTTACAAGGTTGTTTTTCATGTGAAAAGAAAACTATATGAACATACACAGTATAATATTACCCGGCATCCTTTAAAGAAATCACAAACTGTATGCTTTACAGAAGATGATCTTGTAAAAGCAGAATGGAAAGAAGATAAAGAATTTGTACTTAACGGATTTTCTTATGATGTAGTTCGGGTGAGCAAGAGTAATGGGAAAAAACTCTTTTTCTGTTACCTTGATAAAAAAGACATTATCATCAACTCATTGGTGGATCTTTCGAAAAAATTAACCGTTAAAAAAAGAAATCTGAGAACTCAGATTGATCTTCCAGGCCATAAGAAAGTTCTGCTTAAAACATCCCGTTTTACTATTCTCGCTGGGAAGGGATTTTCCATTTTTTTAACGCTGGATTTAAGTACAATCCCCAATCACTATTACCTATTAGAAAGTACTCATTATTTATCCATTAGTATTCCGCCTCCGGAGAATCACTTTGTCTAAAGTGAATATAATATTAATGATAACTAATTTTTAAATAATGAAAAAATATATATGCATAGCAGCAATGTTAGGTTGCGCTATCACTCATGCTCAACAGGTGCAGGAAGGATCAATTGATGAAGTAAACATTCTTGGTAGAAAGAAAATAAAACAGGAACGTGCAGAATTCAAAAGACATGGACAATCTGTAGAAACGCTTTCCGAAGAAGATCTTAACAGGAATAACCCTGCAGCAATTGACCAAACATTGTCAACAATGCCAGGGCTTCAGGTAGATAAACGAACCAACTTCGGTGGACAAAGACTTGTGCTTCGTGGATATGGAAACGATCAGAAGTTTAATAACTGGGGAGTGAAAGCTTACTGGAATAATATGCCGCTAACCAACGCTGAAGGAGTGACTGTCCTTGATGATGTTGACTTCGCTTATGTAACCAATGTTGAAGTTATCAAAGGTCCGGCAGCAACAATGTACGGTGGCGGAGTTGGAGGAGCAGTCCGTTTTTATACCCGTCCTGATTTTACGAAAGGAGTATCTATTTCTGAAAACGCCATGTTCGGAGCATTTAAAACATTCCAGTCAAGAACACAATTGAATGTTTCTGATGAGAATTACTCTGTAAGTGCAGCATACGGACACCTTGAAACGGATGGATACAGACCAAATGGTGGCGGATTGAAAAATTTCTTTAATGTGAATGGTACTGTTAAGCTCGGGAAAAAAGATCAGTTAAGTTTCTTTGCAAGCCAGGCTTATTCCTATGAGCATACTTCAGGCCAGATTTCATACGATGATTATTATGCGGGAATTGATAATGGGAATCCTGCCTATATCCGAAAAAACTCAGGAACGAAAATAAAATCAACAAGAGTAGGATTGAGTAATATGGTAAGTCTTACTTCTAATTTAAGAAACTATACCACTTTATTTTATTATAATGCAAATACGGAAAGTGTTTCAGCTGGAGCCTATGGAGTTACAAGCTCTCCGAATGTAGGATTGCGTTCCACTTTTACATTAAAGAATGAGTTTAAGGATTTTGAAAACCGTTTAGATTTTGGAGCAGAAATACAAAATTCAGTATCTACTACTTCAAGCTATCGATTTACCGGTTCTGAAACTGAACCTTTGCAGACAACAGGGATGAGTGGAGCTTCCTATTTTAAATATAATAACAATCAATCCACTTACTTTGTGATAGACTATCTTACCTATAAACCTTGGGGATTAACGTTATTGGCTGGTTTAAGTGCTAATAGAACAAATTATGATAGAAAAGATCTTTATGCATTACCAGGTTTGATCGCCGGCCGTAAAGACCAGTCATTCAACAAGAAATATGACATGGCATACACCCCTCACTTTGCTTTACAGAAAGAATGGAAGTATCAGATCTTTAATTTGAGCTATAGTGAAGGGTATAATTCTCCTACCGCAGCTTCATCATTTATTACTGCTACAAACATGACGAATGATGATTTAAAACCTGAGCGCGCAAGAATGTTTGATTTCAGTGTACATGGGCTTTTACTCAATACAAAGTTAGATTATCGTATTTCTGCATTTAGAATTGACTATTCTGATAAACTTACACAACTGGTTATCCCTAATAGCATTACTCCGGGGCAAACCTACTGGACTAATACCGGAAGTCAGAAAAATACGGGACTTGAGTTTAGTGTCGGATATCAGTACAGATCAGAGAATTCATTTATTGAAAGAGTGGTTCCGTTTGTAAATCTTTCTTATTACGATGCTAAGTATAAGGATTTTACAACAATAGTGGGAGGAAGAAAGGAAACTTATGATCACAAAACTGTTGTGGGAGTTCCGAGAAATAAATATGCTCTAGGCTTGGATATTTATACTAAGCCAGGTTTTTATCTTTTAAATACCTTTAATTATCTGGGACAAGTGTATACTGATTTTAAAAATGAGAAACCACCAGTAAAAGGTTTTGGGTTGCTAAATGCAAAATTAGGATATAAAAAGACCTTTGGTAAGTTTGATGTAGATCTTTATGTGATGGGAAATAACCTTACCAATCAGATCAATTATACTTTTTTATTCTTAGGAAATAATATCAATGATTCTGATACCGGTAGTGGTTACCCTAAAGGAGTCAGTACAGATCTTAATCCGGGTCCTAATAAATCTTACTTCTTTTATGGATTCAATGTGAAATACAGATTCTGACCTTAAAAATAGGACCTTACAAAAACTGTTTCATTTTTATGGAACAGTTTTTTTTATCACAAATTGTTAATACAGTGAATTATTTTATGGTAAATATTCACATAAAGGAGTTTTTGGATTGTTTTTATTTATTAATAATGAAAATTTTTTGTTTTTTATTAAATAGTTAATCCTGTTTTATATATTTGTTTCAAAATATTGAAGGAAAAAGGATATGAATAATCAATTTATTATTCAGAAATTCGGGTTCTTAGGAAACGATTTTCTGGATGAGTTTCAGAAGCATGCTGTTTTAGCAGATATAAAATCAAAGACTGAAATAGTGAGGGAAGGGCAGAAAAATAAGTATGTCCCTTTTTTGATCAAAGGATCCATAAAAGTTTTTACACTTAACGATGGAAGAGAGCTTATCTATTATTATATCAGAGAAAGTGATAGCTGCCTGATGACCTTTTCATCTATTTTTACGGATTATATAAGCAGGGTATATGCTGTTGCAGAAGAAGATTCCGAAGCATTGTTGGTTCCTGTTTCCATTATACATGAATGGCTGTTGAGGTTTCCTGAGATTAATAAATTATTTTATCGTGAATATGACAGGCGATTTTCAGAAGTAATGAACATGGTGAACGATGCTGTTTTTCACCGCCTGGATAAAAGAGTTCTTAATTATATCAAGCAGCAAATTTCCGTCACGGGGCACAATCCCATAAAAATTACTCACAGGGAAATTGCCAATAATCTTGGAACTTCCAGAGAAGTGGTAAGCAGGGTTTTGAAAAAAATTGAAAGTGATGGAGAGATTCTGCAAACAAAAGAAGGGATTAAAGTGGCTGTAAATGAAAATGTTAGATTAGTCTAATTTATATTGTTTTAAAACTTTTATATTTATGATTGATAAAAACTATTTTCTTGGTGACTTTTATCACATATTTTTGAATTGATAAGACGATAGATTTGTTATATCATAATTTAATGCGAATCGTAATATGACAAAAGCTCTCTTATTTTTGTCGGTACTTTCATCAGTTTTTGCTTTTGCACAGGAAGATCTGCTGAAAGATATTGATACTGTAAAAACCAATACAGATACCTCACAACCTGCATTCAAAGCCTTGCAGATTGTGACCGGACAATCCACTAAACTTGCTGCCAAAAAAGAATGGTATATGATTGTTGCCCATCGGTTTGGCGATGTAAGCGCCGGGTTTAAGGATTTTTTCGGACTGGATAATGCTTCTACTAAACTGGGGGTTATCTACGGAGTTACAGATGCCATATCTTTAAGCCTGTCCCGGGAAACCAATATGAAAACTTTTGAAGGTGGCATTAAGTATAGATTGGTAAAACAAAATGAGAGCTTTCCGGTAGATGTTGTTGGCTATCATGTAATGGGTGCCAATACAGCCATGGATAAAGATACATATCCACATCTTAGATTCAGTGACAGACTGTCTTATCTTACACAGGCTCTCATTTCTAGAAGATTTAGTGATAAATTTTCATTACAGTTTACCCCTTCATATGTACATAAGAATCTTTATGAACCTACTATAGAAGATAAAAACCAATTTCTTGCCGGTCTTGGTGGCCGATATAAAATCTCAAAAAGAATTTCTGTAAATGCAGAATATTTTGTGAATTTCGACAATCACAGTTTTTATAAAAATCCCTTGTCATTAGGTGTGGATATAGAAACCGGGGGACATGTTTTTCAGCTTTTATTTACAAACTCCCAGATCAATTCAGATATCGGATATCTTACGAATGCATCCGGAAATTGGGGAAAAGGACACATTTTCTTTGGGTTTAACCTTTACAGAGTTTTTTAATATGAGAAAAGTAATATACCTCCTAGTCATATCATTTGCAGCAACCATTATTGCATGTGAAAGCAGAACCTATGAAGAAATTTCAGAAAATACCCCTGTCATATTACCTGTAAAATATACAACAGATATAAAGCCGATTATTGATAATAACTGTATTGGCTGCCATTCTGCAGGAAGTTTTAAACCCTTAGCGACTTACGACCAGGCAAAGAATAATATAGACGGGATTTTAGACAGGATTCAAAGAGCAAACGGAGACCCACAGAAAATGCCTAAAGGTGGTTCATTATCTGCCACTCAGATTAATACTTTCATTAAGTGGAAAGCTGATGGATTAACCGAAAACTAAAAATATTTGATATGAAAAAACTAACACTATTAAGCGTAATCCTGTTTTTTGCCGGTTACGCTTCAGCCCAGAAATACAGTTCCAAAACCGGTAAACTAACATTTGAAGCATCAGTACCTCTTTTTGATGATATTTATGCTCAGGATGATGCCAATCTGGTTATTCTTAATGCTGACACCGGAGAAATGGCATCTGTTTCTGTTGTAAAAAACTTCCATTTTAAAACCAAATTAATGGAAGAACATTTTAATGAAAGCTATGCAGAATCTGCTAAATTTCCTAAAACCACATTTAAAGGAAAAGTTATAGGCTTCGATAAGTCAAAACTTACTGCCAGTCCACAGAAATATACGGTTCAGGGAACTTTAAACTTTCATGGAGTAGATAAAGCGATAACCTCTGTAGCTTCAATGTATGCAAAGGATGGAAAGATTTATATGCAGGGAAGTTTTGTAGCAAAACCGGCAGATTATAAAGTGACCATACCTAAAGTGGTTACTAAAAAAATTGCCGAAAATGTAAATGTTGAATATAATTATATACTGATAAAATGAGAAACCTGATTATAGCAGTAAGTATATTTCTGGGATCTTTTTTATTGGCCCAGGAGAAAGCAAAATCAATATTTGATATTGCCAGAAGTGGAACGGTTTCCGAAGTAAAAGAGCTGATGAAGCAGAATCCTGATATCATCAATCAACCCAATGAAAATGGGTTTTCACCTCTTATTCTCGCTTGCTACAGAGGAAATATAGAAGTAGCTGAATTTTTAATAGACCATGTAAAGGACGTAAACTATAAAAGCAGAGAAGGAACAGCATTGGCAGGTCTTTCTGTGAAATACAACAAAAAGTTGGTTGAAGATTTACTAAAGAAAAATGCAGATCCCAATATTGCAGATGATACAGGTTCTACACCGCTATTTTGGGCAGTAAAATTCGGGAATAAAGAACTCATTGAACTTCTGCTTAAATATAAAGCTGATAAATCAATAAAAGATTCAATGGGGATGACCCCTTTTGAATATGCCTTACAGACTCACAAGGAAGAAATTATTAACATCTTAAAAAAATGATATGAAAAAAACTTTACTTACATTAAGTATAGCCCTTGCCAACTTTGCATGGGCTCAGTTTTCGTCAGGAACGGTAGCTCTTCCGGTTACCGGTATGACGGTGAAATTAGATACAACCCCTACAGGAGTAACACTCACATTAACCGGGGAGAGCAATTCCATGCTTGGAATTGGGTTTGGAACTACAGGTATGGGTTCGGGGTCTGATGGATTTATTTATAATTCTACAGCGAACAGAGATTATACATTTATAGGAAAGACAATGCCCAACGCAGATCCCAGCCAGGATTGGACGGAGACATCAAATACAGTATCCGGAAGTATTAGAACTATTGTAGCAACAAGAAGTCTTTCCGGAGGGGCTGGTGATTTTGCAATTCCGAATGCTGCAGGAACAATTAATATCTTTTATGCACGTAAGAGCGACAATATCCTAGGATATCATGATGCAGGAAGAAGTTATGCAACTTTAACAATGACTTCCAGTACTCTATCAACAAATGAAGTTGCTGCTGCTAACAAGAAGGTCAGTCTTTATCCTAATCCAGCTAAGACCACTGTAAATTTCAAAAATATTGATAGGATAAGTGCTCTTGATGTTTATGATGCAACAGGTAGAAAAGTGAAATCTGTAAAACCGGATGGCGAAAATATCAGTGTTGAAGATCTTAAGCCGGGAATTTATTATTTTGAAATCAAATTAAAAGATGGAAATCTGTCTTATGAAAAGTTAATCAAAGAATAAAAAAACACATCCAAATATTTTTAACCATACCTCTGACTTTTCAGAGGTATTATTCTTTTATGTATTGATAATAAATTTTAATATCCTTTATTTAAGGGTGTTGCCTGGTTTTTTTTATATTTGTGTAGTAAGCGGATGCCCATGAAAGTTACTTGTGAAAAATACAATCCATTCTGGAAGAATCAGTTTGAATCCATTAAAAATGAACTCGAAAAAAGCATTGGCTTTTTACATCCTACAATAGAGCATATTGGAAGTACTTCTGTAGAAGAACTATCAGCAAAACCCATTATAGACATTATGATTGGGGTGAAAGATGAGTCCGAACTCGATAAATTTCCCCTATTATTACAAGGAAAGGATTATGTGTATTATGAAAAGTACAATGAAGATATGCCGTATCGCCGCTTTTTCATTAAGTTGACAGCTAAGCCTCAGAACCTGGGATTTCCGGAAATTATTCATTCGGAAGATGAAATTCCGGGAGAACTTCACAACCATAATCTTCGGATAGCCCATATCCATACCATTCCTGTTTCATCTGAGCATTGGCTTCGCCATATTGCATTCCGGGATTATCTTCGTGCCCATCCTGAAGTAAAAGAAGAATATCAGCAATTAAAAGAAAAGCTTAGTACAATGGAATGGTTGGATGGCAATGATTATAATGATGGAAAAGATCCGTTTATAAAAAGAGAAGAAAAGAATGCTGTTCAGTGGTATTTAAATAATCAGAAACCTTAATACTTTGTTCAATGAGAAAAGACTTAAAAGAGATAGCCAGTCAGTTTGCAAAATCCACAATACTGAATGATTTTATAGAATATGGTGGAGTTGCTGCAGCTATTGAAACAGCAGATGGAAATGTATACACAGGAATCAGTATTGATACAGCATGTTCCATGGGATTTTGTGCTGAACATAGCGCTGTAGCAGAAATGCTGAAGAACGGAGAACGTTATATCAAAGCTGTAGTTGCAGTAGGAAATGATGGAAATGCAGTTCCTCCTTGTGGACGTTGCAGAGAATTGATGAGCCAGCTTTCCAAACAAAATCTGAATGCCATAATAGAAGTGAAAAACGGAGTATTTGTAACCCTGAAAGAATTAATGCCTTACGACTGGAAAGAAGATCTTGACAGAGAATGGTAATTGTAGAATGATAATTTTAAAATAAAGATCCATGGAGTTTAAAACCTTAGCCAATGTTGAATTAGATGAGCTTTTAGCAGTATTCAATCTTTCTTTTTCCGACTATATTGTTCCTTTTCATCTTACAAAGGAAGTACTTTCGGCAAAAATTGTTGCTGAAAAATTAGATATGAATATTTCAGTAGGTGCTTTTGAAGAAGGGAAATTAGTAAGTTTTATTCTTCAGGCTGAAAAGCTGGAGAATGGGCAGAAAATTATTTATAATGGCGGAACTGGGGTAATACCCGAAAGCCGAGGAAAAGGATTGGTAAGAAAAATGTATGATTTTATCATTCCTGTTTTAAAAGAAAAAGGTGCAGATATATTGCTGCTTGAAGTCATTGAAGAAAATGTTGCAGCGATAAGGGCTTATAAAAATTTAGGCTTTAGCATCGTAAGAAAATTGCTTTGTTTTAAAGGGAATATCAATTCAGAGGCAGAAAGCTCTACAATCACAATAAAAGAAATGAAGGATTTTCAATGGGATAATCTACTTTCTTTCTGGGATATTGAACCTTCATGGCAGGGATCTATTTATGTATTGAATCCTATGCCGGATACTTATAAAACACTGGGAGCGTATTCGGAAGGAAATTTAGTAGGATATATCATTTACAATCCTGGTGCAAGAAAGGTGCTTCAGATTGCGGTACATAAAGATTATAGAAAGCAAGGGATAGGTTCCGGACTTTTTACGGCTATTGCTGATGGGAAAGCCATCGCTATCAATAATGTAGATGATACTTCTAAAGAAACAGATGTATTTCTTGATAAAAAAATAGGCCTTCAAAATTGGTTATCACAATTTGAAATGATACGCAGGATTTAATCAATACTTTCATATACATTAAAAAATAAAGAGGTTTTAATATACTTTTAATCTCTTAAACTTTTAAGGGAGCAGTAGAGAATGTAACTTTGCCGAAAATTTTTAAATAATGAAGCGAGGAATACACTTTTTACTGCTGTTTCTTTCCTTAACAGTTTTTGCTCAGCAAGGAACTACAGATACAGCTCAGGTAGTAGTTGCAGGCCGCCTGAACAGCATTGAAGCCCAGTCGAAACCTTATATTATCATGATTTCTACCGATGGTTTTCGATATGATTATGCTAAAAAATATAATGCCGAAAATCTGCTGAAACTTTCTGATAACGGAGTAAAGGCAGAAGCTATGATTCCAAGCTATCCGAGTATTACTTTTCCCAATCACTGGAGTCTTATCACCGGACTTTATCCTTCTCATCATGGTTTAATTGATAACTTTTTCTATGATTATAAGAGAAAGGAAACGTATGCAATGAGTAATAAAAAAAATGCAGAAGACGGAAGCTGGTACGGCGGAATTCCACTTTGGGGATTAGCTGAGAAACAGGGAATGGTATCTGCATCCTTAATGTGGGTAGGATCTGCCAGCGATGCAGGAGGAATGAGACCTACCTATTACTATCCCTATCATGAAAAATTTACACCATACGAAAAAGTAGAAAAGGTTGTAAACTGGCTGAAGCTGCCTGAAGATCAAAGACCCCATTTTATCTCATTATACTTCCCGGAAGTAGATGGAAGCGGACATCACTTTGGTCCGGATACCAAAGAAACAGAAACTGCTGTTCATCTGATTGATCAGGCCATTGGAGATCTTGTCCAGAAAGTAAATGATTTAGGATTAAAAAATGTCAACTTTGTTTTTGTTTCAGACCACGGAATGATTAAGGTTGATGGTGGAGCTCCTTTGGAAATTCCAGCTCTTCTTTTTGATAAAAACAGATTCGATTTTTACAATTCCCAAACCCTTTTAAGAGTATATGTTAAAAATCCGGATGAGGTAAAAGCTGTTTATAAAGAATTAAAAGCTCATAAAACAGAGGACTACGAAGTGTATTTAGATAAAAAATTACCAAGATACCTGCATTTTGCTGCAAGAGATGATAAGTACAACAGGATAGGTCAGATTCTTCTCCTTCCTAAAGCTCCGAAAATATTTTTGGAAAAAGGAAAGAAAACTTCCGTAGGGAAACATGGATACAATCCAAGAACAGTTCCTGAAATGAAAGCAACTTTCTATGCCTGGGGACCGGAGTTTAAAAATAATATGGAAATTGGAGAATTTACCAATATCAATATTTACCCTTTGGTTGCTGAGGTTTTAGGATTAAAGATTGAACAACCTATTGATGGAAAACTGAAGGTTTTAGAAAAAATATTAAAAGAGAAGAAATAGAATAATTTTAATTGGATACTATCGCAATGCAGAAGTTTATTGCGATTTTTTTATAAATTTTCAGATAAGTTTCGGCGCACCTTTGGTGCGCCGAAACTGTTTATATTACAATGTTTTTCCGATAATAAATATATAAGTATTAATTAAAACAATTATAGATTAGATTATTGATGATCTTTAGGTTAATTTTTTACCATTACTATATTGATTTTTTTTATATCTTTAAAAGTGAATTATTTCGAGTTTTATGAAAATCTTTACCAGTATAATAATAATGCTCTTGATTTGCTGTAAATCCTCTGTTAAAACGGGTTTTGTAAGTAATGATATGGAAAATAAGTACGCCAGAAAATTGAGCCCGGATAATCGGTTTATTCTTTTTTATCAGTTTGAAGATAACCCTCTTGAGCCTGGAAGGTGGCTTACCTATTATGTAAAAGAAGCCAAAACGAATATTTTTAAAAAAGATAAAACAAAAATCCTTGCAGATTCCATTTATTGGAAACCTGATAACGTTCTTGTCATCATACCTTACCGTAAAATGATAAAAACAGAACTGGAAGTAGACGAAAAAGAAAATGACAATCAAATTTTAATACCTATAAGATAACCACACATGGAAAAAAACTACATCAGAAATGGGGCAATTGTAATAAGCGCTGTTTTTTTATTGAATGCTTGTCAGCATTTCAATACACAAGCAGATACAAGCCGCCCGCCGTCGTCCAATGCAGACGGAATAGTTAAGCAGAAAGAAAAAGAATCAGCGGAACAGGATAAAATTAAAGTTTCAGCTGATAAAAAAGTCTATGCTCAGGTACAGAAAGAACAAAACCTGAAAAAGATACTTGCTTATAATGATCCGAAGTTTAATAAAGTTTTTGAAAACATTGGTGATGGAGCTGAAGAAATTCAGCTTAGAAAGGAATTGTTGATGAGTATGGCAAAACCTGGAGAAATGGTCATGGGACACCGTGCCGATAAAAAATTAAGAGAACAGGAAACAGGAGTTAAAGAGAAAAAAGGGATTGAAGAGATGGCAGAGTACAGACGTCAGATCACAATGCCGATTGGTACCAATAAAATGCTTTATGAAGATGGGAATTTGCTGAAAGAATATAACAAAGCGCTTAACAGTGCTACTCTTAAACAAGCTAAACAGAAATCTTCCATTGCTGCTAAAAACGGAGCTTATTCTATCAACAACGTTGTGTTTACAGAAAGAGGTCCTAATAATATTCCGGGGAGAGACAGGAGTATCGTAGTCTCACCTCTGAACCCTGATAAATGGTATGTAGGATCAGTAGGTGGTGGAGTCTGGATTACTGACAACGCCGGAACAACCTGGAAAAATACTACAGATTTTGCCGTTCCTAACCTGGCTACTTCTACGATTGCCATTTCTCCGCAAAACCCGAATGTTGTTTATGCTGGAACTGGAGAGCCATTTGGTAATTTAGATAAGATTACAGGAACAGGTCTTATAAAATCTACAGATGCAGGAGAGCATTGGACAAGATTACAGAATACTGCTGCTTTTGGTGATGTAGGAAGGTTATTGGTAAACCCAGCCAATTCAAATAACCTGTTAGTAGCTACTTCAAAAGGGATATACGTAACTCAGGATGGTGGAACTACATGGAATCAGACCTTTACAGGGTCAACTGTCAATGGAACTGCTTATGTTTCTACCCAAGATCTTGTTGCAACCAGCGATTTCAGTGCTATATATGCTTCTGTTAATACTTTAGGCGTTCTTAAATCTACAGATGGAGGGACTACCTGGACAAAAGTATTTGATGCACTGGCTCTTAATAAAGCAATAAAAAGAATTGAGATTGCTGTATCTCCGGTTAATCAGAGTAAAATTTATCTGAGCTGCCAGGAAGGTGCAACTACAGGAATATATATGTCTGCCAACGCAGGAACCAGCTTTCAGGCTCTAACTTATAAAACCGGAAACAGTAAGGAAATCCTTGGAGATCAGGGATGGTATGATAATGCCGTTACAGCCCATCCGTTTAATGAAAATATTATTTATGTAGGTGGAGTTTCTGTGGCAAAGGTTACCGTAGATACTACGGATAACTCATACAATGTACTTTCCATTGCAAGTGGCTATAATACAGCCTACCTTAACACGGCTGTGCATCCTGATCAGCACGGTATCGTTTGTCAGGTTAATCCGGCAAACCCTGCACAATTTAGATTATTGTTGACTAATGACGGTGGAGTGTATTCCACGCAATATAAAACAAACCCGGGAGAAACTCAGGGAGATTGGAGTAACCCTGTAACAGGGCTTAATACAACACAGTTCTACGGTGCAGACAAAAAGAACGGGGCAGATGCTTATGTCACAGGAGCTCAGGATAACGGATCATCAGCTACCATTACAGCTCCTTCCTCAAGCACTTCAAACTACTTATCTTTATTGGGTGGAGACGGCTTTGAGGCCCTTTGGAACTATAATAAGCCTAATGAAATGATATTTGGTTCTCAGTACAATAACTTTGTAAGAACAGAGCAGGGAGTAAGTACCACAGGCCGTTTTACAGCCAGAAATGCAGACTATGGATCGACATCATCTCCATTCTATTCAAAATTAGCCAACGCTAATAATAACCCGGATGTTGTATTTACAGTGTCCTCTAAAGGGGTTTGGAAATCTCCGGATTTCGGTAGAACATGGGGGTTAACAACCTTTACAGCAGCCAACAACGGAACATGGAATGGAAATGCTTCATTTGCCACTGTTAAAGTGTCTGTAGCAAATCCTGATGTAGTTTGGGCCGGTTCTGCTGCTTCAGGAGGAACGGGAACAACGTATAAGATCAACGTTTCAAAAGATAATGGATCTACCTTTACTAAAACAACAGGTAATCTGCCAACCACAGGTAACTATTATATCAGTGGAATTTCTCCATCAAATACAACGGAAGCCAGAGCATATGTAATGTTCTCCGTAGCCGCTCAGCCGAAAGTGGTAAAAACCAATGATTTTGGTGCAACATGGACAGATATTTCAGGGTACAGTACAGGATCTACCTCTACAGGTTTCCCGGATGTTCCTGTACATAGCTTAATTGAAATGCCATTTGATGATAAAATCCTTTGGGCAGGAACAGATATTGGTATATTTGAAACCGTAGATAGCGGTGCAACATGGTCTCTTGTAACCACTATGCCTCCCGTTTCTATCTGGAATATGAAAATTGTGAATGACCAGGTGGTTCTTGCTACCCACGGTAGAGGAGTCTGGACAGCCACTATTCCTGAACTAGCAACCTATGTGATGCCTGAATATGTAGCACGCCCAATTATAAAAAGTGTAAATCAGGTAGCTATTCATGATACAAAAGCCAAAGCCGTCTTTAATTATACAAATCCACAAATTACGAGTCTGAAAGTGTATGTTGATAATACTTATGTATCAACAATTTCCAGCACTCAGCCTAATACCGATTATACATTTACTACAACATCCACTTTATCTGAAGGGATTCACTCTATTTCAGTTACCGGAGTGTATGCTAACGGAACCAAGGAAACAATCAAGGATACAAAATCTTTGGATATTATCAACTTTAACAGTGGAGCATCTGCTATTAATGTTCCTGCCTTTACTACCAATGATGTGTATATTGGAACTGGCAAATTTGTAGTAGATAATGTATCTAATAAATTTACTTATAATGTGTTGAATAATGTTGGACATCCATATGCAAATTCCACGAATTATCAGACTTATATAAAAACTCCGGTGATTATAGGACCTGCATCTGCAATGACAATGAGACATATGGCCCTTACAGAAGCAGAATATGATTTTGCTTATGTAGAAGGATCTAAAGATCTGGTTAATTGGACTACCCTGGGCGTTTATGATGAAAAATCATTCAGTAACTGGAACAATGGTGGAGCTGCTCTTCCGGCAGCTAGTGTGAACGAAACATTATTCCAGAACAGTTCTTTAAATTTAGGAGCATTTGCCCCTGGTGATGAAATTGCAGTAAGACTTCGCTTGGTAAGTGATCCGGAGGTTGCTTCTTATGGATGGCTTATTAAATCTATAGTTCCTACTTCTTCTCTTGGAGTAAAAGATATTGTGAAATCAGAAGAAGGAATCAGGTTGGTACCTAACCCGGCAGATGATGTTACAGGTATTATGCTTCCTTCCAATAATAAAGGCGATGTAGATGTTTATGTGTATGATGCTTCCGGCAGACAGGTAATGTCTCTGAAAAAGCAAAAAGGGCCAAAAATTGATATGGATGTAAAAAGTCTTACAAAAGGACTTTATCTGGTACTTGTAAAAACAGGTACAGAGAATAAAGCTCTGAAATTGATTAAAAACTAATTATTACCCTTATTTTTAAACAGGCAGACCTTTAAAAGTCTGCCTGTTGTTTTCTAACAATTTTATGAGTACTAAAATTTCAGTTTCCTGTTATCAACCTCCAGTCTAAAACTTAGAAGCAAATTCTTTAGCGAAATCTTCCAGTTTAATCTTTCCTGTAACAGGAGAGCCATGCTCAATAAAATCTTTTTGTACGGTTCCCGTTTTCATTCCTAGCCCCATTTCAACATACAATTCAGCCATATCCTGTGGTAAACCAGCCTGCAGCATTCCGTTTAAAGAATCTTTATCTGAGAATTCCACCCAAGGAAGAGCAGGTTTTTCAATAGAAGCACCCAATACTTTGGCAAAATCAGAAGCTTTTCGGGAGTCGCTTATAATATATCGGATATTTTTTCCAGTCTCATTTTTCACCAATTCCTCTGCAGCTGCTTGGGCAATATCTTCTGGATGTACCACTGGAATTTCTGTGTTTTCAGGATAATTACCACCAATAATTCCTGCATTTTTAATCAATGGAATGTCATTGTAGAAATTAGTATAAAAATAACCTGCTCTTAAGAAAGTAAATGAGGTGTTGTCAAGCTCATGATAAAGCTTTTCGATATGATGAAGCCCTTTGATAGGTCCGTTTTCTACAGGAGATCCGGCTCCAACACTGCTTAACATTACCGCTCTTTTTACTCCGGCATTTTTTAATGCTTCAGCATAATTCTTACCAGCATTGATGGTATTCTGAACAATATTCTCAGCACTGATGGCAGGTGGTGTCATCACAAATACTGCATCTGCTCCACTAAATGTCCGGGTTAAGAAATCAACATCTGTAATAGACCCGATAGCAGGTTTTGCTCCTAAAGATTCAATGTCTTGTTTTCGTTCTTCATTGCTGCTGATAACAGTGATATCATGTCCTTGTTCTGCCAATTGCTTTGTTAAAGGTTTAGCAACGTTTCCTAGTGATCCTGTGATTATAATTTTCATATGTAAATTTTTATTGTTTTTTATTGGTCATCTGTAATCGCTGAATATTAATTACTTTGTATGAATAGATTAAGTGTCTGCGATTTCATAATAAATATTTTTTTATTTCCTGAGACAAAGTTATATTTGTACTTACTTTTATACAAGTACTTACCCTAAAGTATGTAACTATGACAGCAATTAAAGAAAATTCAACCATTCAGGAGAATAAGAAGACTGTACAGGATTGTCCCGTAATGTATGTTATGGAAAGAATTGGCGGATTCTGGAAACCTATTATTCTGTTTAATCTTTCTACAGGAGAGAAAAGATACAGCGAATTGAAAAAAGCCATTCCTGCGGTAACGGAAAAAATGCTGATTCAGCATCTTAAACAATTGGAGTCAGATGGTCTCGTCATCAGAACAGCAAAACCTGTAGTGCCGCCTCACGTTACATATAAACTGAGTGAAGCAGGTAATGAACTTGCTCCTGTTATTGATGCAATGGCGGCATGGGCTTTTCATGATATGGAAAGGAATGATAACAAAGGTGCTGATGGAAACAAATATATGATAGATAAAAATCAGAATAGCTTTGGCCAAAACCTTGAACAATAAAAAAGAGGTTCTTCAATTTGAAGAACCTCTTTTTGTTATATCCTATAGACAGATTATAATGACTGCATGTCAATCACGAAACGATATCTTACGTCACTTTTCAGCATTCTTTCATAAGCTTCATTAATATCCTGCATCTTAATCATCTCAATTTCCGAAACAATATTATGTTCCCCGCAGAAATCTAATAATTCCTGAGTTTCAGCAATACCACCAATCACTGATCCTGCTACTGATTTTCTTCCCAAAATCATCGGAACTGTATTCAAAATAGGCTCCAGACCACCTAGATATCCTACAAGAACATGTGTTCCGCTGATATTTAAAGTAGTTACATAAGGATTCACATCGTGCACATAAGGAACTGTGTCAATAATCACATCAAATTTCCCTTTTACAGACTTCATCTGTTCTTCATCTGTAGAAATAATAACATGATCGGCTCCTAATTGTTTAGCATCTTCAGTTTTTCCGGGAGTTCTTGAAAATAAAGTTACTTCAGCACCTAAACCTTTTGCAAGTTTAATGGCCATGTGCCCCAATCCACCTAAACCAACAACGGCTACTTTAGAATTTGGACCTACATTCCAGTGTCTCAAAGGAGACCATGTTGTAATTCCAGCACAAAGAAGAGGTGCTACAGCAGCTAGATCAAGGTTTTCCGGAACTTTTAAAACATGATGAGAATCTACCACTACCTTTTGGGAATACCCCCCAAAAGTATGACCTCCCGTATGCTTGTCTTTTCCATTATAGGTACCGGTGAATCCGTTTTCACAATATTGTTCAAGATCATGTTGACAGCTGTTGCAGTGTCCGCAAGAATCTACGATACATCCTACACCTGCAAGATCACCTACTTTAAATTTAGAGACCTCACTTCCTACCTTTGTAATTCTTCCTACAATTTCATGTCCGGGAACAGCAGGGTAGATCGTTCCGCCCCAGTCGTTTCTTGCCGTATGAAGATCAGAATGGCATACTCCGCAATATAGAATTTCAATTTCTACATCTTTGGAGGTTACCTCTCTTCTTTCAATATTCATTTCTTTCAGGTCTGCTGTGATAGACTCAGCCCCATAAGCTTTTACTGTAAATGTATTCATTTGATTATTTATGTTATTTGAATTAATAAGTTGATGCTATAAATTGTTATATTCTTCATCCGTTACAGGTTCCAGCCATTCCACAATCCCATTCTGTGTATTGGTATTGATTGCAATATGAGTGAATTCGCTGTTAGGGGCAGCCCCATGCCAATGAATTATATTCGGAAGGATATTTACGATATCTCCGGGATGTAAGATCTGTGCAGGGCTTCCTTTTTCCTGATAATATCCGGTTCCTGAAGTTACGATTAAAATCTGTCCGCCACCGTGGGAATGCCAGTTATTTCTGCATCCGGGTTCAAAGACTACATTTCCGATCTGGCAGTTGAGCTGATCTGCATTAGGTTTCAGAATCTGAACCCAAGCCTTTCCTCCGGAAAAATAATCCGATGGAGCTTGTTCACCCTTTGGAAAAATATTGGTATTAAAAGTTTTCATAACGGTACAAAATTCGAAACTTTCCGGTAAACTGAACTTATACAGATTACCGAATTACTTACCAATTTTACATACACGATATCTGTTATGCAGGAAATTGGTAATTTTGAACTGTAAAAAATATACTTCATGGAAAATCAGGAGGTTGAAATCTATAACAGCGTTTCGGAATATAATAAAATGGCCAATCATGAAACATTGCATCCATTGGTAAATGTGATTGATTTTTCCAAATCAGATCCCATCTGCCAGTACAGAAGAAAATTTGGTTTTTATACCGTTTTTCTGAAAGATGTGATGTGTGGAGACATGCAGTATGGAAAACATAGCTACGATTATCAGGAAGGCACATTGGTTTTCATTGCACCTGGGCAGACGTATGGGATTTACAATCAGGGAAAGTCTGTTCAGCCGGCTGGTTTTGCATTGATTTTCCATCCCGATCTTTTAAAAGGAACGAATCTTGGAAAAAATATAAAAGATTATAATTTCTTTTCCTATGATGTGCATGAGGCATTGCACCTTTCAGAAAAGGAAAGAGAAATTATTCTGGACTGTTTCAAAAATATAAAACATGAACTTGGGCAATCCATTGACAAGCACAGTAAGTCATTAATTGTAAATAATATTGAACTGTTTCTGAATTATTGTATGCGTTTTTATGACCGACAGTTTATCACCAGGGACCATATCAATCAAGGAGTGATTGGGAAATTTGAGAACCTTGTTGATGTGTATTTAAAATCGGATGACCCTAAAAATATAGGTTTTCCTATGGTGAATTACTTTGCAGAAAAACTGAATCTCTCAGCGAATTATTTCGGAGACCTTATCAAAAAAGAATTAGGAATTTCCCCTCAGGAACTTATTCACAATAAACTCATCGATATCGCTAAAGAACAGATCTTAGATCAAGGAAAATCAATTAGTGAGATTTCCTATGATCTGGGCTTTAAATATCCACAGCACTTTACAAGATTATTCAAAACCAAAGTAGGCGTTTCCCCAAGTGAATATAAATCCTTGAATTGAGTTTAAATGCAAATATTTTTCACAAGCATCACCAATTTATTGGTGGAAATTCGTGTATTCATTTGTGTTATTAGTGTTTATTAATCATATAAATTTTCTGTTCTCAAAAAACAGAATTATCTTTAGTGTAAAGTTTTTACAGTTTAAAAAATGAGCTCACAACATATAGAAACGGTGGTTCTCAATACCAAATTTGGAAAAATTACAGCGTTCAAAGAAAATGGAGTCATCAGGGCAAAGAGTATTCGGTATGCCTGTTCCGAAAGATTTCAAAGACCTGTTCCGGTAGAGCATTTTATTTTTGACAGCAGACTCAAGGATAAAACTCCGGTCTGTCCACAGAAACTCAGTCCGCTTGTGGAAAAAATGATTGGTGTAACACCTGTTGAAGAATTTGAACCGGATGAATCTACCCAATATCTTTCTATAACCCGGCCTGAAAATATCAACGAAAAAGATAAACTTCCGGTGGTTGTCTGGATTCATGGAGGCTCTCATGAAATTGGATGTGGCGATCTTCCGACTGCAGACCCTGCAGAATGGGTAAAAGAACAGCATATCATTGTTGTTACAGTTTCCTATCGCCTGGGACTCTTTGGCTTTTTAGGCGGCGATGAAAAAAGACCTCCTAATTTAGGACTTTTGGATATGATTGAAGCTTTGAAATGGATTAAAACCAATATTGCAGACTTTGGAGGTGATCCGGAAAATGTAACTCTGCTTGGTCAGTCTTCAGGTGGTGATGCAATTGCCCATCTGATGATATCTGAAGGGGTAAACGGACTATTTCAGCGGGTCATTATTCAAAGTGCTCCTCTTGGATTACGTCATAAAAGACAGAAAATGTCAGCTGAGTTTTTGATGAAAACAGAAGAGATTAAAGATGAGGTTGATGTTTATAAAATGATGGATAATTATGGAAAATTAGTTCCTTCTGTCATTAAATATGGCCTGAAGGCAGCCATGCCTTTTGGTACTCAGTATGGATTTCAGCCTTTATGCAGCGAAGAAGAATCTGTTGGGAAATGGAGAGAAAACGCAAAAAAATATGATGTGCTGATTGGTTTGAATAATGATGAAACAGCATTCTATCTCAAAACTTCAGAAGCTTTAAATAAATACTTTGGAAAAGGATGGGGACTGAAAATCATGGATAAAACGGTTGAAAAAACTACAGAATTCATCTATGGAACTCCCGCCAGACAATTTGCAGAAAATCATGCAAAAGGTGGCGGAAATGTCTATTTATTCAGAATACATTCCAACCTAAAAGAGAATGCTATTGGAGCTCCTCATTGTATTGATCTTCCTTTAATTTTCGGCAACGAATCAGCCTGGAAATACTCAGAAATGCTGAAGAATATTCCCTGGGAGCGTATTCATGAACATGGAACAATGCTCAGAGCACTTTGGGCTGAATTTGTCAGAACCGGGAAAATTTCAGATCAATCGGGACGACCGGAAATTCTAAAAATAGAAAAAATAGAATCGTAAATAAATGTGAGGAAATACTTCTTAATTTTAATACTATTGTGTTTATTTTGATGATTTAATTGTCTTATTTGGTTGTTTTATAGTTGGTTATAAATTGTAATGAAGTTTTTTTATTATATTTATAAAACTAAATTCTAAAATATTAAACTATGAAATCAACAAAACTTCAAAACGCAAGAAAAATTAACAGAGAGGAACTTAAACACTTAAAAGGAGGAATCATTATCAGAGACAGAGTATGCTGTTTTTATAACGAAGACAATTACTGTTGTGAGTGGGCTCAGGATCCATGGAGTTGCCGTGGCATTAAATGCTAATATTCTGTATCATACAAAAGTGAAGCGGCTGTATCAAAAGTCATAAAGCATTCTGAGAGAAACGAAGAATCTCTAAAAACTTAAAGATTAATATTCTTTATCATGTTCAGAATCATGCTTTTGAGACAGTTGCTTTTATATACTATTTTTATTCAGCAACCCAGACGCTTACATTTCCGGCAGGAACAGGAAAATCTCCCCAGCCATTTTCATCAATGCTTATTTTATTTTTGAACCTTTTTAATAGATCTTTAAATTTCTTTCCTGCATAATGTTTTCCAACTTCCATAGGTTTATTATAAGAATCCTTATTGCTGAGCACTACAGCACATCCTGAGTGCATATCATCTCCGTCACGTACCCACCCGAGACAGTTGGAGTCCTCAAAATAGTCCCGTTGCTCACCATAGGCATGATCTTTTCTTGCCTTTAGAAGTTCTTCAATACCATCTACTTTCGGCATAAATATTTCCTGATCATTTCCTTCTCTATCTTTATCAATATAATGAGTTCCATATAAATCCGGATAAAAAACACATGGATAACCATCTTTTCGCAATAAAATTAAAGCATAGGCAATGGGCTTGAACCAAGGTTCTACCGGAGCTTCAAGAGCCTGAAGTGGTTGAGTATCATGATTGGCAACAAGACTTACGGCATGGAGTGGATCAGCCTGCGTAAGAGTCTCATCAAAAATTCTACTGAGGTCATAAGATGCACCTTCTTTGGATGCATTATGAAAATTATTCTGCAGTGAGCTGTCAAAAAGGCTCATGCAGCCTTCGGTGACTTCAATATATTTTTGAAGCAGATGAAGATATCCGGGAGCCCAATATTCACCCACGGCAAAAATATTTTTCTCAGAATTGGAGCGGAGTAGGGTAAGCCATTCCTTATAAAAATCAAAAGAAATATGTTTTAAAGCATCAAGACGAACTCCATCAAAATCGGTTTCATCAAAATACCATTTAGCCCAAGTGTTAAGTTCTTCCCGTACAAAAGGATTTCTGTGCTCAATATCATTATACATCAGGTAATCATAATTTCCTTTCTCATCATGAATCATTTCCTCCCAATCGTCACCATATTCAGACCGTATTTTATAAATATGAGATTCCATACCTTCTGCATAATCTACACCACTGAAACAGGTGAAGTTCCATTCAAAATCAGAATACTTTTTTCCTCTTCCGGGAAACGTAAACTTAGTATAGGATTCTATTTCTAAAACATCAGAAATCACTTTTTCCCTGTTGTTTTCATCCACCTTTACTACTTTGAATTTTTCCAGTTCATCGCCTCCTGCCTTATGACCTAATACAATGTCTACAATAACTTCTATATTTTGTCTTTTTAAAGCTTCAATGGCTTTTAAATACTCTTTTTTAGTGCCATATTTAGTAGGGATGGTTCCTTTCTGATCAAATTCTCCAAGGTCATAAAGATCATAGGTATCATATCCTACCGAATATCCGCCATTGGTTCCTTTATAGGCAGGAGGAAACCATACAGAAGTTATTCCCAGTTTAGCCAGATATCTCGCCTGTTTTTCGGCTTCTTTCCATAGTTTTCCATCGCCTTCAGAATACCAGTGGAAAAACTGAATCATTGTTGGGTTCATATAATTTGCTGATTTGGTGAATACAAGTTAGCAAAAAAATATTACCTATTCATTTTCGAATTCTTTAAACGGGATTTTTAGTTGAACGGAAACGAGTTTTTTTTCTTCCGTATTCAACTGGGAAAGAGACAACCCAAGCAAGCGAACCGCTTTATCAAAAGGACGAAGCTCCCAAAGTTTTTTTCCTGTATTGAAATATTCTTCCGGAGACGTAAAATACTCTTCTCTGGTTATACTTCTTGTGAAAAGCGAAAAATCCTTATACTTAATTTTTAAGGTTAAAGTTCTTCCAAGAATATTGTTTTTCTGTAACCGCTGATGGAGTTCCTGGCTCAGACTTTCCAGTTTTTCATTGATTTGCTGTTCGTCAAAAAGATCTTCAAAAAAAGTTCTTTCTACGGCTACACTTTTCTGAATCCGATGAGGTTTTACTTCAGAAGTATGAATGCCACGAACTACATTGTAATAATGCTTTCCGGATTTTCCGAAGATTCTTACCAGATCTTCCAGGGATCTTTTCTTTAAATCTTTGCCTTTATAAATGCCTAAACTAAACATTTTGTTAGCCGTAACCTTTCCAACTCCATAAAATTTTTCCACAGGTAATTCTTCAAGGAAGCTTTCCATTTTATCAGGATGGATGGTTTTCTGGCCATTAGGTTTGTTGATGTCGGAAGCTACTTTGGCCAAAAATTTATTGACAGAAATTCCTGCAGAGGCAGTAAGACCTGTTTGTTCAAATATTTTCTGACGAATCTCTCTTGCAATCTGATTGGCAGACTCTATTCCTTTTTTATTTTCGGTGACATCAAGATAGGCTTCATCCAGAGATAATGGCTCTACAAGATCAGTATACTCATAAAAGATCTCGCGGATCATTTTTGAAATCTCCTTATATCGGGCAAAGCGAGGCGGAACAAAGATCAGATCCGGACATTTCTCTTTGGCTGTTTTACTGGGCATGGCAGAGCGAACTCCGTATTTCCGGGCCTCATAACTTGCTGCAGCTACTACACCCCGGTGCTGGCCCCCTACAGCAATAGCTTTTCCTTTCAATGCAGGATTGTCATGCTGCTCCACAGAAGCATAAAATGCATCCATATCCACGTGAATAATTTTACGAAGTGGCAAAGAAAAATCCATATTACAAAGATATGGATTCCTGTATTTATAGAAGGAAAGCTAGAAGCTGGAAGAGGAAAGTTAATAAGGTCGATAGGGAAAAGTATGACCAATTGATTGAAAAGTGATTAAATGGTAGAATAGTAATAAATAACATGTCAATCACTCCCATCTTCCAGCCTCTATCTTCTTACCCTTTCAGTCTCATGGTAAGAAGATGAGGTTCAAAACCCGCTTTTTCATAAGCTTTTACAGCTGATTCATTTTCAGCATACACATCCAGTCTCACTTCTGAGATATTTCTGGACTTTGCCCAATTAATCAGTTCATCGGTAATTATTTTATTAATTCCTTTTCCTCTGTACTCGGGTTTCACATACATAAATCCTAAGTAAGCATAACTTTCAAACTTGTAGTAGTTTTTTTCAGTCTGTTTGATGAGTGCGTAGCCTGAAGCTACAATTTCATCATTTTCTTCTACAACAATTAAAGTAGCATCCGGAGATTTAATAAAATGGCTTAAATCATAATAATGGATTTCTCCATCAATCAGTGTACTGTTAAAAGGTCTTTCTGCAGAAACAATTCCCTGCTCAAAAGTTAAAAGGATCTCTAAATCCTGTACTGTGGCTTCTCTTGTGATCATGGTGTAAAAAGTAAGTGAAGTTTAAACATTCCAATTTTATAGGATGTTTAAACTTCAAGTTTTTTTTAAATTAAAAAATTATTTTAAAAGTTTATCTATGGTTTGCTGAATCTCAGGATCTTCCGGAGAAATAGCATAATATTTGGCAATAGCCGATTTCTGATCGATAATCATATATCTTGGAATCCAGTTCAGGTCTACATAATTATTGAAATCATTTTTCCAGCCTGATGCAAACCAATAGTTATCTTTTTCCTTCATATTGAATCTTACAAGGCTCTTATCGAATCCTTCTTTAGATCTTTCCAGAGATAAGAAAACAAAGTCAACATTAGGGTTGTTTTTTTCTAAGAGTTCAGCTTTTGGTAATGCCTGAAGACAGTCTCTGCACCATCCGGCCCAAAAGTCGATGACTAAAACTTTTCCTTTATGCTGATCCAGAATTTCCTGGATGGTAATTGTTTTTCCTTCCTCATCTTCCAGCTTTTGCTTTAGGGCTTCTTTGGAAAATCCGGTTTTAAGAGCAGTAGGAACTTTTTGTGAATAGCTTAAGCCAAACAGACCTGCCATAAAAATGAATAACAGCTTTCTCATTTTACAATTTCATTTACACAAAACTAAGGAATGTGTTGCAATCTGAGTTTGATTTTTTATGAATTAGGAAAAATTTATATTATTGAAGATTTCTATTGATAGTTTTTAATTAAGCCTTTCACTACTGTAATTACATTCGGCATGGCTTTATTGGCTGCATTCAAAACTTCTTCGTGAGAAACGGCGAAAGCAATATCCGGTCCGCCAAGATCGGTAATCACGGAAATACAGAATACATCCATTCCCATGTGTCTGGCAACAATTACTTCAGGAACGGTGCTCATTCCCACCATATCACCGCCAATGGCTTTAATCATTCCATATTCGGCAGGCGTTTCAAAAGTAGGGCCTTGCAGGGCAACGTAGATTCCCTGATGGATTTTAATATTATTTTCTGCGGCAGCCTGTTCTGCTGCTGCAATCATTTTTTTGTTGTAAGGTTCGCTCATATCCACAAAACGTGGGCCTAGTTCATCAATATTTTTTCCACGAAGCGGATGTTCAGGCATCATATTGATGTGATCCTTTAAAATAACGATGTCTGCAATACTATAATCAGGATTTACTCCGCCACATGCATTGGAAAGAGTAAGATTTTTAATTCCCAGTAAATGAAAAACTCTGATAGGAAAAGTTACAGTTTCCATAGAATGTCCTTCATAATAATGAAAACGGCCACTCATCATCAGTACTTTTTTCCCTTCCAGAATTCCGTAGATCAGCTTTCCGGTATGTCCGGCTACTGTAGTCTGGGGAAAATTGGGAATGTCTTTGTACTCTAAAATATGGATCGGTTCTACTTCATTTTGCAGTTTCCCAAGTCCGGATCCTAAAACAACAGCAAAATCAGGAGTGTCCTGAATGATATTTCTAATGAAATCAGCTGTCTCATGAATTTTTTCTAACATAATCTAAGATGATTTGATTGAATTCTTCCTTCTTATCAATAACAACATTGATAGGCCAGTAGTAAACAATTTCTCTAAGATAATCAAAAGTTTTCAGACGGACGTAATCTTTCTCTGTGGTTAATATCAGCTTATATTCTCCTAATTTCTTATACTCCGCAAGGATTTTTTTAATATCATCATCCGTGAAATTATGATGATCTCTGAATTTCAGATGGGTAACTCTTTTCGAAAATTTCGCCAGGTGTTCCAGAAGTGGTTTAGGATTCGCAATTCCGGTAATTAATAAAATATCGTAATAGTTCAGGTTGTTATCCGGAAGCATTTTATCTTTTCCGTATACATTCTCGTCATAACCAATGGATGAAAAGAATACTTTTTGGTTATAAGAAGGTCTGATCCTTGAAATATAATACCTTTTGGTTTCCTCCGTCAGTTCATCAGGACATTTGCTGACCATGATGATATCTGCTCTCTTGGCTCCGGCTCTGGATTCTCTAAGGTCTCCGGCAGGAAGAAGATAGTCTTTAAAAAACGGATCGTTAAAATCGGTCATCAAAATATTGAATCCTGCTTTAATAGCACGGTGCTGCATCGCATCATCCAATATCAGCGCTCCAAGATCCATATCTTCGATCACTTTTTTGGCTCCGGGAACTCGTTCTTCTGAAACAGCAATCACAAAACGGTTTTTGAAACGTTCAAAAAGCTGCATGGCTTCATCCCCTACAATTTTGTAGTTGCTCTCATAATTCGTTACTTCATAGCCTTTAGTAAGCCTTCCGTAGCCTCGTGAGAGGACTCCGGTTCTGTAATGTTTGGATAAAAACTGAGCAAGATACATCACCATTGGTGATTTTCCGCTTCCGCCCACAGAGAGATTCCCGACATTGATTATCGGTGTCTTGAATTTTGTCGATTTAAAAATCCCCAGATCATACATTGTGTTTCGGATACCCGTTACCATATGATAAGCAAGGGAAAAAGGATAAAGGTACCATCTTTTCATACGAATGCAAAAATAGGAATTTTCATAAGCATAGGAGTAATATTCTCAAAGACTTTTCAACAAATATTTCGTTAAATTAAAGTATTTTTGTGGAGTTATACCAATACATTGAGATACTTTATAGAATTTTCTTACAACGGAAAGAATTATTTCGGCTATCAGATACAGCCGGACGCTATTTCCGTGCAGGAAGAATTGGAAAAAGCACTTTCCACCATTTTAAGAGAAGAGATTAAAACAACAGGGGCCGGAAGAACTGATACTGGTGTTCATGCCAAAAAAATATTTGCACACTTTGATACGGATCAAGAGCTGAGTGATGAACTTCCACGCAGGCTGAACAGTTTTCTTCCGCCAGATATTTCCATTAAAAGAATTTTTAAGGTGAAAGATGATTTTCATGCCCGTTTTGATGCAACGTACCGAACGTATGAATATTATATTTCGCTTTCGAAAAATCCGTTTACTCAGGAATCTGCGTGGCAGCACTGGAAAAGGCCTCTGGATATTGATAAAATGAACGAAGCCTGTAAAATTCTTTTTGAATATGAGGATTTTACCAGTTTTGCCAAATTAAAAACCGACAATAAAACGAATATCTGCAAAATGTATAAAGCAGAATGGGAACAGAATGGAACGGAACTGATGTTTACCGTTTCTGCCAACCGTTTTCTGAGGAATATGGTTCGTGCTATTGTTGGAACAATGGTAGAAATAGGTACCGGAAAACTGAAACCTGAAGAATTACGAAAGGTTATTGAGGATAAGCATCGAAACTCTGCCGGAACTTCTGCCCCTGCCCACGGATTATATCTGGTGGATGTAGGCTATGAATTTTAAATAAAAACTAAAAAAACTATAATCATGTTATCAATTTTTATTCTTATTGGAGCCTACCGGTATTATGCACGGTTAGCTGAAAAATTCGGAAAAGTAAAATGGCAGCTGGGACTTTTGGCTATCGGAGTTTATCTGGGTACTCAGATTGTTTTGGGGATGTCTTACGGAGTTTACTTAGCTTCTACAGATCCGGATGCTGCAAATAATATGAATTATACAGGGTTTTCTGCAGCTAATCTTGTGGGCTGGTTAATTTCTCTGTTGGCTGTTTGGGGAGTTTATCTGCTTCTTGAGCAAAAATATAGTAAAGAAAATCTGAAAAAGCCGTCTATTGAGATTCAGAAAATAGGGGAAGCTTCTGAAGATTCACAAAAATAAAAATAAGTTTTTTAAATGATTGAATAACCTCAGTACAAACAAAGTTATCCACAAAAGATATTCATTCTGTAAATGATAGGTATCTTATATTTTCTATGGTGATTTATAAAAGTTGTACAGGTTGGCAACTTATAAAATCTTATTTTTGCATAGAATTTTAATTCTTTTCTTCTATTCGTATAATGAAAAAACAAGATACCTGGGGAATTGTTAAAAGGCTGTTCTTTATTGGAATGAAATTTCGTTCTTGGTTCATCCTTACCTTAATCATCTCCGTAATACTTTCAATTGTTTCTACCTACAGGCCATATCTTACTATGGAAGTGGTAGATAATGATATCACAAAGCTGCAGGATAAAGCCGTGATGATGAAGCATATCTATATCCTTGTGGGATTGGTGTTTGCTGAAACAATTCTGAACTTTTTTCTGGTTTATTTCTCTAATTTCATTTCACAGAATGTAATTCGTGATATCCGTGAAAGACTCTATTCCAAACTGATTTATTTTAAAACATCATTTTTTGATAAAACACCAATTGGTCAATTGGTAACCCGTGCCGTAGGGGATGTGGAAACAATTGCTACCGTATATACAGACGGTTTCCTGATGGTTTTCGGAGACATTCTAAGAATTGTATTTGTTTTGGTGATGATGTTCAGCACAAATGTTCACCTGAGTTATATTACACTGGCAATTCTGCCTTTAATGGTTGTAATTACCAGATTCTTTCAGAAAAGACTGAAGAAAGCTTTTGGTGACGAAAGAACATGGACAGCCACTCAAAACTCATTTGTACAGGAAAGACTGGCGGGAATGCCGATCATTCAGGTGTTCAACAGACAGGAATCTGAATTTAAAAAATTTGATGATATTAATATTACCCTGAAAGGAGCATTACTGAGAACTGTTTTCATCTTCTCATTATTCTTTCCGGTAGTAGAACTTATTTCTTCACTATTTATAGGGTTTATCCTGTTTTATGGTGGATATATTACGATCAGTGCCGGGGTGGTGATCGCTTTTATTCAATATATTTCAATGCTGATCCGTCCTTTAAGGCAGATTGCAGACCGTTTCAACAATATCCAGAGAGGAATTGTAGGAGCGGAAAGAGTATTGGGATTAATGGATGAAGAAAATTCGATGACCAACACAGGAACCGTGAAAAAAGACCATTTTGCCGGTAAAATTGAATTCCAGAAAGTGCATTTTGCCTATGATGAAAAGCAGGAAGTATTGAAAGGTATTGATTTTAAAGTGAATCCGGGAGAAACTGTTGCCATTGTAGGAGCAACGGGTGCCGGGAAATCTACGATTATCAGCCTGATTACAAGATTGTACGATATCAATTCCGGAAATATCCTTATTGATGATGTGGATTTGAAAGATTATGAACTGTATAATCTGAGAAGTCATATTGGAGTGGTATTGCAGGACGTATTCCTGTTCCACGGAAGTATTTTTGAAAATCTTGCTTTCGGTGATGATAGTATTACCCTTGAAAAAATAAAAGCCGGTGCTAAAGAAATTGAAGTAGATCAGTTTATTGAACAGCTTCCGGGTGGATATGATTATGTTGTGAGTGAAAGAGGTTCATCTATTTCTTTAGGTCAGAGACAATTATTGTCGTTTCTGAGAGCTTATCTGTCTGATCCTAAAATTCTGATTCTGGATGAAGCTACTTCTTCTATCGATCATGAAAGTGAAAAACTAATTCAGAGAGCTACGGAAAAAATTACTAAAAACAGAACGTCTATTATTATTGCCCACAGGCTTTCCACCATTGAAAAAGCAGATAAGATTATTGTAATGGAGCATGGTAAAATTGTAGAAGAAGGGAAGCATCTTGAACTTTTGGATAGAAATGGTTACTATGCTACTTTATACAAAGCCCAGCTGCGTCATGAGGTGGAACTGGAGGAAGAAAAAGAATCAAAATAAAAGATTATTTAAAACCATAAAAAAAAGAGAGCCGAAAGCTCTCTTTTTTTGTTATTGAAGTGATTAGAATTGCAATTTTTTGGTCATTACCTTTCCATTCTTTAGAACCACATTCACAGTGATAATGGTGTTCTTTTGATTGATAGGTAACCTGAATTCTGAAGTGTTGATATCAACTTTGTCAGCCAATAATTTTCCTGATGCATCATAGATATGTAATGAAGAAATTCTGGAATCACTCTTTACATACACAGAATTTTCATCCTTAGTGATAAATGAATTGTTCTTTGAATTCACATCGTTTACAGCCAATGATGCCTGTGGTACTATGGTTACAGAATAATCTTCTACTTGCCCATATTTTGGTGTGTAACATGATGTAATGACGATGCCTGCATCACCAATAACCCTCATTCTTAAAGGAATATTCAATACAGCATTGGATGGCGGAGTTACAGAAGCGGTTGCCAATGAACCATTTGTTATTCCTGTTTGATCCAAAATAAGTTCTGTAGTCTCATTAAACTGGCCATCATTGTTATAATCAATATATGCTTTTATAGTGTGGTTATTGCTTGTTCCCGGAGCAACAGTGATTGTGGTTGCCGTATTGGTGGGAATTGTCGTTTTGCTGGTTCCCAGGCAGTAGCTTCCGGTAAAGTTTTCATAGAAATTATTGATCGCCTGTTTGTAATTGTTGGAGGAGTTATTGATACTTCCGAACTTTACTGCAGTGATTCCGATATTATAATTTCCAGGAGTACTTATTGTTGTTGGAGTACAAGCATTGGTAAGGGATACATTATTATTAGGGGTTGTATTGGCAGCCACCGGAGAGTTGATTAAAGATTGTCTGAACTTAAGAAGCTGCGCTGTTGCCCGATCAGTTTGTCCCTGTGTAAACAAATCTCTAAAACAGAAAGTATAAGCCATCACATTTCTTTCTCCGCCGGCGTATATCTGGCTGGTACATGGATTGATTTGTCCGGTCTGGCAGTTTCTTGGAACAGAAGAATGATAAAGGCTTTTCATAGGCTCGGTGTCACATACCAAATCACCATTCAGAGTACAGTCGGTATTTACAGGGCAATCTCCTGTAGTAACATTATAACCTTCGTGAGTATGTCTTAAACCTAAAGCATGACCAAATTCGTGAGCCAGCGTCTGTGCATTCACTGCTGAAGCACTGGTAGCCATAAAAGAATAATCATTGCTTCCGCCCGGATAATAAGCATATCCATTCAATGCTCCAGCATTTGATGTTAGTTTTTTAACAACATAGATATTGTAATACTTGCTGGTATCCCATTGCCCCATGGCAGTAATTTCTGTTGCAGGGACTGCATTGGTAGTGTTGTCATCATTTACTCCGCCACTTACGTATTTTGGAAGCGCAGAAGCATCAATTCTATTAATTCCATTGGTAGGATTACAATTAGGATCTATCTTCGCGAAAACAAATTTTACCGGTAAGGCAGAACTTGTAGCGGCCATTCCACTGGATGTACTTCCTGCAAAAACACCATTGGTATAGTTTACCCAAGCAATAATGTCAGCATCAGACTTGTTATTAACATTTCCTATCGGGCTTCCGTCTCCTACGACGTGTACGACAATGGGAATTTCATATACCTGGTTTAGACCATTCTTTGCGGTCAACTTCCCGGTTTTTATCATTTTGGATAATTCCAGGTTGAAGGCATCATCCTGAATCTTTTCATTTGGGAACTTTGCATAATGTTTTCTCATTAATTCATCAGTTCCACACTCTATAAATTCTACACTTTGTGAATAAAAGTGAGAAGATAAAGTTGTTGTAATAAGCAGAAATAATAGTTTTTTCAAAATTATTTATTTAAAGTGTTGTTTTTATCCACCAAAAATAAATAAAAAAAATATAAAGATCAGTGCTTTTTAAAACTGCAGAAAATAAAGTTTTGAGTCGTTTCGAAAGGGGTTGTGTGATCTTCAGTAATACATTGTATCATTTCAAAATCTTCTTTAAATTTTTCAGAAAGAGATTCCTCATCATATTGCTGAATATCCAGTCCGCTGCATTTGGCAGGTCCGTTTTTGGAGAAAGTACCCAGAACCATAAAGGTGGTTATATTTTTTTCTGCAATATCAATGTATTTTGAGACCTGCTCTGGAGTAGTCAGAAAATGGAAAGCTGCCCTGTCATGCCAGATATCATAGGTTTCTGTAGGCTCAAAAGCTGTAATGTCAGTAGCAATCCAGTTTACTTTATCAGCCTTGCTTCCCAGTCTTTGTTGGGCTTTTTCCAGAGCTTTAACCGAAATATCTAATACTGTAATGTTTTCGTAGCCTTCTTCAAGCAGAAAGTCAACCAGATTGCTGTCTCCACCGCCAATGTCTATGACTTTAGCCTCTTTTCCTAACCCGAAGGAATTAATAAAATCAAGAGAAGTCTGAGGTTTTTTCTGAGTCCAGCTTACCTGATCCGGGTTTTTAGTCTCGTAAACATTTTCCCAGTGTTTTTTATTGTCGGAAGAATTCATTAGTCTTTTAACTGATTATTTATTTCTTCAAATTTATTAATTAATTCGTCAATTTTCCCCTGTTGTTTTTTTATTGTTTTGGGTCTGATATAAAACCAGTTGACGCCTATCCATAATAAAGTCGCAGCGTACACCAAAATTCCGGAAAAGGATGACATTTTTAAGGTATATTCATACATATAAAGACATATTCCTAAAAACAGCATGATGAAATACAAGTTAAGCATGGTGGTCTGCATAAACTTCTGTTGATTCTTTACCACATATAAATTTTGAAGATACTCACTGTTGGATTGTGTGTTATCAATTTTATAAAACACTGTAAACATTCTGTTGTAGGCAGACAGAAAAATAACCATAGCCAGAATCACAAGTACGATTCCAATTTTTGTACTGATAAGTTGAGGCTGGTAACGATACCATATAAAAGTAATACACAAACAGGTTGCAATCAATAGAAGATTGGTAAGGATCAGTTTACGAAGATTTTCATTTTTAAACTTTTTCAGTCTGTTAAGAAGTTCTTCTATATTGGGCTTTGGAGATGTCTGTTGTTTCCAGATATTTTTAAAATCGATATTAGTATCCATCGTTTCTAAACTTTTGTGTTAATTTTTCTTTGATTCTGTGAATTTTTACCCGGATATTAGCTTCCGAGAGTCCTGTGATCTGAGCTATTTCTGCCTGTTTTACTTCTTCAAGTTCCAGAGAGATGATAATTCTGTCTGTCTCCGGGAGCTCTGAAATAAATTGGTACAGCAGCTGTATCTGAGGTTCCATGGATTCCTGTTTTTTCTCTTCCAGATTGATGGGGAGATCTGCTTTGGAAAACTTTTTTTCCTTTTCAATCCGCCGGAGACAATTGTTGGATGCAATTCTGAAGATCCATGTTCCGATGCTGGATTCATTTCTGAATTTTGGAAGCTGCTGCCATACGATAATGAATGTTTCCTGAGCGAGATCCTGAGCAAGATCGGTGTCATTCACATATCCCATGCATAGGCGGAAGATCTTTTGCCAGTAGAGCTCGTATATATCTTCAAATACCATTATTTTGAAGATAAAAAGTTATTAAGCTGATTGAAATACCATTCTTTATCATCATACATAATGAAATGCAATCCTTTTGTAGAATATTGAAAATTAGCATTTTTAAGATGAGTATACTGTGCTTCAATCGAAGGTTTCATAAATACAAAATAAGATTCCAGAAGAATAAGAGAAGGACATTGTATGTTCTTGATGGTTTCTCTAAGATCAGTATTCGAGAAGTCACAGTACATTGTAGCAAATGTTTTTCTGTCAGATTTCATGCTCCAGTCAATTACGGTATTCTGCATAGAAGTATCTGCCAGAAGGCGTGGAATAGATTGGGCCTGCATTTGTCGGAATTGTTCATCGGTCATTGCTGTCAATTTATTAATGGTTGATGAGCAGTCGTTGTTTTCTTTAGACGTAAAATTAGGGTTGGAGATTGCTGCCAGACAAGGTAAAGTATCTACAATCACAATTTTCCCCACCATTTCAGGATAGTTTGCTGCAATAGCCAAAGCAAGACCACCACCCATGCTGTGTCCAATGATAACGGGCTTTTCAATTTTATTATTCTTTATATAAGCAGCAATTCCCTTTTCCCAATCTTTGAAGCTGGCATCAGCATCAGGTTTTGCTCCTGCAAACCCTGCCATGGTTAATGTATAGCAAGTGAAATCTTTTTCAAACTTTGCAGTCGTTTCGTTCCACACCTCTCCTGAAGAGGCAAATCCGGGAATCAGAATTAAAGACTGTTTTCCCTTGCCGGATTTTTTTACTTCAAACGGGTATTTTTTTTCCTGACCAAATATATTACATACTGCTGCAAAAAATAACATGATGATAAGAAGGAATGTGAATTTTTTCATGATTTATAAAGTTTTAAGGTTTATTTGTCTTTTAGAGACGAACCTTTTTAAAATGTTACACTATTTTTTAATTTTTTTTGAAAAAATATTTTTTCTACTTTGAATACCTTTACTGTAAAGGAAAGTAGGGTACATGAATTTTTTATAAATAATTTTTATGTGGCTAAAGTTTTTACAATGGATATGATAAAAATCATAAATACTACGATATGTAGGATATTTATTAATTTTCCCTCTCTGGTTAGTGATTAATTAGGGTTGTGAAATGAATTGGATTTTGGTTATTTTTATGAATAAAATAAAAAAATAATAACTTAATGGTGTTTATATTTGAAAAAATTATTAATTTTATTGAAAGTTTAAGTCGCTACCCCGGGAAGTGATGGGGTAGGCAGACAAAAATGGAATTTTTAACGAAAAACTAAAAAATATAAATGAGCAGTAGTATCCAAGATGAATTTAAAGGCTTTAAAGACGAGTTAAAAAAACTTAATATTGAAGTACAGAAAGTAGTAAAAGTAGGAAACGGCAGCATGGATTTTCATGAAGTTTTCTACAAATCACCGCGATATGAAGAGGTGAAGACTGTGTATGTTCAGCGCCATAATCTGGACAGTATCATAGAAAAATTTAAACAGGCTTATCATTAAAATATAACGGGCACCGCAGATTTTCTGCGGTGCCCGTTTCTTTATAAATAGATTTAATGATTAATCTGGAAATACAAAATAATAATGGGAAATATTCTTGAGTAAATGATCTTTCTAATTGACTTAGGAATCAGGAGCGTTAAGAAAATTAAAAAGTAGTCTGTTAAAAAACTCCCACTGTTTGAGCATGGCTGGTAAATTGAATCGAAGTAATATCGGTTGATCTATGTGAGTTTGGAAATTTTAGGAATACATTTTAATTTTTAGTGGATGATTTCAATCTTGAATTTTTGTATACTTTTGCTTCAAGGCAGAAGTATAAATAAAAATTAATCTTTATCCAGTGTTGAAGAATTCCTGGTATCCTTCATACCAATATACACCACAAGAGAAAAAAAGATGCAGCCTGTAATATACCAGTAGAAATATTCTTCAGATCCAATCTTTTTGAACCAAAGTGCAATATATTCTGCCGTTCCTCCAAAAACAGCTACTGTAATAGCATAAGGTAAACCTACGCCCAGAGCCCTGATCTCAGCAGGAAAAAGTTCTGCCTTTACCACTGCATTAATAGATGTATAGCCGCTTACAATGATAAGTGCAGCCATAATGAGAAAAAAAGCTGCCCATATTGAAGTTGTTGTGCTGAGCGCTGTTAAAAGAGGAACAGTACATAAAGTTCCCAAAATACCGAATCCTAAAAGAAGCGGCCGCCTGCCGATTCTGTCAGATAATCCTCCAAAAACAGGCTGTAGGCAAGCAAATATAAATAAGGAGATAAAAGAAATAAGAGTAGATTCTTCCTTGGTAAGATGTACTGTATTCACTAGAAATTTCTGCATATAAGTGGTGTAGGTATAAAAGGCAAGCGTTCCTCCTAAAGTAAGTCCTACAACAGTCAGTAAAGCTCTGGGATGCTTCAAAAGTTCCTTTACACTTCCTTTCTTTTTCTCATTGATCTCTTTTTTATTTTCAAAAGCTTCAGTTTCATGGAGATTAGCCCGTAAATACAATGCAATAATAGAAAGTGCAGCACCAATCACAAAAGGAATTCTCCAGCCCCAGTCTTCCAGTTGAGCTTCTGTTAATAATAATTTCTGCAGAATAAGTTGGATTCCTAATGCTATAAGCTGTCCACCAATCAAGGTTACATACTGAAAACTGGAATAAAATCCTCTTCTGTCCTGTGTTGCCATTTCGCTGAGATAAGTGGCTGAAACTCCATATTCTCCACCTACACTCAATCCCTGAAGTAATCTGGCAAGGAGCAGCAATGCCGGAGCAAAAATTCCTATAGATTTATAAGTTGGAGTAAGAGCAATAAGAAGTGAACCGAAAGACATCAAGAGTACAGATAATGTCATCGCTCTTTTTCTTCCGATCTTATCGGCAATACTTCCGAACATCCATCCGCCAATAGGCCGCATAAGAAATCCGACGGCAAAAATACCTGCAGTATTCATTAATTGGGCATTCAGGTCAGAATCCGGAAAAAAGGAATTGGAAAAATAAATAGCAAAGGCGGCATATGCATACCAGTCATACCATTCAACAAGATTTCCGATGGAACCACCTATAATAGCTTTAATCCTTTGGCCTGTGGTGATGGAGGATGAGTTCATATATCAATTATATTGTAAGGCTCAATATACAAATTTTGAGGATTTCTCATTCGTCAGAAGTCGAAGATTCTGCATTAAAGCCAATAACGATGAATGTAAAATGATATATCAATGCTTTATTTATATTCATGGGAATCATGTATTAAAATCTATACCCCAAAGAGAGCCCACTCCTGAAGCCTGCCCATGGCCCGTCTACTTTTATGTTTGCTCCATTGGCATTGGTTTCCACGGTATATTTTACAAACGGAATATCCAGATTTTCGATCTCTTTTTTTAATTGTTCCTGCATATCTGGAGTAAGAGCATAATCTGAGGTCATTGTAAAATCACCTTTTCCACTTCCGTAATGAGCACCTGCAATCCAGAAATCAAGGATGAGGTTTTGACTTCTGGTAAGGAAGAACTGTACTCCTATCATAAGTCCGCCACTATTTCCTTTCGTATTTCCTTGACCTTTCAACGGAATTTGATAAGTGATCCCATTGGGCCCGTTATAATCATAGTAGAAATCAAAGGTATTGGAAGAAACATCGGAATATCGGTAATAAGGAGCAAAATAAAATCCTTTTCCGTAACCTTTTCCAATATAAAACCTTGGTTCAATGGTGAAATTGGTAGCTTTTACTTTTAGATTTTCAAATCTTTTTTCATCTTTATCTTTCAGGAAGGCATTAATGAAAGGGACCTTTCCTTCCGGCATGGTTCCAAAACCAATATTCAGGGAAAACCATTGGTTAAAAGCACGTTCATAAGACAGATTGATATTTCTGAATGCGTAAGCAGTAACGTTGGTCTTGATGATATTCATCTTTTCGGACGAAAGGTTCTGGTTCTCCTGTGCTTGAAATACTGAAAACAGGAGACATGAGGTGAATAGGATTACTTTTTTCATAATCTTATATTTTGTGATGTTAAAAAATAGCAGCAAAAAACGGGCTGAATTTAACATAATAATTCAGATTCAAAGAAAAAAATGCATAAATCATTGATAATAATGGTGTTTTTTTTATTTAAAAATTAAAATCATGTAATGGATTTTAAGAATTGGTTGTCCTAAAAGTATAATCCATTTCTGATATGAAAAAAACAATATACACTATTTGCTTTCTTTGTGGAACTCTGGCTTTTTCGCAGGAAATAAAAAAAGATACGGTGAATACCTCTGGAACGAAAGAACTTCAGGAAGTTATTGTAAAAGCACAGCGCAAAAAACAGTTTGCTGATAAGGCTGTGTATACTTTTGATAAAGAAGCGCTGGAAAGGGCCCGGTATGCAAAAGATTTATTGAGTACGCTTCCGGAACTGCAGCTGGATCCGGTTTCCAATACCATTACAAGTACAAAAGGAGGCTCTGCTTTATTTCTGATTAACGGAGTGGAGGCTACAGATATGCAGATCCGAAGTGTTGCACCCAGTGAAGTGCTGAAAGTGGAGTATTATGATATTCCGCCGGCAAGATGGGCAACCAGAGCCGATATTGTAGTGAATATTCTGACAAGATCTACGGAAACAGGATATGTTTTTGGAGCTGAAGGATCTTCGGCATTGAATACAGGTTTTGTAAATGCATCTGCTTACGCTAATTATACAAAAGGCAAGAATGATATAGGACTGGAATATTCTATTAATTTAAGAGATTATACAGACAGAAGGGTCAACAGTATCTATGATTATCAGCTGAATGGTCAGCATTACCGGTCTGATGAGGACAGAAAAGATCATTTCGGATACACTTTTCAGACGGTAGCATTACGTTATACCCGGTTGGCTCCTGATGATTATGCTTTCCAGGTAAAGCTGAATATGAATATTTTCAACCGTTTTTCAAAAGGAACAGGACAAAGTATTTTTACGGTAGACAATGCTTTTGAAGAACACGCTATGTTTAAAAATAATGGCTCAGAGTATGTAACTCCGAAGCTGGATATTTATTATTCTAAAAAAATTGGAACTAAGGATGAACTGAGCATTAATGCTGTAGGTTCCGATTATACAACTCATTCTTCAGAAACTGCTAAAGAATGGGTAATGGGAACCGGCCTTTCTGTATATGATAATGATATGGTTTTAAAAGCAAAGCAGACAAGTTTTGTAGGAGAGTTGGCGCATACCCATGATTTTACAGCCGGGAAACTTTCGTCAGGATATCGTATTTCAAACTCTTCAATATCCAATGATCTGAATAATCTTTCAGGATATTCTCAGTATAAAGTTACTTATCTGGAGCAATATCTTTACAGTGAATTTGCAGGGAAAATAGATAAGTTCAGCTATCGTATTGGAATAGGACTGACGAATATTCATAATAAAAGTGCAGAAAACACTTTTGATGAATGGTCATTTACTCCAAAAATAGTATTGGCTTATCAACTTAATAATAATCAAAGTCTCCGTTTTACAAGCAGTTATAAACCTATAAGTCCCTTGAGCAGTGCGCTTAGTAGTAATATTGTGCAGTTGGCTCCCAATATTGTACAGAAAGGAAATCCTTTTCTTAAGTCTCAACAGAAATGGACTAATAATCTGACCTATTCATTGAATAACAAGTATTTTGATTTTAATTTGAATATATCTTATTCTTACACAGATCGGGTCATCAATCAGTACTATATTTTGGATAATACTTTCGGAGATTATGCACTGACTTATGAAAACGGGCAGTATTCTCGCCAGGTGGGAGCTCTTATTTCAGGTTCTTATAAGCCTTTTGGGAATAATCTGTTGGTGATAAAGGCTAATTTAGCTCCTACTTTCGAAATGGTAAAGACCAGTACCGGTGCGGTGATTAAAAATGATTATTTGGGAAATTATTTTGTGCTGTCTTCAGAATATAAAAACTTCTCGGCACAATATCAGTTCAACATCCCGACATATAGTCTTAGCGGAGCTTTTCTGAATACCAATGAAAACCAGAATAATATTTTTATTCGCTATAAACATAAAAACTTTACTTTTTCCACAGGGATGTACTGGATGGGAATGCCATCTGAATATAAAACAAAAAGTTTATCTGAAAGCTTAGTAGACTATCAAATTCATACACAGATCATGAACAATAAATCCATGTTTGTACTGGGAATAAGCTATGATTTTTCTAAAGGAAAGAAAACTGAAATCCAGAAGAAACTGAATAATGATACTGCTCCGGCTGCTACTTTTTAAAAGGGCTGGAAATGGATGGTACTTTAAAGCATAAAGCGAAATATAATCATTCTTTAAGATCTTTATCATGTTTAATGTTCCGCTCGAATCAAAAAAAATCCTCATTCAAGCAGATGAATGAGGGTTTTGTATTAACTCAATAAAAAACCGTCCAACAAATGGTGGACGGCTATTTTGTGCATTAAATGGTTTTAAGTCTAGTTGCTCATAATCATTTTTCTATAAGCGTAAATATCTTCAATGGTTACTACGCTCATTCCTTTTTTTATAGCAAAATCTACGATTTCCGGGAGTCTTGCCATGGAACCATCTTCATTGGTCAGTTCGCAAAGTACAGCATCATCACCAAGATGAGCCATTTTTACAAGGTCTACACTTCCTTCCGTATGTCCACGTCTTTCAAATACTCCATCTTTTTTAGCGATCAGAGGAAATACGTGTCCAGGGCTTGCAATATGCTCGGCAAGGGCATCTGCGGCAACAGCTGTTCTGATGGTTGTTACACGGTCTTTTGCTGAAACTCCGGATTCTACTCCTTCTCTGGCTTCAATGGAAATGGTAAATGCAGTTTGATTTTTTGAATTGTTGTTTTCCACCATCGGACGCAGGTTCAGGTGCTTACTTTTTTCCTCGGAAATGCATAAGCAAACGATACCGCTGCATTCGCGGATCAAAAGAGCCATATCCTGTTCTGTAATAGTGGAAGCGGGAAAGATGATGTCGCCTTCGTTTTCGCGGTTTTCATCGTCTACTAAAAGAATACCTTTTCCCTGTTGTAATGTTGAAAGTGCTTTTTCTACACGTTCTTTGGAGGTTGCTCCGAATTGTTCTAATAATTTTTCCATGTTATTTTACTTTTAAAAGTTAAAATAGTCTTCGGTACATGGAAATGAAATACGATACCGTAAGGGCCTGGGAAGGACCTTACCGTACGTCTCATTTTCTTCTCCCATCCAGACTTTAACTGTCGGTTTTGGAATTTCACCAAATCAGTCCCTTCAAATGAAAGGAGTCGCGGACTGTAACCGCCGGTAGGGAATTTCACCCTGCCCCGAAGAAAACTTATACTAAGTTTTACTGTATGTATTAATTTAAATTTTTTATTTCATTGAATACATTTAATGCACAAGGTGCTAATTTCGGGAAGTTTTTTGATATAGAAAAGAATTTTTTGATTGGATTTATCAATGATGAGTTGGTTTCTAAAATAAAAACCACTCACAAGTAGGAGTGGTTTTGTTAGTGTTTTTTGATATGAATGGATTTTATTGAATCTGTTTTAATTGTTCATCATATAATCCAACTAATACACTGTTTCCGTCTTTGTCTGTTTTGATCCCGCCGTAAGCGGCTTTGTTATATTTTTGAGCGTGTCCTTCCTGGAAAAAGAAAGATTCTGCACCAATATTGATGTTCCATTGATTGGGTGAAGTGTATTTGATGAGGTATTCACCAGCTTTCAATGGGGTTACGTCTTTTTGAAAACGAGCCCGCTGAGCCACACCTTTTGGATCAAGTGTTACTACACAATATCCACGGCTAGGGATCTTTTCCGCATTAATATTACTGGAAATATCATATCGTAAGCTCATATAATCTCCCTGCATTAGTGATCGCGGATCCACGGGAGCTAGCTTTAATAAGATGGGTTGTCCATTCTTTAGTAAAGTCTCTTTTTCCACCACTGAATAATTGAAATAGATCAATAAGAGAACAAGATTGACAATGATGATGAACCATTTATATTTTTTCATGGGCTGACAGTTTTTTGTGGGTAAAGAAATAGATTGCCAAAAAGATAATTCCTGAAGTAAACAGAAGTATGGATTTGGTTAATAGGGTGAATTGAAGATCATAATAAAACCTTCCGATAAAGGAAACCAAAGCAATGATGGCTAAAACAAATCCGGTTTTGTAGTTGACTAAAAAACTTAGCAAAATGATGAGAATAGCTCCCGGTATAGTTGGTGTTAATAGAGTGGGCAATAAAAATAAAACAGTAAGTCCATACATAAGAATCTTGTAAGTGATATCGGTAACCTGTAATGTTTTAAACAGATGAGAAACAACATAAAGAATGGTTATCAGAATGACAACAGATGGTATCAGGTCATAATAGTAAAACTCTTCATTGTCAATGCGGAAAAAAGATTTGAATCCTAAAAATGCAAGGGTAAACATGAAGGAAAATACCATTCCCGCGCGAATAGGATCATAGAGTTGAGATAAAACCTTGTTCTTGGTTATTATTTTTGCTTCCCACAGGAATAGAAAAGTGGTGATAACTGCCTGAAGTATAATTACCGCAGAGGGCAGGTTATAGATATGATTAATCTGAACAAAAGCAAATATACTTCCGTTGATAATTAATATGGAAATAAAGGAAAGAATATAGCTTTGTACCAGAAATAGAACACATAAGGCTAGGGCAATGAATACTGGATAGATAATATCACCTTCTGTAGAGAGCGCAATGCCAAGAAGAGAGAAACCGGTAATGAAAAAGGAAACACTCAGGGTATCTACAATTGTTTTACCAGATATTCTGCTAATAAGTGAAGATCCTGCAATACAGATAACTCCGAATATTCCCATTCCTATTTGCGATTCGAAAACCTGAACCATAAAAATAAAGCCTAAAAACGCAAGACAGGCCATAATTCCACCAAAAATGGACAATATTTTGATAGAAAGCGATTGATGATTGGTGCTTTTTTCTTCATAGGCAGCCATCATTGCTTCTTCATCAAAACGAATCTCCCTGTCACTTGCTAAATGAAGATGATCCATCAGTTCTTTTATATTTTCTTTATTTTTCATTTTTCCATTTTTTTTGAAGGTTCATCAGGTTTTTAATGATAAGGGTGATGCTCGCGATAACGAAAACGAATACTAATAAGAATATACCTTCATTTATTATACCTTCATCGTCTCCTATTCTAAACAATAAAGAACAGATAATAATGACAAGACTTAAAGGAATAATGGCAAAATAAAAGCTGTTTTTTGTTTTGAAACCATACCAGATTCCTAAGGTGTAGGTTGTAATGCTGAGTGGAATTAAAAAAGCTAATAAAGTTTTGTGGCTGTCTACAAAATCAAGACAAAGCCCAAAGGTTGATATACTGACAACAGCTAGTGATAAAATGTTGGTAAACCAATTGGGAATGCTGAGTTTCTTAGAATGAGAAAGCAGGATAGAACCTATTAAAATGGCAGCATTAAGAACAAAAAGTAAAAGAATAATGATGCTGTCATTCCAGTCTTTGGCTACCTGCTCTGAGTATAAAATGAGCGTAGTATTAATTAAAACTACATAAAGAAGCCATAAAGGAGCAAAGTCTGCTATGATAACCCAAAGTGTGATAAAAATTGTCCATGCTAAAAAGAAATCATAAGCATCTGCGCCGGTTTGATAGACCTGCCCGAATACGGCAAACAGTACTCCTACCAGCGCAGCTGCTCCGGTGAGAATGATATTCCTGATGTTAGTATTGATTTTGGGAAATAATGCCAAGCCTGTGGTGGCAATGATTAAGGACTCAGTTAACCCTATTTTTGTAAACTTTGGTAATTCTGCCCAATTATAAGCAAAGAAGAAAATAATTCCGGATACCGTAAACCCGATTCCAAGGCTGATAAGAAATAGTTTAAGAAATTTTTGCCATGCCTCCCGGCTGCTGTAAATATTGTTTTTAAGAAGAGTATTGATCTCCTTTTCGCTGAGGTTACTATACCTGCTAAGGATTTGAATGTCTTCTTTTTGTATGTTTTTCATTGAAGGTAGGTTAAGTATTGAAGGTGTGGCTTCCCTTAATAAGTTGCTGTTTGTTGTAATGAGCTGCAGCGTTTCTTAAGTGTCACAGGAAATATGATCCCATTCCTGATCCATATAATTAATCAACCAGTTGAGAGCATAATGTCTTTCATAGACAATTCCGGGATGTACCTGTGTCATTTCTCTGTTATTGATTCTGGCATCTACACAGGCCCAATCGTATCTGTAATATAAATCGTTGGCATCAAGAATTTCAGATTTTGAACGGATCTCATGGTTGGCATTAATAAAATCATTCGGATTTCTGTCTCCGCCTACAGGATATTTTTCAAAAGGAATATCATTGAGGTCACATAATTTATCAGGAAAAGGTAATGTATCTACTATTTTTAAAGCCCATAGTAAAACCCAAATACATTCACATTTCCAAGTTTCCTGAAATTTTTTGTCTTCTGTAGGTTCAGAGATAAAGTCTTTTTCGTTAGGAGTAACATATTCCCAAAGATTATACTCTATCATATAATCTATAGCGGTTTCTGAATCTATCGTGTTAAAAGCAATAAAATTGGTGATTGCAAGAATAGCAACCCGTGCTGCTATTTCTTTTGGAGTTTTCAATGTAGTTTCCTCTTCAGATTCTATATGCGGCAGGTTAAAATTGATTTTAATGCCTTCTTTTTTAAGAATTTCTTCTGTTCTTTCTTTTCTGGTCATTTGTTTTGAATATGATTGCTAGTTTAAAATAATATTTAGTGATGAATTAGGGTGAACTAAAATTATTCCCTTAATATCTTTTCCATTTTTTTTCCTTTACCCAGTTCATCAATCAGTTTATCAAGATACCGGATATTTCTCATCAGTTCATCTTCTATTTCCTCTATACGATATCCACAGATAACACCTTTGATTAATGAAGTATTAGGATTTATTCTTGGAGCCTGTTCAAAAAAAGTTTTAAAGTCACTTCTCTTTTCCAACTGTTCCTGAATACCTTGTTCATCATAACCGGTTAGCCATTGGATAATTTCATGAACTTCGGATTTTGTCCGCCCCTTTTTCTCAGCTTTTTGAATATAATGTGGATAAACACTGGAAAAAGCTGTGTTGAATATTTTTGTATTCTGCAAGGTTTTTTATGAATGTTTAGTTTAATTTTTTTAACACTCCGTCTAGAATGATATTGAACTCTTCCGGTTTTTCAAGCATAGGATAATGACCAACTTCTGTAATGGTTACATAGTCATAATTCTTTAAATACTTACGGTTGCTTTCAATATTGGTAGGTGAAGCATCCGAATTAATAGCGATTACCGGAATCTGAACCTGTTTTGCAATACTTTTGAAATCAGTTTTGTATAAAGGTTTGAGTACATTGATCACCTTTTCCGGCTCATTTTGAAGGAACTCATTTTGCAATCTTTCTTTCACGGCAATAGGTGTTTTTTCTACAAAAAGATATTGGGGAAGAAAGTTTTCTACAGCATATTTAAAATCTGTTCTGTAACGAGTAAACATGATTTCTTCTGCCTGTTCTTCAGTAAAAGATTCATCCAGGTTTTTCAAAGTATCTACCAGAACAAGAGCTTTTACTTTTGGAATCTTTAATGAGGCCTCAAGAACGTAAGCTCCACTCATTGAATGTCCTATCAGGATGATTTCCTGAGAATCTATAGCATCAGCTACGGCTTTTATATCGTCAGCATATCGGGAACTGGTCCAATCTTTTCTGGAAGAGTCAGATTTTCCGTGTCCGGCAAGATCCAGCTGGATAACATGATAATTGTTGGTGAAATATTTTTGTTGATCGGTCCACCATTCGGTGTTTCCGAGCCAGCCATGGATAAGAATTATTGCTGTATTTCCGTTTCCGGATTCCTTATAATGGATTTTTTGGCCATCTGAAGAGACTGCATATTTTTCCATAGAATTATATTTTATGTTGAGGTGTAAACAATTTAAGGAAACTAAGGTACGAAAAGCCTATAGAAAGTGAAGCTATTTCTTTTTGCAGCGTTTGTTTTATATCTGTTCTTTTATTACAGTTTGAATAAGCTGATCGTATAATCAAGTAAGCTTTGGTCCCCATATTCGCCATGTCCCGGAATAACAATTTTTACATTGGGATATTCCTTTTTCACATTTTCTACAGTGGCAGACCATGTTGAAACATTGGCGTCCCCCAAATACCCTTTGCTTGCTTCCAGTTCTTTTAGCAGGCAGCCTCCGAATAATATATTTTCACTGGGGAAATAGCCTACAACATTATCTTTTGTATGACCTTCACCGAAAAACTTTGCCGTGACTTTTTCATTACCGATTTTTAAAACTAAAGCATCTTTGAAACTGTTTTGCGGAACAACAAAATTATTTTCTTTGGCTAATTCAATCGTTTTAATGTACGAATACGAAGGGATATTGTGGTTATGGAATGCCTGTAAACCACCTGCGCTGTCATCGTGAAAATGAGTCGGGATAACCGCATTAATTTTTGAATGCAGTGTTTTGCTGATCCATTGGATAAGCTCTTCTGAACTTTTATCATTTATTGGAGTGTCAAAAACAATGGTTTCACTACTGTTTTTCACAATGAGTCCATTACAGGGAACATTTCCGAAGTCATTAGTTTGTTTAAAAGAGGTATGGACAAATGAATTTTCTGAAATCTGTGTAATGATGAGGTTTTCAGATTTATAAATTTCCTTTGCTGCAAAGTTGTTTGAGTGTTGAGAACCGCAACTTAAGATGATAAAAGAAAATAAGATGATGAATAAGCTTTTAATGATTCTCATTGTTCTGTTTTTTATAGGTATGTTTTTGCTTGATATTCTGAAGTTTAAATTACAAAATATTAACTGACGGGAATGAATAGGTATTTATTTTTTTTGCCCCCAAAAAAAAATTATAAATTCAATAAAAACATTCACCCACTTATCCTTTGGTTCTTCATCAGGATTGGAATGAAGGGTTTCGAATCCATGGTCATAATCCGAAATATGCTGTGAAAAACTCTATTGGAAAAAAGAAAAACAGAATCCCGGATCATAATTTTTCATGCTCTTTTGCAGGTGGATATTAGTATATGATGTAAAAACAGAAGTTTTGTATAAAAATAGTTCATGAAAAAGATCCCTGAAAAGGATGAGGCTTTTCAGGGATTGTTGAAGGGGGACAGGTTGCTTTTATTTCTGTGTTTCTGATTTGATATTAATAATAATTACTGCATAAGAGTTTCCGGAAGTGTCTTTTATTTCACATTTGAAGTAGATGAGGTTCCTTAAAAATTTTTGCTGGAAAACTTCAACCTGAAATTCTGTTCCTATAGGCATTGCTTTAGAGGCATAGCCTTCCAGGCTGTCAATTTCATAAATGTCCCGGTTTCCTAAAAAGTTGAAAATTTCTCTCAGTACGCAGTTGGCAATGAAAACAAAAGGAACAATCGGATAATTTTCAAAATGACCTTTACATTGGTTAAGGGTAAAAGGCATGATGGATATGGTTAGCTGATAATGGTCTTTAGTTTTGTTTATTTTACCTTCCGGAAGTTTTTCATCATAGGTTCCAATAGGAGTGTCATTGAAAAAATCTTTATAGAAAAGTCTGAATGAATCCTGACTGATGATGTAATAATCCAATTCAAAAGAATATAGGATTTCTCCGGATTGTTTGTCTTTTACATTCAGGCAGGATTTACCCTTTCTTTTGGATTCCAGATAACTTCCACCTGTAATGGTGATGGTGTCGGGTATAGGTCTATAGGATAATTTTCTGATCCTTAATTTTTCTCCCAGAAAATAGATCTTTTCTTTGGAAGAATTATTCAATAGCTTGTAAAGGCTGCAGCTTCCCAGTGAAGCTAATATTTTTAACAGATGGGTAAGGTTTTCGTTGCTGAAATCCTGGCCGGATATTTCTGTTTCTATGGTGTGGCCATTGAAAATAATATTTTCAGGAATATTAATGTAAGGAACTGTTTCCCCAATGTAGGGAATGATGCTGTTTTTGATGTCAGTTGTTGTCATTGAATGAGGGAATTAAATTGTTTTCTGTGTTTTGTGGATAACTTATTCAGAGATTAAGGCTGTGAATGGCTAATCTTTGTCAATAAAATATCGACGGCTCTTTATCTATACATCGATTGGGAATAGGGAAGATGTATAGAAGTTGTTAGATTTTAATTTATGAAATCTGTATTTCTTTCATTTTTTTAGGATGATCGTGTTTTGTATTTCGTCTCATGGTGATTTGTTTTTCTTTTTAAAATTACAAAAAATCTATTTATAAATAATTATGATTAGATAATTGTGGTGTATTTTATTGTTGAAAGTAACTAAATTTTTACACTGGATAAAACATTATATAGGGTATTGAAAAAGTTATCCACATAAAGTTATTCACAATTTTTTTTGTATGTGGAGGACTTTATGTGGATATTTTTTTATTTAATGTATTGAATTTTAGTATTTTGTTGTGTGATTTATAAGGGGTTTTAAAAGTTATCCACATTTGTTAATTGCTGATTGAGTGATTGTGGAAAAGTTATCCACATGTTTTTCTATTACTCCTGTACACAATAGTTTTTCATATTCTCTCGATGAAAAGAATGGTGGTAAAAGCGGAAATTTTTGTTTATTTTAAAATTGTAGATTCTTACAAGCGTTCTATATATTTTTCGTAACCACTTTTTTCCAAAAGATCACGAGCACTTAAATGATAGACATCCTTCCAGGAATCCGGGCCGTTTTTTTCAATATATTTTTCAATAATCTTGAATCCCAGCCAATAATTCATAGATTTTGGAGCCTCCGGAAAAAGTTTCAGCTTATCATTTCTCAATAATGGATTATTCCCTGAGCTATCATCAAAATAAGGTTTTAATTTTGTGAATATTTCCTTTTCATGGTTGAGATACCAGTTCCAATTCTCCTTTGACATATTTTCAACGGCTTCATATTTTTCCATTTTTCGGTTAAAGAAGACATAAGTGAAATAGCAGGCAAACCCTTCATCTATTGCCTGGCTCAAAGCAGATTGGCCATTGCTGTCAGTATTTCTGAAATGTTCATATACCAGATGATTCAATTCATGGGGAAGAGCCTTTTCAAGAGAGTAAAGAATATCTACCTCTTTATTGTTAAGTTCTAATGCAAATTGCTCAGCATTGCATCCACCAAATGAAATTCCGGTGATAGGAGTGAAGATTAAACTTATTTTAGCCTTAGGTTTATAGGGAACCAGCTTATTGAATTGGGTAAGGGTTTTCTGAAAATGTTTTTTAAGGTCAATACTTAAAATAATATTGGCTTTGTCTTCAAACTCTTGTTCATTTTTTTCATACAATGATTTATTCCAGGCGATCATGCCTTTAGGATTGTTGAAAAGATGAGCATTTTCATCCCCAAAAATTACCCCATAGCAGCTGTCCCATAATTTTTTATGAGGCAGATAAACATTTTTAACGATCCTTACAGAATCATATTGCTGATTTTTATGAGCAAGAAGCTGATGCTTGAACAGGTTTTTAATGACAATATTCTCAACCTTCACAATATCGGCAACTTTTTCTAATCTGTTATAATCAAATTTTTTATCAGTAATAGCGGATGGTGTTCTTGTAGAGCAAGAAAACACAACACATACTGATAAAAACAGAATGCTATTTTTCATGGTTTATTTTTGAACTAAAATATTATAAAAAAAGAATAGAAGGAAAATGTATTACCCCAATCGTTGAATTTCCCTTCTGAACGGTATTTCTGAAAGATAAACCATGAAAAAATAGAGTTAGATTAACTTGCTGGATAATACCCATCAAGATTTTCAAGGATGTGATTGGGTATGAGCTCAAAAAGTTGTCCTATTTTATTATTTTTAAAGCTCAAAAGACTTATTCTTTGTCTTTGTAAATATTCCAGAAGTTGAAATCTGTCATAGGAGCATCTGTGATTCCTACGTTACGGCCCATTGTTACAATTTGTCCTCTGTGGTAGGTTCCATGAAGAATTACATGTTGGATGTATTCATATTTTGAAAAATCACATTGAAACCATTGAGATTCTATTTTTACATTTTTTGAAAGGTCTTCTTCAGATAAACTTTCCACATAATCGACCAGCTTTTGTGAATTATTTTTTAGGTTTCTGAAAACTTCTTCTTTGCTGGTTTCTGCGGTGGTTTTAGCAAAATCGAAATCGTTGTTTTCTGAAATATGGCTCCACCAATATTCCTGAGTCTGCCAGATGTGGTGCAGGGTTTTTAGAATAGTAGGAAAGCTGGAAATAGTCTCCTGATTAAGCTGTTCATCAGATTTTGTAGATAACCAGTCAATGTATTTATTGACTACCCAATTGTTGTACTGAACGGTTTTGCTGATTAAAGTTTTTAGGTTCATAATATTAATATTTTGTGGTTTAAAATAGAGAATTAAAGTCCAAAATGGCGGTCATAACTAGTGTTTTCAGGGTTAACGAGGGCTTTGTTGCTATAAGTAGCAGTTTCAAATTCATTGATATTGACGGACAGAAATGAAACGTCAGGAAGTAATTCCGTAAGCTGGGTGCTTATTAGCTTTGAGAGATTAGCTTTTTGTTCAGTACTGCGACCCTGCATAATGTGCCCAAAGACATGCAGGAATTTTTTTTTACCCTCTCCCAGTCGGTAATATTGATAAGGTTGCAGTCTTACCTTAATGTCATTCACTGCAAACAAACCTGTTGATTCAGCCACGCTGTATACGGCATCCATGATTTCGTCCGGAGTTCTTTGTTGGAGAATATCCTGCGAGCATTCTATGATGAAATGAGGCATAAACGTTTTGTGATATGATTTTTATCATGTAAAAATAAGAAAAATATGAATTCCTGTTTCAAATAAAAAAAAACATTCAACATAGAATGGTTTTATGATATCAATTTTACAGAACAGATTTTTTAATGCTATACTGAGGTTTTATAGGATCAGACATATCCAATACAATATCATACTGGTCATCTTCCGCTATCGGAAAATCATAGGCATTAAGAGCAACGGTTTTTCCATCATTATTTAAGCCAAGGTTATATCCCCAATCATTATCAAGCCTGAATTTCAGGTTTCCTTTTTTGAGATGAAAATTGTTGAGGAAATAAAGGGTTGGATTTTTTTGATCTACCAGCAATGGGGTATCTTTTCCTTCCCAGCCGCCTGGAGTGGCATTTCCAATGATTCCCCAAAGATAGTGGGTTGTTTTTCTTGTTCCTGTTTTTACACTTCCGTCGCGGAATTTAACTGTTAATGAATTCATTTTTCCTGTTTCGTCAGGTTTAAAGTTGAATGTGAATTTGTCATCTAATTGAAATAATGTAGTGCTAACAGGGAATAATGAACAGGCAGGATATCCTTTTTCCCTGAAAATAACTTGTCCATCCACAACCGTTACATAGAAATCAGTAGCTCCTGTAGAGTAAATTCCTTCCAGATTTTTTAATTGTTGTGGATTCATTTTTGCGATTGCAGGAATTTTGTAAGGCTTGTTGTATAGTATATTTTCAATCTTTGGAATAATAGTATCTGTGTGTGATAAATCAGAATTCGACATCACAATAAGGCAGATGTCATCTTCCAATATTCTATAATACCTGCTTCGATAACCTGGGCCACCACCATCATGCCCCACTCTTTTTTTACCATTAATCATTGATATTTGAGAACCTAATCCATAATGATCTTTAAGATAAGGAGTAAACATTTTATCAAGGGTTTCTTTCTTCAGAATTTTATAGTTTTTAAGGGCTTCATTGAATTTGAAGAGATCCTCAACGGTAGAATACATGGCCCCGGCAGCAAAAGGGTGATCGGTTTTAAAACGTAAGGCTTCATTGGAAGTATTAGGTGATAAAAATTCATATCCAAAAGCTTTGTTCTTGTCTGTAACTGTATTAAATTGAAAACCAGTGTGATTTATTTGCAGAGGTTTCAGGATATAGCTTTCAATAGCTTTTTCATAGTCTGATCCGGTTACTTTTTTGATGATATATCCCAGAATATAATATCCTGAATTGGAATAATCCCATTGTTTACCCGGAGAAAAATTCAATGGTTTTGCAGCAATGAACTTCATGAATGTTTCTTCATTTACAGTGTTTTCGGAGTCAGTATCATTGGGGATTCCGGAGGTATGGGCAAGAAGATTGGCTATCGTAATGCTGTCTCCTTTGGGAAAGTTCGGGTAATATTTGGAAAGTTTGTCGTTAATAGATAATTTTCCTTCTTCTTCCAGCTTCAGAATAACTGTAGCGGTGAACATTTTTGTGGTGGAAAAAATCCGGTAAAGGCTATTATTGGTGTTTTTTTCTTTTTTGGGACCGTTTCTATAGCCATAACTTTGTTCAAAAATGATTTTTCCTTTTTCAGCAACAAGGACAGTACCGCTGAATTGATCTGCTTTGTCATATGCCGCTAATAATTGTTCCAGCTGTTTTGCTTTTTGTGAAAAAAGAGGATTGACTGCCGAGAGTATAATGAGGCAGGCTAAAATAGTTCTCATGTAATTTTTATTATAAAACAATTGAAAGCAGCATCGTGTTACATTTGATTGTAAGAAAAGGAAGAGCTATTTTGTTGTCTGGGCTAATAGTTCAAAGCACAGATGATCAACAGATTCATTGATTGAAGCAACATTGGAAAGAATAATGACAGCTGTTTGATTCTCCATATTAAGAGTCATTGAAGAAGAATATCCGCCGGTTCCACCATTGTGAAACAGGACTTCCTTATTGTTTTTGGTGGTAATAATATGCCAGCCTAAACCGATTTTTGTTTGATCATTAACGGTAAACGTGGGATTTCTGGTTAAAGCCAATTCTTTATGTTTAGGATTAAATTGGGCATTTACAAATTTTACAAGGTCTCCGGCAGTGGATAAAATCCCACCGGCACCGAAAAGGACATCCCAATCCCAGTTGGAAACAAGCTCTCCATTGATATTATGTCCTTTGATAAGCGTTTCACCTAAATTCTGGGAAGTGGTAAAAGACTGAGTCATTCCATATTGATCAAAAACCGTTTTTTGCAGTAAGTTTTGAAATGTAGTTTTTTGTGACAGTCCTAGGGTATATCCCAATAATCCTGCGCCGAGATTAGAGTAAGAAAAATTTTTAGATATTGTATGATCAATGGTCATTAAATTTTTAAGATAATCCTCAAGTTCTGGTGTATGATATCCCTGATATGGATTATTTAAATTTAATAAATTCAGGTTTTGGGGTAGGCGAGGAAGTCCGGACGTATGATTTGCAAGCTCTTCAAAGCTGATCTTTCTATTCTCTTTAAATGGGAATGAATAATATGAATTGATAGGATCCTTAAGCTTAATTTTATTAGATTCTACGAGAGAAGCGAGAACAGTAGACGTAAATACTTTTGAAATAGAACCGATTTCAAAGATCTTATTTTGATTTTCAATGGGCTTTATCGAGTTATGATCTTTAATAATACCATAATAATCTGTTTTTCCATTTTGAATGACTGCAATGGAAAGCTGAGTGTTTTCAGGAAATTTGACTGCTGTAGAATAAATAGCTTCTGCTATTTCTTTTGGATAGGAGCTAAGGACATTGATTATTTTCTTCGGGTCTTCATAAGGTTTAATAAATAGACCATTGATTTTATGTTGAGAATCTAATGAAATGTTAACCATCAGAATTCCTTTTTCAAATTGGGTTTTATAAGCTGCATACGTTGATTGTTGATAGCCCATGAATTCTGTACTTTTCACATTTCCGACTTGATTCTTCAGGCCAGACAAAAACTGTTTATTCTTTTCAATGGGCAATGATTGTTTCATTTCGGAGGAAAAGCTGTTGAAAATTTCATCGTATTTTCCGGTGTTGAAGTTTTTCTGAAATTGTTCAAAACTAACGATATAGTTTTCTGTTTGAGCAGTTAGGTGGCTGCTCAGGATCATTAAAATCAAGATATAAAATAGCCTTTTCATGGGAATCGTTTTAGAGGTCTAATATAAATCCTAATGACTTAGAATTACAAAAAAAATAAAACTTATTTAGCTAATTTCATAAAACTTTGAGCATTGATAGGCATCATAAGGCTTTATAATATTTCTTTTTATTTTTGAAATACAGCGGCTGTGTTTAGATTTATCAGTTTTTATCATTATTTAATACCATACTTTTTTTATTCTGTCAGCTATTTCATCTGCTTTCTCTTTTGTAACCCAGTCAATAATTCTTATTTCACCATCCTTATTCATTAATACAACAGAATAAGTAGCATCTGCCCATGAAAAATGATAGCGGGTACCTAACTGAGTCTTTTCTATTCTAAAGTCTAGCGTCTGAATATCTTTAATTTCCTGTTTCAGAAATGTTTTTGAACTTGTAAATAATTTATTTTTATATCTTACACTTATAGAATCAGGCTTAATACTGAGAATTGTTTTTCCAAAAGTATTCCAGAGCCAGAAATATAAGAAAAGGGTAAAAAATGCTGCAAAAGGAATTACTTTAGTGATATAGCTGAATATAGATAAGAAATAGGTTTCTTCTATAGACATCAAAGGCATTAGAATTAAAATGATAAACATACATACTACTAAAGCTATGCCCATGATAAGGGTTACCAACCAATTGGTTCTGTTTTTTATTTCAATGATAACTGACATGTTTCAAATCCTTTTCGAAAATTAATGCAAACAGAGAAAATATTGATGCTGTTAAAAACCTGTTATAACTTTTCAAAATATTTCCCCTTAAACTGATATCTGATCTTCTTGGCTGTCACTTTAGAATCTGCCTGTATTAAAGGAATACTGATGATTTTATTTTTAGAGTTGTATTCAATATCATAATCTCTACCTTCATATTGTCTGTTGGCAGAGGCAGTAAGGTCTACTTCGTAACCCAGCTGATTTTTGATACCGCTTTGGGTCCTGATGAGTTGAGCTTTATCATTCAGTTGTCCGTTATCAATGGAAAAAACTTTGATAGCATGGTAACTCATGCCGGAACTTAGTATGGCTTTACTTTGAGTAAGGTAATATTTTTTGTTTTCGGAGATGATATCATTAATCTGGTAATAATAACATCCCGGATCACCTTCACCCTGGCTCTCTACTGCCTTAGAATATACTTTTTTATCTGCTTCATATTGGTATACATTTTTGAAAAAATGCATGGTTCCGCCTGTCCAAGTATCCCATGAATAAATCCGGAATTTACCATCTTCTGAAGTTGCAACAGAGAGTCCGATTTTCTCTAAAGATTTAAAATCATGATGGAGGGTCTGAGGATGTAAAGAAGTATATCTGACTAATAAATTTTCAAATTTTATGTTGGCAGAAGCTAAAGAATCATAAGACTTTTCATGATCTCTGCCTTCGGAAGACCAATAATTAATCTTTTGAAAGGCATCATTCAGCTGTTTTTCAATGGAGGATATATTTTGTCCGAATAAAAAATGAACATTAAGTAAAAATAAAAATCCAAGTATATTCTTTGTTTTCATGGTATGAGTTTTAATAGGATTAAAAAGTTAAAAATCTAGCTTCAGGTGCTATTTTCTGCATTTTAGCTGAAATACATTTCCCTCAGGATCCGTGCCGTCACACAACCAGAAGTCATAGTTTTCAAAAGTTTTAATAGCTCTCATCTCAACTTTTTTTGAGAGCAGTTCATTTCTTACTGATTCAATATCTGTATCCACTTCAAAAACAAGTTTGGTATTGTTATCAAATTGGTAACCGGTTTCTATTTTTTCCAAATACTGATCTCCGATTTTATGAAGCCCAATATTGATAGTTCCTGCATTCATCAAAACCCATGCAGTACCTTCTTCGATCACCTTCAGGTTAAAGTTTTCAACATAAAAAAGCTTGAGTAGATCAGTATTTTGTACATACAGAATGATGGAGTCTAGTTTTATATTCATGAGTAAGGATCGTGTTTTATTATAAGATTACAGTTTATGGAAGATAAATAAGTTGTACAACACCGGATTTAAAAACATGGGTTTCAATAAGTTTTAAATTTAACCTATCTTTTACATCTTCAAAAAGAGGTTTTCCGTTACCTAAAGCAACCGGGTGCACAGAGATTCTGTACACATCAATCAGATTATTTTGAATGAAAGTTTTGATAAGACTTGCTCCACCATACAGCCAGATATCTTTTCCACCTTGTTTTTTTATGTCTGAAACTTTTTTTACAAGATCAGAATGGATGAATGTAGCCTTTTCATCTTCCCGATTTTGGCTTGAAAACACGAATTTTTTCTTTGCATGAATGGTTTTCCAGAATTTCAGTTCTTCCGGAGCTGCATTTTCATCAGGTTGATAATTTCCCCATGCATCATAGCTCACTCTTCCATAGAAAATAGTATCGATTCCTGAGATAAAACCATCAAAATCCATATCCTCATCCATGATGCACCAATCGATTTCTCCGTTGGGCCCTTCAATAAATCCGTCTAAGGTTGTTGCCAGGTCTAATATGATTTTTTTCATGTTTAATAGGAAATGATAGGGTTAATCTTTAGATAAAGTTTAAGAGAAAGGTAAGTATATTTTACCTGTTATGAATGATTTATTGAATGAAAATAAATTCTATTGAGACTCTGTAATTCCTATCACCACTCCAAAGTCTCCATCAGTCTGAATCCAGTTTTTTTCTGGAAGATAGGCTCTGGACACATAGCCATCGAGATATAAAGCATTTTTGCAGCCCATTTCCTTAAAAAGTAGGGCGAGACTATAGAAATTAACTTCTTTTTTAGACATTGCAAAAATAATCTCTCCATTTTCCAAAATACCAACACCATTTCTGATATTCAGATTTTTAGAATCTTTTTGAAAGATAGGATTTATCTTTCCCTCAGTTAATAACATTGGTCCGGATTGAGTGGCATACTGGACTGACTTATTTTGTCTGAATTTTTTAGTTTCAATAATGCCGGGTTGATGGTTTTGGGTGATATAAAATATTCCATTGGGCTGAAGGTAGAAATTTCCGGAACCTTGCAATGTGTCTATAGATTTTAGAGTTTGGAAGTTTTCAATATACAGTCCTTTTGGGGTATTATCTGCTTCAAACATTCCACCGTTCATGGCGAAAACTAATTTTTCATTTTTGGACTCTGTCTCATTTTTAAGATTGTGAATGCTTTTTAGAATTTCATTTTTACTGTTCTTCCAATATAGTTTTACAGTCTGCTTTTTAGGATTCACCTGATACATGACAAAGTTATTTTCATGCTGTATTTTTTCTTTACAGGAGATGAAAAGTAGGAGCAGAAGGAAAAGTGAAAAATTATGTTTTATCAGCATTTGGAAAGGAGTTTATAAAATCTTATTAGTTTTTTGTGGAGGTGCTGCTATTTATTTTTTTTCATACTTTTTAAAAAGAGCATTATCATACGGGATGAACATGGATAACTCTTTTGCATCCCAATCACCACCTTCAGAGGTCTGATAGAAATCATAAGAATTATCCAGGAAATTTTCCCCATCAGGAGCTTCCTGCCAATCATTTTTTTCTCTGTTGTACAATAAGATCATACAGCTTACACAGCTGTAGTTTTTTCCTTTATCTGGATTTTCATAACATTTTCCGATTTTGATACTTAGCCTTTGATTGATGATAACATCTGTCAAGCGTCTTTGGGTAAATTTGATAAGCGCGATTTGAGCATCTTCATCATCCGGACTTTTTTGGGCCGGAATTAAATTTTCAAAATGAGCATTCTCAATTTTTTTTAATTCTTCCTTTTTAGCACTTTCAGGTAATAAATCGATATTATAAGGATGGAAATCTTTTACAGGTACAGCCACAGCGGATGTTTGAGATGACCCGGCTGGATTATCTGCCAAAATTTTCTGATTGGTTTCATAATTTTTCCAGTCTTCTTTGCTATAGGTTACATATTGTTGAACTTTATAAAGAAGAGTTTCTCTTTCATTGATTTGTATAAAATTGCTGGCTATGAGAAATAATACAAGGACTCCGAGAGTGATTCCTATAATTTTAAATGCTTTTTTCATGTTTATTAGTCATTTTTTAATCTTTTTATTGAGCCTGTAGCCTTATCCAGTTCAGGATAAAGAGTAAGACCAATATTCCTGTAATATAAAACTGTACTTTGTTAACTTTTTTTGCGCCAAATTGCCAGACACAAATTCTGTCTGTAATGATGAGGAGAACAACTGGAATCAGTCCCAATAATATATACATTCCTGCCAGTCCATCTGCTGCGGAAACACGGGTGAAGGCTGTATAAGAAAAAAATAATCCCACAAGAAGAGATAATATCCCTAGGATGAGGAATAAAGTAAGTTTACTGGCCATTTTTGGTGCTGTTTCCATGATTGGTGCTGATGAATTTTACTATAAAATTAAGGCTTTTGCTGGTAGCCATATTGTATTGCAGCCTTAAGAACCTCAATGTTGATGTCTTTCAGGGCTTTAAACTTAATACAATATCCTGTTACACTTGCTTTCCCTATTTCTGCTCCAAAGGTTCTGGCCAAATAGGTTTTATCGTCTATTCCCATAATATAAACAGATATTCCGATGGTATTGGCGCTCATTCCGATCTGATAAAACTCTTTGGTTTTATCCTCTGCATATTGAATGATTAGGAGTCCATATCCGATATTCGGATTGGAAACGGTTTTGCCTTCATCGTTTTTACCGTCCAAAAACCACAATTTACTATCCGGCATAAGTTCCAGTATGAGACGATGAAGCTCTTGCATGTCATTACATTTGGGTTCAGGCTGGTTATTGATGTACTCTAAAATTTGTTCCTGGATGTTCATATCAAATACGGATTGCTTGTGTAAATTTAGGTGAATGGTTGTTTATTTATTCCATTGCAGCTCAATATATTTTGTACAATCATTTTTCAGATCGTTGTAGCCTTCAAGCAAAAATACTGAACCCCCATTTTTCGCAAACTCATTGATTATTTTGTAAATCTCTTTTTTTCATAAGTGGGCAGAATCGCATCACGATGATAGTCTAAGGCTAACATTAATTTTTTAATGATCTGGATTATAATTTTGTTTAAGATAGCGCATCATTAATCTGACTCCACTGGTTGTTTCTTCATTAAAAGAATTTGTGAAAATAATATAGGCGATATTATTGGTCTTATCCATATGAACCAAGGTATAATAAGTTCCGGCTGTTCCCGAGTGGTTAGACCAGTGTATATTTTTTTCGGTGATGTTGTACCAGCCCATGGAATACTGAGGAAAATGATTGTGTATGTATTGATAGGTAGATGTTTTCAAATAGTTATTTTTCCCTTTCAACCCTTTTAGGTTCATTTGAATGAATTTGATATAATCAGGCAACTTGATATTAAGATCTCCTGCAGGTTCAGTGTAATCCAGGTGATAATCTGTTGTAGAAGGAATGGGAAGGAGCTGTCCGTTTTCAAAGGAATGCCCCCATGTGTCTTTTGCTTTTTGATTTTCGGGCCAGGATAGTTTAATATTAAGTTTAAGGTCGGTATTAAAAACTTTATCCATGAGTTCTTCCCAGCTTTTTTGGGTAACTTTTTCTACCATTAAAGCAGCCAATGTGTATCCTGCATTTGAATAAACATAAGGATGATCACTGTCTGGAACAGATGGGGCTAATGTAAGAACGAATTTTCCAAATTGTTGTCTTTTTACAGCTTTGGTGCCTTCGAAGTTAGGGATCTGAGGATCATTCTCTCCTTGGAAAGGCTGGATAAAAGCGCGATGTGAGAGAAGTTCTTCTAATGTTATATTGTAATATTCTTTTCTTGATTCATTTTTCCATTCAGGGAAGAGGTCGAAAAATTTGGTATTCCATTCAAGCTTTCCTTTTTCAACATATTTTGCAATCAAAAAGGCTGTCATTGCCTTGGTATTGGATCCTATATGAAACCGGTCATTTAAAGTGGCTGAATCTTTGAGATTTACGGCATGAAATCCAAGGGTACCTATATTTTTTATATTCTTTTCATTAATTACGGCATAACTTACTTCAGGAATATGAAAGGCCTGTCTTATAGAATCAATATATTTCTTGCTATTTTGTGAGAACATTAATTGATTAACGAAAAAGAAAATAAGGATGAACCTATATCTGCACGCCATATTCTGCATAGTTGTACCTATTGATTATGAGTTTGAAATATACAGTTTTAATTTATGCAGATTGAAACTTTTCAGAATTATTTTTTTGAGGAAGACTCTATTTTTCGCTTTTCAAAATAGCGGTAATGGCGTCGGAAATTTCAAATAATTTTCCGTTGTAATTATTTCCCAGCAGGATAATGGTTAGCTTTTCATTCAGGTCAGAAACCAAAAGAGCTTCATAGTTTCCCGCTCTTCCATCATGAGAATGCGCAACTAATTTTTTGGTTATAAATTTGGCCTCTCCCAAAGAGGATTGAGTATCCGGCAGATTAAAATGTTGTCCCAATTCAAACAATGAATTTTCATTGATTAATTTTTTTGAATGAAGACAATTTGCAAATTTCAGCAAATCAGTGGTCGTTAAGAAAGTTCCGCCAACCAAAAAATCTGGTTTATCTTCTGTTAATTTGTTATTAAATCCTTTGGCGATAAATTTTTCAACAACAATAGGTGTGATTTCAGACGAATTCATTTTACATGGCCTGAAAATATGTTTACTTACATAATTTTTGTAAGTCATTCCAGTAATTTTTTCAACAATAAACTGTCTTAGGAAAACATTGTTCATGTTGTAATCGTATTGAGTTCCTGGAACAAAATCAAGGTTGTCTATCAATTTTAAATCATCAAAAACATCCTTATTACTTTTAATTTTTTTCCAATTTACGTTGGGTAGTCCGCTTGTGTATTGCAATAAATTTCTTATTGTGACTTCATTGGCCCATTTCGGTAATTCCGGAATATATTTGGAGACAGGATCTTCTACTTTCAATTTCCCCTGTTCCTGTAGCTGCAATAATGCTGTTCCACTAAATTCTTTGGTAATGGATCCAATATTAAATCTGTAATCGGGTGTAAGTTTTTTCGTTTTTGAAGCATCAGTAAAACCGAAGGCGGTATTGTAAATGACCTTATTGTTTTTTGAAACCAGAATATTTCCATTAAAAACTCCTGCTTGATTGGCTGACTTCAGTAAAGAGTCTATTTGAGCTATTTGCTTCGTCTGGGCAAATGTATGATTGGCTAAAAGTAAGAGAGTGGTGAAAATTATGACGAGTTTTTTATAGTAGTACATGTTTTAAATTTTGCTTTGCTTACTTGTTTATTCTTTTGAAATTGAAACTATGCTCCCATATTGAAACCATTCATAAAGAAAATATCAATATCATCTTTATCTTCAATTTCAGGGATACTTTCCCCTGTTGGCAGCTGATTGTGTTGGAAACATTCATACAAATCATTCATCAGAAACCCAATGGATGTTTCAATGGCTAATTCATTATTCAGATTTTCCACTGTTTGCCAGAATATTTCATAATATTTAGGGTGAAGATATCTGGTATCAATGAATCTTACAATACTATCTGAATCATAAGGATCTTCTGAAAATACTCTAAAAAAACAATATCCACTTTCTATGTCATCTTCTGTGGGAAGAATAAAATGTAACCACTTTTTTAAACATCCCTCATCACCATTTTCGTTCAGTCTATTCATAATGATTTTGAGTGTCAGATCATAGCGAGACCAGCGTGCAGACCAATTTTTTCCATTGGGAAGGGTAATAAATCCTGATGCCATATTGGTGGGTTGTTATCGTTTGTTTAGTATGAATTATTAACTTAAATGGAAACTATTAATAATGTGGTAATCCTCCGTCGGGAAGTTGCATTTCACTTTTTTCTTGTTTGACGAAATTTCCTGTTTCACCATCATATTCGAAGATCAGTAGTTTTAAGATATTATTTTCGTCGCCTAAAAACTTAATCACTTTATAGTTTACTTTTTTTGTTTTTTCATCATAAAAAGAATGAATACCAAACAGAGATTTATCTTTGAAAACATCGAAATTAAAATCTTTTTTTACTGCTAAAATAATATCATGATATTTTTTTTTAGGTGTGGGAATGTTTTCATCATAAGGAATATTGTCATAATCTATTTGTTCAATGATATTACCATTCATATCAAACCTCGTTTCAATACCAATAGGAGTTTGAAGCATTTGACTCACTCCACCAATATTTTCTACCCTAGACTTTATATTTAAATTTGGATGAAATTCATAAACGATATAATAATTATCAATGGTCTTTATTATTGAAGAAATATGATTTTTTTGATAAGACATATTTATTGTGGAATCATTTCTTTTAAATTGAATGAAATTTTGATTTCCATATGTTTTGATTTCACAGTCGGAGTAACAGGATTTCTTAATAAGCTTTTTGTATTCAGCCAAATTAAACTGACTGATTTCAGTATTTTGGGAAAAAAAGTAACCCGTAAAAATAAATAATAATAAAATTGAATAATATTTCATTGTTGTAATTGGTGAAGAAGTGATTTATTTTACAGCAAAAATCCGCCAACTAATTTTACATATACTTCTCTATTACCGATTTTATAAACGGTGAGTAAGCTTCCATCTGAAAGTTGTTTCGTTTTTTGACTAAATTCAGCTCTTGGTCCAGATGTAGCTAGTTTTTCAAGCTGTTGTAAAACTTCTGCAGGTGTTAAAACACAAATAGGGGTCTCCTCACTTTTCCCATCTCCGCTTTTTTCTATTGTTTGAATGATTAAGTTCTTTTGTTGAGAACATAATTCTTTTTTCTGATTTTCATCCAATGCCTGATAAATATTCATCATCCTATCCAATAAATTTTTATGTAGAGGATTGATTGAATATTTTGATTCTGCTTCAGTAACTATTTTTTCTGCTTTGCTTTTTGATAATCTTTTTTGAGCTGGTTTCCAGAATGTGTCAGATTCACGATTATAATTCACAAAGGTATAATCCATTTTCACAAACTTACTTCCGTAATACAGTTGATTTAATTGGTCTTGAGTTAGTTCGGAAGGGTTTGTTTTGAATAGGTCTAAAAGTTTATAAAAATTTTCCTGTGGATTTTCGGTGACGTTTTTTTTAATCAGGTCAGTATTTATTTGGGTATAGAATGTTTGAAATATTAAAATTAAAATACCTGAAAGGATATATTTTCTCATCTATTTGATTTTAAATTAAAGGTTCTCCATTAAGATCCGTTGTCAGCACTTCACTCATATAATCAAAAAAAGGACGCATAGCCAATAATGTTTGCAGTGCTTCTTTTTGAAAATGGTCTGCGAAGACCTCTTTATCGGTAAACTTTCGCATCACTACAAATTGTTTTTTCCTGATTAAATCTATGGCAGGATGATTTTTATCAAAGCCTCGCGGAGCTGTTTTTACAGCATCACCCTGGAGTTCTCCGAAATATTTTACAAAAGTTTCATTAGAAGTGATTTTTTCGATTTCTTTAGTGCTGATTTCAAATTCTTTACGGATACGAAGTAAATCCTTAGCTTCAGGTCCCCAAAAACCACCTCCTACAAAACTATTGCCAGGCTCCAGCTGAATATAATATCCGCCCCTCAACATGGGCTTTGAGCGGGAATATCCCACACCAAAATTAGTTTTGTATGGCGTCTGATCCTTGGAAAAACGAATGTCTCTGTAAATCCTGAAAATATGAATTCCTTTTAACTTATCATATTCCTGAAGCTCAGTGTAAATCTGATTAAAAAAAGATTTATTTTCTTTTACAATCAAATCATATTCTGATTTATGCTGTGCAAACCATTCCCGGTTGTTGTTTTCATTTAATTGTTTGAGAAATTCGAATGTTTTTTTCATATTTTGATCAGTGTTCTTATTTATTTTCTGATAGTAATTTTAGGGAAACTAAATAATCAGTATCAAAGTCAATGGTTCTTATTTTCTCTTTTGTAAATTCTCTGTTTTCTCCCCAATTTGCTTTCAAATCAATCCAGGTTAAAATAATTTTCTGATCCGTAAGCTTTTTTAATTTTCCAGGATAGATTGCATCACCTTTTTTCTTAGCCAAACTGAATATTTCAAAGTTTTTGTTTATACTTTCAATAATTGAATCAAAATTTTTCAGTGATATTTTATGTGCTTTCTTATTAACCAAAATACCTTTTAATTTCATCGCTTTTTCTACAAATTCAGTATCATCATTTATTGTGATATTTTTGACATTATAATTTTTTACAGCAGAATATCCATCCAAAATAAAATCAACAGGGTTGGCTTTGATTAGAAACCAATCTTTGCTGTAGTTAATTAAAATTCCTTTTTGGGGTTCTTTATCTTCAAATTCAATAATAATAAGCTTATTTAATAATTTTTTCATGAGTATGATTATTTGTAAATATGACAGCAAGTTAGTTAAAAAGAGGAGAAGAGCTTAGATTGGGTTCCACTTTCTGAAAGTATTTTATCTCTTCCATGAATGTTTCATTGTCATGTGCTTGTAGATTATTCTTCGTTATCCAAAGTCTCCTGATGTTATAGATGTGAGCAAAAATAGAATAAAAAACCACTCTGAAAATCAAAGTGGTTTAGCAACAATAAATTCTTTATAAATAGGAGGATATTTAGCTTTCCATAGACATATAATCCAATTGCCCATTTTGATCTGTATTGATGACAACCAGATAATCGGTGACCTCTTTTCCGATTGAATAATCTAAAATAGCAAAACCGTCTTCATTGTCAGGATAAAGTCCAATTCTAACTAATTCTAATTTTGTTAAAAGTTGTTGCTCCGGTTCTACTGTTGAATCTTCAAAGTTGATAAGCGTTGAAAGTTTGTCCTGCTCAACTTCTTCAAGATGGTGTTCCAAATATAATTTTACAGTATCACCGTCTTCATTGTGATAGTCTTCCAGAATATAATTTTTAGCCAGTCTATTAAATGGTTCAATATTTTCAAGATAGTTTTTTATTTGATCTAGCTTTGCTGCATCAGTATTCTCACTTTCAAAATTTAAATCTATTTGAATTTCATTCCCATTGAAATTAATGGTAACATCATAATATTCTTCTATGTTGTCTGTTGAAAGTTGCCCAAAATAGGGTAATGTGTATTCTGCCATGATTATTTTTATAGTTAATAGGTGTATTTATTTTTTAAGTTTATTTTCAAACTCAATTTTTTTGTCTGATAAAAATAGAATTTATTCTTTCAATATAGTCTATTTCTTTTGTGAAATCTTTGTCATATGCTTATTGCTAAAGGAATAAAGAATAAAGAGTTCAAGAATGGCTCATTATCTGAAGTCAGATGACTTTGAATATTTTTATTTGTGTAAAGTAGGAAGATTTTGCGCAGTAGAGGTAGGGCTAACTTGTTCTTCTAGCATTTCTTTTATTTCTTTCAACATTTTTTCTTTTATAATATATGTTTTCGCAAATTTATTGTTGAGATACATGTTAAAATTCATTGTTGTTTTCCAAACTCCGGTTCTGTCTTGTTGATCTGTAAATGTGGGAAAAAGATTGATTAAACAAAGAATATTTCGTTTTAATGATCTTGATAATGATGGTTTGTGAGCAAAATCATCAACTACAATTAACCTAAATATTTTTTTTCCTAACGTTTTTCCAAATATTGTTTCGCAGATTGCTCCGTATACTATAACTATTGCAATTGAGGTGAGTAAACTTTGAAGGACTGTAAGGTTGAAAAGAAAAATTAAGATTAAAATAAACGGGAGTATATCAATAATTTTTGCAAATAATCTTTGTGTTTCACTATTCTTAAAATATGGATTGTATTTGAAATCATATTCGTATTCTTCAAAAATTCTATTGCCATAATTATCAACTATTCTTGATGGCCTATGAATGATTCTGTGAACTTTTAATTCTGATATCCTCAATGGTTATGATTTATGTATAAGTTTTTTATGAAGTAAATTTACAAAAGAAGACAAATTGAAAAGTGTTTTTGAGTGTAAATTGTTGATGCTTTTTAACTTTCGCTATCCGAAGTATGCTGACTTTGAATGATTACTTAAGACACGAGGATGATGCTCGTGCTAGCGAGGGGGTTATTTATGTTTACGGTTTTCTTCTAATAATTGCCTAATGTCTTGATCATACTTTTTTTGTACATCTGCTATGGTTCCGTGATCTGTTTCTGCATCATACTTTCTCTGAAAACTTATACATTCATCACCAATTAATTTGTTGATCATTTCAAATTTTGCATTGAAATCTTTTGAACTTTTTATTTCCTTATTAATGAGATGCTGCAATTTATATGCGAAAATTTGAGCTATATCAAAATGCTTTTGTTCGTGATTCAATATATCATCAGTATAAAAAGCTTCATTTAACCACGATTCTGATGTATTGAATGTGGCATAAGTTCTGATTTTCATATTCCCTGTCCATATTGAATTTGGAAGAATTTCATAACCAATATTATATGCTGTTCCAGCGTGATTTATTGTGTTGTCAGGTATTTTCCCTTGAAAGTCATTTTTGTGTAATTTAGTAATAGGGCTCCATTCTATGATCTGTGAAGAAGCGAAAATACCAAGACATAGTATAAGTATTGTTAATTTATATTTCATTTTAGGATTATTTTATAGTAACGTTGATCATGGGATCAACATGATAAAAGAAAGTAGGGTTGTTCTATTTGCATCTTAATATTTTTTCAATACAATAGGAGCTATATTTTTTTAAGTCAAAGTATCCTGTTTACTACACAATATCTCACAAAAATACTTGATATTTCTCTCCCTGATGTGTTTTTTGTTTTGCATGTTTGTGTACATTATAGAAACAAATATAGGTGAAAATTTATTTGTGCAAAGTCCCTCTGCTACTGCACGAATCCTTTCGTGTGGCTATATTATTATAAATTCTAATAATATAATTTAAAAGCCAAAGCGATTCATAGTTACAGAAAGTACATTTTAATTAATATCTGCCACTTGTATGCTTTTAATAGCTGAGCTGGTGAGAGACGTTGTACCTCCGCCGATGATGTATAATTTATTGTTATATACTTCCGCTGCAGCGTGTCTTCTGGGAGTCATATTGGATGACAACTGATGTAATGTATTGGTTGTAGTATCAAAATAGGCCAGAAAACTTTGATTATTCACACCACCTACAATAAAAATCTTATTACCGGATACGGCTAATGAGTGTCCGTATATACCAGCAGGCATCGTATATTGATTGACCCAGAGATTGGTTTTGAGGTCGTAGACATTAATCAGTCGGGATGGGGTACCATTAAAACCTCCAATGACATATAGCTTATCATTAACAATTTTGCCTTTTGTTTCTCTGGCTGTAGGCATATCGGGTAATGGATGCCATGTATTGGACGCAATATCATAATACTGGAATTTATCAGAGAATACAGTGCTTTTGGCTCCGCTTAATCCGCTGCCGCCAAACACATATATTTTGCCATTATAGATGGCGGAACCTGCATTGCCTGTATAGGAACGATTAACAGCTCCTTTCGTTATAGTATTGGTGGCAAGGTCTACAATTTCAAGATGGCTATTTCCCCAACCGTTAAAAATATAGATTTTATTATCGTAAGTCTCTGAATTAGCAAATTTTTTGGTGAGTAAAGTAGAATTGAGAACACTCCATTTGTTGTCCGTAATATTATATTTCTCAATATACTTCGCGTCACCTCCTTTTTCCTGATACCCATTGCTCACATATATATTATCATTTACTATTACACTGGTTACCGCACCTCTACCTGCAGACATATTAGCGAGACTTTTAAAATGAAGTGTTTGTGAATGGGCTAAGAATGAACCCAACAGTGAAAGGAATAATAATTTTGTTTTCAATGGTGTTAATGCTTAATATTTATTTAAGTTTCTTTAATTGAATAGTGTGGTTTAAAGATAGGAAAAGTTGAAGAGAATTTTCTAAAACTATCTTTAGCCCAATGAGCATAAAGTTATTTTTGTTATAACCAGAATGGTTTCACTTACATTCTGCATTTCATCATCACTCGCTACCGCACGAATCCTTTTGTGTGATATTATAAATTAAACATTCCAATAATATAATTTAAAAGCCAAAGGAATCAGTAAACGTCATTCCCAACTATCGTCAACCCTCTTTTTAGCTGCTTCTTTTTTGTCAAACAATTTGATAAAATTAAATATCTTCGTCATTTCTGTTGTCAAAAATTTATAAAGAATTAGATGTCCATTTGTTGTTCCCTGCTAGACTTTCCACGGTGTCAATTTTCCAAATTTGTCCTTGTTTAACTACGATATATTTTTTCGACGTTGCTATGTTTTTAATTTTTGCCGTTTGTATTTCTACTTTATTTTTTGTTAATTCTGTACAAATTACAATTTCAGAGCTTGAGTTATAAGTCCCACCATAGAAAAAATAACCTGTATGTTCCCTTTGATATTGTCTATTTTTTGAAGTGCAATATTTGTTGTAAATGCTCTGCAAAACTTTTCTTGCTACACTATCCATTTTTGTGAGTTCATCTAATTTAGTTCGGTTTGTTTTCACCAAATTATGGCAGTCGTTAGCCCATTTGTTATAAACTTTTACGAACTCAATAACGGTGTCCATTGATGTTCTGTCAGGGTCTGGTAAAGTATTTTCTATGTATTTGTCGAAATCCATTTTGTTAAGTGATGTCTGGTCTAAAGTTACAGCTAACCTCCAAATTTACACATTGTGGAAATATTATAGACCTATAGCTATTATGTATTATTACAACTATAGAACTACACTACTGTTTATTCTTTTCTACTCATTTAAAATATCTAAATATATTCTCTTAAGGGTAAATTATATTTTACATTAAGATAGCAGAAAACCGCCCTACAAAAGGAGAGCGGTTTTATAAATTAAACATTCCAATAATATAATTTAAAAGTCAAAGCCACACGATACAATCGTGCGGTAGCGTGGGGGCGCCTACGTTTTGCATTTCATTATCAGGTATAATTACCCCCTTAGGTAAGGGGGGAGAGGGGGTTGCATAAAGGGTTATAGGCAGTTATCTAACAGCCTACAGGCTATACCGAAGGAAGTAAAACCACTTACGTAAGCGGTTAAAGCTACTTATGGAAGGGTCTAAAGTGACTTTGTAAAGTAGCTATAAGAGGTTAGGAAGGGGCTGGAGACCCTTTATGAAGTGGTGATAGAGGGTTATAGAAGAGGTTGGAGGTACCTCATTGTACTAAATCTGACTCTGGATTATTTATTTTTACGCAAAGTCGAGAGACTTAGCGGAGCAGGGGCACATCGGTTTGTTATTAAAAATAAATCCGAAGCCTTATGACTTCGGATTGTTTATGAGTACAAAGCTGAGAGATCTTTCCTAGCTAGTTTAATATTTTACTGATGTTTTTTTATTATTTTAAAAACTTAAGACAGCCTTTATTCACTACTTTTCCACCGCCTCGTATGGAGGTTGCTACATCATCGTTTACGACTGCCTCTTCATATTTTGAACCATTATATTCTTTGTGGAATGTGTAATAATTATACCATACTTCGTCTCCTTTTTTTGAAACTACAGCTGCATCATAAGCTTTTCTAAGGATCACACCAGTGTATTCTTGTCTGATGATCTTCATTTCATTGCTGGTTAAGATTACTTTGAATGCATTAGGGGCACCATCCTTATAGAATTTTTTTATAGCCCTAAGTGTTTCTGCTTCCATCTTTACATCCTTGAGGGCTGCTTTTGGAAAACAATCGGATTCATTGAATTTTATTTCCTTGGGTACAATGACTTCAATCTCACCAGTAGCTACCGGTTTATACTGAAACTCGGAACCACTCCCAAAGGTCTTTAAAGGAACCTGTACTATCTTTAGTGTATGCTTCCCTGGGGTCAATAAGTCTTGTCTGCCCAATAATTCCTGAAAAGGAATTTCTCCCACCCATAGGGTTTCCGTACCGTCGTTGAGGCTATGTTTCATTGATAAGGTTTTCCTTGTTATATCCTCTTCATTTAAATATTCATCTCTCCCTGAAGACGCTATGAACTGACCATCAAAATAAAGGTTTGATATCAATCTGGTCTGGGAATCAAAAGAATCTTTCCATCCATTAATATCCTTGGTCTTCATGCCACTTTCTACCAATTGCAATAATATACTGTTTGAAATAGAGTGCTCATAGAATCCTCGGAGAAATAGTTTGTCTCCTAAGGTAAATGTTGTTATATATGCTGAAGAGGGAAGTGCTCGTTCGGTTTTAGTATTGGAAAACAAAACTTTTCCAACATTCTTTTTGTAGATTTCATTGAAGGCTTCAGGTAACTTTTCTTCCTCAAAAAGTTGCAGTTTTGCCTTTTCTTTTTCAATTTTTTTCAAATCCTGAGCGTGACTTGCTAACGAGAACGTTAAAAAAGTCATTAAGATCAATTTCTTCATTGTTCTTTTAAGTTTTATATGGTTATTTTGTTTAGATTTTTCAAATTTATATATAGTTTTGATTATGATGGTATTTATTTGTTTATATTTTTTATGATATCTTATTGTTTGTTGTAAATTATTTATTAGTAGTGTTCTGTGTTGTCACTCTAGACGGGTTTTATATTTCCAATATTTTCGTTTCGGTATTTTCACACCTTGTTTTTAAGCTTTTAATTTCTGCTTCAAATTCGTTATATATATCCTCAATTTCTCCGGGGTAAAAATGGAGCCAGCGACTGTGATTTCTATATGCTTCCTGTCCATCAGCCAGTTTTTTATTTCTTTTGGATTCGTTGGGTATTAAAATTTTGTTGATGGCTAATTCGTGCAGTTTTAACATTTCAGAGAGGGTATCAAAGTCTGTAATACTTAATCCCGTATTACAGATTAAAATATTGTACTCTGAATTCATGATCTCGTCAGAAATGTATTCAAGCTTCTTGAGTTGATATTCTTTTGACGAATGATATTCATACTTTTCAGGCATATCAAAACAATTTATAATTTTAAAGTTTACATATTCAAAACTGTCTAAATCTGATTCCGAAATCTGTAAGGTTAAAATTATGGATATCTTCTTTTTTGATTCTGAGAAGTATTTCTTTATGAAATTCATGGTTGTTTCTATATTTTGGTAACGGATTTTAGTCTTAGTTCGTAAGGTTTTAAGAGTTCAAAATCACGGTTTGTTATTGAGTAAGTTCTTTTTTAGGATGACTTGTTTTGTAGCTCAAAGTTGGGAGACTTCTCGTATTAGGTCTATCTATTCCCTTGTTCTAATCTAGAATTTATAATGGTATAAAATCAGTTCCTAAGCTATTTTCATTCATACCAACATATGAATAATGTTTAGGTAGATACCAGCTGATTGCTTGCATAACACTTCTGTAAGTATTTTCATCTTTAAAATGATGGGGTGTTACATTGAAAACAAGATCTTGTGAAACTCCTGTTCCATCCTTTTTCTGCCGCATCATGAGCAATGTTTTAGGAGTAACTATGCCATTAGCCTTCAGAAAATCTGCAAGGAGCTGTCTGGTCTGTTGAGGTAAAAGAATTTCTGATGGCTGACCTACCATTACTTTCTCATCTTCCGTAATTGTTTCGGTGCGTGTTCCATTTGAGAAATCGGATGCTGTTGTTGTATAAAAGGTTTTATTCAAATAAAAATTCAGAATATCACCGTAAGATAAAACCCAATCTGCTCTATTTTCGGTTGGATTGATTACCACGCCAAAACCTGATGATAATAAGAAATCATCCTTCATATTGTCAATAACATAACATTGAAAAGGCTGGTTAGGTTCTGGTAAGAAAAGTTGAAAATAAGGAAACCCATCGGGCCCTGTAACAACTTGCGGATCTCCGCAGCGGAAACTTGCATGACCGATATTTTCTAAGAATGTTTGCTGCCACTTTTCGTCTCTTTCTACTGGAGGTATTTGAATAAGTTTGTATAAAATATCGGTTTTGTCTAAATCGCCGAGATAAGATTCGGTTTCTTTTTGTGCTGCTTGTTCTTCAGTCTGTATTTTTTCTTTTTTCCTGAAAAGGTCAAATAGTCCCATAAATTAGTTTTCGTATACGGTTATTTCTCAAAGATATAAAAGTTCCGGCTATGCTAAAATAATGGATAACGAAAAACCGTTCTGAAAAGAACGGTTTTAGTATTATAGATTAAACATGTTAATAATATAAATTAAAGGTGAAAGCCAAACGATACACTTGTGCAGTAGCGAGGAGATTTTGTGCAGCGAGTAGCAAGACTACCTTTATTCTTTTCCTCTCCTTTCAATAATAAGGTACGCTGCATCCAGTATTTTAATCAGATGAATGTATGGGTTTATCATATTCCTTTGCGGTAAGTTATGATGGATAATTTTGCTCTCTGAAGTCTCCTAACTTTGGAGTTTTTTTTTAAGATCTATTTTTATTTTATCGGCTCAAAGTCAGGAGACTTTGAGTATCGGGGTGTTTCCAAGGTAATATTAGCTTAATTAAACAAATCTACCTGTGCCTCTGATGAGAGATACCCTTTATCACCAAGCAAGATATAATCAGACAACTGTTCTTTAATGTCCTTCAAAAAGTGAATATCATGAATAATAGATGCCGGACTTAGGTCTATACTTTAAAAAACACCGTTCACAGAACAAACCGCGTGAAGTTGTAGCCATAAAAGGACATTTGCTGTGATGCGCAAAAATCTCTGTTTGGATAACAATACTGTTCATCTTTACATATTTTAGAGCGTACGCTTAAAAATAATTTCTATTTTTACAATTAATTTTTAACCAAAAATGGTCAATCTATTTTGGATTATGACACAAAAATAGAAATGAAAATAAAAAAAATATTATTTAGCATATTAACCGCTCTTGTATTAATGATATCAATATTCCTTTATATGAATAGGGATAAATTTGTCTATGTAGGTTCAGTAGATATTATTGAAGTCGATTGCAGCAAAAAAATTCAAATCTTGAGCGAAGTTTTTGAAAGTGACCAAAGGATTAGAAAATCAAATGAACTCATCAAATACGCTAAAGAAGATCACAGGAATCAGGAATTAGTGATTAGCATTATTGAAAAGTGTGGTATGCCGACATTAAAGGAGGTGGATCAAAAACACATGGATGCAATCTGGTTGGGTCTGCAACATAGTACTAAAGAAATCAGAAAAAAGTATTTTCCACAAATAGAGAAAGCGGTAAAAAATGGAGACTTATCTAAACAGCAATATGCATTGATGAAAGATAGGATGTTAATGGACGAAGGAAACCCCCAAATATATGGTTCACAAATAGAAAATGGTAAATTGTATAAATTAGAAAATCCTGAAACTGTAAACGAAAGAAGAAAAGAAATGGGATTGGAACCAATAGAGGATTATTTAAAGTATTTTAATATTCAGTTCAATCCGAATTAACAACACAACATGTAATCACGTAGACGACTTTGCTCTCCGAAGTCTCCTGACTTTGGAGCCCTTTTTAAGGTCTATTTTTATGTTATCGGCTCAAAGTCGAGAGACTTTGCATAGCTGGGTCACTTTTATATTTTCCCTTTCCTTTCAACAATAAGGTACGCTGCATCCATCATTTTAATCAGATGAATGTATGGGTTTATCATATTCCTTTCCGGTAGCTTGTCATAAATTCCCATTGAAAAATAGACCATTCCGGAAATAAAATAATCAAATTCTTTGATGCTGTATTCTTTGAATGCTTTCTTAAATACCAACAGTGGATTTTGATATTCTTTCTCAGAAAGTAAGCCAAGAACCAACGGAGAAACATCTTCCACCTTAGTATTGACTATATATTTCTTTTCCTTCAGTATGATGAAGTATCCTGTACGGATGAATGCACGCATCGCCTGATGAAATTGATAAATGACAGAAGGTTCTTTTTTTATCCAGCTATTTCTTTTAAGGGCATAGCTCATAACGCTGTTTAAAAGCTCTTTGGTCGCTGTCAGATCATTGAGCTGAAAAAATGTTTCCATCTGTTGTAAGCCATAATGCTTGTTCCGGCCTTTCCCAAGCCGGGATTGAAAGTCTGTTCTGTTTTTTTTCATGAGTGTGTATTTTTTGTTGTACGATTTTACCCAGCAGTAAATAAGTAAGCCCTGCAATGCCTGAACTTCCTGTCTATACAAGCCGAATGAATATGATAGAATTTGTGTTTTTCTAAAAGCCCTAAAGCCGCAATGGATTGTACACCCCATTGTACCGTATCATGATACTTTATGTGATAAAGCAGGCTTAGAAAAAGATGATTGTAGAAAAGCAGAACAGCATGAAAATAAAAACGGCATGAGACTCTACAATATCCGACTTGAGGTACTGGTATACCGTGCAACAGATAAGAGAGCTCACGCCTAGGTCGTGAGCTTCTTGCTTATCTTCTCGTTGCTTTTAAATTACCAGTTTTCAAGTCGAGATTCTAAGCAATAGCTTCTATATTTCTTTGAAGTATCGCAAAATTACTCTAATGAGTAATCTTTTCCAAATATAAGAAATTTTCATTTTGTTACAAGATCTTATAACAAAATTTGTAAAAAAAATTACGCCCTTTGTATAAAGTGCTAATAAATGGACGTTTTACAAGATGAAATACTAAAAAGATTTGGAGAACATGTCAAAGATTTAAGACTTAAATCTGGACTTACCCAAGATGATGTTGTCCTAAATAGTTCCAAAATTACTAAAGGTACAGTAAGCGATATAGAAAATGGAAAAAGAAACTTTGCATTTACTACATTAATTGATTTGGCCAGAGGTTTAAACGTATCGCCTAAAGATTTATTGGATTTCAAAATAGATGAGAAACATTAGATTTGTCCTTAGTTAGAATATAAAATAAGCTCCGAAGTTTGAAGATTTCGGAGCTTATTTTTAAATAGATTTATTTTATTAGCTCAAAGTCTCCTGACTTTCAGCAACTGGGGAGTGGGAGTATTTTACCTTGGGATAAAAGAGCTATATTGTTCTTTGCTACACGAAGTCTCTGACTTTTGATTATTTATTATGAAGTTCTTTAATCTTTGAAGCTACAAATTTATCTAAATTTATTAAAGAGCTACCATTTTCATTAAAAAACTCACTAATATCAAAATATATTGATTTTGTTTTGTTGTTTAATTCTATTGTAAAAACATCATAAAATAATTTTTCATTATTTACTTTAATCGTTTTCAAGGCTTGGACTATAATTTTATGTTTCGGATAATATTTATTTATCCACAGATATTCAGCATTTACACCTAATTCATGTGTAGATGCATTTACTTTAACGATATCAAAAAGGGTTGTTTTTTTTTTATATTCAAAAGTTATTAATTCATCCTTTCTTTGAACTTTAAATTCTTTTTTCTTAAAAAACCAGTCTTTAATTTGGATTACGCCGTCACGAAGAGGAGGAATTGCACTTATACATATAACCAGTAAAACAAAAATACTTATAAACCAGTTATTTAATAAAAAGTTTGTAATTGTTTCATATATTGTAATTTTATCCATAGTTCAATAGTTTTGAATGAATTGTTCTAAATTAAAAAATTTCATTTAAAATTATTTAATTTCTTTATCTCCTGACTTCTGATGATTTATTTTATTTGTAGGAGGTCTTAAGATTATGTGCAATTGAAAAACTTTAGTCTATCTGAGTTGATAATATATTAAATTCTTCATCAATAATTATTGGAACTTTTAATTCTGTATTAATTAATTCAGATGCACTGCTACCGCACGAATCCTTTCGTGTGGCATTATAAATTAAACATTCCAATAATATAATTTAAAAACCAAAGCCACGAGATATAATCTTGCGGTAGCGAGGATATCATCTAATTCAAGTAATTGATATTATCTCTATCCAATATCCAATACAATAATTGTAGTTCATTGTTTTTGATTTTTATAAGAAATTCTGCTTCATCAATTGAATTTGCTAACAAAAAATTAATTTCTGAATCGTAAATTTTCTCGAATATTTCAAGTAATTTTTTTTCTTTATCACTTAGAAATTGACTTGTTGAGTTTCCTTTTATAGCTTTAAAATGTATGTAAAGAGCTACAAGATTTTTATTTAATTCCTTAACAAGTTCTTCTCTATGGTCAGAAAAATATTTTTTATATTCTTTCTCACTAGATTGTTCATGAATGATAGATGTAATTATATTATCGATGTCATCAATATTATATAATGTTGAGCCAACATATATTTGACTATGGTGCTCATCTTTTAATCTAATTAATTCCTTTTTTACTTTTTCTTTAATCTCAGGTAATTCTTTTTGTGATTTTAAAATGGTTTTATCAAGTTCTTTAATAATTTTTTTGTTTTTTTCTGAGGTTTTAAAATTTTTGTTTTCTGAAATAAAATTGATTATAAACGTTTTTGGAAAATTAGCTCTAATTTCTTCTTCTTGATCTTTAATTTTTCTAGCTTCTAAATAATCCTGTTTCTTTACTGCTTCTCGTTTTCTTTCAATTAAATTTTTTAGACCTTCAAATTCTTTTAAATGATTTTCAAGTACAGGTATATATATGGAACCATATTTTTGTCTTAAATAGTCTAAATTTTTGGGTGATTTATGTGAACTAGTTTTAAGTTTTAGAATAAAGATACCTCCCTCATGACCAACATTTGACAAAGGTGCAAAAGTTGGAGTTTGACTTTTACTCGAATCAAAGTTTACAATGACACTTGTAGCTATGTTACTTAATGGACAATCATTTATTGAGTTACTTTGTAATTCTTCAATTAATACTTTAGCAAATGGGCTTAAGTGTCCTTTTGGGCCATCACTTACAGGTTCAATACTTCCCGAAGAAAAACCTATCCTTGATTTTTTTTTATCAAGGGCTTCTATTCCACCACCACGGAGAGGTGCTTGAAACATAGCACCAGAAAAGCAAGAGTCTGAGATTATACTAATATGATGAGCCTTGGAAACTTTTATAAATGTCATCAAGTCATTTAAATTGAACCAAGTTGATGAATCACTATGATCGGAGTCAGACGGTTGCCAATATGTAGAATTTAAAGCCTCATCATATTGACCATGGCCAGAAAATAACAATAGTACATTTTCGCTTTCAAGGCAATCTGAAAAGTAAAATTTTAACTTATTAAATAAGTTTTTTCTAGTTGTATCGGTTTTTTCGAAAATAAATTCAATATCATCAAATTGATATTTAGTAGTTAAGACTTTTAAGATGTTTTCAAGATCATTTTTGCAATTTGATAGATTATTTAACTTCTTATCATCATATTCAGTGATTGCAATAGCTAAAATTTTATTATTCATTGTTATATAGTTTTTTAATTTATATAGTAGCTAAGACTATATCATTCTTATCGTTCCAGCATTTATTGGTATAGTAGTTACTTCAGCTCTTTTCCATTTAATGATTACTATGGTGAAAAATTTGAAAATATTTCATTAGATTCAAAAGGTTTAGTAAAGACTTTGGTAATTCATCACTACCTATTTCTAATTCAAAACGAAATACTCTTGCTAGATAAATTGTATTATATATAGTCTGTATAGTATCTGGTAGCATATATCCCACATTTTTATTAAATATGGTTTTCAATTCTTCTTTATCATTAGAAGTCAATCCACTAGTATTTAAAATCTCATTGAATGTTAAAAAACAATTATCAGTTGATATTATAAAAGATGATATTCTACTACTTGACTCTTTAATCAGGGTTAGATTTTGTAGAATTTCTTTTTTATTATGTAAAGCTATCGTTAACCTTTCTTCTCTCGTTTCTGTAAAATAAAGGTTAATTCTTTCCAAATTTTCATATAAAAAATAGATGCCTTCATTACTAGAGGTTTTAACATTGTTATTTACTAACTCCAATTTTGCTAATCCTTTTTCATATCTATCCAGTTGAACATATACAAAACTAGTCATTCGGTCATGAAGATATTGATATTTTGATTCTTTGAAATCTCTTCTTTGGGTCATCATTGAGATAATCACCCCACAAAATGCTAACGCTGAAAAAAATGTATTTAGTGCTCCAAAACTATCGCCAAATAGGCCTTGTTTACTTGAATCATCTATAAATAAGTTTAAACAAATTGGATAAAGAATAATTATAAAAAGGATAATTGCGATTATATATATTGGTTGTTTTATAAAAAAATTCTTCATTATAATAGGAAATTTGAAACTGTGATTAACACTCAAATGTATAAAACTTTAGTATAAAATATTAATAATAAGGTTAATTATTGTTAATTAGTTATCTGTCTATTTAATAACATGCTAACATCTTTACTAATTTAAAATACTTAGATAAAGCTTCCTTACGGAAATCCATAAAACCAAAACCGCTCTACAAAGCAGAGCGGTTTATATATTAAATTTGTCTTAGCGACGTGCTATTACATCATTCCTGGCATTCCACCACCCATTGGCATAGCTGGTTCAGCGCTCTTTACTTCAGTGATAACACATTCAGTTGTAAGAAGCATTCCAGATACAGAAGCTGCATTTTCAAGAGCAACTCTTGTTACTTTAGTTGGGTCAATGATACCTGCTTCAAGCATGTGAACATACTCGTCAGTTTTAGCGTTGTAACCGAAGTCTCCTGATCCTTCTGCTACTTTAGCAACAATTACAGAACCTTCACCACCTGCGTTAGCAACGATTTGTCTTAATGGCTCCTCGATAGCTCTCTTAACGATTTTGATCCCTGTAGTTTCGTCAGAATTGATCCCTGTAAGGTTGTCTAAAGCTGAGATTGCTCTTACTAAAGCAACACCACCACCTGCAACGATACCTTCTTCTACAGCAGCTCTTGTAGCGTGTAGAGCATCATCTACTCTGTCTTTTTTCTCTTTCATTTCTACTTCAGAAGCAGCACCTACGTAAAGTACAGCAACACCACCAGCTAATTTAGCTAATCTTTCCTGAAGTTTCTCTCTGTCGTAGTCAGAAGTTGTAGTTTCCATCTGAGCTTTGATCTGAGCTACTCTTCCTTTGATTTTAGCTTCGTCACCACCACCGTTTACAACAGTTGTGTTATCTTTGTCGATTGTTACTTTCTCAGCAGTTCCAAGCATATCTAAAGAGATGTTTTCCATAGTGAAACCTTGCTCTTCAGAGATCACCTGTCCACCTGTAAGGATTGCGATATCTTCTAACATTGCTTTTCTTCTGTCTCCGAATCCTGGAGCTTTTACAGCAGCAATTTTAAGAGAACCTCTTAGTTTGTTAACCACCAAAGTAGCTAAAGCTTCACCTTCCACTTCTTCAGAGATGATTAATAAAGACTTACCACCTTGTGCAATTGGCTCAAGAACTGGAAGTAATTCTTTCATAGAAGAGATTTTCTTCTCTACTAAAAGGATATATGGGTTTTCAAGTTCAGCTAACATTTTCTCAGGGTTAGTCACGAAGTATGGTGACTGGTATCCTCTGTCAAACTGCATACCTTCTACAACATCTACCGTTGTATCGATACCTTTAGCTTCTTCTACAGTGATTACCCCTTCTTTACCCACTTTTCCGAAAGCTTCAGCGATTAAAGCACCGATAGTCTCGTCATTGTTAGCAGAAACTGAAGCAACTTGCTTCACCATTTCTGTAGAATCTCCAACCGTTTTAGATTGAGATTTAAGGTTTTCAACAACAGCAGTTACAGCTTTGTCAATACCTCTTTTAAGATCCATTGGGTTAGCACCAGCCGCTACGTTCTTAAGACCTTCTCTTACGATAGCTTGTGCCAATACAGTAGCGGTAGTAGTACCATCTCCTGCAATATCATTAGTTTTGGACGCAACTTCTTTTACCATTTGCGCACCCATATTTTCTACTCTATCTTCAAGTTCGATTTCTTTTGCTACAGAAACACCATCCTTAGTTACGTGTGGAGCACCGAAAGATTTTTCGATTACTACGTTTCTTCCTTTAGGACCTAAAGTTACTTTTACTGCATTTGCTAATGCATCAACTCCTCTCTTTAGAGCGTCTCTTGATTCAATATCGAATTTTATTTCTTTAGCCATTTTATTTAGATATTAGATGTTAGACGTCAGATGTTAGACGCCAAGCATTATTTGAAAATTTATTTTTTATTCAGTTTTAAGTCTGAAATCTGATGTTTTGTATCTGGAGTCTTATCCAATTACTCCAAGTAAATCTCCCTCTTTTACGATTAAGTAATCTTTACCTTCTAATTTCAATTCAGAACCTGAATATTTTCCATAAAGAACTTTGTCACCTACCTGAACAGTTGTAGGCTCATCCTTTTTACCAGGACCTACTGCCACTACAGTACCTTCTTGCGGCTTTTCCTTTGCAGTGTCCGGGATAATAATACCTGAAGCTGTTTTAGTTTCTGCTGCGATTGGCTCTACCAGAACTCTGTCTGCCAATGGTTTAAAGTTTACTGACATAATATATTTATTTTTTAATTATTTCTGTGTTGTAATTCTCTAAATGTATGCCATGAGACATTGATGGCTGAAATGGCAGAGTTTTATTTCCGAATGTGAAAATTTGGCAGAAAAATAAAAAACAAAAAGCCGGAAATTTCCGGCTTTTATTGTAAGTGTTTAACTTTTTGAATACTGTTTTTATGGACAGTGTTGTCCCGGTCCGATCCATAGGATACATTGTCCTTTGTAATTGTACTCACAGCAATAACGTCCTGCCGCTCCGCCGTTGATTGATTTCTGAGCATCTCTGCTTAGTAATTTTGCATTTTTCATAGTTAATAATATTTAATTTGTATACTTCCTGAACATTTAAAGTCAATCAGGATTTTGACATTTGGTGTTTAAGATGATATCAAAGATAGTATTTTTCCTTAATATGTGATATATTTATTTAATAAATTTTAAATATAATTTGTTGGTTATCAGTTGTTAGTTGTTCTTTTGGTTTTGTAGATAGAAAGGGTGTGAAAAGAAGAAGCCGGAAAAATATCCGGCTTTTATTTGTTATATAAAACTGATTTATGGACAAAACTGCCCCGGCCCAATCCAACGGATGCATTTCATATTGTCATCATAATCACAACAAACAAGTTTTGCAGCAGATCCTCCATGAATGGATTTCTGAGTGTCTCTGTTTAATAATTTTGCATTTTTCATATGTGTAATACCTTTGTTTTTGTATTCCTGAATATTTAATGTCAATCAGGCTTTTTTGACAGCTGGTGTTTTATTGTTGATTCAAAGGTAAATGTTTTTAATACAGGTTGTTAAGTTGTTTGTAGACAAAGGGTGGGCGTTTGTGTTTTGAAGGACAAGTTTTTACGGGATCATCTCTAGAAACATTTTTCTTCCACCCATATCCATTTCCTGTTTTACAATTTTTCTTGTTTCAGGATCAATATAATAAGTGACAATAGAAGCTCTGTTGCTTATATCATCATTTGTTTTTACAGCCCAAACCAGCTTCCCTTTGTATTCTGCTTTTTGAGTATCCAGAATGTAGGCTTTCATCATTCCTTTTTTCTCAGATTTTGGATTGTAGTCGAAAATAGAAATTTCGGTAGAATAGTTTTCTTTTAAAGGAAGAAACCTTATCAGGATAGCATAGCTGCTGCTGTCAAAATAATGGGTGGCAGGGATTTCAATGATATCCTTTTTTTGAGATTTTTTATCCAGATAATATCCGCTGACTTTATCCTTACCGGATTTAAGGACCATATCTCTCATCATATTGTAAGATGAATGATAGATCGGAGTAAAATCAGAGGTTTTTACAAGAGTGGAATCTGTCCATTTTGCATCCGGAGCCTGCTTCAATTTTACAGTTGTTCTGATTAAAAGATCTGTTTGGTTTAATTTTTTTAGTTCCGTAATAATACTTCCGATTTCTGTTTTTGATCCTGCATTATCAGCGTACCATAATGCTTCAGATGTTTCATCTTTAATCAATTTTGAATTGATAACTGCATTTTGTGGAGAAAGCAGTTCTTGTGAAAAAAAATGAGTACTGCTTATCAATAAAAGAAAAATAAATGTTCTCATAGTCTTTTTATTAATTAGTTATTCTAATCTTTAAAAAGTTACATGCTTGAACATTAATAGTTTAGGTGAGTGTGAAATCAAATTAAGCAGAAGGAATTTCACTTTTCTGATGCTGATTTATTTTAGAGATAATAGCTCCCGAAACCGCAATGCCAATAAAATTGGTTACCGATCTGGCTTCATTCATAAAACGGTCTACAGTATAAAGAAGGGCAATATCTGTTAATGGAATTTTCCCAAATCTGTTCAAGGTAAAGATAAGAGCCAAAAATCCTGATCCGGGTACACCAGATGCTGTTTTTGAAGTAATGGAAATAATGATAAATAGCCATACATAATCATTAAAGCTTAAAGAAATATTATAAAACTGAACAAGAAAACAGCAGGTTACCGAAATGTAGATACAGGCTCCGGCAAGATTAAAATTATACCCCAAAGGAATAATGAATCTTAAAATTTTTCTGCTATACCCTTGAGATTCCATTTTTTCAAAAATTAAGGGGAAAGCGGTCTTTGAAGATGAAGTGGTGATGACCAGAATAATTTCCTCCTTGATATCCAGTAAAAATTTCCACAGGTTAAATCTGAACAGGTAAGAGATAAAGGCTAAAACCCCAAAAATAAATACAATGTCTGCAAGATAAACTGTTGCTACCACTTTACTTAATGGTAAAAGAGTATTGATCCCATACATCGCAACTCCATAAGCAATATTGCAGAAAATAATAAAAGGAAGAATAATATAAAGGTATTTAATAACAGTGTAAAACAGATTGGTCCCACGATCCAGGAAATTCAGGAACTTTTCCTTTTTTGAGGAAAAGTTCATAGTCACTCCTATCAAAATGGAGAGAAAAAGAAAAATACCATGTCTGTTGAGATACAAAACAGTAGAAAGACGTCCGTCTTTTATTTCAAAAGTCTTTGGAAGAGTAGTATTAATGCGGGTAACATCAATTCCGGTATCGGAACCGGGTTGCATTACTAAACCAAAGGTAAGACCTAATATTATCGCTATTGAGCTTACTGTCAAAAAGTATAAAATGGTTTGCAAAACAATATTACTGGCATTTTTAATTTCGGACAATTGGCAGATTCCGTAAATGATCGCCATAAAAATAACAGGAAGAATAAAAGCTTCCAGAATCATAAAAAAATACCGGCTTACTACTCCCAGTTTTATACTTTCTTCAGGAACATAATGCCCTGCCAGTACACCGCATATGATGGCAGTAAACACATACAAAGTAAGGTTTTTGAGGTATTTACCGGTGAACGTTTTTTGAGACTGCAGGAAATTCATCTGGAAATTAAACTGTCTTTACAGAACAGATTTTTAAGTTTGATTATTATTTGTGAAGTTGAAGATACTCATTATTCATCAAATTTTTATTATATCGTTCCGAGAATTAAAGCTCCTATAAGCATGATAATCGATGATCCGATCGCCCACTTTAATGTGTATTTCAGATGGTCTGAATATTCCACACCAGCTAATGATACCAAAAGATAGGTGGAAGGAACAAGCGGACTCAGCAAATGCGAGGCCTGCCCCACAAGGCTGGCTCTTCCCAATATTTCAGGTGCAATATCCAATTGACGGCCTGTAGCCTCAATGATTGGCAATATTCCAAAATAATATGCATCATTAGTAAGAAAGAAGGTAAGCGGAACACTGAAAATGGCGGTAATAATATTGAGATAGCCACCCCAGCTTTTAGGAACAATTTCGATCATACTGTTTCCCATTGCCTGCATGATTCCTGTTCCGTTGAGGATTCCTGTAAAAATACCTGCTCCAAAAATCATTCCTGCTACGGACAAAGCATTTCCTGCATGTTTTGACATGATCTTTTGCTGATCTTTTAGTTTAGGATAGTTGATAACAGACGCAATACAAAATGCAATCATAAAAGCTATTCCCAATGGGACAATGTCCAATATCATAACAGTAAGCAGAACGAGTGTCAGAAAAAGATTAATCCAGATCAGCTTTGGACGAAGTAATTTCGGATCAGCTTCTCCTGCAATGTCACTAGCACTGTATTGAGTATATTTTCCATATTTTGTAATGCGTTTTTTTTCCTTTCTCCCTAAAATATAAGCGACGAATATTACCCAAAGAATTCCTAAAGCCATAATAGGAATCATAGGGACAAAAATTTCTGTATGTCCCAGTTTCAGGGAGCTCATTACTCGTGCAGTAGGTCCTCCCCAGGGTAAAATGTTCATAATCCCTCCGGCCAGCATGATAATACAGGTTAGGGTAAGTGGATTCATTCCTTGCTTTTTATATAATGGAAGCATAGCGGCTACAACAATAATATAAGTAGAAGAACCGTCACCGTCAAGAGAAACCAAGGTAGTGAGAATAGCTGTTCCTATAGTAGTTTTTACAGGATTATCTCCAACTGCTTTTAAAATAAGATTTACTAAGGGCTCAAAAAGTCCCGTGTCTATCATTAAGCTGAAATAAAGAATTGCAAAAATGAGCATGACGCCGGTAAGGGCAATTTCTTTGACTCCGTTTTTCATCATTTCTCCCAGATGTGGGCCAAAACCCGCTATCAGTGCCATTGCTGCAGGAATAATAACTAAGGCGGTAAGAGGAGTCATTTTTTTATTCATGATGAGCACCATAAAAATAATGATCATCAGAAATCCAAGGAGGGTAAGCATAGGTGATTGTATTTGAGGTTATTTATTTTTATTTTTTCTCCAGTCAAAACTGTTTCGGTAACCAACATAAGCATAGTTACTTGTAGATCCGGTTTCCAGCTGGTTGATAAAAGCTACTTCTATAGCTGAGTTTTTCCCGACTTTTATCCCTATTCCGGCTGTTAATCGGTTACTGTCAAACGGTTCCTCTTTCACCACATTCATTCTGATTTCATTTTTCAGAATACCATAGAATTTTTCTTTTTCTCCGGTTTTGTTGAATGGAATTCGTAAAGAAATTAGGTATCGAAGTCTTACAATAAATTCATCAGGATTACTGATAAACCGTTCTTCTACCCGAAAACGATGTGATATGGAGGTTCTTCCGATATTACCTCCCAGACTCACTTGCTGGAAGGGTCTTTTTTCGTACCTCTCTCTTTTGGTGTTGTCAGATTTATAGGAGTCCAGGATAAGAAACATCATTCCCAAAGCAGGCTTTACCTCATTGGCTACCTCGTAATCAACATAAGCAGAGACCAGAAAGAGCCTGGTATCATAAGCTAGATCAAAAGACCGATATTGGGAAAGAGCAGTTAAAGTACTTTTGTCTGTCAATTTTGCCGACATAAGATATTGAAACCACATATTGTAATTGTCACGGCTTTGCGCATACACCATTTGGTTAAATCCCAATAAGAAAATAGCGATTAACGATAATTTGATTTTCATGTAACATTGAATTAATATCCTGCTGTTTCAAATATATTTATAAGAAGAAGCCGTGAATTTATTTTTCAATCAATGACAGTTTTTATCAGTGAACTGCAATCCCGGGTAAAAAAGGTCTTATATTTGGAAGATTGAAAATTGGATATTTTAGATGTTTTTTATTATCAATATTATATTTATATTGTTGGTTTTTAGGGTTTTACTTAATGGTAGGATTCTGAAAAGGCTGATGGAATATCATTGGGGGTTTTTGCTGAAATTTCAGCATGCCTTATTCTTTTTACTCTTTTTTATCATCACTTTTTTCACCGAAAATTACTTTTTAGATGTTCCGGAACTCGTCTGGTCGGTATTATTTGTGATTGTTTTCAATATTGGGATTTACTATTTGGTGTACTTTTATCTCGTTCCCCGATTTTATCTTTCCAATAAGTATCCTGAGTTTATTCTGTATGCCTTTATCTGTTTTCTGGTATCAAGTCTTTTCAGAATTTTACTGGAACCAGCAGTGTTCAATATGGAATTTAATGAGATGTTATCCAATACCAAATTTTTATACAATGTCTACACGGCACAAGGGATTGTGATTTTGGTTGCCTCATTTTTGGGGATTACGAAAGATAAATTTTTGATTGAACAGGACTTTAAAGAATTAGGAGAGGAAAAAGATGAGCTGTATCTTGCTCTTTTGAAATCCAAATTAAATCCGCATTTTCTGCTGAATACACTCAATAATATCTATTCTAAAAGCTTTAATCCGTCTGAAAATACTTCAGAATCTATTTTGCAGCTCAGTAGATTGCTTCAGTATGTTATTTATGATACCAATAAAGAGAAAATTACCCTTATGCAGGAGTTTTCATCCATTAAATCACTCATTGGGCTTTACGAGTTGAAGTATCATAATGTATTGGATATTGATTTTGATATTGATGATGAAGAAATTCTGGAACTTATTGAGATTCCACCCTCTGTTTACCTTACATTATTTGAAAATGCCTTGAAACATTCAGCAGTAGGAATAGAGGCCGATAGTTTCATAAGAGTCAATTACAAGATCCAGGATCAGGAATTTGTATTTGAAATCAAAAATTCTGTAACACAAAATAAAAATCTTATCGAGAATTCCAATGATAACGGATTGGGAAATGAAGCTGTTATCAGTATTCTGGAGAAATATTACCCTGAAAGGTTTACTTTTATATCCAAAGCAACCGAAAACAATACATACGAGACTCTTTTAAAAATTAAATTATAATGGCTAACCTGACAATTGTAGGTGTGGATGATGAATATCCCGCATTAGAACTTATCCGGCATTATTGTGCAAAGATAGAAGATGTTGAATTGCTGGAAACCTTTCAGAATTCTGAAGATGCCCTTCAATACTTACAAAAGAATAGGGTAGACCTTGTTATTTTGGATATCAATATGCCTTATATTAATGGGATTGATCTTTTACTGCAATTGCCCTACAAACCTCTATGCATATTTCTTACCTTGGAAACACAGTATGCAGTAAGAGCATTTGAACTGGATGTTGTGCATTATCTTGTGAAGCCCGTAGATTTTGAAACATTTAAAAAAGCAGTCTATAAAGCAAAAGATTTTTTGCAGTTTAAACAGTCTGCAGAAGATAAAAAACAGGAAGATTTTATTATGTTTAAGTCGAATTATATCATGAATAAAGTGCTTCTTAAAGATATAAAATGGGTTCAGGGTTTTGGAGAATATATTATCCTGATGACCCATCTGAAAAAATATATGATTCTGGAGCGGATGTCCAATTTTGAAGAAAACTACCAGAATTTAGGGTTTATCAGAATTCACAAATCATATATTGTACTGTCTTCCCATATCAGTTCATATGATTCGAATACGATCTATTTGAAAAATGGGGAACAGCTTCCACTGGGAAGAACTTACAAAAAACACCTGAAAGAATCCTTTGGTTAAATAAAAAAACAGCTTTAAAGCTGTTTTTTTATTTAGGGTTATATTTTTCCTGCTGCCTGCATCGGATTTACTTTTCCGTTTGAACTTCCTCTTACAGGAGTTCCTTCCTGTTTCTGCTTAAAGAGCTGGAATTTGGAAGTCTCACCACCGGAGCCATTGTTGGTCCATAAGTTATTGTTTGTATCAATATCAGCCGTTTCTCTCATCGGATCTAACTGAATAGATTTAAGCTTCTTATCAAAATAATACGTTTTGGAAACTTTTTGTTCATTCAGTCTCCAGATCTGTGCAGAAGATTTATCATATAATTTTGAACCATCTTCAAAAGTGAATTCAAGAATAATTGGCATTACCAATCCACCTTTATTCAAAAAGTCGATCTGATAAGCCGTAATATTTTTGAATTTTTCCTTATCCTTAGCATCCAAAGGTAGAGTAGCATCCACTTTAGTTGTATACTCTTTAGTGCTTACCTTTTCCTGACCTCTGTCATATTTGTAGTAGAAATCCTGAGCCTCTTTATCCTGGTCAACATAGAAGGTGATATTTTTATCTTCTCTGTTTCTGATTTTTGAAAGGTCTTCAAAACTGTTTACTAAAGGCTTATCAACCTGATATTTTATTTCTTCAGCTGCTTTTGGATTCGTTTCCAGGTTAGGTGTTGCTACTGTTACTTTATCGATGGCAATATCTACGGGATCAGTTCCATAGAACCACCCTCTCCAGAACCAGTCAAGGTCTTCACCACTGGCATCTTCCATCGTACGGAAAAGATCTGCAGGTTCAGGGTGTTTGAAAGCCCATCTTTTTGCATAAGTTTTGAATGCTTTATCAAAAAGTTCTCTTCCCATAATGGTTTCACGAAGAATATTTAATCCTGTAGCAGGCTTTGAGTAAGCATTTGGACCATATTGAACAATATTTTCAGAATTGCTCATGATAGGTTCCAATTGATCTTTCGGAAGCTTCATGTAATCTACAATCGTCCATGCCGGACCTCTTTTAGATGGGAACTTATTATCCCATTTTTCTTCGGTGAGATATTCTGTGAAGGTATTTAATCCTTCATCCATCCATGCCCATTGTCTTTCATCAGAATTGATGATCATCGGGAAGAAGTTGTGACCTACTTCATGGATAATTACCCCGATCATTCCGTTTTTAGTTCCTTCAGAATAAGTACCGTCTTTTTCTGTTCTTCCGAAGTTGAAACAGATCATCGGATATTCCATTCCACTGGCCGCTTCTACAGATTGAGCTACCGGGTATGGGTAGGGAATAGTAAATTCCGAATAGGTTTTAATCGTATGAGCTACTGCTTTTGTAGAAAACTTTCTGTAAAGTCCATAAGATTCTTTAGGGTAAAAACTCATGGCCATTACTTTATTATTGTTTTCAGGAATCGTAACACGCATTCCGTCCCAAACAAATTTTCTGGAAGAAGTCCATGCAAAATCTCTTACATCATTGGCTTCAAAAACCCATGTTTTTCTTTGCTTGGAATGATTTTTCTCTGCTTTTTTAGCTTCGTCTAAGGTTACAATTTCTATAGGTTCAGAAGCGCTCTCTGCTTTTCTGTATCTTGAAAGTTGGTCAGAAGTTAATACCTGATCGTAGTTTTTACATTCTCCTGTTCCGCCTACGATATGGTCGGCAGGTACATTCATAGTGACTTTGTAGTTTCCGAAAACCAGTGCAAATTCTCCTCTTCCGGTAAACTGATGATTTTGCCAGCCCTGGAAATCACTATACACGCACATCCTTGGATACCATTGGGCCATTGTGTATAAGTCATTACCATCTTCCGGGAAGTTTTCATAACCGCCACGGCCACCCATCTTCATTCTGTTGGAAATATTGTAGTTCCAGTCTACCTTGAAAACAAATTTTTCTCCTTTTTTCAAAGCTTTTGGAAGGTCAATACGCATCATAGTTTTATTGACGGTGTATTTTAAAGGACTTCCAGAAGCGTCAGTTACTTTTTCAAGCGTAACTCCGTAACCATTATCTTTTACAGGAAGTTCCGTAACCTTAAGCTGTTGGTCAGTTGTTGACGGACGGAGTACGGAAGAATTATCATAACCTGCATTTCTTACGCTGGAATGCTCATTTTCATCCAGCTGAAGCCAGATGTAATCCAGCTCATCAGGAGAATTGTTGTAATAAGTAACTGTTTCCGAACCTTTCAGATTTCTTTTATCCTCATCAAGGTAGGCAGTAATGTTATAGTCAGCTCTGTTTTGCCAGTAGGCATGCCCTGGCGCTCCGGAAGCTGCTCTGTAAATATTAGGTGTTGGTAGAATAGTTCCCAGCTGTTCAAACTTGTTTCCATGATTGCTGCCCGGGTTATTCTGAATATTTTGTGCGGTGAAACCTGTATATGCAAATACAGAAAGTGAAAGTATAACAACTTTTAGTTTCATAACCGAAATGATTTAATAATTATCAAAGATAGTAATAAGCAGTTGAAATAATAAAAATATTTCACGTTTAGAAAGGAATTCTTTCCAAAGTCATTTTTAAGGATAATGCAAAGACTCCGGATGAGACAAAAAGGATCCAATCTTTTTTATTCACCTTAAAAAGGGTAAGCAGAATAAACAGCAATATTAAAATTGCTCCAACAATAACGATTTGTCCTAGTTCCAATCCGATATTAAAACCTAATAACGGGACTGCAATACTTTGACTCTTAGTGATCATTACTCTTGCTGTGTTGGCAAAGCCCATCCCATGAACCAAACCAAAAATAAGGGCAAGGTAGTAATTGGCACGCATTAACGTCTGTTTCTGGTTCTTCATAATGATATTGTCCAGGGAGGTGAGAACGATGGTTAAAGGAATTAAAAATTCAACCCAATCCGAAGGAACTCTGAAAACATCAAGAATACTTAAAGCTAATGTAATGGAATGCCCAATAGTGAACGCCGTTACGAGAATAAGAATTTTTTTCCAATCACTATAAGAGTAAACGGCAATTAGAGCCAGAACAAAAAGCTGATGGTCTAAGGCATCAAGGGAAATAATGTGTTCCCATCCAAGGTTTAAATAAAATAGAAAATCCTGCATCATAAAGTAAAATATAATGCGTACGAAAATAATGATTAATTTCGTACACATTATTTAAAAGTCGGGATTTATGAAGAAATTATGGCTATTGTTGCTCCCAATTGTTTTTTTATTGTCTTTTACAAAAGTATGGCATCCTTATCACGTAGGATCCGTAGAGATCAACTACAGCTCTAAATCTAAAACCTTTGAAGTAACAGGAAGATTCTTTCTTGATGATCTGGAGAATGGCCTTGGGAAAAAGTATGGAGGAACTTTTCATTTTAATGATGACAAGTACAAAGCAAAACTTAATGAAGCACTGTTCAAATATTGTCAGGAATATTTTAAACTCAAAACAGATAATAAATTTCTTAAAATCAATTATATAGGATATGAAGAAGACCAGGAATCTGTAAATGTTTATTTAGAATCAGAGCCTGTTGCCAATCCTAAAAAAATAGAAGCGGCTGTAAGTTTACTGTACAACCTTTTTGATGACCAGATTAATATTGTTCATATCATTGTAAAGGGAGACAGAAAGAGTGAAAAATTAACGTATCCGAACCGATATCTTTATAAACAGTTTTAATTTTTCGGTTGAAGACGTATATTAATGTCTTTTGCATGAGCCAGTAGGTCCGGAAAAAAATCATTGTAGCACTCTTGAAGAAAGTCTTTATTATTTAGAAAAGCTTCAAAAACAGGAATATCCTTATCCAGATACTTTGCTTTGTTCAATACATTTTGGATACTGAATTTAATACCCCAGTCTTCACGGTAATTATAAAGCCAGTCGTCCTGCTCCATTTTGATCAGCATTTTCTTGAAATTTTCCGGGAGCCATTCTTCATTAGTATTTAAAACTTTGTAGACGTGTAAAGAATGTGCCTTCCATTCTGCTAGAGAGTTTAAAGAGAGATCATTAGCTACAAAATAATCCATAGAGACATCTACAAATGCACCTGCATATAGTCTTACTAAGGGAGCGAATACTTTTTTAGCTTCGTGAATGGCAGGGTGAGAGTCTGTGAAAGTGTCAATGGCTCTGTGTAAAGTAATTCCATCCTGAATATCCTTAGGAAAGGAAAAACGATCCCTGTTTCGGATAAAATCTTCCAAAAACTGACCAACAATTTGTCCATCAGTGAAAGTGAGAAGGGAGTGAGCCAGATAATTCATAAACGAATATAAAAATTTTTAAACAAAATTCGGCTATTGCTTACTGTTTCCACCCAGACTCCTTTTTCAATTTTGTGATATTTAAACTCAATGTCGTTTAAGATCACTTCTTCCGGGGAAATCAAACTCAGATGAAGTTCATCATCATGTATCTCGCATTTAAACTGAACAGGAAACGGAAAAGAATTCTGAACCTGTAGGTCTTTGTAACCATAGACAACTGTACAATCCGAACCTAAGGGTGTAAAACGTTCCTCATCTTTATAAATATCCATAGAATGTGGATGTCTTTCTAAAATCTTTAAGCCGGATTGAAGAGCCAAATAATATAAAATAGAGGAGAATTGGCAGATTCCGCCACCAAAATCACTGGAAATTGTATTGTTGATGAGGTTTCTTCCTTCCTTAAAATTATTCTTTGCACTAGGTTTTCCAACCATTTTCCAGAAAGAAAATACTTCGTTGGGATGAATGATAAGATTGTGAATTTTATCACCTACAACTTTTAAATTGTGAATTTTGTTATGATGAAACGCTCCGCTTTTGATAGGCTGCCGGAGTTTAATGGAATATTCGCCAATATTTTCTGAACGATATTCTTTGGGATAATTATAATTGTTTTTTTGATCATCCAGATACCGCTGCAAAAGTTTTATCTGCAGTTTCAATGAATGAGGAATCCAGTTTTTCAATCGCTGTTTCATACCTTTTCTAAAACACTAATGTGATAAGATGCCCAATTTTTCAGAAAGGTGTGGCAAAGAAAGATATCCAGCGGCAGAAAGAATTTTCTTATGGCTTTCGGTAATCTGTGAATAGGAAAAAATAATACTCCTGTTGTATTTTTAACTTTCCATTGGTCTTTTGAAAGTTCTGTAATTTCTGAAACTGAAAAGCTGTTGCCGGCATGCCAGTCTTCCTGTGGAGAAACAGATTTTTTTCTGCTTTTTACAGGATAATCAAAGATCAGAATCCCTTTTTTGTTTAACTTCTGATAGCATTCATTCAAAAATGCCCTCGTTTCTTCCTGATTTTGATGCATGATAACGTGAAAGCAAAAAATACAGTCAAACTCATCATGAAAAGGAATTTCTGAAATTTCACCCACAGCCAGACTTTTTTCAGGATATTTTTGACGGGCAATATTCAGCATATTTTCACTGAAATCTGTTCCATGGGTAGCAAAATTTAATAGCCTGCCTGTTCCACATCCCAGATCCAAAACCCTTGTATATTTTTTATCTTTGAAAAAAGAGGTTAAAAAAGCTCTTTCCTGATGGTCAATATATTTTCCGTAAGAATTCCCGAAACGGTTCTCATCATAAGATTCAGCGAGGTTGCTGTAATATTCCAGAATACTTGTTTTCATCATTTGAAAATCTTTTGTTAAGATCTTTAATTTTATTGATTTCTACAATTTTTATTCCGGATTTTTGATTTTTTTTAATAAAATAACCAACCTGGATGATTTTTTTAACAAGATTAATTGTGCTTATTTTTTCTCTAAAAAAGTCTTTCGTGGAAATCTTCAATTTTACTTACTTCTTCAATCTTGATTCCGAATTTTCTTTTCGGAATTTTATTAAGATTAGAAACAAATATCTTTTCATACCCCAATTTTTCAGCTTCGGTAATTCTTTGTTCAATCTGGGCAACCGGACGAATTTCTCCACTCAGGCCAATCTCTCCAGCAAAACAATAATGTTCTGAAATGGCTATATCTTCATTGGAGGAAAGAACAGAGGCAATCACGGCTAAATCCAAAGCCGGATCATCTGTTTTTATTCCTCCGGTAATATTAAGGAAAACATCTTTAGCTCCCAATTGGAACCCTGCTCTTTTTTCAAGCACAGCCAGAAGCATATTCAATCTTTTTGAATCAAATCCTGTACAGCTTCTTTGAGGAGTACCATAAACGGCTGTACTTACCAATGCCTGAATTTCTAAAAGCATCGGTCTGTTTCCTTCCAACGTTACCGCGACAGAATTTCCGGAAAGTTCTTCAAACTTCTTGGTGATAAGGATTTCCGAAGGATTTTTAATTTCCTTCAATCCCTGGGAAATCATTTCATAAATTCCGATTTCGGAAGTGGATCCAAAACGGTTTTTGTTGGCTCTCAATAATCTGAAAAGGTGGTTTCGGTCTCCATCAAAATTTAAAACCACATCTACCATATGTTCCAGTACCTTTGGCCCGGCAATCTGGCCATCTTTGGTGATATGACCTACTAAAAATACAGGAATGCTGTTTTCTTTAGCGTATTTAATGATTTCGTTGGAACATTCTCTGATTTGAGAAACCGTTCCGGGGGAACTTTCGATTAATTGAGACTGTAGTGTCTGAATAGAATCGATAATCATGAAATCCGGTTCCAGTTTTTTAGCTTCATGAAGAATTTTTTCCAGCGAGGTTTCTGTAAACAGGAAGCAGCTTGGATTTTGAATATCCGTTAACCTGTCGGCTCTCATTTTAATCTGAGAAGCACTTTCTTCCCCGGAAACATAGAAAACTTTTTTCTTCATTTTTAAGGCAAGCTGAAGCAAGAGAGTAGATTTCCCAATTCCCGGTTCACCACCAATTAAAGTAACGGAACCTAAAACAATTCCACCGCCAAGAACGCGGTTCAGTTCTTCCGAAGGTGTTTTAAGTCTCGGTTCTTCACTGGTTTCTACCTCAATAATATTGATGACATGTTGTTTGGTTTTTGAGAAGGGTACCGCTTTGCTATTGGGTTTTTCCACTACTTCTTCCACCAGAGTGTTCCATTGTCCACAGTTTTTGCATTGTCCCATCCATTGGGAGTACTGGGTTCCGCAGTTTTGACAGAAATATGCCGTTTTCAGTTTTGCCATACTGCGAAGTTATAAAAAAAGCATTTTTTTTCTGAGGTTTAAATGGATTTAAATATGAAATACTAACATAGATCAACGATAGAAATATCTTTATATCTTAGCTTTGTTCAAATTAAAATATTAATGTAAAATATAATTATAATGAAAAAACTATTTTTATCCTTCGTATTCGCATTTTTAAGTACTTTTTCTTTTGCACAGAATAATTGGGACATAGATCAGATGCACTCTTCAATAAATTTTACTATTGAACACATGGGGATCAGCTTTGTTCAGGGGAGGTTTGATAAATTTGGCGGAGATCTTACAACAAAAGGTAATAGTCTTGATAATGCTGGGTTTAATATCAATATAGATGTTGAAGGTATTAATACAGGAGTAGAGATGAGAGACAAACATCTTAGAAGTAAAGATTTTTTTGATGCGGGAGAGTATTCAGCCATTAAATTTACAGGAACTTCCGTTTCCAAAGAGAAAGATGGATCATACATATTTAAGGGTAAACTTACCATTAAAGACGTTACAAAAGATTTTAGTGTACCGGTAACCTTAGGAGGGATTACAAAAAATAAAGAAGGTAAAGAAATTATGGGGCTTCGTGCAAAATTTACGATCAACCGTTTTGAGTATAATGTGAATTATGATCCTACAGCAGCAGGTATTGCTAAGTGGGTGGAGATTAATACTTATCTTGAATTGATTAAAAGATAATTTATACTTATATCAATGAATTAAAGAAAGTGGATCCAAAATTGTTTGGATCCACTTTCTTGTATTAAGTATATTACCTTTACATATAAAAAATAAAGAAAGTTATGGCTTAACACTGTTTATGTATTCCAAACATAAATAAAAAAAATACTCAGGTTTTATAGTTGATTGAAGGGTGTTTTCTTATTTTCAAAATCTAAAAGATTGCTTCGTGTCTCTTTTTCCCATAACTTTGCACAAACCTAATCTAATGAGTAAAAAGAATACAAAGTACATCTTTGTGACAGGAGGTGTAACTTCATCTTTGGGAAAAGGAATCGTGTCTGCTTCTTTGGGACTATTGCTAAAATCACGCGGTTTTAACGTAACGATCCAAAAACTTGATCCTTATATCAATATCGACCCGGGAACTTTGAATCCTTATGAACACGGAGAGTGTTATGTGACTGAAGATGGTGCGGAGACGGATCTGGATTTAGGCCACTATGAGCGTTATCTTGATGCTCCTACATCCCAAAACAACAACGTTACTACAGGAAAAATCTACCAGACTGTAATTGAAAAAGAAAGAAAAGGAGATTTCCTTGGAAAAACAGTTCAGGTTATTCCTCATATTACTAACGAAATTAAACGTAGAATTAAAATCCTTTCTAAACAGAACTACGATATCATCATTACTGAGATCGGAGGAACAGTAGGGGATATTGAATCTTTACCATACATTGAAACTGTTCGTCAGTTGAAATGGGAGCTGGGAGAGAATAATTCTATGGTGATTCACCTTACCTTATTGCCTTATCTGGCTTCAAGCGGAGAATTAAAGACAAAACCATCTCAGCACTCTGTTCGTCAGTTGATGGAAAGTGGAATTATGGCTGATGTATTGGTTTGTAGAACTGAGCACAAAATTCCAAAAGATCAGAGAGCAAAATTAGCTCAATTCTGTAACGTTCCATTAGAAAACGTTATCGAATGTAAGGATATGGAGACAATCTATGAAGTTCCAATGTATCTTCAGAAGCAAAACTTTGACGATGTAGTATTGAAAGAACTGGAGCTAAAGAGCGATAAAGATGCTGATCTTAAAGACTGGAAAACTTTTGTGAAAAAATTCCAGAATCCTAAAAGAACTGTTGAGATTGCGTTGGTAGGAAAATATATATCCCTTCAGGATTCTTATATTTCTATTGCTGAAGCTTTCAAACATGCAGGAGCTGACCTTGAAACGGAAGTGAAAGTAAGATGGGTATACAGTGGAGATATTACAGAAGAGAATATCAAAGATACACTGAAAGGTGTAAATGGAATCCTTGTAGCTCCGGGCTTCGGAGACAGAGGAATTGAAGGAAAAGTTCTTACTGCTAAATATGCAAGAGAAAACAAAATTCCAATGTTGGGAATTTGTTTAGGAATGCAGATTATGACTATTGAATTTGCAAGAAATGTTTTAGGACATACGAAAGCAAACTCTATGGAATTTGATACTGCAACTCCTGATCCTGTAATTTCAATAATGGAAGAACAGAAGAATGTAATTGATAAAGGAGGTACAATGCGTCTTGGAGCATGGAAGTGTGCTTTGAAAAACGGATCTAAGCTGCACGATATCTACGGAAGCAAAAATATTTCTGAAAGACACCGTCACCGTTACGAATTCAATAGTGATTATCTTCAGGAATTTGAAAAGAATGGTTTCTTAGCTACAGGAACAAACCCGGAAACAGGATTGGTGGAAGCATTGGAATTACCAGGTCACCCGTTCTATGTTGGAGTACAATACCATCCGGAATACAAGAGTACGGTAGCTACACCGCATCCTTTATTCAGAGCTTTCATTAAAGCTTGTGAAACTTCTAAGTAAGAAATTTTAGTATAGGAAGAGTGTAATATTCAACCCTCCGCAAACAAATAAGGTAATTTTTTACCATAAACGTCTAAATATAAACTCAGGTTGATTTTTCTCAGCCTGAGTTTATTATATACTAATGTATTATAGTATAGAGTTTTGATAAAAAAACAGTATTTTTGTCAGCTCAAATTTGCTACAGATTTATAAGTTTTCTTATAGAATTGTAGTAAGCCAATAAATAGGAAATTTTAATTATAACAAAAATAAAATGCAACAAAACAACGGAATCGATAAGAAGCAGATGATTAGTTTCGCGGTTTTATGCCTGATTCTTTTTGGCGCGATGTTCTATTTCCAGAACAAGCAGATGAAAGAAGAAGAGTTAAAAGCTCAGCAGCAGAAAACGGAACAGGTGAAAAATGTCGTAAAACAAACTCAGGCCACCAATATCAATCCAAATGTAACTCCTAATGCGATTCAGACAGCTAATTTGTCTAACAAAGAATTGAATGTTGAATTCTCAAGTTTAGGAGGGCAGGTTTCTAAAGTTCAGCTTTCAGAATACAAAGCATACAATAATAAAACGGATCAGGCAGACCTTCCTCTTTATCTCATCAATAAAAATAATTCAAACTACGGTTTTCAGTTTAAAGATAAAACAGGAAAGGTTATCAATACTAAAGATTTAGTTTTCTCACCTACTGTTAATGGAAATGCTGTAACAATGACAGCTAACTATAATGGCGCTGTTATTCAGTTTATTTATACATTACTTCCGAAATATACTCTTGATTTTAAAGTAAGAACTCAAGGTCTTGCTGCAGTTACTTCTGATAACAAAGCAGATTTTATCTGGGATTACAGCGTAAGAAACCTTGAAAAGGGAAGAGCCCAGGAGCAGTCTCACTCAGAGTTCTCATATGCTTTCAATAATTATAAAGATTATGATTATGATGGAAGAACTACAATGGAGGAGGAGAAAGAGACTCTTAACTGGATTGGAGTAAAACAACAGTTCTTTACTTCTGTTATTGAAGCTAAGAATGGATTTACTCAAAGTAAAGGAAATCAGGAAAATGTAGAAGAAGGAGAGTATCTGAAGAAACTTAATTATGAAGGGTTCGTTCAGATGACAGGAAGTGAATTGAATCAGGATTTCACATGGTATTTTATGCCATTGGATTTACCACTATTGAAATCTTATGATAAAAACTTTGATGAAATTCTTCCATTAGGTTGGTCATTCATCGGAGCAATGAACCGTTATTTCTTCATGTGGTTATATGCAATTATTGCGGGTTGGGGATTATCTGCTGGTTGGGTGATTTTCGCAATGACAATTATTGTAAAATTAATCTTATCTCCAATTATGTACAAACAGCATAAGCTGAGTGCAATGATGAAGGTAATTCGTCCGGAAATCGATGAAGTAAATGCTAAATTCAAGGATGCAGATCCGATGAAGAAACAGCAGGCTACAATGGAAGTATACCGAAAAGCTGGAGTAAATCAGATGGCAGGATGCTTACCTGCATTGGTGCAGATTCCAATCTTTTATGCATTATTCCGTTTCTTCCCGAACTTTATTGACCTGAGAGGGCAAGGATTCTGGTTTGCAAAAGATCTGACAGCTTATGATGATTTGATTAAGTTACCATTTAAAATTCCTTTCCTTGGAGATCACCTAAGTATCTTTGCACTGGCTTGTACAATTGTTATCTTGATTTATACAGTAATGACATCAGGAAACATGCAACAGCCACAACAGGAAGGAATGCCAAACATGAAAGTATTAATGTATATCTTTCCGATTACATTCTTATTCTTCCTGAATACTTCAGCATCTGGTCTTTCATGGTACTATTTTGTATCGAATGCAATTAACATTCTAATCATTCTTGTGATTAAATATGTAATTCTGGATGAGAAGAAAATTCATGCTCAGATTCAGGCTAATAAAGAAAAACCGAAAACGGAAGGTAAATTCCAGAAGAAGATGAGAGAAATGATGGAGCAGGCTCAACAGCAACAACAGTCGCAAGAGCAAAAGAAAAAGAAATAATCTAACATACAAAAAGAGAAGCAATTTGCTTCTCTTTTTTATTTATAAGGAATTCTTACTTTTTTCAGTTAATCATATTTTAATCTGAATGATTGTCTGTGGTGTATTGTTGGTCCATGTTTGATGAGCGCTTCCTGATGCTTTTTTGTAGCATATCCGAAATTGGTATTCCAGCCATACTCTGGGTATTCTTCATGAAGTTCAATCATTAATCTGTCTCTGTAATTTTTTGCAAGAATAGAGGCTGCAGCAATAGATAGAACTTTTGAATCACCTTTAATGATGCACTGATGAGGAATATAATTATAAGGATGAAATTTATTACCATCTACCAGAATAAGCTCCGGTGTTATCGTGAGTTGGTCTAACGCTCGATGCATGGCATGAATACTTGCATTAAGAATATTGTGTTCATCAATAAATGCTGGTGGTAGTTCTGCAATAGCATAGTTTTTCACATTATCCTTGATGTAGCTGTCCAGATCCATTCTGGTTTTAAACGTTAGTTTTTTTGAATCATTAACCAGATTCTGTTTGAAATCATCATCTAAAATGACAGCTGCCGCAACTACCGGCCCGCTTAAACAACCTCTTCCTACTTCATCACATCCCGCTTCGATGTAACTGTCTGTCCATTTATGTAATAATTCCATGTTTATATGTGATATACGAGCTGTAAAATTAAAAAAAACGAATGTATTAGCTTCATATTTTGATTGTTTTTATGAAAACAGTCAAGAATAGAAATATGACCAGTTGAGTATAAGTTAAAAACTGAATTTTATAGTGAATACCAGGAAACAAACTGATATTACAAAATATAAATCTGTTTTTTTGAAAGTATTTTATTTATGATTTTATTATATTAATTTATTCATATTTTTTATTGAAACTGTAATCTATTTTTCGCTGTTTGCTCGACGTTTTTAGCCTTTTTGGGGAGTAAAAAAAATATATGCTCAGCATTGCATGTGGATGAAAAACGTAAATTTTATTCTAATAATAGTGATTTATACTATTGTAAACCAAAGTGTTAATGCGGTTTACGGTAAATATGAATATAGAAAATATCAATAATTGACGTCATTGATGTATTCAAAATAAAATATCGATTAATTTTCCTTGTTTTTGTTAAAAAGAGCGATTTTAACTTAATTTAATAGTTTATTGTCTGTATTAATTTGTAATTATTGAATAATCAATATTTTTTTCAAAAAATTCTTTGTGTTGTTAGGAAAGTTTTACAAATTTGTAGGGTACAAAATTAATTTGATATGAAGAAACTAACAACAGGTCTTCTTGTTTTAGTATTGACTTCTTCTATTGCAGTTGCAAATGCTCAGCAAAAGAAGGACACTATTAAAACAAAAGAAATTGAGGGCGTAGTAGTAACCGCTCTTGGTATTAAAAGAGAAAAAAAATCACTGGGTTATGCTTCGGAGGAAGTAAAAGCAGCGGAATTAACTGGCGGAACTACTAATACAGGAAACGTAGCGTCTCTTCTATCAGGGAAGGTAGCCGGTCTACAGGTAAATACAAACAACAACTTCGGTGGATCTTCCAACCTTTTGATCAGAGGATATAAATCCTTATCAGGAGGATCTCCGCTTATTGTAATTGATGGATCTCCAGTAAATAATACAACTGTTTCAACGGGGGCTTCATTTGACTACGGGAACTTCCTGTCTGATATTAATCAGGAAGATATTGAGTCCATCAACGTTTTGAAAGGTGCAGCAGCATCCGCTCTTTATGGAGAAAGAGGTAGTGACGGGGTAATCCTAATTGTTACTAAAAGTGGAAAAGGAAATGATGATGGTAGTTGGGGAGTTACCTTAACTTCAGGAATTACAGCTGGATTTATTGATAAGTCTACCTTCCCTAAGTACCAAAATAAATATGGTGCCGGTTATGTAAGAGACTCTTGGAATGAAGATCCAGGTCCTGGAGGTTATAACTATGCAAACTTTGTAGATGATGCATCTTATGGTCCTAGATTTGATCCTAATCAATTAGTATATCAATGGGATTCCTATGATCCTCATTCACCTAATTTTGGTAAAGCAACGCCTTGGGTTGCTGCTAAGAATGGGCCAATTAAATTCTTTGAAACACCAATCACTTATGTTAATACAGTTACAGTAGAGAAAGGAAATAAGACCTCAAATCTTTCCTTATCTTACTCTAATATGCTTTCCAATGGTTTGATGCCAAACTCAGAATTGAGAAAGAATACAATCTCAGCAAGATTTAATCACGATTTTACAGATAAATTACATGCCTCAGTTTTCACTACTTTAACGCTACAGGATACAAAAGGTAGAAATGAAACAGGGTATTCTGATAACCTTATTTCAGGTTTCAGACAATGGTGGCAGACCAACGTAGATGTATTGGCATTAAGAGATGCTTATCAGAATAATGGTGGTAGTAATTTCTCATGGAATAGATCATCATCTGAGAATGCGACTCCTCAGTACTGGAATAACCCTTATTTCCAAAGATATCAAAACTATCAGTCTGATAACAGAACAAGAATATTCAGTTATGCACAGTTGAAATATGATATTTCCAAGAATTTTGGAATTACAGGTAAATTATCCTATGATGATTTGCAAATGGTTGTAGAAGAAAGAGTAATGAACGGATCTCTACCACAGGTATTTGGAGCATCAGGGCTGAATGTAGGTTCCGGGTATGCCAGAACTAACGTGAAAAATTCCGAATTAAACTTCGATTTATTCTTCAACTATAAATTCAATATTACTGAAGATCTGAATGTGAGTGGGATTGCAGGAGGGAATGTTAGAAGGAATTTGATTGATAATGTATATATGAGTACTGAAGGTGGATTATCTAAACCAGGATTGTTTGCCATTTCGAATTCAGTAAGAACAATACTTCCTCCAGATGAAAATTATTCAAAATGGGTAACTTCAAGTTTCTATGCAACAGCATCTTTTGGATATAAGAATTTCTTATTCGTAGATGCTACTTATCGTCGTGATCAGTCTTCAAACTTACCTAAAGCCAATAACAGCTATGGTTATCCATCTGTAACGGGAGCAGTAGTACTTTCTGAATTAGTGAAACAGCCATGGTTAAGCTTCTGGAAAGTAAGAGCCAACTATGCTGAAGTAGGTTCTTCTACGGATAATTATAGATTGGTTAATACATTTAAAGCAAGAGGTGAAGGACTATTTGACCAGCCGTCTTTCCTTGCCAATCCGAATTTAAAACCTCAGAGATCAAAAGAAACCGAATTTGGTATGGAGGCGCAATTCTTCAAAAACAGATTAGGATTTGATGTTGCGATCTATAAAACAAAAACATTTGATCAGATCATCAACTTACCAGTATCTCCTGCTACAGGATATAGAACATTCCTGGTAAATGCCGGACAGATTGATAATAAAGGGGTCGAAGTTCAATTGAATGGTGTACCATTTAAATCAGATAACTTTACATGGGAGGTTAATGTTAACTGGTCTAAGAATGAGAACAAAGTAATCGCATTAAATGGAAACTCCCAAAACTACCTATTAGCGAGATACCAAAACGGAGTTACTCTTAACGCTAGAGTAGGAGAAGCTTTTGGAGCCCTTGTAGGATCAGATTATCTTTACGATGCTAACGGACAAAAAGTAGTAAGTGCAACTAACGGAAGATATTTGAGAAATGATAATCAAATTATCGGAAACGTTACACCAGACTGGGTTGGAGGGGTAAGAAACAGCTTCCGTTATAAAGATTTCTCACTAAGTTTCCTTATTGACGTTAAACAAGGTGGTGATGTATTCTCTCCGGATATGGGATATGGGATCGCAACCGGACTATATGAAGAAACAGCAGATTATAGAGAAAGCGGAGTAGTTAATCCAGGTGTAAATCCAAACGGAAATGTAAATACAACACCTACGGCTCAGCCTCATATCGGAGGACGTGTAGATGGATATAATGCAATGCCTAATAAGAGATTTGTTTATGATGCTTCTTATGTGAAATTAAGAGAAGCTAGTATTGGATACAATTTACCAAAGTCTATTTTAGCGAATACAGGTATCAGAGATGCTAAAATTTCTATTGTAGGCAGAAACCTTTGGATTATCCATAAAAATTTACCTTATGCAGATCCGGAAACGGGAACTGGTAACGGATTGGCTGCTAAAGGACAGTCAATTGGATCGCTGCCAACCACTCGTGATATTGGTATTGATGTAACTTTAAAATTCTAAAAAAATGAAAAAAATATTTTTAATCATAGGGCTTTCTTCATTAGCATTAACGTTTACTTCGTGTGAAAGAGACATTACTTCACTGAATGAAGATCCAAAACATCCAACAGAAGTTCCTTCAGGAGTGCTTTTTGCAAGTGCTGAACATGCTTTGATGGATCAGATGTTATCAGCAAGCGTTAACCGTAATATTTCCAGATTCTTTACTCAGCAATGGTCTGAGACAACCTATCCGGATGAGACAAACTATAATATGACGGCGAGACCAATTCCTGGTAACCATTATAATCGTATGATGGCGTCAGCATCTGCTACAATCCCTTCTCCAGGAGTTTTGTCTGCACTAAGAGATGCCAGAAGGTTTCTTGAAAAAGAGGATGTAGATCCTGTAAAGAAAAAGAATAACATCGCAATGATTGAATTAGTAAATGTGTATGCATGGGCTAATTTAGTAGATACTTTTGGGGATGTGCCTTATTTCGGAGCATTAAAAGCTACAGCAGATAATCCAAATAATATGGCTGAAATTCCATATGATGATGCTAAAACGATCTACTTGGATCTTATTAAGAGAATTGATGCAGCTATTGCCATGATGGATACTTCTGTAAAAGGATATGACAGAGATCTGATTTATAAAGGAGATATGGTTAAGTGGAAGAAAATGGCTAACTCTTTAAAGTTCAGAATGGCAGTTACATTGGCAGATGTTGAGCCTGCGCTTGCTAAGACTTATGCAGAAGCTGCATTTAATGGAGGACTATTCACTGATAAGAGTGATAACTTCGGGTTGCAGACTTTCCCTTCAGGATTATTATCTAACCCTGTTTATCAGGATGTAATTCAGTCTGGTAGAAATGACTTTTTACCTTCAGATGTATTGGTTGATTTTATGAATACTACCAATGATCCAAGAAGAGATGTTTGGTTTACCAAACTTAAAGGGGCCTATGTGGGCGGACTTTATGGTGAAAATAATGTTTTTGATGACTATTCTCACTTTACAGATGTTATTTCAGGGGAAAATGCTCAAGGATTTTTATTGGACTATACTGAAATTATGTTTTTGAGAGCAGAAGCTGCTGCAAGAAATTTTAGTGTAGGTGATAATGCTGCTAATTTGTATGGGCAAGCGATTAAAGCTTCTGTAGTGGAATATGGAATGCCTGATACTGCAGCAGCTACAATTATTGCTAATAATCCATTTAATGCTGCGAACTGGAAAAAATCCATCGGAGAACAGTCTTGGGTAGCAATGTTTAATAAAGGATTCCAGGCATGGAATTTTACAAGAAGATTAGACTTTCCTGTATTTGTGAACCCAGCAGGTTCAAGAGTGGAAGGAGTTCCTGTCAGAATGTTTTATCCTGTTGATGAATACTTGGTAAATAGCAGCAATGTTAAGGCTGCCGCTGCTAAAATTGGTGGTGATAAAGTAACTACAAAAATCTTTTGGGATAAATTTTAAATTAATAATGTAAATAGAGTATATGAGGTTTTTTATAGGAATTCTTCTTTTATTAGGAGTTGCATCATGTTCAAGTGATGACGATGCGAATGTAATTGTACAGGAGGTACAAGTTAATGGAAACTGGCAACCGTATAAATATGAATACAGAGGTAAAGACGTTCAGCTTAATGACTGTGACCGTAAAGGGCAGCTGCTTATCAATGCTGATTTCTCTGGAGTATATGAAAGATATTCTATTGTAGAACCTACTGGTAACTGTAATAAAGTAGAGTCTTATACAGGTAAATGGACCTATGATAAAATGAATCATATTCTTACTCTTACTTATACGGAAGGAGGAACTTCGAAAACATTAACAAAAGAAGTTGACGGATATTCAGAAACCGAACTCAGAATACTTGACAACAGTAAAAACTTAGATAATGTGCCTGGAAATGATGAAGGAATATTAGTTTTTAGAAAAGGATAAATATTCTTATAAGATAAAACCACCTTCGGGTGGTTTTTATTTTTTTATAGTATCTATATGAAAAAAGAGGTCTTTATGACCTCTTTTTTTATCCACCGCAATTTACAGATTTTGGTACACAGGCTCCCCATTCCTGGCATTGTTTATAGCCATCAGGGCATCTTCCCCATGGTTCGCAGCAAGGTGCATTTCCTGCAGTAATTTTTTTAAGGCTAGTTTTCGTGATTTTCTTTAGATTTTTCATAATAAAGTTTGGTTTGATTAGATAATAAATATATAAAAAATATAGACAAGGCTTTGATTTTCAAAATAATTATTCAAAAATATTCCAAATAATTGAATGTCTTCCTTTGCATTGTAGACTTGTCTTTTTTATTTCACTAAATTTGTACTTTAAATTTTGAGATGAATATTAAAGATATTATAGAACAAAAACTTTCAGAGGTCATTTTAAATGTATATCAGTTAAAAGACATCAATCTGGAAATTCAGGAAAATAAAACGGAATTTGAAGGTGACTTTACCATCGTTACTTTTCCGTTGGTAAAACAATTGAAGAAAAATCCTGAAAGCATCGGGGTTGAACTAGGAGAAGCTTTAACAGAGCAGACTGATATTTTTGAAAGCTTTAATGTGGTAAAAGGATTCCTTAATGTTAAGGTTAAAAACCAACTGTTTGTGGATAACTTCAGATCTGTTCAAAATGGTTTTTCAACAATAGATAAAAAAAATGCTACCGTAATGGTAGAATATTCTTCACCAAATACTAACAAGCCACTGCATTTAGGACATATCAGAAATAACCTGTTAGGATTCTCTGTGGCTCAGATCTTGAAAGAGGCAGGATATGATGTCGTTAAAACCCAGATCATCAATGACAGAGGGATTCATATCTGTAAATCTATGTTGGCCTGGGAGAAATTCGGGAACGGAGAAACTCCTGAGACAACCCATACTAAAGGAGATAAATTTGTTGGAAACTACTATGTAGAATTTGACAAAAACTATAAGAAAGAAATTACTGAACTTGTAAGCCAAGGGGTAGGGGAAGAGCAGGCTAAAAAAGAAGCCCCAGTAATGAAAGAGGCTCAAAAAATGCTTTTGGACTGGGAAAATGGAGATGAAACGGTGAGAAACCTTTGGGCAGAGATGAATTCATGGGTATACAAAGGATTCAATGAAACGTATAAGAGATTAGGCGTTGACTTTGATCAGGTTCAGTATGAAAGCAATACTTATATTTTAGGAAAAGATCTTATCCAGACAGGTTTAGATAAAGGAGTTCTATATCAAAAAGAAGATGGTTCTGTTTGGTGTGATCTGACAGATGAAGGACTTGACCAGAAATTATTGTTACGTTCTGATGGTACTTCGGTTTATATGACCCAGGATTTAGGAACTGCTGTAGAGCGTTTTAAGCAAAACAATATTCAGAAACTTATCTATACGGTAGGTAATGAGCAGGATTATCATTTCCAGGTTCTATTTAAGATCCTGAAAAAATTAGGATATGAATGGGCAGATCAGTTATTCCACCTTTCTTATGGAATGGTTGAATTACCGGAAGGAAAAATGAAATCCCGTGAAGGAACTGTAGTTGATGCTGATGATTTAATGCAGGAAATGTATGAAACAGCAAAATCTAAAGCTCAGGAACTAGGAAAGCTTGAAAGCCTTTCTGAAGAAGATAAAGAAGCATCTTACGAAACGGTAGGATTAGGAGCTTTAAAGTATTTCATGCTGAAAGTTGATCCTAAGAAAAAAATGCTTTTCAATCCTGCTGAAAGTATCGATTTTAATGGAAATACAGGACCGTTTATTCAATATACTTACGCTCGTATTCAGTCATTGTTATCAAAAGCAGCGTTTGCATATACTGAAACTGCCGATGTAACTTTGAATCAGTTTGAAAAAGAACTAATCATGCAGTTGGCTAACTTTAAAACAGTAGTGGCAAAATCTGCTGAAACGTTAAGTCCTGCTTTAGTTGCAAACTATGTATATGACCTTGTAAAATCGTATAACTCATTCTATCAGAATAATCCGATTCTGAATCAGGATGATGAAAATATCAAACAATTCCGTCTGAATCTATCAGACCTTGCCGCAAAAACGATCAAAAAATCGTTAGAGTTGCTGGGAATAGGAACTGTAAACAGAATGTAAAAAATGAGCCTCCTGATTTCAGGAGGCTTTTTTGTATTGATATCCTTAGTGATCTAGAAGTTGCTGATTTTTTTAACGAATCTGAAACCTTGAATCATCTAACTCACACCCCATACCACAATCATTCACTCTTCTCCTCATGCATCTGTTTCAAACTGTCTGCATACAGTTTGGCGGCACTCCATCGGGCATGTTTGGACAAGGTGACTTTATAACCTCTTTTGTAGGTATAGACTTTAGTGAATTTGGCTCCAAAAAATATAAGCATACAGGAGTAATTAATCCACATCATAATCAGAATTACGGTTCCCGCAGCTCCGAATGCTGAAGTAGGTTTAACCTGATTAAAATAAAGACTCAGTAGAAATTTTCCCAATGTAAATAAAACTGTTGTTAAAAAAGCTCCCCGCCAAACAGATTTCCAGCTGATCTGTACATCAGGAAGAACTTTAAACATCAGAGCAAATAAGAGCATGACGAGCCCAAAACCAATCGAAAAATTAACAATCTCAACAAGAAGGTAGGTTTCAAATCCAAAATATTGCGTGATGATTTTATTAAAAAGACTGATTAATGAAGATAGAACCATGGTAATCATGAGCAGAAATCCAAGAATCAGAATCATCCCAAGTGAATTGGCTCTATCCAGTAAAAACTTAAGTAAAGCTTTCTTGGGAGCAGATTCTACATCCCAAAGTGCATTTAATGAAAGCTGAAGTTGAAAGAATAGAGTAGTGGAACCAAAAACCAATGCTCCTACCCCTACTGCTTTCATAAAAACATTCTGTTTATCAATTAAGGCTCCTGCAAGCATTCCTTCGATACTTTTGGCTACATCAGGACCCATAATTCCAATGATTTGGGTACTTATCTGTCCGCGGATAGCTTCTTCCCCAAAGAAATTACCCAATACCCAGATAATAATAATTAATAATCCCGGGATGGAAAAGATAGCATAATAGGCAAGACTTGCTGAATCTTTTGATGCAGAAGAATTGTTCCATTCTGTAAAGGTGTCCTTGAGGACTTCCCAGAAAAACTTAATATTATGAATCATCTTAAAATGGATATCCGATGGCAATATTTAAAACAAGATTATCTTTTCTCCAGCTTGAGTCTCCGAAATTGATTTTATCGAAAGCCCACCTGTCTCCTTTCTGATAATAAGGAACTCTCAGTGGCATAGCAAGGTCCAGTCTTAGAACCAAGATGGAAAAATCCAGCCTCAGACCTACTCCGGCTCCTACCGCAATTTCATTTAAAAAGTCTTTTGAAAATTTAGCACCCGGTCTGTTTTCATCGTCGTGAAGCAGCCAGATATTTCCGGCATCTACAAAAACTGCTGCATTGATGAATTTGTATAGGTTAGCACGGTATTCAGCATTCAGTTCCAGTTTAATATCTCCGGACTGATCAAAATAAGTTCCTGGATCCATCGTTCTTGGGTCAAAACTTCCCGGACCTAGTGTTCTTGCACGGAAAGCTCTGATGCTGTTACTTCCTCCAGAGAAAAACTGCTTGGAGAAAGGAACAAATTCTGAGTTTCCATAGGGATAGGCAATTCCTGCAATGAGCCTTGTTGCTAATGAAGATTTCTCCGTAAGCTTATGATAAAATCTAAAATCATTTTCAATCTTAGCATATTGACTGAAAGGGATGCCGAAGATCTTTTTCTCTTTATCCTCTTTTACATTCGCTCCGGTAACCAAACCTGTGAGATTTCCTGCCAGATCAAGAGTGCCTTTATAATAAAAGGTATTCTTTCTCGGAAGCATAGTATTGGTGTAGGTGTATGAGTAAGTAGGACCAAAGATAAGCTGCTTTTGAACAATTCGTTTCATAGCTGGATTATTGACCGAGTTAGCTTCATATTCCGCGGTAACTTTTTCCGGAGAAACCAGGGTGATGTCAATTACTTTTAACTCATGTTCTTTTCGGGCATTTTCCTTCCATAAATATCCGAAGGAAGCAGTGAAATTATTAAGTGTGTAATATTTTGTCCTGTTCTGGAATTCATACCCCAATGTGATATTCGTTCTCGGAACAAATTCACTTGAAGAATGAAAACGGAAAGGAGCTACAATTCTTGGAATAGAAAGCTGAACATTGGTTCCGGCACGGAAAATATTATTCGCATCCTGAGCACCTCCCATCTGGAAGTCAAAAGCGCCATAGATAGATGCTTTAAATTGTTCTGCTCCTCTGAAGAAATTTCTATGGGTCCAGTTCAGATTAAGCTCACTACCTGCATAATTGGCGGAATTGGTTCTTCCTAATGCTTCAAGGCGTAAAGACTGAATTTGTCTTGGGGTTAATAAATAATAAGCATCAAATTTATGACTCAAAGAATCCGAAGTTACAAATTCATTTTTTACAAATTTGAATACTCCTAAACTGATTAACCGGTTCAGGGTAAGATTGTGATTGGAACGATTGTAAAGATCCCCCTTCTTAAAGTACAAAGCTCTGTCAAAAATCTTCGGTTTGAATTTATGCTGAGGATCAATCACGTAAATGTCATCAAATGCATGTTTACTCAGTGAATCCTTGTTCATCGGAACACTGTATTTCCCGTCTTTTACATCCTGAATATTATAATTCGGGAATACAATCACTTTATCAATGCTGAACTGTTGGGTGGCTAAAGGTGGAGTATTATCCTTTAACTTTACATTCAGTTCAACTTTATGGTTTTTGTTGACAGTACTGTCTGCCTGTACAATAATATTATCCGGATGGAAATAATAAAACCCTCTTTCCTTTAAATTGTTATCAATTCTTTCTCTTTCTGCTTTAATAACGTCCAGGTCAAATGGTCTTCCGTTTTTAAGAAGCGTCTTTCCGGCTATATTCTGGATTTCCTGATTAACAAGCGTAGAATCTTTTTGAAACTTGACACCATCAACCAAATATCTTGCTCCTGGTTTTAAGGTATAAATTACCTTAGCTTTTTTATTTTTTGAAACTGTATCATAAGTGGCTCTTGCATTGAAATATCCTTTGTTTTCAGAATAGTTTTCAATGATATCTTTATTGAATTCACGGTCTACATCTCCTAATAATACAGGCTTTTCACCCATTTTATATTTAAGCCAGTAATTGAATCCTTTGTCTTTTTTAGGTTCCTTGGCAATATTGTAGAAATAAAGCTTGGGACGCATTCCTAAAAACGTAGAATTCGGTTTTGGAGTAAGATTGGCTTCCAAAGCAGCCTGAAGGTCTTTTTTTTCTTTTTTGGAAATGGTGTCACTTTCAATCTTCACCTCAGCACCTGTATACAACATCTGGTTTTCTTTCAAAAACCTGGTATTACTACAGGAAACCACTGCCGAAGCTAATCCGGAAATCAACAGATATTTACAGTATGTTGGAAATGTATTACTCATTATTTAAATTCTACCACTTGATTGTTTTGATTCTTTTTAGGCTTCTTCTCTTTAGATTTCTGGAAAATCTCACGGAATTTGTCATAATCCAGAGTGATGATAAATCCAATTCCGGTTTCTATGATCTGCCCCTGAAGAGCCACTTGATATTCATCCTTACGATAAGCTCGCAACATATATCTTCCATCTTTGGAAAGACTGTAATCTACAGAAACATTTCCTGCAATATTGGTCATGTTTTCATTCTGACGGGCTTGTCCTTCCAATCCGAAATTACTTCCTACCGTTACTTTCAGCCTGTCATTCAATAATTTTTTACTGATGTCTACATTCAGATCGGTTCTTGTATTTTTCTGTCCGGTGGAATAATCTTCCGAAGAATCCAATCCGAAATTAAGATCTACGCCTTTAATAAGTCCTGATGCCAGATTATTCAACTGCTGAGAAAGAATTTTACTCACACTCTGTCTTGCCATCGTTTCCGCAGACATTCCTGCTCCGCTTTCAAATGGATTTTCTCCAATGAAACGGTTCAGAAGGAGTAAGGCAAATACCTGCTTATTCAATTCAGATTCCTGAGTTCTCAGCTGAGCCAGTTTCTGATCGATAACATCTTTAACATTGGATGATATAGCATTGTTCTTTTCATCTGTTGTAATATCAAAAGTAAGCTGTGGCTTTAACAGTTCGCCCTTCATTTTTAATAGTGTATTGAAAGGAACTCTCTGCTTATACTGATTCATAATGGAAGCACTTTCATTACTAATCTGCTGTTCCACAAGATCAATAGGAGGAGCTTCAGTTTTATACACTGCCGTAATATCCATAATCGCCATGGTAGGTTCTCCTGTCCAGGTGATGGTACTTCCTTTCTGGATATCAAATTTACGCTTCAGGAAACTCACCGAAAGGTCATAGCTTCCTTTGTTCACTTCATAAACTCCTACCAATGTGGTTTTTCCTGAAGGATCAATACCACCGGTTAATTCAGCTTCTCCTTGTAGCTGTACGAAATCACCATTTGCTTTATCAATAACGATTGATAGTTTCGCTTCTTTGCTTACTTCAATATTAACGCTTACATCCATTCCTTTGATGCGGCTTTGAGCATTCAGGGAATCTGTTTTGATTGTTTTGTTTAAAACTACCTGATCCTGGTCTACAAATTCTACAATACCATCTCTTTCCTGTAAAGAAGGATTAGATTGAGGAAGAACAAACGTGAAATCCGTATTATCTGCAACGCTCAGTCTTCCATCTACTTTTGGTAAGTCCAGATTTCCTCGGATACGAAGCCCTGCATCAATGGCAAGAATACCATACATCATGGCATCGTTTGATTTCTGTGAGTTAACCACCTTGAAATCCTTAGCGTTTACATTAAGATTGAATGCGAAATCTCTGTAGGTTTGGGTAAGAACCTGTCCGTCCACAACCAGAGCATTTCCATCCTTATCTTTGATCTTAAACTTATTGAATTCAATACCACGACTGGTAAAATCAATTTCATCATTCAGTTTTCTGAAATCACTTCCTGTTTTTGCAATTTCCAGCCCTGCATCATTAAACTTTACTTTTCCAAGAATATTCGGTTGGGCCGTTGTTCCTGTGATTTTCAGATTTCCGGAAAGATAACCTTCCGTATTCGTAATGGCATTCATAGAGAACCCTTGAATACTCTTCATTTGAAGTTGATTGATGGCCATATTCAGGTCGAAAGAACTTGAAGCGGTATTATAATCTCCAAGAATTCTTACATCATTATTGTTTCCGGAAAGGGCGATATCAGCATTTAGAAGTTTCGGTGAAGAATTGTTTACTTTTACTGCCAGATTTCCGACAGGGCTTCCATATACAATAAGATTGGAAACATTGAGATCAGAGGTGAAAGTCATATCTTTCATTACATCTCTAAGCTGGGCTGTTCCGTTAATGGTTCCTCTCGCCAGAACCGTATCTTTTTTGATCAATTCCGTAATGGTTTCGATTTTAAAATCTTTCAGTGCAATGTTCAAAGGGCTGCTTGGGCTTTCACTTTCTGACTGAATAGAAATTTCGCTTCCGCCATTACTTAATCTGAAATTATCTGCTAAAATTCCTTTTTTGCTGATCTGAATTTTATTGTTTTCAGCAATACTCCAATCGCTGTAGTTTAGTTTTAAACCATTTGGATTCAGGGAAACTTCTGTAATATCATTTAATGATTTTGCATTTCCGGCAATCAGGAATTGGGTAACATCTTTATCATCTTTGGTGGTGATATTATAGTTGATCGTATTGTCAGCAACATCCCCATCAATATTGATTTTTTTCAATGAAAAGCTCGAGCTTTTTAAAGCAGCAACGTTCAGTTTATATTGTAATGCCTGATTTTCATTAGTGATTTTTAATGTTCCTTTTTCAATGGTATTTTCACCATACAGCAATTGAGGAATCTGGCCATCCATCTCAATTTTTTGAGAATCGGCATCATAATTTCCTGCCAGGTTAATGGTTTCAAAGCTCTTCAGATCCGGAACAAATTTTCTGATCAGATCATCATTTTTAATTTTTGCCGTAAAGGTAAAATGCTGTCCCGGGTCAATTTTTTGTGTTTTATCCGGTTTCTGGAACTGATAATACTGATTAATGGTCTGCGTTAAAGCTCCAAAAATCTGTGTAAGTTTATATTTACCCTTCAGTTCAACATCTGCAATCTGAGAATTGAAAATGATCTGGGTGGAATCTGTAGTGGAAGAGGCTTTCAGATGAACTTCCCGTACAGGATACACTTCTTTGGTATCTGAAAAGGCAAAGTCTTTAAGGTTTAAATAGCCATTCAGGTTATTCGGATCCAAACTGGAAAAATCACCATCTATTTTTCCGGCAAGAATCATCGGTTTTTCGTAGAAGCCAAGTTTGTTGACATCCAGTTTGATGACCTCTCCATTCACTTTGACAGTCGGATTTTTTTCATCATAAATTCCTGAAGCGCTTAGCAATAAGCTGGCGTTAGGATCTTTTGAATTTAAAACAATATCGTAAGCTCCTTTGTTGACCTTACCGGTTAAGTCCATATTCTGATAGCGGTAGCCTTTGTAAGTGGCCGAAGCAACGTGCCCTTTTAAGCTGGCATTGGCATTTTTGAAATCAAAACTTTCTCCTTTAGCAGAAATCTGTGCGGTGATAGAACCTATCTCTTTATTCTGGATGATTTTTCCAACCTGTATACCCTGAAGATTGGCTTTTACATCATATAATTCATGATTTTTTCTACGCATATCCAAATTGGCAACAATGGCTGCATTTCCAAGGGTAGAGTAGAGATTGAGGTCTGTATTGACCATTTTAGTGGTTCCCTTTGCATTTCCTTTGATGCTGAAGGTTGATGGAAGGGAAATATTGGATGGAATTGTGTTCTTTGGAACTAAATTGAAAATCGTTTTAGCGTTGGAAGAAAATTCTCCGATTCTTAAGTCGTAATGCAACTGATCGGGATTCATTGCATTTTTAACTCTTCCGGATGCATTCACTCTTAACTGATCCAGTCCTGAAACTTTAAGATTCTGGATTAAAAGATCATTTACGCTTCCTTTTACATTCGCATTAACATTCAGGATAGCATTTGGGTATTTATTGAATGGAACCGTATTTTTTAAAGTAGGAACCAGATTTAAAATATCAGAAAACCCGATTTTGGAATCTTTAATATTAGCGGAAATCTTTACAGCACCCAAATTGGAAGTCAGCTGATCGATGGAGTTGTAATTTAAAATAACCTCATCGCGTAATAAAGTTTTTGGAGTTTGCAGATAAAGGTCTTTCAGATACGCTTCTTTTTCTGCATATACAAAATCCGTATTGAATTTCTGGATATCCAGACCTCTTGCCTCCTGAATTTCTGCTGAATTAACCGTTCCTGCAAAGGTATTGTTCTCCATTTTAAAACTTCTCACCTCCACATTCATTTTAGAGAAGTTCAGGTGATTGAAGTCTATACCTTGTTTAGTAGGAGCAATGGCGGTATTGTTATAGGCTACTTTTACATCATTTACAACCAACTTTCCTAAAAGAAGCTGCATAGCCTTATCCTGGTCGGAAACTTTGGATAGTTCCGGTTCTTTTTTATTTTTCGGATTGGCATTTTGAGCCGGAAGATAAAGATTGGCATTGATGTCTGCACCGGAAAGGAATACATTACCAACGTTGAATGCATTATTTTCCAGATCAAGCTTGTTGATTTTTGTGCTTAATTCTTTGAATACAACTTTAGCGTAGGTTTTTGTATTTTCATCACCGTAGTCAATATCAAAATTAGTAAGCTTGATTCCTCTTAAGCCAATATTCATAGGCTTTTTTTCATTCAGAGAATCTACTTTTTTCTCAACCTTTTTGGATACTTCTTCTACAATGCCCTGTTTAAGTTTTAATTTTAATCCATCAAGATTAATATCATTAACAGCATAGGTATTTTTATTGAGATCGAATTTCTTTACCCTAGTATCAAAAGATTTAAAATAAAGATTAATGTCATTCTTCGACTGCTGGTCATTGAAAGTAATGCCAACATCTTTTAAAGTGATTTTATCGAGAGAAATAATGAAAGCTTTGGAAGTACTTTCTTCCTTATCACTAGTTGCAAAGGCATCAATGATATAATCGAAATTGAATTTACCATCCGGTTTTCTGACTACATTGGCTCGGGCGCCTTCCAAATCTACAGAAGTAATATCTGCTGTAGAGTTGATGAGCTTCAGCATATGTAAGCCTACATCCAGTTTTTTTACCGCTAAAAGGGTGTCAACATCCTGTCCTTTGAGGTAAAGGTTTTCCATCACAAGACTGTTGGGGAATCCGATGTAGACTCTTTCCAGACTTACCTTGGTTTTAATTTTTTGCTCCAGATAGACAATTAGTCGGTCTTTGATGAAGTTTTGAACAGCAGGAAGTCTTAAGCTTAAGATCAACAGGGTAAGAATTACCAATATTGAAATAAAGGTTATTGCAATACGCCTTAAAAGTTTGGTAGTGTTGATTTTCAGTTTCAAAAGTGAGAAGGTTTCTAACAAAGATAATAATACTATTTTATATGGTCTTTGTTGTGATACCCTTTGCGAATACAAAAATCCTGCCTTGGCTGCCTTATTATGGAATTTTTAGTTGTAGTTGTCAAGTGAATAGTTGAGTAAGGCGAACCAAAGCGCGGATTTTATTTTTTAAAAAGCCCCCTTTTATCATTTTTAATGTTGAAAAGGTTAGTTAGCAAAAATGAAAATTCAAATGTTATTGTAGTTGCAAAGGGGGCTTGGCATGGTTTATATAAATTAAGATAATAAATTTTCTAGTTGTTGCCGTTTTCCCATTTCACGTCTTCTCCCTGTGGTGCGGCACCACCCTGAGCTTGGGTAATAGGAGCGGTTTCCTGGTTGATATGATAAATATAGGCTGCAATTTTTTCTGCATCTCTTCCGGTAATGGTTCCTTCCTTAATGAAAGGTCTCATCGTAGGATTGTTTGGAGAACCGTTTTCAAGCATCCAGAAAACATTTTTAAATAAACTTTTTTCTTTAATGTTGATCCAGTGTGTATCGGTAAGGTTAGGACCAATACCTCCTTTTCCTCCGTCTCCGTGACAGGTTACACAGTTGGTTTTAAACAATTCCTGACCTTCTGCGATATTATCTGCACTATATTTTGCGGACTCCAGATTAATCTGCGGAGCACTTTTTTCATACTCTTCAATAGAAGCCAGCATCATTTTAGATTCTTTTGTGTATTCAGCTTCCGGGTGGGCATAATCTGTGAAAGAAAAAGCTACCAGATACACGGCGCAGAAAATACATCCGAACCAGAACAGACCTATCCACCATTTTGGAAGAGAATTGTCAAGCTCTGTAATTCCATCAAAACCGTGGTCGATCAGGATATCTTTTTCCTCTGTAGCAGATTGTTTTTTGAAAGCAGAGTTCCAAAGCTTCTGATAATAAGGAACACTTTTTTCTTCCAGATACTGTTTTTTCTCTTCCTCAGAAAGTCTGCTGAAACTTTCGTTTTCAATCATGTCTCCAATGGAGTTCATAATCATCAGCAGGATAATCGCAATCAATATCAGTGCCCAGAAAAACGGGGAGGAAAAATATCCTGAATCACTGGCGAACATTTCAAAGGCCATGATTGTTAAGCCTATCGTTGTTGCGATATATATTGAAATTGGGGTTCTCGTTTTCATTACATCAATTTTTAATGATTACTCTGCACTTGCGGTTTGGATCTGTGTCGTTTTAATATCGGTTCCTAATCTTTGCAGATAGGCGATCATTGCTACAATTTCTCTTTGTTCAAGCGGTACATAGGAAGCTCCTTTTGCTGTTTTTTCTTTTGCCATCTGATCTTTTACATCATTAGCTTCGGAATAAATTCTCTGTACAATAGCTTTTGACTGGTTGTCTGCCCATTGGTTGGCAGAATCAATCTGAGCTTTTGTATAAGGAACATCAAATGTGTTTTTCATTAACTTCATTTTATCCACCATTTGAGTACGGTCCAGTTTATTGGTGATTAACCAAGGGAAACGTGGCATGATAGAACCTGCAGAAGTAATTCTTGGGTTGTACATGTGCTTAAAGTGCCATGAATCCGGGTTTCTGCCTCCTTCTCTGTGAAGGTCCGGTCCTGTTCTTTTAGAGCCCCAAAGGAATGGCCTGTCGTAGATAAATTCCCCAGCTTTTGAGTACTGGCCGTTCTTTCCTTCAAATCTTACTACTTCATCACGGAAAGGACGGATCATCTGAGAGTGGCAGGAGTTACATCCCTCACGGATATATAAATCTCTTCCTTCCAGCTCCAATGGGGTGTATGGTTTCACTGCAGTGATGGTAGGAACACTTTGCTTCAGTGATAAGGTTGGAACAATTTCTACAAGTCCACCAATCGCAATAGTAATGAAAGCCAGGATAGAAAGTAGGGTAGGTGTTCTTTCCAACCAAAGGTGTACGCCTTCGCCTTCTTTTCTTGTTCCCCCGATATTGGCTAATGCCGGAGCTTCCGCAGGAACATTTTTCTGGAATGAACCCACTTTAATAGTTTTGATGACGTTGATAACCATTAAAATCGCTCCTGAAAGATATAGAATACCTCCTAAGAATCTCATTTTAAAGTAAGGAATAATCGCAGTTACTGTATCTAACCAGTTTTTCCACAATAATGTTCCGTCCGGGTTGAATTGTTTCCACATTAATCCTTGGGTAAACCCTGAAATATACATGGGTACTGCGTAGAAAATAATTCCTAATGTTCCTAACCAGAAGTGCCAGTTAGCCAATTTTACAGACCACAGTTTAGTTCTCCACATGATTGGAACCAGGTAATATACCACTCCGAATGCCATGAAACCATTCCATCCAAGAGCTCCTAAGTGTACGTGACCGATAACCCAGTCTGTATAGTGACCAATTTTATTTAAAGATTTTGTTGCCAATAAAGGCCCTTCGAAAGTAGCCATCCCATAACAGGTAACTGCTACCACGAAGAATTTAAGGATAGGATTTTCTCTTACTTTATCCCAAGCTCCTCTTAATGTAAGAAGACCATTCAGCATTCCTCCCCATGATGGTGCAATCAACATGATAGAGAAGCCGGTTCCTACAGCCTGTGCCCATGCCGGTAATGCTGTATATTGCAGATGGTGAGGGCCAGCCCAAAGGTATACAAAGATCAGCGACCAGAAGTGAATAATGGATAATTTGTATGAGAATACCGGTCGCTGAGCTGCTTTTGGCATAAAATAATACATAAGACCTAATACAGGGGTAGTTAATACGAATGCAACTGCATTGTGACCATACCACCATTGTACTAATGCATCTTTTACACCTGCATATACAGAATAAGATTTCCAGCTTGTGAAAGATAATGGAACTTCAAGATTATTGAAGATGTGAAGCATAGCTACAGCAATCCATGTGGCCAGATAAAACCAGATTGCTACATATAAATGTCTTACCCTTCTTTTAGCAATAGTTCCAAACATATTGATCCCGAATACAATCCATGAGAACGCAATTAAAATATCAATAGGCCACTCATGTTCAGCATATTCTTTAGAAGTATTGATACCCATTAAGAAAGTAATCACTACGGTTACGATCATAAACTGCCATGACCAGAAGTGAATCCATGAAAGAGTATCACTATACATTCTCGTTTTCAATAATCTCTGCATACTATAATAAGCACCGCAGAAGAAGGAGTTACAAACGAAGGCAAAAATAACGGCACTCGTGTGAAGCATTCTGATTCTTCCGAAGCCCATTGCTCCCTGAGTGTTAATCAATCCCTGAATATTACCCGAAGCTAAACTTTTAATTGTTGTGTCATCTGTACCGAATAAAAATTCAGGTAATTCAGGATAAAAAAGCATCAATGCGGCAGTAAGCCCAAGCAGAAATCCGACGAGTCCGAATGCAACTGTTGCATAGAGGAATGCCCTGACAATATTATTGTCATAATTAAATTTTTGCGTCTCCATAAATTCCAATAGTGTTTACCGAAGTGATATTTGCTCTGAAAATGGGTTATTTTTTGCCGTTTTCTATGTTAAAAGTAAATATCATGTAACGTGTATAATGTTTTGCCAAAGGTATTTATTAACTTTGTTGAAGGCTAATAGCTAAACTTCTAAAATATACCGAAAACTACTAAAACAGAAATGATGAAAATATGTGGACAAAATATCAGAAAAATTCGTAGGAGCAAAGATCTTACACAGGAATATATGGCTTTCGAAATGGGTATTTCCCAAAAGGCATATTCAGATATTGAGAACTCTAAGGTGAAGATCAATCTGGAAATCCTGACTAAAATCTCAGATATTTTAGAAATCAAACCTTCCGATATTTGCAGTATTTCTCATAAGTGTGGGACCGATGATGGTTATGAAAATAAATATCAGGGTCTTGTAGAGTATATGAAAAAGAATAATATCCCGATTCCAAATGAATATCTGGAGAATAGAAAATAATACAGATATCCTACACAGGATTTAAAATAATTATCCAATCAATCAGCCTTTACCATTGAGTGAAGGCTGATTTTTTATATTTATTATAGAGTACCCCCGAAATGATAAGGGCGGTATATTTGTTTTTCCTCTTTTACTTTACTTGATTTCTCAATTTACCCCATGGAATGTGAATTTCTCTGAAAAGTTTTTATATATTTAGCAACCGAATAATTCATTCAATGAGCAACGAAAATAAAACAGGACAAAACGAGACTTTAGTTAGAGGATTAACAAATCGACATATACAATTAATTGCGCTTGGAGGTGCCATAGGAACAGGATTATTTCTGGGAATCGGGCCGGCAGCAGTATTGGCTGGCCCCTCAGTAATTTTAGGGTACGCCTTAGCCGGAATTATTGCCTTTTTTATCATGCGTCAGCTGGGTGAAATGGTCGTTCAGGAACCGGTATCGGGAAGTTTTAGTCACTTTGCCTATAAATATTGGGGAAATTTTCCGGGTTTTGCTTCAGGGTGGAACTACTGGATTCTTTATATTCTCGTAAGTATGGCTGAACTTACAGCCATTGGTCATTATATCCACTTCTGGTGGCCGGAAATACCGCTTTGGGTGTCCAGTTTATTCTTTTTTGTAGTAATCACTGCACTTAATCTTGCCTCTGTAAAGGTGTATGGTGAAACTGAGTTCTGGTTCTCCATCATCAAAGTAGTAGCCATTATTGCAATGATTGTTTTCGGAGTTTATCTGTTGATAAGCGGAACAGGAGGAGAAAAAGCTACGATTACCAACTTGTGGAATGACGGCGGATTCTTCCCGAAAGGATTATTTAATAAAACCGAAACCGGATTCTCCGGATTATTTGCAGCAATGGCCATGATTATGTTTTCTTTCGGAGGATTGGAACTCATCGGAATTACTGCTGCTGAAGCTAAAAACCCTGAGAAAACAATTCCACAGGCAACCAACCAGGTGATCTATAGAATCTTGATTTTCTATGTAGGAGCTCTGGTAATCTTATTCTCGCTAAGCCCATGGAGAGAAATTACAGAAGGTTCAAGCCCGTTTGTAATGGTGTTCCAAAACTTAAATGGGTTAGAATTCAGCCTTTTTGGTAAAGTGATTCAATTCAATACATTGATTGCGAATGTTCTTAATGTTATTGTGTTAACGGCAGCTCTATCTGTGTATAACAGCAGCGTTTACAGTAACAGCCGTATGCTTTTCGGATTGGCTCAACAGGGAAATGCCCCTAAGTTTCTGAAGAAATTGAATAAAAATTCTGTTCCTATCAACGCTATTCTTATTTCTTCATGTTTTGCAGGAATCTGTATTATCATCAATAAGCTGGTGCCGGAAAAAGCATTTCAGTATCTGATGGCTCTGGTAGTATCTACTTTGATTATCAACTGGCTGATGATATGCTACACTCATTTGAAATTTAAAAAATCGATTACTAAAGAAGGCGTTCAATCGAAATTCCCATCTATATTTTATCCGATTTCCAATTACATCTGTATTGTATTTTTAGTGCTTATTTTAGGATTGATGAGCATTACAGGAATGGAAATTCAGGTAATTCTGATTCCCATCTGGATAGGATTTTTATTTGCTATGTATAAATTATATAAACCGAGTTAAAAGGTTTAAAAATACAATATAAGATATGGTTTTTGGAAACTTTTTTAGGATTACAAAAACCATTTTTTATTTAAAAAAAGTAATATTGATGAAATATCTTTTTAGTTTTCTGTTCATGGGTTTATTTTTTGTTTCAGCTGTTGCTCAGAAGCGAGACTTTACTGTTTATATTGAAACTTCCGACATCAGGAATTTTTGGATAGCCTATGATGAGATTCAGAAGACAAGTAATCCGGAAGACAAGATATCCATATTTCAAAAATTGTATGTGGATAATGCTACTCCTGGATTAAAAGATTTTATTAAGTCAAGAAACCTTACTTCTGAACAATGGATTGAGTCTTTTGATGCAAAACCAAAGTTCTGGAATTCTATTAGAAGTAAAACAGAGAACATTCAAAAAGACTTTAAAAATATAGAAATCCTTTATCAAAATTTCAGTCGATTATATGCCGGTTTTTCTCCGTCAAAGATATATTTCACGATAGGAAACCTTAAAGGTGGAGGAACGGTCATTAACGGAAATCTTATCATTGGTTCTGAATTGGCTGCTTCCGATGCTACTGTGGATTATTCGGAGCTTTCCAGGAATTATCAGGACAGAATGAAGATCAATTCAGGAATTATCTTTCTTACGGCTCACGAGTTGGTTCATACCCAGCAAAATTTAAGAGATGCAAAAACAAACTTATTAGGTCTTTGCTTAAAAGAAGGTTCTGCAGATTTCATAGCTGAAATGCTAACTGGAAAAAACGTTGAAGCATCTTACATCAAATATGGAATGCAGCATCAGTATTCTTTGTGGAACGATTTTCAAAAAGAAATGAACGATAGCGACTTTCAAAACTGGTTATCCAATACCACTACAATAAAAGATAAACCGGCAGATCTAGGATATTTCATGGGATATATAATTACCAAAAGATTTTATGAAAGATCAAAAGATAAAAAATCTGCTGTCAATACCATTATAAATCTGGATTTCAGCAATACATCGGAAACAGAAAATTTTTTAGAACAGTCAGGATATAAAACCGATATAAAGTAAAAATATTCATGCTGTTATTTTTAGTGCGAGTAATAATAATTGACCTTTAGATAAGGTGAATCATTAAAAGCATGATTACATAATGATGGTTTGATTTGTTTTTTGTACATTAGTAAGTGGTTATATTTCAAATTATGGTGAAAATTTACTCTGTTTGAAATACCTGCGGATAAGCCGAAACCCGTTAAAAGAAATAGGCAATACCAAAAAAGACACTTATGGCCAATTTATTTCAAACACTTACCAACACAGTTAAACATTGGTATATTCCATTGATCTTTGGAATTATCTTTCTGATCTGCGGTTTTTATGTATTCAGTGTGCCGCTTGCAACGTATGTAACACTTTCTATCTTTTTTAGTGCTTCGTTCCTGTTCTCGGGGATTACAGAAATATTCTTTTCCATACAGAATAGTAAATCTCTTCAGGGATGGGGTTGGTTTCTCGTAAGTGGTCTTTTGACTACAGCAATTGGGATTTATCTGATCGCTTATCCTCAGATTTCAATGTCTATTCTTCCGTTTGTGGTAGGGTTTACCCTTTTATTCCGTTCTTTTCAGTTGCTGGGCTTCGCTTTTGATCTGAAAAGCATGAAAATAATGAGTTGGGGGAATGTAGCCCTTGCCAGTGTTGGAGGAATTATATTTTCTTTACTGTTGATATTTAATCCAATATTTACAGGAATTTCTTTGGTGACATTAACTGGTGTCTCCTTTATTTTCATGGGAATTGCTTCTATTATGCTGGCTTTGGACCTTAGAAAGGTTAAAAAAATTCCCGGAAAAGTAAGCCAAGAACTTAGAGATAAAATAAGATCTATACAGGATGAAATTGATGATCTCAAAAAATAATTTAATAATCAAATGATAGTAAAGACCTCTGATGGAGGTCTTTTTTTTGTTTTTCCTTGATTTTTTGTTGAAGTATATTGTATTTTTATCTCAGTCATAAATAGGAGAGCTATTGATGTACTTCCACTCAATCTCTAACTACATGTTAATTTCTGTTAATGAGTATGGAGAAATAAATAAAAAAATAAAAAGTGCTTGTTTTCAATAAATTATGTGTATATTTGTAAAATAATCAGGCTCCTGCCGACGCTTCTTCTGAAACTTTTGAGTTTACTCTTTTTATCAGTTTTCGCTTTTACAGCCGCTAATTTTTGTCGTCAACATAACAGGTGCAGTACCTTTTTTAACTTGAATATTTTCAAGATTCTAAAAAATATCAACATCATTTCTTGCTTACAAATCGATTTATTATTGTTTTGATATAATTATCAAGGCAGTAATGGCAACAGCCAAAAACAATTTATCAGTAATACAATAATTTTATAATACATTACAATGCAACAAGGAACAGTAAAATTCTTTAACGATGCCAAAGGATTTGGTTTTATTACACCATCAACAGGTGGACAAGATGTTTTCGTACATACTTCAGGTTTAGTAGATAATATTCGTGAAAATGATGTCGTAACATTCGATTTACAAAACGGAGCAAAAGGCGTTAACGCAGTTAACGTAAAAATAGCCTAATCTCTGAGGGTTAATAATCTTCAATCGTGATATAAGCAGATAATTTATTTTATCTGTTTTTTTTTGTTCGAATAATTACCTATCTCACTGTAATTGTATGTTTTAATTATTGACATCGGCTAACATTTATATACTAAAGCATTAATGAAATCGTGGCCAAGTGAACGAAAGTGACCAAAATAAAAAAACCATCCTTTAAAAAGAATGGTTTGTAGACCCACAGGGATTCGAACCCCGACTGACGGTACCAAAAACCGGAGTGCTACCGTTACACTATAGGTCTGTTTTTATTTTGGTGATGCAAATTTATATAATTTTTTGTTATTTGCAAATACCTCTTTTAAAAATTCTACTCCTTTGAGGAAAAAAACTAGAATTCAATTTTTTTAGCATACTAAAATGCAACAAGGAGACCAGGCAGAGAAGCTTTGATTAATTTAAAATAGATTTTATTGTAGAAATTAGCATAGATAGTTTGTGTAATTTCCTCAATTTACGTGACTGAGTCAATTCTCATCAAAAGTATTCTATCATTCTAAAAATAAAAAAAACCATCCTTAAAAAAGAATGGTTTGTAGACCCACAGGGATTCGAACCCCGACTGACGGTACCAAAAACCGGAGTGCTACCGTTACACTATAGGTCTGTTTTATTTTGGTGGTGCAAATTTACAGTTTTTTTCTTTAGATACAAGAACTTTTTGGATTTTTTTTTAAATTTACTGTAGATTTTATTCATGGAAAATATGCTGATAGACTTCAATAATCTCAATATTAATCAATTATCCTTCAATTCTGAATTTGAAAAAAAAGTTAGAATTTTTTTAGAAGAATGGACTTCTGAAGGAGAAACGGTAAAAGTACAGACATCAGGTTCTACAGGAGCTCCTAAAATTTTCGGGATCGAAAAAAAGAAAATGATTAATTCTGCAGTTATGACCTGCAACTTTTTAGGTTTAAAAGAAGGTAATGTCGCATTACTATGTCTGCCCGTAGAGTACATTTCAGGTAAAATGATGGTAGTACGCTCTATGGAAAGAAAACTTAGGTTAATCATAAGTGAACCATCTTTACATCCTGTTGAAAACTTGGATCAGGAAGTAGATTTTTGTGCTATGACTCCGCTTCAGGTAGAAAATTCATTAGATAAACTGCATCTAATCAAAAATCTGATTATTGGTGGTGCCACTGTTTCTGAAAGCTTGAAAAATAAAATTCTTCAGCTGAATTTGAAGAGTTCAAACCGTATATTTGAGACCTATGGAATGTCTGAAACACTTTCTCATATTGGCTTAAAACAACTGATGCCTGAACCGGAAGAGTATTTCACTGTTTTCGAAAATGTTTCTATTTCCTTGGATGAAAGAGGCTGCCTGACCATTTTTGCTCCTAATGTGAATGCTGAAATGTTGGCAACTAATGATTTAGTTGAAATTAAAAATGATAAACAGTTTAAATTTCTGGGAAGAATAGATAATGTCATTAATTCTGGTGGAGCTAAAATTTTTCCGGAAGCGCTTGAAGCGTTAATCAAGAAAGAAGTCCCGAATGAAGCTATCTTTATAGGACTACCCGATGAAAGTTTGGGCCAGAAATTGATCTTAATTATTGAAGGAAATCAATCTGATGATGTTGTTGATAAAGTTTCAGAGATTTCTTTTGAGAAGAATTTCCATAAGCCGAAAGAAATTATTTTTATCAATAAAATCCCAAGAACACCCAATGGAAAGGTAAGCAGAATGGAATTGTATAAACTGATTAATGAAAATAGTTAAGAACCTCTGACTCCGGAATTTAAACTCTCAAAACTAAAAAACAATGAAGGATTTTTCAAAAGAACTCAGTTTCAAAACTTCCCGCAGCAGTGGAGCAGGAGGACAGAATGTGAATAAAGTGGAGACTTCGGTAACTGTGCTTTGGAAAGCTATGGCTTCTGAATTTTTTAATGAGGATGAAAAAATATTGATTCAGGAAAAACTGAAAAACAGAATCAATGCAGATGGATTTTTATTTTTAACCGTTTCTGAAAGCAGAACCCAGCTGATGAATAAAAATAAAGCCATCGAAAAAATAACGGAAATTGTAAATAAAGCACTTGTTGTTCCTAAAAAAAGGACAGCTACAAAGCCTTCCAGAGCTCAAAAGCAAAAGAGATTGGATAGCAAGAAGAAGCTTTCTGATAAAAAAGAAAATAGGAGGTTTAAATTTTAGTTGCTCCTTTCACTGAAAGTCCTTTTTTTGCTGGAAATTTTTCAAAAATGATAAAAAAACTAATGCTGCTGGGAGCTATTTCGACTTCTTTATTTTCTTTTGACCAAAAGTTTTCATTTGTTCCTTCTGTAGGATACGCATGGAGGATTGCGGAAACACCTTCAGGATTTTCATAACAGGAAAAGGATTATATCAAAGGCTTAAAAAACGGACTTCACTTTGACCTTTCTGCTTATTATCACGTAAATAATATGGGCATCGGACTGACATTTTCCAATTATAACGAGCCAACGAAACATAAATTGATTCTTGATGCTGCATTAGGGGTTATTTCTTATACAACAAAAACAGGTAATGTAAAAGGAACCTGATCTAATTTAGGATTAGATGTAGGTTTTGGCTATCAATATGCTCTGCGTGATCATCTTTTTATAGGTCCTAAATTAAGTGTAACGGCAGGAACATTAAACAAAATGAAAATTAACGGAACAACAGTTGACCTAGGAGATGAAAAAGAAGGATTAACCAGAGTTTCTTTAAGTGGAGTCGTTACATTCCATTTTTAAGTTATATCTTTGTTAGAGTTAAAACAAAATAATAATGACAGCAACTATCTTTTTATCTGCAGAGCGTCGGGGAACAGGATTGTTGCTGTCATTACTTTATCTACATACAGATTCTTTTCTTAAAAGTTCTAAGGACTTTATCAATTAAGCCCTGTCAGGATCCAAGACGGGGAATTATTCCGGATTTTTATTTATTGCTTTTTTTTGCGGTTTTCTATAGAAGGAGACAAATTTATGTCTGGATTCTACATTGGATCGTTTGGGAAATACTGCATTTTAATCTTAAAAATTGAAAAAAATGTCCGATTATATTACGGTAACCACTGGAATTTATGATGCTATAAAAGATACACTTAGAAGAAAAAAGGTAAGCATCGGTGAAGAGAAAAGACTAGCTGAAGAACTGAGAAAAGCCAAGCAGGTACGGAGAAGAGATCTGCCTGCTGATATTGTAACAGTTAACAGAAAAGTGACTCTGAAAGATCATACACAGGATTTTGAACACGAATATATTTTTGTGCCTTCTACCAGAGAAAAGCTTAAGAAAAATAAACACTCCATTCTTTCCAATATTGCTTTGGCTGTTGTTGGATATAAAGTAGGAGATATTATTGACTGGCCTTTCAGGGAAGGTGAGAGAAAAATTGAAATTGTAAAAGTGGAAGCCTGGGAAGGATAAAACTTTTGCTAAATATCATATAGGGTTGAATTTACAAAGAAAGCGTAGTCCATTTTTGGGCTGCGTTTTCTGTTTTTTTGAGAACAGATATAAATATTGGAAAAACGCAAAAGGGCGCAATTTTTTTTACATGCACGATGTTGTTAAGAAGCAAAGATTTTATCTGCGATAAAATTGTATAATGCTAATTATTGCCACCATGCACAAGTAATTTTATTTTCCCTTAGCCTATGTGCTTATGTGGTTTAAAATATACATCCTGCTAATCAGAATCCTTTGTGCCCTTTAGTTATCCAACAAAAAACATGTAAGCTAGGGAATGTTTTTAATTTACTTATTTAACAAATGATAAAAAAGTGCCCCTCAATGAGACTTTCTTCAAGTGCTTGGGCTGCATTCCGTTTTTAAGTTTTATCTTTGCAAAAATTATAAAAATGAGCAAACCGATAACTGAATTCATAGAAAAGTATTACCTGCACTTCAACGCAGCTGCATTGGTGGATGCCTCTAAAGGATATGTTGCACATCTTAAAGATGGCGGAAAAATGATGATTACTTTGGCAGGAGCAATGTCTACTGCTGAATTAGGAAAGATTCTTGCAGAAATGATCCGTCAGGGGAAAGTAGATTTTATCTCTTGTACAGGTGCCAATCTTGAAGAAGATTTAATGAACCTTGTAGCACACTCGCACTATGAAAGAGTTCCTCATTACAGAGATTTAACTGCTCAGGATGAGTGGGATCTTTTAGAAAGAGGTCTAAACAGAGTTACCGATACTTGTATCCCTGAAGAAGAAGCTTTCAGAAGATTACAGAAGCACATTGTGGAAATCTGGAAAGATGCGGAAGCTAAAGGAGAAAGATATTTCCCACATGAATATATGTATAAAATGATCCTTTCAGGAGTATTAGAGCAGTATTACGAAATTCCTAGAGAAAACTCTTGGATGATTGCTGCTGCAGAAGCAAACTTACCAATCGTAGTTCCGGGATGGGAAGATTCTACAATGGGTAACATCTTCGCTTCTTACTGTATCAAAGGTGAGCTTAAAGCAACTACCATGAAATCAGGTATCGAATATATGACTTACCTTGCTGACTGGTATACTAAAAACTCAGCTGGAAAAGGAGTTGGATTCTTCCAGATTGGTGGTGGTATCGCAGGAGATTTCCCTATCTGTGTAGTACCAATGTTATATCAGGATATGGAAATGCATGACATTCCTTTCTGGTCTTATTTCTGCCAGATTTCTGATTCTACTACATCTTACGGTTCTTACTCGGGAGCTGTTCCCAATGAGAAAATCACTTGGGGTAAATTGGATATTACTACACCGAAATTCATCGTTGAAAGTGATGCAACAATCTGTGCACCATTAATGTTCTCGTACATCCTTGAGAATGCTTAAACAATAAACTCTTAAAGAGATTACAATAATAGCGCTTCCATTGTTGGGAGCGCTTTTTTATTTTATGCTTTCAGATTTTGTCGCAAAGATTTTATCTGCAATAAAATTGGGCGCTGCCGAATAATCGCCACGAATACACGAATAAAAAAGTGAATAATCCTATGTGTCTAATATATTAGCATCAATAAAAGAAATTTGGGCATTCGTGGCAAAAAATAAAATTGTGGTTTTGCTTAGAATCTTATATTGAGTGACGTCGAAATGTTCTTGCGTTTTAAAAATACATCCAATACTGACTAAAAAGCTTTGCGGCTTTCCAACCAAGCTCACACTTAGTAAAAAAATCTGCATCATCAGCTAAATCTGCGAGCCAACATGTAAGCATCATTGGGATCTGGGAAAATCTGTGTCATCTGTATGAAAATAAAATTAATCCAAAGAATTAACCAGTACAAAATAACGATATGCAAGAATTCCCTTTTCTATTTTTGTCAGCCTGTTCGGATTCTTCTTACTCAGCTTTGGAAGAACCTTTTTATTGATTACATTCAGTAAACGAAAAAATGATTTTTTCATATCTTTATTTTTTAATGAAACATCATTGAGGTTGTAAGAGTTCAAAAATGATGCAAAAACTTAAGATACTTTTTATATGGACGAAATTTTCAAACAACAGGTATATGAAGTAGCAAGGCTTATTCCAAAGGGAAGAGTTTCTACATATGGCGCTATAGCGAAAGCAGTAGGCTATCCAAATCATTCCCGTCATGTAGGAAAGGCAATGGGGGGTTGCCCTGAAGATGTGCCTGCTCACCGTGTTATTTCAAGTTCAGGAACATTATCGGTCCCGGAGTTTCAAAAAAAACTGGAAGCGGAAGGAATTACTGTAGAAAATCTAAGAATAAAAGGCTTTAAAAAACTGTTCTGGGATCCTATGAATGAGTTATAGTTATTCGCAGAATTTTTTCAATAAATATAAATTTGCGTATTCGTGGCAAAAATATGGAGTCTTTTTGTAGACGCAAAGTTTTCATTTTTGCACCGCAATATTTCGAGGAAGCAAAAATGGAATCAATGAAGTTGATTCTTACGAAGCTTACACATAACCATAATACCTCATCAGCGACGAAGTCGGCATTCTTAGCTTCCTAAAATAAAACATTCGAATCACTAATTCTTTGTTTGAAAAACAGAATGGATTTAAACCATTAAGAAAAATGAAGATTATAAGATGAGGTTAAGTTTTATCAAAGATGAATTTAGGATACAGCTTAATCAATAGCTTTAGCTTTTCCCTTAACTTTTCTTATCTTATTAAAATCTTAATGGTTCAAATATTTTCGAGACTTTATTGTCAGCTTAGTTCAATTAATTTGTTAATTCCAACTTAATTTTCAGCCTATTTATTTGCAAACTAACATAGAATATCAGAAAAAATTTCTAATTAAATATTATGAAAAAAAATATCACCCATACAATTAATCTGAGTGATACAAATATTTTTACAGTCTAAAACCGTATTATTATTTCTTTGCTCTTATTGAAGGACTTTGAGAACCTTTTAATTCTTCTTTCAGCCTTGCATTTTCTTCTTTTAATAAAGTAATATAGTCTTGTAAATTTTCAATAACGGCACCTGGAATATTATCATAGTTATTCTGGTTAGTAATGGCTCCTGCAGAAATAGATTTATCATTAAATACAGGATGGTCATAATTAACAACTACGGCAGCTTCCTCTTCTTCGTAAATATCTTCAACCGGTACTTCTAAGAAACGGGCAAGCTTGTCCCATTCATCTTTTATGATTTTTACATCACCACTTTCTTTTCTGCTGTAATTAGATACATCCGTAGCGATGTAATCAGCTACCTGCTGCTGAGTGTAGCCTTTTTGCTTTCTGATGAGACGTAATTTTTCTTTTTGCATGACCGACATTTTATACAAAAATGGCAAAAAAGCGCAATGTATACAATAGAAAACTGAAAAAAAGTGCTGATGAATTTTCACTATTGAGAGAAGATGAACCACAAAAGTCACAAAAGCTTTATGATTTAACATTTTAGTGCACTTAAGTAAGCTCAAGGAAAAGTATACATCAGAAGAAAATCGAAGATTTTAAAAAACTTAAGTGTTCTTCTCAACAGAATAATTTTTACTTCATAAAACTAAAGCATGATGTGTGTGAAAAATCCTTTGCATCTTTTTATTTTCCAACCTTCCTGGAAAATAAAAAAGACTGTTTCATTCGAAACAGTCTTCAGTCAATTATTTTTCAAGTTGCTTATAGCTTCTTTGGATAAAATCAGTCAGGTCTTTTCCTTTCAGAAGATTTTGAGATAACTTGGCTAAATCTAAAGCGTATTTGATTAAACTTTCTTTTTCCTCAGCATTCTCAGTTTTTAAGATCTGATTAGAAAGTTCACTGTTGGAATTCACCACAAGATTGTACATCTCTGGGAAGCCGCCCATCCCGAACATACCGCCACCGCCGGTTGCCTGCATTTCTTTCATTCTTCTCATGAATTCAGGCTGGGTAATAGTAAATGGAGCATCACTGCTGTCAAGATCTTCGAGCTGAACTGTGAATTTAGAATCCTGAATTGCTTCTTCTACATTCTTTTTCAAAGATTCCTTTTCAGTTTCGTTTAGTTTTGAAATAACAGGTTCATCTTTCTTGATAAGATTGTTGATATGGTCTGCATCTACTCTTGCGAATGATATATTTTCCTTCGTAGTTTCCAGCTTCTGGATAACATGTGAAATGATTGGAGAGTCTAATAATAACACCTCATATCCTTTATCTTTTGCAGACTGAATATAGCTGTGCTGTTCGTCAGCATTAGTTGCATAAAGAACTACCAACTTATTATCCTTATCAGTTTGTGTAGGGGTGATTTTGTCAACCAACTCATTCCAAAGGAAGTATTTCCCGTCTGTTGTTGGATATAAAGTAAATTTATCAGCCTTTTCAGCGAATTTCTCTTCTGTAACAACTCCGTACTCGATTACTACTTTAATGTCATTCCATTTTTGTTCGTAGTCTTCACGGTTTTCATTGATTAAAGAAGCCATTTTATCAGCTACTTTTTTAGTGATATAAGAAGAAATTTTCTTTACAGCACCATCTGCCTGGAGGTAAGAACGGGATACGTTCAACGGAATATCTGGAGAATCAATTACCCCTCTTAGAAGCATTAGAAAATCTGGAACAATACCTTTTACCTCATCCGTCACAAATACCTGATTTTGGTATAATTGGATCTTATCCTTATCAATATTTAAGTTGTTGCTTAATTTTGGGAAGAATAAAACCCCGGTAAGGTTGAAAGGGTAATCAACATTCAGGTGAATGTGGAATAGAGGTTCTTCAAACTGCATTGGGTACAGTTCATGATAGAACTTCATATAATCCTCGTTGGTAAGATCACTTGGAGCGATAGTCCATGCCGGAGTAGGGTTGTTGATGATATTATCCACTTCTTCAGTTTCAGCAACAGCATCTTCCGGAGCATCTTCCGGTAAAGGAAGTGTATGTGTTTTTGTTCCGAACTTAATAGGAACAGGCATGAATTTATTATACTTTAATAACAGTTCACGGATTTTTCCTTCTTCTAAAAATTCTACAGAATCTTCTGCAATGTGAAGAATGATTTCTGTCCCTCTATCAGTTTTATCAGTAGTTTCTTCAAGAGTAAATTCAGGACTTCCATCACAGATCCATCTTACAGCAGGCTCATCTTTGTAAGATTTTGTGAGGATTTCTACCTTTTCAGCTACCATGAAGGCAGAATAAAACCCAAGTCCGAAGTGTCCTATGATTCCTGAATCTTTTGCAGTATCTTTATATTTTTCCAAAAACTCTTCAGCTCCTGAAAAAGCAACCTGATTGATGTATTTTTCAACCTCTTCACCAGTCATACCGATACCTTGGTCTATGATGCGTAAAGTTTTTTGTTCTTTATCAATTTTAACCTCAAGCTTCGGGTTTCCATATTCAACTTTTGCTTCACCAATACTTGTTAGGTGTTTTAGCTTCAGAGTAGCATCTGTAGCATTAGAAATCAGCTCTCTTAAGAATATTTCATGGTCACTGTAAAGAAACTTTTTAATAAGTGGGAAAATGTTCTCCACTGATACATTAATATTTCCTTTAGTCATAATATGTTAGATTTTTTAATTTTCAAATATTTCTCAAAAAAAATACCATCGTACAGAAAGTGACAGAATGACATTTTTTCAAGTGATACAAGCCCAGAATAATGTGGATTTGTCAAAGAAATATCATACTTTTAATCCTTTAAAAATTTTTAAAAATGAAGATGAAATGTACAGTTTTTATTCTGCTCATGATGGCCTGCTGCCTGTATGGACAGAAGAAGCCCTTGGACCATTCTGTTTATGACAATTGGCAAAATATAGGTTCGAGAAAAATCTCCAATGATGGAAAATGGATTGCCTATTCTGTGGATGTTCAGGAAGGAAATTCTAACCTCTTTTTATATTCAGTTAAAAATAAAGCTTCAAAGACATTTGCGAGAGGAACAAAAGTAGATTTTACGAGTGATTCCAGATTTGCTGTTTTTCAGATCCGTCCGTTGTATAAGGATATAAAAGCGGTAAAAGATAAAAAGCTTAAAAAAAATAAATTAACAAAAGACAGTCTTGCAATAGTTGATGTTTTGAATGGCCAAGCGGAAAAAATTCCGAATGTAAAAACATTTAAAATCCCTGAAAAAATGGGCTCTTATATTGCCTATCTTCTGGAAGATACCAAAGATAAATCTTCAGATAAAGAAGACGGTGATGAAAATAAAGAGGAAGATAAAAATGTAAAGCCATTGCAGTTGGTTGTACGAAATCTTTTAGATGGAAAAAGTACAACATATGATAATGTAATCCGTTATGAGTTCAGTAAAAATGGGAAACAACTAGCTTTTGTAACCAAGAAGCCGGACGAAAAAAAGGATAAGAAAGAGGAAAAAGATGCAACAGATGAAAAATCTGCGGATAAAAAAGATACTGACAAATCAAAACCAAAGAAATATGCCCTTGAAACTGTCCAGGTAGTAGATCTACAGAAAGGGGTTGTTACTAAAATTTCGGAAATGGAAGGCGATTTTTCACAGTTGTCTTTTGATGAAGAAGGAAACCAATTGGCATATGTGGGAACTTCTTCCGCACAGAATGATCTGGTAAAGCTGTATAATTTATATTACTTTAATGTTAAAGGAAATAAAAAGGAAACTGTAACCAATGAAAATGCCCAGATGAAAAAGAATTGGGTAGTTTCTGAAAATCGTTTACCTCTATTCAGTAAAAACGGAAAGCAGTTGTACTTTGGAGTAGGGCCAAAACCTATTGCAAAAGATACTGCAATGATTGCGAATGACCATGCGGTGGTAGATATCTGGAATTACAGAGATGATTATTTGCAAACAGTACAGCTAAAAGAATTGAAAAATGATCTGAAAAAATCTTACGCTGCAGTAATGCAAACTGAAAAACCGGATTTCTTTAGGAATATTGATGGTGAGGATTTAGATACTTTGCGAGTGGTAAACGAAGGAAATGCTGAATTTGCATTGGGTGTTACCAGTTTGAACAACCGTATTTCTTCACAATGGGAAGGGTCAACAAAAAAGACCTATTTCGCGATCGACAATAAAACAGGAGAAAGAACGGAAATCATTAAAAATCTGGATGGTTCAGTGGCTGTATCTCCCCTTGGGAAATTTATTGTGATTTTTGATAGCGAAAAAGGGCAATGGTTTAGCTATAACGTGAAAACAAAACAGAGCTTACCACTCACTAACGGGTTGCCTGTTTCCTTTGTGGATGAGGAGTTTGATATGCCGGATTTTCCAAGCCCTTATGGACTTGCATCATGGACGGATAATGATGAATCTGTTATTATCAGAGACCGTTATGATCTTTGGGAATTTTTCCTGAATGGTTCAAAAAAGCCAAGAAATATTACGAATGGATTTGGACGTAAAAATAAAATAACATTTGATACTTACGAATTAGATAAGGATATTAAAAGTTTAAACCGAAAGTCTTCTATCTATTTGTCAGCATTTGATAATACTTCCAAGGCCAATGGGATTTTTAAAACATCTGTTCAGTCGAATGTTGATCCTGTAAAAATTCAAATGGAAGATGTATGGGGATATCGTAGCCTTCAAAAAGCGAAAAATGCCGAAGAATATATTGTAGTAAAAGAATCATACACAGATTCTCCTAATATTTTTACAACATCAGATTTCTCAAAACAACAAAAGCTGAGCAATACCAATCCACAGCAAAGCTATTATAATTGGGGAACAGACGAATTGGTACATTGGACAACTCCAAAAGGAAATACATCTACAGGAGTTTTATTCAAGCCAGAAGATTTCGATCCGAATAAAAAATATCCAATGATTGTTTATTTCTATGAAAAACTTTCAGATAATCTGAACCGTTATGTTGCTCCTTCACCTACACCTTCAAGATTAAATATTTCTTATTTTGTGAGCAATGGATATTTGGTTTTCACACCTGATATTTCATACACAGATGGTTTTCCTGGAGAATCTGCGATGGAATATATTAATTCCGGAGTTGAAAAGCTAAAGCAAAATTCTTGGGTTGATGGGGCTAAAATAGGAATTCAGGGACAAAGCTGGGGCGGTTACCAGGTAGCTTATCTTATTGCTCATACTGATATGTATGCCGCAGCATGGAGTGGGGCTCCTGTTGTGAACATGACTTCTGCGTATGGTGGAATCCGATGGGGTTCAGGAATGAACAGACAATTCCAGTATGAAAAATCACAAAGTAGATTAGGAAAAAATTTATGGGAAGCTCCGGATCTTTATATTAAAAACTCACCACTTTTTACAATCGATAAAGTAAAAACTCCGGTGGCTATTATGAGCAACGATCAGGATGGAGCAGTGCCATGGTATCAGGGAATCGAAATGTTTACAGCATTACGCCGTCTTGGAAAACCAGCATGGCTTCTGAACTATAACGGTGACGATCATAACCTTATAAAACGTCAGAACAGAAAAGATATTCAAATTCGCGAGCAGCAGTTTTTTGATTATTATCTCAAAGGAGCTAAAGCTCCGGTCTGGATGACAAAAGGGATTCCTGCCACTCAAAAAGGAAAAGATTGGGGATTTGAGTTGACGGATGATAAACCTAACTAATAAAAAACTCGGCGGAGCCAAAGGCTCCGCCGAGTTTTTGTTTTAAAATATATCTCAAAAAATATAGCAAAGGAGAAACTGACACAATGGCATTTTTTTTATGATGGGCCTATTGTGAGCTTTTATTATATTTACCGCCAATTTTAACAACAATATGGGAATCTTTGATTTTTTTAAGAAGAAAGACAGCAGACAGGAAAATGTCAGTGCTCCGGTTCAGCAGCAGGCAATGCCAGAGGAAAAAGTAGTAGAGCAGGTAGTGGAAGAAGAAGTGGTAGATATAGTGCCGGAAACTCCAATACAGCCAGAGCCTGTGGAAGAGAAAAAGGTGAATGAATTATATGAAAAGATCAAAATTTATGGTGATTATGTAGTGTATTCTATTGCGCTTCAATTGAGAGGAGATTTTGCTCCAATTTCGGCATTTGAAAATGAGAATGGAGAAGTAGAAGGATTCGCTTATATGATTACAGATCCTACTTATGGGCTTTCACCACAGATGGTATTGAGCAATATGAAAGAAAAGTTTGAAAATGAGTTGAAAGAAGGAAAGATCAAGTCATATGCTATCCTTTATCATTCTCAGTTCAACAATGATGGTAACCATGCGTTGGCGGTAAATCCGGAAGATCTTAAAGCTATTACACTTTCTTATCATTTTAATGATTCTGAAAAAGGTAATATTGCCTTACCTTATGTTTTCGAAAATGAAAATATTACGTTCAAAGGTTTTGCTGAATTCTCTCATGAAGAAAACAATGAGATTATGAATAACCAGCTGGTAGACGGAAAGGATTATTTTACCAACAGAGAGGAGATCAAGAGCCCGGAAAGTACCAATGAAGCCGGGATCATCATGAAGAAATCAAATGTTCACTCTCTTGCCAATATGTGGGGCGGGATTTTTGGTTTTCAGAACTTCCAGACTCAGGAAAAATTTTCTCAATATTTGATGGAGACTATGGCTCTGTACAGAGTAGATGAGATCGCTGTAGACGAAAAGGCTAAGTTTACAGAATTTAAATATGTAACATTCAAAACCATTATTTCAGACGATTTTAATACCATTTATCCGGAGGTGAAAACAGATTTCTCTCTTGAGTTTGAAACGAAAGAAATCCGTGAGTGGGAAAATGTTGAGAACAATGAAGCTATTGTAGGAGGTCTTGGAAGGGATACTTTCGGACTGTGGTTCTTCCCTACAGATTATGCAGAAAATAAAACTCAATATCAGACGCAGAATAAGCTAAATATTAATATTAGTGGAATTATTTTCGTGCTTGATCTTCACGAAAGTTTTGAGTTACCGGATGGTACCAAAACAGATGAAGAGTTTACAGCATACAAGCCTAGCCAGGATCTTCCTGATTATGGATGTATTGACTTTATTGGTAAGGTGCTGGACATTCAAGAAACTGAATTACTGCCAGACGGAAGTGTGAAAGGATTTATCCTGAAACTAAGATTGATTACCAATTCAGAAGTAGAAAGCTTCTTCACTGTGGATGCTTTCGTAAGCAAAGAAAATATGAGATTTGAAATGCTTACAATAGGAATGCAGGTAGCCGGAGCAATGCAACTTCAAGGTAAAATTGTAGAATAAAAAAATAGAAATATAAATGGGCTGTTCTAGAATGTTCAGCCTTTTTATTTTTTTGTATAACGATCAACACGAATCTATTTTGTGGATAAAAACAAAAAAAGACAGTCATTAGACTGTCTTTTTCTATTTTTTTGAAAACTTATTTGTTTTTCAATTCTTCTTTGATTTTGTTTTCCAACTCTTCAGCAAGTTCAGGATTGTCTTTTAAAACATCTTTTACAGCGTCACGCCCCTGACCTAATTTAGATTCTTCATAACTGAACCAAGAACCGCTTTTCTTCACAATTCCCATATCCACAGCTGTGTCAAGAATTTCTCCTACTTTAGAAACTCCTTCACCATACATAATGTCGAATTCTGCCTGCTTGAAAGGTGGAGCTACTTTGTTTTTCACGATCTTCACTTTCACACGGCTTCCGATAGCTTCGTCACCTTGTTTAATTGGTGCACTTGCTTTTCTGATATCAATTCTTACAGAAGCGTAGAATTTAAGAGCGTTACCACCGGTAGTTGTTTCAGGGTTACCGAACATTACACCGATCTTTTCTCTTAACTGGTTAATAAAGATTACAGTACACTTCGTTCTTGAAATAGTAGCTGTAAGCTTTCTTAATGCCTGAGACATCAATCTTGCGTGAAGACCCATTTTAGAATCTCCCATTTCTCCTTCAATCTCTGCTTTTGGAGTAAGAGCTGCAACAGAGTCAATAACAACAATGTCAATTGCTCCTGAACGAATCAGGTTATCAGCAATTTCTAAAGCCTGTTCTCCGTTGTCTGGCTGAGAAATAATAAGGTTTTCCAAATCGATTCCCAGTTTAGCAGCATAAGTTCTGTCGAAAGCGTGCTCAGCATCGATGAATGCAGCGATACCACCTGCTTTTTGAGCCTCAGCAATAGCGTGAAGCGTCAAGGTTGTCTTACCTGAAGATTCAGGTCCATATATTTCAATGATTCTTCCTTTTGGATATCCTCCTATACCTAATGCGATATCTAATCCTAAAGATCCGGAAGGAATTACCTCTATTGTATTGTCTATAGAAGCATCACCTAAAGTCATTACCGTTCCCTTTCCGTATGTTTTATCTAGCTTGTCAAGCACTAATGCAAGTGCTTTTTTCTTATCATCAATGTTACTCATCTCTATTAAAATAATTTCTCAAAAATACATAATTTATAGATCAAAAACTAATATTATTTATCCCTGAAACCGGTTTTTAGAGTTAAAAAATGATAAAATTTTGAAGCTGATGTTATTCATAACGAAGCAGATGCAGAATGTGGTATTGAGAAATGTTGAAAAAATAAAAATCTGTGTTTTTATGCTGGCAGAATAAGGATGCTTGTGTTAAATATTACAATTGGAAATTTTATATTAATGAGTATACACAGAGTTTTATTTATCCAATATAAAAAATGATTACCTTAAAACATTGTTTTTTAAGATCATTCTATGGACAGAAAATTAAAACGATTCCTGATTAAATCTTTTGCTGTACTAGCCGTCGTACATTTTGCCTACTTTATGTACGGATATGTAAAGTTTAAAGGTCTTGGGGATATTAATATTTATACAGAATTTTATAGATTTAAATTTTACGATGATGTCTCTATTTCTCACGTTTTCGTAACCGGTCTTTTTTTGTTTTTCTTTGTTATTTTTCTTCTTAGAAATCATTCCAAAAAAAGAAACGGACTTTCAAAAAATTTGGGAATTGGGATTGTACTACTATTAATTTCTTTTTTTTCTCTGACTTTTTTCATCAGTTATAGTTTTGGCTTTAATGCAAAACTACGAACTGAATTGCCTGAAAAGGATCTTAATAAAGACAAAATGCTGTTGAATGTTTTACAGCCTTTTTTATACAATTATACTTCCTACAGTTCAGAGAAACTGTTTAATCCCAAAAATATTTTATATCCCAAACCTTACCCTGTGGTTGAACTGAGAGATACGGTGTATTACGAGCCGGGTAATAATAAGGATTATTCCTCAACAGAATCCAGGTATTACAGTATTGATACCCTGACAATACTGAGTTCTGATCATGAAAAATTAAGCAATAAATCGAGATCGGTGCTTGACATTCTTGGGCTTGATGCCGGGGAGCTGGAAAAAAGAATTATTTCTAAAAAGGAGATAGGAGACAGTACCGAAATTATATTTCAAGGAATAGAAGTACATCCTCAATATGATGAGAAAATGTGTATTTTTCTTGAAAACAGACTTTTGTTCTCTTCATTGCATAAAGTTCCTGAACGGGGGCAGCAGTATCAAAACGCAGTCAAAAGATATAATTTGCTTTACAAATATAGTCAGGACTCATTGCTTTACTCATTTCAGAGATTGGATGTCCTTTTTAAAAAATACAATATAGAAACGCAGATTGTTCCGAAAGAGCTTACTAAAGATGTCTTTTATTACCGGGATCACCAGCAGGAGCCTCTGAATGCAATACGAAATACTCACGAAAGGGGTGATTTAAAAGATAAATTTGTAACCCTTGACCGTTTGTTTTATAAGCCGAATTATCTTCATCCTTCCATCGTGGGGTTTTTCATCGGTGCTGTTATTGGCGTTTGGTTTATTTTATTTTTACTGTATCTGATCTGGAATTTCAGGAACAGAAAGCTTTCTTCAGATTAACATAATTTTGAGCTTTTTGTTTCTTTGAAAAACAGAGATTTAATGAAAATTTGAATTTTGAGTGATATTCAGATAATCCTTCAATACTTTCATCTGATCTTTATTTCCTCTCTTTATTCTGGCATTCCGGCTTACGAGACGATCATACATTCTATTGAAAAATATTTTTGATTTTGGAAATAACATTTTGTTAGAAACTTCCGGAATTTGTAGTCTTTTACAAACTTCATCATCCAGCAGAAACCAGGTACAGCAGATGTGCAGATATCTCAGATTTTTTCGTTGAAATTTGAAATTTAAAATAGGATTTTCCAGTGACTCATTAAGTAAAGAATGAGCGAGAAGAACAGAATCTTTATCAGATGGAGGCTGAATGGAAGTCCATAAATAAAAATATTCTGTAGCCTGTTTCTTGTCATCAGGAAGAAGTTGCTCTGGGATTCCAAGAAGGTATCCTACATATTTCCACAGATGGAAAATTCCCTGTTCTTCTTCAACAGAAAAAGTATTTCCTAATTTTTGAAGACTATGAAGAAAAACCAGACTGAATCCAATATAAGTCGCCATCATGTCCCATGAATTGATGGGTTCTCCCCAGTTGTCAGTATCCCAATCTTTATAGTGTTTTTTGATGGAAAGTCTTGCGTAGGAATGAATCAACCTTGTTTTTATAGCAAATTCATATCCTTTAGCATGAATTTCCAATGCATTGTATCGGGTAACATTCACCCAGAAATCCAAAGTTTCCGAAAGACGTTTCACCGCTCCTTTTTTCAAGGATTCTGTCACAATGAGCGGTTTGTTGAGGTAAGCGTAGTCATAGCCTCCGATCAGGCAATAATCTCTCAAAGAAATTAAAGAATCTAGGTTGCTTCTCATACAGAGTTCAGCGCCGCTTTTTAATAAATTATAATCCAGCCAGTCTGGAACTTTCTGAGTTTGTGCGAACAATTTTTTTACACTTTCAGGAATATTATCATTTTCGGAGACTCCATTTCTGATATAACCTTCTATTTCCCTTGAAGCTTCATGGAATTTTTTAGTAAAATAAACCTCTTTTACCACATCATCTCCGGTTTCATCTACATGATAGAAGAAAGAGGCATATTGTTCAAAATCTTTAAAGCTCACTTCAGCACCGGAAAATTCTATTAATAATTTTCCGTTACCGTTCTCCCAAAAATTTCTGAAATGCGGAGAATCCTTAAATCGAGGTTGTATCATTGTTCATTCCTTTATCTATAAAAGTACAAGTTTTACACCGAAATATTATGGTGAGATTTGTCAGGATTCAAGCTCATTCTTTCTATAAATAGAGCTTAAAAAGTTTTTAAAATTCTTTAAAAATACCACAAAAGGGTAATTTCTTGATGCCTATAAAAATCTAAACTTTGTGTAATTAATAATTAGAATTTAACCCTGAAAACTAGAAAATATGAAAACAAAAATTTTATTACTGTTTCTGCTTTGGGCAAGCATTGTTTTGGGACAACGAAAAGCTTCAATAGAACAATTTCAACTATTTAAAAGTCAGGATAATAAAATAGAGCCAACTTTGTTTTGGGCACAATATGATGCTACAAGGCGAGGTTCAATGCTTTATGTGGATCAAAATCAAAGAATAAGGATGCTTTCTGAAAATCCCCCTGATGCAGCTATGGAAACTATTATGGGAATAACAGCAAAAGTAAAAGGTCTACAGGGTGATGTCGGAGAAGCAGAAGCTGCGTTTAATGCTCAAAAAAGTGTAGCTGATCTGGCAAAACGAACTGCAGCAGTTAATATGCTACGAGATGCTCTTTATAGACTGAATGAATTGTATTATGCGACAGCAGATGAAAAAAAGGATATTATACAAATGCTTCAGGATTTTAAAAATAGTAGTATCACACCAAACGAAAAAGGAATTGATATAAATTCACTTTCTGTATTTCAACCAAGCATGTCTAGTAATGATATAAAAAGTTTATTTGATAAGGTAATAACAAGTACTAAGGAAATTGCAGTGGCAGAAGCAAGTGTTGATTTTGAAGCAGAAAAATCTAAACAAGAACAAGCAAAAGCTGCAAGCATAAAATTAAATATCATCAATTTAGCATTGCAAAAAGTGGAAGGAAATATGTCCAAAGAAGAAATCGCTAAGTATATAAAAGAAATTGAGCAGCAAATAAAATGAAAAACCTATTTAGTTTTTTAGATAAGTAATTATGAATATGTGGGAAAAGAAATCTATACTATAATAAATAAATTAAAGACAAAATAATAAAAAAACCTTCCCATTGGGAAGGTTTTATATTACTCATTGCTTATTACTTATGATAAAGAAGCAGCGTGTACAAGCATATCCACTAACTTGTTAGAGTAACCCATTTCGTTGTCATACCAAGAAACAAGTTTTACGAAGTTAGGAGAAAGCATAATACCAGCGTCTTTGTCGAAGATAGAAGTTCTCTTATCTCCTACGAAGTCCTGAGATACTACTGCATCTTCAGTATATCCTAGGATACCTTTCAATTCACCTTCAGAAGCAGCTTTGATTACTGAACAGATTTCTTCATAAGAAGCAGCTTTTTCAATTCTCACTGTTAAATCTACTACAGAAACGTCAACAGTTGGTACTCTGAAAGACATACCTGTTAATTTTCCGTTTAATGAAGGAATTACTTTTCCTACTGCTTTAGCAGCACCTGTAGAAGAAGGGATAATGTTGTTTAGAGCAGCTCTACCACCTCTCCAGTCTTTCATTGAAGGACCATCAACAGTTTTCTGAGTTGCTGTTGTAGCGTGTACAGTTGTCATTAAACCTTCTACGATTCCGAAGTTATCGTGGATTACTTTAGCTAAAGGAGCTAAACAGTTTGTAGTACAAGAAGCGTTTGATAAAATTTTGATATCATCAGTAAGTTCCTTGTGGTTTACACCCATTACGAACATTGGAGTATCATCTTTAGAAGGAGCAGAAAGGATTACTTTCTTAGCACCAGCAGTAATGTGTTTTGCAGCACTGTCTTTATCTAGGAATAAACCTGTAGATTCTACTACGTAATCTGCACCAATTTCATCCCACTTTAGGTTACTTGGATCTTTTTCAGCAGTAACTCTGATTTTTTTCCCGTTTACAACAAGATCATTTCCTTCTACAGAAATTTCACCTGGGAAAATACCGTGTACAGAGTCATATTTTAACATGTAAGCCATGTATTCTGCATTGATTAGGTCATTGATTCCTACAACTTCAATGTTGTCTCTTTCAGTCATTGCTCTGAAAACAAGACGTCCAATTCTACCAAAACCGTTGATACCTACTTTAATTGTTGACATAATAGTTTGTTTTTATTAGATTTATAAAAATAATTAGATTGCTAAAATTTCTGAAATCAACATTAAGTCTTTATTGATTTCGTTATGTTTTTTAATGGCTTCTTCAATAGGTGTATACACCACATCGTTGGAGCGCATTCCTGCCATTACATTGGTTTGGCCATCCATTAATCCTACTACTGCACCATACCCAAGTCTGCTGGCCAATACTCGGTCTGCACAACTAGGAGATCCTCCTCTTTGCATGTGTCCTAAAACCGCTACACGAATGTCATAGTCAGGGAATATTTCCTTTGTTTTTTCTGCCAACCCATAAACATTGGCTAGTTTTTCACCTTCTGCTACCACTACAATGCTGGATGATTTTCCTGTTTTTTCAGCTTTTCTGAACTTTGCAAAAAGATCATCCATACTGTCTTTTTTCTCAGGAATTAAAATATCCAAAGCACCTGTAGCCAAACCACTGTTTAAAGCGATAAATCCTGCATCACGCCCCATTACTTCAACAAAGAAAACCCTGTTGTGAGAAGTGGCTGTATCACGGATTTTATCAATCGCTTCCATAGCAGTATTCAACGCAGTGTCATATCCGATGGTATTATCTGTTCCGAAAATATCATTGTCAATAGTTCCCGGAATACCGATTACTCTGATTCCGAATTCTTCACTGAAGATCTTGGCACCGGTGAAAGTTCCGTCTCCACCAATGCATACCAATCCGTCGATACCCAGCTTTACGCAGTTATCATAAGCTTTCTGACGGCCTTCTTTAGTTCTGAAATCAGCAGATCTGGCAGACTTTAGAATTGTTCCACCTTGGTTGATTATATTTTTTACGGAACGGGCTCCCATTTTCAGGAAATCATTGCTGATAAGGCCATTGTAGCCTTCCCTTACCCCGTAGCATTCAATATTATAGTAATTGGCGGTTCTTACTACCGCTCTTAATGCTGCATTCATACCTGGAGCGTCTCCTCCTGAGGTAAGAACTGCAATCTTTTTTACAGCACTCTCTTTCATCTAGTAAAAAATTTCGAACACAAATTTACAAAAACAAGTTCAGATTATCGTAGTAACTTTTCAATTGTTTTGAATATATAGAATTAAAAGCGTCTGAAATTTGTCGGTTTGAAAATATACCGCGCCGTTTTGGTCTCAGGAGCATCCACATCAAGGTCATACCATGGCGAAATATTTTTTTGGAAAGGGTTGGATAACAGATGTATAGATTGAGCAGGTGTAAATCCTTCACTCAATAAAAATAATTTTTTCCCTTCCTTATTCTTACAGACCCCGGCAATAAAAACCACATGTCCCGGGCTTCCCGGAGTGATCAGAATGTCTCCGGTTTTTAAATCTGAGTTTTTTAAGACTGGTTTGGTTTCCTTATTCAGTGAAATAGTTCCCGCATAATTAAAGATAAGGTCCAGATAATTTCTGAAACCCTGATAAGAATCATCAAAACCAGCTGTTTTTCTAAAGCTTACAGAATTGCCATTAACGAAAGCTCTTGTCCCATTTTTATAATCATTCCAGCTGAGAAGATGACCGCTGGTAAAATGAAACTTAATATCATCCGTTTTTTTATTTTTATATAAATATTCAGCTCTTAGCCGAATTACGGCATCCGCACATTGCTGGAGGTCTTTATTTCCGGTATCAATATCAAAAACAGCTTCATGAAGATGCTGTGTGGAAATAGGAGAGCTATCATATTTTAAAATCTGGCTTCCATAAGGCTTTAATTTAAAGTTTTCAATGAAGTATCCGAAAGAATCAGGTTTCTCTTCATGCCACTGATAATCTTTAGGCGGGGAAAATCTTTTCCTAACTGTATTTTTATCCTTATTGATTTGCACTGAAGTTTCAGAAGTTAGAATTTCAGATTCCTCAGAATTTCGGTTTGATGTAGTTTTATCTTGAGTACAGCCCAATAAAACCATGCTAATTACCACTCCTGAAATAATTTTTTTCATATTCATTTGATTCGGTTACAAATATGGGATTTTTTGTGAAATGTTGAAATATCAAAATATGCTTTTATTTGTAAGGTTTTTTAGCTATGAATGCATGAATAGAATAATTTTGAATGCTTCTATATTGTTTAGAACTTATTGATTAAAAATACAACCACATAGATTGCTATGTTTTATATAAATAAGATTATTTGTGCGTTTATGGCAATAATTTTACAGCATATAATTTTATTGCAGATGGAATCTTGCGCCTTAATAACACAATCTATTCAGAATAATTTTGTGTCTTTGCGCTTTTCAAAACAGTTAAATGCTAGCAGAATAAGAAATCTGCCAAATCAGTGAGATTTAAAAGCAATTTTAAACTTCAGTATTCTCCTCTTCAGGAATCAAAAGTTTTCCCCAATCATTCAGCTGCCAAAGAATAGCAACCAACTTTTCACCTAGCTCTGTCAATGTATATTCAACTCTGGGAGGTAGCTCATTAAAAGATTGTTTTGTGAGAATACCATCTTCAACCATTTCTGTCAGCTGCTGGTTAAGAACTCTGCGGTCTACTTTTGCGATTCCACGCAAAAACTCACTTGGACGTTTCTTTCCCTCATTAATCTGCCAAACAATAGGAATTTTCCATTTTCCACTGATGGTATTAACAGCAACTTCCAATGGACAGATTTTATTTTCTTCAGCTCTTCCCTTTATTTCCATAAAATTGACTTTTTTATCCCTATGGGTGAAAAATATGCGTTATTGCTTATTTATAACCACTTTTAGACCTTTGTAAAAATAATAAAATTAAAAAAATGAATACACTGGCAAAGCAGATCGAATATTTGAATCAGGAATTATCTTCACAGCTTCCACTGGAAATACTGAATGCATTTGCAAAGTCTATTGAAGATTTGAAAACAAAGAGAATGGAAGAAAATAGTGTTCAGGTTGGAGATCAAATGCCTGAGTTTTCATTACCAAATGCTTTGGGTACAATAATTAATTCTGAAGATATTCTTAAAAATGGAAAAATAATTTTAGCCTTTTATAGAGGAAGCTGGTGTCCTTATTGTAATCTGGAATTAAAATTTTTACAGGACAACCTTTCCAGAATAAAAGATAAAGATGCTACTTTAATTGCTGTTTCTCCACAAAGGCCGGATCATTCTTTAAGCATGACAGAGAAAAATAATCTTGAATTTGAAGTATTGACGGATGTTGATAATAATTTTGCTGAAAAATTAGGTATAGCTTTTCAGTTGCAGGATTTTGTACTTCCTTATTATAAAGATCTGGGAATACATCTTTCCGGTTTCAATAAAAACATGGACAATACTTTACCAGTTCCAGCTGTTTTTGTGGTGGATGAAAATAAAGTGATTACTTATAGATTTTTAGATATAAATTACATGAATAGAGTAGATGTAGAAGAATTAATAGAAGCATTATGACAGAAAAAAGAAAAGGAGCCCGTTCCATTAAAGATATTCCTGCTGATATTTTAATCCAATTGAACCGAGGGGAAATTGAAACAGCCAATCTTACAGAATGGCTGGCAGTAGATCAGAGACTTTTATTAGAAAATTTATTACAACAGAATAACAGATCAGAGTATTTAGAACCCATTGTGAAAAAGATAGACCAGTTAAAGAAACAAACGGTCAATACAATCAATGAAACTATTGGATTGGGAATTCTTGATTTTGTACTTAAAAATGAGGATGCAGAATTTCTTTCAAAGTTATCCACACATCCTGCAGACTTGGTTCGTTGCTGGGCTGCTTATACCGTGGGACGGAATAATACTTTTAATACTGAGGAGAAATTTAAAAAAATTCAACCCTTTGCTTCAGACACCCACTTTGGAGTAAGAGAAATCTGCTGGATGACGGTACGTCCGGATATTTCAAAGAATCTTAAAGAATCCTTGTCTATTCTATCAGAATGGACGAAGCACGAAAATGAGAATATCAGACGCTTTTCCAGCGAGTCTACAAGACCGAGAGGAGTGTGGTGTGAGCATATTGATGCATTAAAACAAAATCCGGGATTAGGATTGGAAATTTTAGAGCCATTAAAATCAGATTCTTCAAGATATGTACAGGATAGCGTGGGGAATTGGTTGAATGATGCCAGTAAATCCCAACCGGAATTTGTAGTGGAAATCTGTGATGAGTGGCTCAGGGAAAGTAACACAAAGGAAACTCAATATATTATCAAAAAAGCCTTACGTACCATTCGTAAATAAAAGTTATCCACAATATAGAATTGTAGAATAAATAATACTATATCTTTCACAAATCTAGCTGATTATTAAATGTCCTTACTAAAAGGTTTTTCAAGAATAAGTCTAATAAATCGAGCTGAAAAAGTTATCCACAATATCAGAATATGAATTAAAAACTTTCTCAGATTTTCCCCATTCAAAATCTCAATTTAAAAAGTAATCATCTGTGCAAATCTGCGTATTCTGTGGTTAAAAAAGTTATCCACAATATGGAAGTGTAGAATAGATAATGCTATATCTTTCACAAATATAACTGGTTATGGAATGTCATTATTAAAAGGTTTTTCAAGAATAAGTCCAATAAGGAGAATTGAAAAAGTTATCCACGATGTCAGAATATGAATTAAAAACCTTCTCAGATTTTTCCCATTCAAAATCTCAATTTAAAAAGCAATCATCTGTGCAAATCTGCGTATTCTGTGATTAAAAAAGTTATCCACAATATGGAATTGTAGAATAGATAATGCTATATCTTTCACAAATATAACTGGTTATGGAATGTCATTATTAAAAGGTTTTTCAAGAATAAGTCCAATAAGGAGAATTGAAAAAGTTATCCACAATGACAAAATATGAATTAAAAACCTTCTCAGATTTTTCCCATTCAAAATCTCAATTTAAAAAGCAATCATCTGTGCAAATCTGCGTATTCTGTGGTTAAAAAAGTTATCCACAATATGAAATTGTAGAATAAATAATACTATATCTTTCACAAACCTAGCTGGTTATAAAATGTCCCTACTAAAAGGTTTTTCAAGAATAAGTCCAATAAGGAGAATTGAAAAAGTTATCCACAATGTCAGAATATGAATTAAAAACCTTCTCAGATTTTTCCAATTCAAAATTTCAACTTAAAAAGCAATCATCTGTGTAAATCTGTGTCTTCCGTGGTTAAAAAAGTTATCCACAATATGGAATTGTAGATTCGAGTCTTTCAATTTAAGATCACCATTTCTCAGTTAAATACTTCCAATATCTTTTGGGAACATGCTGTACATGTAGCTTCAGATTTTTTCTTTCAACAATATTGGTCTTGGTAAAATATCGTTGCCAAAGCGTTTGATAATTCTTTTCATCATCATGAAACTTCTCCTGATAATTCTTGATCTCTAATTTCTCCTCCGGATAAAAGAAGTCAGAGGTTTCCAGATCATAAAGGAGTCCATAATTTCTTCGTAAATCAAAGATCATCCACTTCTGATCCTGGTAACGATCACTAAAATGTTTTCTGATTAAAGGAAGAACATTGAAATCAGGATCTATTTTTGCAAAGAAAATATCATCCTGCATTTTCTCGAAACGGACAAAGGCTGTCATGCGGTGACTTTCTCTGTCTACAGATTTACAGATTTTGGAAATCTTCATGATGTCAGTATCTGCATAGTTTTCCAGGATGTTTTCTTCAGGATTCTTTACAGATTGTTTTACGGCTGATAGTATTACTTTTTCCAATTCAGGATCTTCAGAGAAAAAAACTTTTAAGAGCTTATGAATACCCTGTTTCCTTAGATTTTGCTCCAATTTTTTTAATACTCTTTCTGATTTGTCAGTTTGGGTAACGACCTCATGAATCTCTGCAAAAATATTTTCCTGACGAAACCTTTCCCTACTCACAATTTCCACATCTTTATAACGATATTCAAAAACTTCGAATATTGCTGTGAAAAGGCCGTCAAAACTAGCGTCGTAGAGTAGAGTGGTCATGTGTAATTGGGTAATTTAAAAATGTAACTATTGAGTATTTCTGGTCATTCTGACGATGATGTCTTTGTGTTTTAATAATTTGTGATAATTTGTTAAAATATTCGTGTCATTTCTGTTTAATCTAAAATAATGTCAACTGCTGTGAAAACTGATTATGAAATTTTGAAGAACTTCCCCCCACCAATAATTTTCTAAAATTTTTATCCGTTAAATATTTCAGATAGGCATTCCCGGCATTGAAATCAATAAAATATTTAGCTCTGTTAACGGCTGTTCCTAATCGTTTCAAATGATCCAAATTTAAAACCTGAAAACGTCTCGCACTCACAATTTTTTGCGCAGATTTGACTCCAATTCCGGGAATTCTTAATATCATTTGATAATCGGCAGTCTGGATATTCACAGGGAACTGGTCCAGATGTCGTAATGCCCAACTTAATTTAGGATCTACTTCCAAATCCAGAAAAGGAACATTGGGATCAAGAATTTCCTCAGCTTTAAAACCATAAAATCTCATGAGCCAATCCGATTGATAAAGCCTGTTTTCACGAAGCATAGGCACTTCAGTAGTTAGAGAAGGAAGTCTGTTGTCTTCCAAAACCGGAACATATCCGGAATAATACACTCTTTTCAGATTGAAGTTTCTATAAAAATGATCTGCCACTTTGATGATTTGCAGATCATTTTCGTTAGTAGCTCCTACAATCATCTGAGTGGATTGTCCGGCTGGAGCAAACTTAGGTACCTTCTTTAAAATCTTTTTCTCGTCCTGATATTGGATAATCCCTTTTTGAATATATCTCATAGGGCTAATCATATCCTGCCTATTCTTTTCAGGAGCCAATAATTTGAGCCCGCTTTCTGTAGGGATTTCCAGGTTTACTGAAAGTCTGTCTGCATATAAAGCGGCCTCCTGCATCAGCTCATCACTGGCTCCCGGAATAGATTTTAAATGAATATAGCCATTGAAATTTTCTTCCAGACGCAGTTTTTTGGCAACCCGGACAAGTCTTTCCATGGTTGTATCTGCATTTTTAAAAATTCCGGAACTTAGAAATAATCCTTCAATATAATTTCTCCGATAAAAATTAATAGTAAGGTCTACCACTTCTTCTACTGTAAATGCAGCTCTTTTAATATCATTTGAACTTCTCGATACACAATAAGCACAATCATAAATGCAGTGATTGGTCAATAAAATTTTGAGCAAAGAAACACATCTGCCGTCTTCGGTATAGGTATGACAAATCCCACTTACGGAACTATCTCCTAAAGCCCCTTTTTTATTCTTTCTTGTTCCTCCGCTTGATGAGCATGAAACATCATACTTGGCAGCATCAGCAAGGATTTCAAGTTTTTCTTTAAGGCGGTCAAAATTCATACTATAAATGATTTGATATAATTTGTATCAATATATTGATTAATAGGTGTTCAAATTTAGTTCTAAAATTGATAAGTATCAATCTTTTTTCATAGAAGTTATCAACAAAAAAGAGCCTCAAAATCATTATATTTACGCCTCATTAAAGTTTATATCTTGAAATCGCTATGATTTGCGGGCACAAATAAGAATGAAACGACGCGATTGCATATAACCTTTGAAAAAATAAATTATCTATATATGAATCATAAACCAATTGAAGGTTTTTCCAAGCTTTCAAAGCAAGGGAAAATCGAGTGGCTTGTAAGCGAATATCTTGAAGGTAATCAAGAATATCAAAATATATTGAAACAATATTGGAATGAAAATGCAGATCTTCAGAAGCTTCATGAAGAATTTTCTGAAAATACGATATCCAATTTCTATATGCCGTACGGAATTGCTCCGAACTTTTTAATTGATGGAAAACTATTGGCATTACCAATGGCCGTTGAAGAAAGTTCAGTAGTAGCAGCAGCTTCCAAGGCCGCAAAATTCTGGATTGATAAAGGAGGTTTTAAAACAACCATTATTAATACTGAAAAGTTAGGACACACTCATTTTATATTCAATGTAGAGTCGCACAAATTATTACACTTCTTTAATTTTAGTTTAAAGAAAAAATTGTTTGAATCTACACAGGATATTACTGCCAATATGAGAAAACGTGGCGGTGGAATTCTGAACATCAGTCTTGTGGATAAAACTGCAGAAATGCCGAATTATTACCAACTGAAAGCAAGTTTTGATACGGTAGACTCAATGGGAGCTAATTTTATCAATTCGTGTCTTGAACAGTTTGGGAAAACTTTGAGACAGGAAGTAGCAACCAGTGAAGATTTCACTCAGGATGAGAAAAATTCATTACAGATTGTGATGAATATCCTTTCCAATTTTACGCCTGACTGTATTGTAAGAGCTGAGGTTTCATGTAAAATGGAAGACTTAAAAGATGACAGCGGAATTTCTCCTGAAGAATTTGCTTCTAAATTTAAACAAGCCGTAACCATTGCTGAAATTGAACCTTACCGTGCAACAACTCATAATAAAGGAGTAATGAATGGAGTAGATGCTGTTGTAATTGCAACCGGAAACGACTTCAGAGCAACGGAAGCTTGTGCTCATGCCTATGCTGCAAGAGACGGACAATACAGGTCTTTAACACACTGTACAACGGATAATGGAGTTTTCAGATTCTGGATAGATCTTCCGATTTCTGTAGGTGTTGTAGGAGGTTTAACGAATCTTCACCCTTTGGTAAAATTCTCTTTAGCATTACTTGGAAAACCATCCGCTCAGGAATTGATGAGTATTCTGGCTGTTTCAGGATTGGCACAAAACTTTGGTGCTCTACGTTCATTAGTAACAACTGGAATTCAGAAAGGGCACATGAAAATGCACTTACTTAATATTTTGAACCAATTGGGAGCTACTGAAGAAGAGAAGGAGCATTTTGTGACTTACTTCAAAGATAAGACGGTAAGCCATCATGAGGTAATCAATGAGTTTAACAGAATGAGAGAAAACTAATGTTACAGATTATTCTGCCTATTATATTTCTCATCTTTGGATTCTTTTTGAAGAAAACAACTTCACCGGGCTTCCAAAGTTCAAAGAGATTTGCCAATATGTTTATCATACTGGGAATTTCTACTTTAGTGGCCAAGTTTATTTTAATGTATTTAAATTCGAAATAGTGAAAAAAAGTGTCTTGTTTTTCATGCTGATTTCCGGATTAAGTTTTTCACAGAAAAATTTAAAAATATCGAATTTACAGCCAAAGACTGAAGACTCAACTTTTCCGGTGGTTTCCTATGCAGAAAATCCCTTAGTGGAAAGCAAAATAAATACATTTTTACAGGTCAACGAATTGGAATATATTCCCAATTCAGGTTCTAATCCTTTTAAACTGGTTTCTACAGGAACAACTTCTTATTCTAATTATGTTTATTTCTATAGTTGGGAAAAGCTGGAAACGCCTAAAAATATTTTGAGTATCGGGATGGATGGAGAAGCTTCTGGTGCTTATCCTGAAAACTTTGCGATCTGGAAGAATTTTGACCTGAGAACCGGGAACTTTATCAATGTTCAAGATCTGTTTCAAGTTAATTCAATTAAGACTATTGAACATTTGCTTGAACAGAAAGTAAAGAAAAGAGTTAATGATTTTTTGGCTGAGTTGAAATCTGCCAAAAATCCACCCGAAGAAACAGAAGATCAGATCGGTTTATATGAAGGTTGTTATACAGAACAATCTTTGGATGATATCCAATATTTTTTTGGAAAAGATAAGCTGACATTTGTAGCCGCAAGATGTTCCAATCATGCAATGAGAGCCTTGGATGATCTTGGAAGTCATGAACTTGAATTGACATATAAAGAATTGGAAAAATATTGGAGTCCTTATGCCAGAAACTTGCTTAACGGATCTGAAAAAGTAGGGGAAACTAGCTTCAGAAATAAGCTGTACAAAGGAAAAATTGATGGGAAATACCCCATTACAGTCCTTGTTACCCGTTTTTATCCGAATAATGATAAACCCGGAATAAGTTCTTTTCATGCAGAATATTGGTATGATAAAAATAAAAAGCTCATTAAATGGGACGGGCAGCTGAAAGGAAATCATATTTCCATCACAGAGAATGACCGTTATGATGATGCCACTAGTCAATGGATCCCGAGAGCTTTTTTAGAGGCAGAAATGAACGGAAATAAAATTTCCGGAACATGGCAGGATTATAAGACAAAGAAAAATTTAAGTATAGAATTAGAAGAGTTATAAAATGAAAACAATTACCCTGATTTTTGGAGCAGTTTACGGAATGGTTTCTGTTATCCTTGGCGCATTCGGAGCTCACGCCTTAAAGAAAATATTATCGGTGGAAAGACTGGAAAGTTTCGAAACCGGAGTACGATACCAGATGTATGCAGCCTTTTTCCTGCTGATCATCGGATATATTTTAAAATTTGAAACTTCCACAGAAAAATGGACATCCATTTTAATGATTGCCGGAACACTGTTGTTCTCAGTAAGTATTTATTTCCTGAGCCTACAGGATTATTTAGGAGCCAATCTTAAGTTTTTAGGACCTATTACTCCGCTTGGTGGATTATTGATGATCCTGAGCTGGGGAATGTTGATTCTTTATTTTGCTAAAAATAGAATTTAATCTTGCAATTCAGGCAAAAAAGAATATTTGCAATATATTATATAGGTTGTTTACAGAAAAATAAAACCATGAATCAATGTTTTTTATTACTTGTTATTGCTCTGACAATTTCTTGTATAAGTGTTCAAAAAATAAATGCACAAGGGAAGAAACTGTTAAACAGAAATATTTTAGTAGAAATAAAAGATATACAAAATCGCTTTTCTGATAGTATTAAACGTTATGATTACAAAAAAGATGAGGTTTTATATACTCAAAAGTATAAACTTTTTTATGGTGAAAAATTAAAAAATCTGAAAGATTTGTATCAAAGCATCTATGACAAAGAGGTAATAATCGGAAAAATAGATCCCAACCTATCATTTAAAGCAACCAACGGAGTACAGATTGAAAACAACGTACCCCAAACAGAAATCATCCCTCTGGAAGCGGAGAAAAAGAAATCTATTGATATTGCTGAGGTTGAAAATTATCAACAGCTTGCCGAGTTGAAAAAACAGTTGACGGTGAATTTCCCTGTTTATTTAATAGAGGATTTTGCCGGCGGAATCTATCGTTGTAAGTTGAATTTTACAATTGATGTAGATGGGAAGTTCAAAAAAGTAAAGTATAGTGAGTCATCTGATACAGAGTTTAGCATTATCAGCGGATTGTTCCTATATGCTATTGGCGGTTTGGAAAAACCTTTGATTTATAAAGACAAACCAATTATACAAACCTTTGCACAACCTATTGTATTAAGATTCGAATAAATAAAGAGCGTATTGTAAAAGTTCTCATCATCAGTAAAGATAAATGATGAGATTCTTTTACTATTTACAGTTAATTAAAATGAAAATCAATAGAAGGAGACGCTTAATCAAAACATTTAATCTCTTAGATCAACCTATCAGATTCAATCCTTTTGTATTCAGCCGTACTTTTTTCATGTGGGCTTTTACAGGTCTAGTAGGAGGTGTTATTGCTGGCGGATATTGGATCGTGCTTGAACATTTTACCGAATTTTTAGCTCACTTTCAAGGTTGGCAGGTGATTCCAGCCATGGCCATTTGTGGTCTGCTGGCAGGACTGGTGATCCATTTCATAGGAGATCCCGGAGAAATCCATCTGATTGTAAATAACATCAGATTTAATAAAGGAAAACTAGAACCCAAAAATAATCCATCCATGATTCTGTCTTCACTTTTTTGTGTAGCATCAGGGGGAAGTCTAGGGCCGGAAGCACCTTTAGTACAGGTTACCGGATCTACAGGAACCTGGCTTGGGAAAATCTTCAGATTGAAAGGCGAAGAGCTTCGTTCATTAAGTATTGCCGGGATGGCTTCAGGTTTTACCGCTCTTTTTGGAGCTCCGCTGGGAGGAAGTCTTTTTTCCTTGGAGATTCTTCATCACAAGCATGCCGTTGAGTATTATAAAGCCATTATTCCTGCATTGGTAGCCAGCTGTTTCAGCTATCTGATGTTTGCTTTGATTATCCATCTTGGAATTGGAGCAACATGGGATTTGAAAGCCTATCACTACACCGGCGTATATGATTTTTTATATGCTGCTTTATTCGGAATTGTAGGAACCCTTTTCGGTTGGATTTTCATCTTTGTGGTAAAATTTTTCAAAAAGATTTTTGAATACAGAAAATTCCCCATCTACATCAAAACATTAGTAGGAGGAATTGTTTTAGGGATTATTGCTTACAATTTTCCCATCACAAGATACTTTGGACATAACGAGATCAATCAGTTGATCGGTGGGAATTTCGGATTGAATTTTCTGATCTTGGTTTTGATCTTTAAAATATTAGCTATTGCCATCACGGTAACTTCTGGTTGGAGAGGAGGTTTTATCATTCCGTTGTTCTTTGTAGGAACAACTTTGGGTTTAATTATCCATAATTTATTTCCAGGTGTAGACACTACTTTGGCTATTGTAAGCTGTATGGCAGCTATTAATGCCTGTGTAACAAGAACTCCGATGAGTACAACCATTATTCTGGGAACATTAACCCGGTTTACTTATTTTGTTCCGATATTGTTTGCCAGTCTTACGGGATATTTCTTGGCTCCAAAGATTCCATTTATCGGATCTCAGTCTGAAAAATTAGCGGAAGAATAAGGAAAAATGTATAAACATGTCAAAAATCAAGGAAGTAATCTTTAATTTTTGAATGAAGAATCTTGAACTTCCATGTCTTTTTAGTAAATTTGTCAACCTTTAAATATTAAAATAAAATAATAAAAATAATATGAATCTTCACGAGTATCAATCAAAAGAGATTTTATCAAAGTATGGAGTAGCTATCCAACGTGGTTTCGTAGCAAACAACGTAGATGAAGCTGTAGCAGCTGCTGAAAAATTGACTGCTGAAACCGGAGCTCAGGCTTGGGTTGTAAAAGCACAGATTCACGCAGGTGGTCGTGGTAAAGGTGGGGGTGTTAAGTTTTCTCCAAATATGGATAAACTTAAAGAAAACGCTCAGAATATCATCGGAATGCAGTTGGTAACTCCACAAACTTCTGCTGAAGGTAAAAAAGTACACTCTGTTTTGGTTGCAGAAGATGTTTATTATCCTGGAGAATCTGAAACTAAAGAATTTTATGTTTCTATTCTTTTAGATAGAGCTGAAGGGAAAAATACAATCGTATATTCTACTGAAGGTGGTATGGATATTGAGCACGTTGCAGAAGTAACTCCTCACTTAATCCACAACGAACTTATTGATCCAGCTATCGGTCTTCAAGGATTCCAGGCTAGAAAAATTGCTTTCAACTTAGGTCTTGAAGGAAATGCATTCAAAGAATTTGTGAAATTTATTTCTTCTCTTTACAATGCTTATACAGGTATTGATGCTTCTCTTTTCGAAATCAACCCAGTGTTGAAAACTTCTGATAACAAAATTATCGCGGTAGATGCTAAAGTAACTTTAGATGACAACTCATTGTTCCGTCACAAAGACTTAGCTGAATTAAGAGATACAAGAGAAGAAGATCCAATGGACGTAGAAGCTGGTGAAGCTGGTCTTAACTTCGTAAAATTGGATGGTAACGTTGCTTGTATGGTAAACGGTGCTGGTCTTGCAATGGCAACTATGGATATCATCAAATTATCAGGTGGTAACCCTGCTAACTTCCTTGACGTAGGTGGTACTGCAGATGCTCAGAGAGTACAAACGGCTTTCGGAATCATCTTAAGAGATCCAAACGTAAAAGCAATCTTAATCAACATCTTCGGAGGTATCGTAAGATGTGACAGAGTTGCTCAAGGAGTTGTAGATGCTTACAAAGCTATGGGTAGCCTTCCGGTTCCATTGATCGTAAGATTACAAGGAACTAACGCTGTAGAAGCTAAAAAATTAATTGATGAGTCTGGTCTTCCGGTTCACTCTGCAATTACTTTAGAAGAAGCTGCAAACAAAGTAAAAGAAGTTTTAGCATAATCTAAAACTTTCAGATAAAACAAGAAACCGTTCCATTTTTGGAACGGTTTCTTGTTTTTAAACCGCTCCAATCATTTGAAGCAGCTTTCTATTATGTTAATGTATCCACAAACATCTGTGAAATTTGTGGGAAATTAAAATCAATTATTTATCCTGACTTTCCGGTAAATTGCTTTCTCCATTGGTAATACTAATACTTGTAGGAGTCACCAGCTGAATTTTATCCACATCAAATCTTTCTTTAATATTTAAATAGGCCTTACTTTTCACCTGTGCCAGATTCGCTCCTATTTTGATCCAGAACTTAACCTGAAGATTGAAGGAACCTTGTTTAAGATCAGTAAAAATAACTTCCGCAGTATCTAATTTATCTACATTATCAAGATTTTTAACTACTTCAAGAATGCTTTTTTGTGCTTTACTGATGTCTTCATCAGCAGGAATTTCAAAGTTTAGAATAATTCTGCGCTGAGGGGATGCTGTAATGTTGTAAAACGGAGCATTAAAGACTACCTGATTCGGGATATAGGCTTTCTTTCCATCGTCTGTAAGGATTTTGGTTGTTAAAAATCCAATCTCCTGTACCGTCCCGGAATGAGCTCCTATAGTAATATAATCTCCTACTTTAAAGGCTTTATCAATACCAATTAACATTCCAGAAAAGATACTTGAAACAAGGTCTTTTAAAGCAACCCCGGCAATAACCCCCGCTACTCCCAAACTTCCGATAAACTTCCACAGGAAACCACTGAGGCCCATAATTTCTAGGGAAATAAATGTTCCCATCAGCATAATTAAAAACCTGAATACGCTGATTAAGGTAACTAATGAGCTCTCTTTCTGGCTTTTTGGGAAGAACTTGTGAAATAATTTTACGGCAATTTGGCTCATGTATTTACTTGTAATAAGAAAGAATGTAAATACTAAAATACCGACAATCAGTTTAGGAGTAAGCTCTGCAAACGTTACATACCAATTTTCCAATACCTTATACACCATGTCTATGTAGGTGAGTCCGGTTTTCTCCATGAATAAAATTTTACATTAAAGATATAAATTTTCCAGGAAAATTTTGTTAGCATTAAAAAGTCTACTAAATTTGTAGACTAACAAACGCGAAATATTATGTCAATCAAATTAGGAGATACAGCACCCAACTTTCAGGCAGAATCGTCTTTAGGGGATATTAATTTTTATAATTATCTTGGAGATTCATGGGGAATTTTATTTTCACATCCGGCAGATTATACACCCGTATGCACTACAGAGTTGGGATATACTTCTAAATTACAGTCCGAATTTACCCAAAGAGATACCAAGGTGATTGCTTTGAGTGTGGATGGGGTAGAGGATCATCAGAATTGGGTAAAAGACATTAATGAAACCCAAAATACAGATGTACAGTTTCCGATTATAGCTGACAAGGAAAGAAAAATTTCTGAGCTCTATGATTTTATTCACCCTAATGCTTCAGCTACAGCAACGGTACGTTCGTTATTGATTATTGATCCCGCTAAAAAAGTAAGACTTATTATTACTTATCCTGCTTCAACGGGAAGAAATTTTAATGAAATCCTGAGAGTATTGGATTCTTTACAGCTTGTGGATAATTATCAGGTGGCTACTCCTGTAAACTGGCAGAATGGGGATGATGTAATTGTTCCACCTGCTGTTTCTACAGAGGATGCCATCAAAAAATTTCCTAAGGGAGTTACTGAGATAAAGCCATATTTAAGATATACGCCTCAACCGAATACATGATTTATTTGATTTTTTATAGTTTAGTTTTAATTTGTACGAAAAGCGGCCCGAAATTTATTTCGGGCCGCTTTCAATTTTTTTATAAGTATTTCAGTGATTACTTAACGTCATTGATGATTTGTTTACCCTTTGAAGTTGGTAAATAAATACTGAATCCTACGTTGAAAGTTAAAGTAGAAGTTAATCCCTCACTACCAAATCCTGCAACACCATTATATTTTACTAAACCTTCCACACCAATGTTTGGAGTAATAAAGTATGAATAACCAGGACCTGCTCCAAAATCTAAACCTGTTGTAGAATTAGATCCTTCAGTAGAAGTACCTCCAACACCTGCATTTCCTTCAAAGAACCATCTTCCATGGTGTAATAGGTTATCTACTCCTTTTTCACCCGGAGAAATATAATACCTACCTAAAGCACCAACTTTATAAACAAAATTAGTAGGTGATCCATTTGTTACTTTATTAAATCCTAAATCTACATAGCCTCCAACAGCAACATTGTCTTGAATAAAGTAAGCTGCTTTTGGCTGTAATGAAATATTATATCCACCACCTGTATTTAAACCAAAGTTACTGGCTACGATGCTACTTCCTACCATCCAATTACCTTTCTGAATCTGAGCGTTTGCAGTTGCTGTTAATCCTGCTACGGCTAATACTCCTGTTAAAATAAGTTTTTTCATAATTTATTATTTTAATAATTAAATGTTTATTATTCACGAATTATAGAAAAAACAATAAATGTGCCAGACTCTTAATTTTAGACAATTTTTCTAAATTAATGTTAATAATATCAATAAGATAGGATGCGTGTTTTTAACTTTATTATTGAATATTTCATAATTAATGATGAAAATGCTAAGAGGTCAGGAAAGTGATATTACTGAAGTTTTAAAAAATCTTAATTCTTAAATACACAAAAGAATAATAGATATAATAAGTCCTGCAATCGTAAATTTGATGCCTCGTTTGAAGGCTTTTGTTTTAGGATTAAACATCCAGAAACTTGAGATCACAAAGAAGAAAAGAGCCACTCCGAAAAATACACTTAAAGGCGCAATAGCATCTTTAGACTGTGATTTGTGAAGAGAAACCATTTTATCCAGTACAAAAGGTAATTCCATTTTTGAATACTTAGCTACCCCTGTTGCGGAATCATAAGTTCCTCTTTTAAAGTGAAGAAGAGTACCTTCAGTCTTTTCCACTTCAAGACCTTTCATCTTGAGTTCTTTTTTCAGTTCTTTTTCAGATAGGTTGGCAGATAAAGTCTTTTCATACTTTTTTTCACTCTTTAGAAAATCGGTGTCTCTATAGACCAAAATAATTCCACTTACAGCATACACAGCCATTATACCAGCCAGGAAATATCCCAGATAACGGTGGGTAATTCTCATGAAACTTCTTGTGTCTTTAATCTTATCCATATCGTTTTTGTTTTGTTTTTAAATTTCAAAAGTGGAAACTGCAAAAATGCAATTTCCACTTTTAATAAAGAAGTCATTATAAAGTTAATTCTACAGCTTGTATGTCAATGTAAAATAATAATTTCTTGGAGTAATTGGGTTTACTGAGTAATTTTCGTGAACGTTGTAGTTTACAACATCAAATAGGTTACCCACTCTTCCCTGGATAGAAAACTTATTCCACTCGTAACCAACAGATACGGAAACAGTAGTGTAGTCTTTTAGATCAAACATTCTACTCACGTTGTTTCTACTTGTATTTGTAGATTTTGAATCATTCCATCCCGCGATTCTGTCTCCAATGTAGTAGATTCCAGCTCCAACTTTTAATCCTTTTACATAATTTGTAAATTTATAGAAAACAGAAGCATTCGCTGTTGTAGCCGGTGTTCTTACCAATCTTTGTTTTTCAACGTATCCCTTTTCAGGAGTGTCAAGGTAAACAGAATTGTTATAAGAGAAACCTCCGATGATAGATAAATTTTCTGTCGGATTTCCTGTAATGTCTAATTCCACACCACGGCTTCTCATATTTCCTGCAAATTCTTTAAGATTGGTATCTGTTGAATTTACTGGTGCTGCATTGGGTGTAGTGCCAGGGATGAACCAATATGTTTGATAATAATTGTTGTACATAATCTGGTAAGCCGTTAAATTAACAGCTAAAGCATTGTTCCAGAAATTCTTTTTAACACCAATTTCATATTGATCAACTGTTGATGGCTTTATGCTTTGTTTTGATAAATTGGTTAACTGATCTTGAATTTGCGTAGCAGATTGATTGGTATTTACTGTACCAAATTGATCTGAAGTATATCCTGCATTGGAAGCAAACGAATTGGTATACGTTGCAAATACCGAAAGATTTTCATTTGGAGCATAAACCAACCCTACTTTTGGTGAGAATGCATTATCAGATGTTGAAGAATTTGCTACTTCAAATTTCTCGTTTGATCCAAAACGAGTGGTCAATGTAGGCATATTTTCTACATAAGACCATCTTAACCCGGCAATTACTTTTAGTTGTTTTGTTAAGCTGATAAAATCTTGTGCATAGATCCCAATTCTTCTTGTATTGATTCTGTTTCTTGTATTAAGAGTAGAATTTGGCATAGCAATATTTCCCCATGTTGAAGGATCATCTAAATAGAGAAGGTTTTTTGGGTCTGTAACATTATAAGCATAAGCATCTGCTTGGCTATAATCTGCATCTGAACCAATTAATACCTTATGGTTGATTTTTCCAGTATTGAATTCTCCATTGATGTTTACTTGTGCAGAAGTATAATTTTGTTCGTTGTAAGTTTTACCAAAAGGTCTTTTCCATGATAATCTGTTGGGATCTACCAATCCAGTTTTATCTTTAGTGTCATAGATCCATTGTACTCTTTCAGAAGAAAAATAATCTTTCGTATAGTTTTGATAAGAAGCTGTAGCATTTAAAGACCATCTTTCGTTAAATTGATGATTAAAAGTTACGTTCGTAGAAGCTTGCTGCACATTTTGATATTGCCAGTCGGTTCCGTAGAAAATGTTTCTGGATAAACCATCATTCAATCGGTAGCTTTGGTCTTTTTCAGTAATAGACCCAAGTCCGAAATCCGGAGTGAAGTTATTTTTAAGGTAATCTGCCTCAACTATTAATTGAGATTTATCACTTAAATTAAATAAGAATGAAGGATTGAAGTAATATTTTTCAGATTGTACAACATCTCTGAAACTTTCAGCATATTCATATGTTCCGTTTACTCTGAAAGCAATATTTTTAGATAATGGCCCGTACACATCAACTGTTGGCTTGTAAGAATTCCAGCTTCCGCCATTTAATCCTATGCTCCCCCCAAAATTGAATTTAGGCTTTTTCGTAATCATGTTGATAATACCACCTGCAGCAGTATTTCCGTAAAGCATAGCGTTGGCTCCTTTTAAAACTTCAACTCTTTCAAGACCACTTACCTCAGGGAAAACTCCACTGTTTATTCTTGATCCATTCTTGAAAATATTATCATTTCCTAAAATAAATCCACGTCCACCAAAGCTATCCTGAGAATTTCCTCTGGATGAAGTGATATACATCCCGTTTACATTCTGAAGAACATCACTCAATTGTTTTGCCTGCTGTTGCTCAATGATTTCATGTGTAACAATAGCAATAGGCTGAGGGGTTTCCATTACCGTCAGATTAGACTTTGTAGATAATGGTCGCGCCTGGTTGGGATTTCCTGTTTTATGAAGATTAATATCTTCAATTGTTTGAGTTCTGATGGTGTCTGCTTCAACGTTTTTCAGCTGCGCACTGGCTGAAACAGCGATAAATAGAAGACCTAAGGAAAGTAATTGTCTTTTCATTTTATTTTTATGTAGAACAGTTTTAAATAAGGCGCAAATGTAAGTATTTGTTTAGAATAGTTAAAAATAATTTTATGATTTTTATCACATCTTTTAAAGGTCAGGTATATGGATTGTTTCTATCCTTATTGTTAGTGCAGTATCCAGCGTTTTTTATGAATATATTTGTTGAAAAATTAAAATATGCAACTGGTAAAAGCAGGGCTTTGTGCCTTTGGTATGAGTGGAAAAGTTTTTCACGCGCCTTTTTTAAAAGAACATCCGGGGTTTTTCATTTCTGCAGTCGTGGAAAGAAGTAAAGAAGAATCTAAAGAGAAATATCCTGAAGCTACTATTTACCGTTCGGTGGAAGAAATGCTTCAGCATGCAGATATAGAATTAGTGATTATCAATACGCCGGTTCAGACGCATTATGAATATGCCAAAAAAGCTCTGGAAGCAGGGAAAAATATCATTGTTGAAAAACCTTTTACAGTAAATGTAGAAGAAGCAGAAGAATTGGTAAAGCTGGCAGAAGAGAAAGGATTATTTTTAAGTGTATATCAAAACAGAAGATTTGACCGTGATTTTCAACAGGTGCAAAAAGTTTTAAATGATGGAAAGCTGGGAAATATTAAAGAAGCCGAGATTCGTTTTGACAGGTTCCGTACTACACCAAGTGGAAAGCAGCATAAAGAAAATCCGGATCAGATAGGTTCAGGTTCATTGCATGATCTTGGAGCGCATCTTGTAGATCAGGCCGTACAGTATTTCGGGTATCCTGAAAAACTTTTTGCCGATGTATTTTCCATGAAAGGGCCGGCATTCGCCAATGATTATTTTGAGATCCTGTTATACTATAAAAATGATCTGAGAGTACGACTAAAATCATCGGTATTTACTAAAGAAGACCATTATGCCTATAAAATTCATGGAGACAAAGGAACGTTCCTGCAGGAAAGAACCGATAATCAGGAAAATGAATTGGTGGGCGGAGCCATTCCTGTCTATGGAAAAGAATGGATGCAGCCTTTGAAAGAAGCAGATGGAATTTTAAATTATCTGAATGAAAATTCAGAAACAGAAAGAATATTTACTTCAAGCGAAGCAGGAAATTATATGGGTTATTACCAGCAAATTTATGAACATATTGTTTTCGGATATCCTTTACCATCACCAGGAAAAGAAGTGATTCAGAATATGAAGATCATCGATGCTTCACTGAAAAGCTCAAAAGAAGAAAAAGTAATTATACTATAAATGATTAAATGTTATGAATGAGTTCAAAGTTCAAGGTTCATTATAGTCAGAAGTAGAACTTGTCTGCTCTTTTACTCTCAAACTCTTTGAACTCATTCATAATTCATCTATTTTTTACATGATTTCCTGAAGTTCAAGCCATCTCATCTCATGATTCTCCAGCTTTTCTGAAACTGTTTCCAGTTCAGCAGAAAGCTTGGCTATTTTTTCATAATCGGATTCGTTGTTAAGCTGATCCAAAATTTTTGTACGTTGCTCTTCCAGTTCAGGCATTTCTTTTTCAATGGTTTCTAACTCTCTTTGTTCTTTGAAAGTTAATTTCCTTTTCTGAGAACTGGACGATGAAGGAGTTTCTGTAACAACAACCGTTTCTTTTACCGGTTCAGGCTTTGCAACAGTATTTTTTTCTAAAGCTTCTTCACGGCTTCTGGCTTCACGATATTCCGAGAAGTTTCCTACAAAATCTCTGATTTTTCCATCTCCTTCAAAAGCAAGAACGTGATCTACAATTCTGTCCATGAAATATCTGTCGTGAGAAACGATGATTAAAGATCCCTGGAATTGCTGCAGGAAGTTTTCAAGAACAGTTAGTGTAGGAAGATCCAGATCATTTGTAGGTTCGTCAAAAATCAAGAAGTTAGGATTCTGATATAAAATATACATCAGGTGTAATCTTCTCTTTTCACCTCCCGATAATTTTGAGATAGGAGAGTATTGTGTTTGGTCGTCAAATAAGAATAATCTAAGGAATTGCGATGCTGAAAGACTTTTTCCATTCGCTAAAGGATAAAATTCTGCAATTTCCTTAATGAAGTCAATCACACGTTCATCCTCTTTATAAGTAAGACCTTTCTGGGCAAAATATCCGAAAGAAATAGTTTCTCCCGTTTCAATTTCTCCTTTGTCTACTTTTTCCAATCCCTGGATAATATTCAGTAGTGTAGATTTTCCGGCTCCGTTTTTTCCGATGATTCCTACCTTTTCACCACGTTGGAACTGATAGTTAAAATCTTTTAATAAGATTTTATTTCCAAAACTTTTATCAATATGTTTCAGTTCAAGAATTTTATTTCCCAGACGCTTCATTTCAAAATCAAGTTCAAGACCTTGTTTTCTGGTATCAGTTTTAGCAACCTTTTCGGTTTCATAAAAGGAATCAATTCTACTTTTGGATTTTGTGGTTCTTGCTTTAGGCTGTCTACGCATCCATTCCAATTCTTTTCTGTAAAGGTTGTTGGCTTTATCAATGGTAGCGTTAAGATTATCTTCACGAATCATTTTATTTTCAAGATATGTAGCGTAGGAACCATTGTGAACATAAAGATTTTTGTCTTCTATTTCCCAGATAATATCACAAACACTGTCTAGGAAATATCGGTCATGGGTAACAAGCAGTAATGTTATTTTTGCTTTGTTCAGATAGTTTTCAAGCCATTCTACCATATCCACATCCAAGTGGTTGGTAGGTTCATCCATGATTAGAAGTGTGTGTTTATGTTCAGCTCTGGTTTCTGTTAATAGTTTAGCCAAAGCAACACGTTTGACCTGTCCTCCGGAAAGAGTTCCCATTTTAGCCTCAAGATCAGTGATTTTAAGCTGAGAAAGGATCTGCTTCATCTCATTTTCAAGATCCCATGCTTTGTGGGCTTCCATGTCAGCCAATGCTTTTTCAATAAAGTCATGATCTGTAGAATGAAGAGATTTGTGGTAGTTTTTCAAAGCAAGGATAGGTTCAGAATCCAAAGTCATCATGAATTCATCAATGCTTAAATTGGAATCAAAATCAATTTCCTGATCGAATAAAACAACCTGAATATCTTTATTAATGATCGCAGTGCCGCTGTCTGCAATTTCTTTACCCATTAAAATTTTCAGAAGGGTAGATTTTCCACTCCCGTTTTTGGCAACAATGGCAATTTTGTCTCCTTCATTAATATGAAAGGAAATATTTTCAAACAAAACTTTGATGCCATAAGATTTGGTAAGATTTTCTGCAGAAACGTAATTCATTGGGAATTAATAGTTTGATTTTAATTTTGAACTGAACGGCAAAAATACGAAAATGTAACCATAAAATTTTCCAGAACCGGCTTTATAAAAACGAATATTTATGATTTATTAATAAACTATATCCATTGCCTTAAAAAACAATTCGGTAAATTTGATGATAGAGGTTTAAAAGTAGGAAGCTGGAAGAGGGAAGCTGAAAGTTATTATTGAACATGTTTTGATGAAGTTTTATCATTTCAATCATTAAAGACGGACTCCATTTATATGGGGAGCTTAGTATATTCCGCCATCCAGCTTCCAACCTCATAATATTAAAAAATAATAAAAATCTGATTTGAAGCAATGAAAAAAGTGATTATTGATATGGATGGGGTAATGGCAGATGTATATCCTCAGCTGATTGAATTTGAAAAAAGAGACTCTGGAATAGAAGTAGAACCTGATGCGATGACAGGCAAACCAGAAATGGACATTTTTCCCAATGGGAAAAAACATGTGAATGAAGTAGGGTTTTTCAGAACATTGCCGGTAATGGAAGGAAGTCAGAAAGCAATAGAATACCTGAATAGCAAATACGAACTGTATATTGTTTCTGCAGGAATGGAATTTCCGAACAGTTTAAGAGAAAAATACGACTGGCTGGCTGAGCATTTTCCCTTCATTACCTGGGAGCAGATTGTTCTTTGTGGAAGCAAGAAAGTAGTGTCAGGAGATGTAATGATTGATGATTATCCTAAAAATTTAGATCATTTTTCAGGGCAGAGACTGATCTTTACCCAACCTCATAATGAACTGATCGAAAATGAGACCTATAAAAGGGTGAATTCATGGGAGGAAATCATGGAGATTTTATAGAATAACAGCGGTAATTAAGCGTTTTTTAGAATTAATGCTCTAAAATGGGAAATATTTAGAATAATTTTAACTAAAAAGGAATTTAATTTAATAAGATGTTATGAATGTTGATGATTTTAAATAGATATGTTTGCATCAAACTTTTAACATGAAAAAACTTAGTGTTTTATCCTTTATTCTTACGGTTTCTGCCTTCAATGCACAGGTTGTTTCCGGAACCATTATTTCTAAAAATGAAAATCAGCCTATTTCTTATGTGAAGATTGGGGTAGATAAGAAAACTATTGGAACGATTTCGGACGGAAGCGGAAATTTTTCAATCGATCTTACTGGTCTGGACCCACAGCAAAAAGTAAAAATCGAAGTACCCGGATATGATCTGTATGAAGAAACAGTACAGAATTTCAAAAAGAACGATCAGCAGAAAGTATTTTTGAATGAGAAAACTAAAACCATCAAGGAGATTGCTATTAAACCTAAAAAGCTGGTAGATAAGAACTGGGGTGTAAAAACGAAAACCAAAAGTATTTTATATTTCGTTAATCCGGCAGGAGATAAAGCTGGTTTTCTGGGTGAAACAGCTTTGGAATTTAATGCAAAGAAAAGGTCTAAAATTAAGAATATTAATCTGAATATCGCCCGATATACTTCTACGGAACCGGTTATAATGCGATACAGCATTTATAGTGAGAAAGACGGTTTTCCGGATAAAAACTTACTTGACGAAGAAATTACAGTACAGCTTACTGAAGATATGATTAAAGACGGAACTTATACACTGGATGTTAATGACCATAACATTTGGGTGAAAGGAAAGTTTTTTGTAGGAATTCATTTTTTAAAAGCATTTAACGGAAGCATTAAAATCAGTGCTGCATTGTTCAAAACAGGATTCATCAGAGAGTTTTATGGAGACTGGAAAAAAATGACTATTGCTGCACCAGCTATTAATATCGACGTAAAAATGGATAAAAACGGAAAAGATACAAAAGACGATGATGGTGGCTATGTAGATGATGATGTCTCTCAGGGATGGATGGCAGATAATTCAAAAAATATAGAGGAAGCCAATCAGTCTATATATGGTAAAAATGAATCTGCAGGGAAATATTTAAAACTGAAAGATACTGATATGTATTATGAAGTATATGGTGAAGGTGAACCTTTGGTATTGCTTCATGGAAATTCAGGCAGCATCAAAGATTATTATCAGCAGATCCCGGTTCTATCCAAGCAATATAAAGTTATTGTGGTAGATACAAGAGGACAAGGAAAAAGTAAAGATACTTCCAAAAGAGATTTTACGTATAAATTATTTGCAGACGATGTAAAAGCATTAGCAGACGAGTTGAAGCTTGATAAAATTAATATTGCCGGTTGGAGTGATGGTGGAAATACAGGGCTTGAATTTGCACTGAAATATCCAGAACGTCTCAATAAATTGATAACGATCGGAGCCAATACTTTTCCTGAAGGAGTAGAAGAAAAGCTTATCGAACGTTTTACCAATCAGATGAAACAGTTGAATGATATGGCCCCTGAAGAAACATTTGGCGAACGCAGACTTTTAAAAATCATGTTGACGCAGCCTAATATTAGTAAAGATGATTTAAATAAAATAAAAAGCCCGGTTCTCGTTATTGCAGGAGATAGAGATGTTATCAAACCGGATCATACGGAATTTATTTCCAAACAAATTCCAAATGCTAAAAAGAAAATTTATAAGGACACCACCCACATGGTTCCTTTTGAAAAACCGGATCAGCTGAATGCAGACATTTTGAATTTCCTTGAGAAGAAGTAGGAAGGAAGCAGGAAGATGGAGGCTGGAAGTTAATGTAGGTTTGTCGATTTTGGTATGGTAATTAAATTGAACAGATTTCTTTTGGACGGTTGAGAAAATAAAGCGTAAAGTTGTTTTTTCAAACTTCGAAAACTTCCATCTTCCCGCATCTATCTTCCAAGCTTCTTAATCCAATGTCAGTCTTTTCAAAGACCAGGAATTACCATTGTAAATATCAAGATCTACCTTTGTATTAATTCCGTGAACAATTCCGTTTTCTGTAAATTGCCAAAAATCCCATTGGCTATCGGGAGATGGAGTAGGAACATCATTATAGTTGGCCAGCCATAGAGGGTAGCCTTCAAATTCCCCTTTCAAAAAATCTTTATAATAATGGTAGTATGTGTAAATGATAGGTTTCTCACCATAAGTCTCTTCTACGATTTTACACCATACCTTCAGGTCTTCTATTAATTTTTTATTCGTCTTTCGTTTCGGAATTTTTTCAATATCCAGAATAGGTGGTAAATCTCCACTTTCCAGTTTTACATTCGCTAAAAAATTATTTGCTTGGATCACCGGATCTTCATCAGCTCTGTAAAAATGATAAGCACCACGGATCAGATTGTGCTTTTTAGCCATTTCCCAAAACTCATCAAAATGTTTATCCGCACTTTTATTTCCCATGGTTGCCCGCATTACTACAAACTCAAGAGGAATGGTCTTGTTGCCAATGCTGAGGCTGTCCCATTTGATGTCCTCCTTATTTTGATAGTGAGAAACATCAAAGCCATAGGTTTTATCAAGATTGTTGGCTAATATTCTTTGAATTCTTGAACTTTCTTTTTCGCTGTTATGAAGTTTTTTATGGGTAAATTTATTAAAGTACAACGCATAGTAATAGCTTACGGATTGCTTAAGATAAAATCCCGTCCCGATTAAAGCTACAATTAAAATGGCTAATATCACCTTTCGACGGAAAAAATAGCTGTTCCGTCTGTTCTTATGGATCTGTTTGGCAGTTTTTTTGGTGTACTTTTTTGGTGTCATAAAGTTTTGCAAAACTAACTTTTTTCACTACTAAATGCTAAATAAAATCAGTAAATTTGTGTATTATGGAAACACGCGAAAAAATCATCATTATAGGAGGAGGATTTGCGGGGCTGCAGCTTGCAAAAACATTGAATAACAAGAACAAAAAGGTTATTGTTCTGGATCGTATGAACCACCACATGTTTCAGCCGCTTTTTTATCAGGTAGCCTCTGGAAGAATAGAACCTTCCAACATTTCTTTCCCATTCAGAAAGATTTTTCAGCAATCCAGAAACACTCAGTTCCGAATGACAGATGTAAAGGAAATTGATGCCGCTAACAATAAAGTTATTACTGATGAGGCAGAATTCACTTACGATAAACTTATCATTGCAACAGGCTGTAAAACTAATTTTTTCGGTAACAAAGAACTTGAAGGGAAAGCCTTCGGGATGAAGAATACCCAGGAAGCCATCAGTATCAGAAATCACATTTTGATGACCTTTGAAAAACTGATTATTGAAAAAAGCCGTAGCGATGACGGAAATTGGAATATCGTTATCGTAGGGAGCGGACCCACCGGTGTAGAGCTTGCAGGTGCTTTTGCCGAAATGAAAAAAGATATTCTTCCAAGAGATTATCCTTATATGAATTTCGATCATCTGAAAATCATTCTAGTAAGTTCTACAGAAAAACCTCTTGCTGTAATGAGCAGCGAAGCTCAGGAGAAATCTGAAAAATATATTAAAGATCTTGGGGTAACCTTTATGAGTGGAGAAGTGGTTACAGATTATGATGGGGATAAAGTGCATTTGAAAAGCGGGAAAGAAATACCGTCTAATAATGTCATCTGGGCTGCGGGAGTTACAGGAAATGTAATCGACGGTTTCCCTGAAGAAAAATTAGTGAGAAACAGATATATCGTAGACCGATACAACAAAATAAAAGGGTATGATAATGTGTATGCAATCGGAGACATTGCTTATATGGAAACCCCTAAATATCCACAGGGACATCCACAGGTTGCCAATGTAGCCATTAATCAGGCCAAAAACCTAGGAAAAAACCTGTTGAAGAAAACTCCGGGTGAATGGAATGAATATGAATACGATGACAAAGGCTCTTTAGCAACCATAGGAAAGCACAGAGCCGTTGTAGATTTACCATTTATAAAATTCCAAGGATTTTTAGCATGGTATTTCTGGATGTTTCTCCATTTAATGCTAATTTTGAGCGTTCGAAATAAGCTGGCTATATTCTTCAACTGGATGTGGAGCTATATCAACAAGGATTCTTCCTTAAGATTAATTATTATACCTACTAAGAAAAACGGAACATTACAATGAGAATTGATATCATAAGCGTACTTCCAGAATTGATGGAAAGTCCATTTAAAACCTCTATTTTAAAGAGAGCAATGGACAAAGGATTGGCAGAAGTACATTTTCATCACCTGAGAGACTGGGCAATTAATAAGCACAAACAAATTGATGATGAACCTTACGGAGGCGGAGCTGGAATGGTGATGATGGTAGAGCCATTGGATAAATGTATCTCAGAATTGAAGTCTCAAAGAGATTATGATGAGGTGATCTATCTGACACCGGATGGAGTAACGCTGAACCAGAAAATTGCCAATTCTCTTTCGATAAAAGAAAATTTGATTTTTCTTTGTGGACATTATAAAGGAATAGACCAGAGGGTGAGAGATCTTCATATTACCAAAGAAATATCTATTGGTGATTATGTGCTTACCGGTGGAGAGCTTGCTGCATGTGTATTAGCCGATTCTATCATAAGACTGCTTCCGGGAGTTTTAAATGATGAACAAAGTGCTTTGACAGACAGTTTCCAGGATGATCTTCTGTCGCCACCCATTTATACTAGACCTGAAGTCTATAAAGGGCTGGAGGTTCCTAAAGTTTTATTAAGCGGAAATTTTGGGAAAATTGAAGAATGGCGTCACGATGAAGCAGTAAGAATTACTAAAGAAAAACGTCCTGATCTTCTTTAATACAGCGTTTCAGGGTGTTTAAACCCTGTTTTTTTTATTTATTCTATTTGTCTACAGATTAAATGGAATAATATTTGTTATTATTGTAGATGAAAAGGAAAATATTATAAATTTTGGTCTTTTAATTGAATTTTTGTTTTCATTATTTTAAATTTTATTCATTATTTTAATTTCGATATATTGAATGGAATTGTAGGTTAATTGAAAATTTAATTCACTATTTGTGGTTTTATTGATTTTTTTTATTACATTTGAAATATTTCTTATTATAAATTGATTTGCTGGTGTTGTGGGCAAATTAATGTGATTTGAAAAAAAAATAAATTTACGATTAGAAAAAAGAACATATTAATTAAAGTATAGAAATTTGTGTTGATGGAACTGTTCTCTTTTTATAATGTTGAAAATTTATTTTTACCCGATCCTAAACCTGTTCATAAATTAGATCCTACAAAGTCAGGTTTAAGAAACTGGGATGAGAGAAGATATAAAAATAAACTTTTTAAAATCTCTCATGTATTTCAATTGATGAAGGAGGAAAATGGAGTATTGCCATTTATTATAGGATTATCCGAAGTTTCCGGAAGGAAAGTTTTAGAAGATCTTGTAGAAATGGAGCCCTTTAATTCTGAATATGGAATTGTACATTACAATTCTATGGACGAAAGAAAAGTGGATGTAGCCATGTTATACGATAAAAATAAAGTAGAGGTTATAGATTCTGAAACCATTACTTTCTTTTTTGAAATAAACTATAAAAACACTGGAAATTACGACACTACGAGAGACGTACTTTTTTCGAAAATTAAATATAAAGGGGAAATTATTAATGTCTTTATCGCCCATCTTCCCTCTAAGCGCGAGAAAGATATCAATAAACCTAAAAGAGCCTTTATATTGAATGAGGTCCGGCAGCGGATCATGAAAATTGTAGATGCTGATAAGGAACATGTCATATTGTGTGGTGATTTTAACGAAAACCCGGATGATGAAAATTTAGTTCAAATTCTCTATGACAACGATCATGAGAAGGTTTTGATGAATCCTTTTCAGGAGTTGTTTTCTACAAGAAATTACTCTACTTTTCATTATAAGTCTGGCTTGTTGTACGATCAGATTATGATGTCGAGGTCCCTTCTTGACAATAGAACGCTGGCTTTTCAGGAAGCCCGTGTTTTCAATTCTGATAAACTCAGCAGCAGGACCAGAAATTTTGAAGGACGACCTTTCCGAACTTATGTCGGTACCCGGTATTTAGGCGGATACAGCGATCACTTTCCGGTTTTTGTTAGGTTTAAAAGCTTATCATAAAAAAACATAAATAATAAAAAAGTAGAAAATGAAAAATTCGAGCAACACAAGTTATCATTTAGATTCCATCGACAAGGAAATAATCTACATGTTGATGGATAACGCTAAAACTTCTTTAGCACACATTTCAAAGAATGTTGGGATCTCTACAACAGCAGTACATCAAAGGATTAAAAAACTGGAACACGCAGGAGTTATTGAAAACTCAATTTCATTCCTTAATCCTAAAAAAATCGGATATAAAGTGATTTCTTATATCGGAGTGTTTTTGGATCAGCCAAGCCATTACCCTGAAGTGGTAAAATCTTTGCATGATATCAATGAAGTAGTAGAAGCCCACTATACGACAGGAAATTATACAATATTCCTTAAAGTTCTTTGTAAAGATAACGATCATTTGATGCAAATTCTTAGCAAACTCCAAAAACTGAAAGGAGTTACAAGAACAGAAACTTTTATATCTTTGGAACAAGGTATTTACAGACAATTGAAAGTATAACGATATGAACATAGCCCAATATTTGGATTCAACTTACTTGAAGACACCGGAACAATCAGGTATTTCACATGAAGGAACTCTTCAGATTGACAAAGAACTTGCGCAGGTAGCTATTGGTAATGGCATTTTTGCGGTAATGATTAGGCCGGATTATGTAGCAGAGATTAAAAAATATATTCAGGAGAGAAATTCAAATGTTGCAGTAGGAACTGTAATAGGATTCCACGAAGGAACATACTCAGTAGAAGAGAAACTTGCAGAAGCTTCAAAAGCTATTGAAGACGGTGCAGATGAACTGGATTTTGTAATTAATTACAATGCCTATATTCAGGGAAATATAGAATTGGTAAAAGATGAATTTGTAAAATGTACAAAGCTGGCTTTGGAACATCATAAAATTGCAAAATGGATTATTGAAATTGCAGCTCTGACTGATGCGCAGATTGCAGATCTTACCAAAAATATTTCGAACTGGGCAGAAGAAAATTTTTCAGCTGATGATTTACCTTATATTTTTGTTAAATCATCAACAGGTTTTTATGAAACTACAGATGGAAAGCCTAATGGAGCAACATTTGAAGGAATAAAAATCATGTTGGATAACGCTGGAAAACTTCCTGTAAAAGCTGCCGGAGGAGTAAGAACTCCTGAGGATGCTGAAAAAATGATTACTATGGGAGTGAAGAGAATTGGAACTTCCTCAGCATTGGCACTTATTAAAAATGAAGCTTCATCAGGCGGATATTAAATTTGATATTCAAGAACAAATAAAAAAACCATCAATTTAATTTGATGGTTTTTATTTTGGTGACTATATACAATTTTACACCACTGTCATTGACTACGTCGAATCTTCGATTTCTGACGAAGGAAGAATCTCATAATATGGCTTAGATTCTTCATTTCACTTCGTTACATTCAGAATGACAGAGTCATAATAATAAGATAACCGCATTAGTGTAAAATTGTATATAATTACCTTTATTTTTATACCTGAGCCTGATACTCTTCGTAGAATTGCTGGGTTTCCTTAATAAGGGCATCCATTTCTTCTAATGTGAAAACTTCCAGGAATCTTTTTCTGAAGTCTTTGAAGTGAGGAATACCTCTGAAATAGTTGCTGTAATGCTGTCTCATTTCTACCAGACCTAATCTTTCACCTTTCCATTCTGCACTCCATTCAGCATGCTGGCGAACTGCTAATAATCGGTCTGAAATAGTAGGAGCAGGTAAATGTTCACCTGTTTTAAAGAAATGCTTGATCTCATTAAATATCCAAGGGTAGCCAATAGCCGCACGTCCGATCATAATTCCGTCACAAGCATACTTCTGTTTGTATTCCAGTGCTTTTTCCGGAGAATCTATATCACCGTTTCCAAAAATCGGAATTTCAATATTAGGATTTTGTTTAATTCTCGAAATATGTTCCCAATCTGCTTCCCCCTTGTACATTTGTGCACGGGTTCTGGCATGTATGGTAAGTGCTTTAATTCCGGTTTCCTGAAGACGTTCTGCCACTTCATCAATATTGATGCATGTGCTGTCCCATCCCAGACGGGTTTTAACGGTTACAGGAAGGTGGGTAGAGCTCACTACGGCTTTTGTAAGACGAACCATAAGGTCAATATCTTTCAAAACTCCGGCTCCGGCTCCTTTGCAAACCACTTTTTTTACAGGGCAACCAAAATTAATGTCTACCAGGTCCGGATTTACTGTTTCAACAATTCTCGCAGACATGGCCATTGCTTCTTCATCACCGCCGAAAATCTGTATTCCGACTGGTCTTTCATAATCGAAAATATCCAGTTTTTTACGGCTTTTGATGGCGTCACGAATTAACCCTTCGGAAGAAATAAATTCCGAATACATTAAATCTGCACCGTGCATTTTACACAAACGTCTGAACGGAGGATCACTTACGTCTTCCATCGGAGCCAGCAAAAGTGGAAATTCCGGCAGTTCTATATTGCCTATTTTTATCATGGTGCAAATTTACAAAATTCTGAATACTAGAAAATATGATATTATCTATTACTGTAAATGATGAGTTTGAAAAGTGTTTTAGATTAGAGTGTAAGGGTTTTAGGGTATGAGAGTGGGAGAATTTAAAGTTTATGAATAATAACTAACCTCAAACCTTGGGGTTTCTAGAAACTTGCTTTTACCTGCATGCTTCCAATATGAATAGTTCTTTCCCCGGAATTTCTTCCTTCGTAATTTAAGTTCAATTGGATAAATGAATTAATTGCCTGTTGGATGAATACACTCCATACCTGGTTTTTTCCGGGTTTCAGCCCATCAAGCATCTGGTTTCCTACAATGCTGAAATTATTACCATTGAAATTATTATTGATGAAAGAGAAATTTCCACGAATGGAAGTCTTTCTGAATTCCCATTGGATGGTTCCGGTAATATCAAAAGCTTTTAATAACTCTTCACCATCTACCCTTTGCTTTTGGCGGTAAGCAGAAGAAAGTTCTGCCTGAATGGCATCTGTAAATTTATAGGTGGCCTTTGGTTTGGTTTCAAAATTATTTAAACGGTAATCTCTTGTTACAAATAACTGTGAAGTATTTTTGATATCATGAACAGAGTTTTCCCAGTCTATCCTGAACTCCTTATTAAACCAATATCCAATATTCAGGAAATGGGAAGTCTGTTCACGTTCTTCATTACTGAAATTAGCATTGATAAGGTTGTCATTTGTAATGAATCGGTAGTTTCCATTCCATCCGGATTTATCGGTCGGATTGAATTGTACCGAGGTTAAAATATTTTGATTTTTAAGGATCTGATCGCTGTTTTTCTCAAACGGATTTAGTACCAAAACCTTATCTTTTTTATAGAATGAATTTTGAGAATTTAATGAAATATTGAAGTTCCAGCGCTTTAAGAAAGCATTTTCCGAATTAAAGACAATAGCAGGATTTACAAATAAAGCCAACTGTAATTTGTTTTTATTGGATGGAATGTATCGTACAGAATTGGTATAAACCCTGATGTATTTAGCTAGGTCGGAATATTCGGCAATTTCAAATTCATCAAGCTGCTGAATACCATCACCGTTGTAGTCAGTCCATTTATAAACACCTTGGCCATCCGTTACTTTAATATACTGAAATTCCCTTTGTGCTTCCTGTCCGTTTCCAAGCTCATAGAACGCCTGTAAACGCATTCCGTTTCTGAAAAGCTGTTGATTGTAAAGAATATTTCCAACTACAAAGTCATTATTTCTAGTGACATCACCTTCTATTCCTGAATAAAAGAATTTTCTGTAATGAATCAATGCATTTAAAGTTGTTCTTTCTGTTTTGATAATCTGACTTTCCGCCATGATTCCCAGTATATTATTCATATTCTGAAGCCTGTTGTCACGAACAGAGTCATTATCTCTCATGTATACTTTGGCAAGTAATTTTGTACGGGTACTGTCTCCAATTTTCTTTTGAACAAAAATTTCTTTCCAGCTAAAACTTGTGACATCCATAAGCTGGGTATCATTGTATTTCTTCTCATTATGCTCCATACTTCCTCCTATAGCCCAACTTCCTTTCTTTCCTGTAAATTCTGTTGAAATTCCACCACGGATAAATTTGGTATCCTGAATTATTGCATTGGTGCTCAGGTAAGATAGATTTCCTTTTGTAAAGAATTTCCCGGTGATCCAGCCGAAATCAAGATCATTTTTAATACCCTTATAAGAATCCTGCTCATTTAAGTAATTGATACGGTAATTTAAAGTAGATTTATTATTCCACTTGTTTAAAAAGCTGAAGATAAAACGATTTTGAGTTTTTTTGTTAAACTCCTGTGTTAAGTTGAAGTCTCTGGAGAATTCCACATCATTAATACGGTCCAGGATATGGAACTGTTTGTCTATATACTGGTATTCAAAGCTTGGAGTACCTTTCCAAGAGCTTTTTGTAAAGGTTTTATTTCCAAAGATACGATAAGCATACCCTGTATTCTGATCAGAATCTTTAGATGAAAATAGGTTGACGTCATAATTACTCAGGGAAATATCTGCACCTATTTTTCCTTCATTCAGTAGATATTCAGAATTAAGAGAGAATACCTGAGATTTCTGTGGCGAAGGAAGTTTTCTTACCGCTTTGTAATCCCCGGCATTGGGTCCGACATACTCAAAAACACGTCCGTTATTGGTTGTTTTTGCCGTTTTATAATCTCCCTGGTTAGCTCCGAAATAAGTAAATGATACCTGATAAAGCGTTTCATTAGGATCTGTGGAAAGTTCATAGAAATTTCCAGCAGGATTTAAGCGGTATAAAATTTTGTTAACATCATACTCCGTAACAACTCCCGACGGAGCGTACATTAGATTAGGATCATTTCCTGCGTTGGCCAGAATCTGTTCATCTTCTTTTGATAAACTTAAGGCAAGAGGAGCATTTTTGTTATCATTTTCCATGAACCAATTCAACCCAACCTTGAATTTTTCCCTTTGATGCTCAAGCTTTCCGGTAAATAAATATCTTGAATAATTCCTATTGGCGTAGTTGTATGAAATGGTGATGAAGTTCTGCTGGAAAATAGGACGGAAACTGGTAAAGGTAACCTCACCTGTGTTATAGTTGATAACATAGTCCTGGTTTTCCCCACGTTTCATCAAGATACCGTCAATAAATACCTGTTCAGAACCTGAGATCAAAGTAATGAACTGTTCTCCATTTTTCCCTGTCAAACGGTAAGGTCCCTGGTTTCCTTCAACCCCCTGGAAACGGATTCTGTGAAATTCACTTCGTGCTACACCGGCAGAAATATCCACAAACGTTTTATTTTCTTTCCCAAATTCCGTCTGAAACTGAATCCCCATACTTCGTCTCTGGTATTTGGCAAAATAATTTTTAGACTCCATAAGGTCAAGGTGTCCGGCTCTGAGAATAGATTTATCCTTAATGTTCAGCTGCATGTAAATTTTGTCAAACTCTTCTAGAGTCTGGGTATATCCATCAGCCTGAATGGGTAAATTATGATCGGAAATACTAGCCAAAATAGTGACATCTTTGGAAAGTCGTCCAGATATCTGAAGATCCATAGAACTTTGTACAGACTGGCCCTGATTATTACCAAATGTAATTCCACGGATAATGGAACCTTTGGAGTTAAGCTCCCCTAAAAATCTTTTTTTATCATTTTTTGCCAAAACAGCCTCGTCAACAACAATTCTGTTATGAGTCCGGATAAAGTCTAGGGTGTCTTTTGCAAAAATATCCTGTTCAAGCCTTGCGGTGAGAATACTGTCTTTTTTAACACTGTCTTCAGGAACGTTGGGATTTTTCCATGAAAATACCTGAGCATTTCCTGAAAATATGCCAAAGAAAAAAACAATGAATAGGATAAAAATATTCTGCAACTCCTGAAAAATAATTCGTAAAAGTAATTAAAAAATGTTAATGGCAATGGACCAACTATTATTAACAAAAAGTTAACTTATTTATTGTGTTAAATTCGAAAATTGATGTAATTTTACCGTGTAAATTATTAATAAATAAAATTTTAAATCATGAAAAAACTTTATTCGTTTTTTGCTACAGTTGTTGTAGCAAGTGGAATTTTTGCTCAACAAACAATAGCTTTATCTGAGGATTTTGCTGCTTACACAGCTGGTGGTAATACAGCTTCAACAGGTACTTCAGCTCCTAGTGGAACAGACGTTTACAATCCAGGAGGCGCTACTAACCCAATTCCTCCAGTTGCCAACTTCCCTAGTGGTGCGAAAGTATACAGTGCAGGAGGTATGGCGAAATTAGGAACAGGTTCTGTTATCGGAACTATGACTTCAAAATCTTTGGATTTATCAACTGATGGAGGTAATGTAGTAATCACTTTTGATGTTAAGGGTTGGACAGCTACTCCAAGTACTATCATTGTAAAAGTAACTAACCTGACAGATCAAACTGTATCTTATTCTGCTGTAATGAGTGGTACTCCTGAATCAAAAACAGTAACGTTTACCGGAGGACAGGCAAATTCAACAGTTACATTTGAAACTCCGACTACTTCTTTTAGAGCTTATTTGGACAATATCGTTATCAAAACTGTTGCTAATGGTTCTTTAGCTGTTACAGAAATCAATAAAGGGAAATCTATCGCTAACTTCGTAAAAAACACTTTCGTTAAAAACAACGAAATCACTTTCGGAGCTGATGTTAGAGATGTTAAAGTTTTCAATATGTTCGGACAGCTTGTAAAAGAAGCTTCTGTAAAACAAAACGGAACCATAAACGTTTCTGAATTAGCAAAAGGAAACTATATCGTAACAGGTACAGTAAATAACGAAGCAGTATCTCAAAAAATCTTAAAAGACTAATTTCGTTTTAGATTAAAATAGAGTCCGGCCATTTCGAAGAAATGGCCGGATTTTTTTATGCTTATTCATTTAAACTTTATAACATATTTATAGATGTTTTTTTGTAAATTTCCAATTAAAAGGTATTGTTTTTGATGTTTTTAATACAATCCCATTTCTAAAATTATTTATATGAAAAAAATCTTTACTATTGCTGGTTTAGTTGTGATGACAGCTTTTACCAATGCCCAAATTGTGATCAATGAGATCTACGGCGGAAATGGGAATTCAGGGGCGGTTTTCAAAAATAATTATATTGTCCTGAAAAATATAGGAACCACTCTGGCTTCTTTAACAGGAGCAAGTATACAATATGCTCCCGCAATTGGAGCTTTTACAGAATATCATACACTGCCGGATTTTACGTTGGGGCCAGAGGAAACCTATCTGATTCAGGAAGCAGCAGTGGATGGTGGAGTAGAGGCATTGCCAACACCGGATTTTATAGCAACTACAGTTACAAATTTTGATGGTACCCCCAATAAATCTGTTGGAATAAGAATTTCAGGAACATCCGGAAAGCTGGCATTGGCAGGAAATATTGTACAGGTAGTGAACCCTTCATCTTCCAATGTGTTGGATTTTGTAGGCTATGGGGCTAACGCAGATCAGTTTAAAGGGGATGGACCAGCTCCTTCTCCTACAGCCTCAACAGCAATCAGAAGGACTTTAGAGAATAACAGTGATAATATGGCAGATTTTTCTGCTGAAGGAGCTGCAAAAGCAGGCTTTGTGCAGAATCCTTTTGTTAAAGATGGAAATGTGCTTTTCGGAATGCAGATCAAAGATGTAAAAATATATGATACTTTCAGGCAGGTTGTGAAAAAATCGCCTACAAAATTTGCCCAGAATATAGATATTACTGAACTCCCGAAGGGAACTTATATTGTGACAGGAACTGTTAACAATGCTCCTGTTTCACAAAAAATTGTAAAAGATTAGTTTTTCAATATTTTTGATAAGGAGCATCTTACTTATAAGCTGTTCCTTTATTTTTAATACCAGCCTCTTCTTGCTGCATTGATGATGGATCCGAGATTAAGAATCAGTGTATATCGGATACGTTTTGCATAATCTTTAAATCCGGGTTCAAATCCCAATGAAGACTGCACCGGAAAATAAACCTCCAGGAAATCTGGAATGATCCTTACCTTAATCCCACTGTCCCAGATGAATTTTGCAGAATGATCTTTGTTTTTATACATTCCGGCATCGGCATACACATGAAATATTTTCCATATGCTGGAATCTACATTCACAGAAGTGATCCATTGGTTAACCGTTCCCGGAAGAAATGATTTAAATCCGCCGTCAGCTAAAATAAACTGTTGAGAAAGAAGGCCACTGCTGGCACTTTCGCCCAAAAGATTATAGGAGAATGTATAATTGGATACCCTTGAAATTCCATAGTTGAATAAATTATTACGCGTATCATTTCTAAGGAAATATCCGGCAAATAAACGGACACTTAACTTTTGTCTTGGAGCAAATTCCCATCTGTAGAATCCTTCAGCGGTAATTTTATTGAAATCTTCCATACCCTGTGCACTCAGACTTAAACTTTTCTCATGAATCATCTGACTGTCACTATAGCTATATCCCAGTCCCCAAAGATTGTATTTTTTATAATCATCAATGGCAATCATGACAGGGCTCAGATCTCTTTCAAAATAGTTATAGGAAACACCAAGACTTCTGCTTATCGTACTTCTTGGGTTTTTTCTGAAGTTTAGGGTTGAAAATACAGAACCTTTTCTGTACGCTAAGTCATAATCATAATGAAAGTATGATCCGGAAACTCCAAATGTAATACTCCTGAAGATACTTTCAGCAGGCAGGAAAGAATAGGATACACTTCCTGAACCGGTCAGTTTTCCTGTTCCTGTACTGTATGTTGGAGTAAATGAATACAGGAATTTCTGGTCAAAAAATGACTGGTTTTTAAAGTTAGCCCCCAACAAAAACTTATCATAAGTATTGTTGAATCGAACTCTAGGGCTTACATAAATTTCGTTGTATTCAGGATTTGGAATATCCTTTATGAGTTTAAACTTAATTCTTTTTGTATTTGAAAATATACCTTTGGCATACAGGAAGTTATCCCGATAACTGGACTCTGGAAAAATGTAGCCATTATTTAAGGTTACTTTATAAATGTTATCTGATGCAGGAAGAGAAATTTCTTTTATTTTCTCATTTTCTTCTGTTTCTATCCAATAAAATTTTTTTTTGCCCTCTCTGGTTTCGGTTTCAAGCTTTACTGGAATAGAAACGTCTGTATTTTTTGCGATTTTAATCTGTAAAGAATCATTTTCTTTACTAATATGTTTCAGCTTAAAATTTACCCTGTTTTTCTGTTCGAAAAAATTTTCAAGATAATGGGCCGATTTTTCTTTTTCTGATAGTTTTTTCAAAAAATCATCCGGATTAATTCTACTTCCTGAACTTTTTGAAACATACTCTTTTACAAGATTATTAAAAGACTGATCGCCCATTTTATCAGCAGAATAATTGAACAGACTTCCTGTTTCAAAGCTACTGATAGCCATGTCATTGAAGTTACTTAAACTGTTGAAATCTTCATCAATTTTCTGATCCAGATTTTGAAGCATGATATATTGATAAGTCAGTCCGTAACGGTCTATAAGTTTTACCTTAGAGGCATGAAACAACTTTAAGGGTTTGAGCCCCAGTAATTTGGTTTCAGGGAGTGCCCCTAAAAGTTTGGTGTCTTTATAGAATTTTTTCAGATAGTGGATTTCAAGATAGGATTTTAAACCATTTTTAAACCAATGATCTTTTTGCTTATCTGCAATGATTTTCTCATCCAGAACTTTTTTGGTAATGATTCCGAAATAATCAAGATCAGTTTTTTCCGCATCTGTAAATAGCTGAAATCTGAATTTCCAGAAAGTAATATCATTATTCCCGAAGAAATCTTCTTTGGTTCTGAATTTATCTGAAATAAATATGCTTTTCGGAAGAGAACCTATTTTTTCTTTGAGAAATTTTAAATGAAGAGGTAAGTAAAACTCCAGATTTTGTTTCTCTTCGGGCTTAAGGTTATAGCCAAACTTTACTTCAATATCAGCGCCGTCAATATTGGCTTTTACAATAGGATAAGTATTTGGAGAAACTGAAAATTCAGGGTCTGAATCCAGATAGCCCTGAAAAGAATTCATCTGAATTTGCGGCAGATTACTTTCGATGAAACTGTTCACCGGAATATCAAAATTTACAGTCCAGAAAGTATTGAAACTTACCGGTTCTTCAATATCGTGGTATTTTCTTTCAGAAATATTGTCCGGATCAAAATGATCCGGAACAATAAAGAAATATTTTAAAGCAGTATTCTGACCGGATGTTCCATATCCCGTAAATTTTTTATCGGGAAGCTGCATACGGTAGTTGAGCTGCAGAGTAACGCTTTCGCCGGGTTTTAAGACTTGTTTCAGAGGAAGAAAAAGGTTTTCATCTGAAATTGAATTGACTGATATTTTCTGGTTTTCTGAATCTTTAATATTAAGTTCCAGAAGTTTTCCCAGTTCATGGCTCTTTGCAAAATGCAAATCATTATTTCGGTCTTCCAGTTTTCTGTAAACCAAAGATGTTCCACGTTTGTTATAGGCGGAAATCCAATTCAGAAGTTTTACTGTCTGCAGGTCTTTGCCTGAATGATTGTAATAAACAATCTCCTGATTCACCTCAAGGGTTTTCCTGTCAGGAGAGAGTTTTGCTCCAATGTATATACTATCTTTCTGTGCAGAAATCTGTATAACTCCACAAAATAAAATAATGCAAATGCTGATCTTTTTCAAATATCCGTGATAAAGCTCAAATATAGTTTATTTTGTATATACTTTATAGGATTTTAGTTCTGAATTGCTTTTTTTTCCAAAGAATTAATATAGGCACTCCAACCTTCATTTTTATAGGTAACTGCTGCTGCTTCCGGATCTTCAGACTTATAGATTCCTCTTCCTACAATGATGAAATCTGTGTGTAAAGTTTTGAAAACATGCTCCGGAGTATTATACTGTTGTCCTTTTCCATCTCCTGAATCTGCAAGGTTTACCCCTGGAGTGAATAATAAAAGATCTTCAGGGATTTTATTCTGAGAAACTCCACCAATTACATTAGGATGAGATACAGCTACTTTTAATGCTTCTTCACGGTAGCTGGCTGTAGTTAATGTGCCTTTTGAAGACATTCCAACAATCGCTACTACTCCCACATTTTTGAAGCAATCTAGAGATTCAAAACCACCAATAACCTGAGAGGTTACAAAATCAGCCCAATCTGTAATTTTGAAAACTCCACTTGTAAACTGTAACTCCTGAGTATTTCCTATGTCTGCAAATTTTCTGTCCTCCATTAATAAGAACTGGTGTCTTGCAGCGATCTCTTTTAAGGGAGTGATTGTTTTTTCATACTCAAAATCAGAAATAATATCGATGTGTGTCTTTAAAGCAATGATATGCGGACCCACTTTTTCAGCAAATGCTAATAATTCCTGAGTCGTTGTAACATCAGCCGAAGCAATCAGGTTAGATTTTTTTGCTAAAGCTGTTTCCAGTAATTTTTTTGAAACAGAATGTTGGGTATTGCTTAGTTTTTGTTCATAAGAAGCTCTCGTTTCTTCTTCAAACTGAATGTGGTTACCCTGTAAGAAGTCCTGAATTCTTTTCACTTCTTCGTCCGATAACTCACCAGTCTCCTGAAGAACTCCACATACTTCTGAAATATTGAAAAGAGTGTGTACTCTATATCCTTTGCTTTCTAAAAGTTGTTTTCCACCCTGTTCTCTGTCCAGTACTACTACAATGTCAGAAACTTTAAGATCTTCCTGTTCTATTTCCGGAATGGTCTCTAGTAAAGATTTTCCTGAAGTGATAACATCTTCTACCAATAGGCAGTTTTGCCCTTTCTGATAAATTCCTTCAATCAGTTTTTTGGTACCGTAGCTTTTCGCTTCTTTTCTTTTAATAATTAATGGAATATAGCTTTCCAGTGACATTGCTGTTGCCATAGGAAGAGCAGCATAAGGAACTCCACATATTAAATCAAAATTATCCAATGGAAGCATTTCCAATAAATAATTAGCCAGATTTTTTAAGATTTTAGGATCTGAAGCCAAAGGTCTTAAGTCTACATAAAAAGGGCTTTCGATACCACTTTTCAAGGTAAACCTTCCAAATTTAATGATGCCTAGCTTGTAGCATTCCAAAAAGAATTCTTTTTTACTTTCCATTATTTTCTATTAGATATTGCAAATTTAAGGATTTGAAATAAGGCTTAAAAATTTATCGTTCAATTGCTCAATAAAAAACCATCCTGTAAGTTCCAGAATGGTTTGAAAATATAAATAAACTATTATTTTAAGATTTCAGCGTCAATCACCTGAGTGCCATTATATTTTTGTTCAGCTTCCCAAAGCAAGAACTTGTCAACCTCTTTGATAAGCTTTGGAATGGTAAGTGACAATACTGCCAAATCATCCATAACTCCAAGTAATGGGATGGCAAATTCAGGAAGGAGGTCAATAGGAGAGATGACATATAAAATTCCTAATAGCGGAAGAATAATGTCAATGGATTTTATAGGATAAACTCCTTTTCTCCACATTTTTACCATTCTGAAAATATCAGGGATCTTTTTTACAAAGCCCTTGTGACTAATAGCTTCTTTTGCAAGATTTAATTTTGAATATTTCATTTTGTGTTTGGATTTAAACAAATTTTTCAACATTATAAATTTCACAAATCCTGTACCAACAAATTATAAAATTTAGTTAAAAAATTATTTGATGATATTATCAATAAACTGGTGTACGGTCTCTGAGTCCCAGTCTTTTGTAGCATCTTCCTTAATAAGGATTCTGCCTGTTTTATCTAGAAGGAAAGTCGTAGGGAAAACCTTTGGAAGAATCTTCTCAGATATAGGGCTTTGAGCAATATATACCGGTACTGTATAATTATTTTCCTTTAAAAATTTTCTTACATCTTCTTCCTTATCATTCATGGCAATAAGAACAAAATCTACATGATCTTTTCTGGAATCATACAGTTTTTGAATAGATGGCCATTCTTTTCTGCACGGTGGGCACCATGTTCCCCAAAAATTAAGGAAAACAGCTTTGTTCTTAAAATTCTTAAGGTTGGTACTTGGTGCGTTGATTCCTTTAAGTTCTATGTCATAATCTTCTTCATTGATATGTACGGCATTCTCAATGGTAGCAATTGGGAAGAATTGGTTTTTCAAAAAATCCTTCACTCCAGGTACAAATAGAATAATACCGATGATAGCAATAATTGCAATATAAATGATGCTTTTTTTCATATCCTATTTTTTATAACAGATTTAAGATTTCCTGAACGGCATCTTTTCCTCTGTTTTTAGCATAATAGATCTGCAGGTCGTTATAGAAAGTGTCTTTTGGATAACCTTCAGGATCTGCTTTATATTTCATCAGTAACTCGTAACCATACTTTGGACGTGGTCCCCATGAATTTTTTACATTAAAATCTTTATCCAAGATCAATACTTTAGGAATAGACTCTGTACCGTTGGTTAAAAATTGATTGATAAGGCTTTTATCACTGTCTCTTAAAAAAACTCTGATTTCATTATGCCCTTCAAAGAATTTAAATAGAGCTGGAACGGTTGCACTGGCATCTCCACACCAGGCTTCGGAAATGATTAAAATCTTTCCATCGAAATTCTTAGCTTCTAATTCTTTTCTCTGATCTTCATCCGGAACATACTTTTTTACAGTTCTGTCCATTCTCTGAAGTCCAAGCTCATAATATTGTTTATATTCAATTTCCTGTTCGTTGGCAGGATTGTCTAATCTTTGCTGTGCAATTTGAAGGTATTCTTCAAAAGAAATTGCCTGATCCCAGTAATTTTTCATTACCAAAAATATTTATATTAAAAATTATTGATGTTTCTTGTTTTATTAATCAAAAATAAGTCTGCCAAAACAAATGCTGCAAGGCTTTCCACTACAGGAACAGCTCTTGGTACCACACATGGATCGTGACGTCCTTTTCCTTCCACAATAACAGGATTTCCTTCCTTATCAATACTGTCCTGAGGTCTTAAAATAGTAGCTACAGGTTTGAAGGCTACACGGAAATAAATATCCATTCCGTTGGAAATTCCACCTTGAATTCCACCTGATAGGTTAGATTTTGTAGAGAAATCGGTGTTGAACGGGTCATTATGTTCTTTTCCTGTCATTTTTGCTCCACAGAATCCACTTCCATATTCAAAACCTTTGCAGGCGTTGATATTCAGCATTGCTTTTGCCAGTTCTGCCTGAAGTTTAGAAAATATAGGTTCACCAATTCCTACAGGAACGTTTTTGATAACGCAGGTAATGGTTCCTCCAATTGTATTTCCTTCTTTTTTAATTTCTTTGATTCTGGCAATCATTTTTTCTGCTGTCTCAGCATCCGGGCAACGTACATCATTGCTTTCCGTTTGAGAAAAGTCAAGAGCCTGATATGGTTTTTCACAGAAAATATCGCCTACAGAGGAAACATAAGCATTGATTTCAATCTCTGGTAAAAGTTGTTTAGCTAATGCTCCGGCAACTACCCAGTTCATAGTTTCTCTTGCCGAAGATTTTCCACCGCCACGATAATCTCTTAAACCAAATTTTTGGTCATAAGTGAAATCAGCATGACTAGGACGATAAGCCTGAGCAATATGGTCATAATCCTTTGATTTCTGATTTTCGTTTTCAATGATAAAACCGATGGGCGTACCTGTTGTTTTCCCATCAAAGATCCCGGAAAGAAACTTTACTGTGTCGCTTTCTTTTCTTTGAGTAACAATAGCAGACTGGCCGGGTTTTCTTCGGTTCAGTTCATATTGAACCTTATTGAGATCTACCGTTAAACCTGCCGGAAAATTATTGATGATACCGCCATAAGCCACTCCGTGACTTTCTCCAAATGTTGTAAGACTAAGAAGATTACCTAATGTGTTGAACATGATACAAAATTACCTTTTTTTCTTCAGATAATAAAGTTTCAGCATTTGTTCTATTTATGAATTTTTTCGATAATATTAATAGTCGCTGCTGCTTCCTTTTTTTCTTCAGAAGTCATTGTCTTCCAAATGAATCCTTTAGAAATATCATTTTTGTTGATAGGTTGAGGGAAAATTCCGGCCTTTGCATCGTCAAAAATAAAGCTTGCGGAAATGGCAGGAAGAGGTGTTTCAAAGTTGTAAGGATAGTTTTTTGAAACATTAAATTTTAGATTTCCTACTTTAAAAGTGTCAAATTGATGATATTCATAAACTGATGGTTGGTAAAGTTGTTCCTTTTTAAATCCAACCATAAAATTCCCCAATTGAAAGCTTGGAATATATTGTTGAATAAGACCAGGAAAAGATAATAATGAAATAAAAAATAAACTGAGTACAGAAAAAGTAACAATAGAGTTTCTTTTATTCCAGTATTCATGGAAGAGAACAAAAAATATAACGAAAAATACATCAATAAAAAATCTGTACTGTGCGGAAAAAGCCAGTACAAATGCACTTTTTATTAACAATGAAACACAGATCAGAGTAATGAGTTTCTTTTTCTTAACCCATGCAAATATTGAAACAGTACATAAGCTTACTATGAAAAGAATATTGATTTTTGATTTGATACCTTTCAGAAAGAACCAGTTTTTTATATGCTCCCATGTGGAAAACTTTTGGATTTCTTCATACGAATACTGCATATCATAAGTTTTCAGGATAGCATATTGTGAAGAGGTTTTTAATACTTCGGGATTGGGTTTCCAACTGAAACCAAAGTCGCCGATAGCTACAGGGAATATGGGATATCCGAAGGTCCAGATATTTTTTATAAGGAATAAAAATAAGATGGCACTTCCCAAAAGAAGTCTTTTAAAATTTGATTTGTGAATAAAAATATTAGAAAGGAAAACCAGTAGAGGCAGCCATATCATGGTCGGTTTTATAGCAAAAACAAAAGCTGAAAAGGCAAAGAGTAGACTGATGTTTTTATTTCCGGATATCATTTCGTTTAAAATAATTAAAGAAAAGATAATCACCGGAAGGTCCGGGCTTGGAGACTGTGCAAAAAGTAATAAAACCGGGAGAAAACATAGATGAATCCAGTTTTTTCTTTCAATACTATAAATACTATAGATGATGAGTAGGATCGAATTGATTCTCAGAAAAGGATCTGAAAAATTGGAAAACCCCGCCTGGAAAATATGCCACACTGACATTTGTCCCAAAGTAAGGTCCAGATTGGAAATTCCCTTAACAAGTCCAAACTCTGTCAACCATTTAATAGAGGGAACATAATATCCGAAATGATCTAATATATAAGGATAGGAGGCTCCGGTAAATAATATAATAGCGGAAATGAATGCTATTAATAGAATATCCTTTTTTGAAAATCTATAGAATTCCTGATAAACTTTCTCTTTAAAGAAGTAGAGTAGACCTAGTAAAACGGTAGGAATTTCCATATAAATATTCAGAGGAATAAAAAAAGAAACAGCTGTCCATACAAGGCTTACTCCCATAATTCCAGAAAGTATTTTTCCGGAGATTCCCTGAAATAGAATTCCAAAGAATTTTTCGATAATTTTCCCAAGTCCGGATAAGACCGGAAGGAGGAAAATAGTGGAAAACAGAATCAATATCATAAAAAAAGATTGCTTAAAAATAAGCAATCTTTATATGTTATGGTGAAAAAAATTATCTTCTCGGTTGTACTCTTCCGTCTTTTCTATCCTGTGATCTACCGATGGTATATCCGGTAGCTCCACCTACCACACCTCCGATTACAGCTCCAAGACCTCTGTTCTTCTTAGCAACAATTGCCCCGACAGCGGCACCACCTACAGTACCGATGATAGTACCTTTGGCAGCTTTACTCATTCCTTTTTTCTGAGTGGTTCCCTGTGAAGCACTGCTTCCGTTGTCTGCATATCCTCCGTTACTTCCACCTCCTGAATTAGAATTGGAGCTTCTATCACGGTATACCGTTCTTGTTTCTCTTATCACTTTTGGTTTCGAATTATTTTCAGCGGTAGCTTTTGCTTTTTTGCTTTCAGAGATGCTGTCTGCTTTTTTCTGAGCTTCATATACCAGCTTTTCTTTTTCAATAGCCAGTTTTTGTCTCTCGATTTCTAACTGTCTTGATTGGAATTCAAGCTTTTGCTCCTCCAGTGATTTCTCAGCAACTTTGTCGTCCTTCTTGCAGGCCGTTAGTAAGAAAACGGATAAAAAACCTGCTAATACTATCTTTCTCATAAATCAAATTTTAATAAGCTTAAGCCGAAACGACTTTAGATTTAATTTTATTTTCAATTATGAAGCCAAATTTCAGTTAAAGAGTGTTAAAGTTGATGATAAAAGAATTATATTAATTTTAATTCCTGATAAATCTAATGATAATAGGATGGATATGGAAAAATTAGGTATCCAGTTTGTGAAGGGAAATTGTAGTTTTCAGATTTAAAAATTAATCTTCTAAACGAGATTCATCATAGTTCCCAGGTTATGTCATGGCATTTTTTATGAGAAGGAATTCGTAAAATATAGTTAATTCTTAGTTTTTGTTGAATTAATTTAGGATGCCTATTTTTGGATAAACTAAATTACTTTCAATATGAAAAAATCAATTTTTACAGTATCAGCTGTAGTAGGATTGCTGGCTGTTACTACTTCGTTTTCTTCTACTGATCTTGTAGAAGCACCATCTAAAGCTCGTACAGAAGCTTCTGTTCAGGAAGCAAAAACAAAAACATATCCTGTTCGTTATGGACTTATATCCAAAAGTGGAACAAAAATGCTTTCTGGTTCAGGATTTGATCTGGGAGGTTTTGTTGCCAAAAATACTGCTACAGGAGATGAGTATTTCACTAGTCAATACAATTACCGTGCACTTCCGCAATATTCTGAGGAAGATCTTCCGGAAGGAACTTATGAGTTCTCAGGAATCCAAGGTCAGGGAGGCTGGGTAGGTTATGGAACAGTAATTGCTACTTTATCGGATGATAATATAGATGATGACGGATACATTACTATATATATTCCAATCACCTGGGAAGAATAACTTTGTGAATGAGAAAATATTTATTTACATTTACCAATCCTCGAATGAGGATTTTTTAATCAATATAGAGTAATTAATAACTGATAAATATATCAAAACTCTTTACGGACGGGATATATAAACAGTTTATATTATATTCTGTTTGGATTTTTCTGAATAGATTTTTTTCATCATTTGTGTTTTTTAGGCCTCCTGAATGGGGGCCTTTTGTATTTTTATTCATCAAAAGTGAGCCTGCCATCAAAAGGATGACCCCAAACTATAAATATACGGTCATTTAATCTTCTAACAGGAGCTTGTACCATTTCATATTCGCCTTTTTCATTCAGTCTTGGTACAATAAGATCTATACCTTCCCCTATTTCGCTTATTTTAAACTCAATCTGATATTGCTCTTCATCGTTTGGAGTAAAATCTGTTTTTTAAATTGTTTTTGTGACATGATATTAGATTTAAATGTTATGTTAAATAACAGAATAAATTGTGCCAAGTTGTAGTTTTTTGTGTCTTCTTTGCCTGCATGCCGTGTTTCGGAGAATTTTTTCCTTTACCTTATTTTTTTATTTTAAAGTTTTTTTAGATTATTGAATTGTTAATTATTGTAAGGTTTGAAATAGTTTGTGTGGTGTTTAGTGGAGTTATTATTTTTATATATTTAATGTTCAATGTGTTTTGAGTATTAATTTTTTAATTTTGTTTTCTCTGTTTATGAAGAAAATTTTATTTTTTTTTCAAAAAAAATAATTCTTGGCACGATTTTTCAATATACCAATGCAACTCATGTTTAATTTGAGTTTTCATGGTTATTAGTTTTTATCCTCGGAATTTCCGAGGATTTTTTTGTTTCTATATGGCAGTAGTACTCATAAAAGGCAGTATTGGGTTCATTTATCTTTGACTAAGATAATTTGGAATCAAATTGGAACAGCCTCAAAAATTGGGGGATAATATTGTTTGTATTTATGGAATTTAATTTGACACAAAGTTTTTAGCACCTTATCTCATATTCTTAAGGAAGCAAAGAATGGAATCAATGGATCAGCCTCAAAAACTTCAGAATGCAGCTCGGAGGAGTGAAAGACAGAACATTTTTTCTCTTCAGATTAGCCAAACTTTTTGCTTAGCCCCCAACTTTTACGCTTGATCCGGGGAAAGCTATTATGTATGGGAGATTGTAAATTATATATAGCCGGAGATGAACTGACTAGTCCTGAAAAAGGTTGACTAGTTTAATATTTCAAATATACTTAAATCAGAGTAGGAATTTTCCTATTCTGATTTTGTTTTTTATAGGTT
>NZ_JAGIPR010000003.1 GCF_017877355.1 Chryseobacterium jejuense | reverse complement strand
TCCAGTCTGGTGATCCAGACATCTTTAGAACCATAGCCTTGGGATGAGTTTTGTACATTTCCAGCGACAAAAAAGCCCAAGTCTGTACTTTGAATAACTGCTTTGGCTTCTTCATCAGAGGAAGTCCCCAATGTTTTCTGCCATAATTCATCTCCAAATTCGTTGATTCTGATGAGCCAGATATCGGATCCGCCTTTCGAATCCTCTTTCTTATCCAGTCCTTTTCCGGAATAGGACGTTCCGGCTACAAGAAAACCTCCGTCCTGAGTGGTTACCGTTGCAGATAAATAATCATGGTTATTTCCTGAGAAATACTTCTCCCAGGCTTCTTCTCCCTGTTGGTTCAATTTAACTAAATGGAAATCGTAGCCGTTGTTTTGTCTGCTTCCAGCCTCCATCTTCCCGCTTCCTGACTGGATAGAGCTTCCTGTAATGAGATACTGCTGATCTATAGTTGTAGTCACCTGGCTTAGAAAATCCTGAGTAGAGGATTTGATGTCTTTTTGCCAGAGAACTTCCTGGGCAGACAGCCCAAGAATGGTGCATACAGTACATGCACTGAGATAAATCTTTTTCATTCCCGTGTTATTTTTGAGTTTAATAATTAGCTTTTCAAATTTTCACAAATTTAACTTTTTTTCGCTCACACAAGTCATGTTAATGTGATTTAATATGAATTATTTCCAACCATCAGGAAATTTCATTGCGACTCTACGATCCTTCATTGATCCTACAAATCTACTACGGCATTGCGACAGAACCTGTCGCAAAATCAATCTCCTTAATTTTATTTTTAAATAAGATCCCCGAAAACAAAAATAAATAGGTCATCTATTATATTTCTCTTCTATAAATGAGAGGTGTAAAACAAAGTAAGATCAGGGAATTAAAAGCAAATAGCACCATTCGAAAATGATGCTATTTTATATTCATAAGACGACAATTAAAAGACTATCCTCTTTTTTGTCCGGATATTAATTCAGTTCCCGATTGGCTTTCTGAACAAAATCATTCCATTGAGTATTCAGGTATTCTATGGATTGCTTTTTCTCATTGTTATTCAAAGAAGAATAATTGATTGAATTGAAAACCAACTTCTTCAACGCTTTTACATCCAATTCCCAATATACGTAGGCTGTCCAAAAGTCATAACTTAATCCTTCATAACCGTATACAGCTGGATCATCGCTATTAATGGAACATTGTACTCCATTACTAAGCATCACTCTTGCAGGATGATTTCTCAAATCACTCACATACCCCAGAATCTGGTTGCTGATTGGACTTACTTCCACCAATTTGTTCTGTTTTTTAATCAGCTCCATTGATTTGGGGAAGTAAATCAGGTTAAGACCATGGCCAATTCTTTGGTTGTTCAGTAAAGTAATATCCAGTACATTTTTATTGAAAACAGAATTGCTTTCCCCCGCATGAAGGAACAAAGGCATTTCTACTCCTGATTTTTTAGTAATCTCATCGAGTTTCGCCCAGTTTTTCTGGAAAGAATTGATGCTGTTTCCTGCTGCTTCATCAGCAACAAGATCAAAGCCGGAAATCATATCCGGGAATTGCTTCTTTAATTTAAAAGCGATTTCAAGTTGTTTTTCAATCTTTTCTGAATCCAGAAATTTAAAGCTTGAATAAATCAGTTTCAGACTAAACTGAGGGTCTGATTGACGCATTTGCTTCACAATATCCTGTAAATCTGTAATGGATTTTTCCAATGGGTATTTCCCCTGTTGGAAATCATACAATTCATCAAATACATATCTGATCTCAACGTGCTGTACTTTATCTTTAGCCAAGTCCTGAAAGCCTTTCAGATAATATTCTTTAAAGAAAGGACGGTAAGGCAACAGCAGGTTAATGCGTTGGAAACGTTTCTCAAACTCAATCCAATAATCGGTGTAGGAACAAAGATTATCCCTTTTTAAAAGGAGAAGTTCATGCAGTTCCTTTTCAAATCCGGGATCTGAAATCAACTTTTGATTGAGGTTGACAAATCCATTGGGAACTTTTCCACTTTCAAAGAAACCTAACTGACCGAAAATAAATTTATCATTGTCTTTTTGATCGTATACATAGCATTCTTTATATTTTCTAGCTGTTGCAATCAGCCATGTAGCACTGGCCAAACCACCGCTATGCGTGTGCAGCAGCCCTCCTTTAGGCATTGTCTGAATGACTTTAAACAATTTACTGGTTTCTATTAATGGTTTTATTTCATTAAAAGAACGGTTATATAATGGTATATGCTGTTTTTCTGTTTCGGTAAGGAACTGTTTTCTGATCTGGAATAATTTTTTATCCAAGGCAATCTCAGCATCAGATAATTTTACATCTGCATCAAAGGCCATGGCTGCATTTTCTTTCTCCAGCACAGTCCAGTTTTCCTGATAAGTGGATTTTTCAACCACTTTAGTTTGGGCTCCCAACAGAGGAAATCCCAACATTACAATATAGGTAAGGTATTTTCTCATAATAATAGTAACCTGCAACTGACAAAAAGACTTTGCCATTACAGTATTCAAAAATATAATTATTTTTTTTGTAAAAGAGTTTCAATTTGAAAAAAACAAATGATAATCCTTTTAATGACACATTTTTCATCTCCCATCATCCTTCCCTAGCCCCGATAGTAACGGTTACCCCGCAACACGCGTAAGCCTTAGCCTTGGTGTGAGGAGTATGAGTGGATAGCGGGATAAAGCTCCCTACGAAGAAATCGGGCGTAAAATACATAAAAAGTCTACAAAAACAATAGACTTATGGTGTTAAATTTTATTCATCTGTAAAATTGATTTTTTTTTGAATTTTTAAAACATTCATCCAAAAACCACAAACAACTACTATACAAATAGTTAAAGTTATTAAATTAAACAATATACCGTATTTTTCAATAACCCTACTAAAATAGTAGACTAATATGATTTTTCTCATACCCTCTTTTAACAAAGTTTTATGAATTATTAAATAATTTTGACCCAGTTAAAAAAATAAAACTCTATTCTCATGAATAAGAATGACTTTAATTCTTACCCATACACTATCATGGCTGTAGTTTCTGTTCAACATAAATGTTGTACAGGGAAGAGCCTTTCACAGCATAAGATTACTTCTAAGAATATGTGCTTTGAATCTATGATGTGTAAAATGATGATGCCATAAATCCCAAAGAAATATGCACATTATTGTAGGAATTAAAGCCCGTTAAGCTCAAGGCCTATTTAATCCGGGTACACCTCCTCTATTTTAACATTTTCTTTCTTACACCTCCTTACAAAAGGGAGGCAGGGACTTATTTTTTCCTAAACGGGAAGATAAAGCGTAACACACAATTCAATTTTTAAAACCTAAGATTAATATAATGAGAAAAAAACAATGCAAACTGGGTGTATTGGCCGTGCTCTTATTCGCAGAATATGGCTTTGCACAGAAAAAAGACAGTCTTTCTCAGGAGACTGCCATCAAAGAAGTGGTGGTGGTAGCCTTCGGAAAGCAAAAAAAGGAAGAAATTACAGGATCTGTACAGTCGTTAAAGGCTAAAGATCTGGGGAATCTTCAAAACGGAAACGTTCTTCAGGGAATTGGAGGTAAAGTGGCAGGGGTACAGGTGATCTCTTCCGGACAACCGGGTTCCCAACCTACGATAAGAATGAGGGGAATTGGGTCTATTAATGCCTCCAGTGATCCTTTAATTGTATTGGACGGGATTCCTTACAGTGGTGACCTGAACAGTATTTCTTCAGCAGATATTGAGAGTATTTCTTTTCTGGAAGATGCTTCTTCCAACGCTTTATATGGTTCCAGAGGGGCCAATGGGGTCATTATTGTGAATACCAAAAGAGGTAAAAACAAGAAACTGAGTGTTGATCTTGATATAAAAACCGGAGTTAATTTCAGATCTATTGAGGATTATTCCGTGTATACTTCACCACAAGATTATTATACTGCTTACTATAACAGAGGCAGAATTGGGGAAATTGCAAGACAGAAGCAGCCGGGGGCTGTTCCTTCCACGACTACCCCGCATGCTGCAGGGCTTTCCGCTCTGAACGGACTTGGATACAATGTTTATAATGTGCCATTCAGTCAACTAATCGCTCCGGATGGTTCTTTTAACCCTGATGCCAAGCTGCTTTATCAGGATAACTGGAAAAAACTTCTTTTCAGACCTGCTTTAAGAAGAGAAGCTACAGTAGGCATTAATGCCAGTGGTGACCAAGTAAAATCTTATACGTCTTTAAACTATCTGGATGACAAGGGATATCTTATTTCTTCCGGCTTTGAAAGATTCGGGATCAGATCAAATGTGGACTACTCTATCACGCCGAAGTTAAGATTAACCACGGCGCTGTCTTATACTTACAGCAAGCAGAATTTCGGGGAAACGGGCGGATTTTCCAATCCATTTCAGTTTGCCAGAAATATAGCGCCTTTCTATCCGGTTTTCCTTAGAAATGATAATTACCAGCAGCTTTACGACAACCACGGAAATGCTTTATACGATTATGGAGATGGGCAAGGGCCAAACGGAGCTACGAGATCCTATGCGGTTTTTGAAAACCCTGTAGGAAATCTTCAGCAGGATAAATCTCAAAGAGTAAGCAATATCAGCAATATCAATCTTGGCTTAAATTATGAGATTATTAAAGGATTGGATTTCACTTACAATTTTGGAGCTTATCTTGAAAACTTAAGAAGTCTTCAGTTTGGAAATACACTGGGTGGGACTTCTTCATCTGTGGGCGGAACTATTACTCAGGAATCTATATTTAACTACACCCTGAATCATCAGCAGCTGCTTACTTATCAGAAGAAATTGGATAAGCATAGCTTCAATATCCTTGTTGGTCATGAATTGAACAAAACAAAGAATGAAGGGTTTTCCGGAACTAAACAACAGCTTTTACTACCCGAGTCGTGGTCTTTTGATAATGCTGTAAAAATAACAGACCTGTCAGGAAACGGATATGAATATGCGGTAGAAGGCTATTTCTCAAGGTTATTATATAACTATGACGGTAAGTATTTCTTTAATGCGAATGTACGTAGAGACGGTTCTTCAGTCTTCGCTCCGGAAAGCAGATGGGGTACATTTTATGGTTTAGGAGCTGCATGGAATGTTGCTAAAGAAGATTTCCTTAAAGACAACAAAGTAATTAATGCATTGAAGCTGAAAGTGTCTTATGGACAACAGGGAAATGACAACATTTTACTGAATAGCACCACCAGAGATTACTATGCTTATCAGGACATTTATGGAATTAATAATTTTGGGGATGGCAAACCTGTACTTACATTAAAAAAACAAGGAAACAGAGATCTGAAATGGGAAACTTCCAAAAACCTGAATGCCGGTTTTGAACTCTCTCTGCTTAACAATAGAGTAAATTTAAATGCTGATTATTTTGAGAGAAAGGTATCGGATATGATCTATACTCTTCCATTAGCAATATCCAACTCAGGTTCATATGTGAAGTATGGAAATATTGGAGACATGTACAATAAAGGGGTTCAGGCTAATATTAGTGTAGATATTCTTCGAACAGAGGATCTTCAGTGGAATTTCTATGCCAACGCTACTCATTATAAAAACAAGATTACCAAGTTACCGGAGCAACAAAGAGCTACAGGTTTGGTTTCAGGATTGTTTGTTCTTGCTGAAGGTGGAGACCGATATACTTATTATTTAAAAGAGTTTGCCGGAATAAATCCTGAGAATGGAGACGCATTATGGTATAAAAACACGATCAACCCAACCACCCAGCAGGTAGAAAAAACGGTTACCAATAATTATAAGGAAGCGAGTGACTATAATACCGGGAAATCTGCAATTCCTAAGGTATATGGTGGATTTGGAACGGATATAACCTATAAAAGAGTAAACCTATCAGTTAATTTCTCCTATCAGTTCGGCGGATACGGATATGATGATATTTACAGATCCCTATTCCACTCTGATACCTACGGTTCTAACTACACCACTGATCTTGATAAAACATGGACTCCGGAAAACCCAACAGCAGCACTACCTCGTGTAGATCTTACTTCTACCAACCAGAATGGGCATTCCACATTATACTTGGTTAAGTCTGACTATATCAGCCTTCAGGATGTGACATTATCATACCAGTTATCAGACGATTTTGCTAAGCAGATCGGCTTATCAACATTAAAAATCTATGCTACAGGAAACAATCTGTATCTATGGTCTAAACGAAAAGGTTATGATCCGAGAGCTTCATTAACCGGAGTATCCGATGCTTACAAATACTCTTTATTATCCAGTGTTTCACTAGGTTTCAAACTAACATTTTAAAAGAAATTATGAAAACAATAAAATACTTTATATCAGCTTTAGCCGTAGGTCTCATTACGACGGGCTGTGCTAATGATCTCAATACCTTACCTGAGGGAGATATTTCCGGTGAACAACTGAATGAAGATCAGTCAAAACCGGAAAAAATCCTGGGCGGAATTTATCTTGATCTTCGCAGTAATGGTGCTGGGGGGAACATTTCGTCTCACTCTGATTTCGGGATCATGGGGATAAAGGCAGGTGCTGATTTAATGTCCAATGATGTGATACAGGCAAAAAATCAGCATTTGGGAATGTTCTATAATTATGAAGCGACCAATGCCAGTAATATCGCTTCAGAAATTGTATGGACTACTTTTTATGCAAGGATATTCATTATCAATAAACTTCTTAATGATTTAAAGGGGGATGAAAGTCCTAAAAACAAAGCCATTAAAGGGCAATTGCTTGCCTTAAGAGCTTATTCATATTTTCATCTGATCCGTTTTTATGCGAATGATTATAAAGGACATCAGTCGGATCCGGGACTTCCTTTGGTGCTTACCACCGATAATCCCAGCCAGGGACTTCCAAGATCAACGGTAGCTCAGGTATACTCGCAGATTGGTCAGGATATTGAAGAATCTATTGTTCTTTTGGAAAGCTTTGCCCGTCCATCAAGAGCTCAGATCGATCAAAGAACTGCTAAAGCCATTGCTGCTGAGGTATTTCTTCAAACCGGAGACTATGCCAAAGCCGTAAAATATGCTGCAGATGGTAAGCAGGGAATTGCCCTGATGGCGGAAAATGATTATACCACTACAGGGTTTTCCAATATCAGTAATCCTGAAGTGATCTGGGGATACCATAATACAATTTCTACGATGAGTATCGGAAACTATTATGCTTCTTTCTTCTCTATGTTTGATAATACCAATGAAGGATATGCAGGAGCAGCTCAGATTTATAAACTTATTGACAAGCGTTTGTATGAAGCCATTCCGGATACGGATTACCGTAAGAAGGTATTCAACGGAAACCAGCCTGCCAAGTATACCTTTAATGGAAAAACCAAAAACTATCCAGCCTATGTAAGCTGGAAGTTCAAAGATCCAAGCATGTTTGAAGGAGATTATATCTACATCAGAGCTTCTTCCTTATATTATATTGAAGCAGAAGCTTTGGCAAGACAAGGAAGAGAAGCAGAGGCCAAACAGGTATTATTTGAAATTGCCTCCAAAAGAGATAAGGCTTATACCCTATCTACCAAAACAGGTGTAGATCTGATTGATGAAATCATCCTGCAGAAAAGAATTGAACTTTGGGGTGAAGGCTACGCATGGTTTGATATGAAGAGATTAAATACGCCTTTAGAAAGAGTATATACAGGAACCAACCACACCTTTGGAAGATTTAACCTGACACCGGATAAATTTAAATTCCAAATCCCGAATAAAGAGATTAATAATAACCCCCAAATCAAACAGAATGATTAGATAAAAAGCAAAACAATTTTAATATATTTCAAGCAACCATCATTTACAGTAAATGGTGGTTTTTTATATACCAGGACTCTATTCTTCCAACTCCTCTCTCCGTAAGAAACTTATAGTATATACTTAAAAACAAAATGGCACCATTTAATGTAAATGATGCCATTCATACAATTTGATGATCAATAGAATTACGCTTTTCTTCTTATTTATTTTTTTCTGATTCTTTAAATTTTCGTTTCATCAGTCTATTTTCCGGCTTGAGTTTCAAGAATACTTTTCTGCAGTTTTATCAACTCCGGATCTGGAAGGTTTACTTTTTCAGACATTCACAAAACTGCTGCATGATGTATTATCCTTCCTTTCACAAACTGCTCATCTCCCACACCACCCTTTTTCCTAATCCCAACAGTCGTTTAATGGATTTTATACTTTCAATCATAAAGCCTATGAACCCTAAACGTGTATTATTTCTAAAAATTATGTACAAAAAGAATGAATATTTGAATATTTATAAATTTAAAATAAAAAGTCATGAAATACCTCTTTACATCAATTGCCATGGTAATGGTATTGAAATCTTTCTGCCATTTTACAGCAAAAGAATCTGAGAATAGATATGTAAAGGCAGATCCACCGCCTAAAAATACTGGCCAATGGTAATTTAACCCGAGTTCGGGATAAGACATTTCTGTCTTTAGTAAGTAAGGAAGACTGGAGCTGGGAGAGGGAAGTGAGTTGAGGTTAAAAAAAAACACTTACAACCCTGTAATTTATTATTCCTTTAAAAACTGCTTCATCAAATTTTACGGCAACGTCAGAAATTGTAGCTCCGATAGTAACTTCCAGCCTCTCTCTTCCAGCTTCCAGCCTATTATCCTTAATTTTATTATCCCGAACTCAGGTTAATTTATGAATACAATAAGATCATTGCAATAAAAATTTTCATGAACCGCTTAGATTTCGGTTTTACTTTTATCTTAGCCGGATTGGGATATTGGAGTGTAGAAAGGATCAAATATTGAGAGTATATCCTAAAAAAATTCCTTCAAGAGGGTGATTTCTTTTAAGCATTCACTGGTCATATAAAGATCAGCATTTTATGTTCAGAAAGGTTAGTAAAGCCAATCATATATAACTGTATTTTACTATCTGCAGATCAGGAATCCAATCCCTGAAAGAAAGTATATAGATTATGATCACTGGGCACATTTAGTTTTTTGCGGAGTCTGTATTTTTTCTGCTGAGCAGATTTATGCAGAATAGACGTATAGGTAGCAATTTCTTTTGAGCTGAAATTCAGTTTAATCATAGCGCACAGCTGTAAATCAGCTCCTGAAAGATCCTCATTGATATCCAGCAATTTTTCTATAAAGTCCGGATACACCTCCTGAAACCGGGCAAGAAAGGAAGAATCATTTCTTTTAGCCAACATAATAAGGTCACTGAAGCTTTCATTCACCTTATTGGACAGAAGTTCAGTCTGGTTCTTTAAAATATCGGTCTCTTCTATTAATTTACTTTTTTTGTATTTCAGTTTTTTGTATTTCAGAATAAAAATAGTCATCAATAATAGTATAAAAAATGACACCACAATCAACAACTTCAGCTTAAAGCCTTCAACATCGTTCTCTTTTTCAGTCAATAATTTATCAATCAGAAGGTTTATAGTTTCATTTTGATTCTGCGACAGCTTCATTTTGGCATCAAGGTACTTATTTTCATATTCTCTTTCCTTTTCTTTATCCCCCATTCCTCTATAAGCCTCTGCAATAGACTGATAGATAAAGGGAATATTATATACCCGGTTAGTCTTCAGAAAAACATCAAGAGCTTTATGATAAAAATCCTTAGATTCCGGATAGTTTCTCAATTCCCTATAATAATCACCCACAATTCTGTAAACCATTCCTTCCTGGGCATCCAGCAAGGGTTTATCTTTTTTTATAAGTTTAAGAGATTTATCAATATAAAACTTTGTAGAATCAAGCTGTTTTGAATAATACAGATGATGCTTTGCAATTAAACTGTTGATCAACGATGTATTTTCAATTTTCAGAGCTTTGTGAAAATAGATCAGAGATGAATCTGTTCTTTTTATGTCGTACAGAAAATCAGCCCGGTTTGCAAAAACCTTACTCAGAAAATATCTTCTTTCATCCTCTTGTGAGCAGCGCTGTGTGTAGTACAGTGCTTTTGAGTTATATTGCAAGGCACTTTTATACAGCCCGGTCACTTTGCTGAGCTGTCCATATTCTTGATAAAACCTTGCTTTAAGTGCTAATTTTTTTGATTTCTCCAAAATCACTTCTGCCTTTTTCAGAAATACAAATCCTTTTTTATAATTCCCGATTGTCACACATATATTGGATAAATTGATATAGCAAAGAGCTTCTCCATCCTGATAACCATTCTTTTTCGCCTTCTGCAGATATTCCTCATTAAGCAACATACATTTATCATAATTACCGGCAAGACGCAAAGTCTCATTATCACGAAGCAACGGATAATCGAAATTTTTTGTTGATAGATCTGATCCGGTACAACTGTTCAGAAAAATAAAACAAAATATGCTTATAATAAAATAATTATTCTTCAGAGAGTTAATATCTATCATATTATAAATAATTAATTATAAAACCACTTGACAATATATATCATAGGAAAATTTTAACGAAAATAATAAAACAGCTATACCCTTCAGAAAAAACACATCCTACAAATATACTTCAAGTATTTAACAACATAAAAATCAATTCATTAAAAAAACAATTATATCAACACCTACATAATGATTAAAGAATAAATCACACATTTCAGTATATAAAATTAATTAATCACAATCCATAAAATAATGTATTTTTCATATAAAAATATGGAATAAATAATCTTCTCCAACATCTACTTTAAGTAATAGATTACAACAAAAAAAATTAATCTCCCTCTTCATCAATTACAAGATTCACCAGATACAAAATAGTGCAAATCATCTTTTCTATACCCTTTTACAATGAATGAATTCATTTATTATAATTCATTTTCGAAATCATCCCCCCCTTAAATCAAACTTGGGCAGCAAAAAATTACTCAATATTCAAGTATGTTGATACAAACTATAAAGCAATCAAAAACATCATAACTACCAAGTTAATTTATTAAAAAATACAAATCAATAAACCCAACATTACGCGAAGGATTTATGTAGGATGAAAATTATCACGTTATAAAACAAAATGTACCCAAGTAGTATAATGATTTTTGGACAATCTGGTTCAGATATTTAAAATTGCAGAAAAATAATGCAACTACTGTAAATGAAATCAAAAGTTAAATTAACAAGAAAGCTGATGACAATATTCATTAGCTTATTTTATTGTATCCTCAATAGTCAAGTTGGTATAAATACACCTTCTCCTAATCCCAATTCAATATTAGATATTGTGTCCTCCAATAAAGGTGTTTTACTTCCCAGACTTACAACCAATGAAAGGGACAATATTGTATCGATTGGAGCAGCTGAAACTGGATTAACTATATTTAATACCAGTACTAAGTGTTACAACATATGGAACGGTACATTATGGTATGATACCTGTGGAAATACTGATGGGAAAAGTAACTTCAGTATTAATTGCAATACAGCTTCCTTATCTTCCGATCTCGTTGTTGGAGAGCCTGCAAACTCTGTTATTACTTTGGAAATAAATGCTTCTTCCACTGGAACATGGAGCATACAAAGTAATACTGTTTCTGGGGTGAGTTATTCCGGTTCAGGAATAATTACAGCTGCAGGCCCCCAATTAATAAGATTGACAGCTACGGGAACACCAACACAGCCCAACAATAATGCTCTTTTTACTTTCAATGATACCCAAACACCTTCTTCCACTTGCTCTGTCAGCGTAAAAATCATTGAACGCTCTACAAAAACGTATACAGTCATGAGTCTTCTTCCAGAGTATTGGAATTCTGCACTTGGTTCAACAAATAGTTCATTCACAACTAATCTACGAGCTGCTTTAGCGTCTAATTTTTCTCCAAGCGGTACAATAAAAATTGCAGGATTCAATTTTACACAAGGTACTTCTACTGAAAGTCTGGCTAGTTTTATCAGTAAACTGAATTCTGCAGATATTTTATGGTGTGGATGGCCATCCACTAATGATTGGCGTTTAAATAATGATAAAATACAAGCCATTAAAGCCTGGATTGACAATAAAAAAGGTATTGCTATTTTTCATGCAGACGATAATGAGCACGCAATTTTTGCAAATATGTTAGGATTTGCTACACCATACTATGGAAATCAAGCTGGCACATTTACTAATCAAAATGAAATTCCCCTCAATGGTAGCTTTGGTGATTTGAGATCATTAGGATTTCCTTCTGCAAGTTCTGGCGCCAATCAATCAGCAGTTTTGGGTGGAGGAAAGATTCTTGCTACAGGAACAGGGGCCAACAGTAATGTATCTTTGATTATAATGAAAGACAATAGCATTGTATTAGGAAATATAGATTGGGCTGGAAACTCAACTTTAACTGCATCTAATATATTTGGAAAGTTATATATGAACATCTTCGAGTGGGCTATTAAAAAAGGACCTATAAAATAAAATGTATCTATATGAAAAAATTTTTATTAATATTTAGCATTATAGGGATTGTATTCTTAAAAGGACAAATAGGCATTGGTGTAAGTTCTCCTAATACAAAATCGATACTTGACATTGAATCTAAAAATAAAGGAGTATTATTCCCGCTGATAAATAACGTGACTAGAAATTCAATGAATTTAGGAAATTCTGAAAGCAGCATGTGGATTATGAATACAGATACTAAACGAGTCAATTTCTGGAACGGAGAGCAGTGGAAAACATTTCAAAGCATAAAGTCTGCTGTTTTTACGATCAACTGCTCTACTGTTAGGGATTTTTCTTTTTTAAATGTTAATCAACCCGCTTCGGGATATATCCAAATTACACTGAATGTAACAGAGCCGGGTAGTGTAAGTTTACAAACAGGCACACAAAATGGGATAAGGTTCATAGGAGCACAAAGTGTAAACTCTGGAAATGTAGAATTTACTCTGGAAGCAGTTGGAACTCCTTCTGCTTCAGGAAATTCAAATTTCACACTGACAAATGGTGGAACATCATGTACATTTCCAGTCACAATACACTAGAACAGTAGTATATACTTAGAGCTTGTGAATACATAATCTCCAAGGCAAAGCTCCGAGGAATTCTTTAGATTCAATTTTATTCTCATAAAAAACCTCCGTTAAAAACGGAGGTTTTTTACTCAAATGTCTCACTGGCATTGATACTCCAAAAGCATAATAATCTTGTTATCCAAAACGTCATACAGATGAGAATACATGAAATATTCATTCATCAATAAAAATACTGATTCCTGACCAAAAGCAATACTGAAAATACATATATTTGGTACTAAGAAACCAATCAAAACAACCCTGTTCAGCATGAGGAAAGAAACTATTTTCACACTATTCCTACTTTTTTTAAGTTTGCCGCTTTTCTCACAAACGAAAATATATCCGGACTTAACAAAAACACTTCAATCTATTATTTCAAATAAGAAATCCGACATAGGAATTTCAATTATAGGACCTTATAAAAAGAAAATCACTCAAATCAATGGCAATAAGCTTTATCCCATGCTCAGCACTGTAAAGTTTCCTATCGCTTTAACGGTTCTGCATAAAATAGAAAAAGGAGAGCTTTCTTTACAGCAAAAACTATTCATCAAAAAAGAGGAACTTTTAGAAGATACATGGAGTCCCTTCAAAAAAGAACATCCTGAAGGTAATATTGAGATCAGTCTGGAGGAAGCAATGAAATGGATGGTTTCCTACAGTGATAATAACCTGACGGATATTCTGCTGAGACTGATCGGCGGCCCTGAATCCGTTCAAAAGTTCATCAACAATAAAAGTGTTATCATTCAAAATAATGAAGAGGACATGCATAAAGACTGGCAATCTCAGTTTGTGAATAAAATAACTCCCAATGAAGCCATCAAATTGCTTGAAGCATTCTACACCCGGAAAATACTGAATAAAGAACATACAAAATGGCTCTATACAGCCATGCTGAATAATGCTACCGGAATCAAAAGACTTAAAGGCAAGCTCCCCAAAGATGTTAAAGTTGCCCATCGTACCGGAACCTCATTCACCAATAAAGCAGGAATGACAGGAGCTGTTAACGATTATGGAATTATCGAACTTTCAGATAAAAAAAGAATATACATTGCTGTTTTTGTACATGACACCTATGAAACAGTTGACAACTCAGAAGCCATCATCGCAGATATTGCCAAAGCAACATATGACTACTATAACAAGAAATAAATCCATGACCAAGACAAAACTATCTTTTACACTGGCAATTACCGTATTGCTGTCTGTTGCTTTAAAAGCACAGAAAAACAATTTTTATTTAAAAAAAATTGACAGTATCATGACGACTTCTACCCCTCTGAAGTTCAACGGAGTGGTTTTGGTCTCACAAAATGGAAAAGTAAAATTCCTAAAAGCTAATGGATATAAGAATTTCGAAAAAAAAGTTACTCTAAAAACCGACGATCAGTTTGAAGTGATGTCGAACTCAAAGCAGATTACTGCTGTTTTGATCTTACAGGCTGCTGAACAGGGGAAACTTGATCTTCAGACTCCGATAAAAAAATATCTTCCTTCACTTACTCAATCCTGGTCGGATACCGTAACCATACACAATCTTCTGAACCACACCCATGGTATTGTAGATATAGAAAAACCTGTTGCTTTTAAAGCCGGATCACAGTTCAAATATGGGAATCTATCCTATATGCTCCTGGGAGAAATTCTTCAAAATACAACCGGCAAAACCTTCACAGAACTCGCCAACTCTCTTTTCAAAAAGCTAAAGATGGAGAAAACGTTTATTTATAACAGTAAAAATAATCAGGCTCTAGTTCCTGGTTATAGAAGTGAGCATAACCAATTCGAAAAAGTGGAAAGTTCATTTTTAAATGATGGTATAGCTTCTGCAGCTGGAGTTGTTTCTACTGTGGAGGATCTTGCAAAGTGGGACCAGGCATTGTTTAAAGGGAAACTTCTTTCTCCTAAGTATCAAAAGTTGATCCTGACACCGTCTACATCTTCCCAACATAATGTTTTTGGCAAGGAAAATATGGGATTCGGGTATAATATAAGATTCATCAAGGAATCTGGGCTTGATTATTATGCAGTAACAGGTCTTGGTGATGGCTTTACATGCCTTAATGCGTATTTCCCATCTACAGACACAAGTCTGATCATTCTTGAAAACCAAATGCCTAAAAACAGTGAATATTGGAGTTTTCAGGAAGCTGCCATCAAAAATATAGTATTGAAAAACATTACTTTCAAATAGTTCTTTTCCTATACAACTGAAATGTATAAAGGTAGCCTGTATTTCTGAGAGCTACCTTTTTGTTTTTCTCTCGCTGATCTTGGATATTAAGCCCTTTTTTTTACACAAACATCTGCTTATTCAGTGATCTCTATAGGATATTTTATTGGAGTACACGGGGGCTCGAAGATTGTAGAATGAATTCAAACTATCAATGTTGTTTCATTTACAAAAATATTTCTACTTCCTTTTCGTATCTTTTCAAAATATAGTGATACAAATGGGAATATCCTTCATTATTTTTATAGTAATTGCCCTGATTGTTTTCTTTATTTCCAGATTAAAGATCTCAAAGCTTCAAAAAGTTGTATGGTCTGTATTGACTATCATCATTGTCTTCTCCTTAATCATTTATTGGTTTATTCAAGGATTTGAAAGAGGAAGAGACAGGCTTGCTCTACCAGATGAAGAACTCAACCAACCTATAAAGTAAAAGGTATTTATTTCCTAGGCTTTAAAATTTTGTCTTTAATCCATGCAAAAGGCTTTTCAATTAAAATCCTGTATACCAAAGCTATTATAAGACATCCCATTAAACAAAATATCAAACATACGGTATCTGAAGTTTCGAGATCAAATCGTTCAAAAAGAGTCTGGACAATATGAATAATTCCTTTGTGGGAAAGATAAACAGCATAAGACAAAGCTGCCAGCTCAGCCGTAATATAGGATTTACTCTTTGAAAGGAACGATGATGCTGAAACAGCAGATAAAACAATAAAACCATAACTTATTGCCACCAGAGTAAACCCAAATACAGATGCTGCCTCTGAAGCCTGTTCATTACAAACCCAGAATGAAATACTCAATAAGAGTGTCCCCACCAGAAAAATCCTGTTTCCGTTGCGATGAACCATACTTTTAAAGCCTGAAGAATATTGCATGCAATAACTGATAAGAACTCCTATTCCCAAACCATCTAATCTTGTATAGGTTGGATAATATATTTTCATATACCATGAACGCCAGAATTCCAGAGAATTATGATCTATTCCTGCCACAGATATATTCCAGATTACAAGTCTTATGATTAGAGAAAACATAATGAAAAAGATAATCAAAACAGCAAAGTATTTAAATAGTTTTGAAGACATCACAACCAAAAGAAACAAAGGAAGGATAAGGTAAAACTGCTCTTCAATACACAAAGACCACGCATGAGAAAATGTTCCCTGATTGATCACATCCAATCCGTAATTCTGAGTGAATGTAACAAATTTCCACAAAGGAGGTAACGCTTCCCGCTCCCGGAAAAATGGAATAGTAAAGTACAGAAAGAGAGTAAAAAGATAAGTAGGAATAATTCTGAAAAAACGCTTGATATAAAATGTCTTTACATCTATTGTCCATTTACTTTCCCTCTCTTTAAAGAGCTGTCCTGAAATCAGGAAACCACTTAGTACAAAGAAAAGATCAACTCCCGTCCAGCCAAATTTTCCTATAACATCTATCCATTCAGGATGTTTAAATGCCCTGTAATGAAAAAGTAAAACCAGTACAATGGCCAATGTTCTTAGATGATCCAATCCATAAAGTCTTTCTGAACGCTCTGTAATCATATTTTTTTAATGCAAATTTTATCAAAAACAGGAGTCCTTTTAAACAGAAAGTTCAGAAAACAGGAATTCTGATGCCAATGGTAAAATATGCAGTCCAAACATTAAATGTCGCTATTTATCCTTATTGTATAAGATTTCACATTACATTGATCAGCTGTATCTTAAGATTTTTTATTTTTGAGGATCATGAGAATCGGAGCATCCACCTATAGTCGACAAAATATATACTTCCAGCTGTTTTTCTGGATCGCCTTATTTTTGTTTGGAATCGCAAAGACGTACGACGACCACAATGGCGGAATCTTTAAACAGTTGGTAATCTATAACTTTTGTCACTGGATTTTTCAGATTCTGGGAGCTAATTTTATTTATTATTTTCTCATCCGTTATTTTTTTGACCGAAAAAAATATGTTGAATTTTCAATCTATCTCATTCTAAGTTTGTACATTATTTCCGTAGCCAACAGGATCTTTATTGTTGATATTGCTGAACCTCTTTTTATCAATGAATTCAAAGACAGCCTGATCAGCATTTTAACTGATATCCGTTATCTTTTACTTCATTATACTTTTCCCATTATCAGTGGGGCTTTTATCTTCATTTCGATGATGTTTTTCATGCGATATAAGGATGAAAAAGAAAATGCCATACAACTCCAAAAAGAGAAAACCGAGATTGAACTGAAATCCCTCAAAGCTCAGCTTAATCCTCATTTTCTATTTAATACCTTGAATAATATTTACTCACTTTCCATCAGTAATTCAGATAGAACCTCCCAATCCATCAGCCAGTTATCGGCTATTTTAGATTATATTCTATACAAAGGGCAGAAAAAATGGGTGGCTGTTGCTGATGAACTCTCCATTATTGATGATTATATTGCCCTAGAGAGCCTGCGCTATTCCAATGAGAGATTAAAAATAACCAAGAAGATCGTATTCATTTCTGCTAATTCTGTTCCTCCATTACTGTACCTTACTCTTGTGGAAAATGCATTTAAACATGGAGCTGGAAAGAGTTCAGAGCGAACAGAAATAAAAATAGAAGTTGAAACCAATGAAAGACACTCCGTTTTCAGAATTGAAAATACTTATAGTGATATTTCAGATCATAATGAAAAAGGAATCGGGCTTCAGAATATTAAGCAACAGCTGGAATATCATTATCATGAACATTTTACCTTCCATATCTCCACGGAAAACAATATTTTTAACGTTGAAATAATCACTCCTTCACAATATGATTAGCTGTATCATTGTAGATGACGAGCCTTTAGCGGCAACCTTACTGGAAAATCATATTTCCAAAATCGATCATTTAAAACTGGCAGGTAAAGCAGAAAATGCTCTTGAAGCTTATAAACTCCTTCAACATCAGACTGTGGATTTAATATTTCTTGACATTCAGATGCCTCATCTCAGCGGAATTGATTTTTTAAAATCACTTTCTCAAAAGCCCAAAACCATTTTTACAACTGCCTACCGAGAATTTGCCATTGAAGGCTTTGAACTAGAAGCTGTGGATTATCTTTTGAAACCCATCACTTTTGAGCGTTTTTTCAAATCTGTAGAACGCATATTGAGGAATATTGGTGATTCAAAAAACGATTTTATCATTCTTAAAACAGAAGGAATGCATCGGAAGCTGTCTCTGACAGACATCATCTATATTGAAAGTCAGGGAAATGATATCAAAATAACTTTATCTACCAACGAAAAATTTATTTCAAAAAGTAAAATTACAGATCTGGAATTGCTTTTAGCCTCAAAAGGTTTTATAAGAGTTCATAGGTCGTTTATCATCAATACTGCATTCGTTACAGCTTTCAACAATAATGAAATTCATCTCAGAGCCTATGAGATTCCCGTGGGGAGAAGCTACAAACAGGAGTTTGATCATTTTATATCCACGTTCTCAAAAAACAGGCTTTTATAACTGTTTATTAATACCTTATGGATTGATTCTTTAAACATTCTTTTCACATTTCCACTTGCAAGTTATCATTTTAACATTTATTTTAAATATTTTTTGAAAACACATCTTCATATTAATTATCTTCATACTGTTTTTCAACATATTACACAATTTTACATCCCTAAATTCATCATAAACATAAGTGGAGATATTTTCCATAACAAAGAAATAAAAAGCTGTTTTACAGGCTCTTACATACAATAAAAACAACCTTTCCCTATCTGTCCATTTCTCATAGATATTAAAAAAAAGTATTATTTTTGCTAGAACGAATAAAATTGCTTTTTAGCCGTTTTATTTGTAAGTTTATGTGCACCAATTTATAAAACATTAAAATTCATTCCATGAGAAAAATAATTCTACTTATTACATGTATGTTCGGTATTTCAGTTTTCTCTCAGATTAAAGTGTTGAAAAATGAAAGTTTGGTGGAAATCGGCAAAGACAATTCTGTTGGTTTATATAAAAAAGAAGACAAGTATACTGTCAATTACCAGGATCTGAATACCAGCAATCTGAATACAATCCGAGCTTTTTCATTCCAAAATCTGAACGGAGACGTTTCAGGACTCTATAAACTCATTATGGACGGCTTTATCTCTGCTCCCGAAGAGAATATTGTATTAGAACTTCCTAATGATATCATCGAACTTCATTATGAAAAAAACTATGGCCAACCGACCGTACAGTTTATCCAATACATCAATAAGAACAGAAAATATGTGGGGAAATCACAGTTTTTAACTCAAAAACAGGTTGATAAAGTATTTGGAAGAACAAACGGTAAGTATGCCATGTATGACAAAGCATCCGGTATCAATCAGGATGTCATTAAAAAAGGAGGTGCAAGTAACGCTACTTCGGCTTACGGAACTAAGAAAAAAGCAAAAAAATAATTATAATTTATAAATATTGCGAAACTCATTCCATCGAATGAGTTTTTTTATTTTATTTTTGCAGAAAGACATTAAAAATTATGCCGCTTCAGATAAACAATTTAACTAAAAAGTTTGGTGAACAGACTGCCTTAAACAATATCAATATTTCTATTGATAAAAATGAGATCATCGGCCTTTTAGGACCCAATGGTGCTGGAAAATCTACCCTGATGAAATCGATTGTAGGAGCACTGAAAATTGATGAAGGAGAAATTATTTTTAATGGTCTGAATATTTCCCAACACGAAATTGAAAGTAAGAAAAAGATAGGTTTTCTACCGGAAAACAACCCGCTTTATCTGGAAATGTACGTGAAGGAATACCTTCTATTTGTAGCCAACATCCACAAAATTTCAGAATCCAGAGTTGATGAAGTTATTGAACTGATAGGAATTACCCCGGAAAAATCAAAAAGAATCAGCCAGCTTTCCAAAGGATATAAACAACGTGTAGGATTGGCTCAGGCTATTATCCACCAACCGGATTTATTAATTCTGGATGAACCTACGAACGGACTGGATCCTAACCAGATTCTGGAAATAAGAAACGTGGTAAAAGAAATTGGGCAGCAGAAAACAGTTTTACTTTCTACACACATCATGCAGGAAGTGGAAGCACTTTGTTCAAGGGTTATTCTTATTCATCAAGGAAATATCCTTCAGGATTGCCCTATTGATGAATTTAAAGGAAAATTTGACAGTCTGGAAGAGGCTTTCGCAAGTTATACTGCTGTTCAAAAAAACTAAGATTTTGCTTGATATTGATTACATTCAAATCTTGAAAAACTTTAAAATATAAGTATTGAGATTCCTACGGAATGACAAATCTGGTAAGTAAAAATAAGTTTTGTCATTCCGTAGGAATCTCAGTCTTTTTAAAATAATATATTGGAAAATTCTATTCTTCATTGAGATGTAAGCACAAATAATGGCTTCATATTTGATGGAGTTTGAACTATTAACCAATAACCATAACAATATGATTAAGTACTTTCTATTAGGAGCTTTCTCTTTAGCTCAATTCTCATTTGTTTCCGCTAAAGAAACTCCTGAATTTTCAAAAAGCACTACCATTACCTCTAATACTTCTCAACAGGTTCCTAAAACCGTGATTATTAAAACTAAGAAATTTAAGATCAGAATTGATAAGCAGCCTAATGGTAAATACCTGTACCAATCGTGGAATGCCAATGCAAAAATTACGGCTAAGCCAAGCATGATAATAAGTGACGGAGAACTGATTCCTGATGGCAGCGGAGGTAATTATTACTTTAATTTCAATAATGATGGTCACAGCTATCAGGTATGGAGAAACTATCTTACCAACTCTTCGAAAAAAGCGCCTTATACTCTTGTTGTTTATGACTCTAATGACCAGGAGATCGTACGTCAGGACGCACAGGTAGTTAAAAATTAATATAAATTAAGTTCCTGCAGGAAGCTGGAAGAGAGAAGTTGGAAATTTTTATACTATTAATTTCCGGAAGTTAATCATCTAAATTTTGCTTTAAGTTGAATTTCAGTTGTTTTAAGCTACAAACCACTCTCTTCCAGACTCCTGCTTTTTATGATGGAAATTATGTTCCGGATTGTCTTAATTCTGTAAGAAAACGGCTGCCTCCATAGCTTTCTTTAGCCGCCTCATAGCCAATATCAAAAATTTGTTCCAAACGGTCTTTTCCACGTTCAAAAGTTCCGTAAGTAGATAGTTTTTGAGAAGAAATAAACCAATCACAGTACTCAAATTTCACTTTCTCTATTCTATAGGATAGAAGATCGTAAGAACGGGAAACAATGGCTTTAATAGAGTTAAGATCTTTAATTTTAGCATCGTTGGGTGGTGAAACAAATACTCCAATCAGTTTATCACAGTCGTCTCTGATGATATCTGCCGGGAAATTGTTCAGCACTCCCCCATCACAATACATTTCATCTCCGATAATATAAGGAGTGGTAATTCCCGGAATAGAGCAAGAAGCAATAATAGCATCTACTACTTCAAAATCTTTATCAAAAATCTTCTGGGTTCCGGTAACCAATTCTGTTGCCACAATCTTCACTTCAATATCCAAATCCTCCAATTTCATTTCATGAAAAATAGGTTTAAGATAATTCCTGAAAATAACTGAAGAAACCAATCCCGGCTGGTTGAATGCAAAATGCTTCCAGTTAAAAAAATAAACGGAATTGAAAAATTCCATAATTTCCTCAGGAGTCTTTCCTATGGCATGAAGGCATCCTACAATAGACCCCGCACTACAGCAGGAAAGAATGTCTATTTTGATATCTTTTTCCTTCAAGAATTTCAATACTCCCGCATGAGCGATTCCTTTGGTACCACCGCCTGACAAAACAAGTCCAACTTTCTCAAAATTCATTGAATAAATGTAAGAAAAGAGCTTGATATAATCAGATTATTTTTTATAAATATGATTATTTTAAAATTATTTTAACACAAAACAATAAAATTCTATCATAAAACATGTACACTAAAGGAAATATGGATTAAATAATAAACCTAACAGGTTTCAGAAACCTGTTAGGTTTTAGCTAACATTATATTGCTCAGTTTCTTTTAAAAAACTATATAATTTTATATCTTCAACAAAAAAGCCCAGATTTCCCTGAGCTTTTTGTTATCTATATTTCTGTATTTCAGATTAAATGTGAATCACCTCACCATAAGCAGCAGCAGCAGCTTCCATGATCGCTTCAGATACTGTTGGGTGCGGGTGGATAGATTTGATAATCTCGTGACCAGTCGTTTCTAATTTTCTAGCAACTACTGCTTCAGCTACCATATCAGTTACTCCTTCACCAATCATATGACATCCTAACCATTCACCATATTTAGCATCAAAGATTACTTTGATAAATCCGTCTGTATTTCCGTTTGCAGTAGCTTTACCACTTGCAGAAAGAGGGAATTTACCTACTTTAATTTCGTATCCTTTTTCTTTAGCCTGCTTTTCAGTAAGACCTACAGAAGCTACTTCAGGGTGACAGTAAGTACATCCAGGGATATTGCCATAGTCGATTTTCTCAACGTGCATTCCTTTGATTTTCTCAACGCAAGTGATTCCTTCTGCAGAAGCAACGTGAGCTAATGCCTGAGTTGGGATGATATCACCAATGGCATAGTAACCAGGTGCTGAAGTTTCATACCATTCGTTGACTAAAACTCTACCTTTATCTGTCTGGATTCCTACTTCTTCTAAACCGATGTTTTCGATGTTAGCAGCAATACCTACAGCAGATAATAGAACATCAGCCTCAAGCGTAATGTTTCCGTTAGCAGTTTTAACGTTCGCCTTTACTCCTTCTCCCGTTGTATCTACGCTTTCTACAGAAGCGTTTGTCATGATCTCGATTCCTGATTTTTTCAGAGATTTCTCTAAGTGTTTAGAGATTTCCTCATCTTCCACAGGAACAATGTTTGGCATAAATTCAACAACAGTTACTTTAGTTCCCATTGTATTATAGAAATCAGCAAATTCTACTCCAATAGCTCCAGAACCTACAACTATCATAGATTTTGGCTGCTCAGGAAGAGATAATGCCTGTCTGTATCCGATTACTTTTTTACCATCTTGCGGTAAGTTTGGTAATTCTCTTGAACGAGCTCCTGTAGCGATGATAATGTGGTTAGCAGTATATTCAGCTACTTTACCGTCTTTATCTGTTACAGAAACTTTTTTACCTTTCTGTACTTTTGCAGTACCAAGAATTACGTCAATCTTGTTCTTTTTCATCAAGAACTCGATTCCTTTGCTCATTTTGCTGGCAACACCACGGCTTCTCTGAATTACATTCGGGAATTCGAAGCTTGCTTCTACTTTATTTAATCCGTAATCTTCAGCATGGTTGATATAATGAAAAACCTGAGCAGATTTCAATAAAGCTTTGGTTGGAATACATCCCCAGTTAAGGCAAATTCCTCCTAAGTTTTCTTTCTCGATAATTGCGGTTTTGAAACCCAATTGTGCTGCTCTGATCGCAGTAACATATCCACCAGGACCACTTCCAATGACAATAATATCGTAATTCATTACTTTAAAAATTTTTATGCGAATTTAAGGAAAAATATTGGATGTTTCACGTTTCTTCAAATTGATCTTAAAATCCATCAATAAGCCATTTTCATTTAATTTTAAATAAAAAAAGAGAGCACAAAAAGCGTTCTCTTTCAACAAAAATTATCTTAAACTGTAAACTTCGTAAAATTCCCCTTATAGAATTCTACTCATCAAATTTTAATAAGTGCAAGAAATCTGTATTATTTCATTTGTTTAAGCAATCGTTTTTCAGTCTGATATCTTTTATTTAAAGCCTTCATCTGATCTCTTTTCATCTTTTTGGTAGCCAATGGATGATTGAGGATCAGTTTCTTTTCTGTATTGTATTTTTTATCTAATTCCTGCGCCTTAAGATTGACTAATTCATTTTTTGACGGATGAGGTGGAACAGGCGGATGTTTTTGTGCAAAAACATTCATGGATAAGCCTAATAATAACAGGGTTGAAATCAATACTTTTTTCATGATGTTTATATTTTTGAATAAATTCAACACCTTATTAAATTCATTCAGGTTTCTATTGTAAACCTGCATATATCGTACCAATATTTTATTGTAAAATACAGCATATCTATCCATTAACAATAACCAATTATTTAAAACAATTCTAAATAAAATAAATTTATTTTATTATTTATTTAAAACAAAGAAATACAAGACAATTATCACGGAATACAGCATTTCTGTAATACAAAATATAATAAACTAAATAACTGCATATTACATGAATTTAAATTAATCATTTAAAGATTTAAAATATCCCCAAAAAGGGATTTACGCTAAAAACAATTAAAAATCGTTAACAAAAAAAAACATACAATATTTTTTTTCTATATTTTTGCAAAAAACATTTAAAAAAATATGAGAAAATATATTTCAATTTTTTTGTTTGGAGCTGCTGCATTAAATGCACAAGTTGGTATTAATACCGCTACTCCCAATAGTACATTAGCCGTCAACGGATCTTTAAGGGCTGGTTATAAAGAAGTAACAACCACTATTTATCCTATTGTAGCTAACGATCACTACATTACTTACAATGGAACTGCTAATGCAACCTTTACTCTTCCTGTTATCGGAATAGGAACTACAAGTTATACGGGAAGGATTTATAAGATTAAAAATATCTCTTCTTCTACGATTACACTTCAGGCTTCAAGCGGTAATACCCTGCGAATTGACAATACTCCTGTAGCATCTTTTGTAATTCCTGTAGGAGCATACGCAGAAGTAGTAAACAATAGTAATACTACAGGCGGTACATGGGACTTATCTTTTACAGTACTTCCTAAGCCTAGTAATGTGGAGATTTATGGGGCGCAACTTACAATACCTCCTCATAGTGGCTCAAGTGCCCCCATTGCAGACTGGACAAACCATGCCAATGTGTCTTTTGATACAGGAGCAGGTACTGATGCCTGGTGGATCATCAGTAAATCCTCAGTAACTTCTGCATTCGGTACAACTGGTCCTAGTGTCGGTTATACAAACAGTAGTAGAATGACTCTTGTCTATGAATATCAAGGGGCACCATTTAATGTAAACAATATGTATCCTATCCTTACAGCAGGAAATAATTCAAGTTATCCTGATGTATTTACTGCTTCTTTTGTAAGTCTTGCCAATGTAAGTGGAAAAACCAGATTAACGGTATCCGTTGCCCGTGTAGATTTCATGGGAACGAATGCAGGCAATAGCAGTAACTGGGCCGGAACATTCCTATTGAACGTATTATTGGCAAGAAAATATTAAAATACACTAAAAAAATCGTAAAATCTGCGGTTTGTCATCCGGAAATATTACTCCTTCAATTATGATATTGAAGGAGTTTTTATATAACAAATTTTAATAAAAAACAAGCATCAGTACTGCTTCTATTAAACTTTTTACATCAACTTTTAGAGAGAATATATCTCAATATCCTGGATTCTGATTGTAAAGTATTATTCATGCCTTTATTTATCATTTAATCACAATCCAAAACATCAATGAAAAAAAATACCCTAACCAGAGATAACCTCTGGATGAAGGAGCCTGAAGATTATGATTTTCCCACTGCCCAAGATTATCTGGAACTACTTTTCACTCCTGAAGAAGCCCAGAAACTTGTTGAAAAACTAAAAGAAGCTCCCACTATCACCAAAAAATCTAAAGACATTCTTCGCGCCAGCAAATTTGCTTTGCTTCCAGACACCAATATTCATGTTAAGGAAAGTCTGAAAAAGATAGAAAAGAATAATAAACTTTCTCTCATTCTATTGGTAAGAGGACAACATGAGCTTATCATCGTTTATGCTGCAGTTATTATCTTACGGAAGATTTAGAAGTTCCATTCAGGCTGGTTTAGTATATCATTCTCATTAAAATTAAGTCTTCGATAAATTGAGTATTGCTTCATCAAAGGTTGGATAAGAAAAATGGAACCCGCTTTTCATGAGTTTTTCAGGGTAAACGTTGCGGCTCTTCAACAATAACTCGGTTTCTGTGTCCAGAAATATAGAGGCAATTTCCAGCTGCCATACCGGTGCATCAAGCCCAAACGGAGCTTTGAGTTGTTTTCTTAGTTTTTTCATCATGCCTTCATTGGATAATGGAACTGGAGCGGTTATATTAATAACACCTTCCATACTCTTATTTTGAATAATCCAGTCTACAGCATTGCAGAAATCATCAATATGAATCCAGCTTACCATTTGGCTTCCTCTTCCCTGTTTTCCTCCCAATCCTAATTTTGTAATCATTTTCAGTTTTGGAAATGCTCCCCCGTTGTTCCCAATTACAATAGAGGTACGAAGGGCTACTTTTCTAATTCCTTCATTGTGGATTTTAAAAAATTCTGCTTCCCAGCTTTTACAGATATTCATTGAAAAATCATCACCGATTACTCCGTTTTCTTCTGTATTCAAATGTTTTTCTGAATGTACATAAATAGTGGCGGAACTGGCATTCAACCAAATTTTTGGTGGAATAGAACAAGTATTAACCGCTTCCTGTAATATTTTTGTGCTGTTCATTCTTGATCCATAGATTTCTGCTTTATTTTTTTCATTGTAACGACAATCGACTGATTTTCCTGTAAGATTGATCAGAACATCTGACTGCTCGAGTACTTTCTTCCATTCTCCTATTGTTTTAGCGTCCCAATAGATTTCATTTTTACGTTGAGGCTTACGGGTCAGTATATACACTTGATCTCCTTTTTCTGTAAAGTATTTTTCTAAATTTTGCCCCAGAAATCCGGTTCCGGCAGCGATGATTATTTTCATTTTTGTGAAGTTTATAAGTTTGAGGGTTTTTGAGTATTAGAGTTTAAAGTGAATGGAAAATATTTTTTATTTTAAATAAGGTATTTTTTTGTTTTCACTTCTATTTCTGAGCCTTCTGCCAGCATTACTGAAATCGGTTCCTGATTATTAAGACATTCAAAATCTTTTCCATAGGCCTTTTGAAAATCGATTTCCAATTGATATTCTTTTACCTGATAACAATCCCATTTGGGGTGACAGACTTCATATTCTGAGGTTTTATCATCTTTTTTCGTGAAACCATAATAATGTTCTGTAATAAATTCAAATTCTGAATCTTTTTCCATCGGTTGTGTCTTATTTTCAGCAGTGATCTGAATAGAATGCCAGCTTTTATCTTTCCATGAATATCGGATTAACAGTTCATCTTCGTGATGATGAATCAGGTTTTTCATCGGCATGGTATGGTAGTTTTCTTTATAAACGGAATTAGCAACAAAACTTAAAGCGGGTTTTGGAACAATTTCTTTGATAAAAACCACTCCTCTTTTCCATACTCCGTTTTCATTTTTCTTTACATAAAATCTAAGGTTTACTTCTTCAAAAGTACGATGAAAAGGAATCGGTAAACCTAATAATTTTGTATTTAAAAACATAAAACCTACTACACTAACATAACATTTACCTTTATAAAAATCGAGTTCTGTGCCTTCGGGTAGGTATTTTAATAATAGATCAGGATTGATTTCGTAATTGATGATGGCTAATTTTCTCCATTCTGCTTTTAAAAAATTCATGATCGTGGGGTTGTTTTTTTGGTTTTATGATTTGACGGTTTGATAGTTTGATAGAATTTTATTCTATCCTTGGTTAAATCGCCACTTCGTGGCTGGTTTATTGATCGTTATTGGATGCTGATTCTGCAATAGTTTTGATGAGTTTGTTTCTTTCCAATAGGAAATTTTTGAGATAGTTTTTCAGGAATATTTTGTTAAACATTTTCCCTATTATTCCTAATGGAGATTCGAAATCAAAAATATCTGTCATCAATGTTTTATCATTTATCGTTTTAAAAATATGCTGGTGATGCAATGATTTGAAAGCGCCTCTCTGCATTTCGTCTGTAAACTGATTAGGCTTTTCCATACTGATAATTTTTGTGGTAAGGGTTTGATATACGCCCAAATGTTTTGCTCTCCAGGTTACGGTTTCATTTTCTTCAATCAGGCCGGATGTACGTCCTGCGATTGCTTTTTCATGAGTTTTCGAGGTTGATTGTTGGTGTAAATCTATATTTCTTGCCAAATCAAAAACAGTTTGAATATCAGCGTTAATCAGGATTTCTAAATAAATTCGGGACATGTCAAAAGGGTTTTTATTTTATAATATTTAAAGGGTAGTCAAAATAATGATGGCCAAAGCTGTTAGTCTGAACAATATCCATGAAATGGTAGGAAGCACATTCAGTTTTAAGATTTTACATCTTCTTAGATGTTCCAAGAACATGATGAATACTACAATTCCGAAATAGATGAGATAGAAAACCGGAGCAAAATTGGTCAACATAGCAGGAATTAAAAGTAATGTCCCTAGTAATGAAACAGTCATCATATTTCCGAGGTAATCCCAGATCTTATCTTTTAAATAAGCTTTTAAAAACAGGTTTTGCCAAAGGATTTGTCCTAAACAAACGGCTAATTCTCTTAAAAAATTCGGAGTTAAACTGCCCCCAAGTCTTCCTGAATATAAACTTAAAATGTAAGCTGAAAACAATGCCACAAAAGTTATATAAGCTACTCTGTATTTCAGGTTAAAATCCGGCACACAAGATTGTTCTGTATTGTCTTTTTTGGATGGGATAATCTGTTTCCGGTTATAGGAAACAAAGGAATATAACTTTTTAAAGAGCCAATACAATGGCTGTATTCTGGCTATTTTTTCTAATAATGGGAATGAGCTTCCGATAATTAATAACAAGCTATCTAAGCCATAAGTCACTTTATTATTTTCATGATCTACCAAGGCAATTTCATTTTTTGCACGATTAAAATCTATCAGGTTTTTATTGCTGACCGATATTTCTGTAAAGGCTTCTCTACCGCCTGTATCAAGCATTCCGCATGTTGTAAAACCTTTAGAATAGATATTACACATTGGGCATTCATTATCGTAGATTAAGGTGTGGTTTTTAAGCGTTTTCATCACTGATTATTTTAAAGGTTAAGAAAATCTCCCCGGGTTCGTTTGTGTTTTGATCGGAAGGTAATGTACATCCAGATTTTAAAGATCATTGTTTTCATTCCTGAATATTTTAAAAATATTATATTTTCAGTAATTTTTGAAAGATTAATTGAAATAAAAAAGGATTTGCATCCCTTCTATTCTATTTTAATAGGTTGGTAATCTTTCCTACTAGCCAGTGATCGTCACTTTTTATCGCCAGATCCATAATATTGTTGATTTTGCCAGTTACAGAGCTGAAATCATCCATTAGTTTGATGAATTCTTTGGCTTCCTCTGAATCGTTATCTTCAATATTTCTTAATTCTTCCAGGAAAGAAATTACCGGCTCAATTTCTCTTTTTCTACGTTCTTTGGTAATTTGCTTGAAAAGATACCATACATCTTTTTCTGCTACGAAGTATTCTTTTCTGTCACCTTTTATAAATTCTTTTCTGACAATTCCCCAATCAATCAGAGCACGAAGGTTCATATTGGCATTTCCTCTTGAAACTTCCAGCTGCTCCATCACCTCATCTGTAGACAATGGTTTACCGCTCGCCAAAAGCAATGCATGTACCTGTGCCATTGTACGGTTGATTCCCCAGTTGGTGGCAAAAGTTCCCCAGGTCTGAATGTATTTTTCTTTGGCTTCTGAAAGTTGCATGTTGTATAGCTTTAAATTTCTGATACAAATGTAATTATATTTTTCGAATTTTCAATAATTTTTGAAAATTAAATTTTAAAAACGGTCTTTCTCCTCATTTAATAATCTCTATATAACTATAAAACCACAAAAGTTAAGATTGAAGGCCTAAGATCACTTTAGAAAGTTTAAATTAATCCTGCTGAAAAGTTCCTTAAAGAGCAAACTCTAAGATTTTCGGACTATGACTAAAAATTAAACCCGTTTCATGGTTCATGAAACGGGTTTAACGATGTATGTAAAGATTGCTAAATAGTTTTAAGGATATAAAACAGTAAAAATATTATGGATTTGTTGCTTTATAGCTTTCTACCAGTCTTATAAATTCTGCTCTATAACCTTCTGTATCTGTACTTCTACCCTCCTTTGCCAGATCTTCTATTTTTTTCAGATCATTATTTTTAATGAGCTTGGAGTCTCTTAAAACTAGTCCAAACCATGCTACAGAGGAAGCAAACTTAAAATCCTGACTCACTTTAGATGCAGTTAAAGATTCATTTTTAATTACTTGGGTTATCTCCTGACTTTTATCTTCATTCGGTTTTTTATAACGGAATTTAACTGTTGCCAATTCATTCCCAAAGTTTTTTGCACTGGAAGAAGATGAATATTTCAGCTTTGTATCTTTAGGAAGAAACTTAGACTGTACACCAGCCGGAATAATTTCATATAAAGCAGTAACGGTATGCCCGCTTCCCAATTCTCCAGCATCTATTTTATCATTTACAAAATCTTCATTCCTCAGCTTTCTGTTTTCATAACCTATCAAACGGTAAGATTGTACAAATTCAGGATTAAATTCAATCTGGATTTTTACATCTTTCGCAATGGTATATATACTTCCTGCAAACTCTCTTCCCAAAAATTTATTAGCTTCCTGTATATTATCGATATAAGCATAGTTTCCATTGCCCTTATCTGCTAGCGTTTCCATTTTATTATCTTTATAATTTCCCATTCCATATCCTAAGCAGGTAAGAAAAATTCCTGTTTTTCTTTTTTCCTCAATTAATGTTTCAAGTCCTCCTGTAGAAGATATTCCTACGTTGAAATCACCATCTGTTGCCAGTACTACTCTGTTATTTCCTCCTTTTATAAAATTTTCCTGAGCAACTTTATAGGCTAATTCAATACCTTGTCCACCAGCAGTGCTTCCACCTGCCTGAAGTTTTTCTAATGCTTCAATGATTTTCGCTTTTTCATCTGCAGAAGTAGATGGCAATACAACTCCAGCACTTCCTGCATATACTACAATTCCTACTTTATCTTTAGGACGCAATTGATCTAATAAAATTTTAAGGGAAGATTTTAATAATGGTAATTTATTGGAAGCATCCATTGATCCTGAAACATCAATCAGAAAAACAATATTGGAAGCAGGCAGATTATCCATCGGAATATTTTTTCCTTGTAATCCGATTTTAAGCAACTTATGACCATTGTTCCATGGAGCTTCTCCATATTCAGTATTAATTGAAAACGGCTGACTCTTTTCCGGCTGTGGATAATCATATTTAAAATAATTAAGCATTTCTTCTACCCTTACAGCATCTTTATCTACCTTATTTCCATAATTAATCATTCTTCTGACATTGGCATAAGAAGCATTATCTACATCTATAGAAAAAGTTGATAATGGTTGTTTTTTTGTTAGCTCAAAAGGGTTTTCAACTAATGCTGCATATTCTTCATCATCATAATCAATAGTCTTCTGAACTTTTTTTGTGGCTTTTTTAGTCTCCTTTTTTGTTCCAACCTGAGTATTATAGATTTTTCCGGGAGCAATATATGGTCTGCTATTTGCTGAGGACACTACTTCTATTGCGGTCATTGCCTTGGGTTTTGGACACCCATTATATTCTGGCATTCCTGGAAAGGTAGGACAGGCATCATCTTTATCCAATACCCCATCGCCATCGGTATCCGGCCATGGACACCCCTTATTCTCAGGTGGTCCAGCTACGGTTGGACATGCATCATCTTTATCAATCACTCCGTCTCCATCCGTCTCCGGCCATGGGCAACCATTATTCTCTACTGGTCCGGCCACCTCAGGGCATTGGTCATCTTTGTTAGGAATACCATCCTGATCTTTATCTTTTCTAATGCTGTATGGTGTGCTTTCTTTTGACGAATCTGAAACATTTTGAGTTTTACAGCCTACTAATAAAGCTAGCCCCAATATGATTATAATCTTTTTTTTCATGTGTAATAAATTTCTGAGGGGAAATTATTAAAATTTATTCAAATGGAATTGACAAAATAAATAAGCCTATTTTATCAATTTTCAATCTGTAAAAAAAGGAAACTAAATCATATGTTCACGTATATTCAGCAATATAAAACCCGTTCTATACTAAATGAAACGGGTTTTATAAACTATATCAAGGGTATACTACGGTTTAATTTTAGTATTTATCCCTTCATTCCAATATTTTGATTCCGGCATATAATAAAGATAAACATTACTTGATTTTCCTGTATAGGTTCCTGCAAATTCTACCTTCAGGTCAAGATTAATGGTTTTTGTTTCTTCAGCATCAAAATGCTCCCAATACAATACCACATAATTGTCGAAAATCTCATAATAGGAAACTTGCTTTTTATCTGTTAAATCTTTTAGTAAAGCAGTTTGCAGGGTTAGCCCTGCGGGAATACCAATTTTAGCAACCGTCATGGGTAATTGATTATTTACCTTGTTTTTTATGGTTACTATCATTCTGTTGGTTTCCCCTACTCTGGAATTTTCGGATGTCAATTTTGTTTCCATTATTAAAGGAATATCAGAACTTTCTGGAGCCTTCAGCGTATAATACTGATATTCTAATTTATAAAGAAGCCCTGTTTGTGAAGGATAATTTATATTAATTATATTACTACCCGTTTTATAAGCTGATGAAATGCTTAAACCAGATGATACTAAAGCATTGTTTACTTTAATAATAGGTCTATCATTCTTATACAGCTTTTCATTTTTTATAAAGAACTGTGATAATGCCTGTACAGCCAAAACGGTTGCCTGGGTTGATCCAAATCCATAACTCCCATTGAAACTTAAAAGTTGATCTGCTACTTTTGCAATGGTTTGCTGATTGAGTTTTTCATCTTTCTGAAGCGCCATCATATAGAATGACAGTGTTTCTGCATTGGCAGAAGTTCCTCCAGAGCCAGTAAAGGTAGTTTCAGTTTTAAATTTCTGATCTTCAAACTGTTTATTTAAAGCCAACATAACGTTATCATATTCCTGATGTTTTCCAAGATTAGCAGATGCATTGGCTAATAAAACCAGTTGATATGAATCTTTTTTCAACAAAGCTCTTTTCAACATTATCTGGTAGGAATCTTCAATTTCAGTTTTAAAGCCTATCTGAGACAATGCATAGAGAATATACATATTTCTTGACCAATAGTATTCTGAATATGCTTCTGTTTTCGATTCATAATATTTTCGTACTTCAAAAAGTCCATTCCCGGATTTCTTTGATAAAATAAATGAAGAAAGCTCTTGAATAATCTTTGGATCAATGATTATATATTTTTTGAGATCTGTAAACTCCAGTAAAGCAAATGCAGAAAGAGATACATCTGATTCTGCTGTATTAAAATATCCAACACCTCCATCTTTATTTTTATAGCTTATCATTTTCTGGAAGCCTTTTTTCAGATTTCTTATCACAAGGCTTTCTGTGAAACGATCAATTTTATTGCTGAATTTTAAATAATCCAGAATAAAGATATTAGGATATACTGTTGAAGATAACTGTTCAAAACATCCATGAGGTTCTCTCTTCAGTCTTTCAAGATCATCAAACATTTTCAAGGCTGCATTTTCAAATACATAATATGATGAATACAGACTGCCATTGATATATTCAGGAATAGTAACCTCAATTTCCTCAGTCTTGTTATCTATTACCGAAAACTGATGTAAAAAGCCTTTCTCTTCTACCTTAAACGGAAGAATCACAGTTTCCCTGAAATCTCCTGACCTTATGATGAACTGAATATTTGAATTCACCACCTCATCGGTCTGTATTTTAACGAATAATCTTCCGGATTCCAGAGGTTTTAGAGTAATCAAGCTGTCTGATGATATCAGTTTTACATGATTGGGAACAATAACATCCATTACCATTTTTCTGATCTCCCTCGAGTTGTTTTTAATCACTATAGGAATAAGCATTTCATCTGTTCTTGTCAGATACTGCGGAATCTTAGCATCAATAGAAATAAGACTTTGTGCTGCATAAGTGGTTTCATCGCGCCCTATAATCCCTGATGCAGAAATTCCTTCTGTCATTGCTCTGAAAGTGGAATTGGCATCTGAATTATAAAACTCAACTTTTGCCTTTCCGTTTTTATCAGTTTCCACTACAGGATTCCAATAAATAGCTTCCCTGTAGTCAAATCTATAGGAAGTATTAATTGTTTTATACTCGGGATAGGCAAATTCTTTATTGACTGAATATTTGATAAGTTCTTCTTTAGGAATTGATATTACGGCAAAATAAGATTGCGGGGTAATATTCAGCTTATTCTGAGCAGTAGTATTGGCAAAAGAATTAATAATAACCACTCCATTGGCAGCTCTGCTGCCGTAGATAGCTGTTGCTGCTGCATCCTTTAGTACTGTAACACTATTAATATCATTTGGATTGATTGCAGTATTAAAATTTTCTACCGGAACTCCATCTACCACAAACAGTGGACTTTTATTTGATATGGATGAAGTACCTCTAACCACAATATTTCCTTTTTGTTGTTCTCCTGCCGGAGTTACAGTTATTCCCGCCACTTTTCCCTGTAGTAAAGATCCATAATTGGAAACTTTAATTTCAGAGTTGCCTGTAATGTTTACTGAAGAAGTGCTTGTCTTTTTATTTATTGAAGTCCCATATCCTACCAGAACAACTTCTTCAATATTTTTATCATTACTTTTATAAGAAATAGAATCTTTTTTAAACGGGTTGGGTTGGGTTACGATTTGTTTTGGCTTTTCTTTGATTTCAGCTTCTTTTATAATCTCTTCTACGTCTATATGATTTAGTTTTTGCTTAGCAAGTGGATTAATCTCTAATTTATATGACAAAATCCTGATGTTTACTTTATGCTTAGGCTGAAGGGACTTGGCTATTAATTTATAAGAATCAATCCCTTCCATACCTGAAAAATAAAATCGACCGTTTTCTGTTGTCCCTTGTTTAAGAATCTGACCTCCATACGACTCTACAAGAAAAACGTTGGCTTTTACGGGATTCTTATTTTCATCTTCTACCACTCCATATACAGTGCCTTTTTTTTCTGGAAGATATTTGTATTTCCCGGTTTTAATAATCTCCGGAATAGGTTCAAAATACCTGTATCCATTGGTTAGCATGACAAGATCCAGGCTCTTATCTGCTTTTTCTTCTTTTTTATCAAAATAAAACTGAGGCTTTTCAATCTTTCCTTTCAATTCGGAATCCATCAAGAGCCATGAACTGATATGATTCTGTTTATCATCAGCATAAGTCCAGAGTTTATCATCCACTACGCTTAGGGCAAGATTTGCAGGAATAGGTTTATTGTTGCTGTCGGTAGTCTCAATATTCAGTACTACTTTTTCCCTTGGCTGGTAATATTCTTTTACTGGCTTTACTTTTATATTCAGCTGCTGATCTTTATTGGTAAAGACAATACGCTCTGCAAGGGGAACATTATTTTCCAATACTGTAAACCGGCAAATTCCAACCGGTAAATCTTTTTCCGGTAACTCAAATGAATTGATCCCGTTTTTTAAAGAAAACTCTCTGCTGTATATTTCTTTTTCACGGAAAAACCCTTTTAAAACAATATTTTTCTCCCAAGTAGCCACCGTTTTGAATGAAAGTACTCCGTTTTCTTTTTTGACATTCAGAGTCAAGCCATCATTTTTAGGTACTGGAAGGTGGTAAACCTGTGTTATATTTTCAGGTCTTACTACTTTTGCATAATACCTTTCTCCTGCTTTGGGTATAAAGAAGAAGCTTCCCATTCCAAAATTATAGGTGGAAACTTCCGATATTTTTTCATGGTTCTGATTGTAAATATCCAGAACAGCATCTACAGGTTTTTCATATTCATCCAGAACTTTAAAAGCGATATTCTGTTCTATTCCATTGATAAAAGTTCCTCCTTCCGGTAAAAATTTCACGTCCATATTGTTCAGTACAATAGGAATATTTCTTGAAATAGATTCTGTAAATCCATCAAAATTAACTTTAATATTCAAAAGGGCATCTGAGGACTTCAAAATTTGAGGAAGTTTAAACTGTAAGATTTTTTTTCCTTCTTTGTCGGTAATAAATTTGCCTTCAGTAACGCTTTCTCCATTATGGGTTACCATATAATCAGCTTCATAAAAAGGAATGGGTAAATTAGCCAAACTTCGCATTGAAAAGTCTGCAGTTACTTCATCGCCAGAACCATATCCTTTTTTAGGAAAATCCAGCTTCATTAAAATTCTGGGAGATACTATTTTCTGTAGGGTAATTTCTTTTTCAAAAGCATTTTTCCCTTCCTCATTCTGCATCCAGTTGGTATAGGCTCTGATCTTGTAAATGCCTCCCTTCATATCCTCAGCAAAAGAAAAATGACCATTGGCATATCCATTGTTAATTTTGTATTTGGATTTTGTCAAAATACTTCCTGCAGGATCTATAATTTCAAAATTGACCACTCTACTTTCTCCTGTTGGAAGGTTATTTTGTCCTTGTACTACGTATATTTTAAAATACATTTCCTCTCCAGGTTTATAGAAAACATGATTGGTCTGGATGTATGTTTTTTCTTTTTCAAAATCCTGAAATGAGTTCTGAGCCTTCAGACATACAAATGAAAATAATAGGCTCAGCAAAATGATATATGATGTAAATTTGAAATTCATGGGTTAAAATTTGAATGAAACAATACAGCCAAATGTTTTAAAAGATGGGAGATTAAAGAAATCCAGCCCTCTCCCGTTGTCTGCATCATAGAAATTCTGATTGGAATCTACTCCTTTATTCGCCCGCCAAAGCATTATATTATCTACATAAAAAGTAATTTTCATAGATCGCTGGCTATTATTCAGAGGAAAAGAGGTGGATAGTGAAATATTATTAATCCTTATATGATCTGCCTTCTGAACATAATTTTCTGCTACTCCAAGGTATCCATATCTTGACCATCTATTTTCATGAACATTTTGATGAGGATCATAGAAATCTACTGGAGTCTGATTATTATTACCATTCATCAAAACTCCCTGAAAAACATAATTTTTGATATTCCTTTCTTCTCCGGAATCATAGGAACGTCCATAATAATCCAGAACTGCCTGAGTCCCATTCCAGATTTGTCCTCCTTTCTTCCATTCCCAATTGATATCCAAAGTCCATCTTCTATAGGTTAGATTATGATTGAATTTCATTACAAAATCAGGGGTTGGATCAGCAATGATCTTCATTCCGTCAGCTTTTCTAGGGAATCCGGAATCATCAATAATCAACTGCCCATTCGGATTTCTTTCAAAATAGCTTCCCCTCACTGCTCCCAGTACCTCTCCTTCCGCAAGGCTTTTATAAATATCCTGAAACCCTACAATAGCATTGTTATTATAACCGGGCATCACACGATCCACAATATCTTTATATTTGAAAAATGAGATTTTATTCGTCATAAAAAAATCACTTCTCAGATAGAGCCTTTCGTAAGCAAAATTAAGCTCATACCCACTGTAAGTATGATCTGCCATATTCTTTAGCTTTAGCTGATTCTTTTCAAATACCGGGAAAACATCGTCATTACTTTTTCTGTTAAAATATTCCCCTTCAATACTAATGTAATATCCATAACTGAGTTTTCCACCTATTTTCCATTCTTTAGTATTGATATTGGATAACCCTTTGAAGCTTTCCACTTCATGTACGGGAAAATAATGGTAATAATTTTCGGTTTTTAATAAAGTAGAAGCGTAGGAAGCATAGGATCTTGTGATTTCAGGTTCTGAGCTTAGATGGGTATAACTTCCTGTGATTTTAAATTCATAATTATACCATTCAAAGATATCTTTAAACCGCAGATAACCTGTAGCTTTTGGAAGCCAGTAATTATTTTTATTGGATGTATTGGAGATATAAAAGGAATTTCCAAGATTAAAATCTGCATCAAAATCACTGGATTTGATTTCCATATTATAATTAAAAATATAGTCCTGAGAGGTTCTTTGGTAGATATATTTTTTATTAATCAAACTATTGTAAACATCAGATTTGATATCATTCAGAATAAAATTAAGGCTAAAGACATTTTTAAAATTGTAGTTACCCAGCTCATACTTTCCTTGTATATTGGAGTAATATAGTCGATTATTTTGTTCTCTTTCATTCGTTATTCCGTTGTGGAATCCATAAGTAGACGGTTGATATTGATCCAGATTCCAAAGGAAATTACTTTCGTAGGACTGAACGATGTTTAGTTTCAAATTACCAAAGGTTTTATCTGCATTAAAGCCAAACTGTCTCTGACGGTTTTTATAACGGTACTTTTTATCCTGTACAAAAAGAAATGTAGGATTATCAGCATATTGGCTGTAGCTTCGTTGTCTTCCATTATCCAAAAAAATCTGTTGAGCATTTGAAAATGAAATGGGAGTCAGTAAAGAATTTTGATATGCTCTATTGAAAAGTCCTGTTCTATTGGTATTTGTAGCTTTATTATCTTCATAATTAAAGGAAAACTTCATCAAATAGCCTCCCAAATCCATATTCAACTTTGTTTTAATGGAATTGTTTAGATTAAACTGATCAATAAAATACAATTGATTTTTATGCTGTCCCAAATCCAATGAAAAACGAAACTTATCTTTATATCCTTGTTTTATAATAGTATTGATAGTAAGCTGATTATTATATCCCACCATCGTTTTAAACAGATTATTACGATAACCTAATGCCTGCTTACGCCCATCAGTTAATGGAACCAGCCTACCGTTCTGATCATATTGATAAGGTAGCCCATCAAAGGCTAATGTAGAAATATCAGGACCAAAGCTAAACATCTCGTTGGTATCAGGTCCGTTCCATACAAGATTTCCACTATTTGATCTTCCTTGTACGTATCCATTCTGAGTAGCAGGAAGGGCATTATGACTTTTTACATCCAAGGAAGAGGTAAATCCTCCATTCAATAATAACGTCCACTCCTTTTGCTCTTTCAGAATATAAGTACTGTCTTTTGTCTGCTTAAGCTTTCTTACACCGCTAAAATACCTATCAGAATCATTATTTAGAACTGTTGGCGCATTCTCAATACTGAACTGATCTTGATTCTTCCGTGAAACCAAACTATCATAAGTTTTGCTGTAAATCTCCTGTACATTTTTTTTCTCTACCTGATTCTCAAGAATGTTTTTCAGTTCTCTTAACTGATAAAGTCCAATAATCCTACTGCTTTTCCCTTGATTCCAAACTAAGGTATCATCAGGTTTGGCTGCAATGATTGCAAATCCTTCTTCATCGGTTAGTTCATATATACCACTGTTTTTATTGTAGACTTTTAAAAAGTTTTGTGGTTTATCTTTATGATTTAAAAATTTCCCTGAATAATATAAGTTAGAATTTTGTGCCTGTAATACCGTAACAGTAAATGGCAGCAACAGTAAATAGTTTTTTCTCATCTTCATGGTAATAAGTACTAAAATAAAGAAAAAGAAATTTCCGTGGAAATTTCTTTTTCAAATTAATTTTTAATGACCTTAAAAGTCTCCCAGTTATTATTGGTCCGCACACGAACCAAATAAATGCCCTGAGGATGGGAAGTCATGTCGATAGTGTTTTTACCTTCTTCTAAATTTTCCTTCCGCATAATTATTTTTCCAGCCAGATCATAGATGTATAACTCTTCAATCTTGTTAGTTGTCCTGATCTTAATCATTCCTTTTGTTGGATTGGGAAAGATCACCGTTTTCACATCAACCTGATGTTCTATTTCGGTTTCCATTTTCTTGTTGATGTTCTCGTTAGAAATACCGTTGGTACATTCAGGCAGTGTAGCTCTCTGAAGAATCAGCCTTAGCAGGAGACCATTCAACTTTTCTACTTCATAAGAATCTATGGTAGGTTTAATATGATTGTTTCCTATTCTGCTATCGTTGGTAAGGAATGTATAGGTTCCGTTGGTAAGTAATGCAAAAGTCCTCATCAAATACTCAGTCTCCTTATTAGTGTCACTTGCTGCCAATGGAATAATTGTTATTCCTTTTTGAGCTGCCTTTTTTATTTTGTCGTACAGCTTTTGAATATTTTCCTCAGATTGATGTGGTGGAGCATCCAAAATCAGAAACATAATTTTAGTGGAATTTCCAGCGCTCCATTTCAATTCATCAATAGACACCTGCAATGCTTCTAACACTGCTTCAGGGGTATCCCCGCCTCCTGCTGCTCTCTGCTGTTTGATAAACTGAATTAAATCTTCAGCTTTATCAGAGAAATCGAATTTTCTGGTGATATATTCATCTCCTTTATCCCTGTAAAATACAGAACCATACCTTATTTCAGAGTTATTTAAATTCGTTTCTACCTTTCTCAGAACATCCAACAGTTCAGACTGCAGATAAGTGATCTCATCTCCCATAGATCCTGTTGCATCCACTACAAAAGCAAGATCCAGTTTCCTTTTCTCCAGACATGGTCTGTTCAGTACAATCAGATTCTGACCATTTTTGAATTCATTAACTGTACTGCTGATGATCTGTCCAGAAGCATCGGATAAGTAGTATTTTTTAGAGTCTGAAGTTTCTCCTTCCATTGGGCTGATCCATAACTCTGCATTTCCTAAGTTATCTGAAACAGCTTCCCAGATTACATTTTTCTTATCATCCAGTAATTTCACCTTCTCTCCAATAACCGGTTTTTTATTTTTGTTAGTCAACTGAACGGAAACTCTTCTGTCCGGATAGAACTTCCACATGCTTCTATATTGTTCAAGACTTGGTACGGCTATATCTTTCCAGTATTCCCATTTAGAAAAATCATTTACTTCTCCTGCAGTGAGTTGCCCTGCTTTTGGGAGATCCTTTTCTTTTTCTACAGTTTTTTTCTCTAGTTCTTTTATACTTTTTGAGTACAGTTCTTCCAATTTTGTCTTTTCAGCACGTCGTAAACGTTTTGATTTTACAACCACTACTCCATTAACGGCTCTACTTCCATATAATGCTGTTGCTTCCTCAGCCTTAAGAACAGTCATTTCTTTAATACGTTCCGGATTTATCTCTTTCAAAGCGTCTGCTGTAGTAGGAATTCCATTAACAACTACCAATAGTTGTCCTGTACTTCCATTGATGCTGTTCATTCCTCTTATTAGTATATTTGAATCTTTTCCAGACCTGGTTATTGTTAATCCCGGAACAGTTCCACTTAACATTTCTGATACGGTACTGACACTTGAAGAGGTATAAGCTACTCCTTTTTTAACACCATACCCTACCACAGCAACATCCTCAATATTCTTACTTCCATCAGAAGTCTCCATATAGCGTTCAATCACTGGTGGCAGCGAAGCTACAGATGAAGGGCTAGGTGATCTTAATGGCTCCGGAACGATATTATTATAAACTACGACCTTTTCTGCTGTTGTATTTTCTTTATTTTTCTCTTTCTGAATATTCTCTTTCGTTATACGGTCTATTTTTGCAGTATGCGTATCAGCGGTCGGTTTCGGCAAGGTTTTATTTTCTGATATTGTAGATGTAATAGACTGTTCAATAGTATCTTTTTTATCCAGGAAATACAAAGCTCCCAACCCTATCATCAGACTGGCCGCCATTCCGTAGGGAAACCAGACTGGAATGATTTTCTTTTTTTCTTTTTTCTGCTCCAGTTTTTCTTCAACCTTATCCCAAACTTTATTAAAACCAGGAAAAACTGTTGGTTCTTCTGAGTGCTTAGAAGCTTCATTGAATTGTTGATCTATATAATTATTTTCCATTGTTGTAAAAGTTTAAATGTTTTGATTCACCAAAAGTTCCTGAAGCTTTTTCCTTGCAAAATTGAGCTGAGATTTAGAAGTTCCTTCACTGATAGAAAGCATGGAAGCGATTTCCTTATGCGGATACCCTTCAATGGCAAAAAGATTAAAAATGGCTCTGCAGCCTTCAGGAAGAAAGTTCAGCAGGCTCAGAATATCTTTTTCAAAGGAAATGTGCTCTGATAATCCTTCTGAAAAACCAATCTGGTTTTCTTCAAGGGAAATAAATAAGGCTTTATCCGTTCTTAATTTCTGAAGACATTCATTCACAGCAATTTTTTTCGCCCATGCTTCAAAAGTATCGGGTTTCTGAAGCTGGCTAATCTTCGTGAAGATTTTGTAAAAGGTATCGGCCAATACTTCTTCTATATCGTCATCGTTTTTCAGATAGCGTTTGCACACTGAGTACAGCCTGCCTGCCATTTTCTCGTAAACTTTCCGCTGCGCTTTGCGATCGTTACGCTGACATTCCAATAATAATTCTCGTTCCATAATCAGGAGTTATATTAGTATAGATGCAGAAACTTTGGCTGGGGTTGGAAACATAGTCAACTTTTTTTAAACAAATGAGTTGGTCTCAAAAGTCAATTTTTTGACTTTTGTCATTATGACACAGGAAAAACCTCGTTGATAATCAAATACGTGAGATTTTCCACTACATTTAGGGACTGCCTTCGCAGGCTTTCAGTCTGTGCTCAAAATGATACTTTTGAGACAGCCTCATTTATCTTTACTTCTACAATATTTTAATTTCAAATTTAACTTTTCCTCTTGTAACAAATCTCTATTATTAACGACTATTAATACAAATAATCTTTTTATAGTAATGAAAAATGCGAAAATTGCATCATTACTTTTTGTTTTGTCTGCAGGAAGTATGATGTTTGCCCAAGATGACTTAATCAACAAGTTAAAAAACAATCAATCACAAAATGCTAATTTTCAGTTCACAACGTTAAAGGACGTTGGCGCTACTTCTGTAAAGAACCAGGGTTCATCAGGAACTTGCTGGAGCTACTCAGGAAACTCTTTCCTTGAATCTGAAATGCAGAGAATGGGCAAAAAACCTGTAGATCTTGCTGAAATCTTTACGGCAAGAAATTCTTATCATGATAAAGCGAAGTTATATGTTTTAAATAACGGTGCTATCAGTTGGGGTGATGGTGGAGAACTTCACGATGTAATCAACATGTACAAAAAGTACGGAGCAGTTCCTCAGGATGTGTATTCAGGATTAAAAGCCGGACAGACAACCAACAACTTCAAGGAAATGCAAGGGAAATTAAAACCAGTTCTTGACAGCCTTGTTCAGGCTTCTTCTAAAGGAAAGCTTACTGACAACTGGATGTATTCTGTAGATACTATTCTTGATGAATACTTGGGAAAAGTACCTGCTGATTTTACGTACGAAGGGAAAAAATACACTCCTAAAACTTTTGCTAAAGAAGTAGTAGGAATCAATGCTGAGGATTATGTAGAATTATCTTCTTACAAAGATTATTCTTATTACCAGAAATTTGTAGTTCCAATTCCTGACAACTGGAGTCATGATTCTGACTGGAATGTACCAATGAAAGACCTTACTACAATCATTGATAATGCTGTCACTAAAGGGTATTCTGTAGGTTGGGCCACTGACGTTTCTGAGCCCTATTTCTCTTATAAAAACGGAGTAGCTTATGTTCCGGATATGGATTTAGACCAAATCAATGCAGAGAACAAGCAGACTTTGTTTACAGAACCTAAAAAAGATAAAACGATCACTGAAGATATGCGTCAGAAAGGCCTTAACAACCTGTCTACAACAGATGATCATGGTATGCATATCGTAGGATTGGCTAAAGATCAAACGGGTAAAGAATATTATATGGTAAAAAACTCTTGGGGAGTAACGAATGACTTTGCAGGATATCTTTATGTAACAAGACCATATGTTGAATATAAATCAACTGCTATTTTGGTTCACAAAAATGCGATTCCAAAAAGCATTTTAAAACAGTTAAAACCAACTAAAAATATTGGTTTATAAGAAAATCACTTCTGTCATTTTAATATGGCAGTTTTAGATATTTAAATCTGTTAAAAAACGCGCTCCCTTAATATTGGGAGCGCGTTTGTTTTAGGTATCTGAAGATTACTTTTCAGTGATATGACGATAATAATCTACCAAAGAATATATTTTAGGTTTGGAACCTAGCTTGTAATCAATAACCAACCATTTATCCTCAGATTTTTTTTTATCAAACACATAGTTTTCGTTTGGAAAATCAATGGTTTTATAGTTGGAATAAACAGCTTTAGGAGCAGCTTCGTATATTTCCGCTGAATAATAATTAGCATCATCAGCAATGGTATAGAAGTTATCTTCCCCTTGTCTCTTTTTAATCTCTTCTATCTCTTGTTCATCAGGACTCAACAATAATATAGTTGACTTTGTAATAGCTGTATCTGCCTTTATTTTTTGTTCCGAAACTTCTTTTTTATGTATCATTTCTTGGTCAATCTTTTTCTGTTTAGAAATAATTTGATCCGTAATACTGGGTTCTGTTTTTTTTATTTCTTGTTTACAGGACAGCAGGAAAAATGGTAATATAAGTAGTAAATATTTGTATGACATCTTGTTTTTACTCACTTTATTTTTAAGATTAATTGATTCACAAAGAAAGGAAAAAACTTTCAATCTAGGTCTACTTAAGTTTATTTTGGAATTTCAAACAAAGTATTGCAAGATTAATAAAAAATATTACATTTGTAACACTAAACAAATCACCACAACATGAAAAACCTTAAGAAATTAGCAAAATCTGAACTAAAGAGAATCAATGGTGGAAATGCTCCGGAATGCCCAACTGGAACCCAAGCATGCTACTATACTGGTAAAGACGGATCTCAAAGATGGAGATGTATTTCGGAAACAACAGAGTGTCCTTAATCCTCTGAAGAATATCACACCAAATTTCAGAATATTACTTTTTATCAACCCACAAATTATTACTTATGAAGAATTTAAAAAAAATTGTCAAATCAGAACTCAAGAAAATTCATGGCGGAAATGCTCCTGTTTGTGAATATGACGAAATAGCATGCCGTTATCCTCCTGCAGATGGAAATCCTGCCTTTTGGACATGTGAGCCAATAGCACATGGATGCGGACAGTAATAAAAACAACCGCTTTCTGATTTCCGAAAACAGTTTATTTTACAAACACCTAAAGAAAGCTGAAAACTTATTTTACTGAGTAAAAGTAAGATGATTTATAAGCTATATTATTCATAATCTATACAAATTATTAAACATGAAAAATCTAAAAAAATTAGCAAAATCAGAATTAAAGAAAATCAATGGCGGAAATGCTCCTGTTTGCGAACCTGGAGCCAGACCTTGTCGTTATAAAGCAGAAAATGGGTATCCGGCCTACTGGAGCTGTGTAGCGGAAGAATATGCATGTTGAATTTAATAAATACTAAAAACCGGCTTTCAGAAATTCTGAAAGCCGGTTGTTTAATAAATAGGTGAAAATTAAATATAAAATAAAGTGAATTATGATGATTAATATGAATAGTGAATCGTTAATTTTTGCTTCGCCAGTAAATAAAATATACTGTAAAAAATTAACTGCAAAACTTTTTTACTCTTCTTTATTCACATTAAAATAATACGCCCATACTTTCTGCTGAAAAGTCTAAAAGAGAAGCTGTATCTCCTTCTTTGATCTTTTTTACCCACTGATAATCCTGCAAAATAGCACGTCCTACAGCTACAAGATCAAATTCTTCATTATCCAGTCTTTTAATCAGTTCTGTGAGATCTGTTTTTTCAGTTCCCTGTCCTGCAAAAGCATTTAAAAAGTCTCCGTTCAACCCTACAGAACCTACAGTAATGGTTGGTTGTCCGGTAATTTTCTTGGCCCATCCTGCAAAGTTTAAATCAGAACCTTCAAACTCCGGCTCCCAGAAACGACGCTGTGAACAATGGAAAATATCAACTCCGGCTTCTTTTAATGGTAATAACCAATCTTCCATTTCGTTTGGAGTAAAGGCTAATCTGGTTTTATAATCCTGCTGCTTCCATTGTGAAAGACGAAGGATAATAGTAAAGTCTTCTCCTACTGCAGCTCTGATTGCTTTCACCACATCAACAGCAAATCGGCTTCTTTCCTTTAAGGTTTTCCCGCCATATTCATCTGTTCTTGTATTGGTTATTCCCCAGAAAAACTGATCGATAAGATAACCATGCGCTCCGTGAATTTCAAGACAGTCGAAGCCAAGATCTTTCGCTGATTTTGCTGAAGCAGCAAACTGTGCAATGGTATCCTGAATGTCTTCAACAGTCATGGTTGAAGCTTTTTCCATAGGTAATAACGGATAATCTTCAGACATTCTGGTGTCTCCAACGTGCCAGATCTGAGGCCCCATTTTTCCTCCATTCTGATGCACCGTATCAATTACGTTTTTCCAGCCTTTTAAAGCTTCATTCCCATAGAAATCCGGGATATTCTGCATATTCTTTGATCCGGGTCTGTTAATTACAGTTCCTTCTGAAAGAATCAATCCTACTTCTGAAGCAGCTCTTCTTCCATAATAGTCAGCTATTTTCTGTGTAGGAACACCATTGTCAGATTGAGCTCTGGTCATTGGGGCCATTACAATTCTGTTTTTAAGCTGTAAATTTTTATATTGGAACGGTTTAAATAATGATGATGTAGTCATATTTAAAATCTTGTTTTATAATTGTTACACAAAGTAACTAATAATAGTTCGTTTTTGTATCTTTCATTAAAAAAATAGTGGTAACTTCGCAGTAACTTATATTAGTAACATTAAAGTAACGTATGAAAAAGAATGAATTAATGCAATACAGCTGTCCTCTGGGCAAAGCAATGGCCGCCTTGGGAAGCAAATGGAAACCTATTATTGTATTGGTAATTAAAGACCGAAAACTACGTTTTGGAGAACTTGCCGTACGCATTAATGTCATCTCCAGAAAGGTATTAACGGATCAGTTACGGGAAATGGAAACGGATGGTTTAGTGATCCGTGAAGAGTTTAAAGAGCTGCCTCCAAGGGTAGAATATTCACTTACTGAAAAAGGATTAGCTCTTCTACCTATTTTATATCTTCTGGAAGAATGGGAAGCCCAATATCAGGTGAAAGGAACCTACTCAGAAGATTGTATTGAATTGATAAAGGAAAAGAAAAAAGCAGCGAATGCCTGATTATATTTTGCGGAATAACTTCACTTGATATTTAATTATTCTCTATAATCAGCATATTCGCAAAAGGGGTTATCTTTTTATTTTTGATTATTTTCAATCCGGATGGAGAAATAGAACTTGTCCATTGTTTCCAGCTTAAAAAATGGAATGCTCCGATGTTAAAGAAAATAAAGTTAGTAATATCTCTGAACTGCTCTGAAATAATAATTACACCTCCTTTCTTTAAAATTCTTTGAGCTTCTTTAAAAAACAAAACTCTTTTTTCATGATCTAAAATTTCGTGAAGGGCTGTTACCGCCAAAATTACGTCCTGAGATTCGTCTTCAAAAGGCAATTGGTCCGGAGAGATTTTAGTTTCTCTTGGATTGGGAGGAAATATTTTTTTGGAAACTTCAATTCCGCTTTCGTCTTCATGACGATTTCCGTAAATATCACAGACTATTAAGTTCAAATGAGGATATTTTTCTTCTAATCGCTGGGATAAAGGGTCAAAGCTAGCATGAATGAGAACAGCATTTTTAATCTGGCTCCAATCTATATCCTGTTTTAAATCATTCAGTTCATAAAGATCAGAAGTATCATAAAGGATATAAGAAGCCACCAGAGACGCTATGATGTTTAAAACAATGAGAACACCCAATGCTCTCAACAATACAGCAAAAACGGCTGAATTAAGCTGAAATGACAGAAAAAAAAGAAAAAGTGATACCACTATTCCCAGCAGGATCTTTTTATAATTGAAAAGAATAACTAATTTGGTAATTTTCATGGTATTAATTTTCTACTCCAAATAAACTCTAAAGTTATTGACTACTCTTGTAATCGTATTTTTATATTTCCCGGGCGTCCATTGAGAATAATCAGTCAGAATTTTGTTTTTTGCGATGTTCTCAAGTTCATTTTTATACTTTTCATTCGTTTTGAAACCACTTACCCAGTTTTCATTTTTTAAATGACTGATACTTCCATCTTTTTCAACAATAAAGCTTATATCCATAAAAGGAGTAGTGTGCAGTTCATATTTTAACGGGAGTTTTGTTTTGATCGTTAGAATATACTCATCTTTTATGAGTTTGTCTTCCTTTTTGAAATAGGGCAGATCTTCTTCCGGCAGATCATAAATACTTAAGACTTTAGTTCCTGCTTGAATCTTTTGAATCATTAACTCTTCAGCTGCATGCTCGATTTTCTGACGAAAATCTTTTCCGTGGATTTTCTCCATCTTTAAATCGATCATTGTTTTGTAACATCCCTGAGTTTGCCCATCGATAACAACACAGCTATAGTCATTATTGATTATTTTAAAATGATCCTTTGCTGCATATTCTATTATTTCATCTGCATAAGGAGGTGTCTTGCAACCAAAACAAGATGTCGTTACATAAATATTTTTATATTTTTCCAAATCTTTCTCAGCTTGTTCAATATCATCTTTACACATTCTATCATTTGGATTTGGATTTTTCACATAGCTACGCAGAAATTCCTTAGGATTTGGAGGCTGCTCTTCAAGGCTTGGAGGTTGTTCTTCCATAGGCTTTGCATGATCCTTACAACCTAACAGTAATAGTACGAAAAAAAGATAAGGGAGAATTTTCATGGTAATTTCTGATGTTCCTTGCTTCAAATATACAAATTCCAGTTCTGTATTTTCATCACCTACTTTCAAAAAGGTAAGTATAACACGAAAAGGTAAGTATATAGTTTTTCCATTATTTCTGACTCAAATTTGTAGAAAAAATTCTCATTATGAATTACAAAGAAATTGCGAAAGAAACTATTGGTCATCTGTATAAAGCACACACCAGCATCCGAAAATCCGGTATTGATGAAAAACTTATTGCATTAGCCGAATTACGGGTTTCACAGATCAACGGATGTGCCTACTGTTGCGGCTATCATGCTAAAGAACTGTTTAATTTGGGGATTGAACAGAATATTATTAATCAATTACCAGGCTGGAAACATACCAACGCCTTTGATACAAAACAGAAATTAGTTTTAGAGTGGGCAGAAACTATCTCTTATAACAATAATGACTGGCAACAAATCAAAGAAAAATTACAACAGCATTTTACAGAAAGAGAAATGGTAGAATTAACCTCAAGTATTACTTTGATGAGTGCTTTAAATAAACTTCGGATTACTTTGGCTGAAGAAGATTAACATTAAATGGGTTACTTTCGCTGGTAACCCATTATTTAAATTTATTCAAGTTCTATCGGATTTAAATATTTATTAATAAGTTCCAATTCTTTCTGCCTTTGATTAATCTTTTCCTGTCCACTTAGAATTGTAGTCCCGTAACTTGCCAGTACACCTGCTATATTATCATTGCTAGCTTTTAATGCCTGTTGAAATTTAGGTTGAGTTGTTTCAACAGCTTCGGTATATCGACTTTTCTTTATATTAATTGATTTTCCTTCCAATTCAGAAGTAGGTACAGATTTTATAAGCTCAAAATCATATTCTCCTTTTTCATCTGTTATTTTAATAATTAATCCCGGTAATCCGCTGAATTTATAAGGGCCATAGGGTAATGGAATTTCTGTTGAGTACCAGGCAGTCCAGTTTCTTCCCTTGTAGGTAACTGCAGCTTTTTTACAATTTATTGTATTGATTGTTTTTATTTCATCAATAAGTTTCCAATTCCCTATTATCGGCTCTTGATAAGTAAGCACAGTCATCCCAACGGGTTGAAAGTACTCTACCTTTTCATTGGATTGTATGATTGTATATGGAAATTTTGTTTTGGGTACTGATGTTCCATTTTTAAGGCTAATGGTTATGCTCCCATCAGGATTATTGGCAGTTACATAAGATTTTCCAAACACTGAGTCTCTTTTAATAGATTGTGTACTTGCAAAAAAAGCACGCTTCTCCCCCATCTGTAAAGAGAAGAATTCTTCGTGTATATAATCAGGTGTCTGTGTGCTGAGCTTAGCTTTTAGCAAATAGGTGAAATTTCCGTATAAAACATCACTTTTATCGGATTGAGAATAGAATAAAACACTGAAGAATAAGACTGATAATTGAAATAGTTTTTTTTTGTAATCCATACAAGACATTTTCATTATAAAAATGCACATATTTTTATAATTACAAAAGGAATAATTACTAATAAAAAGCTGATTTTAACCAATGTTTTGAATATGATAATAAAAAACCGCTTTCAGATGATGAAAGCGGTTTAACATTTATTTTTAATCCTAATTAGAATATCGCAGGATATTTCTGAGGATTGGTTTCATTAAACATAGCGTAGATTTTTTCTACCATATCGTCTGTAGACGGCTTACTGAAGTAGTCACCATCACTTGCATACGCTGGTCTGTGATCGTTAGCAGAGATTGTTAACGGATCTGAATCCAAGTATCTGAACGCTTTCTGCTTTTCTAAGATCTGCTGTAAGATGAATCCTGTTGTTCCACCTTCCACATCTTCGTCAATGACTACTAATCTGTTCGTTTTCTTAACACTTTGAGCAATTTCGTGAGATAAATCGAAAGGAATTAATGACTGGATATCGATTACTTCTGCAGAAATCCCTAGTTTTTCCAACTCGTTAGCTGCTTCCGTTACAATTCTCCATGTAGAACCGTAAGTTACCAAAGTAACGTCTTTTCCTTCTTTCGTTACTTCAATTTTCCCTACAGGAACAGTGAATTCTCCTAAGTTATCAGGTTGTTTTTCTTTCAATCTGTATCCGTTCAGGCATTCTACGATAATTGCCGGTTCGTCAGCCTGAAGCATCGTATTATAGAAACCAGCTGCTTTAGTAAGGTTTCTTGGCACCAATACTAAGATCCCTTTTGAAAGGTTAAGAATACCTGCCATCGGAGAACCTGAATGCCAGATTCCTTCTAATCTGTGACCTCTTGTTCTGATGATTAATGGAGCTTTCTGACCTCCTTTCGTTCTGTAATGTACTGTTGCCAGATCATCACTCATTCCTTGTAGACAGTAAAGAACATAGTCTAAATACTGGATTTCAGCGATTGGCCTCAAACCTCTCATTGCCATCCCAATTCCTTGTCCAAGAATCGTAGCTTCACGAATTCCTGTATCAGCAATACGTAATACTCCGTATTTTTCCTGCATTCCTTCCAATCCTTGGTTTACATCACCTATATTTCCGGTATCTTCTCCAAAGATTAGTGTTTCAGGATATTTTTCAAAGATTTTGTCAAAGTTATTTCTGATAACAACTCTTCCGTCTACATCTTCAGAACTGTCTGAGTAAACAGGCTTGATTTCTTTAATGTTTTCAGCTTTCCATTCAGACTGAGAATATAAGTGTGATGAATAGTTGTCTTTTTCAATTTCAGACACTTCATTATACTTCTGCATCAACTGATTTCTCTCTGCAGAGTTAGTCCCTCTTGTAGCCAATAAAGTTTTTCTTGCTAAATGGAATACATCTTTCTTAGCTTTTGAAACTAATTTATTGAAATGAGTAAGCGCTGCTTCTACTTCAGTATTCTGACCTTTAAGGTTTTCTACTAAAGGAATGATAGACTGAACTAGTTCTTTAATAGCATTTTGGTAGTTATCCCAAGCTGCTTTTTGACCTGTTTTAGCTAATTTTTTAGCTTCTTCATCAATGGCATCCAATTCTTCAGCAGTAGCAATTAATTCTTCTTTTCCATCAATATCGATAGAATAGTTGATAATCCATTCCTTGAATTTTAACAATCCATCAAATTCAGCTTCCCAAGCTAAACGTGCTTCATTTTTATATCTTTCGTGAGATCCTGATGTAGAGTGTCCTTGAGGCTGTGTAACGTCTACTACATGAACTACTACAGGAACACTTTCTGTTCTTGCAAAATGTTCTGCTCTAGCATAAGCATCCAATAGTGCCGGATAATCCCAAGCTCTTACCTGAATGATCTCGCAACCTTGGTTCTCCCCTTCTTTTCTCTGGAAACCACTTAGCATTTCGCTGATGTCAGCCTTTGCTCTCTGGTTTTTAGTAGGAACAGAAATTCCGTATCCGTCATCCCAGATTGAAACAATCATAGGAACCTGAAGTGCACATGCAGCATTCAATGTTTCCCAGAAATGACCTTCTGCTGTAGAAGCATCACCAATAGTTCCGAAAGCAATCTCATTTCCTTCTCTTGAAAACTTTTCAGAACCTTCAAATTTTACACTTTTATATATTGTAGAAGCCTGAGCTAATCCTAATAATCTTGGCATTTGTCCTGCTGTAGGAGAAATATCGGAAGAAATATTTTTCTGTGCAGTTAAATCTTTCCAGCTTCCGTCTTCATTTAAACTTCTTGTTGCAAAGTGCCCGTTCATTTGTCTTCCTGCTGAAGCCGGTTCTCTTTCCACGCTTGTATCAGCATACATCTGAGCAAAGAAACTTTCAGCCGTTAAAGCATTAATGGCCAATGCAAAAGTCTGGTCTCTGTAGTAGCCAGAACGGAAGTCTCCATTTCTGAAAACCTTCGCCATTGCAAGCTGAGGAAGTTCCTTACCATCCCCAAAAATTCCGAATTTAGCTTTTCCGGTAAGTACTTCTCTCCTTCCGAGATAAGACATTTCACGGGAAATCCTTCCTAACCTGTAATCTTCAAGTATTTGATTTTTAAAATCTTGAAAGGATATTTGCTGTGTTTCAATATAAGTTGTCTGCATAGCTAAGTAAAAAAGTTTTTGTTCTTCAAGTATTTTGCTAATATACACTTTTTAAATTAATTTTAATTTTTAATAATCTTTTTTAAAAATTTGATAATAAAAAAAATTGTGCTTTATTTTGAAAAAAATTGTAAAGATGGAAAAAAAATCACCTCATATCCTGAATGCGTCCAGCAATCTTTTGGGGTTTTCATTGATTATTATTACCTCATTGAAAATCGCTAAGATAAGCCACAATACATATTTGGACGAATTTGCAGGGCTTGCCTGCATCCTTTTTGCATGCAGCTGCTTCTTTTCATTTCTGGCCATCAGAACGGGAAATAAAAAACGGGAATACACGTTTGAGAGTATTGCGGATTATTTATTTTTAATCGCTTTATTTTGTATAGTTCTGGCCGTTATTATTTTAACTCTAAAAATAATTTAATTCCAAAGCATACGCTCAATTATTATTACCTAACTAAAAAATATAGATATTTATCGAGAAACATCTATTTTCATTATTCTGGTATATTATTTGAAATTAATTTCAAATAATAATTAAAAAAAACACTATAAAATGACAAAAAAATTACTGATCGTAGTTAAGGTCTTTGCCTTTTCTACCCTTCACTTCGCACAAGTAGGAGTAAATACCTCAAATCCTCAGACGACCTTTCATATTGATGGAGCCAAAGACAACCCAACATCAGGTGCTCCTTCAGTAGTACAACAAGCTAATGATTTCGCAGTGACCAACACAGCTCAAGTAGGGATAGGCACTACAGCGCCAACAGAAAAGCTGGATGTAAGTTCTGGAAATGTACGTATCCGAAATATTAATTCCAATATTGGAATTGGAGGAACAGACAGAGTAGTAGTTGCAGACGGCACTGGTGTCCTGAAAACTATAGATTTTACAGCCTATTCATTATTTCATGCACGTTTGGCTGCCGATCAGAACATAAGTATCTCAGCTTCAATTGTTACCCTAATGTTTGCCACTCCAGTGGCAACTTCCCCATTTTATTCTTACAACACCTCTTCAGGAGTTCTGACGTTTAATCAGGCGGGTAATTATCTGGTGACGCTACAGGCAAGTTTTTCAAATATTTCTGCAGGAGCGCAATTACTTTTAGGCATCAGACCTGTTCCGGACAGTAACTATCTGGGAAGAGGAAGCCACTATGCAGGGGCAACAACTCCTACCCTAACATCTTCAACAAGAATTGGTGAACTAATGAATTATACAACAGTAATTGTAGTCCCTACAGCAGGTTATCAGATTCGTTTTACAGCAGCTCCCAATCAGTCATGTACTATCTTATCAACAGAGATAGGACCTACAGGGAATGGAAATGTGACCAATGTAACGGTACAAAAAATATAAATAGAAAAACATAAATACAAAGCTTCGGCGCACCTGTGGTGCGCCGAAGCTTTGTATTTAAAAAATATTTTTTAAAATTTTCTTTCAATTACATAATCCAGCATACTATGTAAGGATTTTCTTGCTTCAGACTCCGGAAATTCATTCAGAATATCCTTAGCTTTCTGCTGAAAGTCTTTCATTACTGTGATAGAGTACTCTAGCCCTCCGGAACTCTTAACGAACTCTATCAGTTCTTTTACACGTTTTGGATTGTTATTATAACGCTTGATGGTATCGAAATAGTATTTTCTGTCCTTTTCACTAGCTATCTTCAGGGTATGAATTAAAGGCAGTGTCATTTTCTGTTCTTTAATATCAATGCCTACCGGTTTACCAATCACATTGGAGCTTAAAAAATCAAAAAGATCATCCTTGATCTGGAAAGCCATTCCAGTTAAGGTACCGAAGTCCTGCATTTTTTTGGCAAGAATTTCGTCCGCATTGTTAGAAAGAATTCCTATTTCGCAGCAGGCAGCAATTAAAGTTGCCGTTTTCTGACGGATAATTTCATAATAAACATCTTCCGTAATATCCAGTTTTCTGGCTTTCTCCAATTGAAGAAGCTCACCTTCAGACATTTCACGGATGGTTCTTGAAATTACACCCAATAAATCGTAATCTTTATGATCCGTAGATAATAAGACTGATTTTGATAACAGGTAGTCTCCTACCAAAACAGCAATTTTATTCTTCCATAAGGCATTAATGGAGAAAAAGTTACGGCGTTTAAAGCTTTCATCCACCACATCATCATGTACCAAAGTGGCTGTATGAATCAGCTCAATCATGGAGGCTCCACGATACGTTTTTTCGGTGACATTTCCTACCAGCTTGGCACAAAGAAATACAAACATAGGACGCATCTGTTTCCCTTTGGTGGTAACAATAAAACGAGTTACTTTATCTAATAAAGGGACTTTACTCTGCATTGACTCATAAAACTTCTGTTCAAAAAGTTTCATTTCATCATTGATCGGTTGCTTGATTTCTTCTACGATGTTTGCCACAATCTGCTAATGCTGGTTGAATAAAATTATTAATTCTCACAAAGATAATTTTTTTCGTTCAATTTTAAGAGAAAATTAATCTTTGAATTGTTCTTTGGGGATAAAATAAAGGGCCGGCTTGGCACTTCCTAGCGGAGATTTAAACTTTTCCCCTGAAATAGATATTCCTGTTTCATCTACAGCAATGCCTTCAATCTGTCCAATTGATAAAGCACTTCCCAGATAATAATGTTTTGGTCTCTCTTTAAAAAACATTCCGGGTTCTGTTTCTGTAAAAACATCCATAAACACTTCTGTTTTCTTACTATATCCTACCAGATAAAGCTTCTTATCAAAATAGGCTGCATCTGTCACCATGAAATTTGTTTTATAGGCTTCTGTCTTTACAGCATCCTGTTTTTCATTCTTTTCAGGATCAATTACATAGTGTATGGTTGATTTAGACACCCATTCTTTGGTAAACAAATGAAGCTTTCCGTGAGCATATACCATAGCTTCAGCATCATAATCAGTATTAAAATAACTGGATTGATAATCAGTCTGCTCCGGATAATGGAATTTAATCTCCTTTATCTGGCTATTTTGCAGACTATCTCCCTGAAAAGGAACCTTATAAATGGTAAGATGTCTTCTGCTTCCGTCATTGTTTCCGAAATCACCGATATAAAAGTTGCTTCCGTCATTGGTCAATGCTTCCCAATCGGTATTTTTAGCATTTACTTTTAAGACTTTCACTACCTCACCTGAAGTTTTATTGATCTCATATAATTCAGGAGCGTTTCCACTGTCATTAAACGTGTATAGCTTTCCACTAAAAATATTCAGTCCGGAAGTTTCCTGAATCTTATCATCCAAGTGGCTAACTCTGTATTTTTTTATTTTCAGGAAATCTGTCTGTTGAGAAAATGCAGCTTGAAAGGTAAGAAAAGCCAATAACAGAAATATTCTTTTCATAAGGCAAAAATAGGACTTTTAGTTTAAATGTAGGGTTGCTGGGTGAGAGATTTGAGCATGTGGGGATGAGGAGTAAAATAACGCTCGGAATACGCAGAGGAGCTATAAAATTATATAGGTATTTTTTCAAGCACATCCTTGTGAACACTGCGCTAAAATAATATAGTGAAACAATTATTAACCAATCAATCTACGGCTTATTTATAGCCTTATCAGCTGTCAAAATAGAAAAACAGGCCCAAAGCCCGCCCTTCTTTATAGATTTTTATTGATTTTATTTTTGAAATTAAGCAGTTTTCTGCTGCTTCTGATTCTTTGCCTCCTCTTTCTGTGCCTGTTTTGCAAAGTATTCTTTTTGATATTGCCTTACCGTTTTTCCGGTTCCGTCATGTCTCCATCCCGGTGAGTTGAAAATATAGTTGATTCTATCAGTGAATTTTAATCCTGGCTGCTTAAGATCTTTCCAGATTTTTCTCCATTCATAAAAGAGGACTGTATCAGGTCTGTTGTCCGGCATTTTAGGATAGATTCCATATTTTACCGGAATATTCGGGTCTTCTTTCTGGAAGGTACCAAATATTTTATCCCAAATAATAAGACACATTCCCATATTTTTATCCAGATACTTAATGTTACAAGCATGATGTACACGATGGTGGGAAGGGGTTACGAGAATATGCTCTAAAATACCCATACTCTTTACTGTCTGTGTATGCACCCATGTTCCATATACCTGTCCGATAGCGTATGCTACCATGATATGCCAAGGATTAAATCCTAAAAACGCTAATGGTGAAAAGTATAAATATCTGTAAAGTGGTTGTAAAACGGGGCTTCTGAATCCTGTGGTAAGGTTAAAGAATTCTGAACTATGGTGTGTTATATGAACAGCCCAGAATGCTCTGGAGCGGTGATCCACATAATGCAATACATAGTAAGCAAAATCTGTAATTATAAAGCAAGCTATTAAATACCAGATGCTAAGATCCCATGAAAAAAGTCTGTGGTTGTAAAAGAAGAACATTACTCCCATTGCAAACGCTTTCATAATCAGGTCAAGACCAAAGTTCATCAAAGCAAGATAAACATTTGTAGCAAGGTCTTTTCCACTGTATAACTTGGCCTCTGAAACGTGGCTGTAAATCATTTCAGCTAAAATAACTGTAGCATGCAACGGAATTGACCATGCATATACATTTTCTAACCCGTTCTCGCTCATAAAGTACTCCATCATCACAAAATAATTTGTGCAAAGGTAGGGTTTTAGGTGGCTCTGTAAGGGGGATTTAAGGTTTTTTTAAGGAAATTTTAATCCGCATTTTTGTTGGCTAGCTGTCCACAAGCAGCATCAATATCACCTCCACGGCTTCTTCTAACCATCACAGTAATACCTGCATTTTCAAGCTGACGGATATAGTTTTCTTCAGCCTGTTTGTTGCATTGGTCATACTTTCCGTCTCCAATTGGGTTGTACTGAATAAGGTTCACTTTTGAAGGAACCTGCTTACAGTATTTAATTAAAGCTTTGATATCTTCATCACCATCATTAATTCCTTTCCATACACAGTATTCGAAAGTGATTACTGAACCTGTTTTCTGATACCAATACTGAAGTGCCTCCATAATATCCGTTAACGGGAATTTATCTGAGAAAGGCATAATTTCATTACGTTTTGTTTCAATGGCTGAGTGAAGAGACAATGCCAGTTTCACACGTAATTCATCATCAGCAAGCATTTTGATCATCTTTGGAATTCCTGATGTAGAAACCGTAATTCTTCTTGGAGACATTCCCAATCCTTCTGGCTGAGTGATCTTTCTGATGGCTTCCACTACATTTTTGTAGTTCATCATCGGTTCTCCCATTCCCATGAATACGATATTGGAAAGTGGTCTGTCAAAATACATTCTGCTTTGGCTGTCAATCAAAGCAACCTGATCTACAATTTCTGCCACTTCAAGGTTTCTCATCCTTTTTAGTTTGGCAGTAGCGCAGAATTCGCAGTTCAAAGAACAGCCTACCTGTGAAGATACACAAGCTGTTGTTCTTGTTTCTGTTGGAATAAGAACAGATTCTACCAATAATCCGTCGTGAAGTTTTACTCCGTTTTTGATGGTCCCGTCAGTACTTTTCTGAAGAAGGTCTACAGAAACAGGATTAATGGTATATTCTTCGGAAATTTTTTCACGAAGAGATTTCGAAAGATTCGTCATTTCATCAATCGAATGGAGGTTTTTACTCCATAGCCAATCATAGACCTGTTTCGCACGAAACGGCTTTTCACCTAAAGTTACGAAGTATTCTTTAAGTTGATCTAGTGATAATATACGGATATCTTTCATTGTAAGGTTGTAGATTTTAGGCTGCAGGTCGCAGGTAACTACTACCTGCAACCTATTACCTAATATCTTTTTTTATAGAATTAACATGGCATCACCGTAAGAATAGAATTTATACTTTTCTTTTACGGCTTCTTCATAAGCATGCATGATGAAATCTCTTCCTGCAAAAGCAGCAATCATCATAATCAATGTAGACTTCGGTGTGTGGAAGTTTGTGATCATTGAGTTTGCCACTCCAAAATCGTGAGGTGGATAGATGAATTTATTCGTCCAACCATTGAAAGCAGAGATTTTTTTGTTTGAAGAAACAGAAGTTTCCAATGCTCTCATTGTTGTAGTTCCAACTGCACAAACTCTTCTGTGAGACTCTACAGCTTTGTTGATGATAAGTGCATTTTTTTCATCAATGATGATCTCTTCAGATTCCATTTTGTGCTTAGAAAGATCTTCTACCTCAATTGGGTTGAAAGTTCCTAATCCTACGTGAAGAGTAACTTCAGCAAAATTGATCCCTTTGATCTCTAATCTCTTCATCAAATGCCTAGAGAAGTGAAGACCTGCTGTAGGTGCAGCTACCGCTCCTTCTACTTTAGCGTAGATTGTCTGGTATCTTTCTGCATCTTCAGGTTCTACTGCTCTTTTGATATATTTTGGAAGTGGAGTTTCTCCTAATTCCTTAAGTTTCGTTCTGAATTCGTCGTAAGAACCGTCGAATAAGAATCTTAACGTTCTTCCTCTTGAAGTCGTGTTATCAATAACCTCAGCTACCAAAGATTCATCTTCAGTGAAGAATAATTTGTTACCAATTCTGATTTTTCTTGCCGGATCTACCAAAACGTCCCAAACTCTTGTTTCTTTATCAAGCTCTCTTAATAAGAAAACTTCAATTTTAGCACCTGTTTTTTCTTTATTTCCGTAAAGACGTGCAGGGAAAACCTTAGTATTGTTGAAGATGAACAAATCCTCTTCATCAAAATAATCCACAACATCTTTGAATAATTTGTGCTCGATAGTTTGTGTTTTTCTATCAAGTACCATTAATCTCGCTTCGTCTCTGTGCTCTGATGGGTGTTCTGCTAATAATTCCGCAGGAAGATCAAAATTAAAATCTGATGTTTTCATTTTTTAAATTACGGTTTAAAAATTATTGAAATTACAAGGTGTAATTTTCGGAGTGCAAATATACGACATTGAACACCCCTTTGTCAAGTATTATTTTCAATCAAATATAAAACCGTGATTTTACGGGGATTTTTAAAGCTTAAAAAAGAGTATTTTTGGGAAAATTGAAATTTAGCATGGAATCTGTAAGTAAAATATATTTCCTTGATAATCCATATCCTAACGGACATAAAATTGAAGTCTTCAGCTGGAGTGGACGAATTGATGAGTATGGGTTTATCTGGTTTGATTTTCATTTAAAAACTGAAAATTATTATGCCAATGATGATGAAAACAGCGAAGAGGAAGAAGAAAACGAAACTCTGTCTAATTGGGACTCCAAGATAGTGTGGGGAAATTATCATGCCTGCACTCTGTCATCCAATTATTGGAATGAACAAAGAGGAATCAGAATTAACAAACCAGGGGAAAAACTGGATTTCGATACTGTTGTTAAAAATGATCTTTTCAGCAACGACCTTCCTTCTGAAGAACATTTTGATGATGATGATCTTGCCTTTAGTATTTATTTGCTGGGACATGACAGCTGTGCAGACCATCAGATCCGGTTTTCAAAAACAGACAGCAATCTATATGATATTACATGGACTGGTAAAATAGCACTGACTTACTCTGGTGATGATGAATTTTCACATGACTTCAAAGCACAGATTTTCAATACTGCATTCGAGGGTTTTCATTATCCTAAAACCTGGACAATAGAAAAAGCAATAGAAATGTTCAAAGCTCAGCTCGCCAATTTTGAAGAATATGAATTTGTGGATCTAAATCCTAAAAGTAACAAAAGAGAGTATAAGCTCGACAAACTAAAACACTAACAATATAAAAACAAAAAATTATAATTATGAGTAAATATTCAATTGAATCATTCATCAACGAAACAAAAGAAAATCCACAACAAAGGGATTATTTCGAATTGGAAACCAAACATCTTTTAGAAATCAATCTTAATAATCAGGCGGTATGGACTAAAAAAGGAAGCATGGTAAGTTATGTTGGAAATATCAATTTTGAAAGACAGGGAATGTTGGCAGGTGGTATCGGAAATCTTCTGAAGAAAGCCATCAGTGGTGAAGGAAGTAAACTGATGAAAGCTGAAGGTACCGGAAAACTGTATGTTGCAGACTCTGGTAAAAAGGTTCGTATCCTTTATTTGAACAATGAATCGGTTTGTGTAAATGGTAATGACGTTCTAGCTCATGAACAAAGCGTAAATAGTGATATTACCATGTTGAAAAGTATCGCGGGCATGATGTCCGGAGGACTTTTTCAGGTAAAACTTTCCGGAACCGGGCATATTGCCATTACAACACATGGTGATCCTTTAACCCTACTTGTAACTCCTGACAATCCTGTTTTCACTGACCCTAACGCTACTGTTGCATGGTCCGGAAATCTAAGCCCTGAACTAAAGACGAATGTATCTTTTAAAAGCCTTATCGGAAGAGGAAGCGGTGAAGAATTCCAGATGAAGTTCTCCGGACATGGATGGGTATTGATCCAGCCATACGAAGAGGTCTATTATATGGAGAAATAGTTAAAAAACGATAATATAGAAATGCTGCTTTGGGATTCCGGAGCAGCTTTTTTATTAAAAAATAGATAAATGACAAATAAAGAGATGTAAGATAGAAGACTTTATCAGGATGAGTAATGAATTATACTTCCAATAGTTAATCGTTAATCGCTATCAAAGGGATAAGCACACCAACATTAAACATTCCCCATCCTGCAACTCCCACCCCACAGCAGTTTGCAAAAGTTTTAATATATTTAGGAAAAAAAATAAATGGACAATAGCACTTCCCGCAGAAATTTTATCAAAACAGCGGCTTTGGCAAGTTTTGGTGCATTGGTATTACCCAATTCCTTATTTGCCTATTCCAATGATTTTAAAACGGATAAGAAAGTCCGTGTAGGCTTTATTGGTGTAGGACTTCGTGGTCAGGAACATGTAAAGCTATTGGCCAAACGCAGTGATGTAGAGATTGTGGCTTTTGCTGATCCGGATAAAAGAATGCTTGCAGCGTCTCAAAAAATCTTAAAAGACAATAATAAATCGGCAGCTCAGGAGTTCTCCAACGGGGAATATGATTATCGAAATCTTTTAAAATTAAAGACAGTAGATGCAGTGGTTATTGCTACTCCATGGGAATGGCACCTTCCTCAGGGTGTAGAAGCCATGCGTGCTAAAAAAATTGTAGGAATGGAAGTTTCCGGAGCAATCAAGCTTCAGGATTGCTGGGAATTTGTTAAAGTATATGAGGAAACGAAAGTTCCCATTTTCATGATGGAAAATGTATGTTACCGAAGAGATGTTATGGCTATTCTGAACATGGTCCGCAAGGGAATGTTTGGGGAATTGGTGCATGGAAGAGGCGGGTATCAGCATGACTTAAGAGGCGTTCTTTTCAATGATGGCATTACACCTTACAATTCAGGAGCTGAATTTGGAGAAAAAGGCTTCAGTGAGGCTAAATGGAGAACGGAACATTATGTAAAACGGAATGGAGAACTTTATCCTACCCACGGATTAGGCCCCATTGCCATGATGATGGATATCAACCGTGGAAACCGTTTAACAAAGCTTTCTTCTTTCTCTTCAAAGTCTGTAGGGCTGAACAAATATATTAAAGAGCACGCAAAAGGTGGGGAAAATCACCCGAATGCTAAAGTAAAATTCAATCAGGGAGACATTGTCACTACACAAATTGCCTGCGAAAACGGAGAAACCATTCTTTTAACTCATGATACCAGCTTACAGAGGCCTTATGACCTTGGATTCCGTGTACAGGGAACGGAAGGATTATGGCAGGACTTCGGTTGGGGAGAATTCAATCAGGGGCATATTTATTTTGAAAAAACAATGAATCACACACACCGCTGGGACAATACGGAAAAGTGGATGAAAGAATACGACCATCCAATGTGGAAGAAGTTTGAAAGCACGGCTGCAGGAGCAGGACACGGCGGAATGGATTTCTTTGTAATGAATACTTTTATTGAATGTATCAAACGAAATATAGAATTCCCGATGGATGTTTATGATCTGGCTTTATGGTATTCAATTACTCCATTGAGTGAAGAGTCTATTGCCAAAGGAGGTCAGGTAGTGGATATTCCTGATTTCACGAACGGTAAATGGAAAACCCGTAAACCTGTATTCGGAATGACTGATGAGTTCTAAAAAAACACTCCTCATACTGGCAGGCGGACTAGGCAGCCGATACAAAGGTCTTAAGCAAGTGGATGGAATACTCGATAATGGTTCACCTATTCTGGAGTATTCTATCTATGATGCTTTAGAAGCCGGCTTTTCCAAAGTGGTTATTATTGTTAATAAACTGATTCCTCAGAGCTACATTGAAAGACTGAATTCACTCTCTGAGAGAAGAGGCTTTGAATTGCACTGGGTATATCAGGAAATGAACAGTATTCCTCTGCAGGGTTTTGATTATCCTGAGCGTGAAAAGCCTTGGGGAACGGCACATGCTGTTTTATGTGCCAAATATGTGATACAGGAGCCCTTCATTATGATTAATGCAGATGATTTTTATGGAAAAGAAGCTTATCAGCTCGCTGCCGATGAAATTAATCACCACCTTATTTCCGACTCTCAATTCGGTATGATTGCTTATCCCGTAAGTACAACATTGAGTGGCCATGGGACAGTAGCCAGAGGAATATGTACGCTGGATTCTGAAAGTTATCTGATCCGTGTAGAGGAACAAACATCTATTCAAAAACTTAATGGTTCAATTATTTATACGGAAAACGGTGAGAATATCAAACTGAATCCCGATACATTGGCATCTATGAATTTTTTCATTTTTCATCCTCATATTTTCTGTTCTCTGGAAGCTTATTTCTATGATTTCATAGAGTCTGATCCCACGCCAAAACAGGAATTTTATATTCCCAGCGCCGTTCAGAGAATGATGGATGAAAAGAAGGTGAAAGTTATGGTAAAAGCCTCTCCTTCTCAATGGATGGGAGTAACGTATGCTGATGATAAAAAAAACATCAAGGATTTTCTGATATCAGAAATTCAGAATAACAGATACCCGGCAGATTTATGGAAATAAATGATATTGTAATTGAATTCATCGGTACAGAAAATTATAGCCTTTCCCCTATTACTGATGGGCTGATTAATACAACTTATCTTTTGGAGGATAAGGACCGGAAAAAAAAGTTTATCCTGCAAAAGATCAATCATCATGTCTTCAGACAACCGGAGGTTATTGTCAACAATCATTTGATGATTAATGAACTTCTCAGGTCAAATAATTATCAATTTCAAATTATAGAACCTATCCCCTCTCTTAGCAATACACTTCTGATAAAAGATGCTAATGATGAGCCATGGCGTATGCTAAGTTTCGTAGAAAACAGTATTACCTTTCTTACTGCTCCATCTTTACAGACGGCTTTTGAAGCAGCTAAAGCCTTCAGTTATTTCCTTAGCATTGTAAATATTGAAAAGCTACCGGTTATTGAAGATACTCTTCCCAATTTCCTCAATTTCGAAAAAAGAATTGCAGATTATAAAAAGGCACTAGAAAAGGCCGCTCCTCATTTAAAGGAAAATGCAAAGGCCGAAATAGAAATCACCAACAAGCTTATTGCCTTACCTGATCAATGGATAACAATGGAAAAAAACAATCAGATTCCCAAAAGAATCATCCATGCCGATGTAAAAATCAGTAACATCCTCTTCGATCAAAATCATAAACCGTTAGCCGTAATAGATCTGGACACCATGATGATTTCTACTATTTTATATGACTTCGGAACGATGATTCAGTCCTATACTAATAGAACCCATGAAGATGACGGAAGTGCCAACAACAATTTCAATGCTGAAATGTATAAGGTTGTAAAAGAAGGATTCCTTTTCTATCTAAAGGAAAAACTGACTCAGGAAGAATCTGCTTACCTTGATTATGCGGCACAAGTCGCTATTTATATTCAAGAGGTTCGTTTTTTAACCGATTATCTGAATGGAAGTGTTTATTATTCTACGAAATATTCGGAACATAATCTGGACAGAACGAGAAACCAGCTGGAGCTATTGAAAGGACTGAGAGCATATTTGGGGTGCTAGTTTTTTATCTTTAACAAAATACAAGATTGAGACTCCTACCGAATGACAAAGTACGAGATACTATTTCAGTTTTTTTCAATTTTGAGAATTTTAAATGAAATATTATATTCTCGCAGATTGTGGAGATTACGCAGATTTTTTATTGTGAAAATTTCATTTATGATAGTATAGCATAAACATCTGAAAAATTCGTGTGGTCTGCGTGAAATTTAACCTATCTAAAGTTTTAACGATAATAGTTGGGATTCCTACGGAATGACAAACGGAGCGCTGAGATTATCCGCACATTTTGTCATTCCGTAAGAATCTATACTTTTATTGGCCAGAGCAGTTATTTAAAACTCAATCCCACTCTAAAACCCTGCATCACTCAAATCCCCTCACCTCAAAAACTCTAAAACCCTCTTCCATTCCTCAAACTTCCTTTCAAAAGAAATCGTATGAAGCGGACTTGTAGAAGGCATTAGAAAGATAGGAAGTCTATAGTTTTTTCCTAACAGTTTTTGCAGATTTTTATACGATTTTCCACCATTACAGAAGATTACTTTCACATTTGGATGTTCTTCCAAAAGCTCCTCAATCTGATTGGCTTCTTCATTTTTGATCTCAGAATCCAAACTGCCTTTTCTTTCACAGGAATCTATGACATCCCAAAGAGCAATGTGGTGTTTTTTTACAATCTCGATTCTTTTGGAATAATCCTCGGTAAATTCTTCATTCAGTAATTCAAGGATGATTTTCCAGAATTTATTTTGTGGATGAGCATAATATTGTTGCATTTCCAATGATTTTACTCCCGGAATAGAACCTAAAATTAAAATTTCAGACTGGTCATCAATAAGCGGTGGAAATGATGAAATACGGTTTTGCATATTCAAATATATAAATTCCCGCTATTTTATTTCCTGTTGACTGGGAAGATTGATGCGTCTGTTTCTTTAGGTTTTGGCTAAAGCCATTGGAATGCTTTGTTATAAGGAAAGCGGACTAAAGCCAGCTCCTATTGAATTTTCATATTCTTACTATACAAATCTGAAAGTTTCATATATAAATATTACTGAAGGAGGTCCGCTTTTGTATTTCGTTTTACAGGTGGAGTAAATAGACCTATAAATTGTATATCTTCTTTCAGTTTATATTGTGGTCCTACAAAATAAGATTTAGCTTCACTATCATTGTATCCCATGTATTTTAGCCATGCTACAGAAATACCGGCAAATTCATTTTTTGAAATGTCCATAGTAGGACTGAAATGAGTGGCTGTAGTTGCAGTAGCCGACCAGGCTGGTACATTTTTAATCAGATTACTCTGCCAAAGATTTGGCCAGGTATCTGCAGGAACTACAAAATCTAATCTTCCCGTAAGCGTAAAGGTTGGAACTTTAACCGTTGATCCAATAGCAACTGGCCCTGGCTCAATAGAGAGAGCGGCAACAATTTTCAAATCAGGATCAATCAGCTTCATGGCAGTTTCAGAAATACTGGATGTTAAAAGAGTGGCTCCTCCTCCTGCAGAATGACCTGCAATAATCATTTTTGACAGATCAGCTTTTCCAAAAAGAGGTGACTGTGGATCTTTATTTAATTTAGCAACATTGGCAGCTCCCAAAATATGCATATCCGGCATGCTATTGATAAAATTGGAAGAGATAACAACAATAAAACCATAGCTTGCCCATAATCTGACCATCTGATCGTAATTACCCTGACTGGAAAGAATACCACCTACAAAATTGACAACAGGAAGCTTATTCATATTCGAAATATCTGACGGATAATAGACCGCAGTAGAAACCGGACTTTCGAAGCCATACGGAAAATTGTTACTGCATTTAATACTCTGATCCAGTATCCCTATAGTCTGTAAAATAGGAATTACAAGGCCTGCCAGCTGATTACAATCTCCTACAACAGCGTTAGTACTTACCTGATGATGCCCAAGATTTCCATATTGGATATTGGCAGTACCTTTAGAGGGGAAAATAACGGATTTGTTGGTTGATACTTCACTGATCTTGCCAGTCGGTTCTTTGCTCATTATCTCTTCATCTCTTTGGCAGGAAACCATGAGCAAAGAGATCAATACTGTGCTTACAATACTTTTTCTCATATTTTTTTGGATTTAAATTCAATGTATTGATTTTAAACACCAACGGAACAACCATTTCAAATATAAAGAAAAAACAAGCGCATTCTTTCTTATTTACTATGGCCATCATAACAAGTTTATTATGATAACTATTTGCGGTTCAGACAAAAAAAAACGGAACAAGTCCGTTTTTTTTTATATTGAGAATACATTCTATAATTACAATGTTTCTTTTAACCAGTCGAAGAATTCTCTCTGCCATACCAATCCGTTTTGTGGATGAAGTACCCAGTGGTTTTCGTTCGGGAAATAAACCAGTTTAGATTTTAATCCTTTTAATTTTGCAGCCTGGAAAGCCTCCTGCCCCTGCTCATAAGGTACACGGAAATCAATTCCTCCCTGAACGATCATGATTGGCTTATTCCACTTCTCTACAAAGTTGCTTGGATTAAACTCTGTGTACGCTTTTGGCTGTGGCTTTTCCCATGGAGAACCGATATCCCAGTTCGCAAACCAAAGCTCTTCAGTCGTTAGGTACCATGATTTCATATCGAATAATCCATCATGAGCAATGAATGTTTTGAATCTGTTTTCGTGGATTCCCGCTAACATAAATACGCTGTATCCACCATAACTTGCTCCCACTGCTGCTACTCTGTCTCCATCTACATAGGGTAATGTTTTAGCATAATCTGTTGCTGCAAGATAATCTCTCATGGGCTGCCCACCCCAGTCTCTTGAAATCTCTTCATTCCATTTTGTTCCCCAGCCCGGCATACCTCTTCTGTTGGGAGCTACCACGATATAGTCATTGGCTGTCATGAGAGCAAAGTTCCATCTGGTACTGAAATATTGAGTTAATGCAGATTGCGGTCCACCCTGGCAATATACCAATGTTGGATATTTTTTATTGGGATCAAAATTCGGTGGATAATGGAACCATACGCCCATTTCTTTACCATCCGAAGTTTTTACCATTTTAAGTTCAGATTTCCCTTGTGCTAGCTTAGCATAGGTATCTTTATTGGCTTCAGTAACCTGCTTCATCTCTCCGTTTTTAAGGTTTACAGAGAATAGCTCTGTAGCATGGTTTACATCTGTTCTTCCTACTAATACTGAAGTTTTGTTATCTGTGAAAATTTCATTCACATCAAAATCTCCTTTGGTGATCTGCTGTACTTTTGCAGATTTTGAATCTAAAGAGAAAAGCTGTTTTGTTCCTCTGTAAGCTGCTGTGAAATAGATTGTTTTTGAGTCTGCCCCCCAAAGTACATCTCCTGAAACACTGTCATCCCATCCTGCAGTAAGGTTTGTAGTCTTTCCTGACTTCCAATCTAAGATTTTTACATCATTTTTATCTGCTTCATATCCGTCTCTGGCCATACTCTGCCAGATCAAAGATTTTCCGTCCGGGCTGAATTTTGGATTGATATCATATCCTTTATTTGATTCTGTAAGGTTCTTAGTGGCACCTGTAGCTAAATCATAAGCAAAGATATCTGTATTGGTACTGGTTGCGTACTCTTTACCGCTTTTTGGTTTAGTAACATATAAAAGCTGTGCTGAATCCGGGCTCCAGACAAAATCTTCAGCACCACCGAAAGGTCTTTGAGGAGAATCCCATGTTTTTCCTTCCAACAGATCTTTAGCTGCTTCTACTTTATCTGAAGTATTTACAACAAATACGTGGTTATATTTCCCTTCATTAAAGTAATCCCAGTGTCTGTGGTTAAGATCTGTGTATACCTGAGCAGTAGTTTTAGGAGTGTCAGCATATTTGTCTTTCCCCATTAATTTTTCTACCAATACCTGCTTACTGAAAGCAATTCTTTTTCCATCCGGAGAAATAACGATATTGTCAACTTCACCAATGGTATAGAATTCTGCCCATGTTTTTCCGGCATCTTTTGAAAGATAGATCTTATCTCCTTCCTGAGCATAGATTCCGTTTTTATCCCACTGGATCAATGCTTTTTTACCGAAATCGATTTTAGAAGCCTGGTGATTAAGAACATTCAGAAAATAGTTCTCATTTTTTGTTTTTTCTGTTTTCAGGTCTACCTGTCCTACTTTGTAAATAAGGGATGCCTGATCCGGTGAAACTGCCTGTACTCCCACTTTTTTCAAAGTCCAAAGAATTTCAGGCGTCATTAATTGTTGTGCATTCATTAAAAACGGAGCTGCCAGAGCCAGCAGGCTGTACTTAAGTTTCATATGTTGATTCATTTTTAGCGGATCTAAGAAACCGTAGTGATTTCATCAAATCCTTTCATTAAATTCAAAGATGGCCAAAGTTAATATTTAAAATAAAAATCACCGAAAGAATTAACATTAAAATTGGAGATATAGAGTAAAATATTGAACTGCAGAGAGAATAAACCGTAAAATAAAGGATACTTCCCTCTAATCCCCTAAGCACTACTACTCTCAAACGTAATAAAAAAAGCCCGTCAGCATAACACCAACGGACTTTTCAATTTTATTTTTTAATTATTACTCTCCATCTGAGAACATAGAGTTCGCCAGAGAGGTAACAATAGACAATAGAATACTAAAGACAAAGGCCCACCAGAAACCGTCTACCACCATACTGTCTATAAAATAATCTGCAATCAGGACAATTCCGGCATTAATAACCAATGCAAAGAATCCTAAAGTAAGAATGGTAAGCGGAAGCCCGAACAGGCTTAAAATAGGCTTTACAAATATGTTTAAAACCCCAAGTACAATCGCAAAGATAATCGCAGCCGAAAATCCTTCAAAATGTACTCCCGGTAAAACTTTAGTTAAAAGATATGCCACTATAGCAGTGACAAACAAACGGATAATTAAGTTCATTTCGTTATTTTTTTATTATTGATGGGAGGTATGGAGCAAAAGCTATTCCATTTCGTTGAAAAAAATTTCTTTAAACCCTTTATTCATGGAATATTTTACTCAATACAATCTGAAAAGTTCGTTATTTAATCTTCATCATGGTTACTAATGAAGTCGCTACATGACTTTCTGAACCAGAGCCTTCATTCTGAACATAAATTTCTGTTCTGATGACACTGATCTTTGAACCTCCTTTGATGACATAGGATTTTGAAACCAGAGCATCACCCATAGCCGGACGAAGATAGTTCACTTTTAATTCAACGGTTACCACGTAACAGTCTTCCGGATAATGACTCACCGCAGCATATCCTGAGGAAACATCCACAAGAGAAGCAATCATCGCTCCATTGAACATACCCGCTTTTCTGGTCATCATTTCCATTTTGGGAATTTTAATAGAAACGAAATCAGTTTCTACTTCCAGGAGTTCTGCCTGATAGAATTTCAGTGTTTCTGAACGACTGAAACTGTCTGTCATGAGTTTCTTTTTTTCTGAGGTCATGAATTTTATTTTAAACAAAGGTAATAGAAAAAGAAAACAGCCATCTCAAAATTGATGAAATGACTGTTTCTGGATATAGAATCCCTATTTAAACTAACAATAATTTTCCTTCTACTCCTGATTCTTTCAGGTGGTAATCTTCTTTAATCATATCTGCGGCTTTTTCTCCTATCATAATGGTAGGCGCATTGGTATTTCCGGAAACTACATCCGGCATAATGGAAGCATCCGCCACACGGAGACCTTTTATCCCATACACTTTTAATCTCGGATCAACCACAGAAAGACTGTCTATACCCATTTTACAGGTCCCGGTCATATGATGATAAGTGGAACATGATTTTTTAATATAATCTATTACTTCTTCTTTTGTTTTGCCTTCACCAGGATAAATTTCACCGTCATTCCATTCTTTCATGGCTTCTGTACGTCCCATTTCCCTGCAGATTTCCACACATTTATACAGGGCTTCCAGATCGGATTCTTCGGATAAATATCTTGGATTGATTTCCAGTGGTGAAGCTGGATCTGAAGATGTTAATTTAATATATCCTTTGCTGGCAGGTCTGATAAATCCGGCACAGAATGTAAATGCATTTTCCGGCCCCGTGAAGCCCGGGCTGTAATAAGGAAGTCCCATAAATAAAGGCTGAAGATCAGGAAAAACCATTTCTTCTTTACTTTTCCAGAAGAGCTGTGCTTCCAGTAAATTGGCTTCTGGAGCTGGGATTTCTTTTTTCGCTTTAAAAATAACACTTGTTAAAAGGTGATCCTGAAGGTTCTTCCCTACTCCTTTCAGATCTTTTATCACTGAAATTCCCACAGATTCCAGTTCTTCTTTATCCCCGATCCCAGAAATCATCAGAAGTTTCGCAGATTCTATAGTTCCACAAGATACAATAACTTCTTTGTCTGCCTTTGCTTCCCGTAGTTCTCCGTCCTTCATATATTGCACACCAACGCATTGATCTCCTTCAAAAATTAACTTTTGAGCCAGAGCATCAGTTTGAATATGCAAATTGGTCCGTGATGAGACAGGATCTAAAAATGCTTTGGCAGTAGAACATCTTTTCCCATCTTTTCCTACACTAAGATGATTCAGACCTGCACCCCAGATTTCTTTGTTAAAATCATCTGTCAAAGGATAACCCAATTCTTCACAGGCCCCAATAGCACTTATTGAAATGGCATTTGGGTGTTTGATGCGACTTACAAAAAGTGGTCCCTCACCCCCATGAATACTATCTTCTCCCTCTTCATGAGTTTCTGATTTCTTAAAGTAAGGCAGAACACTTTCCCAATCCCAGCCCACACATCCATTATAGGCCCAATGATCATAATCCTGCTGATGCCCTCTGATATAGATCATCCCATTGATGGAACTTGAACCACCTAAGGTTTTTCCGCGGGGCCAATATCGTGTATTTCCACCTGCACTTTCCTGAGCAACGGTATGATATGCCCAGTCTCGCTCAGTATTCCATATAGCAGGCCACCCGGCTTGCTCTTGTACTTCACTGACTTTATCATCCGGGCCTGCCTCCAACAGTAGTATATTTATATTTTCATTTTCACTTAATCTGTTGGCAATAACAGCTCCTGCTGAACCGGAACCAACAACTATAAAATCGTATTTCATGAGTTTTAATTTAAATGTTTACTTTTTGATACTGATCACTTTAGGAATACTTACTGCTTTCAATCCTTCAATTCCGAATTCTACACCATAACCAGATTGTTTTGCCCCTCCAAAAGGAACAAAGGGGTGAATTGCTCCATGCTGGTTGATCCAGACTGTCCCCGCTTCCAGTTGAGCTGCTACTTTTTGGGCTTGGTCAAGATCATCACTCCAAACTGAAGCTCCCAGCCCATTCTCTGAATCGTTGGCCTTACTGATGGCTTCTTCTAAAGTTTTATAGGTAATGATAGGTAAAACAGGCCCAAATTGCTCTTCGTCAACAATACGATCTCCATTATCAACGTTTCCGACAAGGGTTACAGGAATAAAATAACCTTCCAGATCAGGCTTTTGCCCTTTGAATAGGAAATCTGCCCCCTTATTTTCAGCATCACGAATGAGATCCTGAATTTTATCGTACTGCATTTTATTTTGTACAGGCCCCAGAACAACATTTTCATCCGCTCCATTTCCCATTGGAATATTGGCAGAATAATCTGCCAATGCCTGAACTAATTTTTCATAATCATCTTCATATACATATAATCTTTTTAAGCAGGCACAGGTTTGGCCCATATTCAGAAAAGCTCCCCAGAAAATGTTTTCTATGTGTTTGGCAACATCAAATCCGGGTAAAATAATACCGGCATCATTACCGCCACACTCCAATGTAAGACGGGCCATATTATTGGCGGAAGCTTCAATGACTTTTTTCCCGGTCGCAATGGAACCTGTAAACATAATTTTCCCTATCTCCGGATGACCTGTAAGATAAGCTCCAACGTCTCCTTTCCCTGTAACTACCTGTAAAATTCCCTCAGGAAGTACGCTGTTAATTACTTTTATCATTTCCAGACTGCAATATGTTGTGTATTCCGAAGGTTTTATAACAACAGTATTTCCCATTCTCAAGGATGGAATAATCTGCCAGATGGCAATCATTAACGGCCAGTTCCAAGGAGCAATGGCGGCAACAACTCCTATCGGATTTCTGTAGAGTACATCTTTTCGGGTTTCATCTTCAAAAACAACTTCTTCAGGCAAGTCCAGGGATGCCGGAACCTGCGTCCAACCTACACAAGCCTGCATTTCAAAATTGGCACCAGGGCCGTTAAGTGGCTTTCCTTGCTCTTTAGTAATCCATTCTGCAAGATGTTTTGAATGAGTTTGTAAGGCTTCTGCTACTTTTAATAAAATTTCTTTCCTTTCTGTATCCGGCCTTGCTGACCATAGTTTTTGGGCTTTTTTTGCCTTCTCAATCCTAATGTCTATTTCTTCATGAGAGGTATTCTCAACTTTACCAATAACCTCCAAAGTAGAGGGATTTAAAGACAAGAAATCAATATTTGAGGTATAATTTTCTTTTTCTAATGATATTCTTTCCATTATTTTAAATATTTTGTATTTTACACAATTCGAAAATGACAAAAACATGGTATAATTCATTTACTTATTCTCTATTTTTTTTAACCTAAACTCTATCCTATGGAAAAGATCGAAGAAAGAACTGTTTTCAGCATTCCTTTTGGCGAATTGAATGTATTTGAAACGAATGTAGTATGCCATGATTTTCCTTTCTTTTTTGAAAAACCTGTTATTACGCTTATGCTGAGCGGCAATAAAATTATTCGAAGTGAAGAGGAAACTTTTGAGTTTAATGAAAGAAGTGTATTCATTCCACCCTGTAATAAGGAATTAAGTATTGATATTCATCCTGTTTTCAGGGAACCTACAAAATGTTTAGTATTGAATATTGAGCAGGAATATATCGACAGTGTTTTCCATGAAGTTATTGATAACTGGCATCCTGACTGGGACAGAACAGGAATTATGATGAAGGAAAATGCTGTAAAAAAGTTTGTAAGCTCGGATGAGTCTCTATGGAGAAGTCTTACTAATCTATACAACAGAAGAGTGGATGAAAGTATTTACAACACCTCAGATTTTCTTTTGAGCTTAAGTCTTAAGGAACTGATTTACGAACTCATGAAAACCAACGCAAAACATATCCTGTTCCGCTCCGATAAAACTGATAATGGACAAAACAGGCTTCAGGAAGTGGTGCATTTTATCAGACAAAACTACAGAGAACCTATTACGATCAAGAAACTGTCTGCCTTAGCAGGAATGAGCGAGGCTAACCTGTTTAAAAAATTCAAAAATTCTTACAACTGTACTCCGGTGGAATACATTATTCAATTAAGGATAGAACATGCAAAACAATTATTGATCAGCAATCCTGAAATGGGGATTAAAAATATATGTTTTGAATCTGGGTTTAATACGCTGGAGTATTTTTACAGAAAATTCACCCAGATTACTGGAAAATCTCCGAAGAAATTCACTGTAAATTAATATCTTAGAGATCTGAATATATCGTTTTTTAATCGCGCATTTGACTGGCAGTCAAAAGGTCACGGGTTCGAATCCCGTATTCTCCACTTACAAAAATATTTACTGATTTAAAACAAGATAAGGCAGCTATGTTGAGATTCCTCCTTCGTCGGAATGACAAAGGGTGTGGATAAAAGATTAAATATTAGAATGATTAATTAAGCTGTACCTGGAAATCATCTGTTAATAAAGAAAGTGAGCCTTCAGCTAAGCCTTCCGGATGAGCGCTGAAACCTTTCAACTTTGATGTTTTTCCTTTTAAAACAAGATCCAACAACTGTTTATCAGACAATTTTTTGCCGAAGATTTCAAAAGTGATCTTAAACCCGCAGTTTTTGAAATCAGAGCATCCGACAGCGGTTTTTCCTTTGATCAGGTTGTGCTCTTTACATTTTGGGCATTTTGTTTCTTCCCAGGACTGAAGTTCTTTTTTCTGTGCAGGTTCTCTTTTTTTCTTTTCCTTTACTTCTTCTTTCTCTTCATCCTGTAGGGTAATCACTTTTCCTTTTCCATAAACGACTTTATCGGTAAGTTCTGTGACCATCTGGATCAGTTCTTCCTTGAAAAGATTAGCTTCATACTCTCCTTTTTCAATTCTACGAAGTTTGGATTCCCATTCACCAGTTAGCTCCGGGCTTTTCAGAAGTTCGTCTTCAATAGTATCGATAAGCTGAATTCCTGTTTGGGTAGCAATCAGGTTTTTTCGCTTCTTTTCAATGTATTTTCTTTTGAAAAGGGTTTCGATGATGTTCGCACGGGTGGATGGTCTTCCGATCCCGTTATTTTTAAGCATTTCACGTAATTCTTCATCTTCAACCTGTTTTCCGGCTGTTTCCATGGCTCTCAGCAAGGTTGCTTCTGTGTAAGGCTTTGGCGGAGTGGTTTTTCCCTGATGAATCATCGGATCGTGCGGTCCGGTTTCTCCTACAATAAATTCAGGAATGGTTTGTTCTTCCTCTTTTTCTTTTTCCTTATCTGTAGATTCTTCTTTGGGTTCTTTAGCATAAACCGCTCTCCAACCCGGTTCCAGAATTTGTCTTCCACTGGTTTTGAAAGGAATGGTTCCTACTTTTCCTTCTACCAAGGTATTTGAAATTTTACATTCAGGATAAAAAACAGCGATAAAACGTTTGGCAATCAGGTCATAGATCAGTTTTTCTTCCCTGCTCAGATTTTGAGAAGGTGGAATTTCTGTAGGAATGATCGCATGGTGATCGGTTACTTTTGTATCATCAAATACTGCTTTTGACTTTGGAATCGGAGCTTCCAGTAAAGGAGCAATTAATTCCTGATAAGGATACATTTTTTTCAGAATCCCTTCTATTTTCGGATATAAACTATCTGATAAGTAGGTGGTATCAACACGCGGATAGGTTACATGCTTCTTTTCATAAAGACTCTGCACATAATTCAGTGTATTTTCTGCAGAGTATCCGTATTTTTTATTGGCTTCTACCTGCAATCCGGTCAAATCGAAAAGTCTTGGATTCTTTTCTTTTCCTTCTTTAATTTCGAAAGAAACAATTTCAAACGGGTTTACTTTAAGGTATTCCAGCCCTTTTTCTGCCCGTTCTAACGTTTTCAGACGATCAATCGCAGCATTGAAAATTACATCACGGTATTTCGTTTTCAGTTCCCAATATTCTTCCGTGGTAAAGGCATCAATCTCTTTCTGGCGCTGCACCAGCATAGCCAATGTAGGAGTCTGTACCCTTCCAATGGAAAGAACCGCTTTATTACCGCCGAATTTCTTGGTAAAAAGCCTTGTGGCATTAATTCCCAATAACCAATCCCCTATGGCTCTGGCATTTCCGGCCAGATATAGGTTTTTATAATCTTCGGCTGGTTTAAGGTTTTCAAAACCTTCTTTGATGGCATCCTCCGTTAATGAGGAAATCCATAAACGCTGAACGGGTTTGTTGCATTTTGCTTTCTGCAATACCCAACGCTGGATCAATTCTCCCTCCTGCCCGGCATCCCCACAGTTAATGACCTCATCACATTCTTCTACTAATCTTTCAATCACTTTAAACTGATTTTCAACTCCTTTATTCGGAATCAGCTTTATTCCAAAACTACTGGGAATAATGGGTAATGAAAATAAATTCCAGGATTTGAATTGCGGACTGTAATCGTGAGGTTCCTTTAAGGTACAAAGATGTCCGAACGTCCACGTTACGCAATACCCGTTCCCTTCCATATAGCCCTGTTTAGATGTGGTAGCACCTAATACTTTGGCAATATCTCTGGCAACACTTGGTTTTTCGGCAATACATAATTTCATGAACTCGGGTTTAATGAAGGAGTGCAAAAATCGGGATTTTTTTTGGATTTAGCTAATTTTGTTTAAAGCCGGAAGATGAAAGAAGAAAGTTATGAAGCTCATAAATAGTAACTGTTTTTCCCTATTTTTATCATTCTTAAGATATTTTTATGTAAAAAGCCCCCTAAAAAAAGGGGGCCGGATCAACAATATTAATGAAACCAGTTCATTATTTTTTTGAGTCTGAAATTATTTTACATTGTCATAGGAACTTCCATAAGAAGAATTTCAGTGTTTTCTTGTATCGCTTTTATATTCAGATCTTTGATTTCCCACACTCCGAAACCGTCTCTTTCTTCTACTTGCTGGCCTTCAATCTCAGCACTTCCTTTAAGGATAAAGGCATATACGCCGTTTCCTTTTTTTCGGATCTGATAATTCACTTCTTTATCCTGATCGAAAGTTCCCAGATGAAACCATGCATCCTGATGGATCCATACACCTTCATCATCAGCATTTGGAGAAAGAATCTGTTGGAATTGATTCCGGCTTTTTGTTTTGTCTAAAGTAATCTGATCATATCTTGGCGTTACATTTCTTTTTTTCGGGTATACCCAGATCTGAAGAAATTTCACTAACTGATCACTGTTTTTATTGAATTCACTATGCATGATTCCTGTTCCGGCGCTCATCACCTGAATGTCACCACTTTTAATGATAGCCGTATTTCCCATACTGTCTTTATGCTCCAGATCGCCTTCTAAAGGAATACTGATGATTTCCATATTATCATGCGGATGGGTTCCGAAACCTCGCCCTGCTTCTACTCTATCATCATTTAAAACTCTTAATACCCCAAAATGCATTCTTTCCGGATTATAATAATTAGCAAAACTGAAGGTATGCTGGCTCAATAACCAACCGTGATCTGCCTTCCCTCGTGAATCTGCTTTATGAATGACAGAATTTTCTTTAATTTTCGAGTCTGTATTGGGTAGATGATTATATCCTATGGGCTCTAGTGGCTCAATTTCGTCAATTTCGTTTTCCATGGTATTTCCCAGAGAAGCAGATGCTACAAACATTCCTGTTCCGAGTAACCCTTTTTTTAAAAAATCTTTTCTGTTCATATCTCAATTGTTATTTGTTTGTTTTGATATGACAAATTTAGAGCAACGAAAGGAGCCATACATTTAACTAGTTTAATAAATGACTTGAAGAAAAATATTTTTCCTGATGCAATTCTATTTTTATTTAAACCAATTCCATTGCTTTGGCCAGTCTGTAAGCTTCAATTGAGTTCTTTACCTGCAGCTTCTGAAGAATATTTTGCCGATGTCTGTTGACCGTGTTTAAGCTGATTTCAAGTGACTCTGCGATTTCTTTACTCATTTTTCCATGAGCGATCAGCAAAAGCACCTCCTTCTCCCTTGCAGATAATACATCTCTATATTTAAATTCATTGTAATACAGTGTAGTACCATTCATAGAATTAACAATGACCCCATTCTCGTGAAGCAGGGCATTCACATTGTTTCCGGATATATTATAAATACAAAGTGCCAGTCTCGCATTATCTTCCTCTACAGCATAGAACATCCGGTGCAATACCGTGAGATATTCTTCTGAATGGCTGCGCATTCTAAGGTTAACAACCATATAATAATCCATCCATTCAGCTATTGGAATCTCTTTCAAAAAATGAAAAAAATAATGTTCCAGAACCAGCTTTTTTCTGACATCTTCAGAGTGTACTTTATTAAGGATCTCATCCTCCCAGATAGAAGAGATCTCTGTTTCTTCCCCACTACGATCATCCCCGATCAGCGAACTCATACCGCCATAGTGAATCACACTTCTTCTGGTTTTAAGGTCTGTCAAAACACAGATCGCATTTTCAATTTCAGAATACATTTTTGCAATGGACCGGTACTTTAACCAGATTCCTGAGACATCTTCATTTTCAAAAGACTGGTTTAATAATGCTTTATCAAGCTTAGCTTTAATATTCATTGTATGGTTATTTCTAACTATTGAATTCTGTTTTGGGGGAAATTACCTTTGTAAATATAGATTTTTTAATGGTCATTCAATGAAACGGGACATCAGTTTCAAGCAATAACCTTCTGTTTTATACTAAACTTTATTATACTTTTTTAATGAAAAAATTATTACTAGCGGCCTCTCTGTCTTTCATGACAGGGTTCCTGCACTATGTCAACGCACAGCGTTTAGAAAAAATGAATTGGTTCAATGAGCCTGAAAAATGGGAAATAAAGGACAATTCATTATCGATGTTCGTTACTCCGCAAAGTGACTATTGGCGAATTTCTCATTATGGATTTACAGTGGATGATGCTCCGTTTTATTATTCTACCTATGGTGGGGAATTTGAAGTTAAAGTCAAAATTACAGGTGATTATAAAGCCCGGTTTGATCAGATGGGTCTGATGCTTCGTACAGATCATCAAAATTATATCAAATTTGGAATTGAATACGTAGATGGAAAGTATAACTTAAGTACTGTAGTTACCCACACCACAAGTGACTGGAGTGTAATAGAACTTAAAGAAAAGCCACAGGCTGTATGGATCAAAGCAATCAGACGTTTGGATGCTGTTGAAATCTTCTATTCTTTTGATGACAAGAATTATATCATGATGAGAAATGCTCATCTGCAGGACAATACTCCCGTTATGGTAGGCTTAATGGCCGCCTGTCCGGATGGAAATGGTTTCAATGCAAAATTCGAACACTTTCAGATCAAACATCTTCCTGATCAGAGAAGACTGGACTGGCTGAATAAAAATAAATAAGGTCTACCCCTTGTCAAGGTTTAAAACCTTGGTAAGGGTTGACATTTCTACTTTTCTTTTGAGGCCAGACGTTTTCTGATGGTACTTACAAATTCTTTTGAAACACCGAGATAAGAAGCGATATAATATTGCGCTACCCTTTGCGGAATAGAAGGATATACTTTAATAAATTCAATATATCGATCGGATGCAGATTTGGAGATGGTGTCTACCAATCGGCTTTGAAATGTAGTAAGATTTCTTTGTACCAGCATTCTGAAAACCCTTTCAAACTTAGGAACTTCATTTAATAATTTTTCTTTTGTTGCCGGATTCAGCATATAAATTTCTGAATCCTCCAGCGTTTCAATATAAACTTTGGAAGGTTTCTGCTCCTGAAATGAGGCAATATCACTGATCCACCAATCTTCAATAGCAAACAGCAATGTGACTTCAGTTCCATTATCATCCAAACAGTACATCCTCAAACATCCTTTGTGAATATAACCTTCAAACTGACAGATTTCGCCTTCTCTTAATAAAACAGTCTTCTTGGGAAATTTCTGACACACCAGTAAATCTGTAAAAATTATCTCTTCTTCCGGTGTGAGGGTGATGAATCTTGTAATGTTTTTGATAACGTTTTCAAACATGGAGTAAGGTTTACTCCTGCAAATTAGGAAAAAGACTGTAAACTTCGTTCTTTAAAAGTCCACTTCCGCCTCCATAATGATCAATTACTTTAACATTTTTATCTAAACCAGTACAAAATACTTTAATATCTTTCTCAAACTGGTCCTCTAATCCTGAACTCAATAACACAATATCAACATGATTTTCTCTGATATATTCATAACAGAAGTTCTCATCACTCTGAATTTCGGCCGTCCAGCCTTGATTGTTTTCAATAATTCTTTTTAATACCTCCAGAATTTCCTGATTCTTCCCTATGACTAAAAAATGCAGTGTTTTCATTATAATATAAGGTTTATGGTTCTAAGTTTAAAGTTAAGCCGTAAAGCATCGAGAAGCTACTATATATCATTAACTTTTGAGTCTTCAGACATAAATAAACAGAGATTTTCTCACTTTAAGTTCCAAATTTTTCGTTTTATGTCCTTTTCCGTTAACATCTTCTACCAGAAGAATTTCACCTGTCTGAAATTTTCTTTTTTCACCCAGTGATGTTTCTATTTCTACTCCGCCATCTAAAAGTACAATATATTGTTTTTGCGGAGCACAATGAAAATCATAATCGTAATCTGCAGAAACCTCTCTGAACTGTAATTTTTTAACCTCTAGCGTTTCAGAAAGAAAACCGATATCTCCCTGATCAACAAGAGGAATTTCTATGATTTCAAAATGAGTTTCTCCTTTTTCATCGCTGAAGATTCGTGTGATATTCATTGTTTTTATTTTTTTAGATAATATACTTTGATTAGATTCCTACGGAATGACAAAGTTTGCGGGTAGTTAAAGCGTTCTATTTGTCATTCCGTAGGAATCTCATCTTACTTAAATACTAACAATATAAAATTTCCCTGTTCAGGATTAAAACATTTATTTAAAAATGATTGAATTAGCCAGTTCAATTTCCTCCTGATTAATAGAGTGTCCGAAATTGGCATATACTTTTTCCGTTACCTCAGCATTCATTTCTCTTAAAATATTAGCTGTAGCATATACTCTTTCTACAGGAACATGAAAATCCGGATTACTGGTTCCCAATACAACAGGAGTTCCTGCAAAATCACCTTTGTAATTTTCACGATTGATCTTGTCTCCAATCACTCCGCCAATAATAGCAACCGCACCTCCAAACTTCTGGGCATTTCTGGCTAAAAATTCCAGCGTAAGACAAGCCCCTTGCGAAAATCCGAAAAAGTAAATATTTTCAGGGGCAATGCCTGCATCGGTAACTGCTTGTACTGTTTCTTCAATCATTTCCAAAGCTGATGAAAGCCATGGTTCATTCTGATCTACAGGTGCCATAAATGACAATGGGTACCAAGTGTGATTCAAAGCTTGGGGAGCCAGTATTGCATAGTCTTTTACATTCAAATGTTGTGAAAGGCTCAAAATATCCTGAGCGCTTCCACCTCTCCCATGTACCATAATTAAAGCCTTTTTAGCTTGTCTTAATGGGATACCTGCTGTTTTTATATTTAAAATATGACTCATTATTTTTCTATCTGAATTTTTCTGTTGGGTAATTGATTTTAGGAAGAACATTCAGCAAGCGTTCTCTTCTTTTTTCAAACTGTGGGGGTAACTGCAGATCTTCTCCTAAAAATTCTGCTTCCTCATCAACATCGAATCCCGGACCTGAAGTGGCAATTTCAAACAACACGCCTCCCGGTTCTTTAAAATAGACTGAAGTAAAATATTTTCTGTCTTTCACTTCAGTATGTTCCAGTCCGAAAGCATTGAGTCTTTCAACCATTTCAAGCTGAGTCTGGGCATCCGGAGTTGCAAAAGCCACATGGTGAACGGTACCTCTCCCCGCTAGTCCTTTTAATGCACTAGGAGTAGAAAGAAGGTCTACATATTTTCCCGGAAGATCTTCTGTACCTAATCTCAATCGGTCAGGGCTTTCTGAAATGATTTTATGATCCATCTGAGTAGTTAACAGAGCAGCTGTTCTTTCATAAGCATCCTGCCAGATTTCAACGTGGTGAATTCCTTTTAAAGCATAGTCTTTAGGAATATATCCGTTGTAGTATCCTTTTCTTTCATCCTTATCATTAAAAACCAACTCAAGTCCCAATCCGTCAAAGTCTTCAAGATAAATAAAAACTTCACCAGACAGTCTTTGCTGCGGCGGTTTATAAGCAATATTAAACTGATCCAAACGGTTCATCCAGTAATCCAATGCATCCATAGACACTGAAAAAGCTGTGGTATTCAGCATTCCTTTACCATGTCTTCCATTAATCAGATCCTTACCATAGGGAAAAGTGGTCATAATGGTTCCCGGGGTTCCGTATTCATCCCCGAAATAAAAGTGATATACATCTGAATAATCAAAGTTCACCGTTTTTTTAACCAGACGAAGCCCTAAAACTCCGGTATAAAAGTCTATATTTTCTTGTGCATTGCCTGTGATCGCCGTAACATGATGCAGTCCTGTGATAAGTGCCATTTTTTTAGTGTTTTTAAAATTATATTTAATTAAGATCAGAAGATAGATAGAATAAAAAGCTAAGGATATACTTGGCCATTAATGCCTTCTCGATATCTCAAAATATCAACACCTTGAATCCAGCACCTCTTAACTTTTTATAACCACAAAATTAATCTTTTGAGAAAAATTGAGTCATGATCTATGATAACTTCGGTAATGCCTCTTCTATTTTACTACGCATTCCTTCGTACTGAGCAGGAAGTTTTACATTTTTTCCTAATTCATCCAAAGATTCATCTATTGTAAATCCGGGATTATCTGTTGCAATTTCAAACAAAACACCTCCGGGTTCACGGAAATACAGTGAGTAGAAATAATCTCTGTTGATTTTCGGAGTAATGCTCAATCCTGCTGATAAAGCTTTTTCACGATATTCCATTAAAATATTATCATCTTTCACTCTGAAGGCAATGTGATGGTTGGTTCCGGCAGCATTTCTTCCGGTTGGTATTTTATCATTCTCAATAATATCAATAAGATTGGCTGTATCAATTGCATCTGTAGCCAATCTGTATCTTTCACCTTCCTGTTTTTGGAGATCATATCCCAGAAGATCCGTAAGAACTTTGATGGTAGGCTCTGCTCTTTTTAAGGTTAAAGTAACATTATGGAATCCTTTTAAGGCATTTTCATCCTTGATATCATCGGTAGTCCATACTTTTCGGTTATCATCTACGGATGGCTCTATAAATTGTAACTGAAGCCCGTCCGGATCTTTAAAAGAAATCATTTTCTCACCAAAGATCTCGCCTTCTGCCACATTCATGTTGAAGCTTTTTAAACGATTTTTCCAGAATTCCAAACTTCCTTTAGGAACTGAATATCCTATGTGAGTAGCCATTCCGCTTCCGTTGGTACCCTGTCCTATTCCTTCCCAAGGGAAGAAAGTAAGAATAGTTCCCGGAGTTCCGGTTTCGTTTCCAAAATAAAAATGATAAGTTCCCGGATCATCAAAATTAACGGTTTTCTTTACCAGTCTTACTCCTAAAACCTGAGTATAAAAATCTAAATTTCTTTTTGCATTGTCTGCAATAGCAGTGATATGATGCAGACCTAATATTCTATTGTCCATGTCTTTAATTTTAATGCTAAATTACACCGACTGAGAATCCTGCACATTTAACTAGTTTAATAAATGCAGCCTGAAAATATTTTTTACACAATCCTCAAAATATTCAAATTATTCTACCTTTTCCATAACATTAAAAACTTGTCATTTCAATTAAAAATGAATTAAAAAATGAAACAATCCATTTTAAATAGGTTAAAACATAAAAAAATAAAAATCACAAACAACTGATAAACAACAAAATAAATCATTAACAATAATTTAATATTCAAAAACTCTACTTTTTTAGTGGACTAATATAAATTATATTATATATTTGCAAACGTATTCAGGAAATAAAACAAAATGAGCACAGAAACAAAGAATAACGCAACTATAAAACACATCATAAAAAACATGATGAAGGATATCTGTATGCCTGTGCATCAAGAATACTGTGGGTGACCTTACTTTTAATATGACATACTTTTTAAAGGCCCTACCGAGTTGTAGGGCCTTTTTTATTTAAACCAAAACATTAAAAAAATAAAAATGAGCAATTCTAAAAACAAATGGTTGGTTCCATTGGCATTTACAAACATCTATGTAATATGGGGGATTACGTTTTTAGCTATTTCATTTGGCTTGAAAGGTTTTCCACCGTTCATTCTTTCAGGATTGAGATTTCTGGTAGCAGGAATTCTGATGATTGGATATCTCCTATCCAAAGGAGAAAAAGCAAATTCTCTCATCAATTGGAAGAAAAACGCAATCACCGGAGTTCTTATTCTTACCGGAGGAACAGGTCTTGTAGCTTGGGGAGAACAATATGTAACCGCTTCTGAAGCTGCGATCTCTATTGCCACCGGGCCTTTCTGGTTCATTGCCATCGATAAAAAAAACTGGAAATATTATTTTTCGGATAAGTTTATTCCGATAGGTTTGGTGATTGGATTTATAGGATTGGTATTTTTCTTAAAAGGAAGTGTTCATTCACATGCTGCACATGCTGGTGTTGATGGTCATCTTCGCATTACAGCTTTTGTGGTATTGGGACTAAGTTCTATTGCATGGGTTTTAGGATCTTTATATTCTAAGAAAAATCCGGCTTCGCAATCTACTTTTATGAATATTGCCCAACAACTTATTGTGGCAGGAACAGCCGCTTTTCTTATTGCCTTATTCAGAGGGGAATGGACTGATTTCTCGGTATCTACAGTACCGGTCTCAGCCTGGGCAGGCGTTCTGTTTTTGATCTTCTTTGGATCGATAGTCGCTTATTTGTCGTACATTTGGCTGTTGTCCGTGAAACCCGCAGCATTGGTGAGCACCCATACTTACATTAACCCTATTGTTACGGTTATTGCAGGGTGGATTGTGGCCAATCAAAGTATCAATGGAGGCCAGTTATATGGTTTGGCAATCATATTGCTGGGAGTATTGCTGACCAATGTCACCAAGTATTTCAAGCTTTCAAAACGATCTAAGGTCAAAATCAGAAGAGTTAGAAGATTTTTTAACAGGGCAGGAAAAAGATATCAGCCTATTTAAACAGTATACAACATCAGAATGATAGAAATCAGAAACATATCAAAAACATTTCATCAGAAAAAACAGGCCTTTAAGGCATTGGATCAGGTGAGTCTCAATATAGATAAAGGAGATATCGTAGGAATTATTGGATTTTCCGGTGCAGGAAAAAGCACCTTGATCCGTACCGTTAATCTGTTGGAAAGGCCGGATGAGGGACAGATCATTATTAATGGAAAGGATTTTACCCAATTAAGTTCAAAGCAGCTTGCTGAGGAACGTAAAAAAATAGGAATGATCTTCCAGCACTTTAACCTTCTTTCTTCTAGAACTGTTTTTGACAATGTAGCACTTCCACTGGAACTGGATCATAACAGCAAGGATCAGATCAATAAAAAGGTTAATGAACTACTGAAAATTGTAGGCCTTGAAGATAAAGCCAATGATTATCCCAGGAGTCTTTCAGGTGGTCAGAAACAAAGAGTAGCCATTGCAAGAGCGCTAGCCAATGATCCTCATCTCCTTCTTTGTGATGAAGCTACCAGTGCGCTGGATCCGGTGACCACTCAATCTATTTTACAGCTTTTAAGGGATATTAACCTGAGATTAGGGATTACCATCCTTCTGATTACCCATGAAATGGAAGTTATTAAATCTGTTTGTAACCACGTTGCTGTAATCGACAAAGGAAAACTATTAGCCAAAGGAACTTTAAGTGAGATCATTTCAAACCGGGAAAATCCGGTCATCCAACAATTTATAAATTCAGACGTCATGACCCTGCCACAGGAACTCAATATCAGACTACAGAAAGAGCCACAGGATGGTTTATTTCCACTGGTCGAAGTAGAACTTAACGAAAAAATAAGCGTTGAACAAATTCTTTCAATGTTATATAATGAACATAAAATCCCATACAAACTTTTGAAAGCAGACGTAGAATATTTCGGGAATTCTAATTTTGGGAAACTACTTTTGCAACTTCAAGGTGAAGCTGAGGAAAACCAAAAAGCCATCTATTATTTTAATCAAAATAAAATTCAAAATACAATAAAAGGATATGCTTAGTGATGCAGTACTTGCCCTTTTGGCAAAAGGAACCTGGGAAACGGTTTATATGACATTTGTGTCCGGATTTTTTGGATTTGTGCTAGGCCTTCCGGTTGGAATTCTATTGTTTTTAACAAGAAAAGGACAACTGTTGGAAAATGTGGCCTACTACAGAGCATTATCCATTATCGTGAATATTTTCCGTGCCATTCCTTTCATTATTTTAATTGTATGGATGATTCCTTTTACAAGGATTTTGGCGGGAACATCCATTGGTGTTAATGCAGCATTGGTTCCATTAAGTGTGGGAGCCGCCCCTTTTATTGCAAGATTGGTAGAAAACAGTCTTATTGAAGTTCCTCACGGATTAATTGAAACAGCAAGAGCGCTGGGAGCATCGCCATTTCAGATCATCAGAAAGGTTTTACTTCCGGAAGCACTTCCTTCATTAATTAATAACGCTACCATTACTTTAATAACTTTAGTGGGCTACTCTGCCATGGGAGGCGCTGTAGGTGCCGGCGGACTAGGACAGGTTGGATATCAATACGGATATATCGGTTATGATATTGTGATCATGAACACCGTTCTGATATTGCTTGTTCTTTTGGTATTTATCATCCAGTTTATGGGAGATCGATTGTCTAAAAGGTTTGACCATAGGTAAGTTTGAGAGCAAGAAGGTTTGAGAGTAAGAGGGATGTAGATGAACAAGCCCTTCTTACCTTTATACATATTAAAAAGAATAGAATGAAAAAAATAAAGATTTTAGGATTAATAGCTGCTGGAATACTGTTTTTCAGTGCATGCTCAGGAAGAAAGGATGATCCTAATTTTATTAGGGTTGGAATTACTTACGGACCAGAGCAGGAAGTGGCTGAAGTGGCTAAAAAAGTAGCGAAGGAAAAGTATAACCTTGAAGTAGAGTTAATTCCTTTCAACGATTATGTAGTTCCCAATGAAGCTCTGGTAAATGGTGATATTGATGCCAACGCTTTTCAGCACGTTCCTTATTTAACCGAGCAATCAAAACAAAGAGGATATAATCTTGCTATTGTGGGAAATACCTTTGTTTACCCTATCGTTGCGTATTCTAAAAAGATTAAAAACCTTAGTGAACTGCAAAATGGGAGCACGATTGTTATTCCCAATGACCCTACCAATGGCGGCCGTTCTTTACTTCTGTTACAGAAAAACGGTTTATTGAAATTAAAAGCAGGAGTCGGATTGCTTCCGAAAGTCACTGATATTACAGAAAATCCAAAACAATTGAATATCATGGAAATTGAAGGGGCACAAATCCCAAGGGTTTTGGATGACAGAGATGTTGTGGTAGGAATTATCAATAACAACTTTGCTGCACAAGCCGGATTAGATTCAAAAAAGCAGGGAATATTTAAAGAAGATAAAGATTCTCCTTATGTTAACCTTGTTGTGACAAGACAGGATAATAAAAACAGCCAAAAGGTGAAAAACTTTGTGAAAGCTTATCAATCTGATGAAGTGGAAAAGAAAGCTCTGGAAGTGTTTAAAGGAGGCGCTGTGAAAGGATGGGATTAGATGTTTGAGAATTCTAGAGTTTGAGAGTTTCGGGATACGAAAATCGAGGAGCGAGATAAGGAATTCAAAGTTTAAGGTTGAACGTTCAAGATTTTTATCCCTTCACTGACCATTGGCGATTCACTTGTGAAGCAAAATTGACTATTGATATTTAGGGTTCAATATCTCCTGTCTCCTGTCTCACATCTCTCAGTCTATTCTCTCTTCGTCTATTTTATCTCACCTATCACATTTCTACCTTATGATAAATAACAAGCTGTCGGCAATTTTGCAGGCAGTTTTTTTAGGGTTAAAAATTTATTTTCTCAATTTGAGATAATATAAAAATTTTGTTTATTTTTGTTTCAATCCAATAAAAAGGCAATATGTTAAAGAAAACCGCCATTGTAAGTTTATTCACCTTTATTTCTGTTTCTTATATGGCTCAGACTAATACTCCCGTTTATTTAGATGAATCAAAACCTGTAGAAGAACGTATCAAGGATGCTCTTTCCAAAATGACACTGGAAGAAAAAGTGGCTATGCTTCATGCACAGTCGAAATTCAGCTCACCCGGTGTTCCAAGATTGGGAATTCCTGAATTCTGGACGACCGACGGACCTCACGGAGTACGCCCTGAAGTAATGTGGGACGAATGGGATCAGGCCGGATGGACCAACGATTCTATTATCGCCTACCCTGCCCTAACCGCTCTATCGGCTACCTGGAATAAAAAAATGTCCTGGAACTACGGTAAAGCATTAGGAGAAGAAGCCCGATACAGAAAAAAAGATATTCTTTTAGGACCTGGAGTGAATATCTACAGAACTCCATTGAATGGAAGAAACTTTGAATACATGGGTGAAGATCCTTATCTGACCTCAAAAATGGTGGTTCCTTACATCAAAGGGGTACAATCTAACGGTGTAGCTACTTCTGTGAAACATTTTGCCCTGAACAATCAAGAAATGTTCCGTCATACCAGCAATGTGAATGTGGATGACAGAACATTGTATGAAATTTACTTACCACCTTTCAAAGCGGCTGTTACAGAAGGAGATTCCTGGACAATCATGGGAGCTTACGACATGTATAAAGGTCAATATGCCAGCCAAAATCAATACCTTTTGAACAATATTCTAAAAAAAGAATGGAATTACAAAGGGGTAGTTGTATCTGACTGGGGTGCAGTAAACAATACTGAACAGGCGATTCACAACGGACTGGATCTTGAATTTGGTTCATGGACTAACGGTCTTTCTGCCGGAACTAAAAATGCTTACGACAATTATTATCTGGCAAAGCCTTATCTTGATCTGGTTAAAGCTGGAAAAGTAGGTACCGAAGAACTTGATGATAAAGTAACCAGACTTCTTCGCCTTGCTTATAAAACCACCATGAACAGAAACAAACCTTTCGGGAATATTGCTTCTGAGGAACATAAGGCGGTGGCTAAAGAAATCGGAGAAGAAGGAATTGTTCTGTTAAAAAACCAGGGAAATATTCTTCCTATCGATATTAATAAGGCTAAAAAAATTGCTGTTATTGGTGAAAATGCCATTAAGATCATGACTGTGGGAGGAGGTTCATCATCATTAAAAGTAAAATATGAGACTCTTCCTTTGGATGGAATCAAATCCAGATTTGGTAAACAATCAGAGGTTCAATATGCCAGAGGCTATGTAGGAGACATCGGTGGAGAATATAATGGTGTAAAATCCGGACAGGACTTAAAAGATACCCGTTCAGAAGCCGAATTATTAAACGAAGCTGTTGAATTAGCAAAAAAATCCGACTATGTAATTTTCGTTGGCGGATTGAATAAAGCAGATTTCCAGGACAGTGAAGGAAATGACAGAAAAAGCTACGGACTGCCTTACAATCAGGATAATGTTATTACAGCACTTACCAAGGTCAACAAAAACTTAGCGGTAGTATTAGTTTCAGGAAATGCTGTAGCTATGCCTTGGATTAAAGAAGTTCCAACCGTTTTACAGTCATGGTATCTAGGTTCTGAAGCTGGAAATTCTATCGCTTCTATTTTAGCAGGCGATGCTAACCCTTCAGGAAAACTTCCGTTTACATTCCCTGTAAAACTTGAAGACAATTCAGCACATCAGCTTGGAGAATATCCGGGTCAGAAAGATGAATTGGCTGCAGGTAAAGGAAAAGACCAGAAAAATCCGATCAATATCACGTATAATGAAGGAGTATTTGTAGGATACCGTTGGCATGATACCAAAAATATCAAACCTCTTTTCAGCTTCGGACATGGATTAAGCTATACTACTTTTGAGTTCGGAAAAGCAAAAGCAGATAAAACTACCTTATCACCAAACGATACTATTACTTTTACTGTAACGGTTAAAAATACAGGAAAGAAAGCAGGAGCCGAAGTTGCCCAGCTTTATATCAGCGATTTAAAATCATCAGTTCCGCGTCCTGCCAAAGAGTTAAAAGGTTTTGAAAAAGTATATTTAAATCCTGGTGAACAAAAAGAAGTGACTTTCACTATTGATAAAACAGCATTGAGTTTCTTTGATGCCAACAAACACGATTGGGTAGCTGAACCCGGAGATTTTGAAGCTTTAATCGGAAATTCATCAGATGCTATCAAAACAAAAATAAAGTTTACGTTGAAATAATAAGGAATGGAAGATGGAAGTATGACGCTGGAAGTTACTATTTGACGATTAACTCATCTATCTATTAATTTTGTAGAATTTTTGAAGCAGGTTTCAGTTTGAGGCCTGCTTTTTTGTTATCTCTCGCAGATCAAGCAGATTACGCAGATCTTTTAGACAATACTTCTATGTAGTTAAAAAAATTAGAATAATAAAATAAATAAAGCGCAAAGAGAATTTACTGAACCGCTTTATTGTAAGGAAGCTAAGAATGCGGCAAGCCGCTGATGAAGCAATGTGATGAATCATTCGCTTAATCAAAATCGATTGCAAATCGATTCCTCTCTTAGCTTCCTTAAAATATAATATCAGAATATTTTACATCTTTGCGTTTAAGAAAAAATTTAAATTTTTAGAAAGTCTTTCGCAGATTCTTTAGGCTATGTTTCCATGTGGTTGGAAAATAGTATACATTAAAATATAAAAGTAGGTCTCAAACTGAAACCTACCTTTATATTTAATTTATCTAACATGTATTCTATTTCGCTCCGCCAGCATTTTTTTCAACATCTGTTTTGGTGTTCTCTTTTACCTTCTGGTTTCCGAAACGTTTTACAAAAGTAACATTCACTCCATACCAATCCCACAATTCATATCTTCTCACTGTTCCTCCCTGATTGTAAGTAATATCATCAGAATAAGGTCTTTTAAAAATATTCATCAGCTGAATACTGGCTTCCATTTGTGTTTTAGGAAATATTTTGGTGATCGAAATATTGTGAAAAACATTGGTGTTATTAGCTTGTGTATTTCCATTGTTCTGATTGGAAATTTCCATCCATGCACTCAGATTAATGTTCTTATTGAAAAGGTTTGTATAAGAAAGATTGGCCGAACCACCCCAATAATTGATATAAGCTTTCCCCCCAATATCATTCTTTAAATTGAAATCATGATTATCGATATAGTACCAACCAAACCCAACATTCACATTCAGTTTATTTTTAAGAAAATTCTGGTTGGTATTGGCAAAAAGGTAATATTTCTCAACCCTTCCATTAAAGTTTCCGGGATAAGACACATTTCTTCCCCCTTCACTGGAGTAAGTGGTCCAGTAATCCTGATTGGTATACATGTATCTTGCAGAAATAAAATACTTTTTCAGGATTCCAAACTTCAGGTAAAGCCTGTCATTAGGGTTGGGATTCAGATCCATATTTCCTCTGGAATACGTTCCGTCAATGGAGGGCGTTAAAAAAGGATTGAATTCCGAATACCAGGGTCTCCAGATTTTGCGGTCGTAAGTGAGACTCAGATCATATTTATCTGAAAAACTATATTTCAGCAATAAGTTAGGGAGAAAAGTACCATAACCATCTTTTCTTTCGGTTCCTGCTACATCCTGTCTTACCTTAAAATCAATATATTCATATCGAAGTCCAATGCGGGCCTCCAGCTTTTTAAAAAATGTTTTACTATAGTTGGCATATACAGAAGTGATATTATCCTCATAATGGAACTTATCTCTTGTAGAAAGTCCTGCATATTCGGAAGTTCCCAGACTATATCCATACAGGTTATTGGGAATAACATGGTTGTTGAGCTCTGTTTTTGCTCCTACTTCAATCGTTCCCCAAGATGTACCTAATGGCTGAGTATAATCCACTTTCAGATAATAATTACGCATCTGGCCATTGTTTATGGATCCTATTTCCTTAACCTTAGGATCGTTTACTATTGTTTTATTGATAAGATCATTATTATCATTTCCAGAATAATTGGTACCTAGATTAATATCCAGAATTCTGTTTTTTTCTTTATCATAATACTTATAAAAAGCATTGGTACCCAGATTACGATAAAAGCCATCAGCAGTCTGAGCCTGATGGTAATCTATAAAGTCTTTTTTATCATCATCATATTCTCTCCCATCAGTATTTGACCATGATAAATTTCGGCTTTGATAATATTCCAAAACAAACCCGATATTATTTTTGTCATTAAGCTCAAATTCAGAAGTTGAGGAAAGTGACGGGGTTTCACTTTTGGAAATTGTTTCATAGCTTAAATCCCTGTTCAAAGTATTGTCAGCATAAAACACAATATTACTGGAGCCTTTTTGTACGTAATTATTATTGGCATAACTTCCAATCAGGGTCTGGGTAAATTTCTTCTTATGATAATTCAGGTTAAAGTTAGAATACTGCGTATTTTTTGTACTGTGTCTGTTGCTTAGTGAAATACTTCCTTTCAATCCTTCATCATCGCGTTTCTTCAAAACAATATTGATGACGGAACCGGTAGCTTCATATCGCGAAGACGGACTTGTAATCACTTCAATCTTCAGTAGATTATCAGCCGGAATCGTCTTAAGATATTCTTTTAATTCTTTTCCAGTAAAAACTGATTTTCTGTCATTGATATATACTGTTACCGACTGTCCTTCCGCCTTTATAGCATCACTATTATCAATGCTTACCAGAGGGGTCATTCTCAGAACATCCCATGTTGTATTTCCAGCTACAATAGCGCTGTTGGCTACATTAAAAACAGTTCGGTCTACTTTAGACTCTACTGTAGGTTTTCTTGCTACAATGGTTACCGCTTCAATCTCTTTTGCATTGCCTTTTGTAGTATCCTTAACGGTAGGAGTCTGAGTCTGTGCCAAAGCCAAAGAGCCCGTTAATAAGGCGATAGGAAATAATATTACTTTCATGTGAAATCTTAGTTTTATCTATAAGACCACTATATCCTACTATTTGTTACATCGAAAAAAATTAAAGAACGGAAATAAAACCTCTATGTTTTAACAGTTTACAATTTTAAATTTAGGAATAATTTAAAAAAATAACACTTATTAAGACAAAACAAACAACCAAACACCTTTATTATGAATAACACACACAATAAATTAATAAAAATAATAATTTCCATTAACCAAACTTTAACATATTTATTTTCATTTTACCCATAAAAAAAGCCCGGATCTCACCCGGGCCGCTAGCAATAGCAAATTTACAAGGATTAAAAAATAAAGAATATGCTAGTGTACATTTTCAAAATAATGGATCATACCCACTTCTGGTAAGTGATGCTGATCAATATTGAAATCAGTTTCCTGATTATGAGTATTTTCTAAAAAAGAATTACTGAATAAAGCATACGAAGGCTGCTGGGCCAAGCCATTTTTCAAAAGCTGATGCGCCTCCACAATCGTTTTCCCATACAGTTTTCTGAAGCTTCCGATGTTATATTGCGAAAATGCACCATAATGAACGATAAATTTCAGAGACAAATCTATAGTGGTACTTAAGCTTTTACTCAATTCTTTTATTTTTCTGTTGAATGCGTTACGCATCTTCCAAAGCATTCCTGAAATATTCTGATAGGAAGGATTTTCATCATAACGATAAAATAAAATGGCATCCCCTTCAATTTCAGAAATTTCAAAATACTGATCGTTCACATCAATCAGCGTAGATAATAGTTGTCTTACAATATATTCTCCTGTATAAAGTTTGGTATTGAACACAAATTCTGTAAATCCGCTGAAATCCGGAATTAAAATGATTCCCTCCTGTATATCTGTATCCTTCATAATGATTTTGGATTAAAAACCTGCTGCATCTATAGACGAAGCAGGTTTAATTTTACTTTATTGCCATCCGCCACCTACAGAACGGTACAGTGCAGTTATCGCATTCAATCGTTGGGCTTTCAGAGAAGCCAGCTCCAGTTCAGCATTAAGCTTATTGGTTTGTGCCATGATAACCTCTACATACGTTGCTGAGTTGTATTTGAATAACAGATCTGCTTTCTTCACTGCTTCACCAGACTTCACCACTAGTCCTTCTGCAATTTTCTGCTGCTCTTCCAGCTTTTGAATTTGTATCAGCGCATCTGAAACCTCTCCAACTGCTTTTAAAACAGATTGTTTAAAGCCTACCTCAGCCTGATCTGCCAATACTTTAGACTGTTCGTACTGGGTTTTCAGTTGTTTTCCATTTAAAATTGGCTGCGCAATTGCTCCGGCAGCCATTCCGAAAAGAGATCCGGGAATACTGAACCATTTGCTGATCTGGAAAGCGTTTACTCCGCCCTGAGCCGTAATATTCAACGACGGATACATGCTCATCTTAGCAACATGGATTGCCGCCGCACTTTTCCTTACTTCTAATTCAGCAGTTTTTATATCAGGTCTGTAGCTTAATAATTCTGATGGAACTCCTGCTGAAATATGATCCGGAGACTGTACATTATTCAGACTTGCCTTTCTTTCAATCTTTCCGGGCATAGAACCCGTCAACAGACTCAAAGCATTTTCCTGTGTAGCGACAGAACTTTCAATGGACGGAATCGTTTTCAGGATCTGGTCCTTTACAATTTCCTGCTGCTGTACTGCTAAAGCCGTTGTCAGCCCCAGCTCTTGTTGTTTCGTCAAAAATTTCAGGGTATTATCAGCATACGTCAAATTAGACTTTGTAATTTCCAACTGAGTATCCAGCATCAAAAGATTATAATACCCTTGAACTACAGCAACCACCACTTGTGTCTTTACCGCCTTTGCTGCTTCCTGAGTTTTAAGATAGTCTGCCAATGCCTGCTCCTTTCTTCCTTTAATCTTTCCCCAGATGTCAGCTTCCCACGAAAAATTGAGTGCTGCTGTATAATCTTCCGTATACTTCTTCCCTGTAAACTGACCTGCCATCATTCCATTCATACTGTTGTCAGAAGGGCGGCTGATACTCGCATTTGCAGTCGCATTGATAGTAGGTACATTTCCCCATTTACTTTGAGTATAAGCTAATGAAGCAAATTCTATCTGTTTTAAAGCCACCTGCAGATCATTATTCTGAACCATTGCTTTATCTATCAATCCTACCAAAACCGGATCTTTGAAAAAGTCTTTGTACCCAATTTTTGCGATGTTTTCATTCTGCTCTACCACAATACTGTCACTTCTGAAAGCTTCAGGCATTTTCACTTCAGGCTGTTCATATTTCTGAACTCCACATGAGACAGCCGTTCCTGAAATGAATGCGATATATGCTATATTTTTAATTTTCATTGTTAAAATCATTTGAATTAATATTCCCAATCCGCATCCGTTACTACTTTTCCGTTGATTTTCTCATGCAAAGCCTGAAACATCACAAAAAGTACCGGAACGACAAAGATTCCTAAGATCGTTCCGAAAAGCATCCCTGAAATCGCAGCATACCCAATAGAGTGGTTACCCATCGCAGATGGCCCTACTACAAAAATCAATGGAATCAATCCGGTAATAAATGCCAGAGAGGTCATTAAAATAGGACGTAAACGTGCCTTCGCTCCTTCAACAGCCGAAGCAATAAGACTTTTTCCGGCTCTTCGTCTCTGAATCGCAAATTCTACTATCAAAATACCATTCTTCGCCAGAAGCCCGATCAACATAACCAAAGCAATCTGAACATAAATATTATTGGATAATTCCGCGAAAGTAATTCCCACAAAAACACCTGATAGCCCTACCGGAATAGCGATCAATACTGCAAATGGAAGGATATAACTTTCATATTGTGCCGATAACAGGAAAAAGACAAACACAATACACAATCCGAAGATCATCACTGATTGCGAGCTGGAACCTGCTTCTTCACGGCTCATCCCTTTATAATCATAAGTATATCCCGGAGGAAGTACTTGTTTACTAACTTCTTCCACAGCGGCCATTGCCTGACCTGTACTGTAACCCGGCGCAGCCATTACCGTTAAATTAGACGAATTGAAAAGGTTGAAACGGTCTACCACTTCAGCTCCGGTCGTCTGTTTTAAACTTACCAAAGTAGTGATAGGAACCATTTGTCCCAGATTATTCTTAACAAAAAGTCCATTCAGGGATTCTTTATCCTGTCTCGTTTCCGGAGTAGACTGTACCAAAACTCTGTAGTATTTCCCAAATCTATTGAAATCCGAAGCCTGAATGCTTCCGTAATATCCCTGCATCACGCCCAATACGTCAGAAACATTTACTCCAAGCTGAGCAGATTTCACCTCATCTACCAACACTTCAAACTGCGGATAGGTAACATCAAATGTGGTAAATGCTACCGCAACTTCCGGTCTCTGCATCAAAGCACCCATCATTCCGTAGGAAATATTCCCAAGATTCTGAAGTTCCCCGTTCGTACGGTCCTGAAGCACAAGCTCCATACCACTCGTATTCCCGAAACCATCTACTGTTGGTGTATTCAACACAAGGAAATTTGCTCTCTTATCCTGTGAAAGCGCTCCCTGCACCTGACCTATAATGGCATTGATATCATTTACAGGACCTCTTTTGCCGCCATTTTTTAATTTAACGAAGATAGAAGCTGCAGAAGAAGACATGGATCCACTGAATAGATTCAATCCGTCTACTGAAATCACCTTATCTACTGCCGGATTTTTCATCAAAAGATCTTCCGTATCAGAAACTACTTTGGATGTTCTGTCTTTAGAAGCTCCCGGAGCCAGATTAGCCGTTACGATGATAAAACTCTGATCTTCATCCGGAATAAATCCTTTTGGAGTAGTCATAGACATCCAGGCAAACAATCCTCCGAATACTACAATGATAGCCAATGCAATCCATTTTTTCTTCAAAAGGAACAGTACTGCTTTTCCATAACGGAATGTCAGCTTATTGAAGCTAGCATTAAATCCGGCAAAGAAGCGGTCTTTAAAGTTCATTTTCTCATGAGCTCCTCCGTGATGTTGTTTAAGGAATAAAGCACATAAAGCTGGGCTCAGCGTCAATGCATTGATTGCTGAAATCACGATCGCAATCGCCAATGTTAAAGCAAACTGCTGATAGAACAATCCCGTGGAGCCACTCATAAATGCCACCGGAACGAATACCGCAGACATAATTAAGGTAATAGACACAATTGCTCCTGTAATCTCACTCATCGCTGACATGGTTGCCGCTCTTGGATTCAGTTTTTTATGTTCCATTTTGGCGTGCACTGCTTCCACCACCACAATCGCGTCATCCACTACAATCCCAATGGCGAGCACCAAAGCAAATAGTGTCAGAATATTGATGGAGAATCCAAAGATTTTCATAAAGAAGAATGTTCCCACAATGGAAACCGGAACTGCAATCGCCGGAATTAATGTTGATCTGAAATCCTGCAGGAAAATATACACTACAATGAATACAAGGATAAACGCTTCTATCAGAGTATGAATTACCTGTTCAATAGATTGATCCAATGCTTCTTTAGTAGCATATGGTATTTCGTAATCCATTCCTGCCGGGAACGATTTTTCGAGTTCCTTCATTCTGTCCTGAAGAGCGATCTGAACTTCATTCGCATTGGATCCAGCCATCTGGAAAATTGCCATCGTAACAGATGCTTTTTTATTAAAGTTAGAAGAAACCGTATAACTATAAGCTCCAAATTCAACTCTGGCAACATCTTTCAATTTTAAAACAGAACCATCATTCAAGGCTTTAATCGTAATATTTTCATACTGTTCAGGTTCCGTAAATTTCCCTTTGTATCGAAGGACATATTCCATCACTTCTTTACTTCTTTCTCCTAGTCTTCCCGGTGCTGCTTCAAGGTTTTGGGTCTGAATCGCACGGGAAACCTCTGATGGTGTAAGATTATAGGAGGTCAGTTTATTCGGATCAAGCCATACACGCATAGAGTAATCTTTGTTACCATACACCATGGCATCTCCTACTCCTTTTACCCTTTTTAATTCCGGTACAATATTGATTTTTGCATAGTTCTCAAGGAAAAGATCACTCATTGAACCATCTTTACTGGTTAGAGAAACCATCGCAATCATACTGTTCTGTCTTTTTACAGTGGTAATTCCGGCCTGGATAACTTCAGCAGGAAGCTGGTTGGTTACCTGCGCCACTCTGTTCTGAACGTTAATCGCAGCCTGATCCGGATCTGTCCCCAATTTAAAGATGACAGTGATACTCAATGTACCGTCATTACTCGCTGTAGAAGTAATATAATCCATATTTTCCACTCCATTGATGGCATTTTCCAACGGCGGAGCCACGGATCTTGCAATCGTTTCAGCATTTGCTCCGGGATATGCAGCGGTTACCATAACGGTAGGCGGTGCAATATCCGGGAATTTTGTAATCGGTAGGCTAACCATACCGACGATCCCGAGAATCACCAGCAATACGGAAATAACCGTTGCCAGTACGGGTCTTTTTATAATTTTCTTTAACATGATTTCTTCTTACGATTTTTTCTGTTGAGCATTTTTCTTTTGTGCCACTACAGGAGTTCCCGGCTGTAATCTGTCAAAACCGGAAACGATATACTGATCTCCAGCTTTAAGTCCTTTGGAAACAATGAAATTATCCCCAGCTTTTCCATTTACTTCTACAGGAAGCATTTCTGCTTTTCCATTTTTGATGGTAAATACAAAAACTTTATCCTGAATGGTTCTGGTAGATGCTATCGGAAGTAAAACAACATTGCTGTAGAACTGTTCCAATAAAATTTTTCCTGTATTTCCACTTCTAAGAACATTATTGGGGTTGTTGAATTTCGCTCTTAAAGTAATAGAACCCGTAGTTTTGTTAAACTGGCCTTCAACGGCATCAATTCTTCCCGTTTCAGCATACTTTTCACCACCTGAAAGCAATAGAGATACTGCAGGAGTGTTTTTAATAACCTCATCAATACTGCTTCCTACATATTGCTTCTGGAAATTATTAAAGTCATTTTCACTTAAGCTGAAATAGGTGTACACCTGATGGATATCTGACAACAGGGTAATCGGCTCCTGATTACTTGGTGTCATCAAACTCCCTAAACGATAGTTGAATCTCCCGATAAATCCACTTACCGGAGCTTTAATGGTTGAAAAATTGAGATTAATTTTTGCGGATTCAATAGAAGATGTTGACTGGCTTACTGCTCCTCTTGCCGCATTATAAGATGCTTCAGCTTCTTTCACCTGAATTTCGGAAACCATTTTATTTCTGAAAAGCTCCTTTTTCCTGTCCAGGTCAATTTTTGAAGTTGAAAGATTAGCCTGTGCTGTAATTAATGCCGCCTGTGCACTTTTTAACTGCTCAGCAAATATCCTGTCTTCAATTTTAAAAAGCGGCTGCCCGGCTCTTACATAATCTCCTTCATCCACAAAAATTTTGCTTAAATATCCGGTTACCTGAGGTCTGATTTCTACATTGGAAATCCCTTCAATGGATGCTGCATATTCTCGGGAAACAGAAGCGTCTCCTTGTTTTACTATTTCTACAGGAAGTTCCGGCGCCTGCTGTTGATAAGCCTGATTTTGATTACTTTTCTTACACCCCGTCAAAGCGATGAGCGAAAGAAAAAGTAGGGTTGATTTTTGAACAAAAAATCTTTGCATAACTCTAGTCATTTAAATTTTCCGTACAAAAATCGAACGAAAAAAATTCAATCGAATTATTCAAAAAACCCCTTGTTTTGTCAAAAAGACCCCTTATTTTTAAAAACATGAGAAATATCATTTATAGATAAATCCAATGAGATATTTCCAAATTATAAATCAAAAATAAGCGTTATTTTTATCAAAAAGACACCTAAAACTTAACTCACTCATTATCAATACAAATCATCTTTTCTGTATTCTAAAGGAGCTCTCCCAGTATGTTTTTTAAAAAACTTGCTAAAGGACGCCTGATCGGAAAATTTAAGTTGCGCTGCCACCTCACTCACATTTAGATTAGGATTTTTAAGCAGTAACCTTGCTTCTACCGCCAATACATGATGGATAATATCTCTTGGCGTCTTAAACATTGTTTTATTAATGACCTTGGTAAGGTATTTCCGACTGATAAACAGTTTGTCTGCATAGAACTGAACATTGTGTTCTTCTTTGAAATGCTCCTGAACCAATTTAAAAAAGCTAGTCGTAAGCTCATCCTCCCGATGTGTTACGGTATGAGGTTTTTCAATTTTCTTGAAGTAGTTGTCTATTTCATAAATCACTAGCGAGAAGTGATGCCAGATCATTTCATTAAAGTAATAATTATCTTTCTCTTTGTTATTCAGCTGTTTCAATTCCTCCAGATGAAAGTTCAATTTTCTGAACAAATCCGGTTCACGCCTAATAATATGGGTAGGATCTGATGAAAGACTCTTCAGGACATTATTGGATTTATAATTGAACCCTGCCTGAGAAATAAAATCAACAGAAAAGAAAATATAGGTTGCCTTGTAATCTTCTGCAATATTTTCCACCCAAAAGGTCTCCGACATAGGACAGAAAACCGCATCTCCTTTAAAAACTTCATAGCTTTTGTCGTCCAGCTTGAAACCAACACTTCCATCCTGTACAAGGAAAATACAGAAGTAATCTGAGCGATAAGGGATGTTTGGCTTTATGATATAATTTTCCCTATCTATATCCATCACCACAAACTCCTTGATTCTAAGATCGAATTCTACTTGCTGCAAAACTTCATCAAAGGCCAGCTGTGAAACAAAATCAGGTTTTTTAGGAAGTTCTTTGCGGGATTTTTTAGCCATGGAAAATGGGTTATGAGACACGAAGGTAGTGAAAAAGACTAAACTGTAAAAAACGAAAGGATAATAGTGAAGCAGTCCAAAAAGATAAAATATACATATTAACTACCCGAGTTCGGGATAAGAAAATCAAGGATAATAGGCTGGAAGCTGGAAGAGAGAGGCTGGAAGTTACTATTGGAGCTACAATTTCTGACGTTGCCGTAAAATTTGATGAAGCAGTCTTTAAAAGAATAATAAATTAAAGGGTTGTAAGTGGTTTTTTAACCTCAACTCACTTCCCTCTCCCATCTCCAGGCTTCCTTACTTACTGAAAACAGAAATGTCTTATCCAGAACTCAGGTTAAATACCCGTCAAATTTTTTTTTAAATTTTAGCCACCCCAGAATAATAGAAGCCTTTTGTTATTAGTAATAGTGGATACTTTCAGCTAACCTATTCTTTTTTTACTTTTTCAAGTTTTATATTTCAACAATCAACTCCTTCTCATAGCCATTATATTTTTCATCAATATAACCATGAGGATTACAAATGACCTCAGTCTTTCCAATCTTGTATCTGGATGGGGTATGAATATGCCCATGAATCCAATACAGCGGCTCATACTCAAAGATGACCCCCTCCAGATTGGAAGCATAAGCTGAAGTCAATGGATCTTCTTTATAATGTTCCGGTACAGATTGAATACTGGGAGCATGGTGGGTAACAACTATATTTTTAAGCCCTTTCGAAATTTCAAGACTCTCCTGCAGCCATACTTTTGAAAGCTGATGAATCTTGAAAGTATCTATTGTTCTCATTTTTGAATAGGATGGATCACGGGTGATCTTTTTATAGTCATTCATCCTGGGCTGACAGATCATTCCGTATTTTACCGGATTTCCAAAAATTGAAAAATCAGTCCATAAAGTAGTTCCGTGAAAACGGACATCCTCAATATCTACATATGAATTTTCGAGTACAAAAACATTAGAATCTTCAGCTGCATTTTTAATTTTATGCAAAGTCTTCGGATAGGAACCTTTATAATATTCATGATTTCCCAGCACATAAATGACGGGCTTATGAGAGATTGTTTCTTTGATCCATTCAATGCCTTTGGTTCCCAAATTAACATCACCAGCCAAAACAACAACATCTGCATTATCAAAACGTAATTCAGTTCTTCCAAATTCCTGATGAAGATCGCTAATGATTTGTATTCTCATGCTGCAAAAGTAATAAAGAAGGACCAAACCACGAAAAGGTAAAAAAAAGAAACCGATGCCTAAACACCGATTCCTTACTCATATAGTTTGTGTAATTTTAAGGCCGCTTATTAGGAAACTGCTACTTCTGCCTGCTTCACTTTTAAGCTTTTCAATATAAAATAGAATAACATTCCAAGGGCTAAAAGAGCGTAGCTAATCAAAACGATTAGATTCAAGCTTCCGACTGCAAATTCTGAAGGAAAGACCTGACTCATTAAAGTCATGAATGACAATCCAATCCCAGCTCCCAGGAAGTAACTTGTAGAACTCAAACTTGATGCCAATCCGTAATTGGAAGGTTCTACATCCTGAATTCCCATCACAGAAAGTGCTGTAAAACAGAAAGTCATTCCTATTCCTGAGATACAGGCAGCTCCTAATAAAACTACCGTTAACGGATGGCCCGTAAACACTGAGATTAACAATAACACTCCTCCTGCCAACATAAAAGACCAGCCTAGTACCCCCATTTGAGAAGAACTCAATCGTTTTGAAATGTGAGGTAAGATAAATTTAGCCGTTAAAGCGGATAGTACACTGAACGGAACCAGCATTAACCCTGCCGAAGCTGCGCTATACCCCATATCTTTCTGAAGCATTAAAGAAATCAGGAATAAGAACCCGATGAAAAATGCTCCCAAAGCAAAGAACGCAGCATTGGAAACAACCAATGAACCATGTCTGAATAATTTTAAATCAAATAACGGTTCTGCAACAGTCTTCAATCTCAAGAACACCATCACTAAAAGCAATACAGCCACTACCAATGAACCTATTACAAGAAAAGGCTGCTCTTTAATATGAACCAATTCGTGTGTTCCATACGTTAGGCTTAAAAGCCCAACAACCATTAATATTCCGGAGATAACATCTGTTTTTTGTGCCTTTCCATTTTTCTCATCTGTTGGTAAGTAATAATAAGATAAGATTAATGTGATTAAAAGAATTGGAACATTAATAAGAAAAACCCAATGCCAGCTTAGGTATGTACTGATAATCCCCCCTACAGAGAGTCCACTTCCCGAACCAATAGCGGCAAAAGAACTAAAAATTCCAATTGCACGATTTCTTTCCTGTTCTTCTCTGAAAGTATTAGTTACAATAGATAAAGCTGCCGGCATTACAAACGCAGCTCCCAATCCTTGCAAAGCACGGAATATGGCCAGCATATTGAAACTTTCAGAAAGCCCTGCTCCTAATGAGGTTAACATAAAAATCAAAGCTCCCAATAGGAATATTTTCTTTCTTCCGATCTGATCGGAAAGCTTTCCGCCAATAATCAGAAAGCCACCAAAAAACAACACATATAACGTCTGTAACCATTGAACGGTTCCTGCTCCAATATGAAACTGCTCCTGAATAGAAGGAATGGTTAAATTAATAATGGCAATATCCAAAGCCTCTACAAAAGTTCCTACCGATGCTAAAATTAATATTAAATTCTTCCTTGTATCCATATATTCAAATTTCCTTCAAAATTAAAATTAACAGAACGTAATTGAAAATTTTACATTAAATTTGGAACAATAAAACTAAATAAACATAATAAAAAGAACAAATTAACTGAAACATCAAAATTAACCTATAAAAACAGAACAAATGCCAACAGAAAATTATACTCCAGACGAAAAAGATCTTTCCATCCTGAGACTTCTTCAGAAAGATGCAAAGATGAGCGTCCGTGATATTTCAGCAAGAATCAATCTGAGCCCCACTCCTACCCATGAACGTATTAAGCGTATGGAAAAACAGGGAATCATTAAAGAATATACCGCTGTAGTAGACCGCAAAAAGGTGAATAAAGGAATGATGGTCATCTGTATGATTGCTTTGAATGTCCATAATAAGAAAACTGCAGGAAAATTCATTGAAGAAGTGAGCAGATTAAAAGAAGTTGTTGAGTTTTACAACATTAGTGGTGATTTTGATTTTATGCTCAAGATTCTGGCTCCCAATATGGATGAGTTTCATGAGTTTTTCATCAATAAATTATCGGAAATTGAAGGAATTGGCCAGACCAAAAGTATTTTCGTGATGAGCAGTATTAAAGAAAGTGCTCAAATTGTATAAATAAAATTAAATACATATAAATCAATTAGTTAAACATTCACATTTCAATCCTACAATTTTCTTTAAACCAAGTAAGTATTGGATCTGTACTTATTTTTCATTAATTTAGTATCTCAAATGTGCTTTTGGAATAGGTAGATTTTATTAAACAAAAAAAAAGATGATGAGCGCTAAATTTATTAATTCAGACAATTATAATAAGCTGTCCGGTATTGCATTACCAATCAGTACTCCTCAAAATAAAGAAATCATGTACAGTTTTATCCTCCATTAAAACTGAAAACAACAAACTTCCCAAAAGTTGGCTGTGTCTTTTTTCAGACAACAATATCGAGACTATTTTCATCATTATGTAAATGATACAAAATTATAGAACTCATGAACTTCATCGGTGATATCTATTTAAAAAATCACAGAATATTTATATATCTATTTATTGCAATTTCCTTGAGTAGTTGTGATAAAAAAATCGATATCCGGGAAATCAATAATGCCTTACTTACAAAAAATGAAAAGCTAAGGCTGGAAGGAAAAGAGACAGAGCTCATCACTTTGAATAACGAAATCATCAGACAGTCAAAAGAAGGAGGATATTCAAGAGGAGAAGCCTTAGGATACATCAATCTTGCCAATACTTATGGTATGATGGGAAAGTATAAAACCAGCCATGAATATCTGAAATCGGCAGAAAAAATCGTCACACGGCTTAATGATAATTTTCTTTATGCTAAACTCTATCATGAATATGGCCAAGTCAATTATGTCACCGGACTCGTCAATACAGCATTAAGTTACAATGCAAAAGCCATTCATTACGGCAAAAAACTGGATGAAAAAGGTTGGTTATTGGGTAATATGTATGAGCAGAGAGCTGATTTCATCTCTTCTACCTATAAAGATTCTGCATTAATTTATCATCACAGAGGTTTCAGTCTCGATCCTTCTGCCCTCAATGCTTCTTTGATCGGGAATTATCATTTACAACAAACCAAAAACCTTGATTCTGCTACTTTCTACAATAACAGAGCCCTATCACTTCTTAAAGATACTGAATATGGAACGGTAAGACAGGGCATCATTTATTATTTTTATGCCGATCTTCTTTCTGAAAAAAAGGAGTTTGAAAAAGCACTGGATTTTTATAAAAAAGCAGCAGATATTTTAGTTAAAACAAAAAGGATCAACAAATTACCAGATCTTTACCGACAGATTGCTTTTGTTTACGAAAGTCTCAACAACAAAAAAATGGAAGCCAACTATACTTCCAAAGCCGAGGAATTGGATCAGAAACTTAAGGCATCAGGAAATGAAGCCATTGATCTTTCCCTGAGTGAAATCATTGAGCAAAAAAACAAGGATAATATTAACCTTATTTTTATTTCCATTGGAGTCCTTGTTCTGATTGTTGGAGCTATTTTACTTTTAATTATCAGAAACAGGAAATATAAGAAAGAAGACAAAAACTCTAGAAAATCAAGCACTGCAACTTTTCCTTCAAAAGAAAGAATCTCTAAGGAAGATTTCACAGAGTTACTAGATCTTGCCAAGAGTAATGATCTTAACTTCATTAAGAGATTTGAGGAGATTAATCCTAGTTTATTTCAGAATATTTTGAAAATCAATCCGCAGCTAACAAAATCTGAGCTGGCTTTATGCGCGATGATCTGGATCGGTTTTTCATCGAAAGATATTGCTGACTTTACTTTTATACAGCACAGATCTGTACAAACCAAAAAAGGCCGACTCAGAAAAAAACTCAATATCTCTTCAGAAACGGATCTGTACAGCTTTTTTACTTCCCTGTAGCTTTTTTGAAATTTTACCATCCATATCACAAACCTCCTGCTTAACGGCAGGATTTTTTGTTACGCTGTCTCGTCCTGAAAAAGGTTGATAATTCATTAAAACTTTCTTCTTTTTTAATAATACTCATTATATAATATTAACTCTGTAAGGATTCTTTTTATTAAAAAACAATTGATATTAAGGTAAAAAAGCGATCCTTCATTGAAGGGTTTTCAATTTTTATTTTGCAAAAACCAGTTTTTACACCTTCGGAAAATTAAACACAACACAATGAAAATCAATAAATTAAATAATAAGTAGTAGCTATAGTGTAGCTATGTCGTATGTTATTTTTTGGAGACTCTTATCATTATTGAATATGTTTGTTATGTTAAAAAGATAAACTCCTTAACAATATTAAAAACACCACCAAAATAACATATATATAAAATCTCCCCCTCTGCAGCTAATTTAAATATAATCTAACACAAGGTATTAAGAACACAAATGATGAAAACCAGAAGGGGGTGAGATTTATTTTATAAACTAAACAAATAATATTAACTAAAAACACAAATAAAAAAGAGGCCTATTTAACACAACATTCTACGGTGAAAAAATAATCTCAGCATTATAATAATACATCTTTTAATAGAAAACTGAGAATATTACAATTTATATTATTTGTTTAACTTGAGAGATTACATTTGAGAAGTTGTAATCTCTCTTTTTATAAAAATAGCTATAAAAAAAAACAGCAGTACACATTCATATACTACTGTTTCAATACATATTATAAATTTATATACACCGGTTTCCCGGAAATTATTTCATTCCAGGTTATTTCCAGTAATTCCAGACTGATCCATCAAATACTGCTAATGTTTTACTAGCCGTATCATAACACATCATTCCAGGATATGGATTCTTTACATTGATGTGAGGTGTTGCAATCTGAGGAAGAATCATTGCTTTATCCGGAGACTCCAATACCAATACTCCATCTGCAGTACTAGATGATGCACCGATAATGACCCCTTTGCCTTGCTCTGCAGAATTGTTCGTAATAACAGCGCTTGAGCTGCCGGCATCAGATAAAAGCTTCCATGCATCATTCTCATACACTTTTATTTTATTGTCAGTTACATCAAAAACAAATGTTCCGTTCACCAGAGAGCCGGTTGGAACACCAAAGGTTGCAGGAAGGATTAATCCTTTTGTATTTCCGGATACATTATTAAAATCCAGAACTGTACTGTTACCATCTACTGTTTGTTTACCAATTGCTACCTGCGCAATAGAAAAGTTAAAAATAACAAGGGCAATGGCTATGCCTATATTTTTTATGTTTTTCATCCTTTTATTAATTTTCAGATTAATCATTACAGCTTCTCTCTACACACTTCCACTCAATACCATTGTAAAGCTTCACACATTTATCCTGAAGATCATACAACAGCATCCCTTCTTTTGGGTCGGCAATAGCATCTCCTGGCTGGGGAGTCTGGCTTACGTGCTGAACTCTTGTAATCACAAAACCCTTATCTTTAGCTTCCATAGCAACAAAACCGTTTGGAACATTTTCAGGCCAAGTGTTATTTTTCTGCTGAATGGTAATTCCGAATTTGGTAAATCCGTCAGGAGTTCCTGTAGCCCCTGGCTTTGTACAGAATGAATCTACATTATCAATAATTGTTGGTGCATTGCCACAAGTTAATTTATCATCAGACAATCCATTTGGCCAAAGAGACGGACATGTTGCAGATGTTGCATTAGGACCACAGAAACTTGTATTTCCCATACCAAGCCCTAACACATTTCCCATAGCAATAGCTACAATTTGGCTATCATTACTGATTACACCACCTCCACCACTTACATCAGCTTTCGCAATACAATAAGCCTTACCGGTAGGAATCCCAATGTATTTGACAGATGGATACGTTGTAGACTGTTGGGTAAATGTTCCACAAATTTCTACAACACTGTTTGTTCCCATTTCTATGGTAGAAGTTGATCCCGGGAATGTACCAAAAAAAGTAGGATCTTCCTGAACCACCGAACCTACAAGAGACAAAAACGACTTGGTCCCTAATTTAATTTTTGAATCCTTTTGAGAATTAAATGCTCCTACCGTAACAGTACCTGTAGATATCACACTTGCACCGTCACCAATCTCCAGAACACCATTAACCTGAATACTAACAGATTGTAATTGACCAGACTGAATAATAAGTATTGCACCATTTGGAATGCTAATATTGTTTCCTATAGCAAGATTCCCATTAAGACAATAGGTTATACCACTTACCATCGGCTGCCCAGTGTAGGGTGTACATGTCTGGGCATGGGTAACACCATAAAAGACAATCATTAATAAAAAAATCATTTTTTTATTAAAATCGAAAAAAATTAAATTATTCATATATATTTAAGCTTAATTAACGAATTATTCATATTTTAATGATAAATATGAATTTTTTTCGCATCATCGAACCCCTACCCTACAATTAATATACCAAACTCCACTGCTCTTTTAAACAACAATATAATACTGTATCGAAATTCATTTTTGTTATTTTTTTTCGTATTAGATTCTACAATAAAAACAACTTATTGATAGGCAGTTATTTAAATAAATCAAAATTAAATACATTTAAAAATAGTGTTCATAAAAGGGAAAAATTCTAAAGAATATTGATGCTTTTAAATCCCTTTGCATATGCAAAAGATCGTTTCATTGGAAAAATGATTCTGAACGACCTCTCCTGATAAGAAGTATAGACAATACATATATACAATTTGTATTAAAAAGCGTAAATTTGCACCATGAATAACGATACTATTTGTGCGCTGGCTACAGCCAATGGAATAGGTGCTTTAGGCATTATCCGGGTTTCCGGAAATGATGTTTTACCCATAGTTCAGAAAAGTTTTCCGGCAAAAAAGCTGGAAAAACAAAAATCCCATACCATCCACTACGGTTATTTTATGGATGGCGAAGAAGCTATTGACGAAATCATGCTTTCCATTTTCCTTGCACCAAAAAGTTTCACTACAGAAAATTCTGTAGAAATTGCTTTTCACGGCTCACCACATATCGGAAAACGTATTCTTGAAACCCTTATTAAAAATGGAGCAAGAATGGCTAAAGCTGGAGAATTTACCCTTCGTGCTTTTATCAATGGAAGAATTGACCTTTCGCAGGCAGAAGCTATTGCTGATGTAATTGCGTCTGAAAATGAAGCTTCAAGAAAAGTAGCCATCAACCAATTAAAAGGTGGAATTACTAATGAAATATCGTTATTAAGAACTGATCTTTTGAATTTTGTTTCTCTTATTGAATTAGAATTGGATTTCGCGGAGGAAGATGTAGAATTTGCCGACAGGACTGCTTTAAATGGACTATTGGATAAGATCGATGTAAAATTAAAATCCCTTATTGAGAGTTTCCAATATGGAAATGCCATTAAAAATGGTACTGCTGTTGCGATCATCGGGAAACCTAATGCTGGGAAGTCTACTCTTCTTAATGCTCTATTGAAAGAAGAGAGAGCTATTGTAAGCAATATTGCCGGAACCACGAGAGACACTATTGAGGAAATCCTTCATATTAAGGGACATGCTTTCCGTTTGATTGATACTGCCGGTTTGCGTGAAACTGTAGATGAAATTGAGGCCATTGGGGTAAAAAAGGCTAAGGAAAAGGTAGAAAATGCCAATATTTTGGTCTATCTGGCTGATGCTGCTACTGAAAATTTCTCTGAGGACATTGAAATGATTCAGTCTTTGTTAAGAGAAGATTTGAAATTAATCATCTGTGCCACTAAAATTGACGAGGTTACTCCTACAAAATACGAAACGGCAGAAGATATTTTCAGAAAGGCTATTTCGCACGAATTTGACTTCATCAAAATTTCTGCTGTTGAAAACCAGAATATTCAGGATCTTAAGAATGAATTATCTTCTTACGTAGAGCAATTAAAATCGGAAGAAAATAACGTGGTTATCACCAATCAACGTCATTTCGAAGCTTTACAAAAATCTTTAGATGCGGTAAACAAGGTAAAAGAAGCTATTTCTTTCCAGATTTCTACAGAATTACTGGCTTATGAGCTGAGAAACGCTCTGGAACACCTTGGTGAGATCTCTGGTGAGGTAACGAATGATGAAGTGCTGGGGAATATTTTCTCGAAATTCTGTATCGGGAAATAAATTAGCTTTTCTTTGATTTCTTTTTCCTTCTTCTAGTTGACTATCAGATATTTATATAAGTTTTATTTTCTCTTATTAGACTATATTTGTACCACTTCTGTACTACTTCAGACATTGAAAATAGTGAAAAGTAGTACAAAACAGAATTTATGAAAATATCACTTAGTCAAAGAAAATTAAAAGACGGAAGGATTAGTCTGTCAATCGAGTTTTATCGTGGTTCTGAAATTACTGAAGACGGAAAAAGAAAACACCTGCGGAGTTTCGAGAATTTAGATACTTATTTAATTGTAGATCCAAAAACAGCCAAAGAAAAAAAGAAAATAAAGAAGCTTTGGAATTTGCAGAAAATGTTATTGCAATTCGAAAAGCTGAATATGCTCAAGGAAGATTTGAGTTGAAAAATACTGCGAAAGCTAAGCGAGTATTTTTAAATTTCTTCGCTGATCTTGCTGAGGAAAAACGAACGCTCGATTCGTCAAATAATTATGGTATTGATACTCTACTTACCAACATTTAAAAAAGGTAGTTCCAAAGAATTTAACTTTTGAGGAAATTGATGAATATTTCATTAAAAAAGTTCGGAAATACTTTGAAAAGAATGCAATTTGTAAGAGTGATTTACCTCTTTCTCAAAACTCAAAGTATTCTTACTTCAACAAGTTTAAAGCTGCCCTTCGGAATGCTTTCGATAATGGATATTTGACAGTAAATTATGCTTCAAAAATAAAATCATTTGAGCAGGCTGAAAGCCAAAGAGAATATCTGATTTTTAATGAACTACAACGACTAGCAAGAGCGGAATATAAATATCCGGTTTTGAAAAAAGCTTTTCTTTTTTCGTGTTTATCAGGATTACGTTGGTCGGATATTAATTCTTTAATTTGGAAAAAAGTCCGTGATGAAGGTGATATTTCTAGAGTCAATTTCCGACAAGAAAAAACAGAGGGTGTAGAATATCTTTATATTTCAAAACAAGACAGAGAATTATTGGGCGAAAGACAGGATCCCCAAGAAAGAGTTTTTAAAGGCTTAAAATATGGAATGACCTACAATACTGAAATTATCCGCTGGTGTAATCGTGCTGCGGTTCCTAAACATATTACTTTTCATTCAGCTCAACATACGAATGCTGTTTTACTCCTGGAAAATGGTGCAGATATTTACACCGTTTCCAAAATATTAGGACATAGAGAATTAAGAACTACACAGATTTATGCAAAAATTGTGGATAGCAAAATGAAAGAAGCTGCTGAGATTATCCCGGAACTAAATATCGAACTGTAAAAAATATATTTTTGTTAGAGTAATATTTTTGTTAGTAAAATTGTAGTGAATCTATTTTAATCCAGATTAATCTTATTTAGACTTTTGACATTCCGGATTAATCCACAGTATTCTTATTCCGCCTTTAAATGTTTGATTATATTGTTTTTATGGTTTACTATGATGACTTTTGCTTCAGTAAATTTGTTAAACGAAAGCAATGGAAAATAACGAAATCATTCTGCACAAACTCAACCGAATTGAAAAACATATTTTCGGTTTAAAGAAAATTCTGAACGTCGAAGAACTTGCGGATTATATGGGATTCAAGAAATCCTACATTTACAAATTAGTTCATTCGCACAATATTCCTTTTTCCAAACCCAACGGGAAAGTTCTCTTTTTTGAACGCAAAAAAATTGACGAATGGTTATTAAAAAACAACCATAAATCAAATGATGAAATTCATCAAGAAGCGATAGAATTTTCTTTACGCAAGTTATATAAAATCAGATTGATGCAATGCGTAAATTTGGAAGTTACTGCAATTAAAACCATCATCTCGAATAGAATTAATCAAGAATTTCTATCTTTGCAGTCTGTTTTACTAAAATAACATATTATCTGTGTCCTTCTCAAAAGGATAAACTCGGCAAAACGAGTAATTAACGCATAGAAATCATCCGATTTTTTAATGCACAGATAATCATATCCAGTTATTTCATCAAATTTTAAACAATAGCAATTGATTGTAAATCGATTGCTTTATCACGGTACAAAGTGCTCTGCATTTCAGATCGTGATGATAATTCAGTGATTAAAAATGAATAGTAAACAGTTAATAAGCAGAAACATCGAAGTGTTTTACAATAAAGCGTCAGAAGAAACCAGACTTGATAAAGGAATGGGAGTATTTGAATTTGAAAGAATTAAATCGCTCATAGAAAAATACATTCCTTCTTCATCTTCAACAATAATTGATATTGGTGGTGGAACGGGAAAATATTCTGAATGGCTTGCCAAAAAAGGACATCAGGTTCATTTGGTAGAACCAGTTGCCAAACATATTAAATTGGCTCAAAACAGGACTAATAAATTGAAAAATAAGTTTTCTGTTCACTTAGGCGAATCACGAAAATTGGAATTCCCTAATAATTTTGCAGACCTTATAATTTTACACGGACCTCTTTACCATCTTCAAAAAAAGGAAGACAGAGATTTAACCATTTGCGAAGCAAAAAGAGTCCTAAAAAATAACGGAATTATTTTGGGTTTTGCAATTAACTATACTGCATCAACTTTGGTAGGTCTTCTAAATGGTCTAATTCACAAAAGACCATTTTTTGAAATGTGCAAGGAGGAATTAACAACGGGAATTCATAATCCACCAGATGATTTTCCTTGGCTTTTAGCTGAGGCGTATTATCATAAACCTGAACAGCTGAAAGAAGAGTTTTTAAATCAAGAGTTAACCCATCTTAATACTTACGCAGTTGAAGGTATGGCCTGGTTGGACAAAGATTACTTTGCCAATATGCTGAATGACAAAAAACAGAAAGCATTATTAGAACTTATACAAGTCACAGAAAACGACAGTTATCTTTTACCATTTAGTCCACATATGATGATAGCTGTAAAAAAACAATTGAGTTATGGAAAATAAAGACAGGTATTACAACGCTTTAATCGAAAATGATGGTCAGCTAAATGAAATTGAACTTGGAGAAAAATTTGGTCTTGACGAAAATGAAACAAGAGAAATTATTGTTCAATTACTTTCCGAGCATAGAATTGAATATAAAGAAAATAGAGCTTGCAATTATAAACCCAGAAAAAAAATAAAAGCAGGTAACATTGTATAAGCGTAATTCGGGTTGATTCGCTAAAATTAAATATTTTGGCTTTCAATTAAGTTTGGTACGAGGGGAAAGTGAATCGCATCGAAATCCCGCACTACGCTTATACTTGACCGTTGTGTGCAATGGTACTATCGACACCAACTAGACATTAAGACTTTTAACGAAAATAATTGAAAATAGACTTTTTAGAATATCCTAAGACAATAAAAATATTGCTAGCAATCTATGTTTTAGGTTTTGCCATTGGGACAACTACTCATGTATTGGACTTGTTAAATTATGGCTTAATACTTAATAAAAAGTGCCTACGTAGAAAAACATATATTGGGTATCGTTAACTTTCTTAGATTTTTTAGCTATTATCTTAATTTTAAGAAGTATTGTTCCAGCTTTAATAATTTCTAATTTAATCATTGTTTCAGACGTACTAATAAATACAAACGGGTTGACGTTTGAAAGATTTGGCAATTCTGATGATTATAAAATAGTTTTACAAATAATCTTTGGACTTTATATATTGATTTCTATTCCCATAATCCTAAGACTGTGTGCTAAAGACAAAAAAACCAAAATATAAACCAATAACCGTTACAAACAACCGTATGACGACAGACCAAGAACATAACTGCATTGACGACAAGAAACTTTCCGCTGACATTGAAAAATTCGGCTGGACAGTAATGTTATTAGAAGCGAATGACTATTTGCTTTCATTTGCTTATACAGTTGGACTTTGGAAAAACTTTAAGCATCCAGAAATTATTTCATTCGGCTTAACGACAAAGATTTTGCATCTAATACTTAGTGACGCAGGAGAAATTGCAAAAACTGGTAGGACAATTGAAGTCGGTAAAAATTATGACGACTTTTTTGAAAACAGCAATACTCAATTTGTAACTGTTGATAGTAGAAATATTTCCAATTACTTTGGACAAGCAATAAACTTCTATGAGTCCAAAAACTTTCCTGCAATTCAACTTATATGGACTGACCGAAACAATAAATTTCCTTGGAACAAAGACTATGAAGAAGAATTTGAGTATAGACAACCGTTACTTGACAGAAATGCTGATTTTAAATTTAGAGAAGCAAAAAATATTGCCATTTTTACGACCAAACAATGGTTAGAATTTGACAAACCAATTCTTTGTGTTATTCACGACAATGATGGTGACTGGCAGTTTTTGACAGGAAACCAAATAATTGAAGATGCAAAGCTTGTTGCATTGGAACAAATGACACTCAAAGACAAAACACTCAATGAAGTTTTTGACCTTGATTATGGAGAACAAGCGGAACGAGAATATATTGGCGGATAGTGGACACGAACAAAAACGGAAGATGAAGACGATGAATAAAACGGCAGCTTGTAACACCAGTATGGCAATATGGCGGCTGAAGTGCTTCTATGAAACATTTGTACAAGGTTCAATATCAGTAATTCTATTGAACTTTTGTGCTAATAATCCCCGCCTTCGACAATACCCAAAACGTTATCAAAATATTACTCCTTAACAATCCGTGATTTTCCCTGTAATTGAATTTATAAATTTATTCAACAATTTTCTTCTCTACTATAATCAGTTATTTTCTTTTATTACCCTGTCTTTGAGATAAAAAAGAAGCCCACGCCGTTGTATATACTACTAAAGTATTTAGTGAGTGTTCGTGACCTCACCCTACGGGTTTACAAGCACCCTCGTTGTTTTTTTCAGCTATCCAATAATTAATTCGATACCTGCCTTTTCTGCTTTGTATTTTATTTTGGTCTGCAATTCATAATAACTCCAGTTGCGAAGCACAAATTCCTGTTCTTTTGCAATTCCTATCTTGTCTTCCTGATCTTTAAGAATAAGTGTTCCAGCCTGCTGCTGGATGCAGAAATCAATAAGCTTCCGGCTGTACAAATGAAGCCGATGACTTACATATCTGCTTTCAAAATTTTCTGTTTTATAAAGTGCCTTTTGTTTCCGTTTGGCTCCATTTCCCGAACGGACATAGGCTACTCCGGCTTGAATCATTTTCTGACTTGCCTGGATTGCAAGCCTGCGGTATAATTAGTTTGATTTCTCAAATCCGGTTCTTTAATTATATACAATATTTTCAAAACCATTTTGCAATATAAGCTGTTTCAGAGTAATTATAAATTTGTTTAACTTTTTTTCAACAATCAAGTCATAATCCGTATTCAACTGGTTAAACTCTTTTGAATTAATTAATTATTTAAAAACATTCTAATATAAAACAGTATTTCTTAAATTTTGCAGTGTAATTAGGTGGTTAAATTGACCATGTGTTTCACATATCTTATAATAATTCCGTATATTTGTAATACAATAATATTATTTATTGTTAATTAATTATAATAAATACTACTATTATGTTATTTGTTTCTCTGTCCAAAATTCAGAAAAAACTAGTTGATAATGTCCGTGAAAGGCGATTGCAAATGAATCTAACACAGGAAGGTTTGGCTGAAAGATCGGGTGTTCCTTTACCAACTCTAAGAAAATTTGAGCAAAAAGGCTTGATCTCTTTGGATTCATTTCTAAAATTGCTTTCAGTTGTTGGTGGATTAGAAGAAATGGTTGATGTTTTAAAACCGAAGGAGCAGAGTTTTAAATCTATTGATGATGTACTGAAATCAGAGGAAAAGCCCATTAAAAAACGAGGAAACAAAAAATGAAAATAGCAATAAAAGAAATAAAAGTAGGATTGAATTTTGGTTCTGGAATTCAACCCATTGGACGTCTGGCAATTCGTGATGGTATCATCTATTTTCAATACGACGAAGAATTTCTGCAAACCAATTTAGAAATTTCACCTGTAAAACTTCCTTTGCAACGAGACGTAATAGAGCTTCCAAGAGATCCTTTTGAAGGTTTGGCTGGTGTTTTCAATGATAGTTTGCCCGACGGTTGGGGAAGATTACTCTTCGATCGTATGCTTCGCTCGGAAGGAATTTCCCCATCGGATATTTCCCCACTTGATCGTCTAGGATATGTTGGATTGCACGGTATGGGTGCCTTGGTTTATGAGCCGGATCAAAGTCCAAATAGTAGTAATGAGATGATTGATTTGGACGTGTTGGCTACTCAAACAGAAGACGTTTTGCAAGGTGATTCAGAAGAAGTGATCGCAGAACTTTTGGCTTTGAACGGATCATCTGCTGGAGCACGGCCAAAAGCATTGATTGGCGTTGATGCAAAGAGAGAAAATATATCCCACGGAGCGAATTTGTTAAGCGATAATTTTGAACCTTGGATGGTAAAATTTCCAAACTCGTTAGATGGAAAAGATGCTGGATCAATAGAATACATTTACGCTTTAATGGCTGTTGATGCAGGAATTAAAATGCCTGAAGTTCATTTGTTTCCTTCACAGAAAGGGAATGGCTATTTTGCCGTAAAGCGTTTTGATAGAGAAGGAAATAAGCGTCTCCATATGCATACGGTGAGTGGACTCGTTCACAGTAATTTTAGGTTTCCGTCTCTTGATTATGAAGATTTATTATCATTGACGGGTGTTTTAACCAAAGACATTCGAGAAGTAGAAAAAATGTTTCGGTTAGCAGTTTTCAATGTTATGGCGCACAATAGAGACGACCATGCTAAGAATTTTTCGTTTTTGATGAATGAATTTGGAGAATGGAAATTATCACCCGCTTACGACCTTACTTTCTCATCTGGACCAGGTGGAGAACAAAGCACTATGGTAATGGGAGAAGGACGAAATATTACCGTCAAACATCTTACTAAATTAGGAAAGGAAGCTAAACTATCAAAAGAATTCATGGAGAATGTTATTGAGCAAACAAGTTCCGCACTTAGTAAATGGTCAAATCTATCAAAAGATGTTGGAGTTAGTAAATCTAACAGAGAATTAATAAGTAGACTAATTAAAAAATTTTAATATAAAATTTGAGCTACACTTGTTGGAATTCTAACTTTATTTTTGTCCTAAAAATAGATAGAAATTGAGGTGTACGGGCGAAATGTATCAATTATCACAGGTTTTCAGTCGGGAATTGTTAATTATTTAATTTATAGAGACTTATAATATTAAAGGTGTACAAAAGTAGTACAAATGCCTTTTTTGTTTTAACTTCAAAATCGATAAAACCCTTTATTCATCGGTTTTTTCGATGACGAGATTCGTGCGGAAAAGTAGAAAAAAAAGATGTTGCAGCATCTTAATCCTGTACCACTTTTGTACACCTCAATATGCGTAAACCACTATAAATAAAGACTTCTTTAGATATTATATCGGGAAATAGAAATTATAAACAACTGATATATAGGTAATTAGTTGCTTATTGACATTTTCATAACATACTGATTTAATGGGATTTAAATGTGTTTAAAAAAAAGCTTACAGAAACAAATACATTTCAGTGGACCTAGGAAATTTTATTCATAATATCAAAGTAGATGATACCCATAGGCCCTATCTTTTTAAAGATGAATTACAAAAAATGGCAGGTGCTGAATGCAGCTCTCCAGTGATCAAAAAAGCAGATTTGTTTTCTGCATTAACAGGACTTCGCTATTGTGATATTGAACAGGAAAGGCAGAATATTATCCATACCCTATGACACGCTCGAATTATTAGGGCTTCGTGGAGAAGATAATGTAAAAATATTTGAAGACCTAAAATACAATCTTGTAATCAAATATCTTCCCGGATAGCTTAAAAATGCTGGAATAAAAAAACATTTTACATTCCATGGTTTTCGTCATACATTCGCCACTTTACAGCTGACTTCAGGTACAGATATCTATACTGTATCAAAATTATTAGGACATAAGAACGTTAAAACCACAGAGGTTTACGTGAGGATTGTAGATGCATTAACAAAAGAAGCTTCAGAAAAAATTAAGTTAGATTTGAATGGGAAAAATGCATTAAGTTGAAACCTAAAGCACAAGCTTCTTTTTTCAAACAATTTTCTTGGGCATAATCTCTGTACGTTACTATTGCAAAATTAGAATTCATGTCCGGCTGAATACCCCAACATAGGCAGTATTAAGAACTAAACAGTTCTAAAGTCTTAATATAATGTTGATTGCTAAACCAAGTTACAACGAAACAACTGTTCAATATATAAGTGTGTTATTATCATCCCTATCAATAAATCAACTGAACTTGATGCTATTATATTGTTCTCTGCAATAAAAAACCGCCTCGTTAAAGAGACGGCTAATTTTTTTTAAAATTAATTACAGTATTATATATAACTACTTAATTAACATAACTTTAGATTTGTCGATGTTTTTCTTTGACTTCGTAAATATATTAACAAGAACTACATCTTGCTTACCATCTGACTGAATATTTTCTGCCTTAATTTGTAATATAAAATCTTTGTCAACACACGTTTTATCGAATTCACTATCAATAGGCTTTCCATCAATAAAAATAATAAAATTCTTTAGATTTAAGTTAGTTTCTTTAAGCAAATCAATTAATGAAATAAGTTTGGGAGTATAGTCTGTTTTCGTTTTTACAATTATCTTTTCCTCATTGGAAGACACCGATTTTCTAGTCACAGATTCAATTCTATCCGGATCTAAACCAAAAATTGTATTACTTGGTAGTAATTTTCCATTCAACTCTAAAGTTTCAAGTAACGGTTTCTTGTTAGTGTTATTAATTACCTTTGGAATAGAATCCTTTTGAAAGTCAATATGGTCAATATTAATCTGTGCAGTACAGAAATTAAATGACACTAGCAATGTAAATAAAAGTTTAATTTTCATATTCTGTTATTTATAATTTAACCGATAACTGCACCTGAAGCAGACATTCCACATCCGATCCACCAATCATTAGCGTCATTTCTATACTGATTTACAGTAGCATTATTTTGGAAACCTGAAATTGCAGATTGATTGACCATTGTAGAGGCATTATAGGCAATTGTTTCTACTCCTCCAGGAGCCAAAGAATTTGCAATAGTTACCATATTAGTTCCGGCATTAAAACCAATAATAACAACAGCGTGTCCTGTATTTGTCGCAGGATCTAATATTGTCGCCAATATCGGATGGCCATTATCAAGGTGGCTGATAATGCTGGCAGCATCCCCTCCAAGATCAGTATTTGTGAAAAATTCATCCACAAGCCCATTTAATTCTCCCATTGATAGCCCTCCGTTTGGATTCATTAAAAATTCCATAGCGGCTTCACCAGGATTATTTAATCCTACAAATTGTGCAAAATCATCCTTGTGAATGCCCATAGCATCGCCTCCTAAAAATTTTGAAATAACATCCAGCGCCTTCATTGTACATTCACCAGTTGATCCTAACTGCGTGCATATCTGAGGTACTGGTTGAGGCAAATTATGTTGTTCAGGATCACTTGTGTTATCATCATTTCCTGGATCACCCCCTCCATCTGGTGGGAACGGATTATCATCATCACCCCCATGAGGTGGATTATCGTCATCCCAGGTTGGAGGATTGCTTCCATCATCATATCCTCCATCATCACTGCCACCGTCATCACCGCCCGGTGTAGGAATAATAACTTCAGGGATATCATGGACATCACTTTGACCGCCTGTAAGCCCTCCCTTGAAAGAATACAGTTCATTTTCGTTCAGCATTTCTAATGTGCCGTTCAGTTCGACAACTTGCAAATTTCTCATTTGATTATATTTAATGATTTATAATAATTCATAAAAATTACAATGTTTTTAAGGCCAGTAATTCAATACTTTTATTTATGCTTTCTTATAAAAGGTCAGCATGATTTTTTCTAATACTCTTTCGTAGAGTTTTTTATTATTTGTCAAAATTTCCCCTTCACCACTAACTCCATCGGATAATAGCACACTTCCTCCTGATGGCAAAATCGCAAGATCAACCATATATCTTTTTTCCTCCCCATTAGCAGTTTTTATAGTATTTCCGACAAAAGAAATTTTCATAACTTTTGCCTTTATAATGCCATACTCTTCATGTGGAAAATTATTTAGTCTAATAAGAACATCCTGATTTTCTTTGATTTTACCTGATCCAAAATCGGATATCATCATTTGACCATTTACTTTATTTGAAATTGGAACAATTGCAAAAATTGGATCTTGATGATTTATATATTGATTATTTTTCAAAAAACTCAAATATTGTACTTTCCCCTCAGTAGGAGCCGTAATCAAATATGCTCTTTTCCATGCTCTTATTTTATTAATGAGATCATTGTAAGAATTGTACAAGTCGGAAATGAGTTTTTCTCTTTTTTCTACTTTTAAAATTTGGGTTTCCGTACTCTTGCTTTTAGTACTTAAAATCTCCTGATCAAGTTTATAGATTTCTTGTTTTGTTGTATTATTGTATTGAAGGGTATTCAAATAATTCTGTTCTGTACTTTCGAACTGTTCCTGACTGATTACCTGCGCATTTCTGAGCAATGAATCTCTTTTAACTTTATTATAGCTTAACCTGTCATTTTTATTAATAATGCTTACCTTTCCCCGCTGTAAATGCAGCTGTTTTTCCTGCTTTTTTGCAAGATCATCCAAAAGTTTTTGCTGTCTGTCATATAACCCGTTGTTAGTAAAAAGAACATATTGTTGTAAGGCATTTAAAAAGGTAAAATAACTGTTGTTAATTTCACCATAATGGACAATTTTAGGCAGTGCATCATAGTAAATTGCCAGATTTTTATCGCTGTTGAAATTTAAAGCTGTTTTCTCCAGTTCCAACATCTCCTCGAAAGATGCTTCATTGTCAATATATGCGACAATGTCACCCCTGTTAACTACATCATGGTCGTTTTTCAAAATAATAATAGGGCCTTGATGATTGGCAACGACTGACAACGAAGGATTGTCAGCAACAATCGTAACAGACCCTTTGTAAGAATCAGGATATTTGATTGTAAAAAGCCCAATAATAAGCATTAATAAAATTATACTTATCAGAATCGAAATCTGTATACTTATACTGCTAGGTATTCTTGAAACAAGAAATGTAATTTCCTCTGAATTAGTTTGCTGTAATCTCTGCGCGTGATCCGTCTGCTCCATTTAAAACATTTATTTGACTTTCAAAGAGTTGATAATATTGTCCTTTCTGCTGCATGAGGAAATTATGATTACCTCTTTCTATTATTTTACCATCTTTCATCACAATGATTTGATCTGCGTTCATGATGGTACTTAAACGATGTGCAACTATCACTACGGTTTTATTAAGAAACACTTTCGAAAGCGAGGTAACAATATTCTTTTCATTAATTGAATCGAGCGCATTTGTTGCTTCGTCAAGAAATATGTACTTAGGGTTTCTGTAAAGAGCTCTCGCTATAAGAATTCTTTGTTTTTGTCCTCCGCTTATTCCTCTCCCGTTTTCTCCAATTTTCGTCTTGTATCCCAGTGGCATATTCTCAATTTCCTGGGTCATATTTGCTATTGCCACTACTCTTTTTAGTAATTTATAATCAATATTATTAGCATTAAGTACGATATTGTTAATCACAGTATCATTAAAGATCTTTCCATTTTGAAAGACGCTTCCGCATTCATCCCTCCAATTAGCAATGCTAATATGTTTGTAGTTCATTTCTCCTACGGTAATATCGCCAGAAGAGGGTTCATACAGACGAAGAAGCAACTTTAGTATAGTTGATTTACCACTCCCGCTATCACCTACAAAAGCGGTAGTCTTACCTTCTGGAATAACGAAATTTAAGTTTTGTAGTACATAAGGCTGACGGGCTGAATACTGAAAATAAACATTTGAAAATTTTAATGTTCCTGATGACGGCAGAGTAACATTATTATTGCTTGTATAATTATCTTCTTCAGACAGCGACCTGATTTCACGGATCCTACTGAAGCTTAACTTTGCCATTTGAAAGCTCAAAAAAAATTGGACAAGCTGCTGAATCGGGCCATTCAACATTCCAAGAATCATTTGAATGGACAACAGTTCTCCAAGTGTCATTTTAGCATTGATAACTAAAAGTGCACAGTAAAATGTAATTGAAACATTCTTAAGATTATCAATTACTTGAGCGCCTACGTTTTGTCTGTTCGTAATGGATTGCATCTGTAAATTCTGCTTAAAGAGCTTTGCCTGTATTTCGTCCCACTGTAACTTCCGTGAGGTTTCGTAATTATTTATTTTAATCTCTTGGATATTGTTGATCGTCTCTATCCAAAAGCCCTGATCTTTTCCCATTAATGCGAAATAGTTCATATCAACCTGTTTTCTGGCTTTAAAAAACAGGAATATGTAGGTCAAATAAATCAACGTTCCTACGATAAAGATCAGGAATACATTAACACTGTAAACCAAGAGAACAAAAATGAATGCAGAAAACGAAAAAAGCGAAAAGACAATATTGAGCGAGTTGCCCATGATAAAACTTCTGATCCTTTCATGGTCATGTGCGCGCTGCAGGATATCCCCCGGATGCTTATTCTCAAAAAAGCTGAATGGAAGTTTCAGCAGTTTAGATAAATAATCTGAGATAATATTTACACTTACCCTATTTGACACCTGCAGTATAATCCAGTCCCGAATGATCGTCGAAAAAAAAGAGCAGATGATAAGGGCTAAATTTGCAACAAGAATCATCTCAATAAACTGTAAATCTCTTTTATTGACTCCGATATCAATAACAGATCTGGAAATAAATGGAAGGAAAACATTTAATCCTGTGATGACAGCCATTACCAAAAAGAGCAGCAGTAGAATTTTTCTATAGTTTGTAAAATATTTTAAGAAATCAAAAAGCATATTCTTCTGCTCGACGGTTTCTTCAATATGTACAGTTTTAAAATTGTTTGCCGGTTCAATTAACAATACAATTCCCTTATCATTGTACTTAGACCATTTTTTAAGGAATTCACCCAGCTGATAAACAACTTTACCTCTTGCCGGGTCTGAAATGTAAATTTTATCTCCTTTAATTCGATAGATAACAACAAAATGGCTTTCTCCCCAATGAAGAATCGCTGGTAAATGAACTTGTGATTTTAATTCCGGGAAAGTACACCGTACTGCATGAGACTTGATTCCGATCTTATCGGATGCGTATACAAGGTCCGCAAGAGAGACTCCTTCTTTTGTTACACTGCATAAATCCCTCAAAAATTGCAAAGAATAATATCTTCCGTAATGTTTGGCAATTATCTTCAGACATGTGGGGCCGCAATCCATTTTATCATATTGCCTTTCGTGCGGAAAGCTTTTGACCATTAGTTTTTTTTGCAAAATAATAACCTCTTAGAATATAAAAAAAACCATAAATCAACAATTAACGAAATGTTCACAGTCCATTCATATCGGTGCAATTTTTATATTCTAGTTTTGACATCAACAAAATGGAACGATTGGTGAGAACGAAGAAATACATTATAATTGTGGCAGCTGGTAAGGGTAACAGAATGGGAGCAGAAAATGCAAAACAGTTCCTTTTACTTGATGGTAAACCAATACTAATCCATACCATCGATAAATTCTTAAACCACCCAAACCATTTTTTTGAAATCATTCTGGTTCTTAATAAATCACATCTGGAGATTTGGGATCATCTATGCCAGCAATACCATTATCTAAAGCCAATTAAAATTGTAATCGGGGGCAATGAAAGATTTCATTCTGTAAAAAATGCAATTGATACGATTACCGATAATCAATGCTATATCGGAATTCACGATGGCGTTAGACCATTTGTAAGTGAAACGGTAATACATAGAGCTTTCTCAGAAGTAATAAAGCATGGTGCTATTGTTCCGGTAGTAGCAATGATTCCTACCATAAGAATAACAGATGGCGAAGATAATCGGAGCATGAATCGCAGTGATTTTAAAGTTGTTCAGACCCCTCAGGTTTTCAAGTCAGAAATTATAAAAGCTGCTTATCAGACTCCCTACCAGTCATCTTTTTTTGATGATGCAACAGTTGCTGAATATTGTGGATATACCATAAAACTAGTCGAAGGCAACGAGGAAAATATAAAAATAACACTTCCAATAGATTACATTACTGCAAAAGCATTACAAAAAACAAAACTAATACATGATATTTCATATTAAAGAAGAAACCATAACCTTTACGACTGATGATATAACAGTTGAAATCAACTCCAATATATCATTAGCAGAAAACGATCAGAATTTCCATAAAGATAAATATGGGTTTGAAATGTCTCCGACAGATATTCAGAATTACTCAGCTCACATTTTTATCTGGGAATATATTTCAAAAAATGGAATAACAGAACCTTGCATCATTATAGAAAACGATGTAAAACTAAATAGCACATACAAAGAACTGTGTAAAGACATCTATTCGCTCCCCAATAGATGGGATTTAATAATTCCATATAATAAATTGCAACAGGATATCAGCTTACGGAATGAAATATTTCCTAGCAGACTCGGATATTATTGGGGGAGTTATATCTATGTTCTCAATGGTGAAAAAATTGCAAAGCTTAACAGTTTAAAAAATATAAAGCAGCCCATTGATGAAGAAATACTGGAATCTTCTTTTAATAATTCTTTGAAAACGCTTATAATTGATACCGAATGGTTTGAATATGACGAAGAGAATTGTCCTGTATACAAGAAAAGAGGATCCTTTTTTATGCAAAAAATAAAAGAAATCAATTTATGGGAAACAAAGCATAAAGAACAGGCAGTCGATATACTCAAATATCTTGCTATTAAAGCAAGAGAACTTAATTTAAGTCTTTTTGCCCATGCAGGAACCCTTCTGGGTATTATAAGGCACGATGATATTATGCCATGGGATGATGATATTGATCTATGCATGGATGAGAATGAAATTCAGCTTCTTTTGCGTGCAGTGGAAAATGATAATATCATCAAATGTACAAAACGTATTTGGCATAAAACGGGATCCGAATATTACAAATTTTTCTATCAAAATGGTGAATACAAGGAAGGTTATGATTATACATTCCCATTTGTAGACATCTGGCTGCTTTTCCACAAAGGGAATGATTCATATATAACTTCAGACGGTTATCAGACACTTATTACCGATTACTTTCCGGGAAGGGCTTATAATCTTTATGAGGCACCAATCCTTATTCCTGCAGCTCACGAATCTATTTTGCAAAAGATGTATAAAAACTGGGACAAATACATTAAAGTTTTCTCCTGGTCACACCGCAAAAAAGAAAACTGTATTGATAGTATAATTGCTCCTATCCAGACCGACGGCAGAGGTCGGCTTATTAACCATTGATAATAACCTTTAAATTTTAAATACATGAGAGACCCGAAAGTAGTCGAGCTCAACAGTACACTGGAACTGTTGACGGAAAATGAACTGTATTCTTTCAAGGGAGGGCTTGCAGGCGGACAAAGTGATGTACATGACATCCCGGAAGTTATTATTCCTACTCCAGGCAGTGATGACGGCGGCACTGATGATGGAGGATATGATGATGGAAGCAATCCTCCAACCTGGGATGACGATAATCCACCTCATGGGGGTGATGATGATAATCCGTTCCCTCCAGATGGAGGGGGTGATCCAGATGGAAATAATACGAATGAAGCAGATGGAATTTTGGAAACACCCACTGCCAGAGAGGCTTTGTGGCTATTCTTAAATACATCAGGTGCAGACCGTGATAAAATGCGACATAACGCCGCCATGGCAGCTCAATACGGAAAAGGACAAGTGGATAATGTATATGATGCATTAAGACATGCCATGTGGTCAGCAATGGACGCAGCAGATATCGGGCTGGCAAAGGCTAAAGAATTTCATACGCTTCATGAAACAGTAAATCCAGGACCTGACAATACAATGGATTTACATAATAATAATTGGGGATTCAACTGGTTTTCTCAACATGGAAATCCAGACAATAACATGCAACAGTTTATAAATGACTTTAATACTGCAGTTGCAAGTGGACAAATAAAAACACATCCTTAATGAGAATAAAAAGGCTAAATTTTTTGACCCTATTACTATTAGGGTTTTTTACATTTTCTTGTCAAGCACAATCCAATACGGACTGCTTAACAAAATTAGAAGACAGGCTTACTCCTAAAATTAATAAGGAAAACAAAGTTGGTGAAATATTAAATGTCAGGGATGAAGCAAATTGTTTTGACTGGGATACATTAATTGTACAAATGGCAATAAATCCTAAAGAAATGACAGAGCAGGCGCTTGGAATAAAAATTTCACAAAACTACGATTACAGTTTGGAGAGTGATAATACAGCGATGTTACTATTTTTGAAAAATAATAATGTTGTACATTATATTCTACAAAAGCCTACTGTTGATAAGGAGATATTTGACTCTGCCACATCAATCAAAGCGTACCATTTTTTGAAGTTAGTAAACAACTTTGGAGATAATGCATATGCAAAAATTCCGAAGGAGAAAGCTGTTTTTGAAACCTATCAAATTTATTATCATAATGCACAAGGTCAAAAAATAAACAATCCAAAATTTGGCCTCGGAGTAAGAGTGAAAGATTAAAAGTATAACTATTTACTTAAATCCTTTCTGTTTTATTGAGTTCGCCCAAAAGACAGCCTTTATTTGTAGATATCGACCTTAAAGACAGGCGAAAAGTATATGATATAAAGAAAGTAATAATCTTTTTTCGACAATCCTAAAAAATAATAATTTTTATGCAGGTGTTTTAGGCAGCTGTAGCAGATGGGCCTAGGTTTGGGTACAGAAGTAAAGATAAATTTTCCAATTCCATTTACTTATTAATTTTTCAATATTATGAATAGCAATAAGCTGTAACAGATAGAATAAATACAAATAACAATCGTAATTACAAGAATTTTATTTGATCTTCATAACAATACCACCGCCATGGCGGTGGTATTGTTTGTTATTATTCAAGTTAAAGAATATCACCTTCAATTTTTGACAGTATTAAGGATTCTACAGTAGTATTTTTCAACTGTTTTTTACCGATACAGATCTAATTTTTGTTATGCAAATTTCTAATTTGTAGTATTTGGTTAATTTATTGAAAATATATAATTTAGATATAGTTATTATTAGTTAAAAAAAGGTAAACCCTATTTGCCCCTCGATTTAGACAAAACCCTTAATACTAGGGATATTCACATTTTGTATCGGGGTAAATAGAATTTTCAAACCATTGATATATCTTTAATGAAAATTTTCGGATGCATACCAACAGCTGTGTTAGCTGTCATGCAATAGAAAAAAGCACCTTTCTTTACTGTAAAAACTCCAACCGACAGACAATCACCAATACGAAAATAAATGTTTAAGAAAATCATTCAAACAGATACCTCAAAAGCAACCTTTCTAATCCGGCTGTTGGTAGGGGCAGTATTTCTTTCAGAAGGTATACAGAAATTTTTGTTTGCAGAAACATTAGGAGCCGGCCGCTTTGCTAAAATTGGTTTACCCATACCAGAGTTTTTAGGAAGCTTCGTAGGCTCTTTTGAAATCCTATGTGGAGTATTTATCCTTATTGGGCTTTTAACAAGGCTGGCAAGCATTCCACTACTCATTATTATGTTAGTAGCAATTGCAACCACCAAATCAGAAGTTTTAGCTAATAAAGGATTTTGGGAAATGATGCACGGAAGTCGGACAGATTGGGCAATGTTGTTGGGAAGTATATTTCTGTTGATAAAAGGAGGAGGTCAATGGTCTGTTGATAGCTTTATGAATACCTCTAAAAACAATAAGATTCAATCCTGAAATTTTAAAATTAAGAGATGAGATCGAATTAAGATAGTTAAAATGAAAAATAATCTACACTTAAAAGAAATCGCAAAAGTCTTCGCAAAGTTGGGCATCATCGGTTTTGGAGGCCCCGCAGCCCACATTGCCATGATGCATGATGAAGTGGTAGTAAAACGAAAATGGATGAGTGAGCAGCATTTTTTGGATCTCCTCGGAGCAACCAACCTTATTCCGGGACCCAACAGCACCGAAATGGCTATCCATATCGGTTATGATAAAGGAGGCTGGAAAGGATTGCTAATAGCCGGATTATGTTTCATCCTACCTGCGGTTTTGATTACCGGAATATTTGCATTGTTATATCATCATTATGGGCAGCTACCTGAAGTACAGCCATTTATCTACGGCATCAAACCTGCCATCATCGCTGTGATTATTGGTGCAATCTATCCATTGGCAAGAAAGTCTGTCAAATCATTATTTTTAGGGATCGTAGGGATTGTAGTTTTGATAGCTGCTGTATTTGGAGTAAATGAAATCTACTTGATGTTTGGAGCGGGTCTGTTTACCTTGGTTGTGTATTATTTTCAAAACAGAAAGGCAGATACGTTTCAAAGTATTGTGCCATTTGCTTTCCTGCAAATCACACAGACAACTTTTTGGACGGCCACCAATGCCCAATTATTCTGGACATTCCTCAAAATTGGTTCCATACTCTATGGCAGCGGATATGTGCTGTTTGCCTTTTTGGATACAGAGCTGGTAGCAACAGGTCTACTCACAAGACAACAACTAATGGATGCGATTGCAGTAGGTCAGTTCACCCCGGGCCCTGTTTTTTCTTCTGTAACATTTATTGGTTTCCAGATAAATGGACTTTCAGGAGCTATTGTTTCAACTATAGCTATTTTTCTTCCCTCATTTGTTTTTGTGGCACTCCTCAATCCGTTAATGAAAAAGCTAAGAAATTCTAAATGGTTGTCCATCTTTTTAGATGCTGTAAATGTTGCATCAGTAGCAATAATTGCAGCTGTGTGTTATGAGATGGGTAAAGAAACCATTACCGATTGGCGAACAATTTTAATTGCAGTAATCAGTGCAATTATTGTTTTTAATTTCAAAAAAATCAATAGTGCGTTTATAGTTTTGGGAGGGTCATTTTTAGGATATATTCTGATTGCCATTTAAAATAAGTTAATATGGAAACAGACAGCACTTAAGAAGTTAATTTTATTTTTATCGGAATCTTTTTTATTAAGTTCTTTGCTAAGTAATCTATTTTTTTTAATCTATTGAGATTAGGTTGGTTTTATGATTTTAGGGGTATGTAGCATATTTTTGACTCTCATTCAAAGGTTAATTTACTGTACTTAACCAGTCTAATTACTCTATAAACTGGTTAACAATTATTTAAAAACAAAATTCTAAAATTCCCTCAATCATTTTTTATATTCAATTGAGAGAAATTTAATTAACTTGTTTTTGGCTTTATACAAATTATTATATTCATTTATAACAGGTTACTTAGCTATATTGATCATTGATGGTTGGTTATCTTCAAGGTGTTAGTACTAATTATGACATCAGAAAAAGAGTGTTTAACAAAAACAGCATCAAGATTGATGCTGTTTTTGTTATAGAGTTGTTGGTTGATTATTTTATCAATCCATTATATATCATTATCTATAATGTTTGTGATGAAATCAATTATAATCTAAAGTGATGTATCTTCAGTTTCCCGATCAGGCCATGCAAAGCATTCTGGATCATAACGATTTGTATCTAGCAGGTAAAAAGTATTCAGACCTTGTATCAGACTACCCCAGCCTAGGAACAATTGTTTTATCTCTTCCTGATACTTCCCAAAGTCGGGAAGGTCTTCCTGTAAAGCAACAAGTTCTGCAAGATCATCATCATGAATCTTCATAGCTTCAGTCATGGCATCTTCCAATGACAAGTTATAGTTTCTCTGTAAGACGATAACGATATTCATAACTTCGGTATCTTTGCTTAGTTCTTTTTTCAATCCCTGGATATCATTCTGCCAGGCAATAATTCTTGACCATAGGGATCGAACACGCTGTATCACAGGATGGCGCTCTACCTCTTCTGTTAAAAAGGTATGAAACTCTGCATCAACCAAATAGAAATAAGGAAATATTACAATTGAATATTCCCGGATTACTTTAAATAATGCAAGTGAAGGTACTGTTTGCGTCGCCTTATAAGTTGCCTCTTCTTGAGCACCATATCTTGTAACAGTGTAAAAAGTATCTGCCAAGCGTTTCATCCATTCATCAGGCATAAAAGCACGAAATTCATCTCTGATTTTGGCAGCCTGAATGAAATATCCGGGATCCTCTGGAGTAAGGCTGTCTCCCCTGAATATTGCTACGAGTCGGTCACAATATCTACTGACCTCTTCTTCGGTTGCATATTCAAGCTGATCGTCAAATATGGTATGGAAAACAACATACCGATGCATAGGTGTTACACGCTCATAACTTGCATAAGGATACATTCTTGCCGAACACCTGTGCAGGTTCATGCTCTTGTATCGTTCACGTATATTTTCAGATAAATATACATAATCAGTATCAATCCAGTTTCTGTAATCAATGCCCATTTGCTCCACGTTAGCATTGATTTTATCCGGCCAAGGGTAATAACCTTGAGGCAGGTAATTCGACGGGTTGTAATCTTCTGGTTTCATTTTTTTTCTAAATTAAAGTGTTAAATTGATGTTTGAAAGGTTGTTATTATGGTAAGATATTTTAAATTAAAAATATTCTTATACAAATTATTGTTGAAGCTTATTCAGCTTCGTTTTTAGTTCTGCTGCCCCAAGAAATTCAGCTGCGGTATAACGGTCGATGTATTTTTCCATCCGCTCAGCCCCATGCTCATATAATATACCTAGTTGACCACTACGTCCTGCCAGATTCCAAAATCAGGAAGATTGGCTTGTAATTCTAAAAACCCTTTCAGATCTTCATTGTGAAGACGTAAATCTTCAATACAAGCTTCTTTAAGGGACATTTGCTGTTCGTGTTGGGTCACTTTTACGATATTATAGTAAATACTGTCAGTTGCTTCATTCTTCAGTACATATTGTACTTCATTAAAAAAGTAACCCAATGGCAGGCAAGTGTTTGCAGGCGAATGACGACAGGATGTGCATGAATCTACGGTGGAAGCACAATTTCTGTTTCTAACTCCGTAAGCTGTAGAAAAGGATAGAGACAGACAGAATTTTCGCTCAATGCAATACATTCACTCACAATGAGATAAACTTTATTTTTCTTGTATTTTAATTCTGTTTCCAATCCTGTAAAATACCAACTGATCATTTGCGTAAAACGGACAATGTGGTATAACTTACAAGAGTTCTTCTCTTAAAGAAGCTAACATAGGCCCTAAAGGTATTCCAGAATCCTTAGCGGTTATTTCACCTTTCAATATCGCAATAGACTGGGTGTGTACATATCCAATATCTTCCGGCTCACTTTCTTCATAGAGATCATCACTGTACAGAGTACAGAGTCCATAACATTAATCTGCAGATGGGTTTGACCTTTTCAAGGGGAGCAGTGGGAAACCATTGAGCAGCAATATGTGCTGTTTTGATTTTTTTGTACTTTTTCCGAAGGTCGGGATTCTGCTCATACAACCAGAGATACTCTCCATCGATCCATTGATTTTCGGTAATCTGCTGTAGTTGTTCGGCATTTGGATTTTTTAACTTAGGGAAGGGATGCCTGAACTGTTGACGAAGAAGTTCAAGGGTACTAAAATTTTCATTATCCATATTGTGTAAGTTTGGTTTAGTTTTTACGCTAATGTATAATTTTATTTAATTATTATTATGTTTTATTTCACATAATTATGATTATTTATGTTATAATGTAGCCGAATCCCCATAATATTGAGGATTGTAAATACATTTAACTCCCAAAAATAATGTAATAAATCTGAGCATCAGTGTCTATTTAGTTGAGTTTGTCGTTGTCTTTCCCCGTTTTAACGGGCTTCATTTCAAGAGTACACAGTTTCCAATGAAATTTTTTGCATTTGTATTTGAAAAGGTAAATTCTAAAAAAATTGTAATATTATAACATCATCAAACTCGATGAATGAGAGCCCATAATGATTGATATAGGAGCTAAAGTGGTCAATCAAAATATCCCAATTAGATAATAAATAACCCTTTAATAAGATCAAAATCTACCTCATGAATAAATTGATAATTCACCAACCAGTTCATGGTCCCATTGCTGATTATTATCCCTTTTCTTGTTCTTTTAGCATTAAAGCACAAAAATTTGAGCAAAAGAAAATAGAATTGTTATAGAATTCCATGGTCTAAAATACTCAAGTGGTTATTAAATAATTCTTAAAGAGGGCTAATGGATTCTATATAGTCTTGATTTGGAGAAATTATTATTTTTTTTAAAATCGTAAGCTTGATGATTAAAAAAAACAATATTAACCACTGTAAATCAAACAATTATACATCACTCTGTTCTCAATCTTTTTCCCAGGAACCATTTTCATCAAGGATTTTTAAATAATTGCAAGTAGGTTTGTTATCGTAGTAAAGTTGGTAAAGTTGATCGGTTAGTGCTGTGAGAAACTCAAAGAAAATTAAAAAGTCTGCTTTTGAGTTATAAAACCCACCCCACTCTTCTAAAACCCAATGTAATATTTTGCCATCGTAAGTCGTAATTGAAATGACGAGATGAGGAGTATCCGCTTCGGTTCGTTTGTAATAATCATAGTTTACTCCACCCAACAATGATATTTCCCGAGCAGGAATTTTGATAGCTCTTATATCGGAAAATAAAACAGAACCGAAACAGGAACTGGTAAATCCTTCTTTATTTAACGTAATTATTTCTATTGACTTTCTCTTTGATGCTACTTTATAAAGTCTGTAAATGGATATTAACATTAACGGAAAAGATAACAGCAAGAGCCAGCTCGGAAAATAAGCTTCCGAAGGTATCACTACAATGGTTGTTGTTAGGGTAATAGTCAGTAATGTGGTAAAAAACCAAAACAAAATAGCTAAGGTCTTATTGTTATTATTAAAACAGAATTGATAAGTCTTCATTACTGTCCAAAAGGTTAGTTAAATAAAGTGATTTCTTTCTAAAAGAAAACCACAGCCTCCAGTAGTAAATATATACATATTCAGCTCAATATTAGCACAGTATTGAATTCCTTTCCATAATACACTTAATATGCCAATAGTAGAAATAGTTTACATCATCAACTCTACTGCATGTATCTCATAGATTTTCTAGTCTAAGATCACAAAGTTGTAAATGTACCTCCATTACTTTTATTAATGTCATAAAATCTCATTCCAAATTAGTCTTTTAATATGGGGATTTTAACAAAACTGTCGTTGTACCATTTCACTTTTAATGGCTCTTTGGCGTCTTTAATGGTTTCTTCAGTTACTGTTTTACCTGTTCCGTAATTTAATTCAGAAAATGGATTCTTATTTATATTTAGATATACTAATAATCTACTTCCTTTGCTTAGTCGTTTGCTTACCAAGTGGGTATTAGAGAACGGAATAGTTTCAATAACATTTGGTTTTAATAATTTTCTATGGGTGATATCATTTGCGTAGCTGGCCCGTCCAATAAAATAAGATAAGTGAAAATATTCTCCATTGGGCATTACTTCATATAATGTTACACCAATGTCCATATCCAGCTTATTAATACTTGCCTTAATGGTTCCTAGAAATGAGCCATTAATCAATATGGATTCTTTTAAAGGTTCACTAATAAAATTAAATCCATTGGTTGTATCTATTTCTTTCCGAATAAGGGGCTCCGGATAATAATCATTATTTGTTTTCTCTCTATCTGCAAAATCAACTTCTTGCGATAAAAAACTATTTTTAACAGGTTTCTTTAGATTCAGAGCATAGTACTTACCAGCCTTATCATTGGTTAAGTAAAGTGTTAAAAAACCATTACTCATTTTATCAATTGATGGGGCGCTCCGCCATTCATTGGCTCCCATTACCTCATAGTTAATTTTATCCTTTAGAATTTCCGGTTTAGTTCCATTTTTTAATATATAATCAAACCATTGATAAGTAATTTTATTAATGTCAAACAATGCAACCGGATCAACCTTGTATTCGTACAAAACACTTTCTCCGCCGCTCTGTGTCCCAAAATGCCCATAAGGTCCAATGATAAGATATGCAGGTGTTTGCGGGCTATATTTTTGAAGTTCTCTTAGATAGTACAATCCAGAGCTTTGGCCATCATTGTAATATCCGTCAAAGGCTAAAATTGGAATTTTTATTTGTGTAAAATCTTCTTTATAAGGTGTCATTTTTTGCCAATAGCTATCAAAAGATGGATGACTTATCCATCGTTGAAACCATTTATTAGGAACACCATCTATACTGTCTAATTTTTTATAAGCGATTCCTTTTTCCCACCATCTGTTCTGCATTTCACGAAAACGTTTTCTGTCATTTCCGGCTATAGTATCCAGATATTTATTATTTCCAACATAAAATGACCATTCGTAATTTGGGTTGACGAAAATATTATTTTCTACAGGTAACCCCTGACCTGGTCGTGCAGCAACTGATGGTACAATTGTTTTAAGGGCTGGATGCAGGGTTTTACATGCTGCCCATTGAGTAAAGCCATTATAACTTCCGCCATACATGCCAACACTTCCATTACACCACTTTTGTTTGCTAATCCAGTCGATAACATCATAAGTGTCATTGGCATCATTTTCATATGGAAATATTTCGTCAGGACTAAATCTTTTTCCTCTCGCATAAGCAATAACACCCACGTAGCCATTGTCTGCGGATCTCTTTAATGAGATAATATCTCTACCTTTGTCTCTAACATAAATAGTGGATTGAAGGATTACAGGTTTAGGATTTTCATCTCCCTTTTTTCTCACAATCATTAAAGATAATGTTGCTCCGTCTCTCGTTTTTACTAAAACACTATCTTGTATGTTGTAGATACTTTTTAAATCCTCCGACTTTATTTTTCGAGTTTGTTGTGCTGAACCGGTGAAAAATGCCAGAAATAGAATGATGAAATTCAAAAATGTTTTCATTAGTTATTTTTAGTTTATTTGAGAAACTGGGAAGTTTATGTTGGGTTTACTTATACATACCAGAAAACAGTTTCATTATTTTTTTTAATTCAAAATAATGAGTTGCTTTTTTAAAGCACTAATGTAGTGGTAATTTGTGAATAAAAATTATCTATATTCTATTCATTCAGAGTGCTGGTTTGTACTTACTGAACAGAGTTGGAGAAGTTGGAGAAATTGATGACATTGCAGAAATGGTGTACACCGTTGCAAAAAACAGTTTTATTATAGGTTCAATCATTAATGCTGATGGTGGCAAAGGTGCTAGGCGTAACCTAAGCTAATCCCGTTCACTGAACACTCTTAACATTCTGAAGACTACAGGATATAAGAATGATAGTTTCATACAGAAAGACCGACATCTTATCCATGAGGATACTGATGCCGGTCTCTTTGCATACGTATAGTTTACTGTGCATTGGATATATACTAATACTACACTTTCAAAGTATATCATCATGTATTTTCAGGATTATACAACACTCTTAATCTTTTTTCTTTCGTATCTCTCCTACTCCTGCCTTAGTCAGCTTAATCGTTGAATATTTCCCTTTGGAATCTTTAATAAATTCGACTGTCCTGTTATCATCATCTGACCTAAAAAATTTAGTATCGGATTCCGGAAACAGTTCAATATCAAGGTCGTTATAATAGAGCTTTCCATTATTTTCAAGAATTTTAATACCATCATAATTTCCTGTAAAAAGCGGATAAAGTGCTCCATTATTTTTAACCTTCTGATGATGATAAGGAAGTTCTACATCTTTATCAAAACATATAGCCGCTAATCCGTATGCCAACATATATGCAGGGGACTGATTATTAGAAAGAACGACAATAAGCAAGCCATCATCTACATAGCGGTTTAAAGAAGTCATTGCCCCAAAGAAACCTCCATCATGAGCAATTAATTGATGCCCTTGATTGTAGAAAGGATTGACCAAAAAACCATATCCAAAATTTTGGTCATTATAGGATGTAAACATCAATTGTTTCATCTTTTCACTTAAAACGGTTGTACCATATAAAGCTTTATCCCATTTTAAAAGGTCATCTGCTGTTGAATAGATGCCATCATGTCCAATATTGAACTCCCAGTTGATGTATGGATTTTTATTATAATCTTTTCCTTTCCTGGTATATCTGTCAGCCATATTGACAACCACCTCATCATTGGTCATCACTCCAGTTTCAGCCATTTTCAGTGGAACAAAAATGTTTTCTTTCAAATACTCCGAATAGCTTTTACCGCTTATTTTTTCTATAATGCGAGCCAGCAAATAATAACCAATATTACTATATGCCGTCTGCTCTCCGGGCGTAAATAAAAGCTTTTTTTGAAAAATATAATTCAATACATCATTCCGGGTTAAGGAAACCTGATTCAGATAGAGTTCATCAAAATCCATTGAAAGTCCGGACATATGAGAAAGCATTATATGAAGGGTGATCTGATCTCCTTTGGGAATGTCTGGAAAATATGTATTCAGTTTATCGTCTAATGATAAAAGTTTACGTTCTGCCAGTTGAAGAATAGCAGCAGCCGTAAACTGCTTGCTTACAGAAGCCAAACTGTATTTTGTATTGGGAGTTGTTTTTACTTTCCATTCATAATTTGCATAGCCATAAGCCTCCCGCAGAAGCACAGAATCTTTTCTGACAATCAGAACAGTACCGCTAAACCCATTCACATCTGCCTGGGCTTTCATGTATTGTGACAACTTATCAGGAAGACTGATCCGATTCTTCGTTACGTTGACATTTCTTTCAGTCATTTTGGTTTGTGAAAGGCCCTTGAAAGAGAGCAAGCTAACTCCTAAAAGAAATATTAATTTTGAGTTTTTCATACTTACTTTTTTCTAATCAGATATACGTTTTATTTTTGAGTGGACTTTGACTGTTATTCAGCAGATCATCTGCTATCTGTATCATTCCAGCATTATGGCCTCCACCCCACATTGCTCTTCCAAAAATATAACTCGTTGTGTATTCCTTCCAGGTGCTGCAATATTTTTTCAATTCCTTGTGGGATTTTGCTAAATATTCAATGAGTTCTTTTTCAGAAATATAACCTAATTCGTGGCAGCAACGCGCTAAAAACACACTTCTTCCATAATTCCAGCCACTATCTTTTATTTTTTTTAACTGAGTAAAATCTGTGATAATTTTCTGCTCAATTAATTCAGGAACAACATTTTTCAATGTTCTGAACAGATTCAGGTAATATTCAAAAACGTCCTCTTCATTGGGGAGATTTGATCTTAAAATTTCAACATAGTTTTCTGAATTTTCAAATGCTTTATATACCACATCAATATCTTCATCCTGATTTCTGGTATGCAAGCTTTGGAGAATTTCTATAGCCTGATCTTGATCTGATATCCCCCAATAGGTTTCAACTAGCTCTCTAATATCAGATTTGTTTACCCCTGTTTCATAAGAATTCAAGTATGCCGACTGTTGTTCGGCATACATTGAACCTACCAGCAAATGATCCAATAAATAGCCATTTACTCTATTTTTATCATTTAATCGTATGCTTTTAAATGAATTTAAAAATTTTGATAAAAGCCCCATGCTATATTAAGACATTTTTAAATTAGGAAATCTGTCTTGTAAAATTTCCGCCAATTTTTCGCCGACTACCTGATATTTTGCTCTTGTTTTCAATTGCTTTTTCAGGTTGAGCATATCTTCAGGATCAACCCTATAATTAAGTCTATCATGAATTTCAAGAGATAAGGAGCTTCCATCTATATCAAAAGTGATAACATGTGTTTTGGGTAAATATTCTTCTGATGATTTGGCATAAACACCCAATTGCGATTTCAGGATACCTCCATACTGAAGCGTGGCTTGTTCGATTCTAAAATTATCAAATACAATGTGTTCATCTAATTCACCAACTGTATCAGTGCTGAAAAAATGTAAATCGTTTCCACTTAAAACCCAGAAAGAGTCTGTTTCAATACGTCTAAGCTTTACCCCTATTGCAGATAATGCTACATTTTTTAGTCCGTCTGTTACAAGTTCCTGCATCTTATTGGTTGTTGACTGGGGAACAGATGCAGAAGTAAAAGCATCAATTCGCTTCCCTCTCATCCACTCTGTTATTTTTGGAAAATCCTGAGCTAAAAGCTCTTGCTTATACTGGTTATATTTAGTTCTTTCAGAATCTAAATCAATTTCTGATTTTGCAGTTTTGTGTTTTTTATTCATGATAATCATGAAAACTATCCCTGCAATTATTACTACGACTGGAATTAAAAATAATGGATTCATTTTTTATTTGGTTTAAGTTTTTTACTATTTAAATAGTTGTTGGATTTACTTTTTTAGGCTTGTCTTTAGAAAAAATCCCATAGAGAATAAGTCCGATAATCAATACTATTATGAATTTTCCTCCATATTGTGTGTAAAGCCCAAGCTGCAAAAGACCTTCTTTATTCAGTTTATTTTCATTCATAACCTGATCTAACTGTTCATTGGTTAATTCGAAATATTCGTCACTTTCTTTTTTTGCTAAGACCAATTTGGGTTCCTGCGTTATCCAGACCGGAATAACCCAGGCAATATTATATTCCTGGTGCATTCTTGCTAAATCCAGGTATTCTTTTGAGTCTTTACTTACAGCATATTTCTCAGTGTTCGGTAAATCTGCTATTATTTCTATTTTATCAACCTTTCCAAATGGAATTTTCGCCTTTGCTGAAATAAGATTTGTTGCTAGGCTTGAAACAAAAGATAGTAAGAGAATTTTTTTTATCATTTTTCGGTATTTAATTTTAGCTCGTATATGGTTTTTAGACATGATTTTTGGATGTAGGGAAATTGATGCACCGAAGCCTAAGTTTAATTGAAATTTGCACTTCAATCTGCCTTACGAAAATCAATGTCATAAGGTATTTTTACCTTCATCTAGTTTTAATACTAGTATTCTTTTAATATAAGAATTAGTACATAAAACCATTTTCATTGAATTCTATTTGGGGTTAAAATTTGTTTGATACAAATATGTAGAAGGCATTCAATTTATGCGACCGAATAAAAGTATTTGTCCATATTTGCACAGAAAAATGAGTACGAATCTTTTTTTAAAAAGTACGAGTAATCACAAGATTATGATTTACAACTAATTAAAACAACAGTTAAGATATTACCTGTGTATTCAGATAGATCTATTTTTTATAATGCTTCCAAAAATTTCTTTATACGTAGTTCCTATTGGAATCCTATCCCCGTCAATAAATACCTGCGTAGCATCAATTTTACTGATATGATTGATATTTACAATAAAAGAATGATGTAGCCTCACAAAATATTCGGGTAAACGTTCTGCCAATTCTTTCATTCTCTTATAGCACATCTCCTTTCCCTGAGTGGTATGCAGGAAAACATATTCTCTCGATCCTTCTATATACTTCAGATCTTTAAAATTTATCTTAACCGTTTCATAACCTGTTTTAATAAAGAAAGAATCCTGTTGTTCTTCGTTTTGAATGACCTTATTAGGAAAAGTTTGTGGTCCAAAATATTCTTTTGCTTTGGCAATAGAGGAAAGAAATCTATTGAATGAAATAGGCTTCAGTAAATAGTCAATAGCATTTTTTTCATAACTCTCTACCGCATATTGTGTATAGGCTGTTGTAAAAATAATTTTGGTTTTTGTAGAAAACATGCTTGCTAATTCCAGTCCATTGAGGCCAGGCAGATTGATATCCAAAAAAATAATATCAATCGTTTTGTACGCCATATTTTCTAAAGCTTTCTCTCCATCAAAAAAAATACCGCACAGTTCCAAAAACGGAACACGGTTTATATAATCTTCCAAAAGTTTGGCTGCATTGGGCTCATCATCCACTATTACACATTTTATTTTCATTTTCTTGGGATATTTAGATTGGCAATAAAGTCACTTTCCTGTTCAAAAGTTTGCAATGTATAATTATCTGTATACAACAATATTAATCTCTCTTTCAGGTTCTTTAACCCTGTTCCGGATATATTACGTTCCCGAATAGTGGTATGTAAGTGGTTTCTGATACTGAAAGAAATATTGTTCGCTGTTACCTGTATATCTATCAGTATATAGTTATTGGAACTTCTTTTATCAATACCATGTTTCAGAGCATTTTCAACCAATGGAACCATCAGCATAGGAGGAATATATACCCCCGAACCTACATTATTATTGATCTCTACATGTACTGGATTATAGCAGCGTATCTGCTCAAGATCAATTATATTTCTTATAAATGAAATCTCAGTTTCCACTGGAATTTTATCTTTCATATTGATTTCCAGAAAAAAGCGCATTACTTCAGATAATTTTTCAATGAGCTGGGCAGCCTTAGGGCTTTCCTTATAGGCTTCATAATAGATATTATTCAAAGAATTAAAAAGAAAGTGAGGCTGTAGCTGCGCTTTCAACAATTTCATTTCTGTCATTAGCTGCTTTCTTTCCATTTCTTTTTGCTTTTTCATGATTACAAAAGATATGGAAACATGTTTCAGTAAAACTGCCAGCACTAATGCTACAAAATTTGTCACAACAACATAGGAAATATGTGCTATACTGGCATTAAAAAATGATTTTCCACTATAAAGCTGAGCGATGAAATGAGCCTCTACATATATCCTTATCAAGGAACTGGATACGAGAAGCAGAATTGCTGATATAAAAAAAAGGATTCTGTTTTGTGTGTATAGTTTAGGATAGATACATAATGAATAAGTATATACAATGCCCGCAAAGCAGAAAAAAGCACAGGTCGCTATAGCAGCTGCATATATCGCTTCTCCTATTCGTAGATAAGTATACAGCATGAATAGCAAGTAAACAATGAGCCAACCCACCAGCTGATACCAAAAAAAAGCTTTTTTACTGAACATATATGACCTGAAAATATAAGAGTCTAAAAGTAGGCATATCATACTAAGCTTAAAAAGATTTATACAGGATATTGAATACTTTTCAACAAATACATAATTATATTCAATAGATTGCCTATTCCATCTTACCAATCATTTTGTCGTTTCAATTGCTCTATTGGTTAAAATAATAACTGAATGTGTTGAACCCCTGTGAGAAGTATATACCACACTATATACATTTGTTTCCATAAAATATAATTCATCTATGAAAATCTCAATTTTATGTCTTTTGTTACTGGTATTTGGGCAGTTATCCGGACAATCTGAACAGGCAGCTATTCAAAAATGTATTGAAAATTACCTAAACGGTACTTCTTATAATGAGCCTGAGAGTATCTCTAAAGCTTTTTATCCAGAGGCTGACTTATATCTAAGCCATAATGAAAAACCGATATGGATAGTGCCGGTTGCTGAATATATACAATGGTTTAAAAAGGGAGAAAAAGGATTATTTAATGGCCGATTGGGCAGGATTCTTTCAATAGAATTTTATAATGATATTGCGATTGCTAAGGCTGAAATACTCATACCGAAGAAAAAGCAGGAATTCATGGATATGTTTTTACTTAAGAAAATCCAGGGTGAGTGGAAAATCATCAGTAAAACAGCAAGCAGCATGTCCACCAATAAATCTGGAAAACGTATATTGTTTATTGTATCTAATGCTCACTTCTATGGAAATTCTACGATCTCTACAGGAAACAGTTTTGTGGAAATTGTAAATGCCTACCATACTTTTACCACCGAAGGATATACTATAGATTTCGTAAGCCCTGAAGGCGGAAACATTCCTTTAGCCTATATTAATACTTCTGATACGTTGCAAGAAAAATACCTTTATGATCAGAATTTCATGTATGCTGTTGGGCATACGCAAAAACCCTCAGAAATTGACTATAGAAATTATAAAGCAGTGCATTATATTGGTGGGGGAAGTGCAATGTACCAAGTACCTGAAAGTAAAGAAATTCAGCAAATCGCCTTAAATGTATATGAAAAAAACATGGGTATTATATCTTCAGTTTGCCATGGTACAGCCGGTATTGCCCATTTAAAAACCCAAGATGGAAAATATTTAGTTGATGGAAAAAGAATAAGTGGCTACCCTGATCTTTACGAAAAACAAGATGGTGAATATTTTAAACATTTTCCATTTTTAATTCAGAAGACGATAGAATCAAGAGGTGGTAAGTTTCAATTTTCCGGCAGGAATGTTCCGCATGTTGAAGCCGATGGAAGAGTGATTACCGGGCAAAATTTTCAATCATCTAGCGAGGTGGCAAAGAAAATAATACAATTAATAGAGAACATAGAATAGAAAAGTAGCCGGAAATGTTCATGATAAATAATATCTTTAAATACATAACCATCTTACTTTGGTAAGAATATATTCAAATATACCAAAGTTAAATATGATTCAATGAATAGTCGGAAGACTGTTCATTGAATCATATTTTTATTTAAAGTTTTTTAATCATTTGAACTTCTGTTTTCATGGCATCTCTTGTTAGGACAACAGAGTTTACCTTTCCATTGCTGAAATCAAATTTTAATGCATTCGGATAATCTACAATTTTGAAGGTTCCATTTTTCAGATACAGTAACTCATTCTCATTTTTTCCTTTAAAAAAATCTAAAAGCATAGATTGAACATAAAGACGGTTATTCTTCTCTACTATTTTGGTTTCCATGCCCTGCCCATAAAGGAAGTCATCATAAGTTCCTATAAGCTGTTTTTTTAGATCTAATGGGATTTCCTGAATATCGTCATGAGTTGTCTTGTTCCAGTTCATCAATGTAAGAACCTTTATTCTGGTAGTATTCATCACAGGAAAACGATTTGGCTTTTCACCGTTGGCAAGATATACCATGCCGTTACCATCTGTCATAGAAGCCAGAATATTACCCCCAACTCCAGTATTAGAACCATTACAGGAAAACCAATCATAGTTATTATAACCAAAAGATTTTTGCCATCCATAACTCCAGCCACCAACAGCATTTTTAAAAGCGGTCACTTCCGTTATTTTTTTTGCTACCTGATGAGAAATCACCTTGTTGTTTTTATTGCGTAAAGCGTTTTGTATCTCAATAGAAAGCTTGGCTAAATCAGTTGGGGTTGACCACATTCCAGAAGCTCCTACTTGTGGGGTTATCGGCAATCCTGTTCTAATCACTTTTCCGTCTTTATCATGCACTAGAGCCACATTTGGTGGAAAACCCTTTTCATTAGGTTGGATCATTGTGGTATTTTTCATACCAAGCGGAGAAAAAATATACTCTTGTGCCAGTTCTGCAATAGATTTATTCAAAGTATCTTCTAAGGCCATTTGAACAATTACATATCCACCACCACTATATTCAAAACTGGTCCCGGGCGTGAACAGGAATTCAATTTCCTTATCATATCTTGGGATCTGTCCTAGAAGACTTTGTTTTATAGTTGGAATGACATCTCCTTCGTAATGGTCTTCAAATCCACCCTGACTTGTACCAGCTGTATGATTAAAAAACTGTTTCCAGGTTGGGCTATTATTTTCAGTGAACTTGCTTTTTGGCAAATGCCAGCGTTTTAAATATTTATCTATAGGATCATTAAGGTTTATCAGACCTTTTTCTTCAAGAATATGGCAAAGGAGTGCCGTTATTGGTTTTGAAATTGACGCCGTAGAGAAAGCCGTATTTTCATTTATTTTTTCTTTAGAATCTATTGATTTTACTCCCCACTGGCTTGAGTATACAATTTTATAATTTTCAAAAACAACAAGACTAAATCCTGGAAGCTTGTGCTTTTCTAATTGCTTTTCAATATGTAAACTGTCTGTAAGAAAATTTGCATTTCCTTTTGAAATTACTATATTTTTTCTTGTATGGCAGCTCAACATGATGAGTGCAGTAATTAGTAAATAAAGAATATTTTTCATGATATTATGGTATTATTTTCTTTTAGGGTAAAAGTTTTTATTGTTCAGCCAACTGTCTTTAATCTATTTCAAGACTGTATCATAGATTTTATTCAGCAGATCCTGTCTCATTTTTGAGTTTCGATAATCAAGAAGGATGATAATACCCCATTTTTTATTTCTGTTGTAGCAAATGATGGAAGACTGTCCCATAGAATCTCCTGATTTCATATAAATGGTATTTTTATCATCAGTTACGATATTCAATCCTAACCCCATGTCTCTTTTTTCATCTTTATACATTACTTTTTCTGTGATGATGGCAGCTTTTCCTACTGTTGTTTCATTATTTAAAACTGCTTTTAAATAGGTAACCATATCGGAAGCATTAGATTTTACTAATCCTGCAGATGCTGTGATGTTCCATTTGAAAAATTCCTGAATGCCACCATTGGGATTGTGAGCCGTTGTTAGATTTTTCACATTAAAGTCCTTAGTTAATGTACTATTCATGTGTAAAGGCTTTATTATTTTAGCTCTGATAATTTCATCATAGCTTTTATCATACACTTTCTCTAATATTTGTCCCAGTAAAGTATATCCAATGGTAGAATATCGGTATTTACCATAATCTTTTAATTCACTGCAGTTATTGACTATTGCTGCTAATGTTTCTGCAGTCACACTACTTACAGGCTGTTGTGGATTAAGCTCCATTAATTTCGGAAAATCCAAATCAGGTAACCCAGACTGATGTGATGCCAGATCTGAAATTTTAATTTTGTTTCTAAGATTCTGCTGTAATACATATTCTTTGGGAAGGAATCCGTCTATATAATCATCTAACTTTAGCTTATGATCTAAAACTGCCTGGGCAATTAAATTTGAAGTCAGGATTTTAGTGATGGATGCAATTTCGAAGATGGAGTTTTTATCAATTTTTGTTTGACTTTCTGCATTCAACTTACCATAGGATGTATAATATTCTTCATTCTTATTGATAAAGCCAACGCTAATTCCAACCTCAGGATTTTTTTTATAATTATCACTTAGGATGGAATCAATCCTTTTAGTAACGTTTTGTCCAAAAGAAAAGCTGCTTATGAATAATAGTACTGCTAAAAATTTTGATGAAGTTTTCATTGTATCGTTTTTTTTATGTTTAAAAATTATTTCGATACAAAGATGTGAGAGAAAGAAGAATTAGGCGACCGAATAAAAGTATTCAGTCCCATTTGTGTAAAAAAATAAGTATGAATCTGTACAAAAAAGAGTACGAGTAATTACAAATCACTGATTTGTAGATTTTTACGATAATTAGTTGGTGTATTGCCTGTATGTTTTTTAAAGGCTGTATTAAAAGAAGATTTTGAATTAAAACCAACTTCGTATAGAATTTCAAGGATAGTTACCTTACTTTTTGTTGTATCTTTTAAAATATCCATAGCATTCTCTATGCGGTATGTATTTACAAAATCATAAAAATGCTGTCCTAATTGATGGTTGATGAGAAGTGACAAATCCCGAACAGGAATTCCAATGTTATTGGAAATATCCTGAATGGTTAACGAAGGATTTAGAAAGGGTTTTTCTTCAATCATATACTTCTTTAACTTAATAAGCTCTTCATTATACTCTCTTTCATTTACTATAGGCTGCTCACTGCTCTTTTCTTCTACTACAATCTCAGAAACGAGTTTTAATTTTGAATCAACATTTCTGAAAAGATCCGGATTGTTTAATGCTTTGAACAGATACCAACAAAAAATAAAAAGAGAAGAAACCCAAAGGCTAATCTTTAACCCTTCGGAAATATGTGGATAATCAGAAAATTTAAAAATGTTTTTTAAAAGAGCTACCGCATATAAAATAGTCAGTACAACCGTAAACTGGAATAACCAATTATAGGAACTGATGTTTTTCCCTGTATAGTTTTCAAGATATAATTTCTTTGATTTTCTTAGTACTCTAAATACCGCGATGATGTATATAATGATCTGAAAATGTATTAAAATATGAATGAACTGAAACTCTATCATATTTTGACGATGCTGAATAAAACTTATTTTCGATGCTGCATCTACAGTATAAAAACGGGGTAATAAAACCAAATTAACAATTAAAAATGGGAGCAGATGTAGTAAATATTTGGGCTTTAACTTAAAATCAGAGTAACAGACTGATATTATATAGAGATAAAAAACAGGAATTTGCAGGAAAGCGAAGGTGGTCCTAAACATTCCCAGATTAGATGGACCATCAACCATCATATTAAACAAAGGCTCACTAATATCTATTGCATTTAATACCAGAAAAACAGCAAACAGAGAATTACTTATTTTGTATTTTGTTTTGAGTATAATCAGGAAAAATGCCAGAAACAATGAAATGAATAAAGAGATTGTATTTACAATAATTAATACATTAATTTTATCCATTCTTTACTCTTATTTATTTATGGTTATTTTATTTTTAAGCTTTTATTGGAATCCAAATGGTATTTTTAGATTTAAATTCCAAGTCGCACAAATATAGAAATTACATTGATATTATCAGAACTTTTTATACCCTGAGAAGTTATTAGATAAATAAATCTTACTTATCAATTTCCAAAATTCACAAAGTGAGGCACTTCTGTCGCAAAGCTATTCATTGGCAGAAGGTTATTTCGATTGCTGTTAAAATCAAAGACGGAGTTATAATCAAACGGAACACGAGGATAATACGTAAAGGAAATCTGAATCCTGTTGAATACCAAGAACGGGTTATTAATGAGAACCCCCACTCCTATTTTAGTGTTTGCATGGGTATTCAACAGCTTTTCATCAGGCATACCTAACCAGCCTACTGCCATTGTTAAATAGGGACTGAAATGGAAATTCTTCCATGTTTTATTGATAAACATCTGAAGCTGATACCTTAACACCATTTTCTTCGTTCCAATGTAATCCGCATTATAAACAGGAAACTCATCTGAGGCAGAAAGGTTAATTCTGTCTTTATAAGAATAGTTATGTTGTGGATTTCCCAATGCTAAAGTAGGAGAAAAAAAGTGTCTAACTTTGGCAAATTTCCAATCCATAAGATTCGTAAAATACGTTCCATCTATACGGAAAGACTCCCTGTTTTGACTGTCTTCATTAAAAAATCGTCCAAACTGGGCTTTTAGAGTGAAATATCCCAACTTTGTAAAACTGCCATAAGATGCAGAAACTCCCACATAAGGATTCACTTCTTTATTTCTTGATAAACCACCTGCAATAAGATTCACGGAGTTCCCGTAAGCAATATCCTCTGGCAAATCATATTGAAAAATATTCTTCTGAACAGAAAACCGTCTGTTAATAAGCCCTACAGACATCAGAAAACTGTTGTAAGAGCTGAAATATTTATACTGATCGATTCCCGGGCTGTCTTTATACTGATAGTTCTGAAATCTTCCTATAACAGCAATATTACTGGTCACTTTTTCACTGGGATCCGACGAAACCGGGATCTGATAACCACCCCATAGATCCTGGCTGTATACTTTGATCTGAACCTCAGGAAATGCAGTATCGGTTTCCACCGGCAATAAAACATTCCGCATAAAGTATTCAAAAGTGAAACCACCTGCCCATTTGGTTAAAGGAGAGAAAAAGTCCCTTCTGACATTGAAGTTGATTCTTTCATTTCTCAAAAAGTCCCTTTCTCCAAGGATTTGGGCACTGATATAAGACCCAAAAAGATTATAGGTGGTATAACTTCCTAAAATATAGTCCTGTTTTTCTTTGGAATCGTTTCTGTAAAGGAAATCAAATGTATGTCCTAATCCTAATACATTCTCTTCGGTAACTCCCAACCCAATTTTACTGCCTGAATAACTGACTCTGGGCTTCAAGCTCCAGGAATCAAGAACTTTTACCACCACATCAATAGAATCTTTACTGGATGTATCATCAGAAACGCTGATGTTTACTCTGTTTATGAAAGGCATTGCCCTCATCAGACGTTCAGATTCATAGAGTTTCTGAGCATTATATTCTTCTCCTTCTTTAAAAAGTAAGTAATTATTAACGGTAGAGGTTCTTGTGGTGGAATGAAGATGGTCTGCAAACCAATCGTACCATTTTGATTTGTCTTTCTCGTCTTTGGAGCCATATCCGAAAGGGTCAATAGTTTCGATCCTGATATTTCGGATATATCTTTTATTATAAGCTTCCTGTGGTAGTTTTTCTGTTCTGGATTTAACAGAGGTTGAATCTGCTTCCCTACGGAATATGAAACGATGAAGGAATTTAGTGACTTTTCTTTTATCCGAAAACTCTTCTATTTTATAATAAAGTGAATCTTTCTTTTCCTGCGCATTTAAAAAGAAAAAACCACTTAAAAAGAAAATTAAAATTACAATTGATTTAGTCATTAGTCATCAAAATTCAATACAGTTTACAACATCAATGTATGGGTCAAAAGACCCTAAAATAGGGATAAGACCTTTTAAAGGTACTACTTTTGAACGAAAAGTCAAACTGCAGTCCATACAAATTACATTCTCAAAATGGGCTAACAAATCAAAAGCAGACGATATTCACCTTCATTTTCAACAGGAGCTCTGTGCACACAAGGTAAAACTTTTTGCGCCGGATGATCTACTGCCAGTCGCCAGAGATGTCCTAATCCCAGATTTGTGGATTCTGCATTAGGTTTAGCCTGATAATGCAGATCGAAGAAACAATCTTTCAAGAAATCTTCAAACTCGTCTTCAGGTCCGTCATGTAATTCTTTGAGTTTTTCCCGGATCTCAGGAACCTGTATTTTTTGTACGGCCTGATTATTGGGCAATATATCACTTGCGGCACCATAATAAGTGCATAAAAAAGTATCTGTTCCAATAGGTGAACGATCTACATGGTACGAATAGACATCGGTTGAAATAAAATCAAATTCTTCGTCCCGATCATAATTTTTAAGCAGATTGAGCGAGGGTGATGCCCCGAAATCCGTTAATAATTGTAAATCATTTAAAATTATTTCTCTGGCAACATTTCCTTCTTCCGATAGCTGCAATGCTAGAAGATCTTCAGTAGAAATTTCGGTAATATTCTCTTTTAACTGAAGCTTGGAAACAATTTCTTTAAAATCTCCGCCTAAATTCCTGTACCAGCACATGGCATTTATATCTCCCTGAAAATCAGTATGCATGAGTTCAGAAAACGCAGAAACTATTCCTACTTGATGGTTATCGGAAAATGTATCGTTCATATTTCAGAATAAACTGCTTAGTCATTTATTCTCTGCAAAAATAAGAAATCACTTTTATTAACCTTCATCATCCAGAAACCAGAATCTCCAAATGTGTCAAAGTCGTTACAAAAAATGCTTTGGTTTCTTTGCCTGCGCAGCATGTTCCACAATTTCATCAATACGTTTCTTCCGGGTTTCCGGACGTTTTGCAAGAACAATCCACTGAAGCATCATCTTTTTCATCGATTTGCTTAAACTTTGAAAATACTCCTCTGAACCTGCATACCTTTTAAAAGCTTCACTGAGATCTTCCGGCACTGTAAGATCTTCCACACTATCAAGGATCACCCAGGAACCATTTTCCTTTGCAATTCTTATACATTCATGGCCGGCCTCTCTCATCAGCTTATCCTCTATAAGCCGTTGTACTTTTTCTTTATTCATTCTGGACCATGTGCTGTTAGGTTTACGTCTACTGAACAACTGTTTGAAAGACCTTTCGTTAATAGTCTTTCTCGTACTGTCTATCCAGCCAAAGCAAAGGGCTTCGTCAACCAGTTCACTCCATCCTACTACAGGTAAGCCGGATTTTTGGGTATTACAAATAACCCAGACTGATTGCTCGGATTGATGAAAATCATCCAACCACTGCCTCCATTCTGCTTTTGTATTGATGTAGATCTCCTGTCTTGTATTGGTTATTCCCATTGCCATTCTGTTTGGAATTAAACTGTTTTACTATACACGAAAATACAAAATATCCGACAGCTAAACTGCCAGCAATTACAACAACTGTCATCTAATATGGCTATGATACGATATCATTTTCAAACACAGCCCCTGAATATAATACAAAGACTCTTTTATCATGTCTGCCAATGCTCCTTAACAGATAAAAAGAAGTATAACTTACAGAAGTTTTTTCAAACATAGAAGATTTCCTTTATGATACCCCATTTTCTTATTTTCTTTCAAAAACCGGAGAACAGTGAAGGCCACCAATAATATGAATTATTCCCTTTAAAAAAAATTAAAAACTCCCTTTAAAATATTGTAGGAGACTGATATAAAAGAGATATCAGTTTTTTTATGCTTTCCCATAAAGCAGACAATAAAAAGAACCGTAAATTTGGCGCCTACATTACAAACTTAAGTAAGTTCCGGTTTGTTCCAAGTCTTGATGTTAAAGAAACGGATCTCCCAGGAAACATTATAATTTTCAACACTATTTAAGAACATCAAACGTGTATTATAAGGAAAGGCAAAAATATTATTTTAAAATTGATACTGAAAACAGTGAAGGAGTTGAAGTGTTTGTAGGACAAAATGCAGGCAATCAACTGAATAATGACATTCTGAATGCGCAGGCAGAAGTTCTCATCATTTCCCCTTATATTGATGAAGTAAAGCTGGATGATCTTCTGATGCTGAAGAACAGAAATATCAATGTGAGATTGGCATTCAGTGATCTGCGACCTGAGCAATACGGAAGTATATTACGAAAACTGATCCATCAGAACCGGGTAACAGATGTAAAGAAAAAAGAGAAAAGGGAAAGTCTGAAAAGTCTTTTCTTTTTATCTTCTATTGTGCTGTTTTGCCTGGGAATTTTTGCCCTCATTTATTTCGGGATTCATCTTGTTGATGATTTTACCAATTCCAATAATTTCGTTGCTCTTTTGATTGCTATCGCCTCTCTGTATGGATTCTTCAGATGCTGGGAAAAGAAAACAGAAGTTGAAAAAATGGAGATTTACACCTATCATTACTCTGAAAATTTGAATTTCAAATACATCAGAAATAACCGCTATGACAATAAGTTTCTGCACTCCAAGATTTACATAATCGATAGAAAAGTAGCCTATCTTGGATCATTGAACTACACAAAGAGCGGATTTACCTCCAATTTTGAGTCTCGCATCAGAATTACCCAAAAGGAAAAAGTAAATGAGTTGGTTCGCTTTGTTCATGATATTTTTGAGGATAATATGAACCTCAGAAAACATGAACTTTTCTACCTTGGAAGACAGGTCTACAGTGAAGATATGTATTAATTTATGACAATTATATAGCATTTTACATCACTATCATTGGCTCCGCCGAAATACTATTTATCGACTGAAAAGGAGATAATCTTCGATTTCCGGTGAAGGAGAAATCTCATACATAACACAGATTCTTCTCCATGCTCAGAATGAAACAGTGATAACAATAAGGCTATTAAGTCAGTCTAAAGCAGCATACTCTATTGAACGATCTTATTATATAAAAAAACAGTGTTCTCCGAAGAGAACACTGCTTATTAAAATGAAGTATGAATTAATTTTTAATCAATTTGCCTTGCAATGATTTTTCTCCTGCCTGTACAATAACAATATAAGTACTTTGCAACCAGTTGGAAACATCTACACTCACTTCTCCTGAAGATGATTTCAGTTCCTTATGGAATTTGACATTACCCATGGTATCAAAAACCTTGATCTGTGTTGCCAGCAATTTCTCATTACCGGTATTATACGAAACCTTCACTACATCCTTAGCTGGATTTGGCATCAACTTCAGAGTAGAATCCGTAGTAAGACTTGGTGTATTTCCTGTCTTCGCAAAAACAGATTTACCTATAATTTCTGGCTCACCAATAAACTTACAATCATCCTGTCCTAAGAATAAGATCACATCATTTCCTCCAGGGAAGCTGGCATTCGGATAGAATGTCAATGGATTGGTATTCATATCATATGTTCCTCCTGCCGGAATTGTAATCATAGATGGGAAATAAGTTCCATATCCGTTAAAACTTGAAATATTAAACATTGCCGGCTGGCTTCCTGTATTGATTATAATTCCATGAACATTATAATGATCTCCATCCCATTTGAATGAAGTAATTTTAACTTCAAAGTTACATTGTGTTTCTATACCGCAATCTTTACCTGGATAATAGTTCAATGGTCCTGAAAAGAATTCACATTTTTGTCCTGATGGCATGTTCTGTTCAATTTTCAGTCTATAAGTTCCTGGACTATTAATATTATAGAACGGATAAATAATATCATTAGTTCCATTTTGGAGCGATGTTCCAAATAGTTCCCATTGGTGATAATCGAAGGTCCCTTTTGGTCCCAATACATAGCGCTCTTTTGCTCTACAGTAATCATAACAACCTGTAGGGAACACCCACATAAGACTCTCAATGCTCAATGGTACAGCTATTTCACTTTCTACTTTACATCCGCTTGGAGCCGTATATATCACTTTATACACTCCTCCTTCACCTACAATAATGCTTTGTCCTGTCATTCCATTACTCCAGTTGTATTCTCCATTAGCCGGTCCGGATGCTGTAAGTTGAATTTTATAAGGCTGGCATCCTATCTGAGTATATGTTACTGTAGGAGCTGTTGGTGGGTTACTCACTGTAATGATAAAGTTCTTAGATGAAGTACAACCTGCTGCTCCCGGAACCCGTACCTCTAAAGTAAAGGTATAAGTACCTGCTGTTGTTAATAAGCCTGTATTAAATACGATTGGAAAAGTATTATTCCATCCTGTTACTGCAGTACCGTTTTTCTTCCATTGATACTCCAGCGTATTATCAGTTACAATACCATTAAGTGTTGCGGAACTTCCCAAACATACATTGCTCTGTCCCGAGATGTTCACATACGGAGCTGTTTTCAATGTTACAGCTGCCGGAATGAAACTCATTGCATTTGTTCTACAGCCATCTGCTGATATCAATACCGGCCAATAACTTCCGGACTGCAACGGAACAAAAGTTGCTGAATTAGGCGCTCCCGATACCTGCTGAGAACCGTTCATCCAGATATATCCTGAAGGAACTGCAGATCCCGCTGATGGTGTGAATACAATAGCTGGAGGATTACCTGCACATGCTACGGCATTGCCTGGAACAATTGTTCCATTAAAATTAGCTTCTTTTATCAAAATATTAGCTGTTCCTGAAGTATAAACACATCCTTGCGGAGTTTTTACCTCTAATTTTATAGTCTTCGGACCAGCAGTATTAAATGTTACAGATGCATACTGTTGTGTAGTGATGAATGATGTTCCATCAAAATACCATGTATATGTATTTCCTGGCACATACGTCATAGGAGTAAGACCAAGCACCTCTCCTTTACATGCAGTATCTGCAATGAGGAAATTCGGATTTGGCACTGGTGCCAGCGTGATTGTCTTCGTGATTGTACATGGTGGATAAAGTGACCATGGTACTGACATCGTCATTGTAAACGTATAGGTACCTGGTGCCAAATTATTGTAATTAGCCGTCTGCCCAGTCTGAGTAGGTAGTCCTGGTGCACTGAATGTATAAACAATAGAATTCGGATCAATTCCAAATATCGTAGAGGTATTATACAGGGCTACATTATATCCATTACCACTACAAGTCTGTGCGATATTGAATTTAGGCTCATAGTTTTTACGAACTTCAAAACTTGCAGAATACCAACATGTACCATATCTTAAACGTACACTTACAATATGTGCTCCCGCAAGATCAGTTTGAAATACAGGTGTAGTTGTTCCCTGCCCACTCACTAAAGTAAGTACATCGTTAGACAGCCACTGAATTTCATTCGGAGGATTATTCACGCTAAAACTATCCACGCTAATTGTATTACAACCTGTCCATTGTGGAGCAAAGTAAACTACAGGAGGTGTTGTACAGTTATTACCTGTTGGACAAGAATTGTTTACTTTAATCTCCTGTGAGTAAACATAGCAGTTATTGATATCCTTAGCTCTTACCTGATAGGTTCCGGCAAGACCAGTTCCTGATAAGGTATATGAATTGGTATTAAATCCTGCTAATGGAGCACCATTCCTAAACCATTGCCATTCTACAATATTAGTAAGCCCTGTAGAGCTGTTAGCTGTTAGTACATAAGGCTGTAAAGGATAGTCATCACAAACTTCAAGATTGTATACCGGTGAAACTGTAATGATTGTCTCCGGAAGTACGATGAAGTTAGCAGTTACTGTAGGTTTATAATTACATCCGTTAGTTCCTGTATAGCTTACTGTTACCTGTTGAGAAATATTCCCTCCAGTATTATTCTGGATATATCCGTTATTTGAAAAAGTATATACCCCCGACGAATCAAATGTTGCCGGATGGGTACTATTATTAGCAAAAGTAAACGTCACTCCGGTTGCCGAAGTAATGCTTCCCTGATCAATAGTGAATTGAAGATTGGACCCCAGACAGATGTTCCCTACATTGGTAAAGTTTATCACCGGAAGCACCAACTTTCTTACCTTCATGATAAGTACTTTCTTTTTTCCGCATTTTATAACGGTAAGCTTAAGATTAGTTTCAGATATTCCACCTGATATTTCATTAATGCCTACTACAACATTATCAGTTCCCTGTCCGGATGAGAAACTTCCGAAATTAGGATCATCAAAACTCCATTCCATTGAATCAGGAACAATACCGTTCAGATTCGCACTGAATTTCTGTATGCTGCTTGGACAGAAAGGTCCTGTATTCTTAACAAGGGTGATTTTTTCAAGATCTACCAGTGTTACCTTTTTTGTAATGGCCGGAGAAAGACATCCTGCCGGACCTGCGGTTCTATAAGCAACCGATACAGCAAAAGATGTAAATCCAGAATTAAACACTACCGTTACAGATTGACCAGCATTACTTCCCTGAATAACTCCATTCGTAACAGTCCATACCGGAATCACTCCCGGTGGTATAGTTCCGGAAAGTGTATAAACATAAGGTCTCCCTGCACATACTATGAGATCTCCAGCAATACTTCCTTTCGGAGGTGCCGGAGGCGGGATTACCTTCGTCATTATAGCATTACTCTCACAACCGCCACCAGTTCGTACTGCAGTAATCATGTAAGAACCTGCTACAGCAAAATTATAAGTAAAAGATGTACTTGGTGGTGCCGGTGGGTTTACTACTGTATTTCCTAAGGTTACTTTCCAGATAGAAGGAACACCAGATGCCACAGTAAATGTCTGAGATGTTCCTACACAAACCTCAGGAGATCCTCCTGTTATTGTTACCGGCTCCTCTACAACAATTGTTTTAACAGCTTCTCCACCACATAACATTAATGTATTGGAATATTTACTTGTCAAAGTATAAGTACCTGGTACTGTTGCCTTGAAAAGGATCTCATTTCTTTGTTGGTTATACGTCAATTCCCCTACTCCAGGACCTGTTACATCCCAGTCAAAACTAGTAGTTGGCCACTGAGGAAGTGAATATGTATATTGTTTACCAGTACATACTACATCCTGTCCTTTAATGTTTGCAGCTTTTAAAATTACAGGAATTTTAACAGTAGTCCACTCTGGACAACCACACTCTGATTTGTACATTACGTATCCAAAGCCATCCGTCGGATCTACATGATCCCATTTTACTTCAATTTCGTTTCCATAATTATTTAGCAGTGTCCCACCTATCACTTTCCAGTCTCCCTTGCATCCATTCTGTACACTGTACTTTTCAACACTTCCTTCACACACTACGGAAGCACAGTTAATCTGTACAGGCGGTGCTTCCAGAATTTCCAGTTTTTGATAAGTGGTTTCTGAACAGCCACATTTATTGGTTACGGTCAAACTAACAGTAAGCCCTGCTGCTGAAGTATATGTATGAGTTGGTTCAAAGGCTGTGGAAGTTGTTCCATCCCCGAAATCCCAAAAATAATTGATAATATCACTTCCTCCGTTTGCCTGAGAAAGGTTTTGAAAATGAACCTCCGTATTTTTACAAACTCGATCCTTCATATTGAGGACCGTAAAATTGGGAATCGGTTTGTTTATTTTCTCGATACAAATATTTTGATTCTCAGTTGTTCCGTCTAAAAACTGAATAGCTGCATGTACAAAGCCTCCGCCTGCAGCTCCCCAGGCTATAACAGCTTCTGTATTAGCAGTACCTGAAACGCTTTGTACGGTTCCTCCTGCGGATGTCCATTGTACATTTAAAATGTTAGATCCGTGAACTGTATAGGTCACATTAGTATTCTCACAAACACGGATACATGTACCAGTCTCTACGGTTGCAGCAGCAACCGAATTGTCGCCATTGCCTTTTTCGCCCCGATAGACCTGGCATCCGACCTGAGAATCCCAGGTAACATGGGTTGATGATTGTGCTTGAAGCCCCCAAGGCACCAGGAGCCAGCATAGCAGGAGCCATCTGAAGATGTGCTGCCTACTAAAGTAAGTAGTGTTTTTCATGGTTAATAAAAATGTATTAATTTTCATTCGGAAATTAATGAAAATTTTAATACTAAAATCATTTATCAGTGAAAAAAAATACATTTTCATATATTAAATATCAACAATATACCTTAATTACTGATTATATCTTAATTCACACACTTAATAATTATTTATAAAAAAGTCAATTTATCTTCATTTTAAAACAAAAACAATTGAATTTTCACTTATTTAAATGGCAATACTTAGAATAAAATTAACCAAAAACTCAACTTAGGTTAATTTTTTTGACATAAAAAAAAGAAATACATTATAAAAAACAACGAAACAGGATAAAAAAAACTACAGAAAGACCTCTTGTAACACTTTTATTCCAGTATCAACACAGATAGTATTTATCATCGTCTACGGAAAAATTAAGATCCTTGCATTTATTAACTAAAAAGCACTTATTTTGCACCACAAAACAATGGGTAATTAACATGAAAAAATATTTTAAGGAAATAATGATCGTAATCATTGTACTCTTATCACGGTTACCTTTTATTTTTAACAGTCTGGGGGCTGATTTGGATGCCTGGAGAGAAGTATATACCGGAAAAATATTATCTGAAAATCATATTTACAATGTATCCCGTTTTCCGGGATATCCATTTCCTGAATTTTTATATTCATTAGTCTATCATTATCCTTATTGGGCCATCAATTTACTGTCAGTTTTATTTACAGCCGGATGCTCCTTATACCTTTTTAAGATTTTAAACTTTCTTTCCATAAAGCTTTCTTTTCTCATCTCTATCATATTGGCTTTTGTTCCGGTTATCTACCTCACCAGTACAACCGCTATGGAATATAACTGGTCTTTATTCTTTTTACTGGGAAGCGTTTATCATCTCCTCAAAAAAAACCTCTGGTTTTCTGCTTTGCTATTTGGACTTATGGTAAGTACCAGATTCAACAATATTATTTTCTTTCCGGCTTTTGTTTTCCTTCTGTATTCATGTTTCCAAAAGGACATAAAAAAAACATTACAATTCTCTTCCTTAACCTGTGTTTTCACCTGTGTTTTCTTTTCTCCCGTTATTGTAAAATATGGTATTGATTTCCTGCAAAGCTATGGAGATTCAGAGGTCAGCCTGGGAAGCCTTTTGAGTCTGGCTACATTATACATATATGGAACCTTGGGAATACTGGCCATTATACTGGCTTTAGTCATACAGTGCTTTAAAGGCGGTTATCAAAAAGTAAAAAGCATACATAAAAACTATTTTGCTGTGTTCAGTATGATAATGATTGTTTCCAATCTGGCATTCTTTATCAGATATCCATTGGAAGCAGGGTATTTAATTCCGTCAGTACCTTTTGTCCTTATTCTCCTTCAATATATACTGAATGAAAAGCTCATGAAACCTATGCTATTTGCATTATTACTGTCTCCTTTTCTGATTCATGTAACGGCAAAACAAATTCAGGTTGCAGGAAGTGTATTTATCAATGAAGACTATGAAGACCAAGAATTAGCATTTTGTAAAAATGTGATCCGGGAAATCGAAATACGCTCCGGAAATCAGCCTGCTATCTTTCACTTAGGCAATTTTTCCGAACAGATTTCACTGATGGGTAATTTTGAGAAAAACGGAAATATCAAGATCGTTAAGCATCTTAGCCCGGAGGATCAGGAAGACATTATTCATAAAAAACGCCCACTCTATTATATTGATACAGGAAATGCAAAGGAAGAAAATAATAAAACCCATATACTTGACCAATATGGAGTATTATTTTATAAAGATTTTGAATTAAAAAGATAAAGGTAAATTGAGCTGAAATTGATCATTTAAAAGACAATAATTCCTTACTTCTCCAAAAACTGCAGTCAAAAGCACAACATTACTTTCCTCTGGAGGAGTGTCAAAAATATTTTGAAGTATTGATGAGGTGGTCAACCTCCTCCCCCACCTCATCACTGAAGTTCTCCCTCAAACCTTGCATAAAAAATGAAATACCTTATCTTTGTTTTTTCGAGGCTTATGATAAACTTTTATTCGAAAATATTCTACATGAAAAAAAATAGCTTTCTATTTTCCGCCAAAGGAATTCTTATTGCAGGGTTTTTATCCTTAAATACAGTGATATATGCTCAGAAAACAGCAGATCTTTCAACGATTTCAGAAAAGACTTTAAGCAACATCCTGGAAAAAAACAGAAATTATTATACACAAGGTAAGGTTGCTGATTATATTCCTGAGCTTGGTAAAATGGATGCTAAAGCGATTGCCTTTTCTGTAGTAGATAAAAACGGTAAAGTATTCAGCACCGGTGATATTCAAAAGAAATTTACCATGCAGAGTATTTCCAAGATCATCGCTCTAATGGTGGCTGTAAATGAAAGAGGTGAAGCGAACGTTTTTGATAAAATGGGTTATTTCGGATCAGACAGACCCTTTAATCATTTTTCCAATCTTGAAACAACAGGAAAACCACTTAATCCGATGATGAACGCGGGCGCCATCCTTACCACCTCTTTAATTTCCGGTGACGGCGAGAAACCATTCCTTAAAGTTTTAGATATGGTTCGTTATATCACTAAAAACACTACAATTGATTACAGTAAATCCGTATACGAATCTGAAAAATCTACCGGCCACCGTAACCGCGGCATGTTCTACATCATGAAAAACAGTGGATTGATTTCAGGAAATGAAGACCAGCTGGATAATTATTTCAAACAATGTTCTATTGAACTTACCGCTGAAGACCTTGCAAAAATCGGATATTTCTTCGCCAATCAATGTGTCCGTTTTGATGGCGATGCTCAATATAAAAATGCTGATATAGCCAAACTGGTCGAATCTCAAATGCTGACTGCCGGAATGTACGAATTTAGTGGAGAATACTCCAGAACTGTAGGATTGCCGAGCAAATCCGGAGTAGGTGGTGGAATTACAGTAAGTGTTCCTGGAAAAATGGGTATCGGAGTATTCAGCCCTGCCTTAGATCAACATGGAAATTCATTAGCCGGATATCACATTATTTTAGATCTTGCAAAACAATATAACTTAAGTATTTTTTAATACACCAAAGAGAGTCTGAAAGTCATTTTATGATATATTCAATCTTGGTACAAACCACAATAAGCCGCTATAGCTCATGAAAGATGCCATACGGTTTTTAAAAGACTTTGTTGAAGGAAAAATTTCCTGCAAAGAATTTGAACAACAGCTTTATACCAATGTAGAATTAGAAAAATTACTTTCAGACCCTTCCATCAGCTGGCAGAAAACCTATCTGAAGGACACTACTCCATTCTTCTATCTCGCAGAGCAGAATTATACAAATCCAAATGGAAGGCTAAATGCACAGCAAACCGTTCAGCTATTTTTAGATAAAATAGGAATAAACACTACTGCAACCTCTCAATATTCCAATGATTATAATTTGATTCTAAGTACTAGCCCTAAATATATAGATGCAGATTTAGGTTTTATAGAAAAACATATTTTACCGGAAGATAAAAGCCTTTCAAAAGCGGAACAAAAACAACACATCAAACAACGGTATGCTGAGCTTTTCAGATATCAGACCAAGCCACCCAAATGGATACAAAATCCCGAATGGCCTATTCAAAACAACTCTCCATTATTCTTTCTAGGACAAGTTGAAATCAAAAAATGTGATCTGTTTCATGATGATGGATTTATCTATCTATTCATTGAATTAAAAACAAAAACGATTGAAACTATAAAACAGTTATATTAATCCGAGTTTGGGATAATAAAATTAAGGATAATAGGCTGGAAGCTGGAAGAGGGAGGCTGGAAGTTACTATCGGAGCTACAATTTCTGACGTTGCCGTAAAATTTGATGAAGCAGTCTTTAAAGGAATAATAAATGACAGGGTTGTAAGTGGTTTTTTAACCTCAACTTACTTTCCCCTCCCAGCTCCAGACTTCCTTACTTACTAAAAACAGAAATGTCTTATCCTGAACTCAGGTTATATTAATTTTATTAATAATATAATTAATATTTCTTTAACATTTTTTTACGAATAATTCACAAAATACCGATTATCGTTTCTCCTCTATAGCATTCCAATTCAATCCCATGAGGAATGAGTCTAAAATTTCACGCTATTTTCAAACCCAAATTTTGTAGATTTTACAGCCAAATTCATATGTTATCTTTTTGTAATATAACAAAAACAAATCTCTTCTTTTTGAAATATCTTATTTTTTATTCCTATCTTTGCTTAACATTTTCTTAACTATAATTATTTATATTTATGGTTACACAGATTGTGCCGGCTAGTTTATAGCGAATAAGAAAATAAACCGAATATTTTAATAGCATTTGAACAATTAACAAATTTTTGCTAAAAAATTATTATAAAATTTCATTTATGGTTGAAAATATATCATAAATTTATTATTTTTATTCATGCATAATAAACAATCGATCTTTATACCCATTAGATTGATGTTTTAATGCAAAATCGCATATTATTATTTTAATACTAAATGCAATGAAAAACTTGACCATTATTAGGCTAATGCCTTTTGAAAAGCCGGACACTACCTTTAACTCTAATTACTTTAGGGCTAATCATATGCCGTTGAAAAGTCTTCAACAAACAAACTTTACCATTAAAAATCTAATAAAAACCAATTTTATGATTTTGTAATAAGCCATTTCTCTTTATCTCAAAGATTTATGTCCTTTTCACAAAATCCTTACTAACATATCACGCCATGAAAAAATTAACCATTATTGGACTAACACCTTTCGAAAAGCCGGATGTCAACCTGATGCATAAATTGCAACAGGCAGGTGTATTTCCTGTTCTCAGCTTAGGTCAGGAGTTAACGACCGCCCAGACAGCAATTAGTCAACTGGAAGAAACAGCCCTACCCTCTTATGGTATATATGTTTCTAATGAAAAATTCTCATCGCTTCAAATTCCCAAAAGTGTAAGATTTGCGATATTACCCTTCGGAATGACATTTTCTCAAAATTCAAATCTGGATATCATTTATCAGGTAACCAGTTTGGAAGAAGCTAAACAAGCTGAACAATCAGGAGCAAAAGGAATAATCATCAAAGGAAATGAAGCAGGAGGTCAAATCGGCTATGAATCTTCTTTTGTATTATTCCAACGCATTATCAAGGAAATAAAAAGCATTCCGGTGTGGGTACAGGGGGGAATAGGACTCCATACTGCCTCAGCCGTGAAAGCTTTAGGAGCAACAGGAGTTGTTCTGGACAGCCAACTTGCTTTATTCCCTGAAAGTTCTGTTCCAAAGGACTTAAAAGATCTATGTTCAAAACTGAACGGAACTGAAACTAAAATTATCGCCAATCACAGAGTATTGGTAAGACCTAATTCTCCTTCATTACCGGATGATATCAACACTGAAGATCTTAAACAATATTTTACAGATTTTGACATCAGCAAGAGCTACATTCCAATGGGACAGGATATTTCCCTGGCAACAGACCTGTATGAAGAGTTCAGAACCCTGAAAAAAATGGCTTTCGGACTTCAAGAAGCCATGCATGGACATCTGAAACAGGCAAAAGCCCTTCAGGTTATTGATCAGAATAATCCATTAGCACAGGAACTTGGATTAAAATATCCAATAGCACAAGGGCCAATGACCCGTGTAAGTGATGTTCCCGGATTTGCCAATGCTGTTGCAGAAGCCGGAGCTTTGCCATTCGTTGCCTTATCTTTATTGAAAGGAAACTCTGCGAAGTCTTTGGTAATGGAAACCAAGGAACTCGCAGGTAACAAAACATGGGGTGTAGGAATTTTAGGATTTGCGCCTCAGGAGCTAAGAGATGAACAGACCTCTTACATCCTAGAAGCCCAGCCACCCGTAGTTTTAATCGCAGGCGGAAGACCGGCACAGGCTAAAGTCTTTGAAAAAGCAGGAATAAAGACATTCCTGCATGTTCCATCTCCTGCCCTATTGGATATTTTCCTTAAAGAAGGAGCTAAGAGTTTTATTTTCGAAGGCCGTGAATGTGGCGGACACGTAGGTCCATTATCAAGTATGGTTCTTTGGGAAAAACAGATTGAACGTATATTAAAAGAAGACCATCCGGAAAATATCAGTGTATTTTTCGCAGGGGGAATCCATAATGATTTCTCAACCGCATTCGTTTCTATTATGGCCGCTCCACTGGCTGCCAGAGGGGTAAAAGTGGGTGTTTTAATGGGAACAGCTTATCTGTACACTCAAGAAGCTGTACAAACCGGAGCCATTCAGGAGGAATTCCAGTTACAGGCTATGCAGGCTAAAGATACAGTCTTATTAGAAACAGCGCCGGGACATGAAACCCGGTGTCTAAATACAGCATTTGCTCATCATTTCAATACAGAGAAAGCTCAACTTTTAGCAGCCGGAACAGATAAAAAAGTGGTTTGGGAGCAATTGGAAAAATTAAACGTAGGGCGTTTAAGAATTGCTGCGAAAGGAATTGAACGCCAAGGAGATCAGCTAGTAAACATTCCTAAAGATAATCAGTTGGATCTTGGAATGTACATGATCGGGCAGATTGCAACGATGCGCAACAAAGTGCTTACCCTTGAAGAACTTCACCAAAACGTTAGTATCGGCAATTACAAATATATCCAAAACGCAGCATTGCCAGAACAGCCAACATCCAGCGAAAAACCGTTGGATATCGCGATTGTTGGAATGGATTGTATTTTCCCGGGTGCTAAAAACCTGGATGAATTCTGGAGAAATATTATCCTAGGAAAAGACAGCGTTACTGAAGTTCCGGATGAAAGATGGAATAAAGACCTTTATTACAAACCGGATTCAGATGAAACTGATGTATCGCATTCAAAATGGGGTGGGTTCATTCCAAAAATTGATTTTGATCCATTGGCATTCGGTATTCCGCCACAATCTTTGGCTGCTATTGAACCTACACAATTGCTAACTTTATTAGTTGCAAAACGTGCAATGGAAGATGCAGGTTATGGTGAAAAACATATTGACAGAGAAAACATTTCTGTAATTATCGGAGCTGAAGGGGGGAACGACCTTGCCAACAGCTATAGTTTCAGAGGATATTATAAACAGGTCTTCGGAGAACTTCATGAGGAAGTAAAAGAAGTCTTCCCACATACTACGGAGGATTCTTTCCCAGGTATTTTGGCCAATGTGATCGCAGGTAGGATTACGAACCGTCTGGATTTAGGCGGAAGAAACTTCACCGTAGATGCAGCTTGTGCTTCGTCTTTAGCAGCTCTGGATTTGGCTTGTCAGGAACTTGTACTAGGAAAATCCGATATGGTTCTTGCCGGAGGTGCAGATTTACACAACGGAATCAATGATTACCTGATGTTCTCCAGCACCCACGCTCTTTCCAGAAAAGGAAGATGTGCAACATTCGATAGTGAAGCAGACGGAATCGCTCTTGGAGAAGGAATCGCCATCCTTGTTTTGAAAAGATATGAAGATGCTGTCAACGATGGTGACCGTATTTATTCGGTGATCAAAGGTGTTGGCGGATCCAGTGATGGTAAAGCTCTTGGATTAACTGCTCCTAGAAAAGTAGGTCAGGTAAGAGCATTAGAACGTGCTTATACTCAGGCGGGAATCAGTGCTGCATCCGTAGGATTGGTAGAAGCTCACGGTACAGGAACTGTTGTTGGAGACAAAACAGAATTAAGTGCATTAACAAACCTATTCAGCCGCTCAGGAGCATTACCGGGACAGACTCATTTAGGTTCTGTAAAGACACAAATCGGACATACCAAGTGTGCTGCAGGATTAGCTGGTTTAATCAAAGCTTCTCTTGCTGTTTACCATGGAGTGAAACCACCTACCCTTCACCTTAAGCAGCCTAATGCTTATTATAATGCACAAACCAGCCCATTCTCTTTCCATGCTGAAACAGGATTATGGACTGAAAAGAACCGTTATGCAGGAATCAGTGCTTTTGGATTTGGAGGAACTAACTTCCACACCGTAATTGCTAATCATCCGAAACAGGATAATTCTATTGCTATGCAATCGTGGCCTTCAGAATTATTTGTATTCCGTGGGGATACTTATGAAGAAGCCAAAGCACAATCCGGTCAGATCAAAGCTTTATTAGATATCAATGATGAAATTCCATTAAAACATATTGCCTACAGTTTAAGTATTGTTTCAGAAAAACCAATTCAATTCAGTATCGTTGCAGATACCGCTGTAGACCTGATGATGAAAATTGAGTTAGTATTGGTAGGAATAGAAACCAAAGATACTTTCACTGTCAGTAAAAAAGAAGGTAAGGTAGCCTTTACATTCCCTGGGCAAGGAAGTCAGAGAATCAACATGGCTCGTGATCTATTCGTAGTCTTCCCGGCTATGCGTAAGATTATCGACAATTACCCTGAGCTTGAAAAAGTAATTTTCCCTTCTACAACATTTAATGAAGCGGATTTAAAGAAACAAAAAGAAACCATTAAAGATACCCGTTTAGCACAACCGCTTTTAGGAATTGTTGATCTTGCATTGGCCAAATTCTTAGAATCATTGGGAATCATTCCCGATATGTTGGCTGGTCATAGCTATGGTGAATTACCTGCTCTATGCTTCTCAGGAGTATTTGCAGAAGATCAATTAGTTGATTTAAGTATCCAGAGAGCGCAGTCAATCTTAAACTCAGTAGAAGGTGGAGATCCGGGTTCAATGCTGGCAGCGAGTGCTACTCACGAACGTTTACAACCGATTATTGCTAAAGTGGAAGGATGCTATCCGGTTAACTTCAATGCTCCTACTCAATGTGTAATTGCTGGAAGTACGGAAGCCATTAATAAACTGCTGGAAGTACTTAAACAGGAAGGTATTTCTGCTAAAAAATTAGAAGTTGCATGTGCATTCCACAGCCCGTTATTGGCAAAATCAAAAGGTTTATATGCTGATGTATTAAAAGACGTCCCTTTCCAGGAAATGCAGATCCCTGTATGGTCTAATACCACAGCAGATGTATATCCTTCGCATCCTTCAGACATCAAAGAAAGACTTACCGAGCATCTGGTACAGCCTGTGAGATTCGTAGAGCAGATGCAGGCGATGTATAACGATGGAGCAAGAATCTTCATCGAGGTAGGACCCGGAAAAGTCCTTACAGGATTGGCAAAATCATGTCTTGAAAAAGACCAGTTGACTTTATATGTTGAAGACAGCAGCCGTAATAAATTCACCCACCTGCTTTGCATGCTGGCTCAGTATTTAGGAACAGGACGCAGCTTCAATATTGAAAAACTTTTCGATGGCCGTTTCGTTCAGCTTGTTGACATCAATCAGCCTGAACTTTACAAGAAAAGCCCTGCCATCTGGCGTGTGAACGGACAAGCTGCACATCCGACAACAGGTTCATTGCCTGCTAATGGTGCACTCCCTATCATAAATCCTATTCCTATGAACAATTTTACAAATCATAATACGCAAGCTCCTACTCCGGAAAGCTTATCTACAGCTGAACGTATGCTGCAGGAATATTTAAACAGTATGAAACTAATGATACAGGCACAACGTGATGTGATGCTTTCCTTTATGGGACAGAATCCTCAGATCAACCCAATGCCTGCTTACAATACTCCAATGCCAACACCTGCTCCTGAACGTACTATTCCGGTACAACCGGTTCAACAGGAAAAAGCTGTGGCTGCTTCTGCCGTTGCTGTAAAGGCAGCTCCAACAAGAGATATCAAAGCATTATTGCTACAGGTGGTAAGCGATAAAACAGGATATCCGCAGGAAATGCTGGGCATGGAAATGGACCTTGAAGCTGATTTAAGTATCGACTCTATCAAAAGAGTGGAAATCATCGGAACGCTTCGTAACGAATTGGGAACATTAGCTAAAGGAAATACCAATGAAGATATGGTGATGGAACAATTGGCCGCCATTAAAACCCTAAGCGGATTAGTTTCATGGCTTACTGAATTCTCAGGTGCTGAAGCTACAACTGCTCCTGAAAAAAACGAAACAACTCCTGAAGCTGTTTCAAAACCACAGGCAAAATCTGCATTATCATTAGAAGGCCTTCAAAATGCTATCCTCAATATCGTAAGCGAAAGAACAGGATATCCGAAAGAAATGCTAGGCCTTGACTTAGATTTAGAAGCAGACCTTAGTATCGATTCCATCAAACGTATGGAAATCATTGCAGATCTTAAAAACAAGATCGGCTTTGGGGAGAACCTTGAACAGGCTGATGATGTAATGGAAAAATTAGCAGCCATTAAAACCCTTCGTGGATTGGCAAGCTGGATCAGTGAAATGAGCGGAGATACCAATGAAACAAAAAACGAAGTAAAGGAAGTTAACACTCCTGAAGCTACCAATAATGTATTATCACGTCTCCGTTTTGATATTACACCTACAGATGCCTCTTCAGTACAAAATACAGACGTTCTTCAGGGAAAACGTTTTGCCATCACTCAGGATGACACCCAACAAACCTCAGCGATCAAAACTGAACTGGAAAAACACGGAGCTATTGTAGAATTGGTAGATTCCAATAAAGATCTTTCACATATTGACGGATTAATTATGTTAGACCTGTTCTCAGCTACTGATAAACCAAGCATTATCGATCACGTAGATCTGATTAAAAAACTGGATTTCGACAAAGCAAAATGGGTGTATTTAATCTCAGATATTACTGCTCATCTTCAGGAAGTAACAGATGCACGCGCTTTACGTCATCATCAGGGGTATCCGGGACTTTTCAAAAGTTTAGCGAGAGAATTCGATCATACCACTTGTAGATTAATCAGCTTGAGCACGCCACAGGAAGTAGATCAGATTGCTGAAATTACTTTAAAGGAAATATTAACCAACGATAAACCTGCTGAAATTATTTATAAAAATGACACAAGACATAAGGTAAACATCATTCCTTCCCCTTTGTCAACTAGTTTACATAAAGCCCATATCCAGCTGGATCAGAAATCAGTCGTATTAGTACTTGGAGGCGCTCAGGGAATCACTGCAGAATTGGTAAAACACATGTCTCAGGCTTATCCATGTACTTATATTTTAGTAGGAAGATCTGCAGATCCAAGAAACGAAGCTTCTGCAAAAGATTTGGAAGCAATGAAAACCAAAGAAGAAATCAGAGCATTCCTAATCAAGTCCGGAAAGTTCACTTCTCCTGCTGATATTGAAAAAGAAACTACAAAAGTTTACAAAAATAACCAGATCCTACGCACAATCCGTGATATGGAAGTGCTTGGAAATACCATCATTTATCAATCTTTAGACCTTTGTAACGAAGAAGGATTAAGCAACCTGATCAGCAGTATTTATGAAAAATACAACCGTTTAGATGGTGTAATCCACGGAGCTGGTCTTTTAGAAGATAAATTATTCAAACAAAAAACAACTTCTTCTTTCGGACGTGTATTCGATACCAAAGTAAAACCACTTCGTGTATTGGCTGAACAACTTCGTACAGACTGCCAGTTCGTTGTTTTATTCTCAAGTATCGCATCCGTATACGGTAACAAAGGACAGACAGATTATGCTGCGGCCAACAGTGTACTGGATGATTATGCTAACGCTCTGAATAAAAGATTAAAAGGAAAGGTAATCTCCATCAACTGGGGACCTTGGAAAGGAGCTGGAATGGTTTCTTCCACCCTTGAATCAGAATACGAACGTAGAGGAATTTCCATGATTCCATTGGATGAAGGAAAAGAAATATTCCTTAACGAAATAAAATACGGAACTGAAAGCCAAGTGCTTATCATGTCAGGAAATAATTGGTAAACCTCTGTATACACTAAACATGAAAAAAACAGATGTTGCTGTAGTTGGACTATCCTGCGTCTTTCCCGGGGCGCAGGATGCCCAAACTTTTTGGCAGAATATTGTCAATAAAGTAGACTCTACCCAATCCGCTCCGGCAGATAGGATAGATCCGGTGCATTTTAGTGATGCCACCAACCCTGTCGATCGTTTCTATTGCAAACGAGGCGGGTTTATTCCTGATTATGAGTTTGATCCTACCAGCTTTGGCATTTTACCTCTTGCTGTACAAGGAACAGAACCCGATCATTTACTGACCCTTGATTTAGTTCAGAAAGCTTTAGAGGACGCCGGAGTATTTCAAAAGAACACTTCCCTTGAAAAGACCGGAATTGTCATCGGGAAAGGAAATTATACCGGACCGGGAGCTACCCGAGCCATTGAAATTGTAAGAACCGGAGAGCAGATTTCCTCCTTATTGCAGGAGCTGTTACCCCAGGTATCTTCTGCTGATATTGAGAAAGTAAAACATGCTTTTCAGGAACGAAAAGGGCGTTTCGCTGCTGATACCGCTATGGGACTGATTCCCAATCTGGTAGCTTCATTGGTAGCAAACCGTTTTGACCTGGGCGGAGTTGCCTTTACAGTGGATGCCGCTTGTGCCAGTGCTTTAATCGCTGTAGATCACGCCGTACAGGAACTTCAAAGAGGTCGTTCCGATATGATGATCGCCGGAGGTGTACACACCGGACAAAATGCTGCTTTCTGGAGTATTTTTGCTCAATTGGGAGCCATGTCCCGTCAACAGCAGATCAAACCGTTCAGTAGGGATGCTGATGGATTACTGATTGGGGAAGGTTGTGGCTTCGTCGTGTTAAAACGACTGGAAGACGCCGTTCGCGATCAGGATAAAATCTATGCGGTTATTAAAGGTGTAGGCGTAAGCAGTGACGGTAACGGAACCAGTGTGATGAGCCCATCCGTAAAAGGTCAGCTGAAAGCTTTAGAACAAGCCTGGATCAATGCTGATCTGGATAAAAATAAAGTAGGTTACCTTGAAGCCCACGGAACCGGAACTCCGCTTGGAGATAAAACAGAACTTCAGACCTTAGCAAAGTTCTTTGGGAAAGAGGAAGCTGCTCCGGTGGCAGGAATCGGTTCTGTAAAGTCCAATATCGGACATGCTATGCCGGCTGCGGGAATCGCAGGATTGATTAAAACCTGTCTGGCTTTACACCACGACACTTTACCGCCAACATTGTATTGTGAGAATCCGACTGCAGACATGCAGAATACAAGATTTGAGCCTGTACAGGAAGCCAAAAACTGGTCAAAAACCGGACTGCCGAAAGTAGCCGCAGTAAACGCATTCGGATTTGGTGGAATTAATGCTCATATTGTTCTTGAAGGCTATGATATGCCGAAAAAAGACAAAGTATTGCTATTGGCAAGGCCTACACAGGAAGAATTAGTTTCTGCATTACAAAATAACGACACTACATTAGGGGAAGGAGATTTCAGAGTAGCGATATTCGATCCTACCCCTGCAAGAATAGAAAAAGCCCTTAAAATTGTTTCCAAAAACCTTATCTGGAAGAACAAACAGGACATCTGGTACACATCTATCCCATTATTAAAAGATGGCGGAAAAGTAGCCTTTGTATTCCCTGGTTTGGATGGTCTGGCAAAAGGTGAGGTGGAAAGCGTTAGCCGTTATTTCGGATTAACAGCGCCTATAGAAACTGAAGGTGAAGGGCTTTTAACCGATGCATTGAACATCTTCAACAACTGCAGTATCCTTGATAATTCACTGAAAAAGCTGGGAATTATTCCGGATATGAATGCAGGACACAGTTTAGGAGAATGGCTGGCAGGGTATTCATCCGAGTTAGCAGAAGCTAATTCTGTAAAAGCCTTAATCGATGTTTTGAATCCGGAAACTTTTGAATTGAAAGACTCCAAATTCATTGCCATCGGAGCTGGAATTGATATCGTACAACCTTTTATTACTGAAATTTCAGACTTGTATATTTCTAATGACAACTGCCCTAATCAGGTGATTCTTTGTGGTAGCAATACTGCCTTGGATGAATTGGTTCCGTTATTAAAATCAAAACAGATCTTCCATCAGATACTGCCGTTCCAATCCGGATTCCACTCTCCTTTTATTGCGGATAAACTGGATGTAATCCTTGCCGGAATGGAAAAAGCACAGTTTCAGAAAACAAAGATTCCGTTATGGTCTGCAACAACGTTAGAACCTTATCCCGCAGATCAGGCAGCGATCAGAAAGCTAAGTGCTGAGCATTTGGTTGAACCTGTTCGTTTCCGTGAACTGACAGATAAATTATACGAAGAAGGCGCAAGAGTATTCATACAAGTGGGTACTGGCGGACTGATCGGATTTATTGATGATACCTTGAAAGGCAAAGCATTCAGTACCATTCCTTCCAGCGTTCCTACCCGTTCTGCATTGGCACAGTTACAACGTGTTGTAGCTTCATTATTTGTAGAAGGTAAAACGATTGCTCTTGACTTCCTGGAAGTTCAGCAGCATTCAAAAAAAGGATCAGGAAAAGGAATTAAGCTGGAATTAGGTTCGCCTATTATCCGTAATTTCAAAGAAGTGAAAGCGTTGTCTCAGTCTTTTGAGACACCAAAACAATATACCGCTTCAGCCATAGCTACCAAAAGTGGTCATCCGCTGGTACAGGCATTCCAGGACAACGTTGCCGATATGATCCGTATGCAGGAAGAAGTCTTAACTTTATTCCAGAACCGTCCGGAAATTACCATTCCACGTCCTGTTCCTGTAGCACAGCAAGTTACTCCAAAATCACCAAGAAGTACAACCTTCTCAAAAGATCTGTATGTAACACTGGAAAGTCATCCATACCTGATCGATCACAGCTTATTGAGACAGCCTAAAGGGTGGGCTCATGTAGCGGATATGGAACCGGTCATTCCGATGACCATGATCTTTGAACAGCTTGCAGAAATTGCAGAAGCAGAAGTCCCTGGAACACAGGTTCATAAAATCATGAATGTAAGTGTATTCCAATGGATGAACGTAGCCCAGCCTTTTGAGAAAACCGTAAAAGGACAATGGCGTGGTGAAAATCATGCCTATCTGGATATTGAGAATTTTGCCAATGCCGAAGTGACTTTAAAATCTTCTCCTGTCCCTATTCCAACCTTCAATCTTTCCATTGGTGATCTTTTACCCATTGAAAGAACACCTGAAGAAATCTATGACATGCACATGTTCCATGGTGATAAATACCAGGGAATTACTGAAGTTTCAGCGGTTGGAACTAAAGGAATCATAGGAAAGATCAAAGGAAATGGCGGAAAAGGATCTCTGTTAGACAATGCCGGACAGTTATTCGGGCTTTGGCTGCAGCTTACCTTGGTGAAAGACCGTATCGCCTTCCCTGTGAAAATCAGAGATATTGAATTCTTTGGTAATATGCACGATCAGGAAGGTATTTTTGAATGTACCTGCATGCAAACTGAGCTTAATGACGAATTTGCCATTGCTAATATCGTTCTTAAAAGAGACGGAAAAGTGTGGTGCGCGATCACCGGATGGCAGAACAGAAGACTGGAAATTGATGCCGCTTTATGGAATGTTTCCATGTCACCATTGCATAACCGTCTTTCTGAAGAGATTGCTCCGGAAGTATTTTTCTTCCACCAGGCGTATACCAGAGTCGCTTCATGGGATTTTATCCTGAAAAGATATTTCAACCAAACGGAAAAACAGCATCACCAGCAATTATTACCGAACAAGAAGAAAAACTGGATGGTAAGCCGTGTTGCCGTGAAAGATGCCGTTAGAAATCTTCTTCGCAAGGAAAAAAATCATGCATGCTTCCCGATCACGTTTGAGATCCGTTCTGATGAAGTGGGGAAACCTTACCTCATCAGCGATTTTACAGAAGACATCCATATTTCACTGGCTCACAAAGGAAAAGAAGCTGTGGGTATTGCAAGATATGGCCAATCTGTAGGAATCGATATGGAACTCATGGAAGAACGCAGTGAAGGATTCTATGACCTGGTATTTACAGACAATGAATTAGCCTTATTAAAAGGAAAAGATCAGGCAGAATGGACCACCCGCTTCTGGGTAGCGAAGGAAGCCTACGGAAAGTTCTTAGGAACCGGACTGAAAGGGAATCCAAAAGCCTTCGAAGTCGAACAAATAAAAGATGATCACTTGTGGATCAACACTATTGAAATCAAAACTGTTAAACATAAAAATTATATTATCGGATGGACACTGTAAACGCAACATTAAAAATGAACCACGAAGAACTTTTTACTTTATTAAAAGGTTTTATTACTGAAGTGATAGGTGCTGAATTTGTAGAGGAGATGGACATTACTCCGGAAAGTTCATTCACCAAAGATCTTGAAATGGACAGCATCGAGATTGTCTCTTTCTCTGAAAAGATCAAGGCGCATTTTGGCGATCAGATCGACTTTACAGGTTGGTTATCTTCTATGGATCTTGACCAGCTTATTAATCTTGACCTTAGTATGATCATCAATTATATCTACGAATGCCAATAATCACTGTCAATAACAGACAAGTTCATATACAGGAACTCAATAAAGGTGCCGAACATACCGTGGTCTTAATCCACGGTATGTTCAGTAACCTGTCCATTTATTATTTTAATATTGCCCCAATTCTGGCAAAACATTTCCATGTGGTGATGTACGATCTGAAAAGTCACGGGATGAGTGAACGCTTTTTGGATGGGTACGACCTTGAAAACATGTCATCCGATCTGATGGGTTTAATGGATCACCTTCAACTGGAAAAAGTACATCTTGTAGGCTATAGCTTCGGAGGACTTATTGCTTTGAAAACCGCTTTACAATATCCTGAACGCGTTAATCAGCTGGTAGTGATGGAAGCTCCGGATCCTCAGGACGAAAAAGCCCGTAACATCATTGATGAATACAGCAAGGAATTCCTTGAGCATTATGTAGCCAATTTTACAGATACTACTAAAGTCCAGATGGGCAAAAGACAAATGGAAAAGAACCATCGTATGTATGAGTTTCTGTTTAATCAAACCAGCATCAAAGCAGATATGATTAAGGAAAAACATTTCCTTGGTGAAGCTGATTTCAATCAATTGACAGCTTCCACTTTATTGCTTTACGGTGCTGATTCCAACTGCAGACCTACAGGAGAATGGCTGCAGGCTCAAATCGGTTCATCCGAACTTGAATTAATCTCCGGCGATCACAATATTCCAATTCAGGAACCTCAGCTGATCGCAGAGACGATCGCTCAGTTTTTATCTAATATCTTAACGAAGAACCATGGCTAAATTTGCATTTATAGTTCCACCCTTGACAGGACATGTCAATCCTACCCTAAGCATCGGTGCTACGTTGTTGGAAAGAGGACATGAAGTAGCCTGGATCAGCCTTGACCCAACTTTAGAGGCTAAACTTCCGGAGGGCGGAAAATTATTACTGATCCAATACGATCAGACCGACGAAGAAAAGAAAGAAAGCGAACAGTATCTCGATATTATTTCCAAAAAAGTAGTCTACGGAATAGACAGTGTGAAGTTCCTTTACGAGGAAGTTCTTATTCCACTGAACAGACATTGCTATAAAGGAATTGTTGCTTTATTAAAAACATACCAACCCGATTTGATGATCGGCGACCATCAGCTATTTGCGGCTCCGGTAGCTGCAAAAGTATTAGGAATTCCTTGCGCCACTTCCGTTACGGCTCCGGCTGCCATTAAAATCATGAATGAGCTTCCTAAAGTACACGAATGGGAAGTGAATCAAATTGTAGAATTACAGAAGGAATTAGGCTTCCATGAAGAACGTTCTCTGGCAACTTCAGATCTGCTGACGCTGGTTTTAACCTCCAAGTATTTCTTTGGGGAAATGGATGATCTGCCTTCTCAATATCAATTTACAGGGCCGGTTCTTACAGAGCGTCGCATCTCTTGTGAATTCGATTGGAACCGATTGAAAAATGCCGTCAACAAAAAGATTTTAGTAAGTATCGGAACCACTTTCGATCACGATCATAAAAAAGCATTCTTCCAAAAGGTTATTGATGCTTTTAAAGATGAAGATTTAACGGTTGTGGTGGTTTCTGATCCGCAACTTTTCGAGCAGTGGCCGGATAATTTTATGGTATACCAGCAGGTTCCTCAATTGGATTTGTTACCTCATCTTGACGGGGTGGTTTGCCATGGCGGTCACAATACCGTTTCCGAAACATTATCCAACGGGATTCCTTTGGTAGTGATTCCTATAGCGTATGACCAGTCGCACGTTGCAGGACGCGTTATACGTACAGAAGCGGGTGAACGACTTAATTTCAACAGATTTAAAGCCAATCACCTGAGAGAGGCAGTACAGCAAATTTTAAATAACCCGGGCTACCGTGAGGCAGCTCAAAAAGTAGGACAATCTTTTATGGAAGCAGGAGGAGCATCTACAGCCGCTAATTTATTGGAAGAAGCCATCACAAAGGCTTCAAAACCAGAAAAACCATCTAAATTCTTATTCGTTGTTCCGCCGTTTTTCGGACATGTAAGCCCTACATTAAGTGTGGGAGCCAGTCTGATTGCCCGTGGCCATGAAGTAAAATGGTTCGGAATTACGCCTTTAGACAGCAAACATATTCCGGAAGGAGGTTCTTATTTCTATCCTGAAGAAGATCTTATTCCGTATCAGGAAGAAATCGCCCGTATTTTAAAAAGACAGGATGATGGTCCGGCTTGTTCAGGCCCTGAAGTGATGAAATTAGCACTGGAGGAAACCTATGTTCCTTTCGCTAAAATGATGATGCCTGGATTAACACGATTAACAGAAAGCTGGATGCCTGATGTCATCGTGAACGACTGTATCTCTTTTGGAGGTGCACTTTTCGCTCACAAACATCATATTCCTTGCGTAACCACAACTCCTGTTCCGCCGGACGTGATGGGTGACACTGAAAAAAGTGCTCCTAAAATCTGGGAATGGCAGCAAAACCTCATCAAAGACCTGCAAAAAGAAGTAGGAATTCATGAGGAAGGTATTTACATCCATTCGCATAAACTGAATATGGTATTTACTTCACAAGCCTTTGCCGGTTTTGATACCGTACCATCGCATATGAAATTTGTAGGTCCCGTAAAAGGCCGTCCCAACGACGCTCCATTTGACTGGGACAAATTAAATGCTTCTAACACTCCAAAGATCTTTGTATCACTGGGAACTTTATTGGTAGACATCAGAAAAGCTTTCTTTGAAAAAATTATTGCAGCATTTGCTGACCAACCAGTTACGATTGTTGCTGCTACTCCACCGGAAATCTTTGAAGAATGGCCGGAGAACTTTATCGTGAACAGTTTCGTGCCTCAATCTGCGGTAATGCAGAGAATGGACATGGTCATTTGTCACGGTGGGTTCAATACAGTAAACGATACTTTCCGTAACGGATTACCGATGTTAATCACGCCTATTGCTTATGATCATTTCCATATTGCAAAATTAATTGAGCAGGCAGGCTGCGGAATCAGCATCCGATACAAGAGACTGCGTGTAGAAGCTCTTCGTGAAACCGTTTTTGAATTACTGGAAAATCCTAAATACAAAGCTGCTGCTCAGGAAGTTCAAAATACTTTCCATCTTGCCGGAGGTAATGATAAAGCAGTAGAATTGCTGGAAAATTTTGTACAGGAACACTCCACATTAGCGTCTGTATAGCCTATGAACCAACCTATTAAAAGAAGATTATTATTTGGTGAGCGAATGTTACTGGGAGACGGAACAGAACCGTTCAATGCAGTGATCCCTTTCAGGCTCAGAGGTATCTTTACATTGAAGGATATCCAGCAGGCTTTGGCTCAGATCCAGCAAAAACATCCGTGGTTAAGAGCCCTTATTGCTCACGATGATAAAAATATCCCCTGGTTTGATGTTCCTGAAAACCCGATCTCCATTCCGGTACGAATTATTGCCAGAAAAGGAGAAGACCAGTGGCAGGAAGAATCCAAAAGGGAATGGAATACTTTATTCGATCCTAAAAAATTTCCTCTTATCCGGTTTGTCTGGATTAAGGGCGAAGACGTTTCTGATATGCTGTTTGCGTTCCACCATTGTTTATGCGATGGTGGTTCTGCAATGGCCTTCCTTTATGAATTTTTAAAAGTATTGGATAATCCAAAGGCTGATATCGGGATAGAAAACCCTATTTTAGGTATTCAGGATGTGGTTCCGGCAAATATTTTAAACAGCCGAAAGCAAAAATTAAAGGCCAAATTCATCGGAAGATTAGCAGCTACAGCTATCAAATGTATTCCTATCAGTAAAAAGTCTGTTGATCGTCAAAATGATTATTTAATCAATTGGAAAGTGGATGAAACTGTAAGCCAGCAACTGATTTCCTATTGTAAATCCAATGGGGCTACAGTGAATACCTTCTTAAGTGCCGCTTTGCTTCAGGCTTTCAAAAAAGTAAAAGGAACCGGAGCTTTTAATAAAGTATCCTGTCCTGTAGATATCAGACGTTTTGCTACCCAAATCAAGAATGACCATATTTTCGCTTTTGGGCTGATGATTGTGGTTTCTGCTAATGAAAAACTGAGTTTTATAGAGAATTTACATGCCATGCAGGCTTCCGTAGAGCGTAAAACCTCCAAGCTGGACCCTTATATTACGATGATGGTGATGGAATCCGGGCATGATGCGTTGAATAATTTTACCAAGCTTTTAAAGAACGGAAAATCGTCTAATGACTGTATGTTTTCCAATCTGGGACGCATTCAGATTCCTCATGAGTATAAAGAATTCTCGGTGGATACTATTTTCAGCCCATCGGTAATTGGTCCATTAGGCAATACAACCACGTTAGTAGTTTCTACCTATCGTGGGAAAATGGATTTTTCCTTGGTGGGAAGTGAAGGATATTTACCGTATACCGATGCCCTGGCGATACGTGATGAAATCATTAAGATTATTAAGTTACAACTGGAATATATCGCTGTATCATGATCAAAAGAAAACTAATGATGGTGGAAAGGATCATGTATGTAGATCCCAAAACGCCCGTAAACTGCGTATTTGCAGCCAAAATAAAAGGAGAAATCCCGGAGCAGAATTTTAAAACTGCTCTGGAAAAAATCCAGCAGAAGCATCCTTTGCTGAGAGTGGTAGTAGATAGTAAAAGCGAAAAATATCCTTTTTTTAAAGAAGAAAAAGACATCGCTCCTATCCCACTCCGCATTGTAGAAAGAAAAACAGATGAAGACTGGCTTACAGAATCTCAAAAAGAATGGAAAATCTTATTTGAGGAAGAAAAAAGCCCTCTCGCCCGTTTAGTCTGGGTAAGAGGACAGGATGTTTCTGAAGTATTTTGGGTAATGCCCCACTGCATCTCAGACGGAACAACCGGAGTTACGTTAATGCGTGAACTTCTTCAGCTTCTGGATAATCCTTCTCTGGAACTGGAACCTTATCAGGCTTTCACTTCAGTAGATGAATTTTTACCTTCCAACTTTAATGTAAAAAGTAAAAAGTTCAAGGCGAAGCTTTATCTGACCTTTGCCAGGTTCTTCTTTCTTTTACAGCAAAAAAGCAAAAAGAGAAACCTTGGACAGGACTATGTTCTTCACCAAAAACTGGATCCGGCAACCACGACTCAAATCACTGAAAGATGTAAAGCCCATGGAGTGTCCGTACATGCTTTGCTTTGTTCTGCATTCATGCAGGCATTTCAGGAGATAAAAGGGAAAGATGCTAAAGGAAAGGTGATCAGCCCGGTGGATGTGCGTCGTTTTATTCCGGAGATCAAACAGGATCATTTATTTGCTTTTGCCCCAACTGTTGACCTTGCTATTAAAAAAGGGAGTTCTGACCTGTTGAACAATGCCAAGCACATCAAGGAAGATCTTGTTCAGAAAATAGGAAAAATGGAAGCCCGCGAACTGCTGTGGATGGGTGAACAGATGCACCCGATTGTTGACCGTATGATCTCCATGCTCAAATCAAGCAATGGCGGTCATGATGTGACCCTCTCCAATATGGGAAAGATCAATATCCCGAACGAATACAAAAACTTCAGCATTGAAACCATCTTCAGCCCTACGATAGCCTTCCCATGGTTGAACTCAAACACTTTGGTGACGAGTACCTACAACCATCAGATGGATTTTATATTTTTGTCTAACGAAGACTTCCTGCCCAAAGCGGAAGCCACTAAAATAAAAGAGAAAGCCATAGCGCTCATGACCACCTCCGTATGAAATTGAAATTTAAGCCGAAGCCGCCCAAAAAGCTCAAAAAAACTACCCTCAAACGCTTTCTCATGAAGCGTACGATTTATTATGTCCTTCCGAATGTATTTTTCAATTTCATCATCGCCTATGCCAGCTTCAAAGAACTAGGCTACACCCATTTTTTCTCAGGCGAACAGAACCTGGCCCGCCTTACCCTACCCATGGCCCTGTTTCTCCCCGTTGTCCTCACCATAGACATCATCAAAAGAGTAACCGATGCCGCCGGACAAGGTGCCATTGAGTTTACTGTAGATGAAGAGTTGAATATAAAAAAGTTAATGACCAAGCTGAGTATTCTGCATGGAGTGATTACCTGTTCTTTGGTGTTAGCTATGCTTTTTTTAGGGCAGTATAATTTTTCTAGGGATTATAAGCTGGATGCTACGGCTATGGCTGTTGTTGTGGGGATACTTGCTGGGATTTTGTCTGTGATTTTTGTGTATTTGCCGGTTTGGAGGTTGAGAAGGTGGATGTGCCGGGTAGTGACAGTAGTGTAGGTAAAAACCAACATGATTTTTTATTATATTATTTGTTAAATCCTTGTTGTATTTAAAGCCTAGAATGAGTCTCTATATGTAAAAATTTACTGAATAAAAGCTATATTTTCAAGATGATTATGCTAAAGTTTTACTATTTTTAAGGTTGAATTAAATTTCACCTCTATTAAATACTACCATGATAGATAAAAGTACAATAGAAAAACTTATAAAATTTCGCGATGAGCGAGATTGGGAACAGTTTCATAATTCAAAAGATTTGGCGCTAGCTTTATCCATTGAAGCATCCGAGCTTTTGGAAGTATTTTTATGGAAGAAAAACGAGGATTTTAATAAGGATAAATTAGAAGAAGAATTAGCTGATGTATTCATGTATGGTTTACTTCTTGCCCACAAAAATAATATAGACCTCAATACTATTATTTTAAAAAAACTACAGAGAAATAACGAAAAATATCCTGTAGAAAAGGCAAAAGGAAAATCAAATAAGTATGATGAATTGTAGTACTAAATGAAGAATTTTACAATTACAGAGGAGTACAACTTTAACAACCTCATAGAAACTAAAATAACCAACAATCACAAAGACTATCTGTCCTGGCCGATAGTTTATTTTTTGAAAGATAAAAAGACTAAATCTGGTTATGTAGGAGAAACTACAGATGTAGTAACCCGAATTAATACACATCTAAAGTCTGAAGAAAAGAAACAATTTTCATCGGTAAATTTCATTTTAAGTGATCTATTCCATAAATCTGCTACGTTAGATTTGGAATCCAATCTTATAAAATACATTTCAGCTGATGGACAATACACTTTACAAAACGGTAACCTTGGTATTTCCAATCATCACTACCATGAAAAGAAAGTGTATTGGGATTTATTCAAAGATATTTGGGATGAACTTAGGCAAATAGGTATAACCCGTCATTCCCTCGACTTTATCAATAATTCAGACCTTTTTAAATATTCTCCTTATAAATCTCTTTCCAAAGAACAGATCAAGGGGTTGAAAATGATTATGAATTGTTTGCTGGATGAGAATGCTAAAGTAAGTCTTATTCATGGAGGAGCCGGAACAGGTAAATCTATTATGGCAATTTTTTTATTTAAGTTATTGAAAACAAACTTGGAGGATTTTAACTATGCTGACTTTGATGAGGATGATGAAGATCTTTTTCTTTTATTAAAAAAGGTTAAGGATAAATTTAAAGACTTAAATATGGCACTGGTTATTCCTATGGCATCATTTAGAAAAACTATATCTAATGTATTTAAAAATGTAAATGGCTTATCTGGAAAAATGGTAATAGGACCGTCAGATTTAGCAAAGAATAAGTATGATCTCATTATAGTTGATGAAGGACATCGTTTAAGAAGAAGGGTTAATCTAGGCTCCTACTTTGGAACATTTGACACGAATTGTGAGAAGTTGAACTTAGATAAATTTACTGCCTCTGAATTAGATTGGGTTATTTTACAGAGTAATAAATCGATTATTTTTTATGATCAATATCAATCCATAAAACCTTCTGATACTGTTAAAGATAGTTTTAAAAAATTAGAGTTAAAATCATACACACGCGTTGAAAAATTAAAAACTCAATTTCGGGTACGTGGAGGAAATAACTATATAAAGTTGATTCATAAAATTTTTGATGAGCCTTTGTCACTCCCATTAGAAACTTATAAAACCGATGATTATGAATTTTATCTTTTTGACGATTTGTCCCAAATGGTTGACCGAATAAAAAAGAAAAATAAGCTTCATGGTCTATCAAGAATGGTAGCAGGATATGCATGGGAGTGGGTATCAAACAAAAACCCCGAGGCTTATGATATTATTATTGGTGAGAATCAGTTGAAATGGAATAGTGTTTCTGTAGATTGGGTCAATTCTACTAACTCTATTGATGAAGTAGGATGTATTCATACAACACAAGGGTATGACCTCAATTATACAGGAGTCATTATAGGACCAGAGTTAGATTATGATTTTGCATCCGCAAAGCTTATCGTTGACAAACAAAAATACAAGGATAAGAATGGTAAAAATTCTATTCAGAATGAAGAGGAATTACTGAATTTCATTATCAATATCTATAAAACAATATTATTAAGAGGAATCCAAGGGACTTACATTTATGCTTGTAATGACAACATGAGACTTTTCCTTAGCCAATTTATTCAACCTTTTAATTTGCCTACAAAGCAAAATCCACTACAAATTTTAGATACACCTTCTGAAAATTCAATACCATTCTATGATCTTACTATTGCTGCAGGATCGTTTTCCGAACTACAGGAATTAGAGAAGACAAAATACATAGAATTAGATCTTATAAATAATAAAGAAGATTATTTTGCATGCACTGTCACAGGCGAATCTATGAATAAAATTATACCTAGTGGTAGTATTTGTCTATTTAAAAAATATACTGGAGGTTCACGTAACGGGCTAATTACCTTAGTTGAAGGAAGGAATATCAGTGATATTGAATTTGGCAGTAACTATACAGTTAAAGAATATTCCAGTAAAAAAGTAACTGATGAAGACGGTTGGCATCATGAGGAAATCATCTTATTACCAAAATCAACTCGTTCGAATTTTAAACCAATTATTCTTAGGGATGAGGAAACAATTGATTTTAATGTTTTAGGTATTTTTGTGAAAGTATTGAAAAAATGAAAAAGGTTCAGCGTGTGCTGAACCTTTTTTATATTAAACAAATTATCTATTCTCAATCAACTTCTCCAGCCTCCCCATCATTTCACCCTTCTCCTTCAGCATCCTTTCATAAAGTTCTATCTTTTCATCATATAATTCTACAATTTTATCTATTGGTTTAAATGTAGAATGATGATTATACATAAAACCTGTAGCATTATCACTGGCTATAAACGTATTAGAAATAATATTCACCGCCTGCTCCTCATCAAAATTCTGAAACGCTTCCACCGGAATTTTCAATACTTCAGAAATTCTTTTCAGTAAAGGGTCTTCAATAATTTCTTTCTGTTCCAGCAGAGAAACTTTCTTCTGGTTCCAGTCGTCCCCAAGATCAAGAGCCAATGCTTCCATGAAGAACCTGGAAACCGTTCAAAAATATCTTCAGAGGGGTATTGAAATACTACAAATACCTAAGCTCTTTTAATGGTTGCTTTTGTTATATTTTATGTTTTACTATAGGAAAAAACTAAAGATTTTCTTAACATTGCCAACAGTAAACAAATTGGCTAGAGAATGGTATCCGTTCGATATAAGCTAATTATCAAAAACTGAATTAATTCTATTTCTAGAATAAAAATATAAAGTTTTAATAACCCATGATTTCAAAACAAAAGACACAAGACATCCAAAAAATTTGGGACAATTACATTGTTAATCAAAAAATTCATGATACCAAAGGGAATGAACTTCCTAATATTGATGAGGAAAGGCTTACAGCAATTGTTGAGCTCAAAAAATTTATAAACGATTTTCAAGCTGATACAATCAATATTTATGAATTTAAAACCAATGTAGACAGCTTCAATAAGAGAAATAATCTCTGGGGATTTACTGCCACAAAGGGACAAATGTTCTTCAATCAGCTAGTAAAAAATAGCGAATCTAACATTAAAGAATTAGCACATCTCATCAAAAAAACCATTGCTGAACCTATGAGTTTAGAAGATGGACTGTCCAAAATTGCTTCTTTGGAAAAATATAGCCAAAGTATTTATTCAAAGGCTAAAGACAAAAGAAAAGCTCCCAATCCAGGGTCCACTGCTTATTTTCTATCTTACTTTTGGCAGATTCAAGACTATCAAAAATGGCCCATTTTGTATACTTCTTTAATTAACTCTTATAGAGAATTAGATATTTGGGATGAAACAGAGAGTCAGATTGAAGCTTATAAATATTTCTATTCTTTAAATGAAGAAATAAAGCAACTTCTAACAGCCTATTCTGGGAAACCCATTAATAACTGGTCTGCCGAACACGCTTTTTGGAATTTCAAAGGGAATCCTAATAAACAATCTCCGGCAAAATTAAAGAAAGAAAAAACTGAAGTCTTAAAAATAGAAGAAGAAAATATAATTACAGTAAATGCTTCTTTTGATTTGTCAGATTATTTAATCCCAAAAGTAGCAAAGCTCATTGAGCTGGGAAATGATAGTGAAAAATCTTCTTCTTCAAAAGGAAGTGCTTATGAAAAGTTAGTGAGCGAAATATTTAAACAGTTAGATTTCGAGGTAGATATACTTGGCCAGGGATCCGGAAGAAATCCAGATGCCATCATTAAGCACAGTGAAGATGATACTGCATTTTTAATGGATGCAAAAGCCTATTCAAACGGATATACACTTGGACTTGATGATAGAGCTATTAAAGAATATATCAACAGGATTATTCCCAATTTACAAAAAGACAGGTACAAGAAATTTGGATTTATCATTGTCAGTAATTCATTTAAATCAAATTTCGACAGTTTCATTAATGAAATCACCTGGAATACAGATATTAAGAGATTTATATTACTTACCTCAGAAGCTCTTTTATACTTATTGGCTTATAAAACCAAAAATAGGATTTCAACGTCTTCAGTTATTGAAACCTTGATTAGCTTGGGAAATCCGATTGAAGCCAAAGATATTATTGGGAAACTTGATGATGTTTAATAGATCGAGGTATGAAAAATTACATTTCTTTTTTCAGGGAGATTCAGGCACGTTCTAAATTTGAGATTGAATATGAAAAAAGATATTCTAAAAAGCTTGCTACTCAATTTAATGCAATGAAGTTCCTGCACTGGAACGAAAATAAAGTCTCTGAAATATTGGCATTTTTCCTAGATCCTAATGAAGGTCATGGGCAGGGAGATATTTATTTGAAATTGTTTAAAGAAGAATTAGGACTCCATTTCCCTTATGATAATCCGACAAAAGTGCAGGTAATTTTAGAAGATCCCACTTTCGCAAACAGAAGAGTGGATATTGTTTTAAAAAATCAGGATCAATCAAGTATTCTGGGAATTGAAAATAAAATTTATCCATGGACACGGGATCAGGAAAACCAGGTTCAGGATTATTTAAAATATTTACAATACATCAGTACTCACCATTACCAACTTCTCTATTTAGCTCCAAAATCCAAAGAATTAACAGGATACAGCGCAGGTAAAGAAGTTGAAACTCTTATAGAAACAGGACTTTTACATTTAATAAACTATGAGGATGATATTATTCCTCTTTTAAAAGAATTTATTAAAAATACAGAAAATGAAAGGGTGCGTTGTTTTCTGATGGATTTCGAAAGTCAACTTATTGAAAATTATATGGGAAAAGAAAATTTAGATCCAGGGTCGCTGAACCATTTTATTACTGAAACCGAAGATAATATAGAAACTGCTTTTAAAGTATCCAATACTTTGCATTCTATTAAGCAAGACATGAAAAGCCTGGCTGACCAGCAAATGTTTCAACTTGCTGATGAATTATCAGAAGAATTAAACATGATGGTTATCTATAACGAGCAATATCATCAATTCGGGATTTCCGTTTTCAAAAATGTATATGTTAGGTTTAATTATGAAGAAAGCGGCGTTATTTATGGCTTGGCAAAAACACCTGCTTTTATGGATCAGAATAAGGACAAAGTATATTTCGAAGACCTGCGAAATCATTTGGGAATCAAATTTAGGACGTCCCACTTATGGCCTCTATATTTTTTACAGTACAGCAACATAGATCATAATGCGGAATTTTGGGTTGATATTAAAAACGGAAACTTCAAATTGTTTATGAAAACATTTATTATGAAGGTTTTAGAAGCTCCTGATGACATAATAAAAGATCTGTAATAAAATCTTCTTTTTAAATCCGTTTTTATATATCCGTATACCTCATAAATTTATACCTTTCATATTTGATATTTCATCTTAAACCATTAAGAAAAAATTAAGGATATAAGAGTATTAAGAAGAGCTTTGCTTTAAGGGTCGGTCTAAAGAAAATCTTTGATTTTCATCTTAACTTTTCTTAATAACTTAAAACCCTTAATGGTTTAACCACAAAAGAATTAAACACTTAAGTTATTTCAAGTGACAAACTTTACGCATAAGAAGTACACTTAAGGTTTTGAAAATCTTTGATTTTCTTCTTATGTGAACTTATTATACAGGATACTTCTAAACTTACTTAAGTGGACTAATGTGTTTTAAATAAAAGCTTTTGTGACTTTTGTGGATTAAATATAGTGGAACAAATGGTAGACCTACTTCAGTTCACCAGATGATTTCTCTAATTCCTACGCCCATCATAATACTTTAACACCCTTTATACCCTATCCCCAGATAAATTTTCGTTCTTTTGCAAAAAGTTTTAATTTTTAAATAAGCCCATGTCGAAGTTTGATGAAATCCGGTATTTCTATGATCATGAAGTGAACGAAAGATTACAGAGTATAGCCCGTGATCCGATGATGAAAGCACTGATGAACTTTACTTTTCCCGGTGTGGATGAGCAGATTTGGCTGGAACAGTTTAAAAATGTCCATTCTATTAGTGATTTTCAGCATCAGTTTGTGGCGTATGCCGTTCGTCAGATACTTGCCAAAAGTTCTGAGGGATTAACGACTTCAGGTTTTGATAAGCTTGATAAGAATACACCCTACCTTTATATTTCGAATCACAGGGACATTGTGCTGGATACTTCACTCCTTAACCTGGTTCTGTTGGAAAGCAGCCATATTATGACGGCTTCAGCCATTGGTGATAATCTTGTAAAAAGAAGCTTTCTGAATGTACTGGCTAAACTGAACCGTAACTTTTTAGTTCAAAGGGGGCTTTCCCTTCGTGATCAGCTTACAAGTTCACAGGTTATGTCTGAATATATTAAGGAACAGCTGCTTCAGGAAAACCGCTCTGTATGGATTGCCCAGCGTGAAGGCCGTGCTAAAGACGGAAATGATGCTACCCAGCAAGGAGTTTTAAAAATGTCAGCTATGGCAGCCGGCGACCAATCTCTAATAGATTATTTTAAAACATTAAAGATCGTTCCTATCTCCATCTCTTATGAATATGATCCTACAGATTCCTTAAAAATGCCTCAACTGCTGGCACAGCATAGAGATGAAGAATACGTTAAAGGAAAAAACGAAGATTTTACCACGATACTCAGCGGAATTTTAGGACAAAAGAAAAGAATTCATATACATGCTGGTGATGTTATTGATACCGAACTGGATCATATTGCCGCTACGATTGAGAATAAAAACAAGCAGTTACAGGCTATTGTACAGTTGATTGATGATTCTATCATTCAAAATTACAAGCTTTGGCCTACGAAATATATAGCCTACGATCTGATCAACAATACAGACACCTACTCTTCTCAATATACAGAGCAGGAGAAACAATTGTTTATCCGAAGATTAGAGATGCGTATAGATCCGTCTGATCCTGTTTCTAAAGAATATTTTCTGGCAATGTATGCCAATCCTTTGGTGAATAAATTAAAGGCGGAAGAAAACTAATTTTTCTAACCACAGATTTTCTCAGATCTGCACAGATATTTTTGGCCACTAATGCACATTTTTTTCTTTATTCATGTATTAGTGGCTAACTTTTTAGATAGAAACAGTATTCATTGTCTCCTTCCCTTATCTTTCTTCCAGATTATAACTTTCACAGACTTCTAAACCATACTATCTTTTTTGTTGTTGATGAAAGAGGAATAATTTTATCCTGGATTTCTTCTAAAATAGATTACAGATTATCTAAAAACGACAAGAGCTCCTTCATCATGTTTTCATATAATTGTCATAATTAAGTAATAATTCTGCATAAATAACGCTTATTTATTTAACATAATTTCACAAATTGGAGATATAATTAGCTTTTTTTTATTCTAAAAACAAGAAAAATGATTTTTTTTGAAAAAAAATACGATCATTATAAAAAACTGAAAAACAGTACATTAAGCTTATATTATTAAGTGAAAAACTAAAAAATAATTACTTTATTCATTTTAGAATTTGGCTAGTTAATAAAAATTTATTTCCTTTGGAAGGGAATAATAACCACTCCAAACCAAACTAATAACATGATACTAAGTAAATTTACTTCTCCTTTAACTGTACTTACACTTTTAAGTAGTGGCGTTGTATTTGCTCAGGAATTCTCTGTTACAGGTAAGATCACAGACTCTAATAAGCAGCCGCTTCAATTTGTTCAAATCAAATTACAAAACACTGATAAAACATTAGTAGTAAATGGATTAACTGACAGTTCAGGTAACTTTTCCCTTAAAGGCGAAAAAGGTGATTATATTCTGATTACTGAATATCTCGGTAAAAAATATCTTGAAAAGAAAATTAACCTTCAGTCTAGTGTAGATTTAGGTCAAATTCAAATTACAGAAGATCCATCTATAAAAATAGAGGCCGTAAACATCAAGTCATCCAAAAAACTTATTGAAAGAAAAGTTGATCGTTTAGTATATAACGTTGAAAATTCTATTGCCTCTCAGGGGATGACGGGATTAGACGCTTTACGAAACACTCCGCTCATTAGAATTCAGAATGAAAATGTTTCTATCGTAGGAAAAGGGAATGTAGTGGTTATGATTAATGACCGATTGATCAATCTTTCACAAAATGAATTAGCGGGTTATTTACAGTCTCTGAGGTCTGATGATATTTCTAAAATTGAAGTGATTACCACTCCGCCTTCAAAATATGAAGCACAGGGCAACAGCGGAATGATTAATATCATCATGAAAAAAAATCCAAATCTGGGCTGGAGCGGAAATGCCAGTGCCTCTTATCAGAAAACCAGTTATTATGGGTTTGGATCAGGTTTAACATTGAATTATCAGTCAAAGAAAATCAGTACCTCTCTGAAACTTCGTCAGTATAATAATTCAGCAAGACCTAAAGGAACAAGAAGTCTTATAGGGTCAGACAATAGCATCTACACTAATGAAGTAAGAAAAGATGAAGTAAAAATAGTAGGTTTTAACTACAGTTTAGATTATAAGATTACTGCTAAACAAAATATAGGGATCATTTACGACTTTAACAGGCAGCGCAGCACTATGAATGCTGATGGAGCAAGCAGATATGAGCGCCTTGGGATTGTGGACTCTACATTAAGCACCGTCCAGAAGCAAGTTTGGAAAACACCTACGCATACTTTAAATGCGTATTATGATCTTAAATTAGATACTTTAGGAAAAAAATTGAGCATAACAGCCAACTACCTCAACAATGCGCCTGATAAAATAAATGATTTTAATACATTAAATAATTTTTCAGCACAGGAAACTACAATTCGGAATAGCAGTTATATGAATTATAACATTTATTCGGGACAGGCAGATCTTACCCTTCCTTATCAATGGGGAAATATTGAAACAGGGGTAAAATATACATCATTTGATAATAAATCCAATGTTGAATATTACAACCTTATAGGTCCGGACTATGTTATAAACCCTGCTAATAGTAATAATTTTCATTATAAAGAGCATAATTATGCTGCTTATTTAAGCTATCAAAAAGATTTCAGTGAAAAATGGTCTGCAAAAGCAGGTTTAAGATATGAGTATACTCAATTTAATGGTACCAATTCAGAAGTACAGGGAAATATAACGGAAGGTAAATATGGCAGGTTATTTCCTACTGCTTATGTACGATATAAGCCTAGTGATGACCATGTATTTTCTCTTAGCTATTCCAAAAGAATAGAAAGGCCAAGCTTTCAGACGCTTAATCCTTTCAGATGGTATACCAATCCTTATATGTATTTTACAGGGACTCCTACTTTATCTCCTTCCTATAATGATAATGTTGAGCTCACCTATACGCTTAAAAATAAGTTCAGCGCAACGCTATATAATCAGTATAATAAAAACGGATTATCAAATATAGCCCGCCTTGTGAATGGTATCTATACCAATGTTTTTGAAAATGCATATAACGAAAATAAAATAGGGTTACAATTATCCTATAATGAGACTTTCTTTAACATATGGGAAACATCATTAAGTGCAACCGGAACTTATGCATCCACAAAACCGATTATCCCTGAAGCAGAAAAAATTGAATTGTCTTCATTTTCATACACTATATATAATACAATAAGCCTTAATAAGGCTAAAACATGGTCTTTACTAGTGAATTTCTGGCATGACCTGCCTTATGTATATTCTAATATAAAGATCAAAACCCAAATGAACTTTTCTCCGGGGATTAAAGCATCATTTTTTGATAAAAGGCTAAATATTAGTGCCGTATTAAATGACCTGTTCAAAACATTAACCAGTGAAGGATATTCTTACAATGCCGGTTACCGTAATGAGTTTTACAATTACTTTGACCAAAGAAGGCTGAACCTGAGTGTCAATTATTCTTTTGGAAATAAGAAAGTAAAAGGAGCTGGAAAAAATATAAGATTCGAAGAAAAATCAAGAGCTAATTAACATAAAAAATACACGCGCGTGCAGGAGAAACTCGAAAATCCTTTAAGAGAGTAGAGACTAAATTTATAAAATTTTAATATCATGAACAACAAATTCAGCCAACTGCAATTAAACAAAAAAACAATTGCTAAATTAAACGAAAGACAACTAAGCACAGTAAAAGGAGGTAACAAAGCTATTACACCGGTAAGAGAAGGTGATTGCACAACTACTTCTGTTACAAACAATTGCACCACTACATCAACAACTGGAGCAACTAACTTATAAATTATTCTGAAACCTTCCCTTTTGAAGAAACTGGGAGGGTTTCTTTTATTCTTCTCAGCTATAAATCCAGCTTATACTGGTGATTAATAGCATCCATCCTGTTATCTTTTATCCTAAGAAGTCTCATTTATAATACAAAAAAATTGAAACCAAACTTCCTTATTCCTACAAATTTTTTTGTGGTCAGAATTTCGACCCTTCCATTTACCAACATGAAGCAGTTGAATGATGCCATGATGGCAAAAGACATTCATGTGGTTAAAAGATATTTTGCGGAAACAATTTTCCTCAATGCTTTATATCTTGCCACAAGAACTTTCTACAATATAGCATTGGATTGGCTAAATGACAAAGAAACCATCTTTGATCCTTCAGACCGAGTTCTTCAAAGTTTATACAAATATTATTCCAGAATGTGCACCAGATGCACGCCGTATGGATTGTTTGCGGGTTTTAATTCAGGAAAAACATACCAAGGTGAAACAAATATTCTGTTAAAAAGTAATGATCTTATTTTAAAAGTACGAACAGATGTACTTTTCCTCAGAAAATTAAAAGACATTATCATCGCAGAGAATAATGAAAAAATTCCTTATTTTCTCAATAACACTCTTTATACCAGTGGAGATAACTGGAGATACATCAGCTGGAGTGAACGTTATGATTATGAAATAAATGAAGTTCCTATAAATCCTATCCTGAGTTCTATTATTGATCAGGCTCAAAGCGGAACCACCATTTCAGAAATACAAAACCTTATTTCACAACAAATACCGGATATTGATGACCATGAAATTATAGAATACATCAACTCCCTGATAGAAAGTAAAATATTAGTTGATAAACTTCCACCGTATATGACGAGTCTGGAAGATCCATTATCAGAACTCCAAAAATATCTTACGCAATATGGATATAAAACAGATTCATTACAATCGATTGCAAAAATACAAGATAAAACATATGATGTTTTTACATCAAACACTATCGTAGAAGAAATTGAAAACAAAGCTCAGGAATTTGCAGACATCATTGATGAAAACAGACAAATCGTTCAAATTGATTCTATCATTCCACTAGCACACCAGTCTGTTAACCAAAAGGTAACATCTTTACTATCCAAAAGAACCGAAGAATTAATACCATTGGTGAAAGCTAAGCCTAATCACAGGCTATCAAACTTCACTAAGCGATTTATTAGGAAATTCGAAACCATGGAGGTACCATTGGTTAAAGCTCTTGATCCGGACTTTGGGGTAGGATATGATTATCACATTAGTGGCAATCTTGAAGAAACCCCTTTGCTGGATGAGCTCTATTTTACTTTTGAAGATTCAGAGAACCATGAAAGCGTTCCCCCTATTGTCAAATTGGTTCTTGACAAATATATTCATTGTTTTTCTCCTGAAACTTTTACCCCTGTTGTCTTAACGGAGCAAGATGTAAAAGAAGTAGGTAAAAAACAGGATCCACCTCTTTCTTTTGGCTATAACAATCATATATTTGGTTCATTTATATGTAAATCTCAGGAGGATATTGATAATGGAAATTTTAAATTTCTTACCGTTTCTCCTATTCCTACTCCATTGGCTAATATTGTATTGTCAAGATTTGCATATCATGATCCTGCATTGGCCGAAAACTTAAAAACAATTTCTGAAAAAGATTCGGAAGATTGTATTTATGCAGAATTGCTCCACCATAGAGAGGACAGGCTGGGCAATGTTTTACAACGGCCCAACTTTCATACCTATGAATTACCTTATGTTTCAGAAAGTAAAAATAATGGAGATTCTGTTATATTAATTAATGATATTTATATCCGTTTTGAAAACGGAAGATTAAAGCTAAGATCAAAAAAACTCAACAAAGAAATAAGACCAAAGTACACTAATGCCTATAATTATGGGGACAATCAGCTCCCGGTTATCAAGTTTTTAGGCGATTATCAATTCAATGGGATTGATTTAGGGTTTCTTTGGAATTGGGGATTTCTTGAAAAAAACAGTTTCCTTCCCCGAGTGGAATACAAAGAATTTATTCTGTCGGAAGCCTGCTGGCGAATTGACATGGATAAAGATATGACCGCTGAAAAACTGAAAAAGCTGATCATCAACAAATGTATTCCTCAGTTCTGCACCATTAAAGAGAGAGATAATGTTCTGGTTTTGGACACTACTAATGAAACCTGTCTCCATATTCTGGCAAGACAGATTACAAAAGAAAACATCTTCTTGTATGAATACTTTGAGCCTTTGCAATTACCTAACGAAAATGGAAAATCATTTGCGTCCGAATTTATCTTCCCATTTACAGTAAAAGAAGAGAAAACATCATCTGCCCATAATTTTACAGAGCATACCGAGACAAAGAAAAGAAAATATATTCCGGGTGATGAGTGGAGTTTTTATAAGATCTATACAAGTCATAAATATGCGGATACCATCATCACAGAAGTTCTTGCAGATTATGTAGAACATTTCGAACAGGATGATCCTGAATGTCCATGGTTCTTTCTGAGATTTCAGGACCCTGAGTATCATGTACGTTTCCGGATCAAGAAAAAGATCAATGAAGCAAGCCTTCAGTATCTGAATAACAAACTTTCTGTACTTCTTGAAAATGAAATGATCAGCTCTTTTGAAATTGATACCTACAAACAGGAAGTTGAAAGATATGGCGCTGAAAATATAGAGCTTTCTGAGAAATTGTTTTATTATGACAGCTTAGCAGTAATGAACTTTCTTACCATTGAAAATCTTACTGAAGAAATAAGATGGAAAACAGGTGTTTTTTCACTGAATCGGCTTATGGATGATTTTGAGGTTTCACTGGATGATAGAATTCGCTTATTTGAACAGCTCTATCAAACATTTCTTCCGGAGCATGTGGATCATTCCAATCCGGAATATGTACAGAAATTTAAAAAATCAATTGATAAAAAATACAGAGAAAACAGAGATTATCTTGAATCTGTTCTCCGTCAGCATGATTACAGCGAAATAGAAGATTTCATTCACCCGTTTATAACACGATCAGAAAATATAAGAGAACTGACCTCTTTAATAAAAAATACAAAATCAGGTTCTTCATATATTACTTTGTTACAGGATTATGTACACATGAATATGAACCGTATTTTTTTAACAAAAGCAAGAATGCATGAATTTGTTATTTACTTTTTCATGTTTAAAACCTACAATTCTATAAAACACAGAAAGCATAATGCGGAAGTCTGAAATTCAAAATATCATCAACAATATCATAACACAAATTGATCAAAACATCTCTATTTTTTCTGATGCTTCAATAGAATATGGAAAAATGGGAGCTGCTTTATTGTATTACTACTGTTATAAACATTTTGATAATAAAGAATTTCTGGATAAAGGAGAACTTATGATTGAAGAGTCTATTCATCTTCTTTCTAAAATCTCTACGGATAATGAATACATTCCCAAATACAAAGGGGATTCTGTTGCTCAAACGCTGGCCAGTTTTGGTAAAGGGATGATGTTTATTCAAAATAATTTTGATCTTGAATATGACTTCTCAGAATATTATGAATACCTCAATGATACCCTGTACGAAACGGTAAAGCAAGACCTGGACAGAAAAGATTATGATTACTTCAGTGGAAGCCTTGCCAGTGGCTATTATTTTCTTAATCGATATATTCATGATAAAGATCCTTATTCCAAACAAGTTTTAAATGAAATTACAGCATCTATCCTTGACAATGCTGTTGTTCTTAATCAGGAAGAAGTGTATTGGCCTTCACCAAGCTATAGCAATCAAGTCTATCTGGGACTTTCACATGGTTCAGCAATGATTATTAATTTCCTGACTAAGATATACGAATATGAAATTCTGGAAACGGAGGAACAGAGATTCAAAGACATCGTCTGTAAGGCTGTTTATTTTTTGATGAAACAAAAAAGAAATCAAATCAATGGTTTTTTCCCTTATAGATATCCGAACGCTGAAATAGTCAATGAAACTCAGTTATCTATGTGTTATGGAGATCTTGGGATACTTTACGCACTGTATAATGCTGCAAAAAAATTCCAGATAAAAGAATTTGAAGAAGAGATCGTACACATGCTATGTGAAAGCTCCAGACGGAAGCTAAAACACAGCCATACTCAGGATTCAAGCATTCTTTATGGTTCTTCCGGACTTTATTACATGTTTGCTGATCTTTATAATAGAACCTCTGAAAAGATCTATGCTGAAAGCTCTCAATATTGGTATGATCAGATTACTTCTTACTGGAGTGCTGACAAAGAAACATTGGCTGGTTTTCAGTTTGATTATGAAGACGATCAGCAAATTCACCCTTCAGCAAAATATTCTTTTTTTTGGGGGATAACCGGAATTGGAATTACTCTGATGCAAGGCAGCGATAAAAAGCTCCCTTATCCTAACGAACTATTATTAACCGGAATATAGCTTATGAAATTTATTCCTCAACATGATCAAATGGATTGCGGGCCTGCTTGTCTTTCTATGATTGCCTCACATTATGGACGAGACATCAGCCTTCAGTATATCAGAGACAAATCCTTCCTTACCCGGGAAGGCGTATCTCTGCTTGGATTACATGAAGCTGCTACTGAATTAGGTTTTGAAGCCATGGGAGTTCAGTTACAGGTAGAAGATTTAGAAACCCTTCCCCTTCCATGCATCATCCATTGGAATCAAAATCATTTTGTTGTTTTACGCGAAATAAAAAAAGGGATATTCAGTAAAAAAAAAAAGTATAAAATTGTTGATCCCGGACATGGTTTTATTTCTTTTAATGAAGATAAATTTACAAAAAGCTGGCTAACGGATTCAGAATCCGGCATAGCATTACTTCTGGAACCTGAGGAAAAGTTTTATAAAAATACCAATCAGAATACTCAGGACCATATTTCCTATAAAGAACTGGCTTCTTACCTCCTACCCTATAAAAAGCAGCTTCTTTTATTGTTTTTTTTATTGATACTGGGAGCTTCAACTACCCTTGTTTTTCCTATCCTGACACAAAAACTTATAGATAATGGTGTTAATAAAAAGAATATCAACCTGATTGGAATAATCCTTTTAGCTCAATTAGCTTTTTTTTCGGGAAACGTCATATTCGAAATTATAAGAAACTGGATCACACTAAAAATTGGCACTAAAATCAGTATACAAATTATCTCGGATTTCCTTAAAAGGCTTTTACATCTTCCCATAAAATTCTTTGACACCCGTCTTTTAGGAGACTTTAGCCAGCGTATTCAGGATCATGAAAGAATAGAACAGTTTTTAACTTCACAAAGTATTCTGACTCTATTTTCTTTAATCACTTTCTCGGTCTTCTTCGGAGTATTATGTTACTACGATTACAGGATTATGCTCGTATATATTGCCCTAACTGCTATCTCTGTAGTATGGTCACTTTTCTGGCTTAAGAAAAGAGAGATTATAGATTATTTCAAATTTCATCAGCGGGGTGAAAATCAGGAAGCTATTTATGAAATCATCAATGGCGTTTCTGAAATGAAATTGAATAAATATGAAGATCTGAAACGAAAAGAATGGGAAAATATACAGCAGAAACTCTTTAAGACCAATTTAAGAATACTGAAAATCAACCAAATTCAGCTATCGGGTTTTGAAATTCTTAATCAGTCTAAAAATATTCTGGTTACTTTTCTTGCCGCTTATTTGGTGGTTATTGATTCAATGTCCTTGGGAACCTTATTAAGTATTTCTTACATTATAGGACAGATGAATAGCCCTGTTAATCAGCTGGTCAATTTTTTCCGTTCTTTACAGGAAGCAAAATTGAGTCTTACCAGACTTAACGAAGTTCAGAACCATCCCCAAGAAGAACAGACGGGATTGCAACCTTTGCTTATTCATCATTCCGTTTTTACAGCAAACGGAACTCCATACGGAATTCATTTTGATAAAGTATCATTCCAGTATGAAGGTCCTAAATCTCCGTTTGTACTGGAAAACATTGATCTTTTTATTCCTCAGGGCAAAATAACGGCTATTGTAGGAGCAAGCGGAAGTGGTAAAACAACATTGATGAAGCTGCTTTTAAAATTCTATGATCCCACTGCCGGAAAAATATTCTACAATGATCAAGATGTACAGCATTTGTCTCCTAAAAGTATAAGAGAAAACAGCGGAACAGTAATGCAGGATGGCTATATTTTTTCAGATACCATTGAGCGTAATATTGCTACCGGCGATGAAATAATTGATGATCACCGAATGCAGCATGCTATTCATATAGCAAATATCAAAAGCTTTATAGATGGCCTTCCGTTGGGTCTCCGCACAAAAATTGGGGCAGCTGGCAATGGAATCTCCGGAGGGCAGAAACAGCGTATTTTAATTGCAAGAGCCGTATACAAAAACCCGCACTACATCTTTTTTGATGAAGCTACATCAGCTCTTGATGCAGATAATGAAAGGATTATTCATAATAACCTTCAGTCTTTTTTTATGGGCAAAACAGTTGTTATTATTGCTCATCGACTTTCTACCGTTAAAAATGCAGATCAGATCATTGTTCTTAAAGATGGTCATATTGTAGAGCAAGGAAATCATAAACAATTGGTGGATACCCAAAAGGAATATTACAATCTGGTTAAAAACCAATTGGAATTGGGAAATTAAACCTTGCTTTAAGGAGTGAAAGTTTAAATTCTCTCTGTGCAACTTATTTCTGCAGATTATTCTAAGATCTGATCGATCTGCCCAATCTACTTAATGAAAATTCATAAAATCATCATTTAGACTCAATCAGGAGTACCTTCCTTTACGGGTTTCCGTAATTTTTTTCAGGCCGTTGTTTGTAGTTTCGAGCATTATAAAACAAAGTGTTTTTTATAACCTCATTCAAGAAACAACAGATACATTATGAATAAAAAAATGACCCCTGCAGATCTCTTTTTGGGAATTCTTGCTTTATTACTCATCAGCGTAAGTTTTTACCAGACCTGGATTGGATTACAGCAGATCTTTGGTCCCGCATCATTTGTCATTGCCTTGGTTTTATCATTGCTCCTCCTCTTCCTGTGCTGGATGTTGAGAAGTGCCAAACTGGAAGGTAAGCCTACCGGAAGCCTGGTAGGAATTTACATTTTTATTGCCTCGTTCTGCTTTATAGCCAATTTTAATGCATTGTACACAAGGTTTATGAAAACCGATATTTATACGGATGAGCTTCGTGATATTAATAAAAATTTCACGGCTCTTGAAAACGATGTGGAATCGAAGTTAAGCTATAAATACAATAAAGCTACCACTCAAAATATTGAGATCAAGAAGAAACAACTGATGGAACAGATCAAAGATCCCGGAAATAAAGGTATCGGAACCCGCGCCCAGCTTTTGATAAAGGATGTAGAAAGATTAACAGGGCAAAAAGTGGATTTACTGACTCCGGTTGGTGAGGATTACGAAGATCTTGCCGAAAGAATGGGAAAACAGATTGACAATATCATTTCAGACCTTTCTCCTGAAGAAAGAGCTTTGAAAACTGATATCAATAATGCAGCTTTTAAATGGAATAAGAACATCCAGGATCTTCTGCTTTTGTCTAAAAAAGACAAAGACGGGCTCTCTCAGGGATTAATTGATGAATCTCTCTCGGATTACAATAAACTGGGAAACCGAGCACAAACAGTTCTTGGAAACGACAAAATACATTTTGAGCCTATGGTTTCAAAAACCCAGCAAGTGGGGAAAATAGGTTTTGCTTTTGAACATGCCATTAAAAACTTCGGAATGTACCAGTTTGTGGTATTAGCTGGCTGTATCTTGCTTGATTTCGTGATCGTTATTATCATTTTACTGGTAACAGATTCAGGAAACTACAACGGAAACAACGGTAGAAGCGTATTCACCAATAAAAGAAGCGGTAAAACCATCATCCCTAATAACTAACCCCATGGAAACGAACGATCATTTAAAACCTCTGTCTTTTGAAACAGAGGAAACACTAAAACCGTTATCTTTTGATTTTCAAAATGATATAAAAGAAGATTTTGTCCCGATTGCCAAAACGATCTCCAACGATATCAGGAATAAGGACAGCAATTTTGTTTTTTTCTTCGGAACAGCAGAGTCCGGGAAATCTGTGATTCTCTCCTCAATGCTTTATTATCTCCGATCGTATGCCGGAGTTTTGAGACCAAAGTTAGGAACTCCCAACTCTAAGGAAGCCAATGTTTTGCTTTCGGATTTTTTTGAAAACATCAGACAGGGCGTACTTCCCAACAGAACGACAAGGGATCAGGTAACCCGCCTGGATCTTGTTTTTGAACCAAACAACCGTTCTAAAAGAGTGGTTCCTATAGATCTTACCTTTCTGGAAACTTCCGGGGAAAACCATAATGATATCCGAAGAGGCGGAAGCTATCACAGCAGCATAGAAACCTTTCTGAATGCCAATATTCCGCTTACTTTTATCATTGTTACCAGCTATGAAACTGCGTATAAAGATGATTCTTTAATCAATGAATTTCTGGATGAGCTGGAAAGAAAGGGTAAAAATTTAAAATCAGTGAACGCTATTCTGGTTATTTCCAAGTGGGATAAATCCGGAAGAATGGATGTGGAAAGTGCCGAAGCCCTTGATTCTTTTATTTCTGAACATCTGCCAATGACTTCACAACGTATTGATACGTATGGCTTAAGCAAATCCTATTACACGATCGGAAGTATTCAGAATACCACCGGAAGTGAAAAAATTGACTTATTGAATCTTTCTACAGCGGAAGTGCTTGCGAAATGGCTCTACAGAAGCATTACAGGCTACGATCTGGATTATGAAGGAACATTCTGGGAACGTATAAAATTTAGTTTTACAAATTAATGGACAGTAACTATTTTTTCTCCGCATTCGGGACTTTTGGGAACCCGAATGGCTTCAGACAAACCTTTTTTCTGGGTGGAAATCAAAGTATTGCCAGGGAAATAAGAACCTTTGATCTAAAAACGGATGCTATTAAGCTGTTTCCTCAAAGCAATATCTATTCTATCCGGAAGGATTATGCCGGTGGATATAACCTTATCTCCTACTCTGTTTATACTTTTGCAAAAGAACAGAACTCAGACAGGGGCGGAACTTTTATAGGCTCGAGTTTGCTTTTCGTTAATAAAATTGCTGCTGAGGGACTTATCATTAATGCCTTGAACGACTTTCAGAACAGTCTTGAGAAAAATAATCTTTCAGAAGATACCATTACCATCAATCATTCCGATCAATTCTCCATCCAAAAACCAAAAGATTTTGATAAAATAGGATTCAATGTCCGGGAAGTGGATGAACTTGATTTTACCCGATCTAATAATAATTACCTTGTCGTATACTGTGAAACCAATGCTGCCCAACTGCAGATCTTTTTCAGCAAAGCCATTGATCTTCTGAACGTTTATGATACCATTTATTTTACCCAAAGTCATGAAATTGGAAAATTTGTAAAGCAAAAAAGGATTTTTAAAATTGTAGATGCTGATGGTTTTAAAAAGGAACTTGATTACCTTGAGGAAGAAAGACTCCATGCTCTTCAAAGCGCTATCGCTGATCTGAAAAGGGAAAAAGAAAATTTAAAGGAAGAGAAAACCAAACTGGTTGGGGATCTCAACAAACAGATCTCACAAAATGAAAAACGGCATCAGGAAAATGAAACTAAAATAAAGGAATCTAAAAACAGCCTGGAGGTCATTCAGAAAGAATTTAACCAATATTCGGAAAAAATAGAGGAAATTATTCAGTATCTTAAATCTGAGGGAAAAGTAGAAGCGGCTAAAAAAAGACATCACGAAAACAAACGGTCATTTACAGACAGTATCCACCAAAACAGAAATATAGATACTCTCTCTTCCCTCTCTTCGCTAAATGGAAGGGTTCAGGGTAAGGAAAATCAGCCGTATGTTAATGGTCTTGCAAGTTTTCACAGTTCCGGCAGAAATCAGGAAAAAGAGTTCAGACTGGATGGATTTAAACTCGCTACATTGATTTTATCATTACTGTTAATCGGAACTTTAGTGTTATGCTTCATGTGGATACCAAAAGAATATTTGAAAATAATTTTCTAAATGACCAAGATCTCTTCAATCCGTTTGAATAAACCTCGGGCCATTTTCTTCGAAAATGGCCCGAGGTTTATTTATACAACGCTATAAAACTACCTGTTTATCAGCTATTAATTTATTTTCTCACTGAATCAATATGTTTTCTCATCATTTCAGCTGCTCTTTCCAAATCATTTTTTCCGAAACGTTTCATAAGAGTTCCTTCCAGCATATGTCTTCTTGACCTCTCCGGATCAAAAAAGTCTTTAAATAGGGTAAAACGTAGATTTTGACTACTATCAAAAATATCAATCAGATTTTCATTGAGGGTCAGAAGCGTGATGTATTCGTATTTTTTATCGCCTTCATCTTTGATATCTTTATTGAACTGAAGCATTTTTCCATCCCTGATCCAGATATCATACACCAAAGGATAATGAACCGCCCCGCCTTCGTCATCGCTAAAACCATTGTAACTATATTGAGGCTTACCCAATTCTTTGCGGACCCAATCCATAGTTTTTTGATAATAATTAGCCTCTGAATGTGGAATAGTACTGAAACGACAGCCCACGATCCGGTTGCTTTTCTTATCCAGAATAAAATGGGCGTAATTGAACTTAATGTTTCTGAAAAAAGCAATTTCCGAAACAGGAATCCCCCCAGATACCTGTTCATCCTTGATCTCTTTTTCTGTGATATGATCGAACATTTCTCCTCTTTGGCTATAATAGGTGTAATCCGGGTAAAAAACATAATTTTTAGGATCAATATCAAAAGTATCTATTTGATAGGCACCTATGAGAACCTCTTTATTATAGACATTCAAAGAATCTACATTCACCTTTGCTGCATTGAATATATTGTGACTTTGATAGAATTCTTCCGGAGAAAAGTTCTCAAATTGTATCTGTTCAATATCCGTAAGCTTTTTAGTTTCGTCTTTTTTACAGGCTATCACAAAAAGCAGAATACCCAATAGTAATCTTGACATAGAGTTCCTTATTAGTTTTTATTTGAATCCATAAATGTAATACAACCTGAAGCCGAAATGCAATGTTTAACCATTTTTATTTAGATTTTGAAACTGGAAAAGAAGTGATATATGACTAAAAGGAATTTCCAGCCTCCTACTCTATTTCACGATCTTCACTCTCATCCCTTCAGAATGAGCACTCATAGCCGGAGCATACATATTCTGGAAGGAAGTAATTCCGTTTGAAAAATCTCCGACATTATTCGCTTTCAGCTCATATTCAAAAACATAAGTTCCTTTTGGTAGGGAATCAAAAAAGAAATGGGTAGCTGCATCCTTGGTACTTTCATAATATCCGGCTCCATTTTGCCATTTATAGGAAGAAAGTACATTAACAGGTTCAAAACCGCTTGCCCGCATGTCTTTCAGGTGAATATATTCCATATCTCTACTGGTATGAATGACCAATCTTACAGTGACCAGATCACCCAACTTAACAGGGTTTTCTGTAGTTACTTCTTTAAGCTTGCTTTCGTTTCCGTCAAATATTTTCAGGAAAAGCTTCTTCTCCACAGAAACATCAGATGAATGGTGAGCGATCACCTTATCCATATCTTCATAATACAGATAATACATTCCACCCCACGCTATTCCCGGACTGTTTTTCTGAACCTCAAGCTTCGCTTTTTCAGGTGTAACGTCTTTCCATGAATAAGATTTTTTAAAGAATCCAGCTTCTGAAGTTTTGGAAAGATTGTTGGCAGGAAAAATGGTTTCGTTTCCTAGTTTCATGGTGATTCCTTTTTCTGCATTCAGCCATGATTTCCCATAGTTTAACAGGGCATATACTGCTTCAGTAGTAGATTTTGTAGTTCCCCAGCCTTCTGTCTGCCTGTTTTTTAATAGCCATACCTTCATTTCTTCTACACTTTTCATATCTTCAGGAGTGACTTCTGAAAAAGCTTCTATCAGCATAGCCTGTGTTTCTATAGGGGCCTGATACCAGTACCATCCAGAGATATTATTGTCCCAGTACATTCCATTTTCTTCAGAAGTTTTGGCTTCTTTTTTCAGATCGGCAACACATTTTTTAGCCAGATCACGATATCCATAACGCTGTAAAAGAGTAACAATCATGGCCTGATGATAAAGGCTGTATTCATCAAAGGTCTTCACATAGGTATTGGCTAGTGTATTAAGCATTTTTTTCAGTTCGGATGGAATCTCTGTTTCTGTCCAATAGCTTCTGTAATAGAAATAGGAGACATAGTCGCCTACATCCATTTTATCACTTGATTTTCGGTCATTGATGAGTTTGTCATAATATTCTTTGTCCAGATAACTGATGCTGTTTTTGATAACACGGTTGATTTCATTGGTAAAATACTCATCAGACTTGCCTTTCAGCATTTTGTTAAGCTTTCCAAACCCACCAAGGATATGTCCGGAAATGGTTTTATCTTTTCCGCCACCAGGAAACCAGGAAAAACTTCCATCAGAATTTTGCCGGTCAACAAGGTCTCGCTGTGCTTTTTTAAGATCACGCTGCATTGTATTCAGGTTAAAGAAAACAGCAAGCTGCTCCATTTGTTCTTTCTGATCTTTAATTCTGCTCAGCCATGGGGTTTCTCCGATAAGAATTGTTTTCAGATTTTCATTGGCATCTAAAGGATTGGATGGGGTTTCTTTAGCATTCCATTCATCAAAAACCTTCCTGATCTTTGGAGAAGAATTCATAATATAGGTGGAAAGCATATTTCCGTATAATCTGCTGAACAATTGTTCTGAACATTCATGCGGAAAAGTTCTCAGATATGGAATTGACATTACTGCAAACCATAAAGGATTGGAAGTAAGCTCTACACTCAGATTGAAATTGGCAGCCGAAGTAGATGCATTATTCAGTAATCCGTTCATGGTATAGGTCTTAGTCTGCCCTTCTTTGATAGAAACCGGAACCGTTTCCGTTACCAGCATCCGATCGGAAAGGATAGGAAGAATGTTCTCTTCTCCATCGGAATAATTCTTTGTTTTTGCTATAACTTTATAGCCTACATGGTCCAATGCATACGGAATTTTAATATCCCAGCTTGCCTGTGCAGACCCTTTGGCTGCAATATTAATCTTCTTCAGGGAATTGATATTTACAAAGATTGAATCTAATGGTTGGGATGTTTCCGGATCAAAGAGATACAGCATAATATCTGCTGTTGCTTCTTTATCCGACAGGTTATCTATTTTAGCTGAAAGCTGTATTTTATCGCCCTGTCTTAAAAATCTTGGTGGATTTGGGGTTACCATCAACTCCTTTTGTGTTCTGGTAAAAAATTCGGCGGACCCAGTTTTCAGATCTTTGGTGTGGGCAAACAGAATCAGCTTCCATTGGGTAAGGGCTTCCGGGGAAGTAAATTCCAGCTTTATATTTCCATCTGCATCGGTGTAAAGAGTAGGAAAGAAAAATGCCGTTTCATCCAGATTGGTTCTTGCTTTTACCTTTTTCAGCAATTCTTCTTTCATAGCTTTTTTAGAGGTTACCACAATAGCGCCTCCTTCAGCATCGTTTCCATATAAAGCCATCGCTTCAGTTGGGTTGAGCTTTTTGGTTTCTGCAATCTCATCCTCGGGAATATTTTTATCCGTCAGCTTTCCGTCAACAATATAAACAGGTTTTTTATTTTCCGCTTTCCGGCTGTATCCTGATGCAACCACAACAACTTCATCCAGCGATGCTTCTGTCATATACATTGCAGAGGTTGAGGTAGGACTTGATAAATCCAGAACCCTGATAGAAGTATTCTGAAAATAAGGCGCGTTTGGAGAAGGATAGAATTGTTCGGACCGCAAGGAATATCTTTCACTGCTTCTGTTAAAATTCATTGAGACTGAAGAGGTCAGTTCCTTGAGAAAGTCATTAAGAGACATATTATAGGAGTCGTAATCTCGGTATTCGTTATACATGTTAGCATTGTAAGGAGTGAAACGGTATTCATTCTTCACAAACTGATCCAAAGAGGCATCGTACATAGAAGCCAGCACCTCAGCATTAATTTTTTCCTTATCTTTTCCTTTAATCGTTAATACCCATTTTTCAGGTACTCCGGGCTGAATTTTATCACGGAAAACCTGAGTGGTAATATCAAGATTCCGGTTTGTATTTTCTTTAATCTCTAATTTTAAAGTTCCTTTGGCAAAATCGTTATCGTGAATGAAATCATATTCGATATACAGTTTTTCTTTCAGGTCAGCATCAGTAGTGGTTACGGGAATATTTACAACTCCATTTTTCATAACCACCTGCTGATAATCAGCTTTTTTTTCACCATGAACAAAACGGTAATTCACAAAACCTTCTTCAAAATCTGAATAAAAAGTAATGACAGCTTTATCTCCAACCGTATATGATTCTTTATCTGTACGAACTCCGAAATAAGCAGGTTTGCCGTTTCTGAAAGTGATATTGTCAAATACTTCAACAACCTTAAAAGCTGTAATAGTATCATGACCGATCACTGATTCTGCTTCTAAAAGATACTTTCCTGGAGCAGGATTCTTATGGAGACTTACCGTTTCAGTTTCTGAAGTATTGAATTCCTTTGAAAATATAGGCTCTCCTTTTTTAGGCTTAACTTTGCCATTCGACTCATAACTTATATATGGAAAATAGGTATCAAAAAGTTCTTTATCATAACTGGAATGTACTAATACTTTATCTTCAGAATCTTCGGAATTATACCTATTGTATCCTGATTTTTTGATGAATTTAGGAAGCAGGATCTTGTTCTCCTCTTTCAATGGAGTAACGTTTAGCTTTCCTTTAGCTTCTATTTTCTGATCGTTGAGATTACTCAAAGATATTTTTACAGATTCCCATTCTTTCTGAAGCATTTGCTCTGCGCCTTCAATACTGATTTTAGCTTTTGTATCACCAATATTGATGATGGATTGGCTGCTTTGGGATTCTCCGTTACCATCAGTTACATAGAAAGAAACAAAATACTGATAGTTTCTTATTTTACTTTTACGATCCAGCTTATCAGCTTCCGCTTTGAATGAAATACTGAAACTTCCATTGTTGTCCGCAGCTACTTCTCCATGAGTGACTTCAGTTTCTTTTTCGTTATAAGCCGGGTAATAATAATCTTCAAAATAGTTTCTTGATAAATAGATTCCCTTTCTTTTCACTGCATATTTTACTTTGGCTCCGGAAATATCAGCTCCTGAAAAAGCTTCTGCCTTTCCGCTTACTTTTACCTCATCTCCCAGCTTATACGCTTCTTTTACAGGATTAATGTTTACCCGGAATTTTGGTCTTTTGTATTCTTCAACTCTTACGTATTTATTCTCATAAATGACATTCTGTTCTTTTTCTCCGGAAATCTCTCCCAGATCTGCTGTCATCTCAAGAGAATAGTTTCCTGTAACTCCTCCAGGCGGAAGTGTAAATGTCCCACTAACACTTCCAAACTCATTAGTAACCACCTCTGTTTTAGCAATTTCTTTATAATTAGCATCTATCAGCCTCACTTCCACTTTCTGCTTAGGGAGGATCTTTGTTTTTTCATAATATTCCTGCGCCAGAATTCCTTTGTAAAAGATTTTCTGCCCAGGACGGTAGATTGCACGGTCTGTAAAAATGATAAAGCCCTTCTTAACAGGTTCCTTTTTCGTCTTCTCTTCTTCTCGGCCTCTCGTTTCACGATAATCTCTATCAATAACAAAATATTTTTTCGTCTGTGGGAAATAAATAATACTGGCATCATATTCCCGATTTCTGGATTTTAGCAATGAAAACATCCCTGATGCATCAGTGACTCCATTTCCGGTTTTTATCAGTTTATTTTCTCTTTTCTCCGAATATTTCTGTTCATAATCATTGATATTCTGATACATGATGTATTCAGCATTGTCAATACTTTTCCCTGTCTTGGTATTCAGAGCCTGTAAAGTTACCTTCGTATTATCTTCAAATCTTTTTACATAAAAAAGGTCTGAAACGGCAAATACCTTGCTGTTGTTATTATTTCCAAAAGAACTTCTGATCTCATATAACCCTTCTTCCAGAGGTGGAACAGCCAAAATAGTCTCATGAAGCCTGTAATCCCCAAATTCTTTCACCGGAAAAATATCAGTACGGAAACTCTGATAACTATAGATATAATTGATAGAGGAAATCAGCTTTTCATTCACGGAATATCCATTCCAGACAGGCTCTTTATCAAAATCAATCTTAGCTGATCTTTTGCTCAGCTCTATTTTTACTTCATCTGTATTTCTATAGGTTGTCTTCATCGGAATATATTCTCCTGGAAGATTCCTTTCCGGAAGTTCGATGGCCAGATCTGAACGTTCAAAGTAATTAATCAAACCTTTACAGTAACTATTCCAGTTAGAAGCGGAAATATCATCAATAGCCCTTTGGCAGAGCTGATGGGCAATCAGAAAATTGTTATCCGAAGTTTCCTCCCTTTCAAGAATGGCTGCCTGATAAAGAAGATAGGCTGAAAAAGGTTCTTTAGGAAAAGCATCTGCCAATGCAATCAATTGCTGTGACTGTTCTTTTGCATCGCCTTCAATTTCTGTGCTTTTAAGGTAAATCAAAGCTGTTTTATCTGAGTCTTTGGTGTGAAACTGCAGCAGCTCCTCTTTAATTTCTATGATCTTTTTCTTTGCAATCTGATCATAATCAAAGGGTAGATTCTGTAAAAATCTCAAATAATCTGTTGCTACAAGATCATAAAGAGTAGGTTTATACTTTGTAAATTCTTCATTTTCTATAAGCTGTTTCCAAAGTTCTGTTTTTTCGTCTTGTAATTTTTGCTTATTTGAAAATACATGGCTGTAGAGTTGTTCTGCTTCCCTGTAGAAGTCATTTAAGGCCCAGGTTTTATAATCGTCTGAAAGTTCGCTAAGCGGTGTACTATCTTTTTGCTTCATCCTTGAGCTGTAATTACTGATATAGGATGTGTAGATATTCGCCAGATAATACTGATAAAGGGTTTTGCGCAGTCCTTTGGTTTCTTTTATTTTTTCCCGGAGAACAAGAATCTGATCGGTTTCAGGATCGGTATTCTCATCACTCCAGTCATAATACCTGCTCATGAGCGTCTGAACTTCATGTTGGATAGAATCGCGTGAAGACATTTTAGATTTAGGATATGAAATAGGATCTGGTATTGAAACTCCTGGTTTTATAGCCCTGGGAACAGGTTTGGGAGGCCGAATCTGGGAAAACAGGCAGGCTGAAACCAAAAGTGGTAAAATGGAATATATTCTGAATGAAAGTTTCATGATCTTTAAGTTTTAATAGGGAAAATTATTCCTGAATGTAGTTGGGAATCTCCATCACATCACCGGAGCTTTTGGGAATGAAATATCCGCCGGTTCTACGGAGAATCATATATTTTCCGGGAACCAGGTTGATATAGACGAGTTGGGATTCCTGTTCATTGACTTCTGTTTTCCCTGATGAAGAATAGCGCATTCTTTTTCCCATACAATTGAAGGAGGAAAAATATAACTGCTCAGAAACAGGCTTATTTTTAAAATACGGATTCGTCCATGTTCTTTTGGAAAATCTCTGAAAAACTGCCTCTTTGGATAATGCTTCCACATCGGAAACAGAAATAAATACAGCTTCTGTATCCCTGTATTTTTCTATCGGTTTCCAGATTGCATCGTTATCATCTCTTTTTAACTGGATAAAATCGGCTCCATTATCTTTAAAGAAATTATATACTATCTCCCTGTACAGATCATTAGTAGGATGTTTTTCCAAAAATCTGACTGCTCCGCGATACTGAACGATATAACTTACCTGTTCCATATTGACTTCTGAAAAAGGAAAACTTTTAAATTCAATATAGGAAGGAGGCTCGACTATAGCACTTTTTTGGGTATAGTAATAGAAATATTTTCCGTTCTTCAGCTCTCTTTCCGGATAAAAATAAGAAGTACTGTCTATCTGCTGAATGAGATTTCCGTTCTCATCAAAATGTCTTGACTGAACTACCCTATCATTACGATAGGAGTATTCTACGGCTGTTTTAAGATTTTTTTTCCAATAATAGACCTTTTTATATTCCCGGGTTCCTGCTTTGGGTGGTATACTGATAAATTCGTCAGATTCCGTTTTTGTATTGTATCTCTTATAATCGGAAGTGGAATGCACATATCCTACTGTTCCGGACTCAATATAACCGTCTTTATAAATGGCTTCGCCCAAAATACTTCCATCCGGTTTATATTCTATGGTTTTGCCGGATTTTAAACTGTCTCCATATTCTACAGTTTTCCAGATTTTGCCGTCATCAAAGTAATAGGTCAGCTTTTTCTGTTTGGTTTTATTGATGTAAGAAGATCCGGAATGATCATATTGATCAGAACTATACCAAAAAACATCTCCTACCAGATTTTTTGTTTTTCCTCCAGCAAAATAGCCCTGCATCTGAAGTACATTCCCTTTCACATAATAGTCCCGGAGCAATTCTAAAGTTCCTGATTTCAAAAACGGAAGTGGACGGTAGTATACCGCATTAGGCTTTTGGGTTTCCTTCCAGCCGGAATCAAAATAAAGGGTCTTTGTCTGGGCCAAAAACAGTGTTGGAATGTATAAAAAATAGAGAAATAAATAATTTTTTTTGAGCATAAATGGTTATTGAGCATTTGTTGTTTTATAATTCATCATCGTCTTTTCTGAACACTCACGGATACTATTTTTCCCTTGCCATCATACGTAACCACTCTTCCTTCACAATTGCTATTCAGCGTTGAAACAGATTTGTTTAGTATTTTTCCATCAGCAATAACGGTAAAGACTTGTTTTCCATCAATGATTTCAGACTTATTTTCTGAAATTATTTTCCCTTCTTTTCCCTTGATAGTCAGCTTTGAGTACATTCTTCTCTTATCAGAATCATATTCATAGGTATGGGTGACCGGATTTTCTCCGTCATAAATACAGTCTTCCACCAATATTCTTCCGAGACTATCATATTGGTAATAAGTTTCTTTTGTAAGCTTATCCTTTTTATTGAAGTCGTATTGTACCTCTACCTGTCCTTTGCCATTCAAATGAAATTCTTCCCTGGATCCCAAGCTGGAATGAATGATAAATTTATCCGGCAGATATTTGAAATTAAGCTTCATTTCCCTTTTACCATTCTCGGAATTCACTATAGAATCTAATAATGCTACTTTATTAAGGTAATATTTTTGTACACTTTCAATTCCTTCACGAGAGTACATATATTCCAGCATTCTCCCGTTTCTGTAGGTAACATTGGTGGTATAGCTTATATTTTGCTGTTTTTCATCCGAGTAAATTACATTCCGGAATCGTCCGTTACAATTTCCTCCGTCTTCAAAAGCAATAAGAGGATAGTAGCTTGTATTGCTGTGGTTAATAATCTGGTCCGCATATTTCTGATCCGGAGTGAAAGAAAAGGCATCTATGGAGTTCCGGACATTGGAGGCTCCTTTTTCAGTAGCCTTATTCTCTTTTCCAATTTGCTGTTTTTTTTTCAGGTCTTCGGACAAGTATTTTTTTACCAAACGCTCGTAATTTTTGGTATGGTATTCAATGATAGGCTCATTTTCACCATCAAATAAAATCATCGCTGTACGTTTAGGGAAGTTCTGAACGTTTACAAACCATGTTGTAGTTCCATTAGAAAATTTAAAGGTTTGAGCATTAGTTCTGGCCACCATTACCCTTTCTGTAGCTCCTCCAAACTGTCTGTAAAGATTGTCTGCTACTTCTTTATGATAGCTGATGTGGTTTTCTGGTGCTGTAATACTCTCATTTTCCACAAAAAACAATGCTTTGGATGGATTTGAGATTCCAAAATCTGTTTTATCTTCCGGAGTGGCCAGCCTCGTCATCCTGGGTGAACATGAACACACCAACAGAAACAGGAGCATAAAAGATAATATTTTCATCATTATTAATCTTATTTTTAAAAATACAAAAAATAGGATGAATGGAATATCCCCGATAATAGGTACTTTTATGAAGTAAAAACCAGGATGAAAAAAATAATAATTCCCATACTTTTATTGGTTCCCTGTCTTTGGGTCAATGCTCAAAAATACAATGAGCTGTATCCCCTGAAAAATGCCAATGGATATATCGGCTATTACCTTTCGGATGGAACCAATGTTATCCCGCCTCAGTTTTGCTCAGCCACTTATAATACAGACGGCTATTATCTGGTTTCAAAAGCTGAACATGAATATAATGAAGCAGGAAGAAGAAAGGAAGAACATATTCCCGGTACAGAAAAGTATGGTATTCTCAACAGCAAGGGAGAATGGGTTATAGGGTTAGACAATACTTACGGCTCAATAGGTATATCTAGTGGGTTTATAAAGGTAACTAAAAATGACCTAAGCGGTATTGTTAATGATAAAAATGAAATATTAATTCCCATAGAATATGAGCAGCTGGATCCAATGTACAGTACTCTTATTTCTGCAAAAAAGAATGGTAAAGAAGGAATTATAGATATTCAGAATAAGACTCTTGTTCCGTTTCTATATGATACAATTTATGGGTTTCATTTTATGAATGATAAAAACCAGTTTTATTCTATCGTAAGGATCGGAGACCAATACGGAGTGGTTGATAAAAACGGGAAATATGTCATTAAACTAAGTGATGTTGAGCTGGTATCCCTAACAGATACTACAGTTATTATCCGAAAAAACGGTTTATTTGGTTTATCAGATTTCCAGATGAAAACCATTATCCCATTAGAATATAATGATGCCTATCTTTATGGTCAGGAATTATTTTTCCAGAAAGACAATGTCAATTATTACTTCAGCCCGACAGGAAAATTGCTAAGAAAGGAAAAAGCTGAATCGGGAAAAGAAAACAGATTAAAAGACTGATTTAAATTAAAATTAATGAAACACTTTATATTATTCTTTATTGCATTCATTTCAGGGATATCTCTGTCATCGGCACAGACTTTAACATCCTCTGAGATCTGGTATACTCTTATTCCTAACAAGATGAATACGGACAGTCTTTTAACAAAGAAAGGATTTAAAGTGAAATATTCAGGACCGAAGAAGCTTGGCGGAAACCTCGCCTGTTATTTTAATAAAAAATTTAATGAATGGCTGTTTATTCATGATAACGAACAGGGACAAACTACCAGTGTTTATTATCTTCTGCCAACGTTAAAAAAATATAAGCACAATCAGGTTGAAAAGAAGCTATTGTTACAAGGTGAAGAGGTTACTCCAATGGGAAAAACCTATCAGGAAAACAAAATGTATTACCAGCTTATTTATACTTTTGAAAAGTTTAAAGCTCCTCCTGTAACAAAATAACCATAACCTGAATATCATGCAGATGAAATTAACAACAATTATTATTCTCTTATCAGCAATCATTTTAAATAGTTGTAATAAAGGCAATAAGGTTTCCGGAACCTATGTTGCCCAGTCTGTCATGCTTCCAGTATATAATGGGTGTTGTACTGCTACTGAAGTGCTGCAATTAAATAATGATCATACATTTAATGCTTATCATCAAAATGACCAGGGCGATTATCTCACTAAGGATGTTGCATCGGGAAGTTATGATCTGAAACAGGATATGATCTCTTTTAAGCCAGACTCTTTGAATCAACATTATGATTATTCAACGGTAAAATATAAGATACCCGCTTCGGATGGCCAGGTAAATTTTCTCATCAAACAAAATCGAGAACCCCAAAAATTTTATAAAATTGATTTTAAAAAAGCAGATTCTCTATATATTCATCGCTACAGTCATACCGATTGGGACCAGGAAAGCATCACCGTAAAAAAGGATGGTACGGTTCACTACATCCGACATTCACAGGATAAAAACAGAAATCCTGTTGATATTTCCAAACATAAAAAACTCACCCAGGAACAATTCCAGCAATACATTGATACTCTGTCACAAACCAGATTGTTTCAGGAAGCAGCAACCTCCGAAAAATACAGTATTACCTTTTCTTTAACCTTAAAAGAATATGATATGGTGATTCACGACCAAAATAATATAGACAAAAAGCTGTATAATTTTTTCTTTGAAACCGTACGAAATTGGGTAGAATAAATATCCATTACCATTGTGATGGTCTGGCTATTCCATGTTTCACACATTCAGCTACAAATATATCTACCATAGGACGGTCTGATATTGTAAAAAAGTATATTTTGCCTTTTACTTTCATTTTTATAAAGTAGCCATTACGTGGAGCACTGTTAATTTTAAGCTCTGTGATATCCACCCATAATAAAGTCAAAACCCTTCCTAATTTAAATACATACAATCTGGACTGGCTGACGATAAAAGGAGGTGACATTGTAAATCTATCTACTCCGTTCATAGCTTGATTTACATCAAGCATGGTTTCAAAATCTGTCTGATTCAGGCTTAATATCACACTTTTATAGCTTTGCAGCATCTTTCTTTTCAGCAATGAAATCATAAAGAAAAACAATCCGCACATTCCCAACATTCCACCCATCAACAAATTATTATCTCTGATCCGGGCATCATAGCTTTCTTTATCCAAAATTCCTTTAAAATGTAAGGTATCAAACCATGCATAAAAAACAGGACTGGAAAAACCAAGAACCATAAAAACAAGAAGAATGATGCTTATTGTACGCTGTCTGCTCTCCATCTTTGTAAGATAATCTTCCCTCTTCTTAATGGCCGACGGATCCAAAGGCTGCGTCTGAAAATCTGTACCTGAAAATGTATTAACCTGCTGTGGCCTGGAAAGTATTCCAATAAACAATACCGCAAAAACGATGAAAACAATTAAGAGAACTACAGTAGGAGTCATATGGTTATTATTTCTTAACAGACGAACTTATGAAAAAAATCTGGGAATTGGAAGGCTGGAAGTCAGAAGATGGAGGATGGAGGATGGAAGTTACTGCTCAACACGCTTTGATTTTCAGTTTACAATATAACCTGGCAAACAAGATTAAAAAACAGAACCAGCCATTAACCGTACTTCAATAACCTCCGGCTTCCCTCTTCCAGCTCCCAGCCTTTATCCCTAATTTCATAAAAAGCTGCCCAGCAAACTAAAAAACAAAACCAGTCATTATTACACCTCAATATCCTCCAGCCTCCCTCTTCCAGCTCCCAGCCTCTACTTCCCCATTAAACATAAAGCCTTATCTTCGTAAAAAATTTGACAATATGAAAAAAATAATATTTCTGGCTTCAGCTGTTCTGGTATTAAATTCATGTGTGGTAAGAACTGCAACTAAAGTGGTGTCTGGTGCTGTAAATTTAGGCTATAAGGCAGTAAAAGGAACCGTTAACGGCATCAGCTGGGCAGTAAGTAAAGCGAAGGGAAAAATAGATGAAGACCGCGTAGATGGAACCTGGAAAGTAGTAGGCGTTTACAAAGGTTCTTTTGAAGATTTTACCAAAGATCAGAATCCGGAAGCTTCTTTTACTTCGGATTGTGTGGATAGCTTTGACCAGATTATTTTTAAAGCTAAAAAGTCAAAATTCAAGCCGGTACATTGCAGCTCCCAGGATGAAGACTGGGTAAAATACAAGATGGAATTCGGGAAAAACCCCATCACTAAGGAAAAGGAAAACTATATTGAATACAATTCCAATAATTATATTTCAGTGATTGATGTCAACAGCAAGACTATGGTTCTGGAAGGCAACCTGATGCCTAAGCTGGCATTTTCAGGAGCCAAATTATATCTTTTGGAAAAGGTAAAATAAAAATCATAAAGCCTGTCTCTCGTTCTTGAAGACAGGCTTTTTATTAATGGAAATTATTAGTTTGTATCTAAAGCTTTCATACTTTTAAAACACAAAGGATTAAATCAGATGCTTTATTGTTTTAAGGGAGCTAAGAGGTAATCGATTCTGATGAAGCGGATGTATAACCATACAGCTTCATAAAGCAAATTCTTGCTTACTTTGCTTCCTTGAAATACAACATTTAGAAAATAAAACTTTGCGTTTTAAATTTATCTCTCGCTGATTTCACCAATGAAGCAGATCTAAAAAAATCTGCGGAATCTACTCGATCTGCGAGAGAATTAAATAAAAAAATTGTTTCTCATTTTGAAGGCAGCATTTTTATGGATGGAAAATTATTAGTTTTTATCTAAAGTTCTTGTGCTTTTAAAACGCAAAGAATTAAATCAGATACTTTATAGTTTTAAGGAAGCTAAGAGGTAATCGATTTTCAATCGATTCTGATGAAGCAAGCCTTATTCTTACGCTTATTCAGCGACTTTGTCGCCTTACTTTGCTTCCTTGAAATACAACATTTAGAAAATAAAACTTTGCGTTTTAAATTTATCTCTCGCTGATTTCACCAATGAAGCAGATCTAAAAAAATCTGCGAGAAAAACTTATCTGTTTTCTATTTCAGTAATTTTCTTCCCTTCCTCACCCAGATAATGAAGAACCAGCTTTTCATAGACTTTATAGCCATTATCTACATTGGTAAAAATAAGAAGTCCTTTTCCTGATTTTGGCAATACAAAGGCAATACACCTTGTACCTAGATCAGCACCACCATGAGACAGTGCATAGTCTCCATTTCCAAGATCATACACTGATAATCCCAATCCGAAGTATACATCTTCTTTTGTTTTTACCTGTTTTTTTATCATTTCCTGAAAAACCTCGGGATTCAAGCCTTTCCCTTTCATCACATTTATCATAAAATTTCCATAATCCCCAATTGTTGTATGCAGATCATCCGCAGCATTGGCTGTGCTATTTTTTTCTGTCGGATAAGGTTTTCCTTCTTCATTATATCCAATGGCAAATCTGGATTCATTGGTATTCTGATCCCAAATGTAATTGGTATCCGTCATTTGAAGCGGTTGGAAAATCAATTCCCGAGCAAGCTGCTCCAATGGTTTTTTGAATTTCTTTTCCAGGGCTTTTCGCAGGTATTCAAATCCTTCTCCTGAGTATTGATATTGAGTTCCCGGCTCAAACTGAAAATTGAGTTTTTTGTTAGCGTTCATCCATCTCCAGTTTGGAAATCCAGTCTGATGGGAAAGAATGAGTCTGGTTGTTATCTTTTTATGTCTCGGATCATTGGCTATATCCGGATCTGTCCAATAAGCATCAAGAGGTTCATCCAGTTTCCATTTTCCAAGACTTATCAAGCGCAAAGCAACCATTGCTGTAACAGGTTTGGTAAGAGAAGCTACATTGAAATAGGTATTATAGGGAGCCGAAATTCCTTTTTTTATTTCTCCTAAAACTTTTACCTGCTTCAATTCTCCACCTTCAATGATTCCTAATCCTAAAGTTGGAATTTTATTTTCTTTCAGCCAGTTTTCAATAGCTTGGTCATCTTCAAAAGCATTCTCATCACTGCCTTTTTTTGCCTGATGGTCGAAACTGAGCGATCTTTTTAGCTTCCATTCGCCATTTTCTTTAGCCCATACATGCGTAAATTTAGCAGAACCTGTTAGGTTCTCTGGCTGATTGGTTTCTTTTTCATAAAACAGATGTGTTCCATTCTGAATAACAGCATATACTTCTCCTTCTTTATACATTGGGTAGACTTCGGTACTTTTTTCAACCAAAGCTCTCCTTACCTTATACGTTTTCGATGGTCTGCATAATCCGTTTTTAAAATCAATCATAAATTTCGTTTTATCAGAAAAGCCATCTTTATCGTGATAAAATTCAAGCTGGTCATTGAGTATATTTTCCATTTGACCAACATTACAAGTATTGAAGCCTACCGAAAAAAGCAAGCTGTCTCTGGACATAATTGTTTTGTATAAAGCGTCAGTCTTTTCTATTTGTGCATGAACATTGCTAAAGAAAGCGATAAAAAATAGGAGTATAAAACGAGTATACTTTGTCATTTTTATTATTTTTGACAAAGATTAGATTTTCATGGGTTATTCCATTAAAAATGAACCCGACAAAAACCCGACAAAGCCCTGACAGGTTTTATATCATATTGAATTTCAATCGAAAATACATTTTTTTATTCCGGTCAATCTCAGCAGTATTACGAAGGATTATAAAGATATTGGAGAGCACAATTACGATCATGAGAACCAGTGTAAACTGTCTTCCAAGCTTTAAAAAGATCCCCAAAATGAATACAATAGGAGCCATAACCGTCCATATCATCTGGACTGAAATAATCTGTCTGGCCAGACTGTTTCTCTGCTTCATGGTAAACATAAGGAGAAACGGAACTAAAATATTCAGCGGAGGCAGCAGGGTAAATAGTAGTGAAGAAAGGTTGATGATTTTAATAAGGGAATAATTGGTCTCGGGTTGCTGTTCTTCCTTTACTTCCGGAATGATCTCCTGAGTTACCTCAACACTTGTTTCAGTAGTTTCAATACTATCCTGCAATGAAGCTTCCTCTATTTCCAATGCTTGAGCCAATGCTCTTAAAGTATGTCCTTTGGGTTCCGTACCCGCTTCGATCCGTTGGATGGTTCTCACAGAAATTTTTGATTTTTCTGAAAGTTCTTCCTGGGTCAGATTTTTCTGTTCTCTTACAGCTTTTAATTTAGACATGGTTGCTTAGAAAGGATTTGCTTTGATTGTGTTGGCTAATTTACATTTTTTTCAATATTTGAATTGAATTCCATTTGTTGGTTATTTTTGTTTTTAACGCAACGGTTAACAATATGAATGAAAATTTTCGCAATGGCGTTTCACTCAGCAAAGAGACATCATAAATTCTTTTTTTTTTGAGTAATTTTTATAGAAGTATTGTACATTATTTCAAGAAATAAGACATTTGTATAAAAATTAATGATCCCACTTCAAGATCTTTCATTCTTTATTCTGGCAGCACTTATTTTAGTGATTAGTCCAGGTCCTAATATGATTTACCTGATTTCAAAATCGATAACACAAGGGAAAAAGTCAGGTTTTATTTCTTTAATGGGTGTCGTATGCGGATTTATGTTTCACATCATCATGGTTTCTTTTGGCTTAACGGCTGTATTATTGGCTGTTCCGTTTGCCTATCTGGTTCTTAAAACCCTGGGAACGATGTATCTTTTATACCTGGCTTATCAAGCTATTAAACCTAACAGCAAAAATATTTTTGATATTGACAAAAATACATCGAATGATGGCCCTAAAAAGCTTTTCACCATTGGTTTTTTAACGAATGTTCTCAATCCGAAAGTGGCCGTTTTTTATCTCTCATTTTTCCCGCAATTCATCAAACCGGAATATGGCTCTGTTTTAACCCAGAGTCTGGAACTTGGAGCTATTCAGGTACTGATAAGTTTTAGCATTAATTTCTTAATTGTATTAACAGCTGCCAGAGTTGCCTTGTTTTTCAATAATAACCCTGCCTGGATTAAAGTACAAAAGTGGTTCATGGCAAGTGTATTAACTTATCTGGCAGTAAAAATGGCTTTTTCTAAAGCAAAGTAATGAACTAAATATTGATTAATTTCCTGATTAAAAAAATAAAAATTTAGAATCTTCTGTCATCACAGGAGATTTTTTTATATTACGAATGAAAGCAGATCTTCTATATTATTGTAGCTTTGTAAATCAGTTTCAAAAAGATGAAGCATACCATTCCTACCTACGATCTAAGTGATATCTCCAAGCATCGCTTCCATATAAAAAGAATGGATCAGCATACCTATCATACAGAGAGTATTCTTATGGATAAAGGAATACATCGCGACAGCCATTATATATTTACCTTCATGGAAAGCGGACATGTAAAAATGATGGTTGACTTCAACATCATTGAAGCTAAAGATTCTACTATTTTCTGTGTGTTACCAGGGCAGGTACATCAAGGCTTTTTAATGAATAAGGTGAACGGATGGTTTGTAGCAATAAAATCTGATCTGGTTCCGGATTCTGTACGTTCTGTTTTTGAGGAATCTATGGAAGGAATACGACCTCTTGCAGTGGAGAAAACATGGGTAGAAAAGTTCAATAATGTAGCGGCTATACTCCATACTTTTTATACGGAGGAAATGTTGGCTTCCAAAGAAGGTTTTTTAGTAATTCAATCTCTTCTTCATTCTTTTATAGGGATGTTTGCCTTTATCTATTCAAAAGAAAACTATTCTCAGGCTATTGGTGAAAATCGTTCTTTACAACTGACACGGGAGTTTAAAATTATGGTACGACAAGGCTATAAAACTATGAAAAGTCCATCTGAATATGCTGAAAAGCTAAATATCTCAAGAGGATATCTCACAGAAGCCATCCGTGAAGTGACCGGTAAATCTGCTCAACATTGGATTCATCAGGAAATTCTAATTGAAGCCAAGCGGTTATTAGCATTCACTCACCTTACAGTAAAGGAAATTGCCTATGAATTAGGATACAATGACCACACGTATTTCAGCCGCTTATTTTCAAAACTGGAAGACCAATCACCTTCACAATTCAGGCATTCAAGCAGGTAGTTCAAAACGGAGCAAAAAATTTCTGCCGTATTCTTAACGATCTCCTTCTCCCTTCCCTATTCTCAACCACGAATTGTCCAATTATTCCCATGGAACAGCTATCGTACTATTTACATTTTACGGCTTCCTTTGCAATAAAAAATTATTCATGCCAAGTTTACCAAAATGGATCAACGATACGGTAGAAAATGTATGGTCCTCAAAATTCAAAGATTGTAAAGTTATTCATATAGAAACTATTTCCGGGAATCTTCGTCTTGTGCGTTTTGAAACCGATTTACAGGATATTCAGTATGAACCTGCTTATGCCATTGGAATACGAATCAACGACAGGGATTTCCGTAATTATTCGCCCTTCAATTTTAATAGAGAAGCTGGAACATTTGAAGTTTTATTTCACATCCATAATAATTCAGCAGTGGGAAGTCGTTTTGCAATTCATTTATCTGTTGGGGATTCAATAAAAATATTAGTGCCCAGGGGAAAGCGATTTTTTGAGCCGAATGCTAAAATTCATTTCTCCATAGGGGATGAAACCTCATTGGGAAGTTCTCTTTCCATTAAAGAAGCGGTGGAAGAAGCAGGTTCTTTATTTATCTGCCTTCATGAGCTGGAAGAATCCCAGGCTCTGGAAAGTCTCAATTTATATGGTTATCATAGTCCCAAAAACAGTACAATGAGAATCATAGAAGCCTTAACCGACTTTCTAAGGGAAGAAAAGGAAGCTATTTGCAATGATAATGCGGTTTTTTACCTAACAGGAAACGGAACCCGAATGTCACTTATAAGAAAATTTCTTAAGGCTAAGGGGGTCTCCTCGAGGTGTATCAGATCACAAGCGTACTGGATAGAGGGAAAAAAAGGACTGTAAAAGACAGGAAGTTGGAAATGATGCATTCAAATATATACAACAGCTATTTTAATTTCCAACTTCCGTTTTTTATTCAATTTTATTTTAGTTTTTGTCCCAACGATTTCACTTTCTCCAACCATTTTTTCCGCTGCTTTTCATTAGAAGTACGAATAATCCCAAAGTAAGTAACCCTCACCGGTTTTATTCCACAGAATTCCAACGTTGATTTCTTAAGCTGATTGACGCTTGGTCTTCCGTACATGAGACGGTAATACCATCCCGGCTGATCTATTGTGGTAATAATATGAGCTGTTTTTCCTTTTAAAAGCTTATCCCACCACAAAGAATTTTCTCTATATTTATAGGCGAATCCTGGAAGAAAAAGACGGTCTATGAATCCTTTCATTAAGGCTGGAAATCCTCCCCACCAGACCGGATGTACCCAAACCAGATGATCTGCCCATTGTATAATTTCCCAGGCATTCAATAAATCAGGTTCCAGCTCCATTCTTTTTTGATATCCGAACTGTAAATTGGGATTAAAGTTCAAGTCTGCTATCGTAATTTCTTTTATTTCTGCTCCTGCTTCTTTGGCTCCGTTTTTATAGGCTTCTGCAACCCCGAAATTGAAAGATTCTTTATTCGGATGTCCATTGATAATGGCTATTTTTTTCATTGCGCTATATTGATATTAATCGTTTCATAGGCATTAAGCTGAGCCAATAATGATAAAGGTTCATGCAACTGATGGCTGAAATAAATATTGCCTTCATGAGGATTTCTCAACAGTTCTTCGGTATGTAAAACTGCTGATAAAGCCGTTAATTCTGCCTGTCCTTTTATACTCTGCAGACTCAGTTTCTTATCACCGTTTTTATCCTGCACTACTATTTCAAAGACCGCCTGATCTCCATTTCCACTTGATCCGAAAATCATTTTCCTTTCTTTCAAAGACAAAATATTAAAAATTCTGAGGTATTGAAAGCTCCCCAGCAGCCAGGTAATGAACTTAGAATTATAAGTCATTTTTACGCTCACATTGGGAATTCTTTCAACCTTGTTCAGGATATACAGATCGGGAACATCAAAATTATAAGCATTCCTTTTTCCGATTCCGAAGGAAAAATCATAGGTTTCAGTATCTAAAAAATGTCGGATAGGATCAGGTTGATCGTTTTTATAATCATGAAAAGGGACTGCCACATTTTCTGCCATAAAATGTGCAGAACTTTCTCCAGCCAGATCTTTAACAGAATAGTACACAAAGAGTTTTACTGCCTGAGTGTCATTAGTATCTTTTGAAAGAACATTCACCAATCCGGGCACTATTCCCCCCATCCATCCGGAACTGAAAACAATTCGACTTTTAATGTCTGATCTTCTGGCAATATCATAAGCTTTTACCAGATCCGGAGTAGGTTTTGTGATATCCAGATAATCAATCTGATTGGCAATGGCAAATCTGAGTACATGGTCAGATTTATCATTCACAGAAAGAATAATAAAATTTATTTTTTTATCATTAATCACCTGAAAAGTACTGGGATCTGTAACATCAATCTTTAGACTTTTATTTACATTTCCACCTTTACGTCCCCCAATAAAAATATTGAAATGAGGATTTCTCGTCTGTAAAATACGGGCAATTGTCTTGCCTACCAATCCGTTTCCGCCGATAATTAGAATATTGTGCTCCATCTATTTTTTTTTGACAAAATTATAGAGCTGGAAGACCAATAAACAGGACAAATGTCTAAAAAGAAATCTCTTTCCTTATACGGCTTAAATGACGTTGGGTAATACCAAGGTAAGAAGCCAGATACTGCAGCGGAATTTTCTGAATATAATCCGGATAGTTTTTAATAAGCGTGGTATAACGCTGGGTAGCACTATCTCTCTGAAGCTGAAAAAACCGATTTTCCAATTCAAGATATTCCTGTTCAGCAATCATCTTTAAAAACTTTGTCCAGTTGAGATCATCCTGGATCAAGGCATCCATTTTTTCCTTTTTTAAGATTAACAATTCTGAATCCGTAATCGCCTGCATATTTTCTTTACTGAGACATCCGGAAATAAATGATGAATAGGCAGCCATCATGGTATTGGGAAACCTGAAACAATAGGTCATATCTTTTCCGTCATCAGCAAGATAAAAGGAACGAAAGATTCCGGACTTTATAAATGCCACTTCCCTGCATTTCTCACCTTCTTGTATGAAATACTCACTCTTACTGACTTTCCTGATTTCAAAAAGCTTTAAAAACTCTTCAATTTCGTTCTCTGAAAACAGTTCAAAACTCCGAAAAAAATCATGTACCATTGATCTGGGTTTTCTTAATATGGCGAAAATAAATAAAACTTATTAAAAAAATTGAGTTCGGGGGTAAAGAAGTTAAGATTGGATGGTAGGAAGATGGAAGCATGAAGCTGGAAGTTACTTTTAGTGATATAATTACTAATGATCACTACAAGACAATTAAAAAAAATGATAAAAAACTGTGTTCGAGCTAAGATTGTTTGTTAATCCTTTGCTCATGTACATTATTATCACGTAATGGCTCGCAAAGTTTTTTCTGAAACGCTCCTATCTTAAGATCGAAAAGGCGTTTCACTCAGCAAAAAAGCAGCCAATATCTTTGCGAAAGAAATTCTTTTCAAATTTGATTAAAAATCTTTTGCGATCTCTGCGTGAAAAGAATCAGGGAGTTTTCTTAACCGAATTCAGGTTTAAAAAAGAAAATCATCCCAGGGCGGGATGATCTACTGTCTTGAATTACTAAGTTATTATATGAAGATATGAAATGATGCGTTTGATGGAGCAAAGATAGATAGAGATGTAATTCCCATCATCAGGAGAATCCCTAGAATTTTATCCGTAAAAATACGGTTGTACAAATAAAAAAAGCCCTGCAAGCGACAACTTACAGGACTTTTGCTGATCTAACAATTATTTTGTTTAGTATTATAAATTTTAAAGTTCAATGTTTAAAATTCTTCAACATCTACTTTAGTTTTTATTACAATGGGCTTACCAGTTGTAAAAACCATTCTTTCACTTCTCCTTCCAAATAAGGAGCTAGTTTTTCTTCACATGTTTTATGGTAATCATTCAGCCATGCAATTTCACTTTCTGAAAGGATTTCTTTTACCACGGTATCTTTAAAGAACGGACAGAACGTTAATGTTTCAAATTCATAGAATGTTCCGTGAATTGTTTTCTCTGCTTCTTTTACAGCAATAAGGTTCTCATGACGAATTCCGTAATGTCCTTCAAGATAGTAGCCAGGTTCGTTAGACAAAACCATTCCAGGAAGAAGATCCTGAGGGTTTAAGTCTTTTCTGATATTTTGCGGACCTTCGTGAACGTTCATAAAGCTTCCTACTCCATGTCCTGTTCCGTGGTTGAAGTCTTTGCCTTCCATCCATAACGGAAGTCTTGCAATGGCATCCAGGTGTACCCCTTTTGTTCCTTTAGGGAATTTTACCATTGATAAACGGATCAGACCCTGCAATACCAATGTAGAATTTCTTTTGAACTCTTCAGAAGGGGTTCCTAATGCAAAAGTTCTGGTAATGTCTGTAGTTCCTTCAAGATACTGACCTCCTGAATCTACAAGGATTGTCTCTTCATTAGTAACTTCTTTACTTCCTTCTTTCTTCGCAGAATAGTGCATGATCGCTCCATTGTCCTTATATCCTACGATGGAACCAAAACTTTCTCCCACAAAGTTCTCCCCTTCCGCACGGAAACTTCTCAGTTTTTCACCGATAGAATATTCATTCATCGCTTCTTTTCCTGCGTTATGAGTCAGCCAGTAAAGGAATTTTACCATAGCAACTCCGTCTCTTACCATTACGGTTCTGAAACCTTCTAACTCAGTTTCATTTTTCTGAGCTTTCATCAGGTTACCTGGTACCGGAGCTTTGATAAATTGATTGTCTGCCTTTAACGTTTCAAAAATCTGCTGGTTGCTGTTTGGAGAAACCAATACTTTTTCATTTTTGAATGCTTTCAGGTAGTTATAGAATTCTTCGTAAGGTATCATCTTTACAAAAGAATCGTCCATTTGTTTTCTTGCTTCTACTTCAAGTTTTTCTAATCCGGTAAATAGCACTGCATCATTCTTAGTGATGACAATATATCCTAAAAATACAGGATTACTCTGTACATCGCTTCCTCTAAGATTGGATGTCCATGCCACATCATCAAGACTTGAAATGATATGAACGGTTGCTTCCTGCTCTTCCATTTTCTGACGGATCGCAGAAAGTTTATCTGCTACAGATTTCCCGGCTCTTTCTACAGGCTGTACAAAGATTGGATGAGCAGATGGTATTCCTCTTTCTTTCCAAACCTCCTTTAAAAGAGGAATATCAACAAGGGTAATATTTTTTGAATTAAATTTTTGAGAAAGTAGTTCCCAATTGGCATTAGAAGCGGCTAAAGCATTTACAGCCACTTTACCTCCAGCTGGGATTTCAGAAATAATCCAATCAATATAATTAGGAGTTCCTTCTATACCATCTTTGAAAAGCTCGATTCCTGAACCGTCCAATTCAATAGCAGCTTGTGTAAAGTATCTTCCGTCTGTCCAAAGACCTGCTTTGCTTTGAGTTACTACCACAAAACCAGCAGAACCTAAAAATCCTGACAGCCATGCTCTTTCCTGCCATTCTTCAGGAAGGTATTCACTCATGTGCGGATCTGCAGAATATACTATAAATGCATCAACATTATTTTTCTGCATTTCTTCACGAAGCGCAGCAACTTTTTCCTTTGAAGTCATTCTTTTCATTTTTAAACACCGAAAGTTACGAAAAATTTAAAGTCAGAGAAGCAAATAAAGCTCCTATTTTCCTTATAATATGTTATTTTTTTGGAATTCTGATTGGAACGCAAAGAACCTGTTTTTGTTAGCAGCAAATACACTAATGATTTTATGAATGCATTAATGCTAATGAATATTTAACTATCAATTTTGTTTAAAAACCTTATAGACTAATTGTAGACATCTGTGGTGAAAGCCCATTCTAGCTTTTCTACTATAATAAAACTGTTATTTTTTAACCGGATAGATGATAATATTAAACCTAACTCACTTATCTTTGTTAAAAAAAATAAAATTCACATTGCAAAACAAAAATAGTTATTAAAACAGCAACTATTCGAAAAGATTATTACTACATTACCTCCATGAAACAGCAAAACTATAATAACCACAGAAAATTCTATCCACCACATCATTTTATTTACCTCCCTTTATTAATTGTACTGGAGATTTTAGGAATCTATAAAATCTGGGCCGATCCTGGTAATCAATTGATATGGATCTTATTTTCAATCGTAATTTTTCTGCTTTTTTATCTGGCTTTTATGACCAGACAGCATTATGCATTAGGGCTTCAGAACCGTATGGTCATTCTTGAATTTAGACAGCGGTATTTCGAAATTTTTAACAGAAGATCTGATGAAACGGTTGAAAAATTAAAGTTTGACCAGATTGCAGCTCTGAGATTTACGTATGACGATGAATTTAAAGAGCTTTTGTACAGAGCGCTTCATGAGAATATTTCAGGGGATGAGATTAAGAAATCCATTAAAAACTGGAAGGCTGATAATCTTAGAGTCTAAGTAATAAAATACATATCCCTGTAAAAACAGAAGTGTTTTTACAGGGATATACAAAGTATCGAAGAATAATCTATTTCTTATTATTTCAAATTAAACCGTAGTTCTACTCTGTAACAACTGAGTTCTGTATTCTTTAGGAGTAACTCCGGCAATTTTTTTGAAAAGTTGGGTAAAACGGAATGCAGTATGAAAATTCAATTCATAAGTGATCTCCGCAATATCTTTACTTGAATGTAATAGTGCTTTACTGTAATTGATATCGATCTCATTGATCCAATGTTTTGGAGGTTTTAGAGTGACACTTTTCACACATTTATTCAGATAACTTTCTGTTACAGATAACTTATCGGCAAAATAAGCTGCAAAGAAAAAATGTAACCGCTGCTGTACAAGTACTGAATAATCAAATTTTACTTTCTCCCAGCCATTGGAATCCTGTACATCCTGCACATCTGAAAAACTATAGATTTCAGGCTGGGTCTGCTGATCCGATTTCTGCTGAAGAAGGTGAATTTTTGATAAGAGATCAGAGTACGATTGAGTCTTCCCCTTATGGGCTAAAAGACCTGCACATAAAGCTGAGAAAAACAATACAAAAGAAAAAATATGACTCTTTTTTTCATATCTGATTAATAATGGTGTAAAATTAGAGTAATATTAAAAAACAGGCTATCAAAAAGATTATTTAAAATGTTCAAAATCGCAACAAACACAATTTTATATAAATTTAACTTTTATTTATAAACCCCTCATTTACAACATTTAAAGACAGTCCACGAACTATGACAAACATTTTATTGTCACCATTCCCATCATTATAACAAATCATCACCTATTTTCCTTCTATATAAAGGATTGAATAAATACATTAAATATTTTTAAAAAATAGCTCATAAAAAACGATATATATTAACAATTATCAGGTAATTAGGTTTATTTCATAAAAACAGATGAGATTTTTTCTTTCCTTATAATTATCGTAAATTTGTATACACATACTTATTTAATTTAATAAAAATAATAAAACGTAATATGTCAAAAGCAATTTCGCAAGTACCATTAGCGGTAAATGAGCCGGTAAATTCTTATGAACCGGGATCTCCGGAAGTTAAAAGCCTTATCGACACTTATAAAAAGATGTGGGCTGAGAAGGTAGAAATTCCAATGGTTATCAATGGAAAGGAAGTAAAAACTGATACAAAAGTACAGCTTCAGTCTCCTCAGGATCATGCTCACGACTTCGGATTTTATTACCAAGGTGGTATGCAGCATGTGGATGACGCTATCAACGCGGCATTGGCAGCTAAAGAAGCATGGAATGCACTAGGTTGGGAACAACGTGCAGCGATTTTCTTAAAGGCAGCTGATCTATTGGCAGGTCCTTACAGAGATGTAATTAATGCAGCTACAATGATCGGACAGTCTAAAAATGTACACCAGGCTGAGATTGATGCGGCTTGTGAGTTCATCGACTTCTTAAGATTCAACGTAGAGTTCATGACAGAAATGTATTCTGAGCAGCCGGTTTCTGACAACGGAATCTGGAACCGTGTAGAGTACAGACCATTAGAAGGATTCTGCTTTGCAGTAACTCCATTCAACTTTACAGCAATTTCAGGAAACCTTCCTACCTGTATGGCAATGTTAGGAAACGTTGTAGTATGGAAGCCTTCTGATAAGCAGGTTTATTCTGCAAAAGTAATCATGGATGTATTAATTGAGGCTGGTCTTCCTGCTGGGGTTATCAACATGATCTTTACAGATGGTAAAGAAACTGCTGAAAAGGTATTGGCTCACAAAGATTTTGCAGGTCTTCACTTTACTGGTTCTACAAAAGTATTTCAGGGAATGTGGAAAATGATCGGTGATAACATCCACAACTACAGAACATATCCAAGAATCGTTGGAGAAACGGGAGGTAAGGATTTTGTTATTGCTCACCCTTCTGCTAATGTAGAAGCAGTAGCTACTGCTTTGGTAAGAGGTGCTTTTGAATACCAAGGACAAAAATGTTCTGCGGCTTCAAGAGCTTATGTTCCTAAGTCTCTTTGGGCTGGTGTGAAAAAAGTAATGGAAGCTCAGATGGCTACTATCAAAATCGGTTCTCCAGAAGATACATCTAACTTCGTAAATGCTGTAATCGACAAAAATTCTTTCGAAAAATGTAAAGGATATATCACAAGAGCTAACGAATCTTCTGAAGCTACTGTAGCAATTGGTGGTACTTGTGATGATTCTAAAGGATGGTTCGTACACCCAACTGTAATTGAAACTACAAACCCTCAATACGAAAGTATGGTAGAAGAGATCTTCGGACCAATATTATCTGTATTTGTTTATGAAGATCAGGACTGGAAAGAAACTCTTAAAGTAGTTGATTCTTCTTCTCCTTATTCATTAACAGGTTCTGTATTCTCTCAAGATCGTTATGCAATCGCTGAGGCTTATAAAGCTTTAGAAAATGCATCGGGTAATTTCTATATCAACGACAAACCAACAGGTGCCGTAGTAGGACAACAGCCTTTCGGTGGTGGTAGAGCTTCAGGAACTAACGATAAAGCAGGTTCTAAAATGAATCTTCTTAGATGGACGTCTGTAAGAAGTGTGAAAGAAACTTTCGTTTCTCCAAAAGACTACAAATATCCATACTTAGGATAATTATCAATAATGAGTAATAGGTAATGAGTAATGGTTGCCTGTTCTTTCAATATAGCCTCGGAATTTCGGTTTCGGGGCTTTTTTTATGAATGATAATTGATGGAAATGTTGCTTGGAGGGTTTTATATTTGCTTTTTATGGGATGACATAGGATTCAAGGGGTTAAGATTAATTATATGTGTAAAAAGATCTCTAGTCTGATATCTACCACACTCTAACATTCTCAAACACTCCCATCCTAACTTACCTAACATCTTTTAACAAACTTTACCTATATTTTACAACTTCCCTACCCTTATTAGGAATAATAGTTGTTTTTTCACTACTACACCCCAAAATAAAATTGTATGAAAAAGTTATTGCTAGCAGCCATCGGCATAGGATTATTTGCAGTGAGCTGTGGAACCAAGGAGTCATCTATGTCTACAAGTAATAGTGATTCAGCTAATACACGGGCTGCATCACCCATTACCAAAGACACAATGACTACAAAAATGATGAATCCGGATACCATTAAGGTGAAAAAGGATTCTATGGCAACATCTCCTGCCAAATAATATTATATACGTTTAATTTAAAATGGAAAATCTGCAGTTGAAAGCGCTGCAGATTTTTTTATGAAAGATTAAGAGATCGTATTTTAATTTGATTATTGAGAATATCAGGTTTTGGCTGATGGAACGGTTTTTAAATTCATTTGGCTGGACAGGCTTCCTTCGTGAACTCCGTTCGTAAACCTTCTGTTTATGCTCAGAATTATAGCCCACCTCTGTTGATGTTGATATCCGCAAGGATAATAGTTGTTTAATGACAAGATCTTTTATCTTTTATCTTTTATCTTTTATCTTTTATCTTTTATCTTTTATCTTTTATCTTTTATAAAATCATTATATTTGATTAATACCAAACATAAAAAAATATTATTATGAGAAAATTATGGCTAGGAGCAATTCTTGGACTTCTTTTCCTTGGAAGCTGTGCTCAAAATAAAGAAAAAAGAGAAGAATTTAAGGATGCTCATAACAAAGATTCCTTAAGAAACAGAATGGGTGATTCTGCTGTGGCTAATTCTGAGCCAGCACCAGTAACTCCAGCTACTTCAAAAGTAAAAACAGACAGTACCAAGACTAAATAAAATCGCAAATCCACAGAATATCTGTGGATTTGCACTTAAAAAAACTTGACTGAAAAAAACCGGGCAATCAACCCCGATTATATTGTATAATCATATTCTAATCAGAATACTCTCTTTCATAGACGAAAAGAGGAACCGTGGCTATTTCATGAAAAACAAAATATACACGCGTTCCATATCTAAAGTTTCATGGTTTGGTTTGTTGTGGGGAGTCCTATTTTATTTCAGAAAAAGGATAATTCCTTCGAAAATAAAATAGATAAGATGTAATATGATTGTAGTCATTCCCGTAACACTGTCGCAAAGATATGTCAAGAGCAGTCTTACAAAAAACAATAGGTTATCCATTTTCGTGAAAATGGCAAGACAGAATATGAAAAGTTATATCTCTTTAATTGTTTTCGTGAAAATGAACATTTTTATCCAATTGATTTTCAGCATCAAGATGTTTAATATAGGCTGATGGAGAGAAATCTGTAACCGCTTTGAATACTGCAGCAAATTTACTGTGTGAAGAGAAGCCACATTCATCAGCCAAAATACTGATCTTGTATTGTCTGTACTTCTCATCATTAATAAGTTTATCTACAATATAATTGATTCTTAGTCGGTTGACATAAGTTTTAAAGTCTGAACTTTTATGCTGATTGATAACATAAGAAAGATACTTGGTATTGGTATTCAGTTCTCCTGCTAAAAATGAAAGAGACATTCCCTTATTGTTATAAAGATCACCTTTTTCAAACTCGTCAAGAAGTTCAAGCAGTTTAGTTTCAGTTTCGGAAGTCATTAAAGAATCAGTTCTCTTTCGGTCTGCTTCAGAATCTTTCTCATCTACTTCTTCTACAGATATATTTGAAAATTCAGAATTAACAGGTTGTCTTACCAAAGATCCTTTGTAGCCGTTAGCCACACTCATTTGAGTTCTTATTATATTTCTCAGCTTTGTAAACTGTCTTTTCTGTCTTGTTTTAAAAAAGATAATTAAACCTACCAGTGAAACAAACAAAATAATAATAGCTGCATTTTTAGCTACATTCATTTGCCCGTTTCCTTTGTGAGTTTTAGTTACTACATCCTTAGTTTTTCCGGAAAACTCTTGATTACGGGCTGCAATACTGTCATAGGCTCTCACATATTTTACAGCATATAAAGATGCTTTAAAATTGTCTCCTATCCCTTCATAATAGTCATTGATATTGGAATAAACAGCTTTCTTAAGTTTCAGACTTCGGGAAGTATCAGCAATTTTTTCAGCCTTTTTCAAGTATACTTCGGCATCTTTCCAGTTCTTTTGTTTTACACGAATTCCTCCCAGTCCGTTATAAATTAATCCAAGAGTACAGCTTCCTGCTTTTAACAAACTCTCTGCTTTTCTATAATAGTCTTCAGAAACAGTGTAATCATCAAGCTTAAAATAAACATCTCCCAACAATTGATAAGAAACCGCCTGGGTTCTATCCTCATTCTGACTGTTTATTTTTTCAAAGTTTTTCAGGGAAAATTCAATGTATTGTATTGCGTTTACATAGTTTCCAACTTCCATTTCATAAAAAGCCATTTCCTGATTCAGCATTCCTTCCGCTTCATTACTTTCCTGAAAACCAGAAATTTGCCTAGAAGCTCCCAGCCCTTTAGCAATATATTTTTTAGCTCTTTTGTATAACCCTACCTGTCTATATTGTTTCGCTAGTAATTTGCACACACGGGCCATCCATTCTTTATCATCAGCCAGCTCAACTAATGAATGGGCATTTTCACTATACCAAATTGCTTTTTTAAGATCTCCCCCATGATGATAAAGTTCTGAGGAAAGCATAAGGCTTTTCACTTTATCCAGCGGTTTATGAGCCGACAAATAAAGAGAATCAGCAGTTTTGATTGCTTTGGGTAGATCTTTATAAGCTGTGATAGAGGAAATCCTTTCGCATGCTTGATCGAAATCGTTTTTTTTCTGGGCAGATATGGAGATTGCTGTTACCAGCAAGAACAAAAGTTTCAATAGATTATTAGACATAAAAAACAAATTATTATTCTTATAATAATTCATCATTTTCTCACGGGTGTCTTTTTGTTTTCTGCAAAATTAGTAATATTTTACTTTTAATTAAAATATTCTACTGAAATTTAATCATTTAACTAAAATAACCATTTACATTAATTTTAACAATAAGTCTAAAACAATGGATGTTTTTCTTTCATATACACCTATACCTGTATTAAAAATAAAGTTCTTCAATAATTATTTTCAATGTGAATAACTTAAATGTCATCATATTTATTACATTTGCAGGAAACAAAACGTTTTTTATGAAAAAGATAGCAATATTTTCTACTCTATTTATAAGTGCACTGGCATGGGCGCAGGGCATCAAATTTGAGGATGGTAACTTTGCCTCTATCCTTGCCAAAGCTAAAAAAGAAAACAAACTGATCTTTGTAGATGCTTATGCAGCATGGTGTGGACCATGTAAACTGATGGTAAAAAATATTTTCCCTCTGAAAAATGTGGGCGATTATTATAACTCTCATTTCATCAATGCTAAAATTGACATGGAAAAAGGAGAAGGAATTGAGCTTGCTAAAAAATACAACGTAAAGGCTTTCCCTACCTATTTATTTATTGACGGAAACGGGGAAGCTATACACAGAACCTTGGGATATGTTGAAGAAAAAGACTTCATCCAGTTTGCAATGGATGCCAACGACCCAAGCAAAAGACTTACTTCTTTAAAGCAACAATTTGAAAAAGGAGAAAAGGACCCTTCATTTTTAAAAAATCTTGCAGAACTTACCATTTATAATGATGCAGAATTTGCTGAAAAAGTACTGAACCGTTATTTTCAGGTGAAACCTACAATGGATGAAGAGGATGCTCAATTACTTATTTCTGGTATACAAACTACAGAAAGTCCTTTATACAAGATCTTTCAGGATAAAAAAGCAGAGATTGTAAAGCTTTTCCCTGATGACAGGTATGAAAAATTTAATCAGAACTTCCAAATGAGTACGATTACTAAAAAGGCTTATAATTCTGAGACTAAAACATGGGACGATCAATACTTTATTACGGAAGCTCAGAAATTTGTAAGCAAGGAAAATGCTGAGAAATTATTAAAAAAGTTAAAGGCTAGCAGAGCTTTGAAAAATAAGGATATTGCCCTTTATGAGAAACTGACATTAGAAGTATACCAAGACTATTCTAAAGCAGGTTCTAATGAATTAAACTCGGCAGCATGGAATTTTTTTGAGAACATCAGCAATAAAACATCTTTGGAAAAAGCTGTAGCATGGGCACAGGAATCTGTAAAGAAAGACGAAAGCTTTGCGAATACAGATACGCTGGCTAATCTTTTTAATAAGATTGGAGATAAGAAAAATGCAAAAATGTGGGCTGAAAAATCCATTGAACTGGCAAAAGCTGAAGGACAAGATTCTTCTGATACAGAAAAATTATTGAAAAGTCTTTAACAGATACTAATAATAAAAAAACCGCAGAATTGAAATTCTGCGGTTTTTTTATTTGGTATTGGGTATACATGATTAATATTCAAACAACACACTTCCCCAAGTAAATCCACTTCCGAAAGCTGAAAGAAGAACTAAATCTCCTTTTTTGATTTTTCCTTGCTCAATTGCTTCACTTAAAGCAATGGGAATAGATGCTGCTGTAGTATTTCCATATTTCTGAATGTTATTAAAGATCTTCTCATCCGGCAATCCGAATTTCTGCTGAACAAACTGAGCAATTCTCAGATTGGCCTGGTGTGGAATGAACATATCAAGATCTTCTACTGTTTTTCCTGCTTTGTTTAAAGCTTCCATCATGGTTTCCGGGAATCTGGTTACCGCATGTTTGAATACGAAGTTTCCGTTCATGATAGGATACACTTCTTTATTCGTTACATTTTCAGGTTCTTTTCTCATTCTGTCGCTCCATCCGAACTTAGAACCTGGGAACTGTGTACACAATTCATCTGCATATTTCCCTTCAGAATGCATATTTACGGCTAAAATATCTCCTGCATTTTCATCTTCTGTTGCTGAGAGTACAATAGCTCCTGCCCCATCTCCGAAGATAACAGAAACTCCTCTTCCTTCATCAGAAAAATCTAATCCGAAAGAATGAACCTCTGCACCTACAACAAGGATATTCTTATACATTCCTGACTTAATGAAAGCATTGGCAACACTCACAGAATATACAAATCCTGAACATTGGTTTCTCACATCTAATGCTCCGATGGTATCACACCCAAGCATATCCTGAAGTAACACTCCACACCCCGGAAAATAATAATCCGGAGAAAGGGTTGCAAACACAATATAGTCAATATCTTTAGCTGTTAAACCTGCTTTCTCAATCGCTTTTTCTGATGCTTTGAATCCTAAGTAAGCGGTAGTTTCCTGAGAATCATTTCTGTTTTTTCTATGTCTTCTTTCCTTGATGCCTGTTCTTTCCGTAATCCATTCATCATTGGTTGTCATTAGTTTGGCTAAATCATCATTTGTAACAACGTTATCTGGAACATAAAATCCCACACCTTTTATTGTACTTTTAATCATATAGTTTTATAATTTTGGCAAAGATAAACTTATTTAAAACATAGTATTTCAAAATATTAGTATTTTTACTTTATGCCAATTGATACAATATACAGAAGCACCCACTGCGAATGGGTAGATGTAGAGGCTCCTACTGCAGAAGACCTGAAATTCCTTCATGAACGATACGAAATCAACAATCTTCTTCTGGAAGATACCATAGATCCCAATCACCTTCCCAAATATGAAGAAGATGGGAATGTAAAATTCTTTCTTCTCCGTGAAAGTACTGAACTGGAAAGAAAAAACCTGAACACCATCAGTGATATCAGTACAAAAATTGCGATTTTCATTCTGGATAAAACCATTATCACCATTCACAGAATGAAAACCAGAAGTATTTCTGAAACCAAGAAAAAGCTAACACTCACCCAGGAAGAGATAACTCCTCAGAAAGTAGCTTTAATGATAGCGATATTAATTATGAAAAGCTTTGATGATGAGTCCATAAGCTTATTGGAAACTATGGATAATATTGAAAATGAGATCTTCCTTAAGAATACCAATCATACCAGTCAGATCCGAAGGCTGTACAAACTGAAAAGAAAATCCGGACTTAATTCAAGGGTTTTGGTTATTTCTACGGATGCCATCGACAAGTTTAAACTATTGAACCTACAGGATTCTGAAATTGTAGATTTAAAGGATAAACATAAGGATGTAGTGGCCGATTTTGATCATCTAAATATTCAGATTACCAACCTTATTTCGATGTTTCTGGCTCTTTCGGACCAGAAGGCCAATCAGGTGATGAAAGTTTTGGCTATTTATTCGGTATACTTCTTACCGATTACTTTTATTGCCGGAGTTTATGGGATGAATTTTGATAATATGCCTGAGCTTCATCATAAATATGGCTATTACTTTACAATAGGAGGCATGGCATTGGTTGTTGTCAGTACGTTTATCTATGTGAGGCGCAGACAATGGTAAACAGGATACTGCTGAATTCTATTTCCCATAGATTTAACGGATTACGCAGATGATTATGGAAATCTGCTTAATCTCCTTGATTTGCGAGAATCTCATCTCATAATATCTTTATGAAAGTCTTTAATTTCTGCCCTTGATGTAAATCCAGGACATTATTAATCTTTACGATAAAACAATCCTACGGTTTCCAAATAAATAGTAATTTAGAGATTGCTTTACTTTCGGTTCGCAATGACGAAATGTTGTGACCAGAAAATCCGAGACTATGAAAACTGAAAACCTCAACAAAATTCTGGAAGATAATTCTCTTTCGCAGGCATCTAAAGATAAACTTGTTGCTTTACACGGGAATATTTCTGCCAAAGAATTTTCTGATCTTTTGGATGCAGAAGGTAATCAGTATATAGAATTTGTACAGGAGGGCGGCGGAGTCTGGGGAAGCGCCTTGGTGGGCTATCTTTATGGATTGGAAATCTTTGGAATCCGCTTTTTGAAAGTGGCAGGAACCAGCGCCGGAGCCATTAATACCATGCTTATCGCAGCCTGTAAAACCAAAGAAGAACCTAAAAGTGAATTGATCAAAGATATTCTTTTCAGCTGGGATTTTGCTGATTTTATGGATGGGAAAACATATGTAAAAACAACCCTGCACGGAATGTTGAACAATAAGAATTTCTTTAAGATCAATGCTATTATTGCAGCCATTTTATTTATTATTCTTGTCAGTATTCCTTTTGCAGTTCCTTCAGAAAGCATTCTGAGCGCTAAACTGATGTTTTTAATTCCTTTGATTCCAGCGATTATCCTTTTTCTCTGTATCAAAAAATTATACAACAACTTCAGAAAAGAAAACAGTGGGCTTAACCCGGGAAATGTTTTCCTGAATACCATGAAAACTGCTCTGGATAATTTTGGAATCAAAACGGTAGCGAATCTTAATGACAAATTTGTACAAAAGGAGCAGGATCTGAACCTCAACTACCGCTATGGAAACGGGCAGGAATATTATAACATCACTTTAGCAGGTATTGAAAAAATCAGGGCTAAAAATCTGGAACATATCGATCAGACAAGGTATAAAATCTATTATGACAGTGCCGTTAATAACGATTATTATAAAAACAACCCATTTTACCTTCTCCGGTCTGAATATGTTGTGATTACTACAGACATCAATGCTAAAATAAAGGTAGAATTACCTACTATGGCCAATTTATACTGGTCTGAAGAGGAACTGAAGCACATCAGCCCGGCAGAATTTGTAAGAGCCTCTATGTCTGTTCCTTTTTTCTTTGAGCCATTCCAGAAGAGAATCGATAAGGATGAAGATTCTGTGAAATACGCCTGGAAATTCTGGATGAATACGAAAAAGGAAGATATTAATCCTGTCGGTATTTTCATTGATGGCGGCAGTATTTCCAACTTTCCCATTGATCTGTTTCATGCAGATGAAGTTTTTTACCCGAGAATGCCTCTTTTTGGGGTGCAGCTGACCAATGATTCTGATCTTCTTTCTGAAAAGGGGAAAACCAGTGAGGAAATTCTCAAAACGCCTTTCACCTATGCAGGAAATATCATCAGTACTTTACAGGGATTCAATGATAAGATTTTTCTTACCAAACATAGTTTCTACCGCCTTTACAGCATCCAAACCGTTAACTGTGGGGCCAGCAGCTGGCTCAATTTCTTTATGAAAAAAGAAGAGAAAGAAGACCTTTTCAACAGAGGCTTTCAGTCTGCCCTTGACTTTCTGAACCAGTTTGATTGGGAGAAATACAAGTATGAACGCATGATGCTTATCATGAAGGAGAAAAAAATACTGAAGGAAAAGGATACGCCTACGGTAGGATAAGGATTTTTAAGTATTTTAGCTGAAAAGCAAAATGAATCATGAAATACATCTGTGAATGCTGCGGTGAAGAAAAAGAAGACTGGCCTGCTCTAGCTTATAATGCTCCTTATTTTTACTCTTGCCTTTATGACGTAGAAATGAAAAATGCAAAGCTCACTCCAGATCTGTGTATTGTTGAGAGCCCTGAAGAAACCAATAGATTTATTCGGGCTGTTTTAATACAGGAAGTTACCGATGACTGCAGGGATCTTGATTATGGAGTCTGGGTTTCTTTAAGTGAAAAGAGCTATACCGAATACATCGAAAATTACGATAATAAAGAATTCAAAGCTGAATATTTCGGATGGCTTAATACCTATCTGCCCGACTATGATTTTTCTGAAAGTATTCCTACAACAGTCTTGGTAGACAATACCATCGGGCGTCCGTTTGTTTTCCCGCATCAAAGCTATGAACATCCTTTTGTAGATGATTTCTATAATGGAATTACGAAAGAAGAGGCAGAGAAAAGGATTAACAGGGTTTTAAATCCAGAATAAATAACTGATATTTTTTCATATTAAACTTATAATTTAACAGGTTCTATCTACTAAAAATCCATGGTAAAATATATTAAAGATAAGTTTCACATTATTCTACTGATAATAACTGCTTCATTTATCTTATATGGAATGATTGATGAGAATTTATGGGTAAAAAAAATGCTTAAAAATCCTAAATATACAATAGGAGAAGCTACCACAGACTGGCATCAAAAAAATAACAACGGTGTGGGAACAGATTATAAATATTGGGTTAACAACAAATTCTACTTTAAAACCACAAATTTTTCTTACAAAAAAGGAGATAAATTCCTTATCATTTTCGATTCCATAAAACCTAAAAATGTAAAAGTTCTTGGCATCTACTCTATAGAAAACTATCTTATAGATTTAAAGGTTCCTGAAAAAGGATGGAAATATCAGGACGTTCCTTTTAATATTGACAGTGCTACTATAAAAAAATATTTGCAGGACTGGAATGTTGAACCTTTTGAATACATACAAAAGTAAGTTGAACTTATTTTAAATCAAATCCAACTTTACTTTAGAACTTATTACAAGTTATCCAAAAACTCCAGATACATGGGAATACTCTTTTCAATCCACTCATCTGAAGAATCACGCTCGATGCCATAATAAACGAATGGGTCCTCATATTGTGCCTTAATATAATCAAAGGTCAGTTCATAAGGTCTGAACAATTCCTTCATCGTATATTTATATTTTCCCGATGCAGAATATTCATCATCATCAATTCCGGCAGTTACTGCCAAAGTCATTTTTTTTCCGGCCAGTTTATACCCACTGTTGCTCCCATAGGCCCAATCATATAAAACCACCTCATCCAGCCATTGCTTTAAAAGTGGCGGACTGCTGAACCAGTAAAAAGGAAACTGGAATACAATTTTATCATAAGATTCCATCAGCTCCTGTTCTTTGGCTACATTAATTTTCCCATCGGGATACGCTTTGTATAATTGATGAACGGTATATTTTTCAGGATATTTTTCCAATTCTTCAGTCCATCTTTTATTGATGACTGATTTTTCAATTTCAGGGTGTGTTACAATTACTAAAGTCTTCATTATGTTTAAATTTCTATCGCAAAATTACGATACGTAACTTACATTTTGTACATTAGCAACCAATTGTAGGGTACTATAAAAAATGTAAGTAATGACTAAAATAAAGGAAACATCAACCAACTTTGCCAATAAAAAAGCTCTTGCAGACGAATGTCCGGAGGTTTATGCATCAAATATTATCGGCGGGCAATGGACAATTGCTATCTGCTGTTATCTCATTAATGGTAAAATGAGATTCGGAGAACTTAAGAAAAGGCTTCAGAACATTACAGAGCGTATGCTTACCCTTCAGCTTCGCAGGCTGGAGGAAGATAAGATTATTACCAGAACCGTGTATGCTGAAGTTCCGCCACGGGTAGAATATGAATTGACGGAAATTGGTTATAAGCTGAAACCGATTATTCTTGAGTTTGAAAAATGGGGAATAGAGCATCAATCACTTATTCAAAAAGAAAACAACAGCAAAGAATAATATTTTCAACCCACAAAAGTCACAAAAGAATTCAGGATAAACTTTTGTAACTTTTGTGGGTTTATATCCGAGTAAAGACGGTTTTAATTTTTTTCTATTTCTCTCCACAAAGGTTTTTGATCCAGAACTTTGGCATGAATCGGACAGGTTTCATGATGCGCTCCCTTCAGATAGCCTGTACTCATCAGAAATTCGTTCACAATCTCACCGCCTGTAAATTTGAAGGTTTTTTTGAACAATTTCATCCATTCCGGCAATGTTTTAGGATGATGATGCTCTATCCATTTTTCAAAAGAACCAAAGTCTTTTTGCAACTCAATGATTGTTTTTGCATTTTCAATAGCTGCATTCACCTTGAGTTTATTTCGGATAATCCCGCTGTCACTTAAAAGTCTTTCCCGATCTTCTTCCGTATAGGATGCTATTGTTTTAATATCAAAATTATCATAAGCTTTCCTGAAGCTTTCTTCTTTCTTTAAAACCGTCTCCCAACTTAAACCAGCCTGATTGATCTCCAGAATAAGCCTTCCAAACAGTTCATTATCATCATGAATCGGAAATCCATAATAGTTATCATGGTAGTTTTTGTGTAATTCTTTTCTGCTCTCAGGCTGCATTCCGTCTATGGCTAAGCAATAACTCATTGATGTATCTGTTTTGGTTTAACGGGATAAAGATAAGACAGGATTGTGACAACTGTTAGTCAGTAGGGAAGATTTTTTAGGAAAGGAAGATGGAGGCTGGAAGAAGGAAGTTTATTGAATGCGAAAGAACTTCTCAAAAACTTTTTAATTAATAGATTATTTTTCCCAATGATTCTGAAAATCTCAATTGAAGATACAAAAATTCCACTCCCCTGGAGTGGTGGTGAAAATTCAAAGAATTTTTGACGGGATGGTTTACATTATTCCTCCACAAACAACTTTTCATTCAATACTCCAGGAATATTAACTAGATTAGCAGCTCCAAATATCAGCCATGAAATCACTTTTATTCCTTCTATTTTCTTTATTCTTAATTACCACAGATGCACAAAATATCTATTCTAAAGCGTATGGAAACCAACAGAATCCTGCTGTTATTTTTATTCATGGCGGACCAAGTGGAAATGCTACTCTATTTGAAGGAACTACAGCTCAAAAACTTGCTGACAAAGGTTTTTACGTCATTGTATACGACAGACGCGGTGAAGGACGATCCAAAGATGAAAATGCAATAATGACCTTCAAAGAAAGTTTTGAAGATCTGAATCAGCTTTACAACACTTATCATATTAAAAAAGCACATATTCTTGCCCATAGTTTTGGAGGAATCATCGGCACTTTATTTACTAACGAATTTCCGGAAAAGGTACAGACTCTTACCCTTGTGGGTGCATTATTTACCCAGCAGAAAACCTACGATCATATTTTAAAACAGGCCAAAGAACATTTTAAAAATGATGCTGCTCAGCTACAGGAGATTTCCGAAATAGAAAATCTGGATAAAAATTCTGCTGGTTACCGAAAAAGATGCTACGAAATTGCCAGTAAACTTAATTTCTTCAACATGCCTCACCCTACTCCGGAAAGTAAAAATCTGAGAGCTGAATATGAAGCCAGTGAATTCTATAGAAATAATATCAGAAACCACAATTCTCCTATTAAATTCTATCAAAATGAACCTTTGAATAACCTTGACAATACATCCGTTTTAAAAGAGATCAAAAGAAAAGGGATTCCTCTTTTTGCGGTGTATGGAAAACATGACGGAATATTTTCAGAAAAACAACTTAACAATCTTAAAAATATTGTCGGAAAGAAGAATTTTAAGCTTATCGATAACTGTTCCCACTACTTATTTGTAGATCAGCAGGATGAATTTTTCAAATTTATTGAGCTTACATTAAAATAAAGTGTAGTTTTGTAGCCATGTCAGGCACCAAAATCCATATCAAGACGTATAAAGCAATCATTACGATGCTTATACTGGTGTTTTCATTATCACCATGTTCTGTGAAGAGGGATGTTCTTGATATTTTTGACATTCAATACATCAGTGGTTTAAATAAAGTAAAAACAACATCCGGTCTTTCTTTAAACTGTGATATTTCTGCCACTTCCTCAAGAATATCCATTTCAAAAGCTGAAGCAAAATTCAAATACAAAGGATCTCTTTTAGATGGTAGTGCTACAGCAAAAAATACGAGGGAGGAAAGTTTACTTTTCAATGAATATTCAGGGCATACTACAGGAAACAGCCCGCCGAAGTATATTTTATTTAAAAGACTGAAATTGAATCTGGTTTAAAACTTTTTTAAGCCCTTATACTCAGTTTTTTTTACAATACAATATAACTTCAATGAAACATACTACAAACAGCCAGTCTTATGATCTGGCCGGATTATATACTTTATCCCTTCGAATGGTGATCGGATGGACTTACTTTTCAGCCTTCTGGCGCAGACTTATCCTTGAAAACAAACTTATTCCTGATGAAAAAGGATACATCGGGGAAAAATTCAACCATTTCCTACCCAATGCCTTAGGCATTAAACCCATTATAGAATATCTGGTGACTCATCCGGATGCTTTACAAAGATCTATGATGATTTTTACGATTATTGAAGCCATCGTAGGATTATTTATCATCCTTGGTCTCTTTACCCGGCTGATGAGCATAGGAATTTTCAGTCTTGCTCTGGGCATTCTTCTAGGTTCAGGCTGGCTTGGAACAACCTGTTTAGATGAATGGCAGATCGGAGTTCTTGGAGTTGCAGGTGGTTTTGTCCTGTTTCTTTCAGGAAGCGGCTCCTATTCTCTAGATAATTATTTGATAAAGAAAGACAAAGGTTTTACCAGATCAAAATGGTTTCAATGGCTAGGTTCAGGAGTTCTTCCTATTGTCCGTCCAAAGGTTTTTGTACTGATAGGTTCTCTCTTAATTTTTGGGCTTACTCTTTATACCAATCAATATTTCCATGGTGGTGTCTGGGGAACTCTGCATAATAAGTCTGTAAAACCTAAGCTTGAAATTTCCAATATTTCCCGTAATAATTCGAATTTAAAATTTGAGGTTTACAGAACAGAAGGTGCCGATGTGTATGGTTCTTTCCTCATCGGAATTCATATTCTGGATAAAAACGGGAATGTTTTAAAGGAAATAGATCATAAAGAACTTTCAAAGTTTTCCAAAGACCATATTCAAAATCATTATGTGACCAAAGTGAAACCTGGAAAACACAGCCTTGTTATTCCATTGGGAGCTAAAGCAGATATCACTATTGGGATTGATGATATCCTTCAAAAAGATGATATCCATACTTTAAAACTGATTGACATTAGCGGGATTGAATGGACGGAAAATATAAAATAAATGAATTAGAGTGAATCGAAGATTAGCCGGGATTTCTTTTCTGTTGAAAATCTATGAAGGTATAACTGAATGGATAATTTCAGATTTATTTTAGGTTTTGGCTAAAGCCAGATGAATGTTGATTTACAATGAGAGCGGGCTAAAGCCCGCTCCTATTGATGTTGAAATCCTTATGGATATATAGATATTTAATGACAATATCTTTTATCTTTTATCTTTTATCTTTTATCTTTTATCTTTTATCTTTTATCTTTTATCTTTTATCTTTTATCTTTTATCTTTTATACAAAATCTATTTCTTCACCACAATCACCTCATACACACAAGAGCTGTCTGGATCAAGTTTCAGAACTTTTATTTCAAATAAAACATCCAGCCCCATAGTATCGCATACTCCCTGTAAAAAAGGTTCTATAACCGGCCACTTCAGCAGTCCTGCGATATGGAGACTTTGTGTGATTTTGTGGTAACGGTCTACTCCTTTAATCAGTAGTTCAACTCTGTGGTCATTTAATTCTTTGAAATCAAAATTATATTCGGGACTGGATGTAAAAATTGCACTTATCAAGATTTTTGCTACTGCCGGAATTCCGGGCTGCAAATTAGATTTGGTTTCAAAATTTCTTAAAGTCATTCGGGATCCAAGATCATACATAAAGGACTTGGAAAGTTCATTCACTGCTTCTTCCCCATAAAGCTTACCTGCTTGTTTCAATAATCCACCATAAAAGGCTCCTGTAATATCTGAAAGGCGTTGGGTTAATTCTGTAAAAGTTGCAGGAAAAAAGTCTGAGATGATCTGGTCCTGATCCATTTCAGAATGGTAAACATCATTTTTCCTGAAATCTGATAATGCCATAAAAGTTTCCGGCAATTGTATCTGGTTCATATATATGTTAAGTTTTAAGGTTATTAGTCAGTGAATATGGGATATATTATAGTTTAAAAAAGATTTTATGATTATAAAACCATCGTCTTAAAAGTATATCACAACGAATCATATCCAATTCATCACATCTTCAACTTCTCAAAAGCAAAAAACATTGTCTCTATTGTAAAAGACATCAAACCTTCATAAAGATGTGAGAAAACAGATTAGTATACATCAGGAAATAGTACTCCGGATTTTACCTCCTGAAGAGGAATTCTTGAGGTGAGGGAATGTATTCATATTTTTTCATTTGGTAATGTAAAGCTAAAAAAAATAAACAAATTCTCCAATAAGTGATTTTATTTTAACAAAAATAATGATGAACTTAAAAATAGGAAGCAGGAGACTGGAAGGATGAAATTATTGAAACGAAAAAAAGACACTCTCTCTTACACAAAAAAACCTCCGGAAAATCCGAAGGTTTTAATTAAAATTTAGTGCATGGCTTCACTCAAATCTATCTTTTCTTTACTCTTTCTTTCTTTTATAAATAAGATAAACGGAATACATATTAAAAATATTACACCGAGATAAAGAAATACATCCATATAGGACAATACTGTTGCCTGTTTGGTGACAGATAGGTCAAGCATTTTATAGGCGGCATTCATGGCAGCATCAGGAGTCATTCCTTTTGCGATGAAGCTAGCCTTCAATGATGCCAGTCTTTGCTGAACATCAAAACTGTTTACATCTAGATGGGAAATCAGATTATTCCTGTAGGTCTGACCTGCATTGGCAATGAAAGTTGTAATGGCAGCAATCCCAAAAGATCCGCCCAACTGTCTCATCATTCCTGTAAAGGCAGCACCCTGACCAATTTCCTGGCCTTTCAGCGTACTTAAAGACAAAGATGTAATTGGAATAAACAATAATCCTAATCCGGCTCCTCTCACAATCAACATCCAGAAGAATGCATCTTTGCTTGTATCAGGAGTCAGAATTTTGTAACCCCAGAAGCTATAAATAAAGAAGATAAATAGTCCCAGAGATACCAATATCTGTTGTTTTGCTCCTTTTGCTAATAATCTACCAATAATAGGCATCATAAATGCTGTCGTTAATGCTGCCGGAATCATCAAAGCTCCTGACTGAAGAGCCGTCCATCCCAAAATACTCTGTGTATAAAGGGGAACTATAAATGTAGACCCATAGAGTCCGAATCCAAGTACAAAAGACATTGCCGTTCCTATCCTTAAGTTTCCATTTTTTAAAACCCTAAGTTCTACGATTGGATATTTAAAGGTAAGTTCTCTCCAAAGGAATAGTATAAATCCTAAAATTGCCGCTACAGTAAACGCTACAATCATTCCGCTTGCAAACCAGTCTTCTTCATGACCTCTCTCCAGAATAAACTGCAAAGAACCTACGGTAACCGCTAACAATGCAATTCCTATCCAGTCTACATCTGAAACTTTACGTTTTTCGGCATATTTTGGACTTTTTACAAACTGAAGTGTCATTAAAGTCGCTGCAATCCCGATGGGAATGTTAATATAGAAAATATAGGGCCAGCTGAAATTATCAACAATATATCCTCCTAATGGTGGGCCTAATGTTGGACCAATAATTACCCCTAATCCATAGATAGCCTGGGCCATACTTCTTTTTTCAATAGGGTAAGACTCCGTGATGATTGTCTGTGATGTTACCAGAAGGGCTCCTCCACCAATTCCCTGCATCAGTCTGAAAAATACCAGTTCCCAGATATTCGTTGCATTTCCGCAGAGAAATGAAAATATGGTAAATATGATAATGGAAGCTGCAAAGTAATTTCTACGCCCGAACTGCTGAGAAAGCCAGCTGGTCATCGGTACGATAATTACGTTTCCGATGGCATAGGCAGTAATCACCCATCCCACTTCTGAAAGTGTAGCTCCCAGGTTCCCCTTCATTTCATTAAGGGCAACATTCACAATCGTGGAGTCCACAATCTCAAGCAGAGCACAAAGAATTGCTGTGATTGTAATAATCACTCTTCGGGCTCCATATTCTACTAATGAATCTTGCATAAGTTTTTTACGATGTTAAAAAATCAATGATCAATTTTGCTTAGAAAGTGAATCATGAATTGTAAAGCAGCCTCTCTTGTATTGACCACCAAATGAATTCACTATTAACTGTAATTTTTATTGACTTTTAACAATTTTAAGTGTTATTTCAATGAAACCTCAGCCTTCACATTCATCCCTGTTCTTAATCTTTTTGCAATATTCTTATCAAGATTTACAAAATCAATTTTTACAGGAAGTCTCTGAACTACTTTTACGAAGTTTCCACTTGCGTTATCCGGAGGAAGAATAGAGAAAGTAGCACCAGTAGCAGGTGAGAATGAACTTACTACTCCATCAAATTCCTTATCAGGGAAAGCATCAATCTCAACTTTTACCTTCTGCCCTTCTACCATTTTATCTACCTGCGTTTCTTTAAAATTCGCCACTACCCATTTCTGGTCATTTTTAACCAAAGCAAATAACTGAGCTCCTGCCTGAAGATACTGACCTGCCTGAGTAGATACTTTTCCAACGTATCCGTCTTCCGGAGCAAGAATTACAGTGTATGATAAATTTAATTTAGCATTTTCTACATCCACTTCTCTTTGTTTTGCTACGGAATTCGCAACACTGATCTGCTGAGAGCTTGCTGCCGTCTGAGATGAAGCAATTGTAGTCTGCTGAGCAATTTGGTTTCTTTGCTCTACCAATACCTGAAATTGTTTATCAGCAGATTGTTTTGCTGCTAAAGCCTGCTCATATTGCTGCTCTGTAATAGAGTGATCTTTTACAAGATTCGCGTATCTTTTTAAGTCCTGAGAAGTCTTCCAAACGTTTACTTTTGCTGCTTCAATCTGTGCATTAGCAGTTGCTACAGCGGCTTCAGAGCTGTTGATATTCTTAGAAGTAGCGGTAGTGGTAGCTTCTGCAGTAGAAATATTACTTTTTGCTGTTGTTAAAGCTGCCTGTGATTGTTCAAGAGCCATTTTCTGATCTCTGTTGTCTAAAATCACAAGGGTATCCCCTTTCTTTACAAACTGGTTATCCTTTACTTTTACCTCAGCTACATATCCTGAGATTTTAGAAATTACCGGTGCCATATTGGAAGCAATCTGAGCATCGTCTGTCTCTTCATGATACTGTCCGTAGCTATATGCTCTGTAACCGTAAATACCACCTCCGATTATTACGGCTGCTAAAATGATAGGAAAAACTAAACTTTTTTTCTTTTTAGTTTCAACTGCCTGTGTATTATTATTTTCCATTTTGGTTTCGATCTGATTATTTAATTGTTAAAGTTCCTGTTGTTTGTAATAGTTTTCTGTATGCTAAAGCAGCGTCTGCCTTTGCATTGATTACGCCAACGTTAGCGGCAATCTGAGCAGCGTCTGCATCCAATAATTCCGTCATGGTAGCAAGACCGTTGTCATATTTATTTTTTGTAATTCTGTAGTTTTCATTAGCCTGTTCAGCAGATTTTTCGAAAACAACAATTCTTTTTTTAGAAAAGTCGGTATTCTGATATTCTCTGTTCACATCAAGCTTAATGTTATCATTCAGTAATTCATCCGTAGCAGCCAACTGCTTTTCTCTCGCCTGAGACTGTCTTAATGATGAATTTTCTTTCCAGATATTGGATAGATTATAAGAAATTCCTACTCCTACATTAATCGCATTATATACGGTAAGAAACTTAGGAATATCTGCTGCTACATATCCTCCAGTGAATGCTATTGAAGGAAGGTTTTCTGCTTTAGCAGCCTTTGTTCCCAATTCCGCTGCTTTTCTCTGCTGAACCAAAGCCTGAAGATCTTTACGGTTTTCTCTGGCTTCATTTACATAAAAATCAACCGGTTTTACTTCTGAACCTTCTTCAATATAGTTCTGGTCTATTTCTAGTTCTGTAGTCTCAGGAAGTCCTAATAACAAGTCCATATTGATGTTGGCAATATTATAATTGTTTTTAGCTTCAAGCAGTTGAAGTTCGATATTAGAAGTCTGAAGATTAGCTTTTAACCTATCATTTCTGGCAATTAATCCATTATTTTCCATTTTAAGGAAAGTTTCGTCTCTTTTTTGAGAAGCGACAAGATTTTCTTCAAAAACCTTGATGGACTGATTGGCTTTAAACAGGTTATTATAAGCCTGAGCAACATTATAAGCAATGGCAGTTTTGTCATTTTCAGTACTTAATTTTGATGCTTCAACCAGATATTTTGCCGACTGAATTCCGTATTTAATTCTTCCGCCACTGTAAATAGGTACACTAAGGTTAGCGGAACCATACACTACCTGATGAATTTCCGGACCTCCTCCTGCTGCTGAAGTACCACCAAGTTTAATGTCAACATTCGGCTTCATCGGAAGATACATATAGCTTCCTGAAATCTTCAATTCCGGAAGCTGTCTGTTTTTAGCTTCCAAAAGATCAGCGGTAGCCTCCTCGATCTTGGCTGCATCGATCTTGAGATTCTTGCTGTTCTGGATTCCCAGCTGCACAGCTTCGTCAAGAGAAAGGGTCTTTTTCTCCTGAGCATTTGCATTTGCTATTCCTACGAATAGTGATAATGCAATCACTGAGTTATTTATTCTCTTCATAACCTAAAAGGTCTTTTAGTAAATGTTTTATGTGTATATTAAGTTCTGTATAAAATTTTTTCTCAAAAACATCCTCATCATCTGTATCATTAAGGAATTCCTTATACATTTCCTTGGCATTGAATGCATAAAATAGGGTTCCGCTTATGGTGGAATGAAACAAATAAATAGGAGGATTCTTTGTAAAAATGCCACTCTTCAGGCCGCTTTCCAGTATTCGGGAGTACATGGTGAGGAATGCCATTTTGGTTTCTTTCAAAAACTCAATGATCTGCGGATTACTGGTATGAAGCTGTTCCCGCTGCATAATCCTGTAAAAGCATTTCTGAGTTCTTATTCTGTTAGAAAACTGATCTATTATTTTTTCAATCTTCTGCCAATCATTAAGGTCTGTTCTTTCTACAATATCCCTTGAGAAAAACTGTCCTTCATTCATTCTGTATTCAACCAATTTCTCATAAAGCTTTTCTTTCGATCCAAAATAGTAGGAGATCATAGAGATATTCACATTTGCTGCTTTGGAGATTTCACGGGTTGAAGTTCCATCGAAACCCTTTTCAGCAAAGAGCTTTTCAGCAGCAAATAATATATTTTCTTCTTTTGAAATCATATCACTTCGTTTTTTTCAGGGGGCAAATTTACATAAGTTTTTCATAAAATCAAACGATTGATTGATTTTTTTAATGTAGATTTAATTTATATTTACAAAAAACTAAATGTATGGGCCTATTTGATTTCCTTTTTAAGAGAAAGAAAAAAAAACAGACAAATGAAGTAACTATTAAAAGTGAGTCTGTGGTTGAAGAAACCAACACTCCAATTAATGAAGAGATATCCGTTCCATTAGAAGAGACTATTACCCGGATAACTGAAGCAACAAATATTACATTAGAGGAAGAGACTCCTATTACAGTAGAAGAAACAGCTGCTCCATCCCTCGATGAAGAGGGTAATCGTTTCGATCTTGAAATTATTGAAGCCCTCAGAAGATTTCATTCTGATCCGGGACTTAATATTGACATTGAAATCAAAGATATTATCCCAAACGCCCAACAGACTCATAGAGATCTTTTTAGAGAATGGACAGGCATTCAGTCAAAATGGGATCGCATGTCATTGTTCTATCGTTTCTGGGATCAGTCTCAGCTTAAAAAACTTGAAGACTGGCAAGTGATTGAAAGGTTTGTAAAAGACCGTTATCCTAAAAAGGCACTTCAATATTTTGAAAAAAATATGTCAGACAAAAGGCATTTCGCTAAGGAAGAACTGGTTTCTGTTTCAAAGCTTCACCGCGTATTGCTGGATAATCCTACAGCAAAGGAATATATTGAAACAGCCTATCATAATTATCCAGAAGATGATACAGTAAAAGTAGAATATGCAACAGTTCTCCATATCATAGGAAATCATTCTGAAAAAGAGCTTTCTCATCAGTTGTTTCATGAAGTATTAGATAAAAAGATTCAAAAGAATGATACGGAATCTGTTTTTGATTGTTTCAAATTCTCTGAAGGCTATACAGATTCTTCTATTTTCGCTATGCTCTATTTGATAAATACGGAAGCTGATAATGATACATGGGACTATGTTGCTGAAGAATACTACTACTGCCCTGTTTTCAGATATGAACATGCTGTACAGTTATCACAAACTGAAAATCCTATGAGAGCTTTGGCAAAGCTTACTTCTTTAAGTCAGGAATTCCCATGGTTCAGAATTGCTCTTGAAAGTACCATCGGTAATATTAAATCAATGCGAAAACAGCTCAGCAATCCTGAATTTATGGAACAGGAACTCCAGGAATTCCAGACATCATTAAAAAATTTATAGGATAAGCGAAAAAGTATTACATTTAGTCCTTAAAAATTTTAGATCATGAAAAAACTCATCTCCATTCTTGCCATCGGTTTATTTACTTTCAGCTATGCTCAGGAAAAACCTAAAGAAGCTGGCTGCTGTGCTGGAAAAGATAAAAAAGAATGTTCTGTAAAGGATAAAAAAGCATGCTCAGATGCTCATCACAAAGGGTGCGATGCAAAGGTGAAAACAGCAGAAAACACTCCGAAAGATAAAAAGACGACAAAAGAAAAGAAGGCTGCTTAAATCACAATACAGCTAAAAAATAAAACTCTGGATGATTTCCAGAGTTTTATTTTATGTACTTTTATGAATATATCTTGATAATTTTATCCCAAGGTCTGTCCAGACGATTTTAGGATTCCCGTTTCTGGTAAGGTGCAGATCTGCTGTACTAATCTCTTCCAGAATACTTTCAATATTGGCTCCACTGATAAACTTTGAAAAGCCTGCCCAGTTGAAACCATTGGCATCAATCTTTTTATACACCAGATTTTCCGACTGATAATTCTGAAGAAGTGCCAACCTGAAAATCTCAGAACAGTAATTTAAAAAGTTCTTCTGTTTTTCTCTGTTCCAACCTGCAATTTCTCTTGCCCAGGAGATGATACTTCTAAGATATTCCGGTTTCTTCTTTACCATAAAGGCATCGCGAACCCATTGCACAAAAAGTTTTTCAAATTCATTGCTTTTGTCCCCTGAGTTCAGAAGTTTGACAGCAACATTAAGGTTTCCTTGTGCTTCATGAACAATTTCTCTTACTTTTTCTTCAGAAATCGAGAAATTCTTTTTTAAATACCTTTCAATATCTTCATCATGAACCCTTGGAATTTCTACAACCTGAGTACGGGAAAGTATTGTTGGTAAAATATCGTTGGTACTTTCTGCTGTAAGGAGAATGATGGTTTTAGCTGGTGGTTCTTCAAGAAATTTCAAAAATTTGTTGGAAGCGGCTATATTCATTTTATCAGCTCTCCAAACAATCAGAATTTTGGTTCCACCTTCAAAACTTTTTAAAGAAAACTTCTGGTTCTGATCATCAACTTCGTCTGCAGAAATAAAAAGCTGTTTATTTTCTGATTCTAAAAAAGCAGTCCAATCATCATAGCTTGCGTACGGAGAAGCCTGAATCATTTCCCTGAATTCTTCAAATTTATTCTTACTTAAAGAGTTTCTATTATCTGTAAATACGGGAAAACTGAAGTGCAGATCTAAGTGGTTAAGATGTTCTACTTTTGAAGCAGCATGCTCATTTTCCTGACTTAAAATCTCCTTTGCATATGCCAACACCATGGGTAATGTTCCGTAACCTTCCTTTCCCACGAAAAGCTGGGCATGGCTCACTCTGTTTTCAGCAATGCTTTCTCTAAGAAGTTTTTTCAGATTTTCCTGTCCGGCGATGTTCTCCCAATTCATGTTTCAAAGATAAAAAAACTGGAGAAGAATTCAGAGTTAAATTTATGAATGGTGAATTTTTGCTTCACAAAATGAATGATAAATACCTGATAAAAAAAAATTGATGGACCAAGTTGATTGACTATTCTCCATTCACATCTATACAAATAGTGAATTATAACATTAAATTATATACATTGAAAACAAAGTAAACTCATGATTCACAATTGACACCAATAATATATAAAGATTAAAAATTCCCCATTATACAGCCCTTAACAAACTTTAACCACATATAATTTTTACAATTCATTAATATTTAAGATATTTGCGCATTATTTTAAAAATAAAGAATGAAAAAAATCTTTGTAGTATCATTCATATCAGTTGGATATTTTCTGAATGCACAGAGTCTAAGTAACTCTCCGTATGCAAAATATGGAATTGGAGATGTAAAATATGATAATACGATCGAAACTGCTTCCATGGGAGGTATCTCTACTGCTTTTATAAGTGATTTTACCAGTAATTTTAACTTTGCAAACCCTGCAAACAACGCTAATTTCGAACTTACAAGTATCAAACTGGAAGCTACTAACGAAAACAACTATTTCAAATCGAATTTTAACGATATGAAATCTACAAAGCATTCTACGTATCTTTCCAATATTTCACTGGCATTTCCTATTTCCTCAAAGGTTAAAATGGGAATTACCTACCAGCCATACAGCTCAAAAAGCTATGATATTCTTGACAGAGTTCCTCAAAAGAATGCGGACGGAACGAGTGTTGATTATGTAAACCAATTCAAGGGAAGCGGTACCTTAAACACAGCAGCTGTAGCCGTGTCTTATAAGATCAATCAGGAATTCTCTGTGGGAGCAAGAGCTAATTTATATTTCGGGGACCTTTCTGATCTTACTGAGTTCACTGCCTCAAATTCAGAATACATTGCCGGATATGAAACAAAAAACAGAATCAGAAACTTCAACTTTACTTTAGGGACAAGTTATCAGAAACTGGATCCGCGTACTGATAAGAAATTAACGATCGGAGCAACTGCAACTTTCGGGAATACCAGTAATATGACTACTGAGTATACCAACAGTACTTACAGATATGCTGATGCTGCAGGTACTAAAACTGATATCACTACGATTGATTACCAAGAAACCAAATCCAGAAACCTTCTTCCTTTACAGGCATCCGTAGGGGTTGGATATGGAAGTGAGAACCACTGGTTCCTTTCCGGGCAGATTGATTATAAAAAAGGGGAAGATATTGCTTATTTCGGAAAGTCTTTCAGCTTACAGGACACTTACAGAATTTCTGCGGGTGGATGGTACTTACCTAACTATAACAACTTCAGAAGTTACTTCTCAAGGGTAATCTACAGATATGGTGCTTTCTATGAAAGAGGAAACCTTAAACTGGAAGGGAACAACATCAACAAGTTCGGTATTTCTGCCGGGGTAATGCTTCCGTTCAAAAACAGCAGCATTACAAGAATGAGTGGTTTAGAAATTGGTGTAGAAGTAGGTAAAAGAGGTACTCTTCAGAACAACCTTATCAACCAGAACTTTATCAACCTGAAAGTCGGCTTCAATTTTGCTGATAAATGGTTCAGAAAGGCTCTTTATAACTAGAATGAATTTTTCAAAAAAAATAGTATATAAAAATATAGCATACCTTTTTAGTTGTGCTATATTTTTTATATTGACATCCTGTGAAGAGGATCTTACCAAAAAGAACAGCAACAACAGCAAAAACTTTCCTTCACAGATCATTAATAACGCGAATATCGTACAGCGTGATTCCGGATTTATAATCCTTAAGGCCAAAGCTGCTATTATTGAAAAATATGAGCTGATTGACAGCCCTTATACAGTTGCCAGAAAAGGGATTGATATTGAATTTTTCGATAAGAAAAAACCCAAAATACCTGGAACAATCAAGGCTAAATATGCCAAGTTTTTTGATTACAAAAAGTTTTATGAAGCAAAAGGTAATGTAAGAATTACCACCAATGAAGGTCAAAAATTTGCCATGCAGAGTGTATATTGGGATCAGGTTAAAAAAAGGATCTATACCAAGGATACCGTGTATGTAACCATGGAAGACGGTTCCACACTGGTGGGTGCCAATGGAATGACTGCCAAGGATGATTTTTCGGAATATACTTTCTATAACAACTCAGGAGACTTTAATTCTAAAAGACTTTCTGAAAATAAAAAATAGTTTTTGTTACCATGAAAACGTTGGCCATTGGACTCATGTCCGGAACAAGTTTAGACGGATTGGATATCTGTCTTGCTGAATTTGAAAAAAAGGACAAATGGCATTTTCAGATTCTGAAAGCAGAAACCCTGCCCTATTCTACCGATTGGGAAAATAAACTCAGAAATTCCATTCATCTTTCGGCAACGGATCTTTTAGAGCTGCATACCGATTACGGATTTTATCTGGGACAAAAAGTTAAAGAATTTATAGAAAAGCATCAGCTTGAAAACATAGATCTGATTGCTTCTCATGGCCATACGGTTTTCCACCAGCCTCAAAGAAAATTTACCCTTCAGATTGGAGATGGCAGAGCTATTAAAATGGAAACAGGAATACCGGTACTCTATGATTTCAGAAGTCAGGATGTATTGATGAAAGGAAATGGAGCTCCCCTGGTTCCTATAGGTGATGAACTTCTTTTTTCACAATATGATGCCTGTCTTAATCTGGGCGGATTCTCAAATATATCTCTCATTTCAGAAGGTAAAAGAATTGCCTTTGATATTGCTCCTGTCAATATTGTCCTGAATTATCTGGCTCAACAACTGAATGAAAGCTTTGATGAAAATGGTGATTTAGCCAGAAAAGGAGAAGTAAATGAAATATTACTGAATCAACTTAATTCTTTAGATTTTTATCAACAACCTCATCCTAAATCATTGGGTGTAGAATGGTGTCATCAACATATATTTCCAAAGCTTCAAGATATAAATCCATTGGAGGCCCTGGCTACCATTTCAGAACATATTGCCCATCAAATTTCTAAAGTTATTAATGAGAATAGCATAAAGCATATTTTGATAACCGGAGGAGGTGCTTATAACAATTTTATAATAGAGAAAATAAAAGCAAAAACAGATTCTGAGGTAATTATCCCGGAAAAGAAAATCATCGAATACAAGGAAGCTTTAATCTTTGCATTGATGGGTGTTTTAAAAATGAACAATGAAATTAATGTCCTGTCTTCCGCTACAGGGAGTATTTCAGATCATTGCTCCGGAGTAATTGCTTAATCCTTCAAAATACTGTTGACATCTATTCATGTAAGTAGATCATTTTATCCTGTCCATTTATAACCCACCAGAATTTTGTATTTTTAAGTCGTCTTTAATTAGTCATGTAACAGTTGAAGGTCTTCGTTTTACCGGCAGTCCTGATTACTCTTATATGGATGGTATTAACCTGTGCCGCTCCTATCCTATTTGGCGTGATGGAAAAAGCCTGAATGATCTGTTGGTAAGCCAGTGCCTGTTTGCCGGAAATGCAGATGTATTACCGTTGCACGTGGGAGTTATTGCCAAGGGTTATGGACTCGTTATCGATCATTGTGTTTTCTTCAACTGTAAAATTCCTGTTGTTTTTTGGAAAAACGATGGGGGAAGTGGCAGCCGTAGTGCTATGCGCTATTCGCTGGTCTATGCCGGTTATTTCTATGGCGTTTGGACAACACAAGGAACCAATGGAGACGAATTCGATTTTCATCATAACATTATAGCTAATACAAATACTGTATGGATCAGAGAAAAAGGCAGTAAACACAGATACAAAGCTTCCGATAGTATTTTTGCTGGCTATACCAGGCTGGCTGGATATGGGAGTGGCCCGCTAAGCGACAGTGACACAACTTCAACCAATTTTTTGGAAATGAACAATGTACAGGCGACCGGAACGATAGCCATTGAAAAAGATCAGGGTAAACGTAATTATCTGCAATTAGCAGAAGGTTCGACAGGTTCGAATTTAAAAGCTGGGCTTTTTAAAAAGAATCAGTAAAATGACATAAAAAAACCTTCATTTCTGAAGGTTTTTTTATGTATTATTTATAGGCTTCGATCTTATCTGTCAATGTATTGATAAAGTTCTGTAATGGCTTTTCTACCATCATTTTGATGAACGGATTGAATTTTCCTTCAAATAACATCTGAACTTCTGTCTGATTCTCATTGATCGGATTTAAAGTAGCCGTTAAAGAAAAATCTAAACTTGAGCTTGCAGATTTTAATACTGCTTTCTGATCGTCTACCTCATCTATTTTTAATGCAATTTCCGGCATTCCCTGTAATCCGAATTTGAACCCGTTATCTCTCGTTTCAAATTTCTGAAGACCGTCCGGCATGAAATCTTTGTAATTTTCAGGAGTTTTCAATAACTCGCTTAGCTCCTTGGATGATTTATTGACAATAATTTTTCGTCCTTCTAAATTCATTTTTTTATTTTGTATTTAAATTCTTATAAAGATAAGGTTCTTTATATTTACGATAACAACAAAATTATAAAAAAAAACTACAAAGACGTTATCCGAAGCATACTTTTAAAGGTTGAATCCTCTTACTGATGGGAATTCATGGTGAATCAATTTTATAGTAGGATAAATTTTATGATTAAATCCGTTAAAACATTCAATAGTATAAGTTTTGAAATCAGAAATAAAACAGAAAACAACTATTATACTTATTTTAATGGAAAGAATCTTATCCGAAGTAAACCAAACAATTGTTCTCATTAAGAAAAATAAAGCTTATCAATTGACTTATTTTATTGCTATAATTTGATATATTTGCGTATAAATTGTGATAAAAAGCGAAGTAAAAACAATCGGTTTTCTCATCTTTTAAAACCATTACCCTCTAAGGATCAATACTAACTATAAATATCTGAGATGTATAAAGTTTTTGTGAACGAAAAAAAATTATTGATATCTAAATATCCCGAAGGACTTGAAAAAAAGCTGGGGTATGAAAGTTTCACGACTTTAGAAATCGCATTGGATCTTTTAGAGAACACCTCTGTAAACGAACTTAATGTGTATGGTGAGAATATTGATGAGATCTGGCAGGAGTTCCAAAAGCTGTTCAGAATTATTGAAGCTGCCGGAGGGCTGGTTATTAAACCTGAAGGAGAAATGCTTTTCATCAGAAGATTAGGTAAGTGGGATCTTCCAAAGGGAAAAATGGAAAAAGGAGAATCCAGAGAAGAGTCTGCAGTAAGGGAAATTGAAGAGGAAACCGGTTTAAGGGAGGTAGAACTTGTGCAGTTCATTAATACCACTTATCATATCTATATCGAAAGGAACGGTGAAAAAATCCTGAAATGCACCCATTGGTTTGAAATGAGCTTCAATGGTGAAGATACTTCAAAGCCACAAATTGAGGAAGGAATTACTGAAGTTGCCTGGAAAAACACCACTCAGATTGAAGATGAAGTTTTCCCAAGCACATTCAAGAATATTAAACTTATTGTAAAAGAATTCTGGGCTTTAAAGGCTAAATAAAATCAATAACCTTTTCCAGCGCTATTCCTCTTGATCCTTTCAATAGTATATTTTCTGACTGAATTTTATGCTGCTGTAAATATTCAGTAAGTTCCGCTGTATTTTCAAAAGCAAGATCTGATACATTCACTCCTTTAAAGTGTTTTCCAACAGTAATAATGGTATCAAACCCAAGTGTTTTAGCCAATTTTAAGATGTTTTGATGCTCTTTCTCACTCTCAGCACCCAATTCCAGCATATCACCGATAATAATGGTTTTACTGCCTTCAAACGTGATAAAGTTATTTAATGAAGCGGTCATCGAACTCGGATTAGCATTATAAGTATCCAGTACCAATGTTCTGTTTTCTTTTTTCACCACTTGTGAACGCATATTTGTAGGAGTATACTGCTCCACTGCATGCTTTATTTTTTCAAAGCCGATTCCAAAATGAAGACCAAGGCTTGCTGCAGCACAAAGATTGGTAAAATTATACGCTCCAGTCAGTTTAGACACTGTTTTTTCTCCCTGATAAATCAGTCCTACAAAATGATCTTCTGAGAAAGGTTCAAAATTGTAATCTGACTCTGTTTTTCCAAAAGTAATCTTAGGGGAATAGTTTTCCGTTTTTTCAACCTGAATGGGATCATTTTCGTTAACAATAATGGTCTGCTGATTTTCTTTAAGATAATCGTAAAGCTCAGACTTCCCTTTAATGACTCCTTCAAAACCACCGAAACCTTCCAGGTGTGCTTTTCCAAAATTGGTAATATATCCGAAATCCGGTTGTGCAATGGTACAAAGGGTTTCTATTTCTTTCTGATGATTGGCTCCCATTTCAATCACAGCCATTTCATGCTCAGGTTTAATGGAAAGAATTGTCAACGGAACTCCGATGTGATTATTCAGATTTCCATAAGTATACTGAACATTAAATTTTTCTGAAAGCACGGCATGAATAAGCTCCTTTGTTGTTGTTTTTCCGTTACTCCCTGTAAGGCCAATAAAAGGAATATTAAGCTGGCTTCTATGGTAGACCGCCAATTGCTGCAGGAATTCAAGAGTAGAGGGAACATAGAAAATATTCCTATCCTTATTTTCAAATTCAGGCTGTTCAACAATAACAGCTAAAGCTCCATCTTCTATGGCTTTTTCCGCCAGTGTTGCTGCATTAAAATTATCACCGGAAAAGGCAAAAAAGATATCATTTCTGGCTATTTTTCGGCTATCGATCGTTACTTTATCGGCCTGTAAAAACAAAGGATAAAACTGTTCTATATTCATATTGAAATATATATTTTTCTAATAGTAACCGCTCAATCTGTGTCAATATTTTTGAGTTATTCAGCGAAGCGGTTTCACTGTTCAAAAATAAAAAACCTTCCGAAAATCCGGAAGGTTTTTTAAAAGTATTTTTGATAAATATTATCTTCTAGTTCTGTTCTTATCATTAGTTCTGGCATCCTGTGCAACACGGAAACCAATCCAACCATAAGCTCTACCTTGATTTTTATATCTTCTTTGTCCCGGATCAAGCCAGTATGCTGTATCTTGCCAAGAACCTCCTTTTACCACTCTAACATCGTTAGAAATTCCAGATGTTCTGTCTTTGGTATCTTTCAGCATTTTAACTCTGCCGCTTGCGTCTACAACAAAACTCTTTCTAGGCGCATTGTACATATCGAATCCTGCAGCTGAGTCTGATTCTCTTCTGTATTCTAAAGAAGATTGTCTGTCACCATCTCTGTAGTTTCTGTAATCAGCAATCGTTTGTCTTTCGAATTGTCCAGGCAAACCTTTGTATACTAATCTACCATCCGCTAAGGTATCATACTTAATGGTACCTTCGTCTATCATTTTGTAAGTTCCGTCACCGTTTCTTACGATAGCCTGAGGCATATTTCCTCTGTAGTAGTTGAAGTCATTATAATCTTCATCAATGATAGGTCTGTAAACATCAGCAGTCCATTCTGAAACGTTACCATACATACCATAGATTCCAAGATCGTTAGACGGATATTGTCTTACATCTGAAGTTTGTGCAGATCCATCGTTTTTCCATCCAGCAATACCAGAGTAATCTCCTTTACCCATTTTAAAGTTTTCAAGGAACATTCCTCTTTCTTTTCCTTTGGTACCTCTTAATCTTTCGATTTCAGGTTTCTTACCAAGGTATTGGTTGTATTCTCTGTTTTTTGCCATTCCTAGAGCTGCATATTCCCATTCAACTTCAGTAGGAAGTCTGAATTTCTGAACCATTGCACCATTAGGAGCTCTATTTGCAGACAATAATCTCTGGTTAGTAGTTTTCATACCAGATTTCTGCTGCATTCTTTTTTCGTTGATATATCCTTGCATTTCAGGATCATTCGCTTTGAATTTATCCATGTTAAATGCTGTACCTCCCTGGTTATTAGACTCGTTGATATACATATCCTTAGCAATAACTCCTGCCTGCATCAAAGCTTTTTCGTTTGCTCTGTCTGTCAACCATTCACAGTATCTGTTTGCTTGTGTCCAGGAAACACCTACTACCGGATAGTAATCGAATTCCGGAGAACGCAGATAGGTTTCATTATAATCGTTTCTAGATAATTTGTTGTCCCATAATAAGGTATCCGGTAAAGCACCGTTATAGATTTCCTTAAAGCTAGGATCACTTGGTGGGAATACATACTTCAACCATGTAAGGTATTCGCGGTATTCATAGTTAGTAATTTCTGTTTCTCCGATGAAGAATGAACTCACCTGCATCCTGCGCGGTGTGTTATTCCAATCGTGCATAACATCATCTTTCACTAATCCCATTGTAAAAGTTCCACCTTCTACATATACCATTCCCGGCCAACCCTTCTGCTTCTGTTGCTTTCCTGCAAAAAACCAACCCTGTTTTTCGTTTGGTTTCCAACCCGTTTTACTGACAAATTTTTTGGTACCGCCACCTTTGCTGGTTCCTGATCCGCCACAGCTGGTTAATGCAAGTGTAGAACTTAATGCTATTAATGAAAACAACTTTAGTTTTTTCATAGTCGATATAAATATTTTCAAGAGTACAAAGAAAAAATAAATTATTCAATAAATCAAATAAAGATTTGATTTTTTTGAACAACGATAACAAATTAATTTTATTGTATTACAATTTAATTCTAAAATTTTCATTTATTTTGTAATTTAGCAATTTCAATAATAAACATGAGACGAAAAATCACGCTTTTATCTTTAATCGCTTTTGCATCAACACTTTACGCTCAAAGAAACACCATAGAATGGGATGGTTCTAAAATTCAGAACTTTGGTGACTCAAAATTAAATCTTCCAAATTTTAAAAATGAAGGTTTTTCTTTTAGCCAAAATAACGTTTTTATAGTAACAAAGCAAAAAATCGGAGAAAAGGAGCTAAAAATTTCTGACCTTGCCTGGGATGGAATTTCTAACCAGGATTTATTTGAATTAGACAAAGGCGGACTGCCTGATCGTGATATTGCAGAAGTTACCTATTATACATTAGATGGAGAAAGATATGCCAGCATTAGTGTAGGTTTATTCAAAAAAACAAAAGGAGGCGTTCTGAGATTATCCTCTTTTAATGTTTCTGAAGCTTCTACTCCAATTAATACTTTTGGAGGCGTTAATAAAATAGGAACTAACGACAACCCTCTTGCCAGTGGAAACTTTTACAAAATAAAGGTTGACAAGTCCGGAATATTTAAAATAACATCCCAATTTTTAAGAGATAATGGAATTAATCCTTCTTCTGTAAATCCAAAGAATCTGAGAATTTATGGAAATGGAGGAATTATGCTCCCTGAATTTAATCAGGATCCCCGATATAATTCTTTACAGGAAAACGCTATTCAGGTAGTGGGTGAAGATGACGGAGTTTGGAATGATAATGATTATGCCTTATTCTATGCACAGGGTCCCAATGGATACAACCTTTATGACACCAGTAACGGACAAGGGTTTAAAAGAAAAGAGACAAGATCAGATGCCAGTAATAACGTAAAAAATATATATGATGACTTTTCCTATTATTATATCAATTTTGATAAAGGTACAGGAAAAAGAGTCACTACTATAGACGGGAACCTTCCCGCTCAAATGATAACCCGGTATGATAGTTACCAGGTCATCAATAATGACCAGACCAATTTATTGAAAGTAGGAAGAATATGGCTAGAAGATACTCCTTTCAGCACTGAAAAGGTTATCACCCTTACCACAAACTCACCTATACAGCCTACGGATATTATAAAGTACAGATCACAGGTGGTAGGATACAGATCACAACAGAATTTTATTGATATTAAAATCAATGATCTTAATCCGTTTCACGATAAGGTTCCTATTGATGATCCTACTTATTCGTATATGTTCTATCCTATGAGGTACAATGGAAGTATTACCAACCAGACAGGAAATCAGATCACCCTGAAATACAACCCGGATATTTCTACCAACCCTAACGGAACTTTTTACTTTGACTATCTTGAAGTACAGTATAAGGAAAATCTGGCATTTAATGGTTCGCAGATGAATTTCAGAGACTATTCTATTGTAAGTGGAAGTAATACCAATTATGGATTCAGTATATCCAATGCAGCCGGTGTGGAACAGGTATGGGACGTTACCGATATTACGAATGCGAACAGAAGAGTGAATAAGGCAGGAGCCGGCTCTTTCAATTTTGCTTACACAGCTTCTGATCAGAATTTCAACAATGAATTTGTGGCTTTCCGTGCTGATGCCGCTTTCACGCCACAGTTTGTAGGAAGAATTGCCAATCAGAATCTTTCAGCAATCAGCAATATAGATTATTTAATTCTTACTGTACCTGAACTGATGGGGCAGGCACAAAGGCTGGCCAATTATCATCAGACAAAGAATAATTATAAGGTAGAAATTGTAGATGTTAATAAGGTCTATGAAGAATTTGGAAACGGAAGTAAAGATCTTACAGCAGTAAGGGATTTTGTTACAAAATTAAATACACCGGAAGGAAGACTTAAATACGTATTTATTCTTGGGGATGCTTCTTATGATTATAAGAACAGAATTTCCAATAATAACAATATTGTTTCCGCTTATCAAAGTGAACATTCTTCAGATTATGTACAGTCTTTTGTTACAGACGATTATATTGTAATGACTCAGCCTCAGACTGGATCTAGCATACTATACAATCTTCCCAACCTTCCTGTAGGAAGAATTCCTGCTGCCAATAATACAGAGGCAGCTAATATGATTGATAAGACCCTGGCTTATTACAATGCACTTCCAGGGCAATCCAACCCTTTTGGAGATTGGAGAATGAAACTTGATTTTGTTGTGGATGATAATGAAGAAGGCGGAAGTCCTTTCCATAATGTGATGAACAATGCACTGGTAAATATATTTGAACAACCAGGAGTACAGACACTAAAAGAATACAATGTAAAAAAACTGTATCAGGATGCCTTTACAATGCAAAGTACTGCGGGAGGGCCAAGATATCCACAGGTAAACCAGGCTATCTCTAACAGTATAGGAAACAGTTTGTATTTGTTCTACTTTGGCCACGGAGGAATCAACGGCTGGGCTCAGGAAAGAGTATTAACCAGTACCGAGATACAGAATTCTAATAACTTCTCCAATGTATATAGCAGGTTTCCGCTAGTATCTACTATAACCTGTGAATTTACATTATGGGATGAACCCTCTACCAATTCTGCCGGTGAGCAGTTTATGAAATTAAAGCAAGGAGGACCCGCTACAATGATTACCTCAAGCCGTGCCATAGCCATTGATTATGGACGAAGCTTTACAGATACTTTCACCAAGCATATTTTCAAATTAACAAATGATGACTTTAATACTTTAGGTTACGCTCACTTAAATGCAAAAAAGGAAACAGGAGTTAATACTAATCACCTTAGAGTAAATCTATTGGGTGATCCTGCTATGAAACTGAGCCGACCTCAAAGGTTATTGACTATTGATGATATTGAAACACCTGTTCCAGGATTAATAAGAGGACTTGACTTTGTTAAAGTAAAAGGTCATATCAATAACCCTAACGGAACTTTAAATACCACCTTCAACGGAAGAGTTGCCATTAATATTTTTGATAAAAGACTGAATAAAAAAACACTGAACAACAATAACTGGGCACACGCTATATTAAATTATACTGAGGAAGGAAGCGCCATTGTAAAAGCTTCTGGATTGGCTGTAAATGGTGTATTTACCGCAGAGTTCTATGTACCAAAAGACATTAATTATGCTGTGGGCGAAGGAAGAATATTAGGATATGCTGATAATAAGGTAACCGATGTATTCAATAATCAGCCTGTTCAGGTAGGAGACATCAATCCTAACGGAATTAATGATAACCAGCCACCAAAAGTAAAACTGTATATGAACAACACCAACTTTGCTGATGGCGGAATTACCAATCAGAACCCAATGCTTCTGGCTTGTCTTACTGATGACACAGGAATTAACTCTACCGGATCAGGTATAGGCCATGATATTACTGTATATTTAGACGGCCAGGTTATCAATACCGTTATCCTAAATGATTTCTACTCTCCGGGAGAAGGAAACGGATGCTTAAATCCAAGTCTTGCTGAGTATCAAAAAGGAAATGTAAGCTATCCTTTCAGAAATCTGCCAGTTGGGCAACACCAATTAACATTTAAAGTTTGGGATATAAACAATAATTCGACAACTACAACGTTAAATTTTGAGGTTAAAGATGAAGCTGACCAACATCTGACGATCAACCGTCCGTTGAACTGGCCAAATCCATTCACCAATAAAACATATATTCAGTTTGAACACAATTGTGATGATATTCTGGATGTGAATGTACAGATTTATACTATAACCGGAAGATTGGTAAAAACTTTATCTCAGCCGGTAGTTGCAGAACCGTTCCTTCAGGGCTTTAGAACCCCTCGCCAGGCTATAGAATGGGACGGAAGAGATGATTTTGGGGCTACTGTTGCAAAAGGTACATATATTTTTAAGATATTTGCAAAAAGCCAAAACCAAGAAAAATGCAAAGGAAGTGCCACAGCTGTAGAAAAAATGGTACTTTTGAAATAATTGAATAACACATACACAATAAAATTTATAAAAAACTGATAATATATAAAAGACAACATATGAATTTAACTACTAAACTGCTTTTAGGACTTGGGTTAAGTGCTGGTTTTCTAGGCTATTCACAAATAAACCCTGTACTTACCGGAGCTCCCTTCCTAAGAATTGCGCCAGACGCAAGAGCGGGAGGTATGGGAGATCAAGGGGTGGTAACCTCTCCTGATGCATTTTCACAATTCTGGAATGCAGCTAAATATCCTTTCAGCAGGACAAGTTCTTCTATAGGTCTTACCTATACACCCTATATGGGAAAACTTACCAATGATGTATTCTTATTATACGGAGCATTTCATAAATTCCTTGGACAGGATGAAAGGTCCACTATTTCTGCCAGTATCTACTACTTCAACATGGGTGAAGTAGACCTTACTCAATTAGTAGGTAATGATGTTACTTCAAACGGGGTATCAAAACCTAATGAATTTTCCATTGACGTAGCTTATGGTCTGAAACTTTCTGACTCTTACTCCATGGCTGTAACTGGTAGATTTATCCGTTCAGACTTAGCCGGAGGGTTCAACACAGATAATACACTTAAAGCAGCAAACTCTTTTGCTGTAGATATTTCAGCATACTATACTTCTGAAAGATTTTCAAGTTTCGGAGGATATGACGGTAAATTAAATGCAGGTTTGGCTATACAAAACCTGGGTCCAAAACTGGATTATACCGGAAATGAAGAATCAAGATCTTATCTTCCTACTATGGCAAGACTAGGGATTGGATATGATATGTATCTGGATGACCTGAACAGAATCGGGCTTTCTGTAGAAGGGTCAAAGCTTTTGGTTCCGGGATCTGAATATGCAGGAGTAGACGCGTACAGAAGGCCTAAATATGAAATTCCAAATGTAGGCCCAATAGCAGGTATCGGAAAATCATTCAAAAACCCAAACAGTATCATGTATAGTGGTGCTTTGGAATATTCATATGACAATGCTTTCTCAGTAAGAGGAGGTTACTTCCACGAAAGTGAAGAACAGGGAGCAAGACAATTCGCTACTGCCGGTATCGGGTTAAAATACCGTTCTTTCGGACTTGATCTTTCTTATCTAATCAATATGTCTAAAGTGAATACGGCATTGGATAATACTCTTCGTTTCGGTCTTACCTGGAACATTGGTGAAGAAACATCTAACAACGACCGTTAATACATTCAACAATTATACAAAAAGTCTCATCTATTTTGAATGAGGCTTTTTTTGTTCAATACCATTATTTCAGTTATCAATTCGTTACTACGTTTGTCAATTTTTATTATCCGAAAATTCATCTTTCACTTTGCTAAATAAAAATTTATCTTTGATAATACAGCTTGTTACCACTATTAAAAAAATATAACATTTAAGTTTACAAAAGTCTATCCTTTATGGCGATTTTGTTAAATTCAATAGCTATTTTTGTAGTATGAACTATTCGGCGGAGCTAAAAAAATTTGTGACCAGTCAGTATCTGTATTCTGCAATCAGAATTACATTAGCTACTGTTCTCCCTTGTTTAGTTCTTGCCCACTTTGGAATTTTAAAAGAATACTTCCTCTTCCCTCTTGGAACCAGCTTTGTAGCCCTTACCGATCAGCCCGGACCTTTTATCAGAAGAAGAAACGCACTGACATTTGCCATTTGCTGTTTTGTGTTTGTGGCATTGATTGCAAGCCTGGTGATGAATTTTAAAATACTGGTACTCTTTGAGATTATTGTCTTCGGAATGTTCTTCTCGTTAATTGGTGTGTATGGCCAGCGATTGGCTGCAGTAGGCTCATTATCTCTGGTGGTGCTCGCCATATTTATTGACGGCCATCTTACAGGAGCTAATATTTTTAAAAGCTTGCTGATATTCACCTGTGGCTGTATCTGGTTTTTATTGATATTCCTTGTAGTTACCACCATCCGTCCTTATAAATTAGCGGGTCAAATGATTGGTGAAAACTATCTTCAATTGGCTGAGTTTTTAAAAATCAAAGCTAATTATTATCAAAAGAATCCTGATTTTGATAAACTTACCACTCAGGTTATTGCCAAACAGATTGAAATAAAAAACCTTCAGGAAGACACCAGAGAAACAGTTTTCAAAACCAGAACCATCGTTAACGAATCTACAACAACCAGCCGTCTGTTAATGCTGATGTTTCTGAACTCTATGGACCTTCATGAAAAGCTGATGACTTCTGAAAGTGATTATCAGAAACTGCAGCAAAGCTTTGAAGACAGTATGATTCTTGTCAACATTCATGATTATCTTAATCTGCTGGCTGAAGAGATCACCAATATCGGAATTGCTCTCCAAAGCGGAACAAGGGCAAAGCCAATGTTTAACCTTGAACTGGAATTAAAAAACCTTAACTATAATTATTTCGAACTTAGAAATAAACAGCTGTCTCCTGATAGTTTAGAAAACTTCATGGTTCTTCGTCAGATCCTGATGCGTATCAACGAAATTACCAAGGAGATTAATGAAATTTACAAAGTATTTTCACAAGATGTAAAACTGGCAAAAAGTTTATCCACCGGGCTTGACTTAAAAAAATTCATGCCTAATGAGCCCAAGCTGAACTCAAAGGTTTTAAGGAATAATATCTCACTATCCTCTTCTCATTTCCGCCATGCCATAAGAATTACAACAGCATTATTACTTGGATATATTTTTTCCATGTTTGATTTTCTTGGGTTGGGACATACATATTGGATATTAATTACCATTATAGCGATTCTAAAACCTGCCTACTCCATCACCAAGCAACGGAACCTGCTGCGTCTGTACGGAACAGTTACCGGAGCCACAATTGCTTATATCATCCTGCATTTCATCCATATCAATGGTATTTTGTTTGCGATTCTGCTCATCAGCATGATTATGTGTTTCAGCTTTTTGAAGGGACGGTATTTTTGGGCCGTACTTTTCATGACAATCTATATTTTCCTGAGTTTTAATTTTTTAAATCCCGGAAAAGTCGATATCATTTTCAAAGACAGGGTATTCGATACAGCCATTGCCGGAATTATAGCATTTGCCGTATCTTATATTGTATTGCCGGTTTGGGAACATACCCAAAACCTGGACCTGATGAAAAAATCTGCAGCAGACAACCTCATCTATTTCCAGAGTGTGATGTCTAAATTCCTGCAGGGAAATTTCGATCTTGAAGATTATAAAGTAAAGCGAAAAAATGCTATCATTTCATTGGCCAATCTCTCCGATAATTTCCAGAGAATGATTTCAGATCCTAAAAATCAACAGAAAAAACTGGAAGTAGTTCATCAATTCGTGGCAACATCACATCTGATCACAGCCTATACTGCATCACTTTCTCAATACTCTAAAAGCAATGAGCAATATCCCGAAATAGATGCTGAAAGCTGGAGCAGGAAAATTGAAGCAGAAATGCAGCAAACTTCAACTTTATTAAATGGAGATGATATCACTGAAGCACTTAGAATGGAAAGCCGCCTGGAGCCGGAAGACTCTTCTATTGAAGATATGCTTCTGAAGAGAAAAACCGAGATAGAGGAAAATGAAATTGTTGACCGAAGAGATCCTGATAAAATCTCCCATTTAACGGAACTTAAAAATATCCATGATATTTTGGAGCTGATCTATGATGTTGCTAAAGAACAAAGAAAGGTGATCGAAAAATACAGAAGTGAGAAACACGTTACTCCTACTCCTCCACAATCGTAAAGCAATAGTCATCAAAAAACTCCACTCTTGCCTTAAATTCATCTGAAAACTGCTCATCATACACACGACAGCTAATCTTATGAAGATGCTTCAGCTCAAACGGCTTTACTTCATAATTTTTCTTTAAGGACCAATATTTGGAATGGTGAATCTTATACATACTTTCCTTTACACTCCAGATAATGGTGTAAAAAGTATCAGCTTTATCTTCAGGAATAAACCCTCTTTCATTTTCATAGGTGAATTTATCAATCACTCTTAAAATCTTAGGATTGAATTTTTCAATATCTATTCCTATTTTATTTTTAGAAATAGCAATGGCTGCAAAAGGATAAGAATGGGTGATTGAAATTTCCGCATCCTGAGGAGAAAGAAAAGGCTCTCTTTCCTTGTACAGAATCTTGGAGTCTGGTTTCAAACCTTTCAGCAGCTTACGAACCATCAGTACCTCCAATAGTTTTTTAGGATGATAATCCTTTACTTTTTCAGCATTTTCCGGTTCCAGCAGTTCGTTGATATCAAGTGTTTCACTTTCATCATATTTCCAAACCAGAATAGTGGCATTATCATCTGAAAAATCTCTGTAAAGGGGCATTCTTTTTTTATTGGGTAAAAATAAGGAAAAAGTTGGAAGATGGGAGCTGGAAGAAGGAAGTTTCTATTTGTCAATAAAAACAAATAGAAACTTATTCAGAAAATCTATTCAAAATTGGATTCCCTACTTAGCTTATCAACTATAACCTCCAGCTTCCCTCTTCCAACTTCCTTTCTTATTTAGACTGATGGTTCACATCATTTCTATGCTCAATAATTTCCAAATTGGCATCCACAAAATAAGCACTTCCGAATCCGTTCACAAAAGAACCTTTTGTGGGTTGTAAAGCAATTAAAATAAAATCACCCATTTCAGAAATGACGCCCACTACTTTTCCGTGAGCTTCTTTCAGCTTTGTCACTACATCATTCCATGTTTCGGAATCTCTTTCAATTTGTGATGTTGCAGCTTCAATGGTTAGACGTTCTCTTGCGTAAATCTGTTTGGTTGCGGATTCATCTTCAATAAACATGATTGATGTCTTTCTTCCTTCCGAAAGATTTTTGGTATGCCTTGCCATAAAGGAAACCAGAATATAAAAGGTGTTATCAACCTGTACAAATGGTGCGTAACTGGAATTAGGATTTCCTCCTTCATCTACGGTAGCAAGAATTACACTTTTTGACCTTTCAATCAATTCTTTTACTTTGGGAGCAACAGGTTTTGCCTTTTTCTCTGTATGAATAGTATTCATAATTATAGTATTTGTCAGATAAAAGTAATTATTTATATTAAGACTAAATAATTTTAAGTTATGTTTAATCTCATAAAACTGAAATTGATCTGCCGTTTTTTTATCTTAATTATAAATTGTAATTTTGCCTTTCGTTATCAACTGAATTTAAATTTATTCATTACATATGAGTACAACAACACAATACGTTCCTTATAAAGTTAAGGATATCTCCCTTGCAGAATGGGGAAGAAAAGAAATTACCCTTGCAGAAGCAGAAATGCCAGGTTTGATGGCTATCCGTGAAGAGTACGGGCCATCTCAACCGCTTAAAGGAGCAAGAATCGCTGGATGTCTTCACATGACGATCCAAACGGCTGTGCTTATCGAGACTTTGGTAGCTTTAGGAGCTGAAGTAACCTGGTCATCTTGTAATATTTTCTCTACACAGGACCACGCTGCTGCTGCAATTGCTGCTGCGGGAATTCCGGTTTATGCCTGGAAAGGTTTAAATGCTGAAGAATTTGACTGGTGTATTGAGCAGACTTTATTCTTTGGTGAAGATAGAAAACCATTGAACATGATCCTTGATGATGGTGGAGATTTAACAAACATGGTTTTTGATAAATACCCTGAATTCACAAAAGATATCAAAGGACTTTCTGAAGAAACAACTACCGGAGTACACAGATTGTATGAAAGAATGAAGAACGGAACTTTGGTAATGCCAGCTATCAACGTAAACGACTCTGTAACTAAATCTAAATTCGACAACAAATACGGATGTAAGGAATCTGCAGTAGATGCTGTAAGAAGAGCTACAGACGTAATGTTGGCTGGAAAAAGAGTGGTAGTTTGCGGATACGGAGACGTAGGTAAAGGTACTGCTGCTTCTTTCAGAGGAGCTGGTTCTATTGTTACCGTTACTGAAATTGACCCAATTTGTGCGCTTCAGGCTGCAATGGACGGTTATGAAGTGAAAAGATTAGATACTGTAGTAGATAACGCAGATATCATCATCACTACAACAGGTAACTTCAATATCGTAAGAGGAGAGCACTTCCTTAAGATGAAAGATAAAGCTATCGTTTGTAACATCGGGCACTTCGATAATGAAATCGATATGGCCTGGTTAAACGAAAACTATGGTTCTACTAAATCTGAAGTGAAGCCTCAGGTAGATATTTATACTGTAGAAGGAAAAGAGATTATCATCCTTGCAGAAGGAAGATTAGTAAACCTTGGATGTGCAACAGGTCACCCAAGTTTTGTAATGTCTAACTCTTTCTCTAACCAGACTTTGGCTCAGATCGAACTATGGAACAACTCTGCAGCGTATGGAAACGAAGTATATATGCTTCCTAAGCACTTAGATGAAAAAGTAGCGGCTTTACACCTTAAGAAATTAAGCGTAGAACTTGAAACTCTTTCTACTGAACAGGCTGAGTATATCGGAGTAGATGTAAAAGGGCCATTCAAGCCTGAATACTACAGATACTAAGATTCATAAAATATGATATTATCCCACTATTTTGAAATAGTGGGATTTTTTCATGTGGATTATCAAACATTTTCTATTTTTGAGTGCAAAAAATATACTATGAAAATTTACTTATTTCTGGGGGCCTTAAGTTCAGTCTTATTCTTTAACAGCTGCAGTGGTAATGATGAAGATGATACACCCAATAATCCTGAATCTCAAATATTCTTAAGTAAAGTCACAACTGTTAATTACACTAATCCTTCTAACCCTAATACAAGTGTAGTAACATTTGATTATAACAGCCAAAAACAATTAATAAAAGTTTTATCACAAGGCAGAGCAACAAGTTTTGAATATGATATTAACGGAAAACTTTCAAAAACAAATTACTATAATACGGATGGAACAATTGCTTATTATACAACCTGGTCTTATAATGAAAATCAGCTAACTACAATTAAATCAATCTATCCCGATTCTAATAATAACACAACAAAGGCTTACACCTATAACAACGGTAAAGTCACTTCCACTTCCCTTTGTTTTTCATTAAATTGTACCACTCCATCTACGTCATCATATACTTACATCGGTGATAATGTTTCAACAGAAATCATATTCAGTGATAATATAGGTGGCTCATCTACTATTAAAAGAGAATTTTCCTACGATAACAAGGTAAATCCTTATTCTCTGACCAATACATACTTTAGAACTTATTTAGCTGGCACACAATTTTTAAGTCAAAATAATTATACGTCAGAAAAAATAAGCAGTAAGGATAGTGCAGGAAATTGGGTTCAGATTCAAAATATAACCTACGAAATTCAATACAATAATGCTCAATTACCATCTAAGGTCATAGGAAAAGACGCTAATGGCAATACTTTTATAGAGTACAATTACGAATATATTACCTTACAAAAACAGTATACAAGCTTTCCAGGTTAGGAAAGTTTTGTTTTTTTTAAAAGCAGATTTCCAACTTACATATAATAAGGCGGAAGATGAAGATCGTAGTTTCATCTCTCCGTATTTTACCCATATTTTCTCATGATGGTGATAATATTAACAAAAAATGAATATATTTAGCCCTTAAACAAAACATTAAATTCATGAAAAAACAAAGAGTATCAAATGCATTTATTGCAGCATCATGGGTCGCATTGGGAGCAGGAATGATTGGGTATATCGTAGGACTTGTAAGGGCTGAAATGCAGCTGAATGAGAAAGGTTACTATTTTACGATCTTATTATATGGTTTATTTGCTGTTGTTTCCTTACAGAAAGCGGTTCGTGATAAATTGGAAAATATCCAGGTAACTGACATTTACTATGGAATTTGTTGGTTTGCTACCTTGTCCTCCATCGTATTGCTGGCCGTCGGACTCTGGAACGCCACCATACTTCCAAGTGAAAAAGGATTTTATGCTTTCGCCTTTCTTCTGGCACTTTTTGGCGCTATTGCCGTTCAGAAGAATACCAGAGACAATATGCTTCAGGAATAATACAAAAACTCTCCCAATATCGGGAGAGTTTTTTATTATATATTTTTAATCCTTGATTTTCCGTAGATAAATCGATTGGTTATCAACCTATCTTAGAACGACTCAATCTTTTAAAACTATTTATCAAAATGATTAGGATGCTGTGCTTTGATATCTTCCACAGTTCCCAATACTTTATCTTTCAAAGAATCCTGATATTTTTGAAGTTTCGCAGCTACTTCCTCATTACCGCTTCCAATGATTTTAGCTGCTAAAATCCCTGCATTCAATGCACCGTTTAATGCTACGGTTGCTACCGGAATTCCACCCGGCATCTGAAGGATTGAAAGTACAGAATCCCACCCATCAATAGAATTACTGGACAAAATCGGAACTCCGATTACAGGAAGAGTTGTACAACTTGCCACCATTCCCGGAAGATGAGCTGCCCCTCCTGCTCCGGCAACAATCACTTTAAGACCTCTCTCCTGAGCGGTCTTGGCATAATCGAACATCCTTTCCGGTGTTCTGTGAGCTGAAACAACAGTCAATTCATAAGGAATATCCAGACTTTTCAGGAAATTTGCAGCCTGTTCCATGATCGGCAGATCACTCTGACTGCCCATAATAATACCTACCATCTTCAATTTTTATTAGATGTTCAAAGATAAAAAATTAAAATTTAAAGCTGGAAGTTAGGAAGCTGGAAGTTTATTTCCACACAAAATAATACCTATCCATTTCATACTGCAATCTGTATAAAGGCTACCCTACTTCCCCTCTTCCAGCCTCCAGCTTCCCTCCTCATCTGTGTCACAGAAAATCACCTCAACTGTACCCATTCCAGTCATCAAAAAACAGCTACATTTGCTTGTTACACTCCATTTACTTTGAAAGATTATAAACTTATTTTCGCTGTTCTCACGGTTGCTTTTGTATGGGGAACTACATTTTTAGCCATCCGTGTGGCTGTGGAAACTATTCCTGCATGGTTTGTAGCAGGAATCCGTCAGTTTCTGGCAGCCATCATTATGCTCATTATCCTTCTTTCAAGAAAGGAATTTAAATGGATTGGCTGGAAAAGTCTGGGATATCAGATTGTTTTTGCCACCCTGATGCTGGTTATCGCTAACGGTATGACAACTGTTGCTGAAGAAACCGTATCAAGCAGTTTGGCATCGCTCATTAGTGCCTGCTCACCTATTCTTGTTTTTTTGGGGAGTTTGGCTGTAGGTTTACAGAAGTTTAGCGTCCGAGCCTTTCTCGGCGTATTGCTTTGCTTCAGTGGAATTTTGTTTATTTTTTGGGATGGTCTGCAGGATCTTGCCAATCCGGATTACAGAATGGGAATGATCTTTATGTTCTGTGCTATTACAGGATGGGCTTCAGGAACCATCTTCACCAAGAAACTGAATATTCAAAGCGGAAATATCACTCTAAATTTATTTTACCAGTTCCTGTTTGCAGGAATCGTTCAGATTATCCTTGCCTTCTTATTTTCAGGGAATTATAACTTCGAAAACTGGACTTTTAAAAGTATTTCTGCCATGTTATATCTGTCTGTTTTCGGTTCTGTAGCTGCTTTTTTTGCATTTCATTATGCTTTAACCAAAATTTCTCCGGTGCAGGTCTCCATATTGGCTTATATCAATACCATTATTGCCATATTTCTGGGCTGGCTCATTATGGACGAACAGATTTCAATGAAATTTATTCTTGCAGCTGCATTAATTATTTGTGGTGTGTTCATCATTAATTATAAACCGGAAATGTTCAGGAGACAGAAAGTTGTATAAAGAAAATATTTTTTAACCTTTTAATTCTTAATATTAATGACTCCCGTTTTAATTGAATGCAAAGGAATATCGACAGACATATTTTCGATTGGGCCTTTCACATTACGTAAAGGTGAAACAATTGGTATTTACACAGGGAATAATGACACTCATTCCGCAGAACAATATCTAACAGCAATTTTTACAGGGAAGGCTAAACACAGAGATACAAGTGTTTATGAAGATTTCACATTCGTTGATTATTTATGGGAACCTGAATGGAGACGTATATTGTGGCCAATAACAGTTGGTGAATATTTGAAGAAAAATGCTGACCTGAATTGTCCATTTTCTCAAAAGATTTATGAATATGAATGGATTAACAAAAAGACAAAAATTCATACCCTTCCAGGCAATCCAAGAAAGCTATTAAGTCTATATTCTGTACTTTCAAAAAATGTAAATATTATTGTAGATTTTGCCGGACAACCCATAGACGGAATTCTATTTGCTTCTAAAGTAATCCAGGAAGAAATTAATAAAGGGAGATCTGCCATTCTTTTTGATGCCCATAAAAATCTGGAAAATAGATGTAATCATTATATAGAGATTAAATGGAAAGATAACAGAAAATACTACAAACCTGTTTATCACTTCCCTGAAGATTAATATACTGTTTAACTTATTCAAAATAAAAAATTTCTACTTGTTTCAGAACAATCTTAAACAGTTAAACCTTAAGAGAAGTTTTTATATTCCTTCCATTTTCCCTATATTGTATACTCAACCTATACAACATGCTTAAAAACACATTTTTCGTACTTCTTGCGGCCTCTTTTATCCTGGTAAGCTGTGACTACAAGGAAAAGGAAAAGAACCTTACGGACAGAGAAAAACAATTATTAGAAAAAGAAAAAACATTCGCTAAAAAAGAATCTGAATACCAGTCGCTTTTAAAAATGAGAGACAGTATTTTTGCTAAAAAAGATTCTGTGGTTATTGCCACATGGCCAGCAGAAATCTCCGGCCCATGGAACGGGAAAGTAATCTGTACAGAATCCAATTGCAGCGATTATGCGATAGGAGATCAACGTACAGATCTCTGGGAATTTGACAATGATTCTACCCAGCCTATCACCAAAATCATCAATAACAACAACCTGGTAAGACTGTATTCCGGTAAATTTGAGAATAACGAGATTCGGCTTTCCTTCAAAACAGATTCTACAGCGAAAAAGAATGTAGAAATGAGCGTTCTGCTTAACGATATTTCTGACAACAAAATCAAGGGAACAAGAACCATTACTTCTGATGGCTGCACCGCTAAGTTCTCTGTTGAATTAGTACGTTCCACCAAATAAACACCTATGATTTTACTGAGTATACACAATCTGAGCCTTCCTATAGAGGATCCAGTACTGAAATTCCTATTGGTCCTGGTCATCATCCTTGCGGCTCCATTATTATTAAATAAAATTAAAGTTCCCCACCTTCTGGGGCTTATCATCGCCGGAGCTATTATTGGTCCTAACGGATTTAATGTATTATCAAGAGACAGCAGCATTGTCGTAACCGGAACAACCGGACTTCTTTACATCATGTTTCTGGCAGGGCTGGAAATCGACATGGGTGATTTTAAGAAAAACAAATGGAAAAGTCTCACCTTTGGACTTTACACCTTTATTGTTCCTTTTGTATTGGGATATTTGGGTGGATATTACATCCTTCATTTCTCAATGCTTACCTCCATCTTGTTTGCAAGCCTTTTTTCGTCCCACACTCTTATTGCCTATCCATTGGTAAGCAAACTGGGAATGGCCAAAAATAAAGCTGTCAATATTACCGTTGGCGGAACAATGATTACAGATATTCTTGCTTTATTGGTTCTTGCTGTAATTGTTGGAATGTCTCAAGGAGAAGTAGGAACGGAATTCTGGATAAAATTATCTGTTTCATTCATTGTTTTTGCATTAATTGTATTAATTGTATTCCCCATCATAGGACGTTGGTTTTTCAAAAGAGTAGATGATAAGATCTCACAATATATTTTTGTATTGGTAATGATCTATCTGGCAGCGATGCTTGCCGAACTTGCCGGAGTGGAAGCCATCATTGGGGCATTCTTTGCCGGATTGGCATTAAACAGGCTAATTCCGCATACTTCTTCCTTGATGAACAGGGTTGAATTTGTAGGAAACGCTATCTTTATTCCTTTCTTCCTGATCAGTGTAGGAATGTTGATCGACTTTAAAGTATTTTTCAAAAGCTGGGAGACGCTTGAAGTAGCAGGAATTATGCTTGTAGCATCCATTGGTGGAAAATATCTTTCCGCAGTAGCCACTCAAAAGACATTCAGACTAACCAAGGAAGAAGGAAAACTAATCTTTGGATTGAGCTCTGCCTCTGCAGCGGCAACCCTTGCCTCTGTAATGGTAGGTTATAATATTATTCTTTCTGAAACGGAAACGGGAGAACCTGTAAGATTATTAAACGAGCACGTTCTTAACGGAAGTATTTTACTGATCCTCATTTCATGTACTATTTCATCCTTTATTTCCATGGCAAGTGCCCAAAAAATTGCAGAAAGCGATAATGAAGACACGGTTTCCGGAACCAGCCATGAGGAGGAAAATATTCTATTGGCCATTAATCACGAAGAAACTGTAGAGAGAATGGTGAATCTGGGAATACTGATTAAAGCACATTCCAATACGGAAGATTTATTTGCTTTAAACGTCATCAATGAAGACAAAAACGAATCGTCTGTAAAAAATGCTGAAAAACTTCTTCATCAGGCAACTGATACGGCTGCAGCAGCCGATGTCAAATTACAGGCTCTTAAAAGGTATGACAATGACGTTATTAATGGAGTCAACAATGTTATCAAGGAACAGAAAATTACAGATCTGATTATTGGTTTAGAAGATGAAAAAGGTTTTTCACCCTCTTTTGTCTACAATCTTTACAATGGTTACCTTCAGAATGACGATGTGAACGTCTTGGTGTATCATGCTGCCCAACCGCTTTCTACCATTAAGAAATATGCTGTCATGATTCCTGAAAATGCTCATAAGGAAGCAGGATTCTTCCATGCACTTTTAAGGGTTTGGAATATTGCCAGAAATTCCGGAGCTACCGTAGCTTTTTATGCGCCTGAAAACATCATTGATATTCTTCAGAAGATCATTAAAAAAGCGAATATAGAAGCAGAATTCATCATTATGAATACATGGCAGGACGGTGAAAAAACAGCCGCTCAACTGAAAGAGGATGAAGCTCTGATTATTTTAATGGCAAAACGCGGAATGCAGTCCTATATTCCCCGTATGAGACTTATTCCTGAGCTATTGAACAGATATCTGAATGACAATAATTATCTCTTAATTTTCCCATTCTCCGAGTATGACAAAAACAGTCCGGAAATACGTTCTGTAGGCAATCACGGAGATTTTATGGAAATTGGAAATGTGATTCAAAAAATATTTAAGTAAGAAAGCCTGAAGCCGGAGGATGGAAGTTATTAAGTATGATAAATCATGAATACCCACTATTTCGTTTATCTTTTTTCTTAAGAAGACCGGGAAATAATTACTCGTATGTAAGTAGCTTCCAGCTTCCATCTTTTTCAAATAATAAAACTATTTTTGTCTAAAATTAAAATTCATTGAAAACAAAGAAGATATTCCTTTTAACAGCAGTTTTAAGTGTACAATTATCATTTGCCCAGTTTGCAAAAGTTGTAGATAAAGATGGCTATGTAAATCTAAGGGAAAATGCAGATGCAGAAAGTAAGATTATTGGAAAGGTCAATTCCGATGAGATCGTCTATGTATTTGAGTCTGATCCAACTCATAAAAGCTGGGCCAATGTAAGTAATGGCTATATTCATAATTCAAGACTAAAATATATAAAATCTTACCAAGCTATCCCCTCAACTGTGCGTGATGCGAACAAAGCAATCTTTAAGTCAGGAAATATTAAAATAAATATTGTTTCGGGAAAATTTAATTTTAAGGAAAATGAAAAAGACTTTTCTTCAACACTGCATGGAGATTACTATAAAGAACAGCAAGTCTGGGGAATAGACGGAACAATTCCTAAAACGCACTATCTTTCCATCACTGCACAAATTGGAGATAAAACCATTCAAATTCCTGAAAAGGAGATTGAAAACCTGTTCGAAGTCAATAATAAATCTACAACCTGTTATTATGACCGTATCAATGATACTTTATACATCTCCATGTTAAATTCTGATGGTGCAGGTACCTATGTAGCCCTTTTTACCATAGAAAAAGGCGAATACAAAGGGAGAACTTTGGAGATCCCTTTTTAATTTGTTCTTCAGGCTAGGAAGATAAATTATAAACTATGTATTATGAAAAAAGCAATTACCTATCTGATCTTGTTTATACTCTACTGCCTGGTTGCATTTCCTATTGCTGCCATAGATGATATATTAAAAAGTGATAACTTTTATCTGGTAACAAGTCTGGGATTTGGAATTTTAAATTCAATAATTACTTTCATTATTTTAAAATGGAAAGACAGCTTTAATATTATCACTGCATTTAGTATTGCATTTATAGCCTTAGCAATAGCCTATCTTTTAATGGAAGTAAGATGGGCTCCGGATTGGGATGATTATGGAATGATTACAGCAATCTGTACAAATGCTATCAGTTCTATTGTTCTTTGGGAAATAGCCTTCCAGATTAAGAAGAAATACATATCTTCTAATGAGTATTAGACTTTAATCTCAATTTTGTATTTTGCCACAAAAATAATTCATGAAACAAATTATCAAGTTTTTCTTCATCTTTATACCGGCTATTACCTTTGCTCAGGATCTTAAATATTCTGAAAAAGACCTTCAACACAAACTAGACTCCATCAAAACAGAGGCTCACTTACTTTTCTCCCATGAAAATGCGTCATGGCATGCTGGTGATCTGGCCAACAGTAACCCTAAACTCCGTGAGAATATGGGAAGCTACCTAACATATCAGTCAAAGGATATCATGAAAACAGTTTTTCTTAATAAAGACCAAAGTAAAATTATCGCTGAATATGATTTTAAAAACAATCAAAAATCACCTGTAAAAGAAAGCTTTACACAAAGAGAGCTTAATGATACTGAAAGCTCTCTAAAAAACATTCATTCCGTAGTAATTCCACAATTATCAGATCCAAAATATGAAGTAGCATTACCACAAGGATATAGTCTGAACATGATTCTTATTCCATTTAATGAAAATTACAAAATATATCTGATCTCGGGAACCTCTCAATCCGGTATCATTCCATTTGGAAATGATTATCTTTTCGTATCAGATAAAAAAGGAAATATTATTTCTAACCAAAAAATTCATTCAAGACTAGTGCCTGCTCAAGCGTCAATGGGAGATGGAAATATAGCAACAATGGTTACGCATAGTCATTTAAAAACCAATCCGTTTATTTCGGCTACGGATATTTGTACTTTTAAACTTTATGCTCCGCTTACAAAGCTGGAAGAGTTTTCTGTTTATTCTCCTGCACTAGGAACGTATATGAAATACAATTATAAAACAGATACTATAGAAGTGGTTAAAAAACCTTAGATATAAACAAAAAATAGCTGTAGAGAGAACTACAGCTATTTTTATATATTTTCAATTCAGTTATTCTGAAATCACTCTCACCATTCCCTTCACCATCACAAGCTTTTCCATAAGCTCTTCTCTAGAATCTGCCAACACATTGATGTGTCCCATTTTTCTTCCTGGTTTGGTTTCTGTTTTTCCGTATAAGTGAATGTAAGTTTCAGGTAACTTAAGTACATCTTCCATTCCTTCGTATACTACCTTTCCAGAGTAGCCTTCTGCTCCGACCAGATTCAGCATTCCACTGTAGGTAATAGCATCCGTATCTGCTAAAGGAAGATTCTTTACGACACGGTACATTTGTTCAAACTGAGAATTGGTGTTTCCTTCCTGGCTCTGGTGCCCTGAATTATGTAGTCTTGGTGCTGTTTCATTTACCCATACCTTTCCTTCTTTATCTAAGAATAATTCGATAGCAAAAAGTCCCGGAGAATTTACTGCATTCAAAAACTTCTCTGTAATGGCATCAATCTGCTGCTGAACATCTTCAGTCAATAAAACCGGACACACATTGAAGTCTAAAAGATTAAGTTTAGGATCAGCCACCATTTCTGTTACCGGAAAAGTATTGGTTTCTCCTTTTTCATTTCTTGCCACAATAACGGAAAGCTCTTTATCAATATCAACAAGGCTTTCAATCACTGAAGCTTCTTTCCATACATGTTGGTAATCCTCTTCTGTTTTAATAACCTGTACGCCTTTTCCATCATAACCACCGGTATTCATTTTCTGAACAAATGGCAATGGCATCATGATCTTTTCATCACTGTTCCATACGATCTGAAATTCCGGACTTGGTATATCATGAGTTTTATAAAATTCTTTCTGAAGAATCTTTTGCTGAATGGTTTTGATGATCCCGGCATTAGGAACCACTCTAATTCCCTGTTTTTCAAGTTCAGCCAAAGCATCAGCATTTACGTGTTCTATTTCAATGGTTACCACATCTTTATCTTTTCCAAAATTCAGAACAGTTTCGTAATCATTGAAATTTCCTTCCGTAAAATACGAGATATTGTGGCATGGTGCATCAGAAGCCGGATCCAGAGTATAAAACTCATCATCATACTTCAAAGCACTTTGTATCAACATTCTTCCCAGCTGTCCACCTCCCAGAATTCCTATTTTCATTTTTTATTTTTATTAGATTTACGCTTATTGAATTTTATCAATTTTTAAATATCCCAGCCCCATTGGGTTTTCCTGATTTTCTACATCAGATTTTATAAGAACAATAGAATATTTTTCTTTCATAGATACTGGCAGAATATCATTCACATTGAAAATATCATCAATATCTACCCCATGCTTGTCATCAATATGACTTACTGCTCCTTCAAACCCCATTGTTTTATAGAATTCTGTAGCTTTTGCTCTCTTTACGATCTCACCCATAGCTTGTCCTACCATCAGATGCTGCTCGTGGAATTCTTCAAAAAAACCAGGCTTGTAACCTCCTAAATTAAGGAAGAACAATTGGTTTCCGGATGTATTTTCATCCTTTTCAACGATCTTCACCTCATAACCATCAGCAAATCTTACTTCCTGATAGCAATCAATATGAATCTTTCCTTCTGCTTCTTTCCAAAAGGCTTTCATATCAGGGATAAGATCCTTCAGACTCTCAGCAATCCCAAAAAAAACGTCATGTTGCTCAATGTTTCTTCCTTTGGGAGTTGCCCCGAGAATCACATAAAATAATTTCATTTCACTTTTCATGCATGCAAAAATACGTTAAATTTATCTTTTTCAAATGTTTGGCAGACTACTACAATAATTTTATATTTGTAATATTAATTGTAGTATGTCAGAAATCATCATACTCTTCTTTGGCGCTATTTCTGCGGGCCTTTTAGGCTCACTTACAGGGCTTGGAGGAGGGGTTATCATCATTCCTTTATTAACGCTGGGATTCGGCGTTCCAATGCATTACGCTATTGGCGCATCTCTTATTTCCGTAATCGGAACTTCTTCCGGTGCCGCGGTAGCTTTTGTAAAAGAAGGGTTTACCAATATGAGAATCGGAATGTTTCTTGAAATAGCCACCACCGCCGGAGCTATTGTAGGGGCTTTGGTTTCAGGGATGCTTAATCCGAATACCATTGGAATTATCTTCGCAAGTATTCTTCTTTTGACGGTTATTTTAAATTTAAAAGGAAAACCTGACCATCAGGAACCTTTAATTCATGGAAGTCTGGAAGAAAAACTAAAACTTTACGGGACTTTTCCTGATAAAGGAGTATTAAAAAACTACTCTGCAAGAAATACAGTTCCGGGATTTTTAATGATGATGTTTGCTGGAGCAATGTCCGGACTTTTAGGAATTGGTTCCGGAGCATTGAAAGTATTGGCTATGGATAATATGATGAAACTTCCTTTTAAAGTTTCTACAACCACCAGTAATTTTATGATTGGAGTAACAGCAGTTGCCAGTGCACTGATTTATTTCCAGAGGGGTGAAATTATTCCGGTCATTGCAGCTCCTGTACTGATTGGGGTGGTAATTGGAAGCTTTATCGGTTCTAAAACCCTTATGGCATCCAAAACCAAAAAATTAAAGGTATTTTTTGCCATTGTGATTACAATCCTGTCTGTATATATGATGTATAACGGTATCAACAAAAGCTTCAGATAATGAAAAAGAATTTTACAGATGTAGATCTGAACCGTTCCGTAGGAAATCTCCTGAGACTGGGCGTCATTCTGTCTGTGGCTACTTCACTGATTGGTTTTATCAAACTGTTTACCGAAGGTTTTGAAATGCCTAAAAAATACACCAGCCTTGTTGTTGGAAACTCTTCTGAAAAGGTTTGGAACCATTTCTGGGAATCTCTATGCAAAGGCGAAGGAATGGCCATTATTCAACTAGGCATCCTTTTATTGATCTTCACTCCCCTGATGAGAATTGTCTTCGCTTTAATAGGCTATTTGAAGGAAAAAGATTATGTATATGTATTCATTTCTTCAGTGGTTTTAGCAATTATGGCAGTGAGTTTCTTTGCTGGTTATGCACACTAATTACATTTCATAAAACTCTAATGGCAACTGGTCCGGATCCTGGGTAAAGAAAAATTCTTTTCCTGTGAATTCGTCGATGCGGATCTCTTCACAATCCAGTCCCTTCCCTATTAATTCGTCTCGTTTTTCCGTTACATTTTCCACTGAGAAAGCAAGATGTCTTAAACCACAGGCTTCAGGACGGGACGGGCGCGCAGGCGGATCCGGAAAAGAGAATAGTTCAATTACATAATGATCTCCTATAGCCAGATCAAGTTTATAAGACTGTCTTTCTTCACGATATACTTCACGAACAATCTGTAAACCTAAAACTTGTGTATAGAATTTCTTTGATACTTCGTAATCTGAGCCAATGATAGCTATATGATGAATTTTCATTCTCTTCTTAAATATTTTTATTATTTTATTTCCTTACAGTTTTCCTTTCTTCGGGTATCAATAATATACTGAATCTTCCATTCATTATTCTGTTTCACCAATTGAAAGCTATTGGCTCCACAATGGGACAATTTCCCTTTCAGGTAAAAGCTATAAGGTGTAAATACACTGGCCAGATTTCCATCTGTATGTATAGCTTCAACTACAATCCTTTCATCCAGATCATCTTTAGCAAACTTAGAAACAGTTCCTATAAACTCCTGTATATTATCACTTTTTACAGTACCGTCTCTTGTAACCGTCTGCAAAACGGCATTTTCAGCAAAAGCTGTTTTTACAAGTCCAGGATCAGCGTTTTTCATTCCAAGAAACAGACTGCGAATAGGCTTTTCTATTTCCTCATTCTGCTGTCCGAAACAGAAACTACTGCATAAGACAAGTATTGCTGTTATGGTATTCATAAGGGATAAATTTAGCTAAAAATAGGTAAAATAAATTTTAAATTGATTATGAGATTTTAAATTTCATTTTTCTTAAATTGTAACAAAAATTATTTCAGACAAAGAATTTTAATATGTTGATTGTTTATATAATTCTGGCCATACTTTTACTGGTCTTAACTATACTGCCTAAAATTCAGCATTCTCACTGGATATTCCGGGTTCCTGAATTTGCTAAAATACAGGTCACTTATCTTATATTTTTTACTTTTCTGTTAGGATTTATAATTGATTCTACAGATTATTTGTGGTATTCCCAGGGATTTCTGCTTGTTTTATTTGTTTATCACAGCCAAACCCTCATCAGATATACACGCCTTTACCCTATAAAAAAACATAAACACCGCCACAAATCCTCTGGAAAACTTCATTTTGTATCAGCCAATGTTTACCAGTTCAATAAGGAATATGGAAGGTTTTCTAAGCTTATTGAAAAATATGATCCTGATTTTTTCATGACTATGGAAAGCAATAGAGATTGGGAAAAAGCAATGAGGAGTCTGGAAAAAGAATACCCCTACCAGCACAAAGTAACTCTTGAAAATACTTACGGAATGCATTTCTATTCCAGAATTGAAATTAAGGAAGCCAGAACTCATTATTTTGTAGCAGATGATATTCCGAGCATTGAGGTACATATGGAAACAGCCGATGGTTTTTCCTTTGTTTTCTTTGGTGTTCATCCGCCACCGCCGAGCCCTACAGAGGAAGAAACCTCCAGGGAAAGAGACGGTGATCTTCTAAGTACTGCCAAGCGGGTAAAAGATATCAAAAAACCGGTTATTGTAGTGGGAGATTTCAATAACGTTGCCTGGTCAAGGTCATCTGTACTTTTTAGAAAAACGAGTCATCTTATAGATCCGAGGGTGGGACATTCTTTTGTTTCTACTTTTCATGCAAAGTATCGCTTTTTAAGATTTCCTATAGATCTGATGTTTCACAGCGAAGATATTTTTATCAAACAACTGAAGACACTGGAAAATTTTGGTTCAGATCATCTTCCTGTATACTGTGAGTTTTTCATAGACCTTCACAACGATCAGCAGGAAGAACTTATAGAAACAGCAACTTCAGAAGAAAAAGCAGAGGCAGAAATCATGATAGAAGAAGGAAAACAGGAAGACGGCAACCGGGAAGCAGTAGCTACTGAAGATTAAACATAAAAAAGTGGGTTAAAAAACCCACTTTTTTATTATCTTTTAAAACTTCATCACATCCTTCACTACTCCATTCTTTTGAGTATGCTGAAGCAATTCTGCTTCTATAAATGTTTTGATCTGTTCTTCAGAAGCATCACTTGGGAATAAAAGGTGTACGTTCGCACCAGCATCCAGGGTAAAGAATAACGGAAGTCCTGTTTCTCTTCTGAAATCCCAAATTTTATTGATAACTTCTAAAGTTCCTGTTTTCATCAATATAAAAGCCGGATCACTCATCATCATCATGGCGTGAAGAGTAAGTGCTTCGTGCTCTACCAATTTGATGAAGCGTTCCATATCTCCGCTTTTCAGGATTTCCTTCATCGGAATAAAATTTTCCCTTGCTTCCTGAAATCTTCTTTCTGCATATGGGTTGGTGTTCATTAAACCGTGTCCTACGGTTGAAGAAACGCTTTTCTGTCCTTCATGAATCAGTAAAACCCAGTCATTGAAGTTTTTGAATACTTCATGAATTTCAGTTTCAGGATAGGGTACTGCAAATAGATCTGAACTTCCCTGAACTTCTTCTGTTTCTCCCCACACGATCAATCCGTTGTACAAGCTTCTGCATGCACTTCCGCTTCCTAATCTTGCTAAAAATGAAGCTTTTCTTAAGGATTCTTCTTCTGAGTTTTTCCCAGTAAATGTCTCATCCAACGCCATCAGACATTTAGCAATAGCTCCGAATCCTGAAGCAGAACTCGCAATTCCTGAACTGTGTGGAAATGTATTTTCAGTTCTGATGATATATTTCCCTTTTAAGATCCATGGAAGATACTGTTCGATATTTTTGAAGTATTTTTCAATCTTTTCAGCAAACTTCACCTCTTCATTTCCTGACAAAAAGGTTTGTACAGAAAAAGGCTCATCAGCCAAAAATTCCATTGTAGTATTGGTTTTACAATGATTTAAAGTATAACTGATACTTGGATTGGCAGGGATCTGATTGTCATACTTACCCCAATATTTAATTAAAGCAATATTAGACGGACAGCTCTCTGAAACCGTGTGTGTATGAATGGTAAAATTTTCTTTTCCTATAAATTGTGTTGTCATAGTCTACTTAATTGATTTACAAGACGATTAATACATCTTATCTATAATATCTGCATATTTTTTAAGAACTACATTTCTTTTTACTTTCAATGTTGGAGTAATTTCTCCGGTATTGATGTCGAATTCTGCCGACATTAGTGTAAATTTCTTTACTTTTTCATAATCCGCAAGGTGGCTTTGCAGTTCTTTAATTTTCTCTTTATAAAGGTTAATTACCTTTTCATTTTTCACCACTTCTTCCCAATTGGTAAATGGAATATTATTCTTTTTAATATAATTCTGTAAGAACTCAAAATTCGGAACGATTAAGGCAGATACAAATTGTCTCCCTTCCGCTACCAGCATGATCTGTTGGATGAAATTATTATTGGTAAGAAGATTTTCAATCTGTTGTGGAGCAATATACTTTCCATTGGAAGTTTTCATCAGATCCTTGAGTCTGTCTGTAATAATCAGGTTACCCTTATCATCTAATTTACCGGCATCCCCTGTTTTAAACCAGCCATCTTCTGTAAATACTTTCTGGGTTTCTTCAGGTCTGTTATAATACCCTTTCATAATTCCGTTTCCTCTGGCCTGGATCTCATCGCTTTCTCCGATACGGATTTCTACTCCCGGCAATGGTTTTCCGCTCGTAGCATGTTCAAAATGAGTTAAAGGGAAAAGAGTTAAGGTAGCCGTAGTTTCTGTTAAACCATATCCAACAGTAACGTGAATCCCCACTGATTCAAAGAATCTGGTTACTTCAGGTGATAAAGATGCTCCACCACAAGGTAAAAACCACAATCTTCCACCCATTTTATTCTTGATCTTACTAAAGACCAGCATATCTGCAACAGATTCTTTTAATTTTAAACCAAAAGGAACAGGTCTTTCATTTCTTCTTAATTCTGCGGTTTCCCATCCTGTTTTTAACGCCCAATTAAAGATTTTTTTCTTCAGTGGTGACCCTTCTTCTGCCTTTTCCAAAACTCCGGCATATACTTTCTGGAAGAATCTCGGTACCGCACACATGGCAGTAGGTTTTACTTCTTCCAATGCTTTGGCTACGTTTTTCGGATCTTCAAGGAAATAAACTCTTGCTCCGCCATACAGACATAATAAACTCCAGCTTCTTTCAAAAACATGACTTAAGGGTAAGAATGCTAATGAAAGCTCTTCTTCAAAGTTTTTAAACTTAAAAAATTCAAAGTGAGAATCAAATGCTTTAATGAAATTTCCATGGGTAAGCATAACTCCTTTCGGCGTTCCTGTAGTTCCGGAAGTATAGATCAGCGTGGCAGTATCATCATATTCTTTTTTGCAGATCTCCAGCTCTGAGGACATTTTTGAAATAAAGTCTTCAAGATAAAAACTGTTGAATTCTTTCTTGATCCACACTGCTTTTTTAGAAACAATGATGGTTTCAAGATGATTATCTTCTTTATACAAAAGTTCCAGGCAAGCATCATATTGCATTTGGGTTCCTACCAAAATCGCTTTAGCTCCGGAATCTTTAATGATGTATTCTGCCTGTTCAGCATTATTCGTAGAGTAAATAGGAACAGTAATTGCCCCTATTGCCATTGCTGCTAAATCAACAATCATCCACTCAGATGAATTGTCTGAGTAAATAGCCACCTTATCATTATCCTGAACTCCTGCTTCTCTTAATGCATTGGCTGTTTTAAAGATAATTTCACTGAATTTTTTCCAGCTCAGCTCTTTCCAGGCTTCTTCTTTCTTTTTAAAGCCGATTGCCGCTTTTATAGGATGTTTTTCTACATTTTTAAGGATTATTGCCTCTGCAAGATTCATTTCTTCAGCTTTTTGTCGTTAATATAATTGTTCAGGTGAAAGTCGATACTTTCTTGGATGGGAATAAACTGATAATTCAGTTTCTCCGTGACTTTGTGATTGGAAATGGTGTTGAATGAAGAGATCGCCTCAATATTGGATTCTGTAGCCATTTTCAGCTTTGGAATCAACCATCCGAAAAGAGTATTGGCCCATTTTCCAATGTTTAATTGGGATCTTGTAAGAATTCTTGCTTCTTTAAGACCTAATCGGGTCCTGATCTGTTTTGCCAGATCGGCATATCTGTTATTTTCGGCAACGATGATAAAACGTTCACCAAAAATATTGTTTTCCATCAGTTCAATGGCGGTTTTAGCAACATCTCTCACATCCACATAGGCAGATCCGCCGGCAAAGGTAAAACTATTGTCTTCAAACGTTGAAAAAAGCTCACCGCTGCTTTGCGTCCAGTTACCGCTTCCTACGATCATCCCGGGATTGATGATCACTACATTCATTCCTTCTGCAGAGGCTCTCCAAACTTCCATTTCGGATAAATGTTTGGAAATAGCATAGGCAGAATGCTCTAATTTCGGATTAAAATCAGAATCTTCATCAAGCTCTCCTTTTTCATTGTAATTATCTAAAACAGCTACAGAGCTTACGTGTAGAAATTTTCTAACTTCGGATCCTTCGCAGGTATACAATAAGTTTTCTGTACCTTTAATATTGGTACGGTACATTTCTTTTTCATCTTTGGGATGAAAGCTCACTTTTGCGGCGCAATGGTAGACCTCCTCTACTCCTTTCAATGCATCTTTTAAGGAATTAATATCCTCAAAATCCACATTCACCCATTCGATCTTATTAAAAAAATCATCAGGATTCTCCGTATAAAAGCTGTATGAATGCCTTACTTCGTTTAAATTGCTGCCCGGTCTTTTGGAAGCACGCACATTTTTACCTCTTTTAAGAAGTTCCAGCACGATTATTCTTCCCAGAATTCCGGTTGCACCCGTTACAAAAACCATTAAATTATGTTGCTTGATTGCTGACTAAAATATGACAATATTTTCTATCCGGCAATTCTTCAGATTTCTTTAAAAGTTACCTAAAAAACTGCTTTTGCAAATTTGCGATTTTTAAAGCAAAATTCAACTTTATTTAACCAATATTATCATTCTGGAAATCACAAAATTTCAAACTTAAATAAAGAATCCTTTTATTATAGACACAAAAGTTTTTGAACACTTAAGTTTTTAAGTTACCAACTTTGTAAATAAGAAGAACACTTAAGCTTATGAAAATCTCCGATTTTCATAAGAATATTACAGTTGAAGACGTGAAAATTTCTCTCCTCCGAAAGGGTGTCAAATCTTCGATTTGACGGGGTGGTTCAAAAAAGCTCTGAAAGCATTAAAACCTCCAGAGCCACTATATAAAAAATTAATCATTTATACCATCACTACATTATCTCTTCTCGGAGCTTTATCACAGAGGACATCTGCAATACTCTTAGAGATAAGATTTCCTTCTGTAAGCTTATCCAGCCAGAAAAATTCTCCGGCTGCATTAATTTCGATAAAAAAATATTCATCTTCAGGAGAAACAATAATATCTATTGCTCCATAGTCTACGTTATAAATATCCAGAAGTTCCAGAAGTTTTGCTTCAACATCTGCCGGCAATTCCGTCTGCGTCCATTTATCAAGCAGATTAACCCCATCTTTTCTCCAATCCACTTTAGCATCTTCAAACTGTTGGGAATCCACTTCAAAGGCATAAATATCTCTTCCTACAATGGTTACCCGAAGTTCTTTTTTCTTTTGGATCATTTTCTGAAACTGCATCGGGCAATACAGCAGTGAATCCAATTCTTCTAGTTTATCTTCACCCACAACATTGGTGAAGACCACACTTTCTACACCATCCTCGTAGATGGCAAATCCGGTTTGCATCTTAGCTACAACATTTTGATGTTTTAAAATGAATTGCCGGGCCTCTTCAGGATTATTGGTCAAACAAGTTTCAGGAATGGAGAGTCCTATTTTTTGAGCGAGTTTCAGCTGCTCTTCTTTACTGTCAAGTCTTCTGTAAACACTTGGCTTCCCTAATGAATACACATCAATAGATTCAAAGAACCCGAATAATGTATTGCGGATTTCTCCCATCGCTGCTCCCAGGAATTTAGCATCTATTTCTTCCTTCAATCCTTTTCCGATATTGTAAGCTCTACGATACCAGACTGCTGAAATATCATCCAATCTGTGTTTTTTTCCGGACGTTTCAAGCACTGTCACCCATTCTCCATCTTGAAAAACAGTTGATAATTTATTCTGTAAAGGATATAAATCAACATCAAAGCGAATAACCTCACAATGGTTATCCTGAATGTATTCCGTTACTTTTTCAATGGAAAAATTATCTGCAGTATGTGTTATAATTAAAATTTTATTCATGGATATTGATTCTTTTAATAAGATGATCGGCAATTCTTTCTGCAATGGGAAATCCCAGTTCTTTTTGAAGCATTCCCCATTCTCCTTGTGGATTGACTTCAAGGAAATAATATTTCCCATCTTTTCCCCGGATCATGTCAATAGCTCCGGTATACAATCCCATTTCCTTCATCATGGAAGTCAGATTTATTTTGATCTCATCAGGCAGTTCATACACCGTCCAGAAATAGTCTTCATGACTAATTCTCCAATCAGCATTTTCACTGTTATTAATCTTTCCTGTAAAAAATTCTCCATCTACGTACATAATCCTCAGTTCATATTCTTTATCGATATAAGGCTGAAAAATCATGGGACAATAAATAATATCCGAAAGGTTTTCCAATGTTTCCTGTTCAATCACCATCGTGGAAATAAGATTTTCACCACTCATTGTTTTCCGGGTTACACCGTGAAGTTTGGCAATGGCTTTTCCTGAGCAATGCTGTTCAAAAAAAGCTTTTACTTTCTCTTCATCATTGGTAAAAACAGTTGGAGGAATCGTCAGATGATTTTGTTGGGCTGTTTTCAGCTGAAGCATTTTATTTCCATCAATTTTCTTCTCATTTTCATAAGGATTGATCCATGGGAGATGCTGCAGTTGGGTAAACAGATTGTAGCGGAGATGGGCATATTCATTCAGAAAGATTTTTTCGTACTCCTGATCCAGCTCTTCAGGAACACTGATTCGCCATCCTTTTCTATGCCATACTCCTGTAATCTCATCAGAATGTACAGATTTTCCATTCCCATCAGTAATCCCAAATGAGTCCTCACTGATGCTGATTTTCTGAAGATGGTTCAGCTGGTCAGAATTCAGTCTGAAGTAGGAAATATTTTTAAAAGAAAGGTGTTGAAAGAAACGATCAATAGTATAAAAATCCTGTGAGTGGGTAATACAGAGAATCATTTGCCGATTTTATTAAAAAGGGAAACTTAACGTATTAAGTTCCCCTTTGTTACAATTTTGTTAATATGTTACTGTAAAATAATCATTTTATAGTTCAGCAGTATCATCATCTCCATCAGAAGGATATTTCATAGTATGATCCATATCCGTTAACTTAGACGTTACACCATCCAAGGTAGGTTTTGTAATCGTATCCCTCTCAGGAATTGTAATATCTGTTCCTCCTTTTACTGTCTCAGGATCCTTAAGTTGTTTCTCAAGAAATGTTGCAAAGAACGGCTTCTTTTTTGAATTTTTGTTTTTCATAAGTCAATATGTTTGTTTATTTGATAATCGAATGTACAAAAATTTCAAATAATGGAGAAATAAATTGATATTTTAAGATAATTTTAACATATTATCAAAATATAAAGCATATTATTAATTCAAACCAAGAAATTGCTTAACAACAATAGCAAAATCAACCGGATTTTCGGCCTGAACCCAGTGCCCTGCATTTTTAACAGTTACAATCTTCGCTTTTGGAAATTGCTGTTTGATTCCATATTCATCCTGTGGCAAAATATAATTGGACTTCTCTCCTGCAATGAATAAGGTTTCTCCTTCAAAAACACCAAATTTCACAGCATTGGATACAAATTCATTATACTTTTCAGATAGAGGTTTAAGGTTGAATCTCCAGTTCAGCTTTTTATGATCATCCCAATACAGATTCTTTGTTAAAAACTGTATCGTTGATTTTTCAGGAATATACTGATTCAAGACAGCTTCCACCTCATTTCTTGAGCCTACTGTATTAAAATCTACCGTTTCCAGAGCCTTAATGATTCCCTGGTGATGTGGCGGATAAGCTTTTGGTGAAATATCTACCACAATCAGCTTCTCTACTTTTTCGGGATATTTTAAAGCAAACTGCATCACAGCTTTTCCTCCTAAAGAATGCCCTAAAACATGGGCTTTCTTAATGCCGTAATGCTCCATATAGCGGGCAATGTCATCTGCAAGATCATCATGAGACATATCATCGGAATGAAAACTTCTTCCGTGATTCCTAAGGTCAATAAGGTGTACCGGAAGATATTCTCCAAGATCTTTCCCGAAGCTTCCCCAGTTATCGAGCATTCCGAACAATCCGTGGAATACTAAAAACGGCGTAGCTGTTGAACCTTCGCCAAATATTTTTGAGTTTAAGATTTCCATATTCTTTTAAATAACAGATTTTAGATACAGATTCCGGAAAATATCAGCACGACTCTTATAATAAGGTCTAAATCCGATATCCGGTATCTATTTTACCATTTCGCCAATCTCTTCAAATAGGACTGAACTGTATTTTCTAGGCCCATATATAACGCTTCAGAAACCAAAGCATGTCCAATAGACACTTCTAGCAGGTTAGGAATAGTGTCAGCGAAATATTTCAGGTTTTCAAGACTTAGATCATGTCCTGCATTAATTCCCAATCCAAATTCATTGGCTACAACAGCAGTATCATAATAAGGTTTTATCGCCTGTTCTTTATTGGACAAATAATCTTTTGCATAAGCTTCCGTATACAGCTCAATTCTGTCTGCCCCAGTCTTTGCAGCATATTCTACCAACTCCGGTAAAGGATCAAGAAAAATGGAGGTACGGATACCCGCCTTTTTAAACTCATTAATGATTTCAGTAAGATAATCCAGATGTTTTTTAGTATCCCATCCTGCATTGGAAGTAATCGCATCATCTGCATCCGGAACCAGTGTTACCTGTTCAGGCTTCACATCCAGTACCATATCAATAAAAGACTGATGGGGATTTCCTTCAATATTAAACTCAGTCGTCACCAATGGTTTCAGATCATAGACGTCTTTTCTTGTAATATGCCTCTCATCCGGCCTGGGGTGAATTGTAATTCCCTGCCCCCCGAATTCCTGAATCTTTATAGCAGCCTCTGTCACACTTGGTGTTTCACCTCCTCTTGCATTTCTTAATGTCGCAATCTTATTGATGTTTACGCTTAGTTTTGTCATTTTTTTATTTACATGTTAGATAATGGAAGTTAGAAGCTGGAAGTAACTTCAGACTTACGACTTCTTTAAGGTGTTCTAATTTCATTATCACTTAAGTTGAATTTATTTTTTAGAGCCTTAACCTCTCTTTTTATACTTTAACACTTACCTGCATCACCTGAAGTTCAAACTCTTTGGACGCAACCAGTAAATGATCGAAAATATCAGCCTGAATCTGCTCAAAATGTTCCCATTTGGAATCATTGGCAAAACAATAGACCTCAAGCGGAAGTCCCTGTGGGGTAATTTCCAGCTGACGAACCATTCTTGTTGCATTTTTCTCCACATCAGGATCATTTTCTATATATCTCTGTGCATAATATCTGAAAACCCCAATATTGGTTAACTGCCTTCCATTAATAGTTCTATCATTATTACTCAGGCTTTCTTTTTCACTTCTGATTTCCACTCTTTTCTGTTCGAGATAATCCGCAATAAGGTTAATTTCTTTTAAACGCTCAATATCTTCATCTGTCAGAAACTTAAAAGAATTGATATTAAAATAAATAGATTTCTTAATCCTTCTGTTATTGGATTCGGACATTACCTGCATATTTTTAATCTCCGTAGTCAGAAAATCATAGGTAGGAATAGTAGAAATTGTTTTATCAAAATTGGTGATTTTTGTAGTTAAAAGGCTTATCTCCGTAATATTTCCTTCTATACTGTATTTGGGAATACTGATCCAGTCTCCTACTTTCAAATTCTTGGAAGTAGCCACGTGAATCCCGGTAACAAATCCCAGAATAGTGTCTCTGAAAACAAGTACCAAAACTGCTGTTATTGCCCCAAGGCTTCCTAAAATTGTTCCACCCTTAATTCCAAAAATCAGACAGATTCCTATGACGGAAAGTACAAAGATCCCAAAGATTTTTACACTTTCCGAAATAGCATTAAGCGTCATGATTTTATAATAGTCCTGCTTAATTACAAAGTAATTTCTAAAAGCGGTCAATGCTCTAAATAATAACCCTGCTATTACAAAAATAGTAGCCACCCCTACAATCATTTCCAGTAATGCAAAGCTTTTGGGATGTCTGTAAAAGACGGAAAAAAGTGCATATCCTGCAAAGTTCAATGCCCCTAAGTGAACTACAGAATTAGTAATTCTTGAATCATAAATTGACTTTAAAACAGGAAATTTTTCTTTATCAAAAAAGAATTTGAAAATAGTATTGACAATAAATTTAAAAACAAAATCCAGGATATAGATCATCCCTGCCAGAAATATAAATTTCAGCATAATCTGAATAGGAAGTGCCAGATCAGGATATACATGGTCTCTTACAAAATAATGGATCTGATCACTGATATTCTGCAGAAAATCTCTGGTATCTTGTATTTCATCTTTCATTACAGCAAATTTATAAAATTAAGGATGATGATGTTACTATTCACAATCAATTTTCATCCCAAAATTTAAAGCTGGTTATAAATTTCATTTAAATCATTTAAAAATCTCCTGTATTTTCATAATCAGGTCTATTTGTTGAATCACTAAGGTTTCATATATTCGTTTATATTTTAAAAAATGGATACAACTGTTATTAATATTCTCTGTCTTATTTTATTATTTGTAGGAGTACTGGGCACATTTCTTCCTGTTTTACCCGGACTTTTATTAAGCATCTGCGGATTGCTGATCTATAAATTCGGGACAGATGCTGATCTTCCGATGATCTATATCTGGGCTTTTGGAATTCTCACGGCAGCTTCTGTTGTTTTAAGCTATGTGATTCCTGCAAGGACTAACAGAAAATACGGCGGAACCCGCTGGGGAAGTATTGGTTCTGTAGTAGGAACCATTGTCGGGATTTTTATTCCGATCCCGTTAGGCTTCCTTATCGGAATGTTCGCAGGCGTATTTATTGGTGAAATGCTTCACGACAGCAAAGACATGAACAAAGCCCTACAATCCACTAAAGGTGCTCTCATTGGGTTTATTTATGGCACGGGATTCAGTTTCGTTGTGGGTATGGCAATGTTTTTGGTAGTATTCCTTAATATGTTTGATATTATTTAACTCAAAAAAAGAAAAATCATGCTTCATAAAGCCATCCTATTCAGCCTGGGAGTCTTCGCGTTAACGGGATGCGATGCCCAGAAGAAAGCTAAAGCAGACTCAAAAGCTCCTGAAATGACAACCAATACAAAGCCTGATGAGCAAAAGAATGACCTCATCTACCTGAGTGAAGGAGAAAACAAGTTTCTTCTGGATTATAAAATGAACATTACTTTCAAAGGGATTTCCGAGGACAGCCGATGCCCTGAAGGGGTAAACTGCATCTGGGCCGGAGCTGCTCTTGCTCAAATTGAAGTCATGGGAACTTCTACCCGACCTGTACTTTTGAATCTTGCCAGTATAGATTTTCCTGCACGAAACTATCGCCAATCTGCCAAGTTCAACGGTTACACCATCACCCTGCAGGAGGTCACTCCATATCCTAAAGCTGGAGGAGCTGAAGAGTTAAAAGGGAAATACAAAATAGGGATCAGCATTAACAAAGACAGACCATCATCAGATACTACCAAGAAATAGCCTTCTTCCCTTGGGAAATAAGATATTCATTAATTTTTGAGAAAGGCTTGCTTCCGAAGAACCCTCTGTGAACAGAAAACGGTGACGGGTGTGCTGATTTCAATATAAAATGTTTAGCCGGATCAATAAGTTCGGCTTTTTTTTGTGCAAAGGCGCCCCACAAAACAAAAACTACATTCTCTTTTTTATCTGAAATTTCTTTGATGATATAATTGGTAAATGTTTCCCAGCCGAGATCTTTATGGGAGTTTGGTGAATGGGCACGAACTGTAAGGGTTGCATTCAACAGAAGAACCCCTTGTTTTCCCCAGTCATCCAGTTCTTTAGAAGTTCTCACTACTCCAAGATCATCTTTTAATTCGATAAAAATATTTTTAAGGGATGGTGGTGCTGTAACCTGTTCAGATACGGAAAAGCATAAACCATTCGCCTGATAATCGTTATGATAAGGATCTTGACCGATAATCACCACTTCAACATCTTCAAATGGTGTAATTTCCAATGCTCTGAAGATTTGATTTTTTGGAGGAAACACCTTAGTGGTTGCATATTCATTTTTTACTTTCTCCCAAAGGGTTGTGAAGTATTCTGTACTTTTTATCGGGGCTAAAATTTCTGTCCAGGTCATACTGCAAAAGTAATTAATATTAAAATAAGACTACAAATTATACTTTAAATATCTTCACTTTTCTTTCAATTAAAATATAGGAAAAGTAAGATAATATAATGGCTATACTGATAGATAATAAACTATTCAAAGACCCTGATGATAAGAATACCCAATCCTGCGTCTGGATAATATAATGAATAATATATAATGAATAGGAAATATTCCCAAGAAAATAAATAGCATTACTTCCCAAAAGCCTTTTGATAAGACTATCTTCACCATCATATAGTTGCTTTATTATTATTGCTGACAATAATGGGATAAAGAAGAGTCCCTTTTCTGTATATAACAATAATAAAAACAAAATCATCGCAATATAAACAACCAAACGTCTTCGTAGTTGAGAGCCTGATAAAAAAGCCATTCCAATTCCCAAAAGATAAGATGACACTGTTCTTATTAAAGAATTGAGTCCATCAATAACATCAAGGTATCTCCAGGTTTTAATCAGAGGCACCTCTGGGCCCAAATATAAATTATCCGGAAGGTATAGAAGTGCTCCTCTTAAAACTAAGCTTGTAATAATCAATATTTCACTGCGTAATTTGTACTTAAAGATAAGGAATAGCAAGAAGGGAAATATCAGATAACAAATCCATTCTGTACTTAACGACCAATAGACTGTACCTAATGAATAATTAGGATTAAAAAAACACTGCAGCAGGGCAGCATTCATTAAAAACTGGACAGTTGAAGTATCTATTAGAAATAGAGCAATAAAAATGACTGATAAAATATAGACTGGATAAATCCTGTTCACTCTTTTCTTATAAAACGTCTGTATAACACTATAGTTTAAGGCTTTAAACTTATCTGCATAAGAAACAGCCAGTAAAAATGCGCTTAATACAAAAAAGATATCTACTGCAACATACCCTTTCCCTACAACAGTCTGAATAATATCCGCTCTAAAATGACTTAAATGAAAAAAAGCGACCCATAATGCTACAATTCCCCTTAATCCGGTTAAGGACTTTATTTCATTTTTCATATATTGTGTGTACTATCCATATATTTGGGGCTAAAGATAAAAAAAAACCATGGATTCAATGTTTTGTGTTTTTTAAGCTCAAAATAATATTGTCCGGATTATGTTCGTCTTTTTTACCCTCTTCAAGAACAAAATTTTGCTTTAAAAGAAGCATTTTAGAGTTTTCATTGAATCTACTTGTAATGGCTACAATCTCCTGTAATTGCAATTGATTAAACCCATACTCTAAAACGGTACGGAGAGCTTCAGACATAAGCCCTTTTCGATGATAATCCGGTAACAGCTCATACCCAACCTCTGCTGTCTTTCTATCTTCTGAAAAGTTCCAGAGACATATTGTTCCGACAAGATTTGAACGGTCTTTATATGAAATTCCCCAGAAAATAATTTCTTTATGCTGAGTTTTTCTTTTAATGTGCAGAATAAATTCTAACGCATCATAATTGGTTTTGGGAGAATTCCTTTTCACATATTGATTGATAACCTCATTGCTTCTGATTCGAAGAATATCCTCTATATGAGCTTCATTGATTTCTTTTAAGACCAGTCTTTCTGTTTCCAGTTTCATATTTTCATTAAAAATTATCATCAAATCTTTGAAAAGAAATATTGAATAGGGAATAATTCTTTCATTAATCTATTTTGTAAATCACTCAAATATACGTAATAATCAAAATTCTCACTAAATTTGCATTGTGTATATAGATAAAGAAGATTTAGACGAATTAGAGTTTCCGCAATTGCTCGCGGAAATCTCCCCATTTGCGTATTCTCCGAAAACAAGAGAAAAAATTCTTCAACTTCGTCCCATGGAAATTGACGAGGCGGAACTTTCATTGAAAAAAACATCAGAATATCTGTCTAGTTTTGAAAGTTCAAATGCGATTCCGTTTGATGAATATGAAGATATTGAAAGTGAGCTAAAATTGATGCTGATTGAGAATTACCGTTTGGAAAACAGTGCTTTCATCAAAATAAAAACCATCACGGAACAGATCGGAAAATTACAGAAGTTCTTCCCTACCATGCCGGAAACATTTCCTACTTTACTGGAAGAAGTTTCTGTACTGGAATTCAGAAAAGAGATCATCGATAAGGTGGATAAGGTATTTAACCGGTTTGGTGAGGTAAAAAATGAGGCTTCTCCAGCTTTAAAAGGGATAAGAACTGAAATCCAGCATGCTAAAAAAGCTATTCAGGAAAACTTCAACCGTGCTCTGACTACGTATGGACAGAGTGAATTTTTGGATGATATACGGGAAACAATTATTGATGACCAACGGGTTTTAGCAGTAAAATCGGGTTTTAAGAAAAGAGTTCCGGGAAGAACCCTGGGAATTTCAAAAACCGGATCCATCACTTATATTCAACCGGACAGTGTTGTAAAACATTATTTCAAGCTTCGTGAAAATGAAGAGGAAGAGAAAAAAGAGATTGATAAAGTTTTAAGACAGCTTACCACAGAGCTTGCAGAATTCCAACCTCAGCTTTGGAGGTATCAGATGTATATTTTCGATCTTGATCTGGTAAGGGCTAAGGCTAAGTTTGCAGAACTTATCAATGGAGTTCTTCCTAAAATCAACCGCCATAAAACATTGAGGTTAAAAGATGCCTTTCATCCTTTATTATGGTTGAGAAATAAGGTAGAGAACAAAACAATTCATCCACAGACTCTGGCTTTAACAGAACATAACAGAATTATCTGTATTTCCGGACCTAATGCCGGTGGAAAATCAATTACATTGAAAACTGTCGGGTTGCTGCAACTGATGATTCAGAGTGGTATCCTGGTTCCTGTTCATCCGAAATCTGAGATGTTTTTCTTTGAGAAGATCATGACTGACATTGGTGATAATCAATCCATTGAAAACCATTTATCCACGTATTCATCAAGGTTAAAGAAAATGTCTGGAATCATTCGTGAGGCTGATTCGGATACGCTTTTATTGATTGATGAGTTCGGAACAGGTTCTGATCCTGAATTAGGTGGTGCTTTGGCTGAAAGTTTCATGGAGTTTTTCTATGATAAGAAGAGTTTTGCGATCATTACAACGCATTACACCAATATCAAATTGGTTATAGAACAGCTCCCAAATGCTCAGAATGCTGCGATGCTTTTCAACGAAGAAACGCTGGAACCAATGTACAAACTGGAAGTTGGGCAGGCAGGAAGTTCCTTCACTTTTGAAGTCGCTGAAAAGAATAAAATCCCAAGGTTTATCATTCATTCTGCCAAGAAAAAGGTAGAACATGATATTGTGAATCTTGATAAAACGATTGTAAAGCTGCAGCAGGAAAAATTTGAGGTTGAAAAACTAAAAACTGATCTTGCAGAAAGAAAAGAATCTGTAGAAGACAAACGTGATAACCTTCAGAAACTGAATGAACAGCTTCAGCAGAAATTGTTCAATTTTCAGAAACTCTATGAAGAAGAACACCGTAAACTTCAGTTTGGAAACAAGATTGAAACTTTCATCGACAGCTATACGAAAGGGAAATCCAGAAAAGATGTTGTAAAAGACTTTGTAAAGTTACTTGAACAGGAGAAGTTCAGAAAACTGGGAGCTGATAAAGATGAATCAAAGCGTCTTCAGGTGGTTAAAAGAAAGATCACTCAACAACTTAAAAAGGAAGATGTAATTGAGAAAATCGCTGAAACAAACGAGAAGCTGGAGGAAAAACGTAAGAGTGACCGTGCCATCTGGATGAAAGAAGGGCAACGCGTCCGAATTACCGGAAGCACCAGCGTAGGAACTATTGAAAAAATTTCCAGAAACAAGGTGATTGTGAATTACGGAACTTTCAAAACAACGATTGATGCTGATGAATTAGAAAGAATCTAATCAATTTGAAAATGGATTAATTGGGGAATTTGAAAATTAACTGAATACAATAATGGAAGAGAGTGTCTTAGGATACTCTCTTTTTCTTTTGTACATTATCGTAATAATTTTTCCTATTTTTAACAAAAACAATAATTTATGAAACCATTAAAAGTATTATCAGACCTTATTCCAATACCGAGTTATACAGTTATTATTCTGTGTTTTTTCTTTCCATTTTTCCTGATAAAATGTGGTGATACCACTCTAATGTCTATTAAAGGAACAGATCTGGTAACAGGAGTTTCTAAACAAACGATGAATGAACGAATGAAAGAAAACATAAAAAAGAGCTCTCCGTTTGGTTCTGCTTTCGGAAATGATTCAGATGATACATCTTCAAATACCGATTCTGAATACTCACCACTGAACGAATCTAACAATAAAAAAGACAATGAAAATATTCCACCCAGTCCTTTTATTATTATTGCTTTTCTGGCAGCTATTGCCGGGATTATCATTCAGGTAATCAAAAGTATTAAGAAGAAATATATGTATCATATAGCAGTTTCTCTGGGAGGTCTCATCTCTTTGTTAACGTTTTATTTGACTTTCCAATCAAAGATGGAAGGGCTTGGAAACAATAAAATAGGAATGGGATTAGGAAACGGAGTAACCATCAGCTATGGTTTTGGAACTGCTTTTTACGTATGTGGAGCTTTATTTCTGCTCATACTTTTATTCTTTGGAGTATTTTCTTATTACCTTAAAAATGACCCCAAGGCTATTTACAGCTCTCCGAATCAAAATACAGAATCTTAAAAATTATCCATAAATAAAAAGAGTGTTCATACAAACACTCTTTTCTTATTATACTCAAAATTTCTATAAAAGTTCTTTAGAGTATCTAAAGAAAAATAAACTATTAATAATTTCAGAAAATACATTTTTATTTTACCAATCAAAAAAGCATTTAATTTATATATTTGGAGATCTAAAATTTGTTAAGATGATTTCAGTAAACAAAGCATTGTACCTGTCTGCATTCAGTATTTTTTCTTTAGCATTCGTTAAAGGTCAGAATAAAGTTCCTTTTGGGGTTGTAAAAGCTGAAGAAGGATATGCTAATGTACGCGTACATAAGGATAACTACAGAAAAATTGTAGACAAGATCCGTATGCGTAAAGGGGATGTTTTTGTTTATGTAAAACCTGCTCCGGGAGAAACGGAATGGATCTGGATCAAATATCCTGAAAAGCAAGATGAAGACAAACCGTTTGTACGCTATGAAACTCTTGACAAAGAAGGAATGGTAAATAAAGAACGTATTGCCTTTGTAGATCAGCTTCCAGCCTATACTCCTTCTAAGTCTAAAAACGGAAAATCACTCATCTTCACAGATAATTCTGATCCTAAGATTCCTACTGCACAAAGAAGCAAGGTTGTTATTGATGTTTATCCATCCAATGCCGGTTACCGTAAAAAGGAAAAAGATGCCGAAGGAAAGCTTCTTACCATTGATAAAGTAAAACCATGGGGAATAGGAAATGATCTTCCTGAAGGAATGACCGAGATCAAATCGATCAGACTCCAGCAACCTGGAAGAGGTTCTGTTTTTGTGAGAGAAGCTATTAAAAATATGTTCCAGCCTACAATGGACTTCAACAATATAGGTGTAACTTCTCTGGACAATGACAATATTTTCCTTTATATGATCAATGGTACAGGGGAATACAGATATACTACTCTTTGGACTATCAAAAAGGGAAGAGTAATCAGCCAGATTATTTATCATAATCCGGAATAAATTCATTATTTTTGCACCGAAAAAGTTTACGCTTATTCATCACAGAAACTGGTTCTGCATAACCGCAGATTAAAAGGGAACCGTGTGAAAATCACGGACTGTCGCGCAACTGTAAGTAACTGAAATCTTTATCAAAAGATCCACTGTGCGAGGCATGGGAAGGAGATAAATGATGTTACAAGTCAGGAGACCTGCCGATTTCTTAAACAAGAAACTTTCGCGATTTGAAGTTTTATTGATCTGATGGATTATTTCAGGGATTTCTAAAGTTCCTGTCATTATTCTGTTGTTTTGATACTATTTCATTTCGCCTTAATTAATAATGAAATATGACTACAGAAGAAAGAATTGAAGCTGCCGAAACCAGAATCTTTAAAGCGGTTTTCCCTAACACAACCAATCATTACGACACCCTTTTCGGAGGTACTGCCATGCAGCTGATGGATGAAGTAGCCTTTATTGCCGCTACCCGTTTCGCAAGAAAAAGAGTGGTAACAGTAAGCAGTGACAAAATCGATTTCAAAAAGCCAATTCCTGCAGGAACTATCGTAGAACTAATCGGAAAAGTTTCATATGTTGGAAAAACCAGTATGAAAGTAAGCGTTGAGATCTATACAGAGCAAATGTATTCTTACGAAAGAGAAAAAGCAATTGTAGGTGATTTTACTTTTGTAGCGATTGATGAATTCAAGAAACCAATCCAGATACTATAAATAAAGAAGTTTCGGGCGGCCTTTGGCCGCCCGAAACTTTATAGTCTATTTATTTTAAAACCTTTTCTGTTTCCATACTTCTGCTCAACAGCAGTTCAAAAGCCTCACCCATTTCATCTGATGCCCTGGTAATGGCATTTTCCAGCATATTTCTGATTTGCTTTTCAGTAACACCAGCTTCCGTCCAGCTTTTTCCTGAAGTATACGAATTCAGAATGAAAGGCATAATTCTATCGATGGAGCAAGCAAAAATTGCATCCGGAGTAGCTTCTTCTTCAAATTCAAGCCATAGATTAAAAAATTCCGAGCGTAAAGGCTCATCCAGAATTCCGAAGATCTTCTGTGCAGAAATCTTTTCTCTTTCAAACTTCCCTACCATAGCAGCTTCATCGAAAAGGAAAGTATCTCCTGCTTCAATTTCCACAAGATCATGAATGGAAAGCATTCTAATCACTCTCAACAAATCAATATCCGCTCGATTCTTAGCATAAGGATAAAGGATTTGTGCCAAAATAATAATCTGCCAAGAGTGCTCAGCTGTATTTTCTCTTCTGGAATCATCCGCATTATAATTTCTTCGCTGTACATTTTTCAGGGCATCTACTGCCAGGATAAAATCGATCTCTTTTTGAATCTTCATCTTACTTTTCTCTATTATATTGATCTGATGGATATACCTTGGTTCTGGTAGTCCATTTATTGTTTTTCTTTTCTTTTATAATGACTTTCACATACCCTTCTTCACTGCTGTCTTCTTCTTTTTCAAGCACTCTATCAAGTCCTTTATTAGGAATTACTTCAAATTCTGTAGTGAAAAATCGGCAGCACCCATCCTTTCCAAAAGTAATAATGCGCTTACGAACCGGATCTGTTTCAAAGAAATCAAAATAATTTGATCCCAGGTCCGTAAGTTCTTTACTTTTTACAAAAGCCATTCTGGTACTATTGAATACATATACATCATAGGATGCAGAACTGTAGTTTCCCATATTGCCATTTCTTATGGCAAGGTCTTCCGTTCCGTCAAAATTAAAGTCACCAAAAATAAGGGGACTTTGGTCCTTGGCTAATGAGATCACTTTTCCACGTTCCAGTCTCTGTCCTTCTCCAAGATTCAACACCAAATTATCTGATGTAAAGGTCTGCACTTTACTATTTTTATTATCAAATAATTCAACGGTTCCCTTATCCATACAATTGTCACTGAAACAATTGTCTATATGAATGATGGCATCATAGTTTTTAGAGGCATCTTTAACCCTAAACTGATATTGCCCAAAGCATAATGGACCTAATAATATAAAAGCGGATAAACTCCTGTAATAATTCAAAATATTCATGTTCATAGTCATATTGGATTCAAATGTTTTTATAAAAACTTTCAAACAAAAATACGAATCATAGTTCCGATTTCAAAACTCAAATATATTTAAACGATAATTGACAGGTGATGAGCGATAGAAACTGAAATTATGAACACCCATTTTATCATCCATAAGGATCTGAACATTCTAAAAACATTATTACCATCATTAAAAACCTTAATCTTTACCCTATCTGCATTCCCATATTTTCCAAAATTTGTCATTTTTTTTAACTTTTTTCTCTCAAAACAAAGTCATCAAAAATTAAGATTAAAAATTATAAAACTGATTATCAGATATTTAAATGTTTTATTTTAAAAATTTCACTACTTTGTATTGCATAATACCATTTTATTTACATATCTTTGTAATGTAAAATTAGAATAGGCTCAACTAGCTAGGAGCATCTTTCTAAAAATATAACCTTAATTAACAAAAATTATCAAAGATGAATACTGAAAATACCAAAGCGCAAATGCGAAAAGGAATTCTGGAATTCTGTATTCTAAGTCTCATTAATAATCGCGAAATGTACGTTTCTGATCTTATTGATGAACTGAAAAAAGGAAAACTGGATGTAGTTGAAGGCACCCTCTACCCTCTTCTCACAAGACTTAAAAACGGAGAGTTTCTCTCTTACAGATGGGAAGAATCTACAGGCGGACCGCCAAGAAAATATTATCAGATCACAGAAAAAGGAAAACTTTTCCTGGATGAACTTCAAAATACGTGGAATGAGCTTACAGCTTCAGTAAACCAAATCACTCAACAACATTAAAAAACAAAGCTATGAACAAGACACTCTCAATAGGACTCGCAGGTTTTTCTTTCACAATAGAAGAACACGCATATATAAAGCTCAGCGATTACCTGAACGCTCTGAGAAGCTCACTGGACGCTTCTGAAGCAGATGAGGTAATGCATGACATAGAAATAAGAATGGTGGAGATCTTCAGAGATTCTCTGGGAAAACGTGAAGTGGTTAACGATACCGATGTAGAAAAAGTAATCGCACAGATCGGAACTCCTGAGAAAATTGAAGAACAGGAAGAAGCTTATTTTTCTGAAAAAAATACAACTAAGAATACCAATACAGGTGGTCATTATACAGACAAAAAACAATTATTCCGTGACCCTGAAAAACAGAAAATTGCAGGTGTTTGTGCAGGTTTAGCACATTATGTAGGAATGGATATTACAGCGATGAGAATTATCTGGGTAGTTGTTTTCTTGGTAATGATTCCTGCAGCAGGAAGTGCTTTAGTAATTCTACTGCTTTATCTGATCCTTTGGCTGGTACTTCCAAAAGCACAAACCGCTTCAGATTTCCTGAAGATGCAGGGAAAGCCTATGAACTTCGACAATCTTAAGAATGAGTCTAATAAATTGGTACAGTTTGCCAATGAATCTACTCAGAGAGTTGGAGAAATCTACAACGAAAACAAGCCATACATCAACAATGCCGGAAGTGGGATCTGGAATATATTCAAATATATCATCGGGGCATTCTCAGTATTGGTAGCTGTAGGAAGTATTATCGGAGTATTTGTATTATTTGCCCTTTTCGGAATGGATACAGATTTCCCTGGCGCTAATCAGATCAGATTCTATATGGATGATAACGGTCTGGATAAAGTGCTGGCAGCTATCATGATTATAGGAAGTTTAATTCCTGCTATCCTTTTCAGCTTATTAAGTATTAAGATATTCTCTCCAAAAACAAAACTGAGAAATCTTGGATGGGTAGTTGGTGGATTATTTCTTCTTCTGATCGGGCTTGGAACTTATTTCGGAATCAGCATGGCGAAGAAAAACCTGATCTACAAAGGCAGCAAGGAAGATATTGAAAATGTAGCTATCAACACTACTTCTGATACAGTGTATGTAGATGTAAAACAGGTAAGCATTCCACAGAATTATAAAGCCTATGATGATGACATTTATTCTGATAAAAGATCAGTGTATGAAGAAGATTATATCTCTGTGGAAGTGACAAGAAAACCGGAAGTAAAAACCCCATACCTAATCATCAAAAAAGAAGGAAACGGTTATAATTTCCCAATTCAGGTAAATGTTCCTGTAGAGGTTGTAAATAATAAAGTAATGCTTCCTAACTACATCAAATATCCGTATGAACACAGATTCAGAGATTACAGAGTAAATTATGAGCTTGTAGTTCCTCAAAGCACAATAGTAATTCCTGTTAAGAAAGACAGAATTGACTTTGACGGAGACCTGAACGGAGATGGTATGGATGATGATGACCAAGACAGAGATGAAAATCACAACGGAATCAGAATCGAGAAAAATAAGATCACGGTAAACGGTTCCAGCATAGAATATAACTCTGATGATAAAGACAGCGTTATCATCAACGGTAAAAAAGTTCCGAACAACCAAGCTAAGAAAGTAATTGATTCTGTAGCATCTGATATTAAAAAAATTAACAAAGATGTGGACATCAAAATAAAGGACGGAAAAAACGAGATATCCATACAAACTAAATAATTAACTACAGAGAGTGGTAGAAGGTGTGAATGGAAAGCAACCGTTTGAAATTCACACCATTCTTCTCTCAGAAAAGTGAAAAAAAACTAATATTTAGTTCTCTATATGGAAAAATTGTTATAATTTCGTACAGTTAAAATTTAATAACCAAATCAACACTAAAAAACACTTTTACTATGATACAATTTGCAATGGAATTCGTAATGAAAATCGTAGATTTAATCAACGGTTTGTTTTAAGAGCAATAATATTTCAATATATTTGTAAAAGTATAACCAAATTGGTTATACTTTTTTTGTTTTTAATCCAAGAATCTATGAAAAAGCTGTTAGGTAAACTGATGTTAAAATTATTAGGATGGAAAGTCGTTCTACAAGGCGATGTAAACGTCCTGAACCGATGTATTCTGGTGGTAGCACCGCATACTCATAATATGGAATACATTTTAGGAAACTTTGCCTATTGGTCTCTGAATAAGCCTTTAAAAATCATTATTAAGGACGCACACACCAAGGCTTGGTATGGAGGTATTGTAAAAGGACTTGGAGGGATAGGCATCGACAGAAGCCAGAAAAATGACCTCGTAAATTTTGTAGCCAGCCAATTTGCCAAAGAAGATTTCAGTCTTGTAATTACTCCCGAAGGAACAAGAAGCTGGGTTCCAAAATGGAGAAAAGGGTTTTATCATATGGCTATGGCAGCAAAAGTGCCTATTGTATTGGCAGCAGGAGATTTCAAAAGAAATATAGTATACCTTGGCTACACCATTCCTTACGAAAGAATTGCATCTGTTCCGTTTTCTGAAATCATGCAGGAAATTCAGGATTATTATGTGAAAAACGATATTGTACCTAAGATTCCTGCCAACTGGAATCCTAATATTATGGGAACAGGAGAATAATAAAAATAATTTCTCATCATCATTTATCAATCATCTCTTATCTATTATAAAAATGAAAGGTCAGACAAAAGAAGAAATACTAGCATTCATCAATAACTGGGGAGGCGAAACCCTGGCAAAAGCAATGGAAATTAAATTCATTGATATCGATCTCGAAAATGAAACCCTTACTGCTACCATGCCAGTCCTTCCAAGAACGCACCAGCCTTTCGGAATCATGCATGGCGGAGCAAGCTGTGTACTGGCTGAAACTCTAGGTTCAAGCCTGTCTAATATCTTTATTGACAGCGATAAATACTATGGTGTAGGAACCAATATCAACTCCAATCACCTAAGAAGTAAAAAAGACGGAGTTGTAACGGCAACTGCGCGCTTCATCCGAAAAGGAAAAACAATGCACGTTTCTGAAATTGAAATCAGAGATGAAAAGGGAACGCTCATCAACCATACGACCATGACGAATAATATCATTAATAGATAGGTTGAATATCCATAAAAATTAAAAAGCTCAAAAAATTGAGCTTTTTTTATATCCTTACTGCAAGCTTTTGTTTTTTTCATCTTAAGAAACATGTTTCCTTAAAAAAAAGCTCATATAATTTTGAGATCTTTAAGACTAATAATACCTTTGCAGAAAGGAAAATCAACTTCGGAATTTCCTATATTATTTCCGGTGAGTGATTTTCAAAATCCGTTCATAACTCATGATTTATTTCAAACTTCCCTTCAACGAAGGATTATATACTGTAGAGGAAACAACTGATAAAAATGCAGTCCATTTTCATTCTTATAACAGCCTGAATCAGATCAATTTTAATGGAAGCATCATCAAGGTTGATTTTGCAAACAGTAATGGTATTTCCATCACCAATAAGTCCCTGACAGAAGACGTAACGGATTTTACAGCAGAAACTAAAGAAGAATATTGCAGTACTTTACAACAGGTAATTGAAGTGATTAAAGAAAATAATCTTCCTAAATTGGTTTATTCAAGAAGAAAGATCTTTACAAACTTCAATACAATTGATTATAAAGCAAGTTTTGACAATCTATGTAAAACCTATCCCAATGCCTTCAGATATATGTTTAACGAGGGGAAAAATGCATGGATGGGAGCTTTTTCTGAAGTATTAGGTAAGTTTAATAAAGCTACCCATGAATTTGAAACTATGGCATTGGCAGGAACTCTTCCAACGACTGAAGAATGGACGGAAAAAGAGATTGAAGAACAGAAACCGGTTACCACTTACATTCAGAATATTCTTAAAAACTATTCAGACCAAGTTGTGCAATCTGAAACATATGACCATGTTTCCGGCAATATCAAACATCTTCGTACAGATTTTAAAACAACAATAGAACCCAATGATCTTGATAGCTTAATTCAGGACCTGCACCCTACTCCGGCAGTTTGTGGCATTCCTAAAGATTTCTGCAATGAAAACATCCGAAAGTATGAAAAATTCCCCCGTGAGTTCTATGCCGGTTATATCAAAGTAGAAACAGAAGAGAGTATTCTTTATTTTGTAAATCTTCGATGTGCAAGATTATACAGGAATTCTGTGCATGTTTTTGTAGGCGGTGGAATTACTGCCCAGAGCAGTCCGGAGAAAGAATGGATGGAAACAGAGCTAAAATCTGAAGCTATTTTGAAAAATCTGGTCGTTTCTTAACAAAGTTTTTTTAACCACAGACTTGCACGGATTTTCACAGATTCCTTTCTTATACCGTATTTTTAATATTCAGAATAAATAATTGGATGAAGCGGTTTTAGGTTCTTTTATAATGACCAAGTGTTCTAAGATCTGTTTTTAAATCATGATAAAATTCGTGAAACCTTCTATGTTATTTGTGTTTCAATAATAAGTTTCGGCTAAAGCCGATGGAACGGTTTCTAAATTCATTTGGCTGGCAGGGCTTCCTTCGTGAACTTTCTCCTTCGTAAACCTACTGTCTATGCTCAGGATTATAGCCCCCTCCTATTGATGCTGACATCCGCATGGATAATAGTTGTTTAACGACAAGATCTTTTATCTTTTATCTTTTATCTTTTATCTTTTATCTTTTATCTTTTATCTTTTATCTTTTATCCATAAAAAAACCCCCTTCAAAAAAGAAAGAGGCTATATCTATATAAATATTTAATTTACTTCTTTACACCAATTCGACTCCAGGTATCCATTACAAAAAGAAGGATAAGACCTATTGCAGCAGCAGATGCAGAAAATACAAACTTAATGTTGTCTTCATCAGCAATAAGGTCATTCTGCCAGTTGATAGCATACAAATTAATAGCGATGAAAACGATGAACAGTACTAAAAATACTTTATAAAACTTCTTCATAATTTTTAAAAATTAACATAATTCAGCACCAATTGGGCAAAATTTGCAGTGAATAATTTAATTGAAATCGCTAAAAGGATAATACCGAAAACTTTCTGAAGAATCATCAAAGTAGCATCTCCTATTTTCTGCTCCAACCATTTCGCTGATTTCAGCACCAAATATACGAAAATTGTATTAAGAATAATTCCGCAAATAATATTAATATCATGAAATTCAGCTCTGAGGGATAGTGCCGTTGTTAAAGTTCCTGCTCCTGCAACTAGTGGAAATGCGATGGGTACGATAGAAGCAGCCTTTGCCTCGGTTGTTTTATTGATCTCAATTCCTAAAATCATTTCCAGCGCTATGACAAAAATCACAAAAGCTCCGGCAATCGCAAATGAATTTACATCTACTCCGATGAGCTTTAGGATTTTATTTCCTACGAATAGGAAAACAATCATAATTACTCCCGCAGTAATTGCAGCCTTACCAGCTTCAATCTTTCCGAACTTCTGCTGAAGGCTTACTATAATGGGAACTGAGCCGATAATATCGATAACGGCAAAAAGAACCATAAAGCTGGTAACGATCTCTTTAAAAGAGAAACCATCAAAAATTTCCATCTCTTTGTAATTAAAAATTTCGCAAAAATATGAAAATAAATTAACTATTTGCTAATTTGTGAATATAAATTAACAATTGTTTTCAAAAGTTCTTCTATACCATCATGAGATTTCACAGGAGCATATTTCTCCATGTGAATTTTCTGCTGCAATCTTGCATACTGTTCAGCAACTGAAGAACCTTTATGCTTTTCAAGAAAGGTCTTAAACTCTGCAGCAGAGCCTTGAAAATACTGATTTCTCACTTCCTGATCCAATTCTTCCAGTGTAACAAAAAACTTTTCATAATCGCCATTATCTTTGAGATTTTCAAGATAACCAAAATAATCGTTGATATCCGTTTTCAGCAACTCTCTAATCTCTTTTTCCGTTTCAGCCACAGAACCCAAAGGTTTTTGAGGTATGGTTTCCCTAACTAATGTACGTTTTTTTTGCCAAGTTTTAAATAACAGATACACAATAAATAAGCCTAAAAGAATGCCAATATTGGTTAAAAGAATATTCCAGTGGAATTTGCTCTTTTCTTTTACTTTAAATGAAGTGGTTTTAAGAACCGGAGTATCTACCGTCTCCAAAAGGTTATTGGTATATTCATTCACCTTCTCTACTGTAGAGCGGGATTCCATTACCTGATCGTGGGAAAGTGCATTTACATCCAATGTTTTCTGCCCCAGATCCATATATTCTTTGTTCTCAGGATCAAAGAAAGCAAACGGTTCTGTCTTAATAGAAATAGCTCCTGATTTGTTAGGAATTACTACATAATTGGCAAAAATTTCTCCTTTCATCCCCGTGCTGCCTGGAAAAACCTTTGAAGTGATTTTTGGAGCAAAAACTTCATAATCAGGAGATGCTGCAATTTTCGGAAGTACCAGATCCGGTAAGTTTCCTTCTCCTGCAACCTTTACAACAACATTCAATGGCTTTTTAGCTTCAGGTTTTTCTTTCGTAGTATTATAAACGCTTACGCTGAAATTTCCAACTGCATTTTTAAAACCATCAGGGGCACCTTCCGGAAGTTTTCTTACATTAATTTTTACTTTATTGGAAACAATTTTATTTTTATTTGAATAAGAACTTACGGATGCTGATACTCCAGGCACTTCAACATATCCGGCTTCATTCGGGAATACCATAAACATCGCCAGGATCTGTGATGCCATATTTCCGTTATCAGACGGATCAATTTCAGATTTATTGAAATTAATAGGGTGCACGTTGATATTTTCCTGTTGTGGAAGACGGATATTCTTTACTTTTCTAAGATTATCCATATTTCTGGAATATACCTTCAGAACAGCAATGGTAGGCTGATCCTGATATACATTCCTGTCTTCAATCTCCATATTCAGATATACTTCATTGGAAGTATTACTGGCTAAGGATTTCTTTTCAACAATATCTCGGATATTAACGTCGAAAGGTTCAGTTTTGTAGATTTTATTATTGACGGTAACCAATACTGATCCAATTTTAATCTTTCCTTTTTTCTTAGGTTCAAGAGCAATTCTGGATACTTTTTGAGTAATAAGCGTATTGGTTTCAGGATCAATCACGGTATTGGTTACGGATCCGCTGCCGATAATATTGAATTTTGAAAGATCCGGAAGCTGGAAACCTGTCTGCTGAACAAGGTCACTCCCATTCAATTCAAGAACTATTGTAAGGTTTACAATATCCTTACCTCCATACTCGTTTTTATCAGCATCAAGAGAAAGATTTACCTGTCCGTAAGTAATTACGGATGCTAAAGTAAGCAATATGTAAATCAATTTGTTTTTCATCACCAATCTTTCTCGTTGCTTTCGGGCATCGAATAAGAATTCTTGTTTAAAATTCTTCTGGCGGTTTCTTTTTCTTTTTCGTTTATTTTATCTAAAAGCTGATTTTCAAGGTTTTTTGGCATTCTGCCCTCATTATTCTGATTTTGCTGAGGATTGCCCTGGTCACTTTTGCCTTCGTTTTGCTGGCCATTTCCCTGATCCTGTCTTTGGTCTTTTTTATCACCTTTCTGATCTTCACCTTTGTTCTGATCATTACCGCTACCGCCGCCTTTTCCGGACTTATTCTGCTCGCTTTTGTTTTGTTGCTTTTCTTTTTCCTTTAGTTTGGCAATCTCATAATTTTTACGGGTAGCTTCACTGTAAGGGTTTTGTTTAAGCGATTTTTTATAATAATCTGCCGCTTTTTCCGGCTGATTCATCTGCATATAGGTATTTCCTAAATTATGAAGGGCAGCTGCCTTATCTGGAAGAGTTTGTGAAAGTTGTTGTGCTTTTTCAAATTCCGCTTTTGCTTCTTCATACTTTTTACTTTTATACAGAGCATTTCCCATATTGTAATGGGCCGTAAAATCTTTATCATTGGATTTTACAGCTTCTACATATTTGGAAGAGGCTCCATCATAGTCTTTACCGTCAAATTTCTGATTGCCTTCATGAACCAAAGTTCTGTAGTTTTCCTGCCCAAACAAAAAGCCTGAGAATGAGAAAGCAACTATAAACGATAAAAATATGATTTTAGTATTCATTATCTGCAAAATTATTTCTTTATATGTTAAGAAACAGAGTTTTATTTGTTAAAATTGGGTTAAAGTACCTATAGATTTTCTTCTATAAATAAAGGAAAACTATAGATTGAAATCATTTTTGGGATTAAAAATATAAATTAAAAAGAAAAACAGGATAGATACAGCTAAAAAATATTGATAATAATGGTTTGCATTCTGTGATTTCACCAGTGTTTCTGATCCTGAAGACTTTTTATTAAGAGCATCAATGATCCTGTCCGGAGCTTCATTGATATTATTTCCGTCAATATACGTTCCTCCTGTAGAACCTGCCATTTTACTCAAGGCTTCAGTTTGTCTTTTGGAAATAACAGTATTTCCATTAACATCCGTTTTATAGCCCATCAATTGTCCATCGTTGTATACAGGAACCGGAGCTCCTTCATCTGTTCCTATTCCTACAGAGGTAATGGTAATCCCTTCTTTATTAGCAAGCCTTATGGCTGCATTGTCATTCCCTTCATTATCTTCACCATCACTCAGCAATATGACTTTTCGGGATCCTTTGCTTACATTTTTAAATTTCTCAGTGGCTGCCTGCATTCCTTTCAGAAAATCTGTTCCCTGGATCTTCATGGAGTTGGTTTCAATAGCCCCAATATATGTTTCCGCAGAATTATAATCTGTTGTTAAAGGCATTATTGATATAGCCTGACCTGCAAAAATGACAATTCCGATCTTATCGTTCTTCATTTTCGACATGGTCTGCATCATCAGATTTTTGGCTTCTGTAAGACGGCTCGGCTCAATATCTTCAGCATTCATGGAGTTGGAAACATCCATCATAAAGATGACATTATTCAACCTCTGATTACTTTTTACCTCTTCGGATCCATTCAAAAGATCGATGATTGAAAATATCAGAAACAATGTACCCAACAGATATAACGCAGGAAAAAACTTTGTAAATCCCGAATTCTTTTCAAATAAATTTTCATGAAACTGGCTGGCAGCAAAGATATCTCTCTTTTTCTTTCTCCATTTTAAAAAACGAACCAAAAAGGAAGCTAACAGCGGCAGTAGCAACAGTAAAAATAAATACCAATAATTTCCTAAAGACCAACTCATCAGCTTAAAATTTTATAAAATACCCATCTCATTAATGCATCCAGTATCAACATCGCCAACGCTATCCAAAGAAAGATCTTGAAATACTCTTCATAGTCATACAGCTTTGATACTTTTACATCAGATTTTTCCAACTGATTGATCTCATCATATACTTCTTCAAGACTACTGTTAGAAGTAGCCCTGAAATATTTCCCACCTGTAGTCTGAGCAATTTCTCTCAACGTATTTTCATCGATAGTTACCTCAGCTTCAGTAAAAATAAGGTCTCCGAAAAAATCTACAGCTGTTGGCATCAGGGCATAACCATTTGTTCCAATACCAATGGTGTATACCTTTATATTATTATTTTTTGCCAGTTCTGCAGCAAGTTGTGGCGGGATTGCATTTTCAATATTACTTACCCCATCCGTCATCAAAATGATAACCTTGCTTTTGGCTTTACTTTTAATCAGGTGATTCACTGCAACGGAAAGACCTTCTCCGATGGCTGTTCCCGGCTCAAGACCTGTAGAATTAAGATTTTTGATCTCATCAATCACGACCTGATGGTCTGATGTAACAGGAACTTTGGTAAATGCTTCTGCAGCATAGGCAACTACTCCTATCCTGTCATTCGGGCGTTTCTGAACAAACTTAACGGCAATATCCTTCAGGGCTGTAATACGGTCCGGATTTAAATCTTTCGCCAGCATACTGAGCGAAACATCAATAGACAGCATAATATCTACTCCTTTGGTATCATCTCTATCCTGTGAAACCGTAAAGGTTCTCGGTCTTGCCATAGCAATAATAAGCGCCGAAAGGATGATATACTTTGATATCTTCAATAAGAAAAGAACACCTTGTATTCCACCGCTCGTTCCCATATTTTTTATGGTAGGAACTTTTATACCTTTTCTTTTCTTTTTACCCGCATCTTTTATGATAAGAGGAATAAACAGTAGAAAAAGCAGTAAAAACCACGGACTGTAAAACTCAAAACTAAACATCCTTTCTTAAGTTTTCGAATTCTAAATCTTTGGATGATCTTTTCACAAAGTCTCTGATCTCTGCAAAATCCTTCTCCATCACCGCTTGATCAGGAAATGTTTTGGCAAATTTCACCAAATCTCCTCTCAGGAATACTTCCTCTATGATTTTCTCATTATCCTGAGAAATGGTATTATTCTTCTTCATAACATCAATAAGGTCATCAGTCAGAAGAACATCTGCCGGAAGATGATATTGTTTGGTAATAAAATTTCTTGAAATTTCAATCAATTCCACATAAAATGAACGGAAATTGCCTCCTTCAATATATTTTTTCTTTTTAAGGGAATCCAATTCCTTCAAAGTTTGGTTGGTGGCTACCACTGGAGAGCTTTTCGATTTTCTGCCCCATTTTACAATCATAATGATGGCAATAATCAGGGCAATGGCTGCCAATGCTGCCAAAATATAAAACTTGTACAGTTCCCAATAATCTTTGGCATCAAGCTTCACCTCCTTATTTTTCATGATATCATTAATCTGGTCTGCCTTCTGAGCCGTGTTAATGACCTCTATTTCGTAAGGAATAGTTTTCAGTAGCTTATCTCCTACTTTAAACTCCAGTTCAGGAATGGTAAATTTCCCTTCTTCAAAAACTGCAAATTCTATTTTTCTTTCATATGAATTGGCATTTTGCCCGATACTGTCTTTGGTTTCTTCAAAGTGAAAAGGCAGCAATTCATTTTTGGCCGCAGAGTTTACCTGCTCATCATGAAGATTATCAATCTTAATAACAAGGTGATTGGTTTCTCCCAGAGCAATGGTTTTCTTCTCTACATTGGAGGATAATATCTGTGAAAAAGCGTTTACACAGACTAGAAAAGATAGTATTAAAAGTATTTTTTTCAATGTTAAATAATAATAAAGGCTAAAGCCTAAGTTTTATTGACGAACAAAACCCGTCGTTATTTTTTCTGAAAATAATTATACAACAATTTTGAATAATCCGAACCGGTATTTATATTCATAAAACTGGCCGAACTATTGGCAAAATCATCTTCCAACGCTCTTAATTTCTGTTTCTGAGCTTCTGCAAAGGTATATCTCCATCTTGCACTGGAAGTATTTGCCCATATTTCGTTTCCTGTTTCTGCATCATACAACAAAGTATACCCTACATCAGGAATTTCATTATCTTTTTCATCATAGATCCTCATTCCAAGCAGCTGATGTTTCTTTGATGCCACTCTCAGCATTTTAGAATCATATTCATCCTGAAAGTCTGAAAACAGAAAGACCAGAGATTTTCTTTTAAAAATTCCCATCATATATTCCAGCGCCTTATCTATTTTAGATTCTGCCGGAACATAGTCTGCCGTAAGAATATTGCTGATGATGGAAAGGATGTGCTTTCTTCCTTTTTGAGGAGGAATTACTTTATATACTTTATCTGCAAACAGGATCAATCCTACTTTATCATTATTTCCGGCTGCTGAAAACCCCAGGCTGGCTGCTATTTCTGCAACATATTCTCTTTTCAGCTGAGCTTTTGTTCCATAATCCATAGAGGCAGAAACATCCACTACAATCATCATGGTTAGCTCTCTTTCTTCTTCCATTACCTTTACAAATGGTTCACGGAAACGTGCCGTTTTATTCCAGTCGATTCTTCTGATCTCATCACCAAACTGGTACGGGCGAACTTCTGAGAAAGTCATACCCTGCCCTTTAAAGGCACTGTGATATTGCCCCATCAAAGCAGCCTCCGTCTTTTTTCTGGTACGGATTTCTATCTGCTTTACTTTTTTTACAATATCTTTTATCTGCATAGAGGATTGTTATGTTTAGAGTTGAAAGTTTTGGGTTTAAGGATTTTCAATATATGTTTTCAATATATGATTATAGCTTCTAGTTCCCGTTTTCTAATTCTTACTTAAACTCAATAGATACATTCAACCATTCGTCATCAAACTTTGGGCTGTATTTTTTATAAAAATTGATGGCAGGTTCATTCCAATTCAATACCTGGAACACCATTCCACTGTATGCATTTGATTTCCCATATTCTACTGTGGCATCAAACAGAAGTTTTCCGATCTGTTTTCCCCTCATTTTTTCTGTGACTACCAGATCTTCAAGATACAATCTTCTCCCTTTCCAGGTTGAATATCGATCATAATATAATGAGATCCCTACAATTTCACCATTCAGTTCTGCAACAAAAGCACCCCAAACCGGAGATTTCCCAAAACCATCTCCTGTAAACTCATCCAGAGTTACGGTTACTTCATGTAATGCTTTTTCGTATTCTGCCAGTTCTTTAATTAATTTCAGCATGGAAGCGCAGTCTTCCTGAACTGCTTTTCTGATTACAACATCACTCATTATGGTGCCTGGATTTTTGCTAAAATTCTGTTAATGATTTCTTCTGTTGTGATTTCCTCTGCTTCTGCTTCAAAAGTTAAGCCCATTCTATGTCTCAATACATCTTTAGCCAATGCTTTTACGTCTTCAGGAATTACAAAAGCTCTTCCTTTTAAGAATGCATATGCTCTTGATGCAATGGCTAGGTTGATGGATGCTCTTGGAGAAGCTCCAAAACTGATATAGTTTTTAAGTTCGGATAATCCGTAGTTTTCAGGATAGCGGGTTGCAAAAACCATATCCAGAATATATTTTTCTATCTTTTCATCTAAATAGATCTGATTAATCAATTCTTTTGCATCAACAATATCCTGAAGTGCAATCACCGGTTTTACAGTTGGCTGATGGGAAGTAGAAACCATTCTCATTACCTTTCTTTCATCTTCAAAAGCTGGGTAATCAATAGTACATTTCAGCATAAAACGGTCACTTTGTGCTTCCGGCAACAGATACGTTCCCTCCTGGTCGATCGGGTTCTGGGTAGCCAGTACCAAAAATGGTTTTGGAAGCTTCATGGTTTCATCACCAATAGTTACCTGCTTTTCCTGCATCACTTCTAAAAGTGCTGACTGTACTTTTGCAGGAGCACGGTTAATCTCATCCGCAAGAACGAAATTCGCAAATACCGGACCTTTTTTTATAGAAAAATCATTGTCTTTAATATTGAAAATCATTGTTCCCACTACATCTGCAGGAAGTAAATCCGGCGTAAACTGAATTCTTGAGAAGTCTCCATGAACTGCATCTGCCAGGGTTTTTATCGCCAGGGTTTTTGCCAATCCCGGAACTCCTTCAAGAAGAACGTGACCATTCCCTAAAAGCCCGACTAACAGACGGTCTACCATGTATTCCTGCCCAATAATCACCTTGTTGATTTCCTGTCTCAGAAGAGAAAATAAGTAGTTTTTTTCTTTTACTTTTTCCGTCAACTGACGGATATCCTCGGCTTGATATGTATCTGACATAGCTTGATTTAAAATAAGTGGTAAATTTCTGATAAATACTTGCATTAATCAACATAATGAATGCCATATTTGAGTTAAAGTTTGTTAAAAATTCCGGGTTTAACAAGTTATTTTGAATTCAAAATAAATTTTATTGCGATAATTCTATTGTCACAATTCAATCTTTCGTATTATCATTCAATTCATTATATAAAATGTTGTGACAAATAATTATCACAACATTTTATATAATGTAATACTTCCTTACAGTGAAAAATTATGTAGAGAAATTAGAGTTTTGTAATATTTATTGTAAACGCACCTTCCGGTTTATCTACTGAATCCTCATAAGATCCTATATTAATATAATATTCTGTTCCCGCAGTTGTTGTAATCGTCATTGTTTCAGAAGAACCACCTCCACCAACATCTTTTGTACCTACACAAACCAAACTATTACAATTTCCACTGTATACTCCTATTTTAGGATCAAAAGAAGCTGCTGCAGGAGTAACTTTAATCTCATATTTACTACCATCTCCTGTTAATTTAAACCATAAACCATCGTTCATTCCATCATTAGCACATGCTAATATAAATCCTCCGTTATTAGTAGACGACATTCCATCAGCCTGTGTATAGGCATAAGGAAACGCAGAAACCTGCAAAGCTCCGGAACATGCATCATTTACTGGTATTGGAGGAATTGTTTTAAAAGTATAATCCGCACAGCCGGAAGACTCACCATTAGCAGACACAGCAGTTACTTTAAAATAATAATTAGTATCACGATTAAGAACAATAGATGGTGAAAGATTATAATTTACACTATTGACCGTTTGATTATTGATAACATCCGTTCCGCCAGGACTTGTCCCCAAAGATAACCTATAAGAAGTTGCCCCCATCACGGATTGCCAGCTAATACTAGGTGACAAAGGAATAAATTGTGCATTATTGGCAGGAGAAATCACCAAAGGGCAACCTGGAGCAAGATTAGCTGTTAAACCTGAAATGGTTACTGCAGATTTATAATCTACTCTTATTCCTCCAGGTGGAGAGGCCGGATCAACAACATTACGATCACCTTTATAAACAAGAGAAGAATTCTGTATATAAGGATAAACACGAAAGACTTCATCAAAATTATTAATATCGATACTTGGCGAATTTTCTTTTGCAGCCACTACCAAATTATCAATGTTATTATAAGCGAATGGAGTGGTAAAAACGATTTCAATTTTATTACCATTTTTATTAACGGTACCCGCAAATACCTGAGTCAGTTGAGCAGCTGGAATCCAGTCTGTATTGGATGCAAAGGATACTTTTGGGGTATGGCCAAGATAAACATTCCAATTAGAAGAGTCATTAATGTTTGCAGAAGGATCAAGATAAAAAATTAACCCTGTTATATTTCCTGCAGCACTGGCATTCACTTCCTGCTTAGGAAAAATCTGCTGAACGTAGGAATAGGAAAAAAAACTGCTTATAGGTGCAGATCCTACACTTCCACTTCCGATATTGATATTGATCTGAGCTTTAACTGCTAACACTACAAAGAACAGAGATAAAAGTAAAATTCTTTTCATTATTAATAATATTACCATTGAATACAATGCTAATTTAATAATAAAATATTGATTCTTGTAATAAAAAAAAATTATTCAATGAGATCTGCTAACTAAGATGAATGCTTTCAATACAAATTTCTTTATTTAATTAAAATATTTAAACATTCAACAACAAAACAACCATTAATCTAAAAACAAAAACAAATAATCGTTATTTTTAATACATATTTTAATATATTTACATTAAATATCAACGATATGTATAAAAGACTATTTTTTGCAAGTCTATTCATTACAGGCCTCTTCAAATCACAGACAACAACTGTGACGAATCTGATTTCAGATGCTGTATATTATGACGGCTATGATTCTCTTACCACTGCTCCCGTTCCTTCCGGTCTCATCAGATTAGGTAACACAAGATATGCAAAAAAGCTTACAGATGCAGAATTAGATTCCTTTAAAGCAAAAATCGCAATGAGAGTAACCATAGGTGCTCTATGTGATAATTATGATCGTCTGGGAGAAGTATTTTTGGCACTGGTTCCCAAAAATCAACCTACCTATACTATGAATGACGCGAATGTGAAAAGAATTGAAGCAGCCCGTTACATCACTCCGTTCATGAATAAAAACCGAGCTCCAATAGAAGTCCCTTTCACTTATGACATCAGCAACCTGTACAGCGTATTTCATAATACAGAACTTCGAAATGCTTATGATATGTATATGGAACTTGATGTTTTTGGAGTACCTTATGCTGCACAGACACAAGTTGCAGGCTGTGCAAATAGAATTGATGTTTTTTCAGGAAACCTAACTTTCTTCTCAACTGACGTAGGAGCAACTCCTACAGATTACAATACACTGGTTCCTATATTAAGTTATAATAAACTCAACAACTATAACAGTACTGATGTTACCGGAGAGACTGTAAGACTTGTTACATTCAATCTTCCTACCGCTGTCACCAATGCTCGCTTTTTTTTAATCTCCACTCCACATGGAGCTGGTACAGGTGGTGAAGAATATGTCAGAAGACAAAACTACACTTATATAGATGATGTACAGGTATTGACCTATACTCCAGGTGGAATTTCCTGTGAACCTTTCAGAGCATATAATACACAAGGTAACGGAATCTATCAAAGTGCTCCTGCAACATTTGCACAATGGACTTCATGGAACAACTGGTGCCCGGGTAATTCGGTTCCTATCAGAGGTTTTACCTTACCCTCCATGACGGCAGGAAATCACACTTTAAAACATACGATCCCTACTGCTGTTTTCAATGGAAAGGATGGTGATGTATTTTTATCTGTTTACATGCAGGGGAAAAGCAATGCTTCTTTACATGTAAAGGATGTAAAAACAATAGATGTGAATATTTACCCTAATCCTACAACTGATTTTGTCAATATAAAATCGAAAGAAGATATCACATCCATGACCCTTTTTAGTATGGATGGAAGAAAACTTGCTGAAGTTTATAAAGAAAACAGAATCAATCTTTCATCATACAACACCGGAGTCTATTTTTTAAACATTATATTGAAAGACGGAACTACTTTTAAGCATAAGATCATCAAAAAATAATCAATTTCAATAAGAATACGAAAGCAGATCTTCCTTTAAAACCTTTTTGAAAAGCATACAATAAGTCATAAAAAACAGTTAATAAATAATAAAAAGCCCTCCCTTGACAAAAATCATCGGAGGGTTTTTAGCTTCATAAAAATTGATAAATATCTAAAAAGGAGAAGTTAAATTTTCTAAAACCCATTACAATCCTGTCAAATTTCCCCGTAAAAAGAAAATAATAAATAATGTATTTTTCAGGCATTATAGAACTTTTACTTTAATCCTTTACCCAAAAAATTGTCATTTTCAGTTTATTAAACTATTTTTGGTGATTAAAATTTCTGCAAAATGAATTATCATTTTCAAGCACACAGACAGGTAAGAAGAAACATTTTAGATATCCTGCAGAACACTTCCCACGAGGATCTTCTGCTGATTCCGGATGGCTTCAACAACAATATTTACTGGAATATCGCCCACACGGTTGCTACTCAGCAGCTTTTGCATTATTATTTAAGCGGAAACCCTTTCCGTATTGATAAATATTGGGTTGAAACGTACAAAAAAGGAACGTTACCGAACTTAAATGTTCAAAAATCCGAAGTAGAAGATCTTGAGTTTTTACTTACAGAAACCTCTAAAATTTTAATGAAGGATTATGACAGCGATTTCTTTTCAGACTATACGCCCTACACTACAAGTTTCGGGATGGATTTGAAGAGCATTCAGGATGCCATTATCTTTAACAATATGCATGAAAGCCTTCATTACGGATATGTAATGGCGCAGAAAAGAGCAATTTTAGGAGAAAAATATTAGTAGTACGCTGGAAGAAAGGGAGCTGGAAGTTAGAAGTGGAACAATCTTCACGGATTTCCAACCCCGAATCCTGGTGACCTTAAACATAAAATTTTATACAAATCAATGAAAGACGATTTTATTTTCGGGCTGCGTCCCGTGATTGAAGCAATTGAAGCGGGAAAAACGATTGACAAGATCTTTGTGCAGAATGCACTTCAGGGTCCTATTTATGCTGAACTAAAAGCGATTTTAGCGAAAAATAAAATCCGTCCCAATTATGTTCCGGTTGAAAAACTGAACCGTTTTACAAGAAAAAACCACCAGGGTGTGGTTGCTTTTATTTCGGATGTTCCGTTTCATAAAGTGGAGGATCTTGTTCCACAATTATTTGAAGAAGGTAAAACTCCTTTCCTTTTGATTCTGGACAGACTTACAGATGTAAGAAACTTTGGAGCGATCTGCAGAACGGCAGAATGTGTGGGTATAGATGCTGTTATTATTCCTGAAAAAGGAGCAGCTCCTATCAATTCTGACGCCATTAAAACGTCTGCAGGAGCTATTTATAATATTAAAATCTGTAAGGAAAACAACCTTGCTCATGCAGTAGATTTCCTTCAACAGAGCGGAATTACTGTATTTTCGGCATCTGAAAAAGCTCAGAAACTTATCTATGATGTAGATTTCACAGAACCATGCGCTATCGTTATGGGAAATGAGGAAACAGGTATTTCTAAAGAAGTATTGCATCATTCTGACGAAAAAATAAAACTTCCTATTGAAGGAAAAACTCAATCTCTGAATGTTTCCGTGGCATGTGGAGCAATCCTTTATGAAGCAGTGAGACAGAAGAGTTTGAAAATAAATTAATTCGGTAACACAACACTTAAAAAAATTAGAAAATGAAAAACATAGCAGCAATAGCGCTATTATCATCTATAGCTCTTGTGTCTTGTAAAAAAGAAACGGCAAAAATCACGAAAGTAGATCCTAAAACAGGAAAAACAGTAACGATAGAAGTTCCTGCTGATTCTGTAGCAAAGGTAGCAGAAAATCCAGCTATCAGAGATTCTGCCGGAATCGTTACTCAGACTTTCAAACTTGAAAAAGGTAAAACTTATCCTCTTACTACTTATCAGAGAGATGTAAAAACAATGACGGATCCTCAGGGGAAATCCATCACTGCCACATCGGAATCTACAGATGAAATGAACTTCACGGTAAATGACATCAAAGGAAACGTTTATGAAATGACGCTTAATTTAGTTTCTAAAAGAAGCTCTCAGTCTGCACAGGGGAAAACTGTTGTAGTAGACACTAAACAAGCTCTTCCGAAAGAAGACGACCTTAAAATGATCTGGAATATCAACAAAGCGCTTACCAGCAATAAACTTGATATGAAGATGGATACAAAAGGAAATGTGATTTCCATTACAGGTTTTGATGCTGTTTATACCAAAGTTACAACAGCTCTTACAACATTAATTAAGGATGCCAATGAAAGAGCGAGTGTTGTAGCAAGCCTTAAGCAGTCTTTTAATGAGAAAGTATTGAAAGATCAGTTCAATAAAAACCTTTCCATCATTCCTAAAAAAGGTGTAAAAATAGGTGAAAAATGGACAACTTCTGAAAATGCAGATCCAACCGGAACCATCAAGGTAACTTCAAACTATGTATTAAAGAGCCTTGGGAACGGAACTGCTGAAATTGCTGTAAGCGGAGGAATTCCTAAGAAAACTGAAAAGAAAGCTCAGGGACCTATCACACACAGCATGAGCAGTGAACTTGCTCAGAGCGGAACCATCAAATTTGATGAAAATACAGGATGGATCACCAACCAGAACATCAATGTAAAAACTACGCAGATAGAAACTATTTCAGACGGAAAACAATCTCAATCTATGAAAAGTGTTTCCAATTCTTCTGTAATGGTAAACCCTTCTGCAAAATAATTAAAGCTTAAAAGGGTAAGGATCAAACATTGATTCTTACTCTTTAAACCTTAAATCAATTTATTATGAAGTACATTCTTGAGTTAGTACTGTCCGCCATTATTATTTTCTTTGTATGGAATATTCTGAAAAGAATTTTCTTTAAGACATTTTACAGCTACAGGTTCAATAACCAACAGCAAAATAATTCACAGCAAGATATCAACAGCTCGAATAAGAATAACAATAAGAACCTTAAATGGGATGCGGAAACCGTAGATTATGAAGAGGTAAAAGAGAGTAAAGGTAAAAGGTAAAAAATCCAAGAAATAAAAGATAATAACCAGCATGGCAAAAAATAAAAACTTAATTTATATTGCAGTTTCATTAGTAGTATTTATAGTTTTAGCATTTTTATATTCAACTCCTGTATTTTCAGGAAAACAGCTTTTCCAGCATGATATTGTGCAATACAGAGGAGGAGCAAAAGAACTTCTAGACTATAGAGCTAACACAGGAAATGAAACCTATTGGAGTGACTCTATGTTCGGGGGAATGCCGACTTATCAGATGGGTAGCCAGTTTAAAGGTGACATCATCAAGAAAATCGACAGCAACCTGAATTTCCTGCCAAGACCAGTCAATTATCTTTTCCTGCTTTTTGCAGGTTTTTTCCTTTTGGGAATGGTAGTGGTCAGAAACTGGAAGTATGCCTTACTGGGTGCTACTTTCTTTGGGCTTTCCACTTATTTCTATATCATTATTGCTGCGGGACATAATGGAAAAGTAAATACTATTGAATATTTCGCTCCGCTTTTAGCCGGAATTTTACTGGTTTACATCAGAAAACAATATATCTGGGGATTCATTGTCACTACCCTTTTCATGGGTCTTCAGATTGCAGCAAACCATCCACAGATGACCTATTATCTGTTTCTGGCTCTAGGGTTTTTATTTCTGTCTGAGCTAATCAGAGCGATCCAGAAAAAGACTCCGATGAAACATTTCCTGATTTCTTCAGGAATTATAGCAGCTTCTTGTATTATTGGGGTTGGAATGAATTCCCAAAGAATTATGGCCAATTCTGAATATGTAAAAGAAACCGTTCGTGGAAAACAGATCTTAACCAATGACAGTCATACTTCAGGAAAATCCGGAATGGATAAGGAAAGTATGCTAATGTGGAGCTACGGACAACTGGAAACTTTAAACCTTTTCATTCCAAGATTAATGGGTGGCGGAAGCCAGGAACCGGAAGCTAAGGAAATGATGAATAAGGTACAGGAGCTTGTTCAGGAAAATGTAGGCTCTCAGGCTGAAATGGACAGAATTTCAAAAGGCTTCAGCGGAATGACGTATTGGGGAGACCAACCGGGAACTTCAGGACCTGCTTACCAGGGAGCTATTGTATGTTTCCTTGCTCTGTTAGGATTCTTCTTTGCATGGAAAAAATACCGTTACTGGATTTTAGGAGCTTCTATTCTAACCATCTTACTGGCCTGGGGAAGCAACTTTATGCCGTTATCTGATTTCTTTATTGATTACGTTCCGTTTTACAATAAATTCAGAGCACCATCTTCTATTCTTGTAGTAGTAGAATTATTATTCCCTTTAATTGCGATTTTAGGATTATACAGGTTCTTCACAGATGAAAAACTGACAGAGGAATACAAACAGAAGATTCTGATGTATGTAAGTGGCGGAACATTAGGGTTACTATTAATTCTTTTAATCTTCGGTAAATCATTACTAGGGTTTTCTACAGCAGGTGAGAAGACCTACTTCCCTCCTTTCCTTTTAGATTATCTGGTAGAAGAAAGATATAAACTATTTAAAATAGATGCTATAAAAGCATTTATCTATGTAGCTATTACTGCAGCTGCCCTATTCTTGAGTTTAAAGAAAAAACTTAACCCTAATATTGCTTTGGTAGTGATTGGTTTGGTAAGTTTATTTGATCTGTGGACAGTAAACAAACGTTATTTAAATGACGAAAATTATGTAGACAAGATCTTTGCTGAAAATCCTTTCCAGACAGAAAGTTCAGATCTATTAACTGAAAAGGTACAGGGAAATCCTAACCTTGAGTCTATTTTATCTAATGTAAATATTAACAAGACCTTAGAAACTATCGCTGAGAAAGATAAAGCTCACTATAGAATTTACAACCAAACCCTGGGTGTCACCAGTGAAACGAATACTTCTTACTTTAAAGCATCCATTGGTGGATACCATGCTGTAAAATTGAGAAGATATGACGATATACTGAATGAGTATATCAACAATACCGACACTGTAAAAACACCAAGAATATTAAACTTACTGAATGCAAAATACATGGTTTTCGGAGGTCCGGATCAGCCTCAGGTTGTTCCCAATCCTAAAGCGAACGGAAATGCATGGTTTGTAAGCGATCTTAAATTTGTAGATACTCCTAACGAAGAAATTAAATCTATCGGGGAAATCGATAATAAAAAAACAGCCGTTATTGCATCTTCTGACAAGGCTTATTTCAGTAATAAACCCGTTCAGGCAGATTCAACAGCATTCATCAATTTAACAAAATACCAACCTAACGAGTTAGAATTTAAATCTCAGTCGAAGACTCCTCAATTGGCCGTTTTCTCTGAAGTATATTATCCTCACGGATGGAAAGTTCTTATCGATGAAAAAGAGGTTCCTTACATTAAAGCAGATTATTTACTTCGTGCAGTACATGTTCCTGCTGGAAGTCACCACATCAGAATGGTATTTGAGCCGGAAGTGATTGAAAAAGGAAAATGGATCTCTTTATTAAGCTTCGGATTATTTATCGCCCTGGCAGCCTTTGGAATGTTCTGGATGAATAAGAATAAGAAAAAAGAAACTTTAGTTGAACAGAAAGCCTAATCTTAAACATTGCGCTTTGTCATTCTGAATGAAGCATAGCGCAATGAAGAATCTCAAATTAAAATGAAAACATTAGGAGCTCATAATTACTATGTTTATATACTGACCAACAAAATAAAAACAGTATTATACACAGGAGTTACCAATGATTTGAAAAACAGATTATATTGGCATCAACATCCAGAAGCTATTGATAGAAGTTTCACCTCAAAATATAAATGCTTTTATTTAATTTATTTTGAACATTTTGATGACATTGAGACCGCAATAAGAAGAGAAAAGCAAATAAAGGGCTGGACCAGAGAAAAAAAAAGAAACCCTAATTACAGAATTTAATTCCGATTGGAAATTTCTGAATGAAGAGATAGAATGAGATTCTTCACTACGCTTCGCTTCGTTCAGAATGACAAATGAATAATAGACGATTCATAAAAAATGGAACAAAAGAAAATATTGATTATCACCTATTACTGGCCTCCTGCGGGAGGTCCTGGTGTTCAAAGATGGTTGAAGTTCGCCAAATATCTGCCTGATTTTGGCTGGAAACCGGTGATCTATACCCCGGAAAATCCGAGTTATCCATTGATGGATGAAACCTTGATGAAGGATATTCCTGAAAACATTGAAATCGTCAGGACAAAAATCTGGGAGCCCTATCAACTGGCTGAAAAGCTTAATAAAAGCAACAAAAAATTCAAAGCCGGGCAATTTGATGTAGGAAAAAATCAAAGTTGGAAATCCAAACTCTCGATATGGGTAAGAGGCAATTTTTTCATTCCTGATGCCAGAGTTTTTTGGGTAAAACCATCTATTAAATTTTTGGAAAAATATTTACAGGAAAATAAGATTGACACCATCGTAACCTCAGGTCCACCCCACTCTCTTCACCTGATTGGATTAGGCTTAAAGGATAGATTACCAAATTTAAAATGGATTGCAGATTTCCGTGATCCATGGACAGAGATTTCCTACTACAAACATCTGAAACTTACCAAAGGTTCAGACAAAAAGCATCGTCAGCTGGAAAGCGCAGTCTTCAAGAATGCAGATATTACGCTGGCAACAAGTTATACGGATGCTGACAATTTTAGAAAAGCAGGGGCTAACGCCGTTTGTATTACCAATGGTTTTGATGAAAGTGATTCCAATGAGAAAGCAGCAGAACAAAAAGAGACCAATACGTCTTTTGTGTTAAGCTATATCGGAGTACTGGAGCAGCTTAGAAATCCTGAGAATCTTTGGAAAGCTCTGGATGAATTGATAAAGGAAAATACAGAATTTGCAAAGCATTTCAGCTTAAAATTTGTAGGAAGAATTGATGATAAAATCCTTCATACTATTGAAAATTCAAGTCTGAAAAATCATATTTTGAACCTTGGATATCTATCTCATGGCAAAGCGGTTGAAGAAATGCAGACCTCAGAAATGCTGCTGATTACCAATTTCCCGAATGAAGCTTCAAAAGGAATTATTCCAGGGAAGATATTTGAATATCTTGCATCCGGAAAACAGATCCTTTCATTTGGACCGGATCAGGCTGATGTTGCTAAAATCCTGGAAGAAACCCACGCCGGAAAACATTTCAGTTATGATGATTCCGAAACGGTAAAAAGGTTTATTCTTGAAAAATTTGAGCTTTGGAAAAACGGAAAGCTCTCTGAAAACACTCAACATATCGAGCAATTTTCAAGAAAAAATTTAACAAAGCAACTTATTGATATTTTATAAAGAAGTATCGAAAATTTCAAACCACAAAAGTCACAAAAGCTTTTATTTTAAATACTTTTGTGACTTTTGTAGTTTAGAAAACATTTAGTCTCTTTACACTTCTAAAATCTATTCCTTAAATGGTCCATTGGTCATTAACTACAGCGATCAGATAATATTTCCCCTGGAATTCTTCAAAAACAAAGCGGACCGTTTTCCAATCCATTTCACCATTCTTTTCAGTTCCTTTAATATAGTTTTCTGTAAAATCTTTTTTAGGATAAACTTTTTCAAGGTTATTCAATGAATTTCCGCCCCCGATAAATTTGTTCAACGAATATTGGGAAGTGGTAAAGTCACCGGAAAATACCCACTTTCCGAGATAATCATTAATTGTTGCTTTATAGGGATCTCCGGAACCATCCTTTGCTCCCCAAGTAAATAATGTTTTTGTGGGCTGGTATTTTTCAAATTCCTCTTTGGTAAAATGCTTGTCTCCTTTAGGATCTACAAATGCATACATGGAAAAACTTATTCCCTTTTCAGGATGAATCAGTGATGCAAATGTTTTGTAATCCTTAGCTTTTAAAGCTTTCAAAACCTCATCATTCGCTGTTTTAATATCACCTTCTTTCTTCACTTTTTCCTTAGCCATTGCAGCACTGTCCAGTGGTTTTACACGGGTAACAGTATCAATTTCGCTGGGAACCGGCTTTCCTGCTTCTTTCTTACAGGCCACTACCAGGCTCAGTATAAGGATTGAAACGAATAGTTTTTTCATATCTTTTAGTTTTATAATAACTAGAAAAACACCAAAACTGATGCCAATGCAGAATGTAAGATGTGAGGCTCAGCATATAGGACTTATGCTTATCAACCTTTCAATAGTCTCAAATCTAAAAGTATGAGTTTGGGCTTTCCTTTTTCCGACTATTCCGTCCCTCATCTATCCGTCTATTATCTATCCGTCTATTATCTATCCGTCTATTATCTAAATATCTATTATATCTCTGCTTATTATCTCCCCAAATGAATATTTTTCCCAATTACATCGTACCTTTGAGATATGGAAATTTTGGATATTCTCATTATAGGAGCAGGCCCTATCGGCATCAACTGTGCTATTGAAGCCCAGAAAAACAACTTGAATTATTTAATCTTAGAAAAAGGAACCATAGTCAACTCATTGTACCATTATCCTTTGTACATGCGGTTCTTTTCAACGGCTGAAAAACTGGAAATTGATAGAACTCCTTTTATTTCTACGGCTCCCAAACCGGGGAGGCAGGATGCATTGGAATACTATCAAGGAATTGCCAGACAAAAGAATCTGAATATTCACCTTTACGAAAAAGTGCTGAAAGTATCCAAAACACCTGATGTATTTGACATTGAGACCACAAAAGGAAAGTACAAGGCTAAAAATGTAGTGATTGCCACTGGATTTTATGACATCCCTAACCTGATGAATATTCCGGGTGAGGAACTTCCGAAAGTGAAACATTATTATACCGAACCTTATCCCTATGCAAAACAGAAAGTGGTAGTGGTAGGATCCAGCAATTCGGCGGTGGATGCAGCTCTTGAAACCTATAGAAAAGGCGCTGAAGTTACCATGATTATCCGCCATTCCGAAATTTCAAAAAGTGTAAAATATTGGGTAAAGCCGGATATTGAAAACCGGATTACAGAAGGAAGTATTAAGGCTTATTTTAATGCAGAAATGGTGGAAGTAAAAGAAAATTCCATAGTTTTTAAGGATGAAAATAACCATAGTCATGAGATTGAAAATGATTTTGTTTTGGCCATGACAGGCTACATTCCTGATTTTGAATTCCTGAAAAATTCAGGGATTGAATTGAATGGTGACTGCCTGAACCCATTTTATAACCTTGAAACTATGGAAACGAATGTTCCCGATCTCTATCTTGCAGGAGTAGTCTGTGGCGGAAAGGATACTCATCTATGGTTTATTGAAAATTCCAGAGTTCATGCCAGTATGATCGTCAACTCCATTTTGTCTAAGTATCCTGAAAAACATTCATAATTTTAAAATAGAGATCACTAATCATAAAAAGCAGAGATTACAGATGAAGAGGAAAGTATAGAAACATAAAGATATGATGAATAAATACTTATTTTTGGGCATCTTTTCAATCCTTCTACTGAGTTGTAAAGAAGAGAAAGGACAGGATAAATATCCGGACATTCCGGTTTTCCCAGCCACCTCTAATCCCAACATCGTAATAGAACCGTTAGTGAGTGATATAGATAAAATTTTCTATGATGATTCTGCCTTGGTTTATACACACTATGGGGACAGTATAAGTTTTTATTCTGCTCAGACTGGTGTGAGTCATAGTATTAAGAGCCGTGTTTTTGTATATGGTGATGGCTTTTTTATTGTAGAAAATAAAGAAGGAGAATATGAATTACTTAATGATATTACTTTAGAAAAACAGGAAATAAAAACCATTGACGAATCTGCCAGATATAAAAGAGGAGAAGATAGTTTAAGAAGCATCTATGCTCAAAAATCCGATTATGAACTCAATCAGATCAATGATTCTTTATTTATCAAGTATTTTTCCGCTAAATATAATATCCCGAAGGATAAAATTCCATTTACAGGTGATCTAAAAAAAGGAGATCTATATGTACATACAGGACAAGATCAGTTTATAGTATTGAATGCCCCTGAATCTTTGGATAAATTTCTAAATCCCTTACTACAGCCCACTGAAAAAAGAATACTTCCAAAATTTAAAAGACATTTCACTCCTTTTGAAAATGGTTCACTTTCCAAAAATATTTTTGAAGAATATGACTATGCCATGATGAGTAAATTCTGGGTATGGGGTGGCGGCGGAAATCATTTTGTTCTTGCTATTCCTCATAGGGTTGAAGCTGGATATTATTATATCAACATATCGATGAATCAGCAGAAGGGGAAATTCAAAATAATGTCAAGCGGCAATCCGGAATTTAACACCATTCCAAACAAAATCAACAACCAGCTTTATTTTGTAAATAACAGGCAATTGTATAAAGTTTTCACAAAATAGAACATGGGTACAATCAATATTATTCCTATTATCATTACCATACTACAGCTGGCAGGAATCAGTCATGTGTGGTATACTTATTTATATGAAGATGGGCAGATTCCTAAGTCATTCATAGAACTTAATATCCTTGCTGTATTCAGTATTTGTGTATGGGTGTTTTTCCGATGGAAATATTTTAAACCCGGAAAAAAAACAGGGCTATGGCTCTTGCCCATCAGTATTTCATTCCTCATCATTCTCGTATTGACGATTTTCTATATATTGATGGGAATTGATAAATACAAATAAAGCATATCAAGCACAAAAACCATGAAAATTAATCCTGTTATCATTTTAAATATATTCATTAGCATTTTTCTAATCATTGCAATTATGGTTATTATTTTGATGGTAAAAAATGAGATGAATTTGTATTATATTTCAGCAGCTTTCATGGTAAGTTTTCTTTTGTTTTTTATTTTATACACCATCAACAAAGGAATTCCCACTTCCAGCAATACAGATGAAATCAATAAGTATAAAGCCAAACTATTATATCATCAGGACTGCTTTACAGTTGTCACCTACACTCAGGATCTCATCATTGACTGGAGGGGTATAGAAGCTATTTTTTTTATCAATTCTCCTCCTCTTGACGGGGAATATCATACGATGGAATATCGGATTTTTTTAAATAAAAAACCTGAAGTGATAAGAAAGCTGCCACTTAGATGGTATGACAAAATCCTACCTGAGCCTAAACAGGAAAAATTTCCAATGATTAAAATTGATGATTATTACCATATTGATTTTAATACATTTTATCCATCCCTTGAAAAGTTCTTCCTTACCGAAAAAATATCATCTGATTTCCTAAATGGCAAATTTGGAAATGAGGTGAAGTATACCCAAAAAGAGAATAAAACTATTGGTGTTCCTTACAATAAACAACTCAAGACAACAGGCTTTTACAAAATATTTGACAAAGGAACTTATACTGATAGCGGTAGTTTGAAAGATTACAGAGAACAGGCAAAAGAACTATAACTTTTTAACCACCTGGGATAACAAAAAACAGGCTTACCTTTTGGATCAAAAACTGGAAAAATAAAAAGATCAGAATCTCTGATGAATGGAACAGGGATTTTTCAGGTTTCATCCATAATGTACAAAAATATCTTCCGGATGTTCATGATATTGATTTTAAAGAAGATAAAAGAAAAGGAATTCTTATCAGCAGGAGCGAAATTAAAAAAGCAACAGTTCTGTAATCATAGAAAGATGGAAACCGGAAAGAACCACAGCGCTTCCATGGAATATAGATCCATTTATTTCCAACTTTTATAAAATAAATTATAAAGCAGCTCAAAAACGGGCTGCTTTATAATTTTATATAATTATGATTTTATTCAAAAAAATTTATTATTCATAAAAAATAAAGATTCCGTTTTTAAACACAATGTGATTTTTAACGGAAAACCACATCATAAATTAATGATAATCAATAATTTAACATAAAATAAAATATTTCAAACATATGAGATAAATTTATACTTTTAGCAAAGTTATTATCATTTTAATAACGAAAAGAACCCAAAAATAAAAACATGAAAAAAAAAATCTACCTACTTTTGGCGATTGCTGCCATAGGAGGCCAAAGTCTGTATGCACAGAGCTTCTGGAAAAAAACAAAAATCAACGAGAGAAATTTAATTGAATCCAAAAGGAACATCGGAGCTGATTACTCCAACGCCTACTTCCTGGACATCAATCAATTGAAATCAGCATTACAGGCAGCTCCTGTATCCAAAACAGGAATAGCTACCCGGTCTACTGTAATCATAGACATTCCCGGATTAGATGGAAAGTTTGAAAGATACAGTGTTTATGAGACTTCCAACATGGTTCCTGAGCTAGCAGCTAAATTTCCGGATATTAAATCCTACAGAGGTACATCTGTAAGCAATCCTGGGAAAACAATCAGCTTTGGTCTTTCCCCCAAAGGAATCCATATTATTATATTGAATCCTGATCAAAAACCCACAGTGATTGAACCTGCTACCAAAGATGCCTCAGTATATTTGGTGAGCCCGGCTGTTCCGGAAATACTTTCAAAAATCAATAATTTCGAATGCCAGATTCAGGAAAAAAACTCTGGTGTTTCAGCCAAGGTATTCCCTACTGATAATACCAGTGACCAGAAATTCAGAACCTATAGACTGGCGGCATCTACCGATGGAGAATTTAGTGAATACCATGGTGGAACCGTTGCCAATTCAATAGCGGCTATTAATAACCTAATGAGCTATATCAATCCTGTTTATGAAAGGGATCTTTCCATTCATATGAATCTGGTAGCCAATAATGACCAGCTTATTTTCCTCGATAAAACTACAGATCCATATTCAACATTCACAGAGGCACAAACGTTAGATGATGAAATTAAAGCTACTCTTAATAATACTATCGGAAGTGGCAATTATGATCTGGGTATGCTATTTTCCAACCAAAAAACAGGAGGGGGAAAAGCTTCAGCTATTGGTTCGGTATGTAATGGAGGATTCGCTTATATTGGTCAGTTTACACCCGAAGGTTTTATGTATGCAATTGCTGCGGCTCATGAAATGGGACATATGTTTGGTGCCAACCACACCTTTTCAAAGCCTGAAAATGTAACTATAGTACCTTTATTATTTGGGCAGCCTCAAGAACCTCAGGTAATTATACCAGAAACAGGTGCTAACAGAGAAACTGGAAGTGGTGTAACTGTCATGGGTTATCCTGGGGTAACGGCAGTGTATGATGTAGCGGATAAATTCAATGATCAGTTTCTGCATTATAGTATCAGCCAGATTAATAAATACGTCAAAACAACCAGTTGTGCTACCATAACAGAATTAACCAATAATCCACCAACAGTAAATGCAGGATCTGATTATACAATTCCAAAAGGAACAGCATTTAAATTGACTGCTACAGGAACTGATCCTGATAATAATAGTTTGACTTATTCCTGGGAAGAAGCAGATATTGCAGCACCAAATCCGAATTTTGAAGTGGATTTCTTAGACTTACTTTTAAATCCGGCAGAGGTTGTACAAAATCAAATTGTTCCCAAAATGAAATTTACATATCCTGATCGTACTTCTGCTCTAAATCCAAATTTCAGGGTATATTCTCCAACTTCAAGCCCAACAAGATACCTTCCACCCCTCAATGAAGTTCTTGAAGGTAGTTTATACAGTACATGGAATATGACTTCTGATGTGGCCCGAAGTATGAAATTCATAAGCTTGGTAAGAGACAATGCTACTGGTGGTGGACAAACAGCAACAGATGAAGCCGTAGTAAATGTAGATGGAAGCACCGGACCATTTAAAATTACATCCTTATCATTAAACCAGAACTACTCATCTGGATCTTCTCATCTCTTAAAGTGGGATGTTGCCGGAACCAATACTGCTCCCATCAATACCCAATCTGTAAACATTTTAATTTCAACAGATGGTGGTACTACTTTTACACCACTTGTTTCCAATACGGCTAATGACGGGGAAGAAATGATTACCATTCCTTCTACTCCTGCCAAAAAAGCATTTATCATTGTAGAATCTGTAGGAAACATCTATTATGCAGCAAGTCCGGCTTTCGCTATTGATTATAATATCACCATGAACTGTACTCAATATCCGGCTGATGGAACATTTGCATTCAGCCCAGGTTCACCGGCAAATATTAATATCAATGTTGCCAATACAACCTTGATTGAGGATATTAATATCATTATGGATCTTACCTACACTGATATTAAAGAATCAGCCTTAATACTTAAAAGTCCCACAGATCAAGGTGATCAAATATTCTGGCTTGGAAACTGCTCAGGAACCAATGTACTGAAAGCCACATTTGACCAGGAGGGAGAATCTCCGGTGATGAACTGCAATAACCTGGGAACCAATCCACATATAGAACCTATAAGATTGGATCTAAGCAAATATTATGGCCAAAGTCCAAATGGAAACTGGCTTATAAAAGCATTACATACTTCTGATGTTCTTAATAATGTTACGGCAAACGATACTTCCGGAACAGTAAATGCTGCTGCCATTGAACTTTGTACCAGACAACCGATCTCTACCCTCTCAGTAAATGACAAGGTATTAGAAAAAGATGGATTCCAGATCTATCCAAACCCATCCAATGGAAAGTTCAATGTTCTGATGAAAAAGAATACTGCTACAGAGGTACACATCTTTGATATTGCCGGAAGATTGGTACACAGCCAGACCGGTATTACCAATGAAACCCGCATAGATCTTACCAGCTTTGCTAAAGGAAACTATATTATGGTCTTCAATGTAGATGGCAAAAAAGTAGCTAAAAAGGTAATTATCAAATAAACTTAATAATATTTATATTCAATGAAAACCCCAGCCGAAATATGATTTGGCTGGGGTTTGTATGTTGTGCAAGAAAAAGCTTATCATTTTAAACCCAATCTTCTTCCACATTCTTTTTATCTTTAAGCATCCATGGAATGACAAAATAAAGAGCAATCGCAATCCCTGTTGCCAGTACTCCGGTCCCAATCCACAAAGTATTAAATCCTAATTTCTCTGCAATCAGGGTTCCTATATAAGGTGTAATGATAAATGCTATGGAAAAAGATATCCCATTCAGTCCCATGTAAGCACCTTTATTATTGGCTCCGGAACGCAATGCCGTGATGGTTGACATAAAAGGAAGTGTCCAGATTTCCCCGATACAAAGCAGTGTCATAGAAACCAATAAAGTAATCATACTATAATCAAAAGCCATCATGGCATAGGAAAACCCACAGATAAGTGTTCCTATCAGCATGGTAAACGCAAGACTAAAATACTTTTCCGCAACCTGTACCAACCCCATTTCCAACAGAACAATCAGGAATCCGCTATAGCCAAGAATATAACCGATATTCTGCTGGCTCAAATGTGCAGTATCTTTATAAAAAATTGTTAACGTACTGAATAACTGGAAGAAACAAACAGAAAACAGCATACATAATATACAGTAAATCAAAAACTTACCATCCTTATAAGGTGAATTCTCTTTTTTAATTGCTATAGTCTCTTTTACTTTTTTTGCTTCCTGTTTAGCCCGTTTTGCGCGGCCTTTAAAGAACCAGATATACATTAATCCTGCCAATAAAGCAGCCAAAGCATTACTATAAAACAAAAATTCATAAGAAATAGCAGACAGGATTCCTCCCAATGCAGGACCTATGGAAAATCCTAAATTAACGGCCATACGGTTCAGTGAGAAAGCTCTGGTTATATTTTCGGGCTTCGCATACTTTGTAATCGCTACCGAGTTTGCCGGACGGAATGTTTCACTTACAATACTCTGAGCGAGGATAATTCCCGCTAAACCTACTTCGGTTTCAAATAAAGGAATCATACAGAACAAAGGCACACTGAGCAGTAAACTCAAACTCTGTACCCTATATTCACCAATTTTATCCGTGATCATTCCACCAAACCATGAACCAATAACCGAACCGATTCCAAAAAAGCTAAGAACTATTCCTGAATTCTCAATACTAAAATGTAAATGATCTGTCATATAGACTCCCAAAAAAGGAAGTACCATAGAACCTGCCCTGTTGATGAGCATTACCAACGCCAGCATCCAACTCTCCTGCGAGAGTCCTTTGAAAGAACTCGTGTATACGTTTATTAGTTTCACAATAATATTTTGGGGGAAAATTTGAAAGTGCAAAGTTAGGTAAAAATAGCCTCAAACACCTTTATTTTAAGCCTTTTTTATAAATAACGTTCATAAAAATAAACAATTGGCTGTATCCTAATAAAAACGAATATTTTTGATACATAAGATCTAAAAGCATTTATAAAATTCGTAAATTGCAGCAACGACAGGCTTCTTAATCTTATTTTTTTTAAAAACACCTATAAAAAATCAATCAATACCTAAGAATGGTAACCTACGAAAACTTACACGATACTCTTTCTTTTTACAGTATTGACTGTCGCCAATCCTACTATATCTCCTCCGGAAAAGCCATTTTTGAATTTCCTAAAGCTTCCTTCAGAATGGATTACTATGCCCTGTGCATCTGTACTGCTGGAGAAGTAAGTCTTGAAATAGACCATCGTCAATATAAAGCCGATGCCCACAGTATTCTGGTTGCTGCTCCATCTACTATTGTAAAATTCCTGAAAACCAGTCAGGATTTTATGATGAAACTATTATTCTTCGACAAAAATTTTCTGATCAAAAATATCTCGAACCCTTTTATCATCGAGAAAATGAACCTGTTTTCCATGGGTTCTTACAGCATTGTAAAAACTACGCACAAAAACTCTTTGGTTTTGCAGAATTTACTGAACTATCTCAAAAAGAAATCCAGAAAACAAGGAAAATTCAAAGAAGAAATTGTTCGTACCATTATTTTCAATCTTCTGCTGGAAACTGCAGAAATTATAGAAGCGAAACATTCTACAGATTCTGATAAGGAAGAAGGTAGAAAAGATCTCTATCTTAAATTCAGTCAGCTGATCCGGGAAAACATCAGACAACACAGAACAGTTCAGTTTTATGCCGATCAGCTCTGTGTCTCCAACAAATATCTTATTGAAATCATTAAAAAAGCCAGTGGAAAGACTCCTCACGAGGTTATAGATGAAGCCCTGTTGAAAGAAGCTTACGTTATGTTAGGAAATCCGGACCTTACTATCTCGGAAATAGCTTTTGAGCTTCAGTTCAATTCTACTTCTGCCTTTGGCCGTTTTTTCAAAAAACATACTTCCGTTTCGCCTTCTGAGTATAGAATAACAGAAAATATTAAGTCGTAGGAATTTCGGGACACTAATTCTGACATTAGGGATATACATTGCATTTTGAATAGAGGTACCTTTATAATGTTCATTAAAACAAGACAAAATGAGTACAATCAATTCAAAATTCGACAAAGTTTTAAATACCTCTGATCAGTTTGGAAAAGTAAACCACGAACCGGATTCAAGCAAGGAAGTTCAGATTAACACCCCTGAAAAGACAATGCCTTTTTCAGACCAGATCGGAAACTATCAAAGAAATAAAGGAATCCCTTTACAATCCTACGAAAACAGTAAAATCTATATTGTCGGAAGCGGAATTGCAGGGATGTCTGCAGCCTATTATTTCATCCGTGACGGTCATGTTCCAGGAAAAAACATCATTTTCCTCGATCAGCTTGCGATTGAAGGCGGCTCGCTAGACGGAGCCGGAAATGCAAAAGATGGGTATATCATCCGTGGCGGACGTGAAATGGATATGACTTATGAAAATCTATGGGATATATTCCAGGATATTCCCGCGCTGGAATTGCCTGCACCTTACAGTGTTCTGGATGAATACCGCCTCATTAATGATAATGATCCAAACTATTCTAAAGCAAGATTAATTCATAATCAAGGACAGATCCAGGATTTCAGTAAATTCGGATTGGAGAAAAAAGACCAGCTGGCTATTGTAAAACTTTTATTAAAGAAAAAAGAGGAACTTGATGATCTCAGCATTGAAGATTATTTCTCAGAATCATTCCTGAACAGTAATTTCTGGTTCTTCTGGCGTTCTATGTTTGCTTTTGAAAACTGGCATAGTTTATTGGAACTAAAACTGTACATGCACAGATTCCTTCACGCCATTGATGGTATGAAAGATTTTTCATGCCTCGTATTTCCGAAATACAACCAATATGACACCTTTGTTACCCCTTTAAAGAACTTCTTAGTGGAAAAAGGAGTACAGATCCAGTTTAATACTTTGGTAAAGGATCTTGACATTCATATTAATACGGAGGGAAAAACAGTAGAAGGTATTATTACTGAACAAAAAGGAGAAGAAGTGAGAATACCGATCGGTAAAGATGACTATGTGATTGTGACCACCGGATCTATGACCGAAAGTACTTTCTACGGAGATAATAATACTGTTCCTGAAGTAACTATAGATAACAGCAGTGCCGGACAAAGTGCCGGATGGAAATTATGGAAAAATCTGGCAGCCAAATCTGAAGTTTTCGGAAAACCTGAAAAATTCTGTAGCCATATTGAAAAGTCATCATGGGAATCTGCAACATTAACGTGTCGTCCTTCAGCATTTACTGAAAAGTTAAAAGAATTATGTGTGAATGATCCTTATTCCGGAAAAACAGCTACAGGAGGTATTATCACCATTACAGATTCTAATTGGGTGATGAGTTTTACCTGCAACAGACAGCCACACTACCCTACCCAGCCGGATGATATCCTTGTAGTATGGGTATATGCCTTATTGATGGATAAAGAAGGAAATTACATCAAAAAAACAATGCCGGAATGTACCGGGAACGAAATCCTTGCTGAACTATGCTATCATCTTGGAATGACAGATCAACTGAATAACGTTATTGAAAACACAATTGTACGTACGGCATTTATGCCTTATATCACCTCTATGTTTATGCCTAGAGCCCACGGAGACCGTCCGAGAGTGGTTCCTGAAGGGTGTACCAACTTAGGATTGGTGGGACAATTCGTAGAAACCAATAACGATGTGGTATTTACAATGGAAAGTTCTGTAAGAACAGCCAGAATTGCCGTATACAACCTTCTTAATCTTAACAAACAGGTTCCGGATATTAATCCGTTGCAGTACGACATCCGACATTTACTAAAAGCTACTCAGGCATTAAATGACTATAAACCTTTCCTGGGAGAAGGAATTCTAAGAAAAATCCTGAAAAACACTTACTTTGAGCATATATTGGTTGACCGCCCTGAAGAAAAAGAGGAGCATGAATCTTTCTTTATGGAGCAGGTTGGTAAATTCCAGGACTGGATTAAAGGGGTGAAAAGCTAAAAATTTGGGCAATTAATGTTAGAAAACGCAAAGGCGAAAGGATTTTATCAATGATAGAATTGAATACTTAATTGCTACGAATGCGCGAATTATTTTATGCATTTATGGTAGAAAATAAAAAGCAGGACTTATTTCCAAGTCCTGCTTTTATCTTTATTGATTCCTAAACTATTAAGGCTTATAAGAATCTTTTAGTGTTACTGTACGGTTAAATACCAATGCCGTATCCGTAGAATCCTGATCTTTTGTAAAGTATCCGATTCTTTGGAACTGAAGCGGTTCTCCAACAGCTACATCCTTCAGGCTTGGTTCAGCAAAACCTTGAATTGTAGCTACAGATTCAGGATTGATGAAATTTAAGAAGTCTACATCCTTCTCAGCATCCGGCTGCTCTACCGTAAACAATTGGTTGTAAATTCTTACTTCTACAGGGATCGCATGTTTAGCAGATACCCAGTGAAGTGTTCCTTTTACTTTTCTTAAACTTTCTTCTGTTCCGCTTCCAGACTTACTCTTCTCATCATAAGTAGCATAGATGGTTGTGATTTCTCCATTTTCATCTTTCTCTACTCTTTCAGCTTTGATGATATATGCTGATTTTAAACGAACTTCTCCACCTAATTTCAGTCTGAAGAATTTATTATTAGCTTCTTCTTTGAAGTCTTCACGCTCAATATATAACTCTCTCGAGAAAGGAACTTCCCTGGTTCCTGCATTTTCCTGTTCAGGATTATTTTCAGTTTCTACCCATTCTTCTTTATCTTCAGGATAGTTTTCTATTACTAATTTTACAGGATCTACTACTGCCATTACACGTTTAGCTACCTTATTCAGGTCTTCACGCACGCAGAAATCAAGTAACTGAATCTCGATAAGGTTTTCTCTTTTTGCCACCCCAACTTTATCAATAAAGTTTCTGATAGAAGTTGCTGTAAAACCTTTTCTTCTCATTCCGGAAATGGTAGGCATTCTTGGATCATCCCATCCTGTTACAACTCCTTCCGCTACCAATCTTTGTAGTTTTCTCTTAGAAGTAATCATATAAGAAACGTTCATCCTTGCAAATTCTCTCTGCTTGTTTTTAACCTTTCCCTCTTCGTAAACCTGATCTAAATACCAGTTGTACAACGGTCTGTGATTTTCAAACTCCAAAGAACAAAGCGAATGCGAAATTTGCTCAATATAATCGGATTCACCATGAGCCCAGTCGTACATTGGATAAATTTTCCAAGCCGTACCTGTTCTGTGGTGAGGCTTATTCAAAATTCTATACATCACGGGGTCACGCATATTCATGTTTGGTGAAACCATATCGATTTTTGCACGAAGAGACATTGAACCACTTTCAAATTCTCCATTTTTCATCCTTTCAAATAAATCTAAAGACTCTTCAACAGGACGGTTTCTGTATGGAGATTCAATTCCTGGCTCTGCAGGATTTTTTCTTTGCTCGGTAATCACATCAGACGGCTGCTCATCTACATAAGCTTTTCCTTCTTTAATTAATTGTACTGCCCAATCGTAAAGCTGCTGGAAGTAATCGGATGCGTACAAAACTTTATCCCATTTGAAACCTAGCCATTCAACATCTTTCATGATAGAATCTACGAATTCCTGCTCTTCTTTTTCAGGATTCGTATCGTCGAAACGAAGGTTTACGGGAGCATTGTATTTTTCACCCAGACCAAAGTTGATGCAAATGGCTTTTGTATGCCCTACATGCAGGTAACCGTTTGGTTCAGGTGGAAAACGGAAACGGATCTGATCTTTATTCAAACCGTTCGCCAGATCATCTTCAATAATTTGCTCAATAAAATTGAGTGATTTTTTTTCTTCTTCCATTAAATTAGCTTTTGTTTTATAGCAAAAAAAGTGGTACAAAGTTACGGAAAAATAAGCGTTTTTGAAAATGTTAATTTTGTAGCAGTATGCATTGTAATTCAGTATTTTTCATTAATTTAGGAAAAGCTAAAACCATCGTACCAAATTATCGCTTATGGCTGTTTATATCTTAAGCAATCGGAAAATTGTCCGTCATAAAGGTGAAAAAGTAGATTCTTTTTCCAATGACGAATATTCAATTCCTAATTTCAGAATTGCAAAATGTGATTTTGATAATTATAAGGAACCTACTGCTGCAGCCAAAAAGAAAAAAGACTACACCAACAGAAATATCCTGAATTACACACTGTTCTCTGAACCTGAAAAGCAAGGCTATGAAGAGGTTTTGGAAGTTCTGTTACGTGAGAAAGGAATCAAAGAATCCCCTCTTACAGCCAATAATCTTGGCGGAACCCAACGGCTATTTTACGAACTTTATAAAAATATGTCTGCCACCAAGGAAAGAAGTGACGTATTGATATTCATCCATGGTTATGCTTATGATTTTGATGATGAATTAAAAGCTATGATTGATCTTAAAAAGCTTTTCATTGATAATCCTGCCTCTCCTGTTGAACATATTTTATTTGTGAGCTGGCCTGCCTCCAGCAGCATTGTGCCATTGACTTATTTTGATGATAAGGCAGCCAGTATCAATTCCGGAACATCATTGCTGAGACTGTTTTATTTTTATACCCAATTTTTAAAGGATATTTTTTCCAACCGCGATCTGGTTCCCTGCAACCAGAGAATTCATATCGTGGCTCATTCCATGGGAAACAGGGTTCTTCAAAGTATGTTATATAGCCTTAAAAGGGAAAACATTCTCAGAGTGATTGACCAGGTGATTCTGCTTAATGCTGACGTTTCCTATAAGGTATTTGAAGACTCTGAAGATTCTTTCAATAAACTACCGTTGCTTGCGAACCAGATTTCTATTTACCTGAACAGGCAGGATCTGATTCTGGGAATATCACAATTTACTAAGAATATTCTTACTCCAAGACTGGGCAAAAACGGGCCAAGTGATATCACTCCTTATAAAGATATCGTTTCTATCATCGATTGTACTTTCGTGAAAGATGATGTATTAAGTAGCTTCAAATTTGAAGTTGGAAATCATTGGGGATACCTTTCCAGTTCACAAGTACAGAGCGATATTTTCCAAAATTTATATGGGATAGATAGGAACCTTATCAGTAATCGAATTAAAGAAAACGAAAATGTTTTCACAATTATTTCTTAATAATTAATTAAAAAAATACTATAAAAATCAATCCTATGTTAAAGTTACCACAGACCTGACAAATGGCATAATGATTGCCAATTCAAATAATAGAGAATTACAATTTTTTTTATCATGGAAAAGATTAAAAAAAGGTTTTCTTATATTTTAACTTATATAAAGAAAGCTATTTTCATAAAAGATGTGATTTAAATTAATAATAAACTTCAAAAAAATCGATTAATTATCCGATCCTAAAATTACTTTATCCTTTAAATATCTCCGGACTACGCCTATATAATTCCTACATCTACTTTTGCAGGGATTTTTTTCAATGATTCAATGTAATGACTGATAAGTGATATATTTCAACTTTCGTTTTTGACATATTGATATAAAAATTCTATTATTTTGTTAAAAATCAATAAAATAATTCACCATATGTTGTATAATTTAAAATGATTTTAGATATTTACTTATCAAACAAATTAAAATATTTACAATGAAAAACCTCAGAAAATTAAACAAAGGAGAATTAAAAAAGATTAATGGAGGAAGACCACCTCTTGGATGCAACAATTGGGATCCGGAAGCCGCATGCTGCAGATCATGGGCAGAAGGATACTGTGGTGGAAAAACCTGCCCAAATTCACCACCTCCATATTGCTAATTAACATGCTCAACTAAAATCATCTCATTTCTGAAATCTAAACAACATTCAGAATTATTTACAAATAAAGCTCCAATGCCTAAACTTTGTGGCATTGGGCTTTGTATTATATTCAAAATTAAATCTAATTACTAAAAATAACAATCATGAAAAATCTAAAAAAACTAGAAAAAAAAGAATTAAAAACTATTAATGGAGGAGATATCCCGGAAATCCCAATGGGCTGCGACAGATGGGATTTTAAAGCCAGATGCTGTAAAGAGTGGGATTCTGAGCACTCAGGTAACCAAACTTGTTAATTCATATATATATTGAATCCGGCTCATTTCCAAGATCTGAACCGGATTCAAAATGATTGATAAATAAAGCTCCAATACTTAAGCTTCATGGATTGGATCTTTATGAAACATCCATGAAAGTTTCTCTACTTTATAACTTTCATTCATTAAGCATTTACAAATTAATCAAAACCCAATATTAACTATGAAAAATCTGAAAAAACTAGAAAAAAGAGAATTAAAGACTATTAATGGGGGAAATATCCCAGTAGTACCCATAGGCTGCAATATATGGGACTCTAGAGCCAGATGTTGCAAACAATGGGATTGGGAACATTCAAATAATCCAACTTGCTAATTCAATTCTATATCCTTGAACCACAACAGCTCATTTCTGAGATCTAAACTGGATTCAAAATTATTGACAAATAAAGCTCCAGTGCCTAAACCTTGTGGCATTGGATTTTTTTTTGTGAAGGTATATTGTGCAATAGCATTTAAGCCGATATTACTTTCTAGCGCCGAAGTAATCCACCAACCTACATTCTGTGTTTCTGCCATAGAGATCCACTCATCAGTACCGGCAAAACCACCTACCAAAGCTGGTTTCAAAATAATATACTGTGGCCTTATAGTTTCTAAAAGCTTTTTCTTCTCTTTAGAATCTGCAATTCCGATCAATTCTTCATCCAAAGCAATAGGAGTAGGTGTCTGAGCACACAATTCTGCCATATCAGTCCAGTTACCGGCTTTAATAGGCTGCTCAATGGAATGAATATCTAAATCTGCCAACTGCTGAAGAACTGTTGCGGCTTCTTCTTTACTGAATCCGCCATTGGCATCTACCCGAAGCTCCAGCTGATCTTTTGAGAATTTTTCTCTTAATTTTTGAAGAATAACGTGTTCAGATTTCCAATCAACCCCGATTTTTAATTTGATACAATGAAATCCTTTTTCGAGTTTATCCTGAATCTGTTCTTCCATATACTCAACATTGCCCATCCAGATCAATCCATTGATGGTAATGGCAGACTTCCCTTCAGTAAACTCACTTGGAAAATAAAGATTCCCTTCAAATTTTAAGTTCCGAACAGCCTGTTCATATCCAAACCATAAGGATGGAAAATCTTTTAATTCTTCTTTCAGGAAGTCCGGGTTTTGGTCAATATTTTCACAAAGCCATTTTAACTTCTCTTCATAATCTGGTCTGTCATCAAAGCTCAGTCCTCTGAAGATGGCACACTCCCCTATTCCTTGCTTCCCATTTTCTGAAATTTCAAGAATAAAGGTTTCCTTATCAAGCAAAACGCCGCGAGATGTTCCACTCGGGCGTTTGAATTCTAATAAATATTTAAAATAGGATGCTTTCATTATTTTACGCTGTCAATACGCATAAATTCTTCTGCTTTCTCCACCATATCGATGCTTCCGCAGAAAAACGGAATTCTCTGGTGAAGTTCTGTAGGTTCTACTTCCAGAATTCTTCTGAAACCATCCGTAGCTTTTCCACCTGCCTGTTCAGCAAGGAAAGCCATTGGATTACATTCGTATAATAATCTTAATTTACCATTAGGAGCCTGGGAATAAGATGGGTAAATATAAATACCACCTTTCAGCATATTTCTATGGAAATCTGCTACCAGAGAACCGATATATCTGGAAGTATAAGGACGGTCTCCTTCTTCCATCTGACAATATTTAAGATAATTTTTCACTCCCTGAGGGAACTTGATATAGTTTCCTTCGTTGATGGAATAGATTTTCCCTGTTTTTGGGAAAGTCATATTAGGATGAGAAAGATAATATGTTCCCAAAGATGGGTCTAAGGTAAATCCGTTCACTCCGTTTCCTGTTGTATAAACAATCATGGTAGAAGAACCATAAATTACATATCCTGCTGCAATCTGATTCACTCCTTTTTGTAAGAAGTCTTCCAGCTGTACCGGAGTTCCAGGTTCTGTAACTCTTCTGTAAATTGAGAAAATGGTTCCTACAGAAACATTCACATCGATATTTGAAGATCCATCCAAAGGATCAATCAACACTACATATTTACTTAAATGACCGTTTTCTCCACATTTAATATCAATGAAATCATCATTTTCCTCAGAAGCAATACCACAAACAACCTCTCTTTGAGATAGAGCCGTAATAAAAATCTCATTTGCAATTACATCTAATTTCTGCTGTTCTTCACCTTGAATATTCTGGTTTCCTGCAGCTCCTGTAATATCTACAATTCCGGCTTTATTTACTTCTCTGTTAACCACTTTCGAAGCCAATCTTATTGCACTTAGAAGACGAGAAAATTCACCTGTTGAATACTGAAAATCGTCCTGCTTATCGATAAGAAATTCTCCTAAAGTCTGTAATGGTTGATTTGACATATTTTTCTTTTTACGTTTTCCCCAAATTTCGGAAAATTTATTGCATTAAGAAAATTTAATTACAAAAGAGATTACAACCTGTATATCAACACGGTACATATTAAACAAAACATAATATTAGATATCAGCCTATGATTATCCTTCCCATTTCGTTATCCCAGAGCAATGAAAAATTCAGATTCTTTATTTTAGTGGAAAGCACAAATGGAAAATGAAAAAAGGAACCTATTATATTGTACTTATTTCTAACCCGCCCTTTAGTTTTTAACTGCTTCAAAGTGCCATTCTGAACACAGACATACAAGTCTGCGAACGTAGTTCAGCAATGTAGTGAAGAGTCTTAATCGTTTGATATTAGAGATTCTTTGTTTCTCTCAGAAATGACAAAGTCTATTTTTCTGACTTTTGAGGCAGTCCATTTCTATTGAATTCTCAATACTGCCAGTTACAACTTCTCACTCCGGTATTAAAAAAATAATTATCAAATAAAAGTATGGGATAAATAAGACTCCCTGTATATCCTAATTCCCTCTATTCCTGCATTCAAACGTTGTCATATATTTTATTCAAGAGTATTTTAAGGAAATCTTAATTCTCTGGTTTCATCAGCCTATTTCATATCTCGTTGTAAATTTATAATTTTGACGTCCGTAAAAAACTCATGTAATTTTTATCTAACAATTTTATTTTTAACAATTTAATGAAAATTTTCAAGTTTGGTGGCGCGTCTGTGAAAGACGCCGACAGTGTGAAAAATGTGTCCATGGTTCTAAAAAGCCAAGGATTTGCCAAGTGTTTGCTGGTAATTTCAGCAATGGGCAAGACGACCAATGAGTTGGAAAAAGTTGTAGAACTTTATTTCAAGAAGGATAACTATCAAACTGAGATTGAAAAGATAAAACGAAAACACATTGAGATTGCGGAGGGTCTTTTTCCTGAAAATCATGCGGTTTTTGCTGAAATCAATCTCTTTTTTGACGATATTGATTCTTTCTTAAGAAGAAATAAGTCTCCTAATTACAACTTCGTATATGACCAGGTGGTAAGCTGCGGAGAAATGATTTCTACCAAAATCCTAAGTGAATATCTGAATGAGATCCAATTTACTAATCAGTGGCTGGATGCCAGAGATTATATTAAAACTGATAATTCCTACAGAGAAGGTACTGTAGATTGGGTAAAAACTGAAGAGTTTATTTCCAATTTAAATCCTGAAATCTGCTATGTAACACAAGGTTTCATTGGTTCTGATGACAATAACTTTACCGTAACATTAGGAAGAGAAGGTTCTGACTACTCTGCTGCGATTTTTGCATACTGTTTAAAAGCTGAAGCGATGACGATCTGGAAGGACGTACCAGGTGTAATGACTGGAGATCCTAGAAAATTCAATGATGTATCTCTGCTTTCCAACATCTCTTATGAAGAGGCTATTGAAATGGCTTATTATGGGGCAAGCGTAATTCACCCAAAGACATTACAACCGCTGCAGCAAAAAAACATTCCTTTTTATGTAAAATCCTTTGTAGATCCTACCAAAGCAGGAACTAAAGTAGGGGCTTCAGACAAGAATCAGCAGGAGGAATCTTATATTCTTAAAGAAAACCAGGATCTTTTAAAGATCTCTACAAGAGACTTCTCTTTCATTGCAGAAGACCATATGAGTCTGATATTCGGATATTTATCCAAGTATAAGATCAAAGTTTCCCTGATGCAGAATTCTGCCATTTCATTGGCTTTATGTCTGGAGGATAAATTTAATCACCTTGAAGAGCTTAACGAAGAGCTTCAAAAAATTTTTAAAACCGAAGCAATTAAAAATGTATCTTTATTCACAGTAAGAAATGCGAAGATGGATCACATTGATAGATTTTACCATGAAAAAAATGTATTATTGGAACAAATTTCCAAGAATACTCTTCAAATGGTAACACAATAATATTAATTGCGACTAAACACACATGAGTTTAATTTCGAAAAACGATCTGATCAAAGCTTCCGGCTTAAGTAAAATTGGGTTTCTAAAGAACCCGGTAGCATCTGCTGTGATGAGCATTGCTAAAATAAATGAAGTAAATAAATTATACGACAAATTAAAAGATAAGGAAGGCAAAGACTTTTTCGACTCATTTGTAAGAGAAAGAAACCTAAGCTATGTAGCTTTTGAAGAGGATCTGGCAAAAATTCCGAAGACAGGACCGTTTGTTCTGGTTTCCAATCATCCACTGGGTGCTATTGACGGAATTTTGATGTGCAAGATCTTATCAGAGGTTCGTCCGGATTTTAAGGTAATGGGAAATTTCCTTTTGGAAAAGATCAAACCTATGGAACCGTACGTAATCGCTGTAAATCCTTTTGAGAACAGAAAAGAAGCTTATAGCAGCTCTTCAGGAATGCGAGAAACACTCAAGCATTTACAGGATGGAGGCTGTGTAGGTATTTTTCCGGCGGGAGAAGTTTCAAACAAGAACAATCCTTATGGAGAGATTTTAGATAAAGAATGGGAAAAAACGGCACTTAAGCTTATCAGAATGGCTAAAGTGCCTGTTGTTCCTATGTATTTCCATGCAAAGAACAGCCGCCTTTTTTATCAGGTAGCTAAACTTCACCCAAGCTTGCAAACTCTTATGCTTCCTGCAGAAATGATGAATGATAGAGAAAAACCTATCAGAATCAGGATTGGAAAACCAATCTCTGTAAAGGCTATGGATGAGATGGAAACCATTGAGGAGCTGGGAGAATTTCTGAAACGTAAGGTTTATATGATGAAATCTTACTATGAAAAAAGAAAATCTCTTGCCCAAAGCATTAATCTTCAAAATCTATATGTAAAATTCCCTTTACTAAAAGAGGAAAATATTGTTCAGAACATCATTGATGAAACTCCAATTGAAGACATTACAAAAGATGTTGACAAACTTAGAGGAACTGACAAAATGTTGTTCAGCAACGGAAATTATGAGATCTACTTTACGACTTACGAGGAAATCCCTTCCATTATGAGGGAAATCGGACGCCAGCGAGAGTTAACTTTCCGTGCGGTTGGAGAAGGAAGTAATCTTCCGTTTGACCTTGATGAGTATGATAAGCATTACCACCACCTGTTCCTTTGGGATAATGGTGAGAAAAAGCTGGCCGGAGCCTATAGAATGGCACTGGGTAGAGAAGTAATGAAAAAATATGGCATCAAAGGCTTTTATACGAGCTCTTTATTTGAGTTTGAACAGGATATACACCCTTTCTTTAAAAAGGTGATCGAAATGGGACGTGCTTACATCTGCCAGGAATACCAGCAGAAACCACTTCCACTTTTCCTTTTATGGAGAGGTATTGTGCATGTATGTCTTAGAAATCCTGATCATAAGTTCCTGATGGGAGGAGTAAGTATCTCCAATAAGTTCTCTGAGTTCTCCAAATCTCTGATGATCGAGTTTATGCGTTCCAATTATTTTGATTCTGCTGTAGCTCAGTATATCACTCCGAGAAATGAGTATAAGGTAAAACTTCGTGACCGAGATAAAAGTCTTTTCTTTGAGGAAATGGAGTCTGACCTTAATAAACTGGATAAGATCATTGATGATCTTGAACCAGAACTGAGACTTCCTGTTCTGATAAAAAAATACATCAAGCAAAACGCTAAAGTGATTGCTTTCAATGTTGATCCAAACTTTAATGATGCGATTGACGGATTGATGTATATCAGAATCAGTGATCTTCCTGAAAGTACGATCAAACCGGTATTGGAAGAGATGAGTGATCAGATCAGAAAAGAGCAAGAAAATAATACAACTGATAATCAATAGGTTTTTAGTTTAAATCAAAAAAAGTACGATGAATACTTGCTTTGTATACCAAAACTTACTACTTTTGCAACACTTTAAAACAACGAAGTAAGACAAACAAAAATATAATGGTTTCTTAGCTCAGTTGGTAGAGCAATGGATTGAAAATCCATGTGTCCCTGGTTCGATTCCTGGAGAAACCACTTTAAAACCTCTGATTTTTCAGAGGTTTTTTTGTTTCCAACCACAAACGCTCGAATTATCAATATTGGATCAAGCGCAAAAGTTACTTTAGTGTATTATTCAACATAATTCTATTGTGATTCACTAATTTCCGGCCATGCAAACCCTACTCCTCCATGTTGATATCTTTCAGTTTCCAGATAAAAAGAATTTACTCCCTGAAGCCCAACTCCAGCATAATAAACAAATTGATCAACATATTCCTGGTACTCCCCAAACTCACGATACTCAGCATGTAAGGCAAGTAGTTTTGTTAATTCTTCATTATGTATACGAAATGCTTGCTCACAGGCATCTTTTAGTGAAAGATTATATTCTTGCTGCAAAACAAAGACCAAGTTAAAAACCTCTGTTCCTTTTGCCATTTCTTTCGGCAGGGAGTGAATATCATTTTGCCATGCAACAACCAAGGTCATATGAGATATCATTTTCTGAACGACAATATGTTCAAAAATATGTTCTGGAAGAACAAGACCTGATTCAATTTCACCCAAGATCAGATACGGACGCATTAGAACAGAATACTCACGAATTGTTTTAAAAAGTGTAAAAGATGGTGGACGCTGCGCTATTTTATAAGGATACTCCAATTCAATTCCATATCTGAAGGATTGATAGAAATAATAAATAAAACGTTCCACCCAGATATCCGGCATTAAAGCACGAAACTCATCTCTTATTAATGCCATATGTTGATAGAGTGCATTCTCCTCCGGTTTTGGCTGGTCACCTCTAAGAATGTCTACACACCGAATCCGTAATTGTTGGATTTCCTCCAGAGAAGAGTTCTCCACCTGATCATCAAGAGCAACATACTGAAGCATAAACCTATTGCATGGAATAGTCTGTTCATAAGTTAGGTCAGGCCACATACGTGCTGTACACATATGTAGCCTCATTTTCTTATATATCTCACGCTGTTTTTCCGTCAGGAAAGTATAGTCGTTATCAATCCATCCATCCATATCTTTTCCCATCTGTTCGGCATGTGGATTAATAAGATCAGGCCAAGGGTAATGACCGCGTGGCAAATAATCTTTTGAATTATATTCTTCTGGTTTCATACTATTTTATTTCTTGTATTATATTGATTAAAAGTTTATTTCTCTTTACTATTTCTTTATATTTTATTCAGCTTTTCCCGAAGCTCAGCAGCGTTGGGAAATTCCATCATATTATATCGATCCAGTTTGGTGGAAATATTTTTCCATCCGCTAAGTACCATACTCATGTAATGCACCCAATTAACTACTGCTTCCTGCCAGATTCCAAAATCAGGAAGGGAAGCTTGTAATTCTAAAAATTCTTTAAGATCTTTATTATGTAGACGCAAATCTTCAAGACATGCTTCTTTCAAAGACATTTGATGTTCGTTCTGAATCACTTTTACAATGTTATAATAAATACTATCTGTTGCTTCATCCTTTATTACTGATTGTACTTCATTAAAAAAAGTTACCAAATGACATGCTAGTGCCTGCAAACGTTGAATCACCGGATGGGCATGAATTTCCTGGGGAAGAGTAATACCTGTTTCCACTTCTGTAAGCTGAAGAAAAGGGTATAAACATATTGAGTTTTCACGTAGAGCAATGCACTCTGACACACTGGGATAGGTTTTATTTTTCTTATACTTCAACTCAGTTTCTAGTCCTAGAAAATACTTACTTATCATTTGTGTGAAACGGGAAATTGATTCTTCTGGAATAAACTGCAGCAATTCCATTCTTAGCGAAGCCAACATCTTACCTAAAGGGATTCCTGAGTCTTCACCACTTATCTCCCCTTTTAATACAGCTACTGATTGCTCATGTACATATCCAATATCTTCAGGCTCGCTTTCTTCATAAAGATCATCATTATAAAGTGTCCAAAGCATTAATCTACAAATAGGCTTGAATCTTTCAGGGGTTGCCGTAGGAAACCATTGAGCAGCAATATGTGCTGTTTTAGTTTTCTTGTATTTTTTGCGAAGATCAGGATTTTGCTCATAAAGCCAAAGGTATTCACCATCAATCCATTGATTCTCAGTAATTTCCTGCAATTGTTCAGCATAGGGATTTTTTAACGTTGGGAACGGGTATCTAAACTCCTTGTACAGAAGTTCAAGTGTACTAAAATTTTCTGTATTCATGATTATGGTTTTTAGCATTAACTAACTGACTACTAATATATAAATAATCCAAATACAATTTTAATTTATTTCACACAATATTGACATCTAACATTGTTTTTTTCCCATTTCTATATTTAAACAGAATAAAATACGTATTAATCCTTTAAAAAATACAAATACACTAAATGCTAAAATGATTGATGTTTTTAACATTTTAGAATAAAAACAAGCCTATTAAAAAATAACAATAAATTTATTTTATCCAAAAAACTTACACAAAAGCTTGCATCATATTATAAAATAGTATACTTTTGCACCGCTTTAAAAACGACAAAGTAAATCAACAATACAATGGTTTCTTAGCTCAGTTGGTAGAGCAATGGATTGAAAATCCATGTGTCCCTGGTTCGATTCCTGGAGAAACCACTTGAAAGCCTCTGATTTATTTTAGAGGTTTTTTGTTTTTTACACACAACCTTTTTCTCATAATAAGCTCCTTCCAGAAATATTAAAAAACGGATATTAAAGTATAATACCTTTCTAGCTATTTATTCAAAAAAAATAAAAAAAAATTAATCAAAATAATGGGAATTAATTTGATTATTTGAGAGGTAAAACTTAATTTAGTATAGTAAAACCAAAATACAAATACTATTATGAGAATAAAATTATTAGTCGATACTTTTCTGGGTATTGCTGCTTTGCTTGTTTTTCAATCATGTGCAGAAACCACTATGGTAGCAGAAGACACTGTTGCTACACAAGAAAACACCTCAGCTTTAAAGAAAGCAGCCTCCTTCAATGTACCTGTTGCCGGAAATTCTTTTTTAACAGCAAAACCTTCGGGTGCCAGCGAGGTTATCACTTCCTCAAATTTAGGTAACTGGACAAACTCAAGTACTGTTATAAGCACTTATTTCAGGGTGAGTAATACAGGAACATTAAACATTGGATTAAAAGCATCTGTTCCTTCGGGCACAAGTGTTGTAAAAGTAACTGTAGGCAGTACATCTAAAAATGTTACTTTAACGGGATCAGGTTATAAGAATTATACCGTTGGAGATTTTACTGTTTCCTCTGCTGGTTATGTAAAAGTTGATCTTCAGGGCGTCTCAAAAACCGGTGGGTATTTTGCTGATGTAACTGATGTGACTTTCGGTGGAGCAGCCTCTACAGGAACTAATGTTTACAGTAATGATCCTTCTTACTATTATTGGGCGCGTAGAGGACCTTCCTGTCACCTGAACTATGTAATTCCAACTACCAATAATGTTAGTTATTATTACAACGAAGTAACAGTTCCTGCAGGAGAAGATAAGATTGGCTCTTATTTTATGGTCAATGGCTTTAGTGCAGGCTATTTTGGAATGCAGGTTAACTCTGCTACAGAAAGAAGAATTTTGTTCTCGGTATGGAGCCCTTTTGAAACAGATGATCCGAATAATATTCCCCCTGATCATAAAATTGTTCTGAACAGAGCTGGTTCCGGCGTAACAATTGGAGAATTCGGCAATGAAGGTTCCGGTGGACAAAGTTATTATAAATACAATTGGAGTGCAGGACAGACCTATAAATTTTTATTAAAAGGTGAACCTGATGGAACCGGAAAAACAGATTTTACAGCCTGGTTTTTATCACCGGATACTACGACATGGAAACTGATAGCCAGCTGGAAGCGGCCTCAAACCAGCACTTACCTTAAAGATTTCTATAGTTTCGTTGAAAACTTTAATCCCGAAAATGGATATCAGGGCAGAAAAGCAGAATTCAAAAATCAATGGGTAAGAACTTCGGCTGGGAACTGGGCAGCCATTTCGGGAGCAAGTTTCAGTGTAGATAATACTTATAATGCAAAACAAAGAATAGATGCTATGGGAGGATCAAATGGCAATACTTTCTTTTTGCAAAATGGAGGATTCTTCAATACAATTGTTGCTCCCGGCTCACAGTTTTCTGTTACTGCACCTACGCAGGCTCCGAACATCAATTTCACCACTCTCCCTTAACATTATATCCTAAAAAAACGGCCAGTTACTTATCATAAAATAAGAACTGGCTTTTTTATTATGTCTATTTTCAACTTTAATTACATAGTATAACTACTGTAACAACAAAGTACATACAATACTTACATTGACTTCTTAGCTCAGTTAATGAGGTAAACTTCTCTGCCAGGAATACCGTTTTACAGAGACAGCACCGATAAAAGCTATTCAGCTATAAATACAGAGAACTATACTACTTTCAGGGTTAATAGAAAATTCCTTACGGAGTTTCATCCCTAAAAATACATTTGCAAGAAACAATTAAAAATAATTTTCTAAAAAAAACAAAAAAAGTAAAGCATATCAAAACACTGATGAACAGAACATTGAATAAAAAAACAAGCTATAACAGCAGATTTATTCAAAAAAATACAATAAAATACTTGCGTGGTATTACAAAATATTATACTTTTGCATCACTTTAAAACAACGAAGTAATAAACAAAAACATAAATGGTTTCTTAGCTCAGTTGGTAGAGCAATGGATTGAAAATCCATGTGTCCCTGGTTCGATTCCTGGAGAAACCACTTGAAAGCCTCTGATTTTTCAGAGGCTTTTTTTGTGCTTTAAACTTACAAGAAGTGGAATTCAGTAAAATTAAATTGGTTAAATTATTTTGAAAAATGTTACATTAGACAGTACTATTTTTTTATAATAGCTTTCAGGTTTTCTATTTCTTTGTTCTGAGAAATAAGATAGAGTGTTAGCTCTTCAATTTTCTGAAGTAATTTCATTTGAAAATCTCCAAGATTGACACCCTCTTTTACAATAGCCTCTCCGGAAGGAATTTCCGGAAGGTGTTTATTTTCTTTGACAAAGGATTCCAATTCGTGGATCGTTGGCATTTGATAATCCGGTCTGATAGAAGATTCGCCATCAAAATATTTTTGAAACACGTAATCTGCAGGAACATTCATATCTACAATAACATCTTCAGCATGAATTTTTCCTTTTACGGTAAGCTTCTGATCCGGGTTATTGGTTCCTATCCCTACATTTCCCCCATCTTTATTTAAGATCAGATTGTTTCCAAGAGGATTGATATGCAGAGGTGAAACTCCGTGCCCCTGAATCCAGCTGTACTTCTCATTAATTCCTAATCTTAAATTAACCTGTGCTGGGTCTCCAAGCATCAAAGTACCTGCCTGATCAGGAACATTATATCCTGCTACAATATTTAATTGGGCAGCTGGAGTTGTTGTTCCTACACCAATATTCCCATTGGGCATTACACTTAACCTTGTTTGTTTTTTGGTAATCATATTAATAGCACCATAAGTACCATCATCAATATTATTAACAATATTAAAATCCCCATAAGAGCCATACCTGAAATTGGTTCCATTATAAAAAGAGTTCAGCTCAAGATCTGCTGTGGAATGATACTTCAATTGTACAATATTACTCCCTCCCGCGGCTTCGCTTCTGTCAAACAGTCCTCCAACCACATTAGAGTGCCCCTTATCTTTTGGAGCTTTCACATGCAGACTTGTTTCTGGTAAAGTAGTCCCGACTCCCAAATTATCATTATAATGAATATAGTGTACTCTTTGTCCTGTAAGAACATTAGTATAAATATCTGAAAGTTTTACCTCACTAAAATCCTGCGCATCAAATGGGCAATGATAGGTAATCCTGATATCATATATATTACCTGCATAATTTGTGTGGTAAATAGTTACTTTATATTGATTAATACCAGCATCCCAAACTACATCTCCAATATAAATATTATTAACAATAAGTCCACCTGCTTCCACAATTCTTGACGTAGTTGGATACCACATTGCATTATCAGGATTGAATCCCACTTGAAACTGCTTCTTAATATTTCCGGCAGAATTTATATGCATCCATGTTCCTACAATTTCTATTTCAAGCATCCCTGACATTCCCCTGTTTCCAAGCAGGATATCCACAGCCTGATCGGCTACGTCATGAGGAAAATCAAGACTTAGTCTTTTCTCAAAATAATTCTTAGGAAACAGTTGTGGATCTTCCAGATTAGCAAAGCTATCCATTACATCCCCAAATTGTGTTTCTGTAGGTCTTTTTCCTGCTTTAAAATAATTTTTTAATTCTGTAATTGTTTTTTTTGCCATGATTAGTTCGGTTTTAAATCAATCTCTTTTTTAAGAGCAATGATATACAATGTTAATTCTTCAATTTTCTGAAGGAGTTTGATTTGAAAATCTCCTATAGACAATCCATTATCTGTCATTTCCTTTGCGGAAGGAATTTCCGGAAGATGATTTTTTTCAGTAATAAATTTTTCAAGTTCATTAATCCCTCTTAAGTTATAATCGGCAGCAAAAACGTGATCTGCTGTGGGTGTGGCAGACACTACAAAGTTTTTAGCCTCTACTTTCCCTTGAAAAGCTGCATTTCCATTTCTGTTAATTACAAGCTGTTGCCCTCCATTATATGCTCCAGTAGAGATTACAAACGTATCTGGTCCTGCATTTCCAAAGAACCAATTGTTAGTACCATCCGATAATCTTGTCTGAATTCCCTGGATATATCCACCATAATTTTCGCTTCTGTCTAAATAAATAGTTGGTGAATAATCAAAAATTCTTTGGCTTCTGGATTTTGCTTCTCCGTACACATCAATATTTCCATTGAAAGAACTTTGCCTATTTTCAGGATTAAATGAAACGATCTGGTTTTCATACTTTCCTATATAATAATGATTAATCTTATTTTGTACACCCACAGCTGCAAAACCACCTATATTTTGAGTTCCATCTGATGAAACAAAATTATACCCTCTTGCCCACATGGTTTCATACCCTCTGATACCCACTCCGCCTACAACAGGAGAATCGGTATCAAATAATATTCTTCCCTGAATGTCCAACGGAGCGGCAGGACTTTTTGTTTTTATGCCAACATTTTCATTATAATGTACATAGTGTTTCCTCTGTCCTGTAAGCAGATTGGTATAAATATCCGAAAGAACCGCTTTATCTACCACTGCGTTTGTTGTAGAATGGTGTACCAGTCTTACTACATAATCATTTCCACGGGAATTGGTATGATAAATTGTTATTTTATATTGTTTAAGCGCATTATCCCAAACAACATCACCTATATAAATATTGTCTACAATTTCTCCTGCGGCTTCAATGATTCTTGATACAGGCGGTCTCCAGATGTTATTGTCATTAAAAGAACCAATAATAATCTGTTTTTTTATTGTTCCAACACTATTCTGGAAATTGTAAAAACCAGCGACTTCCACCTCAAGCCATCCATGAATAATTACATTTCCTAATAATATATCTATTGCCTGATCTGCCTGTTGTTCAGGAAAAGTAAACTTCAGGTTGTTTTTTTCCTTATAATGGGTTGAAAATACATTTGGATCATCCCAATGGGTAAAACTGTCTATTAAATCGCCAAACTCACTTTCAGTTGGCCTTTTTGCTGCTTTGAAATATTCTTTTAATTCCGGTATGCTTTTTTTTGCCATAATTAGTTTGTTTTTAAAACATCAATCTCTTTTTTCATGGAGATCATGTATAGGGTTAATTCTTCAATTTTCTGAAGGAGTTTAATTTGAAAATCACCTACTGATAATCCATTATCTGTCATTTCCTTTGCTGAAGGAATTTCCGGAAGATGGCTTTTTTCAGAAATAAATTTTTCAAGCTCACCAATTTCTCTTAAGTTATAATCTGCTGCAAAAACATGGTCTGCTGTGGGAGTGGCTGTAATTACTACGTCTTTTGCTTCTAACTTCCCTTGGATAGCAACATTGCCATTTTCCTTCCAGTTCAATACATTAAACTCAATATCCCCCTTCTTAATTCCTAAAGCACCTCCTGTCCAACCATAAAGAAAAGGTCCATCCAGCAAAGAGTTATCACTATTGAATCTTTTATATTTCAAACCATGAGATGAGGCACTTCCAGCTAACTGGATGGGAGATCCAGCAGCAATATTAATTCCTCCTTCAACATCCAATTTAGCTTGAGGACTTGCGGTTCCGATCCCCACGTTTCCGTTATCAGCAATCGCCATTCTGGATCCATAATTATTCCCATCTGCGGAGTAGCTCCAAAACTGTAACCCGTTCCCATATCCTCCGGTCATATTATAGATTGCCCATTGATGAGCGATATCGGGCGTTGTTTTTGTGGAGTTCTGTAAAAAGATAGCTCCTCCTTCATTACTAGCTACCTGCGATACAACTGTTCCTCTTACATCAAGTTTATGCTGCGGATTTTCTGTACCAATTCCTATATTTCCATTGGGGCTAATTCTCATAAGCTCAAACATATTGGCCGGAAGATCTAAAGCGGTCTGCTGATGGCTTGAACTCAAAAATTTAATTCCTTCACTTCCTGTAACTACTGCTGTATTAGAGCGAGGAAAAGCACCACTGGTTGACACCCATTTTAATCCTGCATAAGGATCAGCTCTAACTCCAAAACTCATATAAGTTTCGGCACTGCTTCTTAATGACCCCCAGTTATTTACCGAGCCATCTTCATAACGGATAGCCATTGCATTATTCCCTTGCGTACCGTCTCCATGTCCTGCATAAATAGTTCCTCTGACATCCAGTTTACCTTTGGGAACTTCAGTTCCCATTCCTACATTCCCGTCAATATTAACTTTTAATCCAATTTTAGCATTTTCACTTGATCTCAAGCTTCCTACCCATAAATTCCATTCATTAGTCATTGGCTGGATAGGAACAGAGGCAATACTATTACCTCTGTTATTTAATACGATCCAATTATCATTTTTATTAACAGATCTGATTTTAACAAAAACTTTTAACGTTTGATTCGGATCTCCATAAGTATGAACAGCTCTTAAACGAAATCTACACACTCCTCCATTGATATCAATCGTAAGATTATTATTTTCCGGATCGTCTACATAATTATTCTTGTTCACTGTACCACATTCTTTCCATACATCCGGATTCGCATGAGATACGGCAGCAATATGAGTAGCTGCACTAGCTGTATTATTTCTAGTGTATGCAACAGAAACTTCGAAAAATCCGCCTGCACCTGCACTTGATGGTTCAAATTGTAAAAACTCCACATAATCCCCTACCTGATAATTGGCAGGAAACTCTACTATCGTTGAATATTCTGATGATTCATCTAAATGAACATAACTGTCAATTAAATCTCCAAACTGACTTTCTGTTGGTCTCTTTCCAACCTTAAAATATTCTTTTAAAGCTGCAATTGTTTTTTTTGCCATAAATTGTTATTTTTTTGATGATTATTATTTCCTGTTATTGGCTTAACAGGAAATATTTAGTTTATTTAAGCCAGAACTTCTAAGGGAAACTTACCCAGATTTATTACCTTCAAGTCTTGAGTGATATAGATTTTTATATATTCCATTGGCTCTACCACCACAGTTGAGTTTCCTTTTAATTGAAGGTTGATCAAAGAAGATGCTGACAGGTTGATGATTTTAAATTCCTGTTGAGAATATGATTCTGCTATATTACAGATCATATCAGACGACTGATTTCCTGTAACAGTAATAAACTGTGTTTCATCGTTTACTTCCAGATAAAAGGCTGAATCAATTTCATATTCTTTTTTAATGGATAGATTATTTTCTCTGGCTTGTGCGAAGGATACTTCATCTGATGACATTTTGGCTCTGGATACCGAATTTAGCTGGGCAATAACCCAATCTCTTGATGCAATTTGTCTCCATGCTCCTTTACCATCACCGGATTGAAACCATAGATTATCTGAATTATCTCTGGCTCCGAGTAATCTTGTTGAAACAGCTGTATTACCAAAAGAGATCAATCCTCCAGCTTGTGTAAAAGGCAGGTTAACAGCCCCAGTGCTCACTGTTGCTGCATAAGTTCCTACTGGCACTGCTAACATATCATTTTGATAAGGCAATGCATTAACAGGAGTAGCATAATTTATGGGCAAGTATTTTCCTGCGTGATTTCCCCAGCTGTAAGCTGTATTCCATTGGTCTGAGCTTCCATTATTTAGTGTACTGATCACTCCTGCTCCTGATATCTTTACCAGTTCAATAAGGGAAACCGCAGAACCATTTACTGTACTGCTATTCGCCTTGTTAAATGAAAAACCTTTGTGATTATTGACTGTAAAAGCCCAGGAATTTAAACTACCTCTTGGCTGAATAAAATCTGTTCCGTTAAACTGAAGATTATGTCCCATCCATATCCCATAACCAGGGGTATTAGCTCCTGAAATATTGGTATGAAAAATGGATGATCCTGCTGCTACTTGAGATCCAAAAAGTAAATTGTAATTATCTACATACTGAGTTCCGTTTGTGCTAATAATTATTTGACCGGTTCCTACTGTGTCTCCCGCAGGTCTTAAAAATATTCCACTTGTAGCACTACTGGATGCACCTGATAATATTGTATTGGCACTATCTGCCCTTAGTTTATTAACCCCTAGATGCTGAACCTGTAATGAACCCTGATAGGTATTCAGCCCACCGGCAAAGGTAACATCTCCTCTTACATAAGCATTTCCTATTACATCTAATGCATATCCGGTAGTAGGAACTACTGAAGCACTTCCTCCTATAGCAACTCTCTGATCCGAAGTCCATCTAATTGCATTTTTCCCATTATAAGTAGTTCCTCCAATAAATCCCCAATTCATTGTTACCGAACCGGTATTTGTTACTGCTCCATAATATCCAAAACTGTCAATTTCTCCATTAGAGCCTGTGAGTTTTGTAAAATATCTGGAAAAGTTGCTATTAGCTGTTATATCTGATAAATCCCTAGAAATACATGTTGCACTAGCACTCCCCAAACTTAAAACACCTGTCATTTTCCCTCCTGAAAGTGGCAGATAAGCATTGGGATTAAAAGCATCCATATGGATATAACTATCAATTAAATCACTAAACTGACTTTCTGTTGGTCTCTTTCCAACCTTAAAATATTCTTTTAAAGCTGCAATTGTTTTTTTTGCCATATTTTTTTCTTTTTGATAAACAGTTCCCCCTTTCCTACCGGTAAGGAGGAACTGTTTTATCTTTATTAATTATGTGATGGGTTAATTAGGGTCTTACAATGAAAGTTCCCTGTAAAATCATTCCGTCTGTTCCGTCATGAGAAATTCCACCGATATCTGTCCAAGTTTCTTCTTTGTATATCGTAAGAATCTTTTCTTCTGTACTGAACATATTAGATGTATTCTGAGATACCATCTTGAAGTGATGATAAAGTACTCTTCCTTCTGCATCTTTAATCTTCATAGGATCCAGTCCTAATTTTTCTACAGGAAGGAAAAACTCATTTCCGGTCATGTCAAATGTTTCTGTAAGGAACCATTCTTCTTTATTGGTTGCCGGATTATTCCCATATACATACAGTTTTGCTTTTGAAGTATCTTTCTCATCTGTATCTATTCTGGCAATTTCTTTCCAGTTCCCCATTGGGCTCATTTTATAAAGGTGGTATTTTCCTTTATAACAAACCTGATCCCAGGATAGGATCACCCAATTGATCACATCCGAATCTACCGGCTCTGAATGATATTTCAACACTGGTGCCGGCGGATTATAATTTTCTACCAACATAGTTACCGTTGTTTTTGAAGGTAATGATGGAGCCTGCTCCTGTACCGTTTTAGTAGCAGGTGGTGATACGTCATAATCTGTTGTGGTATACTCTACTTTTCTGGAAGCAACTATACGATAGAACAGCGGGTCACCATAAGGTTTTTCATCCAAATCTTCAAATTCATCATACACCGTCCATGATCCGTTTTCAGGATTCACTTCCACATCAGCAATTTTCACTGTTTTAATGTGCTTCATACTTAATATGGAATCTGCATCCAGCTTATTGGTTGCCCTGTAAATAGAAATTTCATTGATCTTGTGTACATCAGTGTAAGAGTTCACTTCAATCCTTACTTTGGCAGGAATTCCCAATGTAGCATTATCTACTATTGGAAGTAAGCTTAAAATCTTTGGTGGTTCAGCCGGATTGGTATTAACCAGTTTAATAGGTCCCTGGAATTTACTGAACTCTCCCATCTGTAATTGATTTCCTAATTCTCTTACTCCATAGAAGTAGAAGTTATCCGAAGCCCCATCAAGTGTAAAATCGGTAAACAGTGTTGAATGAGCAGTTCCTCCCTGACCTTGGCTGTATATAGCTGCCATTGGAGCCATATCAAAATCCGTATGAGTAGTAGGCAGTAAATACCCTGAAGCATCCCTAATATTCTGTTTTTTATTTTTAGGTCTGTGCCCTGCCAGATCATTGAAATCAAAATTATGAATCTGCTGATAAATAATAGGAACTTCTGTAAGCGGCAGGAAGCAGTTAATAATCGCTTCTTTAATAAAATGTCCGAAACGTAATTCATCAAACTTATTTGGAACTGCCTCAATCACACGATAGTTAATTGGATACTCTCCATTTTTCCACTTTGTTCCATCCAATAGCTTAGCATATCCACTTTGTCCTACTTGTAGTCCAAAATGTTCGTTATGATTTTCAATAAAATAATTAATTGCTTCAAATAATATTTTACTGTTCGGAAGTGGCATGGCAAATTTTACAGGACTGTCTGGTGGAAATGCTTCAAATCCTGTTTTAGTTGTATTAAGAAGCATATCAAAATCCACAAAATCCATCCATCTATCAGTAAAAAACTCTTCATCATTACCACCAAGAGCATTAAGGTTGTTTTTAATTTCCTCAATTTTTAACGGTTCATATAAAGAAGCTAACAATACGGCATTATTCGCTCTGAAAAACTGTACTGAATATGGTTTATGGTCATATTCCGTAATAAAGCTATATGTTGACTTTCCGAATTTATCCGGTCTGGTTGCATATTTAGAACCTTTTGGCTTTCTTGGGGGCTTAGGGTCTACAACTCTATTGGCAAACATCACTGCTGGAACACTGAATTTAGATTTGTATTGCGCTCCCTGCATATCTACATTATCATGATCTACACTCTTAAATCCAAAGATCGAGTATCTTACATCTTCATTTTCAGGAGGTAAAATAGCATCTTCAATTAAGTTATTGGCCACATTCTTATACAGATATACCCTGTAAGAAGGATAGTAATTGACAAGGATATTTTTCCCCATAATAGGATCAGTAGGAAGCGGTACCGGATCCATAACGGGATCTTCCGGACTAGGTTCAAAATTGAAAATCGGCAGATGTGTAGTATCATCTTCCAGGATTCTGAAATTCTCATCATAGATATAAAGCACAAGATCCTGGTTGGTGTTGATATTTTCAGTTTTCACCACTTTAAAAATAGATCTGGATTCTTTAGGAACTCCATTATTATAGTTTTCTACGGTGAACAACCTCACAATACCATTCAACCATTCTACAGAATTGGCATTCGGTAAATACTGGGAATGTTGTGCAAGCTGGAATCCCGGGAATGTAATTCTATACACTCCCCTGTGAACCTTACGGCTATTAGCCGGATTATCAATAACCTCACCTTTTTTATTCTGATATTTGTCTAATAATTCGAAATGCAGTTCCATTTTTGCATTTTTCCAGAATCCTCTACTCTTTTCAAGGAATCTCTGAACAGATCCATCCGATTGCTGTGTATGAATAATCTCTCTGTGGATTCCCCAATCATTGGTTCCAATCTTTACTTTCAACGAGTTAGGATTTTTCGGTCCCCAGGTTGGCATATTCTGCATATTTTCAGTAGCACTGAATAATCCTTCAGTTCCAGGACTGAATGTAGGAAGTACCAGACTGCTCTGATCAATTACTGGTGAGGTACCTGAAATAATAGCTGCACTTGGTGCTTTTTTAAACACTGTAAATTTCAGTCCTGAAGGTTGTACTTCGATGCCGTTAATGATATAACTTTCGCCATCCAATAAGAAAATTCCCCCAATAAAATCATTAATGGTAGTTCCTGCCGGAATTTCCGATTTTAAAATATTTAACGGAATTGAAGGTTGTGCAGGCATACTCGATCCCGGAGCAATAGTTCCTCCTGAACTTGGCAGGGTATAATCTACAGTTTTAATCTCCGCTAAAAGCTGATTATTCGGATGATGATTGATACTGGATACCTTCGCAGAAATCTCTCTCATGGTATAATTTCTATAGAAGATCTCCACTTCATCAGCCATTACTTCTTTATCATCCGGAAAAATGGTATCCGGATTCAGATAGTAATCATCTGGCTGCGTAGAGTCAAATGAAATAGGATATACAATTTCATCCTGATAGATATGATGGTCAAAACCAAGCCTTACCAATGTTTTATCCGAATTTGAGATTGCATTTCTACGATCCTGCTCTCCCTGAGAAGTAAGGGTTACAGGATATTCTTTCTGGATAAGGAAAGCTGTTGTTGCCGTTGGAGGTAATAACCTGTTGTTCGGTTTAATCTTGGTTTCAATTGACAGTTCTTCTCCTCCAATCTGCGCTCTTGAGAACCAGTTGATTCCATATCCTTTATAAAAATACGTTCCACTTTTATCCTGCTTATGCATATACAATGGCGCATAGGTATCCGGAATCTGTATAGGCTGTGTTTCCTGAGAATTAGCACTGTTAGGTGAAGCATCCACATTCCAATATTTGGTATCATGGCATAGTTCCGGTTTGATCCAGATATAGTCATCTGTTTTTCCAGGTTCTACAACGCGGTATTCAAGACCGGCATATACAGGGAATGTGAATGAAGATGCATCAAAATTCTCATATTCCCCCATAAATACTGGGTTTACTTCAAGTTCAGGAACCTGCTGATTATAAATACTGATGTAACGGTATTTTCCATTATAAGAATATCCTTCAGCATCATATAAACCGGCAGACTGCGGATTATTAGAATCCATCCCTTTATTCAGTTTCATCAGCTTTACAGGCAATGAAAGTCTTTCAATTTCTGTAGAAACAGGAAGAGACATTGAAAGCAACTGATAAGTCTTATCATCCGAATTAATATCCAGATTTTTATTGGTATAATATTCTGTGATATAAATATACTGGTTTCCGAAAACTTCGTCCTTGATATCAAGATATCCCAATCCCAGCATTCTTGCTACGTGGTAATCCAAGGCGGCAATATTCAGAATATCCAGGTTGGAGACCTGCATATCTCCATCCTGAGGAAGATTCGTGCTAATATCAACTACCTGTTGTGAACCGGTAGGAGAAAGGTTAATTGAAATGGTTTCATTAGCTTTTGGATTCGGCTGATCATTACTTAGCTCTACATATCTTTTAACTACAGTCTGAATGTCTCTGTCTAAAGGACCGGTAGAAGCATGTTCCCATTTCATACGATAATTTTCTGTATTTACATACGCTCCATCATTGTATCTCAACCAAGCACCATGAACAGGGTTATCATTAGGCAAAGGATCTAACCTCTCAAAGGCAGTGTCTCTCTCATCGGTCAGAGAGAATTCTCCCATTAATTTCCATGCATTTGCCTGATTTCGGCTGATGATGAAGTCTGAATAGAGCTCAAAATTAATTCTGGTAACAAGACAATTGGTAGGTCTGAAACGCAACGTCTTCCCATTCTCAGTATTAAAATAAGTATTAGCAAGCTCACTACTATAAGGTGTTGCTCTATAAGAAAGTTGCTGTTGGGACAAGTTATTCTGATCTGCTACTGAAAGTGCCTCCAACTCCACATATGAATCTTGCTGTTGGTTTTCCACTTGTAACTCAGCAGCAAAGAAAATATCCGATTTACAAAGAACTTCTACAATTTCATTACCATATTGCTGCATGAATTTAAGAGGATCAACCATCGGATTTACCGATTGTCTTACCTGTGCATATTTTGTTTTATTTTTGAAATAGACATAAAAAATTCTACTATCATTATTAAACTTATATACCCACATTTTCTTACTTTCGTCAATAAGCTGGGGAGCTTGTGTAAACTCCAGACTGAAGATTTTCTTCTCATACAGGGTTCTGTATACTTTTACAAAATCATTTGGCTTATTGAAGTTATTCTTGTTGTCTGTCAGTTTCCCTTTAGGAAGGTGGTTCTCTCCCAATTCACCTCCGAATCCCCATCTCAGGTGAATTCCTTTTGTACTGTCTTCTCCTTTGGATCCTGCAGCCTGAAGGTAGAAATTAGGCGTCTGTAGTCCTGAAAACTCATTAAAAGTAATCTCTGTTCCGTCACCTCCATTGTTACCACATGCATTTTCATTAGCATAAGGCTTAGTGATGATATCAAAATTAAGATCTTCTTCCTTGAAATCTACTTTGTTGGAAATATAAGGTGCATCTGTGAACTTATAACCTTCTAATGATAAATTGATATTATTGGCAGGTGAGGTAAAACAAGTATTAATTCCTGTGCTAACAAGTCCTGTAAAATCGGAAGCTTGTGTTCCTCGTACTGTCACCTCATTTCCTACAACCTGATCAATATAAAAACCTTTGATTAATGACTGCTGTGTCCATACAGGTGTATAATTATAATCAGAATAGCAGAAGTTATAACCTGCACCCGTAGTTGCATAGAAAAAATCTTTACCATGGATAAATTTTACGGATTGAGAATCCCAGTCTTTAAATAAAAATGCTTTGTCATCAGGTGTTAACAGAACAGGTGTTTTATTAATTTTACCACCCCAATGCAATTCATAGCCACCTTGTTGGTTCGGGCGGCAGTAAACTCCGTTTAATACAACAGGAATATTATTCACAGAGGGATATTGAGCAGTAAGTACCGGTTCATTTACCTGTCCATAGAAAGATACACCGCGTGTTACTCCATTCAGGGTCTCATTAGCACTGATATGAACAATTTCACTAAAGGTACTGATTCCGGTTACTTCCAGGGTTGCCCCTGGAGTACCGTTATTAATAATATCTGTTCTTGACTCGACTTTTCCTTCCCAGCCGTTTAATAAAAAAGTTCCACTGATCTTTGCATTTACGTTATAAAAAGTAAGATAAACCATTGAATCAGCAAAAATATCAGCAAAAATGCGTCTTTCGTCAGTTTCAATCGACTGAAAAACTTTACACCATACTACATCTCCATTTCCTTTGATTCTCATCACAACAGGAGTTTTATAGGAGGTTACTCCCACCACGGCAAAATCCCCGTTTTTGAATGGCATTACCTTAACAAAAGTAGTATATCCTCCTTGAGGAGATTTAAAAGCTCTGTTCCATTTCAGGTTACCGCTTTCGTCAAGAACTGTAATCAGTCCGACTGAATCAATATTTCCTACCTGCATTACATTTCCCTGGCTTTTCGTAGAAGAATTGATTAATCCTTTGGAACTTATATAATTATGATTTTTTAAAAAACTCATTTTAGATTTAATTAATTGTTTAGTTTTAATTCGTTGATTGTTACTCCGCTTCCCGGAAATTCCGTGTAAGCTGATCCATCCCAATATTTATAGATAAACTGCAGTTTTAATTTTAGATCTTTGATCTTATTGCTCTTATGCACGACTAAAATCTGAGAATAATCTTTAGCATAGATGAGTTGGAAATCTTCAATATGATTACCTAAAGCATCAGGAACTTTAAGACATTTTTTCACCTCTTTCAATGGAATTCTCGGATCATTGAATGGTTCCGGATTCCTTATGAGTAAGGCCACTACATCATTATTGGTATTAACTATTTTAACAAATTCTGTATGGGTAGGAGGATTTAATGGTTTTAATCCCATCACTCCTTCAAAAGCACGGTCAAATACTTCTGAATAGGTATTGGCAAGCCCTTTTAAGTTTGGATTTTCAGTACCTTCTGAAGCTAAGATATAGAGGTCATTAAGCTGCTGTGGCTTAAGATCAGCTTTCACTTCATAGATAGCATCCTTCTGTCCTATCACTTCGTTTTTATCATTGTATTCTTTCAGCTTATAACTTTCTACCTGCTCTTTAAAGTCCTTGTATCTTGAAGTTCTGAATACAAATTCATGGATCTTCTGGTTTTCTTCATATACTTTGTAAGGATCTTCTGCTACTGGTGTAGGCTGTGGTTTAAAATCCCCGTCTCCATCATCGTCAAAGGCATTGTAGATAATAGCTGTGTATAATTTTTCAGGACTTAGGTCTTCCAATTCCACTGAATACTTATATGCTTTTGGTGTAACTGGTTTTCCAAGATTAATGCTACAAGCCATACCTGTGTTCTGCTGATTAACATGATTCACATAGTTAAGCATCTGCTGAACTCCTAATGGTAAATTAGGATCGTCTTCTGCCCAGCTTTCTTTAGTTACCGGTATTGTTTCATGCTTTGTCCATGTAGGAGGCAATGGATACGGAATACTAATACCCGTTATAGGATCTTTGATTGCGATATTGATACTTCCTTTAAGCTCTTTAATATCTATTTCACTATCATTATGAGCCGCCCATGTTTTAAGCATATTATAGATATAAGGCTTAGTAAAGGAAAGTACTATTTTACTCTGCTCATTTCCATAGAATAATGGTTTTGCCATCAGAAGATCTCCGTCTACATTAGGATATGATTTTTTCATATCGATATATGATTTCAGAGAAGTAATTGGATATTCATCTATATTTTTCTTCTTATCAATCGGATTTCCATCAGCATCTGTAAGCTTTTCAATGTAGTCTTCATTTTTCTTCTCAAAGTGCCCGATAGGTCCTGCTGTTTTAAAGGCAAAGTAATAGTTAATGATATGTGGTGTATCTCCATTTACATTATCTTTCAGTTTAAGATTGATGTAGTATACACTGTTTGGTCTCCAAACCGGTTGTACCACTTTGCTCATAGCCTCCTGCATCAGCTTCATATCTTCTGTTACAGCATCTTGTGACGGGATGGTCTGCTGATATTCGTAATCTTCAGCCGTCACCCATCTCACCTGATGGAATAAAGTATGACAAAGGCTGGTTAGGTTACCATTTCCATTATCGTCATCATCATTACAACCACAGTTTCCTAGCTTGAAAATGATGTCATGAATATCTTTTGTTAATTGTACCGCTACAGACATTTTAGCACCTTCAGTATTCAGATAGCTTCTCAGCTTCTCTACAAGGTCTCTTACATATCCTGCTCCCTGGATCAGGTTATATTGTGGAAACTCTTTATCAAACTGGTAGATGGCATCAATGAACATGAAGAAACATTTTGAACTGTATCTTAATTGAGTTACTTCATCTACTCCCTGATAAACAATACATTGGTTAAGATTATACATAAGCCCGGTAAGGAAATCACAAAGTTTTGTATCTTTTGTACAAGGCTCTGCTTTAGAATCACAGCCACAATCAGGAGTAAACTTCAGATTAAGAGGTTTTTCTGTGGTCTTGCCCACCTTAATGATCGCTACCTTATTGATTGTTTCTTTTGGATAATCACTTGAATAACAGATATCAATACCATCAGCTTTTTCTGAAATTTTTGTGACTACGCTATTATATTTAATAAACTGGTTAGTAGGACCATAAGGTAAAAATAAGAAGATTACAGAATGAGTATTAAAATCAACAAATGGCGGAGTATTTCCTCCTGTTATCATCATATACTGCGTTTCATAATCTGCCCACTTGGTGGCTACATTAGACATGCTAAAGTTCACAATTCCATTTCCAAATAATCCATTATATCCATCTTCAACATGCATCACATTGAAATCAAGCTCTTTGCATTGAGAAGAAGTACATCCTCCGTCTTTCAGTTTTTTTAGCTGTTCAACAAGTTTGTCATATTCAGCCTGTTGTTCTGGTGAAAGGACAACGCTGGTTACCTCACCTGTTGTATTGGCTGTTGCATTGGCCCAGATCTGGTCAATTTGTGCATTGATATTATCAATCTCCTGCTGGTTGGCATTGTATGGAATAATTTCAATCTTACTTACATATTGGCCTGCATGATCAGCTGCTTCATAAACCAGTTTTGATGCCAGTTCTGCTTTAGTTTTGGTTACTTCTTCAATCAGCGCATAATTCTGATAAATACCAGTCGAGAATACATCTTTATAATATCTGACCCTCACTGAACTAGCCGTTGTAGAAAGAAATAATTCTGTACTTGCAGATGCTTCAGGAAGCAAAACAACCATTGTATTTCCATTGGTAATCTTTAAAGATTTAGAGAAATTATGCGGGTTGGACGCATTGGAAACCATCATATAATCCGTAGCATCCGATACTGTTCCTAAAAGGTTGTAATACGCTCCGTTAATGAAATTATAAGGCGCTCCTGCCGGTGGATAATATACAGTTCCTACCGTTTTGTCTTTTACATCAGACTCATGCCATACTTTTTCTGTTTTCGTACAGAATAGTGATGAAGCTGTAATTCCGTATTGTTCAGGAATAAACCATCCCGGCTGTGCAGAATCTAAGAATGAGAATGGTGTAGATGCCAAAATCCTGATGGTATCATACTTATCATTGGTTTTCTGCCAGAATCCTAATTTAAATTTATTAAGGTTACCGATAGTGTCTGCTTCAGCTTTAGTTAATACAGCCTTGTAAGGATTGTACTTATTCCAGACACCTTGTTTATTAAGAATTTTAATCTCAACATCTTCAATGGAGTACTGATGTTTCACCTGACGAAGTACGTGGCCTCCCGGCTGCGTTTTCTGAGGTGGGATAAGATCTGTAAATTCAGTTGCTCCGCTGGTATGTCCTCCAATTTTCTCACCTGCCCCCGTCGTTGGGATAAGTCCTTTTTCAACTTTAATATCAATATAGGTATCCAATGGAATGGTAGGCAGTTTTTCATGATCCTTAACTGCTGGTGTCGGAACTTGATCAACCAATACTACAGGAAGATCAAAGGTCTCATTGGTCAACATGTGAACTCCTTTTACCGCATTTTTCAATCTTTCTTCTTTCGGATAATCAATATGTGGTGGATCTGATTCGTAGGTCAGAGGTGGTACAGCGCTTGTATCCACATGATTCTCCCTTTTCTCCCATTTGATACTTAAATGAACTTTAAGCTTAATTTTAAAGATTGCCAGCTTAATCTTGAGTTCGAATTTGAATTCTGCCAGGATCAGGAACGGGAATATAAGTTCTACTCTGAAATAGATCGAGATAAATAAGGCAACACTTACAATGAAAAGATTGATCTCTGCTCCTCCTTCCACATAAATATATCCTCCTACCTGCGGTCTTTCAAAACTGATATGAGCTCCTACTTCAATAGCCGCATAGACTTTTACAATGATCAGATTCAGGTTAAAATCTACTCTTGCTCCGGCTTCAATTCCCTTGGCGGCAATCATCAGGTAAGACTCTGCTTTAATATTCACTGAATCTTTAAACAGACTGGCCCTGATCGGTTTATCCCTTGTTCCGAAATTAACATACCATGGTCTTTGGTTTTTAAAAAAGAAGCCCATCTGAACTTCAGCCTTAATGTCAATAAATGAACCGTTATTTTTGTTGAGCTGGAAGTTACCACCTGCTCCAATTTCCAATGAATTGTCACCTACGATAACGAAAGCATAGAATGGTGGAACTTTAGGGTCATCTTCTGTCAGCCCAAGGCGCTCACTGATGATCGTTAATCCGGCATCAATGGCAAACATACTTGGTACTGAAAGCAATACCATTGCCCGTAATGAGGCAAGACGTCCATCTAAGGTGGCCAGCGAAGCTCCTGCTCCAAAGGAGAACGGTGCACTATATTTCTGAGTAAACTGAGGTCCGATAAATTTATCTGTATTAATTCCTCGTTGCGGATGTACATAATAATCGTACCAGGTATCGTTTTCTGTCATTCCAATGGCCTCCTTATGGGCTACATATCGGTATCCGATGAGTCCTCTGAATCCGAAAATACCAAATGAACCTAATGGGATCACGAACGGCAGTTCAACGCTTGCATCTACCAGAAATCCCGGATATTTAGGATCGAAAGCCATTTCAGCAGAACCGGAAATATTCATTTTCGGCAACTGAAGAGAAACTTTTCCTCTATATTCTGTGGATTTTCCTGGCTCAGGAATAGTAAGAGCACCTTTTATAATCGCTACAGCAGCACTTGCGCTCGCTGTTCCAGGAATTACTAAGTCAACTTCTAAGGTTGAAATATGGAAGTAATCATCTTTAGTTCCACCGAATTCGTCATTATCAGCAGTATAATAATATTTTACCCCATTACCTCTTACATCAAGACCTAATGGATTGATATTAATACCACCATCAAATCCGATATAATTATAGGTACGCATATTCCCTTTATACATTCGCTGTATGGTTCCCATGTGGATGGCTGTAACCGCCATACGTACCGGTCCTAAATTCAGATGAAGGTTGGTTGGAATAATAGAACTTCCACCTGCAATTTCAAATTTACCGTTGGCGTAATAACGGATAGCCGGAAGATCAATTCCTTCTTTTCCTAAAAGTCTTTCTCCGAATGATCCTTCAGGGAAGGTTATCTTAGTATCCGCTTCCACATAGAAGTTATCATTTTTCTTCCCGATTTCTATTCTTTGTAAATAAAAGTTAAGTATGTTAAAAAGATTCATTTTCAGACCAAAAGGCAGAATGGCAGCAGAAAGTTTGAAATTTTCTTTACTTTCCCATTCTCCAACAACGTCAATGACCATATCCAGGCCATTATAATCTTTGAATTTTTTGATTTTCAGTCCGGCATGTAATGAGGAATGTACTACCTGCCCCTGGTGGAAATCAATATCAAATTTGCTGAATCCTAATTCCCATGATTTTTCAGAATCTTTCCCAAGATTAAACCATAAGGTACGGTTATCATCATCAAGACTGTCCACAGACAGGCTTGCCAGGAATTTATAATAGTCTTCTTCTTTCTGAAATTCCCTGTAATCTCCTGCAACGGTTCTTAATCCCATTGGATAAACAAACTTAAGCTCAGAAGGTGATGCCAGGCCGTTCATGAAAGTCATCAATTCATCCATGTTATGAATAGCCGTTTCATTAGAACTGCTCATGGATTTCACTTTCAGATTAGTATAATCAAGCGAGAAAAACTTGCTGAAATAATCAACAACTTTGGTTTCGGTTCCAACAGTTTTAACGGCGTAGGTAGGCCTAATGGCAATATTTCCTGAAAGCCCTCCGGTTCCGATCAGCATATGATTGGCTGAAATACCGATAGTCTGTTGGGTATTTCCTTCTGGATTTTTCTTTTTAAACCATTTTTTAGGAAGGAAAATCTCAGTGTATTCCATATAGACGCCCATAAATTCCTTGGGTCTTCCGTCTGCATCGGCTTCAGCAATATTTTCCGTTTTGCTGAGGTCAATTTTAAGGTTGTGAATATCGATTATAAAGCCTGTGTTTCCAATCTGAGCAGGATTACTCATATTCAGCACCAGGTCCATATTATATCCGAAACCTTTTTCAGTATCCGCATAGAATAAAGCTTCACCGAAGCTGAGGGTTACTTTTTTAGTTTCATCTTCAATGACTTCCAAAGGAGCAGTCGGGTGCTTTAATGGGTTTACAGGCTTTAAAATACTTCTTGGAAACTCAATCGCTGCCGACAGCATTAAGGTTGCTTTAAATTTCGGAATGGCTACTTCTTTGATGAACTCATCAATATCCTGCGGCATTAAAGCTTTGAAGAAGGTTTTTACCTTTTCTGATGTCTCCTGCATGTCATTGGAAAGCAAGTAGGTTGCAAAAGCAACTAATGAAGCATACTTTCCTGCCGTTTTATTAAAAATATCCTGTACGACTTCTGTAACTGTCGTAGCATCGGATGGTAATGTAAGTCCCAAACTATGTGAGTCATTAATATCCTTCACAAACTGCATCAGAGGCGTGACATTCTGATTAGCTGGTGAGACAAATGTGTTCACAAAGTGCGCGATGGCCTGTTCTTCCGTTACGTTGAGTACCCTAAGGGCTACCTCGAAGATCTGCTGAGGTTCAAAGGAAAAGTTTCCTAAGCTGAAGTAGCGTAAATACGCCAGGATCTTCCATTGGTATTCAACGGTAATAGGAAATGCGGAGATAGCGGAATCATCTGTTCCGTTCAGGACCAATGAAATCCCTGTTCCCGGAATTTCAATATCGATTCTCTTGGAAACGACAGATAAGCTGTAAAACGCTGAATCTCCTTTCGGCCCTTTACTATACTGTAAATCTTTATAATAGATTTTATCGAGGAGGTTAGTAATCCCCGGTTTTAAGAATCCCAGAATATCCGGGATGTCGTCTTTTGTAACCACAGAGGATAACCTCGGGTAATACCTGTGTGTTACCGGTGTTTGATTTGACATAAAAATAATTTTGTGTTTGGGTGAGTGGAAGGCTTTCGTTTAGGCAAACAAAAGCCTTATTAAGTAGGGTTTACTTAATTTCCCGTGGGGTTTGACTGTTTTCCGATAAGCTGACTATTTTATCAACTTGCTAGAAATAGCATTTATAATTTATTATCATAGTTATATGATATACTTAGTAATAACTAAATAATCAATCTTTCTTGTCTTAAATAGAATTACTCGTTGGTAAAAAAGGTAATGCTGAATGAAAATATGGGTGTTGATCCCATGGAAATAACCCAACATTAGTATCTACAATTATAAGCTCTTCTTTATCCATTGGCCATCCTCCTCCAAGCCCCCAACTATCTTTTCTATCTAATATATATGATAAATTGTTTTGCTCATTATATTCAAACAGTAAAATGGGCTCTGTATCATCACCTTTGAAATACCTTTTTGTTGCCCTTCTCATTTGATTACTTGATAAATCAATAGAACAATTAAAAATTTCTCTATTTTTTACATCAAGTACTCTTTTTCCTTTAAATATTATAGCCCCAGTATTATCAATATCGACCCAATTCCATAAACTATAACCAAATGAAGAAAATTCTTTTGTATGAAAAATCCATCTTTGTCCAGCTTCTACACAAAACTCTTGTATTTTTGATTGAAGATTTTCAGTATCATCTAAATAATATGTTCCTATAAAATACTTAGAAGTAATATCTTCAATCTTTTTAAGTTTCCCATCAAGCAAATATTTAATATAAAAATCATTTATCTGACTTGCTTGTTTTTCGGTAATTTCTTGGAAATATTGGTTGTAAAATTTTTTTTCTAAACTCATAACAATAACTTTTAATCAATATATGGTAATTTGGGTTTCATATCATATTTTCCAATGATTTTATTACCCGTGATTTGCCTTTCATTTTTTATTATTTTATTCTTCTTAACAATTGCAAAGTTAATTTTTTCCTCACCATTAACTGGTATAAAATCAGTATACTGCTGACATGAATTTCTAAATCCTTTTGTAAAATTAGAATTACCTGTTGGGAGCAGTTTAAAAAATTGATAGGTAATAAAATCACCTTCCTTTAAATGAGCTGCTAATGAAGCATAATCATCAGCATCTATAATCCTTCTGTCCTTTAAGTCTTTGATATATTCCTCCATTACTTTGCGGAAATCATCATAATCATTCGCATCTAACATAATATCAATATCAATATCATCAGCTCTCCAGGTAGGTAATTCAACGTTATTTATATTTGGATCATTAATTGTCCTCGGTGCTCTTACAGAACTTCCTTTAACATAAAATTCAAATTTCTCTTCAAAATCGATAAATGATTCATCTAAATTATTTAATGTTTCTATAAAAAAACTTTTAGACTCTTGGCAAAAAGCTCTGTAATTTGCTTTATTTAGAAAGCCAGCAGGAAAGCCTCTTTTTACTACTTCATTTATGTAGTAATTAACTTGTTTTCTTAAGTCAGCATATGAAATAGGCTTTTTAGGTCTATTGGCAGTCACTAAAAAGTCTTCTATTAAAATATTATCGGTTATCCTTAATTCAGTTCTGCAGAAATTAATAAAAGTAGTTAGAATAGCATCTGTATATTCTGCTTGTAAAATGAAATTTCTTTTATTTATTAATTTTTTGACCGCCGCTACAACAGAAAATGTAGGAAGGATCGCCATTTGGGTTGTTCGATAAATGTTTACCGAAGCTTCTGCAAGTACACTATCCGCAGTATTTGGATGAAGGTTCTTTAATTTATTCTTAACATTCTGAATTATTTCAGCTTCACTAGAGCCGCCCGCACTATATACAATTTTATCTGCAGAATTCTTTAATGCAAATGTTGTTATATTATCTGCAGCTGTAACAGATAATGTAGCTAGCTGCAATAACATGATATAATTTTTCATATTTATGCAGAACTCGTCATTCGTACTGCATTCTACAAAATTTGCAAAAAAACCTAATACACCAGAAGTAAATTCAATTCCACCTAAGACTACTCTAAGTCCGGCCTTTGTTAATAATCCTGTTGTTTCCACTCCCATAGCAGCCCATCTTAGATGTCGTAATTTTAAAGCATTTCCAATTCCTGAAAATGTAAGAACCCCATCTAGCATATAGCCAATCACTGTTTCCACATCACTTCTATCACCAAGGTCATCTATCATTTTTAAAACAAAGATTGGAATCAAAGAGTTTATGGTAAGTGAACCATTTCCAATCTGTGTTGGATTACCATACAAAGTTGGTATTGGTACTTTTGTTTCAACATTATTATTTATCAATGTTACAGGTTGATAAATATGATACGTCCCAAATAATGCGTCCTTATAAGCATTCTCATATTTATTTATGATATCTGCTGGAAGTGTTGGTAAATCTTTGTGATAAGCTTCTATCTTACCTTCCTTAAAATTAAATGAAAAATTATCAAAATAGATCCCAATACTTTTATCTGATGTATAAGGCATTGTAATAGGTGCAGCATCTGGATAATCAATTGGATATTCAAATGATGGAGGACTTGTAGAGTTATTTTTCTTCAACTGATATGCAGTCTCATAACTATATTGATAAACTACTGAAGGAGGGACAGCTGTAGTATGGTCCTCTACAAAAAATTTATCACTATTTGCAGGTTTACCAGAAGTTGGATTTAAAGATTTTATATAGAAAATATTCTGCTTGTATGATCCGTCTAAGTTATAAGGGTTATATTTACTATTTAACCAAAGCCCATAGATTGCATGAGTGAAAGCACTTTTAGTCTCTGTAGGTTTAAAATTAGTTTTAAAAATGACATTGGAAAATTCTAGTAATCCAACCGAAATATTATAACTCTGGCTAAGGTTCTCATAAATTACTTCATATAATGTTTTCTTCTCTTTAAAAATAAGTCCATCTTCTAAGGTATTTAACATTTTATCCAAAAACTCATCTACCTCAGTATCTTTTACAGAATAAACCAAGTTCACTATAAATTGTTCTAGAACTTCCCCACTAAACGTTCTACCATTGGCAAATAATCCACCAATATGAATTGGACTATTGTTATTCTCATTACTTAGAGCATTTCTAAAATTATTAATATATTTTTTACTGCAAAGATATTTGAGAATCTTAATTTTTAAGTCCGCAGGAATTAGCTGAAGTACTACAGGACTAAAAGGGATTGCTATATGGATAAGCTTTTCGATATCCTCAGCTTTTGAGTTGTTGGGATCACTATGATTTAATATGAAGTTTCTGAAATTACAATATTGATCATAGTATTGATCTAAAATTACATAATTTTTAGTGTAAATTTCCAATAACTCTTTTAGTGTATGATTCCCCGCTACATTTACAAATACATTTCTCCAAAATATGTCCTGTCTATTTTTGATATTTATAAAAACATCTTTAATTAAAGGATTATTTATATCAATTTCTATAAAAGCTTTAAAAACACTATCTCCAATATTCTTTATTAACTGTGTAATATTAGCAATTGTTTCAATTAATTTTTTATTTATAATAGGTTCAGAATTGGTAACTGAAGCCATTACGATATTTAATTTAAAATATGCTAATGCTGTAGAATTAGCTCCGAAATATGCTTCGTTTGCAAGTTCTGATTTAATTTGAAATCCTGCTGTTGGAATTCCATTTGGGGAATAGCTTTCTCCTGAATAAGTTTTTTCACACTCTAACCATTTGTATTTATTATCATTAGCATGGTTATTATAATCAGCAGAAACATATAAAATTTCTCTTTTTCTTATTTTTATGAAATCTCCCTTTTGTGCAATTCTCCAACTATTAAAAATTTCTACATTTTTAAGGTCTCTTGTCTGGTTTCTATATTCTACGTATTCTTTGTAGTTAGCATAATTACCTTCGTCTGTATAATGAAAGTAAATACCACTTTCTGAATGAAATCCAATCAGATATCCACCAGAATCTGGAATAGGATTTTTAATTCCTTCAAGCCTAACTACTATACCATCTTTTCTTATTACTGCGTCCATATTGCTCCGGTAATTATTTTAAAATCATTATAATTCAATTCAGGCAGCCACTTCGAATAATCATTAGAAGCAAAAACCAAATTATCAGTAGTCGTTACAAAAATTTCTTTATCAGGAAATACTATAATTAGTTTTCCCTCCTGATCTTCTCCCAGTATAGATAAACTGTATCTTTTATATGTAATACCTTCTGAAGATGTAAAATATTTTTCACCACCATCCAGATCATTCTTGAAGTAAAATTTTGGATTATTAATATGATTGTCTTCAATTTTCGTAATCAATTTCAAATTTTCATCATTCGTAATACCCAATATTTTTTTGCTTGGTAAACCACCTCCCGAAACTTGTAGAGATAAACCTGTAATTGTATTTCCTTCTGTATCTGTAAAAATTTCCGTTTTTAAATAATATGGTTTTTCTGATTGATAAAAATTATTTCTTTTGTCATTATAAGTTACAGTTCCACTATTAGAATTATCTAAATATGCAGTTCTGCTTTCAAAATATCCTCCTGCATTTTGTCTTACATTATTCAGCAACGTCTCATAAGTAACTCTCTTCAAACTGTCTGTATCATTTTTCATGATAAGATCCTCTACCTTCTTTGTAGTCACTGTTGCAATGTCTTTCACTCCTGATTTGCTTTCAAAATCTATAAGCAACAGGTTCTGATCAATAATATAGGTAAGCTCATTTCCACCTTTAGACTGAACTTTAGGGGTCACATTAATCAATCCAAAGATGTCATCAATGTCTTTCAAATCATAACTTGTGCTTATAGCAGGATCACCCGGATTTGGACCAGGAGTTTCAGAAGTAATTTTCACTGTCTTTCCTTCATAAATCAACTGTATAAAAGAAGCAACCGTTTTACCGGCATTTGTTTTATCTAATCTGAAAGTAATAGGCTTCGTAAAATTGGTATCTGCTCCATTTCCTTCTTCCTGCAATAAGTTTTTACCTCTGATAAAATAATCTTCATTGGCTGTATCTGCATGTAAAACACCTTGTTTTACGTACATGGCAGCAGCATCGTTATTATCGGTTGTAAGCTGAACTACCAATGATGGCTGTGCAACCAGCTCTTTTACCGGCCAGCCTGCTTCGAACTGCTCTAAGGAAAGGTTCGCAGTGGTTGATCCAATTTTAATATTCTGGGTACTTCCTTCCAGGTTCTGATTTCCATAGAAATTATAGGATCTTTGTCTGCTGCCCTGGATGTACAGATAGGTTGTATCGGCTGTTTTAAAGCCTGAAATCTGACTGGCAATTTCTTCTACCGTTTGCAGAACAGAATTATCACTCATATGAATCTTCCCTTTTCCCTGCGTATGTAAACCATAAAACGCTGCAATATCTAAGAACTGAGTGGCTGTTTCTCTGATCAGCTTCTTTTTAAAAGCAGTATTTCCAATAGCCTGATCTAAAACGTGGTCAGCACTTCGGGCAAAAGCCAGATTCAACTGAAATGGGCTGGGATCGTTCGCTACTGTATAATCTCCCTCGTTCAATACGATATCAATTCCTACACTTCCTGTAACATTTCCAAGATGGGTTCCTCTTGGGATCATCGGCAGTTCAAAAGCTTTCTTTGTATCTACTTCAGTAGTTGTAGTTCCAGTAGTCTGAACTTTAGAAATCTTAAGGAAATAGTCATCAATAAGATCATCTGGTGACTGAGAAGTTCCTGACGGATATCCGATATGTTGAGCGGTAAACGGAGGCACAGTAATTCCCAACATATTATAAAGACCTGTGAACTCTTTTTTGATAATGTCTACAAAGGCTGTTGGTGTTCCTGATGTGATCAGATCACCTTGGAAGAAATCTGATCTGTTCAGCCCTCTGTATACGATATATTTGATCGCCAGTCCTTTAATCGGTTGATTAAAAGGCTTCAGGATCGCATTTACTTTAGTGGAGCCATCTCCACAAGGTTGTAAAAATACCTGTCCCTGGCAAATAGTATATACTTTGCCAGTATAACCGTTTATTTTGGAAGTGGTCCTGAATACGGTACCATTGGCTCCAAATTTTTCGGCTGGGCTCTGCGAGAACGTTTTTCCTTTTTCCAGGAAAAAGAAAGACTCCGGCAACAGATCTGGCCGTACGTTAAGCCCTTTGCTGTCGAGAGCTGTTGATAAGCTTCCCGATGGAATATTTTGTGGCATTTTTGTGATTTTTGGTGTTAATAAAAGATAAGACGGTGGTAATGATCAGTCTCCTAAAAACTGAAAAACATTCTGAATCATTAAGGTCAATAAGGGCTTTAAGAATACTAAGCCTGGCTGCTTTTTAAGTAATGTTTCCTAAAAAAGGCAATATGATTTTTCTTCATGTATCTTAGCTGCTTCAATAGTTTTATTATTCAGAATTTTTTCAGATTTTACCCACTGTTCAATAAGAAGAGGTCTATTTTTTTTCCGGTAAAGACAAACCCCTTCCTGTACAATCATTCCGGTTGATTGCATTATTGATTTTCACGGTGAAATAATCCCGGGATTATTTGGTGAAAACTACATATCCGTCTTTATCTTTTGGTAAATTTTGTAAGTTTCTCCAGGATGCTTTGATCTTTCGCTCGCCTTTCCAGATGGAGCTTCGTTCAAAATGTGGCAGGTCTTTAAAGGTTTTCCAGTTTCCGCCCCAGTCCCAGCCGTGTCTTGCAAAGATCTTTACACATTCGTACCAGTCGGCTACGCCATCATTATCCCAGTCTTTCGCAGTATCCCAGCTTGCTACTTTTCCGTCGATAATCAGGCAGATATCTACCGCTAATCCGTAATTGTGAATGCTTTGTCCGGCTTTGGCATTGGTGACTTTTTTTCCGGCTTTTGTTCTTCCCTGCGCATATAATGCATCTTGGTCTTTAAAGGATCTTAACCCCTGGGTAATCCTCACTCTTGCTCTCCCGGTAAGGGCTTCATCACATTCTTTTACAATTTGTGTGACTTCTTGCCTTACCAATGGATGGAGATTTCTTATTCTGTTTTCACTTGGTTTATCCATGGATGATTACTATTTTGTGATTTGGTGTTTGATTCTTAAGCAAAGCTATTTCAGGCTGACGCCAAAACTTGACGTGTTATTTTGTATAATTAAAAAATATGAAATTTATTTACTGCCAGGCATGAATCATCAGATAGGTTGGAAATAGTAAATATCATTGGGATAAGCAAGTGTACAGTCATTTATAGTTCGTTGTTTAATTCTGAAACAAAAGTATAGGCCCTCAACGTCAAAACTTGACGCATTATATTTTTTTTCCGATTTTCTAACAGATTCATCAACCACATTTCTAGCTGTTACTGGGGATTCATTATACTAGTCTACTCCCCACAGGCTCTCATATTCCTTACAAGTAGTTTGAAAGATAGACCTATAGAAGATTAAGTATGATAAGGGATAAACAAAAGCCTAATGAAACCGAGGAGAAAAAAAGTGAACTGATATTTCATTTCTCTGAATTAAAGTATAATTTTCCAGAAACAGTTCTATTTTTTAGAAGTCATTTTTATTAAAACGCAAAGAAAAATATTCAGATGTTTTATTTTAAGGGGGCTAAGGTTTGCGGTAAACCGCTGATGAAGCGACAGACTATGCATCTGCGTAATCAGTAGAGTGAAATTATTGGGTAATTATTCGCTTAAAATATGCTTCCATTGTTGTAAAATATCTATAAACTCTTCCAATGGCATATCAATAACAGCTTCATTAGGAAGTAGAGAATTTTCCAGATAAAAAGTTTTGGTATCAACATTAATATAACCTCCGAGATCTTCAAATTTAAAAAATGTAAACCAGTTTCCTCTTACCTTAAAATCCAGGAGATCCTGCCAATCCCAGTAACCACCTTCTTTTTCTATAAATGCTTCTATAACCGCTATATCTTCCCAATTTTCAATCAGGCTTATCAGTTCGGTTAAAAATTGGTTTACAGCTGATATAGTTTTAAAATCGTTATTCAATAAGTTTTCCAGATTGGCATAGTATGGATTTTTAAAACTTATTTGGTGATTGATAACGGTAAAGTCTTTTAATTTCATCATCATTAAAACTGTGCTAAAAATTGATTAAAATGGATCACGATACTTCTTCTTCATATCAATCCTATGATTTATAAAAGCAGATAATCTGCACAAGCACGAAATAAAAGAAACATTGTATTCTTTGCAATACAATTCAGCATGCCGAACTATAGGATCATCATCTTCATCAAGATGAACAAATAAGAAAGATTCTGCAAAATCACAGATTTCAATCACATAGAACGGGTGGTTAATTGCTTTATTATTCTCTTCCATCCATTCTCTGGGCTCTTCCTGAAATTCATTAATTTCAAGAATATTATGTTCCAGCACATAACAGTATTTCCCAGCCAGCAACAAAAGCTCCCGTAATACTTTAGGAAAAGGATTCCCATTATTATAGAGCATCTCATGGTTTTGAATTTCGGAAAAAGATATGGGTTGTATTCTGCCTTCATATTCCTTATTCCCTGGGTAAGCTGCCGGATTGTCTTTTAAATAAGTTAAAATTTCAATTTCCATAGTGTTTAACTTTTAAAATATTCAGTATTATTGAATAGATGAATAGGCTGGTAAGCTACTTTTCAAATTCCCAGTTTACATTTTTTTTCTTTAATCTTAGTCCGACAGTTCCAAACCTTACCTGGTCCTTGGGAAGATCAATCTGAATGTAGGCTCTTTCTCTGCTTTTGTCGAACAAAACTCTGTGGAATGTATAATGTCCTACATAATTCTCATTCTTGACTGCTTTCGTTACTTTTTTTAGATTTTCAGGATATTCTACCTTGCTAAAATCGATCGGAACAGCCTTGTCTGATCTATTTTCAATCTCATTAAAGACATAAGTCTGACGAAGAGCATCCCAGTTATCTTTTGAAATATTCACAGGAACAAGTGTGTCGGACATGGTGAAAGTATATTTCTCATTTTTTCTATAGCTGTCTATAATCGATATAGCCTCAAGGCCGCTTACTTTATATTTGGTTGCCGTATCCGATATTGCTTTTGGATCTAATTCTTTAAAGACATATTTACTTATCGCTAAGTTTAAGATCTTGTATTCATCCTTATCCAATGAATGACAGGAAAAAAATACTAATAAAAACAAATAAAGCCATCAATTTATTTATTCTACTTTCTTTTGAAATTCTCATCTTATTTTTTATAGTTTTCATTTAGTATGAAAGATTTATTTTATCTAAAAATTGGGAACAAGGGGTTCTGCATGGGTATAATAGTATATTTCTTCTTCAGAAAGACCCATTTCCTGAAAGAAATTCCCAGCTGCACGAAAGAATTGGGTAGCAGTATAGGCAAAATCATTACTGAAAAGAAAATCACTTACGTGCACAGCATCTAATTCCCCATCTTCACCAAATCTGAAAAAAATTTCAGAATCTTCATCAAATACTGCTCCTGGTTCTCCCCATGGAATAGATTGATTTCCGAATTTATAGATTTTAAGCCCGCTTTTTACCTGATGAGTAACGCTATCATAAGTTATAATAGCGAGTTCAATTCCTTCAGTATCTGAAACAGTTTTTGAATATTTTGCATCTTGCTGTAAACCAGAGTAAGATTTACAATCCCAAACCGTATAGCCATTGATGATCTGTTTATTATCCTTTAGAGTCCAATTCAGATTTTGCCCCAATGCTATCAACACCTCTGTAACATGCTCTTCAGATGATAAATAATAAACTCCGCCCCAAAGCTGATGTTCTCTATAGGATTCCTCTTTCTTTAAAGCATTGCTGATCCATATATGTTTTGTATAGTTTCCTACCTCCAATGCTTCTTCTTCAGTAAGAAACTCTTCATCATAGGCAGTGGTAAAAAAAATCATTTTTGCGCTCATTTCATTAGTTTTTTATTCGTTGTAGTTTAAGGCTCATTATTCAGGAAGCTCAATTCATTTAAGGGGGCTCTCTATCCTAAAAGTTTTTTTAAAAATAGACGAACTCTCAATCCGCCAGATGGAGTTGTCTTCAGGAAATTCCTCCATTCTGTTACAATTTCTTTAAAATCCTGCAATGGAATACTGATCACATATCCTTTTACATCATCATAAAAATCCACCTCATTCTTGTGCATGATAATATCTACTGTAACAGAATCACTTTCTATCTCCTGACCCGGATTATTCAACGCATCATTAATATCCGGTAATAACGAGTCCGTGATCTGTTCCGCAGAATTCCAACTGTTTAAAAAAGCAGTTAAATATGGATTATTTGTACTTACAATTTTAGTGATCCAGTTCCAATCGTGCACTTTATCTTCAAAGGCAAGCTTATATTGATCTGCTATATTCTGATCCATTATGTTTACTAGTCTTTAATGGTTATTTAAAAAATTTCGCCATGCCAATACAATAGTCTTAAAATTTTGTAAGGGTACTTCCATATCAACATTTCCAGTATTCATGTTGATGAACTTTACACCATCTAATGTCACCTCAATACGTTCTCTTAATGCTACTGTAAGGTCATTATCGACAGAAAATGGATTTCCATTCAGATAATGATCAATTAAAGGTAATACTTCCTCATCTATATCATCCACAGCATTAAAAAATAAAAATAGTTCTTCCATTTCATCTCCTCCTAAAAAATAAGGTGTTTTGCCAAATTGTGTAGAAACATAAAAATTGATATTGTAAAAATCTAAAACTTCTTTTGTTGTCATCATGATAAATCTTTTCAGTTTTAAATACGATCTGTCTCCGGTAAAAAAGGGACTGCCGAGTGAAAATAAGGATGCTGATCCCACGGAAATGCTCCTATACGAGCGTCCATAATAATCAATTCCTCCTTATCCATTGGCCAGCCGCCATCCAATCCCCAGGTATCTTGCTTATCATAGGCATAAGTCATTTCGTTTTGAGAATTATATTTTATACTCAAAAGAAGAATATCGTCACTATCATAATACCATTTTGTAGCTTCTTCCATTTGATTAGTCGAGATATCTGTTGAGCAATTAAAAATCTCTCTGCTTTTTGAGTCAAGTACCTGCTTTCCTCTAAATTTAAGATTCCCTTTCTCTCCAATATCCTCCGAATTCCATAAAGTATAACCAAATGCATCAGATTCCTGAGTATAGAACACCCATCTGTGACCACCTTCTATGCATAATTCCTGTATCTTTTCCTGAAGATTCTCTGTGGCATCCAGATAATATTCTCCCATAAAATAATCAGGGCTGATATGATCTGTTTTTTTAATTCTTCCTTCTACGAAATAGCTGATATAAAGCTCCTCCAATTGATCAGCCTCCTGTTCTGTAATTTCTTCGAAGAATTTGTTATAATATTTTTTATAGTTCATGAGTGTCTTTTATTTCTTGTTCGTACCAGTTTAATCAAAATAAGTCCAGTTCAGCTCCATCTGATAATCTTTATGTTCCCAAGTTCTTTCCAGCATCTGAATAAGGGGATCTATTACGCAAATCAATTCTGCAGCAGGAAAAGGTTTTTTATCAAGAATATATTTTAAAGCAAGGTCACGAGTCGGAATATTCATTAATTCTTCCACAGAGATGAGGCTTCCTTTATTTTGTAATGTTTCTTTTACACTATTCAACAACCGTATAATAATTTGTTCATCAGCCAGTGAATCGATCTCATCAAATAATCTCACAGACATATGGCCTCGGGTATAGTCATCAATATCCCATCTTAGCATCATCAGTAAATCTGACTTATCAGAAATAGGATGTTCATTTTTTTCAATCTCTTCAACGATGTAATGCAGCACCAGCTGCATCATCGATTCGGATATCCAAAATCCTTTATCTTTTTCGTATTCTACCAATGTCTTCCCCATGGTCTAAAGATTTATTTTTCTCATTGCAGCAACTCTGAGTTTTGTATTAATGACCATCTTCTATTTCAGGAAATAGGGGGAAGGCGTAATTATAGTAACTTTCAGGAAATTCTCCGGAAAATCTTCCTCCCTCACATTCCTCAATAATATATACTTTACCAGATAAATCATAATAATATATATATGCAACATCCCCGAAAGCATCATATTTCGTTTTAACAACACTATTTTTTTTTACTTCTCCGGTGTCTGAATCATAAGAGCCAAAGCAAATACACTGTTCCGTAATATGATGTACTATACTAAATGCATTAAGACCACTCACACGATCATTATAAGTAATAATCTCTTCTCTCAGGTAATTCCCCTGTATTTCCTTTCTATGAATAATATCAACAAGTATTGGCGGCGGATATAGATCTAAAATATTAGCAATGGTTTCTGTTTCCTGGTAATAGCTGACCTCAACAACTTCATTTTCCTGATATCCTTCTACGATCTTTGTTCGTCCATTGATCTTGATTTTTTTCACATATTCATTGGAAGCCAACGCCTCTTCTTCTGTGACAGGTTCAAAATATTCGTTTTCGTAACTTATTATTGTGCTCATTTAGATTAATATTATTTCAGGAAATAGGGGTAACACATTATTATAATATGATTCAGAGTATTCATTATATCCTCTTTCACCACTTACCTCTTCAATACGATCTATTTTGCCTGAACTATTATAATAGTAATGATATGCAATATTCAAAAAATGGTCGTATTGTATTTTCATGACACTTTTTAGTATTATATTACCCGTCTGCAAATTATAATCCCCAAAACAAATAGTTTTTCCCGTGAAGGTATTGTCTATATTAAATGAATGCAGTTTTAATCCTTCATTTCTGTGATGACCAAAAATTTCTTCCCTTAAATAATTACCCTGAACGTCTTTCCTCTTTACTATATCAATCCCTTTGAGTTCCGGATACTGATTGAATATTTCATCAATAGTTTCGTCTTCCTGATAAAATAAAACATTATGCAATTCTCCATTGAAAAACTCTTCCTTAGTTTTTATTATAGAATTGATTTTAATAATTCTGGTAAAAACTTGAGTCTTTTGAGTTTCTTCCTCCGTAAGGAACTGACCATGTTCATTTTCATAACTTATGGTTCTCATCTCTATTTTTTACACTTACTGTAATCAGAAATAATCCTGATCAGATTTTCCTCCTTCTTAAGATCAAGACTTTCATTTTTCAGCTGATCGGCAACAGACTTACAGTCTTTAAGATAGTCTGCCAACTTTTCTGAAAGTTTATCGTTTGATCTGTTATCAAGCATCTGCCCTTTGGGCTGAAGGTCTGTTTTGATGACATATTTTTGCAATTCCACAGGATCCTGAAGCAGCATGATTTTATTTTCTTTAGCAATAAGCCTGTAGAAATAAAAATTATTGCCGTGCATGCTTCCATAGTTCTGCAATTTTTTCATGAACTCTCCTTTTACATCCAATCCATAATAACATTCTTCATTTCCATTTGGAGAAACACAGAAATGCACACCGGAATCTGCATCATAGATCTTAGTCGCCATACTGTTCATTCCCGGTAATTGTTTTTTGATGGTAACACGCTGTCCAAAAAAGTCTGCTCCGTCTTCAGGAAGCTTTTGCCCCGTTCTTTCAGTATCCAGCATTTCAAACCAGATGGTGATTCTTCCCTCTGTTTTCTTTCCTGATTTTTCTACCAGGTATCCTGGAACATCATATAAATTGATGCTTCGATTGATGGCATCAGCCACCTTTGCATCCTGCAGTTCCTGATTTTTATAATAAGCCTGGTGTTCCAGTGTATACCCCTGAATAAAAAGATTCGCGATAAACTCATTCACAAAAGCGTAATCCGATTGAGCATAGGGTCTCGTAGCTGTAAAAGTAAACTCGTTCTTATCAAAAGTTCTTACAGCATATGTCTTGATGCCCTGGGTCTGGTACATGGAGGCTACTTTAATCCCATCCAGATCACTTACTTCAAGGCATGGCCCGACATTGCTGAAACCAACACAATTATATCCTTTGGCATAGCCTATTATTTTAGCGGGGTAGGAACCATTATTGATCAAAATCTCCCCTCCTGATCCTAATCTTGGGTTATAAAGACTTCTGATATTTTCCAGTCTACTTTTTCTTGCGTTATCTTCAATAATGCTGTTAGCTTTTGCAGCCAGATATTTATCACCCAGATTTTCTCTTGGGGTAGAAAAGAATTTTTCCAGTTCTGCTTTATCAAAACCATTTTCATTGAAAAGATGGTATTTTGCGGCCAATTGATGAGCTACAATTTTATCCACCTTAAATGAGGTAACGAGTACTTCATAAGGAATCTGAGTCGTTTTTCCATCTGCAGACTTCATATCCAGATAATACAGAAACTGTTCTTTGGCTAGGGTAACTCCTTTTAAGTCGGCATCAAAAACCTTTTCGTTAGCCAGATTATAGAACTCAAAATGATCTCTGTAAGGCGATTTCAGGATTCCTACCTCCTTTTCATTGAATAGAATTTTATCTTTTTTCAGTTGTATTTTTTGTGAAAACACTATACCCGAAAGCATTAAAGTAAGAAATAAGTATATTTTCATAGTCTCGAGTTTAAACAATTAGTTTTAGACATGGAAAATACGAAAAAAAAAGAGAGAGAGGCAGAGGTTGGAAGCTGGAAGAATGAAGCTGGAGGTTACTGTTGCACGGTGAACTCTTATTTGTTGTTTGATGGGATTATTGGATTGTGTATTTTTTCACGCAAAAGTTTATTTTTGTGATGTTTTATTTGGAGAGAGCAAAGGTATCAACTTTGCTACTAATGAAGCTTTATAGATATGAAGTTTGTTTAGAAAGATGAGATTCCTCCTTCGTCGGAATGACAAAGTGCAAAAATAAAAAGACTGAATCATATATTCTGACATCAAGAACTTCCCTCTTCCAGCATCAAGCTTCCTGTCTTCTTAATTCTTCAGCCAGTTCAGACATTCTGTAATCTGCATTTTACTGATAAACACCTCAGCACTCACTTCCGGTTCAGGAGATAGCTTTAGTTCTATTTTCTGGCTTGAATGTTTAATAATTTCCGTAATCGCGTCTTTATTGATGATAAACTTACGGTTCACTTTAAAGAAAACCTGCGGATTCAGCTTCTGAATAATATCCTTTATAGTATCATCAAAAATATAGGTTTGATTATCCATAGTAGTAAGGAAAAGGTATTTTCCGGAAGCAAAGAAATAGGCCGTATTCTGCTCGTCTACAGATTTCAGTTTATTACCTTCTCTTACCATAAAACGTTTCATCATCTCTGCATTTTCTCCCTGACGTAAGGTAGAAATAGATTTCAATAAAGGTTCCGGATCAAAATTATTTCTGATGGAAACAAATTTCTGTAATGCCTGATGTAGATCTTCTTCTTCAAAAGGTTTCAGTACATAATCTATCGTAAAATGCTTGAAAACCCGCATCGCATATTCATCGAATGCCGTGATAAAGATGATGGGGGTAAAAAGCTCTACCTGCTCAAAGATTTCCAAACTCATCCCGTCGCCAAGATGAATATCCATAAAAATAAGATCGGCAGCATTATTTTCAAAGAATTCTATTGCCTTTTTTTTGGAACGAAGAACTACTATTTCCGTCACAGGAATAATGTTTTGTTTATCCAAAAGATCTTTCAGATAATTAACAGCCAGCAGCTCATCTTCTATAATGGCAATTTTCATAAATACAAAAGTACAAAAAAACCGCTAGAACGGTTAAATTCCAGCGGTTTCAAGGGGTGTTAATATGAAGTGTTGTTATAAATTAGGATTATTCTTTCTTGCACTTTGCGGATATGCTATCGTATATCTCGGATCATTTTGTTCAAGAATATATTCTTTTCCACCAACTGTATGAATGATCTTCTTCTGGTTAGCCCTTCTTAGATCAAACCATCTGTGCCCTTCCACTGCAAATTCTCTAAACCTTTCATCCAGAATAAAATTCATGAAATCTGTAGTACTCATTAGAGCAACTTCATTTTGAACAGATGCATATCCTTCTGGAGTATATCTGTTTTTTAAAACTTTCAATAAAGTTTCTTTAGCTTCATCAAGTCTGTTCAATTTCACTAATGCTTCAGATTTGATAAAATACATTTCTGCTGTTCTAAAGGTTACTCTAAAGTCAGAATCTCCTTTTTTAATCACATTATAACGATCAGGAGCTTTTTCAAAATAAAGTCCGAATCTCTTATCTGTTGTTTTGTTATATGCTGAAATAAGCTCTGGAGCAGCAAAAGATAAATTATTCTTTACAGAACCATTGAATGCATTATCCAAAGCCAGAATTGATTCTACAGAAGCATAATGATGAGGAGCTACATTGGTTGTATTTAAATTAATCAAACCATCTTTGATGGCAAGCGCCTGCTGTGAATAATCCAAGGCTTTATTCCAATCTCCCTGATACAGTGCAATTCTTGCCTGTAAAGCTTTTAAAGAAATTTTGGAAAATCTGTAATTATTTCCTGTTGGCTGCTGTTGTTCCTGCATCAATCCTTCTGATTTTGCAATATCAGAATGTACCTGATCATACACTTGTTGCACGGTAGAAGGCTTCAATACTGCTTCCACATCAATTTCTAAACTAATTGGCACTCCCTTGTCGGTAGATGCCGTAGCAGCATTATATTGCTTACCATATAAATTAACCAGATCAAAATATGAATAGGCACGCAATGCATATGCTTCGGCTAATATTTGTTGTTTCTCAGGAGAGTCCGCCATTGTATTCCTCCCTTCATTGATGATCTGATTCAAGTAAAAAATCACTGAATAAAATCTTACCCAAGGGTATTCCCCAGTGTTAGAATCATAACCGGTATCTTTCCACATGGCAAGTTCACGATTATAAGCAAAGCCACTGGCATTTTCATCCAAACTAAGTTCATCTGTACGTAACGCCAATAAAGATCTGTGTTCCGGATATTTTGAATAAGCAGAGGTAAGTACCTTTCTGTAATCTTCTACATTTACAGGAACTACTTTACCTTCTGGTTGTATATCTAAAAATCTATCACATCCTATGCTGGTAAAACTAAGAGCTGCCAACGCGATAAATGTTGTTATTTTTCTCATTTTTTTCAAGTTTTAAAAAGAAACATTAAATCCAAGTGTAACTGAACGGGTAATAGGCTGTGCATAGATATTTCCATAAGTTTCCGGATCGAAATATCCTTTGTATCCATTACTGAATACAAACAGGTTACGTCCTTCTACACTTAGTCTAAGACTGCTGATTCCCATAGGGGCTGTAAATTGCTTAGGAAGTGTATAGCCTAAACGGATACTGCTGATTCTTACATAGCTGATCTCCTTAGCCCAGATATCTAACAAATTGTAAATATTATAGTTGTTATCTGTAAGCCATTTATTTCCCATCCATCCGGGATTGCTATCCATTTCAGGACTTGTAATTCCCGGAAGTGAAGTTCCTGCCTCATAGATATCTCTTGTATAATTTCTTCCCCTATCCAGCTCCATTCCTTTATATGATGGTGTTTTCATAACCGTCTGTTTAAAGTTGAATGTTGCAGAGATCGTTAGGTCGAAATCATGTACTTTAAAGGTATTAATGATACCTCCTGTAAATTTAGGATCTCTATCTCCTACATATGTAAATAGATTTCTCATTTCTTCATTTGATAGCTTTGACTGTGCAAAATAACCAGGAAGGAAATCTACATAAGGATCATACAACCCGAAGAAATCTTCAATTTTTACTTTTTCATTCCCTTTCCAGAACATTGGGTTTCCATTTTCATCTATTCCTGCAGTCTTCAATGCAAAAACAGCATTTACCGGAAGACCTTCTCTGGTAGGAAGACGAGCGTTGTCACGAGGTTGTTCACTCACCACATTGCTTTTGTTATGGGCAAAATTGATTGTGGTTGACCATTTGAAATTATCTTTATTGATATTTCTGGTAGAAATTGCCAATTCAAAACCTTTATTGGTAAGACTTCCCCAGTTTGCCATTGTATATTCGAATCCTGATTCAAGCGGAGTTTCTCTCATACTAATCATATCCGTACCTTTTCTGCTGTAAACATCTGCGGTAAGGTTGATACGGTTTTTGAATAACCCTAAGTCTAGACCAAAATTGATGTTGGTTGTTTTTTCCCAACGAAGTTTATCATTTGGCGGACTGATTACATTAATTACATCTTCTCTCATTCCCGGAAGAATATTAGCATAATTGTATTCACCAATAAAGAATGGTGAAGTATTACGGTCAATATTTCCCTGAAGACCATAAGAAGCTCTCAGCCTAAGATTGGAAACAGGAGTGATATTCTGCATGAAATTCTCCTTCGTTACCAGCCATGATCCGGAAACGGCCCATATTGGTAAATATCTATACTTTTTATTGACCCCAAACAAATTAGTACCATCATATCTCACACTTCCGAAAAAGGTATACTTCTGATCATAGGTATAAGAGGCTGTAGCAAACATCGAAGCATAGGCGTTTTCTACACGAGGCATCTCACGGTAAGTTTCATATTTCTTTTCTGCAGCGTCATTGGAGCTTGGGAAAACAATTGGTGTTCCGGTTCTTGTGGAAGCATTATAACCAAATGCTCTGGTAAGCGTTGTATTATCGTCCGTCTTACGAAGCTCTGTTCCTGCCATCAAATCAATTTCATGTACGGAATTGATTTTAGTACTGTATGTTCCCTGTAACTTCCAGTTATATTGGAAGAAATCATTGTCCCAGTTTTGTTTTATTCCTCCTACAGGCAAATAATAACGGTATTGTCCGTCCTTATAATAACGCGTTCCTTCTCTAAACTTTCTCGTAAAATAAGTATTTTCTGTAGCGTATTTTTCCGTTTTATTGGTATCATATTGAATACCCAACTGAGAAGTAAATTTCAGGCTTTTTGAAACCTTATATTCTAAATCCAGTATCGCTTTCAGAGAGTGATTTTTCAGTGTATAATTGGTATTTTCTCTTTCCTCAAGGAAGTTGAACGGAACATATACATCTTTAAAACCATCTATATCTTTATCATATCTGTAGCTTCCATCAGCATTGTAAGGTGACAGATAAGGATTGGCATTTCTTGAATAATTAACAGGACTTGCCGCAGCATCTGCATCCGTCATAAATGATTCTTTCTCACTCTGAGTACCGAAAACAGAGATCCCAGCCGTTAATTTATCACTTAACTTATAATTGTTTTTTAAAGTCAGGTTATAACGTTTGAATCCTGTACCAATAGTTGTTCCCTGTTCATCAAAATATCCTAAAGAGAAATAGTAATCTGCATTTTCCCCTCCTCCGGAAACACTTACCCCATATTGTCTATTGATTGCATTTCTGTACAACAGTTTTCCCCAATCTGTACTGTTGTTTCTTAATGCATTAATTTGATTACGTGTGGTTGGAGTTAAAGCATCAAGACCACCATTCCTAAAGTCATTAAGCTGGCTGTTTTGAGTTAAAATTCTCATCACTTCTCCTCTATCTGAACGATAAGTAAGATCTGAACGCTTGGCAAGCATTAATTCAAGATCTACTTTCTCTGATGCGTTCATTAGGTTTAATTTATCAAAATCAGGACGGGCTGTTACGAAAGTATCAGCAGAGAAATTTATTCTCATGCTTCCCTTCTTTCCTTTTTTTGTGGTGATGGAAATCACCCCGTTTGCCGCTCTTGCTCCATAGATTGCCGTTGCTGCAGCATCTTTCAGAATGGTAATATCTTCAATATCATTCGGGTTCAATCCTGCAATAGAAAAGTTCTGAAGCTGATCGATATTATCCTTATCGCTGAAGTTAGGAACATCATTTCCTTCCAATGGAAGACCGTCAATTACCCATAGCGGATCCTGCGGACCAGACAAAGAAGCTGTTCCACGGATTCTGATTTTCGCCGGCCCACCCGGAGATCCTGTTTCCGGAGTAACTACTACCCCGGCAATCTGTCCGGATAGCATCTGGTCTACGCTCGCAACACCAGCCTGGCTGATATTATCCATTTTTACCGTAGCAACCGCTGAAGTCTGTTTACGTTTCTCAATCTTCTGATATCCTGTAATGATAACTTCCTGAATTTTATTTTTATCTGAAACTTCAGGCACCAATCTTACAGTATAATTGGTTTTATCTTCATTGATCAGAATAATACGGGATTCATACCCCGGAAAGCTTACCAGGATAGATTTCGTATCTACCGGAATTTCCAGTATAAATTTTCCGTCTTTATCGGCTACTGTACCTACTGATACACTTTCGATAATTCCGGTAAGATCCGTTTTTGTAGAAACTGACTGGGTTTCTATTTTTATAGATGCTCCTGCAATTACGCTGGAAGTATTACCGTCTTCTATCTTTCCTGTAATGGTCTTTTTTTCCTGAGCCAACGCAACCTGGGCCGCTAAAAGAGGTAAAAGGATTAGAGTTTTTTTCATTGCTGTTTATTTGTTTAAAGCCTCTTCAATACGAATGATTAAGTCTGTGTAATGCGCTCTTGAAGCGTCATCACCTCTGTATCTGGTTCCATTCAGAAAGTTCAGAACCTTTTGTAATTCTGCTCTCTTGTATGTTGTTACTTCAGATACTCTCTTCATGGATGAATAATTGATGTTTCTAAGGTTTTTACCTTCTTCATGATAGTTGCAGATCATTGGCATATGTAATGTCTGATCTGTCTTTAATGTTTTTACGGCTGTTTTTTCGAATAATTTGTTCACCGAAACAATCAATGCATCCACGTAGTTCTTCTGTGCCATTTTCTCAAGCACCGTAAGGCTTCCTTTCTTGTTAAAAATGGCTGTTCTTACCTGTTCAAACAGGTTTTCAACAGTATAAATTTCCTCTTTGGATCCTGAAACCTCATGCTTTAACTCGTTCTCAAGGAGTCTAAGCAATCGGTCATCCATAAACAGGGAATAGATATTGGCATACTGCATTCCTCTTGCCAGGGTATATGGTGTTTGTTCAAATGGCCCCATTGGTGAGTTTTTCACCGAATATGTTTTCTCTGTAATGGGGTTAAAGAATAACCATTTCGGAAGGTTGATTGAATTTTTAACCAAATAATCAACCGCTCTTCTCTGGGTTTCAGCAGGAACTGCTTCATAGGCTTTTTTCTTGTTTCCAAAAACCGTATTATTCAAATAAATCCCACCTACATTCGCCATTACATGTCCTGTATACAGATCCCATTGCCCAATAACACCCATGTATAATTTACCTGCATCCGTATAATCTTTACCGTCTTCATAAGTCCATTTTAAAAGATTATTGGCTACAACCTTCAGGTTTTTCATTCCGTATTCACTGGCTTTCATGGCATCATCTCCCAAATCTTCTGACTGCGAACGCGGATCTATGGTTTCCAGGTAGCTCTGCTGTTCACCGTAGAAATACAATGGATCATCTTCATGCTTATCAATCAGGTTTTTTAATGCTCTTTTCTCAACGAATTCATCCGGATACCAACGGTACCCCCATTCAATAGCATATTTATCATAGATTCCGATTTTTGGAGTAATGGCTGTAACACCGTCTTCCGGCTGTGCCACGTAGTTGTAACGTGCATAATCCATAATGGAAGGTGCAGTACCACCCATTTTATCCGTAAATTCTTTGGAACGGAGCGATTCTACAGGGAATGCAAAAGAAGATCCCATATTGTGCTTCAGTCCAAAAGTATGCCCCACTTCGTGAGATGATACAAAACGGATGGCTTCACCCATATATTCATCACTGAATTTATTGGCTCTTGCCTTTGGATCTATTGGTCCTATCTGAATTCTCATCCATTCCTGAAGAGAAGTCATTACATTATGCCACCAGATGATATCTGCCTCAATGATCTCACCACTTCTCGGATCTATTACAGAGGGTCCCATCGCATTAGACTTAGGGGAAGCAGCATAAGTAATCACAGAATATCTTACATCATCAATATCAAAATCTTCATCTTTTTCATCCGGCATCTTAGCAATCACCGCATTTTTGAACCCTGCCTGTTCAAAAGCAACCTGCCAGTCATGAACTCCTGCTATGATCTTCTCACGCCACTGTTTAGGTGTTGCAGGATCTATATAATAAACAATCTGTTTTTTAGGTTCTACCAGTTCACCTCTCAGATATTTTTCCTTGTCTTCATCTTTAGGCTCCAGATTCCAACGAGTGATGAAAAATTTCTCATCCATTTTCTGCTGCTGGTCATTAAAAGACCAATGCTTTTCACTGAAAAATCCTACTCTTGCATCAGCAACCCTTGGTTTCATAGGAACTTTAGGAAGCAATACCAGATTGCTTGTTACTCCAAGTGTTACCGGAAGGTCAACACCTCCTTCATTCACTGAAGTGCTCAGCTGAGATTTCACCACAAGGTTTTCCGGGAATGTTTTTACTCCTTCAATAAAGGAAAGACTTGATTTCACTGATCCACCAAGACCTACATTAGCCAACACATCATTAAAACTTTTCTGATTTCCGTCAAAAACCTTATTCACTTTAATGGCTACCGAAGTAGAATCATTGTTCTGAGCTTCAATATCAAAAACCTCGATTACAGATCCTGAAAAGTTATCTTTAACAGATTTTGTAATGGCATCATTTTTAGGAGAAGACACTTTCGCTTCAGATGTTCTTACCCATACCTTTTTAGCAACTGTGTCTCTGTGAAAAGAAATAATCTTATTTTCATAGTTCATTCCTTTGTTCAGACCCGCCTCATTTACCTGCAATGGTACCTGAGACAACTTGTTCACTACCAAAAACTGGCGTCCCATCAAACTGTCAGGGATTTCAAAATAAAGATCTGTTTTTACCTGAATGGTATTGAAAAGTCCTTTTTTATAAGTTCCTTTCTTAATCAGCTCGTCAATTTTTTTCGCCTTCTTTGATGATGAAACATCTGCTTTTTCGGTTTTGTCCTTGGTTGTTTTTACAGTATCTTTTTTCTGTGCGAGGACGGCCGGCGATGCCATGGCTAATCCAAGATACAGTGCAAGCCTGTAATTCTTCATTAAAATAGTCCGATTCATTCCAAATAGTAAATATCTTAGTTTCAGCTGGCAAAGCTATAGGTATAGTGAATTACATAGTGTGTATTAGGGAGTGAAAGGTGATTATTCGGGAGTGAATGGATTTTTTCATTTTATTTCATTAATGGCAAAAAACATATAAAGTTTTCACCATCTACAGAAATATGAAGCGGATTTTCTCTAAAATACTCATAAACCTGATTCAAATAGTCAATTCCGAATTTCTCTCCCTGCACTCCTTCCGTTTTGGGCTGATATGTATTCTTTACCGTGATCCCTTTCCCTTCTACTTCAATTGTAATTTTCAAGGGTTGATCTATCGTTGCAACATTATGTTTTATAGCGTTTTCTGTCACAATCTGTAGGGATAAATAAGGGATTCTTTTTTTTAAACTTTCAGGATCTTTTATAATGAGCTGGAAATTCAGTTCTTCATCAAACCTGCTTTTTAGAAGCTCCATATATTTCTGAATGAAATCAATTTCCTTGGAAACGGGTACGATATTCTCTTTTGGCGGAACAATCAGATACCTGTAGATCTTGGAAAGGTTCATGGTAAATTTCTGAGCGTTCTCCTTATTAATTCCAATCAGCATATATAAAGAGTTCAAAGAATTGAACAGGAAATGCGGATTGATATTATTCTTAAGCTGCTGCAGCTGATTAATCACTTCTGCTTTATGCATTTTTTCATTCTCTACCAGCAACAGGTTTTTTTCAGACTGTATCTTTTCTTTCTCCCTGTACGCCATGCTTGTAGACCGTTGGAACAGGATAAAAACAGTAACAATCATAAATAAGGCCGCCAGAAATATGTAAACTGTATAGGTTTTTACTTTATTTATATTTTCATCTGTAATAAAGTTGACATAATTAACCACTGCATATCCATCAAAATTATCTGTTTTCAAAGGCTTGATAAAGCGTGTGACTTCCATCGCCAAATATTCTGAGTTGGCAAGCCCTTCTGTATATCCTGATTTCACCTTACTACACAAAGTATCTTTTGCTTTGATATCGGTGAAACTGAAAACATTCTTTCCAATGTATTTTTTTTCAGGATGGGTAATACAAATTCCTTCCTTGGTGAAAACATAAGCATAGGTATTCGAGCTTTTATCTACATTGGTAAAATATTGATGAAGATCATCCAGGCTTACAGTAGAACCATAATACAGCACATTTTTTTCAGGTAATACGAGAGAATCATAACTCACCCAGAACATACTGTCTTTACGGCTTATTAAAAGGTCTTTAAAGTGACCGGAACCCGTATTTTTTATAGCAATAGATCCTTTTTCATCATTTCTCTCTTTGAAAACACCAGACAGAGGATTATTACTTTCGTATTTTCCTGTTTTATTATTGTCGTAATAATACCAACTGTAGGTTAGCAGGTTTCTTTTTTTATTTAAATCATTTAAAACCAAAGAATAACCTCTATAGTTTTTCAATCCGTCTTTTTGAATCAATTCACGAAGCAGATACTGATAATCTTCAATATTCCTAAATTCACTTTCCACAGATTCATACTTCCTGAAGAACGTTTTTTTCGCAAAGTCTTCATTATTTTTACGGTTATCTTCGGCAATTAAGTGACTTAAAACAGCAAAGGCCACTACTGCAATCAGGCAGGTGGACAAAGCGGCAACGTAAATAGATTTTTGGGATAAGGCGTGTTTAAAGCTAATATTCAATTTCTTCTGCATCTTTATTTCCACAAAAAAAAACTGCAATACCTGAAGTAAAGCCTATATTTTCACGATCTCTTTTGTGGATAATTTATTCGTTTGCAAAGATATAACAAAGATCTCAGGACCATTTAGTGAATTAAAATTATCTTAAAATTCACTCTGAATATCACTTATTTCCGATCAAAAATTCAGAATAAAATTACTTTCTTTCTAAAAAACAAAAACTGCCGCACACACAACAGTTTTAAAACATTCAGGGTTTCAGGACTTTCTACAGGTTTTTTAATAATTCTTCAGCATTCAGAATGGTTGCAAACTCTTCATTCAAATTGGCTAATGCCATGAGATGAACCAGTTCCGCTTCATATTTTTCGCCATGTATTCCAATTCTGTCAAAAGCTGCTGTAGCATCCGAAATAACATAGGTTTCATATCCAAAGTTTCCTGCCATTCTTGCAGTTGTAGAGACACAATGATTGGTTGTAATTCCTACAATTACCACAGTATTTATTTTCTGAGCATCTAATTTTTCTTTCAGATCTGTTCCTATAAAAGCACTGTTTACATTTTTGGTGATAATACATTCATCATGCTGAGGTAAGACGTTCTTATTAAATTCAAATCCCGGATCCGATTTATGCAATTTAGACTGCGGATTGGTAGAGCTATGCCGAATATGAAATATGGGTAAATTCAGTTCCCGCCATTTTTCCAGTATTTTTCCGCTTATTTTTTCAGCATCTTTATTATTTCTATTTCCACCCCAATAGTCTTCATCAAGAAATCCTTTTTGAATATCTATAAGAATTAAAGCTGGTTTTTTATCTCGTAATTTCATGTGTTTTATTTTTATTTGAATAGTTTACTCATCAAAAACTTTTTGTATTCATCAGTCAAAGGGCAATCAAAAAGATCGAAAACATGCACTGCTCCGGGAACCACCCATAACTCAGTGGCAACGCCTGCCTGATATAAAAGCTGAGAGAATTCAATACCTTCATCTCTTAAAGGATCAAGCTCACAGGCTACGATGGTAGTTTGGGGCAATGCAGAAAAATTACGATAATGAGTCAGATCTGAATAAGTAAAACTTTTACCCATATTCTCTTTGCCCAAAAAATGCTGCCATGCTATTTCAGCATATTTCCTGCTCCATAATGGTGAATCTGTAAACTCCCGCATAGAAGGAGTATTCAATCCGTTATGAATAACCGGATATAATAAAAACTGATGTTTTATATTATCAATATCCTGGTCTGCTGCCATCTGAGTAACTGCTGCCGCCAAATGCCCACCGGCACTCGCTCCGGAAACAGTAAGGTTTTCAGGATCTATTCCCAATTGAACTTCACCATTATCAATCACCCATTTTAAAGCATCAAAACCATCCAACACAGGTATAGGAAAGCGGTGTTGAGGAGATAATCTGTAATCTACCGATATAATGGTTGCCTGCAATCCGTCTGCTATTTCAAACATTTGAATATCCACCTGCTCTGGCAAACCAAAAACATAACCACCACCATGAAAATAAATCAAAGTTTTATTCCTGTTGAATTTTTCCGGCTGATAAATATGTAATCGTATTTTCTCGCCATCCATTGAACTCGGAATGAAAGTGTCTTTCACTTTAATATGATCCGGCCGTGTAACAGGATTAGCTTTTGTAAATTCTATCCTTTCCTTCTGGATTACTTCAGGAGCATTAAAAAATATATTTTCATCGAGTTCCAACGAATAGAGAATACTTTCAATACTTTCTCTAAGCTCTTTATTAATTCTATTTAAATCCATAACATTACCATATAAAAAATCTATAATAAAAGGCTATCAAATCAGGCTATACATCCTATATTTCATCTTTTATTTGTAAATTTAAATCATCAATGCTGTACAGTACAAGTGTACAAAAGATTGTATGGAGCGAACAAAAATGTTAGTATGAGTATTAAAGAATCATCCACCAATAATGAGAATAAAAAAACAATGGAATCCTGTTGTTCCGAAATATATGCTGTCAACCTGATTAGTGGACGATGGATTCTTTCCATCTGCTACCAACTCAAACGAGAAAGATTGAGATTTTTTGAACTGAAAAACAGAATTCCCAACATTTCTGAAAGAATGCTGACACTACAACTAAAAAAAATGGAACATGAAAATCTTGTTATAAAAACAGTTTATGCTGAGGTTCCGCCCAGGGTGGAATATGAATTATCCGAAATAGGAAAAAAATTACTTCCAGTGCTCAGCCAGCTTGAAGTTTGGGGGATGGAGCATAAAGAATCTAAGAAAAAGAATTCATGATTTTTACTGTAATAGAAAAGTGAAGAAACTAACTTCACCCTGCTTTAAAAAATCACGAACCAAAGATGTAAGTCTTAAAATTAGTTAATATCAACATTCAAATTCCGATTCCATCCTTTATATTTTGAAAATTATTTATCTTCGCTTCAAATCTTATTTGAAAATGAAGAAGATCATCTCCGGGATATCTATTGTTTGCTCTATTGTCATCTCTGCTCAAGAGACTATACAGTTTCAGGAACTACCATTTAAAGAAATTATAGCAAAAGCCAAAAAAGAAAAGAAATTGGTTTTTATTGATGCGTATGCTTCCTGGTGTGGGCCATGCAAAATGATGGAAAAAAATGTTTTTCCTCAGAAATCCGTGAGAGAATATTTCAATACCAACTTCATTAATGCAAGATTCGACATGGAAAAAGGAGAAGGAAGAGACCTTGCTGCCAAATTTGGAGTTCGATCTTACCCTACTTATCTTTTCCTGAACGGTGAAGGCGAGCTTGTTTCCAGAAATACTGGTTATATGGAAGAAAGTATGTTTGTAGCAATGGCTCAGGACATCAATTCGCAAGGGAATAAAAAAGGTTCTCTTAAAGAAAGATTTGCCAGCGGAGAAAAAGATCCGGAATTCCTGATCAATATTATGAAGCTTAACTCTGATACAGATTACGAGTTTGCAAAAAAAGCCTCTGAAAGATATTTTGAAAATAAAAAATCTTCTGATCCTCTTTCAAAAGAAGAAATAGGTTATATGTTATTTTTTCTGAAATCTGCTGAAGATTCCAATTATAAAGCCTTTACTTCCAGAAAAGCAGAGATCATCAAATACCTTCCTGAAGAGACATATAATGAATTTGATGGCCAAATAAAGCTATCAAAAATCGTAGAACAGTCCATTGATGATAAAAACAAAAAAATCAATGATGACTATTTTATGAAAATGGCCGAACCATTGGTAGGGAAACAAACAGCAACGACTAAACTGAATCAGACCAAGCTTAACTATTACGAACAAAATGCCAATTTCCCGGAATATGAAAAAGCAGCTTTGGATTACTACAAAAATCCGGATGGATTTAATCCTGATGAGCTTTTAAGAGCTGCATGGGTATTTGTAGATCATGTACAAACACCATCATCACTAAAGAAAGCAACCGAATGGGCGGAAAAGTCTGTAATGAGAGGAGAAACATCAGAAAACACCTACATCTTAGCTAAGCTTTATTTCTTAACAGGAAATAAGGATATGGCCAAAAACTATGCTGAGATGTCTAAAAACATGGCCGTTCAGGCTAACAGAGATTCCAAATTAGCAGAAGAATTATTAAAACAAATAAAATAAACACTTGATGAAATACAGAGTATTAATGGGTGCTTTAGCATTTCTGAGCATAGGTTCACTAAAGGCTCAGGAACAGGAACAAAGCGATGAAAAAAGTTTATATGTAAAGGGTAATGCTCTTTTTTTACCAATAGGTATTTTCAATTTGGGTATAGAAAAACAAATTAGTCCTAAATATACCCTACAGGGAGATGTTTTTATCTCACCTTGGAAATCATTTGCAGGACATGAATTGCAGTTTTATTCTGTTTCTGCTGAAGGGAGATATTATTTCAAAGAAGCATTTAAGCATTGGTATATAGGAGCCAATATTGCTTTTGCAGCTTACAATGCTCAAAAATGGAACTATTGGAATGATAATATCACTCAAAAAGATGACGGAGAATACCTTATGAATTCTAATCTTTATCAAAAAGGCTACTCTGTGATGCTGGGTATTACCGGCGGATATCAGTTTCAGTTGTCCGACCGTTGGAATCTTGACCTTTATGCTACCATAGGAACTTCTCAAAGTTTTTATAAAGGATATGACAGAACAACCGGAAGACGTTATGACGATGCAGAGAAATTTAACAAAAGTGGGGAAATCATCCCTTACAGAGGAGGTGTAATGATCTCTTACAAATTTAAATAATACAATGAAGCCATTCGGAAAAAATCATATTATCATTTCAGTGATCACTTTTTTGATCCTTTTTTTAATGAACTACCTTGGAAATGATCTTCCAGATAAATTACAAAGAGCTTTATTAACTGCCTTTGCAGGAGTGGTAGGCTTAACGATTGGGCTATTTATACTCAATAAGGGCAAGAACGATAAAACACCGCCTCAAAATTTTGATTAAAAAGCTGGAACTTGGAAGCACAAGGCTGGAAGTTACTTTAAGTCGTATTACTGCAAATGGTATTTAAAAAGAATAAATGTCATTCTTTATGACCTTGATAACTTCCAGTTTCCATCTTCAAACCTCCTGTCTATCCTCATTAATCTTCGTATACCACATATCGGTTTCTGATCTTTTCAAACTCTTCCAGATCCTTTTTCCATGAAGCTTTAATTTCCGGAATTGATTTCCCGGCAATAATCTGTTTTCTGAATTCATCGGTTCCGGAAAGCGTATCAAACCACAAATTTTTTAAAAAGAAATCCAACTGAGGGTTTTTATAGTTTTGATAAGCTTTGATTACCCATTCAAGGTTCAGCTCTCTTAAATCCTTAGGATAGCTGGAAAGATCTTCGCCATAACACAATTTTCCATTTAGGAATGGATCTTTAGCACCATAACTTGGCTTAGGAGTAAACTTGTAGGGAAGATTTTCAGTCCATGGTGAACCGTAAATCTGAAAAGGTTGTTCTGTACCTCTTCCCACAGAAACCTGAGTTCCTTCAAAGAAGCATAAACTTGGATATAAATTGATTGCTTTATCGTTGGGCAGGTTTGGTGACGGCTTATCCAACATCGCATAGCGCTGTTTTTTGTGATAGTTCTTCATCTGGATTAGGGTATATTTTGCCTGAACTCCATTTTTCAGCCACTTTTCTCCATTCACCATTTTTCCGTACTCACCAATAGTTAGTCCGTATACCACTGGAACTTCGTGCATTCCCACAAAACTTGTCCATTTTTTTCTTAAAACAGGTCCATCTGTATAGCCATCATGTGGATTGGGACGATCCAGAACCATTACTTCAACATTATTTTCAGCACCCGCTTCCATCAGATAAGTTAAAGTAGAAATATATGTATAGAACCTCACGCCCACATCCTGAATATCAAAAACCACAAGATCAATTCCTGCCAATTGTTCAGGCTTCGGTTTTTTATTATTGGCATATAGGGAAACAATTGGAATTCCAGTCTTCACATCCACTCCGTTTTTTACTTTGGCTCCCGCATCAGCATCTCCTCTGAAACCATGTTCAGGTGCAAAAATAGCTTTGATCTTTACTCCGTTTTTCACTAAAAAATCCACCAAATGGGTTCTGTCGCTCATCAAACCTGTCTGGTTCGTTACTACTCCAATGGTTTTATCCTTTAATAAGGGTAAATAAAGCTCGGGCTGATCTGCCCCGGTTTTAAAATCCGGTTGAACTTGAGTTTGAGAATAATATTGGTTGAATACTCCTAAAAAAATTAGGCAAATCAGAAGTAAATTTTTAATTTTGAAATCTAAATTCATAAGCTTGAAGTTTCCTTTATATTTCTCTAGAAAAATAGCATTTTCCAAAGATAACAAAAATAACCTTTCCCGGGTTATCATCTTCATTGGCAGGCTTTCTGTAGCACTGGGAATCATTGTTTCTCTGATTACCGTAGCCACCGGATTCGGTTCCAAAAAAGCTATTAAAGAGAGACTCGCAGATTTCAGCGGCCATATTACGGTACGGTCTACCCGATCTAATTCTTCTTATAATACCTCGGTTTTAGATAATCAGGGATTAAATATTGCCAAGATTAAGGAACTTCCGGATGTAGAAAGTATCCAAAAATATGTAACCGTTACCGGAATTATGCGTAATGAGCATAATTTTGCAGGAATTATATTTAAAGGAATCGGAAAGGACTTCGACAGCGTAAGGTTTAAAAAATTTCTGATCGCCGGAACTACCCCTAAGGTAACAGAAGTTGGCTTCAACAATGATGTGGCTGTTTCACAAAAAATTGCCAATGATCTTCATCTTAAAGTCAATGACAGTATAGTTACGGTCTTCTTAAAGGCCGATCAGAAACCCCTTTATCGTAAGTTCAAAATTATTGGGATTTATAGAACAGACATTAAACTCATTGATGAACAGTTTGTGATTGGTGGAATTAATCATGCAAGAAAGATTCAGGATATGAAACCTGATGAGATTGGAGGCATTGATATTTTCCTGAAAAACGTTAATGATATTGACAAGGATTTCCCAGACATTGAAAAACTGATCGGTTATAAAAACTATGCTGAAAAAGCTACTGAAAAATTCCCACAAATTACAGACTGGATCAGTATCTTCGACACCAATATCGCTCTTATCATCATCATTATGCTAATAGTAGTGGTCATCAATATTATTATGGTTCTTCTTATCCTTATTATTGAAAGAACCAATTCCATTGGTTTGCTTAAGACCTTAGGAGCAAGTAATGCACAGATCAGGGCTACCTTTATCAATTATACCCTTATCATTATGATTCCGGGACTTTTATATGGAAATGCCATCGGATTGGGATTAATTCTTATTCAAAAATTCTTTGGGGTTATTAAACTTAATCCAGAAAATTATTACGTAAGCACGGTTCCGGTAGACCTTAACCCTATTGCTATTGTTTCCATTTCATTAGGAATTTTGGCTATATCTGCTCTTGCCTTAATTATTCCGAGTTATCTAATTAGTAAGATTTCTCCGGTGAAGGCCATTAAGTACAATTAACGTTATTATTGGATTTAAAAAATTAAGCTTTTAATCATTTGTTTTGAGCTGCAATCACACATGATCTCAATATGGATAATTTTAAAAGCATTATCTTTGCACCGCATATAAAACATTTATGAAATACGCAAAAAATATCCTTGAAACTATAGGAAACACACCATTGGTAAAACTTAACAATGTATTGGGTGAAGATTTTCCAGCATTAGTTTTAGCAAAAGTTGAGACATTCAACCCTGGGAATTCTGTAAAGGACAGAATGGCTCTTAAAATGATCGAAGATGCCGAAAAAGATGGCAGATTAAAACCTGGAGGGACTATCATTGAAGGAACTTCCGGAAATACAGGAATGGGATTGGCATTAGCTGCTATCATCAAAGGCTACAAATGTATCTTTGTAACCAATTCCAAGCAATCTAAAGAAAAGTGTGACATTCTTCGCGCTGTAGGTGCTGAAGTAATTGTTTGCCCTACTGATGTAAAACCTACTGATCCGCGTTCTTATTATTCAGTATCTAAAAGACTGGCTAAGGAAACAGAAAACGGATGGTATGTAAACCAATATGACAATTTATCTAACAGAACAGCTCACTATGAGTCTACAGCACCTGAGATCTGGGAACAGACGGAAGGAAAACTGACTCACTTTGTAGCAGGAGCAGGAACAGGAGGTACCATTACAGGATGTGGAACATTCTTCAAGGAAAAAAATAAAGATATTAAAGTAATTGGGGTTGATACCTATGGATCTATTCTTAAAGAATTCCACGAAACCGGAGAGTTACATTACGATCACGCTTATACTTATATCACTGAGGGAATTGGTGAAGACATCATTCCTGAAAACTATGATATGTCTGTTATCGATCACTTTGAGAAAGTAACGGATAAAGACGGGGCGATCTATGCAAGGAAACTGGCTAAAGAGGAAGGTATTTTCTGCGGATATTCGGCTGGAAGTGCTATCGCCTCATTGGTTCAGATGAAAGATCAGTTCACTAAAGATGATATTATCGTAGTATTACTTCACGACCACGGGTCAAGATATGTAGGAAAGATCTACAATGATGAATGGATGAAAGAAATGGGCTGGCTGGAATAAGCGAGAAGACAACATTATAAAATAAAAAATCAGAGCGTTTGCTCTGATTTTTTTATGACTGGATTTTATCTTTTAAAATGGTCTTCAGCAAAGAATAATCCCTTTCGCTCATTGACTTTCGGGGAAACATATAGCTGTATTTCCCTTCAACAGAAATGAAATCATGATTACTGTCAAAAAACTGAAAGTCTTTCCATTCACTGGTTTCTTTTTCCCCATCGATATTGACTGTAAAAAAGTTCTGTTCAATTCTTATTTCGTAGATCTTACATTTTTCTAAAGTGTTCAGGTAATAATTAACCTGTTTTTTCCATCTTGAAACTTTATTAACGCTTACAGATAAGAAAACAGCACAAAGTAAAAGTATAAAACTCAAAAAGTATAAAATTCCCTGGCTTTCTTTACTCAAACTGCCTTTTAACAGAAATGCAATCAATAAAATAACCGCTGCAGCAATAGTTGTTATGGTTTTGCTTTTTGTAGTAGGAGAAAAAAGCAGACTGCCCTGATTTCCGCTAAAATAAATATCTTCAAAAATTTTTCTCTCAGGTTTTAATGTAATCACTTTTTCTTCACTCATAATACATGGTTGCTTTAAAAAGCTACAAAACTAAGCTAAATATCTTCATATTGGTCACTGATTGCTGAAAGTTTGTTCATAAGCTCTCTGTTTCTTCGTTTTAAAGCCTCCAGTTTTTTCAGCATATTATGAATAACTTCTAAGCCCGGAAGATTAACTTCAAGATCATAATACCAATTGGCAAATTTTTCCAGATCCGGCAGGTCTTCATACATCAGATAATGAATATCATCTTCAACATGAATAGTCAGCAGACCATAATCTACAAGCTCATCAAAAAAGGTGATTTCTATATTGTATATTCTTACGAGTTCTTCTCGTGATATTCTTTCACTCATCGCCTAGGAATTTTTAAGTTGTTCAAAAAGTTCTTTCTGCTTATCGGTAAGGTTGGTAGGCAGTTTCACTTCATAGGTTACAAAAAGATCGCCATGCTCTCCTTCTTTCTTATAGACAGGAAAACCTTTTCCTTTCAGCCTTACAGTCATTCCGCTTTGGGTTTCCGGCTTTACTTTAAGGTTAACACTTCCATCAAGCGTATTTACCTTTACGTCTCCTCCTAAAACTGCGGTATACAAATCAATAGTAACCTTGGATTTAAGATCATCCCCTACTCTTTCAAAATCAGGATCTACAGGAATATTGAACATGATATAGAGATCCCCGTTTGGACCGCCATTCACTCCCGGATTTCCATGACCTTTTAATTTTATTTTCTGCCCATCATAGACTCCGGCAGGAATCGTAATTCTTACTTTTTTGCCATTGATTTCAAAAGTTTGTTGATGAGTTACGGCAGCATCTCTCAGATTCAGGGTTAATTCTGCCTGTACATCCTGCCCTTTGAACTTTCCTGAAGCTCTTCCTCTTGTACTTTTTCCAAAGCCTCCTGCTCCTGCTCCACCAAACATATTTTGGAAGAAATCTGAAAAGTCTTCGCCCTCACCAAAGTTTGCACCAGAATAACCATCATTGTAATTCTGCTGTTGATATTGTCTTTGCTGCTGTTGAGCTTTTTCATATTCCTCACCATGCTTCCAATTTTCTCCATACTTATCGTACTTTGTACGGTTTTCAGGATTACTGAGAACTTCATTGGCTTCGTTCAGCTCTTTGAATTTTTTTTCTGATTCTTTATCATCAGGATTAAGGTCCGGATGCAGCTTTCTGGCCAATTTCCGGTAAGCCTTTTTGATATCATCCTGGGTTGCGCTTTTATCTACGCCTAAAATTTTATAGTAATCTATATAAGCCATAGAAACGATGTTTACTCAAATTTATGAAATTAATCTCTGAAATCCCATAAAATAATAACAAACAAAATATAATCTTCAGTAGGAAATCGGCCTTTAAAATAACAATTGAATTTCTTTAAAATAAAAAAGAGATGAATTACTTCATCCCTTTTTTATTTTAAATTTATTAAACATTACCTATGAATAATATTGTCAATTACACCGTCTTTATCATTACGGTAGTCTGCTAAAGCGTAAGTATTTGTCGATCCATATTTACCTGTATAATATTTGCCGAATGTTCCGTTAGTTAAAAATCCGTATTTATATTCCCAATAAGCAGATTTCACACTACCGTCTGCTTTTGGTGTCCCCAGAAGCAACACACCCGCAGCATGTGGTGACGCCATAGAAGTTCCACTAATGGTATTGTAACCACCATTCAACCATGTTGATTTTACTTGATAGCCGGGAGCTGCATAATCCACACAAGTTCCATAATTAGAAAAATAAGCCCAGTAATCGCCTTGGGCTATAGCAGAAATCGTATAAATATTAGCATGATTAACAGCTGCTGGCGAATAATAATTAGCATCGTCATAGGAATTCCCTGCCGCTATTGCTGTTTTAATCCCTTTTTCAGCAACTTTTAACACGGCCTGATCGGTAGTAGAAAGTCTAAGTCTTCCGTTTGCAGGGCCTAAACTCATATTCACTACATCATTTACTGAAGCATTGGCATATACATAATCCAAAGCAGAAACAGTCCATGAAAAGTCACCAAATCCATCATTTTTTAAAACCTTTAATGCAACAACTTTTGCTCCAGCTGCTACACCTACCACTCCAATGTTATTATTAAGAGCTGCAATAGTTCCTGCAACATGCGTCCCATGCCCGTTTCCATCATCAGGATTATTATCTCCTGCAAAAGAAACACTTCTCTGTGTATCTACATTAAGATCTGGATGATCTAAATCTATACCTGAATCAATAACCCAGGCTGTTTTTCCTGTCCCGTCGCCTGCCCCACCAATTCTGGTAATTCCCCAAGGCGTTTCTTGCGAAGAAGCAGCTTGTGTAACAGCTCTGGTTGACGTCCCTAAAGAAACTTGATAATCTTGTTCAACACTTTTGATTCTAGAATCTTTTTTAAGTGCTTGAACCTCTGCATCTGTAAGGTTTTTAGCTACAAAACCTTCCAAAGCATAGCCGAAAGCATTAGAAATTTTTTGATTATCAATACCTAGTTTCAAACCATCACTATTTTTTAATTTATCTAATAGTACTCCTGTTTGTCTTAAATAGCTCTCTCTGCTATTATTCGTCTCTTTAGAAACAGCAAGTCCATTTTTTTCCAAAACACCATCATTTAAAACAACAACATATTGTCCGGGAATAGGCTTAGCATCACCAGAAGCTGCATCATCAGAATTCACAGCAGCATTTGCATCAGGATTAGATTCAGGAGTATCACTAAGTCTGTCAGAGTTACAGCTTACAGTGATTACTGCAGCAAGCAACAATAGCGAAATTTTGTTTTTTCTTTTCATAATTTACAATATTTTTTTTAATTTGTGTTTTGTAAAAATATTATAAATATTCGAAATAAAAAAGAATTAATCAAAGTTTTTTGAAATAAATTAATAAAAACTAATAATATTAACATATAAATTGAATATTAGATAATTTAAATATTTTCATTAATTTCGATTTTTAAAGAAAAAAATTTTATAATTAATAATATTAACTATCCAATTTTATAGAAATAGATAAAAATCATTCAACAGGAAAATTCAGGTTAAGTTCTAGTATATACATTAAAAATAAACTTATCTTTGATAAAAAGCACTCTATGAACGAGGTACTGAAAAACTACTCCGGAATCATATTTTTACTTCTGGGAATCACTATTGGAAGCATTATAGGTATTGTTGCTCCGGGTTTTGTAGAATACATTAAACCTTTGGGAGATATTTTCCTAAATCTTCTTTTTGTAAGTGTTGTACCTCTGGTATTCTTTGCAGTATCCAACTCTATTGCTTCTCTGGAACAGCAATCTAAATTCGGAAAGATTATTCTTATTATGGCGTTTACCTTTCTGTTTTTTATTCTGACCGCTGCTATTTTCACCATCTGTGCAGTTTATCTGTTTCCGGTTTCCGGGGTTTCCGGAAGTTCTGATATGATTACAGAAACCGCCAATGAAGACAGCTGGGGAAATAGAATTGTAAGCTTCTTTACCGTGGGAGAATTCACTGCTTTGTTTTCCAGACAGAATATGTTGGCACTTCTTATTTTTGCTTTTATGACAGGTTTTGCAGCCAGAAAAACGGGCGAAGTAGGAAAGCCTTTCAGGATTTTTATAGCCTCAGGATATGAAGTAATGAAGGAACTTCTTCTATTAGTAATGAAGTTGGCGCCTATTGGTTTGGGAGCTTATTTCGCCTATCAGGTTGCTACATTAGGACCACAACTTTTTGGTTTTTATGCTAAACCTTTAGGGTTGTATTATATTGCCGGAATTATTTATTTTCTCGTTTTCTTTTCCCTTTATGCATTTATGGCAAGTGGCCAGAAGGGTGTTAAAAGTTTTTGGACCAATGCCATCTACCCTACTCTTACAGCTATAAGTACCTGCAGCAGCTTTGCAACTATGCCTGCTAATTTACAGGCCGCTTCTAAGATCGGAATCCCGAATTCCATTTCCAATTTGGTAATTCCTATTGGGACAACGCTGCATAAGAATGGATCTTCCATGTCTTCAATTATCAAAATTTATGTGGCTTTTTTAATCATTGGAAAAGACTTTTTTGACCCTGCCAACTTGCTTTTAGCCTTGGGAATTACAGTATTTGTGAGTATTGTAGCGGGTGGAATTCCTAATGGCGGATATATTGGGGAAATGCTCATGATCTCGGTGTATAAATTACCTCAGGAAGCTATTCCGGCAGTAATGATTATTGGAACTTTGGTAGATCCTTTGGCTACAGTTTTAAATTCTGTGGGAGATATTGTCGCCGCGATGTTTGTCAACCGGTTTGTTAAGGATTGACGATTGAAATAAATGCTGGTATACATGAAATTCTTCTTTCGTCAAAATGACAACAGATGTGAAATGATCCCCCACTTTTAAATTTCATTCACTGCGTTGTACGGGCTCGAGATTTCCATATTCTTCGGGAGTAAAAAGTCTATACTGCACTTTGAATGTCTTTCCTAGAGGAGTTTCTAAAGAGAAACCTCCGGGTCCGAAACCATCCGTTACATCAAGGGTGAAATGGGAGTATTTCCAGTACTCAAAAAGATCGCGGTCTATCCAGAATTCATGTCCGTTGATGGTACCGATCATAGCATCATTCATTCTTGGGAAAAAGCCTCCTTTTTCGAAGCATTGCGGTTGTGTCCCTTCGCAGCATCCTCCTGCCTGATAAAACATCAGTGCACCATATTTTTCTTCAAGCTCACGGATGACTTCAAGGGCTTTTTCTGTTGCGGAAAGTCTTGCTGTTTTTGTTTTCATCTCTATTATTTTAGCCTCATAAAAACCTATTTTTATAAAAGATCCCGGTAAAATATTTTTTAACCGGGATCAATAACATCATTATTTAATTTGAGCCTGCAATATCCAATACTATTCTGCCATCAATCTGGCCTTTTTTCATTTTATCAAAAACGTCATTAATATCTTCTAATTTCGCAGAGGTTACTGTAGCTTTTACAAGACCTTCATTAGCAAAATCCAATGCTTCCTGCAAATCTTTTCTGGTTCCTACGATAGATCCTCTTACCGTAATTCGTTTTAAAACAGTTTCAAAAATTGGAAGTTCAAATGATCCGGGAGGCAGCCCGTTAAGAGCAATTGTTCCTTTTCTTCTTAAGACATCTATTCCCTGCTTAAAAGCTATGGGTGAGACAGCAGTAATTAACGCACCATGCATTCCTCCTACCTCTTTATGCAGATATTCACCTGGATCTGTATTTTTTGCATTAACTACCAGATCTGCGCCTAATTTTTTGGCCAAATCAAGCTTGTCATCTGCAACATCAATGGCAGCAACATGCATGCCCATTGCTTTTGCATATTGAACTGCTACATGGCCCAGACCTCCTATCCCTGAAATAGCAACCCATTCACCGGGTTTGGTTTCAGTTTCTTTTAGTCCTTTATACACTGTTACTCCGGCACATAATATAGGAGCAATTTCAAGAAAATTCACATCAGATTTTAGATGCCCTACATATCTCGAATCTGCTATTACATATTCTGCAAATCCACCGTCTACACTATATCCTCCATTTTTCTGAGCTTCACAAAGTGTTTCCCATCCTGTAATGCAGTAATCACAACAACCACAGGCACTGTAAAGCCATGGAACTCCTACTGCATCTCCTTCTTTTACAAAAGCTTCAGGCCCGCATGCAACTACAATACCAACACCTTCATGCCCCGGAATAAGCGGCATTTTGGGCTTGGCAGGCCAATCTCCATCTACAGCATGTAAATCTGTGTGGCAAACACCACAGGCAATCACCTTTACAAGCACTTCATATCTTCCGGGTTCTCTTACGGGAACTTCTTCTATTTTCAGGGGCTGTCCGTAGCCTTGAACTACTGCAGCTTTCATCGTTTTTGGGATCATATTTTATTTTTTGAAAGAGTTTTTATCAGGGTTATTTTGAGTCATTATCCAGTTGTCATTTAAAGAAATTCATATTTTTTCAGTTTAAAAAGCAGGCAAGAACGCTATACTTCATGCGTGAGGGATAGTATGGGCGGCGAGGCACGAGCCGGTGCGGAATGCAATGAAGCACCGAAACGAAGTGAAGCCCTGCATAGCCCGACCGTTTGCCTTGGGAAAAGCCAAGGCAATCGGGCACGTCCTACATAATATTAAAAGAAACCTAACTTATTTTTATTATAGGAGATCAGCATATTTTTGGTCTGGCGATAATGGTCCAGCATCATTTTATGATTCTCCCTTCCGATTCCAGATTGTTTATATCCTCCAAAAGGAGCTCCTGCAGGATATGAATGATATTGATTCACCCAAACTCTTCCTGCTTCAATCTGACGCGGAATATTGTACAATTGATGAGCATCTCTTGTCCATACTCCTGCTCCCAGACCATAAATAGTATCATTGGCAATTTTTACGGCCTCTTCTTCATCCTTAAAGGTAGTGAAGGCCAATACAGGACCGAATATCTCTTCCTGGAAGATTCGCATTTTATTATTTCCTTTGAAGACCGTAGGCTGGATATAGAATCCATCTTCCAGATCTTCTCCAAGATGATTCACATCTCCTCCTACCAACACTTCAGCACCTTCATCTACCCCAAGTTGGATATAGGAAAGTATCTTTTCTTTTTGAATTTTTGAAGCCTGAGCTCCCATCATAACAGTTTTATCCAGCGGATTTCCTACTTTGATTGCTTTTACCCTTTCAATTACTCTTTCGATGAAAGCATCTGCTATTCCTTCCTGAACCAATAATCTTGACGGGCATGTGCAAATCTCTCCCTGATTTAGTGCAAAAAGAACAGCACCTTCAATAGCTTTATCCAAGAATTCATCATCCGCATCCATCACGGAGTTGAAGAAAACATTAGGTGATTTTCCACCTAACTCCAACGTTACAGGGATAATATTTTCGGTAGCATACTGCATTACCATACGTCCTGTAGCTGTAGATCCTGTGAAAGCTGCCTTAGATACTTTAGGGTTAGTTACCAGAGCTCTTCCCAGTTCTGCTCCAAAACCATTCACAATATTCACTACCCCTGCAGGTAACAGGTCTCCAATTAACTCCATTAAGATCATGATAGAAACCGGAGTGCTTTCTGCAGGTTTTAAAACAACACAGTTTCCGGCAGCTATTGCCGGAGCAAGCTTCCAGGTTGCCATAAGAATCGGAAAGTTCCACGGAATGATCTGTGCTATTACTCCCAAAGGTTCATGAACGATCAAGGAAACGGTATCTTTATCCAGTTCATTGTGTGATCCTTCTTCTGCGCGGATCACGGATGCAAAATACCTGAAATGATCAATAGCCAGCGGAATATCTGCAGCTAATGTTTCTCTGACCGCTTTACCGTTATCAATGGTTTCCACAGTAGCCAGGTATTCTAAATTCTGTTCTATTCTGTCTGCAATTTTATTAAGAATAATACTTCTATCTGTAGCTGAGGTATTTTTCCAGGTCTGGAATGCTTTATCTGCAGCATCTACGGCAAGTTCCAGATCTTCTTTGGATGAATGAGCTACCTGGGTAAAATTCTTACCGTCAACTGGTGATACTACATCAAAATACTGTCCTTTAACGGGGGGAGTAAATTTTCCGTCAATATAGTTATCATATCTGCTTTTGAACTCGGGACGCTGTAAAAGCGTGATTGATTTTGGTTCTGTAAGAGTGCTCATATTAGTATGTTTTAATTTTTCTATACAGCCAAATTACACGGATGTGTAAAAAACCTATAGCACAATCGTATAAAAAAAGTGCAGAATAGTACAGAAGTCTAATTTTAGTATTTTATTAACAGCAACGTTGAGTCAAATTTTCTATATTTGAGTTACCAGTTTTATAAAAATATTTAGAAATGAATAACAATAGTAATATTTTATTAAATACTCCTGAATTACGCAAAGAAAACCAGCTATTGAGTCTTGTTGAAAACCAGACGAAATTCAACCTAAACAATTGTGAATTCAGTATCTACGAAACGCATAAAGCTGCTTTCGGAGTGAAACTTCATTTTGAAAATATTGCATTTACAGCCATGCTGAGAGGTAAAAAATACATGAAACTGGATAACAAAACTAATTATTTTGATTATTTCCCGGGAGAAAGCATTCTGGTAGCACCCGGTGAAACCATGGTGATTGATTTTCCTGAGGCTGATGAAACTCCTACACAATGTATTTCTTTAAGTCTTAACCCTGATTTTATAGAAAATTCTCTGAATCACTTAAACTATCATCTTCCTAAGGTAGATGAAGCATCCCAATGGAATATTCAGCTGGATGAGTATTTTCTTTTTAACAACCAAGCATTGGCTTCTGCAACCAATAATATTATGAGAATAGCCATGGATGATAATTCCCAAAAGGATATTATGGCTGATTTTGCTCTGAAAGAACTTCTAATACGGCTTATGCAGACACAGGCCAGAAGTATGGTGGAAAGAAATATTGTAAAAAATAAATCAAGAATTGGATTTGCTGTTGATTATATTAAAAGAAACCTGCACCAGAAACTGTCAATAGAAAGTATTGCAAAGCTTGCCTATGTGAGTAAATCGAACTTCTTTAAGATGTTCAAAGATGAATTGGGAACTTCCCCTAATGACTTTATTTTGCAGGAAAGAATCAATAAGGCTAAAGAATTACTGGCTACCCAAAACAGCATTAAAGAAACGGCTTACCAGACGGGATTTTCAGATACCAATTATTTTACCCGGGTTTTTAAACAGCTGGAAGGTATAACACCTAAGAGTTATCAAAACAGGATGATTGTTCGGGAGTAAATCTGAGTAAAGAATTTAACTTATTATACGAGCTACGGGATTCGTGTTCCGGAAACATATAATTACTTCTAAACTCAAATAAAAAAGAGCCCCATTTTCATGGGACTCCTCTTATATATATTAAAAATGTTATTTCTTAATAATTGTCATTTTGCTTAATGTTCGGGTTAGCCTGAATAGCATTGATCGGAATTGGCCATTGCCATAAGTCACTATTTGCATCCAGAGTCTGAACAAGCGCTTTTGATCCGCTACCATCAGCAATATCTCCTTTATTGGATCTTTTAATAGACTTTCCTAATCTTTTCAATGTATACCATCTGTCATTTTCAAAAGCAAGCTCCAATCTTCTTTCTTTCAGGATAGCGTCTAAAAGAGCTGTTCCAGCTTCTGTTCCAGGAGTAAATGAAGTATATCTTTCTTTTCTCAACTGGTTTAACAAAGTAAGAGCTGCCCCTTGGTTTCCTGAGTTGTAAGATGCTTCAGCTACGTTCAGTAATACTTCAGCAGTTCTCAGATACTTAATTGGAACAATGTTAACCGGTCCACCATTACCTGCATATTTTGTAATGTGGTTATACATTTTTTTGTTGTATAAAGCTTGGGTGAAGTAAGTCGTTTTTCTTACATCATTATTAGCAAAAGAGTTGTAGAAATCATAATCTGCAACAAATTCCGATCTGTATTGACCGTCAATTAGCTGATTATAAGCAACCCCTACTGTATTACGCTCAGGTGCAGTATTTGAGATCTGGAATAAAACTCCATCAGTAATTTTAGCCAATCCTTCGTTTTCTTTCCAGATACTGTTAAAGTTAGCCAATGTTGTAACACTTGGTGAAAGACCTAAAGCTAACTGACCATATTTTATAGTATTAGCATTGTCTCCCTTATAAAGGTATACTCTTGATAATAATCCGTATACAGCAGCTTTGCTGAATCTTCCTTTATCAGCATCATTCTGTGTAATTTTATCAGCGGCAATTAACAAGTCATTGATTACTTTATCATATGACTCACTTACACTAAGACTTCTGGAAGAATCATTATTCAAAGGTTTGTAAGATTCAGAATAATAAATACCATATTGGTTCTTCGCTGTTGAGTTTTGTGTTGGGATTACAGAGTAAGCTCTTAAGATATCAAAATGAGCTGCAGCTCTGATAGCTCTTGCTTCTGCTTCAACATTATCTTTCTGAGTACCAGATAACACCCCATTTCCTAAATAAGAAAGAACAAAGTTAGCTCTGCTTACCACAGCATATGCTGCACTGAACAAGCCTGTAGTCTGTGAATTATCTGAAGAGAATTCAAAGTTTGAAGCTGAAGCGTTAGAGTTTCTTCCTCCATCTGAAATGATAAGGTTATCTGTAGTAAGGTCACCCATAATAAGCTGGTTACCTGTATCACTAGTATAATAACCACCTCCTTTAAATGCTGTATAAGCTCCATCTAAAGCCTGTCTGAATGATTCAGGTCTGGTCATTGCCTGCTCCTCTGCTTCATTCACTGATGAAATCTGATCTAAATTTCTCTCACAAGACGTTAACGATACAAAAACAGTCAACGCAGCTAAACTTATTTTTATTATATTCTTTTTCATAAAGCTATTCAATATTAAAATTCTAATTGCATTCCTACCATGATCGTTCTTACAGCAGGATAAGTATAAAGGTTATATGATCCTGGAACGAATAATGATGTAGATTCAGCAGATCCTACAGAAATTTCAGGTTCTCCGTGGAAACTTGTTACTGTAAATAAGTTCTGCCCCTGTACAAACATTCTCAGTTTATTAATTGGAGAATCCTCTCCAAGAACTTTTTTATCAAATGTATATCCTAATGTAAGGGATCTTAATCTTAAGTAGTCTGATTTCTCAATCCACTGATCAGAATCACGCATACCGTTAGAGTCTACTCTTTGGAATACATCTGTATCACCTGGTTTTCTCCACATGTTGGAAGCAGCTTGCGCCATGTTTCTTCCAGCCTTAGCCTGAGTTGGGTCAACAGCAAGTAAATACATGTTGTTATATGTATAACCTCCTAACTTGAATGTAAAGTCTGCACTGAAATCGAATCCTTTATATTGAAGTGTAGTTCCGAAACCTCCGAAGCTTGTTGGGAAAGGAGATTTATCTGTAAGTGGAACAGCATCAGAAGCACTGTATTTTTCTGTAATGTTTCCTGCTTTATCGTAATATTGAGCATTTCCATTAGCTGAGTTTACACCTGCAAATCTAACACTATAGAATGCGTATGGAGATTCACCTACTTTAAGATAAGTATATCCAAGGTTTCTTTCAGTTTGTCCATCTGCCAGCTTATCAAGAGTTGATTTCTGGAAAGAGATGTTAGCACGTACCGTCCATTGGAAATCTTTCTTTCTCATAACGTCTACGCTTAATTCAGCTTCAAGACCTTTCTGAGTCATATCACCAGCATTGATATATTGGTAATATGATCCTTCCTGCTTATCCAATGGTACTAACTGTACGAAATCTTTTCTCTTGTTTTGATAAACTTCTACGGATCCACGGATTCTTCTCTTCCACATTGTAAAGTCAACCCCTGCGTTAGTTACCGCATTAGCTTCCCATTTCAGATTCGTGTTACCAATGATGTAAGCTTTTTCGGTACTGTTATAAGTTCCAGGAAATAAAGCGGCGTTATTTCCGTATAAATCGAAACCAACATTCGCTACGTTGTAGTAGTCAGATAATGAACCGTCATTTCCAGTTGTACCGTAAGAAGCTCTCAATTTCAAGTCGTTGATGAAACCACCTTTCATGAAGTCTTCCTTCGCAATGTTCCAAGCAGCACTGGCAGACCAGAAGATCCCGCTCTTGTTATTAGCTCCAAATCTGGAAGAAGCATCTCTTCTTAATGATCCTGTTGCTAAATATTTACCTTCATAATCATAGTTTACCATACCAGCTAAACTGAAAAGAGTATTTCTAACTTTAGTTCCGGTAAATGTATTTCTGTCTGAAGGAGTCGTGATAGAAGGTACGCTAAGTGTAGTAGATTTTAATCCATAAGCACTTGCATTCACATTTTCAGTGAAGTTATCGTTATATTCGATAAATCCTAAGAAATCGAAATTATGTTTTCCGAATGATTTCTTATAATTTAATGAGTTATTCCATGTGTAGTTAAATGCATAGAATGAGTTTTTCGCCAATGAACCTGTAGGGATTTTGTTGGTAGTTAAATCCAGGTTAGATCCCTTTTTCATCCAAGTGGTATTCATGTACCAGTCGTAAAGTCCGTTGAAATTAGTTTTAAATTTCAATCCGTCCATGATTTTATATTCACCGAATAAAGTTACCGGAATTCTTAATCTCTGGTCTTCTGCTCTGTTATTACGGATCTGCTCTACAGTGTTGGAACCTGCTCTCATTTTCTGATTGTAGCTTCCGTCTGGGTTATAAATCGGCTCGTAAGGAGCATATTTATACATTGCCGCGAATGGGTTCTGTGTATTGTTTCTGTCTCTAAAGTTCTGCGTAACCTGATACTGAACTCCTAAGTTAACTCCAACGTTTAACTTTTCGCTCAATTTGTTAGTAAATCCGAAATTACCTGTATATCTCTTAAGTCCGTCTACATCTTTAAGAATACCATTATCAGCATCATATCCTAATGAATAGTAGAATGTACTTTCTCTGGATCCTCCCTGTGCACTGAACAAATAAGACTGAATGCTTGATGGTCTCAACAGATCTTTTTGCCAGTTGTGATCATAAACAGCAAGAGCATTAATTTCAGTTTGAGATCTTGGAGTTACTCCTAAGTAACCTAATTCATTCTGATAGTTCATTAACTCTCTGGCGTTCATCATTGTAAAGTTCTTATCCTTCAGCTTTTCACTGAAACCAAACTTACTTTCAAATGAATAGTTAGTTTTTCCAACTTTCCCGGCTTTAGTTGTTACTACAACTACCCCGTTTGCTCCTCTCGCACCATACTGAGCCGTAGCTGCAGCATCTTTAAGAACGGAAATTGATTCTACGTCTGCAGGGTTGATTGCACTGAACTGTCTAGCAGACATATACATACCATTCACCACATAAGTAGGCTCAGAAGAACCACCAACACCGGCAACCCCTCTTACCATAATGGTAGCAGCAGAACCTGGCTGTCCCGTAGCACTTTGTACATATACCCCTGAAGCTTTACCCTGTAAAGAGTTTCCGATAGATGTTGTAGGAGAAGTTCTTCTGATAGCATCTCCACTTACAACGGCCTGAGCCTGGGTAATTTCATCTGCTTTTTTCTTCTGATATCCAGTAACGATTACCTCATCGATCTTATTCTCCTTCAGAATAGAATCATTCTTAGATTTTTGTGCATAGGCAGCTTGTCCTAAAAAAAACAAAGCTCCAGCACTTAATACATGTAACTTCACATTCATATTAACAGATTTTAATATATTCAAGGGGACAAATATGTTAATAAATATTAACACCATCAATTTATTAAAACCTGAAAACAGTCCATAAGAAAAGGATTATCTACATATAACTCTAAAAAATGATAAAAAAAAACTTTAATTATATTTGAAATTTTAAATAATATCAAATCATTTTAAACATTAATGGAATTTTAACGAAAAGTGAAATAAAAATTAACGTACATCAATTCAAAAAATAAAGTGAAAAAAATTAATAATAAATAATTAAATCAGCGAAAAAAATAAAACAACACTCTCCCTTTTTTTAACTAAAATCAGCAAAAAGATGAATACTTTTTAGCGAAAAAACATAAAAAACAACCTGATAAAAATCAGGAAGACCGCCTAAAAAGGCAGTCTCCGTGAAAATAAAATTAAAAATCTGTTAATATATGATCTCTAAAAATCCGTCTAAATCAGTATATTTTTGAGAATATCTCCTGACTTTATTTTTGCCATTTATATTCTATTTTTTACAAAATAAATTAAACTATTTTATCTCTAAACCGTAATATTTTATCTTTTCAAAAAGCTATAATCTGAATAAGCAGATATCACATTACATACTGCTGTTACTATCTTTTAACAACAATACTTAACTGGGACAAAAAAAGCATTCCAATTTTTGGAATGCTTTTTATATGTTTTAATTTTAAAACTATTTTTGATAACCATAATACCTAGCTCCTGCTAAAACTGGACTCTCAGTCTCTATAGAAACAAGACCGAATCCTTTATAATTTGGATTTACAGATTGGCTCAATTGCTTTCTGTGAAGCTTTTCATAGGTTTCAAAATCAATAACCTTTCTATGAGTCAGATTTTCGAATAAATTCCATTTCCCTGCCACAGTTTTCCAATTGGGAGATACCTTACCGGCAAATACTTTGGACTTGGAACCACTACCATACCCTAAGAATCCAATTCCTTTTCCAGATAGATCTTCATTTTCGTTAAAAGAAGTCTGTAAACCGGAAAGGAATGCCATAAAAATAGAAGCTGTATACATATTCCCTATTTCTGAAGAAGCTCTTTGGGTCTTTTCAATAGCTTCATTAATCAGTTGTATATAATTTTCAGATTTAGCAACTGCTTTCTGATCCTCAGGAGTTTCATAGGAAATTCCATTTTCCAGGCTATAGATTTCTGTAAAGACTCTTTTCCCATGAAAAGCATAAGGTAAATGGAAAATAATATACCTCCACGCTTCATAAGGCTTTTCTTTTCCCGTAATATCTTTATAATGCTGGTAAGCTTCTCTGATCCTATCCTGATAGCACTGATTGGAATACTGCCCATCAAAAACCGGCTCATCTGTAAAGATCTCAATCTTGTCAGGATACATTTCAGGTGCTCCGTTCAGATCTTCTTTTTGATATTGTCTTCTTGGTTTGAAAAAATCAAAAACACTTTCTGTAGCTACTCCCCAATTATTTTCAATTTCAAGAAGATCAGGTTTTGCAGAGATCAATAGCGCAACAGCTCCACCCCCTTGTGTATATTCTCCTGAAGAATCCAATTCATATTTTGCATAGTCACTGGCAATGGCTACCGCTTTTTTCTCAGGATTTACTCTTACAAAATCTAAGGCATTATGCAAAGCATCAACTCCACCTACACAGGCAAAAGTCATATCTACTACATCACAGTTTTTAAAAACTCTTTCTCCAAATTCTCCTTCCAATACCTTTTCAACCATCTGCATTGCATAAGAAGCGGTTGGTTTTGCTGCATCTACAGCACTTTCCGTACCCAGATAAATTCTTGAAATTTCTTTAGGATTGATCTGATAATCCTGAATCAACCTTAATAATGCTTCTGCTGCAAAGGTTGCCGCGTCTTCATGCACATCAGGCAATCCCATTTTATGAAGTCCTAGTCCCTTCTCCAATTTCGCCGGTTCTATACCTCTTTTTTCCGCTAAATCTTTAATTTCCAAATATAAAGATGGCACATAATAGCTTGCCGCTTCAATTCCAAAACTCATATTTTTTAAAATTTTAAACGAATTTATGAAAGATAACGCAAAAAACAGCAGTAAAAACAACTGATTTTTGTAATATTATTAAAAATTAATAAGATCGAAACAGATATCATTAAAGACCTTTTCTACACTTTAAATCCTGAATATAGAACCCTATCAATACATGTAAGCTATCCCAATTATTCATCTATAAAAAGAAAGCCAGCAAATTTGCCGGCTCTATATCTTACTTATAATTTTCAATGGTTTTATTGATAACATCAATCTGTTTATTAATGCTTGCCGCATTTTGTGGGTTCTGTTTCAGTAATTCCATTTTCTTACCTAACCCATCCTTCAGTATTTGCACCACCATCATTTTAGCTTGTGGATTATCTCCTATCTGGTTTTTAGCGTATCCTAAAATTTTAGTCACACTTTCGGTAGCTTTTAAGTTATCAGATGACATGATCCAGTTATATCCTTCTTCTGCAGATTTCCCTAATTCAGGATTCTGGAATTTGATAAACGGGTAAAATGCTGCCAATGAAGCAATTTTTGGCATTTGAGAAACTACTTTATTTTTTACAATAATTGGAAGTAACTGAGCCTGCAACTCATCTGAAGCACCATCCAAATCGATTTTATCAGCTAATGAATTAGCCTTTGACGGATCAATAGCAAGAACAGCTCCTAACGAACTTCCTTTTACGGCATTCGAAACAGCACTCATTCCTTTTTCAAAAAGAGGAAGGTATCTTTTATCTTTTGTTTTAGCCAAGGCTGCAATTGCTGCAGCTTGTGTTAATGTTTTAGGATCATTGGATGCTAATTTTTCAACTTCAGCTCCTAATGCCTTCATTTGTTCAGGGTTACTAAGATCTACTAATTCCAAAGCCTGAATTCTTACTCTGAAGAAAGGATCTTTTAACGCTGCCGCCAATAATTTGGTTGCTGCAGGGCTTTTACCTGCCTGATCTTTGATTCCAGCTAAAGCATTATATCTGTTTTTAAATTCTTTAGAATTCGTAAACTGTAAAAGATTCTGTTCCGGAGTTTTTATATCAGTAATATCTGCCAATAGAACACCATCTGCATTAATGTTTACTAAATCCGGAGCTTTAGAAACATCAAAATTGAATGTATTCTTCGCATCAGCCTTTACCCAAACATTATATCTCTTTGGTTTTCCATTGTCATACACATCAATTGCCAGAGAAAATTCAAACATCTGATCCTGGGTCTGATTGATTGTAACAGCCACCTGTTTTTTCACAGGTTCAAATGTAAATGAATAGTTTACCTTTGGATTTCCGCTTCCAAAATACCATTGATTAAAGAACCAGTTCAGGTCTTTTCCTGAAACTTTTTCAAAGGAAAGTCTCAACTGATGGGCTTCTGCATTCTGATATTCATTTGTCTTCAGGTAGTCATTCATCCCAGCAAAGAAAGCATCATCTCCTAAATAGCTTCTCAACATATTCAAGATTCCGCCTCCTTTCTGATAGGTTACCAGATCAAATACATCTTCACGGGACTCATAATTGAATCTTACCAGATTTTTATTAAAATCAGATGGATTATGGATGTATCTGTTCACATCAGTCATCAGGTGATAATCGGCCTGATCTTTTCCATATTTATGTTCATTCCAAAGGTATTCAGAATAATTAGCAAAGGATTCGTTTACCGTAAGGTTACTCCAGCTTTCTGCGGTTACCAGATCTCCAAACCAATGGTGAAATAGTTCGTGAGCAATGGTATCTTCCCATGTATTTTCATCGATAAGCTGTCCCGGCTTTTGAAGAATATCACTTCCATGAAGCGTTGCTGTTGTATTTTCCATCGCACCACTCACATAGTTTCTACCGGAAATTTGGGCATATTTAACCCACGGATAATCGTAATTCATTCTTTTAGAGAAAAAATCGATCATTTCCGGAGTATTTCCATAGATCTGTTTAGCGTAAGGCTCGTATTCTTTTTCGATATAGTAATCAACAGGAATGTTCTTCCATTTATCTTTTACAATAGCATACTCTCCTACTCCCATGAAAAAAAGGTAAGTAGAATGTCTTTTATCCATTACCCAATGATCGGTTCTTAATCCGTTAGATTCTTTTTGAGAGTCTTTCAGGATACCATTTGATAGAGTAACATATTTATCAGGGACTGTCATGTAGATTTCCTGAGTTGTTTTTTGATTTGGTTTATCAATGGTTGGAAACCATGCAGAAGAGGCTTCTGTTTCTCCTTGTGTCCAGATTTGCGTCGGAAGTTCCGGATCTGTTCCCTGAGCATTAATGAAATAAAGTCCTTTGGCATCATTGATGGCCATACTTCCTTGTTGTTTCACTTCGTTTGGACGGGAAGTATATTTGATATAGACTGTATAGTCCTGATTTTTCTGATAGGTTTTATCCAGTGTGATTTTCAGGATATCATCTTTGTATTCGTATTTTAAAGGAGATTTTTTACCATTATTATCAAGAGCTACCTCATGAATCAGCATTGCTTTTGCATCAAGAATCAGCTCATTGGTAGGATAGAAATAGGGTGAAGCAGTCAACCATTCTTCCCCATTCATCTGTTCTTTCTGATAATCGAAGTTTACCTTCAGCTTTGTGTGTTTCAGCTCTGTTACTTTAGTATGGGTAGCTCTGTACACTTTTTCTCTTCCTGAAGTTTCGGTTTGTGCTGATACATTGGCGGAAAATAAAATTCCTAATATCGCAATCGATAAAATGGCCTTTCTCATCTGTCTACTTTAATAATTTTAGAGTTATTTTTTTATTATTATATCGAAAATATCATTGACTAAAGTTTCGTAATCCCCGGTTTTCAACTGTTCTTTTGTTTTGGCAAAAGCTATTTTCAGTTCACTTTGCGGGTTTTCATCGTCAACAATTTCTGCTGAAGCAACACCTTTTAGCTGAAGAACAATATTTTTCAGTACCTCAGGGTCGGCATTTTCTTCAATATTTATCTTTAAATACTTCATAATTTTTGGGATTGGATTTATAATTATCCCTTTTGTTAAAGGGCCAGAGTCAAGTTCTTTCAAATTTAAAACTTATTTTAGAAACAATGGGTCTGTTAGTGTTTTTTTAAAGGAGATTTTTATAGGAAGAATGAAGAGACAGGAAGCTGGAGGAGGGAGGCCGGAAGTTACTTTCGGACGAAATATGAACTTTAATCATTCTAAAAAATAAAAAGTTTATGGGAAAAGAAGGAGTGAAAAGATTGGAAGCAGGAAGATACTTTCAGGTTTAATAACACTAGTAAGTAGTTAAATATTTTAGATCAATATCTTATTTTCTCTATAGCAAAGAGCCCCAAGAATAAAACGTCAGTAATTTGCTGGCTGAGAGAACTTCTCTCTTCCAGCTTCTAACTTTCTGTCTTATCTACTATTCTTCTCTCACTATCTTCCCATTTTTATATAAAAATACCCTCTCACATTTCGTCTGTCTGTCAGCATTAAAAATAAATACTTTTTTAGGATCAATACCATTCATTTCAGACAGCATTCTACATTCCCAGTTATTGTAAAAGATAGGTTCTCTAAGGATAAAATGTGGATTAGTCTTCAGTTCGGTGAACATATCATATCTTAAACAAACCACACCATTTTCAATATTTTCAGCCTTTAATGTTTTACTCAGTTCGTGAAACATTTTATAATTAAACTGACTGGTATAGATCCAGGCATTTTTCACACTCATGTTCGTGATAAGTAAAAGGAAAGCGAGTCCTGCAAAAAGGGAACTGATTGTTCTATTCCCAAACTTCAGCTTAAAGGACAAATAAATGATTCCTGAAATGGTAAAGAGTGTGTAAAAAAGTCTTATTGCTCCGAGACTGCGGTTATCAAACCCAAAAAGTGTCGGAATATAGGATGAAACATAAAAAACGCATACTGCAAGTATTATTGAAATAAGCGAAATAAGCCCTATGCTTTTAATGTCTTTTAATTTGCTTTTAAAATCATAGCCGGAGAAAACTTTATAGATAACTGAAGACATTATCAAAGCCAAAAATATTTCTACAATATGAAGATTTTTAAGATTTATTAATCCTTTATATATTCCTATAAAAATATCTTTGAAAAATAATTTTGCTGTAAAAATAGTCACCTGCACTACTCTTTTCAATTCGAAAATTTTCCCGACTTCATCTCTTTGGTAGGAATGAGCAAATATTGCCGGCTGAATGACTTTTCTGAAAAGAACAATGGATCCAATAGTGAGTAACAGAAAAACGATTCTATTTTTATTTTCCTTGATTAAATAAAGATTTAACAGAATCAATGGCAGAAAAATCTCATAGCTTAATATTGAAAGTATAAAAAATAAAGCACTGAACAGAATGTTTTTATGAACATAGACATAATAAATGCTCAGACTAAAAAATATTGTTGCCAGGTTTGAATTCAGCATGATTGGAGAAAACTGAATACTTGTACCGATTAAAGAGCATGAATACAGCAAAGTGATCAGACTTGCCAGTTCTTTTGACAGAATTTTTTTTTGTGCCACCCAATAAACAGCAAACAATGAAAGTGGAAAAAACAGTATTCCTAAAAGATAAATGGACTCGTTATACTTTGAAAGAAAAACCAAAGTTCCCGTCACAAATCCGGACACCGGTCTTGCTGCCATATTGGAAGAATCAAGATAGGAATAGATATAACTAAAATAAGGCTTAGAAATATGCCTGGCGCTATAAGCTTCTTTTAAATCATCTGCCACAATGACCTTTTCCGTAAAAACAGACAGCCATATATAAAGGTTGTAAACAACGATCAGGATATTCAGAAATATCAGATATATATTGTTTAATTTTTTTCCCATATTATTTTTTCAAAATTTGTGGTGAAAATTAAATTCTCACAAACTTCAAAAATAATAGAAATCTGTCAATTACAAAAGACAATAAAAGAGTCTGTATGATATTAAATCGCTACCGGAGCCTTAATTCCCGGATGTGGATCATAGTTTTCCAATGTAAAGTCTTCAAAATCGAAATCGAAGATATTTTTAACATCAGGATTTAGTTTCATGGTAGGAAGCGCCCTTGTTTCTCTTGAAAGCTGCCTGTTCACCTGCTCAAAGTGATTATTGTAAATATGAACATCACCAAAACTATGAACATAATCTCCTACTTCAAGATCACAAACCTGTGCTACCATCATCAATAACAAAGCATAACTTGCAATATTGAAAGGAACACCTAGGAAGACATCTGCACTTCTCTGGTATAACTGCAGTGATAATTTTCCGTCTGCTACATAAAACTGAAATAATGCATGACAAGGAGCCAAAGCCATATTTGGAATTTCAGCAACATTCCATGCAGAAACGATCAGCCTTCTGGAATCCGGATTCTTCTTGATCTGATCTATTACTTCTGTGATCTGATCTACAATTTTTCCGTCTGCCCCGTTCCAGCTTCTCCACTGCGCTCCGTAAACAGGTCCTAAATCACCGTTTTCATTGGCCCATTCATCCCAGATGCTTACTCCGTTATCTTTAAGATATTGGATATTGGTATCTCCTTTCAGGAACCAAAGCAATTCATAGATAATGGATTTTAAATGAACCTTTTTGGTGGTTACCAATGGAAATCCTTTAGACAAGTCATATCTTAACTGATACCCGAATACACTTCTTGTTCCAGTGCCGGTTCTATCGGTTTTATCAGTTCCGTTGTCTAAAATATGTTGTAAAAGATCCAGGTAGTTTTGCATTTTGAAAAGGGATTTATGGGTCAAATTTAATAAAAAAAAAGCACCCAGCCTATGGATGCTTTTTATAAGACGTATATCTCTTTTCTATTAAACAGGTGTATATCCTACACCTTCAAGCTATTAAGACAACTGAAGAATTATAATATAGAGACATTAACTTTTTCACTGTTTCCTGTGATTGATTTCAGTTGGCCATATCTGTTTTTATCAATGAATTTATCATTTGAATACTCCAGTCTCACCGGACCAAATTTGATAAGCTTTTGAAATTTACTTTCATCAATAATATCTTTTGTTCCGTAATCTATTGAAATATCCCCTATCACTTTCAGTTTTCCCAACCTGCTGTTATCAATAACATCATTTGACCAGTAATCTACGGTAAGATTTCCAATTTTCTTTACCTTACCAGCTTTCTCTCTGGTAAAAGCAGAATCTTCCCAATAGTCTACAGAAACATTCCCTATGCTTTTCAGTTTGCCTGCTTTCTCGCTAGTAAATGCAGTATCATCCCAATAATCTATTTTAACATTTCCTATGCTTTTAAGCTTTCCATATTTAGCTTTATCGAAGACCTGATTATCATAATACTCAAGTTTACCATTAAGGTCAGGAGCATTAAAATCGGAAATTGATCCATCAGCATTCAGCGTAATTACAAAACCGTCTACCGTAAGTTTTATCGTTTCCAGATCATATGTTCTTGAGGAAACTGTAGCATGAACCTGCGCATTGATAGCCAAACTGCCAAGTAAAAAGACAAGGAGAATTAAATTTTTAAATTTCATATTATTAAAGATTGATTTACCAAATATGTTCAATATCCTGATTGGTATTGTTGATGGTAAAAGCCTCTCCCATTTTCTTGCCAAACATAGCCTTTACTAAAGGGGATTCTGCAGAAACGGTCATAATCTTTTGATTTTCAAAAAGAATTTCTCCCATAGAAGCTGAAACATAGAATAATCCCTTATTGGTTTTCACTAAAGCCCCGATCTGAACTTTCTCTGAAGGATCAGAAGTTATTTTCTGTAAAATTGCCTGTTGGTTCAATACTTCATTAAGCTGTCGTTGCAGATTATTGATTTCCTGCTGAAGCATTTCTCTGCCGGTTTCATACTTGTCTCCCATTGAGCTTTTCGTGTCATTATTGGAAGCACGGGTTTCTGCAATCAGATTTTCGAAATACTGAATTTTGTCTGTTAGTTTAGCTTTAACGATGTCTATTATTTCCTGTTTGTTCATTGTAATGCAGCTTTTATTGAGAGTGGAGAAAACCACCCCGTCAAAATCATAGATTTTGACACCCCTCCAGCGGAGGGGAATGTAGTACCATTTAATAACTGGTGATTGATGTTTTATAATTTCAGATCCAAATTATTTTTATTTTTCAAATACTGAGTAGTCTGAAACTTTGAAATTAAAATCTTTGCTTTCTTCGAAGTTTCTTTTTGTTTTTTCGAATACATTTCTGAAAGTTCCTGATAGATTTCCGTCTTCAATACTAAAGTTCACAGGTTCTTTTGACATGTTTAAAACAACCAGGACTTCATCTTTTCCATTTTTTCTTATGTACGCCAGGATCTTGTCATTAGCAGTTGTATTCAATAAATAAGTGGTCACATTCGAATCTCCGCCTCTCAAAGCAGGATTGAAAGCTTTGAGATCTAACAGTGTTTTATAGAAGTCGGCCGCCTGATAGGTTTTGGTCCATTTAATCGGGTCTTTTTCAAAAAATTCGAGTCTCTTCATATTGGGAAGTTCCTGACCTGAGTACAATAACGGAACACCATTCCATGTAGCGGAGAATACAGCCATTGGTTTGGTAATAACGGCATATTTTTCATATTCTGTCCCGTTCCATGAATTTTCATCATGATTAGCCGTAAACCAGGCTCTCATTGACTTGTCCCCGATATTGGAATATTGCACCAATAAATCCTTCAGCTCCTGAAGCGGCTCATTCTTTTTATAGTAATCTGCGGATTTATGCATCCATTTCCAGGAGTAACTGGCATCGAAGACTTTTCCATATTCCGGACTTTCCAATTCATCAAATTCTCCTAGCCAGAAAAGTGGTTTTACTTTTTCTACTTCCGGGCGTGCCTGTTCCCAGAAATCTACCTCCACCCATGAAGCAAGATCACATCTGAAACCATCAATGTCTGTTTCCGTTATCCAGAATTTCATAGCATCAATCATAGCCTGGCGCATTTCCGGGTTTTTGTAATCCAGTTCAATAATATCATCCATTCCGGAAGCAATATGGAATTTCCCATCAGGATCTTTCAGGTAAAATTCAGGATGTGTTTTGGTCCAGACATGATCCCAACCAGTATGATTGGCTACCCAATCAATAATTACTTTGAAACCTAATCTGTGCGCTTCATTCACCATCGCTTTAAAATCCTCCATGGTTCCGAATTCCGGATTAATGGAAGTATAGTCTGCTGCTGCATAAGGACTTCCAAGGCTTCCTTTTTTATTTTGCTGGGCAATTGGAGTTATAGGCATGAACCAAAGTGTTCTTACTCCCATAGCTTTCAGTCGGGGCATTTCTTTTGCAAATGCTTTGAAAGTTCCTTCCTGAGTATATTGTCTGATATTTACTTCGTAGATATTCGTGTTGTGTTTCCAGTCTTTTGGCAGTTCTGTCATCCTCTTTGTATTTTTTTGAGTGGTACAGGAAACAATTCCCAGACCAATTACAGCTAATAAAATTAATTTTTTCATTAATCTATTTTTAACAAAAGTAAGGATTGTTTTTCAGGGAAAGGGGCTGAAATGGAAAATTACGGGTACTCTTTTTGAAATAATACAGGTTATAAAACAATTGGCTTATGGTGAATTTTCTGTTATCTAAAATTAACAGGTTGATTGAAGTAAATTGACAATAAAGTCATAAAAATATTTGAACCATTAAAGTTTTTAAGAGGATAAGAAAAGTTAAAGGAACAGTTAAAGCGAGTGATTAAGCCATATTCTCAATTCATCTTTGATGAAACTTACCTTACAATCTTCATTGTTCTTAATGGTTTAAATTCATTTTGTTTTTTCACACAAAGTTTTTAGTAAGTTCTGTTATATTTTGAGGGAGCAAAGGGTGGAATCAATTTCATTGATTCTTTTTAAGCGGATGTATAAACATCTAGTTCCATGAACAGGTTTAGCTTAATCTGATTTATTGTAAAAAGAATACCAGAGGATCAGATCATTTTAATTTTCAATAAAAAGCCCCGAATTCTTAATCCGGGGCTGTATTTTTTATGTATCTACATCTTATCTTTCGTCATCGTTATCATCTTCATCATCAAAGACATCATCGTTGTAGTCTTCTTCTTCCTCATCATCGTAGCTATCATCTTCATCTGAAAAGTTTCCGCCTGCTACAAAATCATCATCGAAACCAAACTCATCATCTGCCAAAGGCATTGCTGATTTCTTTTTAGATCCTCCACTTCCGTTTTTGCTAGGCGCTTTTAATGGAACGTTTCCAAATCTGTACACAGTAATCGGATAATTCACTCCTTTTGTTTCATCAATGATTTCTATAAGCTCACAGAAGAATTCCCAAAGGTCAAGAAGTCCATACTGGAATTGTGCCTTGTCTCCTTTGTTTCCAAAAGCTTCATCAATGTATACGTCTGACATAATCTCACCATCACCATCATCGCTCATATCTTCCAATGGGACACTTTTTACGATTGTTCCGTCTTCTTCTAACAGATTAAAAGTAGAAAGCTCCTCTCCCTGCAGACTGAATGCACTTTTAATTCCTAAATGTAAGTTCCATAACGTTTGTTTTCCCTTAACTTCAATATCACGGAAAATATCCTCTTTCGCATCTAATATTACGCGGATTTTGTAAACCATATCAGTTTCTTAAATTACTTTTTTGCCTTTATAATTATGATAAATCTCTGGTGCAAATATATAATAAATGACATGTGACAAAAAAATATTTCAGGATTTTTTAAAATATTTTTTTTTCTTACATTTTGCCGGAATTATTTACTTTTTTCGAGCATAAAACTAAACTTCGTTCCTTCAAGATAAACACTTTCTACGGTAATGTTTTCGTTATGAGCCTCAAGGATATGCTTTACAATGGCCAATCCTAATCCGGAACCGCCTTCCCTTCTGCTTCTGCTGGTTTCTACACGGTAAAAACGTTCGAAGATTCTTGGAAGAATTTCAGATTTGATTCCCATTCCGTTATCAATGACTTCAATCAATACTTTATTTCTTAAAATACTGGTCTTAACAATCACTTTTGCTTCCTGTCTATTGGCATAGTGAATGGCATTGGAAATAAGATTAATAAAAACCTGGGAAATTTTTTGCTTATCAGCCTCTACAAAAATTTGTGGATGTAAAGTCTGGATCTGTAATGTGGTATTATGTTTTTCAGCTTCAAATTCAAGAAGGTCAAAAATTTCCTTGATCAGAAGATTGACATCAAATTTGGAAACAGTAAGGTTAATTTCTCCTGCTTCGAGCCTGTTAATCATATCAAGATCTGTAACAATGGCAATAAGCCTTTCTACGGATTTATCAATTCGCTCAAGGTATTTATCACGAATGGTAAGATTATCCACCCCTCCATCTCTTAAGGTTTCTACGTAACCCTGAATAGAAAACAATGGTGTTTTAAGCTCATGAGAAACGTTACCGATGTATTCTTTACGATAACTTTCCATTTCCTTCATCATATCAATTTCGGTAGCCCTCTGCTGATTAAGGTCCGAAAATCTTTCTCCCAGTTCTTTAATGGTTATATTCTCATCATTATCCTGAACCATTTCCTGAGGAAGAATCCCGGAAAGTCCCTTCACCTGCTTTCTTCCGTAATAATTGAAAAGAAGCTCCAATACTACACAGTTGATAATAAAGATAAGAACAATACAGATTAAAAGACCCGTCTTAAATAAAGGGGTCTCATAATAGATATCTTTAAGTGAATCGAAAACGACCACCAGAAACAGCATCACCAATGTCAACAGACAAGAGGCAACAAGCGTAAGCCTGTAAAATTTCAATTTTACAAAATTTTAATAATTGTAAGTAAAGATAAGGTATTTAAATAGTTAAACGATAAGTTTATACCCAATCCCTTTTAAAGTCTGAATTGTATTAATTCCTAACTTTTCTCTTAATCTTCTGATGTGAACATCAATAGTTCTTTCTCCTACGATGACATCATTACCCCAAACTTTTTCAAGAATTTCTTCTCTTTTGAAAACTTTTTCTGTATTGGATGCTAAAAGATAAAGTAAGTCAAATTCTTTTTTAGGAAGAAGAAACTGCTGTCCGCTTTTGGAAACTCTGAAGTTATCTTTATCAATGATAAGATCACCAATTTCGATTAATTTAGCATTATCAGAAACCTGAGAGGTTAATTGTAGTAATGCGTTTACTTTAGAAGTCAGAATTTTCGGTTTAATCAGCTTTACAACATAGTCGTTAGCTCCTGCCTGGAATCCTGCCAACTGAGAGAATTCTTCGCTTCTTGCAGAAAGAAAAACAATAAGTGTCTTTTGAAGTTCTTTTATTTTACGAAGTTCCTGACATGTTTCAATACCATCTTTTTCAGGCATCATTACATCTAGTAGAATAAGATCCGGAACAATTTCCTTTGCTTTTTCTATTCCTTCATTACCGTTGTTAGCGGTATAGATATCATATCCTTCCTTTTCCAAGTTGTAAGACAGAATCTCTAAAATGTCCAGTTCGTCGTCTATTAAGAGTATTTTCTTTTGACTCATTTCAAATTTTTACTGTTTCAAAGTTAATCATTTTTGAATGATAGATTAATAAATTAGTTATCGTTCATATAAAGTTAACAATAATACCCTTTTCTTAATGTTTAGTTAAGAAAAAATTAAATTTTACTAAACCATTTACCCCATCAATCTTTTATTCCTTTGCACCGAAAGAAATCTAGTAATAAAGCAAGTAAAGAGAATGAAAATTAATAAACTTAGCATTGCAGTCTTATTTTTATCCGGATCTGTATTTTACGCGCAGGAAACGAAGCAGGATACAGTAACGAAGGAGAAAAAAATTGAAGGCGTAGTAATCCAAGGAAGCAGCAACAAGAAAACTGAAACTGCGGTATTAGGAGAACAGAAGAAAGCGATTATTCAAAAACAGGCTGTAAGTGCTGAAGAGATTTCCAGAAAAGGGATCTCCAATGTAGAGCAAGGACTTACGAAGGTAACAGGGATCACTACGGTAGAAGGAAGAGGTCTTTTCGTAAGAGGTCTTGAAGAGCGATACAACTATTTATTAATTAACGGTCTTGGTTCACCATCTAACAACCCTTTCCAGAAGATTATTGCCTTAAAGCAGTTTCCAACGGATGTTGTAGGTAAACTGAACATCTATAAGACTTTCAACTCCAACCTTTACGGAGATTTTGCAGGAGCTACTTTTGACATTGAAACCCTTACCATTGACAAGCCTTTTACTAAGGTAGAATTCAGTGTGGGAGTAAATACGTTGAGTACTTTCAGAGATAACTTTAAAGTAGCTGAAGGTGCAGATGGAATGAATGGATATTTGGGATTGAACTCTAGGGATAGAAGACTTCCTGAAGAGGTTAGGAATTCAAAACCTACTAACCATAAGTTTACTACTAACGAGTCTTTGAATTCTTTTAAAGATTCTTGGAATGTGGATAACGTGAAGGCGATGCCTAATACCAGTATTGGGTTTACGACTGTACAGAAAATTAAAGCTGGAGAAACCGGAAATTTAGGAATTTTATTCTCTTTGAATCAAGGAAATAAATACAGTTATAAGGAAGGTGCTAATAATCAGTACAGGCCACTTGATCAGGATGGAATTGTTTTTAACAATTTTCTTAAACGTAAACAATATAATTTTGAAGTTGAATCTTCAGCATTACTAGGTTTAGCGTATAAAAATAAAGGAACTAATATTAACCTTAATGCCATATACCTACAGAATGTCAATAATACTATTGAAGATAATTATGGGTATAAGGATCAAAAAGTACAAAATATTAATAATGGTTTTTTCAGAACGAACCAGTTGGATATTTCAAGATTTTTAGACCTTCAATTAACGGCGTCTCAAAAAATTACTGACAGACATCAGGTAAAAGGTGGTATCAGTTATGTAATCAATAACTATAGCCAACCTGATAGAAAAATCATTGATGGGAGTCTTGAGGATGTCAATTTAAATAAGTTACCAGCCAATCAACTATTCTTAAGATATGGTGGTAATAACCTTATCAGACAGTATCTGGATGTTGATTCAAGATTTTATGGTTCTGCTTTTGCAGAATATTCAATTAACCTAGGTGAAAAAGGAGACAAAAAAGAATATCCCTTACAAATTGCCGTTGGTTACAATGGATTCTCTGATTTTAGAAAAAACTCTTATCGTTTTATTTTTGGAACCCCAGCTAATACATTACAAAGTACTACTGATGTTATTATTGATATAGATCGTCCACAATCAGTTTTTAATCAATCTATAGCTAATGGTAATCTAAATTATACAGAAGGTTCAAACCCATCTCAGTATTACAGTTCCATTTATCAGATTGTTAATGCAGGTTATTTAAATATCAATTACAAACCTGATGAAACCTGGGATATTTTACTTGGTGGTCGTTATGAAAAGGATATGACATTGATTCGTTATTCAACGCAAAGTGCAACGAAAAAAGAAAATCTGGATAAAGTCCGAGATTTATTCCTACCATCCATTTCCATAAAGAAAACACTAAATAATAAAAATAACTTAAGGTTTTCATTCAGTAAAACGGTTACCAGACCAGTCCTGATAGAAACAATGCCGATAGAATATATTAGCCCTGATAATGTTTCTATTATTGGAAATCAAAACATTCAATCTAGTGACAACTATAACCTAGATTTAAAATGGGAATATTTCCCTACAAATAAGGAAATGTTTGCTGTTAACTTATTTGCAAAAAGAATAAATAATGCTATTGAACGTTCCTTAACACCTTCTGCAAACGCAACCGGAACTACTATTACTTTCTTAAATGCTGATAAAGCAGAAATTATTGGAGCAGAAATAGAAGGAATCTTAAACTTAGGCAGGATTTCAGAATCATTAAGTAAGTTCACGCTAGGCGCAAATGCAACCATTATGCATTCCAATGTTGAGAGAAGTCAAAAACAATTGGATACTGAAAAACCAGGTTGGATTAATAAAGAAGACCTAAGAAAAAGAGGACTACAGGGGGCTTCACCATATACGATTAATGCAGATTTAAAGTACGAGTATAAAAACAAAGACAATCTAAGCAAAACAATTTCATTAGTTTATAATGTATCTGGCAGCAAGATTTATGCAACAGGAGGAAATGGTACTGATAATTTCTATGAAAAGCCTTTCCATCAACTTGACTTAGTTTATCAAAATCAATTAACAAAAAATTGGAATATCAAGTTTGCAGTTCAGAATATCTTAGATAGTAAATACAAAATCGTGTTAGGAGATCATAATTACACTCCTTTAAACACCGATGGTATCAATACTTTAACAGACTATTACAGAGGGGTGAATTTCAACCTTACTGTAGGATACACATTCTAAATAACAATATAAAAAATAAAAAAAGTATAAAATGAAAAGGAATCTTTTAACCCTATTATCACTTACAGTATTATTAAGCTTAGCTTCATGTACTATTGAAGTAAATGATGGCAACGGTAGCAATAATAATTCTGAGCAAATATCAGGAGTTCTACCTGAAGGAGGAAAATTATCTGGTATAATTACCTCTAACTTGTTAGTTAAAAAAGGTAATTATACATTAGAAGGCATCGTAAAAGTTGCTGACGGAGCTGTTCTTACTATTGAAGCTGGGGCTACATTTACAGTAAATACTACCACAACCTCAAGCTTAGTGGTTCTGCAAGGTGGAAAAATATTTGCAAGTGGTTCTGAAACTCAACCAATTGTATTTACAGCAGCAAACAAAACGTCTGGTGCATGGGGAGGTATTACTATTTATGGTAAAGCTCCTATCAAAGCTGTAAATGGCAATCTTACTGCTGTATCTGAAGACGGAAACTTTATCACTTATGGAGGGAATGATGCCAATAACAGTTCTGGTGTTTTAAAATTTGTTCGCGTTGAATATGCTGGTAAAAAGATTGGAGATGGTACATCCGAAACTAATACTTTCACATTCTACTCTGTAGGAGATGGTACAACTTTAGAAAATCTAGTAGCTTACAAAGGAACTGATGATGGCTTTGAATTCTTCGGTGGAACTGTAAGTGCTAAGAACCTTGTTTCTTACGGAAATTTTGATGATTCTTTTGACTGGCAAGATGCTTGGAGCGGACAAAATAACTCCAACTGGTATGCTTTCCAAACTGGAATTGGTAATTTCGGAATGGAAATTGAGGCATCAAGTAATGCAGATAATACACCTCCAAAAATTTCAAATATTACTTTAATCAGGGATGCTAATACAAATCCAGAATCACCAAACTCTCCTGAAATTTCTGCTATTCAATTTAAAAAACATGGAACAGGAATCTTTTCAAATGTTTATATCAGTGGATATAAAAACATTGGTGCACAAAAGGCTTATTCTGTTCTTATCCAAGATTTAGCTACAGAAACAAGTCAGGTAAATGCAGGGAAAATAAAAGTAGAGCCTCTTACTTATGTAAATTCTGATAACCTTGGTGTTTGGGGATATGCTTATACACCAGCAAGTGCTAAAACATTTACTAATGCAACTGTTACAAAAGTTTCTCTAGTACCGGGAGCTTGGGCTACCGTAGACGGAGTAAACCTTTTAGCAGCTTTACAATAACTAGTTTCTTCATTTCAAATAAAAAAACCATCAGAATTTTTCTGATGGTTTTTTGTTATTATACGAATGCTTAATATTCATAGCCATTCGTAAGTATTACTCGTCTTATTTTATGCCTTACAGGTTGGGTAAAAGCTTTATTATTTTTAGTTTTCAATAGAGCCTTAACCATCTCCTGATTTAACACATCCATTTCGACAATAAAATCCACACATAAATCTAACCAATAGTTTCGCTGATGTTCAATTAATTCTTCAAGGATTAACTGAATCGGGAACATATTGGAAAGTAGTATATTATTTGTTTGAATTTCCGTTTTGAGTTGGGTAACTACAGTTTCTATATTTTCAAAAATAATATAAAATGGAACTCCATAAAAGGAGACTAAAACAACTTCTCTTGTTATACCTTTACGAATTACCTTCCAACTCTCTCCAAGATAGTAACACTCATATTCCTGTTCTGGAATCACAATTATTCTCTTTTCCATTATTAATATCAAAAATTGAAATGTAAAGACTACTCAAACCTTAACCATCTTACTATTTATAAGGAAGGGATACTAAGATTTCATCATGCTTTAAATTCATCTGATGATTAAAAATACGATCGTCTAATCCCCACTTATTAGTTCCTATCAATAAACTATAAGCCACAATATAAGTTTTCTCTTTATTAGATTTGATTTCAAAAATTTTCCCTTCGTATGAACCAAATTTTTCTTTTAAATCAGATGTCAGATTTTCTTTTTCTACAGTAGAAACTGATATAGAATCCCACACGGTTCTTATATCCATATATTCTACAAATGAAAACTCAAGGTCAATATTATAGGAGGTTCCTTCTGAATAACCTTCCTCATCATCATACTGCATAATACTTCTTATTAACAAAGAGTTATGACTTACAGTATATGCCCAGATTTTGAATTTTCTGTTTGAACAAAATATCATAATAAAATCATTATTTAAAATTCACCTTATCCATCAAAAATTCATCAAAATTATCTCCAAATTCAGATTCCTTTCCTTTTACAAAAACAATTCCCCTTGAAATCAATTCAAAATTATTATTCTCATCTATAATCTTATACATATTTTCTAAACTTACATTATTTAAAAATTGACTTATAGAAAAAGTTGGATTGTCAACAGAAAAAAAACCTTGAATGTATTCACAGTTTACCATTATGATATAGGCAATTTTATCATTTTCATTAAAATAGAATCTTATCGCTATTCTTTTATGACTAATATCAAATAACCAGATTTGAGCCCTGATAATATTTAAAGCACCCAAACTTTCATTTATTTGCTTAACGTTTGTTATAATTTCCAGACTCTTTCCAAAATCCGAATTCCTTATACACGGTTCATTACTTTTTCAATGGACTAAATTTAATCATTTCCATTTACGTTTAGCAGCTCTTCATCTCATAAATATTCATTATTCCAAACAAAAACAACCACCAGAAAACTCCGGTGGCTGATTCACAAAAAACAAGTGTATAAAAAATATATACTACGTAAAATTTAATTTCTCCAGAACAGATTCCCGTTGTGCATCAGGGCTTCTATCGTAGACATTCTGGAAACGGCTTCTGCTGAGCATGAAGCATCTGCTAAAACCACAGCAGCTTCATCGCCGGTTTTAGGCCATTGTTGTTTTCCTTTTTCATCCAAAGGAAGAATACTTTGAGTGGCAAACTGTAATGCTCTTGATAAAGCAAATTCAGTGGCATAGCCATATAATTCAGCAATAAGATTGGCCTTCTGCAACATACTTCCGGATCCGAAAGTACTCCAGAAATCCTGTACGTTATCATTCCCAATCAAAACATTTACCCCATGCTTTTTCATGGTGGGGATCGGCATGATGGTCTTTTTAAACGGTACGGAAGAAGCAATTCCTACTTTTCCGGCAGCCAGTCTTTCTGAGATTTCTTCTGTTTCTTTTGGAGAAAGGTGAGCCAGCACAAAAGCGTGACTTACAAAAGTTTTTCCCTGAAGCACAGGGTTCTCAATCGCTTTATCAATCAGATAGTTGATAGTCTTCATTCCGGACTCTCCTACTTCATGAAGGTGAATATCAATTCCTTTATGATGATCCAGTGCCAATTGTACGGTAAAATCCATTACTTTTTCGATGCTTCCGTCAATGCTCTGCGGGTCTAATCCACCAATAAAAGCAACATTATCTAGTTTTGCAGCTTCTTTCATTAAAGGAGCTGATTCTGTATAATATACTCCATGTTGTGGGAAAGCAACCAACTCTGCATTAAAGGAAGCTTTTTTATTTTGAAGCGCCTGTTCCAAATTCTCCAATGATTGTAATCCTGAAGTAGGATCAATATTGAAATGGGTTCTCACAAAATGAGTTCCGTAATGCTGTAACAGACTGATCAGTTGCTCAGCTCTGTCCACTGAAGTTTTTAACAGTTCAGGAATAATTTGCTGTTCATAAGCAATCATGTCCTTCACGCTTTTTCTTTTGGGAGAGAGCGCCTGCCAGGGAAGACCATACAACGTTTTATCCAAATGGATGTGCATATCCCTGAAAGCAGGAAGCATCAGATATCCTTTAGCATCAATGGCTTTGGAAGAAGGATCATTGGCTTTTATCGATTTAATTTTTCCGTTTTCAATTTCGATACTGAAAAGGTCTGTTTTGGTTCCGATAACCTCTTCATTTTCATATTCAAAACCTGTTTCCAGGCGTACATTTTTAAGGGAATAGTTTCCTTTCGCAGTTAATTGATAGGGAAATTGCATTTTTTAATATTTTAACCCTACAAAATTACACCGGCTTCTTCTGAAAACCGGTGTATCAATTATGTCTTGTTTTGTATAAATTATTCCTTGAATTGAGACGGTGTCATTCCCGTTTGCATTTTAAAGAATTTCGAAAAACTGGCATGATCATAGAAGCCCAGATCATACACAATATCTTTTACAGACATTTCCGAAACTTTCAAAAGACGTTTCGCTTCCAGTAAAATACGATCCTGAATGAGAGATGATGCAGAAGCATTGAGATTCTTTTTACAGACAATATTCAGGTAATTGGCGGAAATATTCAGCTTATCAGCATAAAAGGAAACAGATCTTTCGGTTCTGAAATGTTCATCAATCAGGTTTAAAAATTTAGAGATAATGGGATTTGAATTGTAAACTTCAAAATCCTTGAAAGCTCCTTCCACTGTTTGGCTGACCAGCAAACCGATCAGCTCACTTCTCTTCTGAATCAGTTCCCAAAAAACTTTTTCACTCTTCAACTCTTTCTGGATGGCTTGAAATTCATATAAAAATGTTTTAAAAACGTCTTCAGAAAGATTAATTACGGGGTGATTCTGATAATAGGAAGCTGAAAATCTCAACGATGGCAAAAAGCTTTCAAACCAATCTCTGCTGATCATTAGCTGATATCCTATTGTTTCTTTTTCAATTACCCACTGATGTACCTGATCCGGAAAAACAAGATGAATCTGGTGATCTTTCACCTCATATTTCGCAAAATCTATGGTATGGGAACCTACTCCGTGCTCAAAAAGGTTGATGATAAAAAAATCATGTTTATGGGGATCATCAATAGAGCGTGCCCCATAGAGTTCATTAAACAGTAAATTACAGCCCTTAAGCTGGTTCTCGCTAAACTCCTGAATTCCTAAAATGGGAAAATGATCTGTATGATAACTCACACTACCTGAATTTCTCTTAAAATTAATAAAATTTATGAGAGAAAAAATTAAAATAGCCACAAAAGATACAAATGCATCTTTTATGGCTAAAAACACCAACTAAATTATATATCTGAATTTTATATTCTTAGTAATGTTGGAAAATCGCAACGGCGCAAAGATTTGGCTTATAACACTACTTTTAGGGAGCAAAGATTTTATCTCCGATAATATTGAATGCTGCTGATTTTATGACAGTTTTGATCCAGACCTTTACAGCATTCTTTTCACGATTTCAGGATAAGAGCGATTTCTTTAAAGCCTAATGATTCCGCATGTTGTAAAGGTGTTATACCTGAATGATCGGGAATCGTGAGGTCTGCACCATTATCTTTAAGAATCTGCACAATTTCCTGATATTTCCGGGTTCCATTTCCAAGAATTACGGCTTCCATTAAAGCCGTCCAACCTAATTTGTTCACATGATTAATTGGGAAACCTTTTGTCTTAACCAACACTTTCACGGTTTCTACATGTCCGCGTTCACAGGCAGGAATCAAAGCAGTTCCGTTGTAACGGTTGAACACATCGAAGCGGGCACCATTTTCCAGGTATAATTTCACCAATTCTGTTTGTCCGCTTGCTCCGGCATATAAAAATGCACTGTCCAACTGCTCATCCTGAAGATTAACATCTGCTTTATAAGAAACCAATAGCTTAGCCATTACGGTTAGTTTCTCTACGGTTGCAATCAGCAATAAAGAACGTCCTTTTCTATCCCGAGTATTCACATCTGTTCCGCTTTCCAGAGCAGATTTTACAGCAGAAATATCATTTTTCTTTATTTGGCTGATAATGTCTTTTTCCTGCATAATCTCTTCGTTTGGAAAATCACCAGATTTCTCCTGACAGGCACTCAAACTTCCGAATGCTAAAAGAAATACCAATATTTTCTTCATTTTAGGTTGAATTTAAAAAACTACATTTCCCTGATGTACCAATGATTCTACATTGGAGATTCTTGATACAGCTTCTGCGGAACAGCTTGCATTCAACAAAACAAAATCTGCTTTATCTCCTGTTTTAGGCCATTGCTGAGTTCCTTTATCATCCAATGGAAGAATATTTCCTGTTGCCAGTTTTAAACTTCTTGATAATAAAAATTCAGTTGAATACCCGTACAGCTGCGCCATTAAATTGGCTTTCTGAAGTACACTTCCCGTTCCGAAAGTATTCCAATGGTCTACAATACTGTCATTACCCGTTAATACTGTTACATTATGTTTATATAAAATCGGGATCGGCATAATCAGTCTTCCGAAAGGGATCGTGGAGACAATTCCGATCTGCGCTTCTGCCAACTTAGCGGCAATATCTTCCTGTTTTGCTTCGTCTAATTTTGCCAGTATAAAACAATGACTCAGGTATGTTTTACCTTTTAAAGACGGATTTTCATTTACTTTTTTAATTAAATATTCTACAGTTTTCAATCCCGAATCTCCGGTTTCATGCAGGTGAATATCTATTCCCTTTTTATTGTCTAAGGCTAATTGAACCGTAAAGTCCATCACTTTTTCGATATTGCCATCTACATTGAAAGGATCTACTCCACCGATAAAATCAATATCCATTTTGGCAGCTTCCTTCAGATAGGGTGCTGAATCTGTATAGAACACTCCGTGTTGTGGAAAGGCCACCAATTCTGCCCCAAAGCTTTTCTTTTTATTGTCTAAGGCTTTCTGTAGATTCTTTAATGACTGAAGTTTTGAAGTAGGCTCAATATTGACGTGACTTCTTGCAAAGGATGTCCCTTTTGATTGTAATAATTCAATCATTTTTTCAGCCTTGGATGTTGAATTCTTCAGCATTTCCGGAAGCATTTTCTGTTCCAGATCAATCATTCCCTTTACGCCACCGGTTCTTTTTCTTACTGCCTGCCACTTATCCCCATAAAAAGTTTTATCCAAATGAATATGCATATCTTTAAATGCAGGAAGCATCAATAATCCTTTTACATCTATAGCTTTTACGTTAGGCTGGTTGGGAGCGATCTTAGTAATCTTTCCGTTTTCAACTTCTACATAAAACAGATCTGTTTCTGTAGCAGAAACTTCTCCTTCATCATATTGGAAACCGGTTTCCAGACGAACGTTTTTAAGACTCAGTTTTCCTTTTGCTGAAACATTTTTTTCATCCAAAAAAGGAGATGCTGTCATTATATTCGGTAGTAAAGTTAATCCTGCCATTGCCAATGCTGAATTTCTGATAAAATCCTTACGGGAGATATTGTTGTCTGAAGTCTTCATTTCCAATCTATTTACGACAAAATTAAAAAGAAGTATTCTGAACAAAGTGTATGGTTTATTACAAAATCTGTATCATTTATGCTTTATTCACAACTGTAATAAAAACATTTACAATAATACATTATTCATTATTTTCTTATCACATAAACTTCATACACATACTATATTTTACTATCTGCAAGCTTCTTTAACACATTTCGTATAATTGAACCTGTACTGCATTTTTTTTATTAAAATTTATATTTGCAAGAAAAAAAGAACCTATGAAAAAAATAGTAAGTATTATTTCAATATGTATAACTTCTATTGTATTTGCACAAACAGGAATTAACACAGAAACTCCTAAAGCTACCCTTGATGTTACTGCAAAAAAAGAAGTTTTAACTATTGATGGATTATTACCTCCCAGATTAACACGTGCTGAACTTACTGCAAAAGGCAATACATTATATGGTAAAGAACAGGATGGAGCCATTATCTATATTACAGATGCTTCTGGAGGTGATGCCCTAAGCCAAAGAGAAAATATTGAAAGTAAAGGACTCTATATTTTCGATGCTGAAGCAGCCAATAATGAGGGACGATGGATGTGTCTGTTCTGCTATGGTGTTGTTTAATCAACTTAATAAACAGACAAAAAAAAGACTGCCTATTAATTAAGACAGTCTTTTTTTGTATTATAAATTAGAATATTCAAATTTTCTAACGGCTTCCAATGTCATATCAATTTCTTTCTCTTTGATAGCATCGCTGATGAAGTAGGTTTCATAACCGCTTGGCGGCAGGTACACTCCATTCTGAAGCATCTGGTGGAAGAAATTGTTAAACAATGAATGATTCGCTTCCTGCGCCTCATCAAAGTTAGAAACTCTGTTGGTATGGAAGAACACAGACATCATAGAACCTTTTCTGTTGATCTTATGAGTAATTCCTTTTTCATTTAAAATCTTTCCGATTTCAATGTCCAAGGTTTGTGTTGTTTTGCTTAATCTGTTGAAGAATTCAGGATCATTTTTAATCAGCTGAAGTGTTTTTAATCCTGCTCTCATCGCCAATGGATTTCCACTTAATGTTCCAGCCTGATATACTCCACCTTTTGGAGCCAGGTGATCCATAATTTCGTTTCTTCCTGCAAAAGCACCTACTGGTAATCCACCTCCGATTACTTTTCCGTAAGTTACCAGATCAGCTTTTACATTAAAAAGTTCCTGTGCTCCGCCAAATGCTAATCTGAAACCGGTCATTACCTCATCAAAGATCAATAAAGCACCGTTTTCATCACAGATTTTTCTTAGGTTTTGTAAGAAGTTATTCTCAGGCAAAACACAGCCCATATTTCCGGCAACCGGCTCAATAATGATGGCTGCAATTTCGCCTTGGTTATGACGGAATAAATCTTCAACCTGCTCAATATCGTTGTAACGAGCTAATAAAGTATCTTTTGCCGTACCTTCAGTTACCCCCGGAGAATTTGGATTTCCGAAAGTTGCAGCTCCACTTCCCGCTTTAATCAGGAATGAATCTGAATGCCCGTGATAACATCCTTCAAATTTTACAATCTTATCTCTTCCTGTATATCCTCTTGCCAGTCTGATGGCACTCATACATGCTTCTGTTCCTGAAGAAACCATTCTGATCTGATCGATATTCGGAACATTTTCAACGATGAATTTTGCAATTTCAGTTTCAAGTTCTGTAGGAGCTCCGAAAGAGAATCCTTTTTCTGCCTGAATTTTCAGTTCTTCCAATACTTCAGGATGAGTATGTCCTAAAATTGCAGGTCCCCATGAATTGATGTAATCGATATATGTATTATCATCGGCATCAGTAAGGTAAGCTCCTTTTGCTGATTTCATAAAAACAGGAACACCTCCTACTGATTTGAATGCTCTTACCGGAGAGTTTACTCCTCCCGGAATGTATTTGTAGGCTTCATCAAACAAAGCCGAACTTCTTTGATACTTCATTTTTTATTTTTTATTGTTTAACCCTCAAAGTAAAGGGTACCATCTTCTCCTGCATAATTTTTCTGCCCATTAATCATTGTATAATACAATTGAAAGGGATAGCCATTTTTCAAAATTGTTGTAGCTGGCTCAAATTTTCCGTCTAATACTTTATTGTTAGGAAGAATTGTTCTAAAAATTAAATTATTCTGGTGATTGGGATCAGGCTCTGAAAGATATACCAAATGATACCCATCTACCAAAGCAATTTCATGATATTTATTAGGATATACCTCACGGGAATATTGATCTACAAGTCCCATTAAATTCGAAGTATTCACTGTATAAATATAAGGAATCCCTCTATAATACTGCCAACCTACATGCGCCAGCTCCGGTGTATTTAAAAATATTTTATTGAGTTTAGGAATATAAATCCCGATATATGTACTAGCATCAGCAGATCCTATTTCTATAAAATCTCTTTTAAAAGTTAGGTCATACTGGTCATTATCGTAGGGATTCAGCATTTCAATATCTTCATCACTAAGATCATCCCAGCTTAATACTATTTCTTTTATATCTTTACTATACAATGCATTTATTCCAAATCCTTTATCATTAACCGGAGGCCTTTCAATTTGCATTTGTTTTTCCAGACGCATTCTTGTTATTGTGGAATAATAATAGTAATCCCACCCATCAAAAACCAAATATTTATCATCATTTACTGATATAGGTATATTTGAAATAAAGGGCATCAGAATGATTGCATTATTGTCTATAATTCCAAATTTCCCATTTTGCTCTGCATGAAATCCTCCAACAGAACGGTCATATCCACTTATACTATTATATTGAGGCTGTACTGCAATAAACCCGGTCGCATCACATAATCCCCAAAAATTTCCCTTTCTGTAGGGTATATATTTTTGTTCCTGAGAAAATATTGTACATGACATACATATCAAAAATATCCGGAGATATTTAGAAGTCATATTTAATATTTTCATGGGAGTAAAAGGGGGATTAATTTCTTGGTTTCTTGTCAATCAAATAAATTAGCTGCCCTGCAGATGGCTGTTGACCTTCATCCATTCTGTTTTTAGCATATAACTTATGTAATTTGATTCCGAATTTCTGAGCAATAGCATGCATGTCTTCTCCTGACATTGCTTTGTAAGTTGCTGTATTTCCTGAAGAGTTTTTAGATTCAAGGAAGACAATATCATTTTTCTTCAAGGTCTCGGTTTCCAGCTCATTCCACTTCATCAGGCGGCTTTCACTGACCTTGAATTTATTGGCAATAAACCTTACATCGGTATCTTCAGGAATGACAATATATTTCAGCCCGTCATTCGGGTGACTTTTAATGAGAATGGAATTCAGAATCTCAGCTTTTGTTTTGATTCTCTCTACTCTTTTCTGCTGTTGTGCATAAGAAGTTTGCTTATAAGGAACTTCTACAGTTACCGGTTCTTTGGCTTTCTTTGTTGTTTTTGAAGGCTCCAGTTGTGCCATGAAAGTTCTGTCGTCTTTCAGATCCGGATACATTTTAAGTACGGCATACAACACTTCATTAGAATTGGTGTTGTCGTATTCGTATAGTTTATACTTTTCAATTTTAGTGATTAAGATGGAAGCATAACGTGGATTGGTTGCATATCCGGCTTTTTTTAAACCGTAAGCCCACGCTCTGTAATCCTTCATATCCAGATTGAAAAGATTTGCGTAATATTTTCTGGTGGATAAAAATATAGAATGATCTTCGTAAGACTGTCTTGGGTCATCATATACACGGAAACATTCGTTTGGAGCATCGTCCGTATGTTTCATCGTTTTACCCGTCCAGTCTTCTTTACATTTTATTCCGAAGTGGTTTTTACCTTCCTGTGCTAATCTGCTTTGCCCGCCTCCTGTTTCAAGAAGTCCCTGAGCAAGAGTAATAGAAGCTGGAATTTTATATTTTTCCATTTCTTCTACTGCATATTTAGCAAATTTCTGAATGTATTGATCTTCGGTTGCCCAGCCTTGGGCAGAAAATTTTGATAAAACTAAAAGGCTTATGGCTAGAAAAAGTCTTTTCATGTTTTTCAATTTTACTTATATAATTAAATTTCTATTCTGTTTTTCTAAAAGCAGATTAGCTCCCTCAATCCCCTGTAATCCACCAGTATGAAAGCACAATATTCTGCTGTTTTCAGGAAAGTAGCTTTCTTCAATAAGTTCAAAAACTTTCTGCATCATCTTTCCTGTATAAATCGGTTCCAGAGGAATGTCGTATTTCTCTTTGAAATTATTGATAAAACGGATATTTTCATCACTTATTTTACCATAACCTCCAAAACATGAATCTATTAGATTAAAATTCTGCTTCAAAGTTAATTCAAAAATTTTATTTTCAAGTGAAGCATCGTCAACGACCTTTAATCCTATAACTTTCTGATTATCTTCACAGAATTTTGAAATTCCGGCAATGGTTCCTCCTGTTCCAACTGCGGTGCAAAGATAGTCAAAATCTTTTGTTTGCTCATTGAGCATCATTTTCACCCCTTCCACGGCTTCTTCATTGGTTCCTCCTTCCGGGACTATCAGTGCTTCGGGAAACTCCTGCTGCAGGAATTCTGTCAGTTTTTCTTTATGACGATATTCTTCACGGGTGACAAATTTCAGATTCATTCCGTTTCTTTTTGCAAAAAGTAAAGTGGGATTATCGCGCCATTTATGTTGTAATTCTTCTCCCCTGATAATTCCCAGCGTTGGAATACCAGCCAGATTACCTACCGCAGAAACGGCTGCAATATGATTGGAAAACGCCCCACCAAATGTAATGATATATGGTTTCTCCGGATTTCCTTCCAGATAACGGTTAACATTATAAAACAGTTTCCAGTATTTATTACCGGAAATCTGAGGATGAATAAGGTCTTCTCTCTTGATAAAGAGTTTTACATTTTTATGAATCAGGATTTCCTGAATGGGAATAGGTTCTGTAGGGAATTGTAATAACATTTTAGTTTTTTAAACTATTCATGGTTTATGGAGTACAAAAGTAGGAAAAGATTAATTATCGGATTTTTTAGTCGTGACTACAGGTTTTTATAGATAAGGTTGATTGTTTCTAACCACAGATGACACGGATTTGCAAAGATAATTATGTGTTTGATGACGTCCAATTATGTTGGTCTAATTTGTGAAATTATTGGTGATGTTTGTATTTTAATTCTTAGGTTTTGGCTAAAGCCGTTGAATTTTGGGTTCTTTTAATTTGGTCGGGCTTCCTTCGTGAACTTCGTTCGTAAACCTTCTGTTTATGCTCAGGATTATAACCCACCCCTATTGATGTTAATATCCGTGCCAATATACTAGGAGAAAAATAGTTGTTTAACGACAAGATCTTTTATCTTTTATCTTTTATCTTTTATCTTTTATCTTTTATCTTTTATCTTTTATCTTTTATCTTTTATCTTTTATCTTTTATCTTTTATCTTTTATCCTCTACAAATATTTCCTAAAGTTCCAGAACTTTCTTTTTTTAAGGTAATTTAAATCGTGTTCGTTAGTATAGGCTTCTCTTTCAAATGAAATCCTTCTGTATGCCTGATACCCGTTTTTTAACTTAAAAAACCAGTAATAATATTCAATAACATAGAAAATGTAGAAAAATATGACAAGCATCTCCAATTGTTGTCTCAAATGGATCTTTTCGTGATTGATAAGTGTATTATTTTCCTTATCTTCGGGTTTCCTAATGAAGATAAAGGGAAAGAGAGCAATGCCGTTAATTTTTAATTTTTTTAATGGCTTTTGGCATACAATTATCATACTAACAAATATAAAAAGTTTTTTGACTTGCATTTAACTTATGGCCCATTATGACATCAAAGAAGGTGAAGACTTTTATTATAATGAACAGGGATATAAAGTTTTTACAGAGAAATTCCATCTGAAAAGAGGATATTGCTGTAAAAGCGGCTGCAGACACTGTCCTTACGGGTACGATAAAAAAACTGATACATTCATTAAAAATGACAAAAAAAAATAAATAAAATGAAAAAATATATTTTTATTTTGTTGGCAGCAGCTACATTAGGTTTAACTTCTTGTAGCCCGTTTCAGGTACGTTCAGATTATGCTGAAACCGCCAATTTCAATTCTTACAAAACATATAAAATAAGAATTGATGATCTAAAATTGAATGATATTGATAAAGACAGAGTTCTGAATGAGCTTTCAAGACAGCTTCAGACCAAAGGACTTCAGTCCGGAGAGAATCCTGATCTTATTATCAACGTAAAAGCAAATCATAAAAAGATCACTGATATACAAAGTTCTTCTCCTTACGGAATGTGGGGTTGGGGCGGCCCATTCGGATGGGGTGTTGGAATGAACAGAACATGGACAAGCAATTATAATGAAGGAGCTCTTATTGTTGACCTTATCGATGCAAAATCCAATAAATTGGTATGGCAGGGTATCGGAAGCGGAATTTCTGTAGATTCTCCAAGATCTAAACAGAGACAGATCCCTGAAATTATGGCTGAGATTATGAAAAATTATCCGCCACAGAGAAAATAAGATTGATAGCTATTATTATATGAGCCGGCACTTTTGTGCTGGCTTTTTTATTTTTATGAGTGCTGACTTTCGGGATGCGGACTGGGAAATTAAAGCTATTAAATTTCTTTTCTTATTGAGTTTAACATACAATATGAATAACGAAGTTTAGATTATTACAGAATGACAAAGATACGTGGATAGGTTTAACCAACTGTATTTCTTCATTGAGTATCAATTATCGCTCATCAATCATCATTTATCATTCTCCAATGAAAGCAAAATGTTCTACATTCAAAATTAATAATAATGTAATTTTTTATTCACAAAAATGTAGTAATCTTGTGGGAAATTATATTAATATGAAAAAAATTATCTTATTCTCTTTATTCTCGGGACTTGCCTATGCTCAGGCTCCTACAGGATACTATAACTCTGCCAATGGATTGAGTGGTGCGGCTTTAAAAACTGCTTTGAGCAGCATTATCACCAGCGGACATCAGGATAAAGGCTACAACGGATTATGGATAGCCTATAAGACCACTGACATTGATAAAGACTACGAAAATGATGGGTCTATCCTTGATATCTATTCTGAACAACCTGTAGGTACTGATCCTTATAAGTATACACCGGGATCTAACCAGTGTGGAACTTATTCTACGGAAGGAAACTGCTATAACAGAGAGCATATTGTCCCTCAAAGTTTATTTAGTCAGTCCTCACCTATGGTTTCGGATGTTCACTTCATCAGAGCTACAGATGGTAAAGTAAATGGAATGAGAAGTAATTATCCATTCGGAAAAGTTGGAAGTGCTACTTTTACTTCCCAAAATGGATCAAAATTGGGTAATTCTGCTTCTTCAGGATATTCAGGGACAGTTTTTGAGCCGATTGATGAGTTTAAAGGGGATGTTGCCCGTATGATCTTCTATTTTGTAACGCGATATCAAAGTAAACTTTCTTCATTTTCTTCTGGAAATATGTTGGGTAGTTCTACATTTCCAGGGCTTCAGACCTGGGAACTGAATGTTCTTTTGGCATGGCATAATCAGGATCCGGTTTCTCAGGCTGAAATCAAGAGAAATAATGCTTCCTATACTTATCAGGGTAACAGAAACCCTTTTATTGATAATCCAAGCTACGTAAATCTTATCTGGGGATCTCAACAACCTACAGGCGATACTCAGGCTCCGACAGCTGCTACAAGCTTAGCCGTTTCTGCCAAAACATCCAACAGTATTTCTCTTACATGGAATGCTGCTACAGATAATGTTGGAGTGTCTGCCTACAATGTTTATATGAACGGAAGTCTGCAAACTACGGTAAGTTCAACTTCTACAACAATTTCGGGGTTAACACCATCTACAACTTATAGTTTCTATGTAGTTGCTAAGGATGCTGCAGGAAATTCGTCTTCTAACAGTTCTACCGTTTCAGGAACAACAAATGCAGGAACAACCAACCCTAATCCATCTACAGATTGTGTCAATGAAAATTTTGAATCAATTCCAGCTGCAAGTTCTACCTATTCTGCCAAAACATGGAGCAATGGTGGTATTTCCTGGACTGCTACAGATGCAAGAACCGACCAAACGATCAATAATAAAGCGATTACTGTAAGAAATGGATCTTTAACATCAGGAACTTCTTCTAATGGTATTGGTTCTTTAACAGTAACTACACAGTTGAAATTCTCAGGAAGCAATGGCGTTTTTGATGTTAAAGTAAATGGAACTACAGTAGGAACAATTCCTTACAGTACTACAGCAACAACAACGACTATCAACAATATTAATGTTTCCGGAAATATAACGGTAAGCCTGGTGAATACTTCAACCAGCAACAGAGTGGCTATTGATGATCTGAAATGGACATGTTATTCCGCAACTTCTGCCAGACAAGCTCAAAGTGTTACCTCAGAGACCACGCAAAGCTTTAAAATCACCCCTAATCCGATTATAAATCAGGAAATCACAGTAAAAGGTGATGTTCAGAATATCAAAAGAGCTGAGATCTATACCTTACAAGGAAAAGTGCTGCAAACGATTGACAGACCTTTCAGAAATGGAAATGTAATCAGAACAGGAACTCTTAATCAAGGAGTTTATATTTTAAAACTGGATGGAACTACGATACAGTTTTTAGTAAAATAATTCAAAAATATTTATCATAAAAAATGGTTGGCCTTCTTGTAAGGCCAGCCATTTTTGTTCCTGTAGGGTTTTCTGGATGTTTTTTTGACACAAAGTTTTTATTTTCTGAGCGCATTATTTTAGGGGCGAAGAATTAATCAGCAAGCTGATTTGATGAAGCGAAGGACAGAACTCTGACGTTGGGAAACGCAATGACGCGAGGGTTTATTTATCTTTTTGGAGAGTAAGACGTAAAGATTGTATCTGCGATAAAATTGAATGATTCAAATTATTTTTGTTAATCTGTTCCAATGAACCCCTTTATTTATCAGGCTTCGGAAACCTCCTGTTTCCATCATCCCTCTTCCCTACTTTCTACTTTTATCTTTTTGTTCAATGATTTTAGACCAGTCGGTAAACATTTTAGTAATGGTTTTCTCATTCATCAGGCAGAAAAAAAACATTCCTGCAAAAACAGTTAACCAGCAATACATTAACTTAATACCATTCTTATCTGTAATAAAATACAGAACGAAAATGGTAAGAATTCCCAATAAAAAGGTAAACATCAGGGTATACAATAATACATTGATGATATACATATTGAACTTAAGTTTTCTGAAAACCCAGCCAACTAAAGCAATGGGAAGCATTAATAATATTGGGGTAAGAAGTGCTGCAAAAATCAGCATTTCGGGGTGAGCCATCAGGTCTTTCTCGAAACCGAAAAAGGTGTTAAAACTGAACTCCATGGTATTGTTTTTCCTGTTCTATTACTTCTAGCAGGGTTTTATCTTTATACCCAAGCATTTTTGCCAATATCACATTTGGGAATTCATGGATTCCTATGTTGTAAAGATTAACACTATCATTAAAAAACTCTCTCCTGTCTGAGATCTTATTTTCCAGTTCCGAGATTCTTTTCTGAAGCTCCAGAAAGTTATTATTGGATCTCAGTTCCGGATAATTCTCCGATACGGCAAAGAATGAAGATAAAGCTTTTGAAGTTTCATTAGCTAATTCTGTTTTCTTGTCTGAATCTGTGGTGGTATTGTAAACGGTTCTCAGCTCTGTCAGCTTGGTAAGAATCTCTTTTTCGTAGTTCATGAAATTTTTGGCTACGCTTACAAGATTGGGAATTTCATCAGCCCTTTGCTTCAAAACAACATCAATATTGCTATACGCTTTATCAACATTGAATTTGAGCAACACTAATTTGTTATACAGGTTAATCAGAAAGCTTATCACTGCTACAATCAGCAATGCGAGTAATATGATGGCTACAGTTTGATTCATTATTGTATGAGTATATAAATGATGATTAATAAAATGATTGAACAGGTGAAAAGAAATGATCTCAACAACGGCTGGTATTTGTTCCACACAGTGATTCCTGATGATGAGGTAATCCCAAGAACTTTATGCTGCTCATCTTTTCTGATGAATGGAACTCCGTTTTTTGAATCGGCATAACCTACCAAAAGCATTTGCTGACCATGTTTTAAAAGGGTTTCTTTATATCTTTTGTTATAAGTACTACTGATATTGGTTTCTCCCAATAAGACTAACTCAATTCCTTGGGGCTGGATTTCGATGGTTCCAGTAGCATCTTTCATTCGAAAGGTATTGCATTGGGTTTCTCTATGAACTGTTGTATAGGTATTCTTACCATCCGAGTCTTTATCAATGTCTTCAATGGTATAATAATATCCGATACATTCTTCATTATTCACCGGTGAACGTAAAGGCGTTTCCATGAGCAGCGTTCCTTCTATTTCAACAAGTCCTTTGGCCAATGATGCTATTTTGGAAGTAGGTAGTGAAGCCTGTAATCTTAAAAAACGTTTGGTGACAGAAGGTTTCATAATGGTAAAAAAGACCAGAATAAAAATCACCAAAGGAATGCAATACAAAACACGACCTGCATAGTCGTCATAGTTTGTATTAATATCAGAGAGGTATTTATGCAGCGGCATTTTTTCCTTAAAGATCAGCCATAGTATATAATAGAGAAAGCAAAACAGTACTGCTCCTAAAACAGCATAGCCTGCGGGTGACATTTTTTTCTTATTCTCCATATACAATTTAGTATTTGAAATCTCTTTTCAGGTTAGTGTTATCTCAAAAATACATTTTTATTTCAGAATCATTCTGCTTTTTCTTTTTATGGACTTGCATCAATGTTTAAGTACCATCAGTAATATACATCCTGCGTTCAATACAATGATTACAAGAGCTCCATATAAAGAAAGGGTAATTCTTTTTTTAAAGGTTTCATTTTTAATATACGTGGTGAGTAAACATGCGAAAAAGGCTCCTAATCCAGTAAAAACACATCCGAAAACAAGCATTATCCAATCAAGTTCAATGCTGTTGGCCTCTTCACTGGTTTCAGAGTCTGTAATTTTCAGAGTCTGCCCTATTGCAGGCGGATGGTCATCGGTAATATCCAATGTTTTTATTACTTCATCTCCCTTGAAATTGGTGTATTTTACCCTTGGAAAGTATGCAGGATTATTGTAGTATCCGGAGGTCGGAAAATTTCTAGTAGCAATATTTTCTTTTTTATAACCAATGACAACGGCTTCATATTGTTTTTCCGACACACTTCTGTACGCTTTCTCCCAAAAGAAACTATAAGATAAAACCATTGTTATGCAATTGAGAGAAATCATTAACAGACTTATAAAAAACAACATAAATCCCTTTTCTAACAGTCCAGATTTACCTTTTACGGTACTTCTCTTTTTTAGAATTTTATCAAAAATTCTATACGCAATGTAGAGTGAAAATAAACATACGGTTAAAAAGAAGTATCCGAATAAGGTCATATTTATTTTGATGAATCGTTAATATCCAATTTATTGTTCTTTATTGGATACAAGAAGTCTCGTCAGGTATTGGTTTCCAAACTCAAGACGAACAAAACGGTTATCCATTTTAAAAGTAACTACCGTTAAAGCGCTTGAAGTATTGGCGTCAACCTCTACTGTGGTCTGGTAAAGCTGTGCATTATATCTTGCAAACTTGGCTTTACATTCTGAAGCTGAACTTTCATTGAATACTAATCCATAAGGTAAGCCGGAAACTTTTTGGTCTCCATAATACTGAAGGGCATAATACTCTTCACCATCATTCATTTTGGCATAGATCAGATTGAAAACCTCATCGATATCCCAGCTTGAGTATTTTCCACCTTTGCAGGTCTCACACTCCGGCTCACTTGGCTGTATTTGCAAAAGTTTTGTAAAGGTATCAGCTGTTGTTGGCAATGTAATAAATTGTTTCTTGCTGAATAATGCCTGTAACTTTTTGGAGGTTGTTTGTTGTATAAGTTTTCTATTATCCAGTTCTTCCATTTGAGCAACAGCCTGTGCTTCCGCTGCTGCCATCTGCTCTTCCGTAGGTTCTGCTGCGGCATCTGCTGTAGCCTGTGCATAAGACTCCGGTTTCTTATAGGTTAACAGGAATTCTTTGATTTCATTTTCTACTTTTCCTGTTGATTTGGTAAGTTTTACATCTACATCCTTCTTTGACCAGCGATCAGGAACAATAGATTCAATATCTATAGTGACTTTTGTACTTTTTTTAGAGATCTTCTTAAAGTTCACCATCCAGCTTGCCCGTTCAATAAACTGCTTGTTTTTCGCTCCTTTATTTAGCGCAAGGTTCAGGTAAGGATTTTTATTTCCTGTGTCATACTTCAGATTAAAAAGATCAACGGTGGTTGAAAAGTTATCCTCCATAGCAGCAGCGTCTGCTGCAATTTCCTTTGTGTAGTCATTTTTAAAATCAAAAATGATATTTTCAAGGACATCAATACTTTTAGGGACGGTAAATTCTACTTTTTGTGCAAATGACAAACTGAAGCACAAGGTACTCACTGCCGTAAAAAGTTTATAGTTTAAATTGATTTTCATTGTATTCGTTTTTTATAATTATAAGGTGTTATGATAAAAAAGACTGCCTTACAAGGACAGTCTTTTTATTTTAAGTGATGAAGACTTAGCTGCTTGGCCAAAGTCCCGCATATTCAGAATTACCGTAAGTAATGGTTTCAGCGCTTACTACAAAGCTAATCAGCATATTATTACTGTCTATTGCATCAAAGTCTACTTCGTGCTGGATTACATATCCGTTTTCCCACTTCAAAGTAATTAATGTTCCTTCTTCATGAGATTTATTAAAATTAATTTCTCCACTTGTAGGCTTATATTTGCTGTTCAGTAAACTTTCCAGAACATCAGATTTCTCTGTTGCTTCGATGGTTACTTTAATCAATGCGTTTGACGGATCTGATGCTACACGTCCTGAAACATCGGTAGCTCTTGAAACGCTGTAATTAAGTTTTAATAACTTCTGACCTTCACCTCCATTGAATTTTAAAATTCCTCTTGAATTTCCTGCCATATTCTTAAATTTAAATCATTAATGATAGCCCTGTTTAAAGGATTTTCTATAACAAAGATAGAGTTCATGTTCTAATGTAAAAAGTTTTAAGGCCACAGTTTCAAAAATTGTAGTAATTCTACGACTTTATGATTTATAAAATTATATAGTTTTCAAAAAAAGACATTGATTTTTAATCTTCTGTACCATATAATCAGAAATGTTTGTAAACATAGGAAATGACCATAATCACAAGATTGATAACAATCAGCGTCAGAATAACAGACGAATATTTTCTTTTCTTATCTATAAAACTTAATCCCAGAATAAAAAAGAACAGCAGTACAGTGTATACCGCGGGATACATTTTAAACGCTTCTGAAAACTTTCCTTCAAAGACCAACACAATAGCCCGCTGGGCACCACATCCCAAACATTCCACACCCAGAAATTTCTTACTGGGACAGGTCAGCATAAAGTCTTCTAAATTCATTTCTGCAGAATTATGATATTCTAATTATTATGAGGAGATCTTCGCTCTGGTATACTGATGGGGAAAAAAGCAATCTTCTTTCATTTCAAAACTTCCCTGAACTGCAATATAGGGATTTCTTAAAATTTCCCTTGCTACAAAGATCAGATCAGCCTCTCCATTCTGTAGTATCTCCTCAGCCTGTTCTACTTTTGTAATTAAGCCTACAGCTCCGGTTTTCACATTAGCTTCGCTTCTTATCTGAGAAGAGAAAGGAACCTGATACCCATTGAAAACTGAAATTTTTGCGCCATGAATATTTCCGCCACTTGATACATCTACAAGGTCAACAGAATGTTCTTTCAATACTTTTGCCAGTGCTACACTATCCTGAATATCCCAGCCATTTTCTGCATATTCAGTTCCGGAGATCCTTACAAAAAGGGCTGTATTTTCACTCAGTTCTTCATTTACAGCATCTACAATTTCAATAAGAAAACGGATTCTGTTTTCAAAACTTCCGCCGTATTCATCGGTCCTGATATTGGATAACGGTGACAGAAACTGATGAATAAGATAACCATGTGCTCCATGAATTTCAATCAGATCAAATCCGGCTTTTACTGCTCTTCGGGCTGCTTTCTTAAAGTTTTGAACCTGTTCCTTTACCTCATCAGTACTTAAAGCATGCGGAATTCTTTCTGAAGGATGATAGGGAATAGAGCTTGGTGCAATAGTTTCCCAGCCTTCTTCAATAGAGATCTGTAAATTATTCCATGTGGAACCTTTTCTTCCCGCATGAGCTAGTTGGATTCCTATTTTGCTGTCTGAATTTTGGTGAACAAATTCTACAATTCGCTGTAGTTTTTCTGCCTGTTCATCATTCCAGATTCCCATACAGTGGTTGGTAATTCTTCCTCTCGGTTCTACTCCTGTTGCTTCCACAACAAGTAAACCTGTGCCGCCCTGTGCCCTGCTTCCGTAATGCACCAGATGGAAATCATTCGCTATCCCGTTTTCACATGAATACATACACATGGGAGACATTACCCAGCGGTTTTTTAATTCTACATTCCTGAATTGTATTGGAGTATATAACATTTTATAGTCTTAAAAAATTGAACTTTATACCAGAAGAATAAAATATTGCCCACCTCATTAAAAAGAACTAATTTTACCCCCCTTTTTTACTGTACAATATATGAAAAAAGACATACAGATCAGTTACGAATATTTTAAAAATAGCAGCGAACTGAGCGATATAGAAAAACAATTATTCGAAAGAGCCAAAGCGGCCCGCGAAAATGCTTATGCACCCTACTCACAGTTTTTTGTGGGATGTGCTGTATTACTGGAAAACGGAGAAATATATTCCGGAAATAACCAGGAGAATGCAGCGTTTCCGTCAGGGCTTTGTGCAGAGAGAACTACCCTGTTCTGGGTTGCAGCCAACTTTCCTGATGTAAAGGTAAAAAAGATCTTCGTTGTGGGAGGTCCGAAGGAATTTCACGAGAAGAATCCACCGATTCCACCTTGTGGAGCCTGCCGTCAGAGCTTAATAGAATACGAAACCAAGCAGCACGAAAACATCGATCTTTATTTTTCAAGTATGAATGAGGAAGTTGTAAAAGTACATGCGGTGAAGGATTTGTTGCCTTTCTATTTTGATTCGTCATTTTTATAAGGCGGATTTATAGAATTGCAATCCATGATTTTAAAATAAATATTCAGTTTTTGCTGTGGTATTTAAAATAATACGGACTTACATTTTCTTATAAGTTCTATCTGATTAAACCAACAGAAGTTCTGTTGGTTTTTTTATTTTGATACTGTGGTTGTATGGTTGGAAAACGCAAAGACGCTATTTTTTCATTCTACACGTTTTTAAGGCGCAAAGATTTTATCTGCGATAAAATTAGTGAGTGCATACTAATTGCCACTAATGCACTAATTATTTTGGAAACCAGTATGATATTTTAATCTTCTTTGCACCATTTCAGTTTCCAACAAACAGCATCAGATAAAAATCTGCGAAATCCGCGGGAAAATATTCTACGTGTGATTTTAAACTCTCGCAGATTATGCTGATGAAGCAGATCTTTGAAAGGTGTAAATAAAAAAGGCTGCTTTATTTCTAAAACAACCTTTTTATTTTTTACATTACCAATTAGTCTTCTGTTTCCTCTTCATCTTCATCATCTTCATATTGCTCCAGGTAGTAGCTGAAAGTGAAATCTTCTACTTCTTCCTCTGCATCTTCCAATGTTGTTAAAAGATCTTCAAAGATTTCAAGCTGATCTACCGTCATGTTCACGAATTCAATGTGAAGTGGCATTTCAAGGTCACCGGTAATGGTATCGAAAAGCGCATCAAGGTTATCTCCGAAATGTTCAGGAAGCTGAACTTTTTCTTTTAATTGAGCATAGAAATCCTCGTAATCGCCTATGTCTGTAAAATCTATATATACTGTCTTCATATTGAACTAAATTTCCAATTTTTACTGATTAAAAAAGTTTTGCATTTTTTGCAGAAATCCGTTTCCTCATTAGTAGGATTTTTACCTTCTGCATTTCTCATGAAGCACATTTTTTCCGGGCAATGTGGCAGCCCTTGCGTATGGCCAAGCTCATGAATGGCAATTTTATAAAACTGCTCATCCGAATTTTCTCTGCTTAGCCTAAAGCTTGAAGCTACACAAGCTTTACCTGGCCTATATCCTAAGCCCATGATCCCAAAATCCTTTATCTTCCCTTTGGTTGCACTGATATCCTTTGACGTAAGTCCAATGGTAACAAAACCTTCTTGTGTCCTATTGTTTAAAAACTTAATCGTCGAATCGGCTCTGTAGCGATTTCTTTCCTTATAATAAGCATTTTCCGGAAAGTCGATGGCTTCAAGCACTTTAACATTAGGATATACTTTTTTAATTCCCATAGCTACTGTTTCCACTTTTTCAGGTTTTATGTCTCTGAATGGCTGGATCAGTATAGTGATCACAGGTTTTTGTTCCGGCTCTTTCACTGTCATTTTCTTTTCTGAGCATGAGAGTATCAGAAATAAACACAGTAAGTAAACAAAACTTTTATTTTTCAAAATTACTACTTATCCTTATTTAAATGCAAATTATACTCTTCTACTTTTTATACTTCGTGTTTTGTCATTGCGAGGAACGAAGTGACGAAGCAATCTCAAAAAACATCCATAATATCCTGAATAGAGTCTGTTAGATTATTCCACTCTGGATTTATACTATTAATTAAGTTAAGCTTCTTCTGTCTTGATCCTGCTTTTATTTGTTTTTCTCTGGCAATGGCATCTCCTATTTCCTGAAAAGCTTCCCAATACACAAGTATATACAATTTATATCTTGATGTAAAACTTTGAGAATAATGGGCTTCTTTATGTTGCTGAACACGTTTAGGCAGGTTTGAGGTAACTCCGGTATAAAGAGTTGTATGGTTTTTATTGGTCATTAGGTAAATAAAACCTGCTTTCATCAACCTATAGAATTTATTGTAATGAAGAGATTGCTTCGTCGCTCTGCTCCTCGCAATGACAGTTACTGTTTTTCAAAACTCTTATAATGGTTTTTGGTAAGGTAAACGTCTCCGTTTTTAGTATAGATAATACGGTCTGCATTTCTTCCACCGCAATCATAGTTGACATCAGCTTCAAAATATTGATTTCCATCCGGAAGTCTTCCTTCTCTGTTACCAAATTTGTCTCCGCCAATAGCCCTTCCGGGAAGTATTTCACAAAGGTTTCCCTTGGAAGGATTCCAACCCTGGTTTCTTGCCTCTCTTTTAGTGATATAGTAATCCGGAAGCTTATGATTTTGTTTTACATAGCTGATAACCGTTTTTTCTTCAGTTAGTTTTTCAATAGAAACCTGAGCTGATGAACTTCCTGCATTGTACTGATCTTCTGTAGAAGCACTACCATAACTTACTGCCTCTGTTTTAGCCGAAGTTGCATGGTCTTTACTTTTAATAAAATTATTATAAATATACATCACAGACATTCCGAAGAGAAGTCCAAGACAAATAAAAAATACAGATCTTATTTTACTGTTCATAGTAACGATTGTTTAGTGTAACAATGTATCAGTTTAGCAATGTAACAATTATTATAAGCTGTTACATTGCTAAAAGAGTACACCTATTTATGATTCTCTCCAGTCTTCAGGAATATCACAAACCGGAATAGGATCCATTTTATGTTTTGCAGCCTTATGCATTCTATCAAAGATCTGGAACACTTCCTTATCTCTTCCTTCATAATCTTCAGCTGTTTTGGTTCCGTATTCTTTCTGAATTTTTTCCAACTCAGGATACGTGGCACCAATCTGCTGTTCATCTGTACGGTCTACATCCCAAAGTCCATCTGTAGGAATAGCTTCCTGAATACTTTTAATCAGATTTAATCCTTTTGCCAATGCATAAACTTCAGTTTTATAAAGGTCTCCGATTGGCGAAACGTCTACTCCACCATCACCATATTTGGTATAAAACCCGATTCCGAAATCTTCCACTTTATTTCCGGTTCCACACACTAAAAGTCCGTTAATCTGACCGTAGTAGTACAAGGTAAGCATTCTTAGACGGGATCTTGTATTGGCAAATGCCAGTTTTTCGTTTGGATACAGGTCATCATGTACATCAAAAGTTTTGTAAAGCTCTTCAAAAGCCGGTGTTAAATCCACAGACATAATCTCCACGTTTGGAAATCTGGATTTCAGGTCATTCATGTGGTCCTGTGCGCGGTCTACCTGATCTGCTTTCTGTCGGATTGGCATCTCGATCAGTAATGTTTTCAAACCGGTCATAGCTGCCAGTGTAGAAACCACTCCTGAATCCACTCCTCCTGAAACCCCTATTACATATCCGTTTACTCTGGCTTTTGTGGCATAATCTTTTAACCAGCCAACGATATGATCTATCACTTTTTGTGTCTGCATCGTTTATATTTTTTTAGTCTATTCCAAATTCTTTAGGATATTTCACCATCCCTTTTTTATTTTTTAATCCGTCTTTTAACAGCTCAATAGCCATTCCGTTGACTTCCGGAATTTCAAACGGAAATGAGATCCCAAAATTACTTGTTTTTTCGTAACCAAACCTAGGATAATAATCTTCATGTCCAATCAGGATCACCGATTGGTATCCTAATTTTTGAGCTCTAAGATGGCCGTCACGAATTAATTGCCCTCCAATTCCCTGATTTTGAAACTCAGGTTTTACAGAAACAGGAGCTAGTGCCAAGGATTCGAATGTTTCTGAACCATTTTCAATGATCAGTTTTGTAAACAAAATATGTCCGGCAATTGCTCCATTTTTATCTTCTGCAACCAAAGATAATTCCGGAATAAATGCCTCGGATTTTCTTAATTTTTCAACAAGAAAATGTTCCTGATGGTCACTATGTTCCATATCTCTGAAGGCTTCTTCTGTAAGTATAAAAACCTTCTCATAATCTTTTTCCTCTTCCTCTCTTATTGTTATCATTAAATATATTTTTCACGTTTAAGTTCATACCAAGAACACTTTACCCCTGAGTCTTCAAATTCTCCTGTATTTTCAAAACCCAATTTGGTTAAGATATAATTGGATCCTGTGTTTCCTGAATCAGCATAAGCGTATATCGTATTTGCTTTCAATTCGTTAAAACCATAATCTAGTGTGGCATTTGCGGCTTCCCACGCATATCCTTTCCCCCAAAACTCAGGAATAAAACGATAACCCAGATCTAAGGTTTCAACATGTCCGTTGATAGGTTCTTTTAATAGTTTTAATCCGCACCATCCTATTAACAGTCCGCTTTCTTTTTCAATAACAGCCAATCTTCCTACTCCGTTTTCTTCATATTGTTTCTGAATCATTCTGATCACGTTCTTTGATTCTTCCTTGCTTTTTACAGGAGGTTCAAGGTATTTCATCACCTCAGGATCAGAATCCATAAGAAACATGCGTTCATCATCAGTTTCTTCAAGTTTTCTTAAAATCAGTCTTTCTGTTTCCAGTATCATAGTTGTTTATTTTTTCTCTCTTCTTAATTCATACCAAAAGCAAATGCCATCTGGCTCTTCAAATTCGCCAGTTTTCTCAAATCCCAGTTTTCTTAAAATATGATTGGAAACATCATGCTCAGAATGTGCACATGCATAAATTGTCTCTGCATTCAATTCATTAAACCCGTAATCCAGAGAAGCTATTCCCGCTTCCACAGCATATCCTTTACCCCAGGATTCTGGTAAAAAACGATATCCCAGTTCCAGAACATTCTGATAACCATTTATCTCTTTGGTCAATAATTTCAATCCACTCCAGCCAATAACATGCCCACTTTCTTTTTCAACAACGGCCAGCCTTCCCACTCCGTTTTCCTCATATTGCTTTTGGATCAGTTTGATAATATTTTTAGATTCACCAATATTTGTAGATACCGGTACACCAACATATTTCATCACTTCAGGATCAGAATCCATAAGGAATATCTGCTCAAAATCAGCATCTTCAAATTCTCTTAAAATCAGTCTTTTTGTTTCTATTATCATATTATTAGTTTTGTTCATTAGTTCCAAAAATGGTAATATCTGTCTTTAATCCTTTCTTGATATCTGCTTCTTTCATTTTATTTCCGCCTACATTTAAAGTCTGTAGAGCTGGGTTTCCGGAAATATCAATATGTTGGATTTTATTGTGTTCTACATTCAGTCTCCTTAGATTTTTAAGCTGAGACAGATCAATTGTTTTTAGCTGATTTAAAGATAATGTTAATTGGTCAATTTTTGGAGCTGCCTTCAGGGAAATCGTCTCCAAAAGGTTATTATCCATGTACAAAGAAGTAAGGTTTTTCAGATTTTCAGCCTTAAATGATGCTACTTTACATCCTGTACATGAAAAAAGGTTCAGTTTGTCCATATCCTTCAGAACAATGGAAGGTACCGCATTATCATCCAACATAATCATTTTTACATTTTTAAAGAAATGAAGATCCTCCCCGGAAGTAATTCCTTTTTGAACCAAAAACAGGTTGTTAACTGCTTCTGCTTCAGCCTGACTGATTGTTCCATCTTTATTTACATCAAAATTTTCAATGACTGTCTTTTCAAGGTTTTTATCTTTAAACTCAAGCTTCTGTCCCTGTAAAAAAGCTAAGCCGAAAATCCCCGTGAGAACGGTAAATATTTTAAATTTCATCATAAAATATCCATTTAATCCTTACTTTTGTAAACTTAATGTAAAAATAATGAAGATTTTCAGATATATTGCCGTTTCTTCTGTTTTAATTATGGGACTAAACTCCTGTAAAAAAGAACCTGAAAACCAATGGAAAATAGAGGTAAAAGACACCGCCGAAAAAATCGAAATGACGGATATTTCCAAAGAGTTTTACAATCCAAATACTCCATTAGATCAGTTTAAAGCTCAGTTTCCATGGTTTCAGGGAACCGTTTCTGATGCTGATTTCTCTAAAAGAAGAGCTGATGCGGAAGAAATTAAGATCTATAAAGAAGCTATTGGAAAAATAGACCAGCCTAAATTACAGAGAGATCTTCAGGGATTATTTTCACATATCAAACATTATTTTCCACAGTTTAAAAGTCCAAAGGTATATCTGTTTTCATCAGCATTACAAATGGTTCAAGACCCAATTTTTTACGATGAAAAAGGAAATCTTTTATTCATAGATATTACTGGTTTTATGGGAGATGGTAATGCTCACTACAAAGGGTTGGAGCTATATTTCCAGAAGTCGATGAACCCACAGAATATTGTTCCGAAAGTTTCTCAGCTTTTTGCTGAAAATATTGTAACGGAATCTCCGGATCATCAGAAATTTATAGATCAAGTGATTCTTAACGGAAAAGTGATGATTCTGCAGGATGCATTCCTTCCTGATACTCCAGATTATCTGAAAATGAATTATACCAAAAAACAACATGAATGGGCTACGTACAATGAAGCCAATATCTGGAATTATTTTGTGGAAAGTAACCTGCTATTTGGTGATGATCCAAGATTGGGAGAGCGTTTTATTGCTCCGGGACCCTTCTCAAAGTTCTATACTGAAATAGACAATGAATCTTCCCCACAAATCGGAATTTTTACAGGCTGGCAGATCTGTAAAGCCTATCTCAAGGAAAAGCCTGACACAAAACTTACAGCATTCCTGAAAATGGACGCTACTCAAATTTTTAACGAATCCGGTTATAAGCCAAGTGTAACAAAGTAACCGTTATTTCATACCTATCTAAGACTTTTTGTAACTACAGAAAGTCTTTTTTTATTGACGCCAATTACACAATATCTATGGAAAACCTAATTAGCATACGGAATCTAAGCTATGGATTCACTCAAAATAAACTCATTCTCAAAAATGTAAATATTCCCGATTTTATCAATCCAGCAGACAAAGTTTTCACCCCAAATAATCCATTTCCTGATGAAGATAATTTCGTAGAAATTTTGGATAAGCTGAAGAAGTATTAACTTTGCTGAAAAATTTTAGATTGGTATGAGAAAAACTCAGATTACGATAGATGTAGAGCTTGATGAAAACCACGTTCCGGAAAACATTACATGGAATGCTCAGGATGGAGGTGTTGAAAAGGAGGAAACAAAGGCTACTATGATCTCTGTATGGGATGATAAAACAATGGAAGCTTTAAGAATCGATCTTTGGACAAAGGAAATGCCTGTAGACCAGATGAAGATGTTTATCCATCAGATTTTAGTCTCTCTAGGAAATACTTACCAAAGAGCAACCGGAGAGGAAGATGTGGCACAATGGTTGGAAGAAGTTGCAGAAGAGTTTGCTGTAAAATCGGCTATAAAGTAAAAACGTTCACAATAAATGTAACAAAGCAGCAATTTAACAGTGTAACAATTCTAAAACATTGGTAAATTGGTACACTGTTAGATTGATAAATTATAAAATATTATGAATTTTAATACCAAAGTAATTCACGGAGGGCAGCATCATGAGTCTGCAACGGGATCTGTAAACGTTCCTGTATTTTTAACCTCTACATTTGCACAGAAAAGCCCTGGAGTACACTCCGGATATGAATATTCAAGAGCGGCTAACCCTACAAGACAGGCGTTAGAAGATTCTTTAGCTAGTATTGAAAACGGAGCAAGAGGTTTAGCCTTCGGTTCTGGTCTTGCGGCTATCGATTGCGTTTTGAAGTTATTAAACCCTGGTGATGAAGTAATTGCTGTAGATGATCTTTACGGTGGTACTTACAGAATGTTTACCAGACTTTTTGAAAAATATCAGCTGAAGTTCACATTTGTTAATTTTGATGATGTTTCTAAAATTGCAGATGTAATTACTGATAAAACTAAACTGATTTGGGTTGAAACTCCAACTAACCCATTGATGAAATTGGTAGATATCAAAGCTGTAGTAGACATTGCAAAAGGAAAAGATATTTTAGTTGCTGTAGACAATACTTTTGCAACTCCTTATATCCAAAGACCAATTGATCTGGGAGCTGATATTGTAATGCATTCTGCTACCAAATATTTAGGTGGACACTCTGACGTTATTGCGGGTGCTCTTATCGCTAAAGATGCAGAATTAGGTGAAAAACTTCACTTCATTCAATTTGCAAGTGGTGGTATCTTAGGACCTCACGATTCTTACCTTGTTTTAAGAGGGATCAAAACATTGGCATTAAGAATGCAGAGACATTCTGACAACGGACTTGCTGTAGCAAAATATCTTGAAACTCATCCTGCAGTAGATAAAGTAATTTATCCTGGATTAGAGTCTCATCCTCAGTATGAGCTTGCAAAATCTCAGATGAAGGAATCTGGAGGAATGGTTTCATTCACTTTCAAATCCGGAAAGAAAGAAGATGCCATCAAATTCCTTGAAAAAGTAAGGGTATTTACTTTAGCTGAATCTTTAGGAGGTGTGGAATCTTTAGCGAACCACCCAGCTTTAATGACCCATGCTTCTATCCCAGCTGAAAAACGTGCTGAATTGGGAATCACTGATGACCTTGTACGTTTAAGCGTTGGTATTGAAGATGCAGATGATCTTATTGCAGATCTGGAAAAAGCATTTTCCTAACCACTACCATAAACTAAAAATGAGAAGGATTTAATATCTTTCTCATTTTTATTATCACCACCAAATACCTATGAAAAACATTAGAAAAGCAGTTATTGCAGATTTACCTCAATTAGCTGAACTGTTCGATCAATACAGAATATTCTATCACAAATCATCTGATATTCCTGCTGCTTCAGATTTTCTTCAGGAAAGAATTGAAAATAAAGACTCTGAAGTTTTTGTTGCAGAAGAAAACGGAATCCTGACTGGTTTTGTACAATTATATCCTATATTTTCTTCCACCAGAATGCAGCGTTACTGGCTACTAAACGATTTGTACGTTAATACCAACCATAGAGGAAAAGGCTACTCCAAAGAACTTATTGAAAAAGCAAAAGAACTGTGCAGAGCTTCAAATGCCTGCGGAATCCTTCTTGAGACAGGAAAAGGTAATGATGTAGGTAATCAGCTCTACCCTTCCTGTGGATTTGAACTCTATGACTCCGTAAATTTCTACGAGTGGAGCAATTCATAAGCAATAAGTAATGAATAATAAAATACTGCAGCTAATATTTTCATACCTTGAACCTCATTAATCTGAATCCCATTAACCCGTATCTCTGACCACACATTTTAACGTATAACCCCAAAACAACATGACAGATTTCCAAAAATACATTCAAAGATATTTAGACCAGATTCCATCAGGAGATTGGTTAGCTGAATTAAAAATATCGGAAGAAAAAACAATAGGAATTTATTCTAATCTTACTGAAGAACAATCAAGATTCGCTTACGCTGAAGGAAAATGGACACTGAAAGGATTACTCCTCCACTTATCTGATACAGAAAGAGTTTTCCAATACAGAATCTTAGCGTTTGCAAGAGGTGATAAAAACAACCTTCCGGGATTTGATGAAAATGAATATGCGGATCAGTCTTTTGCCAGTGAGAGATCGCTGGAATCTTTACTGGAAGAATATAAATTGGTAAGAAAATCCTCTCAGATTTTAATCGAAACCATGAATCCTAAGGCTTTACAAAATATTGGAACGGCAAATGGTCATGAAATTTCAGTAGAAACCATAGCAAAATTGATTATTGGACATAATTACCACCACCTGAATATTATTGAAGAAAGGTATTTATCTAAGTTGGGGTGGATGTAAGAAGATAATAAGTTTTGGCTAAAGCCTAGTCGTAGTCGAAAGAAAAATCCGCCCACGACTAGGCTTTAGCCCGTCTTTTAATTTTATAAACCATCCATTAGCTTTAACCAAAGCCTAAAAAACACCATCCTTTTTATCTCCAATTTTTTGTTCAAAATTCACAGATTCTCTACCTTTATCCACTATTTTGAATCTAGATAAAAATATGGAACCTATTATTGAAATATTAAAATCCGGCGGAACCATTCTTTACCCTACAGATACCATTTGGGGGATTGGTTGTGACGCTACCAATATAGAGGCTGTCAATAAAATTTTTGACATCAAAAAACGTGAGAAAAACAAATCGATGATTATTCTGGTAGAGTCTGAAAAAAGGCTTCAGGACTTGGTAGATGTTCCCGAAATGGCCTGGGAAATTATTGATTTAAGTGAAAAGCCGGTAACTATTGTTTATGAAAATCCAAGAGGTTTACCGAAAGAATTGCTTGCGGAAGATGGCAGCATCGGAATCAGGTTGGTAAAGAATGATTTTTGTAAAAAGCTTATCACTAAGCTGAACAAACCTTTGGTATCTACTTCTGCTAATTTTAGTGGTGATAAAAGTCCGCTGAAATTCTCTGATATTTCATCAGAAATCATCAATCTTGTGGATTATGCAGTGGAAGAAGACAGAGATAAGGTTTCGAAATACTCCGGATCTTCGGTTATCAAAATATGGAACGATAACAGGATTAAAGTTCTTAGAGAATAAAAAATCCAGTATTAATCTGTTTATTTTTTTAGAGTCTTGTCTGTATATATCGGCAGGATTTCTTTTTTTTAATTCTATCTTTGCAAAATCCAACTCGTAAAATTATATGCTATGAATCATCAAGAATTCGCTCAAATATGGGTAAATACCTGGAACTCTCATGATTTAGAGGATATCCTTACCCACTATTCTGACGATATTGAGATAACCACACCTATGATTGCTATGGCTACCGGCGGAAAAAAAAGTTCTTTAAAGGGAAAAGAAGCCGTTCGTGAATACTGGAGAAAGGCCCTGGATAAGTTTCCGGATCTGCACTTTGATCTGATTCATTCCACAGCAGGAGTAGATTCTGTAGCATTATTTTATAAGTCTATCATGGATAAACACGCTGTAGAAGTGATGTTTTTCAATGAAGAAGGAAAAATAAGTAGAATGTACGCTCATTATGACTAATGATCTACATTGGTAGAAATTGACGCTATTATAAACGATGAAAATTAATCTTACTCAAAATAAGAATTTAAAACTTTTTAAAATAATTTCTGAAGCTGCAGAAAGGAATAACCAGTCTGTATACATTGTTGGTGGATATGTTCGTGATCTTTTGATGAAGAGAAAAGCTTCCACGGATATCGACTTTGTAACAGAACAGAGCGGTATTGAACTAGCTCAGAATGTGGCTCAGGATATTGACCCTAAATTAAAAGTTTCTGTATTCAAAACCTATGGAACAGCCATGATAAAGTATAAAGATCTTGAGCTGGAATTTGTAGGAGCCAGAAAGGAAAGCTATACGGAAAACAGCCGAAAACCTGAAGTAGAAGGCGGAACTTTAGAAGACGATCAGAAAAGAAGAGATTTTACGATCAATGCAATGGCTATTTCTTTAAATAAAGATAATTTCGGGGAACTGATTGACCCATTTAACGGAATTGAAGATCTGGAAAAAGAGATTTTAAGAACTCCGTTGGAACCTGCTCAAACCTATTCTGATGATCCATTGAGAATGATGAGAGCAGTACGATTTGCTTCCACTCTACATTTTACTATTGAAGAAAATTCCTCAGAAGCGATTAAGCAGGAAGCCGAAAGAATCAAGATTGTTTCCATGGAAAGAATCATGGTGGAATTCAATAAGATCATGCTATCTGAAAAACCTTCTGTAGGCTTGAAATTAATGGAACAAACAGGACTTTTAAAGCTTGTTATTCCTGAATTAATTGAACTTAAAGGAGTTGAAGAGGTTGAAGGACAAACTCACAAAGATAACTTCTACCACACTCTTGAGGTAGTGGATAATATTTCCATCAATACAGATAACCTTTGGCTGCGTTGGTCTGCATTACTTCATGATATAGGAAAAGCACCTACGAAGAAATTTGTGGAAGGCACAGGATGGACATTCCATGGGCATGAATTCTTAGGTTCTAAAATGGTAAAAACTCTTTTCCAAAGATTGAAATTACCATTGGGAAGCGATATGAAATATGTTCAGAAAATGGTAAAGCTTTCTTCCAGACCTATTGCCCTGATTACAGATGACGCCTCAGATTCTGCCTTAAGAAGGCTTTTATTTGATGCCGGAGAAAACCTTGAAGATCTGTTTACACTTTGTAAAGCAGATATCACCACTAAAAATTCTAAAAAACAGGAAAAATTCAAGAAAAACTTTGAATATGTAGCGGTGAAAATCAAAGAGGTAGAGGAAAAAGATCAGGTAAGAAACTTCCAACCCCCTATTACAGGAGAAGAGATTATGGAGATGTTTAATCTTCAGCCGGGCCGTGAAATCGGTATTTTAAAGGAAAAGGTAAAAGAAGCCATCCTTGAAGGTGAAATCGCTAATGAAAAGGAAGAAGCTACAAAATTTGTCATTGTCGAAGCAGAAAAATTAGGATTAAAAATAAACTAATTTTCACTCGAGAGAAAAAGCAAAGCTAGATATTTTTTATCCAGCTTTTTTTGTGCTTCAATAAGGTATATACCAAAGCCGGGCGGGTTCTAAGAACCCACCCGGAAAAAAACACAAATGATGAAAAAATAAAAAATTATATTATATACGCCGAAGCGTAATTTTTAGTTTTTATAGAAACCGTTTGTTCCAACACCTGCAGTAAAGGTTTTCAATAAAGTACCATCCAACGTACTGTAAACATTTACCTTACCATCTTCACTAAAGTTTGCTTCTGAAGCAAAGATTTTCCCATCAATAACATCAAATCCATAAACATTTCCTACCGCTGTTGCAAGAGGCATTATTGGCGCTATAGTCCCAATAGGCATTTCATATATTTTATTATTCTTGGCAATAAAATAGAATTCGTTATTATAAGCTCTCAATTTCTGTACATTAGAAATTCCGGTAAGTGTAGTGGTAGTATAGTTTCCTGCTTTTGAATTAATTTCATAAATGTATGAATCTACTTTATCAGCAACTAATACATAAGCAATTCCATTGTGAGCAATAAGGTCTTTTATGATTCCTTTAGCAGGTAATGTAATTGTCGTTGGATTAACCATCGTAGAAGGGTTTACAACAGTAATTGTGTATCCTGTTGGAAGCTCATTATAAGCAGCATCATAACCTACCCCATCTGTCTGCACGATGATGTTACCTTCTGCCTCTACAACTTTTTCGGCTAAACGCGGAAATTCTATACTGCCAAAATAAACATTATCTGAAATATTATAAGCATTTAATTTCTTTTTGCCGGAAAAATTATTATTTGTTACAAAATATTTATTTCCGGAGAATGCAATATATCTTGGATTATCAAGATTTTCCGTTACTGTAGTTTGTAATTTAAATGTCGTTCGGTTTACAATATCAATTTTGTTAGGAATATTGGCAACGAGATATGCTTTATCTCCACTGAAACCTATACTCTGAAGTACTTTTCCGAAAGCTTCTCCCCCATTATTATTAGAATAGATATTAGTATAAACTGTTCCCAGGTTGTTGCTTATAAAAGTAACATCAGAAGTTGGCTTTGTAAACCCACCTTCATTAGCAACAAGGATTCCGTTTCCGTAATTTACTTGTGTTCCACCCGTTTCAGTATCGTTATCACTACTACAAGAAACATTGAAAAGTAGTATAGAAGCAAATGCAAGAGGTAAAATTCTTTTGATATTCATATATTAAATTTTATTTTTAAAAGTTGATATTTAAATTGACACTGTAGTTTCTTCCAGGTAACGGATAAGCATACATTGTATAATAAGTCTGATTGAAAATATTATTGACTTTAAAGCCCAGGGTATAGTTCTTTAAAAAAGTTGCTCCAACTCCACCATTCATTACAAAATATTCTTTCAGAGCTTCACTTTTCTTTTCGTTGGAATCTGTATAGGTAAGCCCGGTAAACAATCCCTGAACATACACCTTTATGAATTTATATTGATAATCAATATTTCCCGTAAACTTATGGAATGGTACATACATCAGTTGTTTTTTCTGCTCCAGATCCTGAGAATTTGTGTACGCATATCCTAAACCAGCTTGTAAAAGGTGCTTTCCAAATCTTTTAGTAAACTCCGCCTGAGCTTCTACTCCATAAGATCTCACATGAGCTGTATTTACAGGTGTGTAAAGTCCTAAGGAATTAGGAATCCAGCGTATCATATCTCTGATATCCATATAATAAGGAACCAGTGAGGCTTTAAAATCTCCGGCGTTAAACTGATTTCTCAATTCAAACTGATAAGAAGTCTCCGGCTTTAAATTTTTATTTCCACCTGGTCTCCAATACAGATCATTGAAAGAAGGAGCTCTGAAATTTCTTGAGACACTTAAACCTAGATTATACCAACTTAAGGCATTCCATTTTCCTGAAAAAGAAAATAAAAGAGGAGACTTGGTTACTCCCACAAAATCCTGTCTTATTCCGGCTTCAAGACGTAAATCAGTGGTAGGGAAATATCTTATTAATCCCGCCACAGAACCCATATTCCGGCTTAATTTATCTATTCCGGATCCATATCCTTCACCTTTATTCAACTGGTATTCTCCAATGATGTTGAAATTCCACTTTGGGTTAAGAAAATAATTAAAGTCGTTCTTTAGGATATAATTCTTTCCCGCACCACTACTTAATTTAGGTCTATCAATATCATTAAAATACTCAAAATTCTCTTCTGTATAAGCTGCTTTAAAAGAGTTATTAAGCTTTGTTGTATTCCAATCCCAAGAAATCAAACTTCTTACATTTTGAGTCTGGTATTTAGTTTTTGTTTCGCTTTCAAAAATAATTGGAAAATGCTGTTGTCCGTTAAACCATTCAGAAATCCACGAAATCTGATGATGTGGAGCTAATTTGTATGCGGCAGCAATATTAAAATTTGTATTGTAATACTCCCCGTTACGGTTGATATAATTCTGAGGCTTTTTATTCACCTCATACTCATTCTCACTGACAGAATAATTCCCGGAAGCCTTAAAGCTGAATTTATCATTGCTGTAAGACCCTTTAACGAAATTATTAAAAGTATTAAAAGATCCTGCTTCAGAAAATAAAGTTCCATGGAACCCTTTATTAAAATTAAGACTATTGTCCAGGTGAATACTTCCACCAATAGCTCCGGAACCATAAGTAACACTTCCACCACCTGCTTTTATTCCGATCTGATCATATCCGAAAAGAAAAATATTGTTTACATCTCCCTGGCCCAGAAAATTAGAATTAATATTAATCCCATTCCATACAAAAGAAGTCTGTTGAGCGGTAGTTCCTCTAAATGATGGTGAAGCTGTTCCACCACGTCCGTTTTCTTTAATATAAATGGAAGACTGAAACCTTAGTAGTTCAGAAAGATTATTGGAATTTTTTTCTACATCTTCAGTATTAATTGTTTTTACAGGGTGAAACTGCTTCACCTTGTTCATCTGGCTGTCGAAAATATAAATAGTATCAACAACTTTCTCCTGTCCGAAAAGAAAGCCGCCACAAGATGACAAAAACAGTACTAGAGATCTTTTTATATTCATATCCTTCTACTTTTCCTCCGAAAGCAATATGTTTTTTGATTATTATTCTGGCAGGTCTCCTGACTTTCGCTTTCTGCGCCTTCCCGTTTTTATACAGTGGCTGTGTACAGAAGTTTTTATTGCGATTTACAGTTGCGGGGACAGTTTGGGAGTTCCACCCAATTCCCTTTTCATTCCAATATACTGGAAACCAAAATTTTTGCAAAGATAGCTTTTTAAATGTATTAGACAAAAAGTGATGACATAGCTAAAAATAAAGAAGATAGAAATTGGAACATATTAAAGTATATATTAATAAAAATAGCTGTTTCCCATCTTGGAAACAGCCATTCATTGTATAACTATTATTAAAATTTGCTGAATTTTACTTCTTAATGAATTTATAACTCTGCTGCTTCCCTCCTTTCTCGGAAAGCTGTACTATATAATTTCCTTTTGGTAAAGATGATACATCAATCTGATCCTCTATGGATGTAAATGATTTCACTATTTGTCCTACCATATTATAAACTTCTGCCTTTTCAATTTTTCCAGCTCCTTTACAATATAAGATATCAGTAACCGGATTAGGATAGATACTTATTGTCTCTTTATTTTTACCTTTTTCTACATCACTCACTGATAAATATCCAGTGAGGTCCAGATAAAATGCTACCATTTGATTGGAAGCATTCATTCCTATCCCTGCAATTTTTTTCCCATCCTGAGAGATAGCCAGAGGAAGTCCCATAATTACCCCATTGGTATTAATGCCTAAGCTTGTTGCATAGTCATTGAGATTAACACGTCCATCCGTTTCCGTCCAGATAAAACCTTCTCCAGACATTGGCGGAGCTCCAAACGCCCTGTAAAATCCAATAACCTTTGTTCCATCCCCAGAAACTCCGGTTGCTCCTCCTTTAAAAGAGAATGAAGCATTGGGGTGTGTTATATACGTCAGTCCAGTTGCAGCCTTCCATACATAAGGATTTGGGTTTGCCGAACCAATTATCGTATTGCCATCTGCGGAAACAGCTCCAGCTTCTCCTACGTTGTTTCCGTTGCTATCTGTAATGAAACTTTCCACACCATCTATCCACTTAGCACCACTCCTGGTTCCCGTGGACTCATCTTGCCATCCTACCACAACAGACCCGTCTGCACTTATGGCGTTCGCTCTCGAACTTCGTCCACTTACCATACTTCCAAGATCTACCATTCCATTTGTTTCATCCCATTTTACAGCATGGGCGTTTGATGCAGTAAGCCAGCCCAGTCCTACAATTGTATTCGCATTTGGAGACATTCCCCATGTAGAGCTTACGCTTCCATCCCAACCGGTAGAAACAAGACCTCCTTTATTTACCCAGGTTGAAGAAGTTACATTATACATTGAAATTTCATTAAAACCTGTTGCTGTATTGGTCACAGAGGATGCAATTGTATTTCCATCGTTAGATACAACTGTTTTCCCTGTCGCCGGATATCCGTTTGAGATAGATCCTATCTGTACAATTCCTGTATTGGCTGTCCACATATAGATCCCACCACCACTGGTATGCATACTTACTACTCCTTTATCAGAAACCGCACCTACATTATAATTTCCGAGTCCCATTACCGTAAGCTGAGCCTCAGCTACACTAAAATTAAAAAAGAAACAAACAGCAAGTAATTTAATTGACATTTTGTAAAAATTTTTCATATATTATTATATTTAATTTTAAAAACCAACAGAAACAATATTAACATTATATTTGACTATACAAAAGAAATAGGCTTTCACAATTCGTGAATTTCAAAAGAATAAAAAATATAAAATATTAATAACCAAATATTTAAATAAAATAAATTTTGAAGACGGTTTCCAGGCAGATTGTTAAGAAAAACATGAAAAATAAATTGTTATTCAGAAAGATGATTGAAAACAGTGGAAGAATTTTTCTGCTGATCTTCACATTATGCTTCTTTATTATCAGTGGACAATCTGGACCTGACTTTACTGTTATTGCTGATAAAGCATTTCAGAAATTGTATCAAAATCCTGACGACTGTATAAGCTACACCCAAGGGCTTCTGGTAAGTGATCAGGATGTAGAGGATAGAATCGTCCTTCAAAACATTATTTCACAAGCTTTTGCAATGAAGGGAGATTATATGCAGTCTGTCAACAGCTTTTCTCAGAAAGAAAATCTGGATCGGAACCGAGATCTTTCTTATTTTATGCGGGTTTTTGGGGATTATAATCTCGCAGACCAATATCAGAACCTTGGATTATATAATCAGTCTAAACAGATTATTACTCATCTTTTATCTGATCAAAAGCTTCTGAAAAGCAATGATCCTAAATTAAGGATTACCACTGCAAAACTTTATCAGCTTCAGGCTTTGAATCTGGGAATCAGTAGAGATTATTCCAATGCCTTAAAAAACCTTAACAAAAGCGATCAGTATATTGATCATGATAATGAGGAAAATAAAATTATTAAAACAGAAAATAAGATTTTCCGCTCTTCCTATTTAATGAAACAAAATAAACTGGCAGAATATAAAAAAATTATAGAAAATGTAATTTATGAACTTGAAAAACAGAAAAATCAGCCATTTTTACTCAGTTTAGCGTATGAAAACCTATCCCGGTTTTATTTCTTACAACAGGATTATAAAACTTCAGCTCAAAAACTGGAACTGGGACTGTCATTGATTCAAAATCTTCCTTTTAATAATATAAAGATTAAAATCTACGAATCTTTATCCCGGACTTATTTTGCGCTCCATGATGATATCAAATACCATCAATACAACAAATATTATAATGATCTAAGATCAAAAACAGATTCCAGCACAAAAGAAGGAATACGGTATATTGTAAAACTGGTTGAAACCAATCAAAATAAGACCCTTGAATTTGAAAAGCAGAATTATTTAAAATCATTCTGGACTTTCACTTTGATTTTATCTGTAATTGTCATTGGACTATTGATCTATTTTCTGGTTATTAAAAACAAAAATAAAGATTTAAAAAAGCAATTTGATTTCTTTGAAAGACAGAATAACCAACAAAAACAAGTTATTTATCCAGTTACCGACTTAGCAAAAAGTACTGAGACAGAAAGGAATTCCAATAAAATTTCCAAAGAAAAAGAAGAAGAAATCCTTCAAAAACTAGAGGAATTTGAACAGTCTGACCGATATCTGAACAAAAATATGTCATTATCTATGCTTTCTGCTCAAATGGAGGTTAATACCAAATATCTTTCAGAGGTCATCAATAATAATAAGGAAAAAAATTTCAATGGATATATTAATAAGCTAAGGATCAACCACATCGTACAACTATTAAAAACAGATCCGACTTTTCTTAATTATAAGGTAAGTTATCTTGCAGAGTACTCAGGCTTTTCTTCTCATAGTGCATTTACCACCGTTTTTAAATCAGTTACCGGAATATCTCCTAATGCTTACATTCAGGAAATCAGTAAAAGTAAAGTATCATGAAACTAAAATTGAAAGTATTCTCATTCATCTTTTTGTCCTTTATTTTTATAAATGGCCAGAACACTTCGTATACTTCCCTGTTAAAAAAAGCCAAACTGGAAATTTATGACAATCCTGATAAAGCCATTCACATTGGAAAACAGCTACTGAAAAAAGATAATGATCTCAAAACATCTATTGAGATTTATATGCTTCTTTCTACGGCCAATGTTGCCAAAAGGAATTTCGAAGCATCTTTGATGTACATTTTAAAGGCCAAAGAACTTTCACAAAAAACCAATGATACCAAAAGCCAGTTGAGTGTACTTGTCTCTGTTGCTATACAATATCAGCAAATGGAGCTTTTCAGCAAAAGTCTTGAGACACTGAATGAAGCAGATCAATATCTGGTAAAACTACCTGACGGAACAACTGAAAAATATACCGAAACTGCTACAATCTATGCCATAAAAGGAATGATTTATAAAAGCCAGTCCAATTCTGAAATTGCCCTGGAAAAGTTTCTGATCTCCATAGAAAATTTTGAAAAAGTACCTGTAAAGAAAACCACCTATTCCAATATGAGTGTGGTTTATTATAATATCGGCTATTGCTATCTTAACCTTAATCTCATTGATAAGGCCCAACGGGCATTTTTACAATCCATAGACTGTGCTCAGCGAAATAATGCCAAAAGTCTGGAAGCATTCGCTTTAAAAGGAATGTCTGAGGTCTATAAACAAAAACATGATAATAAAATCGCTATCCATCTTTTGGTAAAAGCTGAAAACCTCAGTAAAAATATAGGAGACATTATCTTGAATGAAGGAATCTACAACGAAATGGCAAACAATTATCTCGCCATAGGGCAGCAGGATTTATATCAGCTATACAATAGGAAATATTTTGAAATGCGGTTTAAGAGAAAGCAAAACGAGTTATCTTCTATTAACCAGGTCATAGATAATCATAATAAAGAAACCTCCGCAAAAAGCCAAAAACTGAAATCCCAGTACCATGATATGAATATTCTGTCCTTTGTTATTGCTGGAATTTTGATTTCCCTTTTACTGTACTTTATTTTAAAAATAAGAAAGCAGAATAAAAAGTTTCAAAAGAGGATTCAACAAATTATAAAAACTTCATAATTTGTATAAAACAAAAAAACATTCCAAAGTGGAATGTTTTTTTGTTTATGTTATTCGGTTTATTTACCCATAACTTCAGTGATTGGATTTCCAACATTTCCACTTGGGAACTGGATTTTCAGTAATGAAGAAACAGTAGGTGCAATATCAGTCATATGATACGCCTTGTTGCTTTCTCCGTGCTGAACTCCCCAACCCATAAAGATCAATGGAATGTGTGAATCATAAGAGTTCCATACACTGTGGGTAGTTCCTGTTTTAGAATACGGCGGAAGCATAGAATCGTGAGATATCAATTGAATATCACCACTTCTCTGTCTATTGATTCCGTTGATAATTCTTTGCTTGATTGGTTCGGGAATGCTTGATTCAGCAACTCTGTCTACAGAAACCGCATATAAAACAGTAGGATCTTTTTCCAGTTCTTTAACAGCAAAGTTTCTTACATCATCCAACTCAAGTTTACTGTCTGCCAATACTTTTCTGTCAAAATAAATCTGATAGTTATCGATAGCATTGATTAATTTATCAGCTCCGAATTTATCTTTCAACTTTTGGTTAAGGTTCTTTTCAGCATCTTCTCCAAAGAAACCTGTCGGGATTTTATGTTCTTTCAGGAATCCTACAGAATGTGCTCCACCGTGGTCAGCAGAAAGGAAAACCGTATACTCTCCTTTTCCAACCTTAGAATCCAGATAATTAAAGAACTGTGCTAAATCCTGATCCAATCTGATATAAACATCTTCCACTTCAATGGAGTTAGGCCCGAATTTATGTCCTGCATAATCCGTAGAAGCAAGGTTAATTGCTAAGAAGTCTGTAATATTATCACCACCTAATTTTTCACCTTCTACAGAAGCTTCAGCCAACTTTAGTGTCAGTGTATTTCCGAAAGGGGTATAACGGATATTGTCTTTTTTCGTCTGATAATCTTTTGCAAGATCATTATAAGGGAATGTAGGTGTTTTTGCACTTCCTAATAGTCCTTCCCAAGGAGAATTGTCTGGTGCACTTTCTGTATACTGATTGATCGGAAGTAAAGTATTCCAACCGTTAGCGACCAATTTCTCAGGTAAATTCTGAGAGTTGAATGACTTTACCCATTGAGGAAGATCATTCATATACCATGTACTTGTGATAAAGTTTCCTGTGCTGTCATCAAACCAGAAAGCTCCGTTTGGTGTGTGACCTGCAGGGAGAATGGAAGCTCTGTCTTTTAAAGAAACCCCGATCACTTTTCCTTGGAAATTCGTTGCCAGTCTCAATTCATCCGTTACTGTTGTAGACCAAAGATTTTTCGGAGAGTGGCTTCCTGTTTTGGTATTGGTTGTTCCTACCGGCTGAACGCTGTCATCTGCAGTACAATATACTCCTTTACCTGTTTCCTTATCTGTCCAGTCGTTTCCGGCAATCCCATGAATGGCAGGTACCGATCCTGTATAGATACAAGTATGTCCCAAAGCTGTAATGGTAGGAACATAAGGAATGTGTACATTATTTAAAGAATATCCTGTATTCAAAAGTCTTTTGAAACCGTCATTTCCATATTTGTTGTAAAAACGGTATAAATAATCCCAACGCATCTGGTCTACTACCAGACCAACTACCAATTTGGGTCTTTCCAGTTGAGAATTTCTGTTCTTCTGCGCATTGATTGTAACTACGGACAAAAAAGTAGCTGCCGCAATTGAAATGTTCCTAAGCATCCAAGTAAAATTTTATTGTTCACAAATTTAGGGGTTTTGAATGTTTTAGAACGTGAATTTTTATTTAAATTTGATCTTTATTCAATTCTCAACACAATTCATCATGATTTTAGGAGTCTATTGGTACTTTAAATTTCCTGAAAATTTATATCATTTCAAGTTTTTTAAATTTTTCGAAGGCTATGGAGGCCATGCTGATAATACGGCTGAATTGGTAGCAAGAATTCAGGTTGACAACACAGATCATTTTATTGGAAAATTGGAAGAGCTGAAAACCCAGTTTAAAAAAGCTTTTTTACATCTTAATATCAACGAGAATCAACTCATCATCAATATTGGAGGATATGTTCTTTTTGATTTTTATTTTCAGTTTGCTCTTGAAATAGAAGAATTATTGATTCGTGAAAATGCTATTATATTAGATTTCAGTATCCCATTTAAATCACTCTCTACCAAAACCTTTCATACTGAAGGAGAAAATTTGGAAAATAATGAACACCGTTTTCTACAGATTGTAGGTTCAGATTTCAAAAAAAATAATGCTGAAAATCTTTCCATAAGAATTGACTGTAATCTACCTTTATCAGATAAAAAACACTTTATTAATGATCTGATTCCAATATGTAAAGATGAAAATATCAATGTATTTTATTATAAAGATCAAGATTTCAACAACCATTGTAATCTGATGCTTTTCTTTACCAATGGCCGTCAAAAGACGGATAGCATCCAAACAGTCAATCTCAATTCATTTGGAACTAAAGTAAGACAGCTTACTCAAAAATATCCGGTTCATTTTGGTCACCTTGAGGGATTAAAATATTATCCTCAAAATGGGCCTAATGTTGAGTTGATGGTGGATGAAGAATATATTTTAAGTAAAAAATAAAACAAGTTTAATTCAAAAAACACCTCTAAATATAATAGTTATGATTAAGTTTAAATATGTTATCCTGTATGTAGAAGATGTAGAATCATCCATGAATTTCTACCAAAACACTTTCGATGCTGAGATCAAATTCATCACTCCGGAAAAAGACTATGGTGAACTGATTACAGGAGAAACTACGCTGTCTTTTGCCTCTATCGAATTAGCCGGCTCCAATATTAAAAAAGGATTTATGCTTTCAAAAACTGAAGAAAAACCTTTTGGAATTGAGCTGGGATTTGTAACAGACGATGTAGAAGCCTTAGTAGAAAAAGCAATAAAAAACGGAGCTGTTCTGTACGAAGATATTACTGTAAAACCTTGGGGACAAAAGACAGCATACATCAAAGACCCTAATAATTATCTTGTAGAAATCTGCACTGAAATTCAATAAAATATTCTTCTGTGGAAATAAAAAAACTACAACAGCTAACTTCCAACCCTAGTTTAAACTGGGGTCATAACGGGTATTCAACAGATATCATCTACTCTGTTTCTTCAATAGAATTCAGTGGCACCTTTGAGTTCAGTCTGAGAGAAAAAAAATTATCCTACGCCAAAGTATGGGAAACCAGTTCTGATGATATTGAAGAACTCAACACAATTATTGAAAAAGACTCTTCTTTCGGAGCTTTTGCAGATGGCGAACTTCAGGGTTGGATCATTTGTGAACACAGAATATGGAATAATAGTTTCTATATCGAGAACATTCTGGTTAATGAAAAATACAGAAGAAAGGGATTAGGGATCATGTTGATTAAAAATGCCATCAAAGAGGCCAGAAAACTGAACTGCCGGGTGATTGAACTGGAAACTCAGAATACCAACTATCCTGCGATACAGTTTTACAGAAGAATGGGTTTCAATATCACCGGAGTGAATATGAGATTATATGATCAATCCGAAGAAATTGCCCTTTTTATGACGTTAGACATTGAATAACTGATAAATATTTTAGACAGGTTTTAACTAAAGCCAATGGATAGTTGATTAATGATGAAAGCGGGCTCCTTTCTACGAAGTTCAGGATAATAGCCCGCTCCTATGGATGTTAAATTCTTGCTGTCTTTATTTTATTTTCGGCATAACGATCAGACTCTCATTCCCGGAAGCGTTTACAGCCTGTACAGCAAAGAAATAATTGTCTTTAGAATAAGGCAACTTAATGGCAGTTTCTTTGGTAAAGATTTTTTTCTGCCACACAGAAGCATCGGTCTCACGCATTAACACATAATAACCTGTTATTTCTCCCGATTTAGGTTTTTCCCAGGAAAGATCTGTAAAATTGGTAAGTTTACTGACTTCTATTTTTACATTTTCCGGTTTTGAAGGTGATTTGGCAAGATTGGCCAGAACGGCAATATTCACACCTACATTCTTTTTAAAATATTCAAAATCCATAAACTCCGGTAAATCTCCATACTGCAATCCATTTTCTTTTCTGATGTCCTGATGCTGATGATTGAAGTTTTCGTTGAATTCCGTCAATCGTACAGCAGAAAATCCCTTTTCAACAAATGGGGTGTGATCTCCCCCTCTCAGAAACCGGTCATTTCTATAGATTAATTTAACCTGTAGATGATCAACATACCGCTCTCCTATCTCTTTAATATACCTGGCCAATTGTCTTGGTTCTCCATCATTTTCTAATCCGAATTTTCTGATATCCTGTGCTTTTTTATCCAGTTCATATTGAGGAAGACCTTCGGAAAAGACTCTCAATTGATGGGTATTGGTTAAATGAGTATCACTGCTTAGATTATTGGAGATCATGTCATTATTCAGCAATGCTTCCAGCTTCCAACCTTCATTAGCTGCTTTCTCAGCCAGCATTTTTGATCCCAACAATCCTTGTTCTTCTCCGGAAAAAGCCACTAATACAATATTTGCCGGAAATTTAGATTTGCTTAATATTCTTGCGCTTTCAATCAGTGCGGCCACTCCGCTTCCGTCATCATTGGCTCCCGGAGCATTATCTTTACTATTCATCACATCACTTACCCTTGAATCCAGATGTCCACTCATCATAAACAGCCTTTTATCATTGGGATCTGTTCCATGAATAATAGCAATAGCGTTGCCTAAATCGGTAGGACGGTCAATTCTTTTTCCATCCGGCTGGATCGTTTGATTTTGCATAAAAACTTCCATTCTTCCACCTGCATTTTTTGCATAATCATTAAACTTTTTCAACACCCATCTTCTTGCAGCTCCTATTCCTCTTTTAGGATCTGTGGTAGAACTCATGGTATGTCTCGTTCCAAAACTCACCAGGGATTTGATGTGGTTTTTCAGAGAATCTGTACTTACCTGTGAAACATAATTGAGAATTTCAGGATCCTGAGCAACCGTTTGCTGGGCATGCAAAACAACAGGAATAAAGAACAAAGTGAATAGGATTTTTTTCATAATGGATCAGGCAATTAATCTTTTTGCAGTTTATCTTGATTGGATGAAATTACAAAAAAGGCAATAGACTTTATCTACAAAATCTTTAAATTAAAATTTTACTATTTTCGTGAAAAAATAACCTTACATCAGATGGATACAAAGAAAAATGTTTTGGAAAAAATGTCTGACCTAGAACTTGAGCAATACATCAAACCTGACAGTAAATTCGTACCTCAAGCTATACAGTATGCTTATGAGATTTTACAGTCAAGAGGAAGAACCTTTACAAATGAAGAACAGGACCGCATTAATTCTCTTGTTTCTACAGTTGGAGATAGCGACACCATAATACATCCCAATCATACAAAGGCTTCCAACCTTATCTATTTGTCTGGAGCTATAGGAATTGTCGGTTTAATCTGGACATCAGAACAATTAAATTCAGGGCTGGCAATTTTTATTTCTGTTGCGGTAATTTCTTTTATTTTTGGAACCGGTTATATGATCGGAAAGGGAAATGCAGTAGCAAAATATCTGTTTATCTTTCTTTTTGTGATCGGTATCCTTGGAATACCTATAATAATAACTCATTTAAGTACTGATCCTATTCTCGCAATCATCAATATTTTACAACTCATTCTTCAAACATGGGCTGTTGTTCTTCTTTTGAAAATTCCTAAAAATAAAAAAATATAGGCATTTCACATGGAAAACCTCCTTACCTACATTCGCTCTCTTACTCCATTTTCGGATGAAAGCTGGAATTTACTTCACCCTGCCCTCACTAAAAAGCAGTACAAAAAGAATGAATTGATACTGAAGGAAGGTGAAATATGTAAATCTTTGTTCTACATTGATAAGGGATACTGTAAATCTTATTACGAAATAGATGGTGTAACAAAAAACACTGATTTCTTCTTTGAAAATGAAATGGCCACCAATATCGGAAGCTTCGGAGGCGGAATCCCTTCGGAATTCAATATAGCTGCCTGTGAGGAATTACATGTTGTCGTTTTTGATAAAGAAATACTCTTTACAATTGCACAACAATACATTGAAATAGAATCTCTGGGGCGTCACTGCATCCGTCAGTTTGCTACTAAACAGGAAGAATTCGCCAATCTGTTCAAGCTGTATTCAGCTCAGGAGAGATTAGAATATCTTGAAAAAAAATATCCTCAAATGTTACAGCGTGTTCCTCTTACCCAGCTGGCATCATTTCTGGGAGTAGCAAGGGAAACTTTAAGCAGGATCAGAAAACGGAGAATTTCCCAATAACCGAAATTATTTAAAAATACAACCACACTAAACCAAAAACAAAATGAAAACATTGATCTGGCAAGGAATTGCTTTTCAATCGCTGGAATATTTCAGCCTTACAAAAAATGATACAGCTATAAAAGTAATCTCCAAAATTATCGGCTTCTACGAAAGCAAAATATATGCTGTGGATTATCAGTTAACTATTGATCCTGACTGGAATATTCAGGAATTCACGATTGAATCTGAGATCAATACTGTTAAAAACACACTCACAGGAAAGAAATATCAGGATGAATGGGAAATCAACAATGTGATTAACTCTGATTTTAAAGACTTTAATTTCATTGATATTTCTTTAACTCCTTTCACCAATACTTTACCCATCAACAATTTAAAATTGGCTGAAAATGATTCCCAGGAAATCAAGGTCATTTATATTGATGTTCTGAATAGTCTGGTAAAACCGGTTACCCAACAATATACGAGAACGGCTCCCCATACTTATCATTATGATAACCTGCAAACTGATTTTAAAGCCGATATTCTAGTTGATGACAGTAGTTTGGTCGTCAATTATCCTAAGTTATTTGATAAAATTGCTGAAATTTAAAGCTCAATTCCATTAAACATTAATTTCTTTATCCTTATTCAATTTTTTATATTTGACTCAACATCAACAATCATTATGACTATTCCCGAAATAAAAGAAGCAGCCCTTACTTGTGGAGTTCTAAGCCAACAGGAGCTGAGTAATAAAATAAGAGAATTAAAAGACAGCGGAGTTTCATGTCTTGGATGTTTTGCTTTTACCCAACATAATCAACAAATTTCCACTTTAGAAGCCAAAAATCTGACATTGGAACTTGATGCATTTACAGAGGAAGAAAGAGCTGAATACAATGGATATTACAATTTGATGATGGATGATTTTAAAGAAGACGAAGACTAAAGCTTATGGAAAAAACAGATAACAGAATTCAGGAAATTAAAGATCAGATAGAAAGACCTGCTACAGAATTTTTCACCGGCGGCTTCAGACCTCTGAACGTTTTGGAAGAATCATGGATCGGACGGGTATTTGCCTATGCTGAAGATGAAGAAATCCCTTTGGATAAAAATGGCGACCCAATGATCCCGCTTATCCAGTTTTATCTTCCCAACCAGCCTTTTGTACCGGAACTGATAAAAGATAAAAAAATAATTACTGTATTTATTTCCCAGGATTTTCCGGAAACTTTTGAAAAAATGGGTAATAATTGGATCATCCGGGAATATGATAACCTTGAGAACATTATCATCAAAGATTTACAAAGTCCCGTTTCTTATTTAAAACCATTTCCACTACGCTCTGAATTATATCCTAAAGACGCTCCTTTATGGGATGGCGGTGGAATTGAAGATATAAACTATAACTTAATTTCTGAAATCGTCAAACTTGAAAGAGAAGGATTTTTTGACAGCTACTTCAGCATAATTTCACATTGCTACAGTACTAAATTAGGTGGCTATCCATCATTCTGTCAACCTGGCATCGGCTTCAAAGATGGTTTTGGAGAAGGTTTTGAATTTGTTTTCCAGGTTTCTTCAGATGGTAAGGCCAACTTAAATGTGATTGACAGTGGCAGTCTCATGTTTGCAAAGAATAAGGAGACTGGGGAGTGGAGTTTATATTATGACTTTTATTGAGGTCATCTCCTATTTTAAAATTCACCTAATCTATAATCAATCAGTAAGGATTGATTTCACTTAAATTTTTATACTATGAAAACAGATTTTTTTCTAGAAATTGACCATTACATCAGTGATTTGCTTGCACCTGAAGATCAAGCACTAAAAGATACTCTTACATCTCTAGACGCTGAAGGTCTTCCTCAACACAGTGTGTCTGCTAATCAAGGAAAATTTCTACAGGTAATGATGATGGCATGTAACGCAAAAAAAGTTTTGGAACTGGGAACTTTAGGGGGCTACAGTACAATTTGGCTGGCCCGTACTTTACCTGAAGAAGGTAAAATCATTACAATAGAAGTAGATCAGCATCATGGAAAAGTTGCTCAACAAAACATTAAAAATGCAGGACTTTCAGACAAAGTAGAGTTTAGAATTGGTAAAGCATTGGATATTTTGCCCCAAATGGTAAAGGAAGAAAATGAAAAATTTGATATGATTTTTATTGATGCAGATAAACCTCCTTACACAGAATATTTCAAATATGCCCTTCAATTATCACGTCCCGGAACAATTATTATATTGGATAATGTAATCCGGGAAGGAAAGATTCTCGATTCCAATAGCCAGGATGAAAAAGTACAGGGAGTTCAAAGGCTAAATAAATTACTAAGTACCACTGAAAACGTCACAGCCACAATTCTTCAGACCGTTGGAGCGAAAGAGCATGATGGGATGGCTATTGCTGTGGTTAATAGGGTTGATTGATAAAAACATTGAACTAAAACGTCTTGAATATCAGTAATAAGTAGTTTCGGGGGGGGGGGGGGGGGGGGGGGTGGGGGGGGGGGGGGGGTGGGTTGGGGGTGGGGGGGGGGGGGGGGGTGGGTTGGGGGGGAGGATGCGGGACCTCGAGGGTAGCCGATACGAGGC
>NZ_JAGIPR010000002.1 GCF_017877355.1 Chryseobacterium jejuense | reverse complement strand
TTGTTTGTGACCCGGCTGGGATTCGAACCCAGGACCCATACATTAAAAGTGTATTGCTCTACCAGCTGAGCTACCGAGTCGGCCACTTACTTTTTCAAGTAAATTATTATTTTTATAAAAACCACTAAAAACAGCAGCTTTTTGTTTGTGACCCGGCTGGGATTCGAACCCAGGACCCATACATTAAAAGTGTATTGCTCTACCAGCTGAGCTACCGAGTCGGCCACTTACTTTTTTAAGTAAATCCCTTTGTTTAAGGGACTGCAAAGATAGGAAAAACTCCTTTACTTCCAAGATTTTTGAAGTTTTTTTGTCATGAAATTTCACTCCAAATCAGCAAATATCTGTTTATAAATTAATTATGAAAATTATTTTTTCCTAAAAAAATGCAATCAAGTATTAATTCTCCAAAGAATCTCTTTATAAATCGAAATTTGTAAATACCCAGGTCAAAATTCAATTGTCCTTTTTTTACTGTTTATCATTGGATTTTTTATAAAGATGTTCTATTTTTAAACAAAGTAGTCATAAAAGGTCATTATAGGTTTATTTTCCAAACACTTAAATCATTCTCAAACAAAATCCTCTGTTTTATTGCAGGCTTCGGAATTACGCTACTACAGGAATTCTAAAAAATGCCAAAGGAATTATTTTCGGAAGATCTTATGACAACCTGTATGCGGAAGAATATGAAACTGATTTATTAAAGGTACTGGATGAAGAAGGCTTATAATGATTTGCCTGTTATTACTCAGATGGATTTTGGGCACACATGCCCTGCTTTTACCATTCCGTATGGGAGATTGGCTGAAATCAATTGTATGGATCAAACTTTTTCTATATTGGAAAGTGGAGTTTTATAAAATTTAATATTCTATAACTGAGTTTCGGCGGGCCTTTGGCCCGCCGAAACTTTTGATTTTTTCAGCTTCTCGATTTCACAGAATACGCAGATCTTTTTTGAGTATGTTATTCAGATGTGCAGACCATTTTCAATAATAAAAACAGCTATGATTTGTGTTATTTTTGAAAGCACTCGTGTGATTAATGTTTAAATTCCCGCTGCTGATATTCAAAAAGCGTTACAATGGTTTCTACCAATTCCTGCCCATGATGTTTTCCTACCAGGTACAAAGCTGCATCTATTCCTGCTGTTATTCCTGCTGTAGTAATCAATTGCCCCTGATCTACAAACCTCACATCTCTTTTCACGATACTTTTCGGATTATATTGTTCCAATGTATCTAACAGCATGGAATGGGTTGTAATTTCATGATGGTCTAATATACCCGTTTTGGATAAGTGCATACTTCCCGTACAGACCGTGAAAACAGTAGTTCCGTTATGATACTGATCTTTTATCCAGTGTATTACTGTATTCTGGAAATCATCATCCTGCAGACACTCCATCACGCGATCCGGATTGGCCCCTGGAATGACGATCATATCCGGTTGAGGAGCTGTTTTCACGTCATATGTGGGAATAATTGACATTGTATTGGCCTCCATCGATACGGCTTCTTTGGTTTTCCCCACTGTATAGCAGTTATAACTTCCTGTAGAGATTAAATCTGCTTTAATAAAAACGTCCAGCGGGCCATTCAGATCAAGAGCTTCTACCTGATCGTAAATTAAAAATGCTACATTCATTGTCTTGTTCTTTTGTTGTTGATTCATAATGTTATTCTAAAAAATTAATTGTTTAAATAAAGACATAGTTTTCCCTGCTGACAATTGATTATCAGCTTTCATCATTCAAAAATGAAAAGAATTATTCTGCTCCGTTACCGTTTTTCCGGTATTGGGACGGAGAAATAGAGAGGTATTTCAAAAATAACCTCCGAAGAGAGACCATAGTACGGAAACCACATTTTTCAGCAATCATATCGATGCTCATATCTGTATATTCCAACATGCTTTTCGCCTGATCCAGTCTCATTTTCTCAAGAAACCGGCCGGGAGTCATTCCCGATTCTTTCAAAAACACCCTGGAGAAATTACGAACGCTCATATGTACAGATTCAGCCATAAATTCTATGCTGATAGCTTGTCCGAGCTTATCTTTAAGCAAATCCCTGATTTCTTTTGTGAAGGGAGATAACATTTCATAGTCTGAAATAGCATTTCCAAACTGAGATTGCACTCCGGGCCTTTTCAAATATAAAACGAGATGTTTGGCCACTTCTGAAGCGATTGGTTTTCCAAAATCCTCCTCCAATAATGCTAATGCCAAATCTATTCCGGAAGAGACACCTCCTGAAGTGTATATTCCCTGATCCTGTATAAAAAATGGATTGACATTCACACTCAGCTCGGGGTAAGTCCGTTGCAGAAGATCAGCATATTTCCAGTGAGTAGTTACCTGTTTTCCAGTTAGTAATCCTGCTTTAGCCAAAACAAAAGCTCCGACACACACGGAGCCTACACGCCTTACATCTCCTATCCTATTTTGCAGATAAGAATAAAGATCAGGATTGATATTATCCAATATACTAAGTTCAGTACCGGCAATCAGCAAAGTATCTACCAGAAAATCTATATCATAAATGGTATGGGTACATGGTAAAGGAATTCCTGAACTTGAGTATATTATTTTGTCTGAGGTTCCGGATATCAAATGAACCTGATACCTCAAACCAACTTTGTCATCGGATAAAAAGAGATTAGCAGCTGTAAACACATCGCAAGGGCCGGCAACATCCAACAACTGAACTTGTGGTAATACCAAAATTGCTATATTTTTTATTCCTGTTTGTTGTCCAGCATTGTTCATGTCTCAATCTCTATGATGCAAATGTACTAAGAATGTCATCTGGCTGCAATGACAAATAATGAACAGTTTCGGCCACCTTCTATTTTAACTTTCTGGAACAAAACAAAAGAGACTGCCTTAAAAAGACAGCCTCAGCACTCTCACTATAAAATTAGCTAAACTAAGCTATACTTTTTAAATTACTATTTATGCAGGAGATAATCTGCGGGATTTCAAATAAAGAGCTGTACGATTCAGGTATGGAAAAAGAAGAATTAACAGCAGAGCTCCTGCCAGAAGCCATACCATCATTTCGTAATAATCCATCGCAAAACGTACATGATCCTGAACATTCATTCTGCTCACTAACAATTTATTGGATGCTTTTACAGCATGATCTTCAAGCATTCCTTTAGCGACCAATTTAGCGGTCTGCTTATGAAGAAACTCTTTCACCGAAGGGTCTACAGCACTTAAATGATCCTGAAATGCATTGTAGTGGCGGCTTTTCTCAAAAAGTTCAAAAAAATTGATGAGCGCAATACTCACACAGAAGCCAAAATAACGGATCGCCAGTGCCGTTGCAGCTGCTGAAGGTCCAATAGAAGCAGGAACTGAAGATATGATGAATATAATCGTAGGAACCATGATTAATCCCACCCCTAATCCCTGAAGGAATAACGGAATATAATAATTGAATTCATCTGCCTGTACATCAAAGGAATAATACATCAAGGCATGAAACAAAAGCAACATGAGAAAACCGGGCACCCAGACATACTGTATTTTTTTCTTCTGTAAAACCATACAACAGGCAATAATAACCCCAATAACTAATCCCGAAAGATTAAAAACATTGATATAAGAGATATAAAACGGATCCAGATGCAGCTCCGTTGCAAAATAATTATTGGTAATTCCCGAAGCGAAACGGCAAATATACATGACGAAGAGAATCAACAGCCCTACTTTAAAATTTCTGTATCTGAAAACCCGAAGATCTATATAAGGTCTTTTAATCGAGTTCTGACGGAAGATCGATATTCCCACTAATGCTATGATGGTGATTACACTTCCTAAAATTCTGTTATCTTCCAACCAATAATATTCCTGACCGAAAATTGTGATATATCCTACCAGCACCAAGATTGTACTGAAAACTGCGAAGCTCTGCCAATCCAGTTTATACAAATGAAATCTCACATTGGGCCTGTAATTTGTCATGGCCAAAGACAGGAAAATAAGTCCAGGAAGATAAGAAAATATCGCTGTTTTGTAAACAATATTAAAATTATAAGAATCAATAAGATCTGCTGTAATCAGATTATTGAAGGGTAATGCACAAATCAGGATCCCAAAGAATACTGAAAAACTGATCTCTCTTCCTCTTTCACTATTTAACCGGGTAAAAATAAGAGTCAATGAAAGATTAACATTCCCTGCAAACAACATTCCCTGGATAAAACGTACCGGAAAAAGAACATACACTTCACGGGTAAAATAACATATAAGACAGGCTACAATCTGCAAAGTGGTGAATAAGAGAAAATATTCCTTCGCGGCCAGAAAACTGAAAAACCTTCTTTCCAGACTGTAAAAACCCACATATCCCGCATAGAATAACGCTACTGAAAACTGGATATCAGCAGGCTCGCTTCCATAGTACCCTGCCGCCGCATTAATATTCGTCAGCGGCAGGAAGAATATGATGATTCCCGGTAAGGTCATGGAAAAAAGTATGATCTTCACAAGCCATTCCGGCACCCATCTTTTAAAAAAGGGCATTTGTCTTTTAGTCATCAGGAATGTTTTTTATTGGCATAAACGTTGACGTTCATCCCCATTTTAAGAATATCGATATCTTTTCTTTTTCCTTCCACTTTGATTCTCACAGGAATACGCTGTACAATTTTCACATAGTTCCCTGTAGAGTTATCAGGTGGCAATAATGAAAAACTGGAACCTGTTGCCGGTGAAAGGGAAATAATAGTTCCCTGAAATTCTCTGTCAGGATAAGAATCTGCAACTATTTTCACCTGATCTCCAATTTTCATATCCTTGATCTGCGTTTCTTTATAATTAGCCACCACCCATTTATCTGTTTCATTATTAACGATAAAGGCCAGCGTTTCTCCGGCATCAATCATCTGCCCTATTTCAACAGTTCTTCTTCCCATTCTTCCATCATATGAGGCCACTACTGCTGTATAACTCACATCTAATTTATGACGGTCTAATAAGGCTTCCAATCTTGCAATTTCAGCTTGTACCACTGTTTTTTCAGCCTGAATATCATTAATTTTAGATATAGAAGCAGCATAATTATCCTGAGACGATTGATAATCACTTTCATTAACATCCAATGTTGCTTTTACATCTTCCAATCTCTGTTTAGTGGCAGATTCTTCATCATAAAGCTTTTTATACCGATTATAATCAAGCTGTTGTTTCCATACTTTTGCTTTATTAGCATCTACCTGTGCCTGTGCAGCAGCTGCTTCTTTCTCTGTGGTTCCGGTATTACTCTGTAAAACTTTCAGCTGTGCACGGGCTTTCTGAAGAGCAGCCTGAGTCTGCTTTTGCTGAAGAACATATTCTCGGTTATCAATCAATAAAAGGGTATCTCCTTTTTTAACTTCCTGATTTTCCTCAAATTTTACGGCTACAATGAACCCGCCAGCTCTTGAAATCACCGGATTTACATATTCCTGGACCTGAGCATCATTGGTCTGCTCATATTTATAATAATTCTTAAGGGTAAAACCGCCCCAAACAGCAAGTGCGGCAACGATTAAAACTGAGATCCATCCTGTAACCTTTGTGATCAATCTGTCGGTAGGGGTATATTTTTTTTTCATTGTATTTATAAAACGCCTGTGATATTTTGTAGTAAATAATAATTGTTCTGTGCCATAATTTTCGCAGCTTCCAATTCAAATTTTGTCTGGAGTAACTGGATATCTGCATCCAAAAGTTCTGTGATCAGAGAAGTTTGGTTGAAATAAGTATTCTTGATAATTCGGGCATTCTCTTTAGCCTGAGCCACATTCGTTTCCGCAACTTTAATTTGTTCAAGAGCTTCCTGATATCTTAAATACGCTTCTTTTACCTGTTGCCTCACCCTATCTTCCGTATCTTTATGTGCTTCTTCTTCTTTTTCAAACTCAAGCTTCGCCGCTTTCACTTTATGGGTATTATGGTAAAGAGATGAAATAGAAAATGAAGCTTTCAAACCAACAATTCCCAATGAATACCAATATGGATTATAAGGATAAAGGAAGATCTGTGGATTGGCGTAATAAAACTCTCCATACATTCCAATTTTAGGGCTCACATTCGCTTTTACCTGCTTAAGTTTAATCTTGCTTAATTCCGTTTGTTCTTCGGAAACATGGTAATCAAATGAATGTTCCAATGCCAATTTCAGATATTCTGCATACGTTGTATTGGCATCCCATTGATTGGCAGGCGATTCAGGAATAACTACCTGCTCATCAGGAACTCCCAGAATAATATTCAGTTTCTGCATGGCGATCAGAATATCATTTTCAATAGTTATCAGAGTCATTTTCCGTTTTGAAAGTTCAAGTTCTATCCTTAAAACATCACTTTTTAAAACCACTCCGTTTTTATACAAGGACTTAATTTCTTTAAGCTGTACTTCCTGATCTTTAATATCCTGTTTGATAAGATCTCTGAAGATAAATGTTTTCTGAAGTTCAAGATAAAGGGTTGCTGTTTTGTAATGGATATCGGAAACGGCCTGTTCTTTCTTAATTTCTTTAACTTTCTGTAAAGTCTGGTTTTCTTTGATTTTAAGATTGAGCTTATTTCCGTTGTAAATATTCAGGTAAAAATCGGCTCCCATTCTGTAAAGGGTGTGAATAACCTCATGTTGGCTAGGTTTGGAAAAAATTCCGCTTTCATAGATGGGAATGTTGGATGCTTTTTCTACTGATCCTTTCACTTGTATTTCCGGAAGCCTTTCTCTCTTAGTATCTTTTACTTCTGCTTCCGCAATGTCTACACTAATGGTATTGATTTTAATATGACGGCTGTTTTCTTCAGCTCTTTGCCATGCGTCTTTTAGGGAGATTCGGATGGTATCATTTCGTGGACTGCCTGTCTGAGCCGATATAAAGCAGGAAGCTCCTAACATCAGCAGTCCGGTGACATAGATTTTCATTTGAATTTTTCGAATTATTGCACTGCAAATTTATCTTCAATCCGGAAATTATTTTTATCTAAAATAGTCAAGTTTTACATGATTCCGGCCAAATGATTATATTTGTATTTTCATTCTTATTTTGATTTTTCTATGGGATTAATTGCAGCACTTCCGGATATTGACAAACACGAGAAAAGTGTATTTGTAATGCATGAAAAATCGGAGAAACTGATTCCGTTTCATAAACATACAAAGGGACAGCTGAGTTATGTGGAAGGTGGTATTGCCTATATTACTATTGATAACCGGACTTATGTGGTACCTGCCAGACACTTCTTCTGGATCCCGCAAGGAATGGAACATATCTTGGAAATAGGACATACCGCAACTGTTCTTCGTTCGCTGTATTTTTATGCTCACGACGATATTTCAGATCCATTTTACAGCAGACTGGGAATTTATCCTGCTTCAGAACTTTTGATTCAAATGATTAAATATTCGGAGATGTGGGATGAAAAACATGTTACCGATAAAGATGAAAACTTTGAATTTCTGGTTGCCTTAAAAAAGATTCTCCCTAAAACCCATAAACAGCCCTTACCTATTATTCTTCCTGCTACCCACAATAAGCAGATGATGAAAATAGTCTCTTATCTTGAATGGAATATCGGAGAAAAACTGACTCTTTCAAATGTAAGTGCAAGATTTGGATTGAGTGAACGCTCCATGTCCCGTCTGTTTAAAGCGGATATGGACATTTCCTTTCTTCAGTATCTGAAAACATTAAGGATTATCAAAGCTATTGAACTGCTGCTCAATACAGACAAATCTATAAACGAAATTGCTGATGATGTTGGTTACAGTTCCATTAGTGCTTTCAGTGATACTTTTCGTGAGTTTACCCAATCCAGACCTTCGGATCTTAGGAAAAGTAGTAAGGCTTTTTGATCTTTTGGGGGTATGTGGGTAGGAACCACCCGGTCAAAAATTCTTTGAATTTTTGCCACCCTTCCAGAGGAGGGGAATACGTAGCCCTTCAACTGGGGTATTAGTGATAACGTTCACATTTATTCAATAAAAAAGCCTTTAAATTCAATATTCAAAGGCTGTATTAAATAACCATTAAGCAGATAAGATTCAGAATGTACAAGGTAAAATCTAAGATTTTAAAACGAAACTATAAAAACAAAATCCTTTGTCCTGAAAGCCTTACCTCATCTTAATGGTTATATTTTTTTACTATTGTGTTGCTTTAATGATCGCTGTAGTAATCTGTTCTTCTTTTTTCTTTGAATAGGTAGAGTCAAACGGTTCCATTACATTGAATAAATACTGATAAAAAGGAGTAATTTTCTGAACATTTTCAGATTCTTTCATCGCTTTTTCCTTGTCCATCTGCTGAAGATTCTTCATGAAAGCATTAAACTTTTTGTCAACCGGTTCTACAGATTCCAACAAATAGTTCTTAGCTTTATCATTCTGTCCTAACCTTCTGTAAGCTTCCGTTACCGCAGAAACCACAAGGGAATATTCCATAGGTTTGGATCTCATCTGTCTTCTGGCCGCTGCCCTGAATTTAGGAGAAAGACTCAGGTAATAGTCATATTCATAAAAAACTTCTTTTTTAAGGCTCTCAGCCAACTGAAGGCCTTTCTGTTCCTGACCTGCGACAATACAAGCCGTAACTATTGAACTTAATGAACGGGGATCATTATATTTTTCTGTAGGGATTTCTTTCCCGATAAGGTTGAGCAATTCTAAAGCTTTTGCTTTTTCATCATTCTCCACTAGTGCAGAAACAGCTCTACTCACTGACATCCTGTAATTCATAATATCAGATATACCAGTGTCATCATAGTGGATACTAAGATCTTTAAAATTACCCCACTTGTAGTTTTTCACTACATTATAAAGTGAATGGGCATCTACCCTGCCTTTATCCCCATCCGGACTTTGAGTGGTACGGATAGGAACCAGCCTATAGCTAAAGCCGTCAAACTGAAGATAATCATCAAGGTAAAAGATATTTTCATTGTCATACATTCCTCCGGACGAGAAACTGATCGGCCGTTTCCAATCAAAATTGGCCAGTATATCCAGCATTATGAGATGACTTTTATAAAGGGTATTGGCTTCATAATTGATGGCAATCTGATCAACTGCATCAGAAAGATCAGCTTGGTTCATAACCCCTGATTTTACTGCATTTTCTTTATTCACCGGAAGAATGAATTTGTGTACCGGAATGATATTGTATTTTTCATACTCTTTTTCACCGAAATACATTTTCAGCAACTCATCTTTTGCCGGAGATTTATATTTCAAAAATTGGAGTGCATCTTTTAAAGTCATCGAATCCTGAGTCAGGTATTTTCTGAATTCCTGAAACTCTGTATCCGGAGCCCCCTGATCTTTTAACATAGCAAAAAGCCCTTCCCAATCTTCCTTTTTCATGAGATAAACCTGATCGTTTACTCCATCCCTGTAATCCTCATGAGTTAATTCCCCCGGAACTCCCATAGCATTGTAAGTTCTTCGTTTCACCTGATCGATATTCCACGGAGTAGCCAGCAGGGTAAAGTTCACAGTTTTCACATCATCCCGGAACCTTTCCGTCTCCTGAATTCCCCAAACCGGATAGGTATCATTATCGGCATAAGTAAAAACTATACCGTTTTTAGGGAGGGATGCCAGGAAAGAATAAGCTGAGTCATAGGCAGCGGATTTCCTACTACGGTCATGCGGGACATAATTCTGGAAACCCATCATGAAAGGAATTCCCAATAAAATTATGCCCGTTATAATATTAGCAACATTAGATTTTATCCTGGATTGAATAAACCACAGCACTGCTCCGGCTCCCAACCCGACCCAAATAGCAAAAGCATAGAACGAACCAACCATAGCATAATCTCTTTCTCTTACTTCAAATGGTTTTACTCCTGTATAGAAAACAATTCCGATACTGGTCAGAATAAACAGAGAAAGAAGTGCATAAAATCTTCCAAAATCCCTATTCAGCTGAAAGAAGAAACCAATTAATCCCAATATTAATGGGAGGAAAAAGAATTTTACAGTACTTTCATTTTTAAATTTAGCTGGTAAATGATCCTGATTTCCTAATAGAGCATTGTCAATAAAAGAAAATCCTGAAATCCAGTTCCCTTGGGTATTTTCCAGATGCCCCTGAAAATCATTCTGTCTTCCTACAAAGTTCCACATCAGGTATCTTACAAAATAATATCCGTTCTGAAAGGAAAAGAAGTAATCCATATTCTGAGCGAATGAGGGCTTTTGGACATTGATAAGGTCGTAAGGCTTTACTTTCATATAATCTTCAACGGTGATAGAATCATCTTCATATTTTGCCCTTAACTCCTCAAAAACCTGCTTAGCCTGTGGATCATCAGCTACCTCTGCATTATCATAATTGAATGTAAAATCAGGAGCTCCATACATCGACATATAATTGGCCATCACTTCTTTATCTTCGCTAAACATCCTGGGCATAAAGCTTATATGAGATTTATTGTAGACATAATTAAATCTTTCCCCTGTTTTCCTGTACGTTCTGGTTTTTTCATCTTTTTCGTACATTTCTCCGGTTACATTCCTTTTGTAACTGCCATCTTCATTTTTTTCCAATCCTTTTCTGTCAAGAGCAGCAGTGTAATTTTGTCCGTAAACAGTGGGCCAGTCTCCGTATTGTTCCCTGTTATAATAATCTTTCATCCCGATGGCTGTATCAGGATCATTAAGATTCATAGGCGGGTTGGCATTGGCCCTGATAGGAATCACCAACCAGCATGAAAAACCTATAACCATATACACAACAGATAAAACAATGGTCTGATATATATTCTTTTTTAACTTCCTGGCATATTTAATCATGAAATAACAAATGGCCCCCATTACAATAAAAGCGACAATGGTTCCGGAGTGAAAAGGAAGACTTAGTCCGTTCACAAAGAAGATTTCCAGCTGCCCAAACATCGTCATAATCAATGGAAAAATAATCTTAAAAACCAACGCCAATACTCCAAGTGTTATCAGATTGGCCAGAATAAAGCTCTTCCAGCTAAATGGATAGTTTCTGGCATAATACACCAGACATATGGCCGGAATAGCCAGCATACACATCATATGAACTCCCACCGAAAGCCCGATAATAAAGAAAATAAGGATAATCCATCTTTCATTATCTGCAGCTTTATATTCATTTTCCCATTGGGTAATGAGCCAGACTAAAATCGCAATAAATAAAGAAGCCATTGAATACACCTCTCCTTCTACCGCTGAAAACCAGAACGTATCTGAAAATGTAAAGCATAATGCTCCGATAGCTCCTGCAAACAAAATTGAAATCTCCTGATGTCTTGTAATGTTTTCAAAATCTTTATTTAAAAGTCTTCTTAAAAAATGAGTAATGGTCCAAAACAGAAACAAAATTGTAAATGCACTGAAAAGTGCAGACATGGCATTAATCACTATAGAATAATTGCTGCTATTACCCAATGCAAATATACTGGCCACTGCTCCTACAATCTGAAATAAAGCTGCTCCGGGAGCGTGAGTTACTTCAAGTTTAGCCGCAGAAGAAATATACTCTCCACAATCCCAAAAACTCAGGTAGTGCTCCATTGTAGAGAAATAAGTAATCAAAGCAATAGTGAAAAGGAACAATCCCAGTACGGTGTTCCATTTTTTAAAAGACCAGTTTTTCATATAATATTTTCCAATATTGATAAGACAACTGGTGTGAAAAGAATATTACATCAACTTGTGACTTTTTTTAATAAAATGAAGTAAGGGTTGGAAGCAGGAAGAGGGAGGCTGGAAATTACTATTAGACTTAATACTAATGGGAATTGTCTTTAGAAAATTTCAATAGCTTATCTACAAGTTATTTTTCAACCACTTCCTGCTTCCAGCTTCCTTTCCTATCATTTAATAGGTATTATTCAGTCCGCCATCCAAAGGAATATTAGCTCCGGTAAGGTAAGAAGCATATTCTGAAGCGAGAAAAGCTACCAGATGACCGTATTCTTCAGGTTTCCCGAATCTTTTCATCGGGATTTTATTTTCTCTCACTTGTTTGATCTCATCTTCAGACATCCCTGCTTTTTGAGCATCATGGTGAATCAGACTCTGAATGCGTGCTGTATCAAAATATCCCGTTAAAATATTGTTGACGGTAATATTATGCTGAGCTACTTCATTGGCTAATGTTTTCGCCCATGCCATTACGGCGGAACGAATAGAATTGGAAAGTGCCAGATTCCCGATGGGTTCTTTTACAGAAAGTGAAGAAACATTGATAATCCGCCCGTTTTTCTGCCCAATCATATAGGGTAAAGCCAGTAAAGTAGTTTCACAAACAGTTTTAAAAAGAAGATCGAAAGCTTTTTGATAATCTTCAACATTTTTATCAATTGCCAGTCCTGGTTCCGGACCATTGGTATTATTAACCAGAATGTCTATAGAATGGGTGTTAAAATATCCTGTAATGATCTTTCTATAATTCTCAAAGTCTGAAAAATCGGCTACGAGGTACTCATGTTTCTGCTCCGAATTAACAATCGGTAATGATGCCATACAATCCTTTAGTTTTGCTTCATTTCTGGCCATTATGGTCACATTGGCTCCACATTTTGCCAGTTCAACAGCAATGCCTGCTCCTATTCCTTGTGTAGCCCCTCCTACCAGCGCGTTTTTTGAAAAAAGTTGAATATTCATACGCTCTATATGATTACAAATTAGTGATATAAAGGTAAGAAAAAAGAGACTTCCTTCTCAACACAGGTTTATTTTTGACTTTTGAAGCAACCTCTTAAGTTTTAAAACGATTCTAAGGATTACTTCACAACTGTAGCTTCCAACTCCACTTTCAGTGTTTCAAATAAGCTATTGACTTCAAGCATGGTAACAGCCTGCTCCATATGATGTGCCACAATCCAGCTCTGAAGAATGGGAAAATGAGGCCATAGCTCCTGTGTTGAAGTGGTGTAGATATTTAATCTTACAATTCCTTTACACTCATACCCTGCGGTTGTAATTACTTCTTCAAGATTGGCGATTGCCTGCTCCAGCTGGCTTTTCATATCCTTATTGCTGGAAGTACCATCCGGATCGATGGCTGCCTGTCCTGAGCAGTATAGAGTAGCTTCCGCATTTTTCACTTCTACAGCCTGTGAGTAGCTGCGTTCTTCCTGCCATTTCCATGGGTTTACGGTTCTTTTTTCCATTGTTGAATTTTGTTTGTTATTACCTTACAAAATTGCAGAATAGACATCGCAAAACTCTGTGATTGGAATCACGATTATCAGGTGACGGAAATCACAGTTTATAGTGGCAAACGGCTCAGCGTTTCTCTGGAAACTCCCAGATAAGCAGCCAGCAATGATTTGGGAACACGCTGTACGAGAGATGGATATTTTTCCAACAGCTGCTCATAACGTTCTTTTATTCCTGTTGTCATGGTAGAAATAATGCGTTGTTGTGCAGAAACAAATCCCATATAGGCTTTTTCCAGAAAGAAATGCTCCATTTTAGGATGAATACTGCATATTTTCCTGTAATCCTCAAGCGTGAGACATAATACTTCTGTATCTTCTACACATTCCAAAGACATGGTTGCTTTTTGGTTCTGATAATAGGCAGAGAAATCGGTTTCCCACCAGTCTTCCATCGCAAATCCTACAATATGCTCCTTTCCTGCTTCATCGGTATAAACTAATTTCAGAAGGCCCTTCAGCACAAAGTAATTGTAAGATGCAAGTTCCCCCTCCTGCACTAGAAACTGATGTTTCTTGTATTTTTTATAAGTAAAACAAGAGGATATAAAATCAAACTCTTCATCACTAAGAGGAAGGATCTTTTCGATATGAGCTCTTAACCTATCCGGCATATTCTATTTCTTAAAGCATAAAAATACTGTTTTTTCATGAAGAAAATCACGGCTGGTATTTATATAAATCGATCATTACCCAATAAAACAGGAAAGCCTGCAGATTAAAACTACAGGTTTTCCTTTTTTATTGCTATAAATACTTTTTTATAATTTTGGAGATTCTGTATAATTAAATCTTCTGTTCAATTGTTCAAAAGAGATCTGCTGGTTTAAGATTTCCTCTACTTCATCAAATGTTACCAATCCTTCTGTTTGAAAGGAACTACCACTGGGAACTGTATAGGTGTATTCAAAAATATCACGTTGATAAATAGTATGGAGAATTTCTGTCTGCTTTGCCGTGAGATAAGGTTCATGTGTTTTCAACTGGTTGAAGAGGTTCTGTTTCAGATCTTCTTCATCCTCTTCATAAAACATAGAATCTTCATCTATTTCTGTTACAGACTCCAAAAGCTGGCGGAAAATGAAATTCTGAAAATTTCCGGCTAATAGCTCAGCTTCCTGATCATCATGAGGTATGAAAGTAATAGGTACTTCCCCGTTCTTCTGCAAATCAAACTGAAAGGCATACAGATCTCCTGCTCCATTCTGTGCAAACGGAATAAATTGATAATCCGGATGAATATTCCTGTAATCTTCCTCGTCCTCCATTTCATCAATAGAGGTTTCAACCAGTTTCTGGTCATTCCAGATTTCAATATCGTATCCAAATAAAAGTAAAGGAGGATTTTCTTTTAACTTCGGAAAAGTGTCACGATACCAGTTTGATCCGGACACTCCCCAATCCAGCATATTATTTTCAGCTAACTGCCTGTAGATTTCAGGATATTGAATGTTATATTTCTGTTCTAATTCTGTTAAATTCATTGGTTTTTTAATAATTTGATTTTAAGTATTACGTTCCATACAGATATAAGAAGAATTATTTTTGTCATAGAATATTTCTACAAACGGCTCATCCTGTAATCCGATCTGAAAAAGAAACTCCAGGTCTTCATTCCACTGCACAGGTGTATCATCCTCCGGCCAGGTCATTGCCCAGCCACCCTGATAAGCAAAGATCCCATCATTAGAATAGATAGGGTGAGAATCCATCCAGATATCCGTATATTCATCTGATGCAAAGGCCAACAGGCTGAACAGGTCATCTTTATCCCCATCATTTTCAGCAATCCATTGCTGGATTTCTTCATCTCCGTAATGCATCAGTGTTTCAAATGGCGGATAAATCTCTATATCTTTTTCCTTTAACGCTGTATATTTATGTAAATCAATTGATTCTAGGTTAACAGGTGAAAAACTGAATTCATCCTGATCTTCAATAAGACCCATCCATTGATCTAAATATTTCACCAGAAAACGAACAGGTTCATCTTCATTGGCATAAGCTGTTTTTTCATCAGACTCATGGGCTGAAACAAATACTTGTGCTTTACGGATCATAGGCTGTGCTTTTTCCTTCAGTTGGTCTACATTCATGGGTAAATAACTTTCTTTTGACTTCAAAAATAGTAGATTTTATAAGGTTCTGCAATCGTAAAGGTTCTGTTTCAGCTCAAGTTAAACAGTAAAAGGATAAACTTTACTTAACCCGGGATGAATGGCATTCAGAGCTTTATAGAATTTTTGTCTGACAGGTTCTGAAACTTCATTGTGTTCATCAAGATACAGATCCAATTGCTGAACAATGAACGCCATCTGCAGCCATTGTTCAAAGCTGATGTTCATGGGTTCTAATTTTTCATCATAATCATGGTCATAAAAGAAAGCATCTCCGTTTCTATCCAGAAACCAACGGTCTCCCTGTCCGTTTCCTGCAAAACACCAATAATCCGGCAGTATAAATTCTTTATTTTCATTCTCCGCTTCTACAGCATTGTATAAAATAGCTTCTGATGAAATCTCTGTTGTTTTTATCAGAGTAACCAGCTTTTTATAACGTTCGGGAAAGGGGAAGTCAATGTTTTTGGGGAAATTCTGTATGTTGCCTTTTTCTTTTAAAACCTCAACCTGTATTTCTTCGATGGGTAATATTTTAAATGAAATCATTGTTAGGCTTTATCATGAGTTTGTTGTTTACACTCAATTTTCAAATTATATTTTTTTACAAGCTCTACAAAAGCCTGGGTAACAAACTTAATGCCTTTATTTTCATCCTGAACGGCATATTTCACATCCGGTAACGAAGTGCCCTCAAAAGTAAAGCCCATTCCTTCAAAGTCTTTTACAATAAGAGCTGTTTTCAGGAACAATGCTGCATACACAGGTACTGGCTGACCTTTCAGCGTACAGGGAATAAATTCAACTTCATCCTGAAGCTCTTTTCTTAAAGCAGAAACGGCCTTCTCTGAAAATAAATCTCCTATACCACCAGTATAGCAGGTATATAGATCATAATCCTTTAAAAAATCATCAAGATTCAGAGAATACTCTTTGCTAAATTCTTCTTTAATAGGAATGATATTGTTTCGGATTGGGATTTCCCGGCATTCGGGAAGCTGAAATTTATCAAAAATACTTCCTTGTTTATCGATCACAGAGAAATAATACTCTTCTTTCGGGTGAAAGGAAAATAAGGTATACAAATTCATATTTCCGGTTACTCTAAGTGTTTATGTATTGTTACTGTTTATTTCAGTAATGAATCAATTTGCTGGTAAAAAGAATCTTTGCTGTAATCTGCAACTCCGGTATGATGAAGACGGATTTTTCCTTTTTTATCCAGTACAACGGTAGTTGGCAATGAGCCGTTATAAAGTTCTCCAGGGATATTCCCCGCAGGTGTTATAAAAGGGACTGTAAATCCTTTTTCCTTTAAATAGGCTTTCCCCAGAGCAGGATTATCATCAAGATTTACCGTAAGGAATACTATATCAGCGTTAGTTTTGTATTTGTTGTACAGTTTTTCAACTGACGGAAACTCAGCCCGACAGGGAGGACACCATGATGCCCAGAAGTTGATAAAAACAACTTTATTTTTCAGATGAGAGGAATCAATAAGGATTCCGTCTTCACTCTTCAGCATCAGACCTGTATAAGCGGCTATACTTCCTGATTTTTCCGATGATTCGGAAATGCTGGAGTTGAGAATTCCTGTGGAAGCAACCTGTCTCATCAGCCATGCTTTAGCATCCGGATTAACCAATATGACAACGAATAAAACCGTCAATAGTATAGTGGAAAGATTACTCTTCACCCACTTTTTAAGATTTCCCATATTCTTCTAATCATTCTTCTCAGGCAAGATAAGTTTAATATTTGGATTGAGGAATCTTAAAAAAGGAAAAATATTTTCCAACTGATCTATCATTTTAGCCTGTCAAGATTAAAATATTAAACAATTTTTCCCGTTGTATGATTAAGAAAATTAATACCAATAAATAAGACAATAAATTCATACACTTATATTTTTAATTAATTAAAAATACAATAACTTTAAAATGAATACATTTACCACAGCTTTTTCCATAATCTTTCACATTCAAATTTCCGAAAATTTTGATTAACAATAAGAAAAGTGTTATTTTTTGGATAATATCAAGATTTTGAATGTAACTAATTTCCCATTCATTCAACTAATCATCAGGAAACAATAAACTCCAGCTCAATATAGAAGAGATCTACTACTTTAAAAAAAACTAATGCAAACATCTTTTTTCAAAATTACCGCAGCCACTGCTGCGCTCTGTTTCAGCACTTTGGTGATGGCTCAACAGCAAGCCCGCTCCATAAGCGGAACAGTAAAGGATAAAAAAAACGGCGAATTGCTGATTGGTGTAACAGTAAAAGTGAGCGATGATCCTTCGATTAACGTTGTAGCCAATGAATATGGTTTTTATTCACTGTCACTGCCGGAAGGAAATCATACCATCGTTATTTCTTATCCGGGTTACAAAGATTTTGAGCAACAAATCAACGTTGAACAGAACATGAAACTGGATCTTTTTCTTAACCAGGAAGAGCAAAAATCCAATACGATAGATGAGGTGGTTGTATCCGGAGTTAAAAAGGATAAGAATCTTTCAAGCGCCCAGATGGGAACTGAAACATTAAGCATCAAAAATATAGAGAAGCTTCCTGTATTATTTGGTGAAAAGGACGTTATGAAAACCATACAGCTTTTGCCGGGTATTAAAAGTAATGGTGAAGGAAGCAGCGGATTCAGTGTAAGAGGTGGTGCTACAGATCAAAACCTGATCTTACTGGATGAGGCTCCGGTTTATAATGCTTCGCATTTGCTTGGTTTTTTCAGCACGTTCAACAGTGATGCTTTGAAGGATGCCAGTATTATCAAAGGAAACAGTCCTGCTCAATATGGAGGCCGTCTTTCTTCTGTGATGGATGTGAAAATGAAGGATGGAAACAACAAAGGCTATAACATCAACGGTGGAATCGGGCTGATCAGCAGCAGACTGAGTGTAGAAGGTCCCCTTCAGAAGGAAAAGTCTTCATTTATTGTATCCGGAAGAAGAACCTATGCCGATTTATTCCTTAAGTCTTCTAAAGATTATAAAGACAACAAGTTATATTTTTATGATCTTAACCTGAAGGCTAATTATCAGATTAATGAAAATAACCGTATTTATATTTCGGGATATTTCGGAAGAGATGTATTAGGACTGGGTGATACATTCAATACCGATTGGGGAAATACTACAGCCACATTACGATGGAACAGTATTATCAACAGTAAATTATTTTCCAATACTTCCTTTATCTACAGTAATTATGATTATAAAATCGGATTGAAAAATAATGAAAGTGAGTTCAACTTAAACTCGAAGATACAGGACTGGAATCTTAAGCAGGACTTTACCTGGTTTGCAGGAAACAAACATTCTGTACGTTTCGGGCTGCAGTCTATTTATCATACCCTGACTCCAAGCAGTGCTTCAGGAACGATTGTCAATTCTTTCCCTAGGAATTCAAGATATTCATGGGAAAATGCACTGTATATTAATGATGATTTTAAAGCCACAGAAAAATTAACCATTAATTATGGACTAAGACTTTCCCTATTCAGTGTATTGGGTGGAGATACTTTCAACACTTATGAAAATGGGGTGCTTACAGGAAGTCAGTATTTAGAAAAAGGAAAATTCGGAAAAACATATACCAACCTTGAACCGCGTATTACAGCGAATTATCGTATTAATGAGGTGAGCAGCGTGAAGGGAGGTTATTCCAGAAATACTCAGAACCTTCACCTTTTGAGCAACAGCAGCAGTGGAAATCCTACAGACCAGTGGATTGGAAGCAGCTATTCTGTAAAACCTGAAATTGCAGATCAGATCAGTATGGGGTACAGCAGAAACTTCAATAACAATAATTATGAATTGAATGCTGAAATCTATTACAAATCTATGCAGAATCAGATTGATTTTAAAAATGGAGCTCAGATTGGCTTCAGTACTGCAGCAGATGTAGAAAGTGAATTGCTGTTTGGAAAAGGAAGAGCTTACGGACTGGAACTTATCGCTAAAAAGAAAAGCGGAAAGCTTACAGGATGGATCTCCTATACGCTATCCAAAACAGAAAGAAAGATTGACGGAATTAATGATAACCAATGGTACAATGCCAGAATGGACAAAACCCACGACCTTTCTGTGGTAGCTACTTATCAGCTCAACCCAAGATGGACGCTATCCGGGTTATTCCTTTATAGTACAGGAAATGCGGTAACCTTCCCTATCGGAAAATATGAACTGAACGGGCAGACCATATTCCAATACAACAGCAGAAATGCAGACAGAATGCCTGCTTATCACAGAATGGATATTAGCGCCACCTACGAACCGGAATCGAATAAGCGTTTCCGCGGATCATGGACATTCGGAATTTACAATCTGTATGGCCGTGAAAATGCCTACACCATTACTTTTGAAGATAATCCGAATAATCCTGGAACAACCCGCGCCATGCAGACTTCCCTATTCCGTTGGGTACCTAACATCACTTACAATTTCAAATTTTAAATCATGAAAAAAGCATTCTTTATCATATTATCCGCCTTTACATTAATTTCTTGTGAAAAAGAGATTGACCTGGATCTGGCTGACCAAAGTGGAAACATTGTCATTGAAGGCAACATTACTGATGTTGCAGGATCATATACGGTAAAAATCACTAAATCTGTTGGTTTTTCTCAACCTAACCAATATCCGGCTGTTACAGGTGCTGAGGTTATTCTAAGTGATAACACCGGACAAACAGAAACTCTGGAGTATACAGGAGGCGGAGAATATAAAACGAATACCCTTCAGGGAGTACCGGGAAGAACCTATACACTCAAAGTACAGGCGGAAGGAAAACAATACACAGCCCAAAGCACCATGCCCCAAGCTGTGGAACTGGAAGGCCTTGTACAGGATTCTTTTATGTTCGGAGATAAGAAAAGTTATACTCTGTTGCCCGTTTTTACAGATCCAGCAGAATTGGGTAACCGTTATCTTTTCAGCTTTACCATCAATAATCTACCTAAAAAGTACATCAATGTTCTTTCTGACAACTTAAACAACGGACTACCGAATCAATGGACTTTGGGACTTCCTAATGATGACAATAAAGGTAGAGATCATGAAGTGGTAGTTGGTGATGTTATTCATGTTGAAATGCAGTCTATTGACACTAATATATTTACCTATTACAGTGCCCTTCTTAAAATATCGGAAGGGTATGGAGGCAGTGTTACTCCTTCCAACCCACCCAGTAATATCAGTAATGGAGCTTTGGGATATTTCTCCGCACATACTGTAAGATCTCTGGTTACGCAGATTCAATAGGTTTCCTATTATTACAATAACAACGGTTATTCCAATACTTTGGAGTAACCGTTTATTTTTTCTCAAACCTGAAAAATATTTATTAAAAAAACTGGATAAAATAAATAAGTAAAAAAAAATAATTTAGAAATGTCAGCAACCGCTGTGAAAAACATGTCAACTTAAATTTTTATCCAGTGCTCTTTTACCTCTTTATTTATCGGGATTAAGGGATTAGAACCCTTATGCATCTCCATTCAAAATCTATTTCATTACTTTTGTAAAATTAATTCGTTCAGACAGAAAATCTGGTGATTTATATTGGTTTAAAATGTGATTTAAGTTACAAACTGAACGTTTATTCAATAGCCTGCGTAGAAAAATTATGATCTCAAAATTTATTTTCAACAATCAGTATCTTTTTGATGAACTTCCTGAATATGATAAGGATTTGCTTCTAAAAGCCATGAAAACTAAAAACTACCGCAAAAACGAAGCTATATTCACAGATGGTACAAAACCCAATGGCATCTATTATCTGAATGAAGGGAAAATAAAAAAATATAAGGTAGATAATGATGGGCGGGAACAGATCATCTATATCTACAGTTCCGGGGAATTTTTCGGATACTCGGCCATTTTGAGCCAGGAATCTTATGGAGATACCACTTCCACTCTTGAAAATTCTGTCATTTCTTTTATTTCAAAAGACAATTTTCTGGAAATCCTTAATCAGTCTTCTGTTTTCTCGGGTCTTTTGTTAAAATCTTTAAGTCATGAATTCAGTGTGATGGCCAATCTTATTGCCGTTTTATCGCACCGTACCGTAAGAGAAAGAGCTGCACTAAGCTTATTAATCCTTCATGACAAATATAAATCTAATGACTTCCCAGAAGAGGAGGTATTAATTTCTCTATCCCGCGTAGACCTTGCCAATATGGTAGGAACAGCCAGAGAAACGCTAGCCCGTATTCTGAATGATTTCAAGCAGGAAAAGCTCATCAAATCTGAAGGACGAAAAATATGTATTCTTGATTTTAAGCAGCTCATTCACATTGCTAATTTTTACTAAGAGATCACTTTAATTGTTTTAACTTTCCGTTTCAAAACCCTACTGACATCCCGTTGTCATAACCTGCTCTTAATTTTGTATCAAATTATTTTAAATACAGAATTATATGAAATTAGCATCTTTAAGAATCATCACAAAAGATATTAAGCAATCGGTTCAGTTTTATGAAAAAGTAATGGAACTCGCAGTTCAATGGTATACGGAAGACTTCGCTGAACTTAGTACAAATACCATAACTATAGCCATCGGAAGCATGCGTACTATGAAAATGTTTGGTGGTGAGCACCCTACAGAATCAAAAGGACAAAGTACTATCATTATAGAATTTCTGGTTGCTGATGTTGATCGTGAATATGAAAGGATTAAAAATCTGACAGATCATATTATACAGGAACCTACAACAATGCCTTGGGGCAACCGTTCTCTTCTATTTTGTGATCCGGATGGAAATCTGATTAATTTTTTTACTCCGGTAAGCGCTGAAGCCATTCAGAAATTTAAATAAAGAAGGAAGCCGGAAGTAGGAATTCTTATCCAGTAATAGTTTCCAATAATGAGCTTTTACCCTCTTCCGGATTCTTTCTAATTTCATATTTACTTTACAGTTTGTAGTATTTTTCGTAAGTTAGGACTTCAAACCAATCCATGAAATATATTCTTCAGGCCTTTATGGTCCTTTTATTACTGCAATCCTGCCAGTCGGATGAGTTAAAAGTAAGCTTTAAAACAATAGAAATCAATATTCCGGGAACTTTAGGACCGTCTCTAAAGCATAAATCAAAATACTACTGTTATTTTGAAAAAGACAATCCGTTGGGCAAATATACCATTGTAAACTTTTACATTCTGGATGAGAGTGGAAAAGTTAAGGCTACCATTCCGCCGCCCCCTATTCAGTTTTCAGATTACAATCTAACGGTAAGGAATGATACTATTTTCACCACCAATTACAAGAGCTATGCTTCATTTTATCTTGATGAGAAAAAAAAGAAATGGATAAGAGATTTAAGTACATCAAATATTATTTTCAAAGATCAAAATTATACGGTATTCAATCGTAGTTTAGACGACTGCTGCTCTAAAACGTGGTTTAAGGATAATAAGACCGGACAGCAATATGAAGTCTTTACAGAAAATGCGATAGTCAATAAACTTAATAATGTTTATTACCTCAGCACACCTACTATGATTCTCAAAATCCAAGATCCAAAGAAACTGGAGGCCAGTGGAAGGTTTAATGCTGATCACCATCCAACTTCTAAAGATGACCCACAAAAAGGAACCGAAGTTTTATACCAAAATAAATTTTCTGGTATGTTTATGTTTCAATCTTCTCTGGCAACATCTTTTGTAGTGAAGCAAAATCTCTATCACCTGTATTCGGAGGGTGGCTCCACTAAAATAGTTGTTTTAAAAGATGATAATTTGATCAATATTTTTGATATTAAAGATGATATCCGTCCTTACCACCCCCTTTATGAAAAAAATGTCTATTCTCCATATATTGGATATCAAGATGAGTTTGGTTCTTACCGGTCACCTTATACAAAGATGAACTATGTCCCAGGAAATGAATACCAGACTCTTCCGTTTTCTACCAGCGATCCTAACCGATCCGGAATTATTGAAATAGACAAAAACAAACTCAATATAATTACGCTCAAAAATAAATATCAGGAACCCATATTGGGAGAGCCTTACACAAAATCATGGGTTGAAAAGAACTTCATGGATTTTTACACTCATTTTAATACTTTATCTATCCAACAGATTGATCGCATTGAAAAAAAAGAAAATGCATTGAATCTTACTCAATATTCTATATGTGATGATTGTTGTAGTGATTGCTGTAGTACGTCATGTGATGAAATTCCAAGAGTTTATCAGAAAATAGAGCGCAAGTACATCCATTTGATAACCTCCTATTTTTATTCTCCGGAGAATCAATCACTGAAGCTTATTGAATTCCAATGGAAAACTCAATCCAGAGCAACCATTCATAACAAGGATAATTTTGAGGCCTGGCAAAATCTGGATACCCACAAAATCTTTGCCCCTAAATTTGAATGGCTACACGCCTTCTTAAAACAAAAATTGGGAGAACCTGTTTCTGAAAACCCATCCAAAGTTATATGGGAAACAGAAACACAAATGGTTGAATTATCATATAATTATGATAATTATAACCCTAACCGTAATGCTAATACTAAGCTTACGCTATATAAAAAGCAAAAGAATTGATAATGGTTTTAAGTTGAAAACAGATCATATATAATCATAAAAAAAGGAGGCTTTCATTGCCTCCCTTTTCTCTTGTACTGGTAACCACACCTTGGATTTCTTTATAGTAATTTGTGTTTTTTTCTTATCATTTGGTTTTTTCAAGAAATCCACGTTTAAGGTCATTCATACACTTCTATATTAATCTCATCACTTGTATTAATTCCTTTTCATCACTTGTGTTTTGTGTTTTGCATAACTATAGTTTATTATTTTTATAGTTACTTCAATTTACGGGTTCAAATGAAGTGAAAAAACTAAAAAAAGCATTAGCAATTCATTTGGTAAATTTTATACTACAAAGTAACGACATCGCAGGATAATATCATCTATAAACCCCATCGATACATATCAGATGGGGTATAGATATTTATCGATAAAAATAACTGAACCAATAAAGAAGTGCGGAATAGACGTTGGAAGTTCTATATTTTATGATGCGTTTTGATAAGATCAATCAGCTCTACAATATTTTCTATTTTCAGCTTTTCAAAGATATTTTTTTTGATTGTACTTACTGTATTTTGCTTTATATTTAAATTATTCGCAATTTCCAGGTTTCCAAATCCGTCTGCATACAGTTCTGCAATCTGCAGCTCTCTTTTGGTTAAATGGCTCAGTGGGCTTATTACATTCGGGTTGTAAATGAACTGTACTAATAAATTTCTTGTCAGATCTGAAAAATACTCTCCTTTCTGGATAAACTGAGAAACAGCTTCTCTTACCTCTTCCTCTTCGCTTAATTTACTAAGATATCCATTGGCACCAGCTTTTATAAACTTTAGGGCATACAGATCTTCTTCAAGTCCTGTAAAAATAAGGATCTTAATATCTGGGTTTGCCCTTTTCATTTGCGGTAAAATATGCAGACTGTTTCCTTCGGGAAAATGAGCATCAATAATAGCGATTTCAATTCCCTTTGTTTCTATCAGCTCCATGGCCTGCTGTAAAGATGAAGTATGGTATACTTTTGCATTGGGAGCAATATCATTAATAACGATCTCCATTCCCTGCCGTACAATACTGTGATCATCTGCTAAAAGGAATATGGTTTCCTTGTTTTCAATTGGCATTTCCATTATTTATTATTGATATTTAAATTGATTCTGAATGTCACCTGTGTTCCTTTATGTAGTTTACTGGAAACTGAAATTTCACCTTCAAACAATTCTACAATTTCCTTTACAAGATTCAGTCCTAATCCTACTCCAAGATTATCAACCTCATCTGAAACCGTTCCCTGATAATAAGGATCAAAAATCTTTTTCAAATCAGATTCTGAAATTCCTACTCCAGAATCTCCTATTGTTGTAATCAAGGTGATTTTATCATTTCCCAGCGGCTCTGTGGTCATCACAAGATCAATCTTTCCGTTTTCTGTATACTTGTTGGCATTCCCCAGAATATTCATAAAGATCTGGTTAATTCTGATATTGTCCGAAAATACGACAACTCCTTCAGGAATTCTGTCTGTTACAGCAAACTTATTGTTTCGTGTCTCCAAATAAGGGGAAATCACTTTTACAATGGAGCCGATCTCTTCTTTAAGATTAAACACGGATTTTATCAGTTTCTTTTCAGCATCCTGATTCTTTGTATATTCCAGAATCTGGTTAGATTGCAGAAGAAGCGTACTGTTTGTAAACTTAATCGACTTCAGATAATCTTTAATCGTTTCATCCCCTGTTGATCTGTAAATCTTATCAATAAAGATATTAATGATCTTCAACGGCGATCTTAAATCGTGGCTCAACATCCCCAATATTCTGTTCTTGAAATTCAGGTTGTTCTTAATTTCTTTATTGGCTGCATCAAGTTTTCTTTCGTAGACGAAGGCTACTCTTGTAAAGTACATAATAAGAATGGATACAATGAACATTAAGACCATCAGCCCAAGTACAAGATATCTTCTGATTTTATTATTGTCAGAACTTTGTTTGGTATATTCTTTTTCAAGTTCAGATTTGAAATCTTTAATGGCATTTTCATATACATCAATCAATCCGTTACTATACACTAACAGCTTACTGAAATTGCTGTAAAACTGAATATTCTCACGCTGATTTTTAATTGCATATTGCTGTGCTTTCTTTACTTCTGTAGCATAATGCTTATCCATGGACTTTAAAGCCTTATCCATTTCAGTTTTTACATTGGAAATGTCTATGGTTTTATTATTCGTTAAAGTAATTACAGTACTTTCTTTCTGAACGTTCACCTTTCCTGTTATAGCATCCTTCAAACGCCCCATAAAACCTTTTTTCTTAATAGTATCAGCGTAGGTACGGGTTTGTACATTCAAGTTCTCAAAGTCATTCTTATACTTTGCAGGCTCATACTTCTGATCCTCAATCTTTGCAGGAAGCTTCAAAGAGGTTTCGTATACAGAATCTATAAGGGTTTTCAGTTTGGTTACCTTCATGGTATCCATTTTCTTCTGAGCCAGAGTATTTTTCAGCCTTGGGCTTGTATTTTCATACTCCCCGATCTTATCAAAATTCTTTTTAAGTTTTCTTAATGACTCAAAATAAAGTTGCAGGTCCTTATTATCCTGGCTCACCATATATCTTTGAAGATGCTCCTGCGCATCCATGAAATCCTTCCTTGAATTATCCGTCAGTCCTCCCAATGCCCTACTATCCTCCAACTGCCTTTTGATAAACTGCAGCTTTTTCTCATTCACAAACTCATTGTAAAAAAATACACCTATAATCACCTGTATCAACAAGATACACATAATCAACGAGTAATGAACAACCTTCCTTAATTTAAAATTTAAGAATTTATATTTCATATCTACTGCCACGTAAATTAATCTTCTGTTTTCTCAAGTCCCTTTTATTAGTCTTAAACAATATAATATTATTAATAAAAATTCAATAATTTCATATATTATTCAATTGACAAAGTTAAATTAATTTTTGTCTACTTAATAATATAAAATTTCTGATAAAAAGAAACAAATTCAGATCTAATTTACATCAAAAAGCCTATAAAACCTAGGCTTTTCATTAATGTAAATCTATTTTTTTAGAATAGATGTAAAAAAAATTCGCTCTAAATATTTTAAGATATGTTTTTATAGGGATTGGGACGCACAAATATCGGACAGGAATATTTATAATTAATGCTTTATTAAGTGCTTAGATTAATCTTCAATCCACTTACAAAAAGCAATAGTACTCCCCTTACTTGTAATCAGGTGATTTTTTTATACTCTTTCACCTGAATAGCCCGTGTATATTTATTATACTGTTCTATTCTTTCAACATGTTGTTTATGTGCAAGCTCCCTGCGGTTAATTCTAAAAAATCCTGAAGGATTGAGTAACTTTTCTATATCCTTTAATGTAGATTCGTTGAGTAAATGCTTCTTACCAGATATTTCGACTGCGAAGACAATACCTTCATCGGTCTCAAAGAAGGCAATATCTCCTGTATTCAGGAAGTAAATACCCTGATAAGTATTTACCGTAAAGCGTTTTTTATAATTTCCCCCCGATTGATTATTGCTCAATAGCTGTTGAAGTTTCGCCAATACCTCATGCTCTTCAGAATCCGTTTTTTTTAACCATAAGAATTTATCTCATGCTTTTTTGAAATGATCCTGAGTAAAGGGTTTTAAGAGATATTCAAAACAATGAACCAAGGAAATAAAGAGATGAATAAGGGAATTCAGGGAATAAATAACTAAAATTAAAGGCTGAAACTTATTTTTAGGTATAATTACTATAGTGATTATTCTACAATTAAAAAAGCTCTGATTTATTTTCATAAATCAGAGCCTATATTTTGTTGTAAGTAATTTTATAAACTAACGTTATCTAAAAGACTTTTCAGTTCTTCAAGGGAGATATTATTTCCTGAAGCGACTACTCCATATCTGTTTCCTTCCAGATATTGGATACTTGTCATTTTATCGTTTTCATACATACTATGATCAAAGTAAACCAACCAGCCTTTATAATTTTTAATATTGGTTTTATCACCAGGTTCCTCCATTGCTTTCAGCTCCAAATAACTTAAAAGACTTCCTTTCACCTGCTCAGCTCCCACTCCGGCGCCATCAGTTACCATTAAATAGACATTCTGAGATCCTTTTGCATAATTCGCTGTAGCATAAGACCCTGTTTCTTTATCTTCAAAAGCCGTAACTTCTGTAAGTTTAAAACCGTTAATCTCTTTTTTAAATTTGCTTTTAAAATCATTGGTATTAATAGGCTTCAACTTTTTCAGTTCTTTAGCCAGATTCTCAACTTTTACGGAATCAGAATCATTCTGTACATGTTCTATAGTGCTTGCAAAAGGCTGATTCGCAAAAACAACATTAGACCCCAAAGTGAATGTTAAAGCCATACTTAAAATACCCGCTCCCAGATAAGATAATTTCATAAATAATTAATTTTTTAAGTCTGACAGGCATTGCAAAAAATGCACCAAATAAAAAATTTGAGAACAATTTCTCTTTCTTGCTTCTTTTACGCTAGAAAAAGGCAAAAGCTTTTCACTCAAAAACTCGATGAACACAACTAAATAGAGAGAAATCTCCATCACTTTGCAAGGATCAATAAAAATAATCAATCTGATTTTTAGCCGATTATTGAGTTTTGTTTAAATTTATGCGGGAAAAGTTTTGCATAAACTAAAAATCGTTCTATATTTGCACCACTGAAAACAACGATACAGTCGGAGTTTAAGGAGAGTTGGCAGAGTGGTCGATTGCGGCAGTCTTGAAAACTGTTGACTGTAACAGGTCCGGGGGTTCGAATCCCTCACTCTCCGCTAAGAGAGCCTTTTTATAAAGGCTCTTTTTTTGTGCATAAACAATACCTTCTCTCCTATTTGAAAATAAATGTTAGTTAGCCATTAAATTTAAATAGGCTCTTAATAATCTCAATTGATATTACGTTTTTTTTGTATACTTGCAAGTCTTTAGATAGAAAATGATTCTAAATACATAAATTAATAGTCAAATTTAACATCTCAAATTAAAAAGTAATGAAAAAAAAATTTATTACCTTATCTTCAGTCCTATGTTTTGGTTTGTTTTTTTCACAGATAGGTATTAATACTCCAAATCCTCAACAAATATTTCACGTAGACGGGGCAAAAGATAATCCATTAGTAGGGGTGCCCTCTTTAGCACAAACTGAAAATGATATGGTTATTGATGTTGCTGGAAATATAGGATTAGGAACTCTGTCTCCTACATCGAAATTAGAAATAAACTCAGGAAATGCGGATGTATCAGGACTTAAATTCACAAATCTTACTTCTACATCTCCTGTATCAAGTGGAGCTACCTTAGGGGTAGATGATTCTGGGAATATAGTTACTGTTCAAGGCTCCTCATTTACACCCGCTTTTGGAAGAGAGTTATTGGTTGGTGCAAACATAAACATTACAGCTGGCACAACTAATTACAATGTATTCAGCTTTACTTTGCCAACAAGTGGTACATACCTTATAACTTATAGTTTACGAGCACAGGTGATTAATACATCAGGGGAAACAGGTCAAGGGTTTGCAACAGGATTTCTCAGTACTGCTCCTTCTGCAGGAAATGCAGTACCTAATACCGAAATTTTACTTTATGCAGTTAGTGCCGCTCAGGACGGAGGAACGGGAACAGGAACTTTAGTAATAACGATTGCAAACCCTACTACATATTATGTGGGAGTTCGCAGTTCTCTTAGAGATACTCAAATAATTAATAATATAAATGGGAGGTCTTCTGTTAGTTATGTTAAAATAACTCCATAGTATTTTAAATTTTATTCAATTATTTTTCATTCATGGCTGGTTTTAGTTTCTAAGACTAAGAGTCTGTTTAGGCACATTCGTAAAATATAGAGAAGTGAAGATTTTCTAAGCATAAAAAGATAAGGAGCCGAGCAATTTTGTTTTAAAATTGCTCGGTTCATATTTTCTGGGTATTACAAGGATGGCTCTGGAAAATGTTCCTTTATCAAAGTTGGTATTGTACTCATTTTCCATAGCTTCCATGATTGTTGTATCTTGAAAATCAGGATTAATAATGTGGTTGTCTTTTAAGAATCTGTGTATTCTTATCACTGAGAATTTTTGATCGACCAGTAGATTATGATTTCATCAATAAACTTTTAAGCTTTAAAAAATCAAGAAAATTTCTGAGCTGTTTTCTCCAATCATAATATCAGACAACCGGATCTCTCTTTTTACCTTGCTATCCAATACAAAGTACAGAAATAGCGTAGCTTCAGTACCACTCAAGAAATTCTCCTGAAGCTTCATTAAATTGCTTGAACTTAATTGTCTGGATGATTCTTTTCTGTGCTGATGTAAACAGTATTTAATTTTCTCGTCAAAATTATGACTTCTGGATGTATCAATTTCTTTAAAGTGGAAGCTGAAAAAGTTATCCAGCTTTTCATAATCAATAAGAAACTCATGTTTCATTTTTTCCGTTAGAATCAATTGGCTGGCTTTATACTAGGCTTTTTCAATCCTGTTCGACAACATTTTCTGAATCCTTTCACCCCTGATCCAATAATAAATCATCATAGGAAAACCTGCAAATTCTTCCCAAAAATTCCAACGTCCGTAAACTTTCTTTTGATCCATTCTCTAAAATAATATTTTTTGAGCTATCATCAAAGCTTACGGATTATTTAAATACCTCATTCATATAATTAATCTTATCCTCTTCACTCGGACGGTAATAATTATTGAACACCTCTAAGCTGGTATGACCTGTATAACTCATAATGATTTTATCAGGGACTTTATTATTTTTCATTTAACCATAAAACGATATATTTTCACTTACACAAACACATGTAAAACATTGATAAATATAACACTTACACAAAATGAGTTATGGTGATTTTAACAAGATTCATTTCCCTCACTCTCCGCTAAGAGAGCCTTTTTATAAGGGCTCTTTTTTTGGCATAAACAATCCCTTCTCTCCTATTTGAAAATGATTACTTGAAAAACTTCACTCATGATAAGTACTCTATACATACCATTTTCAAAATTATCTCTCATCAATCTTTAACTACAACTCATCTATTATTCTGCGTTCAAACGAAAATCCTTATGCCCCCCTCACCTCTTGCTTTAAAAGCTATTTCAACCGATATTAAATTAACCAATAGATATAATTGGAATATTGCACCAGAATTAGTCTCCGAACTGGCAAAGAAAAATAATGTAGACGAAAATAATATATTGATTGGAGCAGGTTCCACGAAAATTTTGGATTTGGTTGCCAAATATATTACAGCATTTAAATAAAGAGTTTTGGCTAGGATTATTTTGGAATAAACTTAGATATACAACTCATAAGAATCCAGCAAAATAAACAAACCCAATAATCATAAAAATACCTCTATCTCTCCTAAATTTAAGCTAACTTCGTATTTCAAATAATCAGAACCATTTAATACATGTTAGAGATCAGAACCAGCTGCGAAAATTGTAAGAAACCTTTACCCTATGATTCTCCTGAAGCCATGATATGTACATTTGAATGTACCTTTTGTAAAGATTGTGTTGACAATATTTTTAAAAATGTGTGCCCAAACTGTGGTGGTGGATTGGAAAAGCGTCCGATCAGGCCCAAAAGCCTTCTTGCAAAATATCCCGTAAGCACTGAAGTGGTATATAAACCGATTAACGAAACTGAGTTCAGAATGAAACAAGAGAGATTAATAGATATTCCTCTAGGTGAACGATAAAACCCAATAACCGCGGATCGGATTCCACTTTTATGTCAAACTAATACAACTAAAGTATCTATAAACCAAATCCTTATCATAAACAAAATATAAAAAAAATCATCGCTGTATATTGTTTTATTTCTTCTTTTAGCAACAATCAATATATACTCACAAAAAACGGCTGATAAAAATAATTATACCACTCAGGTACAAAATGAAGAAGGAGATCTGAATAAAGATAAGCTCATGACAAAGTTGTTGTAGAAATGGATGTAAAGGATGAGACCAGACCATTAAAAATACAAATATTCCTCTCACAACCCAATAAAAAACTTCAGCTGGTAGTATCTTCTACCAAAATCATTGAAAGTGAATATCCCGCCCATAAAAAAGGGGAACATAACGGAAATAACATTCCTGAGTTTTTTATTGAAGACGGTAACTTAAAAATGCTTACTGATATTAATAACCGGAAAAGTTCTTATGAATTCAGGCTTAATCAAAATAATTTTAAACTGATTAAAATATCACGGGTAATCTGGGATGGGAAAAATACTACGTCTGAAGCTAAAATAGACTTCTTAGCACAAACTAAATTAGAGTTTCAGCAAGAACTAGGCTCAGATAAAATATTAAATAAGAAAACTCAAAAGATCAAAATAAAATCATTGCCCAAAATTCAGGATTTAAGTTTTTCTGATTTGGAAAAGTATTAAAACACAGCAATTTTCTTTCTCTATAAAAACAAAACCTACTCATTACAGTAGGTTTTCTTGTATTTGTGAGCTATTTTGTTTTTATCTCAGGATGAAGTTTGCTGTACATTAAACACCGTGCCTGCCGGATCCGTAATCCAATGCATATTTTCAGGAAGCTCCTCAATTTCATCGCAGGTTTCCACTCCGTTTGACCGCAGATATTGTGTTGCTTCTTCAACATTAGGAACAGTGAGCTGCAACCAGGTTTCTGAATGCGTGTAATTATCCACACAATCTAACCAGATGATATTGTTCCCGAATTTCACTTCATGGGTTCTGGAGACCGTGGGGTTATTAATTTTCTTTTCCTCCACAGGTAATTTTAAAATATCTCTGTAAAAAGCTATGGTCTTCTCGTATTTACTTTTCGGAATTTTAATGGCAATATTAATTCCTGCTTCAAATTGGGGAGTCATATGTAATATTTTTTGTATCAGTTAGTTTAGTAAAGCTATTAAATTAAATTGATTTGTTGGTCGGCTTGCCTTATGGCAAGAATCGACGATTACAAAAGCTCTGATTAAATGACTTTACTTTATATTTGCAATATTCATCAATTAATGGTGAACAGTATTAAAAACAATAACTACATTATCAATGTTCAATCAATCATTAAAAAAAAACAGTTCTTGCCGCATCTGTATTTCTATACTCTTCGACTGCATTCGCGCAAAAATCACCGCTCAATATATTACCATCCGGCCATCTTATTGTTCAAGCCGAGGTAGAGGGTAAAAAAGGAAATTTTATTTTTGATACCGGCGGGGGTGTTAATCTTTTTCTGAATAATTTCTCCAAAGACCTTAGTCAAAAGGATTCTTATAATTTCCTTACCGCTTTTCGTGCTACCGGGGAACAGCTTACGGTACCGATGTTTAAATCAAAAGAGATTGTTTTTAACGGTAAAGCATTTAAAAACACCTGGTACACTACCCACGATATGGAGATCAAGGGAATAGACGGACTTATCTCCCTGCCCATGCTTTATGACACTGAATTCATTATAGATTATACAACTAAAGAAATTGTATTTCCAAAAGAAAAATTAAGTGGTAAGAAAGTCGTAGATATTCAACTGTCTACCAATGCAGACCAGTCTCTGGATATCACCACTTATATTAACGTCAACGATATCAAAATCAATGTTCTGCTGGACTCCGGTGCCGGAAATGATTCTTTCTGGCTGAGTGAGCGTCTTATGAATACTTTAAACATTAAGAAAGAAGGACTTCAGCTTATTGAAAAGAAAAGCGAGTTCAATCCTGCGATTACCAATAAGTTCTACAAAGGAAGTGTAAACACTGTTTCCAATTCGTTTGCGAAAGTAGATAAACCCAATGTATTCTTTGTGGAAGGCCTGATCTATGAGGGCAAAACAAGTATTAACTGGCTGGGTAAGAAACTAGGCTTTAATCTTAAGGAAAAGAAAATTTATATTTTGGATTAATGAGTTTTCAATATACATAAAAACAAAACCTGTCTCTTTCGAAACAGGTTTTTACTTTCCCGGAAATCAATAGGGTATTATATTTTTACATCAATATAATTAACCCAGACTTGCTCCCGGTCCTGAGTATTAAAAAAATTCTCAAGTAAGTATTCATGGTTGTAGTTTATTTTTTCGTCGAAATAAAGTTTTCCGTTGACATACACTTTTACTTTTTCTTTCAAATCCACTGTTTCCGGTGAGATATTGATTGAAAGAGATTTAATATCAGAGGTTTCAATCCGGAAAATATTCCGCTCATATTCTGCTTTTATTTTACCTGATTTTCTTGGAAAATCAAATGCCTTTTTATCTACGTTCTGAACTTTTAAACTATCATGATCATCATAAGCCAGCCACTTATTGATTTTAAAATTCAGTTCTTTGTGCCAGTTCGCTTTCTTACTCAGTGTATCTAATTTAATGTTGAAAATCCAATCTATATTTCCATATCTTTCATCATCAAATTCCCATGAAATTTCCAAGGGAAATGGATTTCTTTCTCTACTCTTCAGATCTTTAAAAATAATCTGATAAGCTACTTCAGATTCGTCGAACTGAGGAAACCAGTGTGGAAATCCACTGTAACGGAATTCCTGGTAATCAGCATGTATTCCCTTCATCAGTTTTGAAAAATCATCATTTGCGTTTGGTGGATAATAATAATCCTTATCGGTTGAAAAGTTGATAAACGAACGGTTTTTAATATTCTCCACAAACGTTCCTCCTGTGAAAACTTTAGGATAGGTGTTCAATCCATAAAAGCCTGCAAACTGCGTGGGCTGCTTCATCAGATAAGAAAAAGAACCTGTTGCTCCATTGGAGTGTCCTGATATAAAAACCTTGTTATCATCAATATTAATCGTCTTTTTAATCTGTTTAAGCATTTCAGGAATCATAAAAAATCCAGTATCAGACAGCATCCAGTTGTATTGTTTGCTAGCTCTTGGAAAAACCATAATCACATCATTCCAGTCTGCATATTTTTTATAATACCTGTTCCAGCCGCTTAAATTCCAATCAGCCAGCTGATAGTCTATCAATTCATTATTCCTTACAGCCCCATGAAGAAAAAACAGTAAACTATATTTCTTTTGAGGATTATAATGAGCAGGAAAATGAATAAAAAATGAGGTTTTAACAGTATCATTTATTTTGAATGCAATAGAATAATCCCTATCCTTTTTCGGCTGGTAAGGATTGAAATTTCTAATTGCTCTGTATAGTACCTCAGAGTCTTTAATTTCCTTCAGATTATTTTTATTAACATCATAAAACTCATTTTCTTTTTCCTGTAGTTCATTATAAAACTGCGTTTTATATTTTTCAGTCTGCTGCTTCAATGCATTCCATCTTGGATCTGAGAGCAGATTTTTGTACTCTTTTTCAGCATCCTCTTCAAGAATGTAATTCCAGCCAGGAAAGCTGTTCCCATCGCCTTTTACTGATGAAAGTGATATAAGATACTGAAATGCTTTATCATTACTTTTCAGTTTTGAAGCCAGAATTGATGCGCTATACAATCCTTCACTATCAATACTTTCAGGAAAAATTTTGAATGCCTTTTCATACAGATCAAATGCTTTTCTATAACCTGCTTCATCTTTAGCCTCCTCCATTAATTCCGATGCCTTTTCAGCAATTGTAGAATAATTTTCCTGTGCTTCTACAAAAAAGCCAAAAAAAATCAGAAGCATCATTATACCATATCTCATCAATAAAATTTATGAGACAAAACTAATAACAGCAAATCAGAAAAACTTGTAAAAATGGAACATTATTATTTAAGGTAGTAAATGCCAGAAGAGTGTATCTTCCTGCCCCAAGATAGTTCCTTTAGAGAAAAAGGATTTTGGAGAATTTTCTGTGAAGTTTTTATAAGTCTTATTGAAATGAGACTGGTCATTAAAATTAAACTCGTGAGCAAGCTCTGTAAAATTACGGTCAGGATTTTCAAAAAGTTTCTGATTGATGGTTTGTCTGAACAGGACAATTTCGTTGAATTTTTTAACAGAAACTCCCAAATGAGCCTGAAAAAGTCGGTTTATATGCTGTCGGCTAACACCAATTTCTCTCGAGATTTTCTCCACTGAAAAGTTTTCGTAATGATTGAAAATATAATCAATAGATTTCTCTAGAATTACATTTTCAAATTTCTTGAATCTTTTTTCAAGAAACCCATCCAATAGGCTTTTATGAATTTCAGTGTCTGTTGTTGAGAAAATTTCATTCAGTTCATTCTGAGTAAAAAAATCATAGCCAGTAATATAGTCCGTAAAATCGAGGTTTTCATAAAACTGATGAATTCCCAAAGGATGAAACACAACTACAATTCTATACACTTTTCCGGATTGTTTTACATGCAGAACTTTTTCCCGAATTGGTGTAAAAATTTGACATGGAGGTGCGTTTTCATCATAAATCACTTCTTTGGTTTCTAATCTGATATGGGATTTATAAAGAGAAATCGAGTTATTAAAGTGCGGAAAACATTGAAACTCATTGGTTGTATTATTATTTTTAATGTCCAAATAATAATAGTCAACATATTTTCTAACAATAGAACTTTGAGGCCTGAATGTTTTAAAAATTTCCTCCATTTTCTTTTACAATGATTTTTCGTAAAATATCACCTAACAATCAAATATACGCAATGCTTTATTATTTCACAATAGATTGAAGTTCCGAAAAACAAAAAAACTGCTCCATTCAGAAACAGTTCCTATTTTTACTATGCCACAGACTTCTACTCTCCTGCCGGTTCAAACAGTTCAATTTTATTTCCTTCGGGATCCATAATATGAACAAACTTTCCATATTCATACGTTGCAATTTCATCCAGAATCGTAATACCTTCCTTCTTTAACTCCTCTACCAAGGCTTCAATATCCGCCACATGATAATTAATCATAAAATCCTTTTCTGAAGGTTCAAAATATTGGGTAGATTCTTTAAACGGACTCCATAGCGTGTATCTTTTTTTATCAGATTCCGCTTCTCTCCAGTCAAATTTAGCTCCGTATGGACTGGTTTCCACGCCAAGATGGGTTTTATACCAATCATTTACCTGTTCCGGATCTTTACATTTAAAGAAAATACCTCCAATTGCGGTTACTTTTTTCATGCCTGTTGTTTTACTAAGTTTTATATTCAATCATTTTGAAACTTCGCAAATATATTAATGTTTTCATTACATTACTCTACTTTATTTGAAGGATTAATAAGTTTACAGAGTTGAAAATCTTAGCGTTTTCCAACCAAAGCACTTCGTTATTAATAACAAAAAAGCGCACCCATTGGGCACGCCTTGTATAATTGAAAGCTAAATAATTAGTGTAATTCAGCTAAATATTTTTCTGCATCCATTGCGGACATACATCCGCTTCCTGCAGCTGTAATAGCCTGTCTGTAGATATGATCCTGAACATCTCCTGCCGCAAAAACTCCCGGTAGATTTGTTCTTGAAGAACCTTTTTCTGTTACGATATATCCGTTTTCATCAAGATCTACCTGACCTACGAAAATATCTGTATTCGGTTTGTGGCCAATAGCGATGAAGATTCCTTCAACATCTACAGTAGACTTTTCCTGAGTCTGGTTATTGATAATTACCGCTCTTTCTACTAAGCTGTTTTCTCCTTCAATTCCGATAAGCTCATGGTGAAATTTCACTTCAATATTGGGAGTACTTTCTACTCTGTGTATCATTGCTTTTGAAGCTCTGAAAACGTCTTTTCTCACTAATAATGTTACTTTTCTGCAAAGTTTAGCAAGATAAGTAGCTTCTTCAGCGGCTGTATCTCCAGCTCCTACTACCACTACATCTTTTCCTCTGTAGAAAAATCCGTCACAAGTAGCACAAGCAGAAACTCCACCTCCTGCATATTTCTTCTCATCTTCAAGACCTAAATATTTTGCTGTTGCTCCTGTAGAAATAATTACAGTTTTAGCAAAGATCTCTTTATTTCCAGCGTATAATTTGTGAACACCGCCAACTTCTTTTGAGAACTCAGCTTTAGTGATCATTTCATAATGCACTTTAGTTTCAAATCTTTCTGCCTGCTTTTGCAGATCCATCATCATTTCAGGACCTGTAATCCCTGCTGGATACCCTGGAAAGTTATCAACCTCAGTAGTTGTAGTTAATTGTCCGCCCGGCTCCAAACCTGTATACAATTCAGGTTTTAAGTCTGCTCTTGCTGCATAAATAGCAGCTGTGAAACCAGAAGGCCCAGATCCAACGATCACACAATCTAAAATGTTTTGCTCCATAATTTACTTGTTCGAAAAAAGATGTAATTAAATTAAGACCGCTAATTTCGTAATTTTTGTCGGCTTTTTAAAGTTATTTTAATGATAGTTGTCAATAAGAGATATGTGGATTGTCAATAAGGGTATAAGAGATAGCTTTTAGGGGCTAGATGCCAGTTACGAGATACGAGGTTTAAAGTTGATAATTTATTTTTAAGATATCTATTCCCTGTCTATTATCTATTCGCCTCTCATATCTCGGTCTCTTATCTCAAACATAGAATTAGACCTTCATTTTAATCTTATCTACATTGATAATTTTATACACCAGTTCCTTAATAAGTTCTGCTTCTCCCATATTCACAGCTCCAAGACCTTTTCCTTTCATATCAAACTCTCTCAGGATGGAAATGACTCTTGTGGCATGTTTTAAAGGATATAATCTTGCACTTTCTGCATAGTCTTTCACAAAATAAGGATTCACACCCATTTGAGACGCTATGGTTTGTGGTGGCTGCCCTGCCATCGTCTGATAAATAATCACATTGGAGAAATAATTGTAAAGGCTTGCCAGCATCATCACAAAAGGGTTATTCTTGGGATTTTTACCCATAAAATGGGCAATTTTAAAGGCTGTATTAGCATTTTTTGTTCCCAATGCCTTCTGAAGTTCAAAAATATTGTACTCTTTGCTGATCCCGATATGGTTTTCAACAATGGTTCCGTCCAGTACTTCTCCTTCTTTAAGGATAATCTTCAGTTTATTTAGTTCATTGGCAATTCTTGAAAGATCGTTTCCCAGATATTCTGCTAAAAGATGGGAAATATTAGGAGCGGTTTTAATTTTCAGCTTTATACATTCATCAGAAATCCATTTCGGAAGGTTGCTTTCTTTTACAGATTCACTAAGGAAAAGCGCTTTGGCTTTATCTAGAGCTTTAGCAGCCTTTTTCCGGCTGTCCAACTTCTTATGTTTATGAGCAAAAACCAAAACTGTAGAAGGAACAGGATTTTCAACATAAGCATCCAGAATTCTGTTTTCCTCTTCATTGAACTTCAGATCCTGAGCTTCTTTTACGATAATTACCTGTTTATCTCCCATCATAGGAAACTGTCTTGCCAGTGAAAGAACTTCCTGATAAGAAGTATCTTTTCCATACGTAACGGTTTGGTTAAAGGCTTTTTCATCCTCTTCCAAAAAGTTATGTTCAAGGGCTTTTACGGCAACATCAATAAAGTAGGCTTCGTCTCCGTGGAAAAAATAAATAGGTAAAACTTCTTTATTTTTAATATTTTTGAGGATTAAATCTAATTCTTTCATCTTATTAATGGAACTTCCAAAACTGAATTTTCAGGAAACTTTTGATTTTAAATTCAAGAAAGACAAAGATAAGTTTTTTATTTATGATTTGGTTCGTAAAACTTATCTTCTGCTCACTCCTGAGGAATGGGTAAGGCAACATTGGATCCACTATTATCTTACTGTAAAGTCCTACTCTGCATCCGCTTTAATCACTGAAAAAAAGATCGTTCTCAATGGTCTTACCAAAAGAATTGACCTTTTAGTGACCGAAAAAACAGAACCTGTAATTCTTATCGAATGTAAAGCTCCGCAAATCAAATTAACGGAAAAAACATTTGAACAAACTGCCCGATATAATTCTATTATCGGAGCTAAAGAAATCATCTTAACGAATGGGCTTCAGCATATTCATGCCTACTATGAAAATGAGCAATATGTGTTTTATAAACCAGACTAAAGTTTGAGCAAAAAATAAAGAACAAATATCAATATGAAAATTAAAAATATAATATTCGATTTCGGAGGGGTTTTAATGGATTGGAATCCTAGATATTTCTTTAAGGATTATTTCAGGGATGATGAAAAAATGGAATATTTTCTGGAAAATATCGCTCAGGATGAATGGAATATTGAACAGGACCGAGGAAGAAGTCTTTCGGAAGGAACTGAAATCCAGGTGAAAAAGTTTCCGGAATGGGAAAAGGACATCAGGGCTTATTATGATAACTGGACTGTGATGCTGAAAAGCGATATCCCTCAGAATGTTGACGTTTTAAGACAATTAAAAAATACAGATTATCAGTTATTCGGGTTAACGAACTGGTCTGCTGAAACATTTCCTTATGCTTTGGAAAATTATGATTTCTTCCAGCTTTTTGATGGAAAAATTGTGGTTTCCGGAACGGAAAAACTGATTAAACCTGATCCTAAAATCTGGCACGTTTTACTGGAAAGATATAACATCCATGCAGAAGAATCTGTTTTCATTGATGATAATTCTAAGAATATTGAAATGGCACAAGCGCTTGGATTCAATACCATCCATATTCAGCCGGATACAGATCTGAAGCAGGAACTGGCTCATCTGGGTGTTGAGATCTGATTCTCTACATTATAAATATTTAATAATTCTCAACTAAGTTATTTTCATTAATTTAGATAAGTAATACAGTCAATATGAAAAAAAGTTTATTAGTAATTGAAACATTGAGCTATAAGCAATTTTAATACTCCTAAACTATCACAAAAAATAAAAAATATGATACGTTCAATCTTATTAACCGCATGTATTATCGTTTCAGGAAGCCTTTTCAGCCAAAACCTTAAAACGGTTTCCTATCAGGACGGTTCACAAAAACTGAATGGTTTAATAACTTCCAATGCAGGAAAAAAACTTCCCGGAGTCCTTATTCTTCCCGCCTGGAAGGGCATTGATGAAGAAGCCAGAACAGCAGCCCTTGAACTTGAAAAACAAGGGTATATTGCTTTCATTGCAGATATTTATGGGGAAGGAAAAATTCCTGCTAACAGTGAAGAGGCAGCTAAAAGTTCAGGGTATTACAAAAAGAATTATGCAGAATATCAAAAAAGAATTTCACTGGCATTAGAACAGCTGAAAAAGAATGGAGCCATTGCTGATAAAACAGCCATTATCGGATATTGTTTCGGAGGAACAGGCGCACTGGAATCTGCCAGAGGAAATTTACCTGTTGCCGGAGTAGTTTCTATTCATGGAAGCCTGGGAAGAGATCAAAGCAGAAAAAATGAAAAATTAAATGCTAAAATTTTGGTTGAAAATCCGGCAGATGACAAAGGAGTAACACCTGAAGATTACAGCAACCTCATCAAAGAAATGAATGAGGGAAATGCAGACTGGCAAATCATTACTTACGCTCATTCTAAACATACTTTCACAGATCCTAAATCTCCGGATTATAATGAAACAATGGCTAAAAGAGCCTGGAATCATACCTTGATGTTTTTAAAGGAAATACTGAAGTAAATTCAATGTAACAATATAACAGTATAGCAATGTACCAATGCTTTGGCGTGAGTCATTCATTGGTACATTATTATTTTTACATCTTTATTTTATGGTTGCTTTGCCTCTAATTCAATATTATATTTCTTAGTAGAATATTTTGTCAGAGAGCCTGTTGCAGCGTCAATTCCAACGCCTATTGCCCCTCCAAACAGGATATTAAGAAGCGTTACTGCATTAAATGACTTATCCAGCTTTACTTTCTGTGAATCGAAGCCTTCTTTTTCAATAGTAACGAATTGCTTACTTAAAGATCTAGAAATAGGTACAGTACAAGGTGTCACACATTTTTCCTCTCCATTATGAATTACTTTAGCTCCTTCAGGAGTGGAATTGAAAGTAATTTTATCACGGGTTCCTGTAAAAATGGTTGCACAAGAAGTTGTGGAAAGCGCAATGCCTAACAACAATACAAGGGATAGATTGTTTTTCATATATTTTATTAAAAAGTTAAATGTACCTACTTATTTTCGGCGCGCGAACTTACAAAATAATTAATAACAATCGGTATCTACAGATGATGATATCCTTATCAAAAAGATAACTTACTGATATCTAAAATATTTTTTTTATTGTTTTTAATTAAAATATTCTACTCAGTTTTAAGACAAAAAAGCCATCTCAGTTTCGAGACAGCTTTTCTATTTTTTGTATTGTATTACAGCGAGAGCACCATGTAAAAGAATTCCCCTTACATTCAGGACAAATCTGTGTCACCATAAATACTTTTAATCTACTCCTTCCACTTCCCTGTTTACCAGCTCCATTGAAAATGCAGGCAGACAGATCGCAAGATACTCACAAGGCTCTGAAAATGGGTTACTGTAACGGATTCTTGCTCCTTTTTCTATAAGAATACTGTTTCCTTTTTCAAGTACTACAATTTCTCCGTCAATTTCAAACTGTTTTTTCCCTGAAATGATGTAAGTAAATTCATCAAATTCAGGAGTTTGATGAGGCTCGCTCCAATCCGGGGGAGCTACCATGTGGGCAATGGAAATATTAGAATTTCCTGTAGAATTTCCCCAATGTTCTTCAATCAGTTTTCCATCTGTAGTAGGAACGACAAATGGTGATTGCTGGATTTTATATTTTTTCATGCCCAATCTTCTTTTTTAATCTCGTATACAAAATTGGTTCTTGTAGGTTCTGCAAAATAAGCCACTTCTTCTTCCGCTATTTTTATCCCACCAAGTTTTTCCAGTGCTTTCTGTGAACGGAAATTTTCTTTTCCGATGTGAAAATGAACTTTATCTACATGTTGGAAGATATAATCCAACATCAGTTTCTTAACCTTCGGATTGGTTCCTTTTCCCCAAGATTTTGTACCATAGAAAGTATAGCCGATGAAAATATGACTGTCATTTTCATCAAAGTTATAATAACGACTGCTTCCCAGTACGTCTCCCGTTGCTTTCTCAACAATTTTGAAGGCGCCTTTACTTTCCATGGCTCCCAGAAAGAAATTTTCAAAGACTTCTCTTTGATAACGGTCTTTGTTAGGATGCTGTTCCCATACTTTAGGATCTGATGCTACTTCATATAAAGATTCAAAATCCCCTTGCTGTAAGGGGATTAATTGAAATTCTTCATTCTCTAAAACAGGCTGAATAGAAAAATTCATGCTTAGCCTTTTTTGTTAGAGTCTGATTCTATTCTCTGGATTTCTTTCAACTTATCAGAAATCTTGATTACTGTATCTAATTTCGCCGGTTTCAACGGAATTTCAGCCTGATTCATATCCCATTTAATCACAAGATTTCCTGAGTTTTCATCTGTTGGGTTCAGGGTAATTTCAAACCATTCCTGTTTGTCTGCCAGTTTATTTACCGGTACTGTAACATCTACCACATCCTGTTTCGGGTCATAAGTATATGCGCCCCACTGCTGGAAATCTTTGTTCAGAATTACTTTCCATTCTTTTTCAGTAGGAACAATGAATAATCCGTAAGTACCTGCCGGAACATTTTTCCCGCCAAAATTAACGGTCTGTCCAAATGTAATTTTTGTAGATGAGTTAGCTCCTGCTCTCCAAATCTGGCCATAAGGAACCAGTTCTCCAAAAATCTTACGTCCTTTTACTCCCGGTCTTCCGTAGTCGACAGAAATTTTAGACATAGAAAACTGCTGTTCTACTTTCTGACGCGGACTTGCCGCTGGTACAGAATAATCCTGTGCGAAAGTGAACGCTGAAACTGAAATACAAACTGCTGCTAATAACTTTTTCACGTGTAAATTTTTGTTTAAAATTACGAAAATCAAAATAAAATAGCTTTCTCTAGCTCCAATAATTTTTGTTTTCTCCAGATTCCACCCCCATAGCCCGTTAGATGGCCATTGCTTCCAATAACTCTATGGCAGGGAATCAGAATGGATATTTTATTTAATCCGTTGGCATTGGCTACAGCCCGAACTGATTTAGAATTTCCGAGAATATCAGCCTGCTCCTGATAACTTCTTGTTCTACCGTAAGGAATTTGTTGTAGAATCACCCATACTTCTTTCTGAAAAGCAGTTCCTACCGGAGAAAGAGGAACTGTAAACTCAGTTCTTTTCCCTTCAAAATATTCGGAGAGTTCCTTTTCCAACTTTGTAAAATGAGGATTTTCTCCCTGCACAATATTAGCATTAAAGGATTTTGAAATATTCTTCAGTTCTGTAGGAAGAGCTTTTCTGTCTGAAAACTCAAGAAGACAAATTCCATGCTCATCAGCACAGGCAACCATTGTTCCCAGCATGGTTTCAATTCTTTTCAGATCAATAATCTTTTCTGTTTTATTTTTGCCAGGCGAAACTCCGAAAATATTTTTAAAGCTTTCATTAAAGCCACTCAAACTTTCATACCCTGAATCAAAAGCAACTTCTGTAACAAGTTCTCCTTGCTGAAGTTTTTTAAATGCTGTATTCAGTTTAGACATTCTCTGAAAAGTATGAAATGTTACTCCATGGTGTTTCAGAAACCATCTGCGTATCGTTGCCGGCTCCAACCCTCTTTTCACTAAATCATAATCTTTAAGTTTTAAAGTAGGGTCACCAGAAATCTCCTGCAGCAACTCCTTGATATACAAAGGTGTTACATTCATGGTTTCCAGCGGCTTACAAACTTTACAGGGACGATACCCTTTCAACATAGCCTCTTTTGTATTGGAAAAAAATTCTACGTTTTCAAATTTGGGTTTACGGGCAGTACAGGTTGGCCGGCAGAATATTCCGGTTGTCCTAACTCCCATCCAGAAAATTCCTTCAAACGAAGAATCCTTACGAAAGGAAGCATCGTACATAATTTGTTCTGTAAGTTCCATAATCAGATGAAAAGTGCTGCAAAGCTTTTGTTATTTGTAACTGTATTGCTGATTCTTTCGAGCTCGCGGTAAATATGATTGTTTAAAAAAGCTCCTGAAGTAATCCTTTTTACTCCTAATGTTTTTAAGATTTCAAAACCCGGGAGATCAGCTAAACACATCACATTAATTGGAAGAGATGTGGCGTTTACAACTGTTTTAATATCCTCAATATGGGTCATTCCGGGAACAAATACTCCATCTACATCCAGTTTTTCAAACAGTTCAATTCTCTTTACTGTTTCTTCCAATGCATTTTCTATTCCTAATAAAAAAGGATCGGTTCTTACATTGATAAAGATTTCACTCCTTCTTTCCTTCAATGCTGACAGAATATTACTTAATTTTTTAAAAAATACATCGCTATTTAAAAGCTCTCTCTTTCCGTCAACCATACAGCTATCTTCCAAGTTTATTCCTACTACACCTATTTCCAGTAATTGTATGATATTGGAAACAATTATTTCATGGGTATTTCCATATCCGCCTTCCAAATCTACAGATAAAGGGATTGAAACGGATGCTTTTATCCTTTTGATGATATAAAAATACTCTTCAAAGCTCATCTGTTCTCCATCTTCATATCCTAAACTCATCGCAACTGCCGAACTTGAGGTTGCCAGGGCTTTATAACCAGCCTTTTCTAATACTCTTGCACTCTGTACATTCCATACATTGCCCAATAATAGAGGTTCATTATTTTGGTGTAAATTTTTGAAACTGATCATTATCTTTTTTATTCAAAAGTAGGAAGATTGTTCAGGTGGCTGCAACCGAAAAATGAACAGGTATTTTTTTGAGTAAGGAAGTTAGAGGCAGGAAGCTGGAAGTTATTGAAAGTAAGTCAATAATTTAAGTCAATTTAAGTGATATATCTAAGCTTTTGACCAGATTTCACAATAAACACCATTCATTAAACGACTTACAGTACATCCTGCTTCCATCAACTTAAAATAAAATGGCTTTTTCCAGTTCCAAGAGCTTTTGTTTTCTCCAGATTCCGCCTGCATAACCTACCAATTCCCCATTGGAGCCAATAACACGATGACATGGAATTAAAATAGCGATCTTATTGATTCCATTGGCTGTTCCTACAGCACGTATTGCCTTTGGATTCCCCAGAAATTCTGATTGCTGCTTGTAGGTTCTGATCTCTCCCATTGGTATTTCACGAAGCAGCTGCCATACTTTTTCCTGAAATTCTGTACCTGTGGTAAATAAAGGAACTTCAAACTTGGATCTGTTGCCCTCAAAATATTCTTTTAACTCCTGTTCCAGCTGTTGAAAATGGGTGTGCTCCTTTTCTACAATTTCAGCTTTCAGTTGCTTTGATAAAGCTTTGAGCTGCTTCTCAATATTTTTTCTGTCTGTAAACTCAAGCAAACAGATGCCCTGATCTATAGCACAGGCTATCATTTCTCCCAATGGAGTCTGTATCGTTTTTTGGTGTATGATTTCCATTAGTTTAAAATTACTACTTTTCCGGAATTCATACGCTCTCTTTTATATATTCTTTAAAACTCTTTCTGCCTGGGCTATATGCCTTGCATTATGATAAATAACAAAACGGAAAGTATCTCCCAATTTCAGGGTTATTAATTTTGAAATACTGATAGCAGTTTTCATTTTTTCCAGATTAATATACCTTGCTTGGTCCAGTAGATCCAGTAATTGCTGCTGCTGTTTTATAAATTCATTCACAACTTCTTTATTTAACTCGCTATGAATTGGATTCATGGTTTTAAGCGTCTTCATCTTATTTAGTTTTTCTTTGGGAAGCATGCTTTTAGCAAAATAGTTTCCTAGAATTCCGGGCTTAAAGTCAGATTTCGGGGTTGTGTTGGAAGAAGAAACTTTACGTGAGATTTCAGGAATATAAAAGTCTCCGTAACGGTTGAGATGTTCCAGACACTCCAAAGTACTCCAGCTATCAGCAGTCATTCTGAAATTCAGTTCATTTTCCGGTTTCAATAAAAGAGTTTCAGCATATTGCAAATGTTGTCCGGTTCTGCTTTTTAATTCGTCTAACAATACTGTAGTTGAGATTTTCATTACTGTTTTTTTACAAATTTCCGAATTGGTTTATTCTTAAATCTTGATTGAACTCAAGATTTTTTAAGCCTTGATAAGGTTTCCGGAGACATCCTGAGATAATTGGCAATATATTTATTGGGAACCTCCTGAAATAGCTTCGGACTTCTTTTTAAAACTCTTTCAAAACGTTCACCCGGAGCATTGATCAGTAAATCTTTTTCTCTTTCCAGCTGCTGCAGTACAAGATCTTCCAAAACAGTTATCCAAAATTTCATGTGCTCTTCATTAGATTGAATAAATTCATAGAAATCTTTTTTTGAAGACACTTTTACCGTTGTTTTCTTGATGGCCTGAATATAAAGTTCCGAAGGTTTCCCGGAAAGGAAAGAATCCAGAGAGACAATAATATTTCCGGCATATCCGAAACGGATAATCCTTTCTTCACTTTCATCTGTCATAAAGATCCTCACACTTCCTTTTTCGATAAAATAAATATAAGTATCCGTACTTCCTGAAGTCTTCAGGAATTCATTCCTTTTAAATTCTTTATGTTCCCAATGAATTCCGCTTTGAAGTAACTTTTCAATCATATCATTTTATTATTTGGTGTTCCAAAGATAATGGGTAAATTTAAAGGTTTAAATACCAATCACGAATAATGCTCAAAAAAACAGTTTTTTCACTGCTTCTTTCCTTTGGATTTTTCTGCATAAAAGCCCAGCAAACTATTCCTTTCCGGGTTACAAAATATAATAACATCATTGTAAAAACACTTGTAAACAAAAAGGATTCTTTAGATCTGATGTTTCAAATTGCCATGAAGGATGGTGCTATTTCTCCGGAACGGCAGCGGAAAGCAGATCACATTATTTTTAATAAAGAGGAAATAAGTGAACATAATACAGTAGATATTGGCAGCATGAGCTGGGGAGACATTACGTTTACAGACAATCAGCTGGCTGGTTTGGAAGCTGATGGAAAAATTGGAACAGGACTTTTTGAGGGAAAGATCTTTAAGATTGATTATGACAGCAACCAGTTTGTGATTTATAATCAGAAACCTGATCTGAAAGGGTTTCAGCCTATTAAAATTACTTTTGAGAACGAAGTTTTTCACATTTCTGGGGATAATGTTATAGATGGAGATAAGCAGCAGGGAACTTATTTTGTGCTTCAATCCGGTTACTCAGGAGGTATATTGTATAGTAATGATTTTGCTGAAAAATATGATCTCAACAAAAAACTAAAGATTATTGGAGAAAAAACGCTGAAAAATTCCAGTAATAAGCTTCTGGTTATTAAACAGGGAATTCTTCCATCTTTCAAACTTGGTGATTTTGTTTTCAGAGAGGCTCCTGTAGGATTTTTTGCAGGAGATCTTAAGAATCAAAATGTTAGTTATTTTGGCGCAGACATGATGCGAAGATTTATCTGGATTTTTGATGCTGACAGGAAAGTGGCATACATTAAACCCAGTAAATATTATTCTGAGCCTTACTATAAATTAAATTCAAAACATTCTTAATAATGAAGATTAACACAGCCTTAGTGCTTTTATGTTCACAGCTGATGATTATCAGTTGTAAAAAGGACGACAAAAAACCAATTCAGGATCAGCCAGCCATTGTAAAAGATTCTGTAAAAACGGCTACAACGGAAGAGGAAATAGATTTTAAGAATTTCAACATTTTCAATGTTTCCACCATGCAGCGTAAGGATCTTATGGATACTTTTATCTCCGTATCGGACATTTACAACGGCAAAAATACTATTCCGGCAGACTTTCTAAAGAAACAAAAGGACGTTCCTTTTGAAAAGATGACTTATATTGAACTGGATCCTACGTACAGAAAAAAAATACTGGATGGCATTCACATTACTGAAAATGATTCACTTTATCTTTACAACTACGAAAAGAATAAACTGCAAAAAATACCTGTAAGTAAATTAAAAGCAGTTGCCTATCTTTCTCCTTATATGGGTGAAGGGGAAGAAATTGATCCTGAATCCTACATGGTTGGATTCCAAATTGGCACTCAAAAAGGCAACGATATTTTTGATAAATACATGAATGTAATTGCCTATTTTGGCAGTAAAAGTCCATTTGTAGAAAATAAGATGAAGATGATTAAATGGGAAAAGGCAGATGGCGATATTCAGAAAAAATATTTTTCCGGTTCCACGCTTAAGTATGGTGGCACTTATCAATATACCTATGAAAACCTAACCTATTATGTACAGGATCTTCTTGAAGAATATGGTCCTCAGGAACGCAAACTGGTAGTCATTAACGATCATCATGAAAAAGTGTTTGAGAAAACATTTACCATTGAGGATGGTGCAGAGTTTAATCCTCTTGAAAAAATGCCCAATGAGGAAACGAATTATTATGCTCAATGGACAGGCAGACTTTTTAAAGGAAAGGCACCGGTAGTCTTTAATTTTATCTCGCCTTCTTTCGGATGTCGGGCCATTACCTTTTTAGATAAAGAAAGTACAGAGCTTAGTATTAATTGTGATAACAGACATTAAAATTACTGAACAGAAAAATTCATGCGCAGATATGGTCAATCAGCATTATCTGTGAGAGATTTTTCATGAAAATAACTTCAAAAGCAAATCTGTGAATATACAGGTTTGCTTTTTTTTGCAGAGACAGTTTTCAGAATCAAAAAATAATGTAATTTTATCACAACACAAAAGCACAATTATGAAACAAAATATACTCCTGTTTATGCTCTGCATTTTCATTAACTTACTGATTGGCAACATCATATTAATCATTATTTTTCCGGATTTACCTTTCCTTTATAATATCCTTATTTCACTGTTTGTATTCATAATTTATGGAATTGCATTTTATAAATTAAGCATAAATCCTAAAAAATATGAACGATGGAAATTGGCTGGAATTTCAGCAGTTCTAAGCCTCTCTGCCTTATTAATCGCCTGTATTTTTACTTCAATGGGTAACCGCTTACCAACAGACACCATAATAACTGCCGGGTTAAAAGGAGTAATTCCTATGTTTATTTTTGCGACAGTACTGGCATCTCCATTCTGGATACCCATGGCATTTTTTAATTTTGCCTGTCTTTATTTTATAAGACAGGAATAATCAACTTTAAAACACTAACAAACAAAACATTACAATTTATTCTTTAAATTAACAGTATGCATTGTTTGTATTTAATATGTACACTTATTATATTTGTACTTACAAAATATAATTATGTGGAAAAAATCATATTCAGTACATACAAAAGAAGTTACAAGAGAGCAGATCTGGAAATTGGCAACAGACGTTGATCGTTGGAAAGATTGGGATGAAACAGTTGAGTATTCAACCCTTTTAGGAGAGTTTAAGGAGGGAGAATCTTTTATTTTGAAACCTAAAGGAGGTCCAAAAGTAAAAATCAAGCTTATTGAAATAATTCCTTTACAAAAATTTACTGATTTAACCTCATTTCCTTTAGCTAAAATGTATGGAGAGCACATCTATGAAGAAACTGAAAATGGACTAAGGATTACAATCACTATGACTGTTACAGGATTACTATCTAAACTCTGGATAAAACTGGTAGCAAATGATATTGTACAACATCTCCCGGAAGATATTGCCAATCAAATTAAAAATGCAAAAAAATTATGATAAGATACTGGATGGCCTCTGTGTCTAAAGAACATACAGAACGTGGAGTTGAAGGTAACTTTATACAGGTTTGCCATGGGAAGAAGGCTCCGTTGCAGCGAATGAAAAAGGGAGACTATATTATCGTGTATTCTTCCAAAATAAAAATGAATAGTTCTGAAAAACTACAGAATTTCACAGCAATAGGAAAAGTAATGGGTGAGGAAGTCTATTCTTTTCAAATGACAGAAACATTTAATCCGTTCAGAAGAGATATAGAATTTTATGACTGTAAAGAATGTTCCATCATTCCGCTGATTGATCAGCTTGATTTCATTGAGAATAAAAAATTCTGGGGTTATCCGTTCCGTTACGGGCTTTTTGAAATTTCTGAAAAAGATTTTAATTTAATTGCTTCAAAAATGATCTAAATGAATAAGGATAATACATTCAGTGTACAGAAAGCTGAGGACAGTTCCGGTTTTTTACTGTGGCAGGTTACCAATCTTTGGCAGCGGGAAATTAAGAAAGCATTATTGCCGTTTGATCTCACTCATTCACAATTTGTTATATTAGCCAGCACTCATTGGCTGTCTCTTCAAAAAACTGAAGTTACCCAGATCATTCTTTCACATCATACCAAAATAGATCCAATGACGACTTCTCAGGTATTGAGAGCTTTACAAAAGAAAGAGTTTATCTGCAGAAAAGAACATCCGACGGACACAAGAGCTAAAACTATTGAAATAACTGAAACCGGAAAGAAAACGATTAAAAAAGCAGTGATTGCTGTTGAAAATTTTGATCGCGAGTTCTTTTCAAAGCTTGAAACTTCACAGGAGGAGTTCAACAGGGATTTGCAAAGCCTTTTAAAGAACCAATAAGTCAAAATAAACATGGGGGTAGATTGAATCTGTATCAATCTACCCCCAATTACATCCTATTTATAGCATATTTCAATTATTTAACCTTAGGATAAAGTTTGTTTTTCAGGTTTATAAAATAAGTTTCGGATTCTTTGAAGTCATTACTTTTCATGAATTTAAGAGCTACATTCAGATAAGATTCTGAAGGCGTAAACTCTGACCCCATTTTTCCTGAAAATGTGTTATATTCTGATTCCAATAAACCCGGATTTTTAGCAAGCTGCTTAATGTCTGTTCTGAAACCTTTGAATATAAATTTTAAAGCCTCGTAATTTCCAGGATAAGAAACCGTTCCATGGGTCTCGCCTTCAAAAAAGCTATGTTTATAATTCAAAGTACCATTTTTCTCTACAATTCCTTTAAATCTTTCAATGGCCTGGGTCATATCTGAATTCCAGTTTTTCTGTTGTTCTTCGTTATCTGCCTGAGAAACATATAAAGATTTGTTGGCCGGAAATTTTTTATTCTTTTCCAAATAAGCTTGTGTTCTTGAAATGGTTACTTCATTATCCCACCATAAACTTGGATCATTGGCAACATATGCATTGAAATAATCGGGATGGGTAAGAAAAACATTGATGGCAAATAATCCACCGAATGAATGCCCTACCAAAACTGAATACTCCTGTGTTCTGTAGTTTTTGCTAATAAATGGCTTTAGTTCTTCCTGCATGAATTTCACAAAGTTTTCGCTTCCGCCACTGTCTGCAAAAAGAGTTACAGCAGGATTTACCGGACTTTTCTTTTGTGATTTTGTTGGGGTAAGATCTCTTGTACGTTCTGTATTTTTAATTCCCACTACAATACATTCCGGAATATCCGCATAGGGTGTTCTGGCAATAAAATCTGTCAGTCCTGTATAATATTCAAAGTTGATTTCACCGTCTAAAAGATAGATAACCGGATATTTTGCAGGATTGATGGTTGTATCATTATACGTTTTAGGAAGATGAATCCAGATTTCCCTGTTTTCATTTAAAACCTTAGAAAATAAGGTCTGCTTCTCTCCTATTATAAGCTTTTCCTGAGCTTTCCCCAATGTGAAGAATGAAAATACAGATAAAAATAAAATTTTAAACCAATTGTTCATGTTGTGACTCTTTTCTGTGTTGATGAATATTTTTAATTTCTTTTCCTTTTTTACCGGATTTGTTCCTTCTTCCCCACCAGATCAGAAATCCAGTAACCGGAAGACTGGTACAGATAATTCCGATAACGAATGTGAAGATCTTCCCGAACATTCCGCCCCAATATCCTACATGAAGATCAAAGTTCATATGCTCAATTACTTCATGCATGAGCACTTCTTTTGGATAATTAATTTCGTCTCCTGTATACTTATTGACTTCTTTACTTTTTCCATCAATAATACTTTTCAATCCTATAAATTGAGCAGCTACCACATTGTAAACTGTTGCAGAATCTTTACGTGGGACACTCATTCTGACTTGTTGTGCCATAGGAATCTCTTTAAAACTACGGTCTATAAAATCTGTAAAAGGTAATGCCTGTTTATCAGGATCATATACCGGATCATATTGTTCTGCAATCTTATGGGCATCAGGAGCGCCTCCAAAAGTAACCTGAGTAAGGTCCGTCAAAACTTTATAAGCCATAATCAGCCCGGTAATGGTAATAAACACAGCTGGCAAGAGTGAATAAAACCCGAAAACATTATGGAAATCGTAATTTTTTCTACGCCACTTGGTTCCTGACTTGATCTTAAATGCAGTGGTTCTTGTTGTTTTATTCCATTTTTTTGGCCACCAGAGAATTAAGCCGCCAATCAATTGAATGAAAAATATAATGGAAGCTACTCCTACCACTGTTTTTCCGAATTTACCTGCCAGCAATTGGGCATGAATGTGGGCTACCACATAGAAAAATTCATAGCTTTTTGTAGATCCCATTACTTTTCCGGTATAAGGATCAAGATAATGGTAGGCGAAAACACCTCTCGGACCACGCCCCTTACCTTTAGATTTTTCTGTTTTTTCAGCATTCTTATCTTTTGGCGGTTTGGTAGCAGAGGCTACTCGAAAAGTTCTGTCTGCATCTCTATAGCTATCAAAATAGAAAGCTTTTCTGTCCGGAACCTGTTCATGAAATTTAACCAGTAATTCTTCCGGAGTCATTTTTTTTGTATGGGCCGGAGTCTGAACATATTTGGCACTTCCGGCACAAAGGTCAACAATCTCATCACAAAACACGAAAACCGTTCCGGAAAGTGTAACGGTAAGTACAATAATCCCGGAAACAAGTCCGAGCCAGAGATGGAGCCATCCTGTAATTCTTTTGGTCAGGGATTTTCCCTGTTTTTTCTTGGGGGTAGTTTTTTTATTTTCCATATCTAAATCAGAGGGTTGTCTTTCGATTATTGTTGTTGGAAAATGCAAGAGCGCAAATATTCTGCAGCATGTTTATGCTATAAGGACGGAAAGATTTTATCTTCGATAAAATTTTAGACTGCATTGTATTGTCTCCCGCAGATCTCACAGATTACGTGGATGTTGGAGAAGATTGCATTATCTATTAAAAATTAAGGTAACTCTATATATAATTACTAAAATTAATATAATGATGGTTTATTACCTACTTAAAATCTTTGATTTTCTAACGCCTTAAAGCAGTATTTCAGTTCTTTCTTTGTGTCATTATGCGTTTCCAACAAACTTTAAGTTTGAGACAATTTGTTTATGGTTTTAAAGGGGTTAGAATTTAAATGCAAAGTTGGCCAGGAGTTCTCTTGGTTTTTGTGGCTGTCCGTAGAAGTTCCAGTAGGTTTGATTCAGCGCGTTATTCATCTTGAGACCAATTCTGTATTTTTTCTTGTCGTAGAACACGGTAGCCCCTACTGTTGTATAAGCCGGTGCAAGGAAATGGTTGCTAATGTTGATATACGTTTTATCTACAAAGTTAAATCCAGCTCCGAAACCTAATCCTTCATAGGTTCCCCCCATGATTTTATAACTAGTCCATAGATTAGCGACATGTTTAGGTGCCCATGCTACTCTTTTTCCAGCATCTTTACTTCTGTCATCATAACGGTTATCATTAAACCCATATCCACCAACGATATTCCAACCTTTCACCGGGTTAATTACAAGGTCCATTTCAAATCCCTGATTTTTAATATTACCATCCTGTCTGCTTCCAAGTCCTCCCGGATCAGCAATAACTCTATTTTTAACTCTCATGTTATAATAGGAAATCGTTGATAATAGTTTTTTACCCAACAGATCTAATTTAAACCCGGCTTCAAACTGGTTTCCCTGTTCCGGATCCCATTTAGTAAGAACACCATCCTGATTAAGACCCGGAGCAATATTTTTAAACCCATTTACATAGTTGGCAAAGAATGAAATTTCATCTTTTTTAATTTCATATACCAAACCAAATTTTGGAGAGAATTGTGTCTGGCTATATCCGTCATTTCCAGCTACTCCATTTCTTTTAATATCATCATTTTTGTAATGATCCATTCTTAAACTGGCCATTACAAGTAAATTATCTGTAACATTTAATACATTGGAAACATAGGCACTGTAAGTACTGTATTGTGTAATTTCATATTTTGTTCCGGTTCTTGGGAGTTTCTTCACAACATCACGGGAGATAGGAGTCCAATCAGAAGTAGCATTCAATTGAATAATATCATTTCCTTTCTCTGTTCCATAATTTTCTCCAATTACTCCATTTAAAGGATAAGGAGCAAAGGCTGAGTTTGTATTTTTACCCACGGTAAATACAGGATATTGGTTTTTGCTGGTCTGTTGGAAATAATCCAATCCTACTACCAGACGGTTTCTTAAACCTCCAATTTTAAAGTCACCCATAAAGTTCTGTTGAATATTGTCTGTTGTGATCTTATAGTTGTCAAAAGGACGTATGCTTCTGCTCACTCTATTATCATCCATATAGTTTAAAACCAAGAAGATGGACTCTTTCTCGTTGGCTTCTCCTCTTTGATATGATGTTCTGGAAGTCCATTGATCATTGAATTTATGGGTAACTTCAGCCATCGTCACAAAATTGGTTCTTTTCGATCCAACATCATTACTGGTAAATGATCTGCCATGAATGGCAGCAAGATCTTTCATCGAATGGTAAGTCAATTTCTCAGACTGTCTTACATAAGCATTCAATGTTTTTTCCGGAGCATGGAATTCTGTGTCTAAGGTTACTGTAGTTTTATCGCTTACTTTATATAAAATACTTCCTGAGAAAAACACTCCTTTGTTATATCCTGCATCCTGAAAAGAATCCTGAGAGTACGCTGCTACATTGAATCTTGCCAATGCTGTTTTTTCTTTATTTAAAGGGGTATTTACATCTGCTGTGATTCTGTTCATTCCCCAACTTCCGGTAGTATAATTGATGATTCCCCCGAAATTTTCCTGCGGTTTTTTGGTCACAATATTCACTACCCCGCCATAATTTGCTAAGGTTCCACCGAATAATGTTCCTGATGGTCCTTTGATTACTTCTACTCTTTCAACATTTGTAATTTCCGACTGTACTCTTGGGTTTTGAATCAATCCGTTTCTGAAACTGGCATTGGAACTGAAGCCTCTCAAAAAAATATCATTACCACTGTCGTTCACACTATTGCTAACTACCACTCCCGGCGCTGATGCCATTGCGGTATTGAAATCTGTAGCATTCATTTCACTGATGATTTCTTTAGGAACAAGATTGTAAACCGTTGGATTTTCAAGGTTTTCCAAAGGAAGTCTTGCTACTGATTCGGATTTTTTGGTTCTGTAATTATGGGTTCCCTGAAGGGATACTGATTGGATTTCGGCTACTTTAAGGGTATCACTTTCCTGTGCACTTAACATGGTGACGGCTAATAATGATACAGAAATAATAGTTTTTTTCATTTTTATAATTAAGCTTAGTGCCGCAAAATTACTTTATTTTTATTAATTCTAAATAAAAACATGACAGAAATCATAAAATTATCTTATTGAAAAAGCCCATTAATAAAGGGTTTATGAAAGCTCACAAACCCTTTTATTTCAATACTGCATGAAATTTAAACAGTATATTTTATATCAATGTATTTACATTTTATCTAATTCATTTCTATTATTTAAACAACAACCATCATAGACATATAATAGTTTGCACAGTGTAATGAAGTAAGCAATAGAATATCTTTATTGGAATACATCTCAAAGTCATTGGAAGTAGTGATCTGATATTCATAATTCAGAAGGTTCCATTTAAACTGAGGTTTCATTACTAAGAGTTCTGTTCCCACCTTATCTGTAAGTACAAATGAATCTTTGAAAACCCCTCTGTGCTTAAATACAAAGCTTTCTTTTACTCCATCAAAATAGGTTTGCACAATTATTTCGCCATTCCAGTTCATTCTAAACTTTAAAAGAACCTTTTCGTTGTCCTTCAATTCAATGGTTGTTCCCCATAAACCCTTGGGCTCAACCTGAAAACTTTGATGGTCCGCCAGCTCAATCACAGCATTAAAATTAAACCAACTTTTATAGGTAATTTTTCCTGTCAGTTGAGCATCATTGATGAGTTCAAAGGATAAAGAATCACTAGATTTTGCGTAATATTCTGCCATGGTTGTTTTATAGTTTGATGGAATTTGATCAGTTTATCATAATTCCTGAATAATTTATTTATGATCCCCTAATTTACAACCTCTTACATAAATCAGCAAAAAAAATTAAATAGTTTACTTTTTATATCCATTTTATCCGAACCGATAGTTCCATTTTTCGTTATCAAATACAAACTTTCTCTGCCACTAGTACCGGGTAACAATAAATGGCCAGAATACTGTTGATTATTTTGTTTTCAGATATATTCCTTCAATAGTGGCATTCATTCCGAATTGCCCGCTGCATACTCCCTGGGTATACTGAACCACAGCAAATCCTTTGTAGAACTTCACTCTAAATTCACAATCATCTGTATCCGCCAGTTTATATACAAAATCGGTTGCTTTCAGGCTGATGGTGTCATCGTCTATTTGTGCAAGATTTCTTGCCGGTTCCCCGGTAACTGATGTTATTCCAAAAACAGCTTTTGAATCTGGCAATCTCTTAATTTCTAAATCTCCCTGATAGCCTGCTTCACTATACTGGTAACGGTAACGACCGAACAGATCTCCTAACTTTGTTTCTATCCCATCTGAAACGAGAGCAGTATCCTTCTTTACAAGATTAAGTACAAGCTCTTTTCTGGTCTTTGGTGAAAACCAACTTCCTTTGAAAGTGCCTTCCGCTGGTTTTCCGGTAATGACGCCCGTTATATTTCCAGATTTTTCAAATTCTAAAATTCTGTAGCTATTATCATCTTCAATGGTTCCTAAAAGTGTTATAGGCAATTTATTTTTAGTATTCAGGTAGGTAATTTCTCCGACAATTAGATTACCATCCACTTGGTAATGGATAAACACCGGGGTTTTTCCATTCAGAAATCCTTTCCAGGATATTTCTTTCCCGGACGGATTTTTCACGGATGCCAAAGTGATGTATTTTTTTTGGAGTACAGAATTAGAAGCTTCAACTTTTTTCTCAGACTTATTACAGGAAGTAATTGTCAATAACGGAATGTAAACTAAATATTTGTATTTCATGGTGATGTACATCTCTTTATGCTAATATACGGCCTAGGCAGCAATTTAGATTATTTTTATACAATTATTTTATCTGAATAATAAATTTGAAATCCTACAATTGATATCGCAAATTGTTGCTGATAATAAATATCAAACATGTGAGCTCAATCTTTTTCAATCATAATGCCCAACATTCTTCTGAATAGATTTTATATGATTGTTTTCGAATATAATTAAATAGTGCTCTCCGGTTGTCATTGAGTATTCTGTAAGGAAATTCGTGTATTTGTATTCTAAACCTAACAGGTTTTTGAAACCTGTTAGGTTTATTTTCAAGCATTAATAAGAAATTATATCTCACAAAATATTCATTCAATTTTATAAACATAATCATTACTGATGAACTTAGTCTTATTCTTCAATTCTTCCGGACTAAAGGTTTTTCCATTAACCTCAACGCTTTTAATCCTATATCTCCAGTTTCCGTTATGGCTTCTGTCAATCCTTGTAGTTGAATTGGGCTGAACTTCCAAAATAATGGCAGAATCTTTTACTTCTATTTTTTCAATGGACTTAAGGTTTTTGATTTTTCGAAAATCTCGGGGAGACAATATTCCGTTTTCATAATTAAATCCGAAGCCGGCAGGCTCATCCTTAATGGCTTTTGAAATCGGGTAATTATAATTAATCATTATTATTTTGGGGGTTCCGGTCTGGTTTTGAATATAAAACTCGGTCAAATAAGAACATCCTAAAAGCATCAGAACGAAAATAGAACTTAAAAATCCTAAAGTAATTGCCTTAATACTCATTTTAGTTTAGATGGTTTTTCTAAAAATAAATAGATTATTTTTAGAATGGTTTCTTCTGTACCCGCAAAAAAGGCTCACGGATTTATTGACAATTATTTCGGCAGATGGGCAATTAATTCAACCTCTACTTTGGCTGAAGGCATATATAATCGTTGTATTTGTATCCAGGTAGCTGCAGGAAAGTCTTTTTTGTAAAATTTTTTCCTGACGTAATTTAATTTTTTCATTCCATCTATATCTGTTGTATATAGATTCTCTTTTACAACATTTTCAAATGTTGCTCCAAAACTAGCCAATGAAGCTTTTAAATCATTATATACAGATGTAATTCCTTCTGGAGTTATTTCGCTTGCTACAGCTCCTGAAATGTATAAAATATTATCAACTTTTAATACCTGTGCATAACCTGCAATGGTGTCTTGTTTAACTTTATTGTTGTTCCAATGCCATTTTTCTTTTTTTATTTTCATTTCCTGCGAAAAAGTTTCACAGAAAAGAAAGAAGAAGGAAAGTAATACAATTTTTTTCATAATCGATAATTTTAATCTTTTGTTTTTTAAAGGTTTTTAACCATATCTGCATTGCTGAATCTGAAAATCAATGTACGAAACAGAACTCAATATCAGTTAACCCAAATAAATTTCCTTCACTAATTTAAAACTTTTAAGCAAACAAAATATTTAGAGATCAATTCTTTACATAAAAAAATCCCGCAAGATAACCTGCGGGATTGGGAATATTTGTTTTCCGAAATTACATGGTCTCCATTTTGAAGCTCATGCTTTCGATTACTTTTAGAATTGCTTCTACCGTATCCATTGAAGTTAAACAAGGAACTCCGTTTTCCACACTCATTCTTCTGATCTGGAATCCATCTCTTTCTGCCTGTTTACCTTTAGTAGTGGTGTTTACAACATACTGAACTTTTCCTTTCTGGATCAGGTCGATAAGATTTACGCTTTCTTCTCCTATTTTGTATCCTATTTTACAAGGAATCCCTTTTTCTTCGAAGAATTTCGCTGTCCCTTCTGTAGCCCAGATTCTGAAACCTACTTCATGGAACCTTGCTGCCAAATCTGCTGCTTCCTGCTTATGCTTGTCTGCAACTGTGAACAAGATAGAACCGTGCATTGGAACTTTTCTTCCTGCTGCTACCAATCCTTTGTAAAGGGCTTTTTCTAAAGTAGTATCTTTCCCCATAACCTCTCCTGTAGACTTCATTTCAGGGCCTAAAGAGATGTCAACCTTTGTCAGTTTTGAGAAAGAGAATACCGGTACTTTTACAAAGACTCCTTCTTTATTCGGAACTAAACCGTTTTTGTACCCAAGATCTGCTAATTTCTGTCCTAAGATCGCTTTTGTTGCAAGGTTTGCCATTGGAACCTCTGTGATTTTAGATAAGAAAGGAACTGTTCTTGATGACCGTGGATTTACTTCGATCACATACACGTTTCCTTCGAAAAGTACGTACTGGATGTTCATCAATCCAATCACTTTCAATCCTTTTGCTAATCTTTGAGTATAATCTACTAAAGTATCTATTTCACTTTGAGAAATGTTCTGTGGCGGATATACTGCGATAGAGTCTCCGGAGTGAACCCCTGCTCTTTCGATGTGCTCCATAATCCCTGGAATGACCACTGTCTCACCATCGCAGATCGCATCTACTTCAATTTCTTTTCCTACCATGTATTTATCAACAAGGATAGGATGCTCAGGGCTTGCTTCTACTGCAAATTCCATATAGTGCGCCAGCTCGGCTTCGGTATACACAATTTCCATTGCTCTACCTCCCAAAACATAACTTGGACGTACCAATACCGGATAACCGATTTCATTGGCAATTTCTATTGCTTCTTCTTTTGAGGTTGAAGTTCTTCCTTTTGGCTGAGGAATTCCAAGCTCTTGTAATGCTTTTTCGAATTTATCTCTGTTTTCAGCTCTGTCAAGATCTTCTAACGAAGTTCCTAAGATCTGTACTCCGTGAGAAGCTAATTTATCTGCAAGGTTGATTGCTGTTTGTCCTCCGAACTGTACTACTACTCCTTTAGGTTTTTCAAGCTCGATGATGTTCATTACATCTTCTTCTGTTAAGGGTTCGAAGTATAATTTATCTGAGATAGAGAAGTCTGTAGAAACTGTTTCAGGGTTGTTGTTGATGATGATCGCTTCGTACCCCATTTCTTTGATTGCCCACACTGAGTGAACTGTTGCGTAGTCAAACTCAACTCCCTGTCCGATTCTGATAGGTCCTGAACCTAAAACGATGATCTTTTCTTTATCAGAAACTACACTTTCATTTTCTTCTTCGTACGTTCCGTAGAAATAAGGAGTTTCACTTTCAAACTCAGCGGCGCAGGTGTCTACCATTTTGTACACCGGCATTATCCCGTTTTCTTTTCTGAAGTTGAAAATTTCACGCTCTTTCACATCCCAAAGAACTGCGATATTGATATCTGCAAAACCTAATCTCTTAGCTTCGATTAATGTTTCTTTATCAAATTTGTTTTCAGCAATAACTTTTTCGAAGTCTACCAGCTTTTTCAGCTTCCAGATGAAGAATTTATCAATTTTGCTCCATTCTACGATTTGTTCCCAGTCGTATCCTCTTCTTAAAGCATCTCCGATGATGAATAATCTCTCATCATCACACACTCTGATTCTTCTTTCGATTTCTTCAGCAGTAAGTGCCTGAGCCTGCTTAGTCTTTAATCCTAAATGCTTGATTCCTGTTTCTAATGAACGGATCGCTTTCTGTAAAGACTCTTCAAAGTTTCTTCCGATCGCCATTACTTCACCAGTAGCCTTCATCTGAGTAGAAAGTCTTCTGTCTGCCGTTTCGAACTTATCGAATGGGAATCTTGGGAATTTAGTAACTACATAGTCCAAAGCAGGTTCGAAACATGCGTATGTTTTTCCTGTTACCGGGTTCATGATTTCATCAAGAGTTAATCCTACAGCGATCTTTGCAGCAATTTTTGCAATCGGATATCCTGTTGCCTTACTTGCTAAAGCTGATGAGCGGGAAACTCTAGGGTTTACTTCAATGATATAGTAATCGAATGAATGTGGATCTAAAGCTAACTGTACGTTACATCCACCTTCAATTCCCAATGCTCTGATAATTTTTAAAGAAGCATTTCTCAATAACTGATATTCTCTGTCTGAAAGGGTCTGAGAAGGTGCTACTACGATAGAGTCTCCTGTGTGAACTCCTACCGGGTCAATATTTTCCATGTTACAAACTACAATCGCGTTGTCGTTTGCATCACGCATTACTTCGTACTCAATTTCTTTGAAACCTGCAATTGATTTCTCGATAAGACACTGTGTAACCGGACTGTGTTTTAGTCCCAATTCAGCAATCTCTTTCAATTCTGCCTCAGTGGAAGCAATACCTCCACCTGTTCCTCCCATGGTAAAGGCAGGACGAACAATTACAGGATATCCGATCTCGTCAGCAAAGGCTAATGCTCCTTCTACTGTGTTTACAATATCAGATTCCGGAACCGGCTCATTCAATTCTCTCATCAATTCACGGAAAAGGTCTCTGTCTTCTGCTCTGTTGATGGCAGAAAGCTTAGTTCCCAATACTTCTACTTTGCATTCTTCAAGAATTCCTGATTTTTCCAGTTCTACCGCCATATTAAGACCAGTCTGGCCTCCAAGTGTTGGTAGTAATGCATCCGGACGCTCTTTTCTGATGATGTGGCTTACAAACTGTAATGAAATCGGCTCAATATATACTTTATCAGCGATTTCCACATCTGTCATGATTGTTGCAGGGTTTGAGTTAATCAAGATTACTTTATAGCCTTCTTCTTTCAAAGACAGACAAGCCTGCGTTCCTGCGTAATCAAATTCAGCTGCCTGACCGATGATGATAGGTCCTGAACCGATTACTAAAATTGTTTTTATATCTGTACGTTTTGCCATTTTTCTTTTTTTAGATACAAGATGTTAGATGTCAGATTTCAGACTTCCAACAGGATGTTTTACTTTTTTAAATTAGATTTGAATGTATAAATCATTCTTTGAATTTCATTCAGATTTGATATTAGACTATTGACTTTTTCTACGTCAAGTAAATTTAATTCTCTAGTTAAAATTAACTGTGTCTGCAACTCAAAAGAGGACGCATTTGCAATTCCAAGAAAGTGATAAAATTCTTTATCATTATTTCTTCCTGCTCCCTCTGCTATATTTGAAGGAATAGAAATTACAGATCTTTTAATTTGAGAAATTAAACCAAACTTTTCATCTTTAGGTAATTCTGCACAAATGGTGTAAACTTGTTTTGCAAGTTCAATCGATTTCTGCCAAAAAACCAGTTTTTCAAAATTGTGCATGATAAAGTCTGTTATCTGATGTCTAATATCTGAAGTCTTTCTTATTTCTTAAAGTCTTCCATTAACTGGATGAACTCATCAAATAAGTAGTTTGCATCTTCAGGGCCCGGGCTCGCTTCAGGGTGATACTGAACTGAGAAACAAGGGTGGATTTTGTGTTTTAATCCTTCGTTGGTTCTGTCGTTCAGAGCGATGTGAGTTTCTATAAGATCTGTTCCTTTCAAACTTTCCTGATCTACTGCATATCCATGGTTCTGAGAGGTTATTGCTACCGTATTTTTCGCTAAATCCAGTACCGGGTGGTTTCCTCCTCTGTGTCCGAATTTCAGTTTAAATGTTTTTGCTCCACAAGCAAGACCAATTAGCTGGTGTCCTAAACAGATTCCGAAGATTGGAACTTTTCCTAATAATCCACGGATCATATCTAATGCGTGTGGTACATCTTCCGGGTCACCAGGACCGTTTGAAAGCATAATTCCATCTGGGTCCATCAACAGAATGTCTTCTGCTGTAGTATCGTGAGAAACCACGATGATGTCACAATTTCTTTGAGATAATTCTCTGATGATTCCCAATTTAGCACCAAAATCTACCAATACTACTTTGAAACCTCTGTTAGGGTTTGCGTAAGGTGTTTTAGTAGAAACCTCTTCCACCTGATTGATTGGGAAAGTGGTTGTTTTTAGCTCTGCAGCTGTCGCTGCTTCGTCTGCATCTGCATTCACGATTTTTCCTTTCACAACTCCTGAGTTACGAAGAATTCTTGTTAGTCTTCTTGTATCGATTCCTGAAATTCCTGAAAGGTTTTTCTTTTTAAATAATTCATCTAAAGTAATCTGAGTACGGAAGTTGGAAGGAAGATCACAAAGTTCTTTTACGATAAGTCCTTTAATTGCCGGCTCAATACTTTCATAATCATCACGGTTAATACCATAATTCCCGATAAGCGGATAGGTCATACAAACTATCTGACCACAGTAAGATGGGTCAGAGATCAATTCCTGATACCCTGTCATTCCGGTATTGAAAACTACTTCTCCTGCAGTTTCCAATTCTGCTCCGAAACCTTCTCCATGAAACACTTCACCGGACTCCAGTATTAATTTTTTCTTCATTTTTTCTATTTAGATTTTCTTTTTTATTAACACGTTGCCTCTACGAGGCTTTTTTATATCCCAAGGGTTTTACCCTATTGTTATTAATAGTTATTAATAGGGAGGTGTCCCTACAATTGCTATTAACAGGTCACCCCTACGGGGCTCACATAATCATTGTCTTTATTATCTTCCAGGGGTTTCACCCCATGGCTATTAACAGGTCGCTCCTACGGAGCTCACCGTACTTTTTACTTTTATCTTGGCTCTTTTACTTAAAGGTAAATCCTTTTTCTTCCAATGCATCTTTTAAGATGGCCATTCTGGCGAAAACACCGTTTTCCATTTGTCTGAAAACTCTTGAACGCTTACATTCTACTAAATCTGAGTCAATTTCAACTCCTCTGTTGATAGGTGCCGGATGCATGATGATTGCTTCTTTTTTCATAGCCTGCTCTCTTTCTTTAGTCAGGCCATATCTTTTATGATAGTCAGATGCTGTGAAGCTCATCGCAGCATCATGTCTCTCATGTTGAATTCTCAATAACATCAGAACATCTACTTCAGCGATCAGTTCGTCTACTGAAAGATAAGTTCCGTTAATTAATGCTCCTTCATCAAACCATTGTTCGGGTCCTGAAAAATATACTTTAGCGCCTAATCTTCTTAAGGCTTCAGCATTTGAGTTGGCAACACGGCTGTGTTTTACATCTCCTACAATTCCTATTTTTAATCCTTCAAACTTTCCGAATTCCTGATAAATGGTCATCAGATCCAGCATACATTGTGAAGGATGATTTCCTGTTCCGTCTCCACCGTTGATTACAGGAATTTTAATATTATTCAGTTCCTCAAAATATCTGTCTTTCTTATCTCGGATCACTACCAGATTTACTCCAAGACTTTCAATCGTCTTAACAGTGTCATAAAGACTCTCTCCTTTATTTACAGAACTGTGCGACGCATCAAAAGGAACAACCTGCAATCCTAATTTTCTTTCTGCGATATCAAAGCTTGTCTTTGTTCTTGTGCTATCTTCGAAGAAAAGATTGGAGCAAAAAACTTCGCCTTCAATTTTAGCAGTTTTTCCATTACTGAAAGCCAGTGCTTCTGTCAGTATACTGTTGATTTTCTCGGTACTTAGTTCTGTAATCGTAAACATAATCTTAATTTTTAAGCATAAAAAAAGCGAAGACAACAATCTTCGCTAATAACAATAAATATCGTAAAGGGCGCTTTCGCCCGGTAAATCTAATGATATAAATGCTTTTTTATTCATTAGGTGCAAAGATACAACAATTTTATGAACCTACAAAAACAAAGTTTAAAATAAATTAAAACCCTGAGTATTTCCTTATTCTCATTTAAAATTAATATTTTTGTTACAACGCAACATTATTCTATGGATTTAAAAGACAAAATGATTCTCAGCATTATACAGGAAGACTCTACTTTATCAGTGAAAGAAATTTCAGAAAAGATTGGTCTTACCTTTACTCCAACGTATGAAAGAATCAAACAATTGGAGAAGCAGGGGATCATTCAGAAGTATGTAGGTCTTTTAAACCGTGAGAAACTGGGTCTGAATATTGTAGTCTACTGTAACGTACGTCTTAAAGAGCAATCCAAGAAAGTTTTGGAAACCTTCGAAAAACATATTGGAAAGTATGATGAAGTACAGGAAATCATCAGTCTTTCCGGGGAGTATGACTACATGCTGAAGATTATTGCCAAAGATATCAACTCTTATAATGAGTTTGCTGTCAACGTTATTTCAAACATTCCTAATATCGGACAGTATCACAGTTCCATCGTCCTTCATGAGGTGAAAAAATCTACCAAGTTCAAGATTGATCTTGAATAATTTTTAAATTTTTAAACCATTAAGAAACTTTAAGTAGTGAAGAAAAGTTAAGAATATTCGCAAGCGAATGACAAAGCTATGCGTTAAATTTCAAACTTTTCTTAACTCATCATATCTTAAAGTTCTTTCAAGAACCTTTCTGGTTCTCATCACAATCATCAAATTCAAAGATCAAAATAAAATCCGACCATTAAGACCGCTTAAGCAATTAAGATTTAAGGATTTCACAACGATAAAACATAAGGCGGTTCTAAAGTAATTTTTAGATTTTTATGTTCGCTCAAGCTTTTATTATCTTAATGGTTCAGATTTTAACCTAATAATTTATTCTTCAGTTTATTGAACTGGTATTCTATTTTATCCAGGCAAAGATTACCTATACTTCCCTGGTGAGTATGATCCAAAGCACCCGGCTCAAATTCAAACTCATTGTTTTCAATCTCCTGCCCTACTTTTACATAAGCATCTCGGAAAGAGCTTCCGTTTTTCACTTCTTCATTAATCTTTTCTACGCTGAACAGGTATTTATATTTTTCATCCTCCAGAATTCCATCTTTTACCTGAATATTCGGCAAGGTATAGCTTAAGATTTCCAGACATTCTTTTAATGAATCAATTGCAGGGAAAAGAATTTCTTTTGTCAGCTGCCCATCTCTGTGGTATCCGGATGGAAGATTATTCGTTAATAAGATCAGTTCATTCGGTAACGCCTGAATTCTGTTGCATCGTGCTCGAACCAGTTCAAAGATATCCGGGTTCTTTTTATGGGGCATAATACTGCTTCCTGTTGTAAATTCTTTTGGAAAGCTAATGAAATCAAAGTTCTGGTTCAGATACAGACACACATCATAGGCGAATTTCCCAAGTGTTCCTGCTAAAGTTGCCATTGCCATTGCCAATAACTTTTCTGATTTTCCACGAGTCATCTGAGCATACACCGAATTATAGTTCATGGATTGAAATCCCAGATTATAAGTAGTACTCTCACGGTTGATCGGGAAAGAGGAACCATACCCTGCTGCTGAACCAAGTGGGTTCTTATTAATGATATTTTTGGTTGAAAACAGCATTTCAACATCATCTAAAAGTGCTTCGGCATACGCCCCAAACCACAATCCGAAAGAGGAAGGCATGGCGATCTGCAAATGGGTATACCCCGGAAGCAATACATTTTTATGCTGATCTGCCAATTGGATTAAAATCTGGAAAAACTCATCGGTAAGAGCTGTTATCTCACGAATCTCATCCAATAAATACAGTTTAATATCCAATAAAACCTGATCATTTCTTGATCTTGCTGTATGGATTTTTTTTCCGGTGTCTCCTAATTTTGTAATCAGGATTGCTTCTACCTGAGAATGGATATCCTCAGCTTCTTTATCAATTTCAAAATTTCCGCTTTCAATTTCCTGTAAAATATCGTTTAATACCGTCAGCATCTGTTCCGATTCTTCGTGAGAAATAATTCCGGTTTCTGCAAGCATTTTACAATGTGCCATAGAACCTTTAACATCATATTTCGCTAAACGTTCATCAAAGTCAAGGTCTTTTCCTACGGTAAAGTTATTGACTAATATATTGGTGGCCAGGTCGTCCTTTTGCCATATTTTTTTCATAAGTAAGTTTTGATTTTCTAAGACTGCACACATCGTTTACCGATTTTATCACAGTCCGATTTAAAATATTTGATTGATTTTGACTGGCCCAGCAAGGCGATCCTTATTACTATTAACTATAAAAAAACATTTCCTTATTATTTAAAGTTCCTTTCTAATGGTATTTTTTGCATAAATCTTTATTAAAAACGAAACTTTAATGCCTGCTGAGCGTAGTCAAAATATATTTGAAGAAGGCTGAATTAAGAGACTGAAATTTCATTATCAACTGAAATAACTTCCAACTTCAAGCTCCCCGCTTCCATCCTTTATAACACTTTTTCCAAAATCTGGATATAGATCTCAATTCCTTCTTCTATTTCATTGATATAGATGAATTCATCTGCTGTATGCGAGCGCCTACTGTCTCCGGGACCTAATTTTACAGATGTACATGGAATGATGGCCTGATCTGAAGATGTTGGTGAACCATAGGTTGTCCTTCCTATTTCCAAGCCTGCTTTTACGAACGGGTGATCCATTTCTATTTTCGATGAATTCAACCTGAAAGACCTCGCAGTAAGCATTGATTTCATCTGTGACTGGATAATTTCAAAGGCTTCTTTGTTGGAATATTCATCTGTTACCCTTACATCCAATGTGAAATGACAGGATTCAGGCACAACATTATGCTGTACTCCGGCATGAATTCCGGACAGAGTTACTTTAACTTCACCCAGGTAATCTGAAACCTTCGGAAATTTAAAATTTAAAATTCCCTGCAGATCCTGCATACATTTTATAATGGAATTATCGTCATTAGGATGAGCAGCATGAGAAGGAGTTCCTTTCATCTCTCCGTCAATTACCAACAGTCCTTTTTCAGCTATTGCCAGATTCATCTGCGTGGGTTCTCCTACAATGGCAAGTTCTATATTGGGTAACTGTGGAAACAGAGCCTCGATTCCGTCAAAACCTGAAATCTCCTCCTCTGCTGTCAACGCAATCACTAAATTATATTCTAAATCTTCTTTATCATAAAAATGTAAAAAAACCTGTGCCATAGAAACCAGAGAAGCTCCGGCATCATTGCTTCCCAATCCGAAAAGTTTACCGTCTTTTTCAATTGGTACAAACGGATCAAGGGTGTAAGCTTTATTAGGCTTTACCGTATCATGATGTGTATTCAGTAAAACTGATGGTTTAAATACATCAAAGTTTTTATTCACCGCCCAGATATTGTTTTTAAAACGCTTAGTTGGGATCTGATGTTTCTTGAAAAAGTTTTCAATCTCCACCGATGTATTGAATTCATCTTTACTGAATGAAGGAATTTCAATCAGCTTTTTAAGCAGCTCAACAGCATTATTCAACAATTCTTCTTTATTATAAACAGATTTCAGTTCCTGCATGATGATTCTCTATATGGTTTTTCAGTTCTGTTTCTTTAATCAGAAACACTTTATTTACATTATTCTTTATGGCTCCAAGAGCGTTTTCAAGTTTGGGCAAAATCCCTTTGTGAAGCTTTCCTTCTTCTTTCAGCGTTGTAAAATCCTCTTCAGAAATACTTTTGATAAGAGATTCCGGATCATCAACATTTTCCAACACTCCCTGCTTATCAAAACAATACAACAGTTCTACTTCATATTTCTCCGATAAAGCCTGTGCCATCACAGAAGCAATCGTATCTGCATTGGTATTAAAGAGATTTCCTTTTTTGTCATGGGTAATAGCAGAAAAGACAGGAATAAGGTCCAACTTAATGAATTTTGAAACAAGCTTCTTATTCACACTCTTCTTATTAATATCACCCACAAATCCGAAGTCTATTTCAGGATGTTCTCTTTTTTTAGCTTTAATCAGATTTCCATCTGCTCCAGAAAACCCTATGGCATTACATTTTTTCTGCTGTAATTTTTCAACAATATTTTTATTGATTCCACCAGCATATACCATCGTTACAATATCCAATGTATCTTTATCCGTAATCCTCCTTCCGTTGATCATCTTCTGCTTTATGCCAAGTTTATCAGCCAAAGTAGTTGCCAACTTCCCTCCGCCATGCACAAGGATTTTCTTTTCTTTAATTTCGGAAAACTGATCTAAAAACTGATCCAGCAATCGTTCATCATCAATGAGCGCTCCGCCTATTTTTATGATGTATATTTTCTGTTTCATTTTTATTTTACATTTATTGTATTGGTAGACTGATAGGAATAAATTCCTATCTTGGGTTAAATCGTCCCTTCGGGACTCTGTTTCTATTGTTTACCATGTCAAGGTTTTAAACCTTGACATGGTTGATTTAAATAACTATTCAGTTTTCAATTCGTCTAAAATTTCGCTGAAGACAGCCTGTGCTGAGAAAATACGGTTCTTTGCCTGTTGGTAAATGATGGAATTTTCTCCGTCCATTACTTCATCACTTAATTCTACATTACGACGAACCGGAAGGCAGTGCATTACTTTTGCCTGATTGGTATTCGCCAGTTTTTCATTGGTAAGCATCCAATCTTCTTTTACTTCAGGCATTGCAGCATAGTCATCAAAAGAAGACCAGTTTTTTACATAAATAAAGTCTGCATCTTTTAATGCTTCCTCCTGATTGTGAATCACTTTTGTATCTTTTGTAAAAGCCGGATCCAAATCATATCCTTCCGGATTAGTGATTACCAACTCAACATCCATTTCCTGCATCCATTCTGCAAAGGAATTTCCTACAGCATGAGCAATCGGTTTGATATGTGGAGCCCAAGTTAAAACTACTTTTGGCTTATGATCTTTTTTCCAGTTTTCTGTAATGGTAATGCAATCAGCAAGACTTTGTAACGGGTGACGGGTTGCTGATTCCAAAGAGATAACAGGAACTTTTGCATGCTGCTCAAACTGGCTTAAAATGCTTTCATTCACGTCATCCTCCTTGCTCTTCATTCCTGCAAAACAACGTACTGCAATGATATCACAATATTGGTTTAAAACCTCAATAGCATCTTTGATATGCTCTACAGTATCTCCGTTCATCACAGCTCCGTCAGCAAATTCAAGATTCCATGCTTCCTGTGCTGCATTTAACGTCAATATATTCAAACCAAGGTTCTGTGCTGCAATCTGGCTGCTTAAACGGGTTCTTAAGCTTGAATTTAAAAATACAAGTCCTATAGTTTTCCCCTTTCCTTTTTCTGTTTCTGAAAGCGGGTTTGCTTTTATTTCTAAAGCTTTTTTTATGATTTCCTGTAAGTTTTCTACATCACTTACAGCGGTGAATTTTTTCATTTTAAATTGATTTTAAAGATTTCTACCTATAATTCTTTGATTCAACCACAAAAATTTTACTTAAACACTTTTGTTACTTTTGTGGTTTAAAGATTTTGAAGGCTAGTTACTCTGTTTAGATTCCAACGGAATGACAAATATTGCGCTAGAATTTTATCTTCCCTTTCTTATTTTGTATTCTGCCTTCCTAGTCTCTTTAATCTTCAATGCTTTCCAATACTGTTTTCAGAGCATTGATAAAAAGATCCGTTTCCTCTTTTTTGATATTCAGTGCAGGAAGAACCCTCAACACGGTTTTATCATTAGAGTTTCCGGTGAAGATATGATGATCGAACAGTAAGCTCTTCCTTACTTCTGAACAGTCTCTGTCGAGTTCTATTCCGATCATCAACCCTTTCCTTCGGATAGATTTAATATGTGGTAAACCTTTAATTTCACTTTCAATATGCTCACCCATTTGTTGAGCGTTTTCGATAAGATTTTCATCTTTCATGACATCCAGAACCGCAATCGATGCTACACAAGCTAAATGATTTCCACCAAACGTTGTCCCCAACAAACCGTTACTTGCCTGGAATTTAGGATGAATTAAAACTCCGCCAACCGGAAATCCGTTCCCCATTCCTTTGGCTATGGTAATGATATCTGCTTCTATTCCAAATTCCTGATGAGCAAAGAAATAACCGCTTCTTCCGTATCCTGACTGTACTTCATCCAAAATCAACACAGCGTTATATTTTTCACATAACTCTTTAATTTTAGATAAAAACTCTGCCGTTGGAATCATGATTCCTCCTACACCCTGAATCCCTTCAATGATTACTGATGAAATCTCATTTCCATGTACGGTAAAGGTTTCTTCCAGCTGTTTGATGTCATTCCATTCAGATTTGATGAATCGTTCTGAAAAGTTCACAGGAGCAACAATCTTAGGATTATCCGTTACCGAAACTGCTGCAGAAGTTCTTCCATGAAATGATCCTGAGAAATAAAGCACTTTGCTTTTTTCATTGTGAAAAGAAGCTAATTTTAATGCATTCTCATTGGCTTCAGCTCCTGAATTACATAGAAAAAGGTTATAATCTTCATATCCTGAAAGTTTTCCCAGTTTGTTGGCCAATTCTACCTGTAATTCATTCTGAACTGAGTTGGAATAGAAAGAAATCTTCTCTAGCTGCTCTTTCAGTTTGTTTTGATAATGCGGATGGTTGTGACCAATAGAGATTACAGCATGCCCTCCGTAAAAATCAAGATATTGTTCTCCTTTATCATCCCAAAGGAAAGATCCTTGGGCTTTAATCGGGTTTATATTAAATAATGGATATACGTTGAATAAATTCATGTCTTTTTATAAATGATAATTGATAAATGATTAATGATACGAGGTCCGAGTTTATGCGTTCCTGTACATTTCAGCTAATACATTACTGCATTAAAATGCTATTGGTTTCAAATTCAAACCTGTATTTTCTTCCCAGCCCATCGCGATATTCATGTTTTGTACAGCTTGCCCTGAAGCTCCTTTCAACAAATTGTCAATCGCTGAGTGAATAACGGCAACATTCCCACTCTTTTCAATCTGAATCACACAGCGATTGGTATTGACAACCTGCTTTAAATCAATTGCCTTTTCACTAACTGTAACAAAAGGCGCCTCCGCATAAAAATCCTGATACAATTGTTCTATCTCCTTAAGCTCCAAATCTGTTTTCACTGTAGAACTTGTAAAAATCCCCCTTGCAAAATCTCCTCTCCATGGAACAAAATTCAGGTTTACTTCTTTATTATTATATGAAATCAACTGTTGTAAAATCTCCTCCACATGTTGATGGGTTAAAGTTTTATAAGCTGATATATTATCATTCCTCCAGGTAAAATGCGTTGTCGTCTGTAAAGACTGTCCCGCTCCTGTAGAACCCGTAATTCCGGTGGTGAATACCTCATCTAACAACGCTTTTCCTGCTAATGGCAATAATGCTAACTGAATGGCTGTGGCAAAGCATCCCGGATTGGCAATACTTTTTGATCCTGACAGTTGTTTTTTATTGATTTCCGGCAATCCGTAGATAAAACTTCTGTTTGCAAAGTTTCCATCCAAACGGAAATCATTTCCTAAATCAATAACCAATGTTTCTTCTTTAACCGGATTTTGAGTTAGCCAGTTCTGACTTTCCTTATGGGGAAGGCACAGAAAAAGAACATCCACCTCTTCCGGTTGATCTGTAAGCACCTGCTCACAAACTGTCGTTAAATCCGGGTACAAATCAGAAATTCTTGTTCCCGAATTCGAACGACTATATAAAAAACTCAATGTCACATGGGGATGAAAAGCCAGTAAGCGTATCAGCTCACTTCCTGTATAACCGTTGGCTCCGACTATTCCTACTGTTTTCTTCATTTTCAAACTGACAGGACTGCGTCCTATCTTGGGTTAAACCGTTCCTTCGGAACTTTAGTTGATATTTTGGTTGATTTGGTGATATATGTTTAAGGAGTTGCTTACAATTTTCGTGTATCCTTTTACATCTTCTCCTGTCCATGCTCTGTTGGCTTCTCCGTAGCTTCCGAATTTATCAGACATTAAATCGTGATCAGATTCAATCCCGTTTAAAACAAATCTGTATGGATGAAGGGTTACAAACACCTTTCCACTCACTGTTTTCTGAGAATCCGTTAAGAAAGATTCAATATTTCTCATCACCGGATCTAAGAAAAGCGCTTCATGAAGCCAGTTTCCATACCAGTCTGATAACTGGGATTTCATCATTTGCTGGTATTTTGAAAGCGTATGTTTCTCCAATAAATGGTGAGACTTGATAATCACTGAGGCTGCCGCCGCTTCAAACCCTACTCTTCCTTTAATTCCTACAATAGTATCTCCCACATGAATATCACGACCAATTCCGTAAGCAGAAGCTAATTTTTCTATCTTCTGAATGGCATATACAGAATGTTCAAAGCATTCTCCATTCACCCCTACAACCTCTCCATTTTTAAACTCAATCTCCAATTCTGAAGGTTGAATTTCCTGAACCTGAGATGGAAACGCTTCTTCCGGCAGATAATTTCTTGATGTTAAAGTCTCTTTTCCTCCTACAGAAGTTCCCCAAAGTCCTTTATTCACCGAATATTGCGCTTTATGAAATTCCATTTCATAGCCATGGCTTTTCAAAAATTCAATCTCTTCTTCACGGGATAAAGCCATATCACGGATCGGTGTAATGATCTCGATATTCGGACACATTACGTGAAAAATCAGATCAAAGCGAACCTGATCGTTTCCTGCGCCTGTACTTCCGTGAGCAATAGCATCTGCTCCTATTTCAATGGCATATTTTGCAATTTCCTGCGCCTGAATGGTACGTTCAGCACTTACAGAAAGAGGATACGTGTTATTTTTCAGTACATTCCCGAAAATTAAATACTTTACACAAGAATTGTAATAATCTTCCTGAGCGTCTACGCACCTGTACTCTTTTACCCCAAGGTTTAAAGCTTTTCTTTCCAGTTCTTTTTCTTCTTCTTTGGAAAAACCTCCGGTATTTACAGTAACCGCATACACATCATACCCCAGTGTTTCGCTAAGATATTTTGCACAGTAGGAAGTATCTAAACCTCCACTAAACGCTAAGATGACTTTCTTGTTCATTGCTATATTTAATTTCTGGCTGCGTATTCGCAACACTGTTTATTTTATTATCATCAGGCTGATTGTTTACAACCTCATTCTTTTTTATATTTTCCGGAACAAACAACATCGCTGTACATAAGCAGTTTTTACGTTCCTTTTTCATTAAAATCTCATAGTTCACACAGTTCTTACAACCGCTCCAGAACTCCTCATCCTGAGTTAGTTCAGAATAAATCACCGGCTTGTACCCTAAATCACTATTGATTTTCATTACCGCAAGACCTGTTGTTAATCCAAATACTTTTGCTTCCGGATATTTTTCTCTAGATAACTGGAAAACTTTATGCTTAATTTGAGTAGCAACTCCACCATGCCTGAATTTTGGGGATACAATCAATCCCGAATTAGCCACAAACTTCCCATGTGACCAGGTCTCTATATAACAGAAGCCCACCCACTCTCCGTTTTCAGTAGCTACCACAGCATTGCCTTCTGAAATCTTCTTACTCAAATATTCTATGGAACGTTTTGCGATTCCCGTTCCTCTACGCTGTGCAGAATCATACATTTCCTGCTGTATTTCACTCACATACATTAGATGTTCGCATGAGGAAATTTCTATTTCCATTTATTTATCTAATTTTTTTGGCAAATTTAAAATATAATTCCTTTAAAAACCAAATTAAAAAGATATTTTTTTTGTTTTAAAAAATTATACAGGTAAAATTATCTTTATTCAGAAATATATATTTGCTAATTTATTATATATTTGCTAAAATAATATAGTTATGGAAAATATATGTCCAAAATGCAAGAGCAACAAAGTAGTTAAAAGCGGTATTGTTAACGAGAAACAACGGTTTCACTGCAAAAGCTGCAACTATTATTTTACTGTTAAAAAACTGGGAAAACAGATTGATGACTATTATGTAACCAAGGCATTACAGCTATATCTTGAAGGCTTGAGCTACCGCGAAATTGAAAGAATTATCGGGGTTTCTCATGTCACCATAAGTTCATGGATCAAAAAATACAACATCACAAGGCCTCCACATTCGGAATTCCATCCTGTTTATAAAATACTGAAACAAAATGAATTAATTGAATATATTGCTAAAGAAGAGAATATCAAAAACGCCGGGATTATCATTACTCAATTTGCAGATAAGTATATGCTGATTAAGTGGGAAAGGTTTAAGAAGTAGATTTGGGGTTCAGGAAGCGAGATACGAGGCACTAAGCGCTAGAGTCAAAAATACTAATAGCTTAATTATCATAAATTTAAACATAAAACAAATTCAAAAATCCGGATCACGAAACCCGAAACTTGCAACACGCAACAAATCATACCTATACTATTACCACTAATATATATTAAATTTTCGTAAACAAATTATTAATTCCAATTTGGCTTTCACAAAAAACAACGCCAAAAATTGATAATTTATGAAGAAATTACTTACATTAATTGGAGTAGCCTTAATCAGCGGTTCTATGTATTCGCAGGGTTCTCCAGATTACGGCAGTGGATTAAAAATAAACCTCAATCCCGAGGGAGACAAATTCATCAGATTTATTTTATGGGATCAGCTTTGGCTAAGAAACAGCGCCATGAATCCCGGAAGTATGGTTGGAAATGAACCTACAGACAATACATGGAATCTGGGAAACAGACGATTACGTGCCTTAACGTACGCACAGATCTCCAAAAGATATATGATCCTTCTTCATTTTGGAATCAATAATCAAACGTTCATTAACGGCGGTGCATCAGGTACGTCTGGAACAGGAGGTTATGGAAACGGAAAAAAAACCCAGCTGTTTTTTCATGATGCCTGGAACGAATACGCAGTTATTTTACCTGGAGAAGCAGGAAAATTCAGTTTATCTTTAGGGGCAGGGCTTCATTATTACATGGGACTTTCCCGCATGACCATGGCTTCTACTCTTAACTTCCTTACCGTAGATTCTCCGGTATTCTCCTGGCCATTGATTGATAATTCGGATCAGTTTGGAAGGCAAATTGGAATGTTCGCCAAGGGTAAATACGGAAAACTGGAATATCGTTTCAGCTTAAACAAACCTTTTGCTACAGACCTTGCTCCTGCGAATGTAACCGATCCGTCAAAGGCTGTAGCGGTAGACAATAATGGAAATCCAAGTTTTTCAAAAGCAGGATATGTTGAATACCAATTCCTTGATGAGGAATCCAACACCTTACCTTTCAAAGTAGGATCTTATCTGGGAACGAAGAAAGTTTTCAATGTGGGAGCCGGGTTTTATCATCAGGCAGATGGAACCAGAACTTCCGTGAATTCAAATGTTGAAAAACATGACATTACTCTTTTTGCAGTAGATGCTTTTGCAGATATTCCACTGGGAGAAGCAAAAAACAAAATGGCAGTTTCTGCTTACGCCGGATATTATAACTACAATTTCGGTCCAAACTATGTAAGAAATCTGGGAACAATGAATATTGCAGCTTCTGATCCTAATTTTACAGGCAATAAAGCCATTGCAGGCCCCGGAAATCTACAACCAACTATCGGAACAGGTAATATTATCTACGCGCAGGCCGGTTTACTATTGCCAAGTCAGGCAGAGAAACCAAAAATCAGAATACAGCCCTTTGCAGCTTATACTCATAAAAACTTCGAGGCTTTTGATAAATCATCTTCTCAGTTTGATATTGGAGCGAACTGGTTTATTGACGGGCATCATGCAAAAATCACAACACAATACTCCACAAGACCGGTTTACACCAATCCTACTGAAAGCCCGTCTTCAAAAGGAGAATTCATTGTACAGTTCCAAATTTACTTATAAAATTAAAACCATTAAGAAGGATGAAGAATTTAAGAAAAGTTAAACCTCATCAAGGAGGATGATGAAGAAGCTGTTGTTAAAATAGCTTCAGCTATATTCTTAATTATCCTTAAGCACTTAAAATTCCTTAATGGTTCAGAAAGAAAATCTATCCAACGGTATTTGGAAGAATTCAAAATTACTTTACTAACATCAAAAACTAATCAATATGAGCGAAAATCATCACGAAAGCTACGAAAATATGACTGACAGGCAGAAAAACCGAACCATTTGGAGCGTTATCACCGCCTCATCACTCGGAACACTGATAGAATGGTATGACTTCTATATCTTCGGAAGTTTAGCCATTGTTTTAGCCACCAAGTTTTTCCCGGCAGATAATCCGACTGCAGCATTTTTATCTACACTAGCCACTTTTGCAGCGGGATTTGTAGTAAGACCTTTTGGAGCTCTATTCTTCGGAAGACTTGGTGACATTATCGGAAGAAAATATACTTTTCTTGTTACTTTATTGATCATGGGCTTCTCCACTTTCCTTATCGGATGTATCCCAAGTTATGAAACCATTGGATTTCTGGCTCCGGTTTTGGTTTTAATCCTGAGATTATTACAAGGTCTTGCTCTTGGAGGGGAATACGGAGGTGCTGCCACCTATGTAGCAGAATATGCACAACCCCATCGAAGAGGTTATTGGACTTCATGGATCCAAACTACAGCCACAGCCGGGCTTTTTATTTCACTGATCGTTATTTTAATCACCAAGAGCACGCTTTCTCCCGAAGAATTCGATGGTTGGGGATGGAGAGTTCCTTTCTGGATTTCAATTCTAATGGTAGGGGTTTCCTATATTATCAGAAAAAATATGAAAGAGTCTCCGCTTTTTGCAAAGGCGAAAAGTGAAGGAAAAACTTCTAAAAATCCTTTGAAGGAGAGCTTTGGTAATAAATTCAACTTTAAATTTGTTTTGCTTGCTCTTTTCGGAGCTGCTATGGGGCAAGGGGTAATCTGGTATACAGGGCAGTTTTACGCGATGAGCTTCATGCAGAAAGTAATGAATATTGATTCTACTCAGGTAGATTATTTAATGGCCACCGCATTATTTTTAGGAACTCCTTTCTTTGTATTCTTCGGTTGGTTATCAGATAAAATCGGACGAAAAGCCGTGATGATGACCGGAATGCTGGTGGCTATTTTAGCCTATAGGCCGATTTATGACAGCATGTTCAAAAGTGTAAGTCTCGAAAATAAAACAGTAGCTTCCAGCGGAATTACAGAAAAAAGAACCGCTAAAATTCACAAGGATATCGCTACAGACAGCCTTGTTACCTTCCATAAGGAAACTCTTTTCACAGATGGAACTCTCATTAAAAAAGACAGTATTGTTCACTGGTCACCAAGCGGCCCGGTTATGAAAGATGGAAAAGCTGAAGAGCCAAAGGTTTCACAATCTGTAAAAGTGAGCAATAGTACAAAATGGTATCTGGTCTTCCTGGTATTCATACAGGTTATCTTCGTAACAATGGTTTATGGACCTATTGCAGCATTCCTTGTTGAAATGTTCCCGGTGAGAATCCGTTACACCTCTATGTCTTTGCCTTATCATATTGGAAATGGTGTATTTGGAGGCCTTCTTCCTGCCGTAGCTACTTATCTGGTGACTACCGGAAAAGAAGCCGGACATGCAACATGGTATCTCGAAGGGTTATGGTATCCGATTGGAGTGGCAACAGTCTGTCTGATTATCGGATTAATTTATCTTAAAAATAAGAACAATAATCTTCACGATTAATCATTGAATCACTTAAATTTTTATTAATTTTAAAACTACTAAAATGAACGGACTAAAAAAAATATTAGGCATCCTCTGGATCGCAATTGCAGTGATCGTAGGATATTTTGGAATTACAGTAATGGGAATTCCCAAGATCACTTCAGGAAAACAGGAAGATCTGGTTTTCGGAATCATCATCCTGTTTGTACTGATGCCGATTATCTCAGGCGGAATGGCTGTTTTCGGTTATTATGCTTTAACAGGAGAATATTCTGACGAAAAAATTTAAAAGCAATATAAAACAGATAATTGATGGATGCCACATTTATCAATTATCTGTTATCAATTATAAAAAATGAACATCACAATTAAAGCAATTCCTCGTCCCTCTGAAGATAAAAGAGTTATTGATCTAGTCCATAGATTAAATACTTCTCTTATTACAATCTCCGGTGAGAGTGGAGGCAAAAGTGCAAACCTTGAAGACTTTATACAGGAGAAAGCTTTGTTTCTGATTGCTGTAAGTGATGAAAAAGCTATAGCCTGCGGAGGCTTTCGCCCCCTCTCACCAGAAATATGTGAGGTTAAACGCATGTTCTCCATGAAAAAAAACATAGGGCTAGGCGGAAAGATTCTCTCAGCCTTAGAAATAGCTGCAAAACAATTTGACTATAAATACATCTATCTGGAAACCCGTAAAAAAAATGAAAATGCCGTGAAATTTTATCTGAAAAATGGATATAAGGTCATTGAAAATTATGGAATTTACATCGGACGTGAAGAAGCCATATGCTTCAGTAAAGAACTAAAATAGTTATGAAAAAGAGACATGAACAAAAACTGATTATCCTGAGCATCGGAATGATGATTGCTTTCAGTATTCCTATTTCTCTTCTTTTCAACAGTGAGAAAGAGGTTCTGGGCTATCCCATGATTCTGATTTACCTGTTCATTATATGGATGATCTCCATTGTCATTTCTTTTGTAATTGTAAAAAGGTATGATGAGTAGTTTCGCATTATTTTTTGTGGTTCTGTTCTATCTTGCTCTTTTGTTCTTAGTTGCTTATCTGGCGGAAAAGAAAAGAAGTAAGTTCTGGATCAACAATCCCTACATTTATGCATTGTCACTGGCGGTGTATTGTACAGCATGGACTTACTACGGAAGCATTGGTGTAGCGGCTACAGGCGGGTTAAATTATTTACCGATTTATATTGGCCCTGCTATGATTATTCCTGCATGGATTTATATCAACACCAGAATTGTAAGAATTGCCAGGGTTAATAAAATAAGCAGCCTTGCAGATTTTATCTCATTGCGATATGGAAACAGCAGAAGCATGGGCGCCATTATCACTGTAGTTTGTCTTCTGGCAATTGTTCCTTATATCGGATTGCAAATCAAGGCAATATCTGAAACTTTTCATTTGGTAACCGAAACTCCTATGTCCAAGAATATCCTAACCGATAACGCGACATTTGTTGTTATTTTAATTGCTTTATTTTCTTCCTATTATGGAACGAGATATGTAGATGCTTCGGAAAAACGACTGGGAATTATTTCTGCCATTGCTTTGGAGAGCTTTTTAAAGCTTTTTTTCATCATTATTCTTGGGCTTTTTGTGATCTATTATGTTTTTGACGGATTCAATGACATTTACCAGAAAGCGAGCCGTTTTGAAGATTTTAAACAAAAAAACACCTTCAACGGTATTGAAGGCGCGATGAACTGGATGGTTTTATGTATGATCTCAGCTACAGCTATCTGCATATTGCCCAGACAGTTTCACACAGCGATTGTTGAGAACAGACAGGAAAAACACATCAGAACAGCCATCTGGTTTTTCCCGCTTTATTTACTGATCTTCACCATATTTATTTTTCCTATTGCATGGGGCGGAAGATTAATTTTTGATGGTGAAAAAGTAAATCCGGAGTTCTATTCTATTCTAATTCCACAACATTTTGACAATACTTTAATCACCGTTTTGGTTTTTCTTGGTGGATTAAGTTCATGTATTTCCATGATTATTATTTCGGCAATTACTTTATCTATCATGCTTTCCAACAACCTTATTATTCCTTATGGTTTGCTTGGAAAACTGAAGTCTGAAAATGAAGTACAAAACACAAGAAGTATCACTAACATCAGAAAATTCAGCATTTTTGCCCTGATTATTATGGCCTTTGTTTTTTATAAATATTTCATTTTAAAAACATCGCTGGATTCTGTAGGTTTAATATCTTTTGTTATTATTGCACAGCTTGCTCCTGCCTTTTTCGGAGCTATATTTTGGAGAAGAGGAAGCTATAAAGGCGCTGTGATTGGACTTGCAGCCGGATTAGCCATCTGTTATTTCGGATTAATCATTCCACAGTATTATTTCTCCTACAACCAGGAATTCAAAGGAGTTTTAAGAGATATGTACAATTCTTTCACCTTCTTCACGATTCCTTATCTGGCGAGGATACCACAGATCTTTTTCTGGTCAATTCTAGTGAATACAGGTTTGTTTACCATTATTTCAGTGAGCACTAAGGGGAATTACCGTGAAAGAAACTTTGCTGAGCTGTATGTAGACATTGATAAATACATTCAAAACCATGAAAATGCTTTTATCTGGAGAGGAACTGCCTATATTTCAGACATTCAGAATATTCTGGAACGGTTTTTAGGTAAAAATAAAACCGAACAGGCCTTAAGAATTTTCAATTTAAAATATAATATTGATTCTAAAACAGAGACGGCCGATTCAAGATTCATCAAGTTCTCGGAAAACCTTCTGGCCGGAAGAATCGGAACTGCTTCAGCTAAGATTTTGATTGAAGGGGTAACTAAAGAGGATAAAATCTCTCTGAAGGAAGTTTTAAATATCCTTGAAGAATCTAAGGAAAACATCACCTTAAACAAAAAGCTAACGGAACAGTCTGAAGAATTACAGAAACTTTCTGATGATCTCAGAAATGCTAATGAAAACCTGATCGTTAAAGACCGTCAAAAAGATGACTTCCTCGATTCTGTTGCTCATGAACTAAGAACTCCCATCACCGCAATCCGTTCTGCAGGGGAAATTTTAGCTGACGACGATGACATTCCCTTTGAGATCAAACAGGAGTTTTTAAATAATATTATCACAGAATCTGACCGACTAAGTGAAATCATCAACGATATTCTTTACCTTGATAAGCTTCAGCATGGTGAAATCTTATTAAGCATCCAACAAAACAACATTCTTGAAACCTATAAAAAAGCATTAAAGCCTCTCCTCCATCTGATACAACAGAAAAACATCCATTTAAGTGAAGTCAATCTCCTGAATCGGGTTATATTTGAATATGATGAAGCCAGAATGATCCAGCTTCTTCAGAATATATGGGGAAATGCCTTAAAATTTACAGATGAACAGGGAACGATACAGACTAAACTGTTTGAAAAGGAAAATCAATTGGTGATTACCATTTTCAATACAGGGAAACACATTCCTGAAGAAGATCTGGAAATGATCTTTGACAAGTTTTATCAATCCAAAAATCAGAATATTTTAAAACCTATAGGAAGCGGACTTGGACTAGCCATTTCAAAAAAAATAATACAAGCCCACAGCGGAAGTATAAAAGCTGAAAACAGCGGTCTCGGAGTAACCTTTACCATCAGCCTTCCCGACAGAATAATAAACGAGATTAAAAATGAAGTTGAACACCTTTAAAAAGCCTTTATGAAAAAGATAATCATTGCGGATGACGAACACAAAATATTAATGTCACTGGAATACAGTTTTAAAAAGAACGGTTACGATGTCTACATTGCCCGTGATGGAACAGAGGTTCTGGAGTTTTTAAAAACAATGGTTCCGGATGTGATCCTACTCGATATCATGATGCCTAATCTTGATGGATACAGCACATTAGACCTGATCAAACAGGACGAAAATCTAAAAAATACAAAAGTCATTTTTCTGAGTGCGAAGAACAACCCGAGAGATATTGAAAAAGGTCTTGAAATGGGAGCTGACGCGTACGTAACAAAGCCTTATTCTATTAAGAAACTGATGCAGCAGATTGAAGAGATGTTTTAGAGAAAAATGATCCTTGTCAAGGTTTAAAACCTAGACAAGGATAACAAAAAACACCAAACACAAGACTATTGATATGAATACAAATATTTTATTTAAACAAAGCATAGAAGACAAAGAAAAATTCTGGAAAGAACAGGCCGATGCAATACAATGGTTTGAGTTCCCTCAACAGATCCTTTCAAAAGATACCAACAACTATCCACAGTGGTTTGCCGATGGAAAACTGAATATGTGCTATGTATGTATTGACAAACATATTGAAGATGGTTTTGGAGATCAGAATGCCATTGTTTATGATTCTCCGGTAACAGGTCAGAAGAAAATATACACCTTCAATCAGGCTAAGGAAGAAATATCAAAATTAGCAGGCGGGCTAGCATCTTTAGGACTAAAAAAGGGAGATACTGCTGTTATTTATATGCCTATGATCCCACAAACACTTTTTACCATGCTTGCTTGTGCAAGGATTGGAGTGATCCATAATGTTGTTTTCGGAGGTTTTGCTCCTCATGAGCTTGTGGTAAGGATTGATGACTGCAAACCTAAAGCTTTAATTACAGCTACTGCAGGTGTGGAAATCGCCAAAAGAATCCCTTACCTTCCATTGGTAGAAAAAGCCATTGAACTGGCACAGGATAAAGTAGACAACATCATCGTTTACAACCGGAAATTAGTAGATAATCAAAATGAAATGTTTGACGGACTTATTGATTATGAAGAGCTGGTTCAAAAATCAGCACCCATCGATTGTATTCCTGTAGAATCCACTCACCCGCTCTATCTGCTTTACACCTCCGGAACAACAGGAAAACCCAAGGGAATTGTTCGTGATACCGGCGGTTATGCCACAGCATTGAAATTCTCCATGAAATACATATATGGTGTTGAACCCGGCGAAACCTATTGGGCTGCATCCGATTTTGGATGGGCCGTTGGACACAGTTATTCTGTTTATGGACCACTCATTAATAGAAATACAACAATCGTCTTCGAAGGAAAGCCTATTATGACACCTGACGCAGGAACTTTCTGGAGAATCATCTCAGAATATAAGGTTTCGGTTATGTTTACAGCTCCCACAGCCATCAGAGCCATTAAAAAAGAAGATCCGAATGGTGAACTGGTTAAAAAATATGATCTGTCAAACTTCAAAAAGCAATTCCTTGCCGGTGAACGATGTGATGTAGCTACCTTAGACTGGTTTGCAGAACATATTGGAGTTCCCGCTATTGATCACTGGTGGCAGACAGAATCTGGATGGCCAATGCTTGGGTTATTGACTTTTGATGAAAACTACCAGATCAAAAGAGCTTCTGCCGGAAAACCTATTCCGGGATACGACATCAAAATTTTTGATGAAAATGGGCTGGAGCTCGATCCACACCATGAAGGTTACTTAGTCATAAAGCTTCCTCTTCCGCCAGGAGCCATGCTGGGAATCTGGAAGGATTACAACCGCTTTGAAAACAGTTATTTATCACAATACAAAGGATATTATTTTTCCGGTGACGGAGCCATACAGGATGAAGATGGTTATATTTTTATCACAGGAAGAGTGGATGATGTCATCAACGTAGCAGGTCACCGACTTTCCACATCAGAAATGGAAGAGATTGTTTCTTCACATCCTGATGTTGCAGAATGTGCTGTGGTGGGAATTGATGATGATTTAAAAGGTCAGGTTCCTTTTGCAACCGTTGTTTTAAAAAATGGGTCTGCTATTACCGAGGAGGAAATTGAAAAAAATATTATCCAAATGGTTCGCGAAAAGATCGGCGCTGTAGCTTTTCTGAAAAAAGTAATGGTTGTCAAACGCTTACCTAAAACAAGATCGGGAAAGATCTTAAGAAAGCTCATCAGAACATTATTGGATGGAAAAGATTTTCAGATTCCATCTACGATTGATGATGAAAAAATCATTGAAGAAATCCAGCAAAAGATCAGTGAATATGGGGTCTAAACGAAAAATTAAACATATATTTAAATATCATTTTGATTTAAATTACGACCAAAACCTAAAGTCAAAAAACAAATTATCAATACAATTCAAATTTCAAAAAACGAAAGGGATATGAGAAATTACTTAATAGAAGATTTACCACAATATTTTGAAGATTATAAAAAGTCTATCAAAAATCCGAAGAAATTCTGGGACAAGGTAGCCGATCAGAACTTTGTATGGTATCAGAGATGGAGCAAGGTTGTTAAGTACGATATGAATGAAGCTAAAATCGAGTGGTTCAAAAACGCCAAGCTTAATATTACCAAAAACTGTCTGGACAGACATCTTTCCATAAGAGGAGACAAAACAGCTATTATCTGGGAACCAAACGATCCTAAGGAGGAAGCTCTGCATATTTCCTACAACGAATTATACGCCCGTGTCAATAAAACAGCCAATGTTTTAAGAGATATGGGAATTGAAAAAGGAGACAGAGTATGTATTTATCTTCCGATGATTCCGGAACTTGCTGTTACCATGCTCGCATGTGCTAAACTGGGAGCAGTTCATTCCGTTATTTTTGCCGGATTCTCTGCTTCTGCGGTATCTTCAAGAGTGAATGACTGTGAAGCCAAAATGGTGATTACAGCCGATGGAAGTTACAGAGGAAGTAAAGTTCTGGATCTGAAAAGCATTATTGATGAAGCACTGGAAAAGACTCCAACTGTTGAAAAGGTTCTGGTAGTTAAGAGAACCCACAACGAAATCAAAATGAAAGAAGGCAGAGACTACTGGCTGGCTGATCTGTACGAAAAGGCTTCTCCTGATTTTGTAACCGTTATTATGGATTCTGAAGATCCGCTTTTCATTCTTTATACTTCCGGTTCTACAGGAAAACCAAAGGGAATGCTTCATACCTGTGCCGGATACATGGTTTACACCGCCTATACCTTCAAAAACGTATTTAATTATAAGGAAAATGATATTTATTGGTGTACAGCTGATATTGGCTGGATTACCGGTCACTCCTACATTCTTTACGGTCCACTGTTGAATGGTGCCACTACAGTCATTTTCGAAGGAGTTCCTACCTATCCTGAGCCGGATCGCTTCTGGGAAGTTATTGAAAAGCATAAAATTACTCAATTCTATACTGCTCCTACTGCTATCCGTTCTTTAGCTAAAGAAAGCACAGAATGGGTAGACAAGCACGACCTGAGCTCTTTGAAAGTGATTGGATCTGTAGGAGAACCTATTAATGATGAAGCATGGCACTGGTTTAACGATCATGTTGGTAAGAAAAAATGCCCTATTGTTGATACCTGGTGGCAAACTGAAACTGGAGGAATTATGATTTCGCCACTTCCTTTTGTTACTCCTACCAAGCCTACTTATGCAACTCTTCCTCTACCGGGAATTCAGCCTGTTCTGATGGATGATAAGCGCAATGAAATCACAGGGAATCAGGTAACCGGAAACTTATGTATCCGTTTTCCATGGCCGGGAATTGCAAGAACCATCTGGGGTGACCACCAAAGATATAAAGAAACTTACTTTACCGCTTTCCCTGGAAAATATTTCACCGGAGACGGCGCTCTTAGAGACGAAGTGGGTTACTACAGAATTACAGGACGTGTAGATGACGTTATCATCGTGTCCGGGCATAATCTGGGAACGGCACCTATTGAAGACAGTATCAACCAGCATCCCGCTGTTGCTGAATCTGCCATTGTAGGCTATCCTCATGACATTAAGGGAAATGCTTTATATGGCTATGTAACGCTTAAAGAAACGGGGGAAAGCCGTGATAAGGAAAATCTGAAGAAGGAAATCAATCAACTGATTTCCGATCAGATCGGGCCTATTGCCAAACTGGATAAGATACAGTTCGTTTCAGGGCTTCCGAAAACACGTTCCGGTAAGATTATGCGTAGAATCCTTAGAAAAATTGCCGAGGGAGACTTTAGCAACTTCGGAGACACCAGCACATTACTGAACCCGGAAATTGTAGATGAAATCAAGAATGAAAGGATTTAATTCAATTTAAAATATATAACAAAAGCCTTGAGAACCCAAACTCTTCCCAAGGCTTTTATTTTTTATCAAAAAAAATCATTTATCATTCAATATATTAGCAATCATACGTTCTGCCAATGAAGCCATAAAAGGATTTGAATATTTATAATAAGGTAACATAATCAATGCTATGGAAAGTGCCCATCCTTTTCCACGCTTCCAGGTATCTTCATCAATATACTGCAAATAATTCCGGAATACCTGTCGTGAAGAATGATTAAATAAGCTCCACGCAATAATTAAATCACATGCCGGATCTCCAATTCCAAGGTCAGAAAAATCAATGATAGCAGTAAGACGGTTATCCCGGATTAAAATATTTCCCGGTAAAAGATCTCCATGCACCCATAAAGGATCCTGATTCCATTGAGGAGTTTCCAGCAACTGATTCCATAATTCAGTAACAGCCCGGACATCAATCTCAGCCTTTAATTCTGCGATGGCTTTTCTTGTGTCTACATCCTGCGCCTGTAAAGGAACACCTCTTCTGGACCAAGGACCGCCAGATAATTTTATTGTATGTAAGCTATTTAAAAAATCCGCCAGATCTTCCGCCAATACGTTGTATTCATTTTCCTTTTCAAAATCCGGATTATCCCCTTCATTCCATGTTGCAATGGTCCAGGACCATGGATAATTTTCATCTGCTTCGCCTTTAAATACAGGTTCTCCAAGAGAAACATCAACCAATTTACTGAGCAAAGGGATCCATTTAAATTCTTTTTCAATAGTATCATTCACAGTTCCCTCTACCCATTCAATTCTGGGAAGACGAATAATAAATTCTTTACCCAGGCGATACAGGGTATGCACAGTTCCGTTTGAAGAAACACGGCTTAATGGTAATTTTGCCCAACGAGAACACTGCTTATCCAGCAGGGACTGAACAAGATTTTCACTTATTTCCAGTTCATTTATATGCATTTTCTTATGATTTTGATAATGGTTTCAAAATAATAGTATTGCTAAAAGCAGAGTATTGAATGAAAGTTAATGAAAATTATTTTGCTGACATCTCTAATTCAAACGTATGTTCAATAGATGTTTTCAAATACTTTAACATTACATTATAGATAAAATATTAATAGATAAATTTTATTGCATTTACATTAAAAAAATAAGAAAATTTTCAGTAACTTTAATAACAACTTTAAAACCCATTAATTATGTCAAATATATTAGCTGGGCTATTTGAGCACCATAGCGATTACAAAAAGCTTGAGAGTGATCTGGAAAATTCAGGAATTCCTATTTCCGATTACATTGTATACCTTAACAGTGAAGCGAGTAACGCCCAATACCTGGTAAGTGTGGCGGTAAAGGACAATGGCCAGGTGGATAGTGCCCGGAGCATTTTTTCACAAAATGCTGTTATTAAAACTTATTTATTCGAAAATATGAGCATTGAGCAGGCCAATTACGATACAATTAAAAAGTACATTGATGCCAGAAACAAAGCCGAAATCCACAACAGCCCTGATATTAAAATCAAGACCGCAAGTGACGGCATGAATTCAGAGGTGAAATTCTAATCAACATAAAACTAAATAACCGGAAATCCGTAGTGCGTGCTACGGATTTTTTATGTTTGAAAAAAGTAAAAATTTTCGTATTTTCGTTTAAATATAGGCATCTGCACAAATGAGTTACGATTTAGAACAAGAGAACAAAGAGATCCTTGCAAGGTATAAGGATCTGATTTCTAACACATACAGAACACTGGATGAGGAAAATAACAAGCTTATCCGGAAAGCATTCGATATTGCATTGGATGCTCATAAAGACCAAAGGAGAAAATCCGGGGAGCCTTACATCTACCACCCTATCGCTGTAGCCAAAATTGTAGCTACAGAGATCGGTTTGGGAGCTACCTCTATTGCCTGTGCATTGCTGCATGATGTAATTGAAGATTCCGACTACACCTATGAGGATCTGAAAAAGATCTTTGGTGAGAAAATCGCCAGTATCGTGAATGGATTAACCAAAATATCCATTATGAACCATCAGAATATCTCTGTACAGTCGGAAAACTACAGAAAACTGTTGCTCACCCTGTCTGAAGATTTCAGGGTTATTCTGATTAAAATTGCAGACCGTCTTCACAATATGCGGACCCTGGAGAGCATGGCTCCGGACAAGCAGAAAAAAATTGCTTCAGAAACAGTTTATATCTATGCTCCGATGGCACACCGTCTTGGATTGTATAATATCAAATCCGAGCTGGAAGATCTTTCTTTAAAATACAATAATCCTGAGGTATACAATGAAATCACGGAGAAATTAGAATTGGCCAAGGAAAGCCGTGAAAGGTACATTGAAGAATTCAAAAAAGAAGCTTCTGAAAGACTTAGTGAAGAAGGTTTAAACTTTAAAATCAAAGGCCGTGCAAAGGCTATTTCTTCTATTTACAGAAAAATGCTGAAACAGGGGGTTCCCTTTGAAGAAGTTTTCGACAACTATGCCATCAGAATCATTTATAAATCGGATGCTAAAAACGAAAAATTTCTGGCATGGAAGATTTATTCCATCGTTACGGATGTTTATCACAGTAACCCATCAAGAATGCGCGACTGGATCACTCAACCCCGCTCTACAGGATATGAAAGTTTGCACCTGACAGTTTTAGGCCCTGATAGAAAATGGATTGAGGTACAGATCCGTTCCGAACGTATGGATGAAATTGCTGAAAAAGGGGTTGCAGCACATTACAAATACAAAGAAGGCTATAAACAAAGCTCAGATGACCGTAATTTTGAAAAATGGGTTACGGAAATCCGTGAAGTGCTTGAACAGCAGCAAAACCTTTCTACTTCCGAGCTTCTGGATAATATTAAACTGAATCTTTATTCAAAAGAAGTATTTGTATTTACTCCAAAAGGAGAAATCAAGATCCTGCCAACCAATGCAACGGCACTGGATTTTGCATTTTCTGTTCACTCGGATCTGGGTATGAAGTGTTTGGGTGCTAAAATTAATGGCAAGTTGGTTCCTATTTCCTACGTTCTTCAAAATGGAGATCAGATAGATATTCTTTCTTCTCAGAATCAGAAGCCTAAATCGGACTGGCTGGAATTTGTAGTAACTTCAAAAGCTAAATCCAAGATTAAAAGTTATCTGAATTCCCAGAAAAATCAGCTGGTAGAAGAAGGAAAAGAAACTTTACAGAGAAAACTTCGTCATGCAAAAATCAACTTTAATGATGAAGAAATCAATAAATTACAGAAGTTCTTTAATTTAAAATCATCACAGGAACTATTCCTTAAATTCCAGACCAATGAACTGGATGCAAGTAGTTTAAGGAAATATATTGAAAGTAAAAACGTATTCAACAACTTACTTTCCAGATTCAGGAAATCTCCATCCAAAAACACTCATTACGAGGAGCCGAAAGAACAAAACCTTGACATGATTGTCTTTGGAAAAGATGAGGAAAAACTGAATTATAGCTATGCAAAATGCTGTACCGTAATTCCGGGAGACAAAATCTTCGGATTCATTACCATTTCCGATGGAATTAAAGTACACAGTGACAACTGTCCGAATGCTATTAACCTTAGAGCACAATATGATTATCGTGTTATTCCAGCTAAATGGGTTAATGAAGAAAGCTTCAAGAACAGAGTAAAAATCGAGATTGAAGGCCTTGACAGAATGGGTATGATTAATGATATTACTACGGTCATCAGCGGAAGCATGGGAATGGATATGAAGAGCCTGTCTATTGAATCCAACAACGGCGTCTTCACCGGAAACATCAATCTTGAAGTCAAGAATAAGGGGCAATTGGAGGAAACCTTCAAGAAGCTCAAGAATATTAATGGAGTCTCGAGAGTGAGACGACTACAATCTTAAACATGAATTTATCACTTTATTTTAAAAAATTTTTCAACAACAGTCAAGCCTCAGGAATCATTCTTATTTTCTGCGTGCTTATTTCATTACTTATTGCCAACTCTTCTCTTGCCGGAAGCTTTCAGAGCTTTTTAGACAAGGAAGTAGGCACTCACCTGTTTGATCTGAACTATCCTGTCAGCATCTGGATCAATGATGGCCTGATGGCAGTGTTCTTCCTTCTGGTAGGATTGGAGATAAAAAGAGAGCTTGTAGAAGGCGAACTTTCTTCTTTCAAGAATGCATCATTACCTATTTTTGCAGCAGTAGGCGGAATGGTTGTACCTGCAGTTATTTACAGTATTTTCAACTCCGGGACAGAATACAGCAATGGCTGGGGAATTCCGATGGCTACTGATATTGCTTTTTCTTTGGCTATTATTTCAATGTTGGGAAAGAAAATCCCTAATTCAATCAAGATATTCCTTGCAGCATTAGCCATTGTAGATGATCTGGGAGCTATTCTTGTAATCGCTATCTTTTATACAGACCAGATCCATTGGAGCTATCTTCTACTCTCTTTTGGAGTAACAGCTCTATTATTTATCTTCAACTTTTTAAAAGTTACCAAAACGATATTTTATATTATTCCTGGATTATTTTTATGGTATTTCCTACATCACTCCGGAATTCATGCCACCATAGCAGGGGTTTTACTGGCATTTTCAATCCCAACCAATGCTTCAAATGTAGAAATTTCACCATTGGAAAAACTGGAACATCAGCTTCATGTTCCGGTAAGTTTTTTAATCATGCCTATTTTTGCTTTAACCAATACCAATATTACTTTTTCAAGTGAAATGTTAGCAGGCGTTACGAGTACATTAGGATTAGGAATTATCTGCGGATTGATTCTTGGAAAGCTGATCGGAATTAACTTATTCTCTTTGATTGCCATCAAATTAAAACTTAGTTCTTTACCTCAAAACAGTAATTGGGCTCAGATGATTGGTGTAGGTCTTTTGGCAGGAATCGGATTCACGATGTCCATTTTTATTGCCTTATTATCATTTAAAGGAGAAATTGTGATTCAGGATGAAGCTAAATTTGCGATTCTGATTGCCTCTTTTATTGCAGCCATTCTAGGGTTTACGATCTTAAGTCTAAGTTCTAAAGAAAATATGGAACCGGAGGAAGATTAATTCTTCTTCTGGTCTTCCAGCTTTCTTTGGTGTTCTTCATCATTTTCAAAATCCGGTTCTGTAATCGGAGCATGATAGTAAACTGTTTCCTTTTGAATCTCATCAGACAGCAACTTCTCTATTCTCAGCTTTCTGATCGCCATATTCAACTCATTCCCGAAAAGCAAAAGATAGACATTCACATTCACCCAAACCATCAGCAGAATCATACTTCCAATGGATCCGTAAAGAACGTTATATCGGGCAATATCTTTCACATAGATCGCAAAAATATAGGTGGTAAGCACAAATAAGACGGTTGTAAGAATCGCTCCCGGAACAGCCTGTCTGAATCTTGTAATTTTCACAGTTCCCAACCAGTAAAACAGGGTTAAAAGGATAAAATAAAACAATGGGAAAGAGACAAATCCGATGATACTGGAAAGGTTATCTACCAGCCAGCTTACATCATAAGCAGGTGTGAAAAGCTTCATTACAACCTCTACATAATAGACTCCAAAAAGCGTTAAAAACACAATGGTAATAAAACCTATTGTAATAAAGAATGAAAGAATAAATTCTTTTACATCGCTGAGTTTCTCTTCTGCATTCTCATTAAATCCGTTAATCAGGGAAAAAGTACCATTTGTGGCAAAAATGAGTGCCAATACAATGGTCAGATTACTGATTCCTTTCATATTGGGGATGATATTGGTTTCAATATAACCTCTCACATCGCCTTCCATATTGGATGGGAAAACATTATGCATCAACACATCAAAAATATAGAACTGAAGCTTGTCATAATGTGGCATATAAGGCAAGACCGAAAGTAAAAACAGAATAAAAGGGAATAAACTTATGGTAAAGCTCCAGGAAATAGCAGCAGCTTTTCGCCCTATCTTTCCTTTAAAAATCCCGGAGATATAAATCTGAAACATCTGCCAAAGCGATATTCCCAAAACAGGAATATGGATGTTATCAAAAAACGCCTGAACTTTCAGGATAAATCTGGGAACTTTTACACTCATCTATTGCTGCAATTTCGTGATTAGTCAAAAGATCAAATATCAAACCCAAATGATGAGTTTTAAAGATATTTTCTCTATCTCTTACAAATATAAACATTTTCCCTCTCCTGCTCCACCATGCAAATTATAGAGAATGGAGACTTATTGACATTCACCATAAAAATCATGATCATTTCCTTTTTATAGTTATGGCCTTTTTCAAATTAACTGCAGACTATTAAAATAATTAAAAATGTATTCAGACTGTTAACTGCTAAGCTTTAAATTATCATAAATATCTACAGTAATCGCTACAATGATTTGAAACGTTTATCACCCAGCTCCAACCGGTAAAAATCACTATCTTTGCCGCCTGAAACTTCTTACAATGCGAATCAGCTTACTTTGTATCGGCAAAACGGATGATAAGGAAATAACATCCCTGATTAATTATTACCTTAACCGCCTTCCCAAGCACTGGAATTTTGAAATTACTGAGATTCCTGATGTTAAAAATGCCAAAAACCTGTCACCGGATCTTCTTAAAAAAGAGGAAGCCAAGCTTTTTCTTAATCATATTGATAAAAATGATCTGGTTGTTATTCTTGACGAAAAAGGGAAACAGTTTACCAGCCGTGAATTTTCTCATAAAATTGATACATGGATGAATTCTTCTGTAAAAAAAGTACATATCCTGATTGGCGGTGCTTATGGTTTTTCAGAAGATATCTATAGCAGAGCTAATGAAAAAATGTCATTATCTAAAATGACTTTTACCCATCAGATGATCCGCCTTTTTATTGTGGAACAGCTTTACCGTGCAGATCAGATTCTTCAGGGAAAGCCTTATCATAATGATTAAAAGTCACTTATTTCTTAACCTGTAAATAATAGTCTATCCTTTTAAACCGATCTGTCTTTTGGCTTCTCCTACTACAAAAGCTACAGAATTGGCAATATTAAAGCTTCGGATCAGCTTAGACATTGGAATGGTTAGATGGTATTCAAATTGGTTCAAGATCTCTTCACTCAGCCCAACACTTTCCTTTCCGAAAACAAGCCAGTCTCCATCCTGAAAATCATTTTCCAGATATGATTTCTCTGCATGAGAACTCATTAAGAATACACGTGACGGATCCGGAATACTTTTTATCCATTCCTCTACATTGGCATATTCAGTAACATCAAGATGAACCCAATAATCCAATCCGGACCGCTTCAGGTTTTTATCATTAATTACAAATCCGAAGGGATGAACTAAGTGCAGTTTACATTCTGTTCCCACACATAAGCGCCCGATATTTCCTGTATTATTGGGGATTTCGGGTTCTACAAGAACGACATTTAACATGTTATTTTTTATATGAACAAAAACAGCTGAAGATAGATGTATAGCTATATTCAACTGTTTTCTATTAATTAATATTATTTTTCACGGTAAAACAATCCTATTGGCAGGTATTGTAGTGATGAGATATCTTATTTTTTAACGCATTTAGCATAATATTCAGCTAATATGGCTTTTTCATAACCTAAACTAACAGCTCTGTCGAGATTTTCACAAGCTTCTTTTGGCTTTGCCGTATTAAATAAGATCAATGCTTTTGTTACAAATGCCTGGGCAAATTTCGGATCAATAGAAATCGCTTTATTAACGTCTGCAAGTGCATCTTTATTTCTTTTCATTTTCAGATAAACATCTGCCCTTCCACTATACAGCAATGATTCAGGTTTTTCGGCAATGAGTTTGTTGTAATCTTTCAATGCATCTTCCAGTTCGCCATTATTTTTTTTCAGATTGGCTAAACCGGTTTGGGCAAAAATATAATCCGGAGCAAAAGTCAGGATATGATTAAGGTCTGCTTTAGCCAAATCTTTTTTATCCTGGGCTTCATAGATCTTGGAACGGGTAAGGTATAAATCAGGACTTTTGTCATCTACTTTAAGTCCGCTTTCAATATACTCCAATGCCTTTTTCTTATCCCCTTTCTGGCTGTATAATGAAGAAAGATTTTCATATACAGAGACAGACATCGGATTGGTTTTTAAAGCCATATCATACGATTTAAAAGCAAGATTGGTTTTTCCTAATCTTCTTTGCGCTGTTCCGAGATAATTATAATATTCTGATTGAATTTTTCGGATCTGCTCCTTCTCTGACAGTTTGGAATACTGTTCTTCAGCACATTTATAATCTGCTTTTTTAAAACATTCTTCAGCCATTTTTTTATCCTGGGAAAAGACGTTTAAGGAGAAGCTAAGGGAAGCTAAAACTAATAAATATTTTTTCATGAAGTTATATTTTGTTTGTTGATTACTTTTCTCGCGAGTGCACCAAATATCACTCCCAATAAAGATCCAACAAACGCCCCCACCAAAATATCAATTGGAAAATGCACTCCTAAATATATTCGGCTGTAGGAAACCACTATAGCCCAAACAAATATAGCATAAGGAAACCATTTAAGTTTATTTTTAAGCAAAATACTTAAAAATGCAGCTAAAAAGAATGTATTGGACGCATGTGCAGAATAAAATCCATACTGTCCCCCACATTTCACAATTCTCATATAATGTTCCAAACTGGAATCATGACATGGTCTTAGCCTTGCCACTCCATATTTGAACACACTTGCAAGCTGGTCTGAAACCGTTGCTCCAAGTGCTAAAAATATAAGAATAAAAACTAAAGATTTTAGTTTGTAGTTTTTGTATAAAAAATAAAGGAATATACTATAAAGCGGTACCCAGATCCATGTGCTGGATATCAGCATCCAAAACTGGTCAAAGGCCGGGTCGCCCAAATTATTAAGGTATAGAAATACCTGCTTATCTTCCTGAATAATTTCCTCCATACATTATCTGCTTACAGGCCCTTCATAGGTTTCGTCATCGGCAGGCTTGGGTTTTGGAGGTTCCTGAGTAGTAGAAGCAGGCTCTGTAAGAACATCTTTTTCAATGTCCTTCATCGGGTTGAAATCTTTGGCAGCATCTTTTACTTTCTCAATTTCACGTTTAATTTCAGAAACAGGGTTGTCTGTTTCCTTCATGATCTCAGTTTTGATATCTTCCACTGCACCACGCATTTTTCTAACACCTGCACCCAAGTCACGTGCAATTTGAGGCAGTTTATCCGGACCGAATAATACAACGATTGCTATTGCAATCAATGCCATTTCTCCAATGCTTAATTCCATGCTGTAAAATTACAAAAGATTATACATTTATTTGCCGTAAACTAAAAATTTAAACAAATTTTAAGATTTTGAATGGGAAGCAGGTTTAAAGTTCAAGGTTCATCGTTCAAAGTTTATTTCATGAAGTGCCTGATTGCTCGTTTTGAATTTAAAGTTCAATACTTAGATTTTTTCAATAATCTCAAATCTCAGTTCTAAATTCCATTCTACTTTTCTATCGTCTATTATCTCTCCAACCCCTGTTCTTTTTTCAAATCCTTTCTCTCGAACAACAATTACTTTCAAATTAACAAATAATTAATTCAAAATATTGAGAATTACACAAGGTTTAAGTATATTTACTATGCACAACCTAAATTAAATATATTATGAAAAAATTAGTTACTGTCTTTAAATTGATGGCCGTTTTATCGGTATTATCACTTAGCAGCTGTAGTGATGAGAACAATGAAATCACCAAACAGGAAACTGCTCAGACAAAAATTACCACTGCTGATCTGCAAAGAGAAACCACTTCTATTTCACAAGCTGTTCCCAGTACTGTACAGGCTCAGTTAGATGAATCACAAAAAAGCCTTGAAAAATATCTGAAAAGTGATATACAAATGGCTGGTGTGAAGGTGATAGGACAAATTTCGACTCAAAAAGGAATTGAAATTTCAAAAAACCTTATTTCTGACAAGGATCAATTTATTGCTGTAGGAAATCTTATGGATCTTTCAACTGTAAAATTGGGAAGAATTGGTGATCTCTATGTAGGTGATGATCTTAACATTGCCCAAACCGGATTAAAAGAAATGGTGACTGAAGAAATAAAAACAGGAACCAACGTTATGGAAGTAATCTGGAGCAACAAAAATGGGAAATTCACCAGTCTTTGCTTCTATAATGATTCAGGAATTATCTGGGATAATGTTCTTGGAGGATTAATCATGATGGATACAAGAGGAACCGTAGAAAATTCAAATACAGCAGCTGCAAAAGTAGTCTCCAAATGGTATAAAGAATGGTGGACTGCCAAATGGCTTTGGGGATCTAAAAGAGGTGAAATGGGCTATCAGATTACCATCTACTATACTGGTTCATCTGTATCCAACACAGATGTTAACGACTGGTCCAACATCAGCTTAGGAAAAGCAAAAAGTGAAAGTAAGGTTACTAAGAAAACAGGTGCTTACGGACAATGTCAGTATGCATTGGGACTTTGTACTCCAACAGGATCTTTAAGCTTTAATGCCAGCAAATTCTCTGTATCGTTCTCAGGATTGGGCAGTAATATGGTAAGCAATGGATACAAATCATTATATCCTTAGTTTCATAGAATATAAAATTTTTAAAATGATAAAGGGGAAGTCTGTTAGCAGCTTCCCTTTATTTATATAATTATAATCAATAATGAAAGTTTGTTTTTATATTTTCTGTTTCAGAAGTTCTATGGCATTTTCATTAAGCCCAAATACATCCTTCAGCATTTCAGCCAGTTGGACTTCACTTTCAATAGAAACCGATTCTTTCCCCCCAGCCTTTTTTCTGATATTTAATGTATGATCACTAAACGTGTACCTCGCAAGTGGATCAACCTTAGAAAAAACCAGGTTTTTTCTGAAATTAGATTCCGGGTGAGTGGACAGATACCAATTACAAATCTCAAGATCAAGAGGTTCTACATGCTCCAGCTCAAAACGATAAACGGGCAGCCACTTTTCCTTCCAGATCCAGAGTGTATAGGTTCCGTTTTTATGCAAAATTTTAAATTGTTCATTAGGAGTTTCCTGTGGTTCCTGTTCATTCAGGAGTAAAGGACCGGTCAATGTAGCGATTCCAAAACCACAGTCTACAAGATATTTTTGGCTCTCCCATTCTACAATCAGCAACAGATGTGTTTTAGCAGCACTGCTGTTTTCATCTTTTCTCCACAATACTCTACCCAACTGCAATTGTACCTTAAACCCAAGATATGTCAGTACTTCGCTCAAAAGCAGGTTCTGCTCATAGCAATATCCACCTCTGGATTCAACCACCAACTTCTGAAAAATAGACTCTAAATCCAGTGACGGAACTATTCCTGTATAGGAATCTATATTTTCAAAAGGTATATACTGAGGATGTAGCTGATGGATTCTTTTTAAAACCTCCATATTCGCTCCCAAATCGCCGGAATAATGAATTCTTTTAAGGTATTTGTCTAATTTTAAATCATCCATGATTTTAACTTTAACTATTTACATTAGCAAATGTCTGAGAAAATTTCTTAGAAATTCACATCATTATTATTAATAGAGTAAATCAATCATTTTCTGATATTGGGAAAAGTACATCTATTTTTACTAATAATATTTCTTTTTTAACCATAAACTTATCTTTACAAGTAATATCAAAACGGGAACTTCTACCAATGGCCCGATCACTCCAACAAATGCCTGTGGAGAATGAATCCCGAACACCGCAATAGACACCGCAATAGCTAATTCAAAATTATTACCTGTTGCTGTAAAGGCTATGGAAGCATTTTTATCATAAGGAACATTGAATGATTTGTTGATAAAAAAACTCACAAAAAACATCAGAACAAAGTATACTATTAATGGTACAGCTACTTTTAAAACATCTAATGGCAGCTCTAGGATCTTATCTCCTTTCAGACTGAACATTACTACAATTGTAAATAAAAGAGCATACAGAGTGAGTGGAGAAATTTTAGGAACAAATTTCCTGTTATACCATTCCAGACCTTTTAATTTGATTAATAAATAACGGCTTAAGAAACCTGCTATAAAAGGAATACCCAGATATATAAAAACACTTTCCGTAACCTCTCCCATGGATACCGTTACATTAAAATTAGCCAGGCCTAATTTTTTAGGTAGAATATTGATAAAAAACCAAACCATAAAACTATAACTAAGCACTTGAAATATGCTATTCAAAGCAACTAATAATGCTCCATATTCACGATTACCTTTTGCTAAATCGTTCCACACGAGTACCATTGCAATACACCTTGCCAAGCCAATGAGAATTAAACCAATCATATAATCTGGTTCATTTCTAAGGAAAACAACAGCCAATACAAACATTAATACCGGACCTATTACCCAATTTAATAATAAGGAAATTCCTATAGCTTTTTTATCTGTAAAAACTTTTGGTAATAGAGCATAATCAACTTTTGCTAATGGTGGATACATCATGACTATTAAACCCATTGCCAGCGGAATATTTGTAGTTCCAACGGACAAAGAATTGGTTATATTTGACATGCCCGGAAAGAAATAGCCTAAACCTATCCCTAAAAACATTGCTAAAAATATCCAAAGTGTAAGGAATCTATCCAGAAATTTTAATTTTGGCTGCATACTATGTATTTAATCTATCCCTACTACTTTACTTCTTCTTTCCATCATTACGCTATCTCTCCATATACCTCGGAGTTTTCCTATTCTCTCCCGATATCCAATCATTCTAAATCCAAAAATTTCATGCAATGCTATAGTAGCTTCATTTTCCGGAAACATTCCCGACTGTAAGGTCCAGATCCCATTAGCCTCGCTATCTTCTATGAGATATTGCATTAAAGCTTTGCCCACACCTTTTCCTCTATGATTTTCAGATACATAAACACTTACTTCAGCTACACCTTCATAAACACAACGACTACTCACTTTAGATAAGGCAGCCCAACCCAATACAGTATCATCCTGAACTGCTATTAACCTACTGTGTGGTAGTTTACTTTCATTCCAGACTTCCCATGATGGAACAGAGATTTCAAACGTTGCAATACCTGTATCAATACCTTGTTTGTATATATTGGAAATATCCGGATAATGATCCCTATCAATTGAAATTATTTTCATTTTATTTTTTTTATTTGTGAAAAAACATAAAACATTTCTGCTCCTATCTGCAAACTTCTTTCATGATAAATCTTTTCCTGTTCAGGAGTACCATCTGAAATTTTGGGATCTTCAAAAGTAATAGAAATACGTTTGTCAGCTCCTGGAATAAAAGGACATCCGCCATCTGCCTGCGAACAAGTCATAACTGCAGCAAAACCATGTGTAGGGTTAAATACACTATCATACTTTTTAGAAAAACCTATAATGGGATGTAGATCTTCGTCATGCTTGATAGCATATACAGGATTTTCTGTATCTGAAATTTTCATGATTAAAAAACCTTGCTCCATTAAAGTTTCTGCAATTTTAGGAAACATTGCGGTTGCTTCCGTTCCCCCTGAATAACAAGTTACATTCGGAATATTAAAATATGTACTTGCTGCCTGTGCCCAAACTTGCGATAAATGGCTTCTTCTTGAGTTGTGGGTACAGATAAAATTAATATCAATTGCTTTCTTGTCATCAGAATTTTTCTGAATAAAGTCAATTAAGGGTCTTACAATAGCTTTTCTATCTTCGCTAATTTCTTGATTGTTTAATAACTCTATTGTTTCTAATAATTGGGAATACATAATTTATTTATTTTGAGTTATTCAGTTTTAGCAACATCCGGAATCTGGCGTACAGCAAGTTGGGCTTGAAGATAATTCAGATAATCTCACTTTCTGCTTTTCTGCAGGAATACCGCAGGAATCCTGAGCTAAACAAGCTGTTGTCTTATTTTTAAGAACAAAAGTTTTTCCATTAAACTCTAAATCATATTTTCCAATAGTAGTATTTTGATATTCAACTTCAATTTCATCATCTTCAATACCCAGTTTCTCTTCAGAAAGGTTAATAATATTTAAAAGCTTCCCAGGTTTTAGTCTGTGTTCAAAATCATTGGCATTCCATAATTGAAAATTAACCACCTTTTCATGGCGGACTTTTCCCCCACAATCAATAAAGTGTTTTGTTACAGTTCCTACTTCTGTAATATGAAAATGCTCGGGAACAAAATCTCCGTTTTCTAATTGAAATTCAACATTAGCTAATGTTGGTAAAATTGCTTTGATTTCAGATAATTTCATTGTTTTTTTATTTATTGGTTAAATGCTATATTACGATAAATGTGAATAAAAAAATGCTTAACAGCATTTTTGATTGGAAACAGTCAGTATTATATTTGAAAAATAATCTTTTAATATTCCAAAAGTATTTTCATCAATACAGTAACAGATGGCAGTCCCCTCAATGTTTCCTTTTATTAGCCCTGCATTCTTTAATTCTTTCAAATGTTGGGAAACCGTTGCTTGTGCTAGAGGAAGTTCATTAACAATATCTCCACATATACAAGTGTCTACCTTTAGCAGGTATTCAATAATAGCAACTCTGGCAGGATGCCCTAATGCTTTTGCAATTGTAGCTATCTTGTTTTGCTTATCTGTGAAATGGTCCGTTTTCGTTGCTCCCATAGTTTGAATAATTATATCGCAATATTACGATAAAAATTAATAACAAAAAAGAAAATCCAATAATATAATTTTTTACGTCTATCTAATTGCTAAAATCCTATGATATATTAACCTTATTTTTTCCCAATTTCTACCTTCCCAATCCAGATGAAGAATTGATTTGAACTATTCCGGCTTGTATTGAGAAATACAATTTACATCTTAAAAGCAATAATTTTGATTCATTATCCAGCTAAAAGTCAGGTTTATTAAATCTTTCCTTTTTTCTTAAAAGCAGAATATGTAATCACTACACTAATGGCCATTAAAATAAATGCCAGGAAGAATGGTGCTCCTGAAAACTCGAAGGGTGCTTCATCATGCGTAAAAAAGTAGAACAGATTGGTCATCATTGGAGGACCAATAATAGATGTTGCACTCATTAAACTGGTTAATGCTCCCTGAAGTTCTCCCTGCTCATTAGAAGGTACACTTTTCGTAATCACTGACTGTAAAGCAGGACCACAGATTCCTCCCAGACAATACGGAACTAAGAAAGCAAACATCATCCACCCTTCTGAAGCAAATGCAAACAATAACAATCCTATAGCATACATAGCAAGACCATAATAAATGCTCTTCTGCTCTCCCAGCCTTGGTGTAGTCCATCTGATTAAAAGTCCCTGTACCAAACCAACAAGTAAACCTACAACTCCTAATGAGATCCCGACCATTCTTTCTGTCCAGTTGAACTTATACATGGTAAAGAAGCTCCAGTTACTCTGTACGGCATGCCCTGCAATATAGATCAGAATCAAAGCAGTAATAAGCCCTGAAATTTCCGGATGTTTTCCTAAAAATTTGAAAGATCCCACAGGATTCGCGCGCTTCCAGTTAAATTCTCTTCTTTTATCTTTATCCAAACTTTCAGGAAGAATGAAATAGCCGTAAAGAAAATTAAGAAGGCATAAAGCTGCTGCTGCATAAAAAGGAACTCTTGCGCCGTAATGTCCTAAAACGCCCCCCAAAACCGGTCCTATAATGAAACCCAAACCGAAGGCTGCTCCTATCAGTCCAAAGTTTTTTGCTCTGTCTTCGTCCGTAGAAATATCTGCAATATAAGCACTCGCAGTGGTTACACTTGCCCCCGTAATTCCTGCAATAATTCTTCCCAGGAACAGCCACCAGATAGTTGGGGCCAGTGCAAGGAAAATATAATCTATTGCAAACCCGAAAAGCGAAATCAGAATAATAGGTCTACGCCCATATTTGTCACTCAGATTTCCCACCAGTGGAGAAAAGATAAATTGTGTAAATGCGTAGGCAAATCCCAACCAGCCACCATATTTTGCGGCTTCACTGATATCTGCATGAATCAACTCTTCAATTAATTTGGGAACAACAGGAATAATGATTCCCCAGCCCGTAATATCAATCAGTAAAGTAATAAATATAAAGCCTATTGCAGCTTTTTTCTTTGAATTTTCCATGATGGTGCAAAATTAATCAAATCTTAAAAATAATGGTTCTAAATTTTACGATATTAAATAAGTATAATATTGAATAACAGAATCATCTTAAAAAACACTATGTTTTTATATTATTTCCAACAACTCTAAGGACAGGAAATTAAAGATCTGATAACCATAAAATAAAAAGACCTGATTTCAAATGAACATGAAACAGGTCTTTTTTACCATTAAGTTAATATATAGTGTTAATTACTATTAGGTTTTGCAGAAATCATACGGTTGGTTATGATGCATTTGATGAGACAGCTCTTCTTAAGAGTAACTTTTACCACATTGCTGAATTGATAAGCTGTAATATTTCCATTAAGGGTTGATCTTACTCCACGACGGTAATAGGTAGTCTGTGTAACAGCCGGAGCATCATATGTTGCAGAAGTAGCGTTGGTGATGTTTGTAAAAGTTACATTATCTGTTGAACTCTGCCATTGATATTCTGCATTTCCGGTGACCTGAGCAGCTGCAGTTACTGTAAACGCTGCCGGATCACTATTGATATCCAGACAAACCGTTTGATCTGTTCCAATCGTTCCCGGATTGTTCACTGCGTTCACAAATAACCTACCAATATTGGAAATAGCTTGAAATGAGCAAGTATAAAAACTTGACTTTGCAACTACTCTATATTGGTTATTGTTAAATCCTACAGGAACATTATTGATATTGAGTGTAGAGCTCGTAACATTGCTGTAATTAGTATTGTTCGCCAGATCTGTCCATGTACTTCCGTTGAGAATCTGCCATTGATAGGTAACATTTGCAGGTGTTTCATCAATATCCGTATTGCTGATAACAGCTGTCATCGTAGTAGATCCACCTACAGGGACTGTTCTATCTGAAGGTTGAGATAAATAGGTCATAGGATCAATATAATACTCTGAAAGAATATTATAAACCCTCATCTGACTAAATGAGAAACCAATACCTATAGTCTCTCCGAAAGCTAGCCTCACTTCATCCCATGCTACAGTTGGAATCACTTTAATAATCCGACGTTCCTGGTTATCTCCAAAATCAAAGAAAAAGTGCCCATTAATACCAGTTCTATAAACCTCAGTACCATTATTGTAAAACACAAAATTACCACCATTAAAACTAGGATTAAAATTAAATCCATCAGAAGCAAAATCAATGTAAACAGGTTTATTTGCTGGGAAATCAGCACCTGTTGTTCCTACTCCCACATGCATATTACAAAAAAGACCTGCACCTGTCCCCGGTTTTAAAGAGGCAAAAGAATTTACATCAGTATCTGTCATATTAGTAGGATTAGCAGCTTCTTTTCCTAGCCTGAAACATAGAAATCCACCATTATTTGCACTTGAAGTATTAGTATCCAACAGTCTTCCGCAGCCACCATTGGGCAGGGAGACCATTTCCTGAGAAAGCATCTTGTTTGACACCAGAAAGCATAGCGCTATAAAAGTATAACGTAATATTGAATTTATTTTCATCATTGATAATTTTAAGCTGTTAATTGTACACGAAATAATACTCATCCCTACCTAATCAGAGATGATCGCAATGACTGTATGCCACTTAAAACTATTTGATTACAAATACAATATTAACAAACGAGCATGCTGTAGCCGTTCCCACTACGTCATAGCGCAGGATACCATTGGCATCAATGCTTACATTTCTTAAAACATTTCCATCAAAATCCGTTACATAATAGTACAGATCTGTAGCATTCACAAAGAAAGGAATGGCTGCTGGAGCTCCTGTACTTGTAACTTTCGGAGTAGAAAACTGTGTTTTATACAATTGGTATAGGTCCAATGTTCTACCTGTACCCAACGTAGAAGTATCAATGCTGATAGAGGGCATGTAGAAGAACTTAACGATGTTTCCACTAATGGGAACCCAGTTTGGTGTAGCGGGTGTTCCAATGTTTTGGGTTAATGCCTGCCTTTTCAGATCATAAACCAATAGACCATTTGCTGGAGTGGCCACTGTGGTGAGATCGGAAATTCTAGGGATTAATACACCTTTATTGGTGCCAGTCACATCTAAAGCAGAACTTTTATCAGGATTGGGAGTACCAATTCCTATCTGCGCAGTAATAACGCTGCCAGCACATAGTGCCGCAGCCACGAATAATTTTTCGAATTTCATTTTTGTTTTGTTTTATGTAAATATATAATAATTTAACACATAATTCTACATTTATTTGATTTTTTTTAACTAAAATAATCATACACATGCAACATTTAAAAAAAATACTTATTATTAATGTTTTGCGCGAAATTTTTAATCTCCAGAGTTAGATTTATTCAATAATAAGTCTAATTTATGTTAAATTTCATCATTTTTTTTGACGAAAAAAAATGTTCAAAAATGTACAGTTGGGAAACGTAAGGAAAAATAAGTAATAAACAATGAAAAATAGGCATTATGGAAATAATAACAAGTATATCAAGATGGAAAACATTCCTATTTATTTTATGAGTCTATAGGCAGCACAAAACCCACATAAGTTTATCACTTAGGACTGTAATATTATTGATAGGTGCTTCTACTCATAGAGGAAGAACTAAGGTGTGCGCAGAAAATAAAAAAAGCCTTTCTTTCGAAAGGCTTTTACTAATTTATTGTAGTTTGTATTATTTTGAAGCAAGTACTTCTTTATCGGAGGTCGTTTTTCCGTGTACTTCATCTTCTTTTCCTTTTTTAAGGAAGTCATAAGCAATTGCCGATGCAACAAAAATTGATGAGTAAGTACCGAATCCAATACCGATTAACATAGCAAACATGAATCCTCTTAGGTTATCACCACCGAAGATGAATATCGCAAGGATCACCAAAATCGTAGTGAATGAAGTGTTGAATGTTCTACCCAATGTACTTGAAATAGAGTCATCAAACAATCCAGCTAGTGTTAAAGATTTCTTCTCTCTTAGGTATTCTCTAATTCTGTCGAAGATAATAACCGTATCGTTGATTGAATATCCTAATACCGTAAGGATTGCAGCAATGAAATCCTGGTTGATCTCCATGTTGAACGGCATATATTTATGAAGTAATGAATACGTTCCTAAAATAATAACCGCATCGTGGAATAATGCTGCAACAGCACCTAAAGAGAACTGCCATTTTCTAAATCTGAATAAAATATAGATAAAGATACCAGCCAATGCAGCCACTACTGCAAGAATACCGTGTGTCTGAATATCATCAGCAACAGTAGGTCCTACTTTCTCAGATGAAATGATACCTGCGTGATCTTTGTCTGCAGATTTGAAGTCATTTAAAGTAATATTAGAAGGAAGATCTCCTTTTAATCCTTCATATAACTTCTGCTCGATAGTCTGGTCAGCTTTTAAAGATTCATCTTCGATAAGGTAATCTGTAGAGATCTTTAACTGCTTAGCATTTCCGAAAGTTTTAGCTTCTACAGAAGAGTTTTTACCATCTTCTGTTTTGAATAGTTTAACTAATTTTTCTTCAACATCATTAGCATTAACCTCCTTATCAAATCTTACAACATAGTTTCTACCACCTGTAAAGTCGATACCATATTTGAATCCGTTAGTTACAATAGAAACAACACAGATTACTGTTAATACTGCAGAGATGATGTATGCGTATTTTCTTTTTCCAATGAAATCGATCCATGTATTTCTGAATAGGTTCTTCGTAGGAGCAGTCCATACAGAAAGGGTCTTACCTTTGTTTAGTCTGCTGAAGATCATTACTCTTGATAATAATACAGAAGTAAACAATGTCATGATAATACCGATCATCAATGTCAATGCGAAACCTTTAATAGGTCCTGTTCCGAAGAAGAACAATACAACTGCTGTTAGTAACGTAGTAGAGTGACCGTCAATAATCGCGCTTAATGCGTGCTTGAAACCGTCTTTATAAGCTTCTAAGATACTCTTACCAGCAAATAATTCTTCTTTCGTTCTTTCATAGATAATTACGTTCGTGTCTACCGCCATAGCCATCGTTAATACAATACCAGCGATACCAGGAAGCGTAAGGGTGAAGTCTCCGGAATCCATAATTCCGAAAATATAGAAAAGGTTAATTACCATCGCAATTACAGCGTACACCCCTGCACCACCGTAATAGAAAATGATATAAACAATGATAATTAAGAATGCGATTGCAAATGAAATCATACCAGCGTTGATAGACTCCTGTCCTAATGACGGACCTACCTGAGTAGCCTGAACTACTTTAGCACCTGCAGGTAATTTACCAGCACCCAAAACGTCAACCAATTCTTTAGCTTCTTCCTGAGAGAAGTTACCAGAGATTTGAGTTCTACCATTAGGGATAGCATTTACAACGTTTGGAGCAGTATACACTCTGTTATCAAGCGTTACAGCGACTGGTTTTCCAACGTTTTTCTCCGTTAAAGTTTTCCATTCTTTTGCTCCTTTAGAATCCATCTGCATGTCTACCACAACTCTTCCAAGTTCGTCGTAGCTGATGTTTGCAGTTTCTACTGCACCGTCTACCGGAGCTTTTTGGTTGATGTTACTTCTGATTGCATACAATACTAAATCATCAGGACTTGTAGCTTCAGGTTTGTAACCCCACATGAACTGTGTATATTTAATGTTTGCAGGACGTAAAGCCATTCCTACTTTGCTGTTCAAGATTTTATTTACAGCAGCTGTATCAGACAATTTTACGTTCGCAACACCATTACTTCTTAATTTGTCAAGCTGTAAAAGGTTCATGAAGTTTACATTCTTTGCAACTCCCATAGAATCTCCTTTTGCAGCAACCATAGTTGTTAATGTCTGGAAATAAGGAGCCACTTCAGTAACTTGCTGTACTTCCCAAAACTGAAGTTTTGCAGAAGTCTGAAGCATTTTCTTTACCTTGTCGATATCCTTCATACCAGGCATTTCTACAGAAATTCTAGCTGTACCAGGTACTCTCTGAACGTTTGGCTGAATCGCTCCAAGCTTATCAATTCTCGTTCTGATTACCTCGAAAGCTGTTCCTACAGAAAGATCAATTCTTCTCTTAACAATACTTTTTACCTGCTCATCAGTAGTATTATACTTGATTTCAGATAAGTTTGTGTTTCCGAAAAGTTCCGGATCAGCAAGCTTTAGGTTTGTTCCTTTCGCTTTGTTAATCGCATCGAACTGTTCAAAGAAGTTGTCGATGTAAGATTTTGTTGAGTTTTTCTGAGCTTCATCAGTTTTGTTTAAAGCCTCAATAAGAATAGGATTTGTAGAAAAATTGGTTAAATCATTTACCAAATCTCTCTGGTTGATTTCCAATAGAACGTTGATCCCTCCTTTTAAGTCAAGACCCAATTTCATTTCCTTGTCTTTAGCTTTTGAATAATAAAGCTTCGTATACCCAAGATTAAGAGTATCTTCCTTGATTCGTTTGATCTCTTTCTCGTTTCCTTTCGCAGCTTCGATCTGCGATTCAATTTTGCTGGCGTACCAGGTTGGTAATAGCTCGTTTAAGCAAATCAACCCCAGGACAATAGCAACAATTGTAATAAGTCCTTTTCCTTGCATTTTGTTATAACTACGTTAAATTAAGTCGGCAAATATAATGATTTTCTTGTATTTTATGAATTTTTAACAACAGAAATGGTTTATTTTCAGATATATCAGCATTCTGATTTCTATTTAAGATTTAACAATTATTTTAGAGTATCTTAGTGAAGTCTATAATATTTAATTGGTATAAAAATTTCATTCATACTTCAACACCTTAACTATCAAAATATTATGAAAAAAACACTTTTTGCTCTAAGTATCTTTTCTTCCTTAATCGTTAATGCTCAAAGCATTAATTTGGAAGAATTTGCCACCGGATTAACCAGTCCGGTCGAGATTACAAACGCTAATGACAGCCGGTTATTTGTAGTTCAACAGAACGGAATGATAAAAATAATTCATCCTAACGGGACTATTAATCCAACTAATTTTTTGAATATTTCCTCAAAAATTGTTTTTAATGGAGAAAGAGGTCTTTTAGGACTCGCATTCCACCCGCAATACTCAAGCAATGGGTATTTTTTTGTGTATTATAACAACACGGCGGGAAATATTGTACTGGCAAGATATAGCGTTAATCCAACTAATCCGGATATAGCTGATCCTAATTCTGAAAAAATACTGCTGAATATTCCCAAGCCATTTGCCAACCATAACGGGGGAAGTATTCATTTTGCTCCTGATGGAAAACTTTGGGCCGTAACCGGAGATGGCGGAAGTGGCGGAGACCCCAATAACAATGCTCAGAATAAAAATGTATTACTGGGGAAAATGCTGAGAATAGATGTGAATGCAACAGACCCAACCCCATACAATATTCCATCCGACAACCCTTTTGCAGGTGCTGGTGTTGACGGAGCCGATGAAGTATGGGCCTATGGCCTTCGAAATGCATGGAAATTCTCATTTGATCTCACTACCGGCAATGCCATGATTGCAGATGTAGGACAGGGAGCCATTGAGGAAATCAATAAAATGCCCTTATCACAAGCAGGCATCAATTACGGATGGCGTTGTTATGAAGGAAATAATGCTTACAACACAGCAGGATGCCCAACTCAGTCTTCAATGACGTTTCCCATTGCTGTATACGATCATTCCGGCGGAAAATGCTCCATTACCGGCGGCTATGTGTACAGAGGCTCTCTATATCCATCACTTCAGGGGAAATATTTCTTTGCAGACTTTTGTTCTGACCAGATAGGCATCCTGAATGCTGATAATTCGATTATATGGACGTCTGCCTACAGCGGAAATGGGTTCTCTACTTTCGGGCAGGATCTTCAAAAAGAACTTTATGTTGCCGCAGTGAATAGCGGGAAAGTATTTAAAATTACAACAGGGTCATTAGGTACCCGTGAAAATGATCTTTCAGAAGCAATAAAAATTTATCCAAATCCTGCTTCAAAAGAAGTTTTCATCAGTGGAATTAAAGATAAAAAATTAACCGCAGAGATCATTAGCACAGAGGGAAGAAAAGTTTTAGAAAAAGATCACATCATTAATGAAAAAGGGATTGATATTTCCGGAATTACTCCTGGAGTTTATTTTATCAATCTGAAATCGGGTGATTATAAATCTTACAGCCAGAAAATTGTTATTAAGTAGAAATAGTTTGCTTTAAACGCTAAAGGGTGCGCTAAGTATTTTAACAATAATGCTTTTCAAAAAGTTTGCAAGGATGTTGCACTCAGCCAAGACTAACATTATGCCGCTGCAGACGAAAATAATACACAACGCAAAATCCCCTTGCTAGTGTTGCGTTAAAAAATCCTCACACATTTTATTACTTCCCTAAACAGAATACATTACAACTATAAGCAAATAAAAAAGCGATTCAGTGTTGAATCGCTTTTGTTTTATATCGTCATTGAGAAGATTCTCGTTTCCGGTTTATTTCTCATCATTCTGAGATCAAAAACCATCGCTACATTTCGGGTGAAAGCTCTACCTGCTTCTGTAATTTTAATTTCTTTGCCGGAGATTTCAACCAATCCGTCATTTTCCATTTCTTTCAACATATCTAATGCATTATCAAGCTCAGGGAAAGAATTTTCTACGGTAAAAGTAGTTTCAAGCTGACACATCAGATTTAAAATATGTCTTCTTACCATCAGGTCTTCTTCATTCAGAACGTGTCCTTTCACAACAGGAATTTTACCCTCTTCTACCATCGTCTGATATTCCTCTACAGTTTTCACATTCTGAGCAAAAGCATACCATGAATCTGAAATAGCAGACATCCCAAGCCCTACCATAAGCTGCGTATTGCTTGAAGTATACCCCATAAAGTTTCTGTGAAGCTTTTTATGAATCAAAGATTGATATAAATCATCATGTTCTAAAGAGAAGTGATCCATTCCTACCTCAATGTATCCCAAATCCTGAAGCAACTTTTTACCATCTTCATACAAACGGCGTTTCTCTTCTCCACTTGGAAGATCATTTTCATCAAAACCTCTCTGCCCTACTCCTTTTACCCATGGAACGTGTGCATAAGAGTAAAATGCCAGCCTATCCGGCTTCAGCTCCATAGTTTTTCTGATGGTATGCTCCATCGCTTCCCAGGTTTGATGTGGAAGTCCGAAGACCAAATCATGGCTGATCCCTCTGTACCCAATTTCCTTAGCCCATTCCGTTACGTTTTTCACATTCTCAAAAGGCTGAATTCTATTGATCGCTTTCTGTACTTTAGGATCATAATCCTGAACTCCGAAGCTTACTCTTCTGAAACCTAGGTCATATAAAGTCTGAAGATGCTCCTTCGTGGTATTATTCGGATGTCCTTCAAATGAGAATTCCGGGTGTTCTGCAATCTCTACAGTGGAAAAGATTCCTTCCAATAAAATTTTCAGGTTTTCAGGAGAGAAAAATGTAGGAGTACCGCCACCAAGGTGTAATTCTTTCAGTTTTGGCTTTTCATTAAAAAGCTCAAGATAAAGTTTCCATTCTTTTAAAACACTTTCCAGATACGGAACTTCAACACTATGCTGTTTTGTAATACGTTTATGACATGCACAGAATGTACACAATGCCTCGCAGAAAGGCAAATGGATATAAATAGAAATTCCCTCCTCTGCATTGCTTTCATGAAACGACCTGATTACGCTCTCCTTCCAACTTTCCGGTGAAAATGTAGATTCATCCCAATAAGGAACCGTAGGATAAGATGTGTAACGGGGTCCGGGAATATTATACTTATCTATTAAAGAGTTCATGTTGAAAAATAAAATTTTATAAGGTGAGGAAGTTTAACATTATTAAAATTCCATCCTACAAAATTAACCATTAGTTATGAATTTTAACCTATGAATTATATTAGGTTATAGTTTAGAATGAGTCTAAATACACTAACTAAACCTGTTATAGAGATAGTGATAAATTCTATTAGCTTCATTTATTTTTTTGATCTGAGTTCCGGCATCAATGAGGAAACACTATCTTGTGAATCTTTTATATTGAGATGTTAAACTCTTACTTTATCTTCATTACTAAAATTCTATCCTTTCCTGCAACCACTACCTTATTCCCATCAATCCACTGCCCGACATACAATCCTTTTTCATCGGAAATTTTCTTCCACGTCTTTCCAAAATCTGATGAATAACTAATATGCTGATCACCTACTCCAATCATCTCTTTCCCTTTTGAACCCGGTTTGATTTTCACACAGGTCATATATCCTGCATTTTGCCCTGAAGCCTGAATCTGCCAGGTTTCTCCACCATCATGCGTAGTAGCAATATTATTAATATTAGCTTCCTGCTTGGTATAATCACCGCCTACTGCAACTCCGAATTGGTCATCATTAAAATCTATGGAATACATCCCCTGGGAAGATTCTCCCTGAATAAAAGGGGTGTTAAAAATTTCGAGCTTTTCAGTTTTAAGATTCAGTCTTAAGATTCTTGAAGCTTTACCTCCTGTTGCAATCCATACATATTTTCTGGTAGAAGAAATATTCGTATTACTGGCAGCAAAGGCAGCTTCACCATCATTCAATTTTACATTATTCGTAAACATTTTCCATTTGCCATCTTTATAAACAGCCAATTTTAATAACAGGTCACTATCTGCATCACTAAAAGTATACGCCAACTTATCATTCACAAAATGCAAAGCATCGTAAAAAGCTGTTTTTGCAGAATCTGTATAAACAATCTGTGATTTCAAATCCTTTTTATTGATCTTGAAAAAACGGGCCGGACTCACAATATTGATGGTGTAAAATGAATTCTTATCCTGTCCCAGGGTTCTGAATTCCAGCTTTTCATCAGAAAGTCTAATTTGTTTTTGATGTTTGGTATTGCTGAGATCCACAAACCCGAATTTAGAATCAGAACCACTGTACCAGACTTTGTTATCATAGAGTTCAATAGCTCTGATGCTAATTTTATCATTAAGAATTGTTTCAATACTTTCCACCTGTTGGGAAAATGCAGTGATTCCTACAGATAGGAATACAAGGGACAAAAACTTTTTCATATATTTTATTATGGCTAATTTCCAACAAAAAAACCGCCGAAGCGGTTTATATATTTAGTCTACGTCTTTATACTTTTCAGGATTGTTAAGTTTACTGTTTGATTTTCCATAAAGGAAATATACCAGTCCTCCTAAAAATAGCCATACTGCAGAAAGCTCCAACGCATGGGCACTCAGGTTAAAAATTAAATAAATATTGATAACCACTCCCAATGTTACAATTAATTTATATGCAGGAACTTTAAACGGTCTGATTAATTCCGGTTCTTTTTTTCTCATCACCCAAACAGCAATACAAACCAGCGTAAATGCAAACAGAGTTCCGAAACTTGTCATATCTGCTAAAGTAGAAATTGGTGTAAAAGCTGCAATAAATGCTACCACTACTCCTAGCAAAATAATTCCTTTGTAAGGCGTCTTTGTTTTTGGATGAAGCTCACCGAAGAATTGAGGAATCAACCCGTCTTTTGCCATTCCGATAAAGATTCTGGACTGCCCCATCATCATTACCATTACTACAGAAATCAAACCTACCGTTGCGGCAATTGTTACCACGTTACTTGCCCAGTGTTTTCCGGCAATTTCAAAAGCATAAGCCACAGGTGCTTTAATTGCATCCGGATATTTTCCTTCAGGATTAAAGTCTGTATAATGCATCATTCCTGTTAATACAAGAGATACACAAATATATAAAGCTGTACAAACCAACAATGAAGTAATAATTGCAAAAGGAACATCCTTTTTAGGGTTTATTGCTTCTCCTGCCTGGGTAGAAACAGCATCAAAACCAATATAAGCAAAGAAAATGGCCGCCGCTCCGGATATAATCCCTTTAATACCATAAGCAGAAACCATGTCCCCCTCAGAGTTTTTAAGCTTTATCTGATCAGGAATAAAAGGTTTCCAGTTTTTAACGCCATCTACAGCATTGTAAAGATCAGTATTAGAAAAAATGATATATACTCCTGCAATAATTACAAATACAACTGCAGAGGTTTTCATTAAAACAATCAGGTTGTTAGCTCCTGCTGCTTCCTTGGTTCCTTTTACCAACAATGCAGTAATCAGTAATACAAGGATAAATGCTGGCAGATTCATAGAAAAGCCTTCTCCTGTATAACTGGCAGGATCGGAAGTTAGATAAGCCGGTAAATGAACCCCAAAAATCTTCAGAAATTTGGTAAAATATCCGGACCAACTCACAGAAACAGCCATACTGGCCATTGCATATTCCAGAATAAGGCACCAGCCCATTGCCCATGCAAAAATTTCTCCTACTGTTCCATATGCGTAGGCATAGGCAGATCCCTCAACAGGAATAATGGAAGCGAACTCCGCATAGCATAATGCTGCAAAAACGCAGGCAATACCTGCGATAATAAAGGATATTGCAAGTGCTGGCCCTGCATGATAATAGGCTCCTGTTCCCGTAAGAACAAAGATTCCACCTCCAATGATAGCACCTACTCCTATTGCTGTTAAACTCCATTTTCCAAGGACTTTTTTCAGCTCACTTTTCTTCATATCTGCCTCATAGGCACTTAGTGGTTTTTTAACCCAAATTTTCGACATGTTTTTTTATTTATTAAGGATTTACGAAAATATAAAAAATTTAGGAACTCCCACGTTTATCGTTAAACTTTCATCATTTATTTTACATTAAAGCCTTTAAAAACCTGAACAACACATTATTTAATCCATTTTAAAAAGTCCATATTTTTGCTTATTTTTGATCGCATGAATTTATATGATCTTTTTGTAAAACCTTATGAAAGCTACGATTCTTTACAGATTATGCTGGAAGCGTCAGGTGCTATTTTCGGAACTTTGAGCGTATATTTTTCCATTAAAAAAAATATATGGGTATACCCTACCGGCATTATTTCAACCCTGATCTATGTATATATTCTTTTCAATTTCGGGTTACTGGGAGATTGCCTGATTAATGTATACTATACGATAATGAGCGTCTATGGCTGGATTTTGTGGGCCAAAAATTCTGAAGATCGTATCCATGTAGATGTTACCTGGGCTACTCAAAAGGAATGGAACTACGCCATTATTCTTTTTATTTTAAGTCTGGGACTGGTTACTCTTATTTATTATTATAAACCTTATATTGACAATCATTTTTCAATGGAAGGTACCAACTTCGGATTATATCATTTGGATTGGGCCAATTGGATGGATGTTTTTACCACTTCAATATTTTTAGTAGGAATGTGGTTTATGGCCAAACAGCGCATTGAAAACTGGATTTTCTGGATTATCGGAGATATTATTTGCATTCCTATGATGATTTTTAAGGGTCTTGGTATCACTTCGGTTCAATATTTGGTATTTACTATAATGGCTATCCTAGGATACCTTAGTTGGAAAAAAAGTTTTAAAGAAAAAAAAGTACAATAAAGTTATGAAAAATTTATTAAAAATAGCAGTTAGTATCTTTGCTATAAGCACTTTAACATCTTGCCTTGCCTATACAGATGGTTATGGCAGTAATGGTTATGGTGACCCATATTATAACAATGGTTATTACTATGCCCCTTCCGGATATTATGGTAGTGGCGGATATTATGGTAATGACGGCTATTATTATAGAAACAACGTTAATTACTACTATGATAATGGTATTCCTTACTATTATGACACTTATAATAACTCCAGAAGAAAAGTATATGTAGAAAGAAAAACTACAGTTACTTCACAGAGACCTAATAATGGCTTCCGTAATAATGGTGATTCATATAATAACGGAAGATATAATAACAATGACCGAAATTCTAAAAATACCAGCAGTGGTGGGTTCAGAAACTCAAACAACGGTTATCAGGGAAATCAGAATAACCAAAGCAACGGCGGGTTCAGAAATCAGAACAACACCTTTGAAAACAGAGGAACAAACTCTGGTGGGTTCAGAAGTTCAGGAAACACAAACACCGGAAGAGTTGAATCATCATCAAATGGTGGATTCAGAAGTGGTTCCAGCAGCAGCCCAAGCTCGAGTTCTAACTCCAATTCAAACTCAGGTTCAGTCAGACAACAAAGCAGCGGTGGCTTTAGATAAAATGATTATAAATAACAATTATAAATAAGAAAACGAACAGTTAACACTGTTCGTTTTTCGTTTTAATATATTAATTTTGTTTCTTCATTTAGACAAAAAACAATATGGAATTTTATAAATATCAGGGAACGGGAAATGATTTTGTAATGGTAGATAACCGTGACCTTCAGTTTCCTAAAGACAAAAACACCATTGAAAAACTATGTGACAGACGTTTCGGAATAGGTGCCGACGGGCTTATCCTTCTGGAAAACGATCCTGGTTATGATTTTAAAATGGTATACTATAATTCTGATGGCGGAGAAAGCACCATGTGTGGAAATGGCGGAAGATGTCTTGTAGCTTTTGCTTTTTTCCTTGACGTTTTTGAAGATAGATGTAAGTTTATTGCCATAGATGGTGAACATGAAGCAGAAATTCACAACGGGATCATTAAACTAAAAATGATTGATGTAGACACCATTTCACATGATGGAAATGATGCTGTTCTAAATACCGGCTCTCCTCATTACGTACAATATGTAGAAAATATTGCCGATTATGACGTTTATACCCAAGGGCATGCCATTAGAAATTCGGAAAATTATAAAGAAAAAGGGATTAATGTCAACTTTGTAGAAAAAATTTCGGACAATGAGATTTTTGTAAGAACCTATGAACGAGGCGTTGAGGATGAAACTTACAGTTGTGGAACAGGAGTTACGGCTTCTGCTTTAACTTTTCTTCAAAAAGACAATCTAACTTCTGTAAAAGTTAAAACTTTAGGTGGAAATCTTAAGGTATATGCTGAAAAAAGTGGTGATTCTTTCTGTAACATCTGGCTGGAAGGTCCTGCAAAGCAAGTTTTTAAAGGTAAGGTAGAGCTTCTTTAAAATCAAAAACTTTTAATCAATAATATTAGGAATGAAAAAAGCTATTCTCATTATCATTCTGCTTGTTTTTGTAGTAGCAGGATTTTTTGGATTGAGATTTTATAATAAATATTTTGGAAACAATGTAGAAAAGGACGGTTATGTTTTGATCCCTCATAAGGCAAACTTTAATCAGATCATGGATTCTATTGCTCCCTACATCAAAGACCGTGAATCTTTTGAAGTGGTAGCTAAAGATAAAGGCCTTGCTGCTAATTTTAAAGCAGGACGTTATCATATCCAAAGTGGAAAAGGAAATACAGACCTTGTTAATATGATTAAAGCTGGTAACCAAACAGCAAATTCATTCAGAATCGGAGATTTTGGAGATATGTACCAGATGATTGGAAAGGTTACCAAAAAAACAGAATTGGATTCTCTTCATTTTGTACATGATCTGGATCTGGTGGCACAACAAAAAGGATATAAAGACATTGAAGATCTAAAGAAATATTTCTTCATTGATACTTATAATTTTTTCTGGACTGTAAGCCCAAGAGAATTTTTTGCAAAATTTGAAGATCAGTACAATGAGTTCTGGACCAGTGAAAGAAAAAATAAAGAACAGCAATTAGGGCTTTCAAGAGAACAAATTTATGCCCTTGCATCCATTGTATATAAAGAATCGGGAGGAAAAAAGGATGAAATGAAAACCATTGCCGGTTTATATTTAAACCGTTACAGAAAAGGAATGAAACTTCAGTCTGACCCAACTGTAATTTATGCAATCAATAAGCAGACGAACTTTAAAGAATCAATTAAAAGAGTATTATATAAACATCTGTCTACTCCATCTCCATATAATACCTACGCTAATGCAGGAATTCCTCCGGGACCAATTTGTGTGGTGGATAAAAACTCAGTAGATGCGGTTTTAAATGCAGAAAATAATAATTATATATTTATGTGTGCAGATCCTGCAAGATTTGGATACCATAAGTTTACGGCAAGTGCGGAAGAGCATGCTGTAAATGCAAAAGCTTATCAGGATTGGCTGAATTCAAAAAACATAAAATAGGCTTAGCGGACACCCATATTTTATAGATCAAAAAAACAATAAATAAATCATAACATTTTGAAAATCAAATAAATATTAATTTTCAAAATGTTAAGGGTTATCCTTTCACGATTTTATACAAAAAAATAACCTATGAAGAATAAGACAGAAATTGTCAATATTTTTACCAGAAAAACACTAGGACTTACTTTAGTACTCTCGGCTGCTGCTATGGCTTTTGCCCAGGAGAAGGCTGATGTTTCAGGAACCATTGTCAATAAGAAGAACCAGCCGGTACCCTATGCCTCTGTAACCTTTAGTAATAAAGCTAACAAATCATTAAGCGATGCTGTATTGACGGATGAAAAAGGACAATATAAATTACAGCTTACTCCCGGAAGTTATGACATTACCGTAGAGGCTATTGATTACAAAAAAAATGTTGTCAGCAAAAATATTGCAGCAGCAGGTAATATCGGAGCATTATCTATTGAGGCAGAAACTACTTCTACTATTGACGGCAAAACCAATGAAATACAGGGCGTTGTTATCACAGCTTCATCAACCAAAGCTTATAAAGTAGAACTTGACAAAAAAACTTATGATCCTTCACAGGATATTGTAAGTAAAGGAGGAAACCTTCAGGATGTTTTAACCAATGTGCCTTCAGTTTCTGTAGATACGGACGGAACGGTTTCTATGAGAGGAAATTCCAACGTAAAATTTTTGATTAACGGAAAGCCATCTTCTCTTCTTGGAATAGATGATGGAGCCAATGCTCTGCAAAGTATTCCGGCTGATCAGATAGAAAGAATTGAGGTAATCACCAACCCTTCTTCCAAATTTGAAGCAAGTGGAACAGCAGGTATTCTGAATATTATTCTTAAAAAGGATAAAAAGATGGGCTTCAATGGTACTATAACCGGGACGCTAGGTTACCTTCCAAGAACCAATCTAAATGCCAATCTTAATTGGAGAAAAGGTAACTGGACATGGTTCCTGAATGGTGGTGGCGGCTATCAGAAAAACGAAAGCACCATGAAGAATACCACTACGAGAAAGGATGACATCAGTAGTTTGTCTTCTGATGCGTTCCCTTTTACACAGTATTCTCAACAAAATGGTAAAACGACAAGAGAAAGTGACACTTACAATGTTACAGCAGGTTTTACCCATGATTTCAGCGATAAGACTTCCATCAACTTCTCCGGAATGATCAGAAGCTTTGATACTGACCAAACAGGGCTTAATGCTTATAACGAAAGACTATACACTAGCTCTTCTTCTGGTGTAATTAATGTTTTAAGAGATAGAAACAGCTATGGAAACAATAAAAACCTGGCTACTCAGTTAGACTTTGGAATTGATCAGAAAATTGGAGATAACGGACAATTATTATCAGCATCTGCAAGTTACCAGACGAACAAAACAGATGGAGCTAACCAAATTGTTCAAAGAACATTCGTTCAAAATATTTTACAACCAAACGGCGTTATTAATAATGTAATCACAGATTCTAAAACTGATACATTCATCGGAAAAATAGATTATGAACTTCCGATAGGAGAAAAGTCTAAATTAGAATCTGGAGCGCGTTATGATTATAACAGAAATACCTACAATTATTTTGTAGATCAAAGTGATAACGGGCAGCCTGCATATACTAGGTATGATTTCACAAGTAACACAGTATATTCTGAAAAGATTTTGGGTGTTTATGCACAGTTTAAAAGTAAAATCGGAGAAAAATTTGCTTATCAGCTAGGATTAAGAAGTGAAACTTCAAAAATTGATGTTAACTTTCAAAATTATGATTTAAATGGAAATCCGGCAAATACTCCGGAAGTCAATAAAAACTATACTAAGTTTTTCCCATCTGTATTTTTAAGCTATGATCTGGCTAAGAACAATCAGATCTTGTTAAATTATTCAAGAAGAATCAACCGTCCGAGAGCTTTTTCTTTGATTCCTTTTATGTCTTTTGATGATGACAGAAACTATTTCAGAGGAAATCCCAACTTAAACCCAACCTACGAAAACTCTTTCGAGCTAGGATATAACCTTTCTAATAAAAAGATTACTTTCAATCCTACTTTATATTTCAGAAAGTCTGAAGACGAGCAAAACAGATATCAGTATATAGATCAGACAGGTGCAGTGAATACAATTCCTTTCAACGTAGGTACAGAAACTAATTACGGTTTGGATCTGAATGGAACTTATGATCCATTCAACTGGTGGAAAATAATGCTTTCTGCCGACCTTTACGGGTATAAAAATACTGGAAGCTATAACTTATTCCCTGATAATCCAAAAACCTTAAATGACTTCTCAGGTACCGGTTTCTCTTATAGACTACGTTTTAACAATACCTTCAAGCCTACAAAGACCCTAAGCTTACAAATTCAAAGTTTCTACAGAGCTGCAGAGAAAACAGCTATGAACAATCGTAAAGCGATGTATGGTGTAGATTTAGGGATAAGCCAGACGATCTGGAAAGGAAATGGAATTATCGGATTCAATATCAGAGATATATTTAATACAAGAAAGATGAAAAACTTCTCTGATAACGCTCAGTTTACCAGAGAAATGGAGATGCAGTGGCAGCCGAGACAATTCGCACTGTCTTTCACTTACAAATTTAAGCAGGGTGAAAAGGTTGATGCCAAACCAAAGATTAAAAAAGATATTAACTCCAATACTAAAGGAGATGACGAACAGGGCGGCGGTCCAATGTAATACAAAAAAAACCCGAAATTTAAATTTCGGGTTTTTTATTCTTTTTATTTTACAGTTTCAGTTCTTTCAGCTTTTTCTTTTTCAGCTTCGTAGATTCTTTTTCTTAAGTCGCTGGTGGAAAACCTATGATCTCTTTTGTTGTAAAAGATCTCAATTCCTTTTTCTTCACAGTATTGCTTACCTGTAAAATCTCTGTCTATATAATCATCACCAATGATTCTTATATCAATTACAAAAGATTTTAAAATATCCAACAAATCTTCTTCTGTGTAGTAAGGAATAATTTCATCTACTGCATTTACAGCTTTTAGCTGAATATAGCGCTCCACAATTGTCTGGCTTGGCTTGTTTTTATTTGGTCTGTCGTGAGATGGGTCAATCTGCAGTCCAACAATCAGATAATCGCACACTGTTTTTGCTTCTTCAAGCATTTTGATATGTCCTGCATGTAATAAATCAAATGAGGAAAATGTAATACCTATTCTTTGTGTCTTCATATTAATGTTAAAATTAAAACTTCGCCGAAATAAATGTTCTTTTAAAAGGATAAAAGACCGGTGATTCAGGGAAGATATTTTGTAATTGTTGTTTATAATTGTTTTTAAATTCTTCTTTCATTTCATCAGGAAGCTTTTCTATATAAGGAAGCATCGCTGTTCCGGAAGCCCAGATAAATACTGCTTGTGCATCTTCAAGAACATGAGGGAATACTTTCTCAAATACAGTAATCTCCTTTCCTTTATTCTCAAATAATATCCGGGCATATTCTTCAATTGTCAAAACAGCATATTCTCTTTCCCATCCATTATAAGCACTTTTAAAAGGTTCTGTACCTGCCACTTTTCTAAGGAGCTGATGTACCACATATTCGTGATTAGAGGGAATCTGTACTGCTAATTGTCCACCTTCTTTAATTTTACTGATAATTCTGGGAAAAAGTTCTTTATGGTTACTGCACCATTGGATGGCAGCATTGGAAATTATCAAATCATAAGTATCTCCCAAATGAAGCTGCTCTTCAATACTTCTTTTTTCAAAGGTCAACCTGCTTGTTTTGAACTGAGCTGCCTTTTGAAGCATTTCTTCAGAAGAATCTATTCCTAAAACCTTTGAATCTTCCAAATAATCTAAAAGTTTTGAGGTAAGCTCTCCGGTTCCGCATCCCAGATCTATAACAGATATTCCCGTTCTTGATTCTACAAGCTTTAACAGATCAAAAAAAGGCGCTGAACGCTCTTCTTTAAATTGGTCATATACTTCAGGATTCCAAGCCATAATGATTGAATTTATGAATTTAGTTTCTCGAATTGAGATATTCTTGCCATTCCCAAACGGTCTTTAAAGACTCTTCTAAAGATGTGCCAGACTTCCAGCCAAGCTCTCTTTCTGCTTTGGAAGGATCTGCATAAGCAATTGTAATATCACCTTCTCTCCTATCACAGATCTGGTAAGAAACTTCTACGTTATTAGCTTTTTCAAATGCTTTCACCACTTCCAAAACGGATGATCCTCTTCCTGTTCCCAGGTTATAAGTATCAATCACAGCTTCACCAGATTGGTCTTCTATGAGTTTTTTCAAGGCTGCTACGTGAGCCTTAGCCAGGTCTACAACATAGATATAATCACGAACAGCTGTTCCATCTTCGGTTGGATAATCATCTCCCCAGATACTTAGTTTCTCACGAACTCCTGCAGCAGTTTGCATTACATAAGGAACAAGGTTATTAGGGATTCCTATTGGCAACTCTCCAAGTTTTGCAGACGGATGTGCACCAATTGGGTTAAAATATCTTAACAAAGAGATTTTACGATTATATGCCTTAGCAAAATCGATAAGGATCTCCTCACCCATTTGCTTGGTCTTCCCATAAACGCTTTCAGGCATTTTTAATGGCGTATTTTCATCAATCGGCATTACCTCTGCCTGTCCGTATACAGTACATGAAGAGCTGAAAATAAAGTTTGAGATTTCTCTTTCTTTAAACTCCTGTAGGATATTAATAAGAGAAAATAAATTATTTTCATAATAATCTACAGGTTTTACCTGGCTCTCTCCTACCGCTTTAAAAGCTGCAAAATTAATACAGCCATCAATGGTATGGGCATCAAAAACCTGAGCAAGAAGTTCTTTACGCTTCAGATCAAAAGGATAAAAAACAGGCTTCTTACCTGTAATTTCCTCAATATTATTTAAAATAAACCTTTCCGAATTGGACAGATCGTCTACAATAACAACTTCAAAGCCATTATTAAGCAGTTCTACAACGGTATGAGAACCAATATATCCAAGTCCTCCTGTAACAAGTATCGCCATTTTTTAATCTTCGTGTTTTCCTATATTTTCTATTTCAAGATCAGTTTTCATTCCTTTAAACCTATATTTTCTGACAATGATAAGCCATAATCCGAAAATCAGCAGGTATATCCCAAGTGATAAAAGATAATCTGACTGAGGCAAACCATCCTTGGTTTTTCCTTCAGATATAACAATCCAAAGTACCGAACCTAAAAAGTTTGTAATAACTAATATTAATAGTATTGAATAAGTTAAAACTGCAAGTCTGTGTTTCCTTATTAAAAAATACAGCGGAATGGGAGAAAATACTCCTATCAAAACAATTAATATTAGAGGAATGATATCCTTAGGATCAATCTCAGGACTTATCAATATGGAATAGGAATAGGCAAGATAAAAGAACGATATTATTCCATTGATCAAAATAGCCAGCCAATACACTAATCCATATTGAAAAATCTTTTTTTTCATTATTTCATAAATTCAAGTACAGCGTCTGTAATATACTTCAACTGTTCTTCGTCTAATTCCGTATGCATTGGTAAAGAGATTACCTGATCCAAAAGCTTATCTGTATTCACAAAATCAGCAGCGTTGCTCTCCTGGAAATACGCTTTTTGCTTTCTTAATGCTACCGGATAGTAGATCATTGCAGGAATTTCCTTTTCTGTAAGGAACTTCTGAAGTTCATTTCTCTTACCGTTCAGAATTCTCAGTGTATACTGGTGGAATACGTGAGTAGAACTCTCAGATCTCTGTGGAGTTAAAATATGTTCATTACCAGCGAATGCCTCATCATAATAATCAGCTGCTTTTCTTCTCGCCTCATTGTATGAATCCAGGTGTGGTAATTTTTTTCTTAACACTGCAGCCTGAATACTATCCAAACGAGAATTTACTCCAACCTCATCATGATAATATCTTTCGTACATTCCATGGTTTACAATTCCTCTTAAGCGGTGTGCCAGCTCGTCATTGTTGGTAAAAATAGCACCTCCGTCCCCATAGCATCCAAGGTTTTTGGAAGGGAAGAAAGAGGTTGTTCCTACGGTTGCCATTGTTCCGGCATATTTTGTAGTTCCGTCAGAGAATGTATATTCTGCACCAATTGCCTGTGCATTGTCTTCAATTACGTATAAATTATGCTCTTCAGCAATTTTAAGGATTTCTTCCATGTTCGCACACTGTCCGAATAAATGTACAGGAATAATAGCCTTTGTTTTTGGTGTAATTGCTTTTCTTAAAGCTTCTGTTGAAATTGTAAATGTATCATAGTCAACATCTACCAAAACAGACTTCAATTTAAGCAGATGAATCACCTCTACTGTTGCAGCAAAAGTGAAATCAGCAGTAATGATTTCGTCTCCCTCCTTCAAATCCAACGCCATAAGAGCAATCTGTAATGCATCAGTTCCATTAGCACATGGAATAACATGTTTTACGTCTAAATAAGACTCCAATTCATTCTGGAAAGACTTTACTTCAGGACCGTTGATAAAAGCTGCGGAATCCATTACATTTAAAACTGCATTGTCTACATCATTCTTTATTTTGTAATACTGACTTTGCAAGTCAACCATCTGAATTTTTTTCATAAATAAATTATTTCTGTAAAAATAAGGATTTTAAAATCCTATCAAAAATTTTATTGATTTTGTTTTTATCTTTATACAAAAATTTATATGAAAAAAATTTTACTCTTTTGTTTCCTAACAGGTTACTCCTATACCTTTGCACAAACTCAGCTTGTTTTTGTGTTTTTTAAGGATAAGCCTAATAAAGCTGCATTTTTTGCCAATCCTCTTTCTGAGCTTAGTCAAAAATCACTTGACAGACGAACTACATTAGGGATATCGCTTAATGACCAGGATGCTCCTATAGAACAATCCTATATACAAAATCTTCAGAATCTGGGATTTACTGTCACCGATTATTCTAAATGGCTTAATGGAGCTGCGGTAAATGCAACTCCTGCTCAAATTACTCTTTTACAAACACAGCCTTTTGTTTTGTCTGTAGAAAGTTTTGCCCGAAACGGAGCTCCTACCGTACAGCCAGCACCTGTCAATAAATGGAAAATGCCTACAAATACTCAAAAGATTCTTACCACTTTTGAATATGGTACTGGTACAGCGCAGATAGACCAAAGCAATATTAGACCTCTTCATCTGGCCGGCTATACCGGAACCGGAGTTTCTATTGCCGTTATTGACACCGGATTTCCTACCGTAAATACCGGAGATGCTTTTCTAAGATTACGAAATAATAACAAAATAAAAGGAGGTTATGACTTTGTCACTAAATCTACTGACATTTACAACCCTTCTCTGAATGCCCATGGAACAACCGTTTTAGGTGTTATAGGTGGCTATCTCGAAAATGTATTTGTAGGTTCAGCTCCTGATGCAGATTTTTATCTGTACCGCAGTGAAAATACAACGGCTGAAATTCCGGAAGAAGAACTCTATTGGATTGAAGCAGCTGAAGAAGCAGACAGAAAAGGCGTAGAAATCATCACCACATCACTTGGATATAATGTTTTTGATAATCCAATATACAATTACACTTATGCTAACCTGAACGGAAACACCTCTTTTATTGCAAGAGGAGCAGGAATTGCTGCAGAAAAAGGGATTTTTGTTCTTGCTGCCGCAGGAAATTCCGGAACTGGTTCTTGGCATTATCTTCTTACCCCTTCAGACAATGCTAAAGTGTTTACCATTGGCGCTGTAGATTCTTCAGGGAATTCTTCTACTTTTTCATCTTATGGTCCTAACTCACTTGGAGTTGTTAAACCGGACGGAAGTACACGGGGAACTGCGACAGCAACGGTTTTAGGGAATACCACCTATTCAACTAACGGAACTTCCCTTGCTACTCCCATTGCCGCTGGTGGAGTTGCCTGTCTTCTTCAGGCATTTCCTATCATGAACAGAGACCAGCTTAAATCCAAACTAAGACAAACAGCTTCATTATATCCTAACCATACAGATCAGATGGGATATGGTATTCTTAATTTCGGAAGCCTATATAACAGTGTATTAAATACGTCTGAAGTTGTTAAAAAAGAAAAATTTGCTCTGTTTCCTAACCCTGTTAAAAATATCCTGAATATTGCTTCAGAAAACGAGATCAACTCACTGGAAATTTACGATAATCTGGGAAGGCTGATAAGAAAAGTAGACCATCAAAAATCTGTAAAGATTGATGATTTTGCAAAAGGAGTATATTACCTCAAAATCCTCTCAAAAGATAAAGTTTACTATGAAAAGTTCATTAAAGAATAAAAAGTGGCAGCCTCAAATGAGGCTGCCACTTTTTATTCAAGTTATCTATGAGTTTATTTCTTTTAAGCTGAATTCCTGCTCGCATTAATATTTCCGAATAATGATCTTGTCACTAATTTTTCATAGGCTTCTTTATTTCCCTCTCCTTTCTGAATTTTCATCAGTGCATATTGCTGAATACTTAGCAATGGGAGAACAATTTTTTCACGGATTTTTACAGATTTTCTGGATAACGGGTCTTCTTCCTGAAGCATTTTGAACCCGGTAAGCTCCAGCATGATATCTCTTGAAAGTTCATATTCACTGAAAAGAATATTCCAGAAGGCTCCAAACTTAGGATTCTTTTTAATGTAGTAAGTCAATGGGAAATAAGACTTGTTCATACTCATCATGGAGTTCAGCACTAAGGTTTTAAAGAAGTCTGATCCTTTATACAATTCTCTTACTTCTTCAAATCTACCCTGCTCCTTCATCTGCTGCATTGCGTAGCCAAACCCAAAAAATCCAGGAACGTTCTGCTTCAATTGCGACCATGACCCTACAAACGGGATGGCTCTTAAGTCTTCAAACTTCAGTTCATTTCCGTTTCCTCTTTTGGATGGACGGCTTCCGATATTGGTTTTACCATAATATTCCAGGGTACTCATTTCCTGTAAATAAGGAACAAACATTGGATGCGCCTTCAAATCTGAATATTTCTGATAACTGATATTTGCCAGTTCAATAATTAAAGCTCTTTCTTTATCTGTAAGGTCTTTTTTAGCATTTTTAAATACATCATTTTCTACTCCGGCTGTCAAAAGCTGTTCAAAATTGTATTTTGCCTGTTCTTTATTTCCAAAGATACTTGTAATTGTTTGTCCCTGAATGGTAAGCTCAATTTTATTATTGGCAATCGTTTTTCCCTGGGAAGCATAAAAATCGTGGGTTTTGCCACCACCTCTTGCAGGAGGTCCGCCTCTACCATCGAAAAACACAACTTTGATATTATTTTGTTCTGAAAGTTTTGTCAGCACTTCTTTAGCCTTATAAATTTCCCAGTTGGCTTTTAAATAACCACCATCCTTAGTTCCATCAGAGAAGCCCAACATAATAGTTTGTTGGTTTCCTCTTCTTTCAAGATGTTTTTTATAAACAGGATTCTGATACAGCTCATTCATCACATGTTCTGCATTATCAAGCCCTTCCATGGTTTCAAAAAGCGGTACAATATCCATATTGATGTCTTCATCCTGATATCCACAGATCTTAAAGAAAGCATAAACGTTCATTACATCTTTCACCGCATCGGAATTGGAGATGATATAGCGGTTCATTCCTCTCAACCCATTTAAATTCTGAATTTCAGAGACCTGAGACACTGTTAACAATGTATCTTTTACAATGTCTTCAAAATCATTTGCATTTACAGGGCCTGAAACCTTAATCAGCTTATTGAATTTCTGTTCGTAATCCGCTTCTTCACTTCCATAAACTTTTGCAAAAACCTCATCAATTACTTTCTGGTGAATTCTGCTGTCCTGGCGGATATCCAATGTCGCAAAATGAGTTCCGAAAATCTTCACACGATCCCTGAAATTAACCAAAAGATCTAAAAACAGTGCATTATGCTCATTCACTAATATTTTTTCAGCCTCGTCGGTTTTCTTTAAAATATCTTCGGCTGTGATGGTTTTACCGTCAAAAATAGCAGCATACAATTCCTCACTCAACGCTGTCAGTACTTCTGAAACTCCTCTGAAGCTTAACCTTCTTCTGATGAATTTCAAGTGACTGTAATAAGATTTCAGAATGGCTGAACGAAGCTCCTCTGCTACTCTTTTGGTAACATCTGCTGTTACAAAGGGGTTTCCGTCACGATCTCCTCCCGGCCAGAAGCCAAGCTGGATAATATCTTCATGCAGATGAAAATTTCCATTTCCAAAAGTTTTTTTAATCTTGGTAAATAACTCACCGATTGTATCGTAATACACATATCTCAGGTAGGAAATAATACTCAAAGCCTCGTCAATAGGAGTTGGTTTTTCTTTGTTTACAAAAGGGGTTTTTCCTAACTGCTGTAAAAGGGTATCAATCTGGGTAACAGAATCACTTGTAATGGCTCCTCTGAGATCCTGGATAATTCTCTGTACTGAACTTGGGTAAAACTGAGTGGGGTGAGCTGTAAACACTACCTTCACACTGAAATCCTTTAGCTTTTCCCGTACTTTTTCAATTTTATGATCCTGGAAGGAACGTTCAAAGAGATTGGTAACAGTTCCGCCATCACTTTCTGAATGCAGATTCGGAAACGCTGCATCTTCGATACTATCAAATAAAACCACCTGTCTTTCTATATACTGGATGATTTTAAAAAGCAGTTCAAGTTTCTGTTCTTCAGTCTGAAGATCGGTATGGTTTTTAAAGAATTCTTCAACAATTTCTTCGGGTGTTTTGCCGCCTTCGTAGCCGGTTTTGCTTTCCTCATAAAGAAAAGGAAGCAGCATCCCAATATTAGTCATTTTATCATAAGGCAGGCTCATAAATAATGAATTGTAGATCTGGAATTTATTTTCCACGATCTGCCTGAATTTTTCTGCGCGTTGGTCGTGTCTCATAATAACAAATGTAAGTGATTTTGGAATTAGTTGAATTGATAAATGACAAAAAATAAAAACTTTATTGTAACCTGAAAAATAAAAATAATAAGGGGGATTATATCCTGTTTTAACATAAAAAGTTAGGCGCTCCATACATCATTCCTATCGATATCCTCAATTAAACATTTCGTAACTTTGCCCTTTGATTTATTCTTGAATAAGAGATTACATTAAAATTTTCGAATATGGGTTACATGAGAGAATATTATGAGCAAATCGTAAAGCTACAGGAATCTGAGTGGGAATTTATCGCAGGATATTTCCGCAGAAAAGTGTATGCTAAAAACGATATCATTACCCAGCAGGGCGATACGGAAAACTATCTGTCTTTCATAGAATCCGGACTGGTAAGGTTTTATATTCCTGATGATGAACATGGTTATACTTTCAGCTTTAGTTTTGAAAAGGAATTCACCTGTGCCTATGATTCTTTTCTTACCCAAACTCCCTCTGAATATGAGATGCAGGCATTAACCGAGACCGTAGTATGGCAAATCTCATATAACGACTTACAGAAAATTTACAGCCAGACGAATGTAGGAAATCATTTAGGACGTTTTGCATCTGAGAAACTGTTTCTTGCCAAGAGCAAAAGAGAACTTTCTTTATTGAAATTTACTGCAAAAGAACGTTATTTAAAATTATTTACTGAGCAACCTGAGCTATTACAGCGTGTTCCCCTGAAATATATTGCTTCTTATATCGGAATTACTCCACAAGCTTTAAGCAGAATCCGCAGGCAGATTAATTAACATAGGTTCATTGTATATCTGTTCTCTTCAGCTGAACTTTGCAGAAAATAATTTCAATGAATTTACCTATTATAGCCTATGGGAACCGCATTTTAAAACAAAAATGCATGCAGATTAGTGAAAACAGCCAGGAAATACAGGACCTCATTATCAATATGTGGGAAACCATGGAAAATTCTAACGGATGTGGACTTGCCTCTCCTCAAATTAATAAGCCTTTGCAACTTTTTATTGTTGACAGTCAAATTACTTTTGAAAACCTTGATACTGAAAGTCAGCTTCTCTATTTTGAAAAGAATAATAAAGGGATCAGAGGAACCTTTATTAATACTAAGATTATTGATTCTTCTGAAGAAACCTGGGAAGATTATGAAGGCTGCCTAAGTATTCCCGGTCTGTCTCAAAAGGTGAAAAGACCATGGGGAATTACCATTGAATATCTCGATCAGAATTTCATCAAACATACCAAAACCTTCACCGGATTAACAGCAAGAATCATCCAACATGAACATGACCATACGCAGGGAGTTTTATATATCGATCATTTAAAACCGCTGACAAGAAGAATGATTGAATCCAGACTGAAGAAAATTATCAATGGAAATATTAAGACAGGATACCCTATGAAGTTTTTATAATCTTCCTGATGGACTAAGCAACATCAGTTATTTTCGTAAATTTGCTCTGAAAACACCTTTCTTTATGAAAATTATCATCACACTTTCCCTGATCGTTTCCAATCTGCTTTCTGCACAGATCAAGGTTCCTGATGATTATAAAAAAATCCCTGATATTCTGGACACTCCTGAATATCTGTATCCATTCGTCATTCCCAATAAAGAATACGCTTATTGGAGAGTCCTCACCAATGATCCTGATCCTGACAAAGCCGTGATCTATGAAAGTCAGGCTCCAGATTTTATGACGATTAATGAGCCGGTTCCGGAAAAAGGTTTTTTTCAGAAATGCATTGGAAATAACTGTTTTTCCTATATTTTGGCATGTAGAAAAGAAAGATCTGTTTATTTTTCCAATGAACAGCAATTAAGGGATTTTATCGGAACGGTTGATAATCTTCCCGAAGCTATTTTACTGGCTAAAACTTATGGCTACTCCATCGATACTCAAAATCGTTTTACAGGTTCTTATAAAATTGAAGACCATTCTATTTCCTTATATGCTTTACAGTCTAAAGGCTGCCCTGTGACTAAGGAATCATTTTTAATTAAGATTAATAGTAAGACCGGCAAACTGGAAGCCAAAAGCAACGGAGTCTATTCAAAAAGTGAGGATTGTACCACTTTATAGTATCTGAAATGCACCAGGCTATAAAATTTCAATAGAATACCCATTATTTTTTGCCACGAATACACGAGTTACATTATTAGTACATTCGTGGCAATTGAAAAGGATATTTAACGGTAAACAATCTATCTTAGATAAAGCTTTTATGGTTCAGTATCAGATGTTAATTGCTCCTTGTCCTGATGCCATCAGATAAGCCTCTTTCAGTGTCTCTGAATAAGTAGGATGCGCATAGGAAATACGGAACATATCTTCTGCTGTCACTTCATATTCCTGTGCAATGACTCCTTGTGCAATCAGATCTGCAGCTCTTGCTCCGATAATATGCACTCCCAGGACTTCTCCATATTTCGGATCAACTAAAACTTTCGCAAACCCATCAGTATCCATGGAAGCTCTCGCCCTTGCACTGGCTGAAAACGGGAACTTACCCACATTGTAAGCTATATTATTCTTTTTGAGATATTCTTCAGTATACCCAACGGATGCTACTTCCGGCCAGGTATATACAACGGAAGGAATACGATCATAATGGATATGATGTTGTTGTCCGTTAATGGTCTCCGCAACCAAAACGCCTTCTTCTTCCGCTTTATGAGCAAGCATTGCTCCGCCAATCACATCTCCAATGGCATAGATATTAGAAACGGAAGTTCGGTTACTTTTATCAACTTGAATAAACCCACGTTTATCTAATTGTACATCTGTATTTTCTAACCCCAATCCTTTTACATAAGGACTTCTTCCTACTGCAACCAGAATGTAATCGACTTCCAATTCATTTTCCGTTCCATTTTTATCTTTAAAAAAGACCTTAGCTCCAGCATCTGAGCTTTCCGTTTTATACACTGATTGTCCTAAACGGATATCAACTCCTTCCCTTTTTAGAATTTTCTGAAGATTTTTCCCTAATTCATGATCCATAGCCGCAATAAGATGGTCTGCATATTCAAGAATGATGACCTGAGTTCCGATACGGTTAAAGATGGAGGCCATTTCCACTCCAATTACACCTCCGCCAATGATAATCATAGATTTCGGTTTTTCTTTCAGAGTTAAGGCTTCTGTAGAAGTAATTATTCTCTTTTTATCAATTTCCACTCCCGGAATAGTGGATGGTTTTGAACCTGTTGCAATGATATAATTTTTGGCGGTAATTTCTTTAGACTCCGTTTCATTAACCACTTGTATGGTGGTATTACTGATAAAACCCGCTGTACCTCTCAGACGGGTAATTTTATTTTTACTCATTAAGAAATCGAGTCCGCTGGTGTTCTTAGCTACTACTTCAGATTTCCTTTTATACATCTGGATAAAATCAAGTTCTACCTTATCAAGCTTAACTCCATGTTCTTTCAACTTATGATGAGCTTCTGCATAATGATGCGTGCTGTCCAGCAAAGCTTTTGTTGGAATACAGCCTACATTGGTACAGGTTCCGCCCAATGTTTCATATTTTTCGATAATTACTGTTTTATAGCCTAATTGTGCGCTTCTTACCGCTGCTACATATCCTCCGGGTCCTGAGCCAATCACGGCAATATCATAGTTTTCCATTTGATTTATTAATTATTTATGATTAAATTTACTTGCAAAACAAAAGCAAAATTAAGATAAACACTTTCAATTTGCAAGTAATATTTTTTTAAATTAAAAAAATGAGTAAAAAAAGGTCAGACTGTCCTATCAGTTGCTCTCTGGAAATATGGGGTGATAAATGGTCGTTATTAATCATCCGTGATCTGATGCTTAAAAAGCAATGTACTTATGGTGAGCTTCAAAAAGCTGATGAAAAAATTGCGTCCAATATTCTGGCGACAAGGCTTCAGAATCTATTGGAAAATGGAATTATTGATAAAAAGAACCATCCTGAAAACAAATTAAAGATCTTATACCATCTTACAGAAAAAGGAATTGATCTGGTTCCGATTATTGTTGAAATCAATCTATGGGGTGACAAATATCTAACGATTCCTGAAGAGAGAAAGAAACTGCTGGAAGATATTAAAAAGGATAAAGAAAACTTTATTAAAAGAGCCAAAAGTTATCTTTCCTGTGAGTCTAAATAAAGACAGTCAATTAATTATCCATGGAGACAGGTTGGGAGATCAGCTTTTAATAGCTTTTATGAAATTCTGTAATAGCAATTTTAAACTTTCATTAACTTAATTTTCCTTTTTCATTCCGTAAATTTGAGTAAAATAAATTTAGAACAATGCTTAATTTCGAGTTTAAAAATCCAACCAAAATACTTTTCGGAAAGGGAGAAATCGCTAAAATTTCCAAAGAAATCCCTCAAGATGCCAAAATATTAATGATCTACGGTGGTGGAAGTATTAAAAATAATGGTGTTTATGACCAGGTAAAAGAGGCTTTAAAAGATCATGAACTCTATGAATTCGGTGGAGTTCCTGCCAATCCTGAATATGAAGTTTTAATTAATGCCATTAGCTTTATTAAGGAAAATAATATCAATTATCTTCTTGCCGTAGGGGGTGGATCTGTGATTGACGGAACTAAGTTTATCTCTGCAGCAGCCAATTATAATGGTGAACCTTGGGATATTCTGAGGAAACAGGTGAGAACTTTTGAAGGGGAAGGAATGCCATTTGGGAGTATTCTGACACTTCCGGCAACCGGTTCGGAAATGAACTCAGGATATGTTATTTCCAGAAGAGAAACCAATGAAAAATTATCTTCCGGCGGCCCGGGACTTTTCCCTAAGTTTTCTGTGTTAGATCCTGAAGTCATCAAGTCTATCCCAAAAAACCAGATCGTTAACGGAATTACAGATGCGTACACCCATGTATTGGAACAATATATGACGGCTCCTTCTTCTGCTGATCTTCAGGAAAGAATTGCAGAAAGTATCTTGATTAGTCTTCAGGAAACAGCTCCAAAAGTATTGGCTGATGATTTCAATTATGATGCTGCCGGAAACTTTATGTGGTGCTGTACAATGGCATTAAACGGACTAATTCAGAAAGGCGTTATTACAGACTGGGCTGTACATGCTATGGGTCATGAACTAACCGCTTACTTCGGTATTGACCATGCCAGAACACTAGCTATCATTGCCCCTTCTCACTACCGTTATAATTTTGAAGATAAAAAAGGGAAACTGGCTCAGTATGCGGAAAGAGTTTGGGGAATTAAAGAAGGAAGCATTGAAGAAAAAGCGGAACTGGGAATTAAAAAACTTGAAGAATTCTTCCACAGTCTGCATATCAAAACCAAACTTTCAGATTACACGGAAGACTATAATGGTACAGCTGAAAGAGTGGAGAAAGCCTTTACAGATAGAAACTGGCTGGGACTTGGAGAGTATAAAAAACTAACTCCTCAGGATGCTTCCAAGATTGTAGAGATGAGCTATTAGAGGATTCAAGGTTTAAAGGTTTCTACTTTAAGTTTTGGCTAGAACCAATGGATTCGTTGATATATTTTAGGGTGGGTTATAATCCTTCAAAGGGAGCCCACCCTTTATTCATATTGGTATCCTAATGGATAATAGTTGTTTAATGACAAGATCTTTTATCTTTTATCTTTTATCTTTTATCTTAAGACAAATATTCCTTTTTAGATCCATATCTATTTAAAATCTCAAACAGCCTTTCAAAAATTGACTTATTTGTAAACATTCGTTTAAAAAAAGATCATTTCATCATATATATTTCAAATTTATTTATATTTTAGCATATTCTTAAATTTGTAAAAATGAAAAAACAGCTACTTTTATTTGCCTTTTCAGCTCTGGCGTTTACTTCCTGTGATGATGATAACCTTACCGCCTATGAAATGGATATTATGAAAGGGGATTGGAAAGAAGTAAAGACAGAAATTATTTCAGGAAAAGATAATAAAACTGTGCTTGAAACTACAACTCCGGAAGGATGCACCGCGAAAAATACACTTTTCTTCAGAACTGACAATTATGTAAGTTATACGGCATATGATGGTGATGCAGCAGGAACGAACTGCCACTTTGCTGCTAAAAATGAAGGAAATTATACTTATGATGCCGATTCTAAAGCCCTGAATATCCAACTTAAAGGAGAAGGAGATGAGGCTGACAATATGAGCTTCAGAGTTGATATGCTTACCCAAACCGAGCTTAGACTCACACAACTGGTTGGGAATTATGATAAAAACGGAGACAAGATTATAGATGTCACCTACATTACTTATAAAAGATAAAACTTAAACTCCCGTACATCGGGAGTTTTTTATTACTTTTATCTCAAATTTTAAAACTGAATACAATGAAGAAGATTCTATCAGCATTTCTATTGCTGTGTTTTACTATTGCCTTTTCGCAGGAAAAAAAGCCAATGTTCTGGCATGACATCCAGGAATTCAAAAAACAAGATCAACAGAGTCCACCTCCCCAAAACGCTATTTTATTAATAGGCAGTTCATCTTTTACGAAATGGACTGATGTAGCAGATTATTTTCCAACTAAAACTATTATCAACAGAGGTTTTGGAGGTTCAAGGCTTACTGATCTTAATTATTTTGCAGATGATCTTTTATCTCCTTACCAGCCTAAGCAGATCATTATCTATTGCGGTGAAAATGATTTTGCTGATAACCATCAGTTGAAAGCAGAAAAAGTAGTAAAGAGATACAAAAGCTTTTATAAAAAAGTACGTGCAAGATTCCCTAATATTGAAGTAGATTATATTTCGATGAAATACTCTCCCAGCAGAGAGAAAATTTGGTCTCAGATTAAAGAAGCCAATGCCAGGATTGAAGCATTTATGAAAAAACAGCCCAATGCAGAATTCATAGATGTAACCAAAGCAATGGAAGATACCAACGGAAATGTAAGAAAAGATATTTTTGTAGAGGATATGCTTCATTTTAAACCTGAAGGATACCAGATCTGGACTAAGGTAATTACTCCTTATATGAAATAAAAAAGCGGCAGATTTGCCGCTTTTTTTATTATTTCTTTCTCTTCGATTTAGAGATTGCTTTCTGCTGTGATCTGTTAGCTCCAAACTTCTTGGGTACTTTTCTTTTTGAAGGTCCACCCCAGTTTTCTTTTGTATTCTTCACTTTTTTCTCATGGAATGCTCCTCCTCCATCGTTCAGTTTTACCTGTGCAGGATTTTTCATCACTACTTCATCTTTTTCTGAAGCAATTTTGTTCGGATTAATTTTAACGCCTTCAGGGAAGTCATTAAACTGTAATTCCTTATCCATTAAAAGCTCGATATCCAGAATTAAAGGTTCTTCCTTTTTGGTAACAAAAGTTATTGCTTTACCCTCTTTATCAGCTCTACCTGTTCTACCGATTCTGTGGATATACTGTTCAGGGATATCAGGTGTTTCAAAGTTGATAACATGGGTAATATTTGAGATATCAAGACCTCTCGCCATTACATCGGTTGTAATTAAACCTCTGATTTCTTCATTTTCAAAGCTTTTCATCGCCTTAAGCCTGTAGTTTTGAGATTTATTAGAGTGAATAACATCAAATTGTTCAGGGAAAAGCTCATCAATCTTAGTAAAAAGAAGGTCTGCATGTTTTTTATTATTGTTAAAAATCAATACCTTAGACATGTCTGCATTAGTCTTCAATAAGTGCTCAAGAAGATTAATTTTAGTATTGAAATTTTCAACTTTATAGGCAGTCTGTTCAATTTTTTCAAGCGGAGTTCCTGATTTTGCCAATGAAATTTCTATAGGGCTGGCAAAATATTCTTCCAACATCCCGTCTACAGCTTCTGTCATGGTTGCAGAGAAAAGAATATTTTGTCTCTTCTCTTTCATCATTTCAAAAATATGGGTAAGCTGTGGTCTGAACCCCAGGTTAAGCATCTCATCAAATTCATCGATGATAAGCTTCTGAACTTCTTTAAGAGAAATGGCATTATCTATGGAAAGGTCCATTACTCTTCCTGGTGTGCCTACTAAAATATCACAGCCATCATTGAATAATAGTTTCTGGGTATTGATATTTTTTCCACCGTATATTCCAATTACTCTTGCAGTAATATTTTCAGTCAGTTTCTCAAGAATTTCCGTTACCTGTACCACCAATTCTCTTGTAGGAACCAATACTAAAACAGTTGGATTTCCAGTTTTACTATATTTCCACGTTTTAAGAACGGGTAAAAGATACGCCAATGTTTTTCCGGTTCCGGTTTGAGCAATTCCCATTACATCTCTCCCGGAAAGGATAGGCTTCAAACTTTTTTCCTGAATCGGAGTAGGCTCAAATAATTCTAAATCTGCTAAAACATCAAGAATTTTAACCGGCAGGTCAAAATCTGCAAAAGTGAGTTTTTCCATTTTGCAAAGATAGGTATTAATATTATAATGTAAAATCAGGTTTTAGAAAACAGAAAAGGGATAAGAAGAAGAGAGACACAAGATTTCAAGAAGTAAGGTATAAAACATCTGCTTTAAAACTCATATTACCCTTGAATTTTAATCTCTTACCTGCCTCAATGTACCTTTACGCTTTTACTGCTTATTTTAATATCATCATCTTTCCATTCGCTGGTAGTGATGATAACATTTCCGGTCTTTTTAGGGTCTTTTTTAACAGGGAATTTATCTTCTTCCCACTGGTTACAATGAGTGGAAATAGGGTCTACCAATGGTCTCCATCCCGTTTTGCTTAAAGTATAGGTATAAAACGGATGCCAGCAGCTGGTACACCAATTGGGATAAAAGCCAATATCATCCTTTCCGTCATTGTTAAGATCCCCAAGGTTGTATAAAGTACCGCCTTTAGCCATCGAAATAGTGAATGGCTTTATATTTTTATCACTGAAATAAACGGTAGTATCACATTTCCCATCACATTCATCACTGCAATCACTGACCTTAACATACACATATTCTTTTGTTCCGTTTCCATCAAAGTCTCCTTGGGTCTTCTCTTCATTTCCTTCCTGAGCCATGGCAAATACACTGCAGGAAAGTATAATAGGTATCATTAGTTTTTTCATTGTTTTATTTTTGGTGCGAAATATAAAAGGCATATAATTCAAAAAGCAAATTCCGTAACACGTTTATTTCCTCGTTACTCTCAGCAAAAGTATCAATATTAAAATGATTGAAAAAATGAAGCCCAGAACAGCCACCAAAGATAACTCTCCTATTCTCGGTCCGGATTCTGATGTAAAAACAATAGACGTCGCGATAATATTTGCTGCTAAAATCATTGCTAAAATCAGATTAACCACACTGGATTTGATCAGTTGATTGGTCTTTTCTATATTTTTAATCTCACTGGAGACTGTAAATTTATTTTCATCCAGCTTTTGGAGTACTGAACGAAGTTCTCTTGGGATTTCATCTACATTGTCTGTGAAATTCATCATCCGATCCATTCCTGTTTTTAAAAGGTTTTTCGGATTGATCTTTTTGGTAAATATTTTTTTAGTGTAGGGATGAAGGCTTTTTACGATATCCAGATCAGGATTTATATTTCTTCCTACTCCTTCTATCAAGCTAATTCCTTTAAATAAAAGATAAAAATAATCAGGCATATAAAGTCTGTTATCTTTCAAAATATCCTTCATTTTATTAATAATCACCTGTACGTTGATCTCCTGTAATGAAGAACTGTGTACGAAATTCAAAATATCTTCTACATCGTTTTCAAATCTTCTTTCGTCAGGAATTTCATAGCTCACCGCCATTTTTTTGAGATAACGGACTATTTTATGTGGATTTTTAGCGACAAAGCTTACGATAAGATTTTCAAGAATCTCCTTATCGTTGGGTTGAATCTTTCCTACTGCTCCAAAATCAATAAAGACAATTCGTCCATCTTTTTTTACTAAAATATTTCCTGCATGTGGATCGGCATGAAAGAATCCATAGTCTAGGATCTGAGAAACAAAAAGTCTCAGCCCGGCTTCAGAAACTTTTACAGGATCAATATCATTGGCTAAAAGAACAGATTTATCGGTTACCTTGATCCCATCAATGAATTCCATACAAAGAATATTATTGTTGGAAAATTCATCATAAACCTTAGGAACATAGGTTTCTTTGTTATTCTTAAAATTGAGTCTGAATTGTTGGATGTTATTCTTCTCATTAATCAGAGAAACTTCTTCTAATAGAGATCTTTCAAAAGTAGAAATCGCCTGTTTGAGATTAAGCTTCTCTCCAATTTCCGAATAGGCTGAAATTAATTTTTCAATGTCCTTGATGAGTAATAAATCATCTTCGATTACAGATTGTACATCAGGTTTTCTGAGTTTTAAAATAACAGGACTTCCATCCAGTAATACGGCTTTATACACCTGTGCAATAGAGGCAGTAGCCAACGGCTCTTTCTGAATTTCCAGGAAATGATCTTTCACGGAAATATTAAACTCACTTTCCAGAGCTTCTTCTACATCCATATCTACCGTTTCAACCTTATCCTGCAACTTCTGCAGCTCCTGAATCAGTTCCGGTGGCAACAGATCTTCTCTGTTACTGAATGTTTGTCCAAGCTTTACAAAAGTAGGTCCCAATTCTTCCAAAGCGAGTCTGATCCTTTCATAAACCGTTCCTTTTGAAATAACCTCATCCGAATTACCGGAAACTTCTTCCTGTTTATTTCCACCATTCATTCTTGCAAGCATATCTTTAAAGCCGTATTTGCTTAATACAGAAATCAGTCTTGCGGATCTTTTCAGTTTTCTTTGTTGCTTATCAAACATAATATATCAATAGTAGGTGCAATTTACTCCAAAAACTGTTCCTAATCTTATTTTCACTTGAGATTGAGCTTGGATAAGAAAGCCGAAATTAAAAGTGGGAAGTGGGAAGCTTGAGGCTGGAAGTTACTTTTATCCCTACCATTACTATCTGTCTCATTATTAAATTTTCTAAAAAATGAAACCACAGATAGAATCATCGTTGATAACTTTTATTAATTCTCGCTTTCAATTACTAACTTCATGCTCATTTGAGCAAAAATTTCCACCCTAAACTTAGGTTATTTTATTACAAAACCGACAAAAAATCACTATACAGAGATTAAAAATACCATCACATAATCAGTATTTTAGATTGTTATTTCTAAGCATAATGAAAAAAGAATGTCATGTATAATAATAATTTATATATTTACAGAGTAAAAATATTAAAACAAACCAATAAAAGTATTACAACATGAAAAATTTACGTAACAGCAAACTTTCAAGAGAACAATTAAAAACCGTTTCCGGAAGCGGAATCATTATCGGTGGTAAATGCTCATACCAATGCTGCCCTACTGATGGACTTCCACAGTGCCCTGGATTGATTTGTCCTGCGGTAGTTTGCCCACAGTATAAATAATTCGCTCAAAAAATTTTAGGTAAATAAAAACAGAATGCTTTCGCATTCTGTTTTGTTATTTAAGATAGGTTTCATAAAGATCTTTTCTGCGGTCTTTCATCACCTGAACCGAGCCGTTGTGATGGAGATCTTTCAGTAAATTCAAATCTACATCTACAATCAATGTCATTTCCGTATTCGGAGTAGCCTCTCCTTTCACTGCATTGGATGGAAATGCAAAATCTGAGGGGGTGAATACAGCGGCCTGCCCAAACTGGATATCCATATTATTTACTTTCGGAAGGTTTCCTACACAACCCGCAATCGCAACGTAACATTCATTTTCTATGGCTCTGGCTGCTGCGCAGTGGCGAACTCTCATGTAGGCATTCTGAGTATCGGTCAGATAAGGTACAAATAATATTTTCATGCCCTGATCTGCTAAAATTCTTGGTAATTCCGGAAATTCCACATCATAGCAGATGACAAGACCTATTTTACCACAGTCTGTATCAAAAACTTTTATTTCATTACCTCCTTTCATCCCATAATATCGTTTCTCATTCGGTGTGATGTGAATTTTTCGGTATTCATCCATACGGCCGTCACGGTGAAGAAGATAGCTGACATTATACAAATCATTAGTATCATTATCAAAAACAGGCATACTTCCGGAAATGATATTGACATTATAACTGATGGCCAGCTCAGAAATTTTCTTTTTAATATCTTCAGTAAGTTTTGCAAGCTCTATCATACTGTCCCTTTCGGAAAGACTGTTGAAAGGAGCCAGCAAAGGTGTATTAAAGAGTTCAGGGAAAAGAACAAAATCGGATTTATAATCTCCCATTACATTCACGAAAAACTCCACCTGTTCATAAAAAGCTTCTATATCTTTGAAGTGTCTCATCTGCCACTGCACGAGTCCAAGACGGATAATGCTGTCCTGCATGGTATTAGGTTTTCTGCTGTAATAGATGTTGTTCCATTGTAAGAGAACCGCATTTTCTCTCGATGCTTCATCTTCAGGAAGATATTTTTTCAGGATTCTTATCGGAAGAAAGTTATTGGAAAGCTGGAAAGACAATACCGGATCATAAATCTCTTTATCTCTTACTTTTCGGATATATTCTCTTGGAGAAAACTCGTGACTATGCTTATGATAATTCGGGATTCTTCCTCCAAGGACAATAGACTTTAAGTTTAGCTGTTCACAAAGTTCTTTCCTTGCATCATAAAGTCTTCTTCCAAGGCGTAATTCACGAAATTCGGGGTCTACAAAGACTTCTATTCCATATAAAACATTTCCGGTAGATAAGTGGGTGTTGAAGGTATAATTTCCTGTAATATCGCTGTAGGTATGATCATCCCCAAATTCTTCATAATTGACAATAATGGAAAGCGCTACTGCCGCTAATTTTCCGTCTACTGTAATGCAGATTTGTCCATTGGGAAATATTCTTGTCAGTTTTTCTATGCTTTTTTTAGACCATATGGATTCTGACATTTGCGGATAGGCTCTTTTCATTGTTTCTGCCAGCTCATCATAATCCTGAACAGTCAGAGGTCTTGTATCTATTTGCATTGGGTATATTTTTACTTAAATTTAGTGAAAATTTTATAACTAATAAGCATCTATACTTAAACAGAATCTTAAATACACAAGAGCTAATTGATCAAAAAATAAAAGTATGACACAAAAATTAAGACTTTATAAACTCAACAAATAATCCTACCTAAATGGGCAGGATCATTATTTTAAAATTAAATTGAAAATTTTTCCCACTTAATAATCACTTATTCTTCATTTAAGTGATAGACTTCTTTCAGTTTCTGAGGTTTAATTTCTCTCACAATCTCATATTTCCCATTAAAGTAATCTAATTGACATTCATATGTTTTGGGTTTTCCGCCGGCAATTAAAACACCTATAACACCACCAATCATTGCCCCTGTAGTACCGGATATAAGTTGCCTTTCTCCAGTTGGCCTGTCATATATTTTTGAAATAAAATAAAAATCTTCGGAGGTTTTTCTCATAGGATATAATTCTCCTTCATACATTATATATGCTTTCCCTTGAGTAACCACTGCGTAAGATTCAGTTTTGGCATTTTTCTTTTTCCCTTTATCATCAACATAAACCACTTTAGTAATCATCCCAAGGTTTACTTGTATTTCATCAATAGGCTTATCAGGAACTTGAGCACTGAAAGATTTATAATTCATATAAACCCCATCTTTTAATTTAGGTTGGGTATATAACGGTAACTGTGATTTTGCTATTTTATCATAATTATTAATATCTTCCTGTGTATAGATTTTATTATCAATAGAAGTAGCAGAAACAGTTTCGAAAATAGTTTTATTGAGATAATCCAAGGACTGCTCTTCCAGCTTTTTAGTCACATCCATTTTAAACAGGACCATCGTAGTATCAATTTTCTTGAGCAATTGGTATTGATTTTCTTTACCTCCAAAAATCAGCGCTCTGAAATTAAAATATCCATACTGCACCATATCAATAGTAACTTCCTTGTAATTTAGGGTTCTTAATTGCACCAGTAATTCTTGATCTCCAACCGAAGACTTTTCAATCCCTTTATCAAACATACTGGATAACTGATCTTCAAAGCTTGGGCTAAACTTAACTTTTGCTTTTCTATCCGAAACTCCTTTCATCACACCCCCATAGTCTGCCGGATCAATCCGAATATCCTGAAGTTTAATTCTATTATAATTGGAATTGGAAATGGTTTGTACCGGATCCGGTAAGTTTAATTCTTCAATGATAAACTTTTTAGATTGTGCGAAGATACCAGTTATCGTCAGAAGCAATAATAGAGTCAGGGTGTTTCTCATATATCTATTTAGATTTCCATGGATTTTGTTTTCTATTAACAGTAATCCATTTCAATTAGTATTCATGATTATTTTCTGCTAAATACGTATTTTTTTCAGAGATAATAAAAACATTTAACAAAAAAATCCCACCCAAGCGGGTAGGATTTATATTTTACATTCAAGTTGAAATTATTCCCACTCAATTGTTGCAGGTGGTTTGCTTGAAATATCGTAAGCTACTCTGTTGATTCCTCTTACTTCGTTGATGATTCTGCTTGAAACAGTATCAAGGAACTCATAAGGAAGCCTGCTCCATGTTGCAGTCATAAAGTCGATCGTATTAGCAGAACGAACTACAGCTGTGTATTCGTAAGTTCTTTCATCTCCCATTACTCCTACAGATTTTACAGGAAGCAATACTACGAAAGCCTGAGATACTTTTTCGTAAAGATCGTTTTTATATAATTCTTCGATAAAGATATCGTCAGCCTCCTGAAGGATTCTTACTTTTTCAGCATCTACAGCTCCTAGTACCCTGATTCCTAATCCAGGACCTGGGAAAGGGTGTCTGTATACCAAGTGATGAGGAATCCCTAATTCTTCTCCTACTCTTCTTACTTCGTCCTTGAAAAGCTCTCTTAATGGCTCTAGTAATTCGAAGTCCATATCTTCAGGAAGTCCTCCAACATTGTGGTGAGACTTGATTACTGCAGATGGTCCGTTTACAGACTGGCTTTCGATAACGTCTGGGTAAATGGTTCCCTGAGCTAAGAATTTAGCACCTTCAATTTTATGAGATTCTTCATCAAATACGTGGATAAATTCGTTTCCGATGATCTTTCTCTTCGCTTCCGGATCATCTACTCCTGCTAATTTTGAAAGGAATCTTTCCTGAGCATCCACCATTTTAATGTTCATATGGAAGTGCTCTCCATATTGATCCATTACTTTCTTGCCTTCATCCTTTCTCAATAATCCCGTATCTACGAAGATACAAGTTAACTGATCTCCGATTGCTTTATGGATCAAAACTGCTGCTACAGAAGAGTCAACACCTCCTGAAAGACCAAGGATTACTTTGTTGTCTCCTACTTTTTCACGGATTTCTTCAACTGTTTTTTCAATATAGTTTGTCAGCTTCCAGTTTTTCTCCGCATTACAGATTCCAAATACGAAGTTTTCAAGCATTTTTCCTCCTTCTTCCGTATGAGAAACTTCCGGGTGGAACTGAACGCAGAAGATTTTCTTATCTTCATTGGAAATAGAAGCAATTACTCCTGATTTTGCATTTAATTCAAAACCTACAGGCAGCTCTCCCACCTCATCAAAGTGGCTCATCCAAACTACAGAGTTCTGAGTCACTCCTTTTAATAAAGAGCTCTCTTTAACGATCTCAAGATTAGCCTTTCCGTATTCACCTTTTTCTCCCTTGTTTACTTTTCCTCCTAAAAGGTGGGCTGTCATCTGCATTCCGTAGCAAATCCCCAAAACAGGTACTCCCTGTTCGTATAGTTCTTTTTCAACAAGGTGAGCGTTTTCTGCATTTACAGAACTTGGTCCTCCTGAAAGAATAATTCCTTTTGGCTGTTTTGCTATAATATCTTGTAAAGGTGTATTGAAAGGTAAGATTTCAGAGTACACTCCCATCTCACGGATTCTTCTTCCGATAAGCTGGTTGTACTGGGATCCGAAATCTAAAATAATAATACCGTTGTTCATTTTTGATAATTGATTTGTTTGAAAGATTTCAGATTTAAGACATCAGATTTCAGATTTTTGGTCTGAAGTCTGGAATCTAGTATCTGAACTCTTATTTCTAATATTAACTGTTTTACAAAAAAAGACTTGGAATGGCTCCAAATCTTTTTTCGTGATTTATTAAAACTTTCCGATGTCTTCTCTGTAGAAGCCGTAATCGAAATGTACATGACCTGCGTCTTCGTAAACTTTTTTGCGGGCATCTTCGAAAGTTGTTCCTGTAGCTACAATGTTCAAGACTCTACCGCCATTGGAAACTACTTTATCTCCTTTTGTGACAGCTCCTGCATATAACAGCTTACTGTGTTTTACTTTATCTTCTCCTGTAATTTCGAAACCTGTTTCAATGTTTCTTGGGTAACCGCCTGAACACATTACAAGACAAACTGCTTTTTCGTCTTTAAACTTAAGCTCGATGTCTTTTCCGTCCATACAATCCTGGATCACATCTAGAAGGTTGTTTTCCATAAGAGCCATCAATACCTGAGTTTCAGGATCTCCGAATCTCATGTTGTACTCAAGAAGGTAAGCTCCGTTCTTAGTGACCATTAATCCGAAGAAAATGATTCCTTTGAAACTGAAACCTTCAGCTTTAAGACCTTTAATAGTAGGTTCTAAAATATTTTGCTCAAAATCAGCGTAGTGCTCCTGAGTAAATTCCGGGCTTGGTGCCACTGACCCCATACCTCCTGTATTTGGTCCTGTATCACCGTTTCCAGCTTTCTTATAATCTTTTGCAGCGATACAAGGAAACAATTTTTCACCGTTTGAGAAAGCGATGATAGATGCTTCAAATCCTTGTAAATATTCCTCGATTACTAAACGGATACCAGCGTCTCCATAGATTCTTCTGATCATGAAATCGTGGATCGTAGCTTCAGCTTCTTCAAGGTTATCGCAGATTACAACACCTTTTCCACCTGCTAAACCACTTGCTTTGATCACTAGAGGATACTGCTGTGTCTGGATGTATTCTTTAGCATCATTATATGAATCAAATACTACCGCTTTAGCTGTTTTGATATCATAGGTCTGCATGAATTTCTTAGAGAAAGCCTTACTTCCTTCCAGACTTGCTACTTTCTGAGTAGGTCCGAAAACCTTAAGGTCGTGTTTTTTGAACTCATCCTTGATCCCAGCTACTAATGGAGCTTCTGGTCCAACGATTGTTAAATCAACCTTTTCTTTAATAGCGAAATCTCTAAGTTCTTTGATTTCTGATAAATGAACATTTTTCCCTATTGCATCGGTAGTAGCATTCCCGTTAGCAAAAAACATTTTAGAAATTCTCGGGTCATTCTGAAGCCTTGCTGCTAAAGCAGACTCTCTACCACCTTCACCTATGATTAATATTCTCATACTTTATTTATTATCTAGTCTTATTCTACAAATATATAATTTTGGATGCTATAATTACAATCCCTAATTATTTTTTAATTCTATTTTAATTAGTGAAAAAAGTGTCTAACACCCGTAAACATCATTGGAATACCGTGCTCATTAGCAGCTTCTATACTGTCCTGATCTTTTACACTTCCTCCTGGCTGAATGATTGCTTTAATACCTTCCTGAGCGCAGAAATCTACTACATCACGGAAAGGGAAAAATGCATCTGATGCCAATACTAAATCTCCTGTGAATTTTTCTTTTGCTCTTTCTATTGCCTGTTGTGTAGCCCAGATTCTGTTTACCTGTCCGCCTCCGATTCCGAAAGCCTGAATTCCGTTGGAAACCACAATAGCATTAGATTTTACATATTTTACAACTCTCTGAGAGAAAAGCAATGCTTTTTTCTGTTCCTCCGTAGGCTGAGTTTCAGTAACTACTTTGATGTCATCAGAGAAATGTAAATCATTATCCTGAACCAAGATACCTCCATCTACTTTAACCCAGGTTTTCTTGTCGGAAACAGGATTTACGATTTTGATGATTCTTAGGTTTTTCTTTTTTCTTAAAACTTCAAGAGCTTCTTCTTCAAAATCCGGAGCCATTACAATCTCAAGGAATGTTTTGTTTAGTTCTTCAGCTGTTGCCGCATCAATTTTATAATTCATTGCAACAATTCCGCCAAAGATAGAAACCGGATCACATTCGAAAGTTTTTTGGTATGTTTCCAATGCTGAAGTACCGATAGCTACTCCACAAGGGGTAGAATGTTTTACAGCACAACAAGCCATTTCTTCTTTAAACTCAGTAACTACTTTCCAGCAAAGGTCCATATCACGAAGGTTGTTGAAAGAAAGTTCTTTCCCTCCAAGCTGTTCGAAGTCTTTCATTGCTCCGTTCTCGAAAGTAGAAACATAGTAAGCTGCGGACTGGTGAGGGTTTTCACCGTATCTCAAGTCAGAAACCTTTTTGTAAGATGCATTTAAATACGTTGGATATTCCTCATCTAAAAGCATTCTTGAAATAGCGGCATCATAAGCTGATGTAAGGTTGAATACTTTTCCTGCAAGTTTCTTACGAGTCTCAATGTAAGTATCCCCGTTTTGTTCCATTTCCAGTTTTACAGTTGTATAATCTTCTACATCAGTAATTACGGTAACAGAATCAAAGTTTTTCGCTGCAGAACGAAGCATAGACGGACCACCGATATCGATAAACTCTACTTTCTCGTGTAAAGAAATGTTTTTGTTCACATTTTCAAAGAAAGGGTAAAGGTTTACGATAACCATGTCAATCAGACCAATTCCATGCTCCTGAACGGTTTTCATGTGCTCTTCGTTGTTACGAACGGCTAACAGTCCACCGTGAACTTTTGGGTGTAAAGTTTTCACTCTGCCATCCAACATTTCAGGGAAATTGGTTACCTCATCAATCTGAATTGGATTTAAACCAGCGTCTTTCAAATGTTTGAACGTTCCTCCTGTGGAGATCAACTCATAATTCTGAGCTTCCAAAAACTGTGCGAATTCAATTAATCCACTTTTGTCAGAAACACTGATTAAAACTCTCTTTTTACTCATTACTTTCAATTTTTACTTTTCACAGTTATTTCAAACTGTATCCGGGTCTTTCACCTCCGAATTACTTTTTATTTTACTTAGATTTTTTTTATTAATGTAGCAATGTACCAGTCTAGCAATGTAACAATACCTTTAATTTGGTAAACTGGTACATTGGTACATTGTTATATTTATTAATTTCCCAGGACTTTATTAATCGCTAAAGGAAAAATTTCATATTCAATCTGGTGAACTTTCTGGGCTAATGTTTCGGGAGTATCATCTGCTGTTACTTCAAAAGATTTCTGAAGAATAGCTGCTCCTTCATCAATACCAGGTGTTACAAAATGTACTGTTGCCCCACTTTCTACTTCTTTGGCTTCAATCACTGCATTGTGAACGTTCATTCCCCACATTCCTTTTCCTCCGAACTTTGGAAGCAATGCCGGATGAATATTAATTATTTTACCATTCCAGTTTTCACAGAACTCAGGTTTTAAAATGGATAAAAATCCTGCCAATACAATAAGATCTGTATCTTGTGGGATTACTTTAGCCAATTCACTGCTGAAATTCTTTCCTCTTGGAATAAGTAGGGTTTCTATATTATGATTCTTTGCTCTTTCCAATCCGAAACATTCTCTGTCAGCAACTACCAAACTTACTTTTGCATTCTGGATCTCTCCGCTGTCAATGGTATCTATGATTCTCTGCAGATTGGTTCCCGAACCTGAAACGAGTATAACGATGTTTTTCATAAATTAATGTAGCAATGTATCAGTCTAGCAATGTAACAATTTTTTAAATTGGTAAAATGTTACAGTGTTAAATTGGTACATTAAAATGAAAGATTTATTTTTTCAGTTCCTTCAGTGATTTCTCCGATTTCGTAAGCATCATCTAAAAGGTGTAATACTTTTTCAGCATGTTCAGCATCTACAACAATCACCATACCTACACCCATATTGAATGTTCCATGCATTTCTTCTCTTGTAACGCCACCTCTCTTCTCCAACTCAAGCATTACACTAGGAATTCTGATTTTTGATTCGTCGATAGAAGCACAAAGTCCTTCAGGGATGATTCTTGGAACGTTTTCGTAAAGACCACCTCCTGTAATGTGAGCAATTCCTTCTACTTTTACTTCTTCCAATACTTTATGAATATCTTTGAAGTATAATCTTGTAGGAACTAAAAGGGTTTCATATAAAGGTTTTCCTTCAAATTCTTCTTCGAAGTTCGGGAATACTTTTCTTACTAAAGAGAATCCGTTGGAATGGAATCCTGAGCTTGGCAATGCGATAATTTTGTTACCTGGTTTGATTTTAGAACCGTCAATGATCTGGTCTTTTTCTACGATTCCTACGCAGAATCCGGCAACATCATAATCTCCGGGCTGGTACATTCCGGGCATTTCAGCAGTTTCTCCACCAATTAATGCACAGTTGTTATCTTTACAAGCTTCTACCATTCCTAAAACGATTTCAGCTGCAATCTCAGAATCAAGCTTTCCACAAGCTAAATAATCTAAGAAGAATAAAGGTTTAGCACCATGGCAAAGAATATCGTTAGCACACATTGCGAAACAGTCTACCCCAATAGAATCATATTTTTTGGTATCCAAAGCAACTTTAAGTTTTGTTCCTACTCCATCTGTTCCTGAAACAAGAACCGGATTTTTGTATCCACCGATTTCGTAGAAAGCACCAAAACTCCCCAAGTGGTTCAACACATTGGAATTGTGGGTTTCACCAACTGCTTTTTTAATCTTGTCAACCGTTTTGTATCCTTCTTCTTTGTCTACTCCTGCTGATTTGTAAGTGTTGCTCATGCTTAATAATTTATTTAATGTAACAGTATATCAGTTTAACAATGTAACAATAGTCTAATTTTGAAAACCGGAAAATTGGTATATTATTGCATTGGCATACTGATGCATTTCACTTTTATATTTTTACTTTTTATATTCGATTTAGAAAATAAAAAAGCCGACAATCTTTTCAGATTATCGGCCGTTATTTTATCTCAGAATTTCAGAGCCCACAATTTTCCCTTTATGAGAAAAACATTGTTTATAGGAGGTCTGAATTTTCATCTCTTTTCTTTTTGCAAAAATAGTAATTTTAAATGAATATTCAAATTCTATTTTTCAAGGATGGTTTCAATAGCCGCAATCTTCTTTACTTTCTCCTTTAATTCACTGTCTTTCTCAGCGTTAGAAATTTTTTGTTCAGCTTTATCAAAGTTATCATTGAAGAAAGGAAGCGAGAATGTTTCTACCACATTTCCACCATGGAAAGGGAAACGTTTAGATGCAGCTTCCAAAACTCCAGCTCCACCTCTACCTCCAGGTGATGTAGACATCAATAACATAGGTACTTCATTCCATACGGTTCTGTCTTTAATTCTAGATACCCAATCGAACACATTTTTGAATGCTGTAGAATACGTTCCGTTGTGTTCTCCTAAAGAAACCAACAGTAAGTCTGCCCCATCAATTTTAGCTGCAAAATCATGAGCTTCCTGAGGAACTCCACCTGCTAATTCTCTTTCATGCTTATAGATTGGCATTTCGAAAGGATTCAAATCAATCACTTCCACTTCTGCTTTATCAAATAATGTTGATGCATAAGCTACCAACTGTTTGTTCATTGAAACTTCTGAGTTACTTCCTGCTATTGCTAAGATTTTCATATTTCGTATTAAATTTTTAAGTTATGAATTAAAGGATCACTTTGCTGATAGTGATTCTATTTTATTCTTATTTTAAGGATACAAATTTAGTTTTTTATTTAAGATAAGAAGGCAATTCCATTGGGACTTCCATCAATAACACTTCTGTGTCTTCTACTGCTTCAATATTAAAGCTCTGAGTATCCCAGATTCCCAATCCGTCTCTTTCATTCAGGATACGGTCTCCTATTTTTGCACTTCCTTTTAAAACAAATGCGTAAACTCCGTTGCCTTTTTTATTCAACATATAGTTTTTACCATTGTCTTTTTTGAAATTGGCAATATTAAACCAGGCATCCTGATGAATCCAGACTCCATCATCGTTCTTATTAGGAGATAAAATCTGTTGGAATCCGTTAACTTTTTCACCTTCTTTGATACTTTTCTGATCATATCGTGGTTCAACATCCAATTCTTTTGGAAAAACCCAGATCTGTAAAAATTTTACTTCTTCATCTTTATTTTTGTTGTATTCACTGTGTTGTACTCCTGTTCCGGCACTCATCACCTGAATTTCCCCTTTCTTGATTACCGCAGTAGTTCCCATTGAATCTTTATGCTCCAAATCTCCTTCCAAAGGAATAGAAATAATCTCCATATCCCTGTGTGGATGTGTCCCGAATCCCATTCCCTGAGAAACGGTATCGTCATTCAATACTCTTAGTACCCCAAAGTTCATTCTGTCTCTGTTCTGATAGTTCGCAAAACTGAATGTGTGGTAAGAGTTTAACCAGCCATGATTAGCATGGCCTCTTGAATCTGCTTTATGATATACTGTTTTCATTTCTGTGATTATTTATGGTACAAATGTAAGGGATGTGGAGGTGAAAAAAAGTTGATGTAGGATAAGAAAGAAGGCAAGGTGGCAAAGAAACCTAAGAATGCTAAGAAATCTGAAAAAATTATGGATATCGTTTTCTCCCAGATCACACAGATTTTGCAGATTTTCATACTGTATCCATACAAAAACATTTTATTTAGATTTAATTATCATCTTTTAATTATTGTAGTATATTCCGCATTATATTCTCTGGTTTCTATATTCATTTTATGGAGAAGCTTTTCAGCATCAAGTCTTATATTTTTCCAAAACTCATGAGCATCTAAAAATTCCCAATCCCAGATTTCATTGGGAGTATCATCTATTTTCTTTTTGAATAGTAAGAGTTCTTCTTTTAAGGATGCTTCAATAAGCTTATTCCTGAAAACTGTTTCAAATAACACAGGCAAAAAAGCATAATCAAGTTCTTCGTATAGCTCTGTCAGCGGATCTATTAAAATAGGTGTCATTTTATTTAATTCTTCTACATTATAAGTAAAAAGAATTAATGCATTGATGATATTGGTATAGAAGAAATCTACACGTTCATCATATTCAGCTAATTCTTCCTGAGTAAACCCAAGATTATCAAATTTATTAAGTTCGTTTTCTGACATTTTTTCTTTTTTACCTTCATAAAGGATTATAAATATAAATAAGTTTTAGCAAAAGCCCAATTGAAATGTATTTTAAATATGAAAGCGGGCTAAAGCCCGCTTCTATTGAATTTGATTAATAATGTTTTTATTTTATAGATGGTCTATTTCCAACTTCTGTTTTCTTTGCTCCAGACTAAAAATGTACTTGTTTAATCTCTTCTTCGATTTCTTTAGGAGTTTCATCTTCAGATTTAACGAAGATCATTGTGACTACAGCACCAATCAGCATACAGATACCTCCTACCACAACATAATCCATAGCTTGTTTCCCAAAAACACTGCTTACAATAGGTCCGCCAAACAAACCATTGATGATCTGCGGAATGACAATAAAGAAATTGAATATTCCCATATAAACTCCCATTTTTCTTTGTGGAATCACTTCAATCAACATGGCGTATGGCATTGCAAGGATACTTGCCCATGCAAATCCTAACCCAACCATTGAAATCCATAGGTTATCTACGTCTTTGATAAAATACATGGAAATTAGTCCTAAACCACCACATAACAAAGCCAAAGCATGGGTTTGTTTTTTACCGATCCATTTGGCAATTGGTGTCAATAAAAAGGCAAATGGAATAGCCCAAAGGTTATACATTCCAAAGAGTTTACCGGTTAAATCTCCTGCGTCATTGAATGCTTTTGAATGGGTATCTTCCGGAGAAAGTCCCAAATGATGGGTTGCCAAAGCACTGGTAGTAAACACCCACATGGTAAATAGGGCAAACCATGAGAAAAACTGAACAATTCCCAACTTTTTCATCTGAGTAGGAATGCCGGCGAAATCTTTGAAAATATCTGAAAATTTAGATTTTTCATGTTCTATTTCTTTTCCATCTTCAAAGGCTGCAAATTCTTCCGGAGAATATTCTTTAGTTGTGATGATGGTATACAGAATAGAGATAATCAGCAATACTGCGCCCACATAGAAGGAATAGATGACATTGTCTGCAACAAAACCTTTAGGTGCTACGTTGGAAACACCAAGCTTAGTCAGCCAATCCGGCAAATACGACCCCAGTACTGCACCAAACCCAATCAGAATGGTTTGTACTGAAAAACCGATGGTTCCCTGATGTTTTGGAAGCATATCCCCCACCAATGCTCTGAAGGGCTCCATGGCAACATTAACGGAAGCATCCATCATCGCGAGGAAAATTACGGCCAATAAAAGGGCATTGGCTACAAACATCTGGGTTACAGAAGCTGCATTAGGCAATAATACCAATCCTATAGCACACAAGACCGCTCCAATCAGGAAATAAGGTTTTCTTCTTCCCAACGGGCTCCAGGTGTTATCTCCCATGTGTCCGATAATAGGCTGAACAATGAGTCCTGTAATAGGAGCTACCAGCCAGAACCATGACAGTTCGTGAACATCTGCTCCTAAATTGGCAAGAATACGGCTTGCATTTCCATTCTGTAATCCGAATGCCATTTGGATTCCGAGGAATCCCATACTCATATTGATGATCTGAGTAAGTGAAAGTTCCGGTTTCATTTTTCCAGCCATAGCTACCTTTATGCTTATTTTGTTTTTAATTCTTTAATCAAAACATCTTCAAGAGTTGTTTTCTCCGCTACTACTTTATCTACAACATCATTAGGAACCGTCATAGAAAGGACGTATTGTTTTACTTTCCATTGTCCATTGATCTTCTCTACCACTCCTGAACCACGGCAGATTTTCATTTGAGTATCCAATAATTCATCAAACCAAGCCAGCTTTCCATCTTTGCTAAAGTAGATATTTCTTTTCAATGCTGTAAAATTCCAGGTTCTCTTTTTATCGAAATGAGGTTTTGCCCACACCATAAATTCTTTTTTATTCCAGACTTCTGTAGCATCCGTTCCAATAAATGTGGACTCATCGGCAAAAAAATTGAAGTAACCTATATAATCAGCTTTGGCAGCAGCTACGTTGAAAGCATCAAGCATCGTTCTGATCTCTGATTTTTCTTTTTCAAATGTTTTGTCTGATTGTGCTGATACTGATGTAAATCCGAATAAAAACAGGATAAGAGTATGAACAGCTATTAATTTTTTCATAGTATTATTTATTTTTCTAGTTCAATTATGAATGGTGTTTTAGCAGGAATTGTTAAAGTATTCTGTAATGAAAATTCTTTGCCTGAAATCACCTCTTTGCCTTTGGAAAACCCTTTTAAAGATTCTTCAAAATATTTTAAGTCTAACGTCTGATCTTTTTTATTATTGTTGATGACCACCATTACACTTTCTTTATCGTTATATCTGAAATAGGTAAATACTCCATCTTTCGGAACAAAATTTTTCGTTTTTCCGGTATGAATGACTTCTTTCCCTTTTCTCCAGTTCAATAATTTCCGGGTAAACTGATAGAATTCTTTTTGTTCAGAGGTTTGTGTAGCTGGGTTGAAAGCGTTTTGTTTATCAGATTTCCAGCCTCCCGGGAAATCTCTGCGGATATCAGCATCGCCTCCTTTTTCTTTATTTCCCCGCATTCCTACTTCTGAACCGTAATAGATCTGCGGAATTCCACGGACTGTTGAGATAAGGGTTAATCCCATTTTGTAAACGTTCGGGTCTGCATTGAAGATTTCATTCCATCTTTCAGTATCATGATTTTCAAAGAAGACCATGATGTTATTGATATCCGGATAAAGGAAATCGCTGCTGAAAGAATCATAAAGTTTAATCATTCCTGCATTCCAGCCCTCTTTTTCTTTAAAGGCTTTCGGCATATCTCCAAAAAGCATGAAATCCATTACAGAGGGCAGGTTTGAATTATATCCGGCTGCTTCTCCTGTCTTGGAGTTTTTTTGCCAAGCTGAAATCTGTCCTGCGGTATACAACCAAGATTCGCCTACGATATTAAATTGGGGATATTCATCGGTAATGGCTTTGGCCCATTTTGCCATGGCTTCTTTGTCATTGTAAGGATAGGTATCTACACGAAAACCTCCTAATTCTGCATATTCAATCCACCAGATAGCATTTTGGGTTAAATATTTTAAAACCAAAGGATTTTTCTGGTTAAGATCCGGCATTGTTTTATCAAACCATCCATCCAGTGCATATTTTTTATCAATATCCGAAGCATTGGGATCAAACTGTGTAGATATTTTGTAATTGGATCTTTTGAAACCATCCTCTCCTTCTTTGAACCAGTGAATCCAGTCTTTTGTGGGAAGGTCTTTTATCATCCAATGAGAAATACCCCAGTGATTGGTGACATAATCCATCACCAGTTTCATATTCCTTTTATTTAATTCCTGAGAAAGCTTTTTGTAGTCATCATTGGTTCCGTAGCGGGCATCAATTTTATACAGATCTGTCTGGGCATATCCATGATAGGAATATACTTTTTCATTGTCTTCATTCACAGGTGTTAACCAAACAGCTGTTACACCAAGGTTTTGAATGTAATCCAAATTATTGATGATTCCCTGAAGGTCTCCGCCGTGTCTTCCGTTGGGTAAAGTTCGATCTGCTTTTTCGGTTAATTCCGGAACAGAATCGTTTTTTTCGTTTCCATTGGCAAAACGATCCGGCATAATCAGGTACATCACATCCTTTGAAGTATAAGATTCCCGGTCTGCAGCTCCTGAATTTCTTGGTTTCAGTTCATAGGTATAAGAACCCAGATTTTTTTTATCTTTTTCAATATTGATGCTAAACTTCGGAACGCTGATTTCATTGGTATTGATTGTGATAAAAACGTAGTTTGGATTTTCTACCTTTTGAATATTTTTAATCTGTACACCATCTGAAAGAGAGATCTCATTATTGGCAATTCCTTTTCCATAAACAAGAATCTGAAGTTCAGGATTTTTCATTCCTTTCCACCAGAAAGCCGGTTCTACTTTTTCCAACATTGTTGATTGGGAAAAAGCTATTGAAGCAGCGGAAAGGGCAAAAAACGTATATATTTTTCTCATAACTTAGTTGTAATCTCCAATTTAATGATTAGCTGTGTACTATAGAATGCCATTAAGAATACTGCTCATTATTTTGAAAACCAGCAAGTTACATTTAAACACTCAACAATTTAAGTATGAACAACTTAGCAGCAAATTACGAAAAAAACTTTAGAGTTATTATAAAATGATGAGCAGAATTCTCTTTTATCCATCAATCCTACAAAGATTCTTTGGTTTGATAAAATTCAGTACAGAAATAGAATGGCATTGACAACCTGTTTTAAAAGAAATCAACAATATTTCACAATTCGCGTTCTATTTTTTTATTAAATTTTCATTAAATTATCACATTAAAAAGATATTTAATCCAAAATAAGCAATTTTTAACGGTTTTATTTTTAAATTTACAGAAAAAATGTTTGATTTTAGTAAGATGTTTGAAAGTGATGGACCAGACATTGTTTACCCTTGGGCTATTCCTTTATTCGCAGGTATTATTTTTATAGAGATGGTGTATAGCCACTTCAATAAAGAGAAACTTTATGAAACGAAAGATGTAGCTACCAATGTGCTTTTGGCTCTTTTAAATTATAGCCTTGACATCATTATGAAAGGTTTTTCCATGCTTGTGATGATGTTCTTTTACTATCATCGTATTTTTGACTGGGAGGTTGGAATCTGGTATTGGATTGCTGTATTCCTGGCTCAGGATTTTGCTTATTATGTTCATCATTATGTAGACCATCATTCCCGTGTGTTTTGGGCGGTACATATTACCCATCATAATTCTGATTATTTCAATATCACTACAGGGTTCAGAAGTCCTGTATTTCAACCTTTGTACAGGTATTTATTCTTCTCTCCATTAGCATTCATCGGATTCCATCCACTGCATGTTATGGTAGCTTATTCTGCTATTCAGATTTATGGAACCTTTGTACATACGCAATCTATAAAAAGCATGGGCTTTCTGGAATATATTTTAGTAACGCCTTCTCATCACCGAGTGCATCATGCCTGTAATATTAAATACCTTGACCGTAACATGGGAATGGGATTGATCATCTGGGATAAAATCTTTGGAACATTTGAAAAGGAAGATCCAGAAGTTCCTGTAAAATATGGTATTTATCCTAAAATGAAGTCTAAAGATCCGGCCACAGTCCTGTTTTACGAATGGAGAAGAATTGGAAAAGACCTGAGACAACCGGGACTTTCTTTCAAAGACCGTCTGAAATATCTCTTCTATTCGCCGGGATGGAGACATGACGGAACTGGTAAAACCGTAAAACAGTTCCAGAAGGAATATAAAGAAAAGGTGAAAAATAAACCATTACCTGCCCAAGCTGAACCGAAAGAAGCTACTGAGCCTGAATATACTCCTAATTAAAATAAAAAGTCCTCAAGCTATATATAACTTGGGGACTTTTTATTTGTTAATTGTATATTAAAAACACAGATCTAAAAAAATGTATTCAACCTGAGTTCGGGATAAGAAAATTAAGGATAAGAGGCTGGAAGTTTCTATCGGAGCTACAATTTCTGACATTGCCATAAAATTTGATGAAGCAGTCTTTAAAGGAATAATAAATTAAGGGGTTGTAAGTGTTTTTTTAGCCTCAACTCACTTCCTTTTCCCAGGTCCAGACTTCCTTACTTACTAAAAACAGAAATGTCTTATCCAGAACTCAGATTATTTACTTTCAATGTAAGTAACATCAACCAGTTTATTAGGCTTCAGATAAACAATATTTTTTTGAAAGTCCAGAAATATATTAAACCTTTTCAGGATTTCATTACCCAAAATATTCATCCTGGTACCCGTTACGGGTCTACTTTGAGACAATAGCTGTACAGGAATGTCTTTTAGTTTTGTTTTTCCTAATGATAAAGTTTGAAGATTGGAGGTCATAACAGGAATTTCATTGCCTTGTGCTCCTTTCATGATTACTTTTTTAATGACTGTCATTTTATCTGTTGGAAAACCTTGTTCATTCAATAAAGGGCCATCCAGCATCGCTGTTCTTTGATATCCTGTATCAAACAGATACCAATCTTTATTTTTAGCCTGACCCTGAACAATATCTACCGGAACCTGAAAGACATTATTATAATATTTTATCGGAACCTGAGAATATTCAGATTTTACTTTGGATGGGAGCTGAGAATGCACTACCATTAAACCTTTATCATGATTTAATTCTACAATCATTCCATCAAATAAATCCCAACCAAATCTACCATCTGTACCATGACCGGTAAGTTGTGCCGGATAAATATTGAAACCCTGATATTCTTTTTTTCCGATCTGCAGAATATTGGCCCCCGATTTTAATGAGCTTTTGATTTTATTCTTCAATGTTTCCTGCGTAAGAACAAGATCACTTGTACCCGTATCAAAATTGAGTAAAAGGGTATCCACTTTATTAAGTACTGTTTTTACGAATATCGTATTCTGCTCATTAATATGAAGCTGCAGAGTGTCTTTAAAGGACATTTTACTAAAATCTTTCGGTGGCAGAGACTCAATTCTTGTCAGCGCAGAGTCTTTACCCTTCAAAAGAATGATAAAGTCTTTTTTTTCTCCTTTTTTGAGATCTATAATAAGAGAGTCTATATCTGTTTTTATAGTAACCCGTTTATTAGAAGCGGCTATTTTGGATACCGTATAGACATCCGGATTAATTTTAGGATCTATATTCCAGTCTGTTTTTAAGCCATTATCTTTTTCATAAATGACGGCTTTAGGTCCATTTGCTTTTAGAACAAGTAATTTATTCTGGGCGAATGAAAAGGAAGTTAAAAACGAGACAAGCAATAATGATAAAAAAGACTTCATACCTCAATACTATTTAAATTATATACAAAATTTACCCAAATAAGTCATTACAACATCTATGGCTGTATTGCCTATTGTGGTACCATCATGAAAACAGTTATCCGTAGGAGCAATATAAAACTGATAAGGTTCTTGCTTTACTTTAATCACAGGATAGGCCGGATAATGCTTTAAAAAATAATCTGTAATATTTTCATTGGTTATTTCTACATCCTTAAGTTCTTCTTTTTCTTTAAGCATGTTACATGCCTGCTTCATCGTAAGATTAATAAATAAAAAATATCGGGGCTGTTCACCTAAATTGATGGTAAATCTGTTCCCATACTGATAACAGGTATGCAGAGTCATGTCTTTAGAACTGTCTTTATGCACTCCTATATAATGGATGTCTTTAAAGGTATAATTTTCAGGTAATTTTCTTTTATTTAAAGAAACCACTTCACTATTGGGGTAGTTGGTGGCAATACTCATAAATCTATAAGGCGCTAATGAGATTTCATCCAACACGCCATTAAGATGGGTATTTAGTTCCTGAACCAAGTCTTTATTTTCAATGAATTTTTGAAATGCATCACTATCTGAAGTAGCGGAATGAAGATTAAGTTGATGGAACATATCTTTCAATTCTTCAGGAATTTCTCCTATAAAAACCGAATTATAATCTTTCTTATTGATATGATCTCCTTTTAGAGTATCAAGTTCCTTCTCTGAAAGTTTTCTCCAGTCTCTTTTTGCCAGATGTGCATTGGGTTCATATTGCGCTTTGAACTTAAGGTCTTTGAATACAATTTCTACAGGTTCCTGTTCTGAATGATGAACAAGACCAGAATTAATTTCTAAGACATCTTCTAAATTCTCACCGTATATTTTGATTCCTGATTTTAGTTTCATAGTGATTAGTAATTATTAAATTCTCCCACAAATACCATGGTTATATCAAACTTCTTGTTCCCCAGCGTACTTCCGTCATGAATGAAATTATCTGTAGGAGCAATATAATATTGATAAGGTTTTACTTCTATTCTGATTATCGGATAATCCGGATACAGAGAGAAAAATAATTCTACAATATTATCTGAGGTAACAGCAATATCCTGATAATGCTTCTTAACATCTGTGTAAATTTGCTTCAATGTTAAGTTTACAAAATACAGATATCTGGATTCTTCGCTAATATTGATTGAAATCCTATTGTCCGATTTATACGCTGTATTGGGAGTAAACTTTGTACTCTGGTCTATATGCAAACCTGTATACTTTATATGCTCCCTATTATGGAGATGAAAAGTAGTAGTATGCATATCCGGAAGACATCTTGTAATGCGATGAAAATTGTATTTCTGAGTATCAGATTTTTGATTAAGAAATTGATTTAAAACTTTATTAAGCTTTAATGTAAGTTGTTCATCTTCCTGAAACTTAGGCTGCACATCAAAAAGAGTCTTGCACTCCTCCAGCTTTATTGCTTTAAACAAGGTTTTCAATTCATCAGGTATCTCGCCCAACCCTAAGGTATTGAACATTTTATTTCCTTTCTCTGAATAAGAAAGAATTTTGTATTCAGATTCAGTAAGATCCCGCCATTTATCATCGGGTAAATAGGCATTATCAAAATACTCAATTCCTGTATTGACGATTTTTTCGGCCACTACTCCTTTATTGATTTTAAGCTGATTTTTCCAGTTAGAGCAAGAATCACCAGCCAAATACATTCCTTTCTTTAGATTCATGCTAAACGATAATGCATTAATTTCTCTTTAACTTCAGTTTCAATCATAATTTCTTCAGTTTCAAATTCCAGCTCATTAACTATATCATCATAAGAAACTTTAGACAATTCCATTTCCTCTTGGGCCTCTTTTGGAATTCCATCTATAATATCATTCTGAATATAGGTAATAAGTTTAATCATGTCATGACAATAAATAGTAGGATTATCAAAACCTCTTTCATTAGAATAACGATTGCCTAAAAATCCGCCTCCACAAAAATCATAAATGGAACAGTTGAGGCATTTCTGCGATACCATTGAATGAGCATTCATATAAACATCAAAAAGCCTATCTTTAGAAACATCACCAATAGCATGGGTATGAATATTAATATTATTTCTGGTGATGCCTTCATAGCAAGCTCTTATAAAGTCTGCTACTTCTAAATTACCATTGGTTTCCAGTACAGCAACTCCATTGATGTTTTTACCTAAAATCTGATCGCCTTCATCCTCACCCACAATCAGATCAATAAGTGTTTTAAAAAATCTGACACTCATCCTGTCTTTATCATTTTTCCAGATCTTGAATAACTCTATGAGCCAATCAGCATAGGGGGTATAATTTTTCGTATTAACCAATTCCTTTTCCATCCCATCAGGAAGCTGATCAAAATGACCATCCGGCAGAAGAATATTAAGACCTTTTACGTTAAGATTCTTCACTTCATTATACAATTCCTGAGGAGGAATTTTAATATTTATGACAGACAAAACCCCATTAAGTCCATAATTTTGTCCCAAGACAATGGCCTCCTTTACCTCATCATAAGAACCTTTTCCATTGTGAAAAACACGGTATTTATCATGATATTCTTTGGGACCATCTATACTGATCCCCACCCTGATATCCAATTCATTAAAGAGTTGATACCACTCGTCATCTAACCCAACACCATTGGTCTGGATCACAAAATCAAAGTAATTATCGGGAAGTATTTCCGTGAAAATTCTGATAGATTCACGATAAAACTCTTTGGATATTAATAAGGGCTCTCCTCCATGAAAAACAATCTGTATATTATTCAAATTATTATCCAGACAATATTCATTAAGTTTAGCAGCAAAAACTTTTATAGTATCAATTGACATGAATTTAGGCTGCTTCAAATACGTTTTATCACCCAAATTATACATGTAACAATACGAACAGTTGAGATTGCATCTACTTGCAACCTTTAATACAAAAGATGTAATCATATCCTATAGAATAAAAAAATAGTTCTCCGCCATAGCGAAGAACTATACATTTTAATTTAGTAATTATAGCTTAGTGGTAGCTAATAAGAATTGATCAGCTCTGTTATAGGCAGCAGACGCTCCTGATCTGGCTGTTACGCTACAGTTATCAGGTGAGATGATAACAGTATTTCCGCCACCGAAAATAGATTTATACAAATCTACATTTTCAGAAGACTGCATTGCTTTTTTAAGGATGTTCTTTTGCTCTAAGTTACTGGTAATTTTTAGTTTCTTTTTCATGATAAAATAGTTTTGGTTAATAAATTATAATAATTCTCCAAATATAGATATTTTATCAAACGAAAAATAAAACTTTTACAAAATAATTACTTTTTTTTGATTGTTATTGCAAAACCACCACTTCTAGCCATTTTAAAATTAATTTTTGATTTGCTTGTGATTGTTTTGTTATAAATATGATAACTCTGAGGATTATTGATATAATCAGCATCTTTTCCATCTTCATAGATGGTTGCTTCATAGGTTTGACCTTTATCCAGGAATGAGAAATCTACCGTGTATTCACGTTTGTTTTCATCCGTAATTCCTCCTACAAACCAGTTTTCTGTACCTTTTGCTTTTCTGGCAGTGATTACATAATCTCCCGGTTCTGCAGATAAGATTTTCGTATCATCCCAATCAGCAGCTACATCTTTGATGAACTGGAACGCATCCATATGCTTTTTATAGTTCTCAGGAAGGTCTGCAGCCATCTGAAGCGGCATATACATTGTTACATATAATGCAAGCTGTTTGGCCAATGTAGTTTTTACAAAACGTGTATCTCCAGGGAAATAATAGTCTAATTTCGTCTGGAAAATTCCCGGTGTGTAATCCATAGATCCTCCCATCCATCTTGTAAACGGAAGTACTGTCTGGTGATCCGGCTTGTTTCCTCCGAATGCTTCATACTCTGTTCCACGCGCTGCTTCTGCAGAAATATAGTTCGGATAGGTACGGCTTTCTCCGGTAGGACGTACAGATTCATGAGAGTTCACCATAATTTTATAGTCGTTTGCTTTTTCAGCAATCCTATAATAATGGTTGATGGTCCATTGAGAATAATGATGCTCTCCTCTTGGTATAATATCTCCTACATATCCGGTTTTTACAGCATCATAACCATATTTATTCATCGTTTGGAAAGCTTTATCCGCCCATCTCTCATAGTTCGTAGCAGAACCTGAAGTTTCGTGGTGCATGATCAGTTTAATTCCTTTTGAATGAGCATAATCGTTCAGCATTTTGATATCGAAATCCGGGTAAGGAGTGATGAAATCAAAAACAAACTCTTTAGAATGTCCGAACCAGTCTTCCCAGCCAATATTCCATCCTTCGATCAGTAATCCCTGGAATCCGTTTTCCGCAGCAAAGTCGATATATTCTTTAACTTTCGTATTGTTTGCTGCATGTTTTCCGTTTGGAGTTAACTTCGCAAAGTCTGTTTTACCCAAATGAACATTTTCAGCGGTAGAATACGCCCACTGAGATTTTCCGATAATCATTTCCCACCAAACACCCATGTATTTTGTAGGGTGAATGTAAGAGGTATCCGTATATTTTGTAGGCTCGTTCAGGTTAAAGATCATTTTGGAATCCATTACCTCTTCAGCTTTTGGCGCCACGATAATCGTTCTCCAAGGAGTTACTGATGGAGTCTGGATATACCCTTTTGCTCCTTGTCTGTCTGCCGTTAAGTGTGTTTTGAACTTAAAGTTCTGAGCATCTACTTCAAGATGTGAAACCGGATAATCCAATACTGCCGCTTCTGCAACGTTGATGTATAAAGGTGATTTTCCCTCTTTCTTAAGCATCAATGGAGACTGAACTGCATTTTTCACCAAGCTCTGAGAAGCATTGGCATCAAATGCTTTGTCCCATTTTGCAGGAATTTCGGAAACTTTTGTTTCCTGATACTGATATTCCTGAGAATCATAATCTGCTACCATCCACCAAGCCTTCATATCGGTTGGGAAATCAATTTCAGAATCTTCTTCTCTGATCACGAAATAATTAAGATTTTTCTGTTGTGGAAATTCATATCTGAATCCAAGACCATCATTGAAAAGTCTGAATTTTACTACAATACTTCTGTCTGTAGAAGCCTGATTTAACGTCACCGCTAATTCATTGTAGTTGTTGATATAATTTTTCTTTTCTCCAAGAACCGGCTGCCAGGTTTCGTTTTTAGAGTCTCTTTTTTCATCTACCTTCGCAAAACCGTTGTTAAGGTCGTATTTTGCATCTTCTGGTTTGGCTATTTCAGAAGCAAATTTTATGGCTGTGTCTTTAAATAATCTCAATCCCAATTTTGAATCTTCAACTACCACCGCACCATTGTATTTCAGATTATAGAAAGGAACTCCATCTTTTAACTGGAAATTCATTTCAAATTTACCGTCCGGCGATTTTAAAGATTGTGCTTTCACACCTGTAAACATCATTGAGAGCAAGAGTGCTCCAACTGTAATTTTCTTCATAATGACTATTTATTAACTTAAAAAAATAGATAAAGTGCTGCGGTAAAGCAGCACTTTGCTTTTATAATTAAACTTAATGTTTTATAATGGCTTTATAGAGTACACTCCTAATTTTAAATCTACAATGATTTTATAGTTTCCTCCTGTCCCATCAAACTTGATATTACCATTACTCCCTTTAGGAGCCAAATACCCTGTATTGCTATCAGCTTTAAGGTCTCCCCATTCAAGTTCTCCCCAGCTCTGCTGGCCTACGAATTTCAATTGGCTTCCCGCTGAAAGAGCAATAATATGTTCAAATTTACCATCGCCTAAATTTGTCATTGGGATAGCACCTCCAATATTCCAACCATTAACGGATCCTACTAAATATAAGTTTGTAGGATTCCAAAGACTAATTGAAGAAGATGAAATAGTAAGGGTTTTCTTCACTGGCTCTGAATCAACAACAATTTTGTAAATCCCAGACTCTCCATTAAATTTAATATTTTCAGCATCTGCTGCTGATAAGTTTGTGGACCATGTTTTGAAATATTTATTACCATCTTTTATTCCTGCTGCATCCAAGCTATAATTAGTAGGATCCCAAGCTTGTTGTCCTAAAAATCTGAACGCTTTTCCTTTCTCCAGATAGGTATAGATTGTAGAGATATTCTCATCTTTATAAAGCAACTGCGCACTTCCAGCATTCCATCCCACTGCAGAAGCTTCTCCTACTAAATAAAATGGTGGATATTCAGCAAGGTAGGGTGTGACAGTCATAGAAATTACATTAGAATAAAACACTGCGTTACCCACAGATGTTTTCATTCTAACATCAACATCCACTACTTTTTCAGGCAAAAAGCCCGCATCATTCATTATTTTATTGAACTCTTTAACACTATAAGTTGTAGATAGATCTTTTGCGTTAACATCTACACTTTTAACATCTTTAAATCCTGTATCTTTCTTTGCAAATTCCAATGAATTATTATAGACAACAGAAATATTATATTGTGGGTTCGTCCAATCAAATTTAACCGCTTTATCTGCTTCATTATCTCTGAGAAGAACCAGAGTTTTTGCATCTGCAGCCAAAGCAGAGTTTTTTGTTTGCTGAAGCACGGCCTGATCTTCATCTTTTTCACAGGAAATCACTAACAATCCTATGAAAACCATACTTACTATTTTAAATATATTTTTCATTTTAAATAGACGTTTTTAGAATTAATAACCTGGATTTTGAATTAAATTAGGATTCGCGATGATATCTTTAGCCGGAATAGGGAAAAGATTCCTATAGCTTTCAACCGCTTTTCCACCTTTCACATTTCCCTTCCAAGGCCATAAATAGTCTCCGGATGTAAACTTCCCAAATCTGATAAGATCTGATCTCCTTGTCATTTCCCAGGATAATTCTCTTGATCTTTCATCTAATATAAAGTCTAAATTAATAGATGAAACATTCCCACTTCCGTTTCCATAAGCTCTTTGTCTCAGCTGATTTACATATTCTACAGCAGTCGTCATATTTCCGTTTCCACCCCTAAGAGTTGCTTCGGCATACATCAAGTAAATATCTGCTAAACGATACAATGGAATATCTGCTTCAACCCAGTTTGTATTAGATCCAGCAGATCCGTTGCTTTTAACGTTTTTATACTTAATGAATGCATATCCATCATTGAATGATCCTAAATCATTAATTTCCAGATTTTGTCCGTCTGTATAAAAGTTTCCTCTTTTATCCGCACCATTAGCCGGGAATTTTTCAACAAATGATTTAGTGGTTCTAAGACCACTCCAACCCCCATTAACCCCAAAGTCAGAAGCTTTCATTGAACCTCCTATTGCAGCATGAACCAAATAAGTTGTTCCTCCGTTTGTCTGTGTATTAATACCATCAAAATTAACCGTTAGAATAGCTTCCGGATTGTTTTGATCATTATCTGCAAGGAACAGTGATTTATAATCAGATTTCAAGGTATATCCTGCCCCTATTACTTTATTACAGTACGTGATACAGTCATTATTTCTTTGCGTTCCCGTATAAACCCCTGCGTTAAGATAAAGCCTTGCTAATAAAGCCCATGCAGCGGCTTTGTCAGCTCGTCCATACACACTTGTTTTTGCTTCCTTCATGTCATTCGCACTGGCCAACAATTCCTGTTCTACGAAATTAAATAAAGCTGCTCTTTCTATTCTTGGAGGTCCGTCCACTGCTCCTGGAAGATAATCTTCTTTTGCAAAAGGTACATTTCCAAACATATCCAAGGCATGATAATAAGACTGTGCTCTTAGGAAACGAGCTTCCGCTCTCATATATTTAGCTTCAGTAAGGTTGCTTCCTGTAATACCATTCTGTGCAAGCTTCTCATCAGTTACATTTCTCAAAAACTCATTACAAAGTCCTATCTCTGTATAGATTCTATAGTACATTGCAGTGATGAATTCGTTAGAAGAATCCCATGTCATCTTATGAATAGTATGTAAATTCCCGTCATTCCAACCAATTACCGCTTCATCTGTAGAAACAACATTTAATGTATACATCAATCTTGTATACTGTGAAAATCCGCCATTGATCCCACTTATATCACTATCCGGATAATTCCCTCCGTCTCCTGATACTTGGCCACCCATGGCCAGTCCTCCATATAATTTAGCTAATACATTCTGATAATTTCCAAAATCCTTAAAGACAACATCTGCTGTAACATCAGTCATAGGTTCTCTTTCAAGATCTTTTATACAGGAAGTTGTAGAAAACAACATAGCTACAGCTGCTGTTATTACTAAACTTTTGATTTTTATATTTGATTTCTTCATTTCTTTCTAGTTTAAAATTGAAAATTAAGTCCTAAGGAATAAATTCTAGGCATTTGATAATATCCATTATCAATACCACCAAACACCTCAGGGTCAACCCCTTTATATTTAGTGATTACAAAAACATTTTGTGCCATTGCATATACTTTCAGATTACTGTTTTTATTAAAAATATTTCCGAAATTATATCCGACATTCAGATTATCTAATCTAAAGAAAGAAGCATTTTCTACATATATATCAGAAAAATATCTGTTGGAATCTTTTAGAGCATATTCTGGCGCAGTATAAAAGACATTCTGAAGATATTCATTGGTAGATGCAGACTGTAATGAACTGTTTGATGCCGCATTGTTATACACATAATTTCCTAATACAGCTCTTGCACTTAATCCAAAATCCCAGTTTTTATAATTAAGTTTTGTTGAGAATCCTAATAATGCATCTGGAGTGGTAGATTTGTAATAATACTTATCACCAGTATCTATTTTCCCGTCTCCATTTCTGTCTACATAGGCTCCATCAACAGGCTTACCATTCGCATCATATACCTGTTGGAACACCCAGAAAGAGTTTGGTGCCTGTCCTACTGCATGAGCCTGAATCATATTTCCTGCTCCTCCTTCTATACCGCCAACAGCAATATTAAAAGACGCGTCTGCTCTCTGTAAAAGGTTTGTAACAACTGGTTTATAATGGGTTGCATTAAAGCTTACTTCCCAGGTTGTTTTTTCAGTTTTAATAGGCACGAAAGTAACACTTCCTTCTATCCCTTCATTTTTCATGTTTCCAACATTCATCCAGTTCGCATTACTCACTCCTCCGGCAGGTGTATTCACGTATACCAAAAGGTCTTTTGTATCTTTTCTGAATAAATCAATGGAACCTGTAATTCTATTTTTAGCAAAACCGAAATCCACCCCAATGTTTTTAGTGGTAGTTGTCTCCCAAGTTAAGTTAGGGTTATAATTGGTAGGACGGAACATATAATAATATTGGCTACCTAATTCATAATAAGCTCCCGGATTACTTCCAGCGTATGAAGCATAAGCAGGATAGTTATTAGGTCTGTTCCCATCCAATCCAGGAAGTTCCTGTTGACCTGTTTTCCCCCAACCCGCTCTAATTTTCAAATTACTGATGGCTGAAATATCTTTAATAAAGCTTTCTTCATTTAATTTCCAGGCTACAGATACCCCAGGGAAGTTACCCCAAACATTATCTCTGGTTCCATTAAAGAATCTTGAAGAACCATCTCTTCTCATGGATCCGGAAATTACATACTTATCAGCAATCGTAAAAATAGCTCTTCCATAAAAAGAAAGTAATGTATTTCTTGTTTCAAAATCTCTGTTAACCTGAGTTGCTGCATTTCCTTTATAATTAGTTTCTCCTGGTATAACCGTAAGGAAATCCTGATAAGAATACCCTGCTGTAAGATCTACACTTGTATTGATGGCGGTAATTTTCTTAAGATAGTTAAAATAAGTTTCCAATAACTTATTCTTCTTTTCCATACTATATAATCTGGAACTTCCCATATCATTTATTCCTGGTCTGAAAATAGGACTAACAGATTTTTGGCCGTCACTTTTTGTATAATCATATCCTGCATTTACATTAAAATGTAGATCTGGAAGAAAATGAAACTTATAATCTAATTGAATGTTTCCAAGTCCCCTCCATACGGAAGAAACATCACGGATACCATTCAGCATTCCCAATGGATTTGATGTAGCATTCACATTAAATCCATTAGGAGCACCTGCATCCAGCCATTCATAATAACCACCAAATTTGGAGTTTCCGGAATATACTGACTGCGTAGGATCAAAGTAAGTAGCCGCTCTAATTACTCCTGCGTCTACAAATCTATTATCTGTAAAGGTTCCTTTTGCGTTAACGTTTACAGAAAGGTGATTATCAAAAAACTTAGGGTTCAAGTTTAATCCAATTGAAGTTCTTTTAAATGAATTCGTTTTTACAATACCATTTTGTTCATTATACCCTAATGACAAACGGTATGGTAGCCCTTTAACACCTCCTGAGAAAGACACGTTATTATCTGTTCCCCAGGCAGCCTGATAGATAAGATTCTGCCAGTTCGTGTTAGCTGTTCCTAATTTAGCTCTATAGGCAGCAGATGCATTTGCATTCACAAAATCCCTGAACTGATCACCATCCAAAACATTTACATTACTCATTTTGGTAGAAACAGAAGTTACTGTAGAGAAATTTACTTTAAATCTTCCTGCAGATCCTTTCTTAGTCGTAATTAAGATAACCCCATTTGTTGCTCTGTTACCGTAGATTGCAGTAGCTGAAGCATCTTTTAGAATGTCAAAAGATTCTATATCACTAGGATTTATTAATGATAAAGGATCAGAAGCTCCGTTTACCCCTACAAAGTCCTGTGGCACACCATCAATTACAATTAATGGAGCATTATTTCCATTTAAAGATGCTGTACCTCTAATTCTTATAGCAGTTCCTGAACCGGGAGCACCACTGTTATTGGTAATCTGTACCCCGGGTGTCTTACCCTGGATAAGCTGTCCTGCAGACGTTGCTCCACCGTTAAAATCTTTGGCTGTTACAGAAGTAATAGAACCTGTAAGATCCGACTTCTTCTGTTTACCATATCCAATCAAGACTACCTCCTCGATTTTCTTCTCTTTGGTGGCAGAGTCTTTAATCTGCGCCTGCATTACTGTACTTGCCAGTAAAAATGCAGGTGCTATCTTTAATACCGTTGTAAAATTTTTCACAATTTTATTTTTATAGTTTCGTTTTTTCAGTCTTAAATCCGGCTTGTAGCCAGTCTTGCAATTTAAAAAAAAATTAGAATTATTATAATTTTAATATAAATTATGATAAAATTATGTATATTACGAAACCGTTTTTAGTTAAAATTATACGGTTCAATTTATTACACGATAGTATGCGATGCATAACATTTGTTTTAGTTTAACAAAAAGTTAAACATTTGTTTAACTTAATTTCATATTGAACTCTGAAAAACGGCAAGATTCATCATAATAACTCCACAAAGAGCGGTATTCAAGAGATAATCCTTATCTTTGCAGTCAAAACTTTACTATAAATGTCAAACAGAAAGATGATTACGGCAGCTTTGCCTTATGCAAACGGCCCTGTTCATATAGGACATTTGGCAGGTGTTTATATTCCTGCGGATGTTTACGCAAGATTTCAGAGAAGATTAGGAAAAGATGTAGCGTTTATCTGTGGTTCGGATGAACACGGTATTCCTATTACCATAAGAGCTAAAAAAGAGGGAGTTACTCCTCAGGATATCGTTGACAAATATCACGGGATTATTAAAAAATCTTTTGCTGATCTGGGAATTTCATTTGATGAATATTCAAGAACGACTTCTCCAAAGCATTATGAAACCAGCCAGGATTTCTTCAAAGTTCTTTATGAAAAAGGGAAATTTACGGAAGAAGTTTCTGAACAGTATTTTGATGAGCAGGCAGGAGAATTCTTGGCTGACCGTTATATTGTAGGAACTTGCCCGAACTGTGGCAATGAGAATGCTTACGGTGACCAGTGTGAGAAATGTGGTTCTACCCTTTCTCCATCTGAACTGATCAACCCGAAATCAATGCTTAGCGGAAACGTTCCTATTCTTAAAGATACAAAGAACTGGTATCTGCCACTTAATGAATACGAAGATTTCTTAAACGAATGGATTATTGAAGGTCATAAAGATGACTGGAAACCTAACGTATACGGTCAGGTTAAATCATGGTTAAACGACGGATTGAAGCCACGTGCCATGACCAGAGATCTGAACTGGGGCGTTCCTGTTCCCCTTCCGGATGCAGAAGGAAAAGTTCTTTATGTTTGGTTTGATGCTCCAATTGGATATATTTCTTTCACGAAAGAATGGGCTGAGAAAAACGGAAAAGACTGGAAAGATTACTGGCAAAGTGAAGGCAGTGATCTGGTACACTTTATCGGAAAGGATAATATTGTATTCCATTGTATTATCTTCCCAGCAATGATGAAGGCACACGGAGATTATATTATGCCTAAAAACGTTCCTGCTTTTGAATTCCTGAACCTTGAGAATGATAAAATCTCAACATCAAGAAATTGGGCGGTTTGGGCACACGAATATGTAGAAGATTTCCCGGGACAACAGGATGTTTTAAGATATGCTCTTCTTTCCTCAGCTCCTGAAACTAAGGATAATAACTTTACATGGAAGGATTTCCAGACAAAGAACAATTCTGAATTGGTTGGAATCTTCGGAAACTTCATCAACAGAGTTGCTGTTCTTATTCATAAATATTACGACGGAGTTGTTCCTCAGGGAGACGTAAACAGTCCGGAATTAAAAGAGATCAATAAAGCAGCAGCAGAAATTTCAGGATTCCTGGATAACTATGAATTTAGAAATGCTTTATCTGCTTTAATGAACCTTGCAAGATTCGGAAACCAGTATCTTCAGAATGAAGAGCCTTGGAAAACCATCAAGGATAATCCAGAGAAAGCAGCTCAGTCTCTATTTGTGGGAGCTCAGATTGCCGTTGGTTTAGCTCAGTTATGTGAACCATTCATGCCTTTCAGTTCTGAAAAGCTATTGAATATGTTCAATGTTGAAAAGAAAAGCTGGAGTGAGGTTGAAACGCAATCTGTTTTAATTGAAACAGGTCATAAGATCAATGAGTCTTCTCTTCTATTCTCAAAAATTGAAGACAATGTAATTGAAGCTCAAGTTCAAAAGCTGGAAGACACCAAACAAAACAATAAGAAAACAAACCCTAACGCCAATCCAATGAAAGAAGAAATCACTTTTGATGATTTTACTAAAATAGATCTTAGAACAGCTACCATTTTAGAAGCTGAAAAAGTAGAAAAAGCTGATAAATTACTGAAACTTACTGTAGATACAGGAGTAGATGTAAGAACTGTAGTTTCAGGTATTGCAGAAAGCTTTACCCCTGAAGAAATAATTGGTAAGCAGGTAATGATCTTATTAAACCTTGCTCCGAGAAAAATCAGAGGCATTGAATCTCAGGGAATGTTGCTATTAACAACTAAACCGGATGGTAAATTATCTTTCGTAACGCCGGATGACAGCAATGTTGAAAACGGTATTGAGATTGGATAATTAATATCTAAATATAAAAATTAAAGGCTGTTTCATTTTGAAGCAGCCTTTTTTATAGGAATCACCAGTCTTATTTTTTTATTCTAACTTTATAATAAAAAGACCCTGAAACATAATTTCAGGATTAAATTTTTATTTTTTGTCATTCCGTAGGAATCTAGATTATGCTTTTATAAATGGTACTGAGATTCGACAAACTTTATGCTTGTGTTTTAGTCAGTTTTGCCAAGTAAGAATCTTCATCCTGCAATACTTTTTCTACTGTAAATCCATTATTTTCAGCAGCATTTTTCAAAGTATTGAAATCAAGATAAAGCCATGTGATCGGTTTTTCAGATTGTCCTTTATAGTGAATAACATATTCCAGTTCTCCGTAATACCCACCGGCAGGAATATAGACTCCACCATCTTTATCACGGTCAAACATATAAAGAATATCTGTACTGTCAATCAGAATCTGTCCGCCTTCATTCAGTAAAGTTCCCAGTTTCTGAAGATAAATATCAATTTTAGATAATCCTTCAAAGATTCCGGTACCATTCATCAATAACAAAACAGTATCGAATGTTTCTCCTGAAAAATCAAGAATATTCTTGCAAACAGCCTTCTCAACTCCTCTTAATTGACAAACTTCAATTGATTTTGGAGAAATATCCAAAGCTGTAACATCAAAATCAGCTTCATTCTGAAGATATAAAGCATGTGAACCGGCTCCGGCTCCAATATCCAAAACTTTCCCTTTAGATAGCTGCAATGCTTTCTGCTCAATATCATTCATATCTTCAAAATCCCTGAACAAATAATCTACAGGAAGTTCATCCAATTCAGAAATTGACGTTTCCGTCTGCAGGTCTTCAGGATTTTCATCATGATAATAATCCCAGATGGCTTGGCCCATTAAATCTTTCATAGCGGCAAAGATACGGCTTCAAGCAGTAAAGTTCAAAGCGCAAGGCTCAAAGTTCAAGGTTTAAAGTTGTTCTTCATTCAATGGTCTCAAATTTAAAACTCTAAGTTTTCTTTCCTCGTCTATTATCTATCCGTCTATCATCTATTCATCTCCCCTATCTTCTCTTATACTATTGATTCCTTTTCTTCGTGTCTGTCTGCCTGTGACTCGTTTTCTGCTTTCCCTGCTTTCCAGTAAGAAAATGCATAGAGCTCTTTTGAAGTCCAGTTTTTTTCTTTTCGAAGGTAAGTACGTATTTCTTTAACGCTGGAGAATTCACAAGCTACATACCCGAATTTTGAAGCTTCAGGAATATCAATATTCTTTACCACATCAGCAATTTCGCTGCTGATTTGAGGATTGGAATTATGAAGCCATTTAAATTCAATATCTGCTTTGGTTTCCAATATCTGTTCATCTTCTTTTCCATGAACTTCAATAATACAGATTCCTTTTGCTGTTTCAGGAAGAGTTTCTAAAATAGCACTCAAAACAGGAATTGCGGTAGCATCACCTGCCAATAAATACCATTCTGCTTCAGGATATAACTCTTTTCCATCCAGACGCATCATTACACCAAGTTTTGATCCTGCTTCTGCATCTCTTACCCATTTTGAGGCCGGACCTCCGTCTCCATGATCCACAAAATCAATGAACACTTCATTCTTTTCCAGATCAATTCCTCTGTGTGTGTAAGTTCTGATAGATGGAGCCACTTCTTTTGGCGGATATACCCATTCATCATTTTCTATAGTCGGAAAATGAACTTCGTTTAATCCAACCGGAGGAATCGCAATCTTATTATTATCCCCAACAGTAGTATTTTTAAACAAATGAACTTCCGGAGAATACAGATACACTCTGATAAAATGATCGGTGATGTATTCTTTTCGTGTGACTTCGGCAATGAATTGCCCTGTTGAAATTTGAGCCATAACTGAATTAATTTTTAAGTTAAAATCCGGCTTCCAATCAATATCAGAAACCGGATTTGTAGAAATTATTTGATTCAGACTAAGGCATTATTACCCTAATCTTATTTTTTAAAATTCAAAAGTATAAGACAGGTTAAATGTTCTGCCTCTTCCTTTATAATTAAACAGGTCCGGAATTCCGTAGCTTGAATATAAAACCTGGGAACGCTTGCTCCAGATGGTCTGATAATCTGTATTGAACAGGTTCTGAATTCCAAGGTTGAATTTTCCAAACTGGAATCGGTAACCTATCATAAGGTCTGATGTATTGTATCCTTCAACAACATTCTTAAGTTCATCCTTCTGCTTGAAATTCTGTAATGATTGGAATCTAAATGACCAGTTCTTTACATTATATCCAATATAGGTTACCAATTTGGATGGTGATGCATTATAAATTTCCTGTTTCTGCCATTCTCCTTTGTTGTCGACCTCAGATTTTATTAATAATCCGCTTGCTCCGAAATAAACTCCATTATTCATGGAATAGGAAATCTCTGCTTCAATTCCCATATTTCTTAATTTCAAATCGTTAACAAGAATCTGGAATGTTTTTTTATCTACAGCTACTGTCTTGTCAGAATTACTTAAGAACCCGGCAATCTGTGCTCTCAATCCCCCTTTATTAATACGATACCCCACTTCAAACTGATTGGTTTTGATGGCTTGTAAAGGCTGATCTTTTACATTGATACTTGAAATGACATCCCAATTCGTTCCATTCAGGGTATATTTCCCAATTCCGTAGAATTTAGCAGGATCTGCTAAACTTGCCCCTTGAGAGAATGTTCCCCAGACCTGGTGCTTCTCATTGATTTTATAGAGTAATCCGGCATTCGCTAATGTTACGTTATAAGAGCTTTCTCCTCCCGGAATAGCAGAAGCAGAAGTTCCATATCCCATGGCAATCTGTGTTTGCTGTTCAGAACCTACAAAATCATCCATTTTTACATTAATGTGCTGGTAACGTACTCCTGCATTAAGCTGTAGTTTAGGAATGATATTATATTTTGCCTGAACATATCCTGCATAACTTTGTGAGTGGTTAGTAGGATATCTTCCAAGCCTGTATTGAGTCTCGTTGATTAATCCACCACTGGACATTGTTTTTGTAATATCATATACTGATTGGGTTCCTTCAAACTTTTCAAAATCTATATCAGCTCCATAGGTAACGTTCAATCCTTTCCATGATTTTGATAATAGTGCCTTTATCCCTGAATAATAGGTGTCCTGTTGAGATGAAGACATATAAGCTGCAGTTTTTTTATTTGCCAGAGCTACATTTCCAGGAAAAGGATAAAATCCTAACTTTTCACCTCTCGTGGCTAACTGAATATACAGATCCTGTCCTCCAAGAATTCCGTTTCCATTATAGGCTACTGTTGCCATATAGCGTTCTGTACCCACATTTTTATCGGAAGAAAAACCATCTCTCATTTCCAGTAAATTCCCGTCTTTCTTGATAAAAGCACCTAAGTTTTCACCTAAATACAAGCTTCTGTCTCCATTAAATTTGGAGTTATAATATTGAAGGGAAGCCGTTATTTTATGCTTATTGTTAAACTGATACCCTCCGGTCGCCAAGATGTCAATAGATTGATTGTACTGAAGATCGGTTTGGGTAATGTCTGTAAACAGCTGTTTCTGATCTGCCCCATACACTCCACCATTTTGCTGATAGGCAACTCCCAGCCTTCCGAAAAACTTTTCTCCCTTTCCTGCAATAGACTGAGCTGCACGGAAATCATGGTCATCTTTGCCCATAAATCCTGTACGTATTCCCAATTCAGTTTCTCCGCTGATTCCTTTTTTCGATGGTATTTTTGTAATGATATTGATGATACCACCGGTTGCATTTCCTCCATAAATAGAACTTGCTCCGGAAAGCACCTCTATTCTTTCAATATTAAATGGATCAATGGCATCCAACTGGCGGCTGATTGCCCGGATACTGTTCAGAGAAACCCCATCTATCATTACCAGAGCAGAACGTCCTCTCATGTTCTGTCCGTAATTGGTTCTTCCTTGTGGCCCGATATCCATACTTGGAATTAAAATGGATAACATTTCCTTAATCGGAACTCCACTTTTAGCCTGTTCCTGAATTTTTTCTTTCTGAACGACCCAAACGGTACCGGGAATTTCAGAAATTTTGGTAGGTTTTCTGGATGCTACAATCACAACATCTTCTATTCCTTTAGAGGTTACAGAGTCTTTAACATTTTGGGAAAACATCAATCCCGATGCTAACAGACCTATGAATGCATAATGCTTTTTCATTCCTTCAAATCAAAGTTTTATAATCCCACAAAGATAATTTTTATTTAGAAACAATAAAAATAAGAAAGGGTGAAATTTTTCTCTTTTTTGGTGTAAAGGTTGGAAGATGGAAGATGGAAGTTATCTGTAAACCCAGAACCTCTAAAAGTTGTAATAACTTCTTTTGGGATAAAGGTTATTAAAAGGGTAACAGTTATAAACCGTCTATCATAACTTCCCACTTCCAGCCACCAGCTTCCTTCCTAAAAATCATAAGATCCCAGCCCAACTAAGGACCAGGATCTTACTGTGAAAAACAAGGTATCTTTACATCGCAGGCCCTGCTGCGTCTTTTATTTCTTCTAATAATTTTTTGCGTTCACGAAGTCTTCTTCTTGCAATAACAGATTTACCGCCAAGAACTCTGACAAATCTGAAGTATTGAAATCTTTTGGCTCCAAAATGGTGTGTGATTACATAAATCAAGACTCCAAAACCAATAAGAATAATAAATCCGAATATCTTTTTGGTTGCTATCAAAATAGCATTAAGCTGAATGGCTTTCATATTAGCCATCACATTCTGCGGAGTTACCGTCATTCCATCCATATAAACAGCCAGATCTCCTACTGCTGTAACCTGAAAACGGTATTGTAACCAAGAATACAAGGTTGAAAAAATACCTACCGCTAAAAATGTTCTCCAAACCAATACCAATCCGATAGCTGCAAGCATTTCATCCATTTCAAGCTTATCCAGAGTATAGAACCATACAGAGATAAACAGAGAACACATTCCATAGCCTTTTAAGAACATAGGCAGATACCAATTATCATAGCTGAATTCCAGTACCATGGAAAAGTACATAATGATTGCATATCCTATCATCCCTGCAAACCCTGAAAAAATATACATTTTCAATGGTTTTTCTTTTTTAAACCAAAATATAGCAATTACTCCGGCTACAATGATTCCGGGAATCATCATCATACTCAGCTTGGCATTAGTCAATGGGTCATATCCCAAAACTCCTACAGCAAAAGTATTCTGAAGAGAAGCCGTTCCTAAGAACATTCCCAGCCAAAACAGCATAAATAAACCGTTCTGCACATTACTTTTTGTAAAAATTTTGAATGAAAGATAAGGTCTCTTTAAGGTTAACTGACGAATGGAAAGCAATGCAAAACTCACAAAGGCTGCAATACTTGCATTAATAATATTCTTCGAATTCAACCAGTCCTGCTGTCTTCCGAATGCATACACATAAGCCGAAAACATAAACGTTGAAATGAAAAGCAGGATACTCAGCCAGTCGATATAATGCAATGGAACTTTCAGAGCAAAGTATTTGTTATGCATGAAAATCCAGTGTATCAATGCTAATATAAAGCATAAAACTGCTGTAAAAATATAAAACTGCTGCCAGTTATAAAGAAGAGCAAACTCTGCTGAGTAATACACTGCCACCTGATTCATCACGAGAACAAATGTATAGAATGCTCCATAAAAAATTCCTCTGTTCCCAATCATTACCATCAATGGCAGGAAGAGTTCTATAGTTACCATCATCTTCATAAATCCAATCAATAAGGCTGAAAACACGAAGATCATAGGCTGTAAAGTAGTTCCGTTGATATAGCTCAGTAATCCTAAAAGAACCAGTAGCAGCACCATTTTATCTCTTACTTTGAACCTCATTTTGATTCTGAGGACAACAGGCATACAAGCTCCCATTCCAATAGTGGTTGCATAATTCGCCCACATAAAATATTCTGTCATAGCTCCGGTACCACTCACCAGATAACTGATGTTTCCTGTATACACCCCACCAATCGGCATTACTACGGCAAGCAGCAATACAATCAGCAGAAGCTGTACGGGTTTGGGTACCCAGTCACTATATAATCCTTTGTTGTACATATTTTTTTAGATGATAGATTTCAGATATCAGAGAACAGACTTTCTAAACATTCAACCTTAGCTTTCCATGCTGCATAATGTCTGAAATCTGATATCTTCCATCATTTAGTCTTAATTAATGTTCACATTCATATTCATCCCTGCACTCAGCTTCTCAAGGTCTTCTTTTTTATTGGAAGCCGTGAACTCGATTCTTACAGGAATTCTCTGCTGTACTTTAATAAAGTTACCCGTTGAGTTATCGGTTGGTACACTTGAATATCTTGATCCTGTAGCTGCAGAAACCGCAGTTACCACTCCTTCAAACTGTTTTCCACCCAAAGCATCTGCCGTCATTGTCATCTTCTCTCCCACTTTAATATTCGGCATCTGGCTTTCAAGGAAATTAGCTGTTACCCATTTCTGACCGTTCAATACGATGGTTGCCACTTGCTGACCCGGTTGAATCAACTGTCCTTCAGAAATCGTTCTTCTTCCCATCACTCCATCGTAAGGGGCAGTAATCACAGTATAAGAAAGATTGATTCTGGCCATGTCCAGCGCAGATTTTGTTCTTTTGATCTCTGCATCATTGATCCCTAATTTACTTTTCACTTCTGTAGTGGAAAGGTTTGCAGATTGTTTCTGATTTACCAACGTTTCATAAGCTGCCTTTTGAGCATCATATTCTGTTTTCACCTGATCGTATTGTTGTCTTGTTACTGCTTCCGCAGATAAAAGGTTTTTGTATCTGTTCAGGTTTTGTTCAGCATTCCAAAGTCTTGCTTTTGCTCCGGCAATATTAGATTCCATTACATTGATGTTGTTGGAAACTGTGTTTACGGAAGAACTTGTTGCTGTTTTTTGAGCCATAGCATTTTGATAAGCCGCTTCAGCCTGTCCTAATTGGGTAAGGATTTCACGTTCATCCAAAATAACCAATGTATCTCCTTTTTTTACTCTTTGGTGTTCAATAAATTTAATTTCTTTAATATAAGCAGAAACCCTCGTATTGATCGGGTTAATGAATTCTTCTACCTGAGCCGCTTCCGTATAAGTTTTGTTTCCGATGTGGAAGTATTCACGGATCAACCAGAATAATCCGAATCCGATTACCAGAAAAACGATGATATTGGAAATAATCGCTCTGATTTTATTTTTCTTGTTCTGCTTTTTTTTGCTATCTGCCGCTGGTCTTGCGGGAGTTGGTGCAGTATTTTGAGTAGTTTGTTCCTTGTTTTCCATTGTGTTGATTTCAGTTTAAAAAATTAAAGTGTTCCTGTAGCTTTCAAAAGGTTATAATATTGATACAAAACATTAATCTCTGCATTGGCATAATCCAGTTCTGACTGTAGTTTCTGGTTCTGGGCATCAATCATTTCCGCCTGTACAGCCAATTGATTCAGGTATTTGGCTTCGGTAATTTTGTAGTTTTCCTCCGCAAGCCTTTTAGAATCATTAAGAATGTCTGCCTGCTGAATAGCTTCCTGATATTTGGTATATGCTGCATTCACGCCCATATCTACATTCTGCTGTACCAAAGTCATGGCATCATTCGCCTGATTTTTCTGCAGTTCCCCTAATTTTACTTTTTCCTTTGTTTTATACAGGGTATCAATATTGTAACTAAGAGAAACTCCTGTCTGCCAACCTCCTGAATACATATCCAAAACAGGGTTTCTCGTAGTAATTGGTCTTTGTAAAGTATAGCCACCAAATCCTGCCAGAGTAGGCATATTATCGGTTTTTATAATTTCAATATTCTTATCGGCTACTGCAATATTTTTCTGTGCTGATTTCAACACTGGATTGCTGTCATGAGCAAGATTCATATAATAATCCATCCCGATTCCAGATTCTTTGTTCTCCAGATTTTCAGTAGGAACAATTTCTGTGTCAGAAGATAAACCCAATGCAATATTTAAATTATAATTAAGGATTTTTCTATTGTTTGAAAGTGTCAGAATTCCCTGATCCAGGTTTTTAAGAGCTAGCTCACCACGAATCACCTCGTTTCTGGTCACCATTCCCTGCTGATAGAACTTCTGGATATTTTTAAGACGTTCCTGAGCTAACTTTTTGTTATTCTGAAAAACCTCTTGCTGATTGATGATCTTATAGACATCCAGATAATTGGAAATCACTAAAAATTTCACATCCTGCTTATTTTTCTCCAGATCCAGTTCGGAAAGCTGTTCACGAAGCCCGGCCATTTCAATGGATTTATTCACCAATCCTCCTTTGAAGATCAACTGTGTTGCCTGAACCGCATACGAACTTCCGTAATGAGGCATCGGAACCTTTGTAGAATTTGAAAAATCTTTATCAATGGCTACGGCATCTCCCAAATAGAATTGGCTTGTAGAAGCCGTAATTGTTGGAAGTTTCTGAAGCTTAGCCACATTGATATTCTGTTTGGCAATATCAATATTCTGAGCTGAAACTTTCAACTGCTGATGATTCTGAACTGCCAGTTCAGCAATCTCACCTGCGGTCAGCTGTTTAACCTGTTGCGAAAAAAACAGCGCAGGAAAAGCTGCTATCAGAACTGATAGTGCTGTTTTTATTTTCTTTGTCATTTTACCTTGTTTTACAGATGCAAAGTTAGGACAACAACAAAATCAATCAAATGTTTGATATTTGGAAAAAGATGTTCAAATGTAGGATTTTAGTTTTCAAACTGATGTCTGTACTGCCTAGGGCTCACTTCCATATGTTTTTTAAAAAAGTGTGAAAACGCGTACTGATCACTGAAACCAAGGATAGACGATACCTCTGAAACAGGTTTATTGGAAGAGTTCAGGAGTACTTTGGCTTCATTCATAACAATTAAAGCTATGATATGGCTTGCTGTTTTTCCTGTTACTTCTTTGACTACCGAAGAAAGATGTCTGGTTGTAATGGATTGTCTTTCGGCATAGAACTCTACTGTTCTTTCTGTAAGATGATATTCGGAAAGGTCTGTAAGAAATACAAAGACTATTTCTTCCTGCCTGGACATCTGGTTCATAGAATTAGTATCTTCCTTAGATATGATTCCAGCCATCTGATAACAGAAAACAGAGAAGAGATGCTCTACCATTTCTTTTTTATACAGCATATCCGTTTCAGAATCCAAAATATATTTCAGAAAATTGACACTTTTCCAGACCACTTCCATTTCATTTTCAGGAAAAGGAACTCCTTTATTCATCTGCTGTCTGAAATATCGATACGTAATCAGTCTGTTGAACTTTAACGATAAAGCAGAAATAAATTCTCTCTTATAAGAAACCATTCTGGACTGAAAATCGTCAGTTACTGATATCACTTCATAGATGGTTTGGGGATCGGTTACCATAAACATATTGGCAGAAACCTCAAGATCACTGAAGTGTTGGCGAAGTTTTATAGTACCTGATTTAATAAAAATAAAAGCCGGATTATCGGGACGGAAAGGCTTATCAACAGCAATTCTCTCGAAAATATTTTTTTGCGTAAAAATTTCAACTCCGAACTTTTCTAAGGCAGACATAACACAAATGTAAGCAAACTTATCACTGATTACAAAATTTTATTATTTTAGCATTAATCCAATTCCTGTCAGTATGAGAAAGGTTGATTTATTATTTGCAGAATATAGCAAAAGCCATAGAAATGCGACTAACAAGTTCATTCACTGGTTTTGTGTGCCTTTAATCTTTTGTTCTATTCTAGGGTTTATTTCTTTGATTCCTTCGCCCCATTTCTGTATTTCCTATCTTGGATGTATCAGTATTGTAAGCTTAGTTGCCATTATTCTGATTAGTCTGTATTATCTAAGGTTATCTTTATTAATTGGGATTACCATGATTTTGATTATGCTTTTGGCAGAACATTGTATTTATCTTACCAATATTAGCCTTGGTAAAAAATCCTGGATGCTTTATCTCAGTGTTTTTATTGTTACATGGATCTTTCAGTTTATCGGGCATAAGATTGAAGGGAAAAAACCATCTTTCCTGAAGGATATTCAGTTTCTACTGATCGGACCCATCTGGCTGTTAGGTTTTATTCTGAAAAAAACCGGAATCAGATATTAATTATAACAATATTGAGAGATAAAACGGTTCTCATCGTGTAAAAATCAATTTATTTTAAGATAATCATTATTTAAAGCACAGTTTTTGATAAAATTTCAAAAACTATATATGAGAAATATACTTTTATCTTTATTTTGTCTAATTCTTATCCATTGCAGCAAAAAAGAACCTGACAAACAGTCTGTAAATGCAGATCTTTTGGAAATTATTCCTGAAACTAAAGCTCCTTCTCCACCTCACATCGTTTCTGAGAAGACTGAATCTGGCATTACCTCGTTTCCTACTTTAAAAGAAACTGATACTGTCTCCAGAAAAATTATTAAAAACGGAGAGATGAAAATTCAGGTGGGAGATATAAAAAAAGCTCAAAATCAGGTGTATGAAATTATAAAAAAGAATAGCGCTTATATTCAAAAAGAAGAATTTCAAAATACAGATATGAATGATAATCTGGAACTGACGATCAGAGTTCCCCACAAACACTTTGATATGCTCATCAGTTCATTTTCAGATGGTATGGGTACTGTTTTGTCAAAAAACATTTCTTCTAATGATGTCACCGAGGAATATACTGATGTATCCATTAAATTAGCCAACAAGAAAATTTATCTTGAAAAATATCGGGATATGCTCAAAAGTGCGACCACCACTAAAGATATGCTGGAGATTCAGGAAAAAATCCGTGCACTGGAAGATGAAATTGATGTGGCTGAAGGAACGCTTCGCTTTATAGATGACAGGGTGAATTACAGCACTTTAAATCTAAACCTATACAAAGAAAAGGTAAGAAGTTCTGCCACCTCTAAAATCGGATTTGGGAGCCGTTTTGTAGATTCCATAACAGAAGGCTGGAACAGTTTTGTAGCCTTTTTCTTAGGGATTATTTCTTTTTGGCCATTCTTATTATTGATTCCTCTTATTGTTGCTCTATGGAGAAAATGGAAAAAGAAAAAGCAATAAATTTCCTTACATAAACTAATAAAACCGAATCTCTACGGAGCTTCGGTTTTTATTTTAACGCGCATATTTTGTTGGAATATCCGGGTAAAGATCTTTTAAAGGGATCGTTTTTCCTCCTTTAGAGATTTCAGCTTTCGGATAAGCATTTTTTAACAATTTAAAAGTAATCAGTATGGGCTCGTTACTCTTTATCTGATTTAAATCTTTAAAAGCATTCAAAATTTCCTGACTGTCAAAGGAATAATTACTTCCATATCTCTGTGTATTTCCCCAGTCAATAGAAAACCTATTGGGAAGATTTCTAAGTTTCACATCCTCAAAGGTTTCATTGTCAGTTCTCATTGATTTTCCATCAAAAGCATAAGCAGAAATTTCTGAAATTTTCTCAGTGTTTTCAGTCTCAATTTTCACTATCCATGGGTATTTTTGGATAAGAATATCAGAATAATCTGAAACGTCTTTCAGGGAAGGAAAATCATTATATTCCTTCCTTTCATATTGGCTATACACCAACATTCTCAGCGTTCCCTGAACTTCTTTTGCCTGAAAACTTTGAATTAATTTTGATCCGAAATTTTTATTTCCCGGCTGTTCAATCATCACAGAAATCTTACCTTTCGTTTGAATTTCCATCTTTACATCTGCTCCTTCATTCTTATTTTCCAAAGAATTTTGCATTTTTTCCAAGTGAAGCTTTGTATTCAATTGATAAAACTTTTTCTCATTAACTGAAAAGTATTTAATGGATAAAGAATCCGGTAAAAGATCATCTTGTGTCCAAAAATAGGCAGAATCAGATCCTTTTGAAACAATTAATTTTGGAGAATCAAAATGTAATGTATTTTTGGAATGATTAAAAGTATTGATAAAAACCACATCAATGATCTTAAGCATATTTGCTTTATCATCTTTTGAATTCAGCTCCTTACTTACGATCTTCGCTGACCAGCTTACCTTATTAAATTCCTTTTTTTTCAGCAAAGCAATTCCATAGAGAAGAACCAGCACAATAAAAACACCTGCCAGACAAAAATTCAGATAATCTATGGTTGTTTTTTTCATATTCTTAATGCTGGTAAGCTCTTCCTAAAGCACCTAAATAAGACAATGCTACAAATGCCAAAAGGGAAATGATTACAATAAAAAAAGTAAAATACCTGAATGGTTTTTTATACCCGGATTCTCCGATAAACAAATTAAGAACTATAGAAACGATTGGAATTAAAAAACACATAAAAGCTAAAGATAAGCCTTCCCCCATCTCAAAATCTATATAATCCAGGTATTTGACAAGCAATACCTGAATACAAAACAATAGAAAAATAGTAAGGAACGGGTTATTTTTCATCGTTATTTTTTTATTTTCCTAATACAAATACAGCAGGCACTTTATGAAGCTCAGGCTTCTGTTTTTGCCAGTCTTTGATTGTTTTTGTTTTAATAAACTCATGCTCGGGATCATTAATATTGGCAGCAATACAAAGCTTCGTATTAGGAGACAGAAACTTAGTCAGATCTTCAATAAGCTGATTATTTCTGTAAGGAGTTTCCATAAAGATCTGGGAGTAGCCTGTTTTCTGAACTAAGCTTTCCAGCTGTTGAATCTGTTTCTTTTTCTCTCCTTTATCAATTGGAAGATATCCGTTAAAGGTAAACTCTTGCCCGTTGAATCCACTGGAAATTAGGGCCAAAATAATAGATGACGGCCCTGAAATAGGAACTACCTGTATGTTTTTCTCATGACACCATTTTACCATCAGATTTCCAGGATCTGCAATGCATGGCAGTCCAGCTTCTGAAAGTAATCCAAAGTCCTGCCCTTTCAACATCAGTTGCTGGGCTTCTTTAATATCTGCGTTTTCTGTATACTTATCTAATAAAAACAGTTTTAAATCTGCCTGTTTCTTTTCAGGAGCGAAATATTTAACAACCTTTCTGGCAGTTTTTTCGTTCTCCACGAAGAAGTAGTCCGTTTGCATGATATAATCCTTAATAACAGGTGCAAAATGAGTAACAGAGGTGTTTTCTGATAAATAAGCAGGGAGTAAAAAAAGCATTGTTTTATTTTTTAGTTCTTTCGTTTAGTGAAGGTTGTGGGAAGTATTTTGCAAGGTCCATGGAAAATGTGACAGAAGTTATTTTCCAGATTCCGTTAATTTTCATCAGCGTCCAGATTTCTTTCCCCCAGTTTTCCATTTTACCGTTATACCAAAAGCTGTAATCGAAATTAGCAGAAGCTACTGCTCCATCTTCAACGATTTTAATATTGTCAAATTTTTCTTCAGACTTGTCGTCTTTAAAGCCTTTGATGAAAGCTTTATAATCATCGGCAAAATAATATTCTGCCTTGGGATTTTTCTCGAGGCGTTTAGCCTGCGTTCTGTCTTTGTAAATTCCGGTCCAGAGTACCGGTTCCTGAAATAAGGACAGATATTGAGTTTCATTCCTTGTTTTAATACTTTCCATAAAGTCATTCATTACTTTAAGTATTTCTGTTTCATCTTTGGTTTGAGCGAAAGAGAAATTAAAGCTTAGCACAAGTAATAATAGTAGTTTTTTCATGGTTATGTTATTAGGATTTGGTTTCTAATAGCATCACATCCTTTATCCAAAAGCTGGAAAACATTTTCGAAATCTTTCATATCTCCCCAATAGGGATCCGGAACCTCAGCATTTTTATGGTCTCCCAATACTTCCAGGAATAATGATATTTTCTGACGTTCCGCTTCATTTTTAGCGTTGGTAACAACATCTTCAAGGACATTTATATCCATACAGAAAATCTTATCAAAAGTTTCATAATCTCTTCTTGTAATGGGTCTTGATCTTTGTCTGGAAATATCAATATTGTGATGGGCAGCAGTTTTAATGGCTCTTTTATCCGGATATTCACCTTCGTGCATAGAAATCGTTCCGGCAGAATCTACCACAAAGCTTTCCGGCACTTTTGTTTTCATAATTCCTTCTGCTAAAGGGCTTCTGCATATATTTCCGAGACAAACCATCAGGATTTTCATAGTCTGATATTTATTAAATTGTAATAAACATTTATTTGTTTCAACAAATCTAAATAAAAAATGAAGAATAAAACTATTCTTCATTTTTTAATATTTTAGCTTAAGATCATCTTACTGCTTAATTCTTTCGGTAAGATCCTTAACATATTTCTTGATTTCTTTATCAATTTTCGATACATCCTTGATGGTATCACAAGCATACATTACTGTAGAATGGTCTTTACCACCCATTTCTTCACCAATTTTAGTGAATGTGGAGTTCGTGAACTCCTTTGAAAAATACATCGCCAATTGCCTTGGTAACGCAATCTCTCTTTTTCTTGTTTTAGACAGAAGCTGCTCTTTTTTGATTCCAAAATAGTCGCATACCACTTCCTGAATATAAGGAATATTGATTACCTTCTTTTGATTGGCAGCAATTCTATTGATGGTTTCCTTTAATAATTCAAGACTTAAATCTCTCTTATATACTGTAGAATATGCAATTACTGAGTTAATTACCCCGATTAATTCTCTTACGTTTGTCTTAGTTTCAACAGCAAGGAAATCAAGCATATCTCCCGGAAGAACAATTCCGTCTCTGCTTAATTTATCTTCAATGATCTGTCTTCTTGTAGATAAATCCGGAGATTTGATCTCTGCAGAAAGTCCCCATTTAAAACGGGAAACAATTCTATCCTGAATATCCATAATATCTGCAGGTGCTTTATCAGAAGTAAGGATGATCTGCTTTCCATTTTGATGCAGGTGATCGAAAATGTGGAAGAAACTATCCTGAGTTGCTGATTTTCCTGATAAGAACTGAATATCATCGATAATCAATACATCTACCATTTGATAGAAGTTAGCAAATTCTGTCTGCTTATGTGCTTTTGCAGCTGAAATAAACTGCTGAATGAATTTTTCTGAAGATAAGTAAAGAACGACTTTGTCCGGAAACTGATTCTTTACTTCAAGACCAACTGCCTGGCCTAAGTGTGTTTTTCCTACTCCATATCCTCCATATAAGAATAATGGGTTGAATGCTGTAGCTCCTGGTCTTTTTGCAATAGATCTTGCTACGGTAGCTGCAAATTTATTACTTTCTCCTTCTACATAGCTATCAAAAGAATAGTCTGGTTTCAGGTTAGAATCAATATTTACTTTTCTAATTCCAGGGACCACGAAAGGGTTTACAATATTAGCTGAGAATCCTTGTGGCATTGTTTCCTGTGTTTTTGGAGTAGGAACGCTTTGTCCCTTCATATTCATGGTAACCGGTTTTTCCTCACCTTTTGGTCTGTTTTCCATTACGGAATACCATAATTTAACTCCTTTTCCTACATTTTTCTTCAGGGCAGCAGAAAGTAAGGACAAGTAATTGTCCTCTATATATTCCTTGTAAAAATCGCTTGGTACGATAAGTGTAAGGTTATTAGACACTAATGAAAGTGGCTGTACCTTATCAAATAACATATCGAAAGATTTTTCAAGTTTTTTCAGGTCAGAATTATCTTCAGCTGCGTTCAAGTTATCACGCATAAACTGAAGGCACTTCTGCCATATCATCATTAAATTGTCATCCATTTTTTATGCCCTGATTATTCTTTTGTTTGTACTGTTTTCAGAAGGGAGACAAAGGTCCAATATTTTCTTTTTAAAAAAAAATATTGCAGGTATTGATTATTTAAAAATATATTTGTATGTATAATTAAAGACCTAAAATGATACATACAACACACTCAATACGAGTACGTTACGCAGAAACAGACCCCATGAAATATGTCTACTATGGCAACTACGCTCAGTACTTTGAAGTGGGCCGGGTTGAGCTCTTCAGAAGTATAGGAATTTCATACGATGAAATTGAAAACCAAGGAATTTGGCTACCTGTTTCAGATTACAAAATTAAGTATATTCGTCCAGCTTTGTATGACCAAAAGTTAGAAATTCATACTTATGTAAAAAAAATCCCCGGTGTAAGAATTGAATTTGAATATGAAATTTACAATGAAGAACATATTAAAATTACCGAAGCTTCCACTACCCTTTTCTTTTTAGATGCCAAAACCAATAAAGTCATCAAATGTCCGGATTTCCTGATGAAGATGATTGAATCTAATTGGAAGGATACAACAGAAGATACATTATAGAGGTTTGAGACAGGAGATATAAAGAGTGGAGATACAAAACTTAATCTCTATAGCCTGCCACTTTAAACTTCGAACTTTAAACACTCTCCCCTTGCACTTTGAACTATAATTCGCACCTTTGTCTTTTGACAACAACACCTTATATATTTACTTATGAAGATAGCATTTTTAGGGCCTCATGCCAGCTTTACCCAGCTTGCCGCAGCACAGCTTTTTCCTGATGATGAGCTTTTACCACAAGCCAGCATTCTGGACTGTTTTGGGGCAGTAGAAAGCGGAGACGCACTTAAAGCTGTTGTTCCTTTGGAAAACTCCATAGAAGGAACCGTATCAATGACGCTGGATTATTTGTATAAGACACCGTCTATAAAAATTGAAGCGGAAGCTGTAATGCCGATTGCCCACCATCTGATGATTCATCCTGAAAACTCTATTGAGGAGATAGAAAGGATTTATTCGCATCCACAGGCACTGGCTCAAAGTTTCCATTTTTTAGACACTCATTATAAAGGAATTCCCAAGCAGGACTTTTCTTCTACAGCAGCAGCAGCTAAATTTGTTTCAGAAAACAAAGATTCTAAAATTGCTGCAGTAGCAAATCAGTTTGCAGCCAATTTATATGGGTTAACCATCATCAACCGTAATATTCAGGATTTTGAACAAAATCATACCCGATTTATCATCATCTCTAAACAGCAAAATAAATACGACAACAGCCAACTGGAAACATTAGGAGAGAAATCTGGAATGCTTGTAACCCTTCCTGAAGACCATCCGGGAGGACTTCACCAGGTTTTATCGGTTTTCGCATGGAGAAAAATGAACCTCAGCAAGATTGAATCCCGAACATTAAAGACCGGGCTGGGCAATTATTTCTTCTTTATTAATGTAGAAGGTCCGTGGGAAGATGTACTCCATGGGAATGCTTTGAAGGAACTCGAATCCATCAATGCAGATATTGATTTTCTTGGAAATTATAAAGAATTCCTTTTAGAGAGTTAAAATAAACCAACATATTCATTACAAAAGCACTGTTACCTCAACAGTGCTTTTTTATTATTATAAAACAATATCTGGCTGACAACAATAAATAACTCCCAAAAAGTAACCCACACAAAAGGGATAATTTTATTTTTCAAAATCCTCATATACATTCATTTAATCAAACAAAAAAAATAATTCGTAATTAAAATATGTAATAATATACACTAAAATATAAACATACGTTTAAATATTTAATACCATATTAACGTTAAAAGTAAAAAATTCATAATATCAAGTTTAGTATTTTTGTATCTTTGCTAGCAACTAAATAAAAATTTGATCATGAAAACTAAAATCTACAGCCTAATTGTAGCTTTTGCTACCTTACCATTATTTTCACAAGTAGGAATTAATACCAATACCCCGACAGCAACATTGGATATCAATGGAAACATGAAGGTTCGAAACACACCTTCAGCAATTACAGTACCCGGGTATAAGCTTTTGGTTCAAGACAATGGAACTACAGAAGTATTTGCTATGGATCCACAATTGTTAATAGGAGCAGCTAATGTTAACTCAGCAATGTTTGCGGCTAAAAAAACAGCTGGAATCAGTCTTATAGACATCACACTATTTCCATCAAACTTCCGACCTGTCAATTTCCAGGCAGATGAAAGAACAATAGGATCAGCAAGTATGTTTTCTAATTCAGACAGTTCTTTCATCATTCCATCTACAGGAGTTTATATGATAGGATACACCTTCAGATATGGAACCGGATTACAGGCAAACCTTCTTGTAAACGGTTATGGTATTGGAATAGCAAGAACAAGAAGTGGAATTGGTACAATTATTGACAGCCGACCGTTTACAGGTCTTGATTTAGGGCTAGTAAGTCTAACCATATCTGAGTCGAGTATAAATTCACTATACTCTTTCCAGGCAGGAGACAAAGTAAGCTTTGGCCTTACAGGAAGCAACCTTCTAAACCTATCGATTTTAGCATCCACTGTTTCTTCATTCTATATCTATAAAGTATCTAATTAATTAGACATATTGTTAGTTATCTATATCGTTAACCCATCGCCGCTGTTGTGATGGGTTAATTTTTTAATACCATTTCAAAATTCTTTATATTTGATAAAAACTATATAATGAATGAGTATCTTGCGGTTATCCTGATTGTAGTCATTGCCATTATTTTCAACAACCTGAATACCAAAATTCGGAAACTTGAAAAAGAGGTATCAGACCTTAGTTCAAAAGTCAATAAAAGGACAACACAACCTGAGATCCTTCAGGAAGTCACCTCTCCTGAAGAAACCTCCACACCATCGCAAGCACCAATATTTGAACCCCACAAGGAAACTATAACTCCTAATGAAAATCCCGAACACCCTCCAATACCTCAACAAGACTGGCTAAGTCCTGTTTTTGAATTTTTGAAACAAAACATCCTTACTGTTGTTGGTATTTTCACTTTAGTTCTCGGAATAGGCTACTTTGTAAAATACGCTATTGATAAAAACTGGATTGGAGAAACTGCAAGAGCCGGAATTGGTCTTTGTACCGGAACAGCCATCATCCTTACAGGACATTTTCTCAGAAAAAACTATAAAACATTTGCATCCATCATCACCGGAGGTGGAATTGCTGTTTTATACTTCACAACAACTATTGCTTTCAGAGAATATCATCTTTTCAGCCAGAATACAGCCTTTCTTACCACTTCATTAATTACCGCTGCTGCCATCATTTTATCCTATTATTACAGAAGTGAAGTTTTAATCATCTTTTCATTGATAGGTGGTTTTACAGCGCCTCTAATGATTAGCACAGGAGAAAATAACTATATATTCCTTTTCACTTACCTTACTTTATTAAATATTGGAATGCTGGCCGTTGCTTTCCTTCAGCACTGGAAAAGTGTAGGATGGACAGCTTATATCTTTACCAGCATATACCTTTTTTACTGGACAATAGAACTTCCTGAACTTTTGAGCATTACGTTCTATCTTATCAGCTATATTATTTTCTACATTTTTGCTCTTCTTGATTATTTCAGAAAAACTGAGCTTTCTATTCCGGATATTTTAATGCTTGCTCTTATCAACTGCTCAAGTATTATAGGCCTGACTTATATCTTTAATGAATTACAATATGATCCTGTGATTATCTTCCCCCTTATTTTTGCATTAGTGAATGCTGTTTTTCTTTTCAGGGAATATGGAAAAAGAGACTTTGGGATTCCTTTTTCTGTTTTTTCAGGAGTAACCGTCAGTCTGATTACAATAGCTATTGCTCTACAGTTTAAAGCTCATCTTATCACCAGCGTTTGGGCTATAGAAGCAACCCTACTCCTTTTTATATGGAAAAAAACAGGCCATAAAATTTTTAAAACATGTTTTCATGTCCTTTTCCCGTTGGTTATTTTCGCACAGCTTATTACCTGGTGTGAATATTTCAATGCGACAAACCTCAACATTGTATTCAACCCTGTATTTTTAACGAGTCTGGTAACTATTGTTTCCACCGGGATTAATTTATATTTATTAAAAAACACCAGTAAAGAAACAGAAACGGGAACTCATACTTTTTTTGAAGATCTCATTACAGCTGCAAGTTATGGGGTTATTTACACCGCCATTCTTCTTGAAATCATTTATCACATCAACACCCTACCTTGGGCCGCAATAACCAGTGTAGCACTACTGTACAGCATCTATTATATTTTTATATTATTATTTTTCAGAAAAAAACTAAGTATCGCCAAAGATCTTCAAACAGGGCTGATCTACCTGTTCTTCTTCCTTATAATGATTAACATTTCTGCTTCCACCTCATCAATAGTTACAGATATTTTATCAAAACAACTTAAGCACAGTTTTTATCTATTACATCTGCTTCAATGGATCCCTCTTATATATGTATCTTTAAAAATTATTCCTGATACGGGATTTCATCAATCAAAGATATCATATTGGGTCGTTTCTCTAGCATTCATTGTTTCGGTCAGCTGTGAACTTCATCACTTATATGTATTGGCGGCATCTCATGGTGTAGAAGATTCTTATGCCATAAGAAATCATTTCAACATTCTTTATTTACCTATCCTCTGGGCCATTCTTGCGAGTATATTTATTTATATAGGATTGAGAAAAAACATTCAGGAATACAACAAAGTTGGGTTTGCCCTGATTGGTTTAATGGTTTTAAAGCTTTACGCTTATGATGTCTGGCAAATGGATAACATCTCAAGAATCAGCGCATTCATTGCTCTGGGAATTATCCTGTTATTAAGTTCATTCACTTTTCAGCGTCTTAAAAACATTATCAAAAATATGGTTGACACCAAAGAAAAAAATGAAAAAAACCAGGAATTATAATTAGGCTAAAGGTTTTTATTTCTAAATAAAATGTAAAACATTCCAATATTTAATTCACATTTTACAAAAAATAACTATATTTATCACGTTTTTAACAGTTACATATTCTGATTATGAAAAAATTACTCTATTCTTTTTTAATACTGTCATCTGCAACTTTATTTGCACAAAAAAAGCTTGCTGTGGCTGACAATATGATTGGAACAGAAGATCTGTTCAAGTCTGCAAGTCCTCGCACACAGGTCCTAAAGACCTATAATAGTGCAGCGAGCCTTCCTGCTAATTTGAAAAAATACAGTTCTGTTTTTACCAACGGTGTTACCGTATATAAACTTAATAAAAGCCTTGGTTTTGATAGGATGACATTAGCACAGCTAAACCAACAAAGTGATATTCCTTCTGATAATTCTGTTTTTATTGATGGACATGAATTTACAGATTCATCTACTAAAATATTCACAGCTATTATGGCAAAATCGGAGAAGAAGGATTACAACGGAAAATCAACTTTATTTATTTATACAACAAAGTAGTTTTTAACAATACAAAAAAGGATAGCATTTTCATGTTATCCTTTTTTATTTAATATTTCTTTCCCCACTTCTTTTTCAGTTCTTCGTAGATCTTTTTTTCTGTAGCGTTGTTTCCAGGTTCATACAGTTTCACCTCTTTGATTTCCTCAGGAAGAAAATCCTGATCTACAAAATTCCCTCCATAGGAATGGGCATACTTATATTCTTTTCCATAATCCAAATCCTTCATCAGTTTGGTGGGAGCGTTTCTTAAATGGAGAGGTACTGGTAAATTTCCAGTTTGTTTCACTAATGCCATTGCTTCATTAATAGCCATATAGGCAGAGTTGCTTTTAGGAGAAACAGCAAGATATACAGCCGTTTCACTTAGAATAATTCTTGCCTCAGGATTTCCGATCACATTGATCGCCTGAAAACAGTTATTGGCAATTACCAACGCATTAGGATTAGCCAATCCAATATCTTCCGCTGCCAGAATAAGCATTCTTCTTGCAATAAATTTAATATCCTCTCCTCCAACAAGCATTCTCGCCAGCCAATACACAGCTCCATTGGGATCACTTCCACGCATTGATTTAATGAAAGCAGAAATAATATCATAATGCTGCTCACCATTCTTATCATACAGCGCCATTGTTTCCTGAAGAACTTCCAGCACATCTGAATTGATAATCTCTTGGGTATCTGTATTTTTATACTGATTCAAAACCAACTCTACAGAATTAATCAGCTTTCTGGCATCTCCTCCTGAATACTGAATAAGAGCCTCTTTTTCAAGAATTTTAAAATCCGTCCCTTCATCTTTATTATATCGTTCAGAAGCAATATCAATAAGTTCTTCCAGTTTTTCAAAGCTTAGCGCCTTCAAAATATACACCTGACTTCTGGACAGCAAAGCAGAAACTACCTCAAAGCTTGGATTTTCTGTAGTAGCTCCTATCAAAACGATCCAGCCTTTTTCTACAGCATGCAACAGCGAGTCTTGTTGGGATTTATTGAAACGATGGATCTCATCAATAAATAAGATGGGAGATTTTCCGGAAAATAAATTCTGTCCTTTAGCATCTTCAATCACATCACGCACATCTTTCACCCCTGAAGAAACTGCAGAAAGCTTATAAAACTTCCGCCCTGAACTTTCAGAAATAATTTCTGCCAACGTGGTTTTTCCTGTTCCCGGAGGTCCCCAAAAGATCAGGGAATTCAAGGTATTATTTTCGATCATTTTTCTGATCGTCCCTTTTTCGCCGGTAAGATGTTCCTGTCCCAAAACTTCATCCAGGGTTTTAGGTCTTAATTTTTCAGCTAATGGAATATTTTGATTCAAAGTATTTTATTTTTAAGATCAATATTTCAGATTTCTATGGTCTGAAACTTCTAACAAAATTAAACTAATTTTCATTTTTTTACCCTATTTTTGCATTGTTTTGAAACTTACATTCAATAAAATCATTACATTTCCTATGGTAATTTTGATAAAATTTTACCAGTGGTTTATCTCGCCCCTACTTCCTAAAAACTGCCGTTACGAACCTACCTGCTCTCATTATATGATAGAGTCTTTACAGGTTCATGGTATATTTAAAGGTTTCTGGCTGGGATTTAAAAGAATTTTAAGATGTCATCCGTGGGGAGGAAGCGGTTATGATCCTGTTCCACCTAAACACAAGCATCAATAAGAAATAACAAACTATTAAATCAATAGAAAAATGAGTAATATTTTTTTCAGAATTTACCTTGTCATATTTGCATTGGTTACTCAGTGTCTGTTTGCACAGGAATACCCAGGAGGTCTATCTGACGGAACTCTAGATGTCAATGGAAATAATGTTCCCGTGAAAATCTATTCCACTACAGAAATGGGGGATCTGGCTGTTTTTCCCGACAGGGGAATTAAAGAGAATGTTCTTGTCATCCTTAACGAATCCAGTTTTGAGCCTGCTTACTATAATTACGGCGTTTCAACACTGGCAAGATTCAAGGATTCACAATATCAGTTTCTGGATAAAAACTTTAAATTGATTGACACAGCTCCTACCAAGGATAATATCACCACATACAAATATGCTGTAAAATCTGCAAAACCTATCTCTGATACTGATAAAGTAGAACTTAAAACATCCTTTAAAATATGGGATCCTTCAAAAGGTATCCATCTCTGGATATTTACATTACACTTTTACAGCTTAATGTTTGTCTTAGCATTTGGTTTCGGGTATATTTTAATGACCAAAATTTTTAAAATTGATAATGTTAACCAGAAATATCTTGAGCCGCTTTTCACATGGACATTGATAGGAACTATTCTTGGAGCAAGATTAGGACACGTTATTTTCTATCAGCCGGAACTGTTTAAAGAGGACTTCTGGAGTGTATTTTTACCGATTAGCACCAAAAATGGGATCAAATTTACCGGATTTTCAGGATTGGCAAGCCATGGAGCAACAATAGCATTGATCCTTACCACTCTTTATTATTCATATAAGATCATCAAAAAAAATCCTTTCTGGGTATATGACAGATTAGGGATTGTAGTAGCTTTAGGCGGTGCGTTTGTAAGAATGGGGAACTTCTTCAATTCTGAAATTGTAGGAAAACCAGCTGATCCTAATTCTCCTTTTGCTTTACTTTTCCCACAGCAAAGCAGCGAATACGGACTTACCGTTCCTCGTTATCCGAGCCAGTTATTTGAAGCGGTAGGATATGTTGCTCTTTTCATTTTATTATGGGTTCTTTATAGAAAAACAAATAAAAAATACCAGCAAGGATGGCTATTTGGGTTATTCTTTATCATTCTTTGGGCGATCAGATTCTTCGTTGAATTCCTGAAAGAACCTCAGGGTGATGAATTCATCCAGATTGGAGGTTTAAATACCGGACAGGTTCTATCTATTCCGTTTATGCTTGCCGGGTTTATTATCATGATTATTTCCAAGAAATTTAAAATTACGGAAGCAGAAAATGCAAAACCTGAATAATTAGACTATATAAATATTCTAGGTTTTAAAATATAAAAAGGCAAATTTGTTCATTACAGATTTGCCTTTTTTGCATTTAAGTTTTATGATATTCTTCCTCTTAACTTATAAACTTCTGTGTGTTTTTCTATTTAGTTCTGTAAAAACATTTCCCAATTCATCAATTACATCTGTAGGCAGCATAGACTCTTTTGAATGTTTTTCTGCTGCAAAATCAGCCGCTTTTCCATGTATCCAGACTCCTAGAATACAGGTATCTTTTTCGCAATAACCTTGTGCCAGGAGAGACGTCAGAATTCCGGTCAGAATATCTCCGCTCCCGCCTTTGGCCAATCCGGCATTTCCAGTCAGATTATAATAAACATCTCCTTCGGGAGTAATCACTTGCGTATGATGATCTTTTAATACAATATAAATACTCAGTTCCTTAGCTTTTTCTCTTGCAAGCTCTAATCTTTTAAATGAATTCTCCGTTGCCCCGAATAGTCTTTCAAACTCTTTGGGGTGAGGAGTGATAATTGAATTTTCAGGAATTAACTGAAGGTTTTTCTGATCTTCAGAAATAATATTTAATGCATCAGCATCCAAAACTAATGGTGACTGATAATCTTTCAGGAAAGCCAAAAGAGCTTTTTGAGTCTCTTTATGAGTTCCCAAACCGGGACCAATTCCTACCGTTTTTCCTTTATCAATCTCAAAACTCTTAATAAAATGCTCGCCACCTTTTATAAACATGGCTTCCGGACAAGTGGTTTGCAATACCTCATACCCACATTGAGGAGCTAATGTAAAAGTAAGTCCGGCCCCGGTTTTCAAGACAGATTTTGTTGCCAGCACTACGGCACCTATCTTTCCATAGCTCCCACCCACAATAATTGCTTTACCGTAATTTCCTTTGTGAGCAAAATCATTTCTGAGGTTAAAAAGAGATGCCGCAAAGGAGTCACCAGTTGCAAAATAATCTGTTTCAGTTGCCTCATGATAATTTTCACTGAGTCCGATATTTAGAATAACTACTTTTCCGGTGTATTTTCCTGTTTCCGGATGAAGAAAACTTCTTTTCCAGGATTGAAAACTTAATGTATAATTGGCTTTTAAAACAACAGAATCACCATCCAAAAGTCCGTCAGCAGAAAGTCCGGAAGGAAGATCTATTGCCATTTTAATGTTATTTTTCTTATTGATCCAGTCTACCAACTCTTTATATTCATCAGCTAAAGGTCTTGATAATCCGGTTCCGAAAAGTGCATCAATAATAATTGTTTTATCATCAAAGTGATATTGTTCAATTTGATTAAAGCTTCCTACGGAAATCCCAGAAATCCCTTGTAATCTTTTAAGGTTCACAGCTGCATCTTCTGAGAATTTTCCTTTAGGATCATTAACAAATACATCTACATCAAAACCTTTCAGATACAGCATTCTTGCCATAGCAAACCCATCACCGCCATTATTTCCATTACCACAAAGGACAACCGCCTTCCTATGAACTTTGCAGTGTTCAGATATCCAATTGGCTACACCCATCGAGGCTCTTTCCATCAATTGAATAGAATTGATAGGTTCATGGGATATTGTAAACTGATCCCAACTCTTGATTTGTCCGGCAGTGAATATTTTCATAAGTGAATCTAGCTTTTAAATAAATTATAAAAGATATTTCATTACGATAAGGTCCCGATAACAAAAATACAGGGACATCATTAATGAGATAAAATATAAGGTTAAAGTTACAATTTCTATCAAAAATGATAATATCAATTTAGAATAAAAATCCTGTTTTTTGGGATAAAAAACTATAAAAAGTAGTGTTTTTTACATTTTTTAATTATATTTTTGTGTATATACTAATTAAAAAAATATAAATTATGGGATTTGTTAAGGAATTTAAAGAGTTTGCCTTTAAAGGAAATGTTCTCGATCTTGCTGTAGGTGTAATCATTGGTGCAGCATTTGGTAAAATTGTTTCATCTTTAGTGGAAGATGTTATTACCCCTTTGATCTTAAACCCTGCGCTTAAAGCGGCAGGTGCAGAAAACATTGCTAAACTTACCTGGAATGGTGTTGCTTATGGAAACTTCCTGTCTGCAGTTATCAACTTCCTGTGTATTGCTATAGTTCTTTTCTTTATCATTAAAGGAGCTAATAAAGTTAACAAAAAAGATGCTCCGGCTCCTGCAGGACCTACAGACGATCAAAAGCTATTAGCAGAAATCCGAGATTTATTGAAAAGCAAAAACAATATATAATCTGTTCATTAACAGTTTACAATATAAAAGCACCTTCATGTGAAGGTGCTTTTACTTTTTATCTTATAAGTCCAATTACTGGATCTGTAAAATGCTTGAGATCTGATCTGCCAGAGAAAGTCCAATTCTATCCTGAGCTTCAAGAGTAGAAGCACCTGTGTGTGGCGTCAAAGAGATTTTAGAATGATTAAGAATTTCTTTAGAAGGGGTTGGTTCGTTAATGAAAACATCAAGGCCAGCAAATCTCACTTTCCCGGAATCCAAAGCTTCAATTAAAGCAGATTCATCAATTACTCCACCTCTTGAACAGTTAACAATCGCCACTCCATCTTTCATGATTTCAAACTCATTCTTACCAATCATATAACCGTCTTTCTGAGCCGGAACGTGAAGCGTAATAAAGTCTGAATGTTTTAAAACTTCCTGTAAAGGTTCTGTTTCTATATCTACATTAATGAACTGATTGTTGTAGAATTTCACTTTAATGCTTGCTCTTCCTACATTATTATCCGCTGCAACCACTCTCATTCCAAGTCCAAGGGCAATTCTTGCCACTTCCTGGCCAATTCTTCCCATCCCAACGATTCCGATGGTTTTCCCTCTCAATTCAATCCCTGATGCATATGCTTTTTTAAGACCAGCAAACTCTGTATCTCCTACCAAAGGCATTTTTCTGTTGGAATCCTGAAGGAATCTCGCCCCTGAAAATAAATGCGCAAAAACAAGCTCAGCAACGGATTCTGAAGAAGCTGCAGGTGTGTTGATGACATGAATCCCTTTTTCTCTTGCATAGTCTACATCAATATTATCCATTCCTACACCCCCTCTTCCAATGATTTCCAGCGATGGGCAGCCATCAATAATATCTTTCCTTACCTGCGTAGCACTTCTTACCAATAAAGTACGAACTTGGTGCTCGTTAATATAATCTACTAAAAATTCCTGTGGAACTTTTACAGTAATCACCTCGAATCCTTTTTCTGTTAATGCATCAATTCCAGATTGGTCTAGGCCGTCATTAGCTAAAACTTTCATAAATACAACTGTTTTAAAAGTTGAAAGATTTAAAAATTAAAGGATACACTCCATTCAATTTTTAAATCTTTCGTTATATTAAATTTATTCTTCGTCTTCTTTGAACACTTCAATGGTTACTTGCTTTTCTACCAGGTCTGTAAATCTTCCCTTGTATCTTGTTGCTCTTACCAAATGATTATCAATCCAGTGATAATTTCCTCCTCTTGGTTTTCCGCAGAGTACACTGTGGTATTTGAACCCATGCTTATCCAGCCAATCAATTGTGATTTGCTTCAGGTTTTCGGTTCTTGAGGTAAAGAAACAGATCTGATGTCCTTCATCATACCATTTATTAATAGTTTCCAAAGCATCCGGATAGGGTTCACAGGTAACCATTCTTTCAGGTTCTTCATTAGGAACGTCATCCGTAATGGTTCCGTCTATATCAATTAAGTAATTTTTAACTCCATCCTTAAGAATAGGACTGATGTGCTCTATGTATTCTAATTCCATCACGAAAATTTGAGTGACAAAGTTACGGCTTTTATATCAATCAGGTGTATTAATCTTAGTTTATGTTAAAAATTTACTACAAAAATCGCTATTTAGTGAATAATATAAACATTTTATTCATAATTTAATGCCTTATGATTAAAATTTTTCTTTTTAAATTTTAGTTTATATGTTGAAATAGAGAATATTTGAGGGTTTAATGAATCTTGTCTTAGGTTTCAACTTTACTTTTTATGCCCTTTCCTACCCATTCAACATGATATAATGTTTTCCTAAAAATTTCCAAAATACATTTATTACTCTTACATTTGTAAAAATGGAAGAATTAGTAATTTTAGTAAATCCTGATGATGTAGTTCTGGGCTTGATGGAAAAACAGCAAGCTCACGTTAATGGCCTGCTACACCGGGCTTTTTCTGTATTCCTGTTCAACAGTAAGGGCGAAATGCTTCTTCAGAAAAGAGCATCAGGAAAATACCATTCTCCGAATCAATGGACCAATGCGGTCTGTTCACACCCCAGAATTGGGGAAACTTATCTTGCCGGAGCCCAGCGAAGATTAAAAGAAGAACTGGGAATAGATACGGAACTTTCAGAGAAATTCAGCTTTATTTACAAAGCAGATGTAGGTAGTGGCCTTTGGGAACATGAACTAGACCATGTTTTTGTAGGAAACTATGAATCTGACTTTAATTTGAATAAAGAGGAAGTGGAAGAAGTAAGATTTATTTCTCCTGAAGACCTGGATAAAGAGATTTCTGAAAATCCTGGACACTTTACGGAATGGTTTAAAATCATCCTTGAAGAATATAAACACCATTTTTAACGATGAAAAAAATACTTCTTTTTACTGCCATCTTATCAGGAAGTCTGTTTTTTGCTCAAAAAGCAACAACTTATGACAGTACGAACTACTCTATCAATGTTCCTGAAGGTTGGAAATCTACCAATGACAGTGATATCATTAATATTTTCCCTACCAATGAAATCGGAGCGATTACCATTTCCGAATATCACGACCTGAATCTTCCTAAAACCGAAACGAAGAAATTCATTCTGGCACTTTATAAATCTGAAGATGCGGAAAAAAAGGTAAAGGAAAGCAGAGGTAAAAAAGGATATACAGAATATTTCTACGAATATTTTGATGAAAAAGAAAAACTTTTCTGGATTACAAGAGCCTTTCAAAAAGATAAGGACTTGTACCTGGTCACTATTAATTGTGGTCAGAAATTCTGGAACGGAAACTATATGACCCTATTTAATGAGACTTTTAACAGTTTTAAAATAAAGAAATAAAAATTAAATATGAAGAAAACAGCTTTATACGACAAACATGCGTCATTAGGAGCTAAGATCGTACCTTTCGCAGGTTTTGAAATGCCTGTACAATATTCAGGAGTAACAGAAGAGCATTTTGCAGTAAGAGAAAAAGCAGGATTGTTTGATGTTTCCCACATGGGACAATTTTTTATAGAAGGTCCTGGATCTAAAGATCTTTTACAATTCGTGACGACTAATAATGTAGATGCTCTTGAAAATGGAAAAGCTCAGTACTCATGTCTTCCAAATGAAAACGGAGGAATTGTGGATGACCTTATCGTTTACAAAATGGAGGATGACAAATACTTCGTAGTAGTTAACGCTTCCAATATTGACAAAGACTGGAATCATATCTCTAAATACAATACTTTCGGAGCAAAAATGACCAATGCTTCTGATGACATGTCGTTATTAGCCATTCAAGGTCCTAAGGCTACTGAAATTCTTCAAAAACTTACTGATGTAAACCTTTCTGAAATTCCTTACTATAACTTTACAGTAGGAAGTGTTGCAGGAGTAAATGACATCATCATTTCCAACACTGGATATACTGGGAGCGGAGGTTTTGAAATCTATTTCAAAAACGAAAGCGCAGAGAAACTTTGGGATGAAGTAATGAAAGCCGGTGAAGCTGAAGGAATTATTCCTTGCGGACTGGCTGCCAGAGACACTTTAAGACTAGAAAAAGGATTCTGCCTATACGGAAATGATATTGATGATACTACTTCTCCAATTGAAGCTGGTTTAGGATGGATTACAAAATTTGATAAAGATTTTGTTTCTAAAGAAGTTTTCGCAAAACAGAAAGAAGAAGGTGTTACTAAAAAATTAGTAGCTTTTGAACTAACGGACAAGGGAGTTCCAAGACATGATTATCCTGTTGTAGATGCTGAAGGAAATGTAATCGGAAAAGTAACTTCCGGAACACAGTCTCCAATGAAAAAGATCGGTTTAGGTCTTGCTTATGTAGACAAGCCTCACTTCAAATTAGGTTCTGAAATTTTTATTCAGGTAAGAAATAAGAATATCCCTGCTAAAGTGGTAAAAGCTCCTTTTGTATAAAATAACGAGTTCTAAGACCCGTTTTACAACTCATAATATACTTAAATCAGAGTAGGAATTTTCCTATTCTGATTTTTTTATAGATTTTTAATTTCACATTATTTTTCATGTGCACTTGGCCTTGAATATTGTAATTCCAAGAAAAATGAGGCCTTAAATGATTGTAACACAAAAAAACCGCAGATAAATATTAAACTGCGGTTTTTTATCAATTATTTTTTAGACAGGTGAAACCCTACTATTTATTACCTCCTTCACCTTCCATCCACCTTCGCATTTGTACTCTATGTGCCGGCGTTTCTTCTATTCCTCCAGCTAATGCATTTAAAATTTTATCCCAAAGATTTTTCTTCTTAGACTGGGATTCTTTTATTTCATTATAGGCAACCAAATAGTCTTGTTCATATTTAAAAGCATCTTCATCAGAATAATTCCAGGGAATATGATTAAGAATATCTACTGTTAAATCATCAATCTCATCAGGCTTCAGCGCCTCCATCATTTTTAGTTTGAGATGATAAGTTTCAGATATTGAAAGTATTTTATTTAATGAACTCTTTATATCTTTCCAGATACCTTCCCATTTTTCAAGATTGCTGTCAATAAAAATGGCAGTCCCCATTCTTTCCATTGTAACAAAATTATCTAACACTAAATTTTTATACTCTTCATGGGTCTCCCAGACTTCCGTTAAACCTAAAGTTTCTTTTTTTTTAAACTTTTCCTCAATTTTTTCTAAGATCTTAAGCAATGCATTAGCATTCTCTATAAGCTTCGCTTTTTCTTTTATCCATAAATTAATGATCATATTGTCATTTGTAGTGGCAATTAGCTTTCCGCAGTCTTCAATTTCCCGTCTTATTTCGTTATCACTTGATTGGATTTCTTTATTTGTTGTCTTAATATCTAATGAAAGTTTCCTTAAGCTTTGTACAGCTTTAATCACAGGATTAAATTGTTTTTCCATCATAATCGTTTTAATTATTTTATTTTAAAAGAATGAAATGTGTTTTTTAAGGTACAGAGAAATTTCAGCGCCTCGTATTCGCTAATTTACAAATTTACCAATAAAACAACTAAATAATAATCAAAAACAACCACGCCATCAACTAAATAAATATTATCAATAAAAAAAATGACATAAACATTACAAATAAATATTTTTTTTAAACCACATTAATAATAAAAACGGATATTTATTTTCAAATTCACTAAACAAAAAAAGATTGCTTTGCTGCAACCTCTTCTTACTCTTAGTAACCAATACAGGGGTAAATCCCCCTAAACACTAAGCTGTTATTTAAAAATCAACTACTTACAGATAACAATCTTTCTACACAAAAACACCACAGAATATCTGCGGTGTATGGCTCTTTATCCATTGAACTATTCTTTATTGATAAATCAAAATATTTTTCACAATCCTGGCTCCATAAAACCACCTTCAGATTCGGAAAAATAAAACTTGTTTCTCTGATTATAGAAGCTCATTGTTTTATAAGGCAGTTCCGGTTTCTGGATAACCCTCTTTTAGTTTCATTCATGATAAGATAACTGATATCCAAAAATCTAAATAAAGGCTTGGCCACAAAAGTACTGTCCATTGAATCCGGAAAACTCCGGATGGTTTGTGGCTGTATCTTTTCCAATATATTCTTTTGTATGGGTCTCAAAAGTTTTTAGATAGCTAAGTATATATAAAGCTTTATTACTTTTTACTATTTTCGATGGCTTTACCTTTACAGCAGTTTTACTATAAGCATCACAATGAATGTTCAGCTGTCAATTTATAAAATGAATAATCTTAAACGAGGGGAAATTTAATTTACATTGAAAAATGCCTGCAAAACTTCTACGTTCTTTTTATCATTTCCTACAAAAATCTCCTTATCAGTCATAAATACAGGACGTTTTAGAAAAGTATAGTGATCTAATAGTAATTCTTTAAAATCTTTTTCTCCCAAAGACTTCACATCCAGCCCTCTCAACTTGATCTGAGTAGATTTTCTGCTGAACAAAGCTTCATATGACTTTGTGAGTGTATGCATTTCTGTTAATTCTTCTTTGGTAATAGGCTGTTTTTTAATCTCACGAAGTTCCCAGTCTGTGAGGTCAAATTGTGCTAAAATTTTTCTGCAGGTATCGCAGGTATTCAGATAAAATACTTTCTTCATTGCTATTCTTGTCTGTTATTGGTTAAAATTCTACTTCATTATTATTTCGTCTTTCAAAAGTAGGATTTAATCTAAAACTTTCGAAATTATTAAATAACTTTATTCAAATTTTATAAAGATGCAGAACAAACCTATTACTTTTCAGTTTATTTCAGAGCCATCAGATGTTAATTATGGTGGAAATGTGCACGGAGGAAGCGTTATGAAATGGATTGATCAGGCAGGCTATGCGTGTGCCACCACCTGGAGTGGAAATTATTCCGTAACAGTATATGTGGGAGGAATTCGTTTTTATGATCCGATTAAAATCGGTGAAGTGGTAAAAGTAGAAGCTCAGGTAATCTATACGGGTACCTCAAGCATGCACATTTCCATTAATGTATTTTCCCGAAACCTGAAACAACCTACTTTTGATAAAAAAACCCACTGCATCATTGTTTTTGTAGCTGTAGATGAGAATGGTAAAAAACTGCCTGTCCCCAAATGGATTCCTGAAACAGAAGAGGAAAAACAAAAGGAACAGTATGCTAAACGCCTGATGGAACTGAGAACACAAATTGAGGATGAGATGAAGCCTTTTTTATAATAGGGATAAAGTTTGAAGGCTTTAGGGTGAAAGTGTTTAAGGAAAATGATACGAGGTACGGGATGCGAGTTTTTGAGGGCAATTTGTGTTTGAGGAAATAAGCATCAGAAATAAGATATAAAATCATACATCTACTTTTCACATTATTTCATTGTACAATAAATTAGGATTATCTAATTTAGTATCAATCCATTCCAAGTATAACATGAAAAATATTCTTACAATCACAGCCATTCTATTGATGGTTTTTATTCAGGCACAGACGCATAGATTTATCTATGAACTTCAGTATAAGATGGATTCTACTGAGGCTGGCTATGAAAAACTTAATATGATTCTGGATATCACCCCTAAAGAAGTGAAGTTCTATGGGAAGGGTCTCGCCACTACAGATTCCCTGAATAAGAAATTCGGAATGAATTCCAGCTATACTGATATGACAGGACAGGTAGTGAAAAGAAAGATCAATTCCTTTGATCACGAAAATTTCATCAATATCAAAAATGGGTATTATTCATTTAAAACCACCGATAAAATCAATTGGACGATTACTGATGAAACTAAAAAGATAGAAAACTACACCTTACAAAAAGCAACCACTACATTTGGCGGAAGAAGCTGGACTGCATGGTTCTGTAAAGATATTCCTTTTAATGAAGGACCATTTAAATTACGAGGATTACCCGGTTTGATCTTTGAATTATCAGATGCTAAGAAAAATTTCATGTATACTCTTATCAAAAGCAGAAAACTTCCTGAAATCTCCTCCACTTCAGATTTTTTGGAATCCAATTTTGGAAATAAAGCGATTTCTATCAACGAAAAGCAAAAACAGAAGCTGATGATGGAGTTTTACAGTGATCCTTTTGCCTTTGAAAGGAATAATTTCAGCAAATCTAATAACGATCTTAGAATTAATATTAATGGCAAGGAAATTCATAATGTGGATGAGCTGAATACTCAAACCAAGAGCATGCAGGAGGTGATAAGAAAATACAATAATCCGATTGAGATAGATAAAGCAATGCATTATCCTATATATTAATCACCAATTCCTTTAATTTTCCACTAAGTTCTTTGGATTTGGATTACAGACAGACGATATTTTTAAGTTTTGGCTAAAGCCAATGAAATGTTAATTTATTTGACCGGCCGGCCAGGCTTCCTTCGTGAACTTCGTTCGTAAACCTTCTGTTTATGCTCAGGATTATAGCCCACCCCTATTGATGTTGATATCCGGATGGATGTGTGCAGGATAATGGTTGTTTAACAACAAGATCTTTTATCTTTTATCTTTTATCTTTTATCTTTTATCTTTTATCTTTTATCCTTAATTCTTATATTTGCATTATCAAAAGGAAATGGTGTTCTTCCTTACCCAACCGCTTTACAAAAGCTGATGACGCCTGATTGAGAGATTATTAAACAATAACTAATCAGGATTATTATGTCAAAAAATCAACGAACACTTGGTCAAAAAGCAATTTTTCATATAAAATTTTTTTTCAGAAAATTTCCAGCGATCCCTTATATTTTTAAATGGCTGGTCATCAGTCTTATCATTGGAGCCTTGGTAGGAAGTGCTTCTGCAGGATTTTTACAGTCATTGGAATGGACTACTAATTTCAGGGAAAGTCATCTATGGTTGATTGCTTTGCTTCCAGTTGCCGGTTTTTTAATTGGGCTGCTGTATTATTATTGGGGCAAAGATATTGAAGCAGGAAATAATCTTCTGATTGACAATATTCATGATCCTAAAGGGATTATTCCGTTCAAAATGGCCCCTTTTGTTTATCTGGGAACCATTGTCACTCATTTTTTTGGAGGTTCAGCTGGCCGTGAAGGAACAGCGCTTCAGATGGCGGCGGCTATTGCAGATCAACTTAGTAAACCTTTTAAACTTGATAGGAACGAAAGAAGAATATTGATGATCTCCGCCATTGCTGCAGGATTTGGCTCTGTTTTCGGAACTCCTTTGGCTGGAGCCGTTTTCGGACTTGAAGTTTTTCTGATCGGAAGAATACGTTACAATGCCATATTTCCGGCTTTTGCATCAGCTATACTTGCCGATTGGGCTACTAACCTGTGGAATGTAAAACATACCCATTATTATATTGATTTTATTCCAAAACTGGAATTTTTGCCAATTCTGTATAGCATTTTAGCGGGTATGGCTTTTGGAATCTGTGCAGCGGCTTTCAGTAAAACTATTCATTGGGCAGGTTCTGTCTTTAAATCAAAAATTAAATATCCGCCATTTCGTCCCGTTGTTGGAGGAACTATTATCGCTTTGGCAGTTTTGTTCATAGGCACAACACGATATATTGGTCTTGGAGTTCCTGTGATTGTTGAATCTTTTGAAAAACAGCTTCCCTTATATGATTTTGCTCTAAAAATGGTTTTTACCATTGTTACTCTTTCAGCAGGATTCAAAGGAGGTGAAGTGACACCCTTATTCTTTATTGGGGCTACACTGGGAAGTGCATTATCTCTATTTATTCCATTACCTTTTGGATTATTGGCTGGAATGGGGTTTGTTGCCGTATTTGCCGGAGCCACCAATACTCCATTGGCCTGTATGCTGATGGGAATTGAATTATTCGGAGCAGAATGTGGCGTTTATGTGGCTATAGCCTGTGTTGTTTCCTATCTTCTTTCAGGGCATAACAGTATTTACAGTAAGCAAAAGATTGGAGAGGCTAAAAACAGGAGGTATGAAAACCAACAGGACAGATCTGTTTCTGATTTTTTGTAAGAATGAATAGAGATTGGAGAAACTAAAAATTGATTTGTAAACCACCCCGTCAAAAATTCTTTGAATTTTTGCCACCCCTCCGGCGGAATGGTTACCCATTGTATACTATACCTTTTAGACAACCCGTATCACAAACTCTACTCTTCGAAATACAACTATAATCCGTACTTTTGTGCTATGTTCGATTACAGGTTAAAAGTTTTCCATACGGTAGCTTCCAGATTGAGTTTTACTAAAGCTTCTGAGGAGCTTCATATTTCGCAGCCGGCAGTTACCAAACACATCAAAGAAATTGAAGTGCAGCTGAGCACTAAATTATTTGACAGAAAAGGAACTTCCATACAACTGACACAAAGTGGGAAAATCCTGTATGAATATGCTGAAAAGATTAGAAATATCTATCGTGATCTGGAATTTGAGATCAGTCAGGTTAATCAGCAACACAAGGGAAAACTTATTATTGGAGCCAGCACCACAGTTGCCCAATATATTTTACCTGAAACCTTAGCCAAGTTCAATGCTTATTATAAAGACATTAAAATTGAGCTTCTTACAGGGAATACTGAAGCCATTTCATCTCTTTTAAAAGATGAAAAGATTGATTTGGGTATTATTGAAGGAGAATCACAGTCTTCTTATTTTGATTACAAAACTTTTAAACCTGATGAAATTGTTCTGGCAGCTAAATCAGATCATCCTTTGGCACATAAAACGCTCAATGTAAAAGACTTGTATCAGCTTAGCCTTATTTTCCGCGAACAAGGCTCCGGAACTCTTGAATTTATCCAAAACCGATTAAAGGAAAAGGACATTAATATTCATGAACTGAACACCGTCATCCAGCTGGGAAGTAGTGAAAGTATCAAAAATTACCTGCTTCATTCGGATTGTATGGCTTTCCTTTCTATCAGCACTATTTTAAATGAACTTAAAAATAATGTTCTGACTGTTATTGACATTAAAAACTTCAGCATTGAAAGAGATTTTCATTTTATTTTACCTAAAGGAGAACAGTCTGAACTAATAGAACTGTTTTTAAGATTTGCAGAGTAGTTTTTCTCAATGCTAAATCTTTTAATCAAACAAAAAAACTATCATTTTCCATGTGTTTTTTAGGTGTTGGCTAAAGCCAATGGAATGATTTAATTTGTTGAGCAGCCGGGCTTCCTTCGTGAACTTCGTTCGTAAACCTTCTGTTTATGCTCAGGATTATAGCCCACCCCTATTGATGTTGATATCCGGATGGATGTGTGCAGGATAATGGTTGTTTAACGACAAGATCTTTTATCTTTTATCTTTTATCTTTTATCTTTTATCTTTTATCTTTTATCTTTTATCTTTTATAACTTAAAGTTATCCAACATAACAAAATACAATTTACTTTATAATAACATATTGCCGAATTTTGAACCAGATTTTAAAAGTTCACAATATGAAAGATTTCATTCTCAATGAAAGAATACAAAAAGTAATTTTTATTGGACTGGCTGTTTTATGCCTTACTCCATTAATTTCTTCTCCCATTGCCCTTACATTAGGTTTTGCCCTGGCGGTTTTTATGGGAAATCCATTTGAAAAACATTTACATCAATATATTCATCTGCTGTTACAGATTTCTATTGTCGGATTAGGTTTTGGATTAAAACTGAATGAAGCACTTCATGCAGGAAAAACAGGATTAATGCTAACTGTTGTAAGTATTATCAGTGTAATGGTTCTTGGATATTTTTTAGGAAAGATCTTTAAACTCGAAAGACCATTATCCTATCTTCTTTCTGCCGGAACTGCTATTTGCGGAGGAAGTGCTATTGCAGCAGTTTCTCCTATCATCAAACCGAGCACAAAACAAATTTCTTTAGCATTAGCAATTGTTTTTACATTAAACTCTATCGCATTATTCGTTTATCCGGCTATCGGGCATCTTTTGAATCTGTCACAGGAACAGTTTGGGCTATGGTGCGCGGTTGGAATTCATGATACAAGTTCAGTGGTAGGAGCAGCCAGTAAATATGGTAATGAAGCTTTAAAAATAGCAACTACGGTTAAATTGGCCCGTGCTTTATGGATCATCCCTGTTTCTCTAATAACCATGTTCATTTTTAAAAGTAAGGATTCAAAAATTAAAATCCCTTGGTTTATCGGGTATTTCATTCTGGCTATTCTACTGAACACTTATTTTCCTTTTATGGATCAATTTAGCACTGCCATTACCTCCTTTGCTAAATCCGGGCTGAATTTAACCTTATTCTTTATCGGTTCTACCCTTTCCATCCAAACTTTAAAAACAATAGGTTTTAAGCCCTTGCTTACCGCTGTATTGCTTTGGGTTACCATCAGTATCGGAAGCCTGTTATATATTATTCAATAAAAACAGCAGCACCCTCCTGAAATCAGAAGGGTGCTGCCTATTAAATGTGGAAATGTTTATTTCGTATTGAAATAATTTCTTAAACCTCCCCGCAAGTATAAACCTGCAGACAACCCATATATTGAGAGCAATATTCAGGTCCTGTTACAGCGCCTGAGCAGCTGCATCCGCAAAGAGATAAATCCGGCTTACCGCTTATTCCTCCTGTAATACTTTTAAGATCTTGTTTTTTTAGCTTTTTGGCATTTTTAATAATGTTCATGTGATTTAGTTTTAGTTACTCTCCAAAGTTAAACAAAAATAAATTATTTGCAACAAAAATAAATTCAAATTATAATAATTTATTGATTGTAATACGATTATGAGATTACAAAACAAGACAATATTACTTATATTTTTTAAACAACATAAAATCTATTCCATAAACTCCAGATCTTTATTATGGGTTTCCGAAATCGTCAGTGAAGAATAGAATGCCAATCCAAATACTACAGCACCTACAATAGCAGCACTTTCTATTACAGAAAAATTCCTTTTAAGGAAATCAAAAGCCAGGATCATTACAGGAACCAATCCTCTTACCATATTCGGAACCGTAGTGGTAGCTGTATTTCTGATATTAGTTCCAAACTGCTCTGCTGCAAGGGTAACGAACATCGCCCAATATCCGGTACCCAAGCCCAGCCACACACAGAAAATATAATATTTTGTCTCTGTATTGGTATTTCCCAATAACATAATCCCAACTCCGACCAGAGTGAAAAGCAACATATAGAATATGGCCATTTTACGCGACTTCAAAGCATGGGAAATAAAACCACTCGCCAGATCTCCCACAGAAATCCCTACATAAGCCCACATAATTGCCTTTCCGGGGCTGATGTCTTTAATCCCGAACTCAGGGGCAAATTGATTGGCTAAAACAGCCAGAATCCCTATACAATACCAGGTAGGAAGTCCTACTGCAATACATTTCAAGTATCGTATCAATCTGTCTTTATGGGTAAAAAAAGATAGGAAATTTCCTTTGGAGACGTTTTTATGTTCCATATTCTTATAAATCCCGGATTCTGAAACACTTATTCTCAACAGCAATAACAGGATTCCCATTATTCCGCCAATGATGTAGGAAATATTCCATCCTCCGGCTAATTCTACGGTTAATTGGGCCACAACAGCCCCCATCAATCCAAAACCTGCCACTACTGAAGTACCAATTGCTCTTAAATTCTTCGGCAGACTCTCAGAAACCAGGGTAATTCCTGCCCCAAGCTCTCCAGCAAGACCTATCCCTGCAATAAATCTTAAAGCAGCATATTGATACACCAAATGCTCTTTTGGAAAATAAGGTAAAAAACCACAGGCAATATTCGCCAGAGAATACACCAGAATAGAGCCAAAGAGTACAGAAAGCCTTCCTTTTTTATCTCCGAAGATTCCCCAGAATACTCCGCCAATAAGAAGCCCTACCATCTGACAGTTCAGGATAAAAGTTCCGTCTGCATCCGGATTAAGCCCCAATGCTTTTAAACTGGGAATTCTTACAATCCCAAACAGGAGAAGGTCATAGATATCTACGAAATAGCCCAGGGCCGAGATAATAACAGGAATAGAGAAAATGTATTTCAGCTTTGAAGACAGTGATAGTTCTTGCATTGTTAAGTTTTGATAAAAATAAAAAACCTTTCAATTTCTTGAAAGGTTTTTATAAAATATCTTTATCCGATTATTATCTTGCAATATTCACGGCTCTTGTTTCTCTAATTACGGTTACTTTCACCTGTCCAGGGTAAGTAAGTTCATTCTGGATCTTTTCAGAGATATCGTAAGACAGTTGAGAAGCTACTTCGTCATTCACTTTTCCACTTTCTACCATTACTCTTAATTCTCTACCGGCCTGAATGGCATAAGCGCTAGATACTCCATCGAAGCTTAATGCTGCAGATTCAAGGTCTTTCAGTCTCTGGATATAAGATTCCAATACCTGTCTTCTTGCTCCTGGTCTTGCTCCTGAGATCGCATCGGCTACCTGAATGATTGGAGATAATAGAGACTTCATTTCAATTTCGTCATGGTGAGCTCCAATAGCATTTACGACCTCTGGATTTTCTCCGTATTTCTCAGCCCACTGCATTCCTAATAACGCGTGTGGTAATTCTGATTCCTGCTCAGGAACTTTACCAATATCGTGTAATAGACCTGCTCTCTTAGCCAACTTAACATTTAATCCTAATTCAGCAGCCATTGTTGCAGCGATATTAGCTACTTCTCTTGAGTGCTGTAGTAAGTTTTGTCCATAAGAAGAACGGTATTTCATTCTACCTACGATCTTGATTAATTCAGGGTGTAATCCGTGGATTCCTAAATCGATGATCGTTCTCTTTCCTACTTCAATGATCTCCTCTTCGATTTGTTTTCTTGTTTTTTCTACTACTTCCTCGATTCTTGCCGGGTGAATTCTACCATCGGTAACCAATCTGTGAAGGGATAGTCTTGCGATTTCTCTTCTTACCGGATCAAAGCATGAAAGAAGGATCGCTTCCGGAGTATCATCAACGATAATTTCCACTCCTGTTATAGCTTCTAAAGCACGGATATTCCTACCTTCTCTACCAATGATTCTACCTTTTACTTCGTCAGATTCAATATTGAATACTGATACTGAGTTCTCGATAGCCTGCTCTGTTCCGATTCTCTGAATTGTTTGAATAACAATTTTTCTCGCTTCGTTCTTAGCATTCATCTGAGCTTCCTCCATGATACCCTGAACGTGTGCCTGAGCTCTTGTTTTAGCTTCAGCTTTCATGGTTTCTACCAATTCTGCTTTAGCTTCATCAGCAGTGTAATTAGAGATTTTTTCAAGTATTTCTACTTTTTTAGCGGTTGCTATATCTAATTCCTGTTGTTTTCTGTCTAAAATTTCATTCTTCTTAGAATAATCAGCAATCTGTTTGTCTAAATCTTTTTCAAGTTTTCCAATCTTGCTAAGCTCATCATTAAACTTATGCTCCTTGTCTTTAGTCCTTTTTTCAACTTCCTGCATTTTCTTTTCGCGGGACTGGATATCAGCATCATGCTGTGATTTCAATTCAAGGAATTTTTCTTTAGCTTGAAGATTCTTTTCTTTCTTTATGGATTCAGCCTGTACGTTAGCTTTTTCTATAAGGTTTTCGGCGTTTTTCTTAGCATCATCTATAATAAATTTTGCCTTAGTATTCAGAGAGCTTTTTGAGAACATCATTCCCACGGCAGCCCCGATTACTAAACATACAACACCGACTATAACTTCTATCATAATGTATATTGAGTTTTAATTGTATTCATATCCTTTAAAAATAAAAAAAGCCTACAATAATCCAGAGATTGAGAGTAAACTCCTAATCAACACGATTTGAACTGATTTCCACTGTCTGTAATCCGGAAGACCGGCACGCCATTCGATGGACATTTGTTCGGTAATTGTTTAGCGTTGAGTTTACCTTTAATGTGTTAGAATTATTGTAGGCAGCTTGTTCAGGAAAAAAAATCTATTTCCCGATTTCATTCAACGATTGATTGATCTGTTGTAATCTTTCGTTGGTAGAATTAATATTTTTCTCGTAGTTAAGAGAAACTACTTCTGCATTGGTCCCCAGTTTCAGGGCACACATCGCCAAAGCATCTTGTTTATCTCTTACATCGAAGTTCTGTTCAAAATCTTTAATCATATTCTCGATCTGCTTCCCTACCTTACGCAAAGTTTCTTCTTCTGCTGCCGGTACGTTCAGCGGATACACTCTTCCTGCAATGTTTACGGTTATTCTCCTTACCTCCATTATAATCCACTGTTTTGAAGCTGAGCAATACAGAAATCAATTTCTTTTACCAATCTGTTGATATGGTTTTTCATTAACCTATTGTGTTCAGGATTTCCTGATATTGCTGAATAAAGCTTTATATTTTTTTGTTCTTCTGCTAATACCTGATTTCTTCTTCTTTCCTCATCATACTTCTTCTTCAATTCTTCATGTTCAAAACTTAATTCTGCCAAATTTTCGGTAAGATTCTTATAGTTCTTTTGCAGAGTCGAAATTTTTCTCTCTAATTCTGAAAAATTGTTTTCTAAATCTTGAAGCATTTCAGGTTTGTATATTCTAACTAGAAGCAAAAATAAAAAAATATTAACACTAACAAAAATAAATAGTCCTATATTTTGATCTTCCAACAAAAAAGGAGATGCAAAAGCATCTCCTGAGTATTTTTAATATGATAATTTCTTATTCAAATTTCAGTACAAACATTATGGCTCTGGTCTGTAATGTAGATACTGCAGAAGCCCAGTAAGGAGGTGTCGTAGCATTATCAGCTACTTTTTCATTGTTCATGAAAAATGTTCCTCTAATAGCAGGGGTCAGTTTAAATTTATTGAAATAAAACTGGATTCCCATTTCTGCAGACCACGCAAAGTTGTGAGTAGTCGTTCTGAAGATCTGCTGCATATTATCATCCGTAGAACTTGAGTTAGACTGTAGGTTCACTACATAGTTTACCCCAGCTGCAACGTATGGTCTTGAGTTGTACCATCTTCTTCCGTGAAGCTCCAAAAGTACCGGAATGTCAACCAATGTAGATTTAATATCCCTTACTTTATCTTTTTCCTGTAAAGGGATTGGTGTAAAAGGAGGATTAGTTACAGATCCACCTGCATACACATCATTGGATTGAGTATTAAAAGTCAGCTGTCTTTGTGCAAACTGTAGCCCCGGCTCTACTCTTACATCCAGATAATCATTCAGTCTCCATTTGGCGATAAGCCCGGCACCGAAGCTGTAACTTTCTTTAGTACTGGTAACAAGATTCTGATTATCTTTCATCCCATAGGTTGGATGTAATACGATTCGGTAGCCAAGTTTATTCCCGTTCAAATAAAAACCCCAACTGAATTTCTGCTCGTCGAAATCTTCCAACTTATCCATTCTGTTTCGGGTTCTAAATTGCGCGTTTGCAAAAACGGCAACATTTACTGAGGTTAAAACCAGTGCTTTTAATAGAAATTTATTCATAGGTTACTTTGTTGCTTTATAAATTGTGGCTATACCCAAACTTAATTTTTTATATTCAACTTTCTTAAATCCCGTATCTAAAAGAATTTGCTTCATCTTCTCCCCAAAAGGAAAAGCATTTACAGAATCCGGAAGGTATGTATACGCCCTATTATCTTTGGAAACCAGTTTACCTATTGCAGGCAATATATTTTTGAAATAAAACATATAAAATGGCCCCATGAAACCCTCAACCTTTGAAAACTCCAGTATATAAACACTCTTGTTATCTTTAACTACTCTTCTTAACTCTGCCAAACCTTTGGGAAGGTTCTCAAAATTCCTTACTCCAAATGCAACGGAAACAGCATCAAATCTATTGTCCTCGAAAGGTAAATTTTCTGCATCTCCTTTTTGCATGGAAATTTTGCCGTCTAATTTAAGTTTTTTTATTTTAATAACGCCAACATTGAGCATTTGTTGTGATAAATCTAAACCAACTACTTTTGAACCGGTTCCTTTTTCGATCGTAATTGCGAGATCTCCCGTTCCTGTAGCCACATCCAGCACTTCCTGCGGGTTATCATTTTTCATCCATTTTACCAATTTATTTCTCCATAAAACATCAATTTTCATGGATAAAACATGGTTCAAAAGGTCATACTTTGGTGCAATATTGTCGAACATATCCTCTACCTGGCTCTTCTTAGTAGCCTCAGAATTGTAGGGAGTAACTTTAGTGATATCTTTTGTCAAAACTTAAAACTTGTAATATTCTTTATAATAATTTAGGAAATCCTGCTTTCTGAAGACTTTTGATCTTGATTCCACTTTCTGGACATTCTTAATCACTTTGTCATAATCTTCATCTACATTGTAATAAAAATCTTCTGTGTAAAGCTTATTGAAACGCTTTGCTCCTCCGTAGTAATCCTTACCGTCAATAACAGTCTTGTCAAGCGCTGTCAATAACGAATCTTTTTTAAGGTTATACCCGTAGTACTGTTCATTCACGTAGTAATCCTGATGCGCAATATTAAGCAGACCACGAAGTTTGTTTACTTCAAATGCCGAATCGTAAAGCATTTTTTTATTCTGATCGAAAACCTGAATAGAGTTTTTTCCCTTATTCAAATCCACATGCACATACTGCCCCGCTGATATAACTCCTTCAGAACCGTTATTGATTTTAAAGTAATACGTGTTGGGGGTAGGATTATCTACAACATAATAATTCTTCTTGGCTAAAAAAAGGAAGTAGATCCCAAAGGCAACGATAAACGCCACACCTGCAATAAGTAAGCCTTTTAAGGATGGGTTGTTTTTCATAGATTGTAAAGTACAATTTTTGCAAATTTAATAATATTTTTAATTCTCTGTTATTAATATTAATTATTAACTTTGCATCTTTAAAAAAATCATATAAACGAATGTCGAATACGATCATTATTGGCTCTGGATGTTATATTCCGAACAGAGTTGTTGGTAGAGATTACTTCATGAATTCCGAGTTCTACACCGAAGATGGAGTAAAGATTGAAAAACCTGTGGAAGAGACCATTGCGAAGTTTGTAGAAATTACAGAAATCGAAAACAGGAGATTTATTGAAGATGATCTTTCCAATTCACAGATCGGTTATGAAGCCGCAAAAATTGCCCTTGAGGATGCAAAAGTAGACGGCGAAGAACTGGACTATATTATTTACGCAAGTAATTTCGGGGAAGTTACCGAGAACGGATACGCGGACTTTATGCCAACAATGGCAGCAAGAGTTAAGAACAAACTAGGAATTAAAAACAGAAAATGTGTAACGTATGACATGATTTTCGGTTGCCCGGGATGGGTAGAAGGTATGATTTTAGCAGACAACCTTATTAAAGCTAAGGTTGCCAAAACTATTCTTATTATTGGAGCTGAAACTTTAAGCCGCGTAACTGACCCGCATGACAGAAACAGAATGATCTTTGCTGACGGTGCCGGAGCGGTAATCGTAAAAGCAACAGATGAGGAAAATGTAGGAATCATTGCTCACAATACCATCTGCGACAATGGTCCTGAATTGAATTATCTTGAAAATCAGCCATCTATTAACAAAGAAGTAGATCAAAAGCGTCTTTACGTAAGAATGTTAGGTAGAAAAATCTATGAATACGCTCTTAAAAACGTTCCTGTAGCTATTAAAGACACCATTACTGACGCAGGACTTTCTATTGAAGATATCGACAAAATTCTTATCCACCAGGCTAATGCTAAAATGGATTACGCTATGATTGAAAGACTTCACAGACTTTACGATGTGAAAGAATACGATCACGCCATCTCTCCTATGACGATCCAAAACCTTGGAAATACATCTGTTGCTACCATTCCTACTATGTATGATTTAATAATTAAAGGAAAAATGGAAGGTCAATCGTTTAAAGAGAATGGTAACATTGTAATGACTTCGGTAGGTGCCGGAATGAACATCAATGCTATCGTTTACAGATTTCCTTAAAAATAATTTTAATTAAAAATATAAAAAGCACAAAGGAAGTCTTCTTTTGTGCTTTTTTTGAATCAGAATATGCCAAAGAATCTTTTAATCACCGCTGGAATCTTCCTGTTTTTGGAGATTTACATCTATCAGGCCATCAGAACCCTTACAGACAACTTCTGGATAAGAACGGGGTATTGGACAGTATCTTTAATTGTGTATGCCATCTTCGCTTATGAAGTTACCCATTATCAGAGATCAGACCGAAGCATGCTGAGAGCTCAGATCATGATCTCAGTATTTCTGATATTTATTCTTCCAAAAGTTTTTATTGTTTTATTCCTCTTGATTGATGATATTGTAAGAACCGGAGGTTATTTGGTGGGCTTTGCAAAACCGTCTGAAAATTTCTTCCCGGAAAGGAGAAAATTCCTGAGCCTTGTCGGATTGGGTATGAGTGGAGTGTTTTCTGCCCTGTTCATTGATGGTATTACATTCGGGAAATACCGCCATAAGGTGCGAAGAGTAAAGGTTAAATTCCCCGATCTTGCAAAAAGTTTTAAAGGATATAAAATTATTCAGATCTCTGATGTTCATAGTGGAAGCTTCTCTGATCCCAGCAAACTGCAACATGCTATTGATCTGATCAACGAGCAAAAGCCCGATCTTGTTTTATTCACCGGAGATATGGTTAACAATGTAGCTGATGAGTTCAAACCATTCATTCCTTTGTTTTCACAAATTAAGGCTAAAGACGGTAAATTTGCTGTATTGGGAAACCATGATTATGCTGATTATGTAACCTGGGATTCTCCGGAAGCCAAGAAAAAGAACCTTGACACCCTGATTGATTATGAAAAACAGGCAGGATTTGATCTATTGAGAAACGAGCACAGAATCATTGAAAAGAACGGAGAAAAACTATACATTCTTGGGGTTGAAAACTGGGGATTAAAACCATTCCCTCAGTTCGGCAAAATTGATGACGCTTTAAAAGGAGTTCCGGAATCCGCAGCAAAAATATTAATGAGCCATGACCCTACCCATTTTGATCATGTGGTAAAAAAACACCCCGGAAACATCCACTTAACCCTTTCAGGACATACTCACGGAATGCAGTTTGGACTGGATCTTAAAAATGTAAAATGGTCACCTGTTCAGTATCGTTACCCAAAATGGGCAGATCTTTATGAAAGCGAAGGAAAGTTACTGTATGTAAACAGAGGGTTCGGAGTATTGGGATACCCGGGAAGAGTGGGTGTTTTACCGGAGATCACTCTTTTTGAACTAAGCTAGTTGAGCTCAAAGTTTAAGGCTTAAGTTGGAAATTAAGAAACTAAATATAGTCAACCATGACAAACAGCGTTCCTCTGATCTCTACAACCTAATCCCTATAACCTAAAATATATAATCTTTCATACGGGAAGTAGCCATATCTTTCTCGTTAAGAAAAGTAAGGAGGGCATCTAATTTGTCCTCCATTTTTTTGCCCGAAAATAAGCTTCGGTAAAAAGGAATATCAAAACGGTATTTCTTGAAATCCGTAAACTGCCATGCATTAAGATAGATCAAAACAAATTCTTCATTCTGCAATGTTTCCAATACCATGTTCTGGTAATACTTCATTGGCAGAATCTGAAATACAAAATCATTGTAAGGCAACTGACTGTAAGGAGAGATACTTTCCGGCACAATACTCAGCCCATCTTCTTCTGTAATTTCGGTATCTCTTTTCAGGCGTTTGAACGGAAAAAGAATATTGGCATTATCTATATTAGAGACATAATTGAACTCCAAAAGCTTCAGACTTTCCTGTGAGATTTTTACATCTTTCTGACGAATTCCACGTATCTGTTTTTCTAAAAGTTCCTGAATATTCTTCTTGGCATTTTCTATTTCTTCAAGATTTGAACCATGATTATAAAAAGCAATTTCATGCCCTTTGGATGAAATTGCTTTTATAAGATTCTGCAGTTTTTCAGTGAGAGAAACCTCTACAAAAAAACTTGCTTTTGTATCATGAATATCTAAAATTCTGAGAATCGCTTTTGTATTCTCTTCGGTAATTTTCAACCTTTCACCACTGCTAATCTGAGAGCCGTTTTTTGCTTCTGACTCAATATTTGTAATGTTAAAAGTTAATAAAACCATTTAAATTAAATTTTAGATAAAAGTTATAATAAATTAAAAATCAGATGTTAAAATAATATTTAATCAAAGTATTACTTAACGTTATTAATACTTAGCTAGTTTTACTTTGAGATTCTTAATCATATCTTTCGTCATTTCAGAAATTCCGAAATCATAAGCTAGTCCCCAATCTTTTTTAGCTACAGAATCATCAATAGAAGCTGGCCAGGAATCTGCAATAGCTTGTCTGAAATCCGGGTTATAATCAATGCTGAAATCCGGGATTTCTTTCTTAATTTCTTCCGCCAATTCTTTTGGAGTAAATGACATTCCTCCTAAATTATAAGATGAACGAACGGTTACACTTTCCTTTGGAGCGTCCATTAATTTCAGAGTTGCATTGATGGCATCATCCATATACAACATTGGCATTCCTGTGTTCTCGGAAATAAAACTTGTGTATTTTCCGTCTTCAATAGCTTTGTAAAAAATCTCAACAGCATAATCAGTTGTTCCACCACCTGCCGGAGTCTTCCAGGAAATCAATCCAGGGTATCTGATACTTCTTACATCCACTCCATATTTATCGAAATAGTATTCACACCACTTCTCCCCTGCCATCTTAGAGATTCCATAAACAGTTGTTGGATTCAGCACTACATCCTGTCCTACATCATGCTTTGGAATTCCTTTTCCAAACACCGCAATGGAACTTGGCCAGAAGATCTTTTTAAGAAGCCCTTCTTTCGCCATTTCACAAAAATGAAGAAGAGGCTCAAGATTCAGTTTCCATGCAAAAATAGGCTGTTTTTCCGAAGTTCCGGATAAAAGCGATGCCAGGTGATACACTGTAGTGATATCATAATCCTTTACAACCTGTCTCACTAATTGAGTGTTGGTAACATCCATTCTCTCATAGTGACCTGCAGAAGTAATTCCCTCCTGCCATCTATCCAGACCAGAAGCGACAACATTTTCCGCTCCGTGAATTTCAACAAGTCTATTGGTAAGCTCGGTGCCGATTTGTCCCAAAGCACCTGTAATCAGTATTCTTTCCGTATAGGATTCCATTTTTTAGATTTTTTTTAGAATTGTACAAAAGTAAAAAAAACATGTCAACCATAATAATAAAGGTGTATTTAAAATATATTTCCCAATTGCCGTGAAAATTATTTAACTTAAACTCTGATAAAACATTTCTATTTCTCATCACAACAGGAAGCCTGAAGCAAGAATAAAAAAAAAACATTAAATCACTGAAAATGAAACAATTATTTTAAAAATCCCCGAACTAATATACTTCAATCGTAAAGGCTATTTACAATTTATTACCCCATTACAAGCTTCCAGTATCTCTCTGCCAACTTCCTGACTTCATGGTATTATTTTCCTTACCTCAAGCTAAGGTTATTGATGTAATTTCCATATTTTTGTTATAAGAAAAACAATCAGTATGAAGAAGATTTTAATTGCTTCGATTATATTAGCCAGCCAGCTTAGCTGGGCTCAGTTTACAGATATCAATATTGTAAAAGAGGTAAAGGTTAAGAATAAAGGTGTAGTAGTATCTGCACATCCATTAGCCAGTGAAGCGGGAGCAAAAATCCTGAGAATGGGTGGAAATGCTTATGACGCCATTACAGCAACTCAGTACGCATTAGCTGTAGTGTATCCACAGGCAGGAAATATTGGCGGTGGTGGATTTTTAGTGGGTGTAAAGAATAATGGTGAAAAATTCACGCTGGATTACAGGGAAACAGCTCCTAAAAAGGCTTCCATAGATATGTATCTCGATAAAAACGGAAGAGCCAACACAGACTTATCTCAAAACGGACGTCTGGCAGTAGGTATTCCAGGAAGTGTGGCCGGATTCTTTGCTACGCTGAAATACTGTAAACTTCCAATGGAAAAGATCATTCAGCCAGCTATTGATCTGGCAGAACAGGGATTCGCCATCACTGAACAGGAAGCTGAGATGCTTAACAATAATACGGAACATTTTAAGAAACATAATAAATCGGCCATCATTTTTGTAAAGAATGTCCCATGGAAAGCAGGCGACCTTTTAATACAGAAAGACCTGGCAGAAACTTTAAAACTGATCCAAAAACTGGGCGCAAAAGGATTCTATGAAGGTAAAACAGCGGATCTTCTGATCGATGAAATGAAGAGAGGGAACGGAATCATTACTTTGGAAGACCTTAAAAACTATAAGGTTGCAGAACGAAAAGCTCTGGAATTTGAATACAAGGGAAATAACGTAGTTTCAATGCCTTTACCTTCAAGCGGTGGGTTACTTCTTGCCCAAATGTTGAGAATGGCTAGCTTTGAAAACCTTGAAAAGTACCAACAGAACTCAGCACAAGCTGTTCAGATCATGACTGAAGCGGAAAGAAGAGCTTTTGCTGACAGAGCTGAATATATGGGAGATCCGGATTTTATTCAGGATAAAACTACTTATCTGATTTCTGACGAATACTTAAAAGGAAGATGGAAAAGTTTCAGCTTTGATAAGGCAACTCCAAGTGCAGAAGTCGGAAAAATCATAGAACAGCCTAAAGAATCAACTCAAACCACTCATATTTCTGTGCTTGATAAGGATGGAAATGCTGCATCTGTAACCACTACCCTAAACGGATATTATGGGAGTAAAGTACTCGTTTCTGGAGCCGGTTTCTTTTTAAATAATGAAATGGATGATTTCTCCATTAAGCCAGGAGTTCCGAACATGTTTGGAGCGGTAGGCGGAGAAGCAAATTCTATTCAGCCCAATAAAAGAATGCTTTCTTCCATGACGCCTACTATTCTGCTTAAAAATGGAAAACCTTATATGGTAGTGGGAACTCCGGGAGGAACTACAATTCCGACTTCTGTGTATCAATCTATTGTCAATGTAGTTGATTTTAAGCAAAACGCTAATATTGCGGTAAACGCTCCTAAATTCCATCACCAATGGTTGCCAGAAACAATAAAAGTGGAAAACAATTTCCCTGAAAGCACGATCGCAGAACTGAAAAAGAAAAACTACACCTTTGAAAAGGTAAAACAAATCGGAAAAACAGAAGTGATTGTCATTGACGAAAGCGGAAACATCCATGCTGTGGCAGACGGGCGTGGTGATGACTCTGTAGCAGTAGAATAAATATTTACCTTACCAACAATATAACTTCGGCTTCATTCTATAGACGATTTTGTCTGCAAAGAATAAAGCCGAAGTCTTTTTTACATCTATCAAGTAAGAAGCAACAGATTAATTCCCATGACTTTTGTCAGTTTTTTAGATGAAATTTCTTAATTTTCGCCCTTAAAAAAACAAAACGACTGTTCATTGAAAGCAAAAAACTTACACAATCAGCTTTATTTCCAGGTTATCGTCGCAATTAGTGCAGGTGTTTTACTCGGAAACTTCTATCCTGAATTGGGAGAAAAAATGAAACCTTTAGGGGATGGATTTATCAAATTGGTAAAAATGATTATTGCTCCGGTCATCTTCATTACACTTACCTTGGGAATTGCTCATATGACTGACCTCAAAAAAGTAGGAAGGATTGCCATAAAAGCAATGATCTATTTTTTTACCTTCTCTACCCTAGCCCTTATCATTGGTCTCGTGGTTGGAAACCTTTTACAGCCCGGTCATGGTTTAAATATTGATCCGGCAACCCTTTCAGGAAATGTATCTGAATATCAGGAGAAAGCTCATGAATCTACGCTTACAGGGTTTATTATGAATATCATTCCAGAAACGCTTTTTAGCCCTTTGGTAGGTGATAATATTCTTCAGGTTCTTCTTGTTGCTATTTTAATGGGTGTTGCATTGGTTTTAACAAAGGAAAAAAGCCAGAAAGTAACTGATCTCCTTCAGAACCTGTCTGCTCCGATATTTAAAATTGTTCATATTCTAATGAAACTTGCCCCCATCGGCGCTTTTGGAGCCATGGCATTTACCATAGGAAAATATGGTCTTCATTCTGTCTTGAATCTTATATTCCTGGTGGCTACTTTCTATATTACGTCTTTCCTTTTTGTCGTTTTAGTTTTAGGATCGGTGGCTTGGTACAACGGATTCAATATTTTTAAGCTGCTATTTTATCTTAAAGAAGAACTTCTTTTGGTTTTGGGAACAAGTTCTTCGGAATCTGCCCTTCCGGGAATCATGGAAAAAATGGAAAAAGCAGGCTGCTCCCGAACGATTGTAGGCCTTGTGGTTCCTACGGGGTATTCTTTCAATCTTGACGGAACTAATATTTATATGACACTTGCATCACTGTTTATAGCCCAGGCACTCAACATTCACCTTCCCATTGAAAAACAACTGATGCTTCTTCTGGTAGCCATGCTAAGTTCAAAAGGTGCAGCAGGTGTTACCGGTGCAGGTTTTGTGACATTGGCAGCAACATTAGCGGTTGTCCCGGAAATTCCAATAGCTGGAATGACACTTATCTTAGGAATTGATAAGTTTATGAGTGAATGTCGTGCCTTAACGAATGTTATCGGAAATTCTGTGGCCACTGTTGTTGTGGCAAATTGGGAAAAGCAGCTGGATAAAAAGCAGTTACAGTATTGTCTGGATAATCCTGATGTAATTGAAAAAGAGTTGGAAGGAGATTTCCAAATAAAAAAATAAAAGATACGGGACTGCAGTGGCTGTCAATAGTCAATATTGCTTCGCAAGTGAATAGTGAATGATGAAATTTACACCCAATAACTTTAAACTAAAATATTCAAGCTTGCTGGCTGTACTTTCACATGAACTGGTGATTCTATCTTATTGAACTCACCATCAAGGTGCCAGTTTTTGGTATTGACTTTAAATGAAATCTCTGAAACAGGAAGATAAGTTACATACTCATCATCCTTTAATCTTTTGGTAAACATTCTGAAAGCGAACAAAGCGGAATAGGTCAAAGGGAATTTCTTAACCAAAACCATGTCTACCAATCCATCACTTTTACTAGCTTTGGGTGCGATATAGGCATTATTTCCAAATTGGCGGGTATTAGCAACATTCAGCATCAGGTATCTGCCATTGTACTGTTTATATTCTTCATCAAAAAAGGTAACCTTAATCGGTCTATAGTTAAAGAATGTTTTCAGTGAAACTTTGATATAGTTTTTAAAACCACGACTGGTTTTTTCGAATTCTTTTACCACTTTTCCGTCAAACCCTGTTCCTGAAACGTTGATGGAAAGCCTGTCGTTGACAGTAAAAGTATCAATCTTTCTGGATTGTTTAGCTTTTATTTTCTCTAAAAGTTCATCCAGATTCTTACTGAAACGGGTCTCATTGGAAAATCCATTTCCTGATCCTGCCGGGAAGATAGCCAGTATTTTATCTGTAGAAATCAGATTCTTTGCCACGGTAGAAATTGTTCCGTCACCTCCAATGGCTACGAAAATATCTACTTTATCAAAATATGTTCTGATAAATTCGTCTGTTCCCGGAATAGATTCGGAGACATAATACAAAGGATTACCTACCTTGTTTTTAAGTTCATTCAAAAACGGCTGATAATTCTTTTTGGCCGAAAAAGGATTGATGATAAAAGCTACTTTTTCCATTACCACAAAAATAGAAAATGCTTCCTGAACCCGGAAGCATTAAGCTATTTAATTTTCATTCTTTCTTTAAATTCTACATTTAAAGTGCCTTTCAACTCTTCCCATGAAATAGGAATGGTGATATCTCCTGCTGCAAATGCTGCAATTTCATATGGACTGTAGTGAAAATATAGGTTTTTATCATCAAAATAGAAGTTGTTTGAAGCCGGAATCTTTTCTACCAGTAACATTTCTGAGTTTTTTACACTTCCGTCTCCGTCCATGGTTCCGCTGTTGATGTTATTGATATTTTTCATCAGCATCTCTTCAAGTTTAGCTTTTGAAGTGGAAGTAATATCTTTTAATTCTAATTTTTTATTGTTTTTAAGGTCAAATATTCTTTCTGAAAATCCATAATTGTCATGTGCCCCACCTTCATATCCGCTTCCTGTATATTGAATATGCATATAGCCGTTACTATTGGATACGAGGTTCATATGGGAACTTGAATACCAATCCTGGGCATAGGTAATATCTGAAGCCCAATCCTTACTGTCATTTTTTACAGAGCTGAAGTAATTATTTTTTTCAGTCTCCAGATAAGCCTGCAGGCCAGTCTTGGAAAAGTCTTTTATTTTATCATTTTGGAAATAGATACTGTCTAACAGCTTTTTATCTTTTATAGTAGGAAACACCAACAGTTTGGAAGTATAATTAAGCTTTAAGGAATCGGTAATTTTTGTAGAATCTTTTATTATTACTGAGTCTACTACAAATTCTTCAGATTTTTTATTTTCTGTTTTCTCCGTTGATGTTGCTGCTGTTTCATTTTTCTTACAGGCAGTAAAAACAAATAATGACGAAAGTGCAAGAACAGCTATTGTATTTTTCATAATTCTAATTTTTGGTATTCAATACAAAAACCATTCAAAAGATGAATGGTTTTAAAAAAAATTATTCAAAAAAAATAAAATTACGGTTACAAATAGTTCACAATTACTTCTTTACTAAGCTGATCACCTGATTTTCATGTTTAGAAGCTACTCCCCAAATTTGTTTGAATGCAGGATAATATTCTTTTGGATAATCGGCACTGGAAATCTTTGTAGTAGATGTTACTTCTAGTTTATTTCCTTTTTGCTCAATCATATAACTGTATTCTATCTGTTTATCGTCAGTCACAATTCTTTTATTCTTAGGTAATTCTTCGATGGTATATCCTTCAGGGATTTCAAGTGTCACCTTTTTAACTTTTGTAGTAGGTGCTCCGAAGTCAATAGGATATTTTCTAACCTCCATTTGATCGAATTCATTAAATGTTTTGCTTAAAAATAACATTGGGTTGACGATTATTTTTTTTCCTACTCTATCTATTAAATTGGATGAAGAAAAGTTCATTGCACATTCAAATTCTCCAGTATCTAATACTTTAGCATCAATTTGGGTAAAATCTATTGAGAAATTCTCTTTATATTGTTTTTTATATTTTTCAGGATTTTCATCATAGCTATCTTTTACATGCATGGCAAAAGTTCCTGTATCTCTGTCGGAATAAGATCCGGAAATACTCCCATCATCATTAATCTTTGCATCTACTGTAAGGAAAGTACTACTTGGCTTTATATTTTTCATTTGAATCTGCTCAGCTTTATTTTTTGCTAATAGAATTCCATATTGATTCCAGTCTCTCAAAGGCAACTGATCTACAGAAGACTGCTTAGAAGTAGCATCATAAGTATGATATTCACCATTGACATCTATTACTGCTAATACAAAATTCATATTAGAAACATTGGGTGACAAAAGATTAATAAACCCATTTTCTACAGTAGAAATAATCAACGGATCAGACTTAATGCCCGCTTCACGCAAGAGCATAATAAGGAATAAATTAATTTCTGCAGCATTACCTACTTTTGTTTCCAATAGCCTTTTAATACCATCTTCTACGTAAATACCTTTATTTTTATTCCATGTAAATGTTTTTTGAACGTATGAAAAAATAGAATTAGCCTTCTCAATATCCGTTTTCATATCCATTATACCTGAAGGCATATTCTCTTTGGCTAATCTTGTCTTCTTCAGTTCTAATCCAAAATCTTCATTTTCAAATAGTCTTTTGCGAATTTGATCCCATGAAGATGAATAAAGTTTAAGATCTCCTCCTGAAGGAGAATATGTATTCATCTGACTAAAATAAGTGGAATTCAACTCCGCACTTACTTTTGTCCTATAATTTCTATCATTTCTAACAAACTTTTCTGTTTTAAATCCTTTTACATTTTCATACGCAAACCTAAACGTTTTATATTGACCTCCGTAAATAGACTGTTCTTCCATCACTTTATATTTAGGAGCTAAACCTCCGGTATAGCTAATATTATAAGCAATACTCATTGGCGTATCAAAAATATATTCTGTATAAAGAGAAGGCGTATCTGTTTCAATCAAAACTTCTGGAATTGAATACAAAAATGGAGATAAAACCTCATATTGATATTCTAATACAGAGCCATTCTTCACATTAGGAAAAGCAAACTTCGTTATATTTACATTTTTGCTCTCTTTACTTTTATACTGAGAGCTTTTTTCTACTTTTGTCTGGGCCACATTTCCATTTTCTAGATTGTAAGTAAAAGCTTTGAATTTGTTCAGTTTTTCCTGATTACTGCTACTCATCTGATAAAGAGGAATTTCAAGATTAAGCCAATCTTCTGCCTTATCTTTATCATAAATCTTTATTCTATAAAATACTTTTTTATTTAGGTACCCTGTAGAACTATCAATCATAAAATGTACAGACTTATATAAAATCTCTGCAGAAGCTGTTTCATCTAATAATGATTTTGCTTTGGAAAGATCTGAATCAGAAAATTTAGGTGGGTTTAGAAACTCATGCTTCTGAGCTTGAACCATCATTACATTTGCTGAACATATCAGCACTAATATTATTTTTTTCATCTTTTATATTTTTGTGATTAAAATTTTTGAGTTATCCAGGTTGATTATTTTTTTTCTGAACCTTACATAATCATTGTATTTCTCTTTTGGATAAGTTCCTTTATTGATCTGAATCTTCCGCATTACTTTTATTTCTTCTCCATTTTTAACAAAACTTAGTTTGTAATTCCCAAATTCAGAGCTGATATTGGAATCATCAGGAGTTTCATCAGTTTTATAACCTTTAGGAATCATAAAACTGATCTCATATTCATCTTCAAAAGATTGTCTTATTTCAAAAGGAAGCTCACGGTTTTCATCTGTTTTGTAAACACTGTCTGAAAAAATAGGAACCGCTCTGAATATAAGACTGCTACCTGCATTTTTACAATAATTATTGGTTTTAAAATCGATATCATAGGTAATGACAGCATTGTCTTTGTTATTAACAAAGTTTTTCATTTCAACTTTCTCAAAGTTTAAGACATCAAGCCTTTTTTTCAAGGCATCATTCTTTTCTTTCGGACTAAAGTTTACAAATCCAAGATTGTAATCATATTGACTTCCGGTGTAGAAAAAATTTCCTTCCCCTGTAATACTGTTATCCTCTCCTATCTTTATTTTCAGTTTTTGTTTTTCCTTATTCTGATCCGCTGAATATACCGGAGTATTAATTAGCTCTATTCCATTTTTCTTTATGGAAAGTACATTCCTGTCCGTCGTACTATATCCCAAATGATTAAATGCCGTCTGTTGTGAAGTATTTTCAAGCCAGATATTTCCCTTTTCTGTAGGAACCATTAAAATAGCATGGTTTCCACCCATTTTAGGGAAGTCCGGATCAAAAGAAACCTGAGAAAATCCTGAATTGATAACACAATAATAAGAAGGAATTCCAGCTTCATCCAATAAGATTTTCATATAATTGGTAAGACCTTTACAGTCTCCATATCCTTTCTTATGAACCTCATCTGGCATCATAGGAAGCCAGCCGCCAATTCCTAATCCCACATATATATATCTGGTTTTGGTCTGCATATACTGATAGATCTTCTTTACTTTTTCTTCTACCGAACCCTGAAGCTGTAAAGCTGCCACTTCAGCTTTAATATCAGGAGTGGATACCGCCACCGGATCAATAAGATTGTTATAATACCAGGTTCCGAAATCTGTCCAGTTATTCAATGTTCCGTGTTTTCCAGCCAGGTTAAACTTGGTAAGCGCAAAACTTACTTTAGGTAATATTTTAACAGTTTCCGGGATCATTGAAACCTCACCAATTGCTGGAACATTTTTATAAGAATACGTTTTTTCATTTCCGTTTCCTCCTTCAATTACTGAGGTATAATTATACTTTGACGGATAAATTTTGGTTCGAAGGTCAATTCCAGAAGTATTGATAATTTTCATCTGTGCTTCTTCCAAAGATGTATTGGTAGAATAAAATGGTACAAAGTCAGGAATAAAAATGGTATTTTTATCTTCAGACTCATATGAAAAATCAATAGTATAAGGATATTGAACAGGAGTATATGAAAATACCATTACCCTGTTATCAGAATAAAACACTCCTTGTGTATTATTGGCAAAGTCGCTAAAGTCCGATTTTGAATAGCTTTTTATCTTCTTACCAAATTCATCGTAGATAATAACCTTTATATCAGAAATACTTCTTGCTTTATCATAAGGAATATAAGCTATTGCTTTTTCACTTCCATCTTTATTTAAAACTGTAGTTATGGTGTTGTATTGGTATTTTATTTCATCTATTTTATTAATCTGAACTGTTGTTAGATTTTTTCTGATGATTGCATTAGCATTTTTCTTTAAGTTTTCTGGAATTGAAGATGCCGGATAGATTTGGGCGAAATACATTGAAGCTGTAGACAAGGCCCCAAGAAATAATATTTTCATCATGGTCATTATAATTGGGCAAAAATAATAAAATCCTAATAACTGTTAAAAAAATAATATCAAAAAAAATTAACCTCACTAAAAACAAAGCAAAAACATATTGATTTTCAATTAATTACAATATATAATTTTCTCTAATTGATGAAATAAAGAGGCTCCACGATGTGGAGCCTCAACTAATACTTAAAAAAGCACTATCCTAAATCTACCTTAATATAAGGCTGTAAATAATCAAAAGTTATTTTTATACAAACAGAAATGACGTTTTGAATGTATTATTCCTTTTTAATCATTTAAGATTAATTTTTAAATATGAAATGGTAAACTTCATATTGTCTGCGTTTCCAAATTTAGGATAAATAGCAATCTAAATAATTCAATATTTGTAGAATTAATATTACAAAAGATTACAATTAATACTATATCCTAATATATATCAAACAATAAAGACTTCATTTCTGAAGTCTTTATTGTTCTTTTGTTCTTTTGTTATTTAATTAATCATTCGGTATTCTTTTACTGTCGTAAGTATCACTTCCAAGCCCAAGCACGGGAATAAAAATAAATCCTAAGAAAAATAGCAAAATTGTATAAAGGGGTGTTTCTTTTCCAAAACCTTTAGCCAATCTGTCGTTGACTACCCATGCGGCATAAAGATTTACGAATGGAATTAAGAATAAGATGATCCACCATATTGGTTTTTTCACAATATCCAGCATAACAATAGCATTGTAGATAGGAACGAAAGCTGCCCACGCATCTTCTCTGCCTGCCTTTTTAAAGATTTTGAACATACAATACCCGTAAAACAGATATACCAGTAAGCTAATAAACATTGATCCAATCCCTAATCCCGCAGCGGCTGCACCAGAAACTGCATCTACCCCATTGTAGGGGTCTGTTTGTAAAAGAGTTAACATATTATTATTTTTTATTGGTTTGTTCAAATATAAAAAAAGCTTCTAAATAATTAGAAGCTTTTCTTTGATATTTTAAAAACGTTTATGCATCAATTTTTGCATATTTCGCATTTTTCTCGATAAATTCTCTTCTTGGTGGAACTTCATCTCCCATCAACATTGAGAAAACACTGTCTGCCTCTACTGCATTATCAATAGTCACCTGCTTCAGAATTCTGTGTTCAGGGTTAAGAGTTGTTTCCCAAAGCTGCTCTGGGTTCATTTCCCCAAGACCTTTGTAACGTTGTACTTCAACTCCTTTTCCGTCCGGAGACATTTCTAGAGTAAACTCTTCACGTTCTTTCTCGTTATAAGCATATATCTTTTTGTTCCCTCTCTTCAATAAATATAAAGGTGGTTGAGCAATATAAATATATCCGTTCTCAATAAGTTCCTTCATATATCTGAAGAAGAAAGTAAGAATCAGGGTAGAAATGTGAGATCCATCAATATCGGCATCGGTCATGATAACGATCTTATGGTATCTCAATTTAGCCATGTTCAGTGCTTTGCTATCTTCTTCTGTTCCTACAGAAACTCCAAGAGCAGTATAGATATTTCTGATCTCTTCGTTATCATATACTTTATGAAGCATAGATTTCTCTACGTTCAAAATTTTTCCTCTTAATGGAAGAATCGCCTGGAAGTGTCTGTCACGTCCTTGTTTAGCGGTTCCTCCTGCGGAATCTCCCTCTACAAGGAATATTTCTGATTCTGCCGGATCTTTAGATGAACAGTCAGATAGTTTTCCGGGAAGTCCTGAACCTCCCATTGGAGATTTTCTCTGAACCATTTCACGGGCTTTCTTAGCAGCCTGTCTTGCTTTTGCAGCTAGAACAACTTTTTGAACAATAGTCTTAGCTTCATTAGGGTTCTCTTCCAAAAAGTTAGTAAGCATCTCCCCTACAATTTTATCTACAGCACCAGAAACTTCAGAATTCCCTAATTTCGTTTTGGTCTGTCCTTCAAACTGAGGTTCCATTACTTTTACAGAAATTACAGCGGTTAATCCTTCACGGAAGTCATCTCCTGTAATTTCTACTTTTTCTTTTGCCGGAAGCCCCAATTCGTCTGCATATTTCTTTAAAGTTCTTGTTAAAGCTCTTCTGAAACCTGCCAGGTGAGTTCCTCCTTCATGAGTGTTGATGTTATTTACATAAGAGTGAAGATTCTCGTTGAAAGAAGTGTTGTAACGCATTGCTACTTCTACAGGGATATTATCTCTTTCTCCTTCCATGAAAATCACGTGCTCCATAATAGATTCACGGTTTCCATCAATGTAAGCAACGAATTCTTTTAACCCTCCTTCAGAATGAAAAATTTCTGATTTGAAAGAACCATCTTCTCCCTTCTCTCTTTCGTCTGTAAGGGTAATCGTAATTCCTTTATTAAGGTAAGAAAGCTCTCTTAAACGGGTTGCTAATGTATCGTAATTGTAAACTAATTCTGTAAAAATAGTATCATCCGGCTGGAAGAACTGCTTTGTACCTCTTTTATCACTGTTTCCGATCTCTTCTACTCCTGTTTGAGCTTTTCCTTTTGAATATATCTGCTGGTAAACGTTCCCGTCTCTGTAAACAGTAGTAATCATTTCGTTGGAAAGTGCATTCACACACGATACCCCTACTCCGTGAAGACCTCCTGAAACCTTGTAAGAATCTTTATCGAACTTACCACCGGCTCCAATTTTCGTCATTACAACTTCAAGAGCAGATTTTTGTTCTTTTTCGTGGAAGTCAACCGGAATACCCCTACCGTTATCGCTAACCTCGATTCCGTTTCCTTCTTTAATGGCAACGAATATCGTGTCACAGAATCCTGCCAATGCTTCGTCGATAGAGTTATCTACTACTTCATAAACCAAATGGTGAAGGCCTCTTAATCCTACATCACCAATGTACATTGAAGGGCGCATACGTACGTGCTCCATTCCTTCCAATGCCTGAATACTACTAGCTGTATATTGTTTTTGACTCATATTAAATATTAAAAATCTTGCTATATGCAAAGACTTACAAATATCGTGATTTTTTTCGAGGTATGAAAGTTAAAAAGTGTCAAAAAAATGTTGAGTTTTCTTAGAGGAAACATAAGAAATAGCTAACCAATAAAAGATTCAAAGTTAAAATGTATTTGTTATATCTCTACTGTTTTAAATCATACTCAACATCAATAATTTATGCGTAAATTTATTTACTGAAAAGTTGATATTATGGATGATTTTATAGCTGCCCGCGCCCAGATGGCGCTTTCTCTTGGCTTCCATATCATATTCTCCTGTGTGGGAATGGTGATGCCTTTTCTAATGGCTTTTGCCCATTGGAAATACCTAAAAACTAATAATGAAATATATAAAGGATTAACAAAAGCCTGGAGCAAAGGGGTTGCCATCTTATTTGCTACAGGAGCTGTTTCAGGAACTATGCTTTCCTTTGAATTGGGACTTCTATGGCCCGGGTTTATGAAACATGCAGGTCCTATCTTTGGAATGCCATTCTCATTAGAGGGGACAGCTTTCTTTATTGAAGCTATCGCCATCGGATTCTTTTTATATGGATGGGATAAATTCAATAAATGGTTTCACTGGTTCTGTGGTTTTCTTGTAGGAGTAAGTGGATTGGCATCTGGTATTCTGGTGGTAGCTGCCAATGCGTGGATGAACTCTCCTACCGGTTTCGATTATATCAACGGACAATACCTTAATATAGATCCTATTAAAGCAATGTTCAATGATGCATGGTTTCCACAGGCTCTTCATATGACAGTTGCAGCTTTTTGTGCAACAGGATTTGCTGTAGCCGGAGTTCATGCCTTTTTAATTATGCGAAAAAAGAATGTGGAGTTTCATACCAAAGCATTCAGGATTGCAGTAGGTTTTGCTTTAATTGGAGCATTCGGAGCCCCTTTGAGTGGTGATGTGGCTGCAAAATCTGTAGCAAAGAGACAGCCTATCAAGCTTGCTGCAATGGAAGCTCACTTTGAAACGGAAAAAGGAGCAGCCTTTGTGATTGGTGGAATTCCTGATGAAGAAAAAGAGGAAATAAAATATGCTATTAAAATTCCAAAGGTACTAAGCTTTTTGGTAAGCAACGACTTCAATACTGAAGTAAAGGGTCTTAAAGATTTCCCGAGAGATGAATGGCCCCCGATTGCCGTTGTTCATTATGCTTTTCAGATCATGATCTTCTTTGGAGTAGTGATGATAGGTATAGGAGCTATTTATTTGTATGCTTTCTTTTTCAAAAAAGAATGGCTGACTAAAAACTGGTTATTAAAAACATTCCTTATTGCTACTCCTTTTGGATATATTGCTCTGGAAGCAGGATGGACAGTAACTGAAGTAGGAAGACAACCATGGATCATTTATGGAGTCATGAGAACGATTGATGCCGTAACCCCAATGCCGGGAATACAATATTCTTTCTATTTCTTCACTGCGATATTTATATCATTATCATTGATCCTGGTTTTCCTTTTAAGAAGACAGGTACAGATGGTACCAAAACTTTATGATCCAACAGACCCACAGTTTAACGATAAAAACAAAAAATCATGATCTACATTGTTATAGGTTTTCTCTGGCTTTCCATCTGTCTTTATATTATTCTGGGAGGTGCTGACTTTGGAGCAGGCATTGTAGAGATGTTCACCAATAAAAAAGCCCGCCATAAAACACATGAGATCATGTATGAATCTATTGCTCCTGTTTGGGAAGCGAATCACATGTGGCTGATTATTGCAATTGTAATCCTTTTTGTTGGCTTTCCTGAAATTTATACCACCATGTCTACCTACCTTCATATCCCTTTAGTCTTAATGCTTGTAGGAATTATTGCAAGAGGGACAGCTTTTACATTCAGGCATTATGATGCGGTAAAGGATAACTGGCAGGTTTTATATACACAGATATTTTATTATGCCAGTCTATTAACTCCTTTTTTCCTGGGATTAATAGCAGCAGCAACAGTATCACACTCTATTAATCCTGATGCAACCACCTTTCTGGATCTGTATATTTACAGCTGGCTGAACTGGTTTGGAGTTTCTGTAGGTTTATTTACGGTAGCGCTTTGTGCTTATCTGGCTTCTATTTTTTCATTGAGAGAAACCCGTGGTAAGGAAGAGTTATTATTAATGATCAGAAAATCAAAGCAAACGATGATCTTTGTGGTGATTACAGGAATCCTTGTGTTTGCTACAGCTTACCTTTCTGATATTCCTCTTTTGATGTGGGTATTTTCAAAGCCTTTAGGAATTATGGCGATTGCCTTTGCTACCGTTGCCTTATTACTTATTTTAAGAGCTTTGAGTAACCAAAAATTACTTCCTGTAAGAGCTTTGGCAGGTTTCCAGATGGTGATGATCCTTGTGGCAGCAACCTATCAGCATAATCCGGATATTATTTTATTAGGGAATGGACAGCATCTTTCGCTATTAGAGCATATGGCTCCTGAAAAAACCATTTCAGCATTGGGGTGGGCATTGATGCTGGGTTCATTATTTATTCTTCCGTTTTTATTTTACCTTATGGCTTCTTTCAGTAAGCTTAGAAAATAAAGTAATATGCAGGATTATAAGAACAAAACAGAACTTGTTGAAGAGATCAAAACAAGATTCCTTCTCTATGATCAGGAGTTTGATGATATTAAAGAAGATGAAAAAGATATGCTAAAACCAGGTGTTGATAAAACGCCGTCTCAGAATATATCCTATCAAATTGGCTGGACCCATCTGCTTCTGCAGTGGGAAGCTGATGAAAAGAAAGGAATGGAAGTAAAAACACCTACTCCTGAATATAAATGGAATAATCTAAAAGGATTATATCAGTCTTTCTATGAACAATATGGTTCTTATAGTTTAGCAGAACAAAAAGAGCTCTTGCAAAAACAGGTCAATGAAATTATTGAATGGATTGAAAAACTTGATGACCAAATCCTATTTGAACCTGAACAAAGAAAATGGGCAACAACACCCGCCAAATGGCCAGTTTGGAAATGGATACATATTAATACTGTAGCTCCGTTTAAAAACTTTAGGACACAGTTAAGAAAATGGAAAAAACAAACCGGTACAGAATAATTCTGCACCGGTTTTTTTAACACTAAAAATTAATTGTTACTTTTTAATTACTTTTTTAGTATATACATTCTTATCCGTTTTAATTTCTACTAAATAATTTCCTGAGGACAATGTTCCCAAATCCATCTTCGCATCTGTTCCCAAAAAAATGAGTTTTCCATCCATAGAATAGATACTTACTTTTTGCAATTTTTCACGGGATTCTAACTTTATATGTAAAATATCATTAACAGGATTCGGGTAAACTTGGAAGTTTGGAAGTTCTGCTGAAGATTCATCTGTTGCCAAAGTATTAACATTACTCCTAATAAGTTTGAATGTTTTAAACTCACTAATAGATAGGTTTATTCGTTTTCTAAGCTCAACAATATATTCTCCATTTTTGAGACTTTTACCATAATTTGTACTTATAGATCCTGAACCTGCACCTGGTGGAAAAGAAGCTGCAGGTGCCCACAAGCAATAATATTGACCATTATGCAACGTATTATCTAAAGTTCCATTGCTATTGATTCTCACAATTCCGCCTGCAAATATTACTAATTTATCATTCTCATCTATATCCATACTAGATAAACCACCAATACCAATTACATTCGAAGATAAAGACAATGTACCATTATTACCAAAGCCAGAATCTTTCACTCCATTAGATGTATATTTATATATTTTATGCTCAAATAAATTTTCATCAAAAATATAAATGTTATTATTACTATCTACATTTATTTCATCATTAAGCATGAATACACTCGCTCCTAGACTTCCCTGATTACCAAATGTTGTATCTAGACTTCCCTGGGTGTTATATTTTCTAATAGAATAAACCTTACTCCCAAAAGGAGGACCCTCACTACAATAAGTAAGTATCTCGTTACTACTTGTTCTGGACATTGACATAAAATCGACATTATTACCAGCTATAAGAAATAATGGATCTACCGATCCGGTAGGTAAAACTTTTTTTATCCCTTTCGCAGAACTTAAATGACCTCCTACATTCACATACAATGAAGAATCTGTATTTACAACAATACTACTAATCACATCATTTAAATCAAACGTAACTATACCATTAGTTCCAAAAGTTGTATCCAATATTCCGTCTAAAGAATATTTAACTATTTTATTCTGCGAGAATATGTATAGATTATTTGGGGTGACCTTTACCTGTGGTTTACTCCCAGATAGAGGTGATGCTAAGCTACCATTTATGCCAAAGCTTGAATCTAAAGTTCCATTGGGCGTATATTTGTTTATAATATTCCCTGTGGTTGATACATACGCCACTCCATCAGTTGTAAAATCATAATTATTTGACACTCCTGAGGAAATTGCAAGTGGAACTGATGTATAGTTTTCGTCTATGGCAATAAATTGGGCATGTATAACAATTGTTGCCACTAGTTGAAAAAGAAATAGAAACGTTTTTTTCATGGTTTTTTTCCAAAGATAGTATTTTTAGTACATTATTTACTAATACCAGAACTTCGGAACACAGTTAAGAAAATGGAAAAAACAAACCGGTACAGAATAATTCCGCACCGGTTTTTATTATTATATTGTATAAAACTATGCTAGTTTCATCAGAAGATTTTCATCAATCTTCTCTACTTTCACAATATTATTCTTTGTTAAAGTCTTAGAAGCTTTATCCCATTTCTTACCGGATAACTGACTTCTATCCTTTACTTCCGCTAAAGACATAGCCTCTTCCTGAGAGTTAAGGATTTCTAGTATCACTTTTTCATCTTCTCCTAACTCAATTTGAGGAACTGCTTTCTCCGGTCTCATTTGAGGGAAGAATAATACTTCCTGGATAGATGCATTGTTCGTTAAGAACATAATTAATCTGTCCATACCGATTCCTAATCCTGATGTAGGAGGCATCCCATATTCAAGAGCTCTTAAGAAGTCCTGATCGATAAACATTGCTTCATCATCACCTCTTTCAGATAAAGCCATCTGAGCTTCAAAACGTTCTCTCTGATCGATTGGGTCATTAAGCTCTGAATAAGCGTTGGCAATTTCTTTACCACACACCATCAATTCAAAACGCTCAGTTAAACCTTCTTTGCTTCTATGTTTCTTAGTCAGTGGAGACATTTCAACAGGATAATCTGTAATGAAAGTCGGCTGGATGAAGTTTCCTTCACACTTCTCACCAAAAATCTCATCAATTAATTTCCCTTTACCCATTGTCTCATTCACCTCAATTCCAATAGACTTAGCAAAGTCATATAATTCCTTCTCTGTTTTGCCAGTGATATCGAAACCTGTAAATTTCAGGATAGCTTCCGTCATGGAAACTCTTGGATAAGGAGCTTTGAAATCTACTTCATGTTCTCCGAATGTAGCTGTTGTAATTCCGTTTACCTGAATAGCACAGAATTCCAGTAGTTTTTCTGTGAAATCCATCATCCAGTTGTAGTCTTTATAAGCTACATAGATTTCCATTGCAGTAAATTCCGGGTTGTGAGTTCTGTCCATCCCTTCGTTTCTGAAGTTTTTAGAAAACTCATATACTCCGTCAAAACCACCTACGATCAATCTTTTCAGATATAATTCGTTCGCAATTCTTAAATATAATGGAATATCCAATGCATTGTGGTGCGTGATGAAAGGCTTAGCAGCTGCTCCACCAGGAATAGACTGTAGAATTGGAGTTTCTACTTCAAAATATCCTGCATCGTTAAAGAAAGTTCTCATCGCGTTGAACAATTTTGTTCTCTTCACGAAAATTTCTTTTACCTGTGGGTTTACCGTTAAATCTACATAACGCTGTCTGTATCTCAATTCAGGATCTGTAAATCCGTCGTGTACAATACCATTTTCGTCTGTTTTTGCCTGAGGAAGCGGACGTAAAGCCTTAGTAAGAAGCGTAAAGTTCTTTACTAAAACCGTCATCTCTCCTACCTGAGTGGTAAACAACTCTCCTTCAATACCAATAATATCACCGATATCTAGAAGGTGTTTGTACACTTCGTTATATAATTCTTTATCTTCTCCCGGACAGATCTCGTCTCTGTTGAAGTAAACCTGAATTTTTCCTTTAGAATCCTGCAATTCTGCAAAAGAAGCCTTTCCTTGAATTCTGCGGGACATTAATCTACCAGCGATCTTCACCTGTTTACTTTCAGAAAAGTCCTGTTTTATAGATTCTGTAGTATCTGTAATGGTATACTCATCCGCAGGGAACGCATTAATCCCCATTTCAGTAAGCTTATTCAGCTTTTCTCTTCTAATGATTTCTTGTTCTGATAATTGCATTTCTTATTTTTCTAAAAGCGTACAAATTTAGGCATTTTTGAGTTGACCGTCAATTGATTTTTTCAGAAATTTTAAAATGAAGATGGTGAACAGGGAAAACTTTGGGCTATAGAAGCTAAAATAAAGAGAATAGACGAAGAGATAAGAGACACGAAATCTTACAATTGAATTCAAGGTCAAAAATTAAAGAATCAACTTTAAAAACCGATACTTTTTGCAAATATTGAAATGGAAAAGTATCATCATTCCCCTCTTCTGGAGGAGTGGCGAAAATTCAAAGAATTTTTGACGGGTAGTTTAAGTTTTCCGAATAATTCTAGACCAAACAAAACTTAAATCACAATCTTTACATTCAGAAGCTTTATTTCCTACTAAACCATTCGGTTCGTTTCTGTTTAGGAATAAATGTCCAGGCCAGGATTCTGCTTATTTTCTGTCCCTGGGCCATATCAATAGTTTTAAATTCTACTGTTTTTACCTTCTTTAAAAGTGTAGTCAGCTTATAAAGATTATCCTTTTTAGAAACCAGGCAGGTAAACCAAAGAACCTGAGATGAATATTGAACACTTTCATGAATCATATTGGTAATGAATGCCAATTCTCCGCCTTCACACCATAATTCTGACTGTTGTCCACCAAAATTAAGTACCGTTTTTCGATCCTTTCCTTTAGTTAAATTCTTTGTTTTCCGAAGATTTCCTTTTATCATAGATTCTTTTGAGTCATGAAAAGGAGGATTACACATAGAAAATGTAAACCTATCTTCAGAACCTATTATATTCTTGAATACATATTTGGAATCTGGCTGATGCTGTAATTGAATTGTTGATAATAAATCTGGATTCTGATCCAGAATATAATGGCCATTTTTTAATGACTCTTCATTAATATCTGTACCGACAATTTCCCAACCATAAGATTGATGGGCAATTAAAGGATAAACAAGATTAGCTCCTACACCAACATCCAATCCTTTTACAGAGGGACCTGTTGGAATTTCACCCTGCTCCGTCAGCAAGTCAGCAATATAATGTACATAATCTGCACGTCCCGGAATGGGAGGACACAAATTGGCATTAGGAATATCCCAATTTTTAACATTATAAAAATGAAAAAGTAAGGCCTTGTTGAGTAATTTTACAGCCTCAGAAATACTGAAATTAATAGTTTTTATCCCGTGAACATTCACGAAGACATAATGTTTCAGTTCTGGCACACAAGAAATAAGCAGATCAAAATCATAGGGATTACGATGCAGATTTCTTGTGTGCAGACTGGATTTTTCTGTGGACATCTTTTATTTTTTCTGGCTTAGAATATACTCCACCATTTTTTTAGCATCTTCTTTAGATACCTGTGGATGAGCAGCCATAGGGACTCCGCCCCAAACTCCACTACCGCCTTCTATGATCTTGGAAGCCAACAATTCAATATCCTTATCAGAATATTTAGCAGCTATTTCCTGATAAGAAGGTCCTATCATTCTCTCATTAACAGAGTGACACCCCGAACAATCCAATGTTTCCATGATCTGATCACCGGAAAGATTGGACTGAGCTGGAGCGGACACCGATGCAGCATCTGAAGACGCTACTTCTGTTGTATTTTCTTTTTTAGAACAGGAAAAGATCACAAGACCTAAAGTTCCCGCCAAAAATAAATTTTTCATTATTTCTTCGCTGTAGAATCTGTTTTAGCAGCTTCAGGAGCAGGAGTTGCAGCAACTGGAGCAGCAGGCTTAGCAGTAGAATCTACAACGGTAGTTGCTGCCGGCTCTTCAAGCATAGTGTTGCTGTCCTGTAATGAGTGATCTGCTTTTTTAGAGCAGCTTGCTAATAATAAACCTCCAATAAATGCGATTGCGAATACTTTTTTCATTTTTTTCTAATTTGAAAGCAAAAATATAAAAAATAAACGTTTCAGCTTATGACAAATGTTTTCTTTGAAAAATATTTTAAGAGTTTGGATATTTTATCTTTTTAACAAAAAATAATTCAATAAATAGGGAAAATTTAAATTAGGTTATTATTTTTGTATAACAGATCACATTAAAATACAAACTATTAATCTAAAATGTATGACTCAAAGAAATTTATTCAGAACAGCTATTTTGTCAGCTATCCTTTCCTTCCCTCTATCCTGTCATGACTCTGATAATGAACAGCCCAAATCAGAATATTCAGACAAAATTGAATCTGTAACATTATTGAAAACCACAAAATCATGGGAGGGAACACTGTATGCCAGCTACCCGACCGGACAGCCTGAAATCTCTGTTCTTAAAATCTCTGTTCCGCCTAACAAAGCACTGGACTGGCATAAACACCCTGTTATCAATGCGGCTTACGTGGAAAAAGGAGAAATCCAGATAGAAAGAAAAGAAGATGGTAAAACACAATGGGTAAAAAAAGGGCAGGTTCTTCCGGAAATGGTTAATATTGCTCACAGAGGCAAAACCGGAGAAAAAGGTGCTACTTTAATTGTCTTTTACAGCGGAGCCACTGACATTCCTCTGTCTGAACCTGTGCATTAAAAGATATAACACAGGGTTTTGTAAAGTAATGGAAACAAAATCTTGCTAAACCCTGCGTTTAATTCTTCCGAATCTCTTTGTATAGCTCCCTATCCGAAATAAGTAAATAAATATTGCTCCTTTCCTATTTTTTTGATAAGTTTAAACTAGATTTATCTCAAAGAAATTACTGTAAAATTTGGATATGGTTTTAATCTCAAAAATTCTGTTTTTTACCAGCCATCATGGTTTTTATACTGTGATTCTTCTTTTTTTGATTTTGGGATTATTATCTTATCTCACTAAAAAAATCTGGTTTTTGGTTCTTGCTATTCCACTTTCCATTTTAAACGGGTTTTGTGGTCAGTTTCTGAATGCGTGGTTTCTCAACAAATATGGAGTGGAGAGTACAGCAATCATTACTTCTGATGTGGAGACCAATTCAACATTAAATGACATGTACATTCACGATTATGAAGCAGTAGTTAAAAAACAGGATGGAAAGTATATTTCAACCTTCTTTTCTACAACCTCAGCATCAATTTACCCCATTGAAAACGCCATCAGAATTCCACGAACGGAAATAAGTTTCCCCGTAAAATACATTCCGGGATATGAAAAAAATATTGTGATTCTTTACAATGAATCAGAAGAAGGAAAAGCACTCATTAAATACTCTAAATTAGCTCCGGTAAATTCTGCAAGAATCAAATATGAAGCAGACAGAACCAATAAAGTATTCATTGCAGAATACATCAAAGCGTTGGAAGATTATACAGCATCTTATGATGAGGAAAGTTATAAAATAAAGCTTGAAGAACTCAAAAAAGAACTTAAACAATTGAAATAAAACAAATTAAATATTAAGTTTTTTATTTTTTTTGAATTTTTTGTTTTTTGTATTAAAAAAATTTCTACATTTGTCCCATGTTTACAATGAGCAACAATATTTGGTGGTGGCTTTCAAACTCTTCGTCGGGTCTGAAGGTATTGTCATGTTGCTAACCCAACAGCAGATATAAACAAAACAATATACAAGGCTTTGACGGATACCGTTGAAGCCTTTTTTTATTCCTAAAATCTTACAAAAAAATAAAACAGCAGATGTTTACACAGAAAATCAAAATAAAAACCGTTTCGAAAAAAACTCTTGGAGACCTTCATACTCCCATGAATATTTATCTTAAGATAAGAGATAAGTTCAGAGATACTATTCTTCTGGAAAGCTCCGATTCAAAAAGTATTGACAATAATTTTTCCTTTATAGCCATCAATGCCGTTGCAGGAATTGAAGTGAAAAATTTAAATGAGTTTGAGATTAAATTCCCTGACTCTACTCCTGCAAAGCAGTTCATTATGGAACGCAATATCACGGATATATTTGAAGATTTCCGTACTGTTTTTGACTGTGAAAAAACTAACAACCCTATTGAACAGACTGCACAAAGTCTTTTCGGATATACAAGTTTTGAAGCCGTACAATTCTTTGAAAATATCAATTTAAAAGCACAAAGCCCGGAAGTAGAAATTCCGATTCTCAGATACAGATTATACCAATATGTGATTGCCATTAACCACTTCAATGATGAAATGCATATTATTGAGAATCAAATGGAAGGGGTGAAATCTGAACTTCACCTTTTGGAAAACCTCATCAAAAACCAAAATACCCCGGTGTATCCATTTGAAAAAAATGGCCAGGAGACTTCCAATCTTACGGATGAAGATTATATCGAACTGGTAAAAACAGCACAGAGACATTGTATGAGAGGTGATGTATTCCAATTGGTACTGAGCAGAAGGTTTGAACAGAAGTTTAAAGGAGATGAGTTTAATGTGTATCGTGCTTTGAGAAATATCAACCCTTCTCCATACCTGTTTTATTTTGATTATGGAAACTACAAACTATTCGGATCAAGCCCTGAAAGCCAATTAATCATTAAAGATAACAAAGCGATTATCCACCCTATTGCAGGAACTTCTAAAAGAACAGGGAATCTTGAAGCTGATCTTAAGGCAATTGAAATATTAAAAAATGATCCTAAAGAAAATGCAGAGCATACCATGCTGGTAGACCTTGCCCGTAATGATCTTGGGAAGCTCGGCAAAAACGTAACCGTTACCAAACTAAAAGAAATTCAGCTTTTCTCACATGTGATTCACATGGTAAGTGAAGTAACCGCTGATCTTCCGGAACAGATCAACCCTCTTGACATGATTTCTGCAACCTTCCCACAGGGAACTTTAAGTGGCGCCCCTAAACATAAAGCTCTTCAACTTATCAATCAATATGAAAAAGATTCCCGTGGATATTATGGAGGATGTATTGGTATAGTAGGTTTAAACGGAACCTGTAATCAGGCCATTATGATCAGAACCTTTTTAAGCAAAAACAATACACTGTATTATCAGGCAGGAGCCGGCCTTGTTGCGAAATCTGTACCTGAAAGTGAACTGCAGGAAGTGAATAACAAATTAAATGCTCTGAAAAAAGCAGTGGAGAAAGCAGAAAAAATAGTAGAAAATTAAAAACTTCATCAACTCTTCACTCATTAACCCTACAACAAAAAAGAAATGAACAACAATATAAACGCTCAGCAATCACCGGTAAAAGTTCTTGTTTTCGATAACTATGACAGCTTCACTTACAACCTTGTCCAGATCATCGAAAGAATTCTGAATCAGAAAGTGGATGTGGTAAGAAATGATCAGATTACCTTGGAAGAAGTTGGACAATACGATAAGATCATCCTTTCTCCAGGCCCGGGAATTCCGGAAGAAGCTGGAATTTTATTAGAGCTGATTAAAAAATATGCGCCTACTAAAAGCATTTTAGGCGTATGTCTAGGACAGCAAGCCATTGCAGAAGCTTTCGGCGGAAACCTCATCAACCTTTCTGAAATTTTCCACGGAGTGGCAACTACCACTGAATTGATAAAAGAAGATACTAAACTTTTTAAAGACTTAACATCAGGACTTGAGGTAGGAAGATACCACAGTTGGGCTGTTAATCCTGAAAACTTCCCTAATGAATTGGAAGTTACAGCAGTCGATAAAGATGGGATGATTATGGCTCTTCAACATAAAACTTATGATGTACACGGAGTACAGTTTCATCCTGAAAGTATCCTAACTCCCGACGGAGAAATAATCATCCGAAACTTTCTAAATCAGTAAAAATCTATTTAAAAGTAGTTGATTATCATTTCAACCAAAGTCTAATGAAGTAAGCCTAATATGAAAACAACAACACAACATCCATCAACCATAAAAACTCCTCAAATGAAAGAAATTTTGCAATATATGTTCAATCACAATACTTTGTCAAAGTCTGAGGCAAAGGCCATGATGATTGAAATCGCACAGAATAAGTTCAATGCAGCAGAAGTAACAGCTTTCATCAGTGTTTTCCTGATGCGAAATATCACACTGAAAGAACTTGAAGGCTTTAGAGAAGCTCTGTTGCAGATGGCTGTTCCTATACACATTGATGCCAGCAATGCCATTGATATCGTAGGAACGGGAGGTGACGGAAAAAACACAATCAATATATCAACGTTGGCCAGCTTTGTGGTGGCCGGAGCCGGGCAGAAGGTAACAAAACATGGAAATTACGGGGCTTCAACCACTACAGGCTCATCCAATGTATTGGAAGAACTGGGGTATCAGTTCAAGAATAGTTCAGAGCAGCTGAATGAAGATCTTGAAAGAGCTAATATCTGCTTTTTGCATGCCCCCTACTTCCACCCTGCTCTTCAATCAGTTGGATTATTGAGAAAATCACTGGGATTAAGAACCTTCTTTAATCTGCTGGGACCTTTGGTGAATCCTGCAAAGCCTCAATATTCCATGATTGGAGTGTATAATCTGGAAATTGCAAGAATCTATCAATACCTTTTGCAAAAAGAGGAACAGGAGTTTATTTTAGTTCACGGATTGGATGGTTATGATGAGATCAGCCTTACCCACGACAGCAAAATTATCACTAAAAAAGGAGAAGAAATTTATTCTGCAGAAGACTTAGGCTTCAATCCTGTAACATTGGAAGATATTAAAGCAGGAAACACAACCAAAGAAACTGCAAAAATCTTTATGAATATTCTGGAAGGAAAAGGAAGCGAACAGCAAAACTCTGTGGTCTTAGCTAATGCTTCTGTAGCCCTTTACCATACACACAAATACGGAACATATGATGATTGCTTATTATTGGCTCAGGAAAGCTTAGAAAGCGGAAAAGCATTAAAAACCTTTGAACTTTTAATTAATTAGTCTTATTATTTTCTGAACTATTAAGAATTTTTAAGGAATGAAGAATCGTTAAGATCATAGCTAAAGCTATTTATTCAACAGTATTCTTTATTACTGATCTTTGATAGAGCCTAATCTATCTTATCATCTTAATGTCCCTTAATGGTTTATAATTTTTCACCATCTTATTAAATTTCTGTATTAAATGACCATACTAGATAAAATTATTGAAAGAAAAAAAGAGGAAATTGCCGTTTCAAAAGCAGCTATTTCTATCGATCAGTTAAGAAGCTCAGACTTTTTCGAAAGAAAGAGTTCTTCATTGAAAGAGTCCATTAAAAACAAAAGTGGAATTATTGCTGAGTTTAAAAGGCAATCTCCATCTAAAGGAATCATTAATAATAGTGTTCAGCCTTTGGATGTTACTTCAGCTTATGAAAAATTTGGAGCCAGCGGAATTTCTATCCTTACAGATAAAGACTTTTTTGGCGGAAGTTTTGAGGATATTCTGAATGTAAGAAAACACATCAATATTCCTATTCTGCGTAAAGACTTTATGATTGATGAATACCAGTTTTATGAAGCGAAAAGCATGGGAGCTGATGTTATTTTACTGATTGCATCTTGTCTTTCACCGAATCAGGTTCAGGAGTTTACAGCACTGGCTCACGAACTGGATCTGGAAGTTTTATTGGAAATTCATACCGAAGAAGAACTAAAGCATTTTAATTCTAATATTGACTTGGTGGGAATTAATAACAGAAACCTGAACGATTTTAAAGTTGATTTACAACATTCCGTTCAGCTAAAAGATCAACTTCCTAAAGATACTTTATCTGTTGCAGAAAGCGGGATTTATAGTCTTGAAGATTTTAAATTTTTAAAGGAAAAGGGATTTGATGGTTTCCTGATGGGAGAATATTTTATGAGGGATACAGATCCTGCAAAAGCATTTGAAGAATTTTCTTTATTAATTTGAAAATAAATATTTCTCAGCATTACTAAAAATCTATATCGTCACTTCTCAATCAACTCCTATGAACCAGCAACCAACCACTCACATCTCTTCTGCTCTCAAAGTCTGTGGCCTGACAAAACCAGATCAGATTCAGGAATTAATAACCATGAACGTAGATTTTTTAGGTTTTATTTTCTATGAAAAATCACCGAGATATGTTTTGAAACATTTGAGGCTGGAAGATATTGCACAAATTAATCATCAGGGAAAAGTTGGGGTTTTTGTCAATGAAAAAGTTGAAACAATTGTTGAAATTGCAGAAAAAGCAAAGCTTAACCTGATTCAGTTACATGGTGATGAAGAAGATAGTCTAATTATTGAACTAAGTAAACAGCTGAATCCCAATGTTAAAATAATCAAGGTGATAAGAATCGGAAACGATTCCTCTGAAAATAAGAGAAAAATAGCACATACTTTCAGTAACAACTCTGAAACTCAGAATCAGCAACCTATTTCCTATTACCTATTTGATACAGACAGTAAGGCATTTGGAGGGACAGGACAACAATTTGACTGGAGCTTATTAAATCAATTTGAAATGCCACTACCCTATTTTCTGAGCGGCGGTATTTCAGAAGAGAACATCAAAAATATGGAAGGATTGAAACAGAAACCTTTTGCCTTAGATATTAATTCAAAATTTGAAATCGCCCCGGGTGATAAGGATGTAAACAGGATCAAAAATTTTAAATCCAACATTCATCAGAGTCCCAACGGGGCGATTTAACCCAGAATTGGAAACATTCCAATTAATATTAATAACAAACACATACATGACAACATATTAATATCAACCACCAAAAAACACACAAATGCCACAATCATTAGTAAAAAATTACATCCACATTGTATTCAGCACAAAATACAGGAACGATTTTATAGATGAAAACATAGAAAAAGAATTGTATGCCTACATAGCCACATTATGTAAAGATTTTGAAAGTCATGCATTACAGATAGGCGGAACAGATAATCATATTCATATTCTTTGTAGATTGTCCAGGAAGATTGCATTAATGAAATTGGTTCAGGAGATAAAGGCACATTCCTCAAAATGGATCAAGACAAAAGGTAAAAAATATGAGGATTTCTTTTGGCAGGATGGTTATGGTGCATTTTCAGTGGGTGAAAAAGATATTCATATTGTGACAAAATATATTAAAAATCAACGCCAGCATCATCAAAAACAGGATTTTAAAAATGAATTTGTTGAAATACTGGAAAAACATAAAATGGAATATGATGAAAAATTTTTGTGGGATTAGATACAATGATTATAGCTAAGGATTTCATCCTTTGCTATCGGTTAAATCGTCCCGTTGGGACTCTTTATTAATTTTGATTATTATTAAAAATTCATGAAATACCAGATTAAACAAATTAATGAATTAACAGACAGCGATATTGAACATATCCTAAAACTATGGGATATTTCTGCATGGAATACAATGAAACGGCCTTATTTCCGTACCTTTTTTAAAGATTCGGAGTTTCATTTTCTGTTGGATTCGCAATCAGAGATTCTGGCAGTTCTCCGTCTCAATTTTGATTTTGTACTGGAGATTTCCGGAAATCAATATGCCTTTGCAGAAACCGTAGGACTGGTTGCTACTCATAAGCAAAAAGGATATGGAGCAATATTGGTACAGAAGTTTAAAGAAAATGTTATCCAAAGAAATCTGGAAACGATTGGTTTCTGCCACGCCAATCTTCGTCCGTTTTATGAAAAATGCAATATTGAAATTCTGTATGACAAGGCAAAAGCCATTAAGGAACATGCAGGTTCTGAATGGATCAATTCGGAAGATGATGATATTTTAATTTTTAATGTTTCTCAAAAAGAAAAAGAACAACTCAGTAGCTTGAGTGCACAACATAACGCTTATTTAATTACTAAAGAATAAAGAAATGAATTATAAAAACCCTGATGAACACGGATATTATGGAGAATTTGGAGGAGCTTTTATCCCCGAAATGCTTTATCCGAATGTAGAAGAACTTCAAAAGAATTATCTTGAAATTATTGAGTCTGAAGAGTTTCAGAATGAATATCAGGATTTGCTTAAAAATTATGTAGGCAGAGCAACACCGCTATATTTTGCTAAAAATTTAAGTGAAAAATACCATACCCAGATCTATTTAAAACGCGAAGATCTTAACCATACCGGAGCTCATAAGATCAATAATGCTTTAGGGCAGGTTCTTTTGGCAAAACGTCTTGGAAAAACAAGAATTATCGCAGAAACAGGAGCCGGGCAGCATGGTGTAGCCACTGCAACAGCATGTGCTTTGCTTGGTCTTGAATGTATTGTTTACATGGGAGAAATCGATATTCAGAGACAGGCACCCAATGTAGCCCGAATGAAGATGTTAGGAGCAGAAGTTATAGCAGCTACTTCAGGATCAAAAACGCTGAAGGATGCCGTAAATGAAGCCTTAAGAGATTGGATCAACCACCCTGTCACTACTCATTATGTGATTGGTAGTGTGGTTGGGCCCCACCCTTTCCCAGATCTTGTAGCAAGATTTCAAAGTATCATTTCAAAAGAAATCAAGGAACAGCTTAAAGAGAAAATCGGAAGAGAAAATCCTGATTATGTGATTGCCTGTGTAGGGGGTGGAAGTAATGCTGCCGGAACATTTTACCATTTTGTAGACGAAAAAGAAGTAAAAATTATTGCTGCTGAAGCCGGAGGACTTGGAGTTGACTCAGGGAAATCTGCTGCTACTACATTCTTAGGAACTCTTGGAGTGCTTCACGGAAGTAAAAGTCTTGTAATGCAAACTGAATATGGACAGGTTATTGAACCCCATTCCATCTCTGCAGGACTTGATTATCCTGGAATAGGACCTTTCCATGCCAACTTATTTCAGGAAAAAAGAGCTGAGTTTTTCAGTATCAATGATGATGAAGCTCTAAAATGTGCTTTTGAACTCACCAAACTTGAAGGAATTATCCCTGCTTTGGAAAGTTCTCACGCTCTTGCTGTTTTAGACAAGAAGAAATTCAAAGAAGATGATATCGTTGTCATCTGCCTGAGCGGCCGTGGAGATAAGGATATGGAAACATATCTTAAAAATTTATAATCGATCTGATTTATTATTCTATTTGTACAACATTGTACATTATATATTATACTATAAAGAAATGAAGAAACTAAATATATATTTCACTGCAGGAATTCCGGAACTGGAAAATACTGCAGACATTATACAACTGATCCAGGCTTCCGGAGCAGACATGATTGAAATTGGAATGCCCTATTCTGATCCTGTAGCAGATGGGCCTGTAATTCAAAAAGCCCATGAACTGGCCCTTCAAAACGGGATGACCATCGAAAAGCTTTTCTCTCAGTTAAAAACAATAAAAAACGAAATAAAAGTTCCGGTTATTTTAATGGGATACATCAATCCCGTATTGAGCTTTGGTTTTGAAAAATTCTGTAAAGAATGTTCGGAAAGTGGAGTTTCAGGGCTTATTCTTCCAGACCTTCCTCCTATCGAATTTGAGAAAAACTATCAGCATATTCTGAAAAAGCACAACCTTAATTTCACATTTCTGGTGACTCCGGAAACTTCGAATGATAGAATACAGTATCTGGATTCATTAAGTTCAGGATTTCTGTATGCAGTAAGCTCATCTTCCACTACCGGAAACGAAAATACGGTTTTAAAAAATGAAAACTATCTGACTAGATTGGCTGATCTACCTCTTAAAAACCCGGTAATGATTGGTTTCGGAATAAAATCAAAAGAAGATTTTGTAAATGTAACGGAGAAAGCAGATGGAGGAATTATCGGAACAGCCTTTGTGAATGTTTTGCTTCAGGATAAAGATTGGAAGAAAAATGCCATAGATTTTATCCATTCCATAAAAGCTTAAAATTCACTAAATTTGTATATCAAAAATTGAAATGAATACAAATCAAAATAAAGCAGTAGAATTTGAAGATTTAGGAGTTAAAGAATATCAGCCCGCTTGGGACTATCAGGAAAAACTGATGAAAGATATTATTGAGACTAAAATAAAGAACCGTGACCTGCCTGCAGAACAGCATATCACTACTCCGAACCACCTTCTTTTTGTAGAGCATCCTCATGTGTATACCTTAGGAAAAAGCGGACATGAAGAAAATATGCTGGCCGGAATTGATAAACTGAAGGAAATAGAAGCCACGTATGTAAAAACCAACCGTGGCGGAGACATCACCTATCATGGCTATGGTCAGATTGTGGGTTACCCAGTTCTGGATCTTGAGAATTTCTTTACAGATATTCATTTGTATATGAGAAATCTTGAAGAAGTTATCATCAGAACTATTGGGGAATACGGGCTTAAAGGAGAACGTTCCCAGGGAGAAACCGGTGTATGGCTGGATGTTGGGAAACCTTATGCCAGAAAGATCTGTGCAATGGGAGTAAAAGCTTCCCGATGGGTAACGCTACATGGTTTCGCACTGAATGTGAATACTGATATGCGTTACTTTGAATACATTGTTCCATGTGGAATTAAGGATAAGCAGGTTACTTCTTTAAAAAGAGAACTTGAAAGAGAGTTAACACCGGAAGAAATGGAAGATATAAAAGCAAAAATCAGAAAACATTTTGCAGATGTATTCCAGGCAGAATTGATTTACAAATAAAAATAAATTTTAAATATCATAATCCCTATGCAGTCGATGCATAGGGATTTTTTTGTGAATCATTTTTAAATATTAATTATTTTTTGAAAATATTACTTGCATATATTTGAATTTTTCATAATTTTATTATCACTAAATAGTGAATAAACAAGATGCTATTTAGAAAATCATTATCCACCAAAATATGAGAACTATGAAAAAAATTTTGCTATCCCTGATGGTATTTGTATCAGTACTGTCCATCAACTCCTGTTCAGATTCCAGTGCGAATCAGGAAACTGTAAATCCGCAATCTAAAGAAATTGCAATGAAAGAGTTCGGAAGAACTGTTCCTGTAGGACTCGATAAAGAAGACGGAAAATATAAAGTTTCCTTTATCCTTTCAGCTCAGCCTTATGAAATTAAAGACACTAAGGAAAACGAAGCTTATATTTCTATGATTAGCGAGGCCGTAAAAAATGAATCTCCGGTTCATATTTTCCTTAAAGCTAATTCCAATGAAATTGCGAAGGTAGGAAGCCCAACATTGGAAGACATCCGCTTCTTTAAATCTGCTTTAACTAAAGAAGTAAAAGCAGAAGGCAGCGCAAACAGAAAATTAACGAGTGTTATTCCTAACTTGGCGACTTTAAACAGTTTATTTACTCAGATCAAAAATCAATCTTGCGGAACTTCTACAGCTTCTTCTCCTTGTATCACTTTCAGATTTCCTGTAGACGGATGTTATGCAAGAGCTCACAAAATGAGACAGATCTTAAACAATGCCGGATATGAGTGTGAAAAACAATTCGTATATGGTAATTTAAGAGCTTCTACCGGTACTTGCTGTGTATCATGGGTATATCACGTTGCTGTATTGGTAAGCTTTAAAAATGCATCTGGAGTTGTTGAAAAAAGAATTATTGACCCTTCTCTAAATTCAACAGGTCCTATCACTGATACTGCATGGAGAGCGGCGTGTACCAACTCTACTTGTGGCTCTACTTCTGTTTCTTCTTATGCTAATACAGCAGGAAATGTTTACTACAGAAGTCCATCAGGATCTTTATTATATGATAACAATCTGGTTAATACCAATTGTACATTAACAGCATTCTCAGCTCTTTCAGGCTGTTTTGCTTCGGTACCTAGTACTGCACATTGCGGATTCTAACTAAATTTTTATAGAGCTCCTGCATTTATTTTTATATTGCAGGAGCTTTTTACTCAATAACTTATTATTATGAAAGTCTGGACTTATTTATTATTACTGTTTACCATGATTACATCCTGTTCTTCTAACCCTGAATCCCAGAAATTAACCTGGTATAATAATGCTACTATCAACAACATCCTTGAAGATCCGGATAAACCGGAAGAAGTTGTACGTGTAGCCATAGGAATAAGTGCTCAGGTCTTTTATCTTTCAAAAAAATCTTCTGATTATAAAGCATTAATGGAAAAGGTTAATCTGAGTTTTAAAAATGGTAAAACCTATAATATTGGTATTGAAAGTAAAACCAATATCATCAAACAAATCAATGAGGTGAAGTAAGCTTTACATGATCTCAATCTATGATCTTATTACAGAAATTCCTGCATCTACCTTGATTTCTGCACCATGAATATAAGAAGCCTCTTCTGATGCAAGGAACAGGACTACACTGGCAATTTCCTCAGGATTGCCCTGTCTTTTAAAAGGTATTGTAGGAATAATATCCTGAACCGCAGCTTCAATTTGCTCTGGCCCCAAACCCGTATTATGAAAAATATTGGTTTTGATATGCCCCGGACTTACCCCATTCACCCGAATTCCGCGTTCTGTAAATTCTACCGCAAACGTTTTAATGAAAGACTGCACTGCTGATTTCGCTGCAGAATATACTGAAAAACTGTTCATGGCAATCTCTGTAGCAACAGAAGTATTAAAAATAACTGAACTTCCTGTTTTCATCAATGGCAGCAACTGCTGGACAGTGAAAAAAGGTCCTTTTACTAAAACATTGAAGAGTTCATCAAATTGGTTTTCATCAACATTTTCTACCGGAGCAAATTTTCCATACCCAGCATTGGCAAAAATAACATCAATTTGTTCTGTATATTTTCTAACCTCATGCTGTAAATTCAGTAAGTCCTTCATGTTGCCTGCATCGGAAATAATTCCAAAAGCATTTTCTCCTAATCTCTCCAAAGCATTGTTAACTGTTTCTTCACTTCGGCCGCTGATAATAACACGCCCGCCCTCTTCTATGAACTTCTGAGCGGTAGCTAAACCCATTCCGTTAGTTCCACCAGTAATAATTACTGTTTTGTTTTTAAATCTCTGCATTGTTTTTAGTTTTAAAATTCTAATACAAAGATTGGAATCCCTATGATGGAAAAAAATCCGAAACATGCTGAAAAAAAACAAAAATCTACCTAACCTGAGTCCGGGATAAGAAAATTAAGGATAATAGACTGGAAGAGAGAGGCTGGAAGTTACTATCGGAGCTACAATTTCTGACGTTACCCTAAAATTTGATGAAGCAGTCTTTAAAGGAATAATAAATGACAGGGTTGTAAGTGGTTTTCTCAACCTCAACTCAATTCCCTCTCCCAGCTCCAGGCTTCCTTACTTACTAAAAACAGAAATGTCTTATCCAGAACTCAGGTTATTTATATATTTTTTATAAAATAAATAATAGTTATCAATAAAATCTTTCAAAATTAAATTGCACACAATTTAATTGCTTGTATATTTGCATAGTTAATTGATCACAAAGTAAAATTTGGAAATAAATAATCATCAAATAGTTTAATTTAAAATAAAAGAAAATGTCATTAATAGAAGACTTAAACTGGAGACATGCCGTAAAAGCTTATGACCCAACTAAAAAAGTATCAAACGAAGATTTAAATACGATCCTGGAAGCAGCAAGACTGGCTCCTACTTCATCAGGACTACAGCCTTTCCGTATTATTGTAGTAGAGAATCAGGAATTAAAAGATAAAATGGTTGCCGGAGCTCTAAACCCGGAAGTAATGAGAGATTCTTCTCATGTTTTGGTATTTGCTGCCTGGGACAGCTATTCTAATGAAAAAATTGACAAAGTATACGATCATCATACTGATGTAAGAGATCTTCCAAGAGGACGTTTTGGAAGTTATACAGATAAAATCAAAGAGATGTATGGAGCGCAAACTCCTGAACAGCACTTTGCACACACTGCCCGCCAGACTTATATTGCTTTAGGAATTGCTCTTGCCCAGGCTGCTGAACTTAAAATTGACAGCACTCCGGCAGAAGGGTTCAGTAATGAAGTGGTAGATGAAATACTGGGATTAAAAGAATTAGGCTTAAAAAGTGTAAGTCTTTTATACCTTGGATACCGCGACGAAGCCAATGACTGGCTGTCTTCTATGAAAAAAGTCCGTATTTCAATGGATGAGTTTATCATTAAAAAGTAATACCTTCACGAATCTTTCGTATTCAATCTTATGGAACATTCAAATACCCCAAAATTAGAAAACCAGATCTGTTTCCCGTTATATGTCATTGCTAAGGAGATCACCGGTCTATACCGACCTTTTCTTGATGAACTGGACATCACTTATCCACAATACCTCGTCATGATGATATTATGGAATGGAGACGGACTTACCGTAACTCATATCGGAGAAAAACTGTTTCTGGATAGTGGAACACTGACTCCCCTTCTTAAAAGACTGGAGACAAAAGGATTTATCATAAGAAAACGTAAAAAAGAGGACGAAAGAGTTGTTGAAGTATTTCTAGCCGAAGCCGGAAAACAGCTTCAGAAAAAGGCCTGCGAAATTCCGGGTAAGATCCAGGAAAAGATCGGGATACAGCCTGAAGAACTGTTGGAGCTCAAAGAAACAGTTTTAAAAATACTAAAAAAAATAGAAAAATAATGAAAACGTTATATACAACAAAAGTCACTGCTACAGGCGGAAGAAATGGTCATGTAAAAAGTGAAAACGGAGTGCTGGACCTTGAAGTAAAAATGCCAAAAGCATTAGGTGGAGCCAATGATGACTTCACAAATCCTGAAATGCTATTTGCAGCCGGATATTCAGCATGCTTTGATAGTGCTTTGAACAGAGTGATTAGTCTGGCTAAAGTAAAAACAGGTGAAACAACTGTTGCAGCTCAGGTAAGCATAGGACAAATTGAAAACGGAGGTTTTGGATTAGCAGTGGAATTAGATGTTAATATTCCGGGAGTTTCTATTGAAGAAGCTCAGTCTTTAACGGAGAAAGCGCATCAGATTTGCCCTTATTCTAATGCAACAAGAAACAATATTGAGGTTAAGCTTTCTGTAACCAACAATGATTAATCCAATTTTTTTATAATTATATTAAAATGAGCTGTTTTTATTTCAAAAACAGCTCATTTTTTATTTTAACCACAGATTTTCTCTGATGAACACTGATGATTGTGGATATTCTCAATGCAAAATTTGTGTGATTTGTGCTAAGCATTAGTGTAATTTGTGTTTTCTTAAACGCAAAGTTTGATTTTCGTAATGTTTTATTTTTAAGTGAGCAAAGAGGCAATCGATACATCGATTCGATGAAGCATTCTGTCTAGCTGGCACCTCATTACTCATTACTCATTACTCATTACTCATATTAAGTTTTATCTCTTATTCAGATCACTTTTCTGGTAGGCCTCTACCTTTTTGTAAGAATCGTTTTTCTCTTTTTCTTTTTTATCGGAAATTAAAATTCCGAAAAGGTGATCAATTTCGTGCTGGAAGATCACAGCGGTGAAGCCTTCTACAATTTCTGAATATTTCTGCCCTTTCAAATCTACATATTCCAGTTGAATGACTTTACTTCTGTAAAATTGGTCTCTGAAATCAGGAATTGATAGATCTCCTTCAGGTCCCAAGTTCTGTAAATCAGACCGCCATACAATCACCGGATTGATAAAGTATTCCAAAGGAGTTCCTTCTTTGTCAAAGCGTTGTACCCAAATTACTTTTCTGTTGATTCCCACCTGTGGAGCTGCAATACCTACTCCACCATCGGTTGAAAGAAGAGATTCCTTCATTCTTTTCACCAGAACAGCAGTACTTGGATCGGTCGGATTGATTTCCGAAGAAAGACTCAGTAAGGTTTTATGCTGATGAGTATCGGTAGTCTGATAGATCGGTAACGCTGAATCTGCATTCCCCTGATTGATAATAGACAGTTCATCAGATGTTAATTTCTGGGCATTAAGCAGCCCTACAAAAAGTATAAATAGAATGGATATTTTTTTCATACAAACCGAATGTAGTACAAAGGTAGAGATTGTTGGGTGAAAATGGGTAATGATGTTGGCGTTTTAAGGCGGTAAGATGGAAGAGTGAGGCTGGGGGTTACTGTTAGCTCTTTAATTTTATAATGTGGTTATTAAGATTTTGGCTAAAGACATTGGAATCTTTATATAAAGAAAGAACGGGCTACCCTTCGACTACGCTCAGGGGTTACCCGTTCCTCTTGAATTTGATATTTTTCTGATAGCAGTTGTTTCCATAACCGAAATAAACCATACAACATCCTTTAATTCAGAAAATTACCAACACAATAAGGTTAAAATATAAGGCTAGATTCCTACGGAATGACAAAGATTATATTTAAAAACCCTGCAAAATCAGTGTGATCTTTGAGATATAAAAAAGAAAGGATTTTAAACCATTAAGAAAATAAATATTTTAAGGTAAGTTAAGCTTCATCCAAGATGAATTTAAGGTATTGCTAAACAAATAGCTTTAGCTGTTTTCTTAACTTTTCTTCATCTCTCAAAAATCTTAATGGTTCAAATTTTCGCAATCATCAAGAAACAAAATTAAAAAGTCTTCGTCATATCACCAGGAATAACAAGATTGAATTCCGTTGGAATATAGTCTTTTGAAGGAACTTTCAGTTCAGAATCTTCCGATTCAAAAACAGAAATTACTGCCATCTTTAAATTTGGATTTTTCTGTTTGATATACCAATAGGTTCCGCCAAATTCTTTGCTGTGATAATTACCGTTATAATGAATAAAGGTTTTTCCTGCCTGAATATTTTTCAGGATAGATTCAGCCATGGTAGCATCTTTTGTAGCCTGTGCAGAGATAAAGTTCATCACTTTAGTCCCTTCTGCATGATCTCCCATCATCGCCTTCATTTCAAGATATCCTGGGGTATCCAAAGTTACTTTGATGGGTAACTGAGCAATGTATGTTTTTTCTTTATCACTTAATTTATTCAAAGATTCAATTCCTTCTTTTGCTGTTTGTGAGGCGTATCTTCTCGGAATATTTGTTGCAATGAAGCTCAGCTTTTTATTTTTAGCAAAATCTACCAGCGGTTTGTAGTCTGTTGCATAATTATTCCATAAACGGGCAGAGTCTTTCAATGTTTTCGCATCAAATTTTCCGTTTAAATATTGGTTCAGCTGAGCCTGATTATCTCTTTCAAACATTTCAGCGCCCAGAATAAGCTGTCCGTTTTTCTTTTCATACAAAGCTTCTGTTATTTTAAGCTGAAGCCAGTGATTGATTGAACTGTTATGATTTTCTCCAAAGAAAACTACATCATAATCTGCCAATTCCTTAACCAATTTATCTGTTTTTATCTCTTTACCCTTTTGGTCGTAAAACTGATACGCTTTAAAGTTCTGTGCATTGAGTGAACAGAAACCCGTCAGCAAAATTGCTATCAAAATATTCTTCATTGTTTATCTTTTCTATTTTAATTTAACCATAAATTACGTAATATTTTGGGGCTTTTTACAATGCCTTCCAAAATCTAAAAGAAAAAGACCGCTTTGAATATTACAAACAAAACGGCCCCCTTAAAATCATCTAATTACTTATTGTTCAAGAGTTGCTACAAGATCTTTCCATTCCTGAAGTTCAGGAATTCCTGGTTTTCTTTTTCCAAAGAACTGAGCAATGAAATCTCCTTCTTTATTGAATACTTCGATAGCGGTAACTTCTCCGTCTTCAGTTGGTTTTTTCACAATCCATGCTTCTGCAATTTTGGTAACATCCAGGTGTAAATTAAAATCAGGATCCATTACATTGAACCATTGCTGGTGCCAAAGGGTTTTCTTTACATTTCCGGTATGAATCTGAATAATTCCTCTGTTTCCAACGAAAACCATAATTGGTGTACCCTTTTCTGAAGCTTCTTCAAGGATGTTGACAACTTTTGAGTTATCAATTTTCTGGGTAAATCCTTCCGGGGCCAATCTTAAAGCCTGAGTTCTGCTTACCCCAAATTTTCTCGTCATCATGAAGAAATCATGTGTATCTTTTAATTCTGTCCATGCTTTTTTGAATCCTTCAACATCTATTTCCGCATCCGGCTTTTCTGCTTGTTTTGGAGCTACGGCTTCAAAGGTGAAAGCGTGGTTTTGCTCTTCAGCTTTAAATTTTCCTACGATAGCATCGAAAGCAGCCTCATCACTGTTTTTAGTTAAGTAGATTTTATGCAGCGCCAATCCGTCTTTTCCAAAGAACTGAAGGCTTTTCTTATCTCCCTCTACTACTGCAAATGCGAACTTCCAGTGGTTAAGGAAAATTCTAAGATCAATATCTTCACCTACGAAAAGCTGGGCGTGGGGACTGCTGAAATCTCCGTTTTGGTAAATTCCTTTTCTTTCATGAACACACTCATCATTACGGGTAAGAGCCATTACTTTTCCTAATTTCTCTGCCTCTGTAAGAATTCCCGGAAAGTCAGGGTTCAGAACTGTTACTCCTTCTCCTATACCTGTTACCAATAATTCAGCTTCACTTACTCCAAATTGTGCTGCTGCATTTCTTATTCTTACATGTGGATTTTCAGCTTTCAGAGCTTCCCATTTTTCCTTTAAATCATTCACTAATATGCTCATTATTTTATTTTTTTATAGTTAAAATTGTATAGATTCTTTGTATTGTTTCGTTTCCTGTTTTGCTTTTTATTTTTTCTTCTCTTTCTGAAGTTTTCATTCTTTTAAAATGACTTTTAGAAACCAGTTCTTCCATTTCATCATTATTATAAAGCTTAAAATTATAGGCTGTAAAAGGCAGTTTCTCCATGAAATCTCTTTGACCAAAAGTTAAAACAAAAGATCCCTCATCTTTTAAAACCCTGTAAGTTTCATTTAAAAAACCAACAGGATCTTCCCAGAAATAAACCGTATTTACGGTAAATATTTTATCAAAAGTCTTATCTGCAAAAGGAAGTACTTTCCCTTCATACAGTACAAAATCTGCCTGATCTTCAAACTTCTGATTCAGTCTTTTGGCTTCCAGATGCATGGTTTCAGAAATATCAACCCCTGTGTATTTCAACCCAGTAGCCAGGTTCAAAATACTTTTTACGTGGTCTGCATTTCCATGTCCTATCTCAAGGATATTCTCATCGTCTTCTATCAAAAGAGTTCTGATACTTTCTAACGTCATACCGATGTTAGTGGCATTCATCATTTCACCAATCTCTACGCCTTTTTCTCCCTGAGGATTGGCTAGATTCTGTGCCAGGATTTTTAATTCTTCTTTTTTCATGGTTATCCAAAAATGATCATTGGGTTATTGGTAATAGGATGTCCACAAATAGTACAAGGAAAATTGTAAGCCTTACTTATATTTTCGGAAGTAAAAACTTCATCCGGAGTTCCATAAGCAGACACTTTTCCTGATTTCATAAGCAAAATCTTATCTGCAAACTGAGCGGCAAGATTCAAATCATGTAAAACAACGATCGCACTATTGGCTTTTTTAGTAAAGTTTTTTATAATTTCCAGTGCTTTGTACTGATGCTTTATATCCAGATTATTCAGAGGTTCATCCATAAAAACCATCTTGTGAGCAATTCCATTCTGAAGCTGGGCCATCACTCTAGAAAGGTGAACACGTTGTTTCTCTCCTCCGGATAAGGTATTGTAATCCCTGTCTTTCAGATGAAAAACATCAGTTTCATACATCATATTATTCATAGCTTCCAGATCTTCCTTTCCGGGTTGGGCATCAAAGTAAGGATACCTTCCCATCATCACAACATCTTTTACCTGCAGAGGAATTTCATTGGAATTGTGCTGCGAGAACTTAGCCCTGTGTTGAGACAGCTCTTTTATTCCCCAGTCAGCAATGGATCTATCTTTAAATAAAATTTTAGATTTCCCTTGCTTTACTTCATTGGCTAATACGCTGAGAAGGCTTGATTTCCCTGCTCCGTTCGGGCCAACGATTGCCAAAAACTCTCCGTAATCCAAAGAGACATCAACGCTATCAAGAATTTTAAAATCCTTGTGAAGATAATTGATCTGATGTGCTTTTATCATTTAGAGTGATTTTTTAAATTTAATTAAAATAGCAATAAAAATTGGTCCGCCGATCAAGGAGGTTAAAATACCGATCGGTAATTCTGATGGAGCCACAATGCTTCTGCTGATGGTATCTGCAATTAAAAGCAGAATACTTCCCAACACCGCCGACAACGGCAGAATGAAGACATAATTCGATTTGAATAAAAGTCTTAAAATATAAGGCACAATAAGACCTACAAAACCGATTGTCCCTGAAAATGCCACAGAGGTTCCTATCATCAGTGATGTAATAATCACAATCTGCTTTTTCAGTTTTTCTACATTAACTCCTAAATGCTGTGCATCTTTCTCTCCTAACATCATTGCATTCAATGCTTTTCCCTTCGGAAGCAAAATAGTATAGGAAATAACAATCACTACTGCCAGAACAATATTCTTCGTCCACGTTGCTGCTGCAAGACTTCCCATATTCCAGAATGAAAGGTCTCTTAACTGTTCATCCTTTGAAATATAAATTAGAAATCCGGTAATGGAGAACCCTATGGACGTGATTGCAACTCCACTCAACAACATCATTACCACATTTGTTTTTCCGGCGCTTGTAGAGATTCTGTACACCAGCATCATAGCTAGCAAAGCTCCTATAAAAGCAGAAATACCTACTAATGAAAACTGGATTACTTCAGGAAGATACTGTTTAAAATGCCCGCCCAGCACAATGGCAAATGCCGCTAATAATGTAGCTCCTGATGTTAAACCTATTGCCTCCCCTGTTGCCAGCGGGTTTTTGAACAATCCTTGTAATGTGGTTCCGGATACAGCCAGCATACTTCCTATTAAAATGGCCATTACAATTCTGGAACTTCTTACATCCCAGATTACATATTTATCACTAAGTGACAATTGGGGTTCTCCTTTAATATACTGTCCCAAAATGGTAAACGGTGACACTCCGTTAAAATCATAAACGCCGATATAAAGTGCCGAAATTGCCAGAATTACCAGAAATATGGTACTTATAGTAAGGTAAAAATATAATTTACTTTGTGTTTTCAATTAAAAGTTTGTTTAATCCAACTGCTGCTTCTCCTAGTCTCGGTCCAAAACCTGACACTAACCCTCCATCCATTGCGATGATCTTCTTATTTTTTCCGGCGTTTGTCTGGGAAACTCCCGGCATCTTCAATGCTCCTTCATTTCCACCTGCTCCTTGTAATCCTGTTTCAAAGAAGAACAATACATCAGGATTAGCTTTTACAACTGCTTCCGGTGTTAATGGTTTGAAATCTTCAAAGTCATTAACTGCGTTTTCTGCACCTGCAAGGTTAATTAAAGAGGCCATTGGGGTATTTTTACCTGCTACCATCAGCATATTTCCTCTTGCATAAATGAATAATACTTTTGGTTTTTTAGTAAGAGGCTGAATCTGCTTCAGATCAGCATCTATTTTATCATTCAGTTTCTGATAATCTGTATTCCCTACTGCTTTGGCTACCTCTTCAATCAGTTTTTTAGTTCCTTCAACGGTATATTCCTGTTTGAAAACTTCAGTTTTGATCCCTGATGTCTTGATTTTTCCTAATAATTCCGGGTTGATATCTTTATCTGAAGCCAGAATTAAAGTAGGGCTTACGGCCATAATCGGTTCAATAGTCATAGATCTTACATGTCCAAGATCCTTAGCTGTAGCTTTTAAACTTGCCGGATAAGTACTTGTAACATCTGTTCCAACGATTTCTTTTTCGTGACCTAAAGCAGTTACAATCTCTGTAATTCCGCCGCTTAGGGTTACAATTTTATTATTGCTTTTTGGAGCTTCAGAAGTAGCTTCCGTTGTATTTTCTTTTTTAACACCTTCTTCTTTTTTGCATGAATACACTGCTACAAGAACAGAAGCTGCAAGGATAAATTTCTTCATAGATATATATTTTATTTTTCTAAATTCTGATATAATTATCTGACTTTTTATAAGGGTTCAAATTCAAAATTAGTAAAGCCACGTTCACCTGTTTTACTGTCTTTCATGGTATTGAATCTCAGCTTAAAATAGAACCCTTCAGCATCTTTCAATACAAAGAAACGATCTGAATATACAAAAGGAACTGGATTTGCAGCTGTTCCGGTAGTAGTTCTCCATTTATCCCCGATGGCTCTGTGGTCATTAAAAACAAATTTGGAAGCATCTACATCTTTTAGTTTGAATGCACTGTACGCTTCATCCAAGCTTCCCGTTACATTTACCTGATAAGCACCTACTCCATTAAGGGTATTGGTTGCAATAAAGTCTGCATAGAAATAACTTCCTGCACTGTTTCCAGGACCCATGAACACTTCATTGGTAAATGTGGTAAATACCAGATCCCAGTTTTTCTTTTTAGGCTGAATTTTTACAGGAGAAGCTGTTTTAAGATTAAAGAATGTAAAGTTGTATTCAGGATCTTTGGTAATGATATATTCTTTAATATTTGCGTTATCAGCATTTAAATCAGCATAGCGGATTTTGTAGCCGTTTGGAGCTCTTACAATCTGAATTTTTTTCCAGCCTCTCTCATCTCCGGATAATGCTACAGATCCTGGTGCTATACTACCCACAGCAGGTATTTCTCTACCCATATTAACCAGATAAATCGGATTGTCAGCATCGTTTTCCTTAATAGTCTCAATACCTGAAGTCTGTGTCAGGAAATTACCATTTGGATTATCAATATATTTCAGATTTTCAGCATCAAAAGTTCCCACCTGGGCAATTTCCTTTAAACTTGCAACATTAACCTCCTTTACTTTATTAAGATCTGTAGCATCAGGAATCTTAATAACAGTCATTGCCAAAGAACCATTGATAATTACCCGGAAATCATCTCCGGAATAAAATCCAAGATCCCAATCTGTTCTTTTATTGACACTTGGCTTATCATGATCACTTAAATCAATCCAAACCTGGTTAGGTTCTGTAGCTCCACCTACTGCAACATTTACTTCAGATCCCGTCATAGGGCGAACCGCCACAGGATCTTCATCAGCAGAAAGACATGACTGTGTAGCAGCCATAATGGAAAGGAGAGATACTATTTTTAAATACTTCATAATACTGTTATTTAAAATTGAAACATTAGTCTTGCAAAATAGCTTCTGCCATAGTATAAATTAATTGTTCCGGAAGCTGCAGTATGAGATGATCCAGGAAGAGCAGTAGATTTTACACTAGTTACATCAAAGATATTTTTAACTCCTGCAGAAATCTCAAAATGGTTGTTCCAGAAAGGCTGGCTTACAATGAAATCCATCATATGGAACGAATCTGTTTTCCCAAGACGCACACCACCCGCTGCATCTGCAACATAAAGTCTATCCTCTCCTGTATATTTGTAGTAAAGTGAGAAGTTAGTGTCTGTATTTTTCAGTTTATAGGTGGCAGAGGCTCCTGCCTGCATAATATATTGGAAGTCATCAGCAGAATCATTCGTTACTTCATTCATCGAAATGGATCTCCCATTTACCGATCCTCTTATGGAAAAAGCAAACTGATCTTTTCTGAAGTCTACATTAGCTGATAACAACATGTTCTTATACTTATTGATATTCATATATTTATAAGTAGAAGGTTCTTTGATGATCATCATATCAATTCTGTCACGTACGTCAAGATATAATGCATCTACGCTATAGCCAATTCTCCAGTCATTAGTTGTTGTAAAGTTCTGATCCCAGAATGCTCCTACTGAAAACCCGGTTTCTGGTTTTAAGTCTGCATTTCCCTGTATATCATGGTTAAGATTAACGAAATAGGTATACAGCTCATCATATTTTGGAAAACGGTTTGCAGATCCTACGATCGCTCTCAGGTTTGAATTTTCAGAAGTTTTATATCTTGCAGAAAGGGAATAATTATACTGATTCTCAAAGTTCTCACTTAAAGAAAGTCTTACCCCTGGTCTCACAGAAAAACGATCTGAGATATTCCATTCTGCGGAAAGGAAGTTGGAATAGGTGAAAATTTTTCTTTTCACTGCCTCTTCAAAGAAATCTCCGGCAATCAGTGCAGCATATCCACTGGTATAATCCAATTCATAACCAAGCTGGAAATCAAAAGTTTTACTATCAAGGAAATTACTAAACATCCCTCTTGAATAAATCACATCTGTTTTATAATAAGATTTTTCTTCTTGTTGGCTCTTGATGGTTCTGTTCGGAATATCATAATTGTAGTCAAAATATTTCCTATCCTGATTTTGGTAAGAGAAATCCCCCATATATCGTATATGTCCAAGGTTAGTCTGAATATTGAACTGATGAACCCAACGATGTGTATTGTATTTTCTATCCCTGCTTTCATATTCTACTCCCCCCAATCCATCATTCAGCGGACGTCTGCTAACCTCCGGATTGTAGAAATTGAAATTCTCTTTCAAGTAAGACATCTTATAAAAAAATGTTGTTTTATCCTTTGAATATCTTATCAATGCGGAAGATTCGTACTGATCTTTTGGATTCCATTCATATCCTCTTCTACCATCCTGTCCAAAATATTTATACCCTTCACTATTTCCTTCATATCCCATAAATTGGTTATGATTGAAGTTCACATTGGCAAACCATTCCTTATTAATATTATAATCAACATTCAGATTCTGAATATGTCTTCCTTGCCCTCTTTTCTTAAGATCATAATTGTTCCTTACTGTTTCTTCCTGAAGTGAACCTCTTACACTCACCTTCTTTGTATTGTTTTTCTTCGTAATGATATTAATTACCCCTGCTACAGCACCATTTCCGTATTCTACTCCCATACTTCCCTTTACAATCTCAATACGCTCAATATTACTTAAAGCAATTTTTGTAAGGTCAATATTACTGCCCAATCCTGTATCTCCTACCATCGGAATATTGTCTATCAGAATCTTTACATAATCCCCATCAAGTCCCATGATATTGGCGGTAGAATTTCCTGATTTGGAATCCGGAGTAACCTGAATGTTAAGACTTTGATTTAAAACATCAGCAACATTGGCAGCTGCCATATTTTTGATCTGTGTGGCATCTATGACATCCACTTTATATATAGATTTATTGATAGATTGTTGTTTATACTGCCCTGTAATAACAACTTCTTCAACTTTCTTTTGATTAAGAGAATCCTTTTCTTGTGCATTCATCCAAAAAGCAATGGATAATGACAGAACGGAAAGCACTTTCTTCTTCATAAGGGTAAAAATTTCGACAAATATAAAACTTTTTATTTAGAATGATTAAAAATAAATATATACTTTTGTATAATAATTCTAAATAAATATTGAGCTATGAAATTAAAATTACTATTAGGGACTCTGCTACTTACAGCATTTACTGCTAAAGCTCAGCTACCCACAATCCACGAAAACTTTGATAATTTCACTATAGGAAATACAACATTCCCACAATTTGGCTGGTCTGCGATTGTAGCACCTATGATTACTATTCCCGGGCCCCCTCCAGTTTCTCCAAGAATGATTGTGGCAGGTACTGCCAATAAATCTGTTCAATCTTATTCTGGAACAAACCCTACAGATTCATCTTATCTAATTACCCCACAAATACAGTCTCCAACAGGAGATAAAAACCTGGCATTTACAGCAACATTGGTAGCTTCATCACCTGGTACAGGAACAATTCAGGTAGGACTAGCATCTAATCCTGCTGATATGTCTACATTTGTACCAGTAGGAAACGCTATTCATGTGACTCAAGTTGGGACTATTCTTAATTCAAATGTAAATATTCCAGCTTCATCCGCTTCTTATATTGTATTCAAATTCACCCCAACTTCTGTACATACGGCGATTCAAATTGATGATGTAGTGTATGATATATCAGCTTCATTAGGAGTAAGCGACAGAGAAATATCAAAAGATGAAATTAGGTTTGCACTCAATTCTGATAATACCTTCCTGGAATTTAGAAGTAAGAAAGATCTTAAAAACGTACACATTTATTCTTCCGGAGGGCAGAAAGTAGCAGAAGGGAAACTTAGCGGACAAAAATTCAATATCAGTACGCTTCAGACAGGTGTTTATTACATCACTATTGAAAGTGCTGATGGAAAAACGATTCAATCAAAATTTATTAAAAAATAAGGTTTATTAGACTATTATTGGCCTTTATAAAGCCGAGAGGAAATTTCCTTTCGGCTTTTTTATTTCTATAAAAGTTTAAAATAAGACAAAAATCATGTTTTTATTTAGAATGATTAAAAATAATTATATATTTTTGTTGAATCATTCTAAATAATAATGTTAAAAATAAATTATGAGAACAAAACTATTATTGGCTTCGATGCTTGCCCTTACTGTTCAACAGACCGTTTTGGCACAGACAGATGCATTAGGATACACCCAAGCAAATATGACATTGGGAAGTGGATACCAGAATCGTTCATTCTTTAATTTTACTGATGGAAATATGGTGTCTCAGCCTGCAAATGCGTGGGATGTAGCATTCTATAGAGTTTCTCCTTACACAACGGGAACAAGAATTAATGATGCTAAGAACATTGAAGTATATACCGCTGCAACCAGCTTAGCTGAATGGGATAATATCGATATCAATAATGAAAGCTCTTGGGGAGCTCCTCTTTATAACCCGGACCAAACTACAGACTGGAGCCAGGGAGCTTTTGAACAGGGACCTATTACAGCTCCTAATCCTAATATTCCTTCTACAGGATGGGGAGTTTATAATACATTAACTCATCATGTTCAGGGAAAAGCGATTTTTGTTCTAAAATATGCTTCAGGAATTTATATTAAATTCGCAATTGAAGATGCGTTTGCCGGATACACATTCAAATACTCTAAGTGGAATGGTACAGCGTGGAGTCCTACGGAAACAAGGACTATAGCTAACGGAACAGATGATGCTTTCTTCAATTATTTTTCATTTGATACCGGAGCAAAAGTTCCTAATATGGAACCTCCAAGAAACACATGGGATTTAGTATTTACAAAATATTTTACTTTCTATAATGGTATTCAGATGTACCCTGTGGCAGGAGCAATTCAAAGCCCTGGTATAAAAGTAGCAATGGTAGCCCCGGAAACTCAGCAGATAGCCAATGGAAATATCCCTGCAGCTAATAATTTCTCATCTAATATTACATCCATTGGTCATTCATGGAAAAGCATTACAACTTTAAAGGATAATGTTGTTTATTATGTGAAAAAAGACAGCGATTATTACAGAATGTATTTTACACAAAGTGACGGTTCCAGTACAGGAAACATGTTTTTCAAGTATAAAAAAATTACAGGATCGCTGGGCATTACAGAAGTAAGTAAAAAAGCTTCTTTCGGAATCTACCCAAACCCTACAACCGCAGATAAAAAAGTAACAGTTCTATTTGATGTTAAAGAAAAGGCAAGCAATAAAGGGAGTGTAGAAGTATATGACCTTACCGGAAAAAAGGTACACGCTGCTGAATTAACCAATCAAACAGGATTTTACAAACAGGATCTGAACCTGTCTCATCTTACTTCAGGCAATTATATGGTAAAAATTACCTATGGTGGTACTTCAGATACCAAAAAACTTATCGTGAAATAATATTTTACTCACAATACTTTCTATTTTTTCTAATAAAAAGGCGGCCTTCAGAATACTGAAGCCGCCTTTTATTGGTTTAGTATATTTTAAATCCTTTGTAAACCTCCGCTCCACTTTCCATGATTTTGGAAGCATCTTTACGGAAGTCCAGCAAGTGATCCTGTCCGTTGTGTCTGTTATGATGGTCAACACTTTCCCAAAGCTCAATCAGGAAGAATGTCCCTTTGTTGTCTTTATCTTCAATAAGGTCATACTGCAGGCATCCTTCTTCTTTTCTTGTTTCTTTTACCAGGTTTTGAAAAAGCTCTACGGCTTCCATCAGATAGTTTTCATTAAACTTAAAAAGTGCAATGATATGTAAGTTCATATTCTAATATTTATTGAGGTAAAAGTAAAATATTTTCAAAATCAAATTTATTTTTGACCCTTTTATTTTTACACTTTCCTACATATTTTTTAACTGAATACTGATTTATAAATAGTTATAGAACTCATCACAATTACTAAAGTTCCAATGACAACAAACATCTTCTTCACCGGAAGCTTTGCCGTAAGCATAGCCGAGAAAGGTGCAGTAATAATTCCACCAATTAAAAGCCCCAAAATAATATTCCAGTGCTGAATTCCGAGAGTAAAGAAAAAAGTAACAGCAGCTGTAATGGTCAGGATACACTTTGCAACCGTAGAACTTCCTACAGCAAATCTTGGCGTAAAAGCATTTTTAATAAGGGTTCCGGTTACCAAAGGGCCCCATCCTCCTCCGGCAAAAGAGTCTATAAATCCTCCAATTACTCCAAGCCTTGTAAGGTTGGTTTTTCTTTTAAGTGCTTTATTCTGTTTACCTTTAAAAGCATTAGAGAGAATCTGAAATCCAAGATATAGGGTGTAAAAAGCAATCAATGTTTTGGTAATCTTCGCGTAATATTCTCCAAGATAAGTAAGACTAACCGCCCCGATAACTGCTCCAATAACTGCTGGAACAGCTAATTTTTTCACCAGACTCTTACTTACATTCTTAAGCTTAATATGGCTTATACTTCCTGCAGCCGTGGTAAAACTTTCTGCGGAGTGAATACTGGCGCTTACAATATGAGGAGGAATATTCAGGAGCAACAATGTGGTGGTACAGATTACTCCATAACCCATTCCCATTGATCCGGCTACAATTTCTGCAAAAACACCCACCAGAAGCATCCAGTAAAAAATATGATGATCCTTCGCCAGAATCTGTTGCAGATCATCAAAATAGCCCAGTTCATAGAGGGAAAAAACGGCTACTGATACCAGGGCAATTGTTACAAACAATACATTGAGCCTTATCTGAATTTTTCTTGTAATCACCATAGCTCTAAAATTGTAAGTTTGTTTTTCTTTACATTCAAATCGTCATTCAACATCTCTCCTTTCCAGTTGGGGCTCATCATTTCTGCATCTTCTTTTGGAATCATAATTTATTCTTTTGAAGTCATGCAAATATCCAATAAAAATATTATCCTACAAAATAAGTAGACTAATATTTCAAAAAAAAGGATCAGGTCAGTCGACCAGATCCATTAAAGTTTTCTTCTCAAGAATATTCAGTGAAGCGTCCCGAACCTCTATCAATACATCATGCAAACCACAGTGATCTTCGTTGCAGTCTTCACATTTTTCATAAAAGTTCAGACTCACACAGGGAAGCATGGCAATAGGACCATTCACAAGGCGTATAATTTTAGCTAACTTCACATTTTCAGGATTTTCCTTCAAGAAGTATCCGCCTCCTTTTCCTTTTTTACTGTCAAGGATCTCTGCTTTCTTCAGTTCAAGCAGGATATTTTCTAAAAACTTTAAAGGTATCTTTTTGTGTTCCGCAATTTCGGAAATAAGAACCGGACCTTCATTTCTTTTTTCTACAAGATATGAAAGTGCCTTAAACGCATATTGAGATTTTTTTGATAGCATTACAGCAAAAATAAGAAAATTGTTTAATATGTTTAAGTTAAAAGACAAAATTACAAAAGGGCTCATAAATAGCTTTGTTTTTTAGCTTTTTGTTCCTTCATAGTTTTGCCTTTTTCCTATTAAATCGTTATGTTTGCCCTATGTTCAGTAAACAAGAAGCACAACAACTCAAAAAGGAATTTTGGACAGCTTTTGGAAAATCCTTTCCAAGAAAATGGATCCTGTATGACACAAAGGTCAAGGATATGGCATTTAAATTCTCTGCAGACAATAAAAAAGTAGAGGTTTCTCTTGATATAGAAATGAAAGATGAGATTTTCCGTAATGCTTATTATGAAAAAATATGGTCTTTGGAAGACATTTTAAAAGATTTTATAGGAGATTTTCAGAAAGACGAATATTTTACGCTGGAAAACGGAAAGGTCATCAGTCGGATTTGGGTGGAAAAACACGGGGTTTCAATTTTCAATAGAAATACTTGGCAGGAAATTTTTGAATTCTTCGTTGAAAAAATGGATGGGTTTGAGAGATTTTATTACGAATATGAGGATTTTATAAAGGACATCTGAAATAATTACGAAATAAATACCGTTTTACACTTTAGGTTAAGATAAAAAAGAAAACTATCTTTGCTCTATACCACTTAAACTAATAGATGAAACTAAACATGATTAACAATGAGAAAAGTGTACAAAAACATTTTTGGAGAAGTCATCTCCAAAAGCAAAGCTACAAAGCTAGATGAATATCATCTGTATTATTACGAAAGTGATTCTGATATACTGAAAGAGATTGAATTCATCAACGAAGAAAGTATATACAACATCAACTATTTCTTACACGAAGGAGACAATGAGGATGAAGTTCTGGAATACCTGAAAGAAAAATCTGATTTTTTTGACATCGAAAAAAAGGAAATTGCCGACGGATTCATTGTTACTACCAATAAACTGTATTCGCTGTCTGTAGACGATCTTCCTTTGATATCCAAAACTGTTTTTAAAACGGATGATCCTGAAAATTTTATATGTTCACAGGTTATTGACAACGAAACTCACGAGCCACAGCTTGAAAGAACTGTAAAATGCTGGTATACTATGGATAAAAACGGAGAAAAGTATGCCGCTCTAGAATGCAGCTATGAAGAAGACGGAACGCTTGAATTGGCGGTTGATAAAACTTCAGATCCTGATAATGAACAGAACTGGGCTCATTATGATTATGAAACTTTTCATGAGCTTCAGGAAAAATGTCCGGTGGATATCAGCTATTACAAAACGGCAGCATTGCTTCCGAAAGAGGCTTACAAGAATTAATTTTTAATACATCAAACAACCACAATTTATTTTTATATGGAAGACAATCCTATTTTTTGGGCAGACGGAAGTGACCCGCAAATGATAGAGGCCTACAAAAAAGCACAGGAAACTTTTAAATATTTTTGGCGTGAGCAATCCTGGGAATACAGAAGAATTATTCCGGGACTTGATGTTTCATGCGTAAAAGCAATGTTTTCAGAAGAAACGGAAACAGGAGAACCCAATATTGAGCACATGTGGATTAATGATATTGGTTTTGATGGTGACCGTGTAACCGGATGTTTAATTAACGAACCCAATACACTAAGAAATGTTCAGGTTGGAGATTTTATTGATATTCCCCTTACTGAAATCAGCGACTGGCTTTTTGCTATCACTCCCAGTGTACAGAAGCCTAAGGGCCTTTCAAAATTATTCTCTTCATCAGCTGATCCGCTTCCGAAGTCTTATGGTGGATTTACCATTCAAAAAATGCGTTCAGATATGTCTGCTTCGGAAAGAAAGGATCACGATAATGCCTGGCAGCTGGATTTCGGAGATTTCAATGATATTCTAGTTGTGAATAAACAGAAAGAAGAACCTGAAAACCTTATTGAGCATCCTATGAGCAGAAATATGAAAGACGATTTCACTAAATTCTTACAGGAATATCCGGATGAAATCAAACAAATTGACGACAACGGGCAAACCCTTCTTCACAGAGAAACCATTGCCGGAAATTTAACTACCGTAAAGGCTGCACTGGAAGCTGGCGCTGATAAAAACATCCAATCTAAAGCCGGAAAAACAGCACTGGATTATGCCAAACAGCTGAATTGGGAACATCTTATTCCTGTATTGGAAAATCATTAATAACCCGAGAAGTAAAACTTAGAAGAATAAAAAATAAAAGAGAAGCAGTAGAGTTTCTCTTTTTTTATCTTCATTACTAAAAAAAACCACAAAAGTCCCAAAAGTTTTATGAAAATAATAGATATTCATCTTTGGTGAGTTTTTTCATACAATAATTTGAGCTTTCTTCAATGAACTAAAGTTGGTATGTTTGAAAAACTTTTGTTGTTGAATATCGATAATTTCTTAACTTCTCTCATTATTCTTTAATCATATTGTAATAAAATACCATACTCAAATGTCTTATTATTAAAAGCTTATGAGAAAAAGTTTCATCTTGTTTATGACTTCTCTATTGTTGATTTCATGTCAGTTCATGAAAACCAATTCACCTACTGCTTCTCATAGGACCAGTGACTCTTTAGACCTGGAAATCAATAAAATATATCAACGAGGGAATTTCAATGGCTTTTCTGTCTCTATTGTTAATGACCAATCAATACTTTATCAGAAAGGATTTGGCTTTGCGGATGCAGAAGAAAAGAAAGCCTACACCGTAAATACGATTCAAAATATTGCTTCTGTTTCTAAAACATTGGTTGGAATTGCTCTTTTGAAAGCTCAGGAATTAGGAAAACTTAATTTGGATGATCCTGTTCAAAAATATGTACCATTTAAAATTATCAATCCTCAATTCCCACAGACACCCATAACCATTCGTCAGCTGGCTACTCATACCTCTTCTATTCTAGACAATGAATTTTATTTATCTAAAAACTATTTCTTAAAATCTAATCAAAATCTGGAGGGGGAAAAACTCAATTTTAATAATGAACAGCTATTTAATCCTTCTGATTCTGCCTTTGCTATGTCCACTTTTTTAGAAAATGTATTGTCCGAACATGGAAAATGGAATACAAACAGTTTTTCTACCCATAAACCGGGAGAAATCTATGAATACTCCAATGTAGGGACTGCACTGGCTGCTTTTATTGTTGAACAGGCAACCGGTCAGGAGTTCAGTTCATTTACCAAACAATATATTCTGAAACCTTTACAAATGAACAATTCGGGCTGGAATTTTGAAGAGATTCAATTTTCGAAATTCTCCAAACTTTACGAAAATCCTAAAACAGTTTTACCTTATTACTTTTCTGCAACCTATCCTGATGGTGGCTTTATCACCAGCATTACTGATTTAAGTAAGTATTTAACTGAATTAATCAAAGGATATAATGGAAAAGGAACAATTCTGAGCCGAAAAAGCTATCAGGAATATTTCAAGCCACAACTTTCTGATGCTAACTTTACCGAAAGAAATACTCAAAATCCTTATAGTGAATCTTATAATGTAGGAATATTCATGGGATTTGGCTATACGGGTTATATTGGTCATACGGGTGGAGATCCGGGAGTCATGTCGATGATGTTTTTTGATCCTAAAAATAGTCTGGGAAGAATCATGATTTTCAATACTAATTTTTCGGATAAGAAAGGAAATGATGCTTTTTATGGGATATGGAATGTGTTGGAGAAATATCAACTAAATTTAAGTAAGAAAAATAATGAACAGTAATATTAATAATGAAAATTAAAAATAAGTCCTAAATTTGTATTGATGAAAGAAAAAAATCTTTACATAATTTCAGGGTGTAATGGAGCTGGAAAAACAACAGCATCGTTTACCATTCTACCTGAAATTCTAGATTGTAAAGAATTTGTTAATGCAGATGAAATTGCAAGAGGGTTATCACCTTTCCAGCCTGAAAAAGTTGCTTTTGAAGCTGGCAGAATTATGCTTTCTCGAGTTGATGAGCTTCTAGAATTTTGCTTTTGAAACAACATTAGCTACCAGAATATATAAGCAGAAAGTTTTAGCAGCTAAAAAAGAAGGTTATAATACTACTCTTTTATTTTTTTGGCTAAAAAATATTGAGCTAGCAAAGGAACGAGTAAAAAGCAGAGTTAAAGAAGGTGGACATAATATTCCTGAAGATGTAATCCTATTCTCATTGCTGAGAAGAATATAAATGAAGACATTGTTATTTACTACAATGAAAAATTCAATGAAATAAAAAATTATTATGACAAAACAAGATAGAGCTGAAAGAAAAATAAAAATTTTAGAAGGACTTGAAAAAGCTTATGAAAAGATGCTTGATTTCAAGAGAAAAAGTAATAGTGAAATTGTCATTATCAGAGATAATAAAATTGTAAAAATAAAACCCTAAATAAAAAAGAGAAGCCTCACAGCTTCTCTTTTATGTTATCCAAATTTCTTCTTTCTCAGCCAGAAGAACAATCCTCCGATAAGGCCAATAATAGCTAATGGAAGTAATAAATTCAGCCATTGCCAGTTGGTTTTCTCTTCTTCTATTCTTCGTCTGTCCAGAAGTCTTTCTTCGATATTTCTGTTTCTCAGCTCCATCAGATTGCTGTCATCCAGCAGATAATCTAAGGCGTTTCTCAGGAACTGCTCATTTCCGAACTGTTCGTTCGTCAGCATGTCTACTCCTAATGGAAGTGGTTTTCCTTTAATTATTTTATTTCGTCCTATATCGCCGTCTGCAATTACGATCATTTTATTTTCAGGACTTGCTGCTTTAAAGCCGGGATAAGATTTCCTTTCAATCCTTGAAGCGTATGCAGAGTTAAATTTTCCTTCTACTGCTACTGCAAAGATTTTCGGAGTGCTTGGTTTTTCCATTTGTCCAAGACTGTCTACAGTGGCAATTTCTTTCAAATCAACATAATTCGGCACCTGTTTCAACAGTGTTCTTTCGCTTGATTCAAAAAGAACTTTTGTTTTAATATTCTTTCTTCCACCCAATGTATCAATAGAAGTTGGGAACTCGAATTTTACAGGGTTGATATTTCTGGTGATCGGGTTATTATTTTCAGCAATTCCAAGAGGATAATAAGGCCATGGTAAACTTGTATACTGCGGATTTCCACTTACCTCTCCTGTTACCAGTCTTAATAAAGCAAATTTCTTCACATCTTTTACCAACGCATTATTGATTCTTAATCCATAGTTGAAGAAGAAATCAGTCATATTGATATCCACCGGGAAAGGCATTACTTTTTTAGATCTCGTCAGCGTATCCATTTCGGCATTTACCGCATCAATCATCCAGAGCGTTTTCCCACCGTTCATGATATATTGGTCAAGAATTACCTTTTCATTGTCTGTAAAAGCTTTTCTTGGTTTTGCAATCACCAGAGCACTCATTTGCTTTAATAATGGAATATCCGCTACGCTAAGCTCAGTCTGATTTTTAGGAATAATAGGCCCTGCATCATAATTTTCCATAGCAAGCTGCATGAATCCCTGGAATTCATCCGGACTTAGTTCATCCTGATTAACCAGAACCCCTACTTTCTTCCTTTTATTAGTAGCAATATTCTTAATGTTTGAAACCAGGTTATATTCAAGACCTTCAATAGAACGGGTTAACTGTTGATCTGCATCAATCCCTGCTTGCTGTACAACCAACGGAATAGAAACTCCGTCATTGTCATATTTTATAACAGCATACGGAAAAAGCGTGATTTGTGAAATTTTTCCATCTTTTACGTCTGGAAGAATTGAGGGTTGCATTCCCATTGCCATCAAAGTATCCTGAGACATCTTTGTTTTAATAGGATCGATAAATTTGAAATCGATTTTTGGATTAATCTTTCTGAACTCTTCCAACATGAATTTCGTTTCTCCCTGAAGCTGTTTAAAGCTTGCCGGGAAATCACCTTCAAGGTAAACTTCTACCGTTAAAGGCTTCTTCACAGATTCCAATACTTTAATGGTACTTTCAGAAAGGGTATATCTTTTTTCTTTTGTTAAGTCGAGTCTTATTCCTGAATAAGTAAGAATAATAACCAGAGGGATAATTGCAATTAAGAAAATTCCCAACGGAGATTTAGCATTGATCTTCTTCATAATCTACTTCTTTTTGTTAATAAAATGATTAGACAATACTAATGACGCACTGATGACCAGAATAAAATAGGCAACATCTTTCAGATCTATAAGTCCTCTTGTAAACCCAAGGAAATGCTGGTAAAAACCAATATTCTGAAGGATAAAATCTGCTCCACCAAGAAGTTTATAGCTTGCCAGCTGTTCGATTCCAAAATACATGATAAAGCACATGAAAACACCCAACAGATAAGCCATAATCTGATTCTGTGATAATGAAGAAGCTAAAATCCCGATTCCTGAGAAGGCAGCAATTAAAATAATCAGTCCAATATAACTTCCAAAGGTCATTCCAAGGTCTATATTACCCTCCGGAACGCCGAGTACATAAACAGTATAAAGGTAAATTAATGAAGGAATCAGGCACAGGACTCCAACAATCCATACAGATAGGAATTTTCCCGCTATCAGTTCTGAAACTTTCAATGGTTGTGAAAATAACCAGTTCAGCGTTCCTGTTTGTTGTTCTTCAGCAAAAGTTTTCATGGAAAGTGCCGGGATAATGAACATTAAAAGCCATGGAACCAACACAAAATAGCTCTGCAGCGAGGCTGCCCCGATCTCAAAAATATTGGAATCGTTGTCGAAAAAGAACAGGAAAAGAGTCCCTATTAAACTGAAAGCGGCAATGATTACCCATGCACTCCAGTTTCCAAAGTAACTCCAAAGTTCTTTCTTTAAAATTGCAATCATAGTTTTTTAGTAAAATGTAAAAAGCAAAGAGATGTAAAGCACACCTGTTCTTTCACTTAAACAATTATTTCTTTTTTTTATTCTTATTAACGAGTTTTACAGTCATCATAATCAGAAATACAAGAACGAAAAATCCTGCAATTAATTGCCACCAATACTCAATTGCCATCGATTTCAGGATTACAGTGAATACCACCAGGAATAAAATGAATGTAGCAATTTCATTGGTCTGTCTCAGTTTAATATTAGCAGTTTCTAATGTATTTCCATTCAATGCCTTCAACTTCAGTACTTTTTTCCAACACCAGTAGTGATAGATGGCAAGTCCGATCAGGAAGGTGAGTTTTAAATGGAACCAGCCCATTTTCATCAGTCCCGGATTTAAAAAGATCATAACCAATCCACATACTGCCATGATTACTCCGGCAGGAACGGTGATAATATTCCATAGCCTTCTGGCCATAAATGTATACTGCTCCCTCAGAATTTTCTTTTTTTCTTCAGGAAATTCATCGGTATCCTTATAGTAAACGAAGATTCTCACGAGATAAAAAATTCCCGCAAAATAACTTACCATAAAAATGATGTGCAGCGCTTTGATGATTGTATAAAGCATTCAGAAAAAATTAACAGCAAAGATAAGCTTATTATATAATTTTTAAAAATAATTTTCTTTTGATTGAGAAAAGCTAATATTCCGATCAAAAGTCATTCAATAGTACAGCTATATAAAAAAATACTTCGGCTCGGGGCGGCAAAGCCGCCCCGAGCCGAAGATTATATTTCATTGGTCTTATTCAACTCAAAAATTAAGAGATCACTCCCAATTCTTTTCCTACCTTTTCAAAAGCAGCAATGGCTTTATCAAGGTGCTCTTTCGTGTGAGCAGCAGATAACTGAACTCTGATTCTTGCTTTTCCTTTCGGTACTACCGGATAGAAGAATCCGATTACATAGATTCCTTCATCCATTAGCTTTTCTGCCATTTTCTGAGAAAGTGGTGCATCGTAAAGCATTACCGGAACAATTGCAGCATCACCATCAGGAATATCAAAACCTTTGGCTTTCATTTCTGTTCTGAAATATTCTGCATTTTCCATTACTTTATCACGAAGAGAAGTATTATCAGAAATCATGTCCAACACCTTCAAAGCAGCACCTACAATTCCTGGCGCTAATGAATTCGAGAATAAGTAAGGACGAGAACGTTGTCTCAACATATCAATGATCTCCTTTTTACCGGAAGTAAATCCTCCTAGAGCACCTCCTAAAGCTTTTCCTAACGTAGAAGTAATAATATCTACTCTACCCATTACTTCATTAGCCTCATGAGTTCCTCTTCCTGTTTTTCCGATAAACCCGGTTGCGTGAGAATCATCAACCATTACCAAAGCGTCATATTTATCAGCAAGGTCACAAACTCCTTTAAGGTCTGCTACAATTCCGTCCATAGAGAAAACTCCATCTGTTACGATAATTTTGAAACGGTGTTTCTTTTCTGAAGCAGCAATCAACTGTGCTTCAAGATCAGCCATATTATTGTTTTTATAACGGTATCTTGCTGCTTTACAAAGACGCACTCCATCAATGATAGAAGCATGGTTCAATTCATCTGAAATAATAGCATCTTCTTCAGTAAATAATGGTTCGAAAACACCTCCATTCGCATCAAAAGCAGCTGCATAAAGAATAGTATCTTCAAGTCCTAAGAAATCAGCAATCTTTTTCTCTAATTCTTTGTGAATGTCCTGTGTTCCACAGATGAAACGTACAGATGACATCCCATAACCATGAGACTGAATCATGTCCTGAGAAGCTTTCATAACCTCCGGATTGTTAGATAATCCAAGATAATTATTGGCACAAAAGTTCAAAAGCTTCTTTCCGTTCGCTTCAATTTCTGCACTTTGTTGAGAAGTGATGATTCTTTCTCTTTTGTAAAGTCCGTCGTTCTCAATATTTTGAAGTTCGTTCTGTAAATGTTGTAGGTATTTTTCAGAAATCATTTTTAGTAATTTTTTAGATGTGCTAATTTACTAAAAAGGCAGTAAAATAAAACCTTTTATAGGCTTAATTCTAAAATTTGATCTTAAGTTTATTTTTTAACATTATTAGTCCACTAATTCAGTAGGATAATATTTATATTTGTTTAAAATTTCTGAATATGCAATTGATTCCGGTAAAGAAAACAAAGAAACTTGTTCCAAGAAACTTTATAACTCATCATATGAAATCTCAGATCCCTGTCATTATAGAAGATTTTGTAGATCCTGAAAGCCCAGCTTTCAAAAAATGGAATTATGAGTATTTCAAGGAAATAGCAGGAGATCAACAAGTAGATATATATGGCAGCGAAATGGATTCTATGGACAGAGTGGCGAGCCAGCCCATTGCACAGACTACTTTCTCCGATTATCTTGATCTGATAGACTCCACTCCTACTGAACATCGTTTGTTCTTATTTAATCTGTTGAGCATAAAGCCCGAACTTAAAAATGATATTATCTATAATGATGTTACCAATGGCAAAATATTAAAATGGTTACCCTTTATGTTTTTCGGTGGTGAAGGGTCTGCTACCCGAAATCATATTGATATTGACATGTCCCATGTTTTCATCACTCAATTTGAAGGAATTAAACGGATCTGGCTGTTTCCATGGGAACAATCTGATCTGATGTATAAATTACCCTATAATTTTCACAGCTTACCTAATATAAAAACGCCAGATTACAGACAATATCCAGGCTTACTTTATTTAAATGGCTATGAGGCTGTCCTTCATCCCGGTGAAACGCTTTACATACCCTCCGGATGGTGGCATTACATCCAATATGAAACCGGCGGATATTCTGTATCTGTCAGGGCTTTGCCATCAAGTTTTCTTGAAAAATGGCGTGGTTTTAAGAACCTGGTTATTACAAGAAATTTTGATAATATCATGCGGAATATGTTTAAGGAAAAATGGTTCAGATACAAGGTAAAAGCGGCTAAGAGAAGAGGTACAAAAGCTTTCAAAAAACATAAAAGCTTTCTGATCTGAAAGCTTTTATATCTATCGTATATTTAATGTTTGGAGACTATATACAATTTTACACCACTGTCATTGACTACGTCGAATCTTCGATTTCTGACGAAGGAAGAATCTCATAATATGGCTTAGATTCTTCATTTCACTTCGTTACATTCAGAATGACAGAATCATAATAATAAGATAACCGTATTAGTGTAAAACTGTATATAATTACCTAATGTTTAATAAACTTAATATGTTTTTCGTTTATACTAACAATATAGGCTCCGGGAATCAGTTCCCCGATCTGTATAGCCTTTCCCGGTTTGAATACTGACTTCCTTATCAGTTTACCATCAATCCCATGAATTGAATAGACTGTCTCTCTATTAATGCCTCTAAGATAAAGTTCATTTTTGGCAGGATTAGGATATAGGCCAAAGTCATCCATGTCTACAGAAGAAACACTTAAAGTATTATCCTGAACAACAGTAGAATTTTTTTCTACCATCTGGTATTCATAATTAAACTGAACATCAGCAACGGGAAACGATATATTTTCAGTAAAATATTGGTTATTGGAAGTATTATCAAGCACTACATAAGTAATCTGCCCACCTGTTCCGGTTACTTTTACAGGCAGAGGCATTTCGAAAAAGCTTACCGTAGAACTGCTTTGGGTCTGAGAAACTTTAAATGCCAGCTGGTTTCCTGTTTGTTTCCATTTTATCGCATAAGTAGGATATCCTTCCCCATAGATCCAGTCATTAAAAAATTCTGTGAAATCTTTTCCGGTTGATTGAAGTAAAGAAGCTTTAAAATCGGCTGTATTTACATAATTATAAGCCAGCGCCGGTCTTTCATGATAATCTTTCAGTGCTTGATAAAAGGTATTGTCACCTAAAATCCACTTTAACATTCTTAAGGCATAACCTCCTTTAGTATAGGTTAGCCTGCTGTCAAAAATTCGGTTTATATTATTAAGCTGTGTATCTGGAACATAGACTGCGCCTCCTGGATTATTGGTAATATAATCAATCCGGCCTTTCAGATAATTCATAAACTCATCATGGGTCATAATCAGTTTTTCATTGGCAACATACTCTCCAAAATGGGCAAAGCCTTCATTCAGCCATATGTCATTCCATTTTCCACAGGTTACTTTATCGCCAAACCATTGGTGGGCAAGCTCATGGGCAATAAGGTATTTAGGCCAGCCAATCATAGAAGACATTGTCTGATGCTCCATTCCGCCGCCATTAATATATTCCATATGTCCATATTTTTCATTGCGGAAAGGATAAGGACCAAAATAGGTTTCAAAAACATCCATAATCTGTTTTGTCCATTCAATATTGGACATCAATTCCGGATTTCCGACTGTTGCCGGATAAATATAATTGACAAACGGAAATGGTGGATTTCCTATAGTACTGTTCAGCTTAGCAAAATTTGTGATAGACAAAGCAATGAGATAGGCAGCCGTAGGATACATTGTTCTCCAAAAGGTCAGCTTCTTCCCGGTAGCTGTTGTAATAATTTCCGACATCAGTTTTCCATTGGCCGCTACACTATACTGTTGTGGAGTGGTAATTTTAAAATCAAATTTTTCAATTTTATCATTCAAGCTTTGCTTGGTAGGAAACCAGTCTTGTGCACCGTAAGGCTCATTTAAAGTGGAGAAAACAGGTATTGAATTAGAGCCCTGATTTCCAACCTTGACCGTATTGTTTGCCGGAGCACCGGAATAATGAATCGTTAATGAGTCCAAAACATTGGCTGATAGAGAAGCAGGAAAATCTATTTTGATCTCCTGGGTAGAAAGCTGCTGAAACGGAATGTTGTTTCCATGGTATTGCACCTGGGAAACCGTCAGAAGATTGGTAAAATCAAAATAAATGTTTCCCATACTCTGATTAGGTTTGAAATGCGAAGTCACAGATCCGGAAATATAGTAAACAGCAGGGTCAATATTTAAATCCATCCTCTGATATTGCAGATCATAATTCAGAGTATTGGGGTTTATGTTGCCAGCGCCCATTTTTTGGGTGAAAGATTTCGTTTCCTTTTCAGTGAATCCTTTCATCTCAATATGATGATCCTGTTTTTGGCCATAAACCTGCTGAGTGATTAAAAAACTCAGCATCAGAAGATAGAATTTTCTCATATGTAGGAGTATTGTAGTATTCAAATATAAAAAAAACCTCTTAATCATTGATTAAAAGGTTTTTATAATAAACTTGTTTAAGTTTTTATTTTCTCAATAAACAAAATACAACAACTCTAAATTGCTGATTTTATGGTAGCTTTTCCCTAAAAAAAGCTTAAATAGGAATTTACTTTTTCAATATTTTTTGAGTATAGGTACCTTTATTCGTTGTAATATTTAAAATATAATTCCCTATCGGTAAAAAATCTAAGTTAACTTTATTATTTTGAATATTCTTAACATCAATAACTTGTGATGTTCCAGCCATACTTACCACTTGTAAATTCACAATTTTCTCATTGTTTTTCAATTCAATGTTTACGTATTGTTTTACAGGATTAGGATAAATTAATACTGTAGTATTATTAACCTCCTTTATACCAAGTGATGATGAAGTTCTCACATATTTTACATTACCATACTTTGAACTACTTAAACCTAATCTAGTTCTATACGTACCAATATAAGTATTATCGTCAACTAGTCTTACCTCCCTTAGATAGAAACCATCACTTTTTCGATAATAGAAAGTTCCAGCATTAAAAGTATTATCTATTGTACCATTATTTAATAAACGGAATATCAATCCTATTCTAGAAATAAGATCACCTCCAAAAAATAAAACCCTACCAGCACTATCAGTTGAAACACCATTAATACCATCTTGTTGAATTGCAAGGTTTAACTCCATCTGAGGAACTGAAAATGTGCTATCTAACTGACCATTAGAAAAAAATCTGTTAATCCCATTCGAACCAGAGGAAGTAAAATAAAAATACAAATTGCTTGTACCATTATCCACAATAAATTCACCACTTCGAGTATCAGTATAGACCCCTTGAATACCAAAAGTAGTATCCAAAGTACCTGTAGAAATATCGTATTTCTTTACAGTGCTACCGCTAGTGGTATAAATTATATTTTGATCTGTAATAATAAATTTATTAGCAAGAGGAATTTGGAAAGTAGGATCAACGATTCCGCTAATTTTATCAAATTTTTTAATAATGTTTCCATTATTAAAAAAAATAAAGTTACCATTATACCCTGCAAGTTTATCAATTTGCAATGAAAGAATACCATTATTACCAAAACTAGTGTCTAAATTTCCTGATGAATTAAATTTCTCAACAAAATTGTTTTTAATAAAAAAAATATTACTATCCGTAACTAAATAATCTGCCCTGTAATCATTAAATGTATTACTTAAAGAACTCGTCAAAACACCATTAACTCCAAAGTTTGTATCATAGTCTCCATTAGGTGTTATTTTTTTGAGCTTTCTTGGATAAGTCGGAGACTCGAGATGGTATACATTTGCCTGCTTATCTATTTGAAAAGCGTCAAAATCAGATAACAAAGCTGTTGTATAATTTGTTTGTACTCCTACAATATTTTGTGATTTTACAAATATAGAAACAAACATTGATAGTAATAATAGTCTATACATCATGATTTTAGTTTTTTTATAATCTTGAAGATTAATAAATTATTGAATCCTTTCTAAAGGTCAAGAGCCGGCTCAAGAATTTTTTCCATTCTTTTCTTCACCATATCTACCGATCCTGAATAGTTATTCACCATCAGCGAAAAAACTAAGGTTTTACCGGAATTTGTTTTCAGATAACCGGCTAATGTTTTCACTTTATTTAAAGTTCCTGTTTTCGCGAAAACCTGTCCGTTTCCGGTTCCTATGAACATTCTTTTCAGTGTTCCGGACTGTCCGCCGATAGGTAAAGATGTTAAATAAGATCTGTAATATTTTTCATCCATTAAGGAAGTTAAAAACTTCACCTGAGAAATGGGAGTCACATTATTGCTTCTTGAAAGTCCGCTTCCATCCATATAAGTAAGTCCCAACATATCAAAACCGGCATCTTTTAAGTGATCTGTCACTACTACTCTTCCGGATTCTGAAGTCTGATCTCCCAATTTCTGGAATCCAACTGTTCTTAATAAAGCCTCTGCCAAAGAATTGTCACTATGCTGATTGGTATAATACACAATATCACCCAGCGTAGGAGATTTGTAAGCAGAGATCGTTTTTCTGTTTTCCGGAGCCGGATCTGTCATTTTTGCGAATACTTTTCCGGTAACAGGAATTCCGCTTTTTACCAGGGTAGTTCTGAAAGAATTGGCCAGGTAAGCCGGTGCATCCGGAAGTTTTGTTGTTAAACCCCCATCGCCGTCATACTTTTCAGCATATACCATCTGATGAGCATATGGTGAAACGTAGAAAAACTTCTTTTCTGTAGAGAAACCGGATTTCTTTACGATCAGTTTTTCATTAGCCGGATTAATTGCGCGGGTAGTTCCTGCAGGCAGATAGTAATTATTATTTTCCAACCATACAACATTTTCCGGAAGCATTGCAATATTGCCTTTGAAAAGCGCTGTCTGAATGATAATATCACCATTTACCTTTCTGATTCCCTCACGTGAAAGCCCACCTATGAAATCTGAAATAATGTCTCTGTAAGATCCTGCTCCTGCTTTATTTGTTCCCAGGGATGGATCTCCACTTCCTACTATATAAAGGTTTCCGTTTAATGTTCCGTTTTCATCTACAGTTCCTGCATACTCTAACTGAGTAAGCCAACGGTAGTTCTCCCCTAACAGGTTTAATGCTGTTTCTGTAGTCAGCAACTTTGTAGTGGAAGCCGGAACCAACGGAGAGCTTTCATTATAAGAAGAGATCACCTTCTTTGTTTTCGGATCATACACCACGAATCCCCAGTTTGCATTTTTCAGCACAGGATCCGCCATCATTGTGTTTACATTAATGTCTACAAGTTCTTTAGCCGACAATACGCTTCTCTCCACCATCGAACTTACGGGCGACGGAAGGTTTAAGCTGTTTTTCTGATTGTCGTAATTCTGAGAGTAAAGAACAGTAGAAACGGTAGATTGAGCCAGGAAAAGACCGGAAGCCAACACCGCTGCACTTGAAATATATTTTCTGAAATTTACCATCTATCCTTTTTTTGTTCTATAGTTTGAGCCTGTAGAAAATGATAAGTTAAATCATTCAATAAAAAAGCCAAACACTTAATCAACGATCAAAAGTAGAAATTATTGTTATATAACGGACCACAGACGTCTTATAAAAGACTGTAAAGTTTGTTAAAAATTGTTAAAAATCAACAAAAACATCTTTTTTAATGCTTTGATAAGCAGTAATTTCATCAAATTCTTTCAAACTTATCAATACCATGCTTTTAAACTTCTCATAGTTTTTCCCGCGTGGTAATTTTAGTAAAATCTGGAACTGATATAAATTATTCAATCTGGCAATCTGAGCTCTTTCCGGACCTAAAATGCATTCTTCAGGAAGATATTTTCTCAGGATTGAACCTAGAAACTGAGAGGCACGGTCTACCTTATCATCTCTTCTGTGTTTCAGTTCAATCATAATCAGCTTGGTAAATGGCGGATAATGGAATTTCTGCCGTTCGGTAAGGATATATTTATAGATCTTCGCCGGATTATTCATTTTAATCAACTGAAAAACAGAATGATCGGGATTATAGGTCTGGATCAGGATTTTACCCTTTCCTGAAGCTCTTCCCGCTCTTCCGGCAACCTGTGTAATCAACTGATAAGCACGTTCTTCAGCTCTGAAATCCTGTACATATAATAAGGAATCTGCTTTAGGAATGGCTACCAATTCTATATGGTCAAAATCAAGCCCTTTGGAAATCATCTGGGTTCCTACTACAATATCGGTTTCCCCATCTTCAATCTTTTCATACAGTTTTTCGTAAGCGAATTTCTTGCGCATAGAATCTACATCCATTCTGTCCACCTCATTCTCCGGAAACAGCTTAGAAACTTCCTCATGAATCTGTTCTACTCCTACTCCTCTTTCATTCAGGTTTTCGGAATTACACTTAGGACAGGTTCTTGGTTTTGAAGCTCTTTGACCGCAGTAATGGCATTTCATTTCATTGGCCGCCTTGTGATAGGTCATTACCACATCACAATTGGAACAGTAATTCACATAACCGCAGGTTTCACACTCTATAACATTGGCATAACCTCGTCTGTTGTGAAGAACAATAGCCTGATTCTTTTCATCAATGGTATGCTTGATGGCCTCAATAAGTCTTGAGGAAAAATTCCCGGACACATTCTTAGATTCCTGAGCTTCTTTGAAATTAATCAGCTCATATTCAGGAAGATTTACATTTCCAAATCTTTCATTCAGGAAAATGTATTTCATTTTATCTTTTCTGGCTCTGTAATAACTTTCAACAGAAGGTGTTGCAGAGCCCAGGATAACTCCGGCATTATATAAACCACCCAAAACCAGAGCGGCATCTTTAGCATTAAAATAAGGCGAGACTTCTCTTGGCTTATACGCGGAATCATGTTCTTCATCTACCACAATCAAACCTAAATTCTGATAGGGTAAAAACAGGGCATTTCTGGTTCCTACAAGGATACGGATATCATTTTGCTTTATTCTTCTCCATACTTCTACCCGTTCAAAATCAGTCAGTTTCTGATGATAAAAACCTAATTGCCTGCCATATTTCTTTTCCAGTCTTTGGGTAATTTGCTTGGTCAATGATATTTCAGGAAGCAAAAACAGAACATTCTTCCCTTCTCTGATGCATTCTTCAATCTTTTCTAAATAAATATGGGTTTTCCCGGACGATGTTACCCCGTGAAGCAATACATTTTTTCCTTCTTCAAAAGCTTCATCTATCTCGGATTTTGCGGTTTTCTGTTCTTCAGAAAGTTCTTCGATCTCTTCAATTTCTCCTTCGTAACTTTCAATCCTGTCTTTCTGCATATAATATTCCTCAACAAGACCTTTCTCTGCCAGTGCCTTGAAATGAGAACTTCCAAAGTAACCGTCTTCAAACAGCTCTGCTTTTTTTATATTAAGATCAGGTTTTTCAGTCTGCTTCTCCAGAATAAGAAGGAATAGATCTTTTTGCTTAGGGGCTTTATTTAATTTTAAAAGAATTTCTGTAAGGTTCTGATTGTTCAAAACATCACCATTAATTCTTACATAAGCTACTTCTTTAGCCTTATATTTCTCTGCAATTTTCTCATCAATCTCAATATACTGAAGATCAATCAGTGAATTGATGGTTTTGATAATTTCCTTCTTTGGAATAAAGGCTTCAATGTCTGTTAGATTAACAAGTTGCCTCACTTCCAATGCCTGAATAAGATACATTTCGTTGACATCCAGATTTTCAAAGTCAACAACTACACCAGGTTTTAATTTTAAATAGGTTTCACTCTCCAGCTTTAATGAAGATGGAAAAGCCAACCTGTAAATTTCTCCGAGATTACAAAGATAATAATCGGAAAGCCAGTTCCAGAAAAGGATCTGTTCTTCAGGAAGTATTGGCTTTTCATCCAAAATACTGATAATATCCTTCGTCACAAAGTTATCCGGAGCATTATCATGAAGTTCAAAAATGATTCCCGTATAGATCTTTTTCCCGCCAAATGGTACCAGAACCCGCATTCCCAATTGAATTTCAGAAATCAGTTCTTCCGGAACCTTATAGGTAAAGGATCCTTTTAAATTCAGCGGTAAAACAATTTGAGCGTATGTCAAGGGAAATATTTAAGGTGTAAAATTAAATGTTTCCAGAGAGAACTGCAAAATTATATCTCATTTCATTTTTGTTCTTTCTCAACCTTGGATTGCTTTATATTTTTTCATTAATTAGTGAAAAAAATAATTCCATGAAAAAACTAGTAGTACTATCATCATTTTTATTCATGATTGCATCATGTCATAATGAAGGGTCAGAAGATGTTTCTTTAGAAAAGCATTCCGATCTGACATTATCAAAAATTGCAAAAAAAACAACTTCAAATAATACAATCATAACTTTAAATATGGATCCTATAACTCCTGTTTGTTATAATTCTTTACTGGATAACAGGAATGTCCAATTACATATTTCTCAGCCTGCTCCATATGATATTCAATTTAAGTTGACTTTGCAACAAAAAAACCAAAATGGCAATTATTTATCCGTACCTAATCCCTGGGCAATTGTTATCATTCCTAAAGGGGAAACATGGGCTACATTAGATACTGCTTGTCAGCTGGAAAGTTTTGTTCCTTGCGGAAAATTTACTGAAATAAAAACAGGAAACTTTAGACTAAAGATTACCAGTGCAACCTATTTCTTAGGCCCAGGAGAAACACTTAATTACGAATTCAACAATGGGGTGAATACTTATGATTTCACTCATAAAGTCTCATGTGTAGGCGGAGGTTGGAATCCTGACGACCCTAAATAAAATAAACATACTGAGGTGGACATTTTTGTTCACCTTTATTTATCAAAAAAGAAGCTGGGTTATTTCATACCAAAAAGCAGAGGTAAAAAATCCAACAATGATGCTGACTCCAATGATCAGATTGGTTAGTTTTGTATTGAGCCTGAACTGCTCTGCAATGATACTTGAAGTCACTAAAGTAGGCATGGCCGCTTCAAATACAGTAATTTTTGCGACATCTCCTTTTATCCCTAACAATAAAGCCATTCCTAACACGATGGCCGGAGCTAAAATCAGTTTATACAGCATAGAAGCTGACATTTGAGGAATCAGTTTTTTCCAACCATTGAACTTCAATTGTAAACCTACCGAAAATAAAGCTAATGGGCTTACTGTAGCAGCTAATTTATCAAAAAGCGGTTCTGCAAAGGTTAAATCGAAGAATTGAGACAATACCAGGGCAGAAATACAACCAATTAATGGTGGAAATGTAATTAATCGCTTAAAAATAAACGCGGCACTCACTTTTCCAGATTTGCTGCCTCCTTTCACTGCGGCAATAATTCCTAATGTTGAAAGGGCAAAAAACATGGTTTGATCACATATAATCGCAATACTCAGAAGACTTTCACCATAGAACGCACTAATCAAAGGAAACCCTATAAAAGAGGTATTACTGTACCCGCTTGCTAATTCGAGCGTACTTCTTGAACGCCTTGAATATCCGCGGCTTTTACTGTAAAACATCACGTAAAAGAAGCAGAATACAGAGATTAAAAAAGTAGCGACAATCGGAAAAAGCATCTCTGTTGTCCATTGTACTTTGGGCAGATATTTAAATGAAACTGCCGGTAGAGCAAGATAAAGAATCCAGGTATTGATCCCCTTGTGGGCATCCGGGTGGATAGATTTTGTTGCTTTGAATACCATTCCTGCAATAATACATACTGCAATCAGAACAAAATTTACCATAACTGTAAAAGAATAATGTAGGACAAATTTACGGCTGATTTTTGAGTTGGGAATGGAAAAATGTCATTTTTTAGGTCTTACTTAGGATTTATCTGTTCCACAAGCCTATGAGACATGATGATTTTCTCTCGCAGGTTATTGGGGATTAAGCAGATTTCAGTCTCTGTATATTTTAATCTTTTATCCTGTTCTTAATATCTACTTCTGCTCCAAGAATTCTGATGATTTCTATTTCATCCAAACTTCTTATCCTATAAAAAATGATATGCTTCTTAGAAAGAAAGCCTTGAATATCACTTCCAATTTCACTGTAAACCTTTCCCACCCTCAGGTTTTCTGAAAGCATCTGACAGCAATAGATTAACTCGGCATAATATTTATCTGCCTGCTTTTCTGACCAAAATTCATATGTATATTCATAAATTTCAGCAAGATCTTCAATGGCTTTATGGGTAAAAAAATAAGTACCCATTTATTTTTTGATTTTAGACTTTAGAGATTCAAGATGCTTTTCAGGATTAAAGTCTGTTGCAATTCCACTGTCAATTCCTTCCTGAATTGCATTTTTAAGAAGCTGAATTTTATTTTCCTCTTCTTCCAGCAGTCTTAATCCGGCACGAATAACTTCACTCGCGTTCTTATACCTACCTTCTGAGACTTTATGATCTACAAAATCTTCAAAATAATCTCCCAAAGAAACGGATGTATTACGTCCCATAGTATTCTGATTTTAAATTCAACACATCAAAGTTACCAATTTTTGGTAATTCAAAATAATGTTTTTTAAAAAATATCAAACAAGCTCATCACCTCAACTTTCTCCAAAGATCTGGAAAGAGTAATCCTTTTTGAGGTTCCCGGCAACAGATCAAAAAAGTTATCACTGAAATGGGCATCTCCGATAAGATATACGTCTTTTGCTAAAACATCTGTTGAAACTTCAATTTCTGTTGGTGATATTTTTTTAATGGTAATATTGGGTTTTGATAGTTTTAAATCCTTAGGCTTTACCGGAAAGAAATGCTTCTCGAATTTCGCATCTTCAGTGTCTGAGCTTATTTTTAAAACCGCTTTAGACAAATCAAATTTTGCCCAATCTGCTTTGTTGATACTGAAAATTTTCTCACTTACATCAGCCTTTAGATCCTTGGTGATATTGGATTTCCATAACTGCTTTCCTTCAACATCCATGAGTTCAAATTTCACGTCAACTTTTATTTCTTTCAATACATCGCTAATCAGATAGATTTCATAGGCTTTATTGCTTTCTGCAACTGAAATTAACACTGATTCAAAACTTCTTTTTGCCTGATAGTGAAATGCTTTCCAATTTCCTAAATAATCAATGGACGACCATGAAACCACCGGCCAGCAATCATTAAGCTGCCAATATAATGTTCCCATATTATAAGGTTTTGCCCTACGATGGGCTTCTATTGCAATCTGCATTCCTCTAGCTTGTAATAATTGAGAAACATAATTATATTTCACAAAACCCGTTGGGATTTTATAGTCCCGTTCCATATATTTATTGATGATCTCCCAGCCTCTTGCATGTTTTTCATGAGCTTTAATGGTTGGATTTTGTAAGTCCAGATCTGAAACTCCTGAGAACATTGATTTTGTTGTTGCTAACGTTGGCATTCCCTGGAATCCATATTCAGACATAAACCGGCCTGTTTTTTCATTATAAATTTCAAAAGGTTGTTCTCCCCACCAAACTCCCCAATAGTGAGAGTCTCCTTCTGTTAAGCTTTCTTTATGTCCCCATCCTATTGACGGAGAGCTTGGCCAGTACAGGTTTCTATCCGGTGTAAGGCTTTGCTTCATCACATTAGGAATAACTTCATGAAACAGCTTTTTATAATCTTTCCATACCTGTATAGAATCTTCTTTTGAATATTTAAATTGCTTTTGATATCCCCAATTGACAATCGCTTCATCAATTTCATTATTCCCGCACCATAATGCAATGGATGGATGATTCTGAAGTCTGTTGACCTGATCTTTTACTTCTTCTTTCACATTATCCAGAAACTCATTATCTGCAGGATAAAAACTTCCAGCGAACATAAAATCCTGCCAAACCAGAATTCCGTTTTCATCACAGGCTTTATAGAATTCTTCATCTTCATAGATTCCGCCCCCCCAAATCCGGATCATGTTCATATTAGCTTCCTTAGCAGCTTTAACCAGTTTCTGATATTTTTCTTTTGTGATTCTTGGAGAGAAGCTGTCTGCAGGGATCCAGTTGGTTCCTTTGATGTATAAAGGATTTCCATTGACTTTGAAATAAAAAGATTTTCCTTTTTCATCTTTCTCCTGAATAAGTTCAATATCTCTCAACCCATAAGTCACGTTGATATCACGAATAATTCTTCCCCCTTTTTTATATAAGGTAATCTTTGTTGTATATACATCAGGCTTTCCTCTTCCGTTAGGCTGCCATCTCTTCGGATCCTTAATTTTATAAGGTAGGATAATGGTATTTAAACCTTTATTGAGATGGAATTTATGCATTCCTCTGTTTAAGTTGAACCACGTAAAATATTCTCCTTCTTCTTCAGCAAAAATGTTCATATTAAATGACACTTCAGCCTGAGTATCGGAGAGAGACTTCTGCTGAACCTGAATATTTTTAACCTTTGCATTTCCCCAGAACTCCAGCTTTACCTCTTTCCAGATTCCTGCTGTTACCAATCTGGGTCCCCAATCCCAGCCAAACTGATATTGGGCTTTTCTCACAAAACTTCGTGGCGATTCAGGCATGGTAAACGGGACTTTTTTTGCCAGTTCTTTTCCTTCATTAACAGCAGATTTAAACTTTATCTGTAGAAGATTTGTCCCTTGTTTCAAATATTCTTTCACCGGAATTTCCCACTTCCTGAACATATTATCTGTTTTTCTCAGGAGTGTTCCGTTAAGATAAATCTCTGTAAATGTATCCAGTCCGTTAAAAACAAGGTCAATATTATCATAATCAAACTCCTTGAGTGAAATCTCAAAGTTAGTCTGATAATCCCAATCTTCATTTTCTACCCATTGAACTTTCTTCTCATTTTCATCCTTGAATGGGTCTGGAATAAGTTTATTAGCCATAAGATCCTGATGAACTGTTCCGGGGATCTTTGCCGGAAGCCAGTTTTTATCTTTTGAATTTTTGAATTTCCAGTTTTCAGAAGAGAGACTTCTCTCAGAATATTGGGCAAAAAGAATATTCTGAATCATAAGAAAGGCAAAAAGTAAAGTTTTATGCATCAATAATTTTGTTTACAATTCTGTGAATTCCATATTTAATGAGTTCACTATTAAAATTAATAAGAAGTCCAAGTTTTATATGGGTCTGCTTTAAATAAGTCAAAACCTGTGCATGGAAAATAGGATGTAATTCTAATACAGATTTAACCTCTACAATCACTTTATCTTCTACAATAAGATCAATTTTATATGCATTTTCTATTGCAATCTCTTTGTATTGTAATGGTAAAACGACTTGTTGTTTTACATTGAGATTTAGTGTTCTTAATTCATAAGCCAAAGCTGTTTCATATGCACTTTCTAATAATCCAACGCCTAAGTTTTTATGAACTTCTATGGCTGCTCCTATTATTTTGTAAGATAATTCATTTTCTGTCATTTGTGTGTTTATTTTTTTAACGCAAAGTTTTTATTTTGAGTACGCTTTAATTTTAAGGGAGCTAAGAGAGAATCGATTTGCAATCGATTGTGATGAAGCGAACGTTATCCATCTGTTTATTCTGTGGCTTTGCCGCCTTACTTTGCTTCCTTAAAATATAAAAGTCTATTACATAAAACTTTGCGTTTAGAGTAATAATTATTTATTTCTTCAAAGACAATGAACTTTTACAACTATATATTATTCTGTAAAACAATTCGTTTTCTGTCATTTGTGTGTTTATTTTTTTTAACGCAAAGTTTTTATTTTGAGTACACTTTAATTTTAAGGGAGCTAAGAGGAAATCGATTTGCAATCGATTGTGATGAAGCGAACGTTATCCATCTATTTATTCAGCGGCTTTGCCTCCTTACTTTGCTTCCTTAAAATATAACAGTCTATTACATAAAACTTTGCGTTTAGAGTAATAATTATTTATTTCTTCAAAGACAATGAACTTTTACAACTATATATTATTCTGTAAAACAATTCGTTTTCGGTCATTTGTGTGTATTTTTTTAACGCAAAGTTTTTATTTTGAGTATGCTTTAATTTTAAGGGAGCTAAGAGGAAATCGATTTGCAATCGATTATGATGAAGCGAACGTTATTCATCTGCTTATTCAGTGGCTTTGCCGCCATACTTTGCTTCCTTAAAATATAAAAGTCTATAACATAAAACTTTGCGTTTAAATTAAAAAATTAATTAGTTTTGTCATTCCGAGGAACATGGAACCTCTACAATGTTTTAAGATTCTTCATTCTGCGTTTGAACTACGTTCGTAGACCTTCAGTCTATATTCAGAATGACAAATGAAGTATATAATAATTATTTGTTCTTCAAAGCGACCACCTCATCAGGGTTTGCAAAGGAACTGCCATCTGTAATTGCTGAAGAGTGAAAGTAACCAGCTTTTGTAGCTTCTCTTACATCTTCAATATTTGAGGAACGGAGGCCTCCCCCCACAAGAATTTCAATTCTTCCATTAGAAACGGCAACTAATTTTTTCAGGTTTTCTTTTCCTTCTGATACATTAGGCTTCTGACCTGATGTGAGAATGGTTGTAAAACCACACTCAATTACTTGTTCTAAAGACTCTTCAAGACCTTTTGCTCTGTCGAAGGCACGGTGGAATGTACATGGAAGTGGTGAAGCCAATTCAACCAATGCTTTATTTTGCTCCATATTCACCTCATCATTTTCATCCAGAATACCGAATACAAAACCATCGACATTCAATGATTTCAAAGCGGCTATATCTTTCTTCATCTGCTCAAATTCAGCATCCGAATAGGTAAAATCACCACCTCTCGGACGGATCATGACAAAGATTGGAATGTGTATCTTTTCTCTTAAGTCTTTTGTAGATTTAAAATCAGGAGTTGTTCCCCCTTCGCTTAATCCTGCACATAATTCTATTCTGTCAGCTCCATTTTCAAAAGCAATCATTGCTGATTCTGGATTAAAGCATGCTATTTCTATTTTTGACATTATCTTTCTATCTTTTAATTAAATTCAGGAACATCCTGTAATACATCAGCAATTAAAAAAGATCCGTTTTCTTTAATTACTTTTACTTTTATCGGATATACAGCTTTCGGATCTTTATCAGTAAGAACAACATCAAACAGATAGCTGTTTTCATTCTCTGAGATCAACTGACATTTTGTTACTTCTATTTTAGACCAGTCCTGGCCTGCAATTAAGAATCCAACTCCAATACCTGCTTTTTTAATATCAAATTTTCCTTTCCATTTATCTTTGAATTCCTGTTCAGTAAGACTTCCATCTACATCCATATCAACACCCATGGCATCTCCCTTATAATCGTAATAATCCTTGGTGGTTATTTTCTGCATATTCTTATCCAGATTACCAAGATCTGATTTAAAGTAGTCTTCGATACTTTTTTCCAGCCATTTTTTCGCTTCTTCTGACTCATTTATCTGAGGCGTAGTTTCCTGGACTACATTTTCTTTCACTTCGGGTTTCGGTTGGGTAACTAATGCTTCTTTCTTTTCTTCTTTACATCCTATTATTAAAAACAGGGAAGCGATAATCGTTCTTTTCATATTCTATATTATCGGTTTATCTTTTGTCTAAATTTATTGGTTTACACAAATGCGCAAGTGATTTTGTTTTTCATACTGTCTTTAGTCACAAATGAGTTTATCCTTTTACTTGTGGCTATAACACTTGTATATTATTTCACGGCAAATTCAGGTGTTTCGAGGCGGTTTCCTTTCTGATCGTATACGGCAAAGTTAAATCCGTCCTGAATACAGTAAGCTCCATACTCTCCTTTTTTATTGATCGCAATAAAACCTACCTGAATATCTTTCAGATTTTTATTTCTTCTCTGATTGATCTTTACAATTCTATCTACAGCTTCTTTGCAGGCCTGTTGCGGAGTTCTTCCCTGTCTCATTAATTCTACCACAAGATGAGTTCCTACAGTTCTTATTACTTCTTCACCGTGCCCAGTTGCTGTAGCTGCTCCTACTTCATTATCTACAAATAAACCAGCTCCGATAATGGGAGAATCTCCTACTCTTCCATGCATTTTAAAAGCCATTCCACTGGTAGTGCAGGCTCCGGAAAGATTTCCGTTTGCATCCAGGGCAATCATTCCTATGGTATCGTGATTTTCAATATTGGCAATGGGTTTATATTTACTTGTTTTCAGCCATTCTTTCCACTCTTTTTCGGATTCTTCAGTGAGAAGATTTTCTTTTTTGAAACCTTGTGAAAGAGCAAATTGTAATGCTCCGTCTCCTACCAGCATGACATGAGGTGTTTTTTCCATCACAGCTCTGGCTACAGAAATAGGATTTTTAATGTTTTCAAGACAGGCCACTGAACCTATATTGTAGTTATCATCCATAATACAGGCGTCTAATGTTACCCTGCCATCTCTGTCAGGACGACCACCATAACCTACGCTTCTCTCTTTGGGATCCAGCTCTACCAATCGAACTCCTTTTTCAACGGCATCCAGCGCTTTTCCTCCTTTTCCAAGGATCGTCCAGGCTTCTTCATTGGCTTTTATCCCGAAATTCCAGGTTGAGAGAACGATGGGCTTATTGGTAACGGTATTGTTTTCAGGCAATTCTTTCGCCATCAGATCCAATGGATTTACAGCCAGTGCTGCAGTTGCGATTCCCAGTTTTTTGATAAAATTTCTTCGGTTATTGTTCATTGTATATCAAAATTATAGTGATAACAAATCTAAAAAAAACTTCTTTGAAATCCTTAAGATGAGGCAACGAATATCTATATCTGATTTTTGATTATCTTTACTGACGTAATGGACCTATTTAAGACTTTCAGGAATATTGTTTTCTTTCAGGAATTATCTGATGAGGAAATTAATGTTTTGATCAACATTAGTACACCAAAACTTCTTCAAAAAAAACAAAAACTGGTAGAGCCAGGACAGTCTTTTAGTCAACTTTTTATCCTTTCCAACGGATTACTGAGATTTTTCTTTGATGATGAAAACGGCATTGAAACCAATCTGTTTTTACCCTCGGAAAAGGAAGCTGTTATTATGGCAAGTCCGGAATCCTACGCTGAGGAAAGTGAGAGAAAATATACGATAGAAGCTGTTATAGAAACTCAAATCTTTTTATTCGACAAAAATGAATTTGAAGAAGCTGCATTTAAGCACAGAGGTATTTACAATATGTACCTGAGATCTTTAAAACAGGTTATCAATATATTAAAGGTACGTACTGAACAGTTTTGCTCTACTTCTCCTCATTCCAGATATGAAGAGTTTCTGCAAAACCGTCCCTTTACTTCTCAAAATGCCAACAGAAAGTATATTGCCAATTTTCTGGGCATTACTCCCAATTCTCTCTCAAGGATGACTGCAAGGGTTCATAAAAAAAGGAACGACAGAAAAAAATAACTTAGGAATACTTTTTCTCATTTTATTCGATCTATTTTTGCTTACTCAAAATACTGTTACCCAATTTATTAAAAGCAAAAAATGAGAAAAATATCATTGACGACAATTTATCATATTGAATCCTCTTTAATCTTCATTAAGATATAAGCTAACTGACTGGCATTTACAGTCCGGTTACCCCCTTGTTTTACCTTTAAATATTACCTTATACCAATATATTATGCAAAGAATATCCTTACTTCTCTGCCTGTTACTCTCATGCAATTTTGTTCAGGCATCAACAGGCGGAATAGAAGACAATATAGCTGATGGTGCATCCTGGCTCATTTTACTTGTTTTACCTTTGGCCGGGATCTACCTTTTCTGGAAAGTTCACATTTATCCGGAAAAAGTAGCCGAAAAAAAGAATCATCCTCAGCTCAACGCCATAAAAAGCATGTGCCTCCTCTCTCTTATTTTTGGAGGCCTTTTATGGCCGGTTGCTTTAATCTGGGCGAATTATGATTATGGCAATCAAAATCAACCCAAAAATGCCCCTGACACTCTTAAAGAACAGGAAGAAGAACTTAACACAATTGAAAATTAATCAACATGCTAGAATTACTCGTTGCCATATATGCCGGAATCTGCTGGCTGCTTATCAAAAAATTTAAACTGATTCCCTGGACATTTACCACACAGGTTGTGGTGTACTCTCTTCCTATTTTTGGATCTATAGCTTTAATATTAAGCCTTAATTACTATTGTCCTATTACTTCTGATGTAAAGGTAGGAAACAGAAGTGTGGATATCACTACACAGGTTTTGGGGAAAGTTAAAAAAGTATATATAAAGACCAATCAGGAAGTTAAAAAAGGAGATACATTATTTGTTCTGGACAGAGAACCTTATGTACAGGAAATTAAATCTCTGGAAGCAAAACTCAGTAATATGAAAGCTACTGTACACTCTTACAACACGGATATTTCTGCATCCAGAAAAAATATTGCAGGTTTACAGTCACAACTTGATCTGGCTAACAAAAGAGTGAGTCAATATAAAGAATTAGTAGAAGCAGGGGCTGCCAACAAGTTTGATCTGGAACAGGCGATGACGAATGTTCAGGATTTACAATCCCGTATCAGTGCTGCGCAGGCTCAGCAACAATCTCTTGAAACAAAGTCTAATGCTTCTTATAATGGAGAAAACTCTTCTGTATCTGAAATTCAGGCTAAACTGGATCAGGCTAAATGGAACTTATCTCAAACTGTTGTTTTAGCACCTACCGATGGGATTATTCCCAATGTTCAGCTTAATGAAGGGGCTATTATGGCTCCGTTTAAATCTGCTTTTGTTCTGATTCAGAAACAGCAGTCTGTCATCGGATTCTTTGCCCAAAACGAACTTGAGGCTGTAAAGAATGGTGATGAAGTAGAACTTGCTCTTAAAACAGAACCGGGAAAGGTTGTTAAGGCTAAACTTGAATATGTTATTGACGCTACCAGCCAGGGTATTATGAACAATGCCGGAGGAATGCTTGGTGGAAATGGATCTACAGCAGGACTTCCTGATACCGCCAGACAATTACCGGAAACGGATGGAAAGATGATTGCCAAGTTTGTTCTGGAAGATAACCAAAAACAACTGACAGTTGGAGCCAGAGGAACAGCGGTTATTTATTCGGATCATATTAAACCTCTACATCTTATCCGTAAAGTAATGGTACGAATCAGCAGCAAAATTAACTTCCTTATTCCTAAACTTCATTAATATGTACAAAAGATTCATCATGGCAGGAATCCTGGCTGTAAGTCTAAGCTCATGCATAGGCTACAAGGAGCCTACCCAAGAAAATATAAATCAGTTGAAGGAAAACAGTGAAATAGCCTCTCATATTACCATTCCGGATGACTGGATTTTTGACCGAAATGCTAATTCAAGATCTCTTTCTTATGATTGGATTACGGATCTTAAGACACCTCAACTGGAAGCACTTATCAATGAAGGGATGCAGTATAATTCTGATATTATTATTGCTAAGGAAAACCTCAATCAGATTGAACTGGCGATGGAAATTGCAGGAACTAATCTTTATCCCAGTGTGAGTGCGGTTGCCAATACATCCAATAATCTGGTGAGTGAAAGCCAGATCAGCCGTCTCGCACTGAAAGCCAGCTGGGAAATTGATTTATGGGGTAAAAATAAGTCTGCGCAAATGGTCGGTACCAGCGATTATTTTTCTGCCAAGCATAAAAACACCCTGTTACATCAGTCTATTGCTGCTATGATTGCAAAGGCGTATTATCTCAATATTACCGGAAACATTCAGGAGCAAATGATTGAAGGGTATATTCAGAAAACGAAAGAGCTGGAAAAATTATATGGTATTCAGAAAAAAGTGGGAACTGCCAATGCTCTTGACTTATCTAATATCTCTGCAGAAATTATTTCTTTGCAGGGATATCTTGAAAAAATCAGAAACGCCAACATGCAATCCAGAAGATCTCTTGAGCTGCTGACCGGAAAATATCCTGAAGGAAAATTAACAACACAGCGTTTTTTTAATCCTGTACAACATAATATCCCTTCTTCTTTTCCTTTGGAGCTTTTAGAAAGCAGATCAGACATACAGGCTTATCATTTTCAGATAGAAAAGGCTTTTTATGAGGTTCAGCAGGCTAATGCAGCAAGACTTCCTTCTCTTACCATAAGTTCTTCACTAGGGACTGCCGGCAGTAATGTAGAATCTATTAATTCATTATTTACGAATCCTTTACTGAGAGTAGGTGGTGGGTTAGTTTCTCCTATTTTCAATAGTGGAAAGCTTAAAAAGAATGTAGAAATAAAAAATTCCCAGCAAAAACAGACTGTTGAAGAGTATTCAAAAGCAGTTCTGAATGCGTTAAATGAAGTGGAATCATCATTAGCAAACCTGAATTCTATTGAAAAGCAGAGCGGTTTTAACCGTAAAGCCATCAATGAACTGAAAAAAAATATCAGCCTCACTGAAAAACAAATTAAGGTAGGAACCAATAACAGTTTCATGCTGATCCGTAAGCAACGGGATCTTCTTAAAAATGAGATAAATCTTATCAACCTGGAACTTCAGGATAAAATGGAACGCATCAATCTTTATATGGCTCTGGGCGCACAAAACTTCATTTTTTCATAATTTTGTACAGAAAGACAACGAATTAATATTCGCTGTCTTTTTTTGTTTTATATGTTCATTGAACTACAAAACATTGACACTTAAGTTTTTGAAAATCTACGATTATCAGTAATGAATATAAGTGTTAATGTGGCAGTTTATCTCGGAAATATCCATATACCCAGGTTCCGGCAATGGCACTTAAAAGGGTAACAGACACTGCCAAAGCTCCGGTTCCGATTTGGGCAAAAAGTGGTCCCGGGCAGGCTCCGGTAATCGCCCAGCCAAAACCGAAAATCAATCCACCATAAATCTGACCTTTATTGAACTTTTTAGGGGTTAATGTAATGGGATCTCCGTGGATTGTTTTGATATTGAATTTCTTAATCAGCCCTACTGAAACCATTCCTACCAAAACAGCACTTCCGATAATTCCATACATGTGAAACGATTGCAGACGGAACATTTCCTGAATCCTGAACCAACTGATAACCTCAGCTTTTACGAAGATTATTCCAAATATGATTCCCGCTGCCAGATATTTTAAATGGTAATACCATGGATGATTTAGTGTACTTTCATTGACACAAACAGCATCCTGATGGCGGATATTTTGTTCTTGTTCTTTTAACATTGATTTGATTCTTAAAAAATTAAACTTATAAGGAAAGGATCATCGGCAGAATAATGTTGGCCATTAGAAATCCACCTATCATGAAGCAAACAGTAGCTATCAAAGAAGGCCATTGCAGATTGGAAAGCCCCATAATGGCATGGCCGCTGGTACATCCACCTGCATATCGGGTTCCAAAGCCTACTAAAAATCCACCTACTACCATCATGATAAATCCTCTTAAAGTAAAAAGACTTTCAAAATTCATGAGCTGAGCCGGAACCAGATTGGTATAATCTGTAATTCCGTAGCCGGCCAGCTCGGTTTTCAGATCTGGATTAACAGTAATTTCCGATGGATTCAGTAGAAAATTGGCTGCTATCATTCCTCCCAAGAAAATTCCCAATACGAAAAACAGGTTCCAGGCTTCTTTTTTCCAGTCATATTTAAAAAAGTTGACATTGACAGGTATACAAGCTGCACAGATGTGTCTCAGCGAGGAACTGATTCCAAAGGATTTATTACCCATTATCAGTAAGGCAGGAACAGTTAATCCAATTAAAGGTCCCGCAATATACCATGGCCACGGTTCTTTTATGATCTCCAACATATCTATTTTATTATTATTTTAAAACTTTAGTTTGACAGACAAAATCACTTTTGGAAACTCCTGTAGAAGCAATGGCATTAAAACCGCCTTCAATTTCTGTAAAGTTTCTGTATCCTCTTGCCTGAAGAATACTGGCTGCCATCATACTTCTGTATCCGCCGGCACAATGAAGATAGAAATGTTCCTCTGTCCGGATTTCATCAATCCATTCATTAATATAAGCCAAAGGTTTGCTGTAAGCTTCATTTACGTGTTCAGCAGCATATTCACTTTCTTTCCTTACATCAATAATTTTAACTTCTCTACCTTCTATCTCTCTTTCAAATTGTCCTGCAGAAATACGGTTTACAGAATCAGTTTCTTTTCCACTGTTCTTCCAAGCATCAAAACCACCATTTAAAAAGCCCAGAATATGATCGAACCCTACTCTGCTTAATCTGGTTACCGCTTCTTCTTCATCTCCGGGGTTTGTGACTAACAGAATAGGCTGATTTACATCTCCAATCAAGGCTCCTACCCATGGTGCAAAATCACCATCCAATCCTATATTGACTGATTGCGGAATAAATCCTCCAGCAAATTCACCATTATTTCTAACATCCAAAATCAAGGCTCCGGAAGCTTCTGCTACTGCTTCAAACTTCTCAGGCGTAAGAGTCTGTAATCCTTTAGACAATACTTCATCAAAGCTATGATATCCTTTTTTATTCATCATCACATTCATTCCAAAATAGGCAGGCGGTGGTAAAAGTCCATCTGTTACAGCCTTAATAAAGTTTTCTTTGTTGTTCTGATTAAGAGCATAGTTTGTTTTCTTCTGGTTCCCTAATGTATCAATTGTTTCCTTCTGCATATTTTTACCACATGCAGAACCTGCTCCATGGGCAGGATATACGGTAATATCGTCATTTAAAGGTAATATTTTATGGTATAAACTATCATATAGCAATCCCGCAAGTTCTTCCTGCGTCATATCCGTCGCTTTCTGGGCAAGATCAGGACGACCAACATCTCCCAGAAATAAGGTATCTCCGCTGAAAAGTGCTTTTTCATTTCCCTCTTTATCAATCAGCAGATAACAACTACTTTCCAATGTATGTCCGGGTGTATGAAGTACTTTTATCTTGATATCTCCAATTTCAAATATCTCGCCATCTTCTGCAATGATGGTCTCAAATTCAGGTCTTGCAGTGGGTCCGTAAACGATTGGAGCATTTGTTTTTTTGCTTAAATCTAGATGACCACTGACAAAATCTGCATGAAAATGGGTTTCAAAAATATATTTTAACTGCACTCCATCTTTTTCTAACCTTTCCACATAAGGCTGGGTTTCCCTTAAAGGATCGATAATGGCAGCTTCTCCGGCTGAAGTAATATAGTATGCTCCCTGAGCCAAACATCCTGTATAAATCTGTTCTATTTTCATCTTATTTTATTTTTGAATTTGTTTTCTTATACAAAGTTCCCTTTTTCTGTTTTCTCCTACAGTTACTTTTGTTACACAAGCAAGTTTAAAGAAATATTTCCCTGGTAATAATGTAAATTCCCATCACCAGAATAAACCATCCGAATGCCGGTTTCAGTTTTTTACCATCAATCTTTTTTGAAATCTTTGAGCCTATGATAATCCCAATGACAGCAATAGCTGTAATAGAGAGCAATAAATTCCATTCTACTTTTACATGGTTGATGGATGAAGAGAAGCCAATCAGAGAGTTTAAAGAAATAATAACCAGTGAAGTTCCTATCGCAGTTTTCACCGGAACTTTTAAAAGGTTAACCAATGCAGGGATAATCATAAAACCTCCTCCTGCCCCCACCAACCCAGTTAAAACACCTACTATTGCTCCTTCTCCGGCAGCCAGCAGAGCTTTATTGCTATTAAAATCACTTCCATCCATATCTTCGGAAATCTTACCCTTAATCATTTTATAGGAGGCAAGAATCATCAAAACGGCAAAAATCAACAGCAGAAAAATATTTTTAGTTACTATAAAGCTTTTTATCCTGAGAAGGTCTTCCGGAATGAGAGGTAACAGATACATTCTGGTTAGAAAAATTGAAATAACAGAGGGTACTCCAAATATCAGAGCCATTTTAAAATCAACCAATCCTTTTTTAAAATAGGTTATTGAACCTACGGCACTACTTATCCCCACAATAAAAAGAGAATATTCTGTAGCCAGCAGGGTATCAATTCCAAAAAGATACACCAATACGGGGACAGTCAGAATACTTCCACCACCACCAATTAGACCTAAAGAAACACCAATTAAAACGGATGCTGCATATCCTATAATTTCCATTTGTTCAACTATTATAATGCAAAAATGGAATTGTTTGAGAAGAACTACAGCTACTTTTGTTACATAAGGATTGACAACCTTCCGGAGGGGAATATGAGTGTTTATTAACCGGAATTTAGAAAAGAGAAGAGAAATTGTAATTAATTGGTAGATTTCAGAAGAGTGATTTTGTTTCTACCCAGTTTTAGTCTGCCGTCTTCTTCAAGCTGCTTCAGAAGCCTTGATACCACCACTCTGGCGGTTCCCAATTCGTTGGCGAGTTGCTCATGAGTAGTATTTATAGTATTAGAATTGGTAAGTTCCGCTTTTTTGTGGAGAAGATTCAGGAGTCTTTCATCTACTTTTTTGAAGGCAATGGCGTTGATAATATCAAGTAATTCTTCAAAGCGTTTGTGATAAAGTCTGAAAATATAATCCAGCCATTCCGGATGTTCTTTGATGAATAATGCAACCTTATCTATCGGAAGGAAAAGAATTTCAGCGTCTTCTTCTATTTCTGCTTTTACAATACTTTTTTCATGGTGCATTCCCCCCAGAAAAGACATGATACAGCTCTCCCCTGCTTTAATATAATACAACAGGATCTCGCGTCCATCTTCTTCGGTTCGGATCACCTTCATCATCCCTTTCATTACAATGGGAATGGAACGTATGGAAGCGTTTTCATCTAAAATAATATCTCCTTCATGATAATTTTTAGTGATTCCGTACTGATAGAGTTTTTCTACCAGATCTGGTGAAGAAGAAAATTCTGAAGAAAGTATGGTATCCTGCATGTTGTTTAATTGAATAGGGCTAATTTACGCCAATTTCATCAATAAACAGCCACGCTTTAGAATCAGCACCGGGATTCCCTGCTGGGATAATTCCTGCATTTTCAATCATAACCTTCAGATATTTTGCATTTTGCTTACCTAGTTTCAATTGTATTTTTCCTTTGGTATTTTGAATGTCTTCCTTTCCTATTTCTTTGATGATTTTAAAATCTTTGTTGTCGTCAGAAACAAAAATTTTAGCAGATTTTGCAAGATGAATCCAACTTCCTTTATTTTCCAAGGTATTAAAATAGATTTCTGAAAAGTCGGTTTTCTGACCAAAATCAATGGTTGCCACTACATCTTTTCCCTGAAAGCCCAGCCATGTTTTGCCCAGCTTCTTTACATTTCCGATAATTCCGTCTACCAACGTAAAAGCTCCACCGAAGGAGTAATTTTCACTTGGCTGCTGTTCAAGGGTAATCTTTTTTCCTGTTGATTTCGATATGGTAAACTCTTGTGAAGAAACTGCACTTTTCAATTGTCCATCTTCAAAATAAGCAGATTTAACCGTTAAAGAATTTGGGATGGAAAGAGAACCTTGATAGGTCTTGGAATTAATCGTTGGAACAGTTCCGTCTAAAGTATATCTGATTCCTTTTGAATTCTGTGAAGTAGAAAGTTCGTAGGCAATTCCGTTATTTGAAGGAATTACTTTTCCTGAGATATTATAGATACTTTTCGCGTAGTTAACATTCATTTTGTCCAGTATTTTGAAATGGCTGATAACTCTGTTTTCAAAATCTTTATAGTTTTTAGGATCTGAAGTACCCCATCCAACTTCGGAAAGCGCCATCAATCTTGGAAAAATCATATACTGCACCTGTTTGAAATCCAGAATATATTCAGTCCATAGATTGGCCTGAACGCCTAGAATATATTGAGCCTGTTCAGCATTTAATTCTGCAGGAATTGGGTTATAAGAATATACTTTATCCAATGGGGTAAATCCGCCAAATGCATTAGGTTCAGACTGTGGATCTCCCTGATAATGGTCAAAATAACAGTAAGCTCCAGGTGTCATCACAGCAAAATGTTTTGCTTTTGCTGCTTCAATTCCACCGTTTACTCCAGTCCAGCTCATTACAGTGGCATTAGGGGCCAATCCTCCTTCCAGGATTTCATCCCAACCAATGATTTTTCGTCCTTTACTATTGATATACTTTTCAACCCTTTGAATGAAATAGCTTTGCAACCCGTGTTCATCCTTCAGATTATTCTTTTTAATTAATTCCTGACAATGGGTACATTCTTTCCATCTTGTTTTAGGACATTCATCCCCTCCGATATGAATATACTGTGACGGAAATAATTGCATAACCTCATCCAAAACATTTTCCAGAAATTTAAAGGTCTCATCTTTAGGACAGAAAACATCATCAAAAACGCCCCATTTCGTAGCAGATTCAAAAGGACCTTTGGTGCAGGCCAATTCCGGATAAGCAGACAAAGCTGCGAGGGCATGGCCAGGCATTTCAATTTCCGGAACCACTGTTATATGTCTTTCCTTGGCATATTTCACAACGTCTTTGATCTGTTCCTGAGTATAAAAATAAGGGCCATATGGTTTTCCATCGAAGGTATTATCCACGTAAGCTCCTATCATTGATTCTTTACGCTTTGCGCCTATCTGAGTAAGCTTAGGATATTTTTTAATTTCAATTCTCCATCCCTGATCATCGGTTAAATGCCAGTGAAAAGTATTCAGTTTATACATCGCCAGATAATCAATATACTGTTTTACCTCATCTACGGTGAAAAAGTGACGACAGACATCAAGATGCATTCCGCGCCATGCAAATTTAGGTTGATCTTCGATCTTCATAGCAGGGATTTTCCCAACTTCCTTATATTGCTCTATCATTTGAATAACTGTCTGAAGGGCCAGAAAACGACCTTGCTCTGTATAAGACTGAATAGCAATACCTCTGGATGAAATTTCAATCGCGTATTTTTCTTTTTTCTGCTCTTCTGTTAAAGGCATTATTGATGGCGGAAACAATCCGAATACTAAATGGGCTTCATCTTTTTTGCCGTATTTAAACTTAGTAAAGTGTTTTTTGATATATCCTTCTTCTTTTAAAGGTTTTCCTTCCAATATAAAGGTTTCAGGAATGATAAATTCTCCATTTAAAAATTCAACTTTCTGAGGATAAGGAATGAGATTCAATTTATCTTGAGCCAATACTAGGTTTGAAAGCAACACAAAAAATACTAAAAAGGTTCGTACCATTGGATGGGGTTAAAGTTTTAGCTAATATACTTATTTTCCAATACTTTTAAATGGTTCAGATTCTATATTTAACCCTAAAGGAAATCATTATTGAGCCGCTTGAAAAATGACAGAATTAGTGGTAAAAAAAACCATTCCCTTTTTCTGAAAGACTATTAATTTCCATCAATAACCCAATCATTGCATAAGATTTATTTAACTTTAAAATAAATTAGAAATCAAACATTTACATCAACAATATCCTCTTTTTTAAATTCAGAAAAAAATTATGGTTTATTTTTTGATAAGCTTACGTCACTTACAAGATTAAACATCTAAATTTGTAAAAAAATACAATGAGAAAAAGCATTTTTATAACAGCCGGATTATTCCTTTCAATTTCTACACAGGCACAACTTCTTGATATTTTAAAATCAACGGTTAAAGACAAAACAGGAATTGATCTTAACAATCCACAGGCTACTAAAGGTTCCACAGCCGCTACTACAACAAACACGACCACAACAAATCCCATTTCTACTTCAACAAAAACGTCTCCTCTTAATGTTGGAAACCTTACCTCAACTCAGATTTCTTCCGGATTAAAAGAAGCTTTAAGTGTAGGAGTAACGGATGGAGTGAAGAAACTGGCTTTAACAGACGGTTTTCTGAAAAATGAAGCTGTAAAAATCTTAATGCCTGAAAAATTAAGAAAGGTTGATATGACTTTACGTTCTGTAGGATTGGGCAGTCTGGCTGATGAAGGCGTAAAATTATTAAACAGAGCAGCAGAAGATGCTGTAACGGAAGCGGCACCTATTTTCACCAATGCCATTACTTCTATGACAATCACTGATGCTAAAAATATTCTGTTAGGGAATAATAATGCGGCAACAAGCTACCTGCAAAGTAAAACCCAGAGCCAATTATTTACCGCTTTTCAGCCCAAAGTAAAGGCTTCTTTAGGAAAAGTAGGTGCTGATGCGGTTTGGAAAAACCTGATTTCAAAATATAACACTTTTACAGGACAATCTGTAACTACTGATCTTAATGAATATGTGACTACAGAAACCATCAATGGAGTATTCAAAATGGTAGCTGATAAAGAAAGCGGAATCAGAAATACACCGGCTATGAGAACAACAAGCATATTGCAGAAGGTTTTCGGAGCGCAGGATGCTAATAGATAAATTAAAGTTAAAAAGAATATAAAAGGTTGTTTCATACGGGAAGCAACCTTTTTATTTATATCTTAAATAGATTTTAAGTGAGTAAAGACGGAGACCAATCTGCTGATTAAGATGTATGATATTCGCCACTAATAAAAATCTGTGTAATCTCCAGAATCTGCGAGAGAAAATAATTGTTTTCAAAGGGATTCTTCATTCCGCGTAGCTTCATCCAGAATGACAGAAAAACTACTGGTAAAAATAAAAAAAACCTTGCCATTGACAAGGTTTGTATTGTATTAAAATTGCATTTCAGGAATTTCACCTTCAATGATAAGGTCTGCTTCTGTTGCTTTGATAATATCTTCTACTGAAACTCCCGGCGCTCTTTCCAGCAGTTTGAACCCTTTTGGAGTTACTTCCAATACGGCTAATTCAGTAACCACTTTTTTCACACAGTTTACTCCCGTTAAAGGCAGTGTACATTTTTTAAGGATCTTGCTTTCTCCGGCTTTATTTACGTGCATCATGGCAACGATAATATTTTCTGCAGAGGCTACCAGGTCCATAGCTCCCCCCATTCCTTTCACCATTTTTCCCGGAATTTTCCAGTTGGCAATATCTCCATTCTCGGAAACCTCCATTGCTCCAAGAATGGTAAGATCTACTTTCTGTCCACGAATCATCCCAAAACTAAAAGCAGAATCGAAGAACGAACCTCCTTCTAAAATAGTAATGGTTTGTTTTCCGGCATTGATGATATCTGCATCTTCTTCTCCTTCGAAAGGGAAAGGTCCCATTCCCAACACTCCATTTTCACTCTGGAATTCTACGGAAATACCTTCCGGAACATAGTTGGCAACCAAAGTAGGAATTCCGATTCCCAGGTTTACATAATAACGATCTCTCAGTTCTTTTGAAATTCTTTTGGCAATTTGTTCTTTTGTAAGCATAATTAAAACTTAGACTGCAATTTAATTATTTTCAGCCGAATACAAAAGGGGTTTATCGGGCAGGAAGTTGGAAGCAGGAGGCTGGAGGTTAGTATTGGTCAAAAAACTACCATACTATTCTTCATTTAGATTAAAAAAAAACAGAGTTACTTATATACTTTATAATTTCATTCTTCCGTCATCCAGTGTCAAATCTTCCTCAACAACAGATCATTGTCATTAATAATTAACATCGTTAGTAAAAATAATATCATTAATTTTGCCTCATTATTTACTAGAATGAAGATACTTTTAAAATACCTTAAACCTTATCAGTGGCTGATTATCATCTCTTTGCTATTGGCCACCATTAACCAGGTTTTCTCTTTATTTGCTCCTGCAATTACAGGGAATATTTTGGACCAGCTGGTCACCCATCCTAATTTCTTTGACAAGGAAAAACTGTTACCCAGAAATATAGATGAATACCTTTATGGAACTTCAATATACCATGGAGCTTTCTATTTCTTAGGTTTACTTATCGGAACTGCAATGGTGAGCAGAATTGCCAAAGCTTTTCAGGATTATGTAGTGAGTGTTATTACTCAAAAATTTGGGGCGAAGATCTTTACAGACGGTCTAAAACATTCAATGGCATTGCCTTATCAGGAATTTGAGGACCAGAGAAGTGGAGAAACTTTATCTATTTTAACCAAAGTAAGAGAGGATTCAGTTAAGTTTATTACCAATTTCATTAATATTTTCTTTGGGATTCTGGTAAGCATTATTTTCGTTTCGGTGTATGCTATCCGTCTACATTGGTCGATTATGCCAGTATATATTTGTGGAATTTTTCTGATTGCTTTTATCACTAATTTATTGAGTAAAAGAATTAAAGTCATTCAGAAGAATATTGTTTCTGAAACAACTGCATTAGCCGGAAGTACTACGGAAAGTCTTAGAAATATAGAGATTGTAAAGAGTTTAGGCTTAACCAACCAGGAAGTTAAACGACTGAATAACAACACCTATAAAATTCTGGGACTTGAACTAAGAAAGGTAAAAAGCATTCGTTCTTTGAGTTTTATTCAGGGAACGATGGTTAATTTTCTTCAACAGATGATTACCCTGACGCTTTTGTATCTGATCTTTAAAAATGTTGTTACTCCGGGACAATACCTTTCCCTGATGTTTTATGGCTTCTTTATTTTCGGGCCTATGCAGGAGATCGGAAATATTATAATTTCGTACAGAGAAGCTGAAGCTTCACTTCAAAATTTCGACCGTTTAATGAAAAAGGATGTGGAGGAAAAACCACTTCATCCAAAGCAAATTGGTGCTATTGAAGAATTGGAATTCAAACATGTTTCTTTCAAGCATCAATCGGCTCAGTATAAAGCTTTGAATAATATTTCTTTTGATGTGAAAAATGGGGAAACCATTGCATTTGTAGGGCCAAGCGGATCTGGAAAAAGCACATTGGTAAAATTGTTGGTTGGACTTTACAGGCCTCAGGAAGGAAATATCTTTTACAATGATATTAACGGAAAAGAATTTGATTTTGATGAACTGAGAAATCAGATTGGATTTGTAACGCAGGATACTCAGCTTTTTGCAGGAACAATCAAGGAAAATCTTCTTTTTGTAAATCCTAAAGCTACTGAGCAGGAACTTACCGTTGCGTTGCAGAAATCGAGCTGTACCGGATTATTGGAAAGAGCTGAAAAAGGAATAGAAACCGTTATTGGTGAAGGTGGATTAAAGCTGAGTGGTGGTGAAAAGCAAAGAATTGCCATTGCAAGAGCACTTTTAAGAAAACCTCATCTATTGATTTTTGATGAAGCTACTTCCGCCCTGGACAGTATTACTGAGGAAGAAATCACCTCTACTATAAAGCAAATTTCAGAGGAAAGGGAACAAATTACCGTTCTGATTGCCCACCGATTAAGCACCATCATGCATGCAGATAAAATCTACGTACTGGAACGTGGTCAAATTGTAGAAACAGGTTCTCACGATCATCTGATTGCTGAAAAAGGGCTTTATTATGCCATGTGGAGACAGCAGATTGGAGAAAGGAAAACGACTGTATCTCAATCATAAAAACAATTAGCATAGTCAATTACATCCATCATCATTGGCGATGTTTATTTTTTCTTTATCTAGCAGGTTAAGTAGACATGGCAGATAATGAATCTATAAAAATCTGTGTAATCTACGGGAAATTTTCATCTTGAGATTCTTCATTCCGCGTTGCTTCATCCAAAATGACAGCACAAAAAATGGACCCTAAAAGAGCTAAATTTACTCAATAAAGAAAGCGCTGAAAATACATTCAGCGCTTTGTTATTCTCAATCGTAATCTTCAGAAATTTATTCTTTAGATCTAACGGTTCTTTGCTCTATTCTCTTTTCAAATTTTTCACCCTGAAAAATTCTTTGAATCATAATTCCCGGAATATGAATCTCGTTTGGATCTAATTCTCCGGGTTCTACTAATTCTTCTACCTCAGCAATGGTAATTTTTCCTGCACCAGCCATCGGGTGATTAAAGTTTCTGGCAGATCCTTTGAAAATAAGATTTCCGGCATGATCTCCTTTCCAGGCTTTTACAATAGAATAATCAGCGTCAAAAGCATGTTCTAAAATATGAGGTTTTCCTTTGAACTCTTTTACTTCTTTTCCTTCCGCCACTTCAGTTCCATAGCCTGCAGGAGTGTAGAAAGCTGGAATTCCAGCCTGAGCTGCTCTGCATTTTTCAGCTAATGTTCCCTGCGGAGTAAGTTCTACCTCCAGTTCTCCTGAAAGCATTTGTCTTTCAAATTCAGCATTTTCCCCTACATAAGAAGAGATCATTTTCTTGATTTGTCTTTTATGAAGCAATAGTCCCAACCCAAAGTCATCTACTCCGGCATTGTTTGAAATGCAGGTCAAATCTTTCACATCGCTTTCCACCAGGGCATTTATTGAATTTTCAGGGATTCCGCAAAGTCCAAACCCGCCTAGCATCAGCGTCATTCCATCTTTAATTCCTTCGATGGCTTCCTTTGCATTTTTTACTCTTTTATCTATCATGAAATATTAGATTTTTCTGTTGGCTAAATTTAATAAAAATTTATCGTATCTGTGATCATTGGAAAAAGATCCTGATCTCTATCCCATCCCGAATATTTATTTTCATATTAAAAAGATCACAGTCAGATTTTTACCGCTAAAAGTGAACAAACTGGTTCATTTTTTTCCATAAATCTCGTAAAATTGATTTATATTTGAAGGCTTAAATTCAAAAAACATCATTTTTTTAATCCTCGGATACAAACACAATATTAGTATAGAAATTATTTCCGGCAGTGTAATCACTGTCTCTTCAATGCTTTTACCTCTTGCTTTCATTCATATTGGTATTCAAAAGCAAATCATCACAAACTTAAAATCAGAACTTAATATAACATGAAAAAACTATTTACGTCAGCGTTACTTGCATTAGTACTCAGCATCAACGTATATGCACAAGAAAAAACTTATTTTGATGAAAACTGGGAAAAGACAACCCAAGAAAACATGGAATATTACCGTGAAACGTCTCCCAAAGGTAAACTTACTTTAATTAAAGATTTTTATAAGAACGGAACACTTCAAATGGAAGGTCTGGCTTCTGATACCACTCCAAGTAACGAAGTTTTTGACGGTAAAGTAACATGGTACACGCCTGAAGGAAAAGTAATGAGTGTTGTAACCTATTCTAACGGTAAACAAGTTGGAGTATCCCAATCTTATGACACTAAAGGCAGGCTGTTGGAGGATATGGTTTACAAGCCTGATGGTACTTTTTCAGGAAAAATGATCAGCTATAAAGATCCGGAAAATGAGTATTACTACAACACCTTTACTCTATATGAGAATTCCACTCCCACCCAAACCATTATTTATGATGAGGATATCAAAGGGATCAGAAGTGAAACTATTACCGGTAAAGACGGTAACTATGTCAATAAATATTATGGTGAAAAGGGGAAGTATATTGGCAGTCTCAGTTCTGAATCCAACAACGATGGAACACTGGTAGACTATTATTATAATCCGATGAGGATTTCCAAAATTGAAAAATACAAAAGCGACGGTACCGTCAAAGAAGGTGTTATCTATGCTAAAAGCGGAAAGGTTCTTCAGGAGCAGAAAAGAGGTAAAAAAGATGGTTCCAAAACCACGTATGATGAATCCGGAAAGATTATCGCAAACCTGACGTATCAATATGATAAGGAAAATGACACCTATACCCCTCTGGATGGTGAAGATTATCAATTCAGTTATGATTACAGCTATATTTCAACCATAGATGTTTATAAAGGAGGTTCACAGATTCTTAATAAGGATTTTGATGAAGAAGGAAAGCTTACTACAGAAAAGACTCTAAAGGACGGTTCTACTCAGGAGATTAAATATTATTCTCCTGATGGAAAACTAAGATCTACCTTAACTTATAAGGAAGATATGCCTTACAATGGTACCGCTTATGAAGGGCTTACTGAAATGCAGTATAAGGATGGTGTTCTGGTGAATACAAGAAACTACACTGAAGAGAAGAAGCTAAAGTTTGAGAAGAAGTTAAACACCAAGCAAAACGCTTACGATGCAACAGTCTATGACAATAAAGGTGCTATTTTGTACACGTATAACCAACCTGTAAATGAGGATGAGTACGATTACAGTTTTACAGGTCAGATTGTACAGTATATAAAAGGTAAGCCAGCGAACAAAGCTTCTGTAAAAGGAGGTATTCTTCAAAGTGGGAAAATCAGAATAAAAGATTATAGTGGGGCAAAAGAACTTGAACGCAGCGGAAAGTGGATTCTATTAAAAGTTTATAATGTAGACGGAAAACTTCTTCAGGATTCTAAAATTTTGGCTGATACTGGTGACGATTATTTATCTAGCGATAGCCAGACTATCATTCAGGAGGATCAGTTGTACAGTGATTTTGAATAATAAAATCATTTAAAGATATATAAAGCAGTTTCATTTTCGGAACTGCTTTTTTTAGGTTTAAAAACCTATGTTTTTTATTTCCCGCAGATTACACGAATTTCGCAGATATTTGTGGGAATTTGAACCATTAAGTTTTTTTAAGAGGTGAAGAAAAGTTAAGAGAAACAGCTAAAGCTATTTGTTTACCAGCATCTTAAATTCATCTTGGATGAAGCTTAAATTACCTTAAAATCTTTACTCTTCTTAATGTTTTTAAAACGCAAAGTTTGATGATTGATACTGAAATATTTTAAGGGAACTAAGAGGAATCAATTAGCATTGATTTGATGAAGCGAACGTTTTATTTATAATGATTTTATCTCGAGCGGATTGAGCGGATTTTGAAGATGTTTATGGAAAATCTATGGGGACCTGTATAATCTGTGGGAAAAAATATCAACTGAGCATAAACAAACAGGCTGTCATTTCTGACAGCCTGTTTTATTTGATTATGAAACTATTTGATTACTGGATAATCAGTTTTAAAGTAAATAGTTTTCTTGCGTGAACTTTTACAAAATATACTCCTTTCGGTAGACTTTCATTCACTAAAGAGAAGCGCTGGTTATGAATATTCTTTGATTCATATAGTAATTCTCCTGCTGCTGATACCAACTCAATTTTCTCGATTGGATAATCACTTTTAATGAAGGTGGGTTCACCTGGTTTTGTAGGGTTTGGATACAGAATTACATTTTTCTCTGTACTTTTTGCCTCCTCTACTCCCAAAGATCCCGAGCTTACCTGAAATTGTACTCTATTTGAAACTTCAGTATAAGAATCGTTGGTAAACATCACCATATAATAATTTCCTGGTGCGGTTGGCACACCGTTTACATTTCCTGTAATCGTTTTGGTGCCCTGTGTTACCCCATCAAAATAAGTATAAGAAACAAAGTTATCATCCGGTGTCTGAATATTCTGAGGATAGATTCCCAACCAGTCTTTAATGATTCCCGGAGAATCCGTCCATGAAGCGGTAATATTTTCACCTAATGAAAATACAGGCTTGTTGATCCATAATTCAGTAACGATATCTCCTACTTTAAAGAATACCTTTTCTCCAATTCCGTTATATCCGTCTTCCAGTAAGTACTGAGCATAATAATAACCTTTTGGAAGTCCTGTGAAATTAAGTGTTCCGGATGCAGTGGTTACGTAGCTCCATTTTATGGAATTTGTAGTGCCCGGAGTCTGTCCCATTTTATAAATTCCGATCCAGTCTTTCTGTAAACTTGGAGCATTCGTAAAATTGATGGTTACTGTTCCGCCTACCGGATAAGTGTCTGCTGTAGCCTGCAATTGGACCTTTGGACCTACATAGAAACTTTTTCTTGAAGCAATATCCGTATATCCGTTGTTGGCAAAAAAGCCTGCAAAATATTGACCTTTATTAGGCAAACCATTATTGAAAGTAGCTGTTCCTGCTGTTTGTCCGCTAGTATAAAGATAGGTCTGTGCAGTTGCAGCTCCTCCCGGTGTCTGTCCTTTTTTATAGATTCCTACCCAATCCTGCTGATTTCCAGGACCGCCAGTGAAAGTAGCAACAATAGGTTCATTTTGAGCATATTCCGTTTTATCTAAAGTAAATGTAGGATTCGAAACCACACTTCCTGTAATTTCAAACTGTTTAACATCACTCCAGTCGCTCCACTCAAGATTTCTGTCTCTGTAACGGGTTTTTACATAATAAGTTCCGTTCGGAATTGAGTTCGATGCTAAAGTTGCTTTTGTAATATCTACCCCTTCATTTAAGTTCTTGGTTTTATCAGGATTTCCGTTTCCGTCTTTTCCGAACCAGTTTTCAAAATCACGGTAGAATTCCTTTTCAATCACAGAAAAATCTGCTGCTTTACTAATTAAGAACTGAGTGGTGTTTAGAAGCTCTCCGTTAGATGATGAGAAAGCGCTTCCATTCAATGTTAAAGGCAAAGTAACTGGACCTGAGAATGTATTTATAACCGATGGTTTTGCCGGTTTTGACTGATTTTTATACCTATGGAATGAATCCACCAGTTCATTATTTTTCTTGGTATATTTTCCACCAATAGAATAACATTCTATATCTACTTTTCCGGTTGGAATATCTACTTCCACGATCTGATAAGTCCAATCCGTTAATGTTTTCTGAACATCATCAAAATCCTGTTCATTAGACATTCCCCAATACTGATCCCAAGCCGTTCCTCCTGAAATAATCTGATAATTAGGTGTATTTTTCAATTGCCCTCTGTGATACAAATGGTGGTGTGCTCCAACATGCATTAAATATTTATCAGAAGTTACCAAAAGTGGAACGGCATTGTTTCTTACCCACGTAGAAATATCTCCTACATACTGCTCTGCCTGATAAGGTCTGTGGCTTAATGAGATGATCCAGTCTACTGTAGGATCGTTATTTGCTTCATTTAAAACCTGTTGCAACCAAGTATGCTGGGCAGATCCAGTGTGTTCAGAACTTAAGCTGATAAACAATACATTCCCCGCCTGCTGAGCATAATAATTCTCGTTTCCTGAAGTAATGCCTTTATATCTGATCTCATCAATATAGAAATGTGCATAATAAGAATTCATTCCGAGAGTTCCATATGTCTCATGGTTTCCTACAGTTGTCTGGATTGGTAAATAAGGTGATAATTTGATATTCTTTTTAAAGTGAACATTCTCATAATGATCCAGTGTTCCTACATCCACCTGATCTCCTACCATAAAAGTAAGAGCAATATTATCGGATGGATCTGTATTGGCTCCGAATTTCTCTTTTAATTTTTTAAAAGCATTCAGGGTAAGACTGTCATATCTCGGTTCAGCCTTGATTTGATTATCTCCCATAATCAGGAAGCGGATCTTTCCATTGGCTGTTACAGGCTGCCCAGGTAAAGGAAGTGTTCTGAAATTGTAAACCGTAGATTCATTAGTTCCGGTTTTAATCTTATAATAGTACTTGGTATTCGGCTGCAGGTTGGCAATCTTCGCCGTGTGATAATAGTAATTATTGTTGTAGCCTGTATCTGAAAAGATATTGGTAGTACCGGTTACCGTTACATTCAGATTGGTTGGGGAATCCCCATAGATCACGGTTGTCTCGTTATCGGAAGCGGTCTTCCAATTGACGATCATGGAATTCGGAGTCGGGTTTTGAAGATAGGGGAACAAAACCTGTCCGAACGCCATCTGAGCCGCGAAACAAAAAAAGAAGAAATAATGTTTCATAATAGCTTAATTTTAAAATGACATATAGAGTTTTAATGTGTAAATCAATAATTTAAAAAAATCAGCACTCTGATTTTCATTTCGGGCAAAAGTAGATGTCCCATATAAACTCTGTCTGATGGAATCTTAAAGAATCTGTTAATTTTTTAATGAAATGGGAATGAAAAAATTATTGTTTTTAGCACATTAAATATTTGGTATATTCAAAAACTATTTTGTATATTTGCAGCCTGTTATTCAACCTCTGACGATAAGCGTGTAAGTTGCTTAGCTTTAACATTTTATTTTATTAATAATGGATTTATTAAAGTACGTACAAGACAAGTACATTGCGAAAAAAGAATTCCCTGAATTCAAAGCAGGTGATACAATTACTGTGTATTACGAAATTAAAGAAGGACAAAAGACTAGAACTCAGTTCTTCAAAGGAACAGTTATCCAATTAAGAGGTACTGGTTCTACAAAAACTTTCACAATCAGAAAAATGTCTGGTGATGTAGGTGTAGAAAGAGTATTCCCTATCAACATGCCTGCACTTCAGAAAATTGAGGTTGACAGAAGAGGTAGAGTTAGAAGAGCTAGAATCTATTACTTCAGAGATCTTAGAGGTAAAAAAGCGAGAATTAAAGACGCTGCTTACAAGAAGAAATAATTCAGACAACAATAAATGCAAAAGGAAGCTGTTTACATGTAAACAGCTTCCTTTTTTTATGAGTAATTTTCTTACTTATACTTTTGTCTTGAAACAAAAGTATGCAAAAGTTCAAGACTGGAATTATCCGCTAAAAATTGAAATGTACTCCTAAAATTTCCAAACTCGCATGGATCATTCGGTTCTGCTTCGATTAAAAATACTAGCCATGCTCAGACAATGGAAATTTCTTAACGGATTACATTGAAATTTTCTTAACGCTCCTAATTCCTAGGTCAGTCAAAATTCAGTTTACATTTACCATTAATATCTGTGAAAATCTGTGCTATCTGTAGTTAAATGAATGATGAGAATAATATTGATATTCAAATTCAATATTTGATTTGTTTTGCTACGTGAGAGATAGATGTTTATTTCATAACTTTTGTTTCTCCCGCCAGTTTTGTTATCCTGAAAGGATCTAAATCATACTTTCCTTTTTCGCTCTCCATACTTTTGTCTTGAAACAAAAGTATGCAAAAATTCAAGACTGGAATTATCCGCTAAAAATTGAAATGTACTCCTAAAATTTCCAAACTCGCATGGATCATTCGGTTCTGCTTCGATTCAAAAGATATCCCATGCTCAGACAGTGGAAATTTCTTAACGGATTACATTGAAATTTTCTTAACGCTCCTAATTCCTAGGTCAGTCAAAATTCAGTTTACATTTACCATTAATATCTGTGAAAATCTGTGCTATCTGTAGTTAAATGAATGATGAGAATAATATTGATATTCAAATTCAATATTTGATTTGTTTTGCTACGTTAGAGATAAACTTTTGTTTCTCCCGCTATACTTTTGTCTTGAAACAAAAGTATACAAAAGTTCAAGACTGGAATTATCCGCTAAAAATTGAAATGTACTCCTAAAATTTCCAAACTCGCATGGATCATTCGGTTCTGCTTCGATTAAAAATACTAGCCATGCTCAGACAATGGAAATTTCTTAACGGATCACATTGAAATTTTCTTAACGCTCCTAATTCCTAGGTCAGTCAAAATTCAGTTTACATTTACCATTAATATCTGTGAGAATCTGTATTATCTGTGGTTAATAATTAATGAATAATCAGCAATCAGCAATAAGTAATATTTAGTATTCTTAAAGATCTCTGATAGCCTTTGCGAAAAGATCCTAATATCATCCTATCCTTTTTTGTATGGTGTTCCTTTTCCGGTTTCCAGGAAGAGTTTCAAGCTGCCAAGGAATTGTACCCAACCATTGGAGCAGACATCATAACATTCAATATCTGGATTCAGTCCGAGATGGGTAACTTTTATTTGTGTATGTTCTCTATTTTGCTCTATTTCCCAAATGATGGTTGTTCCAATCCATTCTGTCTGATTCTTTAACTCAGGAAGGGCAATTAATGAGTCTTCTACATACCAGATCATTTTCGTATCAGGATTTGCTTCTTCCACCCGCATTGTTTTGTAAATATCAGCTCCGAATCTTATTGAGAACCTATCTCCCGCTTGTGCTGAAGATCCTTCAAATATTTCTGACCACCAGAGGGAAACCTGATGAGATAAGGCATTGTACGCTTTGTCTGCAGTGGTTTTTACTTCTATTGTGTTGGTGTAATCGTTCATGGTATCTATTTTAGTTTGCTTATATAATTTTATAGAAAGTATTTTTAAAAGGGCTATGCATAGGACAAGAAATATACTGATAAACAATGATTTAAGTTTAAATATCAGCTTACCCGTTCTTCATGAGATATTGCAATGGTGTGGAACCGGTGTGTTTTTTAAAAAATTCAATAAAGGCACTGTCTGAGGAGAAATCTAAGAGATGAGACACCTCCCCTATTGAGTTTCCGTCCACTAAAAGCTCTATCGATCGTTGAAGGCGCCATTGTTGTCTCCATTCCTGATAAGAAAGTCCGGTTTCTTTTTTAAAAATACGGGTGATTGTCTTTTCCACCGCTCCGGTTTCTTCCGCCAGATTTTTCAGCATAGGAGGCATAGAGGTTCTTGTTGTCCACTCTTCTACTACTCTCTTAAAACGTCTATCAATAGGCATTTTAAGCTCCAGCCTTTCTTCAGGAGCCTTTCCTATTTCGTCCCAGAATACATTTAAAAGGTTCTTCTGAGTAGTATTCAGAGCTGTCCATTCCCAGAAGCAGATTCTTTCAATAATTTCTTTTAACAAAGGGTTTACGTGCAAAACTCTAAGACTGGAACTCATATATTTCTCAGCATATTCACTGTCGAAATAAACAGATCTGTAGGCTACAATATTTCGGAAATTTACCCGGTGACTTTCATTAGCAGGAATCCACAACATTCTGAATGGCGGCAATACAAACTGCCGATCGGAAGTAGTTACCGTCATACAGCCGGAAGGTGCATACAACAGCTGCGCCTTTGTTTTGTGGTTATGAAATCCGGAATCATGCATGACCATATCGGAAGCAATTCCAATGACTTTTCCTTTCAGTGCATCAGCATCAAATTCTTCATTCTGTTGTAATACCGCCATGTCCTATTTTTGATACTTTTTGTTTTTATATCATTATAAATATACACTGAATTTTTCAAAACTTTGCAGAAAAAAATGAAAAAGACAAATCCGCTTTGGCTATTGACGCTTCTGGTCATGCTTCCTCAATTTGTAGAAACTATTTACAGTCCCGTTTTGCCAATGGTTCAGCAAACATTTGGAGTGAATGAAGAATCTACAACCTTAACAATAAGTCTGTATTTTATCGCGTTTGCTCTGGGAGTGGCATTTTGGGGTGTACAATGCGACAGAATCGGAAGAAAAAAATCGTTGGAATATGGGCTGATTACTTATGGAATTGGGACTTTTGCTGCCATTTTTGCTCCTAACTTTATGGTTTTACTTACAGCCAGAGTTATTTCCGCATTTGGAATTTCTGTAGGCTCCATCGTTACTCAGACGATTCTGCGTGACACCTATGACAAAGACCATATCAGCAAAGTATTTTCATGGATTGGGATTGGTTTATCCATCAGTCCGGTCATAGGAATGACCACTGGTTCAGTACTGTCTTCTTCAGCCGGCCATCAAGGGGTTTTTATTACTTTATATCTGGTGGCAGTGGTATTTTATATTCTTTCCAGAAGAAATGTTTCTGAAACTCACCATTCCAGAAAAGAAATCAATTTTAAGATTCTATCTGGTTTATTAAAGCGAATGCTCAGAGACCGTGAAATCATCAGATGCTGTTTATTGGTTATGAGCTTTAATGTTTTGTTGTTTTCCTATTATTCACTGGCTCCTTTTATTTTCAAAGAACAGCAGTATTCATCCTATATTTTTGGATACAGCAGTATTATATTGGCTGCAGGAACTTTTGTGGGGGCAAAACTGAACAGATTTTTGTTGTTGAAGAATATTACTCCTAAGGTTTTGGTTACCTCCAGTGTGACCGGGTCATTTACAGCATCTGTTTTGGTATGGGTCTTAACAGGTTATGGAATTTATTTTCTGATTCCTTACTTCTTTATTGTGATGGCCTTCAGTATAGCTATTCCAAATATTCTAAGCACCGCGTTAATCAATTATAAAAACGAAACCGGAAGCGCAGGAGCTTTGCTGGGGCTTATTTATTATGTACTGATAGGAAGTGGTTTGGTAAGTATAGGTTTTATTCAGAATCTGGGAATTTCATGTCTCATTTTTTCAGGAATTGGAGTTCTTACCTTATTGATCCTCTACCCCAAAGAAAAGGCCGTTTAAGTTATAAGCGGTCTTTTCTCTTGAATAATATGTTGATAAAAACAACAAAGGGCTATCTATTTTTTCATTGTTCTATACTGGTTTCCTGATTCATTTAGTCTCATATTCCTTTTTCAGATCCTTAAATTTTTCTTTGTAAAAACTTTTATCATTCGCTGAAGGCAATACTTTTAATTCTTTCAAATGAATCTTGGAATCAGTGTTTCTGAATTTTGTTAAAGTTAAAAATTCATCATAGAAGACTTTATCATAAAAATAAGGTAACTCACTTTTATGTACGGCTATCAAAGCAATACTTTTATTTATTCTCTCATATTTTAAACCAAGTATCAATTCTTTTGATTCCCATTCATTGATTACAACATTCGGATCATCCTTTTTTAATTCAATCTGCCGATAATTCTTATCTGCTGAGATCTGTTTTACAAGATCCTGATAGGTCTTATCTCTATTATTTTTCGCATCAGCTTCTAAATATCCTTTAAAACCAATGATTCTTTCTTTATTACAATAGACAGCCATATAATCAACCTTATGATCTTTGAAAGGCTGCCATTTTTCCTGAATCTGAGCGCCCTGTAATACAACCCTACTATGAACCTCATCTATATAATTATGATACCTCAACGGATATGTTTTATTACTAAAAACATTTTTAGGTTCCTGCAGAATATTCAAATCTGTTTGTCCGGATTTTGACTGGCAGGAAATCATCATCAGATTGAGAAAAAGAATGATGAGTGTATATTTGATTTTCATTTGATTATATAATTTTTGCCTTTCAGCAACATCTTAAGTTCTTTACAGAATAACTTCCAAAGGAGCATTTTTACTTTTTCTGTATAATAATATATACTCCAAAAATGCATCGTCTTTGTTTTCACTATCAATATAAATTCCCGGAGCTTCATTTTTCTTCTGGAGACCGGCCAATTTTCCGTTTCCATAAAACACAAGTTTATAGTTTTCTAATGGAAAAAGTTTAACTTTTTGGTTTTGAATTCCATCAACATAAGATTTCTCAACCTGAGATTTCTGATCCTGTGTATAATACATTGAAGTAAAGATATTCTCCTGCCTCCATTTTGCCAATGTTTTATATTTGGATAAATCTGCATTTTTAAATGCTTCCGTATACTCTCTATATACTTTTTCTATTTCTTTTCTCACTGCTTCCGGGTCTTCCTTGGTAAGATCAACTCCTTGTCTCCAATCAATCAATTGATAAGGAATATTGGCTTCAAATGATTTTTCTATGCTAAAACTGCCAGTATTTTTAGGCTCAAAAGCGATTGTTTGATAAGAAAATACAGATTTACTCTGCTGTGCCTCTCCTTTCGGATATTCATTAATTGCTAAAGATACATCCGCATTGGAAGGAAATGATATTCCATCTATAGAGAACATTTTTAATGAAATTTTTTGTTCACCACTTTTGGGTATGAAATTATTGACAGGCATCCGGAATACTGTAGCACCAATTTGATAATGAAAATAAACAGGAACATCATTAATATACACCTCGAAATAAGCCCCTTGAGCCTCAATCTCCAGTTCGTATATTGGCTGATTGATACTGATTTCATTTTTAATTTCCTGGGGATTATATTTGCCTGAACATCCAACATTTCCGATTATCATCAGAAATAATATTATAAAAATCTGTTTACTCACTAAAGAACTGTTTTTAGCTGATTTATTCATGGTTAAAATACGATAAATTCAATTATCCTCTCATCATCCCATGCTTTCTAAGAATAGCAGCCAATAGCAGCTTTTCCCTGCTATACATCACCTTCATTTTTGAAAAAATATTTGTTCCATCATCTGTTCTCCAAAAACAGACTATTTTTCAGATCAGGAAGATCTGCTTCCGGCAGACCTTTCTTTATCAGTACAAGCAAGGGTTCAATCTCATTGTCATAATATGATCTGTTGATCTGATAGGGATTATTGTTATTATTAATGATGGCACAGATGATTTTATTCCACCAGCCTTTTTTCTCCTCATATTGCACCGGCTGGGTAAAGAACATATACAAAGAATATTTTCTGGAAGGAAATTGACTAGAAATCACAATAGCATCAATGGAATTAAAGGCTATTTTTTCTTTAAGGAATGGATTTTCAAGAATTAAAAAATGATCTTCTGAATAGAATTTATAAAACATAGATTGTTAGGTTTTAGGTGTATTATTCATCATTTTGATTTTAACAAAAATTTGATTTCAAACAACAATAATACGACGTAATAGCCAATCACTGCAGTGCCTAAAATTAAAGTATTTTCCCATAAGTTGAAGTACTTTAAAAGCAGCCCGACAGGAATTCCGTAGATTACAGCCCATACAAAACAAAAAACTGAACCTCTTCCACTTATAAATATATCATTTGCTGAAATTCCATATTCACCCGACTGGCTTATAAAACTTATCAGATTCGTCAACATAATGATAAGAACTGAAGTTAGTAATTGAATATTATTCCAAACTGCGATCACAGAACCTATGGTGAATAAGGAAAACAATATAATGTACAGTCTATAATTTGCAGGATCATTTTTCGTTTTGGTATTTTGACCAAGCCCTATTAGAAAAAAGCTGACTGATAACAGAAATATTTCAAACTCAATCTTTTTTTCAAAAACGGTGAGGAAATTTTGTGGATCCACATTGTTTATCAAGCTAACCCATGTGAAAATAATTCCGACATATTTAAAAGCCGGAGCGAAAAAACCAAAGGTTCTAATGCTTTTATTTTCTGATAATTTCAAAATGAAATACCTTATTTAAAGTCAGACCAATCTCCGGAGTTCAACTTTCCTTTCAATTGATTTACATACGCTTTATTACAAATATACAAATGCGTTTGTGCTAAATTATCACTTTCTATTTCCTGGATTTCTTTCTTATCTTTTTCGCTTAATATGGTATGCGGCTGATCAAAATCAAGCTTTTTTCCGGAGACAATCTGGATTAATCTGTCATCTAAAACCCATGTATAGTGGTAAGATTTAAACAATGAGAACTCTTGTATTTCAACAGTAGGTTCTTTGTAGGTTTTTGTTAATTGATTTATTGTATTTTGAACTTTGTCATAAGAGATTTGGCCTGTAGCAGACATTAGCATCAAATCCCCTTTTTCTGTAGTGAATGCCTCCAATTGTGAAAAAGTAAGTTCCCTGAACTTTGCGACCGTATCTTCAGGTGAATAACTTTTTACATCGTATTCTATTCCCACTATTGTATTTCTATCTCCATACAAGCTTACATCATATTCATTAACGGTCTTCTTTTCAACATGATTGAGGTCTCTTATTGAACCTGCCATTGATTTTTTGTAAAATTTCTCAACATTCAGGGTCAAAGAAAGCTTTTCTAAGTCAAAAATATCCTTCCCATATTCCTGCGACTGACATGAAGTAATTGCTAACAATAGGAAAGAATAGATTAATAGTTTTTTTCTCATATTAAATTGCGTTTTAGGGATGGTAAAAGATCTGTATTTAAAGATTATCTTATCACTTCTAATTCATCAGAGTTTTGTGGAATGAAAAGCATTACAGGAAAAACATCTTCTGATTTATGACCTTCCTGTTTCTGAATAATTCTTAATGCAGGTTCGCCATCAATTGTTTCTAATGAAGCTAAATGTCCATTTGCATAAAATTTCACAACTGTATTATCTAAAGGTGCACTTTTTATATTAGGTTTAGACAAAAGATCTTCAAGCTCCTTAATACTATTTTCCTGATCTTTATCTGTCAGATAATAAAAACTTTTAGATTCTTTCATACTTTTGGCCAACTGTTTCATAAATTGCTTGGTGTCCTTTTCATCCAAAGCTTTATGCAATACGGCAAATTTATCTCTTACTTTCTTTTCAATACCAGGAATCCCCTTTAAGCTTTTGGATTTACTCCAACCCTCAACATGATAAGGCATATTTGATATATGAAACTGGCCAGTATAACTCCATTTCTTAGAATTCTTTTTATCTATTACCGCACTGGATAGATCAAAAATGACTTTACCCTGACCCGAAGATGTTAAGATTTTATTTTTATCATAATTATCCAAATAAAAGACTTTCAAACTAATATCAGCATCTGATTCTATGTTTTCTTTATTCTTAAAAGGATATAAAATTACTTTTACATCCTGTTTCCCGGAACTTATGATACATGAATTAATAGAAGTGATTCCATTAGCTATTTCAGCGGGTTTTGTATACCGCTGAACAAGAATATCATTGATATATATTTCAAAACCACATTTTTTATTGTAATCATAATCTATAAAGTAAAAAGTCTTATTCTCATTCGAGTTTTCAGCTGATACACTTTTAGTTTTCTGACTACAGGAAAAACTAGAAATCATTAAAAATATAAGCAATATTCTATTCATCATTATGTATTTTTAGTGTTGCTTTGTGGGTAGTGAATAATCAAATTCTATTATACTTTTCACCCATCATATTTCTGATACTATATTTAAGAAGATATATTCCTAGCCCCAGAGGAATCAAGGACAGACACAGTACAATAAACGGCGAAAACCATAAATACCAAAGTCCACCCCGAATGGCTTTTGAAGGAGCAGCTTTATCATAATAAATTGTTACTTCATTTGACCATTCTTTACTATTACTGCTATAATCAGCATATAGTGTATAAGACCTGTTAGCAGTGTCATAATAGCTAATGATCGGAGAATAGAACCTTTTATATTTATTCTTCTCTTGCTTTCTGCTTTCTGTATAGCTTGTAATATGTCCTTCCGTTTTTACACCACTCAACACCAAACTGGTATGCTTATAAAATTTTTCTAAGCTGTAATAAAGTCCTTTTCCCCCGAAGCCAAGGAATAAAAGCATACATACAAGGAAGAAAAAGCTTACCCAGAAACTGTTATTTTTCATGGTTTAATAAACCTCAAGTTTTCCAGTTTTTGAAGAGCGATAAAGCTGTAAGCTGAAAAATTTGATTTTTCTTTTATCATCAATTGAATAAAGCACGGGCTTACCTTTGCTGGATGTTAATTCTACAATTTTATTATTAGGATTAATGTTAATTTTATATCCTTCAATAGGTTTCATAAACCCTTTACTGGCAATTACTCTGCTCTTTAAATTATTTATATATTTTTGAGTGTCGTTAACATCCAAATACATGGAAGTTGTTTCTCTTTTGAAAGAATTCTTATATATTTCACTGTATCTATTTGCATCACCTGAATTAATAATAGATAAAACCTCGTTGTATTTATTCAATACATCTTCACTCAGTTTGTGTAAGTCTTCTTTTGCTAAGTCGCTTGCTGAATTTAATGGATTCTCATTTTCATAATCTACATCTGCATTGAATGACCATGTTTCAAATACCATTGGCTGGTTTTCATTATAAGGCTTCAAGGTGAAATCTTTCACTAATACCAAGTCTCCTTCATCTCCATTTTCACTATAATAAAGAGATATTTTTACTCCTTTTAAATATTCCGGAGACAAAATATTACTATCAGAACTATTTATTTTTATACTGACAGTCTGCATTCCTTTACCTGAGATTAGAGGATTTAAATATTCCGAGGCAATAGCAGTACCATCCTGATCCGTATATTCAGATAGAGATATCCCGTTACAAAAAACTTCATAATTTCCACGTAAGGTGTAATATAAATAATATGTTTTCTTTTTCAATTCAACAGACTCTTGCTTGCTTTTCATAGCTTTTCCACACTCATAAAAACAAGTAAAGGATAAAAGGAATATTAAAAATTTCATTGTAGTTACGCTTAATTTCATTGTAAGTTAACTTTAGCCTCAGAATATACTCTATTTTTATTTGAAAACAGGAATATTTATTTTACAACCATATGATTTACAATTCATTACTTTTTCTCAACTTTTGAAAGTTCTATATCTTTATTTCGTTTACCTTCCATTCTCTTCTGCTTAATAATTGTAATCAAAAAAGATAAATTAATGGCCAATAATCCTGCTGGCACAAAAGAGTCTTCTGTTTTTCCCGAAAAATAAACTCGTACAACATATAGAAGAATAAATATTGGAAATGCAATAAAAAAGCTATACATAATAATACCAAATCGACTATAGGCACTGAAAGAGGTATCTTGCCTCTCGTATCTTAATTGAAAATATAGAAAAACAGCAAATAAGAGACATGGGACCAATATTTCAACATTTTTTATCATTATTTCATTAAGTCCTATCACTAATTCAATAAAGCTACCAAATGGGGATTTCAATATCAACAGAGTAAAAATTGATACTAAAATAATGAGTGCAATCAACATAGATATCAAAGCCTTCTTTTTATTAATTCCGTGTTTCTCCATATCATGCAGATAGTTCAAATAAATAGTTTTCAATTTAGCAGACTTATTATTATTCCTAATCTTCTTATAAAAGAGATATAGGAATAAAATTTCTGCCTGAAAAAAATTGATAACAACGGCTTTTTCAAATTCAAAAAAAGATTCTCTATTTAGGGAAAACCATTGATTAATATATGAGTTAATAAAAACATATACGATAGCATATATTTGAAAAAACAGAAAAAAATTTCTTACTATAAATCCTAAAAGCCCATGTATTCTAACCATCAAAATCCTTTACCAAGCTTTTAATTCATTACTCCCTTCAGGCATATATAAAAATAAAGGATCGCCACCTTCAATTACTTTCCCTGCTGAGTTCTCACCTTTCAAATACAATAAAGGGTTGTGGTTTCTTTGCCATAATGCTACAATTTTATTATTTGCATAGAATTGCATATAATAATTTTCAATAGGAATAAAAGTTCTATTTTTTAGTTTAGAATCTACAATCCCATATTGATTCTCACTTTTATTTTTCACTTCCTGAATATCAGTATATGTTGCATTATATACTAAGGCAGCAGAGTGGGCACTAAGGCTTGTATATGCAGCTACATCTGATTTTCCACAAATGGTTCTTACTTCATTATACTTTTTTACCACCAGCTCTTCAATATTAGGAATTTTATTAAGGGCAACTGCCTTATCTAACTCTTTACTATAATCAAAAGGAACTGTAGCATCAAAATCAATTGTATGTTCATAAAAAGGAAGTTTTTGACTTTCTAATCCTTCTGGCAAAGTAAATTCAGCTATTTTTTTGTAATCTTTTAAAGAACTACTTTTATCAGGTGCATTAAAAATATTAATTTTAACATGGGCATACTTAGTAATATATTGGTCTCCGTCCTTTGGATAAATTTTAATTTTTAAAGTTTGCTCACCACTTTTAGTAATCATCACGTTTAAAGGTAACATAATACTTTCTCCTCTATTCTCTGTTAATCTATAGTCAACATTGTTTTCCATTTCAACAACCAGTTTGCATCCTTGTTTATTCATTTGTAGCGAATAGACAGGTGTGGTACTATATGAATGGATGGAATTGATGGCTGCGTCTTTTATCTGACCATAAATATTGGAACAAGCAAACGCTCCAATATTTATTAGAAAGAACAAAAGATAAAGATTTTTACTCATCATTTTTTATTTTATTGAATCTCTTCACACAGATAAAAGTATTTTATCCTTTCATCATCCCATGCTTTCTAAATATATTTGCTAAAAGAAGTTTTTCTCGACTATAAATAACCTTCATCGTGGAGAATACATTCGTTCCATCGTCCGTCCTCCAGTATGAACTTTCTTTCAAATCAGGCAAATGCGCCTCAGGAAGACATTTCTTTATCATTAAAAGTAAAGGCTCAATCTCATGATCGTAATAGGTTCTTTTGATCGTACAAGGATTATTATTGTGCACGTGAATAAACGTGAAAATCCTATTAATCCAACCTTTATTGGCTTCATATTTTATCGGTTGAGTAAAGAACATATATATAGCATATTTTCTGGAAGGATACTTATTAAAAATCACAACATCATCAATAGAATCAATTCTTATTTTTTCTTTGAAAAAAATCGTTTCAATGACTAGAAAGTTTCCTTCTATGTATTTATTTAAGAACATACAATAGCTATTTAATTTTAGATTAATAATACCATTAATTGAAACACTCTATTCGTTAGAATATATCTTTATGCTATTATCTTATCAGAGAAAGAGAATCACCTGGCTTTTTTCGATGAAAAATAGCTTGTTCATAGATAATATTATCAGTATCATCATCGGAAATGAATTTTAATCCTATTGGTTCATTAGGTATTCTTAATGCAACCAGCTTGCCTTCCGCTAAAAAAATCATTTCATAATTCTCAATAGATACTTTGCCTATAGCTCCTTTAAATTTAGGTATAAACAAAACTTCCCTTCTCTTCATTTCTTCATCATTAAGATAAAACGACCCGCATAATTCTCTAAATCGAACATTGGTTAGAGATTTATATTTATCGATGTTGTGAGTCTTGAAAATAGTGTACAAGTCATCATAAAAATCTTTCAGTTCTTCAAATAGCAGTTCCTTATCTTCATTTATAATGTTTACGGAATTTACCCAACCTTCATGGTTATAAGGGATACTAGCATCAAATTCACCTCTGATATGAAGTTCTTTTCTTAAATCTTCTTCTTTTGAAAAATCAGGAATTGAAATTTCAGAAATCAATAATCTTGGTTTAGACAAATCTAAAGAATCTCTAACGGAAATCTTAGCTTTAACAATCGCTTTTTTATTTATAAAATCTTCATCTTCATAAGGCATCAGGCTTAATGAGTAAAATTGTTTGCCTGATGATAATAAATTAGTGTTTACAGGCCAATCTACTGCTACACCTCCTGGTTCATAGTTTGAAAAACAAGGAAGTCCATTTATTTTTAAATCAATTGAACATTCACGGGAATCAATTGAAAACTCATATATAGGATTCTTATAGTTATGCTGCATTGTGGTTATATTAATTTTCTTTACAATCTTTATCCAAACATATAGGAGAAAGATCTATTGACATTGTATTTTTATCGATATTAGACTTAACAACAGCTATATTCACTGTGTATTCTTTTTCTTGCAATTTAGAAATTGTTATGGCATAAATTTTATCCGGAAAATTCCATTGATAAAGTTTTGAGTTAGAAAATTCCAATCTTTTATTGGGTTTAAGTTTAACTCTATATTTACCATATTTTTTATCCAAATCATTAATGAGATTACCAGGATCTCTATTGGTTTCTATAAATGATGTAAAGGCTTGTATTTTTTTGTCTTTATCTGCAATTACATCTACCCGATTGTTGCTAAGCTCCATAAGGTTAACTATGGATACCTTAGCATTCTTATCTTCAATTTTATTTCGATATAACCAAGCTTTACTTTTTTCATTTGTTCTATCCAGCTCAACGTGAGGAACCTTTGAAAATAATGTATCAATATTTTCTTTAAAAGTTACTTTATCTAAATCTATACTCCCTTCCTTAGATCCTAGATACTTAGGATTTTCTTTTAATTGGGATTGGCAGTTTTGAAAGACAACAAATAAAGCCAATAGCAAGAAGAATTTGATATTATATTTTTTATTATTCATCTGTATAATTTTTAGGATTTTCAAATAATGTTTTCTCATCAAATAGTTTAAACTTTTCACTTTTCTTTGGCTGTCCAGTTATTTTAGAGGCTGTAATCATATAACAAGTAATAGTTATTTCAGCAGGATTCCAGACTCCTTTTGATGTTTCATATTGTTTACTTTTCTCTTTATCATATCCGTAGGTCTTTGTAAATGTAAAAGTGGTACTAAGCTGCCCTTCAACTTTCCATTTTTCTAATTTTTGCTCAGGATAAGTCCTTCCACCTCTGGTAACAGCTGCAATTGTAATAACATCATCACTTTTACACCCTGCTTTCACACTAATAGGTACTTCCACAGTAACCACTTGTTCACCATGGCTTCTACTATCCAATCCATCCACTCTATTATAGGATAAAGTGAAATCAAATTTAACTGCCAGACCTGCTTCAAATGTTATATAGACTTCAGAGCTAGTCAAAGTTTCAACTGCAAATATAATCCAATCTATAATTTTACCTATTAATCCCGCCTTCCCAATAATAGGAACCATATCAACACTGATCGTTATTCCGATGAGAGGGTCTGCCCTAAATCCACCTTTATAAATAGGTACAATTTCTTTTGTGGTAGCTTCTCCAAATTTTTTACTGAGGGCAAATCCAATATTAGGCGGGTCTATAGCAAAATCTATCTCAATAATTTTTTTACTTACAGCCGCGCTATCTGCAGGATTTGTACCATCCGGATTTAAGATATTAAGAACCTCAAGACTCGCATTAAAACCTGAAACGAGTAGCTCAACAGTTCTTTTTATTCCATCAAATCCTAACGAGTGTTCATTGCCATTTTCTACACATTTACCAGCAATAGACCAACCTAAATTAGCCGTTTCTTTAACTTCAACATTCAGCTCATCTCTTAAATACCTAAAGTTGTATCCTCTATGATATGCATTTAATCTAGTTCTCTCAAATCTAAGTTTATTAGAATAACCAGCTCCAATAGTAATTAAAAATGCCAGTTCCCATTCAATATCCGGATACACTTTAACCTTTACCAGCTGGTTAGGGTATCTGCATGTGCTTACCGGCAAGAAAAAAGTTTGAGCAAGATCATCAGATAGAATAAAATATCTAAATAACCACAAAGTATTTACTAAACCATTATTTTTGGGTCCCAGATATTTCTTTTGGGTATCCTCTAAGGCCGTTCTGTTATACAAATACTTCAACATCAAGGTAATTTTCTCATTACTATCAATCTTGTAATCAGTCCCTTCCTTCCACTGCTGAACCCCAGAAACTTCATATACATTATTTGTTTTTACAACGTCTGTATCATTTTCATTTTCTTTGGTTGTTGCAACTCCTGCACCTTTCTGCTGTTCATGGTGAGTAGCATCAGCCTGTCTTACATGGGTAGCTCCATTTTTTAAGGCAGCATATACTTTGTCTACTTGGAAGACATTCTTTTTTTCAGAATGTTTTTGCCCATCTTCAAGTAATAAGCCTTGACAAAAAGTATCTTGTGTAGTAAGTTTATCGAGAGTAATGGAAATATTCTTCCTGGTATCTCCTGTTATGATAGCAAAACTTTGCTCAGTTTTATCAATTGATCCAACGGCTGCCATTTCATCAAATATAACCAAAGGGTCTCTTTCCTTATCATCCTCATCTTTTACCGTAATCTTTGAATATCCACATGGATCGAATTCTCTTTGCTTATATTCAATATCCCCAATATACTGAATCATGTTGTTTTTCTCCTTCTCAATACGCTCAAGGTATTGATCCATCAACTCTTCGGAAACCATAAACCTGCTGGAAATGGAGTTCTTTTTATCTACATCCTGCAATTTTAGTAATTTGCTATCGTAATTTACCAAATCAGTTGTAGGCTCTTTGGCAAAGTTTTTAAAATCAACTCTTTTCCAGTCTTCTCTTTTCTTATCTTTAGGGGTTTTTAGTACTTCAACAGCTATCGTAAAATCTTTCTTTTTATTCTCTCCTTTTTTCCAATCAATATTGATATTGAAATTGTGGCGTAGGTAAATATTATGATTACTATCAGATTCGTATTGCTCTAACTCTTTTATAATGATGTTCTCCCAAAGATTTAAGTCCTCAAAATCACCGGTTTCAGTCAATGCTGCCTCTTTTCCAGTATTTTCAAATAGAAACACCCTGGCTTTATACCTATTTTTCTCATCAAAGTTAAACCCATGAAACATCACTGTAAGATTAGCTGTTTCCCCGTAATGCCTTAATTCTTCACTTTTATTGAAATATGCAAAATTAATCAAAGGTTTATTTACAGGGACAATGTAAAAATAAAACCCAGTTCCAGGGCTATCACTAAACAGCTCAATTCTCTGCTTATATCCATAATAATAAACATCACCTTGAGGATTGAATGCAATACTGTTTCCTACCTTATAATTTGTTCCCAGCGCATATTTGCTGACAACTTCTGTCCCTCCACTGAGTGGGCCCCAAAGATTGGTTGTTATATCTTTCTGCTCTGCATTTTTAAAGCTCTGAAAAAAAATATCATATATAAAAGCCCATCTTGCATTTGCAACAGTATGTTTGGGATTTTTTGATTTTCCCCCTACACAAGTTTCATCCACAAAGAACTCATTCGTATCTTTTGTATATAAAACATAAGTCCCCCCCTTTTTTGGCTCAAATGTTTGACCGTTGACCTTCCAGTAACAGCCCTGCAATCCAACTGTATTTTCAATATTACTTGGCATAATTATTCAGCATTTAAGAATTTATAAGGATCTTTTTTGTCAAGGTTCTTCATATCCATCACCGGATTCACATGCGACTGCAATTCACTATCCGCATTCTGAAGATTCTTTTTGGTAGGTTCTCCCATTTGTCCGGATTTCATGATAGAAATACAGTCTGTTCCTCCGATGGGACAGGTTGCTTTGCTGTCTTGCAGCAGGATATAGCCTCCGGGTGGATCGTAGAGTTCTTTTTCGTAATAGCCGCTCCATTGGGTTACTACAGCAGAACATGGGGTATTATTTTTTTTGGCGCATGAACCGAAAGTGTTCTTCTCAAAGGTAGCTCCGATATCTTTATGGGTAGCAGCAAGCTTACTGCTACCAGCATTGTCATTCACATAATATTTGGTTTGCGTAAGTACTTTCAATTTATCCGGAGCAGTGCCAAATTTACATTGACAGATTGCTCCCTGTACTACTTTTTCTTTTAGTGACATTTTGGTGTGTTTTTGTAAAAATAAGTCTTTTTGTTGAACTGATAAGGGCTACCAATCATTTTCTATTCTTTCGAAATTATCAAATCCCCATTTATTAGGCGGAACTTTTACAAGGCCACCCGTAATAAAAGGACTGCTCTCATCCAGTACTTGGTCTTTATATTCCTCTGATCCAATCTGGTATTGGGTATAATGTATCTTTTTCACGAACACTTTTTCCCCCGACCAATCTCTTGAGAATACTTCAAAATAAGCTCTTGTGTGCATTGGAAAATGATGATACAGATCATGATCGAAAGTGACCTTAAGCGTCATATAAAGAGTACCATCTTCATGATGCCCCTCAGGGTAAAAATACCGCGGAGCCAATAATTCTTCGCTCTCAAATTCTATAACAAAGGAATGATAATCTGTAGGAAATTTATCGATGGTCTGTATTCCCGAAAACTTCAGCGGTCCTCGATAGGAAATCACGGAAAGATACAGATCTCTTTCTACTCTTCTGGTATCTCCGTAATGAATGAATTTGGGATGAAAAAACAGGTTCCAGAACCAGTCATTGTGCAGACTTTGTTCAATAACTGCTTTATTTTGAAGCTTACTTTCAAAACCGGCAAAAAAATCATCCAATTCTTTACTGCTGTATTTATCAGATATTTTTGATTTTTGAATCTTCCACCTTTCCAGCATCTTATCATGATTGATAATCTCACCTGTTCCCGTTCCTTTTTCATTAAGATCTACTTCCACAGGGTAAATAGTAGCAGATAATGCTGATGAAATAATCTCATTGATCTGATCTGCTTCATGCTGGTTGTAAAAAATATCTTCCTTATTAATGCTTAATGATCCCTTTCCATATTCAACATTCAAATTCGCTGCTATAGTATAATCTATTCTTTTGGAAGGTTTTTCCTCATTACCGGAATAGTATTTCACAGATACTCCATACCTTCTCCCTTGAAGTCCGGAAGGTTTTATTTTGATCGTATTTAGTCTGTGTAAAATTTGTTTTTTAGATAATCTGATCTCCGACATTATTAACTTAGCGTATCTTTAGTGTTTCCCCAAAGTTAATAAAATTCTGTTTATCACCCATTTTGGATAAATAGGAAGTCATACAATTGTTTTAACTCCTTGCTACAGCCAGATTGCATAAAAATAATTTTGATAAAAATTTGCTCAGGTTATTTAAATTATATACAATTTTACGCGATTGAAATTCTAACGAAGGAAGAATCTAAGCAATATACGAGATTCTTCCTTCGTCAGAATGACACAATCATAACAGAATTAGTGTAAAACTATATAGTTATCTAATAAAATTATATAAAGCATCAAAAAACTTAGGATACACTTCAATATGTGGAAGATGGCCTACATTCTCAAGTTCCACCAACTGGGATCCTGCAATTTCACGCTGGGTTTTCTTTCCCAGTTCCTGATACTGCCCCATTTTGGACTGAAGTTCCTTGGGAGCCCTGTCTTTTCCTATTGCTGTTCTGTCTCTGGTTCCAATAATCAGTAAAGTCGGGACTTTTATATTTTTGAATTCATAACAAACAGGCTGGTTATAGATCATATCGGAAGTCAGAGCAGCATCCCATGCCACCTGCGGATAGTCTTTATGAAGAGTCCAGCCGGCAATAAGATCAAGCCATGGCTGGTATTCTGCCTTCCATTTGTTGTCATAATAGAATTTCAACTGATAATTCTTATAGGTTTCAGCTGTATTCTTAAGCTCCGATTGGTAAGCCTGATCTATATTCTGATAGGCAGCAAATGTCTTATAATCTTCAAGCCCGATAGGATTTTCAAGGATTAACTTTTGTACTTTTTCAGGATAAAGCAAGGTAAACCTTGTAGCAACCATCCCTCCCATGGAATGCCCCAGAACAATTGTTTTATCAATCCCTAATTCATCCAGAATAGCTTTTGTATTTTCGGCCAGCTGTGAAAAAGAAAACTGATAACTGTGAGGTTTTGAAGACTTCCCAAACCCAATCTGATCCGGAATAATGACCCTAAAACCTTTTTCTGAAAGATCTTTGGCTGTTCTTTCCCAATAAGCACCATTAAAGTTTTTTCCATGGAGAAGCAGAATGGTTTTCCCATTGGCTTTTTGAGGCTTCACATCCATATAAGCCATCTTCAGATCGTTATCCTGTGATTTTAAATTCTTAACATGTACTTCGTAAGGATATTGATACTCAGACAACATCGCATCCAGTGGTTTTATTTGTGAAAACAAGATTCCTGATCCGGCTACGAATGCTATTGCAGTGGATATATTTCTGAAATATCTCATGGTACTTTACTTTAAGCTTTTAAAATTAAAAAAACCGCTCCAAAAGGAACGGTTTTCAACTGTTATTTTTAGTTAAATATTATTTTTTTAAGACAATTCTGCCATAGAAACTTCTTTTTCCTTTTTGGATGGAAGATTCATTAAAACAATAGCGAAAAGAATCAATGCAATTCCTACCCACTGTATTAAAAATACTTCTTCACCCAATAAAACGAAGGCCATTGTTACTGAAACCGGAAGTTCCAATGAAGAAACGATACTTCCCAGTCCTAGTCCTGCATTCGGGAAACCGATATTGAACAGAATGGGTGGAATAATCGTTCCAAACAAAGCTAAAACAAAACCATATGTCAAGAATATTGAATAATTGAAAGAGTGAATATGCTCTGTATTTTCTGTGAAATTTAAATAGAAAGCTTTTAATCCGTCAAAATACATAGGCCCTATCTGTGCAAAGAACAGGAATGCAAAAACAACAACGGAGCCACCTGCCAGCATAATAATACTCTTCCTGAAAACAGGCAGATGAGTAGCCAACGTGTTCGACGTAAACATCGTTAATGTATACGAAGCCGCCGCCATCAATCCCCAGAAGACTCCATGCCAATCCAGCTCGATCTCCATGTTAATAAGGTTGGTAGCTAAAACAGTTCCCAGTAATACGATAATTACAGCAACAATTTTTCTTACATTCGGCAGTTTTTTGGTGATAATACTTTCCACTACTACACTGAACCATACCGACTGCATCAGCAATACAATAGCAATGGAAACATTGATATACTGAACTGCAATATAATAAAACAAACTTGTTCCTCCCAATGATGTTCCAGCAAGCATCAGCATTCTGACCTCTTTGGAGCTTGGCATTGATAATTTCTTTTTTGAGGTTAGGGTTTGAATCAAATTCAGGATCAAAAGTCCTGCTAAACCTAGTACAAATTGGGATGTAGTTACTTCAGACGTTGTAAAACCATCATGATAGGCCATTTTCACAAAAGTGGCCAACATTCCGTATATACTAGCACCAATTCCTACAAATAAAACACCTTTTAGTATATTTTTCTTCTTCATAATTTTTTTAACAGCCTGCAAAGGTACAACATATAAATTAAATTATTTTGAAGTATTGACATGATAGATAAATGAGATCGCCGCAAGCTTTGCTTGCGGTGATCTTTCAAATTGATTATAGTTAGTTATTTTTTAACAATCACTTTAGAATTAGCTTCAAAACCAACAGCTACTCTATGTGTGGGATTACAAGCTAGGAGCTGCTCCATTAACTTTTCTGCAACACGCTTCATTTTGGTATAGCTATCATTAGTAGTAGAGCTTCAATTATCCAGCATGATGACATAATCAATACCTTGTTGTGCCTTAAAGCCACTCCATGACATTACAAAAATGTCAGAAGAAAGAATAAAAAAGTTTTTTTCATGGTTAAAATTTTATTTTGATTTATGAAAACAGTATTTTTATCACAGTACCATGATGTATTTTAATCTATTTTAAATAAATAATGAAAATTTCACCAAAATATAAACCTAACAGGTTTATTCACTGTTTCCGTTATTTTATCTACAACTATTCATCATTGTGATCCTTTCCTAGCCCCGATAGGAACGGTTACCCCACAGCATGAGCCGGAGAATTTGGGGATCCCGGTGTTGGAGTGCGATGGCGCGAGGAGTATGAGTGGATAGCGGGAAAAAGCTCCTGAAAATAAAGTACACAAAAAAGCCGCTCAAATGAGCGGCTCCTTATTTATAAATGGTTCAAAGATTATTTACCTTCTTCCATTTTTCTTTTCAACTCTGCTAATGCATCGATGTCTCCAAGAGTAGATCTTTCTTCGTTGTTTGAAGAAGAAGATACGTTTCTAGAAGAAGATTCTTTAACGTTTTTCTTTTCTTCGTCTCTGAAGATCCCTGTGTGAGAAACTACAACTCTCTTAAATTCTTTGTTGAATTCAATTACTTTGAATTGAGCATCTTCACCTTTTTTGATTTTAGATCCATCTTCTTTCTCTAATAATCTTGAAGGGCAGAAAGCTTCAACCTCAGCATCTTCGAATTGTACAGAAGCTCCTTTATCGTGAACTTCTACTGCTTTACCAGCGTGGATAGTTCCTTCAGCATATTTAGTTTCGAATTTATCCCATGGGTTTTCAGTCAATTGCTTGTGACCTAGAGATAATCTTCTAGCTTGGATATCCAGTTCAAGAACTACAACATCTAATTTATCACCTACTGCACAGAACTCAGATGGGTGCTTGATTTTCTTAGTCCAAGAAAGATCAGAGATGTAGATTAATCCGTCGATACCTTCTTCTAGCTCTACGAATACACCAAAGTTAGTGAAGTTTCTTACAGTTCCTACATGCTGAGATCCTACCGGATACTTAGCTTCGATGTTTTCCCATGGATCTTTAGACAATTGCTTGATACCAAGAGAAATTTTTCTTTCTTCTCTATCTAAAGTTAATACTTCAGCTTCCACTTCATCACCTACTTTTACGAAATCTCCAGCAGATCTTAAGTGAGTAGACCAAGACATTTCAGAAACGTGGATTAATCCTTCAACACCTGGAGCGATTTCTACGAATGCACCATAGTCAGCAAGAACTACTACTTTTCCTTTTACTTTATCTCCAACTTTCATGTCAGCAGAAAGAGCATCCCAAGGATGAGCTTCTAATTGCTTCATACCTAATTGGATTCTTGTTTTCTCATCATCGAAATCAAGGATTACAACTTTTACAGTTTGTCCGTCCTCTAGGATTTCAGATGGGTGGTTCACTCTAGACCAAGAAAGGTCTGTAATGTGGATCAATCCATCAACACCTCCTAAGTCAATGAATACACCGTAAGAAGTGATGTTCTTAACAGTACCTTCAAGAACCTGACCTTTTTCAAGTTGAGCGATGATTTCTTTTTTCTGACCTTCGATATCTGCTTCGATCAATGCTTTGTGAGAAACCACTACGTTTTTGAACTCAGGGTTGATTTTCACAACTTTGAACTCCATAGTTTTTCCTACGAACTGATCGTAATCTTTAATTGGCTTAACGTCAATTTGAGAACCAGGTAAGAATGCTTCGATTCCGTGAACGTCAACGATCATACCACCTTTAGTTCTAGATTTAACAAAACCGTTAACGATTTCTCCAGTTTCGTGAAGTTCGTTTACTTTATCCCAAGCTTTAAGCGTTCTTGCTTTTCTGTGAGATAATTGTAATTGACCAGTTTTGTCTTCTCTCTTGTCAACCATTACTTCTACCTCATCACCTACTTTTAGGCCTTGGTTGTAACGGAATTCGTTAAGAGAAATAACACCTTCAGATTTGAAGTTGATGTCTACGATAGCTTCTTTATCAGTTAATCTTACAACTCTACCAACTAAAACGTCATTATCGTTTAGGCTGTTAAGAGATCCGTTGTAGATTTCTTCTAAATCGCTTTTTTCTTTTCTTGCATCTGCATCAAGACCTGATTCGAAAGAATCCCAATCAAATTGTTCTGGTGCTACGTTTTGGTTTAAAATAACCTCTGCTGAATTTGTCTCTTTTGACATTTTCTAATAAAATTTGTATTCCTTCTTTTTTAACGGTTTGAATAAATGCGGATTTAAAAAATACGGAAGTAATTAATTATAAGTATTTTACTCTTCAAACCTTTTCGCCACAAAAGTGGGTGCAAAGATACGTTCTTTATTTAAGATAAACAATATATCCCGTTCTATTTTCATTGAATATCAATAGAAAATCTAACTTTAATGTAATACATTTATTAGCAAAGTTGTTTTACCATAAGAGAACATTGTGCTAAGCAGTCTAATTAAATACAACAAATCATGCAAAGAAAAAATCTTTTTATTTTAATCGGTATACTATTCTGTAGTATCAATACCATAAGAGCCTGTACTATATTTTCATGCTCCAGAGCTGGGGAAGTATTTGTTGCAGCTAATGAAGATGATACCACACCATTTACCAGAATCTGGTATAATCCTGCTACCAAAGACCGCTATGGATCCATCAGCTTTGGAGCACCTGATATGCAGACTGCCGCAGCAATAAATGAATATGGCCTGTTCTATGATTTTGCAGCAGCTAATTATGACCTGAGTAAACTGCACCTAAAGAACCCTTACAAAGGAGATCTGATGTGGGAAATACTAGGAAAATGCAAAACCGTAAAAGAAGCCATGGTCTTTTTAAAAAAATATGATTATGCCATATCTGCCAAGGCCTTACTTGCTGATAAAGAAGGAAATTCTATTGTGATCACCCCCGGAGGAATCATAGAAAAGACAGGTGACTTTCAGGTGAATTCAAATTGCAATATGATCAATGGAAAACTTTCATGCAGAAGGCCGGACATAGCCAATGAAATGCTTGCCACCTCTAAGGAAAACACCATTGGATTTCTAAAAACTATTTTAGACAAGACGCATCAGGAAGGGGAACTGAATACTTTATATTCTACCATCTGTGACCTTAAAAAAGGAATTATCTATGTATATCTTTTTCATGACTACAATACGGTATATAAAATTGATATAAAATCAGAACTCAAAAAAGGTTACCGCATCGAAAATCTGGCGGATCATTTTCCTGCTTCATTCGCTTATGAAAATTTTTCAAAAAACCATTCTTTATACCTTAAAGAATTTATTTTTCAAGAAATACAGGATAAAGGCGCTGATACCACAATCAACCGTTATATTGCTGAAAGTGAAAAATCGGATTCCAAGAATAAAAATCTGGATCCAGCTCTCCTCGAAGTGGCTCTACAGTTGATTAAATACTCATGGAACGAGCACAATAATGGAGCCATGTGGGATTACTGGTTCAGCAAACCTAACGGATATGACGCCAACCCCTACAAAGACACCCGTCTGGATTCCGCTGAAAAACTTCTAAAATACCTCTCGACCAAAGAAGAAAAAGATCTCAGGCTCCGCAATTTCATGTACGAAATATCAGGCTTCATCAATTTCACTCAGGGAAACACCAGTACCGCCAAAGAATTTTATGAAAAGGCCATTTCCAAACCAGAGGAAGCTTATCCTATTACTTTATTAAGGGGAAAAGAGATACTCAGTAGATTGAAATAGGTGGAAGATATTAGAATTTCAGATTGAGACTGAAGTTTACACTGAGATTAGGGTTATTATTTGACTATCCCTATATCCCCACCCTTAAATCCTTGCAACCTTAAACCTCTTTCCCTCTCATACCCGAATCTCATACTCTGTACCCTAAAACTATCCCACCTTGAAAATCAGCATACCGTAATTCAAAAATTCCCTAACTCGAAACTTGCTCTCTAAATTCACTACCTTTGCACCATGGAACTACAATCAATTTATCAAAAGCTGCAGATTCAGGATATGAATCAGATGCAGAAATCTACTTATAAAGCGTCTGAAAACAATACGGATATTGTTTTGCTCTCTCCTACCGGATCAGGAAAAACCCTTGCTTTTTTACTTCCTGTTCTTAGAAACCTGAAAAAGAATGTTCAAGGTGTTCAGGCATTAATATTAGTTCCTGCCAGAGAGTTGGCATTACAGATTGAACAGGTTTTCAAATCAATGGGAACTGATTTTAAAGTTTCCGTTTGCTATGGTGGACATGATAAAAAGATTGAAGTCAATAATTTAATTGAAGCTCCGGCTGTTTTAATCGGAACTCCCGGAAGAATTACCTATCACGTAAGAAATAATAATTTTGATCCTAAAACAATCAAGACATTAGTTCTGGATGAATTTGATAAGGCTTTGGAACTAGGTTTCCATGATGATATGGAATTTATTTGTAGTTCTTTAAAAGGGCTTTCTCAAAGAATTTTAACGTCTGCAACAGCAATGGATGAAATTCCTGCATTTACTGGTTTAAAAGATGAAAAAGTAATCAGTTTCCTTAAAGAGAATGAAGTAAAACCGGATATTCAGCTAAGAAAAGTAATGACTATTTCTGAGGAGAAACTGGATACATTATTCAATTTGGTTTGTAAAATCGGAAACAAGAGAACTCTGATCTTCTGTAACCACCGCGATGCAGTAGACCGTATCTCTGAGCTTCTTCACCAAATGGGAATCGACAGAGAAACTTTCCACGGCGGAATGGAACAGGATGAAAGAGAACGTGCCTTACTGAAATTCAGAAATGACTCGGCAAGAATCCTAATTACCACCGACCTTGCTGCCCGCGGACTGGATATTCCTGAAGTGGAATCTATTGTACATTATCAGCTTCCTCCAAAAGAAGATGCTTTCATTCACAGAAACGGACGTACTGCAAGAATGAATGCCAAAGGTTTTGTCTATCTGATTATGACGGAAGAAGAAAATTTTCCGTTCATCAAAAACGATACCCCTGAAGAAAGTGTTGCCGGATTTACTAAAGTTCCACAGAAAACACCTTTCCAGACAATTTACATCAGTGCAGGAAAAAAAGACAAGGTTAATAAAGTGGATATTGTAGGATATTTGCTTAAAAAAGGAGAATTACAAAAAGAAGATGTGGGTGTTATTGAAGTAAAAGACACTACTTCTTATGTTGCAGTTTCCAGAAATAAGGTAAATGCTCTTTTGAGAAAGCTCCAGAATGAAAAACTGAAAGGAAAAAAAGTAAAAATGGAAGTTGCTTATTAAGCCTACCACTCAATACCATATGGTCATTGCGAACGAAGTGAAGCAATCTCATACCTGCAACCATGTTGAATGATAAGAGATTGCTTCGTCGCTATGCTCCTCGCAATGACACAAAAATTATTTTACTCCTCTCACTCTCATCGGAAAAGTATATACCGATTTTGAGGCCGTAATGAATAAGACATCATTATTTTCTCCTCCAAAGGTCACATTGGAAGTCCATTTTTCAGGAATAGAGATGTGATAAATTTTCTTTCCATCACGGTTAAAAACATGCACTCCGTCTCCTGTTAAATAAAGATTTCCATGTTTATCCAACGTCATTCCATCCGAACCCATTTCACAGAATAATTTTTTCTCAGACAATTTTCCTTCTCCCAGAATATCATACACATACGTTTTCCCGGCATCAATATCTGAAAGGTATAATTTTTTTAAAGTCTCACTGCCTACAATTCCATTGGGTTGGGTGAAGGTGTCTAACTTATTCATCTTTCCGTCTTTATTTCTGTAGTAAAGGCTTTTATTAGGTAATTCTTCCTTAAAATCTACCCAATAATCTCTTTTGTATAAAGGGTCTGTGAAATACATACCTCCAAAAGCATCATTCCACACATCATTAGGACCATTCAATCTTTTACCTTCAAAATTTTTGAATAATACTTCTACTTTTTTATCTTTTGAGATCTTCCACATTTCTCCATTATCATCTGAACAGGTAATCAGGAAACCATCCTTATCAAAATGAGTTCCGTTTGCTCTTCCTGTTTTATCTAAGAATTCTATAACCTGATTGGTTTTCCAGTCCCAGTAATAGATTTTATCATTAGGCTGATCGGTAAAATATACATTTCCCTCTTTATCTGCTGACGGGCCTTCTGTAAAACTAAATTTATCAGAAACCATTTTAGGTTTTACTCCTTCATAAAACATTTTACTACTATTTACTGATTGACAGTTTACTAATGCGAAAACCAAACCAATCAGGCCTGCTTTACAAATATTCTTCATACTTCATTTTTAGATCTGCAATTTACGATATGCTTTTTTGCTTTCAAAAATATTTTCTCCTATTGATACATTATTTCACAAAACACAAAATGTCCCAATTGTCCTATTTTTGAAGTAGATCATATTAGGAGTCGACAGATATAATTCAGAGCTTTGCAGTAGAGGAATCAATACCGTTTATCTATAGAAATTCAGTTTGGTAAACAGGAATTGATCCGGATAACAAATATTACTAAAATACTTTTATAGCATACGATAATGAGCGCAGAGTCCAACAATATCAAATCCCTGGAAATTGAAAATGAAGATTTTAGAAATTCGGTAGGAACAATGGATGAGACCGGAAAAAGAAAATGGATCTTCCCAAGAAAGCCGAAAGGAAAATATACCAATTACAGGAACTATACCAGTTATGCTTTATTGGCTTTATTCTTCGGATTACCTTTTCTAAAGATTAACAATAATCCATTTTTCTTATTTAATGTTATTGACCGAAAGTTCTTTATCATTGGACAGCCATTTTACCTTCAGGATTTTTTTATCCTTGCCTTGGGAGCGGTTACCTCTGTCATTTTTGTCATGCTGTTCACCGTGGTTTTTGGAAGAATATTCTGCGGCTGGCTTTGTCCGCAAACCTTATTTATGGAAATGGTATTCCGCAAAATAGAATACTGGATTGAAGGAGACCGAAACAAACAAATGAAGCTCGACAGACAGGAATGGGATGCTGAAAAGATAAGAAAGAGGCTGACAAAATGGTCTGTATTTATCCTGATTTCTCTTACCATCTCTACTTTCATGTTCATGTATATTGTAGGATATGAACAGGTCTTCCAGATTATGGTTGAAGGTCCTTCAGAGCATCCGTTAAAGTTTATTACAATGATCTTTTTCACGATGACTTTCTATTTTGTCTTTGCATGGCTTCGTGAGCAGGTATGTACTCTGGTTTGTCCTTACGGACGACTTCAGGGGGTTCTAATTGATAAACAGACGATCAACGTATATTACGATTTTAAAAGAGGGGAAGGCCGTTCAAAATGGAGAAACAATGAAGACAGAAAAGCGGCTGGTAAAGGAGATTGTATAGATTGTAATCAATGCGTTGTAGTCTGTCCTACAGGAATTGACATCAGAAACGGTCAGCAATTGGAATGTGTCAACTGTACAGCTTGTATTGATGCCTGTGATGAGATTATGGATAAAGTAGGCTTGCCTAAAGGTTTGATCCGTTATGCCACTGAATCTGAAATTGAAAATCGTGAAAAGTTTAAATTCACTTCTAGAATGAAGGCTACAACAGTCATTCTTGCTCTTTTAGTAGGATTCCTTGGCTTTTTAATGTATGATCGTGGTTCTATGGAAGCTAAATTCATTAAGCCTGCTGGTTCTACATTCTTCATTAAAAATGGTAAAATTACCAATACCTTCATTTATACACTTCTGAATAAATCTAATGAGAAAAAAGTTTTGACCATTAAAGTCATCACTCCTGAAGATGCTGAAATTACTTATTTCGGATCTGAAAAGATTATTTTAAAAGGAGACCAGATCTTAAAAGGAAATATCAACATATCTTTCCCTGAAGATAAAATCAAATTCTCTAAACAAAATATGACGATTGGTGTTTTTGATGAAGAAGGAAAAATGGTAGATTCTTTTGAAACTACGTTTGAAGGACCATTTAAGCTTGTGTTGTGATAAAGAGGTAAGATTCGGGGTTTGGAATGTACAAAGATAACATACAATCTTCAACTGATAACCATCCCTATAAACTTCAAACTTCGAATCTTGAGCCTTGAACTTTAAATCCAAATTAGGCCTTATATTTCCTCATAAACTGAGTAGGGGTCATTCCGGAATTTTTCCGGAAGACTCTTACAAAGTAGGAATATTCTTCATAACCTAGCCTGAAAGCAATCTCTACAAGGTTTTCATCGAGGTACATCAGCATTCTCTTAGCTTCAAGCACTACCCTTTCTGTGATAACTTCTGTAGCTGTTTTCTGCACTACCGCCTGTACGGTTCTGTTCAGATGTTTTGATGAAATGCCCAATAAAGACGCATAATAAGCAATGGATTTATGTTCAGTAAAATGTTGCTCGATAAGGCTTTCAAAGTCCTGATAATGCTTAAAATAGGAAAGTCCGGCAGAAGAGGTTAGTGTATCGAAGTCCTTTGAAAACAGCCGGGTTGAATTGATGAAAATCTGAGACATTAATGATAGAATAAGTCCATTTTTCATCAGATTGTTAGATAGATGCTCCCTTCCCAGTTCCTGAAACAAATGGATGTTCTTTTGCAATTCTACGACATCCAGTTGCAGTTTTCTAGGAAAAGATACTGAGCCGAAAAAAGGAAAATTTCTCAGTTTCTGATTCACATAATGCATTTCGTAAAATTCCTGGGAACAAAAGAAAATATACCCTTCTATATCTTCTGAAAGCTCCCAACTGTGAATCTGTCCCGGTGAGAGAAAAAACAAGCTTCCTTCCGAAACATCATACCGCTGAAAGTCTATCTCATGAACACCATTTCCGTGAGTAAAAAGAACAGCTGCATAAAAATCGTGCCTATGAGGTTTTTCTAGATGCTGATGTCCCACAATCAAATGGTTTTTCATCGTATTAAAATAAAAATCCGAAGGATTCTTACCCTGAAAAAGATCAATATGAAGAACGGAAATAGAATTCATCCTATAAATAAATGGATGATAAAAGTACTATAAATAAAGCCAAGCTACAAATCCAATACAAAAAAGGATCGACTATTGCCGACCCTCTTTATACTATTGAATGCTTATTATTTTATAACCAGTTTACTGTTGTATACTCCTTTGGAAGAGTTAATGCTGATTACATATACTCCTTTCGGTACATTAACATTCAGTTCCTTGGTATTATTTCCCTCACTCTGATAAGCTGACGAATAAATCAATCTTCCGCTTGAATCAAATAAAGTAACTTTCACCTCGCCTTTTATATTCTGAGATTTGATAAAGAAATTACCATCACTTGGATTTGGATATACTTTAATATCATCAGCTAATGGAGAAGAGGATACCTCTCTGGTATTTAAAGTTTCTGTCTGTTGAGTACATACTTCAAGTGCCCATCCTGTAATAGCCCCTACACTTCCCGGATTATTGTCTGATGCAAAAAGGCCCCATTCTCCTTGTGCTTTATGACCTTTAAAAATAGCTAAAGTTTCATACGATTTAGTTTCTCCCTGAACTGGCGAAGCGCAAGTAACAGCTGCTCCGGCATCACTAAATGCCGCTGTAATTCCGGAAGAATTGTTGCAGCTTCGGTTCCAAAATAAAGCAGAAGCTCCTGTCGGACTTTCAATACCCAAAGATAGGTGTCTTACATTCGGATGGGTAACAGCAGGTGTTATTTTAATCTTGGTAATAACTCCGGAATTATTTACCATTAAAGGGACTTTCACAATAGGTGATGATATATTGCTTCCTCCAGGACCATCTTTAATGGTTATCGGACCTCCGCTATAGGTATAAGTACTACAGTTTTCACCGGTTACACTATAATCTATCACAAAGCTTGGGCTCACTGCATAATAAATATTGTCAACAGCTTCTATCATAATAAAAGCATTGGCTGAAGTAGAGCCTGTAGGTATTGTTATCTGCTCATTACCATCATTAGGAGTGTTAGCCGCAACTACAGTAAATGTGTTTCCTCCATCCGTAGATAATTTGATATTAACATTTGCAGTATTAATCGGAGCTTGAGTGGTATTGGCAACATCCCAGGCCACATTGAAAGTATTCCCTGAACCTAATGACTGCCCAAAGGTAGGGCTTGTTATTTGAAAGGGACCAGCCTCTGCATTCACAGTAACGACTGTCTCATCTTTACTTGTTTGTGGCTCAATAGGATTATTATTTCTTGCTGTTAGTGTAAAATTTAAGCTTCTTGCTACTCCTGCCACAGATTCCCAACGAGTGGTAAGCACTCCGGCTAATACTTTATTAAAATCAGGAAAGTATCGAGTTGATGTGCTGATTGGTGGCAAAGATCTGAAGTTTGGCCCGGAAGGTTTTGTTAAATAAGCAACAGAGCTTGCTCCCACTACAGCATTTCCGGCAGCATCCATTTCCTCCCATGTGTATGTATATGATGAATTATTAGCATCAGATGTTGTTCCTTTCAGAACAAAAGGAGTAGATTTTGGAATAGTATAATCTGATCCGGCGTTAATTGCAGGAGCTGCTGTAGTAAAAGGAGTATTAACACCACAGGTAATCCCGTTTATTGTGTTCTTAATCTCCGTTACATTAAAAGTGTGATAATAATCATGGGAATTAAACTGAACATCTGTATTTCCTCCGGTAATTCCCGTATACGCCATAATAGTAGTTCCACTTCCAGGTTCTACTTCTGAGGTACCTGATCCATTTAAGTATGAAGAAAATGTGTGATTTGCTCCTAATTGGTGTCCCATTTCGTGAGCTACATAATCAATATCAAAAGTATCTCCTTCCGGAAAATTGCATGATGTATATCCTGCTGCTTTATAAGTATTACATATTACACCTAATCCGGCAACACCGTTCGCTCCTCTTTTATCAAATAAATGTCCCATATCATAATCTTCTTCACCAATACGTTCAGATATTGCATAATATGCTCCTATATGGTCATAATCATTACCATCATCTGTATCCGTTTCATCAAAAGGGTCAGTAGCGGGATCTAGGAAAACAATTATATCATTGTTAGCAATCAAATTAAAATGCAGTGACAAATCTTTTTCAAAAACGGCATTCATTCTGGTTAAGCTGGCATTCATTGCAGCCAATACCACTCCTTTTTTCTGTATATCTGTAGCATTAGCCGGAGTTCCTGCAGCATTCAAATGATATTGTGCATATTCTCCTGTACAGGTTATAGCCATTCTAAAAGTATTAACCCCCGCTGTTTTTTTATTTACAGCATTGTTTTTTTTTTCAACAGCATGTTTCGTCACGTCATCCATTGTGGAACATTCAAAAGGTTCTTTATCCTGTCCTCTTCTTGCATTAGAGTCAAAAACGGCGTATACTGTTCTGTCTTCTGTATAAACCTCTATAAATTCTGATATCCCGGAACGGGTTATCATAGAAGAAAACCCCACTGGAGACAAACTGAATCTTAAATATACGCTAGGATCTTCCAATGCAGTTCCTACATAGGATTTTATATCAGGATATTTTGCCTGTAGTTCAGGAGCCATATTAGAATACTCCCAAACCTGGAACTTTTCCAACCTACCTTTAGCAGTAGGAAGAGAAATAACAGCTCCTTTTTGACCTGAAAAGCGGGCAGGTGCACTTTTCAGAAGTTGTTTGAGCTGATTAGCATCAAGTGAATAAAGTCCTGAGAATTCGAGTTTTTCCTGACTTTTTTTAACTTTTTCGGTCCTAAGTTCGGTCCTTTTCCACTGTGAAAATCCCAGAAAAGGAATCATCAGTGCAAGAATAAAGAAATAATGTTTCATAATCATTGTAGGTTTTTGTGTTTCACTAAGTTATAAAAAATATCATTCCTCTTATATTTTTTTTCACGAAACAATGATATTTTATTTATTGATTAAAAAATCGGGTTATCACAGGACTTTGCAAGATATATTTGGATAAAACTTTAAAAAATTTTTATCTTTGAAGTTTAGGAGCTGTAAAATGAAAATAAACTTACCTGATAAACTGTATTACTCCATAGGAGAAGTCGCTAAGGCATTCGATGTAAACACTTCATTAATACGCTATTGGGAACAGGAATTTCCTATCATCAAACCTAAAAAGAATAAAAAAGGAAATCGCTACTTCACTCCTGAGGACATCAAGAACCTACAGATGATCTATCATTTGGTAAAAGAAAAAGGATATACATTGGATGGAGCCCGTGTTGCCTTGACTACCAATAGTAAAATTTCAGAAACCATCACCATTATTGACCGCCTTGAGTTTGTAAAAGCAGAGCTTTTAAAGCTGAAAGAATCATTAGGTGATAGAGACACTGAATAACCTCTTCAACTTTTCTTTAAATCATTCTACGCCAAAGAATACAAGGGATTAATTTTTAACAGATTACAATTTTTTGTATTCTAATATCAAGCATTTCAACCCTCGGCATTGCCATGCATGGTTTTTATCAATATGTTTATACATTATACATATGATGAGAAAAAACTATTACCAAAAACTGGCTTTTATGGTCATTTTACTGACTATTCTATTGGCTTTTCAGCAATATACAAGCAGGAATAAAGAACCTTTTCCTGATATAAAATTTATTGCCGGCACCTCAGTTACTGCTAACCTAACAGATTTTAATCCGAATATTTTAACTCCGGAAAGGTGGCAAAAGCTTGGTTTTTCTGAAAAACAGGTATCTACTATTCTTAAATATAAAGATATTGTAGGCGGAGCTTTTACATCCAAAGAGCAGCTAAAAAAATGCTATGCTATTTCTGATGAAAAATTTGAAGAAATAAAACCTTTCATTCTACTTCCTGAGGTTTCTGCAAAGGATAATTCAAAATGTATTAACAACTTTGAAAAGAAAGAAATTATAGTTTCCGGAAACTTCAATCCTGATCTCAAAACTTCCCATGACTGGATCAAAATGGGATTCAGTGAAAGGCAGGCCGAAGCTATTATAAAGTATAAAAATTATTTGGGTGGCAGCTTTATCAGTAAGGAGAAATTCAAAGAATGTTTTATCATTTCTCAGGAAAATTACAATAAACTGAAACCTTATCTACTGTTACCCTCAAAAACTCCTGAAAATTTTAAGACTTCCGGCTTCAATTATCCTGATAAGATAAAGGTACAATATTATACTTTTGATCCGAACCGCCTTGATGTTGAAGGGTGGAAAGCATTTGGTTTTTCAGATAAACAAGCTCAGACTATCGTCAATTACCGCGATAAAAATCTTCATGGCAGTTTTAAAAACATGGATGACATTCAAAAATGCTTTGTCATTTCTGCAGAAAAGTTTCAGGAGATGAGACCTTTTATTAAACTCAATCCCGAGACTATAAAGAAAGTGGAAATACAGCAGGAAAAAACGGATTTTTCAAAAACAGATCTCAACACTATTACGTTCAAACAGCTTATAGAATTTGGGTTGGATGAAAAAAGTGCCGGTTCTATGATTGGCTTTAGAAAAAAGCTAAGGGGTTTTGTTAATAAACAGCAGATTCTGGATACTTATAATATTGATAAAGAATTGGTTCAAAAATTAATATCCATTGCTCCATTGGATACCTCCAATGTTCCTAAATATACATTAACAGATGCTCCTGAAGATTGGCTTAAAGATCATCCCTATTTCAAATATTCCGCAGATAAAATCATATTCTACCGGACAACTTATCCTGATGATAAGAAAATTCTAAAGTTTCTGAAATTAAAACCTGAATATGAAGAAAGGATGAAGTTGTATTTAAAATAATATGGTATTGAGTAAACATATCATATCAACAAATAAGAACTCCCCAAAACAAGTACTACTATTTTGGAGAGTTCTAATCTGAAACATTGGTTTATATTTTAGTGATGCATATAATTACTAGGACCATTAGTTCCTTCAATTGATTCAGGAAGTATTCCATATTTGGAACGTAAATTAACTGTCCCAAGGGTTTTTCCGGTTGCAATTTCAATAACACTAATGGTACCGGAATTTAAGTTAGGAATATCAAGCAGGTTATTTTGTACTGCTACCACTTCTTTTCCTTTTTTAGTTTTAAAGAAAACCATGTGATGTGCTCCTTTATCTGCGGTAAGGGTTTTTAAAAGTTTTAGTTGCGGAAGATTACTGATATCAAAGACCAGAACTTTTCCAGGATCTGCAAAACTTACATAGAGTCTGTTGTTATCATCAATGTACATTTCGAGCGTCCAGCCTAATCCTTGGGTACTTCCATCAAATATTTTGGTAAAAGCATCATATTTCTTAGTGGCAGCATTGTATGGAGCAATCCAGATATCACCTCCAAGCATTGTTGTGGCAAGGGCATATTGTGGAAATTTTCCACGAAGCAATAAAACTTCGACAGGGCTGGATAAATCCGTTGGTGAGTCTGCAACCTGATAGGTTTCTTTTAATTCATAAGTATTCAGATCTATTAAGGTACAGGTGTTTCCAAAACCACTGGTAAGATCAGGGTGAATGGTAGAGGTTACCATCATGAGCCCTTTTTCTTCATTCACAGAAATACCATGTGGATACATAATAAATTTATTGGGATTGTCTTGAATTGGAGCTTTGATGGTTTTGATAAGTTGATTATTATTAGCATTAAAAACACCTACACTTCCATCCTTTAGGCCTCCTGCTCCACCCATAAAGGTCATAAAGAATCTTCCGTCATTGGTGAAGAATAAATTTTCTCCCACTGTATTCTCTCCAGTATCAATAGGTGTTGCACTTACTAATTTGGGCTGTCCTATTTTATCTTTTTCTGTTTTTATTTCATAAAGATAGCTGCCTCCCAAAGCCGTTGTATACAATTTGTTTTTGTTCTGATTGTAATAAAGATGATGAGGCAGAACACCAATACCTAACTCAAGTTTATTACTAATATTTCCAAAATCGGGAGCTTCAGGATCAAGCTCTATCACCGCTATACCATCTGACTGGCCTGTTAAACTTCTATAATCAATAAAAAAAGCAGTGTCGTGTGGAATCTCTGGATGATTTTCATGTTGACAATTAGAAAATATCATCAAAATAATGATAAATAGGGGAACTTGGTTAAATTTTAATTTCATGATTTTCAGTTATCTAGTTATTCATGTTATAAATATAATACAATTTCAATAAAAAATTGAAAATATTACACTTATTTGTGAATTTCATAAACATTAATTACTTAACCTTCTTTCCAATTGTTATTTCTGTACAAGAAGGAGCCTATTAATAACAACAGATACTAAAAAAGGTATTTATATACAATTTTACACCATTGTCATTCAATCTAAGTCATAGATGAGATTCTTCCTTCGTCAGAAATCGAAGATTATCTCCTTTTAGTTGATGAATATTATGCCGACGTAGTCAATGACAGTACATACTAACTAAATAATAAGCATCATGAAAATTTGTATATACGTCCCAAAAAAATAAGTAGGAAAATACTTCCTACTTATCATTTATAGCTTATTAATTATATAATCTTAATCGATTGTTTTACTTGAATCTGTGAGCAAAGTGTTTAATGACTTCAGCTCATCCTCTGTTAAGTCTCTCCATTTTCCGATTGGGAGATCAAGTTTGATATTCATGATACGAATTCTTTTCAGTTTTTTTACTTCGTAGCCAAGGTATTCACACATTCTACGGATTTGTCTGTTTAATCCTTGGGTAAGAATAATTCTGAAATTCATATCATCAATCTTTTCCACCTCACATTTTTTAGTCACGGTATCCAGGATAGGCACTCCATTTCTCATTTTTTCAAGAAATCTCGGATTAAGGGGCTTATCTACTCTTACGATATACTCTTTTTCGTGATTGTTTCTTGCACGCAAGATTTTATTTACAATATCACCATCACTGGTTAAAAGAATAAGCCCTTCACTGGGTTTATCCAGCCTTCCGATCGGGAAAATCCTTTTTGGGTGATTGATATAGTCTACAATATTATTCTTTTCACGTTTTGTATCTGTAGTACATACAATTCCTACAGGTTTATTGAAAGCAATATAAACAGGTTTTTCCTGTGGCTCTCTGATAGGTTTTCCATCTACTTCCACGAGGTCATCATCGGAAACTTTGGTTCCCAATTCAGGAATCTTCCCGTTAATCTTAATTCTTCCTTCTTCCAACAGCTTATCTGCTGCTCTTCTTGAACAGTACCCTACTTCTGATAAATATTTATTAATACGTGTCTTTTCCATTAGTTTCTACCGTAATTGATATCATTTTTCATTTGCTAAAAATCTAAAATCGTTACTTAAAAACTGATCTGTAGCATCTTCAATTTTATAATCTCCGATTTTCGTTCTTCTCAATTGTGTCAAATAAGCTCCTACTCCCAATTCCTGGCCAATATCATGGGCAAGACTTCTGATATAAGTTCCTTTTGAACATCCAACGGTAAAACTTATCAAAGGAAAGTCTATTGTAATATCATTGATATAATGAATCGTAGTTTTTCTGGATTTCATTTCCACTTCCTCTCCTGCTCTTGCCAGATTATAGGCTCTTTCACCATCAATCTTTATGGCAGAATACACCGGTGGTTTCTGTTCAATCTCTCCAACAAATTTTTCCAAAGCTTCTTTTACCTGCTCCTCTGTGATATGGGCAATATCCTGCTGAAGGATTTCCGGTTTTTCAGTATCATAGGATTCAGTTTGTACTCCTATTTTGATCTCCGTCCAATATTCTTTAGGCGCGTCCTGAATTTCAGGAATCTTTTTGGTGAATTTTCCGCAACAAACAATGAGAAGTCCAGTCGCTCTTGGGTCCAGGGTTCCTGCATGTCCTATTTTAAATTTTTTAGGAAGGTCAAACTCCCTTTTCAATTTATATTTCATTTTATTGACAGCCTGGAAAGAAGTCCAGTCCAAAGGCTTATCCAATAAAAATATGTATCCTGATTTCAGTTCTTCCGCCGTCATGAATGGATGATGAATGTTTTTTATTTAAAGAAATAAAAGTAGATTAATAAAGCCACTCCTACGAAAATACGGTACCATCCCCAAGGTTTGAAACCATATTTGTTAAGCACTCCAATGAATGCTTTGATCGCGATAAGTGCTACAATGAATGCCACAACGTTCCCAATTACAAAAATCATAATGTGATCCTGAGAAGCCATAATCATTTCATATCCCTTCTGAGGATTAGGAGTTTCCTTTCCCCATGTTTTTACAAAAACGGAATACACCGTTACGGCTAACATAGTAGGTACAGCAAGGAAGAAAGAGAATTCTGCAGCGGCTTTCCTGGTAAGCCCTTGTGCCATACCACCAATAATGGAAGCAGCACTACGGCTTGTTCCCGGCATCATAGCCAGACACTGCCAGAATCCTATGGTAATTGCTTTTTTTATAGTAATCCCTTTCTCATCATCAATAGTAGGATTTTTAAACCATTTATCCGCAAATAATAAAACAACACCTCCTAAAACCAATACAGAAGAAATAGCAATCTGATTCCCCAGAACAGCTTCAATTTTATCATCGAATAAATACCCCAACACCAATGCAGGAACTACGGCAAATGCCAGCTTAAAGTAAAACTGAATATTTTTCAAGTCGAAAAACTTCTTCCAATAAGCCACTACAACTGATAAGATGGCTCCAAACTGAATGGACACCTGAAACATTTTTAGAAATTCATCATCGGGCATGCCCAATAAATTGGCAGTGAATCCCATATGTGCTGTAGATGAGATAGGAAGATATTCTGTTAATCCCTCTACGATAGCAATAATAATCGCTTTAATTATATCCATAATTCTTTTACAAAAATTAAAAGATTAAGAGATTGAGATATTTAAAGTACGGGACTCTAAATACCTTAATCTCTTAATCTCAAAATATAAATTTTTATTTATTTTCTTTTTAAAATAGCGTAGACTTCTATTACAAAACCTATCACAACAAATAACGGAGCAATTCTGATCCTTCTGATAGAAAAGATATCGTCATTCCATGAATTGGGATCAAGTTTACCATCTACAGTATTAGCATCAGGCCCCATCATCAAAAGAAATCCAACCACAATAAATGCCAGCCCTATCAGCATCCATTTAAAGTTCTGCTGTCCGAAATAGAACGTGTTTTCCTGTGGTGCTTCTGCTTCACTTCCGAAGTCTGAAGCAGAAAATTTATTTGTTTTTTTGCTCATTTTTAAGAGTAATATAAATCGTCAACGTTTGATTTTAAGAATCTCCATGTTGCAAAAATAGTACTTAAGACAGAAATAAAAATTCCTACTCCCAACACCAAGATTACTAACCAGAAATACTGATTGTTGTCCTGTACAAAAGCTGATCCGATCTGGCTTGTGAAATAATACCAAACCCCTCCCAGAGCAAGAAGCCCGATTAAAGAACCTATAGCACCTAAAACAATTGCTTCAATGATAAAAGGCTTAAGAATAAATCTTCTTTTTGCTCCTACCAACTGCATGGTTTTAATAATAAATCTCTTGGAGAAAATTTTCAGACGGATCGAGTTGTTGATTAGCACTACAGCCAATACAAGGAACAGTAATGAAAATCCAAAAATCCATTTTAAGATTCTGCTCAGGTTATTGTAAACATCTACCATCAAAGTACTGTCATTCTTCACATCAATGATACCAGGAACTGATTTTATTACCTTGATTGCTTCATCAATTTTTGCAGGATCTACGTATTCAGGTTTTAAAGCAATTTCAATAGATGATGGGAAGATATTTTCTTCAAACAGTGCATCACTATCAATCCCCATACTTTTCTTAGCTTCCGTAGCGGCCATGCTTCTTGAAATATAGGTTGCTTTTTTTACAGGAGCTAATGTCTGTACCTTTTTAAAAGTTTCTTCCTCCATTTTTGCAATTTTTACAGAATCTTTAGCGTCATAATTTTCATCAAAGTAGGCGTTCACCACCAACTGCTCTTTGATATAGTCAGAATATTTCTGGGCATTAATTAAAATAAGCCCCATTAACCCTAACAAAAATAACACTAAGGCAATACTTATCACTACTGTAATATTGCTGGACCGAAGCCTTTTCTTATTAAACTCATCTACAGATTTAGCCATTAATATTAAAATTTTTGGCTAAAATAGAAAAAATCTTCCGAAATTTGGGAACGAAAAAGAGAAAATCACTGTTAATAAAATCATAAAAAACATTGAGTGTAAAAGCAAAAAAGCATCTTGGTCAACACTTTTTGACGGATGAAAACATCGCAAGGAAAATTGTAGAAGGTCTTAGTTTTGAGAGCTATAATAACATTATGGAAGTAGGTCCCGGAATGGGAGTTCTTACCAAATATCTTCTTGAAAAAGATCATAACATTTACCTTGCCGAAATTGATACGGAATCTATAGAATACCTGAAAAACAACTATTCTAAGGTTACGGAAAATACTTTTGTAGGAGATTTCCTGAAACAGGATTTTAATTTTATCAAAGATGAGCAGATTGCTATTATCGGGAACTTCCCGTATAATATTTCATCTCAGATATTATTCAAGATTGTAGACCATTATGAGTTGATTCCTGAAATGGTAGGGATGTTTCAGAAAGAGGTAGCTGAAAGAACTGCTGCCGTTCCAAGGACTAAAGACTATGGTATTCTTTCTGTTGTTATTCAGGCTTATTATGATGTATCCTATATGTTTACGGTACATGAAAATGTCTTCAATCCGCCACCAAAGGTAAAATCTGGCGTTATCCGTCTTACAAGAAACCCTAAAGAAGGTTTAGCCGGAAATGAGGTTCTTTTTAAACAGATTGTAAAGACCGGCTTCAACCAAAGAAGAAAAAAGCTATCCAATGCTTTGAAAACTTTAAATATTCCCGAAGCTTTAAAAGGTCATGAGTTTTTAGATAAAAGAGCGGAAGAACTCAGTGTATCTGATTTCATTCACTTCACAAATCTTTGGAAAGAAAACCAATAATATATATAACAAAGCTCCTTTAAAGAGGAGCTTTTATTGGTATTTGTATAAAGAGAGCCTTTCATCTGAAAGGCTCTCTTTTATTTATTATTCTCTGTTTTTCAACATGATCCAACCGGACCAGTTCATCTGAGTTTTAGATTTAGGATATTCGTAAGTAAACTTATACCAATATGTTGCAGAAGGCAATCTCTTGCCGACTAGAGTTCCGTCCCAAATCGGGGTTTCTTTTGTGAATCTGAACATCTCTACCCCATACCTGTCATAGATAGAACCTGTAAAGTTTTTGAACTGCCCCAAAGACTTCAGATCCAACACATCATTAATTCCATCATTATTAGGAGTAATAAAATTGTTGATCTGCAAAGTAAAGAAGTCAAAAGTTCCTATACAGTGGGTTCCTACTCTTCTCACCAGGATGGTATAATTGGTATTATCTAAAAGTCCTGTAAATACATTAGATTCCTGCCATGTAATTCCGTTATCAATAGAATATTCAAGACTGCTTGGTATATTATTCATTGGAGGGTTTACTGCAGAAACTGTCAGTGTCTTTTTAGATGTCTGATAATCTATTCCGATCACATAAGGAATAGCAGCTCCCATTACCTGAGCAGAGAAGATTTTTTTACAGTATCCGTTATCAATTTCAACTGTATAGATTCCCCATTTCTCTACATCTATCTTTTGTGTAGTAGCTCCTGTGCTCCATTTATATTTATAATTTTTTCCTGCACCTGCATCCAGGGTTACAAGGTCTCCATCACATATTTCAACGTCTTTTAAAGGACTTTTAATTTCAGGCACCACTTCAATTCTTATGGTTGCAGGGTTAAGAGATTTACATCCTTTTGCTCCTATTGCATATACAGTAAATACAGTAGTCTGATGTAGTGTAACCGTCTGTATATTGCCTGTTCCAGAGAAATTATCCCAAAGATAGGTATCTCCTCCTTCAGCCGTAAGCGTTACGCTTTCTCCCGGACATATTTGTATAGCGGATGTTTTCAGTTTGGCAACAGGGGTCTCTTCTCTAAATAATTTCAATTCAACTATTTTTCTACAAAAACCGCCATTTGAAACAACTACATGCAATATCTGGCCATCAGTACCATTATAGTTCAGAATATTTTGGATATAATTATTATTTTCAGCCAAAGCATCAGCCTGATTTTCATAAAATTTAAATACAGCTCCCGGCGTTGTGCTGATAGTTGGTTTAATGGTACTTAAATCAAATGTTGTAATATCCGGTGTACTACAAAGCAATAATGTGGCATCATGGGCAACAGGTGTTGTTCCTCCATGAATTTCAATGGAAGCTTTACCCGGACAAGGGTTTCCGGGAACACTTACTTCAATCGTATAGACTCCGGGCTGTGTAGCAGTAACAACGTTGGTTGTAGCATTAGGAATCAAAGTTCCGTTATAATACCATTGGTATAATAAGTTTGGATCATTTACAGAAGCGGTAAGCACCTGAGGTACGTTATCACAAACATTAATATCACTAGGCAATTTTGTTCCGCCAGGGCCTAAAAGGTCTACTCCAATATTAAAGGAACCTCCTTCCAAAAATACTGCAGAATCGAAACTATGGTCAAGATAATCTGCAATAACCATTTTAAAATGATATTCCTGTCCCGCTACTACATCAGCAATAGCTGTAAGAGGAACTGTTCTTCCGTTAAAATTGGTAACAACACTTGGAGTATTATACCCTCCAAAATACTGTTCATTAACAGCCCCACAGGTAGTTCCGATTGCCGGGTGAATATTGGTAATACTTACTGGTCCGGCTCCTCCCGGTAATATTGCCATATTCGTATAAGGGCCTCCTGATGTAGGCTTCAATAATATAATAAATGCATCTGCATATTTACAGGGAAATGTCCCCGTGTATTCATCAGATGCAATTAAATAATTAAATTTAATCTGAGAGGTTGTAGGAACAAAGTCAAATTCCAAAAGCACCGCGTCATTTAAATCATCTGCAGCTACACCAATAACCTGTGCCAGATCACTATCCGTACCTCCTCCATTGGTATCACTGTTACTGGATTCAAAGCTATTACCAGCCTTCCTTGCATACCCTGTAGAAAGCACAATCCCATCTTTAAAAGGAAAGTTGGTTGTTGCCTTATGGAAATACCCCCAGGCTCTATCAGCTTCTCCTACAGCATGATTAGGAGTAATTTTCACATTGGTTACATTCGGAGTAATACAAGTATTGGTTCCTGATGAAATCAATACATCTTTCACCAATTTTTCTATCGTAAAATTGGATTCCGGATATCCCGGAGCATTCACATCAATAAAAGCTCCTGCCTTTTTAGCCTGGGCAGACGCTTGTTTTTTTATGACTTGTCTGGGTTGTTGATTTTGAGAAAAAGAAAAATTTGAGATAAATAAAAAAAACAAACAAAGCGGTAGGTATCTTATCATAATATTTTTGTTTCAACAAATTTAATTTTTTTTTAAATATACAATACACATATTTGTATTTTTTATAAAAAAACTACAACATTTCAACCAACAATACACAATTAAAAGCAATATGACCATTTTTAACAAAATGATAATTCAAATTCAAAATATAATTTATAAAATTCACTACTATTCGAAAAATATATTAAAAACACCATCTATATTTAAGACAATAAACAACAGAACCCTCCAATAATGAAGGGCTCTACTGTTTATTTTAAATTATTTAATTATTTTAGTTTCTGTTTTTTAATAAAATCCAACCTGAACGCTCCTCTAATTTCTTATTTGCAGGATTTTCCCACTGAACCCTATACCAGTAAGTCCCTGTAGGCAAATTGATTCCTTTTAGAGATCCTCGCCATATAACATCTCCTTTTGTTGCCTTGAAGACCTCCGCTCCATACCTATCAAAAATAGAAGCTGCAAAATCTTTATATCCACTAATTCCGCTAAAGTCTATTGTATCATTTTTCCCATCCAAATTAGGAGTAATGGCATTGCTGAGTACGAAAGTGAAATAATCTATTGAAGTTCCACATTTTGCATTTTTCACTCTAACCATCAAATGATACATTGTATTATCCAAAACACCATTAAATACATTTGAATCTTGCCAGGTTACTCCATTATTTATAGAGTACTCCAAAGTTCCTCCTGTTGGATTACTTGCTGTAAGCGTCAGTATATTCTTATTATGTACAACATTGATAATTTCAGGTAGATCAGGATTGATAAGCTGCGCCGTAAAGACTTTAGAACATACACCGTTGCTGATAGTTACAGAATAAGTTCCGGCAATTTTTGTAGTAATCGTCTGTGTAGTAGCTCCTGTACTCCACAGGTACGTATAATTAAGCCCAGCTCCAGCATCAAGAGTTCCATTATCTCCTGCACATACATATACATTTTCCAATGTAGAAACAATGGCAGGAACTACTTCAATTTTTATCTTGGCAGGAGCGAGAGAGCTACATCCGTTTCCTCCTAATGCAAATACAGAATACTCTGTAGTAACTGTAGGCGTTACTACCTGCGTATCTCCGTTTCCGGTAAGCCCTACCCAATTGTAGGTAATTCCCCCTGTAGCGGTAAGAGTAACAGATTCACCGGCACATATTTTCACTTTATCCGCTGAAACCCCTGCTATCGGAGGCCCAACCTGAACTGTAACATTTACAGGGGCAGAAGCACATCCATTAGTTCCAACAGCAGTTACGGTATATACTGTAGTGCTTGTAGGAGACACGGTTTGTGTATTTCCGGTACCTGTAAGACCATTCCCCCAAATATAGGTAGTTCCACCAGATGCAGTTAAGGTTACTGATTCACCTTCACAAATACGGGATTGTGATGAAACCAAGGTTGCCACTGGCGCTACTTTATCCTGAGTTACTGTTACTGTTGCAGTATATGAACAACTCAGATTTCCCGGCTGGAATACATTTTTAACAGTTAATGTATAGGTTCCTCCTGCATTAACTACAGGAGTAAGAGTATTAAGCCCTGACAAAATACTTCCTCCAACTGTAGTCCAGGTAATGGTAGACCCTGCCGGTATTACAGAAGCAGATGCATTAAGTGTAATTTGAGGAGTTGTACAGGTAATCGTCTGCGGTGCAGCTATTGTTAAAGTGGTTTCTGAAGTTCTTAATAATTGCAGAGAAACTACATAACTACACCCCCCATTGCTAACCCTCACAAAGACGGTCTGGTTTGCGGAAATTGGTGAATATGTTGTAGGAGCTGCAATAAAATTACCATTACCGGCATTAGCATCGTTTTGATCCACATAATAGGTAAATGTAACCCCTGCAGCTGTAGTAATCTGCCCTTCTGATTCTTTAAGATTATAGGTTAGTCCCGGTTGATAGCACTTATGCAGAATAGCATTTTGTGCTGTAAATGGCTCTGACACTTCAATAGTGATAGTTGCCGGCGTAGCAGAAGCACATCCATTAGCTCCAATAGCAGTTACAGTATACGTTGTAGTAACTGTAGGTGATACGGTTTGTGTATTTCCATTTCCGGGAAGACCACCACCCCAATTATAAGTAGCTCCTCCTGAAGCTGTAAGTGTTATTGATTCTCCTTTACAAATTTTCAACTTAGGAGCTGTAAGTGATGGATTAGGCGGTGCACTATTTCCTGTCACCGTTACTGCTCCCACTGCTGTACAAGTAATATTTCCAGGCTGATACACCTGTGATATCGTCAATGTATAGGTTCCTGGTGCATTAATTACAGGATTTAAAGTATTTCCTCCTGAAACAATATTTCCTCCTGTAGTAGCCCAATTAAATGTTGCCCCGGCAGGGTAAACTGAAGCTGAAGCATCCAGTGTAATCTGAGAGTTAGCACAAGTTAATACTGTAGGAGGCACAATAGATACTGTCATTTGGGGAGCCTTCACCAGAGTCAGTTCAGCTACTTTTGCACAGAAACCATTCATAACTCTTACATAGACCTTTCCACCTGCACTTTGATAAGCAGCAGGATTAGGAATTGTATTGGCATTTCCCGCATCTGCATCGGCCTGTGTTGTATAATAAGTAAAGACCGCACCTGCTGTTGTGCTTATGGCTGGCTGCGCTATAGGTAAATTAAAGGTAGGATTTCCGGCAACATAACAAGCAGTTAATGTAGCATTCTGTACTGTAGGAGAAGTCCCTCCTACAACAGTAATACTTGCTTCTCCCGGACACGAACTTCCCTGTATAAACACTTTAACAGTGTACACACCAGGCTGTGTTGCCGTATAACTGGCATTGGTTGCTCCGGAAATAGGATTATTATTTAAGAACCATTGATAGGTTACATTAGGCACCTGAACGGAAGCTGTGAAAGTTTGTGGGGTATTATCACACATATTCACCGAGCTTGGAAGCTTCACTCCACCAGGACCAAGAATATTTACCCCCAAATCAAATGATCCCGCATCTAAAAATACAGCTGAATCATAATTAGGATCCTGAAAATCAGCTAAAACCATTTTAAAATGATAGGTTTGCCCGGGAACTACAGTTGCTTTTGCCGTTAAAGGAATGGTACGACCCTCAAAATTAGTTTCAATCTTAGGAATACTATTGGTCCCTCCATAATAAGCTTCATTCTTAGGTAAGCAATTAGGATACCCTGGACGAATATTCGTTACACTCACTGGTCCTGCACCCCCTGGAAGTACGGCTAAATTAGTATAGGTAGGATCTCCAACTTTTTTCAAAAACAAAGCAAAACCGTCTGTAATATTACATGGGAAATTATCCTGATATTCTTTAGAAGCAAATAAATATTTAAAAGTAATTTCAGAGGAAATAGCAACAAAATCAAACTCTATATAGGTAGCATTCTTCAGTTTGTCTGGAGGAATACCTAAAGCACCCGCCAGGTCATCATCTCCTCCTGTTCCCAGATCATCATTAAGGTCAGCAACTGGGAAATTTCCTGCATTTTTAGCAAATCCCGTAGAAAGAACAATCCCTTTACTGAATGGAAAATTTGTAGTTGCTTTATTAAAATACCCCCAGCTTCTGTTCTGATTAGATGGAGGCAAATTCGGATACACTACCACATTGCTTACATTATTACTGGCACATCCCCCTCCTGAGATAAGGACATCCTTTACAAGCTGAGTGATACTGTAAGAAGACTCAGGATAATTGGAAGTGTTTATATCTATAAAGGCTCCAGCTTTAGCAGCAGCACCATTATTTTTTGGGAGCACGCTCTTTTTTACCACTCTGTCCTGGGCAAAAATAAAGGTTCCTATAAAAACAAAAAATAACACTAAAAATAAACTTCCTTTCCTCCTATTTAACATTTTATATTATTTTAAACAAAAATACTATTTTTTTTGATTGAAATTCAATTTAACATTATTTACATTATTACTAATTCAAATTTATTTATCGTAGAATATCAACTTTATTTATTTTAATCTCATAAAAAAAGACTGACAAAACAGTCAGTCTTTCAATTCTCATTTTAAATTATTCTATATTTTTAAGCAGGATCCAACCTGTTTTCATAGTTAGCAATTTGCTCGCAGGATCTTCAAAGGTAACCTGGTACCAATATGATGAAGACGGCAATCGTTTACCCTGGAAGTAACCATCCCAATACGGCCTTACCTTCTCAGCCTTGAACACTTCTTTTCCGTAACGGTCAAAGATTTTACCACTGAAATCCTTATATCCGATTATTCCTCTGAAATCAATAAGATCATTGATATTATCACCATTCGGAGTAATTACATTTTTCATCACAAAAGTAAAGTATTCAATAAAGCCTACACAGCTTGTATTCTTCACTCTGACACGAATGGAAATGATTTCATTTTTAGGCACATTTGCAAATATATTGGAAGTCTGCCACGTAAGTCCGTTATCTACAGAATATTCCAATATCCCATTACTAGGGTTACTTGCCGTAAGAATCATCGTTCCTCTGTCATTATAATTAATATTAATAATTTCAGGGACAACAGCTTTTATAACCTGCGTTTTAAATTCTTTAGAACAAACTCCATTATTGATGGTTACTGTATATTCTCCTGGCTTATTTACTGAAATAGACTGTGTTGTTTCACCTGTATTCCATTCATAGGTATATCCCGGACCAGAACCTGCATCTAAAACAATTCTGTCTCCTTCACAGATATGGCCACCCTTTAATGCAGAAACAATAGCTGGCACTACCTCTACAGTAACTTCTGCCGGCTTTGCAGACTTACATCCCTGAGCTCCGATAGCATATACAGAATAGGTTGTTGTTTTCGTTGGGCTCACAGTTCTTGTTCCATCTGTAATAGAAGCTGTATCTTTCCATTCATAGGTTACCCCACCCGTTGCTGTCATTAGTACAGATTCTCCTAAACATATCTTCAGTTTTGCAACATTCAGGCCAGCAGTAGGGGTTGCTTCCTTATTCAGAGTAAGCGTTGCCATTCTGCTACAAAATCCTCCGTTAGTTACAAGGACATGTAATACCTGGCCATCCGTTCCATCATAGGTGGTTGGATTTTTAATATAGTTATTATTTTGAGCCTGTGCATCTGAAAGAGTCGTATAAAAACGAGTTACTGCTCCCGGCGTTGTCGTTATCATAGGGATTGCAGTCTCTAAATTAAAAGTAGTAACGGTAGGGGTTGTACAAAGCTTAAGAACTGCATTTTGTACTGTAGGACTCGTTCCTCCTATAACGGTAATTTTAGCTTCTCCCGGACACTGGCTTCCAGGGACCATCACTTTTATGGAATACACTCCCGGCTCAGTGGTAACGTAAGCAACACTGGTTGCTCCTGGAATTAAAACCCCATCTTTATACCACTGGAAGGTCATTCCCGGAACCAATTCCAACTGAGCTTTTAATGTCTTAGGAGTATTATCACACATATTGATAGTAGGTGGAAGGTTTGCCCCGGTTTCATCTACAATTTTAACCCCGATGTCAAATGATCCTCCTTCCAGGAAAACAGCAGAATCTAAGCTATGATCTTTAGCATCTGCTATAACCATTTTGAAATGATAAGTTTCTCCAGGAATTACAGTCGCAATAGCAGTCAAAGGAATAGTTCTCCCAGCATAATTGATTCCTACGTGGGGGGTATTAATTCCTCCAAAATAAGCCTCATTAATCGGACCACAAGAGAAGTTAGGTCCTGCTGGAACAATATTCGTAGCACTCACCGGCCCGGCACCTCCAGGTAGAACTGCTAAATTAGTATAAGTAGGATCACCTACTTTTTTCAGCAAAAGTGCAAATGCATCTGAGAAACCAGTACATGGATAACCTCCGGAATACTCCTCAGAAGCAAATATATAATTGAATCTTACCTGAGTAGAATTAGGAACAAAGTCAAATTCAAGCGCTACTGCATCTTTCAATTCTACCGTAGCGTTAGTAGCCGCCACAAGATCAGGATCACTCCCCGAGCCAGGTTCTTTACTCATATTATCATTAAAGCTATTTCCTGCATCTTTTGCATAACCGGTAGTTAATACAATTCCATCCTTAAAGGGAAAATTTGCGGTTCCTCTGTTAAAATACCCCCAAAATCTATTGTCATCAAATATGGTATGGTTAGGAGATACTGTAACATTGGTAATATTTGCTGTCGTACAGGTACTTCCTCCATTAATCAGAATATCTTTTACCAGCTGTTCCGGGAAATAACCTGTTGCCGGATAAGGCGCAACATTCACATCTATAAAATTTCCGGCTTTCAAACTTGCCCCTGTAGGTTTTATTTTTGCAGGCTTTCTGCTAGGACCAACCTGTGAGAATACAGAAGCAGAAGTAAGTAAAAAAGCCAAAAGAAAAAAGTAGTGTTTAAATCTATAATGCAACATTTTAATTTGATTTTGTTCAAATGTAGCAAAAATAACAATATCAAATCAGCATTTCACATACATATCAATCACTTTTTAGTAAAAATTCACAATAAATATATTTTATTTTTAAACTAATTGTAAATAAAAAGATATTCCATCATAAAAAAAACAGATCAATTGTATTAACCTGTTTTTTATGATTGATTTATTTCAAAGACTCTTTATTCTTCCTTTTTTAATTCATCAATTTCATTCCGAAGTTGAGCAATAATATCCTTCAATGCCTTTATTTCATTTTTATTTGAATTTACATTGCTTTTCAGGATCACATTTTTGGCCTTTTCATTGTGATCTTCTTCATCTTCTTCTTCATTAATTTCTTCTATATCTTCACTAATTTCCTCAATGTCTTCCTGGATATCTTCTATATCTTCATTAATCTCTTCAATATCCTCACTAATTTCTTCAATATCCTCGCTAATTTCCTCAATATCTTCCTGAATGTCTTCAATATCCTCCTGAATATCTTCAATTTTTTCATGACTTTTATTTACAGACATCTGAATGAAGATCGCCAGATAAATAGCTTCCAGAGAAAGTACTGTAGTAAGAATCAGAAGCATTTTATCAAAATCAACAATATGCAGCATCGGAAGCAAAAACGAAGTAAGAAACAAGAGAGTATGCACTATCAGAGACTGAATAGATCCTATCCATGAGGTTATACTGTCTGCTATTTTTTCCAGAACTTCTGCTTTTTCATTATATTTTTTCATCCTTTTAATTTTTACAACAGTTCCTTAGTTACTCCTAATCCAAACAGGGCAAAATCATATTTTGCAGGATCTTTATCATCAAATTTTCTGATGGTAATATCCAATTCTTCCACTGTTTTCCAGTCATTTTGTGTTCTTTCCAGCAATCCCAGCTTTCTTGAGATATTTCCGGTATGTACATCTAATGGAATAGACAGATATTTCTGATCAATATCTTTCCAGATTCCAAAATCTACTCCACGCTTGTCCTTACGCACCATCCATCTCAGAAACATAATGATTCTCTTAGCTGAAGAGTTCTTGTAAGGCGAACTGATATGTTTATGGCTTCTATGTTTTTCCATCTCCAGAAAACTGTTTCTGAATCTTTCTATTGCGTGCTGAAAATTGGTTTCAGATTCTTTTACTTTAAATAAATCTTCCAGGCTTTCATTCTCTGTATAAATTCTATTGAACTGCTTGATAAAATAAGAAAAATCTTCTCCATTAAAGGTTCTGTGAATGCTTTTATCCTGAATATCTTTTACATCTTTTTCAGAATAATTCATCACAAAATCATAAGGAGAATTCCCCATAATATCCAATATTTTATTGGCAGAATTGATAATCGATTTTCTATTCCCCCACGAAATGGTTGCTGCCAAAAAACCTGCAATCTCAATATCCTGCTTTAATGAGAAACGATGCGGAATCTGTATTGGGTCATTTTCTATAAAATCAGGAGCGTTGTATTGGTCTGCCTTTTCATCCAGAAAACTTCTAAGCTCTTCAAACTTCAACATAATTTTTTCAAATTTTTACACTTTCCAGAGCTTTTGGAAGGAATGAATTAGGGAAAATGTTTCGGGCCTCATCAGTAAACACTGTTAAATCTGCATATCTATTAGAGAAATGCCCCAGGATAAGCTTTCCTACCTGAGCCTTTTGAGCAATTGTTGCCGCTTCTAATGCAGTGGTATGTCCTGTATAATCTGCCATTTCCTTCAAATCATGCAGGAAGGTAGATTCATGATACAGAACCGTAACATTTTTAATAATTGGAATAACACTTTCAAGATAACGGGTATCGCTACAGAATGCATAAGATACAGATGGGGTCGGATCGAGAGTCAATACCTCATTTTTAAGAATATAACCATCACTTAGTACGAAATCTTTCCCTGCTTTTATGTTGTGATAATCACAGCTTTCAATTTCACTGTACTTGGCAATCTCTTTCATATTCAAATGCCTGTCTTTAGGTTTTTCTTTAAAAAGATAACCGTTACAGTAGATTCTGTGATCCAGAGGAATCGTATACACTTCTACCCTATTGTCTTCATAGATCTTTTCTGAATAGTCTTTATCCAGTTCATGATAAACCACCTCAAAACCACGATGGGTTTCTGTAATCTGGAAAATAGTTTCCATCATCTTTTTGATTCCTTTGGGACCATAAACATGTAAGGGATTATCCCGTCCTAAAAGTCGAAAAGAGGCAATAAGTCCCGGAAGTCCAAAACAGTGGTCTCCGTGAAGGTGAGAAATAAAAATATGGTTAATTTTTGAAAATCTGGCTTTTGCTTTTCTCAGCTGCACTTGTGTTCCTTCCCCACAATCGATCAGGAAGTGCCTTTCTTCCATTTCCAGCAGCTGGGCTGTGGGTGAGGAGTTGATAGTCGGAATCGCTGAATTAAAACCTAATATTGTTAAATAAGTACTCAAATCAATAGTTTCTTGTAACAAATGTACGACAGAAATTTTAAAACATATATTTTACCTTTACATTTCAACAGGAAATGCATAAAAAAAGTCATTTCCCCTTCATGGAAAAATGACTTTTATTTATCTGTTATATTGATTATTTTACTTTTAAAAAGTCCATAAACAGATCCAGTGCCTGCTTCCGGTGGCTGATCTTGTTTTTATCTTCCGGTTCCATTTCTGCAAAGGTTCTGTCATATCCTTCAGGAACAAAGATCGGATCATACCCGAATCCTTTTACTCCTTTATTTTCTGTCAATAGATTTCCATAAACTCTTCCTTCAAAATATTGGGCTCCGTTTTCATCATAATAGCATAAAACAGTAACGAAGTAAGCTTTTCTGTTTTCTATTCCCTGCATTTCTTCCAAAACTTTTTCGATATTTTTAGCAAAATCGTGATCTCCGGCATAACGGGCAGAAAATATCCCAGGTCTACCGTCTAAAGATTCTACAACAAGTCCGCTATCATCCCCCAAACTTGGAACCCTTGTCTTTTCAAAACAATATTTAGCTTTGATAAGGGCATTGGCATGAAAAGAGTCTCCGTCTTCTACAATTTCTTCGTGAATATTATAATCCGTAAGGCTTTTAACGATACAATCATCCCCTAAAATCTGCTGAATCTCTTCTTTTTTATGCTCGTTGTGTGTAGCTACCAATAATTCCATTTCTATATTCATTTTCAATTTTACTTTTTAACTGCTGTTGATTACATTTCAGAATAATGCACTTTATATCTCTTCATAAAAAGATAGTAGAACAAAGAAAAAAGTACAATTCCTACAGCCAAAATCAACCATTCTGAAACATTAAAAACTTTTGCAAAGCTTTCATCTTTACCATACAGTACCAATAATGACAATGTCAGATTATTAAATGCATGCAACAATATCGGCATCAGTAAAGATTTTGTTTTATGATATACCAATCCTAACACGCACCCCAGCATCACAGCACTGATGAATTGCCATGGGTTTCCATGAACTACTCCAAAAATAATGGATGCATATAAAATAGCCTTCCATGGTGTCACTCCTTTATTAATTAATCCTTTCTGAATAATCCCTCTGAAGATAATCTCTTCAAAAATGGGTGCCATAATTACCGTCATGATAATCATCACCACAGGATTATCGGTTAGCTGGCTCATAAGTTGAATGAAATATTCATAAAAGTCTCCGAAAAAGGGACCTGATGTAGGAATCAGCGTTGTGGTAAACTCTGAAATAAACATCATCCCGGCCATCATCGGAAAAATAAGGAGGTACGTATAAAAATTAACGGATGAAAGATTGAAATTAAGTTTCTTTTGGGTAGTTCTTCTCACAATAAAAAAATCGAAGAAAGCAATGGCAGTAATGAATCCTACAGAATTGGCTACCATGAGAAACCAATCTTTCAACTCAAGATTTTCTTTGAAAGCCACTTTCCAAAAGGTACTGAATAAAGACACAGCCATCGTTCCCACAAATAACCCAACCACTAAAGTAACAGCGCCCAGCCATGTGAAAGTAAACTTCGGATACCTGCTATTTTCCATTCTTTTTTCTGTAAAAATTTATTGAAACAAAGATAATTTTTTTGAATGCTACAGGCAACTAAAAAAGAAAATACTTAAATTAGCCCCAGTACCATGAATATCATAAAAACAAATACAGCAATTCCTTTCGCCGGTGTTGAATCTAAAATTAACAGGTTGGCCACTTTCATTCTTCAGTCCACTTTTTTCGGGATGCTGTTTTTATTATTCAGCCTTCTTATCCTCGGTCCCGTTTATGGAATCTATAAAAGAGGATCTGAAACTATGCTTTCACCTGCATTGATATGCTGGGGAATTTCACTTCTTATCTTAATTCCTGCTACCCGGTACTATATCATAAAGAGAAAAAATCTTTCAAGGAAGATCGTTGTTGATAATACCGGACTTTTATTTTACAATTCAAAAAATGAAATCGTAGAACAGATATTGTACACAGAGCTTCGTTCCTCAAATCAAGATTTTGATATTTATACGGTAACAACAGTTGGAGGGAGCATTGTTCCTTTTCTTGAAGTAACCTTAAAACATGGAAAAAAAGAAGAAACGAGAAGACGTATTGATATGAACCTTCCCCTTCATGTTGTAAAGAACAAATTTACTTTATATGCCCATTTTATGCATGGAATTACGGTTTTTCGTCCGGATTTAAAAATAGATCCTATGGCTCTCAGTAGCTTTTCTATTGATCCTACTACCTGGAAAGTCAATAGCAAAGGAACTTCATTAGGAGGCTGGCTTTTAATTCTTGCAGTATTTGTGATCAGTGGAGCCATTTTTGGTCTTGTATTTTTATTAGCTGAATTAAAAAATTGATCGTAAAATATTAATTCTATTTCTGCCTTTTCAGCCTGAATCTCAAAAACACTGATTCCTCCACCAACATTCCCGTAATTTAAATTTGAAAACCTCGTAAAAAATCACGATTTTTGCAACTTCAAAATACGATATGTCAGACTTAATCAAAGAAATACAAAAAAGAAAGACCTTCGGGATCATTTCCCACCCGGATGCCGGAAAAACTACTCTTACGGAAAAACTACTTCTTTTCGGGGGTGCAATCCAGGAAGCAGGTGCGGTAAAATCCAACAAAATAAAAAAAGGAGCTACTTCCGACTTTATGGAAATTGAAAGACAGAGAGGGATCTCTGTAGCAACTTCCGTATTGGCATTTGAATATAGAGATCATAAAATCAACATTCTTGATACTCCGGGTCACAAGGACTTTGCTGAGGATACTTACAGAACTTTAACAGCCGTAGATTCAGTAATTGTTGTTATTGACGTTGCCAAAGGGGTTGAGGAACAAACTGAAAAACTTGTTAAGGTGTGTAGAATGAGAAACATTCCGATGTTGGTATTCATTAACAAACTTGACCGTGAGGGTAAGGATGCCTTCGATCTTTTGGATGAAGTAGAACAGAAATTAGGATTGACGGTTTGCCCACTTTCTTTACCCATTGGTATGGGAAGCGACTTCCAAGGGATTTATAATATCTGGGAAGACAATATTCAGTTATTTTTAGAAGAAAAAAAGCAAAAGGTTGGAGATTCTATTAAGTTTGATGATATTAATGACACTTCAATAGATGATGTGATTGGTGAAAAAGCTGCTGCTACTTTAAGAGAAGAGCTTGATTTAATCCAGTCTGTTTACCCTGAGTTTAATCGTGAAGATTATATGAAAGGTGACCTACAACCTGTATTCTTCGGTTCTGCTTTGAACAATTTTGGAGTTCGTGAGTTATTGGATGCATTCATCGACATTGCTCCGATGCCACAGCCTAAAGAAAGCGATACCCGTTTAGTAAAGCCGGAAGAAAGCACTTTCACAGGATTTGTCTTCAAAATTCACGCGAACATGGATCCTAAGCACAGAGACAGACTGGCTTTCGTGAAAATTGTTTCCGGAACATTCAAGAGAAACGAAAACTATCTATTGGTAAGAGAAGGTAAAAAGATGAAATTCTCTTCTCCGAATGCATTCTTTGCTGATAAAAAAGAGGTAGTGGAAGAAAGTTTCCCAGGTGATATTGTCGGTCTTCATGACACAGGAAGTTTCAGAATTGGTGATACTTTAACAGGGGGTGAAAAGCTAAGCTTCAAAGGAATACCAAGCTTCTCTCCGGAGCATTTCCGTTATATCAACAATAATGATCCCCTTAAAGCTAAGCAATTGGCAAAAGGTATCGATCAGTTGATGGATGAAGGAGTTGCCCAGTTATTTACGTTAGAAATGAACGGAAGAAAGATCATCGGAACGGTAGGAGCTCTTCAGTACGAGGTTATCCAATACCGTCTGGAGCACGAATATGGTGCAAAATGTACTTATGAGCCACTTTCAATGCACAAAGCTTGTTGGGTAGAAGCTGATGAGAAATCTGAAGAGTTTAAAGAATTTGCAAGATTAAAACAAAGATTCCTTGCCAGAGATAAATACAATCAATTGGTATTTTTAGCAGACTCTTCTTTCACCATTCATATGACGCAGGAAAAATTCCCGAATGTGAAACTTCACTTTATCAGTGAGTTTAGAGAGAATTAATTAAAACAAAATTGCTAAATACAATATAGAGATCCGCAGAAGTTTTTTCTGCGGATTTTTTGTGACACCCCGTCAAAAAGAGAGAAATTATAACAGCTCTCATTGTGATATTGGTTTTAAGTCAGACTGTATTGTCTGAAATTTAATATAAAGGGGGTTTGTAAATCTTTTGTAAAACAAATACAAAACACTGAAAATACTACAGTTATAATTTTACGATGAAAATACACTTCATTTACAAGTACTTCAGAAGCTTCATGACTAATTTTACTTCATCAAAAAAAATAATGTTATGAAAAAGTTCATATTACTCATTACTATATCAGGCGCTTTTATTGCGTGCAGTCAAAAAGGTGAAGTTTCCAAATCTAAAATTGAGGAAACTGTAAATAGTATAGACAGCGCTGCTACTGTTGCTTCTGAAGCTATTGATAATGCCAGCAAAACTGCTAACCAGGCTCTTGATTCAGCAAGTATAAGAATAAAAGATATTGAAGGGGCTAAAAATGATATCCAGGAGAAAATAGAAAGTACTTCCAAAATGGTAGATTCATTATCCGATAAGATTGCTTCTACCAAACTGGAATCAAAAGTTGAGAAAAAAGATTCTTTAGTTAAGAAATCCGAGAAAGTAGCTACAAACGTTTCGGCTCCTAAAGTGATTAAAGAAACCAAAATCATTTACAAAGAGAAACCAAATAACGACAATTATGAACTGAATGTACCTAAAGATAAAATGGTAAAAACAGGATATCTTGTAGTGAAAGCAGATAATGTGGAAACTGTAAAAGAAATCATCAGAGAGGAAACCATCAAAAACAATGGATATATTAAAAGTGAAAATCAGTCTTATATTGAATCTGCCAATCAGCGTGGTGAAAATCAAAAGATCTACAATCTGAACATTAAAGTTCCTATCCAGCATTTTGATGGATTAATGGAAGCTTTAAACAGCAATATAGGAGATATTGAAACCAGAGATATTCAGGTTACAGGACGTAATTATGCAGACAACACCATTTGCAGTATTGATGTAAATATCACTGATAAAACTGAAGCGGAAAAGGAGCCTAAAACTTTTGGTGGAAAATCTTTGGCAGCCATTGAATCCGGATGGGATGTAATTACTTCAGTCTTTCTTTTTCTGCTTCCGTTATGGCCAGTGTTTCTGATTGGTGGTATTGGATATTATTTTTATAAAAAGAGAAACAAAAATGTTCCTGATAAAGATGCCCATTAAAGTTTTAAATCCATCACAAGATCGATTTTTTTATTGATAACAATATCAGATATCTCAATGATGAGTATTCCTGTTAACAGGAACTTTTAGTTCAAATAGGCAAATTATACATTTAAATACATGCCCCTTTCGGCGGAATAACCCTATATTTAGAAGACAATACGTGAGAGAGACATCAAAAAAATATTAATTTATAGGAAACAAAATTCTAATTAAAATTCACTGATGGTAATAAACAGGGTTCCGGATATAGTCTGCGCATTATTTCTATCTGTATTCATAAAACGTATTCTTACATTGGAAGAAGAAGTAAGTCTTGCTGAAGCTATTGATACAGCTCCCGGCAAATCAAAATTCGGGGATACACTTACTATGGCCTGTGTAGAAGTTGGCCTATTTGCCGCAGGGATCGTCACATTGACGTCCAAAATCCCTGAGGAATTAAAAGCTCCTGTTAAAAATGTTGAATCTCCGCTACTGATCAAATTATTGACCGATGTTGAAAAATTAATCACATTTTTATTAACTGTTCCGGTACTTCCCAGTTTAAAATTACCATTAACATCCAGTCGTGAAGATGCATTAGGTGTGGAAGTGTTTATCCCCACAGCTGAAAACATTTTTGTTCCTGTAAACGACTGATTGCTTGTAGTAACCACTCCCCTCGCTGTGGTACTTGCATCCGGCACATTGAGCTTTATACTTTCTCCTAAAGAAGCAGGTGAATTTAAGATGTTGATATCATTACCTGAAGTTCCAAGGTTTAATGCTATAGTTCCCAAAGCAGATGCTGAAACAGGGATCCATGTCGTGCCGTTCCATTGAAGTAACTGTCCGTTGGACGCACCATTCTGCCCAAGAATAACCGGATTAGAAGCTGTTCCGTTTCCCGTTAACGGGCTTGCTGTCACTACAGAGGTTAATCCATTACCCTGAGTAATAATCTGGAAAGCCGTTGCTCTTTTAAGAACGCCACCCTTATCAAATACAACAATAGAATCTTTTGCAGAAGCATTAGGACCTGTTTGTTTAATGTTTCGTATACGTACTGAGCCGTTAACGTCTAATGTTTCAGTAGGTTGCGGTGTATTGATTCCAATTTGGGAAGTAACATGTATTACTGCTCCAAAAAGAAGCAATAGAGATAAAGTTTTCATCATAGTGTGATTTATTTAATGAATCAAAAGTAATAAACTTATTGATTACCAAAAATAAATCACTGATTTTCACTATTCTATACATAATTATTTTGAAATTCAGCAGCCTCTTAAAATATGAAACTTCTTTCTAAATCATGCTTAGTAAAAATATTTATAAAAAAACAATACCAAAATTGATTAGTATCCTGTAATACAATAAGCTCAAAAAAATGAGTGCATCATCAAAAATACTATAACATTAACAGGGTTATTTTCAGAGTATGAACCAATGGATCTTGTAAAATAAGAAGGCCTCCAAAACGGAAGCCTTTTAAATTATTTCATGTTCACTACTTTGTCTACGACAAACTTTGTATTTCCTCTCCACGGAAGAGCGCCATTGTATTCTTTGTAATGGAGATCAAAGGTTTTACCACTGTTGGTTTCCAATTGTTTGAAAACTTCATGGTCATCTACGGAAAACTCAAACTCATAGCTTGTAATACCTCCCGTTTTTCCTTTTCCAAATCCTTCCTGAATCAGTTTACCTTCATAAGTTTTGAAGACATAGCCTTTTTTCATGGCATAATTCAGGTATCCGGATTTTACACCTTCTCCAAAAACGAAGAAGAACTTATACCATACAAATACTCCTAATAATAGCAGTACGACACCGAGGGTGATCCACAAAGATTTTTTCATAGAAACTGTGTTTTATTATTATTTATTTTGCGATACTTCTTGAGATCACGATTTTCTGGATTTCAGAAGTTCCTTCGTAGATCTGAGTGATTTTTGCATCTCTCATAAATCTTTCTACGTGGTATTCTTTCACATATCCGTATCCACCGTGAATCTGCACTGCTTCAATAGTAGTATCCATTGCTACCTGAGAAGAGTATAGTTTTGCCATAGCTCCGCTTTCAGAGATATCTTGTCCTGCATCTTTCTCACAAGCTGCTTTGAAACATAACATTCTTGCAGCAGTAATCTGAGTAGCCATATCTGCTAATTTAAATGCAATAGCCTGGTGGTTGATAATTTCAGTTTTGAAAGCTTTTCTTGTTTTAGCATATTTCAGAGCTAATTCGTAAGCTCCTGAAGCAATTCCTAATGCCTGAGAAGCAATACCGATTCTACCTCCGTTCAATACAGCCATTGCAAAATTGAAACCAAATCCATCTGCACCAATTCTGTTTTCTTTAGGAACTTTTACGTTGTTGAAGATTAAAGAGTGGGTATCACTTCCTCTAATTCCCAGTTTATCTTCTTTTACTCCTACTTCAAAACCTTCCCATCCTCTTTCTACAATAAAGGCATTAATTCCTTTGTGCTTTTTCTCAGGATCAGTTTGTGCAATTACGATATAATAAGTAGCCGTACCTCCGTTGGTGATCCAGTTTTTGATTCCGTTTAAAAGATAGTAATCTCCTTTGTCTTCAGCAGTTGTTTTCTGAGAAGTAGCATCAGAACCAGCTTCCGGCTCAGATAAAGCGAATGCTCCGATAACTTGTCCGCTTGCAAGAGGAGTAAGATATTTTACTTTTTGCTCTTCAGAAGCAAATTTTTCTAAACCAGCACAAACCAATGAATTGTTTACAGACATTACAACAGCTGCAGAAGCATCTACTTTTGCAATCTCCTCCATTGCCAGCACGTAAGAAACGCTGTCCATACCTGCACCACCGTATTTAGGATCCACCATCATTCCTAAAAGGCCCATTTCTCCCATTTTCTTCACCTGCTCAACAGGGAATTTCTGGTCGCGGTCTCTTTCAATAACTCCAGGTAATAGTTCGTTCTGTGCAAAGTCTCTTGCCGCCTGCTGAATCATCAGCTGTTCTTCCGATAAATTAAAGTCCATAAAAAAAATAATTAGATAGCCGTAAATTTACACTTTTTAAGCAAATCTGAAAAAATAAATTAAAAGCAGGGAAAAGACTGATGGAAAGGGAGATGGAAGAGATTCCGGATGCAGGGTTCGGGATTCGGGATTTTGTGATATTGATGGGTTGTAAAACAGATGTTAGGTTATTGATAACACCTGTTAATAATGAAGAGGTATATTCTGTTATAGAAAGATTCTGATAATCCATTTTTACGGCTTCCAGAGCGCTTTTGCACAGAATTTGTTATGGCACACATTCAACTTATTTCCAATTATCAAATTCAGATGTATACAATTAAAAAAAATGCTTATATTTAGATTTATTTATAAATTATTTAAAAAATCATGACGATCAAGAGATTATTCGATATTCCGCACTACGCTTTAGCAAAATATCCTAAAACGGATATGTTTGTAACAAAGTATAATGGTGAATGGAAAAAAACTTCTACGCAGGAGTTTATTAATGAAGGAAATAAAATATCCAGAGGATTACTGAAGTTAGGTATAAAACCGGGTGATAAGATCGCTTTGATAACCACCAATTCTCGTACAGAGTGGGCAATAATGGATTTTGGGCTTTCCCAAATCGGTGTTGTTTCGGTACCGGTTTATCCAAGTATTTCTCCGGAGGATTACGAATTTATCTTCAACAATGCTGAAATAAAATATTGCTTTGTTTCGGATAAAGAACTTCTTAATAAGGTAATGAAGGTAAAGCACAACATCCCAAGTTTACAGGGAATCTTTACTTTTGATAAAATAAGCGGTGCTGCCAACTGGAGTGAAATTCTGGATCTTGGTGAGGATGAATCTACTCAAATTGAAGTGGAAGATCTTTCCAATGCTATTAATACGGAAGATTTAGCTACTATTATTTATACTTCAGGAACTACGGGAAGACCTAAAGGAGTAATGCTTACTCATAATAATATTGTTTCCAATGTATTGGGTGCAATTCCAAGAATTCCAAAGAAAAAAAGCATAGATTATAAGGAAACAAGAGCTTTAAGCTTCCTTCCTATCTGCCATATTTTTGAAAGAATGCTTTTCTATCTTTATCAATACAACGGTTTTTCTCTTTACTTCGCTGAAAGCATCGAAAAAATGGGTGAAAACGTAAAAGAAGTTAAACCTCATTATATGACTGTAGTCCCAAGACTAGTAGAAAAAGTATATGATAAAATTTACAATACCGGTTCTTCTGCAGGAGGTTTAAAATCAAAAATATTCTTCTGGGCTTTGAATTTGATTACCAAAAAGAAGTCTGTTTCTAAGCCGTCAGGAATTCAGGAACTTATTGCTGACAAACTGGTATTCTCAAAATGGAGAGAAGGTTTAGGAGGTGAAATCGTTACATTAGTTTCCGGATCTGCGGCCTTGTCTACGAGACTGAATTTAATGTTTCAGAATGCAGGAATTCCTATTTTGGAAGGATACGGATTAACAGAAACATCACCTGTAATTTCTGTAAATAGTTTTGAAAAAATGAGAGTAGGAACTGTAGGAATTCCATTGGATAATTTACAGGTTAAAATTCAGGAAGACGGTGAAATTACAGTAAAAGGACCTTCTGTCTTTAAAGGTTACTTCCGGAATGAAGAAATGACTAAGGAAGCATTTACCGAAGATGGATTCTTTAAAACAGGAGATATTGGCCACATTGATAGTGATGGCTTCTTACAAATCACTGACCGTAAGAAGGAAATGTTCAAAACATCTGGCGGAAAATATATTGCCCCTCAAACTATTGAAAACCTGGCTAAGGCCTCAAAATTCATTGAGCAGATTATGGTTGTAGGTGATGGCGAAAAAATGCCATGTGCTCTGGTACAACCTGATTTTGAATTTGCAAAAAACTGGGCAATGAGAAACAATATCAATATTGGTTCTACTCCTGAAGAGATTGCAAAAAGCACAGAACTGAAACAGAGAATTGAAAAAGAAATTGATGGAATTAATGAACACCTTGGAAACTGGGAGAAAATTAAGAAAATTGAGCTAACTCCTGAGATTTGGAGTATCGAATCCGGGCTTCTGACTCCCACACTGAAACTGAAGAGAAAGGCGGTAAAAGAGAAGTTTATAGCCCTTTATAATAAGATGTACGATCATCAAGATTAAAATAATATCAACCGCTTCAAACGAAGCGGTTTTTTTGTGGAGTTTAATTAGGTTTTGGCTAAAGCCTGTTGCTATTGAATTTTTCACTCTCGCTGATTTCACAGATTATGCAGATTTTTTTAATACACCCTTTGCCATTCCCGCTGGAATCCAACCCTATATTTTACCATGTTGAGATCCCTCTTCATCGGAAATCGGAGATTCAGCGTAGCCAATGACAAAAAACTGGTGGATAATTCGTGTTTCAGCAAAACAAAAAAGCTGTCTCAAAATGAAACAGCTTTTGTATTGTTGAAAATCAATAATTAGAATTTAATTACAGATTTCATTCTTTCGTTTTCTTCCATTACCAACTCATCGTCAACAAGGATTTTTCCAGAGTGCTCATCAATTATGATTTTCTTTCTCTGAGCGATTTCCATTTGCTTTTGCGGTGGAATAGTGAAGAAAGATCCTTTTGGAGCTCCTCTCTCTAATCCTACTACAGCAAGACCGTTGATAGAGTTTGTTCTGATTCTGTTGTAAGAAGCTAACAATCTCTCATCGATTTTACCTGCATATTCTTTAGACTGCTCTAACAAATATTCTTCTTCTTTTTGAGTTTCAGAAACAAGACCTTCTAATTCTTCTTTCTTGAATTTCAAGTGGTTTTTCAAATCGTTGATCTTACCATTCAACTCACTTAAAGTTTCATTTTTGTGAGCAATTTTAGCTCCGAACTCTTTAATTCTTTTTTCAGCAAGTTGAATTTCCAGATCCTGGAATTCCATTTCTTTTCCTAATGCTTCAAACTCTTTATTGTTTCTTACATTATCCTGCTGAGATTTGTACTTCTCAATTAAAGTTTTTGCATGGTTAATCACTTCATGCTTTGTTTTGATCTGATCGTCCTGATCTTTAATGTCTGCATGAAATTTTTCAGCTCTCTTTTCAAGACCTTCAATCTCAATTTCAAGATCTTCAACTTCAATTGGCAATTCTCCTCTAGTATTTCGGATTTCATCCAATCTTGAATCAATGATCTGTAAATCGTATAAAGCTCTTAATTTTTCTTCAACTGAAATATCGTTGGTTTTTGCCATATTTAAATGAAATAATTTACTGGGTTTGTTTTTTCAATAGATTTTGAAATTGCAAATGTACTAAATTTTTGTGATAAAATTTCAAATAATTGTTGAGTGACAAATTGTTCTGATTCATAATGTCCTATATCACAGATTAACATTTTAGACTCTGCTAAAAAATAGTCGTGATATTTAAGATCTCCGGTAAGATAAGCATCACATTTTTTGGAAACTGCAGCACGTATTCCACTGGCTCCGGAACCTCCCAACACTCCTACTCTTTTAATTTTTTTGTTATTAAAAGCAGAATGTTTGATGACTTCAAGACCAAATTTTTCTTTTACAAATCCTAAGAAATCCTTTTCATCCATTTCTTCTTCCAACTCACCATACATTCCCAAACCAACATGATGATTTTTATTATCAAGACTGTATATCTGATGGGCAACTTCTTCATAAGGATGTGCCGCTTTCATGGCTCCCACGATTTGTCCTTGCTTAAACCCTTCAAAAATAACGGAAATCATATCTTCATCAGCATTCTCCCGAATATTCTGCTGTCCGGAAAATGGATTAGAACCTTCAACAGGTCTGAACGTTCCGTTTCCATTAATGGTAAAGCTACATTCATCATAAAACCCTATACTTCCGGCTCCTGCTGAAAATAGGGCTTCCTTTACTTTTTCGGAATAATCTTTAGGTACAAAAACCGTCAGTTGTTTTAAGTTGTTTTCTTTGGGCTGAAGGATCTTCATATTTTTTAATCCCAACTGACTGCATATTCCATGATTTACTCCAAAGAAATCATTATCAAAAGCTGTATGAATAGCGTAAATGGCAATTTTATTTTCAATAGCTTTTAAAACAGCTCTTTCTACATAATTTTTCCCGGTTAAAGATTTTAGTCCTGAAAAAATAATAGGATGAAAACATACAATCAGGTTACAGTTTTTCTCAATGGCTTCATGTACTACATTTTCCAATGCATCATGGCAAACCAGAATTCCGGATACATCACGATCGGGAACTCCGCATAGGAGGCCTACGTTATCAAAATCTTCTGCCTGTCTTATACTTATTTCCTCTTCTATCTTTGAAATTACAGTTCTTAGCTTCATTCGTCTATATTTTACAGTTACAGCGAAGATATTAATTTTAGAAGGATTCAGAAAAAAATTCTACACCAACAAAAAGCCGGCTGATGAAGACCGGCTAAGGATGAAAAAATAATGTAATGCCATTTAATCTTTAAAAAGTGATACTCTTGTAAAGGATTCTATCTCTACTCCACAGTTTATATCTGATTCCATAAAGAGTTCATAACCTCTTCCGGGATCAAGACTCGCAGGGTCTGCAATGGTATAGAAATAAAAAGTAAGAAGATTACCTACTCCATTGGAGCCGCTTGGAACAAGCTGAATAGAATTAACTTCAAATCCGGAATCAGGGTTTTTGAATGTTGCTTTTAAAGATCCTATTGAATTGGAGTTGGGCATAATATTAGCAATCAACCTCCAGACATGAACCTGACCATAGATTTCATTTTCTCTCCACTTATTATTAGCAGTATAGATATTGGATGTAACGCCAGGAAATGGAACAGTAGTTTCCGGCCAGCTTGTAGTAGGGCTGGCAGCAAAGACCAAAGGAGTGGTATAAATTACCTGTTGTCTTGTACCATAGCCATTTCCTGATGCAACTAAACTGAAAGTGGGTTTTACATTTGTGTTTCCAGAATTCACCTTAACGACACCGTCATTACCAGCCTGAGAGGATGTGGGAACAAAAAGCTGTCTCCAGAGGGTACCATCCCAATACTGGAAATTATTCGTTGTCGTATTAAAAATAAGAGTTCCTGCAGTAAGATTAGCATTCACAACACCTGCAGGAGGCACTGTTGATGCAATATTATCAGCCAGGTATGTATCTCGGTCTGTATCTGTAAGCCGAGGAATCAGAATACCTTTCTGATGAGACACAATATCCAATACTGTCGCTCCATTGGGAGTGGTAGTATCAATACCAACCTGTCCAAATACAAAACCATATATGAACATTGGCACTAACGAAGTTAATATTTTTATCATGATCTTATGTTTTGTAGGATAAAATTACAAACTAAAACTAAAAATACGTTAAGAAATAAATTTTTATATGTCATTTTTTATCCGTACTTTACTAATTATAATATATTGATAAACAGTATTTTAAATACAAATAATTCACTTTTTAATGATAGAAACTTCATTAACATTTGTAAGTTTCTTTTAACAATCATATCTTTACCTACTACTTAATAGAAATTATTAACTTCGCCGTGAAATAAACCCATTAAAATGGAAAGAGAACACAACCTTGTTCCTGAGGACACTTTATGGAAAAGATACCTTTACCGGATAATTTATCGCTCCGATACCAGACTCGGCAAACTTTTCGATATTACTTTACTTTCTTTAATTCTTGTGAGTACTGCTATCATTATGATGGAAAGCGTACCTCAGCTTGATAAAAAATTTCATTATACATTCCTGATTCTTGAATGGATTATCTCTATTTTTTTTACCATAGAATATTCTATGCGAATTGCTGTAGTAAAAAATAAAAAACATTATCTCTTCAGTTTTATGGGGATTATAGATTTTCTTGCTCTAGCCCCTTTCTTCCTTAGTTTTTTCTTTCCTATCACCAAATATTTTCTGATCTTCAGAATGTTGAGAATGCTGAGAGTTTTCAGGATTTTCAATTTATTGGACTTCATGAATGACGGTTATCTTATTGTAAGGGCTTTAAAAAACAGTTCAAGAAAAATTTATATATTTCTTCTTTTCCTGATTATATTTTCAGTGATTGTAGGTTCTCTTATGTTTATGGTAGAAGGTGGCCGACAGGGATTTGAAACCATTCCACAGTCTATTTACTGGGCCGTAGTAACGGTAACCACAGTAGGATATGGAGATGTCTCTCCTATTACTCCTATGGGGAAATTTTTCGCTGTTATACTGATGCTTGCCGGTTATTCTATTATAGCTGTTCCTACAGGAATTGTAACGGCAGAGATGCGAAACAAAAGACAGAATCTGGAAAAGATATGTGACCGTTGCGGCAATGAGGATATTGACGATGATGCAAGGTACTGTAAACAGTGTGGCAAGAAATTAGCTTGATATTTAGGTGTTAGTTTAATCTATTCACCAAATACCACAATGTCATGGAATCAACAAAGAAAAACAAGCCGAATAGTTTAGTAATTATTCTTTTTGCATTAATAGTGCTGATGATTATTATTTATTTTATTCTTGTAATGTTCTTCCCAACTGTTTTCGACCTGATGAATACGGGAGATATACAGCCGGTGCCGAACAAATAACGAGTAACAGGTAATGAGTGATCAATAACAGATCATTTAAAAATAAAAAGATGAGCGAAAATTTCGCTCATCTTTTTTTAATCCAATATACTATTCGTTACATCATTGAATGTTCCGTCAACTGCATTTATTTCTTAATTGCTTTTACTGTTTGCTTAGATCCATCTTTCATATTCAGAACCAGTAAATACATTCCCTGTTTCAAATCCCTTAAATGAAGGGCTGAAGAAGGATTTTCAATTGTTTTCATCAATCTTCCGGAAGCATCCAAAATGAAGACTGATTTTACCTGATCTGCTTTTGCAATATTCAATACCTCAGCAAATGGGTTTGGATATACTTTAATCTCGTTCTTAGCCTTAGATACTTCTGACGTTCCAAGAGTTTCTTTATTAATAGTAATAGTAAATGCTCCTTCCATCTCATCATCATTATCATCGTAATGCCCGACATTTACATAATATACGGTTCCGACAACTGTTGGAACAGACAATGTTTCCGTATCACCATATCCTTCATTATCTACAGTATCTACACAAGTTAAATTAGTACATGTACCGCTGTATATTCCTATCTGCGCATCAAATCCACTTCCCGAAGGCATTGAAACAGCAATATTGTGAACTGTACCATCTCCAGTGAAAGTAAACCATGTTCCATCATTCATACCATTAGAACAGGTTTCAATAAATCCGTTATTATTGGTAGCTCCTGCTGCATCAGATTGTGTATACACATAAGGGAACACCGATGCAATTAAAGCTCCTGAACAGTCATCATTTACCGGAGGCGGAGGAATGGTTCCTACGCAAAGATCAAAGCTTTGAGCTTCTCCTGCACCACCATCTGTATAAACTCTTATATAATAAGTCTCTCCCATAGTAAGCCCATCTAATGTTACAGAATCCTCATAATCTGAACAGGTAAAACTTGTCAGATTATTACAATCTCCATTGAAAAGTTGAAATAAAAGTGAATAACTTGATTCTGATCCTATTGAGGTCATGTTACTCAATGAAATTATATGGGCAGTTGAAGTTGCTGTAAACTTAAACCACACATCATCATCGGCTTCTCCATCGCAAGGGTCAACAGGTAGGCTTGAATCTGTTGCCCCAAGAGTATGTCCGGATGTTTTATTTCCGCAATTTAAATCCGGATTTACCGTTAATGTAACTGCAGTAGCACATTCATCATTGGAAGGAGGGGATGGCAATGTTCCTATACAGATATTGAAACTTTGAGCATACCCTGTCCCTCCGTAGCTGTATACTCTTATATAATAGGTCTCTCCTGCTGTAAGGCCATCTACAATTCCTGAATCATCATCTGAACAAACAACACTTGCTAAACCGTCACAAACCCCACTTAAAACCTGAAAATAAATATCTGAACTGGTTCCTGTTCCTGCGGACTGTACATCTTTAAGCGAAACAATATGTGAAGACTGTGTAGCTGTGAATTTATACCATACATCATCATCAGGATTACCAATACAAGGATCTAGTGCCACTCCTGAATCCGTTGCAGAAAGTGTTGTTCCTGGAGTAATAGCTCCACAGTTCATATCTGGATTCACCGTCAGCATAACCGCATTATCGCAGTCATCATTAGATGGTGGTGGAGGCAAAGTCCTGATACAGATATTGAAGCTTTGAGCATATTCTGCACCCTCATCATAACTGTAAACTCTTACATAATAAACATCTCCGGGATTAAGCCCATCAACTGTTCCAGTATCGGGATCCGAACATAAAATACTGGTCATATTCCCACAATCTCCACTGAAAACCTGAAAATAGGTATCAATTTCTGATTCTGCTCCAACAGAGGCTATATTTTTAAGAGAAATGATATGGCTGGAAGCTGTTGCTGTAAATTTATACCACACATCATCATCAGGACTGCCATCACACGGATTCGGATCCAATCCTGAATTTGTGGCTGAAAGGGTTGTTCCGGCTGTAACATTTCCACAGTTAAGATCCGGATTTACTGTAAGCACAACAGCACCTGCACATTCATCATTAGAGGGAGGAGGTGGCAATGTTTTAAATTTTATATCTGTACATCCCTGAGATTCCCCTCCGGCTCCTACCGAAACAACTCTTAGATAATAAGTGGCATTGGCCGTAAGTGGAGATGAGGGGGTAAAATTTGTTGTAGTTACTGTTTGTTGGTTGACAACATCTGTTCCTCCGGGTACAGTTCCAATGGAAACTTGATAACCTGTAGCACCAAATGATGCATTCCAGGTAATAGCGGGAGATAACGGCACCTGAGTAGCATTATTTGCCGGATAAATAACAGCAGCACAAACAGGTATTGCACTTGGAGTAAGCCCCATTACACTAACAACAGATCTGTATTCCTGCAAGCTTCCTCCTGGTGGACTTGAAGGATCAGGATCACTATTATCTGATTTATATAAAATAGATCTATTCTGTACACCCGGAAGACCATATACAGAAAATGAGTCATCATCAAAATCATAACCCGGAGTATTTTCATGCACTGCAACCACCAGATTCTGTACATTATCATAAGCAAATGGTATAGAGAATACAACCTCTATTACTCCATTTGTATTTGTAACAGCTCCTGAAAAAACTGCTGTCAGCCCCGTCACTGGAATCCAGTCACTACCTGATGTAAAGTTTGTTTTAGAGGTATGTCCAAGATAGATTACCCAGGCAGATGAATTATTGAAATCTGCTGCTGAGTTTACATAAAATTTAAGCCCTGAAATACTTCCCGCTGCACCAGCATTAACTTCCTGTTTAGTAAAGATCTGTTGAGAATAGGAATATTTATAATTCGTGTTGATTGGAATATTTCCAACTGCTGTACTTCCTTCTCCTAAGGTAATTTGCGCATTTAAAATTATACTTACTATCAGTAAGCACAAGAGTAAGATTTTCTTCATATATATATTTTTGGGTGTTAACTTAATTACCAAATTAACAATAATCCTATTAAAATATTGAAAATCAAACCAAAACAAATAAAAAATGACAAATCAGTTCATTTTATTTCCAAATCCAATTCATTTATTTATTATTTTACACATTTACCTTAAAGTTAAAATAAAATTTAAAGTCATTCTCTATACCAAAACATAGTTTTTTTAATTAAAACAATCATATTTACTTCTGTAAATCAACTATTAGGGATAAAAAAAGACGGACCTAACGATCCGCCTTCTTCTATAATAGATTAATTAATTATTTCTTAATTGCTTTTACTGTTTGCTTTGTTCCGTCTTTCATATTCAAAACCACTACATAAAGACCTTGTTTCAAATCACTTAAATGAAGAACAGATGAAGGGCTTTCAATAGTTTTCACCAATCTGCCTGAAACATCCATAACAGAGACTGATTTCACAAGATCTGCTTTTGCAATATTCAATACCTCAGCAAATGGGTTTGGATATACTTTAATCTCGTTCTTAGCTTTAGACACTTCTGACGTTCCAAGAGTTTCTTTATTAATAGTAATAGTAAATGCTCCCTCTAAATTATCTGTGCCATTACTATAATGTCCTACATTTACATAATATACAGTTCCTACCACAGTTGGTACTGAGATTTCTTCTGCACTACCCAGGCCATTACTATCAATAGTACTTTCGCATACTAAATTATCACAAGTACCACTAAAGACTCCTATCTGAGGATCAAAATTGCTTCCTGCCGGCATTGATACTTTAATATTATGAACAGTACCATCTCCTGTGAATTTAAACCATGTTCCATCATTCATACTATTAGAGCAGATTGAAATAAATCCGTTATTATTAGTAGCTCCTGCTGCATCAGATTGTGTATATGCATAAGGGAATGCAGAAGCAGGTAACGCTCCTAAGCAGTCATCATTTATTGGTGGTGGTGGAATTGTTCCTATGCAAATATCAAAGCTTTGAGCCTCACCCGCTCCTCCATCGGTAAACACTCTTACATAATAGGTTTCCCCTGCCGTAAGACCAGAAATTACCTTAAACTCATCATAATCTGAACACTCAACATTTGCCAGATTACTGCAATCACCATTTAAAACCTGAAACATAAGTGAATAGCTCTCCACTGATCCAATAGAAACCATATTACTCAATGAAATTGTATGAGATACTGAGGTTGCAGTAAATTTGTACCATACATCATCATCTGCTTCCCCATAACATGGGTCTACAGGTACATTGGAATCAGTAGCCTCAAAGGTATGCCCAGATGTTTTACTTCCACAATTCATGTCCGGATTTACCGTTAATGTAACTGCTGTAGTACATTCATCATTCAAAGGAGGAGATAGTGTGGTGGAAAATTTTGTTTCGGAACAGCCTGAAGACTCTCCTCCTGCTCCCACTGCTATAATTCTCACATAATAAGTAGTATCTAAAGAAAGAGGTGCTGATGGAGTAAAACTCGTTGTAGTTACCGTTTGCTGATTCACGATATTAGAGCCTCCTGGAGTGGTCCCTATAGATATTTTATAACTTGTAGCACCAGGTGATGGATACCAGCTAATATCAGGAGATAATGGTATCATAACAGCATTATTTGCTGGTGATATTAAAGAAGTACAGGCAGGTGTTGCACCAGGTGTTAGCCCCATAAAAGTAACAACAGATCTATAATCAAATATACTGCCATACTCAGGATCTGAAGGATCAATATCTGAAAAGCTACTTATACTCCCAATAGATCTGCTAGATGTATTATTAAGGTGATGTACATAAAACACTCGCTCATCGTCATACTCAGGATTATTTTCATCAACTGCAATCACTAGATTCTGTGTATTATTATAAGAAAAAGGAGTAGCAAAAGTAAGTTCTACCATTCCGTTCACATTACTTACTGTACCGGCATATACCTCTGTAAGATCCGAAGCCGGAACCCAATCAGTGTCAGATGCAAATTCAGTTTTAGAGGTATGTCCTAAATAAACAACCCAATCTGATGAGTTCGTAATATCTCCAGCAGGATCCAGATAGAATTTGAGACCTGTAATGTTTCCTGCGGCATTCGCATTGATTTCTTGCTTTGTAAATATTTGTTGGGAATAGGAGTATTCCCAATAGCTGTCAACCGGAACCTTTCCGATAACAGTGCTTCCTTGTCCTAAGGTAATTTGTGCACTTAAAAACATACTTACCATCAGTAAGCACAAAAGTAAGATTTTCTTCATATACATTTTTTTAAGGTGTTAATACATTTATCAAATTTATAATAATTTTAATATAAAATTAAAAAAATATTAAAAAAAAGCAGCAACCATTAAGTTACTGCTTCAAATTATTATATTAATTGGTTTTATCTCTTAATTGATTTAACCACTTGTCTTGATCCGTCTTTCATATGTAATACAACTAAATACATCCCTTGCTTCAAGTCTGCTAATTGAAGTATAGCAGAAGGATTTTCGATTGTTTTCACAATTCTTCCTGCTCCGTCAATAATCTGAACAGATTTTATTTTAGAAACATCGGAAATATTTAAAGTTTCAGAGAATGGATTTGGATAAACTTTAAGAGCTTCTTTTATTTTTATTTCAGAGGTTGACAACTGTGAGGCACTAATTTTAAAGTTATCTATAAAGAAATCATAATCCTGCAAATCATTTACAGTACCTGAGGATCCATAAAATGCAAAGATTGTATTTGGATTATTATACCCAGCAAGATCCAATGTATATGTATTCAATGTATTGGAAGGTGCGTTAGCTGCTCCCCAGCTTTTCAAAACGGTCCATGTAGTTCCACCATCAGTTGAAACAATAAACTGTAGCGTATCATCACTTCCCATAGCTGAAGAAGTAGTATCTCCAAAAGTTGTCACACCATAATCAAATTCAACTTTATATCCTCCTGCAGAAAGATCAAACGAGGCTGTTTTCAACCATCCTGTTTTGTCAGTACTATAAAGGTTTATTTTAGCAGCACCTGTACTTCCTACATTAAGGAAACCATCTGCCGCCCATAGTGCAGTAGTACCAGTAGCCCCTGTAGCAGGTGAACCTCCTGAAGCTACTGACCAACATATACCAGGGAAAGATGAGAAGTCATTAGAATAATTAGGGACAACTGGTGAACATGCCGTAGTAAATGAAAGCGGCCCAATCCAAACTCCTTTATCTACACCATTACAATTTGATCTTACCCAAACATTATACATTGTGCTATGCAAAAGACCTGATAATGTTTTGTTTGTAGCAGCAATATTTGTTACAGTGGCAGTGGTAGCCATTGTAGGAACTATATTTGTAGTCGAATAATATATTTCATAACCACTTCCAGGAGCTGAAGTAGGAGCCGCCCATGCAATATCTGCAGTTTGGGTTGATATATTGGATACAGCTATTGCCGTTGGCTCAGAACAAGCAGGAGTCAATTCATAGGATACATCATCGATAAGAACACTGTTTGCCGGGCTTCCTGTATGTCTGAAAGCTAATGTCGTAATACCGGCCGGGGCAGTGATATTATTCACAATAAAAGTATCTGCAGCCGAGATGCTTGTTGTTGTATATACTCCAAGGCTTACAAAAGAAGAGGCTAATGCAGGATCAGTTAAATACCCTACTTCAACTTTCCCACCTACTGTTGAATTTGATCTGGCTTTAAACCTCAATCTGTAAATCCCAGTATCTAATGTACTTACAGGTCTCATTTTCACAACCGCCATAGAACTCGTTGATGTAGAATACATATATAGGACATTTGGAGAGCTTCCAATTGACCCAGTCTGTGTATTGGCACTTCCACCGGAACCTACTTTACCCCAACATACAGGCCAGCTTCCAGATGCTACCCCATCAAAATTCTCAAAGAATGTTGTAACAGGACTGCAGACCGTTACAAAACTTCTTTCGGTACATGCAGTTAAACTCTGGGTAGCTGTATACGCACCAACTGAGTAATAATAAAGTGTTGAATTATTAAGAGAAGTAGGTAAAGTATAAGTTGTTACATTTCCCACATCTACATTATTCATAATATCTGTACCTCCAGGTGTAGTACCAATTCTTAATTTGTATCCGCTTACCCCTGTTACAGCAGCCCATGTGAAGGTAGGGGTCAACGAAACATCAGTTGCAGAAGATGCCGGTGCTGAAACTGTAGGACAAATTGATAAAGTCGTAAAATTTCTTTCTGAACAGCCTGAAGAAGTCTGAGTAGCATTGTAAGAATTGATTGTATAATAATATTTTGTATTAGAATTCAATTCATTTGGATACGTATAGGTAAGTGCATTTCCTACATCAAATCCATTCAGAATATCAACTCCTCCAGGTGTTGTTCCTATTGTTAGTTTATATCCTGTTGCATCAGGATGTGCAGACCAAGTAAATACTGGCTTCAGCGCAACTCCTGTCGCCGATGAGCTTGGCGCAGACACCGTAGGACAGAATGATAATGTTGTAAAAGTTCTTTCACTACAACCCGAAGATGTCAAAGTCGCATTATAGGCTTTGATCGTATAAAAATACTTTGTATTGTAGCCAAGTGGCGTATTATAGTTATAAGTTGTGACATTACCTACATCCAAATTGTTTGCAATATCAGTTCCTCCGGTGGTTGTTCCGATAGAGATTTTATAACCTGTGGCTCCATCGGACGCAGTCCAGGTAAATACAGGAGTTCTGGAAACACCTGTTGCAGAAGAAGACGGAACAGAAACAGACGGGCAAGGAATGTTTTTTGTTGTAAAATTTGTCTCAGTACATCCTGTTGCTCCTCCTACAGCATTCTTAGGTGAAACAGTAAGATAATATGTCGTCATATAAGATAACGCTGAGGCTGTTGGTAATGTATAACTTGTAACATTTCCCACATCTACATTATTCACAATATTATTTCCTCCTGATGTGGTTCCCACGTTCACTACATAGGAACTCGCCCCCGCAGCAGCAGCCCAGCTAAAAGTAGGCGTTAAAGAAACCCCAGTAGCCCCAGTAGCAGGAGTTGATATTGTACTACATGCCGGAGGGGTCGCCGGCATTAACCCCAAGACCTGCATTACCGATCTGTATCCTGATCTAGTCCCTGTAATTGTAGGATTGTTAGGGTCAGGGTTTGTAGTATCATTTCTGTAATAAAGACTGGAGTTTGAAGCTACTGAATATTTATAGAAATACTCGCTCGATGATGCTGAGGTATCATATCCGTCTTTATTTTCATCTATAGCAACAACCAAATTATCCGTATTATTATAAGCAAAAGGTGTTGTAAATGTGATTTCTACAACACCATTAGTATTGGTAACTGTACCCGCAAATACCTGCGTCAAAGAAGAGGCAGGTATCCATGACGTTGTACTAGCAAATGTATCATTCGGCGTATGACCCAAATACACTACAATCTCATTAGAATTCAATAAAGAAGCAGTGCTTCCCAGAAAGAATTTCAGACCAGTAATATTGCCTGCATTGGTGTTCAGTTCTGATTTCTTAATAATCTGTTGGCAATAGGAAAGTTTGTAATAATTACTCCAGGGTATTGCATCAGAGGTGCTGGTTGTTGAAGCACCATTCCCTAGTTGAACTTGTGCAGAGGCTCCTATTCCAAGAACCAGCATGCACGCAAGTAGAAGTTTTTTCATAAATAGTAAAAATAGTTAGGGCGGTAAAAATATAAAATATTTAAGTAAATATCATAAATTATTAAAAAATATAAATTATTAAATCATAAAAACTAATTATTTTTTAAATAAAATTAAACAATTATTTAATTTTAACAATTATTTATCAATTGGAAGTAATTTAAATAAAAAACTAATTATCAGACAATTAAATAAAAAAAATAACAAATCCCTACCTATATAAAAATAACAACTTTACATAAAAAAATATTTCTAATGTAAAACAAATAGTATCAGATATTTAGCTTATTTAAACAAAAAAAGTGGCCAAAAGCCACTTTTTTTGTTCATTTATTTTATCTTTTTAGTTCAGATAGAACTCATATTTATTCAGTAATTGTATTTCTTTGATGAGATCTCCATTCAAATCTACAGAATGTTTCATAGACTGAACTTCAATATGAGAATCATCATCAATATTTTTAATGAAGAATTTCAGTTTCTGATTTCCTTTATTTCTATCTAATACTGTTCTGAAGAAATCCAGATCCTCAGGTCTTACATCCATCACATCCATTACCAAAGAGATACTCTTAGCAAATCTTTCAAATGCTTCCTGAAGCTCAATTACATCATTTACATTCACAAAAACTCTTCCGTCTTTTACCTGAGCAAATTTTATTTTAAAGATAACAAACCTCTGTACTTCAAGTTTCTCCTTCAATCTCATATAATCCCTATCCCCTAATCTGAAAGAATAAGAACCTGAATAGTCTTCCAAAGTCACAAAAGCAACTTTTTCACCGCTTCTGAAGCCATCCTGAACCCTGTATTCTGTGATAAGACCTGCTACCGTATATTCTTTTCCGCCACCTCCATTTTCTCTTTCTTTCTGAAGGGTTTTCCAGTCTTTCTTTTTTTCTTCAAACAACTCGTCCTGTTTATTAGCAAAAGCCTGCTCTTTATATGCATCTACCTCATCAAGATTTAGGAATAAGAAATTTCCTTTTGGCTCTGCCTTTTTGGTTGTTTCTTCTATTATTTCTTCCTCTCCTACAGACAATTCATCAGAAACAATTTCAGTAAGATCTGTAGTTTCATCCTGTGAATCCTGTTCCAAAACAGGAGCTTCATCAGCAGCAGTCTTTTCTTCCTCCTCTTTTTCCAGAACCGACTTTTTAGAGAGTCTTCCCTGCATAAACTGGAACTGATATTTAAATTCATCTAACGGATGGGCAGAAAGATAGAATCCAATGGTTTCTTTTTCCTTATTCAGCTTGTGCATATTGGGCCATTCAGGGCAAGGAGGCAGTTTTGGCTGTTCAATCTGAACTTCATCTGCAAAATCTGCAAACAGAGAATGCTCCATCTCGTTTTTGCTCTCCTGAAAACTTTGTCCATATCTGATTAATCTTTCCAGATTGGTTTTTCCCGCCATATCAATATCGAAATACTGACCTCTGTGGAATGCATCCAGTTCATCAAAAGCTCCGGCAACCACTAAACTTTCCGCTACTCTTTTATTCATTTGGGAAGGCAATATCCTTTCAAAAAAATCATAGATATTTTTAAATCTTCCGTTTTCTCTTTCTCTTGTAATCGCTTCACTTGGACCTTCTCCGATTCCCTTGATTGCCCCCAGTCCAAAACGAATCTGTCCTTTTTCGTTTACAGAGAATTTGTATTGGGATTCATTCACATCAGGTCCTAAAACATCGACTCCCATACTTTTACAATCCTCCATGAACATGGTAATAGAATCGGTATTGTTGATGTTATTACTCATCACACTCGCCATATATTCTGCCGGATAGTTGGCTTTCAAAAATGCCGTCTGATAAGCAATAAAAGCATAACAGGTTGAGTGGGATTTGTTGAAGGCATATTCAGCAAACGCTTTCCAGTCATTCCAGATTTTCTCCAATCTTTCTTCATTAAGGTTATTTTTTCTACCTCCCTCAATGAACTTCGGGTACATTTTGTTAAGAACGTCAATCTGTTTCTTACCCATCGCTTTTCTCAGGGTATCCGCCTCACCTTTTGTAAAGTTGGCCAGCTTCTGGGAAAGAAGCATTACCTGCTCCTGGTAAACGGTAATTCCGTAAGTTTCCTTTAAATATTCTTCTGTTTCCGGTAAGTCATAAACAATCTCTTCAATACCGTGCTTTCTGTTAATAAAGTTCGGAATGTATTTGATTGGACCCGGACGGTACAGTGCGTTCATCGCAATAAGATCGGCAAAAACCGTAGGCTTAAGCTCCCTCATGTACTTTTGCATCCCGGGACTTTCATATTGGAAAATCCCAACCGTTCTTCCTTCTTTAAATAACTGATATGTCTTCGTATCATCCAGCGGAATAAGATCCGGATCAATATCTAATCCATATCTTGCTTTCACCAATTTTAAGGCATCTTTAATAATGGTAAGGGTTCTAAGACCCAAGAAGTCCATTTTCAAAAGACCTGCACTTTCTGCCACCGAGTTATCAAACTGAGAGACCAGAATATCAGCATCTTTAGCGGCAATAGTTACCGGAACCAGGTTACTCACATCCTCCGGAGTAATGATTACACCACAGGCATGAATCCCCGTATTCCTGATACACCCTTCCATCTTTTTAGCACTTGCCAGTACTCCGTGACGTGCATCATCAGGACTTTCCAGAACATATCTCATTTCATCAACAAGCATCTGTTCTTCCGGTTTCAGTTTATCATATTTTGCTAATGCTTTCGCAATGTTCATCCCTGGTGTAGAAGGGATAAGTTTAGCAATATTGTTTGTATCAGGAATTGGAACATCCAGCACCCTTCCGGCATCTTTAATCGCGGATTTCCCCCCCAATACGGAGTAGGTAATAATCTGTGCTACCTGGCTTTGTCCATATTTTTCAATTACCCATTTAATAACCCGGTCTCTACCTTCATCATCAAAGTCAATATCAATATCGGGCATTGAAACCCTTTCAGGATTCAGGAATCTCTCAAAAAGGAGGTCATATTTAATGGGGTCAACGTTGGTAATTCCGATACAGTAAGCAACTGCCGATCCAGCTGCCGATCCTCTTCCGGGCCCTACCCACACTCCCATATTACGGGCCTCATTACAAAAATCCTGAACAATAAGGAAATAACCCGGATATCCGGTATTGGCAATTACTTCCAATTCGAAATCCAGACGTTCTTTAATTTCATCTGTAATTCCAGTTTCAATATATCTTCTCCTCGCTCCTTCATAAGTAAGGTGGGTAAGATAAGCCATCTCCCCTCTTTTTCCTCCGTCTACCTCATCTTCTGTATGGATAAATTCTTCGGGGATATCAAACTTTGGAAGGAGAACGTCTCTTTTTAAAGTATAGGGTTTAAATTTTGCAAAAAACTCCTCATAGGCTTCAAAGGCATCGGGATAAGCAAGGAAAGCTTCTTTTACCTCATCAGAGTTTTTAATATAATACTCTTTGGTAGCAAGTCCTCTTCTTTTCCCAAATCCTTTTCCGATAGGTGTTGTAAGCTTTTCTCCGTCTTTGATACAGCTTACAATATCCTGAATGTTAGCATCATCTTTATTGGTATAAAAGGTTTCGTTCTGAGCCAGGATTTTAACGTTATATTTATCTGCCAGATATAACAGCACCTCATTTAAGTGTTCTTCTTCAGGTAGATTATGGTTCTGAAGCTGAACATAAAAATCCTCTCCAAAAGTTTCACTCCACCATTTAAAACGCTCCTCTCCTTTTTGTTCCCCGGTATTCAGGATAGCATCCGGAATATCTCCTAAAATTCCGGAAGTTAAAGCGATAATTCCTTCTTTATATTCAGCAATCAGTTCACGGCTAATCCTTGGAACCCCAAAATAGAATCCTTTTAAGAAACCGATACTTGAAAGTTTTGCTAAGTTCTTATATCCATTAAAGTCTTTTGCCAAAAGCACTACCTGAGTCCTCCTGTCGGGATCATCTTTGGTAAACTGCTTTTGCTCATAACGATCTGAAATATAAAATTCACAGCCAACAACTGGAATCAACGGTGTAGAAACAGGTTCTGCTTCATTAAATTGAGTACCATTTTCTTCTGCTTCCTGTTTTTTGGCTAAATATTCTTTATGCTTTTTCGCTCTGTCTCCGTTAGCTCCTTCCACAGCAGAAACGAATTTAAAAGCTCCCATCATATTTCCAAGATCCACCATTCCGACAGCCGGAAAGTTTTCATCAGAAGCTTTTTTAATCAGATCATTAATGCTTGTAGTAGCCGTAAGCGTTGAGAAAACACTATGGTTGTCAAAATTGAAATATTTTCCTAAATCAATTTCATCAATACTCCCGAAATCCTGTTGTTTCTTCTTATTATGGAAATCTGCAACCTGTCTTCTGATAACAATATTGAAAGGCTTTATCGGATCCGGATAAAGGCTCTTAAAATAAGCGAGCTGGTCTTCTGAAATTTTTAACGTTTCAGCAGGAACAACTCCTATTCTCATCATTTCGAAAAACGCTCTGGCGGTAGCATTTACATCGGCAGCAGCATTATGAGCTTCATCAAATTTATTACCATACAATTTTTCATAAAGCTCTTCAAGCTTAGGAGATTTATATCTACCTCCACGACCTCCTCCTAACTGGCAAAAGTCTGTTCCCAGAATCATCGTATCGGCTCTGGGTTTTTCCTGAAGATTGTCTTTTATATTTTTTCTATAAAATTCTGCTCCTACAATATTGTAATCAAATTCAACATTGTGTCCGGAAACTACTCTTATCTTTTCAAGAACCTTTGAAAATTCTTCCAAAATCTCCTGTAGATCACGTCCTTCATCATTAGCAATTTTCGTTGTAATTCCGTGAATTCGGGCAGCATTAAAGGGAATATCATAGCCCTCAGGTTTTATTATATAATCCTGATTTTCAATTAAATTACCATCATCATCATGCACCTGCCATGCAATCTGAACCATTCTTGGCCAGTTTTCTGAATCTGAAAGCGGAGCATTGAAATTTTTTGGTAAACCGGTTGTTTCTGTGTCAAAAATTAAATACATATAATTTTCTAACTTTTTATAAAAAAGAGAATGTAAAGTTACTCATTTTTTCGAATTTACTGTCTTTAAAGTCCCAACACCCACACTGTATAAATTTAACAATATAAAAATCAAATACATTTAGTAAATCAAACACATTTAACTCAAAAACATGTAAAACATTGATTAAAATATTAAAAAAAATAATGTTTAATCATTCTAAATAGAATTTTATAAATATTTTAGCCTATATTTGAGCCGTTACAATTTTAAATATTTACTAACCATTATGAAGAAACATTTACTTTTGGTCGGTACTTTAGCTATTTCAATGCTAAGTGCGCAAAACAATGAAGGATTAAAAAGAGAGTTTGAAAGACAAAACAAAGAGAACAGCGCTAAGTTTGACTCTTATGTTGCAAAAAAGTATGGAAGCACTGCGAAATCTGCCGACATCCAGAAAACAATTGAAGAAGAAAAAGCTAATCTAGCAGGGTTTTTCCGTAATAAACCTTATTTCTACCAAGCAGATGATCAAAATCAAATTTTGAACACTAATGCAGATGCTTTAACTACAGCGGGTAGTGTCGCTGGACTGGCAGGATCTTTTAAGGGAGAAGGAATACTTTATACCATATTTGACGGAGGAAGAATTTACGCCGCACACCCTGCATTTGACAATACAGCTGGCAGAATTACAAACAAAGAAGCTGCTACAAATGCGTACAGCGCACATGCTACCGGTGTTGCCAGTATTGTGGGGGCAAAATCATCTCCTCTAACTGCAACAGCAACTGATGGGACAACACAAACTGGAAATGCAATGGGAATAGCATTAAATTCAACAATGAATTCTTATAGATTTGCTACAACAACATTACCTGGTAATACAGCTACCAGTACTGTATTTGAAAAAATCCTCATAGCTCAGCCGAAAATCTCTAACCACTCTTATGGAAGTAATTCAGGATGGACTATTGCGACTGTTTCCGGTGCAACTGCTCTGGTTTGGAATGGAGATTACTATCCTGCTACCGATACTGAGCCTTATGCTACTTTTGATCTACAAGGCACCTATTTTACTAATGATCAAAACTATGATAACATTGTATACACTAACCCTACAAATGTTATTGTAAAATCTGCAGGTAATTATTTTGGTATGGGACCAGCCTTACCGGGTGGATCAACAGCTCCTAAGTATTACAAAGACGATAATAATAATCCTGTTTTGTTTACAGCAACAGATACCCTTCCAGCAACAAACTGTGGTAACGGTGGAGACTGCATAGGACCTGGTTCTCTAGCTAAAAACATTATTGTCGTAGCTGCTACAGAAGTTATCACTACTAATAATTATAGATATACCACTTCAACAGATGTCGTAAAAGCTGATTATAGTAGTGCTGGACCAAGAGATGACGGAGGTATTAAGCCAGATATTGCAGCTCCGGGATCAGATATATGGATGGCATCAACTGCAGAAAACACTACAGGAAGCATTGCTTGGCAAATCAACAGTGGAACTTCAATGTCTGCACCACAGGTAACAGGGATTATCGGACTTTGGATGCAAATATATAAATCAATGTTTAACAATGCAGATATGAACGCTGCCACAGCTAAAACATTGATGGTACATTCAGCATCTGAAGCAGGAACTGTAGGTCCTGATGCGTGGTATGGTTGGGGATACATCAACGCGAAAAAAGGAGCTGAACTTTTAGTTGGAAAATCTAATAATACTGTAATTTTCAATGAGGAAACCCTAAACAACGGAAGTACAAACACCCAAATAGTAAATGCTTCAGGAAGCGAACCTCTTAAAGTAACTATTTCCTGGATTGACCCAGAATTTAAGCTTCCTGGAAGTATCAGTTGGGAAGCTGCGTACAATAACCGAAACTCTAGACTTGTAAATGATCTAGATTTAAGAATTACTGACACCTCTACTAATACAGTATATATGCCATGGAAGCTTAATCCTATTAATCCAACAGCTCCTGCAACTAAGGATGACAATACTGTAGATAATGTAGAGCAAGTAGTTATTGAATCTCCTGTAGCAGGAAGAAGTTACAAGATTGAAGTCCTTCACAAAGGAACACTGGTGAACAACGCTACACCAGGTGTTACAGCTCCTCAAAAATATTCAATTATTGTTACAGGACATACCGCAGGATCTTTAGGAACCAAAGAAGGTGCTAAAGCTTTAAGCGAACTTGCTGTTGCCCCTTCTATTACCAAAGATGTAACTAATATCTTAAACGCTCCTAAGAAATCAACATTCACTATTTATGATATGTCTGGTAAGAAATTACAAAGCGGAAATATCAACAGTGAAAAAGAAGCAATTAATTTATCTGCCCATCCAAAAGGAATTTACATTGTTGAAGTAAAAACCGACAAAGATGTAGTGGCTAAAAAAGTGATTAAAGAGTAATATCTTACACAATATAAATTTATAGAGGATACCGACATCTGTTGGTATCCTTTTTTATTTTTTACTAGAACTCATATTCTTCATACTCTTTTTCATTAAAAGTCCTATTCAATTATTTCTATTCTACCTATTCCTTATCTCAACCTGAACGAAAATTAAACTAGAAAAATTAAAAATAATTTAAATTTTTAAATCAAAAGCAAAATAAAACCCAATAAACAATGTAAAAAATAAAATTATAAACACTAAAAAAGGAAATAAAATACAATATTCATATATTTGAAAAAACACAGCAACCTTTAAACATTTATCAAATATTATGAAGAAAATCTTTATTTCGATCAGCACTTTGATTATTTCATTAACAAGTGCACAAAAAAACAATGAAATACTGGAAAGAAAATTTGAAAACCAGAGAATTGAAAACAGTAAAAAGTTTGATGCTTACATAGCCAAACGCTATGGACAAAACAGAAATCCGGAAGATTTAAAAGAAATTGAAAAGCAAAGAATTAGCTTAGCTGGCTTTATTGAAAACAAACCTTATTTCTATAAGGCCTATGATCAGGACCAGATTATGAATTCTAATTCCGACTATTTACAGGGAGGTACGATTAGCGGCTTAACAGGCTCATTTAATGGTGAAGGTATTAAGTTTACTATTTTTGACGGAAGCTCTATTCCTGGTACTCCAGGAAGAGTATTTGACGGTCACGTCTTTTTCAACAATGCTACAGGCAGAATAAGTAATAAAGAAGCTACCACTCTTATATATGGAGATCACGCAACATCTGTTGCCGGCTTTATTGGAGCCAGAAATTACCCTTATACTGTCACCCTTAATAATGGTACCACCAGAGCTGTAAATTTTAAAGGCATTGCTCCTAATTCAACTATAGATGCTTATGCTTTCTTACAGACAACATTACCCGGTGAGACAAGCCCAAGTACTATTTTTCAAAAAATAATTAAAGCACAGCCTAATATTTCCAATCATTCGTATGGAGCTAATTACGGTTGGAGTGAAGGAGCAGTCAATGGAGCAGCTGCATGGGTATGGAATAGCGCTTTTACCAGCCCAAATACTTCTTATGATGCACAAGGTACTTATCATAATAATGACAGGGATTATGATCAAATTGTTTACAATAATCCCTCATACATCATCGTAAAATCTTCAGGAAACTCTTACGGAGATGGCCCAAGCACAGCTACCAGTAATTATAAAAAATATTATGAAGACGATAATGGAAATCTGGTAGAATTTGCATCAACAGATACATTACCTCCCAACAACTGCTCCCAAGGATATGACTGTATTGGTATTGGCTCTTTGGCAAAAAACATTATTGTAGTAGGAGCCACTGACAGAATTACAACTAATGAAGGAAGATATACATCCTCAACAGACGTTATCCATTCTTCTTATAGTAGTGCAGGACCAAGAGATGATGGTGGTATAAAACCTGATATTAGTGCTGTAGGAACATCTGTAGCAAGTGCCAGTTCAGATAATAACACAACGGGAAGCCAGAGCCTTACAGTTGGTAATGGCACTTCTTATTCAGCACCTGTTGTTACAGGGATTATTGGATTATGGACACAGATTAACAAACAATTATTTTCCGGAAATCTTTTAAATGCAGCTTCTGCAAAAACACTCATGATCCATTCTGCTTTAGAAGCAGGAAACCCAGGCCCTGATCCACATTTTGGGTGGGGATTTATTAATGCTAAAAAAGGTGCAGAATTGCTTGTAGGAAAATCCAACAATACTGTTATTTTCAACGATGAAACATTAAACAATGAAATCCCTAATAATAAGACAGTTAAAGCATCTGGAAATGAACCATTAAAAGTAACTATTTCATGGACAGACCCTGAATTCACAAACTTCACAAGCCAGTGGGTGAATGTTCACAACAATAGAACATCTAAGTTAGTTAATGATTTGGATTTAAGAATTGTTGACACCACAGATAACACCACCTACCTTCCATGGAGACTTGATTACAACAATCCTATGACTGCGTTAAAAGGAGATAATACAGTGGACAATGTTGAACAGGTAATTGTAGACGCTCCGGTAGCCGGAAGAAATTATAAGATCGTCATTAATAATAAAGGAACCCTGAAAAACAATACAGGCACTAATGCTCCTCAAAATTATTCTATCATTGTAACAGGGCATAATGAAGTATTAGGAACCAAAGAGTCTAAATCGGGAGTTTTAAGCAATCTAGCTGTTGCTCCTTCCGTTACAAAAGACGTAATAAACATCCTGAAAGCACCTAAAAAATCCACCTTCACAATTTATGATTTGTCTGGTAAAAAATTACAAAACGGCACCATAAACAGTGACAAGGAAGTAGTTGATTTATCGGCTCATACAAAAGGAATTTACATCATTGAAGTAAAAACCGACAATGATGTTATTTCTAAAAAAATCATTAAGGAATAATCAACAAATTCATATTTTTTTTGCAAAATACTAACAGTTGTTAGTATTTTGTTTTTTTTATATATATTTGCTTCCTATGGAAAATACACTTCACGAAAAAGTTTCTCAGGATATTTTACTTAAAGCGTACAATCATATGATGCTTGCTAAGGCAATGGCCGACATTTATGAGGAAAACAGAAACATATGTAAATACGTTCATAGTACTTCAAGAGGCCACGAAGCCATCCAATTAGCAACTGCCTACCAATTAAAAAAAGAAGACTGGATTTCTCCTTATTACAGAGATGAAAGCATCCTTCTGGGAATCGGTTTTGAACCTTATCAATTGATGCTTCAATTATTGGCTAAAGCTGATGATCCTTTTTCAGGAGGTAGATCCTATTACTCTCACCCTTCAAGCAGGGATGAAAACAAACCTAAGATTATTCATCAAAGTTCTGCAACAGGAATGCAGACTATTCCTACGACTGGTGTTGCCCAGGGAATAAAATATATCCAGGATTTCAATCTTCAACAGTTTGAAAACAATCCTGTAGTGGTATGTAGTCTTGGAGACAATTCTGTAACAGAAGGTGAGGTAAGTGAAGCATTACAATTTGCAGCATTACATCAGCTTCCTATCATTTTCCTTGTTCAGGATAATGAATGGGGAATTTCCGTAACTAAAGAAGAAGCCAGAACCTGTGATGCCTACGATTTTGTTGCAGGGTTTACAGGATTAAGCAGAATGAGAGTTGATGGAACTGATTTCGTGGAAAGTTTCGAAGCCATGAAAAAGGCTGTAGATTTTGTAAGAACAGAGAGAAAGCCTCTGGTTGTTTGTGCAAAAACAGTATTAATCGGACACCACACTTCAGGAGTAAGAAGAGAATTCTATAGAGACGAAGAAGATTTAACAAAACATAGAGCTAAAGATCCGGGAGAAATCCTTAGAAAACACTTACTGGAAACAGGTACAGACGAGGATCTTTTAAAACAAATCACAAAAAAGACACGCCTTGAAGCTGAAGAAGCTTTTGAAAAAGCTAAAAACGCTGAAGATCCAAAACCTGAAACTGTAATGCAGCATATCTTCGCTCCTACTCCAATTACTGAGGAAGTAGGAACTCGTGAGCCTGCTAATGGTGAAAAGATTGTAATGGTAGATGCAGCTATTCATGCGATACAGGAGTTGATGTGGAAACATCCTGAAGCTCTTCTTTACGGACAAGATGTAGGTGAAAGAATTGGTGGAGTTTTCCGTGAAACGGTAACTCTTGGAAAGAAGTTTGGAAGCAAAAGAGTTTTCAATACAGCCATTCAGGAAGCTTATATTATCGGTTCTACAACAGGAATGAGTGCTGTAGGCCTGAAACCTATCGTTGAAGTTCAGTTTGCTGATTACATCTACCCTGGAATCAACCAATTAATTACAGAAATTTCAAAATCAAATTACTTAAGCGGTGGAAAATTCCCTGTGAGCAACATCATCCGCGTTCCTATCGGAGCTTATGGCGGCGGCGGTCCTTACCATAGTGGAAGTGTTGAAAGTATTCTGGCTAATATTAAAGGTATCAAAATAGCATATCCAAGTAACGCTGCAGATTTCAAAGGATTATTAAAAGCTGCTTACTATGACCCAAATCCAGTGGTTATGTTAGAGCATAAAGGACTATACTGGAGTAAAGTTCCGGGAACTGAAGATGCGAAGACCATTGAACCTGCTGAAGATTATGTTTTACCATTCGGAAAAGGTAAAATTGTGATTGAGGCCGATAAGAATGAAACAGAAAAAGGCAGAACCTTATTAGTTGTAACTTATGGAATGGGGGTTTACTGGGCGAAAGAAGCGACTAAGAACTTTAACGGAAAAGTTGAAGTGATAGACTTAAGAACCATCATACCTTTGGATGAAGAATTAGTGTTTGAAAGAGTAAAAACTCATGGAAAATGTATTGTTTTGACGGAAGAGCAACTTAACAACTCGTTTGCAGAAGCTTTCGCACACAGAATTTCTAAGAATTGCTTTAAATATCTGGATGCTCCGGTAGAAACCATGGGGGCCTTGGATGTTCCGGCAGTTCCTATCAATCTAGTACTGGAAAAAGAGATGCTTCCGAATGCAGAAAAGCTTTCCAAGAAGATCGAAGAAATGCTACAATATTAAATCAATATAAAATGAGACCTCTAAAATTATTTAGAGGTTTTTTTATGCATTTTTTTCATTACTTTTATTTAAGATTATCAAACTCAATTTTAAAACATTATCCCTCAAAGAAACCCGAAACATGAATTTATAGCAAGCATTATATGATACTCCCTCCTAAAGTTTGGTACTTATTTTGTCTGCACACAAAACACAATTTCCTTTATGATCACTACAAAATACGTCAATTACAAACAGGTTCTCAATCTATCCGGTGTACATCTTATCTTAATCTCTATCTGGTGTACTCTGATTGCTGTCTTGTTTTATTTCTTTAACTGGCATTGGATGACCATCCCATGGGTTCCCGTGGCATTGATTGGTACTGCAGAAGCCTTCTTAGTAGGTTTTAAAAACAACCAAGCTTATGACCGACTTTGGGAAGCCAGAAAAATATGGGGCGGAATTGTAAACTCCAGCCGTTCATTTGCTTCCATGGTACAGGCTTTTGATACTAAAAATGAAAAAATAGGTATTTTTGATCTTGAAGATCGTAAGAAAAAGATTATCAACCGTCATATTGCATGGCTTTATACATTTCGTGAACAACTTTTGATCCCAGCAGAATGGGAGCATATCAGTAGTGAAAATAATAAATTCGGGAATATCAACCTCAGAAGAAACAGATTGATTAAGGCAGGTTTTCCAGATTACGGAAGAGCTCCTATTTTCTTACATAAATATCTTTCAGAAGAAGAATATGAGTTGAAAAGTGAATATAAAAATTTTGCGACCTACCTGATCTCACAACAGGCTAAAGATATTAATGAGTTAAAAAACATGAATGCCATCACAGATTTCAATCAGACACAGTTACAAAACAGTCTGAATGAATTTTATGGTTTTCAGGGACAGGCAGAGAGAATCAAAAAATTCCCCTCGCCAAGACAGTTTGCCAGTACAGCGTTTGTCTTTAATATCCTTTTCATTACCCTCCTTCCCTTAGGACTTGTGAATGAGTTTGCTAAGCTGGGAGATTGGGGAATCTGGACCTCTATTCCTTTCTGTATTATTATTGGATGGATCTATATTATTATGGAATTGGTAGGAGACTATTCAGAAAATCCTTTTGCAGGATTAATGTTTGATGTTCCCATACTTTCCATCTGCCGAACAATTGAAATTGATCTTCTTCAAATGATGGGAGAAACAGAGATTCCTGATCCAATTGCTTCTAAAAACGGAGTCCTTGTCTAATGATGAGTAATGAATAATAACAGAAGGCTTAAGGAATAAAAATTTCTTACAAAACAATTGCTGTTGTATTTTTTACTTCAGAAATCATAAATGAGCTGTGCGTGCTTGCGATGTGTTGAAGCGTCGTAAGCTTCGTCAGCATAAAATTCCGATAGTCTTCAATATCTCTTACTCCTATTTTAAGAATATAATCGTAATCTCCACTTACATGGAAACATTCGGTTACTTCCTGAAGATTCATCACTTCTTTTTCAAACTGCAGAACAAATTCTTTCTTATGTTGTGTTAATTTCACATGACATAAAATGATAAAATTACGCTGTACTTTACTTCTATCCAATAAGGCTACATACTTTGAAATAACACCAGCATTTTCTAATTTTTTTATTCGCTCATAAATAGCTGTTACCGATAATCCGAGCTTACCGGAAAGTTCTTTGGTGGTTTGTTTACAATCTTCCTGTAAAAACAGAAGCAGTTTTTTATCAATATCATCAAGTTCCATAGATAAATTTTTGGTGGAAATTTAATATTTCCGAAGATAGCAATTATATTTTCTAAATAAACAATGTTTTACAGTTTTATATTCTATAAATTCAATTTTATGTTGTAATAATTAGGAAAATAGCGCAAATTAGGCCGGTAAAACAAAAACAATGCTTATGGAAAACTTTAACGCAGCCAACGAGATCCAGGATCTTCAGTATTTTGGCGAATTCGGAGGTGTAAACCCTTCTATTTCTGACAGTTCTACCTACACTTTCCTTTCTGCAAAGACCATGTTCGATACTTTTGAAGGAAATGCGGAAGGATGCTATCTGTACTCCAGACATTCATCACCTATGAATCTTTATCTGGCTCAGGCTTTGGCAAAAATGGAAAATACAGAATCTGCCAACGTTACTGCATCCGGAATGGGAGCTATTACTTCTGTTTTGATGCAGGTATGCAAAAGTGGAGACCATATCATTTCCAGCAGAACTATTTATGGGGGAACCTATGCCTTCCTTAAAAACTTTTTACCCCAGTTCAATGTAGCAACTACTTTCGTGGACATCAATAATTTTGAGTCTATCGAAAATGCAATCACTCCTAGCACAAAAGTGATCTATTGTGAGAGTGTAAGCAACCCGCTGCTTGAAGTGGCAGATCTTAGAAAACTTTCTGAAATCTGTAAAAAACATGATTTAAAACTGATTGTAGATAATACATTTTCACCACTTTCCATCTCTCCTCAATTATTTGGAGCAGATGTTGTAATCCACAGCTTAACCAAATTCATCAACGGAAGCAGTGATACTGTTGGTGGTGTATATTGCAGCACTCAGGCATTTATTGATGATACTAAAAATGTAAACTCCGGCGCATGCATGCTGCTGGGACCTACTATGGACAGCTTAAGAGCTTCAAGTATTCTGAAAAACCTGAGAACCCTTCATATCAGGATAAAACAACATAGCCACAATGCCCTGTATCTTGCTGAAAGATTTGAGCAGGATGGTTTAAAAGTGTCATATCCGGGATTACCTTCTCATAAGAATCATGAACTCATGAAAAGTATGATTGATGAAGAGTACGGATTCGGAGGGCTATTAACACTGGATGCCGGAACTACAGAAAAAGCCAATGAACTAATGGAAATGATGCAGACAGAAAACCTTGGTTATCTGGCCGTGAGCTTAGGGTTTTACAAAACCCTGTTCTCCTGCTCAGGAAAATCAACTTCGTCCGAGATTCCGGAAGAAGAGCGTGCTTCAATTGGTATTTCTGATGGATTAATCAGATTCTCCATCGGTTTGGATCACGACATCAAAAGAACTTATCATAAAATGAAAGAATGCATGCTGAAAGTAGGAGTTCTTAACCATGAAAACATCTCTATATCCTAAATTTTATTGTACAAAAGCAGGCTATTTCACTTGAAACAGCCTGTTTTATTTTTTATTCAAACCCGAATTTCATTCAATAGGTTTATCTATATCTGAATAACAAACCGGATATTATCATTATCAAAAAAATCAATAGGAATAGACTTTAGAACCCAATATAACACCTAGAATTATAAACTTCTGTGAAATCCGTGTATTCCAATTATTAAACAACATAGAAACATAGATTACAGCGAAAATGGGCCATTACTTCTTATGATAGTGATGCGGAAATGCATCCTCAGGCTTCATTCTCACAACATTCAGTAAAATCCAGGATTTCAGGAATCCATATCCGTAAGAAAACATCTGAATATAGGTAGAAATCACCGCCATTCCTGCAATACTGATATTTTTAGTCAGTAATAATGCATGAAAAAATACCAGAAAAGTATATAATCCATAGAAAGAAAGAATAAATCCTTTTCCCATCATAAAATATTCAATAAATCCCATGATGTAACCTAACATAAATAAGGTAGGAAACGCAAAGGAGATTTTCACATAATTAGGATGCCTCTGATTAAGAATTGGTCTTGCACAGCCAAACTGATACACCTGTTTTGAGAATTTCCCAAAGTCTACCCTACGCTTATGATATACAGCAATATCATCAAAAAATGCAGTTGTAAATCCGTTTTCCCAAAGGGTCATCGATAAATCCGGATCCTCTCCTATTCTCATTTCGGAAAAACCACCTACTTTATCAAAGACTGCTTTTTTCACGCCCATATTAAAACTTCTGGGCTGAAACCTTGAAACCGCCTTCTTACTTCCCCTGATTCCTCCAGTAGTAAAAACAGATGTCATGGAATAAGAAATCGCTTTCTGCATCAAATTAAAGCCTTTATGAGCCTTATCAGCACCACCGAATGCATCACAAGGAATCGTCAGGATATCTTTTTTAATATGTTCAATATAATCTTTTTCAACAATCACATCACTGTCTACAAATACCAGCCATTCATTAGCTGCTCTTTGCGCTCCATAATTTCTTGTCAGTCCCGGGCCGGAATTGTCTTTTCTGAAATATTTAATATCTAAAATCTCTTCAAAATTTTTTATCGTAGGCTTCAGATCGATGATTGATCCATCATCAACGATAATGATCTCAAACTCTTTATCTGTCTGCTGGGTAAGAGAGGTCAGCAGCTCAAAAAGTTCATCTTTTCGGTTGTAAATGGCAACGATAATGGAAATAGTAGGTTTCAAATTGAAAATTTTTCAAAATTACTTATTCACAGAACAACCTACAAACAGTTTAACAGCTTATTCAGAGAAATTAACGGTATATAATTCTATTTTTCTTAATACATGGAGATTACAAATGAAATTCTAAGCCAAGTTATTTGACATTTTAAACAAAATAAACATGAGGAATCCCTCCTAATTTTGCTATAGAAATTTAAAACAACAAAAAAATGGAACCAACTAACAACTCGCTGCAGCAACCTATTCAATCTGGCTTTAATACGTTTTCAACAGCTCAGGAAGTTATTCAAGGAATTGATCTTACCGGAAAAAATATTATCATTACCGGCGGTTATGCAGGTATCGGCCTTGAAGCCACAAAAGTCCTTACTTCAGCCGGAGCGCATGTTATTATTCCCGCCAGAGATATTGAAAAGGCGGAGAAAAACCTTACAGGAATTGAAAATTTTGAACTTGAAAAAATGGACCTGATGGATCCGGCATCCATTGATTCTTTTGCAGAAAGATTTGTCGCATCAGGCAGAAGTCTGGATCTCCTCATTAATAATGCAGGAATTATGTGGGTTCCTCTCCGCAGAGACGCCAGGGGTTTTGAATCTCAACTAGCAACGAACTACCTTGGACAGTTTCATCTTACCGCAAAACTATGGCCGGCTCTGAAAAAAGCGAATGGCGCAAGAGTTATAAGTGTTTCGTCTTACGGACATCAGATGTCTTCTTTTAATTTTGAAGACCCTAATTTTGAGAAAAGAGATTATGACACACTTTCCGGATATGGGCAATCCAAAACAGCCTGTAATTTATTTGCGGTAGAACTTGACGAAAGAGGAAAAAAATTCAATATCAGAGCTTATTCTCTTCACCCGGGTTCTGTATACGGAACAGATCTGGGCAGAGAAGAACCTCTTGAACTTTTTAAACAGCTTGGAACACATGATGAGAACGGAAATATCAAACCGGAAGTTGAAGCACGACTGAAAACCTTACCACAAGGAGCAGCAACAACAGTCTGGTGCGCCGTAAGTACTCAACTCAACGAAATAGGTGGAGTTTATTGTGAAAACTGTGATATTGCGGAGATCGACAGAGGACAAATTGAACACAGGTTTAATGAACCAGCTACCATCCGTGGGGTACAGCCCTATTCTATTGACAAGAAAAATGCAGAAGAGTTATGGAAACTGAGTGAAAAGATGTTGGGATTCCGCTTTGACACCAAATAATTGTTTTTTAAATACATTTGTAATGAAAAACTTTTGACAATGGATTTCCAGATACAATACCTGACACCGGATATCAAGCTTTCCAGTTATGATGATAAGCTGTTCAAAACGGAAACAGTTTTTGAATATCATATGCTGGTCTGGTTTATATCAGGAGAAACGAAAATTATTCAGGCCAATAAAACCTATTTGTTCAAAGCTGGAGATATTTTTCTGATCCCGAGGAATCATCTTGCCACGATTATCAACTATCCAAAAGACGGGCTTCCTCATAAAGCGGTGGTTATGCATCTTACAACAGAACGCCTGAAAGCGTTTTACAGCTCTGTTGATGATCAAAAGAAAACAGGATATCGGGAATCCAGTATTTATAGCTTTAGCAGTCATCCGCTTCTGAACAGCTGCCTGGCCTCTCTCATTCCTTATTTTGAAATAGAAGGTTCATTTCCTGAAAATATAGCTCATTTAAAGATCACTGAAGCCATTAGTATTTTAAGGGAAATTGATCCGGATATAGATTCTGTACTTGCTGATTTTGACGAGCCGGGAAAAGTAGATATGATTAGTTTTATGGAAAAAAACTATATGTTCAATATGCCTTTGGAACGATTTGGATATCTGACGGGGAGAAGTTTATCAACGTTTAACCGTGATTTCAGAAAGATTTTTCAAACCACTCCACAGCGATGGCTTACTCAAAAACGTCTTGAACTGGCCTATTATCATTTATCAGAAAAAAATAAAAAGCCTTCCGATGTTTTCCTGGAAGTAGGATTTGAAGACCTCTCCCATTTTTCACATGCCTTTAAAAAACAGTATGGCTTTGCTCCTTCGCTCGCAAGATAAAACAACATAGGTTGTACCACATGAGTACAACCTATGTTTATTATTTAATTGGAAATATTTCTCTAGATAAACAACCCCGATTTAAAGTAGATATAAAATACTAACGAAATAAAAAATGCAATCACAGAACAGCTGAAAAGAAGCAGTTTAAAAATGCTTTTGAAATAATAAAGCTCCATGACATTCAAAACAAAAAATAGTAAAGCTGAAATAGCTATTCCTATTAATGATGCTACAATCAAAGCTGGTGTTTGATCTCCTGATGGCAATGGTTTATGAAAAACGACGAAAAAGAGAATGGCAGACGCAAGAATAAATCCTGCGCTGACTTTCTCTGTAAAATATTTATCTTTTTGCTTATCCTTCTTTCGGGTACGAGCATCAGAATCTTTCACAGGGCTAGTTCCTACTACAGAAACTACATCTGCTACAGTTCCCAATATATCAAGAAAGTTCCAAGACATATATTATTGTTTGTCCTCTAATTTATGTATTTTTTTAGTTCCTTCATACATCTCATACTGCAGGAATCGTGTTTCCAGCTTTCCGTTGAAAAGTTTGATTTTTCTTGAAGGTCGTAAACCGATCTTTTTCACCGCTTCCAGATCAGATGAAATTAACCATGCAAGAGTATTTGGATAATTCGTTTTAAAAGTATCTCCTATCTTTTTGTAGAAATCATCATCGTTGATTGAAATTCTCTCGTCATAAGGTGGGTTGAATACCATCAATAATGGGAAAAGATCTTTTTTAGAATCAAAGAAATTTTGTTTTCTGATCTCAATCACATCCTCCATTTCAGCAGCTTCCACATTCATTCTTGCAGCATTCAGCATTCTGGAATCAATATCATACCCTACAATTTTACCATCAAACTGTCTCACTCTATTGATTCTGAATTCTTTAATTTTAGAGAATAAATCAGCATCGTAGTTTTTCCAGTTCTGGAATCCGAATCTTTTTCTGAAAATCTGAGCCGGAAGATCCAAAGCAATCATCGCTGCTTCAATAAGCAATGTTCCGGAACCACACATCGGGTCAAGGAAGTTTCCTTTTCCATCCCAGCCAGCCAATTGTAGCATTCCGCTTGCCAAAACTTCATTAATTGGAGCTTCTCCCTGCTCTCTTCTGTATCCTCTTTTAAATAAAGCATCACCTGAAGAGTCCATGGAAATCATCACTAATTCTCTGTCAATATGAAGATGGAACTTAATATCCGGAGTTCTTGTTTCTACATTCGGGCGTCTTTTATGTTTCTCCTGAAAATAATCTACAATTGCATCCTTCATTTTTAAAGTCACAAACTGAGAATGCTTGAACGTTTCAGAATTCACTGTAGCATCAATAGAAAAAGACTGATCTACATCCATAAATTCATCCCATTCAAATTTGAACAATCTGTCATAGAACTGATGCTGGTTAAAAGCCTTAAACTGATGAATTGGAACCAAGATTTTTAATGCCGTTCTCGCAGAATAATTGATCTTATAAAGAAAACCAAGATCCCCTTCACAATTAACCGCTCTATTTTTCACTTCAACCTTTCTTCCTCCTAATTTCTTGATTTCTTCCGCCAGAATTTGCTCCAGTCCAAAGAATGTTTTGATCTGTATTTGTAGATTTTCTATATCCATAATTTTGATTTAAAAGTTTTAAAGCATTAATAATTAAAAGATTAACCATCCAACCCATCGGTCAATTGAATTTTTCAATCTTTCCATGTTATAAAATACTTTTCTTTTAAGACCACAAATTTAGTTATTTTTGCATTATGGAATGGTTTGAATCTTGGTTTGATACCCCTTATTATCATTTGCTTTATAGCAACAGAGACTATACTGAAGCTGAAAACTTCATTACAAAACTTACTGCGGACCTACAGCTTCCGCCTCAATCCAAGATCATTGATCTTGCCTGTGGAAAAGGAAGACATTCTGTTTTCCTCAACAAATTGGGGTATGATGTTTTGGGACTGGATCTTTCAAGACAAAGTATCGAATCTGATAAACAGTATGAAAATCAAACTTTGATTTTTCAGGTTCATGATATGCGAAACCCGATTGATGCAGATCCAATGGATGCTGTTTTCAATCTGTTTACAAGTTTTGGTTATTTCGATAATGAAAATGATGACAAAAAGGTATTTCAATCTGTATACAATTCTTTGAAGCCCGGAGGATACTTCGTTCTGGATTATCTGAATGAGGAATATGTAAGAAATACAATGGTTCCTGAAACCATGATTACCCGTGGTGATATTGATTTTAAAATTCTGAAAAAAATTGAAGGCAGACATATTATTAAAGATATCCGTTTCGAAACAGAAGGTCAGTCTTTTCATTTCTTTGAAAAAGTAAAGCTTCATACTTTGGATGCTATTCATACCTATGCGTCAGAATGTGGTTTTGAAAGGATAAAAATCTGGGGAGATTACCAGCTGAATGAATTTAATAAAGAAAATTCCCCACGTTGCATCAACTTATTTAAGAAAAAATAATGATAACAGTACTTTTACTGATTTTAAGTGTAATAGCCGGAGTTTTTCTGGGAAAACACTTTGGTAAAAAGGAAAAGCTGGCTAAAAATCTATTGGTATTAAGTGCAGGTTTCCTGATCACAATCTGTTTGAACGAAGTTTTTCCTGAGGTTTATACTTCTTCAGTTGGCAGCAATCTGGGAATATTCGTTATTGCGGGAGTTCTCCTGCAAATGATCCTGGAAGCACTTACCAAAGGCTTTGAACACGGACATTTCCATCATCATGGCGAGCACAATATTCTACCAATGGCTTTAATGGTAGGACTTTTCATTCATGCATTTATTGAAGGGATCCCATTGGCCAATGAAAAACATGAGCTGTCTCCTTATCTTTTAGGAATTGTATTTCATAATCTTCCTATTTCATTTATTTTGGGAGCATTTTTATTCAACAGAAAAGGAGAATCAAAAAGTTCATCTTCTTACCCTTCTCTATTGATTGTAGCTCTTTTTGCCCTCGCTTCTCCTATGGGAATGTTATTGGGAAATTATTTCAACCCAAATCTTCAGCCTTATTTTCTGGCTATTGTGGGCGGAATCTTCCTTCACATCTCATCTGTGATTATTTTTGAAAGCAATAAGAACCACAATATTGACTGGGTTAAAATAGGACTCGTAGTATTAGGCGTTTCTCTCGCTCTGATCATGCACCTTTTCCACCATCATTAAAACTTATTTTTAAGCATAAAAAAGCTCTGAATTTTAAAATTCAGAGCTTTTATTTTATGGCCATTTATTACAGAATGTTTAGAATTTCCAACCTACTGTAACAAAGAAATTATTTCTAATGTTTTTAACTTCTGAAACTACTGAAGCAGAAGATGCAACATCGAAGTCTCCGGAATAATATCCTGTTCCTGCACCAGCATCACCATATAAAAACGGGTTCTTATAGTTAGAGGTAATATTTTGATATGCAGCGTCTACATAAAACTGCCCGAAATCATACCCAATACCTGCTCCTATTGTATTTCTTGAACCTAAGATCATATCACTATAGTTGGTATTGCTAACAGATCCTGCATTGTTATATGCATTAATTGAAAAGGCATCAAAAGGGCTTGAAGCATAAGAATAACCTCCTCTTAATCTGAAATTCTGAATTCTATATTCTGCTCCTACCTTTACTTCTGATACATTTTTGTAAAGATCATTGAAAAATGAGTTCAAATCTGCTTCAGCATCACCACTTACAGTATATTTAGGCTTGGTAAGTCCTAAAGTATAATCTACATTCAGTGCAAAGTTTTTATTAGGAACAAAAGCTGCACTCACGGTAGCTTTCATAGGAGATCTAAATGATCTGTCCTCACCATAGTTTTGATAATAAATATTATTATTATCTTCTTTATTTGCATAATACTCAGTGAATGCTCTGTCAATAGTCCACCAAGTCGGAGTTTCTAAAGATACCCCCAATCTCAATTGATTACTAACCTTCCCAATAACCCCAACACTAGCTGAGAAACCATTGGAACGCTCAGAATAAGGAGTAAACTGTTTTTTATAAGTATCTACAGAATTATCTAAATCCAAACCGAATGCAGCATGCTCACTTTGATCAATACTGGCATAGTGAAAATTTAATCCTGCCCCTATATAAAAACGATTTTCATAGTTTGCTCCAACACCAATGTTCATTTTAGACTGATTCCCTAATCTATCATAATTATGGCCTAAATAAGACATTTTCGCATTATAATCAACTCCATCCTTTGTAAGTTTCTTAGGAATAATTACATTTGGATTTCCTGGAGATTCCACGTAATTTTCAATAGATTGATTGGAATAATTCACCCCAATATTGATGAATTTCCAACCAGTCTTTGACATCAATGGAATAGCGATTACTCCACCTGCATTTCCTATATCTGTTTTATTAACTGTATACTTTACTGAAGACCCTGCTAATGAACTTGTATTTTTATTACTGTTAATAGACAACGTACCAGAAGCATCTCCTGAAATAGCAACCCCTAAACCTGCGGGGTTTGTTAATAATGAACTTGCATCACCACCTAATGCTCCATTTGCTCCTGCCATTGCATTAAACTTGGAAGAACCAATATTAGGGGAGTTTGAGTAAACCTCAGCAGAGTTTTTAATCACTGATATATCCTGAGCCTGCGCAAAAAAAGCAGCAGAGATGCTCATTAATACTAAAGATCTTTTTAACATTATTTTTTTAATAGTTTTTTATGAAGTTGAATATTATCTGAAGCCACCGGATCTAGAACCGCCACCGGATGAACCGCCTCTAAAGCCGCCACCGCCTGATGAACCACCACCAGATCTGAAACCACCACCGGAATTATTAAATCCGCCACTGTTTCTAAAGCCTCCAGAATCACCGGATCTAAAACCGCCATTGTTGTATCTTGGTTGTTGTGGAGGGGTAGAATTGCGGAATCCTCCAGAATCACCAGATCTGAAACCACCGGAATTTCCATTCCTAAACCCACCGGAGTTTCCATTTCTGAAACCACCAGAGTTGTCATTCCTAAATCCACCGGAATTTCCGTTTCTAAATCCTCCAGAATTTTGATCTCTGAAACCACCACCGGAACTATTTCTAAATCCGTTGTTGTTTCTAGCCGTATTCGTTCTGTATACAGCATTATTTATACCTGTATTACGGAATCCACTATCTGAACCACTTCTTCTATAAGGTCTGTTATAACCACCCCAGTAGCCACCTCCATAGCCCCAATATGGGTTTCCATAATAACCTCCCCAGAACGGATCATAATATCCGCCCCAATAAGGAGAATATCCCCATGGACTTCCCCATCCGATAGAGCCACCCCAGCCCCAGCCGAATGATCCGCCCCAACCCCATGAAAAGCCAGCACCCCAGCCCCAGCCACGGTTCCAGCCCCAATATGGATTATAGCCTCCATACCAGCCTCCAGGATATCCCCAGGAATTGTCATAGTAATTGGTTTGAGAACCTGCATACATTCCCCAGTCAGAGTTTGTAGCATTTCCCCAATTGGCATCCACATCACTCCAATCGTTATATTTATTTTGCTGTTCTCTGGAATTCGTCTGTGCATTCTGAATCACATTAGAATCCTGATAGTAGTCGTAGTAGTCTCCTACTCTATTTCCGCCACCATTAATGATTACTCCTTCCGGCAGCGTATCCTTATTAGGGTCATAATATACCCCATCCGTCTCGCTATACCCTCCCATCTGAGCACCACAAGACATAAGCAACAATCCACCTGATATTGCTAATATCCCTTTGGATTTTAGCAGACCAAGCAAATTTTTATGTATATTTCTTTTCATGATAACGTAAAAATTTTTAATTTAAATTATATTTGCAATCTGTACCAAAAATGTACCAATACTGATTAAAAAATCTATCAAAAATAGATTTTTATTTTTAGATAACAATAATGTGCAAAAGTTAAAAAAATTTTAAAAGATAATGGCAAAATTAACCTCAAGAAGCGAAGATTACAGCAAATGGTATAACGAGCTGGTTGTAAAAGCTGATTTAGCTGAAAACTCAGGAGTGCGTGGATGTATGGTAATCAAACCGTATGGCTATGCAATCTGGGAAAAAATGCGTGATGAAATGGATAAGAAATTCAAAGAAACAGGTCACGTTAACGCATACTTCCCGCTTTTTGTGCCCAAGAGCTTATTTGAGGCTGAAGAAAAAAATGCAGAAGGTTTTGCAAAAGAATGTGCGGTAGTTACCCACTACAGATTAAAAACCGATCCTGACAATCCTTCAAAACTAATTGTAGATCCGGATGCAAAATTGGAAGAAGAACTTATTGTTCGTCCTACCTCTGAAGCAATTATCTGGAATACGTATAAAAACTGGATTCAGTCTTACAGAGACCTTCCTATTCTTATCAACCAATGGGCAAACGTTGTACGTTGGGAAATGAGAACCCGTCTTTTCCTTAGAACGGCAGAATTCTTATGGCAGGAAGGGCATACAGCTCACGCTACCAAAGAAGAAGCGGTAGAAGAAGCTGAAAAAATGAATAAAGTATATGCAGATTTTGCAGAAAACTTTATGGCAATGCCTGTAGTACAGGGATTGAAAACACCTTCTGAAAGATTTGCAGGAGCAGATGAAACCTATTGTATTGAAGCATTAATGCAGGACGGTAAAGCTCTTCAGGCAGGAACTTCTCACTTCTTAGGGCAGAATTTTGCGAAAGCATTTGATGTAAAATTCACGAACAAAGAAGGAAAAATTGAACATGCATGGGCAACATCTTGGGGAACATCTACCCGTTTGATGGGAGCTTTAATTATGACTCACTCTGATGACTTCGGATTGGTATTGCCTCCAACATTGGCACCAATTCAGGTAGTGATTGTTCCTATCTTCAAAGGAGAAGAGCAATTAGCACAAATCAGTGAAGTGGCCTTAGATATTCAGGCTAAATTAAAAGCTAAAGGTATTTCTGTGAAGTTTGATAACGACACTCAGAACAAACCAGGATGGAAATTCGCGGAATATGAATTGAAAGGAGTTCCGGTAAGAATTGCCATGGGACCAAGAGATCTTGAAAACAAGTCGGTGGAAATCGCGAGGAGAGACAACCTTACTAAAGAAGTTCGTTCTATCGAAGGTATAGATACTTATATTGAAGAATTATTAAAAAATATTCAGCAGGATCTTTATAACAAAGCATTTGAATTCAGAAAAAATAACATCACTAAAGTAGATACTTACGAAGAATTCAAGAAAGTTCTTGAAGAAAAAGGAGGATTTATCTATGCCCACTGGGATGGTACAGCTGAAGAGGAAGAGCAGATTAAGGACGAAACGAAGGCGACTATCAGATGTATTCCTTTGGATAATGACATCGAAGAAGGTATTTCTCTAATTTCCGGAAAACCTTCTAAGAGACGTGTGTTATTCGCAAAAGCGTATTAATAATTTTAATGATTTTAAAAAAAATCATTACTTTTCAAAGAAATATTCAAAAAAAAGTGACATTTGGACGGATTTTTGTTTAAATTTATATCAACATTAATCAAAAAAATTTATTATTATGTCTTTAAATGTCATTGATTTAATTAAAGGACAATTAGGTCCCGCTTTGGTTTCACAGGCTGCATCACAGTTTGGAGAAAGCGAATCCGGTATTTCTAAAGCAATTGGTGGCTTATTACCTGCTGTAGTAGGTGGTTTAGCCAATAACGCAGACAACCCTGGCGTTCTGGATGCTATTACAAAAGCCTCTTCAAGCGGAATTTTAGGAAACTTATTAGGTGGATCATCTAATAACCCTATTATTTCCACTTTATTATCTTCTCTTTTTGGAGATAAAATAGGCGGATTAGTAAACTCCATTGCCAGTTTTTCGGGAATCAGCAACAATTCTGCAGGTTCTTTGTTAAACCTGGTTACCGGGGCTACAGTAGGCACAGTAGGAAAGTATGCTGCAGACAATAATCTGGGTGCTTCAGGTATTTCCGGCTTACTGAATGATCAGAAAGGCATTATTTCTTCTTTACTGCCGGCAGGTCTTTCTTTGGCTTCTTTTGGATTAGGAGCTGAAAATTGGTTCGGTCAGGCTAAAGAAACAGTTTCTTCAGTAACTTCTACTGCTAAAGATAACATCGCTGAAGGTGTTGCTACAGCAAGAGAAAATGTGAGTGAAGGAGCAAGAGAAATAAGAGAACAGTTTGAAAATAACAATAATAATAATCAAGGCGGAGGTTCAATCTGGAAATGGTTGCTTCCGCTTTTATTATTAATAGCAGCTGGATATTTCCTTTGGAAACAGTGTGAGAAGAAGCAAACTACTACTACAATGACTTCTACCTCAGACTCAACAGGAACACATACAGATACTGCTTCTGCAACAACATCCACTCCAGCTTCCACAGCTCCTGCAGCGAAAACCGATGAAAACATCGACCTTAACGGAGTAATGCTGAAAGGATACAAAGGAGGTATGGAAGATCAGATGATTTCATTCCTGAAATCCGGAGGATACAAGAATGCTGCAGATGACGCTGTATTGAAAGACAAATGGTACGATTTCGACCATGTAAACTTTAAAATGGGTAGCTCTACTGAATTAGAAGCTGGATCACAAGGACAGTTGGATAACTTAGTAGCTATTCTTAAAGCTTTCCCTGATTCAAAAGTCAAAATCGGTGGATATACTGATAAAACAGGAAATGAAGCTTCTAACGTAAAACTTTCTCAGGCAAGAGCCGACTTCATCAAAGCTGCTTTAGCAAAAGCAGGAGTTGGGGCTCAGGTACTTGGGGCTGAAGGTTACGGAAGTAAATTTGCTAAAGTAGACGCAAAAGCTTCTGATGCTGAAAGAGCTGCTGACAGAAAAATGTCTGTAAGATTTGCTAAATAATCTTTAGAATCAATAAAAATTGAATCCCGGAAAATGATTTCCGGGATTTTTTTATGCTATGTTTTTTTGTGTTTACATTTATTTAATTAAATTTGTTAGTCATTTCTAACATTTATGAATTTCAATTTAAAAAGCGCCTGGCGAAAAGATAAAACATCACACTCTTTATCAGAAGTTTATTCTTCTATTAAAGTCCCAAAAAATGCCAGTTTTTGGAGAAAATACTTAGCCTTTGCAGGACCCGGGCTTATGATTGCTGTAGGCTATATGGATCCGGGAAACTGGGCTACTGATATTGCCGGAGGGGCACAATTTGGGTATACCCTGCTTTCTGTAATCCTTATCTCCAATATTTTTGCAGTCGTTTTACAGCATTTATCTGTTAAGCTGGGAGTAGTAGCTGAAAGAGACTTGGCACAAGCCTGTAGAGACCACTTCAACCCTACCACTAATTTCATTCTCTGGATATTCTGTGAAATAGCCATTGCCGCCTGTGATCTTGCCGAAGTCATCGGTTCAGCAATTGCTTTAAACCTACTGTTTCATATTCCTCTCACTTGGGGAATTGTGATTACGACTGTAGATGTATTGGTAATTCTCCTCCTTCAGGCAAAGGGATTCCGATGGATTGAAAGTATTGTTGGTGGACTTATTTTTGTAATTCTTGCCTGCTTTGCCTATGAAATTGTTATTTCCAAACCTGCTTTTAATGAAATTCTTGGTGGATTGGTTCCACAAAAAGAAATCATTCAGAATCCGGCCATGCTTTATATCGCCATTGGTATTTTAGGGGCTACCGTGATGCCACACAATTTGTATCTTCACAGCAGTATTGTACAGACAAGAGATTATACCCGTGATAGAGAAGGTAAGAAAGAAGCCATCAAATTTGCAACTTTAGACAGTACAGTATCTTTGATGCTGGCATTTTTTATCAATGCTGCTATTTTAATTCTGGCTGCTGCTACTTTTCATACTACAGGAAATCAGCATGTAGCCGACATTCACGATGCTTATCAGATGCTAACTCCTATTTTAGGAGCTTCAATGGCAAGTATTGCATTTGCGATCGCATTATTGGCTTCCGGACAAAACTCAACCCTTACAGGAACTTTAGCAGGTCAGATCGTGATGGAAGGGTTTTTGAATATTAAATTAAAACCGTGGCTACGAAGATTGATCACAAGGCTTATTGCCGTTATTCCTGCGTTAATTGTTGCGATCCTTTACGGAGAACAGGGAACCACAGAATTATTGGTTTTAAGTCAGGTTATTTTATCTATGCAGTTAAGTTTTGCTGTAGTTCCGCTCGTAATGTTTACCAATGATAAGGCTAAAATGGGTGAATTTGTGAACAAGCCCTTTTTAAAGGTTTGTGTATGGATTATTTCCCTTATTATCATTGTTTTAAATGTATATCTGTTGTATCAGACGTTTACGGGAGAGCAGTAATTTGGTACGGGATACGAGGTTCGAGTTCCGGGATGTGAGAGTTAGAAGATGATAGAGTTTGATGAGTTACAAGGATATTTTGGCTATTTTCCGGAATACTAATCATGAATAATAACAAAACTCCTTTTTTATAATAATACATGATGGCTCTTCGGGTTCTTTAGAGCACATGAAAGCGATTCTGCTTATTATCGTGTTATGTAATTAAGCTAATGATGTTATTACGTCTGTAGTTTTATCTCTTTTCAATATAATCACTATCATTTTTCTGCCTTAATGTCCTATTTTTTCCTTTGGCAGAGTCTTTGTCAAACAATTGAGTAAATAAATATTGAATTATGGAAAATCAGGATATTAACGAAGAAAGCATCAATAATCAGGAAGATAACACGATTCAGAATGAGGCTACACCTCAGGACAATGTGACAACTACTCCTTCTGCTGAGGAACTTTTGGCAGAAGAGAAAGACCGTTACATCAGATTATATGCTGAATTCGAAAACTATAAAAAAAGAACTTCTAAGGAGAAAATGGAATTCTTCCAATATGCCAATCAGGATATGATAGTTTCTATGTTGGGCGTTTTAGATGATTTTGAAAGAGCATTAAAAGAAATCGCTAAAAACGGAAATCCAACTGATCTTCAAGGGGTTGAGCTTATCTATCAAAAATTCAAAAATAAACTTACTGAAAAAGGATTAAAAACTATGGAAGTAAATGCTGGAGACAGCTTCAATGTAGATTTCCATGAGGCTATAACCCAAATTCCTGCTCCATCTGAGGACCTGAAAGGGAAAATCGTAGATGTTATTGAAACCGGATATACTTTGAATGACAAGGTAATCCGTTTTGCAAAAGTAGTAACAGGAAACTAAAATTCATAAATGATAAATGATGAGTGATAATTGATGAATGTTTCACTTATTAGCTTTACAATATCTTTTATCATTTATCAACAATCAATTATTAAATTGTCATGTCAAAAAGAGATTATTACGAGATTCTTGAGATCAGCAAATCTGCATCTGCCGACGAAATAAAGAAAGCATACCGTAAAATGGCCATCAAATTCCACCCGGATAAAAATCCAGGGGATAAGGAGGCTGAAGAAAAATTTAAAGAAGCTGCTGAGGCTTACGAAGTATTAAGCGACGATCAGAAACGTGCCAGATATGACCAGTTCGGTCACGCCGGAATGGGCGGAAATGGTGGTTTCGGAGGCGGAGGCTTCGGAGGCGGAATGAACATGGAAGATATTTTCAGTCAGTTTGGAGATATTTTCGGTGGTGGTTTCGGAGGATTCGGCGGTGGTGGCGGTGGCCGCCAGCAGGTAAAGGGTTCTAATTTAAGAATCAGAATCAAGCTGAACCTTGAGGAAATGGTAAACGGAACTCACAAAACCATTAAAGTTAAAAAAATGAAGATGGCAGAAGGTGCCACTTCAAAAACCTGTCCTACTTGTAACGGTTCCGGTGTTCAGCTTAAAGTGATGAACACGATGTTTGGTCAAATGCAGACTCAGACTACCTGTGGAACTTGTCAGGGAATCGGAAAAGTTGCTGATAAAATTCCTACTGGAGCTAATGCTCAAGGTCTTGTAAAAGATGAGGAGGAAATCACCATCAATATTCCTGCAGGAGCAAGAGACGGAATTCAGCTTAATGTAAGAGGAAAAGGAAATGATGCTCCGTTTGGCGGAACTCCAGGTGATTTATTAGTAATCATTGAGGAGGAAGTAGATCAAACCATCAAGAGAGAAGGAGACAATCTTCACCAGGAATTGTATGTTTCATTTGCTGAAGCTGCTTTAGGAACGAAAAAAGAAATTCCTACTGTTGGCGGAAAAGTGAAAATTACCGTTGATCCTGGAACTCAATCCGGAAAAATCTTAAGATTGGCAGGAAAAGGTCTTCCAAGCATCGACAGCTATGGTAAAGGAGACATGTTTATTCATATCAATGTATGGACACCACAAAAGCTTACTAAGGAGCAAAAGGACTTCTTTGAAAAGCAAATGTCCAGCGGAGAAATGGTTGCAGAACCTTCCGGAAAGGAGAAAACTTTTTTTGATAAAGTAAAAGATTTATTCAATTAATATAAAAAGAGGCTTAGGCCTCTTTTTTTGTGTAAAGTGTATAGATATTCTGCACCGTACTTCTATTTTCTCACAAGGATTCAAAGTTAAATTCCACCCTTTCAACCATTTATATTCTTTCAGAGTGACAAATAGTATGTTGTAAGATTATCCAGAGAGTTTTATTTCTGTTTGAATGAAACCCATAAAAAATCCTGTATCGACATGATACAGGATTCTTTTATTCTATTTTGCTTCAATTATTTTTTTGTAGCTAAGGAATAGATTGCTTTTCCAGCCGTAAAAACAAGAACCGCAGCCAGTCCACCTACCATTCCGAAGGTGAATTCCTTCAAAATATCCGGCCATGTTGGAAGCAATTCATGTAGATAATGAATATTGTGGGCAAAAATGCCTCCTGAAACCAGAATCAGAGCAATTGTTCCTACAACGCCTAAAATTTTAATGATTATAGGCAATGCTTTTACTAAAAGATGTCCCAATGTAGAAAAGAATCCTTTATCATTACTCTTTTTGATAAGTTTAAAACCTGCATCATCCATTCTCACAATAAGAGCTACAATCCCGTAAACTCCCACCGTTGCAATAAATGATACGAAAGTAACGGTAAGAATCTGTGTAATTAACGGGTGGTTCTCCTGAATAACAGTGCCTAAAGCAATGATTACAATTTCAATGGAAAGAATAAAATCTGTTCTGATCGCTGAATTGATCTTTGCTTTTTCAGAAACCTCAGAGTCTTCATCTTCTTTGCTCTCCTCCACTACCTCATGTCCTTTTTTGGAGCGATGAAACAGGAATTCAATAATTTTTTCCACGCCTTCAAAAGCCAGATATAAACCACCCAGAATAAGGATCATCTCAATCGCAGGCTTATAGAGCCAATTGAGCAGAAACGCAATAGGAAGAATAATCAACTTATTGATAAAAGAGCCTTTGGTAATAGCCCACAATACCGGAAGTTCTCTGGAAGAAAGAAAGCCTGTGGCTTTTTCTGCATTTACAGCCAGGTCATCACCCAAAATTCCTGCTGTTTTCTGTGTAGCGATTTTACTGGTAACTGCTACATCATCCATCAATGCTGCAATATCATCTAAAATTGCAAAAAAGCCTGACGCCATATTTTAATGTTTTTTTAATCTTTGTTAAGTTCAACAAAAATAAATATTTAATTCCATTTTTTAATTCATAATATGACAATAATTTTAAGAATGATGAGAATGATAAAACACTACTCCACTTTCAATATTTCATATCTTTGTTTAAAACCTATAGAATGGATGAAAACTGGGAAATCCAATTACAGAGTATCTGGCAGAAGCTTGGGACAATAACTAACGAAGTATTTATTCAACAGATTAAAGATCATGTCCTCCTACTTTCAGATTCACAAGGCATTGCGGAGTTTGAAGTGGCATGTGCCTTTGACTCCACCGGACATGAAGAGGAAGCCGAACCGTTATACAGAGCAGCATTAGACCTGGGATTATCCGATTTACGAAGAAGAAGGGCAAGGATTCAACTAGCAAGTACATTAAGGAATAACGGAAAAATAGAAGAAAGCATCCATATTTTAAGAGAAGAAAAAGAAAACTACTCGGATGAACTGAATGATGCAGTGGATTCTTTTCTAGCTCTTTCCCTTTCTTCAGCAGGAGAATACAAAGAAGCATTATCACTAACCCTAAAAGCAATTTCAAAACATTTACCCAGATACAATAATTCCCTGAGTCGCTATGCTGAAAACTTATAACTTGCTACACAATTCCCAGATAAATTATAAAGCTATCTTCAGTTTAGTATTCAAACTCTTATAGATAATAAACTATGTACTAACAACATAAAAAAATCCGCTTACTTTTAACCGTTTTTTAAATCTGATACTATGCGCCGTCAATTCTCCATTTTAGCCTTACTATGCTCAATCTTTATGCTCAGCATATTTTGCTCTCCTTTAAAAGCCCAGACTGAAACGAATATCAGCACTATAGATCAGGAAAAGAAAAAGCAAGAAATAGACAGTATCATAAGAGCTTACACAGCTATCAATAAATTTAATGGAACAGCTTTAATCCATTATCAGAATAAAATCATTTTTGAAAAGTCTTACGGCTGGCAAAATGCAGAAAAAAAGATCCTCAATCAGAACGAAAGTGCCTACCAGATTGCTTCTTTGACCAAGTCTTTCACAGCGCTAATGATTATAAAATTAAGTGAAGAGGGAAAACTTTCTGTACATGATCCTATCTTAAAGTATATTCCCGATTATCCAAGAGGAAATGAAATCACCATTGAACACCTCCTTACCCACAGTTCAGGCATCTACGAAGTATTACAAAACAAGGAATATTTCAGCCTGCTTCACACCGGAAAAAGTATTACCAAAGATAAAGAGCTTTCTTTTTTTAAAAAAGAACCTCTGGCTTTTGAACCGGGTACTCAATTCTCGTATACCAATTCAGGATATATCCTGCTAGGAATTATTATTGAAAAAATAACGGGACTTTCTTATGAAGATGCAATAAGGAAAAATATTTTAAATCCACTGAATATGACTCACACCGGATTTAACTACTTGGCTCTGAAAAGCCAGTATAAAACAGTTCCTTATTCTTATATTTCAAATACAAGACAGGAAAAAACAGAAGTCTGGAATTCAACATTAACAGGACCTGCAGGACAGATCTACAGTACGACTGAAGACCTTTACAATTATTATAAAGGATTAAGAGACTATAAAATTGTATCCAAAGAAACATTTAAAAAAGCTGCAACACCTTATTTGAGCGGCTATGGTTACGGATGGTTTATTGATGATCTATATGGAAAAAAACTCATCAACCATGGTGGAAATATCGAAGGTTCTACAAGCTATTTTGCTATGCTTCCTGAAGAGGATCTCAGCATTATTCTTCTCAATAATATCACGAGTAAAAAATTGGAAAAAGCTGGGAACACTATTTTAGCAGCACTTTTAGATCAAACCTATACTCTTCCACAACCTAAGAAAGAAGTCACTTTAAGTACTGATTTACTTAAAAAATATGCCGGTAATTATAAACTTGCGGACGATAGTATTATTCATATTCTGTACGAAAATGGTCAGCTCTTTATTCAGAATACTACTACTCCCAAAGTGAGAATGCTGGCTGAAAAAGAGGATGTATTTTTCCTGCAGGATGATGACAGCGAAATTTCTTTCATTATCAAGAAAGGAGAAAAAGATGTTATCAGCATCAAAAAAGGACTTTCATCAAAAACCGCTGAAAGACTTTAAGTATTTTGATATCTATCATTGATAATACATCAATTTTTTTGTAAATTTAATTAATGAAAAAGTTCATTCTCAGGTATCATTTTTTTGTTATGGGAAGCATCAGTTTCCTTTTGCAATCCTGTAATACAAAATTCAGAGTTTGGGTAGGCCCTGGAGGTCAGCAGAAAATCTACAACTTAAAATATGGGGAGCATAAAAGACAAAAAATGGATGTTTTTCTTCCCAAAAATTACGCTGAAAACTCTCCTGTTGTTCTTATTGTGCATGGTGGAGCCTGGTCACTGGGAAAAAAGGAACACATGATCCAGATCCAGAAAATGCTTTTCAAAAATAAGATCCCAAGCATCAACATGAATTACCGATTGGTTTCTCAAAAGAAAAAAATCACTTATAAACAACAGCTTGAGGATATTAGCTCTGTAATTGAAAAGTTTAATTCTTTATCAGAAAAAGCAGAACTTCAGCCCAATAATTATGTTATTCTTGGTGAAAGTGCCGGCGGACATCTGGCTTTACTGTATGGTTACCAGCATCCGGATCAGATTAAAAAAATTATTTCTTTAAGCGGTCCTACCGATTTTTACAGCCCTGACTATCTGAATTCTTTTTATTCTAAATACACCTCTCCTACTATTCAAAAGGTTGTAGGGACTAAATTTGACCGTAAAAATCTTTCAGAAGCCTTTAAAGAAGCCAGTCCTATTGCCAATATCACCCATGTTCCTACTTTATTATTTCAGGGAAATCATGACTTTTTGGTCAACCAGCATCAGGGTATTGCTATGGATTCAGCGCTTACTCTTATGAATATTCCCCACAAATTTGTCTTTATGGAGAAAACAGGCCATGCACCGAGGTTCTTCAGCAAAAGAAAAAGAGACAGTATTATCTATCCGAATATTCTGGATTGGATTAGCAAGTAATCTATCCATGCCTCTAAAAACTAAATTTATATAAAAGTTAGTCACGAAATGTACAAATCTTTTTATTCGGGCATTCATGGCTAAAAAAAAGGCTATCCCGAAATGAGACAGCCTTTGTATTTTTAGTGGATTTGAATTCTATTCAAAATCCTTGTTTTCGTATTTAGAAAAGTCTTCTTTCTTTCCGAACATAAATTTGATAATCACCGGAAGTGTTGTTACCAATACAATTACAATGATAATGTATTCTAACTTTTCTTTCAGATTAATATTAAACTGCTCCATGAAAAGTTTATCAAGATAATGTCCTGCAAAGATCAAAATAAATGACCATAGAACTGCTCCTATAACGTTATCTCTTAGGAATTCTTTTTTGTCCATCTTCACAATCCCTGCAACAATTGGAGTAAAGGTTCTTACCACAGGTAAGAATCTTGCCATAATAATTGCCAGCGCACCATGTTTTTCAAAGAAATCATGCGCCTGATAAAGATATTTCTTCTTGAAAAGCATTGAATCCGGTCTTTTGTACAAAGCAGGACCTGTTTTTCTTCCAAAATAATACCCTACTTCATTTCCTACAATGGCAGCAAGCGCTACTCCGGAGGCAAGGATCGTTGTATCTAAGAAATCACTTCCTGTAGATCCAAACGTCTCTTTGATGATTTCAACGGCATAAATTCCTGAAACGAACAATAGTGAATCTCCGGGTAGAAAAAAACCTACAAAAAGACCTGTTTCAGCAAAAACAATAAATAAAATAAGCCAAAACCCTCCCATTTTAATATAAAACTCCGGGTTTAATAAATCCTTCCAGCTATTGAAATCTTCCATATATATCGATGAACAGCAAAAGTAAGTCTAAAATGTCTGAAACAAAAATTAATTATAAGATTTTAACTAAAATTTCAAATAATATTTATAGGTCGAGATCATCATCAGAAACTGCGGTACCATCGGCCATCAGGAATGCTTTAAGGAAAGGAGTCAGATTTCCGTTCATTACAGCATCCACATCCGAGGTCTCATGACCTGAGCGTACATCTTTTACCAATTTGTAAGGGTGCATGACGTAGTTTCTGATCTGGCTTCCCCACTCGATCTTCATTTTATTGGCTTCAATCTCATTTCTGGCCTTCATACGTTCTTCCAATTCCATTTCATATAATCTGGAACGTAAGAGCTGCATTGCTTTTTCTTTATTCTGAAGCTGAGAACGGGATTCTGAGTTTTCAATGATAATTCCGGTAGGTGCGTGACGAAGACGTACTGCTGTTTCTACCTTGTTTACGTTCTGACCTCCGGCTCCGGAAGACCTCATCGTTTCAAAAGATATATCAGCAGGGTTAATATTAATTTCGATCGTATCATCTACTAAAGGATAAACATACACGGAAACGAAACTGGTATGACGTTTTGCATTAGAATCAAAAGGTGAAATTCTTACCAATCTGTGAACTCCGTTTTCGCCTCTTAAATATCCGAAAGCAAATTCTCCTTCTATTTCAAGGGTAACAGTTTTCACTCCGGCTACATCTCCTTCCTGGAAGTTCAGTTCACGGATTTTATAGCCCTGTTTTTCTGCCCACATCGTGTACATTCTCATCAACATGGATGCCCAGTCACAACTTTCTGTTCCTCCGGCTCCGGCAGTGATCTGAAGAACCGCAGACAATTCATCACCTTCATTGGAAAGCATATTCTTGAACTCAAGGTCTTCAATTTTTTCTACCAGTTGTGGAAATGTTTCATCCAATTCTTTTTCTGAATCGGGATCTTCTTTAGCAAAGTCAACCAATACCTGCATGTCTTCAAACTGGGAATGAATTTCATCATAACTTTCCACCCATTTTTTCTTGGAACGAAGCTGCTTCAGAAAAGCTTCTGCAGTCTTAGGGTTATCCCAAAACTCAGGAGCCGCTGTCTTTTCATCATCATTGGCTATTTCGATCTTCTTTTTTTCAATCTGTAAATATCTATGTAAGTCTTCAATTCTGGATTGAACTTCTTTTATCTGGTCGTTGTTTATCACGATTCTTTCTTTTTTGCAAAAATAAGGAATTCTTTTAGAGTGGAAAGCTAAGAGAGCAATGTTCAAGGTTCGTGATCTAAAACTTAAGGTTTGAAGTTTAAAATTCCCAATAAAGCAAGTCTCATCTTTTAATCTTTCTTAGAACCTTTTTCTCTATCTCACATCTATTATCTCTTCGTCTATTGTCTTTTATTCTCTCTTTATTTCTGCTTCAAAATACTTTTTAAAATCATCTTTTGATTGATTACTTTCTATTTTAAAGCCAATCATTGTTAAAGCATACACAAACACCAGCATAAATATCGGAAGAAAAATGTCTATTATATCTCTTTCTTTAGCTAACATAACCAGTAAGAAAAGCATTACTAACGAACACCAACCTATCAGAAAAATGAGTACATACCACTTCAGCCTCATTTTAACCTCAATTTGTACCCTATTATTATTTTTCTGAATGATTCCACTTATATCAGGAGCAAAAGAATTCCTGTTTTTTATAATTCTATTGATTTCAAAACCGTTCTCATATATATCCCTTCGTATTCTTTGTCTGATCTTTTTCTAAAACCAAATTTTGTAGGTTCAACACAGCCGGAAAGTCTTGTGATAACTTCTTCTTCAGACAAATTGGTACTATAAATAATATGTTCAAAAGGTAAATATTTCATTGTATTTAAATTATAGTGGTAATCATTTCACCAATTTTCGGAGCCAATGCCACTCCCATTCCGGAAAGCCGTACTGCGCAAAGCTGTCTTTCTGAAAGTTTTTTTACGATTGGTGTTTTTTCATTTCCCATCGCCATAATTCCTGACCAGCGTAATGCAATCTTAAATTCCTGATTGGGTAAAATAACTTCCTGTAGGAAATTTTCTAAGTGATGCTGCAGAAACTCTGTGGTTTCAAAAGCGGTGGTTTCTTCCGTTTTAAAATCCTGATTTCTTCCACCACCTAACAACACACGGTTCCCTAGATTTCTAAAATAATAGAAGCCCTCATCATAATGAAAAGTTCCTTTTAACTTTAAGTTTTCTATAGGTTCCGTCAGGAGAATCTGTCCCCGGGCAGGCACTATATTTTCCTTTTCCAGGAATTTTGAACTGAATGCATTGGTGCAATGGATTAACTGATCGGCTTTTACAGAAATTCCCTCTGAAAAGTAGATATTCACCTTATCAGAGGCTTCTTCTATATTTTTCACTTCAGTTCCCAACAAAAACTCAACCTTCAACTCGTAGCATTTCTCCATAAGCTTCTGCAACAGTTTTCCGGAATGCAGGCTTCCTTCACATGGATTCTCAATCAGAAACTGAGATTTACCCAACCCAAATTCTTTTATTTTATTCTGTTGTAAGGAATAGGTTTCTTCAAGTCCGGTTACAGACTTAAGTTTTTCATTCACTTCGTTTATATGTAGCAGAGGTTCGTCATTATTCAGGATTTCGTAGCCGCCACTGAGTTCAAAGTCTATTTCATCGCTTTTAAAATACTGTTTGATCTTTTGAAGCCCTTCAAACCTCATTTTAACGAGATCCAATGTTTTTTCCCAACCCATCTTTCTAGAGTCACCAATTACTTCTGTAAAGCTTCCAAAGCAGGCAAAACCGGCATTTCGTGTGGAAGCCCCTAATGGAACAGCATTTCTTTCAATAATCAATACAGATTTCTCAGGAAACTTCTCCTTAATGGAAATAGCTGTCCAAAGCCCGGAGAATCCGGCCCCAATGATGATAATATCTCTTGTACGGTAAAAGGTTTCCTGTTCCCAGACGCTGACCATGAGTAATTAGTGATGAGTAATTGATGATAATGGAAGACATGAGACGAAGAGATAATAGACGGATAGATGATAGACAAAGGGGGTTGAAAAAGGAAATTATTGGATGATTACAGCTTTAACTTCTGATATTCCAACATTTCATAACTCGTACCCCGAATCTCATATCCTGCCTATTCTTCCTTTTCTCCATTGTGATGGAACCCAATTGCACGTCTGGGTTCTTCCACCACTTTATAGGTTTCGAGTTCATTTTTTAAAGCCTGAATTCTGAAACGGAATTCGTCAAAATTATTAATGATGACATCTGCCAAAAATTGGGCTACCTGATCGAGGTATTCTTCAGTGAGCTTTGCAGCGGCATCTCTTAACGCTCCATTGATAAGTTTCTGATCGATTTTAAGCTTTTCGTTTCTGGTTCTCTGATAAAGGTTTTTAATTCGTTTCTTTAAACTTTGAGTAAAATCAATCAGCATGGTATTGCTAAAGGTTTTCATTCTTGAAGCAGCATCATGCCAGAAAGGAACTTTATCTGCTTTATTATTTTTAAGGATCTTATATAACAAGGAATCTTCTTCAAGCCCTCTCGTCATAGCGTATAAAATAATCTCTGAACGCTCTGACGCATTAGGCGGGAATATGGGAATCATCACATCAAACCTTCCGGGAGCTAAAATTTCTTCATCAATTTCTGCTACAGAGTTCGCAGAACCAACCATCAGCACTCCTTCTTTTTCAAATTTTTCGATATAGTGGAGAATAAGTTCCTGAGCTTCCAGATTACAGGATGAAATATCATTCTCTGCTTTCCTTTGCATCATAATTTCATCAAAATCATCAAGGAAAAGCAGCATTTTATTTTCTTTCATCATAGTTAAAAGAAAATCACTGAAATTGATCTGATTACCGTCAATCAATGATGTTCCCAGATAATGTTTTTTCACTTCTTTGAACTGATAGCCTATGATTTCAGCAATTTTATTGGCCCAGAAAATCTTACCGCTTCCCGGAGGTCCATATAAAATAATTCCAGCTGGTTTATTGATTCCCCAGTCTTTAATCTGTTGAGGATTTAAAAATGGTTCAAGAACTGCTGATGTATAAAAAAACAGGTCTCTGTAGCCTATAAAATCTCTTTGCTGGAGGCTGGTTTTGTGTCCGAAATAGTCATATACAAATTGATAATTCCCACCCAGCTTGTTATCGATTCCATAACTGGAAATGGAAGATTTGAAAAAACCATTATCAAAAATATTAAGATTATTGTCTTTAATTGCTTTTTCTACTTTATCCTTTGGCTGGTTGATGACTTCAGCAATCTGTTCCAACGTTTTATTCTTGTCCAGATCTTTTTCATACAGCCTTAAGAAATCTACATTTTCACGGGCAAATTTTTCAAAATCCTCTTTTACTTCAAAGTTGGTACTGATGCAGTCTACCAATTCCAGATCAAAATCCTGTATAAACTGTTTTATCGCTTCTGCAGAAACATTCAGTTCTTCTGCGAGTTTAATTAGCTTCATAACTGTTGATTAATTCTATCAAATTTAATGTATTTACCATTAAATTTAAATTGATTTATGATAATTCTGTAACATTCCCTAATTTATATAGACTACTACTATGTAAAACAAAATACATGGAAAAAATTTTATCAGTAAAGAATCTGACAAAAAAATTCAAGAGAGTTGTGGTCAACAATATTTCTTTTGACGTCGAAAAAGGAAATGTTTACGGACTTCTGGGCCCCAATGGAAGTGGTAAATCCACGACTTTCGGGATGTTACTTTCAACCATTAATCCTACAAGCGGAGACTGGTTTTGGTTTGGGAAGAAAGGGACAGATCCTGAAACGTTAAAGAAAATAGGAGCCATTATTGAACAGCCTAACTTTTATCCTTATCTGAGTGCTGAAACCAACCTTAAAATTGTTGCGGAAATCAAAGAAACTCCTTACTCAAGGATTGAAGAGGTATTGAAAATCGTAAACCTTTATGAGAGAAGAAAAGATACTTTCAAAACTTTTTCTTTAGGAATGAAACAACGTCTTGCGATTGCTTCTGCCATGCTGAATAATCCTGAGGTTCTGATTTTGGATGAGCCAACAAACGGACTTGATCCTGAAGGAATCATTCAAATCCGGAATATCATCAATAATATTGCAAAACAAGGCATTACCATCATTATAGCCAGCCATCTTCTGGATGAAATTGAAAAAATATGCAGTCATGTGATTGTATTGAAAGAGGGAAATTCCATCTACTGTGGAAGGGTGGATGAGATGACGTCCAACAATGGTTATTTTGAATTAAAGGCAGACAACAACGCCCTGCTTTTAAATACCCTGAATGAACTCCAATGGTTTACTTCCATACATCAGGAAGGAGAGCTTATTAAAGCGCAGATCCGTGATGATGCATCGATTTCGGCTTCGGCCTTGAATCAAAAATTGGCAGAGAAAGGTGTTTTCTTATCTCATCTGACCAAGAAAAAGCTGTCTCTTGAATCTCAATTCCTTGAACTTGTAAAAAACACAAACTAATCATGATCAAATTACTAAAACTAGAATATTATAAAAATCTGAACTACAGACCTTTTAAAGTTTTCACACTTCTTTATTTTGCTATTCTTATCGCATTGCTTTTCATAGGTTTGGTAGATTTTGATGTTTTTGGAGGAACTGTTAACCTGAAAGAACAGGGCATTTATAATTTTCCTGAAATCTGGAACTTTACCACATGGATTGTTGCTTTATTGAAAATTTTCCTGGGACTGATCATTGTTTTTTCCATTTCACAGGAATTCAGCAACCGGATGTTCAAACAAAATACAATTGACGGATTGAGCAGAAAAGAATTCATCACTTCAAAACTGTTCACGATAAGTATTTTCACCATTTTTTCTACCATAATTGTATTTGTTATTACGATGTTATTAGGATATCAATATTCAAATACTACAGAGTCATCAAAGGTTTTCGGAGAAATTTTCTTCGTTGGAAATTATTTTGTGAAACTATTTACATTCTTCTGTTTCTTAATGTTCCTGTCCATTTTGCTAAGAAAATCAGTCTTCGTTTTTCTGGCTCTTTTTGTGTTCTGGATTGGCGAAGGAATTTTAACTGCGCTTGAAGTTTTCACAAAAGTAAAAGGAATGCAGGGCCCACAAAGAAATGAGATCCTACAAAATGACTTTTTTATCACGCATCTTTTGCCATTGGAAAGCATGTCTAATCTTATTCCCAATCCGATGATGAGGCTCAATATGGCCAAAATGATGGGTCTGAAATATGAGTTCCACTATCCTACAGAAAGCCTTATAGCCTGTTTGGTATGGTGTGCTGTTTTTATCGTTGGATCATACTGGATTCTGAAGAAAAGAGATTGGTAGATCTTAATGTTTAGAATTTAAAGATTGAATAATTAAAATATTTAAAGATTATTGTAAAGTGGTTCGATTTCGGATCACTTTTTTTGGCTTAATATTTTCATTCTGCTTTGTCAAAAACTAAGCATGAAAAAAATATACTACGTTCCCGGATTGATCAGTGCTGTACTGATTCCTATTTTATTCTGGTATTATGGAAATCAGAGGGTTCATCCACCATATAGTGTAATGGATCTTGGGCTTCCGGCGAAAGTCAGACCCAATAGAACTTTTGACAATACTTTTGAGCCTTACAGAAACTGGAGTTATAAAAAGATAATTGTCTCCCCTAATACGGCTCTGCAAAATCAGAAATTGTATGTTTCAGAACTTAAAAAGTTGCAGACAAGAAATGAGAAAGAATCTGGAATAGAATTTATCATCAACGATAATAATAGTTATCAGGATTTTATTTCACTTATTGATGCGATGACACTTTCTCATCAGGAAATGTATGGTGTCGATATGGAAAAAACAGGGCATTTTTTTGCTCTTCATGAATATAAAGATTCGGATAAAATTGAAAGAAATTATAATGATATTTGTGGAACTGAGGCCAACACTATTTATTACAGCGAAGAAAGCCATTATAAAGGCTTTGATACTTTAAAATATTTACCTGATCTTCCCAAACAGTCATTCTATGTTATTTTTGGATTTCTCATATTTCTGAATATCTCCATGCTCAGCATTAAAGAACGATTTCAAATGTGGCATTAATTCAAAAAATAAAAGGCTGTCAATTGGCAGCCTTCCTTTCACATTACTTTTTATCTAACAACGGAAGATATTTTCCGTATCCTTTTGGTTCCATTTCTGCTTTTGGAATAAACTTTAGGGAAGCACTGTTGATACAATAACGAAGTCCGCCTTTATCTTCCGGTCCATCCGTAAAAAGATGTCCTAAGTGAGCATCCCCGATTTTACTTCTTACTTCTACCCTTGTCATTCCGTGGGTACGATCCAGTTTTTCATCAATCAAACTTTTCGTAATGGGCTTTGAAAAACTTGGCCATCCACAGCCGGATTCAAATTTATCTGTTGAAATAAACAACGGTTCCCCTGTGGTGATGTCTACATAAATGCCTTCCCGGGTTTCATTCCAGTATTCATTTTGAAAAGCTCTTTCTGTACCGTTTTCCTGCGTTACATTATATTGTTCTGCAGTTAGTTTTTGCTTTAAAACTTTTTTATCCTGCTTTTGATAGGTAGTTGCTTTAGGAAGCGGGTTGGCTTTTTTAGCCATTTCAAAAAGCCCCGGTTCAATGTGGCAATATCCGCCCGGATTTTTATCTAAATAATCCTGATGATAGTCTTCTGCCTTGTAGAAATTCTTCAAAGGAATTGTTTCTACTACAACCGGTTTGCTATATCCTTTTGCCAGCTTCTGAACTTCACCTTTTATAAGAGCTTCATCGGCTTTATCTGTATAATAAATTCCTGTTCTGTATTGGTCACCCCTGTCATTCCCTTGCTGATTAAGACTTGTAGGATCAATGGTTTTAAAATACAGATCAATCAATAACTTCAAATCCACTTGTTCAGGATCATATTTTACTTTCACTGTTTCTGCAAAACCTGTTGTATGGCTTACTACTTCTTCATAGGTAGGATTCTGAGTTTTCCCGTTGGCATAGCCTACTTCCGTTCCCACCACTCCACGAATCTGTTGAAAAAAATGCTCTGTTCCCCAGAAACATCCGCCTGCAAAATAAATTTCCCTTACGTTTTTATTATCCATAATTTCCTGTTTTTCTTTTTTCACGTCTGTTTCAGCGGGCTTATTCTTTTTAAAAAGCCCACTTTCTGCAGCAAAAACTGCAATACCCAGAATAATACCGAGTACAATTAATATATTTTTCATATTTAGCTTTTTATTCATTATTGTTTATTTTGTAAAATCATGAGTCCAAATCCTAAAAGCATCAGATCCTTCAATATAAAAAAGTCTGTAACAGGAACTCCATCCACTATTTTCCACGTCCCGGGAGTGGTAAACAGATAGCTTAACGTTACCAGGAAAATGACAATCATTCCTATTCCGGCGTATCTTTTTAATACAGCAAATTTCGCACTAAATATGAGTAGTAAAGCAATGATAATTTCTATCGTTCCGATAAGGTTTGACACTGTCTGAACACTCATTACTTTATATACGAAAGAAGTTAAGAAATGGTTTTCCACCAAAGGTTTTATTGCAGAGGCTTCAGTTGGAGTAAATTTGAAAATCCCAATCCAAAGTAAGATGAGTGCTGCTCCGAAAAGAGAAATATAATACCCCAGAGTATACGTTGATTGATTTTTGCCCGATGTTTTTCCTGTTCCTATCATTTTTTAAGATTTTGAATGAATACTTTTATTATTTTCAAAAGTATAGTCGGAACAATTTCAAAATCCTGACAATTTTTTTCTTAGAAATTTAATTTATCCATCATTTTATTTTTAAAATCCTGAATTTCAGATTCATTAATTTCAGTATTCTTTTCTGTAATTGTCTTTTTAAAAATATTATCCAGTAGTTTCAGTTTTTCATTATAAACCTTACACCATTTGCAAACAAATATATGGATGCTCAACCTTCTGTTTTCTCCGGCAGAAATTGTTTGAGCATTTCGTTTTTCCATAAGCAAAGTGGCTTCAATGCATGGTAAAAACAACATATGTAGAATTTTTCTTATCATTTTTTATAATCTTGAAAACCAATTAAATTCCAGACATTCTCTAAGCTGCATACGGCTTCTTTGAAGAATCTTCCAAAGGTTAGTCGTAGAAAAATTTAATTCCTGACTCACATCAGGTGCTTTTTTTTCTTCGATGTAGTACATTTTAAGTAAAATTTTCCATCTGGCAGGTAATTCTTCAATACATTCTTCGAGGGTTTTGTTAAAATCCGGATTATCCAGAAGCTCAGATTCCGTTGAAACATTCCAATCATTTAATACATCATTATTTTTCCATGATCCTGTTTCATCAAAAAAATGATCCAATTTTACACTGGGTTCCGATTTATATTTTTTCCGGTAAAAATCTGCAATTTTTCTATTCAGAATAGCCATTAACCAAGTCAGCGGCTGGCTTTTCCCTTCAAAGGAATCATAATTGGAAAAGGCTGCAATAAAGACATCCTGAACAACATCCTGAGCATCTTCTTTATTGGAAAGCAGATATAAAGCCTTCTTCAGAAGCGGTCCGGAGTATTGTTCTATCCAGATTTTCAGGATCTCGTTTTTCATCATTGTATGTATGTTTTTTATCTTATTCAGATCTTAGCGAAGGTAATAAGTTAAATGGAGATGAACAAAAAACATTTTGGAAGCGAATGGTTTCTTGTTGGAAATGCAAGACGCAAAAGATTTTAGATAATGAGGGTGTTTTTAAGCCGCAAAGATTTTATCTCCGATAACATTGTATACTGGTTTATTGGCTACGAATACACGAATTTTTATTTATTTGAAACTATATGAACTAAGTATATTTTAAACCTTTAAGATTATTAAAGAAGTTTAGTTAAGTTAAGAAAAAATCTTCCGATTTTTAATAAGCTTTATCCTTAAAGCAAAGCTATTCTTAACTTCCCTTATCACCTTATTGAATCTAATGGTTTAAAAAAATCCAACAACATTAAAAACATTTCCTTGCACCTTAAAATATTTAGGGATGGTTCACAAAACTTTGCGTGTTAAAAAGAACATTACCAAAATATTCATTGGGATAAGAAACTATTATATCAAATATTTAATAAATCACTCCTGAAAATATCAAATATTAGATATTAAATCACCTAAAAATCTTAAATTTGCATCTTATCAAAATTTGATACTAAAAAAAGCAAAAGCAATACTATGACATCACAAGAGATACGTCAAAAATTTTTAGACTATTTTAAAAGTAAGGAGCACCTTATCGTTCCTTCAGCTCCTATTGTGCTGAAAGACGACCCTACTCTTATGTTTTCCAACTCAGGAATGACGCAGTTCAAGGACTTTTTCCTTGGCTACAAAACACCTACGGCCCCAAGAATTGCCGATACACAAAAGTGTTTAAGAGTTTCAGGAAAACACAATGATTTGGATGATGTAGGTAGAGATACTTACCACCACACTATGTTTGAAATGTTAGGGAACTGGTCTTTCGGGGATTACTTCAAAAAGGAGGCTATTGCTTTTGCCTGGGAATTATTGACTGAAGTATACGGAATTCCAAAAGAGAATTTATATGTAACGATTTTCGAAGGAGATGCATCTGAAAACCTTGACAGAGATCAGGATGCTTATGATTTCTGGAAATCTCATATTGCAGAGGATAGAATCATCAACGGAAATAAGAAGGATAATTTCTGGGAAATGGGTGAAAGCGGACCTTGCGGACCTTGTTCAGAGATTCATGTTGACTTGAGAACTCCTGAAGAAAAAGCTAAAGTTTCAGGGCTTGAATTAGTGAATAATGACCACCCTCAAGTTGTGGAAGTTTGGAATCTGGTTTTCATGGAGTTCAACAGAAAGGCTGATAAGTCTCTGGAAAAACTTCCTGCTCAGCACGTTGATACGGGAATGGGCTTTGAACGTCTTTGTATGGCGCTTCAGGGAAAATCTTCCAACTATGATACAGACGTTTTCACACCACTGATTTCTAAAGTTGAAGAACTTTCAGGAAAAAAATACACAGGAATTTTAGAAGACGAAAAAGATATTGCAATCCGTGTGGTAGTAGACCATATCAGAGCCGTTTCTTTTGCGATTGCAGACGGGCAGCTTCCTTCTAACGGAGGTGCAGGATATGTGATCAGAAGAATTTTAAGAAGAGCGATTTCTTATTCTTACAGATTCTTAGGAATGAAAGAACCTTTCCTTTATAAATTGGTTGCTGTATTACAATCACAAATGGGACCTTTCTTCCCTGAGCTTGAAAAGCAAGGAAAATTGGTTTCTGAAGTCATCAAAAGTGAAGAAGATTCATTCTTAAAAACCATTGAAAATGGTCTGATCAGAGTTGATAAATTAGTTCAACAAACCATTGCTGATAATCTAAAAGTATTACCAAGCGAAGAGGTTTTTGTATTGTATGACACCTATGGTTTCCCTGATGACTTAACAAGAATTATTGCTGAGGAAAAAGGATTAACGATTGATGAAGAAGGCTTCAAAGCTGAAATGGAAAAACAAAAACTTCGTTCAAAAGCAGATTCTGCTCAGAAAGTATACGACTGGGTTGTTTTAGAAGAAAAACCTGAATCATTTGTTGGATATGACCAGATTGAATCTGAAACGTATATTACAAGATACAGAAAGGTAGAAAATAAAGACGGTGAATTTTACCAGGTGGTATTAAGCAGCTCTCCATTCTACCCAGAAGGCGGTGGACAAGTTGGAGACAAGGGTGTTCTTGAAAACGCTACAGAAAGCTTCGAAGTACTGGAAACTAAAAAGGAAAATGGTCTTATCATTTCTTTAATTAACGGTCTTCCAAAAGATGCTGGTGCTGTTTTCTATGCTAAAGTTAATGCTACTGACAGAAAGAACTCTCAGGCCAACCACTCTGTAACTCACCTTTTACATGAAGCGTTAAGAGATGTTCTGGGAACTCATGTAGAGCAAAAAGGGTCTTACGTAGGTCCTGATTATCTTCGTTTCGACTTCTCTCACTTCAATAAGATGACTGAAGAAGAAATTGCTTTAATTGAAGAAAAAGTAAACCACAAGATTAAAGAAAGCATTGCATTACAGGAATTCAGAAGTATTCCGATTAAGGAAGCTTTGGAGAAAGGAGCAATGGCTTTATTTGGAGAAAAATATGGTGACAATGTGAGAATGATCCAGTTCGGAAGTTCTAAGGAACTTTGCGGGGGAACTCACGTTAAAAACACCAGCGAGATCGGTCTTTTCAAAATCACTTCTGAAGGGTCTGCTGCTGCAGGGATCAGAAGAATTGAAGCGATTTCAGGAGACAAATCTGAAGAATATTTTAAGAATCTTGAACAACAGATCATTGAACTTTCTCAATTGCTGAAGTCTAAAGATGTTGTAAGATCTATCGAGAAATTAATCGAGGAAAATGCCTCATTAAAGGCTGAAGTAGACGCTTTTAAAAAGGAAAAAGCAAAAGGAGAAATCGGTGACTGGAAGAATGCTTACGAACAGAAAGGCAACAAGCAGTTGTTAGTGAAAAAGACTTCTCTGGATGCGGGTTCTGTTAAAGATATTGTATTCCAGTTGAAGAGAGAGATCCCAACTTCGGTAACGATCATTCTTTCTGATGCCGATGGTAAACCAATGATTACTGTAGGAGTTTCTGAGGATCTGGCAGCAGAATATCAGGCAGGAGCTATTGTAAAAGATCTTGCTAAAGAAATTCAAGGTGGTGGTGGTGGAAATCCTGGTTTTGCTACTGCTGGTGGTAAAAACCTTGACGGATTGGAAAATGCTTACCAAAAAGCTCTGAATATTTAAAAAATAGTTCAACATATTGAAAACTCCTGAATTGTTCAATTCAGGAGTTTTTTTATTTATATTCGTTCTAATTATTGACTATTCCTTAACAAATCCTTCCTTAATCTTAAGCTATTTGTTTTCTCCCCGTAAAGTCTAATTAACACTAAACCTTTAGTTTTGTCATAATCGAAATTTAAAAAATTAATTATGAAAATTAACAAAACTATTGGAACCTTAATCTTTGCTGCCCTTGTTTTTCAAGGCTGTAACGATGACAATAACGGAGGTGAAAATACTCCTATCAATGACAAGGTCAAGATTGAAAACTTCTCTAAAGAGTCCGCTTTTGTGTATGGGATGACTGGTTTTGAAAACTTAAATATTACCACACTTATTTCCAGTTCTGATGTTCTTCCAGGCTCTCCTGATTTTGTTTTCGGAGGACAGCCGGATGGAATGGGAATCATGAAAGATCCTAAATCTGACGGTTATCTGATGATTACCAACCACGAGATCAAACAATCTGTATCAAGAGTATATCTGGATAAAACTTTCAGACCTATAAAAGGAGAATATATTTTAAATGGAACAGGCGGAATGACAAGATTATGCTCTGCTACCTTGGCAACCCCTGAAATTCATGGTTTCAGTGCATTCCTTACTGCAGGAGAATCTGGTGAAGAAAGTATGGTTCACGCTTTAGACCCATTGGCTCCCGCATCTCAGGCATCCGATAAAACCAGAGTAAAACCGGCTTTAGGAAAAGCTTCTATGGAAAATGCAGTTCCCCTTCCTAAGGATGTTTCCAATGGAAAATCTTATATCCTGATCGGTGAAGACCAGTCTTATTCTTCATCTCACCAGTCTGCAGGACAGCTGATCATGTATGTAGCAGACACTCAGGGAGACCTGAACAACGGTAAACTATATGCTCTGAAAAGAACAAATAATAATTATACTGAAACAGATATAACGAAAGGAAACACCTACGATGTGGAGTTTGTTGAGATTCCTAACGCCAAAAATCTTACCGGAGCTCAGATCAACCAGAAAAACATTGATAATAATGCAATCCGTTTTTCAAGGGTAGAAGACGTAGATTACAGAAAAGGGGCAGGAAAAGGAAGAGAGATCTACTTTACTGCTACCGGAGAATCTTCCGATGGGGTAAATCCAAAACCGGGATTAACAATGTGGGGAAGAGTGTACAAACTTGTTCTTAACTCCAGCAATATGCTGACAGGAAAATTAGAAGTAGTTGCGGAAGGAGATTCTAATCCGGGCAATAACCTGATTAATCCTGATAATTTATGTGTAACTGAAAATTATGTTTACATCCAGGAAGATGGAGACTCCTATTACAAAGCAGCCAACCATGATTCTCATATCTGGCAATTGAATATCGCTACAAAGCAATATAAGCCATGGTTGAATATGAAACATAACAGAGGTAATTCTGCATGGAATACAGCATACAACCAATCCGGAGACCTTCAGAAATTCGGTTCATGGGAATATGGAGCAATGGTTGACATTTCTGATATCATCGGGGTTCCTAATACATTTGCCGTTAATATCCACTCTCACACATGGCAGTTGGATAAATTTAAAAACCCTGACGGTTCCGGAGTCAACACCAACAAAGAAGGTGGACAAATTGTAATTATCCGAAACGTAGAAAAATAGTTTTAATTACTTCATATCAATCAAAGTATCAACAGAAAATCCCTGTTGATACTTTTTCATACTTATGAAAAAACTTTCAAAATATCCGATACTTCTTCTTTTATATTCCGCAACAGCACTTCTTGTCCTTTCATATTGTAAAGGAGAAAAGCAGCAGCCGGTTTACGAAGACCTGGGTTCTGTAAAAAACAGAATCATTACCAACAACAGTGATTTTGAAAAACAAATCAATGAACTGAAAACCCTTGTTTCTAAGGACTCTGATGAAAAACTTCTTCAGGAGAAGTTTGAAAATATCAGAAAGACCTACAAAAAAATGGAATGGGCTATAGAATACTTTCTTCCCCACTCTGCCCGATTCATTAACGGGCCGGCACTTCCTGAAATAGAAATGGATGAACATACAGAAATAGAACCCGAAGGACTGCAGGTTCTGGAAGAAATGTTTTATCCTTACCAAAAAGAAAATAAAGATGAGGTGACCAGAATGCTGAACAAACTCATCAATAAAAGCAACACTATAAAAACCAATTTTCAGGTCATTACCATCAGCAAAGATCAGGTTTTTGATGCTTTGAGACAGGAAGCTTTCAGAATTTCCAGTTTAGGTATTTCAGGTTTTGACACCCCTATTTCCGGAGTTTTTTTAAAGGAAATTCCTTTTTCACTTGAAGGTATTAGGGAAACATTGGAACAAATATCAACCGTAAGATCAAAAGATAAAGCTCTAAAAAGTATTATAATGGAGATCAATGCTGCTACAGAAGTCCTGAAAAAAAATACGGATAAGAATACATTTGATTATATAAGCTTTATACCGGATCATCTCAATAAGATCACCGCTCTGATGCTTGATTTTAAAAATCAGGAAAAAATTCCTGATGTAGAGGTAACGACCGCCTTAAACAAAAATGCTGATACATTTTTTTCTAAAAATGCCTTCAATCCGAATGCTTTCACACCTGGAAAAGAATATGCTTTTTCTGAACAAAAGGCAGCTCTTGGGCAGCAGCTTTTTAATGATAATATGTTATCAAATAATAACAACCGCAGCTGTGCAACGTGCCACATTCCAGAAAAAGCTTTTACTGATGGACTTGCGAGATCTATGTCGCTTGAAAATTCAAAACTTGCAAGAAATTCTCCTTCCCTCAACTATGCTGGATTTCAGCATGGTCAGTTTTGGGATATGAGGAAGGATGATCTGGAAGGGCAAAGCTCAGATGTTATCTCTAATAAAGAAGAAATGCATGGTGATTTAAATGTCATTCTTGACAAAATTAACCAAGATAAAAACTATCAGGCTGCATTTAAAAAGATTTATCATTCCCAAAAAACAGAGGTATGGCAGCTTCAGAATGTATTAGCCAGCTATATCCGTTCCTTGGCAAAGTTCAATTCCAATTTTGATGAATATATGCAGGGAAATAAATCGGCAATGACCGAAAACCAAAAACGAGGGTTTAACCTCTTTATTGGAAAAGCCCAATGTGCAATATGTCATTTTATTCCTTTGTTCAATGGTACCGTTCCCCCTACTTTCAAAAAAACAGAACAGGAAATATTAGGGATAGCAACGAATGGAGACAATAAAACATTTGACAATGACCTGGGAAGAGGAAAGTTTCATGAAACAGTAGCTGCATTACAGCATTCCTTCAAAACTCCTACTCTCAGAAACATTCATAAAACAGCACCTTATATGCACAACGGAGGTTATAAAACATTGAAAGATGTCATGAACTTTTATAATAAAGGAGGTGGAAAAGGTTTCGGATTCAAGGTAGAAAACCAAACACTTTCTGATACTCCTTTGCAGCTAACTGAACTTGAAATAGATCATATTATTGAATTTATGAAGGCTTTAGATGACCAATAAATAATACTGAATTTAAGCAACGGTAAAAAACTCCTGAACAGATAGAATTCAGGAGTTTTTTATTGGGAATTTTCAGAAACTTCAGAAAGATAATCTGTCTTCAAAATTTAAAATTAATCTTTTGGGAAAATTCCATCCCTATCTTAGATTAAATCAATGTTATACTGTGTTAAAAACTTTTATACCACAATAAATATTATTAATTTTGACCTAGTTTTTTTACATGAAAAGGGGTTTACAGTTATTATTTTTCCTGATTTGCTTTTGGGGGCACTCACAATTTAGAATTAAAGTTGTTGATGACTCCAGCCAGAAGCCTATTTCTAATGCCAAGGTTTTCTGTGGCAATACTATTCTTGGCTATACCAATACTCAGGGAGTTCTGGAATTTAAAACAGCATGCAAAAACATTGAGGTAGAAGCTGAGTTGTATCAAAATGGGACAACACCTATAGAAAGCAGCATGGAGGTTTCACTAAGTAAAAAATCTTCAAAAACAACCAATATTGAAACAGTAGTGATTGAGGACAAAAGTGATCCAAGAGCTTTGGAAATCCTTAAAAAAGTAAACAAACTGTTCCATGAAAATTCCCCTAAAAGTTTAGGTTCTTACGCTTATAAATCTTACGAAAAAATCTCTTTGGATATTGATGAGGATAGCCTAACTCAATTCAATCAGTATTTTAATGATTTAAATTTCTTCAAGAAAAAGAGAGAAAAAGACTCGCTGAATAACATCAGTGCAAGAAAGATATTCGCAAAAAGCAAACTCTTCCTTTGGGAAAGAGCACAGGAGTTTCTGTATTCCAAAAAGTATGGCGAAAAGATCAATATTCTTGACAACAGAATTTCAGGTCTGAAACAGCCGGTCTATGAAATGATTGCTCTTCAGCAAAGTAACAGAGATATTATTCCGGAACAGGTAAAACCGGAAAACAGAGGCCTTTACCGATATTTCCTTTCCGATACCATAGAACTTGACGGAAGAAAAAACTTTGTCATCCGCTTCCGTGAAGTCAATTATAAAAATCCTGATAAGAAAACAAAATACACAGGAGCTATCTATATTGATACTGATACTTATGGAATTAAAAAAATTGAGAATTTCAGTAAAAGTAAGAATGATGGAATCATTACCAGTACCTGGATTTTCTACAACAACAAATGGTTCCTTTCCCATGAAACCACCAAGCTTAAAATGGGTAAAATGGCTATGGATGACAAGGAACATACCGACAAAAAGGATAAAAGAAGCTTTGGAACTTATGCCTTCCTTACCTCGAAATATTTTGACTTTGCCTCTCCTATTGAAGAAAAGCCTAAAGATTTCAAAGGGTATACCTTCTCTGTAAAAAGTATTGACGGACATTCTCTGGATCAGTACAGAACAGAACAACTCACTGAAAGAGAATATAATACATATAAGACTATCGACAGCCTTGGTAAAAAATATAAAATTGACAGCAAAGCACAGATCATTTCGGGGTTGCTTAACGGGCAGATAAGAGTGGGTGTTCTAGATTTTGCTGTAGACGAAATTGCCAACTATAATTCCTACGAAGGATTCAGGCTGGGATTAAAAGTGAAGATCAATGAAAATTTCAACCCTTATTTCTCACCGGACTATTATTTTGCGTATGGCGTAAAAGACAGGAGATGGAAATATGGGATGGGAATAGATATCAAAACAACTTTGGAAAAAAATTCATTCTTCAGATTTGATTTTTATGATGATGTAACAGCGTCAGGAGAATTCTACAGAAGACTCTGGAACTTCAAAATGAGAATGATGAACTTTGGAAATAACCTGAACAATGATAAATATTTCCACTTCAAAGGGGCTTCATTATCTTATCTGAATGATGTAACCAACGGACTTACCCTTGCACTTGCCATAAGAAGAAATATTGAGGAAGCTCAGTTTGATTATCAGTTCAGAGATAGTGGTTCTTCCTTCAAGAATTTCAATACCTTATTTACATTAAAATACTCGCCGAACTCTACCAATATTATGACGCCACAGGGAAAATCTCTGATTGATCAGAAATATCCGGAGTTGTATTTCAATTATGAGCAGAGCTACAAAATGGCTGGTGGAAGTTTCAATTATTCACGTTTTGATGCCCTTTTTGTACATAATTTTAAAACTCCAATAGGAACCACAGGTTTCAGATTATATGGCGGGGTTGTTTTAGGAGAAGCTCCAATATGGAAGAACTTCACCATGAACGGACTTGCCTCTCCGGGTAAAGATTTCAATTTTAACCTTACCTCATTCCTTGGTTTTGCTACTTTGGAAGGTGGAAAATATTACAACGACAAATTTGTTGCCTATTATTTCACCCATAAATTGCCGTTGTACTTTAAAAGTTTCGGACACAATGTTTCAAGCTTCGATTTTGTACTGCGTGGAACCATTGGAGATATGAAACATCCGGAATACCACCAGTTCAAATTCAAAAAACTGGATCATCTGTATCAGGAAGTGGGATTGGAATGGAATAACTTCCTTTCCAGCTATTTCAATCTGGGACTATTCTACAGAGTGGGTTATTATGCGACTCCGCAATTCAAACAGAATTTTGCCATTCAGTTTAAGCTAAAATTCCTTGAATTTTAACTCCTTACCATTACTCAAAACGTACATTATACCTATAAGAATATGCAAAGAATAGAAATAAAAGCGGAAGGCTTTTTTGAATTATTAAAATTAAAAGATACTTCCATGTGGGCTATTTTCTCACAAATGATTGACGGAAATGAAAAAGAAATCATATTTTTAGACAACGAAGATAAAATCCTTTTCAACTATATTTTGCCATCTAATACAGAGAAACTGGAAGAAGACAGAAAAGAGTTCTCCAAACAGTTTGCTGATAAGCTTGGCAGTTTAAATTAAAAGCCAATGAATAAGAATTATATTTTTTCTTTACTGGGTCTTCTTTTATTCAGTATCGGAAATGCCCAAAACTATAAAAAGCCACTGGTATCAGCCATTAAAGAAGCTGATCTCAGAAAGGATATGTATGAATTGGCAGCAGATCAGTTCTGGGGCCGTGAAGCAGGAACTCTGGATGAATTAAAAGTATCGATGTGGCTGGCAGATAAAGCCAAAGAAGCCGGAATGAAACCTGCTGGTGATAATGGTACCTTTTTCCAGTTTTTTGATATGTACAGACATCAGACGACTCCACAAAGCAATCTGAAGATTGGAGATAATCAATTGAAATTGTGGAAAGATTTCCTAGTTGCAGAGCCTGTAAATGCTGCTTTAGACGCAGAAATTGTCTATGCTGGAAATACAGAACCTGAAGATCTTACCAAACTGAATCTTAAAGGAAAAGTGTTGGCAATAAATGCTTCTGACAAGAACATTGATAAAGAAATGACTCTTTTTGTAAGAAGATATCCTGGTTTTGTAAGAACAAAATATTACAATAAAGCTACTGAACTGGGAGCAAAAGCCATTATTTTCATTACTGATGATATTTCAGACAAAAGCTGGGTGGAAGTACTTCCTCAAATGACCAGAGGAACGTATGGCGTGGAAGGATTAAGAGAAAAGATCACGAATAATATTCCTGTTCTCTGGATCAAAAGAGAGAATGCCAACTGGGTAAAAAACAATCCTAAAGTATCTCTGAATCTACTGACTGAAACCTACAAATACCCTTCCGTAAATATCATCGGGAAAATTGAAGGAACAGATCCTGTTCTTAAAAAAGAATACGTTTTATTAAGCGGACATCAGGATCACGACGGCATCAGACATCCTGTAAAAAACGATACCATCTACAACGGTGCAGATGACAATGCAAGTACCTGCGTTGCGATGCTGGCCATGGCAAGAGCTTACAAAAAACAACCGGGAAAAAGAAGCATTCTGTTTGTATTCCACGGTGCTGAAGAAAGAGGTTTATTGGGATCAAGATGGCATGCAGCTCATCCTGTAGTTCCGAAAGAAAATATCGTAGCTGTTCTTAATGGCGATATGATCGGGAGAAATGATAATAATGAAGCCGCTTTATTAGGAGGAAATGCTCCGCATAAAAACTCTGAAGAGCTTGTAAAAATGGCTGAAGATGCCAATAATGAAAGTACAAAATTCAAATATTTAAAAGATTGGGATTCCCCAAATCATGCTGAATATTTTTACTTCAGAAGTGATCATCTTCCCTATGCTAAAGTGGGTATTCCTGCAATATTCTTTACCAGCGTATTGCATGACCAATACCATACTCCACAGGATGAGTCTGAAAACATCAACTACAAGAAGCTGTATAAAATGACAGAATGGATGTACAGAACATCATGGAAAGTAGCTAATGAAGCTGAACGTCCGAAAGTGATTTCGAATTTCACGCTTGAAAGATAAATGACCAACTCCGGCTCACGAATGTGAGCCGGAGTTTTCTTTTGATAATGCAACGAATGAAAGAATGGTTTTTAGTTGAGTGCTATCATTTTCTTCTTACATAAATATCAGCATCTAGTTTTCCTCATCTATAGACAATCAATAATTCGTGCAATTGTGGCTAATAAAAATGTGGATGTATTTCAAATTAAATCAACAAATTCATCAAGGAAGGATCATTGTTGAGGTAGTTAACAAAAAAATCCTGTTTTTTCATGTTATCCATCAAAGGAGTAAAATCTTCTTTTTGTTTCAATGCTATCCCTACCACGGCTATCCCTTTTTCCTTCGAATTTTTCTGAGTGTATTCAAAAAAGGTAATATCATCATTAGGCCCAAGCACCTCCATTACAAAAGTTTTCAATGCTCCCGGCCTTTGTGGAAATCTTACCAAGAAATAGTGTTTTAAGTTTGCATACAGTAAAGCTTTTTCTTTGATCTCTTCCATTCTGGTAATATCATTATTGCTTCCACTGATGATACACACCACATTTTTCCCTTCTATCTGATCTTTATACTTTTCTAAAGCCGCCACAGAAAGAGCGCCGGCCGGTTCCACAACAATAGCATCTTTATTATATAAGGAAAGAATAGTTTCACACACGAGCCCTTCTTCTACCGTAACCACATCATACAATGTATTTTTACATAATTCAAAGGTGAGATTTCCTACCTGCTGTACGGCAGCACCATCTACAAAGCGACTGATCTTTTCAAGATGTACGGGTTTCCCATTTTCCAGTGCTTTTTTCATGCTTGCTGCAGCTGAAGGTTCTACTCCAATGATTTTTGTTTGAGGAGACAATTCTTTAAAGACAGAACAAACACCAGCCGCCAATCCTCCACCGCCTATAGGTACAAAAAGATAGTCAATGGGTTCATCTGACTGTTCAAGAATTTCCAATGCCGCTGTTGCCTGCCCTTCAATGATCGCAGGATCATCAAAAGGGTGAATGAATGTTCCGTTATTTTCATTACAAAACCTCATCGCGGCATCTTTTGCTTCATCAAAGGTATCTCCATGCAAAACAATATCAATATAGTTCCCGCCGAACATCCTAACCTGCTCCAGTTTTTGTCCCGGAGTGGGTAAAGGCATAAAAATAGTTCCCTTTACTTCCATGGTATGGCATGCAAAAGCAACCCCCTGAGCGTGATTACCGGCACTGGCACAAACAATTCCTGTGGAAAGCTCCTTTTCAGCCATGGTTGACATTTTGTTATAAGCCCCACGAATTTTATAGGATCTTACCCTTTGCAGATCTTCTCTTTTAAAGTACACTTGAGCATTATGAACTCCCGATAAATTTCTGTTAACAGACAATGGTGTTATGACGCACACATTTTTAAGTCTTTCCGCTGCTTTGTACACATTATCCAACACGGATAAATAGGTTTCTCCCGTCTTCATTCTTCTTTTTTATTAATTATTTTCAGGTCTCAGGCTACGCACCGTTTTTCCTGCTTTCCACATTTCGCTTTCTCTTAATTCGGTTAATTCAACTTCCAGTTTTTCTCTGTAATCAGGTTTACTGTTACTGTCGATGGATCTTTGAGCTTCATTTCCTTTAGCAACATTGTCATACAATTCTTCAAATAAAGGAGAAGTTGCATCTCTGAAACGTTTCCACCAGTCTAAAGCTCCTCTTTGAGCAGTTGTGCTACAGTTGGCATACATCCAGTCCATTCCGTTTTCTGCAACCAATGGCATCAAAGATTGGGTAAGTTCTTCTACAGTTTCGTTAAATGCCTCTGAGGGGCTGTGCCCATTTTTTCTTAATACATCATATTGTGCTGCAAATATTCCCTGTACCGCTCCCATCAATGTTCCTCGTTCTCCGGCAAGATCGCTGTATACTTCTTTTTTGAAGTCTGTTTCAAATAAATATCCACTCCCTATCGCAATACCAAGTGCAGTTACTCTCTCTCTCGCTTTTCCTGTGGCATCCTGATAAACGGCAAAGCTGCTATTTAAGCCTCTATCCTGAAGAAACATTCTTCTTAATGAAGTTCCTGAGCCTTTCGGAGCTACAAGGAAAACATCCACATCCGCTGGAGGAACAATTCCGGTACGTTCACTGAAAGTAATTCCAAAACCATGAGAGAAATACAATGCTTTTCCGGGTGTAAGATGCTGTTTTACTTTGGGCCAGTATTCGATCTGTGCGGCATCACTCAAAAGATAGCAGATGATGGTTCCTTTTTCCAAAGCTTCTTCTATTTCGAATAAAGTTTCACCCGGTACAAAACCGTCTGCCAATGCTTTATCCCAGGATTTAGAATTTTTTCTCTGACCTACAATCACATTAATTCCGTTATCTTTCTGATTTAATGCCTGTCCCGGTCCCTGTACTCCATAACCGATTACCGCCACTACTTCATCTTTTAATACTTCCTGAGCTTTTTTTAATGGAAATTCTTCTCTTGTTACTACGTTTTCTTCTACTCCTCCGAAATTTAATTTTGCCATTTTCTATAATTTTATTTTGTTGTTTTATACTATTGATTGATAGCACTTACCTTTCTAAGAAATAGTAAGTGAAAAAAGATTTTATTCTAACACTTAAGTTCACTTTAGTAAGTTTAAATAATGCTGAATAAGAAGTTCACATAAGATGAAAATCAAAGATTTTCAAAAAACTTAAGTGTACTTGATATGCATCAAGCTTGTGACTTAAAATATCTTAAGTGTTATTTCAGCTGTTCATATAACTGGTTCTGTTTTTATGCTTAGCTAGCGTATTCTATTGCTGTGAGGTATGGATTTTTATGATAATGAACCTCCAATACATCTATCTGTTTTTCCATTTGTCTGGTAATCTTCTGAACAGATTCCTCTGTTTCTCTGATGGTAATCACAAACTTTTTTATATTTTCTGTTTCTGAAGGTCCCATATTGAAATGAGTGATGGAAATCCTCCGTCTTGAAAAAATAGCATTGATTCTGCTCATCAGTCCAAAACAATCCTCTGTATAGGCTGTTATGGTATATTCTTTATGTTCTGTTTTCATTTTTGTTGATTTTATGATTTATGATTCAATACAATTTCTGAAACACTTTTTCCCTGGGGAATCATTGGAAATACATTGTGTTTTTTTCCTGTCATCACCTCCAGCAGAAAAGCCCCTTTATGAGTAAACATTTCTTCAAGAGCTTCTTTCAAATCTTCTCTCTGGGTTACTTTTCTTCCCGGAATATGATAACCGCTTGCTACCTGCACAAATTCCGGACTCTGAATATCCACGAAAGAATATCGTTCTTCATGAAATAACTCCTGCCACTGTCTTACCATTCCCAGATAGCTGTTATTCAGTATTAAAATTTTAACCTCCGGATGGTATTGCATCACTGTTCCCAACTCCTGGATATTCATCTGGGCACCTCCATCTCCCATTACTGCAATAACTGGAAGATTGCGTTCTCCATAAGCTGCTCCTATTGCGGCGGGAAGACAGAAACCCATTGTTCCCAATCCTCCACTCGTAACATTAGTCCGTGGGTGTTGGAAGTTGGAATACCTGCAGGTTACCATCTGATGTTGCCCTACATCCGTTACAATCACAGCTTTTCCTTTGGTCATCTCATTGAGACATCTGATCACCTCTCCCATGGTAATCTCTTCTTCACTAGGATATAATTCCTCATTGATGAGGTTGATGCTTTCCACTTCCATGCAGTCTTTAAACCTTTGATGCCATTCCGGATGTTCTCCTTCCTGAATCAATGCGGTAAGAATCGGTAAGGTTTCTTTACAGTTTCCAAGAACCGGAACATCTGCTTTTACATTCTTATTGATTTCTGATGGATCAATATCAAAGTGAATAACCTTTGCCTGCTTCGCATACTGGTCCAGTCTTCCTGTCACACGATCATCGAAGCGCATTCCCACAGCAATCAGAACGTCACATTGATTAGTAAGAATATTGGGACCGTAATTTCCATGCATTCCAACCATTCCTACTGCCTGTGGATGATCTGTAGGAAGAACGCCCATTCCCAAAACCGTCCACGCTACCGGAATTCCGGATTTTTCTGCAAACTCCAGAAATTCTTTTTCGGCTTTTCCCAGTATAATTCCCTGTCCCGCAATAATGAACGGACGCTCTGCCTGATTAATGAGTTCTGCTGCCTGCTCAATATTTTCCAGAAATGGAACAGGATCCGGTTTATAACTTCTTAAAGAATTACACGGAGAATATCCTTTGTATGAAACTTTCTGTAACTGGGCATTTTTAGTCACATCAATAAGTACCGGCCCCGGACGTCCTGATTTTGCAATATAAAATGCTTTAGCTAATACTTCAGGAAGCTCATTGGCATCTGTTACCTGATAATTCCATTTGGTAACGGGGCTGGTGATATTCATAACATCAATTTCCTGAAAGGCATCTGTTCCTAAAAGATGTTCAAATACCTGTCCTGTAATGCATACCAATGGCGTATTATCCAATAAAGCATCAGCTAATCCTGTCACTAGATTGGTTGCGCCCGGACCACTTGTGGCCATTACTACGCCTACTCTTCCGGAAACTCTTGCCAATCCTTGTGCGGCATGTACCGCTGCCTGCTCATGACGAACCAGAATATGCTCCAACTGATCTTTGTAATCATAAAGCGCATCATAAATGGGAATGATAGCCCCACCGGGATAACCGAAAACGGTTTTCACACCCTCATGAAGAAATGCTTCAAGGATAATCCGGCTTCCGCTCAGTTCTGTAGCTGTTGATTGATGTAAATTATTCATGATGTTTGATTTTAGATTTCATCCGTTACACAGCCTTCAGCCGCGGATGATACAGTTAATGCATATTTATAGAGCAATCCTTTCTTAACTTTTAGAGCGGGTTTTTCCCAGCCTTGCTTTCTTTTTTTAATTTCTTCCTCTGAAACGTTTAGCTGTATGGTATTATTTACAGCGTCTATTTCTATAAGGTCATCATCTTCCACAAAGGCGATCAGTCCACCTTCATGAGCTTCAGGAGTGATATGCCCTACAACAAATCCATGAGTTCCACCACTAAATCTACCATCCGTAATCAAAGCAACACTGCTTCCCAACCCTGCACCAATCAAAGCACTTGTAGGTTTTAGCATTTCCGGCATTCCGGGAGCTCCTTTAGGTCCTTCATTACGGATCACAATCACATCACCTTGTTGTACGGTTCCATCTTCAATTCCTTTGATGAGGTTCTTCTCACCGTCAAATACACGGGCTTTTCCAACAAACCGTTCTCCTTCTTTTCCTGTTATCTTGGCAACACTTCCTTTTTCTGCAAGGTTTCCGTATAGAATTCTCAAATGACCCGTAGATTTTACCGGATTTGATAATGGTTTTATAACCTTCTGGGTATTAAAATCCAATGAATCAACATCTTCTAAATTTTCTGCTAATGTTTTTCCGGTAACGGTTAAGCAATCTCCGTGTAACAATCCTTCCTCCAGCAGATATTTCATGACTGCCGGTATTCCTCCGTGTTCATGTAAATCCTGCATCAGGTATTTTCCACTTGGCTTAAGGTCTGCCAACACAGGAGTACAATCGCTCATTGTTTGAAAATCATCCTGAGTAACAGATACTCCAACACTTTTAGCCATTGCTATGAAATGAAGAACAGCATTGGTACTGCCTCCTAAAACTACAATCAGACGAAGTGCATTTTCAAAAGCTTTGCGGGTCATGATATCTGAAGGTTTGATATCTTTTTCCAGAAGGATCTTCAGGTATTTCCCTGCTTCCAGACATTCCTCTTGTTTTTCTTTACTTAAAGCCGGATTGGAAGAGGAATAGGGAAGGCTCATTCCTAACGCTTCTATTGCAGAAGCCATCGTATTGGCTGTATACATTCCGCCACAAGCACCTGCTCCGGGACAAGAATTCTTGACTACTCCATCAAAATCCTCTTCTGAGATTTCCCCCGCAATCTTCTTACCCAAAGCTTCGAAAGCAGAGACAATATTCAAAGTTTCACCTTTGTAGCATCCAGGAGCAATAGTTCCACCGTATACCATCAATGAAGGTCTGTTCAGCCTCCCCATCGCAATGATTGTTCCCGGCATATTCTTGTCGCAGCCAGGCAAAGCAATAAGTCCGTCATAATACTGAGCTCCACAAATGGCTTCAATACTGTCTGCAATCACATCCCGGCTTACCAGTGAATAGCGCATCCCATCAGTTCCGTTACTCATTCCATCACTTACCCCAATGGTATTAAAGATCAACCCTGCCAATCCATGATTCCATGTTCCTTTTTTGACCACTCTGGCCAGATCGTTGAGGTGCATGTTGCAGGTATTTCCATCATATCCCATACTTGCAATCCCGATCTGCGCTTTTTGCATATCCTCTTCTGTAAAGCCAATCCCATATAACATAGCTTTCGCAGCCGGCTGTTCACTGTTTTGTGTGAATGTTTTTGAATATTTATTTAACATATTTTCCTGCGTTTGTTGTTCTTCCAGTCTGTTTAAATGATTGTTTTTTTATTTAATTTTCGTTCAAAACTACAGTTTGTAATATTTTTTTAATTCTCAGTTTTTCTAAAAATACAATATCCAACCATTTAAAAATCAATCATAACTAATTAATAATCAATAATTTAAATTTTAAAAATTTACAATGACAGAACTCTCACTAATTTTGAATACGCCTGTTGTACCTTTTCACTTGCTGTATCTTCCCATTGTTTGGTGAAAGGAATATCGTCCAAAGAATCCAGAGCAACGATTTCGGCTGCTGTACCGCAGAAAAATGCGGCATCCGTGCCTCTCATTTCCTCGGGTTTAAAGAAGGTTTCTTTAACGGGAATATTCAGTTCATCACATATTTCAAAAACAGTCTGTCTGGTGATACCGGGAAGAATACTTCCTTTTGCCGGAGTAAATAAGGTTCCGTCTTTTTCGAAAAAAACATTGGCTCCCGAGCTTTCTGCAACATTTCCATTTTCATCCAGAACTAAAGCTTCGTCATATCCTTTATCTTTTGCATCCTGACAAGCCAGAATGGAGTTCACATAATGTCCACCGACTTTGGCTTCTACTTTAAAAGCTTTCGGATTAGGGCGCTGAAAGCCTGAAGTCATGATCTTCATTTTATCTGCCAGATAGCCATTACTCCACTCCCATGCTAATAAAGACAGGTAAGATTCTTTACCTTTTGAAAGGGACATATTGGGCGAACAGGTTACCAGAGGACGGATATAAGCATCTGTAAAGCCATTCAGCTCCAATAGTTCATAAGTAAGTTCTGTAAGCTGATCTACTGAATATTCGAAGGGAATATGCATCAGTTCTGCGGATCTCTTCAATCTTTCGTAGTGTTCTTTGGCTTTAAAAATCCTTGTTCCATGGGCTGTACGGTAAGATTTAATTCCTTCAAAAACCGAATATCCGTAGTGAAGGGACTGTCCGTAAAGATTAGTTCCTGCGTCTTTGGCTTTCATGAAGTTTCCATCAAAATAGATGACTGTGTCGTCGTTGTAATACATGTTATAGTGGGTTAAAATTTAAGAAATGGGAATAAAAAAAGCCCTCTCACAGTGTGAGAGGGCTCAATATATGTACAGTCATACATCTTCCGTCTCACACACGTAAGGGAATAATAATGACGATAATAATTACTGCGAATAACTGATACATAATTGTACTCTAAAAAATTAAAACAAAAAAACCGCTTCAAAAATGAAACGGCTTATATATAATTTAAATAAAAATCTATTTTAAAATGCCGTTTCCTGACTGTTGTAAATGACAACAGCTGCAATAGAAATGACAATAATATTTTTCTGATTCGTAAAATTCATATTGCAAATGTATAAACTTTTTAAAAACTCACAAGCTTTTTTAATACTTTTTATTTTTTTCGTAAAAAATGATTAACCGTTTCTTTGGTTTCAGCCACATCATGAACTCTTAAAATTTTCGCTCCCTGCTCCAGCACTTTTATGTGTAATTTCTGTGTTTCTTCAGTGATATTAAGCGGAGATTTCCCAAGTGGTTTATAGATAAATGATTTCCTTGAAATCCCGATAAGCAAAGGAAGTTTTCCAAATCCAAGATATTCAACCTCATTAATCATTTTCATCTGATCTTCTACTGCTTTTCCAAATCCAAAACCAGGGTCCAAAATGATATCTTTCACTCCTTTTTGTAACAGTTCATTGGTCTTTTCAGAAAAATATTGGTTTACTTCCAACGTTATATCTTCAAACTTAATCTTATCATGCATTGTTTCATAAGACGGATTGACATGCATTAAAATGTACGGGAGCCTTGTTTCTGCAGCTGTATCAAACATTTTTTCATCATATTGTCCTCCAGAAATATCATTAATCATATCTATCCCTTCATTGAATCCAACCCTTACTGTTTCAGCATAGAAAGTATCTAAAGAAATCAACGCTTCCGGAAATTCTTTTTTGATCTTAGAAATCACATTTCCAATTCTTTTAATCTCCTCTTTACTGGTCAAAAATTCAGCATTTGGACGGGTAGACTGCGGGCCTATATCCAGAATTTCCGCTCCTTCTTTCAGTAGTTTTTCAGCATGCTCTAATGCCAGTTTTTCATCGTTAAATTTACCTCCATCTGAAAACGAATCCGGAGTAAGATTGAGGATTCCCATAATCTTTGGGGTGTCCAGTTGCACAAGCCTGCCGTTGCAGTTGATAGAGTATGTTTGAGAGTTAGAGAGCATGAGATTGATGAATGATAAGTGATGAATGATTTATAATACTGCAAAATTAGTGATTTGTACGGGAATGGAAAACCAGAGAATCAGAAAAAAAAGAAGCAAATTTCCGGCGTATATTGTATTCTCATATGCGCTCCAACCCTAATACGCTCCCACTCTAAAACCGTTAAATTCTCAAACATAATTCAAATCAAACTCATTTCATAAACAAAACCGAATTCGTATATTTGGAAGATTAAGAAATTATATGTCAAAAACATCAGTACAGTTCGAGAAAATTATCAGTCAGTGTCGTGATCTTTTCAGTAAAAAGTTACAGGATTACGGACCGGCGTGGAGGGTTTTAAGGCCAAGTTCCATTACGGATCAGATTTATATTAAAGTCAATAGAATCCGTACGCTGCAAATGACTGATGTAAAAATGGTGGATGAAAGTGAGGAAGATGAATTTATCGCAATTGTCAATTACTCTATCATTGGACTTATTCAGCTTGAAAAAGGACTTTCCAATGATTTTAATGAAAATAAGGAAGAAATTTTAAGTCTGTATGACAAATATTCCAATGAGGCACAGGCTTTAATGGAAAGAAAAAACCATGATTATGGTGAAGCATGGAGGGATATGAGAATCTCCTCGATTACAGATCTAATTTACCAGAAAGTATTAAGAACCAAGCAGATTGAAGATAACCAGGGAAAAACCATCGTATCTGAAGGTCTTGACGCTAATTATTTCGATATGCTGAATTATGCCGTTTTCTGCCTGATTAAATTCTCAGAACAAAAAAACCAATTCGAACCCAAAACTATTTAATATGATCAAAGGTTTATTACGCTTTATTATCGCTGTCATTTTTATCCTTTCAGGCTTTGTAAAAGCTGTGGATTTAGTAGGATTCTCCTTTAAAATGGAGGAATATTTTTCACCTGCAGTCTTCAATATGCCGTTTTTTGAAAAATTTGCCCTGCTGTTTTCAATTATCGTTGTTGTGCTGGAGCTTTTCTTAGGATTTATGCTGCTGCTGAAAATGAAGCTTAAATTTACCTTATCAGCCTTAATTGCACTTTGTGTGTTCTTTGGTTTCCTTACATTCTATTCTGCCTATTTCAATGTGGTTACAGATTGTGGCTGCTTCGGAGATGCTATTAAATTTACACCTTGGCAGAGTTTCTTTAAAGATGTGGCACTTCTTGTAGGATTGATCATTCTGTTTGTACTGTACAAAAAAGATTTCCGTAAAACAGATGAGTATGGCAGCACTAGAAAACAAGCAACAGGTAAGTTCAAATATTATATTTTTGCGGCATTTTCTCTGGTGATGATCTATATTATGGCTCAGGGAATTATGCATGAACCGGTCATCGATTTCCGTGATTACAAAATAGGAACAGACATTAAAGAAGAGAAAGAAAAGATCAATAAAAATCCATCTGAATACAAGACTTTTTATTCACTGAAAAATCAAAAAACAGGTGAAGTTTTAAAGGTGAATCAGGATGATTACATCAAGGAAACAAAATACTGGGCAGAAGGTTCACCATGGAAAATTGAAGAAGGAAAAAATGAATCTGTTCTTGTGAAAGAAGGATATAAATCTGAGATTGTAAAATTCAAGATTGAAGATCCTACAGGAATGGAACTTACGGATGAAATCATCAAAGCTCCAAAAGCTATTTTAGTATTTTCTTATCATCCGAAAGAGATTTCTGCTGAACTTCTTAAAAAAGTAGAGGCTAAAGTAAATGCACAGAAAGGAGCCCTTCTCTATGGTGTTTCTACAGACCAGAATACTTTTAAAACCATTAAAAATGCTATGATGGACGGTACAGCCATTAAAACTATCGCCAGAAGCAACCCTTTTGTACTGATTCTTCAAAACGGAAAAATAGTTGACAAACAGCCTGCAAAGGATTATGTAAAATAAACATGAATAGTCAATTCTGCTTTGCAAGTCAATCATGAATTTCAGAAATAATGACTAAAAAATCAAGCTTGTAAAGGCTGTAACTTTAAACACTAAACTTAATTTTAAAATTTATGCAAAAATCAAATAAATCTATCGCCGGTTACCACTTATTAATGATCCTTTCTTCTGTAGACGGAGAGTTTGCTCCTGAGGAAGGAATGCTGGTACAACAATATCTGGCAGATGAGTTTCCATTCAGAATGAACCTTGATAATGAACTTGATACATTAGCTCTTTTACAGCCTGAAGAATGGAAAGATCACTTTGAATTTCATGGAAGATGTTTCCTTGATGATTCTACAGAAGATGAGCGACTAAAGTTTGTTCAGTTTGCAAAATCATTGATCAAAGCAGATAATAAGGTAACAGAAGAAGAACATACTTTCTATATCCTTCTGAAAAATTTATGGGGATTGTAATCATCCTCAAATCAAAAAAATTGATCAAGGATATAACATCTAACATTGATAAATTTAGAAGGAATTAATCAATAAGGCTCTCGCAGATTTTGCAGATAATGCAGATTCAAAAAGTGAGTTTAATTAAAAAGTAAAATAAATCAATATAAATCTTATGAGAAGAAAAATAGTTGCAGGCAACTGGAAAATGAACAAAAATGTAATTGATGCACAACAATTGATGATTCAGTTACTAAGCTATAAAAACAATAATGCTACCAACTGTGAAGTTTGGATCGCTCCACCATCTTTATACTTAATGATGGCTAAAGACATCTTTGAAAAGGATGAAATCGGAGTATTCTCTCAGGATATGAGCGAGCACGAAAGCGGCGCCTACACAGGAGAAATCTCTGCTGATATGCTGGAGTCTATCGACGCAACGGGTTCATTAATTGGGCACTCTGAAAGAAGACAATACCACGGTGAAACAGATTCTCACTGTAACAGAAAAGTAAAATTAGCTTTAGATAAAGGTCTTATTCCAATCTATTGCAACGGGGAAACTCTTGAGCAAAGAAAGGCTGGACAGCACTTTGAAGTGGTAAAGAACCAGACTGAAGTTGCTCTTTTCACGCTTTCTGCTGAAGAGATCAAAAAAGTAGTAATTGCTTACGAACCGGTTTGGGCTATTGGAACAGGAGAAACTGCTACACCTGAGCAGGCTCAGGAAATTCACGCACACATCAGAAGCATCATTGCCGCTAAATACGGTCAGGAAGTAGCAGATGAGGTTTCTATCCTTTACGGAGGTTCTGTGAAGCCGGATAATGCTAAGGAAATCTTCTCTCAACCTGATATTGACGGTGGTCTGATTGGAGGTGCTGCTTTGAAATTAGAGGATTTCTCTAAAATTATTGAGGGTTTTAATTAGTATTAAGAAGAATAATAAACATATAATTTGTCATTCTGACGAAGGAAGAATCTCTACATTATAGTTTAAATTCTTACGCAATGACCAAGATTATAAAAAGAACCCTCTGGAAGTAATTGTTCAGAGGGTTTATTATAGGTTTGAGTTAAAGCCAACGGAAAATTGCTCTTATTCTTTAAACAGGCTGAAGCCATTTCTATTGAATAATTCCATGAATGGGCATACAATAAAAAACGGCGGAATAAATTCCGCCGCTTTCCGTTAAAAAAAATCTAATTATTGAATATCGACTATATACATAGTTCCTTTATCAACCTTACCCGTTTTAGGCAAAATTTTTGCCTTAGGATTTCCGTTTCCGTCATCCACCACACCAAAGTCATCATCATTGAAAACAGCCAGTTTATTATTTCCTAAATAAACAATTCCCTCAAACTTATCATGTTCATAGCCCAGTTTTGCAACCAAGTCTACGGCTAATTTTTTAGAAACAGGTTTAATTCCTGCATTGGTAAGCTCATCCCAAGTGCACTGTTCCAAGGATTTTCCGTTCACCTTCATTCCGTCTACGGCTGCCAGGTCAGTTCCGGTTACATCCGTTGCATCACTTAGGTTGATTCTGTATACCTTTTTAATTCCGCCCTGTGTTCCGAAATTACCATCTCTTTCAATCACAAGGAATTCATTATTCCCTAATGCTGTAATATCACAAACCGAGTCAGAAGCACCACCATCTTGTTTATACAGATATTGTTTCGTTTGCCCGGTATTAATATCAAAAGTTACAATTCTCGTTAAGGTTGTATTCGTTGCCAGAGCTTTTGACGGAACAAGCATCATTGATTGCATTGTTCCTACCAACGTTTTTCCATCTGGAGTCATACAAAGTCCTTCCATTCCTCTGTTTGCTCTTCTTTTGGCTAAAACAGCAGGTAACTTTCTTGTTCCTGTATTTACACCAATTGGGCTTATTCTTTCCAACTCTACTCCATCGGCATTGTAGTGAACGATATGTGGGCCGTATTCATCGGAAACCCAGAATGTACCATCAGGTGCTGCCACAATACTTTCACTGTCTAATCCATATTTATCCGTACCCAGTTCATTTCCTGCTGCATCATAAGCCACTTCACCTGTACTTCCCATTCCAATAGGGTTTGGAAGTCCTGTAATAGGCTGTCCGGATGGATTTTTAAGTTTAATATATTTAATGACTTCCACCTTTCCTTCAGCATTAATTTTAAAATGCATAATGGTAGGAGTAAAATTGGGTGCTAAAAACTTTTTCCCGCTCTTGTAATCTGTATTCGGGCCACGGTCTGTAATAACATAAAACTCTCCTTTTCTTGTAGGATGAGCAGCCGCTCCGGAACCGAATCCGCCATTAATTACATCCACTCCGTTCACTGTTGCCAGCGTCGAAAAAGGAAACTCCTGAGGAAGTTTAGAGTAATTAATATCCTGATTATTTATATTGTTGTAATCATCTTTGCTGCATGACCATACTACAGATAGCACCAAAGCAGATAATAGTAATTTTTTCATATTAACTTTTATGGCGCGAAAGTATAAATTGATTATAAACTGATCTTGAATGCAATGATAATTCTATTTTAACAATAGAACCCTGAGATGAATTCAGTATAAACAACAAAATACCTCATTGAACTCTGAAAATAAAAACCAAAAACACAATTCATTACCAATCAATTAAATCCATTATCACAAAACCCGATTTAGCCTTAAGAATTGCTAGAACAGGCTATATAATTCACAAAACAGACATCAAAAAATTATATGATATATTTGCATCGTTTTTAAGGTTGAACACTGTTCACAATAGGGAATCAAGTGAGAATATCATTCAAATCTTGAGCTGTACCCGCAACTGTAAGCTGTTTTTTACCTATAGCTATTATAAAATGAACCACTGGATCAACATTCCGGGAAGGTTGGCTATAGGATGCGAGCCAGGAGACCTGCCTTGAACACACTTTACATTTCAGGATTAAAGATAATCCTGTTAATACATAAGTTTCGGGAATAAAACTTTAATTTAATTATATCATGAGAAAAATCTATTTTTTTTTCTTACTGCTTTGTACGCAGTTTTTCTTTGCCCAATTCACAGAAAACGACATTAAGTTTTGGGTAGGAACCGGTTCTAAAAAGGCTTATTTCATTGCCGATTTCAATGACAGTAATACACCTGCATCTTATGCATGGGGGTTTCGCTTTGATGGTGATAATTTAATGGCAGAAGACATGATTAACGCTATTGTGGCGGCAGAACCTAAAATAGAGGCTGACATTCCTTCAGGATTTCTGTACAGTTTTACCTATAATCACCATACTCCAAGTACAGATGATTACTGGATTACCTGGACTGGTCCCAATGCCGGGAACATGTCTAATCAAAATAATGGTGTAGGTTATACTGCTTTAACAGACGGGTTATGGTTTGGTATTACCTATGGTATTGATGAAATGGATACCCCACCATCCACTCCAGTACCAGCTTATAGTTCTCAATGGTACACCTCATCTCAAATTACCCATTGGATTGGAACAGGAAACAACAGAAGTCTTGTTGTTGTAGATTTTGGAACCCATAATTCTAATGGTAATGCCAACTCTTTTGTTTTTGGAATTCAATATAATGGCACTATAACAGCAGAACAGGCCTTACAGCTTATCCAATCTCAAGCTCCTTATTTCAATTTCACTTCCAGCAACAATCAGATTTCCAATTTGTCGTTAAATACCTTTACCGGAAACAACTCCGGAGCGGAAAACTGGAAATTATACACCGGAAAAGATCTTTCCAGCTGGCAGAAAAAGGCGGATCTGAGCCAAATCCAATTGAGTAACAATACATGGTTTGGATTAAGCTTTGGAGACAGAAAACCTTTCACTCCTACTGAAGCAAGTAACGCTACATTGTCTGTTGCCACAATAAATAAGAGAGCATTATTCAATATTTATCCTAATCCAACGAGTGATTTTATTCAGATTGAAAGTCCTGAGAATATCATAGAAGTCAATATGTATTCTTCATTAGGACAGAAAGTAATGACTTCCCATGCAACGAAGATCAATGTTAAATCTTTAAATGCTGGTGTATATTGGATGGAGATTAAGACTAATAATGGTTCCACGGTGCATAAGATTGTGAAGAAGTAGAGAGGGGAATTATTGAACCACCCCGTCAAAAATTCTTTGAATTTTCGACGCCCCCATCGCAGGGGAATTATTAGGTCTTCAATTGTAACTTTCCTCATGCTACTTACTTTGTCATGATGTTCCAATACAATTCGTTCATTCATGGCTAAAACAAAAAACGCATCCGATTTGGATGCGTTTTTCGATATGATTATACAATCAATTATTTTTTTTCTGCTCTTTGAAGAACCTCATCTACCATTCCGAAACTTTTCGCTTCTTCTGAAGTCATCCAGTAATCTCTGTCGGAAGATTTTTCTACCCACTCGTAAGTCTGTCCTGAATGGTGAGCGATAATGTCATAAAGCTCCTGCTTCAATTTCAACATTTCTCTTAAGTTGATCTCCATATCAGAAGCTACTCCCTGAGCACCTCCTGAAGGCTGGTGAATCATTACTCTTGAATGCTTAAGTGCAGAACGTTTTCCTTTTTCTCCGGCAACCAATAATACTGCGCCCATTGAAGCCGCCATACCTGTACAGATTGTAGCTACATCCGGCTTAATGATCTGCATGGTGTCATAAATACCTAATCCTGCATATACACTTCCACCAGGAGAGTTGATATAGATCTGAATATCTTTAGACGGATCTGCACTTTCTAAGAATAAAAGCTGAGCTGTAACGATATTCGCTACCTGATCATCTATTCCTGTTCCAAGGAAGATAATTCTGTCCATCATCAGACGGGAGAAAACGTCCATCTGAGCAACGTTTAATCTTCTTTCTTCCATGATGTACGGAGTTAAGTTCGTTGGGCCATACATTCCCATATACTGATCGGTAGCCAAACCGTTGTTTCCTAAATGTTTTACAGAGAAATCTCTGAATTCTTTTTTAATGTCCATATTTATATTATGTATTATTTAAAAATATTTGCAAAGTTTAAATTACAATATTTATTCCTAAAATTTTATAAGACTTTTTGTCACAGAATCAGGAATCCTTTTGTCTTTAAACTATCTTTTTCTATCTATATAAATTCCTTTGATCGGAGAATACTCAATGATATTACTTAGTCTGATGGAAGCCTGTTTCAATAAGGTGATTTTTTTGATGAGCTCATAATATTTTACTTCATCAGTGCTGCTGTATTGATCCAGTTCTTTAGCAGTTTCTGTAATCAGATAATCAATATATCTGTATTTATGCAGCAAAACGTCACCTGTGATCTGATCTGCAACCTTATCACCATAATTCGGGGGATAAATATTTCTGGAAGCCCAGTTTTCCAATTCATCCAAAGGAATCAGTGCATCTACAACCTTTGTGGTAATTTCTTCGTCCATAAAAGATACAAAAAAGTTTCCACTTCTCAATTCATCTTTCTGAATTCCCTCTTTCACCTGATGGATAATGATCTCATTTCCTTTGACTAAAAATGTATACTGTTCTTCTTCAAAATGATGCAGAATTTCTTCAATGACGGTGATCTGATATTCTTCATTATTTTCATTTCTCCTTTTCAGGACAATATCTCCAAACGCCAACATGTGTTCAATAAGCTTATTCTCCATAAACAATACTTCAAACAGGAAAGGATCTTCTTTTTCTTTATCCAGAGGAACAATCTCCAGCTTTGGAGCAGCTTTTTCTTTCTGTTGCTGCTGAACATGATGGGTTTGATTCTGGGTAATTTGCTTCTGAACATCCAACTCATTGAAAAGACTCTGCTCGGAAAGTCCGAATTTATTGGAAACTTCCTTCAGATAAACTTCCCTTTTCAACGCATTCTGTACAAAGGAAACCGATTTTACAATATCACGAATCGCCTCCGCTTTTTTGATAGGATCATTTCCTACATCTCTCAACAGAATTTCCGCTTTAAAGTCGATGAAATCCATCGCTTCATTTTCAATGTACTTTTCTACATATTCCTGTGGATGTTTTCTGGCAAAAGAATCCGGGTCATCCCCATCAGGGAAAAGCAAAACGCGGATGTTCATTCCTTCGGTCAGCAACATATCAATACTTCGGAAACTGGCTTTAATACCGGCATTATCACCATCGAAAAGAATTGTTACATTTTCCGTAAGTCTCTTAATCAACTTGATTTGCTCAGTGGTAAGGGAAGTTCCTGAACTCGCTACAACGTTTTCAATACCTGACATGTGAAGGGAAATCACATCCATATACCCTTCCACCAAAAGACAGCCGTTCTTTCTTGAAATAGCCTGTTTACTTTGGTTTAATCCGTAAAGAACATTGGATTTATGGTAAATCTCGGTTTCCGGCGAGTTGAGATATTTTGCCGTTTTGACATTACTTTTAAGAATCCTTGCTCCAAAACCAAGTACTCTACCTGAGAAACTATGAATTGGGAAAATAACCCTTTCACGGAATCTGTCAACTCCCGCCGGAGTGTTTTCCGGGAAAATAGAAAGTCCCGATTTTTCAAGAATCTCTTTAGTATATCCTTTTTCTAAAGCATAAGCTGTAAATGCATTCTTTTGTTCAGGAGAATATCCAAGCTGGAACTTATTAATAATATCATCTTTAAGCTCTCTTTCTTTAAAGTAGGATAATCCTATACTTCTTCCCTCTTTGTTATCCCAAAGGATTTCCTGAAAATAAGTATTGGCAACTTCATGAATTTTATACAGCAGATCTTTTTCCGTCTGGGCATGTTTGGCTTCCTCAGAAATTTCACGCAGATCTTCCTCAATTTCAATTCCGTATTTCTTAGCTGCGTGGCGAAGTGCCTCGGGATAAGTAAAGTTTTCAATTTCCATCAGGAAAGAGATGGCTGTTCCTCCTTTTCCGGTAGAGAAATCTTTCCAGATCTGCTTACTTGGTGAAACAACAAAACTTGGAGACTTTTCTTCATGAAAAGGACTGAGTCCTTTAAAGTTAGACCCTGCTCTTTTCAACTGCACATATTCACCTACAATCTCTTCTACCCTGATTGTGGAGAATATTTTATCTATGGTCTGCTTGGAAATCATGCTGCAAAATTAGGTATTTTATGCAAAAGTTTATGAAGTATGTAAAAAGTTCATAAACTTTAAATCATAGAATTTGAGCATCAAAAAGGATTAACGTTCATAAGTTCGAGTTATAAATGGTTTATAAAATTTTGACAACCTTTTTCCGGCTATTTCACAATTCTAAAACTTCTTCTTAACTCTCCCACTCTAAAACTTATTTCATTATTTTTGCAGACAAATCAGCCTATGCAGTTTACTATACACACAATCGAAGACTGGCAGGAAGTTGTTAACAGCATTCTTCCTAAATTAAAACATAATATCCTTTTATTGAAGGGAAATCTGGGTGCAGGAAAGACTACTTTCTCTCAGTTTTTGCTTAAAAATCTAGGAAGTAATGATGAAGTAAGTTCTCCAACTTATTCTATTGTTAATGAATATACGACTTCGAAAGGAAAAGTATTTCATTTTGATCTTTACCGCTTAAAAAACATTGAAGAAGTATATGATATTGGAATTGAAGAATACCTTGACAACTCTTTTTTATGCATCATTGAGTGGCCGGAAGTGTACGAAGAAGAGCTCTACGGGCTCAACTATCACACAATGAGCATTGTGAATACAGGTGAAAACAGAGAAGTTTCATTCGAGTAAATATTATGTATCTTTGCTTATTAATTGAGTGTAAAATAACAATCTGTAAGACATAATTTAATTTAAGGATGAGTACAAATATTTTTACTCCTTTCACAGAAGAAGAATTGATGCCGAAAGAGGAAAAATTGGAGGTTATAAAGAAAGGAAAACAGTTCAGCATTGGAATTCCTAAGGAAACCTGTCTTAACGAAAGGAGAACCTGCATTAGTCCTGACGCTGTACAGGTATTGGTAGAGCACGGCCATGAGATCATTGTAGAATCAGGCGCCGGACAAGGGTCATTTTTTACAGATTTACAATATTCTGAATCAGGGGCAAAAATCACCAATGATCCGAAGGAAGCCTTCGGGCAGGATCTGATTCTGAAAATCAACCCTCCTACCCTGGATGAAATTGATTATATGAAGCCTAATACTTATATGGTTTCAGCACTTCAGATCAACCTTAGAGACAAGGAGTATTTCCTTAAACTTGCAGAGAAAAAAATAAATGCTATTGCCTTTGAATTTATCGTAGATGAATACAAGCAGCTTTCATTGGTAAGATTAATCGGTGAAATTGCAGGAACCGTTTCTATTTTATATGCTTCAGAATTATTAGCGCTGTCCAACGGTTTAATGCTTGGGGGAATTACAGGAGTAAGACCTGCTGAAGTAGTTATTTTAGGAGCCGGAATTGTAGGTGAATTTGCGACAAAGGCAGCTATTGGTTTAGGCGCGAGTGTAAAGGTTTTCGACAACTCATTATCAAAATTAAGAAGGCTTCACACAATGGTAGACAGCCGTGTACCGACTTCCATCATCGATCCTAAGGAGTTCAGCAAAAGTTTAAGACGCGCTGATGTAGTGATTGGAGCACTTCCAAGATTAAATATGACGCCTATTGTCACTGAAGATATGGTCATGAACATGAAAAAAGGCAGTGTCATCATCGATATTACGATAGACAACGGTAAGGTGATTGAAACGTCTGAACTGACCACTATGGAAGATCCTTATATCATCAAGCACGGTGTTATCCACTGCGGACTTCCTAACCTTACTTCAAGAATGCCGAGAACCACTACAAAGGCTATCTCGAACTTCTTCCTTTCCTATATTTTAAATTATGACGAAGAGGGCGGCTTTGAAAACATGCTGATCCGAAAAAATGAAATGAAGCAGAGCTTATATATGTACAAGGGAAGACATACCAAAAAGATCATCTGTGACCGTTTCGGACTTACGTACCACGATATCAATCTTTTAATTTTCTAAATGAAAAAACTTAAATTTTATGCAATAGGCTTCGTTCCGGGTCTACTTCTCGTATTTTTTATATTAAACAAAAAAGGCGCAAGCTGCAGCGGTTATTTACCCAACAGCCGAGTGATCGCCGAATCTCTTTCTAAAGAATTCAAATATTCTGAAGAGGCTAAAACAGCAATGAGCACTTACAAGATTGATGAAAAGTTTGTAAAAGACAGCATCATTACCAACGGAAAAGTAGATTTTGACAAAAGCCATGCTCAAAAGAAACCATGTCCGGAGTATCTTATCACCTATCCTGAAAAAAATCCGTCTTACGAGATCACTTTTGAAAAGTGTGAAGAAACATTGACCGTAAACAGCCTTAAGAAGCTTAAATAGTTTCAATAATTTACTTTATGGAAGGCAATTACTACATGATTCATGATTATCTGATTTTCATCGGAGTTTTTGCCATTTTCCTTTTTCTGGCTGCAAGTATCTATCTCTTCAGTAAAAATCAAAAGCTGACTCAGAGAAATACAAAACTTTCAGAATCCAATAAAATCATTGAGCAAAGGCTGAATGAAGTTCGTTTAGAACATATTGGGACCAAACTGAATCCGCATCTGTTTAAAAACATCCTTAATTCCGTTCAGTCTCATGCTTACCAAACCTATATGTCTCTGGATAAACTGGCGAATGTTCTGGATTATATTTTATACGAAAGCAACAATAAATATGTAAGCCCAAAAGAGGAATTAAACTTCGCTTTAAGCCTTATTGAGATCAATAAAATTAAAGTGAACCCTCTCTTCGACTTCAGAATTAAATTTAAGATCAATAAATCGGATTCGGTATATGAAGAAAAGGTTTTCGCTCCTCTTATTTCTGTTGATCTTATTGAAAATGCTTTTAAGCACACAGATTTTCTGGCCCAGGATTCCTTTATCTCTATTTTTATGGAATTGGAAAACAGAGTATTCACTATGAAAGTAAGCAATAAAGCTTCCTTAAAGAATAGTCTGGAAAAAGAAAAAAGCGGTTTTGGAAGCCAGTCTTTGGATCAGAGATTAAAAATGATCTACAATACCCATTATCATCTGGAAAAAAGTTCAAAAAACGGTATCTTCACTGCAGAATTAAAAATCAATTTAGGAGAATTCTATGATAAAATGCGTTATTCTGGATGATGAATTATTAGCCATCAGCTATTTGAAACTTCTATGCGAACAGATTGAGGACGTAGAAGTAGTAAAAGCATTTAATGATCCTAAAATCTTCCTGAACGAAATTGATTCCCTTGACTGCAACCTATGCATTTTAGATATTGAAATGCCGGGTATGACAGGACTTCAGGTTGCGGAAATCATCTCCGGTTCCAAAAAAATTATCTTCACCACTGCCTACAAAGAATATGCAGCAGAAGCATTTGACCTCAATGTGGTGGATTATGTAAGAAAACCGATTAAAAAAGAACGTCTTATTCAGGCTTTTGAAAAGGCTAAAGAACAAATCAACACGATTCAGAAGAAAACCTTTATCGAATGGAATAGCAATATTGGTAAAACGGTTATTTTAACGGAACAAATTGCTTATATCAAAACATCTGAGATTGATAGCCGGGATAAGGATATTATTCTCCATGACGGAACCACCATTGTTTTAAAGAATCTTAATTTTAAAAACCTTCTGGAAATGCTTCCGGCTAAGGATTTTGCACAGGTCAATAAAAAAGAAATCATTGCATTATCTTCTATCAAAGTATTGGGTACCAACGAAATTATCACTACTATTCCTTCAGAAGACGATCACTTTCTTAAGCTTCAGATTGGTGATGCTTACAAAAATTCATTAATGGAGTTGTTTACAAAATAGTTTCTAAAATTCATTCCATAAACTAGATTTAATCAGATGACTTTTTGAGCGACCTAGGAAACTGGAGCGTTAAAAAAATGATATCTGTGAACGTTAAGAAAACTCTATTGTCTGAGTGCGGGACAAATGTTGATAATAAAAATACTTAGCTACCGCACGAGTTTAGAGTTTTTAGAGAACAGATTTCATTTTTAGCGGAAGTTTCCAAGTCTTGAATTTTTCGTTCTTTTGTTTCAAGACAAAAGAACATTTAAAAACTTTATTTCAATACTAAGATTTTTATTACATTTTTTACCGTATTCATTACATTTTAAAAACAAACTATTTTAATCTCAGTTTATTCTTATCAACTTTGCATCAAAATAAAGGAATCATGAATTTGGGGAAATACAGAAATTTAATTTTCTACATCACTACCATAGCAGTCTTTTCCTGTCTGATGTACTTCTTCATTATTGAAGGACAAACGTTAGAGATTAAGGAGAATATTGTCACTAAAACAAGCACCGGATCTACCTGGGATAACTTTCAGGAATCATTTAAAACAAATCTTCATCATCCATTAGCATTATTATTAGCACAGATTGTTACCATTATCCTTACTGCAAGGCTTTTCGGATGGTTCTGTATGAAGATCAAACAACCTTCTGTAATCGGAGAAATGATTGCAGGGATTGTTTTGGGACCATCGCTTTTGGGAATGTATTTTCCTGAATTTTCAGCATTTCTTTTTCCAAAAGAATCATTAGGAAACTTACAGTTTCTGAGCCAGATAGGATTAATTCTATTCATGTACATTGTGGGAATGGAACTGGATCTTAGCGTTTTAAGAAAGAAAGCCCATGATGCAGTAGTCATCAGCCATGCCAGTATCATTATCCCTTTTGCACTCGGAATTGGTTTATCTTATTTTATCTATCAGGAATTTGCACCTGGGGGGATACAGTTTACCTCTTTTGCTTTATTTATTGCCATTTCTATGAGTATTACGGCCTTCCCGGTATTGGCAAGGATTGTTCAGGAAAGAAATTTACAAAAAACCAAGCTTGGAACTATTGTTATTACCTGTGCCGCAGCAGATGATATTACTGCATGGTGTATTCTTGCGGCTGTGATTGCTATTGTAAAGGCGGGTTCTTTTACAAGCTCCATTTATGTTATTATCATGGCTATTGCCTATGTTCTTCTGATGATTAAAATCGTAAGACCATTCCTCAAAAGAATTGGAGATCTTCAGGCTGGTAAAAACACCATCAGCAAACCGATGGTAGCCATTTTCTTCCTGACTTTAATCTTATCATCATATGTGACTGAAGTTATAGGAATTCACGCTTTATTCGGAGCATTTATGGCCGGAGCGATTATGCCGGAAAACACCAAGTTCCGTACGTTATTTATCGATAAAGTAGAGGATGTGGCATTGGTGCTTCTTCTTCCATTATTCTTTGTTTTCACAGGACTTCGTACTCAAATCGGCTTACTGAATGACAGCCACCTTTGGATGACGGCCGGATTTATTATTTTAACGGCTGTTATTGGAAAATTTGCAGGAAGTGCACTCACGGCTAAATTTGTCGGAATAAACTGGAAAGAAAGCTTAACCATAGGTGCTCTGATGAATACCAGAGGTTTAATGGAGCTTATTGTTCTGAACATTGGATATGATCTTGGTGTATTAGGCCCTGAAATCTTTGCAATGCTTGTTATTATGGCCTTGTTTACCACTTTTATGACAGGTCCGGCTCTAGACTTCATTAATTTTATTTTTAAATCAAAAAAAGATGAAAATGAACCTCTTGATCCTGCCAACGATTCAAAATATAGGGTATTATTATCCTTTGACAAACCGGAATCCGGAAGTACCTTATTAAAACTGGCTCATGATTTCACCCATAAAATGAATGGCAATAAAAGCATTACAGCCATGAATATTGCTCCTGTTGACGAACTGCATGCTTATGATATGGATGAATATGAAGAGTCTCAGTTTCAGAATGTCATCGAAAAATCACATGAATTGAATTTGGAGGTCACTACCCTTTTTAAAGCCTCTACCGATATAGAAAATGACTTGACCAGCATTACCAATAAAGGACATTATGACCTTCTGCTTATTATGCTTGGAAAGTCTATGTATGAAGGAAGTTTATTAGGAAGACTACTCGGTTTTACCACCAAGATTATTAACCCTGAAAAGCTTTTGAATACAGTAAAAGGCAAGGGTAATATCTTCAATAACTCTCCTTTTGACGACTTTACGCTACAGATCCTGGATAAAACCAATATTCCTGTAGGTGTATTGGTGGAGAAAGACTTCACTGCTGCGGATAAGGTATTTGTTCCGATCTTCAATTTGAGTGATTTCTATCTTCTTGAATATGCCAAAAGACTAATTAACAATAATAATTCTCAGATCATCATTCTTGATGCTGCAGGACAAATCCGTAACAATATCGAGGTGAAAGAACTGATCCGAAGCATTGAACAGGTGGCTCCTAATCACATCACTTTGTATAACGAGAAAAAAATTGAAAAAGAATTCCTGAATTCTCAGGATCTGATGCTCATCAGCAGCAAAAGCTGGAAAAATCTGATCGATACGAAGAGTCTTTGGCTCTCTGATATTCCTTCAACATTAATTATATCAAATCCGTAACACCGATATTTTCTATTTCTACTGGAAGCTGTAAATATTATTCGTTGTCTGTAAAGAAAAAACGGGTATATTTATAGCTTCATTTTTTTGAATATGCTGGTTAACAATGAAAATGGAGGCTTGAAACTGGAAGATTTCAGCACTCAATTGTACAAGGGAATGCCGCTGAATCAGCTGAAACAGACTGATTTTTATATAGAAAAGTATCATAATATGTGGGATGTAAAAACCGGATATTTTTTGTATTATTTCAAAGCTATAGACATTGAAAGCCATCAACTTTCCTTGAGTCTCTGCTTTTTGGGAGATCAGCTGCACAGCATGCACATGAATACATGGGAAAGCACTGATGCCAAAGACTGGAATGAATGGACGGAAGAAAAGGAAATGCAGGTATTTTACCGAAATAATAAATTTCTGACTTTGATATTGGGAATGCCTCCAACCCGGAAAAAGAAAACACCTTACCCAAGCTGTACTTTCATTTTTCCCTGGGGAAGTGTCTGGTCGGTTTATGATCCTCGAAGTGCCAGCAGTTTTATGGGAATCAGCTATGAAGAGAAAAAATAATTAATAACTATAAAAACAAAGATTATCCTATGTGTCGATATGCCATGATGGTTTATAAATGTCACTATGCTTGTTTCAACTGTCAGAAAACCTTCAAACGTCGTGTTTTAAAAGATGTAGACAGAGATGCACAGGTTTCTGTAGAAGCCAAATGCCCAGAATGTGGGAACCTTATGGCCAATATGGGACTTGACTTTGAATCACCGGCAAAGAATGATCATAAACAATGGGCACATATCAGGGATTTATATACTGTAGGAATTACTTTTCATTCCTGTGGCTGTTCCGGACCGGGATATATTCCGCAAGATCGGAAGGCTATTATCGGTTACCTTGAAAAAATCCGCGCAGAATATATGCACTCGCTGGTGTATTGGAGATACCGCATAGAACCGGAAACGAAAAGAGAACGTGAAATTGAATATCAACAAAATGGCTCTAAGCTATGGGCAGTGAACCGTGATGCTTTTAAGAAAACGGTGACAAATCAGGAGGGTATTAATTATTGGATCAGTAGGATCAAAGAGGTGGAGGAACGCCTTAACCTTATTAAAGAGATGAAATAAACTTCATTTTTAAACCACAAAAGTCGCAAAAGGTTTTAAACACTTGAGGTTTTTAAGTTGAAGACTTCATGCTTAAGAAGAGCACTTAAGTTTTTGAAAATCTACGATTTTCAAAATAAAAAATGAATCATTTGTGCCTATATAGTAAAATGAAAACTTTTATTTTCCTTTCTCCAGTTTTATAAGTCTTGCAAAGGCATCCAGTATACTTTTCTCCTCTTCAGCCATATAACTTCCGCTGAATGGCGCCCCACAATCCTGACTGTTTACAATATGGATCAGGGTTCCTTTTTCAAAATAATTCCGGGTTTCTGTAATCTCCGATTTTTCAAAATCAAAAGCTTCCGTATCATTATTTTCTTTCATTGCTTTTGCATCATAGAATAGCGGACGATTGTATTCATAATCTTTTTCAAAAACAAAGGATAACTTTCCGTTGAGCAGATAATATTCAATCAGAACTTGTCCCATTTCTCCATAATGTCTGGCCATAATCTTTTCCAGGCGCTTGTTTTTATAGTAATAGGTAGCTTCTCCGCCTTCCGCAGACTCGCCTTCAATATCTTTCTTTTTAATACCTGTCCATTGGGTAATAGAATTGATCCTTTTAAAATTAGCCTGAATGGGTTTTAACCGGTCTTTCAGGTATTCATTGGCTTCAATATCTTCTTCATGAAGACTTTCCTTAATTCTTATGGTATCTTCTTTTTTTAAGGAAGAATCCGGCGATGTATGGAGAAATATTTCTGCGTACCCCAAATGGAAGGTTAGCAGGACTATCAGGAAGCTTTGTAAATATTTATTCTTCATATCATTATATGTAAAGGTTATGGTTTCTATCCGGCATCATTAGATTCATCTTTCACAAAATTACTAAATCTCTCTATAAATTTAATCCCAAACACGGGGTAATCTTTTGTCGTAGTTTTACTACAATTTTTCAGATTTTGCCTTAAAAATTCATTTCAAATTCAGTTTTTTTATAGTTTTATACGATAATTCACACTTGATGGAAATTGATTTTTTAGAATATAAGGTTCGCCATGGAGATACCCTCAACTCCATAGCTTCCCGGTTAGGTATCACCGGAGAAGAGCTTAAATCATTTCACAATTCTCATTGTGGAAAAATGGATAGAATTTGGTTTGAGAACCTCAATGAAGTAAAAAATGTTTTTGTTCCCCTTAATATCCAAACCGAAAAGCAAAGAGATCAGGAAAGAAAAAAAGCACTTCTGCTTTCACACCTATCAGAATCATTTTTTGCCAGGAAATATAAGGTCTCAGAATCGTTTGAAAGCCCATTGGAATCTTCTGTAACCATTGACTACACCGTCCATCTTACGATGCTTAAAGACAAAAATACAAGTCATTATATACTATCCTACAGCCAGGATCGCTTTGTTTTGAACGGCACTCTCCCCGATTCTAAAATGAGTGATCTTGCGATCAATTGTATGAAAAGCATTATGCCTATTGACTTTATAATAAATGAACAGGGTAAAATTACTGGATTTGCCGATCATAAGAAGATCCTTCAAACCTTTGCTGATCAACGTAAAAACCTAGAGGATTTTTTCATTGGAGAAATCTCTAAAACTTATCTGGATACTTTTAAAAATACAATCACTGATAAAAAGCTTTTTCTGCAACAGTTTCAGAGTACCCTTCTCTTTCAGACTTTATTCCCTAAAATGGATTGGTTTTATAAGAAGGCTGACTGGACGGAATCATTCTATTTTTCCCAGAATTCCTTTTCAATCCTCTGCCATATGACGATCGAACAAAACAATGAAGATAAGGATCATATAACAACCATTTTAACAGGAAACAGCGCAGAGTTTTACAGTTTACAGGAATTAAGAACAGGAACAAAGTATAATGAGCCTGTTGATGAGCCTGTTTCAGGAAATATAATTATAGAATACACCACTCATAAGAAAAATCTTCTTCAAGCTTCAGGCAGCATACATCTTTGGCGTGAAGAAGAATCTCTTCAACAACACAAAATCACCATAACACAAGGATAATATGAAAAACTATGTCATACAGCAGGGCGACACCTTCAGCTCGCTGGCTCAGCAATTTAAGCTGAAAAATGAAGGTATCTTAAAGACCTATCATAATCTCCACTGCTCAGAGGAGGATATCATGCAGGAGCCTATTCCGGGAAAGAAAATCATCATTCCGGAAGATCCTCAGCTTATGGCTGAAGAAACAGATACTCCCAGCGCATCTTCTCAGGAAGAAACCACAGAGGAAGGAATTGGTGAAGATTCTTCTTCAGAACAATCCTCTGATGAAAATCAATCTTCTGAAAAAGCAACGGAAAAACAGGATAAAAAAGAAGAAAAGAAAGATGAGGGTGGAGAAAGCAGCTCCGGACCTCACGAAGGCAAATATTTTGTCATCCAAAAAGGAACGGTACAATGCAATCAGGGCTTCAAATTTCCAAAATTTAAGGTAACCAGTCATCAGAAACATTATTGGAATGACCAGGAAGGACAGGCTGATTATCTTGCCGTAACAGAAGATGATGTACAGCTAGATCCTCCTGCACAACCTTTTGGACAATGTAAGCTTAAACCTACTTCCGGAGGATATCTTCCCTGTGCTTATGCAGCAGCCGGAAAATGGCAAAAAACCTATGAAAAAGTAAAGGTCATGGGAAAGAGCTGTCTTACAGAAATCTCTGAACTGATGTGTACCACAGGTGGAAAAATAACCATCTTAAAACATGGCCAGCAAAGTGAGGCTGGTAAAAGCCACGTAAATAGCGCAGATACAAAGGAACAGCAGGTTTATAATCCTGTTGTTAATTTTGATCAATTCAAAGCGGAAACGGACGAACAAGAGGCAGACGCCTGGTAACCCAAACACTAAAAGATCATGGCAAAAAAAGGCGTTTCAAGAATCACCGGTAATACTTCTCCCAAAACAGGAGAAAAAGCATTGTATAAAGTAACGGAATGGTATCCCAATACTCCGGCTAATGAACGAAAAGAATCCCTTGTTACCTGGGAATTGTTCAGAAAAAGACCGGATGGAAAATTTACCACCACAAATATCAAGAAAAAAGTGGGCGAATTTACTTTTGGTAAAGATGCCTGGCAGTACACTTACAGAGTTGAAGGCTATCTGGACAAACCAGAAGGTAAAGATCCTATGTCTATTATTGTACAGCCTCAAAAGAATGAACAGCAGCCTTCTGCTGAAAAAAACATCCTTAACGTAAAACTCACTTTCCAGGATGGTACCCCAGTGAATAAGAAATTAAGTTATCAGGACCGCCTATGGGCAGTAGCTAAATGCCAGGGTATGGAAGGCGAGCGTATCATCTTCACCCTTTGGGAAGATGATGAGAAAGGCGATGGTCACAATAAAAAAAATCAGTTTATCCTAAAATCACCACCTGTATTGGTAGACAGTCAGGGAAATGCCCGCTGGAATTTTGCACTGCTTACTACTTATATTGCTATTGCCAACAAAAGGGAAGATGATAAAAAACAACACGAGTATTATGTGACTGCAGAATACAATGGGAAATTAAAAGCCTCAGATAATGCTAATGCCAATAATCCTGAGTATAAAGCTCCTACTCCTCCTCCTAAAAAACCTACAGGAAATAACAATGGTGGAAAGTCACAACCAAAGCCACCGCCACCCAAGCCTAAACCGGATTCTCCAAAAGGATCGACGAGACCTAATTCTCCTAATAACCAACCTGATAAAAATGGAAAAATTACCAAAGTAAAGCTAACCGATAAAAATGGAAAAGAATTCACTAAAAATCCTAAATTTGGGGAAACCATAAGGGTATCTATAGATTCTTTTAACATTGTAGGTAAAAAGTACATACTTAAAATTTGGGAACATGATCTTATAGGAGATGATCTGCTCTACAGTAAAGAGCATACTTTTCTAACAAACCATGTAGATGTTCTTATTCCTCTCACAAAGGAAATGCAAAAAACCGGGGAAATAGGAAATGATCCTAAAAACCCGGATAGCGGAGAATATTGGAAAGGAGGCCAACAGGAGATCTTTGCAGAAGTCATCTTTCTAGATATCTCTGCTAAATCACAAACTATTGATGTGGATATTCTGGAAGTTCCGAAGCCACAGAATAATGGGAATACGGCGACTGGGGTGAAAAAGGATCCTAAGCCAGAGACAAAGACAGGAGGATGCCCTAATTGTGATAAAGCCATAACTGTGGATGATTTAAAAACCATCTTTCCAAATGCTTCTGAAGCTAATAGAAAAATTGTGGCAGATACCTATACTAAGTACATGAAGGACTTGGGAATGAATACTTGCTGGAATAAAGCTCATTTCTTTGCACAGGCTAGAGTTGAAGCTGGGGATGCTCTTAATTTAAAAGAAGGAGAAGGGTTTAATTATTATTGGGAATCGATTATTGGTACATTTAAAGCTTTTCAAACTAAAGAAGGACGAGAAAAAGCAAAACTTTGGGGACGTGCAATACGAGATAGAAAAGACCCGAAAGCTATTGATGTTCCAATAGAGACTCAAATAAAAATTGCGAATTATGCATATTCCCCTCCTGCTGCAAAGGCTAAGGAGTTAGAAAATACAGAGCCAAATGATGGTTGGAATTATAGAGGTAGAGGTTTAATACAAGTAACTGGAAAAGGATTTTATAAATATTGTAATCCTTATACATTAAAATACAATAATGTTGATGTTTTGAAAAATCCGGATGCTATTGGAGAAAGAATAGATTTATGTGTATCAAGTGGAATGATCTTTTTTAAATGGAAAAAAATAAATGAACTCGCTAATACAACAAGAGATGTAAAAGGAAAAATTTGTCCATTAGTAGGAAATGATGTGATTCGAAATGGAGTATCAAAAAATCATCAGCCTAAGCAAGATACTTTTGACACAATAACATCAAAAGTTTTTAAAATTGATCAATGTACAATAAATAATGCTAAAAAAAGTTCACCACAGACTAATGGCAAATGGAGGATGCCAATTGATAATCCAATGCTATGTTTATATTCTCAAGGAGGAGGATATAAGCCTTGGCATGGGTCATTTGGAGAAAAGATAAGGGATGGGTCGGCAAATCACACAGGCTGTGACTTGTTAGCAGTTCCAGGAACGAAAGTTTATGCTTGTTTTAAAGGAAAAATAAGTAAAATATATACTTCAGAATCTATGGCAGGTAATGTTGTGGTAATTGAAGTACTAGATAAAGAAACATTTAAATCTTTACAAAACAAATCATATCAGCCCACATATAAAAATAAAGGAGAAATATTAGAACGAGAATTTAATCATAATGGAACAATTTATTTAACATTTTGGCATTTAAGTAAAAATGATTTTTTCAAAGAAGGAGATCCTGTTGAATATAATGATGTAATTGGCTTGACAGGAATATCTGGATGGAAAGGTAAAAACTTTACCACAAGAAACCCTCACTTACACTTTGAAGTATCTAATGTTGGATCAGCTGCTGGCCTTAAAGGAAAATGTAACCCTGCGATGTATTTTCATTTCAAAACAGAAAATGAACTATCTAAAAGCGAAATTGACTTTCAAAATAAATTAAAAGAAAAAGAATGGAAATAATAAGAAAATGGTTTCTACCACTGCTATTAATAACATTATTTAATTGCAATGGACAAGATAAAAAGAATAAATTAGAAAAAATTGAATCGAAAAAAGAGGAAAGCATACACTCTAATTTCATCTTACAAAAAATAATTTCAGAGGATAAAGATGAATTTTCCTATCAATTCTCAGAGCTCATTTGTAAACTAATTCCATCAGAAAAACAAACTTTAAATTTGTTTGTAAATAATAATCTTTATGAGACCAATATTACTATTGAAAGTGCTGATATAAATATTTGGAATTTTAAAAATAATGAAAATCATTTTATTCTAATAGAGGGAGATGATTATTATGGTTCAATTTTCCATGTCTATTTATATAACAATATAAAAAAGAGTTTATATTATTACGGAAACTTTGTTTATGAAAATGAAAATGCTGAAAGCAATAAACAAAAAAAAACAATTATGTTGTCTCTTAATAAAGAAATAGCAAATATTGAAGTTTCCCTAAATCAATCACAAAAGAATTTTCAACTAAAGAAAATTGAAGAAATAAAACTTTCTAGAATTGAAAAAGATAATAAATATTCTATTATTAGTGAAAAAGAAGCTGATATTAATCAGGACGGAAAACTTGACCAAATAACGGTCTTTAGCACTCAATGGAATAAAGAAATAACCCCCAGTGATTCTAAGCTTTTCAAAGTAGTTGTTAAATTAAGCAATAGCGAAAATAGATTTACAACATTAACCAATGATAATATAATTGAGCCTTATTATCCTGAAAATGTAGCATCAGGATTTTCTGATATTAAAATTAAAGACAATTACTTTACAGTAGAACAAGCTAATGGAGGTGGTGGTATCATTAATAGGAGTTTTATAACATTTAAATATGATAAGATTAAAAAAGGAATTTATTTGCATAGATACTCCATCTTAACTACTGAAATGTCTTCTGGAGATGAAAAAGAATCTAAAACAGAACTGACTACAAAAGATTTCGGGCTTATCCCATTCGAAAAATTCAACATTAAAATGATGGATTTAAAGTAGAGATCTATAAAGTTCATTATTGATAAAAAAACACAAATGAAAAACTTTTTAATCCTAATAATCTTTATTCTAATTTCATGTTCTGGCAAAAACAAAAAAGAACAAGAAGAGGTTGTCAAACCTACGAATACAGTTATAAAACGAGATATTAGTACTAACCAAGTCAAGGATATTCTTGATAAGCAAGCCTATTTGGAAAATGAGGAAACCGAAGATAAATATACCTTATCCGAAATAGATTTAAATGTTCTTTCAGACCTAATCATTAAAGACTTAAAAAACAAAGGTTATAAAGAACCCTCAAACGAAAATTTCACAAAAAAAATAAACTCTATTTTTGGTTTGAATATCAACTGTAATCAACATGGAAAAATTAACACAAGATATCTTGTATATCATGGTAATCTTCTGGACGGATCACAAAGTACATTAGAAGATAACTTATTTGAGTCATCTGCTGAAACAGGAAATATATTTTTTGATCAAAAGAATAAATTATTTACACCATTTATCTTACTAAAAAATATTGTCACAATTAATGGACAAAACTACTCTACTCATATTCCTCAAAACATTATTGCTCAAAATAAATATTTATTTAATGATAGCAAAGCTGATCTTGCATGGCTAAAATTTAATGATAAAGCATTTCTTGAAACATTGGTTAGAGATTTTGGTTATGTTAAAGATAAAGATCTTTTAGAATGGTATGTCAAAGGAAACAGAATTGAAAAATACTCAGATGACAAAGAAACATATTTAAAGGTTTTTTATACTAAAAACTGTGATAAGAGCTTCAATATCCACTCCGACACTTTTTCATACATGGATTCTGACCCTGAAAAATATTCAAAAGAAATAGTATCTGTTTTAGAAGATATAAGGACGGATAGAATAAAATTAGAAAATTTGGATTTTCATGAGAAATCTAAACTTATAGCTTACCTATTATATTTTGGAGAAAAACATAAAGAAAAAACAGGTTTAACTTTTGCATTTATGGGAACTTTTCACAAGCATTCTTCAGAAGATTTACAAAAGAAATATGAGGATGAATTTAAAAAACAAAAATATTATGGGTTACCTTCTTTTGAGAAGTATTGGAATGATGCAAAGACTGAAGGCGATGGAATTGGCTTAGATATGTAAGTAAAAACAACATTCACCATCTTATTAGGTATAAAAAATATAGTTCTAAAAAAATAATTTCTTTATCACTAATACTACCAAATGATCAAGACCTTTTCTTAGAAGGATAATAAACTTGATGATAACTTAAACTTTATCATAATATGAGATTTTTAATTTTATTATTAATGTTTCTTTTTAGTTGTAAAGAGAATAATGCAAAAGCCATTAATGATGATAAAACAAATTTAAAGGATTCTACAATAAAAGTATCCGATACCAAAATTATTGATATTTCAGGAAAATGGAAATATGTTAAAAAGCAACAAAATTCTAGTGTACCGGAAGAAATGTTTACATTGAATATTGTCCAAAACAATAATAGTATAAAAGCACAATATTGCGCAATTGCAAATAGTGGTGGCAAAATAGATTGCGAAAATGATTTAGAATACAACATCCAAGGGGTTATAAATAATGGAAAAATTATTGTTGATTTTTATAGTTTTTTTAGCAATCAAAATGACAAAGGAAAAGCTGAAATTATAATTAATGATGATGGTACTTTAAAATGGAAAATTATAAAGTCTCCAAAAGGACAATTCTATAGCCCAGACGAATGCGTATTACAAAAAGAAAACTCCATAATTAAAGATAAAACTAATTTTACATTTTCTTTAAAAGACAATAACTACACTGTAAACTTCGAAACAAAATCCATTGTTCCAAAATCAGATGATGTTTATTTTGAAAATAATTCTCTCATAGTAAAAAAGACTAGTGAAGATGATAATCCCCATAATCTTCTTACTTATAAATATTATTTTACATCAGGCTCCAATACTGTACAATTAAATAAAATAGATTTTTCAAAGGAAACTTATGTGGAACAGGATGATATTTGTAAACTGTCATATACTTATATACCTTTAAATGGTCCAGCTTTTTCCCCTGACGAGATCAATACATTTACAGAAAAAGATCTGGTTATGTATACTAGGAAGTTGGATTTAAGACAGGCATTGGATATCGTTTCAAAGGTTAATAAAGACTATCAATGTACCTCATCATTAAATGATAATGAAATCACTCAACTTTTAAAACAATACCCTCTAAATAAAAAAACAGTTAACGACTATAATAATATAGCCTACTATCAGGAGCAAAATAAGAACTACAATAACTCTATTTTCATTCTTAATAGAATACTTTCACAATATCCTAACAGGGTTGTAGCTTGGTTAAACTATGCTGATTCGAAATGGGGGCTTAACAATAAACAAGAGTCAAAAGAAGCCTATACAAAATATTATAATCTTATGAGCAGCCAATCAAAAGATATGTCCAAAGTTCCACAAAGAGTTAAAGATAGGATGAAATAAAAAATGTAAACACAAATGAAAAACGTAAAAAAAATATACAGCTACTCCGCTTTGATATTGACAATATCTGTCAGCATATGCCGTAAACAGGCAATAGATACTTCACCAAAAAACGTCATACACAATAAAAGTCATTTTGTTGGAGATTCTATTCTTGCGAATGCAAATTATTTCAATTCCCTAAAAAACGGAAAAGGATATTTAATATTAAAAAAACAAAATGAAGAGTATTTGAAACAATACTCTTTAGCTGAAAACAATGAACTTTCTTTGCCTTTAGAAAATAATATTTCCATTAAACTTATAAAAGAAAAACAAACTGATAGAAATACAGTAAAAGTAAATCTCTTTACTTACCTCAACAATAAAAAAACCGACTCAATGCAGTTTTACAGAAATATTTCAGGAGATGGTTTCGGCAATTACAATTGTCTATCTTATTTTAATAAAAAGACAAATAAAATATTTTCCCTTAAATCCTCTTAGAGGAAATTCAGCGGGTATTATTTCTTATACAGAAAGCAGTATAGGAGTTGATGGTACAATCAAATCTGATTCTCTACATTATCTGGATGAGTCTTTAGATGTTGAAATGGAGAAATATAATCTTTATTATTAAGTGTAATAAGATATATATCAATTATATTCTCATCGAGAGCCCATCAAAAGATGAGCACGGAATAACACAAAGAGTTAAAGACAAAATGAAGTAAAAACATATAACACAAATGAGAAATTTCTTACTCCCACTAATCTTTATTTTAATCTCATGTTCAGGCAAACAGAAAGAATCTACACTTCCTTCCCCTGAAAATAAGGAAACTAAAACAATTGAAAGTTATTTCAAGAATAATAAATTCAAGAATACAGAGGAACAATTCAATAAAATTAATGTGGATCTACTTGGTATTAAACCTGAGAAACTTCAAGGTGGATACAATGATTTTCTTGCATTCAATGAAGCTACCAAATATCAAAACAGGGGAAATATATTAAAATAGGTAATGATATTTTACCGGATTTAGATAGCATTAAGGTTGATATAAATAACAACAAAAAGCTTCCTTATTTTGAAGAATTATTATCTCTAAATAAAATTATTTATCAGAATGATTTGACATCGATCTTAAATATAGCAGCTAAGAATCCAGATCTTGCAATCGATTTGGTGGTTTTATTTAATTATGAAAAAAATGAAGTTCTTTTCAACGCTGCAGTTAGAAATATTCAGAATTGGGATGATATTGAACAAAGCTCTAGATTACCATTTGTATTCTATAATACCTCAACAAACTCATTTAAATTGAGAGAAAAGTTGTTAGTACGCTTAAAATCTAAAGATTCTTTTTTAAATGCACTAACAAGTTATCTAGCTGATAATAAAGAAAATATTATAAAAACTAATGGCATCCCTCATGCTACATTAGAAAAAGCTATTGCCTATCTTTTACAACTTGGGTTCACTGGCAAAGAGGATATTGATATTCAATCAGACAAATCATATTTGTTATTAAATAATATCTATGTTTCTCATCCTGAATTAAAAGACTCTTTTCAAAAAAACAAATATTATGGTTATCCCTCTCTTGAAAAGTATTCAAAAGATTATGAACTTCTGCAAGAAGGTAATCAAGAAAAAATATATTCAACAATAATAGATCCCGATGGCTTTACTAACCTAAGAAAGGATAAAAATACTTCGTCTCAAATTATACAAAAAATAAAAACGGGGGAAAAAATTGAAGTTCTAGATCAAAGTGGAGACTGGTGGTTGGTAGTTTCTAAAGAAGGAAAAAAAGGATATGTTCATAAAAGCAGGATACAATCCAAATAAACAGATTTATATCCATTCCTTTGTATATTTGATACACCATGAAAAAAATACTTTCCACTGTTGTTCTAACAGCCTTGCTTACGCTTTCCTGTCAGGATAAAAAAACAACAAATTCTTTCCAATCCAAATTCAATAAAGAAAAATCAGGCATATCTCCTTCTGAAAAGAAAGATGGACAAGAAGTTCCTGCACAGCAAACAGACAAAGGTTTTGTGGTCTTAAAGAATACTTATCAGCAAAAGGATTTTATCCAACTTTATAACGAAGATTATTCCATATGGAAATCGTTTCAAATGACGGATACTTTCCATGATGACAACATAATCCCCTACTCTATGAAACCTGAAAACACTCTTTTAGTTTTCAAATTCTTAGGCAAAGAAAATGGGCTCTATAAAGTATTGGTAAATGAAGATAAAAATACCATCAAGTATATTAAAGTATCAGATTCTAATTTTGTATATCAAACCGCTGGAGAACATATTCTGACTGTATTTTCAGTTGATTTCAATGAAAAAGAAAACCCTCTAAGAACAGCACCTGATAGTAAAGCCCTATCACAACCACTTGATAAAGACAGCTTTTATTATCCTGTTAAAATTGAAGGAAGCTGGCTGATGGTAAAAGATGACCATGATCATAACTTCTGGATAAAATGGTGTGATGAAAAAGGTCATCTGATCTTAGATTTGTACTATGATGCCTAAAATCATTTTTAAAGACAAAAATCCCCATAAACAGTGAATAAACCTAAACTTAAAAAGGGGTATATTCAACCCCATGAAAAAGATTATTCCCCTTTATCTTTTATTATTGTTGGTAGGATGTAAAAAAGCAACTGAAACCAACACTAAAGGAGCAGCTTCACCTTCTCCAACCCTCAAAGCTTCTGAGAAAAAAGAAGAACATGATATTATAAAACCTGCTCAAACAATTGTAAAACCTCAACAGGAAAATATAGATTTCATCAACTACCCTATTGATGATCTGGAAGGCATAACCAGTACAGGTACAGAAGGAGTTTACCGTAATTTTGACTTCTCTTACCGGGATGGAGAAACCCTATTTATTCTTGTTCCTAAAATTGGAGCTGCCAAATGGTACAGCCAGCAGGCAGGCCAGTATAAAGATCAGGATGCAGATACCATGATTGATAAAAAACTCAGCCAGCAGTCATTCAAAGGGCTTAGTAAAGAGTTTAATATTTTCATCTTTCATACACCCAAAAAGTATTTGAAACATACTCCTAATCTTGATGCTCCATACACACCAAAGATTCCGAGAACTATATTTCTATATGAGTATAATAACAATGATAATAGTTGGAAAACCCTAAGTCATTTTACTCTAAAAAGTGAAAATGATGAAGTAAAAGCCAATGAATGGAGAGAAAATTTCACTTCAAAACTCAGCTCTTCAGAACATAAAGTAAATGGTACTCCATAAAATCAAAAGTACATACAAATAGCTGGAATCATGAAAATAAGAAAAATCATATTTTTACTATCTGTTTTAGGAATACTTTCCTGTAAAAAAAACGGGGAGAATAAACCTTTGACACTGCAGGACAAAATCAGTATCCGTGACAGTATTGGGGCAGAAAAAATTTCTCAGATTGCTAATGACCAAACTATTAAAGACACAATATCAGGAGTTTGGAAAGCCGGATACTCTCATGATTATGAATTATTCAGTATTACATTAGAAAATACAAAAAATAGGGACAGCATAAAAGGAACCTACAGGTTTACTCTACAGGATAAACCGGAGGAAGGAATCATTACTGGAATTATATCACAAGGAAAAGCTATAATAGAATTTCACAATCCCTCTAACCCTTCTGCCCATAAAGGAAAAGCTATACTTTCAGACTGGACTGTTGATTACAAAGAAATGAATTGGGAACTGATAAAACCATCTGAACAACCTTCTATTCCTGAAACCTGTATTTTCCATAAACCTGTTCCCCTGAAATCCATAGGAAGACCCTTTATGGGAAAATCCAGTAGAAATACTAAATAAACTTAATCTTGTTATTAATGAAAAAAATAAGCTTCATCGCGATTACCCTGTTACTGATAACAGGCTGTAAAAACGATACAAAACAGACTGTAAATGAAACAGAAACCATGAAAAAAGACAGTTCTGCTATGAAAGCTCCCGTAGCAGAAAAAGCTGTTGAAGAAAAGACTGTTGAAGAAAGTAAGATCATCCCTACATTAAAAGAATGCCCGGAGAAAACAGTTGATTATGAAACTCAGCTGGAGTGCATTTTTCCTAAAAGCAAAATGGACGATATTTACCAAAGAACCATCAAGGAAAAAGCAGTGGAAAAAGCAGAGCTTCTTCTTACTGAACTACCCAAACAAAGCAGTGAAAAGGAAATTCATCAGGATGGATTGGAAGCCATCAGCTATAAAGTTTCGCCCAACAAAGTTGAAATTGAATTCTTATTTGCAGGGGGTGTAACTACCCTTGAATTGGAACAAAAAGGCAATGATGTAAAAAGAACCATCATTCACAGTGCTGATTAAATTTCATTCAACATCATGAAAAAAATATTCTTTATTCTTACTGCTTTAAGCATTATTTCCTGCAAAAGTCTTCCGAAAGAACCTTCAAAAGATGCTGGAAATTCCCTTCATGCCCAATGGAAAGGAAAATATTCCATCTCTCATGATTTTGGAAAACTGGATGAAAACGCTGAAATGACATTGGATTATGATCTCACCATCACCAAAGACAGCTGTACTTTTGGAGGACTTGGCTATAAAACCTTTTTTACAGACGTTTGCAGCATCACCGGAAATGAAAAACAGATCATTGTAAAATACATCAGACAAATTGAAGGTAATTCTATGACTAACCACTCTCCTACCGACACTCTGGCTGTTGTATACAGGAAAAACGGAAAATATTTTCTCCAAAGTGAAATAGTACCCAGCAATGACTGGCAGTACAATACTCCTATTCTTCTCAAAAAGAAATCATAAAAAGTTCCCGACTTTAAAAAATATTTTATAATTTCGCATTGTGAATTTTAACAACGAAACATATTATTATAGAATTTTTAACTCAGATCTGGGATAGGGATTCTTATGAACATAATTTAAAACCTCGTCCTAGGACGAGGTTTTTTTATTTAAAAAAATTTAAAAAGATGAAAATAAGTATTATTGGAGTGGGATTAATTGGAGGTTCAATGGCCTTGAAGTTAAGAGAAAAAAACATCGCCAGCTTCATCTACGGAATCGATAACAGCCAACAACATATCAACGAAGCATTAGATTTGAAAATAATTGATGCTGGTGCAGACCTGCAACAGGGAGTCAAAGATGCAGATCTTATTATTCTTGCTATTCCGGTAGATGCTGCAAGAAAACTGTTACCAAGCGTACTGGATCTTGTGTCAGATCATCAGACCGTTATGGATGCAGGTTCCACCAAGGCAGGAATTGTAGGTGCTGTGAAAAACCATCCGAAACGTTCAAGGTTTGTAGCCTTTCACCCGATGTGGGGTACCGAAAACAACGGACCTAAATCTGCCATTGCTGAAAGTTTCGCAGGAAAGGCAGGAGTAATCTGCAATAAAGAAGAATCGGCAGAAGATGCATTGAATGTAGTTGAAAACATTGTGAACGCCCTTGAAATGCATACCATCTACATGAATGCAGAAGATCATGATATTCATACGGCTTACATTTCCCATATTTCCCATATTACATCGTATGCTCTTGCCAACACAGTTTTGGAAAAAGAACGTGAGGAAGAAACCATCTTTCAGCTTGCCAGCTCCGGGTTCTCCAGTACCGTTCGTCTTGCCAAATCACATCCTGAAATGTGGGTTCCGATCTTTAAACAGAACAAAGAAAATGTACTGGATGTTTTGAATGAACATATCACTCAGCTCAGAAAATTCAAATCTGCTTTAGAAAAAGAAAACTATGAATATCTGGAAGAATTGATTACCAATGCCAACAGAATCAGAGGAATACTAAGGTAACATACTGAAAATCAAAATGTAACTTATTAAAAACGGTATATTATTAACTGCAAAAGGAATTTTTGCAGTTATTTTTTTGTTCATTTTTTAAGTAAAACTTTAATAAAATTAAAAAATATTTTAACTTTATTAAAAAATATATTATTTTCGTAAAAAATAAATTCAATGAAGTTACCGATAGTCTGCCCAAGCTGTGACAACACTCTTAACGTAAGCCAAATGAAATGCCCAAGCTGTAAAACTGAGGTAAGCGGAGATTATGAACTTCCGGTTCTTCTAAAACTGAATCGTGATGAACAGGATTTTATCCTTAATTTCTTCCTGTCCAGCGGAAGCATTAAAGAAATGGCCAAGCAGGCAGGTCTATCCTACCCAACCATGAGAAATAAAATGGATGACCTGATTACCAAGATTGAACAACTTAAAAATAACCTGTAAACCTATACACAATGAACTGGAAAACTATTTTTAATCCGTTTGAAAGGTTTGATGAAAAACATCTTCTCCTTACCGGAATTTTGGCCGTTATTCTTTCCATTGCAACAGGATATTGGACAAATACTGCCTTTACAAGTATTTACAGAATCAGCAATGTGGAGAATGCTTCATTCAAAATAATAGCAACTACTACCCTTCTAAGCTTTCTGGCTGCGATTGTAGTTCTTTTTATTTTAGGCAAAATTCTAAACAGTAAAACAAGAATCATTGATATTGTGAATACCGTTTTAATCTCCCAACTTGCTCTGATCCTTTTTCAATGCATTGGAAAAATATCATACATTAAGCTTGCTGGAAAAAATGTTATCAAGTATGAGTCTGATCCTTCAGGAACCTTTCCTTTTCTGGATTTCCTGATTATGATCTCCATGACTCTTATTTCCATTATCACTTTGATCTATAGCATCACTCTTTTTTATAATGGGTTTAAAACAGCAACCAATATCAAAAAATGGCAGCATATTGTGCTCTTCTGTGTTGTTTCATTGGTGAGCACTTTAGTCTGTCAAGTCATAATTAATAAAATTATTTAAAATACCATGAAAATCAAATTATTATTGGTGCTGGCATGTCTGGCACAGATTTCTTACGCCCAAATTGAAGGAACCTGGAACGGTGAATTGGATACCCAAAGCATTAAACTTCCTGTTATCTTTAAAATATCAAAAAAATCAAAAGCTTACACTTCTATTCTTATCAGCCCCAAACAAAGTTCAAGGGAAATTCCTGTAGAAAAAACAGATTTCAACAATAATGAGCTCAGTTTTGAAATAGGAAGTATCAATGCAGGTTACAAAGGAATCTATAAAACAGATCATTTTGAAGGAAACCTGATTCAGAATGGAAGAACAATAGCTCTTAACCTTTACAGAGATAGCAAACCGGAGAGTTCTAACATCCCTTACCTCAACGGAAAAGCAATCAACACTCAAAAAATTGATGACTTCTTAAACTATATGGTTCAGAATAATCAGGAAATCGGAAGTATAGCTATTTTCAGAAACGGAACACCAATTTATAAGAGAGACTTTGGCCAAAACCTGCTGCCTGCGAATACAACCTATGACCAAAATACCGGATATCAGATAGGTTCCATCAGTAAACTTATGACTGCAGTGATGCTTTTTCAGCTTATAGAACAGGGAAAACTAAGTCTTACCGAGCCTCTTTCAACATTCTATCCTGAAATTCCCAATGCTAAAAAGATCACGATCCAAACCATGCTGAATCATACCAGCGGATTGGGAGATTATGTAGGAAAAGCAGGTAAAAACAATTGGCTATTTGAAGGTCCGGTAGGTGACAAAGCCATTATTGAAGTGATCAAAAAAAATGATATACAATCTAAACCCGGAGAAAGGGCGAGGTATTCCAACTCTGCCTATTTCCTACTGAGCAGAATATTGGAAAAGATCCATAACAAGCCTTATAATGAGATCTTAAAGGAAAATATATTGAACAAAGCTCCTATGCCTCATACTTTTTCTGTACTCGATAATCCGAAGAATATTTTCAGATCCTATGAATTTATAAAAGATAGCTGGACAGAAGTTAAAGATTTTGATTTTCACAATTGTATCGGATTGGGAGATATCACCTCTACTCCGGAAGACCTGAATATTTTCATCAATGCTTTATTCAATGGTAAATTCATAAAGAAAGAAACTCTTGATATGATGATTTCCAATAAAAAAGAAAAAGTATTTGGGTCTGGGATCATGAAAGTTCCCTTCTACAATATTATTTCCTACGGACATGGAGGAGATACAGCAGGAAGTCATTCTATCTTAACCTTTGAACCCACAGATCAATTATCATATGCCATAACTATTAATGGTCAGAACTTTCCACACAACAGTTTCTACATTGCCCTTATGAATCTGGTATATGGCAGGGATTATCAATATCCGGTATTTAATAATGCTAAAATTCCTGTTGCTGATCTGGAAAAATATGTGGGTGATTACACTTCAAAGGATATTGATTTAAGCTTAAAAATATTCGTCAAAGAAGAAGGATTATATGCTCAGGCTACCAATCAGGCAGAGTTTCCGTTGACTGCCGCAGAAAGAGACCAGTTTACCTTTGAAAAAGCGGGAATAAAACTCACTTTCAATCCTGAAAACCACCAACTCAAAATGATACAAGGCGGAAAAACATATGTATTCAATAAAAAACACTCCAATAAGTAGCTTTTCACAAATACTCCAGTTGAAAACGTAATCATTCCCCTCTTCCGGAGGGGGGCAAAAATTCTTTAAATTTTTGACGGGGTGGTTATACCTCACAACAAATCAATATATCCAACAAAAAATCCTTAGACAAGCAATCTAAGGATTTTGATATTGTAAATAAATACTCTCAATTAACATTCCGGAACATTCACGGCAATCGCCAATCCGCCTTCAGAAGTTTCTTTGAAACGGTCACTCATCGAAAGAGCGGTTTCCCACATCGTCTGAATTACTTCATCCAAAGTTACTTTTGCTTTGGCAGGATCACTTTCCAATGCAATATTGGCAGCTGTAATGGCCTTCATAGCACCCATTGTATTTCTTTCAATACAAGGGATCTGTACCAATCCTCTGATAGGGTCACATGTTAATCCAAGGTGATGCTCCATAGCAATTTCTGCGGCCATCAATACCTGCCCAACGCTTCCACCTAAAATCTCTGTAAGCCCCGCTGCAGCCATAGCAGATGAAACTCCGATTTCTGCCTGACAGCCTCCCATTGCTGCTGAGATCGTCGCATTTTTCTTGAATAATGTCCCTATTTCTCCTGCCACCAATAAGAAGCGAATGATATCATCTTCACTGATAGAATCTGTAAACGCCTGAGAATACATCAAAACTGCCGGAATTACACCACTTGCTCCATTAGTAGGTGCTGTAATAATTCTTCCGAAGCTCGCATTCTCCTCATTCACTGCCAGTGCAAAACAGGCAATCCATTTATTGATATTGGTAAAGTTTTCTTCGGCATCCACAACCTGCTGAAACCATTCATCTTTATTCTTATATATTTTATCTCCAAGCAGCTTCCTGTTGATTCCTGCTGCTCTTCTGGAAACATTTAATCCTCCCGGAAGTATACCTTCCTTATTGACTCCTTTGTAAATACACTCCTTGATTTGCTGCCAGATATACAAAGCTTCTGCTTTCGTCTCTTCCTGAGTTCTCCAGCTTTCTTCGTTGATAAAAATTAAATCTGATATTTTGCTAAGCCCAAGCTTTTCACAGTATTTTGCAATATCCGAAGCTTTATGACAAGGATACAATGTACGTACACATTGTTTTTGAATTGAGTTTTTCTCCTGACTGGCAATAAAACCACCTCCTACAGAATAGAAGTCCTGAACAAGCTCGGTTCCATCCTCAAAAACAGCTCTGAAGATCATTCCATTCGGGTGAAAATCAAGAGATTTCTTCATATTCAGGATCAGATGATGCCCATAAATAAACGGAATCACCTTCTCGCCACCAAGATTGATGGTTTGAGTACTCTTGATGTAATCTACTTTCTCGTCAATTTTGGTAGTATTGATCGTCTTATAATCTTCTCCATTCAGACCAAGCATTCCTGCAATATCTGTTCCGTGTCCGATTCCCGTTTTCGCAAGTGAGCCAAAGAACTCAAGAAAGACTTCTTTTACTTCCTCTATTGATCTTTCTCTTTTTATAATCCTGATAAATGCAGATGCTGCATTCCATGGCCCCATCGTATGCGAACTGGACGGACCTATCCCTACTTTAATAATCTCAAAAACCGATATTGATTCCATAAATGATTCTTCATTTTCCTCAAAGCAAAGATACATGATAAATCTTATAATATGCATAGTAAAACTTCACAATTAGCAGCCCTTCATCATGAATATAATAAATGGCTAACCTGTATTTTTGTAAATTAGCCAATATCTTTTATCTGTTTCATCTCCATGACCAAGTTCTCTTTAAATTATTTTGAATGGAAACATTAATTAAGAGCATTACACAGCATGTTACACTGAGTCCGGAAGAGATTTCCCTTTGTAAAAGTTTCTGGACAGAGAAAACATTGGAAAAAGGTGATTTCCTGTTAAGAAACGGAGAAATCTGCCGACATGACAGCTATATTGTTTCAGGGGTTTTAAAGGCTTTTTGCATCAATACTGAAAACGGAAATGAAGAAATTCTTTTTTTAGCTATTGACCATTGGTGGGCTACCGACATCTCCAGTTTCTCCAAACAAAAAGCATCCATTTACAATATACAGGCTGTTGAAAAGACAACTCTTCTGCAGATCAGTCAACCCTCTTTTCAAAAAATGCTGGAAAAAATTCCCTCTTTGGAAAAATACTTCAGAATTATTTTAGAAGGCTATTTGGGAACTCTTGAGAAAAGAATTGTTTTTAACCACATGCTTAAGGCGGAACAGAGATATTATGATTTTATGGAAACCTATCCGGATATTGCCTCCAGAGTTCCACAATATTTAATAGCTTCCTATTTAGGCGTATCTGCAGAATTTATAAGCAGGATCAGGAAAAAAAATAAATCCTCTTGAACTAGATCAATTTTTACCTAATGATTAATCAGGAATTTTGTTGTTATAAAATCATAACAAATGAAAATACTGATTATCAATGCCAGTGTAAGAAGTGAAAGATCTTACAGCAGAAAACTAACCCAACTTTTTGTAGAAAACTGGAAAACAAAATGTCCTTCCGATATATTCACTTACAGGGAAACCGGAATTGACAGCATTCCCAATATTGATGAAGGGTGGATTGCCGGTGCGTTTAAAAAAACACCAGACAGAACAGAAGAAAACAGAAAAGCTTTACAACTAAGTGATGAATTGATAAAAGAGCTTAAAGAACATGATGTGTATGTTATTGGAGTTCCCATGTACAACTGGTCTATCCCGAGTGGATTAAAAGCCTATATAGATCAGATCATGAGAATTAATGAAACGTGGAAATTCAGATCCGGAGTTCCTGATGGTGATTATGTAGGACTGCTTGAAAACAAAAAAGCATTTATATTATCAACCCGCGGCGACACCGGATATGGTGAAAATGAAAAAAACGGACATGTCAATTTTCAGACGACCTATCTGAAACATATTTTAGGAATCATGGGAATTACAGACACGACCATCTTTTCATTAGATAACGAAGAATTTGGCGGCGAAATCTTTGAAAACTCAAAAAATGAAATCTTCAATGCCATTCATTCTATCGCATAATATGATATTTTTTAATCGAAGCCTTCAGATAAGGCTCTATTTTTTATTCATCAATTAAAGCGCTCCTGATGTTGGGAAAGATCAAGTCCCATATTTTCAGATTCCTCCGAAACTCTTAATGTAATGATGGCATTGGTAACTTTATACAACAACAAAGATCCGAGAAAAGTAAATGCAGACACCAGAAATAATGCAGCCAGATGATGAAGGAATACCTCAACGCCACCATGAAGAAGGCTTGCTTTTTCACCATGAGCAAAAATGGCCGTCAGAATCATTCCCATAATACCTCCTACTCCATGACAGGCAAAAACATCCAGGGTATCATCTACTCTGTTTAAGGCTTTCCAATTGACCATCAGATTAGAAACAATGGCAGAAATAAACCCTATGAAAAGACTCTCCTGAATACTGACAAATCCACATCCGGGTGTAATAGCCACAAGACCTACCACCGCACCAATACATGCTCCCAGGGCAGATATGCTCCTCCCGTTGATCCTGTCAAAAAATATCCAGGTCATCATGGCAGAAGCTGAAGCAATGGTAGTAGTTCCAAAAGCAGTTGCTGCAGAAGCAGAAGCACTTAAAGCAGATCCTGCATTAAATCCAAACCATCCGAACCACAGCATTCCTGTACCCAGAAGTACATAGGGAATATTAGAAGGTTCATGATGCGGATTTTTCCGTTTTCCCAATACCAAAGCTCCTGCAAGTGCTGCAAAACCAGCACTCATATGCACAACAGTACCACCTGCAAAATCTTTCACACCAAAATATTTGTTTAAAAGACCGTCAGGATGCCATACCATATGACAAAGCGGAGTATAAATACAAATACTGAACAGAACAATGAATAAAAGGTAAGAAATGAAACGAACCCGTTCTGCAAAAGATCCGGTAATAATTGCAGGAGTAATAACGGCAAATTTCATCTGGAATAAGGCAAACAGAATAAAAGGAATAGTGGGTGCCATCATGCTATGCGGCAGATTCCCTACTCCATAAAAAAAAGGATAGCTTAACGGATTTCCAATAATCCCATAATGTTTCCCGGCAATGGTAATCCCCAGAGATTCACCGAAGGATAATGAAAAGCCAACCACCACCCAAACCATAGAAATAACCCCTAACGCAATAAAACTCTGTAGCATGGTAGAAATTACATTCTTCCTGCCTACCATTCCTCCATAAAAAAAGGATAATCCCGGCGTCATCAGCAATACAAGTCCTGCTGCTGCTAAAATCCAGGCTACATCTGCTCCTACAATTTTATCTTCAGTTAAAAACGCTCCTTTATCAGAAATATCTGTAACCGGATTCCAGAACAAGCCTCCAATAGCAACCAATGCAATAAGTGAGAATGAAACGATCCATTTTAATCCTATTTTCATAAAATTTATATTTAACCCTATCAAAATTACATATAAATATCATAAAAAAGCTATTTATTCAACAAATACCCCATTAAAAATTATTCATCTAATAACATTATTGCTTTTTCACTGAATATTTCATTCAGGATTTTAGAAACCTCTTTGGCTTTAGTGGCCGGAAACAGATGTGTTCCTCCTTTAATTATATAATCAGGTTTTGAATTTCTGATTGGAAAAACAATATCCTTATCCCCCAATATCTGAATGACCTTTGGATTCTCTTCAAATTTCCATTCAGCAACCTTTTCTACAGACCATTTCAGATAATAAGGATCTCTTACTCTGAAATATTGAAAGATCCTCGGATTTTTAGGATCAAATAATTTTCTGAGTACGGCATATACATTGGCCGCCCTTGTATTAAACAGTCCTACGGGTAATATTCTAGGGATTTTAGTTACTTCCCCAGTCTTTATGAATTTGGATTTTTCTTTATCAGATTTGATGCTTCCCAGAATGACTACTTTTTCGGCTGGTTTCAAACGATTGATCTCCTGAACCATAATTCCGCCAAAAGAATACCCAACCAAACAGAATGGCTCCGAAGTATCTACTTTCTCTGCCATTCTTTCTACATAAGCATGAAAAGGCTCATTTTTTTCCGGGATGAGCCAGTCTATAAAAATAAGTTCACAATGCTTGGGAAATTGTAATCTTTCAAGTACCTTGAAGTCTGCTCCAAGACCGCTTACAACATAAATTTTCATCCTACTAATTTATAAAAAATGCAGAAAAGCGGCTATTGAGATTAAAAAGAATTTAACCTATAATTTTTTAATTATTTAAAGGACTATACTGCCTTCTAAACTATGCTGAGATTCTTTCAGAATATCAAAAAGAAATACAGTACACTATGCCCGCGCTTTGCTATTCTGCAAGAATCTAAAGCATACAAAAGCTATCCCTCTGATAAATATCACAATCGGAAACGACATCATTCAACAAAAAAAACAGCTCCTAAGAACTGCTTTTTTATCAACATTTAATTTTATTTTATTTCTTCTTTGCAGGAACTCTGTTTTCGTTATCCAGCTTTTCAGTAGACACTTTAAACTGAATATCCATTTCGTCCTTGATGAAGTAATCTTTTAATGAAGACTGATAGAATACTTTAAAGTCTCTTCTGTTGAGAGAGAACTTCGCAGATTCAATCACTGTAGTAAACTGAGTTACATATACATTCGCTGGGAAAGTAATGGTTTTTCTCACACCTTTAAGGGTAAGATCTCCGTATACTGTAGAGTTATACTCACTGTTTGCTAATGGAATAATTTTAGTCAAATGGAATTTGGCAACCGGGAATTTCTTCACTTCAAAAAAGTTCGTACTTTTCAGGTCATTGGTTAGTTTGATCTGATCTTCATCAGAAACATCACCAGCCATCATACTTCTCATATCTATTATAAATTCACCATCTACCAATACAGTATGATCGAAGTTGAATTTTCCACTTTTTAATTTTATCGTTCCTGAATGGGAGGAAGCCTCAGTTTTTACAACCTTATATCCCCACCACCTGATCTCTGATGAAGTCACTTTTGAAACTTTATCAAATTTCCTTTGGGCAGAAACAAATGATATGCTTGCGCACACCATAGCAAACAATAGTAATCTTTTCATTCTTTTTTATTTACAATTCAACAAAAATAAAAAAAAGTGTAGAACTTCTACACTTTTAACAATCTTTTTTTGATTAATTTATTGAGCAGTTACTTTTACTACCATATCAATATCATCTTTCACAAAAACATCCTGCATTGTAGACTTGTAAGCAACATCAAATTTCTGTCTGTCGAAAGAGAATTTGTTAGATACTAAACTTACCACTCCCTTGCTGTAAGAAATTTTAGCAGGGAAAGTAACCGGGCTTGTTTTTCCTTTCAAAGTAAGGGTTCCTGTTACTAAAGAGTTGTAGATTTTATCATTGTTTTTCTTTACACCTGTAATTTTGAAACTAGCAGTTGGAAATTTTTCAACTTCAAAGAAGTCACCATTCTTAAGGTGTCCATTCAATTTTTGCTGATATTCTCCTGTAAGATCAGTAGCGTTAATAGAAGTCATATCCAATACGAAGTTTCCTCCTACAAGTTGGTTGCCTTTCATTACCATATCACCTGATTTTACTTTCACCGTTCCATCGTGAGAACTTGCCTCAGATTTTGCTACTTTATATCCCCACCAGTGAACATCAGATGCAACTACTTTTTTGGACTGTCCGAAAGCTAAACCACCAGCTAATACTGCTAATAAAAATATTTTTTTCATTGTTTAGAATTATTTTAATTAAGTTTAGGACAAAGGTAGCCAACTTATTTGATAGATTTCATTGATCTATATCAAGAATTTTAATTATTTTTATGAATAATATCATCCCATAAAAAAACTCCGAATTTCTTCGGAGTTTTCTTTTTATGCTTGATAGTAGGCTGTGTACAGTGCCATACCTTTTAATGCTGTATGATTTTGCTTGACCAGATAGATCGGGATGTTTCTAAGCATTCCCTCCATTTTATCACTGATCTTGAATTTTTCGTAGAACTTAGCTTTATCGATATATTCTCTTACCATCTGAGGAATATCTCCTGCAATCAGAAGACCTCCTGTAGCTTTTAACTTTAACGTTAAGTTATTGGCTTCTCTTGCCAGAAACTCAAGGAAAGTATCTAAAGCAATTCTGCAGATCAATACATTATCCTCTACTGCTGCTTTGTAAAGTTCTTCAACGAAATTACCATTAGCAAGACGTTCTCCTAACCATTCAGGCTCGGGATGTCTTTTTACATCTCTAAGAAAACGATAAATATTGAATATCCCGGACTTAGATAATACATTTTCCCAACTCACAATACCATAGATATTATTAAGAAACTGGTAAAACTCAACCTCCACATTCGTTCTTGGTGAGAATTCAGAATGTCCTCCTTCTGTCGCGAAAGGTCTTAAGTTCTTTCCGTCAAAGAAATATCCTGCTTCTCCCAATCCATTTCCTGGAGCAAGGATTGCTACATTCCCTTTTTCAAGATGACCGCTGGTATAAATCGCTTCAAGGTCATCATCTTCAAGAAGAGCCATTCCGTAAGCAGAAGCTTCAAGATCGTTCAGCATTTCTACTTTTTCAAAACCGAATTCTCTTTTATATTCTTCAACATCTAAGTTCCAGCCCAGTCTTACTGGATTACTTTTTCCGTCAATTACAGGGCCTGGCACAGCCATTCCCAGACGTTTTACATTGTCCAACTGATTATCCTGAATAAACTTCTTTAAGATGTCATTAAAAGAAGCATACTCCTTAGTAGAATAAGTATTTTGTAGTGTAATCTCAAGACCTCCGTTACCGGAAACAAAATAGCCTAAGATTGTTATATCTTCACGAAGACTTGCTCCAATGATAGAAACATTATCATTATTACTGTTCTCTACTCCTGGTAAATAAAGTGGAAATTTTGGATTCAGAATCATAACCTCAAATTTTACCAAATATAATAATTGTTTTCGTAAATCCTGCACAGAACAAAAAAACCTTTCCACTTTCGTGAAAAGGTTTTGGTTAATAATTGTTTATATATTAAATCTAACTACTTTCCTAATGGAATATTATAACCGAATCCTACGCCGATATTCCCCACATTATAGTCCTGACCAGCTAAATCTCCTTTAGTTCCTACAAAAACCTTCTGGTATTGTACGAAGAAGTTCCAGTCTCTATTGTGGTATCCGATCTCCGGTTTGATGTAGAATCCACCGCTTGCTCTTTCAACATTCGTGTTAGAAGCAACAGTTTTATCTCCTACTAAAAATCCGTAACCTAAGTCAGTTCCGAAATAGAAACCTGTTTGTTTTGGATAAATTCTGATTAATGCAGCTACAGGAACTACCCCTACATCATTATTTTTATAACCGTTGTTTTCTTTTCCAAAATAGTGAGTATATCCAGATGCGATACCTAATCCAAATCCAGGTGTAATCAGGTTCTGGTAAGCTACATCCACTCCTACTGCTGCAGAAAGGTTATCTGCAGGAACTGCTAAACCAACATTTGCGCCCACTTTAATCATGTTATTCATTTTTGAATTCTGTGCGCTTGCTATACCTGCTGTTAAAATTCCAGCCAGCAATATTGCTTGTTTAAACATTTTCATAACTCTAATTTTTAAATTTTACTAAACAAGAGGATGTAAAAATCGTGCCATTGGAGGCTTTTTCATCTCTTTTAACACTCTAAAAAAACACAACAAAATGATTATCAGATATTTATTTTATGCTAATTTTTAAATGATTGTTTAACAATTTTTATAAAAAATCGAGCCTAAAATGTGAAATAAGTATAAAAAGTTAAAAATTTGGAGAATAAAAAACGCAACTTATTGATATAAAACAGATTCTATTCCTGGAAAACGCAAAGGTGCAAGAGAATCCAAGATTCTAAGCAAGGATACTGCTTTATTTTTTGCCACGAATGCCACGAATTATTTATTAACTTTTTTATTCAGGTATTCGTGGCGATTAAAATGTACATTTTATAATTATTTCATAATCATCTGCTGCACATGTAAATCAGCGTGAGATCAACAGGGTTCAATTTTATCGCAGATAAAGCCCTTGCGCCTTAAAAACATAATAATACTCTAAAAAATCTTAGCGCCCTTTAGCGTTTTCCAACACATCTACCACCCACACTCATTACTCATTATAATATTAACAAACCTTAACCCGTTATCATTTTAACCTTCTCTCTTCAGAAACATCAAAAAAATAAATGCTCTCCCCATGGCTGATTCATTATTAAAAAACAAACATCTTCTCTGGCGCGCAGGCTTCGGTGTTGGAATTAATCAAATTGATGATTTGAAAAATAAAAACACAAAAATGCTGATTCATGAATTATTTAAAGAAGATCACTTTACAGAGATCACCTATGATACACCAGATATAGATTCTACTGCAGATGAAATGAACACTATTGCTCCTGCTGAAAAGAAAAAGGAAATGCAGCGGGTCTATAGAGCTCAGAACGAAGAACTGAATCTCAATTTTCTGGATAAAATGGTGAACAGCAAGGAACAGATGAGAGAAAAGATGGCTTTTTTCTGGCATGGGCATTTTGCATCGAGGGTTCTTAATCCAAAATTCAACCGACAGTTATTAAATACCATCCGGAAAAATGCATTGGGAAATTTCAAAGATCTGCTTTTTGAGGTAAGCCAGTCTCCGGCCATGCTTAACTTTCTGAATAACCAGCAAAACAAAAAGGATCATCCGAATGAAAATTTCGCCCGTGAAGTTATGGAACTTTTTACTATGGGAAGGGGAAATTATACGGAAAAAGATGTTAGAGAAGGAGCCAGAGCATTTACAGGATGGAGTTATGATAAAGAGGGAAACTTTAAGGAAAGAAAGAACCAGCACGATGAAGGAAACAAGACCTTTTTGGGAAAAACAGATAATTTTAGTGGTACTGATATTTTAAATAGTATTCTGAATCAAAAAGCAACTGCAAAATTTATTACTACCAAGATCTATAAGTTTTTCGTCAATGAAAATGTAGATCAGAATATTGTGAATACCCTAAGCACAAGCTTCTACAACTCCGGTTATGATATTAAAAAACTGATGGCTGATATCTTTTCAAGCTCATGGTTTTACGATCAGAAAAATATCGGAAACAGAATAAAATCCCCAATAGAACTGATGGCCGGGATAATGCGGATACTTCCGATGCAGATTCAGAATCCTGAAAACCTCATCGTATATCAAAAGCTGTTAGGACAAATGCTGCTCTATCCGCCCAATGTTGCAGGATGGCCCAATGGAAGAGCCTGGATTGACAGTTCTACCCTGATGCTAAGACTTCAGGTACCGCAGATCTGGTCGGGTCTTCGTCCACTGGAATACAGTCCGCGACAGGATGATGACATTGATATGGGAATGAAATCTAAAGAAACGGCTTTAAATAAAAGCTTTAAAAATCCGAATATCACGATAGACTGGAACCGTGTAGATCAGGTTTTTACCCATAAAAACTGTGAAGATTATCTGATCCAAAACCCCAAGAGTCTGGATATGAATACAGTAAATAATTTCTCTGATAAAAGCACGAAAATGACTATTATTAACCTGATGTCAACTCCGGAGTATCAATTAATGTAAACCATTCGTTACCTGTAACCTACACTTAAATCCAACACTATGTTAATCAAAAGAAGAGAATTCCTCAAAATAAGTTCACTGGCCACAGCTTCCTTCTTAATGCCTAACTTTTTAAAAGCTATGACACTGGATGAAGCTCTGAATTCCAATCAGAATATTCTGGTGGTCCTCCAATTTACAGGCGGTAATGATGGGTTGAACACGATTATACCTGCAAAAAACGATATCTATTTCAGGGAAAGAAAAACGCTTGCAGTTCAGGATTCTTTATCACTGACTGATGAAGCGGGAATTAATCCTTCTCTACCCTATTTTAAAGAACTTTTTGATAACGGAGAGCTTTCCGTTATGAACAATGTAGGCTACCCCAATCCGGATAAATCCCATTTCCGAAGCATGGATATCTGGCAATCCGCCAGCAGAAGTGATGAATTTCTGGATACCGGATGGCTGGGCCGCTTTTTAGATGAAGAATGCTACCGTTGTGAGCATCCTACTCAGGCACTGGAAGTAGATGACATGTTGAGTCTTGCCCTGAAGGGAGAAAATAACAAAGCTTTTGCCTTTAAAGATCCTAAAAGATTATATCAGACCAGTCAGGAGAAATATTTCAAATCACTTTATGACCATCATCACGATGACGAAACGGTTTCTTACCTTTATCAGACTTTAGGTTCTACCATTAATAATGCAGGCTATATCTTTGATAAAAGTAAAGCAAAAAAAACAGAGCAGACTTATCCTAATTCTCAGTTGGGAAAGGATTTTAAAACAGTGGCTTCTTTAATCAAATCAGATATCAATACCCAAGTCTACTATCTTTCGATTGGAAGTTTTGATACTCATGTGAACCAGAATGACCGTCAGAAAAAACTGTTCGGTGATATTAATGAAGCGGTAGAATCCTTTGTTGCGGATATGAAAAGCAACGGCTTATTCAATAATATTCTTTTGATGACTTTCTCTGAATTTGGACGTAGAGTGGCTCAAAATGCCAGCAACGGAACGGACCACGGAACAGCCAACCAAATGTTTTTCATTAGTGGAAACCTTAAAAAGAAAGGTTTACTGAACAACCTTCCTGATTTACAGAATTTAAATGAAGGGGATCTGATCTATACTGAAGATTTCAGAAAAGTTTACGCTACCATTTTGAAAAACTGGCTGAAGGCTGATTCTTCTAAGGTTTTGGGATGGAAAAACGGGGTTTATGACTTCATATAAATTGTCAAAATTTATTTAACCACAAAAGTTTTTAACACTTAAGTTATTTTTAAAGTTAAAATAAGGGCTGCTGAGATGCACACATAAGTTTTTAAAAATCTCCGATTTCATTGAATTTCACAATAAATATTTCAGTTGAAGGACTGCACATTCCCCTCCTCCGGAGGGGTGGCAAAAATTCAAAGAATTTTTGACGGGGTGGTTATGCCCATAACTTCTCGCCCATCTCATCATTCCACAAAAAAAGAGACCATCCAATATGACAGTCTCTTTTCAAATTTTAAATTTTAACTACTTTTGCGTTTAAGCAGTAATCTGCTTTGGTTCTTTCTCTTTCTGATCTTCTTTTTTATCAAGTTTCTCAGATATTTTTTTAACGATATACTCAATCGCTATAGGTGCTATAATGGCAATAAGTGCTTTAAATATTCTTGATTTCATAGTGTAATTTTGTACCTAGTGACTGCAATTACCAAGCCAATATAAAAATCAGAGAGAAATTTTCCATAAATAATTTACATACAAATAGTAGATTAAATCCATAAATAACCTATGAATTCCTTTGAAAACTAGTTTTTTTCAGGAATTATCAACTCCTGATAATTTTTACTTCCAGCTTTGAATTTTTCTTCCATTCTCAATCTTAATTTATGAGGTTTATGTACCACCAGAGAGTCTCCAAAGCCCAGCAGCAGTCTTTCTAATTCATAGTTGATCTGTACACAGATTTTAAAAAGAGTTCCTTCTTTTGTTTCACTTATAATTTCCTGGCTTTTATGCAGCGGTTTTGTTTTCACATAAGGAGCATTCGCTGCATCTACAAAAAAAACTACGTTCTTAGGAACTATAGATTCTGCAACGGTAACACCTACAATATCTTTAAAATAATCATCACCATCCAGATTCCTGTCAATATAGGAAGCTTTCTCATCCACTTCAATACTTTCCATTCTATCCAATGCAAGATTATACATTTTTTGTTTGTAAAGACAAATCAGAAACCAACGGTTGTTATATTCCTTCAACAGTTGCGGATGAACTGTATACACACTGGATTCTCTTGCCGTAAAACTTTTGTATAAAATCTTCAATACTTTTTTATTAAGTACACTTTCATACAGGATATCAATATGCTCCAACCCCTTCAACTGTTCATTTTTATCCAAATGAATAATGGATTTCTGGCTGGTAGAATGGATAGAATCCTCCAATTTCTGAATCACACCGTTCATTTCTTTAAACATTGAAAAGTCTTTAAACTGTTTCAGGATCTGCACAGCATTATTCATCGCCTTCAGATCGCTTTCATTCACGGAAATATTATGAATGCTGTATTCCGGATCGCTGTACCGGTAATATTTTCTTTCATACACTTCAATTGGAGCTTCATACCCGAACTTTTCACTCCGCATATTCTGAAGGTCCAGCTGAATAGTTCTTTTGCTCACATAAGACTCCTTGCCTTCAAATTCAAACAAAGCTTCGGAACACTCATCAATGAGATCTTCCAGCGTATACTTCCGGTATTTGTTTTTGAGACATTTATCTAATGTTTTATAGCGGATCAGAGCGTTTTTATTAGATGACATAATGATTATTTTAACTTAAAAACCTATTTCTCCTTCAATGGATTTCCCTCAAAGATTAATCCATCCCATCCGAATTCCATGAAGTTTCTGATATTTTGATGATCTGTTCCATTAGGTTTTTTAAGAACATCTTCTCTGTAAAATTCTCCGAAAAGCGGAAGCGTTTCTTCTTTGGTCAGGCCGTGGTAAGAAGCAAAACCGAATATTTTACATGAACCGTTATTCTGCCCTTCTTCATTTCTTGTATTTCCGTTTTTGAATGCTGTAGGAGTAAAATCGTAGTTGGCATCTATATAAGCAATCACATCATTGAATTGAACGGTTTCAGGAAAGTGCTTTAATTGTTCTAATAACATCATAGTTGTAAGTTTTAATTTTCTTTACTTAAGGCCAAGACTCTAATTTTCAAATCAGCGAATTTGCCTTTTTTATATTTTTTTGTAAAAATAATCAAAAATTTTACATCTACGCAAAACTATTGCGTAATAACGTTATTACTTTGCATCATCAAAATGACATAACAATGGAATTTAACGGAAATCACTTAATCGAATTGGGATATAGACCAGCTAAATGGTTTAAAGATGCCATTACTTATATTAATGAAAATCATCTGGATGAAATTCAGATCAAAGAATATCTGGAACAGTTTAAACAGCCTGAGCTTATTCCACTTCATGAAACCGCTCCTGAGTTTATCATTAACATCAGAGCTGAGCATGAAAATGAAACGGATAATGTAGAGAAAGTAATCAGAACCATGAATAAGCTGATGAAAACCCCTACCCTAACTGCCGGAGCTTTAATGCCTGATGCCTGTCCTACAGGTCCTGAAGGTCAGATTCCTGTCGGAGGTGTAGTGGTTGCAAAAAATGCCATTCACCCGGGATTCCATAGCGCAGATATCTGTTGTTCTGTTATGCTTACTGATTTTGGAAAGGTTAATCCTAAAGATATTCTGGATGCGGCTCATTCTGTGACACATTTCGGATACGGAGGAAGACCAAGAGGGGAACAGATGCCTATGTCTCAGGAATTGATGGATGCATTCAGAGAAAATGAATTCTTAAAAGATGAAAAACTGATTAGCATTGCCCGTTCTCATATGGGAACGCAGGGAGACGGAAATCATTTCCTTTTCGTTGGAATTTCCAAAAATACGGGAAATACAATGTTAGTTACGCATCATGGATCAAGAGCTCCGGGTGCTGCACTCTATGATAAAGGAATGAAAGTAGCCAATCGTTTCAGACAGGATATTTCTCCTGAAACGTTAAGAGAAAATGCATGGATTCCTTATGATACTGAAGAAGGAAAATCCTATTGGGAAGCTCTTCAGCTTATCAGAACATGGACAAAAGAAAACCATACTTCTATTCATGATGCAGTATTGAACAAACTGAAAATTGAAAAAGAAAACAGATATTGGAATGAGCATAATTTTGTTTTCAAAGATGGAGATCTGTTTTATCACGCAAAAGGAGCTACTCCGCTGGATGATAAGTTCATGCCTGATATCACCGGGCCAAGACTGATTCCGTTGAATATGGCTGAACCGGTTTTGATTGTTCAGGGAAAGACCAATGAGAGAAACCTTGGTTTTGCCCCACACGGAGCGGGAAGAAATTACAGCAGAAGTCAGCATAAAAGATCTCTGGCCCATAAAACCACTGAAGAGATCTTCAATGAGGAAACTGCAGGATTGGATATCAGATTTTATTCCAATGAAATTGATATCTCTGAGCTGCCAAGCGCTTATAAAAGTGCGGCCAATGTAAGAGCACAGATTGAAGAATACGGACTTTGTGAAGTACTGGATGAAGTGATGCCTTACGGGTGTATTATGGCGGGTGACGTTCAGAAAAATGCACCGTGGAAGAAAAAGAAAAAATATAGAAAAGCATAATTGATAACTTTAATAGTACCCCTTATAGGTTTTTGAAAATCTATAAGGTTGTTAAAAAAACTAATGACCAAGCCTTGCGGGTGTAAAAGCCTGTAAGGTTCATGAAAACTTTTTTCATAAAGGCAGGAGCAGTAGCTCAGATGGTAGAGCAACAAAATTACTTTTCGCTGCAGGCAAATAAAGTTCCTATGAATCCCAATTGTGTGTCACAGGTTCGAGCCCTGTCTGCTCCTCAATAAAATTTCAGGCAAAGAAAGTTCCTATATGTTAGAAATACTTTCCGCCTTTTTACAAATTATAAGGCAAAGGGAGTTCCTATATTTTTCGGATAAATTACTCCCCGCTTTTATAAAACTATAGGTAAAAGGAGTTCCTATACCCTTCACTTTTAATGAACATACTCCTCACTTATTTTTTTAAAATGAAAACAATGAAAACACTACAATTATTCAATGCTGTACTAGCCAAAGAATCGAATGCAGAGCCATTTATTTCTAATGGCGGTTTTATTATTGAACCTAATGCAGTTTGGGCAAAAAAAGAAATCATCTCCTATTATTCAAAAGAAAAGCTGAATGGAAATGATTTGAATAAAACGTTCCATAAGTCTTGGGAGAAAATAAAAAACACTTCCAGAATTGACTTGTTGTTTGAACAGATTCAACACTATATTTCAACCTATGGAAGTAATTTTCAGAGTGAAATTTATATTCCTACAGAAATATTGAATATTCCTGATATGAAGTTGATTTTTAAAGTAATAAAGGCTTATACCGTAGAAGAAATGCAGGAAAAATGTCTTTCTCTATTGAAATCCGGAATTGCTTTAAAAGAAGAAACAATTGATGATTTGCTGTATATTCTGCATACGGAACTGGAATATGATTTTACAGGAAAGGAAAATATCAGAAATAAAGAAGCCATTATAAAAATAGCTGATCTATACGACATTTATCCTGAAAATCCTGTTGAGTTTTTCCGTTATGTGATTTATAAGACAACCCAGACAACACTTTTAATCAAAAATGATGAATTGATAGGTTTAATTAAGCAGAGTAAGTTCAACCCAACCTATCTGTTCGAAAGCTTTGGGATGGAAAAACTGGCAGAAATTTTCAACAGATTTAAGCCGTTATTTCTGGCTTATAAAAACAGAGCTCCGAAAACGATTAATAAAATTTCGAAGCTGTCTAAAGTACATCATAAGCCATTAATTTCAAACCCATTGAATAATGCTACCAATACTTTGCTGGAAAACAGCGATTGGCATTGGCTGGAAAATGCAACACCGTTTGCATTGTTTAAAGCATTGTCAGCATGTTACTCAAGAATGTATGGTCAGGATACTTTTGTGTACAGAATCAGAAACGGAAAATCATGGGTTAAAAAAGGTAAGGAAACGTATGTGAATCAATTCAACTATGAATTTATTTTAGATTTTCTGAAACTGAAGTATGAAAATATTTCCGGAAAGAAATTCTATTTTCCCGAGAATATAGAATTTGCACTCCCAACTTCTGAAAAAATGTTTGTTGGAAACATTCCTACCGGAACCCGTTTTTATGGAGATAGACTAGCCGTTGGTGTCTATTGGGAAGATCAATGGGGCGCTCATGACTTGGACCTTTCCGGATTGAATATCGCCGGAAAAATAGGTTGGAATGCCGCTTATAATTATGGTGAGGGACAATTGATGTATTCCGGAGATATGACTTCTGCTCCTAACGGTGCTGTTGAATATCTTTATGCCAATAAAGGTCTGAGTACTCCAACGCTTGTAATGAACAACGTTTTCAGCGGAGATGCCAACTGTGGATATAAAATCGTTATCGGAAAAGGAGACAACATTTCTTATGATTATATGATGAATCCTAACCATCTCTTTGCAGAAGTCAGATGTAATTCTGTCCAAAAGCAAATGATTCTGGGAATGCTGCTGCCAAAAAGCGAAAAACAATGTTTCGTACTGTTGAATTTCGGAGCGGGTCATTCTCATGTTTCAGGAAATACGGAAGTATCTGTAATGGCAACCAGTGCATTGTATCAGCAATGGTATGAAGCAATGTCCTTCAATGAGCTTATCAAAGAGCTGGGAGCAGAGATTACGACAGAAAGAGCAGAAGCTGATTTCGACTTCTCTCTGGAGAGTCTGGAAAAAGATAGCTTTATTAAAGTTTTTAAATAAAAATGCGCTGTTCAAAAATTTTGAATGGCGCTTTTATTTTAGCTGATGATTTTATTTTATCTCTCGCTGATTTTGCAGATAACGCAGATTTATTTTTAAAACCACTGTTTGTCATATATTCACATTTACAACAGAAAAAATTCCATCTTTCACTTGAATAATCACTTTCTTACCATAATCAATCTGAATGCTGAACATATTTTCTAGCGGAAACTGCAGTATTGAATGCAAAATCAGACGAATTACCCCAGCGTGGGCAATAATCAGAACTTTTTCTACATCTTTTTTAGTAATTAATTCATTCCAAAAACTAAGGACACGCGTTTGCATTTCAAGGAGATTTTCTCCGCCTGAAGCTTTAACATTGATAAAATCTTTATACCATGGATTGATTTCTTCCTCGGGAATTTCCGTCCATTTCTGCAGCTCCCAGTTTCCGAAATTCATTTCCCGAAGTCTCTCATCAGTTGAATAATTAAACTTGAAATATTCCGCCAAAAGACAGCAACGCTGCGCCGGACTTGAAATTACTAAGTTAAAATCGTTATCCAGATCCAAGCTTTCAAAATCTTCCGGATATTCCTTTCGTAAGAGTATTTCGGCAAATCCATAACACAGATTTTCTGGATTATCTACAGCCGTATGACGAATCAGATGAATTTCCATATAATCATTGTTCCTAAGTAAAATAATACTTCTGTGACCTGTTGTACAGCTCCCAGACAGTCTCCGGTGTAACCGCCGATATGCTTTTTAAAATACCAGCCCATACAGATTTTCCCTAAATAAGCCAATGCAAAAGCCAGCACTAATCTCCAATCAGGAATTAGAACAAAGGAAAGTAAAACACTGATAAAGCCAACCAATAAAGCCATTCTATCCAAAGGTTTATTCGCCAAAGGTTTTGATTTGCTAACGTCAATATCCGTCACATACTGATGGGTATAGATCATCGTTCCTGAAATAAAACGGCTTGAAGTATGTGCCAGGATAATAATCCCCAAAGTCTTCATCAGATCAACAGCTCCCAAAGCCTGAATACTGAGAAATTTTAAAGCAAATAATAAAATAATTCCAATAGTTCCATAAGCTCCTACCCTGCTGTCTTTCATGATGGTAAGGATCTTCTCTTTTCCATATCCGCCTCCGAAACTGTCGCACATATCTGTAAAACCATCCTCATGGAATGCTCCGGTTAGGAGAACACTGCTTATCATCATCAGTACAATTCCTATTTCCAGATTAAAAAGCTGAGTAGAAAGATATAAAATCCCTGCATTTATCAATCCTACCAAAAGACCGACCCATGCAAAGTATTTCTGAGATTTATTCATGATCTCTCCTGAGTAGGGAATCGTGAACGGAACCGGAATTCTGGTAAAGAACATGAGTGCCGTTGCAAAGTAGATCAGTTCATTCTTTATGGTCTTCATTTATTCTTTATTTGAAACATGAGCATCTTCAAAACTGGACATTTCATTCAGGAAATTTACAGCACTTTGAATAAGCGGATAAGCCAATGCACAGCCTGTTCCTTCTCCCAGTCTTAAATTAAGATTCAGTAAAGCTTTCTGTCCCAATAAATCCAGAAGCTGAAGATGGGCGTTTTCGTCACTTACATGACAGGATATACAGTTTTTCAGAATATCAGGATTCTTTTTCCATGCGGTGGCAACTGCAACAGTTGCAATAAACCCGTCTACCATAATCAGCATATTCTGACGGAAGGCTTCTTCCATTGCACCGATCATCTGAACAATTTCCAGTCCACCAAAAGTCTGTGCAATTTCATCCGGAGTTTTAATGTCCGGATATTTCTCTATCGCTGCTGATAAAATACTGATCTTATTCTGCAACTGATCGTCATTCAATCCTGTTCCACGTCCGATACAACTTACTACAGGAAGGTCAAACAATTGGCTCATCATCAGTGAAGAAGCGGAAGTATTTCCAATTCCCATTTCACCAAATCCAATAATATTACAGCCTGTTTCAGCAATATCAGCCACTACCGATCTTCCATTTTGCAAAGCCTGTTGATATTCTTCAGACGTCATGGCTGGTTCCTCCAGAATATTACGGCTGGATTTTCTGACTTTCTTATCCATTAAATCCAACTCTTCCGGGAAATCAAAATTGACTCCGGCATCTATAATTTTAATATTGATTCCATGCTGCCTGCAGAATACATTGATAGCTGCTCCACCGCCTAAAAAGTTCATTACCATCTGATACGTAACTTCCTGCGGATAGGCACTTACTCCTGCTGTTGCAATCCCGTGATCGGCAGCAAAAATTACCATATGAGGATTTGAAAGCTGTGGAGAAGTTGTGTTTTGAACCATTCCTATTTTGTGGGCAAGATGTTCCAGATGTCCTAATGCGCCTAAAGGTTTTGTCTTGAAATCAATTCTATGCTGTAAGTCTGTTGTCAACATGGTTGTAAAAGTAGTTATGTTAAATAGAGAAAGTGCAATATTAGTGAAATAAGGGGTATTTTGGGTAATGGATAAAGGATGTGTTAGAGGGAAAATAGATAATAGACGAAGAGATGAGAGACAAAAATCCCGGATTTTAGATTTGAAACTATTCAATAACTGCCAACCTTGAACTTTCCTACTCTAAAAATCTTCCACTATCAAACTCAAAACAACTACGTAATAACATTGCGCACCATTACCCTTACTTTGCATTATAAAATTGAAAACAATGACACCAAAAATACTAGAAAAGATAAAAGAAGTGGAGGCAGCACGAGGTGTAGAAGTCCTTCTTGCCGTTGAATCCGGAAGCAGAGCATGGGGTTTTGCATCACCGGACAGCGATTATGATATACGTTTTATATACCGCAATGAAAAAGACTGGTATCTTTCGCCTTGGGATAAGGATGAAACGATAGAATTTATGACCGAAGATGATCTGGATGGCTCCGGATGGGATCTTAGAAAGACATTTCATCTTTTATTGAAGTCGAATGCCGCTTTATTGAGCTGGTTCTACTCTCCTATCGTTTATACGGAAAACACAAAGTTTGTAGAGCTTTTCAAACCATTAGCTGATGCTTGCTTTTCACCAGTAGCCGTTTCTTATCATTATTTAAGCATGAGCAAAAAATACCTGGAAGTCTGCAGAGCTGATGAAGTAAAATTAAAAAGCTATTTTTATTGTCTGCGAACCACCTTAACCGGAAAATGGATCGTAGAAAAAGGAACCGTTCCTCCAGTATTGTTCACTGAATTGCTTGTTTTAACAGATGATAAAACCAGAACAAAAATAGAAGATCTCGTAACCTTAAAAGCTACTAAAGGAGAAGCTTATTATCATCCGAATGATTGGGAGTTGTTTAAGTTTTTAGAGAAGACTATATCTTATAATGAGGAAAAATCTAAGGGTTTGACAAGTGGGAAGCCGGATAAAACTGAGATGGAGAGGGTTTTTAGGGAGATATTGAAACTTTAAAGAAAGACAAAATGAAAATACTTAATTTTTTCAAAAAGAAGGATACCCAGATCCCTCAAAAAAAAACTGAAAAAACAATTCCTCAAGAGGAAGAAAAAATACATGAATTTATTGAAAGATGTCAATTCTTAAAGGAAGAAATAGGGCTTGAAGTCCCTCTATCAGTGATTGAAACTTTCAAAAAGTATGATCTGCCTAAACACAATTATTATTATAGTATTTTTTGGCATGTGGATGATGATAGTTTTATCATTTTCTATACAGAGGCCTTTATTGAATGGATCGTTACCCGATACCAAGAACTTCATGGACCCGATGCCGATTTGACTGAATTGTCAGAGCAGCTTAATGAAGCTATTTATGAATATCGTATGAAAGAAAAGTATTTTGATAGAACTAACCCTGATTTTGAGTTCATCAACAAATGTTATGAAGAGTTCAAAAAGTCCGGTCAGGAATTAACCATGACTATGGACCTAGGGCATTATGATCATCTGGTTCTCAATAATGAAGAAAAGGGCAATGTGGCAGACTGCATATCATCTTATCAAACAACAAAAGGGATAAAATATAAAGTTCTTACACAACCTAGACCTTTGCAGGAAGTTATCAGAGGAATTTTAGAAAGAAAAGAACAATATCCTTATTAAAAAGTGGAATTAATGAACCAGAATAAAACTTTCATCAGTCATTGTGATCACATACAAGCTCAGTATGGAATTACAATTCCTCAAATCATACAAAACTATTTTGTCCGATTTTCTGATGAATCGACCAATATTTACTATCAGGCGCTTAAAAATGCTGACGATTTTAAGATATTCTATACAAAGGAATTTGTAGAATTTGTTATTACTCAAAGTATAAGTGTAAAGACTGATTCCAAAATACTTCAAAATATGCTGAATGAAGGGAATTACGAATATTCTCCGCTTGAAAAACAATTTGTTTCAAACCATATTGATTTTTCCTTTTTGAATGAATGTCTTAACAAATTTAAAACCATCCCTTTTTATATTGGTATTTTCACATTTAAGACCTGTGGTGGCGAAGAGTTTTTAATAATTAATGGTGATAAAACCGGATATGTTGCAGGCCGCTCACAAGATCATGTGGAAAGAATTGAAGTAGATGATACCATCATCACTTACCAAAAAATAGACTTTATAAAAAAATTGTTATTTGAATAATTAAAATGACCATCCAAGACCTCAAAAATAAAAACCTCCTCCTCTTTGAAGCCATCTCCGGAAGCCGGGCTTTCGGGCTGGCAACTGAAACTTCAGATACCGATATCCGTGGAGTATATTATCTGCCGAAGGAAGATTTCTTTGGACTGAACTATATTTCACAGATCTCTAATGAGATGAATGATATTACTTATTATGAAATCGGGAGGTTTGTGGAGCTGTTACTAAAGAATAACCCTAATATTCTGGAAGTTCTGGCAAGTCCTGAGGACTGTATTCTGTACAAACATCCGTTAATGGACCTGTTGAAACCAGAAGACTTTCTCTCCAAACTGTGCAAGGATACCTTTGCCGGATATGCTGTTTCCCAGATCAAAAAGGCGAAAGGTCTTAACAAAAAGATTCTGAATCCTATAGACAAGGAACGAAAATCCGTTCTAGATTTCTGCTTTATTCTGGACGGCCAAGGTTCTGTTCCTCTGAAAAAATGGCTTTCGGAATATCGGAAAGTTCAGGAAAAATGTGGCTTAACAGCTATTGACCATACGAAAGGAATGTTTGCTTTATTTTATGATGATTCAGAAACATTGAAATATAAAGGAATTATCCAGCATGAAGAAGCCAACCAGGTTTCTGTATCTTCTGTTCCCAAGGATGAAAAACCGGAAGCTTATCTGTTCTGTAATCTGGATGCCTACTCTACCTACTGCAAAGATTACAGGGAATACTGGAAATGGGTAGAAGAACGCAATGAAGACCGATACAACGTCAATCAAACGCATGGACAGAACTATGACAGTAAGAATATGATGCACACCATCCGTTTGCTGCAATCATGCGAACAGATATTTAGGAATCATTCCCTACAAATTCGTGTAGAAAACAGAGATGAATTACTGGATATTAAAGCCGGAAACTGGTCTTATGAGGCGGTGATGAAGAAAACGGAGAAATTGATACAATCCATTGAGGAACAATATGCTATTTCTGACCTTCCGGATTATCCTGATACACAAAAATCCTTAAAGATTTTGGTTGATATCCGTGAAGCTCTTTATTTGTAGGAGAAAAAGTATTTAAGGACCTTCACAATAGGCTTCTACAACGAATAAATTAAACTATTTTTGCAAAAACTAAAAAATGAAATTCATATTTTCAAGAAAATTTACTTTTTTTTCACTTTCTCTTTTAAGTATATCTGCCTATGCACAGGAATTGTATATTCCTTACAGGGATGGAAATCTGTGGGGAGTTTCCAATTATGCCGGCAGTGAAATCATTGCTCCAAAATTTGATTCTATTCAGTTCAATGAGCAGGATCATTATGACTTCAACCTTCTTCACAGCTTCAAAGATGGAAAGAAAGGAATGCTGTTGAGTGGAAAAGAAGTGCTCCTTCCCGAATTCAAGAATATCTTTCCTACTTATAAAGGTTTCATCATTGCGGAATACGACAATGATAAAAAAAGTAGAGTCATTTTGGATAAAGATGGTACAAAGATTACTGAAAACCCTGTCCTTTCCATGTGGATGGGAGAAAAATTTGGCACCAGCTTTATTTTTCATGTTCTGAATGAAAACATGAAGGAAGATTTTTTCGTCTGGGACCCGAAGGAACATAAGATTTCCCAGTATGTCTTTAAGGATTACTATTCTATTTCTGTTGTGGAAAATAAAGATGCTTATGAACTTGATATCAGATATCGAAAAAACGAAACCGATCCATTGTCTGAAGTAAAGATGACAATGCATGACAAGAAACTGGAGCCCGTCACATCCAAAAACTTCAATGAAAGAATCGTAAAGGACACCAATCGTAATAGAGATTATTTGGGAAGTTCATATCAGGAAACCATAAAACAACCGAATACCATTTATGAAGTATATAAAGGTTACGATGAAGGGGTAAAAAGTTCATACTACTCTCCACCACCTCCACCGCCTTCATCGGGGAAAAAAGTTTCCAATGGTTCAGACTATCAGGAAGTGAAGAAACAGCCTATACAGGTAGGAGTTTCATATTCGATAGAGAATGACTTTCCGTATGTCACCTATCATTATAACCAGATAAAAAATGAGAAAGTAACCAGGAGAGTGAAACTTCCAAGAGGTTCAAAAGGCATTAAGATTGAAAGTCTGAGCGGTTTGCCACAGAAAAAAGTGGGTGATACCATCTATACGTACTATAGTTATATGACCTTTATTCATAAAGATAGAAACCAAATTCTTATCAGTGAGAAGAAGCCTACGGAATTTGAAACGATTAAAGTAATAAGCCCCGGATCCGATTCCCAATACTATGGACAGGTTTTCCTGTTAGGAAACAAAAAGAATGGGAAAATGAAGTATAGGCTGATCAATAATCTACAACAGATGATTTTTCCTGATGAATTTGATGATGTCATCCTCAATGATCCTTTCTATAGCGATAATTATAGTAACTGGACCGTCATTAAGGATGGGAAATATGGAGTTGTCAATCCTCTTGGTAAATACATCCTTCAGCCTGTGTATGATGAAATCGTCAATAAAAAGGTAACCTATGGCTCGGGAAGTTTTCTTCAAATCAAAAAAGATGGAAAATATGGATTACTGAAACCCGTCATCCCCAACGGCAGTATGGAAAACAATTTAGTTGAACCTGTCTTTTCCTACCCTATTCGTAATGTCCTGATGAGCTACCCTTACCGCGGCAGCCAATATACGTCAGCCGGAATTCCACAAGGAACAATGATGATTATTCTGGAAGATGAGAAAGGAAAATTATTAGGATTCGCCAACAAACAAGGTCAACTTTATTTTAAAAACTAAACCATGAAACTCAAGAAATACAGTCTGCTTCTTATTTTTACCACAAGCCTTGCATCAGCTCAGAATTACTACGATTATGATTCGGAAGTGATTTCCTATACTGTTCTTAGCAAGGAGATAACAAAAGCCTATGAAGAAGCGTTCTTTAAAGATAAAATGTTCACTCCGGAAGACTTTCTGACAGACCTTGACAAGATTGAAAAAGATTATCCCGGGTTGAAAGAAGATCTTGAAAAATCTGATAAGATTGAAGTAAATACAGTACTATACAAGAACTTCTACTCCACAACTCCTTTCAAGAACAAAATGATTGATGGCATAAAGAAGATTTATTATCCAGGCGGAATACTTTTTCAGGAGATCTCTTATAAAAATGGGAAGCTGGATGGGCTACACAAGGTATACAGCGAATCCGGAAAACTCTATTCCGAAGTTCCCTACAAGAACAACCTGAAGCATGGAATCAAAAAGGTATATTTCTCCGATCCGGAGGAGCGTTATGAGCCAAAGGAATATATTATTCAAGGGAACTATAGTAACGGTAAAATTATTGGTCCTGTGTCTATCTCCAATGATAACCTTACCATCATCTATCCTTCTGACTTCAAGAAAGGGCAGGTTGAGCTTTCCTACAATGGAACCCCTCTTGTAGGGTATAACATCATTGAAAGAGATATCAAAAATGGACCTTATACGGTATACAGCATTGATACTCCTACAGACATAAAGAATCAGTCTGATAAAAAAACAGAGAAGAAAAAGCCACAACGTGTCAAAAGATTCTTCGCTACTTATTTCAACAATCAATTCAATGGCTATGTAAAAAAATACAATAGGAACGGGGAACTTCTTTCCAAGAATCTCTTCAGCTTCGGCAAACCAATAGGAACCCATAAAAATTATTATGATGTTGGAAAGATAAAATCAGAGGAATACTACGATAACACCGGAAAGAAAACAGGAACCTGGAAGACCTACTACCCTAGCGGAGAGCTGGATAATGTTACCAACTATAAAGATGACAAACTGCATGGAGCAAAAGAACTCTATCAGCGTAATAATCTTTTAAAGAATCAGGAAAACTACGATCAGAACAAAAGGATTTCCAACAAATATTATGATGATATGGGAAACCTTCAGAGTGAGGCATATTATGAGAATGATAAATTCATCAAGGAAATCATTTATTTTCCTGATGGTAAAACGCAATCCGTAAAAAATGCAAATTTTGATACTACCTATTATAACAAAGAGGGCAAGATCATTCATGTTGACCACTTTAAAGACGGTCATCGGATAGGCATTCATAAGTATTTCAATTATGAACAGGATGGTACTCCTTTTGTCTACTCTGAAACGGAATATGATGAGAATGGAAATAAAATAAGGTCCGTTTGGTATGAGAACAAAAGCACCAATGAGGTAAGCTGGAAGGACGAAAAGAGGCACGGGAAATCTACCTACATTGCCAATGACGGCATCCAGAAGATCAAGTATTACTTTGAAGGAAAGGAAGTCACTGAGAAAGAATTTAAGAACCTTTCTGAAACCAACAAAGAAAACAGGAATACAAAATAACGACAAAATCACCGCCTTAGCGGTGATTTTTTATGTTTAAAGGGAACTTACTTCTTCTTCGAAGCTTTGGCAATTTTGTTGTAATCCAGGCAGATCTGCATCCAATATTCAAAGTCCTCCGGTTTCTGAAAGCCGATAGGTTCTACATAGCAGTATTCCTTTAGCTGTTTTCCTCTCATAATCATAGGAAGAAAACCTATTTTTTCTGCTACTTCCTCTTCCTTTTCTGGATTATAGCGACACATCAGATTGTCATGACTGATGTTGATACACATTTTGTCATTCACCAGAAATGCAAGCCCGCCAAACATTTTCTTTTCTTCAATTTTAATATCATTCACATGGGCCAGCCATTCACGAACCCTGTCTGCCAGTTCAATATTATAAGCCATGATGATTATATTTTAATAGTAAAGATAAGGATTTTTGCAACGGTTTCTTATTCCTCATTAAGCACTAAAATAAAATTTTATTTAAATTAATTATTGTTTTGCGATAATTAATTATACATTTGCAATACTAATAAATGATCGTGATATGAATCAGACCAAAAATATTTCCAGAATTTTATTTTATATCTGCTCAATATTATCTGCGGGATATTTAATAACAGCATTGTATGCTCTGCTATGCCTTGTCACGGGGTTCTCGGTAACGCCTTATGGTAATGGTCAATATTTACATATCAATTATCCGTTTACCCAGCAACCATTTCTGAATATAGAAGATAATTATCCCTATATCATCTTTTCATTTTTGCTGGTTTTAATTCCTTATGGGATCTTTTTCTGGCTATCAGCAAAGGTTTTCAAAGTATTTTTCCAGCCTAAGCTTTTTACAAAAGAACATATAAAACAACTTAAGAGATTTTACCTTTTTAATATTTTTATCCCACTTCCTCTGGTTATCGTCGCGAGTTTCTTTGTGGAAGTAGAAAGTATCATCTGGGGACTGGTGTTTATTCACTTTATGCTTGGAATTTTCTGTCTGTTTCTTGCGAATATCTTTAAGCAAGGGCTACATTTGCAAAACGAACAAGACCTAATTATTTAACATGCCAATTATAGTCAACTTAGATGTAATGCTAGCCAAACGAAAAATGCAGAGTAAAGAATTGGCAGAAAAACTGGGAATTACCCCCGTCAACCTTTCCATCCTCAAAACCGGAAAAGCCAAAGGAGTACGCTTTGATACGTTGGAGGCCATCTGTAAAATCCTGGAATGCCAGCCCGGAGATATTCTGGAGTATAAGGACTAAGAGTTTAAAGTTCATAGTTTAAGGTTATCATTCTTTCAATATTCTGGTATTTGAAAGCGAAAGTCTTACACTTTGTTCTTTATTTTCGAATCTCCAAGTCTCTCCTCTCTTCGTCTATTATCTATCCGTCTCTCTATTACTCAATCTATCAGTAGTCCTCAACAGGATTACCTACCCTCCTATTACCCAAACTCAATATTATGAATACCTTATCCATCAACAACCTTACTCTTACGTACAAAAATGGTTTTCAGGCCATTGATAACATTTCTCTGGAAATCAACAACGGAATGTTTGGGCTTTTAGGTCCGAATGGAGCCGGAAAATCATCCCTGATGAAAACCATTGTAGGATTGCAGAAACCCAGTTCGGGAAACATTTTTTTTAATGACGTTGATATTGTTAAAACCCCTGAATTCATCAAACAAAACTTAGGATTTCTACCTCAGGATTTTGGAGTCTATCCTAAAATATCTGCCTATGATCTTTTAGAGCATATTGCTGTATTGAAAGGAATTACAGACAGCAGCAGTCGTAAAAAGCAAATTCTGGATCTGCTTGAAAAAGTAAATCTTTCTGATTTTCAAAAAAAGGAAGTTCATACTTTTTCCGGTGGGATGAAGCAGCGTTTCGGAGTAGCTCAGGCATTACTGGGAAATCCAAAGATTATTATTGTAGATGAACCTACAGCAGGCTTAGATCCCGAAGAGCGAAACCGTTTCAACATTCTCCTGAATGATATCAGTCAGGATATAATTGTTATTCTTTCCACCCATTTGGTTGAAGATGTAAGAAATTTGTGCTCAGAAATTGCGGTCATGAATCATGGAAAAATCCTTAGAAAAGGCGAGCCGAAACAATTAATGGCAGAACTGGAACATAAAATATGGTCTCGTTCTATTGATAACAATGATCTGGAAAACTATTATTCCCATTACAAGGTCATCAGCAGACAATTAATAGAGAGAAATCATCATATCACCATATTTTCCGAAGAAACTCCTGAAGATTTTAATGCAGAAAATCCTTTACTGGAGCACTTTTACTTTTATACTTTAACACAAAAACCTTAGCCATGAATGTCATATTTTCTTTTGAAGTCAGACGCAATACCAAGCACTGGCTAACCTATCTTATTGCCTTAATCCTTGTAATACTTGGTATTTTCTGCGGGAATCAGTTCAACCTTTCTGTGGGAGAAGGAATCTATTTAAACTCACCTTATACCATTGGATTTATGACCGGAATGCTGAGTCTTTCCATCATTTTCTTTGCCATCATATTTTCTTTACAGCTTTTATTTAAAGAGCAGGATTCCCGGTTTGATATCGTTTTATTTTCATTTCCACTTTCAAAACAGACTTATCTCAAAGGAAAATTCCAGACCTATTTTCTGCAGACATTTTTAAGTTTTTCATTTCTGATGCTTGGTTTTATCATTGGCCAGAGCTTACGTACCGGAAGTGAAATGCAGGAAGGATTTAATATATTTTACTACCTCTACCCTTTGTTGATATTTGGATTGGTTAATACACTCTTGGTGTGCAGTCTTCTTTTTTTAATAGCCTTTATGTACCGGAAAAAGCTATTGGTCGTCATTGGCGGATTGTTACTGTATGTGTTCTACATGATTATCTTATTATTTTCCAATTCACCATTCATGACAGGAGCTATGCCACAGTCATTAGAAGTCCAACAGCTTTCAGCCCTACTTGACCCTTTTGGATTATCTTCTTACTTTCTGAATGCAAGATCGTTTACTGCTGAACAAAAAAATGTACAGTTTGTCCCTATCACAGGCTATTTAATTTTCAACAGGGGTTTCTGCCTTTTGATATCTATAGGATTTTTATGGTTGAGTTTAAAGCTGTTTTCTTTCTCTGATACTTCAAAGCAAAAAGCGAAAAAAACACCCCTCAAATACGATTTTCAACCAAAGATCTTAAAATCCGAATATGCTTCAGTACAACTTAATTATGGAAGGGTTTCTACCATGCAATCCATACTATCCTTTGCCAAAATAGATCTGATTTATCTGTTCAAAAGTATCACTGTTCCTGCAGTTACTATTCTCTTGGTATTTGCAGTGGGAATGGAAATGTATGCCGAAATTGAAAAAGGAATTCGTCTGCCGCAGAAATATGCCAGCTCAGGGCTTATGGCAACCACCATATCGGAAAACTTTCACTTACTCGGATTGATGATCGCTGCTTATTTTCTTAACGATCTGTATTGGAGATCGAAATCATCCGGATTTTCACTCATTGAAAACAGTACTTTTTTCTCAAAGAATAAACTGGCTGGACATTTTATTTCCATCAGTATTCTGTTGTTCTTCTTTACTGCAATTTTAATTGGTGAAAGTCTTATTTTTCAAGCTGCTTATCAGTACTTTCATATCGATTGGAGTGCCTATCTCGCTGTTTTTCTTTTCAATACTTTTCCAGTGATCTTATTTTCAGGATTTGCTTTGTTAATTAATAACAGTATTCCGAACAAATTTATTGCGCTGGGAATTTCTATTCTTGCTGTTTTCCTGCTCGCAGGTCCTGTTTCCGGTAAACTTCTTTCCTATCCTGTTTTAAGAATATTTTCAGACTTTAAAGGGAGCTACAGTAATTTCAACGGGTATGGAATCTATGAAAAGGCTTTTGGACAAAGACTTTTGTTTGGAGCTGGAATAATGGCTTTATTATGGTTGATTAATGATTTTATTAAGCTTAAAAAGGGGTCCGTTCTTCAATATGTTTTCACTGCTATCCTATTCACTTCAGGCGTTGTGGCTGGAAGCTATTTCATGAAAGGTTATATTCCTAAAGATGATGAAAAAGAGATTTTGAATTCTGTTCAATATGAAAAAGATTTCCGTAAGTATGAAAGTCTTCCACAACCTGATATCACAGATATTAAAACTGAAATTAAACTGTATCCATCACAAAACGCCTATGAAATTATAGGTCGCTATACTCTTAAAAACCAAACAGACCAGCCTATTGATAAAGTTCTTGTTAATTTTAATGCTGATCTGAAGCTGATAACGGCTACTTTTAAATCTGAAGCTGAAACAATTACTGTCACTGAAAACACTTCCGAAGTTTCATTAAAAAATGTTTTGAAACCTAATGACATGGCCACTCTGGATTTCAAAATATCCTATCAATGGTTCGCTGTAAATGGACATCAGTCTTTTAATGCTATTATTGAAAACGGATCTTTTATGAGAATCAGCAGATATTACCCTACCATTGGCTACCAGAAGGATTATGAAATTCAGGATCAGGATGTACGCCATCAATATCAACTTGGAAAATTGAGAAAAATAAAGAAACCGGAGGCTCCGGAAGTATTCAAAAAGGACTTTATCAATCTTGAGATGGTAATTTCCACTGAAAAGCATCAAAGTGCAATAGGAACCGGTGATCTGATAAAGAAATGGACCCAATCAGACCGGAATTATTTTCAGTATCAAGCAGAAAACATTCCTTTCCGTTTTGCTGTTTCTTCCGCTGAATATAAGATGAAAAGTATCCATTATAAAGGTATTTCCATCAATATTTTTTATCATAAAGATCATTTTGAAAATGTAGATCATCTCTTGAAAAATGCTCAGCTCACCTTGGATTACTGTCAGCAGAATTTTGGGAAATATTCGTTCAAAACCATCAATTTTGCAGAAATATCATCTTTTACCAGAGGCTTTGCGGCCACAGCCTACCCGTCTGCTATTTTTATGCCTGAAGATATGGTCTTTCACGCCAATATACATGCCGATCAGAAACAGGATGTGATTAATGAACTGGCAGGACATGAGCTCTCCCATCTTTGGTGGGGAAATAGCCAGATTAATCCCGATGACCGAGAAGGCTCTGTAATGCTTACCGAAACCCTTGCCATGTACACCGAAATGATGCTTTACAAAAAAATGCACGGAAAGGAACAAATGATGGAAAGAATAAAGGTTCACCAGCAAATCTATGATAACGAAAAAGGATTATCTGAAAACCTTCCCATCTACAGAGCAACCGGAGATGTTCCTCATATCTCCTATTCCAAAGGAGCTGTTGCGATGGTGAAATTAAGCGATTTAATAGGCGAAAACAAAGTAAATATTGCATTGAAGGCCTTCCTTAATAATAATCAATATCCTAAAAAACCGAGTTCCTTGGATCTGCTTCAGGAATTCTATAAAGTTTCTCCCAATGATGCTGTCCGAAAACAGATTGATGGATTATTTAAAAATCCATGATCTCCGAAGTCTTATGACTTTGGAGATTTTATTCTGCTTTTATGAATATATCCTTCTTTTCCTTCTTTAGTTTTTACTAAGAACCAATCTCCAGTATTATCCAAAACCTCAATATGTTCTCCTGATTTTACTTTTTGTAGAATTTCTGAGGAGGTATTTTTATTTTTTCTTAGGTTTGTGTAGCCATCTGGGTCTTGTATTGTATATTGGGAAAGTTTATGGCTAATAAAAGATACTATTTCGTCTATTTTGGAATACGTAGGATCATAATATTCATCAATATCTAATTTACCATTTAGAGCGTCTTTGTATACTTTTTTTTCTCGACTATCCTTAAGTTCTTTTTTTGAGAAAATGTAATTTCCACTAAGTGTTTTTATTGCTGCAAAATCCTCTTGTTTAATTGCGGTACTCATCAATGTATCAATTGTAGGTTTGTCAAATTTATATTTAGTAATAAAATATTTTAACCAGCTATCATGAATGTAATATTCATTATTACTAAATGTTTCATTATTGATAAGTAATAGTAATGTGTTTAAATTAAAATCTATTTGTGTAGGATTGGTTTTTTCAAAATTATTCAATGAATTTTTAAATGCTACAATTTCTGGATTATTAGAGTTTAAATCCTTAGGAGTAAATTTTATGATCGAGCCTTCATTAAAAAGTTTTTCAAATTCTATTTTTTTATTACTATCAACAACTGCATGCGAAATTTTATTATCTGAATTCTTATTCTGATAATTACAGTTTGCTAACACAAATAGGCTTAATATAAATAATAGCTCTCTCATTTTAATATTTAAACTCAAACATTATTATTTATCAGAACATTTTATAAGCTCAATAGTCGTATGCTTACTATCAAATGGATTTTCTGTTTCAATATTCTTTTTCAATTTTTTATGATAAAATCCAAACCATGTTAAGTTTAGTTTGCCTTCTCCCATAAACTCAATGACACCCACAGGCTTTTTATTATCCATATTATCCCAAACTTCCATATTGTCAGGTAAGGGAATTATTGGAGGAAAGTCTGTGAAATACAATTCATATTTGTTAGTATCTATTTTTTTCAATTGAGCATTCATTGCAAATCGCTCTGGAATTATAAATTGAGCGTTAGTAATTGTTGAAGAAAGGGATACATGAAGATTTGATCTACAATCAGAAAACCATACGCCATCATATTGTTTAAGAGGTAATGTTACTGTATTATTTTGAATATGAGAACTATCTTTCTGGTTGAGATTAATCATTGAATTTAGTTCTAGTAATGTAGTAATATTCTTTTCATTAGAACTGTCATTAATCTTGATTTCTTTAATAAATTGCCATTCTTTTTTTTCTTTATTGTATAAGTAATAAGTTTTTATATAAGGATAAATTAAATCGAGTGTTTGCTTTTGCAAATACTTTAATGGAATATACTCAGCAATTATCTCATAATCTTTTAAATTTGGTTCTAATTTTCTTTTAATAATATTATCCAAATCACTGAAATATTTATCATCAGGATCATCACCACCATCTAGGCCATTCGTAAAATCAAACTGTAGCCATTCCTTTTGTTTTTCAATATTTTTATTGATAAAATTTACAGTTAAACTTCCAATATCTTTATCTATATAAGTATAAATTGGATAATCTGAATCCGGACTTAATTGATAGCCATGAAAATATTTTTTATCAAATAAATCAGGAATTGCTTGATTTTTACTACTAGTCTTTTCAGTCGTAATAGTTGTAACTATATTTTTTTTATTCTCTTGACCATTGCAAGAAATAACTCCTGATATTAATATAGAAAAATAAAAAATATTAATTAGTTTCTTCATAATGTATTGCCTTTATTGTCAAATTTAGATTTCATATAATTTTCTGGATTCAAATCTGCATTCAATTTACACCTTTGTTTATTATCAGATCCCCCTATAGTAGAATAAGAGGTTCCGGCCTCTACATGTATATGTCTGTGTTTAACTTCAACATGCATAGCATTCCCTGTACTTCCAGATAACCCTATTATTTGGTTGTGCTTTATTTTTTCTCCAACGCTGACTTTTACCTTGGATAAATGAGCGTAGAAATGATATACAATTTTTCCAGTTTTATCTTTAGATCTAATTGTTATTGTATTCCCATAACTAGTAGGGCTTTCATATCCTTTAACATAATCATTTTGTGGAAGGTCCGTTCTTATATGAACTACTTCTCCACACATCATTGAGTGTACTTCTGTACCAACAGCTGCTAAAATATCCGTTCCAGTATGATAATACTTTTTACCATTTGATTTGATTCTATATTCTTTTTTATATCTATTATGATTTTTATTACCACTTTGATCATTAACTTTAGGAGTAGGAACTACATCTGAATACTCAAAACATTGTGAGCAGTCGTTAGGACATTTACTAGGTAATAATTCTTCTTTTTTAATATTGTCTCCACAACATCCATAACCAAATTCTTTTAAAAAACCTTTTTTCAAATGTAACTCTTTATTAGGTTCAATAAGTTCTTGGGCTAATTTTTCCTCATAAATAGCTTTTACCATGTCAAAAGTATATGTTGAGCTCTGTTGACCATAGGGAGAATCTGGTAAACTAGCCCAGCACAGACTGGAGATTAATGCAGCTCTTTTAATATCATTATCAATAATCATTTGAATAATATCACCCTGCTGCTTTTTAAATCTTTTTCGCCATTCTTTAAGCTTTTGTTCTTGTGCAATATCATGAATCTTGTTCTTTTTGTCTTTCCAAACTGTGGGATTATAAAAACTATCGGCACGATCATCTACATAGTTGTGCTTCATAATAACTAGGCAAAATTTATCTTGGGATTCTTGATCAAAGCTTGAAATATTATATCTTTTTGCATAATCTAATTTTCCAGAATAATTCCATTTTTTATTTTTATCTTGATAATAGCCTTTCAAATTTTTCCAAGTATCAGTCATTATTTGATAGGATCCTGCTGCTGATGAGCGATGTTTTCCTTTGCTATCGGTTACAACTTCCTGAGGGTGTTCGCTGAAATCTGAAAATTGTTTTCCACTGTATTGCGTTGTATAACCGATTTCATTTTCAGTACCTTCTTTTACCCTAAGCATCCTAATAAATGCTCTCACCCTTGCTTCACATTCACATACCGTTTCTTCTTTTTTCTTTTCCAATTTCGGCTCCTTCACCATCACAGGACTATTCCCACTTTCTACTTCCGTAGGCTTTGCATCTGCACTCACAGGCATCACGGCAGAAGTCACAGACGTATCATTATGTATTACTTCTATAAAATAATCCTGCCTTGCGCTGTCACTGCCACCGTCTTTGGCTTTATCAAACATTTGCTTTGTGAGCTGCACATTATTGATGTAATTATTGTCACCAATTAAAATACAATCTTTTTCAAAAATCATATCATGGGTCCATGTAAAGTTATCTTCTTCCCATATCTTTACCTTCACTTTTTTGTCTTTCATCTCCTTTGCAACAATCTTTATTCTTACAGTAGTTCCTACTTTCGAAGAATGGAGTCTATTACCATTGTTATCCACAAATTCGGCACTCAGTATCTTTCCTTGAGGATCATCACTCTTTTTCCCACCTGTAGTTACTGGAAACTTTGAAGAATTGGTTTGGGGTTTGGGCTTCTCTGGAGCAGGAGATGTTTTAGGCTTTGCTGGTGAGGGAGTATGTCCTTTAGGAGCCTCTCTTTTTCTTGGAGGTTCGGGGTTATGAGTAGGGTTAACTATATTAATGTTTGGACTTGCTTTTTGTATATGTTTACTAACCACATCAGCCGTTACATAATATTCGTGAGTGGGTCCCTCACTTTTATCACCTGATGCAGTGCGTGCATTGGCAATCAGTACAGCCATTGTGTAAAAAGGTAATCTGAAAACAGCTTCTGCCATTCCTTTTTCATTCACTCTGCTAAGTACGGGGACGGGATTAATTTTGTTCAACGCATTTATTGTGGGATTGTGTCCTTCTCCCTGAGCATCATCTTCCCAAAGGGTAAAAGCAATATTCATCTCAAACATTTCTACACAATATGCCCTTGCAATAATGGTGTCTTTGTAGCTCAGCTTCTTACCTTTTGGAATAGGTTTATAGTTGGCATCCAAAAGTTCCACTCTGGTTATTTTAGGTTCTTTAGCCCTTTGTGGATGTACAATAAGCTCTCCTTTATCATTTCCTTGCTGTACTACAATCTTTATCCCTTTATGGAGCAAACTTTTCTGTCCGAAAATATAAGGAACTATTTGACCTTCTTTATCGCTTCCGCCTTTTCTCCATCCTGTTTTAGTCTGTACCATAACTTCCCAATGTGCTTTGGGTACTTGCAAAGGGTTTTTAATAGGTTGTAAAGGATTCAGCCAGCCATTTATTGTAGAAACAGAATACATTTCCTGTTTTCCTATCACAGGTTTATCGTTTCCGATGATTGTTAATTTTCCCATATTTGTGTTTGTGTTTATTCGCAGATGTTTACATCTTCTTCCTGTTCATCCTGAAATTCTTTGTAGTCAAGCAGTGGATTTATATTCTGTTGCTCTTTAGGGTCCGCCTTTCTGACATTCTGCTTAGTTATCTGCGCAGTTTGTCCATGTTCTTTTATGGTGATTTTCCCACCTGTTGCACACATAAGTTCAGAGAGTTCTGTAATACAACTCTTGCTCATGACTTTGGTTTTCTCATAGGGTTTTTACCATTTTCCTGCAGGAGCAAAAGTACAGGGAAGATAGCCTCCTGAACTTGGCTTCAGTTTACATTGTCCGAAGCTAGGGCCAGGTGGATTAAACTGTACGTCATCCTCTGTCACTGCTAAATAATCCGCTTGTCCCTCTTTGTTATTCCAATAATGTTTTTGGTGCGAGGTAACTTTAAACTGTGGAAATTGATTCCCTTGATTACACTGGACTTTTCCTTTTTGGACCACGAAGTATTTACCATCGTGAGGGGAAGTATTTTCTGACATCGTATTGTGATTTTGGTGGTTTCAAATTTAATAATTATCTGTAATTCTTTCTAGTAAAAAATCTTCTCTTTGGGTATTTTCATGCCCGAAATATTGAAATCCTGCTTCAATTTTATACAATGATAAATTCTCTCGGTTAAAAAGATATTCTGCAAAATGTTCACAATCTATAGGTTTCTTTTCTATATCTGTTTTCTCATCGAACTTGGAATCTATAAAGTGTAATCCTTCCAGGTTTCGACTATCAATAGAGATACCTTTTTGCTGGATCTTTACTCTTTCATCATCTACAATATCTTTAGATAATAATATGTTTTGAAATTCAAATCTTATCGGCTGAGCATCAAAAATCCAGGGACAAAAATCATAATAAACATCTGAACTTGTCCAGTTTCCTAATTGGGTTCTATAGAATGTCCCAAACATAAAAAAGCTAAATAGTGTATTTCTAAACTTTTGAGAAAGGATTTCTGGATTTCCAATGATACTTTTCATCTTTTCAATATAATCAGAAGAATATTGATCTGGAAAAAAGTTCTTTATGGAATCCAATTCAGAAACAATATCTTCTGTTTTCTTTGTCAGTACTATATCAATAAGTTTTCCTTCAGAATCTATACTATATCGAATTGGGTAGATAACCTCTATACACATTTTTGCAAGGGCATCCACTTTGGTATCTGAAGTGTCTTCATTTTTTCTAAAGTCAAATGCTGAAAAGAGAAAGTGATAATACCCATCTTTAATTCCTTTAAGATCTAATCTTACTTTGTTTTCATACTTTTCAAGGATTGTATCATCGGAATAGGTAGTCTGGGTAATTTGATAAGTTCCCTCCCAAAGTTTAAAGTCAAAAGGGAATTTTCCATTAGCTGGGAAATCATAAAAGCTTTGGCTATCATCTCTGATCTTCTTGTTAATTTCACGGATTTCTTGTGATAATGGTATATAAAGTTTCATTCCCTGAACAATATCTCCCTCAAAACATTCCGACAAAGGACAGTTTTGATTATGATAGTCCCTTAAATACTCAGGATTTTCAAGCTGTACCTCATGACAAAGGTCAACAAGGGATTGTCCTTCTTTTACATAATAAATTATCATTTGGATATGTGTTTTTATGATGCAATAATAAGTAAAATCAATCAAAAAAACATAGGTGTTTTCCCCATAGTTTGAATTATTATTTCTTTGTTAGACTGAAATTGACTTTGATATATGAATAGTATTTTTCAAATTGAACCTCTTCATTAAAAACGCCTATATATCAACAAAAGAATATAGATCTTTCAATATTTTTTAATCCTTTAATAAAAATATTTTTTCAGGAGTTGTAACAAAATAAAAATTGTATCAACAAATTAATTGACATATCAATAATTGATACATCATTTTAATCTGAAAGTATGGAAAAATTAAATTCAATCATATTCTACAACATAGACAAAGCCATTAGAGCCTATAGAAACTATGCACAACGCCAACTGAAAGCCCATGGTTTTAGTATAACCATCGATCAGTGGTTGATTATCAAAGCTATTCTGGAAAACCCGGGAATTACCCAGAATGAAATTGGTGATCTTGTTTTTAAGGACAACGCTTCTGTGACGAGAATTATTGATTTAATGGTAAAATCCGAATACGTCACAAGACACGTTCATCCCGATGACCGCAGAAAAACGAATCTGGAAGTAACAGATTCCGGAAAAAAGGTTATCAAAGAGGTTCAGAATATCGTTGAAAACAACCGAGAGGTTGCTTTGAAAGGAGTCTCCAAAGATGAGCTTGAAATGATGTATTCCGCTTTACTCAAAATTTCAGAAAACTGTCTCAACCCTAAACAATAAAAACACTATGGCCAGAATATCTTCACTCCTATTTCTCTGGTTGCTGCTGTTCTTCACCAGCGCACTGTCAGCACAGAGTACACAGAATTTTTCCCTGTCAGGAAGCATTAAATCTGACAAAGCGGAACAAATGGAAATCAATCTTTTGGATGCTGATAATAAATTGATTAAAACAGAAATTGCAGATTCCAATGGAAAATTCGGATTCAATGATCTTAAAGGTGGAACCTATCATCTCAAAATCAGCAGAAACGGATCTGAGGTTTACCATTCAGACAATATTTCATTGGCTGATAACACAACTCTTCCTTCTATTGATCTTGCTATAAAATCTATTGAAGGCGTAACGATCACCAAAGCCAAGCCTATGATTGAAAGGCAGGATGGTAAAATGATTATGAATGTAGAGAACAGCATTGCCAGCACCGGAAATTCTGCCTTTGAGGTATTGGAAAAAGCACCGGGAATCAGTATTGACAACAATGATAACATCAGCCTTCGAGGAAAAGGAAACCTCCTGATCCAAATTGACGGCAAAAATACCCCAATGACCGGAAGTGATCTTGCCAACTATCTTAAAGGAATACCTTCATCTACCATTGATAAAATAGAATTCATTACGAACCCTTCATCAAAATATGATGCAGCCGGATCTTCCATCATTAATATCAAGCTTAAAAAAGAGCAGAGAAAAGGCACAAACGGCAGTATTTCAACCTCTTTGGGTATGGGAAAATATGTAAAGAACAACAACAGCTTCAGCATCAACCACCGAAATAAAAAAATCAATATTTTCGGGAATTACAGCTTCGCATACAGAGAAGCTTACAACGGACTGGTTCTGGACAGAAATTTTTATGAAAACAACAATTTCAAAAAAGCCTATATACAGGATAATTATCTGAAATTCAGATTCAACAGTCATGTAGCCAAAGCAGGAATGGATTATGATTTGAATGATAAAAATGTACTGGGATTTTCTGTAGGATTGGTTTCCAACAAATTCAATATCAATGGAGATAATTCTAATTTGACACTGGGCAGTAATCGCCTTCCGGAAAGCACATTCACTACAGCGAACACTTCCAATGACCGCTGGACCAATCTTTCATTCAACCTTAATCATAAATACACAATCGATTCTTTAGGTTCTGAAATCTCTACTGATTTTGACTATATCAACTACGCCAATTCTTCGCTGCAGAGTTTTGATACCAGAACACATGAAATAGATAGTGGAACGGATAACTTGAATATTATTAAAGGGGATATGGACGGAAAATTGAATATCTATTCCTTAAAATCTGACCTTACCAAGAATTTTAAAGATGAATGGAAACTGGAAACAGGAATTAAAACCAGCTTTGTAAAAACAGATAATGATCTGAAATTCTTCGATGCCAGCTCCGGAGTACTTATCCCCGACCTCTCCAAAACCAACCATTTTATTTACGAAGAAAATATTAATGCAGTGTATGGAAATCTCTCTAAAAAATGGGAAAAATTTAAAGCCACAGCAGGTTTAAGAATGGAAAACACCAATGTAAAAGGTACCCAAATTACTACCAATCAGATCAACAAAAGAAATTATACGCAATTATTTCCAAGTGCTGTTTTTTCTTATGATCTGACGGATAAAAGCAACCTTGAAGTCAATTTCAGCAGAAGAATCACAAGGCCAAGCTATAACCAGCTGAATCCTTTTAAATTTTATCTTGATCCCACTACGTTGAAGGCAGGAAACCCTGACCTGAACGCACAAACCACTATGAATTATGAGCTGACATACAGCCTGAGCAATAAATATTTTGCAACTTTAAGCTACAGTAAAACCTCAAACAATATCACGGATATTCTTAAACCTGTGGCAGAAAATGGGCAGGTAGTTACTGTACAAACGATTGAAAACCTCAATTCTGTATCTTATTTCGGATTATATCTCATTGCTCCTGTGAAAGTAACCCAATGGTGGGATATGAACAACAGCGCTAATTTCTACTATGGTTCCTACACTGGAAATGTTTCAGGAACACAGATTAATAATAAAGGGAATTTCACCTTCAATATCAACAGTATCAATTCATTCAAACTTGGAAATGGTTTCACTGCTGAACTTACAGGAAATTATAAGGCAGGAGAAGTGTACGCTTACCTGGATATGAGCCCGAACTGGTATCTGAATATCGGTGCCCAGAAGAAATTTAAAAATAACAGTACTCTGAAATTTTCTTTCACAGATATGTTCTTTACAAGCAATATAAAAGGACAAACCGTTTATAATGATTATCTCGAAAACTTTGCCGTAAAAAGAGATACTCGTGTGGTGACGCTTTCTTATACTTACAATTTCGGTTCTTCTAAAAACGGACTGCCGAGAAAAACCGGAGGAGCTGAAGATCTAAAACAGAGAATAGGAAGCTAGAGTATGAAGAGTTGTTGTATTGTTTATTGAAAAACAAGTATAATAATACCTCTGTAAAACAAAAATCCCTCAAAATAGAGGGATTTCTTTATATCTAAGAATAATTTTCTTAAGCTTCAGTAGAAGGTGTTTGATCTTCAGCTGGTTTTTCAGCTTGTGGTTTTTGTCCTTCCGGTCTTCTCTGTCCATCCGGTCTTCTTTGCCCCTCTGGTCTTCTTTGTCCGTCTGGTCTACCTTGACCCTCTGGTCTTTCAGATCTTTCAGGTCTTTCAGTTCTTTCAGGTCTTGGTAAAAGAACTTTACGGGAAAGCTTCATTTTCTTACGATCATCATAACCCATAAATTTAACTTCTACTTCATCACCTTCAGCATAAGGAACTTTGTCTAAACGAGCCCATTCAATTTCAGAAATGTGAAGAAGACCTTCTGTTCCTTTAGCAATAGCAACGAAAGCTCCGAAATCCATTACTTTCACTACTTTACCTTTGTAAACTTCACCTACAACCGGTACGAAAGTAATTTCATTGATCTTAGCAACAGCAGCATTGATCTTTTCTCTGTCTGTTCCTGCAATTTCAATACGTCCGATCTCACCAACTTCTTCAATAGCAATAACGGTATCTGTATCTTTCTGCATCTGCTGAATAATTTTTCCACCAGGCCCGATTACAGCACCAATGAAGTCTTTTGCGATCTCCATTACAACCATTTTCGGAGCATGAGGCTTCACATCAGCTCTTGGTTCAGAAATAGTTTCAGTAATTTTATTTAAGATGTGTAATCTTCCATCTCTAGCCTGCATCAAAGCTTTTTCCATGATATCCATAGAAAGTCCCTGAATTTTGATATCCATCTGGCAAGCAGTGATACCGTCTGCAGTACCTGTTACTTTAAAGTCCATATCTCCAAGGTGATCTTCATCTCCTAAGATATCAGAAAGCACAGTGAATTTACCCGATTTTGCATCTGTGATCAATCCCATTGCAATACCGGAAACAGGTTTTGTAATCTGTACCCCAGCATCCATTAGTGCTAATGTTCCTGCACAAACTGTTGCCATTGAAGATGAACCGTTAGATTCAAGGATGTCAGAAACAATTCTGATTGTATAAGGATTTTCTTCAGGAATAACTGCCTGTAATGCTCTTTGAGCAAGGTTACCGTGTCCTACTTCTCTTCTTGAAGTTCCTCTTAAAGGTCTAGCTTCACCCGTTGAGAATGGAGGGAAGTTATAATGTAGGAAGAATTTTTCGTCATGTTGTGTGATTACGCTGTCTACCATGTTAGCATCTTTTACAGAACCTAAAGTTACTGCTGTTAAAGACTGAGTTTCACCTCTTGTAAACACTGCAGAACCGTGAGCTCCCGGAAGGTAGTCAATTTCCGACCAGATCGGACGGATAGTCTGAGGGTCACGACCATCAAGACGGATATTGTCTTCCAGGATCATCTGACGCATTGCTTCTTTCTCTACATCATGATAATATACTTTTACGAAAGGCGTTACTCTTTCCAACTCCTCTTCATTATCAGCATATTGAGCTAAGAATTCTTCACGAACTGCTTTGAATTTCTCACCTCTCTCCTCTTTTCCAGATGGAGTTCTTGCTACTTCATATACTTTATCGTAAGTCTCTTTCCATACTTTTTCACGAATTTCTTCGTCGTGATTTTCGTGAGAATATTCTCTTTTAGGGAAAGCTTTACCTACTTTTTCTGCTAATCTCTCCTGAGCCTCAATTTGCTTTTTAATTTCAGCATGACCAAAATTAATAGCTTCTAACATTTCCTGCTCAGAAATTTCTTTCATTTCTCCTTCTACCATTACGATGGAGTCTTTAGTAGCTCCAACCATAATATCTAATTCAGAATTTTTCAATTCTTCATAACTTGGATTGATAGAAAGTTGTCCGTCAAATCTTACCACTCTTACTTCAGACATAGGTCCGTTGAAAGGGATATCAGTAATTGCAATCGCTGCAGAAGCTGCTAAACCAGCTAAATCATCAGGAATTGTTTTTCCGTCATAAGAAATTAAAGAAATCATTACCTGAACTTCAGCATGGAAATCTTCAGGGAAAAGTGGACGCAATACTCGGTCTACCAATCTCATTGTTAAAATTTCCTGATCAGAAGGTCTTGCTTCTCTACGGAAGAAGTTTCCAGGAATTCTTCCACCTGCATAGAATTTTTCTCTGTAATCTACTGTTAAAGGTAAAAAATCTACACCAGGATTTGCTTCTTTATTGGCTACAACAGTTGCTAAAAGCATTGTTCCACCCATTTTTACTACCACAGATCCATCAGCCTGCTTTGCTAATTTCCCTGTTTCAATAGTGATTTCTCTGCCATCAGCAAGAGTAATCATTTCTGTAAACGCTTGAGGTATACTCATAAATTTGTCTTCTTAATACTCCGTATTGAGTATGAATTAATATTTAAACTCTTTAAATTTCGTGTGCAAAGGTACTATATAATAATGATATATTAAATTTTTCAATTGCATAAATAGGCTGTCAAAATACAAAAATTTGGCTATCAGTTTTATGAAAGTTTCAAAAATTAACATCCGCAATTCAAACATCCTCATCATTTCTGAAAATAAAACACTATTTTTTATGATATTGTATTGAAAAACTCTAGTGTTTTTGTATTATTGTCTCAAAAAATGGAAATAATATTTTAATCACATAAAAAGTATAAATTCCATTGTAAAAAAACTTAAAATAATTGCAGAACCCTGGGCTGATCCCTATATTTGCCCTGCTTCAACAAATAGATGCTGTAGGCAGAAAAGCTAAGGAATAAATAAATGTTTATGAATAAAGAAGTACAAACTCAAAGCAGGAATTATACGGTTCCATTGATTACCATCACCCTGCTGTTTTTTATGTGGGGATTCATCACCTGCATGAATGATATTTTGATCCCCTATCTGAAACAACTCTTCAAACTCACCTTTTTCGAATCCATGCTGGTACAGTTCTGTTTCTTCGGAGCTTACTTTATCGGATCTCTGATTTATTTTCTGATTTCCATTTCTAAAGGTGACCCCATCAACAAAGTGGGATATAAAAAAGGAATTTTGTTCGGAATCGGTTTGGCAGCATTAGGCTGTATCCTGTTTTACCCGGCAGCAACATTCTCTTATTATCCTTTATTTCTGGGGGCTTTATTTATTTTAGGCTTAGGATTTACCGTGTTACAGATCACTGCCAATGCCTACGTTTCATTACTTGGTTCAGAAGATTCTGCATCCAGCCGATTGAATATGACCCAGGCTTTCAATGCCTTCGGGACAACAATTGCTCCGGTATTGGGTGGACATTTAATTTTTGAATTATTTTCTGAGCCGGACGGAACTTTCAGTGCAGTAGCAACAAGAATTCCTTATTTAATCTTTGCAGCAATACTTCTATTAGTAGGATTATTAATTTCAAGGGTAAAGCTTCCTTCATTTCAAACAGAAACTGAAGAAACGGTTCAAGGTTGGGGCGCTCTGAAATTCAACCACTTAAAATTCGGAGTTTTTGCTATGTTTTGCTATGTTGGTGGTGAAGTAGCCGTAGGAAGTTTCATTATCAGTTTTCTTGAAGAAACCATGAAATTCAACGAAGCGATCAGTAAAAATTATCTTTCCTTATATTGGGGAGGAGCGATGATCGGACGTTTCTTAGGAGCCATTTCATTAAACCACTCTATTAGCCAGGCTAAAAAAGCCGTTTTTATGTTAGGAGCTGCAGCAGTAGTCTTCCTTGTCATCTTCAGCATTGTCAACCTTAGCTTTGAACAAATCAGCTTCTTTCTGGTATTCATATTACTGAATTTTGCAGCCTTCTTTGTAGGAAAAGCTGCTCCGGCAAGAACGCTTTCTATTTTTGCTGCCATTAATGTTATTCTATTGATTTCCACAATGGTTAACCATGGAGAAATGGCAATGTACAGTGTTTTAGGAATCGGAATTTTCAACTCCATTATGTTCTCTAACATCTATACTTTAGCCATTTCAGGATTAGGAAAATATACAAGCCAGGGATCATCCTTAGTAGTAATGGCGATTTTAGGAGGCGCTATCGTTCCTATTTTCCAGGGTTATCTTGCCGATCAGTTTGGAGTACAGCATTCATTCATTATTCCTGTATTCTGTTATCTGGTGATCTTAATTTTTGGAGCTTACTGCAGCAAATACCTTGGGCATGTGGAAAGCACTGAAGCTAAAACAGGACATTAAATAATATACATATAAATAAATTTATAGGCTGTTTCATCTCTGGAACAGCCTATTTTTTGTCTAGTATCTTAGTGATGATAGCTCTCATATTTTAAAGCACATACATTAATAAAAGCATTATTTCATTCGTGTATTTGTAGCTAAAATAATGTTGAAAAGTGCTAAGTCGCTAAGATTTTTGACAGATTTACTGCTATAGGGCACAAGAATTTTATCAAAGATAAAATTTTGATATTCCATAGCTAATTAATAGAATAACCATTTTTGTCATTCAGAGCGTAACGAAGTGTAGCGTGGAATCTAAATTTCTCTTGCAGATCTCACTGATTCCGCAGATATTTGAATTTGCTTTTTAATAGCTATAAATAACCGAATTTATTGTATTATTCTTATAGCAAATAGTGGTATTTCGCCTTTCAATACGCTCAGTATGTAACTTTGTTTCTGAAATTCCGACCTATTTTATAGATCACTTAAATTTTTTCTGATGAACATCCAATTAAAACTTGAATACACAGCTTTTTTAGTCCTTGGAATTCTGGCCTTTTCCCAAACAGGATATTCATGGTGGTGGTTTGCAGCTTTGTTCCTTGCTCCTGATATTTCCATGCTGGGATATACAATTAATAATAAAGTTGGTGCATTCTGTTACAACCTGTTTCATCATTTTGGTGTAGCTGTTATAGTCTATCTTGTTGGGGTCACCTTATCCATACCCTATTTACAGATGATAGGAGCTATTTTATTTTCACACTCTGCATTTGACAGGATATTAGGCTATGGATTGAAATATCCGGATAGCTTTCAGAATACACATTTGGGGAAGATTGGGAAAAAGTGAAATAATTAGATATTAAAGTGAATTAACCCAATACATCAAATCGAAAGCTTATCCCCACCAGAACTGATTTAAGTAATAATATTCACTCTGATGTTCTATGACAAAACAATTATCATAGAAGGTTTTATAGGAAAAAATACGGGTGATATTGTAGATAAAAAGAGCATCAATTAATGCAAAAAGTGTATTAGAAAATCCTTTGGAGTTGTAGGCATTTCCCTCAGTATCATGTAAATATTTTTCAATAAAATTCTTCAAAAGTTGTTTATATTCTATGATATTCAGTTCTTCAAGACTATCATTAATTTCAAGCTCAATTTCCGAGACTGCTTTTCCTTTATAGAATTTGAAACTTTCAAAATAATTTCCACCTATAAATTTTCGTTCCATATAAGGTCTTATAGCCATCAGAAAACCTTCAATAAGTCCCATCTTATAATTTTCGTTCAAAGCTTTATCTCTATAAGAATCCGGAATTTGATAATTATATTTTTCGAAATATCTGAACACCTTGCTTGCTGACCAAATATGGCTTATATCTATAAAATGCCCATTATTTAAAGGTAACAATTGTATAAAAAATTCATTAATATAAAATTCACTCCCAAAACCAAGCTCATTTCTCTGTACCATATCAGACATATCATCATCGGTAATTTCAATATAACTATCTGATATTTTCATTACATGCAACTCATCATTAAAATAGGTATAAACATATTCACCCTGCCGATCTTTTTCTTTAGCAACAACTTTATACTCGTTCTGAAGCGCATTTACACTTATAGCTATTTCTTTGTCTTTGAAACGTATTTTCATAATTATTTTGATTTTTATGTTAATCCTATTTCCAGGCTATTTATTTTTTGATAGTGCAAAGTAATAAAGATAGTGCGCAATATTTTTGCGTAGAAAATAGAGGATGAAAAAATTGAGTAGTACGTTTACATATCAACTTATTTCAGGACGGGACATAAGCAACAAAAAAAGCAACCTCTTTCGAAGTTGCTTTATTTTGAAAATCTTTATAGATTATTTTCTTAGTCCTAATGCAGCAATAATTGCTCTATATCTTGCGATATCTTTTTTCTTAAGGTAATCTAGTAAACTTTTTCTCTTACCTACCAATTTCACTAGAGATCTCTCTGTGTTGAAATCGTGACGGTTAGCCTTTAGGTGTTGAGATAAGTGATTAATTCTGAAAGTGAAAAGAGCGATTTGTCCTTCTGCGCTTCCTGTGTCTTGTGCAGATTTCCCGTGTTGTGCGAAAATTTCCTGCTTTTTGTCTGTTGTTAAGTACATTCCAATATTGTTTAATGATTATTATGTAACGGGTGCAAAATTACGACTATTTTTTGAATCTGCAAACATTATTGATTTCATAAATCAAATTTGATAGAAAAAAATGTTAAAAATTTCTTAATAAATTTTACACAATTTAACGAAAAGGCAGTAATTTTGCATTCGAATTACAAATGAGAAAATTTATATTCTTTACAGCCGTTACTACTTTTTTATTCATTGGCTTTACTTCAGTACAAGCACAAAGAAATACCGATGATAAAATAAAAAAAGTTCTATACTTCAATCCCGAGGTAGAGCCTGATATTGATGAAATTAAGGAGCCTACCAACAATGCTTTCTTTGATGCCGTTTCTGATAATTTCAGCGGAAGAAGAAATAAAATGCTCCGTGCAGAAGTACAGGTTCCTTTTGATAGTATAGATAAGCAAACCATTATGGACTACTGCTCCAATAACGATGCAGATTTTGCGATTGTTTCTAAAGTACGTTACTTTAAAGTAGGTTTTGGGAAATACGTTTTCTCCAATCAGGTAGTAGTAAGCCTGAAGCTTTTTGGAGCTGATGGAAATCTGGTTGCAGAAACAGATCATGATACTTATCGTAAAAATATGCGTCTTCTGGGTTCTACGGTAAATTCTGTAAAAATAGGTACGGAAGGAGCTATTAAAGGAATCATTAAAAAACTGAGAAAACTGAAGCCTACGGAAGCGGAATTGTAGAGTTTAATGTTTTAAGTTTAACGTTCTGATTCCCCTACTCTTATTGAGTACATAATCAATTTACCTCACAAAAGAATCGCCAATGATTTGGACAGATTCTATTTTCTCTTTTACATTCATTTTTCAATCATCAGTAAGAGTATAACAGATTAATAAAAATAACTGTTATTCATAGCTCTTTTCCTGCAATACATATTTATCATTCTACACCGCTGTTCTTCTTTCATTACTTTAGTTTTATATTTAATCTAAATCATTATGAAAAATTGAAAAAAATTAACCAGAAACAGTCAGAAAGAGATTCTGGGTGGAGGTAGAAATGGAGGCATTCAAAAATGTGAATATCACTTCGAGTGTCCGAGTGGATCATGTTGCACAAATGCTTGCATGTATGCTCCTTGCCCAGAATTATAATCCTTTTTAACCTCCAATGCATAATGCCCGTTTATGCTAAAAAGGCTTTCCTTCTTTCGAAAACATAGCAACAAACAACTGATATCCAATTAATTATTTTCACTAAATAATGAATAATTGAAAAAAAATTATTACTTTAGACTAACATTAAAACCAAAAATCTATGAAAAATTTAAAAAAACTCAACAGAGAAGCAGCAAAGCAAATCAATGGAGGAGCTATTGCAAGATGTAGCAATACAAGACCGTGTACAATAGGATGGTGTTGTGATGGTGTTTGTAGTCCCTACATGTGCCCCATAATAGATTAGAAAGTAAAAATACATTTAGCATCTGTTTTCGCAGATGCTTTTTTTATAACAGAAATTAAAAAAACACATAACAAACTGATTATCAAATAAATATTTTCACCAAATAATGATTAATTTAAAAATTATCACTATTTTAGTCTAACATTAAAACTAAATTATATGAAAAATTTAAAGAAACTCAACAGAGAAGCTGCAAAGCAAATTAATGGCGGAAAAATTGAAAGATGTAGCGAAACCAATCCTTGTCCAGTGGGATGGTGCTGTAATGGAGTTTGTTCACCGTTTATTTGTCTGGAATACTAAGCTTTAAAAACGAATAACATGAAAAATTTAAAGAAAATCAGCAGACAAGCACAAAAAGAAATTATAGGAGGAATCATCAAACGATGCATTGAGCATTTTGAATGTCCGGGTGGATCATGTTGCAGAAATACATGTGTTTTATACCCTTGCCCTTTGGAATAAACTATGATAAGAAATTCAACACCTGTGTTTTTCAGGTGTTTTTCATTTATACAAAACAATAAAAATCAAATACTTATTTTCATTTAAATATTTTCACCATCAAATGAATAATTAGAAAATATTTATTATTTTAGTATCACAATTAAATCCAAAAAACTATGAAAAATCTAAAGAAAATCAGCAGAGAAACTGCAAAGCAAATTAAGGGAGCAGGTCTTACAAGATGTACAGAACACTCACAATGTATTTTCGGAATGTGCTGCAAAGGAGTATGTATGGAATATATCTGTTTTGAAGAATAATTTTGAGCTTTTAAGGTAAAATCAATTCTCATGAAAAATTCAATCTTAAAAGACTGAACCGAAAGGAGCAAAAAGAAGTAAAAGGAAGCTTACAAATGAAAAAATGCAGAAGTACTTATCCTAAATGTGATCCCGGTGAATGTTGTACGGGTGGGTTCTGCCTTCCCTCTCCTATTATAGAATGCGAACCTATTCTTGATTAAAAGGATATTTTTTAAATTTAATTTTTAACATCCGCTTCGGTGGGTGTTTTTTAATGCTGTTTTTCAAGTTTTAGACTTTAATAAATCCTTAAATTTCCCAGTTTATTACTCAGTCTTAAAAATTTGAATTATTTTTGCATATCCTAAAAATTCACGTTTTGAACTCCAGAGACGAACTTATCTTCAATCCCGCCGACATTGCCGAAACTCTCAGCGAACTTCCAGCTGACGAGCGGCTGCTTGCGTTCCTGAAGGTTCCAAAAGAGTACAAAGCAGAGGTATTTTCCCACCTCGACCCTGATTTCCAAGAAGATACAATCAGAAGTATCGGAAGTGACGAGGTTTCCGAAATTTTGAATGCAATGACTCCTGATGACAGGACTTCCCTTTTTGAGGACTTTCCTGATGAGCTGATTAAATATTCCATCAATCATCTTAACCCACAGGAAAGAAGGATTGCCTTGAAGCTATTGGGCTATAATTCTGATTCCATTGCCCGTCTGATGACGCCTTATTATATCCAAATCCGTAAGGAATGGACTGTAAAAAGATGCCTTCAACAAATTAAAAAGGTAGGAAGAAAGGTGGAAACCATGAACTATCTGTATGTAGTGGATGAAAGAAACCGCCTGATTGACGACCTTGCCATCGGAACTTTATTATTGGAAGAGGAAGATACTTTGGTTTCTGATATGACAGACAATCATTTTGTTGCCATTACCACTACAACATCTAAAGAGGATGCCGTAACGTATTTCGAGAAATATGATCGTGGAGCCCTTCCTATTATCACAGAAGCTGGCGTTCTGGTAGGAATTGTAACAATTGATGACATTCTTGACCAGATTGAACAGCAAAATACCGAAGATATTCAGAAGTTCGGGGGATTGGAAGCGTTAGACCTTCCCTATACTCAAACTTCATGGACAGAAATGATTAAAAAAAGAGCAACATGGCTGATTATTTTATTCGTTTCTGAAATGCTGACTGCTTCAGCAATGGGATATTTTGATAAAGAAATTGAAAAAGCTGTTGTTCTTGCCTTATTTGTTCCATTGATTATTTCCAGTGGTGGAAACTCTGGATCTCAGGCCGCAACCTTGATTATCCGTGCTATGGCCCTTCAGGAGATCAATCTGAAAGACTGGTGGTACGTTATGAAAAAGGAGATCATTTCCGGCTTGTGTCTGGGCGCTATTTTAGGTGTCATTGGATTTATCAGGATTATGCTCTGGCAAAAGATTGGTCTTTTCGATTATGGCCAATATTGGGTATATGTAGGATTGAGTGTTTCTGTTTCCCTGATTGCTATTGTACTATGGGGAACTTTATCAGGTTCTATGATTCCATTTGTTTTAAAGAAATTAAATCTTGACCCTGCCACATCTTCAGCTCCATTTGTAGCGACATTAGTGGATGTTACAGGATTAATCATCTATTTTACGGTAGCCGGACTTTTCTTAACCGGAAAACTTTTGTAATTTTAGGCATCATCTAAAATGCCAATATGAAAATCGTTTCACTTGTACCCTCTATTACAGAGGCGCTATTTGATTTAGGCCTTACGGAAAATGAAGTTATCGGACGAACAAAATTCTGTATCCATCCCGAAGAAAGGATAAAAAATGTTCCTATCATTGGGGGAACAAAAAATATCAATATTGAAAAAATTAAAGCGCTACAGCCGGACATAATCCTTGCCAATAAAGAGGAAAATATCAAAGAACAGGTGGAAGCTTTAATGGATGACTTCAGGGTTATAGTTACCAATGTAGAAACTATTGAAGATAATTATTATCTGCTTAAAAGTCTGGGAAAGCTTCTGGGAAAGGAAGAAAGAGCCCAACTTTTCAATCTTAAAATCTACGAAATGCTTAATCAGGCTAAGCTTGAGAATCCTGTAAAAGCCGCCTATCTCATTTGGAAAAACCCATATATGACGATTGGTTCAGATACATTCATTCATAGAATACTGACGGAAATAGGCTTTGAAAATATTTTTAAAGACAAAACACGATACCCGGAAATTACTACTGAAGATCTGGAGAAAGCTGATGTGATTATGCTATCTTCTGAGCCGTTCCCTTTCAAAGAGAAGCATATTGAAGAGCTGCGGGCTTTCTATCCTGAAAAAAAGATTATGATTGTGGATGGAGAAGCGTTTTCCTGGTATGGAACTCATATTGCGAAATGTGAGCATTACTTTAAAGAATTACTGGCAGAAATACATGCTATGCAGATATGATTTTTAATAGAAAAAATCTCTCATAAAAATTACTCCTTGTCTTATCCTATAATTTTTGGTACATTGATCTGAATTAATACAAAAAACATATGTCCGTTACTGTTATATTATCTGAAGGAGCAGAATTTGAGCACGTTATACGAGAGGTTTCAAAATACATTCACCTTTACGTAATGCCATTTGGAAAGGATGAACGAGCCTTCACACGCATCGATAAACGCGAAAACATGTATGGTGGAAACGGAACTGTGCATATGATACAGATGTTCGAACAGAAGGAACTGGCTAATAATCGTCTGGCTGCTTATATGGTTCTACTGAACAAGGGTGATGAATCCGGGTTTCATACTCACAATGAAAGAAATGAAGAAGAATTGTATGTGGTTGTACATGGAACCGGAGAATATCGTGAAAGAACCGGAACAGACGGGCCAATTCGTACAAAAAAACTTCAGAAAGGAGATATTACAGCTATTAGTTCTATAGGTTATCATTCTATCGAAAATACAGGTAATGAACCTTTAATCATGTTTGTTATCACGACCAACAATCCATAAAAATAAGAAACTCCGGTCATAAGAGCCGGAGTTTTATTCTTTTGAATTTGATTACAAAATCTTGGAAACTTCATTACAAAGCCATTCCAGTAATTCTCTGTCTTCAGCCGTAAAAGGATCAATCGTGTGAGAATCAATATCAATCTGACCGATGTTTTTCCCGTCTTTAAAGATTGGAACTACAATTTCAGCTTTAGTATCAATTGAACAGCTTAAATAATTGCTTTCTTCATGCACATCAGGCACTACAAATGTTTCATTGGAAATGGCTACCTGACCGCAAATTCCTTTTCCGTAAGGGATAATGGTATGATCTGTTGGAGCTCCAACATAGGGACCTAAGATCAATTCATCTTTATCTCCATTTTTAAAATAGAAACCTGTCCAGTTAAAATAAGAGATTTCCTGATCTAGCAGGTGGCAAACTTTTTCAAGCTTCTCTTCTGTATTATGTTTTGGACTTTCAAGAATAGAGGAAAGTCTTTTCTTTAATTCTGACATTATATTAATATTTTTAAGAGAATTGTTTTAAAGGAAGTTCTTCTTTATATCCGAACATTCCACGCTCTTTAATCATTTCTGCTACACCTTCCGGAACCTGAGTTTCCCAGCCTTTAATGCAACATGCTATTTTTCTTAAAATCTCTCTTGAGTAGATTTCTAAAAACTCAGGATTGTAGTTTGTAATATCTACAATACGATTATTACGCATGAAATATTTATACAATTCCTTAAGGTTTTCTTCTACTTTAAGATTGGTAGAATTCAATAGCTGATGAGTTTCAGGATCTTTGTAAGGATACAGATATACCCTCATCCCGTTTCGGAAAAATTTACCGAATGCTTCAAGAATCCCTCCTGAAAGGTTTTTATAGTATTTCTCATCAAATACCATCAACAGGTTGTTTACTCCCATTGCAACCCCGATATTTCCACTTGTATAAGATGCGAAATAATCAATCAGTCTATAGTATTCCGAGAAGTTTGAAATAATAACAGTATATCCTAATTTACCCAGAATATCTACTCTATCCAGAAAGTCTCTTTCATCAATATCTCCATCTGCTCTCAAATTGGAAATGGTAATTTCAATAAGAACTTCTGTTTCTTCATGGGTACAGATGGCATCTTTCAGGAACATATCCATTCCGTTCTGAAGCATATCAATATTTACTTTCGTTACAGGTCTGAAACTTCCTCTTACCGCAAAGATGTTTTTCTTGTATAAAACATCTGCCGGAAGCATATTGTTCCCCTGAGAGTTGAAGATCACCGCATCAGTCATACCATTCTTCACTAACTGAAGAGACATCAGTCTGTTGTCTACATATTCAAAAGCAGGACCACTGAAATCGATCATATCAATCTCAAGGTTGTCTTTTGCCACATCATCGTATAAAGATTCTACTAAAGTTCTTGGATTATCAAAGTAATTAAAAGCTCCGAAAATAAGGTTTACCCCAAGATTACCCAACGTTTCCTGTTGCAAAGTAGCATCATTCTCGTTGAATTTCACATGGATAACGATCTCATTGTAATCTTCATTTTCTTTAGTCTGAAAACGGATTCCTACCCAGCCGTGGCCTTTTACTGTTTTGTCGAAGTTGATGGTGGTTACTGTATTGGCGTAGGAAAAGAATTTTCTGTCCGGATTGTTATCCCTTGAAATTCTCTCTTCGATTAATGCTACTTCATAGCGGAGCATTTTACGAAGTCTATTTTGGGTAACATACCTGTTTTTTACTTCTTTTCCGTAGATGGCATCACTAAAATCTTTGTCATAAGCAGACATCGCCTTAGCAATCGTACCGGAAGCTCCCCCTGCTCTAAAAAAGTGACGAACAGTCTCCTGCCCTGCTCCAATTTCTGCGAAAGTACCATAAATAGTAGGATCTAGATTAATTGTTAATGCTTTTTGTTTAGGAGTTAGTTTCTGATACATTAGGACATTAAATTTTTTGTAAATTTACCAAAATTAAACCAACCTCAAAACAAAATGAAGTTGAAATTTTTAGGAACCGGTACTTCCCAGGGTGTGCCTGTTATTGGCTGCACCTGCGAGGTGTGTATTTCCGAAAATCCAAAAGACAAACGTCTTCGCTCTTCCGTAATGGTAACTACGGATGAAAATAAAAAAATACTCATAGATTGCGGTCCGGATTTCCGGCAACAAATGCTTACTAATCATGAACATACTGTAGATCTCGCACTGATTACCCATGAACACAACGATCATGTAATCGGGCTTGACGACATGCGTCCGCTTATTTTTAAAAGCGGAAAGGATGTTCCACTCTACTGTTATTCAAGAGTCGCGCATGAGATTAAAAACCGTTTTCCTTACGCTTTTACAGATGTAAGATATCCCGGTGCGCCGGCTTTTGAGCTTCATGAGATTGAAAATAAGCCATTCCATGTTTTAGATACAGAAATTACCCCTATTGAGGTGATTCATTTTAAAATAAGTGTCTTTGGATATAAGTTTAAAAACCTGGCTTATATTACAGATGCAGGTTTTATTTCTGACACTGAAAAGGAAAAATTAAAGAATCTGGATGTCCTGATTTTAAACTGTATCAGGAAATTTGATCCCCATCCGGCTCATTTTATCCTTCCCGATGTTATCAAACTGTTTGAAGAACTACAACCTAAAAAATTATTTTTAACTCACATCAGTCATCATTTAGGGGTGCATGATATTGAAGATAAACTACTTCCACCCGGAATGCACCTTGCCTACGATGGTTTGGAGATAAATTTTTAAAACTTTTTTTTCAAAAAGCTTTTGAACATTGAAAAAAGTTCCTATATTTGCACACCAATTTGAAACAAACATCACGTTTGAAGTAAACATCAAGCCCAGGTGGCGGAATTGGTAGACGCGCTGGTCTCAAACACCAGTTCTTAGGAGTACCGGTTCGATCCCGGTCCTGGGTACAAAAAACCTCTGAAATCATTTGATTTTCAGAGGTTTTTGATTTTTAGGGGATCAAAAAGGGGATTGTTTTTTTTAACTACTGTTAATAATATCGTTAACTAATTTATTTTCCCTAGAATTATTATTAGTTCTTTTTAATATTATACTAAACAAAGTACTTCTCTTTATTTTGTATCTTAGCTTAATTGATCTCAATTGAAAAATTAATCCAATAAAAGTCCAAACTACAACTATATATGAAGATATGCATTTGGTGTAGCCGAAACGATAATAATACAAACTTTAATACTATAGCACATACTTTTCCACAATCAGTAGGAGGAAAAAATATTTGTTTAAATGTTTGTGATGATTGTAACTTTGCATTCGGAAAAAAGCAAAGCTTTCAGCCCTCAGTAGATTTATCAATTAAGGAGATATTCAACTTATCAAGGTTTTTAATTTCGGATAAAAAAAATATCCGTTCTTACAAAAGATTTACTTCAGAATATTTTAAGGTTAATCTTGAGCAACGTAAGATTGGTATTAGAGTGAAATATAAATTTCAAAGCAAATTCCAAGAAAACTTTGCAAGAAGTTTCAAACGTGGTATATATAAAATATTTTTAGAAGAACGAGAACGAATATGTGGAGATTCTCATTCAGAAGAATTTAATTTTATCAGAGAGTTTGCTCGATATAATTTGAATGATATCCCTTTATATTATTTGAAACCTTTACAACCTATACTATTTATCGATCAGGAACATCTTGATAACCCTCAACTCCATTTCATGCAACCACATATAGAATTACATGAAAAGTATAGATTATATGAGTTTTATTATGGAGGATATACATATCTGCTTCACACAAATGTATTCATGCAGGATTTCCATATCAACAATTACAATAATGAAATTGTATCAAATAATAAAAATAGCATGAATTTATCTTCGTTAGTTAAGATTAACAAAATGGAGGATTTAGATTTTAGATATAATCTTTTTAATGAAAGATAATAAATGTTGTTAGTAATTTTTTTATTTTCCTTAGCTTAATAATATTTTCTACCAACAAAAATATTGTATTTTTGAAATAAACATATTATAAATGAACTATATAGCAAATGATAACCCATCCTTTTTCAGGGATTTCCTTAATCAAAATTTTGCAGATAAATCGCTCTATCAATACACTTACTTACAGAATCAATTAGAATCTGTTTTAAATGGTTACGAACAAATTTATTCAGACTCTTTAGTCAATGTCGATAACAATGATCCTTCAAAATGGATCATTATAGTGAATACAGATCGTTTAGTTTCAATCTATGGTAGCAACTGGGATGCAAACCAAATAAATGAGATTTTAGTAGCATTTGATTTTGATATAGAAAATCACTCTTTTATTTCCGGAACTTCAAAATTAATTCTTGAGATCCTTGATAAAGCAAAAATAAAAGATTATCAAATAGGAAAAAAAAGAAGCTTCTATAAAAGCTCTTCAGTAAAAGAATTTGATTATTCAACCTACAATATTCAAAGACCTGGTTTTGAAAGAGTTCCTGAATTGGCTAAAATGCTTCAAATGTATTATCATGAAGAATATAAGGGCAACAATGACAAGACAATTCAAGATATGTATATGCGAATTAATGACTTAATCTTATCAGATGAAATTTTCACTATTAACGATATAACAGATAATAGTATCATTTCCTTTTGTTCTATAAAAGATTCAAGTCCAGGGATATTATTTACTAATAAATCATCCCGTAACAAAGGGTATGGACAAATACTTTTAAGTTACTGTTCTAATCTATTATTAAATCAGCAAAAAACTATATACCTAATGACAGATGCCGACATTCTCGAATCAAATATTCTTTGTCAAAAAATCGGATTTGAAAAGTTTTACGATTATATTAGTATTGATACCGCCCAATACTAACAGAACTGTTTAAAAACTTATACAATTTTAATTTTTAACTCACCTTTTTTATAGGACTCTCCAGCATTAGTCTTATACTTCCCCTTATTTTTTTATCATCATTAAACAATATACAATCAAAACCAAATGATTCATAAAACGGAATTAGCCATTCATAGCTGTCAGAATCAACACTTGAAAGATCTCCTGTTATACATTTAATATTCTTTCTTTTTGCCTCCGCAATAACAAAATTCATTAAAGCCCTGCCATAGCCTTTATTTTCTGAATCATTTTTGGTTACAAAGTCAGCAATCTTAATTTCACTGCCATAATTCTTAAAACTCATTACACAATCCCAAGATTTACCATCTCCATTTTCGCCTGACAAACAAATTTTATCAAAAATATTTATCTGAGAATAAGTTATTAAAACTATTTCACCATTTTTAGTTAAAGAAACTTCAGTTTTTGAATTATTATCTTTTTCAATAATATACTTCAAGCGTTCAAGCCTTTTAGACAACTGTTTATTTCTTTCTATCAATATTTCATTCTCTTTATACAGTTCGGTTCTCTTATGATCAGAAATTTCCAAAAACTTCTGATCATCCTCAAATTCATTTTTCAGAATTCTACGAGCTATCGACTTTATTATTAAAATTATGGCTGCAATTACCATTCGCAAAAATATAAAAGGAAGCATCAATATAATCCTCAGTGTTTTAATAATATTTTTCATATTTACTATTTTGAAATAAATATAATAAGAATTTCCTATTCTAATTTTCTTAAAAATAATCCTTTATAAATGGTATTGATTTTTAAACTTAAAAAATTTACATTCACAAAAAGTTATTAGTATGAAAAAAACAATTTTAACAATCTGTTTAATGGCTGGAAGCTTAAGTTTTGCAATTTCCCCAGTTAAAACAATCCCCACACATTTTTTAACTTCAAAAGTTGAAACTCTAGAAAAGCAAGTTAAAGCTAGATTAATTACTTCAGGGCAAGTGCAAAATGGAAGAACATTAACTTTTATTCTACTTGAACCTCTTATAATTTCAGGAATGGAAATCAAAAAAAATCAAGTAATTTCCGGGATTGCTAATGAAAAAGACGGGCGTCTCTTTATTGAAATTAATACCATTAAGTTTAATGAAAAAATCCACCCTGTAAAAATGAAGATATACTCAGAAAATGGAATTGAGGGATTAGGAATTATTGGAAAGAAAAGAACTTCTAAAAAAGCAATTGAAATTCCAAATGGATTATATGTGAGAGTTATGGCTCAAGAAACAAATTTTGAACAAAGAAGCAACGAATGACAATCGTTTTGAAAAAACGGGCAGTCTGAGGAAGTGACGACTGAAAAAATTGTTTCTTTGATAAAATGTATTTATATTTACAAAAGGGACAGGACAAATATAATCTGAACAGCTTCGGCAGGATTATGAGTCTGAACAGTTCCTTTATTTGTTAAAAACCTCTATTATACTTTATAATAGAGGTTTTTTTCATTTAAACTTCAATTCTAAAATCTTCAATATGTTTATTATAAAAGTCAATGATTAAGCTACTAATAATTTTATATCCAGGAATGCCAGATGAAAATGAAATTCTCTTTAATAAATTATTAGCTTCATTCGAAATTTTTGCATTAGTTGTTTTCGAATAATCTAAAGAGTCTTGTGATAGTAGTATATTTTGAATTTCTAAAGAGAATTTTTCATATTTTTTCAGTCTCATTCTCGTTTCAAATTCATCATAAGAATACCAATCTATATTAATGTCAAATGAAAACTCATTATTCGAATTAAAAGAGATGTTATATTTAGGATTTAATTTATTTATCAAAAATCTTTCTTTTATCTTCATATCTTCAGAGGATAAGCATTCATGATAAAGTATATTTGAAATTTCATTAAGACAACTCTCATCTAATCCTGTACTAACAAGCTTAAAATGGTTATCCTCAATCCTTCCTATTAAATTAGTGGTTAAGCCGATATAAAGAGGCTGATTCTCTTTATTTAAAAACATATATATATAAAATCCTTTCATTTTTTAATTCTTTAAATTATTCCACAATCTTGTTAGTTCATCATCAATATTCCCATTTGAATTATCCGAAGTCTCTGCATGAGAATTATCTGAATTTTGAGTTTCTTCGACAATCTGATCTTTTTCAATTTTCTCGATCTTTTTAGGTATAATATCAATTGCTTCTGTAGAATGACTCTTTATACCATTAAAAATATCAGAAATATCAGCTTTAACAGCCTTATAAAAATTTGAGATATCAGTTCTACTATGCTGTGGAAGATTATTAATAGTTTTTTCTTTCTGCCGTGGATTAACTGTTTTAAATTTTTCGTAGAAAAAAGGTCTGGAACTATCTGATATCTTCCCAATAAAAACTCCCACTGGTAAATTCATAAACTCTGAATTTCTAAAGATTTCTCTTTCTTGTACAGCATAAGTTTTACCATAATTTTTAATTAAAATATTCTTTGTGCTACGAGACGTATTTTTACTCTCAAAATATTTATCTTCTTTTCCAAATTGCTTACTTAATATATCCGCAGTATGAGAACTAGCAACTCTACCATAAAAATGATTAAGGCAACTTGCAAATAATACTTCTGCTTTCTCTTTTCCGTAGTTATCATTAAGTTGTGAAAGATCTTGACAAAATAATACTGTTGAAATTTTATTACTTCTTCCTGTATTCGGAACAACCTCAATATTTGGAATAAACACAGTTGGAGACTCATCCAATAATATAAAAGAACTTTGTCTCTCAGGTGTATTCATTTGCTTGGATGCTACAGTAATAACCAAAGAACATAAAGGAGATAAAGCACCGGCAATGGTTGGGTTACTACCCACTGTTAGGACTATTGGATTATTGGGATCATTAACATCTAAACTAAATTCATCCGCTCCAAAAATGTACATAAATTCAGGCGTATTTATTTGTGATATTGCCCCCTGAAGACTTCCAACTACTCCTGCAATTTGTTCTCCTGCTCCACTCTCTAAAGCTGTAGCCAATGAAATTATCATATCTCTTGTTTCATCATGCTTCGATAATAATTCAATTAATTTCTTATGGTCTGAAGTGATTAAACTAAAGATGTGAGGTAAATCGCAAAAATGAGGATGATTTTGTTTCATATACCAAATACAGGCTGTTAACAGATCAGTCGCTGATCTACTCCAAAAATCTTCCCTTTTGATACTTTCTTTCATTAAGTTTTTTATGATAGCAGTTGCATACTCCCGGGCATAAGCTACATGTGGCATATATTTAGGGTGTAACGGATTTACTCTATGAGTTCTTTCGGCATTATTAAGATTCAAAACAAAATGCTTTACTGGCTTATTTCTATAGAATGTTTCTACTTCATCAGATAATGCAGGAAATTTAAAATCATAAACAATACCTGTAAAATCAAGTTTAGAAAATTCACGGATTAATGGAACTGCAATACTTTCAGATTTTCCCGATCCTGCTCCACCAATCACTAAAATTCCCCTATAAGGATTAGGAATTGTAAGTTTTCCATCATTCATTAATTCTAAATCAACTGTTGTACTATTTTCTTCAATTGTAGATTTCTTTGTAATAACGCTATTTGAAAAATTAAATAATGAAAATTTAGTAAATAAAGGGCGGATAGGATAAAAAATAAAATCCGTGTACTTTTTATAAACAGGCACTAAAGATGGAAAAATCAATTTAAGAAAAAATAACTCAATCCAATAAATCAATAGTTCCATTACTATGCAAAAAGCCAAATTCCATAATTTTAATGAATTAATATTATTAGGGCTCAATATTATACTTTTTACAATTTTAAATCCATAAATCCAACCACCAAAATTAATTTCATAGAGGATTTTTACGCCATAAAACACTGACAAAACGATAATCATGAGTATAAACAAGATCATCATACTTTTAATAAAACCATTTTCCATTATCTTTTTATTTTTTGAGTGGTTATAACAATCTTTTGATTGATTTCTCTAGGTCTGTTTTGCTTTTTTGTATCTTCATTATACTTTATTTCTGCTGCTTTTTGAAAAGCCTTTTGTTTAGATTCAAAAGAACCATTCTTTAAAGCATTTTTATACTCAAAACTATCTTCAAATTTTCTTTGATATTGAAACCTTTTATCAAATGAAACTTCACATTTATTCATAAATTCTTTTCTATTAAATCCACCCTTAACTTTCCCGTTTTGAGTATTCTTGTGATTAGTTTGTGGACTAATTTTTATTTTATTATCAATAGTCTTTCTACTAATAATGATATGAGCATGCAAGTCTTCGTTACTCTCGCTACCTCTTTCTCTGTGTATTTTACCATAGAACATGATATCCTCGTTATTTAAATTTTTATTGAAGTTTTCTGCGTAAGATTGCATTACTTCCTGCCGAACAAAGCTTTTTAAATTTTCAATTCTTTCATTTTCGTTGTCACCCAGGTTTTTAATCTCATCAGGACTTGGAGAAACAACAACACTAAAAAACTTTGAATCATCTTTGCAAAGCTTTGCTTTGTTCTGATCTATACTAATTTGTACTTCATCGGGAGGCACATTATCGCTTGTCAAAGAAAAAAAATGATTGATAGGCTGATTATCAAAGATCATTTTATAGTCTTCATGTTGTAAGTAATTTACAAGTGCTCCGCAACTTCCTGTGTTAGCATAAGTACTATTACCACCACCGAGAATTTTAATGTGCATTTGGGATTTTTTCATTTACAAAATTCTCAATAAACTCATATCTGTTTTTAAACAATTCTGCAACTTTCGGAATGTTGGATTTCTCGGAATCTTTAATACATAAGATGTATAAAATAATTTTTAAATTAATTTGTTCTTGTTCATTTTCCCCCTTTATTGTTTGAAATAATTCTTCAATTCTTTTCAAAAATGGAAGTAAAATTTTTGTTTCCTGGGCTTTCCCAAATGCAAATAAATCTTCAACCCTTTTTAATATTTTTGTGACCTCTGAATGAGGATTTTCATTTATCATAGGATCTATTCCATAACGGCGAAAATAATTTAGAGATAGGCGTATATATTCTTTTTTTGTAATCCCAATTTTTTGACAAAACCTTTCCAAATCTTTACTATCTGCGTGAGAAATTGCAAGTGTGCTATTTTGTGATTTTTTTGATTCCATATAGTGTGTATTATATTATTTACATTTGACAATCAACACATTATAAAAAATACATATTCATAATATGTTAAAAAAAGTGGCGAATAAATTGTAAAAAATTGATTATCAATTTTTTAACCCCGTAGGGCAAGACTGAACAGGGCATAAAGCCCAGTTCCGTCTTGCTATTTAACCACCCTAATAATTTGCGGTTTTTCATGAGTTATATACTCATTTAAATCCTTATAGTTTTGATAAATATGAGAGTAATCCAATGCCTCTGGAAAGGAAGTAATAAACTCATTTTTACACTTAATTCCAGCCTTGTCATTATCAAGAAATAAAGAGATCTTATTGTAGTTTTTTAAAGTTTCTATTGCTTTATTAATTAATGAAACTGAATTCAAAACAAGTATATCAACATCCAAAAGGTCTTGTTTTTCTATATAAGAAAGCGCATCAATGAACCCCTCAAAAACACAGACATTTTGACATCCATTTTTAATTAGTGAAATATCTTTTTTCAATATCGAACCTTTGAAAAAAGAGTTTCGAAACTCCCATCCTCCTGAGTCATTTTTAAAACCAATGGCATACAGTTTTTTACCGTTCATTATAAATTTGACTTCATGTAGATACCTATATATTTTACTTGATAGTCCTCTCTCTTTTAAATATTTCTTAAGATTCCAATTTTGAAGTTCTGAAACTTCATTTATTTTATATGTTGGCTCAAGAATATCCGTTTGCTGATGAAAAGAAAAAAAATTTCGTTCACCTGCCCACGATAGCACTTCTTTCACAGAACAATTAAGATATCTCCTAACGAAATCAATATTATTACCTCCTATCCCATCGGAAAACAGGAACCATTGATTTTTATTAATATCTATCTTAAAGGAAGCTTGAGTTTCGTCTCCGAAAGGATTTAAAAACCATAATTCTTTTTGACTTTGTTTGGTGGGATGATATCCCAAGGAAGAAAGAATCTCTTCCAATTTTATTGAGTTAAATTGCTTACAATTCATAATCTAAAAAGCTGGGTTAAATTCTTGTGTTTTTTTGATGAATTGATGAGAAACATCTGTAAAAAATTAAAATACAATACCTTACACTCTCATCAGATTCTCATCAACTCATCAAATTCTAGTAGATCATCTCATCATTTCTTCATCAAAAAATTGGGTTTAAAGATTTGATGAGAAGTTTGATGAATATTAACTTATTGATTTTCTTTTCACTATCAATTAATTCATCAATTCATCAAATTTTTCAGAAATAAATTTTTTGTTTATTGTAAAATACCTACCAATACGGTTTTGCTGATAAAAGCTCCCACCATGATCGAGATCATATTTAATATAGGCTAAAGAGTTTTTCTGAGGCTCTAGGTTCCAGGATTCTTTAAGGAGTTTTCTGATATCATTTATTACCCAATAAGAATTTTTAAACATCTTATTCAACATATTTAGAACATCCGCAGGAATCACGTTAACTTCCAAATCTTCTACAGTTTCAAAAAGTTCATGAAAAAGTTCAATCACTTTGGATTCCAACTTATTATTACTTCTCCAGACAAGTTTTTGCAGGGCTTTTGTTCTTATTTCTTCCTTAGAAAACCACATTCTAGTTTTCTTTTCAGAATAGAACTTCCTTTCAAATAGAAATCTTAGAAAATAAGGTATTTCTTTAATAAGGCTATCCAGAAACTCCGTATTTTCAGATTTAATTGGACTAATTTTTATAATCCAGAACCTTATCTCATTTTCATCAATTTGTATAAAAGAATCCTCGTTATTCGAACAGAGTACGAACTTTGCAAAAAAATCGACTTCCTCACGGTCTTTTCCTTTAGCTTCTATTTTATCTTTATTCGTTGTTGAAAGGTATTTTAGGCGTTCAGTAATCTCTTTTTTATCAAAGAAAACTTCATCTATTGCTACAAGTAACATGGCTGCCCAATCAGCATTAAATGGACTTGCAAAAGAGTCTCCTTTAATATAAGTCATATTCAATCCAAAGATTGCTTTTAGCCATTTTATAAATGTCGATTTTCCCGTAGATCGCTCCTTACTTACCAGACAAAGAATTGGTAATATTTGTGTAGGACTTTCAAGAAGAATTTTAAGATAATCAAAACCCAATTCAATCTGTTCTGCGAAAATATGTTTCATAAACTCTATTGAAAAGGGAGTTAATCGCTTTAACGATTCAACATCCGTTTCACCCTCAAAAATTTTCACAGGCATTTCATTATATATATTGTAAAATCCTGCAATTATTTTTTGATAACTCAAATGGCTTGGAACACAGCAAAAGCCATCATATTTAGGAACTTTTGCTATATAACTTTTACCATGATCATTTATAATTGCCTCTCTGGTCCATTTAACCAAAATTGATATAGTATCTCCTGATATAAGAGGTTTTTCAACTGTTTTGTGATATACGGTTCCTATTCTGAGGTAAGGAATTTTTTCATTCATCTTTTATAAAATTTTAAAATTCTCCATATCAATAAATTGACTTGAATAATCCTCTTTTGAAACTTCTCTTTTAGCAATTCAATAATATTCTTTCTGTAATACTTTTCTATAAAATTATCCTCAATAAGAATATTACATGCTATTCTTCGATTGTGATGTTTTGGGAGATTTTGATCTTTTACTAAGTCTTCTAAATACTGTTTTCTCTTAAAATTATCAGGCAACGAATCTAATTCTCTGATCAACTGATGTAAATCTTTCATTGCCCTGAATTATTGTTTTCTATTATTTCGACCATATTCTAAAAGCTCTTTTTTAGAATAATAGAACCTGCCACTAAAATTATAGTGAGGAAGATTTTTGTTTTTCCTCCAATCTATAATTGTAGGAATTGAAACGTGCAAGAATTTCGAAGCTGCTGTTTGAGAAATAAGATCTTCAGGTTGATCTTCTGCTGTCTTTTCAGGAATTATAAAGTTGCTTGCTTTAGAAAGAATAATTTCTACTGCCTTTTCTAAATCTCCTTTTGAATGTGAATAAAGTAGTGTTGACATTTTAATTTACTTTTATTGGTTTTTCTAAAGCCAAAGTTCATCATCAAAAGACTGCAAAATAAAAGTCCCATAATTTTGGGACTCTATTTTATACTCAATGTATTTATTTATAAGGGGTTTTAGAATTTTATAAAAATTCTATTGGGACTGTTGAATTTAGTATCCTTATCTTTTCTTTTGTTAATTTAAAGTTTCTTAAATGTGCCTTATCTATACTAGAGTTTTCAAAATGGTCAATCTGATCAGATATGATAAGAAGTAAAGTCTTCAGTTCTTTAATTTTATAATTGAAAATTTTCCCTTTAAAATAATCAAAAAAGCCCATAAAATATTTTATATCCTCAATATCCATTTTCTGTATTTTGGGTAATTCAATAGCATTTTCATTTTTTATAAAATAAACTAGTTCTGAAAATACTTTTTTAAATTCCGGTTGCTTTACACCAGAGAATGTTAAATCAATAAATTTATCGAATAATTTTATGACTTCTTTTGTATCTATTATTATTTCCAAATTAGATTTCAGACTTAGATTTCCCAAGCTGTTTTCTATTGTCTTTATACGAGATTCTGTAGATGCAGTTTTAAATTTTGACGGAAAAGCTTCATTTATAAGCCAAGAATTTTCAATGTTAATTTCTAGGTCAAAATCCTGTAAAAAATCAATATTAGGTAACTGAAAATCATTCGATATTCTATAGAATGTAATATAATAATCTGCTTCTTTTTGGGGGAAATTAAATCTTTTCAAATATTCTTCTACTACGTCATTTTCATCATATAAATCCAAACCTTTCTTTCTGAATTCAAAGAAATTGAAATATTTTAAATAGTTATATTTTGTTCTATGAGAAATTTCATCAAGTATATTATTAAATTTATTTTTTAAAATTTCGAATTTTTCATCAAAAATTGTTTCAAACTCTTGTTCTTCAAAAATCTGCTTGATCTCATTCTTTAATTCATCTAAATTTTTAAATAAAAAAGGAAAAATTAATAGTAATTCTCTATCATTAAAACTTTGAAAGTTTCCCATCAAACTTAATTTTCCGTAATTAGAACTTTGATACCTCTGAAGTATCAGATTTATTATTCTTAAGATTTCTATACTTAGAAATAAATAGATATAATTAATTACATCATTTATATTTTTTATTTCATATTCAAAATTAACTTTGATTGGAAAAAAATAATCTGTTAGTGAAATTGGGTAATAATATTCGCCTTTCGCCAATTCATACTTCGTAAAAACACCTGAGGCATCCTTATTATACAGTTTGGCTTCATATGTGACTAAAAGTCCAAAAACAGATTGTAAATGTTGTAAATTGGAATTTAAAAAATGACTGTTATTATGGATAAATTTTTCTCTCTCTCGGTATAAGAAAAAAAACTGTGAGGATAAATCTAAATAAGAAATGTCCTCATACTTTTCAAGCATATTTAAAACACCAGCATTCTCATAGAAATATTCATTTAAAGTGACTTGAGCCACTTCAGAATTATATAAATATCTCGTAAAATTCAACTTGTTTATTTCCATGCTTTATCCATTTGATCATCAGTAAACGCTTCAGTAACTTTCATATATTTATCCAAAACAGCATCTTTCTTAATATTTGCAATCTTCTTAATTGCTTTTGGTTCCATACCTAATAGAAGAGAGTTGGTTATAAAGGTCTTTCTGGCTGTATGGCTACTGATAAGCTCAAATTTGGGGACTGTTTTGGAAACTTTTTTAGAACCTACAAACCAATTTATAGTTGTCATTGTATCAATCTCTGCCTTTTCACAACATTCCTTTATATAATCGTTAAATTTCTGTTGGGAAATTGAAGGTAATGGCTCATAGATTGTATCCTTATATTTATCAAGAATCGCTTTAGCGTACTTATTTATCTTTATAGCATGATTTTGTGTTTTCGTCTTCTGTATAGATAGTACAATATGATCCTCCGAAATATTGGCTAGATGGAGCTTTGCTAAATCAGAAAACCTTAAGCCTGTAAAGCAACCCATACAATAGAAATCACGAACATGGCTTAGTCTATCATTATCGAAATCATGATTATTTAACTTTAAAAGCTCATCAAATGTTAGGTATATAATATCAATATCATGCTCCGTAGCCTTAAAATCCTCAAAGTCTCTTTTATTATGATATCCTTTCTTAATACAGAATCGGAGCATTGTTTTCAATACAGCAATAATCTTAGCAAAATAGTTATTTTTTATTTCTCTTTCAATAAAGCAGTACCTGGATAATTCTTCAAAAAAACGATCGTTTATTGATTCAAATTCAATTTTGTAATTAGTATCATTTTCAAATTCCTTTAAAAAATTTTTGACAGTAGTCTGTGCTTTCGTTGTATTATAAGCTTTGGATAATTTACCTATCTCAATAAATTCATCAAAACAAGTAAAGAAATCAAAACTAGAAACGACTACATCTTTGGAATCAAACTTTTCAATAAAAGTCTCTTTATTAAATGGAATTTTATTGGCTCTAAAAAAAAGAAAAACGTCATTAATTCTATTCTCAAGAGATTGTAATGTCTCATTAATTTCTAAATGATTATTGTATTTTTCTTTTTTAGAGTTTGGTGAAACTCTAAATCCATTCCAGTATCTAAGCTCACAACTTTCACCAGTATTGCGTTTGATTATTGTCTTCTCATGTTTTATTAAAACACGAATAGGCATTAAGCTATCTTGAGTTACTTTATCCTTTCTTAATTCGAAATAGTACTTCATTTTAAATTTAAAATAGATGAAACAAAATAAAGGGGGAATAAAAAGGGGATCATTTTAAAAATTAAAATCAAAAAAACTGACTAAAATTTAAACAATCAAATTTTATCTTACTCAAATATAACAATATACGAACAATTAAAACTAATTAAAATTCACTAAAAAAATATGGTAGTTCGGTCCTGGGTACAAAAAACCTCTGAAATTATTTTATTTTCAGAGGTTTTTAATTTTTTAGGGTAGCCAAAAAGGGGATTAAATTTTTATTAACTTTCTTTATTCCAATCTATATTTTTAGACTTTTCAAACAATTCATGCAATTTTTTCTGAAGTATTTTTTTATCCGGAAGTTGTGTTTTATATTCTGAAACCATCGTAGGGGAAAGCGATCTACTTAAAGCATATTCCACCACTTCGCTGTCTTTATCTTTGCAAAGCAATATTCCAATACTGGGATTTTCATTGGACTTTTTTACATCTCTATCTAATGCTTCAAGGTAAAAATTGAGTTGTCCTAAATGTTCCGGTTTAAATTTATCCGCTTTGAGTTCAAAAGCGACCAAACACTGCAATCCTCGATGATAGAATAATAAATCAACATAAAAATCACTATTTCCAACTTGTAGTTTGTATTCTTCGCCAATGAAAAGAAAATCTTTACCTAATTCCAAGATAAAATTTCTCAACTGACTGACTAATCCTTTTTGCAAATCACTTTCGTTATGGGCTTCAGAAAGATTTAGAAAGTCAAATATATAACTGTCTTTAAAGGTATTTGAAATATTGGGGTGTAATTCTCTCAACACTGGTAAGAGTTTTTCATTTCCAATCATTATTCTCTCAAAAAGAGAAGAAGAAATTTGCCTTTCTAATTCTCTTTTGCTAAACCTTTCATCTATACATAATTTTAGATAGAACTCTTTTTCTTCATTAGTTTTTGCTCTCGAAAAAATTATCAGATTATTTGTCCAAGAAACTTCTCGCACCAGTGGTGAGAGTTTTGGAAAATCTTTATAAGTTTCATAAAACTGCTTCATTCTCCAAAGATTTTTATCTGAAAAACCTTTTATTCCCGGTTCTGTTTTTTGAATATGACTAGCAAGTTCTTCAACTACGGATTTTCCCCATTCAGAATTCTCTACTTTGTTACTGATATATTCTCCAATGTTCCAGTAGAGATTGATTAATTCTTTATTTACCAATCTCAAAGCATTATTTTGAGCTTGTTTTATTAAAGTAATAATTTGGTCAAATTGATTAACTAACATAGTTTTTATTCAAAATTATAATCTGATTCTTTATCAAAATAATCTACATAACCTATTTGAGACATTCCTGGTCTCTCAATAAGTTTATATGAAATTTCTTCGCGCACATCTTCTATATTATCAATTTCATTATCTAAAAAAACTTTATGAAATTTAGGCATAATTTTTATTATCAAACTACCTGTATCCGTAAAGTCCCGAGATAATAATTTCCAATTTAATCTAACTTCAGAACCTTCTCCTACTTTTGGTTCAATATAAAAATTTCCGGAAGTAAAACTATCTCCTTGGACAAGTGTTTGATCTTTTGGAACAATAATCAAAGCCTTATTAGAATTTCTATATTCCTTAACATTATTTATATAATTAGGATTATATAAGAAATGACCGCTTTCCGCTCCAACTTTTTCAAAATCTCCTTCAAATTCAAGTTCAATTTTATAGTCTTCAATTACCGATTGACCAGTATTTGTAATTTGAAGTTTTAACCAACAATTTTGCTCCCATTTATATTTAAGATGAAGAGGGTGGTTATTAAAATTAATCTTTTTAAACATCTCGTTCAAGCTATTTTTAGGAATACTATTAATTGCTTTGTCTAAAGAATCATATTTATCTATAACTCTACTTAATGGAACACTATAATCAACTTCCTCCTCTAAAATTTCTATTTTTGGCTTTAGAATATAACGATTAATATTTTTTTGGAATTTTGGATGACAAATAATTTCGTTGCCTCCATTGTCAAAAGTTATAGAAACCTTTCTAACCCTATGAAAATCTTCATTTTTAACATACCAATTATAGACTTCTGGAAATTCAGATAATTTTCTTTCAAAAAACTCCCAGAAGCAAATTTAAATAGAGAAAAGGCCATTTTTTATATTTTCTACACTTGTTGTTCTAACATATTCTTCAACTTTTTGATCTTTAGGAAGTGAAGTTGCAATTATTAGTTTACTTAAACTAGGTTGAAAGCCTTTAGCTTTATCAATTTCTTCTTGAATATCTTTTATGGTAATTCTATTAGGCAAACCATTAATCAAATTTAACTTCTTATTTTTACACTGTATTCCATTATAATTTAATCCATTATTTACCGGGCCATAAATATCAACTCCGTTTTGACCTTGTGCATTGTCTGAATTAAATTCGATTTCATTGGGAATCTTCCATATTCCCCCCCAAAGCTTCAAGCATAAAGTTTCAAAGTCTTGCCAATTTTTAGGAGGATGTATATTTAAAGGTGATTTCATATTCTGTTAAAATAATAATTTGTTTAGATATTTTTATTCAGGTTTAATAAATTCCTCTATATCTAAGATATTTTCTTCTTTAAACCATTTTCTTATATTTTCAAGAGCTAAATCGTCTACTTTTGACAACATTAATACTACAAGATTTTCCTTTGCTCTGGAACATTCTACATAAAATAAATTACGTGTACGAAGTTTCCTTTCCTCCTTTTCTTCTAAATCATTAAAAAAGTTATTGAAGTTATACTCTTGTTTCCATTCAGTATCATCTATAACTGTTAAAACATTTCTATATTCATCACCTTTAGTTCCATGTTTTGTAGAAAAGACTGTTTCATTTTGTATATGTTTCCAAAACTTCAAAACTTCATCATAAGATAGATTTAAAAATGCATCATAAAAACCACCTGTGTAAAGACATCCTTAAATGCAGTTTGCAGTTTCTGGCTTCGAAAACGGGCAATGGTATTATGATCGGCAATATTCATATTGGAAAGCCACATGAACAAAACATTTTCCCGCATGGCCTTTTCTATCTTACGGGAGGAATAAATATTTTCCATATACGCAAAAACCATCACTTTGAGCATCATCAGGGGATGATAGCTAGCGTTACTTTCTTTGCGGTATGCATCTAATAAAGGGCTGATGTTGATCTTGTCTAAAACTTCATTTACAATCCGCACAGGATGATCCATAGGAATCAGATCGTCAAAAGTATGTGGAAATAAAACCAGCTGATTTTGATTATAATGTTTAAAAGCCATACATCTGATTGATTACCAAATAAATATACAAAAAAAAAAAAAAAAAAACAAATCAAAATATATAAAAATTATTTACTTTTTAACAAGAAAAACCGCCTCAGTTGTGAGACGGCCTCTTCTGTTTTTCATTTTCTATTGTAGAGAATTGAAAATCAATTATTATGGTTAAAAAAATATGATATCAACATATCTGATACTTTATTTTACTTATCTTTTAATTACTTTCACTGTTTTTACATTTCTGTTATCTAAATTTATTTTCACCATATAAACTCCTGATATCAATCCTGAAACATCAACTGTTGCTATTTTATTGTTGATCACTTTGGTCAGGATCAATTGTCCTGCAGTATTCAAAATTGTTACTGAGATAATTTTTTGATCAGAAGATATATTTAAAATATCACTTACAGGACTTGGGAAAACTTTTAAATTATTTGTTGAAGATATAGTTTCTTCAACTGCCAGATTACTTACAGGACATGTAAGAGATACAAACGAAGAACTATTCGCTGTGGAACCATTACCTAATTGTCCTGTTCCATTTAAACCACAGCTAGAAATAGAGCTATCATAATTTAATAAGAAAGTATGATCAAATCCTGTTATAGCCTTTTGATGATTGTTTGAATTGGTCACTGTAATAGTGTTTTTACTAGCGGTTGTTCCATCACCTAATTGACCAAAGGTATTCATACCGCAGAACCACATATTTCCATAAGAAGTAGTTCCTACAGTATGATCAGAACCGGCACTAATACTTTTAACACCATCATACACTGCATTAGGTGCTGATTTAGAGGTATTCGTACCATCACCAAGCTGTCCATAAAGATTTTTACCCCAAGTATAAAGTAACCCATTCGTTTTTAATCCTACGGAATGAAAACCTCCAGCAGCAGCATCCTGCCAATCAGTTTCGGTTCCTATTTGTAAGGCAGTAAATCTAGTAGCTGTAGTGCCGTCTCCTACCTGACCGTATGAATTGGTTCCCCATGCCCAAAGTGTTCCATCAGTTTTAGTAGCCAGCGTATGTACCGATCCTACATCAACACTACGCCAGTTAGTAGCTGTTCCTATTTGATAAGGAGTCGATCGGTTGTTAGTTGTTCCATCTCCAAATTGAGCATTCCCATTATAACCCCAAGCCCAAAGCGTTCCATTGGTTTTTATGGCTAGTGTATTTACATCTCCAGCACAAACACTCTGCCAGTTCGTGTCTGAAGTTATCTGACCAGGGAAAACTCGACCGTTAGTTGTTCCGTCACCTAATCGGCTATTTCCGTTAATTCCCCATCCCCAAAGTGTGCCATTGGTTTTAATAGCCATACTATGAAGTGTGCCCGCGCTCACGCTTTGCCAGTCATTTGCCGTTCCAATTTGTACCGGAGCTGTTTTTGCGATGGTTGTTCCATCACCCAATTGCCCAAAATCATTGGACCCCCAAGCCCAAAGTGTTCCGTCTGATTTTATTCCAAGCGAATGACTCATACCTGTACTTACCATTTTCCAACAACCTGTAGGAAGTGTCGTAAAGCTTCCTCCAGAAACCCAGTTGCTTTTTGTTCCATTACAATTAGAACGCACCCAATAAAAATAGGTAGTTGAAGATGTTAATGGATTTAATGAAGCTATTCCAGGGCCAGTTGTTGAGTAAGTTGCAGCTGTTCCACTTACAGGTGCTGTATTTACTGCAGATAAATATACTTCATAATTAGTAGGAATAGTTGCTGGCGGATACCAATTAAGGCTGCAAGAATTTGAAGTTATATTAGATACTGATAAATTACTAGGAACTCCACAAGTAGCTAGTCCCATACATTGAATATATCTTATTCTATTTGTATTTTGTGTACCACAAGAGGCATTGGTATTTATATGATATCTAACAACTCCTGAATAAGTACCCGAAACCCAGTTTAGAGGTGTAGTACCTGATGCTAGAACCGTATTTCCTAAAGCATTGGTTACTGTAATATAATCTGAGGAATTCGAACTAAAAAAAGTATATTGTGTATTAGAAACTACATTTACGTTTGAATATTCACCAGCATAAGCATCGGCAACAATTTGTTGCGGACTACCAGTACAGGTTGGGGTAAAAGTAGCATTTGGATATAAACCATGCGTTGCCCCATTACAAGTTAAAGCAGCAAGTGTAGTAAAACTTCCACCATAAACCCAAGCACTTTTAGCTCCATTACAATTAGATCTTATCCAATAATAATAAGTTGTCGCTGCCGAAATTCCATTCAATACTCCCGCACCTGCCGATGTGGTTGTTGCAGAAGGTGTTGTAGTGCTTGTTGGTGCAGTATTGGATGTAATAATATAAATATCATAATTTGTTGGCGCTGTTGCTGGTGCTGTCCAGCTCAATCTGCAAGAATTTGATGTAATATTAGAAACCGATAATTGTGAAGGTAATCCACAATTTACAGCTGTTGCACATTGAATATATTTAGTTCTGTTTGTATTTTGTGATCCACAGTTAGAATTACTATGTAAATAATAACGTATCCCACCTGTATTTGTACCTGAAGACCAGCTTAATGGTGTTGGGCCACTTGCTAAAACTGAAGTTCCTGCACTATTGGTAATTGTTATAAAATCAGTTCCCACGGAAGAAGAGAACACATATTGTTGGTTGGCAGTAATATTTACATTAGAATATTGTCCTGCAAAAGCACTAGAAGTAATAGTCTCCGCACTACCAGTGCATGAAGGCGTAAAAGCAGCATCTGGATACAAACCATAAATAGCTCCATTACAACTTAATGATTGGTTTGTTGTGAAAGAGCCACCTGAAGCCCAGCTGCTTTTTTCTGTACCACAATTAGATCGAATCCAATAATAGTAGGTAACACCCGCTGTTAAACCATTAATGTCTTTCGTTGTAGTAGTATTGGTATGTGTAGCTGTGCTATTGACTGTTGGAGCCGTATTTGTAGTGACCATATAAATTTCATAACCACTACTTGGTACATTCGTTGGAGCAGCCCAAGACATTCTTATAGAATTGGAAGTAATGTTGGCCACTGCCAAATTAGATGGAGGTATACAAGTAACAGATGTTGTAATACAATTTACATATTTATTACGCGGATTTGTTGTAGTCATACCGTAACCACATTGGGCATTGTCATGAGAATAAAAACGAACAACTCCAGAAGTAGAGCCCGAATTCCAATTTACAGGATTTGTACCACTTGCCAAAACAACCGTCCCTAAAGCGTTAGTAATGGTAATAAAATCGGTACCATAATTGGTTTTAAATTGATACTGAGTGTTTGGAACAACAGCTATATTGGAAAAACTACCACTTTTTACATTCGTGGCAAAAAAATCATCACTCCCTGTACAGTTTGGTGTAATGGTAGCTGAAGGATAAATGCCATTATAGGCACTATTACATAACAGTGAAGAAATTGTTGTAAAAGTCCCACCATATATCCAAGCACTTTTTTGATAATCACAATCAGAACGCAACCAGTAATGATAGCTAGTATCTGGGTTTAAATCATTAACAAAAAGCGAATTTGTTGTAGAAGTAAATACTGGTACTGTTGCTCCTGGCGTGGCAGATGAAGTACTCACATAAGCTTGATAGCCAAAAGCAGGTGCAGTGGCAGGCGTAGTATAATTGATTGTGCATGATACTGGTGAAATATTCGAAACACCTGTTGGTGTCACATCTAAACACGCTTGAGCCGTAACCCAAGTTACTTTTCTTGTTCGTGCAAACTGATTGGTGGTTTGGCATTGTGCATTTTGGTGAATGTAATACCGAACCGTTTGATTATAAGCCGAAACAAAACTTACAGGTGTAACCCCAGAGGCAATTACTTGTGTACCTGTGTTATTGGTAATTGTTATATAATCAGTAGATACCGATGTGGAAAAGGTATAATACTTTGATGGTTCAATATGCACATTGGTATATTCGCCGGTTCTTGCATCGGAGTTGATCGTATTCGAGCCAGCTGCACCAGTCGCTTGATGAATCCCAGCAGGATATTGAATCCCTGTTGTGCACTGAGCTGAAATTTTTGATGCCATGAGAAAAAGCATCAAAAGTAAGGATAGGGTAATTTTCTTCCTCATCTTAATAAAAGTTTGTAATGGTTATTTAGTTCTATATTTTTTTTATAGTAGGCAAATATAGAGTATATTTTTTGAGATTTGCTTTCATTGCAAATAGTATCAGACGTTTTGAAAATTACATTATTATCTGATCTCTCTTCACCTCTTGGAAATGAAATTTTCGGTATACCATTTCTTATACATTCAGGGAAACATTTCATATATACAATCGTGTTGATAGCACGCCTGAACATTTTATACAGCGTAATAGATTGTATATCCTTTTGTTTTTTAAGGTATAATTTGCAGCTCATAAAAGCACAAACTGAAGAAATGACTATCCCAACAAATGCGATTAGAGATAAAGCCTTAGGTAGAATCATGAAAATTAAAGTTATCACTCTCATAAATTTGTTGGTTAATTTTACATATGGTTAATAGTTATATAATGCTTTGCTAAAAGCGTTTTCAAAAATAGAATAAAAGTTCCCCTGGATTTTAGTAAATGAATATTCGTAAGGATCTGGAGGAAATTCGTGCGCTTTCTGAGTTTTCATATAAAAGAAAAATCCCAAACTCCATAAAATCAGAGCGTGGGATAAGGTTATTAGTTTTTTGTTTTTTTCAGGAACTTAGCCATTAAAAATCTATTCCTTCTAAGCTTGCTATTTTCCACATTCACAATGCAATAATAAAACAATACGTCATAACAATTCCGACAAATGAACATTTGCCGGAATTGATAATAAATTCGTTAGCTTTTTAAATAAATCTGTTTAAAATCATTGAACCTGAAGGTTCTGTAACAAAAGAAGAAAGTCCTCTTTTTTTCGTACCGAAAGCGGAATTGCCACCTTATTCTTCATCACTATGGTATTCCCGCCGTCTGTTTTGATATAGTGATCGAAATAGGCCATATTGATTAAATGTGACTGGTGTGTTCTAAAGAAATTAAATGGGGATAATAGGTTTTCATATTCTTTTAAATTGGTAGAAACCACCAGCTTAGGCGCATTAATGAAATAAAAAGTAGTATAGTTTTTATCTGACTCACAGTTTACAATATCCTGGATATTAACAGAATATATCTTATCAGCAGTTTTAAGAACTAAATTTTGAAGATTCTTCGGACGTTCAAGATTGGCAAATAAATTATTGAGTTTTATATCAAAAATATCTTTACTCAATATTTCTTCAGCTTTTTTTACAGCTTCCACCAATTCATTGGCATTTAATGGTTTTAATAAATAATCGATAGCTGAAAAACGGAAAGCTTTTATGGCAAAATCTTCATACCCTGTAATGAAAATTATTTTAAAAGTAATGGGACTTAGCTTTTGAAGCAGGTCAAAGCCGGTACCGTCTGGCATCTCAATATCAAGAAAAACAATATCGGGGGATAACTGTCTGATGATTTCGACTCCTGATTCTACAGAATCGGCCTGTCCGATTATTGTAATATTAGGACAATTGGCTTTAATCAGAGTACAGTTTTTCTTTCTGATTTCCTGGTTATCATCAATTACGATAGCTCTTAACATGGTATATTAGTTTTCGTGAATGTAGGGTATTTCAAATATAATTTTGGCGCCTTGTATGTTGCCTTCCGCGTCAATTTTATTTTCTGATCGTACTTCAAATTCTTTATTTTGGGTATAATTCAGTAATCTTTCTTTGGTGATTTTCATTGCCATTGATTTATGACCGGACTGTTTTTTCACATCATTAAATCCTAAACCGTTATCTATTATTTCAAAAAATAATTTCTCTTGACTGAAAGAAAAAGCAATTTCGATCATTCCCTTTTCATCCTTATTTCTGATGCCGTGTTTAATAGCATTTTCTATAAACGGCTGTGTTAACATTGGCGGGATAAAATAAGACTCCGTATCAGACACATTTACAATATCTATACTATAATTAAATCTGTCATTATAAAGAAGCTGCTGTATGGATAAGTAATTTTCAACCATGTCAATTTCCTCTTGCAGCGAGATATAATTCTCATTAGAATTTTCCAGAATTTGCCTTGTTAATTTGGAAAAACTATTCAAATAAGATACCGCAACAGTTTCTTTCCCATTGATAATAAGACTCTGAATATTATCTATCGAATTGAAAATAAAATGCGGATTCATTTGAGAAAGTAAAAGTTTCTGTTTTATTCTGTCTTTTTCAAGAATTGTAATTTTTTGCTTCTGCCTATTATTACGATAATAGAAATATCCGCCCAATAGTACCAGTAACAATGCTCCTGAAAGCGCAATCAACCAGTTGTTTTTAGCTGCTGTTTTCTTTTCCGCATTTAATTCCAGGTTGAATTGCTTTTTTTGAAAACCATATTTAATTTGCTGTTGTGCCAATGCATTTTTAGAAGCTTCAACATTACTGGAGTCCTGTAGCTTATTCTGAAATTCATATACTTCCAGTGCTTTTTTAAAATTATTATTTTCTTTATAAACTTTAAATAACAGGTTTGAGGATTTTTCCTGAAGTTGCAGATTGTTAATTTTTTTACTTATTGAAAATCCTTCTTCTAAAAAGGATTGAGATTTGATAAATTCTTTTTTCCGGTAATACAGATCTCCTAAATTGATATAAGTATTGGCCTTAGACAATTCTCCACTATCTGTTTCCAGAGCTTTTCTTAAAAGCGAATCCGATTCCTCAAATTCTTTTTCCTCTATCTTTACCTGTGCTAATTTATTCAGAATAATACTGCTAGTCGCATAATCTCCAAGTTCTTTGGAAAGGGCAAGTGCTTTATTGAAATAAGATACTGCTTCAGGGTATTTTTTTAATAATAAATAGGAAGATCCACAATTGGAATATACCATACTTAAAGTGTATTTATCATTACCCGTCAGATTTTTCTTTTTTTCAAAGTAATTAACCGTTTTTTTTAAGGATTCAATGGCTTTCAGATATTCTCCCTGGTCAATATAAACCGTACCCATTACTGAATTTACATAGGAAATTCCTTCCTGGTTCTTGTCTTTGTCTTTCTCGAAATATTTCAGTGCAGTAAATAAACATGATATTGCTTTTTCATATTCATTGATGTGAGAATAGAATATACCTTTATTTACAAGGGTATAATTCATTTCATAGTAATCTCCGGTTGATTTGAAAAGAGCTATACTTTTATCAGCATACTCTAATGTTTTTACAACATCTCTTTTGGCTTCATACATTGAAGATAAGTTAGTGTAATAAATTGCTAAGTACTGGGTGTATTTTATTTGTAAATCCTTACTGTTGGTCTTCTTTAAATTTTTGGACGCAATTTCCCCCATCATCTTGGTCAATACATCGGATGTATGACTATTTGAAGGTATTTGATCTATCAGATTTGCTATTTTCGAGAGTTTGAGGGTATCATGTATTTTAGAATTTAATATTTCTTTTTTCAAAGAATCAATAGTTTTATCCTGAGCATAAATATTTGAAAAAATAAAAAATAGAAATGTGGTTACAGTTAGTAGTTTAGTTTTATACATAAATAAAAGAAGGAATTGAATTAGGAAAACAAAAATTCGTATTTGGGAGACTATTTCTCTATTAATTTATTTTTCTTTAAATTTTCGTTAAGTATTTTCCATATTATATAAAATCGAAGCGCAATATATAAATTAAAATCAAGCTTAGAAATAAACTTTAAATTAAATATTATAAGTTTATCATTATCTAGAAATATTTGCATTTAAAGACCACATCTTGATTAAAATTTTAATATCAATTTTCTACTTTTCCTAAAAGTGGATACTCTAACCTGAATTGATACCTTTTAGCATCAAGAGCTTATTTTAAAAGTGTTCTAAAAGCTTAAAATTATACTTTTGTAAATGAAATAATAAACTGGATGGTTGTTGTATAAGCTTTTAATACATAATCTACTCCATTCAGGGAAAAATATCTTTCTGAAGGAACTTTACTGAAAATATTTCCCTGATTGGGGTCCGGATTGTTTCCTGAACAGATTTCAAATGGATTTTTTAGCCCAATGGATATACACCTCATCACACTCTTTAAAGTGGTGATAGGGATTCATAGTGTTTCCTGAATTTTGCATATCAATCGTATCATTACTAAACATTCCGCCTGTACCTTGATAGAGAACCCGATCTTCTTTTGAAAGTTTTGTAACTCCCTGTATCTTTTTTTTTCTTTTTTATAATAAAGGTGAAATGGTTGTTTTTATCGATCTTTAAATGAATCCGGCATTTGGATTCCACAGGAAAATAACTTCCGGCAATATTCTGAGCCTGCACATGGAAAAATACAGCTAAAAATAGTGAGAAAATTAATCTACCTATTGTACTTATGGGAATATGACATTATTGTTACTTACCCATTGGTTATTCTTATTCCATTCTCCACTACAATCGCTTTGCATATTCATGACGACTTTCTTCTTAGGAACATCTACAATTACACACAAATAGTTTTCATAGAGTCTTTTATGTACTCCATCATCTGCATATCCTTTTGAAATATGATCCAGTACAATATATTTTTTATTAGGAGAAATTCCGAGCAATTCACCCTCAGAATAATTCATACTGCCATATCCTTCTATTTTATATTTTTTATGACCATTTAAAATAAAAGGATTCTGATACATTTTAAATTCTTTATCATATGTTTTAAAACCAAGCTTATAGAATTTGGATATAGTAATGACGGGAGGTTTCTTTCCAGATTGAGAAAAAACAATTGAAGATAACTGCAATAGGATTAATAGTATATTTTTTTTCAAGGTTGTATTCTTATTTCTGTATATCTTTATTATTCAGCTTTTTGTTCAAATTCTTTAAGAACCTTAAAATAATATCTCCCTTTGTTTTTCTTGAAATAAAGTCTATCCCCAACAATGCTATTTCCCAAGAAGGTTCGCTTGATGATTAAGGTATTTTTTCCGCAACCATCTGAAGTTACTTCTATTGGAGCACGACTCCAGTAATTGACTGTTTTTATATTTACATTTTGGGCCAGCCATTTATTCTCTTTCCTGTCTATAGATAAAAAGGTGCTGTCATCAGTTACTTTCTGATGAGCAATGATATTAGCCTTCAATGTCTTATCCCAAATCTTTATTTCCTGAGCATTAGCCAGCACTCCCATGAACATAAAGATCCACAGAAAAACCATTTTATTTCTTTTTACTGATACAGTTTTCATAATTCATAATTTTTTTAAGATCAGCTACATATTTGATTCTTTCTTCCAGACCATTGGGATGTTTTACCCTACCGTTGATTCCCTGAGATACATACAAGGTGTCATCTTTATCAGCAGCTTCATTCATATTGACATTAATTGCATTTACTTTATCATCATTTTGCCAGAACCAACCCGCAGAATCAAAAGCATATTCAAGATTAGTTGCTACTTTCGAAGCAAAGGGAACAAGGGTCTCTGTATAAAATTTCTTATTCTTAGTGTCTTCATTGGTGCCATTTACCTTATTGTAATATTTTACATAAGTATCGTCATGAGTTAACTGCATAAATCCTCTTCCCTGAAAATTATACCCTCCTCTGTAATTGGATGGTGTATTATCTTTTGTTCTCCCTTCAAATGTGGCTCTGAATCTGTGTGATTCGTGATAAGCCTGTGAAATGAAATGAATTTTTCTGATACAGGTATTGATATTATACTTTTTAAGAGTCTTATTAATCATATCTGTTACTTTTTCATAGGAAGAATCTTCTACAGATAAATGTTCGGCTCTTTTTATATCAGACTGATTGGCAAATAACAAATCCTTGGTATTGGGTTGATCGTACACTGTGAAAGGTACTTTTTTGGATACCTTCTTTTTAACTCCATTTACCATTTCTACTGATTTTCTGGTAATGTAGCTCGTGATCTCTCCTTTTCTTAGCTCAATAACAATCTCATTCATTTCCTCAGGAGTAAAATCCCGGTTGCAATAGCATTTCTTATCTTTTGTTTTCGGATCCGGAACAGGTGCTCCTTTTGCCTCGATACTATCCGGCTGATGAACTTGTCCGCTATCAGTAATTTTAATATCAATCTGTCCGTAATTACAGGGAATTGTGCTTTGCTGCAACAATACAAGCTGCTCCTGGGAAAGATAGGTACCTACTTTTTGCCATTCCCCTACATTCATCACAGAAGCACAAGGCAGAGCAGCATTAGGACTTTTTAGACAGTTCCCGGTAAACACGAGGCTTTTAGGACCTTTTTCCTTTATTGTAGCTGTTTTCTTTTCCTGAATGGTTGGTGTATTGTAATTAACAACCATTATTCCTTTAGGATTGGTGCATAGCGTACATTCCAAAGTGGCTGTATCGATGACTACTTTCAGGCCGGCTTCTGCTTTTTCTTTTTCAGCATCCTCCGCCCGTTTATCATCCATCTTCCTTCTGTTATCCTCCCTCTGTTGCTCATTGTCCGGTACAGTTCCCGGAGCGGTATTATCTCCGTCGTTATTTACCCTACCCATAATAATGAATGTTTTAAATGGAAATTGTTTTTTCTGACTTCTATAAATCCTTCTTCAAGCTGGTCTTCTCTGCTTACAAATAGCCCCCTGAAGTCATCGGTATCTGTCTGTTCAAGATTTTCAGCAGAGATCTTTAAACTCATTTTATTACCTTCTTTCACTGGTGTCATGATCTCTGTAAACCCTTCCGGAGATTCTCTTTTCTTTTTGGCATCAAATGCCTGTAACAGGCCATTAAACAACAATCCAAACATCTGATAACTTCCCAGAAAATCAATCAGCTTTGTTTCATCTTCCAGCAGATCACTGATCTGGCTGAAATAACGGTCTACAGCATCTCCTTTATGGGTTTCAGACAAATCTGCCTGAATTTTTGTCCATCTTAATCGTAAGAAAAGCAAATTATCTATCGTTGTAATATTTCCTTCGTCATCTACCCTACATTCTATTTCATCAAATAAATAGCTGATCTTTTTTAAAAATTTATCCATCGTTCCTTCTTCTTCAGAAAAATCGAAATGGGTAACCAGAACCTGAAAGTCATGCTCTCCTTTTATTTTTCCATAATAATAAACCTCAACTTCTCTGGCATAGCTTTTCCGGGTGGAGTACACCGGATTTTTCCACTCTGTAACAATGGTCTCCAACCGATAAGTTTTCTGATGAAGATTTTGCAATACGTTTGCTGCCATACCTAATATATCCTTCTTTGATAATCATTATTGGGATCCATTCCCATCCAGTCTCTATTAGCCGACCAATGAAGGTACTTATTCCTTAATGTTCTCAGTAAATCCTGCCAGCGTTGTGAAGTAACCTGCACCGCTGGAAGATTGACGATCCGGTTTCCATCTTTATCTTTACCATAAGTCGGAGATTCCAAAGCTGCTTCAGCATTTAATCTGGCAGCTTCTTTTCCAAGATCCTCATCCTTGATAAAATGCCATGGTTTTCCATCTCCAAATACGTAATTTTCCAGATGATTTTTTGCAGCCGGCAGATGCTCATCACCCTTAATAGAATAAGTAGTATCGGTTTTTATTATGATTTGATGATTATAATAACCTATCCCATGTTTTTCCATAAACTGAAGCGGAATATAACTGTATTCTTTTCTAAGAAAACGGACTCCTCTTATTTTATGATACTGGAAAATCCATAAATGACTTTCTTTTTTTATACTGATCTGACCATCATGATACCAATGTCCAGCTTTAATTTCCTGCATTCTCTCCTCCAGCCTTTTCAGGGCATTCCAGGAACTATAAGAATTGAATCCTATCCCAGGATGTTTATCCGCGACTTCTATTTCGTCTACGGTTTCTGTTCCGTTTTCATAGGCCCCACCAATATCACAATGTACTCCTGGGAAGTCTTTCTCAACGCTTCCCGGAAATCTGGTTAGTGAAAAATTTTCACGATGTTCATCCATCGCCGTAAAGTGAACGGCTTTATAATAAGGTCCCGGGTTTTTGAGCTGAAGCTGCTCACTGTCATCTCCGAAATTATGTTGAGATCCAAATGTAGCATGCAAAGGACCTCGGTACCCCACTCTTTCCAATGCACCCATATCTCCAAACTCCTCATAAGAGGAAACCGTATCATAAACTCCTATAAACCGGACATCCAATTCTAATTCCTCCAATTCTTCTTTGGTCAGAATTTCCTTGCTTAAAAGATAGTAACCTAAAAAACCGAATTTAGGAAGCTTACCATCTACAAGATAAGCCGGATTTACTTCTGTTTTATCTTTATCTATCCAAATATCTTTATACTCAGCAATCAGGCCATCATTTCCATACGACTGGCTTTCTCTGTACCCTGCAAATTTTATTTTTTTCTTGATTTCTACATCTTGGGGCCTTTTTCTTCCATTGATTTCATAAGAAAAATTTCTGGCTGCAGCGGCACCACGGCTGAATCCGAAAGTATCAATGGTAATTTTAGTGAGCATCTTTTCCGGAGAATATTTTTTCTTAAGGGCATCAATTCTGTCTGCCACCATTTCACAGCCTTTTCTCACTTTCCCCCTTACTCCGGTCTGCCCGGATCCATATTGAAAGCCGTCATCTACATCTCTGCGCCCATCCAATGTTCCTATCCCTTCTACGTATACCCCATATTCGTCCCTTTGGGAACATTTATACATTCTTGCTACATTGGTATAATCATTACTATAGCTATTATCCACTCCTTGTTTGTCCAGCCATCCTCTGTGACTTGCCTTAAGAAAACGGTCGGACTCTTTATCCCCTTCAGAGATGTCTTTGTTTTTCAATCCTTCATACTGCTTTTCCTGTTCCTCAGTAGTTTTCTTGATAGCTTCTTCTTTGATCAGAACTTCAGCATCAGTATCTTTACTTTCGATTTTATTCTTACCATCTCTATATTTCTCCCTCATTTCAGTATTCTTAAGGCTATTAAGGGTACCATCAAAGAAAACACCTATCTCCAGATGTATTTCATCAATCGGAGGGGAAGAATTTCCGGTATTATATACAAATGTTTTTCCCATAATCAATATTTAATTATAGTTCGATATGCATTATTTCTTTCTGGATTTAAACATTTCCAGATTTTCTGTCTTAATAAAAGCTTCTTTTCCGTTTTCACCTTTCAGCAGTACGGTAAAAAAGCTGTATGATTCGTTTATTTTAATCACCAGGCTGGCCTTCGTAGACTTCGGATCACTTCCAAAAACTTTTGAAAATGCTTCAAAAGCAGACTTCTCATTAAGTTTACAACCGGCTCCATATCTTGTATCTCCAGCATCCACTACAGAAAAAGAAAAGGATTGAGGTATCGCCTTAGGTCCGTTATCTCCAGGAGAGTTTTTAGAAAAATCCAGCTGATCCATTTCACCGTTGATCATTGTCATTCCTACATCTGACAGAGGATTGAGTTTCCCTTTCTCCGGAAGTTCGAAGGCAGGTTTCCAGTTATACAGAATCCTATAAGAGTCCCATAGGCCAAAAGGGATAGGTTTCCCCTTGTTTTCCTGTTGTATTTTTAAAGGAACATTTTTTTCACTGGTATGAATTTCCTGTAGATAATCATCTCTGAAAAAACGGTCCTCATGACTGTCCAGCTTAGCTATTTCCGATTCAGGAATGGTTATTTTTTTCCCAAGATATCTTCCTATTTCTTTCTGCATCCCTACACCGGCTACCCACACTACAACGATTCCTCCGGGAGCCATTCCTATGCCTATCTTACTGTAGTTTAAATGCTTTATATTTCCACTTCCATTGCTCGCTTTAATATCATATCCTTTACTGAAATATTCTTTTATTTTTCCAGTGTCTATCTGACTATCGATCATATAGAACTGATTTTCCATATACGACATCCAGATAAAGTCAAGACGAGTAGGAATACCTTTAAAACTACTTCCCATTCCATTATTGATGGTTCCCCAGGTATTTCCTCCCGGTGATAACCCGATGTCCAGTCCTACCCATTCTCCTCCTTCACATTCTATTCCTCCTTTATACACTTCCATCGGATATCCTAAAGGAGCAGAAGTCCCTTCAGTCCACTCATATTTTGTCATTGTTACTGTTTTTTTATGGTCCTTTTTTTCCTGACACGAAATCTGGGTAAAAAATAAAAAGCTTAACAGGTATTTTATTATTCTATTCATTATGAACACGTTATAATCTTCAATAGTAAACTACATGAGACGTATTGCCATGTGTTTTTTATCCTTTATTTACTTTAGCATCAATTTTACCCAACATTTTGGCTATTCCTGAACTCTGCAGCAGGATATCTCCATTCTTTGCCTTATGGGTAGTAGTGGATGTTGTTTCCTTCAAATCACCTGTTACATTGATGGTTTTATTTTCATTAATGGTCTGTTTATAATTCCTTGAAGTAAACTTATGATTATTGGTAATATTAATGGCATTATCATTTCCTACGGTAGTCTTCATATCCTGTCCGACATTTATAGTAAGGTTTTCCCCTGCATTGAATGTCATATTCTTTGGAGCGGTTACGATGATGTTTCCTTTTCCATCCATGAAATAGTTATTTCCACTCGGATCAATGATGGTAACGCTTCCTTCAGCATCATTCATCAAAACTCTAATCCCGCTTCTGGTTTGGATTGATTTTAAATGATTGTCTAAGCCACCGCCAAGAGCCGTTCCGCCATGAAACATTCCGCCCATCACAAACGGACGGTCCGGATGATTATGAACGAAACCTACCATCACCTGATCTCCTACCTCAGGAATGGCTACATATCCTCTATTCTGAGTAATTTGATCGGTACCTCCGGCATCAGGAGCCATCATACGGATGAAATTGGTGGTATCATGCAGCTGCCAGTCGAATCTTACGGTAACTCTTCCCTGCCCCAGCGGATCTGTATTAGAGATCACTGTTGCTATCTGAGTTTCTGCAATAGGCACGGTAAAATCAGGAGTTGGAATATATCCTGTATCTGAGGCTATGGCTTCAAATCTTCCTTCATAGCGTCCCAGTGTATCTACTTCATGAATAACTTCCGTGACCATTAATTTGGTAAAATAAGAAGTCTGATTGCTGTCGGTTTTCCTCATATTGATATCTGCCACACATCCGGGATACAGAAACGGAATGGTGGTGCCACCTGAAACGGTAAAAACATCTACTGCTCTGCTTCCTGCTGTGCTGGTTTGGGAAATAACCACATCCATATCCGTAGCTGCCTTTATTGGAGCAACCTGTAATGATGGGGTTTTAAAGATCTTATCGTTATTCTGATAAGCTGTTTTTGCAAGATTTCCTACATGCTTAATAGGTGTTTCTCCGGAAATCAATTTAGCATTGGAACTGCTGTTATATCCGTAAAAACGAGGTTTGATGTGCACTGCCTTCATTTCTACGTTAATATCTGAAACATTGCTTCCATAGATCAGTTCTACTGCTTTATTCTGGGGTGGCATGTTTCCGAAATGAAGTATTTCACCGTCATAGAAGAATTGCTCACCATAGGCTTCTGCCATTCTACAGAGATAATTGTAATGGGTCTCATTGTATTGGGAACTGTACAAAATCTGAGCAGATGCTTTAGCATTCACTTTCACATCAAATTTACTGTTTTCGATGCCCTGTTTTATGACGTCGGTGGCAATAATTCCCATATTTACGGGTTGGTCACCTCCAAAACTCTGGGTATGAGGAGCGGAATCCAGGAGAATCGTAGGACTGTACCCTTTCAGTACAATATTTCCAAGACTGTGATTTTCCTGACTGAATCCTACTTTTGTAATAACCCCTACGAAGGTTCTTTCAGGACTTCCTTCTACATCTTTATATTTAAAAACTACAGTTAAACGTTTTCCTAAAAACTGCTGAGCTTCTTCCAGATCATGCTTTTGTACCCCATCTAAGGTATCATGGGCCAATGTCAGTTCAAAATTATGGTGCTTCTTTACACTCTGCTGTAGGCGGAAGTGTTTGAAATGTTTAATCATTTTGCCTTCAATCACAATATCCAGCTTCACCACACGGTTGATTCCAGGAATATGATTCTCCGAAATCTTTTCGGAATTCGAGATATTTTTAGTCATATTAATGTAAGGTGTTTGGTAGGTTTTATTTTCAGAAAAAATTTCTATAAACAATAGCCTTTATATAAAATTATAAATTTTTTACAATATGAAATCCACTTTTACTTGATTTATTTTAACAATCACAGGAAATTAGCAAGAATGTTTTCTCAGATTCTGACGTATTTATCAGAGCCAAAAAAACAGAACAGTATTTAATATACCATTCTGTTTATATGTACTTGATTTTTTAAAAAACTAGGTTCTTACGCTGTAGGCCAAGCTCCATGGTAAGCAGAGTTTCCTAAATCAATTTGTTCTGCACTTACAACAAAAGTGATATACATACTGTTTTCATCCACTGCATCGAAATCTACTTCGTGCTGGATTACATAACCGTTCTGCCACTTTAAGGTTGTTAATGTTCCTTCCTCGTGAGATTTGTTGAAAGTAATTTCTCCCACTGTAGGTTTGTACTTTCCATTGAGTAAGCTTTCCAGAATGTCTGATTTTTCTGTAGCTTCTACTGTAATTTTGATAAGAGCATTGGAAGGATCTGATGCTACACGTCCTGAAACGTCTGTAGATCTTGCTACGCTGTAGTTAAGTTTTAATAACTTTTGTCCTTCTCCGTTGTTGAATTTTAAAATTCCTCTTGAATTTCTTTCTGCCATGATTGTAAATTTTAATCGTTAATATTGTGTGATTCGTTGTTTTATATCACCAAATATAGATCTATTTGCAATACAGCAATACAAATTACATGGAAATTTCAAAAAGTGTAGTACTTCTACGACTAACAATCGTTAGGTAAAATATAATCTGAAAATCATTTACTTATCATTTAAAACCCTTTAAATAGTGTATTAGAAACTTAATCTACATCATGCTACATTCACCCCGAAAAGATGTCCTACCAATGCCGTAATCCCCATAGCCACGGTTCCCCAGAAACAAATTCTCAATACTGCATTTTTAATACTGGAGCCACCAGCTTTGGCTGAAATTGCCCCTAAAAGCATCAGAAATATAATAGAAAAACCATATTGAAAGTAAACCATTTGCTTGATAGGCGCCACAATAGAAACAGTAAATGGCAACAGTGCACCTACCGCGAATGATCCGAATGATGCTATTGCTGCCAGCAAAGGTTTTGCCTGTGTAATTTCATTAATTCCCAATTCATCTCTAGCATGGGCTTCCAATGCATTATGTTCGGTAAGCTCAATAGCAACCTGCATGGCTGTTTCCTTCGTGCAGCCTCTTTTTTCATACACTTTAGCCAGCTCCTGAAGTTCTACTTCCGGCATTTCTTCAAGCTCCCGCTGTTCCCGGATCAGATCTGCCTTTTCCGTATCTTCCTGTGAACTTACAGAAACATATTCTCCGGCAGCCATAGACATTGCACCGGCAATCATTCCTGCCAGAGCAGCAAGAATAATGATATTCCGCTCCGGCTCTGCTGCTGCAACACCAATGACAATACTTGTAGTGGACAGCAATCCGTCATTGGCCCCCAAAACAGCTGCCCTAAGCCAGCCTATTCTGTTTACATAATGCTTTTCCAGTTGATGATGCATATTAATTTCTGTATGGTGTTATTTTGATTATAAGTATGGAAATGAAAAGTATAAAATTATTTCAGAGCCAACTCAATAAAACTTTTCAAACTCAGCTTAAAGTTATAAAATGTTTCTTCAAGAATGATTTTAAATTACCCTCAGTTTTTATGAAAAAAACAGTAACTATTTTATAGTACAAAGTTTGTTCACAACATCAAGAAAATAGCATTTAAAACATTACAAGTCAAAACATAAGACTCAAAAAAACAGCATTATTACTTCAAAATCCTATTTTCTTATCTTTGCAACCGTAAAATCCGATAACAATATCAATGAGTTTATTATATATCAACTGGGATGTTAATCCTGAAATCGTTAATATTTTAGGGATTTCCCTTAAATATTATGGCCTGTTATTTCTTTCAGGGCTTGTTTTATGCTTTAATATTTTAAAAAGCATTTATAAAAAAGAAAATTTAAGTATACAGGCACATGAAGCCTTATTTTCGTATGCACTTATTGGAATATTAGCTGGTGCCAGATTGGGACACTGTATTTTTTATGATTTTGATTATTATTCCCAGCATCCGTTAGAAATATTTTTACCAATCCAGAAAGGGCCGGATGGAGCTTACCACTTTACCGGTTTTGCAGGACTTGCAAGCCATGGTGGCGGAATTGGACTGATGATTATGCTTCTGATTTATGCCAGAAAGTTTAAAATACCATTAATGACTGTTTTGGACGCCATTGCTATTGTACTTCCATTGGCAGGAGTTTTTATCAGACTTGCCAATCTTATGAATTCTGAAATCATTGGAACTCCTACTGATGTTCCATGGGCCTTTATATTCCGCCAGGTAGATAATCTTCCTAGACATCCTGCCCAGCTTTATGAAGCGATTTCCTATTTTATTATTTTCCTTCTTGTGTATCTTATTTACAAGAAAGACCTCTTTAAAATTGGAAAAGGATTCTATTTCGGGATCAGTATTCTTTTAATCTTTATTATGAGAATCCTGATTGAATTTATTAAGGTAGACCAGGTAGAATTTGAACATGGAATGAGCCTAAATATGGGACAGCTTTTAAGTATTCCTTTTGTTCTTCTGGGTCTTTTCTTCATTATTAAAAGTATATTGGAAAAAAGAAAGATGAAAACAATATAGTTTCTCTTTAAAAAATAAAAAAAGCTCACTGAAAATAATTTTCAGTGAGCTTTTTATTTAAATGGGTTGTTCTAGTTATCTTGTTGTGTAACCACCATTGGCAAAGATTGTCTGCCCTGTGATCCACCAACCGTCAGTTACCAGGAACTCTACTAGTGGAGCAATGTCTTTAATATCGGTAAGTCCACCCAATGCAGATGCTGATTTGTGATAAGCTACTGCATCATCTGTTTCCTGACCATAGAAGAACGGAGTATCCATAGGACCTGGCGCTACAGCTGTTACAGAAATTCCTCTGGCTCCAAATTCCTTAGATGCTGCTCTTGTAAAATGCTCTACCGGTGCTTTTGCTCCTGCATATGTGGAATAAAGCCCTGTATATGCAGCCAGTAATGAAGTTACAATCGTACAAATCTTACCGTGGTCATTTATTTTTTTACCAGCTTCCTGTAAAAAGAAATACGCTGATTTTGAATTAACATTGAACATAGTATCATACTCTGCTTCCGTAGTTTCTGAGAATGGCTTTTTAAGTACCATTCCTACTGTGTTGATCGCAATATCCACACCGCCAAAACGGGAAATGGTTTCATCAAAAAATTTAGCAATATTATCTACTTTGGTAAGGTCTCCCTGAAACAGAAATGCTTCAGCCCCCAGTGCCTGAACTTCTGCCAGCGTTTTTTCACTTTCTGCTCTGGAGCTTTCACTATTGTAGTGTATAGCCAGTTTCGCTCCTTTTGCTGCAAAACCTTTACTCAATAATCCACCAAGATTTTTACCTCCCCCGGCTATTAAAACAACTTTTCCATTGACATTTTGTGTTGACATTTTTTTAATTTTTAATTGTTGATGAAGCAAAGATGAATAATAAAAGCTATCTCAACATGGTGAATTTTTCGGGAATTTCAAACAGATCCCATTTTAAGCATAAGAACTTCTGTAAAATATCAAAAAATTTATATAAACATATTTCTCTCAATATCCTATTATCTACCAGATAGATAGAGTTTGAATTCGGTTTCTAATATTAAACAGACGCTTAACTTTTCCAGCTTAAGTGAATTTTAGGCACAGCATTTGATGCTCTCCCACCCGTATTAACACACACCATTTCATTCTTAATATATTTTTTTTAAATCCTCAGCTTATCTGAGGATTTTTTGTGAAAAACATCCATTGCTGCTTTATTCCTATGTAAATAAGAACATCCGGTTAACTTTTCATAAAAACCATTTCTGATAATCAATCATTTAAAAACAGTTTTATTCATTTTATTATTGTATATTTGCATATTATTAACCAAAGTCTCTACTTTGTTTTCTGTAATGACTTAGAATATACGTATTCTGTCTTTGCTTTTTGAGCAGCCATATTTTAAACTTTTATTTTTCTACCCAGAACAATACTTGTCGGAATTTTAAAGCTCTGTATGATTAGGAAACCCCACAACAGGAAACATCGACGGACTTTAAGGTCTAAGGCAGACCAGAGTGAACAATACAATTTATAGAAACTAAATACTAAAAATAATTTATGGCAGATTCTTTTTCTAAAAAGGAAAATTTCAAGAAAAAAATTCAAAAGCAAAAAGAAAAAGCGCTAAGACGCGAAGAACGTAAAACGAACAACAACAAAGGAGCGGAGGATGTCTTCATGTATGTAGATGAATTCGGAAGGTTAACTTCTACTCCACCTGAACAAAGACAGGAAGTAAATCTTGATGATATTCAATTGGGAGCAGCTCCTATTATTGAAGAAGATCCAAGAAAAACAGGAATTGTTACTTTCCTTAGTGAAAAAGGATATGGTTTCATTACTGAAGATAACTCCAAAGAAAATATCTTCTTCCACAATAATAACTGTATAGAACCGGTAAAAAAAGGAAACAAAGTTTCTTTTGAAAAGGAAAAATCTCCAAAAGGATTTTCTGCAGTTGAAATCCAGATTGTTAAATAAGATAAACACATTCTGTAATATATTGCAGATATGTTTTTAAACGATACAAAAAGAGACCGTCTTAATGACAGTCTCTTTTTTATTAAAGCATTGTCTCAAAGCGGAGACCTTTTTACGAAAATCAGATTCTAATGCAAACACATGGGCAACCATCTGTTAACTCAGGATCTCAGTGATTATACTGTACCTTTTTAATTGTGTTTTAGGTCCGAATTTCGAATAATCCATAATTCCACACCTTGTGCAGCCTTTAAGACTTTTTCAAATTTTTCATAGTTAAATAACCTGAGTTCTGGATAAGACATTTCTGTTTTCAGTAAGTAAGCCGGGAGAAGGAAGTGAGTTGAGATTAAAAAAAACACTTATAACCCTGTCATTTATTATTCCTTTAAAGACTGCTTCATCAATTTTACGGCAACGTCAGAAATTGTAGCTCCGATAGTAACTTCCAGCCTCTCGCTTCCAGCTTCCAGCTTATTATCCTTAATTTTATTATCCCGAACTCGGGTTAAATAGTTTTAATTGAGTTCTAAATATGATAATATTCTACTAACGGGGAATTATTTAACAAAAAAATTATAATCTCTTTAAAAATCAAAAGAAGCTGCCTCATACTGAGACAGCCTCTTTATTCATCGTAAAAAATAAAAATGGTCGGTTTACAAAACCGAAAAAGTAATTGATTATTTTTAATTCAATTTTCCACCTAAAGCTTTAAACAACAGAACATTGTTTCTCGTATTCTGATGCTGGAACTGTAACAAATCAAGCTCTGCGGTCAATTTACTTTTCTGTGAGTTAATTAGTTCAAAATAATTGGCGTATCCTGTTAGGTAAAGATCATTGGAAACCTCAACTCCACGGTCCAGAAAACCTACTTCTTCTGATTTTAATTTTAAAACCCTTTCATAAATCCTGGTCTGTTTCAAAATAGACTGAAGTTCATTGAATGCTGTGGTGATACTTTTCTGATAATTTAAAAAAGCAATCTCCTGTTCTTTGCTGGCTACTTTAAACTCATATTTCAGCTGACCTTTATTAAAAACAGGAACCATTAACCCACCCAACAGCTGGCCTGCTAATGAACTTGGTTTGAAAAATGTTTCTACAGAGAAAGAATTGATCCCAATTCCGGCTCCAAGATCGATTTTCGGATAAAAAGCTGCTCTTGCAGCCTTTGCATCTGCCTGCGAAGCCTCCAACACATAATAATTGGCTGCCACATCCGGTCTTGAGTGTATAACAGCTTCTACATTAATGGTTTTACTTAAAACATCCATATTGGTAGGCATTAAGATTTTACCACGCTTCACATCTCCGCCATAGCTTCCTGTTAAAGTAGTAATAGCCTGTTCAACGGTTACAATCTCTACTTTGATATGTTCTATTTCTGCCAGCCAGTTGTTATTTTGTGCTTTGAACTGCTGTACGGCAAGCTCTGTGGCTTTACCTACTTCACGCTGTGCCAGAACAATTTCAAAAGCTCTCTGCTGAAGGTTATAGTTTTTCTGATAAATCGCCAAACGGTTATCCAAAGCTACCAACTGATAATACAGGTTAGCAATATCGGTGAAAAGCTCTACCTGAAGTAATCGCAATCCTTCTGTAGAAGCCTGATACTTCTTTTGGGCGGCAATTTTCTTATTTTTCAACTTCCCCCATGCATCAATTTCCCAGCTGCTTCTTGCTCCTAACCAGTAATTAGGAGTGAAATCACGGTTAATTTTCTGCTCTTCCGTGATATTGGGGGAAAGATTGGTATCATAATTTCCCACTCCCTCCATCGTATATTTTCCATAACGATTTCCGGTAGCTTCTGCTCCTACTTCAAGAGAAGGCAAAAGATCCATCTTTGATCTTTGCAGGAAACTGTTGGCAATTTCCACTCTTTGCTGTGCAATCTGAAAATCCGGATTGGCCTGGACTACTTTATTAAAAAGCTCCAATAAATGAGCATCAGTAAAATAAGCTTTCAGATCAAGTTGCTGAAATTCTTCTGAACCTGCTGTTTTAGCAGGTATTTCCGGAAGTGTCTGCGCTTTTTTGATATCAGCAACCTTTGGAACAGCACATGATACCAAGCTTAGGGCAGCTATGCCGTACAATATATGTTTATGATTTAATCTTTTCATCTTTCTTCTTATTTTCAAGTTTTGCAAAGAATATATACAGTCCAGGAATAACCACCAATCCGAAGATAGTTCCTATCAACATACCTCCTGCCGCCGCCGTACCAATGGAACGGTTACCGATTGCTCCGGCTCCAGAAGCAATACACAATGGAATAAGCCCAGCCACAAAGGCAAAGGAAGTCATCAGGATAGGTCTCAGACGCTGTCTTGCTCCCTCAATGGCCGCAGGAATAATATCATATCCCTGTTTATTTCTGGCTACAGCAAATTCTACGATCAGAATCGCATTTTTCGCTAAAAGACCGATCAGCATGACCAGAGCAACCTGTGCGTAAATATTATTATCCAATCCGGCCAATACCAATGCGATATAAGAACCAAAGATTCCGGTTGGAAGGCTTAATAATACAGGCATCGGAAGAAGGAAACTCTCATATTGGGCAGCTAATAAAAGGTATACAAACAACAGACAGATCAGGAAAATATATACGGTTTGATTTCCTGATAAGATTTCTTCTCTTGTCATCCCGGACCATTCAATGTCGAAACCTCTTGGAAGCGTTTCTTTAGCAACACGCTCTACCGCAGCAATAGCATCCCCCGAGCTATAGCCATCTGCAGGCTCACCATTAATCATAGCTGACATATACATATTGTACCTCGTTAACACTTCTGGTCCATATACTTTTTCAATGGTGATAAATGTTGAAAAAGGAACCATTTCCCCTTTATCGTTTTTCAGGTATAAATTAAGGATACTTTCAGGAGTATCTCTATGTTCCGGACTTGCCTGAACCATTACTTTATACATCTGACTAAAGCGGATAAAGTTGGTGGCATAATAAGATCCCAGCATGGTTTGCAATGTGGACATTGCATTATCTACGGATATTCCTTTCTTCGCAGCCATATCATAATCTACATTAATCATGTATTGCGGGAAAGTAGCATCAAAGCTGGTAAAGTTGTTCCGCAGTTCAGGAGCTTCATTCAGTTTTTTGACAAAATCTTTGGTGATCTTATCCGTATTTTCAATAGTTCCTCCTGTTCTATCCAGCAAACGCAATTCAAAGCCACTCGTATTTCCGAATCCAGGAACAGTTGGCGGAGCAAAGATCTCAATCTGAGCATCAGCAATTCCTTTAGTTTTCTCTGAAAGCTCGGTAATCAATTCATTAACAGAAATGGATCTTTCTTTCCAGTCTTTAAGGTTAATCATGGCCATTCCATAGGATGAACCGGCAATTTCTGTTACAATACTGTATCCGGCAAGAGTGGTTACGTTTTCTACACCTTTTATTTTCTTGGCAATAACCGTTACTTCATCCAGTACCTTTTCCGTTCTTTCTACAGTTGCTCCCTGCGGTGTGGTTACACTTACATATACCATTCCCTGGTCTTCCATTGGAATAAATCCGGTTGGAAGGAACTTACTGGTTACAAACGTTAACCCAATGAACAGGAATAGCAACCCAAAAGTAACTGTAGTTCTTGTGGCAAATTTTGATAGAATTCCAACATAGCCATTCGTCAGTCTTTCAAAACCGGTATTGAAACTTTGGAAAGCTCTGTCAATAATCGTTTTCTTTTTATTGTGATTGTGTGGTTTTAAAATAATGGCACACAATGCCGGAGTAAGTGTCAATGCATTCACCCCTGAAATAACAATACTGATCGCCAGCGTTAATGAAAACTGACGGTAAAATACTCCTACCGGACCATCCAGAAATGCCACCGGAATAAATACAGCAGACATTACGATGGTAATCGCTACTACTGCTCCTGCAATTTCCTTTGTAGCACTGATTGTAGCATCCATTGCGTTCATACCTTCTTCCATTTTTACGTGGACGGCTTCAACGACGACAATGGCGTTATCCACCACAATTCCGATAGCCAATACCAAAGCAAATAATGTCAATAGGTTTACTGAGAAATCCAGCATATTCATAAAGGCAAAGGTTCCTACCAATGCCACGGGAACGGCTAATACAGGGATCAATGTAGAACGCCAGTCCTGAAGGAAGATAAACACTACAATTCCTACCAGAATAAAGGCTTCGATAAGGGTTGTTAATACTGCACTGATGGAAGCATCAAGGAATCTGGAAACATCGTAGGCCATATTATATTCCATTCCGGGTGGAAATGAAGTCCCTTTTAATTCTTCCATTTTAGCTTTTACACTTTCAATTACTTCAGAGGCATTGGATCCAGGACGCTGCTTCATCATAATGGATGCAGAAGGTCTTCCATCTGTTTTGGAAACCATTCCATAGTTCATCGCCCCGAATTCCACTTTAGCTATATCTTTAAGCTTCAGGATTGTTCCGTCTACATCGGATCGGATCGGAACTTCTTCATATTGCTTAGGTTCAAAGAATTTCCCTTTATATTTGATTACATACTGAAGCTGACTGGAAGTTTTCCCGGACGTTTCTCCCACTTTTCCGGGTGCTGCCGAAATATTTTGTTTTTGCAGTGAAGTAATGACTTCATCTGCAGAAATATTATAGGCTGCCATCTTCTGTGGATCAAGCCATATCCTCATAGAATATTCTTTCTGCCCCATGATTTCAGCACGGCCTACTCCATCAATACGTTTCAGTTCCTGAAGAACGTTAATATCTGTAAAATTATAAATGAACTGCTCATCCTGACTTGGATCTGTACTCGTAATGTTGAGGTACATCAGCATACTGTTCACCTCCTTTTCAGTAGTTACTCCGGCACGAATTACTTCTTCGGGAAGTTCATCAAGGATAGTTGTTACCCTGTTCTGAACGTTTACTGCCGCTACATCCGGATCTGTTCCCACTTCAAAGAAAACCTGAATCAGGGTAAGCCCGTCATTGGAAGTTACCGTTGACATATACGTCATTCCCGGAACTCCATTAATGGCTCGCTCCAGTGGGAGAGCAACCGCATTGGCCGATACTTCAGCATTGGCTCCGGTATATTTTGCTGTTACTGTTACTGAAGGGGGTACAATATCCGGGAACTGGGTAATCGGCATCTTTAATAACGCCATAATTCCCAGCAATACAAACAATATGGAAATAACCAACGAAAGAACCTTTCGTCTTATAAACATCTCTACCATAATAAGTTGATTTAAAGATTATGAAAGATTAATACTTCTTTTTAATTTTAATAATATCACCATCCTTTAAGGACTGAGTACCTTCATAAATGATTAAATCTCCTTTTTTAAGACCGCTTTCCACCATATAGGAATCTCTCAGAGTGGCTCCGATCTTGATGTTTGTCATTTTCACTTTATTCTGCTTATCCACTACAAAAACATAGGTTTTATCCTGAATGGAGAATGTAGATTTTTGCGGAATAAGAATGGCATTATCCTGATTTTCGGAAATGATAAGTTTACCTGATGTACCGTGTTTAATCAGACGGTCAGGATTCGGGAAAAGAACTTTATATCGGATAGATCCCGTAGTTCTGTCGATTTCTCCTTCAGCGGTTTTTAAAGCTCCGTTAAACTGATAATTCACGCCGTTTGGCAGCGTTAATTCAATTTTCTGATGACTTCCTATCTTATCATTGGCTAAAAGTTCAAAATAAAGGTTTTCCGGGATTGAAAAGTAGGCGTAAACCTCGTTAAGCTGTGATAAGGTTGTTAATAAAGTTCCATTTTCCACCAAACTTCCGTCTTTAAGAGGAATAACGTCTATTACTCCATCAAAAGGGGCTGTAATCTTTGTGAAACTGATTTTCTGAAGTACGGCTCTTCTTTCAGCATCTGCAAAAGCATGCTTAGCCTGAGCGGATGAAAGTTTAGCTTTTACCAGCTCCAGCTCATTATTGGCTACAAATTTTTTAGCATGAAGGCTCTGGATCTGCTTCAGTTCTACTTCAGCAATACGGACATCAGCCTGAGTTTGTTTCAAAGCAGCATTGGCCTTTAAAAGTTCCATCTGTAACTCAGCATCATTGATTTTGAACAATGGCTGTCCCTGATGAACAAACTGTCCTTCATTAACATAAATATGCTGAATAATTCCACCGATTCTGGAACGCATCTCCACGTTTTTCTTAGCCTGAATATCGGTCACAAACTGATTGCTTACCAAGGTATCTTTTTCCTTGATTTCCAGTACGGGAACTTCTTTCTCTTTTTGATCGTTTTGTTTCTTGTCTTTATTGCATGACACTGCGAATAATATTGCAAGACTGCAAATTATTACATTTTTAAAATACATTTTTGAATGTTTAAGTTATAAAATTTTCGTTAAAATAATCTGAATTTCAATAACTTAAACTAGTACAATTGGAGGAGATGGAGAAAGGATTTGACTCCACAAATCGCAGAAACTGCAATATCAGGAAGAGTAATTTTCGGAGCAATTTTTAAAGCTGCTGAGAAATCCCCCACTGCAGGATCGTCTTTACGAAGTGAATGTTTTACGATTTTAGAAGCTGCAGGCAATGCATGCGTATTCATATCGGCTTCTTCATAAACATCCAGCAAATGGATATTGCTTACATGCGGAAGGTGAGGAATATTCTGTAATGATGTTTCTGCCCAATTCGAATTGAAAAGGGTAAAAACCATTATGATATAGAAATAGAAAAGTGACCTCAGACCTGCCATGTCAATCAGAATACTTAGTTTTTAGTAAAAAACGATAGTGCTGCAAAAATAAGAAATTTTGATGGAGTTATTGCCTTTTAACTGTTAAAAAAACTTAAACAATGCCGATAAAATCACGTTTTTTTTAGTAATTGGAGTCTTTGGCATATTATGAGAGCAAAAATCTAGAGATTCTTGCGGCATGACAAAGAATGAATATTTGTTGTCATTCTGAATACAGACTGAAGGTCTGCAAACGCAGTTCAGGAGTGGAATGAAGAATCTGTAAAAACAATCAATGAGATTCTTCCTCCGTCAGAATGACAGGCAGAACATTTTTTTTCCTTAAAACAACCTGCTCAGCACTCTGAAACGGTAATCAAAGATGTATTCCAATTTATTTTTCACGAATAAAGAATGGGCCATTTCGCCAAAGAATCCCATGGGAATCTCATAATCTATGGTATCTCTCATTAAAACACCTTCATTATTTGGGATAAATTCATGATGATGATTCCATAATTTGTAAGGACCTTTTCTTTGGTAATCGATGAAGCTTTTCTGAAAATCCACATGGATGATTTCAGTCTGCCATTTCATTTTAATCCCAAATAATGGAGAAACATAGTAATCAATGAGCATTCCTTCATAAATTTCATCATCTTCCATTTCTGTCAATACCGTAAATCCCATATCCTTCGGTGTAATTTCTGAAAGATTGTTGGCTAAGGAAAAGAATTTCCAGGCGGTCTCTATATCACAGTTTAATTGTTGTTCACGGAAAAGCTTATGTTTCATCTTACTTCTTTTTAATTATACATCCACACCAAAACAGGCTTTGCTGAATTTTCATTCTATTGATGATAAAGCAATAGAACAACTATGTAAAACAGATTTATATTTATTTATAATGCTGGAAAATCCCAAAATCTGAGGGAGTCCAAAGAGCAGCTTTCTGCCCTGCAGCTTTTAAAGCATTATTTGACCAGGTATTACAGGTATAAAGGAAACTGTAGGTTCCTTTGGCGTCATAAAATGCATCGTTATCACCATATACTGCATCGGTAGGAATCAGCATGAATTTTCCGTTCTGATCTCTATCGAATTTATCTTCTACAAATTTAATTAAGTTTTGATACTGACTTCTGCTGATCATAATCATTTTACAATCTTCTCCTTCTTTCATGGCATAATAATAAGTACAATGCATGGCGGAATCACTCAACCAAAAAGCGGCTTTTACAGCTGTTGAGAACTTCAGGTCAGCCCAGGTTGGCGTATCCAGATAAAAACCTTTATCTCCCCATCCTATTCCGATATATTTATAATCTGTTTTCTTAGATTTTGTATCTGCAAAAGGGATCATAAGACTCCAATCCTTCATATCATTCTTTACAGGCATTACAATGTCGGTATGAACACCGTTTGTATAAATGTAAATAGCAATATCTTTCGGCTCCCCATCATCTTTGGCTGAAACCGGAATAAACGGAATCAGTAATCCCAGAAGAACATAAACAATTACAATTCCCAGAATGACTCCCAGAATTTTCAATGTGTAAATTAAAATGGTTTTCACAGTCATGTTTTTGAATAAAATTTAATATATAATTTTCCGTAAAAGTATTTTTTTTAATCGAAAAAATAGCTATATTTAATTACGAAATATTCACAAATATGCGTAAAAATACCAAGTCACAGAAAAGATTTAAAGTAAGAGTAAAAACTGCTCCAAAAAGAATACAAAAAAAACGTTGATTTTCGGTGAGATTCTGATCTCCTGAAAATCAATTTTTCTTTTTAGGAAAGGATTTTTAGACAACTTATTCAGTTAAATCAAAACCTCCTTAGTGTTGAAAATCTAAGGAATGGTCAATTATCAGCTTTTGTTTGGAACTTGAAAAAATTCCAAGGTAGGAATTATCACCAAATAGGTAAGCAAAAATCAGTCTGAAGACCGCTCTAAAAATTCAATATTTCTCTTCAGACCTGCAAATTTGGTTCTCTTTACAGGTGATTTTCTGAAAATCTCGGAGAAAATTTCCTGAGTAAGTTCTTTCCATTCTCCTTTTTTGAAGTTCTTCAGGGCCTCATTGGGTTTGAATCTGCTCTGATTATTAGGTGCAGAAAATCGGTTCCAGGGACATACATCCTGGCAGATATCACAGCCAAACATCCAATCTTCCATTTTATTTTTGAAATGATCCGGAATTTCATTTTTCAGTTCTATGGTAGCATAAGAAATGCACTTGCTTCCATCAATGATCTTTTCTGACACAATAGCATCTGTGGGACAGGCATCCATACATTTTCTACAGGTTCCGCAATGGTCGGTTGTTTCATGATCGGCCATAAGCTCAAGATCGCAGATAATTTCTGCCAGGAAATAAAAAGATCCGTTCTGTTTGGTAATTAAGTTTGCATTTTTCCCCACCCAGCCAATTCCTGATTTTCTAGCCCAGCTTCTCTCCATTATCGGTGCAGAATCTACAAAAACCCTGAATCCGAATTCTCCTATTTCTTCCTGCAATTCAGCAACCATTTCACGAAGAATTTCCTTGATGACCTCATGGTAGTCTTCAGCGTATGCATATTTTGATATTTTAAAATTCTCAAGAATAGGGATCTTTTCTTCAGGAAAATAATTGTAAGAAAGTGAAATTACAGATTTAGAACCTTCTACCAACAATCTTGGATCGAGTCTTTTATCGAAATGATTTTCCATGTATTTCATTTCCCCATTAAAATTGTTTTTCAACCATTTTTCAAGGGGTGTAGCGTCTTCCTCCAAAAAGTCTGCTCTAGATATGCCACAACTCTGGAATCCAAAGCTTTTAGCCTTGGATTTTATCAGTCCGGAATATTTTTCAGCACCAGCGTTCATTAATTTCACACTGCAAAATTAAGATTATTTTATCAATCTTTAGGTTTTGTCATCCCCTTCCTGTTTCATTTGAATACAGCATTCTTTCTAAAATATATGTTTTAATTAAGAATTTTTTCAAAAAAAAATTACGTAATTTCGTCTATAATTTAATGTTTAAAACAAACAACTATGTCTTTAATAGAAGTAATACAATCCGGAAACTATGAATTGATCGACGTTCGTGAGCCAATGGAGCTTGAAATGGACGGAAATATAGATGGTGCCAAAAATATTCCACTGGGTGAAGTAGAAGACAGACAGGATGAGATCCTATCTATTGAAAAGCCGGTAATCTTATTCTGCAGAAGTGGAAACAGAAGCGGAAAAGCATTGGAATACCTAAGTGCTCAAGGATTAAAGGACGGTTATAACGGCGGAGGCTGGGCTGAGCTTAAAGCTGTTCTTGAAGCAAACAGAGGAACTTTTTAAAAGTTCCTTTTTTTATATCTTTTCATCATGAATCTAAAAGACCAATTTGAACAGCTTTGTTTACCTTTCACCAAAGATGTAAGTTTAATCAATAGCCTATGGAAAGAGATTGAAACTAAGTACGCTGAAAAAGACAGACATTATCACAATCTTCTTCATCTTGAAAACATGTTCACGGAGTTTGAAAATGTAAAAAGTAATATTTCTGATTTTACCACGGTTTCTTTTTCTGTTTTCTATCATGATATTATTTATAATACAAACTCTAAATCCAATGAGGAGAAAAGTGCTTTAAAAGCTACGGAAAGGCTTACTGAACTTGGTTTATGTCAAAGTAATATAATCCTTATTTCTGATCAAATTCTGGCCACCAAACATCATCAAAAATCAGAAGATGAAGACACCAATTATCTTTTAGATGCTGATCTTTCCATTTTAGGGAAAGACCTTGAAACTTATCTGGCGTATACCAGAATGATTAGAAAGGAATATTCTATTTATCCTGATCTTCTTTATAAGCCTGGCAGAAAAAAGGTACTTAAGCATTTTCTGGAATTCGAGAGTATCTTTAAAACTGATTATTTCAGAGAGAAATATGAAGCACAGGCAAGATCAAATATTGCGGCTGAAATTCAGTTATTGTAAGCTTAAAAAGCAAAGAGATACAAAATTGCATCTCTTCACACATTCATCTCAAACAAACATTTAATGATTTGCATCATTAATTTTCGTACCTACTAAAAACCTTATTTTCAAAAATATAAAATATTATATCCCATAATAGAGATATTTATTGTATGTTTATTGTAATTTTAGGCCAAGATAATTACTATGACTGCACATTAATGCCATTCATTTTTTCATAAAATCACATATACTCTATCTTACTCAATTTTATATATTAAGAAAATAATTGGGCTACTGTCTTCTTCATCTTAAAATATTTTAAATCATTCTGATTCTTGTTTAAATACATATTGTACAAATTCACAGTATATAATAGGTATAAGCGTAACAACAAGTATAAGAGAGAGTGAAAAAAACTCACAGAATACATTATTAACCTGAGTTCGGGATAAGAAAATTAAGGATAATAGGCTAGAAGCTGGAAGCGAGAGGTTGGAAGTTACTATCGGAGCTACAATTTCTGACGTTGCCGTAAAATTTGATGAAGCAGTCTTTAAAGGAATAATAAATGACAGGGTTGTAAGTGCTTTTTTTAACCTCAACTCACTTCCCTCTCCAAGCTCCAGGCTTCCTTACTTACTAAAAACAGAAATGTCTTATCCAGAACTCAGGTTTATTAAGTTTTATTATGCATTTATACCTAAAAAAGCTACCTCAAAGTGAGATAGCTTCCTATTTTTATTTCGTTAAGTCTTTTCGGCTTAAGAATTATTACGGATAAACTCCACAGCTTTTTCCAAAACCAAGTCCGGAATTTCTTTGTGTGGTGTATGCCCGACTTCCGGAATAATATATTTTTCCGCATTGCCACTTACCTGAGAAACTGTTTTCTCCAGTTGATCCAGAGTACCATATTCATCGGCTTCTCCCTGAATGAACAGAAGCGGACAGCTAATATCCTTTAAAAGATATTCTACATTCCAGGTTCTGTAATCGTCACGGGTCCAGGTTTCTGTCCAGGCTCTGAATAATGTCTCGACTTTATCACCATGATATTTATGCAGACGTTCCGGCAGATTAGTGGTTTTATAAGCTTCCCAGACATCATAAACACCTTTTAAAGTTACTTCTTCCACAAAGATATGTCCAGCTTCACAAATAACAGCTTCTACTCTTTCCTGATATTTTGCTGCCGTGATTAAAGCAATGGTTCCTCCGTCACTGTGTCCAAACAAAATAGCATTCTCAATATTGAGTTCCACTAACAACTCATTTAAGAGATCAGCTTCCAATTCCATGTAATTTACCGGTCTTACATGAGTAGGCATCGGATGAGATTTTCCATATCCTAAACGATCATAAACAAGAACGTTGCATTGTGTGGATTGTGATAATTTCGCAGGAAAGTCTCTCCAAAGTTGTACAGATCCTAGCGAATCGTGCAAAAAAACAATAGTTGGCTTACCTTCAAATGAATGATAATATTCTGTGTATAGTTTTTTCCCTTTTACATCAATGATTCTTTCCTCCATCAATTCAAATATAATAGTGTCTATCTCTCCCAATTTTTTAAAAAGAAGGCATTTTTGTTTCCTCAAATTCTTTCAGCAAATGATTAAAGACGGTTTCTACCGGAAGGATGTTATCAATTAAGGCTGAAACCTGCCCTATTTCAAGTTCACCGTCTTCCATATCACCTTCAAACATTCCACGTTTTGCTCTTGCTCTTCCTAATGATGCAATAAGGGCCTCTTTGTTTCTTCCAGCCTGGTAAATATCTTCCAGTTCGCTGAAGAATTTATTTTTAACCATTCTTACAGGAGCTAATTCTTTTAATGTAAGATGAGTGTCACCTTCCTGAAGTTCTGTGATTTTCTTTTTCCAGTTTTCATGAGCACTTGCTTCTGTAGTAGCGGCAAAACGGGAACCTATCTGTACTCCGTCTGCTCCAAGAATCATTGCTGCTTTCATCTGAGAACCTAAAGCAATTCCTCCAGCTGCAATTAATGGTTTGGAAATATGTTTTTTTACATTTGGAATAAGGCAGAAGGTTGTGGTTTCATCTCTTCCGTTGTGACCTCCGGCTTCAAATCCTTCAGCAACCACTGCATCTACTCCTGCTTCTTCACACTTTATGGCAAATTTGGTAGAGGAAACTACGTGAGCTACTTTTAAACCTTCTTTTTGTAAGGTTTCTGTATATGTTTTCGGATTTCCGGCTGAAGTAAATACAATTTTCACTCCTTCTTCCAGAATAATCTGAATGATTTCTTCAATATTGGGATACAGCATAGGAACATTCACCCCAAAAGGCTTATCAGTGGCCTGTTTGCACTTCTGAATGTTCTCTCTAAGGATATCAGGATACATACTTCCTGCTCCTATTAATCCTAATCCACCACAGTTGGAAACAGCTGATGCCAGCTTCCATCCGGAATGCCAGATCATGCCTGCCTGGATAATGGGATATTTGATATTAAAAAGTTCTGAAATTCTATTTTGACTGGCCTGCATATCATGTAATTTTTTTGCTGCGTTGAAATCTATAAAATTGCTCATGCGTAAAAATACTAAAAACAAAGGTTTTACGAGAATAATTTAAGACTGAAATATTTGGAAAATAATCTATGATGTTCAACTATAAAAATCATAAAAATTGTGTAATAGTTTATAGACATTAAACTTCAGACTTTATGCATTTAAGTTCTTTTAAAATTCATTATGTATGCTTGTAAGATGCGTTGTTTAGATTCCTATGGAATGATAAGATTACATATAATCTTGAGTATTGTTATTTTTCACTTCAGAAATCCAACCTATTATTTTTGAATAGATATACAGAGATTCGTCCTTCGTCAGAATGACAAAACAAATCTTCTACTTGATAAATGGAAGACCTCCTTTAATTATTTTCGGATACAAAAAAACCTTCAGAAATTCTGAAGGTTTTGATTTTATTTTTTGATTGATTCTTTCTTCCAGTTGGATTTGAAGTTACAGCTATCGTAACGTCCGTCAATGGAGATGAAAGTATTTGGTAACTTGGAGTTGACAAATTTCTCAACCATTTCGTTTTTCTTTTTATTAAGAGCCATCTGCTTGATTCGGCTAAAGTCTGTTTCAAGAGTGATCTGGTGTGCAGGAATAACATCTTCCAATTTAATGATTTTCACCGCTTTTCTTCTGTTATCTTCATCTTCAAAAGCAGTGGTAACATCTCCTTTATTCAAACCTGCCAATTCGTAGCTGATAGTTCCAGGGATACTTTCTCTTTCAATTTTATCAGAACCGTCTCCACCAGGAATTACACCTGCATTGAACTTGGTTTTTTTATCATCTGAAAACTTGAACGCTGCATCTTTAAACGTCATCTTTCCGTCTATAATTAAACCTCTGATGCTGTCTAATTTTGCTTTTGCTGTTTTCATTTCTTCATCAGTAGGAGTAGCTTTCAAAAGAATGTGTCTTGCATCATATACTTTTCCTGATCTTTTCAGTAACTGAATGATGTGGTATCCGAATTCAGATTCAATAGGGTCTGAAATTTCGTTTTCCTGAAGGTTTAATGCTGCAGCTTCAAACGGCTTCACCATCTGTCCTTTATTGATGTTTTTATATAATCCCCCATTGGAAGCGGAACCTTCATCTTCAGAGTAGATTCTTGCCTGGCTTTCAAAAGTTTCTCCACCAAGAATATCCTTCTTAATTTTTTTCAGTCTGTTGATAAGATCCTGTTTATGAGCCTCCGTTAAGGTAGGATACATCATAATCTGAGCTAAAGTAACTTCATCTTTTACCTGTGGCAACTGCATTTTATACATATTATAAAAGTCAGTAACCTCGTTAGGCGTAACATCTGCTTTCTCAGTAATTCTCTGGTATTTCGCCTGTCCGTAATATTGATCCGTATCGATTTTCTCGATAGCGTTTTTCATTTCATAAGAATTTCTGAACTTATAAGCAGCTAATAATGTTTTTTCATCCGGAAATTGAGAAAGCAACTGACGGTATTTTTGATTAGCCTGCTCTTTGATTGCAGCAGAACGGTTTTCAATTAGTGTATCTTTTTTTGCTTCGTATACAAGAAGTTTGTTGTTGATAAGGCTTTCAAGGAACTCACATTTATCTGTGTTATTAGCTCCCTGCTGTTTCCCATAATTCATCTGCTCCGTAACATCTGATTCCAAAACAATTTCATTTCCGATTACAGCAGCAATACCATCCACTAAATCTCCCGGTTTTAGCTGGGCATTCATCATATTGGATGAAAATATCATGATGAAAATCCCAAGAAGATAAGTGATTTTTAGTTTATTTGTCATTTTACTATTTTAACAAGTTGCAAATTTAGAATTCTTAACGAATTTCACTCAATTTTTTATTATAAATATTTCTTAAAAAGACTTATTTACTGCAGTTCAACATCAAATGTCGTCAATTCTTTAAATTGTCTCAATCTGCTGAACATATCTGACTCATTTACTTCCTGAATTCTTTCTGTTCCGAATTTTTCTACAGTGAATGATGCCATAGCAGATCCTACGATTAATGCAGATTTCATGGTTTCGAAATCAATTTTTTCTTTTTTAGCAAGGTAAGCAGCAAAACCTCCTGCGAAAGTATCTCCGGCTCCTGTTGGATCGAAAACATCTTCTAATGGAAGTGCAGGGATTGCAAATACTTTATTGTCATGGAAAAGTAAAGCTCCGTGCTCTCCCTTTTTGATGATAACATATTCAGGTCCCATTGTGTGGATCTTTTTAGCAGCTTTCACTAAAGAATATTCTCCAGAAAGTTGTCTTGCTTCTTCGTCATTAATGGTAATTACATCTGTTTTAGCAATCATATCCATCAGAATATCTAATGCACAATCCATCCAGAAGTTCATGGTATCAAGGATAACAAGTTTAGGACGGTTGTTCATTTTTTCCAATACGGATAACTGAACTCCAGGGTGTAGATTTCCAAGTAATAAAATTTCGGCATCCTGCATTGAATCAGGGATTTTAGGATCGAAATTCTCCAATACGTTTACTTCTGTAGCCAAAGTATCTCTGGTATTCAAATCATTATGATATTTTCCTGACCAGAAGAATGTTTTTCCTTCTTTTACAATTTCAATTCCTTCGATATTTATTTCTCTCTTTGTAAACATATCAAGGTGTTCCTGTGGAAAGTCTCCTCCTACTACAGAAACAATACCGGATTTAACGCCTAAAATAGATGAAGTGATCCCAATATAAGTAGCAGCTCCGCCTAAAATTTTGTCCGTTTTACCAAATGGTGTTTCAATTGCATCAAATGCAACACTTCCTACAACTAAAAGTTTCATATATTTTTCAATGTATATTAAAAGTAATTATTTTTTCCATTCAAAAGAGTCCAGCATGTGTTTCATATCGTTTTTGATATAGTTTACTGCAGGAGCCAGAGAGTCCGGTTTCGGTCTCGTATTAAAGTATAAGTAAGCAGTTACGAAGTGTTTCGTACTGTCTGTAATGTAAAATTGAAGATTGGAAGCACTCTGTCCTTTCAGTTCATAGAAATTTCCGTATACCTTTTTTTCAGGATATTCAAAGGATTTCGTGTCTATGGAACTGGCTTTGATGGTATGTTCGTACACCATTTTTTCGGCTTCCTTGATGTGTTGAGCAAAGTCATTCTGTATCGGATAATAGGTTACGAAAACCTTTGCCTTCATCTTCGGATAGTTCAGATAATACCAACAAGGTTTTTTCGCTGCTGTAATATTGGCAAAATCCGAATACTCGAAAGTATAAGCACAGTTGTTTTCAAACTTCTGGTATTTCGGTGCCGGGTATTCCAGACGCAGTTCTCCGTACGGTTTCGGAACCGGATCTTTTCCACAGGAAATTAAAAGCAGTGATACAAAAATAAAAATGACTTTTTTAATCATTTTGCAAAAGTACAAATTAGATTTCAGATTTCGGAAGACAAATTTCAGTCTTTCAATGAGTTTTGAATGTAATTTTCCAAAGGCTTCGGAAAGGATTTTTCGTGAGAACCTTCAACATCCGTAATCTGGTATTGATTTTCAGCAACAAAACGATTCCATATCTCTTCTGAAGTTACCTCAACCTTAAATATTTCAATGCTTAAATTCTTGTGTGTCAGTTTATGGTTAACTGTTTTCGAGCCTGTAATAAAAGTTTCCATTTCAGAAGAAACAGAAATTGGGAACTCAAATAATTTTTTCCAGATAAAGTCATCTTTTCGCTGACGGATTAGAAATTCTCCATTTCTGTGAACAAAATAATAGGTTAAAGCAAGGTCTTCAGTCTTTACTTTTTTTGTTTTCACAGGATAATTTGCTATTTTTTGAAGAGAAAAAGCAAGGCAGTCTTCATTAATCGGACACTCTCCACACAATGGATTTTTGGGTTTACAGATCTCTGAACCGATATCCATCATCGCCTGATTGAAATCTCCAACGTTATCCGGCATTACAAGAGTCGCCAGTTCTGAAAAATAGGTGAATGCCCTTGAGTTTGAAATATCAAAATCGTCTGCAAACAAACGGCTGAGAACCCGGTAAAAATTTCCGTCTACCGCCGGGATCTTGCCTCCAAAACAGATACTTGAAATGGCTGCAGCTGTATACTTTCCAATTCCTTTCAGTTTTAAAATTTCATCATACTGATTTGGAAATACCCCATGATAATCATTCATAATTTGCTGGGCAGCTTTATGAATATTGATGGCTCTGGAATAATACCCCAGGCCTTTCCAGTAGAGCAAAACTTCATTTTCCTCAGCTTCGGCCAAGGTTTTTACATCCGGAAACCTTTTAATGAAATTATTATAATGATTAAGCCCCTGATTGATTCTTGTCTGCTGAAATACAATTTCACAGATCCAGATTTTATAAGGATCTTTTGTCTGTCTGAAAGGCAGATCTCTTGCATTATTTCTATACCATTCCAAAAGCCTGTTTCCTATATGAAGAAAATCTGAGGCTGCATTATTCTTTTCCAAAAACCAATCTGTTTAAATCCTTGAAGAGACTTTTATCTCTTTACTCTGAGCATTATTTCAAGACCACAAAGATAGGTTTATTTTATTTTTTCTTCACTGAATATACCGAAGCTCCCCTTAACCACTGATATTTCAGGTTTCTTTCTTTGGCTATAAAACGATATCCATCCAATTTTTTCAGGTATAAGTACATGGAATCTTCTTTCAGCTTTAACTTGTGAGGTGATAAAAACATCATCGGCATATCCAATGTGGAATCTCTTACTGTTTTCAAAATTCTTCCGGAGCTAACCTTATAAAGAAAAAATGCTTTTCCACGGCCTTTCGAACTGTCTGCAAGCTTTACTTCTGAACTTGCCAAGACCAATTCACTGCCATCGAAACACTCTTCTTCGTCCATGATATAAGCCTTCCCTTCCTGACGTTCATCTGCAAAAAGGTCTTCCTCGTACTGGCCCGGACTTTGGTATTTTTTTTCACAGCTTACTAAAAGAGCCATTAATAATACAGGCAGGCCAATGGTAAGTTTAATTTTCATTTTAATATTCATAGATATTGGTAGAAAAAAACCGATGTAAAAAATGCATCGGTTTTTATTATTAAAAATAAGGTGTTATTATTCCTGAGCATATTCTGCATCCCATTCGTTACCGTCATCTCCTTTGTGTCCGTCTAATTTAATTACGAAACTTTTTGTAGGGAAATAAGGGGTCATACGGATATCAAGCCACACTCTGTCTTTGTTTACTCTATCCTGTTCGAAACGAACGATCTTAAATTTCTCAATCAATTTGTCCGGTCCTTTGATATTGTCAAGGAACGTTACAATTTGTCTTCTCAAATCGTCTTCGTTTTTAGCATTCCAGTTTTCGAAGGCTCTTCTGTTTAGGAAGTCCAGTAATACTTTAGTTACATAGTCAAATACACGAACTACTGAATATGTCTGAAGACCGATGTTGTCTCCTGTAAATAATGTCTTTGCAGAGAAAGCCATAATTTTACCATATTCGTTAACCATTGGTACAAGACCCATTTTTTCCAACTGAGAAATTTCACTTTTCTTCAATTCGAATTTTACAGCGTCCACTTCGTTGATATTACCATGTTTTTTACCTGCTGCTACCTGAGACATCAGTGTTTTATGGATTTTTCCTGCTAGTGAAGTGGAAGGTGGAAGTTCTACATTTTCTTCTTCACCTACTTCTTCAGCTTTTCCACGTCCTACCAGCCAGTTACATGTCATGATAACGTTACTTCTGTGAAGTTCACCACCTGTAAGGTTTGCAGAATGGAATAAATCTACTACGTCATCCGGCTTATCAAGGTTCGCAAAGTCTGTAACCATCATTACTTTGTTCTCGTTACAGATTTTAGCCCACTTTTCAATAACTTTATTAGATCCTAAATATCCAGGGATAGCAAGGATTGAATAGTTATCTCTAAGGTCTAAACGGTCGTAGTAATTTTTGAATTCTTCAGAAATGGCATCAATGAATAAAGGATTGTCTAAGTCTGAAACCTGATCCAGGCTTGCATTAACAATACTTACGTTATCCACTTTATCCAATTCTGTATTTTTGTAGAATTGAGCTACAGTTCTGTAGTTGGTTTCCAACAGACGAACGGCATCCAGTGTATTTTTTAGGTTTTTCTTTAGGTTCTGATCAGCCTGTTGTGCTTTAGTTTTGCACGTATCAGCCATTTTATCTGCAGATTCGCTGCCTTCTAAAAGGCTTACCCAAAGATTGATCTTCTGAAGAAGTTCTTTTCTTTCGTCTGATTTATTATTATCGTTAAGGAAAATTTCTTTCCTTGCTTTTCTAGTTGGGTTCATATTGGCGATACCGTCTACAACGGATTCAACAAAGCCAAAACCTCCCATTTTATTGAGCTCAGCAAGCGGGTTGCCTTTCGGTTGCCCTGAGTGCTGCTGCTGCTGCTGTCCCTGCTGCTGGCTTTCTTGCGCCTGTAATTTGCTATCCATGATTTAATGTAAGTCTTTAATTATTTTTCAAGTTCTTGTGCTACTTCTTTCAATACTTCGATGAACGCCGTTCTTGTTTGGTCGTTCTCCAGCATATTACGAAGAATTTTATTAGTTTTCAACTGACGTACAATTTTGTTGTACTGCTCCTGCTCCATGCTCAGCTGCTGAAGATAGTCAGATTTCTGAGTAAGGCTTTTAGGAGTAAAGTCTCCAAGATTTTGAAAACGGAATTCTTCATCAACCATTCCTCCATCTTCTGTTTCGTGCTGTACAGCTACAGAAGGCTGAAAATGTCTGAACACATCTTCCACTGTTTTTAATCCTGTTACAATTTCAGGGGTATAAGATTCGTCTGTTGTAAGCTGGCTTACTATCAGTGATTTATTTTCCTGTATTTCCTGAATAGCTTCATTAGCGTCTACTTTTACCTCGTTTCCGCCAACACCATAATTAAACATTGCCATATTATTATTATTTTGAGATTTACTATTTGGGTTTGGATCTGTCTTTTAGCAATTTACATATGAATCAAATAAATTACAAATCCAGAGTTTAAATTTAAAAAAAAACTGTAACATACAAAATTTTGTCAAGATTTTTCTTAAATTATTTAAATTTATCTATATTTATTTAGCATAAAATCACTGTCTTACGATGTCACTAAGCTATGAAAAATAAATAAAACAAACTATAAAGAGATAAAATAAAATCCTTGTACAATTTTGCATTGATAAAAAACAACAAATATGTGTTAAATAGGAATTTCTCTGACATGAGGAAAAATATTCTTTATATTTAAATAAAGTAAACAGAGTGATGAAAGATGTAAAGATAGCATTCAGAAAACCAATATATCCTGTTTCGGAAGCATTAGAGCAGTATTTGGAAAAACATAACAGAACTACCAAGATCCGGTTTCTGTATGAAGACCTGTTAAGATTCAGTGACAGTGTACGTATTCTGGATAAAGAAGGTAAAGATACTTTATGGCTGGGTGTACTGTATCCTGAATTTGAGTTTAAAGAAATAGAGGCTAATCTAAATAAGATTTACACCCTCCTTCATTCTGACGGAGATGAAGCTACTTTACCTTACCTGACAGTAGATACCATTGATTTCTGTACCTTCGGAAATTCTAAACCTTTCAGAATTAGGGTAAGAAATATTCTGAACGATAATTATACCAACTTTTATATTAAACAGGCTGATGCTTCCCGTATATATGGACTGGAATTGGAAGACCTGCTTTCTCCCAACCGGATTAACTTTCTGATTTACAAAAATACTTTGATAGAGGAACATATCTTAGGAATTCCCGGAGATGTATTTATTCAGAAACATATGTCCCATTGTACAGAACAGGAAAAGGCACAGATTTCCAAGGAATTTGTGAAGTTCAATGAACGCTGCCTCATTGGGCTGCTTGGTGACATGCGCTCTTATAACTATGTTGTTATTCCTATACACGATTTTGACCAGGTTATTTACAGAATTCGCCCCATCGATTTTGATCAGCAAAGCTATGAGGGGAATCTGAAAGTTTATCTTCCTCAGTATTTCAAAGAAAACAACCAGATGGTTACTATGGTACTGGAAAAACTGAAACCGAATTCTATAGAACAGTATCGTAAGGAAGTACGCTCACAAATTGTAAAAAGAGTAACCAGTAGCCAAAATAGATTTGATGAACTCATTTCTATTATGAAAAAAGACAATATTGCACCGGAAGCCAATGTTACAGAGTTAAAAACAGCATTGCGGAAACTTACCTACGATGTCAATTTCAAGTATTGCAAAACAATGGGCGATATTATAGAAACCGGAATAAAGTTTGTGATCCGGAATTATAAGAAAGCATATTAAAAAAGCATCCATCTCAATATGGGATGGATGCTTTCTTGTCTAACAATATTTTGGTACTCTTACCAAATTTTTATTCTTTCCTCAGGAGCTTTGTACATTTTATCTCCCGATTTAATATCAAATGCTTTGATGAATGAATCCTGATTCACCAATGGACCAAAAGCTCTGTACATTCCCGGAGAATGCGGATCTGTTTTCACCTGGTTAATCATATATTCATTGGTTGCTTTTGTTCTCCAAACGGTAGCCCAGCTCATGAAGAATCTCTGATCCTGAGTGAATCCACTGATCTTTCCTGGGTTTCCTTTATCTTTAAGATACATCTGAAGAGCATCGTAAGCTACTGCTACTCCGCCTAAGTCACCAATATTTTCTCCACTTGTAAATTTGCCGTTCACAAAGCTTCCTTTTACCGGTTCATAAGCACTGTACTGAGCAGCTAACTGAGCCACTTTTGCATCAAAGTTCTTACGGTCAGCATCCGTCCACCAGTTGTTAAGGTTTCCATCACCATCGAAACGGGAACCACTATCATCAAAACCGTGAGAGATCTCGTGACCGATTACAGCTCCAATTCCACCGAAGTTTACGGCTGCATCTGCCTTAGGATTGTAGAAAGGAGGCTGAAGGATTGCTGCGGGGAATACGATTTCGTTGTTTGAACCACTATAGTAAGCATTTACCGTTTGTGGAGACATTCCCCATTCAGTTTTATCAACCGGTTTTCCTACTTTATCCAGATTTCTCTGATATTGCCAAGCTGATACATTCTGCAGGTTTGCATATAATGATCCGCCCTGTTTTGGAGATTCTACTTTTAACTGGCTATAGTCTTTCCATTTATCCGGATATGCAATTTTTACCGTGAACTTGGATAGTTTTTCCTGAGCTTTTACTTTTGTTTCAGGAGACATCCAATCGATATTCGTGATATGGGTTTTAAATGATTTTAAAAGGTAATCAATATAGGTTTCCATCTGCTGTTTTGCTTCCGGAGTAAAGTATTTCTCTACATATAATTTCCCGAAAGCTTCACCAAGAACACCGTTTACAAGAGTTAAACCTCTTTTGTTCATAGGACGTTGTTCCTTTTGACCCTGTAAATCTTTAGCATAGAAATCAAATCTGATCTGCTCAAGGTTTTCATCAAGGTTACTGGCATTACCGTTAATCAGGTGATATTTCAGATAGTCTTTTAATAAAGGTAAGTTTTTCTGGGTAACGAACTGATCCATGTTCTGATAGTATTTCAGTTCTCCGATGATTACTTTGTCTGTATTTACCCCTGCTTCTTTAAGGTATTTTGCAAGATCAACGTTTTTCACTAAACCTGATAATTCCGAAACGTTTTTAGGGTTGTATCTTAAATTGGCATCTCTGTTCTGCTCCAGTGTCAGTAAGTAATTTGCCAGTTGTTTTTCAAAATCCACTACATTTTGCGCTGCCTGAGTAGAATTTTTATACCCTAAAACTCCGAATAATTTTCCTACATAAGCCTGATATTGTCCTAATGTTTTAGTATTGGCTTCGTTTACTTTCTGATAGTAATCTCTTCCCAACCCAAGGTCCGGCCCACCAAGATATACTGCATTCATCTTGGAATTTTTCATATCTGCTCCTGCTCTCCATCCATAGAAAGAGTTATCTCCCAGTTTTGTAGCTTCTAAAAGGTATTTCTGAAGATCATTAAGGCTTTTAATAGCATCAATTTTTGCAAGATCAGCTTTGATAGGGTTTAATCCATCTGCATTTCTTTTGGATGTATCCATAAAAGATGCGTAAAGACTTTGGATCTTCTCTCCTTCAGAACCTGCAGGATATGTCTCAGTAAGGATTTTGTTCAAAATATCCAATGAAGCATCATCTACATTTTCTCTCAAAGCATTGAAAGATCCCCAGTTGGCTTTATCTGAAGGAATTTGTGTAGTTTTCACCCAATTTCCGTTCACATAGCTAAAAAAGTCATCCTGCGGACGGACACCTGTATCCATATAAGATAAATTGATTCCCTCCTCTTTTACTTCTTCTTTTGCAGGCGTTGCAACTTTTGCTGTAGCCTCTGTTTTTGTCTCTGTCCCTGCAGTCTTTGCTGCACCACACGAATTTAGCAATACTATACCCGAAAAGGCAAGTATACCAATATTTAGCTTTTTCATTGAAGATAATTTTTGATTGTACACAAACTTACCAAATATACGAACTTTAATGATAAGTAATGAAGGATAATTGGGAATTGATGAGAATAATAATGAGTTTTGGGGTTTAAAGTTTAAGGTTTATGGTTTAAAGTTTTTTAGCAGGTAAATTGGGGTTGGCTGGAAATAGAAATATTGTGGACCTGTAAACCACCCCGGCAAAAATTCTTTGAATTTTTGCCGCCCCTCAGAAGGATGGGAATGATGGAAGCCGTTTCTTATGGATTTTGGTTAAAGTAGTTCATAAGTTCCGACCTATTACCTATTACCTATTACCTATTACCTATTACCTATTACCTATTACCTATTACCTATTACCTATTACCTATTACCTGATCCCTAAAAAACAAAACCGCTCATTGCTGAACGGTTTATTTATTTTACCAGATTTTGATTCTGTCTTCCGGAGCTTTGTATAATTTGTCTCCTTTTTTCACATCAAAGGCATTGTAGAATGTATCGATATTGATGAGTGGGGCAAAACTTCTGAGATATCCCGGAGAATGCTTATCAATTTTTATCTGAAGAAGAAGATATTTTTCAGGAGCTTTTGTTTTCCATACCGTAGCCCAGCTCATAAAAAACCGCTGGCTTGGAGTAAATCCATTGATTTTTCCAGGATTTCCTTTATCTTTTAAATACATCTGAAGGGCATCATAAGCTATATTTACCCCGCCTAGATCTGCAATATTTTCTCCGTTAGTGTGGATTCCGTTGATGAATGATCCTTTTACAGGTTCATATTGGGCATATTGGGCAGCAAGAGCTTTTGTTGCTTTCTCAAAATTAGCTTTATCTTCAGGCATCCACCAGTCTACCAAATTTCCGTCACCATCAAACTGAGCTCCTGAATCATCAAATCCATGGCTTATTTCATGGCCGATTACCCCACCTATTCCCCCGAAATTTACCGCTGCATCAGCTTTAGGATTAAAGAATGGCGGCTGAAGAATAGCTGCCGGAAATACGATTTCATTGTTTACAGCTCTGTAATAAGCATTTACAGTTTGTGGTGTCATTCCCCATTCTGACCTGTCAACAGGTTTTCCTATTTTCTCCAGCTTTTTATTGTAATTCCATGCCGCAATATTCTGAAGATTGTTATATAAAGAACTTCCAGGAATAATTTCTAATGTTGAATAATCTTTCCATTGATCCGGATATCCTACTTTTACACTAAATTTATTAAGCTTATCCATTGCTCTTTCTTTAGTGGCTGCAGACATCCATGTTAAATTTTTGATGTGAACTGCAAAACTTTTCTTTAAATAATCAATCAGCTCAACCATCTGGGCTTTGGATTCTGCGGGAAAATATTTTTCAACATATAGTTTACCAAATGCTTCACCTATATTCCTGTTAATCAATTCAAGGCCTCTTTTATCCCATGCTCTCTGTTCTTTCTGCCCGAATAAATATTTTCCATAGAAGTTGAAATTGATAGAATCAAGCTTTTCGCTTAAATAAGCTGCATTTCCATTAATCAGATGAAACTTCATATAATCTTTAATCACCGGAAGATTTTCTACATTAATTAATTGATCCATATTTTTATAGTAGTTCAGCTCTCCGATGATCACTTTATCTATATTGACTCCTGCTTTTTTAAGATATGCAGGAAGATCTGTTCCTTTTACCAAATCTGAAAGCTCAGCCATAGTCTGTGGATTATACTGAAGAGTATTATCGCGGCTCTGTTCATTCGTCAAATAAGTCTTTGCGATGCTTTTTTCATACTCTACAACTCCTTTTGCCGCTTTATCTGCATTGATATATCCTAATTCTTTTAGCATCAATGCTACATACTTTTGGTATTCTGCAAGAGTTTCTCTGTTTTTTTCATTATCTTTCTGATAATAATCTCTTCCCCAAAGTCCTAAAGCCGGAACTCCCAAGTAAACAGCATTCATCTTGGAATTTTTACGATCTGCACTCACAGACCATCCATAAAAATTATTTTCTCCTTCTTTTGTCGCTGAAATCAGATAATTCTGAAAATCTATAAGGTTTTTGATAGCATCAATTTTATTAAGTTTCTCCTGAATAGGTTTAATTCCATCAGCATTTCTCTTCTGCATATTCATGTAAGAAGCATAAAGATCCTGAATCTTTTTACCTTCGCTTCCTACAGCAAAATTATCCGTCAGAAGAGAGTTCAGAATCGTCATAGAATTGTTGTCCGTATCTTCTGCAAGCTTGTCAAAGCTTCCCCAAGCCGGTTTATCCGAAGGGATTTGAGCTGTTCTCATCCAGCTTCCATTCACATAATTATAGAAATCATCCTGCGGGCGTATTGAAGTATCCATTGCAGCAAGGTCTAAGCCTTTGTCTATAGTATTTACTGCTGTTTTAATCGTTTTAGCCTGTGCATCCACCAAATTCTGAGTGCAGATCCCCGTAAGTAAGAATAGGGAAAATATCAGTTTTCTCATAGTATTAACTTTACACTCTTATAAGTGTATTTGATTTACAGTTTGTTACATTATTTTCAGGTAAATTTCACCGGAACTTGGGGGCTGAACAAAAAATTGGAGTTAATCTGAAGAGAAAAAGAAAAATTTATCTTTTAATTCTATAGGTTAGGTTTGATTTTTTTTAACGTCTTAACTTTTCTTAATTTCTTACAAACTCTTAATGGTTCTAATATTTTCAACTCATTCTGATTCTCCGAGTCTGCTATCTGAAAACAATAAACCGCTCATTGCTGAACGGTTTATTTATTTTACCAGATTTTGATTCTGTCTTCCGGAGCTTTGTATAATTTGTCTCCTTTTTTCACATCAAATGCTTTGTAGAATGCATCAACGTTGATTAGCGGACCGAAGCTTCTGAAGTAGCCCGGAGAGTGCGGATCTGTCTTCACCTGGTTGATCATGTATTTTTCACTTGATAAAGTTCTCCAAACGGTTGCCCAGCTTAGGAAGAATCTCTGATCCTGAGTAAATCCACTGATTTTTCCTGGATTTCCTTTATCTTTTAAGTACATTTGAAGGGCATCATAAGCGATGTTTACTCCACCTAAGTCAGCGATGTTCTCACCGTTTGTGAAGGTGCCGTTTACGAATGTTCCTTTTACAGGCTCATATTTGTCATATTGAGCAGCAAGTGCTTTAGTTGCTTTTTCGAAGTTCGCTTTATCTTCCGGAGTCCACCAGTCTACCAGGTTACCATCTGCATCAAACTGAGCTCCTGAATCATCGAATCCGTGGCTTATTTCATGACCGATAACAGCGCCAATCCCTCCAAAGTTTACTGCTGCATCAGCCTGAGGATTAAAGAATGGCGGCTGAAGGATCGCTGCAGGGAATACAATTTCATTGTATACCGGGTTGTAATAAGCGTTTACAGTCTGTGGAGTCATTCCCCATTCTGTTTTATCAACCGGTTTTCCGATTTTTGCTAAATCTTTATTATACTGCCACTCCCCGATATTCTGAAGGTTTTTGTATAATGTACCTCCTTTCGCTTCAGATGTGATCTCCAGTTTTGAATAGTCTTTCCATTTGTCCGGATAAGCAACTTTCACAGTGAATTTATTCAATTTCTGCATTGCTTTTTCCTTAGTGGTAGAAGACATCCAAGTCAGGTTATTGATATGGAGTGTAAAACTCTTCTTTAAGTAATCAATCAATTCAACCATTTGAGCCTTAGCCTCAGCCGGGAAATATTTCTCAACATATAGTTTACCGAAAGCTTCTCCTAAGTTTCTATTGATCAATTCAAAGCCTCTTTTGTTCAGTGCTCTCTGCTCCTGCTGACCTCTTAAATATTTACCGAAGAAAGCAAACTTCATATCTCCAAGTTTTTCACTTAGATAAGATGCACTTCCATTGATCATGTGGAATTTCAGATAATCTTTGATGATCGGAAGGTTCTGAGCATTCACCAATTTATCAAAGTTCTTATAATATTCTAGTTCTCCAATAATTACTTTATCTGTATTTACCCCTACCTTTTTAAGGTAAGCCGGGAGATCCACCCCTTTTACCAACGCAGAAAGCTCAGCCATTGTTTTAGGGTTATACTGAAGGGTATTATCACGACTTTGCTCGTTTGTTAAAAGCGTCTTTGCAATGCTTTTTTCATAATTAACGATATTTTTTGCTGCTTCGTCAGCATTTTTATACCCTAATTCCTTCAGCATAGAAGCTACATATTTCTGATATTCAGCAATAGCTTCTGTATTTTTTTCATTTACTTTCTGATAATAATCTCTTCCTAAACCAAGAGAAGCATCACCTAAGTAAACAGCATTCATATTAGAATTCTTTAGATCAGCATATACTCCCCATCCGTAGAAAATATTTTCACCTTCTTTTGTTACAGAAGCCAGATAATTCTGAAGGTCAGCCATATTTTTGATCCCATCAATGTTATTCAGATGTTCCTGAATAGGCTTAATTCCATCAGCATTTCTCTTCTGCATATTCATGTAAGAAGCGTATAAATCCTGAATCTTTTTCCCCTCACTTCCGTCAGTAAACTTATCTTTCAAAAGAGAATTCAAGATGGTCATGGAATTGTTATCCGTATCCTCTCCTAATTTGTTGAAGCTCCCCCAAGTTGGTTTATCAGCTGGAATTTTCGCTGTTTTCATCCAGGTTCCACTTACATAATTATAAAAATCATCCTGTGGACGCACTGATGTATCCATTAAGCTAAGGTCTAGACCTTTATCTGTGTTATTTACTGCTACTTTAGCAGCTGTACCTTGTGCACTCACTGTATTTTGAGAGCAGATCCCTGCTATTAGAAACAAAGAAAGCGTTAGTTTTTTCATTATGATAACAATTTATACAATATGTATGATTTATTTCTTATTTGTTACTTTTTTGTAAAACAAATTTAAACAAATACCATCAGAGCGTGATACGAATTTATAATTCAGACAGGTTTGAAGTTGGGAGATGGAAGCTGGAAGTTATGAAAATCATAAAAAATAACCAATACAACTCTTTTTAACTTTTTAAAAATCAGTTATATGGTAACTCTCAGTCATCATACAACTCAAAGTAACTTCCTGCTTCCAGCCTTTTAAGATGTTGCTATCTCTTTTACATTTCTTTAAAGTGGTATTTCAAGCATTGTTGGGTAAGTTTTTGGATAAGAGCAGTGCTTTTTTTGGAGTCATTCAATACTTTCCCCACCCCTTCAGCATGAAATTCCTGATCAGAGTTGTTACTTAGGATCGGCATGGCTGCGACTCCTGTTCTTTTGATGATTTTGTATCCTTCCGGATCGATATTGGTTTTCAAATTTCCTGATTTAGGATCAAGGAAAAACCATTCCGGGAAACCAAATTGACGTGTCTGATGCTTCGTTTCAGAGACCTCAAAGACTGCGGATCCCATGCTACATAGAATGCTGAACGGATTCCACCGGGAAATTGTGCCCAGTTTCTCTTTTGATTTTTAAGTCTTTCGGCTCTTGCTTTTTCGATCTTGGCAAGATTGGTATGCATTGTTTTTTCAGAAATAAAGCTTCTGAACCCTTTATATTCTTTAGAAATTTTATTTTCCTTAAGATAAGGCTTATTGGCTGTAATTACAGCTTTATAATCTTCTTTAAAAGGAATTTTAGGACTTCTGTCCCGGCCATCATCAGCCCTAAAGCCAAAAACAGGAGTACCGCCATAAAAATAAAGAAACGGCTTCCCCTTTGTACACTTTTCCAGCGTTTTTTGCTATTGGTCTGAAAAATCTGTTTGGAATTTTCCATACTTTAAAATTTTAATGAATGATTTTCAAAAAGTGTGAACATCACCTTGAAATTCATTAAAAAAATAGCGTTTCGTTTACGGACTTATCAAAAGACCCACAAGATCCTGAATGACCTTTTGGGAAACGAAGTTCATAAAATCCAATCTTTCCAGATGAGGCATATATAATTTTGAGGTTACTTCCTGATCTTTAATTCGAATGGTGTAGAAAACGGTTCCCACATCTTTCCCATCCTCCCCTTTTCCAGGACCTGCCACACCGGTAGTAGAAAGGGAAATATCGGTATCAAACAATTCCTGACATCCTTTTGCCATTTCCTGGGCTACCTGCTCACTGACTACCGTAAACTGATCTACCGTTTCTCCGGAAACATTTAAAATTTTGATTTTTTTATCCGTGGCATAGGCTACCATTCCACCAAGAAAATATTTTGAACTTCCGGAAACTGAAGTAATCATTTTTGCCAGCTCTCCACCGGTGCAGCTTTCTGCAGTGGAGATAGTCAGTTTTCTCTCAGTAAGAATTTCAGCCAGAATATTTTCGATTTTATCTTCAGAGATAGCAATCACATTATCCTTGATGAGAGGAAGTAATTTTTGAATCTCGTCTTCAGTCTGTTGTTGTAAAGCTTCTTCATTGTCTCCTGATGCCGTTATCCTCAATTTCACTCTGGTTCCTATCGGAAGATAAGACAATGAAATATTTTCAGGAAGGGCAAGTTCCCAGTCTTCAATAGTATCTGCAAGAATACTCTCCGGAATTCCCACTACGGAAACAATTTTTGAATGAATATAATTAAGGTTAAATTTTTCCTGTAAATAAGGAATAATCTGATCTTTTATCAATGGTTTTACTTCATAAGGAACACCGGGTAAACTGTAGCTCAGTTTTCCATCCAACTCCATCATCATACATGGAGCAGTACCGAAATGGTTTTGAAAAACAATAGATTTTGTAGGAACAAAAGCCTGTTCTTTATTTCTTTCCAGAATGTCTGCTCTTCCGCGTCTTTCCATGTATCCTTTAAGGTGATTAAACGTAACCTCATCCAACGCAATTTCGTCATTGAAAAATTCGGCAAGCGCCTTTTTGGTTTTATCATCCCTTGTTGGGCCTAACCCGCCAGTAGTAATGATAAGATCACCCAGTTCAAAAGCGGTCCTTAATGTAGTTTTAATGATATCTATTTCGTCTGAAATGGTAAAGATCTGTACAACCTTTATCCCGATGTTCTTCAATTCAGAGGCAATAAAATTGGAATTGGTATCTACCGTATTTCCGGAAAGGATTTCGTCACCAATAGTGATTAGGACTGCTTTTTCCATATATGAGATTCTTGAAAAAAATTCTCCTGCAAAGGACGGAAAAATATGCGGCTGCGGCAATATAAATTGATTTTTTCTATTTTTGACGAAAATTAGTTAAAATTATGTCTAAATATGATGATGCGTCATGGCATTATGGTGGTGATTTTCCTGAGGGGCTTCCTCAGAAAAACGGAGCAACGCATACCGGGATGTTCCTGAACTGGTGTATCCATAATAACCTGATCTCCGATGAATTGAAAGAAGATAATGAAGAGGAAATTGAAAAATTAAAACGAAGAGAAATTACAGGGGCTGAATTTATCATGGATTCATGTGACGGTAAATTCTCAGAATATGATCTTAATGACCTTGGAAACTGCTTTGCAAAGGATTATTACGCAGATGACACTGATTTTGGCAACAGATACAGTTCTTTTGCTGATGATTACGTGAACCTTTTTGATGGTAAAGCTGAAGATAATGATTACGAATATGAAACCTTCTACCACATTGAAGATACCTACGAAAATTATGATCTGATGAAACAGGTCATTGATTACCGCTTTGAGGAATGGAAGGAGTATATCAAAGGATAAAAAATAAAAGGATAAAAGGCGAATTTACCATGTGGTAATTTTGCCTTTCTGCTTTATTATTGATGATGTTTCACCCAGATCAGCTCATCTGTATTATAACCAATTTTTTGAGCTTTTTCAATGAAACGTTGTCTGATACTTTCCGGAATGGTTGTGGTACGGGAGAGAATCCAGAGGTATTTTAAACTGCTTCCAGCGACTAAAGCATATTGATAATCTTCATCAATATCAATGACATTATAACCAGCCCAGATAGGCTTAAAAAAGGATACTTTCAGCCTTGCTTCAGTAGCATTTTTAACGAATTTAGCTTCTCCAATGGATTCATTCCATACTTTTTTGATATAATCGTATCCTTTATTTCTAACCTGAATACTGCCATTGGGATTCTCTGAATACTCCGCAGTAACGTTATCCATATTTTTCTCGAATTTGTAATCAAAACGGGCTATTTCATGCCACCTTCCGAGATATTTTTTAACATCAAAATTCTTTATTGCTACAGCTCCTCTCGGAATTCCTACAGAATAGGAATGAAAAGCCATATAGGCCAAAGCACCCAATGAAACAGGAAGGATTATTTTGTGAAAGGTCTTCATAACAGAAAATTTTGTGTGGTTGTGATGAAAACGTCAAAAATAGTGCCTTTGGGCTGTTAAAGAACGATAAATTCTAGGAAAAAACTTTCAGAAAATTATCTTTAAAGCTTCCTGAAACCTCAATTTCAGTATCATCAGCAAGCATTACAGTTCCGCTTTTATGGTAAGATTTCACAAAAAATGTATTGATGATATGGGAACGGTGAACTCTCACAAAAGGGCTTTCTAAAAGATCATCAAAATGCTTTAGAAATCTGCATACCATTTTCTTTGAGCCATCTGTAAGATACACCTGCGTAAAATTTCCGTCTGCCTGAAGCCTTACAATATCTTCTGTTTTTACGACATCAAATCCTTGTAAGGTGGGAAGGATAAGCTGTTGTTTTTCAGGTTTTAATTTTAAGTTCTCCAGCAGAATTTTATTCCGGTTGAGTTCTTCTTTTTTCTCTATACTTTCAACAACTTTGTTTACGGCCAGAATGAGTTCCTGAATATCAATTGGTTTTAAGATATAATAACTTGCAGATTTATTTAAAGCCTGTAAAGAGTATTGTGAAAATGCAGTGATGAAAATAGTTTTGTAGGAAAACTCTCTGGTAGCTTCCAATACGTCAAAGGCATTTCCGAAAGGCATTTCTACATCTAAAAATACCAATTGAGGTTGCTTTTCAGCAATCAGAGGAACAGCTTCTTTAATATTTTCAGCTTCACCTAGAATTTCTACCTGTGGGCAGTATTTGGTGAGATAGGTTCTCAACACCTCTCTTGCAATCAGTTCATCATCTACAATTACAGCTTTAATCTTCATTGGGTTTAAATATTAGGGTACAAGGACTACATTACAGATGCAAATTAGGAATATTTGATCAACCCCGCAATCTTCCCAATACCAACCCTATTCTTTTCCATTTCCAAGCGTACACTACGATCAATATGGTTATAATGCATTCCGCAATGGCAAGAAAAACATAGAATAGATACCACTCTGAGAAGGATGAATACTTTGCTCACGTATATTATTATCACGCAATAGCTCGCAAAGTTATTCTTGGAATACTCATATTTTTTAAGACCGAAAAGACGTTTCATTCAGCAATGAAACAGCCAATACCTTTGCTAAATAAAATGCCTTTTCGAACGAAATCCTTTTCAATTTTAATTAAAAATCTTTGTGATCCCAACGTTAAAAGAATCAGAAAATTCCTGTAATCCGAACTCAGTTTAAAAATGATAATAACCATTTTTAAACTTCAGTGTTTTATAAGATGTTTTTGAGGTTTCTTTAGTATTACATTCCCCTTTTACTTCTTCATTGATTGTGGCTACTGAAATGGTTTTTATTTTAAGATCGGTAAAATTGTTGGTCTTGGACTGATCCATAATAATATAAGAATGGGTATCCTCAAATTCTCCGTTACATCGGGTATCCCATTCACCACTTGTAGAATCCAATTCAAACTGATCGAGAACTTTTTTAAGCGTCTTTCCTTCCGGATAATACATTGAAATTGTACCTGAAGCATAAGGATTAGGTTTACTGCTTCCTACAAAATCTGCCTTTACTCCAAATGCACGGATGTTTGTACTGATATTGTATAAACCAGTATCAATGGCAAAGCTTCTTAGGTTAACAGCATCGGAATTAAGCTCAGTAGGGTCAAGATATCTGTTCTTTATTGTTCCATTATTGTCTGTAATGAGTATATAGTTCTGAACGGTAAAAACATAATCTTCTTCTTCCTGACTCACCACAACCGGAATAACCGCAATATAAGAACCTTCTGCATTAGGCATTTTCTTTTCCACACAGAGTTCCTCCTTTATCTTGATTTTGTCAAGCTTCAGACTTTCAAGAATATGAGTAAGTCTGATACTGTCAATGTCCTGAGCAGATAAAATTCCCGAAAACAGACTCATCATCAGAGTGAACAGAGATATATGCTTTTTCATGGTATTGTTTTTATAGCAGATTAATTTGAATAATGACCAAAACACCTTTATTATTCTCTTTATCTTTTACAGAGCAGGTAATATTCTTTTTGTACAGATCATTCAGCAGCTGAATTCTTTCCAGGGTATTTTTCATACCTCTCCCCTCGCGGGTTTTCTGGTGCTGGGTTTTCTGTTTTTTACTTTCTTCAATTCCTATTCCGTTGTCTTCAATGATGATCTTTAAATGTTGTTCGTTTTTCTTGAAGCTTAATTTTAACAACCCTTTTTCTGTTCTGTAACGCAGTCCGTGCCAGATGGCATTTTCCAGGAAAGGCTGTACGAGCATTCCGGGAATCTGTAGGTTTTGAAGATTCAGGCTTTCATCTACATCAATTTCATAATCAAATTTATCTGCAAAACGTGTTTTTTCCAACGCCAGATAGTTTTGCAGCAAATCCAGTTCCTGCTGGAGAGGGATAAAATCATCGGTAGAGTTTTCCATCACTCCTCGCATCAGTTTTGAAAACTTAGTCAGATATTGATTGGCTTCCAGTTCATTATTAGTAGCAATAAAGTGATTAACACTATTCAGACTGTTAAAAATAAAGTGAGGATTCATCTCCCGTCTGAGAGACTGAAGCGCTATTTTTTTATTTTTGTTCTGAACTTTCTTCAGGGTTCTAAAAATGAAAATAACCAGGCCGGTCAGCAGAATCAAAGCTCCGATCAAACCATAATTAAAGACATTTTTCTTACGAATAAGCTCGTCCTTTAGCTCTTTTTCCTTCTCCAGCTGAGAAATTCTCTGTTCCGTATCTTCCAGAATCTTATTATCTACCAGGCTTCTGTCTTTGGAAACCAGATTCGGAAGTTTTCCCAGAAAGTCTCTGTACAACTGAACGGAAGCATCAACATTTCCTGAAATGGCATACAAACTGTCCAGTTTTTTCACACTCTTCTGAGCTTCTAATGTATGACCTTTATCCAAAGCAATTCCGTATGCATTCTTCAACAGGTCTACCGCTTCTTTCGGATCATTTTTTTTAATATAAATATCTGCCAGTTCCTGAATCTGATTGACTTTTTCCTGTGAGTTTTCCTTTACAAAATCTTCCTTCAGAACTTTCTTTTTAGCTTCGATGGCTTTATCAAAGTTTTTATTTTCAACATACAGGTCGGCCAGTTTCTGATTAATGGCCAAAGCTTGTTGTGGGGCTTCTCTTTTTGAAATTTTATAAGCATTATTCAGGTTTTCTTCGGCTTTATACATGTCTTTCTGCTGTATATTGACATCTGCCAGCTGACTGTATCCTTCTGCTACATTGCCCTGATCGTTTTCTTTTTTGCTTATATTAATATTGTTCTGAATGGCCTCTGCCCGAAGTTCGGGTGTAGGAGATGAAAGCCTTGCCACATCATTGGAATTAACCGTCTTACTTTTCTCACTGTAACTCATCTGTGCGGCCCTACTATAATTGCTGAGCGCAGGCGCTATTTTATTTTGTTTTTCCTGTGATTGAGCTAGTTTTCTGGTAACAGATTCAAGATTTTTTTTATCATTAAGCTTTTGATACAAAGCTTTGGCTTTAATAAGGTATTCTTCACTTTTAGGATAATTCCCTTGACTATAATAATCAGAGGCCATTCCCACATACGTATCAGCAACTCCTTTATCATCATTTTTATCTACAGCTTTCTTCAATTTTGCAGCAGATTTCACTGCTTGGGAAACCTTCGTAGTATCCTGTGCTGAGAAATAATTTCCCACCATCAATATTGAAATAAACAGTATTTTAAAAACTAATTTCACGGATTTCAAATCTTTACTGCAAAGTAAGTAAAACTTTATTGATCAGCTTCTATCCTTCACCAAGTCAAAACCTTGTTTCACCCACTCTCTATATTAAAACACTATCAATCATGATTTTATATAAGTTACAACAATTATTCATATTAAAAGAAGCATCTTGCTCTTAAAGCAGAGCTCATCTTACTTTTCTTAACAGCTTAATCAAGCTTAATGGTTAAAATATCATTATTAAATAAAAACTTTCATTTTATATCAACTCACCAAGTGAAAGTTCCATTTCACCAAGTCTCCCGATTTTCAGCTTCAGATCGAACTAATTTTACATCAGAATTTAAAAGTAAAAACAAGAAATTATGAAATTGAAACATTTTTTATTAATCGGAATTTTAACACTGGGAAGTTTTGTAAGCGCTCAGGAAGTAAAGAAAAACGCAATTGAAGTAACAGGTATTGCTGAAATGGAAGTAGAACCGGATGAAGTTACCTTCAGCATCGGAATAAAAGGAGATAACAAAAATGATCTGGCAGACAATGAGAAGAAGATGTTCGATATCCTTAAGAATGCAGGTGTAAAGAACGAGGATATCAAGTTTAAATCTTCGTACCAGAATATTTACGCCAAAAACGGAAAGTTTTCTAAGAACTATGTGTTTAAAGCAAATGCAAAATCAAACCTCAGCAAAATCTTTGAAGATCTGAACCAGAAATGGGTAAGCAGCCTGAGCATCTCAGAAGTAAAGAACACCAAGATTGCAGATTTCAGAAAAGCAGTAAAGATCAATGCTTTAAAAGCAGCGAAAGAAAAGGCAGATTACCTGTTGGAAAGCATGGGCAAAAAAGTAGGGAATGTTCTTGAAATTGTTGAGATTGAAGATTACACCAGCGACATGGTGATGCCAGTTGCCTACAAAGGTAGAATGAGCAATGTACAGCTTGAAATGGCAGATGCGCCGGTAGACATTTCTTTTGACAACATCGAAAACATCAAGTTAAAATATAGTATCAAAACGAGATACGAAATTCTTTAAAATAACAGATTTAAGAGAGGTTGCCATATTTTTGGCAGCCTTTTTTGTTTTTGTTGGGCCACGAATGCCTTTAGATTTACAAAAGGTATTCGTGGCAAAAAAGAATAAAAATATGTGGTTAGCCATTCACCAAGTGAAAGCCTCTCTTCACCAAGTATCCCCAATTTCAGGTTTAAATACGGGTAATTTTACTTCATAATTTAAAATAATAAACGATGAAACGCTATCTTTTAATCACAATATTTTCAGTAGTTTTCTTCAAGGCACAGGAAATCAAGAAGGAAATTGAAGTAAAGCAGGCTACGGTATTTCTTCAGGGAGCAAAAGTTTTCGGAAATACTAATGTCAATCTTCAAAAGGGGCGAAATATGGTAAGAATTGTCAATCTACCTAACAATCTGGATGAAAATACCTATAAAATCAATCTTGAAAAAAATACCACTCTCCTATCCATCACTCCGCAAAGTAATTTTTTGAAGGAAGATCAGCTTTCTGATGGTGAAAAAAAACTGGCTGATGAAAGAAAAAAGCTTCAGAGACAGGTAAACCTATTAAGTATTCAGATTAAAAACCTTACCGGAGAACAGAATATCATCAATGATAATTTAAAAGTATCTACCAATGATAAATCTACTCCGCAGGAACAACTGATTAAGCTTACAGAATTTTACAGGAAAAGAATGCTGGAAATTGATAATCAGGTCTTTGTACTGAATGAGCAGAAAACAACACTGGATGAGAGCATTGCAAAGCTAAATAAGCAATCTGATGAGGAACAAACTCATAAAAACACCAACAGAAAAGAATTGTTACTTGAAATTCTTGCGGATAATGATACCAGCCTGAATCTGGGGGTCAGCTATATCGTTTCCGATGCTGGATGGATACCTTCTTATGATCTTCGTGCCGAATCTGTAAAGAAGCCTCTTGAAATGATTTATAAAGGCAAGATCTACCAAAAAACAGGACAGGATTGGAAAAATATAAAATTGTTTGTATCCACTTACAGACCATCATACAATCAGGACAGACCTATTCTTTCTCCATTGTATATTTCAGAATATACGATTCATAATCCAATACTCGAAGTTGCCGATTACAAGTCTAAAAAAGAATCCGCACTGATGAATGTTTACCAAATGAGACAGGACATCACTGCAAAACCAGGCCAGATCCCAATTGCTTCGGTTTCTGATAACCAAATGAATGTGCTCTATGAACTGAATTACAACCAAACAATTCTAAGTCAGGAAAAAGAACAATACGTCATTCTGGATAAAAAACAGATTGATGCCACCTACAAATACCATACAGTTCCCAAACTTAACAATCAGGTATTTCTGATAGCTTTTGTAAAAAACTGGCAGAACCTCAACCTGATTAATGGCGAAGCGAACATCTATTTTGAAGATAATTATATTGGAAAAACCAATATTACCAGCAATTATGTAAAAGATGAGTTCCCGATTTCTCTTGGTGTGGAGGAAAGAATCACAGTAAAAAGAATCAAACTGGAAGATAAAGCGTCTCAGAAACCGATGAACTCCAATAAATGGGAATCTGAAGCCTACCAGATCAGCATCAGAAACAATACCAAAGAAAGTATAGAACTGGAAGTGCTAGATCAGCTTCCTATCAGTGAAAACTCTAAAATTTCAGTGAAAGCTATAGAAACTGGTGGGGGAAGTCTTGATGAAAAAACAGGAAGTATCCTTTGGAACAAAAACATCAGTTCCGGAGGTTCTGAAAAGATCAACTTCTCTTATGAAGTTAAGTATCCAAGAGATATGCAGGTCCAATATTACAGCAGATAACCTAAAAAATAATCATATGACAACTTTAAAAATCTTAGCCATTGCAGCAGCTTTTTTAAACTCTGGTACCAATCCGGCCATCAGCTGCTCGAAAAGTGATCCAAAAAATACCGAGTTAACGGTACAAAATGCTTCCGTATCCCCTGTAAACACAATATCAAAGGACAATAAAATCCAGGTAGCTCTTTTACTTGATACTTCCAATAGTATGGACGGATTAATTGACCAAGCAAAATCTAGACTCTGGAACATCGTTAATACATTAACCACATTAAAGTATAACGGCCAGACTCCACAAGTTGAAATTGCCCTTTATGAATATGGAAACGACGGAATCCGGGATGAAAACTATATTCGTCAGGTTACTCCTCTTACTCAGGACCTTGATCTTGTTTCTGAAAAATTATTTGCTTTAAGAACTAATGGCGGAAGTGAATATTGTGGGGCTGTCATCCGGGATGCCTCTGCCAATCTGAACTGGGATGGTAATGAGAAAAGTATGAAACTGATTTATATTGCGGGTAATGAGCCTTTCAACCAAGGAAGAATTGACTATAAAGAAGTCATCTCAAAAGCAAAAAATAAAAATATTTATACCAATACCATTTACTGCGGAAGCCGGGAAGAAGGAATTCAGGGCTTCTGGCAGAATGGCGCAACAACAGGAGGTGGAAAATATTTTAATATCGACAGTGATAAAAAGGTGATCTATATTGAAACGCCGTATGACATCAGGATTTCGGAATGTAACACCAAACTGAATGATACCTATATTTACTATGGAAATCGTGGTTCTGAATATAAGATGAAGCAAATTACTCAGGATAAAAACGCAGAAGTACAATCTGTTTCTAATCTGGTCGAAAGAACGGTTTCCAAGTCTAAAAAGAATGCTTACAAAAATGAGCATTGGGACCTGATAGACAAAGCAGAAAAAGATGACAGCTTTATTGCCAATATGAAAGCAAGTGAACTTCCTGATGAACTGAAAGGAAAAAGCAAGGAGGAAATAAAAAAAGCAGTGTCTATAAAATCAGCAGAGCGTGAAAAAATTCAAAGAGAAATTGAAGAACTCTCTAAAAAGCGTCAGACCTACATTGATAATGAGATGAAAAAAAGAGGAAGTAATGATTCTGATGATCTTGGAAAAGCCATTGAAAGTTCTATACAAGAACTCGCAAAGAAAAATGGATATAGCTTATAAAAAAGCTCAATACAAGAAGGGTTAACACTTAAAGTAAACCTTGTAAAATAAAGTACACTTAAGTTTTGAAAACCTTTGTTTTTCTGCTTAAGTGTACTTATTTATATACATTATTTGTATTTTTTCATGATTAAAGAATGTTCTATCGTCCAAATTTGAAATATTGAGACAATGGATGTTTTTTTCCCTTCATAAACAAAGAAGCCATTTCCATTCCGGTTACTGAAAAGGTAATTCCGTTTCCACCAAAGCCCAATACAAAGTAAGAATTTTTGAATTTTGGATGTTCTCCAATATAGGGAAGTCCGTCTTTTGTTTCTCCAAAAGTTCCAGCCCACACAAAATCTGGATAGAAATGATAATCAGGTTTTATCTTTTTTAAATTCTTTATAATTTCTTTTTCTTTTTTGTTGAGAATCACATCCCTTTTCTCAGCACCATAAAAATCTTCATCTCCACCACCTATCAATAATCTGCCATCATCTGTAGTCCGCATATAGAGGTAAGGATCATCGGTATTCCAGACTAAAGTACTGGTTATATTTTTAAATTTGTCATGATCTACTTCGGAAACCACAGCATAAGTACTTTTCAGATTAACGAAATTCTCTTTCAGTAAAGTTTTGCTTTCATAGCCGATACAATAAATTATTTTCTTTGCTCTGATTTGAAAACCATTATCAACTTTAGCAATATTGAAGCCTTTGTGATACTCTACTTCTACCATTTCAGTTTTGTCAAAGATTTTCAATCCTTTTCTTACATTATGTTTACACAGTTCATGGGCAAGCTGAAAGGCGTCAATACTGGCTCCTTGTTTTGATAAGATACCACCATAGGTATTTTCAAATCCAAATCTCTCCAGAACCTGATCTGCATTGAGCCATTGAACTTCAAATCCAACATTTTTTCTGGCTTCATATTCTTTCTTTAACCATTCGGTATCTTTCTTTTTCGAAGCAAAATACAATGATTTTTTACGTTTGAATCCCGCATTGGAATGTATTTTTCTTACAAGTGTTTCAAGAATATCTATGGCATCTGAACAAGCTTTATAACTTGAAACAGCTCCTTTTTTTCCTATTTTTCCTATTAATTCATAAAGAGGAACATCTATTTCGTACTGCAGCATTGAAGTGGTGGCAGAGGTACTTCCATTACAAAGCTCGCGTTTATCAATGAGGATTGTTTCATAGCCGTCCTTTACCATTTGATGGGCAATAAGACTTCCTGTAATTCCGCCGCCTATGATTAAGACATCACAGTTTTCATCTGATTTTAAAGAAGGATACGTAGCAATCAGTCCGTTTTTTAAAAGCCAAAAAGGTTCATTTGATTTGAGATCCATATTGTTATTTTTATATTAAAAATAACAATATTTATACCTGTTTTAACAATTTTTGATGAATGTATGGTTTAATTATTGTTGCTTTATTAAATTCCAACCATCATAAAATATTTACTATGATAACAATTATTCCAGAAGCTCCGGAGAATGTTGCGGCATTCAGTGCAACCGGGGAAGTGACGAAAGAAGATTTTGAAAAACTGGTAATTCCGCGTGTGAAAGAGAAAGTAGACCAATTTGGTGAGCTGAATTACTTACTGTATTTGGATACCGATCTGGATAAGTTTACCATGGGAGCATGGCTTGAAGACCTCTTGCTGGGAATAAAAAATCTTGCAAAATGGAATCGGACCGCTATTGTTACAGATAAAAAAGCAATACAGGACTTTACAGATATTTTCAGTGTTCTGATGCCGGGAGAGTTTAAATCTTTTCCAAAAGAAAATTTATACAATGCGCTTTATTGGTGCAAAAATGGCAATGAGGTGGAAGTTTAATCAACCTTACAAAACAATGAAAGACTGTCTTAAAAGGCAGTCTTTTTCATTATATAACAATCAATATCAAACAGATACGTAAAAACACCTAATAATAAATTTGGTACATTATACTGTAATTATATCCCAAAATGGTGATTACATTTGTAATATTAACCAACTAAAAATTTATACCATGTCAACATTCAAAACCAACATTATTGCAGGACCACTTTGGAGCAACGACGAAGCCCAAAAATTAGGACCACGTATTGCTGCGGCACACTTAGGAAAGTTTACTGGACAATGGACTACCATTGTAGAAGGACAAATGAGCGTTATAGAAGTTGAATTAAACACTCAACCAACAGGCAGCACAGAATATACGCTAGACGTTTTAGCCGGACCTATCTGGAACAACGAAGATGCTAAAGAAATCTGTCCTGCTATCTGTGCATCCTATGGCGGTACATGGAACGGACAATGGACAACAGTTGTAGAAAGCAAAATGAGCGTTTGCGGCTGTGTTTTTAAATTCTAGTCTGACAAAATAATGTATTAATTTAAAAAGCTGTCTCAAAAGTCTATTTTTAACGTTGGGACAGCCTTTTTTATGTTTAATTATGGATATTCTCACAGATAAGATTTTCTATAATCTATGCTTGGTTTTTATAGGTATGAGTTTCTATTTATCACACGAAACACCTTCTGAAACCGCTTTTTCTTCATTTGCTGTTTGTGAACCATACAGGTACATATATCTTACACTGATTACAAATCCGATAAAGGTCATTCCTACTCCTACTAACGATGGGTAGTTGAACGGCAATCCATATTCCAAAGGAATTCCACCAAAAAAAGCACCCATTGCATTCGCAATATTAAATCCTGCCTGCATAAAAGCTGCGGCCATCATTTCACTTTTCGGGGCTGCTTTCATCATCATAATATTAATGGGTGCAGCAATTGACATGGATAAAGCTCCACACATGAAAGTCAATAAGAAAGCGATATTTTGATGTTCTGAAAGCAAAAACACTCCTACCAGTGAGATCATCATTAAAAAGATCAGAAGTGCACAGGTTTTCTCAGGTCCTAATTTATCTGAAATAATTCCTCCCGCAAGGTTACCTACCACCATACCGGCCCCGGCAAGAACCATTACATAGGCCATCTGACTGCTTTCAACTCCGGAAATAACAGTCATTAGAGGCGTGATATAGCTCAACCATGTAAAAAGACCTCCAAATCCAATCGCTGTAATAGCCAATACAAGCCACGACTGCTTCTTTTTCAGGAATTTTAACTCATCCATGAAATGGGTATTTTGATTAGCCTCAATTGCTGGCAGCCATAATTTTAAAAATAATAGAGCGAAAACACCAATTAAAGCGACAATAGCAAAATATAATCGCCAATGGAAAGTATGTCCAATATAGGTCACCAAAGGAACCATCACCAGATTGGCTACCGTGAGTCCTGTAAACATCATTGATATATAAAATGCCTCTTTCCCTTTTCCACCCATTTTAGCGGCTACTACAGTTCCTACTCCGAAAAAAGCTCCGTGAGGAAGTCCAGACATAAATCTGATGATTAACATCGTTCCATAATTAGGAGCAATAGCAGAAAGCCCGTTAAATAAAGTAAACAGAATCATAAAAGCAATCAGTACTTTTTTAGGTGGATACTTTACCGAGTATCCTATAAGAATGGGTGCTCCGATTACCACTCCCATTGCATAAGCAGCAATAAGATGTCCTGCTTGTGGAATTGTGATTTCTAGGGTTTTTGCGATATCCGGCAATAACCCCATAACGGTAAACTCCGTAGTTCCTATTCCCAATCCGCCAATCGCCAGCGGTATTATCCTTTTATCAATCTTCATTGTATGTTCTTTTCTGAATTAATGTATTGAAATTAAAAATGGTGAGCCATCTTTATTTTTGAAAGTGCAAAATTCGAAAGAAAGATTGAATTTCACACCTCTTTGAATGATAAAAACTTGCTCCATATTAACCTTTTTACTTAATTTTAGATCTACAAACAATCAAAACAGAACAAAATGAAGATTCAGAAAGAGACTATTGAGTTTGAAAAGGGTAAATCTTTCAAAGTATTTGCTCCCAGTCTGAAAAATTGTTTTTTCTGGCATTATCACCCTGAAATAGAACTGGTATACGTAGAAGCATCCAACGGAATCCGACATGTGGGAAAAAATATTTCAGGTTTTACTGACAGTGAATTACTTCTTATTGGCGCCAATGTTCCTCATCTTAATTTTGATTATGGTATACAGACGGAATGTAAACAATTGGTATTGCAAATACGGGAAAATTTTCTTCAGGATATCATTATTCCTGTTCCTGAATTTGAGAATATTAAAAACCTTTTAGAATATTCTTACCTCGGGTTATCTTTCTCTGGCGAAACCAAAAATATTGTTGTTAAAAAACTTCAGCTTCTTAAGGAAAAAAACTCTTTTGAATCATTAATGGGATTAATTGAAATCCTACAGATTCTGGCCAATTCCACAGAGGTGCATGAGCTTAATAAGGAAGATACAAGAATCAAATGGTTCCTGAATGATAAAATCAGAATGGGAACGATCTACGATTACATCCACGAAAATCATGATAAAAAACCTAATGTAAACGAGATCGCACAGATTGTCAGTTTAAGCACACCTGCTTTCTGCCGTTATTTTAAAAAGCAAACTAATATGACATTCACAGATTTTGTTAATAATTACAGAATCAACCAGGCTAAAATATTTTTGTTGAAAGATTCTTCTGTAACTGAGGTCTGTTTTCAGGTGGGATTTGAAAGTCTTTCCTATTTTAATAAACTGTTTAAACAGCATACAGGAGAAACTCCTTCAGAATTCAAGAAAAAGCATTTTAAGCCTATTGAAATTAATGGGCGGATTGGAGTGATTAACCGGGAATCTTCTTGTAACAAATAGTTTTTGGTATTATCTCGGCAGATTTTGCTGATAACGCAGATTTACATTTTACGAGCTTAGATGTTTTTTTATTTTTCCTACAAATGACGCAGATGTTTGGGGATATTTTGATATTGGATTGTTATCAACCACCCCGTCAAAAATGCTTTGAATTTTTGCCACCCCTCCGGAGGAGGGGAATGATGGAAGCCATTCCTTATGGATAATAGTTAAGAAAGTTTAAAAGTACTAATCTATGTTCCCAAATCTATTATCTATTCGTCTATTATCTCTCATCATTTGTTATCTTCCTATCAAAAAAAAAACCGCCCATTACTGAGCGGTCTGTATTTTAATGAATATGTTTTTCTGCGTGGTAAGAACTTCTTACTAAAGGTGAACTTTCAACATGTCTGAAACCTAAGCTTCTTGCAAAATCGCCCAGTTCATCAAATTCTTCCGGAGTAATGAATCTCTTTACAGGAAGATGTTTTTTAGTGGGCTGCAGGTATTGTCCAAGAGTGATCACATCTACATTGGCATTTCTAATGTCCTCGATTGTCTGGAAAACCTCATCTTTAGTTTCACCTAAACCAAGCATCACCCCTGTTTTGGTTCTTCTTTGCCCAGCTTCTTTCAGATATCTTAAAACCTCAAGGCTTCTTTCATATTTTGCCTGAATTCTCACCTCTCTGGTTAAACGTTTTACTGTTTCCATGTTGTGAGAAATTACTTCCGGGGCAACATCTACCAATCTGTCAATATGTTTGGTGATTCCCTGGAAATCCGGAATTAAGGTTTCCATAGTTGTTCCCGGAGAGATTCTTCTTACAGCATTTACAGTTTCTGCCCAAAGGATAGATCCCATATCTTTAATATCATCACGGTCTACAGAAGTAAGAACTGCATGTTTGATCTTCATTAATTTGATCGAACGCGCCACTTTTTCAGGTTCATCCCAGTTTACATCAAGCGGTTTTCCTGTTTTTACTCCACAGAATCCACAGCTTCTTGTACAGATATTTCCTAAAATCATGAATGTTGCTGTACCTTCTCCCCAGCACTCCCCCATATTCGGGCAGCTTCCGCTTTGGCAAATGGTGTTTAATTTATATTTATCAACCAAAGTCCTTAATTCTCTGTAGTTCTTTCCGGTAGGAAGTTTTACACGAATCCATTTTGGTTTCTGAACGGTAGTATCTTGAACTAAATTTTCCATTTATTCCTCAAATTGAGGTTCAAAGTTAGTGATTTTTTTATCGAAACAATCAAAGACAGATATTGATGAAACATATAATTTTGTAATTTCAGAGCTCAAAATATTTTATGAAGACGATATTCTGTATCTTATCACTTATTTCCAGTACCTTTTGTTGGGCTCAAAAAGAATTTCAGCCAAAAGGCTCCACTATCCTGCAAACTGTGGATGGGGACCTGGATGGAGATCAAATTCCGGAAAAAGTAATCGTCTATAATACAAAGGATGCCGGTGAACTGGGCGAAATCCGTGAAATTCAGATCCTGAAAAAAGTTAATGGACAATGGACGATTCTCGAAAAATCAACGAATGCAATTCTTGATAGTGAATCCGGGGGTATTATGGGTGATCCTTATTCGGGAACCAGCATAGAGAAAGGGGTTTTAATTATAAACCATTTCGGAGGCAGCAGTTGGAAATGGGCCTATACTGATAAATACAGATATCAGAACGGGCATTTTGAATTGATAGGACATACTTCAAGCTCTGGAAGACCCGGAGATTATATCAAAAATGTGGATTTTAATCTTTCTACCGGACAACTTAATTTCAAGAATGATGTTGATAATACTAAAGAATACGGGCCTTCTCAAAAAGAAACATACATTAAAAAGGGGGTCAAGATCAATCTTCAGAACAGAAATGATAAAAGTGTAAAAATTATACTTCCTAAAACAAAGCAGGAGATTTTCATATAGTTTACTACAAATGCAGGAATATATATAGAGTTGCTTCACCCAATTAACTTTAAACCTAACAGGTTTATAACATTATATTCTTTTACCTCGGAGATTTTAGGACTAAGCTTTAGATATCTTATTCGCGTGGTAATAAAAATAATCTTTTTTAAAATGATTTTGAGGTTTCTAATGTCATCTGCGTGATCTGCAAAATCAGCAAGACATAAAAAGTATTCAATTTTATCAGAGATAAAATCCTTGAGTCTTACATTAAATATACTATAACATTTAGCGTCTTTGTATTTTCCAATAACATTCTTAGTTATCTTCAAACTCATTATTCTTAAGCAACTCGGCAAGTACCTTTTTAGCACGCATCACACGAACTTTAGTATTGGCAACAGAAATCCCCAATTCTTCTGCAATTTCCTTGATGCTTTTTTCTTCAAAAAACCTCAGCTTGATGATATCCTGATAATTGGCATCCAGAGATTCAATGGTTTTAATGATTTTCTTTTGCTCTTCTTCAGATATTAAAAGTTCCTCGGGAGATTTTGCATATTGATTTTTAACCTCATCAAGGTTTTCAACAGCGTCTTCATTTTCACGACTCTTTTTTCTCCAAAAATCAATAACCGTATTCTGAGCAATGGTTAGAATCCAGGTTTTAAACTGAAAATGTGGATCGAACATATCCAACTTCGACAATACTTTGGAAAAAACATTTACAGTGATTTCATCGGCATCATTTTCATCTTTCACTTTTTTCATCACAAAAGAGAAAACATCCACCCAAAAAACATTAATGAGTTTAGTCTGGGCCTTCTGATCTTTATCTTTGGCCTTTTGAATGAGCAGAAATAGCTGTTCGTCGTTCATTAATAACAAATATAGATTATTTGGGTTGAAAATGCAAAGCCCAATCAGCTGTCAATAGTGAATTTTGCTTCGCAAGTGAATAGTCAATCAGAGAAAGTATTCATTTTATTTATTATTTCAATCCTTTTACAATTTTACCTTCCTACGCTTTTCACTTTATACTTTTGAATTTATTATCTTTGCAACTTAAAATTTTAAAGAAAAAAATCAATGAATTCCTTTATAGAAGAACTGAAATGGCGTGGTCTGTTTGCTGATATGATGCCTGGAACCGATGAACAACTGAATAAAGAGGTAACTACTGCATATATTGGTTTTGATCCAACGGCCGATTCTTTACATATCGGAAGTCTTATTCAGATAAAAATTTTAGCACACTTTCAACAGCATGGTCACAAACCGATTGCTTTGGTAGGTGGAGCTACGGGAATGATCGGTGATCCATCCGGAAAATCAGCAGAAAGAAACCTTTTGGATGAGGAAACTCTTTTACACTATGTAGACTGCTTGAAAAATCAGCTTTCAAGATTCCTTGATTTTGCAGGGAATGAGCCTAATAAAGCGGAACTGGTCAACAACTATGACTGGATGAAAAATATTTCTTTCCTTGATTTTGCTAAAAACGTTGGGAAGAACATCACGGTTAACTACATGATGGCCAAAGATTCTGTAAAGAAAAGATTTTCAGGAGAATCTGGTGCAGATGGAATGAGTTTTACAGAATTTACGTATCAGTTAATTCAGGGATATGATTTCCTTCACTTATATCAAAACAATAATGTGAAGCTTCAGATGGGAGGTTCTGACCAGTGGGGAAATATCACTACAGGAACAGAATTAATCCGTAGAAAAGCTCAGGGTGAAGCATTTGCCTTAACTGTTCCTTTGATTACAAAAGCGGATGGTTCTAAATTCGGAAAATCTGAAAGCGGAGAAAACTATTGGTTAGACAAAAAGAAGACTTCTCCATACAAATTCTACCAATTCTGGTTGAATGCTACCGATGAAGATGCTGAAAGATTCATTAAATTCTATACATTCCTTGGAAAAGAGGAAATTGAAGCTTTAATTGAAGAACATAAAACAGCAGCCCACGAAAGAAAACTTCAGAAAAGATTAGCTGAAGAAGTAACCGTTTGGGTGCATGGAAGAGAAGAATATGAAAAAGCGCTTAAAGCTTCTGAAATTCTTTTCGGACGTTCTACTGCTGAAGATTTGGTAAGCCTTGATGAAGAAACTTTCCTTGAAGTTTTTGACGGAGTTCCACAAAAAGAAGTAGCAAAAGCTGATGTATTAGGCATAAACATTGTTGATCTTCTTTCTGAAAAATCAGGATTCCTAAAATCTAAGAGTGAAGCACAAAGAGAAATCAAAGGAAATTCAATCTCTGTTAACAAGCAAAAAGTAAATGATACTTTTACAGCTAATGAAACGGATCTTATTGACGGCAAATTCTTATTGCTTCAAAAAGGGAAGAAAAGCTATTTCATTGTAAAGGTTATTTAATTTTACTACCATATAAAAGTGGAAGTGGCGCTGAGATGAATCTCAGCGCCACTTTTTATTTTGAAAGTATTAGTTTTTTTAAAATACATAACTTGCAGAAGCAGATAAATACTGACCGCTGGAAGTTCCTTCTTTTTTCAATTCACCATCTACCCAGATCTGAACCTTTAAGGTAGAAGAAGCATTCGATCCTACAGCATTTACCGCTACATTAGCATTATAGGCACCTTTTTCTGCAGTAACTTCAGGGCTTGACCATGTTGTTCCGCTAAGGCTGGAAGCGGTAGTTGGATTACCATCAATTCCATACACTGCTACGTCTATATCACTTCCCGCAGAAGCTATCGCTTTAAAAACTACTTTGTGGCTCTTCCCTGCTCCATTTACGTTAGGGGTATCATCGTCATCTTTACTACAAGAGGCTACAAATCCCATTAACATTGTTGCAAGAAGCACTACAAATGTACCTTTCAACAGCTGGTTTATTCTCGTTTTTTTCATAATTTTTTTGTTTAAATTTTAGTTACTTTATTTGATAGTCTATGATTAGTGATTCCGTACTTGCAAAACTATTGGAGTCCTGAAACTTTATCAATCCTGAAAATTGTGTAATTTTTTCTACCTAAATTCAGGTATTTTTTATGCTGAAATTTTTAATTAAATTGACCGTTTATAAAAAATATATTCTACAGAACTGATACCTGATGAAGAGATTACTGATCCTGTTAAACCTATTCCTGTCCTTTGGTGTACAATCGCAGCAACTGATTCCCCTTGATGAAAGGCCCTATTTAGATAGCTTGCAAAACATTGTAAGAAGTAACGGAACAACAACATCGAAAGCAAACGCCGCTTTTCTTTTATCAAACTATTACAGAAATATTGATTCAGTTTCAAGCAAAAAATATCTGGAAAGTGGAAAAATATTCATCAAAAGTGATGTTTTTCTTTCAGCTAAATATAATTTCTACGAAGCGCAATATTATCTGGACCGTAATAAAGCAAAAGCAGCTGTTTTGTATCAAAAGGCGATCAATACTTTATCAAAAATAAAAAATGAGGAATCTGATCTTCTCCAGGCTTCAGCGTGGTATAGTTATGGAGTAACGCAAAAAGACAAGGAAGGTTATCCTTTTTTGGTGAAGACCATTCTTGAAAAAAGTATCCCATTAGCTAAAAAATATGAGAATAGCAGGAACCTAGGATTCTTGTATACTCAGTTTGCCGTCATCCTTACTTACAATGCCGAACTTAAAAAGTCTGAGGCGTATAACGCTAAAGCTTTACAAATTCTTGAAAAATACTATCCGAATTCTTCTGAACTATTTTTCACCTATCTAAATTATTCAAACAATTTTTGTTATCAGGCCAAAGGAGATGAAGCTAAAAAGTTTTTGGATAAAGCCGAAGCGCTTATCAGTCCTTATCCGGATGCCTCCGTCAATGCTTTTTACTATTATGCTAAAACACTTTATTGTATTACAAGACAAAAGAACCCTGAAGCATTACCTGTTATTGAAAAAGGACTTTCTTATGCTAAAAGATTTAATCAAAATCTATTGGCACAGATGTTTTATTTCAATAAGTATGACATTTTAAGAAAATTAAAAAAATATAACGAGGCTAAAGGCACTTTGGAAGACATTTTAACCGAAAAATCCCTTGTTCTTGATCTTAATAACAGAAAAACTATTTATAAACAGCTTTCCTCTTTAAATGAAGAGATGGGAAATACCAAGGAAGCTTTGGCTTGGGAACAGAAATATTCCAAACTTAATGATAGCCTGAACACTGAAAATGTAAAGCTTGAGATCAATAAAATTGAGTCTAAGTTCAATGCTGCGGAAAAGGAAAGAAAAATAGCCACATTAAATGCAGAAAAGAATCAAAAAGAGCTGGAAGTTAATAAGAAAAATTCCTATTTATGGGGATTAAGCCTTATTTTACTATTAGTTGTAAGTCTCCTGATTTTCCTTTATATTATTTTTAGAAAAAATAAAAAAATCTCTGAACAGAAGATTAATGACATCAAACAAAAGGAAGAACTTTCTTTAACCAAAGCCATTCTTGAAGGAGAAGAAAGGGAAAGAGAACGTATTGCAAGAGATCTTCATGATGGTCTAGGCGGAATGTTGGCCGGAGTAAAAATCAATTTTTCAACATGGTCTGCCAGCCATTTGGACCCTCAGAAAGATCAGGAGTTTTATAAAATCCTGGGACAGCTGGATAATTCCGTAGGTGAACTTCGGCATGTAGCAAGAAACCTTATGCCTGAATCATTGCTTAATTTCGGGCTGGAAACTGCCCTAAATGATCTTTGTGAATTTTACAACAGAAAGGATATTGAAATTGATTTCCAGGCGATCAATATCGAAAAGAATCTGCCTTTAAATATTCAGCTTAACATTTACAGGATTGCACAGGAATTATTGGCCAATGCTATCAAGCATTCTGAAGCTACCAATATTTTATTACAATGCTCCCAATCTGAAAAAGATTTTCTCATCACTATTGAAGACAATGGAAAAGGATTTGAAAGCAGCAAAGAACCCAAAAACAAAAGCATGGGACTCCGCAACTTAAAGAACAGAGTCGATTATCTGAAAGGAAACATGGAGATCAGTTCAGACAGTCAAGGTACAACGATTAATATAGAGCTCAACATAAATGGAGAATGAAAAAATAAATATTGTTATCGTAGACGATCACCCTATCGTCATCGAAGGACTGAAAATGATGCTGAAAAGCCAGCCTTCTTTTAATATTCCCGAAACATTTATTTCCGGTTCGGAAATTATTGACTTTATCAGCAATAACAAGATTGATATTATTCTTTTGGATATTACCCTGCCTGATGCTAATGGTACAGAACTTTGCAGGGAAATTAAAAAAATATCTCCCGAAACTTCGGTAATTATGTTCAGTAACCGCTCTGAAAGAAGTATCATCATGCAGTCTATCCAAAATGGAGCCAGTGGCTACCTTCTCAAAAATACATCTATTGAAGAATTGGTCATCTGTATCAAAGGAGCATTATCCGGAGACATTGTTTTTTGTAATGAAACCAAGCAGATCATCAGCAGACCTCCTCAAAATGATTTCCCCATTCCCCGACTCACCAAAAGGGAAAAACAGATTCTGCACCTTGTAGCACAGGGAAAAACAAGCAATATGATCGCAGAAGAGCTCTTTTTAAGCCCGCTTACTGTAGATACTCACCGTAAAAATCTTCTTCAGAAATTTCAGGCTAAAAACTCTACCGAACTCGTAAACCAAGCTATAGAGCATAACCTTATTGAAAAATAAAAAAACCGCTCCAAAAAAGCGGTTTCTATTTTATATAGTAAAGTTTATTTATGGTTCAAGGAAACTGTAGGCAAACTTTACAACTTTGTTATCACCTTTCCCTGTAACTTTAGCAGTTCTAACAACTTCTCCGTCTATCATAAGAGTAATTGTAAGTTCAGAATTTTCTTGTGGTAACATAGCATTAGCCGCAAAATTAATCTGTGCCTGGCTGGAATTAACCCACATATCTCCGCTTGTCCAGCCTTCTTTTAAAGGAGCAGTGGGAGTACTAAATATAGTATTCTGGGCAGTACCTACCTGAGTTACCACAGAGATAATTTCTGATCCCGTAGTAGCTTTCGCTGAAAATTGAACCACATGATCCTGAAATTCATCATCGTCATCTTTTTTACACGAATTGACAACAGTAATCACTGAAAATAACAAAACGAATAAAGAAGAAAGTCTAAGTAAACTTTTTAAATTGTAAAATTGCTTCATTTCTCCAAATAGATTTTTTAATGTTCCAAATATAAGTTTTTTATTAATATAAAAATATCTTTAATAAAAATTTTACAACATTTTTTTACAAAAAATATCAAATCAATAAAAACAAAATCAAGCTTTAAAAACCCAATAATACAACGTAATCCTCTAATTATTAAACATAAAACATCTTTATACTTAGAATTATTTTAATACTGATAAAAACCAATAATATTACAAATAGAATTATAGTGTTTTTGTTCAAAGATTAACCCTTATTTTTTATCTTTTAAAATGATTTTTTAAACTCCTTTACACGAATCATAAAAGTTGGGATTTACAATGTAATTTATTAATTATATTTGCTGTATGAATTTAGATTACTTAGTAAGAGAGCCGGAAAATATTACCTCTTCTACTCCTATACTTTTTATGCTTCACGGCTACGGCAGCAATGAACAAGACCTTTTCAGCTTTAGAGAAACCCTTCCACAAGATTGGATTATCATCAGTTTCAGAGCCCCGAGAGATACTCAGTTTGAAGGATATTCATGGTATGATATTAATTTTAATGATCCGGAAAATTTCATTGATGTTTCTCAGGCTAAGGAATCTTTAAATGCTGTATTGGAAAGCATATTAAAAATAGTAAATAATTACGGTCTTACTGAAAGCAAAGTACATTTATGCGGATTCAGCCAGGGAGGAATTTTATGTTATGCGTTGGCTCTAAAATATCCTGAGTTATTTACAAATATTGCCTGTTTAAGTGCTTATGCAGAAGAGAAGATCCTGGACGGAATTGTGAAAGATAAAAAGAAACTGGAAAAACTAAGATTTTTTGTATCCCACGGCACAGATGACGCAGTGATTCCAATTGATTGGGGTAGAAAGGCTGCAGAACTGCTTTATGACCTTAACTGTTATTTCACATTCAGAGAATACATGAGCGGACATGGCGTTAATCAGAAAAATTATATGGATTTAATGGATTTCTTCTCAAAATAGGCCGTTTTTAATTTTCAAATAAATTCAATAAAAATAACAACTTCATTGTAGTTTATATAAACATTCCTGTATTTGGAATGTTTTTTTTATTACAATAAAGATAAATTCAGTAAATTCAGTAAATGAAACTAAAGCTACTTTTACTGGGTTTATTTTTGGGTATTTTTATCCATGCCCAGAACTCTTTCCGGCTAATCAATACACCAAAAGCGGTAATCCCTTTTCAACTCATCAACAATCTTATTTTCATTCCCATCAACATTAATGGTGCAGATCTGACTTTTATGGTGGATACCGGAGTTGCGGAAACCATTCTATTCAGCTTAGAAAATAAAGAGCTTAAACTGGATAATGTTGAAAAAATAAAGTTTTCCGGGCTTGGAGGGAACTTAAGTATTGATGGATTAAAATCGGAGCGTAATTTAGCTAGAATTGGAGATGTAATGATTAATACCTCCATGTCTCTTTATGTGATTCTTAGTGAAGAATTCAATATTTCTTCCCACGTAGGAATTCCTGTAAACGGAGTTATCGGTTATCATTTTTTCAAAGATCATCCTATTGCTATTGATTATATTTCTAAAAAAATAACAGTGTACGAAAATACAGATGTATTTAAAAGAAAAGTAAGAAAGTTTGATAAGCTTCCGATCAGTATTGAAAAGGACAAGCCTTATCTTAATGCTGATGTAGAAATGATCCGTGAAAAGAAAGCCTCAAAACTTCTGATTGACCTTGGAAACAGTGATGCAATATGGCTCTTCCCTACTCTTATTAAAGATTTTGTTTATAACAGACCTAATATTGATGATTTTCTTGGCCGCGGATTCAATGGGGATATTTATGGCAAAAGAAGCAGAATCCATAATTTTTATCTTGGTGATTTTAAATTTGAAAAACCTCTTACCGCAATGCCTGATGAATACTCTATTCAACATGTGAATCTGGTAAAAGACAGAAAAGGCTCTGTAGGCGGTGAAATTATGAGACGGTTTTCTCTCATTTTCGATTATCCCAATAATAAGCTATATTTGAAGAAGAACAGAAACTTTGATGATCCTTTCCACTTTAATATGAGCGGACTGGATTTCAGACAAGATGGAATGGAATGGCAGGAAGACAGGGTAAGAATTGATACCCGGGCTACTACCGAAGCAGGTAAAGTAAATGAAGCCTATAAAGAAGATTCGTTTCAATATAAATTCAGACTGAAACCCATATTTGCGATTGCAGGAGTGAGAAAAGATTCGCCGGCTTATGAAGCAGGATTAAAAAAGGATGACAAAGTGATCAGCATCAATGGAGATAAAACATCAGACATGACGCTTGAAAAAATCCTTGAAATTATGAAATCCTCTGAAGGGCGAAGTATCACCATGATTATTCAGAGACAAGAAGAAAAATTAACTTTCCGTTTTAATTTGGAAGACCCTATTCCGTATCAAGAATAAATAATATGACAACTGAAGAAACCACCTTAGACAGAATAAGAACCCGCCCGAGATTTAAGATGTTTACGCACCTTACCAAGGAAGAGTATGCCGAAAGTCTGAAAAAATATCTCGCCGATCATAAAAATGAATTTTCTGGTAACATCAATAAAGAGGTTGCCACCATCTGGGTGGAAACAGAATATGACAATTACTGGAAACCGCGTCTTGCTTTGCGTATTGAAATGGAAGATGAAGAAACGGTAATACGAGGAGTTTTTGGTCCCAGTTCTGCTGTGTGGACATTCTTTATGTTTCTTTATTTTTCTTTTTCAATTTTTTGGATGACTTTCTTTACCATGTATTACGTTGAAAAACAAATAAAAAGCGCTGAATACCCTTGGGCACTGAGCGCTTCTTTTGTCATGTTATTTTTTATTCTTCTCACTTATCTTGCTGCAAGGTTCGGGCAGCATAAAGGGAAAAATGAAATGCTTAAATTAAGACAGTTTGCCGAAGAATCTACTTTACAGTTTGAAAAGAAGATTATTTAGACAACGTATCTGTAGGTCTTTCATTCTGAATAGGGGTTGCCATTGCTTTAGCGGTTTTAATAGAATCAGCCACTTTTTCTCTGTTGGCTTGCTCTTTCAGCATTTTAGGGACATCCGGTTCTAATAATTTCGTTAATTCTTCTACAGATATATTATTGGCATTAGGATCATTCAAAAGCTTTTTCCAAGGCCTTCTTCCGCCCCAATTATAGTCACCAAATACCATTACCGCAGTACCTCTTGCTTTTGTAGTAGCACCACCGGGATTCAGGATCCAGGTATCTGCATAAGAATATAACCATTGGGCGTCTTTTCTCAATAACCTTAAGCATGAGTGTGATGCCGGATATCCGGGAAGTGTATACTCATGCCATCCGATACCGCCAATATTATGGATATTAAAGTTATAAGGAAGTTTCCATTCACTGCTTACCGTGGAAATAGACAGTTTCTTTTTCCAATTGGCAAAAGTAAGTCCTCTTGTTGTTTGTGCTGCCTTTTTACCCATACTCGTTGGGCCCCATTTCACAAGACCTCCGTTGGAATATACCGCATAAGCCTGAATAGGATATGAGAAGATCACAAATTTTTTCACACCGCTTAATACATCAAGCTGCATAGGGAACGGCGAATACGCCATCAAAGTGGTATCTATTTTAGCAGGAACTACCAAGGTATCAGCATTCCATTTGCTTTTAGAATCCAGTCTGTTTAACGCTAAAATAGCAGTACGTTCCTTCTCATCATACTTTTTACTGAATTCTGCATATACAGAATCCCGCATTTTTTTATCTTTTGGAAGGACAAACGCATTATAAAAACCATTCTCCTGCATCATAGGCGGAGCTGATTCTTTTTTCACCACAGGTACTGAATCTTTCTTTATAGAGTCTTTTTCTGTTTCCGGGGTTTCGGAAGCAGAAACTGTATCTTTAAAAGTATCGCTGATCTTTTCTATTTCTTTCTTACAGGAAACAAGGAATAACACGCATAAACAGGTGTATAGAAATGTTTTTTTCACAGATATGTTCTTCATAAATAAAATAGGTCATTTAGTTTGGCTACCCAGTACAAATATCAGACCTAAAATTGAATCCTAAAAGACATTCTGAAAAATACCGTAAAAAAACGGTAATTCAAGTTTTTTTTCTAAAGCAGTTTATTGGTTTTAGCATAAGATAAAGCTTCTGCAATATTACTAACTCCAATTTTTTCGAAAAGTTTTTTACGATGGAATTTCACAGTATCTGATGTAATGAAAAGTTTTTCAGCAATTTCACTGATCGTCAAGCCACTGGCATATAAGCTCAAGATCTCATGTTCCCGGGAAGATAACTTTATTCTTTCATCTTTCTCCCATTTATCTGCTGTAAGATCATATCTCCAGATTTCATCTGAACCCTCTTTACTAAGCACTACATTTCCGGAAGACGTATTATTGGATAATGAAACAGCACACAGAGCCTTCCACACCTGGCCATCTTCTGTAAGGAACATTGGGGTAAGTTTATGATTCACCAAAATCATATTCTTTTTACCATTGATAAGATAGAAATCATAGGAAATATAGTACCGCTTTCTATCCTCTATCGGAATTTTGTCAAAAAATTTAAATCCTGCTTCATTAATCTTAATCAGCATTTCCACATCCTCCGGTTTCACATTCTGAAAATAAAATGCATACCCAAGATTCTTTACTTCTTCTGAGGTTTTGCCACACAAAAAAAGAGGGTTTTCTGAGACATATTCAAATCCTCTAGTCTGATAATTGATGACATACAAGCTTTGGTACGTAGTTCTGGCAAGAGCTTTTACAGCCTCAAGATATTCTCCGTCCTGGCTGAAATCAATGTCAGCATCTTTACTGACCTCATTTTTTTCGTTAAAAAATCTTTTAATCTGTTCCATATTTTTGAAAAGCTTTTTTCACTACTACACTAAAGGATAGTTTTTAGCTTTCATACCACAAATCTACACAAAAGTGTAGTAATTCTCAAAATGCTGTGATATAGATTTGCAAATGATTTGCATGGTTGTACCTTTTTTTCGGAAATACCATCATTAGGATGAATCTGGAAGATGTAGCACGCAAGCAAATTAGAAAAACAAAACCAACAATGTCATCAATAACCATGATATAGAAGTTGCCAAAGATTCGGTCCAAACAAAGTTGATTCGTCAAGTTTTTATCGTAAAATAACTCAGACAATGACACCTAATTCAGACTAAATATTAAATAATTGACTGAATTAAAAGCAACCTCACCGATCAGCCTTTTTAAACAGCATAAATCTCTGCTTACAAACTGATCACCCACCATATCACTGATTTTTACTATTACTGTCCTACCAGGCAGTAATTTTTTTTGATCCTATACTCATCAAATCATTTTTTAACTTCATAAAAAGCAAACAGCTACCGACTCTGAAGCTACTATTATTAGCTATCAATCTGTTTAAAGAAAAGCCTGTTAAATTTAGAATAATAAAATACCCAAAAGACAAACCATGGAAAGTTCGCTATCAGAAAAAACAGAATATCCTCTCCACTGATTTTTTGTCCTTCCGTAATCATAAAGAAATAATAGATGATGAAAATAATCGGAAGCAAGAGCCAGCAAAGAGCTGTTTTTATTTTGCTCTGAAACGATCTTACAAGTGAAAGCAAACTACTGAATGAAGCAATACCTAAAAACAAAATCCAAATAATTACAAGACCATAAGCCAAACCACTCATATCACAATTTCTCGGATATTCTGTCACCTCCGGTTTAGTAAGGTTCATAAACACAATGAGAAGAATGGATGAAATAACTGTTGAGAAAAACCAGGTCTTCAGTATGGATAATAATATGAACTTCTTTTTTGACATCAAATTTTGCATTAATTGCTAAGGTAATAATAAGTATCCGATTTTACAAAACACCCAATCATTCATTGTCTGGCTGATATTTAATAATTTGTTAAAGATACCCTACCCTTATTATCTATAATTTTGACAAAATATCAGTTATCATGTTATACATCATTATGGTAGTTGTACTACAGGCACTTATCACCCTCACCTTATTACTCTATCTCATCAAAAACAGGGAATCTGTTCTGAATATGCTGTTATTGTATATCGGAGTCGTTGCATTGGATATGGGATATGAATATTTCATCATCCAAAGATTTGGCTATGAATCTGTTCTGTATGAAATCCCGGGAAGTCTTCGTGTTTTTAAAGGACTGATTTTTTTATATATTTCAGCCTATTTAATTCATGCAAAATGGGGAGACAAGCTTAAATACCTGATCTTTCCGCTCACATTAGTGGTTGTTCATCATGTCATTGCTCTTACAGCAAAAATCTTAGATCTATCATGGGCAGATATGGCCATCAGATCTTATCAGGCTTATTTCACTTATTACAGTTCTTATTGGGTGGCATGTCTTGTTACCTGCATCTATTTTCTGACAAAATACCGTAAAAACATTACTCATCCGGTAGCCAGCAATTTCCGTTATCTGGTTTGTTATGTATTAATAGGAGTGCTTGTATTTTGGGCTGTTTATCAATTGGGCTGGAATACTCTGATCTATCAGAAAATCTACAATCTGCTATTCCTTTTCCAGTTCGGATGGATTTTGTATGTTTATATTTTAACGTACCAGCACAGACTCCTGGAACAACAGAATACACCTCAGTTTTCAGCTCCTAAAGAAACTTATCAGTATAAAGATCTTTCAAAAATAGATTTTGATACCGTACAGAACGCTATTGTCACGTTTTATCAGGAAAGCCTTGTTTATCTGGATGAAGAATTTACCTTGGATCAACTTTCCAGCCATTTAAAAATAAGCAAAGCCGATCTCAGCATCACCTTTAATAAACACCTCAACACCAATTTCCACGAATATACTAACCGAAACCGTATTCAACATTTTAAACAGATTTTGTCTGAGGATCCTTCTGCCAGTGTTATTGATCTTGCTTTTCAATGTGGTTTTAAATCCAAATCTACTTTTTATAAATATTTTAAGAAGGAATTTGACTGTCTGCCATCTCAGCTTGTTCACTAAGTTACAATTATTTAACATTAGTAAATACTTGATTTACAATACAGTTCATCACGAACTCAACAGAAAAAGTAGTATAAAATTTAAATGAACTAAAACTTTTTGATGAGCTGGCATCTTTGCATAAAATTTCACTAAGATGTCACGAGAAAGTCTTTTTCTAACAAAAGCAGCATTTTTTCTTTTAGGCCCTTTAGCCTTTGCACAGACCTCAGTTCACGGAACTGTAGTAGACAGCCAGGGAAACCTTCCCAATGCGCTGGTTTATATTGAAAACAGTGGACAAAAGGTCACTTCCAATACTGATGGATCGTTTGTTCTGAGTAATGTTCATGATGGGAGCTACAAACTTATCGTAGAATACAAGGGATATGATACTATTTACATTCCTTTCAATGTAACAGATAAAAAGGAAGTTGATCTTGGATTGGTTAAATTCGGTACTAAACTTAAAGAAAACAGTATTCAGGAAGTAGTGGTTACCAGCGTGTACAAAGCCTCGCAAGCAAGGGCCATTACAATGAAGAAAAACTCCAATACCATCACAGAAGTACTCTCTGCAGATGCTATTGGAAAACTTCCGGACCGTAACGCCGCTGATGCTGTACAACGAATGCAGGGAGTATCTATTGAGCGCGATATGGGAGAAGGACGCTTTGTAGCTGTAAGAGGAACTCCTATACAATGGACTGCTTCTACTTTAAATGGCAACAGAATGCCTAGTGCAAGCGGTGATAATGCCAACCGTGGGGTTCAAATGGACATTTTTCCTTCGGAACTTATTCAGAATGTACGCCTATCTAAGGCCTTAACTCCTGATCTGGATGGAGATGCTATTGGTGGAAATGTAGATTTCATTACCAAAACTTCTCCCAATAAGGAAACGTTAGCCATTAGTATGTCTTCCGGATATGTTAATATGTCGAAATCCCCAACGTATAACTCTTCCATTGTCTACGGAAACAAGATTACCGATAAACTGAAATTTATTTCTTCTGCGGTTATCTGGGAGCGTTCTACCGCTATAGATCAGATGAGAAATATTTTCAACTACGGACTGAAAGACAAAACAGCCTCCTACTCTATCAATCAGCTGCAGCTTCGTGATTATCTGGCCAACCGGAGAACGCTGGGATTTAATCTAGGTCTGGATTATGAGATAAACAGCAGGAATAAATTATATTTTAAAGGTTTATACAGCCAATACAAGGACGGGCAATCGGTAAGAGAAACCTATTTTAATTTTGACAATAAAAATGTAACGCTTCAGGCCCGCCATGCAGATTATCTTACCGACCTGTATTCTATGCAGCTGGGTGGAAATCATCAGGTGGGGCAACGCCTGGAAGTAAACTGGTCTTTATCAAAAGCCCGCTCAGAGTTCAGATTCAATTCTCCTGAGAATTTAGACAAAAATGAAAGAGGTTATCCTATGGTTAATTTTGTACAGCCTATGACCTATGGAAATCTTTCTGTGGATGGAAGAAAATATATGGCGATGGATGCTCCGGATGGTATTGGAGATACCGGAAGTTATACTCAGCCTTATAACCAACAGATGATAGCAGCGGATAAACTAAAATTAAACCAAATTATACTCAGCCAAAACCACAATAGTGAAACAGATCTCAGAGGACAGGTAGATCTAAAGTATAAAGTGTCTGATAATTTTGAACTTAAATTCGGAACAAAATATAACAATAAAAACAAAAACGTCGACAGTTCTTTACTGGTATGGATGCCTAAATCTTCTCTTGGAATTCCCGGAGCTCCCATAACCTATCTGAGTCAACTTGAACGTGAAGCATTTCCATACAGAGGCGGTTTTATGAACCCTCTCGGAAACCCTTATAATTCCGCTATCATCGATCAGATTACCAATGGACAGATCGATCAGATGTACAATCCCGCTACACAGAATAGCTTAGGACTGACGCAAGTAAGCTCTAAAAACAGCAGCTCCAATATCACCAGTTCTTACCGTGGAACCGAAAATGTTTGGGCAGCTTATATGATGGGAACCTGGAAAGTGACCGATAAACTTCAGGTATTGGGTGGTTTCAGAAATGAATATAATGACGTTACATTCTGGGGAAAAAAGGTAGTTTCAGACAAGGATAATAAAACGGAAGATATTAAAGACAGCAAAACCTATAATGTTGTGCTTCCTATGGTCAATTTAAAATGGAATATCAGCAATGATCGTATTCTACGATTAGCTTACACCCGTTCTTTTGCAAGACCAGATTTCAATGATCTGAACCCTGGAACCATTGTAAACGACATTACCAACATCATCACTCAGGGAAATACTAAACTCAATCCTACCTATTCCAACAACTTTGATCTTATGTTTGAGAACTATTTTGGAAAGCTGGACCTTATTACCGCCGGAGTATTTTACAAAGATATTACCAATCTGATTTATAAAGATCAGTCGGTGACGGATATTGGTGGCAGAACCTACACCTTCACTGCTCCTAAAAACCTGGAAGGGGCAAAATTATTTGGTTTTGAATTTGGAATCTCCAAGCGTTTTGAAAACCTGCCGGGATTTTTGAAAAATTTGGGTTTTGAGGGAAATTATACCTATATCTCTTCCAAAATGAATATGCCAATCTATGAAAATGGCCAGCAGACCGGAACCATGTCTACTACCATTCCTAATCAGGCCAAACATATCTTCAACACCATATTATTTTATGAAACCAGCAAGCTGATGCTTCGGGTTGCCGGGAATTATAAAGGAAACTATGTAAGTGAGATCAGAGCTGCGGCAGGCGCAGATCATTACCAATATTTTGATAAAAACTTCACGGTAGATCTTTCTACTTCCTACAGCATTTCAAAGAAAGTCAGGCTATTTTTAGAACTTAACAATATTTTTAATGAACCCAACCGCTACTATATGGGAGCTAAGGACCGTGTAGAGAATATTTCCTATTCAGGAATGCGCGGACAAATGGGATTCACTTACAACTTCTAATCAGAAAATTTTATTCATCAATGAAAAAGTATATATACGGAGCTGCATTTTGTATGACAGCATTATTACAAGCACAGAATCAATGTCAGAATCCAAAAATCAATCAGCTGCAGATTGTAGGAACACATAATTCATATGCTCAACCAGTAGATCCCAAAGTTTTGGATATGGTCACTCCAATCATTAAAGGAATGATGCAGAAATATGACAGTATGATGTCTGAAGAACAAAAAGCGAAGTTCAAAGAATATCACCCCAACGGAATGGATTTAAAAGAGGGATTAAACTATAACCATCCTGATTTCACTGAACAGCTTAATGCCAATCTCCGCGGGTTGGAAATAGATGTTTATTATGATCCTGAAGGCAATAGATTCAGCCATCCTGCCTCTTATGAAGTTTTAAAAGCGAAAGGGGTAACAGATTTAGCTCCTTTTAGCACGAAAGGATTGGATCAACCCGGTTTTAAAGTATTACACATGGCAGATATTGATTTCAGAACCCATTATCCTACTTTGAAAGATGCTCTTACAACTCTTCGAACATGGTCAGATCAGCATCCCGGACACACTCCTGTCTTTATGATGATTGAAGCAAAGGATTCAGGATTCCCGATTCTCGAAAACAGCACAAAGGTTTTAGCATTTGATAAAAAAGCTTATAATGATCTGGATGCTGAAATTGTAAAATATCTTGGAAAAGATAAGATCATTACCCCAAAAGATGTTCAGGGAAAATACAGCACATTAAAAGAAGCTGTTACCCATAACAACTGGCCAACATTAAATGAGAGCAAAGGAAAGTTCATCTTTATGCTATTACCCGGAAGTGCAGGGACTTTATCTTCTAAAAACAATCCTTATCTTATTAATAATTCTCTAAAAGAAAGAGTCATGTTTCTGAACAGTGAACCTGAGGATTCCTTTGCCGGATTCATATTAAGGGATAATGCTATTGTAAGACAAAAAGAAATCCAGGATCTGGTAAAACAGGGGTATATGGTAAGAACAAGATCGGACATTGAAACCTATGAAGCTAAGGTTAATGATTTCACCCGTTCCAAAGCAGCTTTCAGCAGCGGTGCCCAGGTTGTTTCCACTGATTTTTTCCGTCCAGGAAATACCTACGGAACGCCTTACTTTGTGCAGCCACCTCAGGGGAAAGACTATCTTAATAATCCAATCAATACTTCATGTAAGTAAATTAAAACTCCCGGTTCTGGAAAAACAAAAAAAGTCTTCTATTTCTAGAAGACTTTTTGCGATCCGGACGGGACTCGAACCCGCGACCTCCGCCGTGACAGGGCGGCATTCTAACCAGCTGAACTACCGGATCAATTTTTTTAAAAAGAAATTGAGAAAACTTCTGCGATCCGGACGGGACTCGAACCCGCGACCTCCGCCGTGACAGGGCGGCATTCTAACCAGCTGAACTACCGGATCAATCTTTTTTAAAAGTGATTGAAAAACTTTATGCGATCCGGACGGGACTCGAACCCGCGACCTCCGCCGTGACAGGGCGGCATTCTAACCAGCTGAACTACCGGATCATGTTTTTGTTTGAAAGAACGTCGTTTCTTTTTCGTGGTTGCAAAATTACACCTTTTTTTATTACCTGCAAATTATTTTCAAAAAAAAAGCCTCCCAATGGTGGAAGGCATTCATTATCAAACTTATTTTTTTACAAGTGAGCGCTTAGTTTTTCAGCGATTACCTCTTTTGGAGCCACACCTACTAGTTTATCTACTACTTCTCCGTTCTTAAAAATAAGAACTGTAGGGATATTTCTAATACCATACTGCATTGAAATTTCCTGGTTGTTGTCTACATCCACTTTTCCTACTACTGCTTTTCCTTCGAAATCTGATGCAACTTCTTCGATGATTGGTCCCAATGTTCTGCAAGGGCCACACCATACTGCCCAGAAGTCTACTAATACCGGTTTGTCTGATTTTAAAACCGTATCCTGAAATGAGCTGTCTGTAATTTCTAAAGCCATTTTTGTCTCTTTTATTTTAATTAATATTATTTTCTTGTTTTCAATTCTTCTATTGAGTCTTCAAAATTACGACTTTTACATCATAAGGCTATCTATGCTCAACATTAGTTTTTTCTATAGCATAGTCCTTTGAAATCTCTTTTAAAGCATTGACTAATGCATCTATATCAGCTTTTGTTGTTAAGTGGCTAAAAGAAATACGTAATGGCGTACAATGATCCATTTCATCTTCAGAAAGAACCATCATCATAACCATTGATGGTTTAGATGCTCCGGAAGAACATGCACTTCCCTGGGAAATCGCAATACCTTTCATATCCAGCTGAAGACCAATTAAAGGGTTTTTATAAGGCAATAAAGCACTTAAAACCGTATAAAGACTGTTTTCCTTTTCAGCACTTCTTCCGTTGAATTTTATCCCTTTAACTTCTGCAGACAACCTTTCGATAGCATAATCTTTGATTTCCTGCATGTGCTGGGTATATTCATTCATATGATTCAGAGAAAGCTCCAACGCTTTACCCAATCCTACGATACCACAAACGTTCTCAGTTCCGGCTCTCAAACTTCTTTCCTGAGGTCCTCCGGTAATAATTCCTTTCAATCCTGTTGATTTTCTGATATAAGCAAAACCTGAACCTTTTGGTCCATGAAACTTATGGGCACTGCATGAAGCGAAATCTACAGGAATATCTGAAAAATCAAGATTCATATGAGCCATGGTCTGCACAGTATCGGAATGGTAAAGAGCATTATTTGCTTTGCATAATGCGGCAATTTTTTTAATATCAACGATATTTCCTATTTCGTTATTAGCATGCATTAAGCTTACCAAAGTCTTTTTATCTGAAGCTTTTAATAGCTCTTCTAATTTATTAAGATCAATATCTCCTTTTTCATTAGGACGGATATAATTCACCTCTACTCCTTTTCTCGCTTTCATATCCAGGATACTTTCAGAAACACATTTATGTTCCAAAGGCGAGCTGATGATTCTTTCTACTCCAAGGTGTTCTACCGAGGATTTGATAATCATATTATTGGATTCTGTTCCACAGGAAGTGAAAATGATCTCAGCAGGAGTTACATGAAGATAGTCTGCAACCTGTCTTCTTACATTTTCAATAAGTATTTTAGCCTCCTGTCCAAAGCTATGAGTTGAAGACGGGTTTCCGAAGTTCATCTTCATCGTACCAACCATTGCATCTATAACTTCTTCTGCAAGCGGAGTGGTTGCGGCATTATCTAAATATATTTTATCCATTATTATTTTGAATATTTTAATTCTACGGAGGTAAACTGGTAATCTGCAGGAACAGCAAAAACGAACCAAGGATTGGAAAGCACCTGAATTTCCATTCCGCCGGAAGGCTCACCAGCCGGAACTTCTACATACAGGATATTATTCTTTACAGACACTCCTTTAATCTCATTGATGCTATGGCTGCCTGATCTGAAGCTTCCCAGATTATATACTACAACTTTCTTGTCTTTTGGAAATTTCGGATAATTGGCTGCAGGATCTTTTCCCTCTTCCACAAGTTGAAAACCACTTTTTCCCAAAGCAAGGTATTCTTTTTCATCTTTAATGATCCTGAAACCTGACCTTTCAGCACCTCCTTGAGAGTTGGTTACAAGAAGTTCTGCTTTCTGCTGCATATCAGACGATTTTTGTTGAGATGATGTTGTACTTGCACAGCTCATCAGGATGGCTGCAAATGCAATTAACAGACTTTTCATTTTTTACACTTTTATCACCCAAAATTAGTGAAAAAATTGGTAATGTCCCTCATTTGCCCATTTCAACATTGGCTTATCCCCTGAAGTATCCCCAAATGCAATAATTTTATCATACTTGGAATCGTGGATTTCTTCCTTTATTCGAACCAGTTTTTCTTTACCGTTACAATTTTTTCCAATGAAGTTTCCTGTGAAGACACCGTTCTTGAACTCTGCCCGTGTAGAAACAAGCTGCATTTTCAATACCTCGGCAAAAGGTTTCACCCAGATATCCAAAGAGGCAGTTACCAATAAACTCTGTGTATTATTCCTATCGATATTTTGAATAAAATCCAGCGCATTTTCTCTTACAATTTTAGGATAATGTAATTCAAAGAACTGCTTGGATTTTAGTTCTATTTTTTCCTGCGTCTGCCCTTTTAGGATAGATCCGATAAAACTTTTCTTTACTTTTTCGGTTTCTGCTAATTTAAGTTTCAGCAGAATGAAAAGCGGTACATGTCTTAAAAATTGTATTCTATATTTTGTAGAATCATAGAATTTAAGATACATAAACATGGTATCTTTATACGTCAGGGTTCCGTCAAAATCAAAACAATACAACTTTTTCATTTTTTTAAAGCTTTAACTTTTTAAATATAAATTCAGGAATATTCCTGATAATCATCATAATAAGACTCCAAATCGGCAAAACATAGGCCACGTTCTTTTGTTTTTTGAACGCTTTATAAATACAAGCTGCTGCCTGCTTGGGAGTTGCGGTTAATTTAGGATTTAAAGGCAGGCCTTCTGTCATTTTAGTTGCCATAAACCCAGGTTTTACCGTTAGTACATGTACTTTTTTACTGAAAAGATAATTTCTGAGACCACTCAGATAAGCTGTAAAAGCAGCTTTTGCACTTCCGTAAATAAAATTACTCTGTCTTCCACGATCTCCTGCCACTGATGAAAGCCCAATGATCGTTCCAGATCTTCTGCTTTCAAATTTATGGGCAAAATAGTTCATTACCGGAATCAGTTTAGAGTAATTGATATTAATAATACGCTCTGTATTCTTATTATCATACAAGCCTTCTTCGGTTCCTTCTCCTAAATATCCTACGGCACAAAATAATACATTTGAATTGATATAATCAAATTTGTTATAATCAATTTCGTTCAACAGATCCAGCTCTATTACTTCGGACTGCTGCAGAAATTTCACATCAATATGTCTTGCAAACCTTTCTGTAGTTTCTTTATTTGAGGTAAAAAGATAGATTTTTTCAAACTTTTCTCCTTCCTGAAGTGCTTTTTCCACAAAAGCCTGTGCCACTTCAGATGTACTTCCCAGAACTATCATTATGAGTTGTTGTTATTTAAGATTCTTTTGTGCTGTAAAGACACAAATTTAGGACTTCGAATGTTTTTCAGATAATTGGTTAATGAGGATCTGCTCATACTGTCTTTGGTAAGATAAATTCTTCCTCCAAACTCCTGAACAATACTATCCAACTCCTCTACCAGTTTTTTAAGTTTTGAATTTACTTTAAAATCCAGTGCCAGTGTATACCCTTCTACAGGGAAAGAATTATAAGCTTCCGGGTTATTTTTCCCGAAAAGTTTCAACACGGCTAAGAATGAACCATTTCCACTGTTGGCGATCGTTTCAAGAATTCTTTTCATTCCTTCTTTTCCAGATTCTTTCGGAATCACCATCTGATATTGTATGAACCCGGATTTCCCGTAGATTTTATTCCATTCATTAATGGCATCTAAAGGATAAAAAAACGTTTCATAATCAATAAAGTTCTTAACTTCTTTTTTGGATTGTTTTTTATAATACAACCAGTTGAAAATCTTTACTGTCAAGGCATTCAATACAAATCCCGGAAAATAAAAAGGAATAGTAGGCTGTAACTTGTTCTTTAATCTTAAAGGAGTTTTTGCCATACTCTGAGGCAATTCGTGCTGGAAAGCATGTTCTCCTCTCATCAGAATACTTCTTCCGATATTTTTTCCTTTCTGAAGACAGTCAATCCATGCTACGGTATACGTCCAGCTTTCACTTTCGTCAAACAGTTTAAAGATCTCATCAAGGTTTTCTGCTTTGATACTTTCCTGGCGGATATAAGCAGATTCTATATTTTTAAGCTTAAATTTTGCAGTCAGAATGATCCCTGTAAGTCCCATTCCACCAATGGTAGCCCAGAACTTTTCTGAATTTTCTTCTCTTGAACAGGTAATAATTTCCCCATTCTCAACCATCAGTTTAAATTCAATCACATATTCTGAAAAACAACCTTCTGCGTGGTGATTCTTTCCATGTACATCAGAAGCAATAGCTCCACCCACGGAAACAAATTTTGTTCCCGGAGTTACATACAGGAAGTATCCCTGCTGAACTGAAATTTCAAGCACCTCCGAGAGTAATACTCCGGATTCACACTCTATAATCCCGTTCAAGCGGTCAAAACTGATGAATTTATTTAATTTTTTGGTAGAAAATATGCTTTCACCCAATGAAGCATCTCCATAACATCTTCCGTTTCCTCTTGCAATAACTTCATTGTGGTTGAGTACGAATTCTTTTATGTTTTTGAAGCTGTCTTCAGATCTCATTTCTTTTTCTACTACCGGGTAATTACCCCAGTTTGTAACTTTCTGTGTGAAATTCGGCTTCATTTCTTAAAGTAAATTTGAATTAAAAATGTGGCCACCCAAAGTAATAAAGTAACCTGTATATAACGGTCTCTGTACACAATTTTTGTAGGAGATTCTGTTCTATTGTACACCAGTGTCTGCTGCAGATATCTTAGAAGAGCAAATACAACGAAAATTACGGTATAAAATACTCTTTCATGGAATCTTGCCTGTACTTCCGGTGAAAGGGTAAACATCAGATAGCAAATAATCGCCAATGTGATGGATATAGACAATGCAATGTCTGCAAACTGTACATTATAACCATCCAGAGCTTTTCTTGTTTTTCCTGAAACCTGCGCATTGATAAGTTCTCCTCTCCTTTTTCCGATAGCTAATACTAATGCCAGAACAAAAGTTAATAAGATCGCCCATTGGGAAATACTGATCCCGGTAATGTAACCGCCTGCCAAAACCCGCAGTACAAATCCTATAGCAATGATAAAAATATCAATGATTGGAACATGCTTTAATCTGAAAGTATACGCAAGATTCATCAACACATAAAAAGCAATAATGGTTGCGAATTTCCACAGCGGCTGCTGAAAATACAGCTGGGCAAAACCTACAAAAGCGATATCTGCAATCACGAGCCCTATGAGGATTCCTATTGCAGTAGATTTTGAGATGGCACCACTTGCCAGTGGACGTCTTCTTTTTTCAGGGTGTTTCCTGTCCGCTTCAATGTCATTATAATCATTAAGAATATAAACAACACTTGCTGCGAATGAGAAAATGATAAAAGCAAAGATACTTTTGGTAAGTAAATCAAGGTTGGTAATATTACCGGAGAAAAATAGAGGGACAAATACAAAAAGGTTTTTCACCCATTGCTCTACACGGAGCAGTTTTAAATATTTTTTCATTTATGTTATTTCAATTACAAAAATAATAAATTAAAAATTGACTGGCATAAAAATACAAAAAAAACCGCCGGGGCGGTCTTTTACGAAAATATTTATATGTTAAATTAATTACTGCCCTTGCTTGGCATCGTTAATCATTTTTTCATTTGCAGTAATAGCGAATTCAACTCTTCTGTTTTTAGCTCTTCCTTCGTCTGTATCGTTGCTTGCCACCGGCATATTTTTACCTTCACCTTTAGTGAACATTCTGCTTCCTGCCAATCCTTTTCCTACTAAATAAGCTTTTACAGCATCTGCTCTTCTTTGAGAAAGTGCTACGTTGTATGCATCTTTACCTACGCTGTCTGTGTGACCATAGATATTGATATTCGTATCCGGATTATCAACCAATACTTTAGCTAATTTATCTAAATTACTCTGGGCAACAGAAGTAAGATTTGAAGAGTCGAAAGCAAAGTTTACGATACTTTCATTCATCGTAACTTTAATACCGTCTCCTACTCTTTCTACCTGAGCACCTGGTAAAGTTTCTTTAATATCTTTAGCCTGCTTATCCATTTTGTTACCGATGACGTTACCAGCAACACCACCAATAATACCACCTAGTACAGCACCAATAGCACCGTTTCCACCTTTTCCTACATTGTTTCCAAGGATTCCCCCTAGTACAGCTCCTGAAGCTACTCCTACAGCAGTACCTCTTTGTTGGTGATTAGAATTCTGAACCGCTTCACAGCTTGTCAATAATAATGCTGATGACAAGAAAAGGGCTCCTACGTATGTTTTAGTAAATTTCATTTTTTTAATCTTTTATGTTATTTAAATTATTTCATTCCAGTTCTTTCGAAGTTGTAAACAACTTTTACACTTCCTCCTTCAAACGGAACGTCTTGCTGAAGAGAAAACTGATCTGTACTTTGGTTGATTACCGATAAAGTATAACCTGCTACATTCTGTTTTGCTTTTGTACCTGCAAGAACTTTTTTAAACATAAATGTATCACCATTCTTGATTTCAAACTTGATAGGCTGTGTAATTGCCGGGCAGCTTCCTCCTCCATTCAGAGTGTAAGCACCTGTCCAGTTGTTAGGAATTAATCTCCAGTGGCTTCCAACGAAACACTGCGCATCCGCCCCTTCGTCAAAAGGCTTAATTTTATACCCTTTATCGTAGTCTATGCTCACAATCTGCCAATCTCCTTTTAATTTAAGAAAATCTGCTCTTTGATTCTGAGATGTAGCTGCGTTATTCACAGAGGAACAAGACACTGCAAAAAGTGATGTTCCTAACATCCCTGCAAGTAGTAACTTTTTCATTTTGTTGTTTATTATTTTGTTACAATAAAGTTACAAAAAACCGTGCCAAAATTGTAATTAAAAAATAAAAAAGTCCGAAAAATTTCGGACTTTTTTATTAGATATTTAAAAATGAATATTTTAGCTTTTTTTTTAAAGAAAGCAAAACAGCATTATATCGCGGTTTTTCCTTTATATCTCTAAGTTTTCCGTTCATAAAACGGATACTTCAATCATTTATAAATAATTATTTTTTAACGGCTTTGATTGCTTTTTTAACAACAGAAGCTTTGCTTCCGTTATAGAAGTTATTATAAGCATATTCAGCAGCTTTTTTCACATCTATAACACCTCCTGCTACAGAAAAATCAGCGAATCCATTAGTTGCACTCAGATTGCTTGATTTTTTTAATGACTCAATAATTTGGTCAGGTTTAAGATTCGGCATATAAGCCAACAGAACTGCTGCAGCCCCGGATACCACCGGAGAAGCCATGGATGTTCCGTCTAAATATTCATACTTACTTCCTTTAACTGTTGAGTAAATTCTTTCCCCTGGAGCAAAAACATCTACCATTTTCTTATTGAAGTTAGAGAAGCTTGCTCTAAGTGCATTGTTATCATTTGTACTTGCCCCTACTACAACCACGTTATTAACAAATGGTTTTTCATCATTAACATTTTTATAGTTGGTAGGATATGCTAAATGTTCTGCAACGTCTTCATTTTCATTACCGGCAGCTTTTACTAAAAGAACACCCTTATCTTCAGCATATTTGAATGCATCCCAAACTACATTTTTACCAGGAGAAACAGGCTTACCGAAGCTCATATTCAGAATTTTAGCACCATTATCTACAGCATATCTAATTGCATTGGCAACGTCTTTATCTCTTTCATCTCCATTAGGCACAGCTCTTACTGTCATAATTTTAGCAACTCTTGAAGCAATACCGTGCTGAATTTCTTTACCTTGAGGAAGCCCTGCAATAATTCCGGCTACGTGAGTTCCGTGCTCTGCATCAGGTCCTTCATAATGATTGTTTCCGTAATTCTTTTCAGAATAGTCATCATAATTATCTCCTACAATTTCTTTTCTTGGATCATATGAAAGGTCGTATTGCTTTGCTGCAGGAGCAAAATGATCGATAGCCTCCTTCATATCTTTTTTCATTCTCTCTTCAAATTCTGCAGAAGATTTTCCTTTAAAGTCCGGGCTTTGAGAAACCTGGCTTAACACTTCCAGAGCAACGGCATCCTTTTGATCCGTAGGCTTATTAATGGAAGCAATATTTTCTGCAGTTACCGGTTTCCCCCCCAACAGCTTCACCATATTTGGGATCAGCTCATTAATCATAGAGTACGTTCTGAAGTTTTGCTGAGACTCAACACTTTTCTTTGTGAAAAGATCTTTGGCTTTCATGTACATAGCAAAGTCTTCCGGCATTTTAGCCTGATTAGCTTTGTTTTTTGCAGAGTCATCTCCTTCAAACAGAGGTTTGTATTTGGCAACAACTCTTGTTACTTCCATATTATCGATATCAATATCACCGTTTTTCCCTCCTATGAAGTTCCATCCGTGAATATCATCGACATATCCGTTTCCATCATCATCTTTCCCGTTTCCAGGCACTTCATTAGGATTGCTCCACATATTTTTAACCAATCCCGGATGATCTACCTGTACTCCACTATCCAAAACTCCTACGATTACCGTTTTAGGCTTCAACCCTTTTGATTCCAGATACTTATATGCATTTTCTGTATTAACACCATACACTTTTGAAGTGGCAAAATCTTTGTGATACCACATCATTAGATTTTTATCTTCTTTTGGATCAGTACTTTTAGTTTTTGACTCCTGTGCAAAGGAAAATCCTAAACCTGTCAAAAAAACTGCAGCTAATAATACCTTTTTCATATATTGATATTTGTTTTAAAGTCATATAACAGCCGTCATCCGTTTGTTCGCAATGAAATTTAGGTATTGACGACCTTCTATTAATGTTTTATATTTTTTATGTAAATAAGCGATTCGGGGCCTTTGTTACAGATAAGATCCAAAACCGATAAATCTTCTAAAAATCCGAATTTATCTGAGAAAGTCTGATAATAGCTTTCCATTTCAAATTCTGAAGGAAGTTTTGCGGAAAATTTTTCTCTAAAACTGATCCCTTCCGGATTTTTGATATATTCTTCATTCAAAGAGTGTGCCTTTTCTGTTTTCAGTATTTGTTGGATGGCTTCTAGCCCTTTGAGGTTAAAATCCAAAAGAAACTTTTCTTTCAGATCAAATATTTTTCTGAACTTATCTTCATAATATTCGAAGTAAGGAGAACTCTGATATGCTGTCTGAATTGATTTCCAGTGAAGTGTTCTCCAATCTTCCCTGTAAGAAATCTCAACATCTTTAAATTCTCTTTTCCCGTTATGATTGATAGGAATAATCAAAGATAATTTCCCGTTAGCCCCATAGATATTGGCTCTGTTTCTATAGGTCTGCTTTGGAAAGTTCTCAAACTGTTCCAATACTACTTCATTTTCAGCATCTAAAAACACTGAAAACCATGAAACCGGCGGCATATAAAATACCGGCAATAAAACATTCTTCATATTCATAATGCAAAAATGAAGTATTTTTTCAAATACTTCATTCTATTTTAAGTTTAATTTTATTTATAATTCGTCTTCTGTTTTTTTCTTTCTGAATAATTTCACGAAATACTCCCAACCGAAGAATAATACTAAAATCATTGCAGCAATCCACCAATATGAAGTTTTATTGGCTTCTCCTGTGTTTGTTGCTTTAAACATTCTATCCCAACGGATTTTGAATGGTGCCTGATACGAAGAACTGCTGTCTGCAAAAGCTCCCTGAAGACTCATCCATGTAAACATTGGTTTTCCAACGATATTTTCTTCCGGAACGAAACCAAAGAACCTTGCATCTAATGAAGCATCTCTGTTATCTCCTACCATCATATAATAATCCTGTTGAATAGTATATTGATTCGCTTCTTTTCCGTTGATAAAGATTTTTCCATTCTTCTTTTCTAAGCTGTTATGCTCGTATTCAGAAATAATCCACTGGAACATGGGAAGCGTTTCATTATTGATGGCTACCACGTCTCCTTTTTTAGGGATTCTTACTGGTCCGTACCAATCCTGATTCCAAGGTTTGTTAACAGGGAAAATTGACTGTGTTGTATCGATTTTTGTTCTGGCTTCATCTCTATAAGCTATTGCAGCTTCTCCTTTCACCGAAACATCTTCATTCATCGTAATTACATGAGGAAGCTCTTTAATATCTTTAGCAATCTTATCTGTCAGACCTTGAAAAGCATAAATAAATCCTCCGTTATTCTGCTGTTGTTCCACTACTGGCAAAAACCCATAAGCTTTATATAATGTAGGAATGTCTAACTGACTATCTGTAGTTACAATATATCTGTGCTGTACTTCCTGATCTCCTAAAACTGCTTCAGGCTTTCCGTTCACAAAAAGTCTTCCGGCTCTCATTTCAAAAGTATCACCTGCTGTAGCCACGCATCTTTTTACATAAGGGTCTTTTCTATCGATTGCTGTATGAACAGAATCCTGAGGATAGTTAAAAACTACTACATCATTTTTCTGTGGTTTATTGAATTGTAAAATTCTTGTATAAGGCAGTTTAATTCCATCTGCATAGGATTTAGGATCATCTTTCGGATTCCCTTTCTCCCCTGTATCCATAATTGTTCCCTGAAGGAATGGTATTGCTACTGGGCGCATTGGGAGTCTGTATCCATAGCTCCATTTGTTTACAAAAAGGAAATCTCCTACTAAAAGGGTTCTCTCCATGGAACCTGTAGGAATCCCGAACGGCTGGGTTACAAAAACGTGAATAATGGTTGCAAATACTACTGCGAAGGTAATAGACCCCAAAAATGTATCTTTCTTTTTTGCTTCTTTTTCTTCATCGGTAAGAAACAGGTCATTTGCATTTTCATCTTCCAGTTCTACATCTTTAGAATAGTTGATGGTTGCCATATAGATAAACGGAAGAATCACGGTAAGGATCTGATCCTTGAAAAGTGTTTTTCCAAATTTCTTCACTAAATAAAGATGGAAAACAGACATCATGATTGGTCCTACAATCGGAAGATATGAAAGGATGGCCCACCATTTCGGATGTTTTGTCTCTTTCAGGATAATAAAATAGTTATAGAAAGGGATAAATGCAAATAAAGGACTGTACCCCATTTTCTTAAACAACTTCCATGTTGAAATCCCCATTAATACGGATAAAATGAGGACATACACTGTATACGTTAAAAAATAATTCATAATTTTTTTGTGCCTGTTCTTATGATATAAATGATAAATGATGAGTAATAAATGATAACAGCTTTTCCGCTATTGACAATTCACTATTCACCATTTTCATAATTGGTCTGCAATTTACAGAATTTGTTACAATTAAAGCCCTAAAACGTCCTTCATTCCGAAGTTTCCTTTTTTGTCTTTGATCCATTCGGCAGCTACTACTGCTCCTAATGCAAAGCCATTTCTGTTGAATGCGGTATGCTTGATCTCAATTTCATCCACTTCGCTTCTGTAGAAAACACTATGAGTTCCAGGAACTTCATCTTCACGAACAGCGAAAATTCCCAGCTGGTTACCTTCTGTTTCTTCCAGTTTCCAGGCATCAAATTTCGAATTGTGATTGATGATTCCTTCTGCTATAGAGATGGCGGTTCCGCTTGGAGCGTCTTTTTTATGGATGTGGTGAATTTCTTCCAGCTGACAAGAGTATTCATCTACGTTCTTCATCAGACCTGCTAATTTTTCATTCAAAGCAAAGAATAAATTAACACCTAAACTAAAGTTTGAACCATATAAAAATGCTGTACCATTGTCTACAGCCAGTTTTTCTATTTCAGCTTTCTGATCCAGCCATCCTGTTGTTCCGCAGATTACGGGAATTTCATTTTCAAGACAGGCTTTGATATTGTCATAAGCAACTTCCGGTAAGGAAAATTCAATAACAACATCCGGATTATTAAGATTTTCAGCAGTTGGGGTTTCCTTCAGGCGGGCCACTACTTCGTGACCTCTTTTTTGTGCGATCTCATCAATGATCTTACCCATTTTACCGTAACCAACTAATGCTATTTTCATGTAATCTTTTTTATGTTTATTATTACACATCACCTTTCGGTTTTATGTATGTATTGTCTATTAAAATCTATAACTTAAAGCAAATCCTGTTTTTGGTGTATCAAATCCATATTGATCTTGGATCAACGATGGTTTAAAGGTCAAATCAGGGTCATGGCGGCTTTCATAAAGATGTGCGTCTACTACGGCATCTACAATATTCAATATATAGATAAGCCCTGTAATGGCAATTGCATAATCTCTTTGCCTTTTTGCTCTGTCCTGAGCATTTCCTAACGCTCTCTTGTCTAACCAGGGACGGGCATCCACAAATTCATTGGGGGTACCGTTTAGCTTAGCAATATAGTATTCGCGGTATTTCTTGTATTGATTATCATTCCATATCGCAATCCCTACTCCTGCTCCTACAGCTCCCCAAACAATTGGAATTTTCCAGTATTTTTTATTATAGAACTGCCCTAAACCCGGCAATACAGCTGAGTATAATCCAGCTCTGGTTGGGTTAAGTTTTACAGTTACTCTGGTAGGTCCGTTTGCTTTTTCAAGATCTTCAATAATCTTTGCTTCCGTTTTGCTTGGTTTTACCAAACGGAGTTCTTCTTTCGGAGGTGTCTGTATCCGAACTGTATCAATAGGGGCAACTTGTGAGTAAGCCCATGCAGCGATACACAAGAAAAATGTGAAAAATATTTTCTTCATTTATTTAATATGGGATAAAATATATTCCAGCTCTTCTTCATTTTTGAAGTCCAGAACAATTTTACCTTTTTTACCATTTCCAGAAGCCTTGATTTCCACTTTTACATCCAGGATGTCAGCGATAGTCTTCTGGGCTCTTTTATAGTTATTGGAAAGTTCTGCATTTACTTTTTTAGCAACCGCAGATTTTGGATTTTTTAATGCTGCCGCGGCCTGTTCAGCCTGGCGGACATTTAATTTTTCTTTAATGATCAAATCGAATAAAACCTGTTGATCTTCTTCACTTTCAACACTGATGATAGCTCTACCATGTCCAGCAGAAATTTCCCCGCTTCTGATGGCATTCTGAATATCCGGATTCAATCTTAACAACCTGATTGAATTGGTAATGGTACTTCTATCCTTTCCTATTCTCTGGCTTAGATTTTCCTGAGTAAGACCGATTTCTTCCAAAAGCCTGTGATAAGTAAGGGCAATTTCGATGGCATCAAGATCTTCTCTCTGGATATTTTCAACAAGAGCCATTTCAAGGAGCTCCTGATCATTCACTAAACGGATATATGCAGGAACGGTTGTTAACCCTGCAATTTTACTTGCTCTGTAACGTCTTTCCCCAGATATGATCTCGAATTTTTCACCGTCTTTTCTTAGGGTAATCGGTTGGATGATCCCTAAATTTTTAATAGACTGTGCTAATTCTTCTAATGCTTTTTCATCAAAATAAGTTCTCGGCTGCGTTGGGTTCGGATATATATCTTCAAGCGCAACTTCTACAATATTTCCCACAAACTTATCTGCTCCCTCATCTGTAGCGGAATTGACAGTTGCTTTGGATTCTGCACTTAAAATGGCGCCCAAGCCGCGTCCCATAGCTCTTTTTTTGTCCTTCATAGATATAATTGATAAATGATGTTTGGTAAGTGATGCCTAGCATTCACTCATTGGCCATTTATTATTAATTTAATTCTTTACTAAATTTTCGTTCTTTAAAAGAACTTCTTCAGCTAACTGAATATACTGAACCGCTCCTTTACTTTCTGCATCATAGTTTAGGATACTTTCTCCAAAACTCGGCGCTTCACTCAATCTTACGTTTCTGCTGATGATTGTTTCAAAAACCATTTCCGGGAAGTGAAGATTTACTTCTTCTACTACCTGGTTAGATAGTCTTAATCTGCTGTCATACATAGTAAGAAGGAGACCTTCTATTCCAAGATCTTTGTTATGGATCTTCTGAACATTTTTAACGGTATTCAAAAGTTTTCCAAGTCCTTCTAATGCAAAGTACTCACACTGGATCGGAATAATTACAGAATCTGCTGCAGTAAGAGCATTCACTGTAATCAGACCTAAACTCGGTGCACAGTCGATGATGATATAGTCATAATCATCTCTTACACTGGCCAGGGCTTTTTTCAACATATATTCACGATCTTCCTTGTCTACCAATTCGATCTCTGCTGCTACCAGGTCTATATGTGATGGAATAATATCCAGATTCGGCGTTGCCGTTCTTTTGATACAGGTTCTTGTATCTGCACTATGCTCCAGTAGATTATATGTGGAATACTGAACATCTTCTACTCCCAAACCAGATGTTGCATTGGCCTGAGGGTCAGCGTCAATAATCAATATTTTCTTTTCCAATACTCCTAATGCTGCTGCTAAGTTTACAGCGGTAGTAGTTTTTCCTACCCCACCTTTTTGATTAGCAATACCTATGATTTTTGCCATTATTAGAACTTTAAGTTTCAAAAATACACTTTTTTCTTCGCTCCCGATAGATGGGGAAAATCAAAATTGAGTTAAAATATTGTTAATAAGCAATTTAGCGATAAAAAAAATTATCCACAAAAAAAAATCTTTGTGGATAACTATTAAAAATTGATTTTTGATATTAATTATCAAACTTCATGGAGATTGGAAACTTGAAGTAACTTCTCACAAATTCACCTTTTTTATTTTTGGCGGGAACCCATGTTCCTTTGTTTGAAATTGCCTTCACTGTTCTGATTGCCTCATTGTTAAAATCGGCATTGGTTCCGTTAGCTTTTACCCCTGAAATTGTTCCATCCATTTCTACAATGAATGTAACTGTAGTTTTTACTATTTCTTCTGATTCAAATCCCGAACCATCGAAGTTGTTCATGACTTTATTTCTGAAAGAATCTATTCCGCCTTTAAAATTGGCTTCTACACCAAGTTCTCCTGCTTCTGCAATTTTATTTTTATCCACCGGATCCTGAATTGTTGGTGGCGGCGTATTGATTACCGGTCCTGAACTCACAGGCAGCGTTGTAGGAACATGGGTATTAGGTTCTACCACATCTCCTTTAAAATGATTTGTAAATCCTGCTACAGCATCATCCGGAACAGGATCTTTTTTTACATTATCCTGAGCGTCTCTTGATGGCGTAGGAACCGTTCTGTCAAATGTTTTTACATCCGGAGCCGTTGCGGGCTTTACAGGTGTAATTGTTACTGGTGGAGTAACCTGTGTGTCTGGAATCTCTGGCATAAAGTCAATAATAACTCCTCCCGGTTCTTCTGCCACAGGCTCTGTTTTAAATGCTGAGATAGCAAGTGGAGTAATTGAAATTGCCGCCAATAAACTTACTCCTACAAAAAGTGCTTTGGTTAGTATTCTATCTGATTCGTTTCTTAATACATAGGCACCGTATTCTTTGTTGCGGTGTTCAAAAAGAACTTCATTAAAACGAAATTCCTGGTTCTGATTCTGGTGTTTCATCACTATTACTATTTAAACTGTTAAAAAAATGTGATTATTAGTTTTATTAGTTCTTATCGATAAGCAATGTTTCAATATCAAAATATTTGCCAGAATTTTACCAAAACAACATAATATTATAAAATTTTATGAAAATGTTTAAATTTTAACATTTCAACTATTGAAAATATATACCTAAAATTCACCAGGGTATTGAATTACGTAAAAATCATCAGCAGCATTATCAATGGTATTAATAAGCCCGCCGTATTGATAATAATGAGAATTACCGAACTGATCTTTGCTCTTTTATAACTTTTACCGGCAAAATAAATACCAGCAATGCTAAACAACAAGCTACAAACAATAAATAGTATCGGCAGAAAATTACTATGGATATTTATTGGCAGCCCTAAATAAACAATTATCAAAACAGCATATGCAATGGTAAAGTATAAGCTAATTACAATATTGTTCATTGTAAATTGAGGTACTCTATTGTTTTCCATTGGATTATATATAAGATTTTTCAATAACATCAATATTTTGAGAGTACATTATTATCCATGTCAAGGTTTAATCATCTATGTCAACATAGATAGCAAACAAAAAAAGAGACTATCAAATGATAGCCTCTCTGTTATTATATAGTCTAAGAATATTAGAATAATTCTTTTCTGATGATGTTCTGACTTCTTTCAGGACCTACAGAAACTAAGTATACATTGATTCCTAAATATTTCTCGATAAACTCGATGTATTTCTGAGCATTGTCCGGAAGTTCATCATAGCTTCTCGCTTTTGTGATATCTTCCTCCCAACCTGGTAAATCCTGGTAGATAGACTCATAGTTGTATAACTTCTCTGTTGACGAAGTAAAGTAATCGATAATTTTTCCGTCTTCAGTTTTGTAATGCGTAACGATTTTAAGGTTTTCAATTCCTGTAAGAACGTCTAATTTTGTAATGACAAGGTTATTGATCCCGTTAATCATACAAGCATGCTTTAAAGAAACAAGGTCTAACCAACCTGTTCTTCTTGGTCTACCTGTAGTTGCTCCAAATTCACCACCAATTTGTCTGATCTTCTCACCTAATTCGTTGTCTAATTCAGATGGGAAAGGTCCGTTACCTACTCTTGTACAGTATGCTTTTGCAACACCAATCAGGTTTTGAAGCGATGTTGGCGGAACTCCTGCTCCTGAACAAACTCCTCCTGTAGATGGAGAAGATGAAGTTACATACGGATAAGTACCGAAGTCGATATCAAGCATTAAAGCCTGTGCTCCTTCAAATAAAACGTTTTTACCGTCTCTGATGGCTTCGTTTAGCTCTAATTCAGTATCAACGATTCTGTCCTGAAGCTGTTTTCCGATCTCTAAATATTCGTTGTAAATTTCTTCAACGTCTAATGTCGGTTTTCCGTAATATTTTTCAAAAAGAGAATTTTTAAATTTTAAGTTTTTCTCAATTTTATCTCTTAAAATCTCAGGGTTTAATAGGTCAACCATTCTGATTCCGACTCTTGCGATTTTATCTTCGTAGCAAGGTCCGATTCCTTTTTTGGTTGTTCCGATCTGAGTTCCTCCGTGCTCCTCTTCACGGTAAGTATCCAAAAGGATGTGGTAAGGCATGATCACATGCGCTCTTCTGCTGATAAAAATGTGATCTGTTCTCAAGCCTTTGCTCTCGATTTGACCAACTTCTCTAATAAAAGACTTAGGGTTTACCACTACTCCGTTTGCAATGATACATTTCCCTTTGCATTGAAGAACTCCTGAAGGAAGAAGGTGTAGAACGAATTTCTCCTCACCAACATATACCGTGTGACCAGCGTTGTCTCCCCCTTGGAAACGTACTACATAGTCCGATTTTGCTGATAAAACATCCGTGATTTTACCTTTACCTTCATCTCCATACTGAAGACCTACAACTACATAAGTTGACATATTTTACTTTTGTTTTAAGATTCGTGCAAAATTACTTTTAAAAAAAATGACTGCCAAATTATAGGGGATATTTATTTTTGGGTAGGGTGAAAATCATCTATCAAAACAAACTTTTTATTCTACTTTTTTTAGCTAAATTTATATCTATTAAGTATCATTAAACAATGGATGAAAAAACAACTTTTGAATTAGCTAAATACCTTGGTGAAAAATTAAAAAATATTGTCGAGCCAAAATTAAAGCAAATAATTAGCAATAAAATCATCGAGTATACAACAGGTAATGCTAAAAAGTTTTCTTATATAAAAACAATTCTTCACAAAGAAAATGTTTTATTAAGCAAAATTTATTTCCCATTAAAATTAAAAACAATTAATAATATTGATCTAAACCTTAATATAAATAACTTTAATGACTTCCTAGACAAGACAAATAATGTTACTATAATTGCAAATGGTGGATCAGGAAAAACCACCTTTATTAAAAAATTTTATATTGAATGTGTAGTAAAATCCTATAAAATTCCTGTGATTTTTAATTTTAGAGATTTCAACGAAATTGAAATTTCTAAAAACACAAAGAAGAAAAAAATAACTGAAAATTATATGTTCATAGCTTTTAGTGACCATTTAATATTCAATAAAATAGGGTTAGATACTCAAACACTTGAAAAAATGTTTGAAAGTGGTGAATTTATTTTTTTTCTTGACGGTTATGATGAACTAGATAGTGAAATCAAAAATATTATAACAAAGGATTTCACAGACTTTGTAACTAAATTTTCTAAAAACAAATTCATCTTAACAACGAGACCATTTACAGCTGCTACAAATTTAGAAGGGTTTACTAATATTTACTTAAGTGGCATAGAAGGATTTGAGCAAGTAAAAATATTTATAAAAAAACAACTTTTCAACAATGAAGAATTAGCTTCTGCAGTTATTAACACTTTAAAACTAAAAGCTAATTCAAAATATTTAGAATTACTTAATAATCCTCTTTTTTTAATTCTTTTTATGAATTCATATGAAAGCTACCCTAAAATACCTCCTAAAAAATCTCAATTTTATTGGCAAGTATTTGATGCACTATTTGAAAAACATGAAACCTATTCTAAAAGTGGCTATCGAAGACCAAAGCTTTCAAAACTTGAAAGAGAAAAATTTGAATTTCTATTGAATGCTTTTGCCTTTATAAGCTATTTCCAAAACCTATTTAATTTTACCCAATTGCAATTTGAATCTATTATTAGAGACATTATTAAAAATTATAAGATTAATCTTAATATTGAAAATTACCTTGAAGATTTAAAAGTCGCTATGTCTCTAATAATTGAAGATGGAAATATTTTAAGTTTTATTCATAGATCTATTCAAGAATATTTTGCTGCGAGATATATATTTAATTTAAATGAAGAAACTCGAAAGGATTTTTTAAAAGAATTAGCAGAAAAACATAACCATAAAGGTCTTCATACATTCTTATTGGAATTAATATCTGAGCTATACCCTTATGAATTTAAAAAATATTACATTAAAGAACATATTAATCAATTTTATAGAAGTAATCAATATAAATTCGAAAATGATATAAGTTTGACAAAACTAGAAGGAAGCCTTAAAAACGTAATAAATTCTTTTAAAAACTTCAAAGAAATACTATTTTATTCAAAAGAATTTACAGAGATATTCAATAAGTTTATTAAGGAAAACACTTTTACTCCAAGTGATAATATAAATTTGATCATCAGTGGTAAAAGTATTAAGGATGCCCAAATTGCAACTGAGATTCTAATTCTTAATGAAAACAAATTAGCTTTTTTTGATTTAATTGATAATTTTATAGTAAATATTGATAACTCAAATAGGCCCTTAATTGATTTTGCTTTTAAATCTCATTATTAATACATATGGTTATTTTAAAAAAGTCTGATTATTTAGTCTCCAATATGAACAGCGACTCCCTGCTGTTCTCCACTCTATTTTTCCCACAAACAGCAAAAGCCACCCTCCTCATCGTACACGGTATGCAGGAACACAGTGGAAGATATGCAGAAATAGCAGAGTTCTTTGCCAATCATGGAATTGCAGTGCTTACGTATGACCATCTGGGCCATGGAAAATCTGTAAAAGAGAAAAAAGATATTGGTTTCTTTCAGCTTGAGAAACCGGATGAGAGATTAATTGCTGATGCAGAAATGATGGCAGATCATCTTGCAGCGCAATATCCGGATGTTCCTCATTTTATATTGGGACATTCGATGGGATCGTTTATTACCCGTTGCCTTCTTCAGCGAGCCAGTAAAAAATTTGCAGGGGCCATCATTACAGGTACTGGCGGACCTTTACCGGGAATTGATGTATTAAGAGGCTACTTATCATTAGCTAATATGATAGCACCTCATCATCGTACTTTTTTAAATTCTGTTTTTACGAAGGTAAACAATAAGCATTTTAAAAATGATAAAGACTTTGGTGATACGAGTTGGCTCAGCATTAATCCTAAAAACAGGACAGCTTTTGAACAGGATGAATTGTGTGGAATTCCTTTCACTCACAATGCTTTTTATACCCTGTTTACTGTTTATAAAAGAGCAACCTCAAGAAATTGGGCTGCTTCTATTTCGCCATCGTTCCCTTTTCTGTTTGTAAGCGGACAGGATGATCCGATTGGCGATTTCAGTAAAGGAGTTATACTTACCGTTAACCATTTAAAAGCTGATGGATTTCAGGATGTGAATGCAAAGATCTATCCGGGAATGCGTCATGAAATTTTAAATGAGGAGATACGGGAACAGGTGCTGAATGAGATTTATTATTGGATGTTGAAACATTGTCAATAGGTTCTTGCAGATTTTTCTTGTTATACTTTTGTCTTGAAACAAAAGTATACAAAAGTTCAAGACTGGAATCATCTGCTAAAAATTTAAATATACTCCTAAAATTCCCAAACTCGCATGGATCGCTTGATACAGCTTCGATTCGATGGGCCAGCCATGCTCAGACAGTGGGAATTTTTTAACGGATTACATTGAAATTTTCTTAACGCTCCTGATTCCTAGGTCAATAAAAAAACAACCTATTTACACATCTAGCGGTTTTATCTTCCACTGCTTTCAATCCATTCTGAGAAAAGTTTCCGGTAGGTCTCTCCTACTGTCACAAAGTCCTGGTTTCTCATCTGAATACGGTTTCCTTCAATGACTTTGATTTTATCAGTCGCTATGATGTAAGACCGATGAATCCTCATAAACCTGTTTTCAGGAAGCTTTTCTAAAATATCTTTCATATTTTCAAGCACCATCACTTTATCATTGATGGTGTGAATTCTGATATAATCTTTTAATCCTTCAATATAAATGACCTCATCAAAGGCTATTTTGTAGTATTTTCTGTCTGACCGCACAAAAAGATGATCCATCTGCGGTTCGGGAATGAAGGCCTGCTGCCATTGTATAAATTTCTGTACTCCCTGATAAAAACGATTGAAAGTAATAGGTTTCAGTAAAAAATCGACAACATGAAAATCGAAAGCTTCCAGAGCATATTCAGCATAGGCAGTGGTTACGATGAAATTATGATTCTTATTGAACATTTTCATCATTTCAATTCCTGTAAGTTCAGGCATCTGAATATCAATAAAAATAAGATCTATACTTTCTGAACCCAACAATTTCATGACTTCATACACATCACTTCCGGCATAGATGATATTCAGCAGATCTGTTTTTAGGGCATAATCATTTAAAAGCCTTACCGCAAAGGGTTCATCATCAAGGATAATACAATTGATCTTTTGTTTCATGAAAGTTGAATTTGTATGGATGCTTTAAATTTATTTTCAATACGGATGGTTTCCAGTTTATATTTACCGTGATACAGCATATCTAACCTATTTTTAAGGTTATCCAAGCCAATACCGCCCAGTTTATCTGTTTTTTTATTTCCTATAGAATTAATGACTTCAAAATTCAGATTCTTATCGTCAGAAATTATATTGATTTCAATGGGATCTTTCTCTGAATAAGCTCCGTGTTTCAATGCATTTTCTATCAATGGCGACAAAATATAGGGTGCTATTCTTTGTTTTTCATCTTTAATTCCGGACTGCCATTTTACGATATTATTTTCATAGTGTCTTAATTCCTCCAGCTCTATATAAGCTTTTATATAATCCAGCTCTTCTGACAGGGCAATATGTTCTTTTTGGGCCTCATAAGTGGTAAAACGCATGATGCTGCTCAGCTTTTCAATAGCAGAAAGGGATTCCGGAGATTGGAAATGAACCATTGAATAGATATTATTTAAGGTATTAAAAATAAAATGCGGATTGATCTGTGCTTTAAGGAATTTGATTTCCGTATTTTTCTGTTCTTCCAGAATCACCTTATTATATTCTAAGAGTCTTATCACATGGATAATCAACCATAAAAATGAGCTAAAAATAATAGGCTTACTGCTGTAGGCAAGATTATCCAGAAGATAGCTTCCCAGAACCGGATTTGTGTAATTCACCTGCCCTAGCCACCAGTCTGTAAGAATTTGTTCAATCACAAATCGGGTTAATGTAAAGAACAGATAAGTAATGATAATTCCGGCCAATAGCTTTATCCATTTAAAATCTTTGAAGATCCTAGGCATTACCATGACATAATTAAAATAGAAGGTCAGCACAAAAACTACAGCATAGGTTTTAAAGAATAGGTCCAGCTCCGGTATTTCGAAAGAAAGTGGTTTGCCCACCAACATAAAATACAGAATCAGCAGCCAAAATAAGATATGCAGGCCAGCCTCTGTCTTTTTATTCAGATATAGTTTTCCCATATCGGTTATTATTTTTTTGTAAAAATAGGTTTTTATGGAAAAGCTCCGCAACGGGTTTGTCGACAAAAACCCCAGGAACGTCGATAAAATTGGTTTCAGCTAGCTCAATGCCCCAGTTTTACTGAAAAATAAAGACATGAAAACTTTACTCCTTCCAGTGATACTCCTTTTATTCTTAAACACAATGAATGCTCAGGAAAAGGAAACCAAAAATGAAACTTCTTTAGAAACTGTTGTGATAAAAATGCAGAAAAAAATTATTGAAAGAAAAGTAGACCGATTGATTTATAATGTTGAAAACTCAACTGCTTCAACAGGTGGTAACGCTTTGGATGCTTTAAAATCTGCTCCGATGGTAAGAGTTCAAGATGAAACGATTTCCATCGTGGGGAAAGGTGATGTATTGATTATGATTGATGACCGTCTTCAAAAAATTCCAGCCAGTGAAGTTGCTGCTTTCCTGAAAACCATTCCTTCGGATAATATTAAAAGTATTGAGGTTATCACTTCTCCACCAGCAAAATATGAAGCGGAAGGAAACAACGGTATCATCAATATTAAGCTTAAAACAGCTAAAAGTAATTCATGGAATGCCAGTGTAGGCACCAATTATACCCAGAGGTTCTATGCCGGAAACAGTGTTCAGGGAATGTTTAATTATAATCATGGAAGACTTTCTCTTCAATCTTCTGTATATGTAGAACAACAAAAGTTTCACTCGAGTTCCCAAACCAATACTTATTATCAGAACGAATTATGGGTTATGAATACTCAAAGTACAAGTAAAAATAAAAATCTGGGCATCAGCTTTGGAGCTGACTATAAAATCACAGATCAATGGACAACCGGAGTAAAATATTTGGGTAGTTTCAGTAAAGAAAATGGTTCAAGTTCACCACTTACATCAAGAATGAGTTATGAAACATCCCAGCCAACTTCTTTCATTTCTTCTGAAACTGAATCTTCCAATAAACCTAATATTAACAGCTTAAACTGGTTTAATACTATAAAAATGGACAGTGCTAAAACTGTACTAACCACAGATTTTGATTTCTTTAACTATAAAAAGGATGATGTAAGGGATTTCTATGGCAGTGAACTTGACGCCCACATGCAAATGCTTTCCGGCACATATTTTTCAGCATTGAATTCCAACGTGAACAAAATTCGAAATTATTCTGGGAAAGCAGATCTGGAAACCAAACTTTCTTGGGCAGATCTTAATTTCGGCGGCCGTTTTTCTTTTACCCGTACTGACAATAATTTTTCAGCATACAATAAAGAAACAGGGAATGCTGTACTTAATACGGATCAATCCAATACTTTCATTTATAAGGAATACAATGAAGCTTTGTATTTTTCATTGAGCAGAAAATTCAACAGTCAATGGGAAGCTAAGCTTGGATTACGCGCTGAAGCTACTCAAACAATCGGGTTTTCTGAGAACCGTAATCAAACTGATAAAAATGATTATATCAAACTGTTTCCAACTGCTTATCTTACGTATACCATGAATACCAATCATTCTTTTTCACTGAATTATAACAGAAGGATCAGACGTCCGGATTTTGATTATCTGAATCCGTTTGTGGTGAGAACAAGTCCGTTTTACTATTCTGAGGGCAATCCTTATTTGAAGCCTTCTATTATTGATAATTTAGAGTTTTCCTATATCAAGGGACAAAAATGGACTTCTTCATTATATTATTCAAAAGTTTCAGATTTCGGGCAGGCATTGTCTATTTTAAATCCTGAAACCAATGTTACCAGAAATACACCTATGAATTATGCTGACACTTATCAGATCGGTTTTTCAACTTCTTATAATTTCAGCGCTGTAAAATGGTGGAACAGCTTTTCAGGGTTTAATGTTAATTATCAGAATGTAAAATCTAAAGTTCCTTACACAGCCTCTATTGATGGTTACAATGCTTACATGTACAGCAATAATGACTTTACCCTTAACAAGAAAAAAACAGTTTCCTTAAGTGTTAATTATGGCTTACAACTTCCGGGCAGATACCAGATCTTCCATATTTCTACGATGAATATTCTGGATGTTACCGTAAAAGTATTGTGTCTGGATAAAAAGTTTTCAGTATCTCTTACCGGAACTGATCTTCTGAACAGCCAAAGGCCTCTGATCTCTTATCAGTCTAATGGGATTGAAACCAATTTCAGAAACAATAATTATACAAGAGGATTCAGGCTTTCATTAAGCTACAGATTCGGAAATAATGATTTGAAATCTAAGGATAGAAATTTCGGGAATGAGGAGGAAAGAAGCAGAATGAATCAATAAGCTTCTTATTATTTTTAATAGTGATGATTCTCTTAGGAAACATACAGACTGGGTGTTTTGTTTCCCTCGCAATGCCTTTTATACTTTCTGTAATCCCCGGTTTTCTGGCCGGTTTATTTTCCAAAGGAATTCCTAAATTAGAACGCTGGAAAAATTAAAATCAACACCATGACTATAGAAGAACTTTTTAAAGATAATGCTACCAAAGCAAAAGAGAAAACAGAGATCATCAGCCAATGGATCATTAATACTTCTTTACCAACAGATGAACTGATCGCCTTTGCCGAGAAAGCAAAAGATCCTATAAAAGGAACCTGCATAGAAGCTATGGAATATGCCACCAAGCAGAATCCTAACCTCGCAGATGAAGCCGTATTCACATTCGTTACCAATACCCTTAATGAAAAGGCTCCCCGAATAAAATGGGAAAGTGCCAAAGTGATTGGTAATACAGCTCAATTATTTCCAGAGAATCTGGACCTGGCCATTACCAATCTGCTGGCCAATACAGAACACGAAGGAACGGTTGTCCGTTGGAGTGCTGCTTTGGCATTGGGAGAAATCCTGAAACTGAAAACACCACACAATAAGACTCTTCTCCCCGCCCTTGAGAACATCAGTGAAAAAGAAGAAAAAAACAGCATCAAGAAGATTTACCTGGATGCTATTAAGAAAATGAAAAAATAAAATGCAAGAAAATTCCATGACTGAAATTATAAAAATAGCCGAAAAATATGTATTAAATAATGCTGGAGATCACGTTGAGATTAGTTACACAGAAGATTATGATGATATCTTTGTCTTCGGTTATCAAGCAAAAGATAAAAAAGTAATGCTAATAGGTCAGGGACCAATACTTCTTGTAAAAAAAGATGGGAGAATATTTGAATTTGGAAGTGCTACAGGAGTAAAACAAGCTCTTATTGAAGTAATCACCAAATTAAATAAGGAAAGATTAATAAGAATTTTTCATAAAGAGTACAATATTCAAAACAGCAATTACCATCTAGTAATCAATGATATATACAGAGATGATGATAGTGAAGATCTTAATAACCTGATAACCGTTTTATTAAGAAACAGAATTGGATATTCTACTCGGGATGAAAACAATAAAATACAGTTTCATTATTATAATAAAGAACAATTGGAAGAAATTTTAAAACAAACACCTGTCAATCTAGGCAAACATTCTAATCTGGCTGATATTCTTATTGATCTTATTAACACTAACATCTATTTCAACTGGACATTATCAGAAACTAAATAATTTTGTTGTTCCGCAGAAATCTTATGCTCATCCGGATTTCTGCGGAATGACAAACAATATAAATATTTTATGAGCCCAATAAAATCTCACGGCTCACTCCAATCTCTTCCAGAAAAACTTCATCATGAGAGATCACCAGCAATGTTCCATGATAATCTCTGATAGAGTTTGTGAGAATTTCTACATTCTGTAAATCCAGATTATTGGTAGGTTCATCAAGGATCATCATATCTGGAGCTTTATTACTGATAGAAAGCCCGCACAGAAGCAGCCTCAAACGTTCTCCTCCACTTAAGACCCCACATTTTTTATCCCATGTTTCTTTACTGAATAAAAAGCGGGACAGCAATGTCTTCACTTCTGATTCCTGCAAAGCACTGTCATTGAATGTTTGCACAAAATCATACAGCGTAAGCACCTTATCAATTAGTGAATATTCCTGATCGATATAAATACTGTTGAATTCAGCACGATTAATACTTCCAACAGAAGGTGTTATGCTACCCAAAAGAAGTTTGATGAGGGTTGTCTTTCCTGAACCATTAGAGCCTTTAATGGAAATTCTGTCTCCACTTTGTATTTCAAAATCTAGATTCTCTTTCCAGAGCTTTTCTTCTTCGTAGCTAAAGTTAATATCTTCAGCTGTAATTAAAATTTTTCCTGAATGTAAGCCGGAGTCATTGAAATTGACCTTCATCTGATCGGAATTCCTGATAGAAGAACGCAAGTCTCTCAAGTCTCCTGAAATACCACTGATCTTTTCTGTATGTACACTTTTCAGCTTTGAAGTATTTTTTTCAGCATTGTTCCGCAGGGTATTCATCATAATTCTGGCCACCCCGGATTTTTCCTGTTTCTGTTTTCCTCTGGCATCAAGTTTCTGTTTCCGTTCTATGGTTTCACGTTCTTTTTCTTTTGCTTTTTTCAGAGCTCGCTCCTTAGCGTGAATATCATTTTGTAAGGCTTCATCTTCTACTTCTTTCTGTTCCGTATAGAAATCGTAATTTCCGCCGTATGTAGCAATTCCCTGATTGCTTAGTTCAAAAATCGTATCTACAAGGTTCAGCAATGTTCGGTCATGGCTAACAATAACAATGGTAGCGTTTACTTTTTCAACGAGGTCATATAACAGCTTTCTTCCCTCCAAGTCCAGATGATTCGTAGGTTCATCCAACATAATAATATCAGGCTGATTGATCTGAATTCCCGCAAGGAAAACCTTGGTCTTCTGTCCGCCACTTAATCCTTCTAGTTTTTGGTTTAAATCAAAATCCTGAAGGTTCCAATACAGCAATGCATTCTGACAACGTTCTTCAATATCCCAGTCATCATTTAGAATATCAAAATACAGGTCATCTACTTCCCCGCCTGCAATTTTTTCAAGGGCAAAAAGTTTTTGATCAACATTCAGGCACTCTGCGATCGTTAAATGATTAAAATTTCCGAACATTTGAGGAACGTAGAAAATTTCACCCTGGATATTGATACTTCCCTCTAATGGCTGTAATTCATTTGATATTATCTTCAGTAGAGTAGATTTTCCCACGCCATTGTTTCCAACCAAAGCCGATTTGGTTTGAGACGGTACTGTTAAATTGGTATGATTAAAAAGGAGTTCCCCTCCCGGAAACCCAAAGGATATATTTTGTAGTAAAATCATGATTTCTTTCTTAATAAAGGTTAAACACCAGCAACTCATTGGTTACTGTTTCATTGAATGTGAAAGAAATTATATCCTACATGTCTGTATTTATGGGTTTTAAAAGAACAAATATAGTATAAATCCGTGATTAAACACAAAAACATTTTAATGAAAAATCTAAAATCCGTAACTTTGCCAACTACTAAAAATTTTTATGGAAAGTATTAAAGTTCACGACAAAACTTTCGTTCCTTATTTAGAGGATGCCGAAATTCAGGAAATTGTAAAAGAGACAGCATTAAGAATTTATGAAGATTACAAAGACGAAGTTCCTGTTTTCATTGGTGTTTTGAATGGGGTTATCATGTTCTTCTCAGATCTTTTAAAATATTATCCTGGGGAATGCGAAATCGCTTTCCTTCAAATGAGTTCTTACGTAGGAACTGAATCTACAGGGATTGTTTATCAAAAAATGGAACTTACAAAAGACGTGAAAGACCGTCACATCATTCTTGTAGAAGATATTGTTGATACAGGAAACACGGTTGAAAGTCTTTTCAAATATTTTCAGGAAACACAACGTCCTAAATCTGTAAAACTTGCAAGTTTCTTACTGAAACCTGAGATTTACAAGAAGGATTTCACACTGGATTATATTGGAAAGGAAATTCCAAATAAATTTGTTCTTGGCTATGGATTGGATTATGATGAATTGGGAAGAAACCTACCTAATTTATATCAATTAGAAGACGGACAAATTAATCATTAAAATGCCTATAGCTACTAGCTACCGGCTTTTAGCTTTAAATATTAAATCGAAATAAAGTAAAATATTAACTAAATAAAGCTAAAAGCAAAAAGCAGCTGCTAATTGCCGGAAGCGAAACAACATTATGATAAACATAGTTCTGTTCGGCCCTCCAGGAAGTGGAAAAGGAACACAAGCTCAGAATCTAATCGAGAAATTCAATCTAAAGCAGATTTCAACAGGTGATCTTTTCAGATACAACATGAAAAATGATACTGAACTTGGAAAACTGGCTAAGTCTTACATCGATAAAGGAGAATTGGTTCCGGATCAGGTAACAACAGATATGCTGATTGACGAGATCAGAAAACCTACCGATACTAATGGTTTTATCTTTGATGGATATCCAAGAACTACTGCTCAGACAGAAGCTTTGGAAAAAATCGTTAAAGAAGAACTTAATGATGAAATAGATATTTGTCTTTCATTAATCGTAGAGGATAAAATTTTGGTGGAAAGACTTCTGAAAAGAGGAGAAACCAGCGGTAGATCAGACGACAGCAATGTAGAGATCATCGAAAACAGAATTAAAGAATATTATACTAAAACAGCAGAAGTAGCCGAACTTTACAAGCAACAAGGTAAATATGTTGAAGTAAACGGTGTAGGAGAAATTAACGAAATTTCCGAGAAACTTTTCGCTGAAGTAGAGAAAATTAAATAATCGAGATTCGGGATACGGGATTCGTATTTTCGTCCCGTAGCTCGCAACTCGTAACAAATACTATATGTCTAACTTTGTAGATTACGTAAAGATCCATTGTAAAAGCGGACACGGAGGTGCTGGTTCTGCCCACCTTCGCCGTGAAAAGTATATTCCAAAAGGAGGTCCCGATGGAGGTGACGGAGGTCGTGGTGGCCACGTCATTATGAGAGGAAATGCTCAGGAATGGACTTTACTTCCGCTTCGATACACCCGCCATATAAAAGCTGAGCGTGGTGAAAACGGAGCAAAAAACCAGCTTACCGGTGCTGATGGTTCTGATATTTATATTGATGTTCCCATCGGAACTATCGCTAAAAATGAAGAAGGAGAAATTATCGGCGAGATTCTTGAAGACAAGCAGGAAATCATTTTGATGGAAGGGGGAAAAGGAGGAAGAGGAAACGAATTCTTCAAATCTTCTACCAATCAAACTCCAAGATATGCTCAACCCGGAATGGACGGCCAGGAAGGCTATATAGTCTTCGAGCTTAAAATTTTAGCCGATGTAGGATTGGTTGGGTTTCCGAATGCCGGAAAATCTACACTTCTGGCTTCTGTTTCCGCAGCAAAACCTAAAATTGCCAACTATGCCTTTACTACCCTGACCCCTAACCTAGGAATTGTGGATTACAGAAATTACAAATCTTTTGTAATGGCTGATATTCCAGGGATCATTGAAGGTGCAGCAGAAGGAAAAGGATTAGGACACAGATTCCTGAGACATATTGAAAGAAACTCTATCCTTTTGTTTTTAATTCCAGCAGATTCTGAAGATCACTTTCAGGAATTTAAAATTCTGGAAAATGAATTAAAGGAATACAATCCTGAGCTTTTAGATAAGGATTTCATTATTTCTGTTTCAAAATCCGATCTTTTGGATGATGAACTGAAAAAGGAAATTGCTGCTGAATTCCCAGAGAACAAACAGCCTTTATTCTTTTCTGGAGTTACCGGAGAAGGTCTTATAGAGTTGAAGGATGCCATCTGGAAACAGTTACACGGATAATCTCAAATTTGAGAATTTGATTTTAAATATAAATAAAGAGGAGCTGTTTTGTTCCTCTTTATTTTTGCTTATTATGATGATGTAATGATTACTCCTTCTTTGTCAGAAAGTTGATATTCTAACAGCCAAATAAGCAATTGTTTATAAGCTCATAATGAAACTCAATACTTTAACCTTAATAACTTTCATCTTTTACATACAGGTTATTGAAGCTTAAAATACAATTCTTAAATTTTTAACTTACCTTTGCAGGATGTAATTCTTTCAAAAAGAGAGAATTTTTATTTAAATTTTAAAATAATTCATTTGAATTTTACAGACTTAAACTTAATAGAACCTATTGCTAAGGCAATCCAGGAACAAGGATATACAACTCCAACACCCATTCAGGAAAGATCTATTCCTGAAATTTTACAAGGCAGAGACTTTTTAGGCTGTGCACAAACAGGAACGGGAAAAACAGCAGCTTTTGCTATTCCTATTCTACAGAATCTATCTAAAAATAAAATACCGAACAAAAATATTAAAGCCTTAATCCTTACTCCTACCAGAGAATTGGCGATTCAGATTGAGGAAAACATTCAAGCTTATGGTAAATATCTTCCGTTAAAAGAACTTGTTATCTTCGGAGGAGTGAAACAAGGAAACCAGGAAGCTGCTTTAAAAAGAGGGGTTGATATTCTGGTTGCTACACCAGGAAGACTTCTTGACTTTATTGCGCAAGGTATTATCAGCTTAAAAAATCTTGAAATATTCGTTCTTGATGAAGCAGACAGAATGCTTGACATGGGCTTTGTACATGATGTGAAAAGAATCATCAAGCTTTTACCACAAAGAAGACAGACTCTTTTCTTCTCTGCAACGATGCCTGGAGAAATTCAGAAACTGGCTAATTCTATCCTAAATAATCCTGTAAAGGTAGAAGTTACCCCTGTCTCTTCTACTGCTGACACCATTAAACAATCTGTTTATTTTGTAGAAAAGGATAACAAACTGAATCTTTTATCTCATATCCTTCAAAACGATATCGCAGATTCTGTATTAGTATTTTCCAGAACCAAGCATGGTGCTGATAAAATTGCAAGAAAGCTTCAGAAAGATGAAATTTCTGCAGAGGCTATTCACGGGAACAAATCTCAAAATGCGAGACAGAATGCTCTTAATAACTTCAAATCAGGGAAAACAAGAGTTCTGGTAGCTACTGATATTGCTGCAAGAGGAATTGATATTGATGAACTGAAATTTGTAATCAATTTTGAACTGTCTGACGTTTCTGAAACCTATGTACACAGAATCGGAAGAACGGGAAGAGCCGGAGCTGAAGGATCTTCTATTTCTTTTGTGGACGGATTAGATCTTCTTAATCTGAAAAATACGGAAAAGCTTATTGGAAAGAAAATTCCTGTGATCAAAAATCACCCGTTCCATACGGATAATCTTGTAGCACAGAAAAGAGATTCTAATAATAAACCTGCTGCTGCAGGTGCTGAGAGGTCACAGAAACCGAATAATAATTCCAGACCCAATAATAATAGAAATAAAAAGAAGCCAAATCCTTCCGAAACACCTTCTACCGGATTTAAAAAGCCTAAGAATAAGAATTTTACACGAAAAAAATAAAAAAAAGTCCCTTTCAAAAATGGAGGCCACTGAAAAAAATCACATATTTTGATGATTATGATTTTTTCAGATGATATTTAATCCCTTATAACAAGATTTAAAATCCTGTTATAAGGGATTTTCTTTTGTGATTACTTTTTTCGTTAGGTTTTATGAGGCTTATTTGAACTTCTTACTGATTTTTTTACACAGCCCTTGCAAATTGCTTTTTTTCTACATTAATTTCAGTATTCTTGTTAAATTGACTGTGAAAATAGCCATAGCTCCCTCCATTTGCATATTTTCAATTCCGTAAGAAGTGGCTCTGTGATAAGCATGAACATTTTTAAGCTCACTGTTTTTGGCTTCTATTTTGTAGCGATGTTTTGATTTTTCTTTGTAATAATCCGTTTGCTGAAAAGCCATTTGCTCTTGATGTAATTCTGATTTTATCAACACTGAATAGATTTTTGTTCTCGCTCCATCTTTGTAGCAACCCTCTTTAAAAGAGCAAATTTTACATTTTTCGACATCAAAATAATACGTATCTACTTGGTTTTTGCCTACATTTTTTTTGTTCTGACTTGCTTTTCGTATTGCCAAATGCCCTGCCTTACAAACAAACCGATCCGCATCTTTATTGTAATCAAACTTATCTTCGTCCTTTCTAAAACCCTGTGTTATGGAGGGATTCAGCCTTGAAACAACTTTAACTTCCTGCTCATTGGCAAGTTTAAGATTTTCCTTCCCCAAATAAGCAGCATCACCAATAATGGTATCTACTTTTATTCCATTTTTTTTGCTTATTTCTAATAGTTTAGGCATCTCCTTTTTCTCCCGAAGTAACCACTGCTGCCGTAATGATGTGTTCTTCAGTCATCACCAGATGCGTTTTGTAGCAAAAAAATGACCTGTCGGCAGATTTATGACCTGTTCTGGCATCGGAATCTTTTGATAAAATTAAATTTTCATCGGCATCTTCCAGGGTTTCTTTCAGCAGGTTTAGTTTTTCCTTTACCGCAGGGATCAAGCTTATAGATAGTTCATCATCAATACATTTCTCCAGATTTTTGCAGTAAGCTATTTCTTTATTGATATCATTTTCAACATTTTTTTAAGGCATCCGTTTTTTAAATTCATCATCAAATTGATAAATCGCTTTGTGAAGTAGTTTCGAGCGTTCTCTAATCACCTCGATGGCAGAAAACGGATTGGATCTCGACAAAGTATGAGTAGATAGATTTGGATAGTACAATACCTTTTTCAATAGCGACATTTACGGTTTTAGCAATCAATACATTGAGCAGATCCGTGTCTTTCAACCGTAATTTTGTGAATTTTGTGAGTGAAATTGAATTGATAACCTCCTCTTCCGGAGCCATTTCCAAAAAAATATTTGAACAACATATCATAATGGGAGCTCTCTACCACATCTACATCGGAAACGGTATAAATGGTTTTCAAAAGCAAGTATTTGAACAGTCTGATCAGACTCTGGGCATTGCGCCCACTGTTCAGGCAATATTTATGTAAAAGTTCCTCGTAGTTGAATGAAAAATCAATAAGTCAATTGATTTTGTTTAGAATTTTTTCTTTTGGAACAATCAGATCGTATAAATCAGAGTAAATACTTAATTGAATATTTTGTTACTGAACTAGCATCCATAAATCATTGAATTACAATATTAACATACAACAAAAAAGAACGAAAACCTTTCGGTTTTCGTTCTTTTTTGTCATCTCTGAAATCACTTTTTCAGTGGCCTCCAAAAATGAAAAGGACTTTTTTTACTGTATATTTTCAAATTCTATATTTTTCTGTTTTGTATAACAAAATCCTATAATACAAAATGGAAGTGCTATAGCCAGATAAGAAACGTTCATATAATCAAATGTCCAACCCAGCATAATAGTTTCAAAAACATAGGATGCCATCATTGCAAAAATAATAACTGACGACAGATAAAATACCTGCTCTACTCTATTGACATAAAAAGACAGAATAATGGTAACTGCCAGGAAAAATAATGTAACATATTTATTTGCCTGCCCCTGCAGCTGTAATGGATTGTATTTTAAAATATAATCAAAATCTTTTGCTGGAAGCAATACTGTAGCCAGCAGTAAAGAAAATGTAATGACAAAGCCAACACCTACTTTTACCTTATTAGCTATTTGGGTAGCCAAAAATGGTTTCATAAAAAATAAGATAAGCGGAATAATAACTACACTTCTTGTAAGACAGATAAAGCCCAATAAAAGCCCTAATAAAAACGGATTCTTAAAATAGTCTTTTTCAAATTTTCTATGCCAGTACAATATAAATGCAGAGACTATAATAAATGAAGAAATAAGATCACTTTTACAAACGACTTCATAAATATAAGATAATGAAATAGCTAAAAGAAATATACCAGTCCATTTAACTTCTCTATTTTTAAATTCTTTTATAATGGCATAACAGAATAGAAGAAATGCTGCAACCTGAAGATAGCCAACATTTCCTATAAAAAAGAAAATTACAGCCACCAGAAGCTGCCCAGGAAGATAGGAAGGATAATTTCCTACAAAGTTTTCCGTATCATAAATATATTTACCGTGAAGCCAATATCTAAGCGAGTATTCTATGGTCTGCCATCGGTCTATATTGAGTTTATAAGGGTCTGTAAAAACATGTGACAAACCAATATAAGCTAATGCAACACTCACAATAAAAGCCTTCAAAATAAAAGGTCTTTCTCTAAATTTTAAAAATATCTGATGACTGTATTTAAAAATAAGAAAATGAACAAGAATAAATACGGCTATCAACAGATAAATTGGTATAATAGACTGTCTTATCCCATACTTTACAAGAAACGAAAGGTTCATAGCAGAATAAAGAATGAATAAAACAATGGAAATTGATTTATTCAACGTTGGGGTTAATAATTTATCCATAGATTTTAACTGTTAAAAAAAATTCTTTTTGCATTTTCAGTTGTAATTCTATCTATCTCAGAAAAATCCTTACCATAAATATTCACAAGCTTCCCGGCTACAAGATCAAGATACGAGCTCTCATTTCTTTTTCCTCTGTGCGGAACCGGTGCCAGATAAGGAGAATCTGTTTCCAATACGATTTTATCTAACGGAACTTCACTCAAAAACTGATCTATTTTCCCGTTTTTAAAGGTCACTACTCCGCCGATTCCTAAAATAAAATTCAGGTCAATCGCATGCTGGGCCTGTTCCAAATTTCCGGAAAAGCAATGGAAGATTCCTCTTAATTTCGGATGTTTCTTTCTTTCCAGTACTTCGAATGTTTCATCAAAGCTTTCTCTGGTATGAATTACAATCGGAAGGTCTTTTTCAATAGCCCAATCAATCTGCTGTTCAAAAGCTTTCACCTGAATATCCAAAGTTGTTTTATCCCAATACAAGTCAATTCCGATCTCTCCTATCGCAGGAAAATATCTTTGGTTAAGATAGTTCTTAACGATTTCCAGTTCTTTTTCCCAGGATTCCTGTTTTACATAGCAAGGATGAAGCCCCATCATTGAAAAAATCTGCCCGGGATAGTCTGTTTCCAGCTGCAGCATTTTCTCGTGAGATCCAGAATCAATAGCAGGAAGATAAAATTCTGTAATTCCTTTATTTAAAGCTCTTTGGATAGCATCTTTTCTATCTTCATCAAATTCTTCTGCGTATAAATGGGTATGTGTATCAATCATTTTATTTAAAATTTTAATAGATCTTCGTAAGGATTTTCAAGCCCCAGTAACATTCCGAAAGCCGGTTCTGTCTTTATTCCCTGTTTTTTAAGCTCTATTATTTTGTGTTTAAATTCTTCTCCTTTTTCCTCTAATATTTTGTGTTCAGCAATCATATGAAGATAGGCATTCTGCTTAATTGTAGGTTTATTCTGTCCGAAAACCTCAATGGGAAACCCTTCCAGCATAAAATTTAAAATAATACATTTTTCACCGTTTATGATGGGATATTCTACTTCTATATTATCAGGAATAAACCTGCTAAACATTAAATCATCCAGAAAGTCTTCCTCAAATCTTAAATCCACCTCAAAAATAAGGTCCAGATCACTTCCTTCTATATCAATTTCAATCGGAATAGTTCCTGCTAAAATGGGTGAATAATCTTTTAATTTTTCAAAAATACGATGCTTTGCAAGAAGTTCGTAAGCTTTTCTTTGCCTTTCGTTTCCATCTTTCAAATAATCAATTCCAGTGAAATCAGGCATTTAAAATATTTTATGTTTTACCTTTTTACGTTGTAGGTCTATTCTCTGATCTAATTTTTCTCTGAATTCAATAAATTTCGGATCTTTTGTATCATTGGTTCTATGCTCCAATGCTCTCATAATCTTAAAATTTTCTTTAATGAATCCCTTTGTTTCTTCCGAAAAATAAGAGTCTCCAAACTTATCAAAAATATAATTAACGGCTTGAGTACTCGGATGAATCATATCTTCTTTATAGAAACGATAATCCCTCAAATCATCCATCAAAATCTCATAAACAGGCAGATAATGGCAGTCTTCAAATAGAGAAATAGATTCGTGAACAGCCGTAATTAACTTGGATTTGCTCAACTGATTCTCAACCATTCCATCTTTGGTATGCCTTACCGGAGAAACAGAAAATAAAATCTGAACTCCTTCTTTGCAGATATCTTTAAGTTCCAGAATGGTATTGTAAATGGAACCTGTAAGCTCTTGATGTGATAACAATCTCTTCTCAAAGAATTTCTGTGGAATCTTATGACAATTAGCCACCAATTTTTGTTTCGGAAGGAACTCATAAATGAAAGAGGATCCGTACGTAATAATGATCCAGTCTGCTTCCTGAAGAAAGGCATTTCCTGCTTCAATAGAACCATTGATTTTGTCCAATGTCTGATGAATATATCTCGTATCAAAACTCATATGATGATCTAATGAGAGATATTCTTCATTATAGGTAATCAGTTCTTCTTCCACATAGAACTCCGAATCATGGAGTCTTTTTACCGCATTATTAATAGAAAAGGGATTAAAAATCGTCCCAAAAGGATTATTGAGGGTCTGAAGCTGGCCATCTTTCAGTAATTCAGTCATTTCAGAGGCAAAACAGGAACCTATTGAAAATATTCGATCTTCAATTTCTATCTTTTTCTCTGATTTCGGGATATCAACCTCGGTTCTGAATTTCATTGTATAGATATTAGGTGGCAGGTAATAGGTGGCAGGCAATCTTGCCACCTACTACCTATCATCTTCAACCTTATTTAGCTTTCTCTTCTTAGTAAATAATTTGCCAACTCAATAAACGGCTTTTTCTTTTCGTCAGGAATATCAATTTTCTGAAGATAGCTCTGACCGATTTCGTTGTGTTTTTCGATCAAACGAAGTGCTTTTTCATCCACTTTTGTTCTTCTGAAGATCTTTTCAACACCATAGATCTTATCAATATTATCTGTCTTTTTAGAATACCAGTAATCCAACTCTTTTCTTTCCTCATCTGTAGCATGTTCTCTTGCTAACAGGTAAAGAACTGTTTTCTTATTTTCGTAGATATCTCCGGCATGTTTTTTACCAAACTGCGCCTGATCTCCAAATACATCAAGATAATCATCCATAATCTGGAATGCAATTCCGATGTGTTTTCCGAAGTTGAAAATTGCTTTTGCATCTTTAAAATCAGCTTTTGCAATTAAGGCTCCGATCTCAAAAGAAGAAGCACTTAGCACTCCCGTTTTGTAGGTAATCATTCTGATATAATCATCAAAAGTTACATTCTCCTGGGTTTCGAAATTAATATCATACTGTTGTCCTTCACATAAAAGAAGTCCAGTATGGGTAAAGATTCTGATACAAGCTTTAAAAATTTCAGGTTCAAGATCTTCAAAGAATTTATAAGCTTTAAGCATTAATCCGTCTCCCGAAAGAATTCCCACATTGATCCCGTGTAGTGTGTGGATTGTAGGCTTATTTCTTCTTAACGGAGCCTCATCCATAATATCATCATGAATCAGGGTGAAGTTATGGAAAAACTCGATAGCCAAAGATGGTTTTATAGCCTGTTTCAGGTCTCCGCCAAACAAATCACAAGCCATCAGTACCATAATGGGACGAAGACGTTTTCCACCATGGGAAATAATGTAGTTCATCGGCTCATACAGCTCCGTAGGTTTATCTTTAAAAGTGTACTTATTGATGGCGTCACCAACAATTTGCTGATATCTGTCTAAAAATTCCATAAAATCTTATAATTTGAACAAAAATACAATTTTTCAAGGCTCTATAAAACAAAAAACTTTGCCCAAATGGACAAAGTTTATATGATAATTGTGATTTTTATCTTAAAAAAGGAAAGTTACAATAAGATAAGTGATTGCTGCTACCAATGCTGAAATTGGAATGGTTAATACCCAAGCCCAAAGTAAGCTTACCGTAATTCCCCATCTTACAGCAGAAATTCTTTTCGTTAATCCTACCCCGATGATAGAACCTGTAATGGTGTGTGTTGTAGATACAGGAATACCAAAGTGGTCTGTGATAAATAAAGTAATAGCTCCTGCAGTTTCTGCACTTACTCCTTCTAATGAAGTTACTTTAGTAATCTTAGTTCCCATTGTTTTGATGATCTTCCAACCACCACTCATTGTTCCTAAGGCAATGGCAATAAATGAAACTAAAGGAACCCAAATATAGTGCTGTGCAAAGTAATTAAAACGTTCTGCAGAAGGAATATCCAAATACTGTACATCCTGAAGCATATTAACGTGATAATAAATTACAGCAGCTCCAATAATCCCCATTACTTTCTGAGCATCATTCAAACCATGTCCTAAACTAAACAGTGCTGACGAAGCCAACTGTAATCTCTTGAAAGATTTATCTGCTTTGTGTGGATTTGATCTCTTATAAAGATGAACAATAATTAATGTAATAATGATGGAGATAATCATCCCTATAATCGGTGCCATAAAAATGAACAGGAAGATAGGAATTACTTTATCAAACTTTACAACACTCTGGTGGGTAACCTGGCTCATAGCTTCTTTAGCGGTATCCCAGAATCCAAGCCCTGGTTGTGCTGCTGCTACATCATGATAGTCCATCATGAAAGCATGCATCAAAGCTGCTCCCAGAAATCCTCCAATCAAGGTATGTGATGACGAAGAAGGAATTCCAAACCACCATGTCAGAAGGTTCCAGGCAATGGCTGCCATCAAGCCGGAAAATATAACTTCAAGTGTGATAAAATTCTCATTAACTGTTTTGGCAATTGTATTACCAATTTTGAATTCTCCAATAATATAAGCAGCAATAAAGAAAGCTGCAAAGTTCCAAAGTGCTGCCCAAAGTACAGCCTGGAATGGAGTTAAAACTTTTGTAGATACGATAGTTGCAATCGAGTTGGCCGCATCATGGAAACCATTGATATAATCAAAGATTAACGCCAACGCAATAATAACTACAAGTAAAATCGGAAATTCCATTTTTTGCTATGTATTGTTATCTTTTAGGCGTATTTAATCATGATGTTCTCAATTGTATTGGCAACATCTTCTGCTTTATCCGTTACGATTTCAAGATAGTTCAATACAGATGAAACTTTAATAATGTTGATGGCATCATTAGTTTCGAATAAATCTACCATTGAGTTAGAAAGCAAATCATCTGCAATATTCTCAATAGAGTTTACTTTAATACAAGCTTCTTTCACCTGCTCCATGTTCTTGAAGCCTTTAAGGTTCTTCATTGCATTCTGAATTTCAAGACATGCTTTGTGGATCAACAGAGAGAAGTCTGAATAAGCTTTCATCTCAGGAGATTTGTATAAGAAGATATATTTTGTAGAAGCGTAGATATAATCTGCGATATCATCTAATCCTGTTGCCAATGTGTGAATATCTTCACGGTCAAAAGGAGTAATGAAGTTTTTTCCTAGTTCTACGAAGATTTCGTGAGTAAGCTCGTCATTTTTATGTTCGTAATCACTCATTTTTTTCAACATTGAATCGTCGTTAAGATCGAAATCCTTGATTCCAGCGTTGAATTCTTCAGACATTGCAACTAGATTTTCTGTTACCTTCTCGAAAAGTACAAAGAAGATTTTATCTTTTGGTTGAAAAGCGTGGAAAATATTACCAATTCCCATTTTTTAGTATTTATAATTCGAGTGCAAATTTCTTAAAAAAGGACCGCCCATGAAACTATATAACATTAAGTTTTGTTAACATTCGCTTACCCATTGATTATCAAATAAAAAAACCGGCAGTATTGCCGGTTTTATAGGGTATAAAAAGAGATTAGTTAGCTACTTCAGCTCTCATATCTTTTCCTTTAAATTTCATCGATTGAATATTGCTCAAGACATTGTCTCTATACGATTTTTCAACTTCGAAGAAAGAGAATTTCTCTAAAATTTCGATATCTCCGATTTCAGCTCTTTTCTTGCTCTTACCATCAGTAGTAGCTTTGTTGATAATATCTAAAACATCAAGCTTCTTCAAGTGGTCTTTTTTACCAAGGTTGAAGAAGAATCTAACCATGTTTTCATCCTTTCTTCTTGGCTTTCCACCACGATCTCTATCTCTTCCGCGATCTCTGTCTCTGCTGTCTCTATCTCTTCCTCTATCTCGTCCACGGTCTCTTCTTGAGAAATCATCGTCTCTGTTGCTCAACTTCTGCTCAACAAGATCGTGTTTGTCTTTGTAATATAAAGCAAGATCTTTCAATTGGAACTGTAACAACTTGTGTACCAATTCTTCTTTTGTAAAGCTACTTAAATCTGGAATTAAGCTATCATCAAATTCGAAAAGATCTTCGTGCTCTGTCAATAGTTTTTCGAAAACACCTCCAACCTGAGCCTTGATAATCTGGTCTCCTGTAGGAATGAATTTTTCGTTAATTTCAATTTTAGTAGCAGATTTAATCTGCTTCAATTTTCTGCTTTCTTCAGGCTTAATTAAAGCCATAGAAATACCATCTTTACCAGCTCTACCTGTTCTTCCGCTTCTGTGAACAAATACTTCAGGATCATCAGGTAAAGAGAAGTGGATAACGTGAGTCAGAGAGTTTACATCTAATCCTCTTGCTGCAACGTCTGTTGCTACAAGGATATCAATGTTTTTCAATCTGAATTTCTTCATTACCGTATCTCTCTGCGCTTGAGAAAGGTCACCATGAAGGGCATCCGCTGCATAGCCGTTCTGCATCAAGAAATCTGCAACCTCCTGAGTTTCCATTCTTGTTCTACAGAAAATAATGGAATACTGGTTAGGATTGGCATCAATTAATCTTTTTAATGCTTCTTTTTTCTGACGATATCCTACCACATAATATTCGTGAGTAATGTTCTTCTTCACTTCGTTGATAGAACCTACTGAAATACGGTGTGGCTTTGTAAGATAGTTTTTGGAAATTCTTTCCACTTCTTTATTCATCGTAGCCGAGAATAAGAAAGTTTGTTTCGTTTCCGGAGTTTCTCTTAGAATGGTTTCCAATTCATCCTTGAATCCCATTGATAGCATTTCATCAGCTTCATCTAATACTAACCAATGAATCGCAGAAAAATCTAAGGCTTTTCTGTTGATAAGGTCAATTACCCTACCTGGAGTTCCCACGATAATTTGTGGTTTCTCTTTTAAAGATCTCATTTGATCTACAATACTACTTCCACCATAAACCGCAGTAGTTTTGATGTCCATGTATTTAGAGTAATTCTTTATGTCCTTCGAAATCTGAAGACATAATTCCCGTGTCGGACAAAGCACCAATAATTGGATTTTGCGACTCGTATCGTCAATCATATCCAAAATCGGAAGCGAAAACGCTGCTGTTTTGCCTGTCCCTGTCTGCGCAAGTGCGATCAAGTCGCGAATATCTGAAAGAATAAAAGGGATAGTCTGTTTTTGGATTTCTGTTGGGCTTTCGTAGCCCAGTTCGCCAATTGCCTTAAGAATATCAGGACTTAAACTGGTTTCCGTAAATAAATTCATTAACTATTTTAAAATTTTTGCAAAGATACAATAAATATTTGACTTGTTTTTGAATAAAGTTTTAAATATACAATCTTAAATTCAGAATCTTGTAATACTTTTTTAATATTTGAAAAATTTAATCCAAAAAAAAGAGGCTTAAATTAAGAACTTACCAACCATTACTTTTGTTTATTACATTGGATTAATTTTTTAAGCGTTATTTATGAATTTTCAAAAACAAAACAATAAAACATGATTTTTTATGTAAATTTGAATAGTGTTGCAGAAAACAAAGGTAAGTGTTTCGGGGTGATGAAATACGGAATTAGCTATAAAATGTCTAGCAACGAATAAAAACCAATAAATACCAACACAATATGTCAGCAAGCATTTCTTCCAAAACTTTTGATTTTCTAAAGAAATTAAATAAAAACAATAACCGTGAATGGTTTAATGAGAATAAGAAACTCTATACAGAATCTCAGGAAAATGTTATTGAATTTTTAGATGATCTTATCAGGGAAATGTCAGCTTTTGATGAAAATCTTGCCAAAATTGACAGTAAAAAAGCATTATTCAGAATTTACCGTGACACCAGATTCTCAAAGGATAAATCACCTTACAAAACTAATTTCGGGGCTTCTCTGGGAATGGGAAAAGGAAACCAGAAAGGCGGATATTATCTTCATATGGAACCCGGTAAATCTTTTCTGGCCGGAGGAATATATATGCCTGAGTCTTCAGTATTGAAAGAAGTTCGAAAAGAAATCTCCCTGTATGGCGAGGATTTTCTTAACATTCTAAACCACAAAGATTTCAAAAAACATTTTCCGGAACTAGACCAGGATGACAAGCTAAAAAAGGTTCCTCAAGGCTTTGATAAGGAAGATCCCATGGCTGAATACCTAAAGCTTAAAAACTTTATTGTAGTCTACTCCTTAAAAGATGAAGAGATCCTGGATAAAAATGCAGTAAAGAATATGAGCAAGATCTTTAAACTGATGAAACCTTTAAATGATTTTCTTAATAACCCTTTTTTTGATTAAAAAATCACTGACTTATAGTTTTTGACCACAGATGGCACAGATCTTCACGGATGATTCTGCATATTTCCTTGCATATAATTCAAAAATATCCGTGCAGATCTGTAATTGATATTTTTATAAAACATTTTAATGTCTTTATACTATTCAAGAATGATTCATCTATAGAGCGTCTCTGTGACAAACTGAAAATATATTAAAATTCAGCGTCTTACAAAACAACCTACAAAGGCTATCAATTGGAAATCAATTAATTATATTTAACATTTTTTAAGAGAAGTTTTACTTTTTTGCTTATCTTTGCTGTTCGTCAAAAAGCTAAGGATGTCTTTATACCAAAAAATTGCAGAAAAACTACAATATATAAGTCCGAATTTTTATAAGAAAAGATATTTTAAGACCTTAAACAATCTTAATAAAGGTAATTTTTCGGAGCGCAATGTAGAACCGGAACTGGTATGGATCAAAGAATACCTTCCAAAAAGTGCTGTAATACTGGACATTGGTGCCAATGTAGGAACTTTCTTATATCAACTGGAAAATAAACTGGACCACGAGCATATCTATGCTTTTGAACCTAACAAAAAGCTTTATACCAGGCTGAAAAGACTGTTCCCTAGCATGAGGGTACTTCCTTTGGCTCTTTCTGACGAAAATACAATTGCGGAATTCAAAGTTCCCATTATCAACGGAAAAACCATTGCTTCCCGTGGAACCTTAAATACTGCTTACAAAGAAAAAGGCGAAGAGAAAAGCTATACTGAGAAAGTAAAGGTTATCAAACTGGATGAATGGGCTGCCCTGGAGCACTTTACCAGACTGGATTTTATCAAAATAGATGTTGAAGGCAATGAAATAAAGACTCTTTCGGGAGCTAAAGAAACCATCAGACAGTTTATGCCTACCTTAATGGTTGAGATGGAACAAAGGCATCACCAAACACCAATATGGAATGAAATCTCTGAAGTGCAAAGCTGGGGATATGAAGTAAAGTACCTGAACAGGAACAGCTTTACTCTGGAGACTCTTACAGAGGACATTCTCTTACAAAATACAAACGACGAAAAAAATAAAACTCAGTACATCAACAATATTATTTTTATACCTAAAAACCCTTAAAACAACTTTATGAGCGTAGTAGCGAGACAAGGCTTCAAATATTCTATTATTGGTTATATTGGGTTTTTGCTGGGCACAGTTTCTGCAATTTTTATCTTTCCAAATGACTTCGAATTTTATGGAAAACTCCGCTACAGTATGCAGACTGCAGAAATGCTTGTTCCTTTTGTTGTTTTTGGAATTTCCTATGCTAACGTAAAATTTTTTCATTCTTTACAGAAAGAAGGTAAAAATCAGAACATGCTTTCCCTATCGCTGGTTACTGTTTTGATTAACTTTCTTATATTTTCCGTTATATTCTTTGTTCTTCCCTACTTTTATCCAAAATTCATTCGTTCGGAAGCCTGGAAAATTAAAGAAATTATCTTACCTCTTATTTTAGTTTTATCTCTCTGTGCTATTTTTAATAAATACACTTCTAATTATAAAAGAATTGTTGTTTCTAATATATTCGACAATCTATTTCCTAAAATAGCCAATTTAGGAGCGTTCTGTCTGTTCTTTTATTTTTCTCTGTCTCAGAATATCGCATTGGCATTCTTCTTCGGAATATTTACTCTAATGCTTTTCGGGTATATTTATTACACTAATAAGCTTGAAAAAATTCATTTTGATATTAGTACAGATTATTTTAAGAAAGATAATTTCTGGAAGGAGTTTTTAAACTACAGTTTTTTCGGGTTTCTGGGAACATTCGGAAATTACCTGGCTATCAACAGCTTTATGATTGGGGAATTTATGGGAATGGAAGAAAACGGTATTTATTCTGTACTGTATGCTCTTATTTCACTAATCTCTATTCCACAATTGGGATTATTCAATATTTCAGCACCTATCATCAGTAAGCATCTTGCAGATGGCGATATGGAAGGACTGGACAAATTTCATAAAAAGACTTCATTAACCTTATATTTTCTGGGAGCAGTGTTATTTTCCTGCATCATGGTCGGGTTCCCCTACCTGACTCAGTTCATGCCTAAAAACGGGGTCATGCTTAGAGAGTACGAACCGGTTGTATGGATCTGGGGATCTGCAGTTTTAATTGACCTTGCCACAGGGTTCAACGGAAATATTATCTCCCTTTCAAAATATTACAGATTCAACATTCTGGTAATGCTTTTATTAGCGGGATTAACGATTGGACTGAACTTTTATTTCATTAAAAATACAGACCTGAAACTTATCGGGATTGCTTTATCTACAGCAATTTCCCTTACAATCTATAATGTTGTTAAAATCTTATTCAACTATATTGTTTTCAAAGTTTCACCGTTAACTATTGAGATGATCTTTATTTCAATCATCTGTACTTTAGCCATTACTGTAGCGATTGTTCTGCCTAATTTTGACAGCAACTTCATCAACCTTATCTACAAACCTACTGTAGTACTGATATTGATCTATATCGGAAATTATTTTACAAAGATTTTCCCGATAGAAGATTATCTGAACGCGAAATTTATTAAGAGTATTTTTAAGTTTAAATAAGACTTAGGAAGCAATAAAGATAGCAGAAGTATTCGTTTTTTTTAACCAGCAATAAAGCTCTTTAATAACTGTTCCAATCTTTTTTGGACCTCTACTCTACTGTATTTTTTTTGAAAATCGAAATGGGTATTGGTAAGCTTGTTCAGCTGTTCGAAGATATTTTCTTTTTCAGGTAGAATGAAATCCAGTTTTGATGGATAATTCTTTGGAAAAACAGCTAGTTTTCCGAAGGCAATAGAATCACCCAGATTTCCTGTCATCTTGGTTTTTCCATATATTTCCCTGATGCTGAAAAATTCTGTTTCCTGCTGAATAGGACACCAAAGTAGGTCTGCCTTCTGCATCCATTTTTTAAAATCTTCTACAGAAACTCTTTCAGAAAAATAAGTTACAGAAATATTCTCCGGTAAGTTTGAAGATAAATGTTCAAGTTGTTTTAATTCTTTATCCTTTGCTTTTCCAAGGAAAATAAACTCACATTTTCGGTCTGTTCTTATCTTCTGAATGGTTGTAAAAATGTGGTTATAATCTCTCCTCTTCTGCGAAACACCACCAGGAATAACAATCATCAGATTTTTATTTTCAGATTGAGCAAAGGGACTGGTATAAAAAAGAGGCAGGAATTGATGCCTGTCAGAAACCAAAGCTTCATCCAACACTACCAGGGATTTTGATTTCCGATATACTTTACCGGCGTACAACAAACCTTCTTTCCACCATAACTTTAGTCTGTAAATAACATCACCTTTGAATACGCTTTTTATTAAATCAAGCTTTGAAGCTCTTGTAAAATTGAGATTATGAGTAATAACGGTAGTATTATATTTCTTCGTTATCGCTAAAAATGTATTAAAAAAACGATGAACAGTACCGATAATGACCAAATCATATTCTTTAGTCTTCAGCTGATCTAAAATCATAGAACTATCAGACAGAAAAATATCTGTTCCGGTTGCATTAGTCTGATCTTTGATTCTTTTGGAAAAATAATAGTCTACACTGAAATCCTGAGATCCTTCCATGATATCCATGAAAGCCTGCGCTATTTCTGCGTGGGTATCTATTTCTATGTAAGCTATCTTTTTCACTGATGAATTGAGATTATTTTAATGATGTAAATAGGTTTCCTTCATGAGCTTCGTTCGTAAACCTTTAGTTTATGACCAGGATTCCAACTCATTCCTATTGATGTTTATTTGGTGTTATACCATCACATTTTCAGCCATTTTTTCTTCAGCATTTTCCAACGCTGGTCATTGACAGCTTTTTGTTCTTCTTTTGAAATTTTAAGTTCCAGTTTTTTAGACTTACAACCTTCATAAGACTTCACAATATCAAAGAAAAATGATGGAGATTTGCCTTTCATTGCTTCCTTTGAAGATGCAATATAAGCCAGAAACCTATTTAATCCTAAAAAATAGAAATAGCGCCCGTAGTAATCCGCTGGTCGTATGGTATAATCTGCTCCTTTTACTTTAATGAGTTTTACATGGAGTTCAGGTAAGACTACTTCTTTCCAGCCTAGATGTTCCAACAAAATAGAGTCTATATTATCCCAGCCTAATGTTTCCCTTAAGCCTCCCATCTGAACAAAACATTCTTTCCGGTAAGCTTTCATTGGTCCCCTAACATGATGTTTATTGGAATTTCCTTCATATACCCAATTCCCTTCTTTTTCTACATAGAGTAAACCGCCTACCAGTCCGTATTCAGGATAATTGACAAAAGCTTTTTCTACAGTTTCCAGATAATTTTCAGGTAGAATAATATCGGCATCAAACTTACAGATGATATCGAATTCATCTACGGATTGTGTCTGCAATCCATTTTTAAAGGCATGAACCACTTTTGAACCTGGTTGATGTTCTGATTTCTGAAGATTAATGGTTTCAAAACGGGAATCAGTCTCTGTATATTTTCTGATAACATCAGAAGTACTGTCTGTGGAACCGTCATTAACGGCTACCACTTTAAAATCCTTACTACTTTGCTGCTGTAAAGAATCCAGAGTGAATGAGAGGTTCTGCTCTTCGTTGTGGGCAGGAATGATAATTAAAAACCTCACGGATTATTTTATAAGTGATGAATAATAAGTGATAAATGATGAAAAACACCACTTATCACTTATTGTTTTATTTTATTTGTTGTGTGGCTTCAGCATGTTTTTCGGATCAAGGATTTCATCCAGTTTTTCCTGAGAAAGAATTCCTTTCTCTAAAACAAGGTTATAAACACTTTTTCCTGTTTCTAAAGCTTCTTTTGCAATCTCTGTAGACTGTTTGTAACCGATATAAGGATTTAATGCCGTTACAATTCCGATGCTGTGTTTTACCATATTCAGACATACTTCTTTGTTGGCAGTAATTCCTACTACACACTTATCACGAAGGGTATCTAATGCATTGCAAAGGAAATTGATATTTTCCATGATGGCATGAGAAAGTACCGGTTCCATTACATTAAGCTGTAACTGTCCTGCTTCTGCGGCAAAGGTTACTGTTAAATCATTTCCGAACACTTTAAAGCAAACCTGATTTACCACTTCCGGAATAACAGGATTTACTTTACCCGGCATAATAGATGATCCCGGCTGCATTGGCGGAAGGTTAATCTCAAAAAGACCGGCTCTCGGCCCTGATGAAAGTAATCTTAAATCGTTACAGATTTTTGATAATTTTACGGCAAGACGCTTTGTAGCTGAAGAATAGATCACATAAGATCCTGTATCAGGTGTAGCTTCTACTAAATCCGGTGCTGAAACAATCGGGAATCCTGTAATCTGAGCTAAATTTTTAGCACACAGGGTTGCATATCCAACCGGAGCATTTAATCCTGTCCCGATAGCTGTTGCTCCCATATTTACTTCTACAAAAAGACTTGCATTATTGTTCAGTTTGGAAATATCTTCTTCCAACGTAGCAGCATATGCCTCAAATTCCTGACCTAATGTCATAGGAACAGCATCCTGAAGTTGCGTACGTCCCATTTTGATAACATCCTGGAACTCCTGTCCTTTTGCACGGAAAGCGGCTATAATTTTCTCCAGTTTTTCTACCAAACCGATATTCATCTGCAGCAGTCCCATTTTGATGGCTGTAGGATAAGCATCGTTGGTTGATTGTGAGAGGTTGATATGGTCGTTAGGTGAACAGAATTCATACTCTCCTTTATTTTTCCCTAATTTTTCCAATACTATATTAGCTATCACTTCATTCGCATTCATATTGATTGAAGTTCCCGCTCCTCCCTGGATCATATCTACCGGAAATTGCTCGTGATATCTTCCTGCTACAATCTCATCACACGCTTCTGCTATCTTGAAATATAGGCTTTCATCAAGAAGCCCTAATTCATAATTGGTTTTTGCGGCTGCTTTTTTTACGAAAGCCAGCCCTTTGATAAAATCCGGGTATGAAGACAAAAGCTGTCCTGAGATTTTGAAGTTGTTGATTGCTCTTTGCGTCTGCACTCCATAATAAGCGTCTAAAGGCACGTTCAATTCGCCTAATAAATCACTTTCTTTTCTGAAATTTTCCATTACAGATATTTTACTGTTTTTGATCGTTTAAAGATAGCAAAAACGCATCGATCCGATGCGCTTTAATTTGAATTATTTTACTGAATATTTTACATTCAAAGCTTGTAATATTGCCCATGTTTCAGCATCCATAATTCCGTCATAATTTTGTGGACGGAAATGATACTGGAAGGCTTCAATGGTCTTCTTAGTGGCATCATCCCATTGTCCGCTAAGTTCTATTCCATAACCGAATTTCTGCAATGCAGTCTGTATAGAGAAAATAAAGACCGTGTCATTATACTTTGCAGGAAGTTCTGTTTGTGCAAGATCAAAGTAGTTTTGCTTTACTGCTTCATCATACCACATTCCTATCTGATATTCATCGTATAATTTTTTCCATGGGAACATTGGCCCCGGATCCTGTTTTCTCGTAGGAGCAATATCTGCATGAGCAATAACATTGGTTGCAGGAATCTGATATCTTGTAACAATATCTTTTGCCAACGCAGCTACTTTTCTCACCTGAGCATCACTAAAAGGAACAAAAAGTCTTTTGCCTGCAGCATCAGTTGTAAAACCAGGGTTTACAATTTCAATTCCTATAGAAGTATCGTTAAGATTCTTATCAGCTCTCCACGAACTTACTCCAGCATGATATGCTCTCTTATTTTCATCTACTAACTGATAAATTTCATTATCTCCTGTATTGTTTACCAGATAATGAGCACTTACTCCCGGCTGGGTAAGAACAGTAATAGACTTGTCATCAGGAAGCACTGTATAATGCAGTATCAGATAACGCTGTCTGAAGTTCTGTGCCATGGCAGGGAAATAAGTCTTTACCACTTTATATCCTGCAGGTTTTGCAGATACGATAGAACCATAACTTGCTGTATTATCATTTTTTGTTGGGTCTGCTATATTAGTAGTAAAAAAGTCTACTCCATGATCGCTTACTACTTTTGGTTTTGAAGCTTCCTGAGCTTGGGTCTTGACTACTGATTTTGGCTGTGCTACAGGGGTTTTCGGTTGGTACTTATTTTTTTTTACATTTTTTTGAGAAGTACATGAAAAAACTAAAGTACTTAATCCGATGATATATAATGTCTTACGCATCAGTTTGGTTTTTTATCAAATTATTACCTCAAAAATACACAAAAATTTCTTGAATTTTATTTGGTAAATAAAGAAATCTGTTCTATATTTGCACTCGCAATAACGGAACAACGATCATTAAAAAATCAACAAAAAGGAGGGTTGCCGGAGTGGTTAACGGAGCAGTTTGCTAAACTGTCGACGCGAAAGTGTCGCAAGGGTTCGAATCCCTTACCCTCCGCTCTCTTATATATTCGGGGCGTAGCGTAGTCCGGTCATCGCGCCTGGTTTGGGACCAGGAGGTCGCAGGTTCGAATCCTGCCGCCCCGACAGTTTTGGTAATTTTCTCAAAATTACACAATGGGTGCGTAGCTCAGCTGGATAGAGCATCTGCCTTCTAAGCAGACGGTCAAAGGTTCGAATCCTTTCGCGCTCACAAAAAACCTCATCATTTTTATGGTGAGGTTTTTTGTTTTTCATTATATTTATATTGATCTTCCGGAAATCAAGCTTACTTACAATCATAAGCATTTTAGTTTTCGAAATTTAAACTAATCAGGATTTCAATATTCTTTATAGGCAAATAGTCTATAGAATCATCCCCCTTTTTACCATAACAAAGCTCATCATCTAATCTCTACCTCATAAATTTTCAATTATAGTTTACAATAAATAATTTTTCACTCGTAAAGGATAAAATATTTTTATATATTTGAGCCAATAATATAAAAAACAATCAACATGAAAACATTCAAAAAACAAAACAGTGCTCTAAAGAGAAATGAGTTGAAAACTATTTTAGGGGGTATCATACCCAATCAATGTGTTCCACGATTTTGTAGAGATTTATGTAAAGACCAAGGTTTTGACCAAGGAGGTTGTGACTCTAACGGCCTATGCTTATGTGGGCCTTTCCCAAACCCAAATGACTTATAAAATATAAATCTCGAGATTTATAAATAACAAAAGCCTTACAATTTAAATTGTAGGGCTTTTATTTATTGCTGCTCATCAATATTCAACAATACCGCTTGATGATTATATTCTATTTTCCGCCTATGACGTCTGCCTATTTTGCTTTCAATTGCATTTTAGCAGCTTCAATCTTCTTATTTTTCGATTGTTCCCGTTTCATTTTTCTGTAGTCCCAAGGAGCAACAGCATGAACATCCTGCCAAAGGCCAATCTTGTTCTGTTGGGCTTTTTCCTGCAGCTTTCCTAAAGAATCATCCTTGGAATAAGAAAAGTACCACCACCCCATTCCGGCTTTAATAACTTCTTTGGATAGGTATTTATCATTATCATAATAAATTCTGGCAATAGAGCGTCCATAACGGTCTGTACTGGTCTCTTTGAACTTAACCGTTTTTCCAAATACCTGCGCAGAGGTGAATTGTTTGGCATTTTTCCCAAAAGCCTGTCCATTTTCCGGACAATCTACTTCTGCCAATCTTAGTTTCTTTTGTGTATTTCCTTTTAAAAGGACTGTAATAGTATCTCCATCTGATACTTTAATTACTTTTCCGCTCGTTTGTGAAAACAGGATTGCCGGGAAAAGCAGGCTCATCAACATTAATCGTTTCATGCGGCAAATATAGGAATTCAGGAGAGATAAAGGAAGCTGGAGGAGGGAAGCTGGAAGTAGCGAAGTTTGAAGATAAAACTTAATCCTTCATAATTAAGGATACATTCTTTTATTAATACACTCAACTACAAATCATTATAACATCACCAAACATTAATATCATACTGATCATCATAAACTTTTATTTATTTTCATATTCTTTTTTCAATTTCAAAATCCATTCTACCAATTGTTTCTTATAAATGGTAATTTCAACTCCCTGAATGGAGGGGAAATTGTGTGATTTTGCATCAAAATAATAAGCAACTTTTTCTAAAAACGCATCTTCCTTTTCTTCTAAGTATCGGATCACCTCTTCTATCGATTCCGGATCTATATAGTCTTCCGGACTTTTAACATAAAAGCCTTCGTTGACTTCATCATTTTGAAGAGCTTTTTCAATAGCAGGAAGATATATTTTATAAAAATCCTGAGTTTTCATATTTTAAATTTTAAAGATGGGGAGGATAAAATTAACCAATGAGCCTATGGAAAAGGAAAAAAATCAAAAATTTTTCAGTCAACTTAAATCCATGGTTATTAATCAAGTAAAGTTAATAAAAAAGTTTCTCCAAAATTTAATTAAAAATTATCCTTTAATTTATTTTTTTTTTTCAAAAAGTATTGTACCTTTGCAACCGCAAAAACGAAGTAAAATTCGTTATTGATGACCTTTAATCGGGGCGTAGCGTAGTCCGGTCATCGCGCCTGGTTTGGGACCAGGAGGTCGCAGGTTCGAATCCTGCCGCCCCGACAGTTTTGGTAATTTTCTCAAAATTACACAATGGGTGCGTAGCTCAGCTGGATAGAGCATCTGCCTTCTAAGCAGACGGTCAAAGGTTCGAATCCTTTCGCGCTCACAAAAAAGATCCACTTATTGTAGGTCTATTTACTTTAATTTTTTGAAAGCATTTTGCTTTTTCAAATTAAAATAATGAAGTAAAATTCATTAAGGATGACATTATCGGGGCGTAGCGTAGTCCGGTCATCGCGCCTGGTTTGGGACCAGGAGGTCGCAGGTTCGAATCCTGCCGCCCCGACAGTTTTGGTAATTTTCTCAAAATTACACAATGGGTGCGTAGCTCAGCTGGATAGAGCATCTGCCTTCTAAGCAGACGGTCAAAGGTTCGAATCCTTTCGCGCTCACTGAAGAACTCATAAGAAATTATGGGTTCTTTTTTTATGTTCTCATTTCTCTTAGTAAACACTCAATGACAGATATAACAGAGCATCCCGATTTGTAATCGGGACGGGCAAAGGTTCGAATCCTTTCGCGCTCACTAAAGGAGACACTATTTACAAATCATTTCCTTTTTTACGCTCATAAAAATCTATGACCTAAACTTTTACCATTGGGACATTTAGAGTTCAATTATTGAAGCTTGGATTCTTTCTATTATAAATCCTAATGGCGCCTTATTAGTATACTTACCTACCCTTTAGTTTCGCCGACGAATCCCATTTGCTGCATTCTGGGCTCTTGTTGGCAGTAAATATATTATAAGACAGCTTTAGGAGTTTAGATTATTTGGTAATAGTTCTCACTTCATTTTTGACCTGAACATTTTAGGAGACATTTTCATTTTCTTTTTAAAGAATTTACCAAAAAAAGACTGATCACTGAAATTAAGCTCTTCTGCAATCTGTGTAATGGAAAGATTAGAATTCAAGAGCAGATCACGAGCCTCAATAATGACAGAATTGGTAATGACGGTACGGGTAGATTCACCAGAGGCTTCTTTTACGATTCGTGTCAGATAGCTTGGGCTCACAAATAGCTTCTCAGCATAAAACTCAACAGCTCTCTCTTTTTTGGAATGCTCAGAAAGCAGAATAAGAAACTGATTGATAAGATCCTTCTTTCTTGATGTTTTAGAATCAATCGTTCTGGTGTCATTATAGCGGTATAATACCATCAGCTCAAGGAGCAGCGCATTAAAATAATGGTTAATGATGTCTTTCGAATAATAATTTTCCTGCTCATCCGCCAGACTGATCTTATCAAGCAGGAACCTTATGGTTTCCCTTTCATTAAAGCCGGGATGTAAAATCGGAGTATTTCTTTCGGAAAAGAAGATGATCTCATTGATGTAATGCATGTGGCGGATATTTTTTTGAACAAAAGAATCGTTGAAGACAATCCCCCTTGCCCTGATGTAAGAATCTTTGTGGGCTGGATAAATAATTGAATTTGGGGTAAAAATAACAATATCATCTTTTTTAACGCTTATTTCTTCAAGATTAATCTGTATTTTACCTCCCCCTTCTGTAACCAGCATAACTACGCCATTGTCTGTTCTGAAAGGATATTTGTAAGAATTTTCGTCCAGGTCGTGAGATTCCCGGATGATGAAAAAATCATTGTTATTTTTTTGATTATCACCGTTTTTGTCGATCATTTTAAACAGATCGTGGAGATTATGAAAAACAATATCTTTATGAGTCATAGCTTTTAATATGAACGTTAGTAAAGTTAATAAATAAGCCGCTGGATCATGCTATATATTCGAAAATTCATCATACGGCTGATTTTCAAATTTGATATTTATTTTAAAAATAAATTTATAATACTTTCAGCTCTTTGATGGTAGAAAGATGATGGTAATACAATATCTGATCTTTTCCTAAAGAAATCGGCAGAGATATGAAAACCTGAAACCATGGAAACAAGATCGACAAGAAACAATAAGGCATTGTTGTAGCTTGTCCTTTCTTCACGGATACAAACTGAGATCTCAGGTATCATTTCCGTCAACGGGAAAAATAATTTCTCCCCGAATCCTAAACACTCATTCTGGGTGATAATATAAACATCCAGGTAAGGATATTTTTTGCTTTTTTCAGTATTGAAATCAATATATCTTTTCAGTTTCTCCTTCAGTGAGAGCTCCTTAATATCATTCCAAGCGGGAGCTGGAAATTCATTGATCACTTCACCAATGATGATGTTAACAAGGTTGACTTTTGTACGGAAATAATAATGTATTGCCGTTCTGTCCATACCTGCGCTTTGTGCGATCTGCTGTGTTGTGGCATAGAACCTGCCTTCCACGAAAAGCACATATTTAGCAATTTTCTTTATTTTTTCTTCAGTATTCAAGATTTTTGTTGGTAGATTATTCATTATCAGGATATGATATGCAACCTGCCTCTTGAGATATTTCTTTCCACAATAGAGAATTCCGTTTTATACAATTCAAAAACAGGTTTAAGTTCATTTTCTGAAAATAAAGTTTCAGAAGATACACTCAATAGTCTGAAATTGCTGTCAAGATATTCGCACTGGCAGTTGGGAATTGTTTCCAGGATATCTTCCCTAAGCCAGAAAGCATCTATAATTTTTTTGAATTTTGTTTTAAAAAGCACATTGTTTTTCATTTCTATTTTTTATGTGTTCAACGATTATGATAAGATCTTTGGGAGTATTGCTCAATTCTTTTTACCACCAACAAATTCCATAGCTCAGCCAAAAACCCAGAAACAGAAGTAATAATGGTTATTTTCAATCCCTTCGTTGTATCTTCCATTACATATTTACTGTACAGTTTGGATCCGGCAAGACGGATTCAGAATGTGGAGTTTTCATAAGGTATCAATTCCCCATCAACATCTCTCGCTGTAAGAAAATTACGGTGTTAGCTAAATAAGCTTAGTTTCCCGACCTTAGTTTCAATACATTTTGAGTTTTCAATGTTGAAATCCCATTCACTCCAGCAATCAATATTTGTAATCAGTACCAGACTTGTTTTTTACCAATCAGCTCACTGGTTACAGATATGGTCCGGTACTTCATTAATTTTCTTTCATATTGGTTGATAATGCAAATTTCTGCAGTAAAATGGTAATAAAAAAGGTCTGAATTCGGTGTAAACTGGTCAAAATCTGAACAAATAATCATCTCTGAATATTTTAGAATTGCCCTTATATAAGAGCAGTTTTTTGGAATGCTCATTATTTTCAAAGGAGCATCTTTAGTGCAATCTGTTTTCAAATAGTCGGTAAGAAAATTCTTTAAAAGAAAATAAATGATCTCAGTATCATTCAAAATCATTGCATTGCAAAGGCCTTACACAAAATAAGCTGGTTTGTTTTAACAGGCTCGGAATAGCTATTCCATATTAAGCTATTATCTTCTGGAGAATAATGGTTTCGTTTTAGACCAATATCAGCCAAAAACAGACCTTTTATCATGTATTTCCTTACCTCAAATTTGCACGGTGAACCAATTTACGATTGGGTCCCCTTTAACGGTAAAAATTTATTTTATGATAATCAAAAAAAAGAAAAGTCTTTTTTTATTAGGAAGTCTGTTGCTGCTTTCAGCATGTGGCGGAAAAGAGCAACCTACAGTCAAAGTTGAGCCTATAAAGGTTGCCGTGCAGAAAATAGAAAGGATTTCCCAGCCTGAAACATTTTCTTACAGTGGAAATATTCTGGCAGACAACAGTGTGAACATTGGTTTTGGAGTTTCCGGCCGTGTTACCGCAGTATATGTTCAGGAGGGTCAGCGTGTATCTAAAGGTCAGCTTTTAGCGGCCATAGAAACCAGTACTTATCAGAATACCCTGGCTGTTGCCGGCGCAGGAATGGATCAGGCTCAGGACAATTTCAACCGTCTCAACCAGCTGTATCTTAAAAAAAGTTTACCGGAAAGAGATTATATCGCTGCAAAGGTAGCGCTGGCACAATCTAAAGCCAATAGAGATATTGCCATGAAAAATTTGAAAGATACCAGGCTTTATGCTTCTTTTTCAGGGATCGTTTCCCAAAAGCTTACCGAAGCCGGTGCTACAGCAGCACCCGGAGTTCCGGCATTTACTATTGTGAAAACAGATAAGGTGTATGCAGTTGCATCTATCACGGAGAATGAGATCAGTTCACTGAAAATAGGAACTCCTGCTGAAATTTCCATCCCAAGTCTTAATCGTACGATTGATGGAAATATCACCATCATCAATCCTCAGGCAGATGACAATTCCAGAACATATACGGTAAAGATACGTCTAGACAATCCAGGAGGTCAGATACTGCCGGGGATGATTACGGATATCAACATCAATACCGGTAAAAGTAAGGATGTCATTATTCTTCCTGCTCAGGCAGTCCTCAAAGACCCTGATGGTTCGAGCTATGTGTATACCGTAAAATCTGCTAAAAATAAGGCTATAGCATTTAAAAAGAGAATAGAAATGCAGAATATGGCAGGCGCCAGCGATGTAGTTATCAAAAGTGGGCTGGTTCCGGATGATCAGGTAATTATTTCTGGGCAGACGCGCCTGGAAGATGGTCAGCCTGTTAAATTTTAATTCAAAAGAAATAAAAGAAATGACGAATAAAAAAGTGCATTTTCTGGAAGCTGTGATGAAGTACAAGCAGGTAGTGATCGTGCTGGTAGTCCTGTTGATGGTAATGGGGATCAATTCTCTTATCAATATGCCCCGAAGCGAAAATCCACGAATTGAGATTCCTACTGCTGCTGTATATGCATTTTATCCGGGAGCCGATGAGCATCAGGTTGAGGAAGAAGTGGCAAAAAAGATAGAACAGTATCTCTTCTCTTTTGAAGAGATCAAAAAGAAAAAAGTAAAAGCCGAAGTGAAAGAAGGACAGGTATTTTTCACCGTGGAAATGAATACTGATGTCAAAGACCGTAAGAAATTCTGGCATACACTTCAGCTTGATATGGATGCGAATCTCCGTCCAAAGCTTCCTGCCGGAGTTGTCGGACCGTTTATCAACAGTAATTTTGCCAATGTAACGGCAATGATCATCTCCGTATCTTCTAAAGAAAGAACATACGCTGAGATCGAAAGATATGTTGATAAGCTGGAAGATGGTCTGAAGGTAATACCTACGGTTTCCAAGATTAACCGATCCGGAGGCCAGAAACAGCAGATCTACATTAAGATCAATGACCAGAAACTACAGCAGTACGGTTTTGGAATCAACACATTGGTCAGTGCCATACAGCAGCAGAATGTGACCGGATATAATGGAGAAATATCCTCCGGTTCCAATGCAATCATTCCGGTCTTTACCAATAGCCGTTACAAGAATATATCTGATATTGCCGAGCAGATCGTCTATACCACACCGGCAGGCAATGTGGTGCGCCTGAAAGATGTCGCCGACCTTGAAAGACGTTTTGAAGAACCTTCTTCATTGGTAAGAATAGGAGATGAAAAGGCTATGGTACTGACCGTTGACATGCAGCCCGGAAACAATATCGTAGCCTTCGGGAAAGAAGTAGAGAAAAAGATTGAAGACATTCAGAAAAATTTCCCGCCGGATATTCATATGAAAACGATTGTGAATCAGCCAGAAGCCGTTGGAGAAAGTATCAGTCATTTCATGGTGGAGTTCGCCATGGCGATAGGTTCTGTGGTACTTGTTGTAATGTTACTGCTTCCTATACGGGTAGCCGGTGTAGCTTCAGCAGCAGCACCTATTTCTATCATTATTACGTTTGGGCTCATGCAGATAGTGGGTCTGGAACTGCACCAGGTAACCCTTGCCGCTTTGATCATTGTCCTTGGAATGGTGGTGGACAATGCCATTGTGGTAGTTGATAATTATATTGAAAAGCTTGATGAAGGGATAACACCATGGACGGCAGCCTGGCAGGCAGCCCAACAGCTTTCACTTCCGATTTTTACGGCAACGATGGCCATTATATTTGCATTTGCTCCATTAGCTTTATTTATGGATGGCATTGCAAAAGATTTTATGTTTTCACTCCCGATTACTGTAGCTATTGCACTGATTACCTCAATGCTAGTCGCTCTGTTCCTTACACCATACACTTGTTATGTATTCATTAAGAAAGGATTAAAGCATAAAGTAAGTGACAGGCCCCTGAAGAAAAACATGCTGGATCATCTTCAGACAGCATTTGATAATGGGATTGGATTGGCTTTCAAATGGCCAAAAACAACAATGTTTATTGGTGTGCTATCTATTGTTAGTGCCCTTTTTATTGCTACCAAAGTAGATCCGGAGTTTTTCCCGCTCACTGAGCGTAATCAATTCAATATGGAAGTCTGGATGCCTAACGGGACCTCACTGGAGAAAACGGAAGTTAAAGTAAAAGAGCTTGAAAAGATCCTTAAAAAAGACAATCGCGTAGTGGATATCACAAGCTTCGTAGGAATGAGTTCACCACGATTCCATACTTCCTATGCACCGGAATCTCCTAAAAAATATTTTGCACAGGTTTTCATTACGACAATCAGTAATGATGCATCTAATGAAATGGTCAAAGAATATCTTGAAAAACTGAAAAATTTTATACCTGATGGCTCCATTAAGTTGAAGCAGCTCAGCTTTCAGGAAGGTTCACCAATTGATATCCGTGTGGTAAGTGATAATGAATCCAATCAGAGAAGCGTAGCACTGGAGATTAAAAATATCCTTGAAAATACACCAGGAACCAATAATGTACGTCTGAGCAGCGAATATGATTATATGGGCGTAAAGCTGAATGTGGATGATGTTAAGGCCAATCGGCTAGGTGTAACGAATCAGGCTATTACCCAAACACTTGGAGCCGGGCTGAAAGGATATTCTGTTTCGACATTATGGGAAGGAGACAAACCTGTCGATATTTTCCTGAGATATGATTCCATAAGCAGGAAAGATATGAATGCCCTGGAAAATCTTCACATACAATCGCATTTTGGCGGAAAGATCCCGTTGAAGGAAGTGGCGACATTGCAGCCGGAATGGCATACTGGAGTAATTTCAAGAAGGAATGGCATCAAGTACACCAGTGTATTGGCAGAATCACAGCTTGGCCCTAAGCCGTCAAGAATACTGAAAGAAGCCCTGCCAAAAATTGAGGCGCTTGCCCTCCCGGCAGGCACGACAATCCAATATGGAGGAGATGCGGAATCAACAGCTGAAAATACTCCGGGAATGATGCTTTCACTTTCTGTGAGCCTTATTCTGATCTTCCTTACGCTGTTGTTCCAGTTCAAAAGTCTGGGAAAAGCGCTCATTATCCTGTGCACGTTCCTACTGAGTCTTTTCGGAGCCTTCTTCGGGCTTTTTATTACCGGAAATCCATTAGGAATGACAGGCTTTATGGGAATCATCAGTTTGATTGGTATCGTGGTAAGAAACGGAATCATCCTGGTAGATTATGCAGATGAGCTAATTCGGGAACATGGGTACTCACACAAGGCGGCGGCTATAGCGGCGGCTAAGCGAAGAATGCGTCCTATATTCCTTACATCTGCCGCTGCTGCCGTAGGAGTAGTTCCAATGATCCTGGGTAAATCCCCGATGTGGGCACCTTTAGGAAGTGTATTGGCCTTTGGGCTTATCTTCTCAATGATCTTTACGCTTTTCATTGTTCCGGTGATGTATTACAAGCTTCTGAAAGATCCCGTGCCTAAAGATGAAACACCTGAAGATCAATTGGACGACGAGGTTATTTTATATAAGCCCAAACCTCATCACTAATATTTATAATATCAATTTTTTAACCGGTTGCTCTGCGTTGATTCCTTGTTAATAAACTCCTTTGTTTAGTGCTGCAGGGCAACCTTTATGTAAAAAAAATGAAAATAATATACGATACGATATCAAAAATAGTTCTGGTGCTGTTGTTTACAGCGGCAATAGGAGCTCAGGCTCAGGAACGTGTAGTTTCTGTGGATGAAGTCAGAAACCTGGCATTAGAGAACAATAAAAAGATCAAAAAAGCGCAACAGAATATAGAAGCTGCCAAGGCTGCAAGAACGGCTGCAGAAGCAGGGGGAAAACCTACAGTGGACGGAAGTGTGGGAGGATATTATTTCTCCAAACCCCTTTCAAACCTGTTGCCGGAAGTATTGGGAAGCGCCAATGTGAATGTTACCCAGGTTTTGTATGCCGGCGGGAAAGTAGAAACCGGTAAAAAGATTTCTTCAGCGGCCGTAGATCTGCAGATGGCGCAGAAAGACCTTACCAAAGAGGAAGTAAAACTTTCTGCGGAAACCATGTACTGGCAGATCGTAAATGCCAAGGAGAAAATAGCACTGGCAAAAGAATACATCAAGCTTCTGGATCAGTTGCATACCAATGTGAAGAATTCCTTTGACGCAGGGCTGACCTATAAAAATGACCTGTTGAAAATAGAAGTTCAGCAGAATGAGGCACAACTCAATCTGAAACGTGCAGAAGATGGCCTTAGCATAGCCAAGTTAAACCTTGCCCAGATCGCAGGACTTCCCGATTCCGATTTTGATGTGGAGGATGCTGTAAGCGGCAGCTTTGCTGGTATTTTGGCAGATAATCAGCTACAGCCGACGAACCGGCCTGAGCTATCCATTCTTGCCAAAGCAGTAGAAATAAATGAGCTTCAGGAAAAACTGCTTGATGGTGACCGCAAGCCGACGGTAGCTCTTTCGGGAATCGGCTTTTCCAGTTTTGGTAAAAATGTTAATCCTATCAATATGAAAAATAATATGCAGGGATTTGTGGGAATGCTGTCTGTAAACATTCCGATTTATGACTGGGGAGTAAGAGAGCAGAAAGTAAAAGAGCAGCAATATAAAACCAATGCTCAAAAGCTTGAACTGGAAGAAACGAAAGAGCTTCTGGTGCTGGAAGTCCAGAATGCCGTGATGCAGCTCAACCAATCTGTTAAACATATCGAGCTTGCTGAAAAATCTCTTGTTCAGGCCACGGAAAATCTCAGGCTGAACCAGGACAGATACGACGCAGGAACTGTGGTAGCAGAAGAAGTATTGAAAGCTCAGGTTCTCTGGCAGGAAGCCAAATCGGAGATTCTTGATGCCAAGGCAGAATATAAGATCAATGAAGCTAAGTATAAAAAAGCTTCAGGGATGGATGGTGAGCATTAAGTGTTTTTAGAAAGGAAGAGTAATCTTTTCCTTAATACTAAAAAAGACTCACAAATACAGAATAACTAACTGTTCTGTTTGATTTTGCAGGCGATAAATCAATCTATTGTAATGTAGGAATCGTTGCAGATGCAGAATTTATGACAGAGCAATATTAATAAGAAAATTTAACCTTAAAATTTATAAAACATGGACAGATTAAAAGGTAAAATAGCGATTATTACGGGTGCAGCATCAGGAATGGGTGCAGCCCACGCAGTTGCTTTTGTTGCAGAGGGTGCAAAAGTTGTACTCACAGATATTAACGAAGAGAAAGGCCTGGAAGTCGCCCAATCTCTAGGAGATCACAGCGCACTATTTGTCAAACATGATGTTTCGAGCAAAGAAGACTGGGATAAAGTAATTGAAGCCGCTGAAAAAACTTTTGGCCCAGTCGATATATTGGTTAATAATGCAGGTATTGATAAGCCTGCTTTATTGGAAGAGATGCCAGAAGCTTTATACCGACAGGTGATAGAAATCAACCAGGTATCTGTTTTTTTAGGCATGAAAGCTGTAATTCCTTCAATGAAAAAAGGATCGACGGGCTCGATAGTCAATATATCGTCGATCGCAGGCTTTGTTGCAGCACCATACAGGCTTGCCTATTCTGCATCTAAATTTGCAGTTAGAGGAATGACCAAATCAGCAGCGGTGGAATTGGCAAAGTATAATATCAGGGTTAACTCTGTACATCCGGGATTGATTGATACGCCAATGACCAGCGCGGTGCCGAAGGAGGAATTGTCAAAAATCAACATCCCTTTAGGAAGAGCTGCCGATGCGAAGGAAGTATCCTCTTTAGTAGTTTATCTTGCTTCTGATGAGTCAAGTTATTCTACAGGATCAGAGTTTATAATTGATGGGGGTATTACCGCACAATTGTAAAACTAAATACACACAGAAAAATTTGCAAGATAAAGAGCTTACATAGTTCTTAAGGCAGAATATAAGATCAATGAAGCTAAGTATAGAAAAGCATCAGCGATAAATAGTGAGTATTAAGTGTTTTTAGAAGGAAAAAGATTTTTTTCCCTTGAACCGGCTGTTTGTAGACAGTCGGTTCTTTTAAAAATTTAAAAAGTTTAAATGATGAATAAAGAAAAAAATATCATCATTGGAGGCGGTTTATCCATTAGTATTCAACGACATTTTAATAGCTAATTCTGTGAATTAAGAATAGACAAATCCTGCAAGTAGTCAATTTGGAAGATTTTTTTGTATAACGATTATGGAAATCTCTCAAAATGGAATCAAAACTTCTTGCAATAAAACCAAACAACTGATAATCAATAAAATACACTTAAAATCAAATTAAGATCAGCAACCAAAGAGTTCGAGGATAATCCTGTCAAGTTCACAAAACCTCATCATTTTTATGGTGAGGTTTTTTGTTGTCCTTACTAAAGCTTATTAACGTAGCTCAACAGATAGAGCATCCCGATTTGTAATCGGAACGGACAAGGTTCGAGTCCTTCTGCGCCCACTTAAACCTCATAGCCCTATAAAAGAAGGAATCTAAAATGCTTTTCCTTTTAAACTGTAATTACAGCAAGATCTATCTTTAAACAGCCGCACTGCATTTAGCCACAAATTGCTCAAACTTCCGATCTGTATTTCGCATGACCGGCCCGTGACCGAAGCAAATAATGGAAGGGTTCAGTTCTGCTAGCTTCTTGAGCGATTTGATATTGCGCTGCTGATCCGAAGTGAACATGTTTGGAGGAAGTCTCAGACCGGTTACTGTAGTAAGAATGTTCATATTGGTTGCCGCATCTCCGATGATCAGTACACCATCGCGCTCACGGAACAAAGAAATATGACCACCCGAATGTCCTGGCGTTTCTATTACCCGAAAGTTTCCGATCATATCATTTTCAACAATGGTCTGATCAACTTGATGTCCCTGCCCAGCCCAGTATTTTTGCTGAAGCATTGCCACCCAATGATCCGGAGTTGGATAGTCGTTGGTTACCATACCTGTTTCGGTCCTAAAAACTTCGTTGGGATGACAGAGTAAAGGAATTTCAAACTCTGCACATATCTGATCACTGCACCCCTGGTGGTCTGCATGCGCATGTGTAAGTACATGTTGATGAACAGCAATTTTCTGGATAACTTTCTTTATAGTGGTATATGAACTCCTTATTCCGGAATCTACCAGTACACCTTCGATAATATAGCAGTTGATACCGTTTCGCGGCATCAGTGGAATCTGGAATACTTCGGTGGTAATTTGACGTAGCATAATTTTTTTTGTGCAAATCTACATCGCTAACCAAAATCGCATAAGGACATTTGTCCTATAATACGTCGGGTTTATGTATTTGTCCCTTCGCACGGGTAAGCGATCGCTGTGTGATGCCCAGGTATGATGCCAGATCCTGAGTTGCTACGCGTTGAACAAGCATCGGTTCATCAGACAGAACATAAAGGTATTTATCTACAGTCGATTTATTATTATAATTGAGCAAATAACATTCTTTTTGACTATACTCTTTTTCCATCACCGATTTTATAACTCCGTTCCAGGCAGTCACACGATCAAGCAGATGCTGATAATCCGGGAAACTTATTCTATAGATTACGCTATCTTCTATAGCCCTGATGCTCCTTCTGGATTTCTCCTGTTTTACAAATTCCGGAAACGAGGTGACAAATTCATTTTCAAACTTGAAGCAGGTTATATTTTCTTTTCCTTCTTTATCGATAGCGTATGCTTTTACACCGCCACTAGCGATAAATCCAATATAGCGGCAGGGCTCATTCTCACTAATAAAAAAATCACCCTTTTTTAAGTGGATCGGTTTGAAGAACTGCACAGAAAAATTAATTTCCTCTAATGATAGTCCTCCTGTTGAGCATAAGTAATCTTCAAATACGTTGGTCATTTAGTAATTTTTTATCCTTTTATCTTCTTCTTAGCCATCTAAGGATCATGTGTTAATTCAGTATTCAAATCTAATACTTATTGTACCTTCAAAAAAGCTAATATGAGAAATAGTTGTCATACCAATCTAATTGTTATAATTTTGCTTTCTCTATTTTAATTCAATGAAAAATTTCAAGTTCATTATTGCAAGCTGTGCTTTTGCTTTGACCCTGTCATGTAAAACAGCTGTTCCGGTTACAAAAACCATTATTCAGGATGCTCCTTATCAAAATCTTGGACGTGACGGGAAAATATATGCTGCGTTTTATCAACAAAGAGCAGCCGAATATGAAGCACTTTGCCTGCAGGCTTACAATATTGCAAAACTTCGTCTGAATGAAGCTTTAGCACAAAAATCGGATAAACCTTTAGCGATTGTTTCTGATATTGATGAGACCTTTTTAGATAATTCCTATTACGCCGTTGAGCGTTCAAAAATGGGAAAAGATTACGATCAAAAAACATGGGAAGAATGGACTGCCAAAGGTATTGCAACACCACTTACCGGTTCTCAGGCATTCTATCAGTATGCAGCGAGTAAAGGTATACAGGTATTTTACGTTACCAACCGTATAGAACAGGAACGTGCAGGAACATTGAAAAATCTGAAAAAATACAATTTCCCACTTCAAAGTGATGCCAACCTTATTCTTCGATCTAAAGAAAGCAGTAAGGAGAACAGACGCCTGGACATTGCTAAAAATTATAATATCGTTTTACTATTGGGTGATAATCTTGCTGATTTCTCCAATCTGTTCGATAAAAAATCAGAAATAGAACGATCTGCAGCCGTGAAAAACGCAGCGAATGAGTTTGGTAAAAAATTCATTATCATTCCTAACGTTGGATATGGGGACTGGGAGTCTTCATTTTATCAATACAAATATGATTACACTCATCAACAGAAAGATTCACTGATGTATAATGCTGTAAAGGCTAATCCATAAAAAAAAGTGTATTTGTAAATATATACAAAGAATTTACGAACCCTCACAGCAAGAACTGTGAGGGTTTTTATTTATGGCAGATTGCCCTGAATAAGCATATGGATACTACCTCAATCTGAAAGTTGCCAGGTACGCTTCACAGTATGAAAATTCCGTTTCACTGCCTTATTTCGCGGAATCAACTTAACTTTTCACCTAATAAACTTTAATTCGTGGTACTTTTATCGTATAAGCTTTTACCGAGAAGCCTCTATAAAAGTTAGTTTTAATTATTATTTAAAGAAACATTGATTAAGCATCAATAAAAATCTTTTTTGTGCAACAACTTATTCCTTATAGCCATTTATGGCTAAACTATACACTTAATCATGTTTGGGTAGGACTGGATATTCCAGTCCTATTTTTGTGTTGTATTCTGTATGAACAAAAAAACCGCTGTACAATGACAACGGTTTTATTTATTTTAAGCAAAAGATCTATTTAAGTTTATAAGAACTTCCATTCCAAAGATACGTTTTGGAAGAACGTTTTTTCTTCTCCCGGTCTTTATCATCGGTTTCCATATCTTCTACTTTCAGGATAAAGGTATTAGGAACTCCTCCTTTATCATTAGGAAAAACATATTCTTCACTGTGATAGTAAGCTCCGGCGTCTCCTACATTCATCAACTGTGGAAGAGCAATCAGTTTCTTATCCTTATAAAGAACGTATTGGTCATACGTTGCAATACCACATGCTTCACCGGACACCATTGCTTTTAAAGTAAATTCTATATCCTGTAGTTTGTGGTTGCTTTCAATACTAAAGGAGGCTGTACTCAACTCTTCTCCTCTTCCGGTATCAAAGTAGATTTCTTCAATCAGGGTATTCCCTTCCATTATTTTTATTCCGGCAATATTCTGTTTTTCAATCTCATTCAGTGATTTATTTTTTCTATCCACTGTTTTTGAAAGTCCGAAAAGGAAATCATATCCGTTTTTATTACGATAGCCTACACAAAGGTTGCCTCCCCAAATATAGCCTTCACTCATTACATCACCTTTCTGATAAGAAATTTTATACCAATTAGCTCTTCTTTCTCCCAGTTGTAAAACCGGCACTGTTTCTTCTTTTTTAAGAATCATAATCTGCTGATTACTCTGCAGTGAATCCAAAACCTGAGCATTAACACCCGGTTCTGTTCTTACCCTTGTCCAATCTGTAAAGATCTTCTGGTTTTTGTTTTCAGAAAAATTAAAAACACCGTCTGCATATACTTCATTTTCCTGAGCTGCAAAAAGTTGTACAGTCAGTAAAAATAAAGCGGTCAATAAAGTTTTCATGTGTTATTTCGTTTTTTATTTTTCAAGCAGTAAGCTTACCCATTCTTCTCTCTGCAGCTGCTTTTTCAGTGTAAGACCACTTTCTTTGCATACTTCCAGAATATCATCAACATCGAAAAAACATAATCCAGAAAGCAATAATTTGCCGCCCCCGTTCAATACTGAAACATAAGTCGGAATATCTGAAATAAGGATATTTCTGTTGATGTTTGCCAGAATAATATCATAATTTTCTTTTCCTAAATTATCAGCAGTTCCCAATTCAATATCTAACTCTACATTGTTTCTTACTGCATTTTCTTTGGAGTTTTCTACAGACCATTCGTCGATATCAATTGCTTTTGTATTTCCGGCTCCGATTTGCTTTGCATAGATTGCCAATACAGAGGTTCCACATCCCATATCCAACACTTTCTTTCCATTGAAATCAATATCCATCATCTGCTGGATCATCAGGTGTGTTGTAGGGTGATGCCCTGTTCCGAATGACATTTTAGGTTGAATGATAATTTCATGCATTCCCGGTACAGACTCATGGAATTCTGCTCTGATCAGTACTTTATCATCAATATTGATGGGTGAAAAGTTCTTCTCCCACTCTTCATTCCAGTTGATGTTCGGCATTTCTTCAAAAGAATACTCAATTTTTACATTTTCGTTTTCAAAGATCGGAAGGGCTTTAAGCTGATCTTCGTTAAATAAATCAGTCTGGATATATCCTAAAATTCCGTGAATTTCTTCTGTAAAGCTGTCAAAACCTATTTCAATAAGTTCTGCCATTAATATCTCGTTCCAAGGTTGCAATGGAGAAATCCTGAAGTTGAATTCTAAATAATTTTGCATGTGAATAATTTGCTGCAAAAATACTAATGTTATTACGGTTAAAAAAATGGAAAGGGTAAGTTTTGGGTAAAGCTGATGGATTTTATATTGTTGAATGGGGTAAAGCCAGCTTCTATTTAGTTTTTATCTCTCGCATTATGCGGATGACGCAGATTTTTTTAAAGGTTTAGGCTAAAGCCTTTGGAAGAGAATATTACAAATAAAGCGGGCTAAAGCCCGCTTTATTTGAATTTTTCAACTATAATTTAAAATTGAGTTTAGTTGTTCTATGACAACTTTAAACATTGAACTTTAAACCTTAAACGCTCTTATGGATTCGTAGAGAAAATAGAACCATTAGCGATTAATGCTCTTCTGTTCATTTTCAGGATATCTCTTACCCATTCTGCGAAGTCTTCAGGCTGTAGCACTTTATCAGGGTTTCCGTCTGTAAGTCCACCCTGGATACTCATATCAGAAGCAATGGTACTTGGTGTTAACGTAATCACACGGATGTTTTGTTTTCTCCATTCTGCCATCATCGACTGAGATAGAGAAACTACAGCTGCTTTGGAAGCTGCGTATGCTGACATATTTGGACCACCTTTTAATCCTGCAGTAGAAGCAACGTTTACGATATCTCCTTCTCCTTTAGCTTTCATAAATGGATGAACTGCTTTAGCCGCATAGTACACTCCAAATAAATTGGTTTTGATGACCTGTTCCCAAGTTTCAGACGGCATCTCTTCAATAGTTCCGAAATCTCCGATTCCTGCATTGTTCACAAGAATGTCTACTCCACCTAATTTTTCAGCTAAAGTTTCGATACCTGCTTTTACAGCTGCTTCATCATCGATAGTGAATACTGCATATGCAGAATTTACTCCTAGCTTTTGAATTTCGTCAACTGTATTTTTAAGATTTTCTTCGTTTCTTCCTGTAATAGCTACGTTCACTCCTTCATTCGCCAAGGCCAGTGCTACAGCTTTCCCTAGTCCTCTTCCACCACCTGTTACGATAGCATTTTTTCCGTTTATATTCATAGTGTAATATTTTTCGTGGGACAAAGTTACGAAAGAACATTTTTATGGAATGGAAAGAAAGGATATTTAATAGTTTTTTAATGGTTTTCAAATGAATACTGAAAACTTAGATTTTACTAAAACCACAAAAGGCTAAAACACTTAAGTAAAAGATAAGTGTTTATGAATGGCTTTGTGAAAAGCTGCGATTTTCATTTATGCACTTTTATTCAGCTTTCAAATATTCTAAAACGTTGAAAATAATCTTTTGTGGTTTATTATTTTCAACCTCAGCAATACAATAAAACCGGCTCTTGAAGAACCGGTTTATAAATCTAAAAAAAGTATAGTAAAAAATGAAAAGCTTAAGGAATCTGGATGGCATTCTGTACTTCAAATTCTTCTGAAGCGGAGAACTCATTTCCATACATGTCTACGGCTCTAACCTCAACTTTATGTTTTCCTAGGGTCAGTTTTTTAGGAAAATCTGCTTCCCAGATATGTTTTGACATTTCAGGGTTGGAAGGTCTTCTTCCCTGTAGAATATTCTCTGTGGTATCCCATTTAAAAACAGAAAGAGCAAAGTTCGGGTCTATGGTTTCATCATATTCCATTTCTTCCCATTTTCCGTTATCTATTCTGTACTCCACTTTGTCTTTTTTGCTTCCCATAAAGAAGTTAGCCAACACTTTTGCAGAGGTTTTTGACGGGAACGGAATTACTTTTGGAACGTATAATTTGATCTGATATTCTTCCGGTTTTCCGGCTGTTTTGTATTTTACTTTGTATTGGTTATCGGTAAAGCTGATGAAAGAATATCCTTTTGCTGTTCCGTCTCTCATGGTTGAAGTAGGAAGCCCTGCTTCATCAGCTGTTCCGGAATACCAGTCTCCACAAGTAGTTCCCACGTTATATTCATGTAATTCTTTGATGCCGTTCCAGCCTGCTTTTTTCCCATAGAAAATCTGCTGTTGGATATGAGTATGAGCCGATAAAAGCAATACATTCTGGAAAGGATTCAGGAAATCGAATAATTTCTGACGGTCTGCATTTCTGAAACTGTCTTCATTGTGATGTTCCAACGGAATATGAAAAGATACTACAATCAGTTTATTTTTATCAACCAGTTTCAAATCATTTTCGATAAATTGAAGCTGATCTTCACGGAATCCGCCCCAATAGCCTTTTCCGTCTCTTGGATCGGGATACAAAATATCATCCAGGATAATAAAGTGTACATTTCCATAATTGAAGGAGTAATTGGCAGGGCCAAAATTGGATTCAAAGGTTTCGTCTGAAAGTTTATCGTCTTTGGCATCGTAGTTCATGTCATGATTTCCCATTACATTATACCAAGGCAATCCTACTTCTTTCATCACATCAGCATAAGGTTTCTGAAGACTTAGGTTATCTCCTACCAAATCTCCCAAACTGATTCCCAATACTGCATTTTTTTTAGTATTTTTCACCTCGTTTACGATTCCTCTTTTAAAATAATCCAGTTCTTTCTCTGTATAAGGTTGAGGATCTCCGAAAACCAAAATATCAAAGTTTTTGTTTTCATTCTGTTGGTAAAGCGGGAAATTCAATTCTTTGGGAAGCTCACCGGTTGGAGCTACTCCTTTATATTTAAAATCTGCAGGAGAACCTTTTGCTTTATGATGGTAATAGAACTGTGGCAGGTTATTACTGTTTAAAGCAGTTTGATATCCTGATGGTTTGATGACAAAAATAGTCTGATCTTCCTGAACTGGCAGGCTGTAACGTCCATTTTTATCAGTTAAAACTACCTGAACACCATTAGAAACTGCGACTCCTTCAATTCCTTTTTCACGATTTTCTTTCTTTTGGTTCTTGTTGCTGTCTTCATACACATATCCTGAGACAGAAGACTGGGAAAAAGCCATTGCTGAAACCAGCATGCAAGGCATTAAAAGTTTTATGTTGATACTCATCGTTTATTATTTTATTGATTATACTTATTTACTCCACCACACTTTTACATTGATATCATCTCCGCCCATCTGTTGAACTGCCGCCTGATAATTATCTTTATTCAGCACTCTCGTATTGGTTGGATACATTAATCTTTGAGGAAGTTTTCCATCATTTAAAAGTCCACCGTTGTTAGGAAGTTCCGGGAATCCCGTTCTTCTTTTTTCAAACCATTGCTGCTGATCTACAAAGAATAGGGCTATATATTTTTGAAGCATAATTTTCTTCATATCTCCGGTTCCGAAAGCTACTGCCGGATTATCAAAATAATTGGCAGGAACTACAGCTCCCCATTGTTCAATAGCTGCTTTTACACCATTTTCATAATAGGTTTTTGCATTACCCTGGATAACTCCCTTAAATGCCAATTCTGCTAAAGTAAACTGAAGTTCTGCATAGGGATAGACTAAGATTTTCAAAGGTGCTTTTGCCAGGTTTTGATTAAGGTTGGATGGCTGGTAATTAAATACAGTTCCAAATTTATATCCTGATGGAGCTCCTAAATACCCTATATTATTATTTTTTGAATCTTTAGCCTGAGAGAAAAACATAGCCATACGAGGATCATTATTAGCCTTCAATGTTTCTACAAAGAATTCTGAAGCTGCTCTTCCTGTGGTAAAATCCTGAGGCCTTGCAATAGGTGTCATTAATGGAAAAATCCCTGTTATATCTACTTTTACACCGTCTGCATTGCTTTGGAAAATAGGATATGTTGTAGGGTTGTTAATAATTTCCTGGATTCTTGCTTTAACATTTACTTCTCCATCTTTATTCAAAATTCTTGTCAGTAATCTCAGAGAAAGAGAATTACAGAATTTTTTCCAACCGAGAATTCCATTGGCAGCATCTGAATCTGCTTTAAAGAACAAATCTCCTCCGGTAAGCGCTTTATTATTCACAAAAAGAGCGTTTGCAGCTTTTAAATCATCCAATAGTTTGATATAAATTTCCTTTTGTCTGTCAAATTTTGGATACATAATCTTATCATCCAATTGTGATGCTTCAGAAAATGGAACATCTCCATAGGTATCAGTTAAGTTAGAATAAATCCATGCATTCAAAACCATTGAAATGGCCTGATAATTTTTATCTCCTTCAGAAATTGCAGCTTTCTTAAGATCATCCACCTGTTTTAACCATCGGTAAGAGTTATCCCAGAAACCGTTTCCTGTTTTTTCTGTTAAATAGTAACGGCTCAATGAATTTCCTTCGTTTGGAAAATCCAGAGAAACCTGCATAAGATCAAAATTAAGATCATTAGCTCTGTTATACCCTACCACAGACATATTGTACTGGATAGGGACCAACAAGGCACTGGCAACAGGCACATTAATTCTGCTGGTATCTTTATTGATCTCATCAAGACTTCTGTCACATGAAACAGTACTGCCCACAAGAGCAAGGAATGAAGATATATAGATTAGCTTTTTCATTTTTCTGATTTTAAAATTTAACATTTAACTGGAAACCAATGGTTCTTGCCTGAGGTAACTGCCCCATCTCAACTCCTGGTGTAATCGTAGAATCGTCTAGCGTAGCTGCTTCCGGATCAAATAATGGGAACTTCGTCCACATCCAAAGGTTTCTTCCGAATACGGCAAGGGTAATATCTGTAAGCTTTAAAGGTTCAACAATTGATTTTGGGAAAGAATAAGAGATTCTGGCATCTCTCAGTTTAAGGTACGAGGTATCAAATGAGTTGGTCTCTACGTTGGCTCTTCTATAGTAATCTCCATAATAAGCGGAAACCGGAATTCCTTTTGTATTGGGAGAAAATGTTCCATCAGGATTCTGAACAACTCCCTGCCCAACGATTAACCCTCCCGGATTGTCTCTTCCTGCAAGAGTATGCGTAAGTTTCCCCTGTTCAGACATTTTGTGATGTGAGTGAGAGTAAGCTATCCCTTTATACTGACCGTCAAACGAGAAACTCACGGTAATATTTTTGTATCTGAATTCATTCTGAAGACCTGCTCTCCACTTCGGATAAGCATTTCCTATTTTTTTCATTTCCGTTGACTTAGCAGTTAAGCCGTCTTTTGCATCATAAATCACCTGCCCATCCGGTGAATATAGCAATCCTGCTCCGTACATATCTCCCAAAGAGCCTCCAACTACAGCATCATAAAACACTACACCACCTATACTTCCCATGGTATAAGGTTTTCCATTATACTCTTCCGGAAGGGAAATGATTTTGTTTCTGTTCATTGACCAGTTAGCATTTACACTCCATGAGAAATTTTTATTCTTGATGGGATAAGCATTTAGAGTCATTTCAATTCCTCTGTTTCTCAGTTCACCGGCATTGATGATTCTCTTATTATATCCTGTTTCATACAGCATCGGAATAATAATTGACTGATCTTTGGAATTGTTCTGATACGCTGTAAAATTGAATGTCAACCTGTTTTTCAAAATAGTAAAATCCATACCTCCTTCAATATTGGTAATCATTTCCGGCTTCAGATTGGGATTTGGGTATAGTAACGGAGATTCTACAGATCCTGCAAAACCACTGTTTTCGTAATATTTGTCGAGCATGTAGGTATATGTATCGTTCCCTACTTTAGACCATGATAATCTTAGTTTCCAGAAGTTTAAATTGTCTGATTTTAATTTAAAGATATCTGATAATATGAAGGATGATGATACAGACGGATAAAAATAAGATCTATTATGAGCAGGAAGCGTACTGCTCCAGTCATTTCTTGCCGTCACATCCAGGAAAATCATGTCTTTGTAACTGAAGTTAGCCAATGCGTATACACTGTTTACCTGATTATCATTAGGTTTTGGCAGTTTATATTCCACCTGCATGGCATTGGAAAGCTGGTAAAGACCTGCTTTATTAAGCCCGTTTCCTCTGTAATCATTCATGGTATATTCATGATACCTGATGTTTCCTCCAGCTGAAGCTGTTACTCCAATGTTTCCGAATTTATTTTTATAGGTGAATAAAACATCATTATTCAGGTCCATGTATCTGATATACTGTTCTCTGTAGTAACCTTTGGCATAGTTAGCAGAGTTCCATGGTCTTCTTTGGGTACGAAATTCATTGTTCCATTCCAAACCGGTTTTATAAGCTACATCTAGGTTTTTTGCCAGCTGGTAACTGATATTGATATTCCCAGTAATTGTTTTTTTATTGGTTCCATTCAGGTTCTCATAAGCAATCAGGTAAGGATTGTCAATATAAGAACTGAAAGGGTGAACCTGTTCTACCTGATCCTGTCCTTTTTTCCAGATAGGTCTGTACCATCCAAGATCCACGTTCGGATTCTGGAAGATCATGAAATAAGAGATGGACTGGTTATTATAACCTGTTGCAGGAAGATTGTCACTTTTCGTCTGACTGAAGTTCATCTTAGTACCGATCTTCAACCTGCTGCTCAGTTTATGATCTAAAGATAACGCTGCGCTGAATCTGTCTAGCCCTGTATTAGGCATCATCCATTCATTTTTCAGATAGGTAAGTGATGTTCTGAAAGCAGTAGTTTCATTGGAATGCTCTACAGATAAACTGTTTGAATAATTGGATCCTACCTGCCAGAAGTCTTTAATATTATTTTTATAAGGTCTCCAAAGCTGTCTTTCCAAACTCTGTCCTTCTATATTAGGATCGTATTGGAAGTAATACTGCCCGGCAAATTTTGGTCCAAAGGCACTACTCGTAGAACCCGTGTTTATTCCATCAACAGATGGTCCATAGGAGTAATAATAGTTTCCGTTTTTATCTTTTTGCTGAGTTCCTTGTCCGTATTCATATTGATAATCCGGCCATTTCAGTACTGAATCATAACTTGAATAGGAATTAAAAGCAACCTGAACTTTTCCTTTTCTGCTTTTTCCGGATTTGGTGGTAATCATAATGGCTCCTCTTGAACCTCTTGAACCATATAATGCGGACGCTGTAGGTCCTTTCAGAATAGAAATGGATTCAATATCATCAGGGTTGATGCTGTTAAAACTATCTCCATAATCAATAGGTAAATCTCCACCTGAACCTGCTCCATACGCTGAAGTTCCGGTTCCTGTTTTTTTTCCACTCAAAGGAACGCCATCCACAACTATCAAAGCATCATTATTCCCCATACTCATGGAGATGTCTCCACGAAGTGTGATACGGCTTGTACCCAAAGGTCCTGCTCCGGCAGTCTGAATCTTTAATCCGGCTACTTTACCTTCTAAAGCCTGTGCCCAGTTATTATTTTGGGTTTTCAGAATTTCTTCAGAGGTAACCGTCTGGGTGGAGTACCCTAAAGACTTATCGTGCCTTTTGATTCCCAAAGCAGTCACCACTACTTCGTCAAGTCCTTTAATAGTGTCTTTTTTAGCTTTCTGCTGAGCCGTCAGACTGGCGCTGAATAATCCTAACAGCGACAATACCAACAACTTTTGTGTCTCTTTACGCATATCCTTTTTGTTTGCGCAAAATTAGAACGACATTATGAGTATGATCTTAACAACATTTTAACGTTTATTAAATGTTCATTGAATACTATATTAAGTATTCCTTAACAACATTAGATAAAACGCTAATTAACAGGTATTTAGAAAATTAAGAATTTTTAACACTATTTTCAGGTTCTATTTATTTATGTATCTTTATTGTCTTGCCCTGAGATAATAATAGAAAACCTAATGAAAATGCAGTTTCACTTAGCAAAGACTGAATAAGCTTCCTTAGCTGAACGAAGTGCTTTTCCGAACGGAAATAAGCGTAATGAAAATACATCTTTGTGCTCTCTGCGTTTACAAAAAACACTTATTTTTTTGCCATGAATACACAAAATATTATTGATCTGATTTCAGGTTTTTATAAAAACAAAAGCCTATCCTGAAAAGGACAGACTTTTGGAAAATTATTGGTTGTTATTTGCTTAGTGTTATTTATTTTTCAACTGCTCAGGAATGTTTGTGGTCACAAAACCAATTCCTTGTTTTTTCAATTCATCATATACAGCAACGTCATTTACCGTCCATGAATTGGTGATAAGCCTCAAAGCTTTCGCTTCAGCAATCCAGGTTGGATTTTTCTGGAAAACACTGTAGTGATAATCCATACCATCCAATCCTTCTTTTTTGATCTGTTCTGGTGATAATTCTCCGTTCAGGTACTGTACTTTAAATGATGGTGCCAGTTTTTTGATCTCTTTACAGATATTCAGACTGAAAGAAATGAATTCACTTTGAGATTCCAGTTTCATATCCTTAATCATTTTAATTGTCTTCTCCGTAATCTCATTTTCAATCTCAGGAGTTTTAGCAGGTTTGATCTCTACGATCAGTTTCACGGAAGTATCTTTTTTCCCTTGTTTCAAATAATCTTTTAAAGTAGGAAATTTTTCTCCGTTTGATAATTTCAATGCTTCCAATTCTTTGAATGAGGTTTCAGAGATTTCCATTTTACCATGGTGTTCATCGTGGTTGATGACCAATACTCCGTCTTTCGTCATTCTCACGTCAAACTCGGAACCGTAAACTTTTAATTTCTGAGCATTTTCTAATGATTTAATAGAATTTTCCGTTGTAGGCGGCTGAGCCTGAAAATATCCTCTATGGGCAATGATCTGGGTTTGTGCTTTCATCAAAACTGTACTTAAAACTGCTAACCCTAAGATAAAATTTTTCATAATATAATTTAGATAATTAAAATAAAGTCCTGAAACTTTTGATAAAGGTAGTTAAATAGGACTTATTGAGAAATATAAAACCACAAAAGAAAGGTCTTAATGTCGTATTTTAAATACTAACCCTTTAAGAATCCTGTCTTTTGTGGCTACTAACTATAACTATTGATTAAAAACTGTATTTCGCTCCAATCTGAATTTGATACGGATTTCCTGAAAGAGGTGCTAAACCGTTACCACTCACATTCTTTGTATACTCAAACTGCTTGGTTACCGGATCGAATTTTTTGATTCGGTACATTGAGGTATTTCCATAGGATTCATTTACACCCCATTCTTTATTCAGTAGATTGGCTACGTTGAAGATATCTACGGAAAGTTCAAATGCTCCTACTTTATCAAATTTTATTTTCTTAGCTACACGTAAATCCCAAACTCCGTAGAATCCATTCTTACCACCATTACGTTCTGCAATTTTACCATTGTATTCCTTCACATAATCTTTCAATGCCTGTCCTACATTAGGATCATCAATAATAGACTGAGCTACATTCGGGAAGATATAAGCAAGATCATTGCTATCCACAAAGTCTCCGTTAATATTTCCTCCTGCTGTCATAGAGAAACGGGTTCCCCCGATTCCTGAATATCTGATACCCAATGTAAATCCTGCAATGGTAGGTGAGTTACCATAAATAACCACTTTATTACGGAACTGGTTATCAGAATACGTCATTCTCAAATCTCTCGGATCACCCTGAACCATTGTGGATAATGTTGCAGAATTGGCAACGTTTCCGTTATATGAAGTATTGTCTTTAATATCAGACCATGTATAACTTGCTGTAATTTCTCCATCTTTCCAATAACGGTAGCTGGTGTCTACTACAAACGAGAACTGGTTTACTTTACCATCGCTCACCAACTCCAGTACTCTTCCGAAGTTCTTATTGATTCTTCCCTCTTTCCAGTCGATTTTTGCACCGTTTATTGCTGAAGTAGGAACATACACTCCTCTTCCCCCTTCATTATCCAATGTAAAGAATGGGTTAGCTACCATGTTTCTGTCGTAGTAATAATAGTTATTTCTACCCAAAGCCATATAGGCTGCCAATCCTGCTCTGAATCTTTCATTAAAGAAGTGTGTATAAGAGATATTTGCTTTGTATACGATTGGAATTTTAGCATCTTTACCCGTATAGTTGATGGTTGGAACCTGATCTTTAGCTAACGTAGGAACTGAACCATAATTATTTCTATAATTGATGAAATCCGGTGTTAACCCAACAGCTGCAGGATCCACATCTACCGTAGCCAAATGTTTCCCATCGAACACCAGATTATTGATAATCATATAATTGTTGATATCTGAAGAGAATATCCCTGCTCCAAACTTCAGGAAGTCTTTATTTTGTTCGTTGATATTCCATTCAAACTGGAACCTTGGCTGGATAACGAAAGATTTAATCTTATTATCTGTTCTGATTCCCATTTCATCAAGCAGTTTCTGATTGAGTTCTGCTTTTGGATAACCGCTATAGTCTAATCTCAAACCAGCCATCAAATCTAATCCTTTAGCAATTTTAGTCTGGAATTGCCCATAAACACCGATATTCCAGATATTAGATCTTACAGAAGGATCGTCCATTAAAGGAACTTCTCTATAAAATCTATAAGGCTTAAGATTATCGAAATTATCAAGACTGCTTATCTTTTTATCCGGATCATCCTTGAAATGGAATCTTCCGTTTACTTCACTTCCGTAAACCGATTTTGAAGTGGTATACATTAAATCTGCACCGAAAGTATATTTTACTTTATCTGTATTGTAATATAGGTTATCTACAATCTGGAACACATTATTTCTGAAGCTTTCCTGAGCAAAACGATGCCCACCAATCTGAATATTTGTAGATCCTACACTAGATGCCACTCCTTCAACAATTGCTCTTGGTACAGGTTTACCCAATTCATTATTCTGATAACTATCCTGGAAAGTATACAGGTACTGAGCTTTCAATTCATTGGTTAAATTAGGCTTAAGGTTGGATCTTAAAGTTAATAATAAACTGTTGTCAAGGTTTTTATCATTCCCATAAGATTCAAAGAAATTGATACTGGTATTATCCCCTAATCCGTTTTTATTAAGATCATAAGTGAAGTTATTTCTTAACGTCAACAAATGCTTTTCATTAATCTGCCAGTCTAAACGTAAAAATGCAGCATCCGAGTTTCTCACTTTATCGAAACTTCCGAACTGCGGAGTGTTTCCTACTCCATACTTAGCTCTTGCAATATCTAAAAACTTATTAAGTGTTTCTGTTGTGGTATTAAATCTCTTTTCATCATCCTTGGACCTGATATCAGCAATAATCAAAGGTCTTGAATCCAGCTGGTGATCCCATGCCACGAAGAAGTGTAATTTATTTTTAATAATTGGCCCTCCCAAAGAGAATCCGAACTGAGAAGTAGAGAAATCATTCTGTCTTTTGTTTCCTCTGATGTCATAAGGACTGGAAAGCCAGTTGGCTCTTAAATATTCCCATGCACTTCCGGAAAATTTATTCGTACCGGATTTGGTAACGGCACTTACCGTTCCACCACCACTCCTTCCTAAGGTCACATCATATTGGTTGGTGGTAATTTTAAATTCACGTACCGCTTCAATTGAGATAGAGAAAGGCGCCCCGCTTCGGCTGGTAGTTGCTCCCGCAGAAGTTGGGTTTTTAGCCGTCATCCCATCAATGGTAAAGTTGGTAGAAGATCCCAGCTGCCCGGAAAGGTTTCCTCCTTTTCCACTTAAAGGTGATAGCTCCGTAAGATTGGTAAAGTTTCGTCCGTTTACCGGCAGGATCCCGATGTTCTTTGCAGAAATGGCTGTAGCAGCTCCCAGGTTACCAATTTTGTTTTTAAGATTTCCGGTAATTTTCACTTCTTCAATATGCTTTTCATTACCCAAATCCATGTTTACTGTTACCTGATCTCCGAAGTTTACATTGTAGCCTTCTCTTTTATCATCGTTTACAATCACCGTATATGGCCCTCCCAAAGGAATTTCTTTAAAGATATACTCTCCTTTTGAGTTCGTTTCCGTTTCCGTTCTGAATCCTGTAGATTCATTAATGATGGTCACTTTCACTTTTTCCTGAGCCGCACTTCCCGGCCCGGTTACTTTTCCTACGATGGAAGCCTGCGTAGTCTGTGCATATGCTATTGTTCCAAACCCTAAAAACAATAACCCCAATACAATCTTTACTTTTCTCATGTCTTCAAATTAGATGTGCAAAGGTATTTTTACTTTAAAAGCCTTCTGTTTACGGGAGCTTTAACATTTTTTTAATTAAACTGAAACGATATGTTAAATTACTTTAAACAATTGTTTTATTTTCTACTGAGTCAGTTGATTGAAGCATGTTACAGATTGTTAATTTTCCTGTAATATTTAATTCCGTTATTTTTTAAATGAAATTACTTTAGTTATTTTTGCTCAAAAGATATAAACCCGATGTCTGAAAACATTCAACAAAAAATAGAACAGCTCCGCAAAGAGCTGCACCAGCATAACGAAAACTATTATCTTCTGGATACTCCTACCATTGCAGATTATGAATTTGATATGTTACTGGAGGAACTTCAGGACCTTGAAGCCAAACACCCTGAGTTTTATGACGAAAACTCACCTACCATGCGTGTAGGTGGCGGTATTACAAAGGTATTCCCAACGATTCAGCATAAATTCAGAATGTATTCTCTGGATAACTCCTACGATTTTGATGATCTGGAAGATTGGGAAAAAAGAATTATCAAAACCATTGATGAACCTGTAGAATTTGTAGCCGAATTGAAGTATGACGGAGCTTCTATTTCTATTCTCTATGAAAACGGAAAGCTTACGCAGGCTGTAACCCGTGGTGATGGTTTTCAGGGAGACGAAATCACTCCGAATGTCCGTACTATTTCTGATATTCCGTTGAAGTTAAAAGGTGATTTTCCATCACAATTCTTCATGCGTGGTGAAATTTATTTAACGAGAAAGAATTTTGATAAGCTCAATAAACTGCGTGAAGAGGAAGGCCTGGATCCGTTCATGAATCCTAGAAATACAGCAAGTGGGAGCTTGAAAATGCAGGACAGTGCTGAGGTAAGAAAACGTGCACTTTCTTCTGTATTATACCAGTTTATTTCTGATGAAATTCCTGCGGAAAGCCACTGGGAATTGCTTCAAAAAGCACAGGAGTGGGGATTCAAGACTTCTCAGCAGGCAAAGCTTTGCAAAACAATGGAGGAGGTAAAGGAATTTATCACTTTCTGGGATACAGAGCGTCACAATCTTCCATTTGAAATTGATGGAATTGTATTAAAAGTGAATTCTTTACAACAGCAAAGACAACTTGGATATACAGCTAAATCTCCACGTTGGGCTATGGCTTACAAATTCAAGGCTGAAAAAGTGGAAACTGAACTTCAAAGTGTTTCTTACCAGGTGGGAAGAACCGGAGCGATTACTCCTGTGGCCAACTTAAAGCCTGTTTTATTGGCCGGAACCATTGTAAAAAGAGCTTCGCTGCATAATGAAGATATCATCAAAAAGCTTGACCTTCATGAAAATGATTTTGTGTATGTAGAAAAAGGTGGAGAAATTATTCCGAAGATTGTTGGGGTAAATACAGATAAGAGGACTGATGAAAGCAGGGAAATAGAATACATCAAACACTGTCCGGAATGTGGAACCGAGCTGGTAAAAATTGAAGACCAGGCCATTCATTTCTGCCCGAATGAACTTCACTGCCCACCACAGGTTGTGGGAAGAATGATTCATTATGTTTCAAGAAAGGCATTGAATATAGACAATCTGGGAAGTGAAACTATTGAACAGCTTTACAGAGAAAAACTGATTGAAAATCCTGCTGATTTCTATGCTTTAACTAAAGAACAGCTTCTTCCCCTGGAAAGAATGGCGGAAAAATCTGCTCAGAATATCATTACGGGAATTGAAAAATCCAAAGAAATTCCGTTTGAAAAAGTATTGTACGGAATTGGTATCAAGCATGTGGGAGAAACAGTTGCTAAAAAACTGGTAAAAAACTTCCCTACCATTGAGGAGTTGAAAAATGCTACTGTTGAAGAGCTTTGCCAGGTAGAAGATATTGGAGTTAAAATAGCAGTGAGCATTGAAGAGTTTTTCAAAAACACTGAAAACCTATTGATGATCGAGCGTCTGAAATCTTACGGAGTACAGCTTGAAAAAGGAGAAAGTACCAATGAAGTGTTATCTAATGTTTTAGAAGGAAAGACCTTCCTTTTCACCGGAAAATTGTCACTGTTTACCAGAGAAGCTGCTGAAGAAATGGTAGAGAAGCATGGCGGAAAGAACATTTCTGCGGTTTCAAAAAACCTTAACTATCTTGTGGTTGGAGAAAAAGCAGGAAGCAAGCTTAAAAAAGCTCAGGATATTGGAACGATTGAAATTCTGGATGAACAGCAGTTTTTGGATCTGATTGAGAAACAGTAAAAAAAACAAAACAATTATTAAATAAACTATTAAGATATTGTCTTAATGGTTTATTTTTGTTTAGTACTAAAACTTAAATAAACTAATACATGAAAAAACTCTACCTGATCATCTTTGTGATGATCTTTACTGTATTTCGGGCCCAAATTGTAAATATTCCCGATCCAAACTTCAAAGCAAAACTACTGGCAGCAGATGTTACTAATTCGATAGCATCCACAGATTCAGGTAATTTAAATATGAAAATTGATGTCAACAATAATGGCGAAATTGAAGTATCTGAAGCATTGGCAGTAGGAAGACTTAGACTTTATGGTGGAGATATATCAGACCTCACAGGAATAGCTGCTTTTGCTAATTTGGCAGTACTAGATATTGCAGGTAATACTTTAACCTCACTGGATTTAAGCTCTAACATTGAGCTATCTGATCTTAGTATTCAAGGGATTATACCATTAAGTACTTTGAATCTTACTAACTGTTCTCATATCAGGAGATTTTCTTGCGATAACACGGCTATAACATCATTAGATCTCCAGAACAAAGTCGATTTAAAGTATTTGTATATCTCAAATGCACCTTTAACAAATATCAATATTACCGGATCTACGAATATTATTGAATTGAGCATAGAAAATACTAAGCTTACCTCTTTTGATGGTTCAAACCTGTCTGACGTATTCGTTTTTTATGTCCGAAATAATCCTTTACTCTCCTCTATTAACTTCGCTAATTCAAACATACAGATTATAGATGTTAGTAAAAATAATTTATCTACGTTGAATATTCAGAATCAAAGTAAACTCCGTGTAGTATACTGTGAAAACAATCATTTAAGCAGTTTAAGCTTTCCCGGGTGTCCTGATATGAGAATGATCTACTGTGGTTATAATATGCTGACAAGTTTTAACCCTTCCATTTATCCTCTTTTGAGTACGCTAAACTGCAATAATAATTCAATTCAATCACTGGACTTTTCCCTAAATTCTGAACTTAATACTATAAACTGTAACTCAAATAATTTAAGTTTTCTTAATTTAAAAAATGGAAAAACCCAGCAAAACAACTCAATAGGTGTGGCCTTTAATCCTAATCTTGTCATCTGCTCAGACGACAGCGAGTTTTCTATGATACAAAATCTGGTAAGCAGCAGTTCTTATTTTTATTCTAATTATCAGGTAACTACATACTGTTCATTTACACCTGGAGGCAACTTTTATACTGTACAGGGAAATACCAAATATGACAGCAACAATAATGGCTGTGATATGAACGACCCCAATAAAGCAGCACAAAAATTTACGATTACAAACGGAACTACTTCAGGTAGTATTATCGGAAATAATTCCGGTAATTACTCAATCCCACTACAAACAGGAACTCACAGTATTACTCCTGTGATGGAAAATCCTTCATATTTTACTGTTAACCCACCTTCTGCAACGGTAGCATTCCCTGCTCAGAACAGCCCAGTAGCGCAAAACTTCTGCATTACAGCAAATGGTACACACCAGGATTTGGAAGTTATTATTATTCCTTTAATCAATGCGTCCCCAGGATTTGATACCAAGTATAAAATTGTTTACAAAAACAAAGGAACGGTTCCACAATCAGGTACCCTGGCATTTAATTATAATGATAGTGTAATGGATTATATGAATGCAACTCTGCCTACTTCTTCTCAATCTTCCGGAATATTGAACTGGAACTTCGCAAGTCTTCAACCTTTCGAAACTAAAGAAATTATTGTCACTGTAAAGCTAAACACTCCAACACAAACTCCGGCTTTAAATAGTGGTGATATTCTGCATTATACAGCACAAATCAATGGAGCAACAGATGAAACACCAACTGATAACAATTTCACCCTAAACCAAACCGTTGTCAATTCTTTTGATCCTAATGATAAAACGTGTCTTGAAGGAACTTCTATTGCAAAAACTCAGGTTGGAGACTACGTTCATTACTTAATCCGATTCGAAAATACAGGAACAGCTAATGCCAGAAATATTGTTGTAAAGGACGAAATAGATGCAACAAAATTTGATATTTCGTCTTTAGTTCCTTTGAATGGAAGCCATAGCTATGTTACAAGAGTAACAAATCCTAATATTATAGAATTCATTTTTGAAAATATTCAGCTACCTTTTGATGATGCCAATAATGACGGATATATAGCCTTCAAAATAAAAACAAAGTCTACTTTAGGTGTGGGTAACAGCTTCAGCAATACCGCCAAAATATACTTTGATTATAATGCTCCTATTGTTACCAATACCTATACAACATCCATTGCAAGTACTTTGGCTACTTCAGAGGTCAAAAATGATAAGAATACAATCAGTATTTATCCTAACCCGGTAAAAGATATATTGCATATCAAGTCCTCTAATGAAGTAACGAAAGCTGAAATTTATGATACAGCGGGAAGAGTTATTAACTCTATGGGTATAAAAGAAAATACAGTGAATGTTTCGGATCTTCCTAAAGGAAATTATCTGATTAAACTATTCTTAAAAGATAAAGTCTCTGTTCAGAAATTCATTAAAGATTAAACTTATAAAAACACCTATATAATAAAGGCTGCAAATAGTTTTCGCAGCCTTTTATATTTTAATAACTATATTTTATTTAAAAACAAGAATCGTATAAGGATTGTTGTCACCTGCTTTAGGGGTAATCAATCTAATCTGTTCTTTATTTTTAAAATAATCTACATAAGAATCTTTGGTGAGAGTCTTCCCTTTCTCAGTCTCTTTGTACCCAGAAGCCAGAATTATTTTAACATATTGATCGTATTCCTTTTTAGTTTTAAATTCATACTCAATTCTGTCATCGGATTTATCTTCGTATTCAAACTTTCCGATTTTAGATAGGTAATCGGGAGTTTCATATTCTGTTACCACGAAACCTAGCCCTTCTGTTTTATCATAAAAGCTGTAATTAAGGCTTTTCATTTCCTTTTTAAAATCAGCCATTCCTAATTTGTTGAATGCGGCAAACTGTTCTAAGGTAAAGGTTTGTGCATAAAGCTGACTGCTCAAGGTTATACAGAATAATATGGCTAATAAGCTTACTATTTTCTTCATCTTGTTAATTTGGTAACAAATATAATGTATAAATAATTAGAAAAAGTTTATGGCTTATTTATCATTTCTTCTGCCATCCCAAATAGAGAGAATGATTAATTCAACACCTGAAAATTCATAAAATATAAGATAATCTCTGACAATTTTAACCCTTACATTTTGGACATCAGTTTTTCGTTCAATAGTAGGATGTTCTGCCAATAATCCTACGTTATAAAGGATCAATTTATTTAATTTTAAGCTAAAAGTTTTAGATTTATTCCTAAGAATCCAATATTCAAGAATATCTTTCCGTTCTTCATTAGCCTTAAAAGTCCAGATTATTTTTCGCCTAGCCATTCTTCTATATCTTGATTGGCTTTTTCTTCGGGAAGATATGCTTTATTCTTATACTCTTCTCTTGCTTCTGCTACCCTTTCTTTTTGAGCTTCATTAAGAATATATTCGTTCTGATCTAATTCAAAATCTAAAAGTTTCTGAATTTCTTCAACGATTCTGGCTTCTTTTAATTGAGCAATACGATTGATTAAATCAAGTTTTAAGTCCGAAGTGTTCATCATAAATGAATTGATAATCAAATTTATAAAATTTTATTTAGCCTTTCTTACTATTTTCAAAATTTTCGTTATCAAACAAACTATAAGGCCTGATCCTACAATTCAACAGCTCCAGTAAAACCTTTACTTTCACATTCAACATGTCTGTTTGAATACTCTAATGCACCCCCTTTTAACTGAGGGAATACTGTTGAAGATACTTTGTCTATGACATTAGAATTTTCCTTGGGCTGCTGCATAATAACATAAATATATTCTGAAGTTTTAATGCCATAATGCCGCATATCGAATATAAAAAATAATGCAACCTCGTCAAATCGGATAGAAGCAGGCTTTCTTACTACACGATAAAACAATAATACTGAGTTTATGTTTGTTGATCCAAAGCTTTTTGGAATAGTAAAATCTGTTCTTTATTCAGACTATTCAAAGAAATTGTACGTTCTCCATTGAGCAAATGATCAGGATAATAGATGAGTTCAACGGAATCCCCGTTCAGATGAAACCTTCTGAGAAATGTTGGATTTTTTGTATTCTTTGCGTTAGATCTAAATTTCAGATTAATACAACCTCTCGGAACAATATAAAAACTTCGGGGAAACAGGAATATCGAGTTTTCATTCAGAAGAATATCAAAACTACACCATTGAAACCGTTTATTATAACGTAAAGTTCCTTTATTTACTGTAGTTATAGTTCCATATATTTTTTTTAATATCACAGCATCCGGTTGCCTATATTTTTCAATAATCTTATCTTTCTGTATAAAAAAGAACACTCCTGAAATAACAAAAAATAAAGGACCTGCTATAATAAAATAAAAAAAAGGATCTGTTGGCATTAAAAGTTTTTAATGGAAAAAAATAGAATATTTCCGGCTCAAATATATGACAATAATCCTTATGAAACCGGCAATCTGAAAAAGAAAGTACTTCCATTATTCAAAGCGCTGCTTACCCCAATTTCACCATTCTGTTTCTCAATAAAGTTCTTTGAAATAGCCAACCCAAGACCTGTTCCATTCTGATGTTCACCCGGAACCTGAAAATAACGGTCAAAGATCTGTCTGTGATATTTTTCATCAATTCCGCTTCCCGTATCAATGATATTAAACTGAATAAAATCCTCTACTCTTTCCACAAAGACTTTAATTTCTTCATCCTGAAAAGAATGTTTTACCGCATTGGTCAGAAAATTATTCATGACCCAGACTGTTTTGTCAAAATCTGCGGTTACAAAATCTGTATCTTCCAACTGATATTCTGTATGGATTGATATATTCTTCTGTTCTGACAATTTTTCAACATTTTTCACAGCTGTCTGTACAATTTCTTTAGGAGAACATTTTTCAATGGTCAGGCGGATATTCCCTGATTCCACCTGCGAAAGATTAAGAAGCTCACCAGTAATATCCAGTAAACGCTGACCGTCTTCATTAATGCTTTTCAACAATTCCTGCTGTTGTTCATTCAACTCACCGAATTTCTGATTCCCAAGTAGCTGAACGCCCATTTTTATAGCAGAAATCGGAGTTTTCAACTCATGGGAAATGGTTGCAATAAAATTAGTCTTGGCAAAATCCAGTTCTTTGAAAGGTGTAATATTTCGCAATAAAATTACTTTTCCAATATATTTCTTCTCCTTCTCCCCTGTTTTTACAATATTGATAGGAACAATATCCTGTTCAAAATAATTTTCTTTATTATCACGAACAATCTTAATAGGATCTTTTACCGGCTGATCGATATTTTTCAGCAGTTCCCGCATCAGGTCATTATTCACAGCAACTTCATGAGCCGTTTTTCCAATAATATCCTCTTTATGGAGATTGGTGATCTTTAAAGCTTCATCATTAATCATATAGATAAAATGATTTTCATCCAGACCAATTACAGCATCATGCATATTATTCACCAATGTTTCAATCCTTTTTTTCTCCATCAGTTGCTTGGAAAGGTTGCTGCTTTCGTATTCCTGAAGCTTTTCTGCCATCACATTAAAAGAGTCTGCCAAACTGTTGAATTCTTCACTTCCTTTAAAATGTACCCTTTCATTATAATTTTTATCTGCAATCTGCCTGATACTGAAGGTTAGCTGATTGATGGGCTCAGCAATGGTTTGAGGCAGGTTGAACAGTAAAATAAAAGCAATCAGAAAACAAACCGTTCCCAGACTGACAATCCAAAAAGTGGCATTTTCGGCTGTAATAATGGCGATATCGCTTTTGCGCTCAATCCCCTTCATGTTTAAAGACATGATTCTCGCAAGATCTTCCCGTATCAGCTTCTCTTTATGGGTTGTAGGTTCTTTTAAATAACTGTTGAAATGCAGATTCAGGTTCTGGGTAGCCTCTTTTTCACCAAACTCTGTAAGGTTTTTGTCCTGCAATTTATTGTTTTTCCTAAAGTCTGCTATGGCCACCACACTGTCTGTACTGATATGATCCAATGCCAGAAGCATATTCTTAGAAAACTCAAGGCTGTTATAATTCGCCGTAAGAATCTTTTCAGTATCAGATTTCAGTTTGTTAATATATACAGAACCTATTACTGAAAGCAGAACAATCAGTAAAAATAAAAGGCCTACGCCTAGGGTAAGTTTTGTTTTAAGTTTCATATGAAGATACTTATTGTTTTTTTAAAGACATATGCAATCGCGTCATCTTTATCTGTGTTTGTGTTTCCAAATCATTGCGATTTCATTACTCTTAAGATAAAATAATAATATCTACCTGTCTTTCATTCAGCCCGTTCATCAAAGTATAAATCCAGCTGTATCCGAACAGACGCTGCCAAAGCTTTGCATGAGGTTTTCCGATGCAGACTGTGGTGATGTTATGGGCTATCACATATTCAAGAATTCCGTTATGAACACTATTTTCCTTGATTCTGATAACCTTGGCTCCCAATTCCTGTGCTAAATTAAAATTATTAATCAAATACCGCTGCTTGTCCAGTGCTATTTTTTCAGGGGTTTCAGAAGGCTTCTGGATATAGAGGACCGTCCAAGGACTGTTGTAATAGCTTGCCAGTCTGGCTGTTTTCCTGATGATTGTCTTCGCAATCTTCTCATTACTGCTGATACAGGCCAGAAATTTGATGGGTTTAAAATTTTCGGTTTTAATTTCAGTTTCCACCTTTCTTTCCACGTGCGTCGCTACTTCTTTTAAAGCAAGCTCACGAAGCTGTAGAATATGGCCACTCTGGAAAAAATTGCTAAGTGCCGTCTGAATTTTATCTTTCTTATAGATTTTTCCTTCTTTGAGCCGGGTGAGCAGCTCATCGGCAGTAAGGTCAATATTCACTACTTCATCAGCAAGCGCTAAGATTTTATCTGGAACCCGCTCCGCAACTTCAACTCCTGTTATTTTCTTTACTTCTTCATTAAGGCTTTCAATATGCTGAATATTCATGGCACTAATGACATTGATCCCGTTATCCAGAATCTCGAGCACATCCTGCCATCTCTTTTTATTTTTGGACCCTTCCACATTGGTGTGAGCCAGTTCATCTACAAGTACCACTTCCGGATGTTCATTGATAATAGCCTGGAGGTCCATTTCCTCCAGGTTTTTACCTTTATAAAAGACTGATTTTCTTCCAATTTCCGGAATTCCTTCTGCCAAAGCTACCGTTTCTTCACGATCATGGGTTTCTATATAACCAATCTTTACATCAATGCCGTTTCGTAAAAGGGAATGGGCTTCCTGCAGCATTCGGAAAGTCTTCCCAACACCTGCGCTCATCCCAATATAGATTTTGAATTTCCCTTTTCGGGACTTTTGGATGAGTTCCAAAAAATGTTTTGCTGATGACATTGATTTTATTCTTTTTAGTTTTATTTTTTTAAACATTCTGTTAACCTTCGATTAGCCCTTTTGCAGGAAAAGTTTTCACTTTCAATCCAAAGGCTCAATATTATAGCACATTATTTTTTTAACACTTAAGTTATTATAAGTTACTACTACCTGCTTTATATGATATCACTTAAGTTATTGAAAATCTTCGATTTTCATCTTATGTGTACTTTTATCAATAACATTATCAGCTTACTCAGATGTTCTAAAGTGTTTCAAATAAAAACTTTTGTGACTTTTGTGGTTATTGAATTTTAATTTTCAAACAGGTTTTAGATTAAAACCACACGGCTAAACTTGTTGTAATGAAAAAGTTTCCTTTTCTAAAATCATCATTTTTCGCAAAAATGGCATCCTTAGAAGTAAATCCTCTTGCTTCAGTACGAAAAACAACATTTTTAAATACAGCATAATCTACGTTCAGTGAATATCCGAAGGTTTGAAAACCATTAGGACTTCCTGTACTGATAATCACTCCATTTTTATCGTTATAATATTCCAGTCTTCCGGCTAATGCCCATTTACTGTCAACCTGATATTTCATTTGTACATTCGGGCTGTACCAGATATTATACTGCTCACTTCCTTTGGTCTTCTGTTCTGCTCCGATATCAAATCCTAATAAAGCAGAAAACTGATCTGTTAACTGGAAACTTCCATACAAATCATGGAAATAACGCATTTTTTTGTCATCCTTAGCTTTATCATTTCCTATAAATGAACTGCTGTTCAAAGTTACTTTATCATTTGGTTTATACGTCACCTGATGCCCAAAAGAAATACTCTGATTTCCTTTCACTTTTGCAATGCGTTGCCAGCCATTCAGCACCAATCCGCTTACAAACCATTTTCCGTTGTCTGAAGTATAGGAGATCTTAGCTCCAGTTTCAAAATAAGGCGAATTTTCAGCAGCAAAACTTCTTGTCAGATTAATATTATCTTTTCCTATTGCACTTTCCCAACCAATATGGGAAGGCATGATCCCGGCATCAATCCATAAGTTTTTATTTTTGGATATTTTGATTCCTACATTCGCTTCATTAATATATCGTAAAGCCTCCTGTTCCGCAGCCATATTGTCCTGTGCGTAAGTTCCGCCCATTAATGCAAGGTTGGCTCTAATATTATCACTTTGATAATTGGCTTTTATAAGTCCCAGATTAAGATTTACCTCATTATGTCTGTTGTAAGAGTATAAAAAATTCTGGCGGAGATGATTTCCCGGCTCATTAAAATCATAAGTATAAAAGAGTTCCGCATAAGCCGAAAATGTAACTTTAGGCTCTGTTTTTAATGAGTCTGATGATTGTGCTTTTGAGAAAAACACCCCCAATAGCATTCCTATAATAGTAATTTTTTTCACGTTGATTTCAAATTGTCTGAGTACAGTACAGAAAGTATATTCCTCTGATAAAGTTAACCATTAAGAAAGAATTAAGACGTTAAGAAAAGGATTATAAGCGAATGATGAGTGGTAATATTTTGAAATTTTAGATTTTCTTACTTACACTTAATTCTTTCAATACTCTTAATGGTTCAATGTATCTAACAATATTTTATAAATTCTGCCGTACAATTATTTTAATTATTTAAGTTGATCTAACTAACCATGTCAAGGTTTAAAACCTTGACATGGTTGATTCAAGATTATTAGATTATTTTAATTGGTCTAAAGCAATATTAAGCTTTAAAACATTGATTTTTGAAGGTCCTAAAAGTCCTAAAAATGGCTTCTGAGTCTGATCTTTAATTAAGGTATTAATCTTCTCTACAGAAAGGTTTCTCATTTTGGCAATTCTTTTTGCCTGGTATAGAGCTCCTTCTTCCGAAATATCAGGATCCAATCCGCTTCCACTTGCCGTAACAAGCTCTACAGGCACTTTAACGCTTCCCATTTCAGGGTTCTGCAATTTTAATGTATCTATTCTTTTCTGTACGGTTTCCAGATATTCTTCATTACTTGGACCTTTATTGCTTCCCCCACTTCCTGCTGCATTATAGTTTACAGTGGATGGGCGGCCATGGAAATATTTTTCAGATTTAAATTCCTGTCCGATATTAGCATAGAATTTTTGTCCTTTATAATTAATGATCTCTGCATTTCCCTGAGTAGGCAATACTTTTGATCCGGCATATACAACGATCAGATAAATCCCTACAACTGCCAGCATTACCAAAGTTAATCTGAATGCTGAAACGATATGATTTTTCATTTTTTAAATTTTAATAGAATAAACTAATCAATACATCAATAATTTTGATTCCGATGAAAGGAACAATAACACCTCCCAAACCATAGATCAAAAGATTTCTTCTCAATAATGCACTCGCACCAATTGGCTTATACGCCACTCCTTTTAATGCTAATGGAATCAGGAAAGGAATAATCACTGCATTGAAAATAACCGCTGATAAAATGGCTGTTTCCGGACTGTGAAGATTCATGATATTTAACTTCTGCAATGACGGAATAAAAGTGATAAACAGGGCGGGAATAATAGCGAAATACTTTGCAACGTCATTCGCAATACTGAAAGTAGTCAAAGTTCCACGGGTCATCAGTAATTGTTTTCCAATCTCTACGATCTCAATCAGTTTGGTAGGGTCATTATCAAGATCTACCATATTACCTGCTTCCTTCGCAGCCTGAGTTCCGCTATTCATTGCAACACCCACATCAGCCTGAGCTAATGCCGGAGCATCATTCGTTCCGTCTCCCATCATCGCTACCAGTTTTCCTTCCTGCTGTTCCTTCTTGATATAGTTCATCTTATCTTCCGGTTTGGCTTCAGCAATAAAATCATCTACTCCTGCTTTTTCCGCAATAAATTTCGCTGTTAAAGGGTTATCTCCGGTTACCATTACCGTTTTCACGCCCATTTTTCTCAGTCTCTGGAAGCGCTCCTGGATACCTGTTTTAATAATATCCTGAAGTTCAATAACTCCCCATACTTTTTCATTGACGGACACTACCAAAGGAGTACCTCCGTTTTCAGAAATTTTGGTAACAGCATCCTGTGTTTCCTGTGGGAAAAGATTCCCGGCTTTTTCAGTCAGTTTTTTTATAGTGTCGTAAGCTCCTTTTCTGATTCTTGTCTCTTCAAAATCTATCCCTGAAGTTCTGGTTTCAGCAGTAAAGTCAATGTATGTTGGATTGGGAACCAACAGATCTTCTGATTTCAGCTGGCTCAATTCTATAATAGATTTTCCCTCCGGTGTTTCATCTGCTACCGAGCTCAGAGCGGAAGCTTTGATAAAGTCTTCAAGCTTAATTCCGTTTGCAGGATGAAATTGTGTTGCCTTACGGTTCCCGATAGTGATTGTTCCGGTTTTATCCAGTAGCAAAACATCAATATCACCTGCAGTTTCTACTGCTTTTCCACTTTTTGTGATAACGTTGGCCCTCAGTGCGCGGTCCATTCCCGCAATTCCAATTGCAGAAAGCAGTCCTCCAATGGTTGTCGGAATAAGACAGACGAAAAGAGAGATGAATGCCGCAATGGTAATCGGAGTCTGCGCATAGTCAGCAAAAGGCTTTAAGGTTAGGGTTACAATAATAAAAGTAAGGGTAAACCCTGCTAATAATATGGTTAATGCGATTTCGTTAGGTGTTTTCTGTCTTGAAGCTCCTTCTACAAGAGCAATCATTTTGTCCAAAAAGGACTCTCCGGGTTTCGTAGTTACTTTTACCTTAATTCTGTCTGAAAGTACTTTAGTTCCTCCTGTTACTGAGCTTTTATCTCCCCCCGCTTCGCGGATAACCGGTGCACTTTCTCCTGTAATGGCAGACTCATCAATGGTTGCCAATCCTTCAATGATTTCACCATCCATCGGAATCTGATCTCCGGCTTCACAAAGAAAAATATCTCCAAGCTTCATTTCTGCAGACATTTTTAAAGCAGTTTCTACCTGAAATCCGGGTTTGTTATCAATCACCAGTTTGGCAGGAGTTTCCTCACGGGTTTTTCTAAGCGTATCAGCCTGTGCCTTTCCTCTGGCTTCGGCAATGGCTTCTGCAAAATTGGCAAATAAGACGGTAAAAAATAAGATAATGAATACCAGGAAATTATATGAGAAACTTCCTTGGGTTTTATCACCAGTTAAGCTGAACATGCTTACTATAAACATGACCACTGTTCCGATCTCCACCAGAAACATCACTGGATTTTTAAACATAATTTTCGGATTCAGTTTCACGAAGGACTGCTTAATCGCTTCGTTTACCAAATCTCTTTGAAACAATGTTTGTGATTTATTTTTCATTTTTTTGAAAGAGTTTATATCATTATAAATCAATAATAACCATCAAGAGAAACCAAATTATAGGGTATAGGATTGGATAATATTATGTAGTGAACGTTTCGGTAAGTTTTAGATTAGTTCCCTAAACAATTCAGCTTCCTTAATGGTTGAATATTGATTTTAATTTTTAATGTTCACAATTTATTTAGAGAAATACTGTATCTGTTCCGCAATAGGCCCAAGAGTTAATGCAGGGAAGAATGATAATGCTGCAATAAGCAGAATAACTGCCAGCGTCATAAATCCGAATGTTGCCGTATCTGTCTTCAATGTTCCTGAGCTTTCAGGAATAAATTTTTTCTGAGCCAGTAATCCTGCGATGGCTATTGGTCCTATGATTGGGATAAACCTTGATAACAGCAGTACAATTCCTGTTGAAATATTCCACCAAGGTGTGTTATCTCCTAATCCTTCGAATCCTGATCCGTTATTGGCTGAGGAAGAAGTGAATTCATACAGCATTTCACTGAAACCATGGAATCCGGGGTTATTCAATGTTTTAGCTCCAAATTCAGGTAGATAGGCTGTTAAAGCTGTTCCCACAAGAATTAAGAATGGGTGGAACAAAGCAACAATCATCGCGATCTTCATTTCCTTGGCTTCAATCTTTTTCCCCATAAATTCAGGGGTTCTACCTACCATCAATCCACTGATGAATACAGCAAGAATAATAAAGATAAAGTAGTTCAGAATCCCTACTCCACAACCGCCGTAGAAACAATTAATCATCATTGCAAGAAGTTCATTCATCCCTGAAAGAGGCATCGTACTGTCATGCATAGAATTTACAGAACCTGTAGAAATCACCGTAGTAGCAATACTCCAGTATGCTGATGCAGCACTTCCGAAACGGATTTCTTTCCCTTCCATCGCTCCAATGCTGCTGTCTGCTCCCATTTTTGTAATCAAAGGATTTCCTCCTGTTTCATTAACAATATTAGGAACTGTAAGAGCTAAGAAACCGATCGTCATCACGGTAAATATTACCCATGATAATTTTCTTTTCTTTAAATAGAAACCTAACGCGAAAACCAATGCAAAAGGAATAATCATCTGAGTGACCATTTCCGTCATATTCGTTATATAATTAGGGTTTTCAAGAGGATGGGCTGAATTGGCTCCGAAGAAACCACCACCATTGGTCCCCAAATGTTTAATAGCAACAAAAGCAGCTACAGGACCTCTGGAAACGTCTATTTTTTGCCCTTCAAGGGTTGTAATATGATCTTTTCCTTCGAAAGTCATCGGACTTCCGTTGATAGAAAGGATTAAAGCCACCACTACACTGATCGGAAGTAAGATTCTAATCATTGACTTAGTGAAATAGTCATAGAAATTACCAAGCTCCGTAGCTGTTTTTTCTTTAAATGCTTTAAAAAGAACAGCCATAGCAGCCATTCCCGTTGCAGCCGTTACAAACTGTAAAAACATCAGATAAAGCTGGCTCAGGTAGCTTACTCCTGTTTCTCCTGAGTAATGCTGTAAATTACAGTTTACTAAAAATGAGATGGTTGTATTAAAAGCCAGATCCGGTGACATATTCGGGTTCCCATCCGGATTTAAAGGTAACCAGGCTTGAGTAAGCAAGAGGATAAACCCTATTATAAACCAAACCAGATTAATCGCCAGCATCGCATACATATTCTGCTTCCAGTTCATCTGGCGATTGGGATTAATTCCCGATATTTTATAAATTAACTTTTCAACCGGCTGAAAAACCGGATCTAAAAAGGTTTTCTTGTATCCATAAACATTAGCAATGTATTTACCTAAAAATATTCCGATAACTAATGTAATAGCAAACATGGCTATGATGCCTAAAATTTCTGTATTCATCGTCTTTTAAAATTTTTCAGGTTTCATTAAAACATAACAGATATACACAAAGGCAAGTATTGAAAGGAAAAATAAACTCCACATAATTTTATATTCTATCAAAAAATTCAACTGATTTATATAAAAGCCAGAACAATACTGCAAAGAGCAGAATTAAACTTATCAGCATCATATCTTTATTATTAGCGTTAAAAGAGTAAACAATACGTACGATACAATCAGCAAACTAAAAGTTGAATGCTCCCGTTTTTTAAACGTTTTTCTTGAAATTGTCATTTTTAAATATTTTATTCAGAGACTATATGCCAAAAAAAGATCCAATCTTGAAATAAACAAAATAACACATTGTAATACAATAAATTAACAACATTCCACAACCTGTATAAAAACAGAAAAGCCTATCAAAATGATAGGCTCTTTATTAAAATGATAAAAGACTTATTTCAGTCCGTATTCGTCGAGTTTGCGATATAGCGTAGCAATTCCTATTTCAAGGAGTCTGGCCGCTTCTGCCTTATTACCCTTCGTATATTGCAATACTTTTTGGATATGAATTTTTTCAAGCGATCTCATACTTAGAGAATCACTCTCCGGAACCGCCTTTTCTGAATAATGAGGAAGGCTTTCAGCATCCAAAATATTATCATTCATCAGGATCAGGCTGCGTTCTACAGCATTTCTCAGTTCTCTGATATTCCCTTTCCAGTCATTTTTCTCAAGCGCTTTATAATATTCTGGTAAAACCTGAATAGAAGACAGATGGAGTTTATTTGAGAATAAATCAACAAAATTCTTCGCCAGCAGTTTCAGATCCTCTTTTCTTTCTCTTAAAGCGGGAAGTGTAATTTCAAAAACATTCAGTCTGAAATAAAGGTCTTCTCTAAAATTCCCTTGCTTTATTTCCTCTTCCAGATTTCTATTGGTAGCCGCAATCAGTCTGAAATCAGATTTGGAAACTTTGGTTTCCCCCATTTTGATAAATTCTCTTGTTTCCAGTACCCTAAGCAGTTTTGCCTGAAGCTCTATAGGCATTTCACCAATCTCATCAAGAAATAAAGTTCCGCCATTAGCTTCTTCAATTAATCCTTTCTTATCTTTTATTGCGCCTGTAAAAGCACCTTGTTTATGACCGAAGAGTTCACTTTCCAGAATTTCTTTGCTAAAAGCAGAACAGTTAATCGCTACAAAAGTGTTTTTCTTACGTTCACTTCCTTCATGGATAGCATTCGCAAAAACCTCTTTTCCGGTTCCTGTTTCACCTGTTAAAAGTACCGCTGCATCAGTTAATGCCACTCTTTCTGCTAATTTTTTGGAGTGTAAAATCAATGGGGAATTACCAATAATTTGCCCAAATCCTTTTAAAACACTACTTGACTGAACTGTTCTTGTCCTGTTATCTTTTACTTTATCTAATGCTTTATAGACTAATGGAATAATCTTCTCATTATCATCCCCTTTTACCAGGTAATCATAGGCTCCATTTTTCATGGCCTGTACAGCATCGGTAATATTTCCGAATGCAGTCATCAGAATAATTTCTAAATGCGGATATTTGGTTTTAATAGACTTTACAAGATCTACACCGAATGCATCAGGAAGCCTGACATCGCTAAGCACAGCATCAAAGTCATACTGCTCCAACATCGTCATTGCAGAACGGGCAGTAGAAGCTTCTTTTACGTTAAAATTCTCTTGGGAAAGGATCATTCCTAATAACTTAAGGAGCTTGATCTCATCATCGATAATCAGAATGTTTCCTGACATTATAATTCTTTTTGGAAAACTGATACAAACTTATTGATTTTATTTGAGGAAAAGCCCTTTATCACGGAAATTAATTTCGAATATTGATTTCTTTTCAGGAGCTATATCCCGCTATCCACTCCTACTCCTCACGCCAAAGCGCTACCCTGAGCGAAGTCGAAGGGCCAACCTATGCTGCGGGGTAACCGTTACTATCGGGGCTAGAATGAAGTATGAATGATAAGTGATAATTGATGAATGATGGGTATTTGCCTGTTAATTTAGTGAAGGACC
>NZ_JAGIPR010000001.1 GCF_017877355.1 Chryseobacterium jejuense | reverse complement strand
AACACACAGCAAATTAATCAATTTGCAACTATTAGGAAAGCGAAAGCTTTCCTTTTTGCATAAAAAAGGCTATCTCTTTTGAGACAGCCTCTTATTGTTTTATAGTGCAGCAAAATTTTTATTAAAGAAGTCTTTAAATCTTTTATCTTTACAAAAAGAGAAGCAGTTCTTATATTTCTGGTATAGACAGTGAGGTAACGCAGAGCATAGCTTACTTCCCAAGTGGCGAAGTCTTTGTAGAGAACCATAAAAATAGCCCTAATGCACCATATAAATTTAATGGTAAAGAGCAGGATGACGAGACAGGTTACTATTATTATGGAGCGAGATATTATAATCCTAGGGTAAGTCTTTGGTTGAATGTCGACCCGCTGGTAGAGAAAACTATGCAACCATATACTTATGGGAACAATAACCCAATAGTTTTTACAGACCCAGATGGAAGAGCTGCTTATCCACCATTAGGATATAGAGGGAATAGTTGGATTGATAGCACAGGTGATTTTGTTAGGTCAATAGGAGGCGAATATATCAACAAGAGAGATGGTAAAATGTATGATAATGGAACTAGAGGAATGCGTCAGACAACACATATACAGTCTCTATATATCCCTGCACCTTCAATAGCTAACGAAACAAATTTTACTCTTAAAATTTGGAATAGAAATAATTCTGAAGGTGTAGTAAAAAACTACAAGAATACTCGTGATATAATTGTTGATTATCTTGCAGGTACTGGACCAGAAAATGCAATAATAAATTCTGGGGGAGCTTTAGAACAAGTTAAAAATTTGGAATCAGTCAAAGCAAATCTTAAAACTCTATTAGGAAAGTTAAATGATAATGGAGGTTATCATATTGGTGAAACCGAAGAATTATGGCACAACAATGGAAGTATCTTTGGACACGGAACCGAAGCTCTTCAGCTAATTGATGCAATAGCTAAAATGCCTGTAAATGGTAAAGCTTCTGCTTTTGATTCCGATTTAATTAATAATCCTATGAGTGCGGTTGGTTCATATGGTATGTCCGTTAGAGTAAACTCTGATTATAAAACGGCAACTGTGGGAGTTTATAATAGTCTATCACTTGGTTCAGGATTAGACAATATGTTTGGTAGCATTTCTAAACCTAGAAATGCAGGAGGTAATAATAAACTAACAAATACATATCAAATATATATTTGGACTGTACCTTTGAAAAACAAAAAATAATCATTTTATGAAACTATTGAAGCTAACTCCGTTTAAATTATTTTTAATTCCATTTCATATAATTTTTCTATATTTTTTTACGTATGGTAATGCATTTTTTATTCAAGCATTTTTTATTATAGTATTTTTATTATTAATTTTTATTTTTCTTCTTATTGATTTAGGATTAATATTTTTAATAAAAAAAAATCATTTATTAATATATGTGGAAGTCGGATTAATTATTGTGTATTTTATAACCATTTTATTATGTAAATCCCAAATGTTTGAAATGTTGCAAAATTTAATTCCAGATGCCCCTAAATAAAGTGTTTAAAACACACCGATAGCTCGGATTTTCCATCCGAGATTACAAACACTAAGAAGCCGTCTCACAACTGAGGCGGTTTTTCTTGTTAAAAAGTAAATAATTTTTCTATATTTTGATTTTTTTTGTATATTTATTTGGTAATCAATCAGATGTATGGCTTTTAAACATTATAACTTCCTCTCCCCGCTGCGCATTCTATGACTTTGAGCAATAACAAAAACATAGTCACTATAATTTGTAGTGGCTATGTTTAATAATCCGCTGCCGCGAGCATCTAGCTCGTGTGCCAGATAAAAGAAAAAACCACTGCTTTAACCCTTAATTTTAAATTAATATTTCGGTAAACCCGAAGCACTCTTTTCCTCTTCCAAAGCAGGCCTTCCAAACGTATCTTACCATAATACGTTTCAAAACCTCTGGTAGGGTATCTTGCTGAAAATCTTCGATTTTCTTGTGCCTTAAAATATATACAACAGAAATAAAACTTGCACCTCTGCGTATTTCCAACAAATTCAAATAACTTCGAAATGACTTTTAGCATATTTTCAACATTAAAGATACTATTTAATACATAATTAATTAAAAAAGCAATACTTTTAAGCAGTGAATTAGTTGAAAGAATTTTTAGTTGCATTACATAAAGAACTTTTATTGAAACATAATGACAACTAAACCGTTACACAATTTCCATATTCCCGTAATGGGATTGGCTTATACTATAGACAGCCCAATCCGCGTTGCACAATATGGAATTTCTTCTGTGATTTCCATCATTGATGATGAAATTCTGGAAAAAATGAAAAACTTTTACAACCAAAAGTTTAATCTTAATTATTCAGGAATCTCAACAAAAACAGAGGATTACAGAGCCAAAAGAATTACTGCTTATCTTGACATGGTAGATGATATCGTGAATGAAAAATTCGAATCTTTCAAACAGGAAATCAGTAAGAATAAAGAAGCTTTGAAAGACTTTGTGGCCATGCTGCCCAATACATCGGATCTGAAAAGCAGCCTTCAAAACCTCATTGCTCAAAAAGATAACTGGAGTGATAGTATTAAAAACTTTATCGAAACCAATCTGTTTCCGGGAAGTATTGATGTCAATATCATGACAAAAGTTGATAAAGACAACTATAAAAAGAACAAACAGCTTCCCGTCATATACAATGATGCCCATGCCTCACTCCGCGGTTTTGCAAAGAGTAAATTATCTTCTTCAATGGTTCTTTCGGCAGGAATGAATCCCCGTCTGTACAGTTATATGGAGGAATTTGATGATTTCTTTCCTGATGAAAACGGATATTTGAAAAAGAAAATCATTCTTAAAGTGAGTGACTTCCGTTCTGCCATCATTCAGGGGAATTTTCTGGCTAAAAAAGGTTTGTGGGTATCAGAGTACAGAATAGAATCGGGACTGAATTGTGGTGGCCATGCATTTGCAACAGAAGGAATGCTTTTAGGCCCTATTATGGAAGAATTCAGACAGAAGAAAAATGATCTGATACAGTCTGCTTATACATTAATGAACAATGCTTTACAGCAGAAGGAAAAACCTGTGCTGTCTCAACCTTTAGAAATGAAAATTACCGTACAGGGTGGAGTAGGTACCTCTGAAGAACATGAGTTTTTACTAAACACCTACAATGTAGACAGCGTAGGATGGGGATCTCCATTTTTATTGGTTCCTGAAGCCACTTCTGTAGATACAGAAACCCGAAATCTCCTTCTAAAAGCCAAAGAGAAAGACTTCTATCTGAGTCAGATTTCCCCTTTGGGAGTCCCTTTCAATACCATAAAAGGAACGTCTAATGAACTATTGAAAAACCAAAAAGAAGCCAAGGGAAGATACGGAAGCTCATGTCCCAAAAAACTACTAGCATTAAGCAAAGAATATTCTCCGGAAGGAACCTGTACAGCTTCCAGGAAATATCAGGATATTAAACTTAATGAACTGTATACTCAAAAAGAAACCCTTTCCGAAGAGGAATTTAATAAGAAAAAAAACGAAATTACAGATAAAGCCTGTCTTTGTGTTGGACTTGTGAATGCTGCCTACATGGAACAAGGAATAGAAATTAAAGGAGAGAAACAAGGCGTTGTGATCTGCCCGGGTCCAAATATTGCATTTTTTGATAAGGAAGTTTCCCTTTCGGAAATGGTAAAGCATATTTATGGCAATACCAACATTCTACCGGATAACAGCCGTCCTAATATGTTTATCAATGAGTTGAAAATGTATGTTGATTATCTGAAAAAAGAAATAACAGGCTCAACCCAGCAGATTACTCATTCCCAAACGAAAAAATGGAATGCCTTCAGAAAAAATATGCTGGAAGGAATAGAGTACTATCATCAGCTTTTTAATGCATCTTCATTCTTCAGACAGGGATTACAGACTATTAATAATCAGCTGCAGGAATATAAACTAATGCTGAACAGTATTGAAATTCCTCAGGTTGAAAAGTAATCGATGCTCTCGCTATTTTTTTAACATTGTTGGAAAATAAACGAGTAATCATCGGCTTTTTCATTTATAATAACTATAGATCGTATGGGTATTTTGAATAGCCCTACAGCACAATATTCCTTACCTTAGATCTCAGTTAGTAAAATTATTTTTATGGAAAAAAGAAAGATCAAAAATACTGATTTGGAAGTGGCTCCGGTTAATTTCGGAGGAAATGTTTTTGGATGGACCCTGGATGAAAAGCAGTCATTTGATATACTGGATCAGTTTACAGAAGCCGGATTCAATTTTATAGATACAGCAGACACCTATTCATGGTGGGTAAATGGAAGAGGCGGACAATCTGAAGAGATCATCGGAAAATGGATGAAAAGCCGTAATAACCGTAAGAATATTGTTCTGGCAACCAAAGTAGGTTCTGAAACAAAGGAACACGGTTATGATATCAGTAAAAAACATATTCTGAAATCAGTGGATGAATCTCTGCAAAGGCTTCAGACCGATCATATCGACCTTTATTATACGCATTTTGACGATAATATTACTCCTGTAGAGGAAACATTATCAGCTTATGATGAAATTATTAAAGCCGGAAAAGTACGTTATATTGCAGCATCCAATCTTTCTCCTGAACGTTTAAAGGCATCCTTTGAAGCTTCTGAAAAGAACAACCTGCCTAAATATGTTGCCTTACAGCCTCATTATAATTTATTGGAAAGAGAAGGGTTTGAAAAAAACTATGCTCCTTTGGTAGAACAGTTTGATCTGGGTGTATTTCCATACTGGTCCCTGGCAGCAGGATTCTTAACCGGAAAATACCGTGATGAAGCTGATTTAGCCAAAAGTGCAAGAGGAGAAGGTGTGAGAAAATATTTAAATCCTAAGGGTCTGGAAGTTTTAAAAGCATTAGATCAGGTGACTGAAAAACATCATAGCAATCAGGGAACTGTCGCTTTAGCTTGGTTATTATCCAATCCGTTGGTTACTGCTCCCATTGTAAGTGCAACAAGTTCTTCACAGCTTGAAACTTTGTTCAATGCACCAAAACTTACTTTAGATCAGGAAGATATTGATTTGCTTAACAAAGTAAGTCATTAATTTCTAACCTCATTATCAGATTAAAAAATCCGTTCAATACTAGATTGAACGGGTTTATTTTTATCTCAAATTTCACTTTATCAAAACATAATAAAGTAGTTTAGGTTTGTTTAGATTCCTACAGAATGACAAAGACTATGCAAAATGATGTCTATTTCTATTTGTCATTCGTAGGAATCTCAGTCCATTTTTTAGTAACAATTACATTTATTTTTTTGAAAACATTTAAGTCTATTGAAAATCATAGATTTTCAATTTTATCGAATTTCACAATTGAAAACGTGATATTCCCCTCCTGTGGAAGGGTTGCGAAAATTCAAAGAATTTTTGACAGGGTGGTCATAACATGATCTCATTAATCCGAATAATCCTTCAACAACTGTCTATAACTCATCAGAATGGAAGACTTGGAGATAAACCCTATAAAAACATTGTTTTCACTTACAACAGGAAGATTCCACACTCCGGTATCATCAAAGGTTTGAAGGATATCCAATGGTTTATTTTTCGGATGAAGTATGGCTTGCGGAGCTTTCATGATCTGACCTACTGTTTGCAACGGATCAATTTCTTTGTTAAAAAGATAAGGTCTTATATCATCAAGAGTCAGGACTCCTTTTAAGGTTCTGGAATCATCCACTACAGCAAAAATATTTTTGTCTCCATTCTTTACCAGCTCAAAAAGATCTGTAATAGAGGCGTTTTCCTGAATAGTCTGCGAATATTTATCGATAAAATCATCCGTTCTTAAAGCAAAAAGAAGGTTTTTATCATGTTTGTTGGTAAATATTTTTCCTTCATCTGCAAGAGACTTTAATTCCGGAGAGATCGGAGAGAACCATTTGGCAATAAGGTAAGACATAATGGAAACAATCATCAGCGGAATAAACAGGTCATATCCAAAACTGGACTCTGCAATCAAAAATATAGCTGTTAGTGGAGCATACATAACGCCACTCATCGCTCCTGCCATTCCTACCAATACAAGATTCGTTACCGGAACATCTGTAAAGCCAATATGCTGACAAACCAATGCAAATAAGTATCCTACAGTTCCTCCTGCAAAAAGAGAAGGAGCAAAATTCCCCCCGTTTCCACCACTGAATATGGTAAATGAAGTAGCAAAAGCTTTTAATAATAAGACAAGAACTAAAAATACAATAATCGTCCAGTCTCCAATTTCAAAATACCTGAAAAAGCTGTTTTCAATAATGGAATGGGTGTTTCCGTTGGTAAAAGCTTTTACCGTCTCGTATCCTTCTCCGAATAAAGGGGGAAAGAGAACACAAAGCAGGGATAGTACCGCACCTCCAAACATCGCTTTACGCATTTTTGAAAGCTGAAGACCTTTTATAAAATGTTCTACTTTTTGAGAAATAATGACAAAATATCTGGCATATAATCCGGTTACGATTCCTAAAATAAGGTAATAAGGTACATTTTTATAATTGAAAGCTTCTCTGGTATAAAACCTGAAAAGAACATCCTCCTGAAGTAATATTCTAGACAGAAGACTTCCGCAAACCGCTGCAACCACCAATGGAATAAAGTCTGTAAAAACTACACCGGTTAACAGAATTTCAAAAGCAAACATAATTCCGGCAATAGGAGCATTAAAAGCCGATGCAATTCCGGCAGTAGCTCCTGCAGCCAATAATAATGTACGTTCTTTATAATTCAATCTGTAAGTCTGTGCAAAATTTGAACCTATGGCGGCTCCTGTAACTGCAATAGGACTTTCCAAACCTGCAGATCCTCCCAACCCAACGGTAACTGCACTCTGGATCACCTGAGAATACATTTTGACAGATGCCACAATACTTGAGTTTTGGGCAATTTCATAAAGAATAGCACCAATTCCTTTTCGATCCTGACCTTTAAATAGGGTTAAAACAATCAATGTTGTCAGGACAATTCCTAAAAAAGGAAAAACAATATAAAATAAGATCTGATATTCGAAATGGACTTTATTGGTAATGAAATAATGGATGTTGTGTACCAGCGTTTTTAGGATTACCCCAGCCAATCCAGCCGTACAACCCACAAGGATTCCGGAAAGCACAAGAAACTGATTCCGGCTGAGTCTATTGTTCAGCCAATGCAGAATAAGCTCATAACTGCGGGCTTTTTCCAGTCCGTATTTCTGGAAATCTCTTTTAAATTTTAAAAAGCTTAGGTACTTTTTTTTGTTGTGAATTTTCACCAGAGAAGAATTTTAATGCAGGTCTCAATTTGAAACAGCAGCGTAAATTTATGAAATATCTGCTAAAAACTTCCCTAAAAGATCCTTTTAAAGTTTTTCAAGAAGTAATATAGAGACATTGATAGGTTGATTTACAAACAGAATAATTCATTCATAAAATAAGCTTCTGCGAAACAAAGTATGCATTCTATTGTATAAAAAGTAAATACCTTTTTTTACATTAACCAGTCAGCTGTTTTCAAAACAGGTAGATATTTTACCTGAAAACGGATACATTTTACTGATGGATGGTTTTAGAGTTTTAGAGTGAAAACTAAAGAAAAGCTGATAATAACAATTAATTATTCAAAAGAACTTTTATCTAGACTACTTTGGCTTTTCGGATTATTTTTGCCAGCAGGGAAGGAAAGAACCTTTTCAGATAAACTCCCAATACCTCTTTGCCGCCGATGGCTTTTTGATTTTTCTTTTTTTCAATAGCTCTAAGCATTTTTTGAGCGAAAACATCCACAGGCATTCCTTTCATAGTAGCATCATCCATAGTTCCCTGTGATGAACCGTCACCGGTTACCGCGTGAATGGAAATATTGGTTTGTATAAATCCCGGACAAATAATAGTTACTGAAATATTTTGAGTATATAATTCTGCACGCAACGCATCAAAGAAACCGTGAAGAGCATGTTTTGCGGCTGCATAGCCACTGCGCATCGGTGCCCCGAATATTCCCATAAGACTCGAAACTACAGCAATCTGCCCGCCTTTATTCTGGATCATATAAGGGACTACAGCTTTGGTTAGAGCCACTGTTCCGATAAAATCAACATCCATTAAACGCTTATCTACTTCTATATCCGTTTCCATGGCTAGAGAACGTTGGGAAAGTCCTGCATTATTGATGAGAATATCTATTTTTCCAAAGACTTTCACTGCTTTAGCTGCAATATCAGGCATTTCTTTATAGTTTTTCAGATCTAAAGGAATCACAGCATATCGGTTAACCGTAAGTCCGGCACTTTCTGCCACTTCATAGAGCTGTTCTTCATTTCTGGAAGAAAGAATAACCTTTGCGTTGCTTTTTTGTACCAATTCTTTTACTAAAGCTTCTCCAATTCCTGATGATGCTCCTGTAATCCAGATTACTTTATCGTTATAATAATTGCTCATTCTGAGTGTTATTCATTTGAATTATCTTTTTTTAATCCGGCAATATATTTTCCGGCTTTCATTCCTGAGAAAATACATCCGCCGAGAAATGTTCCTTCTAATGCTCTGTAGCCGTGCATTCCGCCGCCGCCAAAGCCTGCTACTTCACCTGCAGCATAAAGTCCTTCAATGGCGCTATCATCTTCTCTTAAAACCTGTCCGTTCAGATTGGTTTTTATTCCGCCAAGTGTTTTTCGGGTTAAAATATTCAGCCGTACCGCTATTAAAGGACCATTTTCAGGAGAAAGTATTTTATGTGGAGCAGCCACTCTTCCAAGCTTGTCTCCTAAATAGCTTCTGGTGCTCCTAATGTAGTTAACCTGTGTATCTTTTGAAAATTTATTGTCCAGTTCTCGGTCTCTGGCTTCGATCTGATATTTTATTTTTTCATAATTCAGAAGGTAGTCACCAGACAGCTGGTTCATTTTATCCACCAGATCTTTAAGGTTTTCCGAAACAATGAAATCCTTACCATGTTCTTTAAAGGCTTCTACAGGGCCGGGAGCTTTTTTACCAAAAATCCGTTTCAGAAAAAGGATATAATCTTTATTGGTAATATCCGGATTCTGTTCTGAACCTGAGAGTGCAAATTCTTTTTTAATGATTTTTTGTGTCAGAATAAACCAGGAATAAGAATATCCCGTATCCTGAATATATTTCAAAGTTCCCAGCGTATCAAATCCGGGAAGAAAAGGAGCGGGGAGGCGATTTCCTTTGGCATCAAACCATAAGGAAGAAGGTCCGGGCAATATTCTGATTCCGTGATTGGGCCAGATGGGATTCCAGTTTTGTAGACCTTCCGTATAATGCCACATTCTGTCGCGATTGATAATGTTGGCACCTGCATTTTCAGCAATACCAATCATTTTACCATCTACATAAGCAGGAACTCCACAAACCATATTTTCCGGAGGTGTTCCCAGTCTTTCAGGCCAGTTTTTCCTTACCAATTCGTGATTGGCTCCTATACCTCCTGAAGCGATGATAATATGAGCTGCGGAATATTCAAATTGTGAAATAATATTTCTATTGGTGGCAACGCCTCTTTCCTGAGTATCGTTTTCAAGAACATCACCTTTCAGACCAGTTACTTTTCCTTTTTCTACAACCAGTTCCGTAACTCTGTGCCGAAATTTCATTTGCAATAAGCCTTTTTCTTTGGCCTGATATGCTTTTTCCACAAAAGGCTTTATTACTCCTGTTCCGGTTCCCCAGCTTACATGAAAACGTGGAACAGAATTTCCATGTCCGTCAGCTGATCCGTCACCACGTTCTGCCCAACCCACCATAAACATGAGCTTGATTCCCAGTTTGGAAATATATTCGTATTTTTCACCTGCTGCAAACTTGAGATAAGCCTCTGCCCATTTTCGGGGCCAATAATCTTCTTCACGGTCAAAACCGGCAGTTCCTTTCCAGTCCTGTAGAGCCAGGTCATAAGAGTCCTTAATTCCTACTCTTCGTTGTTGGGGAGAATTAATCAGGAAAAGCCCGCCAAATGACCAGAATGCCTGTCCGCCCATATTCTGTTCTGTTTCCTGATCCAGCAAAAGAACTTTTTTCCCGGCATTCGTGATTTCCATTGCAGCAGTAAGTCCTGCCAATCCGGTTCCTATAATAATGGCATCAGGCTGGAATGTTTCTTCCATGATAAGGTATTTTTTGATTCACAATACTTTATATAAATGTATAAAATATTTGTACTTAAATAAGCAAAATACATTCAAAAACTATAAGGAAATATTGTAGTAACCAGAGATTTACAGATCTCCGTGTCACTTTTAGACCAAAGTCTCAAATTCTACCCTTGCTCCAAGATCTTCCAGTTGCTTACGATCATATTCCAGCCATTTACTGTAATCTGTTCTGAATAATATTTTTGGTTCTTTACTGAGTTGAAGAGCTTCTGTTCCGGAGAGACCGAATTCTTTTTTCAGTAATGCAATAACTTTCATTTTATTGGGACCGATATCGGCAATGTACAAGTTTACTTTTGAACCCATTGTTTCATAAGTTTCTAATGAGTTCGAAACACATTCATCATCTTCTTCTTCAATACTTATATATACTTCTTCCCACAAAGGATTTTCCAGATCTATATTTTCATCAAAATAATCTGTTAATCCTGCTTTATCAAACCTTAAACTTTGAATCTGAAGCAATACTTTCTGAAATTCAGTCAAATTTTCAGCTATTTTTACAGGCTTCCAATTTCCCTGTCCATGCCAAGCGAAATACACAGGAAACTCCTCTTTAGCTTCATTCAGATCTATAAAAAAAGGATCAGCAAAATAGTTGGAAGCCAAAACAATCCAACTTGGTTTGAATTCACCCGGAGCATCACTTGCCAAGACTTTATTCTCTACGGAATTATAATGATATCCATCCTGAAAATAATAAATATGCTCTATCGAGGCATAATTTTCAGGTAATGCAAGGCCTTCAATACAAACCGGATCTTTCAAAAACTCTGTAATAGCAGGAAATGGAGAAACTTTTTGCACTAACAAACTGTTTTCTTTTTCTCTTTTCTCAATTTCAGCAGCAGACAGTACATTTTGTACTCTGTCAAAAGGAAATTTTCTTTGCATCCAATGCATTAAATCACGATCTAAAACCTGTAAAAGCTCTTTCTGAAGCACACCATATGAACTCAGATAGACTTTTGTATCCTTATTATTTTTTGAAATAACAGCAACTTGGCCACCAGAATCATCTGCAATAGGAATATATTCAGGAAGAAATTCTTCAAATTCATGGGTATCATAGCGTTCTCTGATTTCTTCTTCAGTCCGGAATACGTGTACCACATTATAAACAATGTCTTCTTTATGTTTTTTGGTGAAAGTCTTTATAAAATCTGACCAATGATTAGGAAGATTGATTTCCATAGAATGAAAGAGTACTTTAAAATTATTGAAGTTGTTGTCAATTATTGACTGTGATTCATTTTTCACCACTAAAATACAAAAAGAGAATTCATTTGAAGCTTTATCTTTGTTAAAAATCATTACAATGGAAGAGTCTAAACCTTATCCGGTATTCGCAGTCGCTAAAGATGGAACCCGCCATAGCATTGATGCCACATCTATCATCATCCAGCTTGAAGAAGAGGAAATTGAAATATCACTGATTCCGTCACATCCTGTTTTTCAGGGAAAACTTACATTGGCAACAGCTCTGCCATTCTGGGACGGGAGCAGGAGAGAGGATTAGGAACCCAATTGATGATAGAGCCGGGAGCTGCTAATATTATCCATATTACTCCTAAAAAGAATAAAAACACTTAATAAAAGCTGAAGAATACAGGCATATAGCCCATTACAATTCAATAAATCATTTATATTTGTGAAAAATAGAAGTATGAAGTATTTGTTTATCATGGTGTGCTTTGTCTGCTCAGTTTTCAGTCAGGCACAGCAAACCCAGGATCCTTGGAAAGACAGCCAGCTAATGGATCCAGCATTATTAGCCTCAAGAATTGTAAAGCAGAGAACCAAAGATGTATTGATTATTTCGGTGGGCCCTGAAGCAATTATCAAAGGTTCTGTAGACATAGGACCAACCCATGAACCTGAGAATCTGGAAAAACTGAGAAATTATCTTAAAGATATTCCTAAAAATAAAGAAATAGTGATCTACTGTGGATGCTGTCCTTTTGTAAAATGTCCGAATATCCGTCCTGCATTTAACTTATTGATGGAAATGGGCTTTAAAAATGCCAAGCTTTTAAATCTTCCTAAAAATATAAAAACCGATTGGCTGGATAAAGATTATCCGACAAATGATTAATATGAAAACAAGTTTTACCATAGTGTTTTTAATCCTGTTTTCGGGATTTGTATTCGCTCAAAACAAAATTGAAGCAGGGAAGAAGGCTCCTGAAATAACAATGGCTAAACCGGATGGCTCTTTATTTTCCCTTTCAAGCTTAAAAGGAAAGCTGGTTCTAGTTGATTTCTGGGCCACCTGGTGCGCTCCCTGTGTAGAAGAGCAGCCTGAGCTGAAAAAGCTGTATGAAACCTATTCGGATCAGGTGAAAGCTAATAAGTTTGAAATTCTGGGGGTTTCTTTGGATAAGAATAAAGAGAGCTGGCAGAAAGCGATTGAACGATTTAATATCAACTGGATACAGATCAGTGATTTAAAATTCTGGAAAAGTCCTGTTGCTAAAGCCTATGAAATAGATGAGCTTCCTTTTAATGTAATCATTAACGGAGAAGGAACCATCATTGCTAAAAATCTTCACGAAAAGGAACTGGAAGAGTTTTTGAGAAAAAACTTAAGTCAAAATTAAAATCGAAAGATAATGATAAAGGAGTGGCCATCCGGACCACTCCTTTTTTGTGTCTTAGAATCGGAAACTGAATATTGATTATCTACCATCAATCGGAAGGCTATGGAGGGAAATTCATTCCCGATTGATACATGTTTTTTCAGTCAAGTTTTATTAATTTCTGTAACTAATGTCGTAAAAATAAGGATTAAATTTATAAAAATCACAATTAAGGGAATAATTTAAATGTTAAATTTTGCATTTACTTAATTAACAATTACTTAATAAATGGCAAAGAGAGATACTTGTTAACGTTAAGAAAAACAGGTTAGGCTCTATTTTAAAATTCTATATTAAAAAAAATGAAAAATTCATATACTGTTAGAAGCAATTGATATACAGTAAACTTCATTACTTTGGCATGCTAGCTATCTTAGCTGTATGAAAAAGAACTACTTCCTCAGATGTGCATTATCAGTCATCTTGCTTATGCATAGCGCAATCTCTATTTTTAGTGGAGATGTCAATAATTTTGGTATTAACTATCTGGATACCATAGGATTCTCTCCAATAGGACTGTATCTTGCCTGGTTAGTAAAACTTACTCACCTTGTTTCTGTTTTTCTTATCTGGAGAGACCGGTTTATAAAGCCCGTTGCTCTCTGTAACATCGTAATTTTTGCTTTGGGAATCTATTATATCCATTGGGAAAATGGTTGGTTTGTAGTAGGCGGAGGAACAAACGGAATCGAATTTAATATCCTGTTGATATTCAGTTTTATCAACCTAATGTTTCCTGAGGTCCGTTTAAAAAAAATCAATCAATAACATTTGAAGAATATTGTAACTGGATTCTTATTTTGTTTGAACCATTAAGATTTATGAAGCTTTCTTAATGGTTTAATAAAATAATTAGAAGCTGTTTGTAGATCAATGGCAGAAATTGGTAGACTTTATATTTCTATATTTGACTGAATCTTATTATTTTACATTTTTAAATGACAGCAAGTTTGAAATCAGATCACAAATCTAAGCTATACATTCATTTGCTTTTTTGGATATTGTACTATATTCTGGAGGCTTATCTTGACTTTTACTGGTCCAGATATCAGTTTCCAAATTTCAAATGGCAATTACGGTTTCAGAACACACTTATTCTGGAGCTAGGCTATTTTCTGGTTAAAATTCCTCTTGCTTATTCCTTGTTGTATGTATATGAAAAGGTTTATATTAACAAGATTCTTAAATATATTCTCTGCATTCTTGTTGTTATAGTAGCAGTTTTAGGGCATCGGTTTTTCACCCATTACATTATTTATCCTTACATCTATGGAGTTACAGAGACTTTGGATGGAAAACAACCTTCCGGACTTATCAATGGATTGGTAGCATTTAATTCCTTTATGGATCTTATTTTTATGGTAGGATTGGTTTTCGGGATAGAAATTACAAGACAGAAAAATATGTTGAAAGACCAGATTTCTCAATTGAAATCGGAAAAGCTGGATCAGGAACTTACAATGTTAAAAGCCCAGATTAATCCTCATTTTCTGTTTAATACATTGAATAATATCTACGGAATGGCTCTTAAAAAGGCAGATGAAACTCCCGACGTGATTCTTCAGCTTTCCAAAATCATGCGTTATAATATCTATGAAGCCGCTGAAAAAAACATTTCCATAGAAAAAGACATTGAAAATATTAAGGATTTTATACAGATCCAAAAAATAAGACATCATCATCTTAGCGTACATTTCCAGGAAAATATTGATAATCCCGCTCAGGAAATCTCACCGCTTATTCTGATTCAGTTTGTTGAAAATGCTTTTAAACATGGTGTTTCCGAAAGTTTTGGAGAAGCTTTCATCTCCATTGATATTGAACTGAAAGGTGGAATTCTTACCTATTGTATTGAAAATTCAAAAGAAGAAAACCCTCATCAGCATTCTACCAAAATAGGACTGAAAAACATCCGCCGCCAGCTTGAACTGCTTTATCCTAACCATAAACTGAGTGTTGAGGATAAAACTGACCGATATATTGTGCAACTCAAAATTGATTTCAATGATACATCCAGCCTCTAAAAAATACAATTGCATTATTGTAGAAGACGAACCGATTGCCGCAGAAATTCTGGAAACATTTATTTCCCGGGACCCGGAACTGAATCTTATAGGGAAATGTTCTGATGCAGTCTACGCAAGCAATCTTTTGAGTATTCATGAGGTAGATCTTATGTTTTTAGACCTTCATCTTCCTGTGGTGAAAGGCTTTGATTTTTTGAAAAAACTAAAGAATCCTCCGCTTGTGATTGTTACAACAGCCTATCATCAATATGCCATAGAAGGATATGAACTGGATATCGCAGATTATTTGCTGAAACCTATTCCTTATGAGCGTTTTGTTACGGCCGTTGGGAAGTTTAAATATTTAATGGAAGCGGAAGATGCCTTATTAGAAATAGCTGAGCGTGATTATATCTTTATTAACAGTGGAAAAAAACAGGTTAAAATTATCCTTCAGGACATATTTTATATCGAAAGCTTAAGGGAATACATTCATATTCATACCAAAACGGAAACATTCACCTTCAAAATGCCTATTAGTAAAATAGAGGAGAGTTTGAACCCCAACATGTTTATCCGTATTCATAAATCTTATATTATTTCCAAACCCAAAATAGAGGTGAAATCAGCAGCCGTTGTACAGGTAAAAGGAAAGAAACTTCCTATTGGCAGAACTTACAAACCGTTTATTGATTTGTAGTGTCCGTGATGAAGTATTGTGCTTTTTAAAACCACCCCGTCAAAAATTATCTGAATTTTTGCCACCTCTCCGGAGGGAAATGTTTAGTCCTTCAATGGTAATAGCTGTAAAGGTTATAAATTTTCAAAAAAGCAGAAATGCTTTAAAGGCTTCCTGTCTTTCTATTTAGGCAATAAGCAAAATAATTTCCACAACTCATTACTCATTACTCATTACTTATATTTTAGTAGACTGCATTCTGCTATTGATATATAGATTTCATTATATTCTTCACCAATTATTGAATTTTGATTAAACAATAAACAAAATCAATAATTATGAAATACAAGTTGAAGCTTTTAAGTGCAGGCGTCGCTTTTTTTATCGGAAGCGAAACCTATTTCAGCCAGAACAGGCAAGACACTCTTAAAACCCAGAATATTGAAGGGATTGTTGTCACCGCACTAGGCATTAAAAGGGAAAAAAAATCTCTGGGATATTCTACACAGGAAGTAAAAGGTGAAGATATCAACAAAAATCCCACTACCAATTTTTTGAATAATTTATCAGGAAAAGTGGCAGGACTTGAGATCAGGCAGTCTACCAATTTTGGGGGCTCCATAGATGCCGTTTCAAGGGGATATAAATCTATTTTAGGGGATAATCAGGCTCTTTTTGTAGTGGATGGGGTTCCTATTATCAACAGGAATATCAATTCCACAGTTCAGCAGAATGGATTTGGAGGGTATGATTACGGAAGTCCTGTTTCAGATATCAATCCTAATGATATTGAAACTGTAAATGTATTAAAAGGAGCTGCTGCAACAGCTTTATACGGATCAAGAGCTCAAAATGGCGCGATTATCATCACCACAAAAAAAGGTAACAAAAATGCACAGGGAATCGGTCTGGAATATAGTGGAAGTATTTCTGTTTCTACAGTTGACAAATCTACCTTTCCTGAATACCAGACTCAATACGGACAGGGATATTGGGGAAATGTGTTTCCATTGTATCAGAATTCACCCATGGCGATTTTTTGGCATGATGCTTCTTATGGAGCGCCCTATGATCCTAATCTCATGGTATGGCAGTATGATGCATTCATTCCTGGTTCCCAAAATTTTGGAAAAAAAACACCATGGATAGCAGCTAAAAACGGACCGATTACCTTCTTTGAAAAGGCTATTAACCAAACCAATAATATCGCTTTGAGTGGCGGAAATGATAAAGCAACCTTCAGACTGAGCTATTCTAATACCAATGCTACGGACATTATGCCTAATTCTTCTTTAATGAAAAACAATTTTGGAGGAAATGCATCTTATAAGATCACAGATAAGCTTACAGCTACCATTTTTGCCAATTATATTACACAAAGAACCAAAGGACGAAATTCCACAGGATATACTGATAATATTATGAGCGGATTCCGCCAGTGGTGGGCAACCAATATAGACCTTCAGTACCAGAAATATCTTTATGACACTCACAATAAAAACTACACATGGAATATACAAGGACCTGATAATCTTTCTCCTTCCTATTGGGATAATCCCTATTTCTCCCGGTATCAAAATTATCAGAATGACAAAAGAGATCGTTTTGCCGGAAACTTCAGCTTGAGCTATGATCTTTCAAAAAGTATTAACATTCTGGGAAGGGTAGGTATTGACGGATATACAATGATTACTGAAGAAAGAAAAGCTGTAGGTTCTATGCCAGCCTTTTTCAGTTTTAATCTGATAGAACAGCCGTCGGGGTATGCAGTAACCAATCTCCGCTTTACAGAAACCAATTATGATCTGATTGCTACTTATAAAAAGAATATTACAGAGGATTTAAATCTACAGGCCTTATTGGGCGGAAATGTGAATGTCCAGTCAAATTATTCCAATGCACAGACAACAACAGGAGGTTTATATATTCCGGATCTTTATACCATCTCCAATTCGATTACAACTCCTGCCAAACCTATTACAATAGACAACACAAAATATATTTACGGGGCTTTTGTTCAGGCTTCTTTAGGATATAAAAACACGTATTATCTGGAAGGAACTTTCAGAAGGGATCAGTCTACCTCATTACCTAAAGAAAAACAGGTGTATTATTATCCTTCGGTTTCTGCCAGTGTTGTATTCTCTAATCTGTTGAAACAAGAATGGTTAAGCTTCGGAAAGATAAGAGCAGCTTATGCAGAAGTAGGGTCGGATACCAATGCAGATCAATTAAGGAACAGATATATTCCTCAGGCCTCTTTAGAAAATAATCCTGTATACTCTTACAATACATCTTTAAGGAATGCCGACCTGCTTCCACAGAAACTTAAAAATTTTGAAATAGGAACCAATATGCAGTTTTTTAAAAACAGGGTAGGATTAGACCTTTCATGGTTCCGGAATATTGCATTTAATCAGATATTGCCACTTCCCATTTCTCTGGCAACAGGCTCTCTGTCTAAAATTCAGAATACAGGTGAACTCACCACAAAAGGGGTTGAACTTACTTTAAATATAACTCCATTGAAATCTGAACATTTTACCTGGGACATGGCTATCAACTGGTCTAATCCCAAAACCAAAATCACTGCACTACGGGAAGGTATAGAAAATATTACTCTGGGTACATTACAGGGCGGGATCACCATTAACGCTCCACTCAACGAAGAATATGGAAGCATCTGGGGATCGGATTTTGTATACGATCCCAATGGAAATAAAATTATAGGAAGTAATGGAGCTTATCTGCATACGGATGACAGCAATCATAATCTGGGAAGCTTTCAGTCTGATTTTGTGGCAGGTCTAAATAATTCTTTTACCTATAAAAATTTTAATCTAAGCTTTCAGATCGATTGGAAAAAAGGAGGTAAAGTATTTTCTCTCGATCAGTATTATGGGTATGGGACAGGGCTTTATCCGGATTCTGTAGGATTTAATGACCTTGGGAATCCTATCAGAAATACACTGGAAAACGGAGGTGGTGTTATTTTACCGGGTGTAATGCAGGATCCTAATAATCCGGGGCATTATATTCCTAATACGATTCGTCTAGACCGTTCAATGTCTAGCCAGACTCTGGAAACCGATCCACCTGTGGCCGCGTTTGTTTATGATGCTAGTTTTATCAAACTGCGTCAGGTATCTGTTTCTTACACCTTCAACAATCAATTTTTAAAAAAGGCCGGAATTCAGAATCTTACCCTTGGTCTGATAGGAAGTAACCTATGGATTATTCATAAAAATCTTCCGTATGCAGATCCGGAATCCGGTCTTTCATCGGGAAGCATCCAGGGATATCAATCCGGAGTAATGCCTGCTACCAAAAACTTCGCCTTCAATCTGAAAGTTAATTTTTAAAAACTATTACAATGAAAAATATTATCATAAGTTCTCTTTTAGCACTGATACTAACAGGCTGCACCTCAGATAATGTGAATGATGATCCCCATGTAGCCTACAATATGGCTCCTGAACCTCTTCTCACGTATGCAGAAAAAGAACTCAGTGACTATATGACCACTCCAAGCGTCAATGAGAACAATTTCCGTCTTACCATGCAGTACTGGCAGGAAGTAACTTACGTAAGTGAGAGCAATTATAATTTTACGGCAAGAAATGTCTCTAATAATGTCTGGGCAGACAATTATGTGAATGTCCTTAACAATCTGAATAAGGCTAAAGAACTGATAGAACAATTTCAGCCGACAGCCTCAGAGCTGAATGCCTGGCCTGCAAAAAAACAGAATCAGTTAGCTATTATTGATATTCTCTCGGTATATACATTTCAAACCATGGTTGATACTTTCGGTGACGTTCCTTACAGTCAGGCTCTTAATAATGAAAAGTTTCCTCTTCCCATCTACGACGATGATACACAGATTTATGAAAAATTAATTACCCGTTTAAAAACAGATATCAATAATCTGGAAGAAGGAGAAGGAAGTTTCGGCTCAGGAGATATCTTTTATCAAGGTGATATAGGAAAATGGAAAAAGTTTGGAAATTCGCTGCTTCTAAAATTAGGAATTACTCTTTCAGACGTTAATCCTTCATTGGCTCAATCTACTATTAATACAGCCATTACCGGAGGAGTCATTACCAATGAAACAGATAATGCTAATTTCAGATATCAGGCAGAAACCCCCAACTTTAATCCACTGTTTGAAAACCTTGCCAATAGTGGGCGGAATGATTTTTTTGGTGGAAAACCTTTTATAGATTTTTTAAATGCAACCTCCGATCCCAGAAGAGCTCAATACTTTCATGATGTAAATGGTCAATATATCGGCCAGATTATCGGGTTATCAGGTGTTTTCACAGATTTTTCAGCTCCCGGAATCTTTGCTTACATTCCTATTACTCCCGGAAAAATAATGACCCATACTGAAGTGGCTTTTTATATAGCAGAAGCGGCAGCCAGATTCGGAATTGGTGGGAATCCTGATGCTCTTTATCAGAATGCCGTACAGGCGTCTTTCCAGGAATGGGGATTTTCTGCTCAGGATTCTCAGACTTATCTTTCAAACCATCCTTATGATGCTGCCAATTGGAAAAAATCTATCGGAGAACAGGCCTGGGTTGCCATGTACAACCATCCCGTAGTATCCTGGAACTTTTACCGCAGATTAGATTATCCGGTTTTACAGGCTCCACCTACTGCTATTGCCAATGCAGGTGGAAAAGTTCCTGTAAGACTTCAATATCCAACGTTAGAGGCTACTACCAATGGTACTAATTATGCTAAAGCTGCAACAGCCATTGGAGGTGATAAGCTTACCACCAGAGTTTTTTGGGATGTTCAGTAGAAAGCTGGGAGAAGGAAGAGGGAAGCTGGAAGTTAGTGTAGAACACAGTATAAATTTTTCTATTTTTTCATATCTATTATTTTGTAAGCTATTTAAGCCTGTGTTCCTACAATGCAGGCTTTTTCTTAGATGTTTAAAACCATTCATAGACAATAATTCTCTTTTTATAGATGTTTTTTCCGGTTTACTACTCATTTAGTCATCTTTGAAGTGTAAATAATAAATGATTAAAATTATGAACGTACACGGAATTCAAAGACTGATGAGCAGTTTTATAGTAATGGTATTGGTGGGAAGCCTATTTTTAAGCTGTAAAAGCAATGATGATAATGATGATCCTACACCAACATCGAACCAGAGTATTGATCCGGTAGTGGGAACATTTAAAGGAACTATTAGAATTGCTACTCAAGATTATTATGACGCTATTGTTGTGGTTTCAAAAGTAGATGCCTCTCATATTAAGGTTCAGCCCAAATCCGGCGAAGTGTATTCTGTAGCAACACCTAAAGTCTTAAGTGCTGTAAACCCTGTAGGCGTAGGAGTGGGAGGAAATGATCCTGAAGGAAGCGTTAACTATCTTATCTCGACAAAAGCTTTACAGATCAGTACGAAAAAAACAGCTGCCACTGATGTGGAATTTTATTACGAAGGAACAAAACAATAATAAACCTGAATTCGGGTAAAGAGAACTAAGATTTAAGGTTGGAAGTTGGAAGAAAGAGGCTGAAAGTTACTTTTAATTATAAAGACGACAGTCAGTATACAATTAAATTACCTTAAAAAAGAGAAAACAGCTATTGTTTATGCCCTTCATAACTTCCTTCTTTCAGCTCCCAGCTTCAAACCAATCTAAACCAGAAATTCTTATCCTTAAGGTTGTGAAATAAATATAATGTAGTTGGTTTATTATTCTCATGTTGAATAATAGCTTGGCTTAATGATTAGTGATAATCTTAAGCCATTTTTTATTTAAAAAAGTTTCAGACCAATGATTCCGACTACAATCAGTAATGCCGATAATAATCTTAAAATACTTGCTGAATCCTGAAAAAACAGCACACCTACCAATAAAGTTCCTACCGCACCAATTCCTGTCCACACAGCATATGCTGTTCCAATAGGAATACTTTTCTGAGCATACCAGAGAAATGCGCCACTCACCGTCATACATGCAATTGAAAATATGATCCAGTTCCATTTATTATTTTCAGGCTGCTGAGATAATTTAAGACCCAATGGCCATCCGATTTCAAAAATTCCTGCGATAATTAATGCAATCCAGTTCATACGATTTATTTTAATGTTTAGAAATAAAAATAGTCTTTATTCTCTACTTCTTATTACCATGCAAAATTACCATAACCTATTCATATTTAAAGGAATAAACTAAGTGATCCTGCAAAAAACACAGGTAAAGCGTATTATACAGAGAGTGAATCGTTAAATATTTTAAAATCAAACCTAAGTCGAAAGATCGAGAATATTAATACCTTTAAGCTATAAAATGTCAATAACATAAATCATTATATAAATTAAAACAATCAATTCGCTTACAACATGTTAACAGATATCATTAAACCTAATCTCGATGTTATTTTTTGTGGAATTAATCCCGGTTTGAAATCATCAAATGACGGTCACCATTTTTCAGGAAGAAGCAACCGTTTTTGGAAAGTCCTTCATCAATCCGGATTTACTCCTTACGAAATTGAGGCGGTAAATGATACTGTTATTTTGAATTTCGGATGTGGCTTAACAACAGCTGTTGCAAGGGCGACTTCCCGTGCTGACGAACTTTCAAAGGATGAATTTGATGATGCTCTTGAAACTTTCACCACCAAAATAGCAGAGTTCCATCCCCAATATCTAGCTTTTCTGGGCAAAGCTGCTTATAAAGCTTTTTTTAAAAAGAAAGAAATCCCATGGGGACAACAGCCAGAGGAATTCTGTGGGGTTAAAGTATGGGTTTTGCCCAATACCAGTGGATTGAATCGTGGATTTTCTCTTGATGATCTTGTGGGGTATTATAAAGAGCTTTATCAGACCATTCATCAGTAGTAAGGTCTATATTTTGTTAGGCTTGCTTACATATTTGTTTCCCTTCACAAAAAAACGCCAAGGCAACAATGCATCTTCCTGTGCATAAGCCACTCCTATACGAGGCCCTGTTACAATAGCATCAGAAGTATACTGAATCCCATGATCTTCAATCCAGATTTCATTTCCATTCAGATCTTTTTTATTGAATGAACGATCAATTCCCAATGCTTTAGCAGCAGATCCGGGGCCGGAGGAAATCGCAGCTTTGGAAACAGGCATATTTCTTCTGAGTTCCATAATTTCTGTTCCTATCAATGGTTCAACAGCCCTTATCAGAACGGCATGAGGATCATCCTCCACAGAAGTCACTACATTGAAAAGGTGATGAATTCCATAGCATAAATAAACATAGGAAACTCCACCATGATTGTACAAGGTTTCTGTGCGATCTGTACGTCTGCCACCATAAGCATGAGACGCTTTGTCTTTCACCCCAAAATAAGCTTCTGTTTCTACAATAATACCGGCTGTTATTTCGCCATCAATATCTGTGAAAAGCACTTTTCCCAGAAGATCCTGAGCCAGAAAAAGAACGTCTTGATTGGAATAATAGGAGAGTGGTAGTTTCAACGAGTTGGTTTTTGTCAATTCTTCACTCAAAATTAGTGATAATTTGTTAAATGAAAGGCTGGAAGACGGGAGCTGGAAGGTACTATTAGGTAATTAACTACTGAAAGGCGTTTTAACTTTAGCAAAATGCTTCTCAAAAATCAATAAGAAGGAATAGCATTCCAATCTGATTTCAAGTACTTCCAGCTCCCAGCCCCCAGCTTCCTTACTTAAAAAAAGCCCCACATTCCTGTGAGACTTTCATTAATTACTTATCTTCCTCCCGGAGGACAATGTTCTTTCAAATATTTCGTAAACATGGTAGCCAGGTGCAGCGGTGTTCCTTCACCTTCACTGATAGAGTGAGTTCTGTTAGGATAAGACATCAACTGAAACTGTTTGTTGTATTTTACAAGCTCATTAATATACACTTCTGTATTCTGATAATGTACGTTATCATCACCTGTTCCGTGAACCAATAAAAGATTTCCTTTCAGGTTTTTAGCATAAGCCAATGGGGAACCGTTGACAAAATCTTCTCTGTTTTCCTGTGGAAGTCCCATATAACGTTCCTGGTAAATATTATCATAGAACAGTTGATTGGCTACCGGAGCAATCGCAATTCCGGTTTGATAAATATCAGGATATTGTCCTAAAAGGTTTAATGTGGAAGAGCCACCACCGCTCCAGCCCCATACAGCCACTCTGGAAGTATCCACATAAGACCATTTTGCAAATAAAGCTTTAGCACCCATGGCCTGATCCCGAATATTAAGCTGACCTATTTTACGGTAAATGGATTTTCTCCATTCACGGCCTTTAGGAGCAGGCGTTCCGCGGTTTTCAAGGGAAACATACAGATAGCCATCCTGAGCCATATCTCCAATATACAAGCCATTTTCTCCTGCATTAAAATTATCTGTTACCGTCTGTGAACCTGGTTCACCATAAACCATGAAAACGATCGGATATTTCTTGTTAGGATCAAAATCTTTAGGCTTTACAACCCATCCGTCTAACGTAGCACCATCCTGTGTAGTAACCTGGAAAAATTCTGTTTTAGCTCTTGCAGGATCTGCTTTTGAAACACTTTGGGCAGCTACAAGCTCTTTATGTTCAGGCAGCGATACCACTGCTCCTGCTGAATGTGCATTGACACTGCTATTGTTAAACATTGCAATTTTCCCGTTGGGAGATATCATATATTGATTGGATCCGGTGTAAGTTTCAGGAGTGAGTCTTTGTGCTTTTCCGCCCTGCATACTTACTTTGTACAGATACTTCTGAGTAGCATTACCAGGGGACGCCAAAAAGTAAATCTGTTTGTTCGGAACATCAAAAAACTCAGGTTTTATCACATCAAAAGCATCTTTTGTAAGCAAAGTTTCTTTACCATTCATATCTATTTTATAAATATGTCTCCAGCCGTCTTTTTCAGAAAGCCACAGAAACTCTTTACCATTGTTAATCCAATCCCAACCGCTTGGATCGTTCTCATTCCATCTGGATTTGATATCAATCCATGCCGGATCTGTCTCGGTATAAATGGTTTTACTGCTTCCTGATTGAGCATCAGCCACTATAATTTTGCTCTGATTCTGTTTCCTGTTTAATTGCTGCAGAATAATAGATTTAGAATCCAGTACCCATTCCATTCTGGGAATATAATGTTGTACCTCATCCCCGGCTATATCTGCTTTCTTAGAAGATTTTGAAGCAAGATCATAGAACCAGATGCTGCATCCTGAAGGATTTTCACCCACTTTCGGATATTCTACAGGAACGGTAAATGAGTATAAACTATCTGTATTATTAATCATCAGAAAGTTTTTGGTACCCCTTGCATCCAGCTTCCAGTAAGCAATTTTACTTCCGTCAGGAGACCATCTGAAACCATCCTGAGTACCAAACTCTTCTTCATAAGCCCAATCGAAAGTACCGTTAATCATTCTGTCTGTACCATCATTGGTAATTTTAGTAAGCTGACTATTGGAAAGGTCTTCAATATAAATATTATGCTTAGATACATAAGCCACTTTTTTGCCATCAGGAGAGAACTTGGCAAACATTAATGATGCTGTTGGCAGGTCTTTCCCAAGCTGGGTAAGCTTCTTGGTATTTTTATCAAAGATCCAGTAATCTCCACGGGTATTATCGCGCCATACTTTCTGGGTATTGGTGAAAAGCAACAGACTTTTACCATCCGGTGACACCTGAAAACTCTGTACTTCTAAAGCCGTAGAGCTTCCCGAAGGAATCAGCTCATTATTGCTTAAAAAAGCCTGATCTTTTCCGGGATTCAGCACATCAATAATCCCAACACCATTTTGGGTAAATGAATAATACGCATTGCCATCAGGAGTCCATTGTGTTTTTTGTGCGGCGAATGGCGACAGACACAGGAAATATAGGGCAATAGCCGTAATTTTTTTAAAATTCTTCATACGATATCTCTTAAGCTAAGTATTCTGCTCTGTAGCTTTCAATTTCATCAACGGTAGTAATCAATCCGTTTCCAAGAAGTCTGTGGCCATCATCTGTAATCAGGAAATCATCTTCTACACGAACACCACCGAAATTTCGGTATTCATTCACTTTATCATAGTTAATAAATTCCGCATTTTTATTTTCAGCCTGCCAGATATCAATCAGCTCCGGAATCATATAAATACCGGGTTCCACCGTCACTACATATCCGGATTCTAAAGCTTTTCCTAAACGTAAAGATTTAAGACCGAATGTTTGGGTGTCTTTTGGTTCTTCTTCTGTATAACCGATATATTGTTCTCCAAGATCCTCCATATCATGTACATCCAATCCCATCATATGCCCTAATCCACATTGGAAAAATAGAGTATGAGCATTGTTTTTCACTGCGTCTTCAGGACTTCCTTTCATTAATCCCAAGTCAACAAGTCCTTCTACCAGATATTCAGAAGCTTTCAGGTAAATATCTTTAAACTTAACTCCCGGTTTCAAAAGATGATGGGCGTTATTAAATGAATTCAGAACAATTTCATATATTTCCTTTTGTTTTGTACTGAAGGTTTTGCTTACAGGAAATGTTCTGGTTAAGTCGCCCGCATATCCCATTGCCGTTTCAGCCCCAGAGTCATTAAGGAAAAGATCTCCGTCTTTCAGGGTATTAAGACGGTAATGATTGTGAAGGATCCCTCCGTTTATAGTAACTATCGGTGGATAAGACATCTGACATTCTTTGTTAGCAGCAAGATATTGAATAGCATTAGCAATCTCATATTCCTTAACACCCGGTTTGGCCATTCTCATCGCCAACAAATGCATTTCATTAGATACGTTTACTGCTTTTTCAATCTGTACTATTTCCTGAGCTTCTTTTACAGAACGCTGCTTTACAACAGCTTTAATCATTTCCACAGAAGGCTGTAACTCTGCTATTTTAATCCCTAAAAGATCTGTTAGTGCAATTTTATTAGAAGGCTGATAGGGTGGAAGATAATGTACCTTTCTGCCAGATGTTTGTGCTTTCAGAAGATATTGAGAAAGCTCTGCATACGGTAATGTTTCCTGTACTCCGGATTTCAGGCTCTTCTCTTTCAGCGTTTCCTGCCTGCCCATCCATACAATATCATCAATACTCAGTTCATCTCCGAAAACAATCGTCTTATTTTCATCAATATCAATAATAGCGGCAATCTTAGGCTCCTGAATTCCGAAATAATACAGGAAAGTACTGTCCTGACGGAAATAATAAGGATTGTGCTCAAAATTTACAGGATTCTCTATATTTCCTAAAAACAATAGAATTCCACTTGCCACATTGCCCTGCAATACGGCTCTTCTGTCTTGATAAGTCTGTGCTGAAAACATATATTATGAATACTTTTTATTTTAAAAGTTTAAAGTTACGATTTTGTACTATTTGAAGTCCTTTATTCATTAAAATTATGAAGATGTAAAGTTTGTATTTTAATATCATATGTAATGTTCATATTTTGCTTAAATTCGGCAATATTTTAACCTACCCATTCATTGATCTTATAAAGTATTGATTGTATGAAGAGTCTTCAGTTTTCAGTCCCTGCCGACACCAACAAAAGCATCCGTATTCAGGAAGATATTATGCCTAATTTCTATCCTTACTTCCATCGACATACCGAAACACAGATCATGTGGATCCTTAAGGGACATGGTACTCTCGCCATAGAACAAAACCTTTTCACCTTTAAACCCGGAGATATTTTCTATCTGGGAGCCAACCAGTCACATGTCTTCAAGGGTGATTTTGATGAAAATGAAAAACAGAAAGTTCATGCCATTTCTATTTTCTTCGATCCTGATAAAAAAATAGCCGCTTTTTTTGAGTTACCGGAATTTGAAGAACTTAAAAACTTCATCGAACACTCAAAAGTAGGATTCCAGGTTGCTTCAAAATTAAAAATAAGCGTAGGAGAAAGCATGGCAGCCTTGCAAAAGACACAAGGGGTAGAACAGATCATAGATTTTATAAAGATTTTAAGCCACCTGATGCAGAACAGACATCTGCATATTCCACTATCTTCAGAAAAGAACCTTCCTAATCATATTTCTGATAATGATCAACGGATAATAGATGCTCAAAACTATATTAAGAAAAATTTCACCCAGCATAAACTTACTCTTGATGCCATTGCCAAAGAAGCTTGTATGACGCCTCAGGCTTTTTGCAGATCCTTTAAAAAACGGACAAGGATTACCTATATTCAATATCTTAATGAGTTACGGGTACAAAGAGCCTGCAGATTATTAACCTCCAGCAGTATATACAGCATCTCATCTGTTGCTTTTAACAGCGGATTCAATAGTTTAACCAATTTCAACCGGGTCTTTAAATCCATTATGAAATACTCTCCCAAAGAATACCTGAAGCATTATAAAGAAGCTACTTTTGACCACGAATAACTACATGTTAAAATACGGTTAGAATACATTAAAATATTAACATTTACCGTTTTAAAATTCACTTAGTTTTGAATAAATATTATTTGATATGAGTACAAAACTAAACTGGGAAGGTATTTATCCTGCTGTATTAACTCCTTTTACAAAAGAGGGAAAGATTGATTTTGAAATGTTTGCAGTCAATACAGAAGCCCAGATTAAAGCCGGAGTTCATGGAATTATCCTTGCCGGAACATTAGGAGAAGCCAGTGCGTTGGAAACTGAAGAAAAATTTGAACTTCTTCAATATGCCAAAAAGATTACAGAGGGCAGAATTCCCGTTATCCTTAACCTTTCTGAAAATACAACCAAAAATGCAGTCAGTTTTGCTCAAAAAGCAAAAGAATTGGGAGCTGACGGATTAATGTTGCTTCCCCCAATGCGTTACAAAGCCGATAGCCGCGAAGTGGTAGAATATTTTAAAGCGGTTGCCTCTGCTACAGATCTTCCTATTCTTATCTATAATAACCCGGTAGATTATGGAATTTATGTAACGTTGGAGATGTTTGATGAGCTTATAGAATATCCAACCATTCAGGCTGTTAAAGAATCTACAAGAGACCTGGCGAATGTAACCAGAATGGTTAACCGTTTTGGGAAAAGAATCAAAATTCTTGGTGGAGTAGATACGATTTGCCTTGAAACCTTACTACTGGGTGCCGATGGACTGGTAGCAGGACTTGTAGATGCCTTTCCGAATGAGACCATGGCCATGTACAACTATGCTAAAACAGGTCAATATGATAAGGCGGTAGCCATTTACCGATGGTTTATGCCATTATTGGAACTTGATATTCATCCTAAGCTTATCCAATATATTAAACTGGCAGCTACAGCAGAAGGAATCAGCAATCCGTATGTAAGAGCACCACGTCTTGAACTTCAGGGTGAAGAAGCTGAAAGAGTCAATAAGATTATTAAAGAAGGCAGAGCCAATCGCCCAACATTAGATTAACCAAAACAAAAGCTATGATTGAAGAAACATCAAAAGAAAATATTGAGTTAAGAATTCAGATGGCTTCCGAAGCGTACCAATTCCTGAAGAATACAACTATAAAAGAAAGAGCTGCATTGATGAATGCTGTTGCCGATCAGATTGAAGCTTTAGGAGAAGAACTTTTAACCACCGCTCATGCTGAGACTTCATTACCTCTGGCAAGACTTACAGGTGAAAAAGCCAGAACAGTAGGACAATGGAGAAACTATGCAAAAGCGGTAGCCTCTGGAATATATACCGAGCCAAGGATTGATCTTGCTCAGCCCGAGAAACAGAAAGCAGATATCAGAAAGTACAATATAGGGTTAGGACCTGTGGTTGTTTTCGGAGCCAGTAATTTTCCGTTTGCTTTTTCTACGGCGGGAGGTGATACTGCAAGTGCGATAGGAGCGGGCTGTCCTGTTATTATAAAGGCACATCCGGCTCATCCTCAGACCTCTCAAATGATGGCTGATGCTATCACAAATACGATAAAAGAATTCGGATGGCCTGAAGGAATTTTCAACCATATTACCGGAATATCCTATGAGATCGGGGCTTATTTAACCCAACATCAGGATATTCAGGCAGTAGCTTTTACCGGTTCATTCAGTGGCGGAAAAGCTTTATTTGATATTGCCAGCCGTCGCGAAAATCCTATTCCGGTATTTGCAGAAATGGGAAGCATTAATCCGGTATTTGCACTTGAAAACTTGATTGAAAATAAAGCAGAAGCTTTAGCTAAAGAATATATTAGCTCATTAACATTAGGAGTAGGACAGTTCTGTACCAATCCGGGAGTGTTTATTGCTGTGAAAGGAGAATCTCTGGATCGTTTTATCGCAGCATTAAAAAATGAAATTCAGGAGGTAACACCCGCTCACATGCTTCACAATGGGATATATGAAAGCTTTGAGATGCATAAAACAACTGCAATAACACAGCCTGATATTGAAGTAATCGCCTCAACAGCAAAAGAAGAAGGAAAAGGAAGTGCAGCCATTATAAAAACCAATGTTCAAAATTTCCTCAATAATTCTGTTTTGAGCGAAGAAGTTTTCGGACCTTTTGGCATCGTTGTTACTTGTGAAAATCAGGAAGAGCTTATACAAATTGCTCAAAATTTAAAAGGGCAGCTAACCATTACTGTTGCAGCAACTCCAGATGATGTACACAAGAATACTGAACTTATTAATCTTTTGAAAGATAAATGCGGAAGATTACTATTCAACGGAATGCCTACCGGAGTAGAAGTTGTTTATGCCATGCAGCATGGAGGGCCGTTTCCATCTACTACAGATGCACGGTTTACTTCTGTAGGACCGGATGCCGTTAAGCGGTTTGTTCGCCCCATTTCTTTTCAGAACTGGCCGGATGAATTCTTACCGGAAGAACTGAAGAATGAAAATCCATTGCAGATCAGCAGAATTGTAGATGGAGAAGTGAAGTCAGGATCATTAAAATTAGAAACCGTATGAACAGAACATTTTTTTGCGTAGACTCTCATACCTGTGGCTGTCCTGTACGTCTTGTTGCAGGAGGTGGCCCTATTTTAAAAGGAAATTCCATGATGGAGCGCAGGCTTCACTTCATGAAAGAATATGACTGGATCCGAAAAGGTTTAATGTTTGAACCCCGCGGCCATGATATGATGAGCGGAAGCATTCTTTATCCACCTGTTGATGATGAAAATGATATCGGAGTCTTATACATTGAAACCAGCGGCTGCCTTCCCATGTGTGGGCACGGAACTATCGGAACGGTTACCATTGCCATAGAAGAAGGGTTGGTGGTTCCTAAAATTCCCGGAAAACTACGTCTTGAAACCCCTGCCGGGCTTATTCTCATAGATTATATGCAGGAAGGGAAAAAAGTAAAATCGGTAAAACTGACCAACGTGAAATCTTTTCTTTACGCCGCAGACCTTCAAGTTGAATGCCCTGATCTTGGATTGATAAAGGCCGATGTGGCCTATGGAGGAAACTTTTACGCCATCATTGATCCTCAGGAAAATTTTAGAGATATTTCTGATTTTACAGCAAGCCAGCTTATTCACTATGGAAAAATCATCAGAAGGCTGCTCAATGAAAAATATGAGTTCATCCATCCTGAAAATGAGCACATCTCCGGATTAAGCCATATTCAATGGACGGGAAATCCTACTGATCCCAAAGCCAGCGGACGAAACGCAGTACTGGTAGGTGAAAATGCTTTAGACCGTTCTCCTTGTGGAACCGGAACTTCAGCAAGAATGGCTCAATGGTATGCAAAGGGTAAGCTAAAGGAAGGCGAAGAGTTTATCCACGAAAGCTATATCGGATCACAATTTATCGGAAGAATTGAAGGAACCGCTACTGTTGATGGCAAACCGGCTATTGTCCCGTCAGTAGAAGGCTGGGCAAGAATTACCGGCTATAACCAGATTATTATTGATGATGAAGATCCCTATTGGCAGGGATTTCAGGTAATGTAAAGTTTGTAACGAATTTATGACACAAAATAAAGGCAAAGCACTTATTATAGGTGCAGGAATCGCAGGGTTAAGTTCAGCATATTATCTTTTGCAGAAGGGCTGGCAGGTAGAAATTCTGGAACAAAATGATCTTACCAACAATTGCTCTTATGGCAATGCAGGAATGATTGTACCCAGTCATTTTACCCCATTAGCCGCACCTGGAGTTGTTGCGCAGGGTATTCGGTGGATGTTTGACAGTAAAAGTCCGTTTTATGTGAAACCCTCACTCAGTACCCAGTTATTATCCTGGGGACTGAAATTTCTGAAACATTCCAATCAGAATCATGTAGACCGTTCAGCAGCAGCCATCAGGGATCTCAATCTGGCAAGCAGCAGTCTTTATAATGAAATTGCCCAAAATCCTGAATTTGATTTTGAATTGAATCAAAACGGAATTCTGATGCTCTATAAAACAGAAAAAGTAGCCGAAGAAGAAATAGAATTGGCCTATAAAGCCATCAGTTTGGGACTTCCTGTTGATATCCTTGACAAAAAAGAAATTCAGACGCTGGAACCAAACGTTCAACTGGATGTCATAGGAGGTATTAATTACAAATGCGACGGCCACATGAATCCGGTAAAGCTGATGAAACAAATGATCTCTTACCTTAAAAATAGTGGAGTTATTTTCCATACTCAGCATAAAGTAACAGGCTATGAAATTACCGGAAATACCATTAAAGCGGTAATTGCCAATGGCAAAAAGTTTTCGGCTGATCGTTTCATCATGACCGGAGGTTCATTTTTGCCTGAATTGGCTCAAAAAGCAGGCATTAAAATTCAACTGATGCCCGGAAAAGGCTATTCTTTCATGCATACCCCTGAAAATCCAGTCCATACACTGGAACATGCAGCATTATTACTGGAAGCAAGAGTGGCCGTAACTCCCATGAACGGACAGATCCGTTTTGGAGGAACCATGGAACTGGCTTCTCACCATGATAAAGTGAATATGAAAAGAGTAGAGGGAATCGTAAATTCTATTCCTAAATATATGCCTGATTTTCAGGTTAAATTACCCAAAGAATCGGAAATATGGTTCGGCTACAGACCCTGCGCTCCAGATGGACTTCCTTACGTGGGCCAGTCTTCCAAACTAAAAAACCTGATTATTGCAGGTGGCGGTGGAATGATGGGCTTAAGTCTCGGACCTATTTTCGGAAAAACAGTTTCTGAGCTGGCCAATGACCAAAAGCCAACGGTTGAGATAAAGATATTCAACCCTGAAAGATTTAGTTAAAAAAACATCACATAACACACAAAATTATTATTTGAACCTGTTTATTTTTTTTAAAAGAAAGAGTTTCCAGAAAATTAGCAATCATGGGATAAGCATTATCACACAGAACTTTATGATAAAGGATGGCAAAGTTGTAGGCAAAAGCATGGGAGATATTGACTATCAAAATTTACAGACAAGTTAAAATCATTCTAGATCCAATTAAATAGGTTGATTAAGCCCAAAACAATTTGATTATTAAAATAATTTATTAACACACAAATCCAAAAAATCATGAAAATTAAATCATTATTATTTATGTCCCTATTTCCAATAATAGGTTTTGCTCAAGAACATAGACCTCATGAGTGTAAAGCAGATGAAATGATGAAGAAACATTTTGAACTGCACCCTGAATCTAAGGCTGAATATGAAAATTTTGAAAAATTCACCAAAGGTTTTGTAAAAAAAATGGAATCAAACAAAACTCCATTGAATAAAAAGGTCAACGCTCCCACCTATATCATACCTGTGGTTTTTCATGTGTATGGAGAATCTCAGAGTAATGTAAAAGTAAATTACCAAAAAGTAGTTGACTTGCTGCAACAAATCAACTTAAATTTCAATGGAACTAATACCGATTCAAACACTATAGATTCTTACTTCCAGCCTATTAGGAACACATTAAGTATTGAATTCCGCTTAGCTAAAATTGATCCAACCGGAAAAGCAACAAGCGGAGTGGTATTTCATCCTTTCAAAGGTGGATATGGCAATGGAGGCGGATATGATGCACAAATTGGCGCAGATGCATGGGATAATACAAAGTATATGAATGTGTATATACAAAATGATCTATATGCTAATAAAGATTTATATCAATCGGGAGTTGCCTGGTATCCGGATTCATACATGACTTCAGTAAATACAGCCAGAGTTGTTTATAATGGACGTTATATATTTAATGCTGCAGGAACAGTGGCTTCAAACGAGTTTTCTGATACATTTACCCACGAATTTGGGCATTGGTTAAATCTTCAACACACGTTTAATATTCCATGTTCAACTGCAAACCCAACTAATGATGGTGATGGAGTTGCTGACACTCCTGTAGAAAATACTTCTTCCGGATTAGGATGTACAACTGGAAACAATTGTCTTGGACAAAAAGTGAACGTTGAAAACTATATGGGATACAACGGTTCCGCTGGTTGTTATAAAATGTTTACCAATGGACAAGTTAACAGAATGTTAGCCGCATTAAATCACCCGTCAAGAATAAATTTATGGCAGCCTGCCAACTTAGCTGCAACCGGAGTTGCCAATACTCCACCTAAATTAACTCTTAGCAACAGTACCTTTACAGAGAACTTAAACAATAATGGAGCTGTGTCATTAGATGGAACAGTAGCATCTGCTCCTACATCAACCATTACCCTAAACGGAGCAACATTTGCCGTATCGAATGGAACAACTCTTATTGCAGGAACACATTTCACTTCTTCATTACCAGCAGGACAAACAGCAACTATAGCAGTTACAAGCCCTACTACTGCTACACTTACCATAAATGGTGCGGCAACCAGTCATCCTAAAAGTCAGGTCCTGAATTCATCAATTACGTTCCTAGATCCGGCTATAACAGGAGGCGTAACTTCATTAGGATCAACTACATCTTTGGCATTAACTTTTTCTTACAAAGATCCCTATAAAATAGTTACAGGAACTCCTCTGGAAAGTTATGCCAATCCAACACCAACAACAGTAACAACCAACTCCGGAGCACCTTGGAAATATTTTATCATTAACCCGGAGCTTAGTGATGATGCAGGGTATGGCGCTTGGTACTATGGAGCAAATCAATTAAAATTGGAAACCTATTGGAAAGGATTAGTATGTGGGGTAGGGACAAGAAATATTAGTTTAATTCCGTCTTGTACCACTATAAGTAATGCAAATAATATAGGTTATCCAACTGGTACTCCCGGACAACTTGACGTGTACACCCCTACATACACTAACTGGTCTGGCCAAACAGCTTATGTTGGTTTTAGAAACCAATTCGAAGGCTACAATATCAACGGCTATTTCAAACTGATTGTTGGGGCCAATGGTTCAGGTTATTCTGTAACTGAGTTTGCATACAATACACAACCATATGGCAGTATTACAACGCCTTGTGCATTATTATTATCCACTTCAGACGTTGATACAACAAACTCAGAAACATCCATCTATCCAAATCCAGTTTCTGATGCATTGAATATTAAAACAAAAGGGAAAATTAAATCAATTTCTGTTTACGACATGTCTGGAAGAAAAATGAATGCTAAAGTTATTGGTGATAAGGTTGATGTTAAACACTTCCTAAGCGGAACTTATTTAATTGATATTGAAACTTCTTTAGGGAAATCTTCCCAAAAATTCATTAAAAAATAGGATCAAAACATTACTACTTCAAAGCGGTTGCAGACTGGTTTAAAGCTTTTTAAACAGATGCAATTAATAAAATAATTTAGTATTGATATGTTAGTTATTCACTTGTTGAATACAAGATGGGCTTAATTTTTTAAGTCCATTTTTATTTTATAGCGAATATTGTCCGGTTTTATCAACTATTATGAGTTTATTTCTGTAATTTTATTCATCCATTTCAAACTCAATTGATCCTTATGTACTATAAAAACGATACCATCATCATACGGGAATTTACTCCTCAGGAACTCCATTTATTTTTAGACCTCTTTACAAATGAAAATGTTACCCGCTATCTGCCTTACAAATCTCCGGAAGAATTTAAGCAAATGTTTGAAAAAGCATTATCAGATTATAAAGAAGGGCCGCTTAGCAGATGGGGAATATTTAACGCTGAAAATAATGATTTTGTGGGAGTATGTTTAGCCAGAGTTTTCGGTGAAAATACTAACCAGACAGAAATAGGGTATATGCTTGGAGAAAACTATTGGGGAAAAGGAATCGGAACCCAGATATGTAAAGCACTTGTTAATTACTGCCTTTCAGCCGATCAGGAAAAAGAAATTGTTGCCCTGACAGACCTTGATAATATCGGCTCACAGAAAGTATTACTCAAAAGCGGATTTAAAAGGGAGGAAAATCTGATAAGAGATGAAAGGGAATTGGCTTATTTTTTATATTCAAAAGAAAAAGTATAGACAAAAGCAAAGAAGATAAAGCAGGTAGAGATCATCTCTAAACCTGCTTTGCTTTTTATCACTAATTATCTTTTATCCAGAGAAAGATGATTATCATCCATTCTTGAGATCAGGAGATAAAACAGTCCTGCATAGATCATTTGAATTCCCATTGCTTCCCAATTTTCAACTGTACTGCTGCCAAATAACAGCAGGATAATCAGTGAAGCGCCTGCTATAGCCGCAATTCTTGTCTTAAAGCCAATGATAAGCAGCACCCCGATGATGAATTCTAAAAAGGGAAGTGTTGTACTGAACATTTGCACAAACAATTGAGGAAGCCAGCTTTTTTCAAAGCTTTTCGTCATCCCGTCAGCAAAATCATTAAGTTTGGCTAATCTCACCAGTCCATGTCCGAAGAAATTGATCCCCATCGATAAGCGAAGGAAAAAATAAGCTATATTCTTATTCATAAAAGTATTTTTTGAATTATTATTTTAATTTGAAAACAGTTTGTTAATTATTGAATTTTGCTTCACTGTTATCAACCGGAGTATCAGGATCGTTCATGACCATTTTAGCAATATCATCTTTTCTCATAAAAACCACGTCCTGCTTTCCTTTGGTATATTTAATAAACTCCTCCATGGCATGAACCATCGCAGGTGTTCCGCCAATCCTGTCATGAAAACTAATGCTCATCATTCTTCTTTTGGTTGCTCCTTCCTCATAAAGCCTGTCAAATTCAAACTTCAGCTGGGCAAGAAACTGATCCGGACTCCAGTGTTTCCCTTCAATATTCACAATATCATTATTACGAAGCGTGTAAGGAATTACCACAAAGTTGTTTCCTTTTACCTTGGTAATGAAAGGTTCATCGTGGCTGAGATCATCAATATGATAAAGGAAACCTAGCTCCTGTAATACTTTCAGGGTATTCGGACTCCTTCTCAGCCAGTTGCAATTGTAGCCCACCGCTTTTTGGCCTGTAATTTTCGCAACTACATCTACACCTTGTTTTACAAACTGTAATTCTTCATCATAACTTTTATTCCATTGATTATCCCAAGAAATCCCATGAGCCGCGATCTCATGACCACCATTGGCAATGGCTTTTGCAATGTCCGGATATTTCTCGGCAGCGGTTCCCACTACATGAGAGGTTACTTTTATGTCATACTTTTTCCATAGATCCAGCATACGGTAAATTCCTTCATTTCCACCGTAGCGATACCAACTTTCTGCAGGAAGATCCGGCTGCCCTTTAGGAAGTGGAGTATTACTGAAAGGACTTTCCGCTCCTTCAGGCTGACCTCCCGTTTCAAACTGCATGGATACGGAAATTACCAACTGTGCACCATTAGGCCAATGCTTCTTTGTTACCATACGATTTTTATCTTCCGGATTTCCTTTTCCAACACAGTCATTAGCTTTAAAACCAGACCCCAAAAATACCGTTGCAGCAAGTACCATTACTGATTGTCTTATATATTTCATTTTACATTTATTTATACTGCAAAATTGACTATTAAACCGTTCGTTATTATTGTAAAAATTAATCTTAAATTTGTAAAAATCCATTATCAATGAAAAGAATTGTCAATTTCAATTCCTTCAATGTTTTCCGGATCGAAAAGGAAATCTGGGACATTGAATATCACAACCATAACTTCTATGAGCTGATTATCATAGAAAATGGAAAAGGTTCCCATCATCTGAACGGCATTACATTTCCCTATCAAAAAGGAGATGTATTCCTTTTAAGACCCAGTGATGCTCATGAATTTACTATTCAAAACAAAACCAGTTTCATCTATATAAAATTTACGGAGGAATATATCTGGGAAAATCTTCTGATAAACAAGAAAAATGAACTGAAAAAAATTCTCCAGCTACTGATGGAGGACCGGTCTTTTGTGTATGAATCAGGGATTAAAAATAAATCTGACAGAGAGCACCTTCTTCAGCTTTCCCGTATTCTTTTGTATGAATTCAGCCATAAAAACTTATATAATAAAGAAATTGCAACAGATCTCTTTTCAACGATTTTTACCATTCTTACCAGAAATACCATGAGTAATGCCACCAATCAAAAATGGGTTTCTAAAAATCTTAACAGAATAGACAGGATCTTATACTACATCAATGTCAATTTTCTGGATGCGGACAAAATGAAAATAGAAAACCTGGCTAAAGAATTTCTGCTTTCCCCCAATTATATCAGCATCTATATCAAAAAGGAAACTGGCTTTTCTATTCAACAACACATCATCCAATATAAGATAAAGGCTGCTGAAAAACTTCTGCTTCAGAGCAATTACAACATCAGTGAAATTTCTGATAAACTTGGTTTTAATGATGTTAGCCATTTCAATAAAATATTCAAAACTTATAGAAGCAAGTCTCCGTCTGTCTTTAAAAAAGAAAATAAAGCCATCTAAAGATTGTAAAGCTCTGTTGATAAACCATTCCTTACATAAAGATTATTTCACGGCTGTGATTTTCATTCCGTAAAAACATTTCATTTATCAGATAAATTGTTATAACTTGCGTAGATTATGATGTCCAAACGTTGCAAATATGCGCTGAAAGCAATGGTCAGATTAGCAAGAAATTACAATCAAGGCTATCTGTCCACTTCTATTATTGCACAGGATGAAAACATTCCCAAAAAGTTTCTGGAGCAAATCCTTCTTGAGCTTAAAAGAACTAAACTTGTTAACAGCAAACAAGGTAAAGTAGGAGGATACTACCTCCTCAAGTCCCCTGATGAAGTATCATTGGCGGATATCTACCGTATTTTTGACGGGCCTATTGCATTGACCCCCTGTGTATCCTTAAACTTCTATGAAACCTGTGATGATTGTGTAGATGAAGCAGAATGTTACCTTAGAAATGAGTTAATCATTGTTCGTGAAAAAACCAGGAAAAGCATGATGGAGGCCACTCTGACCTCGTTTATTAACAAAAAATAATTTTTTTTCATTTAAATTCTACTATTTTGATAGGAGTTATAGAATTTTATATATATTTGCATCAATAAATTTGAATGGAAATGGAAAACAGTCTGAAAAACGAGTTCGAAAAACTGAAGGAAGAAATCTCCACAGAGGCTTCTCAAGCTGGCTTTTTACAATTACTTACAGAAAGATTTTCGAATGAAGTAGTATTTTCAACCAGCTTCAGCTATGAGGATCAGGTGATTACTCATTTGATAAAAAATCTGAATGTAGACATATTTACATTGGATACGGGAAGACTTTTCGAGCAGACTTATGAAACATGGGCTTCTACAAAAGCCTTCTTCAAAAAAGAAATCAAAGCTTATTATCCGGACACTGAAGAACTGAAAAAATTTGTATCAGAAAACGGACCCAATTCATTTTATCAATCTGTAGAGCAGAGGAAAGCTTGCTGTACCATCAGAAAAGTACATCCTTTGAAATCTGCTTTAAAAGGATATAAAATCTGGATCACCGGCTTAAGAGCAGAACATTCCCCAAACAGACAGAATATGCCGTCATTAGAATGGGATGAAGATAATCAGATCATTAAGTTTCATCCGCTTCTTCACTGGAGTACCGAGCAGGTGACAGATTATGTAAAAAAACATCAGTTACCTTACAATTATCTCCATAAAAAAGGTTTTGTAAGCATCGGATGTGAACCCTGTACAAGAGCTATTCAGGAAGGAGAAGACTTCAGAGCAGGCCGTTGGTGGTGGGAAGATGCCAATAAAAAAGAATGCGGTCTACATATTCATCAATAAAAAAAAGAAAACATGTCAACATATCATTTAGATTATCTGGATCAGTTGGAAGCTGAATCTATTTACATTTTAAGGGAAGTCGCAGGACAATTTGAACGTCCGGCACTTTTGTTCAGCGGTGGAAAGGACAGTATTGTACTGGCTCATTTAGCCTCAAAAGCTTTCCGTTATGGGAAAATACCTTTCAAGTTTGTTCATGTAGATACAGGGCATAACTTTCCGGAAGTATTGGACTTTAGAGACCAACTTGTGAATGAATTAGAAGTTGATTTGGTAGTTCGTAAAGTAGAAGATACTATCAAAAAGAAAGGTTTAACGGAACCTAAAGGAAAATTCCCGAGCAGAAACTGGTTACAAACATTCACTTTATTGGATACCATTGAAGAATTTGAATTTGACGCCTGTATCGGAGGTGCCCGCAGAGATGAAGAAAAGGCTCGTGCCAAGGAAAGAATCTTCTCGGTTCGTGATGAATTCGGGCAGTGGGATCCAAAATTGCAACGCCCTGAATTATGGAGCATTTTCAACGGAAAAATCCATAAAGGAGAAAATGTAAGAGTATTCCCCATCAGCAACTGGACAGAACTCGACATCTGGAATTATATCCGAAAAGAAAAAATAGAACTTCCTTCCATTTACTTTTCGCATGACCGGGAAGTGGTAGACCTCAACGGACAATGGATTGCCAATTCTCAACATGCAACTCTGGAAACCGATGATGTAATTACCGTAAAAAAAATAAGATACAGAACGGTAGGAGACATGACCTGTACCGCTGCAGTAGAATCTAAGGCTATTACCATAGATGCCGTAATTGAAGAAATCGTTGCCACCAGAATTTCCGAACGAGGAGAAACCAGAATTGATGACCGTGTGACGGAAGCCGCTATGGAAGACCGTAAAAAAGGAGGCTATTTTTAATCATTGATAAAAGATAATTGATGAATGATTATTCAAAGTTTTTTTATCAATTATCAACAATCACTTATCATTTATAATTACAAACGGATGGATATATTAAGATTTATAACAGCAGGTAGCGTAGATGATGGTAAAAGTACCCTTATCGGAAGACTGCTATACGATAGTAAAAGTATTTTACAGGACCAGTTAGAAGTACTGGAGAAACATTCTAAAAATAAAAATGATGACGGCGTAGACCTTGCTCTTCTGACAGACGGATTACGTGCAGAAAGAGAACAGGGAATCACCATTGATGTTGCGTACAGGTATTTTTCAACCTCCAAGAGAAAATTTATCATTGCTGATGCTCCCGGTCATGTACAATATACAAGAAACATGATTACTGGAGCTTCCAACTCTGATTTGATGGTGATCCTGATTGATGCCAGACAAGGAGTGATTGAACAGACCAGAAGGCATTCCATCATAGCATCATTATTAAAACTAAAGAAAGTAGCTGTAGCCATCAATAAAATGGATATGGTGAATTACTCACAGGAAGTATTTGAAACCATCAAAGCGGATTATGCTAAAATTGCGGAAAGCCTTGGACTAAATGATGTAAGCTATTTCCCGATCTCTGCATTAAAAGGAGACAATATCGTTTCCGGATCCTCTAAGACAGATTGGTACCAAGGTCCTTCGCTTTTAGAATATCTGGAAAATGTAACACTGAACGAAGAATTAAATACCGGAAGCCGTTTTCAGGTTCAGTATGTGATTCGTCCTCAGACTAAAGAGCTGCATGACTACAGAGGATATGCAGGACAGGTTTTAAGCGGTACGTTTCAAAAAGGAGATAAAATTCACATTCTTCCGGCTGGAATTACAAGTGAAATTGCTAAAATAGAAATCAACGGAATTGAGAAGGAAGAAGCTTTTGAAGGACAACCAGTAGTTATTCATGTAACTGATGATGTGGATATCAGCAGAGGCGATATTTTCGCTACCGAAGAGCAGCTCCCTGTCATTGAAAAAGACCTTGAAGTTCTGTTATGCTGGCTGGATCAGAAATCACTGCAACCGGGTAACAAATATTTGCTACAGCAAAACAGCAGACTGATAAGAGCCGTAGTAAAAGAGATTGATTACAAGATTGATGTCAATACACTTACTCAGGAGAAGGCTGAAGGAGACATAAAGCTGAATGAAGTAGTAAAAGTAACTCTACGAACGGCACAACCTTTGGTCTATGATAGTTTTATCAATAACAAAAGAACAGGTTCTGCCATTTTAGTAGATGAAACATCTAATTCAACAGTAGCAGCCTGTATAATCCAGTAAAGAAAATGTCAGTTTCAAACCAATTCATTGAAAGAATTCATCAGAGCAAACAGGATAAAACGCATGGATTCTTTGACAGAGCAAGAGTAAAAGTTTTTGTAACAGAATTGTATAAAGTATTGTTTCTTCCTCAGCCCATCAATACTGCCGATCAGCTGAAACAGGATTTTGCCCAACTGTACAATCATCTTTTCACCCTGATTAATACAGTAACAAAAGACGAAAACCTTACCGAAATACAGGTAAATACTTTTTTTAATGCTTTGCCACAGATCTACAGTCATCTCGTTCAGGATGCACAATCCATCCTTGAATTTGATCCGGCAGCAGACTCTTTAGAAGAAATATACCTTGCATATCCGGGATATTTTGCAACGTATGTTTACAGAATCTCGCATCAGCTCTGGAATCAGGAAGTACCAGTTTTACCTCGTGTTATTTCAGAATATGCACACAGCAAAACAGGAATAGACATTCATCCCGGCGCAGTGATCGGAGAATACTTTTTCATCGATCACGGAACCGGAATTGTCATTGGAGAAACTACCGTCATTGGCGATCATGTGAAAATATATCAGGGAGTAACCCTCGGTGCATTGAATGTCTCCAAAGAAAAAGCCAACCAGAAAAGGCATCCCAATATTGAGGACCATGTCATTATTTATTCAGGAGCAACCATTTTAGGTGGAAATACAACCATAGGAAGAGAAAGCGTTATCGGAGGAAATGTGTGGATTACCCAGGATGTACCGCCCAATTCGCTGGTTTATAACAAAAGCGAAATAAGAATAAAGGATAACAATCCCTTGCCGGATTCATTAACCTTTGTAATATAAAAACAGAAAAAACAAAAATTGTATTGATATGAAATTTCAGAATGCACTAGAAACCATTGGAAATACACCAGTCGTAAAGATCAATAACTTATTCAGTTCAGATCATGAAATCTGGATTAAACTGGAAAAAAGCAACCCTGGTGGAAGCATCAAGGACAGAATTGCCTTAGCGATGATAGAAGATGCTGAAGCCAAAGAGTTATTAAATAAAGACAGCACCATCATTGAACCTACCAGTGGAAACACAGGAATAGGATTGGCATTGGTAGCTGCAGTAAAAGGATATAAGCTTATTCTGGTAATGCCGGAAAGCATGAGTATAGAACGCCGTAAAATCATGGAAGCCTATGGTGCTGAATTTGTGCTTACGCCGAGAGAAAAAGGAATGAAAGGGGCTATCGAGAAAGCTAACGAATTAGCAGAAGAAACTCCCAATTCATGGATCCCAAGACAGTTTGATAACCCAGCGAATGTAAAAATACATGTGGAAACTACGGCTCAGGAAATTTTAAAAGATTTCCCGGATGGGTTGGATTATGTGATTACAGGAGTAGGAACCGGCGGACATATTACAGGGATTGCTAAAGCATTAAAGGAAAAATATCCTAACCTTAAAGTAATTGCAGTAGAGCCGGAACTTTCACCGGTATTAAGCGGCGGAAGTCCTGCACCACATCCATTACAAGGCCTAGGAGCCGGATTTGTTCCTTCCATATTAGACATTACTCTTTTAAACGGAGTGATTACAGTAGGCAAGGATGAAGCGTATGAATATGCCATTAATGCAGCTAAAAGAGAAGGCCTTTTCGTAGGAGTTTCTACAGGAGCCGCTTTAGCCGCTATCGCAAAACATTTACCACAAATACAGACTGGAGCTAAAATTCTTACCATCAATTACGACACTGGAGAACGATATCTTTCTCTTGAGGGACTCTTCTAAAATCCTTTAACTAAGACCGATTTCAATGAATACAACTATAAAATCACCTAAGGTTTACCTTATCGGTGCAGGGCCTGGCAACCCTGATTTAATCACAGTAAAAGCCGTAAAAGCCATTGCCAAAGCAGATGTTGTTCTTGCAGACCGTCTCGTAAGCCCTGAAATTTTAGAAACTTACGTTCATAAAGACACAGAGATCATTTACGTAGGCAAAGAATGCAGTAAAAATGCGTCTACCCCTCAATCACTTATCAATACTTTAATGGTAGACTATGCTTTACAGAACAAAACCGTGGTAAGACTTAAAGGCGGAGATGTTTCTATTTTCTCCAATATTCTGGACGAGCTGCAAGCGTTGAAAGAAAACCATATTCCTTTTGAGATTATTCCGGGAATTACGGCTGCCTTGGGAGCTGCTGCTTATGCGGGAATGCCTTTAACAGCAAGAGGATATTCAACATCTGTTCGTTTTCTTACTTATTATAAGTCTGAAATTCTTACTGAAGACTATTGGACAGAACTTGCGGCAACCCAGGATACCCTTGTATTCTATATGTCTAAAGGCAATCTGACCGATCTTGTAGAGAAATTCAACAGGCTGAATGTTTCCAGCGAGAAAAAAATTGCGGTAATTGAACAGGCCACAACGCCTTACCAGAAAGTATATACTGCTTCCTTTGAAGATTTCAGTAAAATACTGGGTGATAAAGCCTTCGCCTCGCCATCATTGGTGGTGATAGGAAAGGTGGTGAACCTTCATGAAGAGTTTTCCTGGCTGGAAAATGCAGAGCAGGAGGGCCTTTATTTTAAATCGGTGGAAAACGGAAGCTTAGTACCAAAAACTCAAAATTTCTTCGAATATGCTGTCTGAAAATAAATTAAATATTCTAAAGCAAATCTCCAGTGATTTTTCCAGAGACGAATCCATCTGGGCAAGCGGATACCTCGCAGGATTGGCAGGAGCCCCTCTTACCGCTGCACAGCCACCTTTACAGGTAACGCTACCGGAACAAAATACGGTTAAGAAAATCACACTAGCCTATGGTACAGAAACCGGAAACAGTAAAAAATTAGCCACATCACTTGCAGGAATCATCAAAAAGAAAGGAATTCAGGTTAAATTAACGGATCTTTCCCAATATAAGCCTAAAGACCTTTCAAAAGAAGAGTTTTTCTTTGTGGTAATCAGTACCCAGGGCGAAGGCGATCCGCCTGTGCTGGCCAAGAAGTTCTATGATTATATGTATGAGAATGAAATCAACCTCAGTGCTCTGAAATTCGGAGTTCTGGCATTGGGAGACAGCAGCTATCCTCTATTCTGCAAAACAGGAGAAGACGTAGATTCCCGCTTTGAAATCCTTGGTGGACAACGAATCATTCCATTAAAAAAATGTGATATTGATTATGAACAGGATGCTCAAAACTGGATTGAACATGTTTTGGAAGCCGTAAATAAAATATCTGTCAGCAGTGTTAAAAATATACCTGTTCAAAAAGCTTCAACAGGAAGAAAAAAATATCAGGGAAAAGTATCAGCCATTATTAATCTGAATGATATCACGTCTGAAAAGGAAACCTATCATATTGAAATAGAAACAGAAGAGTCTTTAAGCTATAAGCCTGGTGCAGCCTTAGGAGTCATTCCTTTCAATTCAAAATCCGTAGTGGATGAAATTATTGCTGTAACGGGAATTGATCCAGGAAAACGAATCGAAACCTCAAAAGTTAAAGATACTGTAGAAGAACTTTTGCAAAAGCATCTAAATATCAGCTATTTACTAAAAACTGTAGTCGCTCAATATGCTAAGATTACAGGGCATTCCATTCCGGAAGTGCGTTTGAGTCTTTTGGATCTTTTAAGAATTTATCCCGTGAAAAACGCGGAAGAATTTGAAGAAGTAATCCAGATATTAACCGCCCAGGCACCCCGTCTGTATTCCATCTCGTCTTCTCCGGAAGCCCATGGAGAAAATGAGATCCATATTACCGTTGCCAGATCGGAATTCTTTATTGACCACCAGAAACACAACGGTCTGTGCAGCGGTTATCTCAGCGAATTCAGTGAAGGCGGAGAGGTTGAATTCTATATCCAGGATGCAGGCCATTTCAGATTACCGGAACCGGATAAAGATATTATCATGATTGGCCCCGGAACCGGAATTGCCCCTTTCAGATCATTTCTTTGGGAGCGTGATGCTGTGGGAGCAGAAGGGAAGAACTGGCTGTTCTTCGGAGACAGAAACTTTGTATCAGACTTTATTTATCAGGCGGAGCTTCAGGATTTTCTTAAAACAGGAAGCTTAACTCATTTAGATCTTGCCTTTTCAAGAGATACGGCAGAAAAAGTATATGTTCAGCATAAACTGGAACAAAAAGCACAAGAAGTTTTTTACTGGCTTGAAAACGGAGCCTCTGTTTACGTATGCGGAACCAAAGAACCTATGAGCCGTGATGTAGAAAACACACTGTTGAACATTATTCAGCATCACGGAAAACGCAGTCAGGAAGAAGCTGCTCATTATCTGGAAGAAATGGAACTCAACGGCCGATATGCTAAAGATGTCTATTAAAAAATACCCGTACCCTTAAAAGAAAAATAATGATGAACCATAAAGATAACCTTTCCCCTGTAGAAAGAATTAAAACCCAAAGCAACGGACTCAGAGGAACCTTAAAGGAAAGCCTTGCCGATGATTTTACAGGAGCCATAAGAGAAGACGATCAAACCCTAATCAAGTTCCATGGAATGTACCAGCAGGATGACAGGGACAGAAGGGAAGAGCGTGTAGCTAAAAAACTGGAATGGCTGTATTCCTATATGATAAGACTAAGGCTTCCCGGTGGATTTTTAACCTCAGACCAATGGATTGGCGTGAATGATATTGCAAATGACCATTCTACGGGAACCATCAAAATAACAACCCGACAAACACTTCAGTTGCATGGTATTTTAAAATCTCATTTAAAACCTACCATTCAGAGTTTCAACCTGAATCATCTTGATTCTATTGCGGCTTGTGGTGATGTGAACAGAAATGTGACGTGTACAGCAAATCCGTCAGAATCTCCATTGCATCAGCAAACGTATGAGCTGGCAGGTAAAATAAGTGAAATGTGCCTTCCGAAAACCAAGTCTTATTATGATGTCTGGATTGATGATGAACTGCTTGTAGACCGAAAAACTGAAGAAGATCCTTTATATCAGGACAGATATCTTCCCAGAAAGCTGAAGATCGGAATTGCGGTTCCGCCTAATAATGATGTAGATGTATTTATTAATGATATAGCTCTGATCGCCATCGTAGAAAACAATGAGATCGTAGGATATAATATCGCTGCCGGAGGAGGTTTAGGAGCTACTCATGGGAATGAGGCCACTTATGCAAGATTAGCTTCTGTTCTTGGCTTTGTAGATTCTGAAGAAAAAGCTTTAAAAGCAGTGTATGAAATCATTACGGTACAGCGTGATTTCGGAAACAGAAGTGACAGAAAACTTTCAAGATTAAAATACACCATTGATAAACTTGGCATCGATCAGTACAGGGCCGAAGTAGAACAAAGAACAGGATTCAGTTTTGAACCTACCAGAGAATTTAAGTTCGAACAAAGAAAAGACCGTTACGGATGGACACAAAACCATGAAGGAAAATGGTTTTACACCTTATTTGTAGAGCATGGAAGAGTTCTTGACATTGAAGGATATCCTTTGAAATCCGGATTATTAAAAATTGCTCAGACAGCACATGTGAATTTCAGATTTACCTGTAACCAGAACCTTATTGTTGCTGATATCAATGAAGAAGATAAAGCAACTATAGAAAATCTTTTACACAAATATGGAATTTCGGATGCTACTGAAAAAGCAAGTGCCCTACGTAAAAACTCTGTGGCTTGTGTTGCCTTGAATACATGTTCACTGGCTTTGGCAGAAGCACAACGTTATTTACCATCTTTGGTGACCAAAATAGAACCTATTCTTGAAAAATACGGCCTTTTAGAGGAAGATATTACCATCAGAATGACCGGATGTCCTAATGGATGCGGAAGATCTCCTAATGCTGAAATCGGATTTGTAGGTACAGCTTATGGAAAATACAATCTTCACATCGGAGGAGACCGATTGGGAATGCGATTAAATACAAAATACAGAGAAAATATTGGTGAAGAAGAAATTCTGACTACTCTGGATGAACTTTTCGGAATCTATGTTAATGAAAAACATACCGAAGAAACTTTTGGTGATTTTTCATACCGTTACTTGCAAACCTTAAACTGAATATATGACCAGCCTTTTTTATGACCAGAAAAAACTAAAAAAACATCAACCATTTCTTCCAGGTGAACGAATGTGTATGTGTTGTTGATTTTCAATACTGACAACATATACAGGTTGTTTGAATTCTATTTAAACCACAAAAGTCACAAAAGCTTTTAAACACTTAAGTATTTTTTAAGTAACATACTTTGCGTATAAAAGTACACTAAAGCTTTGTGAGAACCTCCAACATTTACAAGCATTACAATTGAAGGACTCAATATTCCCCTCCAGAGGAGGGGTGGCAAAAATTCAAATAATTTTTGACGGGGTGGTTAACATCTTTTATCCCTTTTGTGGTAATTCTCACATTCAAACAGCCCCATTCTCACTCACCTAAAATAGAAGAACAATGAAAAACAAAAGACAGGGATATTTCCTGCCTAAAACAGGAGTTATATTATTTACATTTTTATTCTGCAATCTGGCAGAAGCACAACAGCTTATAGAATTAAGCGGAATCATCAGAAATACAGGCACCCAAAAAGGGCTTGATGCTGTAAAAGTACAGATTGAAAATACACAGGACACCGCATCAACAGATCAACTCGGAAATTTCAAAATAAGAACGAGAGTAACAATCCCTTTTCGACTGGTTATTAATAAAGACGGCTTTTCCAGCCAAACCGTGGAGATTCTTTCGCTTTCCAACAAACTTACCATTGGGTTGAATCCTCAGAATACCATTATTGATGATGTTGTTATTTCGGCATCCCGTATTCCGGAAAAAATACTGAAATCACCAATCGCTATTGAAAAGATTGATATTAAAACCATCCGAGAAAGCCCAGCAGCCTCTTTTTATGAAACACTTGAAAATGTAAAAGGACTACAGCTTTTAACGTCCAGCCTTACTTTGAAAATTCCTAACTCCAGAGGCTTCAACTCTCCAAACAACTTCAGATTTATGCAGCTGGTGGATGGAGTAGATGTGCAGTCTGCAACTTTAGGAGTTCCACTGGGAAATGCGATTGGCCCTACAGAACTGGATATTCAGTCAATGGAAGTAACTCCGGGAGCCGCTTCCGCATTGTATGGTATGAATGCCATCAACGGATTGGCAAGTCTCCAGACCAAAGATCCGTTTACCTCTGAAGGAATAAGTGTTTATTTTCGTGGCGGAATGAATCATGTAGACAACTACAATCATAAAATAAGTTCTCTAGGTGAAAGTGCTATCAGATTTGCCAAAGTATTCAATAAAAACTTTGCTGTTAAAGTAAATGCTTCCTATTTTACCGGAACGGACTGGATTTCAAACAATCAGACCGATCAGAACTCTAATTCATTGATTACAGCCAATCCTAATTTTTCTTTAGCCAATAATCCGGCAGAAGATCTTTGGAATAAATATGGGGATGAAAGAAACAACAGGGTAGCGGTAAAAGTAGATTATAACGGAAAACCTACGACATTCAATGTTTCCAGAACAGGATATCTGGAAAAAGACCTGGTAAGCCCGGAAGTAAAGAATATTAAATTTGATGCAGGATTATACTATCATTTTGGAGATCAATGGAAAGCTTCTTACGTTTACCGTTACGGATTACTAGATGGAACTTTTCAAAGAGGAAATAAAATCCGTTTACAAAATGCTACGGTTCAAAACCATAAGATAGAGCTTACCGGCAAAGAGCTTACTTTCAGAGCCTATGTATCCATAGAAAATACCGGAGATTCTTATAATCTGAAGCCTTTGGCTGATAATCTTGATCTGACCAATCTTTCAAACAATAATTGGAAAAGCATTTTTCAAACCGCACTTCAAAATAGTCTTAATTCCGGAACCAACCTGAATGATGCTCTTATACTTGCCCGCCGCGAAGCTGATAAAAATAGACTAGTACCCGGAACTACAACCTTTGAGCAGTTAAAAAATACCATTATCGGAATCAACAATTGGGATTCAGCCAATGGAGGAGTCGCCGGGGCTCCCGCAACAGGAGGGGCCAAATTGGAACAAAAATCCAGATTTTATCAGGGTGAACTTACTTATGATTTCACAAGGTTTGTAAAGGTTTTTAGTCTTTTGGCCGGAATAGATTACCGTTTGTACAGCATCACTCCTGATGGAAACAACTTTGTAGATTTCAACAGACCTGTTGCTGCAAGAAATATTCCTTTATCCGACGGAACCTTCGGTAAGGATGTTATCTATCAGAAATATGGAGCCTTTGCACAGATTACCAAACTTTTCTTTGATGAAAAATTAAAAATTAATGCAGCACTCCGTATCGACAGAAACCCTGAGTTTGAAGCTAAACTTAATCCGAGAATCAGCATTGTTTATTCTCCTGTTAAACAGCACAATTTCAGAGCATCTTTTCAAAACGGGTACCGTTTTCCATCCTTATTTGAAGCCCTTTCCTTCGTCAATAACGGAAATGTAAGAAGAGTAGGCGGATTGACAAAAGTGAATGATGGATTAGGGTACCTGGAAAATTCCTATACCTTAGCTTCCATTGACCGATTTACTGCTGCAGTAAATGCTGATGTAGACGGTGGAAAAAGCCAAAGTCAGGCTGCACAGGATCATAAACAGCTTTTAGCCATTGCCAATCTGCAAAAGTTACAGCCGGAAAAGATCAATTCATTTGAAATAGGCTATAAATCGGTCTTCTTTAATAATAAACTGGCGCTGGACTGGGATTTTTACTACAATATCTATGAAGGATTCCTAGGACAAGTGGAAGTAGCAGTTCCTAAAAACAGCCAGATAGGAAGCAATACAGCAGTTCTTGCCATGCTGGACAGAAGTAAACAGGACCGATACAGGGTTTATACCAATAGCAACAGTACTTATAAAAGTTATGGAACTTCCTTTGGGATCCGATACAATGTGATTAAAAACTACAATGTCAATGCCAATGTATCTTATAACGATCTGGCCTCCAATAATACTTCGGACCTGTTTATTACGGCATTTAATACGCCTAAATGGATGGTCAATGTAAGTGTTGGGAACAGAGAAATTATCAAGAATATTGGATTTACAGTAGTGGCTAGGTGGCAGAACAGTTTTGCCTGGGAAAGTCCTTTAGCATCCGGACAAATTCCGGCTTACTATACTATTGATGCACAAGCCACCTGGAAAATTCCTGAGATTCATGCTAATGTAAAAATTGGAGCAACCAATCTACTGAACAGACGTTATTTCCAATATGCAGCCGGCCCTGAAATAGGAGGCTTATATTATCTCGCTTTTACCTATGATTTAAAACTGTAATCAAGATGAGCAATTCCTTATATCCCGTATTTTTAAAACTTGAAACATTATCGTTACTCATCATTGGGGGCGGAAAAATTGCCCTAGAAAAACTGGAATCGGTATTGGGTAATTCTCCTGAAACTTCCATAAGACTCATAGCAAAGGAAATTATTCCTGAAGTTAGAGCCTTACAGCATCAGTTTATCAATCTCACATTATACGAAAGAGCTTATCATGATGATGATTTTAATGATACCGATGTGGCAATTATCGCTGTGAATGATATTGAATTAGCTGCACAAATCCGCGAAGATGCCCATCAAAAGAATGTATTGGTCAATATTGCAGACAAGCCCGAACTTTGTGATTTTTACTTAGGTTCCATTGTTAAAAAAGGAAGCCTCAAAATCGCGATTTCTACGAATGGAAAATCGCCAACAATTGCCAAAAGACTCAGAGAAACATTCACAGAAACCATTCCGGATGAAATGGATCTTGTGCTTGATAATATGCAAAGTATACGCAATCAATTAAAAGGAGACTTTAATCATAAAGTAACGGAACTCAACAAGATCACCACACAATATCTGTCTGATGGAAAAGCTGCTCCTGCAAAAGCTGATTTAGAGATAGAAAAGCTCATCAGCATTACTAAAATGGCACAGAGAAAAGCCAATATTTATCTCGTAATCATAGGGGTTATGCTTCTTTTTGGAATATTTGGACTGGTCGTTTATCAGTTTGATCTTTCTGATGATATTCAGAATTTTCTCAGTAAAGATGGACATATTTTTTACTGGATGTTGTTTGCCGGTTTTATGGCTGAAATTGTTGCCGGATCTATGGGAATGGGATATGGTGTAATTTGTACCACCATATTATTATTACTGAACGTTCCACCACCTGTTGTGAGTGCAAGTATTCATTCTGCAGAATCTTTTACAACAGCAGCAGGAGGATTTAGCCACTACAAATTAGGAAATGTCAATAAAAAGATGGTTTGGGTATTGTTTCCGTTGGCGATCGTGGGATCTATCATTGGAGCATTAACCTTATCTCATTATGGCGAACATTATGCTCATATTGTAAAACCTATCATTGCCTGCTACACCTTATATCTAGGATCAAATATTCTCAGAAATGCCTTTAAGGATAAGAGTAAAAACCGCATCAAAACCAAAAAAAGAACCAATCTGAGAGTACTGGGACTCGTTGGTGGTTTTATAGATTCCTTTGCTGGAGGTGGATGGGGGCCATTAGTAACCGGAACATTAATTAAAGAAGGAAGAATTCCGCGCTATGTTGTTGGAAGTTCAACCGTTGCGAAATTTTTACTGACATTAACAAGCGCCATCACTTTTATCTTTACCATTGGGATTCACCATTGGAATATTGTTTTGGGGCTTCTGTTAGGTGGCGTTTTTACTGCTCCGTTTTCTGCTATGCTTACTTCCAAACTCCCTACAAAGAAAATGTTTGTTGTGGTAGGAATAGTTGTTATTCTGATGAGCCTGGTAACCATATTCAAATCATTTCTAAAGTAAGGAAGTCTGAAGCTGGAAGAGGGAAGTTATTAAAGCCAGAAAAGCACTTGCTCTATTTTTTCTTACAAAAATTTGTTTGGATTAACTTTCAGAAATAGTAAGTTGAACAGTATCTTCCAGCCTCCTTCTTCCAGCTTCAAACCATTTTAACTACCTTCTGTAAATTCAGTAAAACTACTGTATACTCCTCATAAAATGATAGTTACCTTTGATCTATTCATATATTAAGTAACAAGTATGAAACTTATTAAAAAACAATGACTTCTTAAAACTAAAACCATGAAAAAATTAAACAGAAAAACATTAAAAAACATTGCCGGAGCAATAGGTATTGAGATTAATTTACCTCTTCCTGTAGGAGTCTGTATTGGAAATCTTATCAGTTTATGTCCGCCTAATTCCCATTGTAGAGCAGATGAAAAGTGTTATCCCGATATTGCAGGACCTTGTATTAACGGGCTGTGTCCATCAGGATATCAATGTCGTTCTGGTGAATGTGTCAGATGATTGAAATAGAAACCTTTATCCAATGTTGATAAAGGTTTTTTATAATAGTCATCAATTAACGGTACACTTCATCAAATCAATTGAAAATCGATGAACTCTCTGCTCACTTAAAATTTAACGTAACCAAACATCAGCTTTGTGTTTTATAAAAAGTAAGATGATAATAATTTGAATTTAACGCAAAGGTTTTATTTTCTAAGCTTATGATTCTAGGAAGCAAAGGTTGCGGCAAAGCCGTTGACTAAGCTAATGGTAGCAGTACGCTTCATCAAATCGATGAACTCTTTACTCACTTAAAATTTAACATAACCAAACATCAACTTTGCGTTTTATAAAAAGTAAGATGATAATAATTTGAATTTAACGCAAAGATTTTATTTTCTGAGCTTATGATTCTAGGAAGCAAAGGTTACGGTAAAGCCGTTGACTAACCTAATGGTAGCAGTATGCTTCATCAAATCGATTGAAAATCGATGAAACTCTTTGCTCACTTAAAATTTAACGTAACCAAATATCAACTTTGCGTTTTAAAAATCCTTATGTTTACCATATTTAGACTCCTGCGGAGTGACAAAAGTAAAAGTTAGCAAAATCAAAGTAGCTATTCTATTGGAACAGTGAGCTAATAATAGACCCCAAATGGGTTGATTAAACGAAGAATATTAATTAATAAACCTTTTAATCGACCTAGGAATCAGGAACGTTAAGAAAATTTCAATGTAATCCGTTAAAAAATTCCCACTGTCTGAGCATGGCTACAATTTTGAATCGAAGCAGAACCGATTGGTCCATGCGAGTTTGGGAATTTTAGGAGTACATTGAAATTTTTAGTGGATGATTCCAGTCTTGAACTTTTGAATACTTTTGTTTCAAGACAAAAGTATTAAGTAAAAAAAGCTATTTAACAGCAACGCAAAGGTTTATTTAATAAATCTTTGACTTCAGATTGTCGCAAAGCCGTTGCTAAGCTAATGATAGCAGCACGCTTCATCAAATCGATGAACTCTTTGCTCACTTAAAATTCAACATAATCAAACATCAACTTTGTATTTTAAAAATCCTTATGATTATGATATTTAGATTCCTGCGGAGTGATAAAAGTAGAAGTCAGCAAGATCAAAAAACTATTGTATTCTATAAAGTAAAAATAATAGACTGACTATTTTCTATCCTTTATTCCAATCAATTTTAATGCATTAGAAGTTAAAAAGATATCATCAAAAACAGTTAGCGATTCCACATCATTGAAGCCTGTAGGGATAAGGTCATTTTTATTGAAGGATAATTCTATAGAGGTATCGTAGGCAGCCACAATTCTTACTTTTGAATACCCATTATAATCTACCTTAAAACCTTCAAACATACATTTCTGTTCTGCTTTCTGATATTCGCCATATTCTTCAAAACCAGTCATATCCGTTCTTTCTCCATCATTATGCTCCAATGATTTCCATGAAGCATAATTTTTTGGTTCCTTTAATACATTTCCATTAGGGTCTACAGGAACAAACATTCCCAAGGTAAGGGATCGTTTTAAAAAATTAGCATAATTATTCATCAAACTCAGGGTTTGAAGATCGGCATATCCTTCGTGGGCATAATATTCAAGCACAAAGGTAGTCATCGGAATCAGCTTATGAGAAGCATCAGTCGGCATACTTGGTCTTTTCTTTTTGGCCGATAAAAATAGTATTTTTATTTTCGTTTCCCAACGTAACATTAGGAATCTAACGGTATTTATACCCATTCTGAATAACAATAAGGAAAGAGTGCCGTGCATTTTCCGTATCTTCGTGCCATAACAGGAATAATGATAGCGAATACTTCTTTGCAGGATATGGAGGCGGTCCTTGGCTTATACAAAATGGCTTCTGATTTTAAGAAAACCGTATCTGGTATACAATGGCCAGAATTTGATCGACATATGATCGAAACTGAAATCAACGAAAATCGTCATTTTAAAATTACAGTAGATGGGCAAGTAGCTTGTGTATGGAGCATTACCTTTGAAGATCATCAGGTTTGGGAAGAAAAAAATGAAGATCCTTCCATCTATATACACAGAATTGCCACCAATCCCAATTTCCGTGGACAAAAATTTGTAGAACAGATCGTGGAATGGGCAAAACAATTTGCTCCTCAGCACAACAAGCGATATGTAAGAATGGATACTACCGCAGGAAATCAAAGGTTAACAGACTACTATGTGAAGTGTGGATTTACTTATCTTGGAGATAAAAAAATGACTGATACAGAAGGCCGTCCGGATCATTATCATAATGCTACGATGGGACTTTTCCAACTGGAAGTGTAAACTTCTGATATTTTTATATACGCTGAATAAATATAAGCCTTGATCTATTAATGCAATAAAGTTCTGGTAGTGTTAAAACTTCTTCAGAATATTTGATAATTTTCATAAAAATCTCCAAATAGAGAATTAAAACAAACAAATCAATCATCTGAAAATCAATTCAATAGCTATAAACAAATCATTGCACGGAATAAGAAAATGTATTTTTTTAAATAAAAGACTGTCTCTAACAAAAAAATGACATATTATTTGATAAATTTGTTTATTAATTACTTATGAAACCAAATTACACAAAAATATTCATTGTGGAAGATGATATGTTTTTTAGTGAAATGTTAAAATATCATCTCTCCCTTAATCCTGATCATGAAATCATTGCATTTGATACGGCAAAAGATTGTTTGTCCGGCTTATATCTCAATCCGGATATTATCTGTATTGATTTTGGTCTGCCTGATATGAAAGGAGATGTTCTGTTTAAAAAACTCAAGGAAGCACAACCCTCTGTCCCAATCATTATTATTAGCGGCCAGGACGATATAGAGACGGCAATCAATTTTCTAAAATCAGGTGCTCATGATTATATCGTGAAAAATGAACACACCAAAGAAATGTTATGGAACAGTATCCTCAAGGTAAAAGAAACTATTTCTCTGAAAAAAGAAGTGGAGGAACTGAAAGAAGAGCTTGAAAAAAAATATTCTTTTGAGAAAAACATAATAGGCCAAAGTGAGGCTATAAAGGAGGTTTTCAAAAAAATCAGTAAAGCTGTAAAAACCAATATCAACGTATCTATTACAGGTGAAACCGGTACCGGAAAAGAAGTAGTGGCCAAAACCATTCATTATAATTCTGACCGTAAAAATAAACCCTTTGTTGCCATCAATATGGCCGCAATTCCGAAAGAACTTATTGAAAGTGAATTTTTTGGCCATGAAAAAGGGGCTTTTACAGGAGCTTTATCCAAAAGTTCCGGAAAATTTGAACAGGCAGATGGAGGGACTATTTTCCTCGATGAAATTGCAGAACTGGATATCAATCTCCAAAGCAAATTACTAAGAGCTTTACAGGAAAGAGAAGTTACAAGAATAGGCGGAACACAGAAAATAAAATTCGATGCCCGGCTTATTATTGCAACCCATAAAAACCTTGCAGAAGAAGTAAAAAAAGGAAACTTTCGCGAGGATCTGTACTATAGAATTGTAGGTTTGCCTATAGAATTACCTCCTCTCCGTGACAGAGATCAGGATGTTATTATTCTGGCCAGACATTTCATCAAATTATTTGCTAAAGAAAACGGAATGAATCCCTTTGCACTTAGTAGCGAAGCAATGGACAAGCTTACAAAATATCCGTTTCCTGGAAATGTCCGTGAGCTTAAATCTGTTATTGATCTGGCTTGTGTAATGGCAGATGACAATGAAATACAACCGGAAGACATACATTTTAACCCCATAGGAAATAAAGAAGACCTTTTCATTTCTGCAGAAAAAACACTTAAGCAGTTTACTACAGAGATTATTCTTTATCACCTTAAGAAAAATAATAATGATATTATGAAAACTGCACAGGTTTTAGATATTGGCAAATCAACTATTTATAATCTTTTACAGAACAAATAATCTCTGCATTCAAGATCATGATTTTCTAACAGTATAACCAATCCCCAAAAGACGTCATGGAATTTCATCAATTACTTGAAAGTCAAATAAAAAAGTATCTTACACAAGATCATCTTTCAGATCCGGCTCTTACTCAGTTTATACAGGCTGTCAATCTATCTTATCAATCTTTCGAAAAGGATAAGGGTGATGATAGTTCAGCAATTGAAAAAGATATCCAGAAGGAGTCAATTGAATATATTTATAAGGAAACAGAACATTTAGATAAAGATATTAAAGCCATTTCTTTACGTAACAGCTCTCAGCTTATCAATTATATTTCCCGCCAGATACAGGAAAAAAAAGAAATAATGGCAGCGCTGAACGAGCAGAATAAACTGAAAAAGCTGTTGATGAATATTTCATCAGACTATATTAATATTTCTTTCGAAATGATAGATGCTGCCATGAACAGATCGCTCAAAGAAATGGCAGACTTTGTAAAAGCTGACAGAGCTTATATATTCAGTTACAATTTTGAAGCAGGAATATGTTCCAATACCTATGAATACTGTTCTTCCGGAACTATACCCCAAATGGATGATCTGCAGAATGTACCTCTTGAAGCAATCCCTGAATGGGTAGAAGCAAATAGCGCAGGAAAAAGCATTACGATACCCCATGTAAAGGATTTAAATGAAGGAAATCTTAAAGAACTTCTTTCTTCACAGGATATCAAGAGCCTTATGGTAATACCGATGATGTCAAAAGAATCATGTACAGGATTCATTGGTTTTGACTGGGTAAGAAAACTCCATCATTTTAGTGATACCGAAACAGAATTACTTACTCTTTTTTCAAAAGTTCTGGTGAATGCCCAGGAAAGATTTAAAATTAAAAGCAACCTTACCCAGACTGTGGAGCTGCTCAAAACCTTTATCTCTAATCTTCAGTATGGAATATTGATGGAAGATCCTCAGGGACGTATTCTTTTCACCAACGATCTTTTCTGTAAAATATTTAAAATCAACAGAACTCCGTCAGAGATCATAGGCAAAAACCTGTATGAAATAAAAATAAATGCCCTCTTCAAAGAAAATGATCTTTCGGAAAAAATAATTGCAGAAAGCAACGGTCAGAAGGTCACAGGGAGACTTGCTGAAACGAAGGATGGAAGGTTTTTAGAAATCGATCATTATACTTTTGAGACAAGGAACAAACAGGATGGTCATATCTGGAAATTTGGAGATGTTACAGAAAAGATAACCAACCAGAGCCTTTTACAGCAGAGCGAACAAAGAAGCCGGCTGATTATGGATTCTGCCATTAATGCCATTATTACGATAAACTCTGTCGGTGAAATTATATTCTGGAATAAAAGTGCAGAAACAATATTTGGCTGGCAGAAAAATGAAGTCATAGGCAGAAATATTTTTGAGACCATTATTCCGCAAAAACATATAGAGAACTATAAAAACTATGTAGCAGACGAAAAAAACTCGATTCTTAACAGGCAGATTCAGCTTCCGGCTATCAAAAAATCCGGTGAAGAATTTCCTATGGAAATATCCATCATTTCATTTCAACAAGAGGAACAAGAGTTCTATTGTTCTTTTATTCAGGATATTTCAGAAAGAAAAAGATCCGAACATAATATGAAACTACAGGAACAGAAATACCGGAACATGATTGCCAATATGAACCTGGGACTTCTTGAGGTGGATATGAATGAGGTCATACAATATGCCAACCAGAGTTTCTGTAATGTTTCCGGTTATGAAGTAGAAGAAATTGTAGGCAGAAACCCCGCAGAACTTTTTATACATCATGAAAAGGATATGGAATTGGTAAAAAAACAAATCCGGCTGCGGAGAAGCGGAGTTTCCAGCGTTTACCAGGTTCCCGTAAAAAATAAAGCCGGAGAACTGAGATGGTGGGCAATAAGCGGAGCTCCCAATTATGATGATAAAGGCAATCTTATAGGTTCCATAGGAATACATCTGGATATCACAGATCAGAAAAGGCTGGAAGAAGACCTACAAAAGCAAAAAGAGAAAGCTCAGGAAGCCTCAAAAGCTAAAGAAGTATTTCTTGCTACAATGAGCCATGAAATCAGAACCCCTCTTAATGCCATTATCGGATTTTTACGTGAACTGGAAAGACAAAAACTATCTTCCTCTCAGACTGTCCTGGTAGAAAATAGTACTCAGGCTTCCCGGCATCTTCTATCAATTATTAATAATATTCTGGATATTTCTAAAATTGAATCAGGCGAAATGTCCCTCGAGGTGAAAGGTTTTTCTTTAAAAGACTCTATTAACAGTATCATTAGCATCCTCAGTCCCAAAGCAAAACAAAAAAAGCTAAAACTCCACTCACAATATTCGCCGGATATGGCTTCGGATTTCAAAGGAGATCAGCTCAGAATAGAACAGATCCTTTTCAACCTGATCGGGAACTCATTAAAGTTTACCCAGAAAGGGGAAATCAAAGTAGAATGCAGTGTATTGGAAGATCACCCATCCACTCAGAAGATTAGATTGACTGTTTCTGATACCGGAATTGGAATGAGCAAGGGCTTTGCTGACAAAATTTTCAAAAAATTCTATCAGGAAGATGAGAGTATTGCAAGAAGATTCGGAGGAACCGGCCTTGGAATGGCTATTACCCAGGAATTAGTAAAGCTAATGCATGGAAAAATCAATATTGAAAGTGAAAAAAATAAAGGTACGGTCATACAAATTACTTTAACTCTCTATAAAGAATTTCTTGAGCATAATACTGATAAAAAGGAAAATTACCCTACCACTTCTGTTGCCGGAATTAAAGTTCTGCTTGTAGAAGATAATGAGATGAACAGAGTAGTAGCCCAAAATACCCTTCAGAATTTTAAATGTAACGTTACGGAAGCCGAAAACGGAAGCCAGGCAATACAAATCTTAAAGAAAGAAAAGTTTGATATTATTCTGATGGATATTCAGATGCCGGAGCTTGATGGAATAGAAACTACTAAAATCCTCAGAAAAAAATACCTCTTAACCACTCCCATTATTGCCCTTACAGCCAATGCGTTCAAAACAGAAATTGAAAAATGTAAATCAGCAGGTATGAATGACTATGTTACAAAACCTTTTTCGGAAGAGATGCTTCTGGATATGCTTTATAAGTATACTAAGCTTTCAAAAACATCAGGTTATAAAAATAAAACTACGGAAACTTCTGGTTCCCGTCTGTATGATCTTGGTGCTATCCGTACATTAAGCAGAGGTAATGAAGAATTTGTAAAAAAAATGATTTCCATATTCATCAGTCAGACAGAAAGTGCCATTATACAGATGCATACCTGCTTTCAATCGCAAAATTATCATGAAGTGGCTAAATTGATGCATAAAATAAGACCCGGCATAGAAGGTATGGGTATTAATTCCATTGTTGAAAATATCAGAACACTCGAAACAAAAGCAAAAGAGGAGGAACAAACCCCTGAATTATTTTTAGAAATGCAAAACCTTTCTGACGCAATAGAAAAAACTCTCTCTGAAGTTATAGAGCTTTTAAAAGCAAATGAACTGTAGATTATCAGAATAAACTCAAAAGAATCAGAAGCCTCATGTATTGAAAACATGAGGCTTTTTTGTTCGTTTTATTCTCATTATTTTTCCAAAAATCAGTTTATTTTCCATAAAATGGAAATATAAAAACATAAATAACTGAAAATCAAACAAATAAATCAAGGCATTGTATGTGATTTTATTTTTGAAAATGATACACAATGAACCCTAATCCCTTAAAATTCTTTATTGTAGATGATGATCTGTTCTGTGCAAATGCTTATGAACAGTATCTCAAAAACCTTAACTATACTGACATCATCTATTTCGAGACCGGAGACGAATGTCTTAATAATCTTGATCTTAAGCCTGATATCATCTTTCTGGATCATAGTATGGATGACATGAATGGTTTTGAAACTCTTAAAAAGATTAAAAGGTATAATTCTAATATTTATGTCATTATAGTTTCCGGACAAAAGGAAATCAATACTGCAGTAGACGCTTTGAAATACGGGGCTTTTGATTATCTGGTCAAAGATCACACTGTATGTCAGAAAATGCAGAGTACAATCAACAGAATTCTAAAGATACAGGAAGAAATTGATAAAGGCAACAGAAACAACGGCATCTTCCGTCTTTTTTCTATGCTTTTCTAAAAAATAAGCTATGGAAACCAGAATCAATACCCAGCCAGTTATTTTACTTTTCCTGCTCTTATTTCTTCATGCAAAACACAAAGCCTTTTCGAAGAAAAGAAACCTACGGAAAATAAAGCAAACTTTAAGTATCAGAATACTTACCAGTACCAGATCAGAAAAGATGATAAAATTACGCTTTTTGTCTTCTTATCATACTCCAAACATTAATACACATGATTCTAACTACACAATGAAAAAGTTTATTTTACAAAGGAGAAATCCCTCTTTCTCGTTTGGTAAAAATCTGAGTTCCCGAATGGTTCTGCAGTTTACCCTGATTCAGGGGAGCTTTTTACAGGGTATTAAAGTACTCTTCTCAAGAAAAAGCAAAGATTTGTTACTTGGAAGGCAGCTTCATTTTTTCTGCCTTTCAAGAATATCCTGGGGTAGGTTTCTCCAGATGGGAGAAATAGGAGATGATTGTATAACAGGGCAATACCTGCGCTTCCTTCCTGAAAATCATAATTACGAAGATCTTACTTCTCTCATAAGGCTTCAGTGTGTAAACAGAAAAAACATAAGAATAGGAAAAAACTGCTGGATTGCAGTACCATTAACAATTAAAAATATAATCATGAAAAAAATTAGCTTATTTATCAGTATTATTTACTCAGCTTTTTTATTAGCTCAAGTAGGGATCGGAACAACAACTCCTGATCTGAATTCTGATCTTACCTTAGGTTCTTCCAATAAAGGTTTGCTTTTGAATAAAGTAGCGCTTACCTCCACCACATCCAATATATATAGTGAAGGAATGTTTCTTTATAACACCGCTACAACCAATGATGTAACACCAGGGATTTATCTGAGTAATGGTACTTCATGGACTAAAGTTATTGATGCCCTTACTTTAAACTCAATACTATCCACCAGTTGGAAAACAACAGGTAATAATCTTTCTGGTACAGACTTTATAGGAAGTACCAATGCACAGCCTTTCGTTTTAAAGACCAATGATAACGAAAGACTAAGAATAGATTCAGATGGAAAAGTTGGAATTGGAACCAATGCCCCACAAGGAATTGTTGATATCAGCTCAGCAAATTCAACACTTATATTACCCAGAAATACCAATCCACCAGCCAATATTAGTAACCCTGTAGCAGGAATGATTATATACGACTCATCCAATAAAACATTACGTTACTATAATGGAACGCAATGGAGCACAATGATTTCTTCACAAACCCTTACAACAGCCGATGAAGGAGTTGTAAAAATGAACAGTGGAGCAGGAATAAAACCATCTTTTGCCTTTAGAACATCAGGAGGAATTTCTTTAAACAATTATCAGAATATCATCTATCAGACTCCGGTTAATATTGCAACAGACTTCTCACCAAACCCTACAACAAGCTGGCCCGAAAACATTGCTTTTCCAGCCGTAGCCAATATATATGACCAGAGTAACGGTAAATTTCTTGACAATTCAGTAGCAGGGCAGGTTCACACCTGGAGAATCATTACCAAATATGAAAACAAAAATAATGGTTCGGTAGCATTTGTAACTGTTAATATGTCTAATATGAATAATACATTTTCAATAGATCAGACAGCCGTTGCACCTAACGGGGTTACTACGGGCAATCTTGTTTTCTATCTTACTACTGTCGCAGATCCTTCTTCTTTTACTAATGGGTATACTATTAAAATTAAATCAGATACAGCAATGGACATTATTATTGACAATATTACAAGGGTTTCACAGGCAAAAGATTAAATAACAGATACTTTCAAGTAAGGACCTGGTGATTAGGGAATGCCAGATTGGGTAAAAAAGACTATCTTTACAGTAACCAAACAAAATATTCTTAATATGTCAGTAACACCAGAAGGAGCCAGGAAGGCTCAACTATCTTTATCTGAAAGGGCACCTGTAGCACATGCCGTTCTTTCAGGAGCAGAAAATATTTCAAAGTACAGTAGCGGAGTATGCCATGATGTAGTTGCTTATGCCCTGTACATGAGAGGAGCTCGCATCAGTCCTGATCAATTGGCAGGATCAGCAGGTCAAAAGTGGTTAGAAACCTTCAACTATCCGGGAGGGAAAAAATGGGATGGATATTCTCCGATTCCTAAAGGAAAAGCCATTGGTTTCTATAGACCTATCGACAAAACATGGTTTCATTCAGCGATTACAACAGGAAATGGAAATGAGATCAGATCCGTTAATGGATTTGCATTAGGTTCTGCATGGTCTGTTCCGGTAGACATGAAATGGGTTCTTGGAAAGATCAATTCTGATGGAACTTTCAACTATGACGGAACTAAAATAGAAGTGTATATATCTCCTTTATAACAGATATAATAAAAAAACAAAGCCTCTTTAAAACAACTTTAAGGAGGCTTTATTATTGTTAATAAGCATGTTATTTATGTTAATATTGATATCCTAATATATTCCTATAACATTTCTCCGTTTAAATGGACACAATTATTCTTTGCCATTAATGCACGGATAAAATAATTAGTGTATTAGTGGCTATTCTAATTATATAGAAATAATCCTTCCAGTTGGAAGGATTATTTTTTAGGAAATTGCTTTACTGTTTTTATTAATATTCTGCCCTCATCAGATGAGTAGAGTTGGTATTGAGTTCAATCCCTCTGTCACTGCCAACAATTACAGTTCCTCCAATATTGGCAAGATGATTTCCAAAAGCACAATTGGGTTCAAAGGCAAAGCACATTCCTTCCTGCAGTACTAAATCTCTTCCAGGATTGGGTAACCTACCCACATTTCCGTATCGGGTTGCTTGTGGTAATATTTCGATCCCCGGAGCGGTTCCAAATCCAATCGGACCATAAGGGTTTATACTGTGTATCAAAGGATGTACATGCCATCCGCCAGCTTCTAAAAGTGGTCTTTCCATGGCATCCACAACTTCTCCAAAAGTTTTCCCCAATTTCAAAACATTAACTCCTGCTTCATAACACGCACGGGAGACAAGAGCTGCACGTTCAAGATTTGGATGTATATTTCCAACTGCCACTGCGGCCTGATGCTGAGTTTCATACATCCCATACAGCGCAAAGATCTCAGATAAAACAATGTCTCCTTCTTTAATGATTCGAGGAGGCTGTGACCGATATTGCCAGGCTGGCGGCCCCCACCCAATATATTCAGGTCCTGACCCCATTAATATTTCAGCCGTAAATCCACCCTTCGAAATACAGGCAGAGGTAATAGCTGCTGCTACTTCAGCTTCACTTACTCCAGGTTTAACAGTAACGCGCATTGCTTCACTCATTGCTTCCCCAATGTGGGCAGCATGTTTGATTAAAGTCAGTTCTTCATCGCTTTTTGGAGCAGTCAGTTTGAAAAAATCCATATAAACGGCCTTTATTTCTGCATTTGGAAAGGCTTCCATGATACCTTTCCATGTACGATGGGGGAGTGCTCCGTCAAAATAGAAGGGTGGATAAGGCTCCAAACCGATTATTCCAATCTTGGGTGTATTTGAAAGTCCCTTTTCTTTAAGGATATTTCCAATATTGGACCCAGTTTTACCAACATAGATTTGTTCAGGCTCAATCCATTGCTGATCTCCACGAAGGGAAGCCTGCATATGATCTGCCACCATCATAGAAGCAAAAGTTACAACAATCGGCTTTTCTTCTTTATGAAATATCACAACAGACCCAAGTCTGTCATTGGTAAAATAATGATCAATACAAAACGGGGCAGGTGCTGCAGATTCTCTGTCTCCGTAAATAATAAGAGCGTCCAGTTCATTTTTTCTCATAATGATGCGTGCAATATCCCAACGACGATCACGCTCTTTCAATGATAAAGGCAATGGTATTTCCATTTTTGTTTTCATAACTCAATCTTTATTAATTATTAAAGCTGATGCAAAGTAAGTGGATCAGTGATCGAATTATATTATCCCAGAAGAAGAATAAATGTGCAATACGTTTGTTTTATTGAGAAATAAATATCTTCTTTACCTGAAATTTAATTTACGTTATGGAAAAAGGGAGAGATGTTGAAAATTACGGTATACCTTATGTGTCTGAGAAAATAGGGTTGCAGAATGTGGAAGGAATTGTGGTAAACAGAGCAGAAGATTCTGTACGAAAGGGATTAACAAATTATCCACATACTGTCAATGGTTTTATCTGTGCAATCTGTATAAAAGGAAAAGCAGAACTGAAAATAAATTTTCAGAAAAAATTATTGGAACCCTATACTCTGATGGTTGTACCGCCCGGTTCTATGATGGAACCAATAGAAATATCGGATGATCTGCATATAGACACTATCTTTTTCGATCCTGATTTTATTTCCAGAGATTCTCTTTCGAATAACTACATGTTTTTTCACGAAATAAGGCAAATACCATGTATCAGGTTAAATGATGAAGGTTTTGAAATCTTTAGACAACATCATACGAATATTTCTATGCATTATTATAGAGAAGAAAGCAGGAGTAAGACAGATATACTTCAATTCCTGTTGTTAGCCCTTTTAGCAGAAATAAAAGATGTATATAATACTAATGCTGAACAGGGACAACAACATACAAGAGCAACAGAATTAACAGCTGTTTTTTTTGATTTATTATACCATCATCATAAAGAAGAAAGAAGTGTTTCCTTTTATGCCCAGAAAATGCATCTAACCAGTAAATACCTTACTACAATAATACGTAAACAGACAGGAAAGTCTATCCTGATTTGGATCAATGAAGCGGTTGTAGCACAGGCCAAATCTTTATTGAAAACAACCAATCTGTCAGTAATGGAAATTACTGATGTACTACATTTTGCTGAATCATCACTGTTTTGTCGGTTTTTCAAAAGATACACCAGCATGACACCTTCTGCATACAGAGGAAATTAAAATATATATCCGGCAGTTATTTATGCTTTCATCGTACATTTCGGGCACACTCCACTGATGATAAAGTTATATTCTTCAGCAATAAAATGATCCGGTAAACTAATTTCCGGGATAGCATTCTCAATACACGTCACAGAATGACATTTTTTACAGTTAAAATGAACATGATTATGAAAATGCTGTTCATGACTGCATTTACCACTGCATTTTGCAAAGTTGACCACACCATCCACATTAACAACCCTGTGAATGGCTCCTTCATTTTCAAGCCTTTCCAAAACTCTGTAAATCGTGACCCTATTGCATAATTCCCCTAGTTTCTTTTGAATATCGGAATGGCTCAATGCCACCTCAGAAGCATTAATAAGGTTTAAAATTTCAGTTTTGGCGTGGGTATTTCTAACTTGTTTCATATTTTAATGCAACAAAGTTGCTTTATTTGATTTTTTATATTTACATTTGCAACAAAGTTACAATAAGAAATTTAAATCCTGATCTTTTATGAAGTCTAAAATTCTTGATGCAGTAGGAATCTCAGCAGCAGCTTTATGTCTGATTCATTGTATTGTCTTTCCTTTATTGCTTGTCATTCCCTTAGGAATATCACATAATCCTTATATCGATCTGGGCTTTCTTGCTATTGGAGCACTGATAGTCTATAGATTAACGAAACAGATAACCAATCGCAAACTGAAGTTTTTATTTTGGATATCCATTGGTCTTATTGCTGTTTCTGTAGCTGCAGACTTTATGTTTGAAGTCCACCTTCCTTTGATTTATGTAGGAGCAGCAGGACTTATCACAGCACATCTTATCAATTTTAAGAATCACAAACATTAAGAAAAAAATGACAAAAAAACTCCCGGTAACAGTGCTCAGTGGCTTTTTAGGAGCCGGAAAAACAACTCTATTAAACCATATTCTACATAATAAACAAGGTTTAAAAGTGGCCGTTATAGTCAATGATATGAGTGAAGTTAATATTGATGCAAGGCTTGTTGAAAACCAAAACACCCTTTCAAGAACAGAAGAAAAACTGGTTGAGATGAGTAATGGCTGCATATGTTGTACATTAAGAGCAGACCTCATGGTTGAAGTAGAACGGTTAGCTTTTGAAAACCGCTTCGACTATCTTTTAATCGAGAGTACTGGAATCAGCGAACCTATTCCAGTAGCACAGACTTTTACTTATATTGATGAAGAAAGTGGAATAGATCTTTCCCGCTTCAGCTATGTAGATACCATGGTAACCGTTGTGGATGGTTTTAACTTCATGAGAGATTTTGCTTCCAATGAACGGTTGATGGACCGTGAGCTCACTGATATTGATGAAGATTACCGTACCATTGTTAACCTTCTTACCGATCAGATTGAATTTGCCAATGTTATTATTTTGAATAAAACAGATTTAATTGATCCGGAAACTCTAGGATTTTTGAAATCTGCACTTAAAAAATTAAATCCGGATGCTACCATTCTGGAGTCAGAATTTGGTCAAATTGATCCACAAAATATTTTAAATACAAGGTTATTTGATTTTGATAGAGCACAGGCTTCTGCAGGCTGGCAAAAAGAACTGCAGACTGATCATCATACTCCTGAAACAGAAGAATACGGAATAGGCTCTTTAGTATTCAGAGATAAAAGACCATTTCATCCCAACAGGCTTTGGGAATACCTTAATCATTATCCTGAAGGTATATTAAGAGCCAAAGGGCTTTTCTGGTTGGCTTCCAGACCTGATGATGCTTTGAACTTTTCTCAGGCAGGAGGTTCATTTCGTCTGGAGAAAGCGGGAGTTTGGTGGAGCAGTATGCCTATGAGCCATAGAGTACAATATACTTCTTTTATGGAAAATCAGGAATTTATTGAAAGTAGATGGGATAAAAATTGGGGCGACAGAATCAATGAACTGGTTTTTATTGGCCAATATCTGGACAAAGAACAAATCTTACAAGATCTTACCAGCTGTCTTATCAGTGGTCGTGAAAAAGAATTATTTGATCGAAAAGCCAAATTTGAAGATCCTTTTCCTCAACATATTTAAAATTAACCATTTATTAATGCAACTAAGTGTCGTTAAATAAGAATATAAAATAATTTAGCGTATTATTTATACAATATATGGATAGAAGAAAATTTCTAAAAGGTTCAGTGCTGCTTTCAGGATTATTATCACTATCACCCACTGAACTTTGGAGTTCTACAAAGAGTGCTAAATCTCCAGGAACCGGAAAAGCAAAAAACATCATATTCATGGTGAGTGATGGAATGAGTCTTGGAACCCTTTCAATGGCAGATCTTTATTCTAGAAACATTTTGGGTAAGGAAAGCCATTGGCTCAGCTTATATCATCAGAAAAAAGTTTCACGGGCATTAATGGATACAGCTTCTGCAAGCTCAATCGTAACAGATTCCGCAGCTGCCAGTTCAGCTTTCGGAGGTGGGATAAGAGTACAAAATGGGGTGTTAAATATCGGAGTTAATGGGGAAAACCATATTCCAATATGGCAGAAATATAAAAAAGCAGGAAAAAAAGTTGGATGTGTTACAAGTGTTACCGTTACTCATGCCACGCCTGCGGGGTTTTGTGTTAATTCCACCAAAAGAAATGCAGAGCCTCAAATAGCTGAAATGTATGCAGAACTGGGAATAGATATTCTGATTGGAGGTGGAGATGAATTTTTTAATCCATTAAAAAGAGAAGATAAGAAAGACCTCTATTCTGTTTACAAAAAAAAGAACTATCAAATTTTGAAGAATCGTACAGATCTCAAAACCATTCAAAAAGGAAACAAGATTTTAGGAATCTTCAATACCGGAGCTTTACCATACAGCATTGACAGGGCTAATCTTAAAGAACTTCAAAACACACCTACTTTAGCAGAGATGGCAGATACGGCTATTGATCAGATGAAGGATCACCCGGAAGGTTTTGTTCTTCAGATAGAAGGGGGAAAAGTAGACTGGGCAGCTCACGCCAATGATATAGCTGCATTGATTCACGATCAGTTGGCATTTGATGAAGCTGTGAAAACAGCAATAGATTTTGCTGAAAAAGATGGTAACACTTTAGTAATCATCACAACAGATCATGGGAATGCCAATCCCGGAATCATTTATGGGACTGATGCCACCAAAAACTTTAATAGTATTTCAAACTATCACTATACCAATGAATATATCCTGAATAAAATTCATAAAGATCATTCTGCTAAGGATATTAAAGATTGGATATATGAAGCCAACAAACTTATTCTGAACGATGATGAAGCCAAACATTTACAAAGTTTTTACAATGGACTCGAAAAAGAAGAAGGACTTTATAATTATAAGAAATTACCATTCAAACTTTATTCAGAAATTCAGAAAAGTCGAAATTCAGTAGGCTGGATCAGTATGGACCATTCTGGAGATTATGTAGAAGTAGCTGCCTACGGACCAGATAGTCAGCTTTTAAAGCCTTACATTAAAAATACAGACCTGCATCATCTAATGTTGGAAGCATGTCCTATATAAACTGAAAGTATTTTCATATCATACTTTATATTTTTAGATGGTTTTAAAACAGGCTCTCCAAAATGAATCGAAGAGCCTGTTTGTTTTTCTGAAAATTGTTAATCCGTTTATTGTGAGGACTTTCTACGGCGTGTAGAAACTTTTTTATCTAATTCTTTGATATCCTGTCTCAATTCCCTGAACATTTCTTTGAAATTATAGCTTTCATAATCTCCGGGTTCAAAATCTTCCGGGAAAATTCCTGAAGCATACTGCCAGATTTCCACAATATCCTCAAACGGAATATCATAGGGTTCATAGAAAGAATTATCGGCGCTTACGCAAATCGCATTTCCTTTATTCTCTTTAAAACGTTTATAGGTAATCCCATCATTCTGTGTAATGAAAACATAAGTTTTTCCAGCTTTCAGCTCATCAATTCCCTCTACATATTTTCCTACAATGTACGACCCGTTTCTAAATGGCGGCATTGAATCTCCATCTGCCGGAAATGCTCTGTATTTTCCATTATTTAAAAAGGGCAGGGCAATACGCTGAAGACTTTCAATATATCCCACATCACTGTATCCCTCCAGATATCCCATGGAAGCTTTCTGCGGAATGATTTCTATGGTATCATTTCCAAGATCATCCACAGCTACAGGAAGAACTATTCTGTTGTCCGGAAGCTTCAGCATATCCTCTGTTGAATATTTTTGAAGATCAACAGACAATAACAGATCTATACTGACATGAAAATACTTGGATATGCGGATAAGAAGCTCAATAGGAGGTTCTGAAATTCCGTTTTCGTATTTAGAATATCTCACTCGGGAAATCGTAAGGTCATCAGCCACATTTTGCTGAGAAAGCTTTCTCTTGGCTCTCAGAGAGCGTATATTATTTGAAAAAATTGACATTGATAGAAGTATGTCCACAAAAATACAAATTTTGCCTGCTGTTATCAATAATAGGAACAGCTTTTACCATAAAATTTGGAGAATTTTATCATTTATTAACTAAAGCCGACAAAATGGGTTGAAAACGCATCTATTTTTTCCTGTTTTATCCTTCGTTTTTACCCTCCAAAACCTCATTTTAACATTTTTTAAATATTAATCATAAAAAAGTTCATTTACATTGAAAATATTAACTCTAACATTTAAAATTTGAAATATGTTTTTTAAAATTTAGTAAATCAATCAGATACAAAGTAAAATGATATTTACATAATTATCTATTTATATTAACGAAATATTAAATAATAAAATTGTTTAATTATTTAATTCAAAATAATATTAGTTTATTATTAATTATCATATATTTGTAATGTATTAATCATATAAAATTTTAATCATGAAAAATTTCAAAAAACTAGACAGAAACGAACTAAAATCTATTTCAGGAGAAGGATTACTTGATCCAATCGGAGGATTATTAGGTGGTCTAGGTGGCGTTGTTGGTGGCGTTATCGGAGGAGTAGGTACTATCGTTGGCGGTGTTGTCGGCGGTGTAGGTTCTACAGTAGGAGGTGTTATCGGCGGTGTAGGTACCGTTGTTGGAAACGCTTTATGCCAAACACAGTGTGTAGTTAATGGTGTAATCCACATCAAATTATTAGAGTGTGGTTCTACTTGCTAATCAGCAGCTCCATTAAAAGTTAAAAAAAGTATACCGCTCTGAAAAGAGCGGTTTTATTTTTCATACATTTCCTTTTGTAGCTTAAGCAAACAGGTTGTAGAGTTCTTGTCGTTGTCATTCTCAATGAAATGAAACAGAGTGGAATGAATAATCTCTTGAAAATGAATAGGATTCAGATTCGGAACACTATTTATTAGTTACATGTTCATAGCTACATTTTCTCTATAAAGTAAGGCCGTGGTTATTCTTAACTTCAGCCATTACAAATGTACTGTGTGTGCTTCCTATAGAATCTACAGAACCCAGTTTATTGAAAACAAAATCCTGGTAATGCTTCATATCCCGAACCTGAACCTTTAAGAGAAAATCAAAATCTCCCGAAATATTGTAGCATTCCGCCACTTCCGGAATTTCCAGAATTTCTTTTACAAAATCATAGCCTACCGAACGATCATGAATCTTTAATTTGATCTGACAAAATACCGTAAATCCACGGTTAAGCTTTTCGGCGTCCAGAACCGCAGCATATCTTTTCACAAAACCTTCCTGTTCCAACCTTTTTACCCGTTCAAAAACAGGAGAAGGAGACAGATTAATTTCCTTTGCAAGCTCTTTAACCGTCAGTTTTGCATTATTCTGAAGCAGTTTCAGCAGTTTTATATCCTTATCATCGAGCTGTTCCACAGAATATTATTCTTTTATGGTTTAAAATCATTCAAATTTACAGAATTATATTCTTTAAAAACGCATATTAAAAGCTAAATTAACCGAATAAAACACTTTTAATTGATAATATATTCTGTTTTAATAATTTTACACAAAATTAAAATCTATTATCGAACTTAATATTGATAATAGATGAGTTCTTTATGATCTTCATCAAACAGGAAAGGTTTTACTTAACGTAGATTAATAGGGAATCGTGTGGGAATCACGAGCTGTCGCGCAACTGTAAGTAACACATCAAAGGTTTCTGTCCTTAGATATCCACTGCCAAAAGCGGGAAGGATGACGGAAACCGTTACAAGTCAGGAGACCTGCCTTTACTGAATTGACAATGCTTTCGCGGTGTGAAGCTTTTGAGTTATACAGATGATATTGGCTTACATTTTCTTCCGGAGAATTGTATCCTTTGCCTATATCATTGACTTCAAAGATTTACTTATCCTACAATGCATTCTGAAGCATTTCAAAGAGCTTTAAAATAAAGTGTAATCTAAAAATTTGTAAAAATGCAAACTCACATTCTGGGCTATCCGCGTATTGGTAGCAAAAGAGAACTTAAGAAAGCCTGCGAACAGTATTGGTCAGGTAAAATTGTTTTGGAAGAACTTCTTACAGCAGGAAGAACTATCTGCAGCCAGAACTGGAGCCTTCAGAAAGAAGCCGGGATAGATCTTATTCCATGTAATGATTTTTCCTATTACGATCAGGTACTGGATATGAGTCTGGTGGTAGGTGCTATTCCGACACGTTATCATGAAGTAGCACTTAGAAAAAATAATTCTGAACTGGATCTTTATTTTGCTATGGCAAGAGGCTATCAGAAAGACGGATTGGATATCACTGCCATGGAAATGACCAAATGGTTTGATACCAATTACCATTATATCGTTCCTGAATTTTATAAAAACCAACAGTTTAAGCTTAGTTCAGATAAAATCCTCAATGAATTTGCAGGTGCTAAACAGGCAGGAATCAATGCAAAACCTGTGATTATCGGTTTGGTTTCATATTTACTTTTAGGAAAAGAAAAAGAAGAAGGATTTGATAAACTGGATCTTGCTCACAATCTACTCTCTGTTTATATTGAGATACTATCAAAACTTCAGGTTCAAGGGGCAGAATGGATTCAGTTTGACGAACCATTCCTTGCGTTAGATATTACTGAAAAGGCAAAAGAAACCTATACTTTTGTGTATGCTGAGCTACGAAGACTGTTTCCAAAACTTAAATTCATTGTAGCCACTTATTTTGAAGGATTAAAAAACAATTTACCTCTTGCTGTTTCACTTCCTGTGAATGTATTGCATATTGATTTGGTAAGAAGTCCGGAACAGTTGGAAGACGTTCTTCATGCTATTCCTGAAAGCCTGAGTTTATCTCTGGGAGTGGTAGATGGAAGAAACATCTGGAAAAATGATTATGAAACATCGTTGTCTTTTATTACAAAAGCAGTCGAAAAACTTGGATCTGAAAGGGTTTTTATCGCTCCATCAAGTTCCCTGCTGCATTCGCCATGTGATTTAGACTTTGAAACGAATCTTAATTCTGAAATTAAAAACTGGCTGGCTTTTGCCAAACAAAAGGTAAAAGAAGTGGTTACCCTTAAAGAATTGGCATCAGGAACAACAGATAGCCATATTCTACAGGATTTTGATGATAATAAAAAGGCAATTTCGGACAGAAAAACTTCTCCACTCATCCATAATGAAGAAGTAAAATTAAGAGCAGCATCTGTTACAGAACAAGATTCACAAAGAAAGAATCCTTTCAATATCCGTAAGGAAGCGCAGCAAAAAACATTACAGCTTCCGTTGTTTCCGACAACTACTATCGGATCGTTCCCGCAGACTGCCGAGGTAAGAAGCTGGAGATCAAAATTCAAAAAAGGAGAATTAACAGCTGAACAATATGATGCTTTATTAAAAGAGGAAACCCAGAGAACCATCCGTTGGCAGGAAAACATTGGAATTGATGTTCTCGTTCATGGAGAATATGAGCGTAATGATATGGTGGAATACTTCGGAGAGCAGCTGAAAGGTTTTATTTTCACCAAAAATGGCTGGGTACAGAGCTATGGAAGCCGCTGTGTAAAACCTCCGATCATTTTTGGAGATATCTTCCGTCCGGAACCTATGACGGTTTACTGGTCTCAATATGCCCAATCTCAAACCAATCAATGGGTAAAAGGGATGTTAACAGGACCTGTTACTATTCTACAATGGTCATTTGTACGTGACGATCAACCTCGTTCCGAAACCTGTAAACAGATTGCTCTGGCCATCCGTGATGAAGTTCAGGATCTGGAGAAGGCCGGAATCAGAATTATACAGATTGATGAACCCGCTATCCGTGAAGGACTTCCATTGCGAAAAACTGACTGGCAGAACTATCTGACATGGGCTGTTGAAGCGTTTAAAATATCAGCAAGTGGAGTAGAAGACACTACCCAAATCCATACCCACATGTGCTATTCTGAATTTAATGACATTATTAAGAATATTGCGGATATGGATGCTGATGTGATTACGATAGAATGTTCAAGATCGCAAATGGAGCTTTTATATGCTTTTGCAGACTTCCAATATCCTAATGAGATTGGTCCGGGAGTTTATGATATTCACTCACCAAGAGTTCCGTCTAAGGAAGAAATGACAGAATTGCTCATCAAAGCACAACAGGTAATTCCTGCAAAACAGCTTTGGGTAAATCCGGATTGCGGTTTAAAAACCAGACATTGGGAAGAAACTGAAAAGGCTTTAATTGCTATGGTTGCTGCTGCTAAAGAAGCTTCTGTAGAATTTGCATCTTAATTATTTTCAATTCCATAAAGAACAAAAGCATCCAATCGGATGCTTTTGTTTTTTTATTATTTAGAGACTGGAAATATTATTAATTTTAATCTATTTCTTTATATTTCTCCCATTACAAACATATTTTCCATTGTTGGAACAGGGCTTCCGCCTTCTTTTTCAAGAGTGATAGCAAAGGCCTGTGCTTTAGGTATACTAGCCAAAGCAACCTGACTGTCCTTATCTTCTGAATACATTCCTGCACTTACAGGTTTTCCGTCTTCTATAGCCCAAAGCTGATACTGCATTCCTGCAGGGGCTTTAGGCAAGTTCTCTGCATTAAGGTAAACTTCTTTTGTTTTTTTATCCCAGAAAACCATTGCTTTAGCATCCTTATGATTTTCTACACCTTTTAACATGACCATTTGCATCTCAGGATTAGAAAACATGGTTATTTTCTGGTTCATCTTCTGCATAGCCAAGTCCTGAGATTGTTTCTCAGCCTTCATTACTGCAATTTCTTTTTGTACTTCAGATTGCTTACTGACCCAAAAAAGATTTCCGGCAACACTTGCTAAAAATAAAACAGAAGCAGCAATACCCAACGTTTTCCAAGGAATACTTTTTTTAACTTCAGACACTTCCAGAGAAGGAGTAGCAGAAATTTCTGGAGAAAAAGGTTTTTCTTCTTCAAAATTCTGTTCCTTTTGAATCTTATTCCAGATCTTGGATTTTAAATCATCTGGTGGCGCTATAGCCTGCGCTGTAGCAAGATTTTCCAATGTTTTTTGGGCTTCTTCAAAAGCAGCCCTCACTTCCGCATTATTCTTTATCACACACTCCAAAATACCTGCTTCCTCAGGAGAAGCATGACCTAGAATATAAGATTCTATAATTCCGGATGATATGTATTCTTTAGTATTCAATTTATTGATAATCTTTTAACAAGTCCTTTAATTTCATTAATGCATTCCGCATTTTTGTCTTTACTGTTCCAAGCGGTATCTTCAGTTTTTCAGAAATCTCATGCTGTGTATATCCCTGATAATATGAAAGATTGATGAGCTCCTGTTTATCAACTTCAAGATTTTCAAGCACATTATTAAATCCTATATAATCAACTGAATGATTGACTGTTGAAAGTTCTGTACTATTATATACGAAATCGGGAAGAGGTTGGTTTTTAAGTTCGTTCTGGAATCCTTTAGACTTCAGGTAATCTATAGCTGTATTTCTTGCAATATTAATGATCCATGTATAAAATCTCCCTTTAGAGGCATCATATTGATGAATAGAATTCCAAATTTTAACAAAAACATCCTGAATCACTTCTTCAGCATATTCTTTAGACTGAACAATACGAAAAACAATTCCATACAACGCACCGGAATAGTGGTCATACAGATAATGAAAACCGTTTTCGTTTTTTTCTTTTAGTAAAACGATAAGTTCTTCTTCAGAATAGGTTGTTTTAATAATTTTTATTTTTCTGCTCAAATGTAATAAAATAATACACACATCAAACAAAATCCAAATAATCTTTTATTTCGTAAATGATTTTAAGACAATATTTAAAAATTATTAAATATGAAAAACTTACTATCAAAAGTTATTTTAATCGGTGTTATAACAATAGCTACCGGGAAATATAAGGCACAGACAGATCATTTTAAAATCCGGAATCCTTACTACTCACACAGAGCAGAAAACATACTGAAAGTAGATAATTCTGAATGGAAAAAGATTTTACAGCCTGAACTGTATCAGGTAGCGAGAGAAGGAGCCACAGAAACAGCCTTTACAGGAAAATATTATGAACTTGATGAAAAGGGAACCTATTATTGTGCTGTATGTGGAAACCCATTATTTCTTTCCACTTCAAAATTTGCCACTACCTGCGGCTGGCCTTCATTTTACCAGCCCATCCGTAAAAACAGTGTGAAATACAAAAAAGATACTTCTCATCATATGGTAAGAACAGAAGTTTTATGTGGAAGATGTGATTCTCACCTTGGCCATATTTTCGATGATGGTCCAAAACCAACAGGAAAAAGATTCTGCATGAACTCTATATGTCTTGACTTCAGACCTGACAATAAAAATAAGTAACTGTTTAACTGACACTTATAATATATTTCATCTTTTTTCAATCCAAAATAAAACCAAACTCGTAAATGACATTAAGAACATAAATTAATCATAATTCATTTAAAAAAAATCATTACAATGAACACACAATCAAAAATCACAGTTTTAGCAATGGTAGCTTTATCATTTGCATTTAGTGGGAAGGTAACTGCACAGATGATGAAAGAAAAAACAGTTATGGTAGGAGGAGCTCCTATGTACCCATCTAAAAACATTATTGAAAATGCCGTCAACTCTAAAGATCATAAAACTTTAGTAGCTGCCGTAAAAGCCGCAGGCTTGGTAGAAACACTGGAGGGTAAAGGACCTTTTACAGTGCTGGCACCTACAGATGCAGCATTTTCAAAACTACCTAAAGGTACAGTAGAAACCTTGGTGAAGCCAGAAAATAAGACAATGCTTACAAGCATATTAACCTATCATGTTCTGCCAGGAAGATACAGTGCTAAAGAAATCTGGGCTGCAGTGAAAGCTGGAAACGGAAAAAGCATGATGAAAACTGTACAGGGCGAGGAGCTTACTTTCTGGACGAAAGGTAAAGATCTTTATATAAAAGATGCGAAAGGAAACAGTGCTAAAGTAACCATTGCAGACGTGAATCAGTCTAACGGGGTTATTCACGTAATAGATACGGTTCTGATGCCATAGTATACATAACGCTAAACAGCATATTTTCAGGGTGCTGTTTTTTCTTTTGATTATTTAACCAACACTTCAAAAATTAATATTATGAAAAAAATGATTCATGTTTCTAATCAGGGGGCAACTCTTGATACAGGCAGAAGAAACTTTTTAAAGCTGAGCGGCGTGGGACTGGCAATTGCCGGGCTCACAATGATAGGCTGTAATGATGATGACGACTTTCAGATGATGGATAACAGCAAAATCTTTGATTTAGGAACCGGAGATGTAGGAATTTTAAATTATGCTTACGCCCTTGAACAACTGGAAGCCGATTTTTACACCAAAGTAGTGAATAATTTTTATACCGGAATTTCCAGTATTGAAAAAGAGGTCTTCACTGATCTTTACCATCATGAGGTAATACACCGGGATTTTTTTAAAGCAGCAATCAGCGGTGCTACCCAAAATGTACTTCCAAAACTTGACTTTCAGTATCCCAATGTAAACTTTAATGACCGAAATTCTGTACTTGCCACGGCAAAAGCATTGGAAGATACAGGAGTAGCGGCTTACAATGGTGCCGGAAAGTACATAACTAATGCTGACTATCTTGTCATTGCAGGAAAAATAGTTTCCGTAGAAGCCAGACATGCTTCTGCTATCAGAAATCTCATCAATCCCGGAACCGCTGATTTTTCCGGTGACGATGTAATAGACGCGAATGGTCTTGATCTTGCTAAAGAGCCGAAGGATATTGTAATGGCAGCAGGAGGATTTATAAAAACCCGCTTTACCTGGAAAGAAAGAGGTATTAATTAATTATTCATCTTCAAAAATTTGTATTATGAACATTCTTAAATTATTAGATAAGCTTTCTCATGATAAATTCTTCACCACGGAAGCATCCCGGCAGGAAACCATTACAAATATATCCTTACTAGGAAAAAAAACAGCTGTAGCCGCTGTTCCTCTAGGATTAGGAGCCTTAATGACAACGTCAGTAAAAGCAGAAACAGTAAATACAAAGATTACCGGAACAGCCCTTAAAAGTACTTTAACAGACGCTTTACAACTTGCTCTGATACTTGAGTACCTTGAAAACGAATATTACGCTATAGGATTATCCACCTCAGGATTAATTCCCAATGCAGACAGAGCAGTTTTTATGCAAATTTCCAAACATGAATCTGCCCATGTCAGTTTTCTGAAAAGCACCCTTACATCTCTGGGAGTAACTCCCGGTAGCAAACCAACTTTTGATTTTACAGCAAACGGTAATTTTTCACCATTTACCGATTACAATCAATTTCTTATTCTCTCTCAGGCTTTTGAAGATACAGGAGTAAGAGCTTATAAAGGACAGGCTGGAAATGTTATGTCCAATAAAGTTGTTCTTCAAGCGGCCTTGCAGATTCATTCTGTGGAAGCAAGACATGCTTCACAAGTTAGAAGAATGCGAGCTAATAAAGGTTGGATTGAACTTGCTAATGGAGGAAATATGCCATCAGCTACTAATCCTGTCTATGCCGGTGAAGATAACGTGAATCAGGCCGGATACAACACTGGAACTGCATTTGGAGCTGCCGCAGGCTCTGCAGCCTATGATGAAATTTTGAGTGGAAGTGATGCACAAGCTATTGCCTCATTATTTATCGTTTAGTAAACAATATATCTATATCATAAAAATTCAAAAGCATCCCGTGGGATGCTTTTGACTATAATAATTTATTTCAATAGGATTACAATCCCATATGTAAAATAGGATATTCTTTTCCTTGTCCGTCTAGCTCTGATCTGCTCAGCACATGAAATCCGATATGTTTGTAAAAATCAACTGCCTGTATATTTTGTTCATTCACATCTACTTTGCTTACTTTTAACTGGTCTGTTCCGTATTGGATGAGTTTTTTACCAATTCCTTGACCACGGTAATCATTATGAATAAAAAGCATCTCAAGATTTCCTTCTGCTATGCCCATAAATCCGACTAAAACATTATCTACTTCAAATCCTACTAAAGTAACATGCTCAAAATAACCGGGAATCTGTTCTTTATAGTAATTAAAATCTTCTTCTTTTAAAAAATCGTGGGTATTGAGGACGGCACTTTCCCAGATATTCATCAATTGTGGGTAATCTGTTTGTATAATTTCTCTAATCATAATCATAAATATTGTGGTGCAAAAATCCGTATTTATCCATATCAACCACTGAACCTGAGTTAAAAAATGCGTTTACGTATTCTACTGAGCGCCTGAGGAGTAATTCCTAAATAAGAAGCAATATCTTTTAAAGGGATATAATTGAAAGCATTGCCATATTCTGCCATCATTTGCAGATAATATTGTTCTGAGCTGTATTTTATCAGGTCTATATTTCGGTTGAGAAGTTTATTCAACAATCTGGCAGTCAGGTCTTCAAAAGCTGGTTTTAAGCCAGGAATTGCTTTGTACAGTTTTTCTGCCTGTTGATAATCAATCCTGTATATCTCACAATCTGTAATGGTTTGCACATTAAAAGTAGATCGTTCCTGCAAGGTAAAGGATATGTTGGATAAAGAAAAAGTACCTTCCTTGCAAAACCAGAACGTCTGTTCTTCACCTTTATGATTTAAAGTCCAACAACGGGCTATACCTCTGAAAATAAAGTAACTGTATTTTTCCAATTCGCCTTCCTGGATAAGGAAAGTGTTTTTTTTAACCAAAATACGTTCAAAATATTGGTCAAAAAGCTCAGAATCAGCCGAATTGAATGTCTTGATATCTACATCAAATTCCTTGAATAATTTTTCTAACAGCATATTATAATACAGAATAACAATAGGAGAGTACAAGATACATTTTCTCCCGAATAGATTTTAAAATATAACCCAAACTAGAGCTAAAATATTCTAAAAATCTTCAAATATTCTTTCCTACAGATTGCTCAGATGTTCACAGATGTCCATACAAGATAAATAAATATAAAATATTGATTTTCAGATAAATAAAATTAAATATTATTTGAAAAAATATTAAAAAAAATACTCAGTTTATTATAATACGACACCTTTTGTCGCTATGCGTCTATATCTTTGTATTAGAGATAAGATACAGAACCCCGGGAAGTTACAACCTTATCAAACCCAATTTTAACCTTAAATTATTATTTTAAATTATGTACAAAAAACAACTAGTAATCATTTTTCTTTTTCTATTTTTCATTTCTTATGCACAGAATGAATTTATTACTTTATGGAAACCTAATGTAAATGGGACCATCGATAATGCGATATCTTTTGGTGGCACCGGAACCAACTACACCATTAGCTGGGAAGAAGTAGGCTACCCTCAACATAACGGAACTCTCTCCGTTACCTCCAATAGCAATATTTTTACAATTATTTCTTTTGGAGCTTCTTTAAACCCAAATCCTATCCAGGCAACCTACAAAGTGAAAGCATCCAATGGCAATGGATTATTTTATGGATTTAAAGGCAGTGCTTATATGAATGCCAGCGGAAATCCGGAACTCTTTGAAGTGAGTCAATGGGGAGATATCCTTTGGCTTCAGCAATTTACTCAGGGCTTTGCATATTGTCCGAATCTTAACGTAACGGCTACAGATACGCCTAATTTAAGCCAAATAAACAATGTATCACAAATGTTCTCTAATTGCCCTTCTCTGATTGGAAATGATTCATTTTCTAACTGGAACACAAGCACCATTACGAATATGAATGGTATGTTTAACAAAGCCAAATTGTTTAACCAGAATATTGGAACCTGGAATACAGCGAAAGTAACCGATTTTCGGGATATGTTTTCTTCAGCTTCAGCTTTTAATCAAAATATTTCTGCCTGGAATACCTCGTCCGGAACCAATTTCATTTCCATGTTCCAGGATGCGGTAGCGTTCAATCAGCCATTAAATTCATGGAATACAAGCAATGCAACGAATTTCCGTTATATGTTCTCTAATGCTAAATCCTTTAATCAGCCTCTTAATAATTGGAATACCAGTAAAGTAGTAAGTTTTGGCCAAATGTTTACCAATGCATCATCATTTAATCAGCCTATTGGAAACTGGGATGTTAATAAAGTTTGGGGTGCTGATAGTTTTATGATGTTCAATGGTGCTTCGCTTTTTGATCAGGATATTTCTACCTGGAATATCAGCTTTCAAAATGTTCCTTCAGCCTATGTATATTTCGGATTTAATAATTCTGGTTTATCATGTATTAATTATAATAAATTTCTAATTGCCCTCAGCAATAATCCTACATTATCAAACTTAGGATCCGCAATTGGAGTCATAGAAGCAACAGGATTAACTTATTCTACACCGCAAGCTATTATGGCAAGAGCTCAATTGACGAACAAAGGTTTCAATATTAATGGAGACTCTTATAACGCGAGTTGCAACGCTAACTTATCAACAGCAGAAACTTCAAAACAAATGAAAACTCCGGCTTATCCAAATCCGACAACAGGAGTAATTACTATTGAATCCACTGCCAATGAAAATGCTTATTTATATGACATTACAGGTAAAATCATTAAAAATGTGATTTTAAATAAAGGAAACAACCGTGTTGACCTTACTGAATGTCCATCAGGGAATTATCTGTTAAAAAGCAATACAATTTTCACCAAAATAGTTAAGAAATAATAGATTTTCAAAATTCAGCTCCAAAGTAAGACTTTGGGGCTTTTTATTATGAATTTCAATAATAATCTGAATGCAGACTCATAATATTCACGTTGTTACTTTCAGAATGACAGCGCGAAATAACTTTAATGTAAAATTATATACAGTTGCCAAAATTATTTATATTCGTCAATAAATAAGTGATCTTAACTGGAACAACATAAAAACCATGAAAAAAATAGTCCTATTTCTAGCATTTGCTTTTGTATTGCCATCTTGTAAAAATGAGAAGCAGAAATCAACAGAAACTAAAAACACTGAAATTCAAGGAGTACAAGAGAATGGCATTACTGTAAATCATTCCTCGCAAAGCATTGAAGAAAAGAAAAACCCAAGTGACTTTATACCAGCAGGGTATGTGATCAACAAATATGAAGGGGGAGTTTCAGCTGAAGGCTGGAACGAAATAAAAGGTGACCTGAATAAAGACGGATTGGAAGACATTGTACTCATCATCAAAGGAACAGACAAAAGCAAAGTTATAAAAGATGAAAATCGCGGGGAATTAGACCGAAACAGGAGAGGTATTATTGTACTATTAAATAAAGGCAATTATTATGAGTTGGCTTCTAAAAACTACAATTGTTTTTCCTCTGAAAATGAGGATGGCGGCGTATACTTTGCTCCTGAGTTAAGTGTGAGCATTGAAAAAGGAAACTTACATATAGATTATGGGCATGGAAGATATGGATCTTGGGGCTACACTTTTAGGTATCAGAATGGGGATATGGAGCTCATTGGCTATGACTCATATTCAAGCAGAGGACCAGTACCTCAGTATGAAGTAAGTATTAATTTTCTGACCAAAAAGAAACTTACCAAAGATAATTTAAATAAAGAGGATGATGGCGATAATTATGAAGTCAAATACAAAGATAGCTGGGAAATGATCAAGGTCGAAAAACTTATCAAATTATCTGAAATAAAGGATTTTGATGAGCTTGAGTTTAATTAATGTGATGGAATAAACTAATAATCATTTTAGTAGGAGAGTGCTTACATTTGAGCAAACCTATCTTGTAAACCTTGATAAATTCAATAATGACCCAGACAATTATAGAATATAATGAAACCGATTTTGAAGCTAATCTTCAGGATTATTATACTTGTATGTCTTATAAAGGAGAACTCTTTACAGGAACATTAGTCGATGGAAATATGACAACTCAATTTAAAAATGGCAATGCTCATGGGAAATCTGTAGAATATTATGACAACGGTCAAATAGCCAATGAAAGTTATTTTGATGATGGTGATTATATCAGTTATAAAACCTGGCATCTGAACGGAAAAACCCAGTCAGAATGGCCGGGTAGAAAAAGTGATAGTTTTGAATATGATATGGATGGAAATATTATTCTTAAAAATGATAATTTCTTTTACAGGAATGGAAATTTCAGAAAGCGTAATATTCCCTATAAAACTGAGTTTTATAATTATGAAGGGGAATTAATGGTAGTGATCCAACAAAATTTAACAGAATATGAAAAACCTCTGTTCCATGTTAATAAAGAAAAATTTACTGAATGTTATGTAGATCTTTATTTTGAGTTATATCCTTATACTTCAAGTTATCAAGATAATTTGGATAGTTATATTCTCGGATGGCTTTGGCATTTATTATCCCAAAGCGAAGACGATAAAAAGTTCGCGATAACCGCATGTTGAATGATGGAAGGAATCGTAAAAAGTATGATTTAGAAGGTATATTACAAATGATGGACAAAGTTGATTTAGCAAACGAATGGAGGAAATATTATTCTGAAATTATTGAATTAAAATAAAAAACGACAATATACGCTAATAGATTGCGCAGTACGAAAATACCTTTGAGAGATTGTTAATAAACATTGATATGAAGTTCTCAAGTGATTTGGTGATTTATGATTTAGAAGGAAGTTGCAAAACTTTTGGAAAAAATGAAATAAATGAAACCAATATAATAGAAATAGGGGCTGTAAAATTAGATAGGAAGACTTTTGAAATAAAAAGCGAATTCTCAATTTTAATAAAGCCAAAACATTTTCCCATTCTACCTGAAATCACAGATATTACAAACATTACGAATGAAATGGTTGAAAATGAAAAGTATTTTGATGAAGCAATTCACCAGTTTTTAGATTGGTATGGAGAAAAAAATAAATCAACGTTAGCAGGGTGGGGATTGTACTATGATTTACCACTTTTGAGAAAAGAATTTACAGAATTTGGATTAGATTATAATCAGTATTTTGTTGGCGGAGGTTTTGATATCAGAGCACTGGGTGTTTATTGGCTGGCAAAGAAAAACATTTCTACATCCGGAATCTCCCTAGAAAGAGTTTTAGAAAAAATGAATGTAAAAGAAGATTTTAAATTTCATAGAGCATTAGACGATGCTAAGGCAACCGCTTTAATATTACAACAAATTCTTAATGAAAAATAATAAAAATAAAATTTAAATTAGCGTCAGATATAGCTTTACGAAAGTTAATGAGTAGGATTGCATTGCATCCATTTGAAAGTTAGTGGTCATTTTATTGCACTAATAGAAAAAGGCGAAAGGCTTTTTCATGTATAATTAAAAGGCACGGTGGCAGCAAGTGAATTAAGATCTAACAAAATATGTGTACAAATAGTTAGTTGGGCTCTAGCTCCCAATTGCAACCTATGAAAATAAAAGTTTATACCCCTTCCAATCCTTTACTTAAAAAATATATGGAGTGTATTTACATACTCACCCATACCTCTGAAGAAGAATCCATCAAATACATCACGTTCCCATCTATTTTCACCATTGTATCAAACAGTGAAAGATCAAAATCAATCACTAAAGGAAATCAATTGATCATCGAACAATGTGATGATAATGAGGTTGAAACCAATTTGGTGTCTAATTTCAATAAGCCAGTGTACGTTCAGTACGAAGGGAAAATAAACGAAATCACGATCTATTTTAAACCATTGGCTATTAATTCATTTTTAGAACACGAATTAAACCATTACAACAGTTCAAACTTTTCTGAATTTTCGCCCTTTGAAGATTATAGAAAAGCGATGATTGACATTCTTTCTTTGCAAAATGACACCGAAAAAATTGAAGCTGTTGAAAGGTATTGGTTATCCAAATTAATTGGGTTTAAACACAATTTTCTTGAGAATGTTTTGTCTGAAATGATGGGTGATGAAAATGACGCTGTAACCATTACAGAACTGTGCAAAAAAAATGATATCTCGCGTACAACATTAAACAAACACTTTGGCAGACATATCTGTAAAACACCATCTCAATTCAAAAAGATTCTAAGGTTTAGAAATGCGGTTAATAAATACGCATCAAATAACGCAAGAAACAACTTAACGGATATTGCATATGGTGTTGATTATTTTGACCAGTCTCATATGATCAGGGAATTCAAATCAGTGACAGGGTTTTCTCCCAAGGTTTTCTTTGACAAAACGAGTATGCTAGAAAAAAAACAAATTCATTGGCTATTTTTATAGGTAGGTTTACAATTATACAATTTTTCCTTTTATACTTAAAGTAGTTTTGCTGCTTAATCATATAAGACAATCCTATGACAACCCGTCAATTATACTTTATTACAGCCATCTTCTTCATTGTTGTTTTACAGCCTATCGTGGTAAGAGCGCAAAATTTGAAAAGCATCGTTGCTCCGATAAGATCTCACTTAAAAAATCTTGAAAATGAGAACAACTTAAGCGGGGTTGTTCTTATTGCAAAAGATGGCAAACCAATCTACAGAGAAGCCTTTGGTTTTGCCAATTTGCCGGACTGTGTTAAAAATAAACCGGACACGAAGTTCAACTTAGCTTCTATCAATAAGATGTTCACGGCAATAGCCATTATGCAATTGGTGGAATCTGGGAAAATTTCGTTTCAGGATAAAGTAGGCCAATATCTTACAGATTATCCTAATAAAAGTGTTGCCGACTCCGTTACCATCCATCAATTATTGACGCACACTTCAGGAATGTCCAGTTTTTGGGAGGAATACAACAAACTTGCAAAAGTAAACTTCAAAACAGTTTCTGATTATCTTCCATTGTTTGCAGATAAAAAACTGGCCTTTGTTCCAGGCAGTGACTTCCTGTACAGCAATTTCGGATATATGGTTTTAGGATTGATTATTGAAAAGGTGTCGGGTCAAAATTATTTTGATTTCGTAAAAGAACACATATACAAACCTGCAAAAATGACCAATACTGATGTTTACGAATTGGATAATGCGATTCCAAATTTGGCGACCGGCTATACAATGTCATTGGAAGAACCGGGGCAATGGAAAAATAATATTTTCTCAAATTTAGCAAAAGGAACTCCTGCTGGTGGTGGCTATTCAACAGCTGATGATTTGTTGAGTTTTGCCAATGCTTTACAATATAATATTTTATTAAGTAAAGAGTCTGTAACTCTTTGTACATCAGGTAAAGTGAAGTATAGAGAAGGAATGTATGGCTATGGGTTTGAAGAAAATATAATCAACGGACACCGAATTATTGGACATACCGGCGGACACGATGGTATTGCCTGTGAAATAATGATTTATCCAGATTTGGGCTACACTGTTGTAATTCTAACCAATGGAGAAGTCGAAAATTATTGGGAAGCGAGTAATCTGATTAAAAAACAATTAGCAGGTTCAGTACCATCCATTGACAATTTTTTTTACACTAAAGATATCATCAAGACCGTATGCGATAAAGGTTATGAAGCCGGCATTAAGGAAGTAGAATTGAATTCAAAGAAATATTCATTAAGAGAAAATCTCATTGAAAGATATGGTTGTAAGCTATTGTTCGAAAAAAAGGCTAATCAGGCAATAGATCTATTTAAGTTAAATAATCACTTTTTCCCAAACTCAACCTATGGCTATTATTATATAAGTGAGGCGTATAGGGTTTCAGGTCAAAAAAAACAAGCGATTGAATATCTAAAGTTATACCTTGAAAAAGAGCCGGAAGACTATGATGCTCACTTAAAATATAAATTGCTAATGAAATAACTATTGCTAGTAACAAACTTTTCATTGGTCTTTCAAAGCCAACAATGAAAAGTTTGTTGAAAGGAAGCTTCAGCTTTTTAAAGGTTTATTTCAACAAGGATTTTACAATAGTGGAGTGAAACTGAAAAGTTCAACAGCAGTTCTTCGACTAAGCTTTTAATTAATATGAACCAATATGCAATTATTAACAATTTAACATAATATAAATTATAGGAAAAATATAAATTTACAGGAAAGAGTATATATCAACAAGTTAATCACTTTATAAGCCTATCCAGCGCATAATTCAGAGCTTCTTCGCTCTGAACCTGTATATCAGGAATTACACCATGCCAGTCTTTCTCTGTGGCACCAATATTAAAATCTTTTGTAGATGATACGTTCAGAAATAATTTTGAATTGGGCAATTGTCTTTCTATAACTTCTCCAGGTGAAATTATAAATCCACCGGTTTCTGAGCCTATAATTTTTCCTGCTTTATAAAATTTAAAAGCATTGGCAAAATCTGCAGCCGATGAAAATGTCTGGCCACTGATGAGCAGATAAACATTTCCTGTAAATCGTTCATTTTCATTTTTGGGCTCAATAACATTTTTTGAGTGATCTATAACGCCTACAGTTCCGGATATTCCGCTTAAATAATTTTTTAATTCCGTAGAATCGATTTCTGAGGCTTTTAAATATTCTTTACGGATATCGCTGTATTTAACAAGCGTTTTTTCATATTGTGAAAATGGCTTTGCCACTAAGTATTTTAAAAGTTCATCTCCAAGGTCAGAATTTCCGCCGCCATTGTTTCGGATGTCAATGATAAGATTCTGAATATAATGAGCTTTTAAATCTGCAAACATATTCTGTAAAAAAGATCTGAATTTCTCCGGATCTGCGAACTGATTGAATGTAAAAACCGCACAGTTTTTATCTTTTTTGACATCAAAATAGTAACTTTTAGTAACTATACCTTTAGAAGCTATTGATTTTTTCTCTGATTTTCTCAATAAAGGAATATTGAGCTTCTGGCTTTTATTAAGGCTTATTTCCACTGCATTTCCTTTTTTCAGGAAAAGATTATAATAATCATTAAAATAATCCTCACTTAGTTCCAGCCTGCTTTTTTTGCTTTCACCACTGGTATAATGCTGCAATAATTCTACTATTTCGGATGAATTTTTCCCGTTAATATCAGTAATCTGCATCCCGATCAGATCTCCTGTAACAGATTCATTATAAGTTGATTTAATGGATTTTATGAAAACTCCATCTTCTGAAACCCTTACAGAAAAAGGAAAAATAAGATAATCGGTTTTAGCTACATAATCTGAAATATTTAGTTCTGTATGGCCATCTTCCAGCTTAACAATAACGGGCTGCAATGCCTTGTAGAAGTCAACAGGGCTTATGGTCGGCTGTTTTACAATTGTATTTTCTACATTATGCATCTCCAGAAGGAAGTTTTTCCTGGAAATTCTGCTGTAAGGATCTACACTTACTTCATCAATATTTTTTATCAGAAAATCAATATCTTCCCTCACCTGCTTTGTTGTCATTTCAATGGTTTGGGACAATATTACAATGGGACAAAGAACCGATATGTATAGTATTTTGCGAAGCATGGGTCTTTTTTATATTATGTTAAATTGAAAGACAATAAGTTGGGAGCTGGAAGTTAATTTTGGCCCTATTATTATTGTTAGTTATAAAAAATAGCTATTTAAAAAGATGTAAAAAATAGATATACTTTATTTTTTAGCTCCTCATTACTTCACTCTTCCAGCTTTCATCTTAATTCTTTTCCAAATTTCCCTTCAGGTATTCTGCAACTACTTCTTTGAACTCATTCTTGGTCATAAACCGATCCAGAAAGTCTTCAAAATTCCCTTCATTTTCAAGTTCATCAAAATACACTTCATGGTCTGTGCTGTATACTGTTGGATTAGATGGCTCAGGATCTGCTGTACATACGAAATAATGATCCGGATATCCATAGGAATATGAAATACACAGAAAGTCCGGTTTAGAAATCCCTACAACTTCCTGTACGTAATCTTCGTCAATTAAATCTTCAAATTCCTCCCGATCTTCAGAACCTTCTTTAAAAGGTGTAAACATCCAATCTTTTACAAAATACTGCCCATATGCAGAATCATGAGTTGAAAAATAGTGTGTCAACAGATTCTCATAGAATTTTTCCTGATGGTTATGATAAAGCTCTTTATTGGATTCATAAAATTGGTCAATTCCGTAAACATCCCAATCCTTATCATACAAATAATGAGTAAACCTGATGCTTTGCCAGTTTTCAACAAAACTTTTATCAGGACTTACTGCCTCAGTATTTCCACCTAAGGCTAAGATTTTCTTTATAATAATATCATTCATCTGTTATTTTTTTACTGTATGATGGTTCAGTCCGCCATTCCATATGGCATCTGTAATTTCTTCCTGACTATATTCAAAATAATTACCGTTTTTATCTTTATGAGACTGAAACAGCTTAATATGATAACCCTTAAAATTAATCTTCAAAAAATCCGGAAAATAATCGCTTCCTGAACATATATAATTATAAAACATTCCTTTAAAAGACTGGTCATTAGGATCTGGAATCTCAAAAGTACTCATTCGTCTTACAATTTCAGCCAATTCGTCCATTGTTATATCCTCAACAATTTGCGGATCCGGTAAGCTTATATCAAAAGATAAATGCTCTGCCCCATTTCCTTCCCACCATTCCCAAAGATTAAACCTGGACATCTCTTTTCCAGTCATTGTATGAAGCTTGTCTTCCAGTTTTTTATATTCAACGGATTCTTCATCACCATGTTCATCACACCAGTCTGTATAGTCTAAAATAAGCTTTAAGACTTCCGGATATCGTTTTTCAGCAGTTTCAAAATCCGGTTCTATTTCATCTCTCAATTTCATCGTTATACTATCTATTGAAATATTATGTTAAATTACTCTACGGTAAACCTCTTTCATATTAGTTTTTTCTTCATTAAAAATACAAAATCTTGCCACATGGCAACCTGTATCTTTTTAAAAGGAACTAATTTTATCTAACCCAAAAATAGAATAATATGAAACCTAAAATGATCTGGGCCAATTTGGCAGTTGCCAATCTGGAACGCACCCAAAAGTTTTATGAAGCCATAGGATGTACTCCCAACAATCCTCACACTTCTAATGAGTTAGTAAGTTTCTTTTTCGGCGAAAATAATTTTGTCATTCATTTCTTTCTGAAAAACATCCTGGAAACCAATCTAAAACAGGTAACATTTGGTGATTCCCAAGCCTCCAATGAAATTATATTCACCCTTTCAGCAGAGACCAATGAGCAGGTAGATCAATGGGTTGAAGAAGTTGAAAAAGCCGGTGGCACCATTGTTTCAGAACCTGAGAGTTTTGGAAACCATTATTATGGTTTTGTCTTTGCAGACCCTGATGGACATAAGTTTAATGTCTTTAAAATGTAAAAATTTTCAAATTTTAATCTAAAATACGTTTTCATCCATAAATCGCCTGTAATTTCAGTCAGATAGCATAGGTACTGGATTAAAAAAAGAGCTTATTTGGGCTTCTTATTGCTTTGCTGTATTTTAGGTCTTTTTGCGAGATTTTGTGGGAATTTTTAAAGAAAATACTGTCTTTATGATTTAATAATTTTTAATGCAAAGTTTTATAATGCTTCTTGGATATTTCTAAGAGGGTAAAGATGGAATCAATGAAATTGATTCTTTATAAGCGAACGTATAGCCCTATAGTTTCATCAGCGATTTATCGCAACTCTTAGCATCCTTAAAATAATACGATTCAATAAATTTTTCTTTGCGTTAAAAAAATCTGGGCTTATATTTCTTCAGATTATTCCATAGTCATAAATTAACTCCTTATCCTTTAATAGATTATTATTTATTCATTCCCAAACTGTTATATAACTGTACCTGCCATATTCCCACTACCTCTTTCAGCATAACAAATGTAAATGCAGCATTATAGCTGTTAGGAAATACAGTGATTTCAGTATCTATAAAATCTGAGGCCTGGGGAATAGGCTTTAATCCAAAAGTATGAAACAGAGCAAGAGATCTTTTCATGTGAAAGCCTGAAGTCACCAGATAGAGGTTGGAAGTTCCCATCTTTTTCAATATCTCTCGGGAAAATTTTGCGTTCTGATACGTATTCATGCTTTTACCTTCCATAATTAAATCAGAATCCGGTACTCCCATCTTTTTAAAATCTTCACGAAATAATTCTGCTTCGCTAATATGCCCTCTTCCTTTTCCTGAAATTAATATTTTACAGGGTTGATTATTTTTTTGATATTCATGATACAGTTGATAGGCGGTCACCATCCTGGAATAAGACATAGTATGCAATTTCTCTGTATTGTCAATATCTACAATCCCGCCGCCCAATACTACAATAATAGGATTTTGAGCAGGTGTATTCTTTATTTCTGAAGTCCTGATATAACTTTTCTGCAGATATCCGGAGATTAGCTTGCCCAGAAAACCGTTGCCTATAAGAATAACCATGACAACTGCTGATATAAAAACGCCTATTCTCAGATTTTTACATTTATTTTTTCTTTTCAAAAGCGCAATGATAACTATTGCAAGAAATACTAAAAAATAAGGTTCTGTAAAAAGCTGTAAAACACGGAATAAAAAGTCTAGTAAAAATTTCATCTATAATAGTATTGATTAATGCTTAGAAAACATTGGATTTTCAAAGATAGGGTAATTTCATAAGTACTTCTTTTTCACAATCCCTTATGAAAAAAGTAAGCAGACCTATTCTTAGTTCCTTAAAAAATATCCAGCCAGCATCATAAAACTTTGCGCTTAATAAAAAGATGCGCACACATAAAGCAAATATCGTTGGTTTTCATCCCCAATAATCTGGTTGTAAGAAAAAAAAAATATAAAATTAATCACAAAAAAGTGATAATTAATATTTAAACTTCCACTATTTAGGTCTAGATTCGCACAATTAAAATAACGAACAAATGAAAGATTTTTTAATTTTTTTAGAAGAGGTTAAGACTTTACAATTTGTAAAGGAATATTTACCATTTTTAATAATTATTCCGTCACTTTTAGGGGTAATTAAGCAAATTGCTCAGATAAGTATACATTCTCCTAATCTTGTAAGCAGTTGTTTTTCAATTACTCAAATTGTTTTGGATGGTACTTTAGTTCTGCTCAATATGCCATTAATGCTTCTGGGCTTATTATTATATTATATATTTAGAAATTTCCCTGGGAAAAAACATAAAATAGGAATACTCCTACTCACAATTATGGCAATAATATTATATTTATATCTATTTTATATCACCAATAACATTCCAAGCATTCTACAACTCATATTTTACTTATTCTTAAACATTGGATTGATAATTTGCTATCATTATCAGAAGAAAATGCTGAATCAGAAATATGGAAAAATTGGCTATATAATAACTATGGCTCTTATTTTTTCAGGTTTTATTAATACTATCAGTACAGGAAGTGAGGAACACATTTATAATTTCAGGGTTCTTCAAGATCAGCTCAAAGTGAAGCATCCTGAAGCCGTATTCTTATACTCTAATGATAAATGTATTCTTTATGATCTGAATCCCAGCAAAAGTGATTATTTTATCATGGAGTATGATGACATTTATTTAAAAGATAAGTAATACTTTATTTATTTAATCCTCATACGGGTTTCGGCGGCCTCCGGCCGCCGAAACCTATCCACTCACCTTCATCAGACAAGTTCACTTGTCCATTCTTAGCATCCTAAAAATATAACAGCCACCTTCATAAAACTTTGCGTCAAACTAAAAAATAATTCTCCTGCAAATCAAACAGATTACGCAGATTTTATCCTTTACATATCTGAGTAATCTCCAAAATCATCGAGAAATTATAAAAAAACAAATTTCAGCAATATCAGCCAGAAACCTGTTTTGTTTACATCTCTTCATAGTTCATCTCCTTTTCTAAAATAATCTGATTCCTCCGAACCGTCACCAGCACTTTATCTCCCGGTTCAAAACCACACTCCAGCAACCACTTCCCTGCCAGCCGGATTTCCGGGAAGAAAACCAGCTTTCTATACGCTCTTTCAAATGATTTATGGGAAACCGTAAGGTTACGAATGGAGACAATCTTATATTTGCCTCGAATAATTACTTTTCTCATATTGTTGTTTTTCAACAAAGCAAGAAATATCATGACAGCTATACCAGTTAAAAATGAATATTTTATGCTGTAGAATGGATATTTTAGAAGATAATTTATTTTGAACAGGGGCTTTACTTTTATCTTTTAAAGCTTTATATTTGTTATTATGACTTACACAGATATGCAAAATAAGAAAATACATCAGGGTAGAAATATAAAACGTTTCCGTGAAATGCTGGGCATTAAACAGGAAGCCTTAGCTTTTGAATTGGGTGATGACTGGAACCAGAAGAAAGTTTCCCTTTTAGAACAGAAAGAAACCGTAGAATCTGATATTCTGGCGCAGGTAGCGAAGATTTTGAAAGTTCCTGCGGAAGCTATTGAAAATTTTGATGAAGAACAGGCGGTGAATGTTATTTCTAATACTTTTACAAGTAACGATACATCAACTTTAAATGCTGTAAATATTCATCCTACTTTTAATCCTCTTGATAAAATGATTGAGCTTTATGAGCGTATGCTTCAGCAACAAAAGGAGATGATTGAGAAGTTGGAAAAATTAATTGAGAAAAATGGATAAATATAAAGTACACTTTTATTTATGTTATAAACGTAAAGAAACTTAAAATAAGAAAGCTTCTTTACATTTATATATAATACTAATATTTAAATTTTAAAACATTAATTAATTTTGAGTTACTGTTTTATTTTATAATAATTAATTAGAGTTCTTCGTATTTCCTTTGCTATTAACTCAGCTTTAGCCGTTGGTACCCCATTACTAATTAACTTGAACTTATGGGTCAAAGGTATTTTACTAGATAATATATATTCATCAGGAACAGTTTGTAATCTCAACCCTTCTCTTACAGTCAAACGTCTTGGTTTTGTAGGATGCAAATGGACCTCATTATTCCCATATGCAACCGTAGGACTATATCTAAATCTATGGAGCCTTTTAAAAGATTTTCTATTTGTATCGCCCTCTTCTATTTGTGTGAATTTTAATGATTTTGGTACAAAAAACTCACACTGATTTGGAAAGTCATCTGTCAAATCATTAAATACACTATCTACAAAAAGATTATAATTTTCATTTAACTCATATTGCATTACATTATTTCCAAATTTCCATTTTTTTGGCCAGTTCAACGATTTAGGATTTTTAATTAAAGGAGTCGGCCATTTAAATATTAGTTTATCTGAATTCTGATACTTTAAAATTATATTATCAAATTCTAGTACATAACCAGCCTTCCTTAAAGTATTACAAATATTTTTTTTAAAAGCTACTAATGCAATTCTAGGACGATCCTGTGGATATCCATAATCAAGAACATTAAGTAAATCATGCCAAACATAATAACCTTCTTTTTTAATATCTTCTACAAAGGCATCAAATGATACTCTATGTTTTTTTGTCCTATAAAGTCCTTCTACATTTTCAAAAAACAAAAAATCAGGTTTTAGCTTCTTAACAATAGAAAAATAACTATATATCAGTCTCCCTCTTTCTCCTTCTATTCCCCCATTTTTTCCACCAACAGAATAATCCTGGCAAGGAGGTCCTCCAATAATTCCTGCAATATTTTTATGACTCTTAAAAAGCCTTTGTTGTTCTTTGTTACAAGATGCGTCTGTAGTTTTTAATACTTTGTTATGCTTAACAAGTTCTTTTTTGATATAATAATTATCAGATTTTTGAAAATAATTATGAAGTCCTTCATTATAAGCTTGTACAAAAAAGGGCTGAATTTCTACAGCTTCGGATACCTGAAAGCCATTATTAATAAATCCTATATCTAAAAAACCTCCTCCTGAAAACAATGACAATATGTCAAATATTTTATTCTTCATATACTTCTCTTTCTAAAACACCATTTATAAGTTTTAATTTTTGCTTTTCATCAGGAACAAAAATACCTTTCTTTAATTCTTCAATACTTATCTTTCGTTTTGGGTGTCCTTCCTCAATAAAGCTTAGCTCTTCATCATTACCTTCAATTAAAAATTTACCTTCAGCATCAGGTCTAGTCTTACTAAAAAGATCTTTAAAACTAAATAAAGATTTTGAACTATAATCTTTATTGTTGAAATGATACTTATATTGCAATGTGTAAATTCCCTCATTATTTTCTATGAGCTCATATTGTAATTTAGAATCCATAGTTAATTTTTCAGACTGAGCATATGAAAATAATTTTTCATATGCAGGAAGTCTAAGTTTTAAATCAGACAACTTTATATATTTATCTTTTTTTGACTTATACAGATGAAAATCTCTAAGTTCATGTTTTGAATCTATACCTTCACCTAATTCAAAATTTAATATAATTGCTTCAACTTCCTCTTCTATATTGTCTATTAAATTAAGATCGATTCTCCCCTTATTATTCAAGTAATTATTATATAGAGAATCAAAATATCTGCCTTTCAATCTACAAATACGTTTTATCTTATGGCTAATTATAGATCCTTCTTTTTCAAATTTAAATTTAGAAAAATCCAATGGCTCTAAAATATCTAGCATTCCTAAAATATGTTCAAATGATATTTTTTTCATCTCAATATAATTCTCTCTTAAGGCTTCATAATAAACATCTTTTCCTGTAGGTAGGACAAGTTTAACATCTTCGTTTAAGCACTCATCAATATTTATAGAACATTCTCCTGATTCATTAAACATTGATAAATCCAAAATACTTAGATCTGCAAAGCATATATTTGGTGTTGAAATATCTATTTTTAATGTTTCATGTACATCAGAACCATTTTTTAGAAAATAATCTATGTATATAATTTTCTTACCACTATCTATTATAATATCATATTTATGTTTTTGATCGGAATGTCTACCAAATTCAATTTTAAACAACTCCGCAATTTTAGATTTTCTCTTATTACTTCCTCCTCTAAGTAAGAGATCACATAACTGTCCTACTAGAATATAATAATTGCCATTAGATTCCCAAATATCACCTGGAGCAATTGGTAAATGTTTTTTATTTACATTATAATCAAAAAGTTCGTAAGTATTAAGTAGTTTCAATTCTCTTCCAACTTGTGGGAGGTTTGGATTGTCATCTAAATATTTTTTATTAAATAAAGAGGCTAAACTTGCAATGAATCTAAAGTCTTCGATTTCTCTACTATCAAATTCATTTTGAATAGATAGTGTATTCCAATATTTTATGGCATCATATGGCGGTATACCCTCTTCATGTGACTTATCAATTATATACTTTATATTTTTCTGATTTTTAAGTACAATTTCTAAGGTTTTTTCTGCACTCTCAATTGTTTTCACTCTTAATGAATTGAAAACCTCTGCATAAGCACATTGTGCTAATATGCTGGTAATCTTATTTATAGTTTCTGCATTAGAATTCTTTCTAACTTCTTGTATAAAATATTCCTCATACAAATTCAAAGACAAGTTCTCTCCCGGCTTACTTGTGTATAGGCAACAAATATGTTTTAGTTCGTTCTGCTCTTTATGTGCTTTTACTATTGTTTCAATTAATTCTCTACCTCCATCATCTCCTCTTCCTAAAAGCTTATCAATTATTGAAAGACAAAAATTACTTTTTGTTTCTTTAAAGGTAATTTCAAGTTCTTGTAAAAGTTCATCTATTTTATCTTCAGATGGATATTCTTTTCTGAAAATAATCTGACAATCAGGTATTGAGTTTATTGTTTTAATTATATCATTATAATCACCTAAAGATTCAAAATCTAAAATACCACTATTGAAAAAGATATTTTTAAATTCATTACTATTATCGTCATTAATTTCTTTCGTAATGATTGACATTAGATCATTAGCTATTCCTGACTGATTAATTTTATCTAAATAATGGTTAAATGAGCTAGGACCAATTTTATCTAGTAATGTAAGATCATGTGAATCTCCTATTTGATCTAGACTATCAAAAAAAGCATTTATTTTGTTTTCAACATCTTCATACCCCCCTAATCTCAACTTTTCAGATATCATTGGGATTTTAGATTTTGAAAGACATAATCTTCCAACTATTTCCTCACTATTTTCTATATAAGTGAAATCATTCTCAACAATAAGAATTGTGAAAGCACGTAAATTTTTAATTAATTCCTTAAATTTAATCATCATTTCAACAATTACTTCAAATTAATTTCGAAAATATAACGATGGTCATATTCATTTTTCAAAGGAAGCAATTCAATATTCCCTCCAAAAGATTTAAGAAATTGTCTAACTATATACAATCCCATACCACGACCATCTTGTTTTCCAGATACTAATTCATTAAACAAAATATGTTGATATTTATCTAATACTCCAGTACCTGTATCATAAAATTGCAGAGTATTTGAAGAAGTAGATCTAATTACAATAGAGTCAGATTGAGATCTTTCATATTTTTTATTTGATTTTGATAATTTTTGACGTTGTTTAATCCAATATATAGAGTTATCAATAAGATTATAAAACACATGTAATAATGCTCCTTTAGGCACTTCCCAAACAATATCTACTGATGAAACATCAATATTAATTCTATGTCTTTCTAACCTAAATTTAAATCGTTCAATTATAATTTCCAATTCACTCTTAACATCGGTTGGAAGTAATGCTCTATTACCTTCGCTCTTAATAAATGTTTTATCTAGAAATGAATAGAACTGGGCTAGGTCGCCCATTTTGTTAAACAAGTGTTCGAATTTTTTTTTGACGGGTTGAACGTGAATTCTATTAATATCATAAAGTTCATTTTCCAGGAAATATTTTTCAATAATCTGAAAATGCTCATCATACCTTTTACCTTCTTCCTCTGAATTATTTAGTAAAGAATGAAGTTCATGCGTAATTATTTCTGTAACTAGACCATTAGCCATCAATTTATAGCTATTATAAGCTTCTGTTTTTATTCTGACCTGTTCTTGCTTAGCAACCTCAAGTAACATATTTGCACTTTTTAAAGATCGAGTTGTATCTTCAATATTTTGTTCAAAATTGAGTGCAACAGGTTCTAATGTTTTAAATACTTTCTTCACTGATGCTATTTTCTCTTCAGAATCAAGATCAATATTATCTTTTATAGCTGTAATTGCTACTTGTATTGCTGCCATATTTCTTTTAGCAGCTTCAAATATTTCCTTAGCTTTATCAACTTCATGTTGAATTTCTTCTTCCGTATTTTCGGGTATCCAATTCGGCTCCAGGCTCAAGAAACGTTTTGTTAATTCAACAGCTAATTTTGAAAAATTGGGAGAAAATATTTCCAAAATTTCATTTAAGGTAATCCTTAATGATTCGGCATAAATATTATCAGTTAAATGCTCCCTTGAACTTGTTTCATATATATACTCTTGCTTTTTATCATTTATTTTTATGTAACCAACTACATTACCTAGTTCAAATCTGTAAAACTGTTGACCTGATGTTCTTTTTTGTTGTAATTCTAACCAATCATTATCTTTATTACCAATTGTTGCAATTCTAAAAGAATTACGATACAATTTTATACCATTATTTGAAGCTAGAAAAGGTCTGATATCATAGTTAATTTTTGTTGACGGATCAATATAACCATTTTCTATAGCTGATCTTCTTGCCATATTCATTAGCGAAATATCTCTTTTGAATGAATAAATTTTTCCTTCAAGAGGAGCAAGTTTTAATATTGACTCAATAAAAAGCTGACTATCAATATTTTTATTCCCATTTTTCTTTTTCCATTTATTTAATTCTGTAGATAGAAGAAAACTTTCAGAAAGATTCAATTCATATTCGTCTTTATATTTTTGATATAATTTATAATAATCTAACGATGAACGCTTCCAGTCTTGATATAATACATTTCCAAGTTCCCTATGATGTATTCTTTCAATAAACCATGGACGAATATCAAATCTTAAATCAAATTTTATATCAATTGGTTTCCCTGATTCGTCAAAAATCAAAGTGGATTTAAAGGAGTGTATAGATTCTGCTACATTTAATGCTTGATAATTAAAATCTAACCTGATAGGTACTCCATTTACAGAGATGTCAATATTAATGAGGCTTTTATTAGTTTCAAATGGAGAGTAAAGAAAACCTAATGCCGTTTGTAACTCACTTTTAATAATTAATCTTGTTCCAAGACTTGGACCCATATTTCCAAATAAATCTACTTCAAAATCTTCCTTTAGTTCAGAAAATCGATTAAAGTCAATTGAATTATCATCCGTTCCTATTAGCCATAACCTGGTATATGCTATATCCTCAGTCAAGTCCCCGGTCCATTCAGGGGCCTCAAAATTAATATTATTAATGAATTTATCCCATTCTACTTCAACAATATTAGTAGTATGGGTACCTTTTGCAGCACTCTCAACAATTATAATAGGAGCTATTCGTTGTGCAGCAAGTCTTCCAATACCTTTATCCCCTAAAATTATATTATTATCATTTTCCTCTAAATCATTCTTTTCATTCTTTTTCAACGTAGAACCTACTTCAAAAAAACCTTTTTTTAAAACATCGTAAGTCATACCTTTACCATCATCCTCTATTACAATAATTCCGCTTGAGTTTAGTTTTTTAACGGAGTCATATATAAATTCAGGGATTTTAACTTTACTTTTATTTTCATCAAAATTTTCAATTGTAGAAAGAAATTGAACATAAACATTCTCTGCTCTTGCATCATATGAGTTTTTTATCAACTCTGTAATAGCAATCTCATCTGAAGTTATCAATTCATATCCTAAATGTCTTAGTATTCGTGGATTAAATGTAAATTTCATATTGTATAGATAAAGGCTTTTTATAAATATATGTTAATTTAATTTGGCGAACAAAAATATGTAAATATATTTTATAATTTATTGGTATATACTACCCCTTTATTTGAGAGCTGCTTTAATTTCTCAAAAAAAACTTGCGTAGCTAAATAACTACACATATATTTGTAGTCAAATAACTACACAATGAATTTAAGAAGAGATGTTTTTCAGGCAATCGCAGACCCTACCAGAAGATCTATTTTGATGCTGGTGGCTGCGCAATCCATGACTGCAGGAGCCATTGCTTCCAATTTCGATACCGCAAGACCTACAGTTTCCAAACATCTTCAGATCCTTACAGAATGTGAACTATTGAGATCGGAACAGAACGGCCGTGAAATCATTTACCACCTTAATCCCCATAAAATGAAAGAAATAGCCAATTTTATAGAGCCCTTCCGCAAAATGTGGGATGAGAAATTCAATAAACTGGAAAGTGTGATGAAAGCGTATCAGAACTTGAAAAATGAGTAATAAGAGATAAAAGATGATAGACGAAGAGATAATAGACAGAGAAACTATAGACAATGACTTCAAAGTTTAACTTGTTACTATCAATAGTCAATTTTGCTTCGCAAGTGAATCGCCAATCACCAGTGAAAGAATAACAACCTTAAACCCTAACACTCAAAATATGGAACTTAAAACAAAAATTCACGCAGAAGACGGAAAACAGGAAATCTTCATCATCAGGGAATTTGATCTTCCTGTAGAATTGCTCTTCAAAGCTTATACAGAAGCTGAGCTTTTCGAACAATGGATGGGAACCAAAGTGACAAAATTTGAAAACAAACAACACGGAAGTTACCGTTTCGAAACGTTAAATCCTCAAGGTGATGTGGTCTTCAGTGCCAATGGAACTATTCACAACCTTGTTCAGAATGAGAAAATTATAAGAACTTTTCAGATGGAAAACACGCCTTTTCCGGTTCAGATTGAGTTTTTAGAATTTGAAAAACTAACGGATACCACCAGCAAAATTACCATCCAAACTGTTTACAAATCCGTAGACTTCAGAGATCAGCACCTGAAAATGCCATTCGCTCAGGGAATTAATAGGGCGCATAATCGTTTACAGGAAATGTTTAGAGAGACGAAGAGATAATAGACGAAGAGATGAGAGACATGAATACCATAGTTTACATTGTGAATGCCAATAGGGAATTTTACTTCGCAAGTGAATGCTCAATCTTCAGTGAAAGGACAACAACCTTGAACTTTAAACATCAAACTTTGAACGCTATTTACTCTCCCAATCTAAAACCCAAGAACCCTCAAACCAAAAATCATGAATCCAAAAGTTGATTTTTTCTTCGATAAAGCCACACAATGGAAAGAAGAATTTGAAAAATTAAGAACAATTGCCTTAAGTACCGAATTGGTAGAAGATTTAAAATGGGGCTGTCCCTGTTATACCTATGAAGGGAAAAATATTTTCTTAATTCACGGTTTTAAAGAATATTGTGCACTACTCTTTTTTAAGGGAGCACTCATGAAAGATCCGGATCAAATTCTAATCCAGCAATCAGAAAATGTGCAGGCTGCTAGACAAGTCCGTTTTACAAATATTCACCAGATTAATGATCTTGAAAAGGAGCTTCAGGCCTATATGTTTGAAGCTGTAGAAATTGAAGAGTCCGGGGTAAAAGTTGAAATGAAGAAAACCAAGGACTTTGAAATGGTTGAGGAATTTCAACAAAGATTAGATGAAAATCTGGCATTAAAGGAAGCGTTTGAAGGATTAACACAGGGAAGACAACGGGCTTACCTACTCTATTTCTCATCCGCCAAACAGTCTAAAACCAGGGAAGCAAGAATTGAAAAATACATCCCTCAAATCCTAAACGGAAAAGGGCTTAACGACTAATCACAAAACTTAATCAATATGGAAACATCAAACCGATCAGAAAAAAAAACAAAGATCATCTATTGGATTTTTACCCTTTGGATGGCATTAGGCATGGTTTCTACAGCCATTGTTCAACTTATGAAAAATAAAGATGAACTTGCCAATTTTACAAACCTTGGATATCCGGCTTATCTCATGACCATCATCGGAGTCTGGAAACTGCTGGGGGTTATCGCCATCCTTATCCCGAAACGATTACTATTAAAAGAATGGGCTTACGCAGGATTTTTCTTTGTGATGTCCGGAGCCATTATTTCACATCTAATTGTTGGAGATACTGCCGGAAGAACCTTCCCTGCTGTTTTACTGTTTGTATTGGTTATTATTTCATGGTATTTCAGACCTGCTGATAGAAAAATTTCCACTCAATCTTAGTAACTTTAGTCTAAAATCAATCACTTAAAAATTTGATATGAAAAAGAAACAATTAACACCCGAACAAAGCGAAGCCCTTTTAAAAGTACTGCAAACCCGTTTTGAAAAAAATATGAACCGCCACAAAGGCCTGAAATGGGAAAAAATTCAGACCAAATTGGAATCTAATCCCGAAAAACTATGGTCTTTAAACGAAATGGAAGAAACAGAAGGTGAACCTGATGTGGTAGATTACAACCAAAAAACAGACGAATACCTCTTCTTCGACTGCTCTCCGGAAAGTCCAAAACGCAGAAGCCTTTGCTACGACTATCCTGCTTGGGAATCCCGAAAAGCCAACAAGCCGGAAAGCAATGCCATAGATAAAGCTTCAGAAATGGGCATTGAAATTTTAACCGAAGAACAATATCGCAGGCTTCAGGAGCTTGGAAAGTTCGACCAGAAAACGTCCAGTTGGGTACAAACACCTTCAGCAATCAGAGAACATGGTGGTGCTGTTTTCTGCGACAGACGCTACAACACGGTTTTCTATTATCATAATGGTGCAGATTCTTATTATGCAGCCAGAGGATTTAGGGGGAGTTTGAAAGTTTGAGAGTTTTAGGGTAAAGTGAAAAAATCTTTGATTTTTTCACTTTTAGACTTTAGTGTACCTTATATCTGTAAAGCTGGAAACTTTAAGTATTCCAAAAAAAGTCAAATTTAAAAATGACATAACATCTTACTTATATAGTATCAACTTCCTTTTATTTTACACAATAAATACAGTCGAAAAATAAGAATTAATTAATAACGTCTCTTAACCATGGAGATTCTACACTCCAGAATATAATATTAACTCCTAGGAAATCCTGTGCATAATTCACAAATTCTTCTTTTGTAAAAGGCTCGTTTGTTTTTGGATTTTTATATGTTAAAGTAGGCTCCTGGACTGCCATAGCGACCAGTGATAATTTTCCTTTATATTGATTAAAAAAGGGATATGAGTTTTTCATCTGAGCATTTTTATTAGGAACAATATCCGGTCCTCCCAACCCTATATTATTTTTATCGGCAAAATCAAATAATCTGGACATATACTGATGATCATTTTCCCATTCACAGGGAAAGAAATTAACATATTGTAATACATAAGATTTTTTGAACGCATGTCTTGCAAATTTTAAATTATCCAACTCAGCCTGAAAATATGTATCACAGCTAAATCCGGTTTTGTCCTTTTTCATTTCAATATCTATGGAAGTTTCTGGAAGATTAATTCCCTGAATTCTCCCATCAAACTTTTTCGCCAGCTCTCCTATCAGCTTTTGATACCTTTCCCTAACTGCAGGATTCCATTGCTGGGTTACCCAACCACTTCCAACAGGTTTATTTTCTCCTGGATTATCATATTGAGCCACTAGCCCACCGGTATATTCCTTCCCATTCAAAATATAATCAGGAACATATCTTGCCTGAGGCTCAAAAAACCTGTCCTGGAGCTGTATAAACAACTTTTTATCTAAAGAAGTCAAATACTCTAAATCTTTTTCAATACCTGAAAAATCATAAACATCTTTTGAAGTCTCCAAAGCTCTCCAGTTATAGACAATCTGTACTCCTCCAATATCTTTTCGTACAATCATTTTTTCTATATTCTGCAGATCTCCAGATGAAGTATAAATATAGTTTTGGGGTATTTGACCTTTCAAAAAATCTAATCCCAAAAATAATAATCCCAATGCCAGCATTCTGATAGCCTGTTTCATAATATTGAATTTAAAAATAAAATAATATGAATCATTTTCCGTGCCCAAGTGAATGATATTTTTAAACTTTAGAAAAATATTCATTAATATATAAATAGTATCACTAATTTAGCGCTTCAAAATTTGATTTTAAATAACTAAGGATATGAAGAAATTAATTTTAATGGGTGCTCTTTCAGCAGTAATGATTAATTGCAATAAAAAAACTGAAGCGCCTGCTCCGAAAGCCAATACTGACACTATTGCAGTAGAAGAACCTGTAGTAGATACACTAGGGCCAAAATCATTCTGCTATGTAGGGGTGGTTGGAAAAGACAGTGTTTTCGCCTCTATTGATGATAATCTGGGAACCATTACCGGAAAATTATCTTACAAAAACAGTGAAAAAGACAGTTCAAAAGGTGATGTAACAGGTTTCAAATCCGGAGATACATTAAAGCTGACCTATGAATTTACCTCTGAAGGCAAAAAAAGCAAAAGAGATATTTATTTCCTTCAAAAAGACAATGCTTTAACGGAAGGTATCGGAGAGCATAAAGAAGAAGATGGACAATCTAAATATGCTGATGAAAAGAAGATCAGCTATAAAGATGGCCAAAAACTAAGTACTGCAGATTGCAAAATCGTTACTAAAGGCGTAAAATAAATCTTCTTTAGATAAAAAAATAAAACAGCTGTTCTTCACATGAGGAACAGCTGTTTTTATTTTTATAATTGATGTTCTTTATCCCAATAATTTTCTGCGATATTTTTTAAAATCCCAATGTATGACTTTAAATGTGGAAGTTGACTAAATGCATAAAACTGGTCATGTGTTGTATGAAAGTTCATATAAAAAAGCCAGAATCCAAAAGTAAGATAAGGTACAGCCTCAAGCTCCTCCTCATTGATCAATCGATATTCCCGATATCCTTCTAAAAAAATACGGTAAGCATCCTGACCTTCTTCATAAGTCATTTTCTTTGTAAATACATCTATCATAAGATGTTGCCAGAAAGTCATCACATCATTCACCAGCCAGCCATATCCCATAAAATCAAAATCGAAAAATGTAACTGAATCATTTTCAAAATGAAAATTTTGGGGCAAAAAATCAAAATGACAATACCCTTTTGAGAATCCTGCAGAATCAATTTGTGAAAATTTATCTCTTAACTGCTCTACTTTACGCTGCAGCCAAAGATAATCTTCCTGATTTTCTTTAAAAACAGGCTGTAGTTTTTCGATGGGTTTAAACAAAGTTGTTTCAAGATCAAAATTCCATCGAGAACCACTCCATTGAAAAGAAGATGACACATTATGAAAACGAGCCATTTCATTTCCTAATCTGTAAAGCTGATTTTTACTCAACATCCTAACCATTTGCCCCGGAGCATAAGAAAACAGCACTGCATGCCTTTCTCCTTCTGCAGCATTTATCTTTAAAATAGCCTCACCAAAAATATCAATGATTGGATAAGATACAGATACCTGTGCTTCTTTCAATGCTAACAACAGATTTACTTCCTCCTCTATTTGCAACAAGCTTCGATGGGAAGAGCGATACACCCGAAGTATAAAACGAGCTGACGATGATTCAACAAGGTAAGTATCACCTACTCCCCGAACCAAAAGTCTGCACTGAACATTTTCTAATCTGTATTTTTCTGTAATCAATGATGACAATGCAGTGGGGCACAGTGTTGAATACACTGCCGGAAAAGTGGCTTTCATATGGTTGATATAAAGATTAGATTTGGGATGATTATTTATTACAGTTCCTTCTCAATCAATCCAATAAATCGGTTCACAGCATCATCGCCGGTGCTCCATGAAGTGATAAGACGAATGGCAGAAAACTCTTCATCCACTTTTTTCCAGACAAAAAACTCAAAACTCTCTGATAGAACCTCAATAAGCTCATTGCTTAGAATTGGAAAAATCTGATTGGTATAAGTATCTGCAAGAAAACTGATCCCTTTTTCCTGCAAAGCATGTTTGATCTTCATCGCCTGCTGATTCGCATGTTTAGCTAAATCAAAGTACAGGTCATTCTTCATCAGTTCTAAAAACTGAATTCCCAGTAATCTTCCTTTTGCCAGTAATGCTCCTTTTTGCTTGATATTAAATGCAAAATCTTCCTGGACAGCAGGATTGTTGATAACAATAGCCTCTCCTATTAATGCTCCGTTTTTTGTTCCACCGAGATAAAAAATGTCCGTCAGTTCAGCTACTTTTTCTAAACTAAGATCGCTGATTTCAGAAGTGAGCCCATGCCCAAGCCTTGCACCATCCATGAACAGATAAAGACGGTTTTGCTTGCAGAATTCGGAAAGTTCTTCCAATTCTTTGGCTTGATAAATCGTTCCCAGCTCTGTAGAATTGGAAATATAAACCATTTTGGGCATGACCTGATGGGGTACATTTCTATGATTTTCCAACACCGGAATAATGTCTGATGGTCTTAGCTTTCCATCTTCCGTTTCAATACTTAAGATTTTATGGCCGGTTGCTTCAATAGCTCCGGTTTCATTATTCAGGATATGCCCTGTAGAGGCTGAAACAGCACATTGGTAAGGTTTTAACATCGAAGAAATCACAATCAGGTTCGCCTGTGTTCCTCCCGAAACAAAATAGATATCAGAATCTTCTTTATTAATTTTGGTTTTAATTAATTCCTTTGCCTTCAAAGAGAATTCATCTTCACCATATCCGGCCTGCTGGTCAAAATTATATTGTAAAAGTGCCTGTAAAATATTCGGGTGACATCCCTCAGAATAGTCGTTTTTGAATGAAAATTTCATAGTGTAAAAGTAAAAAAATGAAACAAAAATCTCTTACAAAAACAATTAAAATTTAGTATTTAAAAATTATAATAACCAAAAGAGGTCATCTTTTTAGACGACCTCTTTTTTTAACTCTTATTTTGATTATTCCTTAATAATTTTTGATTGATTAATTAAGGCTTTATTATTCAGTAATCTCAGCATATAAACGCCTGTTTTTAATCTGGAAAAACTGATCTTAGAATTCGCCATCACATTGCTTTCTATCAACTTTCCGGATACATCATATATCTCATAATGAGTAATTTTTTCATCACTTTCAATACTAAGAATATCTTTTACCGGATTTGGTACAATCCCAATTTGTCTTTTTGTTACCTCATTGGCTGCTAAAGTTGAAGTGATTTTTAAAATAATACTATTCTGGCTCAATTGATAACATATTCCTGCCTGATTAAGTTCAGCTATAGTCTTATTCATTAAGTTACTTTCTACTCCTGTAAAAGAAATTCCGTAAATTGTATAATTTCCTGCAGGTAGAGTTGTAAAATTAGCAGTAGAACTTGTTTTCACTATAGAATTCGAGGAAGTATTGATAGCAACATATGTGTAATTCATTCCTGTTGGGGTATCAATGATATTGTAGAATTGTCCTACTCCATCAATACTTAACTCTGCGCTTTGTCCAATGGGAACATTATATATATTTTTAACAGTCATATAATACTCTATACCTTTTTCAAGGTTCACTGCGAGATGTCCCAAGAATGAAAAGCCAGTCCCTGTACCAGAATGTATACCTGTTGAAGAGATAAAATTAGCAGCTGAAACCTGATTTCCTTTATATATTGTAGGCATAAGAATTTTAGGTTCAGCCCAACTCAATGCATAAGGTCCTGTTTCTGTCACTTTAAACCTTACTGGAAGTAGATTCGTACTGGCAAGAACAGCATAAGGAGCCGTTATTGCCTGATTATAAATATAAAGAGGTAGCTGGATCATATTAGCCGCAAAAAAATCCAATGATTTTGTATTGTAAGCCTGATTAGATGGAGTCTGCGACTGTAAGTTCAGATTAGCCTCTGAACTTCCCTGAATAGCAGTAACTTCTTTTGCATTTTCTATTATAACAGAAGGGAAAGCCCTACACTCTGAATTAATAGTGAAATTAGTATCTGAAACATCAAAAAACTCTGCAAATTCGTTAAGAACAGCAGTAACCTTAATTCTTGCACGATCTGTATAAATAACTGATGGTAAAACAACTGCTGCAGAACCGTTATTAGGAATTCCACTAGCAAGTAAATGAGGAAAAGTTATACCCCCATCAGTAGATAGTAGAATATTCACTGTATTTTTTAAAGAATCAGTCTGATTCACATTCCAGGTTACATTTACATTAGCCCCTGAGTTTAAGCTAATATTAGAGTTAGGATAAATAACTGCTAAAGGCCCTTGATCAGTCACCGTTACTAAAACCTGATCAGAATCCACCCCTCCTGAAACTACGCTGTTATCTCTCACTGTAAACCTCATTTTAATGATTCTGGGTACCATAGATAATGCTTCAGCAGCGTTTACTGGAGGTATATTCTGATTATCCAGTACAAATCTCATTTTAGGAAAATATCTCTCTGTAGTTTTGGTACTTTGTTCAGACCTGAATAATGGCGCTGTTGTACTGTTAACTGCAGGATATCCTGCCAACCCGTTTATTGTACTTCCAAATGCTCCTTTATCATAAGTAGTTGCTATATCAGTCTGATCCCAAGTATATGATAAGTCTGAGTCTTCAGCATCACTTCCTATTCCTTTCAATTTAAAAGGAGTATTCTTTGGAATGTTTATAGCAATATTTCCAGCACTTGCAAGAGGTGGAGTATTAGGCATTATAACTGAATTATAACAGGTTGAATAGAATTGCAATGTATTTAGTATCTGATCTAAACTTCTGGCATGGAAATAATCCAGATTATTTCGTCCAGAATTCGTTTGGCTGACCGGAGTAGAACAATTAGTTCCATATCCCATTATTGTAGATCCAGCTCCTGGTTCTACTGCGGAATTAAAACTCCATTCATCTGTACAGGCCTCAGGGTAAGAAGGATACCCTCCCATAGCATTAAAAGTGTGCCCCGCTCCAAATTGATGTCCCATTTCATGAACAATCAGGTTAGCAGTCATTGATTTTGGTGCGGTAATTACCCATTCGCTCCATGCTCTTGCTTTAATAGGAGTATTACAAGGCTGTGGACCGGCTTGCCCCCTAGAACCTCCTATCGTTCCCGGCATGATATTGAAAGTATGCCCAATGTCATAGTCGGCTTGAACCAGTGTTCCATTCGCATTCAATGTGTTAAATCCACTTTGTGAATTTGCAGAAGATGCAAAATAAAGATCAACAGTAAAAGGATCTGTAGCTCCATCTGTAAAGATGAGAGTTTTATTGAGTGTTTTTTCAATCAGTTGAAAAGAAATAGATAATTCTGATTCATAAATCTGGTTGATCAGATTGACCATAGTGACCACTTCTCCCAATGCTGTATCCTGGCTTCCGAAAGCCGTAGTAAACTCCCCTGTGGTAGCCACTGCCAATCTATATACCCTCATGGTATTTCCATAAGGAAAGTTTGTCACAGATTTCTGGATATTTAATTTTTTAGCTACTGTTTTAATACTCTCTTCAAATTCATCTTTATGAACCTCACAATTAAACTTTTCACCAAACATTTCAAAAGAGTTATAAATTCTATACTCTCCCTTACCTGTTTTGTAGGGTTCAATAATAAAGTAACCATTGCCTGATTTAATCATAGCTGTCATTTTATCTCCAGCTAATGTTAACTTTATTTTAGATTTCTTGTCTTTTGAATATCCATCAAAAGTGATAATATTATCAAGCCGTTTACTTAAAAGATTGTTTTCGGATAAAATAAATTCCTGCTGGCTTCCATCTATTAGTGTTAATATAACAGGCTGATTACTAATTTTATCAGTTTTTTTCCTATTACCTTCTACACTTCTTTTAAAATTCTCCACATTGAATTTAAAAGTGGTTCCGGGAAGATGCCCAGTATTTAAATCATTCGTATTCGATATTTGCGCATTCATAAAAAAAGAGACACAAACGGAAAGGAATGTGAGTTTTAGTTTCATAGTTATTTTTTTCTTAAATATATACAAATCAACACAAAAAGAGATAACATAAACTCAAATCAATAAAATTTTATATACTTTTAGTTACAAAAGACACATTCAAACGAGCTAAAAGTCTTACAAACATATTCAACCATTACCACAATCTTTTAAGATTATTTTGTTAGATTTGTATTGAAAATCATCTAACATTTTGAAAACAACCCTAACAGAAGAAAATTACCTGAAAGCTTTGTTTCATTTAGTTGACAATGAAGGAAAGGTGACGATTAACGAACTCAGCAAATTTTTAAATGTAAAAATGCCGAGCGTTAACAATATGATGAAAAAATTTGCAGAAAAGAAATGGGTTATTTATGAAACCTACAAACCTCTGATTGTTACCGAAAACGGAAAACGAGAAGCTGCCTTGGTAGTTCGTAAACACAGATTGACTGAAATGTTTCTGGTAAAAAAAATGAATTTCGGCTGGGAAAATGTCCATGAAATTGCTGAACAGCTAGAACATGTTCATTCCCAAATCTTCTTTGATAAGATGGACGAAATTCTGAATTACCCTAAATTTGATCCTCACGGAGAACCTATTCCTGATAAAGATGGAAACATTATCGCTCAGGATCTTCAGAAGCTAAGCGGATGTGAAGAAGGAGAAACCGTTGTCTTTGCTTCCGTTACCCTTTCTGATGACGCTTTCTTAACTTATTTAAATGACAGAAAGCTCCTCCTGAATACCAAAGTAAATATTATTAAAATTGAAAGTTTTGATAAATCGATGACAATAGAGATTGATGGGAAGAAAGAAATTCTCAGTAAAAAAGCTACGGAAAAAATACTGGTAAAGAAATAATCATAATACTAAAACGGGTTCACTTTTGAAGCCGCATTTTTTGCCACAAATAAAAGGATATTTGTGTATTCATGGCTTTTATAAATAATATTTAAAATACTTCAAGCTAAGCGCTCTTAAAACTTAAAGAGTTTTTGACGGAGTGATTTTTATTATACAATCAACATTCCCTCACATTCACAACTGTTAAAAAACGGTTAAACTTTTTCCTATCAAAAACTTCAAAAATTAATTTCACTAGGTTTGCAAAATATACCGTTGAGATTCACCCTTCTCACAAATACCTAAACTTTAATTATTACCTTTAAAATTATGAAAAAAAGCATCCAGTTTTTTATTGTTTCAATGTTGTTGAGTCCTTTTGCAAGTGCGCAGGTAAAAGATTTTGTAATTGAACCACCCATTAAAAACAATTTACATATTTATAAAACTTTTGGAGTATTTGGAGGTAAAGAATATTCTGCCAATTCAGTATATCTTGTCACCAAAAAAGGGGTTGTTTTATTTGATGTTCCATGGGAAAAAGTACAATACCAAAGCTTGATGGATACTATCCAAAAGCGTCACAACTTACCTGTTGTTGCTGTATTTGCAACACACTCTCATGATGACCGTGCAGGAGACCTTAGCTTTTTCAATAATAAAGGGATTAAAACGTATGCAACCCCCAAAACTAATGAGTTTTTGAAAAAAGATGGAAAAGCTATATCCACTGAAATTATCAAAACTGGAAAACCTTACCGCATTGGAGGAGAAGAGTTTGTAGTAGATTTTCTTGGAGAAGGTCATACTGCGGATAATGTAGTGGTATGGTTCCCAAAATACAATGTATTAGATGGTGGATGTCTTGTAAAAAGTAATTCAGCTACTGATCTGGGATATATTAAAGAAGCCAATGTAGAAGAATGGCCAAAGACGATGAACAAACTGAAAGCCAAGTATTCTAAAGCCACATTAATTATTCCTGGACATGATGAATGGAAAGGCGGTGGACACGTTGAACACACTTTAGAACTGCTGAATAAGAAATAATAAATCAATATGATATAAAAAGACCTGGCAGAAGCCAGGTCTTTTTTATGCAATACTATTTGGTTAAAAGATATTTAATGGCTTCTTCCATTACCCTGTCTGCAAATGTTTTAGGAGTATTGGTCATTTGTGCAACTTCAGCATCCGAAGGAGGCGTCACATAAATATCCGGTTTCACACCAACCCCCTCAATGACTTCATCATTGAGATTCTTAGTGGCCATCAATGGCATATAAAACTCTAAAATCCCACCGGCAATAGCATCCCGGGTGCCTCCGTTAAAATCATCTGATCCTCCCAGGCCTGCAGTAGCTCCCGCACTGTAATCTCCCATAGAAATAGCATGGGTTCCCTGGCTTTTGAGCATTAATGTAGACATTTCCGACATACTTGCACTTCCTTTATCCGTTAAAACAACAACAGGAATATTCCCAGGAATTCCAAATAGATGAGACTGTGTTTGTACCGGAACCCATGGAGTATAATTAAATTGTCCGTTCCCTTCTTTTGTTCTCTGATAAAATGCAACAGTACTTTTAGTAATAAACCTGTCTGTAAAAAAACGGGCATCAACAATATTACCACCACCATTACCTCTTAAATCAATAATCACTTTTTTAATATCTCCTTTGTGCAAAGGATTCAGAAACTTTTTATAAAAAGAGGCATTTGTTAGTATTTTGTTGGCTGCATTTTGGAACTGGCTCAAGTTATATCCATATTTTACATGATTATCCATCTGCTGGATAAACCATTGGATATAAGGAAGAGTTTCACTATTTAACACTGATGAATAAGTAGCAGCACTATTATATTTCACAAGATTATTAGACTTAGTGAGTAACTGCTGAGTCAAATCTAAAAACTGATCCGATAAAACTTCTGTACTTTTAAACACTCCGATCTGGCTATTGAAGGATTTCATTTCATTTGAATTCGGAAATGAATTCCATTCGTTTAATAGATTTATAGTGAAATTTTTAACTTCATTTCTCTTGTTAATATCACTAATTGCATTGAGTTGTGTGCTGCTTTCAATAGCCGAAGGCGTAAGAACAAGCGAATTTCCCGGATCCGGACTTAAATATTTATCAATAAGAGTAATTTTATAATTTGTAGCTAAAGCAAAACTTTTGAAACTGAAATAGTAAATGTCCGGATTAGACTTTAGATTACCCGCCAACAAAAAATTATTCGCTAACACAGCTCCATCCTGAAGCCTGTCTTTCATGTATCCGTATTTTGCATCAAACGGATAAATATTTGCCCTTGTTTCGTTCATTCCTCCGTAAAATGTGTACGTATTACTAATTCCTGAATTTGAAAAGGGTACTTTTATTTTAACGTAAAAATGTCTGTCAATAATGGGATTTATGATTTCTGTAAAATATTCTCTTGCTTTTTCAGCATCTGCCTGAAGTTCTGCATCGCTCACTCCAATTCCACTATAGGATTTTAAAGCGGCAAATTTTGGATAATATTCTTTATACACGGCATTCCAATCCATCCCATCTTTTCCTTTCTGTTCATAAAAATAATTATACCGCTGATCCATTACCGTCCAGAATACTTTAAAAAGATCGGCATAAGATTTTATATCATTGCTTGTATATCTTGTTGGCTCGGTAATAGAGGAATCATTATCCTGCATACAGGAATTGAATGTCACTGATGCTGAAAACAGTGCTAACCCTAAATAAATGATGCTTTTTTTCATTTTATATATTTTAATTGATAGGAAAACTTTTTACTTAAACTTATAGGAAATACCTAAAGAAATCATATATGACCGAATGGTTGATTTACGGTCTTTATCATCATTCGCCATATTGATATCCGAAAGCCCATACTGGTAGTTATAAGACCCATATACATCAAACTTATTAAAAGAATATCCTAACTGCGCCTGGCCTGCCAGTCCATATCCCCAACGGTTAAGTTGATTTTCATTCTTTTTGAAATCATATTTATCCGATACTTGCGCATAATTGAAAGTTCCATTTTCCTGCAATTCATTAAATACCGGATACCGCCCTTCTCTTCTCATACTAAGCCAGTAATCCGTGTACATTCCTCCGGCAATTTTGATCCATACACCCGTAGTTTCATGTGGATTGTTCAGGATATAACCTCCTACCATTAAAGGAAGGGTTAAAAAATTATTATTATATTCTGTATACCATCCTTCCCGGTTTCCTGTTCTCTCAAACTTATAATTCTTTTGCTGAAAGGACACCCCTGTAGAAACAAAAAGCGATTTCCAGATCATATACTCCCCGGACAGGTTGACCCCGAAACCATACCGCCCTGTGTACCTTGAATCAACAAGATTTGAAAGATCTGAATTTAAAACACCATACGTATACCCAGCATCCAGACTTATCTTGAGTTTATTTTGGCCCATCACTACTGTTCCGGCAGAAAAAAGACAAAGACAAAAGATTTTAGACAATTTTTTTTTCATAGATATTTTTTTGAGTTATTTCATTTATATTTTAAATATTTATATCAGATTTTAAAATTATTTTTCTCTTCTGTAAATCTCACATGCGTTATAGAACTTAATCTTTTATAAAAATCAAAATTCTATTTTTGAAACCTTATTATATCAATCATTGATGATTCTATAAACAAAACAAACGATAGACAATAGATTATCACAAAACTATATCATAAATTAAAAAAACTGTTAAAAACAATATACTACACACATACATTATCAAAATAAATAATTAATTACCAGTCTATTACAACTCAATCGTCATAGTGCCTATTCATGAATATGGAATTTTAAAAAAATATGATGTAGGGTGTATGATGTAGGATAAATAATATAATCTATAGAAAATCGGGACATTATTTAAGATGTCTGCAGTAAATATCCATGATAATTTTACTGTGATACAGAATCAATACCTTACCGCTGATTCAGGTTACGGAAGTGAAGAGAATTATGAGCTTTTAGAGAAACTTGAAATAGAGGCTTTTGTAAAGTACAATACATTTGATAAAGAGCAGGACGAAAACTATCAGAGTAAAAACAAAACATTTAGCAAAGAGCATTTGCACTACAACCGTGAGAAAGACTTTTACGTTTGTCCAATGGGACAACGGATGGAGAAAACCCACGAAAGCAGCAAAACTACCAAGACCGGTTTTGAGCAGACTTTATCGCATTACAAGGCCAAAAACTACCAAGGGTGCCCATTAAGAAGCATGTGCCATCAATCCAAAGAAAACCGAAGCATAGAGAGAAATCACAATCTGGAACGTCATAAAGAACTCACACGAAAGCGACTGAAAAGTGAAGAAGGGATAGAAAAACGTAAAAAAAGATGTTACGATGTAGAGCCTACGTTTGCCAACCTCAAACACAATCACCATTTTAAGCGATTTATGCTAAAATCGTTGAAAAAAGTAGAAATTGAGTTCGGTTTACACGCTTTAGCACACAACTTAAGAAAGAAAGTGGCATAAAAAGGCACTCCAAATCAAAAAAAAACATCCTAGAAAAATAATATTGACAGTTTATAAACAAAAACCGCCTCAAGGAAAATGAGACGGCTTCATATCTTTTTTATAATGGGAAGAAGTTTTTAATCTAATACACTCCAACCTCTTTTTGGATTGGTGTTTGAAGAAACTTCCTGTTCGTTAACAATGATATTTTCTTTTCTCTGACCAATGTAATCCAGCTCGCTCAGTTTAGAGAAGATAATTTCTAAACTTCTTAACATCTGTTGGATATAAAGTAAAGGTTCTCCGCAATTATGATGATCGTAGTTTGTTTCTGCAACAATAGAAAGTTGGTTCAGTAAAGTATGTGGTGCAATTTCACTCCACTCCAAACTATAGTTCAGCATTTCTTCCAATTCTGCAGGAACCAGAAGTTGCGTTGAGTTGTATAAATGAAGGGCTAGTCTTGCAAAAGATTCAATTAAAAATACCGGTGGTTGGTATGGTGTAATATTCCTGAACTGGAAATACATATCTCCAAAAGTAGTCACCATCGTATTACAAACAAACTTAACATTCTGTGCTAAGGCAGTATTCTGATTCTTGTGAGAAGCTTTCTGAATGATTTTGAAAGCATATTGCTGTAGGTTTCCAATAGATTTTGCAAAACTGCTGTAATAATCTACTAAAGCCGGATGACTCTGAACCGAAGTACAAGGTGGAATAAAATTAGAATCTACCTGTGCTATATTCGCTTTTAAATCTACCTTACCGATAATCAGATAATTCCCTCCTGAATAGCTGCTGTTCAAAGACGTTACAGGAAGAAGTTCAATGTGGTGATTAGGTTGTGCACTTGGGTGACGTGGTGGAATTTCTTCCGGATCAATATCTCCAAAAGGAACTTTATCAAACGGATTTACAGAAATAAGGATATAATATTCTCCATCTGCCTGCTCTTCACTCATTGATTTTGCTAGTGATTTTACACTGATTCTTCTGTCACTTAATTCGATACGGTAACCTGCCATGGTAACAGCGCTGCATCTTTTGATAACAAGCTGTACATCATTGGTAGCAGTGTTATGAACATCAAAAATAGTACGGTCTGTATACTCAGTAGAAATAGGCAAAAGCCCATAATTATATGTAGTAATCCCAAGTGAATTGGAATCTCTGATGGTATCAATTAAGAAATTATCCTGATCATTAAGGTGTCTTTGGGAAACTTTCATCCCATCCACCCAGTTGATTGCAAAATGTTTAATAGGTTGTATCATGTTTAATACTTTTTAATTTTTTGTGTTTATGATTTTCTTGCGACTCCCTCCTCTTCATGCTGAATGACTCTCTTACAAATAACCACTTCATTTTCAGAAATGCTGTTTGCAGTGATGTCCTGGTCGAAATCTATATATTTTCTAAAGCTGAAAAACGATTTTTTGGTATAAAAGATCCAATAATAAGGTTCTCTTACTTCATCGGAAAGATGAATGATAGATCCCGGATTTTTGTGGTTATAATCATCAACCACTCTGTAAAACCAGTCTCCAAAAGTAATTCCGGTTGGAAGCGTTTTAGCTTTAATTCTGAATCGGTTTGAATCTTCAAGGTTTTTGCTTAATTCAACATTCAGAACCATCAAACGGTCAAAATCTGCCCCTTCAAAATCAGGAAGCTTTTGCTCCGGAGAATATCTCCAGGTTTTATAAATATCAAAAGGAATACTGATAAATTGGATATAGCAATAATAAAATACCATAGGAACCACAAAGATCAGCATACTTGTAGCTGCCATTACAGCATACCCTGTACCTTTACTCATCCAGTTGAATAACAGGGTAAATAAAAATCCACCCAAAGCAATACATGTCAAGGAAAGTATAGATTCAAACAAAATACTCATTGCCAGAGAATCAATATGCTTTTTGAAATATTTGTGTAATAAATTAACGTGAATAATCCCAAAAATAAGGTAAATAACCTGTGCAATGAGATACCAATACGGATTAAAAAGATTTCCGGCAAATCCAAAAAAACCCGGTAGTGCCAGGCATAAACTGCACAGAAGAACGTATACAATAATTACTTTAATTTTGATCGCAGGTTTGTTTCTCCTGATAATTCCCAGGATAAACATCATGATGATGGCGATTAAAGGCATTAAAATATACCTTAAAAAAATACCTTTTACTGAAGAAATTTCCATTTGTTTCTTTTCGAATTTATACTTTGTTGGTAGTTGTAAATATAATAAAATAATTTAGAGGAATGTAGAGTATCCAAGGCGGCTGGCATTTCTTTCATCATCCTCAAGGCTGAACGAGTATTTCAGCTTTTCTGTAACGAAATTCTCTTCTATATCCACTGTAATAGGAAGAAAATAATCATACAATGTCTGAAGAACTTTTCTGAATGGGCTTCCCGGTATATATTTTTTCATTTCCTCATAAGGAATCGGGCCAATATTTATCACCCAGTTTCGCTGTCCATCCATATGTCTCCCACTAGGAATATAAGTCACGCCCAATCTTGAATTTCCCAACAGCATTGAATCATCATTTTTCTCGATTTCATCAATAACATTAGGAGAAAAGGTTACCTTAACCGGAACCTGAAGAAAAGCAGTCATACATCTTTCAAACCATCTTTTATCTCCACGGATCTGATGGAAAAACGGCAGAATATGCATAAATATATAAGCACTCTGCTTATCCAGCATATCAATAAGCGGCCAAAGTTCACTTACTGTTTCCAATAAAGCATCCGTATTGCTTGTTATATCAAATTCTGACTCTTTAAGCAGCGCACTGATCTCTGTGAAGAAAACTTCCAGCTCAAATGGGCGGAAAAATTTTCGTGCATCATCCTCTACTCTTTTCTGCTTTCTGATTTCTCTTACAACCGTATCTACGTTTTTTCTGGAAGCTCCGAGAGAAGGTGGGTGAAACAACCCTTCAGGAAGATAGTCATAAATTCCCTCCCTATAACTTTCTATCGTGAATACTTCCTCATCAAAACCTAGATAACTGCTCGAAATGCTTTTAATGTCTTTTAAGTAAGCACGATCGTTCACACCGACTCTTTCAATAAATATATTGCTTACCGTCCGATGGTATTTTAAAAGATTAACAGCTACAGCCTCTGCTTTAAAGTCAGTTTGCAGCTTATTATAGTTCATATCTACTATATTGTTCTCATGCATAGTGTTTCCTGTGATTATGACTGGTAAAGATAATATATCTCATAAGTTTGAAAAAATATTTTGCCAATAATTTTATTCTAAAAATACTAATTTATTGACATTAAAAGGAATAATTTTCAGTAAATTCCGTAAAAATACGGTAATTGAAGAATTTGTTCAAGGTTTAAAGTTTAAAGTTCGAAGTTCACTATCAGGGGTTTAACGTTTTGAATTCAAGGTTTAAGGTTGGATAGTTGAAATTTCAGTTCATATCCTTATTATATTACTTAAATACTTCGTATCCCGTATCCCGTAACTCGTCCCAAACCTAGCACAATTCCCTATTGTATTCAGATTAAATTTTATTAACATCATCCTTTGGAATAAATTCGGGATAATGTATACTCATTCGGAAAGAGGACCGTATCTTTGCAGACTGAAAATTGTTATTTAAAATGAAAAGTATTTATTCTAAAATTCTGATTTTAGCATTCATTTCCTCTTCACTTTATTCTTATGCGTGGGGATTGACGGGGCACAGAGTAATTGCAGATATTGCAGAAAATCACCTTTCCAGAAAGGCTAAGAGAGAAATCAAAAAAATAATGGGCAGGGAACGTCTTGCATATTGGGCTAACTGGCCAGACTTTATCAAATCTGATACTACAGGTGCTTGGAAACAGGCTTCATCATGGCACTACGTAAACATTGATCCGCAAACTGACTTTAAGGCTTTTGACCAAAACTTAAAAATGCAGGCAGGACCAAGTCTTTACACTCAGGTTAATACCCTATCCAGCCAGATTAAAGATGAAAAAACATCTGCAAAAGACAGAAAGATTGCCTTAATCTTCCTTATTCATATTATGGGAGATCTTGCACAACCATTACATGTAGGAAGAGCAGAGGATTTAGGAGGAAACAAGATTAATGTTACGTATTTCGGGGATAAAACCAATTTACACTCTGTTTGGGATGGTAAATTAGTAGATTCTCAAAAATACAGCTATACCGAATATTCTAAGCTTTTGGATATTAAATCTAAAGAAGAAGTTGCCCAAATTCAATCCGGAACTCTGGAAGATTGGTTATATGATTCTCACAAAATCGCCAACAAAATCTATGCACAGACTCCTAATGATTCAAAATTATCTTACGACTATCAATACAAGTTCAATGATACTCTTGAAAGACAATTATTGTACGGAGGATTGAGATTAGCTAAAGTATTGAATGAGCTATTCTAATTGAAATAAAATTCTTACAGACATAGATAAAACGGGACTTTGGTTCCGTTTTTTTGTTTGAAGTTGGGTGATCTATAGGTTGAATGAATATGATGTAGTATAGAACCACCCTGTCAAAAATTCTTTGAATTTTTAACACCCCGAGGAGGGGAATAATGGCAACCATTCTATATAGAATTATGTCAGGTAAGGGATTACTTTTTAATTTATTTTTTACTTCTAAACCTATGTTCTAACCTCTCCTACTCATATTCAATTAAAATATTTAATAAAAAAGTAAAACTTGTGTAACCTTTTTGTATTTCTATACGTATAATATATAGTAACTCTTTTTTGAGGATAAAAATAAATGAGACAATTAAAAATCACTAAGCAGGTTACCAACAGGGAAACTGCTTCATTAGACAAGTATTTGCAGGAAATTGGTAAAGTGGAACTGATTACTGCGGACGAGGAAGTAGAATTGGCACAAAGGATACGTGCTGGCGACAGAGCCGCATTGGAGAAATTAATTAAAGCCAACCTTCGTTTCGTAGTTTCTGTATCTAAGCAATACCAAAACCAAGGTCTTTCCTTACCTGATTTAATTAATGAGGGTAACTTAGGATTAATGAAGGCGGCAAAAAGGTACGATGAAACTAGAGGTTTCAAATTTATCTCTTATGCAGTATGGTGGATCCGTCAATCAATTTTACAGGCGTTGGCTGAGCAATCAAGAATTGTAAGACTTCCGTTGAACAAAATTGGTTCCATCAATAAAATTAATAAAGCATACGCTCACCTTGAGCAGGAAAATGAAAGACCACCTTCTCCGGAAGAATTGGCTGAAGTTCTTGACATGAGTGAGGAAGATATCAAAGAATCTATGAAAAACTCCGGTAGACACCTGTCTATGGATGCACCTTTAGTAGAAGGTGAAGATTCTAATCTTTATGATGTATTACGTTCAGGAGAATCACCAAGTCCTGATAAAGATTTGATGCTTGAATCTCTTCAGATTGAGATTGAAAGAGCATTAAATACTTTAACTCCAAGGGAGGCTGATTTGGTAAGATTATACTTCGGATTGAACGGAAAACACCCAATGACTTTAGAAGAAATTGGTGAGACTTTCGATCTTACAAGAGAGAGAGTTCGTCAGATCAAAGAAAAAGCAATTAAGAGACTAAAACACAATACCAGAAGTAAGATCCTTAAATCTTATTTAGGTAAATAATTTTAGCACAAACAATTTTATAAGCGGAGTCTGTTTTCAGGCTCCGTTTTTTTATTTTTGTCATAATGAATTACTATCACTCTGAGTTTTTAAAATAAAAATTTTGAGTTACATTCTATTAATAAGCATTTGTAACAATTTCTAAAATACCTTCAACTAATACTAAAAACGTAAGGCTCACACCAACAAAACATAATCATTAAATACAATCACAATGAAAAAAATACTTTTTGCAGCTACATTCGCTTTATCTCTACTTTCCTGCAGAGAAAGTAAACAACAAAATCCTCCTATCATAGAAAATGCTATCGATAATGCAGAGTCTTCCGTCTCAGGATCTTTTGAAAGTTATCGTGGTGATAATCTGGTTGATAAAACTTATTCTGAACTGATTAAAAATGATAAGAACCTTAAGGCACTTGATGATAAAATACTTAAAGTACAAAAAGAAAGTACTGAGCTATTAAAAGTATACGATGAAATACTTAATAAATCTGATGCTTTTTACCGGGAAGCCGGATATGCTGCAAAATCTATAACAGACTCTTTGGTTAAGCAGCAAATTGAAAAAGAAATTCTGGCTAGCTCCACTCAATACAGTTTGAAAACTGGAAATATCACTTCCCTCATTGCTCAAATTAATAAAAACAATGTCAATCTGAGCAATGTATACACTTCCTTTAAAATCAGAAAAACACTTCCGGAAATTGAAAAATATCAAAATGCCCATCCTTTAAAAACGGATAGCCTGGATCAGTTTATCAACAAACAGAATAAATTACTGGAAGAATTAAAGAAACTAAAATAACAACACCTCATGAACTATACTACACAATGGCTTACAGATAAGACTCGCATCAAGGAATTGGTAGATTTTTTTATCACTCATAAAACAGATACTTATATTTCTCATGGCGAAATGATGTCTGGCAGAGCTATCGACACTCATCATTGGAATCCGGATCTTGATGTCATTTTAACGGAACAGCTCCTTACAGATTTCAACTCTGATGGGAGTTCCAAACTGAATATTTTAATCGCAGAAGATGAGAATAAAGAAATTGTAGGAATGATGGTTTTCAATGTTATCAACAGTCCTTTTAAAAAGTATGCGATTCTGGAGGATATGCTTTTGGATCAGTCTGTAAGAGGACAATCTCTTGGAAGTAAGCTGTTGGAAAAAGCCATTGAGGAATCTAAAAGCTGGAATATCAGCTTTATTTTGCTGGAAAGCGGAGTGAATAATCATGGTGCCCATCAGTTTTTCAACAGATATGGTTTCAAAAAGGTATCTGAAAGTTATATTTTGACATTATAAGTTCATAATCTTGTTGGAAAATTACCATGAATACACAAATAATTTTATTATGCTTAAAGCCTATATCTATTTTATCTAACGAGGAAGAATCTCATATATAGCTTAGATTCTTCATTTCACTTATGAACTACGTTCGCAGACCTTCGTCTGTATTCAGGATGACAAAGCACAAAGAGGCATAGAGGATTTTATTCGTGTATTCGTGGCAAAAAATAAAAGTAACTTCTTACTGAACATATTATCACAAAATAAACAATGAGTACAATTTCAATCATCGGAGCCGGAATAGGCGGACTTACCTTAGGAAGTGTCCTCCAACAAAATGGATACAATTTTACGATCTACGAATCTGCACCAGAAATAAAACCGGTTGGGGCCGGAATCATGATGGCTGTAAATGCCATGCAAGTTTTTGATAAGTTAGGTTTAAAGGAAAAAATTGAAAATGCTGGAAATAAGATTCACAGGATTACCTTGTCCAATGAGTCTCTGAAACCTTTTTCAAAGACGGAAATCCTTGAACTGGAAGCTCAGTACAAGTCCTGTAACGTAGCGATCCACCGGGCGGAACTTCAAAGAATTCTTGCAGAAAATCTGGATCAAAATTCCATTAAGCTTAATCATTCTTTACAGAAAATTGAAAAGAAAGAAAACTATATTTTAGACTTTGAAAATGGAAATCAGATAGAAAGCACCATTGTTTTTGGTGCTGATGGTATAAAATCTCCTATTCGGAACCAAATTCTAAAAACAGGATTAATCCGAAGCTCCGGACAGAAATGCTGGCGTGGTTTAGTAGATTTTGAGCTCCCCGAGCACCACCATCACGAAGCTTTTGAGATGTGGGGAAAAGGAAAACGTTTTGGGTTTGTAAAAATCTCTGAGAAAAAAGTGTATTGGTATGCATGTATCAATGAGAAAAGTTTTAGCAGGTACTCCCAAATTACAGACCTATTTAAAGATTTTGATGATTTGGTTTTGAACCTTATTGAGGCTACCCAAAAAGAAAATATCATCTGTAACGAAATTACAGACCTCACTCCTATTCCTCAATGGTATACCGAAAACCTATGTCTTATTGGAGATGCAGCTCATGCTACCACGCCCAATATGGGACAGGGCGCCTGTCAGGCTATTGAAGATGCTTATGTGCTCGGTAGACTATTGGAAAAAAATAAAGATTTTAATGCTGTTTTTGAAGAATTTCAGAAGATCAGGAGAAGAAAAGTAGATTATATTGTAAATACAAGCCGAACCATAGGCAAAGTTTCTCAATGGGAATACGGAAACTCATTACGGAATTTTATGATGAGTTTAATTCCTGAAAGTATCAATCAAAAGATGGCCAAGAAGATTATTGAACTGGACTTGTAAACTTAATTTTTTGCAACTTTAATGTAATATAATCAATGATTTATATAAATTAATAACTAAATTAACAAATATCAAAATCAAAAAATATGAAAAAAATATTTTATGTATTACTCCTGCTGATAGGATTCCAAACCTTTCAGGCACAGGATGTTCAATTATTGGACAGAAAACTGTTTTTTGGAAACCCTGAGATTACCGGTGGCCAATTGAGCCCGGATGGAAAATGGATTTCATTCCTGAAAGAATACGGTGGAATCATGAACATTTGGGTAAAAAAATTCGATGAACCCTTTGAAAAGGCCAAACCATTAACAGATAGCAAGCGACCGTTAAATGGATATTTCTGGTCGGAAGATGGAAAATACATATTGTATGTAAAGGATAAAAATGGCGATGAAAACACCAATATTTTTGCAGTTGATCCAATGGCTAAGGCAGCCAATGGGGTTCCTGAATCGAGAAATCTCACCCCACTTAATGAAGTGGCTGCTCAAATCTATATGGTCAGCAGAAAAGATCCTGATCTGATAATGGTTGGATTAAATAACCGTGATAAAGCGTGGCATGATTTGTACTCTTTAAAAATCTCTACCGGTGAACTGAAAAAGGTATTCGAAAATAAAGATCGTATTACAGGATACGATTTCGACTGGGATGAAAAGCTTAGAATTTTAAACAGAACGGATGATAAAGGAACAACTCAGTTCCTGTATAAAGACGGTGATAAGCTGACTCCCATCTATGAAACATTAGTAACTGAAGAAGCTTATATTCCAAACTGGAACGAAGATAATTCAAAGTTTTATCTGGTAACCAATAAAGGAGATCTCGATCAATCTGCATTATTTTTGATGGATCCAAAAACCAAACAGATCACGAAAATAGAAAGCGATCCTAAAGGAAAAGTAGATTTTGGCGGCTTATCTGCAGACAGAAATACAAGAAAAATTATTTTCACCTCTTACACGGGTGATAAAACTGAATACTACTGGAAAGACAAAAATTGGGAAGCTAACTATAAATTCCTACAGAGTAAATTCCCTGGTAAGGAAATTAATTTTTCAAGCTCCACAAAAGATTATTCTAAATTTTTAATTTCAGTTTGGAGTGACCAATATGTTTCTGAGTCTTATTTTTTCGATACCAAAACAAAAGAATTAATTTTCCAATATACTCCAAGACCGGAGCTGAAGAAAGTTGAAAAACACCTTGCTGCCATGACCCCAATCCGCTACAAAAGCAGTGACGGACTTGAAATTCCGGCTTATCTTACTTTACCAGCAGGTTCTTCCGGCAAAAATGTCCCGATTGTGGTTTTAGTTCATGGAGGACCAAAAGGCCCAAGGGATTATTGGGGGTATAATTCAATTGTACAGTTTCTTGCAAACAGAGGATATGCTGTACTGCAACCCAATTTCAGAGCAAGTGGCGGATACGGTAAAAAATTTCAGAACGGTGGCGATCTGCAATGGGGAAAATTGATGCAGGATGATATCACATGGGGCGTAAAACACCTGATTGACAAAGGAATAGCTGATAAAAACAAAGTAGTTATTATGGGAGGCAGCTATGGTGGTTATGCTACTCTGGCCGGGTTGGTATTCACTCCTGATGTATATGCTGCAGGAGTTGATATTGTGGGCCCTAGCAACCTTTTCACTCTATTGGATTCTGTTCCTGCCTATTGGGAATCTGCGCGTGCTTCCCTTTATGGTATGGTAGGTGATCCAAAAACTGAAGAAGGTAAAAAGCTAATGCATGATGCGAGTCCTTTATTCAGTGTCAATAAAATTAATAAACCTTTACTGATTATTCAGGGTGCTAATGATCCGAGGGTAAAACAGGCTGAGGCAGATCAAATTGTCATAGCTCTTCGTGATAAAGGTAAAAAAGTAAATTATATTTTAGCTGATGATGAAGGACATGGATTCAGAAAACCTGTAAACAGTATGGCGATGTATGCCGAAACAGAAAAGTTCCTTTCCGAAGTTATTGGCGGAAGATACCAGAAAGACATGCCTGAAAACGTAGCAAAACGTCTGAAAGAAATGACAGTTGATATCACAAAAGTTACTTATGCTCCGGCAGAAAAGACCAAGGAAACTAAACCTAACAAATAAACAGTAATATTCAATATACAAAGCCACCTTTCAATGAGGTGGCTTTTTGCTTTATTTAACTATTGAAAAGATAGTGTTTATCATAATCTGTGGTCTTACTTTTAACCAAGGATTTCACAGATTATTGCTTATATTAAATATTTGCGAAATCTATGATCTGCGAGAGATAATTCTTTTTTATATTATCCATCACAATGAAAAAACCGCCTCAATGAGACGGTCTTTTATTTTTAATAGGTTAAGATAACACCGGCACCCCAGCCCATTTCGTTATCGTAGTTTCCGGAAAGGGATAAATATTTCTGAACGATATATCTTATTCCTGTTGAAAATTCCCCATCTGAATTGATACTGAAGTTCCCCCTCAGCCTTCTGGAAAGTGGAATATCTTCTCTGCTCAGTTCCAGCAATACTTTTCCATTCTGATCTACACTTGCATCTGCCGTAATCAACATGGGTAATACATACTGCATCCCTACCATAAAGGCATATCTGCTTTTTGAAGCTTTCTGCTGTCCGAACCAGGTTTTCTTTCCATGAAAATCCATTCCCATATCTTCTGCCATTTGTCTTTCCATAATTTCATGGTTTTTCTGAACTCTGAATCCTGCATAAGGCAATGCCCACTGGAATTTTCCTAAGAACCTTCCTACTTTTGCACTTCCTTCAAAATGGTCAAAGTTCCAATTGGTATGAAATTCATTCAGATTAGCCCATCTTGGTCCAAACATCGTCATGGTTTCTGTATGGATTTTATTGCTTGCTACGTCCAGCATTGCCATTGAGCTTACCATTTGATTATCTTTCAAAAAGTTTTTCCAGGCCAATTTTCTGTTCGGAAGTTGTGGATTTGGTTTTGAATTCTCATAACTGAAGATTCTTCCCATCCCGGCCATCATGTGATACAGAATATGACAGTGGAAGAACCAATCTCCATCTTGGTTCGCTGCAAATTCGATCGTCACTGTTTCCATCGGCATAATGTCTACTACGTTTTTCAATGGTGAGTATTCTCCTTTTGAATTAATCAATCTGAAATCATGTCCGTGAAGGTGCATCGGGTGACGCATCATAGAGTTGTTGTACAATTTGATTCTTAAAATCTCACCTTTTTTAATCAGAATTTTATCTGTTTCTGTCACCGTTTTGTTGTCCAATGTCCACAGATAATGGTTCATATTCCCTTCCAACGTAAACTTCATGTTACGAACACTGTCTGTAGGAAGAATTGTTTTTTCAGGAGATTTTAAAATATTGTAAGATAATCGTTTGATGGTTTTCTCTTCAACCATATCCATTCCTGCATGTTGAGAATGATCTTCACTCTTTTTATCTTCTTTCGTCTTCACACCCATCATCTCATTGATGTGTTTTGCAGTCGTTTTTCTTTGCTTTTCCGAAAGTTCAGGATACATTACTTCATTCATATCCATCATCTGATTTCCCATCGTCATAGTCATTGGCTTCATGTTTCCGCTCATTTCCATCATTCCGTTCATCATTTTCATTCCTTCAAAAAGCATCAGTCTTGGTAAATTAGGTGCTTCTACTTTATCACCGGATCCCAGCCAAAGTGAAGCGTGTCCTATTCTATCTTCTGAAGTCGCACGGAATTCAAAGCTTTTATTCTCAGGAATGGTCACTTCAATATCATAGGTTTCAGAAACTCCGACAATCAATCGGTCTACTTCTACCGGAACTACATCATTTCCATCATTTCCCACTACTTTTATTTTTCCGCCACCATAATTCAGCCAAAAATAAGTGGATGACCCTCCATTAGCTACCCTTAGTCTTACTTTATCTCCTGCTTTCAGGTTAGAATAATCAGAACTTGGAGTTCCGTTAATCAAGAATTTATCGTAATATACATCACTTACATCCATGGCTTCCATCCTTTTCCATTCGTTCAGTGCTTTTGTTCCGAAATTTCCAGATTTAATAGCTTCCCAATAACTCTGCACTGCATTTTTCTTTACTGCGTACCAATCTGTATTGGCCATGTGCAATCTGCGGGCGATCTGCATAGGATCATCATCACTCCAATCTCCTAATAATACAGGGATTTCCGCATTATATTCTGTTCTGGGCTCGCCTTCTCTCTTTTTAAAGACTAAAATACCATTCATTCCTATCTGCTCCTGTAATGCTTCATGGGAATGGTACCAATAGGTTCCGTTTTGAGAGATTTTAAATTTGTATAAATGGGTTTCACCCGGTTTTACAGGTTTTGTAGTAAGATAGGGAACACCATCATGTTCATTAGGCAGAATCACCCCATGCCAGTGAAGTCCTGTATTTTCTTTAAGCATATTGTGCAGGTAAATTTCAGCAGTATCACCTTCTGTAAAGTATAGTGTAGGTGCCTGAAGTTTACCGTTAATTGCAAGGGCTCTTCTGTTTTTCCCTGTAAAATTAACAATCGTGTCTTTTACATACAGATCGTAACGAACTTTTTTTCCACCAAAAGTAAGTTTACCATTTTCAGAATTTCTTTTTAAAACAGATTTCTCTTCTTTTGGAGCTTCAACAACCGTGTGTTGATGATCTTCTTTTTCTACCAGCTCCATTCCACATTTAGGACACTTTCCCGGCCTATCTGAAATTATTTCAGGATGCATAGGGCAAGTATAAGTAGTTTGAGATTTAGTTTTTGATAGAGATGAAATTTGAGGTTGATTAACTGATTTTAAAGCAGGCTTAGCCATCTGAACTGGCTCTGCTTTCCTTACTCCGCTTACTTTTTTAACTTCACCAGCCTTCTTTGTCTTTTTAACATTAACCTTTGTTTGGTGTACTTTTGTTTCTACAGATTTTGCTTTTGTCTCTACTTTCGGTACAGGTTTTACCGCTGGCTTTGCCACAACCTTTGGCTGTACTACAACTGTTTTCTTTACCAATGTCATTTTACACTTCGGGCAGTCTCCGGATTTTGAAGAGACTACTTCAGGGTGCATGGGGCAGGTATAATAGATTTTTGCAGTTTGCGCGAACGTAAAAACAGAGAACAAAAGCACCAGAAACATTATTAGTTTTTTCATAATATTCCGAACTTTTTAGAAGTTGCAGAGTTTAAAGTTTAAGACAAATTAAACACCACAACTTGCTTTCTTAGAGATTAATACAATAATTATTTAATTTCAGACTTTACACTTCCGCATGAAAGCATAGATTTTCCGTAGTATGGATTCATGATTTGTTTTTCATCACTTAACCAACTACCGTCAGCCATTGGGCAATATTGTACATAAACCGGTTTTTCAGAAAGTTTGAACTCCTTCGTCAGACCAATCATATTGTCTGATAAATTGAAGAAAGTCTCTCTCTGAGCTGCCACAGTTCTCGCTTCTGAAATAGCTGAAGCATCTTTTCTAAGAATATTAAGATTACCTTCTGAAACCAATTTATAATCGATGGTAGAAGCCGTTTTAATGAATTCCGTAGCTGCTTTTGAAGTTTGATCCGCATCATCAGAAGCTAAAGCCGACTTAATCGCAATATAGTTCTGATAGAGCTTTGAAACCTGAGCATCTTTTTTAGATTGCGCTGAAAGTGAAATAACTGAGAATAAAGATAAGGCTGCTGTAATGATATACTTTTTCATTGTTTTAAATTTTAGAATTAATTTTTTTAATAAAGAATAAGGGTAACGCACAGGAAATGCGTCAAGATATGTCATTGGTAACAATGTTATCATAACACCGAAAACGACAGACGGATTCTAAATTCTAAAATTACAATGATTAATATAGATAGGTACCGGTTGGTATCCCGGTGGTGCATTGATCTGAATTTGAGTAAATTTAGTAGCCGAAAAGGATCTGTCTACAAAAGCAAACTGATGCTTCACTGGAATTTCTGAAATCTGGCCTAAAAAATCAACTTTAAGCAGATCAGACTTTTGGGAGTCATCAACTTTTACAACTTTGATCTCTGTCTTACAGCATCCTTTTTTATCTTTGACACCGCATTTGCCACAAATATCATCAACTTTCTGACTTACAGAAACAAATTCCTTCATACAATAATGAATGCTAAATGCTGCTCCGGAAGAGAATCCGAAGTAGAAAATAGAAAACAGTATGGCAAGAATCTTTTTCATTGTTGAGACAAAGTTAAAAATATTCAGGAAACCGTTGTTATAAAATTTTGTAATGTTGTTATAAAATTCAGGTAAATAAAAAACCTCTGAATTATTTTTCAGAGGTTTTTCTATTTTTAATTGCTCTCGCAGGTGATACTGATTGAGCAGATTTTATAGTTTAAATTCTAACTTCACATTGAAGAAACGTCCTGTAAGACGTACCGGAACCGGATACATATAATTGGTATTGTAATCCGTAATCCATTGGTTAGCCACTGTATTATTGATATTAAATGCGTTGAAAACCTGTACTCCTAATGATAATTCCTGGAAATTACCCCAGAAACCGGATTTTTTATTTTTATCCTTTGGATCAATAAATACTTTTGTTAATCCAATATCTACCCTTTTGTAAGCAGGCAGTGTTTTCTGATAACTGTATGCTGAATTGAAATCCGGCTGCCCGTTATCATTAAACATGACAGGAGATCCTGTTGGTAATCCCATTGCATACACTAAGGTAAGGTTTACCCTCATAGATGGGAATTGCGGCATATAATCCTGATAGAACATCGCCACCCTGAATCTCTGATCTGTAGGCCTTGGAATATCTCCTCTTCCATCAATATTTTCATACACTCTTGCATAACTCGCCGATAACCAAGAATCTACTCCCGGAACAAATTCACCGAATAATCTGGTATCAATTCCATAAGCATATCCCTTAGCATTATTCTGTCCTGAGTAACGGATTCTCACATTATCCATATAATACGGAATCAGGTTATCCATTTTTTTGTAATAAAGCTCCGTTGTTAATTTAAACGGTCTGTCATACATATAGAATTCATAGTCATTGGAAAGGATGGCCTGAATAGACCTTTGTGACTTGATGTTTGGGTTGAAATTTCCGTCAAGATCTTTAATTTCCTTATAAAATGGAGACTGATAATAGATCCCTCCGGAAAGTTTGAACAACATATCAGTATCCCAATCCGGTTTTATTGCAAACTGAACCCTTGGTGAGACTATTGTTTCTTTATTGAAACTCCAGTTAGATACTCTTACTCCGGCATTTAAAAAGACTTTGCTTGCTCCCCAATAAAACTTCTGAGAATACTGAGCATAAGCAGATAATCTTGACGGCTCTATATTATTCTTTCCTGCAATATAATAGAACATTCTCAGATCTCCTGTTGTAGTTCCTGATCTCGGATCAATCACTTCCGGTCTTGGAAGACTGTATCCCGCAGAATCTACTAATTTCCATTCATTGGTAAGATCTTTAAGATTTTCTTTTTCGTATTTGAAACCAACCTCAATATCCGTATTGACATTAGGAGAAAACTTAGCTCTGAACTGGGTTCCGTAAGTTCTTACAAACAGGTCATTTCTGGCATGTTCCGTTTGTCCACCCACGTCATAACTGGAAACAGGTTCCTTTGTTATCGGGTCAAATGTCTGCAGGTCATATTCTGAGCGGATGGTATAATATTCTCTTTCCCTGTTCTGATAAGCAAAAGCATCCAAGGTAAGTTTCCATTTATCAGCCGGCTTATAGTTCATGGAAAATGTACCCATCATATTTTTATATTGGTCATTTTCCTTACCAGCATAACCTATATTTACCGTAATAGGCTGCTGAAGACTTCCAAAAGTTACACTTTTCGCCTTAGGAATCATCTCATAATCATTCTTGGAATAATATCCTATGAATGACATGGAGAGTTTATCGTTAACATGATAATTCAAATAAGACTGAAAATCCCAATAGGTAGGATTAAAGTCTGTATCTTCTTTTAAGGTGTTAAGAACAAGATTGGTATTTCTGTATCTTCCAGAAAATAATGCTGTAAATTTCTTATTCTTCGAAGCTAAACCGGTGGTTAATCTACCTCCAATTAGACTTGCTTCACCGGAAACCTCAAATTTTTCAGGTTCACGGTAATAGATATTTAAAGCAGAAGACATTTTATCACCATATTTGGCTTCAAATCCTCCAGCGGAGAAGTTCACTGTTGAAACCATATCTGGGTTAATGATACTCATCCCTTCCTGCTGAGAGTTTCTGATCAGAAAAGGTCTGTAGATCTCAATATCATTGATGTAGATAAGATTTTCATCATAGTTTCCACCACGCACCATATACTGAGAAGATAGCTCAGTGTTGGAGTTTACGGAAGGGAGCGTTTTAATAAGTCCCTCAATTCCACCACTGATAGAAGCTACTGCTTTCGCTTCTTTTGCAGAAATTTTCACATTGGTAAGGTCATTCGTTCTTCCTGTTGTTTTTTTCTGGAACACAACTTCCTCTATATCGGTCACTCTAGTGGTCGCTGTATCCTTTTTTCTTTGTTGGGAGAAAATCAGAATAGGGACCATAAGGCTTAGCGGTAAAACTAGTTTTTTCAAAAGAAATATTTTAGAATTTCTAAAATTAATGTTTTTTTAACAATTACAAAATTGATTCTCTAATTCTTGTCAATTTTTGTAATAAATCTTCTAATAAATCCAGTCTTAACATATTGGCACCATCAGATAATGCTGTTTCCGGAGTTGGATGTGTTTCAATGAAAATTCCGTCTGCTCCTACTGCAATTCCTGCTTTGGCAATGGTTTCAATAAGATCCGGCCTTCCTCCTGTTACTCCCGAGCTTTGGTTAGGCTGTTGTAATGAATGCGTAACATCCAGAATTACAGGCGCATATTCTCTCATGGTAGGAATTCCTCTGTAATCTACGATCAGATCTGTATATCCGAAAGAATTTCCTCTTTCAATAATCGCTACTTTCTGGTTATCAGAATCTGTAATTTTCTGAACCGCAAATTTCATCGATTCCGGTGAAAGAAACTGTCCTTTTTTCAAAGACACACATTTTCCTGTTTTTGCAGCAGCCACCAATAAGTCTGTTTGACGTACAAGGAATGCAGGGATCTGAAGAACATCCACATATTGCGCCGCTAATGCAGCATGCTCATTTTCGTGAATATCCGTAGTGGTAGGAATGTTGAAGGTCTCTCCTACTTTTTTAAGAATTTCAAGAGATTTCTCTTCTCCAATGGTTGTGAAAGAGTCTACACGGCTTCTGTTAGCCTTTTTGAAACTCCCTTTAAAAATATAAGGAATATTATACTTGTCTGTAATGTTGATTACTTTTTCAGCAATTCTAAGTGCCATATCTTCCCCTTCAATAATACAAGGTCCTGCAATAAGGAAAAAGTTCTTTGAATCTTTGTGCTGAATATTATCTAAATACTGAATCATTTTGTTGTAATTAAAAAGTTCAGTAAAAATACTGAGAAAGTTTCAGACTTGGAAATTATTTGGAAAGAGAGTTTAAGATGGTTGGATATAATAGATGATAGATGATAGATGATAGATGATAGATGATAGATGATAGATGATAGATGATAGAAGGTAATGACGATATTTTAAGCAGATGTATTTTTCGGATTAAGTTTTAATTAAAATTTCAGATGGTAATTCAATGCTAAAATTTTCTCATATTTTTCAACACTTAATTTGATCTAAACACTGTTGATTAACGTTTAAAGCTATATTCCTGGCGGAATGACAAAAATTGCGGATATTTTTTTAAACCTGTAAGAATAAAAAACAATAAATTCTCCAAGTATTTTTATCCATCCAGTTTGTCATTCTGACGAAGGAAGAATCTCCGTATAGTTATTTTAAATATGAAGGTTTAGATTCCTGCAGAATCAGAGATTCGATGTGGTCAATAAAAAAAATCTGAAAAATCTACAATAATGATAATTTTCAGAGATTTTCTCATAGGTTTTGGCTAAAGCCAAGGCAATTGTTATAAAACAAAAAACGGACTAAACCCGTTCCTATTGGATTTTCTTATTATATTGGAGATAAAAACTACTCCATCTTTTTCAGTATCTTCTCAAAGGTATTGATATTTCTACTGGTCATTTGATCCTTCAGGCTTTTCTTTCCTAAAACTTTTCCAAAGTTGGAATCTAATGTATTTCCCTTGGGAACCTGCCAATAAAATATATCATTGACGATTTCTGCTTTTTCATTTTCCGCCTGAGCAGCTTTTTCAAACTCTTTCATCAAAACATTTTCTACGCCCGACATTCCGACAAAACCATAAATATGAAGGTCCTCATTTTTTTCAAAAGGAACACTGTTCCAGAAAGCCTCTGTTTCTTCATGAGATTTTATAAACAGGAAAGCTTCATAGGAAAAATGCTCTGACATTGCTTTTTCAAGAATTATTTTTAATTCAACAGCATTTTTGTCAGAAGAAAACACAATATTTCCGGAAGCTAATATAGAAACTACATCTTTCATTCCTGCATCCTTGAAAACCTGACAGACATCTGCCATTTTCATATTGGTTCCTTTTACATTGACACCGCGGAGAAAAGCACAATATTTCATAAGTTTAGGTATTAGGTTTTAGACAATAAGTTGCATGAGGCCAAGTTTAAAAGCTCGAAATTATACTTTCAAACTATTTTAATCTACTCTGATATATAAGTTATAGTCTGTTCCGGAAGGTTTCAGATTGTAGATCTTTTCCAGTATTTTATGATCACTTTTCAGGTGATCTTTTACTCTGAATTCCTTCAATAATTTATAGTGGGCTTGATAATATGCTGCATTTTTACCTTCGTATAAATTCTGATATGAAAGCAAGTATTTTGGTTTTCTGTTTTTAACCGTGTTGATCCAATAATCTGTTTTATCTTTTTTGATTTCTTCCTGAATCTGTTTGTCTACCAACCCAACTTCATCAATGGTTTTTAATCCCGAAAAATAAGGCACATACCCCGCAGGCTCCAATAAAATCCACTGATTTTTATCTTTCTCATATTGGTTCAGAAATGTACCGATTGTTCTTCTATAATTCCATTCTCCATTTCCGGTTGCTATAGAATGAATGGTTTGGAAAGCTAGCATCGGAACAATATAAAATACAATAAGCAGTGATAACCATAAGTTTCTTCTCTCTTTCTGCTCTAATATAAAAATAAGAACCGGAACAAAAAGCAAAAGTTGCGGTACCCAGTAGTACCAGTCGAATAAGCTTTTTTGAGAGATAAAAATAATCTGCTTTACCCATCCGAAAATAAAGATCATCCACAGGAAATAATTTCTCTTTTCTCTTTGTCGGATAAGGTAAATAAAGCAAAGTAATTCAAAAATAAGAACAATAACCGTGATAGGATTGAAAGCTCCCGGAACCTTTAGCATTCCCCAGAAATTCCCAAAGCTAATCAGAAAATAGTCAAGGTGTTCTCCGAAAGTAAATTGTTGTTCGTAAAGTAATTTTTTTGCTGTAATGGTGTTATTCACTACTTCTCCAAAATAGAACCAGTTAAAAGCAACAGTAGATAAAGCCCCTAGAATTCCGCCAAAAATATAGTTCCATCTGATTTTTCTGCTCCAGAAAAGGTCAACAAGAAATACTACTCCAAGGAAGATAACAGTATCAACCCTTGTAAACATAATCAGGATTGGAAGAAGCGTCAACACCCATTTTTTCCCTTTATTGAAACCATAATATAACAAGACCATTTCAAGAAAAAACAGGATTCCATACTCCATTCCAAGGATTGAAATCTTAATAGCCGGGGGTAAAATTCCGATTAAAAAAATGAAAATGGCCTTATGCCAAGGATTTTTAAGAACCAAATGTGATAAGAATAATGTTCCTATTGTAAACAGAATGGAATTAAAAATCAAAAGAGGTTCTATAAAATATTCTTTACCAAAAATAAAGTTGAAAATATAGGACACAAAAACATACAAATGAGTGGTAGAAGCAGAAATTTTAGTATCTCCATTGAAACCAATTACTCCGTAGTCCAGTAAATTCTGGGCCACCCTCCAGGTGATAAAAGCATCTTCCTGAATGTAATGCGTCAATAAAAAAAGAAGTTTAAAAACTACCGTAACGATTACGGCGTAGATTGGGAACCTGCTATTCTGTGTTTCTGCCATTATGCATTTTTAGTTCCACAAATATAATCTTAAAATTCAGGATTGCCAATAACAAAAAAACGGAACCGAAGTTCCGTTTTTAAAAATGTTTTATTGTGTTGTTACTTTGATGATTGCTGAAGTAATCTGATTTTCTTTTTCCTTGGAATAAGTTGAGTCAAAAGGTTCCATTACATCAAATAAATATTGGTAGAATGGAGTGATTGTTTGAACATCCTCAGATTGTTTCATTGCTTTTTCTTTACCCATCTGCTGAAGTTCCTTCACAAAAGCATTGAATTTTTTATCAATCGGCTCAATGGATTTTACCAGATAAGCATATGCTTTTTCTTTTTGTCCAATCTTCATATAAGCATCTGTAACCGCTGCTACTACAAGAGAATATTCCATTGGTTTTGTTCTCATCTGTCTTCTCACGTAGCTTTGCTCCGCTTTAGAAAGACTTAAGTAATAGTCATACTCGTCAAAGATTCCTTTTTTAAGTACTTCTGCCAATTGCAATCCTTTTTGTTCCTGTCCTGCGATGATATATCCGGTTACAATTGAGCTTAATGAACGTGGATCATTGTATTTTTCAGCAGGAATTTCTTTTGCTGCAAGATCCAGGATTTCTAATGCTTTTGCTTTCTGCCCTTTTAATGCCAATGCTGAAGCTGCTCTGCTTGCTGACATTCTGTAGCTGATAATATTGGAAGTTGCTGTTTCATCAAAGTGAGCGCTCAAATCTTTAAAGTTCCCCCATCTGAAGTTTTTCACAACATTATAAAGATTGTTGGCATCTACTCTTCCCATATCTCCATCTGCTGACGGTAAAGTCTGGATTGGAATTAATCTGTAGCTGAATCCGTCAAACTGAAGATAATCATTAAGGTAGAAAATATTTTCACTGTCATAAATACCCCCTGAAGAGAAGTTAATCGGACGTTTCCAATCGAAGTTCGCCAATAAATCCATTAAGATCAGGTTGTTTTTATATAAAGTATTTCCTTTGTAAGTAATCATGATCTGATTGGCTACATCCGGAAGATCTTCCTGATTGATAATTCCTGCTTTTAAAGCATTTTCTTTATTTACAGGAAGAATAAATTTGTTCACCGGAAGAATATTATACTTTTCATATTTCTCTTCTCCGAAGTACATTTTCAGTAACTGATCTTTTTCAGGAGATTTGAATTTGATAAACTTAATCGCATCTTTCAGGGTTAAAGAATCCTGTGTAAGGTACTTTCTGAAGTCCTTGAATTCTGTATCCGGAACTCCCTGTTCTTTCAACATATTGAAAACTCCTTCCCAATCTTCCTTCTTCATCATATAGATCTGGTCGTTTACTCCGTCTCTGTAATCATCATGAGTCAATTCACTTGGAAGTCCCATTGCATTGTAAGTTCTTCTTTTTATCTGGTCAAGATTCCAAGGTGTTGAAGCCAGCGTAAAGTTAACTACTTTTACATCATCTCTGAATCTTTCTGTTTCCTGGATTGCCCAAACCGGATAAGTATCATTATCACCATACACGAATAAAATATCGTTCTTTGGTAATGATTTTAATACGGAATATGCATAATCATAAGCTGTATATCTGTTGCTTCTGTTGTGTACATTATAGTTCTGAAAGCCCATCATGAAAGGAACTCCTAGCAACACAACTCCTAATGCAATGTTAGCACCATTAGACTTGATTTTAGACTGCACAAACCATAAAATAGCTCCCGCTCCCAAACCGATCCAGATCGCAAATGCATAGAATGAACCTACCATTGCATAATCTCTTTCTCTTGGTTCAAAAGGTTTTACTCCTGTATAGAAAACAATTCCAACACTTGTAATAATGAATAAAGATAATAAAGCATAGAATCTTCCAAAATCTCTGTTCAGTTGAAAAAAGAACCCGATTAATCCTAAAATTAATGGCAGGAAGAAGAACGCTACTGTACTTTCATTCTTAAATTTAGCAGGCATTTTATCCTGATTTCCTACATTTACATTATCAATAAAAGGAATTCCGGAAATCCAGTTTCCTTTTGTGCTTTCCATGTTTCCTTCAAGATCATTCTGTCTTCCCACATAGTTCCATAACAGGTATCTTACGAAGTAATATCCATTCTGGAAGGAGATGAAATAATCCATATTCTGAAGTAACGAAGGCTTCTGAACATTAATAAGGTTATAAGGTTTTACCTTTAAATAATCTGCAGCCGTAATAGATTTATCATCATATTTGGCTCTCAGTTCATCAAAAATTTGTTTAGCCTGAGGGTTATCTGCAACATCTTCATTCGCATAATTGAATGTAAAATCAGGAGCCCCATACATTGAAATATAGTTAGACATGACGTCCTTATCCTCATTAAACATTCTTGGCATTAAGCTTACCTGAGATTTATTGAAAACATAATTGAATCGGTCACCAGTCTTTCTGTAGGTGTTCGTTTTCTCATCTTTTTCATAAATTTCTCCGGTTTTCTTTGTCTTAAAACTTCCGTCTTCATTCTTTTCAATCCCATTTGCATCAAGGAAAGCCGTATAGTTTTGTCCGTAAATAGTTGGCCAGTCACCATACTGTTCTCTGTTATAATAATCCAACATACCAATTGCCGTATCCGGATCGTTAAGGTTCATTGGTGGATTTGCATTCGCTCTGATTGGAATTACCATCCAGCAAGAGAATCCGATAATCATATATACTGCAGATAAAGCAATCGTCTGATACAGATTCTTTTTCGTTTTTCTGGCATATTTGATTAAGAAATAACTAATTGCAACCATCAAAATAAAGGCCGCAATTGTTCCGGAGTGGAAAGGAAGTCCAAGACCGTTTACAAAGAAAATCTCCAATCTTCCGAACATCGTCATAATTAGCGGGAAGATAATTTTGAAGACCAAACTTAGAATTAACAGCGTAATAAGATTTGCCCAGATAAAGTTTTTCCAGGTAAACTTATAGTTTCTTGCATAATATACAAGACATACCATAGGAGTTGCCAGCATACACATCATGTGTACCCCAACAGAAAGTCCTAAAACGAAGAAAATAAGAATAATCCATCTCTCACTGTCTGCTGCCTGATACTCATTTTCCCATTTCGTAATCAACCAGACCAAAAGCGCGATAAACATAGAAGCCATTGAATAAACCTCTCCTTCTACTGCTGAGAACCAGAACGTATCTGAGAAAGTGAAACACAATGCTCCTACCGCTCCGGCAAATAAAATAGAGATTTCCTGATGTTTTGTAATTTCTTCAAAATCTTTGTTCAGCAATCTTCTCACAAAATGAGTGATCGTCCAAAACAAAAATAAAATAGTCAGCGCGCTGAACAATGCAGACATCGCGTTAATTACGATGGAGTAATTTTCGCCTTTCCCTAATGCAAACATGGCCGCCACGGCGCCCACAATCTGGAATAAAGCTGCTCCGGGAGCATGCGTTACTTCAAGTTTTACTGCAGAAGAAATGTACTCGCCACAATCCCAAAAACTGAAATTGGGTTCTATGGTGGACAAGTACGTGAAAAACGCAATGACGAAAATCACCCATCCTAAAACGGTGTTCCATTGCCTAAAAGTCCAATTTTTCATAGTATTAAATCAATTATGCGAAAATAAGGCTTTTATATTATTTTATATTGTTTTTAACAAAATTTAAAAATTTGGCGCAAAATTTGCGATTAAACTCGTGCTAATACTGTAAACAGGAAAATATTTTTTTACGGAACTAAGCCCTAGAAATCAAACAAAAGTTTAGTAATTATTTATTTTTTTGTATTTTTGCAGTCAGATTTTTATTGAAAATAACAAATAATGAGTAATGTTTACGATAATATTCTTGGCCTAATAGGACATACTCCTATGGTGAAGCTAAATACTGTTACAAAAGATATTCCAGCAACCGTTTATGCCAAGTTAGAATCATATAATCCTGGACATTCCACCAAAGACCGAATCGCACTTCATATTATAGAGAACGCAGAGGAGAGAGGCTTATTGAAAGAAGATTCCGTAGTTGTAGAAACTACTTCTGGAAACACTGGGTTTTCTATTGCAATGGTATGTATCATTAAGGGATATAAATGTATTCTCGCAGTAAGCGACAAAACGAAGCCTGAAAAGATCGCTTATCTAAAGGCTTTAGGAGCTACTGTTTATATATGTCCTGCCAATGTAGCGGCGGATGATCCAAGATCTTATTATGAAGTAGCGAAAAGAATCGCTTTGGAAACTCCCAATTCTATTTACATCAATCAGTACTTTAATGAACTGAATATTGATGCCCACTACCAGACCACCGGTCCTGAAATCTGGGAACAGACAAAAGGTAAGATCACTCACCTTTTTGCCTGCACCGGAACAGGAGGTACGTTATCTGGTTCAGCTAAGTTTTTGAAGGAGAAAAACCCGAATATTAAAATTATCGGGGTGGATGCAGATGGTTCTATATTAAAAAGCTATCACGAGACAGGTGAGATTCACAAGGAAGATGTACACCCTTATCAGATTGAGGGAATGGGAAAAAATTTAATCCCTTCCGCTCTTCTTTTTGATAAGGTAGATGAATTTGTAAGGGTAAATGATGAAATGGCTGCCTACAGAACCCGTGAGATTGCTTTGAAGGAAGCTATTATGGGAGGTTATACTACTGGAGCTGTCACGCAGGGACTGATACAATATGCTAATTCTCACGAATTAACTGAAAATGATGTGGTTGTTTTAATATATCCTGACCACGGTTCAAGATATATCACTAAGGTATACAGTGATAAATGGATGGCCGAACAGGGGTTTGTTAACAACTGTGTCCACAATTATGACGAAGTCTTCAAGACAGAGTTTATTAAATAGGAACAAAATAAAATCACGATACAAATAAAGCCTTTTACGTGTTCTACAAAAAAGGCTTTTTTACTTAAAAATTACGATACAATGTTGGATATTTTTGAAAGAATAAAAGAAAATCCAGGACCTCTGGGACAATTTGCAGATTATGGAGAAGGATATTTTATTTTCCCAAGACTAGAGGGACCTATCGGCCCGAGAATGCAATTTCAGGGTAGAGAAGTAATTTTCTGGAGTGCTAATGATTATTTAGGATTATGTAATCATCCTGAAGTAATAGAAGCAGATGCAAAGGCTGCTGCAGAATATGGAATGTTCTATCCAATGGGAGCAAGGGCAATGTCTGGAGAAACAGATCAGCACCTTCAGTTGGAAAGAGAATTGGCAGACTTTGTACAAAAAGAATCAGCATATTTATTGAATTTCGGTTACCAGGGAATGGTGTCTACTATTGATGCTTTGGTAAGCAGAAATGACGTTATCGTTTACGATATGGATTCTCATGCCTGCATCGTAGATGGAGTAAGACTTCATGCAGGTAAAAGATTTACCTACAAGCACAACGATATGGAGAGTCTTGAAAAAAACCTTCAGAGAGCTACTAAAGTGGCAGAAGAAACAGGAGGAGGAATCCTTGTGATTACTGAAGGGGTTTTCGGAATGAGAGGGCAGCAGGGAAAAATTAAAGAAATCTGCGAACTTAAATCAAAATATCAGTTCAGACTTTTAGTGGATGATGCTCATGGTTTCGGAACATTAGGTAAAACGGGTGCCGGAGTTGGTGAAGAACAGGATTGTAATGATCAGATTGACGTATATTTTTCTACTTTTGCAAAATCAATGGCTGGTTTCGGAGCATTCCTTGCGGGTGACAAAGAAATTATCAGATACCTGAAGTTCAATTTAAGATCACAAATCTTTGCTAAATCCCTTACAATGCCAATGGTAATCGGAGGATTAAAAAGATTGGAGCTATTGAGATCAAGACCTGAAATCAAGGCTAAACTTTGGGAAAATGTAGCTAAACTACAAAACGGATTAAAAGAAAGAGGATTCAACATTGGTGATACCAACACTTGTGTAACTCCGGTAATGATGCAGGGAACTCCTGTAGAAGCTACTTTATTGGTAAAAGACCTTAGAGAAAATTACAGAATCTTTACTTCAGTAGTAGTATATCCGGTAATTCCGAAGGGAATGATTCTTTTAAGACTGATTCCTACCGCTTCTCACACAGATGCAGAGATTAATGAAACTCTGGCAGCGTTTGAAGCGATTCACGATAAACTAGTAAGTGGTTACTATAAAGAGCAGGAACAAATATTACTGCAGGAACAAGGATTAAGTTTTAAACCGATCTAATCTTTAACAAAATAACAAAAACCACTGATTGATTCAGTGGTTTTTTGTTTTAAAACTATAAACTATAAAAAGCAAATGAAACTTAGGGGTTATTTATTGGGTGTTTTGTCAGCGGTTTCATACGGATTGATTCCAATTTTCATCCTGCCGATCAAGCAGGCCCATTTTTCAATGGATATTACACTGTTTTACAGATTTTTCTTTTCTACTCTAATGGTGGCAGCCTATCTTATCTATTCCAAACAAAATTTCAGAATCAATAAAAAGGAAGCTTTAATATTAGCCATTTTGGGAGTATGCTATGCTCTTTCCTCCGAATTTCTGTTTATAGGATATGATTTTCTCACCCCGGGAATTGCTTCTACAGTTCTATTCATCTATCCGGTAATTGTAGCGTTGATTATGTTTTTCTTTTATAAAGAGAAGCTCACTAAATTGTCTATTGTTTCATTATTTCTTGCTTTTGCAGGGGTTATTGTTTTATGCCTGAAAGGAAGTGGTTTTGAAATTAATTTTGCAGGATTAGGGATCGTGATGCTCAGTTCATTGTTTTATGCGCTTTACATGGTGATTGTCAACAAATCCAACCTCAAAGTCTCAGGGTTTAAGCTTACCTTCTACTCTATGTTTTTTACTTCTTTATTTTTTATGACAAAATCAGTTATAGGGCATCAGTCATTTGAGATCCCTTCCATAACTATTTTTATTAATTTCCTTATTTTTGCTTTCCTTACTACAGTTATTTCCAGTTTATGCCTGGTGTATGCCATTAAGAGCATTGGTTCTACTCCGGTTGCTATTTTAGGGGCACTGGAACCTGTAGTTGCTGTTATGGTAAGTGTATTTATGTTTAATGAAAAGTTTACGAATAACTTATTGATTGGGATTACGCTGATTCTTCTGGGCGTTATCTTGAATGTTATTTCAGATCGAAAGAAAGTAAGCCCTATTTAAAAAGGTTATTCTTTCACTATATTAATATTAATATTAATATTAATAAAGCCGGAATTCCTTAGTCCGGCTTTACTATTTTATCATAAAACATATATCTGCCCATTAGTATCTTTTTTTGCAGTATAGCAAAAACCTGAACCAGAATGATTTTTTTATCTGTTTTATTTTAGGTAACTATATAATTACTTTATTTTAAAGTTTTGACTTTGCTTCTGTAAGATTAACCGTTTTTCCCAATGCTCCGAATTCATGTAAATCTCCAAAAACTTCGATACGGATAGACTGGTCAATTCCTCCAACTCTTAAAGGATCAAATCCTGCATTCTTAATCACTTCTTCCACATCATGATTCACTTCCAGATCATCTGATGCGTAAAATAATACTGATTTCTCAGGACTTCCATTTGTTGCTCCTGCAAGGGTTTCCGCACCAAGAGTTCCGAATGCCTTCACCAGTTTAGCCCCTTTAGGAAGAATAGCTTTATTAAGTTCTCCAGCTGATTCTCTTTCCCCAATAATTTTTTTGAATCCGCCATTGCCATCAGGAGCAATAGGATTAGACACATCAATAATGGTCTTATCCTTCAAAAGATCACCATAATCATTAAAGAAATCCTTAAAGGAACCAAACCATATTGCAGGGATAATAAGATCAACGGTATTGATTGCTTCTTTAATACTCATACTTTGGGCAAGTCCTCCGGATTGTTCAGCAAAATTACTGGCCTCTTCACTGTTTCTTGAAGCAACAATTACTTTATGATTATTTTTTATCAGATCATTAGCAATTGCTTTTCCAATATTTCCTAAGCCAATTACAGCTACTTTTTTCAATGTTTCCATTTCTTTTAATTTTAATGTTTTGTGTATGTCAAAATTACTAGGAAAGGCGATGAAAAAACAGCAAACTAGTTTAAGAAATTATCTTGATATTTGGTAAGATCAATTCTTAAACTAGTTTCATATGGATAAGAACTACAATTAGTTCTTTATTCTTCTTTGTCGGATTTTGCTAAGGAATTGTGGGGTTATTCCAAGATAGGACGCAATTTCTACATTAGAAATACGATTGGCCAACTGAGGATATTGTCTGAGAAAAAATTCATATTTCTCTTCTCCTGTTGCACTTATATTCTGTAATACTCTATTCTGAAGCTCTATAAATTTATGTTCAATAATCACTCTAAAATTTCTGTCAAACTTTGGATAATAGGTATACAGATACCAGAGATCATTTTTTTCAATCTGCAGTACAATTGAGTTTTCCAGAGCAATAATATGCAGCTTGCTGGGATTTTTATTATGAAAACTATCTATATCTACAATCCAGTCATTTTCTGATGCAAACTGAAGATTATGTTCTTCTCCATTATGATCTGTACTGTACATTTTGAAACATCCGGACACTACAAATGTATAATACTGGCATATTTCATTCTCCTGCAAAATAAATTGTTTTCGTCTGATCCTCCTTTCTGTGATGCGCTCATCCAATACTTCAATTTCTTCTTTTGAAAGCGGAATGAAACTTTTAAAATAACTGATAAGTGAAGCCGTTTCTTTTGACATTGCAAATAAGATGTATTTTTATCTGGTTTCAAATTTTGAAAAAATCCCCTGAAAAATAGATAATACAATATATCAAAAAAAACTGAATAAGTATAATGGTAAAATCCATATTACTATTTGTATGAACTCCCTACCTGTTTTCTACTTTTGAAGTTACGTTACTTTTTACCTTCCAAACACCTTTCTGAAGAAACCGCCTGATCCGTTACGTTTATTCTCTGTTTCAGCTATTCTCAGATTATCTTTTGCTATTTTTGATGGATTATATTGTAATGACACCTTAAAATTCTCTGCAGCATCTGCATACTGACCTAAATCTAATTGTGCCGTTCCTAAATGTTCATAAATTTCTGCTGTGATATCTTCGGTAACTCCCTCCTGTTGTGGTAAAACCTGAAGTGCCAACAAAGCATACTCTAAAGTCTTTTCATTTTCCTGCAGGTGATATCCGCAATGAACAGCCCAATAATAACACCAGAAATCTTCATTTCCCAAGGCAATACTCTGTTCAAAACTTTCAAATGCAGCAGCTTCGTCCTTCAGTTTTGCAACCTGAATATACCCCATATTGTATAAAGCTACTTGTACAGATCTTACTTTATTCTGTTCGGAAGCAAAATGTATAGCATATTGCAGGCATTCAAGAGCTTTTTCATAATTTTCTTCTTCTAAAAAAATATTAGAGCGGCTGATTAATATACTTGGATTGTCCGGCATTTCTTCCAAAATACGATCGGCTTCTTTTGATGCTGTACCTGCATCCGGTTTTATACCTGTCTGTTCTTCAATTTTTGCTTTATAGATATAAAAATTAGTAAAACATCGGACAATTTCTGGGTTGCTCAGTAAAGGATCTGTTGCATCTAAGGAATAATAACTTTCCAATCCGACATTAATCCACTCCATTGCTGCCTCATAGTCTTTTAATTCCATATAGCTATTGCAAAGATGATCGGCAATATTAAAATAGGTTATAGAATCCATTTCATCTATAAAATCCTCCATAAGCTTTTCTCCATCTGCCACAGCTTCCTCAAAATATCCGGCTTCCAAGCGGGCACTCCATCTGTTTTGAAGGATGTACATAAAATAACTGTACTGCATTCCTTCTGTAGTCACAGCAATTGCCTCGTCATATTTTTTCTGGTTGGTAAGCTCTATCGCCAGATTATTACAGCACATAGCAAAGGTATGGGAATCATCATTGTATGGATCGCCGTTTTTCGTCACCAGAGTCTTATAATAAAGATGGTAGGCTGTGGTGTAACAATCTCTTTTCAGTTGAGTGAGCCTTTCCTTTTCAAATTCAGACATCTGAGGATATTGGTTGAGAATTCTATTAATCTCTACACCGGCATTATAGGCTTCCATTCCTTCAGAAGTTTCAGGGTTAATGTCCAATAGCAGAAAATCAGGATTAGGATTCTCTCTGTTGGAGATCATAAATAGCCTGATCTGTAAAGTGGGTGAAGGTACCAGAGATATTGCTTTTTCATAATAAGGAACTACTTCTTCCCATTGGCTCATCCAATAGAAAGCAGAACCTGCGTGACGATGACACCAAGGGTGATTGGGACTGAGACTGATTCCCTGCCTGCTCCATTCTACACACTGAAGAAGCGCTTTCTCATGGTCATTAGTAAAAACTTCATGATGATCCAGCGCAATAAGTCCTAATATCGCACAAAGATCAGCATCTGGGGAAGTTTCATTTATAGCATTGACCCAAAGATAGATTTCCTTAAGTTCTTCCCTATCATCTGGAAGAGCGTGTCCTTTTATCCAGTTTTTAGCGGCAACGGCATAGTTTTTCTGACGGAATGCTTCAAGGGCTTCCTGATGTAATGTATTCACGGTTTTGTCTATAGATTTATATATTCTTTTCTTCCAGATATTCTTCATTCATTGCTGTAAAAGCTTTTCCTATTTTAGGATACCATTCTATGGATTCTCTAAACAGCTCCCAATCGTAAAGAAATACTTTAAACACCTTTCCGTTTCCTGAATATGGGTCATTGGTAAGTTCTTCCTGGCTTGAAGCATAAAATAAGTTGCATTTTTCCGGGTTTTCAAGCTGATCAGGACGGAAACAATACGTTCTCATATCAAATATTTCAGCATCTCTTTCCTTTCCGATGTCAAGGCTTCCCACCAATCCTCTTTCGCCATGTCTACGCATCAGAAAGCAATATCCATCATACCAGAAGTTGTTTTTATCTGCATCCTGATAATCATTATATTTTTCCTGTACCATTGGCAGATTCAAATAACCGATAACTTCAACAGCCTTAACCGTATCCAAAAACTTTTTATAGAAATAAGCACCACGCTCGGCCCTTGTAAGAACATCTTTCCATAGAATATTGAGCTGAGTAGTATAGTGTATGGATGTTCTTTGTTGAAAAACATTTACAAAAGAAGCTTCTTCGTTTTCACGATACACTGCAGAGAGTACTTCCTTATCGTTTTCATCCTCTATTATACAAATGAAAAAGATAAAACCCGATGAATGGGTAAACATTACATGGGCCTGTCCATCTTCTGTATCTGGATGTAATTGTATTTCATAATCTTTAAAAGTATAATGTTGATATCCTTCCTTATGCAGTTTCACAACAGCCATTAGTTTGTGAAAATTTTCCAACTGTGAGAGAAAGGATTGAAAATCTTCAAATCCTGTATTTTCGAAATACGTTGGAATAGATGCCAATTCAAGAGCTTCTTTTTCTTCTTTTGAAAGAAGTTGAATATCTTTCTTGATGATTGAGCAATTTTCATCCAGCATTTTAATAGCTGTGGAACGGGAAAGCCAGTCATTCCAGGTAAAAAGATCTTCTGTATCTAATTCATCTTCGGCATGTAACATTCCCTCAGAAAAAAGACCTGCTGGCAATGTACAATCAAAGTCTTCTTCCTCTTCATCACAAAGGAAAAAGTCTGCGGTTATTCTTTCTTTTTTATAATCATAATGATAACCTTCAGTAGCGACAAAAACTTTAGCTTTAGTTTCGCCTTGTACAATAAGATCTCCGTGATTATAATTTCCCCAAAAACATTCTCTTACAGTTAAATTTCCGGTAATGTATAATTCCTGTCCGCCTACAATGATATTATCAGCTTCAAGATTTCCCAGCACACACAAACAGGTAGACCCGTCAGATTCGTGATTGTAAATATTTTTTACTGTAAGGTTTCCCTCAATAAAGACAACTAAACAATCTTCCTTCTTAATTTCAGACTGGTTTTCTATAGTATTAAAAACTGTAAAAGGATCATCCAGATTTAAATTTTGCACCTCCATATCATGATGGATATAGATCACCCAATCTTCATCAAATTCACCGGCATGTTTTTCATTGCGCCAATACAGCCAGCTGTCTTTAGGGAATTTATGCCTGATATCTTTAAACTGTACATATCTCATGTCAGAAATTTTAATGCATCCAATATATAATCGTTTTTTTCATCATTTGTGAAGCTTACTATTCGATTTTTAACCCATCAATACTAAGTACGTTACTGCTTAAATTCATATACATACCATTATAATCCCCTGTCGTCTGCTCAGTCATTACCTCCATTACTGCTGATTTGAATTCAATTTTTCGGAATGGCAATTTTCCATAGGTATCTGTTATTGTAATCTGACCATCCAACCCATTTTTATTTTGGATAAATGCTCTTAAAAGTGGAATATCCTGCTTTTCAAAATCCAATGATAAATAAAATGCCTTTACATTATTAGATTTATTATCAGGAGTTAACAATGTTTTATTATAAGAAATTGTATAAGATTTGATAACAGAAACAATCTGGTTTTTTCCATCATTTACAGTTACTTCAATTTTCAATCGTTTTTCATCTGTCTGCTGAGAAAACAGCATTTTAACAGGAAGAAATAAAAGAATACAGGTCAGAAATTTATATATAGTTTTCATGGCTATTGCATTGATATTCTCTGCAAGATTAAATATTCGGATGTATTTCTGCCAGCATCAATTGGTATTTATACATTTTGAATTGGTATTCTGTAAAAAACATGCTGTAATTTGCCTTATTGGGTTTAAATATCCCCTTAAAATCAGCATTTTAAACCTATTTCTATTTTGTCAATCCTTACACAATTTATAAATTAGCCCGACGTATCCATTGACATGATCAAGAAAAAAAACAATATAACCAAACTTCTATTTTGCTTTCTATTTTGCTGGATATCATTGAGTCTTGTAAAAGCACAACAAATTTCTCCTATAGAACATGAAGCCAGTGTAGCTTATTCCAAGAGGTTTACGGATTCATCAGCAAGTCTCAAAATGCAGATGGCTGCTCTTCAGGCTTCCCAAAAATCAGGAAATAAAGAGGATGAAACCATTTGTAACGCCTATCTTGCCTTAACCCATAAACGCCTTCTTCATCTCAAGGAATTCATGAAATATGCGGAAACATCTTATGATATCGCCAACTCCATAAAAAGTAACCGTGCAAAAGCTTTTGCCAATACTGTGATGGGCTACCTTAAATCATATACAGATGATAAGTCACAAGCCTTAACTTTCTTTCTTAAAGCTTATACTCTTTTCAATACAATGCAGAGCTATGATCAATCGGCAAAACTTGGAGCAGATATTTCTTATCTTTTCTCTCCGGATTCTCCTGAAAAAGTAAAAAAATATGCTGATGAAGGACTTTCATTTGCTGAAAAATCCGGTAATCCTGAAAGCATTCTTCATGCGAGGCTTGCGGTAGGGAGTTACCTTTCTGACCTTGTTGCTGCAGGAGAAACAGACCGATGGCAGGAGGCTGTTTCTTTTTTTAATCAAACGATCACTTTTATAGAAAAAAGCGAAGCAAAAATAGACAGTAAAAGTAACATCGGCGTTGCCTATATCAATCTCGCAGCTTTATATATGAATGGACCAAAGCCTATAGATGAGAAAGCATTTTTATCAGCCTTGGAGAAAGCATTAATCATTGGAAAACAATATGGTATAAAAAGCGTATACCGAAGTTCTATGGGACTACGCGGGCAGTATTATGTAGCAAAAGGAGAATACAGAACTGCCGAAAATCTTTTTAAAGAAGGAATTTCCTACCAGCAGAACCTTCCCTATAAAGACAATTATCTTTTGGCAGCATTTTATGACTGTCTGAAAAATATTGCTTCGGAAGAAAAAGACTATAAAGCCTATCATGAGTATGATACATTTTTTATCAGGTATAATAAATTAAAGTACGACGAATCTACTCAACAGATTCTTCAGAATGCTGATGCCAAATATGAATCGGAAAAGAAACTGGCTCGTATTCAACAACTGGAACAGGAAAATAAACTTCAGAAAAAGAATCAGTTATTAGGATATGGAATTTCTGCTGTTTTACTTATTGGACTTGTCTTTATGTATCGGTCTTATTATTTCCGCCAGCGTTATCATCAAAAAAGAGAAGATTTTCTTCAACAGCAGCAAACCAATAATGAGCTTAAAATGGAGCTTCTTGAAAAAGAAACGCTAGAAAATTTAGCAGAGAAACTATCTCTTGAAAGGCGGTTGCTTCAATCACAGATGGATCCTCATTTCATATTCAATGCATTAGGGAATATCCAGGGAATGATCCTTAGAAAAGATACGGATCTTGCTGTACTCTATCTTGGAAAATTTGCGAAGCTCAGCCGCCGTGTATTGGAACAATCCCGTATGGAAACCGTCACTTTGGAAGAGGAAATACAAACTCTTGAAAATTATATTGAACTTCAGCAACTGCGTTTAAATCAAAGTTTTGATTACCGGATACAACGTGATGAATCCGTGGATCAGCAGCTACATATTCCGCCTCTTTTAATACAGCCATTCGTTGAAAACGCGATTGAACATGGAATTAAACCTTTGGAAGCATTCCAAAAAGGATTATTATTCATTACTTTTGAAGAAAAATCTGATGACAATCTCCTTATCTGTAGCATTAAAGATAATGGAATCGGACTTACAGCTTCCAGAAAACAGAAAACAGATGATTCCCATCGTTCATTGTCTACCAAAATTACAGATGAACGACTCGTTCTTATGCTTAAGGATAATTCCAGAGCAAAACTTGAAGTAAGAGAACTGACTATTGATAAAGATGGGCAGCAAGGGTGTATGGTCACATTATATATTCCAATATTATAAAGTATGTATAAAGCAATAATCATAGAAGACGAATATCACTTGCGGGAAGCATTATCCATTATGCTGGAGATGATTGCTCCGGATAAAGTACAAATCATTGGCTATGCCGAAAGTGCAGACGAAGCAGCAAAGCTTATTGACAGACTTCAGCCCGATCTTGTATTCATGGATATCATGTTAAAAAATGGGACTGGTTTTGATGTTCTCCATCAGATTTCATACCGAAAATTTCATTTGATTTTTACAACCGCTTATCAAGAATATGCTATCCGGGCGTTTAAGTTCAGTGCTTTGGATTATTTATTAAAACCTATTGATGCTGAAGAACTCAAAATCGCTATCGACAGAATTTCAGGACTAAAGGAACGATTCCTCGAAGAACAACAGATAAACGAGCTCAGTCATAATATGCACAAAACCCCACAAAGGATCATTCTTCCTACTCAGGAAGCGATGCATGTGGTGAAGATCAACCAGATCATGCATTGTGAAACATCCGGCTCCTATACTACATTCTATCTGAATGATGGAAAGAAAATCATGATTTCCAAACCCCTTAAAAATTACGAAAGTATTCTTCTTCCTCCTGATTTCTTTCGGGTACATCAATCTTACCTGATCAATACCAATTATATCGTAAGTTATTCCAGAGAAGGAATGATTGAAATGGAAAACGGAGCCAGTATTCCGATATCCCGGGCTAAAAAAGAAGTTTTTTTCAAATTAATGAAGGAAGAATAAACTCATAGATATATAATTTTCTGCCAGTATCTACTGAATACCAATTCAAAGTGGCAATTGGCCAATCGACTGTTGATGGATGCAGTTCAGCGTTCTACTTTTGACGGAAAATATTTCAATATGAACAGTAAAACCATTTCTATTTTAAGCTATGTAACGATTATTGGCTGGATTATCGCCTATGTTAAAAGTAAAGATTTAACCGTTAAAAATGATCTGGCCAATTATCATCTTGAACAAGGGTTAGGCTTCTTTCTGTTAACCGTTGTTGTGAATATTATTCTTTCTGTCCTAATTCCTATTCTTCCTGTGCTGTCTTTTCTGAATTATATAGGATTGATCCTATTAGTTTTATGGGTATTTGGAATCATCAATGCGGCTAATGAACAGAAAAAACCCATTCCGGTAATAGGAAAAATGTTTGAGAATAAATTCGGTTTTCTGGCATAACAAAACTTATCTTCTTATATTGCATCTATCTATTTCTATAAGGAATAAGTAGGTGCAATATCGCTAAATTTCATGAAAGAATTACAACCACTCACAAAGGATCAATTATATATTTATCTTAAAAATCAATCAGAAAATTTTTATTCTACAATTACTTCAGCTTTAAACTTTACTCTGTTCAAAGATCAGACTTTAGATGAAGACGACCTATCGGAATTTCTTGAAATGCTGGATCAGGAAACTGCAGCAAAAATAAAAGCTGCATCTTTGCAACCATATGAGGATGAAGTTCCTACAATTATTCTTGTAGAAAATGAAGACTCAACCTCTCTTGATTTAGTCACTGAGGATGGTGAAGGATACAAAGTAATTCTGTTTGATAAAGATATTAACCTTTCCGGAAACCTATTTGTTGAAGAGTATGTTGTCCTTATTGTTATTGGAAATATAAAAGCAAAAAATATAATTGTCTATGGTTCATTATACTGTACCGGTAACCTTTCCTGTGATGTATTGTTTGGAGCTTCAGGTAACGATAATGAAACCTATTTTGAGGGAAATACATCTTCAATTCTTATTGCTGAAAATGGGCATTACACTGTTGCTGAAGGAAATATCTATTCCCAATACCTAATAAGTCTCCATAATGAAATTGAAGGAAAATCAGGACGAAATATTGGAAAAACAATCTTGGATGGCTCCAATGAAGCAGAAGTTTTAAACTCTGAAATTTTAGATGAAAATGGATATTTTGATGAAGAGTCTTTTCTTAATTTCATTAGTAATAATCCTCCTGATATGATATTTAAATAATTTTTGATACTTATATACAATTTTACCCCATTCTCATTCTGACAAAGGAAGAATCTTATATAGTTTAGATTCTTCATTTCACTTCTGGACTACATGCGCAAACCTTCAATTCGGAATGACAGAAAATAATAACGTAATATAAAATCATATATGCTTACCTAATTATTTTAAACGCAAAGTTCTAATGGATTCTAATGCTTTATTTTAGAAAGCAAAGAATGGCGACTTCGTCGCTGAAGAAGCTGTATGGATATGCACTCGCTTAGAAAGAATCAATGAAATTGATTCCATACTTTGCTGCCTTAAAACATAAACGGTATGCATCATAAAACTTTGCGTCTAAAAAATAATCTATATTCATTCCCTTCTTCAATCTTACATGACATCTCGGCCACATTTTATCTGGAGATCTGTAGGAGAAAAAAACTTAGAAATGTATTTTTAAACGCAAAGTTCTAATGATTCTAATGCTTTATTTTAGAAAGCAAAGAATGGCGACTTCGTCGCTGAAGAAGCTGTATGGATATGCACTCGCTTAGAAAGAATCAATGAAATTGATTCCATGCTTTGCTGCCTTAAAACATAAACGGTATGCATCATAAAACTTTGCGTCTAAAAAATAATCTATATTCATTCCCTTCTTCAATCTTACATGACATCTCGGCCACATTTTATCTGGAGATCTGTGGGAGAAAAAAACTTAGAAATGTATTTTTAAACGCAAAGTTCTAATGATTCTAATGCTCTACTTTAGAAAGCAAAGAATGGCGACTTCGTCGCTGAAGAAGCTGTATGGATATGCACTCGCTTAGAAAGAGGCTGTCTCAAAAGAGATAGCCTCCATACTTTGCTGCCTTAAAACATAAACGGTATGCATCATAAAACTTTGCGTCTAAAAATATCACCATCCTATTCTTTAATCTTTTGTATTGGATCAGCTACATTCTATCTGCGTATTCTCTGTGAGATCTACGGAAAAAAGAACTTAGAAATGTATTTTTAAACGCAAAGTTCTAATGATTCTAATGCTTTATTTTAGAAAACAAAGAAGAGCGACTTCGTCGCTGAAGAAGCTGTATGGATATGCGTTCGCTTAGAAAGAATCAATGAAATTGATTCCATACTTTGCTGCCTTAAAACATAAACGGTATGCATCATAAAACTTTGTGTCTAAAAATATCACCACCCTATTCTTTAATCTTTTGTATTGGATCAACTACATTCTATCTGCGTATTCTAAGATCTGCGAGAAAAAAACTTAGAAATGTATTTTTAAACGCAAAGTTCTAATGATTCTAATGTTCTACTTTAGAAAGCAAAGAATGGCGACTTTGTCGCTGAAGAAGCTGTATGGATATGCGTTCGCTTAGAAAGAATCAATGAAATTGATTCCATACTTTGCTGCCTTAAAACATAAACGGTATGCATCATAAAACTTTGCGTCTAAAAATATCACCACCCTATTCTTTAATCTTTTGTATTGGATCAGCTACATTTTATCTGCAAAATCTATGAGATCTGCGAGAGAAATTATTCTAAGTAAGTACAAATAACATTATTTAGACCTGTCTATAATCAGAGCAAAAAATTTTTTTCTGAAAAAACTTTAGAATAACTTTGCAAAAAATTTCTGTTGAAAGACCTGCTTCTTATTACCCCGCCTTTTACCCAACTTAATACTCCTTACCCGGCAACAGCTTATATTAAAGGATTTTTAAATACTAAAAATATTTCCAGTTATCAAATAGATTTGGGAATAGATGTTATTTTGGAGTTATTTTCAAAAGGTGGATTACAAAAGGTTTTCAGTAAAGAAATTGACCTTCAGAATGCCTCTGAAAATACTCAGAGAATTTATGCTTTACGAGAAGAATATGTAAAAACCATCGATCAGGTTATCCCTTTTTTACAAGGAAAAAGCCCTACGCTGGCAAGGCAGATTTGCAGTATGAACTTTCTTCCGGAAGCATCCCGATTCAACCAATTGGATGATATGGAATTTGCTTTCGGAAACATGGGTTTACAGGATAAGGCCAAGCATTTGGTTACTTTATATCTGGAGGATATTTCAGATTATATTGTTGAAAATATTGATGTCGACTTTGGTTTTAGCAGATATGCCGAACGTTTGGGGAAAAGTGCCAATTCGTTTGATGAACTGTATTCAAAATTATCCGATGAAGAAACATTTATTGATGATTTCACCTTAACAATTCTTCAAGAAAAAATAGAATCTGTACAACCTAAATTGGTTTGTTTTTCGATTCCTTTTCCAGGGAATTTATATTCTGCTTTCAGATGTGCTCAGTTTATAAAGAAAAATTTCCCAAGCATTAAAATTGCAATGGGTGGGGGTTTTCCCAATACTGAGTTAAGAGAGATCAAGGATCAGAGAGTCTTTGAGTTTTTTGATTTTATAACATTGGATGATGGCGAACTTCCTCTCGAACTTCTATGTGAGAATATTCTTCATCCTGAGCCAAACGGAGAATCTCAATACAAAAGAACTTTTTTACTTGAAAATCAAGAAGTTGTTTATAAGAACAATTCAAAAAGACACGATTTTAAGCAAGCAGACATAGGGACTCCGGACTATACGGATTTAAGACTGGATCAATATATTTCAGTGATTGAAATTGCCAATCCTATGCACAGTTTGTGGAGTGACGGAAGATGGAATAAGTTAACCATGGCTCACGGATGCTATTGGGGAAAATGTACATTCTGTGATATTTCTTTAGATTACATTAAAATCTATGAACCTATCTCCGCCAAAATTCTGGTAGACAGAATGGAGGAACTTATTAAAACTACAGGCGAAACCGGATTCCATTTTGTAGACGAAGCTGCACCACCTGCTTTGATGAGAGAGGTTGCCCTTGAAATTCTTCGAAGAAATCTTGTGGTTACCTGGTGGACTAATATTCGTTTTGAAAAAAGCTTTACCCGTGATTTATGTTATTTATTAAAGCTTTCAGGTTGTGTCGCAGTTTCCGGTGGATTGGAAGTGGCCAGTGATCGGTTATTAAAATTAATTGACAAAGGAATTTCTGTGGAACAAGTTGCAAAAGTGACAAGAAATTTTACAGAAGCCGGAGTTATGATCCATGCTTATCTGATGTATGGCTATCCAACGCAAACCATTCAGGAAACAATTGATTCTATGGAAATGATTCGTCAGTTATTTGAAATGGGAATTTTACAAAGTGGCTTTTGGCACCAGTTTGCTATGACGGCTCACTCACCCGTTGGATTAAACCCGGAAGAATTTGGAGTTACGCCAATCAAACAGGAAATTCTATTTGCTAATAATGATATTGATTTTACAGACAAGACCGGGATCAATCATGATAAATTTAGTTCAGGTCTAAAAAAATCCTTATTCAACTATATGCATGGAATTAATTTTGAACTTCCCCTTCAGGAGTGGTTTGATTTTAAAATTCCAAGAACAACTATCCATCCCGATTATATTCACGACAGTTTATTGGAAGATGAAGATTTTAAATTTAAAGGAAATTCAAAAGTTGTCTTTTTAACTAAAAATGTAATTGCTGAGAATCGCATAAAAAATAAAAAGAAATATTCTGGTACATATACGCTTCTTACATTCCACTTAAAAACCAATATTGTAAAGGTTGAAATGGAGCAAGATAAAGCAGAATGGCTGATGGATATTTTGGAAGAACATTCTATAGACAATCAGAAAAAACCTACAATTCAGCAACTTAAGAATCAATTTGAAGAAAATTTTGATGATTTTGAATTATTCTGGTTCTCAAAACCAATGCAGCAATTGAAAGAAAATGGAGTGATTTTGAGTTTATAAAATTGATCCGTTTTTTCTCAGGGATTTTAAAAATTAAGAATTTTTACTCTCACAGATTTTCTAGGATTATATAAATTGATTTTTCAAGCATCGTATTTGTCATTCCGCAGGAATCTAACCTCATACTTTAATGTAGAATGTTTGGATTCTTTCAGAATGATAAAATACAGGATAAAAAGCTCCCACAGATCTCAGATGATTATATAAAACTAAGTGGATAAAAGCAAAAACCTCAGAAAGTATCTCTGAGGTTTTTTGTTTTATATATTTTTAATAGATTCAATTAGGAATATCTTTTGTAACAGGGCCTACAGTTACCTTTTCCTGAATTTTAATAAAATTCGGATCCATTATCGCCATACGTTCTGCAAGAGCCTTATAGGTTGGATATTTTAAAATTGATGCTCTTCCGGACATTTCTTTGAAAAGGGTGAAAGACTTTCCTCCAGCTGTTTTCAGCTGCTTTGTGGTCGTAATATATTTACCTATGAGTTTGCTTTTTGCATCATAGATTTCAATATCCAAAAAACTTTTTTCCATGATTTTATCATCTGAACCAAAGCTTACCGGTAAATTGGTAAAATATCCCACAGGGACTCCATTGCTGAGAATCTCTCCTACTTTATTGACTTCAAGATTCATTTTATCGATCTTTTTTCTGATGGTATAGGCATCCTTGGTTTTACTATCCAGTTTCCTTTTGGGAACATTTGAAAACAGTTCGTCCAGAGTCTTTACATTGATTCCTTTATTATCAATGATTTTAAAATCTTTCACAGAAGTATAGACTGCTGATTTTTCTTCTCCGGAAAATGCAGAAGGTGAAGAATAATCTACCTCGATGGTTTTATCTCTGTTATACACTCTATTGATCTGAATATAGCTGTCTCTAACAGAGTCTACAATACTTTTATCAATAAATTTTATAGTGTATAATGGTGTTTCTTTTAAGTCCATGAAAGTGTACTCATTGGACTTATTGGAGATTTTGGCCACCGGGATCCCGTCTAAATTGATAATTCCTCTTTTGGTTTTAATATTCTGGGCGTTGAGGAAAGTACCCAAAATTGTAAAGAATATGATTATATTTTTCTTCATAGAATCAGATTTTTACATGAATTGAAATAAAATAAAAAAAGTGTAACCAAAGTTACACTTTTTTGAAAATATATTTAGCTTTTCATTTAATTATTCGCAAAGGATAATTCCTTTGTTATGATTAAATTCCACAACACCGCTTTTGATAGAATATGAAAAGATAGAGTCTTTATCATTTTCTTTGGTTAGGTTTTTTGCGAAAGCTTCATCTACAGAGTTTGTAAAAAGCTTTACTTTCCCACCAACTAAAGAAGAAACGATTCCTGCGTGGTTTTTCATGATGTGAAATTCACCATTTTTTCCAGGCAATAATACTGAGCTTACTTCTCCTTCAAAAACTACGTATTCTGGTGTTAAAATTTTTATATTCATTTTAATTTAGATTTGAAGATTTCAGATTTCAGATTTCAGACACTTAAAGTCTCATGTCTAGTATCTGATATCTTTATGTCTAATTATTAAGCGTTTTCAGCTAACATTTTTTGTCCAGCTTCGATAGCTTCCTCGATCGTTCCTTTCAAGTTGAAAGCAGCTTCTGGTAAGTGATCTAATTCACCATCCATAATCATGTTGAATCCTTTGATGGTATCTTTGATATCTACTAAAGATCCTGGAATACCTGTAAACTGTTCTGCTACGTGGAAAGGCTGAGATAAGAATCTCTGAACTTTTCTTGCACGGTAAACAACTGATTTATCTTCTTCAGAAAGTTCTTCCATACCAAGGATTGCGATGATATCCTGAAGTGATTTATATCTTTGAAGAATTTCTTTTACTCTTTGAGCACAGTTATAGTGATCGTGACCGATAACTTCTGGAGAAAGGATTCTTGAAGTAGAAGCCAATGGATCTACTGCTGGGTAAATACCTAATGAAGCAATCTTTCTGTCAAGTACCGTAGTTGCATCCAAGTGAGCAAACGTAGTTGCAGGAGCCGGGTCAGTTAAGTCATCCGCAGGTACGTATACCGCCTGTACTGAAGTAATTGAACCATTTTTAGTTGAAGTAATTCTTTCCTGCATCGCACCCATTTCAGAAGCAAGAGTTGGTTGGTAACCTACCGCAGATGGCATACGACCAAGAAGTGCAGATACCTCAGAACCAGCCTGTGTAAAACGGAAGATGTTATCTACGAAGAAAAGTACGTCTCTACCTTGTCCGCTTTCTCCACCATCTCTATAGTACTCAGCTAAAGTAAGACCAGAAAGGGCTACTCTTGCTCTTGCACCTGGCGGCTCGTTCATCTGTCCGAAAACGAATGCTGCTTTAGAATCTTTCATAACCTCAAGGTCTACTTTAGAAAGATCCCAACCTCCATTTTCCATAGAGTGCATGAAATCATCACCATACTTGATAATACCTGATTCTAACATCTCTCTCAAAAGGTCATTCCCTTCTCTCGTTCTTTCACCTACTCCGGCGAATACAGAAAGACCTCCGTGCCCTTTTGCAATATTGTTAATCAACTCCTGAATCAATACTGTTTTACCTACACCAGCACCACCGAACAATCCAATTTTACCTCCTTTTGCGTAAGGCTCAACTAAGTCGATTACTTTAATACCTGTAAATAAAACTTCTGCTGAAGTTGATAATTGATCAAATTTTGGAGCTGGTCTGTGAATTGGAAGACCACCTTCCTTAGAAATATCTTGAAGTCCGTCGATAGCATCACCAACTACGTTGAATAGTCTTCCGTTTACAGCCTCTCCGATTGGCATAGTAATAGGATTTCCGTATCCGATTACATCTTGACCTCTCTTAAGACCATCAGTAGCGTCCATTGCAATACATCTTACTGTATCTTCGCCAATATGTTGTTCTACCTCTAAAACTACTTTTTCACCGTTTTCTTTTGTAATTTCTAACGCGTCATAGATTGCCGGAATTGCTTCCACATCATTAAAGACAACGTCGATTACCGGACCAATAATTTGAGAAATTTTACCTTTAATTTGGTTTGCCATTGCTAAATTTTTTCTTGGTGCAAATATAGTGATTCTTCGTAAACCCGCAATTGGTAAAAAAAAGATTTTTATCATGCTTTTTACAAATTGACCCATGCAGCAGTTTACCAATCTCACAGCCCTATTTCCCTGAAGAAAATATTGATCCATTGTTATATTGATAGATTGTTACATTATATCTATATTTGCAGTCAAATTTTTTCCGTTTTGAAAGTTTTCAAGAATTTTAAAGATTATTCCTCTCAAAAGCCTTTAGCTCTGTCTTTAGGAATGTTTGATGGGGTACATCTTGGACATAAAAGTATTATTGATGAGCTCATTAAAGTAGGAACAGAAAACAATCTGGAAACTGCTATCCTTACTTTCTGGCCACATCCGAGGTTTGTTTTTAATCCTAATGAAGATTTAAAACTGCTGAATACGATAGAGGAAAAGCAACAGCGTATTGAAAAATATAATATTGATACTCTGTTTCTTAAAGAATTTGATGAAGAATTCAGAAATCTTACCGGAGAGGAATTTGTACGTCAGATCCTGATTGATAAACTCAACGTAAAATACCTTATTATAGGATACGATCATTCTTTCGGGAAAAATAAAAGCGGAAATTTTGAACTTCTTCAGAAACTCTCTAAAGAACTTGATTTTGAGGTTGAACAGATGGAAGCCATTAATATTCATGAGAATAATATCAGTTCTACCAAGGTTCGTAATGCTCTTTTAACAGGGAATATTAAAGAAGCCAATGAAATGTTGGGCTACTCCTACCCTGTTTCCGGAACGGTAGTTCACGGAAAAAAGATCGGAAGAACAATCGGCTACCCAACCGCTAATATTGATACGGAATCTATTAAACTTTTGCCTAAAAAAGGGGCTTATATTGTAGAAGTGGAAGTAAAAGGCCAGCAATATAAAGGAATGCTGAGCATCGGAACAAACCCTACAGTAAATGGAGAGAAATTAACAGTTGAAGTGTATATCCTTGATTTTGACAATGATATTTACGACGAAAAAATCACCGTAAGATTCAGGGACTTTCTTCACGATGAAATCAAGTTTGAAGGATTGGAAAAGCTGATTGAGCGACTTGATGAAGATAAACGATTAACAGAAGAATTTAAATTCTAAGATATACAAAAGAGGTTGTCTCAAAAGTCATATAATTGGACTTTTGTCATTCTGACGCAGGAAGAATCTTATTTAGAATCAATCGTTTGAGATTCTTCATTACATTGTATTTCATTCAGAATAACACTTTTGAGACAGCCTCTTTTTAGTTTTTTATTTCAGTATCTTGAGATTAATTTTCTGAACTTCATTATTCATTGTTACATTAGGAAACCCTTTATCGTAGTCTATCGCGATATCTCCTTTACTGTCAGCCTTTCCGTTTCCGTCAGAGTCCCAGCTCAGACCAATATAATATTTAACAGGTCCTGCAGGTTTGGGGTTGATTTTACTTACAGCATCCTTAGATACGGGGAAATTAATGGCAAAAGGTACTGATTTCTGTTCATATTCTTTTTCTTCCAGTAATGTAGCTGGTGCATCTGCTAAGTTTCCGTCTATCCCATACAAACTTACTTTCAGTCTGGCACTTTTAATGGTAAAATTATCGGTTCCCACAAATTCTATCTTCAAATTATCAGAAAAATTTTCCATCGTTTTTTCAGATACAGCAGTTTCAGGGATTGTTTTATTTTTTGCTTTATTGCAGCCTGATAATGCTAAGGCACCTGCTGCCATGAATAATAAAAGGTGATTTTTCATTGGTTCTTATTTTAATTAAATCAGTTTAATATTTCACAGATATCCGATAACAAAATTTATACCCGAATGAATACGGCTTAAAGCGAGAAATTGATAATATTAGGAATTATTGATAGTATTCTGAACTTTTTTGGTAAGTGATTTAAATACCAGATCATAAGAGTGATCTATTAGTTTCAAAATCAGATCTCTTTTTATGCCATCCACAGCTACTGAGTTCCAATGGGTTTTGTTCATATGGTAGGCTCCTGTGATCTGAGGATATTGTTCCCGAAGTTCGGCGCTCCATTCCGGATCTGTCTTTACATTGATGGACAAAGGTTGTTTTTCAAGCCCCATCAGGAGAAACATTTTGGTATCAACCTTCAATACAAGGGTTTCATTGTCAAAAGGAAAACTTTCCGTAACAGCTTTTTTAGCAAGGCAATAGTCTAATATTTCGTTGGCGTCCATAGTTTTTTTATGAGTAATGAGTAATAGGTAATTAGTAATATGATTAATAATGGTGGATATAAGAGATATTTAATGACAAGATCTTTTATCTTTTATCTTTTATCTTTTATCTTTTATCTTTTATCTTTTATCCAAATTTAGTAAATTTAAGAAAGAAATCATCATCACATCAAACCCCATTATTATGAAAGCTTTAGTAATAGGTGCTACAGGCGCTACAGGAAAGGATTTAGTCAATCAGTTACTCAATGATAAGGCTTTTGAGGAAGTCGATATTTTTGTAAGAAAACCTGTTGATATTAAGAACGAGAGGCTTAAAGTTCATGTTGTAAATTTTGAAAAGCCTGAAGAATGGAAAGGAATGGTGAAAGGAGATGTTGCATTTTCCTGTCTGGGGACTACTTTGAAGGATGCCGGAAGCAAAGACGCCCAGAAAAAAGTAGATTTTGATTATCAATACGAGTTTGCGAAAGCAGCCAAAGAGAATGATGTGGAAGATTATATTCTGGTTTCGGCCTATGGAGCCAATCCAAAGTCAAAAATTTTTTATTCTAAAATGAAAGGAGAACTGGAAGAAGCTGTAAGACAATTACATTTCAACAAGATTACCATTTTCAAACCCGGAATGCTTGAAAGGAAAAATTCTGAAAGAACAGGTGAAGTTCTGGGCAGCAGGATTATAAAATTTGCCAATAAATTTGGGCTATTGGAGAGTCAAAGGCCTTTACCTACGGATATTCTGGCCAAAGCTATGATTAATTCTTCAAAAATTAAAAGTAACGGTTACTCCAGTATTAAGCTGGGAAATATTTTTTGTTTTGCAGAAAAAGTAAATAATTAGATTAAATCATTGGGAATAAGAGTAGCGGAATTTATTTTGTAGTCTTGCTCCCCATGCTTTGTCCTAATTTTTCATATTCGATATCATTAGGCTCCCAAAGTTCTATTTTATTTCCTTCAATATCCATGATGTGGATGAACTTTCCATATTCATAAGTCTCCATTTTATCCACTATGGTTACGTTTTCTTTTTTTAACTGTGCAATTAATTTTTCAAGATCCTGGACCCGATAATTAATCATAAAATCTTTTTCGGAAGGCTGAAAATATTTTGTTTTTTCACTGAAAGGACTCCATTGACTGAAGCCTTTCTTAGAATTATCTGCTCCTTGATACCACTCAAAAACAGATCCGTATTCATTGACCTCAAACCCTAAATGTTCTTTATACCATTCTCTCATTTTTTTGGGATCTTTAGATTTGAAAAAGATTCCACCAATGCCTGTTACTCTTTTCAGATCATCAGATTCTTTTTCTGTAACCGCTTTAAAAGCAAATCCTGATAAAAAAGCGGCCAGAAAACAAACTGCAAAAAATATTTTTTTCATGAGTTCCAAATTATTTTAAAATAAAAAAAGTGGATGCAATCATCCACTTTGTAAAAATATTCTTTTTTATTTCTTATTTCAAATATTTTGTGATTGACTCACTTGTAGGTTTTGTTGTACTTACAAAACTATCAATGAGTTTTCCGTTTTCATCAATCAGGAATTTGGTAAAGTTCCAAAGGATTGTCGTATTTTTTACTCCGTTTAGCTCCTGTTCTGTTAAGTATTTAAAAATGGGCGCCGTATCATCTCCTTTTACAGATACTTTAGCTGCCATTGGGAATGTTACTCCGTAATTTTTCTGGCAGAATTTTCCGATTTCAGTATTAGTTCCCGGCTCCTGTCCTCCAAAGTTATTGGCTGGGAAACCCACAATCACCAATTTGTCTTTGTATTCTTCATATACTTTTTCAAGATCAGCATACTGAGGGGTAAACCCGCATTCTGAAGCTGTATTGACGATCAGAATCTTTTTCCCTTTGAAATCTGCAAAGTTAATTTCCTTTCCGTCAAGGCTTTCTACTTTAAAGTCATATATTGTTTTTCCCATAAGTTCTTTGGTTTTAGCTTGAGAAATCTTAGTTTTTTGATTGGTGCAGCTTTGCAGAAATGCAATAAAAGAAAGCAGCATTAAAAAAATATTTTTCATTTCTTATAAATTTTATGCAGTCTGAACTGCAGATGAATTAAAACTTAAAAATATTAGCCGGAAAAACCTTGTTAATGTCTACTCTGTTAAGCAGCATTACATATTCACCATCTTTTTTAGGGCTTGAAGATTCTATTCTGAAAGGCATGGTAAGGTTTCCAACTTTTTTATAATTGGAATATACCAAGGTTTCTTCTTTCTTAACTTCCTTTAAAAGCATATAAGTTGTTGTATCAAAATAATACATATTCTTATTCACGTTTTTGGTTAGCTCCACTTTATGACAATAGATATCTCCTACTTTTTCTTTTCCAAGATATTTGGCATCAAAACCTTTGTTCTCCCAATCGATAAAATCGTTATCAAAACTTTCCGGTACATATTCAGGATATACCTGAAGTTTATTGGCCGCATAATTCATTGCGTATCCTTTGTTTCCGTCAAAACCTTCAATTGCCGTTTCTTTTCCACCGACTACAATGATTGTTTTGGTAAGGTTAGGGCGCTGCTGGTAAATTTTTATAGGATATTCGTCTTTGATTCCCAATACAACTTTCCCTTGCAGCAATACGGAGTTCAACAATTTCCAGTTGGTTAATCCTCCTGATAATTCAATATTTTTATCTATAATTTCCTTTGCAGTTTGGCCATAATACAATGAGCTAGTAACAGTAAAAAGGACTAAGTATATTATTTTTTTCATTTAATTTTATTAAAATAGTTATTTAAAGAAGGTTTAAAAACCAGGTCTGCCCTGTTTTTTTTTATTCTGTGGAACCAGATTTCCATTTACATATTTAAAAATCAGTCCCGGATCTTCTTTACAACCTAACGCTTTTGTAAGATATAATATTTTATTTTCAAATTTATAGAGTAGAGTTCTTGTATTTCAAAACTAACCTATAAAATAATGCTATTAAAAATAAGATCTTTACCAAAATAACTTATTTATCAATCCAAATATAAGGGGAATTGGGATAAAAAGCAAAAAGGCTGAGAAAGTAAAAATGAAATTATTCTATTCTCAAATGATCTCATTTTAAATTTTCAAATTAAATTAACTTCCTTGCTTTTTCCAGGTCTTCCGGTGTATCAATGCCTACACCAACGAAATTGGTTTCTATCATTTTGATTTTCATTCCGTATTCCAGATAGCGAATGCATTCGATCTTTTCGGATATTTCCAATGGTTTCATTTCCAGTTTTGAAAACTGCAGTAAAGCTTCTTTTCTGAATGCATATACTCCGATATGTTTAAAGTAGGTTACATCATAGGAAACTTCTCTATGGAAAGGTATTGCAGAACGGCTGAAGTAAAGGGCAAAGCCGTTATTATCCGTAATTACTTTTACGTTATTCGGGTTTTCTATTTCTTCTTTTTCCGAGAGTTTTATTTTTAAAGAAGCCAGAGAAATTTGCTGTTGATCATCCTGTTTAAAAACTTCGATTAATTGCTTCAAAGGTTCAAGCTTAAGGAATGGTTCATCACCCTGAACATTAATAACAATGTCACAATCTATGTTCTGTACCGCTTCAGCAATACGGTCGCTTCCTGTTTCATGTTGCCCTGTCATTACAGCTTTCCCACCATTCTTAACGATTTCATCCAAGATGATTTCAGAATCTGTTGCTACAAATACTTCATCAAACAGTCCGGTTTCCACTACATTCTTGTAGGTGGTGGTAATAACGGTTTTTTCTCCCAATATCTGCATCAGTTTTCCGGGAAAACGGCTTGCTTCATAGCGTGCAGGGATAACAGCGATTATTTTCATTCAGTACAATATTAATTAAGTCTTTTCAAGCCATCATTTCCAAAAAGGTGAATGATATGCCTTATTCAGATCAAAAATAGTGAAAACTATTTTAGTTTACCCCATAAAATAAGGTATTCTATCCAATTTTAGTATTAAATCCTTCGATTTTAACAGTCTTCAAAAAAACAAAATTCCCACATCTTCAATGAAAATGTGAGAATCGGGTATAGATTTTTAAATGAGTCAATAATTTAAAATAAGTTCAGAAGTGAAATGAAGAATCTAAAGCAATGGATGAACTTCCTCCTTCGTCGGAAATCGACGATTATCTCCTTTCAGTCGATGAATATTATTTCGACGTAGTCAATAACAAGGATTCTTAAAAAGATAGCTTCACCCCTATCATATTGTATTCCCATTGGCGGGATGCCATAAGATCAAACTTATATTTTGTTTTTCCTATGGCGCCTTCTGAGGATGTATATCTGCTTTTTGAGATTGTTTTTCCTATAAAATACCCCATTAATAAGGCTAACGGATAATCTGAAGCCCAATGAACTTTACTTTGCATCATTTGAAAACATAAAGCTCCGGCTAATGTATATCCTACAGGCTTTATCCATCGTACATCAGGATAATTGTCCGCAATAACGGTGATCCCTGCCATAAACGTTGTTAAGTGGCCGGATGGCATGGCATCATAGTTTGAGGTATTTTTTGCAAATGCTGAAAAACTTGGAAAGGGGTTCCATGCACCGCCTTTATTGCCATTTTCTTCTGCTATAAACGGGCTTTCTCTTCCGGTGATTCTTTTAATTGTTTGGGTGAAAACTCCTGAAAGAATTAAGCTTTCCATTAATCCGCTGGCTGTGGCCTGTGCTCTGTAATCATTTTTAATTAAACCATAGGTTCCGAAACCTATTCCCAGTAACACTAGTGTAGATCCATTTCCAATAAGATATAATGTAGATCCGATATCTTTAGGGATTTTGAAAACCCCTCCAAGTTTGGTATAATTGTTATCTTTATCCATTCCCCATCTTTCTCCCAGTTCTCTTGAGTTATCAATTAATTTCTGGTCAAAAGGCAGAAGGATCAATGTTGAAGCAACAGCACCTCCTAAATAGTAGGCATGATCTTTTGCTACAAAATCTTTATTGGTATCAATAAAATTTCGGGGAAGTTTGGTGACAAAATCCAGCAGTTTAGGTTTTGGATATGTTCGCACAGAACCGTCTTTTAAAGTGTACGTCTGCACTTTGGGTAAATCCGGTGCTACAGGTGATAATTCTTTTACCTGCAATGTATCCACCTCCTGTGAACATACCAATATAGACATTGGCAGTAGCAAAAATCTCAATTTTTTCATCGTTGTTGTTTTCTCAACCCTGTTTATTCTTAGCTTATAAAAGTCCCAAAGATAATTCCTTGTTGACTGTACTACAAAATGTTTATTTAATTTTTAATTTTTATTTAATTTTTTTATAAAATAACAACCAGGGTTTAGTTTATATAATTAATCAGAAAAATGATTCCGTAGATCCATAAAATATAGAGAAATGAGTATAGAAAGCCAAATCCAAAGCTTTTTACTATATCTCCTTTGCATTTCCCTGAGTTTTTAAAGACATGACGCAATGCCCGAAAGAAAATCCAGTATAACATCGCAGCCAGAAATAATATGGAAGACCAAAAGAAAAGGCCTAAAAAGTAAGAAAGAAATACCAGAAGAATAGAAAATATAAACCATACAACAACAGAAAGTATGGCACCTCCTATTCCATCTCCTACAGCTGGTGGATCAAAATCAAAGCCATTCGTTACAGGTACTTTATCAGAGTATTTTTTTATTCTTTCTTTATTTAAAATGTTTCCGACGTTATCTTTTAGTTTCAATCCTTATAATACAACCCTAAGCTGATAAACAAGAAAAAGACTATCGTTAAAATAGATGTTGATAAGAGAGAGTTTTGAAATAAAGACCTATGATCTCCCTTCCCCGAAAGCCAAACACTTACAATGACCAAAATGATAATAACCAAGGTGGAATAGCTCAATACTTTTGTTTCAAGGAGGTATTTTCTGGGAAGCTTCATGGTTTATAGGGTATTGAAAAACGCTTCGACTCCGCTCAGCGTGACATTTTTATAATGTATCAATATAACAATATACCAGTATAACCATATTCACCAATATGAAAATTGGTAAACTGTTACACTGGTACATTTATCAATTAAGTAAGCTTAATTATTTCAGATTGTTCAAAGCACTTTCCAATTTTGGAAGCATTACTTTGATCTCATCAACAGCTAATCCTCCAACGGAAGCACGGAACCAAGGTTCAGATTTGTCTTCTCCGAATGCTGAAAACGGAACTAAAGCAACACCTGCTTCATTGATTAAATAGAATACAAGGTCTGAAGAGTTTTCAATAACAGCTCCGTCAGGCTTTGTTTTTCCAATATAATCTAATTTGATCGTAAGGTAAAGTGCTCCCATCGGTTCAATACTGTCTACTGCTAAACCCTTTGCTTTCAGATCCTGAACTCCGCCGTGAAGAACTTTTAAACTTTCCTCTAATTTACCTTTAAAATCTTCTACGAATACGTTTACATTTTCAGGGTTTTCATAGAATTTAGCAGTGGCTTCCTGCTCTGGCTTTGGTGCCCAAGCTCCTACGTGAGTAAGAAGTGCTTTCATTTTATCAATGATATGAGCCGGACCAAATCCCCATCCTACACGTACTCCTGTTGCAGCTAAGCATTTTGAAATACCATCAATATACACTGTATATTCTTTCATTTCAGGGAAAAGAGAAACCGGATCTACGTGTTCTGCTCCAAAAGTAAGGTTAGAGTAAATTTGGTCATACATTAAATATAACGGTTTTTCATCTGCTCCTCTTTTTTTGTTTTCAGCGATCACCAATTCACAGATTTCAGAAAGCTGTTCTCTTGTGAACATTGTTCCTGTTGGGTTCAATGGTGAACAAAGTGCTAATAAAACAGCACCATCCAAATGAGGTCTTAAATCGTCTGCAGTTGGAAGAAAGTTGGTTTCAGGCTTTGTTTTAACTTCTACGGCATTGGCAGAAGTAAGGTAAGCATAGTGGTTGTTATTCCATGATGGTGTTGGATATACTATTTTATCTCCTTCGTCTACAATGGTTTTGTATACAGCATAGATTAATGGTCTTGATCCTGCTGTAATCAAAATATCGTTTGGAGAATAATCCAGATTCCATCTGTTTTTCAGGTCTTTGGAAACTTCTTTTCTTAAAGATAAAAGTCCGTTGGCAGGTGGATAATTTGTCAGGTTATTCTGATAGGCTTTCTGAATTTCTTCCTTCAGCAATGCTGGGATAGGATAAATATTAGAATTCAGGTCACCAATAGTAAGATTGGCAATTTCTGCACCTTTTGCTTTTAGATCATTTACTTCGTTACCAATTTTTACAATTTCAGAACCGATCAGGTTCGCTGCTAATTTTGAAACTTTCACTTTATTCTTATTTAAAATTTACTAATACTATCTTCTCAGATTAATTTTGTCTTCTATTTGATCCACAGGTATGTGGGCATCATAAGCGGCTATTAGTTCTTTAGTTTTTTTTGCGGTAGTAGAGTTTGGATATTTTTTGATGAGTTTGTTATATGCTTCTCTTTTATCATCATAAATTTTTCCTTCCTCACTGTCATAAATCCGATCACTGTCCATTCCCAGAAGATAATCCAGCAAGTAGTTGTGATAATTATCTTTTGCTTTCTTTATCAGTGGGCTTTTAGGATATTTATTTATAAAATTCTCCCACTCGATCAATCGGTCACCCAATTCTTCCCAGGTAATTAAAAGTCCCCCATTGACAGCATAATTTTCCTTATTATCTTTTGCCATCTGTGAGATATAGGCAGCATAATCAGGAGTTACTTTATTCTTGAAAACAGACTCATAATATCCCGGCAATGAATGAATTTCCGTAAGCCCTTCTCCCATTACACGGAATTCAAGACCTGCTTTATTCAGTTCGGCAGCCATTTTCTTTATGTTATCCGGCAGGTTATAGGTATCCGGTCCTGTATGATAATCAACATACTTGTCGAGTATCTCCGTTTGAGAATCATTAAAACAATCTGTGTATTTGTCTCTGATTTTCACATAATCTTCATACACTTTATTGTTCTGCTCCGGACTATTTGCTGCAATCTCTTTGTCTATTTTAGTACGATACCATTGTAAAGCTGTAATATAATCCTCTGTCTTATTTTCTGAAGAACATGCTGTATCAATAGGTTTGTACTGATCCTCTTTGGTTTCGTTTTTAGCGATTGAGTCGTTTGCAGGCTTTACATCAGAAACCGCAGTTTCCTTTTTACAGGAAACTACAGCCACAGACAGTATGCAAACTGCTATAATTTTTTTTATCATGGTTGCTTTATCAGATGATTAATCCAGCTTTAGATCTGTTTTAACGGCCTGAATTTTAGCTTCTAATGATTTTAATTTATCTTTAAAATCTGCCTCAGAAGAGATAGAGTCTTTTACTGAAACATAGAATTTAATTTTTGGTTCTGTTCCTGAAGGTCTTACACAAACTTTAGTTCCATCCTGCGTATAGTAAATCAATACGTTAGACTGTGGAATTTCGTTCATTACTTTTTTCTCTCCTGATGAAATGGTAAGGCTTGTCTGTTCTTTAAAGTCTTTTACTTCTTCCACTAATGAACCTGCCAATTCTTTTGGCGGATTTTCACGGAAGTTTTTCATCATATTCTGAATTTCTTCAGCACCTTCTTTTCCTTTTCTTACGATGTTTACCAATCCTTCATAATACATTCCTAGGTCTTCATAAATCTCGATCATGTACTGATACATTGTTTTACCGTTAGCTTTACACCAGGCAGCAATTTCGCAAGCTACAAGGATACTTCCACAAGAGTCTTTGTCACGTACAAAATCTCCGGTCATGAAGCCGAAACTTTCTTCCCCACCACATACGAATTTCTGAGTTCCTTCTGCTTCACGGATCATTTTTCCGATCCATTTGAATCCTGTAAGACCTACTTTGCATTCAACACCGAATTTCTGTGCTATATCATAGAAAATATCGGAAGTAACGATGGTAGAACCGATGAATTCTTTTCCTGTAATTCTTCCCTGCTTTCTCCATTCGTTTAAGATGTAGTAAGTAAGGATTGTGTTGGTTTGGTTACCGTTCAGTAACTGCATTTCACCATCAAGGTTTCTTACTGCAATTCCTAATCTGTCACCATCCGGGTCTGTTCCGATAACGATGTCTGCATTGGTAATTTTTGCAAGATCCATGGCCATTTCCAATGCTGCCGGTTCTTCCGGATTGGGAGAATCTACAGTAGGGAAATTTCCACTTGGAATCATCTGTTCTCTAACAAGGTCTACTTTTTTAAAGCCTGCTTTTGCTAAAGCTTTAGGAACCGTAGTATAAGTGGTACCGTGAATAGAAGTGAAAACAATATTTAAGTTTTCTTTTCCTTCGTTCTGGTAAGTAGAGTTTTCAATACATGCATCAATGTAAACATCATCCTGCTCTTCTCCTACCCATTCGATAAGGTCATCGTTCCCGTTGAATTTAATTTCTTCAAATTTCACAGAGTATACTTCTTTGATAATGGCTTCATCATTTGGCGGAACAATCTGTGCTCCGTCATTCCAGTATACTTTGTAACCGTTATATTCAGGTGGATTGTGAGAAGCCGTTAATACGATTCCTCCGTTACATTTTTTATCACGAACCGTGAAAGAAAGTTCAGGAGTTGGTCTGTGATCTTTGAAAAGCAATACTTTAATTCCGTTTGCTGTTAAAACATCTGCTACCAGTTTTCCGAATTCTTTAGAGTTATGACGAACATCATAGGCAATTGCCACCTTGATCTCCTCTCCTTTAAACTGCTCAAGCATATAGTTAGCCAATCCCTGAGTTGCCTGTCCTAATGTATATTTATTTAAGCGGTTGGTTCCTACTCCCATAATTCCACGCATCCCTCCTGTTCCGAATTCCAGTTCTCTGTAGAAAGAATCTTCCAGATCCGGGGAATTGCTGTCGATTAATGCCTGTACTGCCTTTCTCGTTTCTTCATCGAAGGTCTCACTTAACCAAAGTTTCGCTTTTTCTAATGTGTTCATATTTAGTTTAGTTTGGAAGCTGGAGGCTGGAAGAGGGAGGTTGTTGTTGTCCCAGTTTAGCCGTTCAGCTTTTGATTTATTATTTTGTTTTTTTAGGCTGGAAGAGGGAAGCTGGGAGATGGAAGATATTACATTCCCAAGTTCAGACTTCTGCCATTTATCTTATTTTTCTATATTTTATTAATTAAAAAGTGAAAAAGGAATTGGGTAAACTAGAATTACCTCCAGCTTCCAGCTTCCCACTCTCTTACTCTAATTTCTTATTCTCAACTTTCGTTGTTTTCTCTACTTTAAACGCTCTGATTGGGTCATTATAGTAGATGAATTTTGCGGTGTTCTGAATATTTCCTTTTAGAGAGTCTTTTACATTCACTTCTGCATAGTTTCCATTTTTGGAATCGATATTCAGATTGGTGATTTTCCAGTAAGGAGCAATAAGACTTGCAGTATCGGAAATCTTAATTACTGCATCTTTTGATAACCCTAAAAAGTTAGCACGGCTTCTGTTATGCATTTCCACTTCTGCCCTTCTTGTGTTGACAGACCCCATGAAACTTGCATTGTTTTTCATATTAAGTCTGAAATTATCCGTTTTAATTTCGCTGGAAATATTTACTTCAACAGAGTCTGAAACGGCTACTTTTTCAAGGTTATATTTTGAATAAATAGTTACATTGTAAAAATCTACGCCTTTAGTCCCTCTTTTTTCCTTGATGAAAAGGGTTTTATCTTTTACATCTACGTCCAGATTACTGGCTACGTTAGGATAGGTTTCTATTTCCACAAAGTTCTTTTCTCCTCTGGCATAAAATACACGGAATTTTCCGTTCAGATCCAGATTAACAAACTCCGGGACGTCCACATCTTTCTTTTCAATATTTCCTTTTGGGGAAACTTTCCCGCAGGAAACTACTCCAACCAACATTAATGTGTAAAGTACTTTTTTCATATTTAATTTTAAATATTCTACTGACGATCATTATGATCTGCTTTCCTGAAAGTTTTCCGGGCTTTCAAGAATATCTTTTAACAAAAATAGGATTAAAATTTCTAAAAATCTTTGTCTTTTGGCAATAAAATACCTGATAATTTTCAATTTTTTGCTTTTTGGGAAAAAGAGTTTTTTATATTTTCCTAAACTTTTTATCAGATCAAATATTAAAATATCAACTAAAATCATCAAGATTCCTGATTCTTAAATTATCATGTTATAAATATTCAACCATACTTCCATTGTAATTATCTTCTAAGATGAAAAAATTTAATATATAAAAAAATATCTCAGAAAGTTCTAGGCTTCCTGAGATATTTATATTTATTTACAATTGATTAAAGTGTATTGATTAAAATTATATCACTTCATCAATATTATAATTCTTATGCTCACGGTTTGTTCTGATAATCATTTCACCCAGGAATCCAGCTACAAATAACAAAGTTCCCATAATCATCATGGTTAAAGCAATATAGAACCACGGATTATTGGTGATTAAATGACCGTAAATTCCTCTGGCTACATCAATCAGTTTTGATATTCCCAGCCAAAGCGCTGAAAGGAAACCGAAGATAAACATTAAAGTTCCTACCGCTCCAAAGAAATGCATTGGCCTTCCTCCAAAACGACTTACAAACCAAAGGGTTACCAGATCCAAAAATCCTCTTACAAATCTTTCTGTTCCGAATTTAGAAGTTCCATAAGGTCTTGCCTGATGCTGTACTTCTTTTTCTGTAATTCTTCTAAAACCTGCATTGGCAGCCAATACCGGAATATAACGGTGCATATCTCCGTACACATCTACAGATTTTACCACCTGTCTTTTGTATGCTTTCAAACCGCAGTTGAAGTCATGAAGATAAACTCCGGAAACCTTTCTTGCTGCTGCATTGAACAGTTTTGACGGAATATTTTTGGTCATTACATTATCAAAACGCTTCTTCTTCCAACCGGAAACAATATCGTAATTGTCATGGATTACCATATTATACAGTTCCGGGATTTCTTCCGGAAAATCCTGTAAGTCGGCATCCATGGTAATAACCACATCTCCGTTTGTTCTTTCAAAAGCCGCATGAAGCGCCTGAGATTTCCCATAATTCCGGGAAAATTTAATAGCGTGGATCTGAGGATACTGTACTTTTAAGTTCTCAATAATGCTCCACGACAAATCCGTACTTCCATCATCTACAAACCAGATTTCATAAGATAAATTACTGGTTTGGCAGACGTTGTCAATTCTTGAAAAAAGCTCTTCCAGAGAGTCTTCTTCGTTCAGTAACGGAATAACTATAGATAAGTTCATTTAATTTTAATAAAAATTAGTCTTGATTTGTTTCTTCGGGTTGATAGACACTTCTTGTTCTGAAAAATGCTCCGAAAAACACCGACAAAACTACGTAAAATATAAGAATTGCTGCAAAATATCCTGAAAAATGACTTGCAGTAAGCATATCTTTTCCTTTTACAGCCTCCGGGCTAAAGCTTTGAACCCTTTCATTATACTTCTGATCCAGCTCGTCAATATCTTTTTGATGCTTTAAAATTTTTCTCGCAGAAGTATATTCTGTATCCAATTCCGACTTCTGTCTTTGAACATATTGATAGTTCAAAAGCTTTTTTGCATCCATATCTGCAAAGTTTAAAAAAGCATAAATACTGAAAATCGAAAGAATTCCTCCAATAAACATTGGAACGAATGCTCTTTTGAAAGCTTCTTTAAAAGTGACCACTCTATGGTTGTTCCAATAGATTTTCACAGACCAGAATGCTGCTCCCGCATATAGAAGAGGCAACGCAAAAGCATTGGCTTTCAGTGAGATGTCAAAATAATTGATTCCTGAGAAAAAAGTATATACTACAAAGAAAACGATCATTGTAGCAATAAAAAGTATAATTCCTAATGTTGATGGACTTTTCGTCATGTTAAAATTTTTAGAAAAAAGTTGAAAAATTATCCCTCTAAATGTCAGCTGATTAGCTCTACTACTGCATTTTTTCGACAAATTTTCTTTAATAAAGTTTTGAAGTTTACAAATATTTCCTACCTTTGCAACGGCAAGTCCTAAACAACCAGCTCCTGAGAATCCTCCAGGGTGGGAACGCAGCAAAGGTAATTGGTCGTAGCGGTGTGATTTAGGTAGCTTGCCATTTTTTTTTGGTTTAAAGTGAAGAGAGAGGTAATTTGATAATTATCTTTTTTTGTTTTTAATACCTTACGCATCATTTCCATTTTTCTAATTTTCGGTTTCTCTCTTTCTTGTTATTGATTAAAATTCGAAGGTCTCCCCTAATTTTGGTAAAACAAGTTCTACATTTTTATCAGCGAAATGCTTTAATGCACTTTCATGATTGATCTCTATGGCAGGGAACGTATCAAAGTGACATCCGATTACTTTTGGAGTTTTTAATAATTCTGCTGCTGCGAAAGACGCTTTTCTTGGGCACATTGTGTAGTGACTTCCGATGGGAAGGATAGAAAGGTCAATATTCCCATATAATCTTGGGAAGAGCTCCATATCTGCCATTACTCCTGTATCTCCAGCCAAATAGATGTTTTTACCTTCAGGAAGTCTGAAAATATACCCTACAGGAACGCCTCCATAGCTCCCATCCGGGAAAGAACTTGTATGATGAGCCGGAACCATGGAAATTTTAAGATCGTCGATTTTTGCCGACCCTCCTAAGTTCACATCGTCTTTATTTTTAGCTTGGGTAAAGTATCCGCATACTTCCGGTACTCCAATCACGGTTGCCTCCGGGTAATGCTGCAATACTTCTGCTACATCTGCAATATGATCTCCATGGGCATGGGTCAACAGGATGTAATCAATTTTTTGAGCGGTAATATCAAAACCTGATTCCGCTTTTTTGTAGTTGTAGAAAGGGTCACTTAAAATTGTTTTGTCCCTGTACGTGAACAGAAAACAATTTTGCCCTAAAAATTGTATTTTCATTGTAAATTTAATTTCAATTATGATTAAACACAAATGACTCAAACAGTTTCACAAATAGCACGATAAAGGTAGTGACATCAGTGAAAGCATTCGTGCCATCTGTGTTTTTTTAAAACGCTAAGCGTTGTTTATTTACTTTAATTATTTCGACGGGAATTTATCTTCAATAAGTTTCAGATTGATCCCATGTTCCAAATAAGCCTTACAACCGTCTAAAACCGTTGTAAAACCGCCTGTATTATCATTAACCTGTCTTAGGAGCTCTTCACCCGTTTGAGTGAATCCATAGCTCTTAATCACAACAAGAGTTCCGTTTTCCATAGTTTTAAACTCATAGTCTACGTTGAGTGAAGGTTCTCCCCATTCTGTTTTAATCAGTTGGTTCGGAATAATCTGATGAACGTTTACAATGTTTTTCACGCCATACATTTCCCATTCCCAGGTTACTGTTTTCCCTTCTTCTAATTTTCCGGTAGATTTTGTAAACCAGAAATTAATGGTTACTTCAGGATTGATAAATGCTTCAAAAACATCATCAATCGGCTTTCTGATAAGCATTTGCGCTTCAACATAGACATTGGAACTCATATATAATACTGTTAGATTTAATTAAATAAATTAAGTCCGGCTGCCGTAAGAACAGCCATAATAAACGTCATTATTCCAACCTGCTTTAAATACTGGTCTAATTCTTTCGGTTCTTTTACTGACATGATGCTTCTTCTCAATTTCATCAAAGGAAACAGAAGGATCATTACAATAAAAACATAATAGTTTTGCTCCTGAAAGAATCCATTGATTCCCAAGAAAGCAAGGATCAATATCAAAGGAAGTTGCAACAGGATCATTTCATAGATCATTGCATTTTTGAATCCGATTCTTAATGCAAAACTGTTTTTTCCTGATAGCTTATCACTTTCAATATCTCTCATATTGTTCAGGTTCAAAACAGCCATACTCATCATTCCTACTGCAGTTCCCGGCAACAGCATATCCCAGCTGAATGTTTTTGTAAACAGGAAATAACTTCCGCATACAGAAACCAATCCGAAGAAAATAAACACAAAGATATCTCCCAATCCCATATACCCGTAAGGCTTCTTCCCTACTGTATATCCAATTGCAGCCAAAATACTTGCTACTCCCAAACCTATGAAAATATAGAATTCATTCATATAATTTGGAATGAAAGCTACATATAACAGCGCAATAGTGGCAACAAAAGATAATGCTGAAAAAAGAATGACAGCATTTTTCATCTGTTTGGCTGTAATTTTTCCTGAGGCTACCGCTCTTGCTTCTGCTTCATTGATTCTTTTTGCATCTGTTCCTTTTACTCCATCGCCATAATCATTGGCATAGTTTGATAAAATCTGATACAAAAGCGTTACCAAAAGTGCCAGTGCAAAAATCTTCCAATCCCAAATTCCTCCTTCTCTGTAAAGTCTCCATTTTGCAATGAAAGCTCCCATAATAATTCCGCTTAATGATAGCGGTAAAGTTCTGAGCCTTGCGGCTTTTATCCAATCTGTCATTCTATTTTATATACTGAATTTATAAAATTATTTGAATCATATTCTATTTCTGCAGGTTCAAGATTCATACCCAATAAACTGTAATTAAACCACTTGCCACCATGAACAATCAATTCATCAACAGTATCACCATCCCATTCATCGGTACATCTTGAACAACGTAATAGTCTTCCACCTTCATTTAAAAGAAAAACATTTTCGCTTATTTCCTCAATCCAGTCGTATACGCATGGAATGAAAATTTCTTCATTTTCATTGATGATTCCCCATTTACCATTGGGATGAAAACTGTAAACCAATATATCTGATCGGATTTCATCCAATTTAGTTTGAACAATTTCAATTTCAGGATCTTCTTTTTCATATCCTGTAAAATGATACCAGCTTCCCTGAAAAAACTTATATTTTTGACTCATTGAACATTTTTCAATAAAATCATAAGTCTGCATCAAGGGTTGTTCTCCATCAAAATTGATAAGACTAAAGCCTACTTCATCTGTTGACTTATTACAAACTCTGAGACAATTCTCTCCAATTTCATCAATATGATTGAAACCGGGATAGGTTCTTTTCTTATCACCTTTGGTATCAAAACAGATTATTTCATTTTCATCTACAGCAAAAATGGTTTCTTCAGCAGAGCGAACTACTACATCAAGATAAGCTTTATCTAAAATAAAATTTCCATGATTATCCACTGCCTGTTTTTTTACAGCTTCACCAGAGTCTTTAATATACACAACAAACAGATCATATCGATATACCTCATCTACATTGAAACCATCCAGCTTTATTTCTTTTACTTCATTATCAATAACCGCAACATGAGGAAATAAATTAAGATAACGTTCTTTTTCCTGCCTGATAAACCTTCCTTTTGTATCAAAATAATATACCTGCCCTAATAAGGATTCCGAGTTTACAGGATCTTGAAAAGAATTTTTACAGGCAAAAATATTAAATAGACCGTAAAACTGTATCGAATCAAAATAAGGCATTATGAGTATATTATTATTCTCTTCGGAACAAATCCCATAACAGGTTTTATATTTCCAAGGATAAATCGCCTTCGTATCCGTCAGATAAATGCTTCTAAATCCGGAATCGTAACCTTCGGAAGACATTTTACCTACTTCAAACTCCTGATCATTTATATTGAAACGATACCATTCGTGTTCGGGTTTTAATGGATTCAGTGGACAAAAATCTTTCAAAGAGAAATCTTTATCAAGATTATCATAGAAATAGCGATCTGACAAATACTGTTCAAAGTCGACAGAGAGAAGAAATTCACTTTCCTTCCTTCTTTCTTTACTTGCTCTATTTTTTTCAAGATCTTCCCTACTGATTCCCATGGCCTACAAAAATAGTTTACTGGAATTTATGATATCCATTGATCGTCTCCGAAGTTTGGCTTTCTTTTTTCAAGAAATGCATTTCTTCCTTCTTTAGCTTCTTCTGTCATATACGCTAAACGGGTTGCTTCTCCTGCAAATACCTGCTGACCAACCATTCCGTCGTCTGTAAGGTTCATTGCAAACTTCAGCATTCTGATGGACATTGGAGATTTTCCTAAGATTTCCTGAGCCCATTCATAGGCTGTATCTTCTAATTCTGCATGAGGAACTACTTTGTTTACCATTCCCATTTCAAAAGCTTCCTGAGCAGAATAGTTTCTTCCTAAAAAGAAGATTTCACGAGCTTTTTTCTGTCCTACCATTTTTGCAAGGTAAGCAGATCCGTAACCACCGTCAAAACTTGTCACATCGGCATCAGTTTGTTTGAAAATTGCATGCTCTTCACTCGCTAAAGTCAAGTCACACACTACATGAAGTGAGTGTCCACCACCTACAGCCCAACCCGGAACTACCGCAATTACCACTTTAGGCATAAAACGGATCAGACGCTGAACTTCCAGAATATTTAAACGGTGTCTTCCATCTTCTCCTACATACCCCTGATCACCTCTTGCTCTTTGGTCTCCTCCACTGCAGAAAGCCCAACCTCCGTCTTTCGGGCTTGGTCCTTCTCCTGAAAGTAAAACAACCCCTATTGAAGGGTCTTCAGAGGCATCATAAAAAGCATCGTATAATTCTGAAGTTGTCTTTGGTCTGAAAGCATTACGCACTTCCGGTCTGTTGAAAGCGATTCTTGCTACACCATTGCATTTTTTATAGGTAATATCTTCATATTCCTTAGCGGTTTTCCACTCGATCATTTTGGTAAAATTTTTCTCAAAGATACGGAATTACAGAGAATTTCTAGGGATGAAATTTAGACAGTAAATGATAAATAATGTGCAATGGGTAATACATAATAAATGATATTTTTACTAAAAAAACAAAAGCCGAAACATTACTGTCTCGGCTTTTTATAATTAAGTTATAAAATGATTATTTTGCTGGCGCAGCTGCACTTAACTCAGCTTCTTTAGCTTTCATTTCTTTCACTTTGTCCAGATTTTTAGTTACCACGTAAATCTCCTTCAATGTGCTTACTGCATCAATATTTTTAGGATCTACTTTATACCAGCTTTCTGCAAATGGTAAAGCTTTTGCAAATCTTTCTCTTCTTGCATCAATTAATTTAGTAGCTTCATCCGGCTTGTCTTTTCTCAACGCATTGATATCAGCTACAATTTTAGAGTCATCTCCAATGGTAGTGTATACAAGGTTCTGATAAGCATTGGCAAAATCAGGCTTAAGCTCAATTGCTTTTTTGAATGATTCTAAAGCGTCATTAACAGTTGCCGGCGTTTTGGCCTGCATTACCCCAAGGTTGTACCAGTTGGTTGCGTCATTAGGATTCTTTGCTAACTGCTCTTTCAAATTGGTAACAAATTTATCCATATTTCCAGACTGAAGATACGCCGTAGTTTGGCTTTCCTTCAATTTAGCATTGTTCGGATATTTAGCTAACCCTTTTTCGATGATTACAAGAGCCTCATTTGCTTTTTTAGCATTAAGAAGTAATAAAGATAAAGTTTCGTATAGATCTACTTCTACTCCTGCAGACTGTTCTGTTTTGAAATCTGAATACTCAGAATTTTTTTTCATCAGCTCCCAAGTCGCTTTATCTAAATTTACTACCTGCCCGCTCTTTTTTTCTTTAGCAGTATAAGTAGTTTCCACTCCTGTAAATCCAGAATTTACAAGATCTGTATATATTTTAATAGCCGGATCGCTATTGTTGGCTAATGCATGACTAAGTCCTGCATAATACATATATATCTTGTTATCCTGGCCATTCGCTTTCAATAAGTCGTAAATTTCTACAAACTTAGGTGCTGCAACTGCATAATTTTTTGCGTTATATGCATCCATAGCTGCTTTGTTAGCAGTCTGAAGCTGAGCATTTACATCTCCTTTCTGTCCAAATGCAAAAGCAGATGCTACGATAGCCATACCTAAAATTAGTTTCTTCATAATAACTATTTTATATTAATTGTACATTTATTCTTCAGAATCAGAATTCTCATTTTCCTCAGCCTGAGGTGTTACATTATCGTTTTCAAGGTTATCAAATAAAGACTCCATTCCTTCCTGAACTTCTCCTTCAGCGTCTTCCATTCCTTCAATCTCTTCAGAATCTTCTTCTACATCTTTATCCATTTCTACTTTTGCAATGGCTGCAATTTCGTCATTCTTCTTAAGATTAATCAGTTTTACCCCTTGTGTATTTCTACCCATCACTCTCATTTCATCCATTCCCATTCTGATGGCAACACCGGATTTATTGATAATCATCAATCCATCTTCGTCTGTTACGTTTTGAATAGCAATCAGATTTCCTGTTTTTTCGGTAATGTTTAGGGTGATAACTCCTTTTCCTCCTCTGTTCGTAATTCTGTAATCTTCTACTGCAGTTCTCTTACCATATCCTTTTTCAGATACTACAAGAACCGTTTCGTTCTCCACATCATTCACAACAATCATACCAATAGCTTCATCATTGTCTTCCATGGCAATACCACGAACTCCGATAGACCCTCTACCTACTTCTCTTACTTTTTCTTCAGGGAAACGGATACATTTACCGTTTTTAGTAGCAATCATGATCTGAGAAGTACCATTAGTTAGGTAAGCTCCTAATAATTGGTCATTATCTCTAATTTCAATAGCATTTACCCCATTTACTCTTGGTCTTGAATATGCTTCCAATGATGTTTTCTTGATAGTACCGTTTTTAGTTACCATCACTACGCTCATTTGGTTTACATATTCAGAGTCTTTCAGGTTGTTAGTTCTGATATATGCTTTAATCTTATCATCAGGTTCAATGTTGATAAGGTTTTGTACGGCTCTTCCTTTTGCTGTTTTCGAGCCTTCAGGAATTTCAAATACTCTTAACCAGTAACATCTTCCTTTTTCTGTAAAGAACAACATATATTGGTGGTTGGTTGCTGATACAATATATTCAAGGAAGTCGGAATCCCTTGTTGTAGCTGCTTTGTTTCCTACACCACCTCTACTTTGAATTTTGTATTCAGAAAGCGAAGTTCTCTTCACATATCCTGCGTGAGAAATAGTAAGAACAACAGATTCGTTAGGGATGATATCTTCAATAGACATTTCTCCTCCTGAGTAATCAATTTCAGTTCTTCTTTCGTCACCGTATTTTTCTTTGATTTCGATCAATTCATCTTTAATGATCTGGAATCTTCTCGGCTCATTGGCTAAGATATCTTCCAAATTAGCGATCTCTTTCATAATAGCATCGTACTCATCACGGATCTTATCAAGCTCCATTCCTGTTAAACGAGCCAATCTAAGATCCAGAATTGCCTGAGCCTGAATTTCTGAAAGTTCGAATGCTTCGATCAAGCCTTCTTTCGCTGCCTGAGGGTTAGCACTATGACGGATAATTGAAATTGCTTTATCTAAAGAATCCTGAGTTCCAATTACCTTCATGAATCCTTCAAGGATGTGCGCTCTTTCTTTTGCTTTTTTAAGCTCAAACTGAGTTCTTCTTACGATTACTTCATGTCTGTGCTCAACAAAATGATGAATGATATCCTTAAGATTCAACTGTTCCGGTCTTCCGTGTACCAGCGCAATATTATTAACACTGAAAGAAGTCTGAAGTGCTGTATATTTATATAAAAGATTCAGAACGACATTTGGAATCGCATCGTTTTTCAATTCATAAACAACACGAAGTCCGTTTCTGTCTGATTCGTCTCTGATCTCGTAGATACCAGGAATTTTCTCATCCTTAACAAGTTCCGCAGTTCTGGCGATCATTTCCGCCTTGTTTACCTGATAAGGAACTTCTGTTACGATAATAGCATTTCTGTTTCCGATTTCTTCGAAGTTAACTTTTGCTCTAAGAACTACTCTACCTCTTCCGGTATGGAATGCATCTCTTACTCCGTCGTATCCATAAATAATACCTCCTGTAGGGAAATCCGGAGCAATAATATGCTGCATCAGCTCATCGATTGTAATTTCTCTATTATCAATATAAGCACAGATAGCATTTATAGCTTCAGACAGATTGTGTGGTGCCATGTTTGTTGCCATCCCTACAGCAATACCTGAAGCTCCATTTACCAAAAGGTTAGGCACCTTAGTAGGCATTACAGTTGGCTCCTGCATGCTATCATCGAAGTTGTTCTGGAAGTCAACAGTTTCTTTGTCAAGATCAGAAAGAACCTCATCAGAGATTTTTTTCAGTCTTGCTTCGGTGTAACGCATTGCTGCCGGTGGGTCACCATCCATGGAACCGAAGTTACCTTGTCCGTCTACCTGAGGATAACGTAAACTCCATTCCTGAGCCATTCTCACCATCGCGTCATATACAGAAGAGTCTCCGTGCGGGTGATATTTACCCAAAACGTCCCCAACAATTCTCGCAGATTTTAAATATTTTCTATTCGAAAAAACCCCTAGTCCATACATACCGTAAAGTACTCTTCTATGAACGGGTTTCAAGCCGTCTCTTACATCCGGTAGCGCTCTTGAAACGATAACAGACATCGAATAATCGATATAAGACGACTTCATTTCATCAACAATGTTGATAGGAATTAGTCTTTCTCCTTCTTTTTGCATAAACAAATTTTATTATAATGATAGTCAGACCCTTAGCTGGAAGTCTGAAAATTATTTATTTTGAATTTTTATTAACGGGCTAATTTACGAAAAAAATGCCGATTTTTGCCCTAGAATTTATCCACAAAATCTTAAAAATTCTTAAAATATGAGTGTATTAAGTATAACTTTCCACTGTACAAAAAATAATCTGGAAGAATGGGAAAATTATATTGATGAAACCCTGATTTTAATGACTGAAAATCTGATGGATGTTAATCAGTACATCTTATCTGAAGTTCACAGCGATTATATTGATGAAGGAAAGAATTACAATCTTCTTCTGATCTTTGATAATGATGAGCTGAGAAATGATTTTCTTGAAAGCGAATTGAAAAATATAGCAGAACGAATTGAAACTCAATTCGGACAGGAAGTTCTGATCTTCGATACGCTTCTGAATCCGAAAAAATCGAGGCTGTAATGATAAAAGTAAAAGCACTGAAATTTTCAGTGCTTTTTTTATTTTTATCTGTGATGTCCATGACCATGGCCTCTGTGATGATGACCGCGATTGTCATAGATATATACTTTTTTGGCGTGCCCAGGTGCATAATATCTTGCACTTCCACCATACACTCTTTTTGCATGACCGGGAGGCATTCCTCTTCTCTCATGAACAACACAAGATGATAGCGCTATGGCTATCACGCCTGCCGCTACAATTTTCAACATACTTTTCATTATTTCACTTTTTCAAACTTAGAAGCGAAATGTATCAAGGTTAGTGCCAAAAAAAATTATCTAATTTCCGTTTTACCCCCTTTTTAATACCCACCTCTCTTTTTTACCTGTCCGGGAGCATAGTCTTTTGCACTTCCGCCATATATTTTTTTAGCTTGTCCCGGTGGAACCTTTTTAGGCCCATTACCGTGGGCATGGACTACACATGAGGTCATCATCAACATTACGATAAGAGCTCCTGTAATTTTAATTATACTTTTCATTATTTCTACTTTTTCTATCTTAATACATCTCCTATAACAATGTTTAGGCCAAATTGTTTTAAGTTTTAAAGTTCAATATTTAATGTTGATTTTCTACGGTGAACTGCTTTCTTAACCTCATTACTCATTACCCTTAGATAATTTCACTTCTCTTCTCCATCATGACAAGGTCTTTCCATTCTCCGTTGAGTTTTCCTAATTTTTTGCGAACACCTACCACCCTGAAGCCATTTTTCTGATGAGATTTGATGGCCATTTCATTTTCGGAGAAGATATTGGTCTGCAATGTCCAGAATCCATGGTTTTCGCTATCCAAAATTATCTTTTTAAGCAGCACCGAACCCAATCCTTTGCCTTGGTATTCATTATCGAAATAAATGCTTACTTCTGCTACTCCTTTAAACGCCTCTCTTTTACTTACAGGTTTTAAGGCACACCATCCTACCACTTCATTATTTTCGTTTTCCAATACCCAACGGCAGTCATTGAAATATTCCATACTCCAGGCTTCTGCTGTAGGAACTTCTGTTTCCAAAGTAGCAATACCACCTTCTACTCCCTGTCTGAAGATTTCCAGTATTCTTGCTTCATCATTGGGAAGCATTTCTCTTAATTCGTAATTCATAGGATTAATGATATTTTCTTTTGTTCTTTCTTTTTATTCTTGCATAATGGGTTTGCTTGCTTTTCTCATCCTGAGAGACCACACTGATATTCCCATCTACTTCTAATACAGATAATTTGACATCTTTGATATTTTCTATACCATGTTCTCTTATCGCTTCCTCCAGTTCGTTCTCAGTAATTTTCACCCGATTTAAAGCTGTCTGATCTGCAACTCCATCTCTTATTAAAATAACAGGTTCATCCTGCATAAAGGATTCAAAGGAACGATTGGAAAACATGAGTCTCTTCAAAAGGAAGTTAGCGGCAAATAAAACCAATGCTGCCACAATACCGCCCTGTAATGAAGTATCCGGTCCTACCATTGCATTCTGAACAGCATTCGAGATCAATAACAGCAGAACAACATCTCCGGCATTGAGCTGTGAAAGTTGGTTTTTACCAAATAAACGGATCGCGATTACCATAAAAAGGTAGACGCAAAGGGAACGAACCGCAACATTAAGAATAGGATCCACAATTTTTTTATCTACTCAAATGTATTGATTTTTATCATTCATTACTTATAGTTGAGTTGATTTTTTGCTAATCCTTAAAGAAATAATAATCAGATTTCTATTTTTTTAATAATGAATTATTTTAATCTATCTGAATGTTTTGATTCTAAAAAGTAGGCTATTATAAGTAGTAAAAACATAGCACCATCTAATATGAACTGTATAGGCCACTGACCAGGGTAGGAAAACTCCGGATCAAACAAGGCTGTTCCCGGAAATAAAATAGACATTGCCTGCGTTATCCAATAAAGACTGGCAAAGATGATTGAAAGTCTAAAAACATCCCATTTATCACCTTTCTGAACCCAAATAAACCACAATGACAAGAGTCCCAGTACTGCACCGAAGAGCATAGTCTGCGCATTATGAAATTTTGCATGTGGAGGCCAGCGGGGATTGAAGATATGGGTATGATTCCAATCAGCAATATATGCCCCAAAAAGAGTGATTAGAGCAACGAGTGTTACAAGTAATTTCCCTGTTGTTATTGATTTCATTTTTAGTAAATTATTTTGTTAGGGTTAAGTTATAAGATCTTTTAATTTGGGAAAAGGTCTGTTTGATAACTACACTTCAGCTTTTCATATGATAAAGTTACTTACTTTTGTATATGCTTTATGAGCTGGTTACCAAAAGGTAATCTAAATGAGAACTCAACTACAAAATTCGTGGAGCGATGAACAGTAAAAAAGAAACACATAAGGATTGTGAAGCAGGAATGCTTTATTTACAGGATACGCTGGAAGCGATCCATGGAAAATGGAAAACCTTGGTTTTATTTTCTATCATGAATGGTAATAAACGTTTCAAAGAAATAAAGAATAGTATTCCTAAGATTAGTGGAAAAGTTTTAGCGAAGGAATTAAGAGACCTGGAGCAAAATAAACTTATTAACAGAACTATTCAGGATGATTCCCTTACGATCATTGAGTACACTCCTACCCAGCATACCACCACTTTAAGATCTGTATTTATATCTATGATCGATTGGGGAAAAGTTCACAGAAAGAAAATCATTGAAGATTGGTAGTCTTTCTTTATCTTTTTATCCTGCTGAGCTACTCTATATCTTTGATTAGTGTCTGAAGATAAGTCTAAAGAATAGGTTTCAACATCTACTTCTATCAGTGCCTGATTCAGGTACTTTTCAAATAGTTATTTTTGACCTGTATGTGTTATTTTTTTTATCATTAAAAAAACATTATTCTTCCTGCCAATATTCCAAATCAGTTGGCTTTTCAAGAGGAATTCTTCCTTCCCATTTAGGTACTACAAATCCTTTGGGAAGTGTATATTTTGAAACTTCATATTTTCTAGTTTCATTATTGAGTTTAGCTAATCGAAACTTCATAATACGTTCTTTTGAAGTTGAACTTTGTAGCCAGATTGTTCCAAATGTATAATTTCCAGAAGGATTCAACTTATCCATTACGTACACAATATGGACATTTTTATTTTTTTGATAAAATGATTCAAAAGTATTTTGAAAATCAACAGGGAAAACAATCTCTCCTTTGTACCATTGCTTATTATCTTGTGAAATCCATTGAACGACTGTATGAACAGGCAATTTCCCTTCTTTCACACCGTCCGTAATATGATTAGATAACCAATCCTTGTAAGTAATAATAAATTGATTCTCATTTAGAAATATATAACTACCGTCTTTTGAAAAAGCTGTAACCGATTCATAAAAATCACGATCCTCCTCACTGCTAAAACCTATATCATATTTATAAGTTTTTTCACCTTTTTCCCAAGCTGAATAGGGAATACCATGTAGATATTGATACTTACTTGCTTCAGAATTAATATACTTGTGAGAAACTCTTAATTTTGCTTGGGATTCCATATAAGCTTTGTCATCTCCTCTCCAAACCCCTTTATTGGGAATTTTAAGCCTTATAATTTCTGTATTACCAGTTTGGCCGCTCATCCAGATTGTAGCATTCCCTCCAGGTGCTATCCCTGCTATGATCTGAGTATAGTTTTCTTTTTTTCCATTAACTATTTTCCCTTTCTTAAACAATTCAAGCATCTTTTCTCTGGGAAGTTTTGCTCCTCCTTCATAATAGTTTCCATCTGCTTCGTCTCCCCATTTCATATAAATGCTATCAGGAACTTGTTTATAAATATCTCCCCCTACATATCCCCCACTTGACAATCCCCAACCTGGATCAGCACCAATGGTGGCAGAAGTACCTGCAACACTTCTTCCTTTATAAAAAAACTCAATAGGCATCGGAGCAGCTGAATAGAACTTGGGTGCTGACCAAGCTACATTCCATTCGAATTTATCCTTAGGCTCACAGCTTATTATTAACAATAAGTTTGGTAAGAATAATGCTATACTTTTTATTTTTTTCATCATTAAAAAAACATTATTCTTCCTGCCAATATTCCAAATCAGCTGGCTTTTGAAGAGGGATTCGGCCTTCCCATTTGGGAACTACAAAACCTTTGGGAAGAGTGTATTTCGGTGACATCAGTTTTTTCTGTTCATCATTAAATCTTCCTAATCGAAAACGCATCGCTTGATCCTGCTTCTGCTTATTTACAAAATAGATAACCCCTTCAACAAAGTCACCTCCTGTATCTTTAGGGATTGTCACAATCATTCGATCATAGTGACCTTTTTCAAATCTTGCCTGAAGATTTTGTGGTAAAACAACAGAGCCTTCAAACCATCGGGATTCTTTGTCATAAGAATGCCAGATCAAATCCATCTGCACAGGGAGTTTTAGTAGATGCGATGGATTAGGATTTTTGGGATAGCCAATAAAACGATTAGACCATTTTAAAAAGTAAGGTGTAGAATCTAAAAAATAGACACTTCCATCTTTTGAATAATAAATGATCGAATATTTATAATCTTCTTCACTGCTAAAGCCCAGATCATATTTATATTGCTTATCTCCTTTTTCCCATGTTGAATAAGGAATACCATGGAGATAACGAAATTTACTTGTTTCAGTATTAATGTATTTATCAGAAACTCTCAATTTTGCTTCTGATTCCATATAAGCATTGTCATTTCCTCTCCAAACTCCTTTATTGGAAATTTTAAATTTTGTAATTTCTGTATTCCCAGTTTGGCCACCCATCCATATCGTAGCATTTCCTCCAGGCGCCATTCCTGCTATGATCTGAGTATAATTTTCTTTTTTTCCATTAACTACTTTTCCTTTTCTAAATAATTCCAACATCTTTTCTCTGGGAAGCTTAGCTCCTCCTTCATAATAGTTCCCATCTGCTTCATCACCCCATTTCATATAGATACTATCAGGAACAGCTTTATAAATATCACCACCTGTATACCCTCCGCTTGTTATTCCCCAGCCAGGAGCAGATCCTATTGTCGCGGAAGTACCTGCAACACTTCTTCCTTTATAAAAAAACTCAATAGGCATCGGAGCAGCTGAATAGAACTTGGGTGCTGACCAAGCTACATTCCATTCAAATTTATCCTTGGGGTGACAGCTTATTATTAACAATAAGTTTGATAAGAATAATGCTATGTTTTTTATTTTTTTCATCATTAAAAAAACATTATTCTTCCTGCCAATATTCTAAATCTGTTGGCTTTTGAAGAGGAATTCGGCCCTCCCATTTGGGAACTACAAATCCTTTGGGAAGAGTGTATTTCGGTGACATCAGTTTTTTCTGTTCATCATTAAATCTTCCTAATCGAAAACGCATCACCTGATCCTGCTTCTGCTTACTTACAAAATAGATAACTCCTTCAACAAAATCTCCTCCTGTATCCTTAGGGATTGTCACAATCATACGATCATAATGCCCTTTTTCAAATGTTGCCTGAAGATTTTGTGGTAAAACCACACTTCCTTCAAACCATCGGGATTCATTATCATAAGAATGCCAAATCAAATCCATTTGCACAGGGAGTTTTAACTGATGTGATGGATTAGGGTTTTTGGGATAACTGGCAAAACGCTTAGCCCATTTCAGAAAGTAAGGCGTAGAATCTAGGAAATAGACACTTCCATCTTTTGAATAATAAGTGATTGAATATTTATAATCTTCTTCACTGCTAAAACCTAGATCATACTTATATTGTTTATCCCCTTTTTCCCAAACTGAATAGGGAATACCATGAAAATACCGATATATATTAGCAATTTTAAATCCCTCAGATACCTTTTCATGTTCTTCAACATATTTCTTATAACTCTTATCGTTTTCTTTCCATATTCCCATATTCTTTGCCTTAAAATGAGTAACCTCAGTACCTGAACCTCCTCTTCTCATCCAAACTGTTATATTACCTCCCGGTGCAAAACCTGCAACTATTTGGCTATAAGCTAATTTTTCACCATAAGAATCTACTATTTTATTTTTAAACAAGTTGAGCATTTTTTCTCTTGGTAATTTATGACCAACTTTATATTGAATTCCATCTGCATCACAAATCCAACTTACTGATATACTATCCGGAACAGATTTGTAAATATAACCACCTGTATAACCTCCACTCGTTAAACCCCAACCGGGTTCTATTCCCCCAGCAGAAGCCCCAACAATACTTTTTCCTTTATAAAAATATTCTACAAACGGGCCTGATGCTCCATAATATATAGGTGCAGAAATTCCTACATTCCATTCAAATTTATCCTTAGGCTCACAGCTTATTATTAACAATAAGTTTGGTAAGAATAATGCTATACTTTTTATTTTTTTCATCATTAAAAAAACATTATTCTTCCTGCCAATATTCCAAATCAGTTGGTTTTTGGATAGGGATTCTTCCTTCCCATTTCGGTACTACAAATCCTTTGGGAAGAGTGTATTTTGAAACATCATATTTTCTAGTTTCATTATTGAGTTTAGCTAAGCGAAACTTCATAATACGTTCTTTTGAAGTTGAACTTTGTAGCCAGATTGTTCCAAACGTATAATTTTCAGAAGGATTCAACTTATCCATTACGTACACAATATGGACATTTTTATTCTTTTGATAAAATGTTTCAAAGGTATTCTGAAAGTCAGAAGGAAAGACAATTTCTCCTTCATACCATTGTTTTTTATCGTCAGAAATCCATTGTACTGTTGTATGAACAGGAAGCTTTCCTTCTTTTACTCCAGCATTAATATGGTTAGATAGCCAATCTTTATAGGGAACAATAAATTGATTTTCATTTAAAAATATATAGCTACCGTCCTTTGAAAGAGCTGTAACCGATTCATAAAAATCGCGATTCTCTTCACTGCTAAATCCTATATCATATTTGTACGTTTTTTCGCCTTTTTCCCAAACAGAATAAGGTACTCCATGCAGATAACGATATATGTTAACTTCTGAATTAATAAATTTTTCTGAAGAAAGAATCTCTTTTTCAATCTTTTCAGCCTCTTCACTTTCTTTCCAAATTCCTTTATTTTTGGCTTTAAAGTTTATTATTTCTTTATTACTTCCTTGCCCAGACATCCAAACTATTACATTTCCCCCTGGGGCAAAGCCTGTAATAATCTGACTATATTTTTCTTTTTCTCCCTTAGAATTCCTACCATTTTTAAACAAATTCAACATTTTATCTTTGGGAAGTTTATATCCGCCTTCATAGCGATAGCCATCTATAGCACAAATCCATTTTACAAAAACACTATCCGGAACAGGTTTAAAAATTTCTCCTCCTGCATAGCCGCCACTAGTATTACCCCAACCAGGATCTGCACCAATACTGGCTGAAGCCCCAGCAATACTTTTTCCCTGATAAAAAAATTCAACAAATGGACCACCATTTCCATAAAACTTGGGCGCTGACCATGCAGCATTCCATTCAAATTTATCCTTGGGGTGACAGCTTATTATTAACAATAAGTTTGATAAGAATAATGCTATGTTTTTTCTTTTTTTCATCATTAAAAAAAACATTATTCTTCCTGCCAATATTCCAAATCAGTTGGCTTTTCAAGAGGAATTCTTCCTTCCCATTTGGGAACTACAAATCCTTTGGGAAGAGTATATGCTGATACATAAAACTGTCTCGTTTCATTATTTAGCTTAGCCAATCGAAATTTCATGATACGCTCTTTGGAGGTGGAACTTTGCAACCAAACTGTTCCAAATGTGTAATTTTCAGAAGGATTCAACTTATCCATTACGTACACAATATGGACATTTTTATTCTTTTGATAAAATGTTTCAAAGGTATTCTGAAAGTCAGAAGGAAAGACAATTTCTCCTTCATACCATTGTTTTTTATCGTCAGAAATCCATTGTACTGTTGTATGAACAGGAAGCTTTCCTTCTTTTACTCCAGCATTAATATGGTTAGATAGCCAATCTTTATAGGGAACAATAAATTGATTTTCATTTAAAAATATATAGCTACCGTCCTTTGAAAGAGCTGTAACCGATTCATAAAAATCACGATTCTCTTCACTGCTAAAACCTATATCATATCTATAACTCTTTTCTCCTTTTTCCCATACTGAATAGGGAATACCATGAAGATAAGCATATTTCAAAATATCTTTTGCTTCATTTCCTGTTGATGTCCAAAGAGTAACTGAATTAGAATCATCTTTATTGGTCTCTCCTACGCGCTTGGCTCTTATTTTAGTAATTTCTTCATTCCCAAACGAGCCAGAGAGCCAAACTGTTATATTACCTCCAGGAGCCATACCTGTAACAATTTGGCTATAATTTTCTTTTTCCCCTTTAATTTTTTTTCCTCTTCTAAATAGTTCCAACATTTTTTCTCTTGGAAGTTTTGCTCCAACTTTATATTCAATCAAATCAAGGCCACAGCGCCAGCTAACAGAAATACTATCAGGAACAGGTTTAAATATTTCACCTCCTGTATAGCCACCACTTGTCATTCCCCAACCAGGATTTATCCCTACATTAGCAGATGTTCCTGCCACCCCATTTCCTTGATAAAAATATTCTACAAATGGACCTCCTGATATATAATTTTTTGGCGCAGAAATTCCCGCATTCCATTCAAATTTATCCTTTGGCTCACAACTTATTATTAACAATAAAGCTGGTAACAATAATACTATACTTTTAATTTTATTTATTTTTATCATACATTCTTATCTAAGGGTACCATTTTTCTCTTTCATAATAAATATTACCATCTTTATCTACTTTAGGGGCTATTGGCTGGTTGACAAAACCTACACTTTCCAGAAGATGATGATCCCCGGTTTTAACCCCTATTGCAGCGAGTCCTCCAAAGTTAGCAGAAAGATGGATATAATGGTTACAGATATGCTGATATATTTCTGAAGATATTGTATAATTTCCAACCCCTTCTTTTTTACTTTCATCCAACATCAGATCCATATACTGTTTCAATACTTTATATTTATCCGTATCTGGAATTTCATATTCAAATTTTTTCTTTACATCTGGTGATTTATTATAATCGTCATAAAAAGGCACCTTATTATCAATAGCTTTTTGCAACATCATATACATCGCTACTAAACTGTATTTATTAGAAATATACCGGGAATCTTCCAGAATATAGTGGTCTGATTCTTTGGTTTGGAATATCTGAAAATAAGGACTTGTGGATACTGTTTTTTCTTTCTCCGGGAAATCCGGTTCCGCTTTGATCTCCCGCGTCCCCACTCCTGCACTGGTCACCGTTGTTTCTTTTACATGATCGTAAGTATTTCTAAATGCAATTTCTTTTTCTGTAGAAATGCGTTGGTTGATATAAAACTGTCTTATTTTTTCTTTTTCCTTAAGCGTTTTATCATCTCCCACTTTCACATCAAAATAATCCAAAACAGCGGTATATTTATCCAGATGGGCATAGCCGCCTCCTATATCCGAATGGGCGCCCAGCATCGATATAGTATAACCTTCTTCTGTGGGAGTTAATGCAAAATTTTTCCGCCATTCATTATGGGCGGTAATATGAAAAATCTTTTTAATCCCCAATCCGGATACTTTCGTTTTGATGTCCTGAAGCGAAGCCTGTCCCAGAAATGCCGCAATACTGTAAGGAACAGTTAAAGGATTTGTAATGAGAGCGCCCGCAACTTTATACCCAATATTTTCTTTCACCACCATATCGGAAATTACCGTATCAAATACACCCAGAAAACGGATTTCTATGGTAAAGGTATCTCCCACCGGTTGATATCCTGCTTTGCGCAGTCTTTTTCCAAAGAAGCCACCTGCATGTTCTGAAACATAAGAGATCTTGGGACGTCCCATTTTAATATCCATTTCATCCCGCATTACAGTATCATATTTTACCGATTTCTTGACTTCATTGCAAAAATGCCTTGCCGCTGCAGCTCCCCTGCTGAATCCGAAAACATCAAATACAATCTTATTGATCTTCTTATCTTTAGGAATATTACTAAATTCATTTTCTATAACGCTTTTAATTCCTTCCTCTACTCTACCAATTACCCCCCAATCTCCTCTTCCTGCACAGGAACCTGCAATATCATCTTCTTTATCCTGTTTTGTTCCTATGCCTTCTACATATTGTTTTAAAATAGCATACTCCCCATATTCCGGATACTCCTTATCATTTTTAGTATTCAATTTTTTCTTATAAAGATCAAACAGTTTTGCAACGTTGGAATATGGATTCCAGTAACTGTCGCGGTCTGAGATTTTAATCTTTTTTTGTTTTCCGGTTTTGGGATCTTTTATGGTTTCATAATATTCCTGAGGAACGGTATCATTTTTATAATAGGTTTCCCCGGAGTTGATCTTACTGTAATAGGTTTTATCAGAATTATACCTGTTATTTCCGGTGCCATCAAAAAACATCCCGATAAAAACATTTACAGAATCTTTAGGCTGATATGCTGCCGCTTTTTCTACCGCGGATCCATGATGAATATCTTTATCTGCATTCAGATTATTCAAACCTGATGCATTAATATTGGTATTTCCTTCAGAGTACAGGTTATACCCTTTTTCGGTGACCTTGGTATATTTCCCGTTGACAATTCTTGTTCTGCTCATAGGAAAAATATTAATGATTATGACCTTTTTCGCCGCTATTCATAAAGATTGAACTTTTCGTATGGCTTGTAAAATTTTCTTCTGTACTGAAATTCATTTCTTTTCTTGAAATTTCATTACGTTCCTGTTTTACTTCGCTGTGCACATCTCCTTCTATCAACTCTGTGAGCTTTCCAGTGATGAAAACCTGGGAATCTCCTATCACGGAAGAGGTTTTTATCATGCCCACACTTTCACTATGATTCATTGTTACGGTATCTGTTTTATTCATTCCAACGCTGGTAGACATATTTTGCCCCACATTGATATTGAGGTTTCCACCTGCATTGAAGTTGATGTCATTAGGTGCGGATACCGTGATGTTTCCTTTTCCATCCATGAAATAATTGTTACCACTTGGATCTACAATATTTACACTGCCTTCAGCATCATTCATCAGAATACGGATACCACTTCTGGTCTGAATAGATTTTAAGTGATTATTCACGCCACCGCCAAGGGCTACCCCTCCATGAAACATTCCGCCCATCACGAAAGGACGATCCGGATGGTTATGTACAAATCCTACCATGACCTGGTCTCCCACTTCAGGAATGGCCACATAGCCTCTGTTTTGGGTGATCTGATCTGTTCCCCCTGCGTCCGGACTCATTACTCTGATAAAATCTGTAGTTTCATTAAGCTGCCACAGAAATTTTACTTGTACACGTCCTTGTCCCAAAGGATCTTCGTTGGAGATCACTACTGCCGGCTGTGTTTCTGCAAAAGGAGTTGTAAATTCAGGTTTCGGGATGAATCCCGTATCAGAAGCAATGGCTTCAAAGCTTCCTTTGTAATGACCTAAAGTATCAATCTCATGGATAACTTTTGTCATCATTAATTTTGTGAAATACCCTGTTTTGCTGGAATCGGGTTTTCTCAGATAAAGATCTGCTGTACATCCGGGATATAGAAACGGCATTGTGGTATCACCGGATACTACAAATACATCTACCCCTTTACTTCCCCATACCCCTGTCTGAGAATTCACCACATCCATATCAGTAGCTGCTTTAATGGGAGCCGACTGAAGTGAAGGGGTCTTGAAAATATTTTCATTATTGGTATAAGCGGTCTGGGCAAGATTTCCCATATGTTTTAAAGGAGTTTCTCCTGAAGTCAGCATAACATTTTTACTGCTGTTATATCCATAATAACCGGGCCGGGTATGAAGTGCTCTAAGCTCGGTATGAATATTTGAAGCATTACTTCCACTTATCAATTCAAGGGGAGCTGCCGGAGCCGGCATATTTCCGAAATGCAGGACTTCTCCGTCATAGAAAAACTGTTCTCCATAGGCTTCTGCCAATCTGCATAAATAATTATAATGCGTTTCATTGTACTGGGAGCTGTAGACAATTTGCGACGAGGCTTTGGCATTCACCCTAAAGTCATACCAGAACCGATCTATCCCCTGTTTGATTACCTCATCCGCTATAATTCCTGTATTCACAGGCTGGGATCCCCCAAAGCTCTGGGTATGGGGAGCGCCATCCAAAAGAATGGTAGGACTGAAGCCTTTTAAAACAATATTTCCCAAACTGTGAGCTTCCTGACTGAAACCTACTTTGGTAATGATCCCTACAAAAACTCTCTCAGGGCTATTTTTTGTTTCGAAATCTTTGTAAGCAATTTTAATGGTCAGTCGCTTTCCTAAAAACGCGTTAGCCTGTTCCAGCTGATGTCCCTGTTTTTCAGGTAAGGCATCGTGAGCCAGTGTTAATTCAAATTCATGATGGGTTACAGCACTTTGTTTTAACTTAAAATGTTTAAAACTTGAAATGATTTCTCCGCTGATTACTGCAGACAGTTTGACAATGCGGTTGATTCCTGCTGTATTATTTTCTTTTACTGCCTGAGCATTATCAGGAGCACGGTATCCATCAGTAAAGGATACGCGTTCTGAAGTCGTATTTTTTTTCATGCCTTATATTTGTGTTATTCAGGATATAATTATTACAAATATAAAAAAAAAATAAAATTAAATCCAAACCAAGGGATATACAATTGTTTTATTAGGATGCTTCAAAAATAGCCTAACAACTAATGACTTGGTACATCTTTTGAATTTTCAGAAAAATAATATTCTATAATATGATACGACCACTTTTTCTATATGTAAGCTTCATCTTCTGCTTTATTGCCTGCAGTAAAACAACACCTCCATCCACAGAAAAAAAACTGATTACAGAAAAAGTAAATCAGCTTTATAATCAATACGGAAAATCGAATGAAGCGGTGTATAATCAACCTATTTCGGATGATTTATTTTCTCCGGAACTGAAAACAACATTGGAATCCGCAATCAATGCTTCAAAAGCTGATATTGAGAAAGTGAAAAACAGCGATCATCCGGATGAGAAACCTTTGATCTTTGAGGGGGCAATCTTTTCAAGTTTATATGAAGGATATACCAGTTACACTATCAAACGTATCAATGTTCGAGACAAAACTGCAGAAGCTCTTGTACAATTTGAATACAATATGACTACCCCAAAGGTATCATGGACTGATAGAATACAACTTATTGATTCTGATAAAGGATGGAAAATTGATAATATTGTTTTTGATTCTACAGGAAACTCCAAAGATCTTAAAAAGAGTATGACAGACTTTATCCAATATACAAAACAATGAAAAAGCCGCTTAAAAAAGCGGCTTGATTTTTTATGGACACTGAACGATTGGAATTTCGCTGCAAAATACTTTGTTTGCCCATTCGCAATACGTACAATATTGTTTTGGCTGTCCTCCGTACACTGACTTCAAATCTACTTTAGTCAGTTTCTTTAAATTTTTCATATAGCTTTAATTTTATGGTTTTGTAAAATTAAAACGAATATTGTTATACATTATTATAATTTAATGGTTAAAATTTTCATTATTCACACTTTTACGCCTGAAAAATCCTGTCTGAAAATATTATATTTTATGAGTTTAAGAAATACATCTATTGACATTCAAAGCCTTAGAATTCCCACCATTAAAGACATGGCAATCCAAGAAGGTCCATTTCGGAACTCCAAAGCAGCTTCACTTTTTCTTTATCATCTAATTCAAAAACGGCTCTTTCCGGAAACTGGCAATTGGAACCTGATTTCTTATCATGCCATTTGAAATCATCATAGTAGGTGAAATACAGATTTTTATAGTTTCCATAAACGATTGGATTGTAGTTTCCAAACCCATAGTTATTTTCCGTACTTTCTTTAGCCGCTGATTTTTTAATAGACTTATTGATCTCTGAATAATTATTCTCATATTTCAGCGGAATTTCTTTTTCTGAAGCAATAAGCGGGTTTCCAACAATATTTTTATCAACGTTTAGGATATAAGCGATATAATCGTTTCCACATTCTGTAGACTGGAACACCACCCGCTTTATGGTACACTCCTGAAAAGACTTGGTACCATACACAAAATATGAGTCTTTCATTTCTTTTTTAAAGGTATCTTCAAACCTTTTATTGTAGTACAACGGGCCTACAGATATGGTATCATAATATTTATAATCCTTCATATCCCTGCCATATATCCACGGGATAGAATCTTTGACGAGGAAATTTTCATATTTTTTTGATAGTGGATCATCCTGATCACCAAACTGAACAGGAATACATATCGCTATATCTTTATCGGTAAGCTGATAGACTCCAAAAATAGTGCTCTTATCCGGTTTATACTCTGGCTCAACTACTGTAACATTATTCTTTTTTTGAACTGTTACTTCTGTAGGTACAGCTACTTCTTTCTCTTTTTTGCATGATAAAAGAAGTGGAAATACTGAAAGGATGATATATTTTTTCATGATTGAATAGCTTGGATTTGAGGGATAAAAATAAAAAAAGAATCTGCTATCGCAAATTCTTTTGTATAATTCATTAATCTATTTATTAGATTATAATCCTTTAATTATCCTTCTGGTTTCAAGTTCGTCAAGGATAAACTGTGCATCACTTTCTGTAATATATTTACATTCATAAAGCCAATGAATCCTTGCTACCTGTGTCTGGATAGGAATCAAATTATCTATCCTATAATATTCTTTCAGATAATAATCTTTCTTGCTCTTCCTGATTTCAGCTATAAAGGCATCTACCTTTTCCATTTCTTTTTTTGAGTATGAAAAATTGAGGGGTTTTGCTGCTGCAAGACTTTTGGAACTTTCTGCTCTAAATTCATTATTGCACAATCCACCTACAATGAGAGTAGGAAGCATAGCCAAAACAAAAACAATCATTCCTGATGATACTGAAAAATTGTAAGATTGATTAATAACGATAGTAAGCAATATCGAATTAAACACCATAGATATACTGATGAGCACCAGCACCCAATCTTTTTTCTTTCTAAGCACTGTTTCATCATCATAAATATCTGCGAAATGCACTTTATATTCATGTAACTCTTTGATAAAGCTATTTTTTACAAAGACTCCATCTTCCTTAATTTCAAAGTAGGTTGTATTTCTCCCGCTTTTTTGCGTCAATGTCTTCATATAAAGTTTTTATTCCAATTCTCTCTTCAGAAACTTCCCTGTCAGACTCTTTTTAGACTTCACAATTTCCTCGGGAGTTCCCTGTGCAACAATCTGTCCACCATATTTTCCTCCTTCCGGACCTACATCAATAATATGGTCTGCCAGTTTAATCACATCCATATTATGTTCAATAATGATGAATGAATTTCCTAGTTCTACCAATTGATTGATGGCATCCATCAGGATTTTTACATCTTCAAAGTGAAGCCCTGTTGTAGGTTCATCAAGGATATAAAGGGTATTTCCGGTTTGTCTTTTTGCCAGTTCTGTAGCTAACTTAATACGCTGGGCCTCTCCTCCAGAAAGTGTTGTAGATTGTTGCCCTAATGTAATATATCCTAATCCTACATCCTGCAAAGTTTTTACTTTAGCAAAGATTTTTGGAATCGGTTGAAAGAAATCTACCGCTTCATCAATGGTCATATCCAACACATCGGAAATTGATTTCCCCTTGTAACGAACTTCCAGTGTTTCCCTGTTAAAACGTTTTCCGTTGCAGGTTTCGCAATGAACGTATACATCCGGAAGGAAGTTCATTTCAATCACTTTTAATCCACCACCCTGACAGGTTTCGCATCTTCCGCCTTTTACGTTGAAAGAGAATCTTCCCGGTTTGTACCCGCGGATCTTACTTTCAGGTAATTCTGCAAAAAGGTTTCGGATATCTGTAAACATTCCTGTATAAGTTGCCGGATTTGAACGTGGTGTTCTTCCGATCGGAGTTTGGTCTACATCTACAATTTTATCAATATTATCTAGCCCTTCGATCTTTTTGTATGGTAAAGGTTCCTGAACTGCTCTGTAAAAATGTTTGTTAAGGATTGGATATAGTGTTCCGTTAATTAAAGAAGATTTTCCACTTCCTGAAATTCCGGTTACCACGACCAATTTTCCAAGAGGAACATCCAGAGTTACATTTTTCAGGTTATTTCCTGTGGCTCCTTTCAGAACTATATTTTTTCCGCTTCCTGCTCTTCTTTCAGCCGGTATTTCAATTTTTCTTTTCCCATTGATATACTGAGCGGTGATGGTATCTGCTTTTAAAAGATCTTTTGGTTTTCCCTGCCAAAGGATTTCACCTCCAAATTTTCCTGCTCTTGGACCAATATCCAATACCTCATCGGCTTCCAGAATCATGTCTTTATCGTGTTCTACTACTAAAACAGAGTTACCAATATCTCTAAGATTCTTTAAAGAATGAATCAGTCTTTCGTTATCTCTCTGGTGAAGCCCGATACTTGGTTCATCTAAAATATACAGAACATTCACAAGCTGGGACCCAATTTGGGTTGCCAGACGAATCCTTTGTGATTCTCCTCCTGAAAGGGTTTTTGAACTTCTGCTTAAACTCAGATAGTCCAATCCTACATCTAGTAAGAACTGAAGTCTGGTTTCGATTTCTTTTAAGATCTCGTGAGCAATAATTTTATTTTTCTCTGAAAATTTATCTTTAACATCGGCCAGCCAATCTTTCAAATCTGCTAAACTTAGCCCATTGACCTCAGCAATATTCTTTCCATCAATTTTAAAACTTAAGCTTGAAGGCTGAAGACGGGTTCCGCCACATTCCGGGCATGTTTCTTCTGTGGTGAAATGTCTTTCTAATAAAATAGCTTCGTAGGATTCTCTTTCATCAATAATTTCTTCCATGAAGGCAATCAAACCATCAAAGCTGATCTTGATCTTCTTGGTGATTCCCGCATATTTCAGGTCTTTATTGAATTCTTTGTGACATCCGTTATAAATATAGTCCAAAGCTTCTTCCGGAATATCCTGTAATGGCGTTGTCATTCCCAATCCGAAGATTTCAAGAATGTTCTTGATTTGTGCAAGAATCCATTTATTGGACTTAATATCTTCCAGTGGCAGTAAACCTCCCTGGTTGATAGATAGTTTCGGATTATCAATGAAATAATCAGTATTGATCTTTTTGATCGTTCCCAGTCCTTTACAGTTCGGGCAGCTTCCTTTTGGAGAGTTGAATGAAAAAGTATTCGGTTCCGGTAAGGCTAAGGAATGTCCTGTTTCAGCATCCATCAGGTTTTTGGAGAAATATTCAATATCTGTACTTCCCAATTTCTGAATTCCGATGATTCCCTCTCCCATTTCCATTGCGGTACGCAGAGATTTTTCCATTCTTCCTTCTGAAGCACTTTCCCCGATAATCCAACGATCGATCACAATATCAATATCGTGGGTTTTATAACGGTCAAGTTTTAAATCGTATTCAATATCCTGTAACTCACCATCAATTCTAGCCTGCCCATAGCCTTTTTTAGCCATCTGTACGAAAAGTTCATGGTAATGTCCTTTTCTGGAACGTACAACAGGTGCCAGTAACATAATCTTTTCTCCTTTATAGTTGTTCTTAATGGTATCAAGGATCTGATCTTCAGTATAACTTACCAGTTTCTGCCCTGTAGACAATGAGTAAGCATCCGAAACCCTTGCATACAAAAGACGAAGATAGTCATAAAGCTCTGTAACAGTTCCTACAGTAGAACGCGGATTTTTATTGGTTGTTTTCTGCTCAATGGCAATAACGGGTGAAAGTCCTTCAATTTTATCTACATCGGGACGCTCCAATCCACCCAGAAACTGGCGGGCATACGCAGAGAATGTTTCTATATAACGACGCTGGCCTTCTGCAAAAATAGTATCAAAAGCCAGTGAAGATTTTCCACTCCCGGAAAGCCCGGTAATTACTACCAGTTCGTTGCGCGGGATCTTAACATTAATATTCTTTAGGTTGTGTTCACGTGCTCCGTAAACTTCTATATATTCTGTTGATTTGCTCATAATTCGGAGTGACTTTGCCTGAAAATCACGACGTGCAAAAATACGGAAATTTTATGAATTTTTTTTTATTCTGACTGGGTTAAAATTTTCATAATAGAAGTTTATTTTCCGGATGTTATCACAATATTTATTATAAATGTTCTTTATAGGTTTGGGCTAAAGCCAATGAATAGGCTATTATTGAAAAAACGGACTGAAGCCCGTTTATATTGAATTTATTTTCCCACGGATTACCCTGATTTTTACAGATGATTGTGGAGATTATAATGGTGTATGTTTGAGTGTTGATGATGATATACAGCTTTATTTCATTTTTTTTCTGATAGATAACGAGTTTTATATATCGTTGGAATTCTTCATTTCACTTCGTTTCTTTCAGCATGACACTGTATAATAAATTGATGACAAGATTAGTTTAAAATTGTTTTTATGTTATCATCATCTGCTAAAGTCTTTATGGTTTATTTACATAGTATTCCCAAACTACGCTTCCTATATCCGCAATGATTTTTTCTGTGTCTTTCATTTCTTCATTGATATTTTTCAGGTAGACGGATAAAATGAAGTGTCTTCCATTGGGAAGTTTTACAATTCCAACATCATTCATCGCAGCTCTTATATTCTGTTCGTTTCTTCCTGAAATTCCTGTACGATGAGCTAATTCTGTTCCTGCCGGTAACCCCGCTTTCATCCAGGTTAATCCTCTTGATGTTTCTACCATGATCTGATATAAATATTTTGTGGTTTCCTTTTTCAGTACTTTTCCTTTATAGAATTTTTCTAAAAGATCTGTCGTCGCTAAAGGGGTTGATGTGTTGACAAAATAGGATTCAAAGGTGTTCATTTGCTGTTCATTCAATCGGATGGTGAAATTTTTAATGCCCTGCTGATTGATAAATTTCTGAACAACAGGAGCTCCTCCCACCATCTTCAAAAGAATATCACAACCATTATTATCGCTGTGAGAGACAGTATATCTTAATAATTGATCTAGTGTCAGATACATATTTCCTTTCGGATATTCTTCTCTGATCGGGCTCCATGTTTCGGGGAGCAATTCTTCTTTTTTAATCAAAAACTTCTGATCCAGTTTTAGTTTTCCTTTGTCTACCTGATTTAAAACAGCCAATGCAATATGGAATTTAAAAACACTCAGCATCGGCATTTCTTTATTTCCATTGATGCTCAGCGTATCTTTATCTTCAATTCCTTTTAAAGAAACTCCAACGGTTGCATTTTTCATTGATATGATCGTGCTAATCTTACTTCTCAGATCCTGCATCGACTGGCTTTTTAACTGAATACTAAAAAGACAAATTGATATAAAAAGGGATGCTTTTCTCATTTAACTAGGTTAGTTTTTAATGCATTAAATTTTTGTAGAGTGTATATAAAAAATGCCGTATTTCCTACGGCATTTCATATTTTAAAATTGATTGCTGATATTGTAACGAATCAAAGAGGTTACTTCACAAAGATGTTGTAAGCACTCAATACACTTTCATAGGATGAATCGATCTGCTGGATATCATTATCCTGAATCTTTCCTTTCTCTTTAGCATCTCTTATCAGTTTTCTGTAAAGATCTAAAAAGTTAGAAGCATTTTTATTAAAGGTCTCAAACTGAGATTTTTTATAAGAATACTGCTGATCTTTCACATCAAAGTTTAGCTTGGCATTGGCTTCTACTGCTTTGGCATATTCGTCATATTTTTTCTGGGCTTCCACTTCATTAAATTGTCCGGAATACTGTCTCCCCAAAAGATCGACTACAGAGTCCATTGAATTCATCACGTTTTTGGAAGAAATAATATACTCTTTCATCGGGTGATCTTTCAAAATAACTTCCTCTGCAGCGTCTGTAGCAGGTTTGATCTTGATCATAATATTTTCTCCGGCAGCATAGAAAGCATTCACATCGCCCTCAATTTCTTTTCTGATGGCTTCTGCTTTTGCTCCTTTATCATCTTTATAATCTTCCGAAGTCATATAGGACTTAAGCTCTTCAACCTTTTTGTCTATATTTTCTTTTTTAGCCTTATAAATACTGAATTCTTTTTCAATAGCGGCTTTGTCTTTATCAAATCCAGATGGGATTTCCTTAATCTTTGAAAAGGAATAATCCATTGAGGTTAATGTAATTGGTATGATCAATCCATTTTCACCTTTTGATTTGGCCACTACTGCATCTGCATATTTTAAGATTCTCTCAATATGTTTTGATGTACTTTTATAAGAGTCTATAAAATTGTTATTAAAATCAATAATAGCATTTGCATCTGCCTCGCCTCCCAGGTTTAAAACTGCATTCCCAAATTTTCCTGCACCTTTTTTACAGCTAACCACAGTAGCAGTTAAAGACAGGGCCATTGCAAGTACAATAATCTTCTTCATATTTTTTGTTTTAATTTTCTAATTTACATATCCTGGAATTCGACGTCCTCATTGGTTACTTTCACCAGATATTCAATACCGTCAATTGCTTTGGCAATGATCTGGTTTCTGGTGATATTAGCCATATTTTCCCAATACGCTCTTCCATAGAAAGAATAATTCTGTGGAACAATTTCTACCTCAACGGTTCTTACGAAACCTTCTTTAGGTTTGTTACTAATCATTGTTCCTCTTCTCACTCTTACTTCTCTCAATTCATCTTTCAGGATCATTCGGCAATAGTTTTTGACATCTTCAAGGGAAATAATTTTGTCTCTTGTTGTCAAAGCATATTTATAAGCCTGAATACTGTCGGTTCCTTTTTGTTCTTCAGCACCACCTAAGGTTTCTGTAAGCAATACAACAGTCTGAGATTTCAACTGATTGGAAAGTTCAGTTCCTGGGCGCATATGGTTAGCTAATGTGCAATGCGTGATCCAGAAAGAAGCATACGTGTGGTCTGTTTTTTCTACAGGTTCCATAATGACGTAATTAAGTTCCTGTCTGATATTTCTCTTGGCATTGTTCACTTTCTGCACCATGGACTTCATCTTGTCGGACATTTCGCTGAGAACTCCTTTTACATTATCTCTGTTTAAAAGGGAAAATGCAGCAATCTCATCTCTTGTCAGTTCCAACACGTTAGCAATCATATCTACAGCATTTCTGCTGGTGAAACGTTCCATTCCCCCTTTTCTCACAGTGTATAATCCTTTTTTAAGATCATCTGCAGGAGTAAATGGTATTTCGGTGTATTTTCTTCCGTCTCCATCCTGTACCTCATCTACATATAAGAAGTGTTCTCCTTCGTCTGTTACTAAAGGAATATTGTTTCCCATAATATCAAGACTGTATTCTGTTTTTTTCCAGCCTCTGTTATAGATTGGGAAAGCATTCAGTACAAAGGAGAAGTTATCCAGAATTTCTGCTGAGAATTGTGGTGGAAACTCAAAAGTAAGCCATAAATAGCGCTTATTATCAAGATATTTTACAATCTCTTCTTTTCCGGCAAGGAAATCAAGGTTTTGTGGAAGCTGCCCCGGTTCTGAGAACAAGCTGCTGGAAAGTCCGGTTATTTCGATAAATTTATGACGGTAGATACTTTTGATATCTTCAATTACCTTGCTTCGGATAGATTGTTCTTTAAACATCTGCTCATAACCATCCGTAGCACTTTCTGTAAGATAGCTTAATCCTTCTCTTACAAACAAAGGGTTTCCATTACTTGAAACATTAATATAAGGTAATAGCTTATATACAAAATCAAGATGCTCGAAAGCCGGATTGGAGCAGAATATGCTCATGTATTTAGGAAAATATTCACTGACATATTTACTGACATCAACCCCTACCGTAACCTTTCTGTAATCTTCAGGTCTACCGTTAAATCTTGAAATAGGGATTTTATTGAATCTGTCATCAATACTGTAACAGGTATTCCCTACAAACATTACGGAAGTGTGAACTTTATTAATCCTAACATTCCCTACTGGAGTAAAAGGAATATTTAATTGTTTATCCGACTCTGATTTTACTGTGGAAGTCATTTGCTTACGGAAGAAAAACTCCGTGTGCTCCAATAAAACTTCGGTAGAATCATAAGGCTGTGTAAAAGCAACCGCATGAGCCGGAATAGGATGAGTATAAATAGATGGAGTTAACAGCTTTGCCAGTTTTTCAAGAATTCGGGCATTTACTGTTTGTATTTCATTATTCGCTTTAAAAACTTCTGTACTGAATGCATCAATTAATAGTTTTACAAATGGATCTAAAGACTGCGGACTTTTCAATCCCCATACTTTAGTTGCATTCTGAAGCATTCTTGCTTTTACAGATTCTTTGGAATAAATATTTTGATCTAGGTTCATAATTTTTTTTCGCTGTTAGAAATATTAATCAATAGACATTGGGCTCAGGAACAGTTCTGTTGAAAAACTGAAACGTTCTCCTGTTTCCTCCATCTTCGCATTGATGGCAATTCTTACTTTCTTTTTGATTTCGGTGTGTTCTTTGGTATCGTAACTGTGCTCTACAAATTGGATATTGGCATCTATCTGTGGCTGTACAATTCTTGGTTCATATTCCAGAATCTGTCTTCTGAGACTTTTTACAAAAACGTTTTCCCAGATGGCACTGGTTACTCCATTATCGAATTCCAGATTCCAAACATCGTTTCCATAGTTTTCATCGTATCTGTTCTCCCCTTTTTTGGTGGTGATCAGCAGCATAATATTGTGAGCAATACTTTCTCCCATACCGCAGGTATCGATACTTCCCCCTTCTGTCATTAGTGTAGACGGTACAAAGGGCATTCTGTAATTTGGTGTATCCATAACTTATTGTTTTTTACTTCATGGTTTCGTTTACTTAAAAACGGAATACCAAAATACACATTTTCACTAAATAATTGTTATAATAAATTAAAATATTATTCAAAAGCCAGGGCCTTCAAACTGAATTGAAAGCCCTGAAACTATTATCTGTATTGTATTCATTATGTTACTCTATTGATCTGCTTTTCTCCGGTTGATGAAATAATATACCGGAAGTCCTAGCAGTACCAGTAAAAATCCTGGCCAGGTGTATTGTTGCTTATATATTAATAATAGGATACAGAAAACAGTTCCTATAATAAGGTATATGATAGGAGTCACAGGATATAACCATGTTTTATAAGGTCTTTCCAAAGTGGGTTGTTTAATTCTTAAATAAATAACTCCAAAAACCGTAATCATATAGAACAGAACGATTACGAAAGAAATCATATCCAACAGATTTCCGTATTGTCCACTCAAACATAGCAAGGAAGCCCAGATTCCCTGCATCCACAATGCATTTTCCGGCACTTCATTTTTATTATTTTTTTCTGCAGATTTAAAGAACATTCCGTCTTTGGCCATCGTTTGGAAGACCCTTGCTCCAGCTAAGATCAATCCGTTATCACATCCGAAAGTGGAAATCATTACTAATACGGCAATAATAATGGTTCCTGCATTTCCAAAAATATTTTGTGACGCTGCTACGGCTACCCTGTCATTAGTAGCAAAGGCAATACTGTCTCTATCCAGAGCATTTAAATACACAAAATTAACAGCTATATATAAAATCATCACGGCAGAAGTCCCGTAGATCATTGATTTTACAACATTTTTCTTTGGATTTTCAATCTCCCCGGAAACAAACGTTACACTTTCCCATGCCACAGAGCTGAAAACAGATCCCACCATCGCAGCAGCAATACCGCCCATCAAAGTCATTCCACCAATAGATTCCCAGCCTTCTTTCAGGAAATTTCCACTCAGATCCTTTTTCAGATTATTAAAAGAGTCCATTCCCAAGCTGAAATTTTCAGATAAATGAGAAAAATCTACAAGAATAAATCCTGCAGCAATCAATCCTAATAAAGCTAAAATTTTAGATCCTGTAAAGATATTCTGTAAAAACTTTCCACTTTCTACGCCTCTTGTATTGATATAAGTAAGCAGAAGAATAACTGCGATAGCTAAAATTTGTATCCATGTAATTTTAAATTCTCCACTTTGGAAAATAGGTGCGGCATCATTAAGTGATGGTACCAGATAGGCTGTAAATTTACCGAAAGCCATTGCCACGGCAGCAATTGTTCCTGTTTGTATCACTGTGAACAGTCCCCAACCGTAAAGAAATCCCATTCTTTTACCGAAGATCTCTTTCAGGTAAGTATATTGTCCGCCAGCCCTTGGGAACAGGGCAGAAAGTTCACCATAGCTTATTGCAGCAGCTACTGTCATTATTCCTGTGATGATCCAGACCACAATCAGCCAGTAACCGGAGCCCAGATTACGCATCATGTCAGCGCTTACAATAAAGATTCCGCTTCCAATCATAGAGCCCATCACAAGCATAATGGCATCCCATAGTTTCAGTTTTTTATGCATAGTCAAGTATAGGTTTCAAATATAAACAAATCTACCTTTCATTTTGAATTTTATTAAAAATTTACACAAGCACCTGTTTATTATTAAATTTTATCGATTTATGATTCAATATTAATTAGTATTTTTGAAAAAAATATTAAACATGAAATTTAAAGCTATTCTATTTGCAGCGGCTGTAAGTGCTTCTACGCTGGCGTTTGCCCAAGAGACATCACAAAAGAAATTTTCACCACCAGCAGGAAATGCTTTGTTAGGTGATACTTATGGAGCAGGCGTTGCAACGACTATGGAGTCTAAAGCAATTACAGTAGACAAGCTGGGCAAGAGGCTTAAAAAAGAAAATAAAAAACTGGAAAATGTAGCTATCAAAGGAAAGGTGACTGATGTTTGTGAGAAAAAAGGATGCTGGCTGACTATTCAGACTGATGATAACTCACAGTTTTTTGTAAAAATGAAAGACTATGCCTTCTTTGTTCCTACCGCTTTAAAAGGTAAGAATGTAGTTCTGGAAGGAAATGCTGAAAGAAAAGTAATTTCTGTGGATGAGCAGAAACATTATGCTGAAGATGCTAAAAAACCTCAATCTGAAATTGATGCCATTGTACAACCTAAGGAAGAAATCAGATTTCTGGCAAGCGGAATTAAGGTAGTAAACTAAGCTTTTTCCCAATTGAATAAAATATCGGAATTTCTCATGGATATTGCAGATTATGCAAATTTCAAAAAATAAGAAATATATAAATTCATATGTAACATTTTTGAAAGAATTTAGCTCCTATTTTTTATTTGATTTTTATTCTTAGAAATATATAAAAAATAATTTCGGCAACCCGTTGGGTTGCCGAAATTATTAATCTTCTATTGTAAAATCCACTACTGAATCCAGCTTCGGATATTTATGGGCAGAAATAAATTTCTTTCCTGTACAATCTACTTCCAGCCAGCCTTTTCTTTTTTTCACATCTCCTGCTTCCATCACATAAGGGACAAAAGAAATTTCATCTTTTCCATCCTCTTTCATTTCTCTATACTGAACGGCAATATCTAAAATACATTCATGATCCGTATTCAGTCTTACATTTCTATAGATAATATCATAATGGGTTTCTTTGTTTTCCGGAATGTCCAGATACGTTTCCCATCCTGTAATATTGGAGTTCAATTCACTGATTGCTTTCAGTGCATAATATAAAGCTATCGTATAATATTTTCTGGTTCCTTTTCTCGTATAATCATCTACAAAGTGACCGCCTTCAAATAAGATGGTAGGCATTCCTGCCTTGATAAAATTATCACCCGTAGAAGTTGGGTAAAATTCATCAGAATATCTCCCGATCTGGTTAGGGATCATTTCCTTTAAATGGTTATAAACACTCCCAATGACAGCCATACATTTTTTTCTGTTTTCTGTAACAGTACGTTCTACATTTTCAGAAGGGGCTAAAAAGGAAAGAGTAGCCGGATGAATACCATCTGTTGTAAAAATGGTTCTCTGTTCGTGAAGATTCAATGCATAATCATATTTCTTTGAAGCGGCTGCCTTTTTAAGAAACTTAATCTCCTTGCTAGCCTCATTATGGAAATCCCTGTTAAGATCAATATCTACGGCATTTAATCTTGTCCATCTTTCAGATCCGTCAGGGTTAAGCATAAAGATAAAGTCCAGTCTGATTTTACTGAATAAATCTTCTTTCATTTCCGGAGCTTTATCAAGGCTTATCAAAAGATCAAGTATGGCGTGTGTAGCATTGGATTCATTTCCGTGCATTTGTGACCAAGCCAATACCTGAATGTTTCCGGTTCCGATGCTTAATTGATAAATAGGCTTCTCTAAATAGGATGTTCCGATCTCCTGAATGTAATCGCTGAGATTAGCTTGTAGATAAGAAAATAATTTTTCAGGGGAAATATAGCGATTTGAGAAATCGGGGGTCGGAGAATAAATAAGTTCAAAGTTCATTGCTGGAAAATAATTTACTGGAATCAAATTTAGCCATTTTAAGGCAGACAATAAACATTAACATTTGTAAATAGCAGAAAAAAAGAAAAAATTGACAGAATTTTTGTAAACAAAATGCAATTTACAAATGTTAAAATAAGAATTTTACTCGTTGTTAATGGATTAACATGAGTAACATTGTTAAACAGTTGCTATTGACAAAATGTCTGTTGATAAAATTGTGGATTGCGAATAATTTAATACTATACATTTAATTAATTACTATTCAGTTAGTTACAAAATTCATTTAAATACTATTTGTAAGAATACTTGAAGTGAATAAATACCTGTTTTAGCCCAAATGAGCATATATTTTTTAAACAAATAAATTGTGGAAAACTTGGTTGTTTATATGCTTATACAAATGTAAAGCAAAGAAAAACTTCAAGAAATGGCAGATATTGAATTCTAATTGATATTTCAAAGAGCTTTAAAACTTAACTGAAAATTAATCTTATTCAACAGAAGATATATAGTCGTAAATAATGTAAAAATTACTGGAAATTGAATATTTACAAGAGTAATTTACTTATGTATATTGATTATAATCATCATTATAAGCCGATATATCCTATATTTTAGAGATTTAATGGTCTATTTTGAAATATATCTAGAGATTAATATTGTAAATAACTAAAGATGAAAAATAACTCATCTAAAATGGTTTTTTAACAGTCAAAATTTACATTTATAATCTATTTTTAAAGGCCATTTACCATAAATATTAACCCATTATTGAATTCTACTATTGAATCAATTTAATATATATAATCATAAAGTACATTTGTAATTTATATATAAATACTTATATAATAACACATTATAATCATGTTACATTTGTATATTGATAAAAGTTTCAATTATTTACATTTGTATTTTGCTTTTGTAAATTTAATGAGTTACATTTGTAAAATAATTAAAGGCTTATTTTTATGAGTTTAAACGAAAGAATTTCAAAAGTTATAGAGTACTCCCGACTTACCCCATCTGAATTTGCAGATGAGATTGATGTACAGCGTTCCTCCATTTCGCATATTACATCCGGAAGAAATAAACCGTCACTGGAGTTTATCATAAAAATAAAATCCCGATTCCCCGAACTTCTTTGGGATTGGCTGGTTACCGGTGAAGGTGAAATGCTAAAGTCAGAATTACCGGAAACAAAAATTCAGGAAGAACAGCCTGAAGAGGATCAGATAAGAACGACACCTCTACCCGATCTTTTTACCATGATAAACGAAGATGATGAATTCGGAGTGGATGAAACAGAGAAAGAGCTTCCTCTGGCGTCTTCTGGAGAATCGGTTATACCATCCCAGGATAAAGCCTCAGAAAAAATATCGGATTCTCAGCGATTAGAAACTTCACCTGAAGAAATATTAAGTCAAGTTACTGGAAATCAGACTAATAAAATAAAACGCATTGTTTTGTTCTATGAAAATGGAAAATTCGAAAGTTTTGAACCTTAGCTTTAGCACTCATGATCTATAGCTGAAAAATTCTTCTGAAAATATATTCAAAAGTAAAAAACAAAATTTCTATTGGTGATTTTAATTTACCGCAAAACTTATTGATCGTAAAATTGAATACTACATCATTATTTTTTCTTAGCGGGCACATATCCCAATAGCTTATTCAACTGTAAAGTCTCCCCTTTTCCTTGCTGAAATAAAGGATCAGAATTATTTTTTTAACATCTTCTCACACTGATTTCGCAAATTATGCAGATCCAAAATCCGTGTAAATCTCCTGAATTTTTGAGAAAATATTGACCTAATTTCTATGAAAAATCGTAGCTGAGAATTTTTTTAACGCAAAGATTTTATAAATAATTACGCATATTTTAAGGATGCTAAGGTGGAATCAATTTCATTGATTCTTTCTAAGCGGCTGCATAGCCATACAGCTTATTTAAGCATAAAGTCTATACTTTTCCTTACTGAAATAAAGTGTTAAAATTATTTTCTTTATATTTTCTCACGCTGATTTCACAAATTATGCAGGTACAAAATCTGAGAAAATCTTCTGGAGTTGTGAGAGAATAATAAATTATTCGCCCTATGAAACTGCAAATGAGAATCTTTTTGAAACAAAAATTTTATAGTATAATGACATATTTTTAAAGACGCTGAAATAAAATTAAATCATTATTCATCTTTAAGCAGAAATCTATAATCAATAAAAAACCTGACCAAGGAAAGTGGCCAGGCTAAAAAATATTTGAAGAAGAAAACTAAAGCTATTTGCTTTATTTATTTTTAAAATTTAGGTGAATTCTGAGGATATAGTCTCTTCCAGAGCAAGAGAATTCTGTCACATTAAAGTAGAACCGTGGCAGATGATTTTTTTTCATGCATTAGTTTTTTATAGTCTTATCAAATATAGAAATTAAAAATTAAATCAGCAATGGAAATTAAATTATTTTAAAAAATAATTAATATTAAACAAAAATTAATCTTTAATTATTAATGATTAAAAAAAAATTAAAAATTGAAAAATTTACAATAAATATGATGTTTTTATTAAAATAACTCAAATAAAAAGACCCGCAGAATATGCGGGTCTTTCCTTTAATTATATAACAATTATTATTGTTTTTTTCTTCTTTCCAGTTCTTTTTTGATAAGTCCAAGTTCTCTTCCGGTCTGTCCGGCTACAGAAGTGTTTTCCTGGGCTCTTCTTGTAAGATATGGCACAACATCCTTTACGGGTCCATACGGAAGATATTTGGCCACATTATAACCTTTATCAGACAGATAGAAGGAAATATTATCACTCATCCCGTAAAGCTGTCCAAAATAAACGTGTGGATTACCATTTTCCAAAGATTTGGCTTTCATTTTATCCATAATCAATTCGGAAGAAATTTCGTTGTGAGTTCCAAAGAATGCAGATACTTTATCCAAATGGTTCATCACAAAGTCAATTCCGGCATTATAGTTCTTATCTGAAGCTTCTTTAGTAGGCTGAATTGGATCTGCGTATCCTTTTTCAGCTGCTCTTGCTCTTTCCTTCTCCATATAAGCTCCACGAACAATCTTATAACCGATAAAATAGTTCTTTTCTCTTGCTCTCTTAAGATTTGCTTCCATATATTCCAGCCTTCCCGTTCTGTACATCTGAATGGTGTTCCAAACGATAGGTTTCTCCTGGTTATATTTCTCCATCATTTCTTCACAAAGCTGGTCTGCAGAATCCTGCATCCAGGTTTCTTCTGCATCCACCATTACTTTTTTGTCATTTTCATAGCAAAGAGCACATACTTCATCAAATCTTCTTACTACTCTCTCCCATTCTTCCTTCTGGCTGGTCGTAAGCTCTGCCCCCTTTCCAACTGCTTCATACAAATCTATTCTTCCAAATGCTGTAGGTTTGAATACGATAAAAGGAATCGCCGGATTCCCTACGGAAAACCTCACAATATCTTTAATCTCTTTACATACTGCATCAAACGTTTGTTCATCTTCTTTCCCCTCAATGGAATAATCAAAAATACTTCCAACTCCTCTTTTGAAAAGCTGTTTTACAACCTTCATACTTTCCTCACGGGTTTCTCCACCGCAGAACTGCTCAAACAAAGTGCTTTTTACAATTCCGGTAACGAATGGAAAGTTGTTATGTACTGTAAAATTAAGAACGGATGTTCCAAGGCTGGTAAGAGCAGGCTGTTCAATCATTTTAAACATCCAGTAAGCCTTTCTCAACTGCGCATCTGTCTTATCTGCAAATGCAACTTTAGTATCATTAAAAATGGGCATTCCTATTTATTAAATTTAGTTATGCAAAGGTAATAATAACCTTAGTTTATTTAAAGAATTTTTATTATAATTTATGTTCAATTCCGTTTAAAAGCATAGCTATAATTCCTACAAAAACCCACAGCCGTAATATACTAAGGGTGAGAAAGTTACTTTTTCTGGTGGAATTTAAAAAGAGATAGATACAAATAATCATTACAAATAGAGTTCCTGCAAAATAGTAAGCCATAAATCCAGTGACTCCGGTTTTGGTAATAATTTTCATAGAAACACCCATTGTTATCAGGAATAAAGATATAAGTATGATCTTTGTGTTTCTACTTTTAAAATAATTGGGAATAGTGATATACCCAAAAGCCTTATCTACACTTCTGGTAAGGGTGTCTTTTACAATATCAATACATAAAAGGATTAGAAAAAGAAAAACAGCCATCAGAAAAACCTTCTTGGAAAAAGTTTCGTAGTACACCATCATTCCAAAGAAAGGATACAGAGTAAGACTTACAAAAGTGAGGTTATTCAGTATTAATATTCTGCTTAATTTATGACTGTACAGCCACATAAAAAACTGATACACCACAAAAAAGATGAAAACATTATGGGAAATTATCCAGGCTACTCCTAATGAAATGGCGGTTAATCCCAGATAAGCATATAAAAAATACTTCTGTTTGATGAAGCTTTGGATCCTGGTTCTAAAAGGTTTTACAATATGGTCTTTCTCCAGATCATAAAACTGATTGATAATTCCACCTGCCAAAATTGTAAGAACGGTACAGAAAATAATCCCGTGTACTTTAAAATCAAAGACAAAGTTTCTGAAAGATTCTTCCTGATTAAAAAGAAAAAAAGTGGATACATATAGGGCAAATGTCAAGAGAGCAGCCACAAAAAAACGCGCTCCGAGTAAAAAGCCCACGAATTGTGAAAATCTGTAATATAGAGATTTTGAGATATATTTTTCAGATTGGAAAGTTTCTTTTTCAGAATTCATTTCCAACCTGTTTAAAATCTATAAATCACTTCTTTTTGGAAACCCTCAAGCATTTTTTCTGCTTTTTCGTAGTCTTGGGTAAAACCTAAAATATAGCCTCCACCACCGCTTCCGCAGAGTTTTAAGTAATAAGCGTTGGAATCCAGACCTTTTTTCCAGATCTTAAAAATACTTTCAGGGATCATTGGACGAAAATGTTCATACGCCCAGTGAGAAAGTTTTTTAAGGTTTCTGAAGAAAGGATTCATATCTTTTTTAAGGAAAGTTTCTATACAAGCATTATTGTAACGGATAAATTCTTCTTTCAGCGTTTTACGGAAACCTTCTGTCTTCATTTTTTCAAAGAAGATCTGAATCATAGGTCCTGTTTCTCCTGTAATTCCGGAATCAATAAGGAAAATAGCTCCTTTTCCTTCCTGTCCTTCAGGAATAGATACTCTGTCTAAATTTTCTTTATTTTCGATAAGTATGGGCAGGTTCATGTAGCAGATCAATGGATCCATTCCTGAACTTTTTCCATGGAAATAGCTTTCCATTTCACCGAAAACGGCCTTTAATTTTTTAAGATTTTCCTTAGAGATATTCTCCGGATTCAGTTTACTGATTGAATATTTTTCAAAAATAGCAGCAACCAAAGCTCCAGAGCTTCCTACTCCATATCCCTGTGGAATATTGGAATCGAAGAAAAGTCCGTTTGAAATATCTTTTTTGAAGCTTTCAATATCCAATGTAAAATCATCAGAAAGATCAAGCGTTGTAAGATATTTTGAATATTTCTGCAGATGCCTGTTAGAATTAAGCTCAAATTCTGAAGCCAGATCTGAAAATTTTAAAGCTCCTTTATAGAAGCTGTAAGGTACTACAAGCCCCTGGGAATCTTCAATCATTCCATATTCTCCAAACAGGATTATTTTTGCATAAAATAAAGGGTTGGTCATATTGACAATAAATCTTTTTTGCAAAGTTAAAAATTATTCCAATGAATATAAGCAAAACTCAGGCCGAATTGTCTTCTATTTTACTTTCTTCAGTTCTTCTATTAAAATTACGAAAAAAAAATGATAATTAAACATAATTTAAAAGATAAAATCCATTGCTTATCAACCAGGGGTTATTTTAATGCAAAATTTCTTTTTAAGTGTATAATCTATTCTTTTTTTATCCATAAAAAAAGACGTTAAAAATAACGCCTTTTTGTTTTTATAATGTCTCTCTGTCTTGTCTCATTTTTACCTTCAGGAATCGGATTAATATCAATCCTGCGCCGAAGAACAATGTCATGGACAAAGCTGCAATTCGCATATTATTAAAATGCTCAATTAATGTAGCAAAAATGAAAGTACCAATAATGATCGCGATTTTTTCCAATACATCATAGAAACTGAAATAAGTGGTGTTTTCCATAGAGTTTTCCGGAAGCAACTTAGAGTAAGTAGATCTGGACATCGCCTGAAGACCTCCCATTACCAATCCTACTACTGCTGCCACTCCATAGAACTGATATTCTACTGTTGGATTTTCCTTGTTCAGGAAATATGCCCAAATACAAGCAATAATCCATAAGAAAATAGCGATTGAAATTACGTTTCTGTTTCCTATTCTTTTTGATAGCCTTGAGAAAATCACCGCTCCGATAATAGCTTCAATCTGGATTACTAAAAGCGTTCCAATCAGTTTATCCTGAGCTAAATTGATCTCACTTTTTCCAAATAAGGTAGCCATAAGGAAAATCGTCTGCATCCCTACACTGTAAAAGAAAAAGCTGGATAAGAAGAACTTCAGGTTTCTATCCTTGAAAAGTTCTCCTCCTACTTTATACAGTTCATGAAAACTTTCTTTGGCAATATCCTTGTAAAAGCTCATATTATCTTTTAACACCTCGAAGAATCCTCCTTGCTCTTCATGTTTTTTGAAGATGTTTTTATATCCTAATAATACAAGATCTTTAGGAAGTTTATCTTTTACATCTCCAAATTGAGGAAGGTGTTTAAAAGTGTATTGAGAAAATCCAAACCACCATGCTCCAGTCAACAGGAAGCTGATTCTTGTAAATAAAAGCTGCTGTGCTGCTCCTTTGGCAAAAACCTGAATCAGAACTAAGCACAATACCACTAATACCACAGAGCCAAGATATCCATAGACATATCCTTTTGCAGAAAGTGCATCCTGCCTGTCTGGCGTCGCAATATCCGGAAGGAAGGAATTATAAAACACCAAACTTCCCCAGAATCCGACACTTGCTGTAATACTAAATAAGAGCCCCAGAAAAACATTATGCATTCCTGTGAACATCGCTAATCCCATACAGGATGTTGCTCCCAGGTAACAGAAAAACTGCAGAAATGATTTCTTATTTCCGATAGTATCTGCCAACGAAGATAAAAACGGAGACAATAATACTACGATAAAGAATGAGATGGTTAATGAATATCCATACACGGCATCCGGCTGATATTCGTTTCCGAAGATTTTGATCGAATGCCTCACCGGGACATCAATCCATTTTTTTGTTTCCGTCACAAATTCTTTTTTCTCATACGCAGTAGTAAGAATAGAGTAATAAATGGGGAAAATGGTGGAAGTAATAACCAGGGAATACACAGAGTTTGCCCAGTCATATACAGCCCAAGCTTTCATAATCTTCGGATTATTTTTTATGTTGTTGGGTTGTCGATTCTCAGTTTCAGACATTTCAAATAAATATTAAATGTAGCACAAAAATAGAAAAACCATTAAGAAATGGATAAGTTTTTAAAAAAATTATCCATTTCTTAATGGTAATGTATTCTAAAACAGAATATTATATATTTTCAATAACGATTGCAGAAGCACCTCCACCTCCGTTGCAGATAGCTGCAGCACCGTATTTGGCGTTATTTTGTTTCAATACGTTGATTAATGTAACGATGATTCTTGAACCTGAACTTCCCAGTGGGTGTCCTAATGCTACCGCTCCACCGTTTACGTTTACTTTAGATGCGTCTAATCCTAAGATCTTATTGTTTGCTAATCCTACTACTGAGAAAGCTTCATTAAATTCGAAGAAATCGATATCCGATACTTCTAATCCTGCTTTTTTAAGAGCGATAGGTAAAGCTTTAGCTGGAGCAGTGGTAAAGTTCTCAGGTTCCTGTGCTGCATCAGCATAAGAAACAATCTTTGCTAATGGTTTTAATCCTAGTTCTTCCATTTTCTCTTTAGAAACAAGGATTAATGCAGATGCTCCATCATTTAATGTAGATGCGTTAGCTGCTGTTACTGTGCCATCTTCTTTTTTAAAAACCGTTGGAAGGGTTGTAATTCTGTCGAAGTTTACTGCTTTGTACTCTTCATCTTCGGCGAAAATTACAGGCTCTCCTTTTCTCTGTGGAATAGAAACCGGTACAATTTCGTTGTTGAATTTTCCTTCGCTCCAAGCTTTTGCAGATCTTTTATAAGATTCTACAGCGAAGTTATCCTGATCTTCTCTTGTAATGTTATAATCAACAGCGCATTTCTCTGCACATACTCCCATGTGTACTTTGTTGTATACGTCTGTAAGACCGTCAAGCACCATACCATCAAGCATTTTGATATCTCCCAGCTTTGTAGCTACTCTTGCATTATAATAGTGAGGAACTAAAGACATATTTTCCATACCTCCAGCAACAATTACTTCTGCATCACCAGCTTTAATTGCCTGTGCAGCCATTGTTACAGCCTTCATTCCTGAAGCACACACTTTATTTACGGTAGTGGAAGGGGTATTGATAGAAAGCCCTGCTCCTAACGCTACCTGACGAGCCGGCGCCTGACCTTCTCCTGCCTGTAGCACATTCCCCATATAAATCTCCTGTACATTGGCAGGATCTAAACCAATTTTATCTAATGCTCCTTTTACAGCAGTAGCTCCCAATTTAGTAGCCGGAACTGTTGACAAACTTCCCATAAAACTCCCCATAGGTGTTCTTACTGCGGAAACAATGAATACTTCTTTCATGTATATAATTTTTATTTTAACTAAAACGAAGCCTGAGCTTCATCTTTATAATTCAATTTATTTTACTTTTACGTATACAACATCAAATTGAGAATCTTCAACTTTTGTATTAACTTTCAACAGATTATCCTGGGTTGCTATCACTTTATTATTGAAAACATCTCCAATCTTTATGGGATCATTCTTATCTGACTTCTCCATAACGATTGACTTGTAATTGCAATCATCAATAAAAACCAAAGTAGATTTTATGTAATCTTTCCCATTATTAAAATATTCAGTTTGAACATTATCCTTAATGGTCATATGCCAGATAGATTCAGGATAATTAGCGCGTAGAAATTTCCCTTCTTTTATATTGGCACATTTTACCGGATTATCAGGTTTTTTCTGCTCTGTTTTCTGAGATTTGGCCTGTGTGGCCATCAACAATAATAGCCCAGCTAAAGATACTTTTAAAAGGTTCATATTATATTTGATTTCGTTGATTTACTTTTTTATTATTTCCTGCAAAAACCATCAGAAAGGCTCCTAAAAATTCTACTATCCAGCCCCACTTCAGTTTCACAATTCCTGCAAAAGCTTCTCTCCATGTTTTAAAAGGCAAAAAACTGAAGTAATCTAAAGACTGTAATTTAACAGCCACTAAAGTGAATGCAAATAAAAGAATAAGCAGGATGCCAAAAAATCTTACGATTTTTGCACTGTTATTGACAATTCCAAAGACTGCACATGCAGCAAGAATCCAGCATGCAATAGCCAAATAATGGTCTAGTTTCCAATAATTCCAGTTTCCAATGATAGGTACATGTACCAAAGGCAGAAAACTCCCTACAACCACTAATAACAATCCTAATAATTGAATATTTTTCATATTTACTAAAGTGCCAAAATACGAAAAAAAACACAGTTCCAAATCATCTGTTATCAAACAAATATTTTTACTCCCTAACAGTCATTAGCCACAATAAAATGCTTTTAATTTTAAATATTTATCAATAATATATCCATTACATTAATATATTTAAAATTCAATATCATCATAATAACAATTTTCTAATCACATTTTATACTTATCAACAGTTTAACTTAACATATGATATGATTTAAAATAAAAAAAATTGCACTTCCTTACCGAAAGTGCAATTTTATATTGTATTGTTATTAATTGAATTAATGTTTAACTGAAGAAACATCTTCAGGATTATGCTTATGTTTAAACAAAACAGCAAAAAATATAGCTAAAACCAATGAATAGATAGCAAACGACAGCCAAATTTGCTGCCAGTCTTTTACCATAACAACAGAAGAGAGTGTCCCGTCTGAGTTTACGACTGCGCTAAAGCTATTCTTTAAAATTCCCAGGAATGTAGGGTTATCCGATGTTGTTTCCAGATATGTTGACAGTTCTGTAGCGGTAGTAAATTTATGGGTAAAGAATTTATCAATAGCCCAACCTGCGATATAGCTGCCGAAAACGGCTCCGAAACCATTGGTCATCATCATAAATAATCCCTGAGCAGAAGAACGGATATTTTTATCTGTTGTAGTTTCTACGAAAAGGGAACCTGAAATATTAAAGAAATCGAAGGCCATTCCGTATACGATACACGAAAGGATAATTAATGATAAACCGAAACCGTCTGGCACTCCATAAGCGAAGAAACCAAATCTTAATACCCATGCCAGCATAGACATTAACATTACTTTCTTTATACCGAATTTCTTCAGGAAGAAAGGAATTGCCAGGATAAATAAGGTTTCAGAAACCTGAGAAATCGACATGATGATTGTAGATCTCTGTACTACAAATGAATCAGCATATTTCGGGAAATGAGCAAACTCACTTAAAAATACATCTCCATAAGCATTTGTCAACTGAAGCGCCGCCCCCAAAAGCATTGAAAATAAGAAGAACAAAGCCATTTTATAGTTTCCAAAAAGCTTAAATGCATTTAATCCTAATTGCTCGGATAGTGGAGAGCTTTTATCGATTAGTTTCTGTGGTGGACATTTTGGTAAGGTAAGAGCATAGATCCCTAAGAATATTGCTACTGCTCCACCAATATAAAATTGTCCTTCTGTTGCTTTATTTCCACTAAGGTTAGTGATCCACATGGCTACAATAAAGCCGATGGTACCCCATACACGGATTGGAGGGAAGTCTTTCACCACATCCATGTTGTTATTCTTTAAAATAGTGTAGGAAATTGAATTGGCTAAAGCAATAGTAGGCATATAAAAACACATTGCAACAAGCATCACCGAAAAGAAAGAATTAGGATCTGCAGAGTGTGGCAAAACGAAAAGAATAGCCCCGTAAAGAATGTGTAATACTGAAAAAATACGTTCGGCATTTACCCAACGGTCAGCAATAATTCCAGTAATGGTTGGCATAAAGATAGAAGCAATTCCCATGGTTCCGAAAACAGCACCAAACTGTGTTCCTTCCCAATGTTTAGTACCAAACCAGAAGTTTGCCATCGTAATCAGCCATGCTCCCCACACAAAAAACTGGAGAAAACTGAGGATGGTCAGTCGTAATTTTAAATTCATTTTTATATAAAGTATCTCTTTTTAGTCAATTTTCTTTTTCCTCCTCTTGATTTCTTCCTGAATTTCAAGGGCGGTATCATAATCTTCTTCTTTAACGGCATCATCCAGTAATTTCTGAAGTTCCTCCATAGAAAGGGATTTTAAGTTGTCTTCAGACTGCACTGTTTCTGAAAAGGTCTGCTCTTCTTTTGATACATCTTCCAGTTCCAATAAGATTCCGGCTTCATTCAGAACCTGCTGTGTGGTAAAGATAGGTGCATCGAATCTTACAGCCATAGCAACGGCATCAGAAGTTCTTGCATCAAGGATCAGTTCTTCTTCAGTGACTTTATTTTTAAAGTTGATATTTGAGAAGAACACCCCATCTACAATCTGATAAATGATTACAGAAACCAACTCATAATTGGTCGAAACAATAAATTTTGAGAATAAGTCGTGGGTAAGTGGGCGCGGTGGATGGATATCTTTTTCCAGTCCAAGAGAGATAGATTGAGCTTCGAAATTTCCTATAACAACAGGTAATTTTATGTGTGTTTCCTCATGCTCCAGTAACAATGCGTACGCCCCCGATTGGGTTTGACTGTACGATATTCCGCGAATAATTAGCTGCTTATAATCCATAGCTACAAATATAGATTAATTTTTTATTGTGATTTCACTTTTTTACACAAAAATAAAAGCCCGGAAAGCCGAGCTTTTATTGTATTGTATATGATTATCAATGGCTAATCATGAATTTTCTTTGCAAGTAAATTATTAAGAATTGAAAAGCAAAGTAAATTGACAATTCACCATTACATTTTATCCTTTGATTGCTTTAATTTTCTCTGTTAAAGCAGGAATAATCTGGAAAGCATCTCCTACTACTCCATAATCAGCAGACTTGAAGAAAGGTGCTTCAGCGTCGTTATTGATTACTACGATAGTTTTGGAAGAGTTCACCCCAGCTAAATGTTGAATAGCTCCTGAAATCCCTATTGCAATATAAAGGTTTGGTGAAATTGCTTTACCTGTTTGTCCTACGTGTTCTGTGTGGGGTCTCCAACCAATGTCAGAAACAGGCTTAGAACATGCTGTAGCTGCTCCTAAAACATTAGCTAATTCTTCAACCATTCCCCAGTTTTCAGGACCTTTCATTCCTCTACCTGCAGAAACAACTACTTCAGCTTCTTTAAGATCTAATTTCCCAGAGCTTTGTTCATGAGAAATTACTTTAGTATCATCATTAGCTACAGATAAGTTTTTCACTTCTTCTGAACCTGATACAGCGTTTTCTTTAACACCAAAAGCATTTTGAGAAACTGTAACGATTACTCCGTTTCCTTCTGCTTTTGCATGCATAAATCCTTTTCCTGAGAATGCTCTTCTCTTCACTTGGAAAGGTGAAAGGCTTTCTGGAGCCTCTAATGCATTAGTAATTAAAGAATAATTCTTCATGATCGCTAACATAGGAGCTACCGAAGAAGCATCTGTAGTGTGAGGGAAAACGATGATATTTCCGTTAGCAACTTCATTTACAGCTTGTGCAAATGCTTTTGCTGAAAAATTTTTAAGACCTTCGTCTTTGATATTGATAACATTTGATGCTCCATATTTGTATAATAAATCTGAAGAATCAGTAGGGTTTACAGAGATCGCTGTAACAGTATCTCCTGCTTTATCTGCAACAGCTTTAGCGTAAGAAACTGCTTCAAAAGCTGCTTTTTTGTAAACTCCATTTATATTTTCTGCGTATACGAATACTGCCATTTTCTTAAATTTAAAGATTAAAAATTAAAGGATTACAAGAATTAGATCACTTTAGCTTCTTCGTGAAGCAATCTTACCAATTCATCCAAATTGTCCGGAGAAACCATTTTCACAGCTGCTCTTGGAGGAACACTGTCATAAGATACTCCCAGAACTTTAACTTCTGAAGAAGCAGGCTCTACTACCTGTAAAGGTTTTGTTCTTGCAGACATAATTCCTCTCATGTTTGGAATGATAAGGTCTTTCTCGTCTACTAATCCTTTCTGACCTGCAATAATTGCTGGCAATTTAACAGAAATAGTTTCTTTTCCACCTTCGATTTCTCTTATTGCAGTAGCTTCATTTCCGTTTACATCTAATCCTACAGATGCGTTTACGAAAGGCTGGTTCAATAACTGAGCTACCATTCCCGGTACAGAACCACCGTTATAATCGATAGATTCTTTACCACAAAGGATCAAATCATATCCTCCGTTTTGAGCTACAGCAGCAATTTCTTTTGCTGTAGAATAACTATCCTTTGGATCAAGGTTTACTCTTACTGCATCATTAGCACCAATTGCCAACGCTTTTCTGATTACAGGTTCTGTACCAGCATCTCCTACGTTGATTACTGTTACAGTTGCTCCCTGAGATTCCTGAAGTTTAACCGCTTTTGTCAACGCAAATTCATCTAGCGGATTGATGACCCACTGAATTCCGTTTTTGTCGAAAGCAGATTTATCTGCTGTAAAGTTAATTTTGGAAGTAGTATCCGGAACACTACTAATACAAACTAATATTTTCATGTGTACTATTTTATTTTTTCTCTTTCAGGCATAAAATCATGACACTTTATGCAGAGATTTTGTTTGAATTAATTTTTGCTAATATAAATAAAAAATATATTATGCATGCATAATACTTATTAAATTATTATTCAATACATTAAATGTACTTATTTAGCTGGTTTTGTTGCTCTAAACTCTATTTTACTAGGCAAAACCCTCGGATTCATCTTTACAATATCCAATATCAGATTCCCCATATCTTCAGGCTGGATCTTCCAACTGTCTTTTTCTGAAGGTACATTTCCGTTAAAATAAGTGGCTACTGATCCCGGCATAATTACGGTAGATTTGATATTGTACTTTCTTAAATCAATCATAGCTGCCTGTGTAAATCCTACAACTCCGAATTTTGAAGCGTTGTACCCTGTCCCGTTTTCAAAGAAATTAGCCCCTGCCAGACTTGAAATGGTAATATAATAGCCCTCTGTCTTTTTAAGCTCTTCTATGGAAGCTTTTAAGGTGTAAAAAACACCGGTGAGATTGGTTTCTATCATTTCATTCCATTCTTCAGCAGTGAGTTCATCTACAGGCTTGAATATCCCTAAACCAGCATTGGCAATCACATAATCCAGTCTTCCGAATTTTTCAATAATATATTTTACCGCTTCTGCTTCACTCTCCAAACTTCTTACATCAGAAACAATTCCCAGAACGTTATCAGAATACTGCTTAAGATCTTCTTCAGATTTCAAGACATCTTCCTTCTTTCTTCCTGAAAATGCTACTGAAATTCCATTTTCAAGCAAAATTTTCGCAATCCCGAAACCTATTCCTTTGGTTCCTCCTGTTATATATGCTGTTTTATTTTCTGACATTCTCTTCAAAATTTATTTCTCTAAAATAACAAAAACGCTCCAATTGGAGCATTTTACTGATACTAAGATTTATCAGGTCTTATTTTTTGATGAATTTTTCGGTAGCTTTCCCTTCACGGGTTTCAATACTGATGATATAACTTCCCGGATTGAGGTTTTTAATATTAACTTGGTTTCCATCTAAATCAGCAGATATTTTTCTTCCGCTGATATCGTAGATTTCAATTTTGTTTATTTTTTCTTTAGATTGAATATGAAGAACGTCAATTGCCGGATTGGGATATACAATGAATGCTTTATCATTTGACTTTGTTTCTTTTACAGACAGTATCAGTTCATCATTAATCTTAATATTATCAAAATAAGCTGTACTTAACCCATTATTGTGAACAAACCGAAGTTGATCCATAGCAAGAGGGCTTGAAATGGATTCGGTATAAATTAAAGTATCATTAAGATAATATCTGGTCTCCATTGCTGTGCCTACTACTTTAAATCTATACCATATATTGGGAGACCAGGCTCCGGGTGTAGAAACCATATTCTGTACATTTGGATCCTTATTTAACACTTTTATTGTCCCTGTTTTGTCAAAGTCCACCCTTACAACAGTCTTCTCATTAATATTATCTACTCCCTGAAACCCGAACACAGATCCGTTAAGCTGGGACATGTTAATATCAAATGAAACGGAAAAATTGGTGCTGGTAAGTGGGGTTATCAGATTATAAAAGCCACCAATAATAGGCTCCGACTGAACACCATACATGGATTCCCTAACAATTTTCAGAGCACTACTTCCATCGGTAGCAACATCTGTACTGATGGTCTGATGGGTAATATTTTCGGGATTTCCTCCTGTAGGAGTACTGATCCACGCTCCTTGTCCGTGAATATTTCCGGCCATAAACCCTTCGTTATCTTCAAAGGAAATTGCTTGCTGCGCAAAGGAAAACACTGCCAATAAGGAGCAAACAATTGAGTAGATTTTTTTCATTAGATTTCAAGTTTGGAATAAAAATATGAACTTTCCTTGAATGATGAAATAACTATCTACAAATAAAAAATAAAGCTTTTATTATCAATCAATTTATTTTTAAATGCTTAAAAAACGGTACTATTTAACACTATTATTCCATAAAAAAAGTGCTTCGTTCGAAGCACTTTTTGGAGGGCAATTTCTATTTTTTAATTATTTTACGAAAGTATGTTTTACTTACGGTAGTAATTTTCATCAGATAGGTTCCTGGGGGCAGTTGCTGCACATTAATTTTATTATCTGTTAATTCTTCCTGAACTTTCCTTCCTGCCAAATCAAAAACTTCTGCCTTTACAATTTTGGATTTTGATTTTAAAGATACATAATCATAGGATGGATTAGGATAAACTTCTAATTCTTGAGTTAATTCTACCTCTAAAGTTCCAAGCTGAGGCTGCTGAGTCAATTGGATGGTATCCAAAAGAAGTATTCCAATATCTCCTGTAGAATTAAATTGTCTGAAATAAATCTTAACATTCTGCCCTGCATACGCAGATAAATCAACAGTTTTAGAATGTGCAACATCCTCAACTGTTATATCTTCCTCCAGAATAGGTGTTTCTGAGCCAGTAAATGTTTCTCCTTCCGGTAAAGCATATACTGCATAATGCTGCTGCGAAGGATATATCCCAGCTCCTGTATATGTTCCTATCAAAAACGTTAAAGAAAAAGAATTTCCAATTGGCAGATTGACTGCAGAAGAAACCAACAACTGATCAGAAGATGTGTCTAAAACCAACATTCCAGCTGTTTTCCCAAAAAAACCAATAGCATCTACATTCGGATCTTCATTCGTAACCCTCCAAGTTATAGAAGTTCCACTTCTATTAACAGTCTCCCAGCCCGCAGGCAGTGTTCCAACTACTGAAGAATCGAAATTTTCTTCCAGAATTACAGTTTGGGCGTTAAACTTGAAAACTATACTCACTAATACAAATACAGTAAAAAATAATGATTTTTTCATAGAGTGTTTATTAAAGATTATTATTAAAATAAAACAAAGGAAAATGATTCAAATAAAACACTGAATCATTACACTTTACATTCAAAATTATTTCTCTAAATGGAGAAAACAAAGTTTTAGCGATAAAAAATAATAATCATCCTTAAAAACAATAAAATACAATCTCAATCAAGATTATTTTTCATTACTTCTCATTATTTCCAAAAAAAACGATGCGTTTCTGTAAAGAAACACATCGTTTATAAGATTCTATGATATAAAATCAATATTTATTTTGAATAATTTTCAAAAAACAATGGAATACTTTCAATTCCTTTGTAGAAATTAAATAATCCATAGTGCTCGTTTGGAGAGTGAATTGCATCAGAATCCAATCCAAAGCCCATCAATACTGACTTAGCTCCTAAAACTTTCTCAAACATTGATGTAATAGGAATACTTCCACCACTTCTGTAAGGTAATACTTCTTTCCCAAATGCTGTTTCCATAGCCTTTTTAGCCGCTAAGAATTCTTTGGTATCGCTTTGTAATACGTAAGGCATTCCTCCGTGGTGAGGTGTTACTTTTACTTTTACGGTATCCGGAGCAATTTTTTCGAAATATTTCGTGAATTTCTCTGTAATTTCTTCAGGAGTCTGATAAGGAACCAAACGCATTGAAATTTTAGCGAAAGCCTTGGAAGGAATTACTGTTTTAGCTCCTTCTCCAGTGTATCCACCCCAAATACCATTACAATCTAAAGTAGGACGGATAGAAGCTCTTTCTAAGGTTGTATATCCTTTTTCTCCTTCAATATTACTCAATCCGATTGACTTTTTGAATTCTTCAGGGTTATCCTTCAGTTTATTCATTTCTGTTCTGTCTGCATCAGATACAATTTCAACATTATCATAGAAACCATCAATAGTGATATACCCGTTTTCATCAATTAGGTTAGCAATCATTCTAGACAATACGTGAATCGGATTTGGAACTGCGCCACCATAAAGTCCTGAGTGCAAGTCTCTGTTTGGTCCTTCCACTTCTACTTCTACATAGCTTAATCCTCTTAATCCTGTTGTAACAGTCGGTTGTTCGTTGCTATAAATGTGTGTATCTGAAATCAAAATACAATCGCAAGATAGTTTTTCTTTGTTTTCATTCACAAAGTCTCCTAAGCTTACAGATCCTACTTCTTCTTCTCCTTCCAGAATAAATTTAACGTTGCAAGGAAGCGTATTTGTTCTCATCATTGCTTCAAACGCTTTCAGGTGCATAAAGAACTGTCCTTTATCATCTGCTGATCCTCTTGCGAAGATAGCTCCATCTGGGTGAAGTTCAGTTTTCTCGATATAAGGCTCGAAAGGAGGTTTTTTCCATAGCTCCAATGGATCTGCCGGTTGCACGTCATAGTGTCCGTAAACTAATACCGTTGGAAGGTTTGTATCTATAATTTTTTCTCCGAAAACGATAGGGTAACCTTTAGTTTCACATATTTCAACATTGTCAGCTCCTGCATTCTTAAGGTATTCTGCACATACATCCGCACACTTCAATACATCATCTTTATATGCCGGATCTGCAGAAATAGAAGGGATTCTCAATAACTCAAATAATTCATCCACGAAACGCTGCTTGTTTTCGTTGATGTAATTTAATGTCTCTTGCATTGTAAAATTTTATTTTGTTAAAATTAAAAAAAATGCACCGCTGGACCAAGTAAAAACACAGGATTTTCTAAAGAAAAAGATTATTTCCTGATGATTGCCCCATTAGTCATTTTCAAAAATAAAAAATGCCCTGTACAAAACAGAGCATTTTTATATTGTATACTAATTAATTAGTGTCCAGCTTTTGGAGCCTCTTCTTTTGTTTCAGCAGGCTTTGCAGCAGCAGTACTATCTGTTTTAGGAGCTTCAGGTTTTGCAGCCTCTTCCTTGTGTTCAGCAGCAGCCTCATGTTTAGCATGAGCTTCACCACCCTGAGCATCGTCAGAATATCTTTCTACTCCTTCTTCAAGTTTCAAAGTACCTTTATTTCCACCCTGCGGTACTTTTTTACAGCTTACAGCTACCGTCGCAATCGCTAAACATATAACTAATTTTTTCATATGTAAAATTTATTTTTTAAATGTCATATGGAACCGCACTATTTTAGTCTATTTTATTAAGCTAAACAGCGAGCGATTTCATGCTCTAATTTTTGATTGCCCAAAATTAAGAAATCCTGTTTCTTTTGGCAACATTTTTATACTGATTTTAAAATAATTTTCCCTTTTTTGGACTGTGTAAAAATAAGGTAGTCATTTCCACCATCTTTCAATCCGTATTTCTTTTTGATTTCCTCAGGTTTTAAGGGATAGTTTTTTGAAATAATATTGTATTGCTCTTTCTTTTTAATCTTTTTAGAATCAACCACTTCCATTTCAAAAATTCTTCCCGGGAAGTTGGTAATCCGTTCAGAAGAAGTATATAAATGAGTATTGGGATGTAATTTTTTGACCCCGAATTTCTCTGAAATTAAATTAAAAGTTCCGGCCTTTAAAATGGAATTATTGGGAATGTAAATGAATTTTTCGGGTTCAGCGTACTCCGATTGTGCATTTTCTTCTTCCCCAAATGTGAAACTAAAGTCAGATTCTCCACTTTCCAGGTTTACACAATTACAAATAATCCCTTTATTATTTTCCTCAGATAAAAAGACTACCACCTCTTTTACATCATTTTTAAGAGCAATAATATCAAGTCTGAAAATATGAGGCAAAACTGAAACAAGATACTTCAGATCAATCAATGGAGAGAGTTTAATAATCACCTGATCTGATATTGACATCAATTTTTTCTGGATTTCAAGGATATTGGGGGAAAGATCCTCCAAAAGAAAAACTTTGTTTTTATTCTGATCCCTTCGGGCCGGATCAAGATAAATGGTATCAAAGTTTTCCTGATTTTCATTCAAAAAATCCTCCATTTTCTGATTAATCAATCTTGCTTTCTTCCCAAGGGTATTCCAATTATGTTCAACAATCTCTAAAAGCTCTGCATTTTGCTCTATTAAAGTAATATTTTCAAAGTTTTGAGATAAATAATAGGCGTCAATTCCAAAACCGCTGGTTAGGTCAATAAACTTTTTACCTTTTAAAATTTCTGATTTATAAAGAGCAGTCTTTTCGGATGATGATTGCTCCATATTGAGCTGTGGCGGAAAAATAATTCCATCCTTCAATAAGAAAGGAAACTTTTTCTCTGCTACCTGTTTTCCTTTGATCTGCTGCACAATTTCCTGCATAGAAACCTCAGGAAATGGGGATTTTTTTAATAGTAATGAGTGCAAATCTGTCTTTAGATTTGCATTAATATAGTTTTGAACTTCTTTATTTAGTAGTTTATTTCCCACTGATTATCTCAGATTTTACATTCATTTGGTTAAAATGCTTCGACTCCGCTCAGCATGACAGCGCTAATACCAGATATTTAATTACCGTTTTGGAAATTAATACAGTATATTTTAACAGTGTCATCCTGAGCGGAGCCGAAGGATCTCAGTTATTTTAAAGCGTTCTATTCGAACATTTCTGCCCAACGAACGGCTTTTATTTCTTTTTCATTGTATAGCTCACTGATGGACTTTTTAACGTCTAATTTCGGGTATAAATTAACTCCTATCAGTTTTATTTTTCCTTCTTCAATCCATTGCTGCTCTTCAATGGCATGATTGTAGATTTTTTTCTGAACAACTCCCTGCTTTAAAAGCTCAAGATAACCTCCTGCTTCCTCCATTTCAACAAATAATGCCCATGACTTGTCTGCAATCTGTTGAGTGATATCTTCAATATAGTAACTCCCGTTAGCAGCATCTTCAAATACATTGATAATACTTTCGTAAGCCAATACAATCTGTTGTTTGAAAGAAATTTCTTCAGAGTTATCAGTACTTCTGGCTACAAGATAATTGTTAGTAAAAACAGCATCTGCCCCACCAATCATTGCTGAAGCCAACTCCAACGTAGAACGGATCAGGTTGTTTTCACTATCAGAAACCGCTTTATTTCTAAGGGAAGTCTCTGCAAAGATGTAAGGAATTTCGTCCATACCATATTCTTTAGAAAGCTGGTTAAAAACCATTTTAAAGGCTCTTAACTTCGCCATTTCAAAGAAGTAATTACCTCCTACAGCAATTCTGAAGATTAATTTATTGAGAATTTCAGCTCCATATACTTCTATCAGCTCTTTTGTTTTTGCCAAAGCAATCCCTAGTTGCTGATAAATTGCAGCACCTGCATTCTGATGCAGTGAAATATCTACACAAATACTTCTTTTGAATCCTTTTGCCAATAATTCCTTTGCCAATTGATCGTCAATCATTGCATCTTTTTCATTGAAGACGTCAACTAAAGAAAAATATTGGTCTTCATCCTGAGGTGTAATATGTCCTGCAAGTTCTTTATTGTTGATGAAGAGGGTTTTCTCGCTCAGATCTTCTACATTCTGATCAAGTAAAAATGCAAATACTTCTTCTTCCAGACTTTCGTGATATTGGGCTACCAAATGAGTACTTTCTTCAACTCTTGGCAGATTTACCAAAGGCTTTTTAACATCCGTATAAAAAGGTCTCACTTCTATTCCTTCCAGGTTTTCCTTTTCCAGAATTGAGTAAATATCCTCTGTTTTAAGCTGTTTTTTTACTAGATTTTCCCAATTTGGAAGTGTAACTGTATTTGACATTAGTTTTATTTAAATTGTGAATGGGCAATGGCGAATTGATGAACTTCTCCCTATTGACGTATCCTATTATTATTTCTTATCAACTTTTGTACTGTCGACCACCAAAATGAAGATTTCTTCATTCGGTTTCTTCATAAAATAGTTTTCTCTTGCGTACTTTTCCTTTTCTGATTTGTTGTTCATCAATTTTTTATAGAAAGCATCATTCTTTTCGTATTCTTTTTTGTAATACTCCAATTGATCTTCATATTTATGAATCTCACCATTCAGTTCGTTAATTACAAGAAATGAGGTTTTGTCGAAGAAAATCATCCATACCAAAAACAGACAGATCGTAATGGTATACTTATTCAACACATATTTTTGGATAAGTTTGAATGTTTCAGATTTCGGCTGAATGTCTTTGATAAGGTTATTTTCTTCCATTTTTTTAATGTTTTTTCAACGAGTTCTTAATAACAGTAGTTAAAAAATCAATCGCTACGGAATTCTGTTTCATATTTGGGATAATAAGATCTGCATCATTTTTAGATGGCTCAATGAATTCCTGGTGCATTGGTTTTAATGTGGTCTGATAACGGTGTAATACTTCGCTCAGATCTCTTCCTCTTTCCTGGGTATCTCTCCTGATTCTCCTTATCAGCCTTTCATCAGAATCTGCATGAACAAATACTTTCAGATCAAATTCTTTCAGTAATTCTTTGTTGGTAAGAACCAGAATTCCTTCTACTACCAATACATTCTTAGGTTCTACAGTTACGTGATCTCCTGTTCTGGAATGCGTCACAAAGCTATAAATCGGCTGTTCTATCGGCTCATTATTTTTTAAAGCTTTTACGTGTTTTATCAACAGTTCAAAATCTATTGACTTCGGATGGTCATAATTTAAAGCCTCTCTTTCTGTCAGTGTAAGACCTTGGTTGTCGTGATAATAATTATCCTGTGAAAGGATATTCATTCCTTCGATATCAAGCTGCTGAAGTATCTTATCAACAACTGTAGTTTTGCCGGATCCTGTCCCACCGGCAATTCCTATTACAAGCATTGTTTTTTGTTTCTTTATAGTTGGTACAAATATACTATTTTAGATAAAATGTGGCAATGCGGAGAGAGAAATTGACCAATTAAGAAATTAGTACATCCTGAAGTTAAAGTAAATAGTCTAAAAAATTATGATAATACCAAAATTTGGATTGATTTGAAGATAAAAAATCAATCTTTTTTCGTCTTTAAAACAGTAATTCTATTTTTTAACGCAAAAGAAAAATAATCTGACGCTTTACTTTAGTGAGCCAAGGCAACAACTTTGTCGCTGATGAAGTGATATGGGTATGCTTTTGCTTCAGAGAAATGAATGAAATTGACTCCATGCTTTGTATTCTTGAATTCCTTCTGCCTCGGAATGACAGTGGATTATCTTTGAATACTGATTGAAGATTTTCACAAAAAAACCGACCAATGTATTGGCCGGTTCTTATTTTATAGGATTTCACTTGTTAATTCGCGTGAAAGTAATTTTTCGTGCATAGGCTTCAAAAGATCTAATGAGCCTGTTTTTACGGTACATTTGCCCTTATAATGGACAAGCATTGTACATTGTTCTGCCTGTTCCCATGTATGTTTGCATATTTCAATCAGGCTATCGATAACATAATCGAAGGTGTGAATATCATCATTATGCAAAACCAACTTGTAGACATCATCCGTATCGTCCAGTACCAGAACGTCTTCTTCATACTGACGTTTCGGATCTTCATAGTCTTTTATCGTATTATAAAAATTCATTCTTAGTTGTTTTAAACTTCACCAATTTTTTCTGCTAAACTATCAATAGCATTGGGTTCCTGATATATCAATTCAACCAGTTCCACACTCTTATTGTTCATCTTCAGAATTTTAAAATGATAGTCATCCAAATCAAATTCCTGGTTTTCTTCGGGAATATCTTCCAATTCATAAAGAATAAATCCTGCTAATGAGTTGTATTCACTTTCTTCAGAAAGAGGCAGCCTTTTCGGCAAGAATTCATTGATTTCATCCAGAGGCTGTGTTGCCTTTACCCAGTAGGTATTGTCAGCAATTTTATCAACAATTTTCTCTTCTTCATCCTCTTCATCCTGAATTTCTCCTACCAATTCTTCCAGAATATCTTCAAGCGTAATAATACCTTCTGTTCCACCAAATTCGTCAATAACAATGGCAAGGTGTTGTTTTTTTTGTTGGAAAATTTTCAATAAGTCTGAAACTTTCTTGCTTTCCACTACGAAAAAGGCATCACGCATCAGGTCTTTAAGATCTTCATGATCTAAAGCTCCTTTTCTTTTAACAAATTCTCTTATAATTTCCTTTGTATAGAAAATACCGATTATATTGTCAATAGAATCAAGATATACAGGAATACGGGAATAACCGCTATCCATAATTGTATTGATAATATCGTTCACATCTTCTTCAAAGTCGATGGAAGTAATATTCTGTCTTGGAATCATGATCTGTTTTGCAGAGTGATCTGTAAAATCAAATGCATTTTTAATGATTTCGTAGTTCTCTTCTTCAATTTCACCACTGTCTGCACTTTGTTTTACCAAAAGCTGAAGCTCTTCTGTAGAGTGGATTTCCTGCTCTGAAGCAGGATGAATTTTTATCAGTCTTAAGAAACCATTAGACATGGAGTTCATCAACCAGATAAACGGTTTAAAAATTGTGTAGAAAACTCTCAATGGTACAGCTGTAGCCATTGTTGTAGCTTCTGATTTTCTGATGGCTATTGATTTTGGGATAAGTTCACCAAATACAATATGCATAATGGTAATCAACACAAAGCTAGTCACCACTGAAACGGTGGTAATTGTTGTTTGGGTTAATTCTACATTTAAAGAGTGAAAAATATTTTCAACAACATGATGCAGGGCACTCTCTCCTACCCAACCAAGGGCAAGGGATGCCAATGTAATTCCTAATTGTGTAGCCGAAAGATATTCATCCAAATGCTTGATGATATGTTCTGCTTGTTTTGCCATAGAATCCCCATCTGCGGCTTTTAATTGAATTTGAGAGTAACGAACTTTAACAATTGAAAATTCTGCGGCTACGAAGAAGCCATTTAGTAATACAAGAAATAAGGCCAGCAAAAGCCTGACTATGTCCGAGTCCATTTAGAAGTTGTATAAATTTTATTAGGTACAAAGATATGCAAAATAAAAATAACCTGAATCTGGGATAGATTATTTCAATAAAGGAATTTTTGAGAAGAAAAACAACTTCTTAAAGTCCATCTATATTGCAATAAAAAAAATAATTGGACATACCTTTCATTTCTATACGAAAAGGGAGATTTTTGGGCGCTTAATTGTGTTTTTTAACCTTTAAAAATAAAAAAGCACCGATAAAATCGATGCTTTTGGTTGTATGTTAAAATAATTCTTTACGAATTTTTCAAAGCTTCTGCTCCGGAAACAATTTCCAAGATTTCGTTGGTAATTGCAGCCTGTCTTGCTTTGTTATAGAAGATCTTAAGATCATTTCTCAAAGCTTCTGCATTATCTGTTGCTTTGTGCATTGCAGTCATTCTAGCTCCGTGCTCAGATGCTACAGAATCTAAGATTGATTTGAAAACCTGAGTTTTGATAGACTTTGGAATTAAGTTATCTAAGATCTCAGTCTTGTTAGGTTCAAAGATGTAATCTGTTTCAACCTGTGGCTCTGTAGTTTCTTCAGGCATTGAGATGGGAAGAAGCTGTTCTGTAGTCACTTCCTGAGTAGCAGCATTAACGAATTTGTTATAAATAACGTAAACTTCGTCAAATTTACCTTCTTTGAAGCTAGCCATTACTCCTTCTGTAATATGAGCAACAGCATCAAAGTTCAAGTTATCATACACAGAACTTCCATTAGCATATACTGAACGATTTCTTCTTACAGCATCATATACTTTTTTACCTACAGGAAGAACTTCAATCTCGTACTGAGAATTGTTCTGAAACTGAAGGTTAAGCTCTTTTACAATTGAAGAGTTAAAAGCCCCCGCAAGACCTCTGTTTGAAGTAACAGCGATGAAAAGTATTCTTTTAACCTCTCTTTTCTGAGCATATACAGAAATCTGATCAGGATCTGAGCTAGAATTTACATTCTGGATAAGCTCCTGTAATTTTTCAGAATAAGGTCTTAACATTACGATTGCGTCCTGTGCTTTTTTAAGTTTCGCAGCGGAAACCATCTTCATAGCACGTGTAATCTGCATCGTAGATGAAATTGACGTAATTCTGCCTCGTATTTCTTTTAAGTTTGCCATTAATTTGGGTTCAAAGTTTAAGGTCTAAAGTTTAAGGCTTAAAAGCTATGTTTTAAACCTTAAACATTGAATTTTTTTAGTTGTATTTAGAAGCTAAATCATTAGCTGCCTGCTTAAGAACGCTAGTAATATCGTTATCAATTTTCCCAGATTTAATAGCCGCCATAGTATCAGGGTGCTTAGATCTTAGGAACTCGATATATTCGTGTTGGAATTCTTTAATCTTGTTCAATGGAACGTTTCTCATTAAGTTTTCTGTTCCAGCATATACGATTGCTACCTGACTGTCTACAGGAAGCGGAGCATTTACCGGCTGCTTAAGGATTTCTACGTTTCTTTCTCCTTTAGAGATTACGGCTAAAGTAGAAGCATCAAGGTCAGAACCAAACTTAGCAAACGCCTCTAGTTCTTTATATTGAGCCTGGTCAAGTTTCAATGTACCAGATACTTTTTTCATTGATTTGATCTGAGCATTACCTCCTACCCTTGATACAGAGATCCCTACATTGATCGCCGGACGAACCCCTGAGTTGAATAGATCAGACTCCAAGAAGATCTGTCCATCAGTAATAGAGATTACGTTAGTTGGGATATACGCAGAAACGTCACCTGCCTGAGTTTCAATGATTGGAAGAGCAGTTAATGAACCTCCACCTTTCACGATTGGTCTAAGAGATTCTGGCAAGTCGTTCATTTGCTTAGCGATGTTATCATCAGCAATTACTTTTGCAGCTCTTTCCAATAGTCTTGAGTGAAGATAGAAAACGTCTCCAGGGTAAGCTTCACGGCCCGGTGGTCTTCTTAATAGTAGAGAAAGCTCACGGTAAGCAACAGCTTGCTTAGATAAATCATCATAAACGATCAATGCTGGTCTACCAGTGTCTCTGAAGAACTCACCGATAGAAGCTCCTGCCATTGCAGAATATACCTGCATTGGAACTGGATCTGATGCATTAGCTGCAACGATTACCGTATATGCTAAAGCTCCTTTATCAGAAAGAGTTTTAACGATTTGTGCTACTGTAGAAGCTTTCTGACCGATCGCAACATATATACAATATACAGGCTTACCTGCATCAAAGAATTCTTTTTGGTTGATGATCGTATCAATCGCAACAGTAGTTTTACCTGTTTGTCTGTCACCAATGATAAGCTCTCTTTGTCCTCTTCCTACAGGAATCATCGCATCAATTGCAACGATACCTGACTGTAAAGGCTCAGTTACCGGCTGTCTGAAGATAACTCCAGGAGCTTTTCTTTCTAATGGCATTTCGTATAAATCTCCTGTGATAGGACCTTTACCATCGATAGGGTTACCAAGAGTATCAACTACTCTTCCTAACATACCTTCTCCTACTTTGATAGAAGAGATTCTGTTTGTTCTTCTTACTGTATCCCCTTCTTTTACTAATTTACTTTCACCAAGTAGAGCAACACCTACGTTGTCTTCTTCAAGGTTAAGTACAATACCTTCTACATCACTAGAAAATTTCACCAACTCTCCGTATTGTACGTTTTCTAACCCGTATACACGAGCAATACCATCACCGATGGTTAAAACTGTACCTACTTCCTCAACATTTGATTGAGTATCGAAGTTGGCCAATTGCTGTTTTAAGATCGCAGATACTTCTGCCGGATTTATTTCTGCCATTGTATGGTTGTTTTTCTTAATTTAATTGGAAATCTTTTTTAACTTGGTTCAATTTGGTCTTTACAGACGCGTCTACCTGCTGGTCTCCTACTCTTAGGATGTATCCTCCTAAAATATCCTGGTTGATGTTTACTTTCAAATCGAAGTTTGAATTGGCATTCACCAAGTTGGTGGATCTTAGAATCTGATCAATATTCTCTTTAGAAAGCTGAGTAGCCGTGGTAAGCGTTACTCTCTGTACTCCGTTGATATCTTCAACTTTCTTGATGAATTCCTGAGCGATATTTTTTAATTGGTTCTCACGTCCGTGTTTAATAACCAATTTGATCAAATTCTGGGAAGATGCTGATAAACCTTTGAAAATTTCGTTTGCTACCTCTATTTTCTTTTTTGCATCAATGTAAGGTGTAAGGAAGAATTTGTTTAAATCCTTAGATTCAATCATGATCTTCACTACATCTTTCATTTCAGAAAACACGGCAGCTGTCTGACCTGATTCATTAGTGAAATCAAGTAAACCCTGTGCGTATCTTTTCGCTACTTTAGATGTAAGCATTCTTAGTTAAGGTTAGATTTGTTGATATAATTTTGAACTAATTCGTTTTGAGCTTCAGTGTTATCTAGCTTTTGTTTCAAGATAGATTCTGCAATGTTTACAGATAAAGCACCGATCTGAGTTTTGATGTCTGCCATTGCAGCATTTTTCTCAGCGTTGATTGTTTGCTTAGCAGCTTCAATAAGTTTATCTCCTTCAGCTTTAGCAACATCTTTAGCTTCACCTACGATTCTGTCTTTAATTTCTCTAGCTTCTTTAAGGATAGCGTCTCTTTCGATTTTAGCTTCACGAATGATTCTTTCGTTGTCAGCTTTAAGATCTTCCATCTCTTTTTTAGCCAATTTAGCTTGGTTCAATGCATCAACGATAGAAGTTTCTCTTTCATTAACAGCATTTACAATCGGTTTCCAAGCGAATTTAGCTAGAAGAAATAATAGGATAACAAAAGTAAGGGTCATCCAAAACAAAAGTCCAATTCCAGGTTCAATAATTCCCATATCTGTAAATTCTTTTTTTAAATGTTATTTTATGGATTGTTTTTTTAAAAATTCTTAGCAGCAGCCAACCGCTTTACTGCTAAGAATGTTTTTTGAGGATAGATTACTTGATGAAAGCACCAAAGATGATCGCGATAAGACCAGCACCTTCAATAAGACCAGCAGCAATAAGCATTGCTCCTTGAATCTTACCAGCTTGTTCTGGTTGTCTAGCGATAGCGTCCATTGCGTGACCACCGATTTTACCGATACCTAGACCTACACCTAGTACTGCTAAACCGATACCTACGTAAATTAATCCTGCTCCTGTTGATAAATCCATAATAAATAAATTATATTAGTTAAAAAATTATTTTTAAATTCTTTCTTTTAATTAGTGAGCGTGCTCTTCGTGACCGTGCTCATGTTCGTGTTCTGCAACTGCGATTCCGATAAATAGTGCGGATAATACAGTGAAGATATATGCTTGCAATGCTGCTACCAATAATTCCAATACTGAAACGAATAATGCTAATGGTACAGATGCAAATCCTAATAATGGAGTTTTGAAAATGAAGATCAATGAAACGATCGCCAAGATCATAATGTGTCCCGCTGTAACGTTAGCGAAAAGTCGCATCATTAAAGCGAAAGGCTTTGTAAAGATTCCGATAATCTCAATTGGAACCATAATTGGGTACAATAAGATGGGAACCGGCGGCATAAAGATGTGCTTCCAGTAATCTTTATTTGCACTGAATAATGTAATTAATAATGTAATAATTGCCAATACTGCTGTGATTGCAATGTTACCTGTAAGGTTTGCTCCGAAAGGGAAGAATGGAATTAATCCAAAAAGGTTGTTAATCCAGATAAAGAAGAATGCAGTTAATAAATAAGGCATATATCTTTTATATTTAACAGACCCGATATTTGGAATAGCCACCTCGTCTCTGATAAACACAATCACTGGCTCCATAAATCTCCCAATACCTTTTGGAAGTTGTGATTTTTTATAGTTTCTTGCCATTCCTATGAACACTACCGCCATAAAAAGTACTGACAAGAACATTGAAGCTGCATTTTTTGTTACTGAAAGATCAAAAAACACTTCGTTTGATTTTTGCTTCCCACTGATGATTGAAAATAATGTAGCTTTTTCAACACCTTTAGTAGAAACTACCTGCCCGTGTTCTAAAGTATATCCATCATGTTCGTGTCCGTGAGCAATACTACTAGAAAGAAAAGTATGCCAGCCTTCATTATCTTTGATGATAACAGGCAAAGGGATAGAAACGTGATGTTCTTCACCACTGTCATCTTTTGTAGTCCATAAATGCCATTCATTAGAATCACCAATGTGTTCCATGATCATCGTGGTCGCATTGAAGCCGTCTTTCACTTCTTTGTTCTCTACTTTTTCCGCTGATTTCTCTCCTTCAGATTCGTGCTGAGCAGAAGCTAAACTGCTTATAAACACAAATAAAAATGTGAAAAATAATGAAGAAATTTTTCTGTTCATATCTCTTTTTTAATCGTGTGCAAATATATCGATTTTATTAAACTTTACCAATACTAAAAATTGATTTTTATCATCAAAAAAATCAAGACTTATTAATGAGTTTTATTATGGGTAAATAAATAAGGAAAGATGCGATAAGAAAACAGATCACTATAAAGAGAAAATTAGCTTTCGTCTTTTCAATTATAATTAAAGAAATAATAAGCCATATTAAATCCTTAGAGAGGTTAATGACCAGAAATTTCATTCCTGCATCCTGTTTACCGTACAAATATTTTTTAAATATTGTATATACTATTATATTAAGGAATGCTATTAATACTATAATAATAAAACTATCAAGAAAATTCATGCTGCAAAAATAAGATTATAATTTTTGAAACAAAAGAATTCTTATATATAAGGTAGGGAGCTGGAAGAAGGAAGCACTATTGCATAGAGTTACACTTTTAATTCATTTTATTAAAAGTGACTTTGTAACTCTTAGATTTTAAAAAAACACCTTATTAAAGAATCTCATTGGGTTTTATCGACCCAAAAAAACTTATTTATCCCCGCTTCCAGCACACAACTTCAATCAAATCCCTATAATATTAAGTCTATCATACTCAGGTTTCTTAAAAATTCCTTATTTTTGCAAACCTATAATTTACAATAAATATGTTTAATAGTTTACAGGATAAATTAGACAAGGCATTACATAATATTTCCGGACGTGGAAAAATTACCGAAATCAATGTAGCGGAAACCGTAAAGGAGATCCGTAGAGCATTGGTAGATGCCGATGTTAACTATAAAGTTGCAAAAGATCTTACTAAAAGAGTTCAGGATAAAGCTTTAGGAGAAAACGTTCTTACTTCCCTTACTCCGGGACAGCTGATGACGAAAATTGTTCATGACGAGCTTGTGGATTTGATGGGAGGTTCTCAGGAAGGGATTAATCTTTCAGGAAAACCATCTGTAATCCTTATTGCAGGTCTTCAGGGTTCTGGTAAGACTACTTTCTCCGGAAAACTTGCTAATTATTTACAAACAAAAAGAAATAAAAAGCCTTTATTAGTGGCATGTGACGTTTACCGTCCTGCTGCGATTGACCAGCTGAAAGTATTAGGAGGGCAAATTAATGTTCCTGTTTATACTGAAGAAGGAGCTACAAACCCTTCTACTATTGCGGAAAATGCAATCAATTTTGCAAAGGCTAACAACCACGATGTAGTAATTGTGGATACCGCAGGTCGTTTAGCAATTGATGAGCAGATGATGAACGAGATCAAATCCGTACATTATTTCATCAAACCACAGGAAACTCTTTTCGTAGTAGATTCCATGACTGGTCAGGATGCTGTGAATACTGCTAAAGCCTTCAACGATGCATTGAATTTTGACGGGGTTGTTCTTACCAAATTAGATGGTGATACAAGAGGGGGTGCCGCTTTAACGATCCGTTCTGTAGTTGAAAAACCGATCAAATTTATCTCTACAGGAGAAAAAATGGAAGCCCTTGATGTTTTCTATCCGGAAAGGATGGCCGACAGAATCTTAGGAATGGGAGACGTTGTTTCCTTAGTAGAAAGAGCTCAGGAGCAGTTTGACGAAGAAGAAGCTAAAAAACTTCACAAGAAAATCGCTAAAAACGAGTTTGGTTTTGACGATTTCTTAAAGCAGATCAACCAGATCAAGAAGATGGGTAACATGAAAGACCTGATGGGAATGATTCCTGGGGTTGGAAAAGCCATCAAAGATGTAGAGATCAGTGATGATGCATTCAAGCATATTGAAGCAATTATCTACTCCATGACACCGGAAGAAAGAAGAAAACCTTCTATTATCAATACTCAGAGAAAAAACAGAATTGCAAGAGGCGCAGGAAGAAAGATTGAAGATGTGAACCAATTGATGAAACAATTCGATCAGATGGGTAAAATGATGAAGATGATGCAAGGACCTCAAGGAAAGCAGATGATGCAGATGATGAGCAAAATGCCAAATATGCCCGGAATGGGTGGAATGTTTGGAAAATAATTCAGAACCAGATTCCGTTACATATAAAATCCGACTCAGTTTTGAGTCGGATTTTTTTGTTTTTTATCTTTAAATAGGCTTATTATTTATCAGATTTCTGAGCTTTCCCCTTGATAAAGTAAGAAAAACCAACATTAACCCCGAAAGTTTTAATATTCGTTTTAACATCTGTATTCATAATAGTTTCCTTATTTGAAAACTGGTCATAAGAAACTCCTAAATTGATTCCTAAAGACGAAGTAGCCATATAAGTTACCCCTCCTTTTACTTTCCACGCTAAACCATCTGTAGTAGCCTCTGTATCTTTCATTAATAAAGGATCAAGCCCTTCATTATTGATGTCATTATAAAAAGAATACTTTGTCTTATTGGATGCATATCCAATCCCTGCCCCTAAGAAGGGTACAAACTTACTGGAATTAGTAAAATAATAAGTAGCCGTAGGCATTACAGAAAAAGTAGAATTTGTAGATTTAAGACCTTGATATTTAGTTGTAGTGTTAACATATCCTAAATCAATACCAACCGCTAATTTGTCTATGACAAAGTACCCTACGGAAGGAGTAATTGAAAATGTGTTTACTTTTGGGCCATCAGTAGAGTTACCTCCTACTTTTACAGTCGTTGTAGTGTTGTTAAAACCCATTCCTGTGTTTCCGCTGATTACCCAGTCTCCTTTAGTCATTTGGGCATTAGAAAGCCCGAAAAGTGCTACTGCACCCGCTAATAATAGTTTTTTCATGATTATTAATTGAATGATTAAAATTTATATCCTACTCCAAGTTGTAAGAAGTTCATTTTTAGTTTTTCTCCATCTACAGGATCCTTAATCATATTCGTCAGACCAAAGCTATAACGAGCATCTAAAAACAGACCTTTATAAATGTTATAATCCGCTCCAAGGAATAAACCGAACTCTGTAGACTTAAGACCATCATCAAAGTATTTTTCAAGGTATTTTTCTCCTTCATGTAAAGCTTCCTGATTAGAAACCGCTCCACTAACCTCCATCTTCACTTTTGTATTGGTTCTAAAGCTCACATATGGACCTGCATAAAGCCCTAATTCCGGTGTTGCATAATATCTTGCTGACACAGGGATTACAATTCTGTTGAAGTTAAGCTTTTCTGTAACGGTAACACCATTAGCGCTCACAACAGCCTTACCACCCAGATTTGCATATTCAATTTCTCCCTGCAATGCAAACTTATTATTGAGTTTATGCTCAACCAGCCCTCCAACATAAAAGCCGGATTTTGATTCTAGATTAGCCTTTAACCCTTCAAATTCAAAACTATCACTGTTAGAATTTAATGTTGATAAAGCATATCCTGCTTTTACTCCGAATTTTGTTTGTGCATTAAGCCCTGCAAACAGAACGATTGCAGATGCTAATAAGATCTTTTTCATGGATTATTATATATTTTTAATAGTGTAAAATAAAAAAGCCCTAAGATAATAATCCTAGGGCTCTATATTACTATATGCTTTGTTTATTATTTTGAAAACACATATTTAACTCCGAAAGTTACAGAAGTTAAGTTTAAACCGAAGTTATAATCATTAACTCTCTTAGCTCCGTCAACATTTTGCTTGTAAGTGTTGTATCCGAATTCACCGATAGTAGCTTCGATAGTCCAGTTTTTGTTTAAGAAATAATCTAAACCTGGCTTAATGTTAACTCCGATTGAAGTGAAGTTAGATTTATCAGATACAGAAGAAACTGAAGTAGTTGTACCAGCTGGTGTAGTCAATGTAGTTGTTGAAGTACCTTCAACTTTATTTTGACCAAATGCCATTGGAACTTCTAATTGTCCGAAGATATATAATTTTTCACCAATAGTCCAGTATTTTCTTACGAAAGGAGCTACAACGATTGCAGACTCAGTTACTTTACCTTCAGTAATAGTTAAAGGATTAGTTCCTGTAGATTCAGTTTTTTTAGTGTTATCGTTTTTATAACCTACACCTACACCTACAGCTAGGTTAGTGTTTACGAAATAACCTACAGTTGGAAGAATTTTGAAGCTCTCAACTTTAACATCTGTATTGTTATTTTCATTTTGAGTATACCCTAATTGTCCTGAAACATATGTAGTACCTTTAGCAATCTGAGCATTTGATAATCCGAAAAGTGCAACAGCACCCGCTAATAATATTTTTTTCATTTTAAAAAATTTTAATACTTTCTGGAGGCAAATTTACAGTGGTATCCACTAATATTAAAATTTGTTAATGTGATTAATATCATTGTTAAAATTTAAGGTTTTATAATAATAAATCATATCAAGGAGAGTCTTTTGAGTTTTTCACAATATTATGAATAAAAAAATCTCAATTTGACACCCAGAGCCTCATATGTTTGATTTTTAAAATATAAAGACTTTAGTGAAATCAGCTTAAATTGGCAAAATACAGCAAAAACAGTCTTGCTAAAATGTTAATTTTTAAGGAATTAACTTAAAAAAATCAAACAAATGTTTATAATTATAGTTAATATTACCGTCCCAAAGTGGTACAACAGAGCCACATAGCTAAATTCTATAATACCTATACAGCATGGTCTAATAAAAAAACTCCGGCTTTTGACCGGAGTTTCTTATATTATTGCAATATGTGCTTATTTAATATAGAAGTTGTATCCTAAGTTAACAGCACCTACATTCCAGTCTTCTCTGTACCAACCGTGATCACGTCTGTTGCTGATAGACTGATATCCTATGTACAATTCTCCTTTAGACATCTGGTATCCGAATTTAGGTTGTGCATAGAAACCACCATCTACACCGTCTTTAGTAGAAATTCCATATCCTAAGTCTAACCCTACAAAAATAGGCGCTCCTTTAAATTTATATTTACCAGAAACTGCTACAGGAATAAATCCGAAATCATCAAAGTGATCTTTCCCGAAGAAATGGGAGTATCCTGTTGCTACCCCAAGGTCAAAACCTTTAGCAATATTCCACATATAAGCTCCATCTACTCCTAGTGTAAATGAAGATACATTGCTTGCATCAGATACAGGAACACCAATGTGTCCTCCTAATTTTAAACCTTCCTGCGCCTGCGCAGCACCTCCTAAAAGTGCAAAAGCACCTACTAATAATAGCTTTTTCATTTTTTAAGTTTAAATTTTACGGTCCAAAAGTACTAATTATTTTTATCAAAAGAACATATCCAGACATATTCCATTCATTAAAAACAAAAAAACAGAACAAATTATGTCCTGTTTTTTTATATGCTTTTATTTCTTAAATCTTTAGGATTAATTCCCTCCAAATTTGAAACCTACACCTACTTGAATGAAGCTGTTTTTTAATGTTCCATTTTCTCCGTCTTCTTTTTTAGCAAGGTTAGAAACACCTAAGTTATATCTTGCATCAAAAAACAATCCGTTTTCAAGTGTATATTCAGCACCAACAAATGGAGCTAAATTTAGCTTATTCATGTTATCTTTCACATCTGTAGTTGTTGTTTCCGATTCAGAAAATGCTTCTCCTAGAGCTGATCCCGATAATTCTAATGTTGATTTCACTTTTGCAGAAATGATAACACCTACATTAAGACCTACTCCGAAAGCTAAATTCTCAGTAGCATAATATTTAGCACTGATAGGAATTTGTACAGTTCCCAGTTTCCAGTCTGTTTTTTCAGTACCTGTTACATTTACTCCTGCTTCGGTAAAAGCAACAGCTTCTTCTTGCTTACCTCCAAGTGGAGAATATAAAACCTCCCCTTGCACAGCAAATTTATCACTGAACTTATATTCAGCCATTGCACCAGCATAGAAAGTAGATTTTGCATCAAATTTGTAAGTAGTTCCTTCACCAGTTGCCTTAAGCATTGATAAAGAGTAACCAGCTTTAGGTCCAAATTTAAATTCCTGAGCGTTTGCGTTGATTCCCAATACAGCTACCGCTGCAATAAGTAATGTTTTTTTCATTGTTAATTAGTTATACATTTAAGGACTGCAAAACTAATTAATTTTTTCAAATTAACAAATTTTAAGAGAAAATTTAAGGTTAACAAAAGGTTAACGGAACTTTTATCCATTCAGGATTATTCATTTCTCTGTCTTTTTTCTTCATCATTATAAGCTAAGATAATTTTTCTTACGACAGGGTGTCTCACTACATCCTCCTCTGTAAGATGCACGAAACCAATTTCCTTCACGCCATTCAATATTCTCATAGCTTCTTTCAATCCGGATTGCTGGTTTTTCGGAAGGTCAATCTGACTTGGATCTCCTGTAATAATAAACTTCGCATTCATTCCCATCCTTGTCAGGAACATTTTCATCTGAGCATGGGTTGTATTCTGTGCTTCATCAAGAATTACAAAGGCATCATCAAGAGTACGCCCTCTCATAAAAGCTAACGGAGCCACTTCAATGACCTTTTTTTCCATAAATCCTTCCAGTTTTTCATGCGGGATCATATCACGAAGCGCGTCATACAATGGCTGCAAGTACGGATCCAGCTTTTCTTTAAGGTCTCCCGGTAAGAATCCAAGGCTCTCCCCTGCTTCTACCGCCGGTCTTGTCAGAACAATCCTTTTCACCTCCTTATCTCTTAAAGCTCTTGCGGCCAATGCAACGCTGGTATATGTTTTTCCGGTTCCTGCAGGGCCAATGGCAAATACCATATCTTTTTTCTCGGTTTCCTTTACCAGTTTTTTAAGATTGGTCGTTTTAGCCTTAATAACTTTTCCATTGACTCCTTTTACGATGATATCCTGATCAAAAATCAGTTGTTTCTCATTTTCATCTTTAATATTCAGGATATTTTCAACGTCTTTCAGAGCTATCGAATTGTTTTTTGAGATAAATTTTACAATGTCATTCAGTTTTTGTTTCAGTATATCTAAAGCTTCCTGATTTCCCATTGCAAAAATATAATGGTCTCTTCCAGTAATTTTAATGGTAGGAAAACTTGATTTTATTAAGTTGAAATATTGGTTATTAACTCCATAGAAGATTTTCGCATCGATATCTTCCAGATCATAGGTCAATTCAAACATGCAGTATTTTTATTTTAGATTTTAAAATTAAAGCTTTTTTTCAAATTTATATCAAATTCTTTTCAACAATCTTTCGGGCTTTCTTTTTATTTTAAATAACTTTGCAAGACTACACTATTCTATAAATTGCTCATGTCAATTATTACCCTTACTTCGGATTTCGGAAATTTAGATTACAGAGTTGCCGCTGTGAAAGGCAAAATTCTGTCTCTAAATCCTGAGGTTAATATTATTGATATAACCCACGACATCCAGGCATTCAATCTTATACAAACGTCTTATATTGTAAGAAACGCTTATAAATATTTTCCAAAAGGAAGCATCCATATTATTTCTGTGGACAGTTTTTACCATAAATCGAGAAAAAATATCCTTTATAAAGCTGATGGCTCTTACTTTTTGACAGCAGACAACGGTCTTTTAAGCCTAATCTTTTTTGATATTAAACCGGAAGCAATCTATGAGATCACACTTAACAATCGTTTTGATGATGTCATCAATTTCACTTCTACAGACATTTTTGTTCCTGCTGCTGTACATCTGGCGAATGGCGGCCTTCCGGAAGTAATCGGAAGAAAAATAGATACTGTTAAGCAACTCATGTTCCCAAGAGCTGTTTATAATGAATCTGAAGGAATGATTATTGGTGAAGTTACTTATATTGATAATTTCGGAAATATAATCTCAAATATCAATCAAGATTTCTTTGAAAATATCAGCAAAGGATACAATGGATTTACCATAAAATTCAGAAACCTGAGTCTTTCAAGGATCTTTTCCAGCCACACGGAAGTAGTTTCAGACTGGGAAAGGGAGACGGAATTCCATGGGCAGTCCGCAGCAATCTTCAATGACAGTCAGTTATTGGAGCTTACTATCTATAAAGGTAGCAAGAAAAACGGAGCTAAAAGCCTGTTTGGACTGAATGTAGGAGAAAATATCTACATTGAATTCACGTAAAATTATATATTTCATAAAAAAACCGATTTTTTTTATATATTTGTCAAAATCTAAAAATCAAAAATGGCAGAATACAAATTATTGCTTCCTTCCATGGGAGAAGGGGTTATGGAAGCGACAATTATCACTTGGTTATTCAATGAAGGTGATAACGTAAAAGAGGATGACTCTGTAGTAGAAATTGCAACAGATAAAGTAGATTCAGACGTTCCGACACCAGTTTCGGGAAAAATCGTAAAAATTTTAAAGCAAAAAGATGAAGTTGCAAAAGTAGGTGAGGCCATTGCTATTTTAGAAATTGAAGGAGAAGGTTCTGCTTCTGAGGAAGTAACCTCTGAAACACCAGCAGCGACTCCGGATACTGAAACTTTAACAACTATTGAGCAGCCTTTACAAACTGTAGCTGCATCCAATGTAGAATTCTCAGGAGACCTTTATTTATCTCCACTTGTAAAATCAATTGCACAACAGGAAAATATTTCTGAAGCTGAACTGAAATCTATCAAAGGAAGCGGTTTAGAAGGAAGGATTACTAAAGAAGATATTTTAGCTTACGTTGCTAACAGAGGAAGCCAACCTGCTCAACAGGCTGCTCCGGTTCAGCAAACAGTTTCTGCTCCAGCTCCTGTTTCAGCACCAGCTGCAACAATTACTGCCGCTGCAGGTGACGAAATCATTCCGATGGATAGAATGAGAAAGATCATCGCTGAAAACATGGTGAAAGCAAAACAAATTGCTCCACACGTAACTTCTTTCATTGAAACAGACGTTACCAACGTTGTAAAATGGAGAAATAAAAACAAAGCGGTCTTCGAAAAACGTGAAGGAGAAAAGCTTACTTTCATGCCTATTTTTGTGAAAGCTGTAGTAAAAGCAATCCAGGATTTCCCAATGATTAATGTTTCTATAAGTGGTGAAAACATCATTAAAAAGAAAAACATCAACATCGGTATGGCAACTGCTCTACCAGACGGAAACCTTATTGTTCCTGTAATTAAAAATGCAGACCAGTTATCTCTTTCAGGTCTTGCTAAAGCAATCAATGATTTAGCTTACAGAGCCAGAAACAAGAAATTAAGACCGGAAGATACTCAGGGAGCTACTTATACCATCTCTAACGTTGGAAGCTTTGGAAACCTTATGGGAACACCAATTATTCCTCAGCCACAGGTTGCAATCCTTGCTATCGGAGCTATCGTTAAGAAACCTGCAGTTCTTGAAACAGCTGATGGTGACGTAATTGCAATCAGAAACCTGATGTTCATGTCTCACTCTTATGACCACAGAGTGGTAGACGGTTCTCTAGGTGGAATGATGCTGAAACATGTTCATGACTACCTAGAAAACTGGGATCTGAACACAGAAATATAAGTCATGAGTAATCAGCAATAAGTAATTTCTTACCACTGATTCTATAACAAATATAAAACCTTCGATTTTTAATCGGAGGTTTTTTTGTGGACTAATCTGTGTGTATTTGAATTACGAGGTAATATAACCTGGGTTCAAATTGTCTTTTATAAAACAGAACCAAATTATATATGAAACAATTCATTTTAACCACATTTGCTTTAAGCACTTCGATAATGGCCTACACACAGAAAACTGAACAATCTGCATTAATTGATCGGTACGTGAAAGAAGTGATGACAATCAATCAGATCCCAGGTTTGGCTATTGGAATTATCAAAGATGACCAGATCGTTTTTCAACAGTATTATGGTAAGGAAACTCTGGAAAATGATAAAAAGGTTGATTCCAATTCAATGTTCAGGATATATTCAACCTCTAAGTTAATATCAAATGTTGGCGCTTTTCAACTGATTGAAAAAGGTCAATTATCTTTGGAAGACAATATTTCAAAATATATTGAAAACCTGCCTAAAGAATGGCAGGAGGTTAAAGTAAAAAACCTGTTAACCCATTCTTCCGGAATTCCAAACCTTATCGCCTTTAATGAGATCTCCATAGATGATTCTAATACCAAGGTTATTGAACGGCTGGCTAAGGAAAAAATGGAATTTAAAACAGGAAATCAATTCAGTTATAATCAAACGAACTATTTTCTTCTTACCATGATTATTGAAAAAATAACGGGACAGTCTTTTGAAAACTTCATTATGAACAATCAGTTTTCAGATTCTAAAAAACAAGTTGTTTTTTCTTCAAATGCTCTTGAAAAAATTCCTCACCGTGTTGTAAAATACAACTACAATTCTGAAAGAAAACAATATGAAAAATCTACGGACATTAGTGGAACAAGAGCACATTCTGCCAATGGAATAGCCATAACCCTTCCGGCATTTTTAAAATGGAGCAGCCACCTTAGTAAAAACGATTTCCTCCATCAAAAAACAAAAGACATGATGTGGCAGCCCTTTGACTTTGGTAATAAAAAAGATGTTTTCACCTATGGATGGGACATCAGTAGAGTGAATAATATAGCCTCATACAATTTTTCTGGTGGAAATGTAAGTGCTTATAAAATTTATCCACAAAATAATATGGCAATCGTTATGATGTCTAATGGGTACAGCTTATTCCCTATCCAATACCGCATTATTAATCACATTGCTGCTATGATTGATAAAACTTTAACAGACGACTATTCATCAGCAGAAGAAACCATCATCTCCGAGTTTTCTAAAAAAAACAATCCTGATGCTGAGAAAATCTATTATTCCCTAAAAGCCAAAAATCCAAAATGGAATTTTGAAAATACACTGAACGACATAGGTTATATTTTATTGAGAAACTCAAGAACTGATGAAGCAGTTAAAGTTTTCGCAATCAACGTTAAGGAAAATCCACAATCAGCAAATTCTTTTGACAGTTTGGGTGAAGGATATTTTTCAGCCAAAAATTATGCTTTAGCATTAGAAAATTATAAAAAATCATTAGCATTAAATCCGGAAAATACCAATGCTCTAAAAATGATTAATAAAATAGAGGATCTGACGAAAAAGAAATAATTTTGTCCTAAAATATTGAGTCTAAAAATAGGGGGCCTTGACTAAAAGTCAAGGCCTTCTATTTTCCCAAACTTTTTTCAACAATTATAAACTTTATAAAAAAATCATGTATTTTTATATTCCTGATTATATTTTAAATCATTTCAAAAATCTTTAAAAGAAATATAATTCTCAAAAATTTGCTGTAATTTCATCTCTCAAAAATAATAAATGCTGAAAATCCTCATCCTTATTCGCCAATCCATAAAGAAATCCTTTGACAACATCCGGAATGAACAGCTGAAGCACAATCTTTTGCAAGCCATTCCCTTTTGGATTGGATCTGTGATTACCGGTTTTTTTGCAGTATTGTATGCAGAGGTATTTGCCTGGGGTGAACATCTCATGAACTTTATTTTTGAGTGGCATGCATGGATGATTTTCATTATTGCTCCCATAGGATTTGTGCTTTCGTGGTGGCTGGTAAAGGAATTTGCACCCAATGCTAAAGGAAGTGGCATTCCCCAAGTGATGGCGGCAGTAGAACTCGCTAATCCGAAAGAGCATAAAAAGATCAGAAGCCTTTTAAGCTTAAAAATCATTATTTTCAAAATTATTTCGTCTGTAATTTTGGTGATTGGTGGTGGTGCCGTAGGCCGCGAAGGTCCTACCATCCAGATTGCAGGCTCTGTTTTCAGAAAAGTAAATGAATACCTTCCAGATTGGTGGCCGAAAATATCTAAGAAGAATATGATTATGACAGGTGCAGCAGCAGGTCTTGCGGCGGCTTTTAACACTCCTCTTGGCGGGATTGTTTTTGCCGTAGAGGAATTATCAAAAACACATATCAATTACTTTAAAACAGCTTTATTTACAGCGGTCATTATCGCTGGTCTTACAGCCCAAACTTTAGCCGGATCTTATTTGTATTTAGGGTATCCAAAAACCAATGATGTTTCTCTCATGGTGATGTTTCCTATCATACTGGTAGCAGCTACTGCCGGAATTATGGCAAGTCAGCTTTCCGTAATTATGCTTAAAATCAATGGCTGGAAAAGGAAAACGCTGAAAACAGATAGAGCTAATGTTGCATTTCTGGTTGTATGTGCTTTAATTATTGCCTCTATCGCCTATTTCATTAATCGTGAAATTTTGGGTTCAGGAAAGGAAATCATGGAACGGGTACTTTTTACAAAGGATAAACATGAAGATTGGTATGTTCCTATTTTAAGAATGCTTGGTCCTGCCCTATCCTTTACTTCCGGAGGTGCCGGTGGTATTTTCGCTCCAGCTTTATCCGCAGGAGCAAGTATCGGATCTGTTATTTCAGGAGTGATTCATTTAACTCCCAATGAAACCAACGTAGTCGTTTTAGGGGGAATGGTTGCTTTTCTTACCGGAATTACCAGAGCTCCATTTACATCAGCCATTATTGTACTGGAAATGACTGACAGGCATTCATTGATTTTTCATCTGATGCTTGCCGGCATGGTTTCTTCCATTGCTTCTATCTTAGTAAGCAGACATTCTTTGTACGATGTATTGAAAGTGAATTTTTTAACGGAACTCAGAAAAGACTAAACTTCCTATAATAAAAAAGACCTGTTGTTTACAGATCTTTTTTTAGCATTATATTTAGGTCTTTAAAGGCTTCCGATAGTTCTTCAGCTATTTCATAATTTATGACTCTAATCACCAGCTTATCCAGTTTTTCACTTGATCTTTTCACTTTGTAGGTTACTATATTTAAAAATGCATCCCCATTTTTCCTTTTGGATACTTTATGAAACTCTACAACTTTGCTCAAATCCCACAAATCTCCTTCATAATAGAGTTTCCCATTTTTATCTACCGAATTTACTCTAATATTATTTCCTTCGAATTCAGCAGCAAGTCTTAGCATTCCATTATCCCTATCTGCTCCAAATACTTTAATTTTATCAGCAATAAAAGCCTTCACTTCATCCACATTATGATATTTTCCCAGAAGATCTTCCTTTCCGTTAGCATAAGTGATTTTGTAAATTTCTGATTTGTTTAATGAGTGGCTAGGCCCATCCAGATAATCCAATTCTTTGTAAGTAATATTTGAAGCTCCGACTTCTATAATTTTAGCATCAAAAGAAGTTCCATTTTTCTTGGAAATCTTATCCTGTGAATAGCAGACAATTCCCATCAGCAACAGCGGCAGCGTATAAATTTTAGTTTTCATGAAATAAAAAATTCTTCCAGTAAAGGTATAAAAAATGCCATCAATACTCAAACTTCAACGATTAACACTCCATTATTTCATCAATACGTTTGCATATTACAAATATAATTTCTAATTTTGCACCTCGAAATAATTAACAAATTCATTTAACATTATGAACAATTACGAAACTGTTTTCATTTTAACTCCCGTTCTATCTGAGTCACAGGTAGAGGAAGCAGTGAACAAGTATGTAGATCTTATCAAAGAAAAGAACTGCGAAATCGTTGCTAAAGAAAACTGGGGATTAAAAAAATTAGCTTACCCAATCCAATTGAAAAAGAATGGGTTCTATACTTTAATCGAATTTAAAGGAGAAGGTTCTGTAGTAGCTGACTTAGAATTAGCATTCAAGCGTGACGAGAGAGTAATCCGTTACCTTACTACAAAACTTGACAAGCACGCTGTTGAGTACGCTGTAACTAGAAGAGCTAAAGTAAAATCAGCTAAAGCTTAATTAATTAACCCTATTTTTTAAAAAAGACAAGACATGGCAATAGATGAAATGGCTAAACAAGCCTCAGCTGGAGGAGAATCAGAAGTAAAATTCCTTACTCCACTTGATATCAATACAAAATCTGAAAAGAAATATTGTAGATTCAAAAAATACGGAATTAAGCACGTTGATTACAAAGATGCTGATTTCTTATTACAATTTGTAAACGAGCAAGGTAAAATCTTACCAAGAAGATACACTGGAACTTCTTTAAAATACCAAAGAAAAGTTTCTGCTGCTATCAAAAGAGCAAGACACCTTTCTTTACTACCTTACGTAGCTGACTTATTAAAATAAGACAAAAAATAAATAAAAGAAGAGAGTAATCTCTTCTTTTGTTGCTGAATAAATAATTAATTCTAACTTGATTTTGGATCACTCTAAAATCTAAAAAAAGGACAACAACAATGGATATCATCCTAAAACAAGACGTAGAAAACTTAGGACTTGAGTTTGATACAGTAAGTGTAAAGCCAGGTTATGCAAGAAACTTCTTACTACCTAAAGGAATTGCACTTTTAGCTACACCTAAAAACAAAGCTGCTTTAGAAGCTACTTTAGAAGCTAGAAAAGAAGAAGAAGCTAAATTAATCGCTGCTGCTAACGCTGTAGTTGAGCAATTGAAGAAAACTTCTGTTACTATCCCTGCAAAAGTAGGTTCTGGTGATAAATTATTCGGATCTATCAATAATGCAGATCTTTCTGCTGCTCTTGCTAAAGCTGGAGTTTCTGTAGAGAAGAAATATATCAAAATCCCAGGTAACACTATCAAGAGAACTGGTAAAGTAACTGCAAACATCAGATTACACAGAAACGTTGAATACAATTTCGAATTCGATATCGTATCTGACGCTCCAGTTGTAGCTGCTCCTGCTGCTAAGAAGGAAGAAGCTAAATCTGAAGAAGCTTAATAAGCAACAGAGAATTTCTCACAATATAAGAACCACTTCAATTTTTGAAGTGGTTTTTTTTATGTTGAGATGAGAAGGCTAATAGATTGGAGGTTGGAGACAGGCTGCGTTTGTGAAAGATTGTAGTTCCTGTTTTTGATTGAAATTTGTTTCAGTTTAACTACCCCATCTTTTTGCTCTGCAAAAAAGCCACCCCTTCAGAGAAGGGGAATATAGGACATTCTAAGATATATTAGTTGAAATATTTCCATTTACCTGTAATGGTTTTTAATAAACTGAAAAATGCATTTTTCACCATCATGTATTACAAACCCAAAACACACCTTAGACTCTCCCACTCTAATACTCTAATACTCTAATACTCTAATACTCTAATACTCTAATACTCTAATACCCTCCAGCTCGCTACCTGTCGCCTCTTAATTTCTGCTGATATTCCGTTGGTGCTACTCCAATTATTTTCTTGAAGATATTGCTGAAAGAAGACAAACTATTATATCCTACCATCATCGCAATCTCATACATATTATACTTTCCTTCCAGCATCAACTCCAAAGAACGGGTAATTCTTAATGCTCTCAGAAAACGGACGTAATTCATGCCCAAAATTTCTTTGAATTTCCTGGAAAGGGTTCTTGTGCTCATTCCAAACTCTTTGGCGGTAGATTCAATGGTTAAAGGCTTCTCCATGTTAGCATGAATATATCTGGCTATCTTCAGTAAGGTTTCATCTTTGGGAAACGGATGCTGAACTGGAAAAGCCAGCTTTTTATCTCTTTTTTCCGGCAAAACTCCTTTTAAAGCTTTGAGAAAATAATATTTCGCGCCATCATTTATTGTGATTTTCCCATTCCAATCTTTGGTGTATAAAATCATCTCTCTGAGTAACTCATTGACTGAATAAATATTAATTTCATCAAAAAAGCCATTTTCGTCCACTTCCTTTTTGAAGTAAAAATTATATAAATCTACTTTGGGGCTGGTAGAAAAAAGATAATGCGGCGTACCAGCAGGAATCCACATAAAGCATCTTGCCGGAAGATACCAGTGTTTCAGATCCGTAAAGACATGTACAATACCGCCTTCTGCATAAACCAACTGAGCAGAACTGTGATAATGGATATCTGTTGTAATATTTCCGGTAAGGACATGATACACATAAAATTCGGCATCTTCATCCTCTACGGCTTTGAAATGACTGTCATTCATTAAATAAAGATAGCCATAATTTTCAAAATGGCGTAAATCAACAAATCTTTTTCTGTTTTCACAAATAGTGTCGGACACCTGACGTCGTAAATTTGCAGTATCAAAATCATTTTAGCAAAAATCCTTTAATTAATTTATGAATATGATATTTAACGCATGCCGATATCAGTGCATAGCGTTGTGCCTATTATTGAGCAACCTTTTACATTCACAGATGATAGATTACCAGCATCTTGGCCTGCAACAGGCTATAGAAATTGGTTTAAAAAACAACAAAAACATCCAGATCAGCCATTTAAAACAGGAGATGTCCGTGACAAAGGAAAAAGACCTGAAAATGGAAAAATTGCCGGATATTGAGTTTCATACCAGCTATAATCAGGTTACCAATCTTTTTCAATACCAGGATGGTGTATTTAATAAGCCTACAAAATATGATGCTATCAACGGAATGTATGATTTTACGCTATCAGCTTCCATTCCTGTCTATATGGGTGGAAAAATAAAAAATACTGAGAAAAAAGCAGCTATTGATACTGATATTTCAGCTTTAAGAACGCATCTGGATGAAAGACAGCTTAAAATGGAAGTGATTACCGCTTTCCTTCAGATTCATCATTTAAAAGAACAACAGTCTCTTATTAATGATAAGATGAAAGAGGATTCGGTGAACATCAAACAGGTAAAAGCTTTAAAAGCTAATGGTGTGGTTACCGTGAATGAAGTGCTGAGAACATCACTACAGCTATCCAATCACAAAATGAGCTGGACAGAACTGGATAACGACATACAGATCGCAGAGCATAAGCTTAAAACTATTCTTTCTCTTCCTGAACAGCAGGAAATGCATGTGGATACAGAAGATCTGATCTCTGATAAAGCAGCAATCCCTTACATTGAAGAGTTAACGGAAACTGCTTTAAACAAAAATGAATCGGTTGAAATTACCCATAAGAATCTTTCATTAAAAGAATTGGATCAGAAACTCATTAAGGCTAATTATTTACCCAAAATAACTGCTGGCGGAGAGTATTTCTTAAAATATCCGAATATGATGTTCTTTCCACCTGAACCTTATGCTTATCGTTTGGGAATGATCGGGCTAAACCTTACCTATCCTATCGAAAACCTGTATAAAAATAAATATAAAATGCAGGAAGCCAAAGAAAACATTGATTTGGCCAAACTTCAGATTGAAGAAAACGAAGAAAAGGTAAGACATAATGTATATGAGGCTTACAAAAAGTTTGAAGAAACCGACCAGAAGGTAAAAATCGCAGAAGAAGCCATTAATCAGGCCAAAGAAAACTATCGCATTGTAAGAACAAAATATGCGAATAAATTAAGCCTTATCACTGAACTAATTGATGCAGACAATACCTATCTGGAAGCAGAATCTAATCTTATTTCCGTAAAAATTAACAGACAACTCAAATACTATCAACTCCAATATACGATTGGAAACTTATAAAAACTATGGCACAGAAACAACTGACACAAAAAGAAAAAAGAATCAACAAGACGATTACTTTACTGGCCTGGATTCTTATCATCAGCGGAGTCACGGGAATGGTAAGTTTTTATCTTTTTTCGAGAAAAAATGTTACCACCAACGATGCGCAGATTGAACAATATATTACGCCGGTATCCAGCAAGGTTTCAGGGTTTATTAAAACCATAAAGTTTAATGAAAACCAGTTTGTGCATAAAGGTGACACCTTAATTGTTATTGACAACAGAGAATTTGTTAATCAGGTACATATGGCTGAAGCCAATCTGAATGCCAATACTGAAAATATTACCACCATTCAAAGCAGTGTTAATACGAAGGCAAGCGATACCAAAATTATTGATGCTAAAATGGCTTCTGCAAGAATTGATATCTGGAGAACGGAACAGGACTATAAAAGATATAAAAATCTATTGACTGAAGATGCCGCCACAGAACAGGAATTTGAAAATGTAAAAGCATCTTATGAACAGTCTAAAGCAAATCTTTTAGCTCTGGAACAACAGAAAAATGCAGTAAGAGCAGGGGCCAGCGAACAACAAACTAAAGTTGCCCCGGCTAAGAGCCAGATCCAACAAAGTTCAGCCAGTTTAAACAATGCAAAGCTTTTCCTTTCCTATACGGTAATTACAGCACCTTACGATGGCTGGGTAGGAAAAAAAACAATTCAGGAAGGACAACTGATTAAAGAAGGACAGGCATTGGTACAAATCGTAAGCAAAGAAAAATGGATCATTGCTAATTACAAAGAAACACAGCTTGGCCAGATCGATCAGACTAAGGAAGTGATTGTCACGGCAGATGCTTATCCGGATTTTGAATTCAAAGGGAAAATCCTTTCTGTTTCTCCTGCATCAGGGTCTCAATTTTCATTGGTAAAACCAGATAATGCAACCGGAAACTTTGTAAAGATTGAACAGAGATTTCCCGTAAAAATTATTCTTGATAATAACAAAGACAACGAAAAGCTACTTTCCGGAATGAATGTTCTGGTGAGTGCAAGGAAGATTTAGGCTTGATAGTATTAGAGTACAAAAATATTCGGTTGATTATCATTTTCAAATTAAATTATTTTTTTTTCTGCGAAAAGGCAAAACCGCAAAATACAGATCTGCTATAATTTTTTCTTTAAGCATACTTGTCATTTTACCTTTTACTTTTACCTCTTTGCCCTTTTGTCTTTTCGCATTTTTATTATAATCAATAGCTAAAAAGCAGATTCGCTGATTTATTAGCTTTCAAAACAACTATGCAACACAATACAGTTTATCATAAATGGGTACCACAATGGCTGAAACTGCCACTTCTTATATTGGCATTGTTTCCCCACCTGATGCTGTTGTCACTGTTACATTCCAACAGTGCCTTCACATCTTCTTTTATGGATGTAGATTCAGACGACATCCAATACCTAATGATTTTGATGTATGGGACATTTGTGGTTACCCTTTTAGTTTTACAACGCTTTATGGCTTACTTCAGTGTGAAATATTATATTCTGCTGATGTCTTCCATTTCAGTGATTATTCTCTACGCTTTATCAGTCACCAATGATTATCATGTGATTCTTGTGATCCGTTTCTTGGAAGGGATTTTTGGGTTGTTGGAAGGGGCTATTTTCCTTCCGCTGATTATTGCTGAACTGAAAACAAAACACGCCAAGGTTCTTGCCTACCTTTTCATGTACACCATTATGCTCACTGGCGGAACCGTAACCACTTCCCTGTTGAAATCAAGTATTGAAGACTATGATTTTCAGCACATGGTTTTAATGATGGTTTATTTTCATGTTTTTGTTCTCATCATCGGAATTGCCATTTTCAATAGAAATAGATTTTTCCCCAAAAAACCGCTATATCAACTGGATATTGCCAGCTGGTTTTTACTTTGGGTATGCTTACAGGCCGGAGGCTACGCCATTATTTATGGAAAAAGACTGATGTGGTTTGAATCAGACACCATCATTATGTGCCTGTTTGTATTCATGCTTTCCGGAGGTTTGTTCATGCTTAAACAAAGAAATTCCAAAAGACCATTATTTCATTTTGAAGTTTTCAGCTCTAAAAATGTCATTGCAGGGATGATTCTCTTTTTCATTTTTTATCTGATCCGTTCAGGGTTGAATAATGTGTACAGCATCATGGCAACCGTGTGGAAATGGCCTTGGGATTATATTGTTAACATCCAGTATTGGAATGTTGCCGGAACACTTCTGGGAGTCTTTTTATCAGGAATATGTTTGGTAAAAGGTGTTTCGTCCAGAATAGTTTTCTTTACAGGATTTCTTTTACTGGCTATAGATTGCGCATGGTTTACTTACACTTTCTATCCGGATACTACTCTTTCCACGATATGTCCACCCTTGTTTTTACAAGGTGTAGCACAAGGATTACTGTTTACTCCTTTGGTTTTCTTTCTCATTTCAGCAACACCGGAAGAATATGTTTCCAATGCCACAGCACTTGGGACAACCACCCGCTTTTGGACAACAGCTATCGGGTATGCTTTAATGCAGAATCTGATGCTATTTTTAACCCTAAAACATGCCGACACATTAAGTTTCAACCTTACAGATACCAATCCGGTTTTCTACAATCAATGGAACCAGGTTTTCGGAGTCAATATCTCAAAACTTCCGGTTAATGAATCATTATCTACAACCGTCGGAACCTTTAAGGCAAAAATAACCGCTCAATCTATCCTTCTTTCCAATATGGAGATATTTACAGGCTTGTTCTGGTTGGCTTTTATTACAGCACTTCTCTTACTGCTTTATCATCCGGTGAAAATAGCGGTGAGGAATATTATGTAGAGAAGAAGGGAAGCTGGAGGTGGGAAGCTGGAAGTTATTGAAGCCTTGAAGAATACCTGAAGTTTATTTTATTTAATATTTAAATTTACAGTTGCTCTTCATAAAATAATGTTTATTCCCCAAACGTCCAAAAGTAGCCTCCAGCTTCCAGCATCATCTTCCTTCCTCACCAACTTTGGCCAGCTTATTGTTGCTTCTCTTCATTACAATATCACACCAATACTTACGTTTAACGGATAAAACCATTCGTATGGAAATTGAAAAAATTTTACAGAGTCAGAGAGATTTTTTTAAAACGCAGCAGACCAAGAGTCTTGCTTTCAGAAAAATGTATCTTGAAAAACTCAGAAGTCTTATCATTTCCAATGAAAACATTCTTTACGAAGCCATTTATAAAGATTTTGGAAAATCTAAATTCGATACCTTCACCACAGAGATCTCTTTTATCCTGAATGATATTGAGTATTATCTGAAACATTTAAAGTCTCTTTCTAAGCCACGAAAAGTAGGTACCAATCTGGTCAATCAGCTTGGAAAAAGTAAAATCCATTCTGAACCATTAGGTAATATCCTGGTAATCGGAGCTTGGAACTATCCTTACCAACTGGCTCTTTCACCTATTATTGCTGCTATTGCAGCTGGGAACTGCTGTATTCTGAAGCCCAGTGAAATTGCTGAAAATACCATGAAAGCAATGTCTTTCATCATCAATAAAAACTTTCCCCCTGAATATCTGTATGTATATGAAGGCGGAATTGAAGAAACTACGGAGCTTCTGAAGTTGAAGTTTGATAAAATATTCTTTACAGGAAGTACCAAAGTGGGAAAAATTGTATACAAAGCCGCAGCAGAACATTTAACACCTGTAGTTCTTGAATTGGGTGGAAAATCTCCTGTCATTGTTACTAAAAATGCTAATCTTGAAATTGCTGCCAAAAGAATTGTCTGGGGGAAATTCCTGAATGCCGGACAAACCTGTGTTGCTCCGGATTACTTATTGGTAGAAGAATCTATACGGGAACAGTTTCTGGAAATGTTGAGAAAATGTATTAAAGAATTTCAATACAGCCCGGATTCGGAACAGTATACAAAGATTATCAATCAACGAAATTTTCAACGATTGGTCAATCTTATTGATAAAGAAAAAATATATTTTGGCGGAAATTTAGATGAAGAAAAACGATATATAGAACCTACTATCCTTCATACTATAGACTGGAATGATGAGATCATGCAAGAAGAAATCTTTGGTCCTCTCTTACCTGTTATCAGTTTTAAAAATTACAATATGGCCCTGAATGCAGTATTGGAATTGGAAAAACCTTTAGCTGCTTATCTTTTCACCAATAATGCTGAAGAAAAGGAAAACTTTACGCAAAAATTGTCTTTTGGAGGAGGCTGCATCAATGATGTTGTGATGCACTTAAGCAATGATAACCTACCATTTGGAGGTGTAGGAAATTCAGGAATAGGGAATTATCATGGAAAATTCGGTTTTGAAGCTTTCTCTCATCAAAAAGCAATTCTTGAAAAATCAACATGGGGCGAACCTAATATCAAATATCCGCCTTATTCTGAGAAAAAATTAAGCTGGATTAAAAGGTTTTTATAATTTCCACAGATATGTCTTAGAATACGCAGATTTTTTTGCAGAAATACAAAAGGTTGCTTCCAATAGAAACAACCTTTTGTATTTTTTATGCTTTAGGCTTCCAGGTATTGAAAAACTCTTTTACCTTGTCCTTGCTATATCCTTTTCCTTCTTCAAATACATCACTCTGCTGAACTTTAATCATTTTACCGGTTTTATCCAAAACGATAAACACAGGATATCCAAACTTTTCACCAGGATTATCATACTGAGCGAAAACTTTCTCATTTTTGTTATCCGGAGAATAATTCAGGTGATAATACAAGTAGTTTTTATCCACCAATTCTTTAAGTTCAGGAGTTTCCTGTACGAAATTATTAAATCTAAGACACCAGATACACCAGTTTCCACCAGCCTGAATTATAATATTCTTTCCCTCTTTTTTGGCCTGTGCTACTAATTTATTAATATCAGCCTGAGCATCAGCTTTCGGATTGTAAGGCTTAGGAAGTTTTGCTTTTTCTTCAGCAGCCTTCTTCTTTGCATCCAATTCTTTTTGTTCAGTGGGCACAATAAGAGCCGTTTTTTGCTTTCCTTTATCCGGTAAGTTCTTTACTTCCTGTGAGAAAGCCAATGTGCTTAATCCTAGAACAGCGATCAATGTCAATTTTTTCATAACATAAAAATAAAAAAATAATACTTATCTCCCTACAAAAATAGAACCATAATTTTATTATCACTAAATTTGCCTGTTTTATGAGCTTCTTAATTAAAATATTATATTTCATCTCAAAACTTCCGCTTAGAATATTATATATTTTTTCGGACGTTATGTTCTTCCTAAATTATTATCTGGTAGGCTATAGAAAAGAGGTAATTACTCAAAATCTTAAAAATTCCTTCCCTGAGAAATCTGAAGAAGAGATTAAAAAAATCCGGAAAAAATTCTATCGCAATTTCTCCGATTATCTGGTAGAAACTATAAAGTCATTCAGTATCTCCGAAACGGAATCCAGAGTAAGAATGCAGCACATTAATCAGGATGTATTTCATGAAGTACAAAAAGAAGGTAAAAATATTATTCTTCTTGCCGGTCATGTTTTTAACTGGGAATGGATCAATGCTTTGGCAAGAATTGTTCCTCAAAAGCACTGCCACCCTGTATATAGAAAGGTAAACAGTGATTTTTGGGAAAACCAGATGAAAAAAGTCCGAAATAAATTCGGAAATGAAGCTCTGGAAGCCAATGAAGTAATTCTTAATATTTTCCGAGGTAAAAATAACGGAGAATCTATCTACATGTTTGTGGCAGATCAAACTCCTCATTTTTCACATGTCACTTATGGATTGGAATTCTTGAACCAAAGGACTCCTGTTTTTATAGGCTATGACAAGCTAGCCACCCGAATGGATCTTGCTTTTATTTATTGTGAAATGAAAAAAGTGAAACGCGGGTATTACCAAGTTAATTACTACAGAATATATCCGGACAATGAAAAATTCGTAGAACATGAAGTGGTAAAGAAGTTCCATAAAATGTTGGAAAACACCTTACACAAACATCCGGACAATTATCTTTGGTCCCACAGAAAATGGAAGTATCAGGATTCCATCAAAAATTTTGATTCTGAAAAAAATTAGATGTACATGCAGAACAAACTGGCTGTTGCCATCTTAAACTGGAATGGGAAAAACTGGCTGGAAAAATTTCTTCCGAGTGTTGTTCAGTTTTCTCAAAATGCAGATATTTATGTTATTGATAATCTTTCTACCGATGATTCCATAGCATTTCTGAACACCTATTTCCCTACTGTAAAAATTATTAAAAACGATAAAAACCATGGGTTTGCCGGTGGTTATAATGAAGGATTAAAGAAGATTAACAATGAATATTACTGTCTTCTTAATTCTGATGTAGAGGTTACTGAAAACTGGATAGAACCGATATTACATCTGTTTGAAAAGGATCCTACAATTTCTGCAATTCAGCCTAAGGTTTTATCCTATAATAATAAAAACTTCTTTGAATTTGCAGGAGCTGGAGGCGGTCTGATTGATAATCTTGGTTATCCTTACTGCAGAGGACGAGTTTTTGATGATCTCGAAGAAGATAAAGGACAATATGATGATGAAACAGAGATCTTCTGGGCATCGGGATGCAGCTTTTTTATTCGTTCCAAAGATTTTTGGGAACAAAATGGTTTTGATAAAAGATTTTTTGCCCACCAGGAAGAAATTGATCTCTGCTGGAGACTTATTAATTCAGGAAAGAAGATATTTTATACCGGAAAATCCAAAGTATATCACGTAGGTGGTGGAACTTTGAATAAGCAAAGCGCTCAAAAGACCTATTTAAACATCAGAAATAACCTGTCTATGATGCTTAAAAACCTTCCCTTTCCTAAGCTGATCTGGCTGATCTTTTTCAGGCTTTGCCTGGATGGTGTTGCTGGAATTTATTTTGGGTTAAAACATGGCTTCCCTCACCTTTGGGCAGTTGTTAGAGCACATTTCGGATTTTACGGACAGCTTCCGGGAACATGGAAACTTCGCAAGAAACACCAGAAAGATCAATTCTATCAGTCGAAATGGTTAATATTTACACATTTTTTAGGCGGAAGTGAGAAATAAAAAATACACAGTCTTCAACTATGCACAACCTTAACCTTGAACTCAAAACTTTAAACCCAAACTGGCAATACAATAACAATTAACCAACAATACAATTATGGATTTCTGCGCAATAGATTTTGAAACAGCCACTCATGAAAAAAGCTCTGCTTGTGAGATGGGAATCTGTGTGGTACAAGACTCCAAGATTGTAGAAACCAGGACCTGGCTCATCAAACCACCCAGCTTCCCCTACTTTAGCCAATTTAATATTGCAGTGCATGGAATACAGCCTGAGGATGTACAGGATGCTCCTACTTTTGATGAAGTCTGGCATGAAGCAGAAGAATTGATGTATGGATCATTAATGATTGCCCACAATGCAGGTTTTGATGCTTCAGTTTTAAGAGGCTGCCTTGAACATTACGGAATGTTTACTCCCAAATTAAACTACCTGTGCAGTATACAGCTTGCTAAAAAATCATGGAATTATCTTCCAAAGTATGGGCTGAAGCCACTGGCTGAATATCACGATATTAAATTCAATCACCACAGAGCCGGAGCTGATGCCGAAGTATGTGCAAAGATCTCTTTACTGGCTTTTGAGAAACTCTTCCTCACCAGCAATGATGAAGTGAATGAATATATGAAAGCAAAAATCAAAAAGCTTTAATAATACAGCTAACAGACCCGGGTTCCGATATCTGCATCAGTCATTTTTTACAACAACACTATTTAATTACTTAAAACTTCAGATAACAGGTTGAATTTTGGGATATCAATCTCAAAAGTCTCCTGAGTCTTCAGGTTTTTAACAAGGTATTTTCCACTCATATTTCCTACTCCGGAACGGAGCATTACATTGGAGAAATAAGCGAAATTTTCGCCAGTTTCTATCTCTGGAGTCAGGCCGATAATTCCATCGCCTATAATTTCTGTGTATCCAAATCCTACATCAAAGATGAGCCATTTTCTTTTCAGTACTTTTATAGGAAAGCTTCCGTCATTTTCTATAGTGATATTGTACTTGAAAACATAACGGTTTTCGGATGGATAACTATTCTTACTATCATATTCAGGTATAACTGAAACTTTGATATTGGAAGTCATTTTTGAAAACATCATTGTAGTATTTTCTTAATAGATACAAAAATCTCGCCTTTTTTAAGGCGAGATTATATATTTACATTATAATTTTATTAAAACCTATAATCCAAGGCCTTTTCTTTCGTCACCTCCCATTAATACTTGAACAGGATTGTCAATACCTTCTTTTACCGCTACAAGGAATCCTACAGATTCTTTTCCGTCGATAATTCTGTGGTCATAAGACATCGCTACATACATCATTGGTCTGATTACAACTTGTCCATCAACAGCAACTGGTCTCTGGATGATGTTGTGCATTCCTAAGATTGCAGATTGAGGTGGGTTGATGATTGGTGTAGATAACATAGATCCGAAAGTACCACCGTTTGTAATAGTGAATGTACCACCAGTCATTTCATCAACAGTAATTTTACCGTCTCTTACTTTTGTAGCAAGATCTTTGATGTTTGCTTCAACAGCGCTGAAAGACATGTTTTCTGCATTTCTCAATACAGGAACCATTAATCCTTTAGGACCTGAAACTGCAATTGAAATATCGCAGAAATCGTAGTTTACTTTGAAGTCTCCGTCAATAGATGCATTTACATCAGGATACATTTCTAATGCTCTTGTAACTGCTTTTGTAAAGAAAGACATGAAACCAAGTCCAACTCCGTGTTTTTGAGCGAATTCTTCTTTATATAATTTTCTTAATCTGAAGATTTCAGACATGTCAACTTCGTTGAAAGTTGTTAACATAGCTGTTTCATTCTTCACAGAAACTAATCTCTGAGCGATTTTTCTTCTTAAAACTGAAAGTTTAGTTGTAGTTGTAGATCTAGAACCTGTAGCAGTAAGAGGGCTTCCTCCTAATGCAGGAACTGCAGCTAATTCAGCATCAGTCTTAGTGATTCTTCCATCTCTTCCTGTACCAGAAACCTGTGCAGCATCCATTCCTTTTTCGTCAAGGATTTTCTTAGCAGCCGGAGATGGAGCTCCTGTTGCATAAGTTTGTGGAGCAGCAACCGGCACAGCTGGTTTCGGAGCTTCTTGTTTAGCAGGTTCAGCAGCCTTTGGAGCTTCTTCCTGTTTTGGAGCCTCAGCAGCAGGTGCAGCACCTTCTGGTCTTGCAGCATCCATATCAATTAAACAAACTACCTGACCTACTTGAACTACATCACCTTCTTCTGCTTTTAAAGTGATAATACCACTTTGTTCTGCCGGCAATTCAAGAGTTGCTTTGTCTGAGTCTACTTCAGCGATAGGTTGATCTTTTTCTACGTAATCACCATCTTTTACAAGCCAAGTTGCAATTTCAACTTCTGTGATTGATTCGCCCGGTGAAGGAACTTTCATTTCTAAAACTGACATATCGAGTATTTTTTATTTTTTAATTGATTATTATTTAATTAAGCTGTAACGGGTCTTTTTGCAGGAGCATCATCTCTATCAAAAACTCTGTTGATCACTGCATTTTGGTTCTTCTCAAACATTTTGTGACTACCTGGAGCTGGAGCACCACTTGGTACCGGAGCTACTACCTGAATTCCTGTATCTCTGAAATTTCTCAGGATATAAGACCAAGCCCCCATGTTTTCAGGTTCTTCCTGAGCCCACACTAATTGTTTTCTGTTTTCGTATTTGCTGAAGATTGCTTCAATAGCATCTGCCTGAAGTGGATATAACTGTTCGAATCTTACTAATGCAATATTTTCACAGTTTAATTCTTCTTTCTTCGCTAATAATTCGAAGTACAGTTTACCTGAACAAAGAACTAATTTTTCTACTTTTTTAGGATCTGCAGTTGGATCGTCTAAGATTGGCTGGAATGAACCTGTTGCGAAATCTTCAAGTGGAGAAACTACTTTAGGGTGTCTCAATAAAGATTTAGGGCTCATTACAATCAATGGCTTTCTGAATGCCCACTTCAACTGTCTTCTTAATAAGTGGAAGTAGTTGGCAGGTGAAGTAATATTGGCTACTACCATATTTTCATTAGCACAAAGCGTTAAGAATCTCTCCAATCTTGCTGAAGAGTGTTCTGCACCCTGACCTTCTGAACCGTGAGGCAATAACATTACCAATCCATCCTGAATTTTCCATTTTTCTTCTGCAGCAGCTAAATACTGGTCAACAATAATCTGAGCACCGTTCACAAAATCTCCGAACTGAGCTTCCCAGATGGTTAATGTATTTGGAGAAGCCATTGCATATCCGTAGTCGAAACCTAGAACACCATATTCTGAAAGGTGAGAGTTGAATACATCAAATCTGCTTTCTGATACATGTCTTAACGGGATATATTCTTCTTCTGTATCTTCAGTCTTTACCACAGCATGTCTGTGAGAGAATGTACCTCTTTCTACATCTTCCCCAGAGATTCTTACATTGTGCCCTTCTACAAGTAGCGTAGCATAAGCTAACAACTCTCCTAATGCCCAGTCTAATGAATTTCCTTCAATAGCTTTAACACGGTTATCGAAAAGTCTTGTAATCTTGTTGATGAATTTTTTATCAGCTGGAAGTGTTGACATTTTAAGCGCCAGCTCTTTCAATTTAGCTAAGTCGTATTTTGTATCAACCGGTAACTGAACTGCTCCTCTTTTTCCAATTGGATAGTCTACCCAATCTTCAGCCATGAACAGGTCCATTACGTTTTTCTCAATTTCTTTAGAGGCATCAAAGTCTTTATCAAGAAGTGCTTTAAAGTCAACTTCCATCTTTTTGATGATATCATTAGAGATAACGCTGTCGTTAATTAATTTATCTTTATAGATTTCTCTTGGGTTCGGATGTTTAGAAATTGCCTTATAAAGGTTAGGCTGAGTAAATCTTGGCTCATCCCCTTCGTTGTGACCATACTTTCTGTAGCCTAATAAATCGATATACACATCTTTTCCGAATTTCGCTCTGAAATCAGCAGCAAAATGGATCGCATGAACTACTGCTTCAGCATCATCAGCATTTACGTGCATTACAGGAGATTCTGTAACTTTTGCGATGTCTGTACAGTATGTTGAAGATCTTGCATCGTGGAAGTTTGTGGTAAAAGATACCTGGTTGTTTACAACGATGTGAACAGTACCTCCTGTTCTGTATCCTTCAAGTGTCATCATCTGAGCTACTTCGTAAGCAATACCTTGTCCTGCAATAGCACCATCACCGTGAATGATGATTGGCAATACTTTAGAATAATCTTTATACTTATCATCTACTTTCGCACGGCAGATTCCTTCTACTAAAGCTGCTACGGTTTCAAGGTGAGACGGGTTTGGCGTTAGGTTGATGCAAACTTCTTCTCCTGAAGCTGTTTTGATCTTTTTAGATGATCCTAAGTGATATTTAACATCACCTGAGAATACATCTTCTTCGAATTCTTTTCCTTCAAATTCTGAGAAAATCTGCTTGTAAGATTTTCCGAAGATGTTTGATAATACATTTAATCTTCCTCTGTGAGCCATCCCTAGAACAACTTCATCTACTCCTAATTGAGAAGATCTTGAGATCAACTGATCTAAAGCCGGGATTAATGTTTCTCCACCTTCCAGTGAGAATCTTTTCTGACCTACAAATTTTGTATGAAGATAATTTTCAAAGGCTACAGCCTGATTTAATTTTAATAAAATTTCTGTTTTTTCATTCGCAGAAAGGCTTGGGTGGTTTTCGTTTACCTGAAGCCATTTTTTAATGAAATCTTTTTCTTCAACGTTGTTGATGTACGTATATTCTACCCCAATAGAATCACAGTAGATATTTTCAAGATGCTTGATAAGGTCTGCCAAAGTAGCAGGCTCTTTCATCCCTGTTTCAACTGCACAGTTGAATTTTGTATTTAAATCTGCTTTAGAAAGACCGAAGTTCTCAATGTCTAAAGTAGGTGTATAGTGTCTTCTTTCTCTAACTGGGTTTGTCTTTGTAAACAAGTGCCCTCTTGTTCTGTAAGCCTCGATAAGGTTTACTACTTTAAATTCTTTCTTGATGTGTTCAGGAACTTCTCCGTTGGTTACCGCCTGAGAAATTTGTTGTACTGCAGGAGCAGCGTTGGCCGAAGCCTGAATAAATTGAATGTTATCGTCATCTCCGTAGTTCTCTAAAGCAAAATCGAAGCCTTGAAAGAAAGCTTTCCATGATGGTTCCAAAGAATCCGGGAATTTTAAGTATTGTTGGTATAAATCCTCAATTAACTGAGAATGAGCTGCGTTTAGGAATGAAAATCTGTCCATTATTACAGTTTATCTATTTATTAAAATTTATTTGTAGAATTAATCTTCAAATTTAATAAAAAAAACCGAGTTAGAACAGTCTGAAACCGTTAAAAAAACTTAAGAAAAAAATTATTCTGAAAAAATTACTTATACACTGATAATGAGAGCTTAATGTTCACGTCCTGACCTTCCATCGGACGTTCAATAAAGGTCTGACGGATATCTCCGAAGCGCATCTCGTCTTTTTTGGCTTTCAGAATCAGCTGCTGAATTGACTTAATTCTACCTTCATAGCTCCCTTTGTAGTACATTACATAGTTTTGTGATGGGTTTACCGACCTAAAATTAAAGTTATTGTCAGATACTCCGATTTTCTTGGAAAGGGGAATTCCCAGGAAGTAGGAAACTTCTTTGTCTTTATAGTTATCCGCATCGGTCATCAGAACCGGATAGCCAAATTCATCATCTTTTTTACCAAGATCCATCGATACGAAATTATACACTTTGTTATAATTCATCACGATATTTTTGTAAAGAGCATCTTTTTTATTCGCTGTACTTACGTTGATTCCCAATAGCAGTTTATCTTCTTCATTTTCCACCATCAGACTGTCATACTTGATGGCTGCCATCTGATTGTCTTTTTCAACCTTATTTCCTAACGAATTTTTAAGATTGACCATACTTTTGTTGATATTTTCAGCAAAACGGTCTTCTGTCCAAAAGTTTTCAACCCTTCTCCAAACGGAAAGTTTCGGAGTATGTACATACCACGTAATTTTGGTCTTTTCTGCAGAAACAGGCTTAAATTTAACATCAACTAATGTCGGATTTTCATTTTCATCCTCAAAAAGCTGATATTTTAAAGTCTTATTAAGATTCTCATAACGGATGAACATTTCCCCATCGGTATCATTTTGTTTGTCTACGTAGCTTATGGCACTTCCCTGTCCTTCATAAGGCGTATAATAATCTATGTCCATAGACTGTGAACTGGTAAAAAAGTTGTTCCATCTCGTAAAACTCTGGAGATTGTTGAACTGGGCAAAAACTTTATCTACCGGATAATCAATCTCTTTTTCAACGGTAAAGTTCTTACTTTCATCCACCAAATAATACATGGAAGCGGCATAAGCTCCTCCCAAAAGAACAATAAGTACAATAAGATATTTAAAAATACGCATCGCACAAAAGTAATACAAATAAAAAAAGTGACCAATATGCCGATCACTCTAGTTGTATGTTTAACAATAATTAACCTGGTTAAAGGCTGGAAATTGGCTGCAGGAAGCTGGAAGTTACCATTATTCCAAGGATTACTAACAGTCCTATGATTGAATTTATTATTTACAAATCATTCAATAAAGAAAAGCATATTCATCACTCGACTTTAATAACTTCCAGCCTCCAGCTCCCCTCTTCCTTACTTACTTATCCAATATGTGTTCCCGGTGCCAGCACTGCTCCTTTTTTCACGACTACGATACCATCCTGTACTGAATAGGTTCCATAGTCACCATCCGGAAGATGTTTTCCACCGATAATCTTTACATTATCTCCAATATAGCAGTTTTTATCAAGGATTGCTTTTTCAATATAGCAATATTTCCCGATTCCCATATTCGGGCGGCCACCTCTGTCGTTCAATACGATTTCCGTGGTATTTTGATAGAAATCTGCTCCCATTACGTAAGAATTGACGATGGTACTGCCTTTATCAATTCTGGTTCTGTTTCCAATTACGGAGTTTTCAATTTTATCTGCCATAATGATGCATCCATCTCCGAAAACGGCCTTACTTACATAAGAACCATTGATTTTCGAGGGCGGAAGCATTCTTGCTCTTGTATAAATGGGTGAAGAGGAAAACAGGTTGAATTGAGGGAGGTCCAGACAAAGGTCCAAGTTAGCTTCGTAGAAGGACTCTATTGTTCCAATATCCGTCCAATACCCTTCATATTGATAACTTAATGTTTTATATTTTCCGATAGAGCTTGGAATAATATCTTTTCCGAAATCATCACCTGCTCCTTCATCAAACATTTTCTTAAGGATAGTTTTAGTGAAGATATAGATTCCCATGGAAGCCAGGTATTCCTTACCTCTGTGTTTATTCTCCTCCGAAACTTCAGATTGCAAACCTTCCAACATCTCATAATTCGGCTTTTCATAGAAAGACGTGATATTTCCCTCATCATCGGATTTTAAGATCCCGAAACCGGTGGCATCCTTAGCATTTACAGGAATTGTAGCAATAGTAACATCACCTCCGTTTTCAATGTGAAAATCGAGCATTTCTCGGAAATCCATCTGATAAAGCTGATCTCCTGAAAGAATTAAGATATAGTCATAATCATATTTTTCAAGATGCTTCATCGACTGGCGTACGGCATCTGCTGTACCTTGATACCAGCTGTCATTTTCAACATTCTGTTCAGCAGCCAGAATATCTACAAAACCTTTACTGAAGATATCAAAGTGATAAGAATTCTTAATATGTGAATTCAGAGATGCTGAATTAAACTGTGTAAGTACCAGGATTTTATTCAGTCCTGAGTTCAGACAGTTTGAAATAGGGATATCAACCAGCCTGTATTTTCCTGCAATAGGAACTGCCGGTTTTGATCTGGTATGCGTTAACGGGAATAATCTTGTTCCTCTTCCACCGCCCAGTACAATAGAGATTACATTTCGGTTCATAAATACATTGCGTTTTTTATTTTACTAAGTTTACTGTTCTTTTATTGGTGTCTACATTAACTCTGAAACCTATTTTATTTTCATATTTCAGCTTCGGATTAATTACAGCTACTTCATACTGCCCCTTATCATTAAGTACTTTTATTTCTTTATCTACATCATCAATGGGAATATTATGATCTCTCAACTTGCTTCGGAATAGTTTGTTTACGATAAGTACATCCATTACATCTACCCGTTTCATCATAAAATCCTCAATATCCTTGTTATATCTCAAAGCCCAGCCTTCACCACACTTCTTTTCGATGGCTTCCCGAGTTTTTTTATTGGTGTCAGTTATCTTTTTTAATGTTTCATCATCAATTACACAGCCTCCGGCATCTACCCATTTTATTTTCCATTTTTCAGAGATGGCCTTGGTTGCTTCTTCCCTATACATATCTTTAAGACCCGCTCCGTATAACCAAAAATAACCATTATGAAGTCCATCATCTTCTTTTTTACAGGAAGATAGCAATATTATGATTGATAAAAAAGAAAAAACTTGTGTAATATCAGCTATTATATAAAGCTATATATTTTTCTGCAGATTTCTCCCATGCAAAGTCAAAATTCATATTGGCATGAATAAGTTCTTTCATCATCCCCTTTTGATTATAGATCCCAATCGCTCTGTTCATCGCATGTACAATATCATCTACCCCGGGATACGTAAAGTTCAGTCCTGCTCCACCCGTTGAAATATCTTCTACTGTATCTTTCAATCCACCAGTATATCTTACTACAGGAACGGTTCCATATCTCATAGAGTACATCTGATTTAAACCACATGGCTCTACTCTTGACGGCATCAACAGAAAGTCTGCCGAAGCATAGATCTTATGAGAAAGGTGTTCTTTATATCCTAAATCCAAAGCAAAATTGGTATAGGTATAGTCGTATTCCTTAAGTTTATTCTCAATATAGGTATTTCCTGAGCCCAGGATCATGATATTTAAGGCTCCATAGCTTTGTTTGATACTTTTCCATACTACATCCGGTAACAGATCTGCTCCTTTTTCCGTAGCAAATCTTCCAATGAATGCAAACAGAGGAAGTTTCGGGTTCAGGCCGTATTCTTTACACAATTTTTCTTTATTTTTCTTCTTTTGGGCCACTGCATTTTTACTGTTAAAGTTAAAATCCAGCATCGGATCGGTTTCCGGGTTCCAGACTTCGGCATCAATTCCGTTGATGATGCCATAGGCTTTCCCAAATTCCTGACGAACCAGACTTTCAAGTCCACGGAAACTAATGAAAAGTTCTTCCAGATATCCTTCAGACACTGTGGTAAAAGCATGCGAACATTTAATCATACTTGCCAGTGGATTCATAAAACCATTCCAATCCATTAATCCCCATTTATAGGCATCAAATGAAGGCATATAGTTCGCCATATTCCAATTCATCATTCCCTGATATTCTCCGTTATGGATAGTCCCAATAGTTTTTACCCCTTGTAAAAAGCTAAATTCAGGACAATGTTCCACCATAAAAGGAACCAGCCCTGTATGGTAATCATGGCAATGGAGAACATCCGGCTTCAATTCCATCGCGCACAACCAATGCAGAATAGCCTGCTGAAAGGCCAAAAACTGGAAACTTTCATCCTGATAGCCATAAGGATTGTCTCTATCCAGCAACCCGGGAATTTTCACCATGTAAAGTTCAAACCCCAATACATTTGTCTTTTCCTTCATCACCTGAACCTGCAGCATATTGGATCCCTGATGAATAAATCCATCAAATACCACCTCAAATTCATGTTCATGAACAAAAGGTTTGTTATACCATGGCATTACCACCTTGGCGTCTATTCCTTTTATTTTATTCTGATATTTTGGAAGTGCCCCGACAACGTCTGCCAGTCCACCCACTTTTGCTATAGGATAACATTCTGTGCTTAAATGATAGATAACCATTTTTATCTTCTGTGTTTAATTCTGTGTAATTTATATTTTTTATCTTTTTCCTGCCTCAAAATAATTCCTGCCAGGGGCGGTAATTTGATGGTCATAAACTTTTGATACTCTGTTTCTTCTTCATATTTTTCTTCCAAGACCTCGGATATCACTCCACTTCCACTGTACATTTCATCATCGGAGTTAAAAACTACTTCCCAGTGGGTTCCGTTGGGAATCTTTATTTTGTAATCCAAGACTTTTGGAGCCAGATTTAAGATGGTCATCAAAACATCATCTTTTCTTTTTCCTTTCCTAAGATAAACATATACAGAGTTTTCCAGATCATCTGCTTCTATCCATTCAAACCCATGTTTATCAAACTGATTTTCATATAAAGCGGATTCAGTTCTGTATAAATGATTCAACTCTTTTACCAGATCCTGCAATCCTTTATGAACAGGATATTCCAACAAATGCCAATCAAGACTTCGGGTAAAATTCCATTCGCTGGTTTGCCCGAATTCATCACCCATAAAAAGCAACTTAGCGCCCGGATGGGTATACATATATACATACAAGGTACGAAGATTGGCAAACTTCTGCCATTCATCACCCTTCATTTTATAGATCAGACTTGCTTTTCCGTGTACCACTTCATCATGAGACAAAGGCATCATATAATTTTCATTATACATATACATGGAAGCAAACGTAAGTTTATGATGATGGAACTTCCTGTTGACAAAGTCTTCCTTGAAATAATCCAATGTATCATGCATCCAGCCCATCATCCATTTCATTCCAAAGCCCACTCCGCCATCATGAACAGGTTTGGTAAGCATAGGAAAATCTGAACTTTCTTCAGCAATCGTTATAATACTGTTCCCAAATTCTTTGTAAACAGCAGTATTAAACTCCTGTAGAAAGGCTTTCGCTTCAAGATTAACATTGTCGCCATATATATTAGGTTCCCATTCGCCTTCATTCCTTGAATAATCCAGATGAAGCATTGAAGTTACCGCATCTACACGAAGTCCATCTGCATGATATCGATCCAGCCAGAACATCGCATTGGAAATCAGGAAAGATTTCACTTCATTTCTTCCATAATTGAAAATATGTGATTTCCAATCGGGATGAAATCCTTTTCTCGGATCTTCATGTTCATATAAATAGGAACCGTCAAAACGGTGAAGTCCATTGGCATCTCCCGGAAAATGGGATGGAACCCAATCCAGGATAACGCCTATATTATTTTGATGAAGTTCATCAATCAGAAACATCAGATCCTGTGGTGAACCAAAACGTGAGGTAGCTGCATAAAATCCCGTGATCTGATATCCCCAGCTTGGATCATAAGGGTACTCCATCACCGGCATAAATTCTACATGGGTAAACTCCATTTCTTTTATATAAGGAACAAGTTTCTTTGCGATATCACGATAGTTCAAAAACTTATCGGGATCATTACCTTCTCTAACCCATGAACCTAAATGCAATTCATAAACGGATATAGGTGCATCCAGGCTGTTTTTCCCTCCACGGTTCTCCATCCAATCCTTATCATTCCATTCATACCAGGTTGTAGAAACCAATGAAGCTGCCTGAATATTCTGTTCCCAGCTTAAAGCATAAGGATCACTTTTTTCTAAGATTTCCCCTCTTGCTGTTTCAATAGCATATTTATATAAAGTTCCCCATGGTAAGTCTTCTATAAAGCCTTCCCAGATCCCGGATCCGTCCCATCTTGGAAACAGAATATGATCTTTATGATTCCAATTATTAAAGTCTCCTATCACAGAAACTTTTTTAGCATGAGGGGCCCAAACTGAAAAATAAACTCCTTTTACACCATCCTTTTCTACAGAATGGGTTCCAAATTTACTATACAGCTTATAATGTCTACCTTCTTTAAAAAGATACACATCATGATCGGTGAAAAGCGTATAGGTTTTAACAGAATTCATCAAGATCAGTTTGTATTTATATTTTGTCTGAAACTACGAAAAATACTGACATTAGCGATGAATTATTCGTCAAATAATTATCAAGTTAGTTTCTCTCTTTCGTTTCCTATCAAATATATCATTTTTTAATTCACTTTTTTATGATTCCCAAACAATCTTTTTTTATAAATTTAGCAACCTAACAATTTATTAAACACTTATGATGAGGTTCGAACTTTATACTGATGAAAAAGACGACAGACCTGTATTTATCACTGGGAATTTCAACAATTGGAATCCCAAAGACTATCGTTTTCAGCTCCAGCAATCAGATTCCCGTCACTATTTCATAGAAATTGAAGACGAAATGTTTCCTGATGAAATTGAGTACAAATTCACCAAAGGAGGCTGGGAAAATGTAGAACTGGATAAATATGGCAATATCACTCCTAACCGGAAAGCAAAAAAATCACTGCAGAAAACATCCGATACCATAGAGAAATGGAGGTTAAACTGGGGACCTTTCAAGAAAGAGTTCTTCCCTACGGCTGAAGTGATTTCCGAAAAATTCTATATCCCGCAACTGGATCGTTACCGCAAAATCTGGGCAGTGCTTCCTTATGATTATCATACTTCGGATAAAAGCTATCCTGTTTTATACCTTCAGGATGCTCAAAACCTGTTCAATGAAGGAAGTGGTTTCGGGAACTGGGAAATTGATAAAAAACTTTCTATTCTTGCAGAATATGGACGTGGTGATGTTATCATAATCGCTATAGAACATGGGAGCGAAGAGCGCATTAAAGAATACATCTTTGATAATGACAATATTGCCAATGGCTCAGAAGGCAAGAAATATATTCGCTTTATCACCGACACTTTAAAGCCTTACGTAGATGAAAATTACCGTACTAAAAAAGACCGTGACAATACAGGAATTGGCGGCAGCTCTCTAGGAGCATTAATCAGTATCTACAGTGGATTTCTTTATCCTGAAGTGTATTCAAAATTATTAATCTTCTCGCCTTCTCTATGGGTGGAACCGAATAATAACTTTCCAATGATGAGCTTCCGGGTTCCATTTAAAACAAAAATATACTTATATGGCGGCGGTCAGGAAGGATCTAAAATGGTCAAAAGAATTCATATTTTTGAAGAATATCTGAAAAGATGGGAGAAAAAGAACCTTTTCGATTTTGAATTCAGAACCAATATCAATCCTGAAGGAACCCACAGTGAATTTTACTGGTCACAGGAATTCCCGAGAGCTATTGAATGGCTTTTCTATGACAACACAGAAAACCCTGTAGAAGTAAAACCTCAACAACAAAGCATTAAGAACTAAGTTTATGAAACTAATCAACAAAAAAAATAAAAACTATACCCAGATTTTCCATTTATTCACAGAAGAGGAATGGACCAAAACCGGTAAAAATTTCAATAAAAATATTGCCACTTTCTTCACAGGAAAAAAGTATGAGGTTTTCATCAATGCTCATGAAGAAGGAATCACTTACTTTATTGGACTTGGAAAATCTACTTTACAGAATTTCGAGCTTCAGCAAGTAGCTGTGAAGTTTTCTCAAACTCAAAAGGAAAAACTACAGGCAGTTCCTACTTTATTACTTGCAGATTTCCTCAATGAAAAACAGTTTGAAGAGTTTGTGAAAGGTTTATTGATTGGGACTTATAACTATCCTTTTGAAAAAAATCATCCTTTCTGGAATGCAAAGTTTGAACTTCATTTTGAGAACTTAAGTCAGAAAAAGCAGGATGATATCAGTCAGAGAGCCGATGCTTTAAGCAACGGACAAATTGCCTGTCAGGAGTGGATGAATAAGCCAGCCAACCTAAAAAGACCGGATACCTTCAGCTTATACCTTAAAAACCTGGCTAAAAAATATGAATTAAAATACACTGTTTTTAACCGTAAGAAATGCGAAGAATTAGGTCTTGGAGCTTACCTTGCCGTTAATCAGGGAAGTGCTCATGATGCAGCTTTCACTATTTTGGAATATAAAACCACGGTTAAAAATGCCAAAACATTCGGATTGGTTGGAAAATGCGTCTTGTTTGACACCGGAGGAATTTCTCTGAAACCCTTTACCAATATGCATTATATGAAGTCTGATATGGGTGGGGCAACCGCTGTTTTGGGAACTTTAATCTATGCCGCAGAAATGCAGCTGCCAGTTAATATTGTTGCTGTTCTCCCTATTACCGATAATGCTATTTCTGAAAAAGCTTTACTTCCAAGCGATGTCATTACAGCTTATAATGGTAAAACCATTGAGGTTATGGATACTGATGCAGAAGGCAGACTGATTCTTGCCGATGGACTTGCCTATTTAGCCAAAAACTACAAAACAGATTTCCTGATTGATTTGGCGACTTTAACAGGAAGCTCAGTAAGAATGTTTGGAGATACCTGCGGAGCTCTATTTTCCAATAATGAGGAACTTAAAAACCTTTTGATAAAAACCGGAGATCACACCAACCAGAGACTATGGAATCTGCCGTTATGGGATGTCTGGAAAGATGATATACAATCTGATGTAGCCGACTTAAAAAACATGTCCCTAAAACCTCTTGGAGACTGTATTATCGCAGCCAAATTCTTAGAGCATTTCATTGAAAATCACCCTAAATGGGCACATTTGGATATTGCCGGAGTAGCCTTTGGAAATGTAGGGTATGCTAAGGAAAAAGCAGCTACCGGTTATGGGGTTCAATTGCTCGCGGATTTAATTGAAAATTATCACTAAAAATTAGTTTATTACAAAAATTCTCTGTATACTTGATTAGTGATTCAGAAAAGCATATCATATTTTAATTTTTGATATTAATCAAATAATAAAGATTTGCTTTTATTTTTGATAATTCACTAAAACTTAAAAAACATTATATGGGGGAGAAAATTATAGTATGTATTTCGTGCTATTACAAGGGCTATGATTTCATGGATGAAATGAAGCAGCTCGGTAATAAAATCATCTTAGTAACATCAGAAAATCTTAAAGAAAAAAACTGGCCCTGGCATGCCATTGATGAGGTATTTTATATGCCTGAGATCAAACCATCGGTGTGGAATCTGGAACATCTGATCCAGGGATTTTCACACCTGATGAAAACCAGAAAAGTAGACGCTGTAGTCGCTCTTGATGACTACGATGTGGAAAAGGCTGCCCTCATCCGGGAAACCTTCCGTATTCCTGGAATGGGACAGACTACCCACCGCTATTTCAGAGATAAACTGGCGATGCGCCAGAAAGCAAAAGATTCCGGCATTAATGTTCCTGAATTCACTGCTGTTTTCAATGATGATACGGTGAATGAGTTTGTAGAAAAAGTTCCTGCACCCTGGGTACTAAAACCCCGTTCAGAAGCGTCTGCATCAGGGATCAAAAAGATCACCACCAAAGAACAGCTTCATGAGGCGTTAGATATGCTTGGTGAAGAACGGCATCTTTTCCTGCTGGAAAGCTTTAAACCGGGAGATGTATACCATGTAGACAGTCTTACTTTCAATAAAGAAATTGTATTTACTTCTGCATCTAAATATCTTGCTCCTCCTATGCAGGTTTCCCATGAGGGAGGCGTTTTCAGATCTAAAACTCTAGGAAGATACTCTGATGAATTCAAAGCATTGGAAGAAATCAATTCCAGGGTACTTTCCAACTTTGGGCTTCTTAATGGAGCTACTCATACCGAGTTTATCCGTGGAAAGGAAGATGGAAAATGGTATTTCCTGGAAACCTCTTCAAGAGTGGGTGGTGCTCACATTCCCGATTTGGTAGAAGCTTCAAGCAGTATCAATATCTGGAGAGAATGGGCCAAAATTGAAGACGCTCTTTTAAGAGATAAAAATTATAGTGTCTCGCCTCCTACAGGGTATTACGCAGGACTTATTGTTGCTCTTATCAAGGATAAAGAACCGGATTACAGCAAATTTGAATGTGAGGAAGTGGTAAAATTCCTTCCTATCGATTATCATGTGGGGATTGTTTACAAATCCAGTGATGCATCTGTTATAGAAGAAAGGCTGGACAGTGCTGCAGAAAAGATTAATGCAGAAATGCTCAATATCCTTCCGCCAAAAAGCAGTAAGCTAATGTCATAAAGTAATGAGAAGAGAAAGTGATATTCAAAGCAGTCTTGATTTTATAAAGCTAAATCTATCGGAAAGACCTTTTTTAATCAACAACTTAGAAAAGATCAGTACCGGAAAATGGGAAAGTAAAGCTTATTATAAATTTGTTGATTCCACGAATGCGAATAAGCCCGGATCTTCATGGAAGTTTAAAGAAAATATTATCCTAGAGCATCCTGAATTAGGAACTTTGATACTGGATATCCTAGAGCATGATGAACTTGGAGGAATTGAATTTCTCGAACGATTATAATTACTATGTTAAACCCAAATAAGAAAAAATGCCTCATATAGAACATACAGATTATTATTCCAACATATTGGGAACAAGCCTTAAGGTAGAAGTGACCGGACATTACGGCCATCCTATCATCATGTTTCCTACTTCCCAAGGACAATATACCCAAAACCATGATTTTCATCTTAATGGAAGTATCAATTGGTTTATAGAACAGGGAAAAGTAAAACTTTATAATATCCAGACCATTGATGCCTGGAGTTTTTATGATGAAAAAATATCTCCACAGCAAAGAATAAAAAATTATGAGCGCTATGTACAGTTTCTGATTTTGGAATTTGTTCCATACATCCAGAAGCTTCATAAAACCCATCGTGTAGCAGTAGCCGGAGCAAGTTTTGGCGGGTATCATGCTGCTAATTTTGCCTTTAGATTTCCGGATGTGGTCTCGCATTTATTTTGTCTTTCTGGAGCATTCAGTATAAGGAATTTTATGAACGGCTATTCTGATGATCTGGTATATTTCAACTGCCCAAGGGAATTTATACGAAATGACGAAGCCTGGAAATACAAACATATGCATATTGTATTGAGTACTTCCGATCAGGATATCTGCAAGGAAAAGAATATTGAAATGGCTGAAATCCTAAGGGTAAAAGGCATTGATTTCTGGTATGATGAAAGAAAATGGATCGGCCATGATTGGCCATTATGGAGGATGGTTTTCCCAACCTTTATCGGAGCTTATTTCTCTTAGGGTAAATTAAGCACAATAGTTTTTAACACTTAAGTTGTTATAAGTAACTACTAACTGTTTGAGAGTACACTTAAGTTTTGAAATCTTAGATTTTCAATTTTGCCGAATATCACCATTGAAGATGTGAGATTCCCCTCCTCCGGAAGGGTGTCAAATCAAAGATTTGGCGGGGTGATTAAAATAAGACTGAAAGTCGTTTATCATACACATAAAAAGGAAAAATAGAAAAAAATATATACCATTAAAAACAACAATTATGACAAAAAAAGTAGGAATTCTATTCGGTATGGAAGATACGTTTCCCTGGGCATTCATAGACAAAGTTAATGAAATGGGTGGCGGAGATATCGTGGCTGAACCTGTTACTATTGACAAACTTGAGCAGGGTGCAGATTATGGGTATGCAGTAATCATCGACAGAATTTCGCAGGATGTTCCTTTTTACAGAGCATATCTGAAAAATGCAGCACTTAATGGCACTTACGTAATCAACAATCCGTTCTGGTGGAGTGCTGATGAAAAGTTTTTCAATAATGCACTCATGAGCAAATTAGGAATTCCGTTGCCAAAAACCGTATTGCTTCCATCCCATGAGAGACCCACCGACACTTCGGAAACCTCATTCAGGAACCTTAAATTTCCTCATGACTGGGAATATATTTTCAATTATGTAGGATTTCCGGCTTATATGAAACCTCATGATGGCGGCGGATGGAAAAGTGTATACAGAGTAGAGAATCCGGATGACCTTTGGAACAAGCTTAGCGAAACTGAACAGCTGGTGATGATGGTTCAGGAAGAAATTGTTTTTGACGACTATTACAGAGTCTATTGCTTAGGCCGAAAATATGTTCATATCATGCCTTACGAGCCCAGAAATCCACATCATCTGAGATATGCAACTACCCATCAGACACAAGGTAAAGAACTTGAAAAGTTATTGAAAACCATTCATGATTATACGATTAAGATGAATGAGGCCTTAGGATATGACTTTAACACCGTAGAATTTGCTGTAAGAGACGGAATTCCTTATGCTATCGATTTCTGTAATCCTGCTCCCGATGCAGATAGAAATTCAGTGGGGGAAGAGAATTTTGCATGGATTATAGAGCATGCTGCTAAACTGGCGATTGAAAAAGCCAAGGAATATGTTCCTGGAAAACCTAATATCACTTGGGGAACCTTTGTGAAAGATTCCATAAAATAATAATAAAAAAACACAAGACAATGCATCATCAGTTTACTATTGGAATCGAAGAAGAATATCAGATCATTGATGTTGAAAGCAGAGATCTGATTTCTCATGTATCAAAAATCATTGAAGGCGGAAAAGCGGTATTAAGTGAAAATCTAAAACACGAAATGCACGAATCCATGATTGAAATGGAAACCGGAATCTGCCAGAACATTCAGGAAGCCAGAGCAGAATTAACCAATTTAAGAAGGCATCTTATCAACACAGCCCATGAACAGGGGCTGCGTGTTTCCGGAGGCGGAACTCACCCTTTCTCCCATTGGTCGGACAATAGTATCACCCAAGGGGAAAGATACATTAAAATTGTAGATGATATGGGCGATGTTGCCCGTGAAAATCTTATTTTCGGACTTCACGTACATATTGGAATTCCTAACCGGGAAGAAGGCGTAAGAATTCAGAATGTAATGCGTTATTTTCTTCCTCATGTCTATGCTCTTTCTACCAATTCTCCTTTCTGGATCGGAAGGTATACAGGTTTTAAATCGTACAGACAGGAAATTTTCGTTAAGTTTCCGAGAACCGGTATCCCAAGCTATTTCAACTCATTAGCAGAGTTTGACAGTTATGTTGATCTCTTGGTAAAAACAGGAACCATCGACAATGCTAAAAAAATATGGTGGGATTTAAGGGTTCATCCATTCTACCCTACTATTGAGTTCAGGATTTGCGATATGCCATTAAGAATTGATGAAACCGTATGTCTTGCGGCTATTATGCAGAGTTTAGTGGCTAAAATTTATAAACTTCACCAACAAAACCTTAGTTTCAGAAGCTATAGAAGGCTGTTATTAAACGAAAATAAATGGCGTGCTTCCAAAAGCGGAATTGAAGCTCATCTGATTGATTTTGGAAAAGAAGAATCTGTTCCCTATCCTCTTTTATTAAAAGAACTTTTAGAATTTATTGATGATGTGGTAGATGATCTAGGCTGCCGAGAAGAGGTTGAATATGCATGGAAAATTCTTGAAAACGGAACGGGTGCCGATAGACAGCTTCAGATCTTTAAAGAAACCGGTGATCTTACTAAGGTTGTGGATTATATGATCTCAGAAACTGAGTACGGCATAACACATGGCGAACCCGCTTCATAATATTTTTGGTAACTTTACAAAAAATATGATGTAATGAAAGATATTCGAATTGCTCTGCTGGACATGAACAACAACCATGTCAATCAAGGCTTTAGAAACATTAAAGAAATTTCTGAAACATTTCAGCAGAACTCTGAAGAAAATGTAATCATCAAGACGTTTGATGTGAGGTTTAAAGATGAAATGCCGGAGATTGGAGACTTTGATATTTTTATTTCTTCAGGCGGACCAGGTACTCCACACCGCGAAGGTTTTGAGTGGGAAGAAAGGTTTGCTCATTTTTTAGATTCCATTTTTGAACATAATAAATACAACGAAGATAAAAAGTATCTTTTCCTGATCTGTCATTCATTCCAATTGGCAAGCATTCACTGGAAATTAGGAAATATTTGTAAAAGAAAATCCTATTCTTTTGGAGTAATGCCAATACACAAAACCGATGAAGGCAAAAAAGAATTTTTATTCAAAAACCTTCAGAATCCTTTTTATGCGGTAGATTCCAGAGCTTATCAGTTTATTGAGCCGGATCATGACCGTTTCGAGGAATTGGGAATGACTGTTATGGCTATTGAAAAATTCCGTCCACACATTAATCTGGAAAGAGCTGTAATGGCGGTTCGTTTTTCTGATGAGATATTCGGAACCCAGTTTCATCCGGAAGCAAGTCCTGAAGCTTTGATAGAGAATCTTAAAGACGATAAGAACAGAGAAGCCATGATTGAAAATTTCGGAATGGAAAAGTATCTTGAAACCATGGACAGAATAGATGATGAAGATAAAATCATCCTGACCAGAAATCAGATTCTTCCGAGATTTCTTCAGTTCGCAAAAAAAAACATTTTGAAGGAAGTTGAGTCTTTGGTTTAATAAGTTAGGAAGCTGGAAGAGGGAGGCAGGAGGTTACTGGCAGTAATTCAACTTCTGATAAACTTTTGATTTTAATCTGGGATAAATAACTTTAGCCTTACCTTAAAATCCCGACTTCAAGTACTTCCCTCTTCCAGCATCCAACTTCCATCCTATTAAATATCGGGCATTATTGCTCGATTTTTTTAACATCACAAAAGAAAAAATATGATCCCAAAATACAGAAAACAGTTCAATCAGGAGTTTTCAGATGAAAAATACACACAATTTAAAGAGATTTTAAAACAAAAAGGTGGTACAGAACCCGGTTTCAGAATTTCAGAAAGCCCAATTTTCCTTACCAAAGCATTTGAAGGTAAATTACTTGATGCCAGTGAAAGTATCATTAGCCAAATCAAGGCTCTTCCGGCTGAAACACTTCAGAAAGCAATTCCTGATAACTGCAGAGTTCCTAACGACACAAACCAGCCTCACTTTTTCACCATTGATTTTGGAATCTGTAAAAATGAAAACGGAGAAATTGAACCACAATTAATTGAACTTCAAGCCTTCCCTTCGCTATATGCGTTCCAAAAGATTTATGAAGAAACGTTCTGTGAAGTATATCCTTTCCTTTCGGACATCCGAAACACTATGCCTCACGAAGATTTTAAACAATATTTAAAAGATCTGATTGTGGGGAACGAAAATCCTGAAAACGTAATTCTTCTCGAAATTTTCCCTGAAAAACAAAAAACAGCTATTGACTTTGCTTTAACCGAACAATTACTGGGTATTAAAACAGTGTGTTTAACAAAGGTAAAGAAGGAAGGTAAAAAGCTTTATTACGAAAACAATGGAAAATTTATTGAGATCAAAAGAATCTACAATCGTGTCATATTTGATGAACTCGACAGAATTCCGGGCCTTACAACTGAATTTGATTTCCGTGAAGAAGCAGATGTGAAATGGATTACTCATCCGAACTGGTTCTTTAAAATTTCTAAATTCCTTTTGCCGTTATTAAAACACCAATTTGTTCCCAAAAGTTATTTCCTTCATGAGTTTCCGGAAAATGAGGATCTTGAAAACTTCGTATTGAAGCCATTATTTTCATTTGCAGGAAGTGGTGTAAATTTAAATCCAACGAAAGAAATCACGGATGCTATAGAAGACAAAGAAAATTATATCCTGCAAAAGAAAGTAACGTATGAACCCCTCTTTGAAGATATCAATGGAGAGTTTTCAAAAGCAGAAATCCGGTTGCTCTATATATGGAAAGAAAATGATGAACGCCCTATCCTATTGGAGAACCTGGGAAGAATGACCAAGGCTGCAATGGTAAATGTAGATTTTAATAAAAAAGACGCGATTTGGATCGGAAGCTCAAATGCTTTTTTTGCAGAAGAATAAGATTCCTTGATGATGATCTGAAATAAAATTGAATCCGGCTGAACCTTCGGTTCAGCCGGATTCATTATAATATACTTACCAATTATCTCCTTTTTTTAAAATAAAACTCTTTCCATTGATTATTTTCTGCTGATTTATTTTTACTTCAAAAGCCCTCCAGTCAAAACAATAAAACACTAATTACCAACACATTAAAACACTGTAGTACAATTGTAGTAGAGTTGCTTTTGGAAATTTATTTTACTTTCGCTTAAAAATTTTCAGAAATTTCTCATTATAAAGAGTAGTAAAAATTCAATTATAAAATTTTAAAATATGCGAAGCTTAAAAAGCACATCTGTTATGGTATTATGTTTATCTTTTTTATCAGGCTGTAATACCCATCTGAAAAAAAAGGATCAGTCAGAGCTTGACCTTTATTTGGATGCCGTAGTAAAGCCGGTGATGGAGAAGAATAAAATTCCGGGATTAAGTATTGCAGTAAGTATAAACGGTAAACATACCTTTTTTAATTACGGACTGGCTTCAAAAGCAGATCATGTAGAGGTTACCAATAAAACTTTATTCGAACTAGGTTCTGTAAGCAAAACATTCACGGTTACGTTAGCCAGTTTATCACAAATGAACGGAACACTTAACTTTTCCGATCCTGTGAGCAAATACATGCCTGAGCTGAAAAACAAAGCTTTCGACCAAATAAAACTTTACAATCTTGGAACGCATACCGCTGGTGGGTTTACCCTACAATTGCCTGATGAGGTTACTAACAACGAGCAACTCATCAATTACTACAAATCATGGAAACCTGATTATCCGGTAAGCACTCAAAGAATATACACGAATCCGAGCATTGGTCTGTTAGGTATTATTGCAGGAAAAACATTCAAACAGCCTTTCACAAAAGCAATGACCCAAAATGTCTTCACTAAAATGGGTTTAAACAATACATTTTATAATATACCAGCCAAAAACATGAAGGATTATGCATTCGGTTATAATAAAAATGATGAACCCATCCGTGTAAACCCAGGAGTTTTGGCTGATGAAGCTTACGGAGTAAAATCATGTACACAGGATATGATCAGGTTTGTAGATGCTAATATGGGAATCGGAAACATTGACAGTAAATTATCTGCTGCTATAATGAATACACATACCGGCTATTTCAATACCACGGAAATGACCCAAGATCTCATTTGGGAACAATATAATTACCCGGTAACACTGGAACAGCTACAAAAAGGAAATTCATATGATATGATCTACAAGTCCAATCCGGTAAAAGAAATTCTTCCTCATGAAAAGCCAAAATCTGATGTGCTAATCAATAAAACGGGTTCTACAAATGGTTTTGGAGCTTATGCAATGTATGTTCCTTCAAAAAAGATTGGTATCGTAATTCTTGCAAATAAAAATTACCCTAATTCTGAAAGGATTGATATTGCTTATAAAATACTTATGTATATAGAAAAATCTGAAAAACGATAATAGATCAATTTGAAAAAGAGGTTGTTTTAAAAAAGTGAATATTTGACTTTTATCATTGATGATGTTGAATATTTGGTTTCAACAAAGGGATATCATTATTCACTATACTTCATATCACTTAAAGTAACCTTTGTGAAATAACCTCTTTTTTAATTATAGTTCTAAAACCCAGGTTCCCAAGTCTACATCTGTGGGCAATTCAAGTTTCTTTTTAAGTCTGTATTTCTTAGTTTCAACTGCTCTTACCGTTACATTTCCGCATTGTCCGATTTCTTTGTTGGTAAGATTAAGTCTTAAATAAGCAATAAACTTTATATCATGATTGGTAAGTTCAGGGTATTGTGAAGTCAGTTTTGTATAAAATTCGGGATATACTTCTTTAAACTTGCTTATGAAAAAAGGATTATTGGATATTGCCATTTTAGACAAATCATTAATTGAAGTATCTACTTTCTTTTTCAGTTGATCCGTTTCTATCGTTTTTTCACTGATAATTTTTTTCTGTTCTTCAAGAAGCTGATCTCTCCCTTTATTATTATTTTTATGTCGTTTCCGAATCATAAATACAGCTATAAGAGAAGCTGCTGCAATACAGGCAATGGCAGTAATAATTAAGTAGAGATTATTTCGTTCTTTTTCCTGTTCAATGGCAAGGTTATTAATGACAGAAGCCACAGCTTTTCTTTCTCCTGAGTGAATGCTGTCATTGAGTTTTGTATATTTTGTAAGATACTCATTGGCTTTTGGAGTATCACCTAAAGCCAGATAAGTTTGGTAGATATTTTTATAAGTGTCTATAATATCTGCCCCACGATCTATTTTCAGATAAATGGGTAAAGATTCCTGATAATATTTGAGCGCTTTTTGGTAGTCTTTTTTCAGGGTGTACAGGTTTCCGCGTCTTGTTGCAATGGCTCCGTAAGTATGGAGAGAGCGATTATTCTTTACAGCTAATCCATATGCCTTATTCAGATAGTATTCTACAGAATCTAGTTGTTGTTTTTGGGATAAAAGCTGTTCTGCAATTCTTACATAAATTTTGGGTTCATTAGGAAAGGTCTTTACTCCTTTTTTACGCATTATATTAATAGAATCCGGAAGCTTTAAATCTTCAAAATTAGACCACTTCCAGATATACACAAAAAATAAAGAGCTCTTGTTCTCTTTTGTATCAGGAGCATGCTTAAGATATTCTATAGATTTATCCAGTTGAATATTGGCCTGATTGTAAAGTCCTAAGAAAGCATAATTTCTCGCAATTTCATTACACAATCTGGCATTCAGTCCATTGTTATTAATCAATTTGAGCTTTTTTCCAGCTTCATCCAGATAGTGAAGGCTTTTCTGATGCTCATCAAATGTAGAAAGTGCATTAGCAATATTGATATTGGCTAAAGCCTCACCTTCAGGGTTATCTTGCTCTTTATAATATCGGAGCGCTGCTATATTGTATTGAAATACCTTTTCATATTCTCCTCTGTTTTTATAGATATTGGTGATATTATCCAGCTCTGCAGGAGTATAGTTTTGAGAATAGGACAGTACACAAAAATAAAGAAAGAAAATAAAGAGTGCCTTTTTCATAAAAACCGATAGGATGGCAAGTTAATATTTTTTATTTTTTATCTCTTCTAAAAAAGTTAAAAATAGCTACTACTTTTAATGTAGTCATTGTAAAAAAAAATGCAATGTGTTTTTATTCTTTCCACATTGCAATTTTAATAAGTTTATAAAGATTTATTTATAAGTTTTTATCATCTTCCAACAATTCTCTTGCCTGATATTCCTGAACAAGATCAATAGCATTAGAAATTACATCGCTTAAAGCGGTGATGAATGTGCCTTCTTCCGCCATTCCCATCGCATGTTTTAACGCTTCTATTTCTTTAGGAATAATCTCGTAGCTGACATCTTTTCCTGAAGCCTGCATTCCTTCAATAATCAATCCGTTGATCTCTTCCTCGGTTCTTCCCCGAAGATGTTTTTCATTACGGATGATGATATGATCAAACATTCTTCCTGCAATTTTCCCACATTCCCTGATATCATTATCTCTTCTGTCTCCAACACCGGAAATAATCCCTATTTTCTTTGTAGCTTCAATATTTTTCAGATAATCTTCAATAGCTTCATATCCGGACGGATTGTGAGCAAAATCGATCAATACTTTAAAGTTTTTAAACTTAAAGACATTTAATCTCCCCGGAGTAAGCTGTGCACTTGGAATAAAGGTTCTCAGTGAATTGGAAATATCCTCAATTCCAAATCCATAAAGATAACTTGCCAAACTGGCTGCCAGTACATTTTCGATCATGAATCTGGCTTTCCCTTCCATTGTAATCGGGAAATCTTTCGCCTTACCGATTCTGATCTTCCAGTCTCCTTTTTTAATGGTTACAAAACCTTCTTCATAAACACAGGTAATTCTTCCCTCTTTTGCAAATTTTACAATATGAGGATTATTTTCATCCATACTGAAAATCGCTACATTAGAATCGAGATCATTCACAATTTTCATGGAATATTCATTGTCTGCATTCAGAACGCTCCAGCCGGTTTTCTTTACACTATCTAATACAACGCGCTTTACTTTGGTAAGATCCTTTAAATTGTGAATGTCATTCATTCCCAGATGATCTTCTTCAATATTGGTGAGAACCCCGATATCACATTGTGAAAATCCTAATCCGGAACGGAGAATTCCGCCTCTTGCCGTTTCAAGAACAGCAAATTCTACAGTAGGATCTTTTAAAATAAATTCTGCTGAAATCGGTCCGGTAGTATCACCTTTTGACAGCATTGTATTTTGAATATAAATCCCGTCAGATGTGGTGAAGCCTACTCTATAGCCATTGCTTTTTACAATATGGGAAATCAATCTTGTTGTGGTTGTCTTTCCGTTTGTACCTGTTACTGCAATAATTGGAATGGTAAAAGGTTTTCCTTGTGGATACAACATATCCACAACGGGTGCCGCAACATTTCTTGGAAGCCCTTCACTTGGAGCAAGGTGCATTCTAAATCCTGGTGCAGCATTTACCTCAATAATGGCTCCACCACTTTCTTTTAAGGGTTGTGTAAGGTTTTCCGCCATAATATCAATCCCGCAAACATCCAGTCCTATAATTTTGGAAACTCTTTCTGCCATGGTGATATTTTCCGGATGTACCATATCGGTAACATCTATCGATGTACCTCCCGTAGAAAGATTGGCTGTTGATTTCAGGTACACTATTTCTCCTCTTTGTGGAATTGTTCCCAGCGTATACTGAAGCTTTTCAAGCAGTTCCAAAGTATCCTTATCCACTTCAATTTCGGTAAGGACATTCTCATGACCATATCCTCTTCGCGGATCTTTATTTTCTTTATCAATAAGCTGCTGAATATTTAGTTCACCATCTCCAACGATGTGAGCCGGAACTCTTCTTGCTGCAGCAACCATCTTATTATCAATTACCAATACCCTGAAATCATATCCTGTAATATATTTTTCAACAATTACCTTTCTGGAGTATTTCTGGGCATGTTCCAATCCTATTTTGGCAGCCTCCCAATCAGTAACATTGATAGATGAACCTTTTCCATGATTTCCATCCAAAGGTTTTAGAACGATGGGGTACCCTATTTTTTTGATTATCTTATCTAAATCCTCTTCATCAACAACCAAGTCTCCTATAGGTACAGGAATAGCTGCATCATGGAGCATTCTTTTTGTTAATTCTTTGTTACAGGCAATATCCACAGCAATAGAGCTGGTTTTTCCGGTAATCGTAGCCTGAAAACGTTGTTGATTTACGCCATATCCAAGCTGTACCAGTGAATTTGTCCCTAATCTGATCCATGGTATTTTTCTGGAAACAGCTTCTTCCACAATACTTCCGGTAGATGGTCCCAGACGAACACGCTCTCTGATCTCTTTCAGTTTCTGAATACAGGCATTCAGATTATAATCTTTGTCTTCAATTAAAGCTTCTGCGATCTTTACGGCTTCTTCAGCAGCATAGATTCCTACATTTTCTTCCAAATAATTGAATACCACATTATACACTCCCGGACTTTTCGTTTCCCGGGTTCTTCCAAAGCCAACATCCATCCCCGCCAAGGTCTGTATTTCCAAGGCAATATGCTCAATGACATGCCCCATCCAGGTTCCCGTTTCCACTCTATGGAAAAAACCTCCTTCCACTCCTTCTGAACACCTATGGGTAATCAGTGACGGGATCAGTTTCTCAATTCTTTCTCTGAATCCATCAATTTTATTGGTGGGATAATTCTCCATTTCTTCAAGGTCCAACCTCATCTGTATCAGCTTTTTTCTTCTGATACTCCAGATGTTAGGACCACGCAGTGCCTGAATCTTTTCAATTTTCATAGTCTATTGGCATTTTAACAGTTAACAATAACTTATTTTACAATCAAATATAATATAAAACCCTAAACAAAACCATAGCAAGCATGAAGATTTATCAAAAAAGAATTAAATTTAATTAACATTTTTAAAACATTAAAAATCAACTAAAGATGGCACGAATTTCGCCAAATATGTTAATTATTTTTTAATTTTGTACCATGACTAAACCTGTAGGAAAATTAATAGTTATCGGAGGAGCTGTAAATAAAGGAAGCTTTGCAGAAACCGACTATGATCAGAATATTGAAAAGAATCTTAATTTTTTTGAACGTGGAATCTTGCGAAAGATCATCAGCGAATCAAAGCATAAGGAAGATTCTGTTATTGAAATCGTAACAACAGCCTCTCAAATTCCTCAGATTGTAGGTACAGAATATAAAAAAGCCTTCGAATTCCTAGGGGCGAAAAATGTGAACATTCTTGATATTCACAACCGTGAAGAGGCTAACTCTGATGCAATGGTGGCAAGAGCAAACGCTGCAGACGTGATGATGTTTACCGGTGGAGACCAGCTAAGGCTGACTTCTATTCTGGGTGGAACAAGATTTCACGATACCATTCTATTAAAATATCAGGAACAGGATTTTATCTATTCCGGAACTTCTGCCGGTGCTGCTGCTGCATCTGAAAATATGATCTATCAGGGAAGCAGTTCTGAGGCTCTATTGAAGGGGGAAATTAAAACAACACAAGGGTTAGGGTTAATAGATAACGTTATCATTGATACGCATTTTGTACAAAGAGGCAGAATCGGACGTCTTTTCCAGGCAGTAGTGAATAACCCAAGAACCCTTGGAATCGGACTTGGGGAAGATACAGGACTTTTCATTCATAATGATGTAATGACGGCTGTAGGTTCAGGACTTGTGATTCTGGTAGACGGAAGATTTATTAAGGATACCAACCTGACCAATATCAATCTTGGAGAACCTATTTCTATTGATAATTTAACGGTTCATGTGATGTCTATGAACGATCATTATGATCTTACGACTAAAACTCTTACCATTGAGAACTCACAATTCAATCCTATTCCACAAGATAAATAGAACAAAAGAACAACTATACAAACGGAACCTCGGTTCCGTTTTTTTATTTAACATTCCTATTAAGCTTTGGCTAAAACCAATGGATTTGATCTTTTTACTTTAAAGTACGCTAAAGCCCACCACTATTGATTTAATTAAACAAATATTGAGATTTATCTTTAATCTAATATATTTATACCTTAATTTAGTAAAAATATTTATCAACTCTCATTTATATTCTATGAAAATCATCATTCACGGAGGCTTCTTCTCGGAAAGTGACCAAAGCCATGAAGTAAAAACAGCCAAACAAAACTCTTTAAAAGAAATTGCTGAAAAGGCATTTCATTATCTTCAGACTCATTCCGCTTTTGATGCGGTGGCTTATGCAGTTTCTTTACTGGAAGATGATCCTTTATATAATGCAGGAATTGGTTCACAGATTCAGAGTGATGGTATAATCCGGATGAGCGCCGCTATTATGAATGGTGAAACTCAGAAATTAAGTGGCGTTATCAATATTCAGGATGTAAAAAACCCCATTTTTGTAGCAAAAGATCTTATTGGAGAGGATGACCGGGTTTTAGGCGGACAAGGAGCAAAACGCTATGCCACAGAACATGGGTTTGAGAACTTCTCAACTGAAATTCCGCAGAGAAGAAAAGAATATGAAGCTAAACTTGGTAATGGTGGAAAAGGAACAGTAGGCTGTGTAGCCATCGATAAGGATGGAAAACTGGCTGTTGCGACTTCTACAGGAGGAAAAGGCTTTGAGATCCCGGGAAGAATTTCAGACTCTGCCACAGTGGCCGGAAATTATGCCAACGCCTTCTGTGCAGTAAGCTGTACAGGTGTAGGAGAAGATATTGTAAGCAATGCTACTGCCGCAAAAATTGTAACCCGGGTAACAGATGGAATGAGCCTTGAAACGGCTTTCACTAAGACTTTTGATGAACTTAAAACAATTGACGGATTTGCAGGTGCCATTGCCATTGATAAAGACGGGAATGTTTATCATCAGGACTCCTATCCTACTATGGTTTTCGCCAGTTTTGACGGTAAAAATTTCGATATCTTTTCTTAATTTTAACATTATTTTATAATTCTGCTTAATTTTTTGGCACGTATTTTACATATGTATTAATAACAAATTTTAATATTAATATCTTTTAAAAAATAGAAATCATGGGAAACAAAACAAAAGGTTTATTAGCTTTACTAGGATTAGGCGCTTTGGCTTATTGGAAATACAAAAATTCAAGTCCTGAAGATCAACAAGCTGTAAAGGATAAACTTAATACAGCAAAAGATAATCTTAACAAATGGGGAAATGACCTTAAGACTAAAGCTAACGATGTTGCTTCCCAAGTTCAAAGTAAAGTAGACGAGGCAAAAACAAAGGCCGAAGATTCTTTAAACTAAAAACAGACAGTAGTTTTTTTAACATTCATATATAGAAAAAGTCATCGTAGTAGTTTGCGATGACTTTTTGTTTTATCAATCAGAAAATAGTATCACTTTAATTTCCCTGAATAATATAATTTTTTTCTATTAATTTCCTTTCAGGTTCATTAGAATTATCCGGCTGAAACCAAACTTCAACCCTGCTTCCATAATAGTCTCCCCAATCTCCTTCTTTCACTGTAAAACCATCATCATCGCCTGAAAATTCTTTCAGCTCATCATTAGGATTAAAGACCTTTCTCATCGATTGTTTTTTAATCTCTTTTTCAGAAAGAATTCTATTGGTATTAAAATCATACACTTTTAAATAGACCTTCCCATTTTCTATTTTATTCAGGAAAACATCGTATTTATAAGATCCCGGCTGTAAATAATCATAGATAAGAATATCAGGCTGGGTAACCTCTACGAGTTCTTTCTCATCTACAAACTGCTTCAAAGGCATTGAAAACTTTGCATTCTTTGGGTTTTTAATATCATTGTTATAAGGCTTATAAGGACTCTTAGGTGGGCAAAAAGCAAATAATCCACCAATGATAGAAAACATAATAAAGCTTAAAAGACATTGCCAAAGACCATTTTTAAATTCATCTTTTTTGAACATCCTCGAAATTCCCAATATAAAACTTACCCCTGCAACCAAAAATGGCATAGCTGAGAAAAAATTCCATGTAAAACTGCTAATGGGTAAAATAAGGATTAATAACCAGCAAAAAATCCCTATAAATAATGTGATTAAAGAGGTAAAATACCATCTCCAGTTTAATGCTCTAAAAACAACTTCTTTTATCATAATTTGTCTATAATTTTTTTCTTCTGCTCATTGAATTCTTCTTCATTTAAAATTCCGCTTTCTTTTAATCTTCCCAATTGTTCCAGCTGGTCTAAAACACTGGGTTCAGATGTATGCTGAGTGTATTCTTCAGGACGGGACATGAAGTCTCTTACTTTCTCACAAAAGAGTTTGGCTTCATATTTTCCTACTCCATCAATCTCAACAAGATCATCAGACACCTGAATATCTATAGAAGCCAGCATCATTGCGGTTTCATATTGTATTGAACTTATTTTGGTGTAAGAATAATCCTCTACCGTTAATCCATACATGAATTCTTTATCTACAAACATCAGTCTTCTGTCAGTAGCCACTAAGATAATATGGTGTTGTGTTGTTTTATTTCTGCCTTCCACAAGGTAAACGATTCTTTCGTCTACTGAAAGAATATCCGGCAGAGCATGAATCTCTTTTCTGGCAAAAATGGTAGGATTGATATCCAGTTTTTCGAGTTCTTCTTTTATTTCTTTAAGTCTTGATCCCATTGTTATAGTTGATGAGCTTACATTACTATTTCTTTTCAATTCAATAAAAATATTCAACTTAAGCCGGAATGACAATAGAGGAATGCAAAGCATACACTTTCCAGCCTAAATTTTCATATAATAGCTTCCCCTCTTCTGTAGCTACTAAAAGATTATTAGTAAACCCTTTTGATAAGGCTATTTTCTCCAGCTCTTTTAATAAAAAAGATGCCAATCCTTTCCTTTGATGATTTATTTCGGTAACAATCCTATCATAAACGGCAACATCATCTATCAAAGAGACACGTCCAATTGAAGCCTGCTCTCCATTTTCTGCTACAATTCTTACCACAAAAGTTGTATTGTATTCTGAAAATTCCAAATGATATCCTTCTGCCAGACTGATGTCCGGGAAAATCATGGGATGAAAGCAAGTCATTAAATATCCTTGGGCCTGTAGTTGCCATTTTTCAGGGATATTTCCCATAACCTGTTCCAGAGAAGTACTTACTTTCAGATAAACCCAAGGTTCATCAATTGACCGGGCGAGCTGAAAAAAGTCTTCGTTAAGTTCAGGAAACACATATCGCTCTTTTTGTTTTTCATCCCCCACGAATACATTAAATCCAGATTTATATTGAATAGGAAAGGATACTTCTCTTGACAAGCACCATCCTTTAAGCCAGTTTTTTACAATTTCCGTTTTATCCTTCATGATTTGGTGTTAAAGGTTTTATTTTAATTATCCCAGTAGTTTCTTTTTTTGCGCCGTAAATTCAGCATCTGTAAGGATTCCGTTCTCTCTCAGTTTTCCAAGTTTTTCCAGCTGTTCAAGAATCTCAAGGGAAAGTGTTGCGTTTGTAGTTGTATTGGTATTTACAGGATCTGTTTGTTGCTGAGGCTGCTGTACCGGATTATTATAGATAGGTCTTATGATATCGTAGAACTTTTCTGCATCTTCTTTATCCATAAAACACTCAAATTCTACCACTCTTTCGTCAAGATGTAGTTTAATGATTGGAGATCTCGGATTGGTTACAAAACTTACCGACCTTATCATTTCATTAGAATAATCATTGATTTTAGCTGCTCCAAACATTGTTTTTGAAACAGAGATCATTCTTTTAGAGGTTGCCACCAGTATTCCTGCAGCCAGTGTATTGACAAACTGAGCATCTGTAATGCCTAAGATCTTCTCATCTTCAGGAATCAAAGAAGGCAATTCTTTAATCTCTCCTTTTGTAAATACGGAAAGGTTGGCATTCAGTTTTTCCAGTTCTGCTTTTATCTTTTGTTTTCTCCTTTTATATTCTTCTTTAGAAATATTTTGAGGTTCTTCAGTTACAGCCATAGGAAGGTTTTCCTGGATTGTTATCGCTGAAGAGTTTTGTTCTGTATTTTTATTCTGAATGATACGATGAATATCATCAATATTGAACTGATTAAGATTATACAGTACTTCCTGATTGATGTAACTTATTTTATCTAAACATTTATTGCATAATACACTGTTATCTGAAAGCTTATTTTCGCCCAGAAGCTTATCCATAGAGGTTAATTCGGTGCTACACAATGAACAAATATTACTCATTTCTTATTTTTTATAATTTATTCAGCAGTTTTTTCTTCTGCTCTTCAAATTCTTCTTCTGTTAAAATTCCGTTTTCTCTTAATCTTCCTAATTTTTCGAGCTTATCAAAAACTGTTGAAGGATCTTCCTTTTGTGGTATTTCTGACTGAAATATCGGAGATTTTGGTTCAGAGTTCGTTAGACTTTGTTTTAATCGGTTTTTGGAACTATTTACATAATCTTCTATTGCTTCACAAAATAGTTGGGCTGCACTTTTATTTTTAAATCTGAAATCAGTCTGAGATCCATTTATAAGCATCTTTAGCAGAGCCGAACTTTCCCCAAGGCCATATAAAACAGTATTAATATTCTGATATTGAAATTCATTTTGATACAGATTTCCAAAAAAGCCTTTGTTAAGAAAAACCACTCTATGCTGTGTTGCTAGCAGAAGCCCGTCCATCTTGTTATGTAAATACTTAGCATCAGCTATCGCAATAAGCTTTTCATCTGTATTTAGAATTTTCACAAGTTCATCCACTTCATTGTTCACAGATGCACTGAGTGTAGCGTTTAAAGCAAGAATCTGTTCTTTAATTTCTTCTGATCTTGTAGGCTTGGCATTATCTATGGAAAACCGAACCGTGTGGGAAAACGTTATGGTAGTACGGGATACTGAAGTCTCTACTAAAGGCTCTTCTTCAGTTTCTTCAACTTCCTCAATACTTTCCCTCCATACTAAATCCCTTATCTCTGTCAAGCTGTAATTGATAAGATTATTCACCAGATCTTTATTAGTAGCCGTTGCTTTATTCAGGCATTTATTGCATAAGATCCCACCATCTGAAAGCTTATTCTCTCCCAGAACGGTATCCATAGGCGTTAAAGGTATTCCACAAAGAGCACAACTTATGTTCATTCCAGTTTTATATTTAAAAGTTTTTTTAATCAGAACAGACAACAACTATCGTTCTGTTTTGTATCAGTCAACACCCTCAATGATGATCTGTTTATAATTAACTTATTTTAAATCATCATTAAAATGTAGCCTAGATTGTTACATTTTTAAAGTCTTTCTAATAATTTCGCTTTCTGAATTGAGAACTCTTCTTCACTTAAAACACCCATTTGTCTTAATTTCCCCAGCTTTTCCAGTTGCTCGAAAATATCTTCTGAGGAATTTTTGGGTGTATTAGATGCACTTTGATTGGATATACTTTGAGGTGCCGTGTTTTGAACATTTTGAAAGAAAGACTGTGGCTCCGTTGCTTTCTGATGAAATGGTCTGTCCGGTTCTCTGATCTGTCCGTTTACAATATCACAGAATGATCTTCCATCACTTTTATTATGCAGTTTAAACTCAACAGCACCTCCTCTTGTATTAACTCTTAATACTGAGTACAAAAGGTTTTCAACCTGATCCAGAGAAGTAATATCTTTATGGGTATATTCATTTTTCACAACGCCACCCAGGAATTTTTTATCCATGAAAATCACTCTCCATTGGGTTGAAAAAATAATTCCCTCCCTGTTATTATGAAGATTTATACATTCTGCAATGGCAATCAATCTTTCATTATGATCCAGAACTTTATCCAGTTCATTTACTTCTTCATTCGCCAAAACACTCAATCTGGCTTTAAGGGCTACAATCTGATCTTTTATTTCGTCTAATCTGGTGGGAGCATCATATTCATAATTACTCGATCCTGAATAAGGAGAGCTTCCCGGATTCTGACTGGCGTCAATTTTACTTTTGAGAAACATTCCTGTTATTTCAGCAAAATAAAACTGGTGTAGATTATGGGTAAGCTCTCTATTGATCGTAATTGCTTTATTAAAACATTCAGCACACAAATAGCCGCCATCTGCAAGCTTATTTTTCCCAACAAGCATGTCGGTAGACGTTAGCGGTGTTCCACATAATGCACAAATAGTATTCATCTGGTTTTTAATTTTTAAATGGTATGGGCTAAAACAGCTTTAGTCTGTTTTTATTCTCGCAGCCCAAATTACAAATTCTGATTCTATATTTACCCTCAAAAATATTTAAAACTTCTCGTTTTTCAGGTATTTTTTTCCTCCTCTCTTAAAATTAATCCATCTTAACACGTAATTTACTTCTATTCTGATTGAAAAATGAATTCTATAATTTTTGTTGAAAATGATTTTTTTCCACTAAAAAAGGTTCTGTTGGCACAATCTGAATTTGGCTTTCGCAAAGAACCTCGTCCAGAAGATCTCAGATTTCTGACTCAGGAAACAGTGCAGAAAACTTTGAAAACAATGGGAAATGGAAAGGATAAATTTACAGGAAACCCTGAAAAAATATCCTGTGAAAGAAGTGAAACTCCATCCGGACATTTTACATTTAGACTGCGAACGGCTCAAGATATTAAATCTTGAGCCGTTTTTATTTAAATATAGAATCCAACCGCTATGGTTAGCTTATAGAATTTATAATTTATTCAGAAGTTTCTGCTTTTGTTCCGTAAATTCTTCATTTGTAAGAACTCCACTCTCCCTCAATTTTCCAAGCCTCTCTAAAAGCTCCAAGATAGAGTTTATAGAAAGCTTTCTGATGCCCACGGTAATAAATGTGGATTAATGTAGTTGATCTGATATTTTATATTTTACAGCTATCATTCTCAAAAGGATTGAGTGTCTTATTTTACCCTAAGAACTCATCCAAAGAAACAGTCTTTTGTTCTCCGGCTTCAAGATCTTTGAAAGTAACCGTACCATTTTTGATTTCCTCTTCGCCTAAGAAAACAAGGTGCTTAATTCCTTTTTTCTCTGCGTAAGTAAATTGTTTGTTGATTTTTGCATTTTCAGGATACAATTCTGCTGAAATACCTTTTGATCTTAGTTGCATGATTAATTTCAGAGCCTCTGTAGTTCCTTCTCCTCCGAAATTAGCAAATAAATATTCTATTTTAGAAGAAGCTTCTTCAGGGAAAAGATTCAATTCTTCCATGACAAGGTAAATTCTGTCTAATCCGAATGAAATACCAATTCCCGGGATATTTTTCACCCCAAACACTTCTGTAAGGTTGTCATATCTACCACCGCCTCCAATGGAGCCCATAGCCACCTCATCTGCTTTCACTTCGAAAATGGCTCCGGTATAATAATCAAGACCTCTTGCTAAGGTAATATTGAATACAAGATTCTGCATATCAACACCAAGGTTCAGAGATTGTGTAAGAACAAATTCTAGCTCCTCTACTCCTTGCAGGCCGATCTCATTGCCTGCAAATTTTTCTTTTAGCTGAAGAAGGTTTTCCAGTGCATCGTCAGACTGGCTGAATAAGAAATCTAATTTATCAATAGATTCCTGGGAGATTTCTCTTTCCAATAATTCTTTAACAACTCCTTCTTTTCCAATTTTATCCAACTTATCTAAAGCAACTGTAAAATCAATCAGTTTATCTGTAATTCCTGCATATTCTGCTAATCCGGAAAGGATCTTTCTGTTGTTCATATGAATGGTAACAGGAACGTTCAGATCAGCGAATGATTTCAAATACAGCTGAACTAGGTCTACTTCCTGCAGTAAGCTTTCACTTCCTACTACGTCTGCATCACACTGATAAAATTCTCTATATCTTCCTTTCTGAGGTCTGTCTGCTCTCCATACCGGCTGAATCTGGAAGCGTTTGAATGGGAATGTTAATTTCCCATGATTCATTGCTACAAATCTTGCAAAAGGTACGGTAAGGTCATAACGAAGCGCTTTATCAGTTAAACTTTCTGAACTGAAAGGTTTCTCCAATGCTCTCTGAAAGTCATGAAGCATTTGATGTTTTTTATCATCCTTTGCTTCATTAATGCTTGAATTAAGGATTTTAAAAATCAAGCGATCACCTTCTTCTCCGTACTTTCCTGTTAAAGTAGAAAGATTTTCAAAGCTTGGTGTTTCCAATGGCTGAAATCCAAATAATTCAAAATTATTCTGTAGAATATTAATGATATATTTTCTTCTGGAAACTTCCTGTGCTGTAAAATCTCTCGTTCCTTTTGCTAAACTTGGCTTCATTTATTGTATGTCATTTTGATAAGTACAAAAGTACGGAATTGCAAGGAATTTTACACAGTATAAAAAAGCTGAAGAAGTAATCTTCCTCAGCTTTCAGAGTTAACAGGATCATTTATTCCGAAAAATCAGACACTTTCAAGGATTTCCAGTATTTCTTCACCATAATTTTCAATCTTATGTTTTCCGAATCCTTTGATCTCCAGCAGTTCTTCTTTTCTGGCTGGTTTATACTTGGCTACAGACATCAGCTCTTTGTTGCTTGCAATGAAGTAGCTTGGCAGATTTTGTTCCCTTGCTTTCTCCGATCTCCAAAGTTTCAGCGCATCTAGAATCTTTTCTTCATCGGAATTCAGGAAATCATTATCTGCAGAGTATTTAACAATCTTTGGCTCTTTCACTGTATTTTTCACCAATTTAAGTTCGTCAAAATACAAGATCACAGACCAATAACATTCATCGTTTACAAAAGCGGTTTCCACTTTTATAATCTCGTTTCCTTCCAGAAAATCATCGAGCATTTTCTGATCTTTGTAGAGAAATTCTTCAGGAAGTCTGATCTTAAAAACTTTTACTTTCATCATTTGAGTTTTTAGAATTATTTACCTCCCAACAACAGGATCTCGTCTACTCTAATTTCCGTAATGTAACGCTTTACGCCATCCTTATCATCATAAGACCTGTACGTAAGCTTACCTTCAATGGCAATTTCTTTTCCTTTAGGAACATACTTTTCCATAATTTCTGCAACTTTCCCGAAAGCAATCAGATTGTGCCATTGCGTTTCTTCTACTTTTTCACCTTTAGCATTGGTGTAATGATCGCTTGTAGCTAAAGATACACTTGCTTTTACATTTCCGTTTTCGAAGTTTACCATTTCAACTTCTTTACCTGTGTAACCAATTAATGTTACTTTGTTTCTTAGTGACATAACTTTTAGATTTAATGATTAATATTTCAGATAAGAGACGTTCACTGCTTTCTCAAATCTCTGTTGCAAAGTTTGCGATATCCCCATAAATCAGTCGGTTATAAACTATTTAAATTCGTTTGTAGTCGTTTGTTATCGGGTAATGAAAATTAAAAGTGTTTAGGAATACTTGCTTTTAATAGTAAAAAATGATGATTCAATTTGAAAAATGAAAAATTATAAAGTAATTATCCACTAATGCACTAATTCTTTTTATCCATGCATTAGTTGCCATTTTATTAAGATTTAAATTAATTTTGTCTTCGGTTTTTTACTAAGAAGGAACTTTAATGATTTTTGAATATAAAGAAATGAATATATGAGGACGTTAGAAATTAAAAAGAATATTCAGAAAGAGGAGGATAAGAATCTTTCATTTCGGGTTTTTGATTTAACCAATGACTATTTGAAAGATTATGGGAAACCTCACAAAAAGGATCATTTTTTTATTATTGTTATAGAAAGTGGAACCTTACAACTCCATATTGAAGATAAAATTCATTTTTTGAAACCAGGAAAAATCTCTGTAATATTTCCGGACCAGGTTCATTTTATTTCTGATACAAGCGATGATCTTAAAGGAAAAATCATTCTGTTTGAAGAAATACTGTTTTGTTCGGATATTCTGAAGAATGAACTGAGTACTTATAATGTCAATCTTTCTACGCAACTTCACTGTACGGTTCTGTCTCCTGAAGACTTTAAACAGAGTCTATATTTAATTTCCATCATTCAGGGGATTTATCAGCAGCCAAGTCTTATCAAAAAGGAACAGGCAAGGTTTCAGATCAAAATTTTTCTGTTAGGTTTAATTGAATCTGTTCACGGACTGCATCCCATATTGCATAAAGAAACTTCCGACAAACCTATTTATGTCCGTTTTAAAAAATCACTGAATGAGCATTATAAACAATACAGAACAGTTCAATATTATGCTGATGAATTGGCTATTACAACCAAAAAATTAAATTCAGTTACCAAAAAACATTGTGGAGAAACGGCTATTCAGGCCATTCACAACCGGATTTTAATGGAGATTAAACGACAATTGATGTTTTCAGACCTTTCTCATAAGGAAATTGCTTTTGATCTCGGTTTCAATTCTCCTTCTGCACTCAACAAATTTGTGAAATCAAAATTGAAGGAAACTCCTACTGCCCTTCAGCAGGAATTGGCGCAAATGTATAACACATAATCCTGTTTGTATAACATCGTCCGTTTGGGCTTCTCTAATTTTGTCTCATTAAAATCAAACAAAAAAATGAGCAAATTATTTATTGCAGGAGAAGTATTTCATGGTGCCGGAAGTCTTTCAGAATTAGCCAATATTAAAGGTAAAAAAGCAGTAATTGTAACAGGAGGAAGTTCTATGAGAAAGAGCGGAACTCTTGATAAAGCGATTGCTTACCTTACAGAAGCTGGAGTTGAAACTCAAATTTTTGAGGGTGTAGAGGAAGATCCATCATCAGCAACATGTTTAAAAGGAGCTGAAATCATGAAAACATTTGAGCCGGATTGGGTTATTGGATTAGGAGGCTGTTCTGCTATTGATGCAGCCAAAATTATGTGGGTATTTTATGAATATCCTGATGCCGATTTTGATGCTATGATTAAACCTTTTACGGTTCCGGTTTTAAGAAACAAAGCGAAATTCATCGCCATTCCTTCTACAAGCGGTACAGGAACTGAAACAACAGGCCTTGCTGTGATTACAGACAGAGAAAAAGGGGTAAAATATCCAATCGTTTCTTATGAATTAACACCTGATATTGCCATTATAGATGGAGAAATCTGTGCTTCAATGCCGGCGCACGTGACTTCAAATACAGGTCTTGATGCATTAACACACTGTGTAGAGGCTTTCGTTTCCAATATTGATAATAATATTGCAGATGCGCTTTCAAAAGGTGGTCTTGAGATTGTTTTCAATAACTTAAAAGAAGCGGTAGAAAACCCAAACAATATTACAGCACGTCAGAATATGCACGATGCTTCTTTTATGGCAGGATTAGCATTCAATAATGCATGGTTGGGAATTGTTCACTCATTATCTCATCAGGTTGGAGCATTGTACGGCATTCCTCATGGAGCTTCCAATGCTATTTTCCTTCCGAATGTTATCCGTTATAATGCCCAGGCTACAGAACGTTACCCTGATTTAGCAAGAGTAATTGGTAAAGAAACGGCTGAAGATCTTGCTCAGGCAATTGAAACGTTACGTTCAGAGGTTAATAACCAATCTGCGATTAAAGAATTCGGAATTTCAAAAGAAGATTGGGATAAAAACATTGATTATATTACAGCCAATGCACTGGCAGATCCTTGTACCGGTTTCAATCCGAGAGTTCCTTCTTTAGATGAATTAAAAGCTATTTATAATGCTTGTTATGAAGGTCTTGTTTATAGTGAGGAATTGGTTTTAGGATAATATTTAAATTTTAGCATTTAAAAAAACAGGAATCCAAATTAGGGTTCCTGTTTTACTATAAAAAGGATCAATAAAAATTAACCTCTCTTTGAAAAGATTATCAAGGAAATTGTATAAGTTCGTTTTATACATTTAACTGTAATTATTTTACATAAAGAACTTTTTAAAATCAATATCACCGATTAATCAGTATGGATATCACTAATCTATAAAATGCCCTGCGCAATTAATAAATTGTATAAGGTAGTTTTTCAATGTTTTATTGTAGTTTTTCACATTCAATAATACTTTTAGCTTCTGTACCAATATCCATAAAACGGGTAAATTCTAACCCCGCCTCCTTTATAAGCTCTTTAAATTCAATTAAGGTTCTTTCTCTTCCTGTGAGGCATGACAACATTACAATGTCTAAAACTTTAGCAACATGAGGTTTATTTCTAGAATCATCCGGAATTACAGCATCTATAATGAGTAATTTTCCTCCTTTAGGCATTGCATTATAACAGACTTTCAGTATCTGTACACATTCTTTGTCACTCCAATCATGCATAATCCACTTCATGGTATACAGATCAGCACCCTCCGGAGCTTTATCAAAAAAGCTGCCCATACTCACGGAACATCTGTCTTTTAAATTTTCCGGGATCAAAGAAGCTGTCACTTCTATAACATTAGCTTCATCAAAAATAATTCCTGAGCTGTGAGGATACGCATTGAGAATAGCATACATCATTGCTCCATTCCCACCTCCTATATCCACAATGGTTTGATAAGTGCTAAAATCATAAGTATTCATAATTCCTTCCAATTCCATTCCAGACATCCCTGTCATTCCTTTACCAAAATTGATTCCAGCCTCAGGATTTTTTTTGTAATATTCCCAGACACCCACTCCATGAACGTGTTCAAAAGGAATCTTTCCTGTTTTTAGATTATAAGTCAATTCCATATACGTCAGAAAATGCTCACCCAGAATGGTCAGAACAAAATTTTTGGCTGTACCGGGGACATCAGTTTGTAAAGTGGCTCCAAAATCATTCAATGCAAATGTTTTATTTTCCAATTCTTCAAAAATTCCTGCACTACTTAATGCTCTCATAATTCTGTAGAGACTTTTTTCGTCGGATTTTGTCTTTTCTGCCAAGGAATAAATTGTCTGCTCTCCTTCTGCCAGGTAATCTGCAATATTTAATTCAGCTGCTGTTTTTACACAACCGGCAATCCAAACGCCTCCTAACACTTCAAACATCTTTAAAGTAAACTCTGGTTTAATGCTTTGTTTTTTCATGGTAATAGTTTTTTTTAAAAAATTAATCCTCAATATAAAATTATGATTAAGTTATTCACAAAATTACACTAAAAATAAACTCTCCCGATAAATCAAAATAAAATGAATTACATAACAATACATATCAGTCTGTTTTTTTTTACTTTAAAAAGGTTTTCTTCTCTTTCCATACTATCCATTTACAAACGGATAATTCTGTATCTTTGTTCTATCTTGGATAAAACCAATGCATTTTGCAAAAAATCAATTATAAAAAGTAAAGAAGACAAGTACATGAAGAAGACAATAAAAAGAACGTTCAGAGTCTCAAAATATGTAATCTATAAAGAAACCTTGGTTGATTACAAGGAGCATTTCTGGTCATTCTTAGGTGCTTTTTTCGGAATTGGTTTAATTGCTTTTATCCAGTCTCATTCTTTAGCGGAGACTGAGAATATATTCCTAATCGGTTCTTTTGGCGCCTCCAGTGTTCTTATTTATGGAGCTATCCAAAGTCCGCTGGCTCAACCAAGAAACTTAGTAGGCGGGCATGTTCTTTCTGCATTGGTGGGCGTTACAGTCTTTAAGATTGTTCCGGATATTATATGGCTTTCGGCCCCATTGGCTGTGGCTTTTTCCATAGTTCTGATGCAGTATACCAAAACGCTGCATCCACCGGGTGGAGCAACAGCTCTTATTGCAGTAAGCTCTACCGGGAAAATTCCGGAATTAGGATATTGGTATGTTATCTCTCCGGTTCTTTCGGGGTGTATTATCCTGTTGCTTGTGGCTTTGTTTTTTAACAATATAACACCCAACAGAAGTTATCCTTCACACAGCAGGTTTATAAAATTGTTAAGGAAAAAACATGCTCATGGACACAAAGTGAAAAAATAAAAATTATGAATTGTCTGGAATGTGGCGAAAAAATCATCGGAAGGTCTGATAAAAAATTCTGCAATGATGCCTGTCGAAACGCCTACAACAATAAGCAGAACAAAGATTCTACAAATCTGATGCGGAATATCAATAACAAACTCCGCAAGAATTACAGGATCCTTACGGAAGTAAATATTGATGGGAAAACAAAGGTTTCAAAATCCAAATTAGAAAGTCTGGGCTTTGATTTTGATTATTTCACCAATATAAAGGTTTATAAAAACGGGTCTGAGTACAAGTTTATTTATGATTACGGCTATAAACTTTTAGAAGAAGACTTTGTTTTGATTGTTAAAAATCAGGCATAGTTATACCACACCACTACAAAATAGATCAGTATGAAAGAAGTTGTTTTGATTACCGGCGCAAATGGCTTGATTGCAAAGGAACTTGCAAAAAAAATAGGGAATGAATTCGAGGTAAGATTTCTTACCCGGAAAAAGAGACAAGCAAATGAATATGAATGGGATCTTAAAAAAGGAACCATTGATGAATCGGCTTTGGAAAATGTTTCTCACATCATTCACCTGGCGGGCGCTAATATTTCAGAAAAGCGCTGGACAGCAGAAAGAAAAAAAGAGCTGATTGCCAGCAGAGTGGATTCCGCCACATTATTACGAAATACTTTAAGAAAAAAAGAGATTAAGCTAAAATCTTTTATATCTGCTTCCGGTATTAATTTTTACGGAACCCTGACTACAGAAAAAATATATTCGGAAAACGATCCACCGGGACATGACTTTCTCAGCGAAGTTGTTGTTCTATGGGAAAGAGCTGCCGATCATTTTAAGGAACAAAATCTGGCAGAAAGAATCGTCAAAATCCGTACTGCCGTTGTCCTTTCTGAGAAAGAAGGAGCATTAAAGAAAATGCTTCCTCCAATACAATATGGTATTGGATCTGCTTTGGGAAGTGGTAAACAGTATATGCCGTGGATTCATATTGAAGATATTTGTTCTATTTATGAGCTCGCTTTAAAAAACACTCACTTTCACGGTGCTTACAATGCTGTTTCACCTCAGCATATCACCAATTCAGATTTAACTAAAAAGATTGCTGAGGTTCTGAAAAAACCGCTTTTTATGCCCAATGTTCCCGCTTTTGTTTTAAAAATGTTATTTGGTGAACTGGCAAATGCTATATTGGAAGGATCCAGAGCGTCTTCACAGAAAATTCAGAATGCTGGTTTTCAATTTAAGTTTCCGGATTTGCATCAGTCCTTGAATAATTTGCTAAAAAAAGATAGTTAATTCTGTATGGAAGAGAATTTAATTCTAAAAAATATATCCAGGCATATTTCTCTAGACAAAGACGAAACCTCTTATTTTTTGTCTCTATTGAAAGGAAAAAAGGTTCAGAAAAAAGAACTGATAATAAAGCATCAGCAGCCCTGTAAGGATATCAATTTTGTAGTATCAGGCATTCTACGGGCCTATTACACGGATGCCTCAGGAAAAGAATCAACCATTATGTTTGCTGTTTCAGACTGGTGGATTACAGATATGTATTGTTTTATTAATGGGAAGCCTTCTATGCTGAACATTGAAGCTCTTGAAGAAAGTTCAATTTTGCAACTCTCTAAAGATAGTCTGGATAAGCTTTACTGCAAAGTTCCAAAGTTTGAAAGGTTTTTCAGGATTATGATGCAAAATGCCTATATCAGGGAACAGCTCCGGACCATTGAAAATTTATCACTTCCCGCAGAGGAACGGTATCATAACTTTCTTAAGAAATATCCTCTGGCTGCAGAACGTGTTACCCAAAAACAGATTGCTTCATATCTCGGTATTACTCCTGAATTCTTGAGCATTATTAAAACAAATAAGCAAAAAAGTAACTGCTCTTAAACTACATTATTTTTTTTCTCTTATAAGTTCTGTTATTTTACTCAAAAAAATTATGCTCATACTTATTGCAGGCCCTTACCGTAGTGGAACCAATGACAATCCTGAATTGATTCAGCAAAACCTTGACAACCTTGAGGCCGCAGCTCTGCCTATTTTCAGAAAAGGACATATTCCTATTATTGGAGAATGGGTTGCGCTCCCATTGATTAAACTGGCAGGTTCTAACCAAATTGGAGATCCGGCATGGCAGGAGATACAATACCCGGCGGCTCATCGTATTCTTGAAAAATGTGATGCTATCCTCCGTATTGAAGGGGCTTCCAAAGGAGCCGATGAGGACGTAAGAATTGCCAGAGAAAAAGGCCTTACCATTTATTATAACATAGAAGACATACCTTATGCAAAATCCTGATATTACTATTTTAAAAACTGATATTTTATCTGACAACTGGTATACTTTAAACAAAGTGACCTTTACTGTCCGCAAAAAAGACGGAACTACGGAAACCCAAAGCAGAGAAGCTTATGACCGTGGAAATGGTGCCGCTATTTTACTCTATAACAAAATTTCCAACACTGTTATTCTTACAAGACAATTCAGATTACCTACTTATATTAATGGAAATGCTTCCGGAATGCTTATTGAAGCCTGTGCAGGACTTTTAGATAATGATAATCCTGAAGACTGCATCAAAAGAGAAACCGAAGAAGAAACAGGATATAAAATTTCCAAGGTTGAAAAAGTATTTGAAGCGTATATGTCTCCTGGTTCTGTAACGGAAATTCTTCACTTTTTCATTGCTGAATATTCTAATGAGATGAAGATTAATGATGGCGGTGGCCTTGAAGAGGAAGGTGAGCAGATTGAAGTACTGGAATTATCTTTTGATGAAGCGCTTACCATGCTTGATACGGGAGAAATTAAGGATGCAAAGACAATTATGCTGTTACAGCATTTGAGAATTAAAGGGATTTTGTAATATTATACACTATCTAAAACCCCAATATGCTATAACTCTTACAGATTTTCAATAGAAATTTGATTTTATAATAACTACATTTAAACTATGAATAACTTGTCAATTCTTGAACATATAAAGCTTACTATCAACCCTAAATTTCAGGATTGGATTCTTTTTAAAAATGACACTTATATTATCTTTGATGATATTACTATTGTAGCAAACGTACAGGATGAAGCTATCAAACTGATGAAAGAATTTGGGCCTGTATTTGCCGGAGGCTCTGCAGGAGATTTCAATGTCATTCATTTGAATTCTACTGAAGGCTGGCTTGTTTCCGGACATGGATACGGTATGTATACTTATGTACATCCCTCTGAACTGGATAATGAAACACCCAATGATCTGGAAATAGGATTATATGGAAGGTCAAAACGAAATCTCGATGGTGAAAATCCCGAAATTGTACATATCAACACCAGTAATAATTCTTAACCAAGATTGATAAAACAAAATAAATTCAATTCATAATTTAAAAATATGCTTCAAGACCAAATTACCCTAAAAAACCGATATAAAGCTTTCATCAGAAAAGTAAGTGAAACAGAAACTGTGTATGGCTTAAAAGATGATAAAGGATACGCTACTTCCTACTCCAACGATCTGGAATATGAAGATGGTGAACCTGTACAAATCATTTGTTTCTGGGCGGATGCAGCAAGAGCAAAATCATGTGTAAGCAAAGAATGGAACCGCTATGAGGCCTCTCCTATTCCTCTTAATGAGTTTTTGGAGAACTGGTGTCTGGGAATGAACAGTGATGGTTTAATTGTAGGAGCAGATTTTGACAGCAATTTATTCGGTTATGAGGCTGAACCCTTAGAATTAGTTCTTGAAATTATTGAAGAGCTTAAGAAAAACGGAAAATCTTTAACTCTGAAAAAGTTCGATGATCTTGAAGATATGGAAAACCAGATTAGAGAGGTATTAAAAGACTAATCAATAAGGTTCATGACAAAATCATTGGGAATAAAGCTTGCTAAAGTAATCGCAGTGTTTTCAGTTTTTATTTTCAGTATGCTGATGCTGAAAACAATTTCCCAATATACTTCTCTTGATAAAACGGTGGGATTTTTGGCCTTTAAACAAAAAGTTGTCAATAATCCGTATTGGATGGCTTTTTTCTACATCCATATTTTTTCAATAACGCTTTGTCTTTTGGCTGGTTTAACTCAATTTTCACCTCAATTTCTAAGAGAAAACAGAAGTTTACATAAAATGATCGGACGGATTTACGTTTACAATATTCTTATTATTAATGTTCCGGCATGTTTCGTATTAGGATTGTTTTCAAATGGCGGATTAATAGGAATTACAGGGTTTCTGATTCAAGATATCCTCTGGGCTTATTTTACTGTAGCAGCTGTACTTTATATTAAAAAAGGGAATATTATCCAGCACAAAAACTTTATGATTTTAAGCTATGCGGTGACCACCACTGCTATTACCTTCAGAATCATAAAGAATCTGTTTTATAATGAAAAGGATCATGATTATGAACTGTTCTACGGCATCAATGTCTGGATGGCTCTTTTTATCAACCTGTTAATTGCTTACTATTTTCTTAGAAGAAACGTTCCTACTATCGCTGGAAAGTGAACGTCGTAATGAAAATAAAAAAACTTACAAATGATATCAGAAAAAACGCTCCTATAAAGATTAAAGAATCTAATAGAGTCTCATATCTGTGATCCTTGGTCCATCGGTTACAAAAACGCATGGTTATATAGGAAATCCCTCCAAAAACACCAATAATAAAGAGGAAAAATAGAAAAACAACGAGGTAAATCCAATCAAAATGCATAGAATGATATTTTATAAAATGATTATTTTAAAGTTAGATATTATCTGGAAAAGTCAAGATTTGAAATAAAGATATAAAGGCTAAGAAATGAGATCAAAAGAAATGATCCAATAAAGATTAAAGTATTAAAAAGCACCTCGTATTTGTGATTTCGGGTCCATTGATTACATAAACGCATAATCAGATAAGAAATCCCTCCAAATACAATGACAATAAAAAAAAGAAAAAAGTAAATCATGATTATGCTATTAATTACTGTAAATCTATTAAATTATAAAAGACTGGGAACACAAATGTCACTAATTTAAGGCACAAATAACACTAATGAGATAGCCTATATCTTGTAATATTTGTGAAAACATTGGTATCATTTGTGTTTAAAAATAAAAAATTATGAAGATAAAAAACATCGATCACATTGTACTAACCGTATCAGATATTAACAAAACCATAGAGTTCTACACTGAGATCATGGGTTTTGAAGTCGTAACCTTTGGGGATAACCGAAAAGCACTTACTTTTGGAAATCAAAAGATCAACCTGCATCAAAAAGGCCATGAAATTGAACCTAAAGCTGAACATCCTACCAGTGGCTCCGCAGATCTTTGTTTCATTGCACAAACTGATATTCATGAGGTGATGGATGAGCTAAAGCAAAAAAACATTGAGATCATTGAAGGGATCGTAGACCGTACAGGTGCTGTAGGAAAAATAAGATCTGTTTATTTCCGGGATCCGGACCAAAATCTTATTGAAGTGAGCAACTATTTTTAATGGCCGCGAATGCACAAATTCTTTATTTAAACATCAAATCTATATACCTATGTGGTTATTTCTTTTACCACATAGGCATATAGAATATTGCAACGGAAAATAATTTGTAGTTTCTATTTGTCATTTAGTTGGAATCTCAACTTCATTATTGGAATATAATAATCTAGATTCCAACTAAATGACAAAAGAGTTTTTAAAATAATGAATACGTAAGACTCTACAAATTTTAATTATACATCCATATCATTCTCCTCTCCAAATGTCTTCCAATGCTGATATTTCTCCGGATCAGCAAAGGCTGGGTCTTCTTTATAGAAATATAAAAGTCTTTTCAATGCTGTTGTATAGTAGCCGTGTTCCAAGGATTTTTCGTAGTGTTTGATTGCTTTTTTAGAGCTTACTTTTACTCCTAATCCTTCATCGTACATAATTCCGTAATAAATATCGGAATACGTACCCTCAGTATCTTTTTTCAAATAACGCTGAAGATTGTCAAAATCACTTTTTTGATAATAGATTTCAGCAAATTTTTCATCATTATAATAGAACTTCTTTTCTGCCTGTTTATAGTAGCCTAATGCAAGGTCATAATCCTGTAATACATATTCCCCATAAAAATACAAAAGCCCAAGGTTCTGCATTGCCAGCCCATCTCCTAATTCTGCAGATTTCCTGAAACATTTTAAAGCCTTTTTAATATCCTGAGGATATCCCACTCCGCTCTGATAATGATAACCTAAGTTATTCCATGCAATGGCATGATTCTTAGAAGCTGCTTTTTCATACAGGGCAAGTCCTTTCTCCAGATCATAATATTCAGGATACTCATCATGAACATAAATATATCCAAGTTCCACCATCATATTTGTATTTCCGCGGCTTACTCCTATTTGATACAGTCTCACGGCATCTTCAACTTTTCCTTCTTCAATGTATTCTTCAGCCCTCGACATCAGGGTTTCATCATCAAAATATTCTTCGTAGCCTGAACCTTTTTTCTCAGTCCATGCCTTATAAAAATCAAGGAAATACTTTTGATCTTTTCCACGGAGATTATGTCTTTTTTCATACAAAGTTCCCAACTGATTATCGGAAACCTTGTGTAATGTTCTGTTGGTATCAAGGATAAACATATCATTCCCTTTATAAAGACAAAGCATCTGTTCATTATAGTCTATTCCTTCACCAATATAGTCGTAGATACTGCTTTGAGTCTCTGTTTGCTGGTCAAAATAGAACATTCCGTCTGAAGTGGTCACACGGAAGATTTCTTCCCGGCAGGATTCTATTTTTTTATATTCTTTAGAGGAAGGGAGTAACCAGCGGTCTTCAGCAGCATTATACAAGCCCCAGCCATTTTCATCAGACAACAGGAATACATTCTTCATAAACTGGGTAAACCAATCCCTGTGAATATTTTCAATGATATGTTCTTTTAACCTGAATTCACCGGATTTTATATCATAAATATGCCATTTCTTAGCTTTCTTGTAGGCAAAAGAAGCGTAATAATCATTCAGAATCATCACGGTATCTACTTCAGTATCCAAAAGACTTCCATCAGCTTTTATAATGCTGGTTTTTTTCTGAAATTTATTCGGCTTAACCCAATAATAGCCCTCTCCAATCTCACCCAATACATCTTCAGGGTGTTCACCTAGATAAACACCATCAAATGTGTAAAATGCTTTTTTGGATGTTCCTTCCAGTGAACGATAAAGCAATCCGGAATAATTAAACTCAAAAGGCTCATCAAAATCTTCTTCAATAATAGGCTTATTAAATGCATCAATAAGGCGATACTTCCCTTCTTTTTTAGCATTAAAAAGGTAGACATGCCTTAACATCTCTAGTTCTTCATATTCACAAGGAATAACAATTTCTCCGGTTTCAATGTTAATCAACCCGCATTTTTGATCGATTTCTATAATCCCATAATTCTTATTGTCTATAAACAAAGAATCATAAACTTCTTCATAAATGCATTCAATAAGTACTTTCCCATCATTTCTCAGATATCCGTACTTACCATTTTTCTGTGCTACCGCAATGCCTTCTTCACTAAAGGCAAATATTTCTTCATAAACAGGTTGCGTTATGATATTTCCTTTTTTATCCTTTAATCCCCAAAGACCATTGTCTTCAAAAGACTCCGAAATATCTTTATACAAATCTTCATTCCAGTAGCCCAGACCATAATCAATCCAGTCTGTTTCCAGCATCTCTAAAAAAGATCCATATCCGCTTCTGGCTAAGACTTCTTTTTCCAGCCAGCCCAGATTCTGTTTGGCCATAGCTTTATCATACAGCTTACTTTTTTCCTTGATTTCCAGCACCCAGTTTTTGGCCTGATCGGAATGTTTTTCTTCATTCATATTGAAAACATCCCATCCATTGATGACGAAAGTATCATAAGGAAGATCATCCAACATCTCAAACATTTTGTTGACAGGTTCATAATAAGCCTTTTTGTAAAGCAACTGATAATGTTCACCCAACAACTGATAGAATGATTTCAGCCTTGCTACTCCATTGATCTTATCAAAGTACAGCAGCTTTCCTTTTGATCTTGGATCACAGGAAAATAAAGGAAGAAGCAATTCCGGAATCTCGTAATTCCATTCCCCCAGATAGTGTGAATATTGGTCTCCTGTTTTTAAATCTACATTATATACGTAAAGACGATGTGCCATTTTTTTGTTCTTAAATGATTAAAATCCGAATTTAGAAAACAATCCAGGTTTTTTCCATGAAGCTTTATACTCATCTGCAATAGGATCATAATCTGCAACTGAACGTACCTGATCCAATATTGCATGAGCTTCTTTTACGTTTCCAGCCTGATACAAAACAACAGCTTTTGCCAGTTCAACACTTTCTACAAGATCATCATAGCCCCACTCTTCAGCATTGTAAATGGTAGTGAATCTTTCAGCAAGGGCTAAAGTCTGATCTTTATTATTCAGTTTTTCATAAACCCGAACTCCATAGCTTAACCAGAGCACATATTCTTCAGGATCCATTGCCTCGTTACATTCAGCATCATATTCGTTAAACACGGAGGCTGCTTGCTGATAATTTTCCTGAAGAAAATCACTTTTAACGATCATATAAATGGTTTTCGCTTTATCAAAAGCATCTAAAAGGAATTCTCTTTTATTTTGAAAATATCTCCTAGCTGCCAAGCCTACTTGTCCATAATTTTCCTGTTCATTATAAATCTGCATCAGGGAATACTGAGGATTCGGTTCCTGTGGAAAACGCTCAGCCATCCCTTCGTAATGCGCTTTTCTGGCATTAATGTCCTGACTGTCCAAATGCTCAAATAAAATACCTTCCAATATGTTTTTACCAGCTTCCAGATCTCTGTAATCGTAATCATTAATTTCCAGATTGTCCATGGTATGTTGATAGGCGTAGACAAGAACTTCTTCTGCCTCTTTATAAACATCATCAGCTCCCAATAATCCATGAAGCTGAACCTGACGGGCTCTATAATACACATTTTTATAAAAATAATCCTCGGATTCTCCGTAAAGACTGAAATAGGTATTCAACGCTTCTTCTGCCTCTTCATAATTTCCGCCATCAATCAAAGCATCAATCAATACCACATGAAGTTCCATAAATTCTGAATATCTAAGCCCTTCAGAAGCAATTGTTGCAGCAGCATGATGATCTCCCAATAACGAATATTTAATCGCTAAATTATTACAACACATTGCTCTCGTATGCAGATCATTATGATAGTCACTCTCAAACTTTCCCTCCTTATAATATCTTCGGAATGCTTCATAAGCCTGCTTATACATGATACGATTGACTTCAGTCAACTGAATCTTATCATTCTCATCCTCTATTACTTCTATAAACTCGCTCATGCAGACTCCTTCATTATAGATATCTGCAGGATAATCCGGAAATCTCGGAATTTCAGATGAAACTGTTCCATTCAAAAGGTATTCGGATTCTACCTTTCGCCTCCAGGAAGTGGCATTGGGTGATAATACTACTGCTTTTTCCAGTAAAGGAATAGCTTCAGCATAGCGTTGGTCTTCATACAGATAAGTTCCCGCAAAATGATACCCAGCGAACAGTTCCGGATGGGAATTCATGACTTCAAGGGCATGATGGTAGTAAAAATCAGCGGAAACATTCAGCAAATCGCTATAATTTCTTTCAATAATCAGCTGATAATAGAAAACATCAGGATTGTTATATCCATTTTGAATCAGTTCGGCAAAACGCTGGTGCCATTCTGCCAGTTTTTCATGAACGTGCAGTGCTGAATTTTCACATTTAATCGCCTTCATCATCATCTTCAGTGAAAGGTCAGGTACATTATTTTCAAACGCAATGTCGGCAAGATTGAAAAAATCATATTCATTCCGGCTTACAAAAGTAGTATGTTCCTGATCAATAAGCGCAGTAAGTTCCTCTCCTGAAACCATTTTTGTATGGTCCAGTAAATAGATCTTTTTGATCCAGTACAACGAGATGTTTTTGTCCCTGATCTCACGGTTGTCTGCATATGCTTTTTTAGCATAATACATTGCGGCTTCAAGACTGTTCAAAAGCGCTTTATTTTCTGTAAGGGATTCATATATTTTAACCAGGAAATCATATCCATATCCTACATAGTCCGGGTCCTCCAGCATACGTTCGGCATAGCCTATAAACTCAGCCTTATTTTCCTGGGTGATATGTTTTTTAATTCTGGCGATCTGCATCAGGTTATATTCATTTCCTAATGGATAATTCAGAATGTTATATAAGGCTTTCTGATTGTTAGGGTTAATCTGAAGGATTCTGCGCAAGTAAGGAATAACATAGTCTCTGATGGCATCATAAACCGCTTCATGCCCGTCATAGTAAACGATATCATGGTAAGCTACTGCCATTAAAAATAAGACCTCTTCATCTTCAGGATGAGATGATAAGTATTGTTCTCCTTCTATAATACACTGGTCCAGATCTCCTCTGTAAAACAGTTGTTCTAAATTATGGTACATTATTAATATTTTGTTCTATCATTCAATCATTATACTTCCTCTCTGCCTCAACAAAATCGGAATTCATGATATTGGGCTGCAAAATATAAAAAACACAAGGAAAAACAAATGACAAACCTTATAAATCCCGGAAACCAGTGAGTAAATAATTCTGATTTATGATAAAAATTGATGCTTAAAGTTTTAATTTTAACCCGAAATTCAAAATATAAATTTTTCAACGATGAAAAAATTATTCACAGGGCTTTCTTTGGTTTTATCCTTGATGATGATCGCTCAAAAGGCTCCTGCAAAAAAAAGTTCTTTGGTTCTTTATTCTTACCAAACCTTTGGATGTGATGTTAAGGGATATTTTGATCCTTCAAAATATAAAAAAGAAGAAATAGATGGCACTTACAAACTTTTATATCCTTTAACGTGGTCTCCGTTTACTTCTCTTATCGTTTTTAATCCGGCAAAATATGATGAGGTTCGCAGCAATAGTGCTCAGCTTTTGCAACAGGCTGAGAAAGAGTATCTGGAGCGAAAGAAAGAACTTGAAGAACTCAAACTCATAGACCTTCCGATATGGAAAAAACAGCATGAAGAAGCTCTTACTCTTCTGGAAAATGAATATCACCTCAATAAAGCACTTCTTATGGGCTATGCTGATCCGCAATCCCTTAAAAACAGCAAGTTTTATACTACCTGCAAAGAATATGCAGATGCCATGACCACCAAGGACAAGAAGAAAATGTATTCTGTATGGAAAGGTTTATTTGAATCTAAAAAAGGAGAAGAGCTTTATTCCGGAACAAAAGACGCTTTTAATGCCAAATGGAATGATCCGAGAAAGGATGATTATGCATTTATTGATCTTATGAACGCTTTCAATAATTGCGCAAACCATAGTTTCAGACCTAAAGCTGATGAGGATAATACTTTATTTAAAACTTTTGAAAAGGTTTTCGTAAAAGTAAAAAGAGATTGTGATGAACCTTAAAATTTCAGAAAACGGCCTGTTTAAAGCAAAAAATTAAAATTCTCATCAAATAAGAAAAATAACTATATAAAATTGATTAAATTCTTTAGTTTTCGGATTTAAAGCCTTAATTTTGCGCTGAAATTTTAGAAAATCCGGATTCTTTCTACAACTATGCGCATGGAAAAAATGATGGTCGGGCTCTCCCTGACTTTATCTGCTATTGTTTTGGGGCAAAAGTCCCCTGCAAAAACCAACAATCTGACACCGTACAGCTATCAGACATTCAATTGTGACAACAAGGGATATTTTGATGCTTCCAAATATGAAAAAGAGGAAATAGACGGGGTTAACAAACTTTTATACAAGTTCAATGGGGTTCATTTTGATACGAATCCTATTTTTAAGCTTTCCAGCCTTGAAGAAATTCGTAAAAATAAGGAACAGCATCTGGAAAATCTGGAAAAACAATACCAGGAGAAAAAAGAAGAACTTTACAGCCTTAAAGTAATTAATCAGCCGGTTTGGAAAAAGCTGTATGAAAATGCCATACAAACTTTTGAGAACGAATATGAACTGAACAAGGAAGAAATCCTTGCATTTTCAGATCCTACCACTCTTAAAAACAGCAGATTTTACGAAACCTGCAGAGAATCCATTGATGCCATATCATCTCCTGACAGAGAAAAAATGTTTGCTTCATGGAAAGCCTATACAGAGCTTAAAAGTAAAAACAATGCAGATCCGCAAGGGGTGATGAACCGTTTCAATGCAAAACTTAGTGATCCACAAAGTGAAGACTACGCCCTTATTGATATGATTGGTTTAAGTTTTCATAATTGCGCCAACAGCAGCTTCAGACAGAAACGCGATGAGGAAGGAAATGTTTACAGGGATTTCGACAAAATTTTCACAAAACTGAAAAAAAATTGTGATGAGCCTTAATTAGGAATTAAAAATTATAGCGGCAGTACTCATTTTGAGTACTGCTTTTTTATTTTAAAGTTATGTGTATGTAGTTTTAAAGAATATTTGGATAGAGAATGGTTAAGGGAAGGTTAATGAAGCGCCCTTTCTTTGTCAAAATCATCAATAGATTTATTTTCGTTGCATTAACCTTTAGAATGCATCTTTTATGAATTGTAAATATCTTTTTTTAACCATAGGCATTAGTGTAGCTTTATCAGCACAAAAGCAGCCTACCCTTATCCCGTTCTCACTGGAAAACAATTCTGTTTATCTGCAATGCAGGGTAAATGCAGTGGATAATGTAAAATTCCTGTTTGATACCGGTGCAGACGGATCTGTCATTAATATCAATGCTAAGAAGAAAGTTAATTTGAAAATTGGCGGAAAATCTGAAAATAAAGGTTCAAACGGGGTAAACACCGTTGATTACAGCAGTCATAATACAGTTCAATTCGGGGATATACAGAAAACAGATGTTCTTTTTACCCTCATTCCTTATGGAGAGGTTAATTTCGATGGTGTTTTTGGAACAGATTTAATGAAAGGAAAGGTCATTGAAATTGATTACCATAAAAATGTGATCCGTTTTTATGATGAAAATGACACGTCTATTGATTTTTCAGGATATGAAAAAATGAAACTCCATCTCATTGATAATTACCCTGCTGTGGAAAGCTCAATAACAGTCAATGGTAAAGAATATTCCGGGTATTTCGGTCTTGACAGCGGTGCGGATGATGCTCTTACCATCGCTTCTCCTTATGCCAGAAAAAATTCTTTAGCCAATACCATGAAAACAATCGGAAAAGCTGCAGCACAGGGCTCCGATGGTTCTGTATATGAAATGCCGGTAGTTCTTTGTCCATCCATTACCTTCGCCCATCAATTTCTTTACAATGTGCCAATTACGCTTTCCAGCTCTACAGAAGGAATTGATGCTTCAGAAAAAATGGCAGGCTTTTTTGGAAATGGTTTCTTAAAGAGATTCAATACCATTATCGATTTTAAAAACCAGTCTATTTATTTTAAGCTGAATAAGAATCTATATTCTGATTTTTGATAAGAGTATTGTTCCATATTATGTAAAATAATTTAAGTGAATATATACAATCTTATATCGCTGTCATTCCGACGAAGGAGGAATCTCAATACAATTAGATTCTTCATTTCTCTTCTAAACTATGTTTGCAAACCTTCTGTCTTTATTCAAAATGACATAGCTATAATAAAAAAATAATAGAATATATAATTACCCACCAATAAGAAAACCTTTGAATGGATCAAATAAAACATACAATAATGACAACCGAAGAGTTTGTAAAAAATTTCTATCTCGAAAAACAGGATATTATTCACTCAGCTTTTGAAAATCAATCAGATTATAAAACTCTTGTTTCAGCAAAAATTGAAGAATTAAACCTCAATGAAACCCAGATTAAGCAACTAAAGGACATTATTTCAACTCTTTTAACGGACACTTTTTATACGCTTCTTCTTGGATTGGATGGTTCTGCAAGTATCGGTGGCTCACAGGAAAGCTTCAAAATTTATGATGAAAAAGAGCAGCTAATTTCAGAAGGTGGAGATTTGGAAGGTTATGCTTACGAATATTTTCATGGAGAATAAGCGCCATCAAATAAATTAATAATGAATAAGTTACAATTATTCCAATTAAATTACTTAATTTTGCACCCCGAAAATAAGAATTCAAAATATGAAACGAATAGGTGAACACAGAACCCTTCTTGGAGTTGATAAAACGGTAACTTTAAAAGAGTTAAAAACGATTTACAGAAATGTGATGAAAGATACACACCCTGATAAATTTATCAATGACGAGGAAGGAAAAGTAGCAGCGGAAGAAAGAAGCAAGTCTGTGATTGAAGCCTATCATTTCCTGGTAAGCATTAATCCTGAAACTCAGGAAAAATATAAAGAAGAATACACAGAAACCATCACTCAATCTAACATTCAGGACTTTTATCTTGAAAAATCGATTTTAACAGTTCAGCATTTGAATGGAAAAACCTATGAATATATGGGCGTTCCAAGAAATACTTATATTAAAATGGTTAACGCTGATTCTCCAAGCCGTTTCGCAAGAAGACACGTCTATGGAAACTTTATCTACAGAAAAGCTGGAGAGGTTATGGCAGACTAATTTTTTTCAAATACAACATATGAGAGGGCTTTCGGTTTACACCGAAAGCCTTTTTTATTGCAGAGATCTAATGGATTTTTATCACTTTTGAAATACTTTATGATGGCTTCCATCTTCATATTCAAAAATAATTATCTGATTTTTAGTATCAGGAGATATTTTCTTCCCTGCCATATCATATGCATTCTTGATTTTTTTGTTTTTACCATTATTCAGATTTTCATTTGTTGATAATGTTGCCATTGAAGTAGTAGCAACCATGTCACCTAAAAAATATGACGGTCCCCAAAAAAGATGTGTTAAACTTTCAGCAAATGTACTGATATTGAATTTTAACAACTTGATTTCATTTTGTGAACTTATAGTGCCTACAAGTTCATTGGTTGCTCCAAGAAAACATAAATTGCGGATACCCTCATCTACCTCCGTAAAAGTATTTGAAAGCACACTAGAACTCATTAGGCTACCAGTGGATAATTGATAAGATTCTATAGTAAACACTATATTTCCTGAAACTGTATTCTGTTTTGTAACGTATAATTTCTGGTTTACAGGCACAATACTATCATAACTTCCTGATGGCAAACTGAATGACGTTTCACTGCCTGTTACAATATTATATTTAACAATTTTACTATTTACTAAAAGAACAAGTTCATTGGTTTCCTGGCAGAAAGCAAAATCCGAAAAACCGTTAAGGGAAGGTGTTGTATAATTATACTCAGAAACAAGATTTCCTGTTAGTTTATCAAATTCACATATAGAAATAATATTTGAAGAACTTTCTTTGATGGCGAACAATCTTCCATTGGCCATTGCAATATCTACATACACTCCTCCGTTATTCGCCGGCCAGGGAAGCTGTAATGTAGAAAATGTGTCATTCAATACATTATACTTACCTAATATATTCAGTCCTGAATTAAGGGTAAAAATCATGTTTGAAGAAGAATCGAAGGATGCACTGCCAATATTTGAGCTCCCACTACTGAATAAATATTTTGATGACATTTCTGCCCCGCTAATATTATTCAGTTTACGCATATCATCGTAGATGACGTTATTAGAATAACTTGACATTGTACAATACAAGTTCTGCGCACCCATGCTAGGGCAATACAATAAAGATAGCAAAATTATTTTTTTCATTTGTGTTTATAATTTTTTATAGGTTTTTAAAAATCTACCTAACCTAGTGTCTAAAGTAAAAACATTGGATGGTAAATATACACTAAAAATAAAATATTGAGCCTCATCAGAAATTATTAATCAAAAAGCGCCTCAGAAAATCTGAGGCGCTTTCGATTAATTAAAGGTATATGATATTCTAGTTATCTAAATGTTTAGGAGTAAAACCGTCTTCATTTAATTCCCTGTGCTCATACTCTGCCTTCATTTCAGCTTCGTAGTCTACTTTAGTATCTTTACCCATTCTTCTTAAGATAGAGTCAAATAGAGAGTATACTACCGGTACAATAATCAAGGTAAGGAATAGAGACGATGTTAAACCACCGATTACTACCCATGCAAGACCTTTGTTCATCTCAGCTCCGGCACCTGTTGCCAATGCAATCGGTAACATACCGAAGATCATCGCAATGGTTGTCATCAGGATCGGACGAAGACGGGCGTGGTTAGCTTGAATTAGAGCATCGTGAGTTGTTGCTCCGGCTGCTTTTCTTGCATTCGTAAAGTCAACAATCATAATCGCGTTCTTCGCTACCAATCCGATCAACATGATCATCCCTAGCATCGTAAAGATGTTCAATGAGTTAGCTGTTAAGGCAAGGATTACCATTACCCCAATCATCGCCAACGGAATAGAGAACAATACAACGAAAGGATATACGAAACTGTCATACAACGATACCATTACCAGGTATACCAATACGATAGCCGCTAATAACGCAATTCCTAAAGTACCGAAACCTTCCTGCTGGTTCTCCATATCTCCACTCCAGATGTAATCTACACCAATAGGTCTTTTCTCATTCATAAACTTAGCAGCCCATTCGTTCGCTACGTCCCCAACCGGTCTACCTACTGCTTTGGCTCTTACTTTTACTGAAGGAGACTTATCTCTACGTTCAAGCAAACTTGGTCCTGAGCCCATTTTAACTTCAGCAAACTGGCTTAAACGAATCTGCTGCCCCTGAGGGTTTGTAAACATAAGGTTTTTAACATCATCAATAGATTGTCTGTTCACATCTCCAAAACGGATGTTAATGTCATATTCGTACTCTCCTGCTCTGAATTTCCCATCTGTATTTCCATTAAATGCAGTCTGCATTGTTTGTCCTACACTTGAAAGATTTAAGCCTAGAGAAGCCATTTTATCTCTGTCGATATTTACCTGTACTTCCGGGTTACCAGAGTCAGTTGATAGCTCCGCATCTACTGCTCCTGGAACTTTTTTCAATAGATCAAGAATTCTGTTTGCTTCTTTTACTGCTGTTGCATTATCCGGAGCGGTTACTACCATTTCAATTGGTGCATTTTCAGCACCCATGATCCCTATTGGAGCTGTTTTGAACTCTACTCCAGTGAATTTCTCCTCTAGCTCTCTTTTTATTTTTGCAGCTTTGATGTTTGTACTTTCAGAACGTTCAGACTTATCTGTAAGGTTAACCTGAACCTCAGATTGGTAAGTAGTTGCCTGAGCACCACCAAAACCTGTTGACTGCTGTCCAACCGTTGTAATTAAGTCTACAACATCTTTATCATTTCTTAAAAATTTCTCAACATCTAATGTTATTTGGTTAGTTTTTTCAACGGTAGCATCTTTCGAAAGCTCCATTTGTACTAAGAACTGACCACGATCAATCGGCGGGAAGAATTCTCCTCCGATGAATCCAAAGATTACTAATGAGAATGAACTGATTAAAACAATGAATGTAATCACAACAGTAGAAATTCTTCTTAAAGTTGTCTTCAGACACCATTCAAGGATACCTGTAATCCAATGAGTGAATTTGTCAATTAACCCTTCAAACCAAAGGATGAATTTCTCAAACCAGTTTTTACCTGTTAAATGCTCTAGTTTACCGAATCTTGATGATAACCAAGGAATAATGGTAAATGAAGCCAATAACGAGAGTAATGTTGCAATAACCACCGTGACGCAGAACTGTGCCAGAATGTTGGCTACAAGCCCTGAGCTCATCGCAATCGGCAAGAATACCACCACAATTACCAACGTAATCGCAGCAACGGTAAATCCGATTTCTGATGCTCCGTCATACGCTGCTCTGATCTTGCTTTTACCCATCTCCATGTGACGGTAGATGTTTTCCAGTACTACAATCGCATCATCCACAAGGATACCTACCACAAGTGACAGCCCTAGTAAACTCATCAAGTTCAAAGTATATCCCATTAAGTTCATTCCGATGAACGCTGCCACCAATGAAGCCGGAATAGATACCATTACGATGAATGCGTTTCTGATACTGTGAAGGAATAATAGCATTACAATTGCCACAAGGATAATCGCTAAGAATAAGTCGAAAATTACGTGGTTGGCAGATTCAAGGGTAAATTCTGTAGTATCGTTTACGATTTTTACTTTTACTCCCTGGATTTTGTATGCTTCTTCCACAGTTTTAATCGTTTTCTGAATACTTTCAGATACTGCTACTGCGTTGGCATCAGACTGCTTTTTCACCTGCATTAAGATCGTCGGGAACTGGTTGAATCTTGCTACTTTTTCAACATCTTTCTGAGAGTCGAAAACGGTTGCGATATCAGATAAACGAACCTGTGCTCCATTTTTATTAGAAACAACAAGGTTGTTCATTTCCTCAGTAGACTTATACTTTCCGGATAATCTGATCGTAGATTTTGTAGTTCTTGTTTTCAAACTCCCTGTAGGGAAGTCTAAGTTTGAAGAGAGAATTGCCTGTTGAACATCTCCAATAGAAAGTCCATACCCCTGCAATTTCTTTTCGTCCAGATTCACCTGAATTTCTCTCTCCTGTCCACCTACAAGATCAACTTGTGCTACTCCATTTACACGGGAGAAAATAGGTTCAATCTTTTTATCTAGTAAGTCATAAAGATCCTTACTGTTTAATTTATCCGATGAAATACTCATCGTGATGATAGGTAAATCATCTAAAGAGAATTTATTCAGTGAAGGTGCTTTCACGTCATCCGGAAGGTCTCCCAGAATAGCGTTTACCTTTCTCTGAGCATCATTCAGGGCAAAGTCTACATCGGCACCATTGTTCAGCTGAACCATGATAACGGATAAACTTTCATATGAAGAAGATTCTACTTTTTTTACGTTTTCCAAAGAACCTACAGCATCCTCAATCTTTCGGGTGACGGAGGTCTCCACCTCTGCCGGTGAAGCTCCCGGATACACCGTGGAAATGGTTACCATGTTGGTTTCAAACTTCGGAATCAATTCGTATCCCATGAGTGTATAACTCAGGATACCTCCCAGCGTCAGAATTGTAAATAATACAATTACCAACGAGGGTCTTTTAATCGATATTTCTGCTAACTTCATATATCGTTTACTTTATAATGTTCACTTTAGATCCGTTGTCCAGGTTAATCTGTCCGCTGGTTACTACTTGCTCACCACCATTCAGTCCGCTTAATACCTGTACTTTGTCTCCGTAAACTTTCCCAACGGTTACTTTAATCAATTTAGCAACACCATTCTGAACAACAAATAATTGTCCTGAGCTTACTCCATTTACAAATGCTTCTGCCGGAACTGTCAGCATATTCTGAGTTTCTGCACCATGGTTTGTTTTAAATATAGCCGTTGCATACATACCCGCCTTTAAGTTTCCTCTGTTCTGAACTTCGATTTCAACAGGGAAATTCAAAGAAGCATCACTTTTAGGAGCAATAAATGTAATTCTACCTACGAAGGATTCTTCAGGTAAAACGTTTACATTAATTGGAACTTCCTGACCTAACTGAATTTTTCCAACCTGACTTTCATCTACTAAAACAGAAAGTTTTAGGCTGTTGATATTAACGATTTCAAACATTGAAGTTCCAACAGAAACAACTGTTCCGGGTTCAACCATTTTTTTGTTAACCGTACCACTGATCCCAGCACGGATGCTTGTATCATTTACTCGTACTCCCTGAGCTCTCACTGCAGCCTGCATGTTTTTCAGTTGCAATCTTGAATTGTCAAGTTGTTGTTTGGTAACACCTCCTGTTTTGTATGCATTTTCGTAACGCTGGTTGTCGATAATAGCGTTCTGTAGGTTATTCTGAGCCTGAGTAACGTCAACTTCGATAGCATCTCTTTTGATAGTTGCTAAAACCTGGCCTGCTCCTACTCTTGAACCTTCTTTCACTAGAACGCTAACAATACGTCCAGAAATCTCAGAAGACTGGTTCATTTCCTGCTTAGGAATGAAGGTACCGTTTGCAGAATAATCTGTATCGATATTCTCTCTTGCTACCGTTACGATATTAACGTTGATTTTATCTACCTGCTTGGCAACCTCTTTTACTTCCTGAGTCTGCTTTTCTTTGTTACCTGCAATCTTGTAAGCTGCCAACCCAACCAGTACAGCTGCTACGATGATATATATTAAAGTTTTTTTCATTGCTTATTATGGGTTTTGTAGTGTATTTAATTCTCCTTTTGCTTTCATCAACTGAATTTCTGCCTGCTTGTAATCTAATAGCGCGTTGGCATAGTTTTGTTTTGCTTCTGTTAATGAATTATCTGTATCCAATAGATCTGTAAGTGTTGCTAAACCGTATTGATAGTTGGATTGTGTATTAGCCTGTACTTTTTCTGCCAATGCCACGTTATCCTTCATACTCTGAATGTTGATTAAAGCATTTTCCATATTGGTAGTTGCATTCTTATAATCTAAATTCAGGCTTAGCTGAGTGTTTTCAATATCCTGATTTAAGTCTTGAATATCAATTTCTGCCTGCTGGATTTTAGATTTTGTAGCTCCTCCTGTGAAAATCGGAATATTTACATTTAATCCTACCGATGCCGCATCACTCCAGTTTACACCATTACTTATTCCGTTGAACCAAGGGAATTTTGTTCCCATTCCATACCATCCGTAGTTGGCCTGAAGGCTCACTGTAGGATAAAGGAATGCTTCAGTAGCTTTTTTGTTGAATTGTAAAAGCTCCATTTGCTTTCTTAGAACCTTCACTTCAGATCTGTTGTCTAAATTGATCTGCCCTGCGATAAGTTCAGGCTTTGGTTCGATGCTTTTTTCTTCCAGTTCAATCTGAGAATCTATAGGAACTCCCATGTAAAACTTCAGTGCATTTTTGGATAGTTCTACTCCATTGATAAGCTTTTGCTTATTGGAAGCGATGTTGGTAAGCTGAACATTGGTTCTGTCAAGATCGATAGGTTTTGCTAAACCGTTATCTACCAAACTCTTAATAACATTTCTTACTTTTTCAGTATTGGCGTAGCTTGTTTCCAATGTTTTCAGGTTTTCTTCCTGTACAAATACATTGTAGTACGCTGTTGCTACATTCACAATGATCTGCTCATTGGTCAGCTGAGAGTTCAATACATAGAATTCTCTGGTAGACTTTGCAGCCTTTAAACCAATGAAAACCCTCTGGTCAAACAACGCCTGATTTAAAGTGGCAGAAATGTTTGAGTTCCAAGGCTGGCCCATTTTGAAAATGTTTCGCTGGCCCATGATCTCCACTACTGTTTCCTGAATAATCGGGTTATAAGAAACACCACCGGCTACACTAATCTGTGGAAGAGCTCCGGCTTTAGCCTCATCAATCTTATATTCGGCTTTTTTAACCTGTAAGGCTGCTTTTTTAGCTTCAGCCTTATTCTGGAGTGCCTGTTTTATTGCTTCCTGCAGAGAAACCTGCTGCTGGGCAGACACCGATGAAAAACCGAAAATCATAAATGCTGCAGCTATCCCAATTTTTAGCTTTTGAGCAGTTATACGTTTTCTTTTCATAATTTTATACTTCGTTTATTTTTTTAATTTTTATCCTTGTTTTTATTTCTAACTGACGAATCATTTTAAGAAATACTTTAGATTTTTTTAATTTTTAAATAACATATTGATAATGATCTCTTTTCTCTCTGAAATAATCTTATCATATTCTTCGTCACTGATCATCAGATTTTCCATAAACAATGGTCTTACCGCACTTGGAAAAACTAATAGTGAAACCATATTCAGAATAAACTGAACGGGAGCCATTTTTTCAATATTTCCCAGCTCCATTTCTTTTTCAATATCCTTATACAGAGTTTCCAGAATATCTTCTTCTATTTCTCTCTGATGGCAGGTTCCTTTATTAATCTGTGAAACAATATAAGTTTCCAGATACGGATACTGTAGGCTCGTAGAAAGGCTGCTTTCTATAAACTTGCTGATCTTCACTTTAAATGGAAGATCCGAATTCTGAATGATCTTTGATTTCTCCTGCTCTACTTTCTGTGCTTCATCAAAGATGATCTGAATCAGTTTGTCTCTTGATCGGAAGTAATAATTAATAAGTGTTCTATTCACTCCTGCTTCATCTGCAATCTCCTGCGTAGTAGCATCAAATTTTCCTTTCACAAAGAATAATTTCTTCGCTGTCTCCTTGATCAATTCCTGTGTTTGGTCTTTTTTTGCTTGGTTTGACATTTTTGTTAAACAAATTTGTGCAAATTTATATCAAATTTTATTTTTGACAAAATTGTTAAACAAAAAAATTAAACGAAATTATTATGATTTACATCATATTTTTGAAATAAAGTTTGGATTTTTAAGATTGAATATTATAGTGAAGAATACTATAGAAATCTTACTGTAAATGGATTTGGATGTATATATCAACAAAAAAGAGCAGAAAATTCTGCTCTTTTTATTTTATAATAATTTTATTTTGTCATCTAAGATATCGATGATCTTATCTTTATAAAGTCCACCAATGGCTTTCTTAAAATTCTTTTTACTCATCTGAAGCTCATCTTTGATTTCTTCAGGAGTAGATTTATCTGAAACATACAGAAGTCCATAGTTTTCTTCTAGCCTGTCTAAGATCTTTTGTTTGAATTCATCAATATTTTCAAATCCTTCCGACTGCAGGGAAATATCTATTTTCCCATCTTCACGAATGGTTTTGATATATCCTGTCTCTTCCGACAACGGATATAGCTTTTTGAAAACATCCGAAGCATAGATCAAACCGATATATTGTTTGTTGATGACCACATTCCATCCCAGTTCACTTTCGTTCATCATGATAAGATCTACTTTATCTCCTTTTTTGAACGGAAGATCCTCATATTGTGGATTTCTTTTGAATTTTGTAGTTCCCGTAATCAGCTCCATATCCTCATCTACATAGAGATAAACCAGATATCTTTTGCCTTCAATCATTTTGGTTTTCTGCTGCTTGTACGGAACAAATAAATCTTTAATAATTCCCCAATCCATAAAAGCTCCGCTTGGAAGGCTCTGTACACAACTCATTACCGCAAATTCACCTACTTCCGCCAAAGGAATTTCAGTAGTCGCTTTTAATTTATCATCATCCTGATACACAAAAACCTCAACATACTCTCCTACTTCCTGTTCTTCACGAATGAAGATTTTAGGAAGAAAAGCTTTTTCACTGGATTCTTCGTCTGTTAAGATCCATCCTGAATTAATTTTTTCTGAAATTTGTAAATTCTGAGTTTTTCCGAGTTGCATTGATGATAAAATTAGCTGACAAAGGTACGGAAATTTGGAGGTTTTAACCTAGTGAATACTTTTAAGAATCATTTTTATCTTTGTAACAAGCTTTAAAACCAATATATTTTGAACAAAAAAACTGAAAAACATGAAAAATTATTTTGTACTGACATTTCTTCTTTCCATCATTCTTACAAATGCACAAATACTGGATAAAGCAGCTGTTAATCTGGCCTACCGCTATACTGGAAGGAATGTTTTGCAGGCTGGGCTTGAATTCAGACTTGGAGAATCTAGCTATAAATCTTTGATTATAGGACCTTCTATGCTTTATACACGCATTAATGAAACCCATAAATTCCTACCCGAAGCCAATGTTTATTATACCAACAATGGCCAGTTGTATGGCGTTTCTATCAATGAATATGCAATAGAACCCAGAATTGGAATCTCATTACTCAACCTACTGTTTCTGAATACGGGATATGCTTTTCCAATACACAAAGAAAAATACTTTAAAGGAATTACTTTGGGAATTCAGTTTAATATTGCTCCTAATCATTCGAAATTTTATGATAAAATGAAGATAATGTAATTCAATTGAACTTCAGATCAGTTTCTATTAACTAGATTATTTTCAAAACACCACTGTCTGCCCTCAGACTAGCTCCATTAACAGCTATAGAAAGCGGACTGGAAAGATATACCGCCAAACTGGCAATCTCTTCCGGATTGATGAATCTTTGCAAAAGTATATGCGGATTAGAGTTCTGAATAATAATATCTTTCATTTGATTAATTGGCAGATTTTGTCCTTCTGCGATCTGTTCTACAGTGTTCGCAACTCCTTCTGAATAAGTAGGACCTCCTAAAATTGTATTAATGGTAACAGATGTTCCTTTAGTAAGTTTAGATAATCCATTACTTAAAGCAGACATTGCAGCCTTTGTCATCCCGTAATGAATCATATTTTCAGGAACATTTACTCCTGATTCACTACTGATAAAAATAATTCTCCCCGAATTCTTTTTAATCATTCCGGGAAGAAGTTTTCTTGATAGGCGCATCCCGCTCATTACATTAATTTCAAAATAATGATACCAGTCTTCATCTGTTATTTCATAAAAATCATTAATTCCAAAAATACCTACGTTATTAATAAGAATATCAATATCTGAAAGTTCCTCAGATAGCTTGATAATATCTTCTTTTTTAGCAAAATCAGCTACAATTCCTGATACATCTGCATCTGCAAATTCCTGCTGAAGTTTTTTTTCTGCCCACTCTGTCTTTTCTTTGCTTCTTCCATTGATAATAACTGCTGCCCCTTCCTGTAATAATTGTTTTGCTATCGAAAATCCTATCCCTTGTGTAGAACCACTAATAAATGCTTTTTTTCCTTTTAGATGTAAATTCATTATTCTATTTTTGTAATGATCGTTAAATAAATAATTAAAAAAATTTATTGCAATAACTGCAATTGTAAGTCAATTTGAGTTTTCAAAGTTTTTTTATCCGGATACATTCTGCGAAGAGAATTGATCCCACACCAAAATGTTATCAGATATTTAGCCAAAACAGTTGCCTGAAGTTTCGTTTTAAGATTACCTTTATTTTGCTGTTCCTGAATAACAGAAGTATAAAGTTTTTCTGTTTCTTTTAGTACCTCCACAGCCTCATCTTTTAAATTTTCATCTACAAATGTCATTTCAACAAGAGTATTGGCTACAATACAGCCTTTCATATGGTCATTATATTCTGCATTGGCGATATTTAGAAAAAAGTTTTTAATTAGTCCGATTGGATCTTCGCTTTTATTCAATATTTGCTTGAAATCTTCAAAATCTTCTCTTCGCTGTTCCAGGCTTTTACTAAATAGTTCTTTTTTGCCTCCTTTGAATGAGTTATATAAACTTCCGGCACCTGCTCCGGTTGCTACACTCAGATCACTAAGAGAAGTTGCTGTAAAACCTTTCTCCCAGAAAAGTTTCTGAGCTTTTAAAATCAATTCTTTATCCTGATAAATATTTGGCCTCCCTTTCATTTATTTTTGTAATGATTGATACAAAATTAATTAAAAAAAGAGAATTTCCAAACTATTTTTTTAATTAAATGATTTTCTGAACTCTAATGGAGTTTGTTTTGTACTTTTTTTGAAAAGCTTACTGAATGACTGTGGGTATTCTGATTCTCTGGATTACGATCAAAGGTTTTGTTTTTTATCCCTGATTTTGGACCCCGTATTTCACTAGCTGAAGCTTCATTTTCTAACAATTCGCCAGCCTTACCTGCTTCTTGAGCAAAAGAGTTTATTCCCATCAAAAGCATTACACTGATAAAAATTTTCTTCATGTTTGATTTTTCAAAATCAATCTCCATTTTTATGCCAAAAACGGTTTATTAGCCCTTCAAAACGGTATTGGATATATGAATAAATTCTTAATTCGCTTATTTTTAAAAGTATGTTCTCAGATATTCAATTAATTAAAATTGTTAGAACAGAGCAAAGGGCGCAAGGGTTTTTCATAATATGCTGTTTTTAAGGCGCAAGAGAACACAAGATTCTCAGCAAGGAAAATCTTTCAAAAGATTTCCCTTTTTATATTTTATACATTAATAAGAATCATTTGTGTATTCGTGGTGATTATAAAAAACATTGTAGCAGTGTACAATTTTATCGGAGATAAAATACTTGCGCCTTAAACATCTCTGCTCTTCAAAAAAAATTGCGGCTTTGCGATTTAAAACATACTTACAACGTTGAGATTGCTTCGCTTTGCTCGCAATGACAAGAAAAGATATAGAGCCAAACAAAAAAGAGGAGCAATTGCTCCTCTTTTACTATTTAAATGATTAAATTTTTAATCAAATATTACATGTGGATAGATCTTTTTGCTGTAGCATCCAATGCAGCTTCTTTAATTGCTTCTGCATAGGTTGGGTGAGCGTGAGAACTTCTTGCGATATCTTCAGCACTTGCACGGAATTCCATAGCAATTACTCCTTCTGCAATAAGGTCAGCAGCTCTTGCTCCAATGATGTGCATTCCTAAGATCTCATCAGTTTTTTCGTCAGCAATAATCTTAACAAGTCCATCGGTATCACCACTTGCACGGCTTCTTCCTAATGCTCTCATTGGGAAAGAACCTACTTTGTAAGCTACTCCTTCTTCTTTTAATTGCTCTTCAGTTTTACCAACTCCTGCAACTTCCGGCCAAGTGTAAACAACACCAGGAATTAAGTTATAGTTGATATGAGGTTTTTGACCTGCTAATATTTCAGCAACAAGAACTCCTTCTTCTTCAGCTTTGTGAGCAAGCATAGCACCTTTGATAACATCACCAATTGCATAAATGTTTGCAACGTTAGTCTGTAAATGCTCATTTGTTTTTACTCTTCCTCTTTCGTCAAGTTCTACACCAGCTTTTTCAAGACCAAGACCATCTGTATAAGGTTTTCTACCTACAGAAACTAAACAGTAATCTCCTTCTACTACTACTTCTTCTCCTTTTTTGTCTTTAGCTGTGATTTTTACAGTATCTCCGTTTCTTTCCACCGCAGAAACTGCTGTAGAAAGCATAAACTTCATACCTTGTTTTTTAAGAACTTTAGTTAATTCTTTACTTAAAGCTCCATCCATTCCAGGGATGATTTTATCCATGAACTCAACTACAGTTACCTGAGCACCTAATCTTAGGTATACAGATCCTAATTCAAGACCAATTACTCCACCTCCAATTACTACTAAGTGCTTAGGTACCTCTTTAAGGTTTAATGCTTCAGTAGAAGTGATCACTCTTTCTTTATCAAGAGTGATAAAAGGAAGTGAAGACGGTTTAGAACCTGTTGCAATAATGGTATATTTAGATTCGATCGTTTCAGAAGAACCATCATTTTTAGTGATTTTAATCTGAGTAGCAGATTCAAAGCTTCCTAATCCTTCAAAAACAGTGATTTTGTTTTTGTCCATTAAGAAATTGATTCCTTTAGTTGTTTGATCTACAACTTCATTTTTACGCTCAATGATTCTTGCAATATCTACTTGTGGCTCATTGATGATAATTCCGTGACCTGCAAAATTGTGTTTTGCATTTTCGAAATGCTCAGAGCTGTCAAGAAGCGCTTTTGACGGAATACATCCAACGTTAAGACAAGTTCCGCCTAAAGTTGAATATTTTTCAATAATTGCTGTTTTGAAACCTAACTGTGCTGCACGGATCGCAGCTACATAACCACCAGGACCAGAACCTATTACGGTAACATCGAATTGACTCATGTTATTTTATGAATTTGTTTATTATTATCTATCTTAATTCTCACAAATTTACATATAAATTACCAAGCACCAAAGTGAGTTTTATCAATTTTAAAAATGATAATTATATGCTTTAGTTGTAAGAAAAATGTTATTTTATGAATTTTATATTTTCCTCACTCCCAGCCTTCAAATACATTGCAGTAAAGACAAGTGGTTTTTCAGCTGATGCATTATCAAAATGAAGGATTTTCATATTCTTAGGTTCATAAAAAGCATCTCCTTCATGAAGTACCACTTTCTCCTGTCCTTCGATCTGAAAAACAGCTTCGCCAGAATTGATTATCCCTAAAACGGGACAGGGATGCAGATGTTCAGGAGCTCCTTGCCCTGCCGCCATCGTTATTTCCTGAATCTCTGTGGATTTTACTTTCTGATCAATAGCAGTTTTTAACAATTCCTTTCTTGAGATTGTCTTCTGCTGAGCCGATATTAGAACTGCATTCAGCATCAAAATAACAATTATAGAAGGCTTCATTGATTTGATATTTAATTTATAAAATACTACACATTCAGCTTTCCTTGTCCTATGGCACCCGTACTTTCAAAATATGAACCACCATATACATACCATTCAAGGCTTTCCAGAAATTCTACTGCATTTTCCGGGGTTACTTGTGAACGGTCTTTTTTTGAAACAATTCCTTTGTACCATCTTCCTGATTTAGGATAATGCTCATATTCAACAAAATAATGAATCCATATTCTTTGGCATAACTTACACTGTTGAATCGTTACTTCTCCATTTCTTCCGTTGGTATGATCTATCCCTAATTCCGAACTTCTAAATTCAGTATAATTAAAATCAGGTTTTTCACACGCACATCCTATTTGGGGGATTTTCTTCATTACCATTTATTTTATCAGATTTCAAATCTAAGAAAATAAAGCTCTATAAGACAAATATGGAAATACTACTTCATTAAATCCAACAAAACCTTTTCGTATTTATCCAATATAATATTCTTTGAAAATCTGGATTTTATGGAATTTTTTATGGCGTCGCGATTATTATCCTGATGCATCACTTTAATTACTTTCTGTGCAAAACTTTCATAATCTTCAATATCAGCAATTTCACCATTCACATTATGCTGAATGATCTCATTGATTCCTCCCGGGCAATTATTAGCTAACGAGTAGGTTCCACAAGCTCCGGCTTCCAGAAGTACATTAGGGAAACCTTCGTATCTTGAAGATAGAATAAACAGATCCGCATACTTTAAGAATTGATAAGGATTCTCCTGTCTGCCATGGAAAATAACATTTTTTAATCCCAAAAACTCTTTCATCTGAAACAGGACCTCTTTGTCTTTTCCATCTCCTAGAATATGAAGCATAATATTTTCACTTTTGAGCCTTGAAAATACTTTTAACAGGTTATCAAACCCTTTTCTGGCTGATAAATTACCAATGGCCACAACATTCTTATAATTGTATTTAAACCCTTCAGGCTTTAAGGAAATACTCAATTTATCATCAATAAAATCGAAATCTACCGGATTATTGATTTTGACAATTTTCTTCTTTTTAATATTAAAATTATCAACCAAATCCTTCATCATGTCATCACTTTGCGCAATGATTCTCTGATAGTTATTGTAAAAATTATAGAAAAACTTGATTTCCTTTCTCGTAACATGCTGAGTAACTACATTTGTTTCCCTTGCAATGAATTTTGTTCTTGGAAAAAGCTTAATGAATAATGATAAATAGGCATTTACTTCTCCAAAACCGGAAAATACAATATCAGGTTTCCTTCTGTAGATTTCGCCTAAAATAGGCTTTAAAGAATGTCTGATTCTCTCAGTATTAATGTCGATAATTTCAACATCTTTTTTCAGGAAATTTAGATATCCGCCCTGTTTACGTAACAGCAAAATCTTAGGTTCAAAACGATCCCTGGAAAGATGATTTGCTATAGTGGTAACTATTCTTTCTGCGCCCCCGGTTTCTAGATCCGGCAGAATAAATATGACAGATATTTTTTTCATCAGTTAAAGTTAGTAAAAAGTTTTGTTAACCTTCAATCCTAATTCATTAAATACAGGAATAATTTCGTTAATATTTTCAACACTTAAAAAAGCATATTTATCTTCAGTAAAATTTACTCCTCTTTTTCTAAAAAAGGAAAAATTCTCATCATTTTTACCAGAAAGACTTTCAGGTTCACCAAAAATAATATTGCCAAAATATTTAGCATTCATTTCAGCATTCACCTGCTCTATTTCATTCAATTTTTTATATTTTAAAATTTTCCCATTTGCCTTTTCAACGATAACTATTCTTTGGTTTGTAATTACATAACAGTTATTTTTCAGCTTCCAATATTTTAAAATCCATCTGAAAAAGGTTATATATAAAGCATTACAAAAAATACCAATTACTATTATTGAAAAAAGCCAAAAACTGGAATTTAAAGCATTTGTGACAAAAAACACCGCAATTGCCAAATAAAATATAGAAAAAACTATTCTCACCTTTTCCGTTATATTAAAAAAGAAACTCTTTTTAGGAAGAATTTCTTTTTTAATTATCTCATTATGGTTTAAAATAATTTTAGTTTGCAACATCACTGATAAATTTAATTCTCAGCATTCTTACTTCTTCATCAGACAACTCATCTCCGAATTCATCCAATAAGATCTTCATGCTGTCACTCTCAGATTCATTCATAAACTCCATGAAGCCGTCTACAATGTCTTCATCAAAATTATCTTCAATATAATAATCAATATTAAGTTTTGTTCCCTGATAAACGATTCTTTCCATTTCTTTCAGAAGCTCATCCATAGAAAGGTTTTTAGCTCTTGCAATATCTTCAAGATCAATCTTTTTGTCTGTGCTTTGGATAATGAAAACCTTATGGCTGGATTTATTAGCCACCTGTTTCAATACCATATCCTGGGTACGTTCTATATTGTTGTCCTCAACATATGTTTTAATGTAGTCAGCAAATTCTTTACCATATTTCTTGGCTTTTCCTTCTCCTACTCCATAAATCTTGTTGATTTCATCTACCGTAATCGGATATTGAACCGTCATATCCTCCAAACTCGGATCCATAAATACCGTGTAAGGTGGAATTCCGTGTTTTTTGGCTACTTTTTTCCTTAACTCCTTTAATAGATTAAACAGTTTTTGATCTAAACCGCCTCCAGCCTGCTGCTGTAGCTGATCGCTATCTGCTTTAGCTTGAGTAAGATCAAATTCTCTATCTTCAGCAATTAAGAAAACATCCTTAGATTTACCATCTAATACATTTTTGGCTTTTTCAGTAATCTTTAAAACACCATACGCTTCAATATCTTTCTGTAAGAAATTCTGAACGGTTGCCTGTCTTAGGATGGTCTTCCAATAGTTATCTTTTTCTTCTTTACCAAAACCGAAATAACGATTCTGTTCCAGTTTATAAGACTTGGTGACTGCGTTTTCTTTTCCTACGATAACGGAAATCAAATCTTTTGATTTAAATTTTTCGCCAGTATCCTTAATCAGTTCAAGAGCTTTTGTTAAATCCGCTGTGGCATCTTTTAATTTTGGAGGGTTGGATGAGTTATCACACATATTCGCTCCGTCTCCCTTCACTGGATCAAAACTTTCTCCAAAATAATAAAGAATATATTGTCTTCTGCTCATGGAAGTTTCAGCATAACCTACTACTTCATTTAAAAGCTGTAATCCAATTTCTCTTTCGGACACAGGTTTTTGAGCGAGAAATTTTTCCAGCTTCTCAATATCTTTAGGATCATAGAATGCAAGACAATGACCTTCACCACCATCTCTTCCTGCTCTCCCGGTTTCCTGATAATAACTTTCCAAAGACTTCGGGAAATCATAGTGAATGACAAAACGTACATCCGGCTTATCGATGCCCATTCCGAATGCAATGGTAGCTACAATCACATCAACCTCTTCCATCAGGAATTTATCCTGATTGGCTACTCTTACTTTCTGATCAAGACCTGCATGATAAGGAAGGGCATTGATTCCGTTAACCTGCAAAAGCTGGGCAAATTCCTCCACTTTTCTTCTGCTCAGACAATAAACAATCCCTGATTTTCCTTTATGCTGATTGATAAATTTAACAATCTCCTTATCTATATTAATTTTAGGGCATACCTCATAATATAGATTCGGACGGTTGAAACTTTCTTTAAAAACCAACGCATTGATCATCCCTAATGTTTTCTGAATATCATCCTGCACCTTCGGCGTAGCTGTAGCTGTAAGGGCAATTACCGGCACACTGGCGATCTTATCAATAATCTGTTTAAGATTCCTGTATTCCGGTCTAAAATCATGTCCCCATTCTGAAATACAGTGAGCCTCATCAATAGCAAAGAAAGAAATCTTAACTTCTTTTAAAAAGTCAAGATATTCATCTTTAATCAATGATTCTGGAGCTACATACAAAAGCTTGGTTTTTCCACTTTTAATATCGTCGAAAACCTGTTTTGTCTGTGTCTTGTTTAATGATGAATTCAATACATGCGCTACCCCGTCCTCGGATGAAAGCCCATTTACGGCATCCACCTGATTCTTCATTAACGCTATTAAAGGTGAAACAACTATTGCTGTTCCCTCCGAAATAAGTGCCGGAAGCTGATAACATAATGATTTACCACCACCTGTAGGCATCAATACAAATATATCCTTCCCATTCAATAGGTTTTCTATAATCTGTTCCTGCTGTCCCTTAAATGTAGAAAACCCAAAATACTTTTTCAATTCGCCTGATAAATTGGCTTTTTTTGCGCTCATCTAATTTTCTATTGCTAAATTTGCATCTAACCCAAAGTTATAAAAATTCTGCTTAAAATAAAAGCGAACGAATTTATAAAAAATAAAATTTATATTAAATTTTGTTTTTAAAATATAACGTTTTTTGAAAACTTTTTTGTATACCTTATTGTCATAAAATGGATAGAACCAGCATTATATCAATTGCTAAAAGCACTTTAGAAATTGAAATTTCAGAATTAGAAAAATTAAAAAACAGAATTGACGACCAATTTGCCCAGGCAGTAGAAATTATTCACTCTGCAAAAGGGAAATTAATTGTAGTAGGAATTGGGAAATCTGCTCATGTAGGTAATAAAATTGTTGCTACGCTAAACTCTACAGGAACGCCATCTCAATTTTTGCATGCCTCGGAAGCTATTCACGGTGATTTGGGTGTGATCCAGAAACAAGATGTGGTGCTTTGTATCTCCAATTCCGGAAATTCTCCTGAAATAGCCAACCTTGTTCCTTATTTAAAGGATTATTCTTCTGCATTAATTGGAATGACAGGGAACAAAAGCAGTAAATTGGCTGAATTTTCAGAAATTATTCTGGATACTCATGTTGATGTAGAAGCTTGTCCTAACAAACTGGCTCCTACAAGTTCTACAACTATCCAAATGGCATTGGGAGACGCTCTTGCTGTGGCTTTAATGGAACTGAATGAATTCAAAGCCAACGATTTTGCCAAATTTCATCCGGGAGGAAGTCTGGGTAAAAATTTAACATCCAGAGTTGAACAGTTCCTTTCTTCACAAAAACCTCAGGTTTCAGAAGATGCTCCAATTAGGGATGTTATTATTTCCATCAGCGCATCAAGCCACGGAATTACAGTTGTTACCAATGAAGATCAGATCATTGGAGTCATTACCGATGGGGATTTGAGAAGAATGTTGATGAAGGGAGAAGATATCACTAAGGTTCTAGCCAAAGATATTATGTCTGCAAATCCAAGGACTATTGAAAAGAATTCGCTTGCCAAAGAAGCGATGAAAATTTTAAAAGGCAATAATATCGGTCAGCTGGTAGTTACTGAAAACGGAAAATATTTCGGAATCATTGATCTGCATACATTATTGGATGAAGGCATCAACTAATCCTAAAATAAGATGAACCATTTTCTGAAAGAACATATTCAGGCTATAATTAATCCCACAGAGGATGAGTTTGAAATCATTGAAAGCTTTTTTATAAAAAAGAAATTCAGGAAAAGACAGTTTCTGATACAAGAACATCAGCCTGTACATGAAATTTTTCTGATAGAAAAAGGTATTCTTAAAAGCAGTTTCATAGATAATTCTGGAAAGGAGCATATTCTTCAGTTTGCATCTTCCCACTGGTGGATTTCAGATTTTGCAGGATTTTTCAAGCAAGAACCATCATCGCTGGCAGTTGATTGTATTGAAGATTCTGAAGTATATGCCATCTCTTATGAAAATTTAAATACGCTCTGTTTAAAAGTTCCTGCAATAGAGCACTTTTTCAGGGTAAAATCCAATTTCGGATATGTAGCCCTACAGCAGAGGATTCTTTCATTAATGAGTAAATCTGCCAAGGAGCGTTATGAAGATTTTATTAAACAATATCCCGGTTTTATAGATCATATTCCGAAACAGCTTATTGCAAGCTACCTGGGAGTTTCAAGAGAAACATTAAGCCGATTATATTTATAAAGATGTGACCTGTGTCACATCTTTTTTTTGAGGTATATCCTTATAATAGCTTTGTAAAAAAACCAACCTTTGTATTATCATTTTTAATAATAAATAATACCAATGAAAAAGAAAGCATTAATCGTAGTGACAAGTGTGGAAAAATATCCTGATATGGAAAGAGCAACAGGCCTATGGCTGGGCGAGGCAGTTCATTTCTATGAAAAACTGGAAGAGCAGGGTTATGAAATAGATTTTGTAAGTCCGAAGGGAGGCTATACTCCACTCGATCCTATTTCTCTGCAAATGTTTGTACAGCCTGTAGAGTGGAAATATTATGCTGATGAAACATTCAGAAATAAATTAGGAAATACTTTTGCACCGAGTGACATCAATCCTAAAGATTATAGTATCATTTACTATGCAGGTGGACATGGTGTCGTTTGGGATTTCCCTGATAATATAGAGTTACAGGAAATAGCCCGCAGTATTTATGAAGATGGGGGGATTGTATCATCTGTTTGTCATGGAGCCGTAGGACTTTTTAATATCAAACTTTCCAACGGAGAACTGTTGATCCAGGGAAAAACGGTAACCGGTTTTTCAAATTCGGAAGAAATTGCAGCAGAATTGGCAGACCACATGCCTTACCTTACAGAAGATGTATTGAAAAGCAGAGGAGCTCAATATGTAAAAGCTGAACAAGATTTTGTTCCTTTTGCAGTGGCGGACGGAAATCTGGTAACAGGACAAAATCCTCAATCCGGAGCTGCCGTAGCAGAAAAGGTATTGGAGATTCTGAAAAAATAGCATTATCCCAGATATAATTGTAACAGACAGCCTTTTGAGCTGTCTGTTTTTGTATTCGAGAGTACCTTTTATAAATAGGCTTGAGATCTGTAACATTAACCTGAACAAATTCATGACTAATAAATTCTAAATACTGATTATTATTTCATAATTTCGCAGACTTAAACTGCTTGCCTTTTCGGGGTGGCATTTTGACAGATTCTATTATATGGACAATAACAAAGACATGTCCTTTCTGGGGCATATTGGAGAATTAAGAGGACATTTGGTCCGTTCAATTATTGCTATTATCATTGCAGCCTTTGCGGTTGGTTTCAATATCAACTGGATTATGGACCATATCTTTTTTGGACCTACCAGAAATGATTTCCCTACCTTCAAAATTGTTAATCATTTTTCAAGGTTACTTTTGGGAGAAGACAGTATTCATCTTCCAAAGGATTTCCCGGTACGTGTACAAAGATTATATCAGCAGTTCAATGTGATGATGGCCGTTTCCGTTTTTGGAGGAATGGTGGCAGCATTTCCTTATATCGTTTGGGAATTGTGGCGTTTCATCGGTCCGGCTTTACATCCAAGAGAAAAAAAGAATTCTATCTATATTATTAATGCAGTATGGATGCTTTTCATGACCGGAGTTTTATGCGGATACTTTTTAATTCTTCCTTTTGCAGTTAATTTTGGGGTAATCTTTAAAATTTCAGATATCATTGTTCCTCTTTATGATCTGAGCGATTATACTACTTTATTTTTACAGGTAGTTTTAGGTATGGGTGTTATCTTCCTATTTCCTATTCTGATCTATTTCCTTACCAGCATTGGAATTCTTACACCTGTATTTATGAAGACCTACCGTCGTCATGCTATTGTATTAATAATGGTGGTTGCAGCAATTATTACTCCTGCGGATGTATTAAGTATGCTGATGGCAGCTTTGCCATTACTCATCTTATATGAATTCAGTATTATGATGTGTACTTTTACGTATAAAAGAGTACAGAAAAGCAATGGAAACCTCCCTGCTGTACAAAAGTAAACTCATAAAAGAACAATAAGTTCTTCTATCATAAAATTTAAGCAAGTGCCGATCTCCTACTGGAAGATCGGCACTTGCTTTTTTTACCACATTTTCATTCATTTATTCATATATATTCAAAAAATATCATCATAATATATGAAGTTAACCCCCACAACAATCTACCCAAAATAAACATATATTTAATTAAAGCTAAAAAAAATAAATTTATAATCAACAAAACAGAATAATAAATAAAAACATTTATTATTTTTACAGCATTAACTGCTTTTATTAAAATTTATATGAAAAAGAAAATTATTCTTGCTTGCGCTCTAGCTTTAAGCTTGACAGGTTTACAGGCACAGCGTTGGATCCCGGTGTCTGAAAAAGTTACTCCTATAAGGAAGGAAGTCAAAATTGAGTATGCTTACAAATTTGATCTGTCTTCTCTAAGAGACCTTTTAAAAAATGCTCCAGAGGCAGGAACAGGTGGTGCACCCATTGTTGTTTCCTTACCTACTACGAATGGAAAAGTTGAAAAATTCTCTGTTTACAGTTCTCCTACAGTTGCTAAATCAATGGCTGAGAGATACGAATTGGGAGCCTATTCCGGAGTAGGAATAGATGATCCTAATAAGCAGATCAGATTTACTACCGCTCCTAATGATTTTCAATCGATGTTGTTTGATGTCAACACAGGAAAATATGAGTTCATTGAACCTGTAAATAAAGAAAAAACTATTTATGGAGTCTTCTTTAAATCAGACAAGCCAAAAGGTGATCCTTTTGAGTGTAGAACTTCTGAGCCAGAGGACTCAAAAAAGCAAATGACTAAGCTATTAAAATCAAAAAATGTTCTGAATGGCTTAGGAAGCACTAATAAAAGTAATGACCAAAAATACAGAACATATAGAGTTGCAATCTCTGTAAACGGAGAGTACACACAACTTGCCGGTGGTATTCCTCAGGCGGCTGCCCGTATCAATGCTACTATGCATAGAGTAAATGGCGTTTTTGAAAAAGATTTTGGCATTCACATGATTGTTCAGGATCTTCCGCAAGTGATATTCCCGGATCCTGCTACAGACCCTTATACTAATGTTATAGAGGATGTAGATCCCGTTACCGGAACAATAACATATAGCGCACCTGATGAATGGAATCTAGAAGTTCAACAAACGCTAACCAATACACAAGGTGTAGGTGACAATGCTTATGATATAGGACACTTCTTTGGCCACAGAGGTGGTGGTGGAAGTGCCGGAGATGTAGGAAATGTATGTAGAAATCCTGAGGGGCCAGATGATGACACCTCAAAAGGAGCAGGAATTACCTCTCCTGCTACTCCGGATGAACCATTTGGAGACAACTATGATATCGACTTTGTTGCTCACGAAATTGGCCATCAGTTTGGAGCTGCTCATACAATGTCTCTTGCTCTTCACGGCGCTCAAATGGAACCTGGTTCAGGATCTACAATCATGGGATATGCCGGAATCACCAATGCGAATGTTCAAATGCATTCAGATGCTTATTTCCATGTGAAAAATATTGAACAAGTAGGTGCTTATACAACTGCACAAAGCTGTGGTATTGTTATACCTGTTCTCAACACTCCGCCAGTTATACAGGCTCACACCCAAAAAACAATACCAAAAGGAACTGCTTTTGTATTGACAGCTTTTGCAACAGATGCTCAAAATGATCCTATAACCTATACTTGGGAACAGTATGATCTTGCTACTTCTACTTTTGGCCCGGTAAGCCCAACCCGAACTAATGGAGCTAACTTCAGATCTATAATGCCTACCACTTCCCCAACCCGTTATTTCCCTAAACTTTCAAATGTTCTTAACGGAACACTTACAAGTACACAGGATTGGGAAACAGTATCCAATGTAAAGAGAGACATGAACTTCAAGGTAACCGTAAGAGACAATAACCCTGATCCTGCCCAACAGCAGACTCAGAGCACTCTGGCTAAGGTAAGTGTTGGAGCTGATGGTCCATTTAAGGTAACTTCTGCTACGGTATATAATAATACACCGGGAGCAATTACATGGGATGTTGTGAATACTAATACTACTCCATACAATGTAGATAATGTAAAAATAGATTATACTACAGATAATGGAGTTACATGGACAGTTGTTACGCCATCTACTGCTAATGATGGAGCTGAACCTTATTCATTCTCTTCTCTTGCTACCGGTTCAAATATAAAGCTAAGAGTGAGTGCTGTTGATAATATATTTTATGCTATAGGCAATGCTACTGTTTCAGCTGCTTCTGTAGCTTGTTCTTCAACTGCTCCAACAGGACTTACAGTTTCCGGAATCACAAAAAATTCTGCCAATATAAGCTGGAATGTAGTACAGGGAGCTACCTATTCATTAATGTACAGAAAAACAGGAACAGCTACATGGACTACCGTTCCTGTAACCACCAATTCGTACTATCTTTCTGGACTGAATGAATCAACTCAGTATGATGTACAGATAGCCAACGTATGTGGATCTACTGTTGGAACGTATTCTACATCTAATAACTTTGCAACGCTTTCTTATACCGCATGTACTGTTTCTGCAAACCCTGCAGATGAGTTTATTTCCAATGTTACAGTAATTCCTACAGGAGTGGCTGCCATTTCAAATAACAGTGCAGCTTCACCATACACAGACTATACCAACGATTTCAGCAGACTGATTACCTTAAAAAAGGGTTCCGCAGGAAATGCGATCAGTGTATCTAAGCAATGGACAGGTCAATCTTATAATGAAGGAGTAACGGTTTGGATCGACTTTAATAAAGATGGATTATTCGCTGCATCTGAAATAATCTTTTCGAATGCACCAAGTGAAATTACTCCTGTTTCAGGAACCTTCACTGTTCCTACGGATGCCTACACGGATGCCAATGTAATCATGAGAGTTATGCTGGCTTATAATACTCAGCCGCAAAACGGATGTACCAGCCCACAATATGGTGAGATTGAGGATTATCCGGTTCGTATACAGGATCAGACTCTAGGTACTCATGATGTAACAAAAGACAACAATTCTATCCAGATCTTCCCTAACCCGGTAAGTGATATATTGAATGTAACTCAGGTTTCCTCTAAGGCACAATTCTCCATCACCAATATGGCAGGACAAAAAGTAATGAGCGGTCAGATCTCCGATAATAAGATCTCCGTTTCTAGACTGAGCACTGGAGCTTATATTATTTCAATTGAAGATAAGGGAACTACTTCAAATCTGAAATTCATTAAAAAATAAAAAATCCCTTCTTTATATTACAGCCCGGCATTAGCCGGGCTTTTTTATACATTTAGGTGAAATAAGTCGGTATTTTCATATTATCTTTATCCGGCTGTTAATTTAATTTTATACTTTTGAAAAGATTATTAATTTAATTTTACATGAAAAAGCTGTCATACACACTTTTATTGGTATCGGGACTTGCTTTTGGGCAACTCTTTGAAAAAGATAAAGTGTATACTAAACAAGATACATTGAAAGGTTCCAATACTCCATTCAGAGATTTTTGGGATGTTAAAAAATACAATTTTTCCGTAGAGCCTGATTTTGAACAGAAAAGCATTAAGGGAACGAATAAAATAAGCCTTGAAATTATAAAGGATGTCACCAATCCTATATTTCAGATTGACCTTCAGCAACCGATGAAAGCTGGAAAAATTACAGCAAGCTTCCCTATTACCAACTCTAAACAGGATGGAGATTTTATATTCATCACCACGAAGAAAAAATTCAAAAAAGGTGAAAAATATACAATTGATATTGATTATTCCGGGAATCCCCACATTGCAAAGAATGCTCCCTGGGATGGCGGATGGGTTTTCACCCAAGATAAAAACGGAAACCCATGGATGAGCCCTGCTGTTCAGGGAATAGGGTCTTCTATCTGGCTTCCTACTAAAGATATCTGGAGTGACGAACCGGACAATGGAATCATTATGAAGATTATTACTCCTAATGATCTTGTAGGCGTTGGAAACGGTAGATTGATCGATAAAAAGACCAGCGGAAACAAGACTGCTTATACCTGGGAAGTGAAAAATCCTATCAACGACTACTCTATTATCCCAAATATTGGGAAATATGTTAATTTTAAAGATACTTTTGATGGAGAAAAAGGAAAACTGGATCTGGATTACTGGGTTCTTGACTATAATCTTGACAAAGCAAAGAAGCAGTTTGAGCAGGTAAAACCAATGCTTTCTGCATTTGAACACTGGTTTGGACCCTACCCTTTCTATGAAGATTCCTACAAACTGGTAGATTCTCCTTATCTCGGAATGGAGCACCAAAGTAATGTTGCTTATGGAAATGGTTACCAGAATGGCTATCGTGGAAAAGACCTTTCAGGAACAGGAATTGGCTTGAAGTGGGATTATATCATTATTCATGAAAGTGGTCACGAGTGGTTCGCCAACAATATCACCGCAAAGGATGAAGCAGATATGTGGATCCATGAGAGCTTCACCATGTATTCAGAAGTTCTTTTTACAGAAAATTATCTGGATAAAAAATCGGCTGACATCTATATGATCGGCCTTAGAGGAAAAATTGATAATGATGTTCCCATTATCGGAAAATATGGAGTAAGAAATGAGGGCAGCGGAGATATGTATCCGAAAGGAGCCAACATGATTCATACGATAAGACAGGTGATTAATAATGATGAAAAATTCAGACAGATTTTAAGAGGATTAGGTAAGGATTTCTATCATCAGACGGTTACTACAAAACAGATTGAAGATTATATTTCATCAAAATCAGGGATTGATTTCTCCACTGTTTTTGACCAATATCTGAGAACTATTAAGATACCTACTCTTGAATATACCCAAAATGGAGACACTTTGAAATTCAGATATACGAATGTTGTGAAAAACTTGAAACTTCCGATCATTATCAATGGAGATCAAACGATAAACCCAACTGAAGAATGGCAAACAGTAAAGCTGAAGAAAAACACTCCTGTTGAGCTGAACAAAAATTACTACGTTAATTATGTAAGCACACAGTAAGAAAAAAAAGCAAATCTGCGGATCAGCAGGTTTGCTTTTTTGTTTTTATTAAAAATTTTTAAGAAAAGTTTAATACTTGATTCCGTAACAAAATGGAAAAACAAGCAACTATTTAACTATAAATTTAAACCTAATGAGAAAAACAGCACTTAGCTTAGGCCTCTTTGCCGCTTTTTTAGCGAATGCCCAATCTATAAAAACCACTATTGACCTCGTTAATGTAAAAGATGATAAAGTAGCCGTTACGATGGAGTTTCCGAAAATGAAATCGGGAGATATCAAATTTCATTTTCCGAAAACGGTTCCGGGAACTTACTCTGTAGATGATTATGGAAGGTTCATAGAGGGCATTAAGTTTTATGACAACAAAGGAAAGGAATTGGCCTTCACAAAAGTTAATGATAACAGCTATTCATTAAAAAAAGCTCAAAACCTGAGCAAGATTTCCTATCTTGTAAATGACAGTTTTGATGAAGAAATGGATACGTCAAAACATAAAGCTGTATTTTCCCCTTCAGGAACGGATATTGAAGCAGGAAAAGTCTATATGATCAATACCCACGGTTTCATCGGCTATATTGAAAATATGCAGGATGTTCCTTATCAGCTTGTTATTCAAAAACCAACTGATTTCTATGGTACAACAGCTTTGGTAGATCAGGATAAATCTGAATCCACAGATACCTATACTCTTGCCAATTATGCAAAAGTGACAGATTCTCCGCTCATGTATACTAAACCGGATTATATCTCCTTCAATGCAGGAGGAATGGATCTTGTTTTGGGAGTTTATTCTCCAACCGGAAAATACAAAGCTGCAGACTTCAAGGATAATCTTGAAAAAATGGTAGTGGCACAAAAGAAATTCCTTGGGGATATGAATACCAATAAAAAGTATGCTATCATGCTTTATCTGTCTGGTGGTGATGGTCCTATGGTAAAAGGTTTTGGAGCGTTAGAACATCATGAGTCTACCAGTGTGGTTCTTCCTGAAGCTATGCCTAAAGATGCTATTGACCAAACCATCACAGATGTGGTTTCTCATGAATTTTTCCACACGGTTAATCCTTTGAAAACCCATTCCGAAGAGATCCACTATTTTAATTATGCAGATCCGAAAATGTCTCAACATTTATGGATGTACGAAGGCGGAACTGAATATTTTGCCAATTTATTCCAGATTCAGGAAGGGCTTATTAACAAGGATGAATTTATTAAAAGGATTGGAGAAAAAATCACCAACTCCAAGAATTACAATGATACCATGCCATTTACGGTAATGAGTAAAAATGTATTACAGGATCAGTATAAGGACCAATACAGAAATGTATATGAAAAAGGAACCCTTCTGGCTATGTGCATGGATATTGAGTTGAGAAAACTTTCCAACGGAGAAATGGGATACCGTGATATGATCAGAAAACTATCCCAAAGATTTGGGGAAAATAAACCGTTCAAGGATGATAAACTGATTGATGAATTGGTAACAGTAACAGGTTATCCTCAGGTAAAGGATTTTTATAATAAATACATTGCGGGAAGCCAGCCTACTCCTTATGCAGAATATCTGAAGATGGTAGGAGTGGAAGTTCACAAACAGGAAACTCCGCCTATTTTCTGGTTTATTAAAGATCCGAATCAGACAGGATATGATGACAAAAATAAAGCACTGGCTTTTGATGAGAACTCCGCTTTATCTCCATTTGCCAAGAGCATAGGATTTAAAATTACCGATCAGATCCTTGCCCTGGATGGAAAGACTATTGACATTCAAAAAATTCAGGAACTTATCGGGTATACCAAAACGATCAAAGAAGGACAGGATGTTACAGTAACTGTTCTAAGAGACAATGCTGGTAAGAAAGAGAAAATAACGCTTAAAGGAAAAGCTATTCTGGATAAATTAAGTATGGAAACGCTTCAGTTTAAAGCCAATCCAGCTCCGGAAGAACTGAAACTGCAGACTCAATGGCTGACAGGTAAAAAATAAATAGAAAAGCGGGGATATTTTCCCCGCTTTTGTTTTTTCTTAGAAGCTATGATTGATACTTCTTAATCACTTTACATTTTTCTAATGGTAATTCTGAATGTAGTTCCCTTTCCAACCTCTGTTTGAGAAATCTTAATATCTCCACTATGATATTCATGAATAACTCTCTGAGCCAATGACAATCCAAGTCCCCAACCTCTTTTCTTAGTTGAATATCCCGGTTTAAAAGCATTTCTTGCCTGTTGACTCGTCATTCCGCTGCCATTGTCTTTTACTTCAATCAGTAAATTTTTATTTCTTTCAAAAACGGACATCACAATGGCACCTTCTCCTTTCATAGCATCTACAGCATTTTTCACAAGGTTTTCAATTACCCAGCTCATCAGGATTTTATTATGCGGAACCAAAACAATATAAGCAGGAAGATGAAGGGTAAAATCAACCTTTCTTGAAATCCTTGTTTTTAAATAGTCATAGTTCTCCTGAATTGTTTCGTTGAAATTCATATCGTTCAGTTCCGGAACAGAACCTATTTTGGAGAAACGTTCTGAAATGGTTCTTAGCCTTTCAATATCTTTTTCAATTTCATGTACACCTTCGGAATCAGGATTTTCCAACTTCATGATTTCCATCCAGCCAATCATGGAAGACAAAGGCGTTCCGATCTGATGGGCTGTTTCTTTAGCCAAACCTGCCCAAAGATAACCTTCATCCGTCTTTTTAATGGTCTTAAAAAACCAGAAAGTAAATCCAAAATACAATAGAATAAACAAACCTAAAATATAGGGTGAATACCTTAGATTATTAAGCAATCGGGAATTGTCATAATACACAAACTGATTATTTCCGTCCGGAACTTTAATTTCAATCGGAACGTAGTTTTTCTCCATATTCATCATCAGATTATGAAGCTTTTCCGGACTCTTGATGGTACTTTCCGGAATATTACGGTAATACCCAAGCTCAAGGATAGGATTTTTATATTTATCCGTCACAATGAACGGAATGGTATTATTAATGTTCAGAATCTCAGGTAGCAGATCCAGTACATCAGTATCCGGACTTTTCACTTCCTGTTGGATTCTGATGGCCTTGGAAAGCAGATTAATCCTTTTAATCTCCTCTTTTCTGAGGAAATTAATCAATGTTGTAGAAGATACCACGATGGCAATTACCAGTGTAGTCATTACAACAAAAATGATCCAGTTATTCAGTCTGGTTAATATGGATTTCCTCAAGATTATTTATTTTAAAACATTAAGAATTTTCTGCAGCTCTGCACTCCCACTTCCCTGATAGTTATTGATAATAATTGAAAATACATATTTCTTTCCATCTTTCGCAGTATGATAGCCTGCAAAAGACTTGGTATCCCGCATCGTTCCGCTTTTCATTTTCATGCCATTGTCCTGAACCGGGAAGCCATCATAATAAGATTCAAACCATGATTGTTTTTTTGCATATAAAAGGGCCTGCACTTGAGCTTTTGCCGCTACATAATTCTGCGGAGAAAGTCCGCTTCCATCAGCAAAATTAATCATATTGGGGTTGATTCCTTTTGACTTCCAGAATTCCTTTAAATAAGCTACACCACTTTTAAAACTAGGATTTCCTTTTTTCTCTTTTCCTAAAGTCTTAATCAGAGTTTCCCCATACAGGTTGACACTTTTTCTTAAAAACCAATAGATTATTTTATCCAGTGTTGGAGACTGATAGGTCAGTATAATATTGCTTTTAGGAGCTTCCAAAGCCTGTTTTCCATCTAACTCGAGCTGTGAATTGGTAATGGCCTTTCCAGAAAGTTCAATTCCGGATTCTTTTAACCATTGTTTCACTTCAGTTGCCAATTGTACAGGCGGATTAGGAGTAGAACCGGAAACCGTTACCGTTTTTCCCCCCGGAAGCATTCCATTAATCAGCGCTACATTGGAATGAGGAGCTGTAAAGATCAAACTTTGATCGGAACTGCCGCCTGCTTTCAGATCATTCAGCCATTTTACGTTTTCCAATGGATAGGAAAAGCTTTTAAAATCTGCTCCATTGATGTTGATATCAAATTGGTTTTCTCTCCAGTTAATTCCCCAAACTCCTGCCCCGTAATAATTTCCAAGATCATCCCACGGCCATCCACCCGGAATAGTCTGATGGTCAAAATAAGAATCATCAATCACCAGATCACCGGAAATTTTTGTAATTCCAGAGTTCTTAATAGCCTCTATCAGTTTCTTTTTAAAACTTTCAGGCTTATAAGCTTCATATCGCCAACTTCCTAAAGTAGGATCACCATTGGAACTGATGAAGAGATTCCCATTCAGGTTCCCGCCGGATATGCTTCCGGAATAACTTGAAGTGGTAGTATAGGTATAATTTTTCCCTAAGGTTTCTAAAGCAGCGCCTGCGGTAAATATTTTCTGTGTAGAAGCAGTAGAAAGGCCTTTACTTCCCTGATATTCGTATATAAAATTACCACTTTCGTCTGACACATAAAATGATAAACTGGAAGCAACTGTGCCTGAAGAATCCATAAGATCTTTGGTTACTTTGTCTAATTTTTGAGCCATATTCTGGGCCGCAACAATCTGTACAGAAAGAGTGAGAACTGCAAGTGTTTTTTTCATTGCATTGTTGTTTTATACTAAACTTATCATTCCGAATACAAACTGAAATCTTGTGCACGCAGTTCAATGAGAAACCTAAGTTGCCAATGAGATTCCTCCTACGTTGGAATGACAGTAATTTAAAATTGTATCTATTACTTTATTTAAAATCTAACTCAAATATAGTTAAAATAAAAGCTTTTTATATTCCTCAAGATCATCGGGAGAGAAAAGAATCTCATGGCCAGAAATTTTCTCAAATGAACGATCATAATTAAAATAATCCTCATAGCCATCCTCGTCTATGAACATATCCATTTGACATTCTTTTATATATTCGAGCTTTTCCCCATAATCTTCCTCGTGATATTTACTGGCACCCCAAGGTTCATTATGGCAACGTAAACAGGATTTATGATATAGTGCTTTATGTCCACACACCTCACAATCTTTCAGATTCTGGAACAAATCCGAAATTCTGCTCTGCATATCTTCAGAAAACAAATGTGGAGGAACAGTCTTTAAAAGCAGATAATAATTCGGTTCCTGCCTGGAAAAAGAGAAATATTCATCAGTATTGATCTGCTCTTTAGTGTAGAGTTTCAATTTTTCCAAATCAAATTCTACTTCCGCTTTTACAATATCTTTCAAGTTCAGAATAGGTTTCTGTTTATAAACAATATTCTCATTTTCATCAATTTCCATGATGGGCTTCTGATCAATAAAATGATGAATGCATAAGGTGGTTTCCCACGAATTAATGATTCTTAATTTCCCCTCATTACCACAAATCTCACAGACCTTTCCAGACAGTCGGGCATATTTATTAGTGATCTTTCTCAGCCTGGCATTCAATTCTTCATCTTCAGAATAAATATAGCATCGCAGTCCTCCGAATTTCTCTTTTCCAAAAACATCATGTTCCATATTCCAGCCTGCAGCAACCAATTCAGAGAGCATTTTTCCGATCAGATCATTCCAACCGGTACTGTTCACTGAAAAATTCTTAAGATTGCGTTCTATAAAGCTATTGATGTCCTGCTGTTTCATTATAAAGAACTTCCAGCTTCTATTTCGTAAGGATCTTTTCCTTTTTCAAAAATTCGGGTCAGTTCACTTCCTTCTACAGTAATGGTATTATTGATTCTTCTGATCCAGTTTCCTTCTCTAAGGCCCACAACTTTAAGATCATTTTGAGTAAGGAATTCCAAAATACGAGTTTCTCTTGTTTCGCCATTATGTTTTAAATCCGGGTTCGGATCAAGATAATGCGGGTTAAGATTGAACGGAACCAATCCCATACAGTCGAAACTTGGCGGATAAACAATCGGCATATCATTCGTTGTTTTCATATTCTGTCCTCCGATATTGCTTCCTGCACTGCATCCTAAGTATGGTTTTCCATTGGTTACATTTTCTTTTAAAGCAGACATTAAACCTTCTTCATGTAATGTTTTCACCAATAAAAATGTATTTCCACCACCGGTAAAAAATCCTTTTGCCTTATTTAGAGCTTCTATTTTATCTTCAAATTCATGAAGCCCTTTTACTTTGATGTTGATGGTTTCAAAAAATGAACGGGCTTTTACCGTATAATCATCATGGGAAATACCTCCCGGTCTTGCAAAAGGAACAAAAACAATTTCGTCAATTCCTGCATATAATTGGATTAATTCTTCTCTTAAATATTCAAGATATTCTCCGCCGAAAAGCGTAGAAGTAGAAGCTAATATGATATTCATAGGATTATTTTGATTATAAAAATAGACTTACAAAGATAAGTTCAAACCTCAACGAATCAAAAATTAATCTAAAAAAAATAGGATTCCCGTTAATATTTTCTAAAAAACCTTAAAGCCTCTAAAATTTGAGCTTTTATGGAATTATTATTGAATTTTAAAAATTCGAATTATAAAATATAAGATTATGAAAATGCCGAAAGTTAACATCAAAAACCTATTTGCAGGTTTAATTCTAGTAGGAAGCGCAAGTTTTGTAAGTGCACAAACCACTCAAGTGGACAGTGCGAACAGTACAGCAACTCAAACTGCTGCTACTCAACAAAACCCTACTATTGAAGGCCTTAAAAAACAAATTGAAGCCAACCCAAAAGATACGGAAGCCTTAGCCCAATTGGCTAATGCTTATCAGGAAGCATCAGACTGGACAAATGCAGTTGAAACCTGGAAAAAAATATCCGTTTTACTACCGGATTGGGCACCATCTTATTATAGCCAAGCTTATGCTTATCAGTCGGCTAAAGATGATGCCAATGCAAAGATTGCCTATGAAAAGTACGTTGCTGCTGTAAAACCGGAAGAAGTAGAACAGAATAAGAAGAATCTGGCCTATGCTTACTTCTATATTGCCTTCTCAGAACAACAAACTGATCCGAATAAAGCAAAAGAACATATTGCAAAATCTCTGCAGTACGACCCTAACAATCAGGATGCTATAAAATTGAGCAAAGCTTTAAATTCATAACTAAAGAAACAAACTCCGGAAGAAATTTCCGGAGTTTGTTTTTATGGTCTCTTTATAATGATTGAATTATAGCTCTACCAACTTGAATTTTGTACTTTCTTACCCTATCTTCTTTCCAAAGAAATCTGTTTCTCCATGCAGATGTCTTATAATTTTCTCAATATTACGCTGGATACTGGCTTCCGTTTTCAGATTGTTGATGTAACGGATTAATTCATGGCGCCTTGAAGGAATCAGTTTTTCAAAGTTACTTGTAGCCAATATACTGGCTTGTATGGCTTGTTCCAGCTGAGGATGAATAGAAATACTTCTGTCCGAGTTATCATATTCCAACATCACTTCAATGGTTTCTCCAATTCTTTTGGGTGAATTTTTCAGCATTATTAAATTCACATACAGCCTCCACTCGCCCAGATATTTCATCAGGTTTTGCTGAAAATCTTTTCCATTCACGGTTCCTTTCACTGGAATCGGGCTCTTATTTCTTCCTGAGGCTTCAAAAATTTCTTCCAGAATAGCTTCGGGAATAAAAACGAAAGGATTGATTCCTATGATTTCTAGAGTGGCTGTAAAGGTGGTGTTTTTCATAACAATTGAGATGAAGAACAAAATTAAATAATAGATTTTATATTATCCGTAATTTCTTTTTAAACTACCCCGTCTTTTTGCTTTGCAAAAATCCACCCCTTCAGGAGAATATAGGACATACTTAGTAATTCTGTTTGGAGTTGTTTTTTCATTGTTTTAATCCGTCATTCTACCCTTTTGCCTGTCAACCTTACATCCTCATTCTTATTTGCTATAAACTCTTATACATCTCAACTATCCCTATTACTCTAAACCCTTACCACACTCCTCCCCGAACTCCATACCTGAAAAAATCATATCCCAGAACTCAATTAAATGACTTATCTTTGCATTAATAAATCTATTTAACAAAATGAAATTTTTTATTGACACAGCTAATTTAGAGCAAATCAAGGAAGCTAAAGATCTTGGAATCTTAGATGGTGTAACTACCAACCCTTCATTAATGGCTAAAGAAGGTATTCAGGGAACTGAAGCAATCAATAACCATTATAAAACGATCTGCGAACTTGTAGACGGAGACATTTCTGCTGAAGTACTTTCTACAACTTATGAAGAAATGATTAAGGAAGGAGACGAATTGGCTGCAATCCACCCAAATATTGTGGTTAAAATCCCAATGATTAAGGATGGTATCAAAGCTTTAAAATATTTTTCTGACAAAGGAATCAGAACTAACTGTACATTGATCTTCTCTGCAGGACAAGCTCTTTTAGCAGCTAAAGCAGGAGCTACTTATGTTTCTCCGTTCCTTGGAAGATTAGATGATATTTCTACAGACGGATTAAACCTAATCCAAGAGATCAGATTAATTTTCGATAACTATATGTTCGAAACTGAAATCTTAGCCGCTTCTATCCGTCACTCAATGCACATTATCGACTGTGCTAAAATTGGAGCAGATGTTATTACCTCTCCACTTCCTCCAATCTTGAGCTTATTAAAGCACCCATTAACAGACAGCGGATTGGCTCAGTTTATTGCTGATTCTCAGAAATTATCTTAATTACTACTGTTATCTCAAATATAAAAATCCCGGAATTCGTTCCGGGATTTATTTTATTCGTTTCCTTCAATATTTTTCACAATCCTACAAGGGTTTCCAACAGCAACAACATTCTCCGGAATATCTTTGGTAACCACACTACCTGCTCCTATTACTGCATTATTTCCAATGGTAACGCCTGGTAAAACCACTACATTCCCACCCAACCAGACATTATCTCCTACTGTAATGGGATGAGCATATTCCAGCCCTGCATTTCTCTGTTTTGCATCAAGCGGATGCCCGGCTGTATAAAAGCTACAATTGGGGCCAATAAAGACATTATCTCCAAATGTTACCCTGGCACAATCTAAAATAACAAGGTTATGATTGGCATAAAAATTCTCTCCCACCTCAATATTATATCCGTAATCACACCAGAACATAGGTTCAATACAAATATTTCCCTTAACCGAACCAAGAATGTTACAGATTATTTCCACTCTCTTTTCAACATCGGAATTTTTCAATCCGTTATATTCCTGACATAGATCTTTACAGGCTATACGCTCCTGAATCAGCTCCTGATCATAATTGGCATTGTATAAAAGTCCGCCAGCACATTTTTCTTTTTCTGTCATACTGTTGAGCTTAAGTTCATTCGAATCTTAAAGGTACATAATATAAAAAATACAGCATGGTTAATAATCATACTGTATTTTATCGAACAGAACACTGCTTATTATTTATACAGTTCCGGTTCTATTTTATTGTTATTTTTTAGCCGTTCTTCTTTTGCCTTTTTTTCAATATTCCTATACATTTCATTCACATCAACACTTTTCCCATCCTGGTTTTTCATTTGTATAATAGCATCTGCAGGAAGAGCGCCCATGGTTTGCTTCAGATCTTTTGTAGGATCAGTAAGGTAATCCTTAAAGGCTTTTTTAAACTGCTTTTTGCTAACCTCTATTTCTTTGCCTCCTAAACCGATCATGGTGAGACCTGGTATCTGAATATCTTCTTCTGACGAGATTTCCGTTTTTTTGTTTCCAATTAAGGTCATTATATGAGAACCTGTTTTATCCTCAATTTTAATGATAAGTCCCGGTAATCCATAGAACTTATAAGGTCCGTCCTGGAATGGGATATCTGTAGAAAACCAGGCAATCCAGCTTCTGCCCCCATAATTGGTAATTGCTTTTTGAGTATTGTATTCACCAATTTTCTCCTTTTCAGGCAGAATTTTCCATTCAGGTTTTTGATCCTCTGCTATTTTATAAATTGTATTCCCTATTTTTTCAGAGAAAGAAATACTATACTCCGGGTACTTTTTTATGACGGTTGTAAAAATCGTTCCCGGTTTCATATTTTTTTTGATATTAATGCTTCCTCCGAATCCTCCTTTCATCTGCTTGGCAATATCTGCTTTTATTGTTGAGTCGGAAACATACTTTTCGCGGCTGTAATATTTGGATCCGCTTTTATCAATATCAAGGAGCATGATATCACTTTTCACGTCCGCTTTATTGGTAGAATCCGAAATATATTTATAGTCATAAAAGAATCTGTTGATCTGTGCATTGACCAAGACACTTAAAAAAACTAATAAAATCAAATAATTTTTTTTCATAATTGTATTCTATGTTAGTAAAAAGCTTTGTTAATATAAAACCAACAAAGCTCTTAGTGGAACTTTATTTCTTTATCTCAACTTTTATTTCTCCTTTCTTAAGTTCTTCTGTTTTCTGGTTGTTAACCATAATTCTCGAAATATTTGCAGGATTTAAACGGTTAATGTCTTCTTTAGAAACCTCTCTACCATCAATATAATATTTGTACATGATATCATCAGCACCGCTTATATTGAACTTTTTCACACCATTCATTGAGATGTTTCCATTGCCATCCTTTTTAATGAAATCAGCATTCATTACGATAACTTTAGAGGAGTTTCCTATTTTGGCAAAGTTGATTTCCTTAAGGGTCTTCATGCTTTCTGCGGCGGCTCTTTCTGCATCTGCTCTTACCTTTTTCGCATCAATTTCTATTTTCCTGCTTTCTATCCTTGCTTTATCACTTTCTCTCATAGCCTTTTGACTCTCCTCCATCGCTTTTGCACTTTCTTTCATTGCTTTCTTGGCTTCTCTCATTGCTTTACGCACCTCTTCTTTTTCTTTAGGTCCCAGATCATTATAATGTACTGTACCATTTTTTAAATAAATTACCTTTAGAGTTTGGGGTTCTTCCGGTGCGTTGGGCGGTGTAGGAGGAACCGGCAGTTCTCTTTCAATCCTTGCTGCCTCTCTTACAGCTTTTTCGGCCTCTTTTTTTATCCTGCGAAGTTCTTTTTTATCAAGAAGATCCATGTTTTCAAGATCCGCCATTTGCTTTTTCCATTCAGCTGAATTAAAATACGCTTCTACTTGTTTGCTAGATTCATCTGTAATTTCAGTCATGGCAGAAACCAATTCATCTATCTCCTCCATTTTCTTGTCAAAAGCAGTACTTTCAGGATCTAATTTACCTAGCTCTTTCTGTTTTTCCTCCATCTTTTTCTGAAGTTCTGCCAATTGTTTTTCAGATTCTTCAGAATGGGGTGTTCCTTTGTTTTCCTTTTTTTCTTCTTTTTCTTTTACCGTATCTTTTTTGATTTCGGAAGTTATTTTTTGAATAGAAAGGTTAGTTTCTTCAATTTCTCTGTTCTTAGCGTTTACCAGGTAAGCAAAAGCTACAGTGAATAAAACCGGCAACGCAAGGATTCTACGCGCATACCCGAATTTGGTTTTTGGTTTTTGTAACATTTTAAGTCTTTTTTTAAGGTTTGAACTTAGAAACGGACTGGCAGCAGGCAACTGGGTTCCGGAAAAGTGGCTTGCTAAAAGCATCTGCGCAAATGCTTTGGTGTCCGAATTCTTTACGGCTTTCTTATCAGCCAGATATTCATGAATTAAACTAATTTCTCTTTTAATGATATGAAAGAACGGGTTAAACCAGAAAACGGCTGTAACCACTTCAATAAGAATCTTATCCAATGAATGATGCTGTTCAATGTGAACCATCTCATGCTTTAGAATCTGTTTCCCAATATCTGAATCCAATGTAATGGTATTCTTCCAGAAAAGGTTTTTAAAATATGAAAACGGGGCTTCGGTAAGGTCTGTACGGTAAAAATTAATCCCGTCAAAACTTTCTTTCTGAAACTGTCCCTTAAACTGCTGAATCTTGAAGATCCCGTAGATAAACGTCCCTAAAAAGTAGAGAGAAACCACTCCCAGAGCTGAAAAAATAATGTTAAAATAAAGGTTACCATTGCTTACGTTTTTTTGTGTGTTATAATTTTGAATCTTATCAAGCAGCAAATACACATCACTATTGACTTCTATCGTAAAATCATCCACTTTAATAAGCGGCAGTAACAGGGATATCACAATTGCCAACAGAAGGTAGAATCTGTTATAATGATGGAATGTCTTGTCTTTTAAAGACAACTGATAATACAGAAACATTACACCTGAACATACAATTACTTTTCCAAAGTATAGAAGTATAGTCTCCATGATTTTTAGTCTTTGTTTTTAAGTTCATCCAATAACATTTCAAGGTCTTCCACGGTCATTTCATTCTTTTCTACCAGAAATGAAACGGCACTTTTATAGGACCCTTTGAAATAATTTTTCACAAGGCTCTTCATGGTCTTTCCCGAGTACTGTTCTTTGGTGACCAACGGGAAATACTCATGCTGTCTTCCGTGTACATTGTAGTCTACAAATTCCTTATCCTTTAATACTTTTAAAATAGTGGAAACAGTATTGGTATGCGGTTTCGGTTCAGGAAACAGATCAAGAATATCTTTAAGAAATCCTTTTTCCAGTTTCCATACATACTGCATTACCTGTTCTTCTGCCTTTGTTAAAGTCTGGTTTTTCATATCCTTTCATTTATCATTAAAGTGATCTATAAATTGCAATTCTAATATCACTAAGAAATTAGTTATACAAATCTAGAAATAAAATTGAATCTAACAACTATTTTTTTAGTGATAAACCAAATTTACTATTTAAACAATTGTAAATCAACATTATAATTTTTACTCAAATATATTATTTTTTTATAAAATAAAAATATCAACTATTTCCTATACTAATCCTTCTATAAGTAAGATCGAAGAAATAGGGCTGGATGGTCCTGACTTAGCTGGATTAAAAATTTCATATGGTGGTTTTATCACAGAAGGATTGAAAATTTGTGAGAATAAATAACTTAAAATTCAAAAAAGTTTAGTTTAATATTAAGTTTCCACCACAATCCTATTAAAAATGATAACATACACAAAATAGGACTATCTGTAATAGATGATATTTTTCATATAGAAAAGAAACAAAAATACATACTACACATCTTATCAATTGATTTTAAATCAATTACAACTTACAGTTAATTTCAATCTACAAATAAATAATAACACTAATTAGAATAATTAAAAATAAAAAGATCGTTTTCTTTGAGGATTCATAAGGATACTTTAATTTTGCTATTTATAATAATTATAAATAATGAAATTATATCAGCGAATTTTTATTTTTCTCATTTTTACTCTTTCAATCTCTCACATTAGCGCACAGGATAGTGGTTTAACAGTTCAGGGAGTTGTACAGAATCACAAAAAGCAGGGATTAAATGGAGTAATCATTTTTGTTGAAAATACAAAAATTAAAACACAAACCGACCAAAATGGAAATTTCAGAATCCACTACAAAAAGGGAGATCCGACCCTAGTCTTCAGTCTTGATGGCTATAAAAAGTTCAAAAAGAAAATAAACTTTGGTAGTGAAGGATCTCCGGTAAGCATTCAATTAGAAGAAGATCAATCAGTTGTAAAAGAAGTTATCATACATGGCAAGGGTAAAGTAAAAGCACTGCAGGACGGTGCTTTTACTGTTAATGCTATAGATGTTGCAAAATTAGCCAATACCACAGCCGATCTTAATCAGGTTCTGAACAGAACCACAGGGATTAAAGTTCGCCAGCAAGGGGGTGTAGGTTCGGATTATAACTTCTCTATTAACGGAATGTCCGGTAAAGCTGTAAAATTCTTTATAGATGGTGTTCCTTTGGAAATGCTTGGCAAAGGTGTAGATCTGAGTACATTGCCTGTCAATATGGCGGATCGTGTAGAGATTTATAAAGGAGTTGTTCCCATTCATCTGAGTACCGATGCTATGGGTGGAGCTGTCAATATTATTACTCCCGGAAGCAGCAAAAACTATCTGGATGCCGGTATAAGTGTAGGATCTTTTAATACACAGCGGATCAATCTGAATGGACAGTTTAAAGATGACAAAACAGGAATTATCCTGCGCATCAACAGTTTTTATAACCACTCGGATAACAATTATCTGATGAAGGATATGAAAATCTGGAACCCTGCCAAAAATGAATATGAGTCCAGAAATTTAAAACGATTTAATGACCGTTACCAATCTGTTTTTGGTATGGCAGAACTTGGGTTAGAAAACAAAAGCTGGGCAGATTCTTTCTTTATAGGGGCATCACAATCAGTTTTCGACAAACAGATACAGACAGGTTCCAACCAGGACGTAGTGTATGGTGGAGTAAAACAAAGCGGAGAAGCTCATAATTACTTTATGAAGTATAAAAAGGCTAACCTCTTCAATGACCATTTGGATTTGAATGTGTACACAGGTTTCTCTAAAAGTGTTCAGAAAGCCACCGATACCCTTATGCGTAAGTATAGCTGGGATGGTACTTTCGAGCCTTCCGCCACTAGTGAAAAAGGTGGCAGAAGTATAATCATGCAGCATGAAGACCGTCTTTATTCACAGGTAGGGGCAACTTACAGAATCATTGACCATCACAAACTGATCTTCAACTATGTCTTGGATTATCTTAAGAATACCACTTTCAATAAACTGGAGGAAGAGAAAGATAATGTAGTTCCGGCAAAGATGACCAAGCAGATCTTATCTATGGCTTATCAACAGGAATTTTTCAATAAACACTGGACAAATATTTTCTTTGCTAAATACTATAAGGTAGGTCTTCAAAAAATGGTTTTCGATCAGGTAACCAGAACTGATAATCCGGTAAAAGATAATTTTAGTAACTGGGGTTACGGTTTTGCCACCACTGTAAAAATCACGAATGAGCTGGGACTTAAAGGATCTTTTGAACGTTCTTACCGTTTGGTAGAACCACAGGAAATCTTCGGAGATGGTGTTGCTATAACCAGTAATATGAATCTGAAGCCTGAAACCAGTAACAATATTAACATAGGATTGTACTACAGCCATCATTGGGGGCAACATTCTTTCCGTGTAGAAGGTGCCGGATACATTCGTGACACAAAGGACTTTATTTTCACTGTTCCTAATTTGTACAACAGTACTTTCAAATATGAAAACCTATCCAATATCTTTACCCGCGGATTGGAAGGAGAGCTAAATTATCAGTATAAAAGACTCCTGAATGTGTTGATGAATGTAAGTTACAACAAAGCTTATGACAATACAAAATTTGCCAACAACAGCGAAGATGTTATTTCAGCAACTTACAAAAAAGATGTTCCTAATCAGCCTTGGTTATTTGGAAATGTGAATATAAGCATCGGTAAAGACGACTGGTTTCAGAAAGACAGCCGTGTAGAGCTTTACTACGGACTACAGATGACTGAGTGGTTCTACAAGAACTGGAAGACTTACGGAAACCCAAGAAATATTCCGATTATCCCAAGACAAACCCTTCACAACATTGGTATAAGTTATTCTATGAAGAACGGAAGATACAACTTGGCGTTCGATGTAACTAACCTTAGTGATGCCCTGGCCTATGACAACTTCAAACTTCAGAAACAGGGACGTGCTTTCTATATAAAATTCAGATACCTACTTAAGTAAAAGACCATGACACAATATTTCAGAAACAGTATACTTTTATTACTTACATGTTTAACCATCATTGGTTGTGAGCGTGAACCAGACGCCGGAAGTTCCGGAAGCGGTGAAAAAGACTATACATATTTCCTTCTTTCCGCTTTAGGCAGTTGGCCTAATACCGTACATTATATGACGGCTACCAATGACCTTACACAAGGTGCTATGGATATTACCAAAGAAGGTGACGAAATTAACTCTAAAGGAACCTACTCCTACATTGTAAAAAATGGTTTTATTTATAACTACAAAACAGATCAGGGAGTCTTTAAAAAATTTAAATATACACAGGACAGGCTTACAACTGCAAAAGAAGTTCCTTATACCTATATCAGCGATATTTCCAGCTATGTATGGGTGGATGATAATACTTTAGTGTTGGTTGGAGAAACCGGTGATGGTCAGCATATCCGTTATACGGTTTTTAATGCTGCAGATCTTAGTATAATTCGTCAGGGTGAGATTGAAGGATTTGGACCTTTCCCGAATGCTTATAACTTCTATACATTAGGCTCTATGACCTATATGGACGGACAGATCTATTTACAGTATAGCTACCGTAACGGAAAATGGATCACTCCTGAATATTACAACTTTGCAGTAATCGATTATAATACCTTCAAAGTAAAACACTCAGTAAGTGATAACCGAAGTTCCGGTGTGGCTAACGGCTCTCCTTATTTTAAAACTGCTTTCAGAAAAGATAATGCAGCCTTTTATTATGCCTGCTTCCCACGTGTAGGAGCCGGAACAAGTAAAATTCAACTTTTCAGAACCCTTAAAGGAGCCACTTCGCCTGATGCAGGTTATCAGATCAATCTTACAGATCTTGTTGGAGGTAAAACCCTGGAAACGATGATCGATTATATTGGTAATAATAAGATGGTGATTCTGTACCGTGATCCGGCATTAGGTAACACTTATAATGGCCGCTATGCTATTGTAGATATCGAAACCAAGCAATTGGTTAGGGTATTGGATGAACTGCCTGGAGATGAACCTTATGAACAAGCCGTATTTGTTCAGAATAAAAAATTATATATTGCTGTAAATGCCAGTAAAGGGGGCAACTACGTATGGATCTACGATATGCAGACTGATAAAATAACTAAAGGAATGAAACTTCCGGATAATATTTCAGGTTTTGCCCGATTTGATAAGTTCTATGATTAATCAGAGGCTGTCAATTTCATAGAAAATATAGGATTTTTACTTCATAAAAAACGGTTCTCAAAATGATTGAGAACCGTTTTTTGTTTCTGGTTAGGTTGACAAGGATTATTCTAAAGCTTGTAATTAAATGATAGTGTAACCACACGACTATCCAGATTATATTTCTGTCTGATAGTAGAGCTGAAATTATCTCCTGTTACACGGTAATTATTTGTTTTTAATAAATCCGTTACCGCTAATTTTACAGTTGCTTTATCCTTCAATACTGTTTTCGAAACCCCCAATGTAAGATCAAAGTAGGCATCACGGATAAACAGACCTATGTTTGATTTTGAGAAATACTGTCCATTAATCTCTGCCTTCACCCCTTTTGCAATATTGAAACTGTTTTGGGCATTGAGTGTAAAGGCCAGCTGTGAACTGTTTACCGAATAATTCTGATAATTCCCTTTATATTCATTATTGAAAATATTGAACATTGATGTAAGCGACCACCAGTTAAAAAGCTTCGTAGTTGCCGTTATATTGGCTCCATATACATAAGATTTGTTCAGATTATCCTGAGTTTTCACAAGAATCCCTGTGTCCGGCTGATAATTATAGACTTCCGTCATTACATCATTGGTTACACTAAAATAAGCTGATGCAATAATGTATTTTCCCCAGGTATATCCTAATTCTGTAGCGTGGGTAAACTCCGGGTTCAGATTTGGATTTCCTTGCCAGTAATTGAATGGATCATCATAAAAACGGAACGGATTCAGGTCGAAGTGGCTCGGTCTGTTGATCCTTTTACTGTATGAAGCATAGAATCCGTGCTGATCGTTCACCTGGTATTTGATGGATGCACTCGGAAACAGATTCGTATAATTTCTTTTTCGCTGCTCCTGAGAAGTTTTCTGGTTGATATCCGTATGGGTCATTTCCGTTCTCAATCCCAGTTGAAAGGACCATTTCGTTAAATTTAGCTTATAATTGGCATACAATGCATGAATCTGCTCTTTGTATACATATTCATTACTTGCTTTACCATCATTCATCCATTCTTCACCCTGCTGTATAAAATACTCAGAAGGGTTGTTATTAGACTTTATCGTAGACTTCAATCCTGTTTCCAGACTATGTTTCTCGCTAAATGGAAGTGTGAAATCTACTTTAGCATTGAAGACTTTCAGGCGGGAAGCAATACTCCCTCTCCTATTATTAAATTTCTCTGTCCCTTGATTCACTAACACATCCGAAAGCTGATGCTGGCGGGAAGTAAAACGCGAAGTTTCATATTCCAGATCCACATCTACCTTATAATCCTTATCATTGAAAATATGTGTTCCTTTTAGATTATAAGTATAATCATACCAGTTTTCTTTGCTTTTGTTATCTGAAAGTACATGGGCAAACAGATTATCTACAGGCTGAAATATTCTGTTTTCCCCTTTCGAAAAATCTTCATATCGTCCTATTTTAGCGTCAAATAAAGCACCAATAGTTGTTTTATCACTGAAAGCATAATCTACTCCTACTTTAAAATTATTGGAAGTTAAAGGCTCATTGGTTGTTGAATTCTGATCTGTTCTCCTGGTCATCAGCTGAGGCTGTTTTTCATAAAAGAAAACCTGACTGAAGTCCTTTCTTTCTTCCTCACCACGGAAAGTATAGCTGTAATCCCCATGTAGAGACAGTTTCTTATGGGTGTAATTCAGACTCAATCCGGTATTAACTCTATTTTTACGACCTCTTCCGCCGTTCAGATAATAATTCCCGCTAAGCCCTTCCAATGAACTCTTTTTAAGGACAATATTAATGATACCTGCATTTCCGGCAGCATCGTATTTGGAAGAAGGATTGGCAATAATTTCAATATTCTTCACCAAAGTAGAGTTAGTGGAACGCAACAGATTGGCTAATTCCTTAGATGAAAGAGAGCTCAGCTTACCGTTGATCATTACACTTACTCCTTTCTTACCGCGTAAGGATAGCTCACCATCCTGCGAGACCACCACACCAGGTGTTTTGCCCAATACTTCCAATACAGTAGTACCATCAGACAATACACTGTTTTCAACATTAAAAATCATTTTATCAGCTTTCTGCTGAAAAACTGCTTTGTTTCCTTTTACTATAATGCCGCTAATTTCTGAGATTTTTTTGGTCTGTAAAGAATCGTTTTGGCTTTCCGTTTGCCCGTAGGCATTCAGGCTCGCCATTAAAGGTAGCCATATATAGTGTTTCTTCATGAATAATGGGTTTAGGTTGTTGTTTTCTTTTTATTTTTTCTGCCCCACCAGATCATAAATCCGGTTACCGGCAAAGAGGCACAGAATAAACTCATGATAAATGCCAATATTTTTCCGGGCATTCCAAAGAAAGCTCCTACATGCAAATCATAAGTAGCATCTGTAGCTCTTTCAGCCATAGGTTTGTTTTCGTGTGGACGGTTAAACAGTAGTTTTCCTGAATGTTCATCAAAAATCATCATCGAAGATTCAGCATAAGTAAATTCTTTTTCTTTAATCCAAATGCTTAAATTCTCATGTTTATGATCTGCTTCGGCATGGTCTTCCAGATCAACTCCAAAGGAATAAGCTTCCGGATAATGAATTTTTACCTGTTCTATAATTCTGTCTATGGTTGTTACAGTTTCTACCGATTCCGGAGCAGTTGTTTTATATTTACTGAAATCCGGTGTAGAAGAGGAAAAGCCATTAAGTAATACATACACCCACATTTGAGTAATACGAAACGAATACATAATACCGGTAATGGCAACAATAATAGCAAGAAAAGAGGCATAAAACCCAAGAATGTTGTGTACATCGTAGTTCTTACGTCGCCAGCCTTTTACTTTCTCCCATTGAAACGACAAGCGCTGTTTACGCATCTTTTTATTCTTCGGCCACCACAGGATAATCCCGGTAATCAGCATGATGACAAAGATAATTGTAGATACTCCCACAATAGTGCCTCCCACTTTATCGCTCAGCAGTAACGAACGGTGCAGAGCCATGCAGATAAAGAAAGGATTGTTTTTTACATCATATATGGCCAGTACCTTTCCGGTATATTGGTTTACATATACATTTTTATAGATAATAATACTATTGAAATGATGCCATCCATCAGGGTTACCTTTAATCAATCCAAATTGGTAGGAACGGGCAGGATCTACAGGAATAGTAACTTCATCTGTTTTTACAATTTCATTTTTCAGCTGGGCATTAACCAGATCTTTTAACTGATGTAAAGGGATTGGTTTCTTATGCTGAATATCTTTCTCCCCATGAAAGATGTCTTCCTTACGCAATGCAGCAGTAATATCTTCATTAAAAACAAAAAATGCACCTGATAAAGAAACTATTAAGACAATAATACCGGAAAGCAGGCCTAGCCACAAATGAGCTTTCAGAATATATTTTTTGAAGATCCCTTTGGATTTCTTTTTACCTGTCTCTTGCATTTTATAGTTATTTAGTCTTATTAAAAATAAATGAAATGCAAATATAACTTTATTTGTAACAATTCTAAACAGCAAGAGAACTTTATTTCATCTGAAAAACCTGATTTTAATTAGGATTTATGAGAGTTAATCTTACTTAAGATAAAGAAAAGGCATGATTCTCAAAATAAATGGGAAATCTAAAATCTGTAAAAGATTAATATTTTATCGTTGATAATGCAAAATTCTTTCTAAATCTTCAACTGAATGCTTGGAAATTCCATCAGTTTTGAAAGTAAGATCATGTACTTATAATCTGGCCATTTAAATATGAACATCAGACATAGACATGGATTTTATTTATTATTAAGAAATTTTACAAAAAAAACACCAGAATAAATCACTTAAAACCATCATTTATACAAAGATGAACACTTTACATTGTAGATTTGTTAAATTTTATTAAATAAAATTAAAATGAATTTGTTAAAACCGGGAAATTATATTTATTTTAGTGCCTTAAAAATTTCTCATGAAAAGATATAATTTATTGATTGTACTACTGCTGCTTATTTTTAACGTTACTACAGCACAAAAGAAAAAAACTCCGGCTGCTGATCTTAGCATCTTAAAGGATACTAAATCTAAAATTGAAGCTACAGTTCCATTAGTCATTCAACATCTTCAGGCCATTGCTACAAAAGAAGGCGACAATAATATCATTATCAACGGAAAAACTGCACTGGGAAAAGAATATGGTATCTTAGAATCTGAATGGTTTTTATACAGAAACAATATGAAAAACTGTATCATGAACAATTCTTCCAAGAAAGCTAAAAAATGTATGGAATACCATACTCAGTATCTTAGAAATACATTCATCAATTATAGCAACTATATTTCTAACCTTACCAGAAAGAACGGATATTTAGGTGTAGAAGGTGATACTAAATTCGAGTTCAAACCTGCTGATATTGCAACAAAACTTACCGAGGCTTATTTCAATGCTAATGACGCTGCAGGAAGAATGAAAGCAGACCAAAAAAGAGAATTTCTAGGAACCACTATGAGCGACGACAATAAGTTAACACCTTATGCTCAACTGCCTCAATAAGAAAAACGTATACTTTAACAACAATATAAAAAAGAGAACTGCAAAACAGTTCTCTTTTTTTGTAGCAAAAAATCCCCGCCAAAAAGCAGTTTTGTGGTACTAATCATAAAACCTGGGGAAAAAGTAGAAATAAGGCGGAGATAATTTGCATAAACTCTATAGAATCAACTGTCCTACCCTTGATCTATAAGAGCTGTACAAAAATAGGATTATGCGTCCTACCCATAAAAGAATAGCTGTAGAATTAAATATTGGTAATTGTAGAAATAATACTACTCATCATTACGTATAAATAACTAATAACGGAAAAAATTATCATCTCATACCAACTTTCATTTTTTGTCTATTTCCACCAGTGGTAATAATTGTGTAGTCCGTCATATTCAAATCCACAACGAGGATATAGTATATTTCCGATTTCATTGGTTTTCTCAGTTTCAAGCATTAGTCCGCAAGCTCCTGTTTCCTCACACCATTGTTTACTGCGATCAATTAATGCTACAGAAAGTCCTTTTCCTCTATAATCAGGGTGTACAAATAAGTCGCTCAGCAGCCATTGTTTTTGTAATTTAGTATAATGGAACAGTTTGTAAAGCTGTACAAATCCCACTGCTTTTCCATCTATCCATGCAAGGAAGATATCTGACTCACTATTCAGAAATCTTTCTTTAAGAAATGCTTTTCCTTTTTCTAGATCAGATTCCTGTCTGTAAAAAATACGGTAAAGATTAAATAATTCTGCAGTTTCATTAAGATCCTCAAGACTTGCTTTTTTAATCGTGTAATTCATTGTTATATTTATTTTGATTAACACTGCAAAAGTATCTTTAAACAGGACTATAATCGCCATCCAGTTTTAAGTTATAAAGATAGTCCAGTAAGCCTATACCCAGATGTAAGAATATTCCCAAATACCGCATGTTTTGGATTTTATACTTCCCTATAACTTCAGAACTTTGCTCTATAAAAGCAAAATAATGACAGATCTACTCCAAAGAATTGAAAATACAGACTGGCAGTCTATTACAGAATCTATGCATAAAAACGGATATGCAATTATTCCCAATCTATTATTAAATGAGGAATGTGATAAACTGAGTATTGATTACGATCAACCTGAACGCTATCGCAAAACTGTTGTAATGGCGCGGCATCGTTTCGGTCTGGGTGAATATAAATATTTTAATTATCCACTGCCGGAATTACTCCAGACCCTACGCACTCATATCTATTCGCATCTTGCTCCCATTGCCAACACATGGTTCAAAGCCTTGAATATAAATACATCTTTCCCATTAGAGCATCAGATTTTTTTACAGCAATGCCATGCCAACAATCAACAAAAAGCTACTGTCCTGATTTTGAAATATGGGGAAGGAGGCTTCAATACTTTACATCAGGATTTATACGGAGAGCTTTATTTTCCCATTCAAATTGTATTGATGCTTAGCGAACCAGAACATGATTTTACAGGTGGAGAGTTTGTCCTTACCCAGCAGGTTCCAAGAGCACAATCCAAAGCCATTGTTTTAAAACCTAAAAAAGGAGATGTCCTTATATTCACCACCAATTTTAAACCTGAAAAAGGAACAAAAGGATATTACAGGATCAATATGAAACATGGTGTAAGTGAAGTGAAAACAGGAAAACGTTATGCATTGGGAATTATTTTCCATGATGCAGAGAATTGATTGGGATGGAAGATGGAAGCGTGAGGATGGAAGTTAATAGTAGACAGAAAATCCATAACACCAATTTAATTCAATTAGTTACAATACAGCAATATTCAAACTTCAGGCTTCAAGAACTTCCCTCTTCCAGCCTCCAGCTTCCTACTAAAAATATGCAATTACATTCACAAATCTCAGATACCGAACTAAGAAGTAAAATCCGGAAAGAGGAAATTCGTCTGGGTGGAAATAAAAACCTGAAAATCTACGGATTGCTTGACTGTAGATCAGGAAAAAGAATGAAAAGAGACAACAGAATTTTTTTTACTGATGAATCTGAAGCTTTACAAAATGGATATCGTCCCTGTGCTCATTGTATGAGAAATGAATATCAGCAGTGGAAATGGCAACAAATCTATCATTTAAAATAAACATAAATTTTATGTAAATTAGTAGCTTTCATATTCATTAAAAACTAATTACAAAATGAACCCGGAGAATAACTATATAGAAATTAACAAGAGCTCATGGAATAACAGAACCGAAGCTCATATCAATTCTGAATTTTATGATGTGGATGGATTTTTGAAAGGAAAAAACTCCTTAAATAATATTGAACTGAACCTATTAGGAGATTTAAAAGGAAAATCAGTTTTACATTTACAATGTCATTTTGGACAGGATACCATTTCTCTTAGCAGGCTTGGAGCGGATGTTACAGGAATTGATTTATCTGATAAAGCGGTTGAAAGTGCTCAGAAACTGGCGAATGATACAAATTCAAACGCTCAATTTATCTGCACTGACGTTTATGATCTGCCTAATCATCTGGACAAGCAGTTTGATATTGTTTTTACCAGCTATGGAACTATTGGCTGGTTACCGGATCTTGATCAATGGGCAAAAGTTATTTCACATTTTCTAAAACCCAACGGAAAACTTGTATTTGTTGAATTCCATCCCGTAGTTTGGATGTTTGATGACAATTTTGAGACTGTAGGATACAGATATTTTAATTCGGGAGCTATCGTAGAAACTGAAAGCGGAACTTATGCAGACAGAAACGCTGACATCACTCAATCTTATGTTATGTGGAACCATGGATTAAGCGAAGTAATGAACAGTCTTATCAAAAATGGACTTGAAATCAACAGCCTTGATGAATTTGATTACTCTCCTTACAATTGTTTCAATGGAACCGTTGAATTTGAACCTAAAAAATATAGAATAGCCCATTTAGAAGATAAAATCCCTATGGTTTATTCTGTAGTAGCTACGAAGAAAAACGATTAATATTTTCTGGACTACCAAAGATTTCATCCGGTTTCTTGGAGATAGAAAACAGACACAATATTTTTGCCACAAATACACGAATAAATAAACTCCTTGCGCCTTAAAAACTAATACATATAAAAAAACAACTTTGCACCTTCCAACCTATTTTCAAAATTGAGATTGCTTCACTTTGTTCGCCATGACGAAGACGCTGGTAGAAGTATTAATCAACTTGTATCATTAGTAAAATATGCGAAAAATTCATAACAGGAAATAAAAAAAGAGAAGCAATATCAAATTACTTCTCTCGTTTAGTAGCGGGAACCGGACTCGAACCGATGACCTTCGGGTTATGAGCCCGACGAGCTACCTACTGCTCCATCCCGCGGTGTATTTTTAGAGTGCCTACCGAAAGCACTTACTTAGTAGCGGGAACCGGACTCGAACCGATGACCTTCGGGTTATGAGCCCGACGAGCTACCTACTGCTCCATCCCGCGGTGTATTTTTAGAGTGCTTACCGAAAGCACTTGCTTAGTAGCGGGAACCGGACTCGAACCGATGACCTTCGGGTTATGAGCCCGACGAGCTACCTACTGCTCCATCCCGCGGTGTATTTTTAGAGTGTTTACCGAAAACACTTACTTAGTAGCGGGAACCGGACTCGAACCGATGACCTTCGGGTTATGAGCCCGACGAGCTACCTACTGCTCCATCCCGCGATATTGGATTGCAAAGGTACGAATATTTTTCACAAATCCTAATTTTTCTTTTAAATAAAGGACTTTTATGAAAACTATTTTATTATTTGTATCTTTGTTTTATGGCAAAGATATTAAAAATTTATCCCGACAACCCACAGGAAAATCTTGTGAATGAAGTCATTAAAACATTAAATAATGGCGGATTGATTATCTATCCTTCAGATACAATTTATGCGCTTGGCTGTAATATTTTTGATATAAAAGCCATGGAAAAGCTGGCTCAACTGAAAAAATTAAAACTTGAAAAGTCAAAATTCTCGATAATCTGTAATGATCTGAGTCATCTTTCCGACTTTACAAGGCCTATTGATACTTCAGTTTTCAGGTTTCTGAAAAGTCATCTTCCCGGGCCATTTACATTTATTCTTGAGGCCAACAAAAGTTTACCTTTAGCTTATAAAGGACATAAAACAATTGGGATCCGTGTACCGGATCACCCGATTCCGCAATTAATTGTTGAAAAATTGGGACATCCTATTGCTTCAACCTCTATCAGAGATGATGATGAAATTATCGAATACTCTACAGATCCTGAATTGATTGCTGAAAAATACGACCATTTGGTAGACATTGTTATTGATTCCGGATATGGAGATAATGTAGCATCAACTATTGTAGATCTTACTTCAGGAGAACCTGAAATTATCCGTCAGGGAAAAGGAATTATCTAATTCAAAATTTTTGACGTTTACTATTCACTTTCTAATTTAATGTAAGCATTACAGTTGATAGGTTTTATGGGGCTTAATGGAAAATATTCTATAGGAATTCTGCTCACATTTGTGCTTTTAGGCATCGTGATGCTGTATGTTTTCCCTGTAATCATGCTGATTACAGGAGCAAAAACTGTTATGGGAAATACTTTCTCTCTTAGCAGAATTGCCATATGGGCCGTTTTACTTATCACATTTCTGTACAGTCTTTTTATTGAAAAAGGTTCTTTTTTACTTAAAACAGAAAAGAAGTATTCAATTTCATTCAACATCAAGGCTGTGATCGTTTTATATTTGGTCTGTGTTTTCGGAGGAGCTATTTTGAATGGATTAATTCAGTTTTTAATCCATAAAGAAGATGGCAGCAAAATTCTGCAATTCACTTCCCTCTTTAAAAATGATTATTTTTTAATTATTTTTACCTGTTTTACAGCCGGTGCTGTAGAGGAGCTTCTTATGCGGGGGTATATACAGCCAAGGATTGAGAAAATATACAACAGTCCGTTGGCCGGGATTTTAGTGTCTGCCGCTTTATTCGGAATTCTCCACAGCACTTACGGAACCATTGGTCAGGTAGTAGTACCTTTCTTTATTGGAGTCGTTTTTGCTATGTTTTATAAAAAATATTCAAATATTAAAATTCTTATTGTCTGTCATTTTATGATTGACTTTGTCACTCTGATGGCTATGAATTTTATTGATTTTAAACATTTATCTGTATTTTAACATTATGAAAATTGTAACATCACCTGCAAAATTAATGAACGTAGAAAATTCAACAGACCTGTTGAAATCCACTACCCCTAAATTCATTGAAGATGCAGCTTTTATACAAACTTATTTAAAAGAAAAATCACCAAAATACCTTTCCGAACTTATGGAGATCTCGCCTAAACTGGCTGATGAAAACTGGGAAAGAAATCAAAAATGGAAATCCAAACCTACAGCTAAAGAATCTGCACCTGCTATGTTTGCCTTTACAGGAGAAGTATACAGAGGGCTAGATGCCAAAACACTTGATAAAACTGCGGTAGATTATCTTCAAAAAAACTACAGAATGCTTTCCGGATTATATGGTCTTCTTAAACCATCTGATAAAGTAATGCTTTACAGGCTGGAAATGGGTCGTCACTTTGAGTTCGATCAGTATAAAAACCTATATGAGTTCTGGAGAGAGAAAATCACTGAACAGCTGAATACTGAAATGAAAAAAGGAGAAATCCTGCTTCATTTGGCCAGCAATGAATATGGAAAAGTAATTGACAGGAAAAAGCTGAACCATAAAGTAATTGATTTTGATTTTTATGAATTGAAAGAAGGTAAACTGAAAACGATTGTAGTCTATACCAAACATGCAAGAGGTCTTGTGGTAAGATTCTGTGCAGAAACCAATGCTCAGACGTTGGATGATGTAAAAGCCTTCAATTATGAAGGATACAGAATTAATGAAGAAAAATCTACTGACACTAAACTGGTTTTCACAAGATAAATGACAATATCGGCATTAAAAAAATATTTCAAAACAGCACTTTCCGATCTTTATACTGAGTCGGAAAGTGCTTTTTTAGCTTCAATATGTATTCAGAAAATAGCAGGTTTTGACTCGTTTGAGCAGAGAAGATTTTCAGAGCAGGAGCTTCTGATAGAGTATGAACAAAAGCTTTGCCATCTGGTCACCGAGTTAAAAACCGGAAGACCTTACCAACAGATTCTTGGGGAAACGGAGTTTTATGGAATGACATTTTTTGTGGATGAACATGTCTTAATTCCGCGTCCTGAAACAGAAGAACTTTTGGAAATAGCGATCCGGGAGATTCAAAATTTAGAAAATAAAGGTTCTGGATTAAAGATTCTTGATATTGGTACGGGAAGCGGTGTGATTCCTTTGGTTTTGAAAAAACATTTTCCGGAAGCGGAAGTATCTTCTATAGATTTCTCTGAAAAGGCACTGGAAACGGCAAAGCGTAATGCAATATATCATCATCTTGATGTTCAGTTTATTCATGCAGATTATCTGAATACCCGGCTCATTGAAGAATATGACATTATCATTTCAAATCCACCTTATATAGGCATTGAGGAAGAAACAGAGATCGAGAATTCCGTAAAAGGATTTGAACCTACCATGGCGCTATTCTCTCCTACTTCTGATGCTTTGATCTTTTACAGAAAAATTGCAGAGGATTCCAGAGAATATCTGAAATGTGATGGACTTTTATTTTTAGAAATCAATCAAAAATTAGGACCTGAAACATTAGAATTATATAATTATTTCTCCAATGTACAGTTATTAAAAGACTTATCTGAAAATGACCGGTTTATTTATGGAAGAAAATAAGTAATTTTATCTCTCATAAAAACCTAACCTTCTATCACAGAAATCATGGTCATCAAACCACACAATGCCGGAAATATAAAGATTGCGGAAGTTACTTCGGATCAAATCATCATTCAATCTGCAGAAGATGGGTTGGATCTCATGGGAAATATCTATTATCAGGGGTTCAATAAAGTAATTGTTTATGAAAAAAACATTACTCCTGATTTCTTTGATCTGAAAACCAAAATTGCAGGAGAAATACTGCAAAAATTCTCTAATTACCGTATCGGATTGGCTATTGTTGGGGATTTCAGCAAGTACGAAAGCAAAAGCATGAAGGATTTTATTTTTGAAAGTAATAAGACAAGACATGTCAATTTTGTAGAAACGTTGGATGAAGCTTTGACTAATTTTTCAAACTAGACTATTTTTCAGTTCTTTAGATAAAAAAAGGAGAATTTTCCAGTATTTTCTCCAATTTATACATGTCACTATGGCTCATTTTTAAGATTTTTTAATAAAACATAAAGATTTACACATTAAAAATAATCTAAATAATTTATTTATTATATAAAAATTTAAACTGAAATATAATAATTAAATTAATCATTGAAGATGAATTAAAATTTCACCTCCTAAAAGCAAGCCTACAAGTATTTTATTCGTATATTTACAAAAAACACGAGGGAATATGAATCTTACTTATTTAAGGGCTTACACAGCCACTTAACTCAATTTATCTTTTCGACTTTACAGGTTAAACATAGCATGTTTCTTTAGGAGACATCATTGTTACATCTGTTATTGGCTTTTGAAATAAAAGGCCTCATTATGTCATTTTTTGAACATTCCAATTCATTGTTTTAATGAACTGTAAGAGATACTTATTTCCTTTATGGAATTAAGCCTCAAGAAGATTATTCCTAACTAAAAACATAACCATTTAAAAAAAACATAAAGTACACAGATAAAAATTATTAAGAACATCATGATTAAAAAATTATTTCTACCGATCGTTTTAGTAAGTTCATTTTCATTTGCACAGATAGGGATAAACACATCTACGCCAGACGCCAGTGCAGCCCTTGATATCTACAGTCAAAGTAAAGGAATGCTGATACCAAGACTTACTACTGCCAAAAGAGATGCTATTTCCAATCCGGCCAATTCACTTCTTATTTATGATACTGATAAGAAATGTTTAAGCCAGAATGTAGGAACACCAACCAGCCCAGATTGGTTATGTATTAGCAATAATGCTGTAAAAATGTTTTACATGCCTAGTGTTTCTTTTGATACTTCTACCACTGCAACTGGTAGAACTAAAGATTTATACACACTGTATAAAGCTCAGTTCGGATCTCCAAGAGCAAAAAGTACCAGTGCTCCTGCGTCCATTCCTTTTTTTCCTTCCAGCAAAGATCTTTATTATTATGTAACTGATGCTGATCCTAATGTATTCAGTAATATTACTATTTCTGATGATGGTGTAATGAGGTATGATGTAAAAGCAGCAGCTACAGACTGTTCTTTTATCAATATTGTTTTTGTTGTCAAATAATTGAGTTATGATAAAAAGTACCTCAATTGTACGATACAAAAGGTTTTTACTTATTTTCCCATTATTCATTTTTGCACAAAATATTCAGGCACAAAATGAACAAGGAACCGGATATCCCTATTTTGTCAACTTTACAGAGGGATTACAGCCTCAGGAAGCTTATAAAGTTGCAACAAGCGGTGTCCAGAATGACGCTACCTTTACCACAGACGGATTACGACTAACCCGCAGCCTAAATAATATTTCAGGAGGAGTTATCCTGGCTGATAAGATATTCAAAAGTGACCAGGGAATTAAATTCGAATTTGAATTTGCCATTTATGGTGGAAATACTAACGGAGGAGATGGCATTTCTATCTTCCTGGTAGATGGATCTATCCCTAAAAATCAGCTTAATCTCGGATATTTTGGAGGAGGATTAGGATATAGTTTTGTACGAGGTCGGGAATCCACAGAAGGACTGAGAGGAGCCTATCTTGGAATAGGGCTGGATGAATTTGGAAATTTTAAAACAAGCTTTAACCAGAGTGAAAGAATCAGAAATGGAATATTTGGAGTTGGATTAGCCGATGGGCGAAGCAATGTTTCTTTAAGAGGTAAGCGTGGAAACCAATATCTATCGTCGGCTGAACCTGCAGGATATAATGGTTACCCATTGCTTTACAGTATAGCAACCAATGCTTCCCCTTCCAGTAACAATAGATCTGCTTATCTGGACACCAACACAGGAAAATATATTGGCATTAAAAATACGACTCTTCAGCAATTCAGTATTGAAAGCGGAGGAACTACAATTCCTCAAAATGAAAATGATATAAGATTCCGTAAAGCATATGTCGTTTTGGTTCCCAATCCTGCCGGCGGTTACAATATAACCCTGGAAATACAGCACGGAAACGTGAAGGAGAAAGTGATTGATAATTATTACTACCCAACTTCTCTGAAATATACTGAAACTACTATATCTAACTCTACGGTAAGAACTCTGGATACTTCCGCCCCTTCTACTTTCAGAATTGGGTTTGCTGCTTCCACTGGAGCTGCCAAAAATATTCATTTATTGAAAAACTTAGGAGTTACAAGACCTTACGCTGCCGAAGTAACGGATGACCTGTTTGCAGGTTGCCCCGGAATCAAGTCAATATATTATCCTTTGCTTAATGATGCGGCTTATTCTTCAGCAGGTGGTCAAAATCTGCCAACACTTTCATATAATAACCTTGATTTTAATTCATTCCGATTTTTGGATAACAATGGGGCTGTGATTCCGAATATAACAGGTGGTGTTTATACCAACAGCCAAGGAACATGGATCTATTCATCCACTACCGGAGCGCTTTCTTTTAGGCCTGCGAGTGGATTTACCGGAGTTGCCCAAATTCAATATGATATTAAAGGAGGTGGAAGCAATGGTACTGAAGCTCCTTATAATAAGGAAGAATACAGATCATTGCCGGCACTGGTACAGGTTAATATTTCAAGTACAAATAACTGTAGCAAAGCCTGCGTTATTTCCAACAGAAATGTAACTCAGACAATAACAAAATAATTTGATAAAACCAGCTTTTAAAAGCTGGTTTTTTTATTATCGAAATGAAAATCAATTCCTATTGCTTTTCATAAAATACTGAACAGCATCTTCGATTGCTTTATCAATAGGCTGATATTGAATCCCGAGCTCCTCTACTGATTTCTGATGAGAATAATAGTTTCTGATCTGAAGTGCTTGCATATTGGCAGTACTGAGGTTTGTTTTTATCTTTAATTTTCTCAAACCATCACCAATCAATCCAAGGAAGCTTAAAAACCTATGAGGAATGGCTATCATGATTGGATTTTGTTTGGTAATTCGGTTTATTTTATTAAAAAATACTCTGTAGCTTAAATTTTCATTAGCTAAAAGGTATTTTTCTCCGGTTCTTCCTTTTTCAATAGCATTTAATATTCCGTTGGCTGCATCTTCCACATGAACAAAATTCTTTCCTCCTTTAGGGTAAAAGATCAGCTTCTTTTTCCAGGCCCAGAAGATCAGTTTCCCGGAACTGGGTTTTGTGTCATAAGCTCCAATCATGAAGGTAGGATTCAGAATGATGATTTCCGTATTCTTATGGTTCTCTAAAAGATAATTTTCAGCTTCCAACTTGCTCTGTGCATAAAAAGATTCTGTAAAAGGATATTTTTGAAGCTCTCTTTCATTTCCCAGTTGTTTTTCACTTCCATATCCAATGGTATTGGCTGAACTTACAAACAGAAACTTTCTTACCCCACAGGCTTCTGATTGGGAAAACAAGTTTACAGTGATATCGTAGTTTATTTTTTTATAGTCTTCATAACGAATCAGGTTCTGACTTGTTTCTGCAGCTATATGAATAATACAGTCAATATTTGTAAGGTATGATGAAAGATCAGAAGTCAGGTTCCCTTCAATCAGCTTCAGGTTTTCATTTTCTTCGCCCAGATACTTGCTTTTCTGGCGCACCAGAGCAATAACAGAATAACCATTTTGTAATAATTTAATGATAATATTGGTTCCCAGAAGCCCGGTTGCTCCGGTTACAAAAACTTTTTTCATGCTTTGATCTCTCTTTTTATAGCTTGGGTCATCAGGGGAAGTTTAATCCATATCGGAAGCACCCTCATCACCAGCCAGCTTATTGGATTGACCATAATTACGGAATCTTTTTTAAATAACTGCCGAATACAACGAGCTGCTACTTTATCCGGATTTAAAAGCGTCAGTCTGCCCCAAAAGCCTTGTTTTTCTATTCTTTTACAAACATCAGCATTGGTTTTCATCGCCCCGGGGTTCACAACACTTACAAAAACATTGGTATCTTTTAATTCTTCATAAAGCCCTCTTGAAAAGGAATGAATAAAACTTTTGGAAGCGGGATATACCGTCTTAAACCCTATTGGAGAAAATGCTGCCATACTTGAAACGTTTAAAATATAAGCCTTAGGCTGCTTTAAAAGATTAGGAAGTAATTGATGAGTGATAAGCGATGTAGCGGTAACATTCACCTGCAAAATCGTGTTGATATAGTCCGAAGTGGCCTCGGTAAACTTTTTCGTTCCTCCAAGACCTGCATTATTGATTAGAATATAGATATTAAAAGACGAATTAAGCCATTCTGTAAGCTTCATCACATTTTCATTGACAGAAAGGTCTACTTCATAGCAATGGGCCTTTATATGATACTTTTCTTCAAGCTCCCGGGAAAGTTCTTTTAAATTCTGATTGGGAAGACTTACCAGAATAAGATTGATATTTTTCTCTGCCAGGTTTTCAGCAAAAGCTTTTCCCAGCCCTTGACTTGCTCCTGTAACCACAGCATATGATTCTTTGGTATCCATAAGATTAAATTTTACAGTACAAAGCTATCGTAGAAATGTCCTTCGAATGTTCCGGGTTATCTGAACGAACCTATTTTCAATTAAAAAACAGAAACAACACAACAGGCTGATATATAATTAATTAAATCTATTTCAGAAGTAAAAGTTTATAAACCGGAACTTATTTTTTAAACTCGGAAGGGGTTTGTCCGGTCACTTTTTTGAAAGTAGTATTGAAAGAAGTTTTAGAATTGAAACCTGACTCGTAAGCTATTCCCAGAATGGATAATTTACTCTCGGAATCTTTAAGAAGCTGTTTAGCATATTCAACTCTGAATTCATTCACGTATTGGAAAAAGTTCTTTTGAAAACCGGTATTGATCACATAGGATAAATGATGAGTAGAAACAGATACCATTTCAGCCAGCTTAATAAGGTTCAGTTCGCTGTCCAAATAAGGTTTCTGAGTTTCCATAATAATTTCAAGCTGTGTTTTGATTCTTTCCAGCTCTTCATTAGGCATCAGCTTTCTTTTTACCTCTTCAGAATCAGAATCATCCTGAATAGAGATTAATTCCTCACGCTGCTTTTCTTCCAATGGATAAATTTCTTTCTGTTTTAAAGAATAGTAGCCCACGCAATAAATGACCAAGAGGAATACAGCATTGATAAAGAAGTTTAATGATTTGGGGTCATAAAACAGGTTATACACTACATAGATAATATTCACAGCAAGAATCACAAGAATAATGTATTCCAGCCAGTTCAGATTGATTCCTTCAGTATTGGAAGAAAACTGCTGAATCTTTCTTTGATGTTTTCTGATGGTGATATAAGAAAGTAAGGTATAAAACAAGGCCTGAACCAAAATAAGAATAATGCTCAAAGACTCGAAAGGTCTTGTATAACCTATTCTAACCAATACAAGGCATATCACGAATGCTGCCGGTAACAACAGAAACTTTACATCTGTTATTTTAAATCTGAAAGAAGGATTGGTATAAAATAATACGCTGAAGTAAAAAAAGATGGGAGTAAGATACTGTACCATCCGAACCAAAAATAAGGAGTGAAACTCAATGGGTGAACCGGTGATCAGAAAAAGAATCTCATCTAACCAGAATGTGGACCAGAGAAAGAGAAAGATTCCAAACCAGAAATTGGCTTTCCTGTTCCCCATTAAAGGGTTGGCAATGTTGAGTAGAGAAAGCAAAACCAATGAACCATAGATAAGTATCACGATGAAACTGTTTAATTCTAATGTGTTCATTGGTTTTGATATTTTAGATTAAAAATAGTCTTTTTATCCGATTCGTTTCCTGACAAAAATTTGGTATCCCAGATAAATCAGCGGTAATGACATGACTCCAAGGTATAAAATATTAGTCATAGCCAGTTGCGGATGAAGTACGATAGAGTACACTAGCCCAAAAAAGGCTCCTCCAAGGTGAGCAGCATGGCCCAGATTATCCCATTGCTTAGGATTCAGCATCATGTATACTGAATATCCGAAGTACAAAGTTCCAAATAACCATCCGGGTAAGAAATTCACACTGATTTCATTCGGTGCCATCGCTATGGAAGCAAAAATGATTCCCGAAACGGCACCTGAAGCTCCGATCGCAGAATACCAAGGCTGTTTCTGATAAATCTGTAAACTGAATAAGTTTCCAAGGATCATTGATCCAAAATAAATAATTAAGAATCCAATTTCTCCAAAGAAATGAACCACCACTCCCTGAAAGAAGTATAAGGACAGCATATTAAAAAACAGGTGCATAAAATCTGCATGTAAAAATGCAGAGCTTATCAGCCTTATATATTCTTTGCGGTTGGCAATGGCTCCTACATTGAATTTATATTTTTCAAATAAAGCCGTATTGTTGAATCCCATGTAACTAAATACACAAGTGACCGCAATAATAATTAAAACCAATATATCCATCTGATGTTTTTTATTTTATTCTTAAGTATAAGTTCTATTCAGTTTCATTAGCTCCGTCTTCCTGGAACAAATCTCCGATAATTCCACCTTCTTCATCCATATCCCCGGTTGGCTCCGGATCTTCATATACTTCCGGTTCCTCTTCTACAGGTTCAGGAATGGTAATATTGATGGCTTTCACTTTAAATTTCGTAAACTGGTTACCTATTGCCTTAATTCCTTTTACGGCAATGAATTCGTCTATATTAATGGTTTCCGGATCTCGTTCTTTCCCTTTATCTTTGGCAAAAATAATTTCTGCTGTTACATCATTCGCTACGATTACATTCTCTATAAATGATTTCGGATGCTCAGATGGCATGAAGGTCTGTATGTTTACAGTATTCTCCAGTAAGAATCTTTTAATGAAATAAATATCCTTTTCTCCATCATAGTAAATACACGTAATAGGTTGTTCAGGCTTCCATTTTTCCAATACCAGATATTCATCATCAAAACGGTTTCCTAAATCAAAAGAAACGAGTTTTACCTCTCCATTGGTATTAATCGTTAGAATTTTATCATCTCCTTTGAAGCTCCCCAGCAGAGTACCTCTTACATCAGCATTCAGCCTTCTTACGGTATCATCAAACCATATTCTTCTTGGAGCCAATGTAGAAACACCTTCCTCTTTAAGGTCTACTTTCTTCACTGCATATTTGGTTACCAGATTTCCTTTGGAATCACGTCCCTTGATAGCAAGATCAGAGAAATTGATCTCCATTTTATTCTTTCTGATTCTCGGATTGGGCTTTAAAAGAACGGTAACCGTTTCCGCTTCACCATTCGGGTTGGCTGAGAAATATAATGTTTCTGAGCCTTTCTTATCTGAAGCTAACGGATAATCTGTATTTCTTGTTACTCCTGTTACAGAGAAACGCTTCATATAGTAAGGTCCTTCTCTGCCTTCACGGTAGATCATGTTATACACTGTTCTTTTATCGTTTTTCTTCCATATAGCAACGTGAAGAATATCTTTTCCGATAAATGTTTTGGCCTCCACTTTTACCACCTTCATGCTACCATCTTTTCTGAAAGTAATGATATCATCAATATCCGAACAGTCGAACATATACTGATCTTTTTTCAGTGAAGTTCCGATAAAGCCTTCTTCAAAGTTGGCGTAGAACTTCTCATTGGCAACAGCTACTTTGGTTGCATCAATGGTATCAAAGATTCTTAGTTCTGTTTTCCTCTGCTTGTCTTTTCCGTATTTCTTCTGGATATTCAGATAATATTCAATAGCATACGCAATCAGATTGGCAAGATGATGTTTTACCTGCTCTATTTTTCCTTCAAGAGAGGCAATATTTTCTTTAAATTTATCTAAATCGAATCTTGAAATCCTCTTGATTCTGATCTCTGTTAATTTTAGAATATCTTCTTCTGTTACCGCTCTTAAAAGATGTTTGGTATGAGGCTTTAATCCTTTGTCAATAGTTTTCAGAACATCTTCCCAGGTCTTTACTTCTTCAATATCGTGATAGATCCTGTTTTCGATGAAAATCCTTTCCAATGAAGAGAAATGCCAGCTTTCCTGAAGCTCATGAAGTTCTATTTCAAGCTCTTTCTTCAGCAATGATACCGTGTGATCCGTATTCGTTTTCAGAATATCGGAAACATTCAGGAACATTGGTTTATCCCCCACAATCACGCAGGCATTCGGAGAAATCGTTACCTGACAGTCTGTAAAGGCATACAAGGCATCAATTGTTTTATCCGGAGATACATCATTATGAATATGAATCAGGATCTCAACCTTATCGGACGTATTGTCTTCAATTTTCTTGATCTTGATCTTTCCTTTCTCATTCGCTTTTAGGATAGAATCAATCAGATCACTTGTTGTTTTGGAATAAGGAAGTTCAGAGATCACCAGCAAATGTTTATCTGTCTGGGTGATTTTAGCTCTGGCTCTTACCTTTCCGCCTCTGTGGCCATCATTGTATTCCGATACATCCAGATAACCGGCTGTTAAAAAGTCCGGATAGATCTCAAATTTCTTTCCTTTTAAATAAGCTACAGAAGCATTAATAAGCTCATTGAAGTTATGCGGAAGGATCTTTGTGGAAAGTCCTACTCCAATTCCTTCCACTCCCTGTGCAAGAAGCAATGGGAATTTTACCGGAAGATCAATGGGTTCGTTATTTCTGCCGTCATAGGATTTTGTCCATTCTGTAGTTTTCGGGTTAAAGACGACTTCTAATGCTAGAGGAGTCAGTCTTGCTTCAATATACCTCGCGGCGGCGGCAGAGTCTCCTGTATAGATATTCCCCCAGTTTCCCTGAGTATCGATCAGCAATTCTTTCTGCCCGATCTGCACCATGGCGTCTGTAATGGAGGCATCACCGTGAGGGTGATACTTCATGGTATTTCCCACGATGTTGGCCACCTTATTGTAACGGCCATCTTCCAGTTCTCGCATAGAGTGCATAATTCTTCGCTGAACAGGCTTTAGCCCGTCATATATCGAAGGAATCGCCCTATCCAAAATTACATAGGAAGCATAATCCAGAAACCAGTCTTTATATAGACCGGAAACCTTCTTCAAGCTTTCACCCTCATGCGAATATTCTTCTGTCGTCATCTGTTATATTAATCTTTTTTCTCTTTATTAGCTTTTACAACTTTATTCAGAGAGAGTTTTAAATCGTTTACTTCTTTTCTTGTTAAATAAGAAATCTGATATTTCAGAATGGTAGACCCATTATTCTTACTTGAGACGGTAATGTATAGTCTTTTGACGAAGAAAATACTGATTACGTCATATTTTACCAGTTTATATTTTGGAAATTCATCGTGAAGAGGCTTGTTTAAAAAAGGAATGATATTCCTGTTCTTAAAATGCAGCGCTTCACCATCACTGTCGTATTCAAAAATCTGTCGCCCGGTAAGATGAAAGATTACTAATAATAATATGGGAACAATTATCATCAAATAGCTTTCAACTCCTAATACATTAAATCTGTATTCATTGGCTAAAAACCCTATTATTCCAAACACTGCTATCATCATCAACAGTGTGTTTATAAAGTTATAAAATGATGTTTTACTACGGTTACTTAATCTCATTGTGATTCTTATCTGGTGTTCATCAGTTATTGGCTGCTTACTTCATCAAGAATGTGCTTTTTATCTATGTCAGTATCATCTTCCACTACCAGGTTCTCAAGAATGAAAGTCTGTCTGTCCGGTGTATTTTTACCCATATAAAATTCCAGTAACTGGTCTATGGTCTGATCTTTTCCTATTACTACCGGTTCTAAACGGATATCTTTTCCTATGAAATGCTTAAATTCATCAGGAGAAATCTCTCCCAAACCTTTGAATCGGGTAATTTCAGGATTCTTTCCTAAATCATTCAAGGCTTTTACTCTTTCTGCTTCTGAGTAGCAATATCTTGTTTCTTTTTTATTTCTAACCCTGAATAATGGGGTCTGAAGGATATAAAGGTGATTATTTTTAATCAGATCCGGGAAGAACTGCAGGAAGAATGTAATCATCAACAGACGGATGTGCATTCCATCCACATCGGCATCGGTTGCAATAATTACCTGATTGTATCTCAGGTCTTCCAAACTTTCTTCAATATTTAAAGCAGCCTGAAGGAGATTAAATTCTTCATTTTCGTACACCACTTTCTTCGTCAATCCGTAGCAGTTCAGAGGTTTCCCTTTTAATGAGAATACCGCTTGTGTTTCTACATCTCTTGACTTAGTGATTGATCCGGATGCGGAATCTCCCTCGGTGATAAAGATCTGCGTATCTCCTTTTCTCTCAGCTTTTTGGTCGTTATAATGCTGTCTGCAGTCACGCAGTTTTTTGTTGTGAAGGGATACTTTTTTAGCTCTTTCTCTTGCCAGCTTCTGGATTCCTGAAAGCTCTTTTCTCTCTCTCTCAGAGATCAGAATCTTTCTTTGAATTCCCTCTGCTATTTCAGGATTTTTATGTAAGAAATTATCCAGCTTGCTTTTTAGAAAATCAATAATAAAGGTTCTTACGGTTGGCCCGTTAGGTCCCATATCATTAGATCCCAGCTTTGTTTTGGTCTGAGATTCGAAAACCGGTTCTTCCACATTAATGGAAATGGCTGCAATGATTGATTTTCTGATATCAGAAGCATCAAAATTTTTATTGAAAAACTCACGGATTGTTTTCACATACGCTTCACGAAAAGCATTAAGGTGAGTACCACCCTGTGTAGTATTCTGCCCGTTAACGAATGAAAAATAAGTCTCCGTCTGTGATTTATCAGAATGGGTAATGGCAACTTCAATATCTTCATCCTTTAAATGAACGATCGGATACAGGATATCGCTTTCCAGTTCTTCTTCCAAAAGATCTTTCAGACCATTTTCAGAAAAATAAGTTTCGCCGTTGAATACTATTTTCAGTCCCGGGTTCAGGTACGCATAGTTGCGGAGCATTCTTTCGATATACTCTTTTCTGTACTTGAAATGCAGGAAGATTTCACCATCGGGAATAAATGAAATTTCAGTTCCGTTTCTGTCTGAAGTTTCTTTTTCATCAAAGTTTTCTTTGATCATACCACGGGAAAATTCTGCCACTTTCATCATTCCATCACGGAAAGAACGTACTCTGAAGTATTCTGAAAGTGCATTTACCGCTTTTGTACCCACCCCGTTCAATCCGACAGATTTCTTAAACGCCTTACTGTCGTACTTACCTCCGGTATTCATTTTGGAAACGGCATCAACCATTTTTCCCAGCGGAATTCCACGGCCAAAGTCACGAATAGTAACCTTGCCGTCATCCAGCTTTATTTCAATTCTTTTCCCGGATCTCATCCTAAACTCATCAATGGAGTTATCCAGGATTTCTTTAAGCAAAATGTAAATACCATCATCGGCAGAGGACCCGTCCCCCAGCTTCCCGATGTACATGCCGGGACGCAGACGGATATGTTCCTGCCAATCGAGGGTTCTAATATTCTCTTCGGAGTAGGTTAGATTTATTTCTTGTGACATATATGATTTCAGCAAACATACAAAAGTACGAAATTGTCCAAAATTATCCGAATTTTAGTTTTCATTTTTTTATCAACATTCTTCCTGAAATCAGGATTCGTATCACAAAAAGTAGACTTAATTGAACAAAAAATAAAGGATAAATGTCTTTATTCCGACATTTATCCTCTGAAATTATTGTTTAATACTTTCCAGTTTGCCTATTATATTTTTCAGCATTGCCAGAACAATGAGTTTATGAAAGGGGCGTACCGGTAAAAAGTATAATACTCCCAGCCAGTTATGGAACTTAACCGTAGTGGAAATCGTTAAAGAATTTTCATCCTGCCCACCCTGGTTTTTATCAAATAAAAGAGAAACCCTGAAATCCAGGTGTTTATCATCCTCACCAAGAACAATCTCATTACTGGTTTTATTAAAAACCTTAAAAATACCTACACGCTCTCCTACTTCACAAGTAAAACTGTCAGCTTCTTTCATCGGCTCAGTCTCTGCACCTGTTTTTAAACCAAACAATCCCACCATCTTGTTTCTGAAAGCAAACATTTTCTTTCCCCATGTTGGCCCACTTGTAAAAAAAGCTTTTCCGATTTGGGTAATATCGAAATTCTGTCCATTTCCTACCAGTCCGCCTGCAAAGCTATCCGTATAATCAAACTTTTCTTTTCCCTGCGACAAAATGGATTTTGCCGGAAACTCAATCTTCTTAATTTTCATTGTCATTGGTTCTATATTATTTTTAGCATAACAAATATAAACATCATCGAACATATTTAAAAGCAAAAAGTTACATTCTTCAAACAAATGTTTAAAAAACATTTTTGTGCTTGAAATTTCTAAGAATATTTGTTGGAATAACGCGAGGACGCTAAGTTTTTTTGAATAACTGCTTTTAAGGTGGAAGGATTTTATCTCCGATAAAATTGTATACTGCTAAAATATGCTTTTATAATCGCCACGAATTCACGAATAATTTTTACTAATGTATAAAATATGGTAATAGAAGTCTTGTGAAGGTGTTTCCCTGCTGAGAATCTTGGATTCTCTTGCGCCTTAAATATGGTCTGTATGATTAATTCTTTGCGCTATTGCGCTTTCCAACCTAAAATTTTCTGATTACACAGATATCTAAAATAATTTTTAAATGCCAAGAATTATTTTGTTTAGGCATATAGATTATAATAGAAATATTTAAATGAACAGCGTTTTAAATAATTCATTAAATTCGGTATCAACAAAATCTGTTTTTATGATACAACTTCCTTTATCGAAACTTTCCAATGTAGGAACTACTATTTTCAGTCAAATGACACAGCTTGCCAATGAAAATGAAGCGATTAACCTTTCTCAAGGATTTCCTGATTTTATGCCGGATCCCGAATTATTAAATAATGTAGATCACTTTGTGAAAAAAGGTTTTAATCAATATGCACCCTTGGGAGGAATGATTGGCTTAAAGGAAGAAATTGCAAGAAAAATTGAGAACAGCCATCAGACTGTATATCATCCTGATACGGAAATAACGGTTACCGCAGGAGGAACCCAAGCTATTTTCACTACTATTGCTGCTTTTATCAAAAAAGATGATGAAGTGATTATTTTTGAACCAGCCTACGATTGCTATGAGCCTACCATTGAGCTTTTTGGAGGTATTGTAAAACGGTTTGAAATGAAAGCTCCAGATTTTCAAATCGACTGGACTGCTGTAAAAGGCCTGATAAGCGATAAAACCAAAATGATTATCCTTAATAATCCAAACAATCCATCAGGGAAAATATTAAAAGAAGAGGATATTAAAGAGCTGATTCAATTGGTAAAAGGGACTTCGATCCTTATTTTAAGTGACGAAGTATATGAAAATATTGTTTTTGATGGAAAACAGCATTTAAGCATCTGTAAATATCCTGAACTTAAGGAAAGGAGTCTTCTTGTGGCTTCATTTGGAAAGCTTTTTCATGTTACAGGCTGGAAAGTAGGATATTGTGCTGCTCCCAAAGCTTTAACGGATGAGTTCAGAAAGGTACATCAATTCAATGTTTTTTGTGTTAACACTCCCATTCAGCTTGCTTTGGCTGAGTATATGAAAAACGATGAACATTATCTTCACCTTAATCAGTTCTTTCAGGAGAAAAGAGATTTCCTTAGAAAAGGACTTTCCGGGACTTCTTTCGAACTATTGGATTGTGAAGGAACCTATTTCCAGGCTGTAAAATACTCTAAAATTTCGGACAAAAATGATTTTGATTTTGCCAGTGAACTCACCATCAATCACAAAGTAGCCAGTGTTCCGTTTTCATCATTTTACAAAAACAAGCTGAATGAAAATGTTATCAGACTGTGTTTTGCTAAGAAACAGGAAACATTGGAAAAAGCTTTAGAGAATCTTTCAAAAATATAATTGTTAGGATAACAGAGCTGTTTTTAATCTACTATTAAATAATATTTATTTTCAAGAACAAAAAAGAAAGTAATATATTTATTTTTTCTCAAATAAGTGATTTACTATTGAAATTTTTCATATATTCGTAATAACTAACTCATTAAAAATCAGAATCATGAAAAACAAAACATTATTAAAAGGAAAGAAACTTAATAAAAAAGAGCTAAGAAGCATCAATGGAGGTCTTTTGATGTGTCTTGATCCTTCATTAAGATGCAGACAATATCACCCGAAGTGTGCAGAAGATCAATGTAAACCAGACCAGCCAATAGAACCTTGGAATTAATTTTACAACCATACATCTCAATATCACTATATGAAAAATCAAACTTCTTTAAAAGCAAAAAAGCTCAGTAAAAAAGAATTAAAAACCATTGCAGGAGGTCTACTGAATTGTATGCCTGCTCAGGAGATCTGCCTGCCTCATATGGAGCCATGCCACTCAAATGTTGATGAGAACGGCTGTGCTATGATTTCTCCTTATTGTGGACAAAAAATATGCAGACCTTAATAACAAACCATTTATAAAATCTAAACTATGAAAAACAATATTCAGCTTAACGGAAGAAAATTGAACAAAAAACAATTGGGCACCATCAAAGGTGGATTAAGAATCTGTCGGCCGGAAGGCTATCCAGAATGCATACAGTACGGAAGATTTTGTGGGGAGCCGGAATGCAAAACTCCTTAATTTAACAACTCTTACATTATATTTAAAAAGTCTATCTCTGTTTGAGATAGACTTTTTTATAATTAATAAAGATTTTAAATCCAGAGAAGAGGATTTTACAAAAACATTCCTCCTGAAGCTTCAATTCGTTGTCCGTTGATCCATCCGGCATCATCAGTACAAAGGAATGCGACTACTCCACCAATATCATCAGGAAGACCTACTCTACCTAAAGCTGTAGCACCAGCCACCATTTCATTGATCTCTTTATTATCTCTTACTCTTCCACCCCCGAAATCCGTTTCAATGGCTCCCGGAGCCACTACATTGGCCTTAATCTTTCTTGATCCCAATTCTTTGGCCATATATTTAGTCAGCATCTCTACTCCTGCTTTTACTGATCCATAGACTGAAGAACCGGGTGTTGCAAATCTTGCCAATCCTGAAGAGATATTAATAATACCCCCACCATCATTAATGAAAGGCAATAGTTTTTGAGTTAAGAAAAACACTCCTTTGAAATGAATGTCTACCATATCATCCATCTGCTCTTCTGTAACTTCTGCAATAGGTGAATATAATGCTGTTCCGGCATTATTGATAAGATAATCAATATGTAAACTTCCGGTTGTCTCTTCTAAATAGCCTGTGACATTCTTCACAAATGCATCAAAGCTTTTACGGTCTTTTGTATCCAGCAGAAACGCTGCAGCATTTCTGCCCGTAGCCTTTATTTCATGAACAACTGCTTCAGCTTCTTCTTTATTGCTTCTATACGTAATGATAACATCCAGTCCTTTTTCGGCGATCTTAAGGGCTGAATTTTTACCCAAACCCCTGTTGCCTCCGGTTACTAATACTATTTTTGTCTTTGTTTCCATATTTTTGGTTGTTTTTACTGATACAAAGTTGAAATATTTACAGCAGAAAAGATTTACCTGAATCAATCCGAAATTTGCAAAATTCAAATCATGAACGGAATTCTAAAGGGGTAAATGATGTTTTTCTTTTAAAAAAGTTTGAAAAGTGGGCTATTTCTTCAAAACCGAGAGTATAGGATATCTCTGAAACATTCCATTGGGTTTGTCTTAAAAGAATCTTTGCTTCCTGAATAATTCGGTCACCAATAAATTCTGTGGTGGTTTTTCCGGTACTTTCTTTTAGTCTTTTATTAAGATAATTGACGTGTACGGACAACCTTTCGGCATAGTCATTTGCAGTTCTCAGTTGTAATCTCTGCTCTAGGGGTTCTATGGGAAACTGTCTTTCCAATAATTCTATAAATAAAGACACCACTCTCATGGAAGCATCTTTTGATATTGAGATTTTGGTGGCAGGCTGCAGCTTTTGGCCATAGTGAATCAGTTCCCAGACATAATTTCTGATCAGATCGTATTTAAATAGATAATCTGAATCTATTTCGTTTTTTACTTTTTTAAAAAGAAGTTCTATTTCATCTGCCAATTCATCTTCAATTTCAAATACAGGAATGGCTCCCGGCTGAAAAATAGGTAGACTTTCCAGGGTATTATAAGAGGTTTCTTTCATGAAAAAGTCTTCAGTAAATACACAAAAACTTCCCGACTGCTGTGCATCCTCCGGAATCCAATGGTAAGGAACCTTAGGAGTGGCAAACAACAGTGCGTTTTTTTCTATTGAAATAATCTTATCGGCATACTCTGCTCTGTTTTTCCCTCTTATTAAGCTAATTTTATAATACTTTCGCCTGTTATAGGGCATTTCGGAAGTAGCTTTTACTCTTTCAATAGTTTGTGCAATATCAAATACATTAAAGTGTCCGAGATCTTTATGGAGGCCCTTAGGAAAAATATCTTCCAGGCTTTTCCCCAGCTTGGCAGTCATTTCCCTATAAAAATCTTCTAACGAGGAATGCACTATTTTCTCCATAATCAATCAGTTGTAAAATTCAAATATACAAAGTTGATTTTTAATAAAAGTAAAAATATTTATTCCATTTTTTCTACAACAAGTGATATACAAATGAATATTTTCACTACATTAGCATTCAACTAACTCACTAAAAATCAAAGCCATGGGAAATCATTTTTTACAGTTCGGTAAAAAGCTGAACAAAAAAGAACTTACAACTATTAGAGGGGGACTCCTTAACTGTATGGAGCCGATACTTTGCCCAACTCCATATGAACCATGTGAATCTCCATATCCCAATGGCTGTACCATTATTTCTCCTGTCTGCGGACAAAAAGAATGCAGACCGGCACCCATCACTATAGAGTAATCATCAAATTTCTTAAAATTAATACTATGAAAAATGCAAAAAAATTAAATAAGAAAGAGTTAAAAACCATTACTGGTGGATCATTCTCTTGCATAGACGAAAAAGGCCGATGTAAAATAACAGGAACAGGATGCGCTGAAAGAGCATGCTGGTATGTACCTGAACCTCCATTTGACTAATAACTACAATAAATTCATTTAAAAAAATAAGAAATCATGAAAAATCAAAACTTAAACAAAGGAAAAAAACTCAATAACAAAGAATTAAAAAGCATTACCGGAGGATTACGACAGTGTATAGATCCTATGACCGGGCAATGCCGAATTTTTGGATGGGGGTGTGCTGAGTTACAGTGCAGACCTGTATTAGAACCATAAGCACATGCCTAAAATAGCTGGAGAAATGAGTAATGATAGAATCTGTTTATATTTACCCAAACCTCCGTTTGATTAATAATAAGTCCATTTTTAAAATAGAGAAATTATGGAAAATCAAAACTTAAACAGCGGAAAAAAGCTGAACAAAAAAGAATTACGATCAATCACCGGTGGATTACTGAGATGTATTGATCCCGCAACAGGTTTATGTACAACTGTTGGTAACAGCTGCTTTGAAAGAAAGTGCAGAACCATATTGGATCCGCCACTGGACTAAACATGAACCTTATGTTATTTTTTATAATTTGAGCACTTTCATTGGTTTGAAAGTGCTTTTTATTGTAAACAGTCCGTTTTAAATTACAGTTGATCCTATATTTTTCAGAATCCATTTACCGTCTTTAAATACTGCGGAGTAATCACTTGAGTAACTACTCCCCCATGTTTCAATATAATAGTAATCAGTAGCTTCATGATCTCGCTTCAACTTAGATACACCATGGTCTACCACATCAGTCACTCTTGTATAATAGGTTTGTTTCTCTTCATTTTCAGGTAAAAACAAGACTCTGAGGGAAGGATTGATCTGATGGAAATAATCACAGTCACTTATGAAAAACTCAAATGAATAATGTAAGTTCCTGAAATTTTCAATTCCGGAATATTGAGGTAACAGCATTTCGTATAACTGAACAAATTTATTATTCTCAGACCGGAACATAGGATTCAGATCATTAAAATCATCAACTCCATCCCCATCTGTATCCCTATTATTTTCATTCAATCCAAAACTTTTTTCGAAAATATCATTATACCCATCATTATCCGAATCTTTAAACAAATCCTTCAAGTTAATTTTAAATAACTTACCATCCTCTATTGCAGAATAATCATCATACCCTGGAAGGCCACCCACCTTGATAATCTTTACAAGGCTTCCTTCCAGCTGAAGAAATCCGTCTTTGATCATTGGCTGCTCCTGAATTTTATTGATATAATAATGACTAAAGCTTAGCCCTAAAAAATAAGCAGAAGGCTTATTATCCTGAATTTTCAATAACCAATATCCTAACTTATTAGATCCTAAGGCATATGTTGTATTCCCCACTTCCTGCCGGCTGGAAAACCCAAACTCATCATGAAATTTTTTCTGAAATATTTTAAATTCTTCTATGTGGGCTTTCCATATTTCCTCATTATCCCAAAACCGACCGGATTCTATGCTGTCCTTTTTAAAATTTCTGTATTTGGCAAGATTTACAATTTCAAGATATCTCGGTTTATTGTTAAGAATTTGATTTACAGTATAAGGGTTATCTTCTTTATAGGCATTCTGGATTTTGTCTTCAGTAGTGATAAAACATCGATCCTCAACAGTTTTTGTACAGGATAGCAGGAAAATAAATATCGACAGGCATATATATTTCATGTTAAAAAGTTTTGCTACTGAATGCAAAAAACGCTCCCAAATTATATTATGGAAGCGTTTTTTTATAAAACTAACTTTAATATTTTTTCTTATACGTTGAATCTAAAGTGCATGATGTCACCATCCTGTACAATATATTCTTTACCTTCTACAGATAATTTTCCGGCTTCTTTCACTTTTACTTCTGAACCGTAAGTCATATAATCGTTATACTTGATTACTTCTGCACGGATAAAGCCTTTTTCAAAGTCTGTGTGGATTACTCCAGCTGCCTGAGGAGCTGTCCATCCCTGTCCGATAGTCCAAGCTCTTACTTCTTTCACTCCGGCAGTGAAATACGTCTGAAGTTTTAAAAGATCATAAGCTTTTCTAATCAAACGATTTACTCCTGGTTCTGTAAGCCCTAGTTCATCAAGGAAAATCTCTCTTTCTTCAAAAGTTTCAAGTTCATTGATATCAGCTTCAATCTGAGCAGCTAAAACGACAACTTCTGCGCCTTCGTTTTTAGCCATTTCCTCAATCTTTCCAATCCAGTCGTTTCCGTTTTTAATAGAGTTTTCATCTACATTACAAACGTAAAGTACCGGTTTGTTCGTTAGAAGCTGAACTTCAGCAATTACTGATTTTGCAAAGTCATCCATTGCAAATTCTCTTGCATTTTTCCCATCTTCAAGGAACTTTTGTAAGTTCTGAAGCGTTTCATAAGTAAGAAGATCTTCTTTCTTACCGGATTTGATGAATTTTTTAGCTTTTTCAACTGCTTTTCCTACTGTTTCAAGGTCTTTCAACTGAAGTTCAATATCAATAATTTCTTTATCTCTTAATGGATCTACTGAACCTTCTACGTGAACGATATTTCCGTTATCAAAACATCTTAAAACGTGGATGATTGCCTCACACTCACGAATATTTGCCAGGAACTGGTTACCCAATCCTTCTCCTTTACTGGCACCTTTTACAAGACCTGCAATATCAACGATCTCAACTACAGCTGGTAAAACTCTCTCAGGTTTTACGATTTTCTCCAGTTCAAACAATCTCTGATCCGGTACTGAAACTGTTCCCAGGTTCGGTTCAATAGTACAGAAAGGATAGTTCGCTGATTGAGCTTTTGCGTTGCTCAGACAGTTAAAAAGTGTTGATTTACCTACATTCGGTAGGCCTACAATTCCACATTTCATATTGTAAAATTCAAAGTTTAAGGTTTAGGTCCTAAAAGTTCAATGGGTAAGGTTTGAAGTTTTTATTCCTCCTGGCCTTAGTTGTTGATTCCTGAACTTTCAGCGTGCAAAGATAGTGAATTTTAAGGGAGTTTCATAATAAAAAATCTATCAGCATTCTGACGGATTTTCAAACCGTTTTTACTTTACCGATGATTTCTACGGATTATTTCCTGTGGCTTCCTGAGCCAATGGTACGTCATTCGGTGCTTCCTGCAAAGTTTTATCTAGAGTAAATAAAGACTCGTCTGTGGCTCTGTCACCTCCTGCGATTTTTAATTTATCAATCAGGTTATGAGCTAATGTTTCTTCTTCAATCTGTTCCTGTACAAACCACTGCATAAAATTCCATGTGGCCCAGTCTTTTTCAGCCATGGAAAGATCTACGATTTTGTAAATGGCGGTTGTGTTGTCAACTTCATGTTTGAAAACACCTTTAAAACAGTCCGTCAGTGTTTTAGGATCGGCCGGAGGTGCCGGAATGACTCCCACTTTGGGTTTTCCACCACGGTTTAAGATGTACTCCATGAATTTGATCGAATGGTTTCTTTCTTCCTGGGCGTGTCGGTAAAGAAAATTGGCAATTCCCTGATAGCCTTTATCATCGGCCCAAATTCCATACGATAAAAAAATGTGTGATGCATGAATCTCCTTATTCATTTGGTCACTAAGTGCTTTTTCCACATTTGCGGAAAGTCTGTTAGTATTCATAATGTTATATTTTGGTGATTATGAGGTTATTCATGCAAAAATGATTCCGCTAAGGTTTTTATTTTACTTTAAAAAGATAAAATTAAATTATATCACATTGATTTTATTTGTTTTAAATTAATAATTTATAGTTATTCTAAAATAAAAAACGACATGGAAAACTTTCGTGTAAAACCCTACCTACAAAGGTTTTAGCACTTTAGTTATTGTAAGTGACATGCTTTGTACTTATATAGATAGGTTTAATGATAGGCTAAATGCTATACTTGTCATTTCAAGAACGCTAATAATTTGATAAAAAAAGGGTTCAACTTAAAGCTAAACCCTTTTATATTCATTAAAACTTACACAGCATTTACAATACCATCGTTAGTTTTTCTTTATTTGATCTTTTTTGCCGTATAGTCACTTTCGTTTCCTAATCTGTCAATGGCTTTGATCGCTACTCCATTTAGTTTTTTGCCATTTTTGAATTTAGAAATATCTTTGAAAAGGGTATCCAATGGTAAGATTTCTGTTTGCCATTCTCCGTCATACTGAGTGAAAAGTACCCACTGGAAAACTTCTGAAGCATTTTTCGCACTCCATCTTGTCTGTGCAAAGCTTCCATTATCACTAATAAATAATGTTGGTGTCTGCAATGGAACTGTTTTGATCCATGGAGATTTCGGCACTAATGCTTTTTCACTGTATGGACCGTTTTTAAGAGTCGGAAGCATTCCCGGATTTTTAGTTAATCCTGCAATACTCCAGTGAATTTCACCTGCATTATTCTTTAATATTTGTCTGGAAATCTCAATTTGGTTCTTGATTTCTGTTGGACGATCATAAGTTTTAATCTCAACTGTATTCAAACCCGGCCATAAGTGACGTTTCATTGTATTTTCTGACTGCCACCAATTCAGCAATGCTTCAAAGCCCTGCCCTTTTGAATCGATTGGCCAATACAATTGTGGCGAAAAATAGTCTACCCAACCTTTGTTTAACCATAATTTGGCATCTGCATACAATTCATCAAACTGAGAAGATCCTACAATTCCTGCCGGATATCCCGGTTTCCAGATTCCAAATGGACTGATTCCAAATCTTACATTATTTTTTTCTGCATGAATCTCTTTATAGATTCGTTCTACAAATTTATTGACGTTATCTCTTCTCCAGTCTGCTCTTGATAAAGTTCCACCACTGCTTTGATAAGCACTCCATGTTGCATAATCCGGGAAATCTGCTCCTTTGTTGTAAGTAGCGTATGGATAGAAATAATCATCAAAGTGAATCGCATCAATATCATATCTTTTCACAATATCCTTTACTACGTTGGATACGTGATCCTGTGTTTTCGGGTTAGCCGGATCAAACCAATACATCCCGTTTTTTAATCTCACGACAAGGTCAGACATTCTATTGGCCATAGACATCTTATTCACTGTACCACCGTTAGTATGATGAGCACGATAAGGATTCAACCAAACGTGTAACTCCAGCCCTCTTTTATGAGCTTCTTCGGTCCAGAATAATAACGGATCATAGCTTGGATAAGGTGCCGTCCCTGTTTCTCCGGTCAAGAAGTAAGACCAGGGTTCAATATTACTTGTGTATAAAGCATCTGCAGAGGGTCTGATCTGAAAAATAGCAGCATTGAAGTTATTATCTTTCAACATATCCAGCATACTGATGGCTTCAGCTTTCTGCTGCTCTACAGTCAGGTTGTTTTTTGACGGCCAGTTGATATTGGCAACGCTGGCAATCCATGCGCCACGAAACTCTCTTTTGATTTCAGGAAGAGTGGTTCTGAACGTTTCTTCCGTTGACGTTCCTGTTGTTGGCTTTACTGCTACAGGAGGTTTTGGCTGGGTTGTAGTATTGTTGGAGTTTGGTTTTGTTGTATTTTTAACAGGAGGAGTCTTCGTAACATTGTTCTGAACGGAACATGAGGTACTGTAAGACGCAAGAACTCCCAATAAAACGATAAGTTTTAGTTTACTCATTTTCATAGCCGTAAAACTACTTTAAATTATATTTTGATATTTCGGATATTCTTTTGAAAAAATAAACAATTTTTCCGATTATTTAGAAAAAAAGCCTCGAAAAATTCGAGGCTTTTCTATATGATTTTGATTTTAAATCAGAAATAATTAAGCTTTTCCTGATCTTTCAACTCTTTTTCTTTCTTCTTCTGAAAGGATTTTCTTTCTCATTCTGATGAAGTTCGGAGTTACCTCGATCGCTTCGTCAGCCTGGATGTATTCCATACATTCTTCAAGAGAGAATAAGATTTTCGGTGCAACACCAGTATCTTTATCTTTTCCAGAAGCTCTCATGTTGTTCAACTGTTTTGCTTCTACGATGTTTACAACAAGATCTCCAGGTTTGTTTTGCTCTCCAATAATCATCCCTGTGTAGATTTCCTCACCCGGATCCACGAAGAACTTACCTCTATCCTGTAGTTTTGCAATTGAATATTCTGTAGCAGGACCTGTAGTTTTGCTAATCAATACTCCATTATTTCTTCCAGGAATAGCTCCTTTGAAAGGCTTGTATTCTGTGAAACGGTGTGCCATAATAGCTTCACCTGCAGTAGCTGTCAACATTTGAGAACGTAATCCGATCAAACCTCTTGAAGGAATTTCGAATTCCATGTGCTGCATCTCTCCTTTAGTTTCCATAATGTGAAGGTCACCTTTTCTCTGAGTAGCTAAGTCGATAACTCTTGATGCATACTCTTCAGGAACATCAACTACTAAAGATTCATAAGGCTCACAGTTTACTCCGTCAATTTCTCTTAAGATAACCTGTGGCTGGCCGATTGTCATTTCATACCCTTCTCTTCTCATCGTTTCAATTAAAACTGATAAGTGAAGAATACCTCTACCGAAAACTAAGAAAGTGTTAGCATCATCAGTTTGTTGAACTCTTAATGCTAAGTTTTTCTCTAATTCTTTTGTTAATCTTTCTTTCAGGTGGTTAGAAGTAACATATTTACCATCTTTCCCGAAGAAAGGTGAATTGTTGATAGAGAACGTCATGTTCAATGTAGGCTCATCAATAGCCGTTCTTTCCAATGGCTCAGGATTTTCAAGATCTACGAAAGAATCTCCAATCTGGAATGCATCGAAACCTACTACAGCACAGATATCTCCTGCTTGTACTTCAGTTACTTTTTTCTTTCCTAATCCTTCGAAAACATAAAGTTCTTTAACTTTACCTTTCACAACTTTACCATCTGCCTGTGCAAGACCAATCCATTGAGATTCTTTGATCTCTCCTCTTGTTACTTTTCCGATTGCAATTCTTCCTAAGAATGAAGAGAAATCAAGAGAAGTAATCTGCATCTGAAGGTTTCCTTCAGTTACTTTAGGCTCAGGAACATATTGTAAAATACCATCTAATAATGGTAAGATATCTTCAGTTTGCTCTAATGAAGTATTGAACCAACCTTGCTTAGAAGAACCATAGAATGTTGGGAAGTCTAATTGCTCCTCAGTAGCTTCAAGGTTGAAGAATAAATCAAATACCTGATCGTGAACTTCGTCCGGACGACAGTTTGGTTTATCTACTTTATTGATAACCACTAATGGTCTCAATCCTAATTCTAAAGCTTTCTGAAGTACGAATCTTGTTTGTGGCATTGGTCCTTCGAACGCGTCCACTAACAGGATAACTCCGTCAGCCATTTTTAATACTCTCTCTACTTCTCCACCGAAATCCGCGTGACCAGGAGTATCAATTACGTTAATTTTAGTGTCTTTATAAGTAACAGAAATATTCTTGGATAAGATGGTGATCCCTCTTTCTCTTTCAAGATCATTGTTATCCATAATTAATTCTCCACTCTCCTGATTTTCTCTGAAAATATTAGTAGCGTGGATGATTTTGTCAACCAAAGTCGTCTTCCCGTGGTCAACGTGTGCGATAATCGCAATATTTCTAATGTTTTGCATATAGGATTTTTACGAGTGCAAAAATAGTGATTTTTAATGAAAAACAATTCTATTAAATAAATAATTAATATTCTGTTTAAAATACACGTTTACAGAGGCATAAAAAAAGAGTGTTCTAAAACACTCTTGGGCTGCTATATACATAAAGACGTTTCACATGGATCTACAGCAGGTGCGCTTCCACATATAATGTCCATATCATTACAATTACTGGAGAGCCCTGTAGGCCATCCCCATCTGACTGCACAAGTATCCGGATCCTTACATCTTACCATTCCTTTTGCAATTCCTCCCTGAACGTTTCTCATTTCATTTCTGGCAATTTTTCTTAGTTTTTTCATAGTTATATTGTTTTTGGTTATTGAATAATAAATGTAAGAAAAAACCGGATTCAAAAAAACATCTCTCTTAATTAAATATTATCCATCAATGTCTTATTAATCGATATAACAATACAACATCAATTAAAACCACCAGAAAAAACTTCACCAGAAAAGATTTTTTAGAAACCTTATGGTTAAAGACGATCATTCCTGAAGCCGCACCTATAACGCCTATCAATGAAAGACCTAAAAGAGCATTCTCGGAAATTCGCCATTGATGTCTTTTAGCCTGTAGTTTATCAAATCCGAAAACTCCGAAGGTAATAAGGTTGGCAATCAGCAGAAAAGGAATCATACTACAATTAATTTGCTGCAAAAATAAAGTTTAATTTATATATGAGAATGCTTCCTAATAAATGTCAGATGCTCCACAAGACATTTATAATATTTATCAGCATAAGATTTTTTAAATTTGCCTCCCATAATAAATGAATCGATGACAGTACATGATTTAGCAGGAACCTATTCTATAAAGGGAAGTAACCAGGAAGAATCTGACCAAACTTCCTATCAAGGCACATTGGTTTTATCAGTTGATGAAAATGCCCGCATTATTGCCCAATGGATAATTGGCGATCATATGCAGAACGGAACAGGATTTTATAAAGACCGTATCTTAGTGCTTAACTTTAACTATGAAGGGGATGACCACAAAATCTATAAAGGGGTTGCGGTATACCGTTGTCTGAGTCCAGATATATTAGACGGATTCTGGTCTGAAAAACATGGTAACCCTCTGTATCTCGGAAGTGAATATTGTGTACGTATTCAGGATTCATGGATTTTTAATTGATCAGTTTTTAACATCAGCAATATTTTTAAAATATATTTCACCCCTTATAAAAAAAGCCCGGAATTTTAAAATTACGGGTTTTACAAAGTTTTAGATACAGGCTATAAGACTTGGCCCGCATGTTTTCCTTCTTTAAATTCTTCTATCATTTTAGCATTAAAAGCAGGAAGGTCTTTTGGAGCTCTGCTTGTTACCAGCCCATTATCTACCATCACTTCCTTATCTTCCCAATGGGCTCCGGCATTAATAAGATCTTTACTGATCGATTTTACGGAAGTCATACTTCTTCCATTAACCACCTTTGCATTGATTAAAACCTGCGGTCCATGGCAAATAGCTGCAACGGGTTTATTCTGTATAAAAAAATCCCTCACGAATGACAGAGCCTGTCCGTTTGTTCTTAACTGATCCGGATTAATGACACCACCGGGTAACACTAAAGCATCATATTCAGAAGCCGTTACTTCATCCAGCGTTTTGTCAACACGATAGTCTTTTCCCCAGTCTTTTTCTGCCCATGATCTGATGGTTCCTGATTCAGGACTTACAATATGAGCTGTCCATCCCTGCTGCTCCAAATGTTCTTTGGGTGATTGAAGTTCACTTTCTTCAAAGCCGTTTGTCACCAGAATTGCAATTTTTTTTGACATGATATTATGATTTTGGGTGTTATCTTTAATAGAAAGAAAAAATAATGCCGTCCGGATGTTATAAACTCCTAAAAAAGGTTAAAAATAGACACAAACTAAAAGAGCTGCCTTGAATAAGACAGCTCTGTATATTATCAAAAAAATTGATTAACCTATTTTTTAGCTTTTACATCAATAGCAATTTCGATGTCTTTGCTAATCATCCATTCTGCAGGATCTGCTTCAGAAGTTCCGAATTTGATTCCCCAATCTGCTCTGTTTACAGTAAATTTAGCCTGAATAGCAGCTGAGTTTTCAGCTACATCTACTTTAGCAGGAAAAGTAACATTCATTGTTTTTCCTGATAATGTAAGGTTTCCGCTTACGGTTTTATTAGCTCCTGCTACAGCGTCTTTTGGTGCTTCTTTCAAATCTGCAACACTTGTAATTTTGAAATCTGAAGTAGGATTTTTCGCTACATCAAAGAAATCAGGGTTTTTAAGGTGAGCTTCAAGATCTGCAGGTTTTTTATCTTTTTCAGTTACTGATGCAGGATCTACCTTGATTGAGTTCATATCAATGATAAAGTTTCCTGCGGAAACCTGACCTCCATCAACACTGATATCTCCAGACTTTACAGCAAGTGTTCCCCAACGAGGTGCCATACCTCCTTTATGGAAAGCTTTCCAGTTTACTACTGAACCTACTGCATCTACTGCCAAAGTTTCACCTTTGCTTTCTGCTACGGTTTGTTCCTGAGCTGTTGCTGCAGTATCTGCAGATTTTCCTTTATCACATGATGCTAAAAGCAATCCTACTCCTACTAATGCAATTACGCTAATTTTTTTCATATTATTGAACTGTTTAAAAAAGTTTATTGTTTTCGGGTACAAAAATAGAAAAACCTTATGGGGCTTCTCTTATCATACATCAAGAAATGTAATTTTTCTTACCAACGTTAGAAATTATAACATGGTAAAAAATAAACGAAAACTGGAAATATTTATTTCATCATACTATTTTTTTTCTGTTTGCTTTAAAGACATCTTGAGATATTTACAAAAATATCCTTATGTTAAATCCCTAAATAAAGAATAATTTATATATTTAGCACTCACAAATTAAAATTATACCATGAAGAACTTAAAAAGAGTTACAAGAGATAACTTAAAATCTATTAAAGGAGGAGTTGATTACTGCCCAGCGGGCTATTTGCATACTTGTGACGATATGGCTATATGTGATCCAGAGCTTGGTATACCTTGCTCTTGCAGATGTATTCCATATGTACCATAAATAAGGTCCCCCGGTTTGGATTACCCCCAACAAGTTAGACACTTTTTAGGGGTATTTTTTCTGTATTCTTTTTCAAAATTGCTTTCAAAAATTATTATCTTCGTGATTAGTCACAGCGTGCGTGTTAGATTCTAGCCTTAAGGGAGTGTTGTGAATTGCTTTCAAAAATTATTATCTTCGTGATTAGTCACAGCCTATTCATTTCGATTGTGGTTTAGTTTATCGTTGTGAATTGCTTTCAAAAATTATTATCTTCGTGATTAGTCACAGCTTTGGGATAAGCCTTGTATTTACAGGCCGTGTTGTGAATTGCTTTCAAAAATTATTATCTTCGTGATTAGTCACAGCGGAGTTTGAAAATGAGTTAACGGAAAGTGAGTTGTGAATTGCTTTCAAAAATTATTATCTTCGTGATTAGTCACAGCTCTTTGAACTTTTTAGGATCATAAGATGATGTTGTGAATTGCTTTCAAAAATTATTATCTTCGTGATTAGTCACAGCGCGTAATGAATACTACGCCCTTAGTGAAGCGTTGTGAATTGCTTTCAAAAATTATTATCTTCGTGATTAGTCACAGCGCCGTCTTTATTCACAATTACTTGCCAGTAGTTGTGAATTGCTTTCAAAAATTATTATCTTCGTGATTAGTCACAGCTGAAGGATATATCAACCAGGAAGAATATCAGTTGTGAATTGCTTTCAAAAATTATTATCTTCGTGATTAGTCACAGCGTCCAGAAAGAATTCCTTGATCGGGATGGAGTTGTGAATTGCTTTCAAAAATTATTATCTTCGTGATTAGTCACAGCAAAGCGAAAGCAGTTCAGGCAATTAATCAGGTTGTGAATTGCTTTCAAAAATTATTATCTTCGTGATTAGTCACAGCTTAGATCCAAGTTTTCCTTCAGCAACTTCTGTTGTGAATTGCTTTCAAAAATTATTATCTTCGTGATTAGTCACAGCATGTCCCGACAACTCTTTTGTGTATCTCGTGTTGTGAATTGCTTTCAAAAATTATTATCTTCGTGATTAGTCACAGCCTTCAGCTGTATCTGATCAACGGAAAAACCGTTGTGAATTGCTTTCAAAAATTATTATCTTCGTGATTAGTCACAGCTCTCCGTATGATATTTATTCAATTCTTCCGGTTGTGAATTGCTTTCAAAAATTATTATCTTCGTGATTAGTCACAGCAATGAAATTATGATAAAGTATGCAGTATTTGTTGTGAATTGCTTTCAAAAATTATTATCTTCGTGATTAGTCACAGCTTTTGAATTGAAACTAATCTTTTCGCCTTCGTTGTGAATTGCTTTCAAAAATTATTATCTTCGTGATTAGTCACAGCGAAACAAGAAAACTTAATAATGCCTTTAAAGTTGTGAATTGCTTTCAAAAATTATTATCTTCGTGATTAGTCACAGCGTAACTCCATTAAGGCTTATTGACAACATTGTTGTGAATTGCTTTCAAAAATTATTATCTTCGTGATTAGTCACAGCTAGAGAATGTTTAGAATTACTAACCAAACTGTTGTGAATTGCTTTCAAAAATTATTATCTTCGTGATTAGTCACAGCGGGATTGATGGAGATGTTCCTGTTACTGCTGTTGTGAATTGCTTTCAAAAATTATTATCTTCGTGATTAGTCACAGCGATTTAGTTGTTATTAATTATTTACTGTTTGTTGTGAATTGCTTTCAAAAATTATTATCTTCGTGATTAGTCACAGCGGAGTATTATTTATTCATCAAGTTTGAATAGTTGTGAATTGCTTTCAAAAATTATTATCTTCGTGATTAGTCACAGCTTCTAAACTTTTCTCATCGCTGTACTCCCTGTTGTGAATTGCTTTCAAAAATTATTATCTTCGTGATTAGTCACAGCGCCAAAAATTCATATTGTTCCACTGATAGCGTTGTGAATTGCTTTCAAAAATTATTATCTTCGTGATTAGTCACAGCATAATAAAGAAAACACCAGCGAGGAAAAAAGTTGTGAATTGCTTTCAAAAATTATTATCTTCGTGATTAGTCACAGCCTCAAAAAACAATCTACTGAAAATCAGCAGATTGTTTTTGTTTTTAGGATTTTAAAATTAGAATAATTCAAGCTGTTGAAAGGTTGGAGGCGGTTCTTCTTTATTTCTGGCAAAGAATATTTCAATATCTCCAAACTGCTTGTCAGTGATGCACATAATAGCCACTTTACCGGCTTTTGGAAGCATAAACTTCACTCTTTTAATATGAACTTCAGCATTTTCACGACTTGGGCAATGCCTTACATACATTGAAAACTGAAATAATGTAAAACCATCATCCAGCAAAGATTTACGAAAGCGGTTGGCATCTTTCATATTGGCTTTAGTTTCTGTTGGCAAATCATATAATACTAAAACCCACATAATTCGGTAAGCATTAAACCTTTCGGCATTCATATCAGTTCAGGATAAGAGATCAGGCGTTTTTCTCCCGTATAACATTTATACAGTGAGGTAGCTGTTGTTTTCACCGCAACCAATAATGGTCTGGTTTTATCATCTATTCTTACATCTTTGGTCGCAATCTGTAAGATGAAAGCTTTAAATTCTTTAGTCAATTCTTCCGTTTCTGAATTGATTGCAAGCCATTGCATTACTAATAAATCGATAAAAGGGCGATAAGGCTCCATCAGGTCATCGGCGAGGCAATAAGGATTGTATTTATTTTTATGAAAAATTCCAAGAACGGGAAGCAATCCGGTCTCAACGATTGCTCTTGCGACAATGCTTCTGAGAACCGAATACCCAAAATTGAAAAACTGATTGGGCGAATCTCCAAAACGCTGTCTCAGAAAATCCAAACTAATGAGATACTTCCAGTAATGCTGTGCTGCAATGCCTTCCATATTGGTGACATCGCCGCTTTTCACATTATTTTGATAATCAGTCATCGGTTCATAATAATTTCCTAACCGTTTTAAAACTTCTTTTTGGTTTTCAATTTTACATTCGACGGTTTGTTTCCAAAGCTGCTTTTTGAGGGGTTCGCTGGCTTCCAGTTGGTCCTTGATTCGTTCGGAATGTTCAGTGTGTCCATACAATGGAAGCATAATTCCGTGGGGTAAATGATGACCGTCGCAACTCACCACAACCACATTATTTCCCATCATTTTCTGAATTAATTGATGAGAAATAGTAATCTGGAAATGGTCCAACATCAGCAATCCCAAATCTTCCACCGGGACTTTGCCTTTCATTTCTTTAGTGGAAGGTTCTAAAATATACATTTGCTCATCTTTGAGTTTAAGATAAGCGGGATTGCCGATGTAGATGGAGCGGGTGACCATAATTTAAAATATTTAATATTCTCCGACTTGAACTATTTTTCCAAGATGATTCAATCTTACTTTCAAAATATTTCTAATCCCATTTAAACTTTCTCTTTTCCAGGTAATTCCTTTTAATGAGGAATTATCTTCAACATTTGTTTCTAAATGATGTCTAAAGAAATAGTCTTTAATTGTAAACTTCTGCACTCTGAAAAGGTGTTTCGAAATCAAACTTAGATTATTTTCATCAAATAAATCATTCTCTTTTGGATCAAAATCCTCTGAAGGAAATAAAAACATTTCATTCTGTTTCATTGTAAATAAGAATTTCCAGCCTGATTCAGAATTGTATTCTTTATCAATAATAGGTAAATTTTGATTTACTCTTTCTACGGCTTCATAAAAGCTCACCACTTTCTCCTGTAGATTGCCATTTTCATCTTCATAAATTGCAACGTGATGATTATTTCCTGTACTCACAAAATCAACGGCTATTTTTTTACCGTTTTCATCTAAAATATCTTTTCCCAAATGGTCTTTCTTATGATGTAGAGCTTCTGCATTATTAATTCCTGTAATGGTAACAGTTTTTATTGAAATACCTTTTGATTTATTGAGCCAGATAGGATTCTTATCCAAATCAGAAAAGGCTTCTTTAGAATTTCCGTTAAATTCTTTCAGTCTTTTAGTTAAAATGTCACGAATTCCTTTATCAATAGCCTTTTCAATATTCTTGAAATCTTTAAAATTATCTGGATTAACAGCTTTTCTGATGGTATAACCCATTTCATACCAAGCTAAAGTTACAATTTCAGGTAATTGTTCCGTTTTTTCATTATTAAGAAATATTGGATTTTTAGAAATGACATTTTTTCCTGTAAATGCTTTTTTAGAATCTCCGCCAAACTCCTGTAATCTTTTCAACAGAGCATTTCTGTATCTTTCATTCTGAACTTTCTGAATAGTTTCTACATCGAATTTTCCCGATATCTTTTCTTCTTTTGTTTTAAGAAATTTTGAACTTCCGTAAATAGTTTCTTTATGCAGTTGTCCTCTTGGAGTCAGTTCTGTTTTTGCAATTACGCTACCTTTTTTCTTAATTTTATTGATGTTTTTGGTAACTACTTTATTTTTAGCCTTATGAGAAATTAATATTTCATCCAAATGTTTTCTGGCCTCTGCTCTAAGATTTTTAACAGGCTCTTTAAATCGTCTTTCCTTTGAACCGTTTTTCTTTTCGACTACTTCTGTAATATAATTTTCAATATTTATAATTATTTTATGCTCTTTATGTGCTTCATTTTTTCTCGCATTTAAGTAATTCAAATACTGAATATGATTATGTGTTGTAAAAGCAACCGTTAAAGCATCCATTGCGTGGTGACGATGGTCGTTCCTTTTTGTCCAGTCTATAATTCTCTGCTTTTCCTCTCCTTTTGAATTGATAACCGTTTCTGTAAGACCTAATTTTCTGTATTTTTCCAAATTAAGCTCCTTCATTGTGTTTATAAGATTCCAATCCTCACGAAGTTTATCCGTAATCCTTCCCGAAGTTGGGATTACATAGTTTGTAATTTCTAAAAGTATATCTTTGGCTTTTTTTGCAATATATTGTGTATTTCGCAAATCTCTTTCAATAAAACCGTCTCCTATCTCAAAGCCTTTTTTCTGTAGTTTTTCATATTTTGCTTTTGTAATTGCTCCTTTGTCATACAGGTCCTTTATGATATTGAGGAATTTCTCTAATTTTTCCTTTCCTTCAATCTCAAGATAATCGAATGCCGTAAAATTTCCTTTTTTAAGATTAGCACTTCTTGGAACTAAAACTTTATTGGAAAAACTATCATCAAAAAATCGGGATTGTGGAATGATGTGGTCAATATCATATTTGTCTGTGAATAAATTTTCTCTTTCAATTTTCACATTTGTGTATACATCTTTAAAGCCATTATTTGCCAATTCTAAGTATAATTTGTAACGGATTATATCATTTCTTGATGGTACTTTTATACCAAACTCTCGTTGCAAAACCTCCGTATATTTCTGATGCTGTATTGTGGCTTTGTTAATTTCAGAAGTCATCGTGGCGCGTTCTTCTGCATTAAATTTAAGTTCTCGTGCAAGCTCTATTCTTATTTCATCAGGTCTTCCGTATTCTTTAGAAATTTCATTCACAAGATTGATCATTTGATTCAAAATCTTTTCAACCACGGGATTTCGTAAAGAATTTTTTGGAAGAACCTCCAATTGCTGTTTCAAAATTCGATTCTCCAATTGTTCTTTGGTCAATGAATTTTTAGAATGATTGTAACCTGCATAGTTACAAGCTATACTGTATTTATGTTCTTTAATATATGAATAAATATTTCGCATCGCCTTAGAACTCAAACTTCCATAATCCTGAGGGAAACCAATTTCCGCTACTATTTTGGAATGTTCTTTTTTGAACCCGAATTTCTTTTCCAATAATTCATACAGTTTTTCATTTCCGGAGGGAGAGTCATCACCTTCATAAGAATACAACAAATGCCACAATTGATAAGAAGACTGCATTTCAAAATCACGTCCTTCCAATTCAGGATTGAAGTTCAGAATAGAAGTATCAATTCCCAATGCTGACAGCTTTTCTATAACAAATAATTTTATGATTTCCGCTGAAACATTTATTTTAGAAACTTTAATTTCGTCATCAATGGTTAATTTAAATTCTTTTGGGAACTCTATTCCTTCACTAGCAATAATCTTCAGAAAAGCGGTATATAAATTTTCATTGGTATAATTTCCTTCAATCTCTTTGAAATTAGTTTTCCATTCTTTTCCTGAATAACCGACAAGATCTAAAACATCCTTTGCAGAAAGTTTTCCTTTGATATTCACCTCATTAAAAATGGATTGTTTAAAGTCTAAATCTATTGGGAAAACTTCTTTTGTATTTACATTTTGAAACTGTAAATTATTCAGAACCTGCCAGATTTTAAATTCCTGAAATAAAGGAGAAGACTTTGGTGCTACTTTTAAACCAACTGTTTTATTTTTCACCTTTCCGTTTTCTGTCACTTTAATTTCTCTGTTTTCAAACTCACAAATACTGATTAAACCTTTCTGTGATTTGAGCTTCCTTTGATAGAAAATAACAATATCCCGAATTTCTTCCTTTAACTCCTTCGTTAGTTCTTTATAATACTTCGATTGAATTTCCCATATCTTCTCAAATTCATCCAAATAATCCTGTCTGTAGAAAACCTGATTTTTAAGCTTTGTATGCGGATTTTCTTTCAACTGCTCAAATAAATATTCCCCAACAGTTTGATTATGAAAATACAGTTCCTTACTTCGATCGCTGATTGCTCCCAAATAACCACTGGAATTATTCAGGTTGCTATTGATCTCCTGAAATACAACAGCCAGACTTTCAAAATCCAATTGTTTTTTCACCGCTTCGCTTCTCCAAAAGTATTTTTCAACTTTCTTCTCCTGCATCGTTCCGGTTTGCTTGATGCCTACAAGAGAAAATGGAATTTCTAATTCTTTCCAGGTTGCATTTCTATTCTTACCTTGAAGTTTTTCATAAAGTTCATGGGTGAAAATTTCAGGATTAAATTGTTTCTGAAAATTCCAAATCGTATCAAATTCTGCCTGTAAATCTGAACGGTAAAAATCAGGCAGTTGTTTTTTGCCCTGTTGTAAAAGTTGATATGAATATTCTCCGGGTGTTAAATTCTTTTCAAACAATTTTTTGGCAACAGCCATTCCGTCTACAATCTGCCCATCCTCATCGTTTTTAGCTTTACGGCTGCTTTTATATCCTCTTTTTTTATTGATTAAAAGTAAAACTCTGGCAAACTCTGAAAGTTCTATTTTTTCTTTTGCTGACTTTGCCCTTAATTCCTGAGTTTGAAAGGTTGAGTTTTTTCCAACTTCCGCAAGCAGGTCTGTTTCTTTGAGAATATTATTTTTCTTTAAAACATCCATAAGATTGGATCTTCTTAACTTAAACCTTTGAAGGTTTCTTCTCGCACTTCTGGCTAAAGTTCTTCCCGCATTGGTGGTAATTGGTTTTCCCTTTTCAAAATTCAACTGTTCATCAACAGTTAACGGATTTACCCGAACTCCTAATTTGATAATTTTATTGTTTTCAGAATTCTTAGAATCTTCCTGAACATAAGCCCAGCCAATTGATGAAATGCCCAAATCTAGTCCAAGTATTTTCATATTATTATAAATTTAATGTTTCACTCTACAAATATAATTTATTTTTATATCTTTGTTACAGAAATAAGATTTTTCTTGACGAAGAACTAGTTTTGGATTCCAACCCCAATTTATCAATACCCCAAGTATTGATACTTATTTCATCACAACTCTTGATTATTAAATAATTTAATTTATTTAATATTTGTAGAGTGTTGTGAATTGCTTTATAAATTTTACAAGGATTTCAGTTTGAAGTCCTTGTTTTATTCTATAAATTTAAAACTACCTTTTGTGTTTAAAATACGGTTTCCCATAATAATTCATAAAAATAATTCTTCTATATTTGCAGTAATAATTTTGAAAGCAATTCACAATAAGGATTATTCCGTTGTGAAAACATTCAAGGCGGGGCAACTCGCCTTTTTTCGTTTTAAAACGTTATTTTAGCTTTCCGAAAACAGAACAATGACGACCGTAGAATTTATACAGAAACAGCTCAATATTTCTGAAAAGAGCATCAACAATACTTTACAATTATTAGCAGAAGACTGTACCATTCCTTTTATTTCCCGTTACAGGAAAGATAAAACCGGAAATCTGGATGAAACCCAGATTGAACAGATCGCCAAGATCAGCAAGCAGTTTGATGAAATTGTAAAAAGAAAGGAATCTATTTTAAAATCCATAGAAGAACAAGGGGCTTTAAGTCCTGAGCTGAAACAAAGAATTGAAGAAAGCTTTGATCTTCAGGAGCTGGAGGATTTATACCTGCCTTTTAAAAAACGCAAAAAGACCAAAGCAGATGCGGCAAAGGAAAAAGGACTGGAACCCTTAGCCAAGATCATTATGAGCCAAAGGAACGATGATGTTCGGTTGTTAGCTTCAAAATATCTGAATAATGAGGTCCCTTCTGAGGAAGATGCACTTCAGGGAGCCAGAGATATCATGGCGGAATGGATCAATGAAAATATGTATGTCCGCAAGAATCTGCGTCGTTTGTTCCAACGTAAGGCTGTTGTTACTTCTAAAGTGGTGAAGGCTAAAAAAGAGGAAGAAGATGCTCAAAAATTCTCACAATATTTCGAATGGGAAGAAAACCTCAGCAGAACACCTTCTCACAGACTTTTGGCTATGCTGAGAGCAGAAGCGGAAGGTTTTGTGAAAACCAATGTGGGGATTGATAAGGAAGAAGCCATCGATTTTATTGAAAAAGCGATCATCAAGTCTAATAATGAAAGTTCAGAACAGATTGCTTTAGCGATCAAAGACAGTTATAAAAGACTTTTGGAGCCTGCTATTTCCAATGAAGCCCTACAGGAAGCCAAAGAAAAGGCTGATAAAAAAGCGATCGAGATTTTCTCTGAAAATTTAGGTCAATTACTTTTAGCACCGCCATTGGGAGAGAAAAGAATTCTGGCCATTGATCCTGGTTACAGAAGTGGTTGCAAGGTGGTTTGCCTTGATGAGAAGGGAGATCTGCTTCATAATGAGACCCTCTACCCTCACGCTCCCCAGAATGAATCAGGAATGGCTATGAAAAAGATCCGTTCTATGGTGAATGCTTACCATATTGAAGCGATTTCTATCGGAAACGGAACAGCAAGCCGTGAAACTGAATTTTTTATTAAGAAGATTGCTTTTGATAAGCCTTTACAGGTTTTTGTGGTTTCGGAAGCAGGTGCCTCAGTGTATTCTGCCAGCAAAATTGCAAGAGATGAGTTTCCCTCTTATGATGTAACAGTTCGTGGCGCAGTGTCTATCGGAAGAAGACTTTCTGATCCGTTGGCTGAACTGGTAAAAATTGATCCAAAATCCATTGGTGTTGGGCAATATCAGCATGATGTGGACCAGACTCAATTGAAAAATGAACTGGATTCTACGGTGATGAAGTGTGTAAACTCCGTAGGAATCAATTTAAATACAGCCAGTAAATCTTTATTAAGCTACGTTTCCGGAATCGGAGAGAAAATGGCTGAAAATATTGTGAATTACAGAGCCGAAAACGGTGCATTTGAAGACAGAAAGCAACTTAAAAAGGTTCCAAGACTTGGAGAAAAAGCTTTTCAGCAGGCAGCAGCATTTGTAAGAATTGCCAATTCAAAAAATCCACTGGATAATTCTGCTGTGCATCCTGAAGCCTATGGTATTGTAGAAAAAATGGCGAAGGATCTGGGTATTAAAACTGATGAACTAATCGCTAACAAGGAGAAAATCGCCTTGGTAAAGGCTGAAAATTATATTACCGGAGACATCGGAATTCTGGGAATAAAAGATATCTTAAAAGAACTTGAAAAACCAGGTCTGGATCCGAGAAAAGCAGCCAAGGTATTTGAATTCGATCCTAATGTAAAAAGTATCAAAGACCTGAAAGCAGGCATGATTCTACCGGGAATTGTCAATAACATTACTGCTTTTGGATGTTTTGTAGATCTTGGGATCAAAGAAAGCGGGCTGGTTCACATTTCTCAGCTGAAGGATGGATTTGTATCGGATGTGAATGAAGTGGTGAAACTGCATCAGCATGTGAGGGTAAAAGTAACGGAAGTGGATGAGGCTAGGAAAAGAGTACAGTTGAGTATGATTTTATAAGTATATCAACTATATATAATTCTACATCACTGTCATTCCGACGAAGGAGGAATCTCATTTATGACTTAGATTATTCGCTTCACATCTGAACTATATTCGTAAGACCTTCAGTCTGTATTCAGAATGATACCATCAGAGTAAAGAGCTATTCATTTAAAACAAGAGACACTTTGAAATATAAAAATTTAATTTTCGATCTGGATGGAACCTTATGGGATTCCAGAGCAACGATCATCAAAATATGGAATGATGTTTTAAATAAGCATCAATTGATACAACAAGAACTGAAACCTGACGATATGAACCAATATATGGGTTTATTAGCTCATGATATTCTGAAGGATATGCTTCCCGGAGTTTCGGACCAACAGATTCAGGAGCTTCTTTCAGAGGTTGTAGCCAGGGAAAAGGAGGTATTGGGTATACAAGGAGGTATTCTTTATCCCGGAGTTGAAGAAACATTGAAAAGCCTTGCCAATACTCACAATCTTTTTATCGTAAGCAACTGTCAGGACGGATATATTGAAGCATTTTTAGAATATTATCAGTTCCGTACTCTCTTTGTAGATTTTGAATCTCATGGGCGGACTCAAAAATCTAAAGCAGAAAACATACAGCTCCTTATGGAAAGAAATGGTTTATCCATCGAAGATTCTGTATACATTGGAGACACACAGACCGATTATGATTCTGCGTCTTCCAACAATTTACCGTTTATCTTCTGTGAATATGGCTTTGGAAAGCTGTCCCATCAGCATGAAGCCCAGATTTCAGTATTCTCTGATTTAAAAAAGTATATTTAAATAAAATCCGGTTTACAGTTTTGTAAGCCGGATTTGTTTTTATCGGATCTTTTATAGTGGCATTTCAATAATCCCGTTATGAGGCGGAGAGGTAAGAAAACTAGATATAAAGTATTCATTCTTTCGTTTAATCAATGTTAATAGAAGTGATAGGTTCTCACTCCCTCCTTCTACTATTCTTTTTGTAAAAAACTCTATAGAATCTTTATTGGTTGTAGCAAAAATTCCTCCAATGTATTCTTGATTGTTATCATCCTTATTATACCTTTTACCTTTATTATCTGCCAACCAACTTTTAAATATACAACTATCAGGTTTTATCATATTCAACTCTGTATAAGAAATAGATTCTCTCCCCCAACCATCAATTACATCATTATTTCCCATAATATATAAGCCTTTCCAGTGTTTAAATAACTCACCAGAAATAAGTTCATCCTCTCCTTCTAACTCATCACCTAATTTTGTGATATCATTATTTTCTTCTTTATCTTTTTCTGTTTATGATTTCCATCACCAGAGCAGGAAATCAACAATACTCCCAAAAGACAGGAAATGTTTAATATAACTTGTTTCATGGTTTAATTAATACCATAAGAATATAAATAAAAGGATCTATTTACCTTGCTTTATTGTAGGATTATTTTCCCCTCAGTATTAATTTTATACTTTTGTCTTTTTTCAGAAATGAGTTTATCTTTAACATATTTTTCAGTTTTCAAATCAACAAAAAAGTCTTCGCTAATTTTATAAACTCTTGTTTCATAACTATTCAGATTCCCATCAGCTGCTGTATTATAATAAATTTTTAATTTCGAATATTCCTTATTATCTTTTATTATAATTAAATATTCCTCACAATATCCAGATGCATCACAACTTGATAAGATGATAGGTATAAAAATTTCTGTTTTAGGTAAATAGGTAACAAAATAATCATTGTTCGGGTTATCAATTTTTAAATTGAAAAACGTATCTGATAATTTAACAGATAATAAATTGTTTTCTGAAGACCACTCAATAGGAAGTTTATGAGATTTCGTGGTATCATTTATAACCATATCTGGGCTTTCATAACCAAGAATTTCATTCTTAAAAATTATATATTTTTCTTTATTGAATTTTAATTCTTTAGGGTTTTCCGGGTCGATAGTAATATCATAAACCTTATCACTGAAAAAATCAACTTTCATCCACCCTAATGTTCCTGTACCTCCAGAGTTTTCAATGTATATCTTTATCTGAGCAATATTATTTGTTATATTATCTATGTATGCCCTAATATTTTCTAAAGAATATCCTTTGAAATCAAAAGATGTAGATGTAACAAAATTTAATAAAGCATTATCATCCTGCTTACTAACCAAAATATCATGTGCTTCAATATTCTTATTCTTCGATGAAGTCAATAATGTTTCACTTTTCTTACATGATATACTTAATAAGCTTAGGACTATTATGTATAAAAATAATAGGCAATTTTTCATTTTTAAAAATTATTTACAATTTGTGGTCTTATTCCTTTTAGTGTCTCTATATATTTTTTCTGTCCTACCTCAGAAGTGCTATACCATCTGGCATAATTTCCGTTGTAACGGTCTATGTAGGCATTTAAATATAACATACCCGCTTTTACTGACGGAAAAATAATAAACTGTTTATTATTTTTTGTATCCTGTTTATTGTAACCAATTCCTTTTCCTTCTTTAATTCCAGTTAATCCCATTGGAATATATTCTGGATTACTTTCCCAAAACTTGGAATCCCATCCATAATAAGGAGACTCCCCATGGGCTTCCATTCCGGGTGTACCGGTTTCTTTATATTGTAAAGAGGTAAAATGTGATGTTTCCAGACGGTACATCTTCTCAATAACAATGGCTCTTTCTCGTCCAAAATTGTCATGGATATATTTTAATGCTTCTTTAGCATCTTCAATATCAAATTCTTTATCTAAATGCTCAATTTTCTGTTCTTTATGATCAGATGAAAAATTACCTCCACAACTACAGACATTATTGTTGAATTTCATTGCAATAGAAATAATACTCTCTCCTTCTGCTGTTTGGGCAGAGTTTGCAAAAAATTGATCTTTTAAGTAGATTAATTCAAACTCCCGAACATCTACATGTATCCAAGTAGGAGCAATATTAGCAGGCTCTAATGAAAATTCATTTTTTGTAGTCCAGTTTATTCTAGCTTTTGAATATTTTGAAAAAAGACTTCTACCTTCATCCGCACCCCTATCCTTTCCATTGGCTCGTTTATCATTATCTGCTTTATATACGTGTAAATCCAATGCTTTCCCCATGTGATTAGTTGTATTACGCTTATTAATAGCATTATCTTCTTGGCATCTATATCCTGATGAGATATCACCTATTTTGTATCCCAGTCCACTTTCTAACGTTGCAAAATAGTGCATGATTGCTTTAGTTGCCCAGTAGATTGAGCGATGTATTCCTGGATATTCATATTTCCTGTATTTTTCAGAGATATTATTTTTTTGTGCCTGATCAAAATGTCTCGCATTTCCAAAACCAGAGCATTTTCCACATTTACATTTAATCCGTTTAAAAGGAATTGGATATTTATTTGAAAACTCATCAATTGCTCTTAGAACATTTCCACATACCTTTCCAGTTTCAGGAACTTTCATATAATCTCTCTGAAACTGTTTAATCATTTTTTCGGATCTTTCTGTAAATTTATCTGTTGGTATATTGCCTCCAAAACCACCTAAACGTATATTAATCTCTCTTATAATTTCGCTTGGAGGAGAATTTTTATCAATACAATATTTACCTCCACAATTTTTAGTTTGTAATTTGGCTTCTTTAATAATTGAAGGAGAATCATTAGCATCTACCTTTATTCGTTCTGCACCAGCACTTAGAGTGATTACCTGAGAAGTTACAGAGGTATTCAAATGCTCAACTTCTATAAAATATTCCCGTTCATTGCCTTCACCCCATTCGTAGCTTTTGGTATACATATCTTTGGTCAGGATGATACCGTTAATAAAGTTATTAGTATCATAAGTCAGTGTTATTTGTTTTTCATACATAAGATCATTGCTGTACCTTGACAAATCTTCTTCCCAGATTCTTACCACTACATTTTTGCCTTTCATACTTTGACTGACGATTTTAATCGATACAGCATCACCAGTTTTAGCACTTTTCAAGGGATTTCCTGTACTATCTGTGAATTCTGCACCTAAAATTTTTCCTTCAGGATCTGCCTGTTTTTTTGCAGCCTGGGTTTGTGGAAATTTTGGAGTTTCCACTTTGGGTTTGGGTTTATCAGGTTTTCTACGGTTATTTTCAGGAGCAACCGGAGGCTTCCTGTGGCCATCAGGAGTTTCTTTTGGTTTTGGCTTTTTAACAGGTTCAGGAATATGAGTAGGATTAGCTACATTTACATTGGGACTGGCTTTCATAATATGTTTGGAAACCATTTCTGCCGTCACATAATACTCGTGGGCTTTACCCTCACTTTTATCCCCCCTTGCTACCTGAGCATTAGCGATCTGTACTGCCATGGTATAGCTGGGTAGCCTGAAAACTACTTTAGCAACGCCCTCATGATCCACTTCTGCTATAAGAGGTACCGGATTGATTCTGTTCATCATATTAATCACCGGGTCATGCCCCTTACCTACCGCATCGTCTTCCCATAAGGTAAAAGATACTTTATAACCGAACATCCCTACACAATGAGCCTTAGCAATTAAAGTATCCGTATAATGAAGCAGTTTTCCTCTCTGCAGGTGTTGAGAATTAATGTCCAATAAATCTACACGGAGTATTTGGGGTTCCTCGGCCTGCCGGGGTTTTATATACAGCTCACCTTTGTCCTTCCCTCTCGTTACTTCAATCTTTACAGCTTTATATTGTAAACTTTTATGAGTGAATTTATAGGTAATATACTCGCCTTCTTTTTCATTTCCATGAGTGATCCGCCATCCTTTACGGTCCTGTACATGAATATTCCAGTCTATTCTGGGTGGTGGGAAAGAAAAGGAATTGGAAGATATCAGGTTATCAAAAACCGAAAGTGAATAAGCCTCTGTATTTCCAACAACAGGTTGGGTACTGCCTGAAATAGTCAATTTTGCCATGTCTGCTAGTTTTTGAAATGCTTTATTCGTAAATCGGATCCGGTTCTTCCAGCTCTTCCCGGGATTCTTTTAAATCCATAAACGGATTAATAAAATGGTAACTTTGAGAATCAGCCAGTGTTATGTTTTGCCGGTTCATCGTAGAAGTCTGACCGTGTTCCTTCACTGTAATTATTCCTCCGGTACTGCACATGAGCTCAGAGATTTCAGAAAGACAGCTTTTCCCCATAATCTTTACTTTTTCATAAGTCTTCTGCCATTTCCCGGCTGGAGCATAAGCACAGGGTAAGTATCCACCTGAGGAAGGTTTTAACCTACATTTTCCGAAGCTTGGCCCGGAAGGATTAAACTGAACGTCTTCTTCCGTTACGGCAAGATAATCTGCTGTACCTTCTTTATGGTTCCAGTAATGTTTTTGATGAGAGCTCACCTTAAACTGAGGGAACAAATCTCCCTGATTACAGCAAGCTTTGCCTTTTTGAATGACAAAATGCTTACCATCATGTGCTGATAAATTTTCTGACATAATTTTTGTGTTGATTAGGTTCAATCGTGTTTTTTTTAAATTATCCTGCTATTTTTTCCAATTCAAAAGTCATAGACTTCTCATAATCGGCAATCTGAATATCAAATTCTGCTTTGAGTTTATGAACAGAAAAATCTTCAACATTCAACATATATATTGCCGAATGGCTTGCTATAAGTAATTTTTCGTGATATTTTTCCAATGCATTGTATTCCATGTCAGGATCATACAGTTCTTCAACTGTACGGTAATCCACTGATTTTCCCGTCTGTACAACTTCTATATATCCGGATTTCTCTTCTGCTACAATTTGATTGATGATTTCCATCCTGACCGGAGAAGCCGTAGCCAGCCATGAAAATTCATCTGTATAAGGAGATGCAAGACCTTGCATGTTATAGTGAGCCTGATAAAAACAACTGAAAAGAAACTGTATGGATAATATCTTTTTCAGACTACTATAAATGACCTTTGAATTCGCCATTTTATCTTTCATCTGATTGATATGCAATGATGCATAAGAACCCTGATGATATTTTTTTAATGCTTCAATTTCATTCATTATATCTCTGATCGGTTTATGGGTTTCTGCAGCCATCAATTTTCCAGACCTGTCTATAATGAATGTTACCGGATAAATAATTTTCACAAATGCGGACGCCAGACTATTAATCTTCTGCTCCAGTTCTTCACCGTCTTTGGTGAAATCACTCATAGAAAAATGAAGATGATATCCTTTTTCCTCTTCTTTTATGTAGTTAAAGTGAATTGAATAAGCATATTCATTTTTCTGCACCCCATCATCACTTTCAGTTTGTCTGATCTTATACTCACCGGAAAAAGCTTTTGCATTGAAAGGAATTTTCCCTTTCGGAAATTGTTTATATAAGCTCTCTCCACGTTCCTGTATCATGAAGTTCATCTTCAGAATCTCTTCCCAACCAGGAATACAAAGTTTTTGCAGCAACCTTAATCTTCCATTATCAGGAATAATATCCAGAAAACTGCAATGTTGATTATGATATTCGTAAAGGTATCGGGGATTTTCAAGCATAAGATCCTGTGAAATACTTTTCAGGGTTTCTCCTGATTTTACAATATAAAAATTTTGTTTTTCTATAGGATCAGTTTTATGAACCGGATCTTTCGGGTCCGAAATTTTTTTTTTCATAATGTGGTGTGTTTTTAATTCTAAAAGATTTTTAAAATTAGAAATCCGCACCATACCTCTTTTTGTATTTGCTTGTTTTTTTGTTGCATATTATTCTTGAAAATATGTACAAAAACATAATACTGTATAAAGCAAAAAAAGCTGTCTCCATTTTGGAAACAACCTTATTTATCAATCATTTTAAACCTTTCTTCTTGATTTTAAATTTTAATCAATACACAATTTAACCGATTAGACTGCATGCAATATGGTTACAAAGCATTTCATTTGTACATAATTTTAATTGTAAGAAAGTGGCCATAATGATATTATTTCAATATAAAGTGATATAAAATATCGAAAAATTAAAAGAGGTTACCTTTTTAGGCAACCTCTTGAAAAATTATATTCTTGTAATAAAATCTTACTTATAATCTTTAGAACTTCTTTTAGGTTCTCTTACTTCCGGCCATTGTACCGGATTTCCTTTATCGTCTTTAGGCATTACCCTTTTTTCTCTGTTGGTGAATTCAGGATCTTCAGAAGCCATATAAGCTAATGCTGCTGTTAAGATCACATTATTCTTCACCTCATCAAAAACAATTTTATCATACGTATCTTTTGTTGTATGCCATGTATATCCGAAATACCCCCAGTTCAAAGAACTCAATGAAAATCCGGGTACACCTGCTGCTACAAATGAAGCATGGTCTGATCCGCCACCGCCAGGCATTCCAGGGAAATCTGTTTTGATGTGGCTTCTTACTGCTTTTGGAACCCCATCCAGCCATTTACCAATGTAGTCATAAGCTTTTACAAACCCCTGACCACTGATATTGATGACACGTCCGGTTCCGTTATCCTGATTAAATGCAGCCTGTGTTCCTTTAATAATCTGCGGATTATCTGCTACAAAGCCTCTTGAACCGTTCAGCCCCTGTTCTTCACTTCCCCAAAGCCCAATCACTATTGTTCTTTTATTATTAGGATAGTATTTTTTAAGAATTCTCATGGTTTCAAGCATCGTAAGTGTTCCTGTCCCGTTGTCTGTAGCTCCCTGAGCACCATCCCATGAATCAAGATGAGCGGAAAGAATGACATACTCATCCGGTTTTTCCTTCCCTTTAATCATACCGATCGTATTAAAGTTCTTTGCTTCAGGAAGCACTTTAGACTGGGCATCTATCTTAATTTTAGGCTGGGCTCCTTTCTCTGCCATTCTGTAAAGCATCCCGTAATCTTCCACATCAATGTCTATCATTGGAATTTTGGAAGTTTTTGCACCGAAAATTCTGTTTGCTCCCATAATTCCAGTCCAGTTTGAAATGGCAATTCCTGCTGCTCCTGCATTTTCCAGCGCTTCAGGAAGGGTATTATTATCATATCCAATGTTCTTTACATACGCTGCAAAGTCTTTGGCTGCCTGATCTTTTTCTGCTTTAAGCTTTTCATACAGTTCCGGAGTTGCAAACTCTTTGATTTGTTCATCAGAACGTCCTAACTTCTGGTATTGAGCCATCAGCACAATTTTTCCTTTTACAGAAGGAAGCCATTTGTCAAATTCAGCTTTAGATGATACTTTGGGTAGAACGACTACCTCAGCTTCAACAGCTTTTTTGGTAGCAGGGCTCCAAGCCAGTTGAGTGGCTGACAAAGATTTCACTCTTGGGAATACCATATCTACATGGGTAGTTCCTCTCTGCCATCCTTTCCAGGTTCCGAACTGCTGAAGATTAGCGTCAATTCCCCATGAACGGAGTTTTTCTGCACTCCACTCATTAGCTGCAAGCATTTCCGGGGTTCCCACAAGACGTGGGCCTATTCCGTCCAAAAGCTCATAAGCCATCTCTTCAAGCTGGGAATTGTTGTTTACTTCATCTACAAAACTTTTTACGATTGGGTTAAGGTTCTCTTTCGGGTCTACCTTTACCTGAGCCCATGAAAATTGGGCAGCCAACATTACAGCCGGTACTGCAAAAAATCTATTTATCCTCATAATGTATATTGATTGCATTAAAGATAAAAGAAATTGCGGAGATGGTGAAAGGATAAACGTAAAAAATGGATATGAATATGATTGAAACAAATTAAGAAGAATATAGTAATAAATCTCATTAATAAATAAGATATTTTTGGAGCTTCTTAAGTGTTACAGGAAAAAACAATAACGCAAAGAGTTACAATACAAATTGTTTTCAAGAATACACGAATAGTTTTATTATAGTATTCCTGCATTAGTATTGATTAGACTTTGTGACATTGCGAAGTTCAACATATTTCAAAGGTGAGATTGCTTCACCTTCGGTTCGCAATGACTAAAAATAAGGGCATAAAAAAACCGGCTACAAAAGCCGGCTAAAGGTTGAATTACTTCTTAGATTCTTCTACAGAAACTTTTCTGAAATCCTTGAACAATTTGCTTAATTCTAAAGCTGATTTACGAGCTCTTGTACCAGCTGCTTTGTTACCTTTTTCCGCTTGTTGGTTTGCCTCAGTTGTGAACGCTTCAAATTCTGCGTTGATTTTTTCAATTAGTTCTTTCATTATATTTAAAAATTTAGGCTGCAAATATAGGTTTTATGGTGATTCCAGCCTAGTAGCAGAGAAAAAAGTTTGAGCAAAATGGTTGAAATTTTAACATATTTCTACCCTTGAACAGATTTTTATCGATTTTCAGCCTCTCATTTTCCTAAAAATCCTTCTGTAATCATTCGTGGATCAAATTTCACCTAGTTCTTCCTCATTCATTTTTCTTCCTAATTTCTATTGTATTGGCAGCAAGTTCTGAAAGTTTTAAAAATTCTATTTCAAAACGAACCATAAGCCGCCTTTAATTTTTGGATTTTTATACTAAATTTGGAAAAACGACTTAACCCATGTTCAAAAAAATAATTTTTCTGATATTTATACTCCCATTCATGGCTCATTCTCAAAATAAAATCAGCTATAAAGTATATTATGATGAAAACCTTGCAAAGAATGGCTTAAAAGTACAGGTAGATTATACATTGAAAAAGGCATCGGATACTTTATCTTTTTATTATGCCAATGAAAATTGGGGTGAGAATGACCTTTTTAAAAATCTTGTTCTTTTACAGGAAGAAAACCCTGGTATTAAGTTCGAAATCAAGCCTGAAAATAACAAAATAGAGCTTCATCAGAAAAAAGGAATTCAATTTTCCTTGGTTTATCATATCAAACAAGATTTTACTGATCCTAATTATAAAATCTTCAACCGACCGAGAATCAACAATACCTTCTTTCATGTTTTGGGTAAGAATCTTTTCATGGTTCCGTTCTCTTTTACAAAAATGCCGGATGAGCAGGAATTTGAATTCTCTGTTGAATGGATGAATTTCCCGGAAAAGTTCAGGCTTCATAATAATTTTGCTTCTCAAATTCGTAAACTGAAAATAAAAACAATACTTTGGGACGGCTTTTATAATTCTTTATTTATAGGAGGTGATTACAGGTTTTATTCTTTTACAATACATGATAAACCCGTTTATTTTGCATTGAGAGATGACTGGAACAACGGTTTTACGGATGATTTTTTATTTTCCAATCTGAAGAAAGCCGTTCAATCTCAAAGGGACTTCTGGAAAGACTATGACCAGGATTATTTTACCATTACAATGACTCCTACTGTTTCTCAAAAAGACAGCTTATATAAAGGCTATAGCACTACAGGTTCTGCTATTAAAAATGCATTTATGATCCAGGGAACTAATAATCCTTTTAATAATAAGAATTCTTATCTGTATCTCTTTCACCATGAATTAATGCATGAATGGATCGGGAATGCAATTCAAAATAAGCATGAGGAACTGAACTATTGGTTCAGCGAAGGTTTTACCGATTATTACACGTATAAAAATAGGTTAAGAATAAAGGACCTCTCAATAGATGAGTGGCAAAAGTCGTTTAACACCGAAGTTATTAAACACCATTGGAAAAATCCGGAAAGAAATATTCCTAATTACAGAATAAAAGATGACTTCTGGAAAAGCAGGAATGTAGAGAAAGTTCCTTACAGACGCGGGGCTATTTTTGCATTCTGGCTGGATAATCAAATTATGATGAAAACCCATTATAAAAAATCTTTAGATGATCTGATGCGGGAATTACTGAAAACCTGTAGAGAGAAAAAAGTGAAGTTTACGGATGAACTTTTCATTGAGTTTGTTCAAAAGTATCTGGATCAGGACATCTCCTATTCCTTCCAAAAACATATTCTTAATGGTGAAGATATTGATCTTCCTAAAGAAAAATGGATTGATGGCTTTTCTTTCAAAATTATTGATGGAACTCCGCAATTGGAAATTGATAAAAGTATAAATATTAAATATCTGATTGAATAGACCGGGGATAAATCATCCCATTTTCAACCTTCCGGAGATAGAAAATATAAAGCACTCAGCTGTAATAAAAGATAGATAGATACTGGAGTCCTTTATTTTATCAACCTATGAACTATTCTTCATTTAGAGTAAACTCATGAGCTTTCGTTCCTGTCTCTTCTAATAGATAAAGACTTTCAGGAGTAATTCTCTCTGCAAAGACAACCCGAAAATGGTGATCGTATTTATCTGTAAGAGAAAAGGTATTTCCGGGAGTGAATAAGACTTTATGTTCTTCACAATACTGATGAAATCTCTTTATATCCATATTTTCCGGCATCTGTGCCCAAATGCTATATCCTCCCTGCGGCCTATGAAAATATGAATCCTGTGGAAAGCGTCTCCTTAAAACTTCCAGCAACTGATTGGCCTGTTGATTTAACTTTTTCCGGAATGACCGCAAATGTCTTTCGTAGCTGTTCCCTTCTAAAAGTTTCAAAATAAGTTCCTGATAAAGCGGAGATACAGATCGACCCAGGGCAAACTTTGCTCTTTCTGCTTTTGCATAAAACTTTCCGGCATGCAGCCAACCTAAACGAATCCCGGGAGCCAGTGTTTTCGAAAAAGAAGAATAGGTCATTACCCATCCTTTTTTATCAAAACTTTTAATGCTGGATGGTCTTTTTTCCTCAAAGTAAAGGTCAGAGTACATATCATTTTCGATAATGCAGATCTGGTAGTCTTCCGCAACTTTCAACACCTCTTTTTTGGTTTCATCACTCATCATGATTCCGGTTGGATTATGGAAATTCGGGGTAACAATCAGGGCCTGGATATCATTTTCAGCACAAACCTTTCGAAAATATTCAGTTTCAAAACCATTTCTATAATGTATAGGAATCTCAATAACCTTCAGATCCAGATTAGCAATTACCTCCAGTGTAGAAAATACACAGGGACTGTCCACTGCAACAACGTCACCAGGCTTGGTTACAGAACTTAATGCAATGGTTAATGCCTGTAGAGCACCATCTGTAATAATAAGTTCATCAGGATTAAACCTGCAGCCATGTATTCCCATTTGCTTTGCGATCTGTTTTCTCAGTGCTTCAAGCCCGTTGGAAGGATAATACCTCAACAAAGAAGCTCCTTTTTCACGGATCACTTCCTGCATAGTTCTTAAGATCAGTTTCTGTGGAATTAAAAGATCATCAGGTACCGCTGTATTAAAGGAACTCGATTCTGAAATTCTTTTGGAAGTCAGCAGTATATTCTTCATAAATTTTTCATCCCGTACCACTGGAGAAAGCTTCGTTCTAGTCTCTGGAATATACTCGTCTCTTTTCTTGGCTACAAAATACCCTGAGCGTGGACTGCTTTCAATCAGACCTTTAATGATTAAATATTCAAAACCACTTTGTACTGAGCTGGTACTTAGATGATATCTTTCCTTTGTTTCCCGGATAGATGGCAGCTTGTCACCACTGTGTAAGATTCCATTACGGATCTGTTTTTCAATAATTGCTGTAAAAGTTTCGTATTTGTAGGTTTTCATCAACTTATATCAATCTGTACTGAACAAATTTACAAAATTAGAGTCTGTACCGGTTACATTTTAGTCATCTGTACCCTTTCGGAATAGATTAATCTCCTAATTTTGAAGAAAAAAGAATGGAAATCATTTCAAAATTCACCATAGGTTCAGACGAAGGTGTTGATGATCTTTTTACAGTCATCAAATCTTCTTTACATTCTACTTATAAAGAACTTATTCCGGAGGAAGAGATCAAACAATATATTGAGGACTGGGATCCCAGGAAAATGATTAATGAACTGAACAATCTGTCTAATCAGCTAATTATCACCTATTCAGGTCAAAAACCTGTAGGTTATGGCATTGTAAAAAGCGGCTCCGGATACCCGGGTTCACCGGAAGGGAAAAGGTTTACAGAGCTTAATTTTGTTATTCTTAAGGAATATGATACGCCTGAGACCCGTGAATCTCTATGGAAAAAATGTAAAGCAGCTGCTTCATTCACTGATATCATATGGACCAACATCCTTACAGAAGATCCACTCCTGGAGTTTCTGAAAGAATTGGGTTTTGCCATTAAGGAAAATACAAAAACAACGCCTTTTCAACTTCCGTCTTATATTATAGAAATGCAGGTCAGTAAGAATTAAAGGATCTTAAATCAATACCAATCATAAAAACTATTGAAGGTAAATCTTAAAATCCAAAGATTTACCTATCTTTGATTTTTATAATTCTGGAACAATGAGCGATCAACTGGAAACCATAAAAGATTACTACAAACGTACCCGTAGAAACATTCTCGAAATATCTGATGCTGATCTTGAGACCGGAAAAACCCATTTCAATATCATTCCGCGAAAGTATTGTAGTTTTAAAAGCCCCTATAACCGACGTGATTATTACAAAATCTGTTTTATTATAGGAAAAGGAACTGCCCATTACGGATCTCACACTATGTATGTTGACCGTCCTGTACTCTTCTTTCCATCCCCTAATATCCCTTATACCTGGGAATGTGAGGATGATTTCCAGGAAGGATTTTCATGTCTATTCAATCAGGAATTTTTTAATGTAAATTCAGAGTTTAACTTGTTTAAAAAGACTTCTTTATTTAAAGAATGGAGTAAACCGTTTATATTTCTGGATGAGGAACAGATCCAACTGACTACGATGTATTTTGAGCAGATGTACAAACTAAACTATTCCACCTATCCTTTCCGTTGCAGCGGCATTAAAAGTAACCTCGCCTCTGTTTTACACCTTGCTCTTCAAAACCGTGTTGAGGACGTAAGCCTTAATGAGCTTCCTGCCAATGTCCGTCTATACAGGTTGTTTGATGAGCTTCTGAACAAACAGTTCCCTTTGGATTCTCCAGCTTACCCTTTAGCTTTAAAAACGGCTTCTGATTTTGCAGATCATCTGAATGTACATGTCAACCATTTGAATTCATCCGTAAAATCGGTTACAAGCCTTACTACTACACAAATTATTAAGGAAAAAATATTTGAGGAATCTAAAAACCTTCTAAAATATACCAATTGGGATATTGCACAGGTTGGCTATACCCTTGGCTTTGAACAACCTTCCCATTTTAATAATTTTTTTAAAAAACATGCCGAGACTTCTCCTTTGAAATTTAAGAATTCTTTCTAAATATTTGAATTTTGTAATTTTTGCTTTGTCTTTTAAAACTGAATTTTCTATTCTTGAAGTATTTTTGCATGGTAAAAAATGAATGAATATGTTGAGAGAAGCATCTGAGAAACGCATCAGATTAATAACCATTATGGCCTTTGTGTCTATCCCGCTTTCAGGGTTTGTCACCGATATTTACCTACCATCCTTCCCTTCTATGGCTAAGGAAATGATGGTTTCGGAAAAAGATATACAGATCACTTTAACGTCTTACCTGCTGAGCTATGGAATTTCCCAGCTGTTTGTAGGTGGAATTCTAGACAGCATCGGCCGTTACCGTCCTAAATTACTTGCTTTATTGGTTTTGATCCTGAGCAGTATTTTCATTACCATGACCAACAGCATTTTACTGATATGCCTCCTTCGTATCCTTCAGGGGATTGCTGTCTCCGTACTTGTTGTGGCTACCCGCGCTATTTTTGTAGATATTTATGATGCGGAACGGGTAAAGCATTATCTAAGTTATTTTACGATTGCATGGTCCTGTGGCCCTATTCTGGCACCTTTCCTTGGCGGTTATCTTGAAAAGCTTTTTAACTGGCATGCTAACTTTTATTTTCTTGCCTTTTATGCAGGATTTTTATTTCTTTTTGAATGGTTCTTCAGTGGAGAAAGTCTTCCACAGAAGAAGAAGCTGGATCTTTCAGAGAACATCAGCCTGTATTCAATGATGCTTAAAAATAAGATCTTTATGTTGGGGATCATTATCCTCGGATTAAGCTATTCTATTGTAATGCTCTTCAATATTACGGGACCTTTCATTATTGAGAATACTTTCCATTTTACTCCTGTAGTCATTGGATACTGTACCTTGATTTTAGGTTTTTCATGGATGATCGGAGGTTTTATCGGGAAACGCAGACTGGGTCTGGATTTTAAATCGAGAATTTTACTGCCAATTATCCTTCAATTGATACTGATTGCCGGATTAATCACGACCAGCTACTTTGCAGAAAGTCTTTATATCATGATTCCTTTTGCCTTTTTTATTCATATCTGTTCGGGGGTTTTATTTACTTCGTTCTTTACAACGAGTATGCTGTATTTTCCTAAAAATGCAGGAACAGCCGGTGGATTGATGGGCGGACTGGTGTATGTAATCACCTCGATTACCAGTTTTATTATTTCTGTAAGCGGAACAGTAACAGAACAAAAAAACCTTTCCTGGCGATATCTTATCATTGCGATTCTCCTATTTGGAGTGATCTTAATTATGAATCAAGTGGTTAAAAAAGAAAAAGCAGAGAATTGATCTCTGCTTTTTTATTTTTGTTATTATTTTGACACAATAATCGCAAAATTATAATAGTAAAACTCTTATAAAAAATCGCAAGAATGTTCCACTCAACAAAGAAAAGCATTCATTACTGGATATTAATATTTTCTGATCTGTACGGTAGAAACTCCGTTCAGCCTTACTTTCCTGCCTACTTTTTTTAACAATCCTGTTTCCGCATTCCGTTTAAAAACAACAGCAGTTCCACTTACCGGATGAGCTACAATTAAAAATTTCCCGGAGCTGTCAATGGTAAAGGTCCTCGGGTGATTTCCTTTTGTGGATTGATAGCTTACCGTTTTTAAAGTACCGTCATTCAAAATTGAAAAAATGGTAATATTGTTTTCATTTCCCCGATTCGAAGCGTACAGATAACGTCCATCCGGAGAAATATGAACATCTGAGCTTTCAAAACTATCTTTATACTGATCGGAATGGGTATTGATTCTCTGAATGGGCTCCAGTCTTCCATTTTTATATTGGTAAGCACTTACGGCTCCCCCCATTTCTTCAATACAATAAGCGAATTTCCCGTTCGGATGGAAAGTAAGATGCCTTGGTCCACTTCCTAATGGAGTTGGAGTAAAAGGCTTTTCAGCTTCTGCCAATGGCTCTTTTTTATCTGTTTCAAATGCATAAGCTCTGATTCTATCGGCTCCAAGATCCGGTAAAAACACATACTTAAAATCAGGAGAAAAAACAGTTGAATGAATATGAGCCCGGTCCTGTCTATCCGGATTTACACTTCCTTCTGAAAACTGAAAATTCTGAACTCTTGGCTGTATCAACCCTTTTTCTGAGATAGGATAAACAGAAGTACTGCCTTCAGTATAGTTTCCATTAATCAGCCATTTTCCATTCTTATGAACTGCAAGATAAACAGGGTTTTCTCCACCCGTTTTCTGGCTATTGATAAAAGTAAGGGTCTTTTTTTCAGGATTAAACGCAAAACTGCTTACACTTCCTGCATTCTTCGTTTTACTTTCAGTACAGGCAAAAATATATTTACCATCCGGTGAAAGCGTCAGAAACGATGGATTTAAAACTCCTTTAACGGATGTTATTTCCGATAGTTTACCTTTGAGAGTGTCTAATTCATAGACGTAGATTCCTTCAGTTTCTTTATCATGATTAAATGAACCAAAAAATACATAGGTATTTTGTGCACATAATTTCAGGCCTGCTAAAATGACAAGCATTATGCTTACTATTTTCTTCAATTTTTTTTTAGTTTTTTTGAATGTTTTGAAATAAATTAGAGAACTATAAATTTAAATATTTTCTTTGAGTTTAAATATTTAACCCGAGTTCGGGATAATAAAATTAAGGATAATAGGCTGGAAGTTACTATCAGAGCTACAATTTCTGACGTTGTAGTAAAATTTGATGAAGCTGTCTTTAAAGGAATAATAAATGACAGGGTTGTAAGTGTGTTTTTTAACCTCAACTCACTTCCCTCTCCAAGCTCCAGGCTTCCTTACTTACTAAAAACAGAAATAGCTTATCCAGAACTCAGGTTATTTAAGTCAAAGAAATAATTTTCAAATGCCCTTACAGAAACCTATTTCATAGGTTTAACATATGTCCCAACTAGGCATTAATGCATTATATTTAATCTTCTCATACTTTTTTATCAATAAAAAACTTTATCTTTACTCATTCATTCTGATGACAGATAATGTACTATCATGATTATGAGAATGATCTATTAACAAGGCTTTATTATGTGGTATAATTAAGCCTATCTTTACTAAAATTTAAATTATAATGAATTATAAGCTCGAGCTCAATACTCAGGAGCCTAACTCTAAAATTGTTTTTCACAACATCATATTTGATACATTCAAGATCAATATTGTTGAAAGATATATCGGGGCAATGAATTTCCGTCCGAAATTATCTAACGTTTTATTCAAAGTAAGAACCTTAGATAATCAACTCATTAACAGGAAGGATGGTAATATAAGGGTAAAAATTAAAGATGACAATTTTGAGACTTATCAGAGATTAACACAGGCATTAAATTCTTACGAATATAAAAATAAGCTGATTAACAGACAGGAAACGGATCAGAATTATGTACATTTTATATTAGGTCTGGTGATTGCAAACTATAATCTTAATTAATTTTTTGCAATTGATTCTTTATTGACACCATATCTTTTTGGAGTCAATCCTTATAAATTTATCTCCTTCATTGGTATGTTTGCTATACATTCCAAAGATGGAAAATTTCATTACTGAAATCATTTGAACCTATCATATAATAAGCCTGGAAGCTTTTAAAAACTTCCAGGCTGTATATTTGTTTGATGTATTGATCGTCTAAGGTAAATGAGATTGGCTGGCATATACTATTTCAGCAGCCTGCCTTTTAAAATCCGGCACAGCTGTTCCGCCAAGATCAATAACTTTTATATCATCATGATAAACAATACGTTTAATATCCGGAGGTGTTACATATACTCCCCATTTAATATAACCATGATCTCCGCCAACAGGACCTCTATTATAGGCTGTATAATTTGTTTTATCATCTACTAAAGCATAGTTACTTTGATGCTGTAGCGTTCTTAGGGTTTACTCCCGTAATTCAAGGGTTTAGAGTTCCATTTTCATAGTTTAGATTTAAAAGTATATCTCCCACAGATTGAGCTTCAGCATAACTAACCAAGACAATGGTTACAAGAAATAAAAGAAACCTCTTTTTGCTCGTACGAGGCAAATTAAGTTCGATTGAGTTGATCATGTTTTTAATTCAATAAAAATAGGTTTTTAGAAAACGGTTTTGCTTTTTTAGCATAGGTGTAAAGTTATCTTGGATGTTAAATGAAAAAAGGTTATTTATTTTCGGTATTTATTCTTTTTATCAAATAATCACTAGTATAAACTAGATATTTAAATCCAAAAAATATTTTTCTCTTTCTTTTTAAAAATAAAAAATTTATCACATTATAAGCTTTACGTAATATTAAATTCAAAAAATAAACAATATTAATAAATGTTAACTTTAGTTTTATCTCTATCTACTTAAAATTTTAAAAAGCAAACGAAATTCACAATACAACTCATTGATAACTACAATTGCCCAGTAATTTAATTTGTATTAAATTTGCACCCGATTCTCATGTTTAATTTGAGTTTTCATGGTTATTAGTTTTTATCCTCGAAGTCATTCGAGGATTTTTTGTATCTATACTTTTTCAGACTGATATAGACTTAACTTAACAGGAGGCCTTTGAGTGATCTAAGGCGATTGGCAGTTTAGAGCATTACTTCTATAAATTCATCCTACATTATTACCAATTATCATTCCTCAACATCAAGTACAAAAATTCAATGCAACTCATTCAATAGTTTTTGCTCACCATTAACGTAACTTACATATCGATTAACATCTATATACATTACATAACTATATCTATAACGTTAAGCAACTATATATTAAGTAAATGTAATATTTTTGGACTTTGATAATATATGAGAAACAGAGCCTATTATATTAAACCTTAAAATACTAAAAAGAATTTGTTTAATAATTCACAGTTTGTCACCCATTTATAGGTAGAAGTATCATAACCCATGGGAAAATCACTTTCCAGATAAGGAGCTTCTATTCCTTTTTTGAGACTGTATTAACTGTATTAATAGCACTGGAATTTTATCATCATTCAAAATCAAAAAAATATACACATGAAAGAAAGAATACGTTTTCTAATACTCATTTTGGGAGTATTTTATTTCTCTATTAGCACTGCATTTTCCCAAGTTGGGATTCAAACATCAAATCCTAAAGGTATTTTACATATAGATGGTGCTAAAGATAATCCAGCTAATGATGATGTATCTGCAGTACAAGTAGCCAATGATATTATTATTAACAAAACAACCGGCTTTATTGGAGCAGGGGTTCTTAATCCCAAGGTAAAGCTTGATATGAGGTCTGCAGGGAATGAGAATGCTTTAGGGCTCAGTACAACTACCATGTCTGCGATAGATGCTGGTGCTGGTGCTGTAAGATATGACGTGGCCAATACACCTGTAGGACCTAAAATTGAAGTCTCGGACGGAGCCGTTTGGCATAAAGCCTATATAGCTCCTCAAAAATCGGTAGTAGTGGCACGTAAGATAAGCAGCCAGTCCATAACACAGAATACAGCTACCAATATTAATAATTGGAATATAGTGCGAGATATGAGTAATAGTTTTGATGCACCATCCGGTATTTTTACTGCTCCCCGCGATGGCACCTATACATTCCTGCTGACCTTTAACTTTAGTGGAGCTGTTATCAATGATGGCTCCAGAGTAGAATCACAATTTTATAACACTACAAGCAATACAATACTTGCATCTGTTTATAAAACTTTCGGACAATCTATGACTGGTACTGCTGATGATGCGAATTCTACAAGATCTACCCAGGCAGGAGGATCAAGTACAGTTACCCTTACTTTAACTGCGGGTACAAAGGTTGCAACGAGACTTTGGCATAATCTTATATCAAGTGGCTCGGTCGCACTCAGAGTAACCACCAACGCTACAGATCCCACCAATCCGGATGATGGATTCAACAATCTAACCATTATAGAACATTAAAAAACAGATTATTTATTATGAGAATTATCTTCACTTATCAATTCCTTGCTTGTGTTCTATTTTTTTCTTCAACTCAAATAGATGCCCAGGTAGGCTTTTATACAAATACACCTTTACAACCTTTACAAATTGATGCTGCAAAAGATAATGGAATGGCTCCTGATCCAACGAAGTTATCAAATGATGTTGTGGTAAGCGCAACAGGAAATCTGGGACTTGGGGTTTTAAATCCAATAACCAAAGTAGATCTTCGATCTCCAGACAATAAAGGACTTATTGGCCTAGGAGCTGGCACACAATCCCCTAGTGAAGCCGATATTGGCGCAATACGCTATAATACAGGCGGTTTTTTAGAATATTCTGATGGAGAACAGTGGATTGCTTTGCCTCTTACTCCTCCTGCCAAAGCACTTGTGAATGCCAATAAGAACACGGCTCAAAGCATTGGAAATAATGCTACGGTTTACCTATCAGGTTGGACAGAAACAGTAGATCTCGGAACAACTCCCAATGGTGATTTTGATCCTTCTACAGGTATTTTTACCGCTCCCCGAGATGGGTTTTATCTAGTATCATTCAATATTACTTTGGCTAATGGTACTATTCCCAAAAATACTTTTATAGAGACAGCAATAGAAAGTGATCGGAATATTGAAAACATTCAAACTTATAAAACCATTAATTCTTATCCTGCATTCCAGGCTGGCACTGTCAGTAATTATATAAGTGGAAACTGTAATGCAATTTTTAACCTTAAAACAGGTAATACCATTAAGTTCAGCGTCAAACATAATATAGGTTCTGCCAGAAACACCTTGAATGACGGAAAGTTTAATAATTTGAGTATTAGTGAATTATAAACACAACAATAATGAAACAACAATATATAAAAAATTTAGTCATTTCTTTTATTCTCTTACTTTTTGGGACTCTTGCCAATGCTCAAATTGGGATAGGAATAGAAAACCCAACAAACCCCTTTGAGGTCAAAACTGATGCAGGTAAGGTTATAATAGATAAATCCGGAAAACTAGGAGTATTGGTCGCCAACCCAAAAGTTGCTATAGATTTACGCAGCGGAGCCAACGGTTCTGTTGCTGTAGGAAACACTGATAAAACAGCTGCACAAGTTGGTCCCGGTGCTTTACGCTATGTTGCAAGCCCTGCAATTGGAGTAAAGGGATACCTAGAGTTTTCAGATGGGACAAATTGGGTAAGTTTTTTCCCAAAAGGTAAGCCTCGTATTGTTGTTATGGCGAATAAAATTACCCAGGACACCTATGTATTTGAAAGTTCAAACCCATCGGAAATAGGAGCTAAATCCGGAATCGTACAACGAAGATCATCTTATTTAACTAACTGGGCAGAAAAATTAGATTCTGACTCTGGTGTTCCCACCAGTAATTTCAATCCGGCTACCGGTGAATTTATTGCCCCCAGAACCGGGGTGTATTTTGCCACCTTTACTTTTGCATTACAATCCAGCCAGGTAAATACTGGCGGAAATAATCAGACAGAAGCCATCTGGGAAGTAAGAAATCCTGCCGGAACTATTACCCAAAGAGTAAAAACAAATAATGGCTATGCTTCTGATACCGGAGCAAGCCCTAATGCTGTACCTGTGGGTTCAGCCTGTACCGTGAGTGTTTATTTGAACAAAGGAGATAAATTAAGACCTTTCACTTGGATCACCGTTGCATTTGACGGTACTATCAGCCAATTTGATATCTCCAGCAACGGTGTATATAATTCATTGACTATTGTAGAGCAATAAAGACAATTATTCAACTTTAGCTATATCATTTTTTTCTTTTACAAATACTTGAACAAAGCGGCTGGGAATTTTTCTCAGCCGCTTTTTAGATATTCATTAATTCATTATTATTTTTCAAGTGTCAATAAGTTTATTTTGCTTTCTGGTCATGTCAAATTACTTTGATCCCTGCTGCTAAAGAAACAGTATGCCAGCTTCTTTATTCTTCCTTTAAATCTATATTTTAATTCCTAAAAATATTAAACATCAGAAACCTGATAGTCAATAAAATAAAAATATCTAATTGGCTCAATCATTCTCATTCAACTTATAAATTTTAAACTCCAATTTATTTTTTGAAGGAGTTCTTAAGAAAAAGAGAAATTATTCAATAAGATTATACCCATTGTGTGGACTCACATCGTTTAATATTCCAAATAGCGATGCTATTAAAAGATGGTATAAAAATAAACCTACACAATTTTACATCATTGAAATCCCTCTCTGGGAGGGCAATTAAATTAAATGTAGTATGTGTGTAGACATTACCTGATCTTAATTTACAAAAGAAAATAAGAAAGAAAATTGTTTTTTATTTTAATTTTAATTCACATAGAATAGATTATTTTTTTCTGTGTTCAAAAAAACCACTAATCAATATAAAAAAACAACGTTATGGAACTACACAAAAAGATCTTATTAGGATCATTTATTTCAATGGCTTTAGTATCATGTAACACTACAAATGATAGTGTGGATGAAAAAGCCCCACAAGACCAACAAGCACTTTCAGGATTACTGGCCATCCCTCAAGCAGATATCCCTGCTGGTTTCGAAAAAACACAAATGTGTAAAGATGTTTATCTTCCCGGAGACGATAAGACTCCAGGAACGGCTTCTAAGGGAGCTGTTATTACCAGTAAAAAATGGGCAAATGGTAGTGTTATCACTGTAGGTCTTTACGGAGGTAGTACCTATGTTCGCAACAAGGTGATACAATACGCTAAAGAATGGTCCAAATATGCCAACATTACTTTTAATTTTGTTACAAGCGGAACACCACAAATTCGTGTAACATTTACCTCTGGTGCCGGATCTTATTCATATCTTGGAAAAGATGCTCTTAGTATTGCTTCTAATAAGGAAACCATGAACTTCGGCTGGTTTAATGATTCAACAAGTGATACGGAATTCAGCAGAACAGTCATACATGAATTTGGCCACGCCCTTGGAATGATCCACGAGCATCAACATCCTTTAGCAGCTATTCCATGGGATAAGCCAAAAGTATATGCTTATTATGCAGGTGCTCCAAATTACTGGACTCAAGCTCAGGTAGACAACAACCTTTTTGCAAAATATTCAACTTCACAAACACAATATAGTGCTTACGATACACAGTCTATTATGCACTATAGCATCAGCTCAACGCTAACTACAAACGGATTCAGTGTTGGAAGCAATACCATTTTATCTCCTACAGATAAGCAATTTATTGCAACAGTATATCCAAAATAAGAAATCTACTTATCTAAATATAATATGAGTCTACCTTAGATAAAATCGGGGTAGGCTTTTCTTGTTTGTAATGAATGTAAAAGCAATATAGCCCTATAGGCTCAAAATCTGAAGACTTTGCACAGCAGTTTTTTTTTGAAGGGGGCAATTCAGAGCTATTTCAGTACTAAACCTTTCCGTAAGCTTTTCCCATAATTCTGCCTTTCTGTTTGAAAGGAAGAGGTCTTCCATATTTCTAGCTTACCCTAAATATTCCGTGTATTAATGGGAAATTAATGCTTTTGTTGGTGCCGGATTTTCTTTCTTGATTTCATCTTGCACCTTATCCATCTCCCTTATGGCTGATTTTTCTATTGTCATTTTCTGCTAAATAATGGCTGATTTTTGTTTATAGACAATAAACCATCATTATCGGGTAAATTTTGGAAATAGTATATATAAAAAACGCCCCTAAAAAAGGAGCTTTGTGATTGCAGAAGTACATTTTCCAAACACTTTTATTGAGGATTTAGCTAAACTTATAGAATTTAAAGATAACCGGACTAATTCCAAGAAAAACATACCATAACCACTAAAAATAGTATATCCACAGAAATATTAATTATCAATTTAAAAGTCTAAAAAGTCTTAAATGTATACTCATCATATACAGTAGTGATGAGCTGATCAGAATTAATATTTCGTGAAAAAATAGGATAATGAAAGCGATCCAGTTTATTTAAAATACGTATAAGCTCCATCTTTTCATGATAATTGAGATTTCCAGCTACGATATTGGTTGCCTGGCGAATCTTTTCCATTTGATTTTCCAAGATTAATAATCCTCTTTCGGTAATACGGATTAACTTACTGCGTTTATCCAAATCAGAATCTGTCTGTTCAATAAGTCCCTGACGTAACAGTCTGCCAATAATAAGCATACCCACGGGCTTATCATGAATGTTTTTTTTGATAAGTGCCATCTTAGTCATCTCACCAAAAGCTTTCAAATTAATCAGATAAATAAAGTCTTCCTGGGTAGAGAATTCTGAATCTGAGATTGCAGACTTTGAGTATGTTTTCGCATATCGGTTAAGATGAACAAGCAATGTACTTATGGCACTTTCCGGTGTTCTTCCATTTTCTTTCCCATCCCAATAAGGTTCTTCAGGATGATTTTCCTCCTTACTATTATCCTTATCAGAAATCCATTCTTTAAAGCCCTGAATAGTTCCCGGATACAAATCAGGACAAGCACGGACTTCAGTTTCAAACTCCTGCAGTAAGTCTATAAAATCTTTAATAAGTGTATAATTCATATCCGTTAAATAGTTTACAAAAATACCTAATTCCTTAAAGAGTTACGCAATATATGATCAAAACTATAGTAAATAAAATTGATTAAGTTGCTCTTCACATAGTATACGGACGACTTCAATCCAGCGGTCCTCGTCATTCAGACAAGGTATATAGGTGAAGGTTTCACCTCCAGCTTCCAGAAACTGCTCTTTTCCTTCAACGGAAATTTCTTCCAGGGTTTCCAGGCAGTCTGAAACAAATGCAGGACAAACAATCGCAAGGTTTTTAATTCCTTTTTGTGGAATAGTTTCTAATGTATGATCTGTATAGGGCTCTATCCATTTGTCTTTTCCCAATCTGGACTGAAAAGAAACAATAACTTTATCTTTTGACAATTCAAGCTTTCTGATAACCCTATTTGTGGTACTAAAACACTGGTGTCGATAACAAAATGAATGACTGGGATGCGTATCTTTATAACAGCAATCGTTCATATTACACGTCTTTGTTGGATCTGTTTTGTAAATATGTCGTTCAGGGACGCCATGGTAAGAAAATAATAAAGCATCAAAATTTTCTGGAAGCTTCTCCCTGATACTTTCCGCCAGGCAGTCCGTATATAGATCTCGGTTATAAAAAGACTGTACGTAGTTGATTCTTACACCTGGGAATTTTTTCTTTCTGATCTCTTCTGCTTTTTCAATAACAGTTTCAGTGGTACTCATTGCATATTGTGGATAAAGAGGAAACAGTACAATTTCCGTGATTCCTTTTTCAACAAGATTCCTGATGCCTGTCTCAATGCTTGGTTCAGCATATCTCATCCCTATTTCCACAGGCACGTCTATCAGTTTTTGAAGTTTTTTCCGAATCTTTTCTGTAATAACGATCAATGGTGATCCTTCGTCTGTCCATACCGTTTTATAGGCTCTGGCAGATTTGGCAGGTCTTGTTTTCAGAATAATTCCCTGCACAAGAAGTGCCCGAAAGATCCAACGGTAATCAATTACCCTTTCATCCATCAAAAATTCATCCAGATATTCCTTTACATCTTCAACTGCAGTAGATCTCGGAGAGCCAAGATTGATCAATAAAATTCCTTTTTTAGCCAATGTTATTTATTTATTAGTGAATAGTTATACTATCGGTTATTCTGCCAATCCTTCTTGGTAAGCTTTCAATGCTCTTTCTCTGGCTTTTTCATGTTCCACGATGGGCTTTTCCCTATAATCTTCCGGAAGCCACTTTCTGATATACTGAGTATCTTTATCAAACTTTTTTGTTTGCTCATAGGGATTGAATATCCTGAAATAAGGCGCAGCATCACAACCACAGCCTGCAGCCCATTGCCAGTTTCCATTATTGGCAGCCAGATCGTAGTCCAGCAGTTTTTCAGCAAAATAGGACTCTCCCCACCTCCAGTCAATAAGCAGATGTTTAGTAAGGAAACTTGCTGTGATCATTCTTACCCTGTTGTGCATAAATCCTGTTTCGTTGAGCTGCCTCATTCCGGCATCTACAATTGGATATCCAGTTTTACCTTCACACCACGCCTTAAATTCTTTTTCATTGTTCCTCCAAACAATATTCTCATATTTCTTTTTAAAACACTGATGAACAACACTTGGAAAATGATACAGAATCTGCATGAAAAATTCTCTCCATATAAGTTCATTAAGCCATACTTCGTTATGCTTAACTGCATATTGTACACATTTCCGGATTGAAATAACTCCAAAACGAAGTGCAGTCCCAAGATGACTGGTATGATCCATTGCAGGAAAATCCCGGTACTTATCATAAGAATCTATTATACTGCTCTCCAGCTCCGGTTTTATAAATTCAAGATCTGTTTTCTCAAATCCAATTTCTTTTAATGAAATGATTTCAGAAGATCCGTTATAATCTGCAAACTGTGCCGGGTTTGTAGTAACCGATTCTATATTCTTCAAATTTTCTTTCCATTTCTTTGAGTATGGAGTAAAAACAGTATATGGAGAAAGGTCATTTTTCAGAATATTATTTTTTTCAAAGATGACCTGATCTTTAAAATTTTTAAATTGAATATGATATTTCAACAGTAAATCTGCTATCTGCCGGTCCCGTTGTATGGCTTGCGGTTCATAATCCCTATTGCTAAAGACCTTATCAATATTAAAATCCCGGATTATTCTTTTAAATACTTCTATTGGAGTACCATGATAAACATAAAGACCACTGTTATATTTTTTCAGGTCTTTATGAATGTCCTGTAAAGCCTGATGAATATAATCTACCCTTTTGTCATTTTTATTCTGAAGTTGATTCAGTATATCAGTATCAAAAATAAAAACAGGAATAACCTTTAATCCTGCACTCAGTGCATGATGAAGCCCTGTATTATCATCCAATCTAAGATCTCTTCTGAACCAAAAAATATTCACTTTATTCATGATAGATATTCGCCTTATAAAAACATGCACAAATATACTAATAAACAAATTAAAAAGAATATTAATAAACTATTATTTAAATAAAAAAGAATGAAGGAAATTATATAAGAGATAAATTTATAGGCCAGAACATGTTTTAAATTAAGATACAAATAAACTAAATATTGAAATGAAATAATAAATGCCCGAAACTATAAGTTCCGGGCATTTATTACACTAACATTAATTGGTCTTCTTTCTCCATTCTGCTTTCACATCTTCAGCAGCATCTTTGGTGCTTTCCCAAGCTTCATCAGCTTTATCTTTAATATCCTCCCATACATCTGAAAAGTTCGACTTCACCCTATCCAACCAGTCTTCCTGAGTTGCTTCCTGATCATTATCTCTTTTTTCATTGATAAAATCTTTAGCTTTGTCCGCTAACTCATTGATTTTCCATTTTGCCTCATCAGCTGCATTTTTTAAAGAGTTTTTTGTTTGATCTACTGCATTTTCTGCTTTGTTGTAATCTGAATTATTCATAATATAATATTTTAGTAATTGGTATATAAATAAACAATCATCGTGCCTGAAAAATAATTATTGTGTTAAAAAAACATTAAAATTTAATTTGAATCTTATAGACAAAAGATATTTAAAATTTTTCCAAAAGATGACCAAAGTAATTCTTTTTCTTAACGAGATAACTTTCATTCACTTCATTAGAATCAATTTCCAAAGGAATTCTGCTGTTGAGGATAATCCCGCTATTCTCTACACATTTGATCTTGTCGGGATTATTAGTTAACAGGTTTATTTCTTTGATCTTTAGAATATCCAGCATTTCAACGGCTATATCAAAGTTTCTTCCGTCTGCAGGAAGCCCCAGTTTCAAATTAGCCTCAACGGTATCCCAGCCCTGCTCTTGAAGTTCATAGGCCCTAAGTTTATTAATAATTCCAATATTTCTTCCTTCCTGGCGGAGATAGATGATGACCCCTCCGTTTTCAGACATATATTTCATAGCAGCATCCAGCTGTTGCCCGCATTCGCATTTTTTGGAATGAAAAACTTCTCCGGTGATGCATTCTGAATGGAAACGTACATTGACCGTCCCGGCAAAATCTATATTTTCCGCCACCCAAACCAAATGAGGAGTCCAGTCTTCTTCACTTTCTGAAAATGCATATACAGTGAATACTCCATAATCTGTTGGTATCTTTGATTGCGCCTGTATTGTAACCATATTTTACTGATTTTAAGTTGATTATTTATTTGTCGAACGGACTTTTCTTATCCTGTTTTACCCAGATAAGTTTTGATGTATCATAACCGATCTCCTGAGCTTTGGAGATGAAAATTTGTTTTATATTTTCCGGAATGGTTTTCTCACGGGAAAGAATCCACAGATAGTCTAAATTTCTCCCGGCAACCAATGCATATTTGTAATTTTCAAGCGCAACTACGTTATATCCTGCATAAAACGGTCCGAAAAAACTCACTTTTAGGGCTGCAACATCTTTCCCTCCTCTGAATCTGGCAGTACCATTTGCAGAAACCCATTTGTTCTTTTTAAAATTATATCCGCTGTTGACTACTTTTACACTTCCGTCTGCATTAAGACTGTACTGAGCCAATGCATTATCAAGATCTTTTTCAAAACGATAATCGAATCTTGCTATTTCATACCATGTCCCTAAATACCGGTTGACATCAAACTGACTCACAGGTCGTGCTTTTTCAGGCATAGAAGAACAGGAGGCAAGACTATTTAATAGTACTAAACCTAGCAATACAATAAAAATTACTCTATTTTTCATTTTTGGTTATTTTTTTAAAGAAATAAATATTTAACAAAAACTGGCTGTACCCGTAAACGGCATCTTCAACAGGGATAGTCCCCATTCTCACCCCTAAAAAGTCATCAGGATTATAGTTAACAACCGGCGAAGGAATTAAAGAGCCTGTCAGGATTCCATTCACTGCAAAAAAGCCAGGCATCAAAATCAGATATACAAAACTGGCCTTTCCTAACCATTCTTTTTGAGCGATAAAATGGAGATAGCAAAGCGTGATTATCGTTACGATCACAGTAAGCAAAGTATATATTCTTTCATAATAAAGAATCCCTGTCACACTAAGAAAAATAACAGCAGTAAATACAATGAGATTATTTAATACATTAGCCCAGCCAAGATTAAAAAACTTTTCCAGACAATAGTAAGTAAAAACACAGGCAAAAGGGATACAGTAAAAAAACAGCCATTCTTCAACGGGAAGTCCCGCTAATTTAACTCCTAAGGTGTAATTGAGATCAAACCACCACACTCCTTTTGCAGTAAACCATATGTCCCAAATAATAAAAGGAACTGCCACGATAGTGGATGACAGTAGAAATTTTCCGAAAAGCTTATTGAATTGTATCCTTCCGTCAAAAGAGGCCAAAAAGCAAATAATGACAGTGAAAAAGTTAATCAGTATGTAAGTATAAGGCATCATTTTTTATTAAAAAACATTTTAAAATATTTAACAGGAACCCACAGAAAGCCAAAACATTCTCCATCTTCTTTCCCCAGATGTTTGTGATGCTGCTTATGAGCACGTCTGATCGCAAGGAAATACGGGTTCTTTGTTTTTGTAAAAACTTTTGCCCTCTGATGAATAAAAACATCATGCACAAAGAAATAAGCCATTCCGTAAAGACTTATTCCCAGACCGATAAAAAAACAATAACTGAATTCCTGCTTTACTCCAAGATATAATAAAGCAATGGCTGGGCTTGCAAAAATGAAAAAGAACAGATCATTTCTTTCAAGTTTCCCATTATGACTATGATCATGATGGTCCCTGTGCAGGCTCCATAAAAACCCATGCATAATATACCGGTGGATCAACCAGGTAGCTCCCTCCATGGAAATAAATACCACAAAAACGATCAGAAAATTCATTTTAAGTATGCTTATTGTTAAAAAGATCATTTAAAACCCTATACCTGAAATCAAAAATACTCCTGAGCTTTTCTTTTACAAATAACTGATGAACTATTTTGCCTAAGATTCCCATCGGGAGCTCATAATCTACAGTATCTTTAATGAGTACTCCATTCTCATTAGGAATAAATTCATGAAAATGGTTCCAGTACTTATACGGGCCTTCTTTCTGAAAGTCTGTAAAGCTTTTATAGTCTTCTACCTGGCTGATGATGGTCTTCCATTTCATAGGAATTCCTAACAAAGGAGAAACAGTGTAATTTATTTCCATTCCTTTAAAAACAGGTTGGTCCCGAAGGGTTGAAAGAACCACAAAATTCATACTTTCAGGAATTATTTCCGATAAATTATGAGGAGATGAAAAAAACTTCCATGCCGTTTCAATATTGCAATTCAGCTGTTGTTCTCTGTATAATCTGTACATTATTTTTTTATTGATGGTTAAACCTTCCAAAAATCATTATTAAGCCATAACTGCATTATCAGAAATAAGCAGATTTGTAACGGATATAGCTTTTGAACGCAACCACTAGCTTTTGTGAATTGGCAATTCTGATTCTTTTTTGCAACATATTCTGCGAGCTTGTTTTCTTTATTTTTTCAAACAGAGAAAGATAATATCTGTATGCCAGATATACTCCAAAAATGGATGAGCCCGGCAGCTTTTTTATTCCTTGTAATGCTTCTTTAAATTCTTCTTCAATCTCCTTTTCAATCCTAACTTTTACTGTATTATCAAAAACCGACATATTGAGGGAAGGAAAATAAGTTCTTCCTAAAATCTGATAATCATCTTTAAGATCCCTTAAAAAATTAACTTTCTGAAAAGCTGATCCTAGTTTCATTGCAAAAGGTTTAAGCTTTTCATATTGCTGTATATTGCCTTCTGTAAATATCTGCAGACACATCAGACCTACTACTTCCGCAGATCCATAGATATACTCCTTATATAAATCCGAGTTATAATCAATTTTATGAAGGTCCATTTCCATGCTGTGTAAAAACTGATTGATCAACTGTGTATTAATGCCATACTGACGAACGGTTTCCTGGAATGAATGCAAAATGGGGTTGAGTGATATGCCATCTTCCAGTGCATCATAAGTTTCAGCCTTTAATCTTTTCAGAAGCTTCTCTTTATCATAGCCATCAAAACTATCTACAATCTCATCTGCAAGACGCACATAACCATATACAGCATAAACAGCAGGCCTGATGGAAGGTTTCAATGCCAGTATTCCCAATGAAAAACTGGTACTGTATTTTTTTGTAGTGTGCTTACTGACTTGGTAAGACAATTCATCAAACAATTTTTTCATATTATTTTATTTTAGTTTATTGACTTCAGCCGCTACAATTTTCCCTGAAATTACTGATGGAGGAACTCCGGGTCCTGGAACCGTTAGCTGCCCTGTATAAAAAAGATTGCTGATCTTCCTGTTTCTTATTTTAGGTTTTAAGACCGCTGTCTGAGATAAAGTATTGGATAAACCGTAGGCATTACCTTTATAAGCATTATAATCTGAAATAAAATCACTTACACAATAGCTTCTTTTATATTCAATTTTGGAAAAAATATCAGTTTCACCAGTATGTTTTTCAATCCTTTCAAGCATTTCCATTAAATATTTTTCTCTTACAGATTCCTCATCGTGTATTCCTGGTGCAAGGGGTAATAGTAAAAAAAGATTTTCACAGTCTTCAGGGGCTACATCAGGATCTGTTTTTGAAGGACAACATGCATAAAAAAGCGGTTTATCGGGCCATTCCTTATTTTTATAAATACAGTCTATATGATTGTCAAGCTCATTTTCAAAAAAAAGTGTATGATGTTTTAAGCGGGGAATTTTCCCTTTGATTCCCAGATAATAAATAAGACATGAAGGCGCAAAAGTTCTGGATGTCCAATATGCCTCATTGTAGTTTCTGAGTGATTTAGGTATTAATGTTTCTGTATGATGATAATCTGATGAAGCAATAACTGCATCAAATTCATAATTTTTACCATCTACTGTTAATGAGGTAAGTTCTCCCTTTTCAACATTGATTTTCTGCACATTATGATTAAAATGAAAAATCACTCCCTGTTTTTCAGCCACTTCTTTCATAGCAAGAACCAGCTGATAAAATCCTCCCATCGGATATTTTGTTCCCAAAACATATCCGCCGTAATTCATAAGGCTGTAAAGGGCAGGAATACGCTTTGGTGAAGCTCCAAGAAAGATAACCGGAAATTCCATCAAGGATCTGAGTTTCGAATCTGTAAAATAACCTGAAACATACTTCCTGAAATCGCTTAAAAGATCAAGCTTCAGTGCACTGCCTGCTATTTTTAAAGAAGCAAATTCAAGCCAGCTATAACAGGGTTTTGTTACAAAGTCTTTCATTCCCACTTCATATTTAAATTGGGCAGACTGCATAAAATTATCGTACTGTCTGGCTGCTCCGGGTTCTATTTTTTCAAATAGCTCACGAATATCTTCATTTTTCTCAGGAACTGAAACCTTCTCATTTGAAAAAACCATTTCAAATTGGGGATCCAAAGAAACCAGCTTAAAAAAATCGGATGTTTTACAATTAAAATCAGAGAAAAAACCTTCAATGATATCAGGCATCCAGTACCAGCTGGGTCCCATATCAAAAACATACCCTTGTTCTGTTTTAAATTGTCTTGCACGACCGCCTGGCTGATGATGCTTCTCAAATACATGTACCTCATTTCCGGATTTCGCAGCATATGTAGCAGCAGAGAGTCCGGAAACTCCGGAACCTATCACCGCAATTCTCTTTCTTAAGTTTCCAGTATTCATTGTTATTTATTTAATAGTTTTAACAGGTAATTTTAATACTTATCAGTTCAACCTTTTATACACATTATCCAATAGATTTCTGGATTCCAGATTCATCCGATAAAAAGAATCATGAAACTCATCCAGTTTAGAGAGTATGGCTATGAGCAGCATTTGTTCAGAATGCGTAAGGTTTCCTACGACTACTCTTGAAGCTTTGCGGATTTCATCCATATGCTCCTCCAATACAGTAAGCCCTTTTTCTGTTATCTGAATATGCTTTATCCTTTTATCTTTTTCAGAAACTTTCTGTTCAACCCAGCCGTTATGTATTAAGCGGTTAATAATAAGCATCCCTGAAGATTTCTCGTGCACATTGTGCTTTATCACCTCCATTTTTGTCATTGCCCCCATCGTTTTGAGGCCGATCAGATAAATAAAATCATCCTGGCTTGAAAAAACGGAATTACCGATTGACCGGGAATATGTTTTTGCATACCTCCCCATTCTTATCAATAAAGTATTGATGATACTATCAGAACTTCTTCCTGACTCCTTCCCTATCCAAGCCGGATCTTCTGACTTAGAATCAGCTTTAAAGGAAACATTGATCCATTCTATAAACCCTTGAAGATCGCAGCTGTATGACACTTTATCTTCATTTTGTTCCATAAATTGCTGAACAAGTTCCACAACTGATTTTATGAGATTAAAGTTCATATTAAAAAATTAGTATACAAATATACTAATAAAAGTTTATTTATAATCTTTATCAAATCTTATTTTTAAATAACTGCAAAAAAAATATCTAAAAAGACAGGCTAAAAGAATATAAATCCAATATTAACATTCTTAAACTACAGAAAAATAGTATATTAATATTTCAAAATCCAGTTTTTTATTTTCTTATCCCGAACTCAGGTTATATTAAGTTGAACACCATACACCAACTCATGGCATACAGTATATATTGGCCTACAGTGAATGAAGACCAGTTTTGTGTAAAGTATCAGGAAAACAAATACCTTGATGGCTCCCAGACTGTCCTGAGAAAACCTTTATAGCCGAAATTGTCATTCTTTGAAGGCATTTTCCAAGACTTTATTTGCTTAAAATGATTGTTCTTAAGTTCAAAATGAAATGTATCTCCAATAATGAAAATCAATGCCAATGGTGTTGTGTGAATAACAAAGGGTAGCTTCTGATCTTTACCATAATCATCATCTTTAACGGGATGATCATAGTGTGTTTTCAGAAATGCGGTGAGAGACATTTCCGGATTCAGCTTTTTATGTTCTCAATAATGTTCTATCAAAGTCGGAATATTCAACAGCTGATACAAGTCGGTTGTAGAAATCAAATAGAGCGACAGCAACAATATGGAAATCAAATTTTTAACCAATCAAAATTATATTTCTTTATTATGGATGATTATTTTTCCATGTTAATTATTTCCTAAAATAATACCTTTTTATGAGTTTATAAATTTCAAACCACAGTACAGAAACTGAAGCAGTGAGCAGTGCCAGCCCAAGTTCTTTTATGCTGAGAGCGGTAACACTGAAAAATCCTGAAACAGGAGCTGCATAGAGAATGATCAGCAGGAGAAGTACAACCAGTACAGATATCCCTACAAGCAGGATATTCCGGTTCTTAAAACTCTCCAGCATGCTGTAATAGAAAGAACGGTTCACCAGACTCAGCAGTATATTGGAAAATATAAGCGTAGTGAAAACCAATGCCCTGGTTTTAGCTTCATCATTTCCATGGCCGGCAGAATACTGATACAGCCATAATATTCCTGCCGTAATGAGGAGCCCCTGAATAATGCTTATTGTGAGCTCTCTCCAGTTCAGAAACGTTTCTGTAAGTGCTCTTGGAGGCTTTTGCATTGCATTTTTTTCCATAGGCTCATTCTCATAAACAATAGAACACGTGGGCCCCATAACCAGTTCAAGAAAAATAACATGCACAGGCGTAAAGATATGTGGAAATACCCAGCCCAGAAACAGAGGCAGGGAAACAGTAAGTATAATAGGGATGTGGATGGAAATAATATACTGAACAGCTTTTTTTATATTAGCATAGATTCTACGTCCGGCAGCTATGCCTATAACAAGTTTATCCAGATCATCATTAGTAATAACCAGTGCTGCGGCTGATTTAGCAATTTCAGTCCCTTTATTTCCCATTGCCACTCCGATATGAGCGGCTTTTAAAGCGGGGCCGTCATTTACTCCATCCCCCAGCATCACTACTACATGACCTTGTGCCTTCAGTGCATTAACCACCTGAAGTTTTGCTTCGGGGAACATTCTTGTAAATAAAGTGGTATTTTCAGAAAGCTTTATTATTTCTGCTTCTGAACAGGCGGTAATTTCACTTCCGTTGACAGGCGGAGTATTGCTTTCTATTCCTGCCTGCAGTGCAATAGCTCTTGTGGTATCAGCATTGTCTCCGGTAATTACCTTTACTTTAATTCCCGCATCATAAATATGTTTAAATACTTCTTTTATTCCTTTTTTCGGAGGATCATAAAATACGGTCAGTCCTAAAAAATCAAATGTAAAATTCTGCTGTTTATCAGGAAAGTTACTGCCTTCAAAATGAGATCTGGCAACACCCAGAACTCTGTATCCCTTATCTCCGAAGTCTTTTATAATCTTTCTGATTTTATTCTTTTCTTCTTCTGAAAGATTGGAAACACTGATGATGGCTTCCGGAGCCCCTTTAGCGGCAATAATTCTGTCTTTCTGTTCATTTTCAAAAAGATGGGTCATCATCGGCGGTTTGCCTTCCAGCGGATATTCGTGAAATAGCTGATAATCTTTTCTTTGATCAGGTTTCTGACTCTGTTCATAGATCTTATGCAGTGTTATTTCCATAGGATCAAAAGGTACGGGCTCACTACTCCACATCGCATAATCAATAAGCTCATGCAGTTCTTTTGTTTCAAACTCCTTTTCTTCATAAATCCTGTCGGAACGGTAATTATAAAGATGCTTCAACTTCATGGAGTTTTCCGTAATCGTGCCTGTTTTATCTGTACAGATTACTGAAATGCTTCCCAGGGTCTCCACAATACTGCTTCGTTTAATGATGATTCCTTCCCGCATCAGCTTCCAGGCACCCAAAGCCATAAAAGTAGTAAAGGCTACAGGAATTTCTTCAGGAAGAACAGACATTGCCAATGTAAGCCCACTGAGTAAGCTGGTCACAAAATCTCCTGTTTTGACAAAACTGAAGATACATACTGCCAGAAAAATGAAAATCCCGATAACAGCCATCCCCTTTACAAAATTACGGATCTGAATCTGCAGTGGAGATACTTCTGCTTTTATGCTCAGTATAGACTGACCTATTTTTCCTACTTTAGTTTCTTTTCCAATGTTTTCGACCTCAAAAACGGCAAGCCCAGAAACTGTAATTGTTCCGCTGTACACTTTATTATCTTCGGATCTGCTATCCTTGAAAACCGAAAAACTCTCTCCTGTAAGGGAAGATTCGTTGACAGAAAAATCGTTGCTGTGAACAATTCTTCCGTCAGCATTAATAAGATTTCCCTCTTCGGTAATGCACAGATCTCCAACTGCTATTTCAAAAGTAGGAATATCTATGACCTTTGAGTTCCTGATTACTTTACTCAAAGGTTCATTAAGCTTTTCAAGTTCTTCCAGCGCCTTCTTGCTGCGGTTATCCTGGTAAAAAGAAATTGCGGTAACTCCTACAATAGCAGCAAACATAAACAATGCCTCTCCATAATCTCCTGTAAGTACATAAATGAAGGAAACACATATAAGCAGAATCAACATTGGCTCTTTCAGAATGTTGAGAAGGAGGTCTGCCCATGATTCTTTCTTAACCGCTTCCAAGCGGTTATATCCGTGTTTTTTTCTGGAAACCTCTACTTCAGCTTCTGTAAGCCCTTTTAAATTGTGCGGTATATTGTAATTCATATGAAATGGATATGATATTAAATTTACTGATTGTTTTTGTTATATCAGAATACTCTTTCCGTTTTTTAACAACCTACTATTCAATCTGTTGTTTCACTTCTTTCACCCATTGTTCTATTTCTGATTTTTGAGTATCGGACAGCTTTGCATTCCGATGAACAACAGTATAGGATGTAAGTGGCATTTCACCATTCTTGACATAGGTTCAATGCATCCGCATTACATACAGACACTTCTCTGAGAAACAGAATACCTTCCCAGTCAAAAAAAATAACTGAGAAAAACAGATTAAGATTGACTAAATCTTGGCAGCTGCCAGATAGAATTGAGATTTTTTTTATTGTAAAGAGCACTTTTATAAAAGGTCTTCTTAATTTCAATAGGATTAAATGCCTTCTCTATACAATGAAAATCCAAGGAAGGATTAATGGTGAAAACCACAGAGAGCAGGCTTGTATGTGAAACAAATGGCAATCTCTGATCCTGATCGTGGTCACTGTCTTTCAAAGGGTGATCATAATGGGTTTTCAGAAATGCTGTAAGCGACATTTCAGGATTGAGTTTTTTGTGCTGAATATAATGCTCAATGAGAAGCGGCATCTTCAAAAGCTGGTAAAGTTCGGTTGTAGAAACCAAATACAATGATAATAACAATATAGAAATCAGCTTTTTAACTCCATAAAAATTATATTTTTTTTCATTAAGAATGATTTTAAATAAGAAGCTCTTTTGGTTAATAGTATCAAAAATAATTTTTAGAAGCTGGAATATTGAAATGTCAGGGAAGAAAATCATCCAGGACCAGTTTCAAGGCTTTGCTGGTTAGATATGAAACAATTAATATCACATGGATCAGCCTACATTATCTGGCCTTTTCTATTTGATTCCTAAGAAAAATAAAAGTTTAAACAGGTTTAAAATGAAGATTAAATAATGAATTAAAAATACCCTCAAAAAGGTATACCTTTTTGAGGGTATTGCTATTTTTAGTTACAGTGCAGTAACACTGAATAGTGCTTTAAATTCGGCAAGGTTAGCATAACCAAAAGTTGCCGGATAGGAAATACCACCAGTTGCACTTGCGGCGGCATTTGTTCCAGTAAGATAAACCACTGCATTGAGGGTATCTCCGGCAGTTAATGAAACCATTCCTGTAACAACTACGGAATAACGCAGTGCTGCCTGCAGTGGTGTTGCCCATCGTATTGTTGCATTATCCATTATAATAGTTCCCCCTGAAGGATTTCCACCTGTATTTTTTCTTATTTCAAGATTTACAGGATAAAAAAAACCATTTGTATTCCGGTCTGGAATAGAATTAGGCATAATATAGGCTGTAATTAAGTAAATCCCTGATTGGGCAACTGTATAGGTTCCATTAGTAAGATTAAAACGACCATTGGGATCTGTAACGGTGGTATCAAACTTTTGAAAGAACCTTTGATTTACGCTGCCACCATCAATTCCTCCATTCGTAATGCTGGTAGCACCTAACGCTTCATTCGTTAAGGAGATAGAGGCTAATGTTGCTGAAGCAGGATTCATAGCTCCCCACTGTGTTACTCCAGCACCATTTGTTGTCAAAACATATCCGTTGACCGGAGCATTTGAGGGAAGAGTCAGAGTCCTATTCGCAGGAAGATTTGCAGGAGATTGTACGGATATCAAATTAGATCCGTTTGCCAAATCTTCGTAAAACTTCACTGACGAAGCTGTACCGGTTGAATTTGTATTAACCGATATATTACCAGCAACATCCAATTTTTCGGAAGGATTATTAAGCCCTATACCCACTCTATTATTGGTAGCATCAAGACTTAAAGTATTACTATCTAAATTAATAGCATCTACTCCGGTAGCTGTCATAGCCAGTTTGTTGACATCCGTCAATCCTGAAATAGTAGTGGGCTCAACAAGGGTACCACCTAATTTTATACTATTTCCAGACATCGTAACCCCATTCGTTGCTGTATATGGTACAGATATCTTCTGCCAAAGTGTACCATCAAAATAATAATGTCCCACAGAATTTACATTATTCCTCGGCGAGTTAGTATCTCCTCCGGACACATCACTAATATAAACTATTGCTCCTGTCTGATTGACATTATAAACAGCAGTATTAGCTGTCAACTCTGCTCTTGTAAGACGCGGTGGCAACAAACCATATGTCTGTGTATTATCTGCAATTCCTGCAGCATTTCTTTTTGCACTTACATCGAATGTAGCTCTTGGAGATTCGGTATTGATACCTATCTGAGCAAAAACCAAAGCCGGACAGGAAACAGCGGCGATTAATAAAAGATTTTTCATAACAAATGTTTTAGTTAAAATATAAAGTTTGATTATTTAATCATTATGGACTGAAATGGAAATCACTCGTACATTTTATAAAAAGTAACAACCAGTCCTGATTGATTGGCATATGTATTTCCACCTTCTGAAAATCCATTACCGTGATTTAACATCAATCTTACAGACTGTGACGCAGGAAGTTGTAATATATATGAGAACTTATACCCTTGTATTCTTCCGGGTGCATATCCATTACCTGAAATCTGAGTTCCCGTTTTGAGATCTGTTAACAAGGCATTACTCGTATTAACAATTCCGGCATTAACTACGAAAAAGCTATAATTCGTAATAAAACCTGCTACAGAAGGGTCGTCATTATAACAGTCCAAAGTGACATCTACCCTATATGTTCCTGCAGGTAGGATAATATTCTGACCACCTGAAAATGTAACGCCGGGTATTGTATTTATAACTCCTGTACTGTTAAAAGAAACAATATTATTCCCTGTACCATTAGGAATTATAATCGGCTGGCCTGAAGTTCCGCCAAAAACCTGAATTCTTAAGATCTGATCTACTTCATTATTCATAAGCATTCTTTCCCAAGCATTGCCTGTCCAGTAAAAATATCCTTTAGGATAATTAGATACACCTGTTCCTTTATTATAAATAATGGAGCCCTTTATGGGGTCATTTACTGGTGACGTATTATTTGTTAAGGAAGCAAGTTCGTATTGAGGAAATAAAACTCCTTTATCAGAGGACACAATGTCCAGCATTGAAGAAAGATTAGGTGTAGTGGTATTGATTCCCACTTGTGCTTTTACAATAGAAACCAAAGCAATATTGATAATTATAAATATTTTTTTCATCATAATGATTTTTGGACATGAATTAGCGAATTTGAAACTGTTATTCTTCCGTTATTGGGTGAAAAACCTCCTAAACCATTCTCATAAGTACCTCCTGTATGATGTGACAGTTTAAATGTAATGGTTGTTGGAGAAATGAGTTCGACGGAAAATGAAAAATTAGCGGCGTGTTTTTTATCTGCACTGGCGTTCGACGTGGCATTTTCCAAAACACTGGATCCATATTGTACCGTTCCTGAAGTATTAGTTAACTTTGCTTCATAATAATGCACATGAGTGCGTATTGTACTTCCTAACCCCATCGACGGAGCTTCATCCGGAACAACTATATTCAATGCCACTGTAACGGAATATTTTCCTGCTGGGAGGCTTATATTACCTGTTAAAGGATCATAGCTTACTCCTGTAATACTACTAAAGATCATGCTACCTCCTGTCATGGTCTGAAAAACCCCATTGGCTAATCCGGTCAGCATTATGTTTGATACATTATTCGTTACAACAGCATTGGAAACGGAATTAGCTGAAGCCGCTACTGCACTCCATAGTCCTTTGTTCCATATATAGAAGCCTTCCATTTGAGTTCCTCCAATATTGTAAACAATTAGTCCTTCTGCTGGATTCTTAATGGGATTGGTATTATCAAACAGCTCTCCTAAAGTTACTCTTGTAGGAATGAAAGCTTTGCCTGTATTACCGGATACCTCCAATGCAGATGAGGGATGAGGGTTTGTTGTGCCAACTCCCACCTGAGCATATAAATTTCCTATAAAAAATAAAAAGAGAGTAATGAATATATTCTTCATCTTTGTGTTATTTTAATTTTGTTATTTTAATAATTGTTCCATTGGCCAAAACAGTAACCAAATCATTGAAACTACTCCCAGCCATTCTTCCAATATTAAAGTTAACGGCTACTGTAGATACAACGTCAAAACTATGAAGCAAGCGAACTTTATGATTTTCATTGATTTTGGATACAACCGCTCCTTCAACCCGTTTGGTTGATATGAAATTTCCAATGCTATTTGTAACCGGATTATATTCGTAAAGCTCAAGATCACTATAGTATCCCATATTGTAATAACTCCCTTGAATTGCAACGGCATTACCTGAAGGATTAGCCGGAGGAGCATTTAACTGATGTACTATTTCCAAAGTATAACTCCCAGGCCCCAAAACGATTTCCCATGCATTCAATGTCGTATTATAGACAAAATCCAACAGAGGCATATATCCGGAATTGATGATATAGTAATTGTTTGTTGAACCGCTTACCAACGCTTCTTGCTCACCCGCAACAAAATTATTTAACTTTGGGGTATTATTTAACAACCCGATATAAGCAACCTTGGGCGTTTCTTTGAAATACAATGATTTATTCCATGCCCCACTTCCAGAATTAGCAGCAGAATCCCAAAAGTAAAGTGTTTGGGAAGTTCCAGCTGAAGTTCCAGAGTTATAAACCAATAATCCATCCTTAGGAGCAACAGAGATTGGAGACTGAGATGTAGTACTTGTGATATTTACTCTTGGAATCAATATGCCTTTATTACCGGATTCTACTTGCAGAGCAGCTGAATGATATGGATTTGACGTATTGATTCCAATTTGAGCAAACGTCATAAAGGGAATGGATATTCCCAATAATAATTGTTTTTTCATCACTTATTGTTTAAAATTTATTATCAAATGTGTTTTCGCGTATTATGATTTTAAAAATTATAATGCGGTTTTTAAATAGTAAATATTTTAAAACAAAACATTTGCAAACTGATCAACAGAGCAGCTAATGTTTTGAAATCTCAATAAGATATTTACTAAAAATTATAGATTTTGTATGTCCGTAGACCAATAGACTCTTAACTATCAAAGCTAGTATAAGAACTATTTAAGAGTCGTATGTATGGAAATGTAAGGTAATAGTTTTCATCATAAGTGTATTTTTTAGTGTTTTATACTTCAATTCTTAAGAATCGAAAAGAGCAATAAGAAATCGTTTTTGTTCTATTTATTTTTGGAATTATATATTTTAACTTTTAATAGAAATTCTTTCATGGCGCATTCTGTTGAGATCCATTGATAGTTCCTTTAAACATAGTTTTTTACGCTTCTGTTGAAAAAAATTCACATTACTAACCAGATAAGAGAATCTCAATTAGTTTGGAATATTTTCACCTACACTATCCGCTATACTTAAAAACAGCCTCTTCCATTTAGTTACAGTATTCCTGCTTAACTTAAAATGTTTTGCAAGCTGTGAATTACTCAATTTATTTTTTCTTTGATAATCTAAAATCATAAGTATGGAAGATTTATTGTAAGATCGATGACTTTGATTAAATGCTTCCGTCATCTGATCTGATAAACCAAAAATTTTATTATTAAGCTCAATGACATCTAATACAGATAAGCTTTCTTTATTCAACAAGAATTTACATTCCTCTTTTCTAGATGGGCATTTTTTGTTGATTATGTCATTATAGATCTGATGATAATCTGGAGTTGATTTTTGCATATTGTGTTTAATAATATTATTTTATATTTAGTTTTAGCTTACTAACCTGAGTTTTTGCCTTATTTCCTACAGCATATTTTTTGATCCAATTATGTAAAGTTGTTTTAGGAATCTTATATTCACTTATGATCTGTTCCTTTGTTTTTTCTTTGTATTCAATGGATTCCAAAATGAAATCGATTACTTCTTTGGTGTAAATATTTTTTCTGAACTGCGGAAGCTGAGATTCCTTTTCTTTTGTGGAGGTACTGGAATTAACTCTTCCAGGTGGAGCATATAATATTAAATGCTGAGAATAGACTCTGAAAAAATCATATTCAAGTAATTTGCACCATTTTAATAAAGCATCAGTATCCAGTTGTTTCTGTAAAAACATTTGGTCTATTTGCTCAATAGTGCATTTGAAAAACTTACAAATACGTTCTGTTTCAATTCCAGTTTCCAAAACCCTTTGCTTGATCAGTGATCCTATATAAATATTTTTAAAATCTATGTTCATCTTAGTATTAAAGCTAATTTTTAGCTGATTAATAAATTCTGTGTGTATGTAGATTAATTTTTAAAAGCTGGAAATTGCTTTTTACAGCAATTTCCAAAATGATTATGGTGTAGATAATTGCTGTAAAGAAAAGTTTCGACTTTCCGACAAAGAAGCAGGGGTAGAAATATGAGCATCTACCGTAGGCTTATTCAGTGCCCCCCAGTTCATTGTAAGATATACTTTATCCCCAGCATTAAGATGTACAATGCAATTCACACTTATGGGTGTATTTCCAGCTGCGGCTCCGTTATTATCAATATTACCCCTGTTTCCACCAATAATATTTGAAAGAGCAGTTCCATTCTTGGTAATATTCAAGTTGATCCCCGTAAAAGCTCCAGTTCCTGAAACAGCTCCACCACTTCCAAAATAAGCATACCCCTCTATTTTATAAACACCTGACTCAAGTATCTGCCAGTAATCTCCTGCATCGTTCCAGGCTGCGGAACCTCCCTGGTTCACAATAACATCACTTATAGAAAATGGAATAATCTGAGGAATACTGTTATTGAAATTTGTTAGTGTAGTTCCAGAATAGGTAACTGTATCAGAAGCTCCTAATGCAGCAATTGTTGGAGTTGTTTTATTGATCAAAATCCCTAACTCCCAGGTAGTTCCACTTGTTGTTCCTTTACTGATGAGCATTGTATATCCACCAGGAGTTAGGATTACACTTGAAACACCCGCCCCAGATTGATTATCAATCAGTTCAGTTCCGCTTGCTGTAATTGTAAGCGGCGCAGTTCCAACATTTTTGATGTAATAAACCCTGCCTAGTATATTTCCAGTGGCAGGTGCTGCTGCTATTGCAGCTGGTAAAGTGAATGTCCCTGCTGAAGAACCAGTAAAAGCCATATAGAAATCTCCAATACCAAGTGTTGTAGAAACTGATGTCCTTTTATACTGCCCCGCTATAGATCCATTCACAGTAAAAGTACTGCCCGGAACTACTGTATTTACTCCGACATTTCCTGCCTGCGAATAAATAATATTGGGTAATACCAATAAGATTGCAAATAATAAATTTTTCATAATAATAATATTTCAAAGTTTAACATTTAGAGTTTTCGATATGATTTATAGATTGACCAGGTTTACCTTGTTCTTTCCAAATTCATTGAATTAGGAGTTTTGATCACTGAATCTCAGGCAACATTAAAATTTGCGAAGAGTGCATACAGAAATAAAGCTTGTAATGAAGGTTAGTGTTTTTCATTTTCAGCATACTTAATCGTCAGGTGTTTGCAGCTAATCATAAAACATTATTGCCGATACATAAGCATTATGAAATAACCTCTAAATAAATGTTTGGGGTAATATAAAAATTAAGAATACTATTGTTGGCTATATTGAATCCAGTACTATATCGCGGTTCAGTGTATCAGTAAGACTTGATCAAAATAAGGATAGAAACCAAAGCAGTTTCCAAAATAATTGAATTTTTCATTGTGTATTTTTATTATGTTTTTTTTAATTAAATCGTAGGAAGACCAATCTTATAACACCGGTATGAGTTGAAACTTCCATTTTGGTTTTGTATTTCAATTTTGAAATTGAACAAGGAAGCATTGACATTCCATACAATATAAAGTATCAACAAAGGCTTAGCTGAAAAATAAGACTATCCAGTTTTTACACTTCATAGATAATTTTTTTAAAAATTACCCATATACCGCAACGTAAGATTAGAAAGCATACCGTTGGGGGTAATTGTAGCAGAATCTGTAAAAGTAGGGTCTTTATAATATCTGTTTATGGAGAATCGGATCCTGTCATTTACATTTAAGGTCACAAAACCGGAAATTGCTGTGTTGCTGTCAAGAACATTTTGGCCGCTAGGAAATCCGTATGCAGTGCGCAGATTAGGTACAGGCTCTGCACCATTTACCAAAATGATTCCTTCATAGGCATCTCTGGCTGCATTATTACCATTTGTAATGCTGTGAAGAGAAAGTACGCCCTGAACATGATAGGTGCCTGCTTTTTGGACAACCAGTTCTCCAGCAGCATTGACTGCAAAGTTACTCGCATCATTAGCAATAAGTGTAGTACTGTCAAAACCAAGAGTTCTTACATTGGTTGAAACAGAAGTTAAGGGGCCTTCATCAAATACATTTTTACAGCTTACATAGGTAATGGTTTTGTCCCTGGTCATCTTATTCATAGAAAAAATGGGAATCCATGTATTACTTGTATTGTTCCACCAATAAAACCCTTTTTCAATAGCCTCAGTGAGGGGATCTTCGAAGTCAAGGAAAACCAATAATCCATGTTGTTTGGCACTTGTTATATTCAGTGAGGTTACCCTTGATACGATTACTCCTTCATTGCTCAACGGATTATCTTTGTCTTTTGTTTTAATTTCTAATGTGGTTTTGGCAGCATTGGTATTGATGCCGACCTGAGAACTTAAAAAGCCAAAACAAAAGATGTTACCGATTATAAATAAAGTTGAAATATTTTTCATAATTATTAATCCAAATAAGATAAGGTTAGTGTATAAACTGACTCCGGCCCAACAGCCGTATCACAGGAATTAGTTCTTCTTGTTTGCACCGATATTCTCTGTCCTTTCGTTAATGTTATAATATTCGAAATCGTATGATTGGTACTCCTTTTAGCGTTATCAGCTGACGGTAAAGGTGATTTTGCTATAAGAACAGGACTTGTCCCATTATTTATAAAGACTCCCACTTCTGTTATTGTTGCTCCAAGATCACCCATATTTTTGTATACACCACCGGTAAAGAATAATGAATAATTCCCGGTTTTCCCTACAACTACATCGCCATTCTGTAATGTATAATTGGCATCCGGAGCTTCCAAACCTGTGAACGGTGCTTTAAACCAAACATTAGTATTTGAATCACCACTTGCAATTACAGGAAATCCATTTCCTGAAGCAATCGTCTTAAATAGATTCTTTCCTAGAATCTTAGTCTGGAAAATATACTGCCATAGTTTTCTGGCATCATCCCAGAAATAGTACCCCTCAAAACCTGCTGTACCGGCATTATCCAAAAAGACCAACATTCCATTCTGATTCTGAATAGGATCCACTGACGAAAAGCGACTTACAGTTGGGAATAATATACCTGCAGAGTTTTCCGGAGTTCCAGTATTTTTTGCCTGTATATCCAGCAGAGCCTGCGGAGCACTGGTGTTTATACCTATCCCATTCTGACCAAACAAACATCCTAGAGGAAGCATTAAGAAAAATAAAGTTATCTTTTTCATAGCATTAAAGATTAATCATTCAGGTACGTCATTGTAATACAGTTGGTTCCATAACCTGTGTATGATGTACTTCCTGTCTCAGTAGTTTTCTGTACAGTAACTATTATAACATCATTCTGAGCCAGATTTAAAATTCCGCTAAGCGCCACGCTGGTTGCTGTTGTACCTTCATTAGTTATGGAGTTAGAAGTTGTCAAAACTGTTACTCCGTTCTTTTTTATCCGATAAGTATAAATTGCTCTATTCTCATTGACTGTACCAACAGTTTTTTTTAATGCGGAATTAAGACTGACCAGATAAGTTCCACTTTTCCCTACAGTAATCTGATTACCAGAAACAGAAAAACCTGTGGTATCATATGCCTTTAATGTGCTAAATAATACACTATTCTCTGTATTTCCTGAAGCAGAATAACCAACTCCGGTTACTGCATAAATACTATCATCATACAGCCGGTTATAATTGCTAAGAAAGGAAACCCAGCTTATGCCATCCCAATAATAAAAACCATCCGGAAGTGTAGCATGCTGAAATAAGAAAACGGTATGCCCCTTCGACTGAGCAATAGGAAATGATTTTACCCTGGGAATCAAGATTCCATCTATCCCTGTAGGAGCCGAAATACTTGTCGGCTCTATATGAAGGCTCGCATTAGGAGAAATTGTCCTTATCCCCACTTGAGCTAAAGAGAACATGGGAACTAGTATAGCTCCATAAATAATAAATTTTTTTTGCATTGTACATGTTTTTAGAATTGTGTTTTACCATTAGATATATTCTGCTATAATTGGAATGGCAAAAGCCAGAATATAATTATAATTTTTCATCTTAATCTGTATTAGTAGTAAACCTGGATAATTACAGTGTTACTTATTACAAATCACATAAAATTACTCTATGTAACCAAAAAACTTAGGTACCAACGAAGTACTCAATATTTCAAAACACTGATAATCAACAAAAAACTATTCTTCAAGTTTTTTTCGTAACCATAAGGTTGTATCATGTTGAACAGGAATATTAAGCCTTTTTCTTAAATTACTTTTATTGTTTTTGATGGTCTGTACTGCTTTAAAAGTATACTTAGCTATATCTTTAGTTGTAAAGCCTAAAAAAATATATGCACAGAAGATAAGTTCAGAAACTTTAAGGTTAGCATTAAGTACCAAAATTTTTTTCCGAAAGTCAGGGTACTGTTCCTGAAAATGCGCCCAAAATTCGGGACTGTTATTCTTTGCCAGTTGAATAATTTCATCAAAGATCTTGTGCTTGTTTTTATCAATCAATAGATCTGCTTTTTCCGTATTCCTGTCATTTGAAGAAAATAACAAATAATACATTAATGAAACCGCTGCAGCAACACCTCCAATAGCTATATAATAAATCTTATTTTTTTCTCTATAATTTGTTTTGTTTTGTTTCGAACTCATGCCAATAGACAGCTTTAATTAGTATTTCTTAAAGACAATGATAATTATGATACAATATAAAGATCACGGATACGATCTTTGTATAATATTTCTAAGGTTTTATCTACCTGTTCAATCATGAGTTTTTTAAGATCAAAGTATCCATTATTTTTCATTAGTGTTTTTTTACATGGGGAAATTTAGAGTTTCAAAATTTTGAAGGCACAAAGCAAAACAAGTCATCGATTAAATCAAAAAAAATAAGGTACCAACAAAGTACCTTACCAAAATTAGTGTAGAAAACATATCAATCAGAACATACTTTTTACCCCAAGAGCTATATTCTATTTTCAGAAATATTTGAAATCCTTCCTAAATTCTAAATTCTTTACCCTGTCTGATTTCTTATCCAAACTACGATATCTTCCTGTGCAGGGATATTTAATCTTTTCCTTAAATTGTATTTATTATTTTTTATAGTCTGAACAGCCTTAAAGGTATAATTAGCAATATCTTTTGTATTGAATCCTAAATAAATATAAGCAGTTAATACAAGTTCGGAAACTTTTAAAGTAGGATTAATACTGAGAATTTTACTGCGAAAATCGGGATAAACCTCTTGAAAACGTCCCCAGAACTCAGGATGGCTTTCTTTTGCTAATTGTATTATTTCATCAAAAGTTTCATTTACTTTTTGCTCCAATACTTTAACCTGTAAATCTTTTTGCAAAATAGTTGTTGTATTTTCTTTCAACAATAGATCTTTTTCCTGCACTTTCTTGTAATAGGTACCACACCGTAAAACTATTAGAGTTGTTATCCCTAAAAATAATCCTGCAATAATGTAATACCATTTCTTATTTGACTCTTGAATCTGTTTCTTTTCATCGTTAATGATTTTTTTTCCAGAGGTCTGTAAAGCGATTAAATTACCTTTCTCAAAGCTATCCCGAATTTTTGTATATTTTTGCAGATATTCATTAGCTTTATAAACATTGTTCTGGAGATTATAAATTTCAGCTATTTCTTTATAATTCTTCATCATATTTTTAGGCCTGTTCATCTTAATTGATAAAGTGAGAGATTTTTCGTAGAACTCCAAAGCCTTATTATAGTTTTTTATATTTTCATAATACTGGCCGGACATATAATTAAAGACCAAATAGTCGAATGTTTCCGTAGAGCTTTTCAGTAAAACTTCAGCCTCATGAAGATAAAATTTTGCAGAGTCCAGATTTTTCTTATTTTCAAGAAAATAACTTGTAAGATTAGTTGCTTCCACCACTCTGGGTAAAATTTTGTAAGCTTTGTGTACATAATAGTACATGGAATCATTATATCCAATCAGTCCGAAGTTTATAGCCTTACTTCCATAAATATAATGCAAACGTTTCCTTTTTCGCTGTTCATCTTTTATTTTTAGTGCTTCCTTTAGTGCTTTATCAAAGCTTTCGTTAGATTTTTCAATCAATCCTAATTCTTGATAATTTTTTGCATACGCGGCAAAAAACGCTGACAGCAATGCAGGATCGTCATCAAATGTATAATAAAGAGCTTCCGCCTTTTGCAGGTATAGTTGTTCTTCATTGTATTTCCCCAAAGAATGGAGAAAATTTACCATATGAATATATCCTCTTGCCCGACCTTTTGTATAATTTATTTCCTCTGATAATCGTATTGCTTTTTTAGTTTGTTCAATCCCATCATGAATCCTGCCTCCCTGTAGGTATTGGGCTCCTATTGTGTCTTGTAAACGGTCTATTTTTTCAGGAGACCATTTCTGAGTATAGAATACACAAGATAAAAACAAAAAAAAGATCAAGACCATCCTGTTTTTAATATTTATTCTTTCCATAAATCCATCTTTTCAAAAAGGTTCTTTCCCAGACTCTTGGTCTGGAATATATTGCGATAATCTTCTAACATCTTCCAAGAAATAATACCCCTTAAATACTGCCTTAGCAGCATTATCCAAAAAAACAACATCCTGTTCTGATTCTGAATAGAATCAACAAAGGGGAAAAGAATGAGTGTTGAGAATAATATACCTGCAGAATTTTCCGGAATATTAGCATTTCCACCTATCCCATCCTGTGCATACCAAACTTTAGGAGCAAATAATAAAAAAAACAAAATCATCTTTTTCATAGAATTAATCAATAATTTATTACAACTGGTTAGCTTCTGAACTATATTATAATGTACTTGCTTTCTGAGTAGGTTTTACAGTAACTCGTATAACAGCATTACATTATATGCTTTCAGCTGAGCAAATGGAGAGAGTTTTATCCGGTGAATCAAGTCCATTCCCGTAGGAGATGAAATATTTTTTGGTTCTATAGGAAGACTGGCCAAGAGAGCAAATGTCATTATACCTAATTGAGAATTCATATTGGATAATCCAACTAAAAAAATCACAGGTATTATTAGTTTTTTCATAGTTATTTCTCATTATTAATTGAATCTAATAAGTTCTTGACACATATATTGAAAAATCATCAAATTTCGATAGAATCAATAAAAAATAAACACGGTCAAAAATAACAAAATAATACCAAAATACAATTAAATAAACATTAAAAAATAAAAAATAATAAAAAATATTTAACAAAATAATAATATTAAAAAAAATCACACAAAATAGAATAAATAAATCTAAAAACATAATCACCAAATTATCAATGTTTTATTACAAAATAGACAATAATATTTGTTTAGATTTTGAAAAATCCTTAAATTACGACACATTGATTCAAGATGGAAGGAAATATATCGCAATAAAAGAACCAGAAGCCTCAAATATGCGCTGCCATTCAATGAGCTTTGCAAAGAAAAATATGCAATAGATCAAATACAAAAAAAAATGCATTCTACGGGAGGAGCACCAATCAGTCGAAGTTCATTTTACAAGTCTATCCGTAATCCTATTTATCGTGGAAAATTTTTATAAAGGCTCATAAAGATGAGGAGGAATGTATTGTCGAAGGGAAACATGAAAGATTAATTTCTGAATCTCTCTTTATACAAGTTCAACAAATACTCAATGGAAAAGCTAAAAACGAACAGCCAAAGGGAAAAATTTTGGTTTCAGAGCATTTACCACTCAGAGGATTTTTAAAATGTCCCCGATGTGATGAGCATATTTCAGAAAGCAGGTCAAGGGGAAAATTAAACGTTTACTATTACTATCATTGTAATTCAAAATGTGGCTATTGATACAATTCTAAAGTAGTTAATAGGGTCTTTGAAAAACAATTAAGAAATATGAGTTTTAACCTAGGTGCAAGACAATTATTTAAGGAGATCATATTGTTTAATTTTAAACATATTCAGAAAAGTGTTGATGGCAAAAAAAAGATCTTACGGTATAGTACTTGACAACTTAGAAGTGGAATTACAAAATCAGAAGATGACAAGAAAAATCTGGACATTACAAAAAAAGTCGAAAAGATTTTAGAAGCTGTACCAAACCTGTCAAGACTCTATTCAAAAGGGGATACAGAAACTAAACGGTTCATTTTGTGTTCGATTTTAGCTGAAAAACTTGAGTTTGAAGAAAATGTATTTCGAACACCCAAATTAAACTCAGCCTGATCTCATATCTTACACAATGGTTTACAAACAAAAAAAGACGGACAAAACATTAAAAAATGTCTCGTCCGTCCGAGTGACTTCGGAGGGGTTCGAACCCCCAACCCTCGGAGCCGAAATCCGATATTCTATCCAGTTGAACTACGAAGCCTTTTGATGAGTAATAAGTAACTAATAATAAAGTATACAAATATAGTTCATTATTAGTTACTCATTGCTTATATTTTAGAAGGTAATCTTCACACCACCCAAAATCTGTGGACCTAAGACTTTATAAGCCTTATAGGTTTGGTATTTTGAGCTTAGAAGGTTATTTCCGAGTGCGAAAATACTGAAATTTTTGTGAATTTTGTACTCTGCTGAAAGATTTAAATCGGCATAACCCCCAACTTTATCGTTCGTATTTTCTAAAGAACGGTAAATCATCCCATTAGGAGCTTGAGCATCTGCTATTCCTTCAATTGAAAAGGAGTTAGTTGTTCTGTCACTTGCGAAAATCCCTTTGAAACCTAACAATAATTTCTTGTCGAGCATCGTATATTTAGCACCAATGCTTGCGTTCACTAATGGAACATTGTAGATATTGTCGTAGTTCTTCAAATTATACTTTGTAAACCTTACTTCCCCGTCGATCATTAAGTTTTCCAATGGGAAATATTGTATACTTCCTTTGATATCGCTTACATTTCCATCATCATAGATTGCAGAGAATGTGTTCGCATAGTCATAGGCAGCACGGTTAAGGGTGTAATTATTATCAAAAAGGCTGTTTGCTTTAAAGAACATAATGTCTTTCATTTTTCCGAAACCGGCAGAGAAGTCATATTTTAATGTTTCATCAATATCTCCTCTTAACCCTACATAAAAGTGATATTTTGTTTCTGTAGGCTTTAAATACTGGTCAGAAAGCGCGTAAGGATTCTCCTGAAGAAGGTCTGCGTAAGTATTAAGCTTAAGACCACCGTCTACCCCACCATAGAATTTAAATTCTTTGGCTGCGGCTACCTGGAACTCAGCCCGTGGAAACCAATAGGTCTTATTGTTCTTCACCTGATCCATCAGTCTGTTTGAGTTTTTAGCATTCAGGAAAGAAAACCCTGATCCTAACATCAAATAAGACTCCCCTTTTCTAAACGTTACTTTTGGAGTTAAATTCGTATTAAAGAAGTTGGAAGAATTCTTATCTACCATTTCAAAATCTGTTTTCACAGCTTCTAAACCTACTCCTAAATCAGCATTCAGGTTGATTCCTGATTTTCCAAGTTCAACAGCGTGTTTAGAAAAATTCGCCAAAATTGAAACCTGATTTTCCTGGGCATCAAAATGATCCTTCAGGAATGATGATTTTACTCTTACGTCATTCAAAATTTCATTAGAATAAAAATCATAGTATCCATTTACTTTGAACTGATTGACTTTTTGCTTCAGATCAACATCTGCTGACGGTGCTAAAGCATAAATCCCATAATAGTTATAGTTATTCAATCCATATTCAGCATTGATATTGAATTTCCCTTTATCTCCATAAGAGTTCAGGAAAGCTCCTATCGTTGCGGATGTTTGTTTTGATTTCCAATCGTAATCATTTTTAAGACCACTTGTAGACAACAAATGTACATCTGCTCCTACTTCGAACTTATTTTGAAGGGTTTTGGATACATTCCCATCTAACAGGATCTTCCCATAATTCCCCATTCCAAATTGGACATAGTTATTCTGAGCGGTCCCGTCAAATTTTGGAGCTACATCCTCTCCCTGAATGGTAGAAGTTTTGAAGTCAGAAACCGCAGGAACGTCTGTAATGGTATATTTTACAGGATTCTGGGATTTCTCTTCCGGCGGATAATTTTTAATGGTTTCCACGGAAGTCTTCTTTTTCTCGATCTTCTTCACTTCCGGCTCTCTCTTTTTGTTAAGAACCAGTTTCTCCTCCTTGATCTGGGAAAACGCAAACTGCGAAACCCCTAAAAATATGATGGATAATAATTGAATTTTTCTGTTCATTACTACTTCTTGTATTTATGTATCCACGTAAATTGTATGAATAGCTCTTTACATGAATAGGATACTACATTTTTACTTTTTAATCTGCTTTTTAACTTCTTTCGCTTCTGCTACGATGTCCGGGAAGCTCTTATAGTTGGTGATAATCTGGTCACATGTATAACTTGCCTGATAGTTATCTTTCAAACCAATATAGTTTTTGGCCATCAATACCAGCGCTCTTGCTCCCCAATATTCTTCAGAGGCATAGTTGTTGGCAAGCTTAAAGATTGTTTCGTTGGAAGATTTGAATGCTTTTCCTTTATTCTGATAATAAGCTTTTGCATACAATGCTTCTGCTGCTACCGAAGTATTAGACGATTTTTCAAGAGAAGTATAAGCCGTTTGAGCCTCTTTATCTTTTCCTGAATTCATCAGACTTCTAGCCTTGATAACCTTCGCTGTTTCAATAACTGCTGCAGAGTTTTTAGAATTAGCAATGACTGCATTGGCTAATTTTTCTGCTTCAGAGAAGTTCTTCTCATCTGCATAAAGCTTCATCAATTCAACATTCGCATAATTTTTAATGCTGATATTGGATGAATTTTTAATGCCTTCCAAATATTTCTTAGCCTCAGCCGTATTTCCCTGTGCAATGAAGATCTGCGCTAAACGGGTTTGAGCATCATCCTGATAATCATTCTGAACTCCGGCTACTTCCTGTAAAACAAGCAGTGCTTTTGTAGAATTGTTGGTTTGATAATAACTTTCTCCCAATTCATATTTAGCCTGATAAAGACCTTCTCCCGTTGGATTCTGCGTTAGGTATTTCTCATAATAAGAAATAGCATTTTTGTAGTCTTTCTTCGCAAAATACTGTTTTCCGGTGGATAAGTTGATCTCATCAATTTCTGAAGCATCAACATTCACTCCTATATTTCTGGCAAAGCTTTCATAGCCTGAAACATCACCATTTTTTGTGAAAATTGGTTTTGCAGCCTGAACGATCTTTTGAGCATACGCTGTATTTTTATACTGTTCTCCCAGCGATTTCAGTTCAGAGAGGGCTTTATCATTCTGGTTCTGATCAATATAATTCTGTGCTCTGTAAATAGAAGCATTCGCAATTAAATCTTTGTCTGAAGACGTTTTAATAACCTTTCCAAAATAATCATTGGAATTGGCAAAATCATCCTGAGCCGCATAAGCCGTTCCTATTTCATATTGAGCATCATCATAATACTCAGAATCCGGATATTTTGATAATAAGTTTTTCAGATTGGTAATCTTCGCCTGAGTATCACCTTTAAATCCTAAAGCCATCGCTTTTTGGTATACAGTATAATCTGTAGCGTCTGCATTTTTATCGTAGATCGCAATCGCTTCATTCAGATCATTATTTGCATAGTGAATATCTGCCAGACGAAGTTCTGCATCATTTTTAAATTCAGGTTTAGGGTTGGCCAGATATTGTTTGAAGTACGTAGCAGCCTGATCGAATTTCTTAGCTTTAAAATAAGCATATCCTAAATCATAAGGCAACTGTTGTTTTTCAGGGAAGCTTTCATTCAGAAGCTTTTCATAACGAACAATGGCAGACGGATAATTCCCTTTCTGGTAATATACCTGAGCTAACCAATATAAAGCTCTGCTGTTAAATTCTTTATTGATATTAAATCCTAAGCTTCTTAAGAAATACTTCTCTGCTTCATCATAATTTCCTTTATTGAATTCTTCTGTTCCCAGTAAATAAGAAACTTCCTGATCTACTTTATTGATTTCAGGTGTTGAACCCTGTAATCGGTCAATAGCATTCAATGTTTCTTTATAGTTTCCGGAGTATAGGTATGATTTCACCAGTAGTGATCTCATTTCTGAAGCATTCGCTGCATTCTGGTTTTCGTTGATATAACTTTGAAGAACAGCAGATGGGTTTTCAAACGGGTTTCCGATATCGTATCCCAGTTTCGCATACTGTTCGTGTGCCAGCTTTTTCACTTTCGCATCATAATCCATCTGGTAAGAAGAACGGAATGCGGAAAGGGCTTCCTGTTTTTTATCAACTGCTAAATAAGCATTTCCTAATTGATAATAGGCATTCTGCACCAATGCCGAATTGCTGTTCACAAGCTGGTTATAATAAGAAACCGCTTCGTCATACTTTTTCAGCTGAGCAGCAACAAATCCCATCTCATAAAGGTCATTTTCAGAGGGGTTCTGCTGTACATTCAGATAATCTTTTAAATGAGGATAAGCAGCATTATAATCACCTTTCATGAAATAACTCTCTCCGATGATCTTATGTACTTCTGCTTTATAAGATTCTGAAATATTTTCGTTTAATAAAGCATTCCCTTCAGAGATTGCCTTATCATAATTCTTATCATTGTAATACATCTGTACATAATACGGACGTACCAGCTTTGAGAATTTATCCTGATCCTTTACCGAATCAAAATACTGAAAAGCCTTGTCATTTTGCCCGTTACTGTAATACAGGTGACCAAGCATATAAGCTATATTTCCTTTTTGAGACTGATCTGCTGTTTTATAGGCTTCTTCCAGAGCGTCAGTAGCTCCTTTAGAATCTCCCATCATAAACTTAGCATAACCCAATTTCATAATATACTGGGTATTCTCCTCTTTTGAAAGTTGATATTGGTTAACTTTTTTCAAAGTTTCCAATGCTTTGTCAAAATCTTTTTTCGCCAAGTAATAATCCGCTAAAGGAAGATTGGCCTGGGCAAAATAAGCAGAATTAGGATACTCTTTCATGAAAGCTGTCAATCCTTCTTCAGCATGATTTTTCTGAAGAATCACGCCAATCACATTATCAAAAAACTGAGCCGCCTCCTTCTTTGAACGGGACAAATTCTGATTGTAGAAATATTGTCTTGCGTATTCATATTGGGAGGCGTTGTATATTTTAGTCTGATAAAGATTTTCAGCTAGATTGAATCTATAATTTTCTTTCTGGGTAAAATATTGGGACTGTTGAGCATCGGAAATTCCGAAATAGATGACCGCAGCCGCTAAAAGTATTTTTTTTGATTTCATTCTTCTTGATATAAGAAAATTAGTCTAAATAAGTTAACGAAAATATTAAAAACTTATTGTTTAAGCAAGTTTTAGCAGACTTAATACCGCAAAGCAGTGAATTCTTAACAGTAAAAACCATTTCACTATTGCATGATAAAAATTCTTACTTTAGTCTGGTAAAAATGTAAACAATTTTAGTAAACAGTTAACAAAATACATTTTGATCTGATACTTTCTCAACAGCAGCTAAAAACATACCATAAATACACTGTAACATGAAATTTAAGATACTTTTAGCATTAATTTTTGTCAACCTGATGCAGGCTCAAAAATTTTATTTCCCGAAAACAGCAGTCGCAGATTCTCTTATTTTGGAACAACAGATGCCTCAATTGGCTACCCAGGTGATTGCTAACCTTCAGACCGTGAAGCACAAACCTAAAAACGACGTAGATTTTTCAGATGCTCTTTTCCGCCTGCAGATGGTGGCTAAAGACTACAAAAAATCCATTCTGACCCTGGCCGAACATCGTAAACAGTTTGCAGACCATAATATGGCAGGATATAAATCTATGGGATACGAAGTCTATAGTATGGCAAAATTAACAGAAGCGGAAACGAAAACTTCATTTTCTAAAGCACTTCATATAGCATTTAATAAAAAATACGAAAGCCTGGATGAACATTTGCTTCCCAGAGTTGGGCTTGCCGTGAATGGTGATGCCAATAATTTCAGGAAGTTATTCAAAAAATTGCTGGATAAGCAAAAAGGAAAAGACAGTATAGACTACGTTTCGGCTTTGTCATTATGCAAAGCTTATTTAAACTATAAGACTTATTCCAGCATCCATCCTCAAATTATGCAGCTTTTGACTTTAAAGGATAAGGAAAAATTTACTACAGAAACGAGAGACCTTAAAACCAAGAATGGAAATACCCTTACCATAACCATCATCAGAAAAAAGGAAAATAAGTCTCCGCTTCCTGTTATTCTTACCAGTAATATTTATGCCGGAGAAATTGACCTTTTTTTCGGGAAAAGAGCAGCTGTTTACAATTATGTGGGAACAGTAGTTAATACCAGAGGCAAAAGGAACAGCAATGATGAGAACAATCCTTTTGAGCATGAATCACAGGATCTTTATGAAGTGATAGACTGGGTAAGCAAACAACCCTGGAGCAATGGCAAAGTGGGAATGATTGGAGGCAGCTATGTAGGATTCAGCCAATGGGCTGCTGTGAAGAACCTGCATCCGGCTTTAAAAACCATTGTACCACAAGTCTCTGTAGGGATCGGGATTGATTATCCTGCCCAGAATAATGTATTTATGAACTATATGCTGCAATGGATCCGGTATGTTACCAATAATAAATATACCGATGAGTCTGATTTCAGTAATGCTACAAAATGGGACTCTATTAATACGGCATGGTATAAAAGCGGAAAATCATTCAGAGCTTTGGATACTATCAGTGGTAAGCCCAGCAAAATATTCCAAAGATGGCTGGATCATCCGGGTTATGACCAATACTGGCAGAAAATAGTTCCTTATAGAGAGGAGTTTGCTAAAATCAATATTCCTATTCTCACCACTACCGGATATTATGATGATGACCAGATTGGGGCACTATATTATTACAGAGAACACCTTAAATACAATAAAAATGCAGAACATTATCTGGTAATGGGGCCTTATAATCATGGCGGAGCACAAAACTTTGGATTTACTTATGTGGAAGGAAACCCTATAGATCCGGCTGCGAGAATCAGTATTGATAATCTTGCTTTTTCCTGGTTCGATTATATTCTTAAAAATGGTAAGAAACCGGAAATTTTAAAAGACAAGGTTAATTTTCAGGTGATGAATACCAATGCATGGAAACATGTTCCCAATCTGGATAAAATGCACAGTTCCAGTCTTAAGTTTTATCTTCAGAACAGTAAAAACAATTCTTCTGTTTTTAATAAACCTACCCAACAAAGTTTTACACCACTTACTGTTGATCTCAAAAATAGAAGTGATAAAGACACCTATTATGCTGTAAGCAAAAAAGACAGTATTAAAACAACCAATTCCATTTATTTTGAAAGTGAAGTTTTGGATAAAGATCTTATCATCAGTGGAAATTTTTCCGGAGTATTCAATATTTCAATTAATAAAAAGGATGTGGACACCAATACTTATCTTTATCAAATAAGACCGGATGGAAAACTTATCTCTTTATCTTCTCATCTTGCAAGAGCCAGCTATTCTAAAGATAATGAAGTACGCCAGCTTCTCACTCCCAATACCATTGAACAGATTCCCATAAAAAACGCTTACGTTATGAGTAAAAAGATAGAAAAGGGAAGCAAATTACTCTTATTGGTGGGCGTTAACAAAACTCCGAACTGGCAGATTAATTATGGGACAGGTAAAGATGTAAGTGATGAAACGATAAAGGATGCCGGGGAACCGATGGAAATAAAATGGTATAACGACAGCTATGTGGAAATACCTGTTTATAAAGACTAAAGGCTTTCCGTTAAGTATTTTTATCTAATTGTTCTTAACGACTGTTAACATCAAAATAAAAAATCATTACATTTGTTTTTTTCAAATCAAATATAGTTATTGAATGAGTCAACTTTTTAGAAGGAAAGTCTATTCGGATACAGATACTTCAACAGGACTTTTAAGAGTTTTAGGTGTATGGGACATCGTATTTTTTGGTATTGCGGCCATTATAGGAGCTGGGAGTTTCAGCAGTTTGGGAGAAGCCGTTTTCAGAGGTGGCCCGGGTGTGATCCTTCTCTATTTGATTTGCGGCTTTGCCTGTGGTTTCACAGCTTTATGTTATGCTGAATTTGCCAGCAGAATTCCTACGGCAGGATCTGCCTATACGTATGCTTATGCCAGTTTCGGGGAATTAATTGCCTGGATCATCGGCTGGGCATTGATTATGGAATATTCTTTTGGAAATATTTACGTAGCTTTTTCATGGTCTGATTATTTCACCAGCTTTTTAGGACGTCTTGGAATGCATATTCCTGATTACCTGACCTGCAGTTATACGGAAGCCAGCAAAGCCATCAAGATGGGTTCAGAAAATAAAGAATTAATCAATGCATGGAATACCGCTCCACTGATTGGAAGTCTTAAGTTTATTGTAGATGTACCTGCTTTGGTCATCAATGGGTTAATTACATGGCTTTGTTATGTAGGAGTAAAGGAAAGTAAAAATTTCAATAACTCATTAGTTCTCTTAAAGTTAGGAGTAATTCTATTGGTTATCTTAGTTGGTTTCGCTTATATCAATACTGATAATTGGACACCAATAAGCCCTACAACAGGAACTCCATCCTTTATGCCGAATGGGTTTACAGGGGTTATGAGTGCCGTTTCAGGGGTTTTCTTTGCCTATATTGGTTTTGATGCCTTAAGTGTTCTTTCTGAAGAAACAAAGGATCCTCAAAAGACCTTGCCAAAAGGGATGATTATCTCTCTGGTATTATGTACTGTGATCTATATCGCCCTTACCCTGGTATTAACAGGGATGGTAGATTACAGAAAATTTGATGGTGTGGGAGACCCGCTTTCATTCATCTTTGAAAAAACAAATGCTAATGTAGCATGGATGGAACTGGTAGTTTCTTTCGTTGCGATTGTTGCCATCACTACTGTATTGTTGGTTTTCCAGATGGGACAGCCAAGAATCTGGTATGCCATGAGCCGTGATGGATTAATGCCTCAGAAGTTCCTTAAAATTCATCCAAAATACAAGACTCCATCTTTTGCAACCATCGTTACAGGGATTGTAGTAGGAATTCCTATCTTATTTACGGATAAAACATTCATCCTTGATTTCACAAGTATTGGAACCATCTTCGCGTTTGTTTTGGTTTGTGCCGGAGTTTTAACACTTCCGGCTAAAGAAAAAATAAAAGGCAGATTCCACCTTCCTTATATCAACGGTAAAATTATTTTCCCGGTTATTTTCATTGGTGGACTGATTACTTTCTACTACTGGCAACCTGAGTTTTTCCAAACGTTAATGAATTGGAGTGATCCTAAAGATGGTGAGTTCAGAGCCTCTATTTTCTTCTTTATTTTGATCAACCTAATCTTATGTGCGGTTACTTTTATCAAGAACCTTTCTCTTATTCCATTAATAGGATTAAGCTCTTGTTTATACCTCCTTACCGGAATGAGCCATGAGAACTGGTTCTGGTTTGGGATGTGGTTTATTATAGGTTTAGTGATCTATTTCGGATACGGATACAAAAACAGTAAACTGAATAAAGCTTAACAGCTATGAAATAGTTAAAACAATATATAAAATATTAAAAAAGGCAAAATGGAACTATTAACCATTTTGCCTTTTCTTTTTTATTCCTTAATTATAAAATCGGCAGCATTATTGCTTTAAATCCAAAAGAAATAACAAACTAATGCCGCTATGTCTGAAAGAATCAAAACATACAGTGAATTTTATCAGTTTTATCTTACGGAACACAGTAAAACAGGCACCCGAATTTTTCACTTTATCGGTACACTGCTTATATTTGTTGTGATAGGATATGTTATCAGTTCAGGAAAGGAAAGATTTCTATGGTATATTCCCATTGTGGGATATGGATTTGCATGGTTTAGCCACGCCGTTATCGAAAGAAATAAGCCTGCGACCTTTAAATATCCGCTGTGGTCATTAATTTCGGATTTCAAGCTTTTCTTTGAATTATTAATCGGCAGACAAAAGTTTAAAGGAATGAATAGCCCTATACAAAAACCTTAATTTCATTCCAAAACTCCTTGGCTTTGTATATAATTTTGCTAGACTCTTTAGTAGCTCAAATTTATATGTTTAGAATATCCCTGACCGTTATTTTAAACCATTAAGAAGAATTAAGGTGATAAGGATATTAAGATTAACTTCGCTTTAAGTAGTATAATGCCAATTACCTATTATGCTGTCTGCCATCATTCTGAATACAGACTGAAGGTCTGCGAACGTAGTTCAGAAGTGAAATGAAGAATCTCCTTTTACACCAGAGATTCCTCCTTCGTCGGAATGACAAATATCTCTTCGCCCAAATGCTCAACATTCAGATTAAATTTCTTCAGAGGAATTTGAATTTTTCGATGCAGTTACTTTCTTGATCCAATATCCTAAAGATGGAAGAATAAAGGATAATAAGACAGGCAATATCAGTGCAAAACCGCTTTTGTCCAACGTTACAATTAAAGGGAATAGATAGCCATTATATATGATTAAAGCCAAGGTAAAAATAAAACTATCATTCCCCGTTGAGAACAAATTAAAATCATTTCCAAACTGATCAAACACCCCAGACATTATAAAGAATAATATATTGACAAAAAACATCCAAAGAACCGATCTATAGTTTTTTTTCTGCTTTGCATTAAGATATCCTGCGAGGACTAAAAGCAGCGACATTATCGTAGAAATTATATACTCTGTAGGAGTAATATCTACCTCACTTCCACTTTTTCCAAAGAAATAAATGGCATACCCCAGTAAATTCAGGAGATAAATAACCGTAACATAATTCATAGGCTCATCTTAATATACAGATTCTACAATATCATAGTGAATGGTATTTAATATTTTTTCCAGCTTGGGATCTTTATCTTTAACCGGAACAGGAATATAACTTGAGAAAGTCAGTGTTTTATCTTTATTTACAGTTACCACAACTTCTTCCAGAATATTCTTATCATCCACATAAAACTGAATCCTGTTGTCTACAATCTTCCAGAAAGAAAGTCTTGGTTCTGATGGGGCGCAATCTTCCACCTTCCCTTCTGTATAGTTATACACTGCAAAACCATCTTCTCGTATAGCATAGTTACGCATCAGTCGGCAGTTGTTAAAGTCTTTAACCACTTTATTTTTCCCTTCGTAAAATCCGGATTCTTTTAACTTCCAGAATCCTATAACGTCTTCCTTCTTTAATTTCTGTGCACTTGCCAAAACGCTAAAAACCAAAGCAGAAAAAAACAGCAGTCTCTTCATTATTTTTTCTTTTTCTTTTTAATACCAGGGTTTTTGGGAGCTTTATCCATCTCTTCACCCACTTCAATAAGTCCCATAGACATCATTGAAGCCGGATCACCATGCTTCTCCCCTTCTTTCCAGGTTTCAAAAGCTTTTTCACGAAGTCCTAAAAGGTGATAGTAGGCTCCCAAAACATTATATCCTTCCATGTCTCCAAGATTGATTATTTTTTTGGAAAGTTCTATCAGCTCCGGATGAGGCTTCAGTTTTTTCTCTTTAATTTTTTCCAGATCACCGAAAAATCCCGGGGTATATTCCATCATCTTCAACCCAAATGCATTAAGACAAGCCTTAGCAAGCCCTTGATTACAAAAGTCATCACTAATTTTGGTGTAGTCATTTGTATTTGAAAACAGAGCATCCAACCCTGACATATTTTTCGTCTTATCATAATACCCTGCCAATAAAGCCGCTCTTTTCTGAGCTTCTGCAGGATTTACTCTGTTATTAACTTCCGTACTGTCTTTTTTACGAATCCAGACTCCGTTTTTCACCCAGTCTGAAATACCGATTAACTTATCTTTTTTAATTTTAAAAACAAATACGTCTTTATCCGGAATAACGATTAAGCTGTCATTTCTGGTAAAATAATAACTGCTTTTAAAACCATCCACTATTTTACCATTTCCATCAAAATTGAAACTTTTATAAAAAGTCTCATTTCCCTGTTCTTCAAAATATCCTTGCAATGCATTATCTACTTTTTGCCCCAATGCATTACCCATTATAGAAACAGTAGAAATTAATACTAATAATTTTTTCATCAATTTAAATTCTTTTTTACCTTCAAAATATAAACTCTAAAAACCTCAATCCTATTCCTTAAGTTTAGTCATAAAACTGAATACAATTCGGAGTCTTTTTTCTACCTATAATTTCTTGACCTCCCATATTTACAACCCCATCTTTCATTATATTAAATATATTATCTCTCTTGACTTCGTTTATTGGAGCCCTCAAATTAAATGATTAAAAAGCCAAAAAACAATACCTGAAATCCGCTAATTCAAGAAAATTTCGGCATGGTAATTGCGAGGTAAGGTCTAAAATCAAGTTTATGAAAAGTATAGCAACAATTCTAAAAGGGGCAGCGCCTGCATTAGCATTATTCGCAATGACGCAGTGTACAACAACAGCTGGAGTTTCTGCCGGAGATGAAAAAACGTTCATCGTAGGATCACAAACAGCAGACTGTACAGGAGTAGCTCCTATGAAATGTTTGCAAGTAAAAGAAAAGGCTTCAGAAGACTGGACAAATTTTTACACAAACATCGAAGGATTTACTTATGAACCAGGGTATGAATATGTTTTAAAGGTAAAAACAGAAAAAATTGCTAATCCGCCGGCAGATGCTTCTTCAATAAAATATACATTGATAAAGCAAGTTTCTAAAACAAAAAAAGAGGTTTCAGCAGCTGGTGAAAAAATACTTATAGTAGGAGCACAAACGGTAGACTGTTCTGCAGGAGCAGGTCGTATGAAGTGCCTACAGGTAAAAGAAAACGCTTCTGAAAACTGGAGTAATTTCTACAACAATATTGAAGGGTTCACTTATGAGCCGGGTTACGAATATGTTTTAAAAGTAAAAACAGAAAAGATCGCAAATCCCCCGGCAGATGCTTCCTCAATAAAATATACATTGGTTGAACAGGTTTCTAAAACCAAGAAATAAAAACAAAAAGCTTCAGAAATTTCTGAAGCTTTTTTATTTTATTGTTGGGAGCTTGAAGATGGAAGCTGGAAGTTATATTAGGAAAGTAAACTTTCATTAGTCTTATAAACTAATTAAAAAAATTTTACTTCCTCTTTTTACTAGCATAACTTCCAGCTTCCAGCCTCCCTACTTCCATTCTTATTAATATCCTGATTCTTTTTGTGGTGGCTCAGGGTACTTTCCTTTGCTTGCTTCTCCTACTGTATTGGCTGTTGTCATTGCTACAACAAGGTCATTCAGCATACTGCTGGCCGCCGTTGGGGAATTGGGAAGAAGAACAAGATTACTTCTGTTACTTGCTCCTACGGAATGCAGGGTATCATAATGCTGTGTCACCACAATAAGAGCTGATGCTTCGTGAGAATTGATTTCTACATTATTCAGCATCCTTACTGATTCTTCAAGTCCTTTTGCAATTTCTCTTCTTTGATCGGCAATCCCCTGCCCTTGTAACTTTTTGGATTCAGCTTCTGCTTTAGCAACAGCAACAATTCTGATTCTTTGTGCTTCGGATTCATATTCTGCCGCTGTTTTTTCTCTTTCTGCCGCGTTGATTCTGTTCATAGCATGTTTTACCTGCTCATCCGGATCAATATCCGTTACCAAAGCTTTGATAATATCATATCCGTAGCTGTTCATCGCTTCCTGAAGCTCACTTTTTACGGCTACTGCAATATCATCTTTTCTCACAAAAACGTCATCCAGTTTCATCTTCGGAACTTCTGCACGCACAACATCAAAGACAAAAGAGGTAATTTGATTTTCCGGATTCTCCAAACGGTAATAGGCATCTCCTACCTGGTTTCTGATGACCTGATACTGAACGGAAATCTTCATCTTGATGAATACGTTATCCAGTGTTTTGGTATCAATCATTACATCCAGCTGCTGAATTCTAAGGTTTAACCTTTTCGCGATCTGATCTATAATGGGAAGCTTCAGATGAAGCCCGGAATGCTTAACTCCCTGGAATTTTCCAAAACGTTCAATGATTACTGCCGTCTCCTGTTTAACTACAAAAAACGATGCAAATAAAATAATAAGCCCGAAAATAATAACGGGAGCCAGAAAAATACCCATAGTTTAGTTTTTAGTATTGATTCTTATAAAGATAGAAATAATATTTAAACTAGGGAAGATTTACAGGGAAGGAAGTTTGAGGCTGGAAGCTGGAAGTTATTGAGGTCAGAAAAGTAACTTCCAGCCTTGTAGAATTATACCGTCATTCCGATATCAATTCCTTTAATTTTTCTATAAAGATCGGTGGCATAGTTATCGGTCATTCCGGAAACAAAATCTATGATTCCTAATACTTTTTGATAATCTGTCCCATTTTCATAGACAAACTGCCTTGGAAGTAATTTTAAAGCTTTTTTATCATAAGATTTTCTCTCCTCTTCCGGTTTCAGAATGGAAGGAATGAAATGATCCAATAATTCATACATTACATTGTATCCTGCATTCTCAATTTCAACTACAGCTTTATGGTTGTAAATCTTTTCGATAGAGAATGATTCTATATCCTGTAAAGCATTGTTTTCTTTTTTATAGATATCAAGTAAACCGTTATCAAGATTTCCCTCAAGAATTGTTTCAAAGTTATATTTATACATCTCAATCGACTTATTGATCAAGGCATTGATTACTTTCGCTCTTAAGTAAGAAATTTGCTCGTTTTCATTAGAGATAGAGCTTAACTTTGTCTCAATTCTTTTAACATCATCAGTCTCGGATTTCACCAATTCGAAAAATAAATTCTTACAATCTGCAGTGGATACGATTCCCAATCTGTGGGCATCCTCCATATCAATAATATTATAGCAGATATCATCGGCAGCTTCTACCAGCCATACAAAAGGGTGTCTTTTGAAGATATGTGGTTCTTCGCTTTCGGAGATAAGTTGGGTTCCTTTTGCAATTTCAAGGAAGATGTCTTTTTCATTCTGGAAAAATCCGAATTTTTTACGATGGATGATTCCTTTTTTCTTTGCTACGGCTTCACACGGATATTTTGCAATACTCGCCAAAGTAGAAAAGGTAAGCTGAATTCCTCCCGCATCTTTTCCCTGCTGTTGCTGTGCCAATACTCTGATGGCATTGGCATTTCCTTCAAAATTAACCAGATCTGCCCATTCTTTTTCATTGAACTTGGACTTCAGGTCTTTTTCGTTTCTTTCAAAATAGCTTGCAATAGCATCTTCTCCTGAATGTCCGAAAGCCGGATTTCCTACATCATGGCAAAGACATGCCGCAGCAATTACATTTCCTAAATTATACAGATAAAAATTCTTTGAATCTTCAGTAAGTTCATTTTTATAGTCCTCAGCAATAAATTCACCAATAATACTTCCTAAACTTCTTCCCACAGATGATACTTCCAGAGAATGTGTCAGCCTGTTATGAACAAAAACACTTCCGGGAAGAGGGAAAACCTGAGTTTTATTCTGCAGTCTTCTGAATGCAGAAGAGAAGATAATTCTGTCGAAATCCCTTTGAAAATCAGTTCTTGAAGCTTTAGTATTTGGATTGTTTCCTGTACGTTGATTGGTGAAAATCTGGTTTAAATTCATCATTTTTCAAAATTACTCCAAATTTTAATTGTATGGAATAGTATTTAGAGATTTCTTAAGCAGACATTATCATTCAAAAAATCTATTACCATCAGAGTTTTTTCCGTTAGTTAATACAGATAAAACATCCTACATTTGATAAAAATAAAACTATAAAATGAAAGACAGCACATGGCTTGACAAATGGAATGAAAGGTACACCCAAGAAGAGTTTGTATATGGAACAGCACCCAATAATTATCTGGAAGAGCAGCTCAAAAAATTAAATCCCGGCACCATTCTGTTTCCTGCTGATGGTGAAGGAAGAAATTCTATTTATGCTGCATTACATGGCTGGAAGGTTTCATCTTTTGACATTAGTGAACAAGGCAGACAAAAAGCTTTACAATTGGCAGAGCAGAACAATGTAAAAATCGATTATCAGGTTGGTGAACTCCAGACATTAGGCTATCATAAACAGCAGTTTGATGTAATTGCTCTTATCTACGCTCATTTTCCTGCAGACATTAAATCATCCATACATCAAATGCTGGATCAGTATCTTCGTAAAGGTGGATTTATTATTTTCGAAGCTTTCAGTAAAAAGCATCTTGATTATGTCACGAAAAATGAAAAAGTAGGCGGCCCAAAAGATATAGAATCTTTATTTTCTATAGAAGAAATTAAGGCAGATTTCCCTAATTATTCTATTATGGAACTTCAAGAGGCAGAAATTGAGCTTCAGGAAGGTTTATTTCATAACGGAACGGGTTCCGTGATCCGTTTTGTGGGGCAAAAACAATAGAGATACCAACAAGTTTTGTCATTCTGTAAGAATCTATATTTTTTAAATATATTATTGAGATTCCTACGGAATGACAATTGGACCGAATATATTTTTATTTTAAGTTTCGAGCAGGCTAAAGCCCATTCCTATTGATACAGCCAACCCAATATTGAAGTCTATCAGCAATATCATTCATCATTCATCATTCATCATTCATCATTCATCATTCATCATTCATCATTCATCATTCATCATTCATTACTTATGAAAATCAGTCTGCCCCTAAAAGGCCATCAGTATATTTTGTAAAGAACTCGGCTTTATATACTTCTCCGATAGGAATTTCTGCTTCTTCAATGTATATATTATGGTTATCAAATGAATCAATATAGTCAGCATTCACTACATACGATTTACTTACTCTGATAAAATTCTCTCCTGAAATTCTCTGATGAATTGTCTTCAGATTCATTGCTGTAATAAGCTTCTGCTGTCTGGTATGAATCACTACATAATCTTTCAGCCCTTCTATAAATTTAATATCTGAAAAACCGATCTTATAAAATCTTCGGTCTGCTTTAATGAATAAAAAATCGGCAGTGTTAGATTCTACGGTATTCTTTATGGTATTATTAGATAAAAGTTCGGTGTATAAGATGGCTTTATTGATAGCTTTTTCAAGCCTTTGCGGATCAATTGGTTTTAAAAGGTAGTCTACCGCTTCCAGTTCATAGCTTTTCAAAGCATATTGAGAATAAGCTGTAGTAAAGATAATCAGAGATTTTTTGGGAAGCATTTCTGCAAATTCAAGCCCTGTCACCATAGGCATTTCTATATCAAGGAAAATAAGATCCACATTATTATCCTTAAGAAAATCCAGCGCAGAAGGAGCATTGGAAAATTCACCCAGAATATCAATCTTTGATGTTTCACTGATCAGCGAACGCATTTCGGCTCTTGCCAAAGGTTCATCATCAACTATAATACAATTCATCATACAGGAATTTTTAAATGGACGGTATATTCTTTAGATTCCGAAGTTATTTTTAAGTCAAAAGTACCATGGTAAAGAAGTTCTAGTCTTCTGGTAATATTGGCAAGCCCAAGTCCGCTGTTCTTTTTATCTGTAATAAGATAGTCCGGATTCCGGGAATTGATACATTTAAAATAGAGGTTCTGACCTTCAATACTAATGTTTATTTTCACATATGATTCTTTACCACTAATATCAACACTGTGTTTTACTGCATTTTCTACAAAAGTCGTAAACAGGTTTGGGGGAATAAATGTTGTGTTAATTGTTCTGCTGTCAGCTTCTGTCTGAATATCAAAAGTGAAATTTTCACGTCTTATTTTTTCTAGGTTTAAAAAATTAGAAAGAAAATCAATTTCTGAGGTTAACAATGTTTTCTCTGCACTGTTTTCATAAAGCTGATACCTGAGAAACTCTGAAAGCTTGACAATCACCACAGAAGCTTTTGCAGGATCCGTTCTGATGAGCGCTTTTACATTATTCAGCATATTGAAAAGAAAGTGAGGGTTGATCTGGTTTCTAAGCTCGTTCAGTTCCATTTGCATGGTCAGATTACTCAGCTCATTGATTCTTTGATTATCCTTAATCCATTTCTGCAGCAGCTTAACTGTAGTGGTGGTAAAGATAATAGGAATACACATCAATACTCCTTCATAAACACTTCCTTTTTCGGTATCCCTGGGAATGTTTTCAACCCTGAAATCGGCAAAAACCGATCTGAAGCCAAACCCTATCATATTAATCCCTATTACTCCCATCATGATGAGAAGTACCAGATAGGCAATATATCGTGTAGTAAAGAAAAGCCTCGGCACCAGAATATAAATATTAATATAGATCATGGTAATCAGTATCGAATACACAAAGAGCAATACATACAGCTGATGTACTCCTGAAAACCCCTGCCAGAATCTGGCACTGTACAGCCAAAGGAAAAATGATATAAGAAACAACAGGTGTCTGGCATATTTGTAACGATTTTCCACCAGAAAATCCATTGCGAATGTTTCTTTAAATTGCCATAGCCTATATTTCATATTCTTGGGTTAATATATAATACAAAAATAGGTAATCCCTTAACTTATGCCTATAATATTATACAAAACCCAAATTTTATTATACCAATTATACATTCTCTACCTGATTGGATTTCGTATAAAATACCGGCGGTTTTGTATAAAAATAAATTTACGCATCGGTATTCTGTCTTTCTTTGCCCTGTTTAATTAATGCATATGGAATTAGCCGTTTTTCAGGAATTCACTGAAGAGATCACATCAGAATGTTTTTTTATGACAGAATCCCAACAGGAAGAAAAGGTAATACAACTCATCGATCTTCATCACTTTATAGAATGTTTTGATCTGAATATCAAAATCCTCAACTACATCCAACATCCTATTAATATTATAGAACAAAACGGAATAAAAAAAGGAATTCTGTTTTACAATCTGAAACATTCATCTTTCATAGAGTGCAATACCTCCGAAGAGTTTAAAAGAAGACATGAACTGGCTGAGCTTTGGTTTGTATTTGTAGAAGAAGACACAGTAACCAACACCACTCATCATACAGATTTTATTATCGAAAACAGTCTGGAAATTTTTTATGATAACATTTTTCTGTTTCAGTTTTTCCAGTCTGACATACAGAGGTTAAAATAAGTAATGCTATGGAAATAGTGGGGATAACTGATAAATGGTTTTAAACACCTTCATCAGATATTAATGAGTGCCCATTTTTGAAAACACATTAATTACAATGACTCCGATAATAATCAGTGCAATTCCAATAATGGCAGGCAGATCCGGAACCTGCTTGAATGCCACCACTCCAATTATGGTGATGAAAACGATTCCAATTCCAGACCAGATAGCGTACGTAATTCCAACCGGAATCTGACGAAGGCTCAGACTTAAAAAATAAAAAGCGCAGGCATATCCTATTACCGTAACCACGGATGGCCACAGTTTGGAAAACTCTTCTGATTTTTTCAGAAAGGTTGTGGCTATGATTTCAAATACAATGGCCAAAGCCAGAAAAAGATAACTGCGTCCCATAAAGTATTATTTAAGCAAAAATAACAAAACCTCCCCCCTGTTCCCAAAAAAGTTTCCTCACAACTTCTTTGTTTCCTTCTTTAATCTCATGGAACTGACAAAGAAAAGCTATTTTTACTATTCTGACATACCAAGGATGTCATAGAATTTGACAACTGACAAAAATACTCAACACAAAAATCAATGATAAAAATAAATTTTCTTAATATAAAAATCGGATTCACGCTGAAATTTCACACCTCTAATTATCCCTCCATAGTAGTATTATGCATCGCATTATTTATTGTTTGTTTTATCAAGTCCAATATATAAGTCTGCAAACAGTTAACATTTTTACATTTTTTTAAAGACAGAACAACAAATGTATCAATAAATTCACAATAACACATTAACAAAATGTAAACAAAAAATTTCTTAAAATTTAACAAAACCCTATATAACACACTGATATACATCATAGTGATTTACTTTGGCACGTGATTTGAAAGCTGTAATATTGCAATTGAAAGATTGATAAAAAAAAGTCAAATAATTAAAAATAATACAAAATGGTAACTTATATCGGTATCGCAACATGTTTAGTAGTATTCTCATCATATTTCATGACAGTAAGAAGAGAAAGAAACTAATCATTAAAATCAAGAAGCCTATAGCAAAACTATACTAATTATATTGTTTTATGTTTTTACTCTGAGAAATCAGATCGCTCTTTTACCAATAGGGTAAAAGGGCCCAAAAACATAAACAAAAAGATCTTAGTTTCATAACAAATTTTAATATCCAAATGATAAATCCGAGCATTAGTTCGGGTTTATTTTTTTATAATAATACCCATGAAAAAAGATAATTGCTATACTCAACTCTTACTCATCATTAATTGACCATTACCCTTCTCTGGCCTACCCATTTATTCTCAATCAGGATACTTTGCGCCATGTAATAAAGCCTTATCTTTGTTAGACTCAAGAACCATTAATAATCATCATGAATCTGTACAACCTTATTATCCATGATAAAGAACAAGTAAGCCTTAACGATGTATTTCTCAATAAAAGCAACAGAGATCAGCTTGTACAGCTTATTAAGGAACATACCTACAGCAAAGAACTTCAGGAATATGGTCTCCCGGTGAATCATAAGATCCTTCTTCAGGGCAGCTCAGGATGCGGAAAAACAATGACAGCAAAAGCCATTGCCAATGCACTTGGAAAAAGTATTATCATTCTCAATTTAAGCAATATTGTTTCTTCCAGAATTGGTGAAACTTCCCAGAATATTAAAATGATTTTTGATAAGGCAGCCAGAGAAAGATCTGTTCTCTTCCTTGATGAGCTGGACCAGATTGGAAAAGCAAGAGGAAGCGATGATAAAGATGTTGGTGAAATGAGAAGACTAGTGAATACTTTACTTCAGCTTATTGATTATTATCCCGAAAACGCCCTTTTACTGTGTGCTACCAATCATCCGGAGATTATTGATACTGCTCTGCTGAGACGTTTTCAACTGAGGATCAATTACGAAATGCCTTCTGCTGAGTTTCTGGATACCTTCTACGACACACTGCTTAGCCAATTTCCAGAGGATATGAGAACCATTGAAAGGAAATATTCTATTTCTTTTGCAGAAGCTAAAGACCATGCGTTAACAGCCGTAAAAACAGCGTTAATAAAAAAACTGGAGGCCCAAGAAATCATCCCATCATGAAAGACGATATCCTTCACAACCTGAAAATCATCAATACCAGAATCCAAAACGCCTGCGAAAAAGCAGGAAGAAATTCTGATGAAGTTAAACTTTTACTGGCCACTAAAACTGTTTCAGCAGAACGTATTAAAATCGCTCTGGAAAACGGTCAGACCTTAATTGCAGAGAATAAAGTTCAGGAGCTGAAGGAGAAATATGAAGAACTGAAGGAAAATCCACACAACAATCACTTTATTGGTCATCTTCAAACCAATAAAATCAAAGATATTCTAAAATATGATGTCACCTGTGTTCAGTCGCTGGATCGTTTAGAACTGGCGGAGAAACTACACCAAAGACTTTCTGCAGAGAACAGAACTCTTGAAGTTTTAATTCAGGTAAATACCTCCAATGAGGAAAGTAAATTCGGAGTATCTCCAAATGATGCTATAGAATTAACCCGGAAGGTTTCCAAATTCCCTACATTAAAAATAAAAGGTTTGATGACTATCGGTTTACTCAGTGCAGAAAAGGAAAAGGTAAGACTATGTTTTAAAATCCTCAAAAACCTAAAGCAGGAAATCATCCTTGAAAATATTCCCAATGTAGAAATGAATGAACTTTCCATGGGAATGAGCGGAGATCTTGAAACTGCTATTGAAGAAGGAGCTACTATTGTACGTGTTGGAACCGCTGTATTTGGTGCAAGAATCTATCCGGACAGTTACTATTGGAATGAAGGAAACAATGATAAGAGTAAAAAATAACGAAATATGTTCTATACATTTAAAATAAAAATAAAAGAGGGAGTGACTGCAAAAAATATCACTGATGCTGCATGCGATTCATTTATGGAAAGAGAGGTGAATGATATAGATATTCATGACAACATAGTTACAGGAAAAGACAGTCTTATTAAACTCGATTTTTCAAAAAGATCTCCCCTGATACTATCGCCCGGCAAAGAATATTTTATTTATAATGAAAGTGCAAAAATACTAACTTATAAGGTTGAAACCTTTTATCCTATCCTATTTAACCTGATATACGCAGGGATTCTTTTCCTAATTTTATATTTCTTCACTCAACATTTGATCATAGAACTTGTAATTCCCGGCTTATTTTTTATTATTCTTACCACTGTCGATTATTTCCAGCACCAGGCAGTCATTACTAAAATCTCCCGGAAAATAAATGAAAACTGAATGTAGCTGCTCCTAAAAACCACTTTACATATAGTCCACAAAATCGGTATACTTTTTGATTAAAAAACATTAATAACCAAACAAATGCAATTATGATTAGAAAATTACTATCGAGCTGTCTGTTGTTGACAGTATTATTCTTTTATTCATGTGAAAAAGAAAACACACAGATGAAAAGTGGAATCTCCATTGAAACCATTTCAATGATAACCGTACTTACTATGGGCGTAGCTATTTTGGTGGCTTACAGCTATAAGAGAAGATAACAGGATAAATATAACACAAAGAGCCTCTCAAAATTTTGAGAGGCTTTTTTATTTAGTTTGGCCTTATATAAAGTTACAGGAAAGTATTTAGTTTAGTTATTGAAAGTGCTTCGCTTTGCTTACCATAACAACTAATGCTCCAAAATCTCCTGACTTTGCAGAATTAAAAAACAACAAATCCCTCTCATTGCTGAAAGGGATTTGGTATATCTAGAAAAAACTCTGATTACATATAAGCTTCAATTGGCTCACAAGTACATACTAAGTTTCTGTCTCCGTAAGCTTCATCTACTCTTGATACTGAAGCAAAGAATTTGTGGTCTCTTACCCACTCTAGCGGATAAGCAGCTTTTTCTCTGCTGTATGGTTTATCCCAAGAATCAGAGATTACCAATTGTTCTGTGTGAGGAGCGTTTTTCAATACGTTGTTTGCCGGATCAGCCTGCCCGTTTGCAATCTCATCAATTTCATGCTTGATAGCAATTAAAGCTTCTGCAAAACGATCAATTTCAGATTTGCTTTCAGATTCTGTAGGCTCAATCATTAATGTTCCTGCCACTGGGAAAGAAACGGTAGGAGCATGGAATCCATAGTCCATTAATCTCTTCGCTACATCAGCCACTTCAATTCCTAAAGATTTGAACTGACGGAAATCTACGATACATTCGTGAGCCACTCTTCCGTTTTCGTTTGAATATAAAATTGGGAAATGCTCAGCTAAAATTTCTTTAAGGTAGTTAGCATTCATGATCGCGTGACCTGTAGCTTTTTTCAATCCATCTGTTCCTAACATCTTGATGTATGCATAAGAAATGTTTAGGATCAATCCTGAACCGTAAGGTGCAGCTGAAATACCTTCAATCGCTTCTTTAGTTCCGATTTTGATGTTTGCATTGGATGGAAGGAATGGCACCAAGTGTTTAGCCACACAGATTGGACCTACTCCAGGACCTCCACCTCCGTGAGGAATTGCAAAAGTTTTGTGAAGGTTCAAGTGACAAACGTCTGCTCCGATGTTTCCTGGACTTGTAAATCCTACCTGAGCATTCATGTTGGCACCATCCATATATACTTGTCCTCCGTGTTCGTGGATAAGGTTAGTAATTTCCTTGATGTTAGCATCAAAGAATCCGTAAGTGGACGGATATGTAATCATTACAGCAGATAAGTTTGCTGAATGTAATTCTGTTTTAGCTTTTAGATCTTCAAAGTCGATTTCCCCGTTTTCAAGGTTTTTAACAACTACAATTTTCATTCCTGCCATAGCAGCAGAAGCTGGGTTTGTTCCGTGTGCAGACTGAGGAATCAATACTACATTTCTGTGGTGATCTCCTCTTGAAATATGGTATTCTCTGATGACCATCAATCCTGCATATTCTCCCTGAGCTCCGGAGTTTGGCTGTAATGAAGTCCCAGCGAAACCAGTGATTGTTGCAAGATCTTTTTCAAGCTCTGCAATCATTTGCTGATATCCTCCAGCCTGATCTACCGGTACAAATGGATGTACACTACCCCAATCTGCCCATGAAAGCGGAAGCATTTGAGTAGCAGCATTTAATTTCATCGTACAAGATCCTAAAGAGATCATTGAGTGTGTCAATGATAAATCTTTTCTCTCAAGACGCTTGATATAACGCATCAATTCTGTTTCCGTATGGTATTTGTTGAATACTTCTTCTGTAAGAATCTGATCCTTTCTAAGGTTTTCTTCAGGAATACTGTATCCTTCTTTGATTTCTAATTTGAAAGTCTGTTTGTCTTTGAACTGAGCGAAAGAAGCCATCAGATAGTTTAATTTCTCCAATGTAGTACTTTCGTTGATTGCAATACTTACAACCCCTTCTGTGAAGTAGTTAAGGTTAAGTCTGTGATCCTGCATCATTCTCATCAGTCTTCCTTTCTCTTCTTCAGGCATTGTGATTTTCACCGTATCGAAGATAGGCTCTTCTACTACCTGATATCCTAATGCTGCAAGCCCTCCTTTCAAAGCATTTGCTTTAAAGTGAATTTGATCAGCAATATAGTTCAATCCTTTTGGACCATGATAAACAGCATACATACCAGCCATTACTGCTAAAAGAACCTGAGCAGTACAGATATTGGAAGTTGCCTTCTCTCTCTTGATGTGCTGTTCTCTTGTCTGTAACGCCATTCTTAATGCACGTTTCCCATACATATCCTGAGAAACTCCAATGATTCTTCCAGGAATGTCTCTCTTATATTCCTCTCTACAAGCAAAGAATGCTGCGTGAGGCCCTCCGTATCCTAATGGAATACCAAATCTTTGTGAAGTACCTACTGCGCAGTCAGCACCCATTTCAGCCGGTGATTTCAATTTCACCAATGCCATTGGATCACAAGCTACAGCTACCTGAAGGTCTAATTTTTTATATTCTACGATGTTTTCAGTATAGTCCAGAACAATTCCATTTTTACCGGGATATTGTAATAAAACACCATAATAAGATGCATCAAATGCATGAGTCTTATGGTCTCCTACAACAACTTCAATTCCTAATCCTTCGGCCTTAGTTTTCAACACAGAGATTGTTTGAGGCAATACAAGGTCAGAGATAAAGAATTTATTCGCTTCTCCTTTCTTTTGATCTTTAGTTCTGTTATTGAAGAACATGTGCATTGCTTCAGCAGCAGCAGTAGATTCATCCAATAAAGAAGCATTAGCAAGACCAAAACCTGTAAGATCACACACTACAGTCTGGAAATTAAGAAGAGCTTCTAATCTTCCTTGTGCAATTTCAGCCTGATAAGGAGTATATGCAGTATACCAGCTTGGATTTTCAAAGATATTTCTCTGAATCGCTGATGGTAAAAGTGTATTGTGGTATCCAAAACCGATATAACTTGTATAATCGGTATTTTTTGATGCCAACTCCTTAGAGTGGTTTAGCATTTCGTATTCCGAAAGTGCATCTGAGATCTCAAGATCTTTTTCTAAACGGATAGAAGAAGGAATGGTCTGAGAAATTAACTCTTCAATACTAGAAACGCCAAGTTTTTCCAACATCGCCTGTTTATCGGCTTCATTTAGGGAAATGTGACGGCTCACAAACTGTTCTGTATTCATTTTTATTTATTAGATTTTGTTTGTAAAAAGATGGGTAAAATTACAATTTTTTACACGATTGTACAACAGCTAAAATTCCAGATAAGTCAAACAAACATCCCCTCATTCCACCACAGTTCATGTTTAATGAAAATATGTTAAAATTTAACTTATTTAAAATAAAAAAAGCATTAATTTTATAAATATCAATCAATAATATACAGTATTTATTGCCAATAAAAAAGAACTGATCAGGTTTAAAATACTACAATATTTTCAATTCAATTAAAAATATTATAAAAATCATTTTTCAAATAATTTTGTAGCTTCACTTCACACTAAAGAGAATAAAGCTCAATAAATAAAAAAAATTAAAGACACATCCACTTTCATTACCAATCAACAAAAAAAACTAATAATCTTAAAACAACAATATTTATGAGAGAATAATTAAAATCTGCCCATAAAAGACACAATTCACGATGAAGAATGCGTATGCAAGATTTATTCCCTTACTATTTTCAGCTTTGATCTCCTGTACAGAAGTTTCTGCTCAGGTTACCCTCACTACAATCAAAAATGAAAATCAGAGAGAATGGGATCTCTATGCCAAAGGGCTTATACAAACTGATTTTATGCTTGACTTTCAGAATATGAAAGTAAAAGACGGCTTTATTGCCCACTCCATAGAAATTCCTCAACGCAATAGCATCAACCCTAATTTCAGTATAAAACAGTCGCAAATAGGCTTAGGGATAAAACAAAAAACAGAAAATGGTTTATCAGCTTATACAGAGATAGACTTCTATGGAACTAATGGAACTACCGCACCCCGCCTCAGACATGCATATCTCCAATGGAATAAATGGCTTATTGGACACACCTGGAGTAACTTTTCCGATCTCGAAATTGTTCCGGGTATATTTGACTTTGTTCCCCCTAATGGCATGATCTTTACCCGAAGAATCCAACTTCGCTATACGACTACTATTTCCGCAAAAGAAATTTTGTCGATATCCATGGAAGATCTCAATATTCCCAGCATCACCCTTCCTGCCGATTCGCTTGGGTGGAAAAAAAGAGCTATAATCCCTACATTTACAACCATATACCGATATGGAAATAAAAGGAGCTATATTAAAATTGGAGGTATTTTAACTCCTATCAGCTATGATACCAGATCTACTTTTCAGGATTCATATAAAACCAGGACCATAATGGGCTGGGGAGCTTTGGTTTCGGGCAAAATTTATCTTAACGACAATAATATTGTAAGTATTCAAAGTTCTTTTGGAAAGGGTTTTGAGACGAATAACTCTAATTTAAACGAAGAAAAATATGACGCAGTGCCTGATCCGAATGATGGAAATCGATTAAAAACATTATCCATGTTCAATCTTACTGGAATTTATGAGTATTGGTGGAGTCCCAAATGGTACTCTACGGCTTTTATCAGCTATTCAAACCTAGGAAATGAAGATTTTATTTCTAAAGATATGACAAAAAACTTCCAACATATTGGAATGAATATCGCTTTTCATCCTTATAAAAAAATGAGAATAGGTATAGAAGGCAGCTATGGAAGAAGACAGAATTTTGCCAACTTAGAGGCTCAGGCCTGGAGAATTCAATGGTCTACTTCTGTGAGTTTTTAGGGGTAATGAGAAGCGAAGTGCTAAGGTAAATATTCTATTCATCAGGTTTAAAGAATTTTATGAAATTTTATTAATTATATTTATTCTAAATTAATATATTTGCACCATGAATATGATTGTCCCGTTTAAAGTTCCGCCTTTGGCTCCTGTATATGCATTCAAAAATGAAGAGATGTTCTGTGAAAAGAAATCTTGCTGCAAGAAATTCAAGAAGGGGAAAAGATGTAAAAAGTGTCCAGGAAGGAAGAAAATGGCTTAAATAATTTCCCTTATCAGGAAATATAAAGCAACTGCCAAAATAATAACTCCCCAAAACAGCATAATAATTTTAGGCTGACCGGTTTTGTTCATTACTGTTCTAGGTTGTGGCTTAAACATTTCATCCACTGTATTTTTGAATTTCTCAGTATCATTTTCAAAAACCTCAGTGATCGTAATTCCCTGAACTACGGTTTTATGCAATAGAGAGTTTGTTGCATGAAGTAATAACTGGAATTTCCCGTCTTTAAATTCTGTAATCTTAAAGACCCTTTCTCCATAAGGTTTTTCAAGCCCAAAAGGCAGAACCTTCACCACATCAGCATTGCTTGTCTGCCAGCTGATGATAATCTCCTCTCCTTTTTTTGCGTGAATTTTATTGGCTGTAAAAGTTTTTATAGCAGGCGGAATATTATATCTGAAACTTCTCTGATGGCTTTCTAAATTCTGGTCATAGGACTTCCTTCTTGCAGAATCACTCAATGTTTCATACGCTTCCTGAATTTCACGAAAACGGTCTGCAAAAAAATCGTCATTATCATTTTTATCAGGATGATACTTTAGGGATAGTTTTCGATATGCTTTTTTGATGTCTTCATCTGAAGCATCCTGGGATATGCCGAGAAAATAGTAGTAGTCTTTCATTGAGCAACACAAAAATAAGGATTTATTTTTCTTTTTGCTTTGGGTTTATGGTAAAATTGCATCTGTTTCAAAGTTTAATCTAAACTGTTAGAAAAACGCAAGAACGCAGAGAATATTCACAAACAGTGTGTTTTTATCTTTGATAAAATTGTATGCTGCTAAAATATGGCTTCAGTCTGCTTTTCTATCTACTTACTATAAATCCATTCTTTTGTAGGAATAATCCATGCATCAAGAGCTTTGAATAAAAATCCATGATTAAGTCCTGTATTAAGCTCAATCTCTTTATAATTCTTTATATTCGATCTGATGAATCGCTGCTCCTGAGATAAAGGAACATGGCCATCATCTGATTTTTCTGTAATAGAAAGTATTTTTCCATAAAGCCTGAAATCCGGATCTTTCTCCAAAGAATCATCTTTAAAACTAGCCCCAATAAAAACAAATTTCAGTTCCGGATTTTTTTGATAATAGGAAATATATTGTGCAATATAACCACCCTGAGATGTTCCGACAACCGCAATATTTTCAGCTTTAATTCCTTTTTTAATCAGACGATCAATCTGTTTCTTTATTTTTAGAGCATATACTGCAGGATCAGTATGGGGTTTCCTCTTTTCAAAAAGAATAATATTACTACTGTCTTTCAATTGATGAAGAACTTTTTCATACTCCACAATACCATATTTAGGATGCGCTTCATCAAGCGTATGCTCTTCCAGAAATTTATTATGCAGGAAGAAAATATATTGTTTCTGCTTTAATTTAGATTTCTGTCCATACACAATGATAGAGAAAACAGTAAGTATGGTAATAAAAATATTCTTTGAAGCCATTATAATGTTCATTTTAAACAGAAAAACAAATTTAGTATTTAATAATCAGATTTTCTAAGCATTCAGAGTAGCACTCTTCTATTGGAAGATTTAAAATAAAAAATTCGGGCTCGGGAAGCTTTGCTTCCTGAGCCCGAATTAAACAATTTCAATTGAGTATTTTACTTTTTATGCTTCACAGGTATTATCCTTTCTGCAACATCTTGAACTGAATTCTTTTTTGAATTTACCTTTCAGTTCCTGATATTCTTCGTCATTCATTTCTCTGATCTTATCGGCTAATCCGAAAGGGGATTTTTCTTTGATACCGTATTCATCAAAAACACCTCTGATAAATCTTTTTCTTTGTGCTGCCTTTTTAGCGATTAAGGCTATACCTACTACGGCTAACGCTCCAAGAGCTCCTTTTAATGCTGAATTTTTCATTTTTTCAAAATTTTAAATTTTACTACTTCTTGTTTTTTATAGAGACGAATGAATTTCAATTTTACTTTACTACTTCTTTAAAATTTTTAAATTATTCGTTATTTCTGTTGAAGAATCCTCCGGAACATCTGTTTCTCCAGGCTTCTTTAAATTTTTCTTTCTCTTCAGGCGATAGTCCTTCCATTTTCTCTCTCATTTTTCGTTCTTTGAAGTCTCTCATTCCTTTTCCAAAATGAAAACCTCCGAAAAGAATTTTACTTAAGATCAGGATTCCCATCGCTTGCCAGAATGTAATAGATTTTACCCCTAAAATTTCCGGAAGCAGGCAATTCCAAAGCGACATTACAATCCAGGTAACGGCTAAGAGAATTAATGGTGGACATAACAATAAAAAAATCCAGCCTTTTTTGTGTTTATGATTCATAATTTCTTTTTCTAACTTTTTAAATCTTCGTATAATTTTCTCAATCTTTTTCTCAAATGCTTCACAGCATAATTTTTTCTACTGATAATAGTCTTAATGTTCTCTCCCTGTTCATCGGCGATCTCTTGGAGGGTTTTGTCGTTGAGTTCGTTTTCTACGTAGACCAGCCTTTGTTTTTCGGGGAGTTCATCAAGTGCTTCAAACAGTTTTTTCCAGATCTCATCCTGAAACATCTTCACTTCAGGGCCGGCGCTTTCATCCATCAATAAAATATCTTTGATGGAAAAGCTTCCGTCTTCGTCCTCATAGACGAAATCTTCAAGATTTTCTGTTTTCTTTTTACGATAACGGTCTGTAATTTTATTCGCCGTTACCCTGTACAGCCAGCCTCCTACATTTACAATCTCAGAAAGATTGGTAAGACTGCTGAACTGAAACCACACTTCCTGCAGAATATCTTCCGCATCCTCCGTGTTTCTCACTTTGGGACGAATATAAGACATCAATTTTCCTCCGTAGTTGGAAACGGTCTGTGAGATGATGCTTTCTTTATCCTTCTGTGGCATTGTTATTTTTTCGACAACCTCCATACTGACAAGACGGCTATCCTTTTGGTTTTACTTTAATAAATTTAAAATATTTTTCCGGAATTTCGGTTTTTCTTTTATTCATCGGAGTTTTAAATTATTGATGATGAGATTCCACGCTACACTTCGTTCCGCTCTGAATAACAAAAGCGCTTGACAATTTTTTTCATCAATGGAAGATCAAATTTTATCGCAGATAGAATCTTTACGCCTTAAAACATATAGTTTGTCAATATTATTTGCACCATTGGGGTTTTCCAACGCCTAACGAACAACGACCATAAAGATTGCTTCGCTTCGCTCGCAATGACAAAAAAGAAACGGAAGATATCACATCCTCCGTTTCCAAAATTATAAAAATTGCCGATTTATTTTTTATTAAAATTCTCAGCAAAGAATCCTAGCATTGATTTATACAGTTCAATTCTGTTAGGTTCTTTTCCAAATCCGTGCCCTTCGTCATATTTTACCATGTACGGAACTTCAAAACCTTTGGCACGCATCGCTTTTACTATCTGATCAGATTCATTGATGTTTACTCTAGGGTCATTGGCACCCTGTACCACAAATAATGGTTTCTTGATCTTGTCTATTTGGAAAACCGGAGATACTTCTTTAGCAATTTTTGCTTCTTCAGGATTATCCAAATCATACCAGATTTGTTTTACCATTTCTTTATAGGGCTTCCAGTATTCCGGGAAGGAAGAAAAGAAGGTGAAAATATTGGATACACCTACATAATCTACTCCACAGGCATATAAATCCGGAGTTTTAATTAAGCCCATTAAAGTCGCATAACCACCGTGACTTCCTCCATAAATTGCTATTTTATCTTTATCTATCCAACCTTGGCTGATAGCATATTTCACTCCATCTTCTACATCATCCATGGCTTTTCTTCCGATCTGCTTATATCCGGCTTTTTGGAATCCTTTTCCATAACCACCTGATATTCTGAAATTCACCTGAAGTGTTGCATATCCTCTACTTGCAAACAATTGAGTTTCCGGATTGAATCCCCAGTGATCTCTGATGCCCTGTGGACCACCGTGAGGGTTTACAATCAAAGGAACTTTTTTCCCTTCCAATGCTGCTTTAGGAAGGGTAATATATCCACGAATGGTTAATCCATCTCTGCTTTTGAATTCAATAGGTCTCATTTCAGCCATATCTTCTTCTTTCAGCTGTGGCATCAGATTATAAAGAAGTTTTGCTTGTTTGGTTTTAGTATCATACTCGTAGTAAGTTCCATATAGTTTGTCACTTCCCACCACTACCAAAAGTTTATCATTATTATCATCTGATGAAACAATACCAAATTCTTTATCTCCAAACTGGGCCTTTAATTTATCATCAATTTCTTTATAAAATTTACTTACCGGAACTGTTTCTCCTTTTAAGCCTTCATAGCTGATATAGTCCAGTTCATAATTTCTGCTCTTACCTGCCACACTTATGGAGCTTACATCATACACAGGGTTAGCATATACTTCTTTGATAACAGCATTTTTCTTCAGATCATATAACACAATTCTAGCTTTATCGCTATCCAGATTAGTCACTACATACGCTTCATCTTTATTCTTAGAGTTATCATTAAACCTGATAATACTGAAAGTGTCTGACCAGTCTGCGGATTTCAGAAGATTGAATTTCCCAGTCTGTAAATCTTTGTAATAGGTTTTAGTGGTCAGTCCGTTTTCAAGAATATTATAGCCTCTTAAATTACCGTCTTTATCAAAAATATACCCATCAATAGGACTGTTGACATCTTTATTTTCATATAACTGAGTCATTTCTCCCGTTACAAAATTGATTTTAAAAGGTTCGAAGATCTGCTTATTGTTTTTGTTCATTGTAACCACAACGAAATCAGTATCTTTTATCGGAATAATATCGCTTAATGTAATTCCGTCAAATGGTGTTAAATCCTTAAGATTTGTTCCATCTACATCTGCAGCATATAAGTGAATATTCTCATTTCCACCTTTATCCTGAGTATAGAACAAACGACTTTTATTCAACCAGCCATAGGCTTTTATCAGATCATCTTTTTCAACAATGGCTTTGGTAACTTTCCCTGTATTGAGCTCTTTAACATATACATGGTTTTTACTGTCCTTATCTTTTTCCTTATAAGAAAGGTATTTTCCATCAGGAGAAATTTTAAATGCTGAAGCTTTTGGCCTTGCAAAATAGTCTTCCACTTTATATTTGAAGTTTCCTTTATCGTAGGATACCAGTTTCTCAAGATTGGCTTTGGTAGACGGAAGCGTTGGATCTCCCGGAAGTTTACCCGCAGAGTTTTGTGCGTTTATCATAATAGAAGAAAGTACAATATAAGCTGTACCGAAAATTTTGGAATTTAGATTCATGACTTACGTTTTTAAAGTTAAAAAAACAGAACCCCCAATTCAATATTTCAATCAATAAAAAATCAGATTCTTTATAGATAAGACAATTCAAAACTTAAAACGTTACAATATTTAACATTTATTTTGAAAAGTTTCTAAAATAAAAAAGCAGCCTTGAGAGCTGCCTGTATGTTTAATTAATGTAAATAGATTCCGAAATACCAGGTCCATACTATTAAAATAATCTGCATGGGAATTCTTTGAGAGTAAAGATATTGCATTCCCGGGCCGGTGTAATCGGCTTTAAAAATATTTATTTTCTTTTGGGATGATTTGATATTGGCTATAAAAACCAATACATAAAAAAGAATCAGTAAAACGGCTGTTATTTCACGGATGGTGGGAATCATGAGACCTATTCCGGCTGCAATTTCTAAAAGTCCGGTAAAATACACCCAAAACATTTTAGCGGGGATAAAATCGGGAATCATCATTGCCATTCCTTTCTGAAATTTAAAATGGGAAAAACCTGTAAATATGATAAAAACCGCCATACCAAGATTTCCTGAAAATAAAAGATCAGGCTTTCCCTGAACCACCATGGTTCCCAGTAAAGCTAAGATAAATGCACCGAAGAGGATTACTAATAGTTTCATATTTTTTTGAATTGAAAGACAAGAGATTAAGAGATTTAAGACAAGAGACATACATTGCTAACCAGCAACTTTAAATACTTTTACACTGCACTAAGGTTAACTCCTTCCGCCAGATTCTTCACTATCATCAGTCCTTTTGTAAATCCTGTATTCATATGATCCCGCCATTCTTTTTCTACCTGAACTTCCGTATGAAGTTTTGTTTTTCCATCAAGATCAATCAGAAAATATTTTTCAAAACAACCGCTCCATTCCATCACCTCTTTGCTTTGTGTGTCTTCTACTCCGTTTTCAGTCATTCCCAAATGTTTAAAAACAATTTGACGGGGTTCATCCAGACTATCTATGGTAGAAACCATTCCATCTCCTTTTTCATTCAGGAAGTAGGTCTTTCCACCTACCTGCCAATCAGATTTCATGACGGAAGATCCTGCACCAAAGTATTGTGTCCATTGACTATAGGTTTCCGGACTCCAGAGAATGTCCCATACTTTCTGTAAGGGAGCATCTATTATTGTTTCGTACGATAAGGTTTCCATATTTTAAAATTTTTGTGATTGATTATGTGTCAAATGAGCACTTCTTTAAAGCTGATTTTCCGAAAGGTGTTTAACGATATTTATTGCTTTTGGAAATTTTTCTTCAAAAAAAGATTTAAACTCAGCTGGAGTATTAATAGCTATTTTCAATAATGTACCTTCATCATTTTCTTCCAGAAAGTAAGCTTCTGTTGCATCCCCCCATTCCTGAGCAACTTCAATCCCATCATAAATTTCTCCTAAATGCAGAAATTTTATTTCCTGATTGGGAATTACTTTTTCAACCCTGCTGTACATCCCATTGTTTTTGGGATCTAAGAATTTTATGATGTTATTCTCTTCCAATGTTCCTTCATAAAAAGAGCCTTCCGTAAAAGCAGTAGTCCATTGTCTGTAAGTAATATCACCCCAAAGGACACTCCATACTTTTTCTGGTTCTGCATTGATTTCTATTTCGTATGATAATTGTTCCATATTTATATATATTAAGTGGTATGTTTGACTTTGAAAGTTTAAAGGCATTAGAGTATAAAATGTTATGTACAACTTCTAGCCTCCAACAAAATCTCCGCCATTGATATGAATCACTTCGCCTGTGATATAACTGGCATCTTCAGAGGCAAGAAAAACATAAGCCGGGGCTACTTCTGATGGCTGCCCTGCTCTTTTCAAAGGGGTATCTTTCCCAAATGTTGAAAGATTATCAAAAGCTTCTTTTACAAGAGGGGTCCAGATAGGTCCCGGAGCAATTCCGTTAACCAGAATTTTCTTTTCCGCAAGATTACCAGCCAATGATCGGATAAAAGACAAGATGGCCCCTTTTGTGGCAGCATAATCAATCAAATGATCACTTCCACGGTAGGCTGTAACAGAAGTCGTACAGATAATCCTGCCTCCTTTTTTCATTAACGGCAGAAAATTCCGGGTAAAAGAAATCAAGGAAATGATATTGGTATCAAATGTCTCCTGAATCTGTTCGTCCGAAATTTTTACCAAACTGTTTTTTGAAGTGTGAATCCCCGCATTATTAACAAGGATATCAATATCCAACCATGCTTTCTTAACCTTATCAACACACTTAGTCCGGAATGTTTTCAGGGTAAGATCACCTTTGATCAAAAGACATTTTCGTCCTTCTTTTTCTACCAGTTTTTGGGTTTCTTTGGCATCATCGTCACTTTCTTTATAGATAATAGCAACATCTGCACCTTCTCTGGCAAAATGAACGGCCACTGCCTGCCCTATTCCACTGTCTCCTCCGGAAATGACGGCTTTCTTATCCAATAACTTTCGGCTTCCCTGATAGTTATCCCGGATAATTTCCGGAAACAGCCCTTCTTTAGGGACTTTCGACTTAGATTGTGATTTGTTCTGTATTTTCATAAGCAAACCTTTTGTCTAAATAGTATCAAACAGCAAGCCGAAATATTTTTAAGAATTATAAGCGTCTTCTAAATCCTGAATCATAATTTTCTGCATTTCCATCATGGCCTGTACCACTTTATAAGCTTTCTCCTGGTTAGGATCATTCATCAGCTGAATCAGTCTTTTAGGTACAATCTGCCAGCTTAAGCCGTATTTATCTTTCAACCAGCCACACATGCTTTCTCTTCCTCCGTTTGAAGTGAGTGCATTCCAATACGTATCGGTTTGTTGCTGATCATCTGTCATTATTACCAGTGATATTCCTTCATTAAAATCAAACTGGTGATCGTAAGAATTATCCATGCAGAATAATGAGTAGCCATCAACTACAAAGTTGGCATGCTGAACATTTTCTGCCGGCTCCGGGATAGGATGTCCTTCACTTCCGTCACCATATTTCAAAACGTTTCCAATGCTTGAATTAGGGAATGTCTGGGTATAAAGTTCCATCGCTTCTTTGGCTTTTCCATTATTTTCATGAATAAACATCAAAGTTGGAACTATTTTCTGTTCTTGCGGTTTTTCACCTAAAAACAATTGCCAGGTCACTCCATATTTATCCTGAACCCAACCATATTTCTTACTCCAGGAATAAGAGCCAAGCTCCATGAGAGCCAATCCTTCCACCAACAGTTGATCCCAATATTTCTGAACCTCATCTTCCGTATCACAGATCACCATAAAAGAAATAGAAGGATTCTTTTTGAATTGAGGACCGCCATTAAGCAGCATTAATCTCTGCCCAAATAAATCTATGTTCATGACAACCGGAGTATCTGCCGTAACTTCTCCGTCAAAAACTTTACAGTAAAAATCTGCGGATTGTTTAGCATCTCCATCATACCAGAGACATGGGAAAATATCGTTATTCATAAGTTTAAATTTTTTAAGATTTATTTTATAGGCAATTTATTCATAAAATCTGTAGAAAATGTAGAGTCGTGTAAGATTTTTTACATTGAGATTCTTGCGCACTGCTATATTCAGAATCACAAAGACTCTGTTTTTTTATCTCCCGGATTGGGCAGATAATTGAGATTAAAAATCTGCGGAATCTGCGGGAGATTTTCTATGTTGAGATTCTTCATTATGCGTTGCTACATTCAGAAAGACAAAGACAGTGCTTACGCTACCCGACAAGAAAAACTTCTTTAGCAAAGAGAAACATAAAGCAAAAGAAATCTAATGCCCTTGCGTTCAAAGAGAATTATATTCATCTATTGGCAACGACACGATAAAAAATCAAGTCTTTTTACTTTTATGCTTCTTTAAAACACATTTGATGCTCTTTCATATAGTCTCTCAGCTTCATCACTGTATTTTTTCCGAAACCATGTAGCTGTAAGATCTCCTTTTCAGAATAATCCGACAGTTTTTCCAAAGAATTTATTTTTTCTTTCTTCAAGGCTTTTCTTGCAGGCACTGCAATCACTCCAACAAGAAAATCCTCTTCAGGATCATAGCTAACAGCATAAATGGAATTCAAACTCTTTGACATGATAACTAAATTGATCATGGCTATAAAAAATGTTTTTAATGATTCTCAACATACTTGTGGAAATTATTGAGAATAGCATACCAGCCCTCTCTCTGCATTTCCACAGAATTTTGTTTCTCCGGATCGAAAATTTCAATCACTTTTGTGGTATTCTCATCAATCTTATCAAAGATCACCTCTACTTTACGCCCGTCTTCCATGTGATATTTTATAAGTTTGTGAGGGGTTACTTCATCATATATCCCTTCAAAATCAAAGGCGAAGCTTTTATCTTTTGCTTCCATTTTGTTTTTAAACCTTCCACCTACCTTCAGATCGTTTTCAGAACTAGGGCAATGCCAGCTTTCATGGGCAAAATTCCATCTGGTAATATGCTTAGGTTCATTGAAGTAATTCCATACTTTTTCTACCGGTGCTAAAATGGTAATGTCTATTTTAATTGGATCCATAGTTTAATTTTTTTTAATTGAATAAAAGAGCTGCCCGAAAATGGGCATCTCTTTTTATAATTAGTTAAATATAAGATTATTTCCCATATTCTTCATTATAGTTCACCATCCAATGGACGCCATATTTATCCTGAAAACTTCCAAAATAGTCGCCCCAAAACTGATCTTCAATTGGCATTTCTATGTTCCCACCTTCAGAAAGGCCTTTAAAAAGTCTATCAGCTTCTTCTCTTGAATCCGGGAAAATAGAAACATAATTATTATTTCCCACATTTAACTTCTGTCCAAAGCTGGGAACAATATCTGAAGCCATTAAGAGGTCGCCTCCAATGGGTAGTGCAATATGCATTACTCTGTTTTTTTCTTCCTCAGAAAGATTTTCAGTACCGGGAGCATTTCCCATTTTATGAATTTCGCCTACGAATTCACCTCCAAAAACTGATTTGTAAAAATTGAAAGCTTTTTCAGCTGTTCCATCAAAATTTAGATACGGATTTAATTTTGCCATGATTTTTAATTTTAAAATGTTATTTATTATTTTGCTTAAACACAATTGACACGAATCTTAATGTGAAAAAATGAGTGTAATTAGTGATTATGATAATTTAAAAATGTTTCTACTTCTTTGATTGTAAAATTGATCAAATTTTCATTGAGACTTCCATCAAAATCAGCCATCATATAGGTTCCATGAGTTGCCGGAAGAATCATTAATTGTGAACCTTTTACCAATCGCCACATGGCAACGGTATGTTCCGGTTTCATCACGTCTTTATCTCCACTGATGAACAGGGTTGGAGATTCTATAGAACTCAGCACTTCATCGTCCCAGTCTGCAAAGGTTTGCATTCTCTTACTGTCTTTATCGAAAAGGTTTTCCAGTTTAGAAAAGTCAGGATTTAGGTTTAAAAAATTGATTTTGAAAGGCTCAGGCATAGATTCAAAAGTAGCTTCTGCCATCATTTCAAAAAAGCCGTCCATCAGTCCCTCTCTTTTATAAAATGCTGAAGCAACTACCAGCTTTTCTACTATTCTCGGATGACGGTGTGCAATCTGCATTACAGTGTTTCCCCCATTACTGAATCCCCAGAATGAAGCTTTATGAATGGTCAGTTCAGCTAAAAGTGCCGCCACATCATCGGCATCCTGTTCAAATGTTTCAGGAATATCCCGGTGTTCACTTAGACCATGATTCTGGAGATCTATTCCAATGAGCTGAAACTTGTTTTCCAGTCTTTCAATAACCTCTTTATAATCATACAGAATAGAGGAACCACCTCCATGAATTAAAACCAGAGGTTTTCCGGAACCGTAGATTTCATAATACAACTGAATTCCATTGACTCTTTTATATCCTTTTTCTATTGGGTTCATCATTAATAATTAAGGTTTTCATCCACATCATATTTCATTCCAGGATAGTCTAAAATTCTACGCATCAAACCTATTTGACCACAGAGATAATCTTCACGACCAATGCACATTCCTACAAAATTGAGTTTAGTTTCTTTAATGAAAGGAATATTCATCCCTATTTCGAAGATCTCATCTAACTCTTCGTCTGTTATTTCAAACAACTTCTGGTATACTTTTGAAGAAATATCATGAAAGTTTTTCTTTAAATCTGCCAGAGTTGGATAATTTATACTTTCATCCAATGCCTTTCCCTGAAAGAACAAGTCATTATTAGGATCCTGATCCTGAAGACCTAATACCCAACCAAGGCCATAGCGCATATTCACGAAGTTTCCTGCCATCCAAACAATATGATTGGTTTTGTTTTCAATTCTTTTCAGGGCGTCTTCTTCCGAAATGCCATCCAAAACATTCACAAAGCTTTGGGTATGCATTCTATAAGCCGGAATAATGAGCTCCATTCTTTTTGATTTTGGTGTGTTCATTATTTTATTTTTTTAGTTAAAATCTAGATATTTTGCGTTTCCCAACAACCCTATCATTTATTTTCTTTCGCTGATTTTGCAGATTTAGCAGATTTTCATGCTTAACAGTTTATTTTATTGCTCCTGGTTTTCCCAAAATTCTTCGGAGATAACCCAATTGTCCTGCGTGGTAAATTTCATGAAGACAAAGAGTTGAAATATCGTTAACATTTTCTGCATTAAAATATTCAAGCATATCCAGTTTTGCTTGCAGTTTATCCTGAGATTGTTGGAGATATAATTTTAATTCTTCAAAATTGACAAACTCATCTTTTCTTTCCCAGGCGATTTCCCCTCTATTGTAACATGAAAATTTTTCACTGTCCCAAATGGATTCTTCGCCCAGAATATTCAATAATGGATTTCTGATGTAAATCAAATGCCCAAGAATCCAGTTCATACAATTGGCTTCGTTATTAGGAAAGATCATTGATTCTTCATGAGTAATGCCTTCCGTATTTAGTGTCACAATCTTGATGGTGCTGGAGATTTGGTTTTTCACCAATTCTATCTCATTTGATTTTGTTTCCATATCTCATGTGATATTTTGATTAATAAACTATTCTGTAGGTAATTTAGAAAGATCTGCATGCATTACTTCCCACTGATGTCCGTTTAAATCCGCGAAGGCACTTTGATACATCCAACCGTGGTCCATAGGCTCGCTGTATTTGGAACCACCATTTTCAATGGCAGCTGTTACCATCTGATCTACTTCCGCTCTACTTTCTACTCCAATGGCAAGAAGTACCTGAGTTGTATCTCCTTTGGCAAAAGGTCTGTTGGTAAAGGTTTGAAAAAATTCTTCTTTCAGAAACATGGTGTAGATATGATCTTCTTTCATCACTACACACACTGCTTTATCATCCGAAAACTGCTCGTTAATGGAAAAACCAAGTGTTGTCCAGAATGCTCTTGTTTTTTGTACGTCTTTTACAGGTAAATTGACATAGATCTGATTGATTTTCATTTTGTATAATTTTGGTGTTAAACTTTTAACCAAAATTACCAAGGTATGATGAAAATCTACTTGCCATAGGGCAAGATTTAAATTTTCTTGGGATGGGAGACTAATTCTTTACGGATTCTGCTTAAGGAAGTGTCTGTTACTCCAAGGTAAGAGGCAATCTGTTTTAATGGAGCAAACTGTATGACTTTAGATTTCTGTTCCAAGAGATTCAGATATCTTCTGGTAGCAGATAAAGTGAACATTTCTACGGACCTTTGCTTATAATCGAAAAGCTCTTTAGACATCCATGCTCTTCCCCATTCTCTAAGATTCGGGATTTTGTGGAACAGTTCCTGAAAAGTATCATAATCCAGTTTCCAGCATTCGCAGTCTGTGATACAAACAATATTTTCCTGTGTTGGAACCCTCTGAAACATAGATAAGACCTCAATAATCACTTCATTTTCTACGAAAAAATGGGTAGTTACTTCATTTCCATTAAAATCATTGACAAATGATCGGGCCAGCCCACTATCCAGAATATAGTATTCATTGGCCATTTTGCCTTCTTCAAGAATAAAATCCCCTTTTTGAAAGGATATTTTTTCATGGGCCTGAAATATTTCATCAAGCTCTTCCTGAAGAAAAAAAGGAAAATCGTAGCATATTTCGAGGGATTTGTGAGTCATTTGGTCATTTTTTTAAGACTTTAAAAATAAAATTTTTAATTGAATTAAAGGTAATAATTATTAAACAATATCATATTACAGGGATTTAATATCACATATTTCACTGAATTTATGATCACTTAATAAAAGTAAATAATTAAACAGAGACTTGATTAAGGGAGGAAACCACCCTGTCAAAAATTCTTTAAATTTTTGTCACCCCTACGGAGGAGAGGAATGGTTATACAGATATTTATTGTTATTGTTGGAAAAGTTAAGATTTTGGGAGAAAACTATTACGGAGCTTGATTTATATTTTCCTATTAAAATAAAGATAGCTGGATAGGTTTAGGCGGAGCCGGTTTCTGAGCATCACCCATAACCGTTTTTCCTCCAAACCGCCATGAATTCTGACGTTCTTCTTCAATAACCTCCTGAATATCAAAATCCGGACTAAAATCTTTTTCAGCTCTGGCTACCATCTGATGAAGTTTATTTAAGGTATTTAACTTATCTGAGTTTCCAAGTTTTGACTTTTCGATTCCTTTTCTGAGAATACTGATGCTTTCATCATATACATTGATTGGAACTGGGAATGGATGTCCGTCTTTCCCTCCATGTGCAAAAGAAAACCTTGCAGGATCGCTAAATCTCGACGGGGCTCCATGAATAACTTCACTTACCAAAGCCAGAGACTGCATGGTTCTCGGTCCAACTCCTTCCAGCATCAGTAAATCTTCAAAATTCTGAGGCTGCTGTTCACGGGTGATATATAAAAGAGCTCCCAACCGTTTAAGATCCACATCGGAAGCCTGTACATCATGATGGGCAGGAAGTATTAATCTTGAAAAATCTTTCATAACCTCTATGGAATCTGTGTGTGAAATATCCAGAATTCCTTTCCGGTTCTCTGCTGCCTCGGAATCGGTAAGATTTAAAATACGCCCTCTTGAAATCCCATTAATTCCGGTATGCGGTTCTTCTACAAATGAAGTTATATTTTCAGAATGCCAATGATAGCGTCTTGCTGTTCCATCCGAGTCATGCATTCCTTGTTGAATAACGCTCCAGTTTCCATTATCGGACAAAATAAAATTATGCAGATACAATTGATATCCATCCTGAATGGCTGTGTTATCAACTTTAGCAGAAAGTTTACTGGCTCTTACTAATTCGTTTCCATCCAAACCTGTTTTCTCAGCAATCTGAATGAGTTCTGATGGTGTTTCTCTTGAAAATTTCCCTTTTCCACCACAAATATAAAGTCCCAGTGATTGGGAATTGGGATTAATGGAACGTTTCAAAGCTCCCATTACTGAAGTGGTTATTCCCGAGGAATGCCAGTCCATGCCCATTACTGCTCCAAAACTTTGAAACCAAAACGGATCAGCCAGCCTACGAAGCACTTCATCTTTACCATAATCTGTCAGGATAGCCTCAACAATAGAAAGACCAAGAACAGACATACGTTCATACAGCCATGGCGGTACTTTGCCATAGTGAAGGGGTAAATCTGCGGTGCCTGAACGTTTCATTTTTCAATTTTGGAAGAACAAAGTTAGGCTTAATATTCCAAATGAATGCTGAATACAATACAATGAAGAATCTCAAACAATTAATTCTTAATAAGATTCTTCCTTCGCCAGAATGACAAAGGCCAAGTTATACGGCTTATGAGACCATCATTTCTATTGAATAATGTGTGTTGTGTTTATTGATGGGAAAGAATATTAATTAATTTTCCAAACGGATCTTTTACAAAAAACCTGCGGACACCCCAATCTTCATTGGTGATTTCATAGGTAATTTCAAAGCCGGCTTGCTTCATTTTATCATAGATTTCATCCACATTATCTACTTCAATGGATAAATCCGGAACTTCGGTGTTATTTCCACCCTGTTCTGCAAAACTAATCTGTACTCTTGCTTCTTCATAAGTTCCAAGGGTTTTAATCCAGCCATGATCCATCAAAATATCAAGTTCTAAAATATTCTGATAAAAGAGGTTCCCTTTTGTAAGGTCATTCGTTTTTATATTGGCTACGATTCTTTTTACCATTTTGATCTTTATTAATAAAAAAAGCTCTGTGAAAATACTTAAAATTTTCAAGAGCCTTATATGTATTTATGATTAATTTATATTTTAAAGTGAAGATGCTGCTTCTAAAATCAATTTTGTAACTTCTTCAGGATGTGAAGCTAACGAGGCATGCCCGGCATCCAATGTAATGATTTTTTTAGGCTGCATACGTTCTGCCATTTCTTTTTCCGTTTCAGCCGGAATCATACGGTCTTTAGATGAAATCTGGTACCAGCTTGGTTTTGTTTTCCATGCCGGTTCTCCTGCAACATCTCCGAAACACTGCCCATGGATAGGTTTTTGAGACAATGCCATTACCAACGCTTTTTCATCATCCAGATCCTGACTGAAGGCGGATTTAAACTCATCGTATTTGATCCATAAAAAACCTTTATTATCAGGGTAAATACTTGCTCCGCCCGGAGATTCTCTTCTTCCTAAAAGAGATCCTAAACTATCACCGGTATCAGGAGCAAAAGCAGCAATATAAACCAATCCAACTACTTTATCATGATGTCCGGCTCCTGAAATCACTGCTCCGCCATAAGAATGTCCTACTAAAAGAACTTTTCCTTCCTGAGCATCAATCAGATCTTTTGTTTTATCAATATCGTTTTGCAGAGAAGTAAGAGGATTCTGAACACTTCTTACTTTATAGCCAGCTTTCACCAGAGAAGGAATAATGTATTGCCAGTGAGATCCGTCTCCCCAGGCTCCGTGTACCAAAATAACGGTTAAATCTTTTTGTTCCATGATGTTAAGTATTAAATTTTAATAATGTAAAGCTACAACCTAAAACACCTCCGGACGTTAACTTAAGTTAATTTACGATCCTGCTCCGGATCCTGCTTAATGACTGTTCTGTAACCCCCAGATAACTTGCAATATGTTTCTGTGCTATTTTCTGGAAAAGGAGAGGCTGCTTTTTTAAAAGGTTCAGATACCTGTTTTCCGGAGAAAGACATATCAAATCATCAATTCTTTTTTTGGCATCCAGATAAATTTTTTCACTCATCACCCGCCCGAATTTCTGCCAATAAGCTTCTTTCTGATATAGCATCTGCAAATCTTCTTTGCTCAACAGTAAAATCTCACAATTTTCCAGTGCCTGAATGTTCATATTGGATACGGTATCACAAAGTATGCTTTCATAATCGGTAAAAAATTCATTTTCAAAATAAAACCCGAAGTTAATTTCTCTACCCTGGTCATTGATATAAAAGCATCTGATTGTTCCTTTCTTGATAAATCCCAAATATCTGCATTTATCACCTTGCTTCAGAAAAAAATCTGATTTTAAAAGCTGGGTATCCTTAAGAAGGGAATAAAACTCATCAAAATGTTCCTGATCTACCTGAAAGAGTTCTCCGTATTTTTCGTAGTGGTTTAAGATCATATATTTGGGATTCAAAAAAAGCCTTGCAAATCAGTTTCACAAGGCTTTTTACAAAGATTATTTCTACTATTTGTTCAATGCTGCTAATGCTGCATCGTAGTTAGGTTCGTTAGCAATTTCTGAAACCTGCTCAGTATAAATCACTTTATTATTTTCATCTGTAACAATTACTGCACGGCTTAATAAACCTTTCAATGGAGAATCTGTAATGGTTACTTCATAATCATCTCCAAAGCTGCTTCTGAAGTCTGAAAGAGTTTCAACTTTATCTAATCCTTCTGCTGCACAGAATCTTCCTAATGCAAACGGAAGGTCTTTAGAAACGTTGATTACAACAGTATTATCAAGTTTGGAAGCTTCTTCATTAAATTTTCTGCTTGAAGCTGCACAAGTAGGCGTATCGATACTTGGGAAAATATTGAATACTTTCTTTTTTCCTTCAAAAGTCTCAAGAGTTTTCACGTTTAATCCTGAATCAACCAATGCAAAATCTTTAACAGTGGTTCCTACAGCTGGTAATGTTCCTATTGTGTGTACTTCGTTTCCTTTTAAAGTGATTGTCGTTGACATAATATTTATTTTTTTTGTTTTTCAAATTTAATCAAAAAAGAAAATTTCTCTATGTAATATAAGGTTAAATTAATCTTAAAGTGAAAATAAAAATACTTTAGTCTGGCCATCAGTTTTTTATGCAACTCCCAACCTAACCTCCACTCTTAAAAACTTCAAAGTTGAATTTAATATCAATTTTAAAGGAACCGAGAATATACAATTCTTCAGATCTAAAAATGAAAAGAAGCTTTTTGCTTCTTTTTTATTTAAAAATTCCTTAAAAAAACAATCATATTTAGTAAATTTGTGGGACTTTAATTTCAAATAATAAATAACAGTATAATGTCAGAAAAATCAAAAATTTACTACACATTAACGGATGAAGCACCAATGCTGGCGACACACTCGTTTTTACCTATTGTAAAAGCTTTCACTAAATCAGCAAACATCGAGATCGCTGTTCCGGATATTTCCCTGGCAGGCAGAATCTTAGCTAACTTCCCTGAGTTCTTAAAGGATGACCAGAAAATTGGTGATGCTTTGGCAGAATTAGGAGAATTGGCAACTCAACCGGATGCTAACATTATCAAATTACCAAACATTTCTGCTTCTGTTCCTCAATTGGATGCCGCTATTGCTGAATTACAAGGAAAAGGTTTCGCAGTACCTAACTATCCTGCTGAGCCTAAGAATGATGAAGAAAAAGCCATTAAAGCTAAATATGCAAAGGTTTTAGGAAGTGCTGTAAACCCTGTATTAAGAGAAGGAAACTCTGACAGACGTGCTCCAAAAGCTGTTAAAAACTATGCAAAAGCAAATCCTCACAGAATGGGTGATTGGGCTTCTGACAGCAAAACTGACGTAGCACACATGAACACTGGTGATTTCTACGGAACAGAAAACTCTACAACGTTAGAAAACGCAACAAAATATAGAATCGTATTCAAAGGAAATGAAGGGGAAACAGTATTGAAAGACTTCGCAGGTCTTCAGGCTGGTGAAGTAATCGATTCTTCTGTAATGAACCTTAATGCTTTGAAAGTATTTGTTCAGGAAGCTATTGAAGAGGCTAAGAAAAGAAATATACTTCTTTCTGCTCACCTTAAGGCTACGATGATGAAAATCTCTGATCCAATTATTTTCGGAGCTATCGTAGAGACTTTCTTTACAGGGGTATTCACTAAATATGCTGAGACTTTCAAGTCTTTAGATATTAATCCAAATAACGGTCTTGCTGATCTTTTTGAAAAAATCAAAGGAAATGCTCAGGAAGCTGACATTAAAGCGGATATTGAAAAAGCTTTGGCTGAAGGACCAAGAGTAGCTATGGTAAATTCTGACAAAGGAATTACTAACTTCCACGTTCCTTCTGACATCATTGTTGACGCATCTATGGCTGCGCTTGTAAGAGGCGGAGGTAAAATGTGGAATAAGGATGGAAACGAAGAAGATACAGTTTGTATTATTCCGGACCGTTCTTATGCAGGTTTCTATCAGTCTGTAATTGATGATATGAAAGCGCATGGAAAACTAGACCCTACAACTATGGGATCTGTTCCAAACGTTGGTTTAATGGCTCAAAAAGCTGAGGAATATGGTTCTCACGATAAGACATTCCAATTGTCTGCTGACGGAACTGTAGAAGTTCAGGATGAAAGTGGAAACATTCTTCTTTCTCAAAAAGTTGAAGCTGGTGATATTTTCAGAATGTGTCAGACTAAAGATGCCCCAATTCAAGACTGGGTAAAATTAGCGGTAAACAGAGCAAGACTTTCTGATACTCCAGCTATTTTCTGGTTAGATAAAGGAAGAGCTCACGATAGAGAAATGATCAAAAAAGTTGAAAAATATTTAGCTGATCATGATACAAACGGACTTGACATTAAAATTCTTGATGTTAAAGATGCTATGACGGAAACGTTGAAAAGAGCAAGAGAAGGTAAGGACACTATTTCTGTTTCAGGAAACGTATTGAGAGATTACTTAACGGACCTTTTCCCAATCCTTGAGCTTGGTACTTCTGCAAAAATGCTTTCTATTGTTCCATTAATGAACGGTGGTGGTTTATTTGAAACAGGTGCCGGAGGTTCTGCTCCAAAACACATTGAGCAATTCCTTGAAGAAGGCTATTTAAGATGGGATTCTCTAGGTGAATTCTTAGCATTACAGGCATCTTTAGAACATTTAGCACAAACTCAGGGGAATACAAAATCTCAGGTTTTAGCAGATGCATTGGACGAAGCTAACGCTAAATTCTTAGCTACCGATAAATCTCCTGCAAGAAAAGTAGGTCAGATTGACAACAGAGGTTCTCACTTCTATTTAGCAATGTATTGGGCTGAAGCTTTAGCTAACCAAACTGTTGATGCTGAATTGGCTGCTCAGTTTGCTCCTATTGCTGCTGCAATGAAAGAAAATGAAGAAGTAATCAATGCTGAATTAATTGGTGCTCAAGGTAAGCCTCAAAATATTGAAGGTTATTACAAAACTGACACGTACAAAACATACGCTGCAATGAGACCAAGCACTGTTTTAAATGAAATTATTGACGGAATCTAATTTTTAGAGACTCGATTAATCATACAAAAAACCTCGCAAGTTGCGAGGTTTTTGTATTTTGGCAACACATCAACAAAGGAATACGATCTTTTTTTTGGATTTTTTTATATTTTTACAAGAACCAAACTTATTATCATGAAAAATCCGCTACTTCTTTTATCAGCATCAATATTAGTTTTATCCTGTAACCAAAGTACAAAAACCAATCAAAGTGGAAAATCAGAAACCCAACCAGCAACAGAAAATATTGTAAATATTGATTGGTTAACCGGCAAATGGAAAAGATCAAACGAAAAGGCAGGAAAGGAAACTTTTGAAAACTGGAACAAAATAAGCCCGACAGAATATTCAGGAATTGGGTTTACTATACAAAAAGGAGACACTATTAGCAAGGAAACTATGAAGCTTGTGAATTCCAATGGAAAATGGAGTCTATTAGTGAAAACTCCGAAAGAAAAACAATTCATTGAATTCAAAATGACGGAATTAAAAAACAATGAATTTACATGTATCAATGATTCATTGGATTTCCCAAAACAAATTAAGTATTCATCGGAAAGTAAAAAACTAAAAGCTATAATTTCTAATGAAAAAATGAAAATTCCTTTTGAATTTGAACAGGTTAAATAAGATAAACAGAAGCTCCTTTTTCAAGGGGCTTTTTGTTGAATAAAACTTAAATTTTAAAAACAATTCACCTATACAGAATATACATTAACAATACTCCATCTAATTATTAAAAATAACAGATGATTCATTTCAGTTTTCCCATTTTTTCAATATGTTTGTAAAAAACAGACTATCTTAATGAAAAAGATCTACATCCTTGCTCTTTCTTTATCAGCCATCGCTTTTGCTAATGCCCAGAAAAATGAAAATCGTATTGATGAAGTGGCCATCCATGCGAGATCAAAAGTTATAAAAGAAAGGGAAGAATTTAAAAAACACGCACAATCCACGGAAATAGTCTCCGAGTATGAAATCAACCGAAATAATCCAGCATTTATAGAACAAAGCCTTACTACTATGGCTGGTGTTCAGGTAGAAAAAAGAACCCAGTTGGGTGGCCAGAGAATTGTCATACGAGGATATGGGAACGATCAGAAATTCAACAATTGGGGAATCAAAATGTACCTCAACAATATTCCGCTTACCGGAGCTGATGGTGTTACGGTGTTGGATGATGTCAATTTCGGACTGGTCAACCGTATAGAAGTTATAAAAGGTCCTGCAGCCACATTATATGGCGGAGGTTCCGGAGGTGCAGTAAGGTTGTATATGCAGCCGGAAAGCAAAAAGGGAAATTCTGTTTCAGAACAGTTCATGACCGGTTCTTTCGGATTATTTCAAAGCTCTACTTCTGCAACAAGCGTGGGTGATAATCATTCCATTACTGCTAATTATGGACATATTGGAAGTGACGGATACCGCCCTCATGGTAAAAGCATTAAAAACTTTTATAATATCAATGGAGAATTTAAGCTTAATTCCAATCAGAAAATAACGTTACTGGCCTCTCATGGTAATTCTTTGGAACAGGTTTCCGGTCAGATTTCCTATGACGATTATTATAATGGAATTGATAATGGAAACTTCGCCTACATAAGGCGTGGAGCGAAAACAAAATTTGTTACTTCAAGGGTAGGAATCGGACATATCTGGAAGATCACTCCCAATTTCAAAAATAACACCACCGTTTTCTATACTGGTACTACTGGTGAAAGAATTGCGGCAGGAGCTAATGAAACCTCCTCTTTTTCTAATTATGGACTCAGATCTGTATTTGAATTTAATAAGGAGTGGGAACATTTCAAAAGTCAGACAGAATTTGGGGTAGAAATTCAGCAATCACAATCCACCATTACCAATTATCGCTATAAAAGTGTAAAAATAACAGAAGAGCCAGTCTTAAGGCCTCTGTACGATGGTTCTTACTTCAATAATACAAACAATCAGTCCAACTATTTTGCGGTTGAAAAAATCACTTATAAACCCTGGGATTTAATGTTCCTTGCAGGAGTAAGTATTAATCAGCTTAGTTATAAAAGGAAGGACCTCTTAGCGCTTCCGGGATTGTTTATTGTCAATGGTAAAGATCTGTATAATAAAGACCTGTCCTTTGATAAGAAGTTCAAAGCAGTGGCAAGCCCTCATTTTGCATTGCAAAAAACATGGAACAACCAGATCTTTAATCTTAGTTACAGTGAAGGATATAACGCTCCTACTTCCGTAACAGCTTTTATCACTGGTTTGAATGTGACGAATGATAATCTTGTGGCTGAAAAAGCCAGAATGTGGGATTTCAGTATTCAGGGACTGATAGATGATACTTCTATAGATTATCAGTTTTCATTATTCAGCATCCATATTAAAGATAAGCTTACTCAGCTAGGCGGAAGAATGTCTAATCCGGAACAAACGCCTTATACTTACTGGGCAAACACTGGAGAACAGAAAAATAAAGGTTTGGAAATGAGTGTAGGCTATTCTTACAAACCGAAAAATTTATTTATTTCAAGAATTCAACCTTTTGTAAGTTACACTTATAATGATTTTAAATACTCCACTTATTTTAAAGAGAACGGAGATAAAGCTAACGTGGTAGGTGTTCCTAAAACAAAGATATCAGTAGGATTGGATTTTAATACCAACATCGGTTTGTACTGGCAGAATACCTATAATTATATGGGAAGTGTTTACACCGATTTCACCAATAGCAATAAGGTGAAAAGCTTCGGCCTTTTAAACTCCAAGATCGGTTATAAACACAGTTTCAATCAGTGGGATCTGGATGTTTTTGTAGCCGGAAACAATCTTACCAGCCAGGTCAATTACACCTTCCTTTTCTATGGAAACAGCATTAATGATACTGATAAGGATAACCAGTATAACAATGCTGCCATTTATACGGATGTGAATCCGGGATCGAGTAAGGCGTATTTCTTTACTGGATTTAATTTGAAGTATAATTTTTAGAGATTCTTCGATAAGCTAAGAATGATAAATTATGCTTTGAAAATTTGAGCAATCTATCTTTAGGTTTTGGCTAAAGCCAGATGAATGATTTTTTATAATGAGAGCGGGCTTCCTTCGACTATTCTCAGGATAATAGCCCGCTCCTATTGAATATTTTAAAAGCTATCTCAATTCATAAAACTCTCAGGAATCCATTCAAATCCAGGAGTCTTTATCTTCGTAAAGCCCAGTCCTGGCCATGGCAAATGGGAAGCAAATGCCCTGGCTTTTGTATCTGCCAGCTGTTTAAGCAATTTCTTTCTTGAAGCGGCCGCAATATCCAGATCTGTATCTCCTGAAAATCCCCAATCAGGATGAGGGAAAAGAATAACATCTGAGTGAATAAGATCAGCAATATACATCAGCTTTTCATTTCCTGATGATATTGTAGTAACAGTTAAACCGGGAGTATGTCCTGGAGCTAACTGAAAATTGAAATGATTATACAGCGTCTTGTTTAAATCATAGAATTTCAACTTTGGCTGAATAGCTTTCAATATATTCTGAAGGGCCGGAATAATCTGGTTAAGCCTTTCGGGATGAGCTTTCAAAGCGCTGTTATTAAAATCTTTAATGGAAGCATTCATCCAAAAATCGTGTTCTATTTTTGAAATAAAAATGGAAGCATTGGGAAAAACAAGTTTATTCTGCTTATCTACCACTCCGCCGATATGATCCGGATGGGCATGAGAGAGAAATACATCCGTAATATCATGTGCTGAAAATCCCGCTTTCTGAAGACTTTTTAACAGAAACCCGGTTCTTTCATCCGCAAATATTCCCATCCCGGTATCCATTAGCACCAGTTTTTCTTTTGTTTTAACAAGCAGAATATTAACTGCCATATCAATGTAGTGATCAGCCCGGAAGTTATCTTTAAGGATTGTTTTCAATTCAGAAATATTTCCTCTTGGGGCAAATGAATTCAGGTTTTCTTCATGAATGTATCCGTCTGTCAGAACAAACAGCTCCAGTTCTCCGAGTTTAATCTTTTTAAATCCGGAAAGATCATCTCCTGTTTTTTTCGAGATGATTTTTGTTTCTGCAAATACATTGGAAAAAGGTATAAAACTTAATGTTCCAGCCAGCAACCCGCTTTTCAATAATTCTCTTCTATTCATAATTTAAGTAATGTTTCTACATTCACTATAATTCAAATAACATTCCCTTATATGGAATATTCTACGTCAATGAATGTCATGTATTTTATAGAAAAAACTGAGCTTCTGCCATTCAGAAACTCAGTGTAAGTATAGTCTTTAGTTATTGACCAATTTCATTGAACCTTCATTATATCTTTCCCCTACATTAGGATATTTTTTCAGAATGGCATCAATCGTATCCAAATCAGATTGAGACAGCTCAATATTAGCCGCAGCAACATTTTCTTCCAGATATTTGATACGTTTGGTTCCTGGGATTGGGATAATATCATCTCCTTGGTTTAATACCCATGCTAATGCCAGTTGAGTTCCTTTTACTCCTTTGGAAGCTGCAAACTCGTTGATTTCATTAGCTAATTTCGTGTTATTTTCAAGGTATTCCTGCTGATAACGGGGTAATGATTTTCTGAAATCATCATCACCAAGGTTCTGTACTTCATTAATGTTAGCGAAGAGTCCTCTTGCCAATGGTGAGTAAGGCACCAAGGAAATTCCTAATTCTCTGATGGTTGGCAGGATCTCATGCTCAACATCTTTGGTAAGGATAGAATATTCTGACTGTAAAGCAGCTATCGGGTGAATTTTATTGGCTTTTCTGATAGATTCTGCTGAAGCTTCAGAAAGTCCTATATATTTTACTTTACCCGCTTTAACCAGCTCTGCCATTGCTCCTACAGTTTCTTCTATTGGGACATTTGGATCTACCCTGTGTGCATAATACAGATCTATGGTATCTATTTTTAACCTTTGAAGGCTTAAATCTACCGCTTGTCTGATCCATTCCGGAGAACCATCGAAATAAGTTCCCGGAGCACCGCTATGACTAGCTACTCCATCTTTAAATCTGAATCCGAATTTAGTAGCAATGAAAATTTTATCCCTGTTAGGTACTAAGACTTTAGAAATTAACTTTTCATTTTCTCCATTGGCATACATATCCGCTGTGTCCCAGAAGTTAACGCCTAAATCTAATGCTCTGTGCAAAGTACTGATACTTTCCTGTTCATCTGACGGACCATAAGCAAAGCTCATTCCCATACAGCCTAATCCAATAGCAGAAAGTTGTTCACCGGTGTTTCCTAATTTTTTAAATTTCATAATGGTTTTGGTTTTAAATTTATAGGACAAAATTAGAACATGAAACAGTCTCCTTTGATATAGAATTCAAACTAAGAATTATAAAAATCAAACAAGGTTTGTTCTTAGGGTATTGGGAGCTATCCCAGTCTGTTTTTTAAAATAATTGGTAAAATAAGCAGGTTCTTCAAAGCCTAGTCCATAGGCAATTTCAGCAATATTCCAGTCTGTATGGGTTAGCAGGGCATTAGCTTCCTGAATAACTCTCATTGTAATCTGCTGGCTAGTAGTTTTCCCTGTAATCTCTTTTACGGAACGGTTTAAAGAATTAACATGAATAGAAAGGCTCTGTGCATAATCATTGGGCGTTTTTAGCTTCAAAAAAGCTTCAGGACTGTCAATCGGAAACTGTCTTTCCAGCAGCTCCATAAATAAGGATGCTACTCTTTGGGATGCATTCTGATAAGGCTCAAACGTTTCTGCCGGATGCATTCTCATCGTTTCATGGATCATCAGGTGAAGGTAAGCTCTCAGCATATCATATTTATGAACATAATCCGATTCAATTTCCGCCATCATTCTGATATACAGATCCGAAAGTGTTTTCTGCTGCTCTTCTTCCAAAAAGTAAACCGGAGTTCCACCAATTTTAAATAATGGTGAATCCTGAAGATTTCCTAAACGGCTTCCATTCTGTAAAAATGATTCTGTAAAAAGACAAAACCAGCCTTTCTGATCGTCATCATCTGCTTCCCAGGAATAAGGAACAATAGGATTGGAAAACAACAATGCAGGGCGGTCTACATAGATCCATTTATCCGCATAATGAAGCTTCCCCTTTCCTATAATCAATGAAATCTTATAATAATCTCTCCTGCTGTATGGTGATAACAGAGAACAGTGATCTCGCGAAAACACATTAAAGTGCCCCATTTTGTTGGCTCCTAAACATAGAGGTCCTAAACCGGGAGCATTCCGTTCATAAAAACTTTGTATTGATTCGTTGGATTCCATAGCTCAAAGTTATAAAATTCAAACAAATCAAGGAATATAATTGTTTATTTAAATGGAAAGCAGATTAATGGGCAGGAAGATGGATGATGGAAGTTCTGTTGTTCCGTTAATATTTATTGATATTTTATATAAACTATTTGCCTGAATAAACCTTTAATATTCATATCGGAATGATAAATAAATCATAGAGTTTTTTAAGTTTTGGCTAAAGCCGGATGAAGATTGTTTATTTATTTGAATGAGCTAAAGTCCATTCCTTTTGATATTGTTTTTATTATTCATCATTCATAACAAAAAAATGACCAGCACGAATGCCAGCCATTTCAATAGTGAATATATATAAAAATTGATAATGGTTAATCCCAGTCACCATGGTGCCCATGGTTGTGTTTATTCTGTTTTTTGTAATACTTGGATCTTTCTTTATAGTATTTTTCCTGTTCTTTACGGTATTTTTTATAATCATTTTTTCTTCCGTATACAATAACAGGATTTTCTCCTCTATAATATTTCTTTTTAAAAACGATATATTTTTCTCTACCAAGAATTCTTTCCAATTCTGAATATCGGTCTCCTCTCCATCTTCCTGGCTCTACCACATAGACTCTATTCCATGAATCATAATTGCGATATCTGTCATTTAATGCATAAACCTGATTGGCTTGTGTTGTGGAAAGCAACAGATCTGCAACCACGGTTTGCCAGTTGATATCTGAAATACTTCTTCTATAATCATTATAATAATCCGATTGGGCATAGCTCAGACTGAACGTCCCAACCAAAAATGCGGTTAGCAATAACTTTTTCATTTCATTCCTCTTTTAAATTAAACACAATGAAATAGTCAATTAAAGTGCCAATTATTGATCGTAATTCCCAATATTTGTTAACAAAAATCATAAATAACTGATTATCTTTTAAATAATGTGCAAATTTCAATAAGTTTTGTGATTTACAATTGCTAATAATACAGCACCTTTATTGTTGTATATATTATTAAACAGAGGTATGGGTTTAAGGTTCATGGTTTAAAGTTTATAATTTATGGATGTCAGCTGATTGCAATTTCACACCTCAAATCATATAAATCATGAATAAAACGGAATTTTTAAGTTTTGGCTAAAGACAATGGAATGATTTAATCTTTTGAGCGGCCGGGCTTCCTTCGTGAAATTCGTTCGTAAACCTTCTGTTTATGCTCAGGATTATAGCCCGCCCCTATTGATGCTGATATCCGTATGGTTATGTGCAAGGGTGATAGTTTTTTAATGACAAGATCTTTTATCTAATCTTCTTATAAAATTCGTTAAGATTCTCAAAAACTATTATTTCATGTTAAATAATTTTGTAATTTTAAGGAAGAGAATGCTTTCGGGAGTTCTCAAGATTATTTTTTTATCAACCAAATCTCAGTAATTATGGAAAATATAAAATTTATGGTATCTCCATATCAGGATGAACTGCAGTTGTTTATTGATGAGAAAAAAGCAGGTTATATGTCCATCGAGGTTGACGGAAGACTTCTTATTGTATATTATACCAAGCTTGACGAGGAACGTGAGGGTAAAGGCTATGCCAAGTTACTACTGGATGAGTTGGTTCGCTATGCAGAAGAAAAAGATTTGCTTGTAGACCCGGAATGTGATTTTGTCCGTCAGCAATTTGAAAATCATCCCAGAAGATATAAGGATATCTGGCATGCTTAATCAGTCTTCCCACCAGACAGTAAATTGCTGATCTTTACGATTCAGATCTACCACCTCTCCGATTTTCGGAGTAAGGATTTCCAACCCTTTTTCTGTACCTAAGCTTGTTATTTTTTGTAAAGGTTCATTCCATGGGTGAAGCGCCAGTGAAAATTTAGCGGTATGAACCGGAATAATATGTCTGGCATCTATATCTATTGCTGCCTGAATAGTATCTTCGGGTAAGGTGTGGATATATCTCCATGCTTCCCCATATTGTCCGTTTTCAAGGATTGCAAAATCAAAAGGACCGTATTTTTCCCCTATCATTTTAAAGTGCGAATCATAGCCGCTGTCACCACCAAGAAAGATTTTCTTTGTAGGAGTCTGCAGTACATAGGAAGTCCAAAGAGTGTCATTCTGCTTTAGTCTTCTGCCGGAAAAGTGTCTGGCTGGTGTAAAGATTAACTTTATATCATTTTTCAATTCAACGTCTGCATCCCATTCTTCCTCAATGAGTTGATCCTCTGCATATCCCCACCGTTCCAGATGTGCTCCTACTCCTAATGGAACAATAGCCATCTTTGTACGATCTTTAATTGATTTAACCGTAGGATAATCCAGATGGTCAAAATGGTCGTGGGTAATCACAAGATAATCCAGATTAGGAATATCTTCAGGTTTAAAAATATCAGATCCTTTGAAAGCTTTGTTAAAGTATTTGAAAGGTGAACCATATAGGCTTAATACAGGATCAATTAAAAATGAAACTCCATCTGTCTGTACATAATAAGATGAGTGTCCCAACCAGATAAAAATATCCGTATTTTTATCCAGACTTTTCAAGTCCGTATGAATAGAAGGAATTTCCTTTAAAGGTTTTAACAATGGATGTTTTTTACCTAAAAAGAAATCATAAGTAACCTTGGTCATCTTGTATCCTTCAGCAAGAGATGGTGTATGGCTGATATTCTGAAATTGTTTATTTCTGTAAAGCTTCGACTGTCTGATACGATCCAATCGTTTTCCTTTGGGCACGGCTCCGAATGCGGCTCCATTTATCACTATAAAATAGGTTGCTGCCAATAAAATCACAACCGCAAGAATCCAATACATCATTTGTAAAAATAAACATCAAAGGTACCGAGTTTTGCTCTTATATGAAAATAAGATGCATTTGAGTACATTTTTTTAACTAAATTTATCATGTGTTTCAGAAAATTTATTATTCATTTAAGTGATGATTAATTTTAATCTTTCTATTTTAGCGGCTTAAAAAAACTCAAAGATCTATTGAAAAAATACTCGGTAATATTTATTCTGGCCATGCTTTCCTCCTGTGCATCTATTAAAAGACACAATGAACAGCGGGCTTCATGTATTCCCCCGGAGCAGCTTAAAGAAGATGTGGATTTTGCCTACTCAAAACTTCAGCAGATGCATCCACAACTGTATTGGTATATTCCCAAGCAGGAATTGGAACATAAGTTCGACAGTCTTAAGCAAACTATTAATGAGCCACTTACCCCGCTTCAGTTTTATTTTAAACTTCAACCTGTGATTGCAGGAATACGGGAAGGACATCTTTCATTAAGAGTTCCCAGAAAAAAATTCACCAAAAAGGAAATTAAGAATTTAGAACAAAAAAAAGGACTGTTCAGCAGATTCGGATATTATATTTCCGGTGATCAGATGTATATTACAGAAAACAAAGATTCTATTGAAAATATTCAACCGGGAACTGAAATTCTGTCTATAGATAATGTTCCGGTTTCAGAATATATCAAAAAATACAGAAACCTTATCAGCAGTGATGGATATAATACCACTTTCCAGCCTTATTTTTTGAAGGATTTATTCTTCAATTATTATACTGCAGAAAACGGACTTGCCGACAGAGCAACGATGGAAACTCTTTATAAAGGTGAAAAACATATTTATACTTTAAGCAGAGAATCAAAATCTGATACTGATATTGGAAAGGATAAGGAAATGAATAAACGGACTCAGGAAAGAAAGCTGAATGATTATGTTGCAGCCAGCAATTCTTATAACCGGAGCTTTAAATTTCTGGATAAAGACAGCACCATTGCTTATATAAAAGTGAAAAGCTTTTCCCGAGAATATTCGGACGAGTTTTATAGAAAAACATTTGCGAAGATTAAAAATGCAAAAGCAGATTACCTCATCATAGATGTCCGTAATAATTATGGTGGCTCTCTTTATGAAATCAATAATCTGTATTCCTATCTTACGGATAAGCCTTTTACCTTAATAAAACCTTCTCAGGTTACCTCAAGGGATATCCCGTTAAGGACCAATTATTTTAGAAAAAGTACTCCGTTAGACTATGCTATTAAAAGCATCTCTTATCCAAGTTACTTTTTTGCCCAGGCTTTCAGTACTTATAAAAAAGATGGAAAGGTTTTCTACAAAATGAAAGCTGACAAACCTACAAAACCCAATAAGGGAGCTTTTCACGGTAAAATTTTTGTTCTGATTAACGGGGGAAGCTTCTCTGCCTCTTCTATTATTACAGCAAAGCTTAAGAATGATAAAAGAGCTACTCTTGTGGGTGAAGAAACCGGAGGTGCCAATGACGGAACTGTAGCCGGCTTTTATTCTTTTCAGAAACTTCCGAATTCTGAGATCAGATTTCCAATCGGGTTACTTCTGGTACAGCCAAATATTGATTTTTCAGATACTAAAAAAGGAGTTGTTCCTGATGTAGAGATCAAGGAAAGTATGCAGGATATTATTGATAAAAAAGATCCCCAGCTAGATTGGATCAGGAATGAAATTGGCAAGGAAAAAACAGGTAAGAATTAATTTTGAGAAGGAAGAAATTTATAGGTTGAAAACCATATTCTTTATTTTAAATCACTTTATACTTATAGATAGGTTTCGGCGGGCTTTCAGCCCGCCGAAACCGTTAATTTTACTCTTTAAAAATAATTCGAAATAATGGTAAGAGTTTCTAATTGTAATAATTACCTGTACAGTTCGTAGAGAAAAAACAAAAATGTTACATAAAAATAACACCCTGATATTTTTTCCATATCAGGGTGTTATATTACTATTTAGTTGTATTTTATTTGAAATCTAAAAAGTCATCTTTTTCAAGATAGTGATTCAGGGCAGTGATAAGCTGAGAAAAAGAAACATCAGCATACTGCCGGAAAGCAAGATCCACCACATCTTGAATATTTTCATCAGAACACATATAGTTAAGCTTATTATGGTATACAAAATCGGGTAAGATTTCGTTATCGTTATCTCCTATATCTAAGTGGTCTCCGATGAAAACTTTCATTTCAGGTTCAAATTCATCTTTTGAAGAATAGACTGCGTAATTGTATTCCGGATCATAAGATTCCTTTCTGTCTTGTTTATTCTTCACAAGTTCCAAAAATTCTTCTATAAAATACATCTGATTTTTAATCTCGTTCATCTGATATTCTTTTAACAGCTCAATTTTTTAAAGATAGAAAATTTTATAGAAGACAAACAGTTTCTAGTTCAGTTTATTTAAAAATCTTTGTAATGATCTTAAATACAGCAAGAGATTCGAATTAGAAAATATAGTCTGTGCTTAAAAAGTTGGAATCATGCTCTCTAACAATAGTATTCAATAATTCTTTATTGGAATCTGTAAGTTTCGCAGCTACCAGAGATCTGATGGAGAATGAACGCAGCGCATCAAAAACGGAAAGCGTACCTTCTGCACTATCTTTTCTTCCGGTAAACGGAAATACGTCTGGACCACGCTGTGCCTGACAGTTGATATTGACACGACTTACCAGGTTTACAAAAGGATCAATTAGTTTTGCTACTTCCTGTGGATCTTCACTGAAAATACTTACCTGCATTCCATGAGAAGCGTTCACCTGATAATTGATAGGCTCTTCAATATCTTCAAACGGGACTACTGGAATTACAGGTCCAAACTGTTCTTCATGATACAATTTCATATCGCTGTTTACAGGATAAACAACTGCTGGAAAAACAAAGGACTCTTCTGTATAACCACCGTCTTTATTTAACACTGCAGCACCTTTCTGTATGGCATCTTCAATACATTCTTTCAGATAAGGCGGCTTATTCACTTCCGGAAGCGGAGTTACTTTCACCTCTTTTTCCCACGGTAAACCGGCTTTCAGAGCAGAAACGGCTTCACTTAACTTTGCCGTAAATTCTGCAGCAATTTCTTTTTGTGCAAAAATCAGTTTTAGTGCTGTACAACGCTGCCCATTGAATGAAAGTGCCCCTAAAATACATTCACTTACTGCTACATCAAGATTGGCATTTTTAGTAACAATAGCTGCATTTTTAGCATCCAGGCTCAGAATTGCTCTCAGACGGTTCACTTTTGGATGTAATTTTTTCAATCCATTCGCTACTTTACTGGAACCAATAAAAGCCAAAACATTGACTTTACCACTTTCCATAATAGGAGTGATAATGTCAGAACCTTTCCCATATAAAGTATTCACCGTTCCTTTTGGAAAAGCTTCCTTAAAGGCATTTAATAAAGGATAATGAGCCAAAACGCCATGTTTAGGAAGTTTAAACAAAATAGTATTCCCCATAATTAGTGCAGGAATCAGCGTTGTAAAGATCTCATTCAAAGGATAATTGAAAGGCCCCATACTTAAAACCACACCCAGCGGTGCTCTTCTGATCTGTGCAATGGTACCTTCCGCCTGCTGGAACCGGGAAGATTCTCTATCCAGGTCTTTTAAAGCATCAATAGTCTGATTGATATAATCTACAGTACGGTCAAATTCTTTGGTAGAATCTGCCAGTGTTTTCCCGATTTCCCACATCAGCAGCTTTATAATCAGGTCACGCTGCTGGATCATCAAATAGACAAATTTCTGCATGCATTTGATTCTTCCTTCTACAGACATTGTAGGCCATTCTCCCAGACCATTATCATAAGCTTTCACACAAGCTTCAAGAACCTCCATAGCTTCCTCCGGACCAATATTGGGAATGCTCCCCAACAACTTTCTCTCTAATCCGTTTTCTGTAGGAATGCAAACCGGAGAATAAATATTCTGCGTTTCTCCTTTCCATTCTACCAATTCGCCATTCAGAAGATAAACTTTCTGATGAATTTCCGGTACTTTATATTCTTCGGGGATTTCGTTTTCACTTTTAAAAATATCTTGAAATGATGCATTGTTTGCTGAACTCATATTTTTAGTATTTAATAATTTGAATCTGAAGTTTTGAAGAATAAAGGTAAACGTAAAAATTGATTTTCAGAATAATGATTCAATAGATTTGCTCTATTTAAAAGCTATTTGAATGAAAATTAACCCAACCAACTGAAAAAAACGATAATTTTGATAAAAATAAATTTTCAATGTTTTCAAAAATAGTTTTCAGTACGTTATTCTTTTTCTCAGCAATGGGTTTTGCTCAAAAATCTAAACCTATCAATACTGTTTTGTTAAAAGGAACGCCTGTACGTACTTATTCCAAATTACCGGATGTCAACAAACCGGCCCCTAAATTTACCCTTACAGACGTTAATATGAATGACCAGAGCCTGGATGCTTACAAAGGGAGATATGTGATCCTGAATATCTTTCCAAGTGTAGATACAGGCGTTTGCTCAGCATCTGTTCATCATTTCAATGAAGAGGCAGGAAATCTTCCTAATACGGTAGTTCTCTGCATTTCTAAGGACTTACCTTTCGCTCAAAAGAGATTTTGCGGGGCTGAAGGAATTAACAATGTTGTGATGCTTTCCGACTTCCGTTCAGATTTCGGATGGAACTACGGGGTAGAAATGGTAGAATCTTCCATGAAAGGACTTCTCAGCAGAGCTGTTGTGGTGATTGATCCTTCGGGAACTATTATTTATGAGGAACAGGTTCCGGATATTTCTCAGGAGCCTAATTATGCAGCGGCTATTCAGGCTGTGAAAAACTAAACTAATTTTTATAATTATAAATAAACCTCTGGTAACTTTCCAGAGGTTTATTTTTTTATATCAACCATCATCTCCTATACCGTTAAATTCTTTGGTAGAATAATGTAAAAACAACAGGATTAATAAATCGTCTGCAGTATCATCAGCTTCAATATGGAAAACAGGTTCTTTTGATTTTATTTTTTCTTTCCTAAGTTCTATCAGCACTTTTCCTTTTTCAAATAATTGATGTATACTCTTCAATTTAAAATAATATATTTTTACGTTTTGGCCGGATTTAATAATCCTTTCTTTAGCAAGGTCTGTAAAATAGACTACATTTTTACCGTTAAAAAGCTCAACATCATTTTTTAAAAAACCTACATTTTTAATATCATAACTTCTGGAATTCAGAATGATGTAGTGCCTTAAGAAAAATAACTTTCTTACCTCTACGATTCTGCCCATCTCAGCATGTTTTTCATCAAACACAACAAATTGTTGTTGATGGTATTTTGCTTTATATTTTTTCAATGCTTCTTTTTTTTCTTAGTAGTAACCACAATGGCACCGTTTCTAGCTTCTTCACCATACTTTTCTACAGCTTCTTTTTCTGAAAAAGTACTGACAGTTTCAATAGCCTCAGGTTTTACCGCACGTAATTCTTCCAACGAAATCTTTTTACCATCCAGTAAAACCAGCGGTCTGTTTTCTGGGGTTAAAACGGGAGCACCAATTCTTAATGATTGATTTCTATTGAAAGAATCAGTAGATATGACACTCATCTTAACTCCGGGTACTTTCTCTGAAGTTTTTACCTTTTCAATTTTTGTTTCCTGTGCATTCACAGTAGTGGTAAAACTGCTGACAGCCAACAATCCCAACGCCAGTTTACTCGCTAATGAAAAGTTTAGATTCATACCCAACTGATCTTCCCGGAATCTTCCACAAATATCATTATTAAAATTAAAACTACTGATAAGTTCTTCATCTGAGAAGCTGGTAAAATCATGAACTGTTTTTGAGCAAACGGAGCAGAATTTTCCTTTTTCATCAGGAGACATGTTGTCCCAGTTTTCATGACAGGGTTTTGGAATAGTAATTTTCATAGTAGACCTTTTACTATAAAGATGCTTTATTGATGAAAAAGGTTGGAAATCGTAAAGGGCGCAAAATTTATTTTAAAAAGGCTGTTGTAAGGCGCAAGGATTTTATCTCTGATAAAATTAAACACTGCTTTTGGATTAGCCACTAATGCACGAATGATTGTATTTGTGTATTAGTGGCTTAAAATCTCAGTGTAATACTTGTTAAAAATCTTAGATTTTCTTGAGCCTTAAATATACATAAAGCTAAAAAAGCCTTACGCCTTGGCGTTTTTCCAACAAAAAAGACAAGCAAATTAAAAGCTTTATTTTAGCAATAAAGCAACTTTCTTCCTGAAAATAAAAATGATAAACCCTGCCAATAACAACGCTGCGACAGACATAACAGCTTCCATCAAATGAAATACCTGTGGTTCTTTCGTATAATATTTTACCCCATTCACAATATTTCTTGTGGTTTCATTCTTTTCCTTAGCTACAAGTTTTATTCTTTCCTCAAAAACAGAATTATTAAATCCATACTTTGTAGCCAATTGATAATCTTCTTTAGCATCTGCTTTTTGGTTCATCAAAAGAGCAATATTTCCCAGATCAAATAAAAGCTGTGCTACTATTTTATCCTTTGGTTCTACAAAGGATATTCTTTCGTTTAGCTGATAATACAACTGCATCTTAAGCAACTGAAGATCATCTATACTTAGATTAGATCTAGGGTATTTATCATTCCCAAAATCATTTCCAATCAAATTTTTCGATGAAATATACTGATCTCCTTTAATTTTAGCTTTTAAAATATTTATATGAATCCATTCTGAAGATGAGTGCGATTTAGGATTAATTTTCACTGCTTTCTCAATCCATTTTAAGGCTTCCGTATTATTGCCTGTAAGTTCATATGCAGTTCCTATATTGGATGCTGTAGAATATCTTTCCGGCTGTATAGATTCAATTTTTTTATATAGTTCAATGGCTTCCTTGTATCTTCCCAAAATAATTAAGACAAACCCTTGGTCAGAAAGATAATCAAGATCCTTGGTTTTGTTATATCCTTTTTCTAAAGTAACTAAGAAAGCTTCCAGTCGTTCTTTGCTTCCAAATTCATGTCCATAAGGCACTTCTCTTTCATAATCTGAATACAGAATTTCTCTGTTGGCCAAAATCATTTCTTCACCATTAAGGCATGCAAAAACAGGGATAAAAAATAGAACTGCGAAAACGCAACTGAAAAAGTATTTATTCATGATGGTTATTATCTATAAGTATCGTGTTAAAAATACAAAACTTCGTTATAATTAGGCAATAAAGAATACAAACCAACTTATATACTTTTCCAGGAGAGATGTAAAATCTATTGAAATTCCTACGGAATAACAAAGAGAATGCAAAATATTCCTCACAGAGTTTACAGTTTTTACAAAAATCTGCTTAATTTGCATAATCTGCAAGAGAATTTAAAAATATGCGGTGTTTAATTTTATCGAAGATAAAATCCTTGCGCCTTACAACAGCCTTTTTAAAATAAACTTTGCGCCCTTTACGATTTCCAACAAAAAAATTAATACTTCAATAACATTCTCCATCCTTCAAAACCATATACTCCTGACCCACCTCATCAGAAACTCTTTTCAAATCCTTATCATCAAACAATTGTGGAATATAAGATTTCTCATGAGTAAACAATCCATAGTGTATAGGAACCAGCTTTTTAGCATGTAAAAGATGAGCTGCAGCAAAGGCTTCCTTCAAATTAAGAGAAGCCGGGACCGGACTGTATTCCAGCCCAATAATCTCAAAGTTGACAACCACTCCATTCACGGGTAAAAATGCATAATCGATATCTTTATTTTCTTTTCCCAACTTCCAGAATTGGTTATGCCAGATGGTATCTCCACCATGGAAAATTTTAGTGGTTGCATCTTCCACAATCCAGGAAGACTGAATTTCTCCCACTCCATCCATCGCAAATACAGGTTTGAAAGCGATCCCATTCTCATTGAAAGTTTCATCCAAACCCAGGACTACCATTTCAACACCATCCATATGCTTTCTCACCAATGGTTCCAGTTCTGAATACACTATCAATTTTCCATCATTTTTTAGGCATTTTTTGATAACTCCTTTGTCAAAATGATCTAAATGCAAATGAGTAAACAGAATATAATCTGCCTGCACATGATCTGAGAAGTTTATCACCTGCTCTACAGCATCCCCCAGAACGGGTTTGTAATAAGAGAAATCTTCTACTGCATCTATTAAAATGGTTTTGCCGTTAGAAAGCAGTTTTATTCCTGCCCAGTTTAATTTTTGTATTTCCATACTTTTTTTTCAGCAAAGTAAAAGACTTATGGAGGGTGAAACAATAAACAAAAGTTAATTAATGAACGCTGGGAGATGGAAGCACGAGGATGGAAGTTAATTATCATCCTATAATTTCTGATCAATTTTTTAATTGATGAATAATAGTCCTGTTTATTTTTTTTAAACGCAAAGAAATATAATTTACAGCTTTATTTTAAGGGAGCAAAGGATAGAATCAACGATGTTGATTCGTCGAAGCGTATGGATAAGCATACAGCTTCATCAACGACGAAGTCGCATCACTGCCCACTTAAAATAATGCGTATTTAAGATTGAAACTTTGCGTTTATAAAAAACAGAATAAAAACTCTTATTAAAAATATGAGATAGATTACTAGATCCTAATGGAAAAATGGAAATGGAAGTTAATTATCGTCCTGTAATTTCTGATCACTTTTTTAATTGATGAATAATAGTCCTGTTTATTTTTTTTAAACGCAAAGAAATATAATTATACAGCTTTATTTTAAGGGAGCAAAGGATAGAATCAACAATGTTGATTCGTCGAAGCGTATGGATAAGCATACAGCTTCATCAATGACGAAGTCGCATCACTGCCCACTTAAAATAATGCGTATTTAAGATTGAAACTTTGCGTTTATAAAAAACAGAATAAAAACTCTTATTAAAAATATGAGATAGATTACTAGATCCTAATGAAAAAACGGAGGTGGAAGTTAATTATCATCCTATAATTTCTGATCAATTTTTTAATTGATGAATAATAGTCCTGTTTATTTTTTTTAAACGCAAAGAAATATAATTTACAGCTTTATTTTAAGGGAGCAAAGGATAGAATCAACGATGTTGATTCGTCGAAGCGTATGGATAAGCATACAGCTTCATCAACGACGAAGTCGCATCACTGCCCACTTAAAATAATGCATATTTAAGATTGAAACTTTGCGTTTATAAAAAACAGAATAAAAACTCTTATTAAAAATATGAGATAGATTATTATAACCTTGATAACTTCCCGCCCCCATCTTCAAGCTTCCAACCTCTAAGTAATCCTCTTTCTAATCCTGCTTAAGGAAATAGGGGTAATCCCGATATAGGAAGCCAGATATTTCAAAGGAATATTCTGAATGTAGTGTGGTTTATTGGCTAATAGATATTCGTAAAGATCCTGAGGCGTATTTTTTAGTAAAAGCATTTCACGCTTCATAGCAGCTTTCAGCTTTCTACTCAGATAGTAGTTTTGTACAAAACGGCATTCAGGGCTTACTGCGAACATTTCTTTTACTTCATCCAAAGTAATTTCCCAGGCAAGTCCGCTGTTGATGGATTCATAAATCCCTTCAGAACCTTTATTTCCAACGGTAAAAATATCACCGGGAAAGTAGAATTCTGCACAGACTTCAGTATTGATATCTGAAGTACTGTTGATATAATATTTACGGACAAGCCCATCTTCAACAAGATAGGCTTTATTGTCCGAGAATATGTTTTTCTTTGCAAACTCAACATCAGCAAATTTTTCCCAAACAGGATCATCATCCTCTACATTGAGGTGTGAAAACAATTTTTTGTTAATACTTGCCAATGCTGAATTATTTATGATTTACAGTAAATTTTCATCTACAAGGTTGGGAAGGGTTACCTTTAAATTAGGTTCAGCTTCCATTGCTCTTTTAATCGCGAAAATAGCACCTTCATTTCTTGCCCAGCTTCTTCTTGAAATTCCGTTGTTAACATCCCAGAAAAGCATAGACTTTAATCTTCGGTCTGCATCATCACTGCCATCCAGCAGCATTCCGAAACCTCCGTTGATTACTTCTCCCCAGCCTACTCCACCACCATTGTGAATGGAAACCCAAGTTGCCCCACGGAAACTGTCACCAATCACGTTGTGAATGGCCATATCCGCAGTAAATCTTGAACCGTCGTAAATATTGGAAGTCTCTCTGTAAGGAGAATCCGTTCCTGAAACATCATGATGATCTCTACCTAATACTACAGGTCCGATCTCACCGTTCTTAATCGCTTTATTGAAGGCTTCAGCTATCTTCATTCTTCCTTCTGCATCTGCATACAGGATTCTTGCCTGTGAGCCTACTACCAGTTTATTTTCCTGCGCTCCTTTAATCCATTGAATATTATCCTTCATCTGCTGTTGGATTTCTTCAGGAGAGTTTTTAATCATTTCTTCCAATACTGAACATGCGATCTCATCGGTTTTCTGTAAATCTTCCGGCTTACCGCTTGCACATACCCAACGGAATGGCCCAAAACCGTAATCAAAACACATAGGTCCCATAATATCCTGAACATAGCTTGGATATTTGAATTCTCTCCCTAAGGTTGGATTATCTGCCATTACATCAGCTCCTGCTCTGGAAGCTTCCAGTAAGAAGGCATTTCCGTAATCGAAGAAATAAGTTCCTTTTTCTGTATGTTTATTGATGGCTGCAGCGTGTCTCCTTAATGTTTCCTGAACTTTTTCCTTGAATAATTCAGGATCTTCAGCCATCATTGTATTGGACTCTTCAAAGCTTTGTCCTACCGGGTAATATCCACCAGCCCAAGGGTTGTGAAGAGAAGTCTGATCTGAACCGATATCAATTCTTAAATCTTCCTGGTCAAATTTCTCCCAAACATCAACAATATTTCCAAGGTAAGCTAAAGAAACCGTTTCTTTATTTTGTTGTGCCTCTCTTACTCTTTTTACCAATGCATCCAGATCTTCATAAATTTCATTTACCCATTTCTGATCGTGACGGATTTTAGTAATTTTTGGATTTACTTCGGCACATACCGTAACACAACCAGCAATATTTCCTGCTTTGGGCTGAGCTCCACTCATTCCTCCTAATCCGGAAGTTACAAACAGACCTCCTTTAGGATCTTTATTGATCTTTCTGAAAGCATTTAAAGCGGTAATAGTAGTTCCGTGAACTATTCCCTGTGGCCCGATGTACATATAACTTCCCGCAGTCATTTGTCCGTATTGGGTTACTCCAAGAGCGTTGAATTTCTCCCAGTCATCCGGTTTGGAGTAGTTTGGAATCATCATCCCATTGGTTACTACTACTCTTGGTGCATCTTTATGAGACGGGAACAATCCCATCGGATGTCCAGAATACATCACCAAGGTTTGTTCATTAGTCATTTCAGACAGATATTTCATCGTCAACAGGTATTGAGCCCAGTTGGAGAATACGGCACCATTTCCACCATACGTAATCAATTCGTGAGGGTGCTGAGCTACTGCATAATCCAAATTGTTCTGAATCATCAGCATAATGGCTTTTGCCTGCTCAGATTTACCCGGATAATCTTCAATAGATCTTGCTTTCATCTCATAATCCGGACGGAAACGATACATATAAATTCTTCCGTAATCTTCCAATTCCTGCTTAAATTCAGGAATCAGCTCTGCATGAAATTGAGGGTCGAAATAACGTAAAGCATTCTTCAACGCCAGTTTTTTCTCTTCTTCTCCTAAAATTTCTTTACGTTTTGGAGCATGGTTGATATTAGTCTCATATGTTTTTGGTTGCGGCAGCTGATTAGGGATCCCCTGCTGTATCTGTTCTTGAAATGTCATATTGCTATTTAAAGTTCTATGTTTAAACAATGTTTGAAGTTTTAAAGATATTCAAATTATGAAATATAGACAACAAAAGAGGGAAAAAGCAAAGGGGAAAAGAATGAATAGGTGAAAAAGTTGATTATCAATCCTGTGAAAATATAACCAATAGCCAATTTAAATCCTATATTTGAAATAGACACACTCAAATTCCCCTCCAGAGGAGGGGTGGATTTCAAAATTCCTTGAATTTTGAAAGACGGGGTGGTTAAAATAAAACACACAAATGAAAGAAATAGTAACATACATCAATAGGATTCCTATTTACAGGAGTTTTGTAGAAAACCTTCCCTACAATCCCAGATTAAAAATATTATTAAAAGAAAAGCGTAAAGCCAGAATCCTGAGTGAAGTAATCTTCTGGAAAAAAGTCCGGGCAAAAACTTTTTATGAAATTGATTTCGACAGACAAAGAATTATTGGAAATTATATAGTAGACTTCTATGTGAAATCCCTAGGATTAATTATAGAAATTGATGGTTCAAGCCATGATGAGAAGGAAGTTTATGACGGTATTAGACAAGAATATTTGGAGTCGTTAGGACTTTTGGTTTTTAGGATTACTGATTTTGATGTAAGGAATAATCTTGATCTGGTAATGAAAGAGTTAGAGGATTTTATTATTCAGCATTACGGAACCACCCCGTCTTCAAAAATTGAATAATTTTTGAATCCACCCCTCCAAAGGAGGGGAATTTCTTCTTACAAGATTAGGTTATCAATTTCAAAAATAAAAAACCTCACTGAAAATCAGCAAGGCAAATATTTTATCTGTGTGAAGTCTAAGTTAAGACATCATCATTTTCTTCTTCATGGTCGTCCTCATTATCGCTGAGGCTCCAATAGTTGTTCTCTTCATCTTCTTCCCCTATTTCTTCCATTTCATCATCGTCTTCTGCACCGGGAATATCTAAACCTTTATCTATTTTATCTTCATCTATATCTTCATCAAATATAGGATTCCCATCTCCATCAAGCGAAATATGTTTTTCTCTTTTGAATATATCTTCACTGGGATCATAATCCATACGTTCCAGCCTTTTATTCTGCTCATTAATATTGTTTTCTGGTGCCATGATATTTAGATTTTAAGGGTTACTCTATTGAGAACAAAAATAATTCCAAGTTATGATGTGTGAGCAGAATATACTTCAGGATTTGCACAATTGGGCATCACTTCTCCTTTTGAAAAGGCAATAATATTTTCAGCAGCTAGTCTTGCCATTCCATTTCTAGCCTCAATGGTTGCAGAACCAATATGCGGTAATACACATACATTCGATAACTCCAAGAGAGGATTATCTGCAGACATGGGTTCCGGATTGGTCACATCAAGGCCCGCACCCCAGATCTTTCCTTCAGTTAATGCATTGTATAAATCCTGTTCCTGATGAAAACCACCTCTTGCTGTATTGATAAAAATTGCATTGGAATTCATCTTTTCAAATACAGATTCATTGAAAAGGTCCTTGTGTTCAGGGGTAAAATTGGCATGAACACTCAGGACATCTGAATTTCTGACCAATTCATCAAAGGAAACATACGTGGCACTCAATTCTCTTTCAGCTTCTTCATTTCGATGACGATTGTGGTAAATGATTTCCATATCAAAAGCTTTTTTACACTTTTCAGCCATTTGAAAACCTATTCTTCCCAATCCAAAAACACCTAATGTCTTGCCATAAAGTTCCTGTCCCAAAGCATGCAAAGGATTAAAACTTCCCCAATTATCTTCTTTTACCTTCTGAAAATTATAACTGGCTCTCCTTGCTACCGATTGCATCAGTAAAAAAGCAACATCAGAAGTCGCTCTGCTCAGCACATCCGGTGTATTTCCTATAGGAATATTCCTTTGATTGGCTTCTTTAATATCCACATGATCAAACCCAACAGAATACAATGCAATGGCCTTTATATTAGGGCAAGCATCAAAAAATGCTTTGTCATATTTAAAATCACCGCCAATGTTTACAATAACATCTGTATTTTGACAATATTTCAGCCATTCTGCATCAGTAATATTTTCATTTTCAGGAAATATAATCTGCAATCCTGCTTCTTGTAACATATGGATTCCAATCTCTGGAATTCTTTTATTAATAAAAACTTTCATTGTTATTTTTAAGATTTAAATAAAAATGATATTGCAAGGAAGCTCATCTAAAGATTTTATTGTAATTCCTATTGATTTGTGTTCCCCAACATCGGAACAAATTTATATGCTCCAAATTCTTCTTTTTCAAACTCAGTGGGTCCTACTTTTGTGAATCTATATAGAACCTGCTCATCTGTTGGTCCTAATGGAATCACCATGATCCCTCCTACTCTCAACTGCTTTAGCAATTCTGTAGGTAAAGTACCTGCTCCACAGGTTACAATAATTTTATCGAAAGGAGCAAAAGTAGGCAGCCCGGCAAAACCGTCTCCAAAACTTTGAAATTTAGGATATAAATGAAGCTCTCTCAGCTTATTTTTAGAAAAATCAAATAAGTCCTTCTGTCTTTCTACTGTGTAGACATGAGCTTTCATTGCTATGAGAACGGCAGTTTGGTACCCGCATCCGGTCCCGATTTCCAGTACTTTTTCACCCGCCTTCACCTGTAACAGCTCAGATTGTTCCGCAACTGTAGAAGGGTGTGAAATGGTTTGATGCGCCAGGATAGGGAAAGCCCTGTCTTCATAGGCAAAGTCTTCAAAAATACTTTCAATGAAAAGGTGTCTCGGAATATCATTCATTGCCGAAAGTACATTTTCATCCGAAATCCCGATTCTGTATCTGAGATATTCTACTAAATTCTTTCTTTTTCCTTTATGTACAAACGAATCCTGCATATGACAAAAGTAAGAAATTAGATTTTAGATTTCAGAAATCGGATGAAAGAATTATCCACAAAAAATAAAGCTGTCAAAAAACTGACAGCTTCTATTTTAGATATTAATTCCATTTTACAACTTGTGAAGTGACATCGGTATAGGTATTATCTGCGCATCTTTTTCTGACATAGAACATATAAGAAATTGTCTTATTTAAGTTAACAAAAGCAGCATTGTGCCCAGGAAGAACCGGATCACCATTTCCCGGAGCCGGAGGTGTACTACTCGTCCCTAAATATACTTCATACACTGAAATACCATCAGTCTCCCAAGAAACCGTGGCTGAAAAAGTAGGATCATAAACGGAAGAAGTAGATGTTGTATAATTGACATAGCCTGGTTTTACACAAGCGGTAGTATTTTCAGAAAGAATGGTAATAGGTCCTGCCCAATTGCTCTTTCCATCAACAGTTCCACAGTTCTTTCTTACATACAAATCATATTTCTTACCTGTAAATAATGGAAGACTGTATGAGGTATTGCTTACTTCAGCTACAGTACCACTCCCTAGAGTAAAGCCCTGTTCCCCATACTGTACTTCAAAAAATCCTGTTCCCTGGCCGCTATTACTGCTCCATGAGAAAATATTATATAACGGTTTGAAATTTAAATTTGTAGGAGTCTCACACTTAGGTTGTGGGGGTTGATTATTGTGTACTTCAGTAGCAATATTATCTCCGGAACCTGAGCATCCAGTAGCCACTAATCCTGCTACGGATAAGATGAAATATATTTTTTTCATAGCTGATAATTTTTATAGAACGCGAATTTAATACAATTCTTTTAATTAATAAGAGCTATATCCGTTACTGCTTGCCACCCAAAAATATCCAAGTAAAAAGTCATGTATTTTTATACTATACATTCACTATCTTTACAGAAATTTAATACAGCTATGTTAAAAGCAGGTTTGGTAGGTGCCGGACACTTGGGAAAGATCCACTTAAAACTTCTTAATCAGTCAGATAGATATGAGTTTGTAGGATTCCACGATAAAGATGTTGAAAACGGAAAAAAATTAGAAGCAGAATTCGGATATACATATTTTGAAAACTTTGATGAATTGCTTGAGCAGATTGATATGCTGGATATTGTCACCCCGACAGTCTATCATTATGATTATGCTTTAAAGGCTATCGCAAAAGGACTTCATTTCTTTATTGAAAAACCGGTTACCCAAACACTGGAACAGGCAGAAGAAATCCTTCGTTTATGCCAAGAAAAAGGAATCAAAGCACAGGTAGGACACGTTGAGAGATACAACCCAGCTTTTATTGCCACTAAGGAATACATCAGCACTCCTATGTTCATCGAAATCCATAGACTGGCTGAATTCAACCCTCGTGGTACAGATGTTTCTGTGGTGCTGGATCTTATGATTCACGATTTGGATATTTTATTAAGCATTGCTAAATCTAAGGTAAAAAACATCCACGCCAGTGGGGTTTGTGTAGTAAGCAAAACTCCGGATATTGCCAATGCCCGCATAGAATTTGAAAACGGATGTGTTGCCAACCTAACCACTTCCAGAATTTCAATGAAAGCTATGAGAAAGAGCAGATTCTTCCAGAAAGACGCTTATATCTCCGTGGATTTCCTTGAGAAAAAAGCAGAAGTAATCAGAATGAAGGATGCTCCGGAAAACCCTACTCCATTCGACATGATTATTGAAAATGCTGATGGAGAGAAAAATCAGATTTTGTTTGAATATCCAAACATTCAGCCTAACAATGCTATTCTTGATGAATTGAACTCTTTTGCTGATGCTATCACCGCTGATAAAAATGTGGAGGTTTCTCTTGAAGACGGAACTGAAGCGTTAAAAGTTGCTTTGGAAATTATGAAGCTTATCAGCCAAAAATAAAAATACGCTGTTTCCATAAACAGAAATAGCAACAATGCTATCTTAGTAATCAATGGTTATTGAGATAGCATTTTTTATGGATTATTGATATAATTTTCAAATGGAAAATTAGTAATTTATCAATATAAAATCCATTTCAAAATAAAAAAACAATATATTTGAACAACAATTCAATGAACAATTGAAAGATTTTGTTTTACATATGCAATGGATTCCAATCAAAATAAGTGGTCACAATGTAGACTCTTATTTTGATTACACTCTATTTTCACACACCCCTTCTCTATAAATTTAAAATCAAAACAAACTATGAAAAGAACCATCCTAATATCCGCTTTATTATTGTCTCAATTCGGGACATCACAATTATTAAAAACCTCCGGGCAAAAAATCGTTAATGATAAAGGTGAAAATATCCAATTGAGAGGCCTTGGATTAGGCGGATGGATGCTTCAGGAAGGTTATATGCTGAAAACAGCTGATTTTGCAGGTCCTCAATATAAGATCAAGGAAAAAATAGCTGAACTGATTGGTGAAGATGGAATGCAGGAGTTTTATAAAGCCTATTTAAAGAATGGAATCACCAAACAGGATATTGATTTTTTAGCAAAAGCCGGATTCAATTCTATCAGGCTTCCTCTGCATTATAATCTGTATACGTTTCCTATAGAAAAAGAACCTGCAAAAGGTAAAGATACCTGGTTGGAAGAAGGTTTTAAAATGACGGATGACTTGCTTCAATGGTGTAAAGACAATAAGATATACCTGATCCTTGATCTTCATGCGGCTCCTGGCGGGCAGGGAAATGATGCCAATATTTCTGATAACGATAAATCCAAACCTTCTCTTTGGGAAAGTGAAGAGAATCAGAGAAAGACAATTGCACTTTGGAAAAAACTGGCAGACCGCTATAAAAACGAACCATGGATAGGTGGCTATGATATCATCAATGAACCTAATATCAATTTCACCGGGAAAAATCCAAATGGTACAGACGAAATGTCAAACGCTCCTCTTTGGAAATTACAGAAAGACATTACTACGGCGATCCGAGAAGTAGATCAAAAACACATTATTTTTATTGAAGGCAATGGCTGGGGGAATAATTATAATGGTTTGATACCGATCTGGGACCATAACATGGCTTTTAGTTTCCATAAATATTGGAACGATAATGATGATAAAACTATACAATTTGCTTTAGATTTAAGGGCAAAACATAATATGCCGATCTGGCTAGGAGAAACCGGAGAAAACTCTAATGTCTGGTTTACGGAACTTATTCAGCTACTGGATAAACATAATATCGGATATGCTTTCTGGCCTATGAAAAAGATTGACAATATTGCCGGCATCACCAATGTAAAAATAACTCCTGAATATGAAAAATTATTGAATTATTGGAAGAATGGTGGTGAAAAACCTTCAAAGGAATATGCTAAAAAAGCATTGATGCAAATTGCTGACAACTATAAATTCAGCAACGTGGAGGTTAAAAAAGATGTTATTGATGCCCTATTCAGACAAGTGACAGATGGCTCTACAAAACCGTTCAAACATCATCAGGTTCCCGGAAGAGTATTTGCTTCAGACTATGATTTAGGAAGAATGGGTTCTGCTTATCTGGATAAGGATTTTATCAATCTCTGGGTGAGTGATCCTGCTAAAAGATCAGAATGGAATTCCGGCCAGCAGATGAGAAATGACGGTGTTGATATCTATACCTGTAATGATACAATAACCAATCATTATTATGTGGGAAAAACCGAAGCTGGGGAATGGTTACAGTATACCGTCAATTCCAAAGCAGGTAAAAATTATACGTTTGACATCAGATATTCAAGCACCGTATCTTCAAAAATAAGTATGGAGGATGCTTCAGGAAAATTATTAGCCAATATAACGCTACCAGCTACCGGCAAAAACGAAAACTGGACAACCATTTCTGCGAAAAACATTCCGCTTCAGAAGGGAGAAAACAGAATCAGAATCATCTTTGAAAATGATGGTGTAAATCTGAATTATTTTGAAATAAAATAACAGGAATTACCTTACATTGCAGATCCCTTTTACTCTCTAAAAGGGATTTCTTTTTAATCTGCTTTATGAAAAAAATAACCACAATTTTCCTTTTAATATCGGCATTTGCATCAGCACAAAAATCTTCATTGGAACAAAAAATAAATTCCATTACAAAAAATAAACAAGCTACAGTAGGAGTTTCTGTTCTGGGTTTTGAAAATAATTTTAAATACAGCCAAAATGGAGATAAGAAATTGGCCATGATGAGTGTTTTCAAATTTCATATTGCCTGCGCTGCACTGAACCTTGTAGATAAAGGAAAGTTTTCGTTAGATCAAAAGGTTTTTATTAAAAAATCTGAACTTTATAATACCTGGTCTCCATACAAGACAAAATATCCTGAAGGAAATAGAGAAGCTACCTTAAATGAAATCATTGATTATACAGTAGCATTAAGCGATAATAATCTTTGTGATATTCTTATAGAACTTGTGGGAGGAACGCAGGCTGTACAGAAGTTTATGGATTCTAGAGGCGTAAAAGACTTCCAGATTAAACATAGTGAACGTGGAATGGCCCTTAACGGATGGGATTCCCTGTATGAAAATTATACCACAACCAATTCTACCGTACAGCTTTTGAAAAAGTTCTATGCCGGCAAGTTACTTTCGAAAAAATCTACAGATTATTTGATGAAGATTATGCAGGGAACTAAAACCGGAGCTAATAAAATTGTGGAACAACTCCCTAAGGGAACTCCTGCAGCCCATAAAACAGGATCATCCAGTATAAAAGACAACATTCTTACGATCGCAGAAAACGACATGGGCATCATCACTCTTCCGAACGGAAAGCATTATGCTATAGCCATATATGTAAGCAATTCCAAAGAAACTGAAGCTGAAAACTGTAAGATAATTTCAGATATTTCCAAAGCGGTCTGGGATAATTTTAATAAATAAAATATTAAGCTTAATTTTAGCACGGAGAATCGGATGGATTCTCTGAATTCGTCATTATGAAAAAGATACTATTAGCAGCTGCTTTATTTTGCTCCACATTCTTCTTTTCGCAGAAGAATCAAAACTATTTAAAGATCAGCTATACCAGTGTATGTTGCGGTCCGGCTTCTGAAAAACCTTCTATCAGCTATCTGAAAGAATTCAAAAGAAAAAATCAGATAAGAAGTATGGAAATCCTTATGCAAAAAGGAATGGGCAAAGAAGGTGAATTTGAATTATATGTTGGAACTGACTTTCTGACAGTCAACCAAAGAAAACGACTTGTACGTGGACTTACGGCTTCGGTTTCCAATCAGAATAATAACAAAAAGTCGCAAAACATCGGAAATATAAATTTTGATCCAACAGATATTGCTCATCAGGAGGATCTTATGAATGCAAAAAATTTAACTATCTATAAAAAATAAAGGAAAAATGATCAAAAACATTGTAGTTATCGGCGCAGGAACCATGGGAAATGGTATTGCACATACTTTCGCACAAAGCAGTTTTAAAGTAAATCTTGTGGATGTATCTCAGGATGCTTTAGACAGAGGATTGAAAACCATTACTACTAACCTTGACAGAATCATTGCAAAGGGAAACCTTACAGAAGAGCAAAAAGCTGAAACTTTAGGGAATATTACTACTTTCACAGCACTTAATGATGCAGTAGGAGCAGCTGACCTTATCGTAGAAGCAGCTACTGAAAATCTTGATCTTAAATTAAAGATCTTCGGTCAGATGGATGAATTAGCTCCTGCAGGCTGTATCCTTGCAACCAATACTTCTTCTATTTCTATTACGAAAATTGCTGCGGCTACGAAAAGAGCAGACAAAGTAATTGGAATGCACTTTATGAACCCGGTTCCTATTATGAAACTGGTAGAAATCATCAAAGGATATTCTACTTCTAAAGAGACTTTCAGTGCTATTTATGAAATGAGCAAGACACTAGGAAAAGTTCCGGTAGAGGTTAACGATTATCCAGGTTTTGTTGCTAACAGAATCTTAATGCCAATGATTAATGAATCTATAGAAACTCTTTATAACGGTGTTGCAGGGGTAGAGGAAATTGATACGGTAATGAAATTAGGGATGGCTCATCCAATGGGGCCCCTTCAATTGGCAGATTTCATTGGTCTTGATGTATGCCTTGCGATTCTAAATGTTATGTATGACGGATTCAAAAACCCTAAATATGCACCAAACCCATTACTTGTAAACATGGTAACAGCTGGAAAACTGGGTGTAAAATCTGGAGAAGGTTTCTATGATTACTCTGAAAGCAAAAAAGCTGAAAAAGTTTCAAAAATGTTTTTAAAATAATTTCTCAAATTATGAGTTGTGCGTTATAAGTTATAAATTTGGGCTCTAAACCCCTATTATACTAAATAACTACAGCTTTGATGAAAATTAAAGAGAAAAACATTCAAATACTATTGGTCATCATTACTTTAGTGATGACCATTTTTCGTTTTTTACTGAATGAAAAAGGAAGGGTAAATCCGGACTCTATCCGCTTTATGAGGTTTGCACATGGATTACCTGTTATTGATAATACAACAACCCCTTTAGGCTACCCTGCCGCCATAAAATTCTTTACTTACTTTGGTTTTGATGAATTCTGGAGCAGTAAGCTAATAGGCATTCTTGGCTGTCTGTTTATTATTTTATTCGCCTGGAAAAAGAGATTCTATTTCAGAGAGTCCATTGTGGTATGCAGCTTATTCAGTATTATTTCCATTTTTGCTTTTACCATGAGCGAGGCGCTTATTTTACCTTTTGTATTTCTTTTTCTATATACTTCAGCTCTTATTATTGACAGAAAACTAGAAGGTCTGAAAGCTGTTTTCTACCTTTCTTTATCTTTAATTATACTCTATAATATAAGATATAGTGCTCTGTTTATTATTGGTGGCACAGGGCTGTACGGACTTATTTTCTGGAAAAGAAAATATGGACCTGCATTCATCATTTCAGCAGCCATAGGAATGGTTTTCATTGTTTTGTATAAATTTTTATTCATCGATTATTTTAATAAGGACTATATAAAAGACTTTTTAGAAATGGGCCTTCATACTACTCCGGAATTATTGGTAGAATTATTCCAGGGGTTGTGTACTGCATTTAATCCTTTTATTCACATGGCCAATCCTGCAGGGGGAATCATCAATTATGGAATTTACGGAATCGGACTTTTAAATATCCTTTTCATGATTTTCATTTTTGTTAAACAAAAGCTTTCAGATACTGAATTCTTTTATGTTTTCATAGGAGTAACAGGAATCATCTGTTCTTATTTTATACAGTATTTTTATTCTCTAACGCCTATAGATTATAGATTAATAGCTGCATTCAGCTTTCCTTTATGGTTGGTTTATTTTAAAAAGTTATTTGAAATTTTCAATACCAAAGTCTATATCATTAGTGTTTTAAGCTTAATGTCCGGAATGCTGTTTACATGGCTTTCAAAAGGAAATTATCTTGAAAACAGAAAAGTGATTACCCAATTTTTAAAATCAGAAAACCTGGATAAAGTTCCTCTAAAGTTTTTTATTATTGAGGAAAAGGATTTGGAAAAAGTGCAGATAGCCGAGCTAATCAGTACTGTAAATCCTCAGGTAACCATCACAGTCAAGCCTCAGGATACTATACAAAAAACAACATTAACACGCTATAAAGTTTTACAAAAAGTTAAGATCGACAAGAATAAATATCAATAATTTTATTATCTTTGATTCAAAGTTAAAACATTAAAAAAATGAAATTACCAAAGTTTTTATTAGCAGATAATTCGGAATTTCCAGAAGATCTATTCGTAGTTCATACAGAATATCCAAGATTTATCCTAAACGTTGAGGAAGAGGAAGTTGAGTGGTTAGATGATCTTGAAGGAGATGATGAAGAAACTATGGCAGATGAAGCTACAAAAGTAGTGGAAGCAGCTTTCAAATGGTGCGATGAAGAGTTGGCTAAGTACGACGAAGAAGAGGAAGATTAATAACAATCTAAATCATAAAAAAGGAACTCAAATTGAGTTCCTTTTATTTTTTTATTCTGATTTATTGAATTTCAATAATAAAAGATTGTCTTTATAAAGCTCCAGGGTAGTTCCTGAAATTACATATTTGTTAGCTTTTCCCATCATATCCATAAAATTCTGCTCTACTCCGATATTGTTACACATCATCTTTGTAGAACCCATTTGTCCTGCAGAAAATCCTCCTGTAGAAGGATCTATGGTAGCCGTTCCAAAATAGTTGTTGCAGCCTGCATTTCCATTAATTTTTTCTCCTTCAATATTTAATGTTGGGATTTTGCCCTTTACGTTATCAGCCAATGTCCATTTTGTATTGGCAAGAGCCGGCTGAGCTTTTCCTACTTTAGAAGCAGACGGGCTTGTCATGGTTCCACATGAAGCCAATACTGCTGCTGTACATATACTTAAAAAAAGATTTTTCATTTTTTACTATTTGAATTAACCCAAATTTACGGATTTTATATTATTTAAACGGGCTGTGACCAATTTTATTATTCTTTAACACTTTATATTTTGGATCTATTCTGCCAAAGAATATAATACATCTTGCTTCTCCGAAAGGAATACCTATTCTCCTCTATTACCATTCTAAAATAAAAAACACAACGGATTAAAATCATTAATAAAAATTAACAATAAACAAATACAAATGCATAATTTTGAAAAATATAAACATAAACATAAATTAATAATAAATTTAACACTAATTTAGTGCTAATATCAATATTTAACAACAATTTTACTGTATCAAGATTAAACTTTAAAAAATTGAAAAGATTTTAAACAGTATGAAAAAAAACTTCTACACCGTCGTGTTTCTACTATCCTTTAATTTAGCTTTTTCCCAAGTAGGCATTAACACTCCTGATCCTAAGGCAAGCCTTGACATCAACGCTAAAACTACTGATGGCAGTCAGCCTGAAGGAATTATAGCTCCCCGACTCACAGGAGATCAGATTAAAGCAGGAGATACCAGTTACGGAGCAGATCAGAAAGGAGCACTTATCTATGCGACATCAGCTGTAACAGTATCGAGCACAAAGACAGCTAATATCACAGCAGAAGGTTATTACTTTTTTGATGGAAATATCTGGCAAAAGGTAGGCAGTAATGCCCTGATAACAGCAACAAACGGACTTTCTTTAAACGGCACTCAAGCAGAATTAGGAGGAAGCCTTAACAGAAATACAAATATATTGCAGGGTAATTTCCCTCTTACCTTTACAACCTCCGCCACTAACGGTTTTTCTGTTAACAACACTACATTATCCGTAGATGGCGCTAATAACAGAGTAGGTATAGGAACCACTACTCCATCTGTTCCTCTGGAAATTAATAATGGAACCACAGCAGGGGCCTTAAAAATAACTGATGGAACTCAGGGATTGGGTAAAGTGCTTACGAGTGACCCAACAGGTGTGGCAACGTGGTCTACTACTGTTGTAACAGCTTTCGCCAATGCCTGGACTCCCGCCTCCGGAACGCTTGTAAACCCTTTCACCGGCCCAGCAGGAGGCCCGTATAACACTGGACTGAGTGTGATTATTCCGGACAAGGGATGGTACTTTTTCCGTTGTGGCATAGCCATTAATTCAGAATGTAATGATTATTTCTTCTACATTAATGGTATTGGGGATGTATGGAGGAGCTATTGCGGATCCAATACCGCGGCCTTTATGTTTCCAAGAGATCAAAACCGAGTCCTTTATTTTGCCAATCCGGGAACTTATACTGTAGTTGCCGGAAAAACTAATTTAATAGTTCCTACAACCTTCAACGCAGGAAACCCTACTTTTTATCTGGATTTTGTAAAATTTCAAAATTAAAAAATAAAAAGTCGGGCTTTAAAGCCCGACTTTCTAAAATTGTTATATCTTTTATTATGATCTTAACTCTGCATTGAATTCTTTCTGGAAAGATTTAATTAAGGAATCCATTACTTCTGTAATTTCCTTTTCTTCCAGTGTTTTTTCTTCGTTTAACAACTCGAAGCTCATTGCGTAAGACTTTTTACCTTCCGGAAGATTTTTCCCTTCATATACATCGAATAGATTGATGCTCTTAATGAATGGAGATTTGTTTTTCTTTGCTATCTGATAGAGCTCCTGATAGTTAATATTCTTATCAATCAATAAAGCTAAATCTCTTCTGATCTTGTTGAATTTCGGAATGTCTTTAAACTTCAATTCGTTTTTAGAGCGTAACTCCTGAGCCAGTTCAAGTTCAATTTCAGCATAGAAGCAATCCTGATCAATATCAAAATCCTTCAATAATGCCTGAGCCACTTTTCCGATTCTTACCAAGATTTTACCATCTGCTTCATACGCTAATGCATCAGAGAATCTTTCGTCAGTTAAAGCGACTTCTTTATAGTTTACTGCTAATCTTTCCAATAAAACTTTTACATAAGCCTTAAGGTTGTAGAAACTTACTGCAGATTTAGGCTGTAACCAGTTCTCTGCTACATCTCTTCCTGAAACGATAATGGCTAACTGTTTTCTTTCTTCGTATTTATCTTTTTTGTGATAAATCTTTCCTAATTCAAAGAATTTGATATCCTCATTCTTTCTGTTGATATTGTAAACTGTGTTCTGAAGAAGCCCTTCTAATAGGGATTTTCTCATGAATGCAAGATCACCGCTTAAAGGATTCAATAGTTTTACAGCATCCGTTTCATCTTTTACAGAAGTTAATGAATTGTTCATTACTTCATGGAAACCAAGGTTCTGTAAAGCTCTCGCCCAGTTGTTCTCCAATTCATCCTGATCGTTTGCGCTCAGCTTAACCGGTGTAAACGAAATCTTTTGTGGGGCATCAATCTTATTGTATCCATAGATTCTTAAAATCTCTTCAATAACATCAATTTCTCTTGTTACATCTGCTCTGTAAGCAGGAACAGAAATTTCAAAACCGTTAGGAATTTCATTTAAAACCTGGATTTCCAATGCCTTTAGGATTTCTTTTACTTTTTCTCTGTGAATTTTTGTTCCTAAAATCTGTTCAATTTTAGAGAATCTTAAGATCACATAGTTATCTTCTATTTTCTTAGGATATTCTTCTAAAAGCTCCCCTATCAATTTTCCTTCAGCAATTTCCTGGATCATTTTAATAGCATGAGTAATCGCTGTTCTGGTAAGATTCGGATCTACACCTCTTTCAAACCTGAAAGAAGCGTCCGTATTTAAACTATGAACTTTTGCTCCTTTTCTTACCGCTACCGGATTGAAGTAAGCACTTTCAAGGAATATTGTTTTTGTAGTTTCAGACACTCCTGAATTTTCACCACCGAAAACTCCGGCAATACACATTGGTGTATCCTTACCGTCCTTAATCATGATCTCAGTACCATTCAGGGTTCTTTCTACTCCATCCAGAGTAGTGAATTTTGTTCCCGGTTTTACAACTCCAACTTTCACTTTTTTGTCTGCAATTTTATCTGCATCAAATGCGTGAAGCGGCTGCCCGTATCCGTGAAGAATATAGTTGGTAATATCTACAATATTATTAATCGGGCTTAATCCGATTGCTTTTAATCTGTCTTTTAACCAGCTTGGAGATTCTGCAACTTTTACTTCTTCAATCACCGCACCAATGTATCTTGGACAAAGCTCTGTATCTTCAATTTCAAGTTTGAAATCGTGAGAACCTTCATTATTTAAAGATTCAGAAGCTACTTTAATAAACTGAGATTTCTGCTGATTGGTAGAAAGGAAAGCATGCAGATCTCTTGCAACACCATAGTGAGACATTGCATCCGTTCTGTTGGGGGTTAAACCAATTTCAATAACTTCATCATTCGTCAATTCAAAATAGTCTGCAAAGTTCTTTCCTACTTCATATTTGGTTTCATCTAAAACCATAATTCCGCCGTGATCTTCGCTAAGACCTAGTTCGTCTTCTGCACAGATCATTCCCTGAGAAACCTCACCTCTGATTTTTGCTTCTTTAATTTCAAAAAAGTTTCCGGTTTTATCATAGATTTTTGTTCCGACAACTGCTACAGGAACTGTTTGCCCTGCTTCTACATTGGGAGCGCCACAAACGATATTCAGTACCTTCCCGTTTCCTACGTCTACTGTTGTCTTCTTCAGTTTATCAGCATTCGGATGCTTTTCGCAGGTTAATACTTTACCTACAACAATTCCTTCCAGACTGCCTTTTACACTTTCGAATTTATCTATCCCTTCAACCTCAAGACCTATGTCTGTTAGGAATTCACCGATTCTTTCAGTTTTCAATTCCGTTTTTACAAAGTCTTTCAGCCAGTTGTTTGATATTTTCATTTGCTTATCTATCTACTTGTTTAATTCGTCAAACGAAACGAGAGGTTTCATTTGCTCTATTTTTGAAACTTTTATTTGAAATTCCGCCCAATGATTGAGTCGGTTTTTCGCGGTACAAATGTCGTGTTTTTTTGAGAAATACAGAAATTTCAAAGCGATTTTAAGAGAATTAATTTTCTTTTTTTCTCTTCGGAAGGTTGGATAAATCAATCTCTACTCTGCTTCTCCATAAAATTTCAGTAAGCCATTTAAAATACCTGAGCAGATGGTTTCAAAACTTTCTTCAGACTATCGGAGAATAAAACAAGCCCGCCAGCCATCATAATGATATCTTTTATAACAAGACGCCCCACTCCTGAAAGATAAGGAAATCCGTATTGAGGTGTTGGATAATCACCACCAAGGTTGGGAACATATACTTCGGGAGTAGTCACCAGAAAAGATAAAGTAACCAATGCCATTAGAAACGTTAAAGCTCCTCCCACTGCTCCAATTTTAGGAAACCAAACTCCCAATACCACCAATATTCCTATTCCAACGATTATTGTGCCCAATCCATATGAAAATGCATACGTTCCATTTTCTTTGTTCCAATCAATATTTTTCTTAGTTACTTTCCCTTCAGGATTTTTATAGAGTGTATATTCTGAAACCAGCTTCTGATCTTCGTTTAACACTTTATTATCGGCATTTTTATAAAAAAAACTCATGACCGGACTATTGGCAACAAATGGAACAATTCCGTCAGCTTCGTATTGAAAGGCTTTAAGTCCACCAATCCAGGCCATAACCACAAATATTGATATTCTCAGAAAATTGAAGAAATAGGCATCCAATTTTAATAACCAATTGTATAATCTACTGTTCTGCATATGATTTACTTTTTTAACAAAGGTATTCACATGCCTACAGCCCTAACATAGATATTTCAGGACATTACATGGACATTTTTGCCACCACAGAAATGCCTACTTTTTCCCTGTATTGTCTTGGAGAACAGCCTATTGATTTTTTGAAATACCTGCTGAAATAGAACTCATCATCAAATCCCAATTCTGATGCAATTTCTTTTATGGAACGATATGTTAAATGAAGCAATTTTTTAGCTTCAAGAATGATTCTCTCATTCATTAACTGACTCGGTGTTTTTCCAAATTCTTTTTTGACCAGTTTACTTAAAGTATTATTGGTAATATTGAGCTTATCACTGTAAAATGAAAGTTCTTTTTCCTTTTTAAAGTTTCCTTCCAATAATTTCTGAAATTCTACAGCATTTTTGTTGGGTAGTTTTTCGTTGGCTATCGAATTATTTTCAATCCCGCTTTTCTGCTTGCTGCAGATCGCAAGAATCAATTGGATATATGTTTTGATAATAGATTGTGAAAACTGATGATTCTCTTTTTCTTCCCTCTTTATATGATTAAAAAGTTCCAGGATGTATTCATAATTCTCTTTTGAAAGTTTTATACCGGGGTTCACATAGATATTATTGAAAAGAAGTCCATTGCAGGCTACTTCATCCTTATGGTATTCAATACAGTAGTAATCCCCGTGAAAAAGAAGAACAGTAATATTTTCTTCTGAATCGGAAGATAATTTCAGTTTTTGATAAGGGGAAATAAACAGAATATTATAACCACTATAAGAATAGTTAATTCCATCTACGGAAAATACTCCTGTACCCTTCCATATTATTACACTATAGTTTTCAGTAGTAAATTCTGAAAGAAAATGTGAAGACGGGCAAGATTGTATTTTCACTTCCATAATGAGAATTATAATCTACGTTATTATTTTACTTACATTCTGAATTGTTTTTAACGCAATGCACGCTAAGATTTTACAATTATATAATTAATTTTTAAGAACGCAAAGGCGTTTCACTTAGCCAGGAACAAATGTTTATTTACCATATCTCAATTGGTCTACAGTTCATTGTCCTTACTGAATGAAAATCTCATTGCGAAAAAATATATGCAGTTTATGATGTCTCTTCTCGCCATCTTAGCGTTTAAATTATAATGAATATTTTTTTCACGCAAAGTTTTTATTATTTACATGCTTATTTTAAGGGAGCAAAGACAGAATCAACAAGTTGATTTGATGAAGCTTCACATAAAATATTGAAAATATTTTAAATCATTAAAAGCCTTTAGTACATTCGGAAACAAAAAAGCCGGATTACTCCAGCTTTTTTAGTATTTGTTTTTAATCTTACAATCCGATTACCGGCATTGATAACATTAAGATGTTTTCGTTTTCTTCAAGGCCATCAAGCGGTTCAATAATTCCCGGTCTGTTTGGCTGAGACATTTTCATTGTGATATCATCAGAACCTAAGATCGTTAACATCTCAGTTAAGAATTTAGAGCTGAATCCGATATTGATATCTTCTCCGTTGTAATCACAAGGGATCTGCATATCTGCTTTGTTTGCATATTCTGTATCTTCTGCATGAAGGTGAAGAATATTTCCTGAAAGTTTAAATCTTACCTGGTTGGTAGATTTATTAGACATGATAGATGCTCTTTTGATTGCTCCTAATAAAAGGTTTCTGTTGATGGTTAATACATTCGGGTTTTCTTTAGGGATTACCGCTGTATAGTTTGGATATTTACCGTCAATCAGTCTACAGATCCAAATATGCTTCCCGAAAGTAAATTTAGCCATATTCTCATTGAAGTCGATTTTCACGTCTTCATTGGAACTTGCCAGAATATTTTTGAAGATATTCAAAGGTTTTTTAGGCATGATAAACTCCATTGGCTCAGCATTCATCAGGTCCGCTCTTTTGTAAACAACAAGCCTGTGAGAGTCGGTAGAAACGAAATTGGTTTCGTTTTCTCCAAATTGGAATAATACTCCTGTCATTACCGGACGAAGTGAATCGTTACTGGTGGCAAATAATGTATTGGTTAAAGCTTCAGACAATACTCCAGCTGGCATTACGACACTTTGAGAAGCGTCGAATTCCGGCAATTCAGGATAGTCGTCAGCATTATCTAATGCTACTGCGAAATTATCTTTTTCATCTAAAATCTCAAGCTGGCTTCCAGTTCCTTCCGCATTGTCCTTTACAACAAATGTTAAAGGCTGTTCTCCATACGTCTTGATAAAATCTTGAAAAATTTTAGCAGGAACAGCAAATTTACCTGAGTCATCAGACTTTACTTCCAGAGAAGTTACAAGAGTTGTCTCGCCGTCAGATGCTGTAATGGTAACATTATTTCCGTCTAATTCAAAAAGATAGTTTTCTAAAATCGGTCTCGATTGAGAGCTTGATATTACGCCACTTACAGTTTGCAACGCCTTCTGCAGTTCACCACTTGAAATAATAAATTTCATAGATTTATAAAATAAGTTTCTACAAATATAATAAATACATACAACAAAGAAAAGAATAATCCCGACGAGTTTTTAACAAAGATCGTCAATGGGGTTTCAGACCCGATATTACGTTCTGGTTTCCATAGCAGTATATTTTTGCATTAAAATATGGACTGCTGAATATATTCTAATCTTCCTATTTCAAATATAACAGATTAGCGGCAACAATCAAAATACAAAAACTATCTTTGTTGAAAAAAGTAAAAGAAGTATGCAAAAACCACCTCTCCATAAAAGTTTCCTGAATGCTTTCCGGGGTGTTTTAGTGATGATAAAAACGGAAAGAAATTTCCAGATTGAACTCCTTGCTTTCTTTATTAATCTCTTCCTTATTTTCTATTTAAAGCTTACCACTATTGATACGGCCCTTGTTCTTATGGCTTGTGTAGCTGTTTTAAGTGCTGAAATTTTCAATACAGCCATCGAAAAGATATGTGACATCGTTCAGCCAAATTTTGATAAAAGAATCGGATTTATTAAAGACATTGCAGCCGGAGCTGTTGTGCTAATAGCCATTGCCTCTATAATTATTGGGGTTTTGGTGTATTGGAAGTATATTTTTTAGCAGAAACAATATGTATGAAATTTAAATTCATGTTCAGATTCATTTAAGAAAAAAACCTGCTATCGTCATGATGAGCAGGCTTTTTTATTGCAAAAATGGAGATGAGTTTTTATTAAATATTCTGCTTATTTCACAGCAATTAAAATATCTACTTCTGCATCAGAAGGATTTTGAGCTTTTTCTCCATATATTTCAAAATCAGCGGTGAAAGTTCTTTCTAAATCCATATTCCAGATTTTAAACCATTCATTGATGACCAAGCCTTCTGCAAGATTTCCCTTTGCTGTAAATTTCACGTAATCTCCACCATCAAAAGACTTCCCTATCATTCCTTGAGGAATATTATCAAGACTTTCTACTTTACATCCTAACAGTGTAGTATAAGGCTTTGTGTGGTCTTTTTCATAATCCGTATAAATAGAATAAACGGTATTATCTATTTTGTTCGGGATATTTTCCAACACATTTTCCTGCATAAATTTCTCCCATAATACCGGAATATCCTTTGCTGCCTGCTCATTCTCATTGGTTGTTCTTACTGCGATTCCGATTACTTTAAAAGGTTCAATTTTCACGTTGTTCATTTCTTGATTTTTTGTTGTAGGCCAAAGATAGAAGGAAGTTGTGACAACTGTTTGTCAGGAGAAATTTTTTAGATGAATAATGATTGATAAATGATAGATGATGTTTTACAGGTTGATTTTTATGTTTTGACTAAAGCAATGGATTGGGATTAAAATATAAAACGTTTCCGAAAATCAAATACTTTTCAGAAACGTTTTGTTCATTAGATTATTTTTATTTTATAAAGGGCAATAGGCATCCCATGACTCACTGGTCATACAGCCATCATATTTTGGACAATAGTAGTAATAAGGTGCTGTGCTGCAATTTCCGTTTTCATCTGTTGGATAAATAATTCGAGATGGAGCACCTCCCCCTTTTACGGTTTTTAACTCTTGTCTTTTAATTCTTTTTAAATTTTTCATAGTAATTTTTTTTTGCAACTTAAAACTACTAAATAAAATTCACTCATGATAGATAAATTCAAAAAAAAATTATTTCCCTACATAAATAAATCCTTTGTTTCCGGATTTAAAAATGGTTTCGATTCTTTTGTAATCATCTACCTCGTATTCGTCTGCCTGAAGGATTTCTGAGTCTGTTACTTCAAACAGCATCCCTTCTATTTCATCTTCATCCTTTCCTGAAAATTCCAACACTGGATGGTATTTCTGGCCGCTCTTTCTTAAAACTTCCGGATCTGTAATTTCAAGTATATTCAGTTTATATCCGGATAATATGTCTTTTTCTCCCTGTAAAATGCGTCCGAATGTTTCGAGTTGAACCTGTTCTTTCTGTAAGGTTCCGTAAGAAAATAAATAAGGCATTATAGATATTTTTCAATGATTGGAATTGCAATTTCGGCCATCATTCCATAGCCTTTCTCGTTAGGATGAACACCATCTGCAGAAAGCAAAATTTCTTTATCCTCTAACAATGCTTTATAAAAATCAATATACACTAAGGAGTACTCTCCTGCAATATCCTTAAGAATCTTGTTGTAGGCAACTACTGCTTCGTTTGATCTTAATTTTCCTGAGCTCACCACTACTCCATCTATATTTTTAGCAACAGGAAGAATACTGACCAGATAAATATCATTGGAAAACTGTTGGGCATTCTGAACTGCTGTGATGATATTATTTTTAAATTGTTCAGGATTCACTACCTGTATTCCTTCTTTAATAGCAAGATCGTTGGCTCCGTAACTTATGAAAACCAGATTTCCATCCGCTGAATTTCTTGCACTTAATTCCACTGGCATTCGTTTCAATAACCCTTCTGTGGTTTCACCGCCGATTCCTAAATTGAATACAATCAGTTCATCACCATTTCCTTCATGAAATTTCTGCAGAGCATATCTCTTTAAAATATCTACCCAGCCTCCAAAAACGCCATCATATTCTCCATATGTTATACTGTCCCCAAAGAACAGTCCATACACTATTTTCTTCATTCAATTAATTCTGTTGTTTATTGATTTTTGCTTCTTATTCAAAGCTTTCCAAATATTTTTCAAAGTAAAATAAAATCTGCTGAATCTGGTTAATCTGCGAGAGATTTTTTAATGTAAAATTGTATTGAAAAGCGTTTTGAACCATCAAGTTTTTTTAAGTGGTTAAGAAAAGTAAAGGGCATAGCTGAAGCTATTTATATAAGCAATGCCTTAAATTCATCTTTGATGAAGCTTAACTTGTCTTAAAATCTTCATTTTCCTTAATGGTTTAAATGCGTCTTGTTTTTTAAACGCAAAGATTTTATTATTACTCTGCTGATTTCAGGAGGCAAAGATAGAATCAACAAGTTGATTGGATGAAGCTAAATGGAAAACTTTGAAAACAAGTAAACCATTAAGAGCTTTTAAGTCGTTAAGAAGAGTTAAGAGAATAGCTGAAGCTATTTATATAAGCAATGCCTTAAATTCATCTTTGATGAAGCTTAACTTGTCTTAAAATCTTCATTTTCCTTAATGGTTTAAATGCGTCTTATTTTTTAAACGCAAAGATTTTATTATTACTCTGCTGATTTCAGGAGGCAAAGATAGAATCAACAAGTTGATTGGATGAAGCTAAATGGAAAGCTTTGAAAACAAGTAAACCATTAAGAGCTTTTAAGTCGTTAAGAAGTGTTAAGAGGATAGCTGAAGCTATTTATATAAGCAATACCCTAAATTCATCTTTGGTGAAGCTTAACTTGCCTTAAAATCTTCATTTTCCTTAATGGTTTAAATGCGTCTTGTTTTTTAAACGCAAAGATTTTATTATTACTCTGCTGATTTCAGGAGGCAAAGATAGAATCAACAAGTTGATTGGATGAAGCTAAATGGAAAACTTTGAAAACAAGTAAACCATTAAGAGCTTTTAAGTCGTTAAGAAGAGTTAAGAGAATAGCTGAAGCTATTTATTTAAGCAATGCCTTAAATTCATCTTTGATGAAGCTTAACTTGCCTTAAAATCTTCATTTTCCTTAATGGTTTAAATGCGTCTTGTTTTTTAAACGCAAAGATTTTATTATTACTCTGCAGATTTTAGGGAGCTAAGAAGAATCAACAAGTTGATTGGATGAAGCTGGATGGAAAACATTAACGGTATTGAAGTATTATCGTTTCAAAATTTCAACTCATTACTCATTACTCATCAATCCAAGGTCAGTATAATATTCTCGTGTGATTCAATAATTTCTACCAGAATTTCAAACAATGTTTATCCTTTCCCTTCTACTAAATCCTGTAGTTTTCGCTGGATTAATTCTATATTGAAAGGTTTTCCCTGTTTGATTTTGTTTTCGTAGAATTCCCGGGTTGCTTTAAGTCCTAAGTATTCTTTTGATTTTTGTGAGTCTTTCCAAACGATTTCAACTTCCTCCTTGTTTTCAAAGATTCCGAAGCCGCCATAAAGAATATCATCAAAACCATCTAAGGATCCTACTTTCCAATCTGTGTCTTTCATTAAAACATTGGAAACTTCTTCGTAGAAACCGTCTAAAGATGAAAAATGACCGCCATGGATGACGATCATTTTTCTTGTATTGTTATTTGAAGTATTCAACACCGTTTTTGAATATATTGTGATAATTCGCGGTTGGTATATTTCTCATGAGACCATCCGTAAATCTTTCCGGGTGTCCCATTCTTCCGTAGATCTTTCCACATGGGCTGGTAACACCTTCAATTCCGAATAATGAATTGTTAGGGTTAAATGGCATTCCGTGGGCAATGTTTCCATCAAAATCGATGTACTGCGTTGCGATCTGTCCGTTTTCATATAACTTCTTGATTTCTTCTTCTGAAGCCATGAAACGTCCTTCACCGTGAGAAATCGGAATGGTGAAGGTCTGACCTTTCATTCCTTTTAACCATGGACTTTCATCGTTCACTACTTTTACCGTTACCATCTGAGAGATATGTCTTCTGATGGCGTTGTGAGCCAATGTAGGAGAGTTTTCATCCAGATCTTTGATTCTTCCATAAGGTAACAATCCTGATTTCACCAAAGCCTGGAATCCGTTACAGATCCCGATAATCATACCATCTCTGTCTAATAATTCATGAACTGCATTTCTCATTTTTTCGTTCTTTAAAACGTTAACAATGAATTTTGCAGAACCATCCGGCTCGTCACCAGCGGAGAAACCTCCTGAGAAAGCAAGGATTTGAGAGGTCTTGATCTCTTCTACCCATGCATCAATACTTTCATCCAGCAATTGGTGGCTGATATTGATTAAAGGTAAGCTGCTTACTACAGCACCTTCTTTCTGGAATGCATTTAAGGTATCATACTCACAGTTTGTTCCTGGGAACACAGGAGCAAATACTTTAGGCTGTGCAATTCCGTGTTTTTTGATGATGATATTTCTTGGGTTGATTGAGTTTGATATTTCATCAATTTCAACCGTAATCTTTTCTTTTTCCGCTGTTGGGAAAAGGTTTTCGAATGTACCGGTGTATGCCGCTTCAAGATTTGAGATTTGGGTTTCAAGATTGTTGATCTTTACAATACCGGAATCTTTCACTTCTCCGATTAACTGAAGAGATGCATTGCCTAGTTCTTCTTTAGCTTCAATGATTAGGCTACCGATATTTTTAGCTAATAAAGTATTTTCATCAGCGTTAATTTCAGCTCCCAGTCTGTTTCCGAAACTCATTTTTGCCAATGCTACGGCTACTCCACCATCTTTTACTGTTTTTACAGAAACGATTTTTCCTGACTTAATGTTTTCAAAGATGAATTCATAAACGTCTTTTAAAGCATCATAGTTTGGAAGACCATTCTCCTGAGCGATGTGATTGAAGAAATAGACTTTGTTTCCTGTCGCTTTAAATTCCGGAGAAATGATATTTTGTTTGTCTCCGTTAGCACATGCAAAAGATATCAATGTTGGCGGAACACTCAGATCCTGATAGGTTCCACTCATGGAATCTTTACCACCGATAGCTGCTAATCCAAGGTTGATCTGTGCATCATAAGCTCCTAAAAGAGAAGCTAATGGTTTACCCCATTTTTCAGGAGCCTGACCTAGCTTTTCGAAATATTCCTGGAAGCTTAATCTGATGTTTTTATAATCACCTCCCATCGCCACAATCTTCGCCACACTTTCTACCACGGCATAAGATGCTCCCAATAATGAATTTTGTTTTGAGATTTCAGCATCGAAGCCCCAGCTTGCCAAGGAAACGGTTTTGATATCTTTTGCTCCTAAGATCGGCAGTGTCTGCACACTACCTTCCATTAGGGTTTGTTGGTATTTTCCACCTAAAGGCATGGCAACGGTTGTCCCTCCTACGGAAGAGTCAAACATTTCCAATAGTCCTTTTTGGGAAGCTACGTTTTTATCTTTTAAAGTATTCACGAAGTTTTCTTCGTTGAATGCTTTAGTTTCTACTTTTACTTCTTCAAGGTGGTTGATCTTAACCTCCTGAGATTTTGAACATCCGTTCGTATCAAGGAATGCTCTTGAAAGGTCAACAATTTTGTCTCCTTTCCAGAACATCTGCATTCTTCCTGAATCTGTTACTTTTGCTACTTCTACCGCTACAATGTTTTCAGCTTCACAGAATCTGATGAACTTTTCTTTATCTTTTGGATCTACCACAACTGCCATTCTTTCCTGAGATTCGGAAATAGCCAGTTCTGTTCCGTTTAATCCTTCATATTTTAATGGTAATACATCAAGGTTTACTTCCAGAGAGTCTGCAATCTCACCGATGGCAACAGAAACACCTCCTGCTCCAAAGTCATTAGACTTTTTGATTAATCTTGTCAGTTCAGGGTTTCTGAATAATCTCTGGATTTTACGTTCTTCAACGGCATTTCCTTTCTGCACTTCAGAACTCATGGTGTGGATAGAAGTTTCGTCCTGTTCTTTTGAGCTTCCGCTAGCACCTCCAACTCCATCACGACCTGTTGCCCCTCCCAAAATGATGATAGAATCACCATTGGCAGGCTTTTCACGTCTTACCCAGTCTACAGGAACGGCTCCGGTAACGAAACCTACTTCCATTCTTTTAGCTTTGTAGCCTTCATCATAGATTTCAGAAACCATAGTGGTTGCAAGACCAATCTGGTTACCGTAAGATGAATATCCGTTCGCAGCTTGTTTGGTAATTGTTTTCTGAGGTAATTTCCCTGGTAATGTTTTGTCTACGGATTCTAAAACATCTGCAGCCCCTGTTAATCTCATCGCCTGAAACACAAACGATCTTCCTGATAAAGGGTCTCTGATTGCTCCTCCTAAACAAGTAGAAGCTCCTCCGAAAGGTTCAATTTCCGTTGGGTGGTTGTGCGTTTCGTTTTTGAATAATAAATACCAAGGTTCTTTTTTACCATCGTATTCAGCTTCAATTTGGATTGTACAAGCGTTGATTTCGTCAGAAACCACCAAATTTTCCAAATTACCTGTTTTATGGAAATATCTTCCGCAAACTGTCGCCAGATCCATTAAAGAAATTGGTTTCAGCTCACGGCCTAAGAATTTTCTTTTTTCGATATAATCATTGAAAATAGTATCCAATGTCTGCTTGAACCTTCCTTCAAACTGAATATCTGACAATTCTGTTTCGAAAGTTGTGTGACGACAGTGATCGCTCCAATACGTGTCTAATACTTTCAGTTCTGTTTCTGTAGGGTTTCTTTCTTCAGTTTTAAAGTATTCCTGAATAAATTTCAGGTCATCTAATCCTAATGCAAAACCGTGATTATTATAGAAGTTTTCAAGTTCAGCATCATTGAAATTGATGAAATTTTCGTGGATGATTACTTTTGATGGTGTTTCATCAGCAGGAATATCCAATACAGATAAGTCTTTTTCCTGAGATTCTACTTTGTTGATCAAAAGGTCTTTGATTTTCACCAAATCAGCTTCTGATACTCCTACAAATTCGATTAACTTTCCACTTCTTACTTTTGACTTTTCATTTTCTGTTAATAAAGCGATACACTGTTGTGCAGAGTCTGCTCTCTGATCGTACTGACCAGGCAGGAACTCCATCCCGAAATGGATGCTTTTTGCAGGGTTTTCTGTATGTAAAATATCAGTAACAGGATCTACAAAAGTATTGTTTACTACTTTCTCGAATTCCCCGTCATTCAAATTGAAGATATCATACACATTGTAGACTTTCACACTTTGAATTGCCGGAACAACTGCTTTTACTTCATCAAAAATTTTTGGACTTTCAACATCGAAAATTCCTCTTTTTTCTACGAAAATTCTTTTGTTATTAGACATTAGATGTCAGATTTTAATATTAGATTTATTTTTCTTTTTACTTTTCTGAGTTCAGAGTAGCACTTCCTTATTGTTATCCTTTGTTTCCTCTCCATTGGCTGCTCTTTTAGATGTTATGATACATCCTAATTTTATTGAGTACAAATTTACTCTTTTTACTTTCTTTAAGCTCAATCTTTTTCTTATAATACGAATGCCAGATTATTATCTTTGGTCCCGTCATTATTGGATACATTTTTAGAAGCTCCAATCCATTCTTCTTTATTCAATACAAATTTAAAAGAATAGGGCTTTCCTTTTTCAAATTGGGAGATAGGAACCTCCAATTCATAAAGGTTTTTATCCTTTTTTATCATCTGATATTCTTTATTTTCAGGATCCCAATTATTGAAACTTCCTGCTACAGAAACTGTATTGATCAGGTTTCCGTTCAGGTTTTTCGGATGGGTGTAAGAAAAAACGATTTTATCTCCCTTTACGGAATACCCATACACCTGCTTTTTCTCTGAAGTTGGAATAAGATCGGCTACTAAACTGCTTGTACCATTATAAAGTGCGGTAAATGTTTCAGGTCCATTGATGTTCACAATCATACAGATTCCGATATTCAGCTCAGGAAATACGGTAAACAAGCTATTTATCCCATAGGATCCACCATGTTTAAATCCTCTTTTACCATGTTCGGTAATCCAATACTTATCCCAAAAATATCCATACCAGCCTTCTTTACTATTGTTAATGTTTCTTTGGGACTCCTGTACTATTTTATCTTGTGGATTCAGTTCTTCTTTTAAAAACTTCACCATATCTCCCATTGTAGATTCGGTTTTCGAGCCACCAGATCCCCATAAAAGACTTTTTGAAACCGGCATCAGACGATAATTTTCATGATATCCGTTGGCCTGAGCTTCATTTTTATCAAGTTCAAGTTTGGTATGGTTCATTCCAGCTTTTGAGAAGATATTTTCTTTCAAAAGGGTTTCATAGCTTTTTCCGTAAATATTTTCCAGTATGAGTCCTGCCAATTCCAGACTCAAATTACTGTATTTATATTCTTTTCCCGGCTCCATGTTTAATTTTACAGTGCCCAGATCTTTTTTAAAATCTTCCTTGGTATATCCTTCGTTGAGTTTCTCGTAAAGAAAAGGGGTCTCATCCGTCATATTTTTTCTTAACTCATCATCAATAGGGAGATTTCTAGGCAATGCTGTTTCATAAGAAATTAAATTCCTTACTTTTATCGGAACTCCATTATATTCTAAGTTTGGATAGGATCCCTTCAGATATTTACGAACATCATCATCAAGATTTACTTTCCCTTCCAACACTGCCTGAGCCAATAATTGACCTGTAAAAAGCTTAGTAACGGAAGCTATGGCAAAATAAGTATTATCATCTGCCTTGTTCCCTTTTCCTTTGTCTATTTCACCAAAGTGCTTAGTATAGATTTTCCCGTCTTTGATTATTCCAACAGAAACAGAATATGCTTTGGACTCTTTCGCCACTTTCTGAGCAGCTGCATCTATGATTGAGTACACTGTTTTATCACTTTGTGCATGGTTTTTCACAAATACCAAAGCAAGAATACATATGAGTAGATTTTTTCTCATGAGGTTTAATTCTGGTTATCTTTGAATTTATTCGGGTTATCAGGATGTTCTTTTTGAAATTGTTTAGCTTCTTCTATTTCATTTCTCAGCCATTCTCCAAAAGGAACTTTTTTTTCATTATAATCTCTTATCGTATAAAATGTCTTCCCATCTTCTGAAACCAAAAATTTAAAACGATTAAGCATTCCCAAATCATATTTCGTATAATCATAGGTATTTACCTGATAATACGGGAAGTTTTCTTTTGGTCTTTCTACAATTTCAAAAAACAATCTCTTTTCTTTTTCAGGGATCTTATTGTAAACATTTACATAATAAAGATCTGACAGCAGTTTATTTTGTTTATCAAAAAACTGAAGAATATTTTTCTCTTTTTCATTATAATGAAAAGGGTATGGATAATATTTTCCAACGATTTTCACATCCTTATCAGAATATTTGGTAAGTGGTTGAACCGTTTCCCCTTTGGTATTCATCATTCCCCATTTCTCACCGGGTACTTTTATATACCCGTCATCATCATTCCTTTTACATCCATCACAAAATGAAGCGTATCCATACGTAAAATGGTCAACAAAATCATGTTTGGGTTCAATAACAGTTTTTCCGTTTCTATCTGCAAAACCTATCTTTCCATTTTTAACGAAACGTCTTAGTCCTTCTACAAAATAATCGGGTCCGTTATCATACAGGAATGGTGTGTAAAGAAAGTTTCCTTTTCTGTCATAGACATATCCCCAGGTATTTTTCTGAGGTTTATCTCCTTTTTTCTCGCCGTCAAAAAGAATGGTTTCTCCATCTACGACTTCTCCGTCTTTAAGATCTGAGTAAATTTTAAATTGTGCAGGAATAATGATTTCTCCCTTTTGATTTTTCACCCCCACTAAATTGTCTTTGGAAGTAAAATATCTTAAAACTTCTTTCTCCTGAGAAAAAACAAGTATGGGAATCATTGTAATGAGTAAAAGGACTTTGTTCATGGTTGGGTTTAAAATAAAAAATGCAGCCCAAAAGGCTGCATATTGTTTTATACTTTAAGATCAGCTTCTAATCCTATCAAATCTTTATTCTGGTCTATAATCGGCTGCACTTCATTCTTGACAAATTCTTCTGTCTGAATTGGCGCGAACCCAATAAAGTTCTTCGGATCTAAAACTTCTTTTAATTTTGATTTATCCAGCTTTAAAGAATCATCGTTTAAGATTCTTTCGATCAGGTCGTTTTCTTTTCCTTCTTCCTTCACTTTCTTGGAAGCTTCCATAGAATGAACTCTGATTACTTCGTGAATTTCCTGACGGTCACCACCAGCTTTCACTTCTTCCATGATAATATATTCTGTTGCCATGAAAGGAAGTTCTTCTTCAATATGCTTGTTGATTCTGTTCGGATATACCACAATTCCGTTCATGATGTTGTTCCAGATCAATAGGATTGCATCTACTGCTAAAAATGCCTGAGGAATGGTTAATCTCTTGTTGGCAGAGTCATCCAATGTTCTTTCAAACCATTGTGTAGAAGCCACCATTGCAGAACTTGTTGTTAAAGACATCACATATTTTGCCAATGCCCCGATTCTTTCACTTCTCATTGGATTACGCTTGTAAGCCATTGCCGATGAACCGATCTGGTTTTTCTCGAATGGTTCTTCAATTTCCTTAAGGTTTTGAAGCAAACGTAAATCGTTAGTGAATTTGTGAGCAGATTGAGCGATATTTCCTAATAATGCTACTACTTTAGCATCAATTTTTCTGTCGTAAGTCTGTCCTGAAACTCCAAATACTTTTTCGAATCCGAATCTTTTTGAAAGTTCTTTATCTAAATGTTTTACTTTAGAATAATCTCCGTTGAACAGCTCAAGGAAACTTGCAGCAGTTCCCGTAGTTCCTTTTACTCCTCTGAAACGTAGCGTTTCAAGGAAGAAATCTAATTCTTCGATATCAAGAACTAAACTCTGTAACCAAAGAGTAGCTCTCTTTCCTACTGTTGTTAACTGTGCAGGTTGGAAGTGTGTAAATCCTAATGTTGGAAGATCTTTGTACTGAATCGCAAAATCTGAAAGATTTTTCATTACGTTCACCAACTTCTTCTTCAGGATTAAAAGTCCGTCACGGATCTGAATTAAGTCTGTATTATCTCCTACAAAAGCTGAGGTTGCTCCCAAGTGAATAATTCCTTTTGCTGAAGGCGCCACATCTCCATAGGTGTGAACGTGAGCCATTACATCATGACGGAATTTCTTTTCGTATTCTGCTGCTTTATCGAAATCGATATTTTCAGCATTAGCTTTTAATTCAGCGATCTGCTCGTCTGTAATTTCAAGCCCTAAATCTTTTTCGATCTCTGCTAAAGCGATCCAAAGTTTTCTCCAGGTACGGAATTTGTTATTATGTGAGAAATTAAACAACATTTCTTCACTGGAATAGCGCTCTTCCAATGGATTTTTGTAGGAATTCATTCGTTCTTTTACTTTTTAGATGTACAAAAATACGGTTTTTCAGTGAGAGATGAAAATTCTGGTTTTATGATTTTTGTAGTCGTGATTTGTAGAGAATTTTGAGGAGTTTTCCCTTATCATTCTATTGGGTTCGTGTTTCGTAGTTCTATATTAACATCTGCATCAATAAACGTAATAATTTTCTGAATTTTATCAGCTCAAAGTCAGGAGACTTTGAGCAGCGGAATTTTTAGTCTATTTTAAAAAACCATTTGTTCTTGCTTCTTCAAAATAATTATTCTTTATTATACTGTCTTTTCTGAAAATATACTCTATAGAATCTCCTTTACTTTTTGAAACAGAATCACCTATTTGATATGGAAATTCTAAAATTTTTTGAGTTCCATTAGAATATTTAACATATGGAAAATTATGCTCTTTTTTATTGTTGTAAATATCAATTACTCTTGTATATCTTTCAATAGATAATAATTGTCGTTTTACCAGCTCATTTGAATTTATAATGAGATATAATATTGTAAGTACAAAAATACCTACAAAAACAGCTACAAATATTTTAATAATTCTTTTACTGTTTTTATCGATTTCTATTTCTGTATTATTTCCCATGAACTCAATTTTTAGAAACTATCCTCTTAGCTTGTATCACTCAAAAGTGTTTCTGTAAATCTACATTTATTTATAAAATCTAATTGTTTTTTCAATAGATAGTGATTTTATTTAAACTTTTTTAATAAATTCGTTACAAGCGGACCTCGAAAAGCTTACAGAGTAGAGTAACCAGAAACAAATTAAACGTATGAAAAATCTAAAAAAACTAACAAAGACTGATTTAAAAATGATCTCCGGCGGATGGGTTCCACAACCGGGACAAAGCTGTCCAAGCGGAACTTGTCAATACCGCGAAAACGGAGCCTGCAGAATATATGATGCTGAAAAATGCATTTAAAAGATAAGCCTGACATCAGTCAGGCTTTTGTTATTATCAATTTTTATAAATACTAGGAGATTGTATGGTAGACTTCCCTGTTTTGCAGCAATATAATTGATAATTGATACCCAAAAACTAGACTGGGTAGATATAAAATAATATAAGTAATATTGAATCTTAACACCAATATCGTTATCATTTATTACTTATCACTCATACCCTAGCCCCGATAGCAACGGTTACCCCGCAGCAAGCGGTTGGCCCTTCGACTTCGCTCAGGGTAGCGCTTTGGCGCGAGGAGTATGAGTGGATAGCGGGATGAAGCTCCTGAAAAAAAGAAGATATTTAAAACCTGGAATATAAATCCATAAAAAAACCACTCTTTTCAAGTGGTCTTATATTTTAAAAAATTTGATCTTACTGATAAATGACTACATCATCCTTTTTAATTTGATACCTGGTTTTCTTGTAAGGAACTAACACATATGTTTCTTTAATATAGCTTCCGCTTTTCCAGATTTTGCCTTTTCCTTCTTTTTCAAGAATAATGCTTTTGGCATTTCCCTCCGGGATAAAAATTTCGGCCCGCTTCATATCTTTACTAAAAATAACAGCCGTCATGGTAGTATAGCTTTTATCTGAACCTACTTCCTTTAATTTGATTTTCTGTTCGAAAACCTTTACACAATTATTTCTGATTTGTGAATAGGTATAACCTGCCGAGCCTATACAACCATGAACATCTCTATCACCTCCCAAAACCGGAGTTTTTTGTTGGGCAAAAATTAAAGAGCCAAGGAACATCATGCTAAATAAAATTGGTTTTTTCATATTTAAATTATTAATGTTTTCAGTGGGGTAAAAGTGTTTTGGAAATAAAGATATTAATTTCATTCCTAGTTACAAAACACATTATATTTTTTAAACAACATAAGTCTTGTTCTATGGAAATATCCTTAAGCTATTTTTATCTTATTTGGATTGGCATTCATTATCCAATGATCTTCATTAATTGGCATGAAAATCCCGATCGGCATAGCCTAATCTGCCAATAACTCGTTTTATATACTCACAAAAAAAGTCACCCTTTCGAGTGACTTACTTTTTTCTTTGAAAATCTGATTTTATTGATAGATTACAACATTATCCTTTTTAAGCTGAAATCCGCTTTTTTTGTAAGGAGTTAATACATAACCACCTTTTTTCCAAGCTTTTGCTTTTCCTGCTCTGGTAAGAATTACGCTTCCTCCTTCTGCATCTTTAACAAAAACTTCAGCGTTCTTTTTGTCTTTGCTGAAAATAACCGCTGCGATATAATCTCCTTTTGTAGCAACTTCTTTTAGTTTGATTTTTTCTTCAAAAGTTCTTACACAGTCTTTCTTGATCTGTGAATAGGTATACCCAGCTGAACCGATACATCCGTGAGCATCTTTGTCGCCGCCTAATACTGGTGTTTGTTGTGCAAATGCCAAAGTACCAAGGAACATTGCGCTCAATAAAATTGTTTTTTTCATGTTGTTTGTATTATTATGATAACTAGGATGGGTATTAATAAAAACCATGCCAAAAAACCATAAAACACATCGCTGTGAAAAATTTTCTTCACTTTTTACTTTGTCCAATTGACTTTAGAATGTTTCACCTCATCGGAGCTTGTTCCGATCATAATATCAAACTCTCCTGACTCCCAGTCGTATTTCAACTCTCCGTTGTAGAACTTCAGGTTTTCAGGAGTGATCTCAAAGGTTACTTTTTTGGATTCTCCTTTTTTCAAAAATATTTTCTGGAAACCTTTCAATTCTTTTACGGGTCTTGTAATACTTCCCACCATATCTCTGATGTAGAGCTGAACTACTTCTGCACCATCATAGTTTCCGGAATTGGTTACCGTAACAGATGCCTGAATAGCTTGATCTCCCTTCGGATTAGGATTGGAAATACTGATATCAGAGTAGTTGAATTTCGTATAGCTTAATCCATAACCGAATGCATACAATGGAGTATTGCATTCATCCATATAATTGGAACGGAATCTTTGGTACTCACACTTATCAGTCAGTTTCTGATCTAACGGGCGACCTGTATTTTTAGCATTATAATAAATAGGAACCTGTCCTAAGCTTCTTGGGAAAGTCATTGGAAGTTTTCCTGACGGGTTTACTTTTCCGAAAAGAACATCGGCCATTGCATTTCCTGCTTCTGAGCCCGGGAACCATGCGTTAAGAATGGCATCAGGAGTGTCTTTTACATTCGTTAGTGCTAGCGGACGGCCTGTGAAAAGAATCATAGCGATTGGTTTTCCTGTCTTTTTCAATTCATTGAGCAGGTCCACCTGAGATTGAGGAATGGTGATTTCTGATCTTGATGAAGATTCTCCACTCATTTCTGCAGATTCTCCAATTGCCAGTACAATAACGTCGGCTTTATTGGCAATATCTACTGCTTCTTTTAACAATTCTTCTTTTGAGCGGTTGTCTCTATCGGTTTTCTTTCCGTGAGCGGCATAGATCTCTTCCAGTTTTGCATCATAATCAATGTTAGCTCCTTTTGCGGAAAGGAATTTCACTTCTTTACCATAATTCGCCTGAAGTCCCTGCATTAAATTAACTGAAACGTTATGTTTTGTAGCTACACTCCATGTTCCGGCCATGTTGATTGAGTTATTCACCAAGGGACCGATCACTGCAACAGTTCCTGATTTTTTTAAAGGTAACACCTGATTTTCATTTTTCAATAAAACCATTGATTGTGCAGCAACATTTCTTGCAATGTTACGGTTTTCCAAATTGTATACTTCTTTGGCTGCTAATTTTGCATCACCATGCTTGTATGGGTTATCGAAAAGACCTAAGTCATATTTTGCTTCCAGGATTCTTCTGGCTGCGATATCAATTTCAGCCTGAGTAACCTTACCTTCAGATAATGATTTTTTTAAAGTGGTTAAAAAGCCCTCTCCTACCATATCCATATCAACACCTGCTTTTAAAGCCAATGCAGAAACCTGCTGAAGATCTCCCATTCCGTGATCCACCATTTCATTGATCCCGGTATAATCAGTTACTACAAAACCTTTGAACTTCCATTGGTTTCTCAATACTTCAGTCTGAAGCCATCTGTTTCCTGTTGCAGGAACTCCGTCCACTTCATTGAAAGAAGCCATTACCGAAGCTACTCCGGCATCTACAGCGGCTTTATAAGGTGGAAAATATTCGTTGAACATTCTTACATGGCTCATATCAACCGTATTGTAATCTCTTCCGGATTCTCCTGCTCCATATAAAGCAAAGTGCTTTACACAAGCTAATATATTGGTGCCATTGGCCAGATCTTTCCCCTGATAACCATACACCATATTTTTTGAAATTTCACTTCCTAAATACGGATCTTCTCCAGAACCTTCGGAAACTCTTCCCCATCTTGGTTCGCGGGAGATGTCTACCATGGGTGAAAATGTCCAGTTGATCCCATCAGAAGCGGCTTCTCTTGCAGCTACTTTTGCAGATTGTTGCACAAGATTCATATCCCAGGAAGCGGCTAATCCTAATGGAATAGGAAAAGTAGTTTCGTATCCGTGAATAACATCCATTCCGAAGATCATTGGAATTTTCAAACGGCTTTTTTCAACAGCTACTTTCTGAACTGCTTTAATTTTATCCGCTCCTTTTATATTGAATAACCCGCCTACTAACCCTTGTTCTACTTTTTTTCCGATATCTGAACTCTGAGCCATACCGGTAGTAAAGTCTCCGGAGGTTGGAAGGTTCATCTGACCTATTTTTTCATCCAAGGTCATTTTAGATAAAAGATTGTCTACAAAGGCTTTCTTCTTGGCCTGATATTGTGCAGTCTGATAAGACTGTACAGGCTTGTCCACCATTTCCTGAGCGGAAAACACTGGTGAAAGTGCCAGCGTTGCAAGTACAATTAACTTTTTCATAAATCTATCTTCTTGTTATTATTGTTTTGATTTTTATGAGTTTTCTTTCGTTGAACGAAATATGTATTCTTATTTTTCTTTCTTTTTAGACAGCATCCATTCATACAACTGTGGATTTGAATAGGCTGAATCCCATGAGTTATGATTATCATTCGGGAAAATCACCAATTCTGCTGTCGGGTTCACAGGATGAAGCTTCTGGTAAAACTTAAAAGCATTTTCCGGCAATACTATATCATCCATTCCGCCATGGAATATTTTCATATTCAAATTTTTAAATTGCTGAATATTGGCCGTCATCACCTGATCTGTAGGTGCACAAACTGAAGCTACCGCAGCAAACATCTCAGGATGTTCCATAGCCAGTTTTAAGGTTCCCCAGCCTCCCATAGAAAGACCGATAAGGTAAATTCTGGAGGCATCAATTTTATATTTTTTCTGAATTTCCTTGATCAGATTATACACTGTAACCGTATCCCACCAGGTATCTGCAGGACATTGTGGTGCCAAAATAGCCACCGGTTCCTTAATCAGGTTTTTATAAGTGAATGGGCTGTGAGCTTTTACCAACTCAAGATTATTTCCTCTTTCTCCAGAACCGTGAAGAAACACAATCAAAGGAACATTTCCTTTTGTATTTTTAGGATAATCCAAGATATAGGACATTTTTTCCTGCCGTTTAACTTCTTTGTTCAGTTCTGCTTTTATTTCCTGAGCATTGAGCTGTAGGGAAAGTGGCAGTAATAAAAGGGGAATATGTTTTAATTTCATAGTGCTATTAGATCTTGGCTAACGCCTTTGGATTTGGTTTTTATTTTGTTTTTCTCGCAGATGAAGCAGATTATTGTGTTTGAGCAATCATATAAATTTGTTTTATCTGCTACATCAGAAAGCTTTATTTTTTATCATTGACTGAAATGGTCTTTGTAAGCTTATTCCAATCAATTATTTTATTCCATATTTTGCAGATTGGAAGCTTAGTTTTTTCAATCCCTGTTGAATTTCAGGAGCATTCATGAATAACTTCCAAAGGAAACCGGTTCTATAATTTTCAATCATGGGCGCTATTGTTCCCTGATCTATGGCCAGATATCTTGGTGTAAACCAGTTGTTATAATTGATGGATGTCGCATCGTAAGGTCCTGCTGATCCGATAAATTCAGGCTTTTGAGTATAGATGAATCGTAAAAAATCCATGGATTCTTTTGGAGTGTATGGAAAGCTGCTCAAGGCAGCTGTTGGCGTTATGACTCCATGGTCATTACCTGGCATGTGAGCGGTATAGCCTGTACTTCCATTCTCATTCCTTGTATATCCGGCTGTTAACCCCCAATAGTTTGGGCCGTAGCCTTTCCATTGTTTTGGATTTTCAACACAGTATTTATAATCAATAAGGGTTTGATTTTTATTAATATCAAAATAGTTTTTCACTAATTTATCGGATAATCCTGTAGGATCAAGCCCGACGTATGAATATTGAGCCCAGAAAAGTGGCCCGCCGTATTCTTCGGCATAGTTGTGTTTTACATACAGAGGTAATCCGTATTTTGTTTTGTCTGTAAGGTAGGTTCCGTTTCTGGTCCAGCCTTTATAATAAGTTTCTGCATCTATGGAATAAGTAGGTGACGATGCCGCAAGAATATACGTAATCAGACATTCGTTATAGCCTTCTAATGGAAAATTCATTTCCCATTGGTATTCGGGTGACCAGTGCCAATACAGCACTTTTTCTCCGCCTTTGGTATACCAGTTCCATTGAATTCCTTTCCAAAGTTCATCACATTTTGCTGCTAAAGCTTTTTCTTCTGCATTTCCGTTTTTAAAGTATTCACGAACCATCAATATCCCTGAAGTAAGGAATGCTGTTTCTACAAGATCTCCGCCATTATCTTTTTTTCCAAAAGGAATGGTTTTTCCGGTCTCTCCATTGATCCAATGTGACCATGCGCCTTTGTGGCGGTCTGCTTTGGCCAGAAAATCCATGATGTGAGTCAATCTTTTCACAGCCTCTTTTCTTGGAATGAATCCTCTCTCCACTCCTACCAGTAAAGTTGCCAATCCAAATCCCGAACCTCCTGTTGTAATAACATGTTTATCATTATCAGGATAAATATTGTCCTCATGATAACGCTCTCTTCCCAACATAGAATTGGGTTCTGCATACTCCCAAAAATATTTTAGGGCATCTTTCTGCACTTTATCCATCAGCTGTTCATCTGTAATAGTGCTTTTAACGCTATTATTTTTAACGGTTTGTGGTTTAACCTGAGCATTTTTACAGGAATAAGCAAAGAATAAAGATGTTACGGCAATTGACAATAGGGTCCTTTTCATTGGTATCGTGTTACTGGTTATAAAACCAGAGGAGAATTTTCACTCTCCTCTAGTTTATGGTTATTGATTAATATCCTGGGTTTTGTTGAGACAATCCACCTGCTTCCATGATAAATTCATAAGGAAGTGGGAATAATTCATGTTTTCCAACGATGAACTTCTTACCTCCATCAGCAGCCATTGCCGCCTGTGCCTGACCTGTTCTTACTAAGTCAAACCATCTATCATGTTCAAAAGCTAACTCTAATCTTCTTTCCTTCCAGATTGCTGTTCTTACATCTGCCTGAGAGGTAGCTGGAGTTGGAGTAATTTTAGCTCTTTCTCTCACCTGATTTAATAATGGAATAGCAACACTTGTTTGTCCTAATTCATTCAATGCTTCTGCTTTGATTAACAAAACTTCAGCATATCTCAGATAACGGATATTGGTATCTGTTGCATCTTTATCATAGAATGCTGAAGAATAAGCCTTATAGTTATAGAACTTGTTCTCTACTGTACTAGGAATATATCTTCCGTCATACAATGTCATATCTCTATGGATAATGGTAGCATCTCTTCTCTCTTTATCACCTTCTGCTGTGTAAGCATCATATAGTCCTTGAGTAGGTGTTGCAAATCCCCAGCCCCAGCCTCCGGTACCACGAACTCCCTGGACTTTACTGTACTGTTGGATAGCTCTTCCTGCATCAGCACCTGAACCTTGAATTTCAAAAATTGATTCAGCATTATTCTCTCCAGAAACTTTATAAATATCAATAAAGCTAGGAGTTAAAGAGTAGCCTGTCACTAAATCACATTGTTCAGCAGCTAGTTGCCATTTTTTCTGATAAAGATAAACTTTAGCCAAAAGAGCATGAGCAGCTCCTACTGATGCTCTTCCTACCTCTGTTCCTCCATAAGCTCCTTTCCCTGGCAATGATTCAATAGCTTCTTTCAGGTCTTTTTCAATGAAGGCATATATTTCTTCTTTAGAAACTCTTGTTAGCTGCATTTTTTTATCCTCAGCATTTCCTAAAATAGGAACACGATCTACCAAAGGAACACCTCCAAAAGATTTCACAAGGGTGAAATACATAAATGCTCTCAGAAATTTTGCCTCACCCATTAGCCTTTTACGCAATTCAGAGTTTGCTTTATCTAATTGCGGGATATATTTTAAAGCCTCATTACATCTATTAATTCCCTGATAGTTAGACGCAAAAAGTTCTTTAAAAGATGGTGTTGTAGCAGTAATATTCAATGCATCCAAAAGGTTTTTATCAGATCCGGTATCTCCATCAGTAGATCCTTTATCAGCATCATCAGAAATAATAGAAGTAACCCCTATCCAGGCAAATGTGCTCATATTCCAGTCTAAAAACTTAGCATAGATAGAATTCACAAAGTAAGTAGCTCCATTATCATTATTAAATTTTTCAAGATCATCAATTGTCATTGACTCCGAGGGTTTCACATCAATAAATTCATCACTACAACTTTGTACAGCAGCTACTGAACCTAATAACATTAAAGAGACTAATAATATCTTATTTCTTTTCATTTTTTCTAAAAGTTTACGTTTACACCAAATACAAAAGATTTTAACGTAGGGTAAGCATTTAATTCTACCCCTGCCATTTTGTAAGGATCCCCTTCTGTTTTCGCATCTGCCGGATTATATCCTGATAACTCTGAGGAATATCCTGAATATTTTTGCCATACAAAAGGATTGATCGCGCTTACATAAAACTTCACTGATTTTACATAATCTACTACATTCCTCACAGTATATCCAATTGAGATATTATTAATTCTAAAGTAATCCCCATCTTCTAAGAAATAAGTGGAGGCAATAGGATTATCTGTATAAGGCTTTGGATGATATGAATTCTGATTGGATGGAGACCAGTAATCCTGAGCTACTGAAGATTCGATATTTACACTGTTACTTCTCTGCGCTTTTTTACCATTATAAACACTAAACCCAAAGGCTCCATATCCATTTGCTGCAAAATCCCAGTTCTTATAGCTTAAAGAAACATTGATTCCCAAAGTAGATTTAGGAATATAAGAATTAAAATATTTTCTGTCTCCTGCATCAGCAGATCCCGTAATACCATTTCCATTAAGGTCCTTATATTTCATGTTACCATTAGCATCTACCCCATCATATTCCCATAAATAGAAGCTTCCCAAAGCGTGTCCGACAGTGGAACTGTTAAATAGTTTGACCCATTGTCCATTGCCCAGATCTCCACCACTCAACTGCGCAATATTTTTGCTTGTATCTACTTTGGTCAATGTATTTTGATTGTAAGAATAATTAGCTCCTAAAGAGTAAGTCCAGTTTTCGCCCACTTTATCAGCCCAGTTCAATGAAAATTCCGCTCCTCTGTTTCTTACTGCACCTACGTGAGAATAATAAGTTTCAGACTGTCCTGAAGTAATATAATTGGTAATTCCTAAAATAAGATTGTTGGTTTCTCTGTTATAAACATCAATACCTCCGGTTAATCTCTTATTAAACAATCCAAAGTCCAATCCTAAGGATGATTCTTCAGTAACTTCCCATCCTAATACAGGATCAAACCCTTTGTTGACAGTAATACCATTACTTACCGGATTAGCATTTCCAAAACCATAGTTGTAATCTTTACCCGAATTCAAAGGCAGGTAATTCAAAGGAACTCTTTGATTACCTAATTTACCCCAACCTCCTCTTAATTTTAACAGATCAAAGAATCCATCTTTCATAAACTCTTCTTCAGAAATAATCCATCCTGCTCCAAATGATGGGAAAGTTCCCCATTTTTGACCTGCTGCAAACTGTGAAGATCCATCACGTCTTATAGTTGCACTTAGTAAATAACGGTTCATTAATTTATACTGTGCTCTGGCAAAATAAGAAACAGTAGTATTCCTGTCGTATTTCACAGATTTCAAACTTTGAACATTATTTACATAATCGGTTCCGTTAAGGTTCCAATAATTAGAATCATTCAACAACAAATTTTTTCTTTTTACAATAAGCTGGTCAATACCATTTCTTACTGTAGTTTCAGTACCTATTGTTGCTTCAATATCGTGAACTCCGAATTTTTTATTATATGTTAAATAATTGGTTAATGACCAGTTATAATAATCTTCCCGTGTGTTTTCTAAAGTATTAACAGGGTTCGTATTTGAGAAGCCTCCAGGCACCCTTGTAGGTTCTTCTGCAAGCCATATATCAACCTCATTTCTAAAATTATAAGATTTATAGTTTGAATACTCTCCATTAAACTGAGAAGTAAATTTTAACCCTTTAATGATATCTATATCTAACTTCAAACCTCCTTGCAGCAAAGTATTTTTGTTTTGCTCATTATTAAGCAATAACTGGCTTACCGGATTGGTAACATCATTAAATTTTTTCCCTGAATAATCTACAAGTCCTGTCGTTTCATTTACAAAAGGCATCCCAAATTGTCCTGAAGGATAATAAACAGGAACCATAGGAGATTGCTTATAAGCAGTTGTAAATGCATTAAAAGGTTTTGGAGTCGTTTTTGTGAATGCTACACTGAAATTTTGAGAAAGTGTAATTCCTTTAGTAATCTTGAACTCATTATTAGATCTAATGGTAGCACGATTATAATCTGTACCTCTTAAAATAGATTGTTCGTCATAATTACTTAAACTGAAAAAGTATTTCACAGCCTCAGAAGATCCGGATACTGAGAGGTTATGCTGATTGTAAACGCCTGTTCTTGTAATTTCTTTAAACCAGTCTGTATTCACTGGTTGATTGGTAGAAAACCTATTCAAATTAAGAGCCGCATTATTATAGGTTGCAAACTCTGACGCATTTGCCATTTTCACAGTCTTCAACGGACTTCTCACACCTACTAATCCATCATAAGAAACGCTTAACTTTCCTTTTCCAGACTTCGTAGTAATAATAATTACTCCATTTGCTGCTCTGTTACCATAAATTGCTAATGCAGCAGCATCTTTCAAAATATCGTAAGTAAGAATATCATTCGAGTTGATATTATTGATATTTTCAAGGAACATTCCATCTACAACATATAAAGGAGATCTTCCTCCTGTTACCGTTCCCAGACCTCTGATCATTACCATAGGCGTAGATCCCGGCATATCAGATGCCATAATCTGTACCCCAGCTGCTTTCCCCTGAATGGCCTGTGAAGCATTCAGAACTTTGGTTTTGGTTACTTCTTCTGCACTGATGGAGCTAATGGATGTTGTATTATCCACTTTCTTACGGCTACCATATCCGATCATGACCACTTCGTCAATCTTCTGAACTTTAGCAGAGTCTTTTGTAACCTGTGCATTCACGTTCATCCCGAAGTATAAAACTGCGATGAGGCATGGATACTTTAAATTACTTTGTTTCATATAGTTTCAATTTTATTCGTACAATCAGATTTTCAACATTGTCTCATTTTGAAGCATTTAATTTCTCAAATGAAGACATTAGCCAAAAATAGAAAAAAAACCGAAACATGTTAATATATCTTAAAAATTCAAAAACAATCATATTTTTTTACATAAAATCACCAATAAAATCAAATTAAACAATTTAAAACCAAAATTAATATCAATTTAATGTCAAATCATTAATAACAAATTCATGTTTTCAACAAAAAAAATCACCAAATAATTCACTAATCATTAATATTTTGTTAAATAGATAATAGTATTTACCTTTGGTGCAGTTTTTGAAAAAAGCAATAAAAAAGATTAATGAAAAAATATATCATTGCAGCGGCTCTTATAGTGGGGACCGGTGCCATTATTACCACCACTGTACAATCCTGTACAACGCTTGCCACTTCGGACATGGGTCTCTCCATTATTAAAAGAATGCTACTCAATGGTATTGACAAAGGAATGGGCGTTTATACTAATAAAGATGCCTTCCTACAAAATAATATGGTAGATAAAGCTCTTCCGAAACAGCTTAGGGAAATTAACTCTATGCTGGAAAAAATTGCTCCTTCACTGGTTGCTAAGGAAAGAGATTATATTGCCCAGGCAGCTGCTTACACTGTAAATACTTCGAGACCTATCCTACAGGGTGCCGTAAACAGTTTAAACGCTCAGGATGTAACCAGAATTATTGAAGGAACTACTGCTACACAGATCCTAAAAGAGAAAACATCCCAACAGCTTATTGCAGCTATCGCTCCGAAAGTGGATGAAAAACTGAACGAATATGGTATTGTGAAAACCATCAACACTGCTTTGGCCGGAAGCAATTTCCTGGGCAGTCTTTTGGGTGGTAATCAAAATACAGTAAACGCAGGCGGATTAAGCCAGCTTGCTTCTGAACAACTGGTAGCCGGGCTCTTCAATATCATTGAAGATTACGAGCATCAGAACTCCAAGTCCCTGTTAGGGCCATTTGGAAAATAGAAAAAAATTCGTTATATTTATATATTATATTAGAATTGAAGATGGATATATTACAAGGAAATCAACACGCAAATCCTGAAGATTTCTATAAATCTTTAAAGGAAAAACTGGAAGGTCATCATGATTTTCCTGAGGATTATTTATTTAAATTTATTATTCCTACAGACCAGTTAAAACTTACTGAAATTTACAAAGTTTTTGATGGTATTAAATTTACATTGGGAAACCGCGAAAGTAAAAATGGAAAATACACAGCCTGCAACATTAATGCATTTGTATTAGATGCAAACCAGGTAGTGAATATTTATCAAGAAGTAGCAAAAATAGAAGGCGTTATTCTATTGTAAAATAAAAAAGGCAGTCAGAAAAATGAGGGCCTTTTTATTGGAATACAGAACGAGAATTAGATCTCGCTTCTATTTAAAAACAAAGTTGCGGCTGTTTCTTCGAAACAGCCGCAACTTATATATATATATTTATTATTTCTCAATAAAGAATTTTACATTTTCAATAGGTCTTCCCAACATCGCTACTGAGCCTTTTACCAGGATAGGTCTCTGGATCAGGGAAGGATTTTCAGAGAGAATCTTAATCCATTCTTCTTCCGAATAATTTTTATCTGCATAGTTTTCAATATACAGCTTATCTGTCTTTCGAATAATATGAAAAACACTCTGATTAAGCTTTTTCAATACGGTTTTAATCTCCAGAATACTTAGTGGATCTTCAATAATATTAATGATCTCAAAAGCCACCCCGTTTTCATCAAGATACTCTAATACTGCATTTGACTTTGAACAGCTTCCGTTATGTAAAACCTTCACTAACATTTCTAATTATTTTTAAAAATTAAACTTGTCTATTACAAATTTACCAAGAATTCAATGGACATTATCTTAATATTCTGATAAAAGTTTGTTAAAACAATCCGTGTAATTCTGTTTCAATTTTTTCCAGGATCAATCCAAAATCTTCTGGTTTTTCAACGAAATCTAAATCGTCTACTTCAATAATCAACAGTTTTCCTTCTGTATAGTTGGAAATCCATTTTTCATATTTCTGATTCAGTTTTGAAAGGTATTCAATGCTGATAGACGCTTCATATTCACGTCCTCTTTTGTAAATTTTCTTTACCAGATTCGGAACGTCTGATTTCAGATAGATTAAAAGATCCGGTGCGGAAACAAATGATTTCATCAGATCAAAGACAGATGAATAGTTACTGAAATCCCTGTCTGAAAGAAGGTTCATATCATTCAGGTTTTCTGCGAAGATATGTGCATCTTCATAAATAGTACGGTCCTGAATAATGTTTTTACCACTTTCTCTGATCTCTTTTACCTGGCGAAATCTACTTCCCAGAAAATATACCTGCAGTGCAAAGCTCCATTTGCTCATATCTGAATAAAAATCCTCCAGATAAGGGTTGTGATCTACGTCTTCAAATTGTGCATCCCATCCGTAATGCTTAGAAAGCATTGTGGTTAAAGTTGTTTTTCCTGCTCCAATGTTTCCTGTAACTGCAATATGCATAATATTCTTTTTCCTTGTATTTACTAATTAATTGATAAGCTTTTCTCCGCCTGCTGCCTGAACTTCAGAAGTTTCTTCCACCAACTTTTCCAATATATTGTCAGAGGGTTTCTTTTCAGTTTCTCCTCCATTGGACTTTTCTTCAACATTTTCTACGGGTTTCTCTGTAGACTGCTCTATGGTCTGAAGTTCAATTTCCTGTTGTTTTTGCTGTCTGGCTTCCTTTACTTTTTCAAGGCTGTAAAGATAAAGCTTGTTCCCCTTGATTTCAAAATAAGAAAGGATGTTTTTATCCACAATTTGTGCTTCCGGATCTTCAAAAACAACACTCATCCCTTTCTCTGGAACATATTTTAAGATTGAATTATTGGCAACAACCAATATAGTATCATTTTCTCTTCTGAATCGTTTTCCGTTATCTATCGGGGCTTCAAATAGTGTTTCGAACTTCAGATTATAAATTCTGATATGTTTTTTGGTGAGAACATATACTTTAGTTTCATACACCAGCAAATCCATCAGATCCTCAAAACTGATATCAAAAGGAAATGAATTGATGGTGGTATCATTTCTGAAGTTATATTGTATCAGACGTTTTGTACTGTCATCCAGTAGCCATAATTGTTGCAAATCCTCAGCATAAGCCATTCTGATAAATCCAAATTTCTGTTTAAAATCAATTCGCTGGATTTCGTTCATATTCTGATCCACAAATTTCATTTCCTGGGCATTTTCAGAAAACAAAGGCACATTCAGAGGATTTTGTACGGTTTGTACTTTATAAGGAACCGTAAGCATCATTTTCCCGATCTGCTTCCCTAAAGAATCATATTTGGTAAAGCTAAAGTCCTTATTTTTATAGATGTACAGGTTTCCGTAGTCATCAGCGAGCATATCTTTAGCTTCCTTCAACTTCAAAGTATCCAAAGGAAGGATGTTCTGTGCCGCAGAGGAACAGAAAATGAAAATGCATATCAGATAGATTAATCTCAAAATTCTTTTTACTAAGATAGCGCTCCTCACAGGAACGCTACCAATTTACATCTTATTTTATTTGAATAGAAATTGTTATGAAAGTTTTCTTATTTAATAACAACTTCATAAATCTTCGGCCAGTTCTTCCCTGTTACCAACATATTTTCACCTTTGAAAGCAATTCCGTTCAGAACATCATCACTTCCTTTGGTATTTTGTTTTGCAATTTCTGTGAAATCAAATGTCCCTACCACTTCTCCGGTTGCAGGATTAATTTTCAGGATGATGGGTTTTTGCCATACGTTAGCATACAGGAATCCGTTATGGTATTCCAGCTCGTTCAGTTGGTCATATGCCTGTGAGCTTCCTGCTACTGCAATATATTTAATCAATTTTGAAGGATCATGAGCATCCAGGAAATATAAAAGTTTGCTTCCGTCTGAAGCGATCAGGTTTTTCCCATCATACGTTAGTCCCCAACCTTCACCTAATACGTTTGGATAAGCAAATTCTGAAAGTAATTTCAGTGAGCTTTTATCATAAATATATCCTTTTTTACTTTGCCAAGTTAACTGGTATACTTTGTCACCAACAATAGTACTTCCTTCTGAAAAATCCTCCGGAGCCTGTTTTGTGGAGGCAAGTGGTGTAGTTGTTCCCAATGTATATTTCAGGATTTGTGAAGATCCGTTCTGACCATCGCTTTCATAAATGGTATTTCCCTCTGCCTGGAATCCCTGTACAAAGTTTTTCGGATCGTGAGGATATTCTGCTACAATCTGATAAGCAATATTTTTTTCAGGATTTTTTGCAAAAACATTAATGGTTGCATCCTGGTTCAGCACTTCTCCACCTTTTGTTTTGATATTGAAAGTAACCGCGTTATCTCCTAAAGTAAAAAACTTCGGATCAATGGTAAGGTCTGTAGTTTCTTTATCTCCAAAGCTGATGGTTACGCTTTCTGCATTTTCCGTTACTTCTTTCGGAAGCTGAAGTTTATCACCGAAATGGTATCCTTTTGCTTCCATTGAATTATTATAAGTGTTTAATGTATCAAGAATCTCTTTATCTTTATTACAAGATGCCAGTAATAGAATTGCTGCGAAACCCGCTATTATATTTTTTTTCATTGACTTTCTAAATATTTCCCCAAAAATAGCAAATTTTATTCCGTATTGCCAATATTATCCGTAGGTTCACCAAATTGTAGGATATATCCGTTGTTATCATATACTGCAAACTCTCTCATTCCCCATTCAAAAGTTTCAATTTCATAGCAGATTTGGGCCTTTGTTTTAAGATCTTCCCATAATTCTTCTACTTTATCTACATTAAAATAAAATGATCCCGTAAAACCGATAGCAACATTATTTTCATGCTCATTAGGCAAAGCAAACATTATGTAAACATGATCTTTTCGAAGTGAAGCCCAATGCCATTCATCATTTCTGCTTAACAATTCAAAACCGAGAATATGAATATAAAACCCTATGGTTTCATCCAGATTTTCAGTCCAAAGCATGGGTCTGAGCCCGGTGAATCTGCTCATGATTTCTATAGTTCAAATGTATCTCTGTGAATTTTCATATTGATTGAAACCCAGTTTTCATCATCAATTTTCACTTCATTCTTTACATCCGGATCAATAGTAAAGCCTACTTTCTTATAGCATTCAATAGCTCCGATATTCCAATCGTATACATTAAGTTCTGCCAACTCTCTGTTGAAATTATTAAATCCGTATTTCAGGAGTTCCTGCATTACTTTTTTCCCGTAGCCTTTTCCACGGTTGTTTTCATCCCAGATCAGAATCCTTCCCAACAGAAAAGTTTTCTCTTTTAAGAATATCTGGGCGTGTCCTATTGTAATTTGGTTCTCTGCATCAACTATTTTGAACAGGGTTCTGTTTTCATCAGACAAGTCTCCTTCAAGCTGATCTTCCGTTAAAGGAAAACGGTACATGGGGCCGGCAAACTGAAGGAGTGCTCTTTGATCTTTTATGTTTGAAATTAATTCCGACGCGTCTTGGATATGAAAAGGCTCTAATACTACCATTCTTTTATTTTTCCAGATATTCTTTCAGGCTTTGGCCTAGAATTGAATTCCAGCCGCCTGTAAAATTTTCTCTTGAAAGTCCTTCTCCCAAATCCTTGAAGTTTTCAATATCTTCATGGGTTAACTTCACTAAAGTTCCATCATCTTCAGATTGCAGTTCCCATGTAACGGTTGTTTTTTGGTCTGAAAAATCAGGATAACACCAGCTATGTTTTAATTTTTGATTGGGAATAATTTCAAGAATTTCACCTTGATGATGGTATTTATTTTCGCCTCCTGGTTCGTAGAAATTAAATACCTTTCCTACTGCCAGTTCAAAATCCTGAATATCGAAATACCAGCACTTCATTTCACTTTTATCCGTTAATACTTTCCAAACTTTTTCAGCTGGAACATTTATCCTGTATTGAACGGTGATTGGTGTATTCATATTATTAAAGTTTGAATGAACTACTCAATTGTTTTTAGTCACAAAAGCTTTTAAATACCAAGCTATTTTAAGAGTAAATTCTTGCTGTTGAGAAGTACATTTAAGTTTTGAAAATCTGTAAATTTTCAATTTGTGAACTTTATGCAAGTTAGTATTAATCTTAACCTTAGCCTAAATTCTTTTGTGACTTTTGTGGTTTTATTTTTATGTTATTGTAAAGGCTTAATATTATCAGTGAGAGAATCCTGTAATTTTTGCTTCATCAAAATCCAGCTGCATTTCAATGGTTCTCATCACATGATCGTCAAATATTTTCTCTTTTTTCATTCTATGTAATTCATTTCTCTGAGCCTGAATAACCTGACGAAGTACATCTTTATTCTCATTGACTGCCGTTACATAATCTCCGGTAGAGGCCATGCACTGGGCTTTATCTGCCATCAGCATCATTTCGTTTTCCAGTTTATGCTTTTGATGACGAACAAGGCTGTTAGACACTGCCAATTCAGAAAAGTCATTATCTAGTTTATGCAAAGCTGTTTCTTTAAGTTTACGCATGAGGATAACTTCCTGCTTTTCTTCCGGCAATTCACCTCCTGCATCCTGAATATTCAATAATTTCAGAATCGGACTCAGTAATAATCCCTGTCCAACCAAGGTAATCAGGATAATAACAAAAGTTACGAATAGAATGATATTTCGGTGCGGAAATGCTTCTCCATTAGGTAAAAAGGCAGGAATAGATAATGCTGCAGCCAACGATACAACACCTCTCATCGCTGCAAAACTGATGATAAAAGGTTCACGCCAATCCGGTTTCGGAACTTTTAATCTTATTTCTTTAGAACAAAGCCTTGGGAAATACATCAACGCATAACTGTAGATGATTCTGGTTCCGATGATGGCTCCACCAATCACTACACTATATAAAATTCCTTCCGAAATAGTATAATCTGTTAAACCTTCTACAACAATTGGCAATTCAAGACCAATCAGGATAAAAATGATGGTATTCATCAGAAATATCAAAACACTCCAGACGTTTCCGGATTGAATTCTTGAGGTATGGCTCAGGTAGCAATGAGAATTGTAAGACATCAACAATCCACCGGCAACCACCGCCAATACTCCTGAAAAATGGAAGTGCTCTGCTCCCACATACATAATGTAAGGAACAATCAGGGTAATCACCGTATCTATATTGGAGTTTGTAGGAATAATTCTAAGTAATGCCCCAAATAAAAAACCTACAGCTACCCCCATTGCAATTCCACCAATGGCCATGGTAAAGAAATCCTGAATGGCATCTCTCCAGATAAACTGCCCTGAAATAACGGCTGCCAGAGCAAATTTAAAGACAATTAAACTGGATGCATCGTTAATCAAACTTTCTCCTTCCAGAATACTGGTGATCTTTTTAGGGATTTTCATGTGTTTCAATACTGAAGTAGCGGCTACAGCATCGGGTGGTGAGTTTACTCCACCCAACAGAAACCCCATCGCTATGGTAAGCCCAGGAATAATAGAAGATGAAAGGTAGGCAACAACGATGGAAGTTAAAAACACTAATCCAAAAGCCATGGAAAAAATCTGTTTTCTCCATTTATGAAAATCCTGCCATGAAGTAAACCATGCAGCTTCAAATAAAATAGGAGGAAGAAAGATAAGAAAAACAAGATCGGGCTCTATCTCTACACGCGGCATTCCCGGAACAAAGCTTATCAGCAATCCTGCAATCACCAGGAAAATAGGATAAGCGACTTTCAGCTTCTGCCCTATCATTACCAATATCATTACAGACAGTAAGACTACAATGGATATTATAACATAACTGTGAATCATTTCGATTTAGTTTTTTTAAGTATTATTTTTTGTTATTAGAACTAAAAATTTCAGAGAAAATTGGCTAAGGCAAATATTTTTTTGATTTAAATCTTATAGGTTTGTTTTTTATCTCACGTAGATTTTGCAGATAACACAGATTTAAATCTAACTCCAATTCTTTCTTAATCTTTTAATTTTAAAGTACAATATTGTTTTTTGGAGTGATTGCCGGTGGGAGATCGGTTTCATCCAGCATATCTCTCATATCAATTTCAATGGTACGGCTTATCTGGGTAATAGGAACATCGTTGGCACTTCCTTCAAAAGGGTTTACTGATGACTCTCCTACACTGTCTAATGTATGAAAGCACCAAGTCACCAATAATGAGAAAGGAATATTGAACCAAATTGTCCATCCTTCCAGCATGGAATCCTCTCCCAGTTTATCAAATTCTTTCAACATTCCGAAAGGAACAAATACAATAAACAACAACAAAAGGTAAGTTGTAATGGATGAGAAATTCCTTGGATAAGGGAAATTTTTAATTCGTTCTGCTTTTCCCTGACTGTCGGTAAATTTTACCAGCTGCTGATTGATCTGCGTCCATTGAAAGTCATTAATCTCCCCTTTTTCATACGCTTCAGACAATTCTTTACTTTGACTGGCCATCAATTGCGTAGCTCTGTTCTTTTTGCCAAGAATATACTGAAGTTCTGCTTCTGAAAGGTATTTCTTCAGTTCATCATCCAGTTTTGAAAGCCTTTCCGGAATGTCATATTTTTTTGCATATTCATCAAACTCGGCAGTTCCCATATTCTCCCAGACTCTTGACTCTCTGAGCTGAAATCTAAGTGCCGTAAGCCATGCATAATGACGAAGAAACATTTCTTTTACTTTACCGGGATCTTTAGCATTAAGAGAATCCCTTAGAATATATCCAAAGCTCCGACTGTCGTTAATAATAGCTCCGTAAATCTGTCTTGCCTCCCAAAGCCTGCTATAGCTCGCATTATTCTTAAATCCTACGATAAAGGCTACTGCAGTTCCCATGATGGCGATGGGCTGCCATGGCACGGAAAGGAATTTAAATCCTAAAAAATATAAAATAGTAGGGATTGCTGCCAATACAATTAAGGCATAAATGCTGCGGCGTGTCCAGGTAATGAATTCCCGTGCACTAAATCTTTTTCCTGAATGCATATGTGTTATTTTTTGTGTTAATTTTAATCAATATCTTGTCTTAAAAGTTCTTCATCAGCGCATTCAGCAGAAACAGTCAACATTAGTTTTTGGTAAACGGTATATTGTTATAAAAACCAATCTGAATTTGTCCTCTGTTTCTGTTTTCCTGAATCTGATTCATATATCCGGCTTCAATTCTCATGTTTTTGTTAATCACATAGCCCAAAGCTCCGTAGACTCTGTTTCTATCAAAAGTAGGGCTGTTGAAATGAAGGAAAATCTCATTATATACAGAGGCGTACAATGTTTTCGGCAACATTTCCTTCTGAGTAATCGGGATATTCAGTCCTAACATATAACGGAATCTCATTCTAAAATTGTCTTCCAGAAAACGTTCTTCCAAACGATAGCGATGCTGAAGGTTGAGACGTCCGAACTTCTGCTTGGTAATATATTGCTGGAAAATTCTGTGTTCTATATTTTCTTTTTTTTCTCCGTTTACATAAGGCTGACTTAAAATAAAGCCATATCCCAACAATACGTTATTATTATTTTCACTAAGATCATATCCAATTCCGGTACGGATCAGTAGTTGTTCCAGATCTCCAATGGCATCAAAATTTCTGTACTGAACTTCATTGTGCCAGTTAAGTTTTTTACTGATCTTATTGTTTCCAAAATACATATACCAAGCGCCCAGATCATTTTTTTGCGCCCATGTTAAAACCGACCCCAAGCTCAATACTGTGAATGCCAACCTCGTAAAAACCTTTCTCATGTTTATCAATTACTATTATCTATCGTTTTAACAAAAATAATATTTTAAATCAATAATAGCAAACGATATTTTCATGATTGATTCGATGTAAGTTTTACATTAACTAACATTAGATCTGATATATTCAATTCCTGTGATTTTACTCAGGAATCTGCTCTACCAAAATTTCTTTTCGGTCTTTATCAAAGTAAGCACAGGTCATTGCTGCCAGATTCATTACCCAGCCAGCTATTCCGCTTTCTGCACAATCATTACAGAAAGTATGGTAATCTGTACCTCCTTGCTGATGAAGTTTTAATCTGGTTTTAAAATGGTCAAGATTGGTTTTTTCAGAAATGATAAGGGTATCATATTTACTTCCGGTATGAACCGATTGATGGTCTCTGTTGAAATAGGCTGTATTTCCGTCAGAAACATAAGTTGTATAATGAGCAACGCCCAGACTTTTTATAGCCTGAATATATTGAGGAAAGTCTGCCCCGCTCTTTACTTTTTGATGTGCTGCTGTAATATCTCCGATTGTAAATTTCATCTTTTCTATTTTCTGTCGGTTAGTCTTTTATTTAAAAAATAAAAACTAATTTAATGAGAAAATATCAATAAAATCTAATCGAATCTGTCTTTTAGATAATTTGTGTCTACCATTTTACTTTCAATAGCGTATACTACCAGACCGGCTGTATTTTTAGACCCCGTCTTCAGAAGCAGACTATTACGGTGTCCTTCTACGGTTCTTGAGCTTATAAAAAGTTGGTCTGCAATTTCAGGAGTGCTGTATTGTTGACAGATCAGCTCCAGTACTTCTTTCTCTCTTTTAGAAATGTGATTGGCATCAAAGATACTGGAAACCTTCTTCTTAGGCGCAGTCAGGCTCTGATGCAAAGCTTCCATTACTTCGATGTTATAATAGAATCCTTTTTGGTGTACTTCCCTAATGGCATTGACCAACTCTGAGGGACTTGAATTTTTTTTCAAAAAGGAACATGCCCCAGACTGGATCATATTCACAATAAAAGCTTTCGTATTATAGCTGGTGAGGGCTATAATTTTGATCTGAGGGTATTTGATATGAATCTGTTTGGTGGCCTCCACTCCGTTAATTTCCGGCATATTGAGATCCATCAATATAATATCCGGCAACTCTTCAAGGGTGACAAATGCATCAAGCAATTCTCTTCCATTGCTGAAATCACGCACCAGCATAATATCTTTTTCTCTCTGTATCAACAATGAAATTCCCTGACGAAATAGTGCTTCATCATCTACGATCATCAGGCGAATGGTATCTTTTTCCATCTTATAATCAATTAAAATGTAAATTCTACGGTAATTCCTTTGCTGTTTTCACTTTCTATCTTCAATGTACCATTGATAAGTTCTACCCTGCTTCTTATATTCCGTAATCCTAATCCTCCTTTCAGAACGTCTTCATTGGGACTAAATCCTTTACCATTATCCTTATAGATACATGTATTTTTTCCATCCTTTCCTTTAAATACTATATCAATATGAGTACTTTTCCCGTGTTTTATAGAGTTATTAATCAATTCCTGAAGTATCCTAAAGATATGTAAATTTTTTTCATCCTCAGCCTTTGCGAAATACAGGTTATTGGCGTAAGAAATCTGTACTGTTTTAGACATATTGATCTCTGAGCACAATGCATCTATGGCGGCATGCAATCCAAATTTCTCGAGAATCGGAGGAAGCAGGTCATGAGAGATCTGTCTGGCACTTTCTGCTGTGGTATTTACCAGATTGATGATTTTATTTTTCAGTTCATTATATTCTTCCCTCGTTAAATTATCAAAGTCCAGCAGATGGATATTCAAAGAGACTACACTCAATTTTGAACTGATATCATCGTGCAGGTCCTGAGCAATCCGTAACCGTTCTTTTTCCTGAGAGCTTATAATGGCATGGGTAAGGTCTTTCTCATACCTGAGTTCCAACTCTTTCTTTTGAAGAAGGTTTTTCGTTATTTTTTTATTTGAAAAATAATAAAATATGACCAACGTAACCGCCAGCAGGGTAAAAGCCAAAAAGGTATAGACTATAGTGGAAATAATTGTATTTTCATTCATGTTGTAAGATCATAACAGTAATTACACATTTTTTCTACGGGAAAAGAAATACTCGGCAAAAATAAAAATCTGATAAACGATAAACATCACCACATTGAAAACCCAGATTTCTCTGTGCAGATTTGTATTCATTACCGTATACAGATTTCCAGATAGAAATATCACCGTACTGCTTATCAGATACAGCAGAAGCCCAAGGCTTATATAGTTGTATTTCTTTTCAGTATCCAGTATATTGTATAAATGAAACAATGCCAGAATAATGAGAGAATAGGAAGTGATAAATATTTCAAATAAATTGAATACGTAATATTTCTCCGGATCTATTATATACTGCACGATCAGAACCGAAGGGATCATCATTAAAAGAAATCGTGCTGTATTTTTTTGATATTTTTCAGTTAAAATTTCATGGAAAAAAAGTCCCAGCAGCACGAACTGAATAATCAGATAATAATGAGAAAAAAACAGATTATTGATCCTCTGATAATTTAACACATAAAATATTATTTCACAGATTAATATCCATGCCAAATAGCTTATAAAAAATGTATAGGCTCTTCCTGAGCGGGAAAAGCCTATACAGTATACTGCCAGATTAATCAGCAGAATGCCTTTTCCAATTAATGACAATATTTCAATCCAATGATCCAATGATCTTCAATTTTAGATTACTGGTCCCACCATATTACCGTTGAGCATACACTTGGGCATGGTGTGGTCATATCATAGACGTAATATCCTTTTTCATAATTCACCATATCATCCCCTTTAGCATCTACCCCAACCATTAAAAATTTATATGTCCCGTCATCACTAATCGCATTGTAGCCACGAAGATGTTCAACGTTCAAATCTTTGCTGAAAATATCCTGTACATCTTTTTTTGGGATCATGTGCGCTTTTATTTCAAGCCCTGAAGTTAATTCTTTTAATTGCCACCTCTTAGTCCATCTAATGGCTTCTTCTAATGTTACTGCATGTTTAGGTAATTCCATAGTTATTTGTTTTAAATTATAGGTTTTGTACAAAATGAAGTTATGAAAAAAACAAATTATATGCTCTAAATAAACTTATTTTATTTTCAATCATATCAATCTCATTTGTTTTCTTCAAAAATAAAACAATATGAATAATCAAAATCACGTATTTATACCTGTTTTACAATTAGGATTTTAATACGCTGTTTTCACTTGTTATTTCACCGTTACTTTGGGATATTATTTAAGTTATATCGAACAGAAAGATGAACAATACACTCCTGGCATCCTGATATATTAAAAACACTAACCATAAGAAATCTACATCATGAAAAAAATTATCCTTTTTACCATTCTTATCTTTCTAAGTAAGATTGCAGACGTCAGTGCACAAACAAGCACTATGAATTTTGAAAATGCAGTGAATGGCAGCACATCCTTCACCGATAATAGCTATACTTTTAACATTGTTTCGCAAGCCGGTACTTTTAGGGTTCAGAAAAACTATCCAAATACGGGCTGGAATGGAACCGCCAATGATAATGCCTATATTGATAACACAGGAACTACGAATATCCCTTCTCCATCTTTCAGTGTTAAAAGCGGTTCTTCATTTAAAGTATCAAAATTTTGGGTATTCTTAAGCAACACTGCATTAAACCAATCCACCTCATCGGGAACGCTAATCATTACAGGAAAGTTAGGCGGAGTCACAAAGTTTTCTACCACCAAAACCTCCAGTTTTAATACGACATTCAATGCTACAGTAGGAACAACAGGCACTTACAATGGATTCACTCTGATTGACCTTACAAACCTTAATAATCAAAACTATAGTAATATAATCATTGATGAGATCCAGCTGCAGTCAACCGGCGGTTATGTTTATATGTGCCTTGACGCATTTACATGGTCTAAAACGCAGACCTTAGGAACTGTAGAAATTACACCTCAAAAGAAAACAAATGTATATCCCAACCCTTCGTCCGGAGCCTTCAATCTAAATCTGGAAAAAAACAGTACAATCATTTTATATGACCAATCCGGGAAACTTGTGAAAACAACAGAAGCTGCTAAAGGTGACAATAAGATTGATATTACCGAACTTCCTGATGGAATTTACCTCATGAAATCAGAATCAGAAAGCTATAAAATTATTAAAAAGAACTAATCTTATTCAATAAAATCAGCCTACATGGGTATTGAAAAAACCGACAGATATCTGTCGGTTTCTTTATTATTTTTTTGGATAAAATCAGTTTTATGGATGCTGCTGCATTTTCGCAGGATCATCATAATTAACCATCCAGTTGATTCCGAATTTATCCGTAAACATTCCAAAATAGGCACCCCAGAAAGTGTCTGCCAATGGCATTGTTACCTGTCCGCCTGTAGAAAGGCCATTAAATAACTTCTCTGCTTCTTCTTTGGATTCTGCATTGATGGAGATTGAGAAGTTATTCCCTTCTTTGAAATTAGAAGCCCATTCTCCGCCTGTATCGCTTCCCATTAATACGGTTTCTTTAGAGATCGGAAGGGTAACGTGCATAATTTTGTTCTTATCTTCTTCAGGAAGTTCTTTCCCTTCCATCGGAGGCATTTCTCCAAAAGTTCCGATATAAGGATATTCTCCTCCGAAAACCGACTTATAGAAATCGAATGCTTCTCTGCAATTCCCATTGAATGTTAAGTAAACGTTTACTGATGCCATGATTGTTTTTTTAGTTAAGTTTTAAATTGTTTTGAATTCTGTTTATCTGTGCTGATCGATCAGGATCATATTTCCATCCGGATCTTTCAGGTAGATATGCTCCGGCCCTGAAGTAGTTTCATCAGCTTCTTTATCCAATTCTACTCCACCTTCCTTTAAACGTTTCTGAATTTCACGTACATCTTCAAAGGATTCAAGATTTTGGGCGTTTTCATCCCATCCTGGATTGAAAGTCAGCATATTTCCATCAAACATGGCCTGAAACAGACCTATTAAAGTAGATCCGTTTTTCATAATCAGATAGTTTTGCGCTGTAGCTCCGGCCATGATTGTAAATCCTAGTTTTTCATAAAAATCTTTGGATTTCTGAAGGTCTTTTACACTTAAGCTGATTGAAAATGCTCCTAGTTTCATATTTTTTTAGTGTTGAGAAATTATTTTAGATTTATTGATTTTTCAGATGGGTCTTAAAGGTAAGGATTCCATCATAGCTTTTCCAATCACCAATCAATTCAATATATTGCCCTTCCACTTTTTCAGTTTTCCTGTTCCATTTAAAATTATAAACGAACCGTCCTTTAAAAACTCCGGAATGTTTTCCTTTATTCTCTTCAGCCAGTTCATATTCTCCAAATACAGTTCCCTGTTTTTTAGAATCCCTATATTTCGAAATGGTGATGGTTCCTTCAAATTTGGCATAATGGGTATCCACAAGTGAATACCCTGAAACAAAATACTCCTGATCATTCTTTTTATTCTGTTCAGAAATATTAATCTTAAGTTTCAATTCCTGGCCCTTATTTCCAATAGTCCCAGTATAAGGTTTACTATTGTTCAGCCATGTATTTGAAATATCCGGCATCTGTGCCAACACAAATTGGGTTGCCAGAATAAAGAGTAATAAAAGTTTTTTCATACTGTGATTTTTAAACTCCGAATTGAGCCAGGTGATGATTCAAATGTTTTGCAAACATATTGTTCCATTCCTGAGCTTTTAATTTTCCGAAAGAGAAAGATTCTTTACCATCGAAAGCATCTGCTCCTAGTTGTTGGGTCTTTTGGATAAAACCAACCAGTCTTCTCTTTTCTTCTTCAAAGTTTTTTCTGCCCGATACTAAGAACTGTGGAGCTGTAGGAGAATCTCTCGGATAAGCTTTCTCACCCACTACTTTAGATTTCACAAAAGTCTTTAAAATAAATTTCGCAATAGATCCCGGTTTTTTATGTTTTTCCGGCTCATACACCATTTCATAAGTAATACAACAGTGCGCCAACATCTGATCCACTGTCATTTTCCCCCATAATCCATGGGTATCTTCTACCAGTCTGTTTATTCTATCAATATAGTTTTGAGCGTCTTTTGCGTCAAATACATTTTCCATATACGATCTGTTTTTACTACAGACAAATATATCAGTTTTTTTGTTTGATTTTTATGGTGGGAGAATTTTTTGTTGCCAGATTCGGGTTTGAGTGATTGAATATTTTAGAGGGTGAGAATCTTGGTGTCATTTTATCTTTTTCACAGCTATTCTATCTCGGGTGCCATTTGATGCATGACCAATCCCATCCTCCGGAGGGGTGCCTAAAATTTAAAGAATTTTTGACGGGGTGGTTTTAAAAGTTTGAGAGTATGAAAGCTTTAGAATATAAGTATAAATACCCAATGAGAACCATTGTCATCATAACTATATTTTCACTTTTCACCCCAATATAATTTATTCAGTCTCCACTTCAGAACCTCCTTCCACAGCAATTTCCTGCGGAGCTGCTTTTTTGAAAATAAACCAAAGTTTAATCTTTAAAGCAATCCATCCAATAATGGCATACACAACTAAAAGAATACTTAAATGTTTCAGATATGGGAAAGTAAGTTCTACTGATCCTTTTTGAATTAAGAGAATTTTAAATGCCTGTAAAAATGGAGTCAGTGGGATAATGTTGGCAATAAACTGTACGAATGCCGGCATTGCACTTAATGGCCATGTAAATCCACTGATAATAAAAGCTGGAGAGGCAATTACCATAAGAATCTGTGTAGCCTTCAAAGCATCCGGGATCAATATACTGATGAATACTCCCAAGAATGATACTGAGCCTACAAAAACTGCTGTCAGAAGAATAAAATTAAGTATTCCCTCCGGCATTGGAACCCTGAAAATCATGTGCATAAAGTAATAAACACCTACGATCAGGATAGAAGATATCCAAATCGGAATTACTTTAATCAGCATGGTTGGGAATGCCCATTTTTTCATTTTCAGATATTCTTTTACAAAGGATCCTCTTTCAAATTCAGCGGCAAAACTTACAGCCATCGCCAGCAAAATAACCTGTTGCAACACTACTGCTAACATAGCCGGCCACATAAAGATCAAATAGTTTCCGGTAGTATTGAAAAGGGTAATATAGTTGGCTTTGAAAGGTTCATATTGTGTTGCAGCTTTTGCTGCAGGCATCCCGGCTTTCTGTAACGCTTTTATGGATGCTCCTGCAGAGAATGTTCCTATGGTAAGCTGAAGTGCTTTGGAAGCAAAGTTGGCCGTTAAAACGTTTCCTGTGTTGATATAAACATTCAGCTCAGGGTATTTTTTCTGAAGCATATCGCCTTCAAAGCGGGATGGTATAATTACAACCGCAGCTGCTTCATGTCGAATAACCTCATCCTTTATACTCAAAGGTTCCTGGATATATTTGATGATCTTAATACTCTTATTATCATCCAACATTTCAGTTAATTGGTTGGACAAAGGTGTATTATCTCTATCTACAACTAATACAGGTGTGTTTTCAACTTTTCCGCTTTGGTAGACAAACCCCAGCAAAGTGGCATAAAAGATTGGTGCCACAAAGAACACTGTTCTTAATGTTGAATTGCTGATAAAAAGCTTGAACTCTCGTTTTAAAAGACGGAAAAATTCTTTCATCTGTATATTTTAATGTTTTAAATAACCAGACAGAGCCTTCCGTGTATTGAGGCTGCCATCTTATTTCGTTTCGTAATTATTTCAGGATAACGTTCGCATTTACCAAAAGGCTTTTGGCTTTATTCATATCCGTTGGCTTTACTTTAATCTCGTAAATGGCATCCTGTAATTGGTAATCAGGATAAGCGGTAGTAATATCGGCATATCTTGTCAATTGTTTGATATAAACAACTGTTCCCCGTAGACTTTCTTTGTTGTAAACGATCTGCATATTCACATTCTGTCCTTTCTTATATTTTGAAATGGCACTTTCAGGAACAGTAAATCTGAAATAAGTACTTTCGGGAATATATCCGTTGAATAAAGCAAATCCAGCTGTTGCCAGTTCTCCTGTATTCAAACTAATGGTTTCAATTTCCATATCATTGGTAGCAATGATATATCTTTCTGAGTAAGCCACATTTGCTTCCTGTAATGCTCCTTTTGCCTGAGAAGCCTGCCCAGCTGCCATTTCCACTTTTTCGAAACGGGTTCCTCTGTTCACATCATCCAACTCTGCTACTACAGCATCATATTGTGCTTTTGCGCCCTGAAGTTTGGCATACACTTCATCATGTGCCTGTGGAGACATTAAGCTGTCGCGGAACATATTATTGGCTCTTCTGTAGGACTTCTGTGCAAAGTCATACTGCTCTTTCAGTCCTTTATATTTTGCCTGAAGCTGTCTTAACTGATCCGGTGTCGCTCCGTTTTTAGCCATTTGTTCCTGAGCTGTTGCAGCACTTACCGCTCCCTGAGCCTGAGCAATTTTTGCAGAAACTTCCGGCACATCAAGCTGCGCAAGAGTGTCTCCTTTTTTCACCGTCTGCCCTTCAGAAACATATATTTTTAAAATCCTTCCGGTCACCTTTGGTGCAAAAGAGATCACATCCTTTTTGGTTTTCCCTTCAGGTTCTTTAATTTTTTCGTTTTTCTTATCACAACTTCCCAGTAAAAACAGAGAAGCAAAGACTATAGCTATATTTTTATGCATCATTTTAATTTTTATGGGATTAAATAAAATTTGGTAATATCCAGTTCCTGGGTAGCCCTCATCAGCTCTATCGCAGCTCTTCTCTGGTTGAAAATGGCATTCTGATATTCCAGCTCTGAAGCTTCTAGATCGTTTTCCGCATCAATAAGCTGTGATGATTTACTCATTCCGTATCTGAATTCTTTTTCGGCCTGTACCAATGCATTTTTAGCCAGTTCTTTTTCTTTAGCTTTTAAAGTGATCTGTGCAGTAGCAATATCATAATTGGTCTGGTTATTAGCCAGATTCAATGATAGCTTTTTCAATGCATCTTCTTTCTGATTCTGCAATACTTCTTTACCAACTTTAGCTGTTTCTTCAGCATGCTTCCCTTCTTTTCCGTCAAAAATCTCCCACTTAAATCCAACTCCAGCTGTGATTAAAGGAAAAATATTAACATTATTGGGACTCCAGTCCAGTTTTTTACCTTCATATCCAAGAATAGGAACGGCAGGAACTATATTTTCAGAACTTTTAATATGGTTTCCGTATAACCCGATATAGTATGCGGAGGCCATCAGCTGAACTTTTGGAATCATCCATGTTCTTTCTGCCTTTATTTTATAATCTGCAGCAGCAATCCCATGTTCAAGAGCACGTACTTCAGCTCTCTGTTCTATTCCTTTTTCTGCCGTAAGAAGTTCTACAGGAGATAAAACCGGATCTATCATTCTCAACCGTTCCCTGTTGATTCCCGTTAAAATATAAAGTTGTGTAAGAAGCAATTCTTTTTTCCCTTCATATTCTACCACTTTTGCATTTAAAGTAGCCTGAGCCAATTCAATTTTCTTATGATCGTAAGGAGTAATCAGACCATAGCCTAATGCTTTATCTGCCGTTTTCTTGTTGATGTCCAGTCTTTTTTTGCTTTCATCCAATACCTTTTTAGACTGATGGATGAGTGCCAGCTGGTCATAAGCTCTGGAAATACCTGCCACAACCTCATCTCTGGATTTTTCTAACAGGACATCTTCAGATTTCTTCTTTTCCTCAACGGCCTTTTTCAGATACTTCACCTTTCCGCCGGAATACACAAGCATCTTGGCTTCAGCTTTGGCTACTCCTGAAAATCCGGATACATTGAAGTTGTTATTGAAAGTACCTTCAGCAATATTGATAAAAGGAGCCAGATTAATTTCGGGGGACGTAAGTCTTGCTGTTCCGTTAAGGTAACCGGCCTTACCACTTAGTTCCAGAGTAGGAAGAAAGATATCTTTTAACTTGTGTTCATCAAGATCGGTAAGTTTGTTTTGGGTAATCTGCATCTTCAGGTTCGAGTCCCGAACCATTGCACTATCCAGAAGTTCTTTAAAATCCGGCGCAGACTGTGCCCAAGCAGGAAAAGCAAAAAAACTAAACGTAAAAATCAATAAATTGTTTTTCATGGTTTATGTTTATAACAAATATAATGCAAAAAATGTTAAAATACTCAAAGATAATTTAACAAAAGCATGAATTTAAAATAAGTTTAAAATGTGTTTAAGTATAAAAGTCTTTATAATAAAGTCTTATCAAAACCGTTTAAAAGTTAATTAAAAACTAAAAAATCTTGAAAAAAAATTTAACTCTACTTTTACCTTTCTCCTCTTAAGATCATCTTTCGTAGAAGACAAAGGCATTTCATTTAGCTAAGGTATTTGCTGCTTCATTGCTGAGTGAAATGCCTTAGCAATCTTAAAAAAATAGGCATCCCATAAAAAATTTTGCGAGCCATTGTGTGATAAAATGTGCATGAGCAATATATAAAAGCGAAAACTCCCCACATTGCTGCGAGGAGTTTTCTGTTTATAATAAGCTTGCAAATTTTACTTCTGAACTGCTTTCTTCATCCCGTTATCAGGTCTTAATACTCTGTAACGAACTTCAATATCTTTTGGTACATAGAATACCAATGGCAGTTTACTGTTGTATCTTACGATTTCCGGCTTAAGGGTAACAAACTTTTTAGACAGTTTTTTATCCAGACAAGCCATTAATGTCCCTGCTGCATCTCCTTTTGATTCTACTTCATAATAGTTGTATCCCCATCCCTGAAGATCCTGGCTTTTTATTTCTCCCATTAAAGAGTAGTTGTTGCAGTCTAACATTTTTTCAGCACCTACAAAAACTTCCACTTTTAAGTCGTTTTCATTTTTGTCCACCGGAAGCTGAATATATACTTGTTTGTATCCTTCTTTAGCTTTTGGGAACATTTCAATCTGTAGTTTTTCAAACTTTTCAGCCTTCTTTTGAGCGAAAGCACTTACCCCAGCCATCAATACCAATCCAGTAATTAAAGTTTTTGAAAATTTCATTTTATTTGGTTTTAAATTTTACGTAATTCCTAATAGCCAAAAATCATTCCAAAATCTGAATTCCTGTTCCTTTTGTGTGTGCATTCATCTGTGGAGCATAGTAATTCTGCATTGTCGTAATGCCGTTTGAGAACTTTCCGGATGCATTAGCAACTACATCATATTCAAACACATATTTACCTTTAGGCATATATTGAATATAGAAATTTGTGGACGCATCTTTAGTAGATTGATAATATCCTAAATTATTTTTCCACTGGTATCCTGATAATGCATCAACCGGTTCAAATCCTGCTGCTCTCATATCTTTAATATGAATGAATTCCATTGCTCTATCTGTATTCAGGATCATTCTTACGGTTACTTTATCTCCTACTTTCAATGGTGTTTCCGGTGAGATCTTCTGAAGTTCTTCTCCGTTTACCGTTTTCACTTTTTTATACAGTTCTTTGGTTACGGAAATATAATTTTCAGATGATTTAATTTTATCCAGATCTTCATAATACTGCCAGAATAAGCCTCCCTGAACAATTCCAGGTCCTGGTTTGGTAACGGTTACCGTTCCAAGGTTTTTATCTATAGCATCCGTTTTCACTGTTGACTTCACATATCCTGTTGCCTGAGTCTGAGGAACAATTTCTTTTCCACCCCAAACGATAGTTGCTTTATCACTTTCTGCACCTGTCCACGATTTTCCAGAATTTAAGATCGTAAAGATCACCTCAGCTGTTCCTCTTGAGCTTCCCCATGAGTTCACTTCTTTCTGGGTTACCAGCCAGATCTTCGTATCTTCTATAAAGTTCGTGTCATTTGCTTTTAATTTATTGAAAGCTTCCAATGCTCCTGCATGATTTACTACTTTTGAGCTGAACCAGCCCCAATCGTTCAGGTTCTGTTTCCAGTACACGCCTTGTGTTTTGGTATCTGTAGAGGTTTCTTTAAGGTAAGTCATCAATTTATCAGATACATCTTTCACTCCGTAATCATTCATCAATAAAGCGGCACGGTGAAGTCCGAAGAAGGTAAAATCAGTAATTTTTGCCGTTTTTGCTTTTTGTTTCACCAAAGCTTTCAAAGCAGCTCCTTTTCCTTTTAAAGGATATTGTTTTTCCCAGTAATTTCTGGTATCCAAATAATCAAGAACCCAGTTGCTCCAGATATTTTCTTTCTTAGTATCTGCATATTTGCTGATCTCGTTATCTACATACTGGATCAGTTTTGCCACTAAAGCATTCTGCCCTGCACTCTGATACTCTTTTGCATTATCTTTTAACCATAGATTGATCTTTCCAAGGTTTTTAAGGATGTATAATGAGGTACCATAAGAGCTAGGATATCCTGCATACCAAGAGAATCCGCCATCAGGATTTTGAAGTTTGCTGAAATCATCCCAATTCTGGTTAATTGAATTTCTCATGGTGTTCACATCAAACAGAAGTGCCAGTTTTTGCATCTGCTCAGTCTCATTTTTACTTTCCAGTACCCACGGGGTTTCATCCAATAACAACTGTTTCAATTCCTGATTTTTTTCAAGGTTTGAATTTAATAATCCTTTGCCCTGATACTCATCAAACACGGTCTTCATTTTAGGATTCGCTTTGAAAATCTCAGAAGCCAATACATCCGCAAACCATTTGTTGAAAATAACATCTGCTGAATTGTTGTGGTCATTTTTCAGACTTGGAAGAGCAAACATAATTTCCCAGATCGGGTTGGTGGTTAATTCAAGTGTATTGGAAACATTTGAAGCGGTTGTAGAAGTGTTATTTTTAAGGTTATCCAATACAAAAGTCTTTGTTTCTCCTTCTTTCACAAAAACCGGCACTGCATCGGTAACCAACATTCTGTTTGGCAATACCGCAACCGCCTGTTGTTCTCCGTCAGAATAAGCTCCTGCTTTTGCTACTACTTTTAAAATGATAGAAGATACATTGTTTGGAACTTTTAGCTTCCAGGTTAATGCACCATTTCCGTTTTCATTTAAATCAAAGTTCTGTGTTCCTGAGGTAATTCCGAATTTTGAAGAAATGTTTTCATTGGTGAAGGCATCTAAAATCTGTAATTCAGCAGAACCATTCATTTTTTTATTGGTAAGGTTGGATAGTTTTGACTGTAAATTCAGCTCATCACCCTCTCTTAAGAATCTCGGATAGTTTGGAGTGACTGAGAATTCCTTCTGTGTTACCACTTCTTTTTCCAAGGTAGCCGCTCTTGCATCTTTTGTGTGAGCCAGGAACATTAATTTCCATTTTGTTAATGCTTCCGGAGAAGTGAATTCAAAGTTGACGTTTCCTTCTGCATCGGTTTTCAGATCAGGATAGAAGAATGCTGTTTCATTTAAATTCTGACGTACGGGAACTTTTTCTAATGCCTCTTTTGGTTCAGATTGATTTACAGCTGCATCAGCTTCTGCAACTTGAACTCCTGCAACTTTACCAGCTATAGCCGACTCTTTTTGCCCATATCCTGTCATCACCACTTCTTCAATAGCTACTGCTGAATTTCTAGCAATAGGAGCTGCCGGCATTGCATCTAATGCACCTTTACGACGTAATTTAGGAGATATTCCCCCATTTCCTCCCAGGCTATAAAATAAACTACCATCAAACCAATTAAAATTAGGAACTGCCACATAATTTCCATTATAATATTTCAATCGTTTCTGATAGCTTTTCTGCAACAGATACTCTCTGACATCATAAGAAGTAATAATGTTGAATGGCGTATATAATTTATTCCAACCAAAGGTATTTACAGCAAACTGGTCTAAAGACATGTCGTACATATTGGCCAATACCTCTGCATTCACCTTTTCTTTATCGTTTCCAGTAACTTTTACCGTCCATTTTTCTTTTGAATTCGGTTCCAGCTTATCTCTGAAGGTAACTGTTTCAATTTTTAAAGGTTTCTCCGTGTCCTTGATCTTCAGAGCAGCAGTCTGTGTTTGCACATCGTTAAATGCCACTAACTGGAACTGAAGATTCAGTTCAGAAACGCTTTTATCTTTTGGAATATCTGCAGTATATTCAAGGATTCCTTTTTTCAACTGATGAGTTTCTGCAATCGTTTTACCGGAACCATCCTGAACAAAGACATTCACCAATGCATCAGGAATGGCAGAATACACATATACTTTTGTTTTTTCGCCTCTTGCAATTTCATCTTTTGGTGCAATCACCGTTAAGAATGTTTTCTGAGTCGGTTTCAGGGAGTTTTTATCCCAAACACTGAAATACTGAGCCGCTTTGATGGTGTCTTTTCCTTCAATATTGAACAGCTCCAACTGGTAATCTCCTGCCTCCAGTTTTCCTAAATCCAAATCAGAAGACTGAGTATCGGAAGATGGCTGCTGTTGTCTCTCTACGATTACTTTTTCTGTTTTCCAGCTTTTGATTTCATCATTTTTGTCAAACAAATCGTGTGGGAATTTGCTGATAAATTCTGTTTTTGAATAGTTCGGAAGATTCTGAACTTCTGCTTTGAAATTATCTCTAAAAATTCTATCCGGAGCAGACAGTTTTGACAGCTTAACCTGATATGCTTTTTTAAGAGCCTGTTCGTTATAATTCTTGGTCTCTACTTTTAATTTTGCATTTTCATCACTAAATATATTTTTGATTTCATCAGCTTTGATGTAATGAGAAACTGAAGCTACCTTCAAATCTGTATTAGCTGTTTGTGTTTCCCCGTTAATATCAGTAACAGAAGCATTAATCTGATAGTTATCAATCTGAATTCCTTCTAATTTTTCATCTTTCTTAAGATCTAAACGAATAACAAACTCTCCTTTTTCATTGGTTTTAGCTTCTCCCAAAATTGAGTTTTCATTATCGTTTCCTCTTGGGTACCACCAGAAATATCTCCAACGGATATTTTGTTTTTTGATCTCGTAATTTACCATTGTATTGCTTAAAGCTACTCCCGAGAACATCATGGCTTTCCCTTTCAGTTCTATGGTTTGACCGTATTTATACTCATCTTTTACGGGTTCGAAAGTAACTTCAAACTTTGGTCTTTTGTACTCTTCTACCCTGATATCTTTGTATCCCTGACTCGCTCCATCTGTATTCAGGTAAAAAGTACCGTTCAGTTTTCCTTTTGGCAACATAAAACTGCCATGATAGGAACCAAATTCATTGGTGGTGAAACTTTGGGAAGAAACTTCCTGATTATTAGCATCCATCAGAGTGATTTTCTGCTTCAATCCTGAAGCTACTGATTCAGTCTCATTATTTAACCGGGTATTCACTACTTTAAAATACACCATCTGTCCTGGTCTGTAGATCGCTCTATCCGTAAAAATTTGTGCTTTCGAAAGGGCTTCTTTGTTAGGATTATAATCTTCACGTCCATTATTTCCATATACCTGCATAATTTGGAAATCATTGGTTTTAGGCTGTAGGATCAGGTACATTCTATAATACTCTTTATTGGCAGTAGAAGGAAATTTGAAAACTCCTTTCTCATTGGTTTTCCCTTCAATTTTATTGAGTGAATTGTTACTGACAAATTCATAAAAACTGATATTTTCATTGGCTACAGGTTTTCCATTTTCACTGTTAACCAACTTCAGATCGTCTGCCAGTGAATTCCTGGAAGATCTGGATTGATAAATAATCTTGTTTCCTGAAACCAGAAAATAGAAATTCTTTTCAGGATCAATCTCTTTTCCATCAGTTCCTGACAGTGAATATTCTGCAACATACACTCCGGAAGGAAGAGGTTTAATTTCCAATGATGTTTTATGAAGCTGATAATCTTTCGGATCTGAAAGTTGGTAAGTTTCCTTTCTTACCAGATTCTTTTTTACTTTACTGAAATAGTTATCAGCATAAGAGTTCTGTACATATTTCATCAAGGATAAAAAGTCTTCTTTTACCTCATAAATATTAATCGAAAATTCTGAAACATTCTTGGACTCAGCGATAAAATGAATCGGCAGGTTATTCTGGGTCTGCTTTTCATATTTGATGCTTAATATCGGATTGATAATCTGGTTTTCCTTGTTTTTAATATTTTCAATGAAAGGAGATTTCGGATACTCGCTTTTAGCCTTTGCCGCAACAGCAATAGCCTCCTTTGCTTTATTTTTCATCACCAGTTCTTCCATAATATCTTCCATGATGACTACTTTATAATCTCCCTGCACATCAGATGCAACCAGCTTCTGAAGCTGTTCAAGCTTGTCTTTGCATTGATTGAAATTACAGTTATCCATCAGCTTTTCTTTCATAAAATATAGCTTTGGATTACCGTTATTCTGTGCGATCAATTCATCAAAAATAATATTGATAGATTTTCTGTTCTCTGCAAGTTCATTTTTGGTAAAAATATTATTCTCCGATAAAAAGGCTATCTTTTTAAGGCTATACCAATCATACAGACTTGGGAAATAAGCGATATCTTTTGTGTCTGAAAACAAATCTTTATATTTTTCCAATGAAGCTTTCTTCATCTCCTGTTTCTGCAGATCCAGTTCCTGATAGCTTTTGGTTAGATAATTTTTAAAATCAAGCTTTGTCCAGGTCTCAATCTGTGCAAGATTTTGCGTATTGATATTGGTGCGCCCATTGATTTTCCAATAGTTTTGATTGAAATAATCCAGGAAAAAACCATTCAACAGAACTTTATATACCAGCTTCTCTTCACCTTTCAGTTTTCCTTCTGCCTCCTGAAGTTTTTTAAAGAATTTTGAGGCGGCATCATTTTGATCGTCATCTACAGTTTGGTTCACAATACTGAACTCCGCCTTCAGGGAACGGATTAGCTGAATGGTGTTATTATCTTTCATAGCTTGGTTTTCTAGGTCTAAAATAATGGGTAGATTAGATTTATAAGCTCCTTTCTGACTGTTTTCCGCTATTTTTTTCCACTGGTCATCATAATATTTCTGTGCGATAACCGGTGAAAAGCCCAATGATAGCAACGAAAGCATAAATATCTTGGAAAATCTTTTCATATATATTAATTTTGATAAATGAACATTATAAAAATACTGAAAAAAACCGTCATAGACAGTCAAATTTATGTCTCCTTAATGGGAACTCTTTTTGCAGTATTTTTCATGAAAGAGCAAAACACATTCCGTTTCCCTACTATTCTCCTTATTTTCATCACGTATTTCAGTGGATATATTTATACTAAGTATCAATACACTAAATATTTTTTCAGAATATTGGTCCTGAATGCTGTTGCCGGTATTGTCTGTGCATTTTTAATCATCCATAATCACAATGAGGTGCGATTATTGAAATGGTTCATTATTGTTGTTTTGGGGCTGCTGTATAACAGTTTTTTTCTGGAGGTCTATATCCGGAAAATTCCTTTACTGAAAGTATTTTATGTAGGATTGGTCTGGGCATTGGTAAACTGCTGGCTTACTCTTCCTGAATTCAGTCTGCCTATTTTCCTGATCAGTTTCTTTTATATTACCGCTTTGGTTCTTCCGTTTGACATCCGGGATATGAATAGTGATACAGTAAAAACTTTCCCTATGATGATTGGCATTCAGAATACAAAATATATTGCGTATGGTTTGGTTTTCATCAGCAGCCTCATTGGTATCTTTTATTTAAAACCGCAATACGCTGTAGCATTTTTTCTGTCCAGTATTACCACATATATTTTTATTTATTTCTCTGAAAACAAAAGAGATGACACCTATTTTTCGTTCGGAGTGGAAACTTGTTCGGCACTTCCTTTTTTATTTTTACTAATAATGGAGTATTTTTGACGAATGATTATCAAGAAGCTTTCCCTATATAATTTCAAAAACCATTCTGAGAAAAAGTTTGAATTTTCACCGCAAATCAACTGTTTTGTGGGTAATAATGGTGTAGGCAAAACCAATATCCTGGATGCACTGCATTATTTATCAGTTGGAAAAAGCTTTTTAGGGAATACAGATCTGAACAACATAAAAAAAGAAGAAGATTTCTTCACCATTGATGCAGAGATCCAGAATGAAGACGGTGAAGACAATATCAGAATCACCCAGCCTAAAGAAGCCAAGAAGGTGATTAAAAAAAATGATAAAAGCTACGACAGGCTTGCAGATCATATCGGATATCTCCCAAGTGTAATGATTTCGCCTTACGATTCAAACCTTATTTCCGATTCCGGGGAAAGCCGAAGAAAGTTTCTGGATGCTATGATCTCTCAAACGGATTCTGAATATCTTTTTGATCTGATCCAATATCAGAAAACCATTCAGCAGAGAAATGCTTTACTGAAATACTTTGCTAAAAACAGAACCTGGGATAAAGAATCGCTGGAAATTTACGATGATCCGATTACAAGATTCGGAACCAAGATATTTAATAAAAGAAAGGTATTTGTAGAGCAATTAAATCCTATTGTTCAAAACTTCTATCAGATTATTTCGGGTGGAAAGGAAACGGTTTCTGTCATCTATGAATCTCACCTATTGGAACATACTTTTGAGGAACTTTTAAAGGAAAGCCTTGAAAAAGACCGTATGCTGACGTATACATCCAAAGGAATTCATAAAGATGATCTTCTTTTTGAAATGGATCATATTCTCATCAAGAAAATAGGTTCCCAAGGACAGCAGAAATCTTTCCTGATCTCTTTAAAGCTTGCTCAGATGAACCTGGTTAAAGAACTCACCAAAAAAACTCCTATTCTATTGTTGGATGATATTTTTGATAAGCTTGATGATACGAGAGTGGCTCAATTAATTGAACTAGTGAACAAAGAAAGTTTTGGGCAAATTTTCATTACGGATACTCACAGAGAACGTACAGAAAGTGTTGTAAAGAAGATTAATGAAGAAAGTGTCATTTTTGATATATAACACGACTATGAAGAAGAAGAAAAAACGCGAATACCAATCCTCGGAACTTGTGAAATCATTTGCAAGAATCTATGGCTTTGAAGACAAGCTTGTGGCTTTTGATATTAAAGATTTTCTTGAAGATTATCTTGACCAGAGCCTTTTCAATGAAATCAGAAGTGTGAATATTGAAAATAAATGTATTATCCTTAAAATAGATTCTCCCTTACTTAAAAATGATTTTAAAATGCGTAAAACTTTTTATCTGAAAAAGTTCCAGGACAAGTTTGGCGAAGATAAGTTTGATGATCTGCAAATTCTTTAAAATAGGATAGCAATATTACAATTCAACAGAAATTTAAATCTTTTCAAGAAACAATATTTCCCTTTAGTTTGAATTAATATTTTTTTATTAATTTGGATAGAAATTATTTCGACATGATAAGATTTGATATTTTATGGAAAAATCATCCCGGAACACTCAAACCATGCAATGTTGTAGAATTCCCCAATCAATGTGCAATACGTATGAGTGAAGCCTTTAATAAATCAGGAGTGGACCTAGCCTCTTTTTCCGGGGCAAAATGTTGGGAAAAATATGAAGATAAGTTTAGACATATCTTGAGAGCTCAAGAATTAGCTAATTGGGTAGATAAACATCCTGAAGTTTTTGGAAATACATTGAAACTTCAGAGAAAGAAACATCCTACAATGAGTAGTAAAAGCTTCAGGCATAAAGGATTAATTTTCATAAAGGATGGGTGGGGAGCTACAGATCATATTGATTTATGGGATAAAAATTCTTTGAGAGCAGGCTCAGTTGATTACTTATCTTTGGGTATTGAAATATGGTTCTGGCCATTAATTTAAATTCTTTTGATATGAGAACAGTAATTTATATTTCTATCATTATATGTTGTTTACAAGCCTGCAAAGACAACAAGAGAGCTCCAAAAGCAACTGACAAAACAGTAACAACTGATACTGCAAGAATTAATGGGGTTTTACTTGAATTAATAGATAATAGTGGCGTCAGTAAACTGAAAATCACTCCAGATACCTATAAATTTTCAGGAAATATAAAAATTAAATCTCCCTGCTATTTTTTAAGACACAATGGAAAAGTAGTATCGTATGCCTATCCTCAATTTAATATTCAAAAAATAATACTCATATTAGGCAATACTAAAAAGGATAGTTTAAATAAAATTTCCGGTACTGAAATTCAAGGCATTCTATTTAAAAATGACAGTATAAAAATTGTTGGAGCTTTAAAAAATTACAGTCCAATTGATATAGAAACCGGAGTTGATGAAAAAGACTATTGGGGATTCGCTTCCGGAACTTATAAAAATTAGAAGCTCATATATTGTAATGCACAAATATTGATTTCATCGGATTGTTTATCAAATCAAAGTAAAAAATTCAATGGTGTATTCCAAAATTTTGATACCTTTAATAATCATATTTTATATTCTACTGTTCACCAAACACATTCCTAATGATCGAAGCCCTGCATCTCAATATTTCGCGTCATATTTCAAGTTCTCAAACGGATATTACGGAGTTCTGTAATTTATTTATGTCAAAAACCATCAAAAAAAAGGAATTTTTATTAAGAGAGGGTGAAGTATGTAAATTTGAAGCTTTTGTTACCAAAGGGCTTTTCAAGGTATATCATATTGACGCCAAAGGCACAGAACAGATCCTATATTTTGGAATGGAAGACTGGTGGCTTACAGATATTGACAGTTTTGCCAATCAAAGTCCTTCACAGCTTTTTATAGAAGCGATTGAAGACAGTGAGGTGCTTATCATTTCAAAAAAGGACAAGGATTTTGCTTATGAAAATTTCCCTTTTGTAGAGAATCTTTTCCGGATTATGACTCAAAAAACACACAGTGCTTTACAGCGCAGAATGATTGATAATCTCAGCAAAACTGCCGACCAGCGTTATCTGGATTTCATTGAAAAATACCCATCCCTTAATCAAAGGCTTACGAATTTGCAGGTAGCAGCCTATCTTGGAATCAGTCATGAATTCTTAAGTAAAATCAGGAGAAAAACAACCAAAGGAAAATAATAACATCTCTATTTTATCTTTTTTAAAAACAGCTTGACCGCAATTATCTTAGGGACTTCCAACCTATTTCTTTAAGTTACCCAACCTCTTCCTCTACCCCAAAAACTCAAATCACTTCATTTTCATTTATTGAACTTGTTCAATGTGAATCAGAATCAACAGCCGTAATTTTGTACCATACAATTAATAGAAAGATGAAATCATTATTAAAAACAACAGTATTAACATTCATAACATTATTTAATATGTCACAAGCACAAAATTTCAAAACATTAGAAGCAGGAAAATTTACATTAGATGTTTACAATGCTTCAGAAGACAGTTTCGGAGTAGCTTCTGTAATTGTTTCCGGACAAACAGATGCCGTTTTGGTAGACGCACAGTTTACTTTAGCAAATGCAGAAACAGTAGCTCAGAAAATTAAAGATTCCGGGAAGAATTTAAAGGCTATCTATGTTTCCCATAATGATCCTGATTTTTATTTCGGATTGGAAGTTTTCAAAAAACATTTCCCGGGAGTTACCGCTTATGCAACCCCTAAAGTGGTGGAAGAAATTGCCAGCACAGCACAGAAGAAACTTGATGTCTGGGGTGGTCAGTTAGGATCTGCAGTAACCAGCAATGTTGTATTACCGCAAGTATTGAAAGGAAACAGCATTGAATTGGAAGGTGAAAAATTGGAAGTTATAGGTTTAGAGGAGTTCCCGGCAAGAACGTTTGTTTATATTCCTTCCGCAAAAGCAGTAGTAGGTGGTGTCAACGTATTCGGAAATACATTCAATCTTTGGATGGCTGATGCACAAACAACTGAAGCCCGTTCTCAATGGATTAAAGTATTGGATAAAATTGCATCACTACACCCATCAATCGTTATTCCTGCTCATGGAAAATCAACTGATGCTACAGATTTAGCTTCTATACAACATAATAAAGAATATATTCAGTTCTACGAAGAAGCTTTGAAAACGAATACAACATCTGAAGCTTTGGTAAAGGCTATTAAAACTCAATATCCTAATTTGACTTTTGAAACGGCCCTTCAGCTTGGAGCTAAGGTGAATACCGGAGAAATGAAGTGGTAATCTTAACCCTATGAAATCAATCATGTACAGTCTGATGGCTTTATTTCTGCTATCAGGCTGTTCAATAAACAACAACGAGACAATGACCAATTTAGAAATTGTAAAAAGTACATACGAAGGAAAAACATCCGAGGAAAACGGAAAAGCATTAGCACAGCATATTGCGGATGATGTTCAATGGACAGAAGCCAAAGGGTTTCCTTATGCAGGAACCTATGTAGGATTGGAAGAAATTACCAAAAATGTTTTCAGCCGTTTGGGAAGCGAATGGATTGATTATAAATTCACGCCGGAAAATTATGTTGCTGATGGTGATAAAGTAGTTGCTTTTGGAACTTATACAGGAACCTATAAAATAACTATGAAACCATTCTCTGCACGCGTTGCCCATATCTGGCACCTGAAAGATGGTAAAATCATACAATTTGAACAATTCGCAGACAGCAAAACGGTAGTGGACGCGATGAAATAAGGCACTACTAACAATAACCTGAGTTCACGTTAAGAAAATTTCCTGATTCTTTTAAAGCTGGGATCACAAGATGTTTTTAATCAAATTTGAAAAAAAACGTTCGAAAAGGCATTTTATTGAGCTAAGACATTTGCCGCTTTATTGCTGAGTAAAACACCTTTGTGATCTAATAAAACATGAGTATCCTAAAAAAAATTGTAAACATTGCGTGGTAATAGTATACATGAATAGAGTATTGACAAACAATTTTATCACCAATTTAGATTAACCATAAATGTTTTGAGCCCGGTTATATTAAGCTCAAAATACTTCTAAAAAATAACAAAATGAAAATTATATATATCATGGATCCTCTTTGCGGATGGTGCTATGAGAATTCTGATCACACTTTAAAACTATACAATCAATACAAAAAAGATTTAGATTTTGAAATTTTCCCCGGCGGGATGTGGACTGGCTCCAATGTTAGAAAACAATCACCGCAGATGGTTAATTTCTTTCTTCAACACGATATTGCAGTAGCAGAACGTACAGGAATAAGATTCGGTGAAGGTTATTTCGAATTGTTGAAACAGGAAATCATATTAGACAGTGAAATTCCATCCAGAGCTATCGTTTCAGTGAAAAAAATGGCTCCTGAACAAACTGTTCCTTTCATGGTTGCCGTTCAGAAAGCAAGATACTATTGGGGAAAAGATCTCAATCTGGATGCTACTTACCTTGAAATTTGTGAAAGTATAGGGATTAATCCACAACAATTCTCAGAGACTTTTCATTCTGAAGAAATAAAGCAGGCTACTCTGCAAAACTTTAATGAAGCTGTGCAATACGCCCGGTCTTTTCCAACGATGCTGGTTGAGAAAAATGGAAAGTTCACCATCATTGAACAGGGCTATGCTCCTTTTCCTGAATTAGAAAAACGTATTGAACTCCTAAAAAAGTAGAGTTGGTTAACTTTAGATTATCTACCTGGAAATTATCTTAATGCTCTTCAGATTTATTGGAAATTGTACTGCTCATCAAATCATCTGCTTTTTTATCCAATCCTGAACTTAATGGCAGGAAGAATTTTAAAGGATGTTTGATAAAATACCTGAAAATTTCTTTATAAATCTCACTTACCTGTCCAAAATTCATCTTTCTTGACCTAAACGCCAGGAACATGGATAAACTGAAACTTACCAGGAAGTTGAAGAACCCAATTAAGAAAACCGTCACAAAGGATATCCAGAATGTATAGGAATCTACGGAAAAATCTTTTCCATAAAGGCCTAACGCAAAGTTTCCGGCAGCAAAGGTAATGTGTCTTATATCAAGATCAAGCCCGAAAAACATCCCTACAGGTGCCGTTGCTCCAAGGAAAACTCCGAACCAGAAATTAGAAACAATTCCAGGCCAGTTTTTAGCATAATATTTTGATAACCCTTTGGCAAATTTCTTTCCGAAAAAGCTTCTGATGGAAAGGTTTTTCGCAATTCTTTCCGGAATTTGATAAAATACGGAGTTGTTTCCGATATTTCCGGAGATAATTCCCGAGATGAAAAGATAGAAACCAGCAATACTGGCATGAAGAATTGCTTTGGACTTGAAAGGGTCAAGGTCTTTTAGCAGTTTATCTGATCTGTCTACAGCAAGATTTTGTGAGAAAAATACGTCCAGTCCATAAATAATGGCAAGCGCTATCGGAAATGCCAGTAAAACGTTTCCTACGAAGGCTATAAACTGGCTTCGGAAAAGCTTGGAGACAAGGTGGGCAAATTCGGTATTATTTCTTTTGCTGTTTCCTTCTTCAGACAATACTTTGGTCATCGTAGCGGCAGTCATCGCCGGCTGTTTTGTAGCCAATGTAAATCCCATCAGATAGATCATTACAAATCCCATCGCATAGTTCATGGAATATAGAAACGCGTGTGAAAAGTCACTTCCGGGAATATATCCGTACAACATTTTCAGGACGCAGAGTGCTCCTACAATAATTCCACCACCACTCGCTTTGTAGAACATGGTCATATATTCCTTTCTGGTGGAAGTAATATAATGAGTTCCCGCTTCTGCAGTGTGATTGGTGATAAGGTGAGAAATTAGCCTTGTACTGTCGTTGATAAGATCAGCAATATTATTTTTGTGTGATTTATAGCTCAGAATATTAAAGACCAACTGTTTTGATCTTATCAGAATATCTTCTTCACTGTCAATAATCAGCAGCTGTACAATTTCATAAATTCTTTCGGTCTGTTGACGGATCTTCAGCAATGATTGGTTAATCTTCCCTGAAATTCCATATTTAGCTGAATTTTTAAAGGCTATATTAACGAATTCCAGACACTGCTCGGAATAAATTTTGATCTGCTTATATCTGCTGTCTTTAGAATGTAATTGTAGCTCAGGATCCTTAATAAGATCGTCTGCCAATGCTTCCAATTCGTTCTGAAGAGCCAAAAATGGATTGGAAAGATTCCTGTATTGCGGCGCCATTCTTACTACTTCCACTTCCATCGCCATTCCGGTTACCCTCCATGAAAGGATATTCATTGAGAAAATAAGTTCCTTCTTTACATTTGGCTTAATGATAAAATCTGCAGCTCCAATGAGTGCCAGGAATTCATTAACCTCGTTTTCCGGAAGGTTGTGAAGATATTTTAAGTCTGTTTTAGGTCTTAGACTTACATTATCAATCATGTACCACACTGTTTTTTCATTTTCAACAGGTGGCAGCACCTTATTCAGGATTCTTTTTTTAAGTTCCGGAAAAAAGGCATTTTCAGAAAGAATATTAGCTTCAGTCAGTGACAGGTTGAATGGTCTTCCTTTAAAAATATTATGGATATAATACTTGAAGTTTTCCGCAAAATTGGGGTTGCTTCTGAGAAAGTTAAGCACATCTGTAAAGTCTGCCCCTTTTACACTCTCTAACAACTCTGCAAAGGGTTCCAAAGAAAGGGTTTCGTTCTTAAAAGAAAAGTATTTTTTAAGAACTGACTCAAAATTTGTACTGGAATTAAAGAATTTCATTAGTACAAAGATACTATTTCAAACTCACATTCCTCATCTGTCTCATGATCCAATTGTGTTTCTTTCTTAAATAAGGGGATGGATTCTTGGGATCGTATTTCTTTGGATTCGGCAGTACAGCAGCAATCCAGGCTGCATCTGATGTACTCAGGTCCTTGGATGATTTACCGAAATAATATTGTGCTGCTGCTTCTACTCCAAATACTCCCTGACCCATCTCAATGGAATTCAGGTATCTTTCAAGGATAATGTCCTTGCTCCATGTTTTTTCAATAATAAAAGTATAGACCGCTTCCAACCCTTTTCTTACCCAGCTTCTGCCCTGCCAAAGAAAGACATTTTTTGCGGTTTGCTGAGAAATGGTACTTCCACCTCTTATTTTTTTGCCTTTTTCGTTATACTTCATTGCTTTTTCGATGGCCGTATAATCGAAGCCATTATGGTCAAAGAATTTCTGGTCTTCTGAGGCAATGACTGCTTTTTTTACATTATTCCCCATTTCATCATAGGAAATATAGTCTCTGTGTAATTTCCCATACTCAAAAAGACCTCCTATCTGAGTAAGGGTAATGGGTGGATTAAAAAATCTTCCCCAAATGATAAAAACCACGTTCAGAACAAGAACGATGAAAATAAACTGTTTAATTCTTTTCCACATAACTTTATAAAAAGGAAAGGCAAAAATAAGCAAATAGTCCGATTTACTGCAATTCTTTCATATAAGTAAGCTGATAATCCGGTAAAAGTTCAGGATGGAAGATTTTAATATAATCTTTAAGGATTAAATCTGCTCTTACTACCCCACTTTCAAAGAAGTCGTTAGCCATTTGTCTTTCTTTTCCAGCCATTGTATAAAGCTTTCCTTTGTTAAATACATCCAGCTTTCCGTAGAAATTATTCATCTTCAGCATTTCTTTTTTTGAAGTGTGATTCCCTGCATTTACCCAATATTGCACACCACTGGTCTTCGCAAATACTTCTTCAAAGCTCATCGTTAAAGCTTTTTCATCCTTATTATCTTTCATGATATAGGTAGCATTGGCATCAGCAATATAATGAGCTACGGAAGTGTTTCCACCCGGAAGATACCAAATATCACCATACATTTCATTGGCCAATACAACTGGTTTTTCTTTTGCTGTTAAGGCCAGTTTCTTCAGATCATTATAGTTTTTCTCCACTTCCTGGTATTTGATTTCTGCTTCATTTTCCTTTCCGAAAAGCTCTCCGAATAGTTTTATATAAGCTGTTTTTTGCAATGGCTGCTGCTCCATATATTCATCCAGGAATACAACCTGAATTCCATTGTTCTTCAACAGCTGGTAAGCATTGTCAAAACTTGCTATATAATTGGTAAAAATAGCATCCGGTTTCATAGAAATGATTTTCTCCACATTATACTTCTGATCGCTTCCTACATTCTGAATTTTTCCTTCTTTAATCAGGCTCTGAATCTTTTCTGAATAAATATACTCCGGACTTGACACTCCAATGACTAAATTTTCTGCTCCAAGCTCTGAAATATACCCCGCCATACTGGCATTAAGTAGGATAATTTTCTTGAAAGGTGTTTGATTTTGCTTGAAATTATAGGTGAAATTTCCCGATTTCAGCTCCAAGCTTCCATCTTGTTCCCTGTATTGAGTGCGATTGGAGATATTTGTCCAATCTGAGGACGAAATTTTTTGTTCTCTTTTACAAGCAATTAGCGAAAATACCGTGAATAAAAGTAAAATTTTCTGTTTCATGTTTCAAAGAACGGAAAAAAGTGGTATATTTGCAACCGTTAAACAACAAGATAACAAACGGCCTCGTGGCGCAACTGAATAGCGCATCTGATTACGGCTCAGAAGGTTACAGGTTTGAATCCTGTCGAGGTCACAAGACCGACATTTGAAGATTTCACTCTTCGATGTCGGTTTTTTTATTTCCTAATCCGTTGTTATACTGGTAGATACACTGAGCAACAATATTCATTTTAGGTGTTTGAAAACCTTTTCCGTCAAATTCGACTTTTTGGGGAAATATCAAACACCCAATCGTCCTTTTTGTTTGAAGATCTCCCTGCTGATAAAGGTTTGCAAGGTTTTCCATCCCGTCAAGTGCATTTTCTATTTTTGTTCTAATGTTAAGCTCCTTGCTATCCGAAACCATTTGCTGAATTTCCTGTTCCAATTGTTCAATTTGTGATTTCGTGATCCTTTTGATCTCTTTATAATCCTCTTCATCTAATTTATCGACAAGATATTTATCTCTTGCATTAGCAACCTTTTCATTAAGTAAATTGATCTCTTTTGAAATTGACTTTCTTTTAGCTTCTATATCATATGTGAATTGTTTATAATTATCTAAAAGCATCTCCTTCATAAGTTCTTTGATGATAGGATTGTATTCTAGTTTAGAAATTTCAAGCTCAAAGAGTTCATTTAACTTGTCAGAGTCAAACCTGAATCCGCATTTATAATGGCAATGATAGTAATAATAGGTTTTAGACTTTCCTTTTGCACCACTTGCCGTAAGATTCTTTCCACACCAGGGACAAATCAGAAGGCCTCTAAGGGGAAAACGCTCGTTTCCAAGAACTCTTCCACCAGGACCTTCTACTTTTCTTTTTTTGTCCATAATCTGTTGAACCTGATTAAACAAACGTTCACTAATTAATGCTTCATGTTTTCCTTCAGTATAATAAGCTTCCTCTTGTTTATAGTCTTCAATATAGATCTTCCCGCAGTAAACTGGATTTCTCATCGCTTTGGCGAAAGCGCTTCTTGACATTGATACTCCCTCTCTTTTATTCATTTGTAGCCTTACGTGGTCAGCAGGAATATGACCTTTGGAAATCTCATTAAATGCCCAGATAATATTGGAAGCCTCCGGATCCTTAATTGCAATATATTTTTTACCATCTTCATGACTTCTGTTAATATATCCATAAGGAGCTATTCCCATCAATCGTCCCTCTTTTTTTGCTCTTCGCATAAACCAGAGAGAATACCTACAGCCAGCTGTCACGGTATAAATATTTTTAACTAACAGTTTTTCCAGTCACTGCCTATCATAAAAAAGATTCTGCTTTTTTTTCCCATATCCAGCTACCTACTATTAACTGCCCTACTACCAGCATAATGCATACTATATCATTATATGATAGTAGAAACTCTGTAAAATCCTTCTGTCAGATTGATAGCGGATTTCGCAGGTTTCATAATCTGTAACAGAAATACAGAGGTCATACAAAGCTTATTTAAAGACTTAATAAGCCTTAATTAACAGAATACCATCAAAGAGAAATAATCGAAATTAGACGCCTTTATAAGCTAATATAAAGACGTTTAGTTCCTTACACACCACGTTACATATTACACTTTAAATAAAGCATTTCTAATTTAATAAAGCGTATGAGGCGTTTATCTTGAATACTCCATGAAAAAGCAGCCAATATAATCATACCCTATAAATAAGCACTTTATAATAGTATTATAATGGGGTACTTTTTACTACTGCCCGACTTTGGTACAGTTTCCCACAATATATATATGATACAATTTAGCTTAAATATGCGTCCACACAAAAAAAGCATAAAAATCACACTTTTTATCATTGAAAATCAAATAATTATGTATATCAATTCATAAAGATTAAAAAAATGGCGCAATATCTATTGTTATTATTGACGCAATGAGTAAATTAGAAAGTTAGTGGCAAGTGTAACGGACACCCTACACAGTAACAACAGACAACAAATATCAAGAGTTAATGAGCCAAATTTTACGACAACAAATAGAAAAAATAATTCAAATTACCGACACCGAGTTTGACTATATTTTGTCGCATTTTACAAACAAGAAATTCAAAAAGCATCAGTTTGTAATTCAAGAGGGACAATTCGTTGAGAATGATTTTTTTATTTTGAGCGGTTGCCTCAAATCTTATAGTACAGATGCCAACGGCAAAGACCACATCATTCAATTTGGAATGCAAGACTGGTGGATTACAGACTATCAAGCCTATTACAACCAAAGCACAGCAACAGTAAATATTGACTGTATTGAAGAAACTGATGTGCTTTGTCTTTCATTTAGAAACAGAGAAAAACTTTGTGCCGAAATGCACAAAATTGAACATTTCTTTCGCAAAAAAACGAATAAAAGAAATGTAGCCTTACAAAATCGAGTTCTTTCTTTATTGAGTAGCAACGCCAAAGAACGCTACGACAAACTTTTAGAACAGTATCCCCAACTTTTTCAAAAAGTGCCAAAGCAATTAATCGCTTCATATCTTGGTGTAACAAGAGAAACTTTGAGCCGTTTCAATTCTGCCAAAAAATAATGTGATGTACCTCACATCAAAGTTGTGTGGTATATCCTTTTCATTTCTTTGCATTCCACAGACCTTTGTGCCATTAATAATTTAAACAAACTTAAAATGGCAATTTTTAAAATTCAAACAGCAAGCAGTACAGTAAACTGGACTGGCAAAAAAGTATTAGGCTTACATACGGGAGGCATCAATATTGCAAACGGCTTTATTGAAACCACAGACAACTTTATCAAAAGTGGCGAAATCCAAATTGATATGACTTCAATCGTTATCACAGATATTGAAGACAAAAAAACTCACGATGATTTTTTAGGACACTTAAAAAATGATGATTTTTTTGCAGTTGATAAATTCAAAATTGCAAAACTTGTTATTTCAGGTTCAGAAAAAACAGAGAACAACAAATTAAAAATTGATGGAACACTGACAATAAAAGACATTTCACATCCTGTTAGTTTTATTGCTTCTGTTGAAATATTTACCGATTTCCTACACTCACTTGGCGAAATAATAATCGACAGAACAATGTACAATATTCGTTATGGCTCAGGCAAATTTATTGACAACTTGGGAGACAAGCTTATTCACGATGAATTTGTTTTACAGTTTAAACTCATTGGACAAGTATAATTTTAAAACAAATGAAAAGGCGAAGTGCAGTAAAAGCAATTGTTTTAGCTGGTGTTTCAAGCACTTCGCTTTTATCTTTTGCAAAGCAATCAACAGAAATAAATAAAAAGAAGATGTGGAATAAAACAAAATTTACAAAACTGTTGGGAGTAGATTACCCAATAGTTCAAGGTCCTTTCGGTGGTGGTCTTTCATCTGTAAATCTCACAAGTACCGTTTCAAATGCAGGTGGATTAGGTTCATTTGGTGGACAACCTTTTTCAGCAAATGAAATAATTGAAACTTGTAAAGCCATCAGAAAAGAAACAAATAAACCTTTTAACATCAATTTATGGGTAAACGACAGAGATGCTCGTTTGACAACTTTTGGCGATGAAGAATATGAGAGATTAGTTGAACTTTTCAAACCATATTTTAACGAATTAGGTTTGGCAATACCTAAAAGACCAACTAACCTTGGTGCAAAGTTTGAAGACCAAATTGAAGCAATATTTGAAGCAAAGCCGAAAGTTTTTAGTTTTGTTTATGGTATTCCAACTTCTGAAATTTTAGAAAAGTGCAAATCGTTAAGAATTTTAACCGTTGGTGCTTGTACAACAGTTGATGAAGCCATTGCATTGGAAAATGCAGGAGTTGATTCAATAGTTGCTACAGGATTTGAGGCAGGTGGTCATCGAGTTTCATTTCTAAAGTCGGCAGAAGATTCTTTGACAGGAACATTTTCATTAATTCAACAAGTGGCAGAGAGCCTTAAAATTCCTATAATTGCGGCTGGTGGCATTGCAGATTCAAGGGGAATAAAAGCTGCATTGGCTTTGGGTGCAGACGCTGTACAAATGGGAACAGCATTTTTAGCAACGACACAATCCAATGCTTCACAAGACCATAAAGACATACTTTTTACAGCAGATGCAAAATACACAACGCTTACAAAAGTATTTACAGGCAGACTATCAAGAGGCATTCGGAACAGACTTACAGAAGAATTAAAAAATCACGAAGACTTATTTGCACCATATCCATTACAAAGTAAATTTATGGGTTTACTAAAAGCATATCCTGCAACTGCAAACTCTAACCCTGACTTTAAATCCTTTTGGGCTGGACAATCTTCATCGTTGTTAATACATCGGGACGCTAAAATTTTATTAGAAACATTGGTAAGCGAAATGAATAAAATGTAACTTGCTGACAGAAAAACGCCAGCCACTAACAGGGGTTTGGCAAAATGGGGGCAGAAGTGCTGAATTAAACATTTGTAATTCTATTTGGCCTATGTGGTTTGTTGAACATTTGTACTTCTTGAAGATTACCTAGAATGCATTAAAAAATCGAAAAAACTTAGTAAAGCATTACCTGCTGTAATTAGTGAAATAAATAATCTAAGTTATTCCATTTACAATGATTACTACCCGCCTACAGTCTTGGAACAGGCATGGCTAATGAGAGCAAGTTGTCCTTTACATTTATTCTCTAATTACAATAATAACCTTAAAATTCAAGGGGTGTATGACGATTCTGAATTGAATTGAATTGAATTGAATTGAATTGAATTGAATTGGATTGGATTATTAAAAAGGGGTTCATTGAAAGCTTGGAAAATAAAGAAAGTAACAAAGCTTATCAATTATTCAAAAAATATCACAGTGCTGACTATCGAAAAAATTATGATAAAATCATCTGCATTTCACCATTTAACATATTAACTCCGAAGCAAGTAAAAACGTTTCAGCTAACATTATTGGAATTCATGGCAACAAACGAAATCATTATCGAAAGTTTGCCAACAAGTAATATTAGAATTGGCTTTCATAAAGACTTTTCGACATATCATCTTAAGAATTGGATAAAATGGAATATGGAAGGACATAAAATACCTCCGATTGTACTTGGCTCAGATGATACAGGTATCTTTGCAACGAATATTTATAATGAATATGCCAGTGTGTTTTGTGCGTTAATGACTGAAGAATTTTTAGGACTTGATGAGGGAATGGATGTACTTAAAAATATAAATAAGAACAGTCTTTTATATAAATTTTCATAATTTCATTTATATAACCATTCCTTCCCTTTGAAATTTAATACAGATTTTAAACACGTAAAAATGTAAATTTGCAACCGCTTTTCAAAAGATGGGTGATAAAATAATTTTAAGTAGACTGGCTATTTGTACTGAATTCCTGCGGGCCTGCCATTTTCGGCAAATTATTTTAAGCAGAGATATTTTAACGCTTGCTGGACAAGTTCTTTGTAATTGGTACCAATTGAAATCACCCGTTCGCCGATTTCAATATCATTCGCAGTAAAAGCTGTAATTTTATTTATATTAATGAGGAATGATCGGTGAATACGTAGAAAATTGAATTGCCTTAATTCTTGTTCAATTATGGTGATCCTATATTTCGTTGTCACATGTCGTTGGCTACAATGGATGGTAATATAATCTTTGTTACTTTCAATATAAAGAATATCAGCAATGTCCAACCTATGAAATTTGCCACCTGACCTGATGGTGATCGATTGGTCTTTTGCCGTAGGCATTATGTCTTGGGGCTGGATTTTTCGGGTTCTAAGATAACGGTCTATTGCTTTAAAAAAACGCTCAAAAGTAATCGGTTTTAATAAATAATCTACAACATCCAGATCATATCCCTCAATGGCATATTCTCTGAAAGCAGTCGTAATAATAACAGCCGGAGGGTGCTTCAGCGTTTTTAAAAAATCTATTCCATTCATCTGTGGCATCTTAATATCCAAAAAGATCAGGTCAATTGCCTCACACCGTATAATTTCCAGGGCTTTTAAGGCATTGGTCGAAGTTGCTGCCACTTCGAATATATCCATTCTTTTTAGATGAGTTTGGAGCAACTGAATTGCCAATGGTTCATCATCAACTAAAAGACATCGTACTTTTGCTTTTGAATCGAGTATCATCAATAGTTAAATTGTATATGGTGAGTAAAGTTACAAATCTACCTTCTAAAATATATGTTCTAAATTCATAATTTTTTGAGTAGACCAATGCTAATTGTTTGCGTAAATTGCTCATCCCTATTTTTTCCGTGTATACATGTTCTTCTTGACCAACATATGTATTCTCCACTTTAAAACGTAGAGCGCCTGCCTCCACTGTTAGATCAATATCGATGCGCGGCTCGCCGATATCTTCTCCAGCACCATGTTTGAATGCATTCTCTATGATTGATAATAGGATGAGCGGGACAATCTGCACATCTTGATCGATGACATGATTGAAAAATACGTTCAGACGCTTGTCATATCTGATTTTTTCCAATGCAATGTAATTCTCCAGCAGATGAATCTCTGTAGACATAGCAACAAAATTGCTGTTGCAGCGATATAGTATATGATCTAAGATTTCTGCCAATCCCGCTATTGACGAAGAAGTGATTGGCGAATTGACCAACGAAAGACTATAGATATTATTTAAGGTATTAAATAGAAAATGTGGATTTAATTGTGCTTTAAGAGCATTTAATTCAGCTGCAGCCTTTTCCTTCTCCAACTGCAATGTGTGTTGTCTTGTCAGATATTGGTCTTTGGATAGCTTGATAAAGCCAAAAATCCATGCCAATGAAAAGTTTTGAATAAAATAATCCGTGAGGAGTTTTCTCAGATCGGTAACAATTTCAAATATCGGCTCTTGGCTATATGGAGGCTTACGTATCAAGGGCTCCAGTGCATAGACAACCATGATTCTTGAAAGAGCACTAAGTACATAGCCGCCTATTATAAAATAAAGAATAACGATCAAATAGTTTTTTCCATTTTGAAACTTGGGGATGATAAAATAAGCTACAAAATAAGAGGCCATCATGTAGAAAGAGACGTAAAATAAGTTTTGGATCAGCATATCACGGATACTTATATCCGTCTGATATTGAGGAACAATGAAAACTACCAGCCAGAATAATACGTGGCTGGAAATCCGATAAATGGTACTATAGCGAATAGCTTTTTCTACAATCGACATGTTAGTATCAAAGATAACATTTTTATAAAAGAAAGGTATCGGTAAAAGACGGATACCGTAAATAGTCCTATAAATGAAGCTATTCTGTCGACAAAATCCATTTGACTTCAATAACATGTTTTAATCTGCTTTATTCGACTTATCTATCAGCAAAGCATTTTTACTAACTGAGAACCCCGTATTTTCGTAGCAAATCCAATGTTATGAAGACAATAAAAGCGATATTAATTATTTTACTGATCGCGGTCTTGGGCAGGAAATTCAGAAGGTCATAAAAATGTACAATCAAAATAGCGTCTATTTTAACCATTAATAACTAATATAAATATAAAATAAAATGAAAACATCACTTATTTACATTTTACTTGCCAGCTCCACAGTACTATTTTCTTGCGGGAGCAAAGATGATGATCCAGCTCCCGAACCGCCTGCATCTGAATCTAGTTGGAAACTGGGTACCTATTCCTATAATAGAGGAGCTTCCTCTCAAAGTAATACCGGTGGCTTGGCAGGAATGACGGTTACGACATCCGGAAATGGGGGTAATCATGGTGCCTATTCTGGCAGCTCATTAACAATTATTTTTCAATCTTCTTTAGGGGCAGGGAAATATACATTGACGAGCAGTAGTATAATGTCGGCCAATCCTAATGTACGTTATATGTCGCTCCTTTGCACCGTAGGAACTGCAGTCACAAGCGGTGCAGTTAATTATGCAGCAACTGCGACCTCAGGTGGAACAGCAGATGTTACTATAGATGCTAATGGCAAATACCATGTTAATATTACGACTCCTGTTACGCTAGTGAAAACGTCGGTGCCTGGAAGTGGAATCCCAGGCGCACCTGACACTTACAATTTAACGGTGAAAAACGCCTATTAAAATCAGATCTGATTGCGCGCAATTCTTGAGATCATATTTCATCTTCTATCGCAAGGCTATCAGCAACAACGTAATAGTTAACAGATAAATCCGTTCATGAGAACGGATTTATCTGTTAACTCCTAATCCGTGATAAAAATAGGATTTTTTGTATTCTAGTCATATTATAGCCGGATTTTCAGAACATATTTATGGTTGTTCGGAGCAGAGAACCTTAAGCGCTTATTGTAGGGGACAATCACAATTATGTTCAGCCAGATCAAAGAATTAAAATTGATTTTGTTGATAGATATATGGACTCTGATGATCCTAATTTTCCTCCATTAATTCCATATTATCAGGGACCATAGAATCTTCTTTAATCTTCAAGAACATTTCGCAATGACTAATAGAACATATTCTGGCGTATTCGTGATGAATCTACACAAATCTAAGGGTAAGGAGTTTGATAAAGTAATAATTTGGGAAGAACTATATAACCCCATTGTAAGTATGGAACCTAGTAGAATTGAGCAAGACAAGTTTGTTTTACGAGTAGCTCTAACTAGGGCCAGAAGTTTTGCTACTTTTCTAACCCCTGCATCTTATTATAAAAGAAAGTGAAGATAGCAAAGTGATTTATTGAAAATATTTCGAGAAAGATCGGGTCTGCAAACAAACATAAAAAAACCTATCTTTGCAATAAAGAATTATAGATGCTCTTTGAGGTCGTTATAGATTGATTGTTGCGTCAATTTTTGCTAATAATTTTTAGTGGCAAAATCATGGCAGCAATTATAAATATACATTAAAATAAGGTTTTAAAGTGTTTAGAAAGAGATGGTTCGAATCCCTCCCTTTCCGCCGAGACATAAAAAACGCAGTTTAGAGCGAATAAATGAAGGTTGTGGCAGAATTGTGGCAAAAAGATTTAACAACAGTTGAAAAACAGTGCTAACAAGGCTAAAAACAAAATAAGTTCGAATCCCTTCCTTTTATATCATCATTCCTCTTATTTAATGAAAAGACTAATTCTAGTTGCTAAATAACCAACACTAAAAAACTCACCAATACGGATAAAAATAATTGGAAGTAAGGTGCGTAATTGATTAGAACCAAATATTCAAATTTTCAAAATCACAATCCCATGAAGATAACTTAACAGGAGTCAAACAAAAAGAATAAAATCATAAACACCTTATTTTCAACCACATAAATTTAAATATTTCCGATATCATTATAAAAATAGTTTGGATAGCCTACCAGCAAGGTCACAAACAGCCAAATGGCGCCATTTTAATCTAAATGGAGATGTTTTTTTGTTTTTTTATGCCAGAGTAAACCAGAATAATGTTTTATAAAACTTTAATAAAATCTATTCAAACATTCATTCTTTACTCAAAAGTTATTTTTTTTACATCATTCCTAAAATGCCTTCTTTAGGTACTTTACTTTTATTGATAATTTCGACCTCGCTATAAAAAAAGTTCTCTCCATTGATGTTAACGCAGCCCGAGCTGTGAAAAATTTTCCCTGTTATCTCTTTGAAATCTTGCGCAATTCTAAAAAAGGAGATATTTAATATGATAAAAACTGAGTATAAAAATCTAAATTTCTTTTTGATTGTCTACAATTGCTGTGATGTGGCGCAAGTCCTAATACTCTATTTTCCTTTTTGTTGATTGTTTAATTTTGATATAACAATGTATAACGATAAAAATACTGGACATGTAACCAGTTTATAAATCACATTTTATATAATTTTTCTATTAATTATAAAACTTCATTAAAAATTGAATTCACCGACCCATTTTGCCCATTCACCGAAAAAGTCATCATTTTTTTAAGATTCATTCTGAACTTTACATCAGAAAAAGAGCAATACCGCTCTTAATTAAATCTTAAAATTATGAAAACAAACATTGGACTTACAGAGCAAAACACAGAAGCTGTAGCAGAACAATTGGCAAAACTTTTAGCTGACGAAACTGTACTTTACATCAAAACAAGAAACGCACACTGGAATGTGACTGGAGATAACTTCCACGCGAACCATATTTTCTTCGAAGAACAGTACAAACAGTTAGACGAGTTGATTGACAGCGTTGCAGAACGCCTGCGTAAAATCGGGCATTATGCACCTGCCTCAATGAAAATCTATCTTGAATTGACACATCTTACTGAGTACAGCGACAGAACCAATGACGGATTGGGCTTTATGAAAGATTTACTAAAAGACCACGAAAGCATCATCGATTTTCTAAGAGGAAACGTAACACCTTTCGCTGAAAAATACAAAGATTACGGTTCCAGCGATTTCATCACAAGCCTGATAGAAACGCACGAAGAAATGGCCTGGATGATTCGTTCTTACTTCAGAAATTAAATAAAATAAGAAAAGGAATAATTATATTTGTGTCAACCATAATAAACTATCCCTATGAAAGCCTTGATTGTTGATGATAACGATATCGCAAGAACCACGCTCGCACACTTGGCAAAACAAGTCCCGAATCTGACGATTGTCAACGAATATTCCAACGCAATTGAAGCTTACAACCATTTGCAGAATAATCAGGTAGACTTGATATTTTTGGATATCGAAATGCCGGAAATGACCGGAATCGAACTCACCAAAAACCTTTCAGGAAAAGACATTATCATCATTTTCACCTCATCCAACAAAGATTACGCACTCGAAGCTTTCGAACTGAATATCGCAGATTACATCCTGAAACCCGTGATGCCTGCGAGATTTTTACAGGCAGTCAGCAAAGCGCAATCGATTTTGGAAAGCAGAAAAGAAGATGTGGAAGTGACCAAAGATGAGTTCCTTTTCGTAAGAGATTCCAATATCACAAGGCGTTTGAAGCTCGACGATATTTTTTATGCGGAAGCAATGGGCGATTACGTGAAGTTTTACACCAGGGAAAAAATGTTTGCCATCCACGGTAAGATGAAAACAGCGGAGGAACGTCTCCCAAAAGACCATTTCATCAGAGTTCATCGCTCTTACATCGTTTCGGTTGGCAAGATAGACACACTTCAGGATGGCGGAATTATGATAAACGGAAAATTCATTCCCGTCGCAGATGCTTATCGAAAGGCTCTCAACACGAGAATGAATGTCTTTTAAAATTTTTATTTGACTACGTTGAACCACTTTGTTAGGTTTGGGCAGCTTAATCCACCTTCCGCTCCCAATCTTTTTTGCACACGATTTCAGTTTAAATAGAACTTGAGAACAAGCAAAAAAGGATTTCCGCTCAAGTTGGGCTGCAGATTCAGTGTAAAAGAAATAATATCATAAAAACAGTGTTTTGTCATTCCGATAGGAAACCTAACGAAGTGGTTCAACGAAGTGGTTCGACGAAGTCAATCTCAACAGTTTAGATTCCTACGGAATGACAAACTAGATGTTATAAAAGCACATATTTATTTATGAAAAAAATATCCTCAGTAATGGGAAACAGACGGTTCAGTTATTTCATCATCCTCACATTTATTGCGGGTTCTCTCCTGTTGATAGCGGTTCAAATCAATTCGGCTAAAAATACCAAAGAGCTTATTCAAAATAACAGCCGACTTCTGAACGAGCTGCGTTCCAGCAATCATTTGCGTGAAATCGACCGCGATATTCTCGGCGTTGAAAGCAGAATCAGAGCTTCTATTGCGACCAATGATACGACTCATCTCGAAGGCATCGACCAAAAAATCAGTCAGATAGAAAACTTTCTCGACTCCCTTTCCAAAGACAATTCAGACAGCGTAGAAGAAAGGTTGATTCACAGACTGAGCGTTCTTGCAATGGAAAAGAAAACGACGAAGGATAAATTGCTGCTCCGTTATCACACCCTTGGAAATATGGACGACAATACTTCCATTGCCAACCCGAGAGCGAGAAAAATCTCGAACGAAATCACGTCCATCACCGCAAAAATCTACGAAAGCAGAAAGCTTCATATGGTTGACCTCAGCAAAGAGACCGAGGAGATGGGACAAAAAGCGAGGTTGTACGATATTTCCCTACTGATTCTCTTGATTTTAAGCGGTTCCATTGTCGGTTATCACATTCTTCGTCAGTTCAAACGTCAAAGACTGTTGATTCAGGAATTGGATGTTGCGGAGAAAAAAGCGTCGGTAGCCGCACAAACCAAAGAAAACTTCCTCGCCAATATGAGCCACGAAATCAGAACGCCTTTGAGCGGAATTTTGGGCTTTACCAACCTTTTACAGAAGAGACCTTTGGATGAAACTTCGAAAGAATTTGTCTCGTCCATTCAACGTTCGGGGGAAAATCTGATGGCGATTATCAATGACATTTTAGATTTATCAAAAATCGAAGCCGGAATGATGCGCATTACCAAAGGCATATTCAGCATCAATGGGTTGGTGAATTCAGTCGAAACATTCTTCGTAGAAAGAGCCAAAGAAAAAGGCTTAACGATTTCCAGCAAAATCGATACTTCTATTCCAGATACTTTGAATGGCGACGCCACGAGACTGACTCAGATTTTAGTCAACCTCATCGGAAATGCGATAAAATTTACGCATCAGGGAACTATCAATATTGAAATCTATAATAAACAACAGACCGAAAACGAAGTCGTTGTCGGTTTTAAAGTTTCTGACACAGGCATCGGAATTGATAAAGAAAAACTGAGCGAAATTTTTGAAAGATTCAATCAGGGTGAAGATTCGACTACCCGAAATTACGGAGGAACCGGACTTGGTTTATCGATTGTAAAAAGCCTAATTCAGTTGCAAAACGGCGATATCGAAGTGATAAGCGAACAGGGAAAAGGCACGACTTTTCATTTTTACATTCCTTATACAATTGCGAAAGAACAGCTGAATATAATTCCTAAAATTGATACAGATTATTTTAAAGATAAAACAAATGCGCCTTTGAGGGTGTTAATCGTGGATGACAATGCTATCAACCAAAGTCTGATGAAACATCTTCTCTCACAATGGAACATCGATTTTGATACCGCAAACAACGGTCTGGAAGCGGTAGAATTTCTCAGAAATAATGATTGTGACTTGGTTTTAATGGACATCCAAATGCCACAAATGGACGGTTACGTTGCCACGCAAACAATCCGTGAAGAACTGAAACTGAACACGCCAATCATCGCAATGACTGCACACGCTTTGGCGGGCGAACGCGAAAGATGTATGAGCCGTGGAATGAACGAATACATTTCTAAACCAATCAAAGAAGACGAGTTATTTAAATTAATCTCCAATTTCGGATTAAAAGAAAACGAAAAAACGGAAACGAAAACCGAAGAAATCATTTCTAATTATGAGTTCATCGACCTTACTTATTTGAAGTCTATTAGCAATGGCGACAAAGATTTTGAAAGAACCGTGACGCAGCAGTTTTTAGATAATGTCCCGACTCATTTGCAGGAACTGAAACTGGCTTATGAAAATAAAGATTTTAAATTGCTGAAATTAAGAGCCCACGATTTAAAATCGAGTGTAACGATAATGGGTTTGCTTCCTTTATTAGAGGAAAAATTAGATATTTTGCAATTAACAACCGAAGAAAATCCGGCATCAGAAAAAGCTTTGGAAGAAGTAAAAGATGTTTTATTGAAATCTTTCTTCGAAACTCAATTATTTATGCAAGCCATCGATAATTAAATTAATTAAAAAAACAATTTCATTATGGAAACTCAAGGCGCATCGGTGGTCATTACCCATCACGTTCTCGACGGCAAACAGGCCGAATACGAAAAATGGCTTGATGAAATTCTGCCTGTTTCCAAAAACGCCAGAGGTTTTATCGACTGGCAAATCGTTCGCCCGATTCCGAATCTGACATTTGTTTACACCGTCATCATTCGCTTTAATACGATTGAAAATCTCAGAACTTGGATGGAATCTGATACCAGAAGAAAGTTGATTGACAAGGCCCACCCATTATTCACAAAAGAAGATAATTACGAAATCAAATCCGGGTTAGATTTTCTTTTTTATGGTGAAAAAACAGACAACAAAGTTCCTGTTCGCTGGAAACAATATCTGGCAACCTGGTCTGCCATTTATCCTTTATCATTGCTGATGCAATTGCTGTTATTGCCCTCCTTACGATTAATGAATATCCCTGCCAATCGGTATTTTGACACTTTAGTGAGTACAGGCTGTCTGGTTTTTCTGGTGATTTATGTGGTGATGCCGAATTATACTAAGTTGATTAGAAAATGGCTGTATAAATAATTGGATATTCATTTAAATCTATTTAAAATCATTGGAATTTTCCAGTGATTTTTTTGTGGCATTTTTTGTCATTCTGAAAGAATCTAAACTGCCTGGATTGACTTCGTCGAACCACTTCGTTAGGTTTCCTATCAGAATGACAAACTGTGTGTTTTGCTTTCGCCAAGTCAAGATTATTTTGCAGTTTGTTTCCCGCAACTTGTTTGAAGCAAAATGCATTTTACTTTTAAATAAAACAACATTGTTTGGAACAAACAACTTTTCCTTTTTTTGCCTAAAATAATCTTCTGAATATGACAATCTTATTTTCTCATTTAACGACAGTTTCCGCCTGTTCATCGAATACCAATTGATTTTGAAATTTGTTGAATGTAGTTTTACATCATCAAATTAACAGATACAAACAATTTAAAATTCTAAACATTATGGAAATTATTCAAACACCAGAAAACGCATTGTCTCACTCTACAGTTACAGCGATTATCAATGCCCCAATCGAAAAAGTAAATATCGCAGATTGGTTATTAAATCTTCCCGATGCAGAATATCAAAGATGCTCCACGCAGCACATCGGAGCCGCTATCTCTACCACCTATGATGGCGAACCGGTTTCTTTAAACGTCGAAACAATCGGAGATGCTTTGATGGTTCAGCATTATGTAGCGGTAGAGCACCGTCCGGATTACTGCAGAATGTTATCCATCTCAGATTCCATCACCAAAGGCGGCCGTACCAAAGTTCAGGTTTTATGGGAACTGAAAGCCACAAAAATCGATGATAACACAACATTATACACCAACGAAATCCACGCCACAGCCACTCCACAAATGTTCGAATATCTGAAAGAACACAACGTGAATCTTGCTGATGCAGCTGCTTCCAGACAAGCCGCTTCCGACGCCCACAACCACGAAGAAACGCCCAACTTTGCAAAAAGTATCGAAAACAAAGCGTTGACCGGAAAATACAATCAGCCTTTCTAATTCAAAAAACATAATGGGAGTATCTCGGTACGCTCATTTCATTTTAAAGTTATGGAAACACTTTTTCAAAAACTTGTAGGAACCTGGACTTTGGTAGAACTCATCGAAGTTCCTGTTAACGATGGCGAAATTATACATCCGATGGGCGAAAATCCGAAAGGGCTGATTATGTATAATCCTGACGGCTATATGTCGGCACAAATTATGGATATGCACCGGGAAAACTTTCATCAGGAACATTGGACCAATGCTACGCCGGAAGAATATACACACGAAGGCTCAACCTATCTTGCGTATTCGGGACCGTTCAAAACGGACGATGAAAAACAGTTGGTAAGTCACACGATGTACATCTCACTTTTCCCCAACTGGACGGGGCAAACGCAGAATAGAATCGTTATCTTTAAAGATGGTTTTCTGCATCTTGAAAGTGAGAAACCATTCACCAGCAATTCACGATTGGTGACTCATCAACTGACCTGGAAGAGAGTTTGAAAGAATCTGATATTAAAATTAAAAAAAATGAAAGCAATCGTTATTACAAAACCTGGAGGTCCTGATGTATTGGAATTACAGGATTACCCTACTCCCGAAATATCCGGAGACGAGGTCTTAATTGAAGTGAAAGCAGCCGGAATCAACCGACCCGATGTTTTTCAGCGTGAAGGAAATTATCCTGCTCCTGCCGGTGTTGTTGCAGAAATTCCTGGATTGGAAGTTGCCGGAACTATTGTAAAATGCGGACCTGATGCCGTAGATTTTACCGTTGGTGACAAAGTGTGTGCACTTTTAGCAGGTGGCGGTTACGCAGAATATGTCGCTGTGAGAGAAGGTCAATGTTTACCAGTTCCGGGAGATTTAAGCTTTGCTGAGGCGGCAAGCTTACCAGAAACAGTCTTTACGGTTTGGTCTAATGTTTTTCAGAGAGGAAATCTTCAACCCGGAGAAACCCTTTTGCTCCATGGCGGAAACAGCGGGATTGGAATCACGGGAATTCAGATTGCGCACGCATTGAGTTCAAAAGTAATTGTCACGGTCGGTTCTGATGAGAAAGGTCAGAAATGTCTTGAACTGGGCGCAGATTCGTACATTAATTACAAGACCCAGAATTTTGAAGCCGAACTTCAAGATGAAGGTGTCGACGTCATTCTGGATATGATTGGCGGAGATTATCTGGCCAAAAACATCAACATACTGAAACCTGAAGGCAGACTCGTTCACATCAATGCGGTAAGTGGCAGTCGTGTCGATTTGGATATCTGGAAAGTAATGACCAAGCGCCTGACCATCACAGGAAGTACTTTGAGAAGCCGGGAATATGAGTTCAAAAAACAATTGGCCAAAGAGATTCAGAAAAATGTCTGGTCTTTAATTGAATCTAAACAGTTCAAACCTGTCATTTATAAAACATTTCCTTTCTCGGGAGCTGCGGAAGCTCACCGATTGCTTGATGATGGTTCACATACAGGAAAGATTATTCTTGTGAGATAAAGCTGTACTTAGATTAAATCATAATCTGACCCAAGATTTCTATCCTTTTCAATGCAAATTGTGAAGGATTTTTATTATTAAAAAATCAACATCATTAAGAGGTTTTTAATTAATAAAATTCGAATTGAAAATCTTTTATCTCTCATCTATTTTCTCTACTCTACAGATAAATGCTAACAGCCATTAATGCATGAATTAATTTTTTGAAAGTATTTAAATTTTGAGTTTAAAAAATTCGTGCATTAGTGGCATTCTAAGAATTCATCAACTACTCCTTTCAAATTCCCACCGACTCATTTTGCCTATTCACCGAGAATCACTTCAAAATCCTTTGATACTGAAGTAGCTTTACAGTAGAAATAAAGACAAACAATCATTAATTATAAAAATTACTATTATGAATACTGCATCATTAAGTTTCAAATACGAACTCGAGAAAAAAGAACCAAGAACTAACGACGGCGGGACGACAAGAGGCGCCTCCGTAAAAGATTTCCCAGCTTCCATCGGCATTGCGGGTGTTTCTATGAGACTGCAACCGGGAAGTATGAGAGAATTACATTGGCACGCCAACGCCGCAGAATGGGCTTATGTGATTTCAGGCACAGTTCGTACAACGATTATTCATCCGGACGGACACAGCTATACCGATAATTTTGAACCGGGAGATGTCTGGTACTTTCCAAAAGGGTACGGTCATTCAATTCAGGCGACAGGAACAGAGGAATGTCATTTTATTTTGATTTTTGATAACGGAAATTTTTCTGAGGACCATACGTTCAGCGTGACTGATTTTGTTTCAAGTGTACCACCTGAAATTGTTGCTCAGAATTTAAATTTAACTTTAGAAGAAGTCGCTGCTTTACCTCAAAAAGAAGCCTACTTCGCAGCGGGAATTGTTCCGGATGAGATGTCTTTCGTAGCGGAAGCCCGCCCAAATGAATCAGATATCGAATTGACGAGTTTTCACCGTTATCCTTTGCATTCTCAACAACCGAGAATTGTTCCGGGCGGAGGTTTGCAAAGATTGGTAACAAGTAAAGAATTTCCTATCAGCAGTACGATGTCGGGTTCTATTTTGGAATTGCAGCCAGGCGCTTTAAGAGAAATGCACTGGCATCCAAATGCGGACGAATGGCAATATTTTATTTCAGGACAGGCGGAAATGTCGGTTTTTCTGGCAGAATCTACTTGTGTTACTGAGCAATTCAATGCGGGAGATGTTGGTTATGTGCCGATGGGAGCCGGACATTACATCAAAAATACCGGTGACACTGTTTGCAGAATTCTGATTGGCTTCAACAGCGGAAAATATGAATCGATTGATTTGAGCGAATGGCTGGCTGGAAATCCAAAAGATGTTGTAACAACAAACTTCGGTTTGAAAGATGGCGAAATCGAAAAATTACCGACTGAGAAAGTTTTCATTCAGCCTAAGGAATAAGATTATAATTAAATCTCTCTAAATAATGGATAATTCTGTCATCAAAACAAACACTTCAGTTTCGTCTGATTCGATTAAGATGCAAGAGAGAGTGGCCATATTTTTAGCTTTGATTGCAGGATATATCGATGCAACAGGTTTGATACAATGGAAAACCTACGTCTCTTTTATGAGTGGAAATACCACTTCACTTGGAGCGGCCATTTCAACGGGTAAATCAGGAATCATTATCACATCAGTTACAGTCATAAGTTGTTTTTCATTAGGGATTTATGCCGGAATCTGCCTTTCACTATGGAAGAGAATTAAGAAACAAATATTAACATTTTACTTAGTTTCCGGAATTCTCATTTTCTATTCGATTATTGCTTATTTTTATGATATCAACAATTTATTATCCATTGCGATTATTGGATTTTCAATGGGATTGATGAATACGATTGTGACTTCAGTAGGAAACCAAAAAGTAAATACGGACTTCGTGACAGGAACTCTGAACAGCTTGGCAAGGAACACCGCAATGCTGACGATGACTGAAAATAAAGCAGAGAAAATAGAATATACATCCAATGTTGTTCACCTTTTATTTTTGTGGATAGGATTTTTATCCGGTGCATCTATCGCTCCTTTCCTACTCGATTATTTTGGAAAATGGACTTTGATGATTCCCGCTTTATCGCTAATGATTTGTGGAATATTGATTTCAAAAATTAACGCTAAAAACTAATATTATGTTACAGAAAAACGATGTTGCCCCAGATTTCACACTGTATGCAACTCCAGACCAGAAAATTACACTCTCAGAATTCAAAGGAAAGAATGTCATCCTCGCTTTTTATCCCGCCGACTGGAGCCCGGTTTGCAGCGACCAGATGGCTTTGTACAATGAAACTTTGAAATTTTTCAAAAAATACAATGCAGAGATTTTCGGAATTTCTGTAGACAGCAAATGGTGTCATCTCGCATTTGCACAATCGAGAAATTTACATTTTCCTTTACTCGCAGACTTTGAAGCTAAAGGAGAAACTGCTAAAAAATATGGTGTTTATGATGAGGAAGAAGGTGAATGCAAAAGAGCACTTTTCGTCATCAACAAAGATGGCATCATTGAATGGAGCTATCTGTCACCAACAGCCATCAATCCGGGAGCAGACGGAATTTTAGACGCTTTAGAAACCCTTAACACAAAATAAATTATGTCACTAAAACCAAACGTCAGCCAGGCTGACCACGCACAGGGCAATGCATACTCAGACCTTGTGATTGTAGAATATGGCGATTATCAATGTCCATACTGTGGTGCCGCTTATCCGGTTCTGAAAGAGTTGATGAAAGAATATGGAAGTCAAATCAAATTTGTTTTTAGAAACTTTCCATTATCTGAGATGCATCAATACGCAAGATCAGCAGCCATTGCAGCTGAAGCAGCTAATCTTCAGGGGAAATTCTGGGAAATGCACGATGCGATTTATGAGAATCAAAGAGATTTGAATGAGAGCTTACTGATGAAGCTGGCGGAACAATTAAAACTGAATATTCCACAATTTGAAAAGGATTTGGAAAGTACAGCATTGGCAGACAAAGTTGATTTGGATTTTGAAAGTGGGATTATGAGCGGTGTGAACGGTACACCTTCTTTCTTCGTGAATGGAAAGAAATTCGACGGTGGTGCGGAAGATTTGTTTGAACTTTTGAGGGAGAATACTGAAAATTGAAATCACAAATCGAAGATTCGACGGAATCAAAAGACACAAAAGGTTTTTAACACTTACGTTTTTATAAGTTTATCATAACGCAAATAAGAGCACTTAAGTTTTCATTTGAGGTTGGACCTTGTTTTATACCGAATCTACAGCCCGACTTGAGTGGAGCTCTTTTTTGTCATTGCGATTGTACAAAATTTCTACAGATTGCTTCACTTTGTTCGTAATGACAAAAAAAGCGGGAACGGAAGGCGGATAAAGCTGCCAAAAAAAAATCAAAAAATGTACGATATTAAACTAGATTAACGAGGAACGAATTGAACCATCCTACATTTGCTAAAGAATTAAGACAACAAAATATTAAAATAAAGTAATCACAACATTTAAAAAATTAAATTATGAGCACACTAAAATTAAAAGACGGAACAGAGATTTTTTACAAAGACCAAGGCAAAGGACCAGTTTTGATGTTTCACCATGGATGGCCATTATCATCAGACGATTGGGATGCACAGGTAATTTTCTTCCTGCAAAGAGGTTACAGAGTGGTAACGCACGACAGAAGAGGTCACGGCCGTTCCAGCCAGGATATTTATAATCACACAATTGAGCAATACGCTTCAGACGCAGCTGAATTGGTAGAATTCCTTGATTTGAAAGATGTAGTTCACATCGGTCACTCAACAGGTGGTGGCGAAGTAATCCGCTATGTGAATAAATATGCTAACGGAAGAGCTAAAAAAGCAGTTTTAATCAGTGCAGTTCCGCCAATTATGGTAGCGAGCGACAGCAATCCAGATGGTGTTCCGATGTCTGTTTTTGATGGTATCAGAGAGCAGACTTTGAACAACAGACAACAGTTTTATATTGATTTGACTTTCCCTTTCTACGGTTACAACAGAGAAGGTGCTGATGTGAAAGAAGGCGTACAAAGAAACTGGTGGAGACAAGGAATGATGGGCGGAATCGTGGCTCATTATGACGGAATCAAAGCGTTTTCTGAGACTGATTTTACTGAAGATTTGCAAACTGTTGATATTCCTGTTTTGGTTCTTCATGGAGAAGATGACCAGATTGTACCTTATCAAAATGCCGCTTTAAAATCTATTAAATTATTAAAAAACGGTACAATAAAAACGTACCCAGGTTTCCCTCACGGAATGCCAACTACAGAAGCTGTTACTATTAATAAAGACCTTTTGGAATTTATTGAGATGTTGTAATAATATAATTGGCTGTTGATACATCAATTATAGATCATAAAAAGATGATGAATAGTTAATTTAAAAACTACATTTTAAATGATTTTGTTGTGGGAGATGACAATTTACAATTCAATGGTATATAACCTTAAAATAACAAATAGTTCAACTCAAGAGATTTCAGAGTCATAAATAGTTAAAATAAAAAACTATAGACACAGGCGGAATTTCTAAAACTCAACTTTTTTTACATTTTATAAATCATTATAAATATTCAGATTATAACTTTATATCTGATTAAGAACATTTAGAACTTTATCAATATCAATCAATAATTGGTTTGAATAGGGTCCTGTTAAGACTGAAGGAGACAACTAATAAATAGTTGTCTCTTTTTTTATACATAAAAATCTATATATCAAACTTTTACAGCTTTATACTTTATAGTTTGATTTTTTTGATGTAAAGTCGGATCAAGCGCAAAAGTTGAGGGCTAAGCAACAAGCTGGATCGGATTCAATTATTTAGCTCTTATTGTTATTGCATGCAGAAAATTTCTAAAAAAAGTCAAGATGACTTTATCGCTTGTAATCTTAATCCGAGACTCTTATCTTTAGGTTTTTAGTTAATATCTCTCTTTGATTTATTTTGCTCTTATATTGGACAATATGTCAACGGTTGTATCGTCCACCTTATCCGTGATCAACTTTAAATTTTGAGTGACTGTTTCAATATCCCAATCCTACCATTTTATTACCATACCAGTAATTTCCAGATCACTTCTGATGAGAAATGATATCGAATCAATTTAGCCGGATTACCTCCTATTATTACGTACGGCTCCACGTCTTTCGTAACTGTAGAGTTGACCGCAACTATGGCATCGTCCCCTATCTTTACCCGGGGCATAACTGTAATATTTCTTCCGATCCACACATCATTTCCGATAATGGTATTCCCTTTATAGGGTAGTTGATCTAAAGTTAAAGTAGGAGTTGCACGTATCCAATCACTCCCAAAGAGGTTAAATGGATAAGTAATGGCTCCTTCCATACGGTGAACGGCTCCATTCATTATAAATTTAACGGCAGAAGCTATCATACAGAATTTTCCTATTATCAAACGGTCGCCAATTATTTCATAATGATACAATACATTTTTCTCAAAATTACAAGCGCCGTATTCGTCATCATAGTAGGTGTAGCCACCAACACTAATCATTGGATTTGCTACTATGTTTTTTAGAAAGCATATTTTTTTGTTTCCCTCTATAGGATACGGATTATCTTTGTCTGGAATTTCCATATTTGACTTATTTTGGTGTTGGATATTCATTTCTTGATATCTTTTAGGATTTAAAAATTTCTTCTGCCTCCCTATCCAATGTCTTATGACAATAGGTTCTGCAAACTATTCGTTTGCAGAACCTATTTGACAATTACCTCAAGATAATCTCAAATTTATCAGTAAGAACTGTTCTAATTTTCTCTTGGATTAGGTTGATTTCCTCATTAGAAAGCGTACGCTGACCTGAACGATAAGCAATCCTATAGGAGAGTGACGTCCTTTCCTCCTTTTGGAATTTATCTTGAAGAGTAACGTCCTCAACCAGATCAAGACCTTCTTCACGAATGATCTCACAAAAATTATTATATTCAGACCAAAGTTTATCTCTATTTTCGGTATATCCATTGACCCAGAATGATATATCCTTATAAACAGGGGGATATTTAGAGTATTCTTGGAATTGGGACAGACCATTTTTAAATTGTTTCATAAAACGCTCGTCTGTAGTCCATAAATAACGTATGTCCGGGATATTGCAATAAGAAAGTACAAGACGGTCCAGGCCTAATCCGAACGCCCAACCTGTAGCATCAATATTGCAGTTTTCTAGAATCTTAGGATGGATGACGCCTGCACCAAGAACTTCCATCCAGTCTTCATTTTGATAAACCTCGATCTGCACCGAAGGCTCTGTGAACGGGAAACTATCATCCAGAAATCTATAATCTTTGCCTGGGTACAAATATTCTATTAGTCCCGATAAGGTACGTTTGAGGTCCGAAAGAGCATCTGTCCCTTTGGGCAATACCCTGACCACCTCCATTTGATGGAAGACGGGATAATGTGTGCGATCAATAGTATCTTTTCGATAAACATCACCCGTAACAACAAAGCTACCATAGCCTCCTCTCAATAATTCGTTCTGATGCGCAGAAGTTTGTGTTCTTAACACATGAGCTGAGTCTACATAATATGTATCATTCCTAGATCGCGCCGGATGATCTTGCGGCACAAGCAACTCATCAAAATTACTTTTTATACTAACGACTTCATTTAAATCGTCGAAAGTCCTAAAATCGTGGAAATAGTGCTGGATTTTTTCTTTTAACTGACAAACTGGATGTAGTTTATTCTGATGCAATTTTAGACTACGTTTTTCATTTATAGTCTTTGGGATATTATTCATATCTATTGTTGTATTTATAGTCCGCGATAGAGCTGTCGCGGTACTTAATATTAAAAATTCGTGAAGTAAAATCTGAAGCTGATATCCGTACGCAACGGACATATTAGTTTATCTCGGCCCTGGCGGGCCAAAAAAGAAAGAGGAAAACAGTATATTGATTCTACAATTCATTCAATAAAAATGTCCTTACAAAGGTATTTCTTTTCAGATTCTAAAAATGTTCATTTAACAGGTATAAACATGCATATTATCTGTTTTTAAATAATTATGTTGTTTATAATTTGTAATCCACGGATGTCTACCTTCTTGTAGTCAATTTTTGCACTTCGATCAAACTTTAATACCTTCATCGTTGGTGGATCGACAATATTCCGTAATCCGTATCTCGACAGCAACACCACTTTCCACCACGATCTGTTTAAAAGTTGGTAAAAGTATACTCAACTGACTGGAAGTACCGATAATAATCCCCTTTATGTTAAAAATACTGTCTTTAATAATGAGAAGTTATTGGAAAGACGAAGTTCTCCATAAATAGATCCTTTTTGTGTTCAGGATATATGTAAAGAGCATCATCATCGAAAGGATATTTTTCGACCTCAAGTTTTCCTCCAAAATCTGTATCCGGAACAAAAAAGAAACTGATCTCTTTCGTATGGGTCTTAACTAAAGTAGGAATTAACTCTTCTAATTTATATGGTCTAATTGAAAAAATATCATAGATATTGAGCTCTTCTTCTTCAAATTCCATCAACACTAAGCAGTCTCTTTTTTCTGAATAATATAAAGAATCTTCAAACTGTAATATAAAATGATAGGTCGACAAACAAGGATTAGGCTCAAACGACAAGGTATTTGACAGAAGTCTATGGTCTTTAGCAAATCGCTCCAGGAGATTTTTATCTTCGTTAATTTGAATAGAAAGCTTTCTCCAATCGGAACTTACGGGTTCAAAATCTGTTAAATCTTTAAGACTGAAACTACTTTCATCTAACCTAGCAAAACCAAACTTTGGGTAAAAACCTAACACCTCTGCATTAGCAAATAGGTATATGAATTCATATTGCCCACGGAAATGACTCATAACATGGTTCATCAGATAACGCGAAAGCCCCTGGCCTCTAAAAGCAGGATGTGTCATCACTGCACTAATCTGTAGAACATTATGGGAATGCCCCTGTAGAAGCATCACCATGGGTGATACAGAAACATTTGCAATCACCTTATTATCCTGAACTATAAAAAACGGTATAAAAGTATTGTCCCAGTACCCCATTTCATACCACGGCATATAATCTCCATCTAGACAGATATCATATAGCTTGTTAAAACTAAGGAAATAGGGTTTGATCTCCTCCAATCCGGAATAAACTTTTCTATTTGTATCCATTGTATGTTAAAAACTTTTTACTTTTTGTATCTATCCAACTTTTTACCATGTTAAATTCGCCTGTAGTCGAATATTTAAGGAGTCAATTTAATCCAACAACTGTGGTGACTTTAAATTGAAAATATACTCAGAATGAGACCTTACCATAGGCAGCCATGGTCCATTCGTCCCGTGTCATACGACTGATATGTTCTGTCCGTATGTCATTCATTAACTCATTTAGGCTAGCTTCTTCCACATGATGATGATGGAACCCACATTTTTCTTGTGCGATCTTTGACTTGGAGTTTCCATCGTAATAGCCGGACCAGATGTTTACTAATCTCAAACTCTCGAAACCATATCGTACAACTTCTCTAATTGCTTCAGGCATTATACCTTTGCCCCAAAATGGGACCCCTAGCCAATATGAAATTTCTCCTTCCGATTCGGTGATTGGAAAATTACTTTTCTCTCCCAAAATCAAACTAATCATCCCAATAGCGATGTCATCCTCCTTTAATGTGATGGCAAATACTCCATCTTGCATAAATATTGTTTTGATTATCTCTCTACTTTGTTCCACACTCTTATGCGGAGGCCAACCTGCTATTGGTCCCACTTTGTCGTCCTTCGCATATTTGTATAAGTCTGCTGCGTCAGTATCTCTGAATGGGCGCAAAATCAATCTTGCTGTTTCTAAAATCATAACATTCTATTTTTAAATGTACATGGCAAAATTACAGTCTTTATTTAATAGGGATATAGCCAAAAGTTTCGTAAAATGAGTACTTTTGAAAACAAATCACACTTACTTACAATAAATAATCCAAATTTATGGTAAAAATGAAAAGTACTATAATGAATTACACACCGGATATTTTCCTAGGAAAAGAGAAACTAGCGCTAGGGGAAAGTAATCTTTGCCAAAGTCTGGGATATCCCTTACGGCTTAGTTATACATCGTTAATAGTATGTCTGGAAGGCACTTCGGTAGTGAGTGTTAATTTTAAGAATTATCTGCTAAAGCCTAATGATATATTGGTCCTGGCTGAGGACTATATTACAGTTGTCCAACGGGTGTCTGGTGATTTTAAAGCGTTCTACTGTCTTGTAGATAGAAGTCTAGCTGCTGAAGTAGCCTTTGATTTACCCAATCCACTTTTCTTGTTTTTATATCAATCTCCACTTTGTAGACCTCAGGGACCAGAAGTAGCTCTATTGCATGGATGGATAGCGCAAATAAAACACATTAAAAATACATGCACAACACATCAACATATAATGTTGCGGAATAGTTTACAATTGTTTTTTCTCAAAATAGCTGAAACTGTTTCACTAACACAAATTAATGCGGAACATCAATACAGTCGAAAAGAAATATTGTGCTGGAAGTTTTGGGAACTGATCACTCGACATAGTACGGAGCAGCGAAATGTTGCTTTTTATGCAGATCAGCTAAATATTACCCCTTACTATCTATCTCAAATCTCCAAAGATTTTTTGAATGATTCGCCAAAAGGTTTAATTGACAGGCAAGTTATTCTAGAGATTAAAGCACTTTTGCGTACATCTGAAATGTCAATCCAACAGATTGCAGATCGCCTATGTTTTGAAGATACATCTTATATGGCTCGCTACTTCAAGAGACAAACAGGAATAACTTTGACAGCATATAGAAAGTAATCCAATAAACAAGCTATATCTTTACCTTACACTTATCATAAATCGACCTCGGTATCCATAGTATTTTGAGCTTTTTTCGAAATATTTCAAAATCTGCTGTGTAAGCGCTGTCCAAAACCATCTGCCAAATTTCACCCCATTTTCTCACGATTATTCCATCCGACAAATTTCCTTTTGTAGACATTTTGGCGTAATTTCCACCATCGAATGAATACCCAGACCTACCATCTGGAATATCAATCAAGCTATTAACCTTACATCCTAAAATACAGAATATGACTTTTGAAATTCACTTTAGTAGTCAGTATATAAGCAGTAGATGGTACCATCAATTTTGTTGGGAATCAAACCTAAGGTTCCTTCGCTAATATTACCACTACCGGAACCTCATCAATAGGATACCAGTCTACAGTATTATATTTTGTACTGTTGATCTTGTGATCTATTTTACAAAGAGAAAGGTAGACAACCGTAATGATCCTGTCTATATGATGTTTGTATTCCTGATCCATCCATTTGATATCATGCGCATTACTTACTCTCATAGGATCGGCAAAGCATCTGAACTGTTTCAGAACCATTTTCTTAATCCCCGTAAGTTCATGAAGTACTCTTTGTACAGCATCATCTACATCTTCGTCACTGAATATCAAGCTTCCGGAAGTCTGATCTGTTTTTCCAATGGTACATCATCAACATGGCGTTGTACTAATAATATATTCAACCGGTTTTCATGGTCAAATCCAAAGACAACACAATCTACAGAGACATAGGTATGGATAAAGTTCTGATTCATTAGTTCGTTAACAATTTGGCCATCTCTTTTGTAGTTAATACCGGAGGTTTTTCACTAATTTTAGCTGAAAATTCCATTAACCCAGCAATTACATATAGTACTAACTTTAGGGACAAAATCTGACTATGGGTACAAAACAAACACATCCAACTACAGACTTATTATTCCAATGTAGATTATTATTAATTTTTAAAACTAAGCTGCAATAAATATAAATTAAAAGAAATTATTTGATAAAAAAGAGCTTTGTAATTCTTGTTTAATTTGGCTTAAACGAATTAAATCATCTATAAAAGTGTTTGAAGATACGCTCATAAAGTTCACTGAAGAGAAATCTTGGAATTGCAACAAAAAACTGGAGATTATTATTGCATTTTTTTAATCTTTAGCTTCTTTTTCACTTTTTTGTCGAAAAGCAAAATATATAATAATTACACTAATAAACATTAAAATGGATGCTAGAAAAAATGGAGCTCCTGAAAATTGAAATGGTGCTTTATCATGAGTGAAATAATAGAATAAGTTTGTCATAATTGGAGGCCCCAAAATAGAAGTAGCGCTCACTAAACTTGATAATGCTCCCTGCAGTTCACCCTGTTCATTGGCAGGAACATTTTTACTGATTATTGATTGAAGTGCGGGCCCACAGATTCCACCTAAGGAATAGGGAACGAGAAAAACAAACATCATCCATCCTTGATTAGTAAATGCAAAGAGCATTAAACCTAATGCATAAAATAGCAACCCAAAATATACACTTTTATGTTCTCCTAATTTTGGAGTTGTCCATCTAATTAGAATTCCTTGTACTAAGCCAAGCAATAAGCCAAGCAAACCAAGCGATAGACCTACAGTTCTTTCCGCCCAATTAAATTTATACATAGTAAAAAAATGCCAATTGCTTTGTACAGCGTGGAGGGCAACATAGACCAAAATTAAAGCAATGACGAGATTCGATATTTTTGACTGTTTTCTTAAAAAATTAACTGCTCCAATAGGGTTTGCACGTTTCCAGTTAAATGACCGACGTTTATCTTTTTCTAAACTTTCTGGTAGTATAAGCAGGCCGTAAAGAAAATTCGCCATGCATAATATAGCAGCGAAATAAAAGGGAACTCTTGCTCCATAATGTCCAAGTAAACCACCTATTACCGGACCTATAATAAACCCTAATCCAAAAGCTGCGCCGATTAAGCCAAAATTTTTAGTTCTATCTTCATCGGTGGATATGTCAGCTATATATGCACTAGCTGTTGAAATACTAGCCCCAGTAAGACCGGCAATGATTCTTCCAAAAAACAACCAACAAATAGAAGGCGCTAGTGCTAATAGTACATAATCAATAGCAAATCCAAAAAGAGAAATTAAAATAATTGGGCGTCTTCCATACTTATCACTAAGATTACCAACTATAGGTGCAAATATAAATTGCGTAATAGCATAAGTGAAGCCAAGCCAACCTCCATATTTTGCAGCTTCGCTAAGGTCACTATTGATAAGTTCTCCAATGAGTTTAGGAACCACGGGAAGTATAATTCCCCAACCTGTAATATCAATCAACAACGTGATAAATATAAATCCAATAGCTGCTTTTTTACCTGTTTTTTTCATGTTGTAAAATTAAACAGAGATAAAAAGCAGGTATTGACAATTTAATGGTGTTTACGTACAATCTGAAAGCTAATAATGTTCAGCGATCCGTAAATAGTTTAGAAATAAAGAATATAAATTATTATTCGTTTCTATAGGTTTTTGGTGACACTCCCACTATTCTTTTAAAGTATCTGCAAAAGACACTTGTTTCTTCGAAATGAAGCTCATTGCTAATTTCTTTAATTGATAAATTAGAAGATTTCAATAGTGTTTTAGCATGTAGAATTGTGATATGATCAATCCACTGTAATACAGATTTTCCAGTTTTCTGTTTCAGGAAAGTGGAAAGATATTGTGGTGTTAAATGTAACTTTTTAGCATAAAACACAACGCTTCTTTGTTGGTTAGCATGCTTTGAAATTAGTAGATAAAAATCATCTATAATCTCATGTGTACGGTTTTTCACCAAGCTTTTGCTATTCGGTAAACAAGAATATACTTCAGAAATCATACTAATCAGAACCATAACAAGATGTCGAAGCATTTCCGTTTTATTATGGCTAGGTTTTTTATTGTAGAAGTTCTGTATAAGCGTCAATAATTCATTTTGCAACTTTATTTCTTCAGGCTGAAGTCTGATAATTGGCTGCCATCTAATTTGGTTGTTCATTATAAACTCACGTAAAATTGGAAATGCTGTAATAAAATCTAAGGAAAGACCAATTGTTACAATTTTGGCATCTTCACTCAATGATTTTGTGTCGATCATCAATTGCGGCTGTAAAATAGCAATATCACCTGCGTTCATTTCGTATTCTAAAAAATGAATCTGTGCTTTCATGGATCCTTGTATCAAGAATCCTAGCAATAAACCATCAAATAGACGGCTATTATTTGTATATTTCTTTTTTGGATCATTTTGCTGATTGAGAATAACTATTCCTTCCGTCTTTTTTGAAGAATCAAGATTGTACAATTTATAGACATTCTCTAAAGTTATAAATAGAGCCATATGCAAATATCTAAAAAAATGAAATCATATATTAAGTTAATAAGATGCTAAATCAGCAGTATGAGATAATTCATCTCATTATCAGCAACATAAATCCAAAATACGTTCTATGTCAGTAAAAAAAGAGTTTGAATAGCCTACTGTCAAGTTCACAAGACCGACATTTGAAGATTTCATTCTCTTATGTCGGTTTTTTCATTTTCTAATCCACTGTTATACTGATAGATAAATGAGCAACAATATTCATTTTAGGTGTTTGAAAACTTTCATTACCCATCTTCCCACTGAAGGCAGATGGGTACGTATTTACCGCATCCCATCCTTACGTAGGAACAAAAACATCCAATAATTCCAAATAAATGATCTCTTGGGAAATGATATATAATCTGCATAAAAAATTCACGCCAGATTATTCTGAAAGCCATGTCACAAAACAGGAAGTTTACCTGTTGGCTTTTTATTATTAAATTAATCAGGAAACTTTCCTCCAAAAATTTAATAATCCATTGTAAGCTGTATCCATTAAATCAAAACTCTCAGGAATCTCATCCCATTTACTCCAATAAGTCACTAAAAGGGTTCCAATTGGAGTTTTGTCCAATTGTTCACGAACATAATTTGAATATACATCATATAAATTTTTATCCCTTACTACTGTATCATCAATTTCACATGAACTATCTATATTTTCATAAAAAGAATTAAAAAAATAGAATGCATCAAAATCAGTAAAAATAGTTTCATTAATATTGGAATGAATAAATTCTACATTATTAATTTTATATTTATTTGCTATTTTTCTCGATACCTTTACAAGGGAAGACCTTTGCTCCACACCATAGAATTTACCCTTTGTAGAAGCAGCTCCCACTAAACAGAATTTTCCTGCACCTGCACCGATATCCAATATTTTTTTATCTGGTTTGTCAGCTAAATATTTTGCAGCTATCTTAGCAACAGCAACAGGAGTCCAATGTTGAGACGATAAACCTTTTATGTGTTCAGGATAGAGCTTATTAAAAGTTTGATCATCTATATTAATATTTAGCTTAAGCTTTTTAAAAATCATATAATTAATTGTAAGTATTCTTTTGGGGTTAAAAGTTCATTTTTCAAAATAAGTATTAAAGTAGCCAAAAACCAATAACTATATAGCTCTATGATTAATCTGAGGGCCTTTTTATATAAAAGTTTATTGGGTTCTATGATTTTAAATCACAAGGAACAACGAAAGGAAAAGTTTCAATAATTCCATAAGCAGCTATTAATATAGTCATTTTTTTTGTATTTCCTTATTTCATTATCAATTCAACCAAATCAATCTCTCTTATTTATTTCCAAGTATAGCAGTGATACCAATACAGAAATTATACAATCTAATTTTTGTAATATATAAATTAGGCAATGATATACTCAAATGTACCAGTTAGGTTATAAAATGAGTTTTTATAAGAGAACCTACAAAATCTTGTATAACCTTTCTAGAATAGAACCTGTGGTTTAATGTGCTTCTAATATGGTACATTAAAGTATATTAACTCCTCATTTTATATAGCTGAGCAAATTAAAAATTTCTACTATATCATGATTATTTAATTATAATTTTTATATCTATATTTTTTGGGATGTGTTAATTCCAAACTATTATTAAAAAATGTATGGGAAAAGAAAATTTCATCTTATTTGATTTTTAGGTTAAAATTTTTAGGAATCCTGTATTTTTCAATAGAAATTGCTGTGATTATATTTCTTATTACTATTGAATATAAGGTATTTATAGCCATTAAGCAGAAAAAACATGAGTCATAACTGAAACTGTATTTTTCCTATATAATATTTTAGTTTTTAAATATGCTGATCGCCTGGAAGATTGTTCTATTTAGGATTATTTACCCGTTCAAATAAATCCGTTATTTTATATTGCAAAGAATCTGGAGTTACCCTTCGAAAATATGGTATTAAGTCTAAAGTTGTCGAATATCGATCCTGTTTTTTAGGATTATCAAAAGAACGCCAGTCTTGAAGGTAATTATGTAAAGCCCTATTGATATTTTTTTCTCCAATATGTTTCTGTAGTTCATACATATTAAGTGCTCCTTTGTTATAATAAATATGGCTTTCATTTTCAACCAAAGCTAATGGTAACTCATTTTTTTTTGACTTTAATAAGCCTTCACCATAAGCATCTCTTTGGAGTTTCAGAAATTGCTGAACTTTTTTATCCGGATATTTTTTCTTAAACACCATCATGGCAGAATATTGAGCCAGCGTTTCCAAAATCATCTTTTGTCCCTGTACATTGGCAGCCTCCAGTTGCAATCCCCACCATTGATGCGCCACTTCATGTGCGGTAATATAAAATGCCATGTCAACATCTTTTTCATCCTTAATATTCATCATAAAGCCAATAGCCTCAGAAAAAGGGATAATACCCGGAAAAGACTGGGCAAATGTGCGATACCTTGGAAACTCCACAATACGAAGCTGTTTGTATGGATATGAGCTGAAATGGGTGCTGTAATAATCCAAAGACATTTTCATGGATTCCATCATTCGATGGAGATTGTATTCGTGTCCTTTATGATAATAAATTTCTAAATCAACAAACCCGTTTGGAGCATTTCCGGACGGAATACAGGTATTCTTCATCACTTCATAATTGGCTGAAACAACAGGATAAAAATTGATGATTGGCTGATTAGTTTTATAATGGAAATAGTTGCGACCATCTTTACTCCATTTAGCCACCAAATCACCTGAAGTCAGTACAGTTTGTGGAGCTTCCGTACTTAATATTATTTCAAGAGTAATCCCATCCGAGTCACTTCCGTTTCTTGCATTCGTTAACTCTTTTACATCATCACGCTTGTTTTTTTGCAGTCGTGGAGCCAGTCCAAGTTCTCTTCGATCATCCTCATCCTGCAATTCATATTTGTTCCGATAACCAAAACCAGGTAACACTGCATTATCAAAGAAAGTTCCGTTATAGATCACTTCGAAATCGGAATTTTTATTTTCAAAGCCTTTAGGTTTCAAGGTTTGTTTGAAGTTCATTTTTAGAGTGTCACCCGGTGCTAACGATCGGCTCAGTTCGTAAATAGTATAATGATATTTTTTATAGATATTTTTCGTTGTTACTTTACGATCAAAGGTTATATCCGTCAATTCCACGTTTGATGCAATTAATTTTTGCACATGAATCTCCCGAATAGGTATCTGTGATGTATTAGCAACCAGATAATAGCCTGAAATTTCATAGGACCTTTGCGAAGGTGACAGATCAATTTTCAGATTAATATCTATAATTTTCGGCTGTGGAATATATTCAAACTGCTTCAGTGACTTTTCGTAGTCAGCTCTAAAGTTATTCTGTTCATTCTTTGTCCAGAATTCATTTAATACATTCGTGTTGTAGAAAATATACCCTCCTGTTCCAACGAAAAAAACTAAGCATATTATACCAAATGTTGCTAAAGGTTTTCCAATTTGGGTTACTCCATTTATCCATCGTTTTCTAAGTCCCGTCTTAACTCCCTTCACCATCAAGATACTGGCGAAAATCATGAACATCATCCCAAACAACACCCAATAGATTTTGACCCAGAGATACCCCACTAGAAAATGTCCATAGCCATTCATATCCGAATAAGCAGCCAACGAATTTCCACTAAAATTGACTAATACATGTTCCAAACCAAATATGCCAATAGCTACGTTAATAATAGCGAATGTAATGGTGGTAAGCATCCCCACAAACTTGTTTCCGGTGAGCGCCTGAAAAAATAATGCTGCGGATGTGTACAATGCCAGAAATGGAAATATTTCTAAAAAAAATCCAAAGAAATAAACATCTAATTCATAGTGATAGTAACCGTTGAATGTTTGAAACAGGATACCAGCAATAATAAGTGCAATCATGAAAATGGCATAGATAAGCAGTAATCCCAAAAATCTGCTGCTTACATTTACAAAGCCGGAGAAAGGTGTGGTATCGTGAATTTGATCGAGTTTTACATCTCTTTCCTTCCACATCATTTCGCCAGAGTAAAAAACTAAAATAATCATGAAGAAGTAAATGGACATCTCCCTCAGTTCTTCAACAATAAGATATGTGGCTGGATAGCTATCAACCCCATGAGAGGTTCCTAAACTCACTGAATTGACAATAATAATAAGGAAGCAACATATAATAATCGCCCAAAAGGAAATGAGTTTTAAAATAGATAAGCTATGAAACCATGCATTGAGAAGTAATTGTTGGAACTTCGCCCTGATATGATAAACAGGTGTAACAGAAGGTATGGCAGCAGGGAATGCAGCCGGCTGCATTCTAACTTTTTGCTTCTTTTTTTTATTGAGGGTCTTTTCATTTATTACTATCAACTTAAATTTAATGTAACCAACCGCTAATATCAAAATACCTAATCCTATCCATAAAAGCCTGTTGAACAGCATAATTCCTGATATAGGAACCAATAATGAATTCCTTTCAGTTACCGTCCATTCCTTACTTACTTTAGTTAATGTCGTAAGAGAAAATGGATCAAGTAACGCCTGAAGTGTTTCATTGGTAATACCCTTAGTAATCATAAATAAAACAAAAATGACCACTCCCTGGGTATATACAACCATCAGGTTTTTGCTGAGAGCACCCGTCACAAAAAACATGGAAGCACCAAAAAACACATTGGGTAAAACTACCCAAAGAAAAGGCTGCAGATAATTGATGAATTGAAAAGGTAGAAATTCATCCGGGTCATTCCAAGGAAAAAATTCTCCGATAATCATTCCCCAGAGCACACCACTGAAAATAAAAAGCAATACAGCAAAAGATCCTAAAAACCGTCCCAATAAGTAACTTTTTTTGGAAACAGGATTGACATAAATAAGTGAAGTAACGTCGTACTGAAAGTCCCGCAGTACAGAAACACCCATTATCATAGAAACAAAAACCATGGACAATCCCGCAATAGCACCCATGGTTTTAGCAATCACAAGTGGAGAATTCTTCTTCATTAATCCTAAATCTATTCCCTGAAATATAAATTCAACGCCTACTGCTGAAAACAAAAGTAGAAGCAGAAAGAATACATATGTTTCAGGTCGTTTCAGTCTGTATTTAAATTCGAATATAAAAAACTCGTATAGCATAATGTATTGAGATTAAGCATTAAAAATTTGAGACATATAAACATCTTCAAGATTGGCATCAATAGGCCTGAACGAAGAGCCGGGATGGCTATCACTCATCACATGAACAATCTGTTTTCCCAAATACAATCGTTCGCTAATGACCTGATATTCTTTTTTATATTGTTCCAATTGATTTTTGTGTATGGTCGCCTCATACAATTGCCCTTTAAGACTTTCTATAATTTGAATGGGATTTCCCTGAATTATCACTTCTCCTTTATTAATGATAGCCATACTAGTACATAATTCTTTTACATCATCCACAATATGGGTGGAGAGGATCACGATGGTCTCCTCCCCTATTTCACTAAGAAGGTTATAAAAACGATTCCGCTCTACAGGATCTAAACCTGCTGTGGGTTCATCTACAATTAATAGTTTAGGATTATTCAGCAATGCCTGTGCAATACCAAAACGCTGCTTCATTCCTCCAGAAAACCCACCGAGCTTCTGTGCCCGTACCTCATATAGATTTACTTTATAAAGCAGCGCACGTACAATTTCCTTACGTTCTTTTGGGTTCATGATTCCTTTCAGCACAGCCAAATGATTCAATAACATCTCAGCGGATATTGCAGGATATACCCCAAATTGCTGAGGCAGATAACCTAACACTTTTCGAAGTTCATTGGGATGTATTTTAATATTGAGACCTCCCAGGTGAATCTCTCCCTGATCAGCTTCCTGTAATGTTGCTATTGTACGCATAAGTGTTGATTTACCAGCTCCATTGGGTCCCAGGAGGCCAAACATACCTTTGGGGATCTGCAACGAAATATTTTGAAGTGCTTTAACTCCGTTATTGTATGTTTTAGAAAGATTTGAAATGATCAGATTGTCCATGATTACTATTCTTTTGATCCAAAAGTATGGTAGAGTAAAGGATTAAAAAAAGATCTGGGGGCGGATAACTTTTGATCAGGTCCGGATGATCTGTATGTGGTTATGAAAGCTCTTGATACCTATAAAATATACATTCATCACCTCTAAAGATATGTCTATAACAACAATGATATGTCACTTGATATTTTTTGGTAGTTTTGTGGTATGACCTTTTTTAAAAAGCTATTCAATAACCGATTAACTCAACGACTGATACCCTACTTTTTCATCGTGACAACCATTTTAATTATGGTTTTCAACGATGTTTTCGGAGAGGAGGATGGATTTGTTGTTTTCAGTCTGTTATTTTTTACTTTTATGGCGCTCTGGGTATTACGCTGGATTATTGTTCAGATCAAACTCATTCTTAGACTTAAAAAAGAAAAAAAGCAGGCAGAATTAATGCATTTGAAAAGCCAGGTTAATCCTCACTTTTTTTTCAATACTTTAAATAATTTATATGGCCTAGTAGAGCAAGACACCGCTAAAGCCCAACAGATGATCCTTACCTTATCAGATATGATGCGTTACAGTATCTATGAGGGACAAAATGACTGGGTAACATTAGCCGAAGAAATCACCTATTTAGAAAACTACATGGATTTACATCGAACGAGATATCATAAGACCATTGATATTCGCTTTGATATAGATGTGGAGGACAGGAATATTAAAATAATGCCGTTACTGTTCATCATTATGGTAGAGAATGCTTTTAAACACGGTGTAGAAAAGCTAAGAAAAGATGCATTTGTTCATATTCAGTTAAAGGCTAACAAGCAGCATATTGATTTTGAAATTGAAAACAATTTTGATAAGGAGGAAGTGGATGATCAAGAAGGTATTGGACTGCAAAATCTCAAGCAACGGCTAGAATTAGTCTATTTGAAAAAATATGAATTGAAAATATCCCCCAATTATGCAGACAGCATCTATCAAGTCCAACTAAAACTTAGCTTATGAGTCTTAAATATATAATAGTAGATGACGAATCCGTAGCCCATGACATCATCAGTAAGTATTGTTCATTATTACCCAATATGCAGCTAATGCAGAACTGTTACGATGCAATTGAAGCCATTGAATACCTCAATGATCATACTGTTGATTTGATCTTTCTCGATCTTAATATGCCCAAGATAAAAGGGTTTGAGTTTCTGAAAACCCTTCCCAATCAGCCCAAAGTCATAGTAACGACTGCTTATAAAGAGTACGCATTGGAAGGCTATGAGCTGAATATTGTAGATTACCTGCTTAAACCCTTTTCATTCGATCGTTTTTTAAAAGCCATCAATAAAGCATTTATAAATACATCTAAAATCCCCACCACAGTACCACAGGAAAAACACAATGAAAAACCAGAGAAGGTTTTCCTACGGACAAACAACAAACATATACAAATAGATATTGATGATATTTTGTTTGTAGAAGCTTCTGGAAACTATGTCAAGATTGTGCTTAAAGAAGATATTCTTTCCATACGTGGAAATTTATTAGCTCTCAATGAATTGATTCCAACAGACAATTTTATTCAGGTACACAGATCTTTTATGGTGGTTCAAAAGCATATCAGGAGCATAGAAGGAAATCAGATACTGATAGACAAGTATACCATACCCATTGGAAAATCATTTAAGAATCAGATAGATACCATCTTAAAACAGGATTAAAATTGAAAAGCTATAAAGGAATATTTTATCATAATTTCAAGATTAAAACAGCTAATTTTATATAGCCAATGGAACTATCAGTTATGAATTGAATTCACATTGAAGGCATCCCGAAAAAAATAATTTTTAAACACGATAATAGAAAGCCTAAGGTCTCTTTTCACCCGTGATTTGAACAGATTAGAATCAGAAATAGAAGCTTATCAATATGAAATCAATATGTGGAAAACAGAGAAGAATATCAGCAATTCCGCAGGCAACCTCTGTCTGCATTTGATTGGTAATCTCAATCATTTCATTGGAGCACAGCTTGGAAATACAGATTATATAAGGCAACGGGATTTAGAATTCTCTTTAAAAAACATTCCCAGAAATGAACTTATAGAAAAAATTCAGGCTACTGCTGTTATGGTAGATCGTATTCTCAGCACATTAACCGAAGCGTCTTTAAAAAATGAATATTCCCGTGCTCCGGGTGAAGAGAAAATATCAACAATTCATTTTCTGATTCATTATATTGCACATCTTGATTATCATTTAGGACAGATCAATTATTATAGAAGACTGCTTGATAATTAAAACTCAATCAAATAAAATTCAACACATTACCATATTTTCAAACCATGAAAGCACAGCAATTCTTAACCGCATTAATTCTTATCTCCGGTACTCTATCAGGACAGAAAATTGAAATAGTAAGTCCTTATTTGGATCAGTTTCAGAATGTAAGGGATTTTTACATTACTGATGATGAAAAAGAAGCCTACTTTACCATTCAGAGCCCGGGGCAGGATTTATCACAAATCGTATGTGTAAAAAATAAAAAATGGAAAAAACCAATATTATTGCCATTTTGTGACGGATACTCTTATCTGGAACCTTTTTTATCCCGTGATGGGCTGAGGCTGTATTTTGCTTCAGACAGACCTAAATCGGAATCCGGAACGATAAAAAGTGATTTTGATATCTGGTTTGTAAAAAGGAAGAGCCTTAGAGATCAATGGTCTAAGCCCATCAATATGGGTAATATTGTAAACAGTGAGAACAATGAATTTTATCCGACTTTATCAGATAATAACAACCTTTATTTAACCATGGATGCCAAATTGGGTCTTGGAAAAGATGATATTTACTACAGCTCATGGAACGGCAAGGAGTATTCAAAACCAGTATTATTGAGTAACAGTATCAATAGTGAAGGCTATGAATTCAATGCTTTTATTTCAGCAGATGAACAGATGCTTATCTATACAAAATACAATGCAAAAGATGGTTTGGGGAGTGGAGATCTTTATCTATCAAAAAAAGACAATCACGGTGAATGGCAACCTGCACAGCACATGGGTAACGAAATCAATTCCAAGTATATGGAATACTGTCCTTTTTACAACAGCAAAACGGGCACACTTTACTTTACCAGCAGAAGAAACAGTCTGGTTCCTCAAAGATTTAATAAGACCAATGACTTTCAAAAGTATATTTCATCCGGAGAAAATGGTTTAAGCAAAATATATAAAGTCAAGATAAAACTCTGAGAGCATAACTGAAACATGTTGTAGCTTTTTAGTGCATGCACTTTATCCATTAAATATTAGAAAAATACATCTTCCAGTATAGAATGGGTTTTAAAAAAGCTTACTGATATTCATCTTATAAGTTTGTCCTATTGGTATTGTATGCTGCTCAATCACTACTCTATTCCCTTCAATATGCTTAATCTTGCTTCTGGAAACAATAAATGATTTATGCGTTCTTATAAAATCACCTTTGGGAAGCTGTTCTTCAAAATCTGAAATTTTTTGATGGACAAGAATCATTTCATTCTTAAGGTACACTTTGGAATAATGTCCATAAGCTTCAATAAATAATAAATCCTCAAAATGAATCTGGTGATGCTTTTTGTCGCTGCTCAGAAAGAAGCTTGCTACATTTGCCTCATTTTCAATTAAATAAGATGAAGGCATCTGTTTTTTATTGCCCGGGATATCAATCACTTTGTTTACTGCTTTAATAAAGCGTTCAAAACTAAATGGCTTCAACAGATAATCTACAATATTAAGCTCATAACCTTCTAATGCGTATTCTTTATAAGCCGTTGTCACAATTATTTTAGGAGAATTAGACAGCGTTTTCAGAAACTCAAAACCGGAAAGTTTGGGCATATTAATATCCAGAAACAACAGATCCACCGTATTTTCATTTAAAAACTGCATCGCCTCAAAGGCATTAAAGCAATTTCCTTTCTTTTTCAGATAGGGTAAATTTTCACAGTAATTTTCTATAATACGATGGGCAATAGGCTCATCATCAACAATTAAATAGTGGATCATCTGGTTTCTATTGTTAGGTCTAATTGATAAACAGAATTTTTAACCTCAATTTGTAATTGATGTTGATTAGGATATAATAATTGTAAACGCTGTTTCAAGTTTTCAATCCCAATACCAACAGTTTGGCTTTCTGCTTTCATTTCAAAATTATTTTCAATCCTAAAATGAATAACCCCATGGGCAACTTCTATATCCATACGAATATAAGCATCTTTCGTTAGGCTTTCTACACCATGCTTAAATGCATTCTCCAAAGGAATGATAAAAATTAACGGAGCGATCTGACAATCCTCACATTGAGAATCATTTAAAATAATATCTACACTTTTCTGATAGCGTATCCTATGCAGATCAATGTAATTCTTTAAATATTCTATTTCTTCCCTCAATGGGACAAGGTCTTCTTTTCCCATATAAATGGTATAACGCATCAGATCTGATAATTTTAAAACAACATTAGGGGCTTCAGCAGATTTTTCAATAATTAAACCATACAAATTATTTAAAGTATTGAAAAAGAAATGGGGATTAATCTGGCTCTTTAATAACGAAAGCTCGGCCTGTGATTTTTTTAACTCAAGTGTTTTCATTCCTTTCCATTGCTGGTAAAACCATCCCAGAATTAAAGCGATAAAAGGAATTGTTAAGATAATTTTAATTTCTTTTTCCTGCTCAAAGTATATCTTCTCATCATTAGTATAAACTCTCAAATAATAAAAATAGCTTAATGATAAAATGTAAAATCCAATGATGCTCAATGCATATTTCTTAAAATAGGAAGGCATTATGATTGAAAAAAAATACAACCCGACACCTACTAACCCCACAAATGTTATTGGATTATCAGGTATTTTAGAGTTCATATCGTTTACAATAACTGTAAAAAGAACAAATATCAGCATAAGCAGCTTTACGCTTATTCTTGCATGCTGTTTTAAAAAAGGAAAATATTGGATGGGCAAAGAAATCAATAACCAACTAAAAATAAAGCTCAATATATTAGCTAAGACAGCCGAATGATCAATATGAATAAGACCGAAATGCAGTAAAACCATCAGTATCACCCGATGAATCAGTAGTCCGTATATAAAACCTTTGTATTTTTTGAGAAAAGAAATCATTGTTCGAAATTAATGATAATCAAGCTTATTTTTGTTAAAACACGCATAAACTCCCCCGGAAATAGCGCAAACATTATTAAATCCCGTACAAGTATCATTTATAGCCCTGAATTGGTTATGTACGATGCCAATTAAAGGGTTTATGAAAAACAGTACACCTCATTCCCAGTGAGGCCATACGTTTGTAGAAAATTATCATATTATGAACAAGTATTTGAAAACATTACTAATACTATTGACAATGGTACAAATTCTCAAGGCTCAGGACAAAAAGAGAATATTACAGCCTAACGATAAAGCTTTGATACTGAATTCCGTAAAAACACATCTTGAAAAATCTTATATTGACCTGGAACTGTCAAAAAAAATGAATACCGAATTGGATAAAAACTTCAGATCCAACAAGTATGAAAAGCTTACAGACCCTTCTGAATTTGCTAAACTACTGACTAAGGACCTTCAGTCTGTCAGCAATGATCCTCATCTTAAAGTTAGGTTTGAACCGGAATATATCTCAAAAGAAAAACGAAACTCTACCGACATCTTGAAGCTGGAATCTGAGAGGAAAATAGCTATGCAAATGGCAGAGATAAATTATGGTTTCATTGAGTCCAAAATTCTGGATGGCAATATCGGATATTTAAATTTACGCCTGTTTGCTGATATAAAGTATGCGGAAGAAACGGCTACAGCTGCCATGAATTTTCTAAGCAACACCAACTCTATCATTATTGATTTAAGGACAAACGGTGGTGGAGTTCCCAGTATGATGCAATTATTATCAAGCTATTTCTTTGATGAAACTCCTGTATTATTAAGTGAATTCTATGAGCGGGAAAACCAAGCAAAGACACAACTCTATTCACTTCCCAATGTAAAAGGAAAGAAATTTAAAAATAAACCCATTTACATTTTAACAAGTAAACAAACATTTTCTGCTGCGGAAGCATTGGCCTATACATTACAGCACTGGGGTAAAGCTGTAGTGGTTGGTGAAGCAACACAAGGAGGAGCTAATCGAGCTAAACGTATCCATCTGAATGAGGAATTTACAATTTCGGTTCCTTATATCAAGCCTATTCATCCGGTTACAAAAACGAATTGGGAAGGAAAAGGAATACAACCGAATATAGAAACTACTGAAAAAAATGCTTTTGTTTATGCTTACCTTAATGCTCTCAATACAACCTTTAAAGGAAAGAAAGATGTTCTTTTAAATAAAATAGGATACGCTTTTTTAAACGAAAAATCCGTTGAAAATGCGATCATCATCTTTGAAGAAAACACAAAACTATTTCCAACGAGTGCCAATTCCTGGGATAGCCTGGGTGAAGCTTATTTCACAAAAAAAGATAAAACAAATGCGCTTAAATCCTATAAAAAAGCTTTAGAATTAGATCCTTATTCAGGTTCTATAAAAGCAATGATTAAGAAAGTGGAAAGTATCCCATCAGAATAAACCCACACAAACTAAAAACAACAGCATACAAAAACTTCATTATCAACAAAATAAAATCAAAACATTTTCCATATCAGTATAAAAAGAGTTTGGATAGCGCCCAAGCTGAAGGAGACAACTATTTGATAGTTATCTCTTTTTTACACCCATAAAAAGCTATATATCAAACTTTTACAGCCTTATATTTTATGGTTTGATTTTTTTCACAATAAATATTTAGTCCATCTGAAAAAGCCAGATAATGTAAATGCATCCAAGTTATATTCAAAGTTTTAAACCTATTAACAGAGCTTACTGATGAGAACACAACTCTGGAATTTGAAATCTAATTACGGACTAATGAAAAATTATTAAATTCATGTAAATTATCATATCTGTACTAATACAAACAAAATAATTTAAATAATTTATTTAAAATTTATTATAATTTTGTAATTTAGATATGTATTTGAAAGTTAAATAATTCAGTCTATCAGAATAGCTTTCTACTATACAACATCATCATACTACGTTTTTGGATTTTTAAGCTTATGGTTTTATAAAAATTTTCTTATGATAAATAAAATTCTTATATCATTATTTATTATACCTGGTATGTTTTTAGCCCAGGTCGGAATTAATACAGTAACCCCAACACGAAAATTACATGTTGTTGGTAATATGCGTGTGCAAGTAATGACCAATAAATCGGAAACTGCAGCGTACGATCGCATATTGTCATCCGATATAAACGGTAATGTAGACTATGTTACAAAATCAAGCATGCAACCGCCAATAGAACCCGGGGCTTCCAACAAAGAAAGTTATAGTTTAGTCTATAACATGCCTGGTCCTAACGGAGATCCTACCAGAACATTAAAATGTGGTAAATTTTTATTTGTCTTTGAAAGTACAGATCAATCACGGATCAATTTTAGGTTAGCAGAAAATCCGGGAACTGATGTTAATATTTATATGAGTATGGAGCAGAATTTTAATGCCAATGGCTTTCAGTTTTATCAAGGAAAAAATCCAACTGACTCCTCCACTGTTCCCTTTATATTCACCACCTCTAACTGGAATGTTAATCAAGAATTTGCCCGGGCTAATTTAGCAGATTATGAACAGAATATTATGCATTTTCAATACCCGAATGATACAGATTTTTATAGGTTGACTATTTATAAGGTAAAGCAGAATACCGGAATAGATAGTTGGGATTTTGTTGCTTCTTGTGAAAAATTTTAAATATGAGGAATATATTATTTTTAGTTATTGGGCTTAATGGTCTTGTAATGGCTCAGGATCAAAAGTTTGGTATAGATACAAATATGCCCACAAGGAAATTAGATATAAACGGAGATTTAAGGGTCACTTCTACAAACGATGTAACTAATAATGCCTCCTATGACAGAATTGTAACCGGAAGTAATGCAACAGGTAATATAGATTATATCAATATATCTGCTATTGCACAATCAGAAACAAACAATGTTGAAGTAAAACGTTTAGTTTATAATAGCCCCCTGCCGGACGAGACTAAAGAGTGTAGTTGTGGAGATATCACTTTCCGGATTAATAATCTGGATACTGCTGAAATTAAACTTAATTCTCTCACCACTTTTGTAACAAATGGAAACATTACAAACTTTAACTTAGGCTATGGAATTAAAAGATGGATAAATGATTCGTACAATTTTGTCAATAGAACAATTGCATTTACAGATTTGAATTATTCAACTTATCAGTCACTAGATCCAGCTATATTTACCACCGGCCCTAATTATACGATCAGAATCTATACCATTGTACCTCCTAAACAGAATAACTTATATAGGCTAACTCTATCCCGTATCAGTAATACAAGTACTAATTTTACATACGGTCTTATTTGTGAAAAATTTTATATACAAACTCTATAAATATGAAAAATATCTCTTTATTTTTTACATTAATATCATTTTACATTAACGCGCAAGTAGGCATAGGAACAACCATACCAACTAAAGTTTTGGACGTTAATGGAGATTTGCGAATTAGAACGTTAACTGATAAAAGTACAGACTCTAATTATAATAATATAATCGTTGCAAATCCAAATGGTGATATAGATGCTTGGGACAAAGCAAGCTTATTAAATACAGTGAAAGATCTGGCTATAGAGAATAAAAAAATTGTTTATTTTTCAAATTCTCCAACTATTGGTAATGTTATGGATTGTGGAAAAATGCAGTACAGATTTGAAGTCGGGCCTTTGCCACAAATGAGATTAGTTAATCCTGACAATACAACAATTTATTATACAAGAATTCAAAAAGCGAATAGTAATGTTAATACTTTTATAGCCCCAAATAATGTGACCTCAAATATAACTGCCGCATATACTACTGCAAACACATGGTTAACTCTGGATCCATCATATTCGAACAATACTCTTGACGAGTTCTATATGGCTTATCCGGGAGATACTAATCTTTACAGAGTAACTTTTTTAGCAAGAAATATGGGGGTTGATCAATATTTCTACACCATGCTCTGCGAGAAGTTTTAATTTGTGAATTATAGATTTATGAACTTGTAACTATTTTTCAGGCAAAATTTAATTTAAATAAAAAAGAAGGCTTGTAACTATCTTTTTCTTGAACAAATTTCTCAGTTTGGACTATAATAGAATCTAAACAAAAGAAAACTCCCATAAACACAGGAGTTTTCTTTTACTATTGGAATATTGAAAATTAATTATTAAATCAATAAGCGTTCTGCTTAAGAAATATCTCTATTTCAGAATTTTCAATCTTAGGGTTTGCACCGGAATAACTTGCGACCAAGGCACCGACAGCGCTGGCAAAATTTAGAGCTTCATCCGGATTTTGATCTGAAAGCAGTTTCGCAATCAGGCTTGCCAGAAAAGAATCTCCTGCCCCTACTGTATCTGCTACTTTCACAGGATACCCTTCGTGTCTGTACAATTGACCATTCCACAGCAGGATAGACCCATGTTTTCCTAGAGTTACACAGATTGCCTGCGTGCTTGTTTTTTCTGATATAAATTTGATATTTGACTCCAGATCATCGGATTCAAATCCCATTCCGGCAGCAATTTCCAATATTTCCTCATCATTGAATTTGATAAAGTCCGCCCTTCTCATAAGCTTTTCCAGAAGCTGAATATTGTAAAAGGGTTTTCTGAGATTTACATCGAACACTTTAAACATTGTATCATTGGAATCTAATAGAGAGAAAAGCGTCTTTTGGGAAACCTCATTTCTGCAAGCGAGACTTCCATAGAAAAAAACATCGGCCTCTTTAACAATATCCATTATTTTCTCATCAGCACAAATAAAATCCCACGCAGAAGGAAACCTGATTTCGTAAGTTGCAGAGCCACGTTCATTTAAAGAAACCTGAACAATTCCTGTCTCGTATTCTGGAGAGACAATGATTCCGGCAGTTTCAAGAGCATTTTCTTTGCTATAATCCAGAATTACCTTTCCGTCTTCATCATTTCCTACAGCACTGATTATTGTAACGGGAAGTCCATACGAAGCCGTTCTGAGAGCCAGATTGAGAGGCGCTCCTCCAATTTTTTTCTCTTCTCCGAAAACATCGAAAAGTACTTCTCCAAAACTTATTACATTAATTTTCTTATTGATAAACATTAATTGGGGTTTTTGATATTGATATTACTGAATGAACTCTCTGAAGAACTAAAAATACTCCATTTTTTATTAACAATAGTATAAATTCTATTGGTGAAAGCTATTTTATCATTGATATAGATCACACAAACATCGTTGCTTATGGAAGCCGTTACAGTATATGATGTTCCTGAAACCGAACTTAACGAATAAGAATTCATAAGATCCTCCGAACCGGAATTCATTGCATAAGCTGCAATTCTGTTATTTCCAGGTTCAAGCGCAATCTTAACTCCGCTTCCGGCGTCGGTATCTTGTGCCAGAATAATTCCTGCTTTTCCGGCAGATACATTCAATGTAAAGTTAATCTGATTGGCTTTCTGAAGTTTCGAAAAAGTGACCTGGGAATTGGCGGATAAATTAAAACTACTTCCATTCTGAGAAGCGTTTCCAGTGATTTTATCAACGGTCAGCACAGCATTCTGACCAAATACAGATGGTAATCCTGAAACCGGTTTCACAGCCAGTGTTCCGTCTGAATTCTGAACCAGTCTGTGCGCAACAATATTTCCTGCCCAGTCTTTTCCACCGGTATTATTTTCAGGAGTTTTTCTTGCCGTCCATCCTACCAGATAACGGTTTGTATTATCCGAAACCGTTTTGGCTGCATAGAGATAAGAGCCATCAAGACGGTCATTTTGAGGTGTAGTCCAAGGGCCGTTTGGTGAAGTCGAAATGCGGTAATGCGTTCCGGTATTGCTGCTCCAGTTTTCAGAAAAAACAAGATACCAATAATTGCCCATCTTGAAAAGATCCGGACATTCCAGCATTATATAATTTTCGGAAGAGCTGGTTGTATAAATCGGATTTTCTACGGTCCAGTTTCCGGTTGCCGGATTGGTGGTGGTAAATTTCAGTACGACTGCTTTCTTGTCAGAGGTCTGAGCAGAGACCAGCATCCAATATTTTCCGTCTTCGGAATTAAAGAAAACGTGCGGGTCACGGAATTCATAATCATAATATCCTGCCGGAGCAGTGATTTTAAAATTCCTGATTTTCGTCCAGTTTTTCATATCCGTACTTGTTGCCAACAGAACACTCTCCCGTGGATTACCTGAAAGAAACGAAGCTACTTCATTATGGCCCGTATAATAGTAATAATAAGTATTCCCCACCTTTACAAGGCTTCCCGTTCCTACTCCAAAATCAGCTTCTGATGAAGTTCCGTAAGGAATCTGTCTTCCCTGATAAGTAAAATCTGTGAAATTGCTTGTCTCAAAGCTATGAATATCGTGAAATCCTTCTCCTGCAGGTTTTGTTTTTGCATCGTGGAGAAAGAAAAGATGGAACTTCCCGTTTTCATAATAAGGCATTACATCGCCTGCATAGCCTTCTGTATAATAAGGATTGTTCTCGCCCATCCACTGGTTGGGCGGCTGAGGAAAGATATTGGTTTTACTGTAAATATCTTCCGGATTCACCTCTGTATCCGAATCGTGATTCTGACAGGAGAATGTTGCCAGCGCAAGTACGGCTGCTGCATATATTTTTTTAATTGACATGGGTTCTGATATTAATGGGTTACAAGATAATTGAGACTGTTCTCCGTCATCTTTTTGATGTTATCCTGAAACGAGTTGGGCTGGCTCGGGTTTCCGTTCACGGTTTCATTGTACCAGTCGTAGGCACCCGTACAGATAACCACACATTTTTTGTTGGCTGTTCCGCCAGGAAATTCAGCGATAGCAACACGCCCGTCCAAAGTATTGTCCCAGGCTTCACTGGCAAGATTATTGCCCCCTGTCTGGTTTCTCCAGCCAGCACCATTTACATATCCACCCCAATCCGGAAGGAACCACCAGGCTGTATGATTCAGACGGAATGTACCTTTCTCAAGCAGATTGGCTTTTCCTGATTCGTAGGTCTGAAGACCATCGAAAACAGGATGATTCTCATATCCTTTGAAAGAGATTCCCCAATCACTTCCTGTATCTATAAATCCGTTGGGAAGAAAATCTCCGAAAACATTATTCGGTCCTTTTCCGGCAGGAACTATTTCCAATGCATCAACATATTGCGCCGCAAAGCTTGTAAGCAAAATATTTCCTCCGCCATTCAGATACGTCTTTATTTTAGAAGTCACATTCTGGCTCATCGCATCTGCCGGTAAAGTGACCGCAGAATCGAAATGCCACCAGATCACATCAATATTGTTGAGGTTTGCCGCACCACTTGCGACATCAGTAACCGAAACATACACTGCCCCTGAAAATTTGCCGAAAAGCCAGTCAGAAGCTGCAATCTCATCCGGGTTTGTCAATCCTGTTCTTGTAGCAGCCGTTCCAAGGAATGCAACGGACGGTCCGGAAACAGGCGTTGTTACTTTAGCCGTATATACTTCCGTAAGACTGCCATTAGAAACAGTAAACGAAACCGGACTGGTAAAGTTAAGAGTTGCTCCCGAAGCAGGATTGATGCTGACGCCATTTCCTGTTTCTATTACGGGCTGCAATGCGGTAAGATTGGTTCCTTCCGGCATTGTAAGAGAAATGGTTTTGCCCGAATTATTGATGGTAGCAGATAATCCGTTGATCTTAAAGCTGATAATCGGGTCCTGAGCTTTTACAGTTACCTGATAATCTTTGTAGATGTTGCCATTTTTTACTTTGAATTTAACCGGCTGTGAAAAATCAATCATTGCTCCTGAAGCCGGCAAAACTACGGCACCCTGTGGAATTTCAATAACCGGAGTTAAGATCTTAACGCTTGTTCCATAAGGAAGCGTGACTGTGATTTTATCATTTTTATGATCAATTTCCCCAGAAACACCGTTTACCCTGAAAGAAGAAATATTGACTGAAACATCCGTAACAAGTCCATCTTCTATCTGATTGTCGCAAGACCAGATAAAGGCCGCAGAAATCAGCAGAATGATGATAATATAAGTTTTTTTGAATATCGATTTCATTCTTATCTTGTTTTTAATATCCGTTATTTTGTTTGTACAGTCCCTGGCTGAAATTGATTTGTGCCAAAGGAATAGGACAGTATTCCTCAATTCCGTGGTCAAATCCCGCCTGCGAGTAGTAAGATCTTTTAGTTTTCTCAACAGAATAATAACTGTTCATCGTTCCTGCTGTAACGCCCCATCTTACAAGGTCAAAGAAACGGCTTCCTTCCATGGCAAACTCCATCCTTCTCTCCCATCGCAACGCTTTTCTTGCAAAATCCTGGTTCCAAGTGCAGTTCACTCCCGGCTCATACTTGCTGATCAGATTGTTGGTGGTGTAACTTCCTGTAAGAACGGTACTATTGGCAGCTCGCTGTCTCACCTGATTAATTAGTGGTAAAGCCTCATTATATTGTCCCAGTTCTATAAGCGCTTCAGCTTTCATCAGCAAAACATCGGAATATCTTATGATGATTCTGTTTTTGGAATTTCCATAGAAAGGGTCTACATTCACGGTACAGCCACATCCTACAGGTACATTTTCCTTCAATGAAGAATAATACCCATAAGTTCCCGGACTTCTGCTCCAGCTTTCCTGAAAGATTTTGTTTTCTTCGTATTTCCAAGGCAGTCCGGGCAGGGCAACGGTGTGATACAATCTCGGATCTACTTTGTAACTGTTTAGTTGATTGTAATTAAGATCCACATCATTAAAAGTATCGAACATCGGTAGTCCCTGCGGTGTCGTTTTGAATGCGTTGACCAGATTCTGGCTTGGTTTATGAAAATCGCAGCATCCCAGACCTTGCGGCAGAGAAAGCATATCACCGTAATTGAGCCTTCCGAAAAGCGTTCCGTCATTGTCAGAATATTGAATGGAAAAGACTGCCTCCGGACCGTTCTCGTGTGTTCCCGGCAGGAAATTATACCCGAAGTCAGGCTCCAATGTGTAATTTCCGATCACCTGATTGGCAGCATCAATAGATTTCTGAAGGGTGACAGGATTTACCTGCATTACTGTATAGTTATCATCCTGCTCATAAGCCTGATACAGCCTTACTTTAGCAAGATAAGCATAAGCCGCGCTTTTCTTTGGTCTTCCAACTTCCGACTGTGTTGCAGGAAGATTAGCAGCTGCGAATTCAAAATTAGAAGCAATAGCCTCCCATAACTGCTGGTCTGTCTTTGCCTTGTTGGAGATTTTCGGATAATCATCAATAGGTGTATTTTCATCCACATAAGGCACATATTTAAATAACGTTTTTAGCAAAAAGTAGTAATGCCCTCTTACAAAACTCATTTCAGCGATACGCTTTTGCTTGTTCGGATATTCGGAATCTGAAAGCTGCTTAAGTGCGGCAATCGCCTTGTTACATCTGGAAATCCCTACATAATTGAGATACCATAATCTGTCTAATTCACCGAAATCTGAACGGATATTGTTTGAAATTTCAAAAAAGTGAAAGGTCTGGATATCATTGGTTCCGCTTCCTCCTTTGTACGCATCATCAGAACGTACGTTTCCATAAGGCCAAAGACTGAAAGGAGTATCATAATGGTCGTTTCCAAGAGATGCATAGGCTGCAACCACAAAACCATCCACGTTCTGAGGTGTTACCACATCAGCTTCCGACAGGACACCCCTCGGCTCATTGTCCAGAAAATCGTTGCAGGAAGTAGTTCCAAGCAAAAAGGCAAAAGCTATTATTAAAAGTATATTCTTTTTCATTTTTTATTATTTAAAAATTATAGGGAAAAATTAACTCCAAAATTAAACATCAGCGGTAATGGGTAACCAAATGCCGGCGTTTCAGGATCTATTCCTGTAAAGCTTTTCGATTTTATCGTCCAAAGATTCTGAACGCTTGCATACATTCTGAAATTAACAATATTGTAATGTTCCGTTAAAGATTTCGGAAAAGTATAGCCCAACTGTAAAACTCTCAGCTTCAGATAACTCCCGCTTTCCACATAATACGATGAGAATCTGGATTCTGCATTGCTGTCCACTGTCGTAAGCGCAGGAATATCCGAATTGGGATTCTGCGGAGACCACGCATTCAGAAGCCTTGTTCCTTTATTGGAACCTACATCATCCACACTCCAGAAGTCAGTCTGATATTTTTTTGAATTAATCACATCCACATCACCGACGCCCTGCCAGAATGTCGAAAGATCAAAGTTCTTGTATGAAAAGTTGAGGTTGATACCATACATAAATCCGGGATTCGGATTTCCAATCCACGTTCTATCTTTGTCATCAATTATTCCATCACCATTTAGATCTGCATAGCGGATTCTCCCTAAGCCTTTACCTGACTGACTTGCAGAATTATCCACCTCTGCCTGAGTCCTGAAAAGTCCGTCTGCAACATAACCGTACATTGAGTTGACTGGGCGTCCCAGAATATTATCTGTTGTTCCGTTTCCACCGTAATTGTTGATAACGGATTGTGGAAGTGCAGTAATTTTGTTGCGGTTCATCGAGATGTTCCCTGAAACTTCGTAGCGGAAACCTCCTGCGGTTTCATTCTGATAAGACAATGCAACTTCAATCCCTTTATTCTCCATCGATGCACCATTGATCCATCGGTCTCCTCCTTCTCCGATCACACCCAGATAAGGCGGTAATACCAGGATATCTTTTGTTGCTTTTTTATATACATCGATACTACCCGTCAGTTTTTGATTAAAAAATCCGAAATCTAAACCGAGATTGGTCTGCGTGGTGGTTTCCCATCTCAGGTCGTCATTTTTTGTCTGTGTTGCAATAAATCCTGATGGCAGTAATCCGCTTCCGACACCGGAAATATCGTAAGCCGTGCCATAAGATGTTGCCCACGTTGGATTTCCTCCTGCATAATTTGCGATATACAGCGAATACACCGCCGAATTGCTGATTTCCTGGTTCCCTGTTTGCCCCCAACCTGCTCTTAATCGCAAATCTGAGAAAAACGGAATCAGATTTTCTGCAAAATGTTCTTTATTGATTCTCCATCCTGCCGAGAATGCAGGGAAAGTTCCGAAACGGTTATTTTTACCGAATCTTGAAGAGCCGTCATAACGCATTGTTGCAGAGAAAAGATAACGGTTGTCATAATCATAAGAGAATTTCCCGAAGTAGGACAACAGGCTGTAATACGTGGAGCTTCCGCCGTTGAAAGCATCTCCTGTTCCCGCATCGGGATACATATAATCTGGTGTTTCTATCAGGAATCCTTCTTTTCTCAGCCAGGTATTTTTAAACGTATCCTTGTACATTTCCATTCCGCCCAACACATCAAAATGATGTTTTCCTGCTTTTGCGGTATATTGTGCGGTATTGGACCAGGTCCATTTCTCGGTGTCTGACTGGTCGATATTCACTGCATTGGTTTTGTTTTGCAGATAACCCGAAACATAGCTTCTTTGCAGCATTCTTTTGTAATAATTGGAAAGATCTATTCCAAAGCTTGATTTTAAGATCAGATTTTTCACAGGCTGCAATTCGGCATAAACATTTCCAAAGAATCTTTGGTATTCGTAGCCGTTGTCTTTATTGTATTCCAAAAGCCGGACAGGGTTCTGTCTGTCATTCATTCCGCCAACCGGTCCGCCCCACCCCATTCCGTCTACAGTATGAACCGGAATGATGGGCAAAGCACGTAAAGCAGGATCCAAAACGCCCGGATCCATCAGTTCATTGGTTTTATTGAAGGTGAAATTTTCACCAATTTTCAGTTTTCCATCGAAAAAGTTATAGGAGGTATTGACACGGGCAGACAACCTTTTGAAATTGGTAAGTTTCACAATTCCATCATTGTCATAATATCCCAGAGAGAAAAAGTAAGAACCTTTGTCCGAAGCACTCGAAGCAGAAACATCCAGCGAATTGGCAACCCCGGCCTGCGAAACCTCATCGTACCAGTTAGTATTGGCTGATTTAATCGTTTTTCCGGCATCCAGATATTCTGGAACATAGCTGTTGTATAAAGTCGGAATGCCATTCTGAACACCCCAGTCAAAACTGTAGCTGAGATTGTTGCTATTCGGGTTCAGTCCGTCATTGATATTGGCCTGCCAAAGCACCTGTCCGAATTGTTTGGCATTCAGAACTTCTGTTTTCTTTGCATATTGTGAATATGCCGTATAATAATTGAGGTCGATTCTCATCTTCCCTTTTTTTCCTTTTTTGGTAGTGATAATGATTACACCATTGGCAGCCCTGGAACCATAGATACTTGCTGAAGAAGCATCTTTCAGTACCTGCATTGTTTCGATGTCACTTGAATTAAGCTCGTGCATTCCGGCTTTTGTGGGAACACCGTCTATTACGTACAACGGATCCGTATTGTTCAGGGTTCCAACCCCACGAATCAGCACTTTTGTATTACTGCCGGAAGGAGATCCATCTGCTGTAATGTTAACCCCTGCTACTCTTCCCTGCAAAGATTTGATCGGATTGGGTTCGGCCTGCTTATTCAGGTCTTTCATCTCCACCACGGAAACCGCACCGGTAATGTCTGCTTTTTTCTGCTTGGTATATCCGGTTACGATCACCTCATCTATGCTTTTTATTTTCTCTGCAGCTAATACGATGTTAAGAACCGTCTTTTCATCCACCACGACTTCACGAGTGGAATAATCCGGATAAGTGAAAATCAAAGTATTCCCTTTTTGCAGATCATTGATCTGAAATGCACCGCTGCTGTCTGTTGTGGTATTGGCTCCTGTTTCCGAAACAGTTACGATAACCCCGCTCAACGGTTTCTGATTTGAGGAAACTACCTTACCTTTAATGACTTCCTGCGCAAATACATACGAAAAAGGCAAAAGGCAAAAGGCGATGGCTATTTTGTATTTCTTCATACTATAGTTTTTATTTGATATTAATCTGATGAGCATTGAAGTTCACTGTACTTCCTTTGGTATCTGTGGATAAGCTCAGCTCCGAAAAGCTTTCATTAGGGAAGAAGATTTCGGTCATTACCTTTTCGCCGTCATTGAAGAAAATTTCGATGGAAGTTTTATCCAATACAATTTTGAACGTTATGTTTTGGTAGTTTTTTGCTAATGGTGCTTTTGAAATCCTGTCTGCAAAATTGTTCTTAAAATCGGTTTTCCCGGATTGGGTACGGTCAATAAAAAGTTCCTGTTTGTTATTATCAATTCCGAAAACAACCTGTTCTCCCAATGAATTTTTCAACGCAAAAGTGTAAACGCCTTTCGTCATTTTTTTGAGATCAGCATCGATAACTGCTTTGGAAAGATCTATTTCTCCTTTGCTGATGAGCTTTTTATCCGAAACAAGGTTAATTACTTTTTTAACGGTCTTTCCTTCGTAATTTTTAAGCTGGGAAACGGGAGTATTTCTCAGAGTGTAACCATCTTTGGTCCTTTTCAATGTTACTTCACGGGGAATAGTGGAACTTCCTCTCCATTTTTCCGTCGGCACATCCGGTGAATAGTCCCAGTTTGACATCCAACCTATTATTACTCTTTTGTTATCCGGAACATTATCAAAAGAAACACTCGCATAATTATCACGTCCCCAATCCAGCCAGACCACTTTTTCTTTTTCGAGCTGCTTTGTAAAAATATCATCCATTTTGAATGTTTTTCCGTCAAAATCTCCTACAAAATACTGGGCAGCAGAACCTCCATTTGGGCCACCCGGATTGATGTTAACGATAAGCACCCATTTTTCTTCATTGGTTCCTTCTACCTTTATCGGGAAAAGATCCGGACATTCCCAAACGCCGCCGTGTCCGCCGAAATCTTTACCAAATTCTGAAAGGAAGGTCCAGTCTTTCAGGTTTTTTGAGGCATAAAAATGCTGTCTGTCCTGTACCGCCAATCCCATTACCCATTGTTTTCTTTTAGCATCCCAAAACACTTTGGGATCCCTAAAATCTTTTATTCCGGGATTTTTCAATACCGGATTATTGCTGTATTTGGTCCAGGTTTTTCCATTATCCAAAGAATAAGCGATTGCCTGAGACTGTGCGTCAATTTCCCCTGCTTTCTCTTTCTTCATATCATGGTAGGTAAAAATTGCTACTAACGGAACATTCTTCCCATCGCCAAATCCCGATGTATTATCCTTATCCACAACTGCACTTCCGGAGAATATTGCCCCCTTTTCATCATAGGCAATTGCAGGAGCCAATTCTTCCCATTTTATGAGATCTTTACTCATGGCGTGTCCCCAATGCATCTTACCAAAATCCGGAACACTCTGAAACGGTGTATACTGGAAAAATAAGTGATAAGTTCCGTTGAGATAAAACAGTCCGTTCGGATCATTCATCCAGCCTTTTTGAGGCGTGAAGTGATAGTTGGGCCTGTAAAGCTGCTCTTCAGACGTTTTCGAATCCGATTGTGCATTGAGCCCGGAATAAAACGTGGAAGCGATGATTAAAGTTGATATGATTTTCTTCATTATGATTATTTAATAGGAAATTTTTGAATTATTTAAAAACACTTTATTCAATTTATATAGGTTTTCTTCCCGATGATTATATTGATTTGATATCTATTTCGTCAGTGTTTTGCTTAATTTTTCCAATGATATACCTTTGGTTTCCGGCATCATAAACATCACGAATAATAATTGGAATACCATTGCAATGGTAAAGACTAAAAACACGGTCCCTGCTCCGATAGTGGAAAATAATGTAGGAATCAGTGATGGAATAATCGCTGCCAGAAGCCAGTGTGTGGAACTGCCGAAAGCCTGTCCCGATGCACGAAGATGATTTGGAAAAATCTCCGAAATAAATACCCAAATTACCGTTCCCTGACCAATAGCGTGAGAAGCAATAAAAAGAAACAGGAAAATAGGAATCGCCAATCCCGACCAATGGAAATAAAATGCCATAGAAACCAATCCCAGAGAAATGATATACCCTACAGAACCCAAATACATCAGTGTTCTTCTCCCGACTTTATCAATAAGATTGACTCCAACGAGAGTGAAAACCATATTCACAACACCAATTCCTATACTGCTGAGCAGTGCTGTTTTCTCACCCAAACCTGCCTCACCAAAAATCCTTGGTGCGTAATACAGGAATGCGTTGATTCCCGACATCTGATTGAAGAAGGCTACGAGAAAAGCCAACATCAAAGGAAAACGGTATTTTTTCATAAAGATATTTTCCTTTGGCGATTCAGCGTGGTCATCTTCCATCTGGGTGATCAAAGTTTCAGAATCCTGATCCGGACTCAGGATTTTCATCACTTTTTTCGCTTCTTCTATTCGAGAATGGGAAACCAGCCATCTTGGACTTTCCGGAATGGTAAACACACACAATGTATAGATAGCTGCGGGAATTGCCTGTACTCCAAGCATCCATCTCCAGTCGTTGTCGCCAATACCGCTTAATAAATAATTTGATAAAAATGCAATTAAAATCCCCAGAACAATATTGAACTGATATAAGGAGACCATTCTGCCACGATCTTTTGCAGGCGCAATCTCTGAAATATAGGCCGGTGCAGCAATCGTAGAAGCACCAACACCCAAACCGCCCATAAACCTGAAAAATGCAAACAGATAAGGATCATTGGAAAGTGCCGTTCCTATGGCAGAAAACGCATATAAGACACCAATGATTAAGAGCGTTTTTTTCCGTCCTAATGTATTAGTCGGGATTCCGCCGAAAATAGCCCCTATTACTGTACCCCATAATGCCATCCCCATCACGACCGCTCCGTGAAATGCATCTGAGCTGTTCCAGAGTGTCTGCAATTTTTTGTCTGCGCCGGAAATCACTACAACATCAAACCCGAAAAGAAATCCTGCCAAAGCTGCCGTGATAGACCACATAAGAATTTTATTCATCTGTTAAAATATTTATTTGTTTGTGGCTAATATATCCCGGGGCGGCAATCCGAAGGTCTAATTATGTAACTAAATATTTCAGCAAGGTTAATTATTTATTAAGAAAACACAACTAGTTAAAAATCAATAGATTAATTTAAAATAATTTTATTAAAGTTTCATCAGGTTACAAAATTGTAACATCGTTTTATAAAAATGTTACGTGTATTTTGATATTTTTAAGATTCAACAACAAGTAGTGTTATGAAAGTTTTAACTGAAAAACGGGGCAAGGTGGATGCTTTTTGGGTCAGTAACTTTTTGGAATTATCATATGTGGGTAATACGTACAAGTACTGTCATCAATCGTTCAGGAAGCTGTTTATTCGTCCGAATGAAGGTGCGTTGTTGAAAAAAGTGTAATAGAAAAGCAGCAGTTTGATTTACTGCTGCTGAATATTGTAAAATACTAGATGTGAAAATTGATATTTAATATAGAGTAAGCTTTAGATTTTGTTATTACCCTATTACTTTCAAATAGGTGATCATTTGATTTCATACATTTCTTATCACTCCTTCCCTGCAGACTTTCTAAAGGCATTTGGGGATATGCCAAATTTATTTTTAAAAACAGTGGAAAAATAATTCGGGGAAGAAAAACCTGTTTTGTATGCAATCTCAGAAATCGTCAGTTCAGGATTTTGCAGCATTGATTTGGCCTGTTCCAGACGGAAATTGTTGATATAATCGCTCACGTTTACATCAAACATCGCTTTTATCTTTCTATAAAGCTGAATTCTGGAAATATTAAGCAGGTCTGCAAGATTTTCTACTGAAAAATCAGGATTGTCGATATTGGTTTTGATCAAGTGATTCAGATTGTTCACAAAGGTTTGTTCTATGCTTCCAAACGACTTGCTGTCCGCAATTCTGCCGATATTGTTTGTATAGTAATATCGTAGTTTTTCGCGGTTGTAAAGCAGTGCACGCAGCGACTGTATCAGAATCGGGTAACTGAAAGGTTTTGTGAGATAAAGATCAACGCCGGATTTCAGCCCCTGCAGATAAGATTCTTTATTGTCCAGAGCTGTCAGAAGAATGACCGGAATATGTGATGTACGAAGGTCATTTTTTAGAATTTCACAGATTTCAAAACCATTTTTATCCGGAAGATTGACGTCACAGACAATAACATCCGGAATTTCGCTCAAAGCCTTATCAATCGCATCCGTACCGTCAGAAACCATCACCTCAAACTCATTATTAAGTTTTTTGCTTAAAAAGAAAGACAAATCCGAATTATCTTCGACCAAAAGCAGCGAATAACGTTCGCCCTGAGATTCCTGATTTTGGGTAATTGTCTCTTCTTCCAATCCTGCAAAAACAGCATCTTTTGCCAGACTTTCGGCATCTGCAAGACTGAGCTCTTTTACCATTTGGTCTTCGTTGAAATGCTTGTTTCCCTTATAAAGACTGATGACAAACTCGGTTCCCTGAAAAGAGCTCACTTCTATCTTCCCAAGATGAAGCCCAATGAACTGCCTGCTAAGATGAAGCCCGATTCCTGAACTGTTTTTTCTGTTGTTGGAACCTTTGAAATACGCTTCAAAGACGTTGCTGATCTCTTTTTCAGGTATTCCGATTCCATTATCTCTGAAGCTGATGACTGCCTGATTTCCTTTTTCCTGAATCGTAATTTCAATCTTTCCATTGTCCGGCGTAAATTTGAAAGCATTGGACAAAAGGTTGAAATAGACTTTATCCATCAGGTTTCTGTCGATGTAGAGCTCAAGATTTTTATTCTGTGAATGAATTTCGAATTTGATATTTCTTTTCTTAGCTTCATTTTCAAAATCACGAAAAATTGAATAAGTAAAATCGTAAATATTCGTCTTGGAAACTCTTAGGTTAAAAGTTTGATTTTCTATTTTCCTAAAGTCCAATAAGTTATCCACCAATCGTAATAATCTGTTGGAGTTTTTATTGATCAGCTCCAGCTCATATGTTGGTTTTGTGCCTTTGGATTTGCCTGAATCCATCAAAGACTCCAATGAACTGAGAATAAGCGTAATGGGTGTTTTAAATTCGTGAGACAATCCCGTAAAAAAATTAACTCTCGCTTCATTGCTGTCTTTCAACTCATTGGCAATGGTTTCAATCTGATTTCTTTGAATAGTAATTCTCTCATTGGTAAGCATAAGCTGCTTATTTTTTATCTTGATTGCATAAATAAGGTAAATAGAATAGGCAACCAGGCAAAACATCAATATCAACAATATGATAGACCATCGGAACAATTCTTTTTGAGAAGAATATAGCTCAATCTGTTTTTTAACCGCCTGTACCTGACTTTCTATAACACCCTGCTGTTCAATGATTTTATCAAACTGATTGCGCATAATTTCTGCATTCATCCGGTCAATGATCGTTGTGCTGAGCTTAATTCTTTTGGGAACAGCAACACCGTTATGAATCTTAATCGCAGTCTCTATCGCTTCTGCTCCACCAGTCGGATACAGTAAAGTAGCATTCAGCTTTCCATCTAACACCATTTGTATTCCGCCGTCTTTTGTATTCAGTCCGTCAACTCCGATAAATTTGATTTGATTTTCCAACCCTTTATTCCGTGCAGCCTGCCACGCAATGGCCGCAAGCTCATCGTTAAAAGCAAAAACATACAGACTTTGATTTCCCAAGGAATCCAGCGTTCTCCTGAAAGCGTCTGCCGGAAGACCTTTAAAGGTTTTTATCAGCTTTGTATTGGGATTGTTTTTAATGATTTCCTGAAAGCCGAGACTTCTTTCTATGGTTGGAGAAGATTGGTCATCGCCTTTTATTTCAATTATTTTTTTATAATTTTTGGAATCTGAAAGAATGTAATTGGCCGCTTCTTTACCAATCTCCAAGTTGTCGGCGCCTATGTAGGTTGTATATTTTTCTGAATTGATCTTCCTGTCAAGCAAAATAACCGGAATATTTTTGGCAGCCGCTTTTTCCACCACAGGAACTAAGGATTCGGGGTCAATGGGTGAGATGATAATCACATCCACCTTACGATCAATCATTTTTTGTATATCCTTAACCTGTTTATTAACAGAATTTTCTGCTTTCTGTATATTCAGCTCTACTTCGGAATGAAGCGATGCCTGTATCTCCATAGAATGGTTCATTGCCAATCTCCAGGGATGATTTCCCAGGCCCTGCGAAAATCCGATACTAATTTTGTCTGACGTTTTCTGAGATTCTTTACAAGAAAAAAAAACAAGGAAAAACAGAAGAAATAACATTCTATAAGCCTTAGGAAAACCGAAAACTTTCAAAAATTTCATTGTTAACATATTAACACAATATTAATAAAGATGTTGCAGACAGGCAATTTTTAATTACAGTATTTTGTGCTAAATATGATCTATTTATACTATTTATTTTTAACGGCAATACATTCTATTTCTATACTTGCATTTTTGGGTAATGAAATCACTTCAACGGTACTTCGCGCTGGAAAACGATTATTGAAATAACGGCTATATATTTTATTGACCATTTCGAACTGCTTCATATCTGTAATAAAAATAGTTGTCTTCACAATATGGTTAAAATCAGAATCATTATTCTCAAGGATTACCTTTAAGTTTTCAAAAATCTGAACTGTTTGCGCCTCAATGCCAGGTTTTATGCTGTTTGTTTTTTGATCCAATCCAATTTGACCCGATATAAATATCAAATCACCATAATTGGTTGAATGGCTATAGGGACCTATTGGTCTTGGTAAGTGGGTATGCTTTACCGCCCCAATTTCTTTTTTTAAACTGCATGACACTAATGTCAATGAAAACAGAAATAATATAAATTTGTTCATTCTAATTGATTATGATTAAAAAAGAGGCTAGCGACAGCTAACCTCTTTTCTAGTTTCACTTATTTTTTAATGAAGTTGAATAATTCAGCATTGAATTTTTCCAATTCTTCGATGAAAAGTGCATGACCGCTTTTTTCGAATGGAACCAAAGTTGAGTTTTTAAGCAAAACCTTCATTTGTTCAGCAAGGTCGTATGAGCAGATTTTATCTAACTTACCATGCAGGATCAGTGTTGGAATTGTTATTTTCTTTAAATCATTGCGCAAGTCACTATCCCGTAAAGTTTTAAGTCCTTCAGCCATTGCATAAGGTGATGCCTGAGCCTGAATATTTCCCAACCATGCCCCATGCCCCGGAGATACACTGGTTTCATTGGCCGGGAAGATTTTACCAAATGTGGCGAATAGCTCGGGACGGTTTTTATTGTTAAGATTAATCAATCCGTTAACATCGTCTTTGGTCCATAAACCATAATTAAAGTCTGCACGTTTTGTCCAGATAGGTGCTGCTGCTCCAAACAGCGCCATTTTGGAAACATGGGCCGCATTGTATTTGGCTACATAATGAATGACCGTTGCACCTCCCATGGAAAATCCGCCGATTGTTGCATTCTTGATTTCCAATTTATCTAAAACAACCTTAATATCATCCGCAAAAACATCATAATTATATTTGCCTCCAGGTTTATCAGATAAGCCAAATCCTCTTAAAGTAATCCCAATCACCCGGTAACCCTTTTGAATAAAATCAGCATATTGATATTCGTACATTGCATCGCTTAATGGCCATCCGTGAATTAAAACTACAGGCTCACCTTCACCAAGATCGGTTACATGAAGTCTAACATTTTTTTCGACTTCAACATATTCTTCTCTTCCAAAGGACGCCGGAGTTCTTTTAGCTTGTGAAAATAAAGAGCTGGATATCAGCGTTGTAAATAATCCGATTGTTAAAATTAAATTTTTCATGATCTTTAAATATTTATTGTTGTTATTTTTTGATACGACAAAGTTGGCTTAATTCTTCAGGCATTACAATGGACGGCTTTCGCTTTGAATTGCATTTTTTACCCAGTTAATTTTTTATTCTTTTATAAATGATAAAATATCTTCATTAATTATATCAGCATTGATCGTGGGCATACCATGAGAGAAACCTGGATAGATAATCAGTGTACTATGTTTTAAAATTTCTGCAGCTTTTACAGCTGTTGTTGCATAAGGTACAATCTGATCGTCGTCACCATGAAGAACCAAAACAGGTATTTCTACACTTTTTAGATCTTCAGTAAAATCCGTTTCAGAAAATACTTTGATACAATCATATTGTGCTTTTATACCTCCCATCATTCCTTGTCGCCACCAGTTGTCCTGTATTCCTTTTTTTATGACAGCACCTTCTCTATTGTAGCCGTAGAATGGTACTGTAAGATCCTGATAGAATTGCTGTCTGTTGTTAAGTGTATTATGCCGGATATCATCAAAGATTGCAAGGGGAACTCCTTCCGCATTATTCTTATCGGCTATCATATAAGGAGTAATCGCACTTATCAAAACTACTTTGGCAACCCTACCTTTTCCATATTGTGCCGCATATCTTATAGCTTCACCACCACCGGTTGAATGGCCTACATGGATAGTATCTTTCAGATCCAGAAACTCAACCAATTCTGCTACATCTGCTGCATAAGTGTCCATATCATTACCCTTATATGTTTGAGTAGATCTTCCGTGACCTCTCCGATCGTGAGAAATTACCCTAAAGCCCTTTTCTAAAAAAAACATCATTTGCGTATCCCAGTCATCTGATGATAGTGGCCATCCATGGTGAAAGAATATCGGCTGTCCTTCACCTAGGTCTTTGAAATAAATCTCTGTTCCGTCTTTTACTGTAAACTTGTTCATGTCTTTAATATTTAATTGTTATTACTTTCTTTTTGTTATGGCAAAGTTGGGTTAATTTTAAAGGCACATCAATGGATAGTTTTCGCTTTGAATTGCACTTTTTGCCTCATTGAGTTTTGGGGGTATACATGAAAAAAAGCACAATCTGCAGATTGTGCTTTTTATGGGGAATGAGATACAAAAATGGACTTTTAGAACTGTTTTCTGAAACTAGTCGGTGACATCCCCGAATGTTTTGTAAAAAAGCGAACAAAATAAGCATCGTCTTCATAATTCAGACTATACGCAATTTCTTTAACGCTCAGTTGTGTATGTGCTAAAAGACGTTTACTTTCAAGCATAATACGGTTTTTTATAATTTCATTGGGAGTATCTTTACTTACTAATCCTATTTTTTTACTCAAATTTTTTGGGGTAACGCACATCAAATCAGCATAATCGGCAACGGTATGAAGCGCTTTATAATGTTGTTCGACCAATTTGCTGAATTTTCTTAAAAACTGAACATCAGCCTGTTGTTCTTTGTCAGATAATTTATGCTGCTTTTTCCAGATGCGCGTAGATTTCAGGATAATTAGTTTTAACAATGTCCTTAGCATCTCTTCCGTACCGGAATCTTCATCGTTCAATTCAGACTGGATATCTCTAATGATCTTTTGAATTTCAGCGGACTGTTCTTCGTTTAGATTTATAAAAGGGATTTCAAACACATTATTATATAAAATACCATCGCAGGCAACTTCCTGATCATGGATTTCCACACAGTAAAAATCCCGGTTAAAATGCATCAGCTGGCCCCCGATAGTTTCACAGGGCTTTAAAATGACATGCGGATTAATGAATAACAATGTGTCAGTATTCATTTCGATTTCCTGAAAATCCACCTGAATAATAGCATTTTTGGGAATAAAGAGGACTTTGATATGCTCATTTATTGTTGTGAGAGAATCGTTTTGAATTGAGGTTTTACTGAATTCTAAGTTGCCAAATTTTTTGTATGAAAATTCCTTTATCATTTATAAGATTGAAAGATTGTTGTTAATTTCTTATTTTAAACCTCTGTTGGTAAAATTAAGAAATTCAAAAGCAGTAATGCAACTGATTTTTCTTTGTTTATTAAGATTTTAATTCTCGATTCTAAATATCCTACCCTTCAGCTCTTATGCCGTAAACCACCTGCCCAAGCAACATGAGATTATTCCGTCTGTTTCGGACCATTTGCCAATTTACATGAAAATAAAATGGATAGCTCTTAATTTATTAAGCTAAGAATGACCTAGTGACAGTTTATTAGACATTTGTTAGTACCTTACCCTACACTAAGTACAGCTTTTTCGAATGAAAATAAAGTCGGACTTTAATCTCAACAGCCGAAGAGTTTCTGGTGAAATCAGATTATTTCTTAAATAAGAGAAGAGAATGATCCTTCTTAACGATATAAGTTGCGAGCTCAGAGGCTTTAGCTTCACCAATATTCTTTGCAGAATGATTTCTTCCGGCCGGAATAAAAAGTACTTCACCAGCTTTCAAAACAACGGGCTTCTCACCTTCTAACTGGTATTCGAATATACCTTCTAGCACATAAATAACCTCTTCTCCGGGATGGGAATGCATACCGACAGATATGCCTGGCTCCAAGTCTATGCGTGCCTGAATAGTTTCATAACCAGCAGCTTCAATAGTATGTCTTTGAAGATCTGTTCGCTTCACCCCTGATTGTTGCCCATGTACAGTGCCGGATATTAATGTTGTAAATAATCCTACGGTTAAAATTAAATTTTTCATGTTCTTTAAATATTTATTTGTTGTTATTTTTGATAGTCCAAAGTTGACTTAATTCTTCGCACTCAACAATGGACAAATTTCGCTTTGAATTGTACTTTTTCTCACTAAAAAAATTCAACTCATAACTTTGTCTAGCTCAATAGGAATTTAATTAAAGACAAAATTCAATAATTTTTTTCACCAACTTGACTTATTTTAATTGCAACTAAAATTGTGGATATATGTATCGTTTTTAAGATTTAGTAAAATCTATTATTAAGAAAGGCATGAATGAAGAAGCTGTGAAAACTGATAAATTTCTACTTGCATTATACAAAGAGCTCACAAGCAATTATTACTCCCATTTATATATGCTTCCACAAGAAAGGAAAGAAAATAGAGAAGTATTAAAACTTGTTGATCCAGATAAAAATGCAGAATCGAAACTTTTTGTTTACAGAATCTATATGTGGATGGCAGACTGCTACACCAAAACTAAGAAATATGATTCTGCGCAAATCTATTAAGCTAGCTGAAGAAATTCCTGAAGCTCAATATCTCTCATTAAACCGTGTTTTCAGAAGAAAAGCTTGTGCCTATGTTTATCAGGCACAGATTTACATCAAGCAAAATAACTGTTTACGTGAAAGCTATAAAATTGCGGTCCCGAAAAAGTAATATGGCAACTATTATTCTGCCTTTATTTGTGAGAGATCAAGGCCCAGTTTCGTAAACTCTTCCTGTCCTTTATCTGTAATATAATAATTGCGGTCTGCAGGATGATCCTTGGCAATCCATCCCTTCTCAACGAATTGCTCTAAAAGAAGCTGTCCTAATTTTCCGCCAATATGCTCATAGCAGGGTTTAGCCGGTTTTCTTTCGGTTGATTTGTTTATATTCATAGAGTAAGTGAGTGTTTTTGGTATTATAGTTTTTTATAAGGATGAATTAATTCAAATGGAGGTAATCCTTAATTGTTTTCAGGACTCCAAAGCTGTCATTGGTAGAGGCCTCAAAATTGGCTACCTGCTTTACGTTCGGATGGGCATTTTTCATGGCGTAAGAATATTTGGCATTCTTCAGCATTTCTATATCGTTCATATAATCTCCGAAAGCCATCGTGTTTTCCGGAGATATGCCTAAAGATTTCTGAAGGATTTTCAGAGCATTCCCTTTATTAATATCCTTATTCATAACGTCAAGCCAATACTCCCCGGAAACAACTACTTCCAGACCGAATTGTTCAAATCTTTTAAGAACCGGATACAGATGTTTTTCGGAGCCATCTGGATGGTAGACCGCTATTTTAAAGGCGGTGTCATCAATTTTTTCTGTCAAATCATCCTTTTTCATATTTTCGGTATAATACTTCGAGAAAAAATCTACAAACTGCTGATCTTCGGTTTCGTAATAAGCCATTTTTTTAGCTGACAGTACAGCTTTCGCACCCGGTATTTCACGGACCGCTTTGATGATCTCAACAATATATTGATATTCCAGTATATCGGCAAAAAGCTCCTGATCTTTATAGATGACATAACCTCCATTTTCTGCAATAAAACCAATCTCGCTTTCTATCTCTCCGAAATAATGGGTAATCCCCGGCATTTGTCTGCCGCTTGCAGGCACAAACAGAATGTTTCTTTTTTTCAGTTCTTTGTAGACCTCTGAAAACTCAGGACTCATTTCATGGCTTGAATTGAGAAATGTCCCATCCATGTCCGTCACAATTAATTTAATCTGTTCCATAATTTTATTGGGAAAAGTATTATTCTGTTAGGTATCAGAATAACAATTTGCTTATTCTTTTCCAAAGATATTGATTTTATTATTTTTTCTTGTAATGAATGGTGGGAAGGTTTCTTAATATTGCTGCACTTTGTTCCGGGGTAATATCCCGCTGTGGTTCTGCCAGCATTTCATATCCTACCATAAATTTTTTTATTTCCGCGCTTCTGAGCAACGGGGGATAAAAATGCATATGAAAATGCCATTCCGGATGTTCCTTTCCATCTGTAGGGGATTGGTGAATTCCCGCAGAATAAGGAAATGAAGTTTCAAAAAGATTATCATATATCGTAGTCAGATTCTTGAGAATAACTGCAAGAGATTTTTTTTCTTCCTCAGAGAATGCTGAAATATTCTCCCTTTTCTGTTTACTGATAATCATCGTTTCATAGGGCCATGATGCCCAAAATGGTACCAATGCGGCAAAATGTTCATTTTCTGTTACTATGCGCTCTACAGCTGAAATTTCCTGCTGAAGATAGTCTTCCAGCAATGTTCTTTTATTCTTTTCAAAATAAGATTTTAATTGATCCTGGGTTTTCTGAACCATGGCCGGAATTGACGACTGTGCCCATATCTGGCCGTGCGGATGAGGATTGCTGCAGCCCATGATGCTTCCTTTATTTTCAAAAATCTGCACATAGTTGATATGATCCAGAGCGGCCAATTCATTGAACTGCTCCTGCCATACATCTACTACATTTTTTATCTGTTCCACAGACATTTCCGGTAAGGTAAGACTGTGGTTATCAGAAAAACAGACTACCCTGTTGATTCCGCGTTCCGGAAGAAGGGTAAAAAATCCTGAAAATTCTTCAGAAAAATCAACTTCTTCATTCAGCAATGCCCCAAAATCATTATTAAAAACATAAGTTCCTTTATACGCAGGGTTCCGGGCTCCGTTAGCACGCTTATTTCCGGAACAGAGATAGCAGTCCGGATCGTATGCAGGACGGTTTTCTTCTGCTGTTTCCTCTCTCTGTCCCTGCCATGGCCTGTTGGCCCGTTGTGGAGAAACCAGTATCCATTCATCCAATAGAGGATTGTATCTTCTGTGGGGATGCTTATTACGGTCAAATGATGTATTCATTGGTATATTCTTTTATCCCATCGGAAATTTTAACTTGATAAACTTTCATCTGAATATTAAAATGTTCAAGATATTTTTCAGTGATGGCCCGGATCACTTCTTCAGCTTTATTTTCCTGAATAAGGTTGATGCTGCAGCCTCCGAAACCGCCACCCATAATTCTTGATCCCAATACTCCTTCCTGTCGTAATGCATTTTCCACTAAAAAATCAAGTTCATCACAGCTGACCTCAAATTCAGTTGAAAGCCCGGCATGGGTTTCTGTGAGAAGAATTCCCAGATATTCCATATTTCCTTCTGAAATAGCTTTTGCTGCCATTTCTACCCTCTGAATTTCTTTCAGCAGGTAAAGACATCTTTTGTATGAAACGCTTCCCATTTCTTCTTTTGCACGATCAAGCATTGCTATGGTAAAATCCCTGTACTTCTCTACTTCGGGGAAGTTTTTCCATAAAACTTTTTTACCGTGTTCAACATCTTTACGTCTTTCATTGTAGCCGGATGTCAAATGGGTATGCTTTACACAGCTGTCAAAAAGCAACAGGCTGTACCCTTTAAGGTCTGCATCAAAGTATTGATGTTCCAGGGAATGACAGTCGAGCATAATCACCTTATTTTCCTTTCCGAAAATGGAAGCAAACTGATCCATAATTCCGCACTGGACTCCTGCAAAAGTATGTTCTGATTTTTGCCCGATCACTGCAATCTCTTTTTTGGATAGCCGAAGATCAAAAAGCTTATTGAGGATATAGGCAAAACCGCATTCAAGGGCTGCCGAAGAAGAAAGCCCGGCTCCCATCGGGATGGTACTGCTGAAGACAATTTCCATTCCGAAAAACTGGTTTTCCGGCTTCTGTAACTGGCTGAAAACGCCCAGAATATAGTTCATCCACATCTGCTGAACCGGTTTTACCTCCATCGTAACATCAAATGTATATTCTTCTCCGAGGTCTTTCGCAATGATCGTACAGAAATTGGTCTGTGGCAGCTTTCTGACAGCAAAACAGATGTATTTGTCTATGGCAGCAGGCAACACAAAACCGTCACTGTAATCTACATGTTCGCCGATAATATTAATTCTTCCCGGCGAAAGAAAAATGTGTTCGGGCTCTGCGTTGAATTCGGCCTTAAACTTTTTTATAGTTGGGTTGATTAACTGTTCATGCATATCAATCTTGTCTGATAAAACAGATCTTAGGTGATCTAAAGAATAAAACTACAGAATTTATAACAGAGATTATACTTTTTCTGGCCAATCTTATTTCATTTTTTGTGAATCTTTGATGAACTGATCTAATCCTGAATCTGTCAGCGGATGTTTAAGAAGAGAGAGTATGGGAGCCAAAGGACATGTCACAACATCAGCTCCGATCTTTGCACAGTTTATAATATGCATGCTGTGTCGGACTGAAGCTGCGAGTATCTGGGTAGCAAATGCGTAATTGTCATAAATCTCTCTGATTTCCGATATCAGATGAAGACCGTCTGTAGAAACATCATCCAGCCTTCCCAGAAACGGAGATACATAGGTAGCTCCTGCTTTGGCAGCCAGTAGTGCCTGCCCGGAAGAGAAGACAAGTGTACAGTTTGTCTTTATTCCTTTTTCAGAAAAATAACGGATGGCTTTGATTCCATCTTTAGTCATTGGAACTTTTACAACAATTCTTGGATGTAATGCAGCAAGCTCTTCACCTTCTTTAACCATTTCTTCGAAAGTAATTCCCAATACTTCCGCGCTTATATCCCCGTCCACAATTTTACAGATATCAAGATAATGATGATGTATATTTTGCTTTCCGGAAATTCCCTCTTTCGCCATAAGCGAAGGATTGGTGGTTACTCCGTCCAGAACTCCAAGGGCATTGGCCTCCTCTATCATCGCCAGGTTGGCGGTATCAATAAAAAATTTCATAAATGTAACTATTATTTATAAGTGTTAAATTTACACTTATATTTTAATAAATCATCATGAGTAGGTAAATTTTATGGTCCGCAAAAAAATTATTCCATGAAGTAATTAAATTCTTTCCGATATTGAGAAGGGCTTTTTTGGATATATTCCTTAAAAGTTTTATTAAAATAGCTGAAATTATTAAAGCCGGACTCAAAGCAGACTTCTGTAATGCTTAAAGGCTGTTCTGCAAGAAGCTTAAGAGCGTGGGTAATCCTGTACTCATTAACAAACCGGGTGAAGGTTTTATTTGTAATTTTTTTAAAGTAGCGGCAAAAAGACGGCACTTTCATATGGGCAAGATCAGCCACTTCTTCGAGGGTTATGGCATCCTTGAAATGGTCTTTGACATAATTAAATATAAGATTAATCCTTTCGTTGTCTTCAACCTGGGTCTGAAGATAATATTTTCCTGCATTTAAAATTCTGTAATCCTGAGTAACGGAAAGCTCATCCAATATCTTCAGAAATCTGCACAGCTTATCCAGAGAGGAAGCGTCATGCATTTCAACAATTTCTTTTCCGATCTTTTTCTTCACTTCTTCTCCAAATACTATTCCTGCCTTTGACTTTTCAAGTAAAGCAGAGATCCGTTGCATTTCCGGTATGCTCCAGATGGGTTCTCCCAAAAAATCGGGCTTGAACTGAATAACCATTTCATAGTCGTTATGGGTATTTTCATTGGTAAGCCCGCAGTGGGGAAGATTACTTCCTATCAGAGCCAGATCTCCATCTGAAAAATAGGTAATGCTGCTCCCGATCTGTCTTTTCCCGGAACCTTTGTAGACAAAGATCAGTTCAATCTCGGGATGATAGTGCCATACGTGAGATTTTATATTCTCATTGGTAAGAAACTTCAGGCTGGTAAAACTACTTCCTACAGTAGGCCTTATAGCTTCAAAAGAAGGATTTACATGTTTCATAGGCCAAGAATAAATAATTTCATATGCAAAATTAACAAATAACACATTAATAACAGTAAACAAAGTTAATATAGTGCATAAATATGAAAATTTAATTATAGCCTGAGAACTATTGCTGCCATAGCTTTGTAGTATTAATTCTAAAAGCCTTCACCCATGAGCACATTATTAAAAGCCGTATTTTTTGCAGGGGCCTTATTGTTCTCAGCAAATGTAATGAGTAAGGACAGAGATTTTTCCCTTTCCTTTGGAAACGTACAAGCCAAAACTTTAAACTTTGAGCTTTCAAATGCCAGAAGTGTATCCGTTTTTGTTTACAACAGTGCACATGACGAGTTATTTTCCGAAAATCTTGCCGATGGGGATCATGTGACGAAGACCTATGATCTTCAGAGTTTTGAGCCGGGAACATATTATCTGGTAGCAGAATCGGAAGTGAAAATAGAAAAATACAGAATAAAAATCAGTGACGGAAATGAAATGGAAGTGGAAAAAACGCCAGTAAACACAATCAACAAGCCTGAATATTCCGTTTCCGGGCACATGGCAAAGCTGCGCATGTCTGAGGTAACAGGGCCGGTAAGCATTTCAGTATATGATCTTTCCAATACAACTTATTATACTTCGAACAAAGAATATGCTGACGGCAAAGTGGATATTACTTTTGATCTGGACCCAAAAACAGCAGATCAATACATCATCCGTGTTGAAGAAAACGGAAATGTTTTTAACAAAATGATTTTTCTCCGATAAACCGGAATATGTACAGATAGATTGACATACCGATCATTACAATTATTTTGGATTAAAATTTTACTTATAGTTATCGTTTTTGAGGCAGCCCCATTTCCGATCCGGAAAAAGAGCTGCCTCATTTTTTTAGTTATGATGGGTCATATCCAGTTTGATTTTCTTAAGATCTTCCAGTTCATGAACGGGGCGTTCTATGTCATAAGGAATCGGCTTTTTAGAAAAAGTCTGGAAGTATAGCAGGCAGGCATCTTTCCACCATACTGCATCTCTGGACTGAATTCTGAGCTTTGACTGAACATCAGCAAACCTCTGTTCGTCTATATAAGGTTCCATTCTATCCCATATTTTCTGATAATCCCTTACCTTTTTCACCCCAGAATCGTAGTTGTAGCACAGTTCGTCCCACAACGCTTTTCCGTCTTTCATTTTATAATCCCATGGAACATGATGAAACCAAAGGATAAGGTTTTCCGGACAGGTTGAAATATTCCCATACTTTTCATTAAGTGGCGGAAAATACTGTGAGACAGCATTACTTCCTGTTTTTGTTCTGTTAAAACCCACTCCCTGAGCATCAGCCTGATGGTAATAGACAGGTGACCAATCCGGTCTTCCGCCTTTATAATCTCCCCATGGTTCAGGGCCGTAATGATGTCCTCCTGCAAAGATATGGTGTAACCCTAACGGCATCATATAATCCACGGCAGTTTCCCTGGAGGAAAGCATGATTTCCTTTACCGGATTCAGGAAGTTCTGATCATCGGTAAACGTCATTTTAATCCATTCATCTGCAATCTGTTCTGAACTCAGCTGATGGTTCCATGCTAATCTGCCGAATGCATACCAGTTGGCCTGTGCAAAATGATGGCCTGTCCAGTTCGTATCTTCCCCAATATTGGCAACGGCAGAAATAGCCGTAATTTTTACAGGTCTTAATGTACCGTCTGTGATTTTAGCAATGGTAGATCCCTGTCCGTCTGAATACGTATCACTTTCCAATGTTTCTTTGAATAAAGGAGCCAGAAAAACCAGATGATTTGAAAAGCCCAGATATTCCTGTGTGATCTGAAACTCTACCATTTCTGAAGTTTTCTTCAAAGCGCCGAAAAGAGGATTAAACGCTTCACGGGGCTGAAAATCAACAGGACCATTTTTGATCTGGATAATCACATTATCCCTGAATTTCCCGTCCAGAGGAACAAATTCCAGATAAGCCTGTTTGGCTCTGTCATCTTTGCTCGGACTGTAAACAAATGCTCTCCACATCACGATTCCATTATAAGGTTTCAAGGCATCAGCCATCATATTGGCTCCCTCTGCATGAGTTCTTCCGTAATCCTGAGGTCCCGGCTGTCCTTCGGAATTGGCTTTTACCAGAAATCCACCGAAATCGGGAATCAGCCTGTAAATTTCGGCTGCTTTATCTTTCCACCATTTTTGTACGTCTTTATTTAATGGGTCTGAGTTTTGTAATCCACCCAGGACTTTAGGTGAAGAAAAATTCACGGAAAGATATACCTTTATCCCGTACGGTCTGAAAATATCAGCCAGAACTCTGACTTTTTTAAGATAATCTTCCCTAAGCATATTGGGAGATGCATTGACATTATTCAAAACAACGGAATTGATTCCCACAGAAGCATTCGCTCTTGCATATTCTTCGTAGCGCGGAGAAATTTTTCCGGGCAGATCTTCCCATTTCCAAAGGGATCTTCCGGCATAGCCCCTTTCAATACTTCCGTCGAGATTATCCCAATGGTCCAGAATCCTTACATCATATGAAGGTTTTTCAATACTATTTAAATGAGACAGATCAGCTTTTGTCTGCTGTAATCGTAAAATATGATAAACGCCATACAACAATCCTATTTCTTTACCTGCAGAAATAACGATTTTATCAGGTGTGGAAACAATTCTGTAGCCGTCTTTCAGATTTTTCTCTTTATTTTCCGTACGAAGTTCCACCGTTTGTCCCTGCCAGTGGCTAATTAGCTCTTTTCTGGCAATGTTCAGCGTGGAACTGTTTCCTTTGGAAATGATTTTATCTGCTGATATGCCGTTTTTTGCAGGAAACCGAAGCCATAACTGACTTCCGTCCTCCGCGAAAGCGAGTAACGGAATGATCAGAAAAAATAGAATGTATAATCTCAAATATCGCATTGAAAAATTTTAAGTTATTAAAGAATCACTATGACTGGCCTTCCAGACCTTCAATGGTGTTGATTTTGCCTTCATCATCGTATTCCAGTTCAATTACTTTCATACTTCTTAACCATGTTTTGCCGCCACTCGGAACAGAATCATGGAAAAACAGGTACCACTTTCCTTTGAACTCCACAATACTGTGATGGGTAGTCCACCCTATCACCGGAGTAAGAATTTCACCCTGAAAAGTAAACGGACCGTAAGGATTATCTCCGGTTGCATAGCAAATCAGATGAGTGTCTCCCGTAGAATAAGAAAAATAATATTTACCATTGTACTGATGCATCCATGACGCTTCAAAAAAGCGGTGTTTATCTCCATGAAGCAGTGGTTTCCCGTTTTCATCGATAATGATAATATCTTTAGGGGCTTCGGCAAATTCCAGCATATCATCGCTCAGCAGAGCCACCTTTGAATGGATCGCAGGTTCATCATTTTCAGGAATTACAGCAGATTCAAGTGCTTTATTATCTCTGTAGCGCTGTAATTGTCCACCCCAGATTCCTCCGAAGTACATATAATATTTTCCGTTATCTTCAAAAATACAGGGATCGATGCTGTAACTTCCCATCATCGGATGTTTTTCAGGAATAAATGGGCCATAAGGTTTATCGCTTACTGCAACCCCAATCCTGAAAATATCATTCTGATCTTTGAGTGGAAAATACATGTAATATTTCCCGTCTTTGAAGGCTACATCGCAATCCCAAAGCTGTCTCCCCGCCCATGGAATATCTTTTACTGAAAGTACTACGCCATGGTCTTTAATTTCTCCGCTACCCACATCATCCATTGAGAATACATGGTAATCATTCATATCGAAATGGTCTCCATTGTCGTTTTCTTCAATTCCGCTTTCGCGGTCGTGAGAAGGATAGATATAGATTTTATCTTCAAAAACGTGAACGGAAGGGTCTGCCATATAATCTTCCGGGAATAAATATTTTGATTTTTTCATTAAGTAAAAATTCTGTTGATTTTAATTTTTCTCTGCAAGCTTTATTATTTTTTGTACCACAGGCTTTTCCTTGTCTTTCCTGTCAAAAAGTAACGGGTAATCTGTCCTTCCTTTCACCGGAAAATCGTTTTTCCAGGACTGCTTATCGGTAACACCCCACAAGGTTACTCTTCTTATTTTATCCTTGTATTTCAAAAACAAACCAAAGAAATCGAGGTAACGTTTTTCCCATTTCATTTCTACCTCATTGGGAAGCCCTTTTGTGTAAGGATTCATTTCTTTCTGATAGGCAACAGTATCTGAAACATTGGCAGAGCTTCCCCAAGGAGAAGGCAGTGCACTAATTTCCAGCTCTGTAATATTGACCTTAACGCCTGCATTGGAATAAGCCAGAATCGCTTTTTCATATTCATCCATGGAAGGTGTATCCATGCCAACGTGGGCCTGCATTCCTACTCCATCAATACGGATTCCTTTTGATTTAAGCTTTTCAACCATTTTAATGACTGTTTTTATCTTTTCAGGATACCATTCATTATAATCGTTATAGTATAATTCGGCATTGGGATCGGCTTCCTGTGCATACTGAAATGCCAAAGGAATAAAATCTTCACCCAGGATTTCGTAAAATTTACTTTTTCTATAGGATCCATCTTCAAGAATAGCTTCGTTCACCACATCCCATCCTTTTACTTTTCCTTTATAACGGGAAACTACAGTTGTAATATGAGTTTTCATGCGTTGTTTTAATACTTCCGGAGAGACATCTTTGCCATTGTTATCTGAAAAAAACCATTTTGGCAGCTGTGAATGCCAGATTAAAGTATGCCCGATGATGAACATATTGTTTTTCATCCCGAAATCAACAAATTTATCGGCATCATCAAAAAAGAACTTTCCTTCCTGAGGCTGCAAAAACATGGATTTCATGCAGTTTTCAGCCACAATGGAACTGAACTGTTTTCTGATGATCGCTACTGCTTTCTGATCTTTGCCATCAATCTGGGGAAGGCTCATAGCGGTTCCGATGTAGAATTTATCCTGAAATGCTTTTTTCAAAGATCCGTCAGATTTCTGCGCCGACAGACCGGAAGCAGTAATAACTGCCAAACCAATTAAAATACGTTTCATATTATAGTTTTTATTTTCTTCTTTCAGCCAGATCCTTTTCAATCTGAACTTCCATTTTTTTGTTGATCTTATACAATAAAAGCAGTCCGCAGGCAATGAAAAACGGTATGGACGGAAATATACTCACCAGCATTTTGGCTCCTGCAGCCACTGTTTCGGGCTGAATAATCTGTTCGTTGCCATGTACCGAAACATATCCGTATTTTCCTATGATCAATGCTACTAAAGAGCTTCCGATGCTGAGACCTACTTTCAATCCTACCATCATCGCAGAAAAAATAATAGCAGTTGCCCTACGATTGTTCTTCCATTCCGAATAATCGGCAACATCAGCAATCATAGCCCATAAAAGCGGAGTACTGATTCCGTAAAAAAATCCGTGTAATACCTGTGACAAGAACATGATTCCTACCGCTTTCGGCGGATAAAATATAAAAGACAGGATAAACAGTGTAGAGATGAATAATGAAGCAATAAAAGTGTCACGTTTTCCAAATCTGTCTGCCAGTCTTTTAGAGAAGGTAATTCCGACGATCATCATCACAATTCCTCCTGCATTAAACAATCCGAATCCTGCAGACTTTGGATCTTCTCCGAAGAAATTCATTCCGGCAGCATTAAAAAATGCTGTAATGGGTGAGATAAAACTTTTCAGCGCATTTTCATCCACATAATTGTTAAAATAGTATACATAAGATCCTCCTTTCATGGCCAACGTGATAAATATAAATGCTGTCACGGTAAGCATAATAATCCATGGCCTGTTTTGGAATAAATCTTTTAAATCCTCTTTCAGACTTGATTTCTGCTCCGGCTTGGGAATGATTCTTTCTTTGGTGGTAAAAAAGGTAATCAAAAGCATGATGGATCCGATTACAGCGAGCCATGTCATAACGGTCTCAATTCCCTGTGCCTTGTCTCCATGACCCACATATAAGATGATAGGAAGCATAAATACCTGTACAAAGAACTGTGCAAACATTACTGCTACAAAACGATAGGAAGAAATACTGTTTCTTTCTCCCATATCTCCCGTAATAACACCGCTCAAAGCAGCATATGGTAAGTTATTGGATGCGTATAATAAAAGTAGTAATGAATAGGTAACTGCAGCATAGATCATTTTACCCTGATAGGAAAAGTGAGGTGTGCTGAAGGCTAGCAGTGCTGCAATACCAAGGGGTACAGCAGTAAATAAAATCCATGGACGGAATTTCCCCCATCGTGAACTTGTACGGTCTGCCAGCGCTCCGATAAGCGGGTTAAAGCCAAAACCGGCAATTAAACCTACGGTAAGAGTGATCAGAGAGGCATCCTCTGCTTTGAGTCCGTAAATATCTGTGTAAAAATAGGTCAGATAGGTAACTAAGGTCTGAAAAACAAGGTTGGCCGCCAGATCTCCTAAGCTGTACCCCACTTTCTCTATTACCGATATTTTTTGTGGCTGATTATCCATTGAATTTGATAAGATTTTCTATGTTAAATTTAATTTTCTTCTGTTGTAAAAGGTGAAGCAGGAAGTCCGCTTTTGCTTTTAAGATTTCCATCCGGGTTATCAGCCCAATCATAGCGTACATTAACTGGGCTGGTTACCTGATCATTCCATACAATGACCTTATTGCCTTTTGTTTTTGCTTTTGCCCACTGGTAGCTGCCGTCTTTCTGCTGTATGGCAAAACCTTTGAGGTCTCCCTGTATCAGATGATCTGTACCGGGTTTAAAGGATAGAATAATGGTATTTCCTTCTGTTTTCATCGACTGATAAACAGGGCCGTCAGCAATTATTTTTTTGTCTTCACCGATTTTAAGGGCCTGTAAAGCAAGCCTGTCACCCACTGTTTTTTTATTGAGCGGATGAATATCATTCCATTCTCCCAGATCAATGGTTACTGCAAGCCCAGCATAAGGAACATGGAGAGAAACCTGTCTCTGCTGTTCTCTCAGCTCAGCCCAGCCGCTATCCAATGGTTGATCTTTTTTCTCCATAAAATTGGCCAGCTGTACAATCAGGAAAGGTAAATCATTCTTGTTCCATTTTGAGCGCCAGTCTGAGATCATTGTCGACAGCAAATCTCCGTATTCTTTTGGTTTTCCTGTATTGCTTTCTCCTTGGTACCAGATAAATCCTTTGATTTTATAATTGATCAGCGGATGAATCATGGCATTATAAAGTCCTACCGGTTTCCAGCGGATAAATGTTTGTCCCGGAGCCATTTTTTCCATTTTGGCTCCTATTTTATATTTCCACTCGCCTTTCAGGTCTGTTTTTTGTCCGTCAATTTCAAGGTAATAGGGTTTATCAGCAATAAATTGTCCTTTTCCGCTGCCATTCATTACTCTTACCGTAATCGTATTTTTCCCTTCTTTTAAAACACCTTTCGGAATGTCATACCAGCGTGGCGGATATTCATAAGTTACATTTCCTACTTTAATTCCATTGATGTAAGTAACATCAGCATCTTTTATCCTTCCCAGATTTAAAAATGCTGTTTTCTGATCTGCTCCTTTGGGCAGGACAATTTCTTTGCGGACCCATACTGAACCGTCAAACGAGCCTTCCTGATCCTCCCATGATCCAGGTACTATCATCGTTTTCCATCCGGAATCGTTTGCATTATCTTTTTCCCAGTGCTGATTCAGCCCGATATCGCTCTGATCAAGCTCTGCATACCATGCTTTGCTCAATGATCTTTCCTGGGATTCCGTAGATTGTATCAGGGCGTCATTTTTCCATTTTTCTGCTTCAGCAAGATATTCCGGATATTTTTTCAGTGATTTTTCATCCATCCAGGCCTGAACCGGAGAGCCTCCCAGACTGGTATGAATGATTCCTACAGGAACTTTATTTTTTTCGTTCAGTTCTTTGGCAAAAAAATAAGCAACCCCTGAAAAATTAAGAATGGTTTGAGGGTTTGTACTTTCCCACTTTCCTCCGTCAAGATCATTTTGCGGAGCTTTAAAATTGTATTTCTGCGGGACAGTGAAGAATCTTATATTCTGATTATTCGCATTTTTAATTTCATTTTCATACAGAGGCGTCAGTCTGCGCATCGGAAGTTCCATATTAGATTGTCCTGAGGCTACCCACACATCGCCAATAAGAATATCTTTAAGCGTGATCTCATTAATCATCATGGTAAATGGACCGCCGGCATTAAGCTTTGGAAGCATAAGAGCCCAGTTGCCATTCTGATCAGCTGTGGTATTATAAGTTTTATTGATAAACTTAATGGTAATTTTTTCTCCTGCATCTGCATATCCCCAGATCTTCAGATCCTGGTTTCTCTGAAGGATCATTCCGTCTGAAACCAAAGCGGGAAGCCTTACTTTTGCATGAAAACTGCAAATTGCCGCCAAAAAAAGTAATAAGTATAAAGTTCTGTTTTTCATGGGAAAAATCTGTTGTTAGTTTTATTTCAGCATTTATTTCTTTTCGTAATTTCCTGTCAGTAAACGGACTTCGATGACTTTAGCAGTCATTAGTTTTTCCTCTGCCAGGAACTTTACAGTAAGATTTTCTTTATTCTTCTCTGAATCCGGTATCGGAAAGACAAGATATTGAGGTGAGCTTCCAGACTTCCCTTCCAGATTTTGAGTGATGATTTTTTTACCATTGATCTCAACATTCAGCGTACAGTTGGTATTGGCATCAAAATACAGGAGGTAAAGGTATGAAGCATTTTTTCCGTTATTTTTCATCTGATAACTGAACCAGCCTTTGGCATCACGGAAATGACGGTCTTCCCTATATCCTGTGCCTGAGTCTTTGCTTTCTATAAAATGATCTGATTCCGGCTGCTGTTCACCCAGCTGGATCTTATCTGCGGTGATCATATCCAGCTTTCTGGTTTCCGCTTCCTCTTTTGCTCTCTGCTTCAATGTATTTTCTATCCCATTTTTATCAGCCTGCGGCCAGTACAGGATATATCTTTTTGCCTGAATACTGTAAAACGGCACAAGACGTAAGCCTTCTTTAAATTTTTCAGACGGATAAAGTCCTGTAAGGATAAAATTCAGACTTTTATTATCCGGTTTAACATGATTGACTACCTCGGAAGGATTTCCAAGGATAACGGGAATTTCGTTTAAAGGAATCTGCGGACCGTGAGCAATATGACCGCCTCTGCTGTCATCAGCAAGAAGTCCCTGCTGATTTTCGGTTCCGTATTCTGCAGCAAGCACTACAGGTCCGTATTTGAATGCATAATAACTGGAGCGGTCAGGTAGTTGTTCTGCGGAAAGATGCATGGGTAAAGTCATTTTCACGACATCTCCTTTTTTCCATTTTTTAGTCAGTGTAAAATAGCCGTCGGAACCACGTTGTACTTTTTCTAGTTTTCCGTTGATCAGGATTTTCACTTCCGAAGGTGTTGTCCATTCCGGGCATCTCAGTTTTAAATTAAATTCTGACTTTCCTGCAGCATCAAAGATCAATGTTGTTTCAGGAACTTCCGGGAAGTTATTGACCTGACGGAGCACTACCCGTTGCTGTTTCCATGTAAGCGTGGAAGGAATAAACAGGTTCACATATAAATCCTTATCCGACCGGGCATAGATCATCTCCCCATATTTGGCATGATTTTCCATTCCTGAACCTACACAGCACCAGAAACTAGTCTGAGGCTGTGAATAAACACGGTAATGCCCGGGACGCATCGGGGTAAAGTAAACGAACCCTCCCTGATCATGATTTTCCGTGGAAAGGATATGATTGTACAATGCTTTTTCGTAATAATCTATATAGTATGATTCGGGCAGCGTTGCATAAAGCTCTTTAGTAAGCTTGAGCATATTGTAGGTATTGCAGGTTTCCGGACCTTCAATACCTTTTATCATGCTGCCGAAATCATTGACAGGATTAAAATGCTCACTAACGCTGTTCCCTCCGATAACTGATGATCTTTTCTCTGTAATATTATGCCAGAAAAAATCAGCGGCATTACTCCATGATTTATTGTTTTCAAGATCAGCAATACGTTTGTATCCGATTACTTTTGGAATCTGTGTATTGGCATGGAGACCTGTAAGCTTATCTTCTCCTGACAAAAGAGGAGTAAGGATAGCCTGATGGGAAAAACGGTGAGCCAGCTGCAGATATTTTTTATCGTGAGTAATATCATAGACGTCAGCAAAAACTTCATTGAGGCCTCCATGTTCACTGCGCAGCATATCCTGTATCTGTTCATCAGAAAGATCTGCGACTTCACTCATCATCCAATCCGTAAGCCTGGTAAGCATTGTCTTTGCTTTTTCACTTTTTGCATACCAATAAGCATCGCGTAATCCTGCATACAGCTTGTGAATATTATATAAAGGTACCCACCGATCGTTCAAACCGAAGCCTGAAGCACGTATGTTTCCCTGTTTAATCTCTTTCCATATTTTTTTTCCATCCGGAATTCCTGAGATATATCCATCCGGAGAGGTATTCTGACAGCGTTCCAGCTCGTTAACCATATAATCAATCCTCTGTTTTATTGCAGAATCTCCTGTAGAGGCATACATCAGGGATAAAGCAGAAATATAGTGTCCTCCTATGTGCCCGTCCAATCCTGTATTTTCCCAATTGGGATAATTCCCTGCCTTTGGTTTCAGTCCGGCTTCTTTAAGGTAAGGAGCCAGCAACCTATCCGGTTCTATAGCCATGAGATATTTCCTGTCTGCCATCATGGCTTTATTGAAAACACCCTCTGATAACTGAACAGTTTCCAAAGGAAAATAATGAATTTTCTCCTTCACCTGAGCTGAGGTAAATGAAGCAAAACACAATAAAAGAACCGAAAGTCTTGGGGTCATGGATAAATGTTAATTCAACATTTCTAAAATAATGGAAAGAATCAATATACCAAACATTTTTTGAACCCGTGCCATCCATTTTTTCTTTTAAAACCTTTATTAAAGCCCTAAAAATAACAAAAAAAGCGCACCCTTATCATAAAAAATAAGATAATCAATTTACAGAAAGATAAAATCATACAATCACGCGATTCCCAATGAAAATGATTTCAGGATATGTTTTAGCAATAATTTCAATAATATAACAATTACCTTATCGTATTTTTAACGCCAAGCTATTTTGTTTGACTATTATTAACTCAAATTTTAATTTTAACACAATTTTAACATCCAATTCATATACAATTAACCTGATTTCAATGGTATTTTCCAGTTTTGATGACTGTTTCAACTCCCAAAATATCCTTTAGCCATAATTTTAATGAAATAAATGATTCAGATTTAAAAGTGTATAAATTACATTTATATAAAATTATATCTATAAAAGCTTTACCTTTGTATTAAAATATAAAAGATGACTGAGGATTACTCCCAATATCCCAAACACCTTGTTGCTGTTGACTGTATTATTTTCGGTTTTGACGGCGAAAATCTTAAAATCCTTTTGGTAAAAAGAAATTTTGAACCGCAGATGGGTGAATGGTCGTTGATGGGTGGCTTTATTGGTAGTGACGAGACTTCTGATGAGGCAGCCAACAGGGTTTTGTATACGTTGACCGGTCTTGAGAATATTTATCTTGAGCAGCTGAAATGTTATACGGAAATCAAACGTGAACCAACAGCCAGAATCATGTCAATTTCTTATTATGCACTGATCAATATAGAGAAAGATATTCAGATCAATGAGCAGTACAGTGCAAAATGGGTTGAACTTCAGAAAGCACCTGACCTTATTTTCGATCATAATGAAATGGTAAAAGATGCTGTGGCCAGACTGAGAAGAAGAGCTTCCACCGGGCCTATAGGGTTTGAGCTTCTTCCTGAAAAATTCACGATGAAAGATCTTCAGAATCTATATGAGGCTATTTTTGATGAAAAATTCGACAAGCGGAATTTCACCAGCAAGATCAATAGTATGGATATCCTTGTCAATACCAATAAAAAGGACATGACCTCATCCAGAAAAGGTTCTTTTCTTTACCGCTTTGACGAAAAAAAATATAACAAAAAAATCTCACAAGGATTTATGTTTAAAATTTAAAATCTATTTAATTTTTTTTGAATAAAAATGTTTTCAGAAAAGTTGCATTTTAAGATTGAAAAAACTAAAACCAAAAAACTCATCATCAACTTTCCGCATCTCCACATACGTCTATGATTTTACGATGAATAATAAAAATCTCACTTCTGTGAGATTTTTTTATGCTTATATGGACAAATTTCAGGCAAGCCAAACAGTCATTTCGTCTTTTTTATGAGTATGTCAATGAAAATTTATGATAAGGTCTTTTATTTTGTCCTATTACAGAAAGCATTACAACTATTTGTCAATTATCTTATTTATGATATTGATTTTTATGTTAATTTTTAATAAAACATTGGTTTATATTTAATAATATATGTATTTTTATACAAAACTAATAACCATATTTAATAGTAAATCAAATTTTCACAACTCCATGCTTACATACATGGTAAACCCAGAAAAAGAGAAGAAAAGGTTTTCAAATCCGAAACTGAATAGAGATCATTCCATTATCCTGTCCGAAACTAGTGTTGGAGAATTAGATAAAGAAAACCGGGAGACAAGCAGGTTAGTCAGTGTAATAGAAAATATGACATCAAGCCTCATCAAAATCCAGCGTCAATAAAGATTAAGAAGTTTCACTTATCCACCCCAATACTCCTGCGCAGGTTAGGGAACCGAGATATTGATGGCTAAAAAATAAGATCAATAACCCTTTAAATATATAAATTATGAGAACAAACAAAATGTGGCTACTTCTGGCCTTTCTACTGACCATTCTTTCCAGCTGCTCACGGATAGAAGAAAAAACTTTACTAGAAGAATCTGAAATAAACCTAAGGACCAATAAAGATGCTTCTGCATTGGCATTGGCAACAACACCTACCCTGCATGTCGGCGGCAAGTACCTCAAAGATCCCTGTGGCAATAACGTTGTCTTACATGGGGTTGCCATAACACCCAGCCCTTGGTTCAATGGCTGTCAATATGGTTCGAACTCCGGCTACTGTACCTGGGACAATTATAATGTACAGGGAGCTCTGAACTATAACAAAGCAGTCATGAACAAGCTCAGCAGCACTGCTGATGGCTGGAACCTTAATTACATTCGCCTTCACATCGATCCGTATTGGACCAATGATCCCGGCCCGGCTATCCCCGAGAATGATATCTCACGATTCAATTATAACCGCTTGGTTACCTACACTGATCAAGTCATTATTCCTTTAATCAACCACGCACGAAGCCGAGGTATGTATGTCATCCTACGCCCACCTGGTGTATGCCCACATCGTATCGCAGTCAATGATGCCTATCATAGTTACCTTAAAACCGTATGGACCTTTTTGTCGCAGCATCCGGGCTTAAAGAATGCTGACAACGTGATGTTCGAATTAGCCAACGAACCTGTTGAAATCCTGGGGACCAATGGTACATGGGGTACTACAGGAAATGAACATTTTGCAGCGCTTAAAAATTTCTTCCAGCCATTAGTCAATATCATCCGTAACAACGGGGCCAACAATGTTTGCTGGATACCGGGTACGGGCTGGCAATCCCATTACCAAGGCTATGTCAATAACCCGATCACAGGTGGTAATATTGGCTATGCTGTTCACATTTACCCTGCTTACTGGGGTGGTGTCAACAATTATCAATCCTTTCAAAATGCATGGAATATCAATGTTAAACCGGTTGCAGACATTGCGCCAATCGCTATTACTGAGACCGATTGGGCACCTCAGGGATATGGAACCTTCGGCATCGGCACAACCGGGACGGCAGGCGGAAACGGCTTTGGCGCCAATTTAAAATATATTGTGGATCAATCGGGCAATGTGAGCTGGAATGTTCTTGCCCCGGATAATCTCCTACACAAAGGCGATCCTAATGCAGGAACAGCCTACAACAACGATTGGGAAGCCTGCGCCGCACCAGTTAAACAGTGGTTCCAGCAATACTCATCCTCAAATTATCCTGTTGGAAACTGTAACACAACCAGCAGTCTGGTCAATAATGGTATTTACGAGATCGAGTTTCAGACCGATGCCAATAAAGTACTTGATCTAAAATCCGGAGAAGATGCCAATGGCGCAGTGTTAAGACCATGGACAAGAAATGGTGCTGCTGCACAACGCTGGGTTGCAATTGACGCCGGCAATGGATACTGGCGTTTTGTATCCAAAGCGAGTGCAACAAACCGCTGTATTGATCTGGCCAGCAATAGTAATACACTGGGAACTTCGATCAGGCTTTGGCAGAACTATGGTAATGATGCACAGACATGGCAGGTAGTTGCTGTTTCCAATGGTTATTATAAAATCCTTTCCAAGGTGGACCCTACACGTGGCTGGGACATTCCCAACTGTACCATGGATGGCAATTCAAACTTACACCTTTGGGATTATTACGGTACTTCATGTCAATTGTTTAAGTTCAAATATATTGGAATGAACTAATTGTCAGAAGATATAATAAAAAAACCAGGATGCTTTTTAAGCATTCTGGTTTTTTTATTTATGTAAAAAGTCAATTTTGCTTCGCAAGTCAATGGTGAATTTCCAAAATTGACAGTGAAACGAATTTACTATTGACCATTCACTTTTGTCATATATTCAATCTACACAAAATAATCAGTAAAAGCATTGCCATCACGATCAAAACCAAAGTTCAGATTCAAATATATTGAGATGAACTAAGCGCCATAGAAGTGCATATAGCTAATTCTGAAACAAAAAAATAGGATGCTCAAAAAGCATCCTATTTTTAATAATGTGTGAAAAGCCAATTTTGCTTCACAAGTTAATTCTAAAATTGACAGTGAAACGAACTCACTATTGACTATTCACTTATAGCATATTCAACGTTTACCAAAACCTTACATACAAAGCAGTCAGTAAAAGCAGTGTCATCACAATCAAGACTAAAGTTCTGTTGTCCACTTTAAACATTGTTGCATCAATAGCAAAGGCTTTAGGGTTAATTTTCGGACCTGCAAGACTGATCAGTATCATGGCGATTATGGTGATAAAAAACGACCATCCCATATTGATCAGGAAAGGAATTTCGGTAATGGTATGAACTACTCCATTCTCCAGTTTTTCATAAGTAAAAGCTGTATACATCCAGGTCTCTTTTCCGAAAATTTCTACAGCAAAACTATTGAAGAAGACCGCAAGGACAAAGCCTAAAATCACGCCTACCAAAGCGGCCGTGCCAGTCGTTCTTTTCCAGAACATTCCCAAAAGGAACATGGCAAAAACTCCGGGGCTGATGAAGCCTGTATATTTTTGAATAAATGTGAAACCTCCTTCTCCGCCAATTCCCAAAACATCTGTCCAGGTGAAGGCCAATGCTGCCATCATTGCAATAATAATTACCCAGCGGCCTGTTCTCACCATCTGGATTTCGGTAGCATCTGTTTTAAGGTATTTCTTATAGATATCCAGGGTAAAAATGGTTGAGATACTGTTTACTTTTCCTGCCAGTGAGGCTACAATCGCTGCCGTCAACGCTGCAATTGCCAATCCTTTAAGCCCTGCAGGCAAGAATCCCAATATTGCAGAGTATGCCCCGTCTTTCACTCCGTTGAATCCCGGAAGATGTCCTTTGGAATATAATACATAAGCAGCGATCCCAGGAAGCATCACAATAACAGGCATGAATAACTTCAGAAAGCCTGCAAATAAAATTCCTGTTCTTGCTGTTTTCAGATCTGCTCCTAAAGCTCTTTGGGTAATATACTGATTACATCCCCAATAATTCAGGTTAACAATCCACTGACCTGCAAAATACATGGCCAGACCTGGTAACACCACATATTTCTGTACCTCCAGATTCTGAGGCATTGCCAAAGTCGTCGTCGTGGTGGTCGGCTTTTCAAGAATCAGCTTAAAATGCTGCGGAGCCTCATTGATCAGGGTATTGAAACCAGCCAGTGCATTCCCGACAGCCGCTCCATTGATTCTCTGGTCTACAATCTGCAAAGCCATATAAACCGTGGCAAAACCTCCGATAATAAGAACTGCCACCTGTATAACGTCTGTATATCCTATCACTTTCATCCCTCCAAGGCCGATCAGAAGTGCCATAAGCAAAAGAGCAATCATAATACTGTGAAGATGTTCTCCTCCCAACAAAGTATCAATGGCCAGAGCGCCAAGATAGAGAATGGAAGTAAGATTTACGATAACATACAGAAACAGCCAGAATACAGCCATGATCAGTGAAACTGATTTATTATACCTTCTTTCCAGAAACTGGGGCATGGTATAAATCTTATTTTTAAGATAGATCGGTATAAACCAGACTGCGATGATGATCAGTGCAACGGCAGCAATCCATTCGTAAGCGGCAACAGCAATTCCAACAAAGAAACCTTCACCGCTCATCCCGATAAACTGTTCAGCAGAAATATTGGAGGCTATTAAGCTGGCTCCAATCGCCCACCAGGTCAAAGATCCTTCCGCAAGGAAATAATCCTTGCTTCCTGTAGATTCAGATTTTTTCTTTTTATAGATCCATAATCCGTAGGAAGCTACCACTACGAAATAGATCAGGAATATGATGATATCAATAGTTGCTAATTTTCCCATAGTTTAGTTTTTAACGGAGAATTTATAGATGGTTTTCGACTGGTATTTCTGTCCGGGCTTCAGTTCTGTGGAAGGAAAAGAAGACTGATTCGGTGAATCTGGGAAATGCTGGGTCTCCAGGCAGAATCCTGTTCTGAATTCATTCTTACCACCGGTTTTGGTATCAAACTTTCCGTCAAGAAAATTTCCGGAATAAAACTGCACTCCGGGTTCATCTGTGAAGACCTCCATCAGTCTTCCTGTTCCCTGGTGATACACTTTGGCAATACTTCTGAGGCCTTTTCCATTAAGGATCCAGTTATGGTCATATCCTTTTCCTTTTTTCAGCTGATCGTCGTCTGCATTGATATCTTTACCGATGGATTTTGAAACAGTGAAGTCAAAGGGAGTTCCTTTTACTGCTTTCTGCTCACCGGTAGGAATCAGGGTTTCATTTACCGGAAGAAAATGATCTGCATTGATCTGTAATTCATGGTCGGTAATCGTTTTGGTAAAATTTCCTGATAGGTTAAAATAAGAATGCTGGGTAAGATTCACCACGGTAGGCTTATCGGTTTCTGCCTCATAGGAAATTTCCAGTGCATTGTCGTCTGTAAGCATGTAGAAAACGGTTGTTGTTAATTTCCCCGGATATCCTTCTTCACCGTCTGCGCTGGTATAGGTCAACTTTAATGTTGGAAATTTTGCATCTTTTACCGGTTCTATATTCCAAAATCTGGTATGAAATCCTCCTTTTCCTCCGTGAAGACTGTTGGGACCATCATTTTTATCAATTTCGTATGTTTTACCGTCCAGTGAGAATTTTGCATTGGCTATTCTGTTGCCGTACCTTCCGATCAATGCGCCGAAATAATATGGGTTGCCATTGAAATACCCTTCAGGTTTTGTAAAGCCAAGTACTACATCTTCGTATTTCCCGTTTCTGTCTGGCGCTGTTAAAGAAGTGATAATTCCTCCGAAGTTGATGACCTCAACTTTCATCCCGTTTTTATTGGTCAACGTGTATATTTTAATAGAATCGCCTTTTGGCGTAACTCCATAGTCTGAAGTATGAACATTCTCCATTTTTCCTGAAATATCCTGTTTGTTATTTTCTTTTGTGCAGCCGAAAATAATTAAAAATAATAAAATAAAAATGCCATTATGTGTTGCTTTTTTCATAATTATTTACATATTTTTTAAAATTAATTAACGATAATACATTTCATTCCAACGAAGTGTATTTTTAAAATCACGCATTCTGGTATCTTCATCAATGACTAATGATTCAATTCCTGCTATTTCAGCAAAATCTTCCAGCTGCTCTGCTGAAATATTTTCACTGTAACAGGTATGATGGGCACCTCCTGCCAATATCCAGGCCTCTGCAGCTGTATATAAATCAGGAAGAGGTTTCCACAGCACTCTTGCTACCGGAAGTTTTGGCAGCTCTTCTGTAATTTCCAATGCTTTGGTTTTGTTAATCAGCAGTCTGAAATGGTTTCCAAAATCCATCAGGGCAGCGTTCAAAGAATCAATATTTCCTCTGGAGTTAAAAACAAGACGAATCGGGTCTGCTTTTCCTCCGATTCCGAGCGGGTGAATCTCACATGAAGGTTTCCCGGCTGCCAGAACAGGATCTACTTCCAGCATGTGGGAACCTAAAATAGAAGGATTGGAAGGATCTAAATGATAGGTATAATCTTCCATAAAAGCATTTCCTCCTTCAAGCCCCTGCCCCATTGTTTTCATAGCACGTACCAATGCCGCTGTTTTCCAGTCTCCTTCTCCTGCAAATCCGTATCCTTTCTGCATCAGGCGCTGAACTGCAATTCCCGGCAGCTGTTCCAGCCCGTGAAGGTCTTCAAAGGTATCAGAGAATCCTTTAAATCCTCCATCTTTTAAAAACTTTTCAAGTCCTAATTCAATTTTTGCAGCGGTGTGCAATGAACTTCTGTTGGCACCTCCTTCCAAAAGGGATGCTGCCATGTGATAAGAAAACTCATATTCTTCCATAAGGCTTTTTATTTCTCCTTCACTTACAGAATTGATAACTCCGACAAGATCTCCGATTCCCCAGGTATTGACTGAAAAACCGAACTTTGTTTCCGCTTCCACTTTGTCACCATCTGTAACGGCTACAAATCTCATATTATCTCCGAAGCGTGCAAACTTTGCTCCCTGCCAGTCGTCCCAGCCGGCAGCAACACGACTCCAGTCACCGATCTGCTTCTGAACTCTTTCTTCTGACCAGTGTCCTACCACTACTTTCCTGCTCTTTCGGAGCCTGCTTACCATAAAACCAAATTCACGGTCGCCATGAGCGGCCTGGTTGAGATTCATAAAGTCCATATCCATGGTAGACCACGGAATATCTCTGTTGAATTGGGTATGCAGATGCAGAAGAGGTTTCTGTAAAATTTTTAATCCTCTGATCCACATTTTAGCAGGTGAAAAGGTGTGCATCCATGTAATCACTCCTATACAGTTTTCTGCATGATTGGCGGATGCTATGGTTTCAAATATCTCTTCGGTAGTTTTTACCGTTGGCTTTACAATGACTTTTACCGGGATGAAAGAAGATTTTTCAAGTTCTTCCACAATTTTTTGTGAGTGGTCTGCTACCTGAGCCAGTGTTTCAGGCCCGTATAAATGCTGACTTCCTGTGATGAACCAGATTTCTTTGGTATTGAGAGGTGTTAACATAATTTTGTTGATCGTTAATAGTTGTTTATGTTGAAGTGTTTAGTGTTTAAATTCCTGTCCGTAGTAGGCATTCTTGCCGTGTTTACGTTCATAGTGTTTTTTGATGAGTGAGTCTTTCAGGCGTGCTGCATCAGGATTTATCTGCCTGGTGAGATAAGCCATTTCGGCAATAGTTTCCAGCACTTTGCTGTTGTAGACGGCTTTTTCTGCATTTTTGCCCCAGGTGAAGGGACCGTGATTGCCAATCAGAACCATTTCCACTTCTTCAGGAGAGAGCTGTTTTTCTTTAAAGCATTCGAGAATCTGTATTCCTGTATTGTATTCGTAGTTTCCTTCGATCAGATCATCACGCATCGGTGGTGCGCAGGGAATATCTGTTGTAAGATGGTCTGCATGGGTTGTTCCGAAAACAGGAATGTCCATTTGCGCCTGTGCCCAAGCTACAGAATAGATAGCATGAGTATGGGAAATCCCACCAATATGGTCCCAGTTCTTGTACAGGTAAGCATGTGTTTTTGTATCGGAAGAGGGTCTGAGCCTGCCTTCAATGACATTGGCGTCAAAATCTAAGATCACCATGTCTTCCGGCTTTAAAACGTCATACGGAACACCGCTTGGTTTAATGGCGAAAATGCCCTTCTCACGGTCTACAGCGCTTACATTCCCGAAGGTATAAACAACCAGCTTCAGGGCATCCAGCTGCATATTGGCTTCATAGCATTCTCTTTGGAGTTCTTTATAGGTATTCATTTTGAGCGTAATTCAAAAGGTTAAAATGGGAGATCAGGAGTTCTGAAGTTCTTTCCTGTTGTTTTTCAATCGGGTATTATATTCTACAAAATCAGCGAGCTTCTGGTATTGCTGCATTAACTCTCTGTAATGCTGTACTTCTTCAGGCTTCGGCTGGTATTCCGCTTCAAAACCGGAGCCCATTTTCATGCTTGCTTCCTGAACTGTCGGATAAATTCCTGCTGATACGGCAGCATAAACAGCAGCCCCCAAAGCAGGAGTCTGGTCTGAAGCGGCAACAGCAATTGGCATATCCAGAACATTAGCAAGTGTCTGCATGATAAATGGTGACTTCCTTGCTACTCCTCCGATCCCGATCACTTTATTGATTTTCAGACCTTCTTCTTCAAAACGGTCAACGATCTTTTTAGCTCCGAAACAAATGGCATTGACCAAGGCTTTGAAAATATGAGGCGCCTTTGTTCCCAGAGAAAGCTGGCTGATGGCTGCTTTAAGTTCCTGGTCCGCATCCGGTGTTCTTCTTCCGTTTACCCAATCCAATGCAATTGGAACGGCATCTGAAAGAGGAATTTTTTCGGCTTCAAGGGTTAATTTTCTGATAAGTCCAGCCTCCATTTCTTCTGCGAGCTTTGTCTTCTGCTCGTCTGAAATACTTTCGGAATGCATCATAACCTGGTGAACGGGCCACATCAGAATGTCTTTATACCAGGCCAGCACATCTCCAAATGCAGACTGCCCTGCTTCAAGTCCTATCAATCCGGGAATTACAGAGCCGTCAACCTGGCCGCAGATTCCTTTTACTGTTGTATCTCCGATGGTTTCTCCTGAGGCTACCATGATATCACAAGTGGAAGTTCCCATGATCCTGATCAGGGTGTTTTCTTCCACTTTTGCTCCCACTGCTCCTGAATGGGCGTCGAAGGTTCCAACAGTGATAATGGTATTGGCTGTTAGTCCTGTTTTTTCAGCCCATTCTTCATTCAGGTGGCCGGCAATTTCTTCTGAGGTATAGGTTTTTTCATATAATCTTTCTCTAAGTTCTCCCAGAGAAGGATCAAGCCTGTTTAAAAATTCTACTGAGGGCAAACCTCCCCATGACTCATGCCACATAGCTTTGTGGCCTGCTGCACAACGGCTTCTTTTAAAGGTAGCCAAGTCTTTATGATCTGATAAAAGATAGGTCAGATAATCACAATGCTCCATCCAGGTATAAGCAGCATTTTTTACCTCTGCATCCATTCTGCTGATGTGTAGTATTTTGGCCCAAAACCATTCTGAAGAGTAAATACCGCCTTCATATTTTGTATAATCTTCCCCACCCCAGGTTCTTGCAAGGGTATTGATTTCTTCAGCTTCCCGGATAGCAGTATGGTCCTTCCATAAAACCATCATGGCATTGGGATTCTCTTCAAATCCAGGAGTCAGGGCTAATGCTTTTCCTTCACTTGTTATGGGAAGCGGTGAAGAACCTGTGGTATCAATACAAATACTAACGATCTGCTCCGGTGGTATCCCGCTTTCCCGTACTACTTCTGAAATAGTTTTCTCCAGACCTTCAATATGATCTGAAGGATGCTGTCTGAAGCTGTTGGCTGAGGGATTACAAAACTTACCTTCTTTCCATCTCTGGTAATAACTGACTGAAGAGGTTACTTCGGATCCGTTTTCCGTATCAATAAGAACGGCCCGTACGGAATCTGTACCATAGTCCAGCCCGATAACATATTTTTTCATGGTGATGAAACGTTTTTGATGATTGAGATTTAAATTTCTCCTGATGAGATAAAAACAAATATAAGATTCTATTTTAAATAAATGTAAAAAACACACTTATTTTATATAATAACCTAAATAACAACCTATTAAATCGTTTTCACTTTTAAAACCACTAAAGAATTGGCAGGAATTTCCGTTGAGACTTCGCCATTTTTGGCTTCAGAAATCTCTTCTTTAGGTTTCACAGGTTCAGCATCAAAGCTATTTTCAGTGGAAAGTAATGGTGCAGACAGAGAGATTTTGGTAATTTTTTTACCCATTTTCAGAGTTCCGGGTTTGATAATAACCGTTTTGGACTGAGTATCAGTATTGACCATTTTAATAATGATCTCATTTGTTTTTGCATCCTTCACTGCTGTAGCATATAACTTTTCCTGCCCGGACAAAGCTTTTCCGTTACTTTCTATTTTCAGCAAATCAGTTCCTTTATTGTTGGAAAATAATTTCTGAACATAATAATTCGGAGTAGCGTAAGATTTCAGATTATTGAACCAGATCAGGTCAGGTGTCCACTGCCAGCCTTCAGCATGGGCAAAAAGCGGTGCATAGGAAGTCATATAGACCACATCTGCATTTCTTTCAAGACCGGTCATAAAAGCGGCTTCTGAAAGGGCTGTCAGCCAGTTATTTTTATTATCAGGCTTTACTACTCCAACAGACTGGGCAGCGTATTCTCCGGCAAACACTTTTGGTCCGGAACGGTCATAGTGGTCATATCTGCCTGCATTTTTCATGAACCAGTCGGGAGAGTTGTAATAATGCTCATCTACAATCTGTGCGTTAAGCTGCTTCAGTTCTTTCCAGCCATATTCAAAGAATTCGCCATCGGGTGACGGTCCGCTGCCGGAGATAATCTTAATATCAGGATATTTTGCGTGAATGGCTTTTTCAAACACTTTATAGCGTTCAATATAATCCGCTCCCCATTGTTCATTCCCTACTCCTATAAATTTTAAGTTAAAAGGCTGCGAATGCCCCATTTCAGCACGGAGTTTCCCCCATTTTGTTGTTTTGTAATCTCCGTTGGCAAATTCAATCAAGTCCAGAGCATCCTGAACATAAGGATCAAGGTCTTCCATTTTCACCAGTTCTGCAGTATTGAACTGGCATGCCATTCCACAGCTCAGAATAGGAACGGGCTCTGCACCCAGATCTTCGGAAAGCTGGAAATATTCATAAAATCCTAATCCAAAAGACTGTCCGTAATCCGGTGTAAGACGATGCGGAAATCCTGTACTCCATTTGTTAATAAGATATTCCCGGTCTGCCACATTTCCTACTGTTTTTTTCCACTGATACCGTTCAGCCAAAGTTCTTCCTTCTACAATACAGCCGCCCGGAAACCGCAAAAATCCGGGCTGCAAATCATTTAGTTTCTGAACCAAATCCTTACGTAAGCCTCCTTTTCTGCCTTTCCAGGTATCCTGAGGAAAAAGTGAGATCATATCCATATTCACAATTCCTTTTCCGGTAAATGTGATACGCAGTTTTGCTTTTTCAACGGTTTGAAGAGATTTGAAAACTGATGTATATTTCTGCCATCCCTTTCCTCTTACAAGGGTAGACGCGGAAGTAATTTCCTTTCCGTTTTCATCAACAAGGCTTGCATTGACCGCTGAAATATTTCCTGAAACATTCTCCAGATCAAAACTGAAATCATATTGCTCTCCCTGATGAAGCCCTATTCCCCTGAAACCTTCATTCTCCAAAAGATAATTTTTATTATTAAGAACGGTAATTCTCGCGTAATTTTTATTGGTTTTAGAAGGATCGGAATAAATGGTCAGAAATCCGGAATCCAGGTTAGGAGAAAGCGTTTTTGTGTTGGGTTGCTTCCATCCTGTAAAAGGTTCGTCAAATTCAAAACTTCGGTTTTTAATCAGTTCGGCATATATTCCTCCGTCTGCTGCAAAATTGATGTCTTCAAAGAAAATCCCGTACATGGTGGGTTGTATTTTAATAGGTGCTGGGCTTTCTTTCAGATCAAGATTAAAAGTACGGACCGTATTATTCTGAGCCGAAAGAAAAGCAGCACTAAGGGAAATCGCAATGGAAAATATTTTATTTTTTGTTGTCATAGATCATATATTTTGAAAGCTACTGTAGGCTTGCAATGGTTTCAATTGTTCCGAATCAATTTTTATTTTACTGTTAACGGAATACTTTTCAACCCTGCATCATCAGAAGTTCCTCCGTAAAAAATGGTATAATCGCCTGGCTTTGAAACCAAATCATCTGCTTTTTCATCATAGAATGCAAATGAGTCATTGGAAAGTGTCAGCTGAATATTTTTTGTTTCTTTAGATTTGATTAAAGCTCTTTCAAAAGCTCTTAATGTTTTTACCGGTGCCTTGGAATCATTATTTCTTTTGATATAGGCCTGAACGACTTCTTCACCATCCCTTTCTGAAATATTGGTTACAGGAATTGTGATCGTCACATTTTCGCTGGTACTGATTGTATTTTTGCTCAGTTTTGAATCTCCGTAAACAAATTTTGAATAACTCAGACCGTGTCCGAATGGATAAAGAGGTTTTTCCTTCATATAACGGTACGTTCTTCCCTGCATATCATAATTCTCAAATCCCTGGTGTTTGCTTGTCTTTGAAAGGGAATTGTCCAGCTGTTCAATATTTTTATAAAAGGTAACGGGTAATTTTCCGGAAGGATTATAATCGCCTGCCAACACATCTGCTACGGCAGTTCCTCCAGATTGTCCGCCATACCAGGCATTCAGTAAGGCATCATAATTTTTCTCATCCTGATCCAGTCCCAGTGCACTTCCTGTACAAAGAACAAAAACAACAGGTTTTCCGTCTTTTCTAAGCTCCGTCAACAGGTCTCTCTGAACTTTAGGAAGAGCAATCGAAGTTTTATCACCTCCTTTGAAGCCTTCTGCATTGACCATCATCTCTTCACCTTCCAGACTTGGAGAAAGTCCGCCTGCGAAGACGATAACGTCTGCATTTTTCACCTTTTCTCTGACCGAAGCAAAATTAACAGGATCTTTTCTGTAGACTTCAAAGCTGATGCTCACATATTTTCCTTTTTGTGTATGGTGCAGCTCTACCTGGTATTCTTTTCCTTTTTCCATTTTTACAGGAAACTCTGAAGGATGTCTAGCATCAGGTCCTTTTCTTGTCGCGATTTCTTTTCCGTCCACAAAAAGCGTATAGATATCAGAGGTGGAAGCAGAAAACACGACATTACCTGTATAAGTACTCTTGAAAACACCTGAAATGATAGCTGAAGTATTTTCCCTCCCTACATTGGGTGCAAGCTGGGTCCCGCCAAAGCTGTTGTAGCTGATTGCAGTGGAATTCACGGAAGTGTTTGCCGGCTGGCCTTTGAATTCATTGTTATTGAAAAACTCTACTTTCATTCCCTTCGCACCGTTTTTCTGACTGATAAAACTCTGATAGAGAGATGTTCTGGATGAAGGATCTGCCACTTCACTTCCTTTTTCGTAAATAATCTCTGCATTCGGGAATTTGGCTTTGATTCCGTCTAAAATCGTTACAATTGAAGAAGGGGTTCCGTTATAGTTTCCTAACTGCATCAATCCGTCATCAGCATTCGGGCCTACAACGGCTATTTTTTTAATATTTCTGCTGAGAGGCAGAACATTCTTTTCGTTTTTCATCAGCACAATTGATTTTTGTGCCATTTTCAGTGCCTGTTTTTTATGATTTTCAGAATCGACTACAGAATAAGGAATGGTATTCCAGTGAACGGAAGATTTCGGATCAAGCATTCCCAGCTCAAACCAGCCTTTCAGGATCCGGCGCATCGACGCATCGATATCTTTTTCGGTAATCAGCCCGCTTGCAAGGGATTTGGTTAAATTGTTATAGGTATCTCCGCATTCCAGATCTGTGGAATGTTTCAGGGCATCTGCTACGGTTGTTTTTTCGTCAGGATGAGTACCGTGGTATTTTTTCTGGAAGAAATCAGCCAGTGCCCAGCAGTCTGAGACAACCATTCCGTCATACTTCCATTTTCCACGGAGAATTTCAATAAGTAAAGTATTATTTGCACAACATGGCTGCCCGTCAAAAGCATTGTAGGCACACATTACTTCTCTTACATTACCTTCCTGAACCAACGCTTTAAAAGCTGGCAGATAGGTCTCATACAGATCTCTTTTTGAAATTTCTGCATTGTAGGAATGGCGGTTCCATTCCGGTCCGCTGTGTACTGCAAAATGTTTGGCGCAAGCGTGGGTTTTAAAATATTTCGGGTCGTTTCCCTGCAGACCTTTTACTGCAGCAACACCCAGAACAGAGGTCAGATAAGGGTCTTCACCATAGGTTTCCTGGCCTCTTCCCCATCTTGGGTCACGGAAAATATTGATATTGGGTGTCCAGAAGGTCAATCCTTCGTATCGTCCTGTTTTCAGAGCTTCATCAAAAGATCTGTTGTATTTTGCCCGTGCTTCATCAGAGATCATTTCAAAAGTTTTAAAATGCTCCGGAACATCCCATGTGGCAGCCATCCCGATCGCCTGTGGAAAAACAGTAGCTGTTCCTGCTCTTGCCACCCCGTGAAGTGCTTCATTCCACCATCCGTAGGCTGGAATTTCCAGACGGGGAACTGCCTGGGAATTATCCATCATCATTCCTATCTTTTCTTCTGTTGTCAATAAAGAAAGAAGGTTCTCTATTCTTTCATTAACCGGAAGATCCGGATTTCTGAACGGATATTTGTAATGGCTCTGGGCAAAGAATAAAGGTGCTGCCAGTGTTGCACATAGGATTAATACAATTCTTTTCATAGGTAGTATGGTTTCAATAAATTCCGAAAAATGATTGTTGATTTTGTGATTAATGATTTTCAATCCACTGATTTCACAGATTTTCACGGATAATTATGTTTTCATTCTTATTTTATACTAATTGCCAGTATCATTGAGCAGCAATGCAATGAAAAACAAATATAACGTTCTATTTTAAATAAATGTAAATAATACACTTAAATTAACAATAAATCAGCTTACTTTTCAGTTTCACCCTATAATTGTATAGAAATAAAGAGGCTGTCTCAAAATTGTCGTTCTGAACGAAATGAAAATGCAGTAAAGAATCTCATATGTATGGTTATCAATAAGATTCTTCCTTCGTCAGAAGTCGAAGATTCGACGTAGTCAATGACAAAAAGCCAATTATTTGACTTTTGATACAACCTCTTTGGATTCAATTTACTCTTTGACAAATTTTTGTTTCACCACTGTATTATTTTTTTGAGTAACCTCAACAAAGTAAATACCGGCCGGGAAATCCGCCACATTAATATGGTTTTTCCCTGAATTTATTTTCAATCCGGATCTGATGATACTTCCTCTTCCATCAAAAATGGCTGCAATAGCTTCTGCAGAATCAGAATCAATGAAAAGATCTGCTTTTACAGGATTTGGATATATTTTCACACCCTCTTTTTTAACCTCAACAGAAATATTTCTACCACTTAAAAATCCGAAGTTTAAAGGAAGAACATTGGCAGAATATGTATTTTCTTCTGTAAGATATGCTTTGAAAGATCCTATCACAGGCTCACTTCCGGCAGTTACTTTATAGAAGCCTGTTACTCCGTTTTCTGTTTTTAAAACATAGGCACTGGCCGGAACTTTGATGCTCTGATAGACTCCGTTCATCTGATTAACAGTGATGGCTTTGGGTGTGGAAACATTTCCTGAACCGTTGAAAGTAATATTCCCTGTTGCATTAATGAGTACCGGAATATTTGCAGGAATGATTCCGTTTGAAATTGCAGTATAACTGATATTACTTGCTCCGGGTGACATCGTATAAGCAGTAACTCCGGATGGAATATTAGCCTGAAATGGTAAGATTAGCACGTCATAACCGTTAAATATACGGCTGTAAGAAGCGGTATTGGCAGTAAAATTAAATGGCACCTGAAAGTCCATACCCTGACCGGAAAGGACAAGATTTGAACAAACTGTACCTGAAATCACATTATTGGCAGATGAGCTTACATTGGAATTCACATAATAGACACTGTTGGTATTGGCACTCATAGGCTGCCAGTTATTGGAGGAAGTAACTCCTGCTGCAGTTCTGAAATCTACTGAAGTATAGTAACCGTTTTCCAGCGCATCCATCAGATAGCTGTCACTTGCAGAATAGGTTCCTCCGAATTTAGAAGCAATTTCATTTCCCACATTGAAATAAACATCCCCAAGATTAAGGGTAAGCACAGAGCTGTAGTTGGAATTTCTCAGTCCTAAAATTCCTTTGCATCCGTCTGTAAGAACCTGTCTTGAAATATCGAATGTTATATCAAAATTTCCCCCCTGTGGAAAATTAATCTTGCCGTAATTATATGATTTTGTTACCCCTTGACTGTTGATATAGTATAAAGTTGTATTGTCCGAATAGCTTTGTCCCGCTGTTGTATAGCTGTTTACATGCAGGATCAGTTTATTATACCTGTCATTAAGCTGAAGATATCCGTTAGACGCTGTCATATTATTACTGATAAGAGGGCTTGGATTGGAGAACGTTACCGTTGTGTTGCTGATATTGAATCCTGTACCAAAACCTGCACTGGTGGCCGTCTGTGTTTCAATTTTATTATAATGAATATCGCCGCCTGTCATGAGGGAAGCAGGTCTGTCACCACTTTTATTAAAAACAAAAGTCATGACACTGGAAGGGCTGATATCAGCAGTAGGCCGGAATGTTGCCGTACTCATAGAAATGGGTGTACTCACCATATTGGATTGTGTATTGGTAAGGACTTTTGTTCCTGAAATTGTGTAAAAAGGCAGATCAACCTTCAAACTATAAGCATTCTGAGAAGGATTGATAACCATAAGAACAACCTGATTTCCATCCTGAGAAATATAGGAAGAGCCTTGTAAAACACCAGTTTTGTCATTCCATTTCGCATCTATTCTTGTTTTTCCGGTTGTATATTTAGCATAATGTGAAAGGATATAGCCTCTTTTGGTCATTACTCCTGAGGTTGTTCCGTAAATCCCATCACCCATCAAGCCATAATACCGTTTGGCAGAATAATGAATCCAGGCATTTATATTTCCTAGTAATGCATTGTTGACACTGCTGGCAAAAGTAAATGCATCTGTATTCCAGCTGAAATCGCGTGCCGGCTGTGTGGATGAGGAGTTCCAGTTGATCAGATATTCTGTCTGCCAGATTTCTTTGTTATAATTCTGGAATTGCTTGTATGTAGATTGGATAGGCCCATACTGATGTCCTCCATACACTTCAAAATTTGCCATTGCTGCAGGATCCAGTAAAGCAGTGGCAAAATTATCCGTAAATCCAACACTTTCCGGAGCAATTACTTTGCAGTTGATAAGCTGACCGTAATTCTTGATAAAATTGGTAATTTGTGCAGGAGTCCAGATACATCCCTGATACTGGGCCATTTCATCCGGTTCATTTTGAATGGAAATATAATCAAGCTCTACTCCATTGCTCTGAAGATAGGTAACAAAGCTGTTAAGATAAAGCGCATAATCCTGATAATTTTCGGTCTTCAGATAGCCTATCTGTTGTACTCCGTTGGCATCAGTATACACAGCATTCACATGGTTATTGGTTTTCCAGGCTGCAGGCATGGTCCATGGCGAAGCAAAAATGGTGAGTCCCATTGATTTTGCAAGCTGTGCTGTAGCCAGTACGGAACTCCAGTTGCTGCTGTTTTCGGGAATATATAATCTCATAATATTATATCCGCCTTCACTGGAAGCTCCCCAAAGCGTCTGAATCTCTGATGTGGACATATGATTATAGGCAAACTGAGGACTGCAGACAAATCCGCCAAAACCTGTTATTTTCTGATAAGGTATGTTCTTATCAATTTTTACCGTAGTAAGCTGCCCATATAGGATACAGCTGAAAAACAAACATATAGAATGAATGGTAACAAGACTTAAAAGTTTTTTCATAATGTTTTGGTTTAAATATTCGTGATTTTTATATGTAAACTATTGAAATAAGGGCAATAGAGTCCCTTTCAAGACAGTTTAATTTTCAAAAACCATCAGGAAAATACCCTGAATTATCAGGCAGCGATCTGTTAAATAAAGTTGTTTACAAAGTCATTCTCTGTCAGGAAACTGTATTTTAGATTTTAGATTTGAGTTTGAAATGAGATTAATATTCCATAATTAGATGTTGTTATTAATATTTTGTCACTCAATGAAGCATTTCACTTTCCGGAGCGCCCAGGTAAGAAGGTTTTAAACCTCCGGTGTTGATCAATATTTTTTCAAGGACAATGCCGGGCTCGAGTACTCTGAAAAGTAAAGTATGTTTTCCTGACTGCGGAACCGAATGTTTGGTAACGGATTTAATGATATGTTCGGACTGCCATTTTCCCAATTCTCCTTTGTAATGGCCATTGAAATTCACAACCTGTGCAGGCTGGCCATCAAACGAAATTTCGTATCGGAGTCCTTTATTGTGGTTAAAATTTAAGGTAGGTGCTAAAAGAAGTTCAACCTCAAATTCACCTTTCGATTCAAAGTTAATATCATATTCCAGCCAGATATTTTCATCGCTTTTTGGATAGGCATTCTGCGGAAATGTAGTCACCCCGGATTTTGTTTTTCCGAAATCTGGAATCACTTCCCAATGGATTCGGTCTGATTGATGCTGCCTTGCAAAGTTTTCTGCTTCAATGGATACATAGCCGTTTTTTTCCTGAAATACTTTTTCTTTGGGAACCTCAGCTTCGGAAATATAGGTGACTTCAGGCATTATATTTTCTTTCCCGTCTGCCCAGCTTTTGTATCCTATTTTCATCTGATCCATCATGTGTTTCCATTTCCCGCCGGCGATCACATTATTGTACTGATTGTCCAGATAGGTGTTTCTCTCAAAGCATGCCTTCACTTTATCCGCGTAGAAATTGGCTTCCGGATCTTTTTTTGCTGCCAGTTCCTTGTTTTTTGCTACGGCATAGTACATTTCGTATAAGTTGCTGCAGGCATCAATCGGGTACAGAACCAACTGATAATAAGCATCCTGATATTCAGCTGGAATCTGCTCTTTTAAACGTAAAGCTTCTACGGCTAATGCTCTGTAATCATTTAAAACCGTTTCAAATTCATGATAATTTTCCAGGCTGTATGTTTTGCTGTCAAGGGTTTCAGGCGTTACTCTTCTGTTGTATTTAGAATAGAGATTAATCATCCTGGCAATTTCTCCGGCATATTTTTCGCCGAACTGCTGAGCAGCCCATTTTTCAGTATATTCCAAAAGATTTTTAGCGTTAAACCGCTTCGGGTTCCATGCCATTTCCAGAAAAAAGCTGATCGGAAACTCCATGGGTTTTAAATCTCCTACATTGACAATCCAAAGCTTATCTACCTTATGCTCATAGGAAAGGTTCATTTGTTCCCAGACTCTCTGGATAGGACTGATGTTGATCCATTTGGAGTTTCTCGGGCCACCCACATAATCGAAGTGGTAATACATACCATAGCCTCCTTTATGCAAAGGTTTTGAAAGGTCCGGAAGCTTTCTTACATTCCCCCAGTTATCATCACAGAACAGCAGGATCACATCATCCGGAACCCGCATTCCTTTATCATAATAGTCCTGAACTTCTTTATACAATGCCCAGACCTGAGGTGTTTTCTCAGCTTTTTTTCCGGTAACCTCAGCAATGATTTTACGCTGGTCCTTTACAATTTTCTCCAGCAGGGAAATATTGATTCCCTCTCCCATTGCTTCATCACCATCGCCGCGCATTCCTACTGTAACGAGCTTTTCCCAGTTTTTACTTCTTTCTATTCCGGATTTCCAGAATTTCTGTAAAACTTCCGCATTTTTAGTGTAATCCCAGTCATTCGGGAGGTTATTTTTTTTGATATACCTATGCCAGTCGGTCTGTGCCAAAGCCATAGGCTCATGATGGGAAGTTCCCATGACAATTCCCATTTCATTCGCTAACGGCCCACTCAGAGCATCATCGTCATAAAATGCTTTTCCCCACATCGCCGGCCAGATATAATTTCCTTTAAGGCGCAGGATCAGTTCAAAAACTTTCTCATAAAACTTGCTGTTTACTCCGCCAAATGTTGCCCTTGCCCAGCCTCCGAGTGAGGGTTCCTCATCATTAAGGAAGATTCCGCGATATTCTACAGCAGGCTCACCATCAGTATACATTCCTTTTTTGAAATATAAATTTTCTTTTACCGGAACCGGAGCATCTGCCCAATAATACCACGGAGAAACACCTATCTGCTGGGACATTTCATATATTCCGTAGATCGTTCCCCTTTTATCGCTTCCTGCAATCACAATGGCTTCAGAAACTCCCGGAAAAGGATTGCTGATATTCTGAATGATATATTTTTCCCTTTTTCCGATTAATGCCTTTCCATCAAACTTCTTTTGCCTGATCAAATCATCAATAACGGATTTTGTCCCGGCAGTTCCGATTATAATTAAAGGGGACCGCAATCCTGAAATCTGGTCAAGAATAACCGGCTGCTCTCCTGTCACTTTCTGAAAATCAGTCTGCAGATTTTTCACAGCTCTCATAATCCCCTGGTCTATTCCGGAATTGGTAAAAATCGAAAGATTGAGCGCTTTTTCTTTTAAAACAATATTTTCGTTTTTTTTCTCAGTGCTGATGAAGGGTTCTGTTGCAGTGATCTGTAAAGAAAACCCAAGCAATGTGACAAGAAAAAATATTTTTAAATGATTCATAATCAGTTTTATTTAACCTTAAAAAATCTGTATTTTTTTTATCTATTCAAACCTTATAGGTTTACTTCTTTTATCCTTTCAGTATAAAACCTCCCTGCGGCTGCATTTCAATACTGAAATCTCCTTTTGTGTTTACTTTTACTTCTTTCTCTGAAGTGTTTCCTTTTGTATCATCATTGATGAATTTTACGGTCTTCCCGGCCAACATCGGAAGCTTTATTTTCAGTTTTTGGGATTGCATTTCAGCATTTACGCCAATCACATACCAATGATCTGCATGCCTTCTTGCAACCACAGCATATTTCCCGGGATAACCGTCTATGAAGACCGTTTCATCCCAAAGTGTCGGAACTTCTCTCATAAATTTGAGCTGGAATTCCGGAGCATCGGTCAGGTTATTCGGCATGATACCAAACATTTGAACCGGGTTCTGAAACAGTACTGCTGTAGCCAGCTGAAAGCCATCCGTGGTATGTCTTTTATTTTTATCCCTGTTGGATTCCGTTAAATATTTATTGAGGAAAGTTCCCCCGAATTCCATGCTTCCCACCGTATTTCTGATGAATGGATGAAGTGTGGCAAAAAAAGCTTCCTGCTTACGTACATCTTCTGAAAAATAGAGCATTTCTGAGGCGAGAACGGCTTCGCTTCCTGCATAATTCGGGTACATTACTTCCCAGCCTCTCGGTAAAGTCGCTCCATGGAAAATAATCGTTAATCCATAATCATTGGCATCTGATAAAATATCTTCGTAAAGGCGCATGGTTTCCTGCTTGTCTCCTCCGAAGAAATCCACTTTCAAACCTTTTACTCCTGCTTCTTTCAGCCATTTCATTTCCTTTTTACGCTCAACGGATGAACTCATTTTATTTCTCGGTCCCATAGGTGCATCATTGGCTGCTCCGTTGGAATTGTACCAAAGCAATACTCCTACATTTCTGGATTTTGCATATTGAATAAGCTCTTTCATACGGTCCTTACCTATATTTTTATCCCAAAGCGCATCCATAAGAATAAACTGATATTTCAAAGCCGCAGCAAGATCTATGAATTTCACCTGATCATCATAGTTCATACTTTTATCCTGCCAGAGAATCCAGCTCCAGGTAGATTTCCCGAACTGATAATCCTGTGAAGGTTCATACATCGGATCTACCACATCAAAAGGAATGGTGGTTTCAACGATAGGTTTCAGGGAACTGCCTACTGTAATTGTTCTCCACGGCGTTTTTCCGGGAAGTGAGACTGCTGCTCCGATACTTCCAAAACCATTATTTTCCTCAATATCCGGATAGGCTACTTTGTAAAGGCTTTTTTCTGCTGTGGTTTCAAGGTGTGAAGCACAATACATACTGTTCACCCCTGTTTCGGAAAGTAATACCCAGCCCTCATTTCCGATATTGAACAGGCCAGGGAAAACATACCCGTAATCAGATGGCATTCCCAGTTCAGCATCGGCTTTATAACCGCTTTCATAGCTTGGCGCTGTGCGGGCAAAACCTGTCATTGGCTTCATCATGGGGGAAAGAAAAGTAGTCGTCTGTGACGGGAACCTGTAACCGGTAGTTTCCGACTGTACCACAACGCTCAGCCTTTCTTTCATGGGTGGGATATTGTATCGGAAAGCAATATTGTTGTTGCTCACCTGAAATTCAATGCCTATTTGATATTGGTCTGCGTTGGTGAAATTAACCGTTAAGGTATTCGCGTTATAATTAACCTCAGATTTTTTGATTTTTCCGTTCGTGTATTTCTTAGAAACTATATCTTTTTGGCTGTCGGTAAATTTCAGATTCTTTGAAAAATCGGATTCGCTGGTCACAAGGCCCAAAGGAGATTTTTCAAGCATTATTTTTTCATGAAGGATAACACTATACATGGCTTTTCCATTTTCTGAAAAAACACTAAGCTTTAGCTGCCCATCAGGACTTGCAACTTCCGCTACCTGTGCAAAACTTTTGCTTATAAGAAGCAAGCTGAATACGATATATAAAACTTTGTTTCTCATGATTAGTTATTTTCAAGAAAGGTCCAGTAATCGAAATACATAATATCTGTTGAGGCTTTTCCATTGAATACAAAGTACAGATCATGAACACCGGTAATCTTTTCAGCAATCTGAACTTTTACCGTTTCCCATCGATCATCCCCACCCGTCATCGGAACCTTTACCGTTGCGGCAACCGGGCCGTTCACAGCATCCAAATGAATGCTCATTGTTACGTCACTGTTATGGGTGGTTCCTACCCTTGCAGATAAAGCAACGGCTCCTTTTTTTCGGAAATCCACATTCTTTACACTGGTATAGGCGCCATTTTTCTTTGCTTTGATGAAAACACCAGCCTCTTTATTCTGATAAGATTTTATATTTTCTGACCATGCAATCATTTCAGCCTGGTTGAATGAATAAGGATTAACTGTTGCAATAGCTTTTGTAATTCCGTTGGTCATTTTAAAAGGTGAAATGGAACCGTCTTTATTGAATGTAAGCTCTTCCAGACTTACCGATCTTGTAAACCCACTTCCACCCGGCAATGCTCCGTTGTGATAAAAGAAATAGGTTTTTCCCCGGAAATCAATAACGCCAGGATGATTGGTGAATGATTTTCCTTCAGTGGGCATCGCAATTCCTCCATACTTCCAGGGTCCCTGTGCCGTTTTTCCGGTAGAATATCCTATGAATTCAGGAAGCGGGCCGCCCGGCCAGAAAAGATAATACAGATTTTTTCTTTTGTACAGCCACGGACCTTCCTCGTATTTTGTGGGTCTTTCCGGATTAGGTTTTCCCTCTCTTTTTCCAAATGATTCTTCGCTCATTGGTACTTCTACAATATTTCCGGAATAGGAAATCATATCTTCATTTAACTTTACATATTTAAGCTTAGGATTTCCCCAATACATATGAGCCTGTCCGTCATCATCCACAAAAACCGTGGGATCGATATCACCCCATTCACTCTGAACCAGAGGTTTTCCAAGCGGGTCATGAAAAGGTCCAAACGGACTGTCGCCAACAGCAACACCTATAGCACCTTTGTTATTGGTTTTGGACCACATCGGAACATATATAAAAAACTTTCCGTTCCTCTCTATGCATTGTGCAGCCCAGGCATCGCGTTTTGCCCAATCGAAATCTTTATACGAAAGAACTGTTCCGTAGTCTGTCCAGTTGACCATATCATTCGTGGAATATACTTTCCAGTCATTCATGGTGAACCAGGTGGAATTGTCTTCATCGTGAGTGGTATACACATACAGCCTGTCATTGTACACCATCGGCGCAGGGTCTGCAGTGTAATTGGTCTGGACGATAGGATTCTGCGAGAATCCCATCTGGGAAAACCCTATCATTGCAATTAAACTGACATATATTTTACGGATATTCATAGAATAGGAAATTTGGATTAAAAGCTTTTAGCCTGATACTTTATTCTGACTTCAAAATAAAATTAACTTCTTCCTGATTGACGGGTTTGAAAAGCAGTTGTGAAAACAGATACAAATCATTCTTCCAGACCTTGAAATCGTGGCCGCCCGGTTCTATATAAAAAATATGAGGAATTTTATTTTTTCTCAAATAATCGCTGGTTCTTTTGCTAAAAGGCATCAGCCCGTCTGCATCACCGCAGGAAATAAAAATCAGCTTCAGCTTTAACGCATCTTGTGAATTGGGTAAAAGCTGATTGGGTTCTTTCGTGTTGGGTGCAGAAGAAAATGCTCCCAGCCAGGCAAACTTATCTATGTTTCCGAAAGCAAAATTCTGTGTCTGTCCACCTCCCATTGACAAACCTGCCAAAGCACGGTTTTCACGGTCTTTTTTAACCGGATATTTTTTCTCTACAAACGGAATCAGGTCAGTCAGCAAATCTTTTTCAAAAGTTGCAAAAGCCTGTACTTTATCTTTCGCCATGATATCGCCGGTTGCTCTGTCATTCTTCATCGCACGACCGTTGGGAAGCACAACAATCATTGGCTGCAATTTTCCCTGTGCGTACAGATTGTCCAGAATAATATTGGGTTTTCCTTGATTGAACCACTCTTTTTCATCTCCACCAATACCGTGAAGAAGATAAAGCACAGGATATTTTTCACTTTTTTTGAATCCCGGCGGGGTGTAAATCAAAGCTTTTCTTGTTGTTCCAACAGTTTTTGACGAATATTGAATCGTGTCAATTTTTCCGTGGGAAATAGCAGAGTTTTCCACATCGAAACCCTGTGGTGCCTGTTTATCAAGAGTTTGTGCGGAAACAAATATTCCCGACAAAACAAGTCCTAAAGCCAATATAACTGATTTATTCATGATTTTTTATTTGTATTTTTAACACTTATTATTTTGAATAAAAAAATAACAGGCATTCTTTTGTTTTAAATATATACAGCAGATCTTTCCCTGCCTTTCTGATTTTTGTTACTATTTTTACTTCCCGGCTTCATTCATTCTGAAAAAATCCACATCTACGAAACCTCCGGTATTTTTAGTGGCATAATTAAAAACTGCGAATTTTGATCCCATAAAAAATCTCCGGTAATCAAAGATCATTTTGTAATCTTTTGCCATCTCTGTCCAGTTCTTCTGATCGGTGCTGTAATAAAAGTCAGCAAGATCTTTACCTAGGTTAAAATTGGCATCAATACGAAGGAAAACGCTATCCGAATTGAGAGGAATCCGTTTTTTCTCTTCTTTTTTAACCCCTGTAATCGCTTTTGTCTTAGTATCCAGGCTTACTTCATTGGTTGAAAAAACAATGAATTTTTCTTGGCCTTCCTTCACTATTGACAAAATCCCGGAATCCCCGTTGAAAGCACTGAAACCGGCAACATCCCCATCTTTCATTCCTTTCAGGTCCATCGCAACAACTGCTGAAGAGGTCGGGCCTTCCATTCTCTGGGTCAAAGTATTGGGTGCTGCATACAGATTGTCTACCACTCTGCTGGTTTTTAGTCTCAGAAATCCTTTTCTTTCAGCTAAAGACCACGTTTCATTCACAGGATTATGATTCCATTGCCACTGGATTTTCATTTTTTTATCAGAAAACTCATCGCTTTCCACCAAATGATTTTTTGCTTTGAATGGCGGAAGCGGAATTTCTCCTTTCAAAGGAACTTTGCCGTTATCTCCCAATACCGGCCAGTCATTTTCCCACTGTACGGGCAACAGCAGCGGAACACGTCCCACTCCGTTTCTGTCCTGAAAAATGAGGGAATACCAGTTTCCGTTTTTATCATCTATCAAAGCGCCCTGACCTGCATAGGAAAATCCTAAAAAATTGTCTTCCAGAACTACTTTTTTCTCGTAAGGACCTGTCACTTTATCCGCTCTGTAGACTACCTGGCGGCGTTTCCCGTTTTTTGGCCAGGAAATCATCATCATATAATATTTTCCGTTTCTTTTGATAATCTGATTTCCTTCCAAAAGTCCGGTTTCCGAAGCATCTTTCTGAAATACCTCAGTTCCATCCGGATTTCCTATGACCTCTTTAAAATCAAGATTCAGTTCAAAAACTTTGTTGGAAGTAAAAACATATACTTTGTCATCATCATCAAAAAACAAAGACGCATCATGAAAATGCCGTGTTCTTGTGATCAATTTCCATTTTCCTTTTTCAGGATTATCAGTCACGTAGAAATAAGATTTGAAAGGTTCATCATTCGGAGAGAACAAAACGTAATATTTCCCTTTGTGATAGCGGATTGAAGAAGCCCATTGGCCTCTGCCGTAAACGGTTCCGTTCAATAAATCATATTTTGAATTGTCATTCAGGGTATCAAAAACATACCCGGACATTTCCCAATGTACCAGATCCCTGGAATGCATTACCGGTGCTCCCGGCATCAGATGCATGGTGGTACTGATCAGGTAAAAATCATTTCCGTTTCTGGTGATAGATAAATCAGGTGCATCAACCCATATGATTGGATTGGTAAACGATGTACTCTGTTTTCCGGAAGGATTTACCTGGGCTGAAAGAAGATTCAGCCCGATAAACCCCAATAAAGAAACTATATAAGATTTTTTGATTTTCAAAAGATACTGTGATGTTTGGTTTTACGCTTAGTTTTTCAATTTTAAAATACTTAATTGTTGTCACCAAGTATTTTTTCTCTACTGTCAGTAAAAGACGAGATTCTTCATTTCACTTCGTTCCATTCAGAATGACAAATCTTTCATACTATTGCGGTACAATATCATTGGAAGAGGTACTGTACAGCCCGATAAGGCTTCCTGTAAAACCTCCCGCCACATCAGTAGAAAGTATATCTCCAGAAACCGGTCCGCCAAGGTTTTTATAGCTCTTCCCATCCAGTGAATAATTAAAGCTATGTTCATCCTTATCAGCAACAACCTGCAGTTTAACCGGTTTGGATAATGAGATCTTTTCACTGGCGATCAGCTTTGATTGTCCTTTTTCTGTTCTTTCCAATACAATGTAGAAATCTTTATCCTTTTTTGTGATTCCGAAAACATAATTGAATGTTTCACTTTGATAACAGGTAATTCCTGCCAACTCTTTTTCTGATTTAGGCTTAAAATCCAGAGTTACAGAAGTTTCAAAAGACTCATGCTGTAATCTGTGGAACAATGCTGAAACCGGAGCCAATGCTTTGATATTGGTTTCAAAAGGATTTACTTTCACACCATTTTTTGTGACAGTAATGAAGCTTTCACGAGGTCCGCGCATGGCAATCCATCGGTAATCGAGATTTTTATCGGTTAATTTATCGTTATAGGTAAAATTTCCGTTGGGAAAAAATCCGTTTTGCCCAGTTTGATTCTGAACGCCTTGTGGCATTTTTAATTTTGGTTTCATCGGAACCAAGCCATTTTGGAACACAGGATAAGTTCCGCTCCAGTCAACCGGAAGGATGAATGTTTCACGGCCTTTATTGACTCTGTTTTTCTCATTCGGGCGTATTGCCAGAAATACTCCGTAATATTGGCCATCCGGCGTTTCTACCAGATCTGCATGGCCTGCCCAGTCTACTTTTTCTTTTCTGTCTTTCGGGAAATAACGCTGTGTCAGAATCGGATTATTACCAGCCGGAACGTAAGGTCCTTTTGGGGAATCAGACATAAAAATAACTTCACTGTGGTTACCACCGGTTCCTCCTTCTGCACACATCAGATAATATTTACCGTTCTTTTTATAAATATGGGGACCTTCAATCCAGATGGGTTTTTGGGAAAGATCCACGCCGCCGTTTACAATAATCTTATCCGAGCCCGCCACTACCTGGTCTTTTTCGAGGTCATATTCCCAGATCTTAATAACACGGTGGCCGTTGTACTGCTCGGTACCTTTTGGCGGAGCATCATTGTGAACAATATAGGCTTTTCCATTATCATCAAAGAAAATAGAAGGATCAATGCCGTCAAAATTCAGTTTCTGAACTTCGCTCCATCCTTTTGCCAGATCTTTGGTTTTTACAACCATATTTCCGATACCGCCCGCAAACTGGGTAGTAATCATATAAAAAGTATCGTTGTGTTTATTGTATTTTATATCCGGAGCATAAATTCCATGCGAAACTCCCGATTTTTCAACTTTAAGCTGTGAAGGTCTGTCCAGGACATGTCCTACCTGCTTCCAATTCACCAAATCTTTAGAAGTGAAAATAGGAACTCCCGGAAACATTGAAAATGAAGAATTTACGAGATAGTAGTCTTCTCCTTTTCTGGTAATGCTGGGATCGGGGTAACAGCCCTGTAGAATCGGGGAATAAAATTCGTCCGGTTTAAGAGGGTTATCATTATATATTTTATCGTTTCCATGGTAGTTGAAGTCGGAAAAAGTCTGTGCAGAGAGGTTACTGATGGAAAGTAAAGCTGCCACTGCCATAACATTGGTTTTATTTCTCAAAAAAATAGGATTCATTAGCCTCTTTTTCATATATAGATTTTTTAGTTTTTATTTTAATAAATGTAGTTTTAAATTGTCTCTTCAGCTTTTATCACTCCATCTTAATATATATATTTTTCCTGCTTCAGTTGGGAAATCATATATAAGATCAGTTTTAATTTCAACAGGATTCAATTTTGCTTTGTCAGAAATCAATGGTTTCGGAGTTTCCGGAATTTCAAATAAGGAATTCGGGTTTCTACCTTCCGCTTTTTTCAGTTTTGTATTTCCGGAAAGCTGCATTTCGTTCGGAAGCCTTATTCTGCAGTTTCCTCCCAATTCGGATTTTATGATGACTTCTTTAGCTTTGTTGTTTTTCCAGATCATACTGACTTCGAAACCTCCATACGTTTTCAGTCCAGAAATTTTTCCGCTTTTCCACTCTCCCGGAAGTGCGGGAAGAATGTCGATAAAACCGTTTTGAGTCTGCAAAAGCATTTCGGTAATCCCTGAAGTACAGCCGAAATTTCCATCAATTTGGAATGGCGGATGTGCATCAAAAAGATTCGGATATGTTCCGCCTTTGGTATTCCAGCCGTCTTTTTCTACAAGCGTCAACTGGTCTTTGATTAATTTATAGGCGTGGTTTCCATCCAACAATTTAGCCCAAAGATTAACTTTCCAGCCCATTGACCAACCTGTGGATACATCTCCACGGTGAACGAGTACGGTTCTGGAGGCATCCAGCAATTCCGGTGTGGTAAACGGACTGATCTGATTGGAAGGAAATAATCCGTACAGATGAGAAACGTGTCTGTGGTTGTCTTCCGGATTGTCCAGGTCTTCCATCCATTCCTGCAATTGTCCGTAGCTTCCTATTTTCATAGGCGGCAATTTTGAAATAATAGTGTTCCAAACTTTGATTTTTTCTGAGTCTATATTGAGAATTTGTGCCGCCTTTTTTGTTTTGGTGAACAAGTCGAACATCAATTGGTTATCCATTGTATTTCCATCTGCCAGAGCACTTCCCTGATGTCCCTGCGGAATATTTTCAGGAGACATTGACGGGCTTGCTACCAGCCAATGATGCGTAGGCTCTTCAATCAGGAAATCTTCATAAAACTGTGCTGAAGATTTCAGAACAGGGTAAATTGTTTTCAGATAGTTTATATCTCCGCTGTACAAATATCTTTCCCACAAATGCTGTGAAAGCCAGGCTCCGCCCATCGGCCACATTCCGGCATTGGCAAAATCCACCACTCCTGTTATTCTCCAGATATCGGTGTTATGATGGGCTACCCAGCCGCGGCTGTTGTACATTATTCTTGCCGTTTCTTTTCCCGTTTCGCTCAAATCTTTTATCATCTGGATCAATGGTTCATGCATTTCGGGAAGATTGGTCTTTTCCGCCGGCCAGTAATTCATTTCCGTATTGATGTTGATGGTATACTTACTGTCCCAGGCCGGTTTGTTGGAACTGTTCCAGATCCCCTGCAGATTGGCAGGCTGGCCACCCGGCTGAGAGGAAGAAATCAGGAGATAGCGCCCGAACTGATAGTACAATGAAATCAGTTCCGGGTCATAACCAGCAGCAAAATTTCTAATCCGGACATCTGTAGGATTTTTTGCTGCTTCGGAAGTCCCTAAATCCAGATCTACCCTTTTGAAATAGTTCTGATAAGCATTCAGATGATTTTGAAATAAGGTTTTGAAATTTTTATGTTCTGCTTGTTCAATATACTTTCTGGCCTTTAAAATTTCGTCTGCATTTAAATTTTTGTAGTCTGTAAAATTAGTTGCGATTGAAATAAGAATCATGACCTCATGAGCATTGATTACCGAAATTCCATTTTCTGAAGCCTGTGTTCTCCCCCCTTTGGTAACGAATTTTGCCAGCGCATTGAATTTCACCTGTCCCTGGATGCCGTCTAATGTGGAAGAAATTCCATCCATCTGTAAAGTATTGGCGTCAATTGCTTTAACGTTCTTTTTAAGTTCGCTATCGAATCTTGCTGTAAAATTCAGTGCATTTTTGTGATCCGAGCTTAATTTAATAACGATTACATGATCGGGAATTGAAGCAAAAACCTCTCTTTTAAAGTTAACCCCTCCAGAAGTAAATGTAGTGGTTGTGATTGCTTTTTCAATGTCCAGTTCTCTGTAATAATTTTTGACATCCTTAAGGTTATTTAGATCCAGCGTAAAATCGCCAATATTCTGAAATGCCGAACCGTGAACTGTTTTCGCTGTTAATCCTTTATCAGCAAGGATCTGGGCTCTTTTATAATTTCCGTTGAATACATAATATCTGATAGAATCCAGGACTTTTGGCGCATCGGGATTATCATTCCGGGAAGGACCTCCAGACCAGAATGTCCCTTCATTCAGCTGAAGTCTTTCCTGATAAGGGTCTCCATAAACCATTGCTGCAATCTTTCCGTTTCCTATCGGTAGAGCTTCCACCCACTGTCTGGCCGGTTTATCATACCACAGTTTATTTTTTCCTCCTTTCTGGGCAAAGGAAGATATAGTGATCAGGAGACAGATGGTCATGTAAAGCCCGGATTTCATTTTTATTTTTTAAACTCTATTTTTATACTAAACTGTTTTCTTTCTGTTAATCAACGAAATGAGTCCCCAGGCAGCAACATATGAAATTCCTGCGATAAAGAAAATAATATTGTAACCGCCATTGATGTTTCCTGCCTTTTTGAATGTATCCAAAACAATCCCGATGAACAGCGGAAAAATAATTCCTGCCGCTGAACCGAGCATTCCGCCAAAACCTATGACAGAACTAACATAGCTGTTAGGTAATTTATCTCCCACCGTAGTCATAAGATTGGCTCCCCACCCTTGGTGTGCAGCTGTTGCAAAGGCAATGATGATCGTGATCATCCACATATTATCTACATATTTTGAGAACATTACCGGAACCACCATCAAAGCAAACAATAACATCGTAATGCTTCTGGCTCTTCCGATGGCCCAGCCTTTTTTAATCAGAAATGATGAGAGATATCCTCCGCCAATACTTCCGATCGTGGTACCGCTGTAAATAATGATCAACGGAAGGGATGGTTTTGTTAAATCCATTTTGAACACATCTGAGAAATATGCCGGTAACCAGAACATGAAAAAATACCAGATGGGATCGGTTAAAATTTTACCGACAGCAAATGCCCATGTTACTTTATATTTGAGTAATTCTGATAAAGGGATTTTGGTTTTTTCCTCTGTTTTTTCATCCTGGTCACTTTTTATGTATTGCAGTTCTTCCTTGCTGAGATTTTTGGTTTTTTCCGGAACGGCATAGAATTTCCACCAAAGGATAATCCAAACCATACCCAAGGCACCGATCCACACAAAAGTCTGTCTCCAGCCGTAATGTCCCAGAATGAACGGAACCAGCAGCGGTGCTAAAATAGCTCCCACAGTTGCTCCCGAATTGAAAATACCCGTTGCCAGTGCCCTTTCTTTTTTCGGAAACCATTCAGCCACAGATTTGATGGCAGCAGGGAAGTTTCCTGCTTCACTGATTCCCAAAGTACTTCTCGCCATGATAAACCCAATGGTACTTTTCACAAAACCATGTCCTATAGAAGCAAGACTCCATACAATAAGGGAAACCGCATACCCGACTTTGGTTCCTACCCTGTCTATAAACCTTCCCATCGCCATGTAGCCGATGGCATAAGTAGTGGTAAAGGCCATCACAATATAGCTGTAATCTTTTTCGTCCCAACTGAATTCTTTTTCCAGAACAGGTTTCAGCAAGCCCATTACCTGACGGTCAAGATAATTGATCGTAGTGGCAAGAAAAACGAGAGACAGCATCCACCATCTTATATTGCGATTTTGAGGAGCCTGCATTTAGTTATGATTAAGTTGTTGTAATAAATTTTTTGTTTTCAGAGTCAGTTCTTCTTCATTAACATCTTTTCCGATGAGTGAACTTCCCAATCCTGCTGCCATGGCACCACCATTGAGCCATTCTCTGATATCTTCAGATTCAGCATGGATTCCTCCCGTTGGCATGAAACTCATTCCCGGGAAAACAGGCTGTATCGATTTGATGTAGTTCTTACCTAAAGCGTCAGCCGGGAATATTTTAACCAGTGTTAACCCATTCTGATATGCAATATTGATATCGGAAGGAGTAAAACAGCCCGGAATCAGAAAGATATTTTTTTCAAGAGCATGTTTCACCAAATCTTCACTGATGACCGGTGTAATGATGAAATCTGCTTTTGCATGGGCATAATCATCCATTTCCTGTATGTTTTTTACCGTTCCGATTCCTAACAGAAGGCCAGGAAATTCTGTGTGGGAAATTTCTTTCAGCCTGGTAAAATTCTCCAATGCCTGATGACCTCGGTTGGTGTATTCTATCACACGGATTCCTGCTTCATATAAAGCTTGTATGGTATTTTTTGAGACTTCAAACGATTCGTTATAAAACAACGGAACTACTTTCTGGTCTTTTATTTTTTGTAGTACTTCACTCATAATTTTTCGATATTAATGCTGTCATCAATGGTATCTCCTTTTACAAAAAGTTTTTTGAAAGCAACTTTTGCAGCATCCTCAAGGATCTGCTGCTCAGGATTTCCTTTTAAAATTCCATGAATCAAAGCAGCCATAAAAGAATCACCGCTTCCTACTCTTTCTTCAATTTGGTCTGCATCATATTTTTCTGAAACCAAAAACTGTTCATCAGTAAATAAGGTGGCAAAATAATTGACCTGTTCTCCGTTTGTAAAGCGGAATGTATTGGCGATTTTTTCTACATCCGGGAATTGTTTCCGGATTTCCAAAGCTGTTTTTTGGGCCTGCCTCAGAAGATTTTCATCATCAAAATTTCCATTAAGCTCATATGCAACAGGAATATTCAGAAACTGCTCAACAGACCAGATATTTCCCATGAGCACATTCACAAAAGGCATCAGCTCTTTAATTTTATGAGGATTCTGGTTTTGCCAAAGTAACGCTCTGTAGTTCAGATCGAGAGAAACCATAATATTTCTTGTTCTGGCTTCTTTCATGATGTGCAGACATTTGCGGAATGCATTGTCACTCAGAGCAGGTGTAATGGTGCTGATATGCAGCCATTTTACTTCTGAAAATATTTCATCATCACTGAAAGTTTCAAAATCCGATTGGGTAAAAACAGACGGAAAACGGTCGTACACCACTGAAGCGTTCTGCATATCTCCATCAGAAGAAAGGTAAAATGTTCCTATTCTCCCTTTATTTTTCTCTGCAAGGACTTCTATTCCTTTATTTTTAAGCTGAAATTCCAGCTGATTTCCTACAAAATTCTCAGGTAAAGCTGATAATAATTTTACAGCATTCTTCCACTGGGAAAGTGCTGCCGCTACATTGTATTCAGCACCGCCCACGTAAATCTTCAGAGACTGCCCATTGAGCCAGTTTCCTTCGGAATCCGGGGCAAAATGGAGAAGCAATTCCCCGAAACATAGTATTTTAGCTGAATCCTGCATGGTATTAGATTTCAAAATAATTTTTTGTATTGTGATAACAGATATCCTGAATGATCTTTCCTACCCATTTTTCATCATCGGGAAGAAGACCTCTTTCCATCTCATTTCCGAACAGATTGCATAAAAGCCTTCTGAAATAATCGTGTCTTGAGAATGACAGCAGGCTCCGGGAATCGGTAAGCATGCCGACGAAAGTGCTGATCAGACCGATATTGGAAAGTGTATTCATCTGTTTTGTCATCCCGTCAAGCTGATCGAGGAACCACCAGGCTGCTCCGAACTGTACCTTAGATTTGATTCCGCCTTCATTGAAATTTCCGGCAAGGGATGCCAGAACTTCGTTAAATGCCGGGTTCAGATTGTAAATAATGGTTTTGGCCAGTTTTCCTTCCGTATTCAGTGCATCAAGCAGAATGCTCATCCTTTGTGCGTAATACGGTTCTCCAATGGCATCATATCCTGCGTTGGCACCCATTTTTCTGAACATTTCTGAATTGTTGTTTCTGGTTGCTCCTACATGAAACTGCTGTACCCAGCCTTTTTCTGCGTACATTTCGCAAAGTTCTTTCAGCATATAACCACATAAAGCTTCCGGATCGGAAAATGTTGAAAGATTGCCCTTCAGGAATTCAGAAAACTCTTTTTCAAGGCTATGATTCCATTTTGTAGTATCCGGAAAATATTCAAACCCATGATCGGCTACTTTTGCTCCAACTTCCACAAAATAATTGATTCTTGATTGAAGAGCATTCAACAGATCAGAGGCTGATGTGATGGAAAATCCGCAGATTTTTTCAAGCTTTTTAATTCCTGAAAGATAGTGTTCAGGATTAATCATATTAATATAGGAATCAGGACGGAAAGCCGGAAGAACAGCCGTTTTAAAGCTACTGTTCTTTAAAGCCTTATGATGAGCCAGATCATCGGCAGGATCATCTGTAGTGCACAACGCTTCAACCTTAAAATTCTGAATGATGGATTGGGGTAAAAAGCCGGATGTCTGAAGACTTTCATTCATCTGATGATACACGGTATCTGCATTATTAGGTGATAAATATTCACTGATCCCAAAAGGATTTTTCAGTTCCAGATGGGTCCAGTGAAATAATGGGTTACGAAGGGTATAAGGCACCACTTCTGCCCATTTCATGAATTTTTCGTGATCTGAAGCATTTCCGGAAATAAACTGTTCATCAATTCCAAAATTTCTCATGGCTCTCCATTTGTAATGATCACCATCCAGCCAGATAGCTGTTGGAGAACGAAAATTCTGATTGGCAGAAATAACGTCAGGTTCAAGGTGATTGTGATAATCGATGATCGGCATCTCTTTCGCATAACCGAAATACAGATTCTCTGCCTTTGCTGATTCAAGCAAAAACGATTCTCCGAAAATTTCTTTATTTTTAATGGAATTACTCATTATTTACTTTTACAATCCTGGATTTTTATTCTCTTCAAGTATTCAGACTTTAGAAAAGTCAACTTTTTAAAAACAGGAACCTTGAATGGAAACGCCAAGGTCCTGTTCATTATCTATAAGGAAATTAGTTTTTTATACTCCACTGAATGCACTGAAACCTCCGTCAACAGGAATCAGTGCTCCTGTGATGAAACTTGCTGCATCCGAACATAGAAACTGTACAATACCATTCAGTTCTTCCACTTCCCCAAATCGTTGCATGGGTGTTTTGGCAATTACTTTTTTACTTCTTTCCGTTAAGCTTCCGTCCGGATTCAAAAGAATGGCACGGTTCTGATCTCCAATGAAAAAGCCTGGAGCCACTGCATTAACGCGTATTTTATCTCCGAATTTCAATGCCAGATCAGAAGCAAGCCATTGGGTGAAATTGGTGATCGCCGATTTGGCGGCAGAATATCCTGCCACTCTTGTAATAGCTGAATAAGCGGCCATTGAAGAAATATTAATAATGTTTCCGCTACCCTGTTCAGCCATTACTTTTCCGAAAACATAGCTCGGGTAAACGGTTCCGTTGATATTAAGATCGGTAACCTCTGCCCATCCCTTCATATTCATATCAAAAAATGATTGATCAGGAGATAAAGTAGCTGCCGGAATATTTCCACCGGCTATATTGAGCAGAATATCAATACTTCCGTACTTTTCTTTTATTTTCCCTGAAGCCGCTTCAAGGCTTTCAATATCCATCACATTGGCTTCTACAGCGAGTGCATCTCCTCCTAAATCTGTCAGTTCTTTTACACGGGCGTTCAGTGTTTCCTGGTTTCTTCCCAGTGCGACAACTTTTGCTCCGGCTTCTATAAAACTTTTCGCCAGGCTGCCTCCTAAAACACCTGAAGCCCCTGTAATGACTGCTATTTTGTTTTTAATACTAAACAGGTCTTTCATTTTACTTTTTACTATTTTATTACAAACGCAGATTAATTTTTTTGTAGTTCTGACTGAACTGTGGCCATTACGCCTTCGATCTGGCCTAATGCCAGCATTCGTCCTAGAAATGAATAGCCGGGATTATATCCTTTGTCGATATCTTCTGTTAACAGCCTTCCGTGGTCAATTCTCATCGGAAGATCAGGGTTTTCTTTTTCAAAAACACGGATCACTTCAATGAGCTTTCCTCTTCCTCCTAAATGATGAGCCTCAATGAAATCACCGTTTTCAAAGACATTTGTACTTCTCAGGTGAACAAATTTTATCCGGTGGGCAAATTTCTGAGCCAGTTCCGGAACATCATTCTGAAGATTCGCGCTTAAAGATCCGGCACAGAATGTCAATCCGTTGTGAGGATTATCAACAGCTTTCAGAAGCCATTCAATATCTTCTTCATTGGTTACTATTCTTGGTAAGCCCAGTAATGAAAATGGTGGATCATCAGGATGTACACACATCTGGATATTCCATTTTTCACAGACAGGCATTATTTTTTCGAGGAAATATTTCATATTCCTGCGAAGCTGGTTTTTATCTATTCCATCATATAATGCCAGTAAATTTTTGAAAATAGCCACCGGATTATCATCTCCTTCCTTGATATTTCCGTTAACAAATCCCTGTGTTTTTACAATGATTGAGTCTATCAGGTCATTGTTATCTTTTTCCGTTAAGGTATTTTTTAATGCTTCTACCTTTTGAAGGATCTCCGGGTTATAATCATTTTCTGCTCCTTCTCTTTTTAGAATATGAATTTCGAAGTACGCAAACTTTGCTTTATCAAAATAAAGTGATGAAGAACCGTCTTCCCATTCATGAAAGAGATCTGTTCTAGCCCAGTCGAGAACAGGCATAAAATTGTAGCAAACTGTTGTAACTCCTGCTTTACCCAGATTTTCAAGGCTTATGATATAATTTTCTATTAAAGAGTCACGGTCTTCACCTCCGTATTTGATTGCTTCGCTCACGGGAAGACTTTCCACAACAGACCAGCGAAGTCCGTGGCTTTCTATATAGTTTTTATAATCATTGATGGCCTCAAAACTCCAGATTTCTCCGTTTGGGATATCATGCAGTGCAGAAACAATTCCTTCCACTCCGATCTGACGAAGTGTACTCAGTTCTATTTTGTCTTTTTTGCCAAACCAGCGCCATGTTTTTTCCATAACCTTTAAGTTTTAATTCAGATAAACAAAGCAGGTGCTTTCACACCTACTCTGTTGCTGATATGAATGTAGAATGAAATGTAATTAATATCCAGGATTCTGATATTTTGCTTTAATATCTGGCGATACTTCCATAGCATCTAACTGTCCCTGAGGAATAGGTCTCAGATAGTGGAAAGGTTGTATTGTCCTGGTAACTGTTTGTGGTGTATGATTTCCATAATTGGCTCCGCCAATGGAGTATGATGCAGCTTTTTCTGTCCAAGTTTGGGTTCTTACCAAATCATACCATCTGTAGCCTTCACCAAAATATTCTCTGGATCTTTCTGCTAAGATGTAATCAACTGTTATGGTTGATGGTGTTGCAGCTATCATAACAGCACTGTTATCCTGTATTTTTGTTGCATTTCCGTTATTATCCCAACGCCATTTTCCTGCTCTTGCACGGATCACATTAATTAAATCTCTGGCAGACACTGCGCCGGACGCTCCTTTTACAGCCGCTTCTGCTGCAATAAAATACAGCTCGGAGAATTTTGCTGCATAGAAAGGGCGTGTATGACTCGGATTTGGATATCCTAACCCATTTCCGTTATCCGTTCTGTAAGGACCAGTTTTCCATATCCCAGGATACACAATTCTGCTGATTCCGCTAGGAGCCACCACCCAATCCGCTCTTCCCGGCAGTGTACCGGCACCGATTCCGTTTTGGCCGGCGTTGGTTGGATATGTTGGGGTCTGAGAATCATCATTTAAAAAGGTTAAAACCGGAGCATTAGGCTGTATCGGAAGATTATTTGCATTATAGAGTGTCCCTACATTGGTAAGCCCGGTTCCTTCTTTATTCCAGTTACCACGGTATACTGTTGTAAATGTTCCATCGTATCTTGAATCATTGGTTTTATCCGAAAATGTATTTTTAATTACTTCGATGGTAGGAGCCATTCTCACCCAAGGTCTTCCCAGCGGCTGAAAAGCGGCACGTTGTACCGGGCTTGCCGGTGTCCATGTTGTTGCTGATGTACTGCTTTTAAGGTTGGTATAATTCCACGTCATCATCCAGGATGCAAAATTATTTGGTGACCATCCATCACCATAGCTTGCCTGAATTACCCCCTCATTGAAATAGGCACTGGTTTCTGTATGATCTGCATACAGCATGCATTCACTATTACGATCATTTGATCCTAAATTAACATCATAGTAAGTTGGCTGCAACGCGTATGGTCCGGGATTATTAATTGCAGCTAAAGCAACATCATAAGCCTGCTGAAAATACCATTGTGCGTTGTGGCCATCAGGATCCGTCCGGGAAGTTTCAGGATATGTCGGGATACCGTTCGGATTTTGTAGCCACCATCCATAAGTTAAGTAGGCCTTTGCCAAATATAAACGGGCTACATTTTTGGTTATCCCTCCTTTAACCCGCGGGTCAACAGGAAGATTTTCAACAGCTTTAATTAAATCCGGGAAGATTGCTTTAGTGTATACTTCCGTAACCGTATTTCTAACTGAAGTCGTTTTGGGATTGATATTAAAAGCCAGTTCTCCGGATCCCAGATCAAGAGGTACACCTCCATAAGTCTGCACTAATAAAAAATAATAGAACGAACGGAAAAATCTTGCTTCCGAAATCAATGATTCTGCTATACCTGCTCCGGATCCGTTCTGAATAATTCCATTTGCAGTATTAATCGACGGAAATACGGATCCCCATACCATACTTGTGGGAAAGGTATTGGAATTGATACTGCCTGCACCACCTGTCATATCAAGATCTTTAAAATTACCGTCTGCGCTCTGTCCCCAGGTGGCTTCATCTGTACCAGTCATATTAGCATTTAACCAATAACCGTTTCCATAAAGCAATCTCAACTGTCTGTATAAAGACGTAACACCCTGCGATATACCTCTTTCTGTTGTAAAGTCTTCCGGAGTATAAATCCCTCTTGGCTGTTCATCCAATATCTCATTACATCCTGTAGTTGTAAATGCTACTGAAGCTAGAAATAAAGCAGCAATGAATTTTTTATTTAAATTGATCATGATTCCTGATTTTTAAAAGGTTAGATTTAGCCCCATCATATAATTTCTCGTAGACGGGTTGTTTGTACCTATAATAAGCTGATTCGCTTTATATGAGTTTACAGCCTGATTTTCATTACCTCTTGAGTTCGGTTCCGGATCCATACCAGAATGCCTGTAATAAGGAGAACCAAATACAAATGGATTCTGTATTGTAATATACAGTCGAAGATTACTAACGCCTAAGCTGGCCAGAGTGTTTTTATTAAAATTATAGCCTAAGGTAATCGTTCTGATTTTCACAAAAGAGGCATCGAACAGAGCAAGTGTTGAAGCATACTTAGGGTTATCACCACTTAACAGTCCGCCTGGTTTCGGGTATCTTACATCAGGATTTTCTTCGGTCCAGTAATCTACATCTACATTGTTTCCTCTACCTGTTAATCTGTTAAGGTAACCCGCTGATCCATAAATAGAACTGATCAGCACCCCTCCTTTCTGGAAAGCTCCTACAATACTTAAATCTATATTTTTATAAGCAAGTCTCGTATTAAAACCACCGATGAAATCGGGATTTGTGTTAATAATTTGCCTATCAGCTTCATTAATTGCTCTCTTTGGTGTACCATCCGCATTGTATTCTCCTGTGTATAACACTTTGATCATTCCCGGTGCTGCACCCACTTGCGGCTCCAGAATATTCAAATATGGATCTCCCTGCTGCCAAAGACCAACATATTGATAATCGTACAAGGCATTAATATTGTAACCTACAAACCATAAATTATTTACATTTCTATCCATTCCGGAAGCAAGCGCTGTAATTTTATTTCTGTTCGCAGATAAATTACCTCCTACTTCCCAACTGAAGCCATCAGGATTATCAATGACCACTGCATTAAGTGATATCTCTAAACCTTTATTCTGAGATGCCCCAACATTCTCGGTAACTGACCCTAATCCACTGGATGAAGGTAATCCTTTGCTCAGCAATAATTTTTCAGTATTGGTAACATAATATTCCACAGTACCTGTTATTCTCCTATTAAAAATCGAAAAATCTACACCATAGTTCCAGGTTTTCGAAAATTCCCATCCTAAAGACGCGTTAGGAGCTGAACTCACATAATTACCTATAACATTAGTACCTCCAAAATTGTAAGGGGTAGTACTTAAGCTACCAAAAGTTGTGTATGGAGCAATAGCCTGATTTGATGTTTGACCAAAACCAGCCCGTAACTTTAGCATGTTGATGTATTTCGAGTTTCGGAGGAAACTTTCATTCGCTACATTCCACCCTACCGAAATGGCCGGATAAGTATGCCACTGATGCCCTTTAGCCAATACTGAAGCACCATCTGATCTTACTGTTGCCGTCAGCATGTAACGGTTATCATATTGATACATTGCTCTTCCCATGAAAGACATCAGTCCTCTTCTCCAATATCCCTGGTTGTTAGGATCTATGGTTATTTCACCTTGGGCATGGCCTAAATTGAAATACTGAAAAGCATCAATAGGCACATCACGAGCGGCAATCGACGAGCTGTTAAATCTTGTCTGTTCAGCTGAATATAAAGCTGTTGCATTAATTTTATGCTTGCCAAAACTTCTATCGTAGGTTACCATATTTTCCAAAACCCACTGTGTGGTCAGAGAATTGCCTATGCTTGCTGAAGATAAAGTAGCCGGCTGATAGTTTAATGCACCTGTTCCCAGATAATAACCACTGTTTGAGTTCCTGTATGTTAAACCAACGTTTAATCTGTATTTAAGACCTTCAACACCTGGAATTTTAATTTCTCCATACAAATTATTATAAGAACTGAATGCATTTGTACGGTCTGCATAAGCGTCACCCAGCCCTTCTAAAATTGATCTCGTTTGAAGAGCTGTTTGGTCAACATTTGCAAATGTTGTTCTTAATCTTAGTGATCCGTCTGCAAGATATGGACTTACCAATGGTGAATACCCTAAAACGGGTGCCCCGCTTATTCCATTAAAATCATTCACTGAGAAATTAGAATTCGTTGAAAACCCAACCTTTAACCATGAATTAATTTCCTGATCCAAAGCGCCTCTAATAGAAAGCCTTTTATATTGTTGCAATGGTACCACTCCATTTTGCTGGAAATAGGCAACTCCGAAATTGTACCCTCCTTTTTCCGTTCCACCTGTAACTGCAACATCATGATTCATCATAAGTCCTACCCCATAATATTGATCCTGCCAATCTGTATTTGTCCCGTTAGACTCATCCGGACCATTTGTAAAGAGGTTAGCGTCAGCTCTTAGTTTTGCGAGTTTAGGACCATCCATTATTGGATATTGAGAAAACACAGTCTGAAATCCGGTATATGCATTATATGAAAATCTCGCTTTTTGTCCTTTTCCTCCTCTGTTGGTAGTTATGATGATAACTCCATTGGCACCACGGGAACCATAAATAGCAGTAGCGGAAGCATCTTTAAGAACATCTAAAGTTTTAATGTCTGATGGACTTATATCTCCCAAAGATCCAACGAACGGAATGCCGTCTAATACAATAAGAGGATCATTGGATCCTGTTAAAGAACGTTCACCTCTGATACGAATCTGCTGTACAGCACCTGGTTTTGTTGAAGTCCTTCCAATATCAACTCCCGGAAGGCGGCCCTGAATTGCTTCTGTAATGTTGGCAGAAGGTACTTCTTTTATAGCGTTACCACTCAATGAAGCAACAGATCCGGTGACAGCTTCTTTTTTCTGCGTACCATATCCGATTACCACAACTTCTTCTATTTTATTTTCTTTAGCTACTGTATCTTTCTTAACCTGTGAATATGCTATGCCGGAAGGCAATAAAGTCATTGCAAAAAATAATGCTGCCCTATTGCTTTTATTGAAATAAAATCGGTTCATAATTATTATTTTAATTAGTTGTTGAACAAAAGGCTATTTAATAATTATAGTATATAAAAATCCTTAGTGTTTATGAGCCTTTTATCTTTTTATTATATATACATATTCACAATGGCCTCAAACAGTTCCTGTTTTCCGCTTTTTGGCTGTGGTTCACCTATTTCGTGAGCGATTCTCTGAAGGTCTTCCAAGGTAAGCGCACCTTCCTCGAATGCTTTTCCGTTTCCGTTATCAAAAGAAGCATAGCGGTTTGTTCTCAGTTTTTTGTAATCCGAATTTTCAAGAATATCTGCTGCTGCAAGAAGGCCTTTAGCGAATACGTCCATTCCTGAAATGTGGGAAATGAATAAATCTTCAGCATCAATGGAATTTCTTCTGATTTTGGCATCAAAGTTTACTCCTCCGGTTCCCAGACCTCCTGTCGGAAGCAATACAAGCCATGCCTGCACCATGTCATAATAATCAATCGGGAACTGATCTGTATCCCAGCCGTTTTGATAATCTCCCCTGTTAGCATCAATACTTCCTAAAAGTCCTGCATCTACAGCAACCTGAAGTTCATGTTCAAATGTATGACCTGCCAATGTAGCATGATTCACTTCGATATTCAGTTTAAAGTCTTTGTCTAGTCCATAATGTCTCAGGAATCCAATTACGGTTTCAGAGTCATAATCATACTGATGTTTGGTAGGCTCCATTGGTTTAGGTTCAATAAGGAAAGTTCCTTTAAATCCTTGCTGACGGGCATAATCTCTTGACATGGAAAGGAAACGGGCCAGATGATCTTTTTCACGCTTCATATCGGTATTTAAAAGACTCATATATCCTTCTCTTCCACCCCAGAAAACATAGTTTTCACCACCAAGCTCTATGGTAGCATCTATTGAATTTTTCACCTGAGTGCCTGCACAAGCTAAAACATCAAAATTGGGATTGGTAGAGGCTCCGTTCATGTATCTTTCATGGGTGAATACATTGGCTGTTCCCCATAAAAGTTTAATTCCTGTTTCCTTCTGCTTTTGTTTTGCATATTCCACAATAGCCTGCATATTCTTCTCATAGTCTTTCCAATTATTGGCGGGGTCTACCAAATCGATATCATGGAAGCAGTAATAATTAAAGCCCATTTTAGACATGAATTCAAAACCTGCGTCCATTTTATGCATTGCTCTGGTCACTGCATCATTTCCGATATCCCATGGGTGGTGAATTGTAGGTCCTCCGAACGGATCGCTTCCGTTTGCACATAGGGTATGCCACCAGGCCATTGCAAATCTTGTCCAGTCTTTCATAGGTTTTCCCATTACGATCCTTTCCGCATCATAATAGCGGAATGCCAACGGGTTCTTGCTTTCCTTCCCTTCAAATTTAATTTTTTCAATACCTGTAAAAAACTCTTTTGTACCTGTTAAAGTGTTCATATTTATTTGATTATTTTTAATTTGTTTTAATTTTTTGCGTAGAGACTCCCTTCTCACTGGTTCTTAAAAGTCAGTAAGAGGATAAAAAATGCTGTTGTAATTGTTCTAGATTATTTCGTTAAGATGAAGTTTCCATCTGGCATAGGCTTCTAAATATTGTTCTTGTTTTTCATGTTCAGGCTCTATCACTGCTATTTTTTCAAGTGAAGAAAATGCTTCTCCGGAACCTGAATAAAATCCTATTCCCATTCCGGCAGCTCTTGCTGCTCCTACTGCGCCATCGGTATCATAAAGCTCAATAACTGCATTGCTGACACTGGATAACGACTGGCGAAAAATTGAACTTAAAAACATATTGGCATTTCCTGCACGGACGACCTGAATATCCATTCCGATATTTCTCATGATATCCATTCCGTACTCATAAGAGAATACAATACCTTCCTGTGCTGCGCGAAGAATATCACCTTTTGAATGGATATTGAAATTAATTCCGTGAATCGAACAGCTTGTATCCTTATTTTCAAGCACTCTCTCTGCTCCGTTTCCAAAAGGGATGATGCTTAATCCTTTTGATCCTATAGGTGAAAGCGAAGCCATATCATTCATATCACCATAAGAAGAGAGTGAGGTCGCGAAATTATGTTTTAACCAGGAATTTAAAATACCGGTTCCGTTGATACACAGTAAAACACCCAGTCTGATCTGTTCCGGTGTATAATTGACATGGGCAAAAGTATTTACCCTTGATAACTTATCATATTCCAGCTGGTCCAGAACTCCATACACCACTCCGGAAGTTCCTGCAGTAGAGGCAATTTCTCCCGGGTTAAAAACATTCAGGGAAAGAGCATTATTAGGCTGGTCTCCTGCCCTGTATGAGATGGGCGTTCCTTCTTTTAAGCCTAATTCCTCCGCTGCCGGCCTGGAAACCGTTGCCTGGATACCAAACGTTGGTACGATTTCAGGAAAAAAACTTTTCGGTATGCCATAGTGATTAATGATATCTTCTGAAATACAGTTGTTCTTAAAATCCCAGAAAATTCCTTCTGATAATCCCTCGATGGTCATCCCTATCTGTCCTGAGAGTCTCATCGCAATATAGTCCCCAGGGAGCATTATTTTATCTATCTTTTCAAAAATTTCAGGTTCATTTTCTTTTACCCATGCAAGCTTTGATGCTGTAAAATTTCCTGGTGAATTCAACAGATGGGAGAGACATTTTTCTTCTCCTATTGTTTTAAAAGCTCTTTCACCATAAGGCACAGCACGACTGTCACACCAGATAATGGATGATCTTAAAAGGTTCTGGTCTTTATCTACCAAAATCAAACCGTGCATCTGCCAGGTGATTCCAATTCCTTTAATATCTTCAGCATGTACTCCGGATTCATGCATAACAGCTTCATGTGCCAATTTCAGATTGATCCACCAGTCAACCGGGTTTTGTTCTGCCCATCCCGGATTTATCGCAGTGATTTTCATTTCTTTTTTGGGAGAAAATTCAGAAGCAATCACTTTTCCACTGGATGCCTCAATGAGACACACTTTCACAGAAGAACTGCCAATGTCATAGCCTAGTAAGTACATAATATTTAAGAGGGGTTATTTTATAAGTTTTGTATTGTTTTTCTTGTAAATCTTAGCATCAAATCTGTAATATCTTGCCGCACGGTGTGATACATCTTTTTGAATTTCATCCAAAGGAACAATATAGGGGAATGATGATATTTTTTTATGGAAATTCTTAATATCAATATTTTTTTCATTTAAAGCGCTATAGAGCTGATAGAGCTGTCTTATGGTGAATCTTTTTGGCAGCAGCTCAAAAATAATGGAGAAATCAGATTCAATCCATTTTCTGATCTCCATCAAAGATTCATTGATAATTTTGTTATGGTCAAAAGGTAATACCGGAACCTCATCAATAGGATACCAGTCTACGGTATCATATTTTGTACTGTTGATCTTGTGATCTATTTTACAAAGAGAAAGATAGGCAACCGTAATGATCCTGTCTATATGATGTTTGTATTCCTGATCCATCCATTTGATATCATGCGCATTACTTGCTCTCATAGGATCGGCAAAGCATTTGAACTGTTTGAGAACCATTTTTTTAATCCCCGTAAGTTCATGAAGTACTCTTTGTGCAGCATCATCTACATCTTCGTCACTGAATATCAAACTTCCTGGAAGTTTGATCTGTTTTTCCAATGGTATATCATCAACATGGCGTTGTACTAATAATATATTCAACCGGTTTTCATGGTCAAATCCAAAGACAACACAATCTACAGAGACATAGGTATGGATAAAGTTCTGATTCATTAGTTCGTTAACATTTTGGTAACATTACAAATATAAAAATTCATCTGAATAAAAAAAATAAATCCTCCATTATCTACTGCTTATCAATATATTACATATCGAATTTTCATGATATCAATTGTATAAAAAATATGATAAGGTTATCATTAATTTTACACTTACTTATTTCATAAGACATGAATTTACAATTAATTGCAATATCAATCAGCACAAAAAAAAAATTTGATTTTCAGAATAAATATTATGATAAGAAGAATCTTTTTTTTTTTCATTTTGCTTGAAAAAAAAATGTAAAAAGCACACTTTTCATTGTTAAAAACCACATAAATAATCGCTTTATTTTACCAATTTTACTACTCCGGGACTAAAGTTTTGCGAAACAATGAATTTATAGACTAAGATTATCTGGTCATAAAGTAAAAGAACAATGTAACAGCATCCTTTAATACAACATCATTAATTTCTATATATAATCTACTACAGAAACCTTGTTTTCATAGAATATGTTTTCAATTTCCCTATCTTTAAACTTTCAAGTAAGAATTTTTCTATGAGCAAGTTTTCTGATCCCAATGCAGAAATGATGAAACGCCTGCAGGAAATGCAGAAAGAACAATTTATTATTTCTCATTTAACGAAAGAGTTGTCTACCATTATGGATTCAAAACAACTTCAGCTTGTTTTAAATAAGTCTTTCAAAACGGAACTAAGATTTAATGATTTTATTATTATAAAGGATTACAAACAATCTGTTGAAATTCTCAGCAGCTGGGTAGAAAATCAAAATTGTATTATAGATAATCAGCTTGATATTTATGTTAAAAACTGTCTTGATTCAGCGGAGCCCCTCCTTTTTGATCTTAAAGAATTGTCATTGCTTCCTTCTTATTTTACCAAAGCTAAAGATTCGGAAATGCGAATGGTTATCGGGTTGGGTTTACCTGGTATCAATGAAAGTAAAAACGTAATTTTCCTTTTTTACAGAAATTTCATTTCATTCAATGATATTCCGGAAAGAATTTTAAATGGTATTTCTACCCAGCTTTCCATTACCCTTCATAATATTAATGTTCATGAACAGTTGATAGCACTTAAGGGAAATATTCAGAACTTTCCGAAAGAAATCGGAGAAGTAAAGAAAAGCGGATACGGTTTTCAGGGAATTGTGGGACAAAGTGAAGTGATGCAGCATATTTTCGAACAGATCTCACAGGTAGCTCCTTCGCAATCCAATGTAATCATCTTTGGAGAAACGGGTACGGGAAAAGAACTTATAGCACAGGCCATTCACGAACTTTCAGAGTTTTCCGGGAAAAAGATGATCAGAATAAACTGTGCAGCCATTCCTGCCAATCTGATAGAATCTGAATTGTTCGGACATGAAAAAGGCAGCTTTACCGGTGCAACGGAACAGCGGAAAGGGAAATTTGAACAGGCACACAACAGTACTATCTTTCTGGATGAAATAGGTGAACTTCCCCTGGAATTACAAACCAGGCTTCTAAGGGTTCTTCAGGAAAAAGAAATTGAAAGAATTGGTGGAAACAAAAGAATCAGAGTAAATGTGCGGATCATTACAGCCACCAACAGAAACCTTGAAAAAGAAGTAGCGGAAGGACGGTTCAGAAGTGATCTTTTTTACAGACTTAATGTATTTCCTGTTCATCTTCCGGCACTGCGGGAAAGAAAGGAAGATATTCCTTTACTGGCAAACTATTTTCTTGAGAAACTGTACCCGAAGACATTCAAAAAGATCAAAGGTTTTTCTCAGAAAATAGTAAAAATGATGATCGCTAATCCATGGCTCGGCAATATCCGTGAACTGGAAAATATGATTGAAAGAAGCATGCTGACTGCAAAAGGCGATATCATCAGGGAAATGGATTTTCCGAAAGTTATTGATTATCAAAATACAGATCAGGATTTTCAGGTCAAAACCCTGCAGGAATTCGAAAAGGAATATATTTTAAAAATTATTGAAAAATGTAATGGGCGTATTTTTGGTGAAACAGGTGCCGCGAGGCTGCTGGGATTACCTCCAACCACACTGATTTCCAAAATGCAGAAGCTTGGAATAGAGAAAAAACACTATTTTAAGGGGACTGAATAATGCCTGTCATGCGTCATTTCTATTTTCCCGGAAGACAACGCCCAGAAAATCCAAAGTCCCAAAATGATCAGCAAAGAAACTGCCGGGGTCCAGAAAGACAGGATTAATGCAATAACATAGATAGGCAGCCCGTATAAGTAATTATTATGGATATGTTTTATAGCAGCATCGGTAATGCCGGGGCGTAAAAGTTTTTTGTTCCGGGTGGCCAGAAACCATAATAAATTATACGCCAGATTGATCAGAACAAAAATACCGGTATAGAGCGCCACAACAACAGAAGAAGCCTGACCGTCAAAATACCTTGCCAGCAAAGCGGTAGGATAAGAAACTGCCGAAACCAGAAAAAGGATCAGCCCATTGGCAAACATAATGGCAGAATTCCGGCTGTAAATCTGTTTGAAGATCTTATGATGGTTCACCCACATGATGAAAATGCTGAAAAATGAAAGGATAAATGCCAGAAATGAAGGCCACTGATTTCTCAGGAAAACTAGCAGGTCATTCCCGTTCTTTATTGAGTTTTCTTCAGGGAAGTGAAGATCTAATACTAAAAGAGTAACAGCTATTGCAAAAACAGCGTCGCTGAATCCTTCTATTCTAAGTGTTTCTTTTTCCATAATGATCTGGTTATTTGTTCTTTGATTATTATACGTAAAGGCGTAAATATTCTATCCTCAAACAATTTGAAGAGTGATTATTAATAAAATTAAAAGAAGATATCGGCTAAAGTCTTTCGCGAATTAGCTCTGTTCCTGATTATTTATATCCTTTGTCAATTCCTAATTTCTTCATTTTGGAATATAAAGTCTGAGGCTGAACCTTCAATAGCTCTGCAGCACCGCCCGGCCCGGAAACTTTTCCGTTGGAACTCTGAAGTGCATTCATAATATGATCTCTTTCCATATCTTCCAATGATTTCAGCTGGCCCTGCTTTTCCAAAGGTTTTTCAATTGTTTTAGGCAGATCGAAGCTTTCTATTTCTGTGGTTTTTGTCAATAAAACACTTCTTTCAATAAGATGTTCCAGCTCACGGATATTTCCGGGCCAGTGGTAATTTAACAGTTGTTCTAGTCCCTTTTCGCTTATTGAAGTAATATTTTTTCTTGAGGCAGCAGCATATTTATTCAGGAAAAAGAGGGCCAGCAATACGACATCTTCCTTTCTTTCTCTCAGCGGAGGCAGTTCAATAGGAAAAACATTCAAACGGTAATACAGATCCAGCCTGAATCTTCCTTCTGCCACTTCTTTTTCCAGGGAACGATTGGTAGCTGCAACAATTCTTACGTTTACTTTAATGGTATTATTTCCTCCCAGCCTTTCTATTTCTTTTTCCTGTAAAACTCTGAGCAATTTAACCTGTGAATCCAATGGCAGCTCGCCTATTTCATCCAGGAAGACCGTTCCTCCGCTGGCTTGTTCAAATTTTCCGATTCTCAATATATTAGCCCCTGTAAAGCTTCCTTTTTCATGGCCAAAAAGCTCGGATTCGATAAGCGCATGCGGCAGTGCTGCACAATTGACCACAACAAGAGGATGAGCACTACGGTCTGAAAGATCATGAACGGAACGGGCCACTTTTTCCTTTCCGGTTCCGCTTTCTCCTACCACCAAAACAGAAGTTTCTGTAGGGGCAACAACTTTTATTTTTTCAACAACATCCTGAAGTCCTTTGCTTTTTCCGATAATTCCTTCAATCACTTCATTATTTCCAGTATCAACGCACAATTCACCGCCCCTTTCCATATCATACCGATATTTTGCTATATCAAGCATGACAATCATATCACGTTCGCGGAACGGCTTTACCATAAATCCGTAAGGCTGCGTTTCTTTCACTGCCTCTAGGGTAGACTGGTTGGTATTGGCTGAAATATAAAGAAAAGGCAGGTTGATTTCACGCAGTTCCCAGGCGAGGTCAATTCCTGTAAGATCACCTTTTAAGATGATATCAAGTAGTACCCAGTCAGGTTTATTTTCTGCAATCAATTTTCTGGCCTGAACCACTGAAGATGCAATTCCTGTGATCTGATAACCGGCTTTCATCAGCATCAGTTTCAAATCATTGGCAACAATAAATTCATCTTCTACAATTAATATTTTTTCTTTCATTATAATCAGCCTTTAATTTGAAGGAGTAATTTCTGTATTTTTTCTGAAGGTAATCGTAACTTTTAATCCACCTTTGTTTTCGAGATGGAACGTACCATCCAGCTGATCGGTAAGCCCCCGCATCAGATTCATGCCCAAAGATTCTGTTTCTTCGATATTAAAATCTTCAGGAAGCCCTACTCCATTATCTGAAATCATCAGTTCACAAAGATCCTCACCGGTATTTTTAAATGAAACAGAAACTTCACCTTTCTGATCCTCCGGGAAGGCATATTTTACCGTATTGTTAACCGCTTCATTAACGATCAATCCCATAGGAACAGCTTGTGCAACATCAAGAAAAACTTTATCAGTATCCACTGTGAAATTAATTTTTCTGTCAGAGGAATAGCATTCCTTGATATACGTAATCAGCTCATAAATGTACCATGACATGTCAATCATTGAAAGATTGTCAGACTGATAAAGCTTCTGGTGGATCAGGGACATGGCGTGCATTCTGTGCTGGCTGTTCTGAATGGCCATCAGGGCATCTTCATTGTCCAGATAAGCTGACTGTGTATTCAGCAGGCTGATCACAATCTGCAGATTATTTTTGACCCTGTGATGAATTTCCTTTAAGAGCCATTCTTTCTCGGAAAGTAATTTCTTCAGCTGTTCATTCTGTTCATCAATCTGCTTACGTTTCAGTTCCAGGTTTTTATTTGCATTACTTTTTAATCTTGATCGGTTATACAGCAAGGCAGCAAAAAGAATCAGTGCCAGAATGCTCCCAATAAAGACATATCTGATAAAAGTATCATTGGCAATTTTAATATCCTGCAGTTTTGATTTCTGGGTCAGCAGCTGAATATTTTTATCCTTCTGCTCTGTCTCAAACTGAATTTTAAGGCCGTTGATCTGCTTGCTTTTTTCGCCATTAAAAACAGAATCGGAAAGTTTCTTATACAGCTGATAATGCTGTATGGCATCAAGGTATTTTCCTTGTATAGAATCTGCTTTGAACCACATTAAATGATTTTCCGAACGAAGCATATCATTCCCGTTATTTTTGGCTATTGAATCAAAAAGTCTGGCTTCACGATACATTTTATCAAAGTTCCGGGTCTGGTAGTGATAAAAGACAAAGCTTCGCAGCAATGAAGCCTGTTGATTATTCTTTTCCGCATTTTCACCGTAATAGGCCACCAATTTTTTGTAGTATGCTTCTGCTTCGTTAAACTGCTTTAAAATAGTATAAGTGCTGAACAGGATATAATTTTCTGACATTTCAAAATTCTGGTCTACTATCGGATACCGTTCTCTGTATTCTTCTATCATGGTAATGGCCTGCTTAAACTTTTTTTGTCTGATCAGCATCGTAGAGATATTATTAGCAACCGTTCTGATATAGCTATTATCTTTGTTTTTTTTCGCAGTGGCCAATGATTTTTCCCAATACTTCATGGCATCATCATTCTGACGAAGATAATAATACACCATTCCGATATTGCTGTAAATAGAACACATCTGTAAAGAGTAATCATTCACGCTTTCCGCAGTTTTTTCTGCCAGAAGTCCATAGCGGAGAGCTTCCTCATAGTCCCCCTTCTGAATTTCAACCTGGGAAATAAGATTGTACACACTTTGTAATTCTCTGAATTTCACTGATTGATACACGGACAAGGATTGCTTGAGCAAACCCAAAGCCTTATCAGGATTTTCCTTGATATAATAAAGCTCGCCTATATCTTTTAAAACGCCTGCCTGATTCACCTTTGATCCTGAATTCTTAAAAAATTCCAACGCTTTTTCTTTCAGTTTAATTTTAGTATCAAAGTATTCAGGTTTATTGTCATACATATACGATAATTCATTGTATGCCTCTCCGGCCTGTTCCTTAAATTGATGGGCCTCAAAATAGGAAAGTGCTTCTTTCATTCCGGAAAATGCCATGGTTTTGTTTCCTCTTTCTTTATTTATTTTCGCATCCAGAAATATGAGTTTTCCGGCAGACATTGGATCTCCGAATTTTATATTCAGTGCTTTTGCCTGTCTGTTCAGAATAGCAGCACTGTCGAGATCAGCTTTTAATTCTCCTTTTTTAGTAACATAATAATTACTCAGTCGCAGCAATAATACAGTTTTCTGAGCATTATTTGTGGAAGAGGAAATCTGTTTTCTCAACAGTGCGGGATTTTCTTTGATCTGTGCTTCTGCTATGCATGAAAACATAAAAACCAATGAAAAACATACTATCTTTAGTAGATTTTTAGATAAAAAATAAAGGCTGAAATTCATTTTTTAAAGATAATCTATTATCCTGTAATCTGCCATAGTCCCGTGCTAGTTTTTACGGTGGTAAAAATAGCAGATTATCATTGCCAGCCCCGGTAGAATCAGTGTTACCAGCCCTAGCTGTTTTCCTGCATAAGCCCCTAAAAAACACCCCACCAGAAATCCGAGTATGGTAATCAACTGCTTCTTTAGGCTTGCCAATGCCTCAGGGTGATGAAAGCCGTTTGATAAAAGCGTTCCGAAATCCAGAGAGGCCTGGGTTACATTTCCTGTCATCATTGTAGTCGGACCATGAGTTTCTTTCGCATACAGTTTTCCGAAGGCATTCTGAAGTCCCATAGCAAAGACTGCAATCATAGCAACAGCATACATCACCACTTCCGAAAACATTCCGTAATAACTGAAAATTATAACAATAGTTCCTGCTAAAAGAAGCAATGCTCCTTCCCAGAATAACAGTGTATAATGATTGATTACTTTCCCGGCAATCCTTCCTCCCGCCATAACAGCGAGAATAAATATCGGAAAAGTAAGCAGCTTTACCCACGCATGAATATCCGACCCTTTCACAAACTGATAGGCAAATACAATAAAGTTTCCTGTAACATGTGCCGAAAAAAGGGCATCTGCCGCTACAAAGGTCACTGTATCACAGTATCCGGCAATCATGGTTAACAATAAGGTAACAAAACCAATATTATGTTTTACCTCCATTTTGTTATTTTAAGTGTGAACGGAGCATCCAGCCCATTTTTTCATGTGTTTCCAGCAATCCTGTAATATAGTCGCTTGTGCCTGAATCACGGAATTCAACAGCAAAGTTTTCAATATTTTCACGAAGATGAATGATGATACTTTCGTGGTCGGAAAGCAGCTCTCTGATATAAGTCAGACTGTCGTTCGATTCCAGGTGATGCTCAGACAAATGCGTTAAAGCAAGATATTCCCTGAGCGTAGCCGGCGCATAATGTCCCAATATTCTGATTCTTTCAGCCAGATCATCGATCATGCCGTCCAGCTGTTCATATTGTGCTTCAAAAAACAAATGTTTGTTGTAAAAATCCGGTCCTTCCACATTCCAGTGTGCCTTTTTCGTTTTGGTATACAATACAAATTCATCTGCTAAAGTTGCAACCAGCACTTCAGCAACTTTTGCTAAATTTTCGTTTTTAATTCCGATTGAAGTTTTCATTTTATAATATATTTAATAAGTAATAATCAAGTGAATATCTTCCTGCACCCAATGCAAGAATCAGTAACAACGACAGCGTGTACATAAAAGGAACATCCCGTACTTCCAGCGAATCTTTCCTGTGAACCACAAAATATCCTATAGCCGTAACGCCTATTGTCGGTAAAACCGCAAGTCTGGTTCCCAGTCCTAAAATGATCAGAAATGGAACCACCAGATCAGCAAACGAAGCCGCCAAGGCATTGAGTTTATCAGGCATCCCCAGGGGATTTGGAATCACTTCTCTTTGTCCGTTTTCCAGTCTGAATTTCTTTAAGCCATGTACTCTGAATAGCTGAATGGCAAGGAGTACCCGGAAAATCAGAAATGCAGTATTATTCATTGGTGAGCCTAAATCCGAGGAAAGGATCTGTTTTAAAATTTCCATAGTTTTTACGTTTAAAAAGCAAAACAGGAACAGCCTAAAGCTCCCCAAAATGCGTGGTAATTATTAACAGGTACACTGCTCATTCTTGCCTGGTTGTGATTATGATGGTGAATATCACAGCTCCCTGCACAGCTATGAATTTGTGAAGTTAGCGGTGCTTTTAAATCCTGCTTAGTATTTTTCTCTATTTCTTTCTGTAAATGTCCGCCAGCAGGGTAATATCCGTTGTAAAGATTCGCAGGTGACCAATCAGGAAGCACAGGAACGGATGGTGGAGCATAGGATGAAAAGGTTCCTTTTGCATATACTATTTTTCCGTCTACAATGGTCATTTCTGCTTCAATATTTTTGATCTCTTCATCATCAACACTGAAATAATCCTGATTAAGAACTGCCAGATCGGCAAACATTCCCACTCTGATATCACCTTTTTTCTGTTGTTCCTGAGAAAACCACGCACTGCCTTTTGTGTACAGTTCCAATGCTGTTGCCCTGTCCAGTTTTGTTTCGTGATACAATTGAAGTCCGCCAACGGTTTTTCCTGCTGTTAACCAGTACATGGAAACCCAGGGATTGTAACTGCTTACTCTTGTGGCATCCGAACCTCCACCTACAGGAACTCCCATTTCCAGCATTTTTTTTACGGGTGGTGTACTTTCTGCAGCAGGAGAGCCATAACGGTCTGCGAAATATTCTCCCTGGTAAGCCATTCTGCTCTGAATAGCGATTCCTCCGCCAAGCATTTTTACTCTTTCGATATTTTTTTCATCAATGGTTTCCGCATGATCAAAAATCCATGGAAGACCATTGAAGGGAATATCCCGGTTTACTTTTTCAAAAACATTTAAAAACCTGGAGATGCTTTCATTATAGGTGGCGTGAAGTCTGAAAGGCCAGCGGTTTTCTACCAGTAAACGGACTACTTTTTCAAGATCAGCTTCCATGTTTTCAGGCAGATCCGGTCTTGGCTGAAGAAAATCTTCAAAATCTGCTGCCGAAAATACCAGCATCTCTCCTGCCCCGTTGTGACGGTACATGTCATCACCCTGATATAATTTTACGGTGTCTATCCAATCGCTGAAATCTTCAAATTCATGCTTAGGTTTCTGGGTAAACAGATTATAAGCAATTCTTACGGTAAGCTGTTTTTTTTCATTCAGCTCGTTCACCACCTGATAATCATCCGGGAAATTCTGGAACCCTCCGCCGGCATCAATGACGCTGGTAATTCCGAAACGGTTCAGTTCTGTCATAAAATGTCGGGTAGAGTTCAGCTGGTGTTCGTAAGAAAGCTTCGGACCTTTTGCCAGTGTTGAGTATAAAATCATAGCATTTGGGGTGGCAATAATCAACCCTGTGGGTTCACCGTTAGTATCTCTTTCAATATGTCCGCCTGCCGGAGCCGGAGTATCTTTGGTAAATCCTACCGCTTTCAATGCTGCCCTGTTCATTAAAGCCCTGTCATATAAATGCAGGATAAAAACTGGTGTTTCCGGGGCAATGGCATTAATTTCCTCCAAAGTAGGCATTCTTCTTTCTGCAAACTGGAATTCTGACCATCCTCCCACTACACGTACCCATTGTGGTGAAGGCGTGCGGTCTACCTGATCTTTTAACATTCTGAGCGCATCAGCCAGTGAGGGAACGCCATCCCATCTTAATTCCAGGTTATAATTCAATCCTCCACGAATCAGATGGATATGAGAATCATTTATTCCGGGTACTACCCTTTTCTTTTTAAGATCAATCAGTTCCGTGGATTCATCTGCGAACTGGTCTGCCAGTCCGTCATTTCCAACCGCAATGATTTTCCCTTCTTTAATGGCTACTGCAGAAACCTCCGGAGTCTCTTTATTAAAAGTGTGTATTTTTCCGTTGTATACAATAAGATCTGCTTTCATCTTTAATTATTTGGTGTTCAACTTCGAAATAGCGTTCTGAATTCCTCCTCCTGCAACGGTGAAAAAAGATGGTCCGGCCAGCAGAATCAGTTTTTTTAATTTTATTTTATCGGACAAATGCTGGGCATTTAAATAAGACTGTGCACGATAGGCATCAAAAGCACCCAGAACCACATTTTCTGCCACCAAAGCTGTTGGAGAATCGATTCCGGCATCTTTGATATCACTGGCAAATGATACGGTATGTACCTGCAGTTTCAAAGCTTCCCTCATCGCAACACTTCCCACTTCTTTCATGAGTTCAGCATCAAAAGAATTTCTGTTTCCCAACCCGATCAACAGCAGTTTTCCTGAGGCAAGACTTCCTTTCGGAGGATTAATTAATAAGGTTTCCAAAGCATGTCCTTTGAACTGTCCTTTTTTACGAACTTCTGTAATAATTCCTTTTAATGCTTCATCCAGATGGACCATTCCGTTCAGTTCTTTGGGAAGTGCAGGCGGATTGAAAATATCTCCTTCTGTATACTCAAAAACACAGGCAATCTGTAGATCTGCTTTGGCAGCAGAAGGTCCTTGTACCAGGCCTACAATAGAAATCCCGTCAACAGTTCCCCATGTTTTTGAGGTTCCGACCGCTGTCTTTTCTACGACAGTCTGTGCTGAAACAAAGTTTGTTCCCGCAGCTGCCAAAATCAAAGCTGTAAAGATTGTTTTTGACCAATTGATATATTTTGAAATTGAATTTTGCATAATAAATGATTTAGTAATGATTAAAATTTGAATCCCAGCCGTATATTCCAGAAAACACCGCTTTTTGCATCCTGAATGATATCTTCAATAAAAGGCCCTTTGTGGAAATACTGAAGTCCGCTCACTAAAGAGAAATGTTTATTGAAATTATAAGTGAAACTGGTTAAATAAGCCGTTCCGATATATCTTTTATCTGAGCTGCTTCCGGGACGGTTCAATGCTCCGCTTGGCCGGTAGACTCCATCATTCAGAGAATATCGCCAGTTGAAGACAACATCCATCTGCATCTTGAGTTTAGACGTCAGATCCAGGGTCATATACGGGTGAATATCAATTAAATTGACAGGTCCCACTTGTGGGCTGAAGCCAAAATACCCACCTTTCGGATATAAAGGATTAAATGTATTGAGCTTTCCATCGTTTTTAGAATGATCTCCTGATATATAATCGTTTCTCAGATTGATGCTCGGGCTGAATCTAAGGTTTTCAAAGAGATAGCCAACATCCACAGAACCTGTCCACGCACTGATCCTTTCATTTCCAAAGCGTCCGAACTGATAGGCAGCTTCCAGATTATAAATAAATCCGCCACCATATTTCCAGAGCCTTCCACCAACCGTATGGCGTTTTTCTTTGGCTGTTCCAGCTTCAAAAACAGACTCATCCCTACAGATTCCCAGGTAATATAGATCCAGGTTTCCAGCTTTAGGAATAATAATTTTGGAATAAAGTCCCCAAAGGTTAAGCTGCTTTGAAATGGTATTATCAAAAACGCCGGTATTGATAGAGTCTGCCATCATCACAAAAGCATCCACGGAAATATTTTTATAGAAATACATGATTTTAGCTCCTGTAAAAGACAACCTGGCATTCGGTCCTTCCCTTACAGAAATTAATCTTCCGGAACCGTAGTCCAGTTCCTGTCTTCCCAGTCTGAATATCAGTTTCTGATCTTCTTTATTCACTAAGCCGGCATCCAGAAATAGGTTCTGAATATTCAGCTGGTCTTCATCAATGCCTCTGGAACCGTTTTTTCGCCCATTCTGCAAAGCACTTCTGACCTGCGAGAATATTCTGAAATTTTTCCCGAAATGCCAATCTGCATGAAGATCATAGCGCTGCAGAAAAAAATCGTTGTGCCCTATTTTAAACCTTCCCCAATCTTCGTTGTTGAAATCCACATATTCATACCTTGCTTCGCCACCCAATGAGAGATAGACATTTTTCTTCTCATTGAGAGGGAGATATTTAATTTTATCATAAAAACTTTTCACAGAATCTTTCAGATATTCATAGTTTTCATCGTAGCGCAAGAGTTTAAAACTCTGGGCTGAAATGTTTTCAAAACATAAAAAAGCTGTAATGATAAAAGCTTTTAAAAGCAGTATTGAAGGTGCAGATTTCAACATTGAAAATGGTATATGGATTTTAATGATTCAGCATATGATGGGCATAGTGGATCCCCAATCCATAAGAGCTTCCGTATTTTTTCATAAGATCAGTTACCGGGCCATATGTTTCCTGACGTGCCCAATCTCTCTGAAGTTCCAGGATATACTGAATTGAAGTCATAGGTTTTACTCCTGAATGGATCATTCTCTGTACGGCTCTTTCGTGCGCCTCATCGCTTACATCGCCACAAGCATCGGTAATTACATACACGTCATAACCTTCCTCAAGCGCAGATAATGCCGGACCAACAATACAAACACCTGTCCATAATCCTGCGAAAACCAACTTCCGTTTCTGTGTTCCTACGATTGCTTTATAAGCAGCTTCATCTTCCCAGGTGTTCATTGTTGTTCTGTCGATATAGCCTGATGTTGCCATCGGATATGCTTCCTCAATTTCCGGGAAAACCGGACCTGAAAAGCTTTGTTCTGCAACCGTTGTAACGATGACCGGAACATTGAATATTTTGGATGCTCCACACAATACCGCAACGTTGTTACGCAGCTCATTCATAGAGATACTTTTAGTGGCAAATGCCATTTGTCCTTCAAAATCAATTAATACCAATGCATGATTTTCAGGAGAAAGTAATTTTGATGATGGTTTCATAAAGTTTATTTTAGATGTTATTTTAGTTTAATTTTTATTGCTTAAGAAATTTCAATAATTCTTCATTGAATTTGTCTTTTTCTTCGAGGAACAATGCATGCCCGCTGTTTTCAAAAGGAATAAGCTTAGATCCTTTAATGGCTTTGTTCATTTGCTCAGCTAAAGCATAAGCCACTATTCTGTCCTGTTTTGCCTGCATGATAAGAGTCGGAATCTTGATTTTCGGTAAATCTCCACGAAGATCTTCGTCTCTTAAAGCAATTAACGCCTGCTCCATTGCATAAGCAGATGACTGCATTTCGATCCCTCCCAACCAGGCACCTACGCCAGGTGAAACAGAAGTTGCAGATAAAACGAATCTTTCACCTATCGTGTTCAATAATCCCGGTCTGTCTACACTTACAAGGTCTACCCATTTGGTAATGTCTTCTTTCGTAAATAGCGGATAAGGATAATCCGGTTTTTTGGTATGAACAGGTGCAGCAGCAGCAAACAATGCTAGTTTACTGATATGAGCGCTATTGTATTTCGCCACGTAATGCAAAGCAATCGCACCGCCCATAGAATGTCCGCCCAACGTAGCATCTTTGATATCTAATTTGTCTAAAACAGCTTTGATATCAGAGGCAAACTGATCATAATCATATTTTCCATAAGGTTTGTCCGACTGTCCGAATCCTCTCAAAGTGATTCCTATAACCCGATAACCCGCTTTGATTAAAGGAAGGTATTGATACTCCCAGGAAGCATCACTCACCGGATAACCGTGAATTAAAACAACTGGTTTTCCTTCTCCAAGGTCGGAAACATGAAGTCTTACATTAGGTTCCACTTCAATATATTCTGCTCTGGCCTTTGTAGATTTCGCCGTATTTTGTGCATTATTATGAGTAAAGAATACCGTTGACAATAAAACGGCAGCACCAAGAATTGATTTTAGTTTCATAATGATGATATTTAATGGTTGATTTTTGACAGATTTATTTTAAAAATGTCAAAGTGGTGATAAAGTATTGAATCAGCTGCCGTCTTTAAAAAGGTTTTCCATTTAAAAGAAGACAGCAGATTCAAAAAAAGAAATTATCTTTTTAGTAAATATTTATGCTGGCCTTCCAAAACGAGTTCAGATTTTTGGTTATAGACTGTCACTTTTGTGGTAACTATACCCTTGTCTCCCTGTGGCGTTAAATCGGTAATTGCTAATGAAGAATACAGAGTGTCTCCTGAATGTACCTCCTTCAAAAAATTGCATGATAATTCTAAAAAAGCAATGAAAACATTTCCGAAGTAATTAGGCAAAAGGGTTGCTCCCGGTGCGGTAAAAGCCAATACCTGCAAACCGTGAACTACTGGAGCTTCGTGACCGTATCTTTTTGCGTATTCCACATCGTAATGAATCGGATGATTATCACAAGAGACCGTTTGAAAAGCTGAAGCATGTGCATCAGTAAGAGTTCTGCTTGGCGCTCTGAACACCTCACCTACTTTCAGTTCGTCGAACGTACGAGCCGGAACAATAGAAAAATCTTCAGGATTGAATACAGATTCGTAAGTTTTTGAGTTTTCCATATTTTTTGGATTTGAATGGAGTGATGATTATTCAGTAATAAATTCCAAAAGGTCTTTATTGATGGTTTGATGCTCTGTAGTCGGCATGCCATGAGGGAATCCCGGATAAGTGATCAGCTTTCCGTTCTTCAGTAATTTAATTGATTTTAATGCTGCATTTGCAATAGGAACGATTTGATCATCTTCCCCATGCATCACCAAAACAGGAATATCAACGGCTTTTAAATCTTCGGTTAAATCTGTTTCAGAAAAGGCTTTGATCCCATCATAATGAGCTACGATTCCGCCCATCAGTCCCTGTCTCCACCAGTTTCTCTGAACGCCGTCCTTTACATTCGCGCCTTCTCTGTTATAGCCGTAGAAAGGGAAAGTCAGGTCAAAATAGAACTGGTTTCTGTTGTTCATCGTCTGTTCTCTGATGTTATCGAAAACTTCCATCGGAACGCCATCCGGATTATTTTCGCTCTTAACCATTACCGGAGGAATTGCACTGATAAGAACCGCTTTTTTAGCTCTTCCGTTTGCATATTTGTTAACATAACGGATCACTTCACCACCTCCTGTTGAATGCCCGATGTGTACAACATCTTTCAGGTCAAGGAATTCTACCAGCTCAGCAGCATCAGAAGCGTATTGTTCAATAGTATGATTATAGATGTTCTGGCTGGAGCGTCCGTGGCCTCTTCTGTCGTGTGTAACAACTCTGTAGCCTCTCTGTAAAAAGAAAATCACCTGTGCATCCCAGTCATCAGAGGATAAAGGCCATCCGTGGTGAAACATCAGTACGGGTCCTTGTCCCTGATCTTTGTAAAAAATTTCTGTTCCGTCTTTTAATGTTAATGTGCTCATTGTTTTAATATTTTTTTGAATTAAACTTATGAGCATAATGCCAAAAAATAACCCAAAACAATAAACAAGCTGATTTGCAACACATTATTCAAAAAAGAACAATAAAACAAACTACGAAATATCGTATTTTTATGATTACACTATTCAATTTTATATAAAAATCATCTTTTTTATTTAATCTTATTTTGTTAAAGTTCTCCAACACACCTAAGAACACAGTGCTTATCTGATTTAGAAATCATATCATTTATAAAGCCTACTTGTCATTCAGTATTGTATAATTAAATAACACTTATGCTATGTTTTGGATTACATAAAATATCTGGTAATTAACATCAGGCAGCACCGTAATAGGAAGATACTCATTGAGAAATAGCTTTAAAAAATTTTAGTAGATATACCCATTTTATTTTTAAACAGTTACTTAAAAAGCTAGGATGAGATCTTGAATTATATTGACTTAAAAGCAAAACAACCTCCTGTAAACAGTAGGTTGCTTCCTATTACTGAATTACCAACAATCGGATAGAATATTTTCTAAATTCCTTATTTTAAAATTAACATTTGATTAGGCACCAGAAAAATAATATTTCAAATTATTAATTTAGTGATATAGTTAAAATAATTGTACCCATCTACTGAATAGTATAATCTTTGGTATCCTCTTCTGACAATCTGAAGTAGCCCAAAGGTGCATTGGCAGAATTGGTTGAGTTACTAATATTTCCATTAACAAAAGAAAACGGACCGCTATCAAGGTCACAAAAAGCTAAATGGCGCCAACTAAAGACTGTTGGTGCCATTTTTATTTACTTATTACGAGTTCGAGATCTTGGATTAAGCACAAAATTTGGGAAGATTTTTTAGTATTTTTTTGTATATCCTGCCTTCCCTTTCTACCTTGCTCATTCAATAATTACTTTAACTATTTCAAAATAAGTCAAGAGCATGGCAGTATTGAGATTTATAACAATACAACTTTTAGCTTTTGGTCGGAATATTTTTAACATTTGGATAAAATCATCTATACTTTTTTAAGCTTTCCTATTTAAATATTAAATTGCACCTATGTTAAAAAACTATGGATAAATACAGCTTTTTGGAAATAGCAACATTTATAGGAATATTTTTGGTGCTGTTTCTTGCCTTATTTTTATTGACTGTAAAAACTAAACACAAACTTGCAAATTGGCTTCTTGCTTTTTTTCTTTTTACAAATGCCGTAGATGCTTGTAAATTTTTGATGCGTGATTTTCCCGTTAATTTCATTAACCTCGAGGCTTTTCGTTGGAGTATTAACTATTTGGTTCCGGCATTGTTTTATCTCTATGTATTGTCCGTTTGTTTTTCCAAATTTCGATTAAAACCGAAACATTTATTGCATACTATTCCGTTTGTTGCTTTCAATTTGTATATGATGTCAGGGATATATTTTGAAGATAGAGCTGCGAAAGTGAGTTTCATAAATACTATGAATCAAACGCCTATCATGCATTTTTTTTATTTTCTTTTCGAATTTCTATTTCAAGTTTATTTTATTGCTTCATTTCTTGTTATTAGAAAGTCTAAAACCGTTTATCTCGAGAATTATACAAATCCAAATATTTCTATCCTAAATGCACTCTACAAAATAACAATTCTATATTATGTTTTACATTTTTTAGTTCTTATAAGATGGTTGGTTAGTTTTATCTTTGGTTGGGGAGAACTCAGACAATGGATTGTAACCCTTGACGGATTTGCCTTTTTCTTTTGTACGTGTTGGTATCTATTTGTTGCATTAAACAAACCTGAATTTTTCAGAGGAGTTAATTCTCAATTGAAACCTATCGTAGATCTAATTCCGAAACAAAAATCTTCTCCTATAATTGATGATGAAAAAAATAAACAAATCCTAGCTTTGAAAGAATTTATGATTAAAAATGAACCTTATTTAGATTCTTCATTAACGATTCAGGATTTGGCAGAACAATTAAATATGTCCGTTAAAGATTTATCGGCTTTGATTAATCTGTATATGAATAAGCATTTTTTTGATTTCATTAATGAATATCGAATTGAAAAAGCTAAAGAAATATTGAAAGATACTTTGCAAAAAGAACTGACTATTTTAGAAATTCTTTATCAGGTTGGTTTCAATTCTAAATCGTCGTTTAGTACTTCTTTTAAAAAATATACAGGAACAACTCCAACAGATTTTAGAAAAAATCCAAATTAATCCATTCTTTTTCTAAGAAATGGGTTCGACTTTTTTTAATCGATCGCGTACTGAGGCATTTTAAGGCATCTTTGCAGAAAATTTTAGACAATCAATCAAATTCTAATTAAAATGAAGAATCGATTTTTCTTATTATTAACAACTGTTTTATTTACAAATATACTTTCTGCCCAAGGGTTAAATAATCCCAAAGAAACAAAGAAGATACATCAAAATTCGACTGAACAAAAATCAGAAATCAATCAAATTGATTCCTTAATGACAAAATCTTATGAAAGAGGTTTGTTCAATGGAAATGTCCTTATTGCTAAAAATGATAAAATTATCTATCAAAAATCATTGGGTTTTACCGATGAAATGAGACAAACTCCTTTAAACAACAAGTCAATATTCAACATTGGCTCTATTGCAAAGGAATTTAATGCTGTTGCCATCATGATTTTAGTTGAACGTGGTCTTCTTACTCTTGATGACAAGGTATCTAAATTTAATTTAGGATTACCAAAATGGGCAGAAAAAGTTTCTATACGTCATTTGATTAATTATGCTAGTGGTATTCCTCCAATCGAACGATTAAAACCCGAAAATGATGCGGAGACATGGAATATTTTGAGAAGCAATGATAGTCTACTCTTTGAACCAGGAACCAGTTACAGGTATGATAATGGCAATGTCTTTTTGCAAAGAAGAATTATTGAAAAGGTAACCGGAATGTCTTTCCAGCAATTTGTCATTAAAAACATTGTTAAACCTTTGAAAATGACCAATTCGGTATTTGATCCAACATTTGGCTCTACAAACAGAACCTCTTGTTATGATGTGGACAATGTCCGATGCCCGGAATTGAAATTTATTAGTGGCTGGCTTTGGGTAGATATCAATGATCTCTATAAATGGATTGAAGCAATGAATTCTAATCGTTTAATATCCAAAAAATCCTTTCAAACTTTGTTGAATAACCCATATGCAAAAGAGGAAGGCGGATCACTTGGCAGATACTTTGAAAAAGAAGACCTTCAAAGACATAACGGAGTTTCTTATAAATTTGAATCCATCTTTTTAAACGATTTCAAAAATAATATTACAATAATTCTGGTGTCCAATAATCTCAATAGAGTTTGGGATTTGGGATATACTATTCACAACCTGATGTTAGGGAAAGATTACGAAATTCCTAAAAAATCTATTTATCAAGCGATAAGAAAGGAATCTCTCAACGATGTAAATAAAGGTATAGAGACTTATTATTTACTCAAAGAAAACTCTAAAAATGAATATAGTTTTGAGAACCCGGCAGAACTTAATAAATTGGGGTATGAACTATCAAGACTCGGAAAAATCAATGAATCCATAACAATATTTAAATTGGCAACCAATGAGTTTCCTAAAGATGCTAATCTATTCGATAGTTTAGGGGAAGCCTATTTTACAGATAAGCAATATGATTTAGCATTAGAGAGTTATAAAAAAGCTATCAATCTTGGCGGAACTAACGGTAATGCTGAAAAAATGATCGATAAAATCGAAAAAGAAATAGGGAAGTAAAATTTTCAAATCAAATTTTAAACAATAAAATCCCGTTAATACGGGATTTTAATTTCTGACATTTAAATTTATTTGATCTCTACAGGAACTGAGATTTTATCCCAATCCATTGTGAATCCATTATTGTTTATTTTATACACTAAAGTTTCCTGTGTTGCTGGTAAAGCTTTTGTTTTTACATCAACACGTAAAGCATCTTTAGCTTCTTCGTATTTATAAGCACCCCATTGTTTTGGCTCTTTGTTAAAAATTGCAGTCCAGGTTCCGCTTTCTTTAGGGATTAAGAAAAAGCTATATTTACCTGCAGATAGTTTTTTACCTTGAACGGTAATGTCTTTATCCGTTTCGAAAGTAGTTGCTTCATTGGCTCCCGCACGCCAAACTTTATTATAAGCTTCTAAACCACCCCAGATGGTACGCCCTTTAACAGAAGGACTGCTATAGGCAATTGTAATGGTTGCATCTTTAATTTTCCCCGTTGCAGTAGCTGGAGGGCTGGCAGGTTTTTTAGTATCCTGTGCAAAGGCATTCATGGAGATTGTCATTGTCGCAACAAGTACGGCAGCAGATTTAATGATGGTTTTCATAATATTTTTGTTTGTTTGTATGTTTACTTTGTTTGTTTACTTTGTTTGTTTACGAATTTACTGCTTTCTGCTTACAAAACAGTAATCCGATTGCTGAAAATATAATTACTGCTGCTGCCCCAATGACGTTAAGCCAAAGAAAAGAAACAATATCGAATTTATAAACGGCAATAACTGCAATTTCTGATAAGATTGCAGAAATAAATACATTGGAACCAGTGATTTTTTTATAGTAAAAGGCGACAAGAAAAATCCCCAATATCGGGCCGTAGAAAAGAGAGCCTAATACATTAACCGCTTCAATAAGGGAACCCATTTGAGTGGCAAACATGGCTACACCGATTGAAAAGATCCCCCAGGCTAAAGTGTGCAGGCGACTATACTTCAATTCGGTTGCATCATCAGGAATTTCTTTTTTAAATATCAAATGAACATCTTTTAATGAGCAGGCAGCAAGGGAATTCAGCGCTGCGGAAATTGAACCCCAGCTGGCCAGAAAAATAACGGCAAACAGTAAACCGATCATCCCTACAGGCAAGGTATTTTTTACGAAATACAGAAAAATATAATTGGTATCCGTTTTCTCTGCATTATAGTTTGAATTATTGATAGCTTCTTCTACCCTGCTGTGAAGTGCTTTTACCTGGGTTTGTGTGTTTTTAAAATCCTGAATTGTTTTCTTAAGTTGGGGAGAATGAGTTTCTTTCAGTTTTAGAATTTCTTTCGATTCTGCATTAAATTTTATTTGCAAATTCTGATGTTCTTTTTCAAAAATTGCAGCCTGTTCAGGTTTTGTTTCCTTTAAATATTGATAAGAGCGTTCATTAAAATAAATCGGAGCCGGTTTTAGAGAAAAGAAAGCGAAAAGCAAAGCACCAATCAGGAGAATAGCAAATTGCATCGGAATTTTGACCAATCCGTTCAACAGCAAGCCCATTTTTGCATTGGTATTATCTTTCGCTGTAATATACCTCCCCACCTGACTCTGGTCAGTACCGAAGTAAGAGAGCGCCAGAAAAAAACCGCCAATTAGCCCGCTCCAAATATTGTATTTATCTTTCCAATCGAATTCTGTGGTGATTACATTGAGTTTTCCGGATTTTCCCGCCAGATAAAGTGCATCTTTAAAACCAATTCCATTCGGCATATTCTGAATAAGCAAATAACCTGCAAAAGCCATTGTTCCCAGAATAATGAGAAACTGTAATTTTTGGGTGTGAGCGATCGCTTTTGCACCACCAACATAGGTATAAATCAACAGAATACCACCTGTTAAAACATTGGTCAAATAAATATTCCAGTTTAAAACGCTTGACAAGATGATACTCGGAGCGTAAATGCTGATTCCTGTTGATAAGCCTCTGGAAAAAAGGAAAAGTAGTGAAGTGAGTACCCTTGTTTTTTTATCAAAACGGTTTTCTAAATATTCATAGGCGGTGTAAACATTTAAGCGCTGAAAAATCGGGATGAAAGTGATACAGATAACTATCATCGCCAAAGGCAAACCAAAGTAATACTGAACGAAACGCATCCCGTCTGTATAAGCCTGGCCCGGTGCTGAAAGAAATGTAATGGCACTTGCCTGCGTAGCCATAATACCTATAAGCACAATGTACCAAGGCATTTTATTATCTGCTTTCAGGTATGATTCGTTGCTTTTCTGGCCACGGCCGATCAATACGCCGTAAACAACCACTGCAACAAGGGTAAAAATAAGAACTGTCCAATCTATATTACTCATGCCCAGAATTTAGTAAACAAATAATAAAATGCGATCTGCAATACTAATGCAGCTGCTAATAATATGTACCAGGTATTCCAATTTTTAAGTTGCTTGTTCATTAGTTTTTCTGTGCAGATAAAAAGTTTAAAAATAAACGTGCCGCTCCAACATTTCCCGCAGGCAGCTGTCTGAAAAATGCCAATGGTGTATAAATAAAATTACCCTTCCCGTATTTGGCATATAAAGTTGATCCCTGAAGAGGCTCTTCATCTGCATCGTGCATTTCAAAAAGCGGTTCATATGCTGCATCCCATTGAGCAGGGAAATAGGCACCGCGCTCCTGTATCCAACCTTTAAAATCATTCGCAGTAATTTTGTTCGGAAAGTTCAGTAATTTATGATTTGGATTTAAAAACGTAACCGCAGCATTTTCTTCGGTAACACGCTTATTGGCAATACTGAAATTGTACATCCCCAATTTGTCAACGGTTGTATCCTGGTTGGTGTTATACTGCATCATCAAATTACCTCCGCCTTTTACATAAGACCATAAAAAAGGCATCCAGCGGCCCAGTTTTTTCTCTGTGTTATTGGCACGAACACCCAATACGATGGCATCATATTGTGATAGCTTGTTTTGACTGCCGTTTCCAGCAGTTTCATCCAATTTGCCATAAAAATCTTCGTCTTTCAAAACATCTACCTGAATACCTGCAATGCGTAGAAACTCAGGAATGAAATCGCCCGCACCTTCTATATACCCAACTTTTTTAACCTTCGCCTGAATATCACCTTTCATTACGGTTACCGTTGCAGGCGCAAAATATTGTAAGGAGGGTAAATGCGGATATTGAATTAATACTTGTTTTTTATTATACATTACTCCATTTTCAACATAATTTGCATCCAGTTGAAAACGATCCGAATGTATTGCGGCAAGCTTAGCTTTTGGAATAACATAATTGATGGTAGTATCTTTTCCATTGAGCGAACTTACATCAGCACCGCCTAATCGTTCTCCGTTATACATCAGGTTTAGATTACCATTACTGTACTGTCTGTTAGAATTAACCTTAAAGTGTAAACTCAAATGTAAATCTTCATTTTCTTTGGCCACATAAAGTGGTTGTGTAAATTTCAGTTCCAATGCAGGAACAATACGCAAGGCTTCAACCACGTCACCACGCACCGGGTCTAATTTCTTGAAAGATAAAGGAAGTTTAACCTGAAAATTTTCAGAACCGATTTTTAAACCAAGCAAAACATTCAGTGGTGATTCCGCCTCAGACAAACCGATTAAAGTATCATTCGGAACAGAGAAAGTTGCTGCATTCGTGGGAGGTTTTGCTAACCAGTAAGGTTCTGTGAGTGCTGCATCTGCAGGAATCTGAATGTCATGCTGAATGGTAATTAAAGAATCTTTTGATAGTTTTCTGTTGAAGCTTTCTAACTTACTTAACCATTTCACATTTTCTAAAACGACAGGATTTGTAGCTCTTGAAATCAAATTTAACCTGAAATTGTAATGATCCCCGGCAACAGCTTCAGCCTGATTGGTAACCACCTCGCCCATAAATCCGGCACAGCTTAAAATGATATTGTCAAGAGATTTAAGCTTATCGCTTTTCAGGTCTGCATTCTGTAGCGTCATAATCTTTTTTCGCAAAGCAAGCAAAGCAGGCAAGCTAAGGTCTGGATTATTGAAATTGAAAGCGGAAATAATTTCATCTAGTGAATGGTCAATATCAGCGTTTCCTTTTGCGGCCCAGGTTTTAACTACTCCATCAAAAAGTGTCGCTTTTGCAGGCTCACCAGTAACGTGGGCAAAATATTCAGTTCTGATCCCGGCTACAGACTGTGTTCCTGCACCCTGGCTTTTATGTAAACTTCTGCTTAATCCGGCCAGTTCACCATAGCCCATTCCCAGCTGCGCATCATATTGCCCAACAGTGACTTTCAGTTGATTTTCAGCTGTCGTATTGACCCCACCAAAACGGAAGGTATTCCACAATACACGTTTTGGCTGCCATACATTCACATATTTCAGTTGATCTGGGAAAGCCGTTTTATCGCCTGCAAGCTTAAAAGCTTTTTCTGCAACCACGGCCGAAGCCGCATGTTGTCCGTGTCCTGCCGCAGCAGTAGGAGGAAAACGACAAATGATAATATCAGGACGGAATTTACGGATTACCCAGACTACATCCGCTGTAATGCTGTCTGCATTCCATTGTTTAAAAGTATCGGTAGTATTTTTAGAGAACCCGAAATCAATCGCCCGGGTAAAAAACTGTTGGGCACCGTCTAACTTTCTTGCCTCTAAAAGCTCATGCGTTCTGATTAAACCCAATGCAGCCCCCTGCTCTGTACCTAATAAATTCTGACCACCATCACCTCTGGTTAAAGACAAATAGCCTGTTTCTACATTTTGGTCGTTGATTAACCAGGAGAGCAATCCTGTATTTTCATCATCGGGATGAGCCGCAAGGTATAAAACTTTAGGCAGCTGTTTAAGGGTTTTGAGTTCACGGTAAATTTCAGATGATTTGGAAGGTCGAACCTGTTGGGCCGAACAAAAAACCGTATAAAAGCCAAGAATAAATACAATGATTACTTTTTTGAACATTTAGATTTGCTTTGCAAGGCAAATATAAGTAAATCGTTTTTCTTTCAACTTTAAAAAAATTACAGTTGAACATCTTATACTTTTTTTATCGTTTTTAAACACACTGAAATAATTTTAATTTCTGTGCTATATATATTAATTACTATAGCTTGATCTTCTATTTGAGAGGCTTAATGGTTATAATTACTGTAGAGTGGCCACAGGAAGTAAAGTTACCTATATGAAAATAGGCGGGCCTTTTATTCTTGATTTCATTTTTGATTAGCTGTACAATTTTATCTTTGTCAAGAAGGTGTTCTATTTGTTCTTTTTGAGCGATAGCCTTCATTTGCTGCTCTGAAAATGGAATATCCCCGGTGAAACAGTCATAAAAAGTAGATTTACAATCAAAATGTTGACTAATCAAAGGTACAGGGTTGATCATTTCCAGATATTTTGATCTCTCAAAATCCTTACGAACAGCAAGAGCACCAAGATAGGAATAATGTGCTACTGCATCTACAACTTCAGGAGCAATATTATCATCTATATTTGTCACAAAATTCTTCCAGACAACAGGATAATTTGATAGGGTATCATTAATGATATCACCCTGAATAGCTTTAAAATAAATACAAGTCTCATAAAAATTTAGGTATCAAAAATTATTTTGAGCTTCCAATCATTTACAAAATTCAAAATCTTGTATTTACTGGAAACAATAATTTTATCAGCCAAGAAATTCTTCATTACAAAACAGTTTGGGGCTACAGTTACCAATGATGTAAAGCCGGGATACGGAAAGACTGCTGGAGTGGTATTTTTAGAAAAGAATAAATCTAAAACTGATTCATGGCAGCGGAGATGTAGGTAGGAAAGCCTCACAACCACCTTGAAGTTATCACCTATCACATTTTTCCGGTGCTCCAAGCCCCATTCCAACACCGCGTCGATAACTGTTTGAAAAGTACTCCCTGATTCATTCAGTTCATATTCAATGTTAATGGGATGGCGTCATATACTTTTTGTACAACCAAACGATTAGCTTCCAGATCCTTCAACTCTTTGGATAGCATACCTAGATTTATTTTGGGAATATCTCTTTCGATTTCGCTGTAACGTTTTGTTCTAAAATCTAATGAGCCCAAAAGAGGAAACTTTCATTTACCTGTTATAACATTGACTGTATCATTCAACTCCGAAAAAAATTATTGGACATTCTTTGACAGCAGTAATATGGTTCATAATTACTTAATCATTCACTTATTTCAATTTTTATTTTTTCTTTATCTGATACTATAATGTATCAATAAGCGTATAATGGTAATATAAAAAACAAATAAAATTTATTAAACCATTGAAAAGCTAAATCCCTTTGTGCACCCTAGCTAACCACAAGATAAACAATTGCATTTCAACAACTTGATAAACCAAATAATATTAGTATCCCAATATCATTCGAGCGTCTCATGATTTCTCCTTTGATATTTACCGATAGAAATCGGTTTCTTATTTTTTTCTTAATATATACAAGTAATAATTCATTGCATAATAACATATTTTTGCACTATAAATTTTCCATCAAAATAAAAACTCTAATTTATTTTGAAGGGAAATTTTTCATTTATAGTGGAAAATAAATTACAAAAGCAATAACCAAATGAACAAATCCTTTATTTTATTTTTTCTTTTTTTAACTAATTTTATTTACTCTCAGGATATTATTTCTTTCAATTCTATTTATAATAAAACTTATCTAGAAACCTCTGAGGTAAATATGAAAAAAGCACTGAAAGTGGCTGATTCACTATATACCATTTCAGAAACACCTATTTTGAAAATTAGAAGCCTGATGCTTTCTGCTTCATTATATCAACATTCCGGGGATTTGAAGAATGCCATTGAATTTGCCCTAAAAGCGGAAAAAATTATTTCTAATATGGATAATAATATTGGAAAAGCCCGTGTATATGGTTTTCTTGCAACTCAATACCGAATTTTAGGACTTTACGACGATTCTAAAATGTATTACCAAATCGCATTTGAAGTATCTGAAAATATCGAAGACAAAAAATTTGCAAATGAAATGAAAGGTCTTCTCATGCAGGAAATGGCATATTATGAAGAGCATAAAAAAAATTATAATAGGTCTATTTTCTATATCAATAAAGCTCAATCTTATTTCAATTCGATACAACAAAGTCCTGAAATTACATCTACAAGATCAGGGAATAACGAGCAATTACTTGGTCTTAACTATTATAACCTTAAAAATACGGACAAAGCAAAATTACATTATGAGAATGCGTTAAAATCATTACGTACAATACCTACCAACTTTATTACCTGTCTTGTATATAATGGTTTGGCTATGATATATATGGATCAGGATAATCTTCATGAAGCAAAAAAATACATCGGCCTTATGGAAGATTATTCAAAAAAAACAAAAGATCTTGAGTTAAAGAATGTGATGTACAGTACTACTCAAAGATATTATGAAATTACTCTCAATATGAATAAAGTTAGTGACTTAGCAAAAAAGAGAGACTCAATAAAAGGAGATTTAATAGATAAATCTTATAATATTATAAATCACACTTATTCCAATCTAAAAAAAGAAAATAAGGTAATAAAAAAGGAAAGCAATGTCAATAAATATCTTTTTTTGCTGGGCAGCTTATTATTACTTGGCAGTAGCATCTATTTTATTTTTTACAGAAGAAAGCAAAAAAGAATTATTAAACGTTTTAAACAAGTTCTAAAAAAGTCTAACGAAACAAAACAGGATGTCATTAGTTCTATAAATAAAATAGCAACAGTCAGTACCGAAATTGAAAATACCACCCCTATACAAGCTTTATCTGAAGAAATCAATGAAACTAAATTTTTGGAAAGCAAAACACTAATCATGACCAGCGATACAGAGGAAAAAATTCTATATAAACTAAAAGAATTTGAAAAATCTACAATTTTTAACCGAAAAAATTTATCGCTCCCTTATCTGGCTACTTATTGTAATACTAACAACAGGTATCTCTCGCATGTTATCAATACACACAAAAAAAAAGATTTTTATAATTATATCAATGAGCTGAAAATCGCCTATATTATCGAAAAGCTTAAGAATAATCCTGAATACAGAAAATTTAAAATTGCTTCTTTAGCCGAAGAGTGTGGTTTTTCGTCTCCTAATAAATTTTCGCTTGTTTTTAAAAAAGAAACAGAAATATTGCCATCTGCATTCATTAAACTTCTTAATCATGAAAGCAAAAATATAAATATCTAATTTACAATCAAATAGACAATTATCAATAACAGTATAATGATAGATTAAATGTTTTTTTTTAATGACTCCCATAAGTAGTTTTGCGGTGAAATATTTCTATCCTTTCGTTTACAATAGTTTTTACAGTCAAAGAAATCCTTTTGTAAACAATAAAATTTTAAATTATATAAAAATGAAAAAAACTATTTTTTTACCGTTATTTTTAATTTCCATTTTGACTTTTTCCCAAGTAGGAATAAATACAAACAATCCACAAGGCACTTTCCATATAGATGGAAATAAAGACAATCCTGTAGCAGGTACTCCCAATATTGCACAACAGGCTAATGATTTTGTTTTCACTTCGACGGGCCAAATCGGTATAGGAACGATTACACCTACTAACAAGTTGGAAATTAATTCGAATATCAGTAATACTTCAGGATTAAAATTTTCCAACTTAAATTCTTCTACCCCTGTTTCTGCCGGCGCTACTTTAGGTGTCGACCAGTCAGGAAATGTTGTAACAGTTACAGGGAATGCCTTTGCACCTGCATCAGGGCGGTCTGTACTAACTAGCACTGCCAATATACCTGCCAATGGTTTTAATTATAACCTCACCAGTATTACACTGCCAACTGCTGGAACATATCTTATTACCTATAGTATACGTGGTGAAATTCAGGTAACAGGTGGGTTTGGTTATCTCACTGGTTTTTTAAGCACTGCACCAACAGCTGGAAATATAGTTCCTAATACAGAAATACTAATTGTAACTTCAGCTGATACTAATAGGAACGTAATTGGTGGAACAGGTACAGGTTCTTTGGTAACTACTGTTGCAGGACCCACCACCTATTATGCTGGTATAAGATCAACAACATTAGCAGGTATTGTTTTTAATAATGCAGATGGCAGAACCTCCATGACCTATATTAAAATAACTCCATAATTTACGATTCTAAGAACACAAAATCCCTCTTTTAAAATTCCTATGGAGACAAATAAAGACAGACTTCCGGGTCTGTCTTTATTATAATGAAGTGGTCTTGACTTTTTAAAATTAAAAAAGGGATTTAGAAATTTGTGCTGCTAAACAAAAAAAATCCAATCCCTTGTACTAAGTACTGAGCAAAGATATAATAGAATTCTTCTATTCCCCAAGGAAAAAGAGGTTTCAAATCCAAAGTTCCTATCTGTGAGATCATTAATTGTATCCTTTATAAACTTAAAACAGGTATTCAATGATATCATTTACCAGTATTACAGCTTTTTAGTAAGATGATATTTCATTATAAAGCGGTTTTTGGTTATTATCATAAGTGGTGATGTAGATGGAGGTCATACAAAAGTCAAGATGACTTCTATTTCTCTTATTGTTTCGTGGTGAATTTCTTTGAAAAAATATGATCTCTTTTTCTTTAGGTGATTTATTTCTTTTCCAATCTCATTTAAAGGTATTGAACTTGTTTAAACTTTTTTAAATAAAGAGTTTAAACAAGTTCTTTAATAAAAAACAACCGGGTAAAATTGATTTACAAATGAAATCAATAGCTGCACGAAACATATTTATTCAAAGATCAGATTTGATAAAAGGTAAAAAATATTGAAAGTCCTTCAACATATCAATCATTTTTTTCAGATTCTACTCTATTTCCTTTTTCAATTTTATATTATCGGGGTTTTCTTATGTTAAAATGGGATCGTAAAAAGTATTCAATGGAGTAATTTAATTTAAGATATTCCAAATTTCTTACCCTATTTTAAAAAAAATCATATTTAAAATTCCCCTATCAATATTACCATTTTAAGACATATTAACATTAAATTTCAATTTTATGTGAAATAAAATGCAATTATAATACAATACGATTGTATATTAGTATGAAAACAAAACCAATAATCATCACAATATGAATACTGAAAATTTTAGTACCCTTGAACTCCTTCGAAAACAGTTCAGGTATCCGTTCCCCACATTAAAAAACCCCAATGCTGAACAACTACAACAGTTCACTGAAAATCAATGGATTGATGGAGAATATCTCTGGCTGTATGAACAGAACCCCGATCTTCGGAAAAAGTACAAAAAGACCAAAACAGCGCATATTGCAGCACAATGGTTTCCAACGGCATCACCCGAAAGATTCAAGCCCGTCTGCAGACTGATGCTGTGGACCCTATACAATGATGATCTGTATGAAGAAAGTGAACCTGAAGATATAGGATATGTACACGCCCAATCTATTGCCATACTGAATGGAGAGATCAATGCCGAGGACTCAGGAATCCCCTTAGGCCCCATGCTGGCTTCATTAAGAGCAGAACTATTGGAGTTTATCCCGCAGGAGTCAGTAGCCCGTTTCACCCAAATGATCAGCAGGTATTTTACAGGATTAGAAACGGAATTAAGATACAAGAAAAACAAAGCTTATCCCAGTGTGAGCGAATGCATTGCTTTGCGTGAAAATTCTATCTGTCTTTATCCTTTTCTACAGCTTACGGAATTAGAAACAGGAATCGTACTCCCACAAGAGATCCACGAGCATCCCGTGATCATCCGTTTACAGACACTGGCATGCCACCTTGTTACTTTTTTCAATGAAGTACAATCTGTATTGAAAGACGAAGCAACCGACAGTATTTATTACAATATTGTAAAGGTGATTCAGTATGAACGGCAGATGTCCCTGAAGGAGGCATGTCTTGAGGATTTGCGCCTTCACAATGAGGACCTGAAAGAATTTGTAGAATTGCAGGCTTCTCTTCCTGACTTTGGAATATGGCAGGATGCAGTGGTTAACTGGGTTCATTATATGAGCATGGTGCTTAGTGGATGGAAAAATGTATCTACAAAACTGGATCGTTACAATGCCATGGAATTTCCGGAAGCAGGAGAACTAAAAGAAAAGTTGAACCAGGTTCGATAACACTTTAAGCAAAAATATTTTTTAATCTAAAATATACAATAATGAAACAATCAGACATCCCTATTTTACAACATTCCTGGGCTTATAAAGTTGCACCTTTTGCAGAATCATTTTATGAAGAACAGAATGACTGGATTGATAGAGACTACCAGTTCATGTCTGAAGCAACGAGAACCAAATACAAAAGAAATAATCTGGTACAAGCAGCCTCATATATGTTTCCGGCTACCCAAACAATGGAGCAGATGAGACCCATTGCAAGATTTATGGTTTGGTTAACGTTATATGAGGATTATTATGAGCTTTGCCCCGTAAAAGAATTAGCTTCCGTCAGAGATGACATTATGAATGTGATGCTGGGCGAAGATCCCAGACCTGGTGACATCGGATTACTGAGACAGGTTGCATTGAGCAGAGATGAATTCCGTCCTTACGTTAACGACAATTGGTTTCAACGTTGGGCAGAGTCTTTCCATGACTACACCACTTATGGAATGATGGAGGAAAACCCCTATAAATTAAAACAGGAATTTCCAACATTAAGCCATCTTCTCCTCATGAGTGAATATTCAATCTCTGTGTATCCTTATTCTGATCCGGTTGAACCGTCTATGGGTTTTATTGCACCGGATTTTGTTTCAAAACATCCTGTTATTAAGCGGCTGAAGACACTGATGTCCCGTATTATGGTCCTCCAGAATAGCTTTGCATCTATAGAAAAGAAATTGGTAATAAGCCCGGATGTGCTCAATATTATACTTGTCATAAAACATCAATACAAAATTTCATTGGAGGAAGCCTGTATGGAAGCTATGCAGATGCATGATGACTATGTAAGGGAATTTGTAGAACTAAAGACTACCCTTCCGGAATTTGGTGCTATTCAAAAGGATGTAGAAAACTTTGTACATCATATGACGTTGATGATCTCAGGATTGGGAGCCTGGTACCATTTGGGGAAATCACCTTACTACGAAGTACCGGGAGAATATCCAAGACCGGAATATGGATTACAGATGTAGTATATTAAAAACAAATCAACAATGAAAGAAGAATTAATCCTTCCACAGTGCCGTTATCCATGGCCAACTATTCCCAGCCCAATTGCCAATGCTTTTGATGAAGAAGAAAAGGCATGGTATGATAATGACTATACTTTTATTTCTGAAGAGGGAATAAAAAGATGTAAACCTCAGTTTCTATCGAGGGTCGCTACTTATATGAACCCAACATGCGACAGCATGGAGCGCATGCGTCCCTGTGCCAGATTAATGATCTATATCACATTATTTGATGATTTTTTTGGGATGACTCCTGCAAATGAATTGAAAATAATGGCAGACCGTGTATATGAAGTGATGATGGGTGAAGATCCACATGAAGACGAGATTGGTATTCTGCGCCAGATGGCACAAGCCAGAAAAGAATGGGAAACATTTATGCCTCGTTTTTGGATAGACCGTGTCTCCATTAACTTTTATGAATTTATCATGTATGGCATGATGGAAGAAATACCCTTCAAACAAGCTGAAAATAGAACATATCCCTTACTTGCCCACTATCTTAGTTTCCGAAAATATTCTATAGGAATGTGGCCTTATGGGGATCTGATAGATCCTGCAGTTAATTATGCATTACCTGTTCATATTTACAATCATCCTATTATACAGCGTTGCAGAGAACTATTATCTCTGATTATTGTGATACAGAATGACTTTGCCTCTCTTAAAAAAGAGCTTGAAATAGAAAGTGAATCTTTGAATATTATTTTTATTCTAAGACATCAATATAAAATTTCTTATCAAGAAGCCTGTACAGAAGCTATGAAACTGCATGACGCATATGCTCAGGAGCTGGATGATTTGCATCAATCTCTTCCGGACTTTGGTTCTTTTCAAGAAGAAGCATATAATCATGTTTATCATATTAAATTGCAAATAAGTGGCTGTCCAGACTGGTACTATAATTCAGGCACCAGCAGATATGAGCATAAGGCATTTATTGTACCTCAATACGGTAGAGAAGGTGATGATATTATTATTCCACACAGTATTTTTATAAAGGAATAATAAGACACTTCAATCGGTTATACCATCTGTTTGCATTATACAATAAAGGATTCTGGAAGCTGCAGAACCTATTGTGAGCAAAGAGGATATGCAGGCTTTATTCAATATAAATGATCATACACCATGATAACCCGTTTGACAAATTTATTTTAAAAAAATCTATTCATCAAACCTATGAAAACAGAGAGAAAATTAACAATTAACCCAAAGGATTTTTTCCCTCCAGGATACTATCCCTGGGCCGATGGTATTTCGCCCCCTACAGAGCTTATGAAAAAAGCTGCTGATGACTGGTATGATAACGCTTACACTTTTTTGACTGAAGAGGCAAGAGAAAGATACAAACTGCAGATGCTGCATATGGCTGCTGCAAGAATGACTCCTGAAGCATTATCAATTCCCGACGAACATATTATACCCTGCAACCGCTGGATGATCTGGATTGCCGTCTTTGATGATACCTATGGACTTTGCCCTATAAAAGAGTTGGAAAAAATAAGAATACAAATGCTTTCTATACTGCAGGGAAGAAATCCGTCTGTCCATGAGAACGGACTGTTTCATGAGACAGCTATTATGCGGAATGAATTCATGTCTTTTCTTCCTGATGAATGGATACAACGATTTATAGAGCGTATGAGCACTTACATGAAGTATGGCCTTATGGAGGAATGCCAGTATTCAAGACTCGGGAAAATACCACCTCCTTATTTATTTTAATTTCATTCGCATTATATCTATATAGTATGTATGTGTACACCATTCACAGGCTAGCTTTATTTAGAAAAATATGAGAATCAAACAGTAAGGTTTTATATCACAAATAAAATCTAATACTGAAAAGATATTCTAGTAATATTTTTATGTCCGTAATAGATGAAGAATATTCTTTATCTCAGGGTTTGTTCGCTTACTGCCAATGCAATTTATTATTGTTTATGGCGTTTTGATGAATACTCCTCCTGTATTTATCGGATGTTCCATCGGTGTGCTTTTACATTCGTATTACATCTGCAAAATAATGATATCGAGACCTCAGAAAAGCAATTAACACTTTAAAAATCAATCTATTAACTAATAATTTTGATATTTTAAATTACCACACCTTTATCATTTTTCAGAAGATAACAGTCTTCTGGAATTTGTATGGCATTTTTGGTAAGAAGTTCCATAAAGTAAATTATAAATCAATTAAACGATATCATCCCTCATCTCAACGCCACTTCCTTATCTTTTATCAAAATTTTAACAGGTATTTTCAAATCTGTTTGAATTTTAACCCGTAATGCTTCTTGTGCAGAGGGTTCGCCGTGAACCAGCATGATTTGTTTAGGGGGATTCTTATATTTTTTTATCCATTCCATCAGTTCAGATTGATCCGCATGGGCAGATAATCCCGTTAACTCAACTATATTTGCTTTTACAGGGTAATATTTTCCGTGAATTTTCAACTCATGAGACCTGTTAATTAATGCTCTTCCACGAGTACCTTCTGCTTGAAACCCAACAATCAGTACTGTATTCCGGCTATTTCCTATATCATGTTTCAAATATTCAAGCACACGCCCCCCTGTCAACATACCGCTTCCAGCAATTATTATTTTACTTTGCTTATCATGAACGATTTCCTGAGTATTCGTATACTCTCTATTAATATTGATATTCTCAATAATATCCAGCCATTTTTCTTTAGTTACAGTGGTATATTCTGCATATTCAACCATAATATCAGTGGCTGAAGCCGCCATCGGGCTATCCATAATTACAGGAAGGTTGTAAGGGATTCTGTTCTGCTTCTTGAGCTGATAAAGAATATACATGAGTTCCTGTGCTCTGCCAACGGCAAAACTCGGAATAATTATATTTCCATGGTTTTTAACCGTAAGATTGATCCAATGCTCCAAACTATCATACAAATTTGTGTTGTCATGCAGCCTGTCTCCGTAAGTTGATTCCATCACTAAAAAATCAGCTTTAGTGAAAAAATCAGGTGGTGGGAGAATAGCACTGTGGTTTCGCCCTATATCACCTGAAAAAATAATAGTTTTATCAAAACATACAATTTCTACAGAACAAGCTCCAATGATATGACCACAGGACTTGAATCTGCACTGTATGTGATTGCTTAATTGTAGGCTGATATTTTCCTTAACAGTAAAAAATTGTTTAAAAGATTTTTCAGTATCATTTATCGTGTATAAGGGTTTTGCAGGATTATGCTTGGTATAATGATGATAGTTTGCTTTTTCTGCATCCTCTTCCTGTAATTTTGCACTGTCCAGTAAGATTAACTTTGTCAGTTCCTTCGTGGGTTCAGTCATATAAATTTTACCTTTAAACCCGTTTTTTACAAGAAGAGGTATATATCCGCAATGATCCAGATGGGCATGGGTAAGAATGACAACATCTATTTCTGCTAAATCGATATGTAACGATTCCCAGTTTTGTTCACGCAGCGATTTTACCCCTTGAAACAATCCGCAATCGACTAATATGGTAAGCTCGGAAGTTTTTAGCAAATGCTTGGATCCGGTGACCGTTCCCGCTCCTCCAAAGGATTTTATAATCATAGTATCCATCTCTTTATTTTTTATACCCCAGTTGCTCATTTGAAAATAATCTCGATTAAACGACATTTGAAAATTTATTCAAATGAATAACAGGTTTTATGAATTAATAGTGAAAAAAAATCAACGTATTTTAATTTCTTTTACTTCCCTTTTATCCAGATTAGTTTTACTGATCGTAATATTTAACAATCCATTTTTATAATTGGCTTTTATATGACCCAAAGTGATGTTTTCCGGTAAACGAAAACTGCGGGAAAATGAGGAAGCAGAAAACTCTTTTCTTACAAAATTTTCATTTTCTTCTTTTTTCTCTACACTCTTTTCAGCACTGATAACCAGTGATCCGTTTTCCACTGCTACCTTAAAATCTTTTTTCTTGAATCCCGGAGCTGATACTTTAAGCTTATATACACCATTCCTGTCAATGATATTAATGGACATTTCCATTTTCATTGATTCATCTAAAAATCCGTCATTTTTCCAGAAATCTTCTATCACATTCGCCAGTGGAGACTGATTGGTTTTTTCTAAAGTTTTCATAATAAAAATTATTTTAGTTTGATACTCCAAAGGTATTATGGAAACAGCATGCAGACTATGATTTCAGTTAGGTTTTCATATGATCCCGGTCACTTTTTTCCCAACCATTTAAAGTTTCAATAATCAAGGAAACAGCCAGTCTTGAATCGGCACATTTAATAATATCATATTGTATTCCTGAATTTATAATAGTTGATAAATCAGTAAAAAATTTTTCTGCCGATCTTAAAATGATGTATTGTATTCCCAATGAAATAAGTTTCAGGATAAAACTATGTGAAAGCTGATTTTCCTGACTCATGATAATGACAGCATCTTTTGCCTCTGCAAAATGAACTGTATTTTCATTCAAAGGATTTGTTATGATGGTAATCTTGTGTGTTTTATGATTAGCCAATGCAAGAAGTTCTTTTTCTTCTTGATTTATGTTATAAACTATCACTTTCATAATGTCTGTTGAATAGTCAAATGTATTGAACTCAATAGAACTATTCAATGTATAAAATCATTATAAAACGTGACAAGTATTAGTTTTTTAATTTCTGAAGACGTGAAACATCCAGTATCGTAATCCTGCCCGCATTTCTGTCTATTAGATTTTCTTCTTTAAAATCGCTGAGAATCCTGCTTACCGTTTCAATAGCCATTCCCGCCATGGAAGCAAGGTTTTCTCTGGAAATCTCAAAATTTTCAGTGTGGGGATATTTTGTATGTAGTTTAAGAAGTACCTCTGCCATTCTTTTTCTTACAGAAAAATAAGCAAGCTGCAATAACTGTTCTTCGTGGGCAATAACATGATGAGCAAGGATTTTAATAAACTTTTCTGCTATATCAGGATATTTATACAGTAATTGGTCAATTACGTCTCTGGGAACCGAACAAAGTGTAGCATCCTCCAATACCTGAGCCGTCTCTTTATATTCTTTTCCTGCAAATAACGAAGTAATTCCAAAATATTCTTCCGGACTATAGACTCCTGTCATAAGTTCTTTCCCATCTTCTGTCATCTTTGTTGTCTTCACTGAGCCTGATATAATTAAATAAACAGCATTGGCTGTATCACCCTCATAATATATAATCTGCTTCTTTTTAAAGGACTTCACTTTTCGTTCATCAAAAGCTTTATTTAATTCATCAAGTCCATGTGAACCATGAAATAAATTTGTCATTTGAGTAAGAATATTGCTATAAAGGCTTTTCTGACGTTCTTTCTTTTTCAATCGGCTTTCAATAGCACTGAGAAGTTCCATATCATCAAAAGGTTTGGTAAGATAATCATCAGCACCCATTTCTATTCCTTTTCGGACTTCTCCCCGATCAACTTTTGCCGTAATAAAAATAAAAGGGATGAGTGCAGTGTCCTCTCTTCTGCTTAAAAGATGTAATACTCCATACCCGTCAAGTTCAGGCATCATAATATCACATAATATCACATCCGGGATATGTTTAATAGCCATATCTACTCCTTGCTTACCATTAGAAGCCTGAAATACTTCATAATTGGCAAGCTGAAGAATCTCTGAAGTACTTTCGCGGATATCATCATTATCTTCGATAATCAATAGGCGTGTTTTTTCCATTGGAACTAAATTGGAGTATTATTAACTGACTTTTTCTGAAATGATAAGGTAAACTCGGTACCTTTACCTGATTTACTTTCAAAAAGGATCCTACCATCCATAAGATTTACATACCGCTGCACAATATTGAGCCCTAACCCAGTTCCGGGAATATTTCCTATATTATGCGCTCTAAAAAATGGCTGAAAAAGACCGGATTGATCTTCTTCAGGTATTCCTATTCCATTATCTTTTACTGAAAACATATATTGATCTTCATTTATTTCTGTAGAGAATTCAATCAACGTATGTTCTCCTGAATATTTTATAGCATTGCTCATTAAGTTCATTAAACAATTTCTTAATAAGTTTTGATCCAAGCTTATTTCGCTTTCTGATCCTGTGTGCTGATAAATAATGATTTGATCTTCTTTGGTTATAAGCTGCATTTCATCTGTGAGTTCTTCTGAAAACTTAACAATATCAAATGAGTCATAATGAGGTTTTACAATCCCTGTATCCAATTTTTCTAAGGAAAGAAAGTCATTGAGAATGGAATTCAAACTGGCAATTGCATTTTTTATCTTATGAAGATGTTTTAATATTTGGATATTGTCCGAAGTTTGAAGATATTTTTCAATAAGTACGGCAGAAAGCTGCATAGAACTTAAAGGGGTGCGAAATTCGTGCGATGCCATTGAAACAAAGCGGCTTTTCATCCGATTGAGTTGTTTTTCTTTTTCCAAGGCCATACTAGACTCTTCTTTTGCTTTTTCCAATTCATAAAGCATTTTTTTAAGTGATTTTGTTCTGTTTTCGACCAATTCTTCCAGCTCAACGGCATATTTTTTAAGGGATTCTTCCGCTTCTTTTTCTTTGGAAAGATCGTGGATAAAACCTGTGTAAATCACTCTATCCTGATATTGCACTTCGCTTACAGCAAGCCTGAAAGGAAATTGTGTCCCATCTTTTCTTAATCCTCTAACTTCCCTTCCTTTTCCAATAATTTTCTTTTCTCCTGTATCCTGGTAATGAAGAAGGTACCCATCATGCCTGCTTTTATCAGGTTCCGGCATCAGTACTGAAATATTTTTACCTACTAATTCTTCTTCTTTATACCCAAATATTTTTAGCGCAGAGGGATTCAGGCTTTCTATTCTCCCCCTGTTATCAATGGTTATAATACCATCAATCGCTGTTTCTATAATAGCATGCAAAAGTTTAGTACTTTCCATAATCCATATCTTAACTATTATTAAAGTTATGAATTTTAGTACACTAAAGGCATTTGAATGTGAAAAATGTTAAAACATTAAATTATTATATATAAAATAAGATTAAAAAAATGAATTCTTAATTAAAAAAACAGCTGATCAATTTCCGGAATGATTAGTAGTGGAATTTCTAATGTAGCAGCTTGTCGGGCTGCATGGCTGTTTTTGATAAATCTTTCGAGAAAATCCCGATGATCGTGACCCATTGCCAAGATATCAATATCTTTATTTTTCAGTATATCTAAACCGTAATCTATATTTTCGCTGTAAATACAGTTATAACAGAATTTACCTTCCAGAGCCTTTAAAAACACTTCTTTTTTATGCTCATAAGCAGTATTCTGGGTCACATCATTATTGCTCTGAATAATATGGGTAATTAAAAGTTCAGCATCAAAGTATTGGGCAAACATAATCAATGATTGAGCTATTTTTATATCTTTTTTCTTCAGATCTGTTGCAAAAGCGATCTTTTTTATTTCCTTATACTTATGGTTTTGAGGAATTAACAGGAGCGGATGTTGTGTATTTTCAATCATTTTAAGACTGTTGCTTCCAAAAATAAATCGGGCAAGCATCCCAGCACCCTGAGTCCCCATTACAATAAGCAATGTTTTATTATGGGCTGCTGTATTATTGATTACCTGAACAGCATCGCCTCCCTCGCAAGAATAATATATCGACGGATGATAAGGAAAAGTCTCATCTCCCCATAAAGCTTTCTCTTTATCTTCAAGCACTTTTACCCATTTTTTCATCTCTTTACTGTTTTCATCCTGTAAAGCCGGATATTCATATAAGGCCCACGCAGTCTGTCCAAGCATGGGACTTTCAACCGGCAGAGCAAAGGCATGGCACAAATCAATATTACACTTTAGAGCATTAGCCAGATGAAGTGCATAAAATGCAGCATTTTTTGCCGGCTTTGAATAGTCTGTAGGTACTACAATCGTTCTCATAATTCTATTATTTATTTTGGTTAAATTTATTCTCAAGTGAATCATCAAAATGGTAAATATCTTTATACAGTACAGGTTTTCCTTCTTTTATCAAGCAAGTCAGATAAGTAATAATGATGGGAATCGGTTGTTTTAAAACAAAATCTTTTCTATTGTACTCAGTCATTGCATTTTCTAAAAGGGGAATCTTATTTCCAGAGCCATCGTTTTTTAAGATAAGGGATGCAAGCGTCTCAGCATTTTCAACACGAATACATCCATGACTCAAAGCTCTCTCACCTTTATTAAACAATTGTTTCTGAGAAGTATCATGGAGATATACTCCATAAGAGTTTTCAAATCTAAAAACCACCGCTCCTAATGCATTATCACATCCGGATGATTGTCTTACACTATATCGATAAGGATTTTGACGGATCTCTTTTAGTTTTGATGAACTTATTTCAACTTGATTACCGTTCTTATCATAAATAGAATAATGATGGCTCTCTAAATATTGAGGATTTTTTAAGATTTTAGGCAGCATTTCTTTTACGAAAATACTTTGGGGAACCTTCCAGTCAGGGGCTGTTGTAAAATAATTAATACGGCTTTCCAATACCGGAGTTTTGGTAGTTGGCTTTCCAATAATTACTTTGAAATCAAATATATTCTCTTTCTGGTGAAATTCTAATGTATAGGAAGGAATATTTACCAGAATATAGGTCGTATCTTTTGTACCAATCCATCGTAAGCGCTCCATATTGATGATGATTTTTTCCATTCCCGTTTGTGGAGCCATACAGTCATTTTCCGCATAGAGCGTATTTAAATAGTTCTGAAAGTCTGTGTAAGCTTTTATTTTAGGCTGAACCTCGAGGATTGTCTTGAGGAAATCTTTCTGCTGTCTTGCATTCATTAGTATATCTTCGGATCGGAATCCATTAATATCATTTGTATCAATATATGATGAATTGTACAAAGGGTTGTATTTTCCCAAATGCAGATTATTGATGAAAGTGATAAGGGCATCCGTCATCAGAATATCGAACACTGCTTTCTCTTTTGGATCCTTTTCTGCAGAAGTATCTCGCAAACTCCTTAATTTCTGAAGAGAAATGGTATCCCAATGATAATCAGATAAAGACAGTCCAAATTGTTCAGAATACTCCAGCAGTAACATTGCAATTTCAGACTGATCTGATTTTTGTGCATTTATCCATGCCCATTCAGAGTTATTTCTGGCATAAAACCTAATGACCGATTTGGGGTAATGCAGTTTTGAGAGCGTAATATTGTCTTTAAGTGAAGAAGTAATCTCCTGCGTTGTTTTCAAATCCTGAGCTTGTGTGATTATTGCAAAGCAAAGAATAATGGTGAATGTTAAAAAAGCTTTCATAATCTGAAATTTATACTACAAATTTCCAAATTACCTTACTGTCAAATAATGACTGCCATCACTAAAAATAATGATGCAGCTATACTTTAATCTATTTTTGTAAAAACTCCCCCAATAATTGCTATAAGTAAATTGATTTAAAAATTTATGCTTCTAAGATGTTGAATTGATGAACTGACCAGCATCATTTTTCGCAGTGATACCTGTCATATTATTTTTCATGCAGTTTCGTGACCTTTGGGATGAATTAACATAACACATAATCATAAATAAATTACCATATCACAGACTTATCCTTTTTACAATATTTATATGTACAGTTCTTTGCAATTGCTACAGTTCCACTCATATAGCAAGCAGCTGGCAGAATCCGGATAAACATATACATGCTAATGATTGGAAAAAAGTACTGGCAATGGTACTATTGAGAAATGAAAACAACCTAAGAAGTGCCGAAGATGAAATGACAAAATATCTCAACAGGAAAGGCATTACTTCTTACAGTTATCTGGATTAGAATTTTAACATAAAAGAAGAACAGGCTTTGCACAGCAGAATAAAAAAGACAGTTATCAATCTGTGAAATATCAGATCGTAATAAAACAATAAATCTAATTAAAAAATGAAAATACAAATAGGAATCGCTGAAAATCATCGTAAAGCAGTTGCTGATGAACTGATAAATATATTGGCAGATGAAAACATCTTGTTGATGAAAACAAAAAATGCCCAGTGGAATATGGAAGGATCTGATTTTAATGATAAGTATAATTTTTTTAAAAATCAGTCTAAGCAATTGGATAAAATCATAAACAGTATTGCCAAAAGAATACGTTCTATTGGCCACACTGTACCTGCAACTTTACAAACCTACCTGAGTTTATCGCATCTTACAGAAAAAAATAGAGCGGAAAACAACAGTCAGGCTTTTATCACAGAGTTGTTGGAAGATCATGAAAGTCTTATTCTTATACTTTGTAGATATATCATAAACTGTAAGGACGACTTACATGACATAGCAACAAGTCATTTGATAACTCGTCTCTTAGAAACACATCAGAAAATGGCCTGGCATTTACGTTCATCTATAACAAATTAAATGATGTTATTACAGGTTATAAGAATAACTATTCTGAGTAGTGCTTTATTTCCATAAGTAAGCGCTCTGCATTTTTCTTGGTAAAAAGTCCTGTTCCTTCAACCATTGTAGTTGCTGATCCACAAGCTATACCCATTGACAGAACTTCTTTATAATTTCCGCCTTGTATCAAAACTGAAATCATTCCGGCTACCATGCTGTCCCCGGCACCAACAGTACTTTTTACTTCAACATCCGGTGCCACAATTTGAATTTTTTCAGTTGCTGAAAATAAAACTGCTCCCTGAGATCCTAATGAAACTACCACAACCTCAGCTTTTCCTTGAGAAATGATCAGTCGGGCAGTTTTATCTATATCAATTTCTTCCAGTTTTTCCTTTCCTGCTAAAGAAGCCAGCTCTCCTATATTGGGCTTTAATAAAAAGACACCTTCTTCCGCAGCTATTTTGAGAACCTCCCCAGAAGAGTCTACAATTAACTTACTCCCTTTTGTCTTGCACCGGTTAATAAGTTGTTTCATAAACTTCTGATCACCCCCAATAGGAAGACTGCCACTGATTACTACAAAATCAGGTAATTGATCCATTACCTCAATGCTATTTAAAATTTCCTTTTGCTCTCCTTCGGTTAAAGGATCTCCGGGAAATACAAATCTGTACTGTTTTTTATCTGAAATATCTGAAACAGTAAAATTTTCCCGCGTTTCTGCCACAACATAGAATGGTAATACATTCAGCTGCTCACCTTGAAGTAAGTCTTCCAGCAACTTGCCGGTTCTTCCCCCCGAAGTAAAAAAAGCATCTGATGATATCCCCAATCTCTTTAATCCTCTGGATACATTAATTCCACCACCACCGGCTTCATACTTAGGAGAGTTACAACGCATTTTTTTTTCAGAAACTATATTTTGAACACTACTGCTTTTATCTACCGACGGGTTCAATGTGATTGTTAAAATAGATTTTTTCATTTTTATTATTTTTAAACTACCAAATTTTAGCATTATAAGTTTACCGTTCCCCGTTAACTGGGCATTTAGAGATCATGTTTAGCTCCAGTCCGAAAACAGCACTCCTACCTATTCAAATTTCCATAATAAAGGACAGTTTACCAAATATTTACTCTGATGTACATCATATTTCATCGTGATATACATCATATTATCTTCTCCATGGTTTTTGGAACTTTGATGTATAAATGTACAGCAAAATGAAAACAAATGAAGAATTACAAAAAGATGTTCAGGACGCCATCAAGTGGGAACCTATGTTACAATCAGCAGAAATTGGAGTTATTGTAAAGGATGGGATTGTTTCATTAACGGGTACTGTTGATAGTTACGCAAAAAAAATACAGGCTGAACATACCGCAAAAAATGTTTTGGGAGTGAGAGTACTGATAGAAAATATCGAAATAAAATTACCAGACCCAAGGGTAAAAACTGATATTGAAATAGGCAAAGAGATTATTTCCGCATTCAAATCAAACACATTTATTCCTGAAGATAAAATAATCGCAAAAGTAGAAAAGGGATGGGTAGATCTGGATGGTGAAGTAGCCTGGAACTATCTGAGTGATATTACCGAAAATGCTGTAAAGTATCTTCCAGGAGTTAAGGGAATTTATAATAATATCATCATCAATCCCGAAATCCAAAACACCGTTGAAAAAAGTGATATTAAAAAAGCACTGAAGAGGAGCGCAATAGATGATAGTGACATTAATGTATCAGTATCAGGAACAACAGTTACATTAAATGGGACAGTACACACTTGGCAACAAAGAGAAGAGGCAGAACGTATTGTCTGGAAAACACCGGGTATACAAAAAGTCAAAAATGAATTAAAGGTAGATTATGAGTATAATCTATAATCGCTACTAATTTTTAAAGTTCCGGGCTATAAATTTTCACTTATCATTTGAGAATATTTCTTAAAAATAGTGGATAGTTAAAATATATAAAACATCACAGTGTGGAAAGATATTTAAAAAAGCAGCTTACTCTTGTAGGTAGTATAACTTCATTCTCTCTCCGATTTTTTAAAGAAATTTTCAAACCGGGGTTCGAGTTCAAAGAGTTTATAAGACAATGTTTTATTGTTGGTTACCAGTCATTACCGCTGGTAACGATAACAGGTTTCATCATGGGACTGGTACTTACTATACAATCACGCCCTACTATGGCAAGGTTTGGAGCCGAGTCCTTAATCCCCAGTATGGTTTCTTTGTCATTAATAAGAGAGATCGCCCCGGTAATTACAGCATTGATCTGTGCAGGAAGAGTCTCATCAGGTATTGGAGCAGAGCTGGGTTCTATGAAAGTCACCGAACAAATTGATGCCATGGAAGTATCTGCCATCAATCCTTATCGGTATCTCGTGGTAAGCAGAACCCTGGCCACAACATTAATGATCCCTCTCTTAGTAATTTACACTAATTTGGTCGGAATAATAGGCGGTTTTATTGGGCTTAATATGCATAGTGAAAGTAATTTAGTACATTATTTTTCTCATGTTTTTGAATCCCTCGAATATGCAGATATACTGCCGGCTATCATAAAAACCTTTTTTTTCGGTTTCTTCATCGGGATTATTGGATGCTATGAAGGATTTAATGCTTCAAGCGGGACAAAAAGTGTAGGAAAAGCAGCAAATTCAGCAGTTGTTGTAGCCTCACTTATGATATTTATTATTGATTTGATAGCAGTACAGATAACTGACCTATTTTTTGAATTATAATGAAAAATACTGAAAATTTACCTGGCGTGAATAACCAGCCGGCAGCTGTTACACCTCTGATAGAATTTAAAAATGTCTATAAATCTTATGGTAGCAACAAGGTCTTGAACGGCATAAGTTTTACTGTTGAAAAAGGAGAAAATCTTATCATATTGGGAAGATCTGGTTCAGGTAAATCTGTCGCTGTTAAATGTCTGGTAGGGCTCACTAAGGTTGACAAAGGAGATATATTCATAAAGGGAAAAGATATCACAAAACTCAATGAGGATGAGCTTAACCGGATACGAATGAAAATTGGCTTTCTATTTCAAAACGGAGCCTTATATGACTCTATGACTGTGAGAGAAAATTTAATCTTTACATTACAGCATAATAATAAGAATCTCACAGATCAGGAAATGGAATCTGCCGTCATAGAAGCATTGCAAAATGTAGGACTGGAAGAAGCGATTGATCAATTACCGGCAGAACTGTCCGGGGGAATGAGAAAAAGAATAGGACTGGCAAGAGCATTAATTATTAAACCGGAAATCATCATTTATGATGAGCCTACAGGAGGATTAGATCCTGTTACAGCTCGTGAAATCATAGATCTTATCCGAAATGTCAAAATTAAATACAATACAACCTCTATTATTATAACCCACGATCTGATTTGTGCAAAGCATACCGGTGACAGGATCATAGTACTGAAAGATGGCATCATTAAAGCTGAAGGCAGTTATAATGACATAGAAAACAATACTGATAATTGGGTAAAATCTTTTTTTAAAAAATAAACAAAACAGCTATGAGTAATGAATCATCAAACAACTGGAAATTGGGAATTTTTGTCACAATAGGCGTCCTTCTTTTTATAATTACCATCTATTTTATTGGTGTCAACAGAAACCTGTTTGGCTCTAATTTCGTGCTGCGTTCAGAATTTAAAAATGTCAGCGGGCTAAAGCAAGGCAGTACGATTCGTCTATCCGGCATTAACATCGGAACAGTCAGCAAAATAGATTTTGTTTCAGATTCACTGGTTCTGGTAAAGTTATTACTTGAAAAGGATGTTCAGAAATATATAAAAACTGATGCTGTTGCCAGTATAGCATCAGACGGGTTAATGGGCGACAAAATTCTTATTATTTCACCCGGTAACACTTCCACTACCATTGTGAAGGATAATGATATGATTGCCTCTTATAAAACCATTGAAATAGACGACATCTTTTCAAGTGTAAAGAAAAGTGCTGATAATACAAAAGCAATTACCGATCAGCTAGTTGAGTTCAGTGCAAAAATGAATAACAAAAATAGCCTGTTGACAAAAATAATGACCAGTAAGGATTTTGCTGCAAGAATTGACAGAACCATAGAAAATCTACAAATAAGCTCTCAGGAATTGGCAAAATTCACACCTATACTGAATAATAAAAACGGAACGGTTGCAAAAATATTTACCGATAAGAAATGGTCAGATAATATTGAAAACAGCATTTCTAATTTACAGAACAGTTCTCGTGAAATCAGTATTTTCACCACAAAACTCAATGATAAAAATAATGTGCTTTCTCAATTATCTTCCAACGATACTTTAGCTATTTCAATAGAAAAGACACTCCGCAATCTCGAAAAAAGCTCTGATGATTTAATAGAGTTTACTTCAAAAATAAACAATGATGAGAATGTTTTATCGAAGCTCACCAACAATCCTAAACTTGGAAAGTCAGTTGATTCCACGATTATCAATATTGAGAAAGGCGTCGGTGAACTGAGAGAACTTGAAGCCGCCGCCAGGAATAATTTTTTACTAAGAGGTTATTTTAATAAAAAGAAAAAAGAAACCGAAAGACAAAAAAGATGATTATTGTTAATCCATTCAAAAGTATGATTCATTTATTCTTACCGCCATGCCAACCTACTACAAGAACCACAGAAAAGAAATAGGCCTCATCATTGGTCTTTTACTCAGTGTATTAAGTTTTATAATTAATCCTTTTACATTATCTCATCATGCTAATCAGGTTCTTTCCGTTGCTGTTCTTATGATTATCTGGTGGATATTTGAAGCGGTACCTATGGCTGTTACCGCTTTAATACCTATTGTCTTATTTCCTGCTTTTGGTGTTTCTTCCATAAAAGAAGTCGCTCAAAGCTATGGAGATCCAATCGTTTTTTTATTTATGGGAGGTTTTTTTATTGCAATAGCCATCGAAAAATGGAATCTCCACAAAAGAATAGCCTTGGGAATTATAAGAATCACAGGAACCAATGGCAATCGTATCATCCTTGGTTTTATTATGGCAACAGGCTTCCTCAGTTTATGGCTCAGTAACACCGCAACGACCATGATGATGTATCCATTGGCTGTATCAGTCATCCACGTCGTTAATAATCACAATAAAAATGAAAAAAATACACAAAACTTTTCTTTAGCACTATTGCTTTCTATTGCTTATGCTTCCAACTTTGCTCTGGGTACTGTCATTGCTACCCCTCCAAATGTTGCGTATGTGGGTTACATTAAAGACAGGTTTAATTACAGCATCGGCTTTTCTGACTGGATGGTGCTGTTTTTGCCGCTGACTTTAGTTTTATTATTAATGCTTTATGGAGTACTGGTAAAAATAATGTACCCTAATAATATTCAACACAATGATGAGGCCTCAGACACGATAAAAAAGTCCCAGCTTCAGTTGGGAGCAATAAGCAGACCCGAAGTGCGAGTCTTGCTGATTTTCATTTTTACCGTTTTATTATGGATTTCAAAAGACCTGTTAAATAATTGGCAGATTTTTTTTAAACTGGACGACACGGTTATTGCCCTATTGAGTGCTGTTCTTTTATTCTTAATTCCATCCGGAAACAAGAAAAATAGGAAACCTGAAAGATTACTGGTTTGGCGCGATACTCAAAAGATGGCATGGGATATACTACTGCTATTTGGAGGAGGAATTGCATTAGCCAATGCTCTTGAGATATCACAGTTAGCTCATGAGTTGGCAAACGGTTTAGCCTATATTACCACCGGTAATCTGCTTTTAATTATCGTAACCATATCTGCCATTTCTATTTTTTTAAGCGAAGTAATCAGCAATCTGGCTTTGGTGATGATCCTTTCGCCGGTAGTAACTACTTTAGCATTGTCCTTACATATCGACCCTCTACTTTTAGGGATTCCCATGACATTAAGTGCAAGCTGCTCATCTATGCTTCCTATGGGAACTCCTCCAAATGCAATAATTTTTGCCAGAGGAAACATAAAAATTCAGACGATGATGAAAACAGGATTTGTACTTAATGTCATATGTATAATCATTATTTCGGTAGTGTGCTGGTTCTTTATCCCCATGATGCCGGGTATGAAATTATAAAATCAAAAGATCTTATTACATTAATCCTCTTTTATTTTAGGCTTGATTTCATTAATATACATTGATAAACTTTCTTCAATACAAGAGAAAGCTTCCTTTTTGCCTTTGATACCAAATACCTTTACGGTCTTTCCTTCCAATTTTTTATATTCTTCAAAAAAATTCTGAATCTCATTTCTGGTATAAACAGGAATATTTTCAATATCATTGATATGCTTCAAGGATGAGTCATTTTCAGCCACCGCCAGTATTTTATGATCCTTTTTGTCCTCATCCGTCATTTCCATGATGCCGACAACTCTTGCATTAACCACGGTTAACGGTACGAGGCTTTCTGAACATAAAACAAGAATATCTAATGGATCTCCATCAGTGTAATAAGTCTGCGGGATAATACCATAATTGGCAGGATAATGCATGGAAGAAAAAAGAATTCTATCTAATCTGATGAATCCTGAGACCTTATCAATTTCATATTTCGCATGACTACCGCTGGGTATTTCAATAACTGCCGTTACCATCCGAGGAACATCGTTTCCGGGTAGAATATCATGCCATGGGTGCTGGTTTCCTATCATTATTTCTATATTATATGGTTAAATTGATCTTTCATTATTTTTTCAGCTACACGAAGGGTACCCTCAAGAGAATACCTTTTTGTAAGAAAATGATTCAAACAAAGATTACATATTCAGTGAAGTTTCCCTTGTTCTGAATGTATTACTGTAAATTTCCAAAATATCTTATTTATAAATAATGACATTGATCATTTAAAAACATGATATTGCTAAATCAGATAAAAAAGATTTTTAACCTCAGTTCAGTTCACTTCCCTCTCCCAGCTCCAGACTTCCTTACTTATTAAAAACAGAAATGTCTTATCCCGAACTCAGGTTAATAAAGATTAAATTTTTATATCTGATCAGTATCAGATTTCATCGTGATGCATATCATAGTATCTTCTACAAAGTTTATGGAATTTTGGATAAGAAATAACATATTATGAAAACAAATGCCCAGCTACAAAAAAATGTTCAGGATGCCATTACATGGGAACCATTATTACACGCTGCAGAAATTGGCGTTACCGCAAAAGACGGTGTGGTTTCTATTACAGGAATCGTTGACAACTATGCAAAAAAAATTGAGGCGGAGAAGGCTGCAAAAAAAGTGATTGGAGTAAAAGTATTAGTAGATAATATTAAAGTAAAAATTCCAAATTCCTCATCAAAGACCGATATTGAAATTGCCGATGAAATTGTAGAAGCTTTTAAATCAAATGTATTAATTCCTGAAAATATGATCAAAGTAATTGTAGACGACGGCCAGGTAACTTTAGAGGGTGAAGTGCAGTGGGATTATCAAAGAGAAATGACAAAAAACGCACTCTACTGTCTTCCAGGGGTGAAGGCTATCATCAATAATATTAAAATCAAATCAGAAATAATAGATGCCATTAAGCAAAAAGATGTTGAAAATGCAATGAAAATGAACTGGATTGTATATGATAGTGACATCCATATAAAAGTATCCGGCACCACAGTTACTTTAACAGGAACAGTAAATTCCTGGCATCAGAAAGAAGAAGCGGGTCGTATTGCTTGGAAAACCCCGGGAATACAACATGTGGAAAACAATTTATTTGTTGATTATGAATATTCTAAATAGTTCAGTCATTCATTTGTCTGTTTATACAAATCGTGATATGAAAAGATAATGTACTGATGAAGTGTTTTTCTAACGTAAAGCTTTAACTTCATTACACATATTTTCAGGAAGCAAAAAGACAGAATCAACTTCGTTGATTCGTCGAAGCGTACGGATAAGCATACCGCTTCATCCCTGACGAAGTCGCATCACTTTGCCCACTTAAAATAAAGCGGAATTATTGATAAACTTTGAGTTAATCTTTTTAATCAAAAAAATAATTTCAAACATGTCCTATTGAGTCTTGTCAACAAAATATAAGGATATCTGTATCAACAACTCCCAACCTTTTATTTACGCTCAACCTTCTTATCCTGAAGTTGCGTCAGCCATTTTCTTTTCTCTCCTTCTTTGAAGGATAAGGTGTGCGGCATCCAGCATTTTAACCGTATGAATGTAGGGCATCACGATATTCCTTTCCGGTAGATTTTCATAGACACCCATTGAGAAATAGACAATTCCGGACATAAAATAATCAAATTCTTTGAGGGTGTATTCCCTGAATGCTGTTTTGAAAACCAGCAGAGGATTCCGGTATTCTTTCTCCGAAAGCAGACCAAGAACCCATGGGGAAATCTTTTCCGGCCGGGTATCGACCGTCCATTGCCTTTCCTTCAGCATGATGAGATACCCTGCCCGGATCAAGGACCTCATCGACTGGTAAAACTCAAAGATAACCGCCGGATCTTCATGGATCCAGCTATTCCTCTTTACCGCATAATTCATAATGTTGCTGAGCAATTCTTTGGAAGCATCCAGCTCATTGAACTGAAAGAAAATTTCCATCAGCTGCAACCCGGAGCACTTCTTACCTGCCCGAAACCGGGGAGCAAAATCTGTTTTTATCTTTTTCATTGTTTGTATTTTTAGAATGCATGAGACCACCAGCCTACCGATGTGCGCTGAGCTGTATGATAAATGATGAATAGAAATAAAATCTGTGTTCCCGTGAAAGCCCTGAGACCGCAATGGATTGTACACTCCATTGTATCCTATCATGATACTTTATTTAGTGAAGCAGCTTAGAAAAAGATGATTGTAGAAAAGCAGAACAGCATAAAATAAAACGGCATGGGACTCTACAATATCCGATTCGGGGCACTGGTATACCTTGCATACAGATAAGAGAGCCCACGCCTAGGTCGTGAGCTTCCTGCTTATCGTCTCGTATGCTAAAAATTACCAGTTTTCGAATCGAGATTCTAAGCAATAGCTTCTATTATTCTTTGAAGTATCGCAAAACTACTTTATTGTAGTTTATTGGACAAATGTAAGAAAATACATTTTGTAAACCAAATGGATTACAAATATTTTTATCAAATAATTTAAAATTGTTGAATGAGCAAACTTAACAATGAAGATATTGAACTTAGAAATAAAATAACTCAAAGATTAATTGATTTAAGAGAGTCTACCGGATTGAGCCAAAGTGATTTTGCTAAGCTTCATGATATTGACAGACAACAAGTAAACAGATGGGAAAGTTTTGAAAGTGAACGAGGCGTCACAATTTACACTATAAAAAGATTCTGTATTCTTTTAAAAATTACTTTACAAGATTTTTTTAATGATTCATTATTTAAATAATACTGCTGAGAGTTTAAATTTAGATAATGATGTACCAAAATAATTAAAGAAATTTCAGTTTGATGTTAATTATTTGACATTTTGAAAACACAAAAATATTTCTCTATTTTACATTTACACTACATACACAAAATGTATATACAAAATGTCATGACATTTTGTTTCAAATAAAACATTTTGTTATATATTTGCATTGTTGCAGATGACAACAACAATTTTTAAATAGCAATAATTAAAAGTTGATACAAATAAAAATACTCCCTGCGTCAACAAGGAGTATCATTAAAAAGGAACTATTTTATTTCTACGTAGAAAACAAATAAACCTCCTTTTGGATGGTAAATAGTTTTACCATTCTTTTTAATTGATCTGGTAAAAACTTTTTTATAAGTTTTTCCATTTTTTTCAAAAGTTTCCATTGATCCGGATTTTTTGAATTAAACCAATTACCGAACGACTCAGGCTGCAACCTGAGTCGTTCTGATTACAAACTCAGCATTACCGCCTGTGGAATATATCCACATTTATATTATCTACTTTAGCAAAGATAGGAAATTTAAAAATCAATTTTACAATAGTTGTTAATAGATGTTAGTAACTTTTAATATTTTATAGTTTTAAAGCAGCTTTTATTACAATAAGTTGAATTAGCAGATTAGTTAAAATACATGTTTAATAATAACTTTTTAATTGTAAGAATCTTTAGTGATTAATTTATTAAATCATTAAACTTCAGATGTAGCCTGTCATAAATCAATAAAACCCAACACGCATATTACTATAATTCAATTAATTATGAAATTATTAAAAGAATTCACCATTGAAAATCTAGAAGAAGCTACTATTACGACTGTCTCAACTGTTCAAGAAAATACTGACAAGTAAATTATAACAATGCCAATTTATTTATTATGCATTTATGAAATTTGTTAATTCTAGTAATAAAAAATACAATACAAACTGGTTAAGAAGCCAAAATATTAATTATTTTTAATACGACGTGTTTTGTCGTTATCATTGCGGAAATTTGCTTCATCATGACAAAATAAGAATTAAAATGATTTTTAATTTATTCCAAAATCTAAAACAATTAAAGATTAATAAGCATTTTATCAATATTGTATTTTATACTAGTAAAAATAATTATTTTTGGTTTATGATTGATAAAAAACTAAGACTTGAAACTTCAATTAGTAATTCTGGAGAAATTTTTAATCTTAATAAAATTCAAATTCTTAAAAATAAAAATTACTATATAAGAGATATACCATTAGATGGTGATGCTCCAAAACAATTTATTTTTATGTATGAGTATATTAAAAATTCAAAATTAAAAAAGAAAAAATTAGAGACATGGACCCCATATATTGCAAAAACAGCCGAAAAATGGTATCCTCATGAATCTATTATAGAATTTGCAATAAATAGGATTGGTGATATTTTATGTTTGAAAATGAATGAAGTTAGACTAGTAATTGCAAATAATCAAATAAGATTTTTAAGTAAATTTTTTCTAAATTCTGAAGAAGAAGTCTTAGTTCATGCTGCAGATATTTGTGGTGAATATATAGGAAACTTAGATGAAGCTAGATCTATTGCTAATAATAGAAAAATGGCAAGAGAACTATTTACTTTTGAGTTTGTAAAAGATGCTATTAGAAATGTTTTTCCTGATGAATTTGAATATATTATGCTAGAATTTGTTAAAATGCTGACTTTTGATGCTATTGTAGGTAACAATGATAGACATTTTTACAATTGGGGTATAATAAGGAATATCAAAAATACAAAAAATAGTGTTATCTTTGCACCAATATATGATTCGGCACGAGGATTGCTTTGGAATTTTGACGAAGCCAATATTGAAAGGTATCTTATTAATTATGATAGAGATAAGGGAACCTTAATAGATAAATATTTAAAAAATTCGTGTCCAAGAATTAGTATAGAAGATGATAAATCAATTAATCATTTTGAATTAATCAAATTTCTTTGGAATTATAATGATGAATTCAAATCTATAATTGACAAACTTGTAAACGATGAAATGGAAAATAAAATAATAAATCTATTAGAAAAAGAGATTTTTATTTATTTTTCAGAGCAAAGAAAAAAAATTATACGAATTATTATTAAAGAAAGATTTCAAAAATTAAAAAGTAAATTATGTTAGGATTAGGACGTATTTTAGCAATTTTACGCAAAGAAGGATCTTCTGTATCAGTAGATGAAATTATAGATGCTTCTAATAGTTATGAATTACAACCAATTGTAAAGAGTTTTAACTTATTTTTAAAAGATTTAAAGGTAGGGGTATTGTCGTATTCTAAAGAAAGTAGTATATGGCATTTTGAATATTCGGAAGAGTTTAAAAATAATAGTAATGATTATAATTTAATAATAGGCTTTCCAGATATAAATAAAAAATATGAAAGTGATAAGTTATGGCCATTTTTTAACATTCGTATTCCAGGATTAAAACAACCTAAGGTTAAAGAAATATTGATAAAAGAAAATATTAGTCCAGACGATAATGTTCAATTATTAGAACGATTTGGAAAAAGATCTATTAGTAATCCATTTGAATTACAAGTAAACATTTAATAATGTTTTAAAATTTAACATAAGAAAACCTTCTAAAATAGAGGGTTTTTTCGTTTTTCAGCCTTAACAATTTTATTATATTTTGGGTAATAAAGTATCATTATTTAAGAATGTAAAAATAAAACCATGTTTAATTCTCAATCTCCGAAATATCCTGACTTTACACAGCAGAAATAAAAACAAAAATCCTACAATTCTATATTATTGCAGGATTTACATTATTTTTTCACCAGCTCCACTCTCCGGTTTTGCACATTCCTTCTTCAGAACTATTATCTGCAATCGGGTTTTTGCTGCCGAAGTTACTGCTGAAAGTCTTGATTTATCTGAAAGCTACCAGCTATAGTAAATGAAAGCTAATAAGCAAACCCAAGTCTGTTTTTAACATGCTTACTTTCTTCATCTCTTAATTTCTGATTGGTCATAATTTCATGTTCTTTATTTTTTTGGATAACCTTAAACCAATTTATCGCGGGAATCAGTCCGTTGGAATGTAATTCAAGCCTGATGATGAACTCATCTGTCGGCTTTCGATGATTATTAATATATTGGCTAAGTACAGCTGGCTTCACATCCACCTCAACAGCAAAGTCCTTATCTTTTTTGTCTTGTCTGCTAACATACTCATTTAAAAAAAATCCAAAACTAAAAGCTTCCAAATATTGACTGCTATCTATATAGTCTTCCAATTGAAACTTTAGCTGTAACAATCTTGAATACATTTTTTGCCTGTGAGTGCGATTATCAAATTGGTTCCGACGAGCTACCCAAAAGTCCTCCTCCTCTTTTTTCTCTTTTGCATTCAAAATTTGATCTGCAGGAAAGACAAAAGCATCCGCAAGTTCTTCACCTGTAAACTTTGAAAAATCTGTTTCCTTACTTTCCTTTCTATTTGTCTTCATAATATTCCTGAATTAATTTTAATGAATTTTCTCCTTCAGTTATCAAATATAGTTTGGTTGACTGTAGTCCATATTGTTGTATATAATGTTTTTCAAGTTTTGTTTTTGGCTTTAAGCATACATACCCTCCAAATCCTTTTTTAAATGCTTCTCTGCATACAAATGCAATAAGACAGCCCGCAATTCTGCTATAATTCTGCGATTTACCAACATTTTCTTTGGAGACCGCCAGAAGTCTGATTTCCAAAGCATAATCCTGTGACCGCTCCTCTATTGACAGCAGTCCTATGGGTTCTTCTTTGTCTTCTGCTGTTAATTTATAAACATGAAAGTTTTTTTCTTTGTTCCAATTAAAATCAAATCGCCCGGTTTTATTAATTTGCGAAATTTCAGCAGCAGCAATTTTAGTTATTGTTGCAGCCTGTTTCTTACCCGTAATTTTATTTAATACGTACATTACTTAACAAATATACAAAAAAAGTTTACATTATATGTAAACTTTATCGCAAATTACTTCTTTTTCAGGTAGTTTGCCCGACTTCAACGAAGGTGTATTACGAGCTCTCCGAAGTCTCCCAACTTTGAAGCAAGTTTAAAGGAAATAATCTTTTTTTCCAGCTCAAAGTCGGGAGACTTTACGCAACATAAGGTAATAGATCTAATTTATTTTTGACTGCTGACACACTGCTGTCACGTTGCTGCTGTAAGTTTGCATCATTAATTAATCTTTAAAAGAATAAAAATGACAAACGCAATTAGCTCAGTATTGAAGCCAACCCATTTTCCCAACCCCACTCTTATTTCAGTCAATGGTGTGGAACTGGAAGTCTTTGAAGCAGGTAAGCAGAATGCTGGAAAACCTATTGTACTCTGCCACGGCTTTCCGGAACATGCTTTTTCCTGGCGTCATCAGGTGCCAGCATTGGTTGCAGCTGGTTATCATGTCATCATTCCCAATCAGAGAGGTTATGGCAACTCATCCCGCCCGACCGAAGTAACTGAATATGATATTGTACACCTGACAGGTGACCTGGTCGCACTACTCGATTACTTTGGATATGAAGATGCCATTTTTGTTGGTCACGATTGGGGAGCCAATGTCGTTTGGAACCTGGCACTATTGCATCCTGAGCGGGTAAATAAAATAATAAATTTGGCTTTGCCTTATCAGGAGCGCGGAGAACAACCATGGATTGAGTTTATGGAAGCTATATTTGGAGGAGACTTCTATTTTGTTCACTTCAATCAACAGCCAGGAGTAGCGGATGCTATAATGAATGAAAACACCTCTCAGTTCCTCCGTAACATATTCCGCAAAAATGTACCTGCGACACCACCAGAGCCCGGAATGCTAATGATCAATCTTGCAAGAGCAGAAAATCCACTGGGAGAACCCTTAATGAAAGACAACGAACTGTCTGTATTTGTTTCTGCTTTCGAAGCATCAGGGTTTACAGGAAGTATAAATTGGTACAGAAACCTTGATAGAAACTGGCACTTAATGGCGGACGTAACCCCAATCATTCATCAACCAACTCTTATGATATATGGTGAACAGGACACGATTCCCAAATCTGAAAACCTAAAAAATATTGTTCCTAATTTGGATATTGTTACACTGGATTGTGGCCATTGGATTCAACAAGAAAAGCCAGAAGAAACTACCCACTCCATTTTAAAATGGTTAGAACAACAGAATGCTTAACAAGGAAGGAGAAACATATTGTCCTCAAAGCAGAACAGGTGGGAAACAATGGTTGGGAAAAACCAACAGTCCAAACAACCTGTTTGACTTTATTACACAAACAAGTCTAACCTCCCTTCAATAAGTTGGAGTGAAGCCGTTGATGAAACACTTTGCTTTGGTTGGATTGACAGTACAAAAAACGATTGACAATTACTCGTTTATAAAGCTAGATTGCTTTTATATAGATTTTTGAAATTTTATTTCTTTTTAGAAGTTGTGCATTCGCTTTTTTATTTATTCCCCCACTTTCTGAAGTCTCCTGACTTTGGAGCAAGTTTGAAGGAAATGACCTTATTTACTAGCTCCAAAGTCGGGAGAATTTGTACAGCAAAGAAATAAAAACTACTTATGTTTTTTTAATGTTATTCCGCGTAAGGTAGATATAATTAAACATGCAAAATGTTGCTGCCGCCCCAAAAGTATGCCATAAAAAGTGTGTTCCGAAACTTAAACAGTCCCATTTGTCAGCTATACGGAAGGTAAGTGCAAAAACAAATGACAATAAAGCAAAGCCTACCCATTTGCCAGCTTTCCATTGGGTATAGATTAAATAGCTTACTACCGAAAAAAGCACAAATGAAGCCATGACGGCATAATTTACGTTGATAAAGAGAGAAGTGTTGTCTATCAAAATCCAGTTTCTCAAAGCAAACATGAGCATTAGATATACAAGAACCATTAAAACAGCATAGTACCATCTGATTCTCTGAACTACAAAATAAAATCCGGCAGACAAACAGAGCAACATAATGGGCATCCAATCCATCATAATAAATACCGGCCATTGTCTGAATGAATGATAAACAGTTCCCCCTATGGCACCAATGTATAATAAAATTAAGCAGTATGTTAAAAAAGGATATTCTTTAAAATTACCCTTGATTTTAAAGGTCCAAAAAATGGCTAAGGCTAAAAATAACAGAGCAGTTATTGCATTTAATGGCTCAGGGAATAACTGAGCCATATCTGTTTCTTTATATAACATGCCTCCGTCCGGAGGTATTGGGTTTATCGGCATTATCTTTTTTATATTAGGTAATTATATACAATTTTACACTAATGCGGTTATCTTATTATTATGATTCTGTCATTCTGAATGTAACGAAGTGAAATGAAGAATCTAAGCCATATTATGAGATTCTTCCTTCGTCAGAAATCGAAGATTCGACGTAGTCAATGACAGTGGTGTAAAATTGTATATAGTCACCTTATATTAATATGGATAGGCATACTTTAGAGTGCAAAATATAAACACAAACTATTTTTCTAAACATTCATAAACATGTATACTAATACACTTCTAAATATAGAAAAATTATGGCATTATATACCTGGATGTACCCAATTATACTTTAAAGCTGTTTAAACTATTTTATATAAAATAAAAATTGAAGACTCAACGGGGTTAAAAGTCACAAAATATTTTCAATCAAAGAACACTCAAAGCATGTGATTTAGATAAAAATTAAACAGTTTGACCCCGGATAATTTTGAATAATGTCTCGTCAAGTTCTCTTGACACCCAAAAAAGTGTTTACAATTTAGAATTCTATCAAGAAAATGCAACTCGTTTATTTTAGACTTTGGATAATTTATTAAATTCACCTATAACCATTTATATTTAACTATAATATATTTAGTTATATTTTCAAGATATTAGAACCGATTAGAAATAAAACAATGAGTATAAACATCTATATATTAAGCAAAAATCATATCATTTTAGAGAAAAAAAGAATTTGACAGAATTTGATATAAATAGTTTTAATCAAACTTAAAATACTGAAATTAAAAACATTACAAACCAATCCGAAACCCCCATATTTTAATAGAATATTACGAGTTAATTACTTTTTTTTCAACTATAAATGTTTTTTTTTATTTATTCATGAAAAAAAGTTATATTTGATTTACACAAAATAACACCTTACCATGAAAACAAAATTTACACAATTCAGTGCTATTCTTATTTCTGGATTCTCGTTTGCCCAAGTAGGCTTCAATACAACTTTACCAAAAACAACGATGGATGTATCTGCTAAAAGAGATGGCTCAGGAGTGATTACAGATAACACACAAACATTCGGATTACAGGCTCCGAGGCTTACAAGAGCTGAGCTTACAGCCAATACGGCTACCTATGGCAGCGATCAGAGAGGAGCATTAATTTACATTACGGATGTTACTGGCGGAGATGCCACAGGACAACGGATCCTTGTTACTGCTATGGGCTATTATTATTTTGACGGATCAGTATGGCAGAGACTTACACAAGCAACAAATGCCATCTCTCCGGCGATTTCCGCATTACAATGTACCACAGCTTACTTAAATCCTTCTACTTATACTGCCGGTACTCCTTTCAACGGAAACCTGAGAGTTACTTATAGCCAAGGAAACGGAGGTGCGTATAATTCAGGAGCTCCTTTTACCGTGAACGGATTAACCTTCCAGCTAAGACCCGGAACTTTAGAGTTTGGTGATGGCGAATTGGTATTCTCCGTGACTGGGACTCCTACCACTGGTAATGATATGACCCTTCCTCTGAACAGCACTGCAGTTCCTTTCTTAACAGCAGGACAAAACTGTACCGCTACAGTGGGAAATACCAGTCGTGCAGACATTTCATCTCTCGCTGTAATGGGATATCCTACCCTAACAACCGATCCCAACGGGAAACAAGCCTATACTTTACCTCTTGCTACTTCAGATGGTAAGTATTCGATCAGGGTAATATTTGACACCACAAGTGGTACAACCCCTGCCATTCCTAATGTACAATTGTATAATAATACAGGTTCTACCGTTAATCTATATTGGAATTATAATACCGAATATGGTGGTTATATTGGTTCAGCTGTAACAACAAACAATATTACTTCAGGAGTATGGGGTGGTATGGCAGATTCATCAACTTCTTGGGTTCCTCAAGGCACAGGGCCAATAGGAACTGCTTACTGGGGGAACATAGGTATTATAGATGGAGCCGGTGGCGGACCTGAACATAGAAGATATACCTGGATAGACAGTAATTCTTCTTCAAAAACCGCTTATACCGCAACCATTATGGTAGGAGCACCCACTTCAGGCAGTGCCCAACCCAACCTTTCTAAAGTATTCATAAAGATAGAGCAAGTAAAAGCACCATAATATAATGCCCCTGAAAAAGGGGCATTTCTTATTTATCTACGAAGTTTACGGTACATTTATGAATGTAAAATCATAAGTAATGTTCGCATCACTTGCTCTCCGAAGTCTCCTGATTTTGAAGCAAGTTTAAAGAAAATAATCTTATTTACCAGCTCAAAGTCGGGAGATTTTGCGCAGCAGACTGTTGACAGTATCAATATTGATGAAGAGACCAATGGCAATTTCTTTACTTCTCTTTCCATTACTGCTAACCGATGGCTCATCATTAGCTTATATCTTCGTAAGTAAGGAACGCGATACGGCGGTTTAAATTAGTTTTTAGTCAAGCAATATCCCTATAATTTCCTCATACAACGCCTGTAACTGCTCCTCTTTTAATGCATCGAAAAGCGTTCCCGCGTTGGTACACAGGACGACGCTGGTATTTTTGGAAGGAAAATAAAAAGCATTGGCACCGGCTCCGATACCACTACCCTGGTGACCGATGGCCTGCAGGCCGCCATTGGTTTTATAAAAATATAGCCCTAAGCCATATATCGGAGTACCCTGATCACTCTCCGTAACCTTCATTTCTTCCAGCAATGCGGGTGACAGTACCGTTTTGTCATGGAGCAGCTTGTAGTAAAATCCAGCTATATCCTGAGCGGAAGCCACAATACCGTCATCGCCAATGAAGGTACGTACTGTACCTAACTGCAATTCGCTCACATCGTTAAAAGTGCCATCTATTTCCAGATAGTTAGCCGTTGTTCTTTCGGGAGCCGTATGGCTTGCCGAGCCTGCTATATAATAAGTGTTGGAAAGTCCAATGGCATTAATTATTTTGTCTGTAATATACTGTCGATGTCCGTTTGGAGTAACACGATCAATAATAAGAGCCAGCAAGTGATAATTTATATTGCAATACCCAAATGAGGTTCCGGGTGCAAATTTTGCAGGTTGATTATATACATAGCTCAACACCTGTTCGCTCGTCATAGGCAGTGGCCCTGCAACAACATCGTTTAAAAACGGATCACTATCCAAATAATCAGGAAGGCCTGATGTCATCGTAAGCAGTTGCCTTACCGTAATGATATTTCCGTTGGGCAGATGATTACAAATGGCAGGAAGATAGGTGTTTACTTTGGCATCGAGATTAATTTTGCCCTCCTCTTTCAGTTTTAGGACAGCAACTGCGGTAAAGGTTTTTGAAATACTCTGCATATAGTGAAGTGCAGAAGCAGCCATCGACTTTTCATTCATTACCGCATCTCCTGCAACCAGGGTATAATTCTCGGAAGCTGTCTTTACACTAAGGCTTAAACCGGGGAAGTTGGACAAAGCTGTAGCAAGTTTTTGCTGTGCCAGTGCTTTTCTATCTGGTGAGGGGTTTGAATCGTCATGACTACATGAGGTGATAAAAATAACAACAGCTAGTAATAAAAACTTTTTCATAAAATGTACTTTGAATTATTTAAATGCAAAATTCACATAAGAAAAATTAGAAGAGGTTTCAAAAGCTTAAAAGTGCATAAAATGGTACTTATTTGCTGGTATTTTTATATTCGTTTGGTGCCTGGCCGGCATTACTAATCTGAATATCAATAGATCTATCAAAAACGGTAATTTAACTTAAAAGTCCCTTTCCCGCTCTTCGAAGTCTCCTGACATTGGATCAAGTGTAAAGGAAATGATCTTATTTACCAGCTCAAAGTCGCTAGACTTTCTACAGCAGAGCACAATATTTGAAAAATGATGATTGATAATCATTTCTCTTTATCACTTATATCCTATTTTTGTAAAAAAACTAATGGACAAATTAAGTTTTCTGGAAGTTATTGCTGCGATAGCTGTTTTTGTATCGCTGCTGCTTTCTGTTTTTTTATTAACAGTAAAAACAGAAAGAAAACTGGAAAACAGGTTATTTGCAGCATTCCTGATCATCAATGCCATTGATATCAGCGGAATTTTTATGCATCTTTTTGTAGATAGTTACAATCTGAAAGCTTTCAAAATATCTGCGTACTTATTGGTAATGCCTCTTTTCTATCTGTATGTGAATGCTATTTGTTATTCTGATTTCACCTTAAAAAGAAAGCATTTACTGCATCTTATTCCTTTCATTGTTGCCAACTTAATATTAGTTCCAAGGCTTTATCTTGCAGAAGGTACTGCAAAAAAAGAATTCTTTACAACGATGTGGCACTCCCCTGAAATGTTTGCGTATCAGCTCATCGGGGAACTGCAGTTTTTCTTTTATATCGTTGGTATATTCATGATCCTCAAAAAATACAAGAAGGTTTATCTTGAAAACTACACGAATCCTAACACCTTGTTATACCAATGGCTGTTTCAGCTTACCCTCATTTTCTTATTCATCCATGTATGTATTATTTTTAAAAATATCATACGATATACTGCATACAACGATCTGTTTATCTGGCTGCATATTCTGGCAGGAACTTCCTTTTTACTGGCTGCCTGCTGGTTTATATTAAAGGCATTAAATTATCCTGAGCTTTTCCGAAGAATTGATTCTACCTTACAGCCGACAAAAGATTTTGCTGAAACTCCGGAAATTGAAAATAAAACCGATGAAACAAAAAATATTCAGATCGAACAGCTTAAAAAATTCATGGTTGAAAAAGAACCTTTCTTAGAACCTTCATTAACAATTCAGGAACTTGCAGATCAGGTGAGTATTCCTGTTCGTGAGTTGTCTGTATTAATTAACCATCACCTCAATCAGCATTTTTTTGATTTTGTGAATGAATACCGCGTTAAAAAAGCAATGATGATTCTGAAAGATCCCACGAAAAAAGAATATACGGTGCTAGAAATTTTATATGAAGTAGGTTTCAATTCAAAATCTTCTTTTCATACTTCGTTTAAAAAATATACGAATCAAACGCCAACAGCATTCAGAAACAGCTGATAAATAATCAATTGCAAATAATCGGACTTTGGATTGCAGATAATCGGACTCATTTTAATGAATAAAATGAGTCCGACTTTTTTATACGGACTTTATTCAAGATTCTCTACAGCATATTTGCATCAGATTATGAATATCAAATTAAAATTCTGACCATGAAATATGTAACCCTTATTTTATTTTTTGCCTTACTTGGATGTAAAAGTGTTCACCCAATCCATAAACAAAATGTTGAAAATGCGATTACAAAAAATGCTCTTCAGCTATTGGAGGACAAAAGATTTCATTCTGTTTCCATTGCCGTGCTTAAAGATGGAAAATCTACCATCAAACATTTTGGAGAATTAACGATTGGAAAAGGAAACAAACCCAACGATTCTACCCTTTATGAATTAGCTTCTGTCACTAAAACCTTTACAGGTTATGTAGCCGCTAAAGCCGTGCTTGATAAAAAAATAAATTTAGAGGATGATATCAGAATCTATCTTAATGAACCTTATCCTAATTTAGAGTTTAAAGGTGAACCTATAAAAATCAAACACCTCATCACCCATACCAGTGGATTTCCTAATTTCCCTATAAAAAGCGAAAATAAAAAGGCTTTTCTGGAGGGTTTAAAACTCATCAACATTGAGACGAAACCCGGAGAAGTCTATTACTATTCAAACACGGCTCCGGAGCTGACCGCCTATATCCTTGAAAAAGTATATCAAAAATCTTTTGAGGAACTGGTCATTGAATTTGTTTTGAAACCCAATACCATGAACCAAACCAAGTTTACACTCAATGAAAATGACAGAACAAGACTGGTAAAAGGCTATAACGATAAAAACGAGTTAATGCCCAACTTCAACAGAACTTTATGGGGTGGAATTTCAGGATTGCACTCTACGACTACCGATTTGGTGAAGTATATGAAATTGCAGCTTGACTCATCAAATCCTATTGTCAACGAATCTCATAAAAAATTATATAAAGAAGGCTCTGATTTTTGGGAAGGGTATCATTGGTACATCATAGAAAATGGTAATGAATTAATGTACAGGCATCACGGAGGGATATACGGAATGCAGAATTGGTTTGTGATTTATCCTAAACAAAATATAGGAATATCCATATTGACCAACACCAGCTTTAATGAAACAGGAGAAATTTTAGAAAAAGTAGTGGATAAGCTGTATGATGACATCAATGGAAAATAAAAATAAATGGCATATAACAGCAGTTTGATAAAATGGCGGGGTTAATACTAAAAAAACATTTATTTTTACACCAATTAATAAATCATTTCAGCTGAGCAGATGTCCTGATCCTTAAAAAAGTTAATTGTTTTTATCAATTCGTATGAAAGAGCTACATTTAGCCACCATAAATCCTTATAACCACTTTTATAAAATTGATCTATACAACACTTTTAAATATTGCTATTTTTCAGGGAATAGTCTTAGGCGTAGTTATTCTAAAATCTTCCTTATTCAATAGTAATTCAAATAAGTATTTAGCCTACTTACTATTTGCACTTTCCATGGTTTTACTGAATTATGTTTTTGAACTTGAAGGTGCATTTACATCCTATCCTTTGCTGCGTTTTCTGGACTATATTGAGTGGATATTTTTACTGCCTGTCTTCATCTTCCTGTTTATAATAAACCGAATTGATGATACCGTAAAGAACAGACAAAGAACGTATTTGTACTACATTCCATTTGTCTATTCCTCTACTTTTGTTATTCTATACCATCTTAATGATATTTTAGGAATTTATAAAATCACAGGTTCAGGCATTTTCATCATCAATATACTTAGACTGATTCAGTTTTTATTTGCCTTTATCATCATCCTGTTTCCACCTTTTTACTCTTATTTTATGATAAGGCACTTAAAAGACCCACAAGAGAAAAAATGGGTAATTACCTTATTAACGACGCTCTATTTATTATTATCTACCTGGCTAATTACGTATATGACTGGCTTCTTTTTTGGAATAGACATTTCCTCTACCATGAGTGGGCTGGCTTTATCGGCAACATTTATCATGCACTGGACAGCCTACATAGGCATTTACAAATACAAGCTTGCAAAAAATAAAGACGCTGTCTACCATTTTCTAAACAACGATTTGGCTATTATACATCCCAATCTGCAAGTTGCAGAAAACAGTACAACGCAAGAAAATAGCACTGCAGAAGCATACAAGGAATCTATAACAGCTGACAATCTTTATTTTCAAAAACTGGAACTTCTTTGTAAAGACGAGCACATTTATACCGACAGTACATTAAACAGAGAAAAAGTTGCTGAAAAACTAGGCATAAGTGCAGGATATGTTTCACAAATTGTAAATACGATAACAGGAGACAATTTCGCCCATTATATCAATCAATACCGGGTGGAAGCTGTGAAGGAAATGATATCAGATCCGGAATATGACAACTATAATCTACTGACAATGGGATTAGAAGCTGGGTTTACTTCAAAAACAACTTTTTTTAAAGCCTTTAAAAAAGTTACCGGCCAGACCCCCAATGAATATAAAAATACCATCAAATAGGTACCATTTTCTCCATTTTTAAGCTTTTGAAACCTGTTCTAATTTGAATTATTTGAGTTTTGCATCTAAAATAATTTAAATTAATTTTTATGGAAAAAACCTTTTTATTACTCATCTTTTTGTTTGCTTTTTATTCTGTAGATGCTCAAAGCAACGAAACCAATGGAGATCCGTATGAGAAAAAAAATGAAATTAAACTGAATTTACTTGCGCCATTATCCGGTTCTGTAGAAGTAGGTTTTGAACGACATCTCAACAAACGTTCATCACTGGGGATCTCTACATTTATTGTTTATGATCAGACAAAAAATGAGGATATGAATTACAACATCTCCCCCTATTACAGATATTATTTTGGAAAAAAATATGCTTCCGGTTTTTTTGTCGAAGGATTTGGAATGTTCACTTCCATTGATGGAAAAAAAATATACGCACCAGACAACGTGACATTCACTGAAAATAAAGATGTTTATGATGCTGCACTGGGTGCTGGTCTTGGCTGGAAGTTGGTCACAAAAAAAGGACTTGTTTTTGAAGCCAACGTTGGCTATGGAAAGCTTTTGTTCAATGCAGACAAAACAGATCATGACGTTGTGGCAAAATTTGGATTGAGTATTGGCTACCGATTTTAATATCAAATATATTGAAAAACTAAAGCCTAGTAAGGATTTTTGTCTTCTACAAAGAAGCAAAAGTATAGGATCAATACCATAAAATAGAAACTTAAGGACAAAAAAAGAGTTCTGTAATCCTCTTTTAATATGACTCAAGCAAACCAAATTATCTATAACCGCGTTTGAAAATCATCCTGTTTTGATCACTTTAAGAGACAACCAGCAAATAGTTGTCTCTTTTTACAATCATAAAATCATGAATGATAATTTTTATGAATTGGGGTATTTCTAAACTCTAAACACCTACTGAGAGTTCTTTTCGCTAGTACATCCCAGCCACTCTATTTGACTTTCTGAATACTTCTTAGATGATGTAGTGCATCAGGTACTTTTAATCTACCTTGATTCTTTTTACCCAACTCTGGTAAATAGGATACCAGACGCGGTCTCCATTAGAACTATTACAGAGTATAACAATACCGCTCTTTGTAGGCAGATGCATAAACACCCCAGCACTCCAGCCTTCATTTTCACCGGTATGCCCAATGGTTTCAAACCCTTCATAATTCATAAACCGATAGCCTAGACCACTTTTTCCCTGATCAGAAAATGGTAAAACAGGTTTCTCCATTAATTGCAGGTTTGTTGATTTCAAAACTTTATTCAACTGTTTTGAATCAGAGGTTATTGATAGCTCAGCAAAATGGGCCAAATCCAAAATTGTAGTTTGCAATCCGGCTGCAGCCTGTTCTGTAAATATCCTGTTCTTTATTGGTTTCCCTGAAGCATCATAAGCCGTTGCAGAGCTTGTCATCATTTCTTCTGTCCATTCATAATGGGTATGATTCAACCCTAGAGGCTCAAAAACATTCTTTTTCATGTAGTCTGAAAATTTTTCTTTCGTTCGCTCTTCGAGCAGTAATTGTGCAAGGGTGTAACCACCACCTGAATATTCCCATTTTGTTCCTGGCTCACTGATAAGACGCACACTTTCTCCATTTCTTTTTGTCTTTCCTGAAAGTGACTCTTCTAAACTTAGCAATGGAGTTCCCTGTTCCGAACCTCCATATCCGTGTACCGAAAGCCCCGCTGTATGACTGAGAATACGTCTCAAAGTAACTTTTGATATATCATATTGGGATACTGGCAGCTTCCAGCGCACCAAGAACGGATCAACCGATTCATCCAATGTTACAAGCCCTTTTTCACTCAATTGTATCAATCCCCATGCAGATACCATTTTCGATACAGATCCCACATTAAAAATAGTTTCCGTAGTAATTGGTTTTTTACTTTCCATATCAGCCAATCCAATACATTGTGTCCAGAGAACTTTTCCATTTTGAATAACTGCTATAGCTACCCCCGGAACATGATTATTTTGGGTGGCTTCTAAAGCTACACGATGGATTTCCGTATAAAGCAAATCAGATTTATCAGCAGCCTTTCCAGTATCGGTCTCTGCCACCTTTTTTGTGGCTGAGCAGGAAAAAAGAAATGTGGCAAAGGAAAAAACAATGAACCATTGTATACTATTTTTGATCATTTTTTATATATTTATAATGCCTGCAGCTTCAAAAAACCACAAACAGTAATGAATGTAAAGCAAGTTTTTGTCATTTTCTAAACTATATTCCAGGCAATCTGGTTACGAACTTCCCAGTATCTCTTTGTGTATAATTCCGGATTAATTCTAGTTTCCATTAGTGATAACATTCTTTTGAACTGAGGCTCAAGATAGAAACTTCTGTTCAATTTCAGCTTTCCACCGGAATAATAAATGGTAACTGTTGGTGTTCTATATTTTCCAAGTCTTACCATATCAACCTTTGTAATATCACTCCAGGAAATAAAATAGCTCTTAAAATCACCCACAAAACGGAGTTCACTATTCGAAATAATAAGTTTTTGACGAGTGTATACAAACATGGAAACAGCAATAAAGAAAATCAGAGGAGCTAAAAAAAGCAGCCATCCCCCATTTTTTATCATGAGAACGTTAACTCCTAGTGCAAATACTAAAAGACTTACTATCCGATAGGTTATTTTCTGCCATTGTGGTGCTGCAAACACTTCTTCAGTAATTAGTTCTCCCATACTGTAAATATTTGTCTCCTTCAAAGGTTTTCTATAAAATACAAGCCAAATAGTTAAAATAAAACTACCTTAGTTCATATTCGATTTCGTCGTTATCTATCTCATTAACTCTCATAAAATTAAGCCGTTCGAGAAGTTTAATAGCAGGACCATTTTGTTGACTTGTTGCAGCCCAGATTCGCTCTAATTTCATTTGATTTAGTCCAAAATCAATAGCCAGTAACATTCCCTCTGTCATATATCCCTGTCCATAATATTTTGATAATAAAACACAGCCTAGTTCACCTTCTCCTTTATCTAATCCACGGTAGTAGCCACAAGTTCCAACAATTTTATGGGTCATGTTATCTACAATTCCCCAATGAATAGAATTTCCATCTTTATAATCCTGATTGATTTTTGCCTGCATTTCAGCTGCCTGCTGAACGGTTTTCGCCTGAATAGCATCATAAAATGAAATCTCAACAAGATCCTCCAGATCCGTATCCAGAATCTGTCTTAATGATACTCTGCTGCCCTTTACATTTGGAAAATTGTTGTGTTGAAATAGGTTCATGGTTTGATAAGTTATAGTTTTCTGAAAATAAGCATTATCATAATATAATCTTTTCAGTCAACTATATCTGATCTCTGATTTGATAAAGTTAATGATATAATTAGATATACAGCTAAATTGTAAGGGTGATTTTTACAGGCGGATTTGAAAGATACTTTGTAAGGTATGGATATCGGCTTAAAAGCCAATATTTCTAACTGATAATAAGCAATATATATTAAATTAATATCTGATTAAGTGCACTTTTATAACACCCTAAAATAAATTCGGTATAATATAATTGTGCATCTAAAGCCAGGGTCTTTTCATTGAGCTCTATCCGTTTGGAAAGCACGGTCTCTCCTTTGTAACTGAATGAGCAGAATGAATATACTTTAAAGCCTGAATTTCTTACAGATGCAGCATATCCCGTAGAAGCAATTCCCCAATCTGTTCCAAATGATTCAGCGACCTTTACAGCCATTGTATCTGCCATTTTTTGAGTCTCAAAACCGTTTTCCTGAGCTTCAATTCGATTGATATCTAAAAATTTAACTTTTTCAGGCAATGTAAAAGTTGTTATTCCTCCTTTGTAAAACAGCTTTGCATTAGGCATCTGGGAAAAAGCCAGCTGTATTAATCCCGAGGTTACACTTTCTGCTATAGAAACCGTTTCATTCATTGTAATGAGTGAAGTACTGATATAATCAAGTAAACTTTGCTGAAATTTCATTGCATCTACTATTTAATGTTGATCTAAAAAACTTTTTACGCTGCTGAAATTAATGTTCAGATAACGTCATAATCATTCATTGTTGTTGCAAAATAATGCTCAATCATTTCCTTGGCATTTTTGCACATTAATAAAAGGTCTTCTCTGCTCATATCTTCAAAAATAAAATCATCATGAACCTCAATAATGAACTCGGTCACTTTCTCGGTGTTCATCAGGTCATAGGCCATTAAATCATTTAAATTATCTAGTCTACATTCTTCCTTAAAAAAAGGAAGCTTCCGGGAAATGGAATTCTTAAACTGAAAAAGATGTATTGTTTTCATGATTTCCGATATTGGGTTAATTGTAAGAACAGCCTGTCTGGTGAGTAAAAAACGTTGTTTAAACATACGTCTTTTTGTGGGTTCAGGTGATAGTATTTATTCTACACCAACCTATCACATCACATAAACATGGATAAAAAGGACAGAAACCATAAGTTCCTATCCTTAATTAATTAAAACCTTCTAAAAACAGATCTACTATTTTATCGGGATTTTAATATGCTCATTATCAAAGTTGAGAATCCTTAAGCCTATTAATTTTTTATCATGGTGTATATTGGATTTTTCCAGTCTTTCTTTACTACTACAATATTTTAAAATACCGGATACCAGTAATTTGTATAATGAATACTTTCAACGGCTCACTATATTTCCCTGTCTAAAAATTGTACTACCTTATGGCAGCATAAACTTTAATGGATTTGATAAATTCCTGATTATTATACTACAAAGATGGCTGTTTCAATATATACTAAACTATATATATCCGGAATAATCTTACATATATCACACATTTACAAGTCTTCCAGATTTCCAAGACGTCTTTGTTTCAACTGCTTATAAAATGAAGGAGAAAGCCCTGTGATCTTTTTAAACTGGTTAGAGAGATGGGCCACACTGCTGTAATTGAGTTTATAAGATATTTCTGTAAGATTGAGTTCATCATACAACAGCAATTCTTTTACTTTTTCTACTTTATTAATAATGATAAAATGCTGAAGTGTCATTCCTTTCACTTCTGAAAAGGTATTTGCCAGATAGGTATAATCATATCCTAATTTTTCACTTACATAATCTGAGAAATTTTCTTTTGGAAGTTCATCTGAATAATGAATCATTTCTATGACTACATTTTTTATTTTTTCTATCAGGATACTTTTTTTATCATCTAATACTTCAAGTCCTGTTTTAAGTAAGTTTTCTTTTAGAATCTGTCTTAGTTCGACGCTGATATTATCCAATAATTCTACAGTTCCCAAATCTACAATAGCATTTTTAATGCCCAGCCTTTCCAGTTCCTGATGGACAACCATTTTGCAGCGCAAGCTTACCATGTATTTTATATACAACTTCATCTCCCTTACTGTTTATATCTGCCAATTATTTCATTAACAGTTATTTACCCAAAGTTAGTCTATTAAATCGGAAATATCTATGATTTATGCAACAAATTGAAAGACAATTGCAAAGCTTTCCTTTTATAATGATTGAAATTTACAGTTAACAAAAAATATTTCACAATGTCAAAAGAAAAAGACGGAAAAAAGAAATCAGATAAAACTCCACCCGCGAAATCCGCAAAAGAGAAACGGGAGGATAAAATGAATAAACGAAGAGACAGGGAAAACGAAGCCCAAAATACCGGCAACTAAATGGTATCCCTGAAAAAAAACGGAATTATACTCAGAAAAACGGCATTAGACTTTGAGAGTGAGGGTGTTTTAAATCCTGCAGTCATCAAGGATAACGGAAAAATACATTTATTTTACAGAGCTCTTGCAAAGAATAATTTCTCCAGTATCGGATACTGTATATTATCAGATTATAAGACTATAGAAACCCGGTTGAGCGATCCGGTTATCATCCCCGAGTTTGAATACGAAAAACATGGTGTTGAAGATCCAAGAATCGTAAAAATAGATCATTTATTTTATCTTACCTATACAAGTTATGACGGGATTAATGCATTGGGAACCCTTGCAGTATCTAAGGACCTTACATCATGGCAAAAACGGGGCATTATTGTTCCCAAAATTCCATACAAAGAATTTATACTTTTATCAGAATCCCAAGGTGAAATAGGAGAAAAATACATCCGTTTCAACAAACTCTCTCCTTCTCATAAAAAGGATAAAGATGTCTTCCTTTGGGATAAAAATGTAATATTTTTCCCAAGAAGAATTAATGGTAAGCTTTATTTTCTTCATCGCATAAAACCCGATATCCAAATTGCAAGTATAGAAAATATTGAAGATCTGAATCCTGATTTCTGGAAAGATTATTTCCTTCACTTTAAAGAGCATATTGTATTATCTCCCCAATATGAGCATGAAGTAAGCTATATTGGCGGAGGATGTCCCCCTATAGAAACCGAACATGGATGGCTTTTGATATACCATGCCGTACATGATACCATTGAAGGGTATGTTTACAGCGCATGTGCTGCTTTACTGGATCTTAATAATCCCGAAAAAGAAATTTCAAGACTTCCTTATCCTCTTTTCAAACCCGAAGAAGAATGGGAACAGAAGGGAGAAGTGAACAATGTCTGCTTCCCTACAGGAGCTATCGTAGAAGAAGATACACTCCATATTTATTACGGAGCTGCAGATAAAAGAATAGCTGTTGCTTCTTTAAGCATCCCGGAGTTATTGAAGGAATTACTACAGTACGCATCATAATTTGACTATTCTATAAAGAATGTCAGACTTTAAAAACAGATATCAACATGAATAAAAATATAAACTCAGACGTGGAGGAAAAGACAAAAAGGCAATCTGTCCAAAATAAAAAAAACACAATTAATTATAAGCCTGAAATTATCTTTATAAGTACTTTTCCTCCTAAGGTGTGCGGTATTGCAACATATTGTCAGGATTTGATAAAATCTCTTCAGCTAAAGTTCAAAGAATCATTTACCATCATCATCTGCCCAATGGAAACTGAAGATGAAAGCTATCGATACGAAGAAAATCCTCAATATCGACTCAATACATCCGATGCTATTTCTTATTTGGAACTGGCTGATAAAATCAACAAAAATGACAATATTCAACTTGTTATGCTTCAGCATGAGTTTGGATTTTTCACTGAAGCTAAAAACGGACTAATGCTTTTTCTTCAAAATCTAGAGAAAGATATCATTATTACTTTTCACACCGTTCTGCCGAAACCGGATCGGGAATTAAAAGAAAGGGTAAAAGAAATCAGCAGTTTCGTAAAATCTATTATTGTGATGACCGGTATTTCTGCGGATATCCTGGCCAATGATTATGATATTCCATCTCATAAAATTAAAGTGATACCCCACGGCACTCATTTACTGCCATTTATCGATAAAATTTCACTGAAAGCGAAATATGGATTTAAAGATAAAAAAGTTCTTTCAACATTTGGTTTGCTGGGTTCGGGGAAAAATATTGAAACCACATTAGAAGCTCTGCCTGAAATTATTTCCCAAAACCCGGATGTGATGTTTCTGATTATTGGAAAAACGCATCCCGGTATCACTAAGTATGAAGGGGAAAAATACCGTGATTTTTTGCAGAATACTGTTAAGAGACTCCATTTGGAAAAACACACTTACTTTATCAATCAATACCTGCCTTTGAATGAGTTGTTAGATTATCTTCAGCTTACCAATATTTATCTTTTCACTTCAAAAGACAGAAACCAGGCAGTAAGTGGAACCTTTTCCTATGCCATCAGTTGTGGCTGTCCTATTATTTCCACTCCTATTCCCCATGCTCTGGAAGTATTAAATGAAGATCTGGGAATTATTATTGATTTTGAAGCTCCGAAACAGCTTGCTGCTGCCGTGAATACATTATTAAAAAATGAAACTGCACAAGAAAAATTGCGATCGAATAGTTTGGAAAAAATGGCTCCCACAGCCTGGGAGAATTCTTCAATTGCACACGCCTTATTATTTCAACAATACAGCAAAGATAAAATGACATTACATTATACATTTCCCATCATCAATCTCAGCCATATCAAAAATATGACAACAGATTTTGGGATGATCCAGTTCTCTAAAATCAACAAACCTGATATCAATTCCGGGTATACTTTGGACGATAATGCCCGTGCAATGATTGTAGCCTGCAGACATTATGAACTAAGCAAAGATGAATCTGACCTTGATTTAATCTCAACTTATCTGAAGCTTATTAAGTTCTGCCAACAACCAGATGGAAGTTTTCTCAACTATATAAACCAACACAAGGAATTTGCCCAGCAGAATTATGAGACCAATCTCGAAGATTCCAATGGAAGGGCTATCTGGGCACTGGGATATCTTCTTTCAATAAAAACAATCTTACCTCAACAGTTTTCTGATGAAGCGGAGTCCATTATTGAAAAAAGTCTTTCATCTATTGAGAACATTCATTCTACCCGAGCAATGGCTTTTATCATAAAGGGATTGCATTATCAAAACTATGAAAACAATATTCCATTATTGAAAAAGTTCGCCAATCGGCTGGTGAAAATGTATCAGCATGAAAAACATAAAGACTGGCATTGGTTTGAAAGCTATCTGACCTATGGAAACAGTGTACTCCCTGAAGCTTTATTGTGTGCATGGATTACGACCAAAGACGAAATGTATAAGCAGGTTGCCAATGAATCATTCAAGTTTTTGCTTTCTAAAATATTTAGTAAAGGAGGCATCAAAGTAATATCCAACAAAGGATGGCTGCAGAAAGAAACGGTTAAAATTTCTGAATCAATTGGCGGTGAACAACCTATTGATGTTGCTTACACCATACTGGCCTTATCTACATTCTACAAGGTTTTTAAGGATGAAAAATATTTGCAGATGATGATGAATGCTTTTAGTTGGTTTTTAGGAAAAAATCATTTACATCAGATCATTTATAACCCTGCAACAGGTGGATGTTATGACGGACTTGAAGAGAAAAATGTTAATCTCAATCAGGGAGCCGAATCAACAGTAAGCTACCTCATGGCAAGGCTCTGTTTTCCAAAATAACAACCCTTACTTACTGTTATATTTATATATTAATACACAGCAGTTTATGGAACTATCGTAATAAAAAGGTAAATTAAAAAAATAGCAATCAATACAATTCCCTGCATGATATTGGTTCTGCCCGTTGCCAGTGAGACGGTAATAATAAAAAGCGACAGTCCTAAAAGTATTGTTGATTTGATATCTATCCCTAATGACATTCTTATGCCGGTTATTACAGATATAATGGCAATCGCAGGAATACTTAGCCCTATACTTGCTAAAGCAGAACCAAAAGCCAGATTTAATGAGGTTTGAATTTCATCACTTTTGGCAGCTCTGAATGCAGCCAGCCCTTCCGGAAGGAGAACGATACCGGCAATAATGATACCTACAAGAGACCTTGGAGCACCAACCGAAACAACGATATGTTCAACATCCTTTGAAAGAAGCTTTGCCAGTAAAACAACTATTCCCAGGGACAAGATTAATAATATACAACTGATATACAATTGTTTTCGGGAAATCATTTCATGACTATTTTGTACAGGCTCATTTTTAGATAGTTTGTTTTGTGGAGAAATGAAAAAGCTTCGGTGTCTAAACGTTTGGATCGTAGTAAATCCGAGATAAAGTCCTAAAGAAATCAAGGCGATAAAAAGCAATTGGAAGGACGTATATTCACCTCCGAGATGACTTACCGTATAATTGGGCAGAATAAGCACAAAAATAATAACAGAGGTAAGCGTAATCAGTGCGGTACTTACCCCTTGTAGTGTAAAGCTTTGTTCTCTATATCTTAAAGAGCCTATTATAATGCAGCTTCCAATGATTCCGGTAAGGATTATCATCACTGCTGCAAAAACCGTATCTCTGGCAAGGGTAATGGTTTCTAAACCTTTTGCTCCCATCATGATAGAAATAATAAGTCCTACTTCTATGACCGTAATGGCAAATGCCAAAAGTAAAGTTCCGAATGGCTCTCCCAAACGATGGGCAATGACTTCGGAATGATACACTGCAGCCAAAACACTTCCTATCAAAAATAAAGTAAGAATCACAGAGTAATACCCTGAAGAAAAAACAGAATTTCCAATATAAGAGAGCCACGCCAGGATAGGAACCAAAAACGTCCACATCCATAAATATTTTTTTATATTCATAAAAACAGTAATAATTTACAATTGAATTGTCCTTTGGAGGAAATCAAGAGTTTTATATTTTCCTTTTCAAAACAGCTTTATTAATGATTTGAAGCAGACTAGAGGTAATAATATACCGGAAATATTAAATAATGAAAAGAAGAGAATATGTAGGAACTGATAGTCCGGATCACCAGTTCAATGTAGTTATTCAGCAAGGTACGAATAATCAATCACTTATTTGGAGTTATATAGTAGTATTTTAAGTTTGTAATTTTTTCCAAAGTCCCAATAACTTCCACCCCTTCATCAGAGTCATCAAACTGAACAACCGTATTTCAGATGCTCAAAACAGGCTGGTATTTTGTAAACGTGTGATATGTGCAACATAAAAGAAACAATCTGTAATACAATAGATCATTAAACACCCAACTTTGTATTGTAGCAATGAAGTTACACTAAAATCCACCTTATGGACACAAACCACAATAAAGGCGATAAATCTTTCAAAATTCCCGAAGACTGGAATGAACAGTCTAAACAACTGAAAGAAAAATTCTCAACATTAACAGATTATGATCTGAAATTTGAAGAAGGTAAAGAAAAGGAAATGCTTGAAAGAATCGGAAACAGATTAAGAAAAAACCGTGAAGAGGTTCTCAATATCATCAAAGAAATTAATCTTTCATAAATTGTTTTCAAGGACAGTTAAAGCCTATGATAAAGACATATTTATCAAAAGTTTTCACTGGAAAAAGGGATGGGATATTAGACAGTTCTGTCCCTTTTATTTACAATACCTGTCTAGTCTTTTATACTTAAAAAGCTGTGATGAATCATAAAGAACTAGAGAAATCAAAAGTATATATTACCAGCCAGATTGTAGAATACATTCCGAATTCTGTAGTCAGCAAGACAATTCTGGAAAAACTAACCGGCAATATCAGTGCTTTATCATTTGATGACAAAGAAGGGTTACCCGAAAAAATTTCTCCTTTTGATGCTGTTGCACAGATCATTGAGGGTAAAGCAGAAATCATTATAGACGGAGCTTCTTATTTTATGGAAGAAGGTGAATGCATTATCATTCCCGCCCATAAATCTCATTCTGTAAAAGGAAATAAACGCTTTAAGATGATAGTAACAATAATAAAAAGTGGCTATGAATAATGTAGATACCATATCAATTCTAACAAAAAAGATATTTAAAAAAACGGTTGAAATTCAAAAAGAATTTCCTGAACTGTATGAACTTTTAGATGAAACTCCGTTATTTTTTTCTTTCGCAGAAAAAAATATCACGATCAAAGATTTAAGACAATATCTTATTTCTCTTAAAATACAGCAAAAATCCTTTGAAAAAGGGACTATCAAAAAAAATGATTTACAATAAAACTCTGATGAAAAAGCTAACTAAGCATCCAAAGAGCAAATTGGGACTCAGAAATAAAAAAAATATTTCAAGAAGGACCTATTACTCACAGTTTGTTGCTTTATTCTATATTAGAAATACCAATATCACCCTAGAAAGGGATGCAACGGAAATTCTTAGAATGTTAAAAGAATTACAGCAGCTTATTAACAGATCAAGATTGGTATTCAGTACATATTGCAGTTTAAGCCAGCATAATCTGTGGCAGTCTGTTTTAGAAGACCAGAGCGAGAACATAAAATATATTAGAATACAGTTTGAATATATACTGGAAAATATTTTTAAAAAAAATAAAATCAATGCATCTATATTCTGGCAGCAAAACAAAATCTATATGGATGAACTGGAGGTGAGCCATAAAAAACTCATCCAACTGGCCATTCAGGTTTTACCAAAAGAAGAAAGATTATCATGGAAAGTAACTATTTGCAATTTTTATGATGAAATTTTTTCTTTACTCATTCCACTTACCAGTATATCCAGACTTGAATTGGACTTTATAGAAAAATACTCACCTAAAGTCTTTAACCAAACCGCTATGGATATTATTAAAGATATTCCGAAAAATTACACATTACAGGAAGCAAAGGAATATGAACATGAATACTTAAAAGTATTAACCAACTATAGTCATGAATTCTACAGAAAAAATAATTTTTGGAACAGCTTATTATATATCCTTTCAGGAGGCATGTACCCATTGCCATCAAAACGTACCTTGTCTAAAAGATGGATCAGTAGGAAAATGAAAGATAAGCTTCCAAAATAAACCAAACTCAATTTTCATTTATTAAATATTTTTGCAGTGAAAACAATACATCTTTTTCGGTTTAACGATACTATTTTCCATAAAATTCCTTTTTTTAAAGAGGAACATAGACTGGAAACTGATGTAACAGAACTCGATATAATGAATATTGAAATCGTAACCGAATATATTGTGGAAACCCATGATGATTTTAGTTTCGAGAACACCTCCAAGAATGACCTTTTATTAATGTGCAAAGAAGCACAAAAAACAATCGAACATTATTTTGTGATAAGATTAGATCATTATGATTCTATATGAAAATGATAAAGAAAAATAACATCTCCTACATAAGCCGGTTTAGCTTGGTCTTTTATTAGAAGTTTCGCTTCCATCACTACCTTTACCGTTCCTCTGAGATCTGTCACAGATTTTATTGTAGCTTGTAGTCTCACCTCACTATCCACAGGAACCGCCTGTCCAAATTTAAGATTCTCAATTCCGTAATTAATTTCCATTTTTACATTTCTCACCTCTGCAATTTGTTTCCAGAGATAAGGAATAAGTGATAATGTTAAATAACCATGAGCTATAGTGGACTTAAAGGGGCCTTCCTTTTCTGCTTTTTCTTTATCCGTGTGAATCCACTGATAATCTAAGGTTGCTTCTGCAAACCTGTTAATCTGAGTCTGATCTATCGTATGCCAGGCAGAAATCCCAATCATTTTGCCTTCAAGAGCTTTATATTCAATAAAATTGTTGATAATAATCATATGATGTTCTTCTTTCTTATAAACGTATATGTTGGTGTTTAATTATCCTGTTACTGAATAACTCAATACTAAACTCATGAGATTTCTTCTTTCCAAAATCTTTAAAAACCTCTTACAAACCAGTAAGAGGTTAATGAACATTATGGAAATAAAAAGTAATGTATTTATAGTAATGTCCGTTCAAATAATATATCCAGACAAATTGGTATGGATATATTATTTGTTAAAAAATATAAAAATTATGAAACTGGAATTGTAAAAAATTATCTTTTGAAATATCTACAATCAAGTTTAAATTATGCCAATTTTACGTTGACAGCATTTAAGCCCTTGTCACTTTTTTGTACATCAAAAACGACTTTATCGTTTTCACGAATTGAACTTATGCTCAACCCTGAAGAATGTACAAATATGTCCTTACTCCCATCTGAAGGAGTAATAAATCCGAAGCCTTTTGCTTCATTGAAAAATTTTACTGTGCCTTGTTGCATTGTAATTATTATTAAAAATTGAATATTGTGTTCTGTAAACGCTACAGAATTTATTTATAAAATGATCTGACCGGCACTGTAAATCCGATCAGCTTTTGAATATTTTTAAGATCCACACGCTCATCTGTATCGCAAAATGAAATGGCGGTACCTTCTGCTCCTGCCCTTCCTGTTCTTCCAATCCGGTGAACATAGGTTTCCGGGATATTAGGAAGTTCATAATTGACAACATTAGGAAGATCATCTATATCAATGCCTCTAGCGGCAATATCTGTAGCCACCAATACATTAATTCTGCTGCTTTTAAAATCATCAAGTGCATTTTGTCTTGCTGCCTGTGATTTATTTCCATGAATAGCTGCTGCAAAAATCCCCACATCCTCTAACTGTTGAACAAGTTTATTTGCAACATGTTTAGTACGGGTGAAAACTAATGATCTAGTAGTGTTTTTTTCCTGCAGGATATCTATCAACAGATCTGTTTTATCTTTTTTCTCTACAAAATATACAGATTGCTTTACTGTTTGTGCTGTTGAAGACACTGGTGTTACAGTAACCTCTACAGGATTATTCAGAATGGTTTCTGCAAATTTCTTTATACTTACCGGCATGGTTGCAGAAAAAAACAGTGTTTGTCTTTTACGGGGAATTAAACTTAAAACTTTTTTCACATCATTGATGAACCCCATATCAAGCATTCTGTCTGCTTCATCCAAAACCAATATTTCAAGCTTAGAGAGATCAATATGTCTTTGATTCACCAGATCCAGTAACCTTCCGGGAGTTGCTACAAGAATATCTACTCTTTTTCTCAGGGCAGCAAGCTGGCCACCTATTGAAACTCCCCCAAAAACAGAAAGTTGGGATAAAGGCAGATATTTGCTGTAAATGCCAAAGTTTTCTTCTATCTGTATGGCTAATTCCCGGGTTGGAGTGAGAATTAAGGTGCGTATTTCTTGATGTTCAGGGTTATGTCTTTTCAGTAACTGTAGTATAGGCATAGCAAATGCTGCAGTTTTTCCGGTTCCGGTTTGTGCACATGCTATAATATCTTTTCCTGCCAGAATATGTGGAATTGCAGCACTCTGTATTTCGGTAGGCTTGGAATATCCAGCTTCCGTTACAGCACGAACAATGGGATTGATTAAGTTTAAATTTTTAAAGCTCATTATAAATTCCGGTCTTCCGGTAGTTGGTAAGCAAATCTGTTTATCAGAATTTGAGTTGGTATAAGGATAAACAAATAAAGAGTACTTTTCCGGTTTATCGTTTTGCTTGCTTTATCTGCAACAATACTATTCAATATTGTTTATGACCAGCAATAACATATCGCTCCTATTGATGGTAGGACTTTTATAATCTTCTCCGTTTCACTCATGAAATCAAGATTATAAATGGTAGCTGAAAAAGCAAAACTGGAAAAGAAAATTGTGATTTTAAACTATTACAGAATAGCAAAGGCAGTGACCTGTTTTATAAATGCTCTACAAACTTACGATAAAAAAAACAAACAAAACCACATTTAATTGGTTGATTATCAAAAAATTATTCATACCTTTCGCACGTCAATCGAATTATTTGCAGACGCGGATGATTTTAAGCTTCCCAAAATGCAAACAGCTTTTCCCATACCCCAGACCCAGCCCCAAACCCTGGAATCATATGCAACACCGCATATAAAAATTGCTTATTTTATTATGATACATCATAAACCTCATGTATTCAAGGAGATGTTTCAGAAAATTTACACAAAAGATCAGTTCTATCTTATTCATATTGACAGAAAGGCTCAACCGGCCTTCACAGAAGAAATACAGCTCTACATAGTACAATTTCCCAATGTTTTTATTTTAGATAGTCTGAATATTGTTTCAGGAGGCTTCAGTATGATCCAGGCAGAGCTTAATGCTATGGAATTTCTTTTAAATGCAAGTCGGGAATGGGATTATTTCATCAATCTCAGTGGTGAAGATTATCCTCTTAAATCCCAATCCATCATACGTAAATTCCTTACAGTGAATAAAGGCCGGAATTATCTGTTCTATTACGACCAGAAATTTTACAGACCGGATACCCTGAAAAGAATACAAAATCATTTCACCGAATTAGCCTATATAATCTCCTCATTCATTTATAAAAGAGAATTTATGAAAGGGGTAACTCCCTATATTGGAGGAAAATGGTTTATATTTACAAGAGAAACCTGTGCTTTCTTAACAAGCAATAAAAAAGTAATGGATTTTGAAGATTATTATCTTCATACCTTTTTACCTGCCGAATCATTTTTTCAGACCGTTCTTATGAATACATCATTTAATGATATTATTGTAAATGATGATAAAAGGGCAATATTTGAGAAGACAATTTTTCAGAATAAGCAGGATATCCTGAATTACATAGAGTCTCTGAAATCCAGCAATCAGCTTTTTATCAGAAAAGTAAATAATAAAACGGATGAAAATATCCGCAGCTATATTGAAAACAACTTTCTTCTTCCTTTAACAGAGATTGATGAAGTGGAAAGAGAATTAAAAAGGGATGACCGGCAAAATAATTAGTTTATTGAGTGGTCTAGAATTATAGCTGTTAAAACAATCACATTAAATCTAAAGTATTATGGCAACAAAAAATGTAACAAAGAAAACAACAGCAAAAAGAGCACCTGCTAAATCAGTTACGGCAAAAAAGACAGCCAAAACTCCAGCAAAGAAAAATGCTGCCAAAGGACTGAAAGACCTGTTTGAAGATGGACTGAAAGACATGTACTGGGCAGAAAAAGCATTGGTAGGAGCATTGCCTAAAATGTATAAGAATGCAACAGATAAAAAGCTTAAACTGGCTATTGAAAATCACCTCAGAGAAACAGAAATTCATGTAAAAAGGCTGGAGGAATGTTTTAAATCCCTGAAGAAAAAAGCACAAGCCAAAAAATGTGATGCAATGCAAGGCCTTCTTGATGAAGGAAAAAACATCATGAAAGAAACCCAATCAGGATCTGTAAGAGATACAGGAATTATAGCAGCTTCACAAAAGGTAGAACACTATGAAATTGCAACCTATGGAACGCTTGCTGCCTATGCAAAAGTTCTGAAAGAGAATGTTTGCCTTAAAAATCTTCTGGCAACCCTGAGCGAGGAAAAAAAATGTGATAAACTCCTCACAAAAATTGCAGATACAGACCTCAATACTAAATCATTATCGTAGTTTCATATCCGTAAAAAGGTATTCTAATATAACCCTCTGAAGGGCACACATGTAAAATATCGCTATTTTAAATAAGTAGCGATATTTTTTTATTGATGATTAGAAACCCGTATCAATTTTTGAAATAGATTTTTTCACAACCTTATTCCTTCAAAAATAAGACCTAAACAAGATTTAAAACTGTACAACCTAGTGAGAAATATCAGACTAGATATGACTATAAACTTTTGTATTTTTATAGAATGGAATGCATTTTCTGCGCGCTCAATATAATGGCAGCAGAAACCACCAAACTCTTTTTATTCATGAAAAAATTAAATCCAAGTTATTTCGAATTCTTCTTTTTCAGATATGGATTCATTGTTATTTTTGTTCAGATAGTTACGATATCACTTTATTTTTTCACCGAAGAAAAAGAGCCTGCTTATTTGGCCTGTACAAGTATTCTATGTTTTCTATTTCTAGTGTTTGTATGTTTATCAGACCATCGGATGCTGAGAAAAAATCTTCCTCTTGCGAATGTTTTTCTAGCCGATGACAGCCTTATCATTAACAAAATGCTTTATCCTGCTGAACAAATAGAAGAAGTCGCCTTTATGCCTGTAAGACATGCTTTGAACAAATTTCCTGCGTATTTTGTTGAAATTACAACCCATGATGGAGCAGTTTTTTATTTTCTTGAGAAAAATATGGGCTGGAATTTTGAATCACCCACTATTAAACTATTGAACCAACATCCCCTATTCTCTTTAAAAACAAAAGAAAAAAGTGAATCTTCAGAGGGTTTTTCTGCATTTAAAAATCATAAGCCCAAGAGCCATCCGGTAAAATAAATTATCTTTGTTACCGATCTAAAATTTCTCAATTATGAAGTTAGAATTATATCAAATAGATGCATTTACAGAAGAAATTTTCCAGGGAAATCCTGCGTGTGTTGTTCCATTGAAAACATGGTTACCCGACGAGGTTCTCTTAAAAATAGCCCGTGAAAATGCTGTAGCAGAAACAGCTTTCTTTATTGATAATGGCAATACCATTCATCTGAGATGGTTTACTCCTGAAATAGAAATGGATTTATGTGGACATGCTACCCTTGCTACTGCACATTGCTTAGCTACCATTTTAAATTATCCGAATAGCAGAATCGTTTTTGAAACCACAAGCGGTGAATTAACAGTGGATGTAAAAGATGGATTTTATTATATGGATTTCCCTTCAAGAATGCCCGAACCATCCACTCTTCCGGATACAATCATTAAATCTCTTAGTATACAGCCTAAGGAGGTTTTCAAATCAAGAGACTACGTACTGGTTTATGAGTCTGAGGAAGACATCAAAAAGATCACCGTTGAAAAATCTATTTTAGACCTTATCAACCTGGATCCCGGAGGTGTTGTAGTGACTGCAGCAGGTACTGACAGTGATTTTGTATCAAGATATTTTACGCCGCAATCATCTATTCTTGAAGATCCTGTAACCGGTTCTTCCCACTGTTCTCTCATTCCGTTCTGGTCTTCAAGACTTGGAAAGGATAAGCTTTTTGCCCGCCAGCTATCAGAAAGAGGCGGCCAGCTCTATTGTGAAAACAAAAATGAAAGAGTGATTGTGGCAGGTAAGGCCAGAACCTATTCTACGGGACATTTTTGGATAGAATAATGGTATTCTGATTTGGCAGAACAGCTTAATCTTGTAAAAAAGTGATGTAAAAATAATCCCTTCAAGTTCATCAAAATGATAGGCACTTATTTAGGAAAATAGGTGCCTATCATTTTTTACAGAGATAGATTTTTTTTATTCGCGCTTTCCGTTAATATAGGCATACATAGCAGTAGCATGCCCATGCCCTAGTTCAAAATCTTCTTTTAACCAATTGATTATTTCTGTTGCTTTTACTCCCTTTTTTATTTTTCCATCTTCGGTAAATCCTTTTTCCCCAGCTAAATTTTCAAAATCAGAACGGGACTTTCCTGTTTTTTCTTCAATGTTTTTAATATAGGTTTGAAATGACATACTATTTATTTTTGCGTTAAACTTTATTTCTAATATATATTTTTAAAGATGCAGTCAGCATTTTCTGTATGGAACGAAGTTCTTTGGTTATTATTAAACAATCTATACTTTTATTACATTCGGTAAATCTACTCCAGCTCCCTTGAGGGCTGCATAGGTCAGTTTATCCATCATTGCTCCTTCAAAATCAATACTTTTAAGGGTTTTATAATATCTGTTGGTAAGTGCAAATGTAGATCGGAAAGAAACATTTTTTAACGCAGCTCCTTTAAAAGAGACCCCTTTTAGTCCGGCATTATCAAATTTTACATTAATGAAAAGCTGTCCATCAAGACAAAGTCCACTCAGATCTGAAGAGCTAAAATCTACCCCGTCAAATTCGCAGTTTTCAAAAATTGTTTTTCTCAGATCACCACCCATTATCTTTACATCAATTAAGTTGATATCGGTAAATCTTGCCTGAGTAAGATCAGATGAGGAAAACTCAGTTCGAAGCAAAACAGCTTTTTTAAAGTTTGTTCCAGAGAGGTTATTATTAGATAGAACACAATCTGTAAGATCTGCACTTTCAAAATTACCATTACTCACATCACTGTTCTTAAAAGAACTGCCTGTTAAATCTGCTTCGGAAAAATCTGCTCCCTTCAGATCACTTCCCCAAAATTTTCTCTCCGGAGCGTTTACTCCAGCAAAATCTGTCCCTACGAAAGCTCCACCGCTAAAATTAGTGAGTAATGGTTCACTTACAGAATGTGAAGACTCAACCTCTGCATTATTTTTTTGCCCAGTTTGGTCAGTATTATTAGCCATATTTTTAATGGCCAACTCTTCTTTTTGAACGGGTGCATTCTCTGAAAAATAGTTAAGGTCTAAATTAAAAATTTCAGAGAGACGGTTAATGGTAATAAAATCAGGTACTGATTCTCCACGCTCCCATTTTCCAACTGCCTGCGGACTGATAAACAGAAGTTGGGCAAGCTGCGCCTGGGACATTCTGTTTTCTTTTCGTGCCTGAACGATTTTATCGCCTAGTTTCTTTATATCCATATTCTTGTATTTTTAGTCTTTTTGACAGGACAAAGATAGCTTCCAGTCCATCCTTATCTATCAGAATTATAAATACTCTTAGTTGTAATTACACTACTTATAGTTGTATTGTAATTATATCTGACAACCTACGGTAGTATTGGGTGAGATAAGGCCAATATTCTTCATCTTCAAGGATAAATTTTTCTCTTTAATACAATGTGAGGAACAATATCATCCACTTTCTTTATATCCGTTTTATTAGTGATAATTATTGTATCTAATTATTTATTATTCCAATCATCACGTATCACAATTTTCACCGAAAATAGATAAAAAAACATTAAAAAATTTCATATATATTTTTCCACAACAATAATTTATTTAACGTTTCAAAAAGATACCATGAAAGCTCAAAATTAATTTCAGTTGCTGTCTTGATGCTATTCTTAGTAATGCATGTACCGGCATGAAAAAAGAAACAGGTGGTTCCGCTAAAACCCGGCTCATTTAGAAATGCCTAAAGATACTGAATCTGTCAGTTCTCATTCTTCTGATGTATTTTTTCTGCTTCTTCCACATTGTACGCAATCCTGTTATCCTGGCCTGTTAAAAGAGTAAAAACCTCCCTATATTCATTAAATTTATTTTTGTCATAATGAACCAGTACCGGAAATAATTGGCTGGCCTGATAGTATCTTTTATTGTCCAAAGCATTTTGCATCGCTTTCTCCATTTCCTTGAAAAGTGGACTACAATTTTTCTTCAGTAAAAAATGCTTTAAATGATATTCAAAAAATTGGCCTCCGTATAGGTTCAAAAACTGTTTGATATATGGATATAATTCCTGCTCGTCTTTCCCATTAAAAGTCGAAATATACAATGCATTGGTAATGATATCATACACATTATCTTCACCATAAAGCCTATGGGGTTCAAATTCTTCTTTTTCAGCCCATTTTTTACTCATAAACCGATTGATGAATTCAAATCCCTCCGGTATTGCCCATGCGAGTAAAATAAGCATCGCCTGATAAGCAATATATCGATCGTTACTATGAAGCAGCAATTTCAATCCTTCAATCCTCTCAATATCTATTTTTTCAAGGAGCTGTACTTCGTTCAAATCGTACCCTTCATCCCCATTTTCGTTATAGTGATAGAGCAGTTCATGGATTTCTTTATTCATTTGATTACATTTCATTAATTGCTTCAACCTTATGTTCAATGTGATTCATCCAGCTCAAACCATTACTTCCAACTTATTAGATAGTATTCTCGAAAATTCAAAGGTGATATAAAATTTTTCATGTCTGGGAATCCTGAATGAAATTCCTTTGAAGGATAATATCTGCTCGCCATCTTCTTCAAAAACCTTAGCCGGAAATTCGAACCGTTGCGTTTCATTGGGAGGCAGTATATTTTCAGGAACCGGCTCAGCATTATATGCAGGCGAGATAAAAGCTCTTTCATAGACTTCTATTACCTCATCCTTTGCATCAAAAAGTCTTATCCCGTTCCTGGCCAAGCTGCCTGTATCATTAGAGAAATAAAATTTCCGTTCTTCACCGCTATGGTTGGTGATATCTATATAAAGTATAAAACGGTTTTCTTCGAGATGATAAGAAATATCATGTTTCATGTTTATAGCATTCATGATGTGAAGATAAATTAAATAATAAAAATATTTTGGCTGTATGGCAGTAATCTACTCTTCTTATGGATAATTTCTATTTTTGAACACTGATGTATAACAAGCAACCCAACAACTGAAAATATTCATTATTAGTTTCTTTCTTTTGAAATAACCCACTAAATATCAATTTTCAAATCTTTAAATGATTAAATTAGCGCTGAATTAAAATGCGTTAAGATTTCTATGAAAAATATATTCGGAGTATTGCTTCTTTCTCTGGTGCAACCTATACTGGCCCAAACGAAACTGGAAAAAGCAATTACAAGTCTTGAGGATAATTACGAACAAGAAAAAGTATATGTACTTACTGACAAATCACAATATGCCGCTGGTGACAAAATCTGGTTCAAAAGTTTTGTGTTTGATGGATATAACCGTTCTGCATTATCTACTACCCTGTTTGTAGAACTCTACAATTCTGATAAAAAATTAATAAACTGGAAAACCATACTTCTCACCAATGGTGAAGGCAGCGGAGATTTTCAACTGAAAGAAGATCTTCCGGAGCAGGTGTATTTTGTAAGAGCTTATACGCCTTATATGACCAATTTTAACGAAGAATTTCAGATTGTTAAATCTTTTCCGGTATACAACCCCAATTCCACAGAATCATTAGTAGTTTCTAAAAGTTCCGACTGGTCTGCAAAAGCCTTTCCCGAAGGGGGAAATTTCATTAATGGTATGCCTACAAAATTTGCTGTAAGACTTTCAAGCAATACTTCTTTGCCGGAAAACTGGTCCGGAAAAATAGTAGATGCACAGAACCCCAATATTTCTATCACAACCTTTAAGTCTTTTGATAAAAATGTGGCTTCTTTTACCCTAACTCCTGCTTCAGGAAAAAAATACCAGGTTATCATTCAGGATAATGCCGGGAAAAGTAAAACAATAGATCTTCCACAGGTTGCAGACAGCGGTCTTCATTTAGAGGTTAACAGTTCAAAAGACGGAATTAAATATACTTTAAAAGGCGTTAATTTAAAACAACAGCTTCAGAATTATAAAATTGTAGGAACTATCAATAACCACCTTGCTTATAAGGCTACTATTAAACAGTTAAACAATGAGGCTTCCAGTCTTATTCCTACCAAAATCAGCAATGGAGCTAACGGAGTTTTCCAATTAGCCATTTTTGACGATCAGGATAATCTGGTTGCCCAAAGGCTGTGTTTCATAAAGCCCAATGATTTAAAGATTGAGAAAGCTGAAATTATAGGCCAGAGCATTAAACAGACTCCAAGATCTTTCAATAGTATTGATCTTTCTCCGGAATCTTATTTTAAAAATTATACCGTTTTGGTAAGTGAGGATGATGGAACTCAGAAGCCTGAAGAAGACAATATTCTAAGCGGACTTTGGTTAACAGGAGATTTTACTACCAAAATAGACAGTCCGGCTCAATATTTTTCTAAAAATGCCAATAGTGAAGCTTTAGACGCTCTGCTTATTTCTGAAAAATGGAAGAGGTTTGACTGGAATTCCGTATTGAGTGGATCTGTACCAACCATTAAGACCAAATCTCAAAAATTCCTTTCTTACAGGGTAAAACTTGTTAAAAATAACGCACTGATGTCCAATTCCAGTGTGGTTTTATTGTTGAAGTCAGGGAAAAGCGAACCCATTATCAGTCCGTTTCAAACCGACCAAAGCGGCTATGTTTATTTAAACAATCTTAGCAATGATGAACCTTTGACTGTTTCCTTATTCGCTAATTCAGAAAATGGGAAAGAATCAACTGCTGATAATTTATTTGTAACGGCAGAACCATTGGTAAATCCCACACCATTTACCGGTAATTTTCCGGAAACGAAATATAAACTCGTAAAAGCCAATGGAAATAAAACCCTTCCGCCAGCCATTGCCAAAGCAATTAATACTCAAAAGAACATCAAAAAGACAGAAAGTACCGATATTGAAATTAAAGAAGTAGAATTAGTAGGAAAAAAGAAAGATCCAAAAGAAGAACTGGACCAACAGCTTTCTACCGGAATGTTCAGTTCTATGAACTCTACTATATTTGATTTTGTGAATGAAGATCAGCATGCCGACGGAATGACCAATATATTAGACTGGCTACAGGGAAGAGCGGCCGGTTTAACATTTCAAAAAAATAATTCAGGGATAAGTATTCCTTACATTCGCGGCCAGCAGGCTAAGCTTTATTTAGATGAAATTCTTACCGATCCTACCATGATTTCCACTTTGCCGATCAATAATATTGCTATGGTAAAAATTCTGAAAGGAGCCGGATTAGTAGGTGATGCAGTAGCCATCTATACCATGAAAGGCAATATGAAGTCTAAAAATAAAGGAAAAGAAGCACCAAAGAATAACTCATCTGCTATAAAGGGTTATGATAAACCTTCAGAATTTCTTGTTGAAATGATAGATGAGAGTGCAAAAATTGAAAATGACACCCGCGAAACATTATACTGGAATCCTAATTTATTTGACAGCGATTATGTTCCACCAAGAATTAAATTTTTCAATAACGACAGTGCAAAACAATATAAAGTAACCATTATAAGCTTTGACGAAGATGACAATCTTCTTTATCAGAATGAGGTTTTTAAATAGTAAAAAAGGCTTTCAGTTATCCTGAAAGCCTTTTTTTTGTCTTGAAGCTGGAGGCTGGAAGTTATAATGGTTATAAAGATGGCTGTTGGTCTGTTTTATTAAACGCTGGGAGCTGGAAGAGGGAGGCTGAAAGTTACTTTGAGTTATAACGACTGGTGGTCAGCATAAAATAATACAATGGTTTATTGTGCAGCTTTTTTGAAACGCAAAGAATGAGTGATTCTGCTGTTTCATCTTAAGAAGACAAATGAAAGCGACAATGTCGCTGATGAAGCAATATAGATATGCGTGCACTTAGAAAGAATCAATGAAGTTGATTCCATCTTTTACAATTACATTATAAAAACTTTGCGTTATATTTAAGTGGTGATATAAGCAAAAGAACTAAGAAAACAAATTCCCATAATGTATGCCCTAAAACATCAATAAACAGTTACCCTATTCCAAAAAAACAGGATCTTTCAAAAGAAAATGCTAAATATTCCGTTTAATTCTTAAATTTAACCAATGCAAAAGAATCTTTATCTCATCATCATATTATTTTCTCTTACCAGCTGCTATACTTACCAGGTTAAAAAGCAAGTGAATGCAGCAACCGACAACAGGCAAGAACCTAAACAGACTACAGCTCGTGCTAATATTACCTCTTCACCAATAGAAAGTACACCAGCTGAATTTAAAAGTATGAGTTCTCAACAAGTACCTGTACCCATCAATATTCAGGAGAAACTTACCTCTAATAAAAATGTTAAAATTGACGTTGACGGCAAGAGCTATAAAGTAATCGTTGACAAATGGGAAGGCGACAGCCTTGTAGCACACCCGGTTCATAATGCTAAAAAAACTTTGAAATTCCATAAGAACCAGATCAACGGCGAGAAAATTGCGGAAAAACGGTTTTCACAGCCCATAGCTGATATTATTACCGTTGTTGCTTATGCCGGAATTGCTGCCGGAATATATCTTCTTGTTCGCTAATTTTTAAAACGTTTCCATTAAAATCTTTTGGCTTTGGAGTATTTTTACGGAATTGTTTTTATTGCATTGGCCCAAAATCAGGCAACTTTGTGTAGCTGTTTTTTTGAAACGCAAAGGATGAGTGATTTTACTGTTTTATCTTAAGGAAGCAAAAGAGGGCGACAATGTCACTGATGAAGCGATGTGGTTATGCGTACGCTTAGATAGAATCAATAAAATTGATTCCATCTTTGCTCCCTTAAAATATTACAATTACAGTATAAAATCTTTGCATTTTTAAAGCAATTTGTTTTTGTAATAGCTATCCAATTACTATAACTTAAAGTAGCCTCCAGCTTTCCTCTTCCAGCTCCTAACCTTTATTGAATAACTCTTTTTTGAAACGCAAAGAATGAGCGATTCAACCGGTTTATCTTAAGGAAGCAAAAGAGGGCGACAATGTCGCTGATGAAGCGATGTGGTTATGTGTACGCTTAGAAAGAATCAATAAAATTGATTCCATCTTTGCTCCCTTAAAATATTACAATATAAAATCTTTGCGTTTTTAAAGCAATTTGTTTTTGTAATAGCTATCCAATTACTATAACTTAAAGTAACCTCCAGCTTTCCTCTTCCAGCACCCAACCTTTATTGAATAACTCTTTTTTGAAACGCAAAGAATGAGTGGTTCAACTGGTTTATCTTAAGAAAGCAAAAGAGGGCGACAATGTCGCTGATGAAGCGATGTGGTTATGTGTACGCTTAGAAAGAATCAATGAAATTGATTCCATCTTTGCTCCCTTAAAATATTACAATATAAAATCTTTGCGTTTTTAAAGCAATTTGTTTTT